>NZ_CM195529.1:0-4487500 GCF_043193855.2 Xanthobacter wiegelii | reverse complement strand
GACAAAGCGTCTCTGGCACGGCTATGGAGCATGATCGGCTGACGCGGAAGGTCCGGAAGCCCGAGCCTTCGCCCGACGTCCATCGCGCCGAAAGGCACCATGCGCGGAGAAAGCGCTGCGACGCCAAGACCTGCCATCACGGCTGCAGCAACTGCATTGACGCCCCCGCCGACGAAAGTCTCCCGCCACCGCACGTCCGCTCCATCGAGCAAATGACACGCCAGCGCGCGGACGCCGCAGGGCTCGGCCATCGTGGCGATGGGCAGCGGTTCGTCTGGCCGGTGTTGCCACGACGGTGCGGCGAACCAGCCGAACCGCTCTTCGGCGATCAGCGTGCCATCGTCCCGGTCGGACCGTAGGCGAACCAGAACCGCATCGAGCTCCCGTCGATCGAACTGCTGGAGCAGATCCACCGATGATCCGATCCGGATCTCGATCACGAGCTGGGGATCCTGTGCGTTCATGCGCGCGATCAATGCCGGAAGCTCCGGCCCCGCAACATGGTCACTGATTCCAACAATCAAGCGCCGCCGTTGCTCGTAAAGCGACGCAATGGCCCGGTCATGGGCCTCCAGCAAGGCGCGCGCCTGATCGAGGAAGGCCGAGCCGCGGGCTGATAGATGCACGAAACGGGGGCTGCGCTCGAACAGGCGACAGGCGAGGCGCTCCTCCAGCCGTTTCAGCTTGAGGCTGACTGCTGCCTGGCTCGTCCCCATCGCTTCTGCGGCCCGCGTGAAACTTTGCAGTTCCGCGATGTGGACGAACGCGCGGACGGCATCAAGATCGAGTGGCGGGTCTATCATTAAAAATCGCTATTACAGGTATCATTGCAGATAGGATATCAAAATGATCGGGCGGCCTCTACCGTCGCTTCGTTCATCATAAGAACGGAGCCCAGAGATGCCCCTCACGCAGATCTACCTCAGGGCCGGCAAGCCGGCAGCGTATCGACAGGCTGTTTGCGACAGCCTGGCCCGCGCGATGCGCGAAACGTTCGATGTCCCGAAAGACAACCAGTTCATGACCCTCTCGGAGCATTCGGCGGAGAACTTCAGATTTGATCCCGCATATCTCGGCATCTCCCGCAGCGAAGATCTGGTGTTCATCCAGATCGCTGCGATCGATACCCGCTCCTTGGACCAGAAGAAGGAGTTGTTTCGGCGGATCGCTCAATATTTGAGCGAGAATCCTGGGCTGCGGCAGGAAGATGTGTTCATCAATCTCATTGAGGTGAAAAAGGAGAATTGGTCGCTCGGCAACGGCATCGCGCATTACGCCTGAACCGCATCGGCTGGTCCCTGCCCAGACGGGCAGGGATGAGTGCCGGTCCGGTCATATTTACCCGGAGTCAAATATGGGATATATCATCCGGGTAAAATGGAGGTTGCGGTGGACAGGCAAGAGCGAAAAGCGGCCATAACGGCCTACAGGGAGCGCAAACCCGCACTCGGCGTCTATACGGTGATCTGCACCGCGACGGGAGAAACGTGGGTCGGGACCAGCCGGACCTTGGACACGATCAAGAACCGACTCTGGTTCGAGCTCGCCATCGGCAGCCACGCGAACGGCGCGCTCCAAGCGACCTGGACCGCCCATGGCGCCGGCGAGTTCCGTTATGAGGAACTCGACCGCCTGCGCGATGATTTTCCCGATTTCGAACGGGACGACGAACTGAAGAAGCGCCGGGCTTTATGGCAGGCGCGGCTCAAGGCCCGCCTGCTGTAAGGGAGCGGGCAAATTACCTTTGCTCGGCAACGATGCGCCGCGCGATGATTGCCACCGGGCCTCCTCCATCCGGGCCCTGGTGCTCCGCACCGCCGGAAACGTAGATGTCCGTGTGGCCGACGACACCGGCCAGCGCACCGGCGACGAAGGCGCGGGCGTGGCGGGTCGAGGAGATGTCGCTGTCGTCCAGCATGGTGTGGCGTCGGCCGCGAATGAGGCCGCTGCGGCTCGCCTCCGCCTTTGCGAGCACGATGGTGTCGTCGCCTGTACTAACACCCAGCGTGCCGATGGCCTCGCGCGCCGGCGCCACGTCGATGGCATCCGCCATCACTCCATGGGCAATGGCGAGGGGGCCGCTCCAGTCTTTCGACAGGCCTAGCACGACGATCTCATGGCCGAGCAGTTCGATGCCACTGGAGCAACTTGCGCGTCCGGACCACAGGCCGTAATCGGCGCAGATGGCGGCATCGGACAGCGCCGCCTCGGCCACCTCCCCAAGCGCGAGGGCGATGCCGAGGGCGCTGGCCCCGCGCGACAGCCCCATGGATTTGAGCGTGTCGGAGGTGGCCGTGGTGGCGCCCCGCGCATCGGCTTCGCGTACCCGCGCGGCGGTGAGCAGCGGGCACTTCACCTGCACGAAATGAACGTCGCCGGCGTCCCTGATGCCGGCCGCGACCATAGCCTGGCGCACGCCTTCAGCCACCGCCCGCACCTGTCCCATCCGGCCGAGATGCTCGGACGGAAGGTCCGGCGTATGCGCGCGGCCAACCGCGAGGGCAGGGGAGGGACCGCCCGGCGCGGCCTCGGCAACCTCGAACACGAGAAGGTGCGGGGACATGCCGCCCTCGGTCCCGCCCGACATGACGAGACAGATATCGTCCGCCGCCGCGCCGACATGCGCGCGCAGCAGCGCCTGCAAGGCGGAAACCGAGAAGCCGCGCGAGAAATCGTTGACGCAGCCGTTGCCCTCGGTCTTGCCGAAGATCGCGAGAATGCCCTCGGGCGCGATGGCGCCGGAGGCGATGGCGGCAGCAAGGCCCGACACGTCGTCGGGGCTCGCGGTGGGGATGCGATGGACCTTGGCTGTGCGCATGGCGTGTCTCAGGTGAATTCCGCGCCGTCCTTGCGTCGGGCCCAGCCGATCACCCGCCCCTCGATGAGGGAGAAGATGGCGTAGAGGCCGACGCCCAGCAGCGCCAGCACGAGCAGTCCGGCGAAGACGAGGGGCACGTCGAAGGAGGAGGAGGCGATCATCATCAGATTGCCGATCCCGCGGTTGGAGGCCACGGTCTCGGCGATGACGGTGCCGACGAAGGCGAGCGTCACCGACACCTTCAGGGAGGCGAAGAAATAGGGCATGGCGCGGGGCAGGCCGACATTGAACAGGATGTCGAGCTTGGTGGCGCGCAGCGCCTTCATCACGTCTTCCAGTTCAGGCTCCGTGGTGGCAAGGCCCGTGGCCACATTCACCACGATGGGGAAGAGGCTCATGATCATGGCGGTGAGCACCGCCGGCACCGTTCCCGCGCCGAACCACAGGACGAAGATCGGGACGACCGCCACCTTGGGGATGGAGGAGAAGCCGATCAGCAGCGGATAGCCCGTGTCATAGGCAAGGCGCGAGGAGCCGATCAGCACCCCGAGCAGCACGCCGATGACGATGCCGAGGGCGAAGCCGACCAGCGTGGTGTAGAGCGTCTGCACCGTGTGCGGCCAGATGGCCGGGGCCTGCAGCCAGAGTGTTTCAAAGATCTGGCTCGGGCGCGGCAGCACGATCTCCTTGATGTGGAAGACCACGCAGGCGAGTTCCCAGACGAGGAAGAAGCCGACGATGACGGCTGCGGAATTGAGGCGGCGACGCAGGGTGTAGGTCATGCGGCGCTCTCCACCGTGGCGTCGGGTGTGGCGGCGGGCGCGCGGGCCGAGACGATGAGGCTGCGCAGGCGCTGGGTGAGGGAGACGAAGCCCGGCTCGTAGGTCATCTCGATGGTGCGCGGGCGGGCGAAATCCACCACGCAATCCTCGACGATCCGCCCCGGCCGGGCGCGCATGACACAGACGCGGTTGGCAAGGTATCCGGCTTCCTTGAGATCATGGGTCACCAGCAGCACGGTCGGCCGCCGGGTCAGCCAGAGATCCTGAAGGATCGCCCACAATTCCTCGCGGGTGAACTGGTCGAGGGCGCCGAACGGCTCGTCCAGCATCAGAAGCTGCGGGTCGTGGATCAGCGCGCGGCACAGGGAGGCGCGCTGGAGCATGCCGCCGGAGAGCTGCCAGGGAAACTTGTCGCCGAAGCCGGCGAGCCCCACCTGCGCCAGCAGCGCATCGGCGCGGTCGCGGAATTCGGTCTTCTTCTTGGCGCGATACTGCTGGCGGAAGGGCGGCACGATCTTCAGCGGCAACATCACGTTCTGCCGGATGGAAAGCCACGGCAGCAGCGTCGGGTTCTGGAAGGCCATGCCCACCCGCACGGGCTCGGCACCCACTTCGCGCTGGGCCACGAACACCCAGCCAGCCGAGGCGGAAATCAGCCCCGTCACCAGCTTCAGGATGGTGGATTTGCCGCAGCCGGAGGGCCCGACGAGGGCGACGAAATCACCCTTGCCGATCTTGAGGTTTGTGGTGCCGAGCGCCTCGACGGTGCGCTCGCCGCGCCCGTAGGCGAGGCGCACGTCCTGGAGCTGGACGAAGGGGGGAGCGTCCTCGGTCATGCCGCCACCTCCGGTCGGTCGGCGGTGACCGCCGACAGGGTCTCGTCGGTGTGCAGGGGACGGGCCTCCGGCATCTGCTGGATGGCATGGACGGAACGGCCATGGCCCTTCGTGTCGGCGACCAGCGCGCGATCCTTCATCACGAAGCGCCCGCGCACCATGGTATGGCGCGGCAGGCCGACCACCTTCCGGCCATCCCACGGGGAGATCTTCGAGCGGGACTGAAGGTCGGCGTCGCGCAGCGTCCAGGCGTGGTCGAGGTCCACGAACGCGAGGTCGGCGTCGGCACCCGGCAGGATGGCGCCCTTCTTCGGGTAGAGGCCCCACACCTTGGCCGGGTTCACCGCGCTCCAGCGCACATAGTCGCGGATATCGTAGCGGCCGGCCGCGACCTCGGTGAGCATCAGCGGCATCTGGGTTTCCACGCCGGGGAAGCCGCAATCGACGCTCCAGATGTCGGCGCGGGTCTTCTCCTCCGGGGTGTGGGGAGCGTGGTCGGTGGCGATCATGTCGATGGTGCCGTCGAGAAGGCCGGCCCACAGCGGTTCGTTGTTCACGCTCTCCCGGACCGGCGGGTTGACGCGGATGATGCCGCGGCAGCGGGCGTAATCGGCCTCGCCGAGCATGAGATAATGCGGGCAGGTCTCGCCGGTGATGTCCACGCCGCGCGCCTTGGCGTCGCGCAGCGGTCCGAGTTCGGCGGCAGAGGAGATGTGCAGGATGTGGATGCGCGCGCCGGTCCACTCCGCAAGAATGGCGGCGCGGGCCACGGCCTCCACCGCCACGACGGCGGGTCGGGAGGCGAGATGGGCGAGGGGATCGGTGCGCCCGCTCTCGGTCAGGCGCTTCTGGCGCCGCTCCATCACGGAATTGGTCTCGGCATGCAGCGAGATGCGCTTGCCGGTGGGCGCCACCATCTCGAACGCCTCCAGCATCGCCCCCGTGGAGGGCGTCGGGATGCGGCCGAAGGTGTTGCCCATGTAGCACTTGAAGCCGATGATTCCGGCCTCGATCAGCTCCGGCACCTTGTCGATGGTGTCTTCTCCCAGCACGGCATAGAGGCCGTAGTCCACATGCGCCTTGGAGGCGGCGATGGCGTGCTTGACCTTCAGTGTCTCGCCATCCGCGACGGTCGGGATGGTGTTGGGCATGTCGAACACCGTGGTCACGCCACCGAAGGCCGCGGCGGCGGTGCCGCTCTCGAAGTCTTCCTTGTGGGTGTAGCCGGGATCGCGGAAGTGCACATGCACGTCGATGGCGCCGGGCAGGATGTGGAGGCCCGTGGCGTCGAAGGTCTCCTTCGCCTCCGGCATGGCATCGGGCGCGCCCACGGCGACGATGGTCTCGCCGCGGATGGCGATGGAGGCCTCGATGACCGTCTCGGGGGAGACGATGCGCCCGCCGTGGATGACGAGATCGACCGGTTCGTTCATGTCATCCTCCTCAGAGCATCGCCCAGCCGCCGTCGACCGGCATGTCGATGCCGGTGAGCTGGCGGGATACGTCGCTGGCGAGGAACAGGCAGGCGTTGGCCACGTCCTCGTCGGTGGTCACGCGGCGCAGGGCATAGTCCGCCGCGTGGCGGGCCATGGCTTCCTCCAGCGTGATGGAGAGCTTCTTTGCCATGTCGGCGCAGACCTTCTCGCGGAAGCGCGGGCCGTCCACCATGCCGGGCTCCACGCAGTTCACGTTGATGTTGTGCTGGCCCACCTCCAGCGCGAAGCTCTTGGTGATGCCGCGCAGGCCCCATTTGGAGGCCGAATAGGCCATGCGTCCGGCCCGCCCGCGCATGCCGAAGGTGCCGCCCACATTGACGATCTTGCCATAGCGGCGCTCGATCATGGTGGGCAGCACGGCGCGCATGGTGTGGAAGCAGCCGTTCATGTTGAGGGTGACGATCTCGTCGAACTCCGCAGGCGTCGTCTCCACCCCGGTCTTGCCGATGGGGCCGGAGCCGCCGGCCACGTTGACGAGGATGTCCACCGTGCCGAAGGCCTCGACCGTCCGCGCGGCGGCGGCATCGCAGGCATCGGCGTCGGTGAGGTCGCAGGCGATCACGAGGGCCTCGGCGCCGGCGGCGCGCACGTCATCCGCAACCGGCGCGATGGCGGCCACGTCGCGGCCGATGAGGGCGAGGCGGCAGCCTTCGGCCGCGAACGCGCGGGTGATGGCGGCGCCCATGCCCTTGGCGGGGCCGGTGATCAGCGCGACGCGATCCTTGAGCTTGAGATCCATGGGAATTCCGTAGGGTATGGGGCGCCGCTCCGCTTCGGGGAGCGGCGCCGGGTCTCGAAAAGGAAGGTCAGGCCGGTTCGGTCAGAACAGTTTCTTGGGCAGGTCCGCCACCGGCGGCAGGAAGGCGGGATCGAAGATCTGCGACGCCTTCGGCGTGGTGGGCAGCTTGTTGGCGTCCACCAGGATGTCGATGGACTGCTGCAGGCGCTTCATGTCCACGTTGCCGAGGCCGATCTTCGCGATCTCGGGGTGGTTCATCTCCGCCTTCAGGGTGGCGTCGAGGCGTTCCTTCTCAAGCGGAACCTTGATGAGCGGCTCGCGCTTGGCGACGGCGGCCACCGCCGCGTCCGGATCCTTCAGCGTGTCCATGACGCCCTTGTTGAGGGCGCGCAGGAAGCCTCTGATGGCCTCCGGATTGTTCTTGATGAGATCGGCCGACACGATGATGCCGTTGGAATAAAGGTCCATGCCGTAGTCGCCGAAGCTGATGTAGCGCAGCTTGTCGTCGTCGGCACCGATGAGCTTGGCGGAGAAGCGGATGGTGTTCACATAGCCGAACACGCCGTCCACCTGGCCCTGCATCAGCATCTGCTCGCGCAGGTTGGGCTGCATGTTGGTGATCTTGATGCCGGAGCAGTCGATCTTCGCCACCTTGCAGAAGGCGGGGAAGAGCTTCAGCGCGCCGTCATTGGCCGCGCCGCCCAGCGTCTTGCCTTCCAGATCCTTGGGCGTCTTGATCGGGCTGTCCGCCTTCACCGCGATGGTGAAGGGCGGCTGGTTGAACATGATGTAGACGGCGGTCGGCGCGCCCTCGGGCTTCTTGGCGGCGAGCTCGATCAGCGCGTTCACGTCGCCGAAGCCCATGTCATAGGTGCCGTTGGCCACCAGCGGAACGGCGGCGCCGGAGCCGTTGCCCTGGTCGAAGGTGACGTCGAGACCCTCGGCCTTGAAGTATCCGCGGTCCTGCGCGAGGAAGAACATGCCCTGCGGGCCCTGATACTTCCAGTTGAGCACCATCTTCAGCTTGGTGTCCGCCAGCGCCGGCAGGCCGGCGACGGCCGTCGAGGCGACGCCGAGGGCAAGGGCAAGCGCAAATTTGCTGCTTGAAAGGCGTCGCGAGAGTGTCCGGAGTGTCATTCTGAGGGTCCCGTCTGGCTCTGGTTATTGTTGAGGCTGGTCTTCAAGGGCGGCGAGGAGGTCGCCGCTCGAAAGCGTGACGCCGTAGAGCTGGCGCACGAGGAAGAGGACGGCGTCCGACACAAAGGCCGGGGAGACGGTGGCGCAGGCGTCTTCCACCAGAAGGCAGCCGTAGCCCCGGAAGCTCGCGTCGCAGAGGGTGGAGAACACGCAGCGGTCGATGTTCACGCCGGTGAACACGAGCGTGTCGATGCCCCGGTTGCGCAGGATGGAGTCGAACTCGTTGTCGTGGAAGCCGGAGAGGCGATGCTTGTGGACCACGAGGTCGCCCGGCTCCGGTGCGAGCGCGTCGATGGTCGCGGCGCCCCACTCGCCTTCCACGAGAATGCGGCCGCGCCCCTCCACCGAGGGGTCGCCATAGACGGGCCGCGTCCCTGCGCCGGACGCCTTGGCGAGCAGCGGGGCCGAAAGCTCGGCACGGTCCGCCCGCACCCCCCAGTTCACGAAGATCACCGGCAAGCCTGCCGCCCGCGCGGACGCCGTCAGCGCCTGGAGGGTGGGAACGATGGCTAGAAGCGGGGACGGGTCGACGCCGAGGCGGGGAAACCAGCCGTCGGGTTCGAGGAAATCGTTCTGCATGTCGACGACGACGAGCGCGCTGCGCGCCAGGTCGATTTCCGCCGGTTGCGGCGCCGCCGGCAGCGTCACGATGCGTGGGGCGACCACCGATCGGGCGAATTTCAGCGGGGCCTGTTTCAGCGGGCTCGGGTCGGACGCGGACATACAATTGCTCTCGCGACACGCCGGAGAAGGGCTCTCCTGCTGAGAGATGACACTGGCACGACACAGTGATGCGATCCATTGCCGATTATTCCACATGCTGTAGCCTAAAAGGCTACGATAGGTGAGGACGGCATGCGGCACCTCAGATTCCTGCGCTACATGGACGAAGTTGCGCGCACCGGCTCCATTCGCGGCGCCGCCGACCGGCTCAATGTGACGCCCTCCGCCCTCAACCGTCGCATCATGGATCTGGAGGAGGAACTGGGGCTGAAGCTGCTGGAGCGGCGCCCCCGTGGCGTGCGGCTCACCTCGGCCGGCGAGGTCTTCCTCACCTATGTGCGCGAGCAGTTGAACGACGCTGACCGGATGCGCTCGCAGCTCGAGGATCTGCGCGGCCTGCGCCGGGGCACCGTGCGCATCGCCTGCAGCCAGGCGCTGGCGCATGATTTCCTGCCCCGGCAGATCGGCGCCTTCCGCAAGCGCTATCCGCTGATGACGTTCGAGGTGATGGTTGTGGACCACGAGCGGGCGATGGGCCTGCTGGTGGACTATGTGGTGGACCTCATCCTCGTCTTCCGCCCGCCGTTCCTGGGGCGCCTGCGGCCGATCATGACCCTGCCGCAGCGGCTGGTGGCGCTGATGGTCGAGGACCATCCCCTCGCCCGCAAGGCGAAGCTGCGTCTCGCCGACTGCACGGGCTATCCGCTGGCCCTGCCGGAATTCTCCACCGGCGGCCGGCAGATGATCGAGGAGCGGCTGTCCCGCGCGGGGCTGAAGCTGTCGGTGGCGGCAGAGACCAATTCGTTCGAGCTGCTGCGCGGGCTGGTCGCCCACACGGGCATGATCTCGTTCCAGATCGAGATCGGCGCGCAGCCCGAGGCCATGCCGCCCGGCATCGTCGTGCGTCCGGTGGACGAGCGCGACCTGCCGAGCGCCGATCTGGTGCTCGGCCAGCTGCGCGACCGCAACCTCCCGCTGGCGAGCGCCCAGTTCGCCGAGCATCTGGCCGGCGCGTTGCGCGGGCGCATGGAGGTGCCGGCAGAGTAGGGGCAGCCTGGGCCGGCTGCCCCATGACCTCAGATGATGCCGGTTTCCACGGCCACACGCCGATAGCTGGCGCCGGCGGTGAAGCCGCCGTCGATCACGAAATCCTCGCCCGTGATGAAGGCGGAGCGGTCGGAGGCGAGGAACAGTACCAGCTCGGCGATCTCTTCCGGTGTGCCGCTGCGGCCCATGGGCGTCATGCCGATCATGGGCTGGAGATGCGGGCTCGCGGCGTTGAGGGCCGTCACCACCAGGCCCGGGCATACGGCGTTCACGCGGATGCCGCGCGCGGCATATTCCATGGCGGCGCTGCGGGTGAGGCCGCGCAGCCCCCATTTGCTCGCCGTGTAGGCCGGGTCGTAATGGCCGGAAAAGGCGCTGTTCGAAGAAATGTTGACGATGCTCCCGCCGCCGGTCTCCTCCATCAGCGGCACCGCTGCCCGGATACCGAGGAAGGCGCCGGTGAGGTTGACCTTGAGAACGCGCTCCCACGCCTCCGGCTCGGTGGCGGAGACCGTTGTGCGGTTGATGATGCCGGCGTTGTTGACGAGGATGTCGAGCCGCCCCTTCCAGTCGCGCACCGCCGCGATGGCCTGAGACCAGTCGGCCGCGTCGGTCACGTCGAGCGCGCGGAAGCGGGCCTCGATCCCCTCTGCGGCAAGCTCAGCCGCGAAGGCTTCGCCCTCCGGTGCGAGCACGTCGCACACCATCACCGCCGCCCCCTCGCGGCCCAGGCGTCGCGCCTCCGCCGCGCCCTGGCCTCGCGCCCCGCCGGTGACGACGGCAACGCGCCCCTCCAGTTCCCTCATGCTTTTCTCCCCGGATTTGGTGTTCGAGCCCGGCCGGCCGTGGACGTCTAGCCCAAGAGGGGCCACCGGAAAGCCCTTGCCACAGATTTTAGAATAAACTAAAAATCGCATAATACGAGATTAATCGTCGCTCAACGATCTCCGGACTCGACAGGGTCGCAGAACCGGGACGGGGGAGGAAACGGGATGCTGCAAGGAAAGGTCGCCCTCATCACGGGGGCCGGCATCGGGATCGGCCGCTGTGCGGCGGAGCTGTTCGCCCGCAACGGCGCCCGCATCGTCGTGGCCGAGATCAACGAGGAGGCGGGCCGGGAAACAGCCGAGCGCATCCAGGCCCAGGGCGGCGAAGCTCTCTTTGTGCAGACCGACGTGACCGACGCGGCCGGCGTCGAGGCGGCGGTGGCGGCCGGCGTCGCGCACTATGGCCGGCTGGAGGTGATCTACAACAATGCCGGCGGCTCCACGACCCGGGACAGCGACGTCACCCGCGCGCCGGACGACGAATTCTGGCGGGCCATGACGCTCGATCTGCACGGCACCTGGCTCGTCAGCCGCTTCGGCATTCCCGAGCTTATCAAGGCCGGTGGCGGGGCGGTGGTGAACGCGGCCTCGGTGGTGGCCCTCATGGGGTGGCCGGGCAAGGATGCCTACACCGCAGCCAAGGGGGCCGTCGCCGCGCTCACCCGCTCCATGGCGGTGGAGTTCGCGCCCCACAACATCCGCGTGAACGCGGTCGCGCCGGGGGTCACCCGCACGCCCCGCGTGGTGGCGCAACTGGAGCAGCTTGAGACCACCCAGCGCCTCACCGCCGCCCACCTGCTGGGCATGGTCGAGCCGCTGCATGTGGCGCAGGCGGCGCTGTTCCTCGCGTCCGAGGCTTCCGGCCGGACCACCGGGCATGTGCTGCCCGTGGATAGCGGCCTCTCCATCTCCTGACCCAGCCGACCGCATCCCTACCGCCAGGGAGCGGTCAGGGCCCGCCACCTGGCGGTAGGGATACCGCCTCGCCGCCAGACCGCAGCCGCCCGCCCACAGGAGGGGTCTGTTGATCATCCATATCCTCAATGGCTTCGTCTACGGGGGCCTGCTCTATCTGGTCGCCATCGGGCTCGTGCTCATTTTCGGGCTCCGGCAGGTGGTGAATTTCGCCCACGGCAGCCTCTTCATGCTGGGGGCCTATGTGGGCTACGCCGCCACCGCCGTGGCCGGATTCTGGGCCGGCGTTGTGGTGGCGACGCTGGTGCTCGCAGCGCTCGGCCTGCTCCTCGACCGCGCGGTGTTCCGCCCACTGCAGGACCAGGATCCCATCGTCACCCTGCTCGTGACTTTCGGCCTCCTGCTGGTGCTGGAGGATCTGGTGCGCACGGTCTGGGGCAAGGACACGCTGACCATCGCCATGCCGGACCTGCTGAGCGGCATGGTGCGCATCGCCGGCGAGGATTTCCCGGTCTACCGCCTGTTCGTGATCCTGGTCGCGGCGGGCATGGGGGCGGGGCTCACACTGTGGCTCAAGCGCAGCCGCATCGGCCTCTATGTGCGGGCCTTCGCCTCCGACCCGCTCACCACCGGCACGCAGGGCGTTGACACCGAGCGCGTCAGCGCCGCCGTGGTCGCGCTGGGCGCGGGCTTCGCGGGGCTCGCCGGCATCATCGCAGGTCCCCTCCTCGCCCTCTCGCCGGCCATGGGCGGGTCCATCCTCATCGAGAGCTTCATCGTGGTGGTGGTGGGCGGCTTCGGCAGCTTCTCCGGCGCGTTCGTGGCGGCCCTCGTGATCGGCCAGCTCCAGAACCTCGGCATCGTCTTCATCCCGTCCTTCGCCACGATGATCCCCTTCCTGCTGATGATGCTCATCCTCTTGTGGCGTCCCCTCGGCCTCACGGGGAGGGCGGCATGACGACCCCCGCCACCCTCGCAACCGCCGCCCCCGTGCGCGGTGCGCGCCTACCGGGCGGCCTCGTCGCCGCCATCGTGGTGGCTGCCGGGTGCCTGCTGCCCTTCGCCGGCGCGTCGCCGCTTCTCCTGTCGCTGCTGGTCCAGGCCGTCATCGGCGCCATCCTGGCGACCGGCGTCGGCTTCCTGGTGCGGCAGAACGGCATGGTCAGCTTCGGCCATGCCCTGTTCTTCGGCCTCGGCGGCTATGTGCTCGGCGTGCCGATGGCGCACGGGCTGCTGCCGCCGGAGGTGGCGGTGCTGCTGGCACTGGTCGTGCCAGCGCTGCTCGCCTTCCTGCTCGGCCTCGTCATCACGCGCATTCCCGGCGTCGCCTTCTCCATGCTCAGCCTCGCCTGCGCGCAGACCTTCTACGAGGTCGTGCTGAAGGTGCGGACGCTGGCCAACGGCGACGACGGCATGTCCATCACCTTCCCGGTGCGGATCTTCGGGCTCGACGTGGCCCTGCTGCAGGAGCCGCGCTCCATGTTCCTGATCTGCTGGGGGCTGCTCGCGGCGGTTCTTCTCGGCCTGTGGCTGTTCACCCGCTCGCCCTATGGCCTGCTGACGCTGGCCATCCGCTCCAATGAGGAGCGCGCGCGCTTCATCGGCTACGAGACCGTGGTGCCGCGCGCCGCCGTCTATGCGCTGTCGGCGGGCGTGGCGGGCCTCGCGGGGGTGCTGGCGATTTTCTACAACGCCTTCATCTCCCCCGACATGATGCACTGGACCCTCTCCGGCTCGGCCCTCGTGATGGCCGTCATCGGCGGCACCCGGGCCGTGTGGGGGCCGGCGCTCGGCGCGGTGGTGTTCTTCTTCTTCAAGGAAATCGTGGGCGACGCCACCGAGCATTGGCCGGCGGTGATCGGCGTCACCCTCATCGTGGTCACCCTGTTCGCGCCGGTCGGCCTCAGCGGGCTGCTCGCGCGGCTTTTCTCCGGGAGGGCGGCATGAGTGTGCCGGCCATCGAGGGGCGTGCCCTCTCCCGCACCTACGGCGGGTTCCGCGCGCTGGACGGCGTCGACCTCACGGTGGCGCGCGGCGAGGTGCGCGGCATCATCGGCCCCAACGGAGCGGGAAAATCCACGCTCATGGACGTGCTCACCGGTCGCGCGGCCACCCGTGGCGGCACGGTGCTGCTGGGCGGGCGGGACATCAGCGCGCTGGCGCCCCGCGCCCGCCAGCGCGCCGGCCTCGCCCGGTCGTTCCAGAAGACCAACGTCTTCCTCGACCTCACCGTCGGAGAGCAGATCCGCCTCGCCGGCCGCTGCGCAACGCTCGACAACGGCGAGGAGGTGCTGGTGGCGCTGGGCCTCGCCGAGATCGCCCACCGTCCCGCCGCCGACATTTCCTATGGCGACCGGCGCCGGCTGGATCTCGCTTTGGCGCTGGTGGGCCGCCCGCAGGTGCTGCTACTCGACGAGCCGGCGGCCGGCCTCACGGTTGAGGAATCCCTCTCCATGGCCGGCCTGCTGAAGGATCTCGCCCGCCGTTGGCACGTCACGGTGCTGCTGGTGGAGCACGACATGGAGGTGGTGTTCGGCATCTGCGACCGCATCACCGTGCTCCACCTCGGCCGCCTGCTCGCAGAAGGCACGCCGGATGAAATCCGGTCCGATCCGCGAGTCATCTCCGCCTATCTGGGGACTGCCGCATGACCTTGCTCGGCTTCGAGGCGGTGGACGCCTTCTATGGTCGCGCCCAGGTGTTGAGGGGCGTCAGCATCGCCATCGGCAAGGGCGAGCGGGTGGGGCTGCTGGGCCGCAACGGCGTCGGCAAGACCACGGTGGTCAATGCGCTGCAGGGCATCGCGCAGGTTGGCGGCGGCACGGTGGTGATGGGCGGGCGGCCGGCGCCGCGCATCCGCCACTACAGCGCCGCCCGCGCCGGCATCTCGGTGGTGCCGCAGGGCCGGCGCATCATCCCCGCGCTGAGCGTGCGGGAGAACCTTCTGCTCGGCGCCGCCGTCGCCCGGCCCGGTCCCTGGACGCTGGCGCGGGTGTGCGACCTGTTCCCGGTGCTGAAGGAGCGTCAACACACGCCCGGCACCGCCTTGAGCGGCGGCCAGCAGCAGATGCTCGCTATCGGCCGTGCGCTGATGGCCAATCCCGACCTCCTGGTCCTGGACGAGCCGTCCGAAGGGCTGGCGCCGGTCATCGTGGATGAGCTTGCAGAGGTTTTCGTGCGCCTCGCGGACGAGGGCACCAGCCTGCTCCTCATCGAGCAGCATATCAGCCTCATCCGTCGCGTGGTGGATAGGTACCACATCATGGCCAAGGGCATGATCGTGGACAGCGGACCGTTGGCCCAGCTGACGACCGAAAAAGCTCAAGCAACACGTCGCCGTCTGAAGGCGCAAAAAAGGGTGGGACTGCCAATGGGATGGACGATGCGTTTGGGCGGCATGCTTGCGGCCGCCGTAATACTGCCGGTCGCGGCGATGGCGCAGGAGCCGCTGCGGATCGGCGTGCCGACCGCGCTGACCGGCACCTATGCCGACCTCGGCAGCCAGGTGAAGCGCGCCATTGCCTTCGCCGCCGCCGAGGCCAATGCGGCGGGCGGCGTCGACGGCCACAAGGTGGAGGTGGAATATCTCGACACGGAGGCCAAGCCCGATCTCGCCCGGCGCCAGGCGGAAAAGCTGGCGCTCCAGGGCAACAAGGTGCTCATCGGCGCCATCGCCTCCGGCGAGGCCCTCGCCATCGCGCCCCTGCTGGCGCGCTGGGACGCGCTCTACATCGCGACCACCAACAAGAGCGACAAGATCACGGGCGAGGCCTGCGTGCCGCGCCTGTTTCGCGTCAACCGTCCCGACAGCTCCGACGCTGCCACCATGGCGCCGTGGCTGAAGGGGCGGGGTGAGGAGACCTGGGCGGTGATGGCCGCCGACATCGCCTGGGGCCGGGATGTGGCCGCGAGCTTCGGCAAGGCCGCGGCGGCGCAGGGCAAGAAGGTGGTGCTGGAGAATTTCTCCGCCCTCGGCACCAATGATTTCGCGACCTACATCCAGAAGATCAAGGATTCCGGCGCCAAGGGCGTGTGGGTGGCTCTGGCCGGCCGCGATGCGGTGAACTTCGCCATGCAGGCCAAGCAGGCTGGCCTGCTCGACAGCGCCACCGTGGCCGGGGTGAGCTTCGTGACCGACAACACCGTCGCCTCCATCGGCGACGCAGCGAAGGGCATCGCCGGCATCATCAACTACTCGTCCACCCTCGACAATCCGGCCAACAAGACCTTCGTGGCGGCGTGGGAGAAGGTGTATCCCGGCACCACGCCGACCAATTTCGAGGGCGAAACCTACATCGCCATGCAGGTGCTGTTCCAGGCGGTGAAGGCTGCCGGCAGCGTGAAGGCGGCGGACATCGCCAAGGCCCTGCCGGGCCGCACCTACGCGACCATTCTGGGCGACCAGCAGATGCGCCGCGAGGACAACCAGTTGGTCGGGCCGAACTTCTTCGGCGTCGTGGAGGTGTTCGACGGCAAGCTGCGCCCGGTGGTGAAGATGTCGGTCCCGGCCGATACGGCCACGGTCGCGGCGAGCCCGGCCTGCAAGATCGCGGGTTGAGGGGGCGGGCAGCGTTCGCGGGGGCGCCGCCCCCTCCTCAGTCGACGGGCGAGGCATCCTCGGGGGACGGGGTACGGATCCTGCGGGGGCGCGCCGCCCGCTGCGCCGGCCGGTCTCCGGCCTCTCCGGCGATGGCACTGGTGATGCGGGCGGCCAGATCCTTGATCTCGCCCACCAGGTCTTCCTTGCCGTCGCTCTCGAAGCGCGCCTCGCGCACCGCGAACACCACGCTGCCGAGGATGCGCTTCTCCGCATCGAACACTGGCGCGCCGATGCCCACGAGATCCGGGATCACCTCGCCCCGCGTGACGCAATATCCGTCGCGGCGCAGGCGGGACATATTGGAACGGAACTGCTCCCAGTTCTCGCCGAGGCCGGCCTCGCGCACCAATTCCCCGTGCCACAGCATGATGTTGCGCAGCTGGTAGGGGGTCAGATGGGCGAGGATGGTCTTCGCCATGGCGCCGCGGAACATGGGCATGGGCCGGCCGCGCTCGTAATATTCCGGCACCGAGCGCTCCGGCCAGACGATATCGGCGCACATGACCTTGTCGCCGTAATAGCTGCACAGCATCACATTGATGCCGAGGCGCGCGCTCACGTCCCGCATGGGGGCGCCGGCGCGGGTCAGCAGCGGGTCGGCGCGGCGCACGAGGCGGTCGAGCTCAATGATGCGCGGGCCGAGCACGTAGCTGCCGCCCGTGGTCGGGGCGAGCAGGCCCGAATCGCACAGCGACTGGATATAGCGATAGGCGGTGGCGCGGGAGGCGCCGGCCGCCTGGACGTCCTCGAGCTGGATGCTCATGCGGTCCTCGCCGAAAAGGTCGAGAACCTTCAGCATCTTGTCGAGACTGCTCATGGCTGCGTCCCTTCGGTTTCATGCGCCCAGTTTCATGCACCCGCGGCGCACCAACCGTCACCGCATTATAGGGGCCACCCCCGCGGATTGAAATTTGCGAGCAGTTTCAACTCCGCTCCCGCTCCCCCGGCGGCAATGTTCGCGCGGGAACGTCAGGAGAAGCCAAGCCTCTGTAAATCGAGGCGACACAATGCCATGAGACATTGACATGGCTCAAGATCAAGAAATAATCTCATAATACGAGAATAATTTAATACGAGGAAATGCCCGTGTTTGATCCGGAAGACGTCGCGCTGCAGGCCATAGCCACCCCTGTCCGGTCGGGCAGGGTCCGCCTGTGACAGCTCGTGCCCCCTACGACCTCTCCGGCATGCGCATCCTGCTCACCGGCGCTGCCGGCGGCATCGGTCAGGCGACGGCGCAGCTGTGTGCGCGTCTTGGCGCCGAAATGGTGCTGACCGACGTCGCGCCCGCTCCGGGCCTCGCCGAAGATCTGCCCCGCGACCATGGTCAGGCCCACAGCTACGCGGCCTGCGACGTGCGCAACCGCGCTGCCGTTGAGGCGCTCTGCGCATCCGTGGGCGCACTCGACGCCGCCGTGCTGAACGCCGGCATCTTTCCGCAGGAGCAGTGGCTCGCCGACGATTGGGACGACCTCTTCCACGAGGTGATGGCGGTGAATGTGGCGGGGCCGGCGCATTTTGCCCGCGCGCTCGTTCCGGCCATGAAGGCGCGGGGCAACGGCCGCATCGTGCTTCTGGGCTCGGTGGCGGCCCACACCGGCGGCACCTACGCTCATTCTCCTGTGAGCTATGCGGCCTCCAAGGGCGCGATCCACACCTTCGTGCGATGGCTGGCGCGGCGTGCGGCGCCGGAGGTGCTGGTGAACGCGGTGGCGCCCGGATCCACCCTCACGCGCATGGTGGCGACTGCCGATCCCAGGGCGTTGGAGGCCATGCCCGTGCCGCGATTCGGCCGGCCCGAGGAGATTGCCTGGCCGATCGCCTTTCTCTGCTCCCCTGGCGCGAGCTTCGTGTGCGGCGCCATTCTGGACGTGAACGGCGGCGCCTACATGGGCTGAAGGCCGCGGCGCCTTTTAATCAGGGAAAACATCATGTTGCTGGACGGCAAGGTGGCCATCGTCACGGGCGCGGGCAGCCCGCAGGGGATCGGCTATGGGGTGGCGCGCCGCTTCGCACGGGAGGGGGCGCGGGTGGCACTGCTCGATCGCTCGCCCAGATCGGCACAGGAGTTGGAGCACGAGCTGGGACCTGACGCCATGGCGGTGATCGCCGACGTGCGCGACGAGGCCGCCTGCGCCGCCGCCATCGCCGAGGTGGTGGCCCGCTGGGGGCGGCTCGACGTGCTCGTGAACAACGCCGGCGTGGTCCAGTCCCGCCGGACGCGCGACATCTCCCGCGACGACTACGACCTCGTCATGGACGTGAACCTGCGCGGCACGCTCCACATGTCCCAGCAGGCGCTGGCGCACATGGGGCCGGGCGGCTCCATCGTCTGCATCGCCTCCATCGCCGCGCAGCGCGGCGGCGGGCTCATGGGCGGGCCGCACTATGCCGCCTCGAAGGGCGGTGTGCTGGCGCTGGTGAAGTCCATGGCGCGCGAGTTCGGCCCGGCCGGAATCCGTGTGAACGCCGTCAATCCGGGCGTCATTCTCACCGGCATGACCGCGGGCGCCTATGAGGGCGAGCGCGGCGCGAGTGTCATCTCCACCATTCCGCTCGCCCGGCTCGGCACGCCGGACGACGTGGCCGGCGCGTGCCTGTTCCTGGCCTCGGACCTGGCCGGCTACGTCACCGGCGCGTCGGTGGATGTGAATGGCGGCATGCACATGCACTGATGCGCGTCGCGGTTGACACTAGTCTCACAAAATGAGATTTTTAGCTATTCGCTATCAGATGCGGAAACGACCTGCGAAGCAGGCGCGCGTTGGAACGCTCCGGCGTCCGATCAAGGGGAGGAGACACAGATGAAGCGCATGTTGGCCCGCGCCGCCGTTGCCCTGGCGGTGGGCGGTTTCTCGCTCGCGGCGACATCCGCCGCGCGGGCGCAGTTCAGCGATGGCGTGATCCGCATCGGCGTGCTGAACGACCAGAACGGCATTTACGCCGACATGGCCGGCCCCGGCTCCGTCGCGGCGGCCAAGATCGCGGTGGAGCAGATCGGCGGCAAGATCGGCAACACGCCCATCGAGATCATCGTCGGCGATCACCAGAACAAGCCGGACATCGGCCTCAACATCGCGCGCAAGTGGCTGGACGTGGACGGCGTCGACATGATCGCCGACATCCCCAATTCCTCCATCTCCCTGGCGCTCGTCCAGCTGGTGAAGGAAAAGAACAAGGTGGCCGTCATCGCCACTTCCAACAGCAACCGGCTGACCGGCGATTCGTGCACGCCCAACCATGTCCACTGGACGCTCGACAATTACGCCCTCGCCAAGAGCACGGCGACGGAAGTGCTGAAGTCCGGCGGCAGCAGCTGGTATTTCGTGACGGTGGACTATGCGTTCGGCCATGACATGGAGCGCGAGGCGGGACAGATCGTGAAGAATGCCGGCGGCACCGTGGTCGGCTCCGTCCGCCATCCGCTCGGCTCGTCGGACCTCTCCTCCTTCCTGCTGCAGGCCCAGGCTTCCGGCGCCAAGGTGATCGGCTTTGCCAATTCAGGCGCCGATTTCACCAATTCCATGAAGCAGTCGGCGGAGTTCGGCATCACCCAGGGCAAGCAGAAGCTTGCGGCGCTGGCGGTCTACCTGACGGATATCAAGTCGCTCGGCCTCACGAGCGGGCAGGGGCTCTATCTCAGCGAGCCGTTCTACTGGGATCTCAACGACCAGACGCGCGCCTTCGCCAAGAAGTTCTCGGAGAAAATGAACGGTGCCATGCCCACCTCCTTCCAGGCGGGCGTCTACTCCGGCGTGCTCCACTATCTCAAGGCGCTCCAGGCCCTCAACAGCGACGCGGACGGCCGCGCCATTGTTGCCAAGATGAAGGAGCTGCCCACCGACGACCTCGCCTTCGGCAAGGGCTACGTCCGGGCGGATGGCCGCAAGATTCACCCCATGTACCTGTTCAAGGTGAAGAGCCCGGACGAATCCAAGGGTCCGTGGGATCTCTACGCCAAGATCGGCGAAACGCCCGCGGAGCAGGCCTTCAAGCCCCTTGATGCCGGCGGCTGCGCCCTGGTGAAGCAGAACTGAGCGGGCGGGCTTTTCCTTCAGCGAAGCCGGGAGGCTGCGGGCTCCCGGCAACTTGCCCCCGCACACTCTCGGTCCCGCATCGATTTTCAGGAGCAGATCATGGTTGCAATCACCCCCGGCCTCGCCGGCGAGGACAAGCTCGGGCCGACGGACTCGCGCTATGTGGATGTGGCGAGCCTGCCGTGGAAGCCCACGCCCACCAAGGGTATCGACATGAAGATCCTCCTCCTCGACGAGGAGACGGGGCTCATGACCGCGCTCTTCCGCTGGGAGCCCGGCACCGTGTTGCCGCGCCACGAGCATGTGGAGATCGAGCAGACCTACGTGCTCGAAGGCAGCATCGTGGATGCCGAGGGCGAGGCGCTGTCCGGCAACTACGTGTGGCGCCCGGCGGGCAACCAGCATGTGGCACGCTCCCCCAACGGCGCGCTCGTCATCTCCATGTTCCTGCGCCCGAACAAGTTCCTCGACGGCGATCTCGCCGGCCAGGAACTGAAGTAATCCCTGGGGCCACGTTCGGGGCCGGACCGGCGTCCGGCTCCAGGCCCGTGCGAAAGAGCATCATGCGCATCGTCCGTTTCGAACATCAGGGGCGCATCCAGTTCGGAGCGCGCCGTGGAAGCCATGTGGCACCTTTCGCCGGGCTGGCGGGAGGATCCTTCGCCGCCCTCCTCGCCGGGCTTCGCGACGGGACACCCCTTCCCGAGGCTGAGGCTGTCGCGCAGACGCAGGTGAACCTGCTGCCGCCCGTGCCGCTGACCGGCAAGATCATCTGCATCGGCCTCAATTATGCGGACCATGCGCGCGAAGGTGGCCACCCCATTCCGACCTATCCGGCGGTCTTCCTGCGCACCGCCACCTCGCTGGTCGGCCACGGCCAGCCTCTCTTGCGGCCCATGGCCTCGGACCGCTTCGACTACGAGGCCGAGCTGGCGGTGGTCATCGGGCGCACCGCCCGGCATGTCCGCGCGGCCGAGGCGCTGGATTTCGTGGCCGGCTACTCGTGCTTCAACGATGGCTCGCTGCGCGACTTCCAGCGGAAGTCCACCCAGTGGACCATGGGCAAGAACTTCGACAAGTCCGGCTCCATCGGTCCCGAACTGGTGACCCAGGAGGCGCTGCCCTCAGGCGTCGGCAACCTGCGCATAGCCGCGCGCCTCAACGGCGAGACGCTGCAGGATGGTTCCACCGGCGACATGATCTTCCCGGTGCCGGACCTCATCGAAATCCTCTCCGCCGTCATGACGCTCGATCCCGGCGATGTGATCGCCACCGGCACACCCGCCGGCGTCGGCTTTGCCCGCACGCCACCGCGTTTCATGCAGGCCGGCGATCTCATCGAGATCGAGATCGAAGGTATCGGCATTCTCGCCAACACCATCGTGGACGAAGCCTCTGGCGCAGGCGAACAGGAAGGCGTGCGGCGATGATCGTCGAAGAGCGGATGTACGTGCTCCACACCGAGGTGAACATCGCCGACTATATGGCGATCTACACCAGCGAGGGCCTGCCGGTGCAGCGGGAGATCCTTGGCGGCTTCCTCGGCTACTTCACGACCGAGATCGGCACGCAGAACCAGCTCATCCACTTCTGGGCCTATGCGGACCTGGAGGAGCGCCGCAAGCGCCGGGAAAAACTTGCGGCCCAGCCCGCCTGGCAGGGATGCCTCATGAAGATACGCCCCATGATCCGGACCATGGAAAACCGCATCCTGCTCCCCACGGCTTTTTCCCCATGGCCCGGCGTGCCGCTGTCGGGTCAGTAGGGCTTCGGAGCGCATCTCGGGTTCCCCGTCTGCGATAAGGCGGGGGCAGATGAGGCTCATCGAGACGCGCCCCTATTCCACCGCCAACCGCTCGGCGAGTTCGCGCACGTCGTCCCAGCTCAGCCGGTGGCGTGCGTCGCCACCGGTGTCCACATCGACGCCCTCCGCATGGACGGTGGCGGAGAAGTCGCCGTCCATGCCCACGGGGCTGAGATAGAGGAAATCCGTGCGCCGCCAGTCGTGGGCGACTGCGGTGAAGGCGCGCGACAGGGTGCGCCCTTCCTCCAGCGTCAGGTCATAGTGCAGCGCCTCGCTCAGCGTCATGCGCAGCATGTCGCCGAGCAGGCGGTGGGACACGCGCCGGACGAGGGGGTAGGGGACGCTGTGGTCGGTCATTGCTTGAGGCTCATGGCGAAGTCCGGCCGCTCAGATCGCCCGCACCTCTTCCGCTTTGGCGACGAACTCCAGCGTGTCCGCTGCGTCGAAATCCGCCACAGGCACCGCGAAGGCGAAGCGGTTCGCGTACCAGAAATTGCCGAAGGGCAGGAACAGGCTGCCGGAGGTGAAGGTGGCGAGCGGCGTGTCGCTCGCCTTCAGCACCGCCTCGAAGCCGGGGCCGGCTTCAGCTGCGGCGGTGTTGTCGCCGAACACCTCGAACTGCACGACGAGCCTCACCAGCGGGGCGCCCGCCTCCTCCGTCCTGATGGCGATGACCTTCAGGTCCTGGAAGCGCCGGCCGATGCTGCCGTCCGCCAGCAATTGCGGGAATTCATGCACGCGCCCCTTCTTCACCGCGAGGCCGTCGGCGGGCAGCACGCCGAGGTCGGCGAGCCCGGTGGGCTTGGCGGGGGCCAGTGTCACGCTGGTGCGGGTTTCCTGCAATGCCGGCAAAATACGCTCCTGTCGGGTGGGTCGTTGGACATGCGACAAAAATCGACATTGCCCACCCAGAAGCACATTGCGCGCCAGATCGTCCTCAGCTCCCGCGATAGGTGGTGTAGGAGCCGGGGGAGAGAAGGAGCGGCACGTGGAAATGCTCCTCCGGATTCCACACGGTGAAGGCCACGCGCACCTTGCCGAGATAGGCGCGGGCGGTGGTGGAATAGCCGTGGCGGGCGAAATAGGTGGGCGTGTCGTAGCGCCACTCATAGGTGCCGGCGGCAAGGTCGCCGTTGCCGAGGAGATGGTGGTCGCAGGCGCCGTCATCGTTGGTGACGAAGGAGGTGAGGCGCGTCATGCCGCCATCGCTCTCCCGCCGCCACAGCTCCACGCCCAGCCCGCCGGCCGGTGCCGCGCGCACGGTGTCGAGCACGTGGGTGGAGACGCTGCCCGTGGGCGCGGCGCGCACGCGGTCGAGCAGCCGCATCCAGGAGATGGCCGCGACCTCCGCCAGCGCCTCCGTGCGCTCCGCCTCGGGGCTCGCCGCGAGCCGACGCTCGAAGGTGGCGAACAGGGTCTCCAGCGAGGCCTTGCGCACCGCGAGGATGAAGGGATAGCCGAAGCGCGCCTCATAGGCGGCGTTCAGCCGGTCCAGCCGGGCGCTGATCTCGGCGTCGAGCGCATCGAGCCCGAGGGCGGTCTGCTCGGCGGTGGATTCCGCCGTGGTGCCGCGCCGGAGCGTCTCGGGGGAGAGGCGGGGATGGCCGTTGAGGAAGTCCGCCAGCGCAGGAGCGGGCAGCGCCTCGATGCCGGCGAGCATCGCCTTGTGCAAAGCGGTGAGGGTGGGGAACGGGCGCGTGGCGGCGGCGCCCTGCGCCACCCAGGGCGCGTTTTCGAACACTGGGCCGAGGGCGGCGGCGAAGTCCGGCGCGGACATGGCGTTCAGCGCGTCGAGGCTCAGGAGGTGGCCGGTCATGTCTCTCTCCCGGTCATTTCATGAAGCGTGAGAAGCCGGCGACGCGCTCCATCAGCACCATCATCAGCACGGTGGCGATGATGATGACGCCGCAGGCGGAGGCGGCCCGGCTGTCGAGCTGGTTCTGGATGATGTCCCAGAGATAGATAGGCAGCACCTGCGTGCGGGCATCCTGGAGGAACAGCGACACCGGCACGTTGTCGAACGAGGCCATGAAGGCGATGAAGGCGCCCGAGGCGACGCCGGGGCTGATGAGCGGCAGCGTCACCGTCCGGAAGGTGTGCACGCGCGAGGCGCCGAGGCTGCGCGAGGCGTCGAGCAGGGCCGGATCGAGCTGGGCGAGGCTGGCGAGCGTGGTGCGCAGCACGAAGGGCACGCACACCACGATATGGCCGATGGCGAGCGTCAGCGTCGAGGGCCGCATCCCCAGGATCGAGAACAGCATCAGCGCCGCGAAGCCGAAGGCCAGCGCCGGCAGGATCAGCGGCGACAGGAACAGCGTCTCCAGCCCCCGCGCCACCGCCCCCTCGCTGCGAGCGATGCCGAGTGCGGCGGCGACCCCCAGCACCACGCAGGCGGTGACGCTGATGACCGCCACCTTCAGGCTCACCCACAGGGCGGCCTGCAATTCGTTGGCGTCGATCAGCGCCGCATACCAGCGCAGCGAATAGCTGGCGGGCGGGAAGTGCAGCGCCTCCTCCCCGGTGAAGGAGAGGATGAGGATGACCAGCGTCGGCCCCGCCAGCACGATGACGGAGATGAGGGAGAGGAGGCCGAACACGGTGTTGAAGGAGAGTGTCTGCCAGTCGCGGAGCATGGCGTCCTCCTAGCCGTAGAGCCGGGCCGCGCGGCTGCGCGAGAGCGCCACCAGCATGGCGACGATGAGCAGCACGGAAATCATGAAGATCACCGAGACCGCGGCGGCGAACGGCCAGTTCTGCAAATCCATGGCCTGCTGGAAGATCATCATGGGCATGAAGAGCAGCCGGGAACCGCCGATGAGCGACTGGGTGACGAAGGCCGTCACGCTCGCCGTGTAGGTGAGGATGGTGCCGGCGATGATGCCGGGAAGGGAGAGCGGCAGCGTGACCTTGAAGAAGGTGCGCCACGCCCCCGCGCCCAGCGCCTGCGAGGCGCTCTCCAGATTGGGATCGATGCGCTGGAGCGTGGTGATGAGGGGCAGCACCATGAGCGGCATCTGCACCTGCGCCAGCACGATGACCACGCCGGTCTCGCTGAACAAAAGCTTGAGCGGTTGCGCCGAGAGGCCGAGCGCGAGGATCGCCTCGTTGACGATGCCGTGCCGGCCGAGGATGACGATCCACGCGAAGGTGCGCACCACCACGCTGGTAACGATGGGCAGCACCACAAGGAAGATCAGTACGGCCTGCCAGCGGGCCGCGACCCGTGTCGAGAGCCAGGCCAGGGGATAGCCGAACAGGAGGCACAGAAGGGTCGCCTTCGCGCCCACCAGCAGGGTGTCGCGCAGCACGGCGAGGTTGAGGCCGTCGGTGAGGAAGGCGGCGTATTGGGCAAGGCCCAGCGTGCCGGTCATCTGCCGCTCGGTCTCGAAGCTGATGGCGACGAGCAGGCCGAGCGGCGCGACGAAGAACAGCGCGAAGAAGGCCGCAAGCGGCAGCGCGAGCGCCCAGTCTCTTGGTTTGGAGTGATGGGCGCCCGCCATGGTCACGCCCGGATGTCGCGGTTGAACTGCTGGGTCCAGGCGGCGCGGTTCTGGTTCACCTTGGCCCAGTCGAAGAACACCATCTTGTCGAGGTCGGCGGGGGTCTTGGCGATCTTCTCCGCCACCAGCCCGGTGTAGGGCACCTTGCTGGAGGTGGGGATCACGTTCCACGGCGACTTCTGCATCTCGCTCTGCACCTCGGGCGAGATCTGGCTGTCCACATAGGCATAGGCCAGCTCCGGCTTCAGCGCGCCGGCGACGATGTGCATGGTGGTCTTCCAGGCCGGGGTGCCGGTATCGACGCGGACGAACTCGATGGGCACGCCCTTGGCCTTCAGCTCCTCGGCGAAATTGAAGTTCTGCACGCCGATGTCGATCTCGCCCTGCTGGAACAACGCCCCGTGGGCGCCGAAATTGGCGGAGACGGCGGCGAGGTTCGGCAGCAGCGTCTTCAGCTTCTTGAAGCCCGGCTCCATGTTCGCCTCGGTTCCCCCGGCCAGCCGGTTGATGTCGAGCAGGAAGGCGAGGCCGAGGGTGGAGGCCAGCGAGGTGATGCCCACCCGGCCCTTGTATTCCGGTTTCCAGAGGTCCTCCCAGGAGGTGGGCGGGGTCTTCACCGTCTTCGGATTGTAGGCGATGCCGATGGCCTGCATGGTGATGGCCGGGCCGAACGTGCCCTGGAACTTGGGGTTCAGCGCCGCGAAGTTCGGCGACTTGGCCGGATCGTATTTGGCGATGAGGCCGGCATCGATGGCTTCCAGCGCCGGGCCTTCGTCCAGCATGGCGACGTCGAACGGCGGCTGGTTGCCCTTGGCGGCGGTGAGCTTGGCGATCTGCTCGGTCGCCAGCATGGGCGACTGCACCACGCTCGCCCCGGTGCGCTTGACGAAATAGGGCGCGAGGATCTGCTTCTGCACATTGGCCCAGGTGCCGCCGAAGGTGGCAGCCACCAGTTCGTCCGCTGCGAACGCACCGCGCGGGGAGAGCGCGAGGCCGGCAGCGGCAGCGGCGGCGGAGGCGAGGAACCCTCGCCGGGACATTTCGAACGTCATGCTCAATTCCCCTTCTTGTGGGTGTCGCCAGACGGGTCCGGGAACAGTCCGGTGATGCGGTTGGGCTTGAACTCGAGGAAGACGGCGCCTTCGAGCGGGGCATTGGCCTCGCGCTCCTGCACCACCTTCACCGACGAGCCGTCCATGAGCCGCGCCTCGTAGATGAGCGCGGGGCCGATGGGCATGACGGCGGTGATCTCGGCGGCGATGGCGTCCACGCCGCCTGCTGCGCTCACGCGAAGGCCCTCGGGGCGCACCGCGACGAGGACGGGGGCGCCAACGGGCAGCGATGTCTCGCGCCCGGTCTCGATGACGATGCTGTCCACGAGGCGTACGGCAGTTCCGTTGGCGGACGTGCCGGCCACTGTGGCCCGGAGCAGGTTGGTGGTGCCGACGAAAGTGTTGACGAACAGGGAGGCCGGCCGGTCGTAGATGTCGGCCGGCGGGGCGAACTGCTCGAGGTTGCCGCGGGAGAGCACGGCGATGCGGTCGGACATGCTGAGCGCCTCCTCCTGATCGTGGGTCACCATCACCGTGGTGATGCCCGACTGGCGCTGGAGGCGCTTGATCTCGATCTGCATGTCGAGGCGCAGATTCTTGTCGAGGGCGCTGAACGGCTCATCCAGCAGCAGGATGCGCGGGCGGATGGCGAGGCAGCGGGCGAGGGCCACGCGCTGCTGCTGGCCGCCGGAGAGTTCGCGCGGCAGCCGGTCGCGGAACGCGGCCATCTGCACCACGTCCAGCATCTCGGTGACGACCGCGTCCGTCTCCGCCTTGGGCCGGCCGGCGGCGATGGGGCCGTAGGCGATGTTCTGCGCCACGCTCATGTGCGGGAACAGGGCGTAGTTCTGGAACACGATGCCGATGCGCCGCCGGTTGGTGGGCAGGTGGGAGATGGAGGCACCGTCCACCAGCACGTCGCCGGAGGTCTGGCGCAGGAAGCCGGCGATGATCTTGAGCAGCGTAGTCTTGCCGCAGCCCGAGGGGCCAAGCAGCGAGACGAGTTCCCCGGGGCGGATGTCGAGATCGACGGCGTTCGCGGCCACCACCTGCCCGAACGCGTGGGAAATGCCCCTCAGCGTCAGCGCGTGTCCGGCGGACTGGCTCATGTTTGAAGCCTCAAGGGTGCAGTCTGATCGGGACGCCCCATCGCCCGCAACATCAGGAGTGTCGCCGTGCGAGCCATTGCCGTCCATCGCAGATTTGATACTTTTCCATACGCAAAATGCGTATGGAGGCAGTGGTGCCGGCATCCCTCGTTCCCGCCGCCCTGCGCTATGCCGAGCAGGTGGCCCGCTCCGGCTCGATCCAGCGCGCCGCCAAGGATCTCAACGTCGCCGCCTCGGCCATCAACCGGCAGGTGCTGCAACTGGAAGAGACGCTGGGCGTCCCCCTGTTCGAGCGGGTGGCAAAGGGCATGCGCCTCACTCCCGCCGGGGATGCCCTCGTCACCCTCGCCCGCCGCTGGATGGCGGACGAGCGGCGCACCGCCGCCGAGCTGCGCCAGCTTCAGGGGGTGGATCAGGGCCATGTGCGGGTGATGGCCATGGACAGCCACGTCAACGGCATCCTGCCCGCCCTCATCGCCGATCTCGACGTCCGCCATCCGCGCATCTCGTTGGACGTGGAGGTGGCGAGCACGGATGCCGCCGTCGCCGCCCTGACGGCCGGGGATGCGGACATCGCCGCGATCTTCAATCTGTCGCCCCGGCGCGACATCCATGTGTTGTGGTCGGCGGAGCTGCCGTTCGGCTGTGTCATCGCGCCGGACCATCCGCTGGCGCGGCGCGGCTCCATCAGCCTGCAGGAGGTGGTGGCCCATCCCATCGTGCTGCAAAGCCGCGCCTTGATGATCCGCCGCTATCTGGAGGCACGGCACGGCTGGCTGTTCACGCAGGAGCGCAAGACGCTGGAGACCAATTCGCTGCAACTGGTGAAGATCCTCGCCCGCGAGGAGGGCTACGTTGCGTTCACCTCCGAACTGGACGCGGCGCCGGAGCTGATTGCCGGCACGCTGGTGTTCCGGCCCGTGCGCGACAAGGGCGCCGAGCCGCAGATGGTGTCCATCGCCATCGACGGGCGCAAGCCGCTGACGCGCGTGGGCCGCATCGTGGCGGAGACGCTGGAACGCCTCATCGGCCAGACCATCGCCAACGTGCGCCGCGCGGGGCCTGCGTCGGACTGAGGGACGCGCGCGGCAGAATTGGCCTGCTGGTGCTGCGATAGGTATGCTCGCGCGAGGCGGTCGCGTCGCGGCCAGGGGCAAGCTGGAGGAGCAAATGGTTCGCTTTGCGCTGCGGGCAGTCGCGGTCCTGCTGGCGCTGGCGTGTGTCGCGATCCTCGCGCTGGTGCTCGCGGTCAACCTTCCGCAGGCGGAGGGCGCGCGCCGGGCGCTGGCGGAAGAGGGGCTGACCCAGCTTTGGGGCGAGCCGGTCCGAGTGACAGGAGCCGTCGCCGTTAGCCTTTGGCCCCGCGTGTCGGTGGACATGGACGGCGTGGAGGCCCGCGGTGCCGATGGCGCCAACGCGCGCATCGACCGCCTCACCGTCTCCATTTCGCGCTATGCGCAACTGCTCGCCGGTCGCCTGCGCTACGGCCTCGAGGTCGGGGGTGGCGATTTCGACCTGCCGTTCGACGCCGGCCTGAAGGCCCGCCCCGGATCGTTGCTGGCATCTCCCATCCACGTGCTCTCGTTGCTGCCCCACCTTTCGATCCGCGACACGGTGATGCGCTTCACCGATCCAATGAACGGCTGGCTGTTCGAACTGAAGGTGTCGAACCTGAAGAGCGCGATCGAGACGGGGCGCAACGTGCTCGTCGCCGACGCGGCGTTGAACGGCCAGGCGTTGACCCTCGCATTTGCCTTCGACATCGATGTGGAGAAAGAGGAGCGGGAGCGCCCCTATGGCGCGCAGATCACGCTCGCGACTGCCGGCGAGGCCGACGCCCGGGGCCTCTCGGCCCGTCTCGATGTGCGCGCGCCGACCAAGCGCTTCGATCACGGCCTTTCAATGCGGCTGCATGCCGATGCCGGCAGCCTCGCCAAGGTGCTCACCCTCGCCGGGATCGCGCCGACCATTGACGGGACCGGCCAAATCGCCGTGCGCCTCAAGGTCGAGCCGGACCACGCCAGCTTTCACGATCTGGATCTCGTCCTCAATTTGGCCGAGGGCCAAAGGATTTCAGTCACAGGGCAGGCCGACGACCTCGAAACCCTCGCCGGCGCCGAGCTGAAGGCGGTCGCCGATCTCAAGACGGACGCGCCGCCCGCCGTCTCCCTCCGGGAGATCGTCGTGACCCGCCTGACGGGCACCTTCCACAGCCGTGCCGAAGGCATGATGCTGGACGAGGCGCTCATCTCCACCAATGCGTTCGACCAGAGCCTGCGCGAGATCGGCCCCATCCGCGTGCGCTCGGTCGCCCGTGACCCGGAAGGTCACGTGGCCTTCCGGGGCCTATCTGTGCGCGCCGGCCCCCCGGATCGGCCCATCGCCCAGCTTGAGGGCAATGTGGATGACGTCCTCGGCCTTGCCGGCGTCGAACTGGCGGGCAGCATCGACATTCCCGTGGCCAGCGTTCTTTCGTTGCCCGCTGAGGCCCAGGACAGGCTCGGCCGTATCGTCGGCAGCCTGTCCCTGTCGGACGCCGGGGACGGCCTCGGGGTGGATTCCTTCGCGGCCCGCATAGACGGCAGCGACCTGATCTCCGCCGATCTCGCTCTCGTGCTGGACGAGCTCGGCAAGCCCGGCGTGGCGGCCACCACCCAGGTGGATGCGCGCCTCAAGGTGCCCAACTATTCCGCCTTCGCAGCTGCTTTGGGGGAAGCATCCAACTTCCGGGGGCAGCTGGGGTTCGAGGGGCGCCTCAGCGGCAACACCGACGCCCTGACGATGGAGGGCCGCACCGACATCGGGCGCACACGCATCAACGGAACCCTCTCCAGCCTTGCCGCCCCCGGGGGACGCTCGTTGGTGAAGGGCACCATCAGCTCCCCGATGGTCTATGCGGACGAACTCATCTCGTTCCTTCGGCCGGCGGGCCAGCGGCGCCCCAAGACCGTGCGGGTGGTGGGCGCCCGCGAGCGGGAGGGCGGCAGCCAGCTCGACCTGATCGGCACCACGGACGCGGACGTGAGCATTACCGCCACGCGTCTCCAGGGCGGCGGCGACAGCGCCACCGGCGTTCAGGCGCGTCTCGCGGTGAAAGACGGCAGCCTGAGGGTGGACCCGATGCGCATCGGCTACCGGGGTGGCGTGATCACCGGCGTCGTGGCGAGCGAGGGCCGCTCCGTCATGCGCGCCAAGGGGTCGGGACAGGGCTGGCCGCTGTCCTCCGTGCTTGGGCGCGGCTCGGCCATCTCGGTGTCCGGCACCCTGCAGATCGTCTTCAATCTCACCGCGCGGATGGATGCCGCCGATCCTCTCGCCACCCTCGCCGGCACGCTCACCGGCCGCGTGGGCAGCGGCCGCATCGGCACTGGCCTGCTTGATCTCGCCGGTGTCGGCATTATCGCGGGCATCTTCACCTCGTCGGTCCAGAAGGGCGAGAGCGTGATGCGCTGTGCCAAGGTGCCCCTGGTGTTCCACAAGGGCGTCGGCCGCACCAATCCGGTCATCGTCGTGAATACGGAGAATGTGCAGGCGCTCGCCCGAGGGACGGTCGACCTCGTGCGCAATCGCATCGACCTGCGCGTGGCGCCCCGGCCGCTCAACGCGCCCGAGGGGCCGGCCGGGCACAGTTTCACCGTGACGGGCGCGCTCAGCAGCCCGTCGATAGAGCTGGCATCGTCGGGCAACGATCCGGGGGGGCGCTACAGCTGTAAATGAGACCAAAGCGCTCGCGTGACCTGGACTTGGAATTAATAGATCGATCGATTAGTCTATAAATTCCAGCCGCGCCCTGCGGTTGATCTGGCCTCCCCCCTCTGGAGCGAACCATGACCGACCATCGGCCCGTGCCTCCGCGCGGCGTGCCCGCGCATGAGGGAGCTTCCCCCGTCACGATCATCCGCCACGGCCCTGTGGCTGTCATTCACATCGACCATGCGCCGGTGAATGCGCTGTCTCGCGGCGTGCGTCAGGGTCTGCTGGATGCGATTTGCGCGCTGGATGCCGACCCCGCCGTCTCCGCCATCGTCCTGAGCGGCGGTCCGGGACGCTTCATCGCCGGGGCGGACCTGCGCGAGATGGCGCTGCCGCCGGATGAGCCGTTTTTGCCCGAGGTGGTGGGCGCGATCGATGCCTCAACCAAGCCCGTGGTCGCCGCGCTGGATGGCGCGGCGCTGGGCGGGGGCTGCGAGATCGCACTGGCCTGCGATCTCAGGCTCGGATCGGCGAAGGCGCTGGTCGGGCTCACCGAGACAAGGCTCGGCATCATCCCCGGCGCGGGGGGGACCCAGCGGCTGGTGCGGCTGGTCGGGGTCGCGCAGGCGATCGCTCTGGTGTGCGAGGGCCGGGTGCTGAAGGCCGGTGAGGCGCTGGATCTGGGCCTCATGGATGCGGTGGTGGAGGGCGATCTCCTCGCCGAAGCCGTCGCCCGCGCGCCGACGGTCGCGAAGCGCCGGCTCTCGGAGATGCCGGTGCCGGCGGGCGATATTGGCGAGGAGGAGGCCGCGGCCGCCAAGGCGCTGAAGGGGGCCAAGGGCGTGCCCGCCATCGCCGAGGCCATCCGCGTCATCAAGGCATCGCGGGAGGGCGATTTCGCCTCCGGTCTCGCCACCGAGCGCGCGGCGTTCCTCGCCTTGCGCGAGAGCCCGGAAGCGAAAGCCCTGCGCCATCTCTTCCTCGCCGAGCGCGAGGCGGTGAAGGTGCCGGGGCTGGAGGGGGCGAAGGCGCGCCCGGTCTCCTCGACCGCCGTCATCGGCGCCGGCACCATGGGCGCGGGCATTGCCGTGGCGCTGCTGGATGCAGGTTACCCGGTGATCCTCGTGGAGCGGGATGACGAGGCCGCCCAGGCCGGCGTCGCGCGCATCGAGGCCCTCTATGCCCGGCAGGTGAAGAGCAGCCGCATCACCGAGGCGCAGAAGGCCGAGCGCCTCGCCCGCCTCACCCCGGCCTCCGACTATGCGGCGCTGGCGAGCGCCGACCTCATCGTCGAGGCCGCCTTCGAGGACCTGGCCGTCAAGACCGACATCTTCCTCCGCCTCGATGCGGTGGCAAAGCCGGGCGCGGTGCTCGCCACCAACACCTCCTATCTCGACCTCGATGCCATCGCCGCCGCCACCGCCCGGCCGCAGGATGTGGTGGGCCTGCACTTCTTCGCCCCGGCCAACATCATGAAGCTGCTGGAGGTGGTGAAAGCCGCCCATACCGCGCCGGATGTGCTGGCCACCGCCCTCGCGCTGGCAAAGAAGATGGGCAAGCAGCCGGTTGTTGCGGGCAATTGCGACGGCTTCATCGGCAACCGCATCTATGCGGTGTACCGGCGCCACGCGGAATATCTGGTGGAGGACGGGGCGGCACCGGAAGAGGTCGATGCGGCGCTGGAGGCCTTCGGCTTCGCCATGGGCATCTTCGCGGTGTCCGACATGTCGGGCCTCGACATCGCCTATGCCATGCGCAAGCGCCGGGCGGCGACGCGGGACGCGAACGAGCGCTACGTGGATATCGCCGATCAATTGGTGGAAGCGGGGCGGCTCGGCCGAAAGACCCAAGGCGGCTGGTATGCCTACGATGCCGCCGGCAACCGCACGCCCGACCCGGCCGTCACGCAGATCATCGCGCAAGCCCGCGCCGCCAAGGGCATCGTGCCGCGCGCTTTCACCCAAGAGCAGATCCAGCTCCGGCTTCTGGCGGTGATGGCGAACGAAGGCGCCAAGGCCCTCGCAGAGGGCATCGCGCTGCGGCCGTCCGACATCGACCTCGCCTTCGTCAACGGCTACGGCTTCCCCCGCCTGAAGGGCGGCCCCATGCACGCCGCCGACGCCCTCGGCCTCCCCACCATCCTCACCGAAGTCGAAGCCGCCCACGCCACCGGCGGCACCGGCTCCGACCCCGCACCGCTCCTCGTCCAGCTCGCCGCCGAGGGGAAGACATTCGCAGACTGGCAGAAGGCCTAAGCCTCTCGCCCAGAAGTAAAAAACCCCGCCGCCGGCGCGTGCCGGGCGGCGGGGCAGTCAGCGGGCCGCCACGGTCGGATCAGGCGGCACCGACAATGGTGATGGAGCAGACGTTCTGCGCCGGCGCACCGCCCAGATTGTGGGTGAGGGCGAGACTGGGATTGCCGAGCTGGCGCTCGCCGGCCTGCCCCGTCAGTTGCAGCCAGCATTCGTAGAGCATGCGCAGTCCGGAGGCGCCGACGGGATGGCCAAAGCATTTCAGGCCGCCATCCACCTGGCAGGGCAGGGTGCCGTCTGCGTCGAAAGCGCCGTCCAGCATACGTTTCCAGGCGGTGCCTTCGTCGGCGAGGCCGATGTCTTCCAGCGTCACCAGCTCGGTGATGGAGAAGCAGTCATGCAGCTCGGTGAAGCTCAGCTGGGCGCGGGGTTCGGCGATGCCCGCCTCGGCATAGGCCCGGCGCGCGGCGATGCGGGCGGTGTGGACATAGGAGCCGTTCCAGCCGCTGCTCTGCACCTCCCAGCCATTGGAGGCGACGAGCTGGATCGCCTTGACCAGAACCGGCGTCTTTCCAAGGCTTTGGGCGATTTCCGGCGTGGTGACGATGGCGCAGGCGGCGCCGTCCGACACCGGGCAGCAATCGAACAGGCCCAGCGGGTCCGCCACGAGGGGCGCATTCACCGCCTGCTCGACGGTTATCGCCTTGCGCAGATGGGCGTTTTTGTTGCTGACCGCATTGGCGTGGCTCTTCATGGAGGTGTGCCCCATGGCCCGCTTGAGATCACCCGGCGAGATGTTGTGCCGCGTTCCATAGGCCCGCGCGAGCTGGGCGAAGTTTCCCGGATTCGTGTGTGTTGGCAGATACATGGGCGCGAAGGTGCCGCGCGAGGCCGGGGGCAGGCCGGCAAAGCCGGTGTCCTTCAGCTTCTCGACACCCACCGCCAGTGCAATGTCCACCGCCCCCGACGCCACGGCATAGACGGCACCGCGAAAGGCTTCCGTGCCGCCGGCGCAGAAGTTTTCGACACGGGTGACGCCGATGTTCGGAAGGCGCAGAGCCTGGGCCATCGGGGTGCCGGCCTTGCCGGCGCCGATATCGTCATAATGGGAAGAATACCAAGCCGCGCCAATCTGTTCGGGCGTGATGCCGGCATGGCTGAGCGCCTCAAGATACGCTTCCGCCATCAGCTCTTCCTGCCCCACATCCCAGCGCTCGCCAAAGCGGGAGCAGCCCATGGCGAGGATGGCGACCTTGTCTTTGATTCCATTGGCCATTTTCTCGCCCTCTCGTCAGTCTGCGGCGGACGGCGCGGGGGCCGCGACCGCTTTCCAGAAATAGCGACGGTACCCGGTTCGCTCGTCCAAATCCTTGATGCGAAAGACGAAATTGACCGCATCGCCGGGCGAGAGACGCTCCGCTTCGGGGTCGGTGAAGTCCATCATCAGGCGGGCGTCGCCGGGGATGTCGATGAGGCCGTAGCAATTGGGCGGGCTGCGGGAGAAGGCGAGGCGGTCTGCAGTGGCGGTCGCGACCGTGCCGCCGAGGTCCGCAAGGGGGCATGGTTGCTGGGTTTGCGCGAACAAACCAGCCTCCGCCACGGCGAGGCGGGAGGGGGGAAACTGCACCTGCCCTGTCTCGGGGCTGCGACTGCCGACGAAGCCCAGCAGGGCCTCGGAATTGCGGTAGGCGGTGGTGAGCGCCTCGTTGACCGGGAAACGTCCGCGCAGGCCGCGCTCCCACGGCATGAGGCCGCGAAAGATGGGGAGTTTCAGATAGTTGCCCTCGGTGACCCCAGCCGCCAGAGCGGCCGAGGCGGCGGTCGGGAAGGTGGTGATGGCGTCGGTCGCCTCCAGCACCAGAGCGGTGGCGCCCTGGCCGAACTGTGCGACCAGCACCCGCTCGCCGGGGTGCATGTCTTCCATCACTCGCGCCAGCATCACGAGGGCATGGGCCGCGCCGGTGTCTCCGCATTCCAGATCAAGGGGTTGCGCGAGTTTTGAGCGGGAGAGGCCGGCCGCCTGCGCCACCGCCTTCACCGCGCCGGGGATGACGCAGGGCAGCACGAAATGGTCGATGTCGGCGGCGGAAAGCTGCGCCTTTGCAAGGGCTTCCGCGATGGCGCGGGGCACGAGGTCGAGGAAGCCTTCTTCCCGCACCCAGCGCTCCTCCCAGTCGGTCGCCAGCGGCCGGTCGGGGGCGCGGTAACGCTCGATGAAAGGGGCGGAGAGGCTGGCACCGCCGCGATAGGTGAGGAGGTCCGGCCCGCCGCCGACGTCGCCCCCGACGTCGCCGCCGACGAGGGCGCTGGCACCCCCGTCCGAATAGCGCATTTCGGCCATTCCACCCGGGTTGTTGAGAGGCATATCGGCGGCGATCAGCAATGCCGGGTCGGTGGATTCGAGCGCCGCATGCAGCGCGAGCAATCCGCACCTCATGGTACCTCCCGTATCCTGCGTCCGGGTCGCCTCGGGGAGGCGGAGGGCGGCATGGGCGAGGGCGGCCTGCTGCGGCTCGGCGAACACCGGGGTGGTGGTGGCGAAGGTGAGGGCGCGGATGGCGGTGCGCGCCTGCGGAACCTGTGCCAGGCAGGCGCGGGCGGCGGCGACGCCCATGGTGATGGGGTCTTCGTCCCAATAGGCCAGGGTGCGGGCGCCGCGGGCCTCGCCCCGGGGGCAGAGCCAGCCCATGGCGGCGGCCATGGCGGCGCGCTGGAGGCGCAGGCGCGGCAGGTGGATCGCGAGTGCTGTGATGCCCGTCATGTGGTGCCCGTCTGTGCGGCCGGGGGAGGGGGCTTCACCGGTCGCCGCGCGCCGAACGTCGGGGTCGACGGCGCGCGGGAAAGCCGATTGCCGCCCGCATTTCGGCAGTATAATAATCAGAACGTTCGGTCAATAAATATCCAGAAGGGGGGCGCCATGGGAGACGTGCGGACGGGTGAGGAGCACATCGCCATTGTCGGGGCCGGGCAGGCGGCCGCCTCCCTCGCGCTGCGCCTGCGGCATGGGGGCTATTCCGGAGCGCTGACGATCTTTGGCGACGAGCCGCACCCGCCCTATCAGCGCCCGCCGCTCTCCAAGGCCTATCTCAAGCGCGAATGGACGGTGGACCGGCTCTATCTGCGCCCGGCCGAATTCTGGAGCGGCCTCGGCGTCGATGTGGTGACGGGGGCGCCCGTCACTGCGCTCGATCCCGCCGCGCGCACGCTGGAGGTGGGCGGGCGCAGCGTGGCGTGGACGAAGCTGGCATTGGCCACCGGCACCCGGCCCCGCCCGCTGCCGCCGGAATTCGCCGATCTTTCAGGCGTCTACGAATTGCGCAGCCTCGCTGATGCGGACCGGCTGGAAGGCGAGATCCGCCCCGGCCGGCGGCTGCTCGTGCTCGGCGGCGGCTATGTGGGGCTGGAGACGGCGGCGGTGGCGGCGAAGGCCGGCGTCACCGTGACCGTGGTGGAGCGGGCGCCGCGCATTCTGGAGCGCGTCGCCTGCGCCGAGACCTCCGACGCCATCCGCGCGCTCCATGCGGGCCACGGCGTGCGCATCCTCGAAGGCCGCAGCGTGGCGCAGGTGGAGGCGCGGGAGGGCACCGTCGCAGCGGTGACGCTGGATGACGGCACGCGCCTGGAGGTGGATGCGGTGCTGGTGGGCATCGGCGTGCTGCCCCGCGACGAACTCGCCCGCGCGGCCGGCCTCACCTGTGACAACGGCATCGTGGTGGACGCGCACGGCCGCACTTCGGTGGGGGGCATCTGGGCGGCGGGCGATTGCGCTTCCTTCCCGTTCCAGGGCGTGCCGACCCGGCTGGAGAGCGTGCAGAATGCGGTGGACCAGGCGGAATGCGCCGCCGACGACATGCTCGGCCACACCCGTTCCTATGCGCCGGTGCCGTGGTTCTGGTCCGATCAGTACGAGATGAAATTGCAGATCGTCGGCCTCAACCGGGGCTATGACGCGGTGCTGCGCCGGCAGTCCGAGCGGGGCGAATCGCTCTGGTACTTCCGCGACGGGCGCATGATCGCGGTGGACGCCCTCAACGATGCGCGCACCTACATGGCCGCGAAGAAGCTGCTGGAGGCGGGGGCGGTCCTGACGCTGGACGAGGTGGCGGACGCGGGGTTCGATCCGGTGGCGCGGATGAAGCGGCCGGCGTGAGGGGGCGCCGGTCTGGCTGTAGGGAACGCCGGAGTGATTTAGAGCGCTGTCATGCCCCGGCTTGGCCGGGGCATCCACCCGGCCGCGGCCTGGGTGCTTGATCGCCAAAAGCCGGCCCAGCCGTGGAGTGGATCCCCCGGACAAGCCGGGGGATGACGGCGCGAGAAAGGGGTTGAAGGCGTCTGACAGATCGCTGGGTCGCCCCGCCCCTCTACTCCTTGCCGCGCCCCTCATGCCGGCTCCCATGCCGCCCGTCCGGCTTCGCATGTGCCGCGCCGGTGGTCGTCGGCGCGGGGGCATTGGCGTAGCCCTTCACGAAGAGGGCCACGGTGCGGTCGGCCAGCTCGTCGGGCGTCACGGCGCCGTCGGCGTGGTACCAGGTGTAGGTCCAGTTGATCATGCCGAAGAAGAGCATGGTGTCCACGTGCGCCGTGGGGGAATGGGCGAGATCCGGCCGCAATTGCAGAAGGATGTCCCTGACATAGGCGATCAGCTCGCGCTGCTTGGCCACCAGCACCTTGCGCGTCTCGGGCGCGAGGAATTCGGTGCAGGTGAGCAGCGCCACATGCTGGTCGCGCGAGACGGAATAGACGTTCAGGAACAGGCGGGTGAGCTGGCGGAAGCGCTCCTCCGGGTCCTGATAGCCGTAGAGGGTCTGCCGGCACTTCATGAGGAGGCTTTCCACATGCGAGGTCAGCAGGTCGGAAAGGATCGCCTCCTTGGAGGTGAAATAGTGATAGAGCCGCGACTTGGAGCACTCGCACGCCTCGGCGATGTCGCCGATGGAGGTCGCGGCATAGCCGCGCTGCGCGAACACGGACGCCGCCCGCTCGAGGATGGTGTCGTGGATATTGTCGTATTCGGCTGAGCGCGTTCTCGCCACGGCGGCCACACCTGCAAGAATGATCCGATCATTCGGTCTATAGGCGCATGGGGCGTCGGTGCCAAGGGCGGTACAAAGGGCGGTACACCGGCGCAGCGCGTACTGAGGCACCATCGGCCGCTGCATCGAGCGGCGCGACAGGTGATCAAGGCGCCTTCCCTATGGTAGCCTCGCCGTGTCAGCGCGCCACCGACGTTGATGCAGATCAAAATCGCCGTTTACATAGACCATCCGTTCGGTCTATTAATTCGCCAATCGAGAGCGGCCACAAGAGCCGTGTGTTCCAACGGTCGGATGGGGGAGGAGCCAGATGCAGCATCCCGAGGTGGAGTCGCTCGACCGCGACGGAATTCTGAAGCTTCAGCGCGAGGGCCTCGCCGGCCTCGGCGCGCGTCTCGCCCGGTGCGACACCTGGAAGGCGCATTTTGCCCAGGCCGGCATGAAGCCGGAGGATCTCGCCTCCGAGGACGGCCTCGCCAACGCGCCCTTCATGGACAAGTCGCTGCTGCGCGACCTCTATCCCTTCCCCTTCCTCACCGTGCCCATGGAGAGCGTGGAACGCTTCGTCGCCACCTCCGGCACCACCGGCCTGCCGGTGACCTTCGGCATGACGAAGAATGATTACAACACGCTGCTGCCCTATCAGATGGCGCGCCTGCTCAGCGCCGCCGGCGTGAAGCCGGGCTTCCGCGCCTATCAGGGCTATGGCTATGGCCTGTGGATCGGCGGCCCGGCGCTGGATGCCGGCTTCTCCGCCGTGGGCTGCACCAACTTTCCCATCGGGCCCGGACGCGGCGAACTCGCCGCCCGCTGGCTGCGCGACCACGCCTATGATGTCGCCTCCATGTCGCCGCTGTGGCTGATGACGCTGGTGCAGGCCGCCAAGAACCAGGGCATCGATCCGCGCACGGACTGGACGCTCAAGGTCGCCATCCTCGGCGGCCAGTCGGTCTCGGCCGAATTCCGCGCGCAGCTGGAAGCCGAGATGCCGGAAGGCTTCATGAGCCACAACATCTACGGCACCACGGAGGCCGGCGGGCCGATCCTCGCCATCTCCACGCCCCACACCCATGCGGACGACGAGCTTCAGCTCCTCAACGAGGATACGGTGATCGTCGAGATCCTCGATCCCAAGACCATGAAGCCGGTGTCCGAGGGCGAGGTCGGCGAGATCGTCATCACCACCCTGCGCAAGGAGGCCTCGCCGGTGGTGCGCTGGCGCACGCGCGATCTCGTGCGCCTCTCCCCGCGCCCCTACGATTGCCCCTCGGGCCGGCGCGGCATGCGCAAGATCGGCCGGATCATCGGGCGCACCGACGACATGATCAAGTTCAAGGGCGTCATCGTCTTCCCGTCCCAGATCGAAGACGTGATCGCCGGCATTCCCGGCCTCGCCAAGGAAGCCTGGCAGATCTACGTGGACAAGGAAGCCACCACCATCGGCAAGATGACGGTGGCGGTGGAGGCGGTCACCGCCTCGCAGCGTCCCGGCGAGGATGCGGCGGCCGACGTGCGGCGCGAGATCAAGGCCCGCCTCGGCATCAACGTGAACGTGGAATGCCACGCGGAAGGCGTGCTGCCGCGCTACGAGGCCAAGGCCACGCGCGTGCTGCACCGGCCCGAAGCGACCCACTGAGGCGGCCTTGGCAGAGGCTCTTTCCTCCGACGCACCCGCCTTCGAGCGGGTGCGCGCGCGCATCGCGGCCGCCACATCGGCGTGGGCGGCGGGCATGACGCTGGCCGAGATCCGCGACAGCTTCGAGGCTTTCCTCGCAGACGGGGAGAGCGCGCCGGAGGTGACGCGCACGCCGCTCGCCCGCGCCGGCCTTCCCGCCTGCGCCTTCGATGCCCCGGGGGGCGATGCCGCCCGCGTCCTGCTCTATTGCCATGGCGGCGGCTTCCAGATCGGTTCCATCCGCTCCCATGCCGGGCTGATGGCGCGGCTTGCGGCGGCGAGCGGGATGCGGGTGATCGGTTTCGACTATCGCCTCGCCCCCGAGCACCGCTTTCCGGCGGCGCATGACGATGCCTTCGCAATCTATCGCGCGATGTTGGAGGCGGGGGAAACGCCGCTCGCGCTGATGGGGGATTCCGCCGGCGGGGCGCTGGCGCTCGGCACCGTGATGCGGGCGCGGGATGCGGGATTGGCGCTGCCCAAGGCGCTGGTGCTGCTCTCGCCGTGGCTCGATCTCACCATGGGCGGGGAGAGCTATAGCGCGCTGGCGGACCGGGACATCTTCTCCCGTCCCGAGCAGTTGAAGGCCATGGCGCGCACCTATCTCGGCCGGAACCACGCGCCGGCCGATCCCGCCGCCTCGCCGGTGCTGGGGGATCTTTCCGGCCTGCCGCCGGTGCTGGTCCACGCCGGCGGGCACGACATCACGCTCGACGACAGCCACCTTCTTGCCCGCCGCGCGGCGGAACAGGGTGGGCGGGTGGAGGTCGAGGTGTTCCCCGGCATGTGCCACCATTTCCAGGTGTTCGCGGAGCTGCCCGAGGCGGCTCAGTCGCTGACCCGGATCGGCGATTTCCTGCGCGGGCTTTGAAACCCGGCCTCCTCCCGACGCCTTTCGACGTCGCTTGCGCCGGGCGCACTCGCCGGCCTCCCGCCACCGCCGGGAGGCCGGTTTTTTCGTTTCACCCCAGCCGCGCCGGATCGAGCCCCCAGTCTGCGAGGATGGCCGGCCCGTCCGCGCCCGGTGCCGCGGGACCTTGAGCCACCTCCGAGGGGGTGGCGGAGAAGCGGGGGGCGGGGGCGGGTTGAGTCACGCCGTCGACCGTCACGAACGCGCCGCGCGCCTGCGCATGGGGGTGCGCGGCGGCCTCGTCCCAGTCGAGGATGGGGGTGACGCAGGCGTCCGTGCCCGCGAACAGCGCCGCCCAATGGTCGCGCGGCGCGGTGAGGAACAGCGCCGCGAGCCGCGCGCGCAGGCGGCCCCAGCGGTCGGGATCGGCGGCGTGGGTAAACTCGGTGGGCTCCAGCCCCAGCCGTTCCAGCAGGACGCGGTGGAAGCGGCCCTCCACCGGCGCGACGGCGAGGAACTTCCCGTCCGCGCAGGCATAGGTGCCGTAGAAATAGGCCCCGCCATCCAGCAGGTTCGCGCCGCGCGCATCGCTCCACATCCCGCCGGCGCGGAAGCCCCAGAACATGGCGGCGAGGAGCGAGGCGCCATCCGTCATGGCGGCGTCCACCACCTGTCCCTGACCGGTGGTCTGCGCCGCGAGCAGCGCTGCCACCATGCCGAACGCCATCAGCATGCCGCCGCCGCCGAAATCGGCGACGAGGTTCAGCGGCACGGGGGGCGGCGCATCGGCCGGGCCGATGGCGGCCAGCGCCCCGGTCATGCCGAGATAATTGAGGTCGTGCCCGGCCGCGTCCTTGAGCGGGCCGTCCTGCCCCCAGCCGGTCATGCGGCCGTAGACGAGGCGCGGATGGGCGGCAAGGCACGGCTCCGGGCCGAGGCCGAGGCGCTCCATCACCCCCGGCCGGAAGCCCTCGATGAGGCCGTCCGCGCGGGCGATCAGATCGTGCATCACGCCGAGGTCGGCCTCGGCCTTGAGGTCGAGGGCCAGCGACCGGCGGCCGCGCGCCAGCACGTCGAACCGCGTGTTCATGAGCGGCAGTTCCGCCCGCGCGCCCTTCTGGTGGATGCGGATGACCTCCGCCCCCGCATCCGCCAGCATCATGGCGGCGAAGGGGGCGGGGCCGAGGCCCACCATCTCGACGATGCGCAGTCCCGAAAGCGGACCCGGCATCGTCCTCAGCCCTGGCCGGCGGGCAGATGGACGACGAGGCCGTCCAGCGCCGGGGCCACCTTGATCTGGCAGGAGAGGCGGGAGGTTTCGCCCACGTCCTCGGCGAATTCCAGCATGTCGCGCTCCATTCCGGTGGCCTCGCCCACCTGCGCGGACCATGCGGGGTCCACATGCACATGGCAGGTGGCGCAGGAGCAGGCGCCGCCGCACTCGGCGACGATACCGGGCACATTGGCGCGGCGGGCGCATTCCATGACGGAGAGCCCGTCATCCGCATCGATCTCGATGCGCGCGGCGGCAGGCGTGACGAAGACGATGCGGGTCATCGGGGGCTTCCAGTGTATTGGTCTTGCTTGCGAAATTCAGGCGCCGCAGCCCATGCCGCCGGAGACGCCCAGCACCTCGCCGGTGATGAAGGCGGCGCCCGGCGAGGCGAGGAAGGCCACCGCCGCCGCCACTTCCTCCGGCTCGCCCATGCGGCGCAGGAGGGTGAGGGCGGCCATGTCGGAGAGGATCTTCTCGCCCACCTCCGCCACCGCCCGCTCCACCATGGGGGTGCGGATCGGGCCGGGGGCGACGGCGTTCGCGGTGATGCCGTAGCGGGCGTTTTCGCGGGCGATGGAGCGGGTGAAGCCGATGAGCCCGGCCTTGGCGGCGGCATAGACCGCACCGCCCTTCGAACCCAGCCGCCCCGCCTCGGACGCGACGTTCACGATCCGCCCATAGCGCGCCGCCTGCATGGCCGGCAGCGCGTGGTGGGTGAAGAGGAAGGCAGTTTCCAGATTCACCGAGAGCAGGAACCGCCAGTCGTCCACCGTGGTGTCGGTGAAGAAGGCGTGCTGGTCGGCGCCAATATTGTTCACCAGCACGTCGAACGGGCCGTGGGTGGCGAACAGCGCCTGCGCGGCCGCCGCGTCCGTGCCGTCCATGTGGACGAAGGTGGCCCCGGTCTCGCCCGCGAGCGCGGTGCCGGTCGTGGCATCGCGATCGCAGAAGGTGACGGCCAAGCCGTCCGCGCCGAGCTGGCGGACGATGGCGGCGCCGATGCCGGCGCCGCCTCCGGTGACGAGCGCGCGGCGCGGGGGCAAAAGCGGCTTCTCGGGCGCGCTCATCGGCCGGTGAAGACGGGCTTGCGCTTCTCGATCACCGCCGCGAGGCCCTCGCGGCTGTCGGCGGTGAAGGAGAGTTCGGAGACGGTGCGCGCCTCCTCCGGCAAGGCGCGTTCCACGTCCAGCGCGTTCCACAACAGGCGCTTGGTGGCGGCCATGGCGAGCGGCGCGCCGGAGGCATAGAAGCGCGCGGCCTTGCCGGCTTCCTCGGTCAGCGCCTCGTCCGCCACGCACTTGGTGATGAGGCCGATGGACTGCGCCTCCTCGGCGCTCACCACGCGGTTGGAGAGCATGATTTCCGCCGCCCGGCGGAAGCCCACGAGATGGGGCAGGATGACCGAGGCGCCGGCATCCGGCGCCATGCCCACGCGCGTCGCCCCGGCCATGAACTTGGCACCCGCGCCGGCGATCACGATGTCGGAGGCGCAGACGAGGCCGAGCCCGCCGCCGCCAGCCGCATAGCCGTGCACCTCGGTGACGACGACGGCCTTCAGGCGGATGAGGGCGCCGATGGCGACCTGGAGATAGGCCGTCACCTCGCGCAGGAAATCGCCCAGCGCCTCACCTTTGGAGGCGAACTCGCGCACGTCGCCGCCGGCGCAGAAATTCGCGCCCGCGCCGCGCAGATGCACCACCCGGACATCGGCGGCGCGGTGCACCACCATGATGGCCCTGTAGAGCGCCTGCATCAGCTCGATGTTCATGCCGTTGGCCGAGCCGGGACGGTTGAGCGTGAGGGTGGCGACGCCATCGGCATAGTCGAGCAGGACGGGGCCTTCGGCGATCCAGCTTTCGGGGGCGGGGGTGCTGTGTGTGGTGCTGTGTGTCATGGAAGCCTCTGGGGTGGGAGGGGAGGGAGCACGGTGGCAGGGCCCGCCCTCACACCAGGAACGACAGGGTGAAGATCGGCTTCATGTTGTTCACGAGGCAGATCTTCTTGCGCACCAGCCGGAAACCCTGTTCCGTCATGCGCAGGCGGTAGGTGTTGCGCGCCGCCCAGAGCGTCTCGCCGCGCAGATTGTCCTCGTAGATGAGGACGTTGGCGCGCACGTCCACCTCGGGGCCGCGCACCTCGGCGATCTCGATGTTGGAGATCACGCGGGCCAGCTCCGAGCGCGGCGTCTGGGTGTGGCGGCGGCCGGTCTTGAGCTGGCGGATGCGCACGCCGATGCGCGAGCGGTTGTCATAGAGCACCGACATTTCCTTCTCGGGGTCGGTGTCGTCGCCATTGGCGGGGACCCAATAGATGGCGTCGTCGGTCCACAGCGCCTCCCACCCGTCATAATCGTGGGTGTCGGCGAGGCGCGCCTCCAGATAGAGGAATTGCGCCACCTGATGGTGCAGCGTCGCGGGCTCGATCTTGGCGAGGTCGGGGGCGGAGGCGTCCGTGAAGGAGTGAGCGAGGGCGGTCATCAGCGGGCCTCCGTCATCAGGTTCAGATAGTGGCGCCAGATGCCGCGCTGGGGCGTCTCGTCGGTGGAATGGGCGATGCGGAAGCCGTTCTCGTCGAGGCGCTCGCGGTGCAGGCCGCGCGAGAGCACCAGCCATTCCGGATCGAGGATCTGCGCGCCGCGATGGTTGCGCTCGTACATCTCCGTATCGTCGGCGAGGAGGAGGCCGGCGGGGCCCACCGAGCCCATGGTCTGCTGGCGCAGGCGGCGGTTGATGTCCGGCGCGCCCTTGAACTGCACGGCGGTGACATGCTGGATGGTCTCGTCCACCGCCACCGGCTGGAGCACGAAGATCTGGATCTCGGCGATGAAGAGGTTCGGGAAGATCATGACGTGGGGCGAGCCGTCGATCATGATCTCGCGCGCGCGCTCCTCGCCATAGGCCGCGTTCATGCGCGTCACATAGTCGGGCAGGCGCTCCGGCGTGGTGCCGAACCACTGGAGCGGCTTGTCGTTCTTGCGCCATTCGGGGCGCAGATCGAACTCGGTGTGGCCGTTTCCATAGTCGCGGGTCAGCGCCGTGGAATCCGCCCCATAGAGGCTGCCGATGCCGGAGTTCGTCACCTGGAAGACGGAGCCATGGACGAAGCCGGGGTGATAGCCGTCCGTCTCGTTCTCCAGCATGAACTTCCAGTTGGCCTTGGTGCGGTGCTGCAGGAAGCCGGCGGTCAGCTCCAGCTCGCCGGTGGGTGAATTGTCGAGCAGCTGGTCGAGGGCCGCCTTCGCGCCGCCGAGGTGTTCCTCCAGCGAGATGCCCTCGGCCGCCAGGGAGCCGAACACGAAGCCGCGATAGATGGCGATGCGCGGCACCTTGCCGAGGTTCAGCCCCGCCTTGCTCTGGCCCTCGTAGCCCTCCGGCAAGGCATAGCCCATGAGGTCGCCGGTGTTGGAGAAGGTCCAGGAGTGATAGGGGCAGGTGAAGGACGTGCGGTTGCCCTTCTGGTAGGCGCACAGCTGGTTGCCGCGATGGGGGCACTTGTTGAGGAGGAGGCGGACCTCGCCCTCCTTGTCCCGCACCATCAGCACCGGCATGGGTCCGATGGACTTGGTGACGTAATCGTTCTTGTTGGGAATTTCGCTGGTGTGGCCCACATAGACCCAGGTCTTGTACCAGATCTTCTCCAGCTCTTCCTGGAAGATGGCCGGATCATAGTAAAGACGGCTGTTGATGCGCGCGGGCTCGATGAGCGCGCGATAGTCGCGGGCCTGTGCGGCCTCGGACACGGCGGCGTGCGGCATGGCGGTCCACCCCTGGTGTGGTCTTTGGATTGGCGGATAATTCATCGAACGATCGATCTAACTATTCCCGCGATCCTTGCGCCATGTCAAGCGGAACCCTGCGACGTGCCGATGCGAAATCTTTGAGGGGCGGATGCGCGAAAGGCGCGCTTTGATATTGATACGTCCCTGAATTGCCGCAAAAAGTCCGCTTCGCTGACCTTGCGTTCAAACGCCCAAGATTCTGGTGGCAATGCGGTGCGATCTGAATTAAAAAGACCGAACGATCTAACGATAATAGATCGAAGCGTGATGCCCCCTCGCTGATCTCCGCAGGCTTGCCCGCGGTGGCGACGGCGCGGCGGCGTCAGCCATCAATCCTGGGGAGGACACATGAAGAGGATTGTCACGGGCGCCCTCGCGCTGGCCCTGCTCGCCACCGCCGCCCCCGCTCTCGCCGACATCAAGATCGGCGCCGTGGTTTCCGAGACGGGGCCGGCCTCCTCCCTCGGCGATCCCGAGGCCAAGACCATCCGCATGATGGTGGAGGAGCTGAACGCCAAGGGCGGCATCAAGGGCGAGAAGGCCAAGCTCGTCCTCTATGACGATGGCGGCGACCCTTCCAAGGCCAAGACCTTCGCCACCCGCCTCGTGGAAGACGACGGCGTGGTCGCCATGGTCGGCGGCACCACCACCGGCACCTCGCTCGCCATCCTCGCGGTCGCGGAAGAGAGCAAGGTGCCCTTCATCTCGCTGGCGGGCGCCATCGAGATCATCGATCCGGTGAAGCCCTTCACCTTCAAGACCCCGCACACCGACCGCATGGCGTGCCAGAAGATCTTCGACGACATGAAGGCCCGCGGCCTGACGAAGATCGGACTCATCTCCGGCACCGACGGCTTCGGCGCCTCCATGCGCGCCCAGTGCATCGCGGTGGCCAAGACCTCCGGCATCGAGATCGTCGCCGACGAGACCTATGGGCCGAAGGATGCGGACATGACCCCGCAGCTCACCAACATCCGCAACAAGCCGGGAATCCAGGCGGTGCTCAACACCGGCTTCGGGCAGGGGCCGGCGACCATCACCCGCAACTATGCGCAGCTCGGCATCACCTTGCCGCTCTACCAGTCCCACGGCGTCGCCTCCAACGCCTTCATCGAATTGTCCGGCGCCAAGAATGCCGAGGGCGTGCGCCTGCCCGGCACCGCGCTGCTCGTGGGCGAACTGCTCGATCCGAAGGACCCGCAGAAGCCCGTGGTGCTGGCCTACAAGGCGAGCTTCGAGAAGGCGGCGAACGCGCCGGTCTCCACCTTCGGCGGCTATGCCCATGACGCCATGCGCATCCTCACCGAGGCGCTCAATAAGGCGCCGTCCGCGAAGCCCGCCGCCATCCGCGATGCCATCGAGAGCACGACCGGCCTCGTCGGCACCACCGGCACCTACAATTATTCGAAGACCGACCATCTCGGCCTCGATCTTTCTGCCTTCCGCATGCTGGAAATCAGCAATGGCGGCTGGAAATTGGTGAAGTAGGCGCAGCTTTGCTGCACATCTTCCGCCGCGCCCGTCGCGGCGGACCATAAGCCGCCCCCGCCGGGCCAGCGCCCGGCGGCAAGGCGCGGCACCCTTCCACACAGCGTGAGGCGGCCCGCCGGTGCAACCCGGCCGCCGCTTTGAACCGCCCGCGGGGAGCGAGCGCATGTCCGATCTGCTGCAATTCCTGGTGTCCGGGGTCACGGTGGGCGCGGTCTATGCCCTCGTCGCCCTCGGTTTCACCATCATCTACAACGCCTCCGACGTGGTGAACTTCGCCCAGGGCGAGTTCGTGATGCTGGGCGGCATGATCTCGGTGGCCGGTGTCGCCGCCGGATTGCCCTTGCCGCTCGCGGCGCTCATCGCCATCGCACTCACGGCGGCCATCGGCGTGGCGCTGAACACCTTCGCCATCGAGCCGGCGCGTGGGGCGCCCGTGGTGTCGCTCATCATCATCACCATCGGCGCCTCCATCTTCATCCGGGGCGTGACCCAGATCGTGCTCGACAAGGGCACCCACCGGCTGCCCTCCTTCTCCGGCGACGATCCCATCCGCGTGCTGGGCGCCACCGTGCTGCCGCAGAGCCTGTGGGTGGTGGCGGGGGCGGTGGCCATCTTCGTGGCGCTGTGGCTGTTCTTCACCCGCACGCTCATGGGCCGCGCGGTGCTCGCCACCTCCAACAATCGCCTCGCGGCGCAGCTCGTTGGCATCAACACCCGCTTCGTGATGACGTTCTCTTTCGCCTTGTCCGCCGCCATCGGCGCGCTGGCGGGCGTGCTCATCACCCCCATCCTGCCCACCAGCTTCGAGATCGGCATCACGCTGGCGCTGAAGGGCTTCGCCGCCGCCATGCTGGGCGGCATGGGCAACCCGAAGGGCGCGCTCGCAGGCGGGCTGCTGCTGGGCCTCATGGAGGCGCTGACGGCGGGCTACATCTCCTCCCACTACAAGGATGCGGTGGCCTTCTTCGTCATCCTCGCCGTGCTGTTCGCCTTCCCGCGCGGCCTTTACGGCAGCAATCCGGTGGAGCGCGTGTGACCATGCGGCTCTCCTCCAAGCAGTCCACCTTGCTGGTGCTGGCGGTGCTCATCATCGCCAGTCCCTTCTTTTTCCCGTCGAACTATTATTACCGCGTGGGCTCTCTGGTCTTCGTCAATTCCATCGCGGTGGTGGGCATCGTCATCCTCACCGGCTATGCCGGGCAGATCAGCCTCGGCCATGCGGGTTTCCTCGGCATCGGCGGCTATGCCTGCGCGCTGCTGCCGGCGCATGTCGGCCTGCCGCCCGCGCTCGCGGTGGTGGCCGGGGCGGCGATTTCCGGCGCCATCGCCTACGGGGTGGGCCGGCCCATCCTGAAGCTGAAGGGCTATTACCTCGCGGTGGCGACGCTCGGCTTCGGCGTGCTCGTCTCCATGGTGCTCGCCAATGAAGGCTGGCTGACGGGCGGGCCGGACGGCATCAAGGTGCCGGACCCCGGCCTGCGCGCGCTGCTGGAACAGGCGGGCATCGAACTCACCAACCCGCAATTCTGGTACGCCTTCTGCGGCCTCGTGCTGTTCATCGGCGCCTGGCTCGCGCTGAACCTGCGCGAAAGCCCCACCGGCCGGGCGCTGCGCGCGCTGCACGGCTCGGAGGTGGCGGCGCGCACGGCGGGCATCGACGTCGCGAAGGCGAAGCTGAACGCCTTCGTCATCTCGGCCGTCTATGCCTCGGTTGCCGGCTCCCTTTTGGCCTTGCAGAACCGGCTCATCACGCCGGACGTGGCGGGCTTCATGCACTCCATCGAGTTGGTCACCATGGCGGTGCTGGGCGGGGCGGGATCGGTGCTGGGCGGCATCTTCGGCGCGGCGCTGCTCACGCTCCTGCCGCAGGTGCTCACCGTGCTGCAGGATTACGAGCACGTGGTCCTCGGCCTCGTGATGATGCTCGTGATGATCTTCCTGCCGGCGGGGCTCATCCCCAGCGCCCGGCGCCTGTTGCGGGGGAGGGGGGAATGAGCCTCTTGCAAGTGGAAGGCCTCGGCATCTCCTTCGGCGGCGTCACGGCGGTCAACGACGTGTCGTTCGCGCTGGAGACGGGCAGGATCCTGTCCGTCATCGGCCCCAACGGGGCGGGCAAGACCACGCTGTTCAACATGATCTCCGGCGTCTACCTGCCGAAATCCGGTCGGGTGCGCCTCGACGGCGAGGACGTGACGGGCCTGCGCCCGGATTTGCTGGCGGTGCGGGGCATGTCGCGCACCTTCCAGAACCTTCAGATCTTCCACGAGATGAGCGTGCTGGAGAACGTCATCGTCGGCTTCCACATGCACGAGCGCGGGCCGGTGCTCGCCGATCTCTTCGGCCTGCCCGGATCACGCAAGCGGGCACGGGCGGCGGCCGAGGGCGCGCGGGTGCTGCTGGAGCGGGTGGGGCTGGAGCGGGCGGCCGAGCGCGAGGCGGGCGCCCTCTCCTACGGCGCGCTGAAGCGCCTCGAGATCGCCCGCGCGCTCGCCGCCAGCCCCCGCGTGCTGCTGCTGGACGAGCCGGCGGCCGGCTGCAACGCGGTGGAGACGGAGGAGATCGACCGCCTCATCTGCGAGGTGGCGAAGACCGGCGTCGCCATCCTCTTGGTGGAGCACGACATGAAGCTGGTGATGCGCCTGTCCGACACCATCGTGGTGCTGGACCATGGCGAGAAGATCGCCGAGGGCGATCCCGCCGTCGTCAGCCGCGACCCGAAGGTGATCGAGGCCTATCTCGGCGCCGGCACGACGGAGGCGCTGAATGCTCACGGTTGAGGGGCTGCGCTCGCGCTACGGGCGCATCGAGGTGCTGCACGGGGTGGACCTGTTCGTCGGCTCCGGCGAGATCGTCACCGTGGTAGGGGCGAACGGGGCGGGCAAGACGACGCTGCTGCGCTGCCTCTCCGGCGTGCAGCCGGTGTCGGGCGGCTCCATCACCTTCCGCGGCGAGGCTTTGACGGCCGTGCCGGCCTATCGCCGGGTGGCGCGGGGGCTGGCGCAATCGCCGGAGGGGCGGCAGATCTTCACCAATCTCAGCGTGGAGGAAAACCTGCGCCTCGGCGCCTTCGTCTTCGCCGACGCGCGGGTGGAGCGCGACATGGCGGACGCCTTCGCCATGTTCCCCATCCTGAAGGAGAAGCGCAACCAGCTGGCCGGAGGCCTTTCCGGCGGGCAGCAGCAGATGCTGGCCATCGCCCGCGCCCTTATGGGACGGCCCGCCTGCCTCCTGCTGGACGAGCCCTCCATGGGCCTCGCGCCCATCCTGGTGGCGCAGATCTTCGAGGTGGTGAAGGGGCTCAAAGCGCTGGATGTCACCGTGCTGCTCGTGGAGCAGAACGCCTTCGGCGCGCTCTCGGTGGCCGACCGCGGCTATGTGATGGAGACCGGCCGCGTGACGATGGTGGGACCGGCGGCGGAGCTGATCGCCGACCCGCGCGTGCGGGAGGCGTATCTGGGGATTTGAGGCGCGTTGCCTCCCCGCCGCAAATCTGCTCTTGAAGGCCGTTGCTCCCAGCCCCCGGAGAGATGGACCCATGCCGCGCGTCGAGATCGATCTGCCGCTCTCCCTGAAGACCGCGCTGGAACAGGAAGCCGCCCGCGCCGGGAAGGATCTCGGCACGCACATTCGCGCCATCCTCGCCGATCATCTGAAGGCCGAGGTCCACACCGTGTTCCAGGTGTCCACCTCGGGCGCGCTGGTGGCCGGCGTGTACGACCGGGAGGTGAGCGTCGGCACGCTGCTGGAGCACGGCGATTTCGGCCTCGGCACCTTCGCCGGGCTCGACGGCGAGATGGTGGTGCTGGATGGCAAGGCCTTCCAGGTGCGCGGCAGCGGCGCGGTGCATGAGGCGCCGGCGGAGGCCGGCTCGCCCTTCGCGGTGGTGACGCGCTTTTCCGCCGATCGGGTGGGGGAGACCGAAAGCGTCACCAGCTTCGACGGCCTCGGCGCCGCCTGCGACTGCTTCCGCGCCTCCGACAACATCTTCCACGCCGTGCGGCTCGATGGGCGGTTCAGGAAGGTGAAGGCCCGCGCCGTGTGCCCGCCCAAGCCCGGCACGCCGCTCGCCGAGGCGGCGAAGACGCAGAGCGAATTCACCTTCGAGGACGTGGACGGCACGCTGGTGGGCATCTGGTCGCCCTCATACTCCGCCGAGTTCAGCGTGGAGGGCTACCACTTCCACTTCCTCTCGGACGACCGCAGCCAGGGCGGCCATGTGCTGGAGGTGGAGGCGGGGCCGCTGAAGATCGCGGTGGAGAACCTCACCGACTTCCACCTCATCCTGCCCGAGACCGAGCACTTCCTGAAGGCGAACCTCGACCAGGACGTGGCGGCGACGCTGAGCACCGTCGAGCGCTCGCACTCCTGAGCGGGCGCCGTCCCGTCAGTCGGCGGGGGTGTGCCGGCGGAAGAGGATCTGCCGCATCCGGTCCGCGCCGATGGCGCGCGTGACGTTCTTGAAGGCGAAGAAGGGCAGCAGCGACACGAACAGGATCACGGTGACGATCACCGTGCCCACCCCGCCGCCGCCGACCTCGACCGCGCTGGCGGTGATGGCGTGGCCGCTGAACTTCGCGATCACCGACCGCTCGATGACGTGGAAGACGAGGAAGAACAGGGTGCAGATCACCGCCTCGTAGAGGATGACGAGAATGAGGGGGCGGCCCCTGAGCCAGCGGGCGACCTCCAGTTCCTCGATCACCAGCATCACCTTGGCGAGCACCAGCGCGTTGAGGAAGGCGAAGCCCTGGAAGGTGACGGCGTTGCCGTGGGCGCGCTCCACCAGCGCCTGGTTGAGCACGAACAGGCCGAGTAGCACCCACAGATAGAGGAACAGGAACAGGAAGCTGCGCGCCTGCCGGAGCGCCATCTCCTTCAGCGCCGCCGCCCGGCCGCCCCCCGCTTCGGCCCTCGGATTCCGCTCGTTCATGACCCCTCCTGCCGTCCGGCCGATGCCCTCGCCGCACCAGCCCCCGCCGCGTCGCGGGGGCGTACAGGCGCGGAGGGGGGAAGGCAATACGGAGACGCTCAAGCTCCCGCCCGACGCGGCGCGGCCGGCAAAGGGCGCGAGGCTCTCCGCGCTATGGCATAAGCCGGCCAGATCCCCATATAATTTGTATTGCAATTCAAATTATATTCTGGTTTCCATCGGGCATGGAATCTGCCCCCGCCTCCACCTCGCCCCGCGCCCGTTTCGGCGTGCGCTTCGCCCTTCTCGCCCGCCGCTGGCGCCGGGCGCTCGATGCCCGTCTGGCCGAGGCGGGGCTCTCGGATGCCACCTGGGTGCCGCTGGTCCATCTCCATGAATCCGGTGACGGCATCACCCAGAAGGAGCTGGCCGCGCTGGTGGGCATCGATGGGTCGAGCCTCGTGCGCCTGCTCGACATCCTGTGTCGGCAGGGCCTCGTGGAGCGGCGGGTGGATGCGGCCGACGCCCGCGCCCGGCTGGTCCATCTCACCGACGCCGGCCGCGCGCGCGTCGCGGAGATCCGCCGCGAGCTGGAGAAGGGAGAGGCGGAAATGCTGGCCGATCTTTCGGACGCCGACATCGCGGCCATGCTCCGCAATTTCCAGCTGATCGAGCAGCGGCTCCAGGCCCTTCAGGCGCAGCGCGCGGAACAGGTGACGTGATGACCCCGCCCGAGCCCGCGCGCGCGTCCTCCGCCGATGCGGCGACGCTGCCGACCCGCCGCCGCGATGCCGCGCGCCATCTGTTGAAGCCGCACCAGATCCGCGAAAGCTGGGGCCTCGCCCCGCAGCCGTGGCTGCGCAATGCGGGGCTGGCCGGCCTGCAATCGGCGCTGGCCGCCGCCATCGCCTTGCCGCTGACGCTGGTCTCGCCCTGGCCGCATCTTGTCGGCTTCGCGGCGCTGGGCACGCTCGCCGCCTTGTTCGGCCGCTTTGCCCCGCAGGCGGGACGGGGCCGCATCGTGCTCGCCTGCGCCTTGTGGCTGACGGGGGCGGTGCTCGCCATGTCCGCGGCGGCGTGGCTCGGTGCGTCCTTCACCGTGCAACTCGGGCTGCTGGCCGTCGCCTGCGGATTCTTCTTCTTCGTCGCCACCACCGGCCAATATGGACCGCCCGGCGCGCTGATCTTCGTCTTCGCCGCCGGTGCCGCCATGGGCCATGCGACGACCGGGCGGGACGTGATCGAGCGTGCCGCCGCGACGGCGGTGGCGGCGGGCCTCACCTGGCTGATCTGCGCCGCGACGGAGCGTTTCCGCCGGCAGGCTTCGGATGAGGCGCCGTTTCCGGTGGACCCGCTGCGGCCGCTGGATCACCGGCTGATCGCGGCCGCGCGCATCGCGCTCGGCTCGGGCATCGCCGCTTTCGCCGCTTATGGGGCCGGCGCGGCGCATCCCGCCTGGGCGGCGCTCGGCACCGTGGCGGTGATGCAGGGCGCCCATCTGCACATCAGCATGAACCGCGCCCTGCAGCGCATGGCGGGCACCGTGGTCGGGGCCGGCCTCGTGTGGGTGATCCTCGCGCAGGAACCCTCGGTGGGGAGCGTCATCGCGCTGCTGGTGCTGCTGCAATTCACCACCGAGCTGATCATCGGCGCCAATTACGCGCTCGGCCAGATCCTGGTCACGCCCATGGCTTTGCTGATGAGCTACCTCGCCGCCCCCGGCGCCGCCGGGACAGCGATGGCGCCGGAACGGGTGTTCGACACGCTGGTGGGCGCCGGCATCGGCATCGTTCTGGCGGTGGCCTTCTCGACGCTGGACGACCGCATCCATCTCGCCCGCCACCATGCGGCGCGCGAGGGCCGGCGGTCGGGCTGAGGTCGATTGTGCGGTGCAATAGGAGTGATGTTGCGCCGCACTTGGCGGGCGGTCGCGCAAGGTGTATATTCATCCCTTCGAAACCACGTCCGTGACCAGAGATGACCCAAGACGACTTGCGCAAGGTTTTCCTGCCGCTCGTACTGGTGGCGGCGCTGTTTGCCGCCGCGGCGCCGCGCGCGGCCGGGCAGCCGATCTCGCTGTCGGCCGTCTCCAAGTCGCTCGCCCAGTGGGGCGAGGCCTATGCGGACGCTGCGCCCCTGCTCCAGCTGGGCAACTGATTTCGTCCCTTCAGCCCGCGCGTGTCACGCCGAGATCCGTTGACGGTCGAGGGCTCTGCCACAGGCTGTCGACGCGCGCCGGCATCGCCGATGGAAGCGCTCGCCCCGCGTCTGCGCGAGAAGCCTGCGCACAGGTGAGCGCGATCATGTGGAACACGTCGTCCTGGGAGCAGCCGCGCGAGAGATCGTTGGCGGGCTTGGCGAGGCCCTGAAGCACCGGCCCGATGGCCTTCGCCCCGCCCATGCGCTGGGCGATCTTGTAGCCGATGTTGGCGGCATCGAGATTGGGGAAGACGAACACGTTCGCATCGCCCCGGATCTGCGAGCCCGGCGCCGTCTTGGCCGCGCCCACCGTGGCGACGAAGGCCGCGTCGAACTGCAATTCCCCCTCGATCACCAGATCCGGCTCGGCCTGTCGCACGAGGCGCACGGCCTCCACCACCTTGTCCACCCTCTGGTGGCGCGCGCTGCCGTTGGTGGAGAAGGAGAGCATGGCGACGCGCGGCGCCTCGCCGGTCATGGCCGTATAGGAGTGCGCCGCCGCGCGGGCGATGTCGGCGAGTTCCGCCGCATCGGGGTCGATCACCAGCCCGCAGTCGGAGAACACATAGGCGCCCTTCTGCGCGTGATACTCCTCGCACAGGATCATGAGGAAGAAGCTGGAGACGATCTTCGCCCCGGGCGCGAGGCCGATGATCTGGAGCGCGGCGCGCACCGTCTCCGCCGTGGTGGCGACCGCGCCGCCCACCGTGCCGTCCGCATCGCCCTGCCGCACCATCATGGCGGCATAGGCCAAAGGCTCGCGGATGCGGCGCCGGGCGGCGGGAAGGTCCATGCCCTTGGCGTGGCGCAGGAGGTGCAGGGCCTCCGCATAGGCCTCGCCGCGCGGCGCGGTGGCGGGATCCTCGATGGCAATGCCCCGCGCATCGCCACCGAGGGCCGCCAGCACCTCCTCGTGGGCGCCGAGGAGGATGGGCCGGGCGATGCCTTCGTCCACGGCGCGGCGGGCGCCGGCCGCGATGCGCGGGTCGCTCCCCTCCGGCAGGACGATGCTGCGGGGCGCGGCACGGGCGGCGTCGATGATCCGGTCGAGGGCGAGCATGGCCGTGATCTCGGTGGGGCAGAAAAGGCCGGGCGGGGCGTGCGGAGGGGCCATCCCCGCCCGGAGGCGGGTCAGCGGGCGATCTGCGCGCGCATGTCGTCGCGGGCGATGCCGGCCACCGGCACCGGCTTCTTCATGGCATCCCGGCGGAACGGCTCGCCGAGCTCCTGGTTCAGCACCACCTCGATGAAGGTGGTGATGCCGGCCTTCTGCTCTTCGGCGGCGGTGTGGATGGCCTCCTTGAGGCTCTCCGGCGTGTCCACGCGCACGCCCTTGAAGCCGCAGCCCTCGGCGATCTTCGCGTAGGAGAGCTTGGGGTCCAGCTCGGTGCCGACGAAATTGTTGTCGTACCAGAGCGTGGTGTTGCGCTTCTCGGCGCCCCACTGGAAATTGCGGAACACCACCATGGTCACCGGCGGCCATTCCTCGCGGCCGATGGAGGTCATCTCGTTGATGGAGATGCCGAAGGCGCCGTCGCCGGCGAAGCCGAACACCGGTACGTCGGGGCAGCCGATCTTGGCGCCGATGATGGCCGGGAAGGCATAGCCGCACGGGCCGAACATGCCCGGCGCCAGATATTTCCGGCCGATCTCGAAGCTCGGATAGGCATTGCCGATGGCGCAATTGTTGCCGATGTCCGTGGACATGATGACGTCCTTCGGCAGCGCCGCCTGGATCGCCCGCCACGCCTGACGGGGCGACATGCGGCCCTTGTCGCGGGCGCGGGCGTCCTCGTTCCAGCGGGTGCCGGGATCGTCGTCCTCATGGTCCATGGAGGCGAGCTGCTGGAGCCAGCGCGAGCGGGTCTGGTGGATCAGCGCGCGGCGCTCCGCCCGGCCGGCATCGCCGGCGCCGGGGGCGAGCCGGTCGAGCAGCTGGCCGGCCACTTCCTTCGCGTCGCCGCAGATGCCCACCGTGATCTTCTTGGTGAGGCCGATGCGGTCCGGATTGATGTCCACCTGGATGATCTTGGCCTGCTTCGGCCAGTAGTCGATGCCGTAGCCGGGCAAGGTGGAGAAGGGGTTGAGGCGGGTGCCGAGCGCCAGCACCACGTCGGCCTGCGCGATCAGCTCCATGGCGGCCTTCGAGCCGTTGTAGCCGAGCGGGCCGACGGCGAGCGGATGGCTGCCGGGGGCGGCATCGTTGTGCTGGTAGCCGGCGCACACCGGCGCATCGAGCCGCTCGGCGAGCGCCATGGCCTCGCCGATGGCGTTGCCGATGACGACGCCCGCGCCGTTCAGGATCACCGGGAACTTTGCCTGCGAGAGGATTTCCGCCGCCTCGGCGATGGCGTTGCGGCCGCCGGCGGGACGTTCGAGGCGCACGATCTGCGGCAGCTCGATATCGACCACCTGGGTCCAGAAATCACGCGGCACGTTGATCTGCGCGGGGGCGCAGGCGCGCCAGGCCTTCTCGATGACGCGGTTGAGCACCTCGGCGACGCGGGAGGGGTCGCGCACCTCTTCCTGGTAACACACCATGTCCTGGAACATGGCCATCTGGGAGACTTCCTGGAAGCCGCCCTGGCCGATGGTCTTGTTGGCGGCCTGGGGGGTCACCAGCAGCATGGGCGTATGGTTCCAGTAGGCGGTCTTCATGGCGGTGACGAAGCCCGTCACGCCCGGCCCGTTCTGGGCGATGGCCATGGCCATGCGGCCGGTGGCGCGGGTGTAGCCGTCGCAGATCAGGCCCGCATTGGTCTCGTGGGCGCAATCCCAGAAGCGGATGCCGGCCTTGGGGAAGAGGTCGGAGACCGGCATCATGGCCGAGCCGATGATGCCGAAGGCCTCGTTGATGCCGTGCGCCTGCAGGACTTTGATGAACGCCTCTTCGGTGGTCATCCTCATGACGGAAAATCCTTTTGGAACCTTTGGAGATCTTGCAGTGAGATCTTGAGTGCTTGGGGGAGTGGGAGGCGGCGGCCACGCGCCGCCTCCAGATTGCGCGCTGTCCCGAGGCTCAGCGCGCCGGCTGCCGGGCCGCCTCAGTGGTGGCCCGCGCGGCCTTCGATAATTGGGTGCCGGGGGCCGGCACCCGTATCGCCAAAGCGCAGAGCATGGAGACCAGCGCGGCGAACACCACGTAGGCGCACACCTGCCAGGGCAGTCCGTCGCCACGGGCGAGCAGATAGGTGGCGATGATGGGGGTGATGCCGCTCGCGACGATGCCGGAGAACTGGTAGACGAACGAGATGCCGGTGTAGCGCACCCGGGCGTCGAACAGGTCCGAGAAGAGTGCGGCTTCAGGCCCGTAGCACATGGCGTAGAGCACGCCGAACGGGAACACGATGCCGAGCGCGATCAGCGGCAGCGAGCCGGTGGAGAACAGCCAGAAGGCCGGGTACACCACCAGGGCCAGGAGCGCCGAGCCCACCGCATAGGTGCGCGGACGGCCCCACTTGTCGGAGAGCTTGCCGAACATGGGGATGGTGAACACCATCACGAAGGCGGCGAGCGTCACCAGCCACAGCGCGGTCGTGCGCGGGATCTTCACGTAGTTCGCCAGATAGACGATGGAGAACACCGCGAAGACGTTGAAGAACACGCCATCGATGTAGCGCACGCCCATGCCCAGGAGCACGTTGCGCGGATACTCCCGCAGCATGGTGAAGAAGGGGATGGCCTCCGCCTTGTTGGCGGCCTTCACCTGCTCGAACTCCGGCGTCTCGTGCACCTTCAGGCGGATGTACATGCCCACGATGATGAGCACGATGGAGCCGATGAAGCCCACGCGCCAGCCCCACGCCATGAACTGCTCGTCCGGCAGCATGGAGACGATGGCGGTGACGCCCGAGGCGAGGCACAGGCCGAGCGCGAGGCCGATCTGCGGGATGGAGGCGAAGAAGCCGCGCTTGTTCTCCGGCGCGTATTCATACGCCATCAGCACCGCGCCGCCCCACTCGCCGCCGATGCCGATGCCCTGGGCGATGCGCAGGAGCAGCAGCAGGATGGGCGCGGCGATGCCGATCTGCGCATAGGTGGGCAGGAGGCCGATGGCCACCGTCGCCACGCCCATGATCATCAGCGTGATGATGAGCATGCTCTTGCGGCCCAGCTTGTCGCCGAAATGGCCGAAGATGAGCCCGCCCACCGGCCGCGCCACGAAGCCCACCGCGAAGGTGGTGTAGGCGAGCAGGATGGAAACGACCGGATCGTCGGCCGGAAAGTACAGTTTGTTGAAGACGATGCCGGCGACGATGCCGTACAGGAAGAAGTCGTACCACTCGATGGTCGCGCCGATGACGCTGGCGCCGACCACGCGCCTCAGCTCGCGACTTGAAGCTCCCGCTTGCCCAGCCATTGTTGTGTCCTCCCGTCATTGATTTGATTTGGGGCGTTGTCTCGCCCATTTCTGTTGTTCGCCACGTCTTCCCGGATCATGTCAGCGGCTTTTTCTCCGATCATGATCGCGGGAATATTTGTGTTGCCGGACACGAGGCTCGGCATCACGGAGCAATCCACCACCCACAGGCCATCGACGCCACGGACCCTTAGGCGCGGGTCCACCACCGCGTCGCGGTCGGCGTCGGGGCCCATCCGGCAGGTGCCGGCGGGGTGGAAGATGGTGGCGCCGTATTCGCGGGCGAAGGCGAGGAGGCCCTCGTCGTCGGTGACGCCCGGTCCCGGCAGCTTCTCTTCCGCCACATAGCTCTTCAGCGGCTCGGTGGCGGCGAGTTTGCGCGCGAATGTCATGGCGGCGACGGCGCAGCGCCGGTCCGTCTCGGTGGCGAGATAATTGGCGGTGATCTTCGGCGGCGCGAGCGGGTCGCCCGAGCCGAGCCGCACCCAGCCGGTGCTTTCCGGCCGCAGCTGGCACACCGAGAGGGTGAAGCCGGAATAATCATGCACCTTGCCGCCGGCCATGTCGGCCGAAAGGGTGCCGATGTGGAACTGGATGTCGGGGGTCTTCGATTCCGGCAGCACGCGGGTGAACAGTCCGCCCTGGTTGATGCCGATGGCGAGCGGCCCTCCCCGGAAGAGGAGATATTCCAGCCCCATCCTGAGGCGCCCGAACAGGGAGTTCAGCGCATCGTTCGTCGTGATGGGCTTCGTGCAGCGATAGAGCAGGCGCAACTGGAGATGGTCCTGCAGATTGCCGCCGACGCCGGGGCTGTCCACATGGACGCCGATGCCGTTGGCCTTCAGGTGCTCCGCCGGCCCGATGCCCGAGAGCATGAGCAGATGGGGCGACTGCACCGAGCCCGCCGAGAGGATCACGCCGCGGCGCGCGCGGATGACCTTCACCTGTCCGCCGGTGCTCACCTCCAGGCCCACCGCCCGCCCGTTCTCGAACAGCACGCGGCGCGCCTGCGTCTCGGTCAGGATGGAGAGGTTGGCGCGGCCCTTGGCGGGGGAGAGATAGGCCCTCGCCGCGCTCATGCGGAAGCCGCTGCGGGTGGTGAGCTGGTAATAGCCGACGCCCTCCTGCCGGGCGCCGTTGAAGTCCTGGGTTTCCGGCACGCCGAGCTTGCCGCCGGTCTCCTTGATGACCTCGATCAGCTCGTGCTTGCGCGGAATGGAGCTGATGCGCACCGGCCCGCCGGTGCCGTGGAGGGGATCGCCGGCAAAGGCGGGATTGTCCTCGAGCTTGCGGAAATAGGGCAGCACATCCTCGAAGCCCCAGCCGGTGGCGCCGCGCGCGGCCCAGCCGTCGTAATCCTCCTGCTGGCCGCGGATGACGATGAGGCCGTTGATGGAGGAGCAGCCGCCGAGCACCCGCCCGCGCGGCCAGTAGATGCGCCGGTCGCCCATGGTGGGTTCCGGCTCGGTGTGGAAGCGCCAGTTGAGGCGATCGTTCCACATGGTCTTCCCGTAGCCGATGGGCACGTGAATCCAGGGATTCGTGTCCTTGGGGCCGGCCTCGACCAGAGCGACGCGGCTTTTGCCGTCTTCACTCAGCCGGTTGGCCAGAACACACCCCGACGACCCGGCGCCGACGACGACGAAGTCGAAGTTTTCCTCGCCTTGCATGGGCAGTTTCCTCTCTGCGAAACAGACGATGCGACGAAGGGATGAGATGAGTCAATGCATTTTTTGAACTGAAACGTCTCATTGAGTGAGATTTATGTTGTGCAGTGCGAGCGGCGCCGTGTGCACCTGCGTTGCGTTTGACACCCCGCCGCCAGCCGCTAAGGCTGCACGCAGCGAAAGGCTGGCGATTCAAATGGCCAAGGCAGCGAAGCAGCAGCTGGAGACGCAGGAGAAGCCCGAGAAGCCGGAGGAGCGCGACAACGCCTCCGCCATGCTGCGGGCGCTGGATCTGCTCGGCGAGATCGCCCGATCGGAGACGCCCCTCGGCGTGCCGGAGCTGTGCGTGCGGCTGTCCCTGCCCAAGCCCACCGTTCATCGCCTGTGCCAGAAGCTGGAGGCGGAATCCTATCTGCTGCGCGAGCCGGACGGCCGGCGCTTCGCGACGGGGCCGCGCTTCCTGCGCATGGGCTTCGACATGCTGCGCAATTCGGTGAGCGCCGAGCGGCGGGGCATCCTCGAGGCGCTGGTGGAGGTGGCGGGCGAGACGTGCAATTTCGTCACCCGGGTCGGCTCGGAAGCCATCTATCTCGACCGCGTGGAAGCCGCCTGGCCGCTGCGCCTGCATCTGGAGGTGGGCTCGCGCGTGCCCATGCACTGCACGGCCTCCGGCAAGCTCTTCCTCTCCGCCATGCGCCCCGTGCAGCGCCGGCGCATCCTCGAAACGCTGCACCTGAAGGCGCAGACCCCCAACACCCTCACCACCGTGGAGGCGCTGGACGCCGAGCTGGAGCGCATCGCGAAGAATGGCTACAGCACCGACGATCAGGAGTTTCTGGAGGGCCTCGTCGCCATCGCCGTTCCGGTGAAGGACAGGCGCGGCACGGTGGTCGCGGCGGTCGCCTGCCACGGCCCGCTGCCGCGCTTCTCGCTGGAGAAGGCGAAGACGCTGGTGCCCAACCTCAAGGAAGCCGCCGAACGGCTGGCCGCCACCCTTCCCGATTCCGGCGCCGACGACGCGGACGGCTGAGACGGGCCTGTTACGGCGCGACGATCGCGGTGCCGATCATGCTGTCGCGGGTGACGAGGCGGGCAAGATCCGCCTCGCTCGCGTCCTCGGTGCCGGCGGGGCGGCGGGGCAGGACCAGATAGCGCATGTCCGCATTGCTGTCGTGGACGCGCACCTTCACGCTCTCCGGCAGGTCCAGCCCGAATTCCTTCAGCACGTCGCGCGGCGCGCGCACGGCACGGGCACGGTAGGATTTCGAGATGTACCACCACGGCGGCTGGCCCAGCAGCGAGCGCGGATAGCAGGAGCACAGGGTACAGACGATGACGTTGTGGAGATCGTCCGTATTCTCCACCACCACCAGCTGCGCCTCCTTGATGGTGAAGCCCAGCTCCGCGGCGGCGCCGGCGCCGTCCTTCAGCAGGCGGGCCTTGAAGGCGGGGTCCACCCAGGCGCGGGCCACCAGCCGCGCGCCCCATTCCGGCCGGGGCGCCTCGAGGGCGGCGATCACCCTGTCCGTCTCCTCGGGGGCGAGGAGGCCCTCCTCCAGCAGGATCTGGTGCAGGGCACGGGTCATCAGGGCGTAATAGTCGGAGCCCTGATGCCCCTCGATCACGGGAACGGCGCTCATCTCGGCGGGGGAGGCGGGTGTCGCAATCATGGGGCGTCGTCCTGTGCCGGCGCGAGCCAGTGGTCGTAGACTTCGATCTCCAGCGTGTCGTCGGATGCGCCGGCATAATCGGGCCACAGATCACGCTGGCCGAGGCGCACGCGATAAAGGTCGATGGCCGGCAGGCCCGGCCGCGCGCAGGAAAGCTCTTCCGGATTGGGATAGGCGCCGCAATGGCGCTCCACCACCCCCACCTTGTGCCGCACATACCAGGGAATGCGCACGTGGCCCGGCTTGCCGATGTCGAGGATGCGCACGCGGTCGCCGGGGGCGAAGCGGGGCGCGCTCATGGCGCTTCGATCCCGGTGGGCGGGGCGCTCTTCCCGGAAACCGTCTTGGCCTCGTGGTCCACCTGCCGGCATTCCATGGCGGCGATGGCGTCCATGCGCGCGAGCACGGCGGCGCGGGGCACGATGCCCTTCTCGTCGAGCAGCACGGTGAGGGCTTCCGCCCGCCGCTCGTAGAAGCCGAGGGTATTGTACAGGTCCTCGCCGAAGCTCTCGAACACGCGGCGGATTTCGTCGAGGGAGACGATGCGGCCCTTGGCCTCCAGCGCGCCGCGCATGGCTTCCGAGAGCTTCTGCCAGTCGGCGAAGGCGTATTCGTCCTTCACCACCGGTCCGGCCGGCCGGCCGCCGATGTCGTGATAGCCGCGATAGGGGGGCGCTTCTGAACTGGTCGAACTCGTGGTGGCATTCATGGGGCGCTGCTCCTCACCGCCGTCTGGAACACCTCCAGCGCATGGGCCTTCAGCGCCACGAAGCGCGGGTCCGATATGGTCTCGGAATTGCGCGGCCGGGGCAAGTCGATGTCCATGTATTCGGCGATGCGCGACGGCCTGCGGGTGAGCAGCAGCACCTTGTCGGAGAGCCACACGGCCTCTTCCAGATCGTGGCTGACGAGGAGGGTGGTGGTGCGCGTCTCGGTGAGCACCTTCTGGAGCAGGTCGCGCATGGTCAGCGTCATCTCGTAATCGAGCGCGGAGAAGGGCTCGTCGAGGAACAGCACTTCCGGGTCCACCACCAGCGCGCGCATGATGGAGACGGTCTGCTGCTGGCCGCCGGACATTTCATAGGGGTAGCGGTGGAGGTCGAACTTGAGGTCGAACTGCGCCGCCAGCTTCTCGATGCGCCGCTCCCGCTCGGCCTTGGGCACGCCCATCATCTTCAGCGGATAATGGATGTTGTCGATGGCTCTCTGCCAGGGAAACAGCGCCTCGCGATAGTTCTGGAACACATAGCCGATGCGCGTCTCGGCGATGGTCTTGCCGTCGAACAGGATCTGCCCGGCATCATAGGGCAGGATGCCGGAGATCATGTTGATGAGCGTGGACTTGCCGCAGCCGTTCGGCCCGAAGATGGAGACGATGCCGCCGCGCGGGAAGTCGATGTCGAAGCCGGTATAGACCGGGTTGCCACGGAACGTCTTGGTGAGCCCGCGGATGGTGATGTGGGTGCCGGGCGTGAACCAGGTGAGGTCCGGCAGGGTCTCCCCCGCCGGCTCCCGCGTCTTGCGCTCCGTGGCGGTCATGGCGAAGGCGCTCACGACAGGTCCGACGGCTTGAGGATGAAGGGCTTGATGTCGAAGTCCTGCTTCAGCGCGCCCTCGGAGCGGAACACGTTGACGAAGGTCTGGTAGGAGGTGAGGTCGGTCTCGTTCAGCTCGGCCCACGGCCGCAAATAGGGCTGGGCGACGATCGCCACCTGGTCCGGCTTCACCGCCGTGTAGGCGGGCAGGATGGTGCGCAGCGAGGTATAGTTCTTCTCGGCCATGATGGTGGCCTCGTCGAGCGCCTCCACGAAGGCCTTGGCCACCTTGGGCCGCTCGGTGATGAACTTGGTGGTGAGCAGCGACACGCCCGAATAGAAGGGATCATAGACCGCCATCGACATGGGATTGGTGATGGCGCGCTTCGCCTCGCCCAGCGCCACGGCGATGGAGCCCACCGGCTCCAGCGAGAGCGTCGCGTCCACCGTGCCGGCGATCACGGCCTGCACCTGAAGGCCCACCGCCAGTTCCACGAGGCGCACGTCCTTGTCCGGGTCGAGGCCGGCCTTGCGCACCATGTAGCGCGACAGCGTGCGCCACTGGATGCCCGGCAGATGGCCCAGCGACTTGCCCTTCAGGTCGGCGAAGGTGGCGATGGGAGAGTTGTTGGCGACGATGAGCGCATCGTTGATGCGGTTCACCTTGATGCCGCCGCCCTGCAGGCCGAACACCTTGAAGGTGCCGGGAAACTGCGTCTCGGCGATCACCGCGATGCCGGCGGCGGCGCCCGGCGCGCCGGCATCGGCCCGGCCGGAGACGAGGGAATCGATGATCTGGTTGGGCGCCTGGAAGCGCACGGATTCGATTTCGATGCCGCGCTTCTCGAACAGCTTCTGCTCCAGCGCCACGTAATAGGCGAAGGACTGCATGATGGGCAGCCAGGAGACCACCACCTTCTCCTTCGGCTGGGCGCGGAGCGGCCGCGGGAAGGACGAGGCGGCGGCGAGCGTCGCGGCGCCGGCACCGAGGACGAAGTTGCGGCGGGTGGTCATGGTCGGTTCCTTCAGGGCAGGGCGGGCAGGGCGAAAAGGTCGGGAGATCAGCGGCCGGACCAGTGGACCAGCAGCTTCTCGGTGGCGAGAAAGACGAGGTTGAGGCCGTAGCCGAGGATGCCGGACACCAGGATGGTGCCGTAGAGCTGCGGCAGGTCGAAGGTGATCTGGCTGTCGATGATGCGCTTGCCGAGGCCGTTGTCGGAGCCGATGAACATCTCGGCCACCACGATCACCACCAGCGCCATGGAGACGCCGGTGCGCAGGCCGATGAAGGTCTGCGGCAGGCTCTCGTAGAACATCACGTCCTTGAACACGCGCAGGCGCGAGGCGCCCATCACGCGGGCGGCGAGCACACGGGTGGGGCGCGCGTGCATCACGCCATAGGCCACGTTGAACAGGATGACGAGGAAGGCGGCGAAGGCCGCCACCGAGATCTTCGAGAAGTCGCCGAGGCCGAAGATGATCATGAACAGCGGGAACATGGCCGTGGCGGGCGTGGAGCGGAAGAAGTCGATGAGGAATTCGATGGAGCGGTAGACCTTCTCGCTCGCCCCCACCACGATGCCCAGCGGCACGCCCAGCAAAGCGGCGAGGGCGAAGGCGTGGAGCGTGCGCTCCAGCGTGTAGAGAAAATCCTGCCCGAGCCCGGCGCCCATGTTCTCCCAGATGGCCTGGAGCGTGCGCACGGGGGAGGGCAGCAGCTTGGGCGTGACGAGGCCGGCGGCGAACACGCCGTACCAGATCAGGAAGAGGGCGAGCGGCCCGATGGCCATGTACCCCCAGCGGCGCCAGCCCGAAATGTCCGACTGCATTTATTTGCCTATTATTCGATCAGAAATGGTCAGTTGCATACCGGGATCATCGTGAACGATCGTGCGCCATCTCGCTCGCCGGGCGAGGACTGGACGGCTCGATCGTCCTGACCAAAGCAAGCGAGGGGCCATCTGCCACCGCGACACACGCAATTTTTGTCATGTCCTGAACGCCCGAGAGGAAAACCACGCTCGCAGAGTGGTTTACGAAGAGAGGCGGCGCCGGCCTGCCGGGCGACGGTTTGGGCGTAACGGCCGCGCGTTGCTACCTCTGATTTAGAGCGTGCGTGCTAAAATAAGCACAATAGATAGGCATATGCATGCACTGTGCATGCAATGCAGCGGCAATGGCCCGCTCTGGCCGGCGACTGCGTGACCGGAAGTCGATATAAGCCTCTGCAAAACATCGTATTTTTAAACCGCGCCCGCGGGCGGCCCGCATCTTGCTGCGGTCGAGAGGGCGCCTGCTGCGCGTCCCATCGATCTGGAGGAACCCGTGCCCGTGATTGCCGCCGACCCCTATTCCTGGCCCTTCGACGGCGTGATCTCGCCGAAAGACACCGCGCTGGTCGTCATCGATATGCAGACCGATTTCTGCGGCCCCGGCGGCTATGTGGATGCGATGGGGTACGACATCTCGCTCACCCGCGCGCCGCTGGAGCCCATCTCCCGCGTGCTCGCGGCCATGCGGGCGGCGGGATACTGGATCATCCATACGCGCGAGGGGCACCGTCCCGATCTTTCCGATCTGCCGGAGAACAAGCGCTGGCGGTCGCGGCAGATCGGCGCCGGCATCGGCGATCCGGGGCCGTGCGGCAAGGTGCTGGTGCGCGGCGAGGCGGGCTGGGACATCGTGCCGGAACTGGCCCCGCTGCCGGGCGAGATCATCATCGACAAGCCGGGCAAGGGCTCCTTCTACGCCACCGACCTGGAGATGATCCTGCGCACGCGGGGCATCCGCAATCTGGTTCTCACCGGCATCACCACCGATGTCTGCGTCCACACCACCATGCGCGAGGCCAATGACCGCGGCTTCGAATGCCTGCTGCTGGAGGATTGCTGCGGCGCCACCGACGCCGGCAACCATGCCGCCGCGGTGAAGATGGTGAAGATGCAGGGCGGTGTCTTCGGCGCGGTGTCCAATTCCCGGGATTTCGTCGCCGCGCTGCCGGCCTGAGCGCGCCGCGTCAGAGACAACCGGATGGCCGCGCGTCAGGCGCGCGTCATCCGGCGCCAGGCGTTGGGGCTCATGCCGCTGTGGCGGCGGAAGATGCGGTTGAGGTGGCTCTGGTCCGAGAAGCCGCAGTCGAGGGCGATCTCGGCCAGCGGCAGGGCGCTCTCCACCATCAGCGTGCGCGCCCGCTCCACCCGCTTGCGCAGCACGAAGGCATGGGGCGTCTCGCCCAGGGCGATCTTGAACACCCGCCCGAAATGGCTGGGGCTGAGACCGACGCAGGCCGCCATGCGCTCCAGCGTGATGCTGCTGGCGATGTGCGCCGCCACGAACGCCTCCAGCCGCCGGATCTGCCAGGGGGCGAGGCCGGACGCGCGGGGCGCCTCGGGCACGGTGTCGAGGATCTCGATGGCCCGCGCGAGCAGCGAGCGCGCCACCGTGGGATCGAAGGCCACGACCTCGCGCGCATCGGCGAGGAGCCCGGCGACCACCAGGCCGGCGGGGATGGCGGAAGGGCCGTTCGGGCGGGAAGTGGCGAGGGACATCATGCGCTCCGCTTCGGATGGCTCGGTTGGATCGGCCCATCTTCCCCGGCGGGGCACCTCCCTGAAATCGCATGAAGATTGCTTCGCACGACACCTGCGTTGGATGGCGGCAAACCAAAGTATGCCGCGCGCATCGCAGGCGGAACGCGCCGGACAGGCGTCAGGAAAAGCGCGGGATCGGCCCGACCTGCGGGGTCTGGTCGGGCAGGTCCACCTCCTCCGCATCGATGTAGCACCAGCCCCAGCCTTCGGGGGGATCATAGCCCTCGATGATGGGATGCCCGGTGGCCCGGAAATGGGCGCGTGCATGGCGGTGGGGGGAGTCGTCGCAACAGCCCACATGGCCGCACGTCCGGCACAGCCGCAGGTGTACCCACGCGCTGCCGATTTTCAGGCACTCCTCGCACCCCTTCGCGCTCGGCGTCACCTCTTGGATGGCTCTCTTGTGCGTGCAGCTCATCTCGGAGCCTCGTCGCCGGCCGCCTCGGCGAACATGGCATGGATCTGCGCCACCACCGCCGCGCCCTCGCCCACGGCGGCCGCGACGCGCTTGACGGAGCCCGCCCGCACGTCGCCGATGGCGAAGACGCCGGGCACGCTCGTTTCCAGCGGGCGGCGGCCGGCGCCGGTGGTGATGAAGCCCTTGCCGTCCGTCTCCACGCAGGGGGTGGCCCATGCGGCGTTGGGGTCCGCGCCGATGAACAGGAACATGTGCCGCAATTCTCGCCGGTGCAGGCTGCCGTCGCGCCGGTCGCGGAAGGTGGCGGCGGTGAGGCCCGTGGTGCGGTCGCCTTCGAGGCTCGCGATCTCGCTGCCCACATGCAGCTCCACATTGGGCAGCGCGTCGATGCGGTCGATGAGATAGCGCGACATGGTGTCGGCGAGGGGGCGGCGCACCACCACGTGCAGTTTCTTCACATGCGGTGCGAGATAGACGATGGCCTGCCCGGCCGAATTGCCGCCGCCGACGAGGGCCACCTCCTCCCCGCCGCACAGGCGCGCCTCCACCGCCGACACCCAATAGGAGATGCCCGCCCCCTCGAACGTCGCGAGGCCCGGCACGTCGGGCCGGCGATAGCGGGCGCCCGAGGCGATCACCACCGCGCGCGCCTGCACGCGCCGGTCGCCCGCGCAGGCCAGAGACAGCGCGCCGCCGATGCAGTCCAGCCGCTCGACGGCGACCGGAATGGCGACCTCCGCGCCGAACTTCACCGCCTGGTTGAAGGCGCGTCCCGCCAGCGCCTGGCCCGAGATGCCGGTGGGAAACCCGAGATAGTTCTCGATCCGCGCCGAGGCGCCCGCCTGCCCGCCCGTGGCCCGCGCGTCGAGCACGAGAACGGACAGGCCTTCGGACGCCGCATAGACCGCCGCCGCGAGGCCTGCCGGCCCGGCGCCGACGATGGCCACGTCGTAGAGCCGTTCGGGATCGAGCGGCGGCACGATGCCGAGGCATCCGGCCAGTTCCTCGATGGTCGGACGCTTCAGCAGCGCGCCGGCGGGGCATACCGCCAGCGGCAGCTCGTCCGGCTGCACGCCGGTGCGGGCGACCAGAGCGCGGCCCTCCTCGTCGTTGCGCACGTCGAGGACGAGGTTGGGCAGGCCCGCGCGGTTCAGGAAGCCTTGCAGCTCCAGCACCTCCCGGCTGTCCGGCACGCCGATCAGGATCGTCCCCGATCCGCCCTCGGCGATCAGATTGACCCGGCGCAGGATGAGGGCGCGCATGATCATCTCGCCCAGCTCGGCCGAGCCGATGACGAGGGCGCGCAGATGGGCGGCGTCGAAGGGCAGGGCAGTGCAGCCCTGCGCCCCGGCGCGGCCGGAGGCGATGGCGGGCCGCCCGTCCAGCTGGCTCACCTCGCCCGAGAACTGCCCGGCATGGTGGACCGTGACGGGCGCCTCGCCCGACAGCCCGTCGCGCCGCACCACCTCGATCGTCCCGGAGATCACCAGCCAGGTAGGGGCGTCCACGGCGCCGATCTCGTAGAGGGCCTCCCCGGCCGCGAAATGCTGCTCCGGGCCGCTGGCGAAGCGCCGCGCGACGGCGATCTGCTGCGGAGTGAAGGCGGGAAACATCTGGTGCTCGCGCGCGTTGGTCGTCGTCACGATGACCTCCGGTCCGGGAATGGTGCTCCGGCGCTGGCGTCTGCGCGGGCCGCCCGCATCTTATGGCCGGTCGGGCCGCCCGCGTCTTCTATACTCAGGTTTGCGCGTCCGGTTCCGGCCGGGCGGTGTCATCGAGCGCCTTCAGGCTGAAGAAGAAGACGCTGCCCTCTCCCACGGTCGAGCGCGCCCGCAGCACGCCGCCGTGCGCGTCGATGATGGAGCGGCAGATGGACAGGCCGATGCCCATGCCCGCGTGCTTGGTGGTGAAGAAGGGCTCGAAGATGCGGGCGAGCACGTCCTCGCTCATGCCGCGGCCGGTGTCGGCGATGCTCAGGCGCACCTCTCCCGCCTCCTGCACCGTCTCGATGGTCAGCCGCCTCCGGCCGGGATCGGCCGTCTCCATGGCGTGGATGGCGTTGGTGATGAGGTTGAAGACCACCTGCTGGAGCTGCACCGGATCGGCCTCCACAAGACGCCGGTCCTCCGCCAGGCGGGCGTCGAGCACGATGCCGTTCGCCTGGAGATCCTTGACCACCAGCCGCAGCACGTCCTCGGCGAGGTCTTCGAGGCGGATCGGCTCCAGCGTCGGCGCCGAACGCTTGGCGAGGGCGCGCAGGGACTTGACGATGCCCGCCGCGCGCATGCCCGAGGCCCGGATCTGCTCGACGCCCTGCAGCGCCTCGCCCACGTCCGGCTCGGCCCTCCTGAGCCAGCGCGTGGCCGCGTCCGCGCTCGCCACGATGCTGGTCAGCGGCTGGTTGATCTCGTGGGCGATGGAGGCGGCGTAATTGCCCATGGCCATCATGCGGGAGGCCCGCCCCAGCTCCGCCCGCGCCTCGCGCAGGTCGAACTCCGCGCTGGCCCGCCGCGTGTTCTCGTCCATGAGATCGTTGTAGAGGCGGGCGGCATCGAGCGAGATGGCCGCCTGCGTCGCCAGCAGCTCCAGCAGCGCCGTGCGGTTCGGCGTGAAGACATCCGCCGCGAGGCTGTTCTCCAGATAGAGGATGCCGACGAGGCTGCCGCGCTTGATGAGCGGCATGAACAGCAGCGAGCGCGCGGGCACGCCTCCGTGTCCCGCCGGGCGCAGGCCCGGTTCCTCGCTGGCGGCGTCGGCGAAGACGGTGGTGCGGCGCGTGCGCATCACCGTGTTGAGCAGGGCCAGCGGGAGGTTTTGCGCGGTGGGAACGGCCGAGCGGAGGTCCACGTCCACCTGCTGGTTCTCGATGCGCGCCGAGGCCTCGATCACCGGCTGGTCCGCGCGCATGAGCATCAGAAGGCCATATTGCGCCCCGGCATGGACGATCATTTCCCGCATGAGGGTGCGAATGACCTGATCGAGCCCCACCGTCTCGGCGAGCGTCTGCGCGGCGCGGGTCATGACTTCGAGGTTCAGGCCGTCCTGTCCCGCCGGCTCCGGCGTCGCGTCGCCCGCCGGGAGCAGGCGCGCGCCGGCCCCGCCGCCGGCGAGAAGCGGGAATGCGCGCAGCAGCTGGTCCGCCTTGCCCGCAGCGCCCCAGTGCCGGTAGTGGCTGATCGCCGCCTGCATGTATCCGCCGGCGGGAATCTCGAGCCCGGCCTCCCGGCAGCAATGAGCCGCCAGCTCGTAGGCCAGCGCCTGCTCGTGCACGAAGCCGCAGGCCGCCGCCGCGTCCGCGGCCTGCTCATAGAGGCGCTGCGCCTCCGCCGTCCGGCCGGCGAGCCGCGCGGCCTCGGCCTCCAGCAGCAGGTGCTTGCACTCGAAGGTGGAGGGATTGCGCCGCGCCCGGTCGGCGAAGCACTGCCGCATGGCGTCGAGCCGCTCCAGCGCGCCCTTCCGGGCGGCCGGGCCGGTGCTGGTGCGCGCCACCGCGAGGGCGAGGAAGAGCGCGCACGCCGCCGTGTCGATGTGCGCCGGCGCCGCCCAGCTCAGCGACGCCGCCCTTTCCAGATGCAGCAGGGCGCGGTCGAAATCGCCGAACAGGAAGGAGATAACTCCCGCATAATTTTGTACCCAGAAGAGGGTGGCGAGCGACGTGATCTCGTGATCCGGAACGACCTGCGCGCCGTCATAGTCCCCGGAGGCGAGGGTGTCCGCGAGGCGGAGCTGCGCGGCCAGGATGAACTCGATGTCGCGATACCTGTACTGGCGCGTCCACGCCAAGCCTTCCTCGATGTCCTCCCGCACGGCCGGGAGGGGCGCGCCCAGCATGAGCATGTTGGACGCGATGTGGTTGCGGGCGTAGCAGGCCCAGCCGAGATCGCCGGCCGTGAGGCCGATCTGCGCGGCCTCGCGCGCGCGGTCGAGAGCGAAGCGCAGCGGCCGCGTCCAGACGCTCACCTGGTCGAGGGCCAGGAGCGTCGCCGTCCGCTGCGCCTCGTAGCCATCCCGCTGGACGATCTCCTGCGCCATCATGGCGTAGCTCAACCCGTCCTCGTAGTCGCCGTAAAGATCGGCGCTGAACACGCCGAACCACGCAAAGCCGTAGGCCCCCTCGGGCGTCAATCCGTGGTCGAGTGTCAGCTCGACGATCTTGATCAGGTGCAGCAGGCGCAGGCTGCCACGCACGAAGAAGGACGCGCTGAGGGTGGAGAGCAGAGCCATCGCCGATCGCAGCGCGGGATCGGCGCTCTCCGGCAGGTCGCGCAGTGCGGACACGTCGAGGGCGTTGAGGCGGGCGCTACAGGCCTGATAGGCCTGCTCGAGCTGTTCGTCCGTCACGGACCGCTCGAGTTCGACACCGAGGAGCGCGAGCCCCACCAAGGCCTCGTCGATCGCCCCTTCGTAGTCCGACCGGATGGTCCGCGCGGTGGCCTTGAGGCGGTAGAGGTCCGCCTGGTCGATGGGATTGGCGGCGATCGCGAGCAGCCTGTCGATGGCCGGCAGGGCCTCATCCGTCCGTCCAAGGGTGAGCAGACTGTCGCAATGCAGCCATTTCACCTCGACGAACAGCGCGTGGTGGCTCACCTGCCAGTCGGCAGGCATGAGGCTGCGGGCGGTCTCGATATGGCCTGCCGCCTGATGGACGGCGCCGGCATTGCGGGCGCGGCGGGCGGCGGTTCTCAAGGCCGTCACGAAGGTCACGCGCTCCGCCGCGTCGAGCGCGGAGCGGTCCGCCCGTTCGATCTGCGCGGCCAGGGCGAAGGCCCAGTCCGCATCCCCGTCGCGCGCGATCTCCATCAGGCGGCGGGCGATGGCGAGATGCTCGGCGGGGCGATCCGCCTCGGGAAGCGAGGCATAAGCGGCTTCGAGAACGCGGTCGTGGGCGATGACGTAGTCCGCATCCTGCCGCAGGAGCAGGCCGGCCTCCATGAGCGCGGCCGCGATGTGCGCCGTTTCGTCCTCGGACCGGTCGATGAGGCGCGTGGCATGGGCTGCCGGAAAGCGCCCGCCCACGCTCGCGAGCCGTTGCAGGATGCCGCGCTGGGCCGGCGGCAGGGCATCGAGCCGCTGCAGCATGAAGTCCGACACCGACGCGTAGGCGCCGAAGCGCCGCGCATCCCAGTGCCAGCGCCGCGTCTCGGGATCGAAGGCGAGAACCTTGTCGTCGAACAGCGTCTGAAGAAGCTGCCTCATGAAGAACGCGTTGCCGCCGGTCCTGCGATGGATGATGTCCGCGAGTTCGCCGAGGTCCTCCGGCGCGCCGTTCAGCGCGCTCGCGATGCAGTCCAGCGTCTCGGCCACCGACAGGGGGCCGATGTGGATGTCGGTGGCCGGCAGCGGGCCGTCGCGCGCCTCCGTCAGCAGGCGCGAAAGCTCTGGATGGCGGGCCGCCTCCTCCGCGCGATAGCTGCCGATCACCAGGACATGGGGCGGCGCCTCGCGGATCAGCGCCTGAAGCGCGCCGAGGCTCGCCGCATCCATCCATTGCAGGTCGTCGAGGAACAGGACGAGGGGACGGGCGGGCGTCGCGAACGTTTTCAGGGTCTGGATCACCACCCGCGCCAGGCGCGCCTGCGCCAGGCTCGCGGCTACCTCGGGCAGGGCGCCGCTGTCCGGCAGGATGAATTCCGCTTCGGGCACGAGATCGATCAGGAGGCGGCTATAGCCCGTCAGGTGGGAGGCGAGGCGCTCCCTGATCCCGTCCAGCACGTCGGCGCTTTCCCCCAGCGCGCGCATGATGAGGGTGCGCAGCGCCTGGGCGAACGGCGCATAGGGCATTCCCTCCTGCAAGAGCACGCTCTTGCCGGCGGCGAACTGCGCGTCCGCCGGCAGCCAGGCCTTCGCGAAATGCTCGACCAGAGCGGACTTGCCCGCCCCCGCCTCGCCGTGGATCAGGACCAGCTCGCCGGAGCCCGTGCGGGAGACGCGCCCGAAGGCGTCCACCACTTGCGACAGCTCCGTGGCCCGGCCGAACAGCCCGCGCGCCGCGATACCCTGCCGCGCCAGCTCGCCCCGGCCCAGGGGGAAGCTCGCCGCGCCGTCGCCCGCCGCCAGCGCGGCGCGGGCGAGGCGCAGGTCGATCCCGAGCGCGTCCGCGCTCTGGTAGCGCTGCTCCGGATCCTTGGCGATGAGCTTCATGAGGATGGCATCGATCACCGACGGCACGTCGGCGCGCACGGCGCCGGGGCGCGGCGGCTCGACCGCCACATGGGCGTGCAGCCATTCGGCCATGCTGCCGGCCTGCAGCGGCAGCCGGCCGACCAGCAGCGTGTAGAGCAGCACGCCCAGCGCATAGAGATCGCTGCGGGCATCGCAGGTCGGACGATGGAGCCGCGCCTGCTCCGGCGCGGCGTAGGCGATGGCATCGGGCGCCGCCAACCCCGGCATGTCGCTGCCCGTGGCGCCGACGAGATGGCGGAACCGCACCCGTCCCCGTTCCTCCAGCAGCACGCAGGGCGGCCTGAGGCCGCCATGGACGGCGCCGAGGGCGTGCAGCCGGGCGAGCGCGCCGGCGATCGCCATGCCGAGATCGAGCAGCGCGTCAGGGGCAAGCGTGCCGGGGGTCAGGTCCGCGAGGGTCGCCATCGGGCGATCCGGGTAGAGGAGGATCAAACGGTTGCGGTGCTCCAGCCGCTGGGGCGGGTCCGCGAGGTCGGGCTGCAGCCCGAGCGCCAGCGCCGCTTCCCGATCGAGACGCGCCGCCGCCGGGCTGCCGCGCAGCGCGGATCTCACCCGCCAGCGCTCGCCCGTCAGCTCGTCCTGCGCGAGGAAGGATTCAAGCCCGTCGCTTCTGCCGTCCCGGATGGTCTCGGACGTCAGCGCGAGGCGGTCGAAGGATGCGGCATCCATCCCGCCGCTGCGAAGCAGGGGGCTGGTGCCGTCGAAGGTGCGCGCTCTATCCACTGGCGATCTTTCATCCGATCAGTACAACGACACCTGCAGGTCGCATCCGGTTGCCAGGTCGCATCCGGTTGCCAGGTCGCATCCGGTTGCGAATACGCAGGGCTCCCCGCAACGCCCTCTGGTGTCCCCCCGTCGATTTTGCCGCCGCGCGAACAGGCGCGGAAACGCAGGCACCTTGCTATTTATCATTCGATCAAATAACTCATGTGACGACGCCCGCGTCAAGGCGTGCCGCGACGTGCGCCACAGGGAGGGACGGGCAATCATGAAGGCGGGCTCCGCCTCGTTCGCAGTCATCGGGTCTCGCACGTGGCGCATTGCACAAATCGCCGCGATCTTGCCAAGCGAAGGGGCCGGTCTCTTGTCGATTAGTCCGGTCGCCTTGAACGATCATGGTCGTGGGCGCGATGGCACCGGGCGGGTTGCTGCACCATCCCTTCGGTGTGAGAGGTGATGGCTGCGACCCGGGACGGGAAACGCCAACGCCGGCGCGATCGTCCAAGCCTGCCGCCGCCTGCCGCTGACACTGTCATGCAGGATGCAGAAGGAGTTTGCGAATGGGACGCAAGGTTGCGGATCTGATGGTCGATGTTCTGGCCGGCGCCGGCGTCGAGCGGATCTTCGGCGTCGTCGGCGACAGCCTGAACGGTCTCACCGATGCCCTGAGGCGCCATGGCGGGATCGACTGGTTCCATGTGCGCCACGAGGAGGCGGCGGCCTTCGCGGCGGCGGGCGAAGCGCAGATCACCGGCAGGCTCGCGGTGTGTGCCGGCTCCTGCGGGCCGGGCAACCTGCATCTCATCAATGGCCTGTTCGATGCCCAGCGCAGCCGCGTGCCGGTGCTGGCCATCGCCGCGCAGATCCCCTCGGCGGAGATCGGCGGCGGCTATTTCCAGGAGACGCACCCGCAGTCGCTGTTCGCCGAATGCAGCGTCTATTGCGAGCTGGTGTCCGACCCGCGCCAGCTGCCCTATGTGCTTGAGAATGCGATCCGCGCGGCGGTCGGCAAGCGCGGCGTGGCGGTGGTGGTGATCCCCGGCGACGTGGCGCTGCGTCCCGCGCCCGAGCGCGGCCCTTCCGCCCCCGCAGGCCTGCTGCCGCCGGCGCCCGTCGTGACCCCCGCCGATGCGGATCTCGACGCGCTGGCGGACCTGCTGAACGGGGTGGAACGCGTCACCCTGTTCTGCGGCCGGGGCTGCGCCGGCGCCCACGCCGATCTGATGGCGCTCGCCGAGACCCTCAAGAGCCCCATCGTCCACGCCCTCGGCGGCAAGGAGTGGGTCGAGTACAACAACCCCTACGACGTGGGCATGACCGGCTTCATCGGCTTCAGGTCCGGCTACGACGCCATGCATTCCTGCGACCTTCTGCTGATGCTGGGCACTGATTTCCCCTACAAGCAATTCCTGCCCACCGGCATCCGCATCGCGCAGGTCGACATCCGTCCCGAGCAGCTCGGCCGGCGCTGCAAGCTCGATCTCGGCGTGGTGGGCGACGTGGGCGCGACGCTCCGGGCGCTTAAGCCGCGCCTCACGGTCAAGGACGACCGCAGCCACCTCGATACGGCGCTCGCCGCCTACAAGACCTCCTGCGAGGGCCTCGACAGCCTCGCCACTGGCACGCCCGGCAACAAGCCGATCCACCCGCAGTATCTGGCGAAGATGCTGAGCGACACGGCCGACGAGGACGCCGTGTTCACCTTCGACGTGGGCACGCCGACCATCTGGGCCGCGCGCTACCTGAAGATGAACGGCCAGCGGCGGCTGGTGGGCTCCCTCGTCCACGGCTCGATGGCGAATGCCCTGCCGCAGGCCATGGGCATCCAGGCCGCCCAGCCGGGCCGGCAGGTGATCTCCTTCTCCGGCGACGGCGGCCTCACCATGCTCATGGGCGAGCTGGTGACGCTGGTGCAGACGAAGACGCCGGTGAAGATCGTCGTCGTCAACAACGGGGTGCTCGGCTTCGTGGCGCTGGAGATGAAGGCCGGCGGCTTCCTGGAGACGGGCGTGGACCTCGAAAATCCGGACTTCGCCGCCATGGCGCGGGCCATCGGCATCCACGCCATCCGGGTGGAGGATCCGGGCGACCTGCCGGGCGCGCTGGACGACATCCTTGCCCACGACGGCCCCGCGCTGCTCGACGTGGTGACCGCGCGGCAGGAACTCTCCATGCCGCCCACCATCGCAGCGGAGGAGGTGGAGGGGTTCAGCCTCTGGCTGATCCGCGCGGTGATGAGCGGGCGCGGCGACGAGGTGATCGACCTCGCCGAGACCAATCTGCTGCCGCGCTGATGCGCCAGCCCACCGCCCGGCCTCAGGTCGGGCGGCCCATTGATGTCTATCGCCGGCGTCTCCTCGTGGGGCGCCGGCGTGTTCGTTTGCCTCCCGGTTCCGCACGTCCGGCGCGCAAAGACGCCTCACGCGTGGTGCCGGCCATATCCAGGAGAACGCACTTGCCAAGGAGAACGCCCATGCCCACCTTGTTCGATCCCATCCAGCTCGGCGCCATCGCGGCGCCGAACCGCATGTTCATGGCGCCGCTCACCCGCGCACGCGGCACGCGCCAGCATGCGGCCACCCCGATCATGGCGGAGTATTACGCCCAGCGCGCCAGCGCCGGCCTCATCATCTCCGAGGCCACCGGCATCAGCCGGCAGGGCACCGGCTGGCCCTTCGCGCCCGGCATCTGGAGCGACGAGCAGGTCGCAGCCTGGCGGCCGGTGACGGAAGCGGTGAAGCAGGCCGGCGGGCGCATCGTCTGCCAGCTCTGGCACATGGGGCGGATCGTGCATCCGAGCTTCCTCGATGGGGCCAAGGCGGTTTCCGCCTCGGCCACCACGGCGCCCGCCTACGCCCACACCTATGACGGCAAGCAGCCCCACGCCGAGGCGCGCGCCCTCGACGCGAGCGAGATTCCCGGCCTGCTCGACGACTATCGCCGGGGCGCGCGCAACGCCCGCCTCGCCGGCTTCGACGGCGTGGAGATCCACGCCGCCAACGGCTATCTCATCGACCAGTTCCTGCGCGCCTCGGCCAATCACCGCACGGATGCCTATGGCGGCTCCATCGAGAACCGCGCGCGGCTACTGCGCGAGGTGACGGAGGCGGTGGCCGGCGAGATCGGCGCCGACCGCACCGGCGTGCGCCTCTCGCCCAACGGCGAGAGCCAGGGCGTCAACGATCCCGATCCGGTGCCGCTGTTCCGCCACGCCGCCAAGCTCCTGTCGGAGATCGGCATCGCCTTCCTCGAACTGCGCGAGCCGCCGCCGGACGGCACCCGGGGCAAGCCCGACCATCCGCCGGTGCATCCCGAGATCCGCGCCGTGTTCGACGGGCCGCTGGTGCTGAATTCCGATTTCGATGGCGCCCGCGCCGCTGCCGCGCTGGAGACGGGCGAGGCCGACGCCATCGCCTTCGGACGGGGCTTCCTCGCCAATCCCGACCTGCCCGCCCGTATCCGGCGCGGCATCCCGCTGGCGCCGGACCAGATGGAGACCTGGTACACGCAGGGACCGGAGGGCTACATCGACTACCCCACCGCCGACGCGGCGCTGCTGGACGAGGCGCTGGAGGAGACTTTCCCGGCCTCCGACCCCGTCGCCACAGGCGATTTCCGCTAGCTGCGTAGAACGAAGGACTCGGCGATTTTCGCCGGGCCCTCCATCTCAATCTCCCCCCAATAGAAAAACGCCCCGCGCGATGACCACCATCGCGCGGGGCGTCTCTGTTTCGGCCGGGCCTGTCAGGTGAACAGTGCGGATCAGCCGTAGCCGCCGTGCGCGCCGTCCGCCTCGTGCTGCACCTTGCCCCGGAAGATCCAGTAGGCGTGCGCCTGATAGGCCAGCACCACCGGGATGATGACCATGACGCCCACCCCGAGGAAGGCGAGCGACCGGGGATCGGACAGGCCGTCCCAGACGGTGACCTGACGCGGCACCACATAGGGCCACAGGCTCACCACGAGGCCGAACAGGCCGAGGGCGTACAGCACGAGGGCGAGCGCGAAGGTCTGCGCCTCGCGGCCGTTCCAGATCGCCCACCAGATCCACGCGATCACCGCCACGGTGAGGAGCGGTACGGGCGCGAGCCAGAACAGGTTCGGCAGGGCAAACCAGCGCGCCGCGACCTCGGGCACGCTCCAGGCGCTCCACAGGCTCACCAGCAGCATCATCGCCGCGGTGAGGATCAGCGCCGCCCGGGCGATCTCCCGGCCGAACACCTGCGTCGGCCCCTCCGCCTTCCAGATGAGCCAGCCGGCGCCGATGAGCGCATAGCCGCCCACGAGGCCGATGCCGCACAGCACGCCGAGCACGCTCAGGAAGCTGAAGGCGCCGCCCGCGAACATGCCGTTCTCCACCGGCACCCCGTCGATGAGCCCGCCGAGGATGAGCCCCTGGCAGAAGGTGGCGAGGAGGGAGCCGGCGAAGAAGGCGGCATCCCACACCGGCCGGAACCGCGTCGCCTGCAGGCGGAAGCCGAAGGCGACGCCCCGGAAGATCAGGGCGAACAGCATGAACATGATGGGCAGATAGAAGGCCGGCAGCAGGATGTAGTATCCGGCGGGAAAGGCGGCGAAGAGCAGCGTGCCGCCCATCACCAGCCACGTCTCGTTGCCGTCCCAGACGGGCTCGATGGAGGCCATCATCACGTCGCGGTCCTGATCGCGCGGGGCGGCGAGGAAGAGGATGCCGACGCCGAGGTCGAGCCCGTCCGCGAGCACGTAGACGGTGACGCAGAAGAGGGCGGCGGCGGCGAAGAGGAGCGGCACATGGTCCGCCTGCATCAGCTCGGTCATGGTCAGGCCTTCGCTTGTCCGACGCCGGGGACGGGCGACGGACGGGTGGGGGAGTTGGTGAAGAGGCCGACGCTGGCGCGCTCCATGCCGGGGCGCTCGGCCACCTCGGGCGACGTGTCGGTCGGGCCCTTGAACGCCACCCGTCCGGCGAACCAGAGGAAGGCGAGCAGCAGCAGATTGTAGACGGCGAAGAAGATGAGGAGGCTGGTGGTCACCGCCCCGGCGGCGACCGGGGCGACGGCATCGGCGGTGCGCAGCACGCCGTAGATGATCCAGGGCTGCCGGCCGGCCTCCGTCACCGTCCATCCGGCCAGCACGGCGACGAGGCCGAGGGGGGTGGTCGCCATGGCGAGGTATTGGAACCAGCGGGTGTCGTAGAGCCGGCCGCGCATCCGCAGCACCAGCCCCGTCACCGCCGTCACCAGCAGCAGCATGCCGATGCCGGCCATGATGCGGAAGGCGAAGAACACGATCGGCACGTTGGGCTGGTCGGCGGGCGGCACCGCTTTCAGGCCCTGAACCTCGCCGTCCCAGCTGTGGGTGAGGTAGAGGCTGGCGAGGTGGGGGATTTCGAGCGCGTAAAGGTTCTTCTGCGCCGCCATGTCGGGCCAGGCGATCACCGTCATGGCCGGGCCGCGGGTGGTGTCCCACAGGCCCTCCATGGCGGCGAGCTTGGTCGGCTGCTCCACCAGCGTGTTGCGGCCGTGCAGGTCGCCGATGAAGATCTGGAGCGGCGCCAGCACCAGCGCCAGCCACAGCGCCATGGAGAAGGCGGTGCGGGAGGCGGCCACATGCCGGCCGCGCCACAGATGGAAGGCGGAGACGCCGGCGATCATGAAGGCGCAGGTGAGGAAGCTGGCGCACACCATGTGGGCGAGGCGATAGGGGAAGGACGCGGTGAAGATCACCTGCCACCAGTCCACCACATGGAAGATACCCCCGGCATCCGCGACGGCGCCGGCCGGGGTCTGCATCCAGCTGTTGGCGGCGATGATCCAGGTGGTGCTGATGAGCGCGCCGCCCGCCACCATGAGGCAGGCGAAGAAGTGCGTTCCCCTCGACACGCGGGATTCGCCGAACAGCATGATGCCGATGAAGCCCGCCTCCAGGAAGAAGGCGGTCATGGTCTCATACGCGAGGAGCGGGCCGAGCACGTTGGCGACGGAGCGCGAGAAGCCGGCCCAGTTGGTGCCGATCTCGTAGCTCAGCACGATGCCGGTCACCACGCCCATGCCGAAGACGAGGGCGAACAGGCGCATCCAGAAGCGCATGAGGTCGCGATAGACCGTCCTGCCGGTCCGCCACCACAGGAAGCTGAGGAGCGTGACGAACCAGGCGGTGCCGATGGTGAGCGTCGGCCACAGGATGTGAAAGCCGACGGTGAAGGCGAATTGCAGGCGCGAGAGCGCAAGGGCGTCCATGGTCATTTCGCTCCGGTGGCGGGGGCGGATTTCACGAGGCGCACGGGGACGCCCTTCGAGGCCGGGGTGAAGCTCTGCGGGTCGTGCGCGTAGAGCGGCACGAGGGGGTTGGTCTCGGGGTAGTAGGCCGCGCAGCTCGCCTCCGGGAACGGATGGAGCACGACACGGAAGCCGCGCACCGCGCGCTCGATGCCGTCGGTGGAGAGGGTCACGATGTCCACGCGGTCGTCGGGCTTCAGCCCGCGCTTCTCCATCTCGGTCTCGCCAAGGAAGATCACGTCGCGCGCGCCATGGACGCCGCGATAGCGGTCGGAGAGCGAATAGAGCGTGGTGTTGTACTGGTCGTGGCTGCGGATGGTGGTGAGCCAGAGCGGGTGACCGGTGACGCCGGGGTCCTCGCACAGGCCCTCGCAGACGATGAAGTTCGCCTTGCCCGAGGCCGTCGCCCAGATGCGCTCGCGGGCGGTGGAGGTGAGGTGGAAGCCGCCCGGCTCCCGGATGCGGGCGTTGTAGCCCTGGAAGATGGGGAACACCGCCTCGATGTCCTCGCGGATCCGCGCGTAATCCGCCGTCAGCGCCTCCCAGTTCACCCTGGACCGGCTGCCGAGGGTCGCCCGCGCCATGCCGGCGATGATCGCCGGCTCGCTCTTCAGATGCTCGGAGGCCGGCGGGTTGTGACCCCTGGAGGCGTGGACCATGGACATGGAATCCTCCACCGTGACCGACTGCGGCCCGCTCGCCTGCATGTCGATCTCGGTCCGCCCGAGGCAGGGCAGGATCAGCGCGTCCCGCCCGTGGACGAGGTGGCTGCGGTTGAGCTTGGTGGCGATGTGGACGGTGAGGTCCAGTCGGCGCATGGCCTCCTGGGTCAGCTGCCAATCCGGGATGGCGGCGGCGAAATTGCCGCCGAGGCCGATGAACACCTTCGTCTCGCCCCGCAGCATGGCCTCCAGCGCGGTGACCACGTTGTGGCCGAACGCGCGCGGCGGGGTGAAGCCGAAGCGCGCCTCGATGGCCGCGAGCAGCGCGTCGGAGGGCACTTCCGTGATGCCCACCGTGCGGTCGCCCTGCACGTTGGAATGGCCGCGCACCGGACAGATGCCGGCGCCCTCGCGCCCCACATTGCCCTTGAGCAGCGTGAGATTGGCGATCTGCTGCACGTTCTGTGTGCCATGGCGATGCTGGGTGATGCCCATGCCGTAAACCAGGATCGCCCGCTCCGCCCGCATGTAGGCCTCGGCCGCCGTCTCGATGTCGGCGCGGGCGATGCCGCTCTTGCGCTCGATATCCTCCCAGGCGGTCGCCGCGAGATCGGCGACGAGGGCGTCGATGCCGGCGGTGTGGCCGCGGATGAAGTCCCAGTTGAGCACCGGCGCCAGTTCTTGCGCGCGGGCCGCCTCATCCGCCGCCACGAGGTGCTTCATCATGCCCTTGAGGAGGGCCACGTCGCCGCCGACGCGCACCTGGAAGATGCGCGAGGAGATGGGCGTGGAGGTCAGCGTCGCCATCTCCACCGGGTTCTGCGGCGCCTGGAAGCGCTCCAGCGCCCGCTCGCGGAAGGGATTGAACGACATGATGGTGGCGCCGCGCCGCGAGGCGTTGCGCAGCTCGCTCATCATGCGCGGTGAGTTGGTGCCGGGGTTCTGGCCGAAGATGAAGATGCAGTCCGCCCGCGCGAAATCCTCTAGGAGCACCGTGCCCTTGCCGACACCGATGGACTGGGGCAGCCCGACGCTGGTCGCCTCGTGGCACATGTTGGAGCAGTCGGGAAAGTTGTTGGTGCCGTATTCGCGGGCGAAGAGCTGATAGAGGAAGGCTGCTTCATTGGAGGCGCGGCCAGACGTGTAGAAATCCGCCATGTTCGGATCGGACAGGGCATTGAGATGCCGGCCCACCAGGGCGAAGGCCTCCTCCCAGCGCACCGGCACGTAGCGGTCGCTTGCCGCGTCGTAGCGCATGGGATGGGTGAGGCGGCCTTCCATCTCCAGCTCGTAATCGCCGAGGGCGGCGAGCTCGGTCACTGTGTGGGCGGCGAAGAATTCAGGCGTGCAGCGCTTCGTGGTCGCCTCCCAGGCCACCGCCTTGCCGCCGTTCTCGCAATATTCGAAGGGCGAGGTGTGCTTGGGATCGCCCCAGCCGCAGCCGGGGCAGTCGAAGCCGCCCGGCTGGTTCATGCGGGCAAGGGTGGCCATGCCGGACACGGCGACGTGCTGCTCCACCAGCGCGCTGCCCATGGCCTTCAGGGCGCCCCAGCCGCCGGCGGGCTCGTGATAGGGACGGATGGTTTTCGCGATGCCCATGGGCGGCTCCCGCAGCAGGGGTGAGAGGCTCTTGCGCGCGTCCTGCTCGACGGCGCGCGTCGCCGGTTCGGAAGTAACCGGAAGACGAGCCAATGATGACCTGCGGGGTCGGCTGCAATAAATGGGCTTCACATATGTCCGGCGCATACCTTGGTATGGCGCGGCACAGTCATTTCGGGGAAAGATCAGGCCACGGGAAGCGGACGCGGCCCGCCCGTTGCGGGGCAGGCCGTCCCTGCGCGCCGGCGATCATTTGCCGGTGATGGTGACCGTCGCGGTGAGCCCGGCGGAGAGGGTGACAGACGGCGGCACGGGATCGAGCGCGATGCGCACCGGCACGCGCTGGGCGAGGCGCACCCAGGTGAACACCGGGTTGACCGAGGCGAGGCCGGAAACGTCCGGCGCCACATTGGGGATGGCGATGCCCCGGCCGATGCCGCTCACATGCCCGGTGAGGGGCGCGCCATAGGCCATCAGCGCCACTTTCGCCGTGTCGCCCAGATGGATGCCGGAGAGGACGGTTTCCTCGAAATAGCCGTCCACCCAGAAGCTGTCGCTGTCCACCACGGAGAGGGCGCGCTGGCCGCTGATGCCGTAGTCGCCGACCTGGGTGAGGAGGTTCGTGACATAGCCGTTCACCGGCGAGACGATGCGCGTGCGGCTGAGGTTCAGCTTCGCCTGGTCGCGGTCGGCGAGCGCCTGCTGATAGGCCGCCACCGCCATGTCCGCCGAGGCCGCGAAGCTCTCCTTTTCCTCTTCCGAGGCGGCGATGGCGCTGAGCTTCGTGCGGCGCTCCGCCTCCGCCTTCTTGTTCTCGAGATCGGCCTTGGCGCGGGCGACGGCGGCCTCGGCGCTGGCGAGGGCGTTCTGGTAGTCGGCGGGCTCGATGACCATCAGGAGATCGCCCTTGTGGACAAACTGGTCGGCCTTCACCGGCAGCTCCACGATGCGCCCCGAGATCTGCGGCGCGACGGTGACCACATAGGCCCGCACGGTGCCGTCGCGGGTCCAGGGGGTGGTCATGTACGCCTCCCACATGCGCCATCCGAGCGCCCCGGCGACGCCCACGGCGGCGAGGGTCACAAGCACCCGCGCGAGGCGGGGCAACAGGGAAGCGCGCTTCCCGGCGGGCAATTCGATGGCGCTCATGAACGGGCTCCCATGGTCAGCACGGTGAGGGACAGCACGATCACGTAGATCGCGAGGGTGAAGAGGGCGGGGTGCCACACCACACGGGACAGGCCGATGCGGTTGCCGAGCATGATGAGCGGCATGGTGATGAGCCATGCCACGGCCATCATCGCCACGAAGGGCGAGAACAGCACGCCGAGGACTGACAGCTCCGAAAACATGATCCGGCTCCGTGTTGTGCGGTCAGGACGCACGGGCGCGCTGGCGCGGGGTGTCATCGAGACATTCCGCGAGGGCGTCGAGCGTGCCGATGAGGGTTGCGATCTGCGCCCGTATCTGAGTGGCGGCGGGCGTCGCGGCCGCTTCGTCCAGCCGCGCCGCCAACTCGGCACAGGCGTCGCGGGCGGCAGCCGGGCGGCCATCGCCAAGCGCGACGCAGGCGCTGGTGAATTGCTCCGCGTCTTCGCCGGCAAGCGCGGCGCGCAGGAAGATGATGGTGCGGCCGAGCGCGAACAGGGCCAGCAGGCGGCGGGCCTCATCGTCGCTCGCCTGCGGCGGCAGGTCTTCCGCGCGGCGGGTCATCAGCGCACGCCAGCGCGCGGCATCGCCGGGTCGCGCCCGCGCCGCCAGCCGCCGCACGTCGCGCACGGACAGGGCGAGGAGGCGCCGCGTCCGCGTCTGCGGTGACAGCACCGGCAGGATGATGAAGCAGACCAGCCCTGCGGCGGTGCCCCCGACGATGGTCAGCGCGCCATTGAAGAACGCGGACGGATCGTAGGCGAGCGGATTGCCGATCTGAAGCATCGGCAGCGAGGTGACGGCCATGGCGAGGAAGAGGGTCGGGTGCCAGCTCCCCGCCTGCATGAAGCCGATGGGAACCATCAGCAGCACCAGCATCGTCGCCAGCCCGGCGAAGGTGGAGAGGAAGGGCAGGACGCCGAAATAGAGCACGCCGCCGACCACCGCCATCAGGACCGAGCCGATGGTGTAGTCCACCGCCAGCGCGCGCGTCTGGTCGCCGGCGGCTCCGAAGATCAGGGTGGCGATGGCGACGAACGCGATGGCGAGTGGCCCTTGCGGCCAGGCGGTGAAGATGGCGAACGCCGCCGCCCCCGCCACCGCCGTGAACACCCGCACGCCGCTGAGGATGGCCGGCAGCGGATCGCCGATGACGACGGCCCGGGGCGCGAACTGCACCCGCGTCGCCCGCGCGCCCTGGAGCAGGGCGATGCTTTCGGCCATCTCCTCAAGGCTGGCGGCGAGGGTGCGGGTGGCGTCCAGAAGCACGGTGGTCCGCCGGTCGCCGGGCGGGATGGCTTCGATGGCCTCCAGCGCCGCGCGGCAGGCATCGCGGAACCGCTCCGGGTCGGCGGCAAGGGCGCGGGCATCGAGCCGCGCGAGCACCGCGTCCAGTTGCGCGCGCGCCGCTTCGACAGGGCCGCTGACATCCGCGACGCGGGCGATCTCCTGCCACGCCAGCACCGCGTCCATCAGACGGGCGGAGGCGCGGCGCAGATTGCCGCCGCGGGACCGCAGATAGGAGGAGTCCGCGATGGCCGCGTCCGTCGCGAGGTGAAGCGGGCCGAGCGCGCGCAGGAGGTCCCTGAACCTCTCGCGCTGCCCGGCCGCCTCTCCCGGCGCGACGAGGGTCGCGCGGAAGCCCCTGGAAATCTGCCCGGCGGCCTCCTGCAGCAGGTCCGCGAGCCGCCGGCTGGCCGCGCCGAAATCGGTGAGCAGGATGACGAAGACCGTCGCGCCGATGCCGATGCAGATCTCGCTCACCCGGATGAGCGAAAGGAAGAACGCCGAGGTCGGATCGCTGATCGTATCGGCGAAGACGACGGACGCCGTGAAGCCCGCCAGCGCCGCGGCATAGGAGGCGAAATTGCGCAGCCCGACGACGGCGACGCCGCACGCCCCGCACCACACGGCGAGGCTGAGGGCGAGCGCGTAGCGCTGCTGGGCGAACACCGCCAGAAGGGCGATCATGGCCAGCGCGCCGACGATGGTCCCGATGATGCGCCAGCGCCCCTTCTGAAGCGAGGTGCCGAGATTGGGCTGGCAGACGATGGCGGCCGTCGTCGCCGCCCAGAAGGAATTCTGAAGTTCCAGAGCATAGGTGATGTAGAGGGCAAGACAAACCGACGCCGCGAGCCGCAACCCGAACACCAGCCTAGGCGCCAGGGGACGAAGGCGCGCCCGAAGCTCTTCGGACAAAGCCGCGGGCCGCGTGTCGAGGCTGTCGTGAGAGAGGGAATTCATCGCTGTCGCGCCTGCCGGGCCGAAAGTGTGTGCTGTCAGCATAGGCGTCGGCGCACAGCGCGAAATTATACGCAAGGAAGCGGGGACCTACCTTCGTTTGCCCCCTTCCCATCCCCTCAGCCCAGGGCGCGCCCCAGGCGCTGGCCGTAGGCGACGATGGCGGCGCCCACCGGCAGGCGCGCGGATGCGTAGGCGGCGAGGGCGGCCTCCATGTCCGCGTTCATATCCACGCCCATATCCCGCTTTCCGGCGAGCGCATCGCGGAGCGCGAAGGCGTCGCCCGCCGCCTTCGCCACGCCCATGGCGGTGTGCGGGCGAGCCACGAACGCCGCGTCGCCCATCAGCGCGATCCGGCCCGCCACCATCCGTGGGGGTGCGTAATCGAAGATGGCATGGACGAAGGGGCGCGGCTCCGCCGCCACCATGGCCGCGAAGGACGGCGGCAGCAGGCGCGCGGCATCGGCCTTCATCGCGTCGGAGACCTCCGGGCGCACGCGGCCGGGGGCGAGGGAGAAGGGCCGGCGGGCGCCGTCAACGTCGGTGAGCACGTCACCGAGCGCGTCCTCCATATAGCGCCGGTACCAGACCCAGTTGTAGCGCCGCCGGCCGGGGGCGATGGAGCCGTCCGGGCCGGGCACGAGATAGCCGAGGATGTGCGAGCCGGGCATCTCGTAGAAGGCGAAGCGGTCGAACAGCTGCTCGGCCGCCGCCGCCGGCACCTCGGCCTCGGGAATGAGCCCGCGCCAGGTGGCATAGCCCACATAGGTGGGTCGGGACTTCGGGCCATTGACGGCGCCTCGCAGGGTCGAGCCGACGCCATCGGCGCCGATCACGAGATCCGCCCGCTCCTCCCGGCCATCCGCATAGGTCACGCGGGCGCCGCCGGTCATCTGCGACACGGAGACCGCCGGCCGGTCGATCTCATAGCGCTCGTCTGGCAGGAGCTGGCGGAAGGTGCGGAACAGCACGTCCCAGGAGAGCTGGGTCTGCGGCGTGCGCTGGCGGTGGATGATGGCGCCATCCCGGTCGAGATAGATGCGCTCGTGGGCCGTGACACCCACATGGGCGAGATGCTCCACGCCCACCTCGCGCAGGATGTCGAACACCTCGCGCTGCGCAACGAGGCCGGCACCGCGCCCTTCCAGGCCATGCACCGAGCGTTCGCTCACACGCACGTCGAAGCCGGCGCGGTGGAGCAGCACGGCGGCGAACAGGCCGCCGATGGAACCGCCGACGATGAGGATGCGCGGGGCCATGGCCTGTCTCTCCGGCGGTCAGACGATGAAGTCGATGACGCCGCCATCGACGCGCAGGGCGGCGCCGGTGGTGGCGGAAGCGAGCGGCGAGGCGATGTAGACGGCCATGTTGGCCACCTCCTCCACGCGCGCCGGCCGCTGGATGATGGAGCTTGGCCGGTGCGCCTTCACGAAGTCGGCGCCGGCCTCCTCCAGCGTCTTTCCGGCCGCCACCGCGTCCTTCAGCATGGCCGCGACACCCTCCGAGAGGGTGGGGCCGGGGAGGATGGAATTCACCGTCACGCCCGTGCCCGCCATGCGCTTGGCGAGGCCGCGCGCGAGGGAGACATCCGCCGTCTTGCTGACGCCGTAATGGATCATGTCCGCCGGGATGTTGAAGGCGGATTCAGAGCCCAGGAACAGCATGCGCCCCCAGCCGCGCGCCGCCATGCCCGGCAGATAGGCGCGGGCGAGGCGCACGCCGGACATGACGTTGATGGCCCAGTGGCGATCCCAGACGTCGTCGTCGGTCTCGAAGAAGTCGGACGGCTGGAAGATGCCGAGATTGTTGACGACGATGTCGAACGCGGGCTCGGCCGCAACCAGCGCTGCGGCGCCCTCGGCGGTGCCGAGATCGATGGCCCGGCCCCGCGCCGCGCCGCCGATGCGCGCGACGGCCTCCGCCACCTTCGCCTCCGAGCGCCCGTTGACGACCACCGTCGCGCCGGCCTGCGCGAGGCCCTGGGCGATGGCGAAACCGATGCCTTCGCTCGACCCGGTGACGAGGGCGGTCTTGCCTGTGAGGTCGATGATCATGGCTGTCTCCTGAGGGTGTGCCGCGCCGCGTCCGGCGCCGGGCGCAAATGCGCCTCATCATGGCCCATAGCCGGTGGGGGAAGATGCGGCGGGTCTGGGGCCGGCTTCTTTCCCAATCGCACGGGCAGGGCGCGCGGCAGCCGCAAGCAAACCCAAGTATGAGCGGCCCAAGCTTATGGCCGATGTCGACCGGCCCGCCTTCTCGGCATTGTCGCTGCCGACATTGGACACCCGCGACGCGGGACGAACGAGGCACCCCATGGCCGATCCGCACGACGCCGCACCCGCCTTGCTGCAGCCGGGACAGGCGGCACCCGACTTCACCCTGCCGGCGACGCCGGACCAGATGCTGTCCCTCGCCGATCTCCGGGGCGCGCCGGTCGTCCTCGCCTTCTATCCGGCCGACTGGAGCCCGGTCTGTGGCGACCAGATGGGCCTCTACAACCAGATGCTGCCGGAGTTTCACCGCGCCGGCGCGCAGCTGGTGGGGATCTCCGTCGATGGCGTGTGGTGCCACGCGGCGTTCGCGGAGGCGCGCAAGCTGCATTTTCCGCTGCTCGCGGATTTCGAGCCCAAGGGCGAGGTCGCCCGGCGCTATGGCGCCTACCGCGCGCAGGACGGCGTCGCACAGCGGGCGCTGTTCGTGCTCGATGCCGGCGGCATCATCCGCTGGAGCTATCTCTCGCCGCTCGGCCTCAACCCCGGCGCCGACGGCATTCTCGATGCGCTCGACGCGCTCGCCCCCACCCAGAAGCCACAAGGAGCGCAGGCATGACGCGCCGTCTTCCCCCCGTGAGCGCCACCGACACCGTGGCCGGGCCCGCCGATGCGCCGGTGACCCTGATCGAGTATGGCGATTACGAATGCCCCTATTGCGGCGAAGCCTATCCGGTGCTGAAGGCGGTGCAGGAAGCGATGGGCGCGCGGCTGCGCTTCGTGTTCCGCAACTTCCCGCTCACCGAGATGCACCCGCACGCCCTGCGTGCCGCGCAATTCGCCGCGGCGGCCGCCGCCTCCGGCGTGTTCTGGGCGGCCCATGACATGCTCTACGAGCATCAGGATGCGCTCGACGTGGCAAGCCTCACCGCTTATGCCGCGCGGCTCGGCATCGAGCGCCGCGTCCTGCAGGCGGCTTTCCAGGGCCAGTATGATGCCCTCATCCAGCAGGATTTCGTGGGCGGGGTGCGGGCCGGCGTGAACGGCACTCCGTGCCTCTTCATCAACGGCGTTCGCTACGACGGCCCGCGCGACCGGGAGAGCCTGATCGCGGTGCTGGAGCAAGCCGCCGCTGCCGCGCTTCACGCACCGGCCTGAGGCCGGATGCGCTGCCTTAAGGAGGCACCCATGATCTTCAAGCAGACATCGACCCTTGGTCATTCCGGCGCGCCCGATCTTGCCGCCGCGCCCGATCTCGCCGCCGCGCCGCAGCCCGGCGCGCTCGGCTTCGGCGCGACGCTGGCCATGGCCACGGCCGCCGGCCTCGCGGTGGCGAACATCTATTACAACCAGCCCATGCTGGAGCTGATCGAGCAGGATCTGCCCGGCGCCCTGACGGGGGCCATTCCCACCGCCACCCAGCTCGGCTACGCCATCGGCCTCATACTGCTGGTGCCGCTCGGCGATCTCGTGGAGCGGCGGCGGCTCATCGTCGTGCAGTTCGTGCTGCTCGCGGCGGCGCTGGTGCTGGCGGCGGTGGCGCCAACGGCGCTGCTGCTGGTGGCGGCCTCGCTGGTGGTGGGGCTCGCGTCCACGGTGGCCCAGCAGATCGTGCCCCTCGCCGCGCATTTCGCCGCGCCCGAGAAAAGGGGCGCGACGGTCGGGACCGTGATGGCCGGCCTTCTGACCGGCATCCTCCTCAGCCGCACCGTCGCCGGCTTCGTCGCCTCCCACGGCGGCTGGCGGGAGATGCTGTGGCTTGCGGCGCCCATGGCGCTCGCCGGCGCGGGGCTGATGGCGGTGACGCTGCCCGCCAGCAGGCCGGAGCAGCGCCTGAGCTACCACCGGCTGCTCCACTCGGTGTGGCAGCAATGGCTGGATTTTCCGGCGCTGCGGCTCGCGGCCATCACGCAGGCGGCGCTGTTCGCGGCCTTCACCGTGTTCTGGACCATCCTTGCCTTCCGCCTCGCCGAGCCGCGCTTCGGCCTCGGCGCCGAGGTGGCGGGACTGTTCGGCCTTGTCGGCGCGGTCGGCATCCTCGCCGCGCCCCTCGCGGGACGGTTCGCCGACAAGCGCGGGCCGACGCTGGCGGTGCTGGTGGGCTCCATCGTCACCCTCGCCGCGTGGGTCGTGTTCGGCGCATGGGGATCGCTCGCCGGGCTGATCGTCGGCGTCATGCTGCTGGATTTCGGCATGCAGAGCGCCCTCGTCTCCAACCAGCACATCGTCTTCGCCCTGCGGCCGGAGGCACGCGCGCGGATCAACACGGTGCTCATGAGCGCCATGTTCCTCGGCGGCGCCCTCGGCTCGGCCACGGCGACGCTGGCGTGGGGCGCGGGCGGCTGGTTCCTGGTGAGCGTGCTCGGCACGGCCTTCGCCGCCTTCGCCGTCGGCCTGCAAGGGCTCGCGGCCCGGCGGCGCCGGTCCGGTCCGGCGCGCTGACGGCCGGGCACATGAAAGGGTGAAGGAGGCTCCGCCATGGGCACGGGACGCTGTTTCGCCCTTCTTCTCGCCGCACTCCCCGCCGCCCTGTGGCCGGCGCAGGCGGTCTCGTCCGAGGGCTTCTATGCCATTCCGGACGGCCTGAGGCAGGGACCGCCTGGCGCACTCCTGAAGGCGGAGCCTGTGCCGGCGCCGCCGGGCGCGGGCGCCGCCTATCGCATCATCTACCGCTCGCGCGACCACGCCGGCCGTCCGGTGGCGATCTCCGGCCTCGTCGCGCTGCCGCCGGAGGGTCGCGCCGGTGCGCGCCCGGTGGTGGCATGGGGGCATGGCACGAGCGGCGTCGCGACCCGTTGCGCGCCTTCCCGCGACCCGGCGCAGGCCTTCGCCCGCATCGGCGGCCTTGGCGAGCTGATGGCTCACGGCGTCATCGTCGCGGCCACCGACTATGGCGGGCTGGGCGAGGCGGGACAGCATTCCTATCTGCTCGGAGCGAGCGAGGCGCATGCCATGATCGATTCCGTGCGCGCGGTGCGGCACTTGCCGGGCGCCGATGCGGGCGCGCGCTACGCGGCTTGGGGCTTCTCACAAGGCGGTCACGCCGCCCTTTTCACCGCCGCCGAGGCCCGTGCCTACGCCCCGGAGCTGCGCCTTGCCGGTGTCGCCGCAGCCGCCGCACCCACCGAGCTGAGGCGCCTCTTGCGGGACGATATCGATACGCTGCCGGGGCAGGTCGTCGCCTCCTTCGCCGCGTGGTCGTGGGGACAGGCCTACCGGCTGCCGCTCGACGGCATCGTCCGGCCCGCGGCACGGGCGACGGTGGAGCGGATCGCCGCCGATTGCAGCCTCGATCCCCTGGGCGACGTGGCGCTCGGCCTGTCGGCGCTGTCCTACGGCGCGACCGGCTTCCTGCGCTCCAGCGCCGACCGGCGGCCCGGCTGGGACCAGCTGATCGCCCGCAATTCCAATCCGGATCCCAAGGGCGTGCCCGTCTTCTTCGCGCAGGGGAGCCTCGATGCCCTCGTCGAGCCGGCGACCACGCGGGACTATGTGGGGCGCCTGTGCCGGACGGGCACGCCCGTGACCTATGTGGAAGTGCCGTGGGCATCCCATGGCGGGGTGGCGAAGGCCGTGGCGCCCATGGCCGTGTCCTGGCTGCTCGCCCGGCTCTCGGGCGCGCCGGTGCCGGACGGGTGCGTCCGCGCCGGCCGCTGAGGCGACGCGCGCGGCAGTACAAGTTCGGACATCGGACCCAAAGATATGCGTCCCCCTATATTGATGGGCTAGACAGTATACCCGCGTATAGGCTCATTCCGCAGCCTCCTCTTCTACAGTGTTCCTGTGTCGGCGCTGGATCTCGGGCCGCGCGTGCCCCGCACGCCGCCGCCACGGACAGACCCATTCTGGAACACAGCAAGAGGACCAGGACCATGCCCTACGTCACCACCAAAGACGGCGTCGAAATCTTTTACAAGGACTGGGGTCCGAAGGAGGCGCAGCCCATCGTCTTCCATCACGGCTGGCCGCTCTCCTCGGACGACTGGGACGCGCAGATCCTGTTCTTCCTCCAGAAGGGCTTCCGGGTGGTCGCGCACGACCGTCGCGGGCATGGCCGCTCGGCGCAGGTGAGCGACGGCCACGACATGGACCATTACGCCGCCGACGCCGCCGCCGTGATGGAACATCTCGATCTGAAGAACGCCGTCCACATCGGCCATTCCACCGGCGGCGGCGAGGTGGCCCGCTATGTGGCGCGGCACGGCCAGCCGCAGGGGCGCGTGGCGAAGGCGGTGCTGGTGAGCGCCGTGCCGCCGCTGATGGTGAAGACCGCGACCAACCCCGGCGGCACCCCCATCGAGGTGTTCGACGGCTTCCGCTCCGCGCTCGCGGCCAACCGCTCCCAGTTCTTCATGGATGTCGCCTCCGGCCCCTTCTACGGCTTCAACCTGCCCGGCGCGACGCCGGTGCCGGGCGTGATCCAGAACTGGTGGCGGCAGGGCATGACCGGCGGCGCGAAGGCGCATTACGACGGCATCAAGGCCTTTTCCGAGACCGACCAGACCGAAGATCTGAAGCTCATCGCCGTGCCGACCCTCGTGATGCACGGCGATGCCGACCAGGTGGTGCCCATCGACGATGCCGCCCGGCTGAGCGTGAAGCTCCTCCAGAACGGCACGCTGAAGGTCTATGCCGGCTATCCCCATGGCATGCTGACCGTCCACGCCGATGTCATCAATCCCGACCTGCTGGCCTTCGTGAAGGCCTGACGGGCAGGCGCGCGGCGGTGCGGGCTCTTCCACACCGCCGCCGCCCGCCGGCTACCTCAAAACTTCAGACGAAACCTTGCGACTGAGCGCGCCACCCGCGTGCGGCATGCATGCTCCAGGCCGGCGTGCGCACGGCGCCGAGACAGGCCGGTGGTGCGCATGACCGACATTCGCTACATCCTCGTTCTGCTGGCCGGCGTCGTGCTCACCAATTGGGTGGCGCGCGTGCTGGGCGATCGCGTGGCGCTGCCCCTCATCCAGGTGGCCGTGGGCGCCGCGATCGGCTCCCTCACGAGCTTCGGCGCCACGCTGAAGCCGGAGCAGTTCTTCCTCATCTTCCTGCCGCCGCTTCTGTTCTTCGATGGCTGGCGCGTCTCCAAGACGGACCTTGCGGCGAACGCGCCGCTCATCCTTTCCATGGCGCTGGGGCTGGTGGTGGCGACGGTGGGCTGCGTCGGGCTGATGCTCCACTGGCTCATCCCGGCGATGCCGCTCGCCGTGTGCTTCGCCCTCGCCGCCGTGCTCTCGCCCACCGATGTGGTGGCCGCCGGCGCGGTGGCACGGCACATTCCCATTCCGCGCGGCGTGCTGCGCCTTCTGCAGGGCGAAGCGCTCTTCAACGATGCCGCCGCGCTGATCTGCCTGCGCCTCGCCATCGCCGCCGTGGTGACGGGGACGGTGCCGGTGCTTTCCTCCCTCGCCGCCTTCGCCTGGGCCGCCGGGGGCGGCATCGCCATCGGCATCGCCTTCAGCTGGATGGTGGCGACCGCGAAGGCCTTCATGGTGCGCCGGGTGGGAGAGGACACCTCCGGCCAGATCCTCATCAGCCTGCTCATTCCCTATGGCGCCTATCTGCTGGCGGAAGCGGCCGGCAGCTCGGCCGTGCTCGCCGCCGTGGCCGCCGGCATGATGATGAGCCGCATCGAGGTTTCGGGCCGCGCGTTGCCCCTCACGCGTCTGCGGCGCGTCGCGGTGTGGGAGACGCTCCAATTCACGCTCAACGGCATCATGTTCCTGCTGCTGGGAGAGCAGATGCCCGGCATCCTCTCTGGCGCGGCGCGCAGCATCGCGGAGGGCGGGCACCATGCGGTGGGGTGGCTCGGGCTCTATGTGGCGGCCACGGTGCTCACGCTCGCGGCCCTGCGCTTCGCCTGGGTGCTCGCGGCGCTCTCCTGGTGGCCCGCCGGCGGACGGCGCGGGGAACCTCGCACCACGCCCCACTGGCGCTCGGTGGCGGTGATGGCGTTCGGCGGCGTGCGCGGCGCGGTGACGCTCGCGGCCGCCCTCAGCCTGCCGCTGGTGGTGAAGGACGGCGTGCCGTTTCCGGCGCGGGATCTCGCCGTGTTCATCGCGGCGGCGGTGATTCTGGTCTCCCTCGCCCTCGCAAATCTGGCGCTGCCGGTCCTTCTGCGGGGCATCGAGCTGCCGCCGGATGTCGCCGATGCGGAGCAGGAGCGCGCGGCCCGCGCGGCAACCTTGAAGGCGGCGCTCGATGCGCTCGCGAATACGGCGCAGACGCAGACGGCGGGCACGCCGCCGGTCGCCATGATCGTCGCCGACCACTACCGGCACCGCCTGGAGCAACTGGAGGCGGAGGGCATCGACGGCGGAACCGCCGCCTGGCCCGAGGAGCGGCGCATGCACCTACTCGCCATCCAGGCCGAGCGGCGCTCCATCGTCAGCCGCGTCCGGCAGCGGCTCATTCCCATCGATCTGGCGCACAGGCTCCTGCGGGAGACCGACGCCGAGGAGGTCGCCCTGCCCATCGGGCCGGGCCGCGCAGATCGCGGAGATGTCTGATAAACCCACGTATAATTCGGCAAGACAACCATATCCCTGGGATGAATTTCTGTTCGATACCGGGAAGGAGATGGGAAATGTAAAACTTAATCATCGACAACAGAGGAGGTTCTCATGTCTACGAATTCGAAGTTCATCATGGCGTTCGGTGCTCTCGCCTTCGTGGTGGCCGGCGTTGCGGGCACCGCCCGCGCGGACACCAGATTCCCCACCGAGGCGCGCGGCGAAACCACCTTCTTCGATGCCCAGCCGGCGCCGGTGGCCCAGCCCTTCGACATCTTCCAGCTGCCTTCGCCCGCGAAGCTGCGGGCCATGAACGCGGCCCGCCCCTTCATCGGCCAGCCGGCCCAGCCCGATCCGCACTGGGGTCCGGCCCAGGATGCCACCTCGCCGGGGGCGTGAGCCTTCCGCCATGATCTGGAACGATGAGGCCGGCGCCCACAGGGTCGCCGGCCTTCTCGCGTTCGGGGCCGGCAAAGGCGCACGTCCGTGCGGGCAAAAAAAGGCCCGCCGGGGATGCCGGCGGGCTCAGTCGGGGAGGAAGGGGAGGGCGGGGAAATCAGCGGGTCCGGGTCGCCTCGAAGAGGAACCACACGCGGCGTTCGGCCTCGTCGATCCAGACCTCGATGAGGCTGGTGGTGGCGACATCGTTGTAGTTCTCGCACACCACATGGGCCTCGCGCAGGAAGGTGATGAGGCGCTTGTTGTCGTCGGCCAGCTCGGCCAGCATGTCCTCGGCGGTCACGAAGTCCGCGTCGTTGTCGGCGAGGCGCTGGAGGCGGGCGACGTGGCCCACGGAGCGCAGCGTCGTGCCACCCACCTTGCGGGCCCGCTCGGCGATGGCGTCGGTGGTGGCGAAGATCTGGTCGCCGTGCTCATCCAGAAGAAGATGGTAATCGCGGAAGTGCGGGCCGGACATGTGCCAGTGAAAATTCTTCGTCTTCAGATAAAGCGAGAACATATCCGCCAGAAGAACGGTCAGCGCGCCGGCGATGTCGCGGGTAGCGTCTTCGCCGAGATCGGTGGGGGTCCGCAGGGGCGCCTGCTGGCGCAGCTTCGCAATGGTCTTGTCCATGATCGTCGTCCTATGTGAAAGGCAGAAGGAAACCGGTGCGCGGCGGAAGTGCCGGGGCGACCGCTCGGTAACGGGTCACGGCGATCACCATAGGATCGTGCGGCGAATGAAAGTATTGGGCGCTCGTTTGCCCGCATCATACGAGGGTATGGGGGCCGCCGGGCTGCCGGGGCGCGGGCCCTCGGGCGCGGGCGCGCGAGCCCCCCGCGAGGGCCGCCACTGCGCGGGTCCATGTCAACGAGAGGGAAGGGGGCAGAACGGGGAGGCGGGCGCGTCGGCGCTCAGCGGCGCGGGGCGGCCTGCAGCGCGCGATCGATGCAGTCGATCATCTCGTTGCCGTCGAACGGCTTGGCGAGGAATCCGAAGGCGCCGGCCTCGTCCACCTGGCGGCGGATGCGCTCCTCGGGAAAGGCGGTGATGAAGATCACCGGCACCGGGTCGCCTTCGGCGCGCAGCCGGGACTGAAGCTCGACGCCGCTCATGCCGGGCATCTGGACATCGGTGATGACGCACGCGGTCCCGCTGCGCTCCGTGGACCCGAGGAAATCCTCGGCGGAGGCGAAGGACCGCGCGCCGAAGCCAAGGGAGCGGACGAGGCTCTCCGTGGCGATGCGAACGGATTCGTCGTCATCGATGATCGTTATGGTCGGCGCGCGTGACACTCGGGGCACCTCAACGTGCAATCCTCGGCACGGACGTTCGCACCGGACTGACTCTATATAGCCTGCGGCTTGCCCAACCCGGAATCATACAGACGTTTGCAATTCTAGCTTTTTGCACTCAGCCCCAGCGCCTCCGCCATCCGCACCAGATCGGCGAGCGAATGGGCCTCCATTTTCCGCATGACGTTACCGCGATGAATCTTCACGGTAATTTCGCTCAGGCCCACCTCGCCGGCAACCTGCTTGTTCATCAGGCCGGAGGTGACGAGCGCCATGATCTGGCGCTCGCGCTCGGTCAACGTATCGTAAAGGGCGCGCAGCTTCGAGGAGGAGGCACGCTCGGCGCGGCGGCCGCGGTCGATCTCGATGGCAGCCGAGACCGCATCCAGCATGTCCTGGTCGCGGAACGGCTTGGTGAGGAAGTCCACCGCGCCCGCCTTCATGGCGCGCACGCTCATGGGAATGTCGCCGTGCCCGGTCATGAAGATGATGGGCAGCTCCATGTCCGACCGCGCCAGCTGGGCCTGGAAATCGAGCCCGCTCACGCCCGGCAGGCGGATGTCCAGCACCAGGCAGCGCGGCGCATCCGGCAGCTTGGCGGCGAGAAGCTCGGCGGCGGAGGCGAACAGCGCCACCTCCAGCCCGATGGAGCGGAACAGGCTGGACAACGCCTCTCGCAGGCTGGCGTCGTCGTCCACGACGATCACGACGGGGGCGCTCGGGGGCGGCGCCGGGCGGGTCAGCGGTCGACTGGTCACGGGCGGATGTCCCTGGTGCTGGAAGGGGAGGTGGCGCCGGAAATTGGCAAGGTGAGGGAGAAGCACATGCCCCCCTCGTTGTTCAGTGCGGCGTTGATGCGGCCGCCGTGGGCCTGCGCGATGGAACGCGAGATGGAGAGGCCGAGGCCCATCCCATCCTCCTTCGTGGAGACGAAGGGCGAGAACAGGGTGGCGAACATGTCCGGCGCGATGCCCGGCCCGGTATCGCGCACGCAGATGGTCAGCTCCGCCTCGCCGTCCGTGGGCCACGGCGGCGTCGCGAGCGCGGTGCCGATGTGCAGCACGCGGCGGGATTCCGGAACCTCTTCCATGGCCTGGATGGCGTTGAGCACCAGATTGATGAGCACCTGCTGCAACTGGATGCGGTCCCCCTCGATGAGCGGCAGGCCGGGCGCGAGGGCAAGCTCCAGCCGGACACGGTGGTTCCACAGTTCCCGCTCCAGCAGCAGCACGCAATCCTCCACCAGCTCGGCGCTGTCCAGCGCCTGGCGCACCGGCGTGCCGCGGCGGGCGAAGGCGCGCAGCCGCTCCACCACGTCGCTCGCGCGGCGGGCGTTGGCGATCATGCGGGTGACCGAGGATTCCGCCTCGCCGAGGTCCGGCTCCGCGCGGCGCAGCCAGCGCAGGCAGGCCTCGCCGTTGGTCACCACCGCCGCCAGCGGCTGGTTGACCTCATGGGCGATGGAGGCGGTGAGCTCGCCCATGGTGCTGACGCGGGTGACATGGGCGAGATCGCTCCGCACCTGGTGCAGCTCCTGCTCGGCCTTCTGCCGTTCGGTGATGTCGCTGCTGGTCTCCATGATGCCGCTGGGCCGTCCACGCGCGTCGCGCTGGAGCGACCAGCGGCTGGCGCAGACGAGCTTGCCGCCGTCGCGGGTGGTCTGGACGATCTCGCCCTCCCAGTGCCCGGTCTCCAGCACGGCGCCCATGATCTCGGCGCGGGGGGCGGGGTAGTCTGTCTTGAGCAGCGCGCCGGCCGGCTGGCCGACGGCCTCGGCGCGCGTCCAGCCGTAGAGCCGCTCGGCGCCGCGGTTCCAGTACACGACCGTATCGGAGAGGTTCCGCACGAAGATGGCGTCGTGGGAGAGATCGAGCAGCGCGGCCTGCTCCTTCAGCGCCCCCGTCGCCTGCTGGTTGCGCAGGGTGAGGAAGGTCGTGACGGCGATGGCTGCGACGCTGACGAAGCAACGCATCGCGGAGGAGATGTTGTAGTCGGTGGCGTGGATGATCCCGAAGCTCAGGATCGTGAGCAGGACGCACACGCCGGCGACCGTCACCAGCCCCGTGCGCCCGAACAGGGTGGCGCTCAGGGTCACGACGACCACGTAGAGCACGGCAATCGCCATGTCTAACGGCGAGAGCGTGTCCACGAGGAAGATCGCGAGGCACAGCAGCGCCACGAGCACGGAGCCGGTCCGCCGCCGGGCGGCGGCATCCGCGCTGTTGCTGGACAAGGAACCGGCCGGACCAGACATCATGCCCTCGCGCGTTTGGCGTGCGCCCGGCGATCGGCCGGAATGCAGTCGCCGGCCGTGCGCCGTGCGGCTGCCGGTCGCCCGCTATCGTGCTTCGGTATCACCGCCATAGGCCTCGATCTTGCCAGTTTGAACGGCGGATGCGCCGGCTCGCGAGCAGGCAGTGCAGCAAAAACGGACGGCCGGCTCAAGCCCGCTAACCCTAAAGTCCTTCCGCCTATACCAAGGTATGCCCGCCGCAACCCGATCATATGAGCCGCGAACCCCAAGTAGAATGGAGCAAAACACGGTGGCGACCGATGCTTGGCTCCAATCGGCGAAGCGTTAGGTCTTTCCGCCGGAACGGGCTGGCGCCGTGATCGCGCCGCTGCCGGGCCGGGCGCAACGGTGGGGCCGCGCGGAGCCGTCCATCCAGCTTTGGGGGTCTTCCGCATGTCGCTCCATGCCACGCCATCCACCGCCGCCGAGGCCATCGCGCAGAGCCATGCGGGCCTTCATGCGGGTCTTGATGCCGAGGTCCGCCGCATCGGGCGGCTCGCGCCGTTCCCAGCCCGCCAGGCCCCGGTCCTGCCCCGGCCGGAACAGAAGCCGGCGCGGGCCAGCTCCGGCCTCGTGGCATGGCGGCTCAAGCGGGTGCTGGCCTTCATGGAGGAGCATTATTGGGAGCCCGTCACGCTCGCCGACATGGCGCGCGTCGCCGGCCTCAGCCGCATGCATTTCGCCGCCCGGTTCCGCGTCTCGACAGGCGTCCGGCCGCACGAATATCTGCTGCGGCTGCGCGTGGAGCGCGCCCAGAAGCTGATGCTGGAGAGCGCGGAGCCGCTCGCGCAGGTCGCTTTCAGCGTGGGTTTCCAGACCCAGGCCCACTTCACCACCGTCTTCCGGCGCTTCGCCGCGACGACGCCCAATCGCTGGCGGTCGGAGCAGTTGGCCCGCGCGCCGCGCGGCGGCCGGCCCGCCCCGCATGCGCTGGGGCCTGCGCATCAGGCCTGATATCCGCTTTCCAGCAATCCCGATGATCAGAGGCCGGTGCCGGCATGGCGCCGGCCTCTTGCGTTTGCGCTCCGGCGGGCGCGCGGTGCATGCCTGTTCGGGCAAAGGCCATACGTTCGTATACTGAATAGTCGAAGCATATGAGAAGAATAAATCACGGCATAATATTCCCGGTCGGCAGCATCTCCTAAATTCATCACATCAACAACGGAGTGCTTGCCATGTCCATCAAGTCTGCTGTCCTCGCCGCCGGTGTCGCCGTGGCGCTCGTCTCGTCCATGGGTTCGGCCTTCGCCGGCCCGACCGTCCAGAAGGAGAATGTGGAGCAGTATGCCGTCTCCGCGCAGGGGAGCCTGACCCCGACCTCCCCGGCGGCCGTTGCCCGCGAGCAGGCCCGCCTCGAGCGTCCCAGCGCCTTCGGCACCCCCGGCCCCTATTATGTCTCCGAGCGTCCGTTCGAGACCGGCAACGCCCAGTCCGGCCCCGCCCACGACGCCGACGACAATTGATCGGCGCCATCCTGAAAGCAAAAAGGGGTCGCCTCGGCGACCCCTTTTCTTTTGCGCGGACGGGCGTGCGCCCCGGTCTCAATCGACCTTCAGCGGCGCGTTGTCGCTGTCGAGGAACTCGACGGTGGTGAACACCAGTTCGGTATCCCCGATGTTGGTGAGGTCATGCATCATGAACTCGCCCGGGCCGAAATGGTGGTGCTTGGTGTCGCCGGCCTCATACGTCACTTCGGCGACGTGCCCGTCGGCATAATGGGAGCGGGCGCGCCCGCCGGTCACGGCCGTCCAGAAATAGTCGAGCACATGGGTGTGGAAGCCGATGCGCTCGCCGGGCTTCAGCGCGAGGTGCCACACCCGCACCCGCTCGCTCTGCGACACGAGACGGCTGCCGACGCGGCCATTGCCGCGGCTGGCGTGCAGATCCGCCCGCAGGGCCTCGGGCCAGTCGCGCGGGGCTTCGATGGTGGCGTAGGTGGCGGTGGTGTTGATGTTCATTGGGTGTCTCCCTGTATTTCGGCGTTTCAGTCCAATGCGAAGCCGGTCTGCGCCCGCACGTTCTGCGCGGCGAAGGCCGCGCGCACGCGCTCGGCCGCCGTGCTGCGATCCGCCAGCGAGACGAGGATCGAGACGAGGAAGGCGAGCGGCACGGAGAACAGCGCGGGATTGTCATAGGGGAATGGCGCCGGGCCGAGCTTCAGCGTCGTCGTCCACACGCTGGGGCTCAGCGCCACGAGCACGAGGGCGACCACGAGGCCGGTCACCGAGCCGGTGACGGCGCCGCGGGTGGTCAGGCCGGGCCAGGACACCGACAGCACGATGACGGGGAAGTTCGCGCTCGCCGCGATGGCGAAGACGAGGCCCACCATGAAGGCGATGTTCTGATTTTCGAACAAGAGGCCGAGCGCCATGGCGAGCAGGCTGATGACCACCGCCGCCGCCTTGGAGACCCGCACTTCCTCCTGCTCCGAGGCCTTGCCGCGCCGGATGACGCGGGCATAGAGATCGTGGCTCGCCGCCGACGCCCCGGCGATGGTGAGGCCGGACACCACCGCGAGGATGGTGGCGAACGCGACCGCCGAGATGAAGCCGAGCAGCACCGAGCCGCCGAGCGCGTTGGCGAGGTGCAGTGCCACCATGTTGGTGCCGCCCACCACCGCGCCGGTCGCATCCTTGAAGCTCGGGTCCGACATGACGAAGGCGATGGCGCCGAAGCCGAGCACGAACAGCAGCGTGTAGAAGATGCTGATGAAGCCCGTCGCCACCAGCACGGAGGTGCGCGCCTGCCGGGCATCGGCCACGGTGAAGAAGCGCATCAGGATGTGCGGCAGCCCGGCGGTGCCGAACACGAGGGCGACGCCCAGCGAGATGGCCGAGATGGGGTCCTTCACCAGCCCGCCCGGCGCCATGATGGCCATGCCCTTGGGGTGGAGCGCGGCGGCGCGGGCGAACAGCGCCTCCAGGCTGAAGCCGAAATGGCCGAGGATGAGCAGGGACATCACCACCGAGCCGGTGAGCAGCAGCACCGCCTTGATGATCTGCACCCAGGTGGTGGCCAGCATGCCGCCGAAGGTCACATAGGCCATCATCAGCAGGCCCACGAGGCCCACCGCCACCCAGTAGGGCAGGCCGAACAGCAGCTCGATGAGCTTTCCGGCCCCCACCATCTGGGCGATGAGGTAGAGCAGCACGATGACCAGCGTGTTGGTGGCCGCCACCACCCGCACCGGCACTTCCGAGAGCCTGTAGGCCGCCACATCGGCGAAGGTGTAGCGCCCGAGGTTGCGCAGCGGCTCGGCGATGAGGAACAGGATCATCGGGAAGCCCACGAGGAACCCGATGGCGTAGATCATGCCGTCATAGCCGGAGGAATAGACCAGCGCCGTCACGCCGAGGAAGGTCGCGGCGGAGGTGTAGTCGCCGGCGATGGCGAGGCCGTTCTTGAAGCCGCTGAGGCCGCCGCCGGCAGCGTAATAATCCTGCGCGCCGCCGGTGCCCTTGCGGGCCGCCCACCAGGTGACGCCGAGGCTCACCGCCACGAACATCAGGAAGAGGGTGATCGCCACCGGATTGACGGGCTGGCGGGCGCCCCCTTCGATGGCGCCGGCGGCCGAGGCCGGGCTGGTCGCGCAGGCAAGCGCGAGCGCAAAGGCGAGGGCCGCGCGATTGAGCTGAGGCCGTTTCATTGCACGTCCTCCTTCAGGTTTTCGGTGAGGCGATCGAAGGTGCGGTTGGCGACGGCGACATAGATCGCCGTCAGCACGAAGCCGAGGCCGAGCAGGCCCACCCCCGCGACGATGCCCCAGGTGGAGACCGCATCCGGCAGCACCGGCGTGCCGAGTGCGCTTGGCTTCAACGCCACGGTGAGGATGTAGGCGAAATAGAGCGTCGCCATCAGCGCGGCCATGGAGAGGCCGAGCCGGGCGCGGATGGCGGCAAGGCGGCGGAAATTGGGGTTCTGCCGGATCGCCTCGATGCGCGCGGCGGCATCGAGCGAACGCGCATGCGGGCGCGGAGGGAAGGCGCCGTCGGGCTTCATGCTGCGATTCCCGTGGCGACGGCGGTTTCGCTCATCACCGCCTCGGGGTGGCGGTGCCGCTCGGCGCGGGCGCGCTGCTCCTCGTCGAGGATCTGCGCCTGCATGTAGGCGCCGAGATGCCGCGCCCGCTGCACCACGGCGCGGCCGAAGGCGAGACGCTTGGCTTCGAAGGCGGCAAGCGCGGCTTCCACATCCGTGCCGTCCGCGAGCGCGTCGGCGAGGGCGGCGGCATCGGCTGCGGCCTTGGTCACGCCCATGCCCACATGGGGGCGGGCAACGAAGGCGGCGTCGCCCAGGATCACCACATGGGGCGAGAGGCGCAGGCGCGGGCTCTCCAGGTCCTGGATCGCCTGCAGGAAGGGCTGCTGCGTGCGCTCCACCACCTCGGCGAATTGCGGCGCCAGCAGGCGGTGCGCATCCGCCCGCATGCCCGCCACCACTTCCGGGCGGATGAGATGCGGGGGAATGGAAAGGGGATGGCGCGTGCCGTCCACATCGGTCAGCAGCTCGGCGAGCTGCCCGTCGCTGGCGGCCGGGCGATACCAGACGAAATTGTAGCGGCGGTGGCCTTCGTCGAGCTGCTCGTCCGCGCCGGCGACGGGATAGCCGAGCATCTGCTCGCCGGGCGGCAGGCTGAAGGAGAAGTGGCCGCAGAGCGCCGCGCGGGTTTCGGGCGAGAGCGCACTCTCGTCCACCAGTCCGCGCCAGGCCACATAACCCGCATAGGTGGGCTTGGCTTCCGGCAGGAAGGCGGCGCGCAAGGTGGAGAACAGGCCGTCCGTGCCCACCAGCAGGTCCGCCTCCTCCACCGCGCCGTCGGCGAAGTAGGCCCGCACGCGTTCGGCGCTGTCCTCGACGCGCACGAGGTTGCGGCCGTGGTGGTAGCTGTCGTCCGGCAGGGCCGAGCGCAGCAGGCGGTAGAGGTGGCCCCAGGAGGTGAGCACCTGCGGCAGGTCGAGCTGGCCGGTGATGCGGCCATCCGGCCCGAACACCCGCCGTCCGCTGACGCCCACGCCCACCCGCGCCTCGGTGACATCGAGGCCGGTCTTGCCGATGACGTCGAACAGCTCGGGATGGGTGACGATGCCGGCGCCGCGCCCGGCGAGCTCGCTGCCGATGCGCTCGAAGACGGACACGTCCCAGCCCGCCCTGCGCAGCAGCAGCGCGGTGAACAGGCCGCAGATGGAGCCGCCGATGATGACGGCGCGCTTGGGGCGCGCGAGGGCCGCGGCGGTGCGCGCCTGCGGCCCGGCGGTGGTGTGCGTTGGCATGGTGTCCTCCCTCGGCTCCTGAAGGCGGCAGCCCGTTCGCCTGTGCGAGGGCCGGCCGGCGCGAGCCGTCCAGTGGTCGCGTCGCATCGCCGGTGCCCGGTCTGTGCCGGGCTGGGCGAAGCGGTCCGACTATTTATCGGATGATAGATAGTGGCGCGAAATGCGACCGGCGTCAAACTAATTTATCAAATGATTATTTTCGGCCCGCGACCTTCCTGCGCGCCGGCTTGGCGCGGTCGATCACCGAGGCGAAGGCCGCCGGGGCGCCGTTGAGGAAGGCGTTCACCTTCACGTCGATGTCGGCCTCGGGATCGGCCGGAATGGGCATGCCGTAGATGAACTTGCGCACGCCGATGTAGAAGATGCCCGCGTGCAGCGACCAGATCAGCTCGATCTCTTCCTCGCTCACCGGGGCTTTCTCGTCGAGGCCGTTGGCGGCGCGGATCTCGATGACCATGCGCTCGAACAGGCGCGCGCGCAGGAAGGCGAGGTAACGGCTGTTGAAGTCCAGCCCCTTCAGGCCGGCGAACATGAACAGCCGCACCCATTCATAGGTCTGGATGACGGCGGCATAGGCCCGGTAGAACCGCTTCAGCCGCTCCTCGATGGGGATGGAGCGGTCGGCGATGGCGGTTTCCCACTCGGTCTGCCAGCGGCTCTGGTAAACCTCCTGATAGACCCGGTCGAGCAACGCATCCTTGCCGGGAAAATAGCGGTAGAGCAGCGGCTGGGTGATGCCGAGCCGCTGCGCCAGATCCCGCGTCGCGCCGTCGAAGCCGAATTCGGCGAAGAAGGCCACCGCCCCCGCCACGATATCCCGCTCCCGGTCCGCGGGCGAAAGGCGACGACGCTGGGGGGAGGGGGCTTTAGAGGACGGCACTGCGGACACCCGGTCTTTATCGGACGATCAATCCTAGCACGGCTCGCGTGCGATTCATCACCCTGCGACGAGATGCCGGAAGGTCAGGTGCCGTTTCTGCCGCCGTCAGTGGACGCCCAAATGCTCCTCCAGCCGGGCCGGATCGGCCTGGAAGTCCGCCGCCGAAGCCTTGTCCACCACCCGCCCCGTGCTGATGACCACCACTTCGTCGGCGAGCTTCAGGGCGAAGGCCATGTGCTGCTCCACCAGGATCACCGACAGCCCGGCGGCGCGCAGCCGGCCGACGATGGCGCCCACCTCGGCGACGATCTGGGGGGCGAGGCCCTCGGTCGGCTCGTCCATCAGCAGCACGCGCGGCGCGGTCACCAGTGCCCGGCCGATGGCCAGCATCTGCTGCTCGCCGCCGGACATGAGCCCGGCCGGATGCCGGCGCCGTTCCTTCAGGCGGGGGAAGAGGCCGAAGATGTCGTCGTCCGTCCACGCCACACGCCCGTCCGGCGGCCGGGCGCAGCGGGCGACGGCGAGATTCTCCTCCACGCTGAGGCTGCGGAAGATGCGCCGGCCCTGCGGCACCAGCGCAAGCCCGGCCCGGCAGATGGCCTCGGGCGAGAAGGCGGAGATGTCCCGCCCGTTGAGCACGATCCGCCCGGTGCGGGTGGGCAGCAGGCCGGCGAGGGCGTTCATGCAGGTGGTCTTGCCCGCGCCGTTGCGGCCGAGCAGAGCGAGAATGCGCCCCGGCGCCACCTCCAGCGACACGTCGTGCAGGATGTGGCTGTCGCCATAGAAGGCGTTCAGGCCGGAGAGCGAGAGCGCGGCGTCACTGGGCAAGATAGGCCTCCCGTGTCCTCGGGTCCGCGATCACCTCCTCGCGCGTGCCGTCCACGATCAGGCGGCCATGGTGCAGGAGGGCGATCTTCTCGGCGAAGGCGAGCGCGACATCCATGTCGTGCTCGATCATCAGGATGGTGAGGTCGCGCGGCAGCTCCGCCAGGAGCGCACTGACCGTGCCGCGCTCCTCCTTCGACAGGCCGGCGAGCGGCTCGTCCAGCAGGAGGATGCGCGGCGCCTGCGCCAGCGCCATGGCGATCTCCAGCCGCCGCTTCTCGCCGTAGGAGGTCTCCGAGACCGGCCGGTCGGCGAGCGTGTCGAGCCGCACCCGCGCCAGCACCTCCAGCGCCTCGCGCCGCAAGGCGGGGTCCGTCGCCACTGCGCCATAGGGCTTCCAGCGCTGCGGGCGCCCGCCGAGGAGGGCCATGATGACGTTGCCGATCACGCTCTCGCGCGCGAACAAGGTGAGGATCTGGAAGGTGCGGCCGATGCCCCGCGCCGCGCGCCGGAAGGTGGGCAGGGCCGACACGTCTTCTTCCGCGATGCGGATCTGCCCGGCGGTGGGCCGGAGGTCGCCGGCGATCAGGTTGAACAGCGTGGTCTTGCCTGCGCCGTTCGGGCCGAGGAGCAGGCGCCGCTCGCCCGGCGCGACGGTGAAGTTCACGCCCTGGATGACATGGAGCCCGCCGAAGCTCTTGTGCAGATCGTCTATCCGAAGGGCGGCAGTTGGCGCGGTCACGGGCGAGCCTCCTTGACGGGGGTGGCGGGGATCGCCGTCGGCCCGCGCCGCGTTGCGAGGTGCGCGCCGAGCGTGCGCATCAGCCGCCGCGCGCCGGGCAGAAGCCCTTCCGGCACCACCACGATGATGAACAGGAAGATGAGGCCGAGCAGCGTCGGCCAGCGGTCGGTGTAGGCGCTGGCGACATTCTTCAGCAGCACCACCAGCGCCGCGCCGACAATCGGCCCGAAGGTGGTGCCGAGCCCGCCGGCGATCACCATCAGCACCGCTTCCGACGACACCGTGAGCGAGAGCGTGTGGGGGCTGATGAAGCGGAACAGCAGCATGTAGAGCACGCCCGCGATGCCGGCGATGCCCGCCGAGAGCACATAGGCCGCATAGCGGATGCGCCACACGTCATAGCCCAGCGTGCTCATGCGCCGCGGCTGGTCGCGCACGCCCTGCATGGAGGCGCCGAGCGGCGAGCCGGCAAGGATGGTGACGAGCGCGAGGCAGCCCCCCGTCACCACGAGGCACAGGTAGAAAAGCCCCGTGCCGTTGGCGAGCAGCCCCTGGAAGCGGGGCATGGAGATGCCGTTCTCGCCATTGGTGAGGTCCACGTAGCGGAAGGCGACGCCCCACACGATCTGCCCGAGCGCGAGGGTGATCATCAGGAAGCTCAGGCCCGACGTGCGCAGCGCCACGAGGCCGAACAGCGCGCCCGCCGCCACCGACAGGCCCACCGCCGCCGGGATCGCCGCCCAGAGCGGCCAGCCGGTGCTGGTCGTCAGCAGCGCGAAGGCATAGCCGGCGATGCCGAGAAAGGCCGCGTGGCCCAGGGAGACCATGCCGCAATAGCCGGCGATCAGGTTCACGCTCACCGCGAACAGGCCGTAGACGAGAACCTGCGTGGCGATGGAGAGATAGAACGGCCCGGGCAGCACGAGGGGAACCGCCGCCGCGCAGATGAGGAGAATGCCGAGGGTCTTGAGGCCGGGGTTTTTCATGCGAAGGCTTTTCATGCGGCTTGCCTCCCGAAGAAGCCCTGGGGCCGCACGGCGAGCACCACCACCATGGGCAGGAAGAGGATGACGTAGGCGAGATCCGGAAGAAGCATCTGCCCGAAGGTGTAGACGAGGCCGATGACGAGGCTGCCCGCCAGCGCCCCGGTGAGCGAGCCGATGCCGCCGAGGATGACCACCAGCAGCGCCAGCGGCAGCATTTCGGAATCAAGGCCCGGATAGACCGACATGATGGGCGCCGCGAGCGCGCCGCCGATGCCGGCGAGCCCGGCGCCGAGGCAGAACACGGTGGTGAACAGGCGCGACACCGGAATGCCCATGGCCCGCGCCATCTCCCGGTCGTCCACCGCGGCGCGGATGCGGGCGCCCAGCGTGGTGCGCTCCACCAGCGCCCAGATGCTGACGAACGCCACCAGCGCCAGCGCCACCAGCGCCAGCCGATAGGCGGGAAAGACGATGCCGCCGAACCCGACCGCGCCGCGCAGCGCCTCCGGCGCCGGCTGGGCGATGGGATCGCCCGACCACACCAGCAGGCACTGGTCGGCGATGATGAAGGCGAGGCCGAGCGTGCCCAGCACCTGCGCCAGCTCGCGCCCCGCGAGGCGGCGGATGAGCGTGCGCTCCAGGATGCCGCCGAAGACGGCGCACGCCGCCCCCGCCGCCAGCACCGCCCCCGCGAACCCGAGCCCCACCGCGGAGGTGGCGATGTAGCCCCCCAGCATGAAGAGCGCGCCGTGGGCGAGGTTCGCGACCCGCATGAGGCCGAAGATCAGGGAAAACCCGACCGCCAGCAGGAACAGGATCGCGCCGAACGCGAAGCTGTTCAGGAAACCGTTGATCCAGAACATGGGGGCCATCTCCAGGGGCCGCCGCGGGGGCGGGCGGTTTCAGTTCAGCCGTTGGGTGGGGGCGCTCATGTCGAACCAGTCGAACGGCTGGTCGCCGACGTTGACCATCACCGCCTTCACGTCGAAATAGGCGTCGAACGCCTCCTTCCCGAACTCGCGGCCGATGCCGGAGAGCTTGAACCCGCCCCAGGGCGAGGCCGCATCCACCCGGTGATGGTCGTTGATCCAGACGATGCCGGCCTCGATGCGGTCGGCGACGCGGTGGGCGCGGGCGATGTCGCGGGTACGGATGGCGGCGGCGAGGCCATACGGGCTGTCGTTGGCGATGCGCACCGCATCGTCCTCGGTGTCGAACGGCGTCACCACCGTGAACGGGCCGAACACCTCCTCCTGGAAGATGCGCATGCGCGGGTCCACATCGGCGAAGACGGTGGGCTCCACATAGAAGCCGTGGCTGCCTTCGAGCGCCGGCGGCACGCGACCGCCCGCCACCAGCCGGGCGCCCTCCTCAAGGCCGATGCGGGCGAAGTCCAGCACCCGCGCCCGCTGCCGCTCGGAGATGACGGGGCCCATCTGGGTCGCGGCATCGAAGGGGTCGCCGACGGCGATGGCCTTCGCCTTGGCGGCGAGCTTCTCCACGAATGCATCGTAGATGGAGCGCTGCACGATGTGCCGCGCGGCGCAGACGCAGGTCTGCCCCGCGCCCACGAAGGCTCCGAAGGCGGCATAGTTCACCGCCTGGTCGAGGTCGTAATCGTCGAACACCACCACCGGCGTCTTGCCGCCGAGTTCCAGCGTCTGGCGGGCGAAATTGCTGGCGGCAGCGGCGCCCGCCCGGCGCCCGGCTTCCGTGCCGCCGGTGAGCACCAGCTTGCGGATGCCGGGATGCTCCGACAGCGCCCGCCCGGTGACGGCGCCCGGGCCCGTCACCACGTTGAACACGCCGGGCGGCAGGCCGGCGGCCGAGAAGATCTCGGCGAGGCGCAGCGTGGTGAGCGGCGTGTATTCGGAGGGCTTTACAACGGTTGTGCAACCCGACGCGAAGGTGGGCGCAAGGTTTCGGCAGGCGATGAGCAGAGGATGGTTGAAGGGCGTCACATTCGCCACCACCCCCACCGGCAGGCGGCGGGCGTAGGTGAGATAATCGCCCTCCACCGGGATCACGTCGTCGCGCCGCGCCATGGCGAGGCCGGCGTTGTAGCGGAACAGGTCCGGCACGCGGGCGAGCTGGGCGCGCGTCTCGCGCACGGGCCGGCCATTGTTCAGCGTCTCCAGCTCGAACAATTCGTCGAGATGGGCCTCCATCACGTCGGCGAGCTTGTTGACGAGGCGGGCGCGGGTGCGCACCGACATGGAGCGCCACTCCTTGGAGCGGAACGCCGCGTCGGCGCTGGCGACCGCGCGGTCCACATCCTCCGCGCTCGCCTCGATGACCTGCGCGATGGTGGTGCCGTCTCGCGGGGCGGTGATGTTCATCAGGGCGCGCGGGCCGGGATCGACGCTGCGGCCGTCGATGAACAGGCCCTTGACGAGGTCGTGACGGGGCGTTCCGGCCGAGGCCGGTTCCAAAGTGAGTGCCATGTGTGTCTCCGTTTCGTCGGGATGCGGCGGTCAGCCGCCGGTCAGAGCCCAGGCGTTGCCGCCGGCGATGCGGGCGCGCGCATCGGCGGAGAGGCCGGGCACGGCGTCGAGCGTGTCGAGCGCGGTCTCGTCCGCCATGTCGAAGGGGATGTCGGTGCCGAGCAGCACATGCTCCGGCCCGACGAGATCGATGAGATAGGCGAGCGCCCCGGCATCATGGGTGATGGTGTCGAAATAGAAGCGCCGGAACAGCTCCTTCGGCGAGGTCGGAATGGTCTGCGCCTCGCGCCGCACCTTCCAGCCGTGGACGAGGCGGCCGATCTGATAGGGCAGGAAGCCGCCGCCGTGGGAGAGCGCGACCTTCAGGTCGGGAAGCTCGTCCATCACCCCGCCGAAGATCAGGTCAGCCGCCATGATGGCCGTGTCGAGCGGATTTCCGGCAAGGTTCGTGAGGTAGTATTTCTCGAAGCCGGCCTTGGTTCCGAAGTAATAGGGATGGGTGAGGATGAGCACGCCCAGTTCCGCGGCGCGCCGCAGCACGGGCCGGAACTTCGGCTCGGAGAGGGCGGCGCCGTCGATGTGGCAGCCGATCATCACCGCGCGCATGCCGAGATCGGCGACGATGCGCTCCAGCTCCGCCACCGCGGCGTCGGGCGACTGCATGGGCAGGGTGCCCATGGGCCGCAGGCGCTGGGGTGCTGCGGAGGCGAAGGTCGCGATCTCGTCATTGAGACGCCGCACGAACGCCACCTCCGCCTGCGGCGGAACGCGATAGAAGAACAGGGTGGGCGAGGGCGAGATGATCGCGGCGTCGAGGCCCCGGCGGTCCAGCGCCTCGATCTTGGCTGAGGGGGTGAGAAACTCCTCGAACAGGGGATAGGCGAAGCCCTCCCGGTGGGCGAGGCGTGTTGCGCCCTCCGCCCGGTCCACCCGGACGCCGAAGACATCCGCTTGGGTTTCGAGGTGCCGGATGATGGCCTCCGGCATGACATGGTTGTGGGCGTCGACGATCATGGAACCGTGCTCGCAAGGGTGGGGCAGGGGTGCCGCGTGGCGGCGCGCGCTCAGAGCTTGGTGGGCTCGCCGCGCGAGTAGACCGGCGCGGCAAGGAAGGCTTCCGGCTTGTAGGTCCAGAACTGCGAGACGTTCTCGTAGGTCTTGATCACCGTGTTCATCAGCCTTCCGTCGCGACGTTCCGTCTTGCGGATGTAGATGTTCTCGATGGGATTGCCGTAAGCATCGAGCCGCCACGGGCCGCGCGGATCGTCCTTGATGTCCACCTTGCGCAGGGCGTTCATGAAGGCCTGCTTGTCCTCGATCTTGCCGTCCACCACTTTGAGGGCGGCCTCGAGCGCGAGGCCGGCCGAGTATGCGCCTTCGGAATAGAAGCCGGGATCAACGCCCGTCTGCTTGCGCAGCGCGGCGACGAAGCGCGCGTTGGCCTCGCCCGGCAGTGCGGCCGAATACCAGCCGGCGGAGATGATGCCGATGGCCTCGTCGCCCATGCTGTGCAGCACGCCCTCGTCCACCGTGGTCATGGAGCCGATGAGGGGGATTTTTCCCTTCAGGCCATATTCCGAATACTGCCGCAGGAAGCGAAGGCCGTTCGCCCCGGCGAAGGCGGCGAAGACGGCATCGGGCTCGCCGATCTGCGAGATGTAGGAGCCATAGTCCGCCACGTTGAGCGGCGCCCACAACTTCTTGACGAGGGTGCCGCCGGCCGCCTCGAATGTGCGCTGGAACCCTGACGTCTGCTCCTGGCCGAAGGCGAAATCATCGGCGATGGCGACGATCTTCTTGTACTTCAGCTCCCGCGCCACATAGTCACCGAGCGGGTGGCAGGGCTGGGCGGAGGTGGACGAGGTGCGCACGAACCAGGGGTTCAGGCGGCGCTGGGTCAGGTCTTCCGCGGCGGCCGAGCAGCACAGGAAGGGAACTTCCGCCTCCTGCAAGTAATCGTTGATCGCCAGAGCCTCGAAGGCCGCCACCGGCCCCACCACCACCTGCACGCCGGAGCGCTGCACCAGCTCCTGCGCCCGCGTCTTGGCGAGCGCCGGCTGGCCGCCCGTATCGGCCACGATGAATTCCACCGGACGCCCGGCGACGCGGTCTCCGCGCTCGCGCAGGAAGAGGCGGAAGCCATCCTCCATCTGCCGGCCGCCTGCGGCGAGGGCGCCGGATTTGATCGTGAGCATGCCGACGCGAATGGGCTGTTGCTGGGCCATCGCGGGCAGCGCGCCATAGGAGACGGCAGCCGCCGTCGCTCCCAGGAATCCTCTCCTTGAGATCATGTAATCCTCCCGGACGATTTTTATTTATCGTTCGATCACTATTCGCATGGGAGGTGATCTGCGTCAAGGCGGTTCGCGGCGGGATGTGACGGGCAAGGCGCGAAAAATGGTTCGGCGCCTGCACGCACGGCGTCGGAGCGGGCCGCCCAAGCCTTTTCAATGCCGGAATAAATCGGCGACCAAGGCCGCCACCAGAATGGCCGCCGCGATGAGCAGGCAGGCAGCGGGGCCGAGCGGCGTGATGAGGAGCGCGCCGCCCGCCGCGCCGGCGACGAAGGCGATCCAGCCGAGAAAAAGGGTCGCCGTGCCGGCGGGGTCCGCCGCGCGTGCGCGCAGCCGGGCAATGGACTGGCCGAGGCGGACGAGTTCGCCGCTGACGAAGCCCTTGCCGACCGACGTCTGTCCCGACGTCTGATGGAGGCTGTTCTGCAGGCCCATGGCGAGCGCGACGGGCAGAAGGCTGATCGTGGACAGCGCGATGCTCGACGCGGCGGCGGCGAGGAGGAGAAGCCCGGCCTCGATGCCGAGCGCCAGCGGCAGCAGCCGCACGCCGGCATGATCGTGAAGCAGCGTTCCGGCCGAGGCGCCGAAGACGAACGCGGCCACGACCCCGGAAATGGCTGCGATATCTGACGTGCGCAAGGTGGCGAGCGCCATTCCCAGGTGAATGCTGTTGCCGCTCATGAAGGACACGTAGAGATGACTGAATGTCACATAGGCCACGACATCCAGAAAACCGGCGACAGCGGTGAGCAGGGCGCCGAACACTGCGGGATGCGCCATATCGAGCGGAACGGCGGCGGCTGATCTCCCCGGCGGCGGGGCGGGCGGCGCCGGCGTGGGATCGGCCGAAGAGGCTGGCGGATAGCCGAGAAACGTCATGGCGTCCTCGCGGGTTCTACGCGGGCCGGGGCTCCCAAGACTGGGCTGAGGCGGGTTTTACTGGCGACCGGCGGCGCGGACACCGCCGGTCGCCTTCCCGGATCACGGGAGGAGGGGATGGTGGCCGGTGGGGATTTTGGCGATCTCCCCGGCGGTGAGGTGGGTGTGGTCCATCACCACCTGTTCGGGTAGCGCGCGCAGCCAGCGGTTCAGGGAGATGTCGTGGAATTCCGGCGCCACGAACAGTTCGAGGAAGACGAGATCCTCATCTCCGGTATTCTCGATGTAATGGCCGGCCATGTTCTGCACGAAGCCCACGTCGTTGGAGCTGAAATCCATCGTGCGGGCGGCTTCCTGTCCGGGGAACACGGTCATGCGGCCGCGTCCCTTGATCCAGTATTGCCATTCGCTGCCGTTGGGGTGCCAGTGCAGCTCGCGGATGCATCCCGGCTTCACCGTCACGATGGCGGAGGCGATCTTCTGCGAGGCCGGGAAGTTGCGGGAATCGATGACCTTCACCGTGCCCGATGCGCTTTCCCGCGTGGGCGTCATGGTGCTCGCCTTGAAGGTGTAGGAGATTTTCGGCGTCTCGGCGTGGCGCGCCACCTCGGCGATGTCCTGGTCAAGCGTATTGGTCGGCTCGGCGGCGGAGAAGATGTAGAGCGGTTCGCCCTTGGGCAGGCGCGCGATGGCCTCGGCATCGAGGCCGAAGTTCTTCTCCAGTATTTCGGGCGGGGTATGCTTGAGCCAGTCGGAAAGAAGCAGCGTGCTTTCCTCTGAGAAGTCGCCCTGGTTGAAGACGAGCAGGAATTCGCAGCCGTCCTCACCGAGGGCCTGGATGGAGTGCGGCGCGCCGGCCGGGAAGAGCCAGAGGTCGCCTTCGCCCACGTCGTCCACGAACAGGGCGCCGTCCGGCGTGAACACCGTCACCCGCGCCCGGCCGGAGAGCATGATCGCCCACTCGTCCGCGAGGTGCCAGTGCAGCTCGCGGAAGCTGCCACGGGTGAGGCGCATGTTGACGCCGGCGATATCCTTCGAGACCGGAAGCTCGCGCGAGGTGACCTGATGGGTCCACCCTCCGTCCTGCACGCGGCGGTGGGTGAGATCGAAGGAGTACCAGAAGGGCTCGACCACGCCGTGATCGGTGGGCGGCGGCACGTCCGAGCTGGGGTTGAGCGCCATGAGGGCGCGGTTCTTCGGCCCCGGATTGGTCGCCGAGACATTGCGCTCGGCCGTGGCGGTTTCCTGGGCGAGGGCGCTGTAGAAACCGGCGGGCTGTTTGGCGTCGTTGGCCATGGCTGCTCCTTTACGGTCTTTGGGCAAGGTGATGGCGTGGGCTTTGCTTTGAGCCTCGACTTCGGCATGACGTGTCGAATGCCGGATAAGAGTGCGCGTCGCTGGCCCGTCGCGCCATAACACCTGAAGACCGGGCGGCGCCGTCTTGGTATGGGGGAACGAGATGTTGGTATGACGCCCGCGCGTCAGGTCACCGCAAAGGGCATGCGGATGGAGAAGGTGCTGCCCGCGCCGGCCTCGGACGTGGCCTCCAGCGCGCCGCCATGCCGCTCGACGATGGATTTGCAGATGGCGAGCCCGACGCCCATCCCGGCGGCCTTGGTGGTGAAGAAGGGCTGGAAGATGCGGGCGAGCACCTCCGGCGCCATGCCGCAGCCGGTGTCCGTGATGGTCACCTCCAAATGGCCCTCCCGCGCGGAGGTCGCGACGCGCAGGCGGCGGGCCTCGGGCGGGGTGGTTTCCATGGCGTGGATGGCGTTGGTGACGAGGTTGAAGACCACCTGCTGGATCTGGACGGCATCCGCCATCACCGCGCGCGGCGCGGCGGCGAGGGCGAGGTCGAGCTCCACCTGGTGCGCGCGCATGTCAGGCCCCACCAGCCGCAGCACCTCTTCCACCACGCGCTCGATGAGGAGCGGGGAAAGCTCCGACGCGCCCGGCTTCACCAGCGCGCGCAGGGCCTTGACGATGTCCGCCGCGCGCCGGCCGGCGTCGCGGATGCCCTTGAGGCTGCGCGTGGCCTCGCCAAGGTCCGGCTCCGGCCGGTCGAGCCAGCGCAGCGCCGCGTCCGAATGGGCGACGATGGTGCCGAGCGGCTGGTTGACCTCGTGGGCGATGGAGGTGGCGAAGCTGCCCATGGCGGTCATCTGCGCCGCCTGCGCCAGCTCGCTGCGGGCCTCGCGCAGGTCGAACTCGGCCCGCGCGCGGCGCAGATTCTCCTCCATGAGGTCGCCATAGAGGCGCGCGGCGTCGAGGGAGATGGCGGCCTGCGGCGCGAGGATGTCCAGCATCGCCATCCGCCGCGGCGTGAAGACGTCGGCGGCCAGCGCGTTTTCCAGATAAAGGATGCCGATCAGCTCGCCGCGCTTGAGGAGCGGGATGCAGGCGAGCGAGCGCACCGGGCGCTCCCCCATGGCGAGGCCCCGGTCGGCCGCCTCGCGCGCGGCATCGCCGAGGATGATCGGCCTTGCGGTCCGCAGCACCGTGTTGAGCACGGAGGGCGGCACGCGGGCCTCCGGCGCGCCGCCGGGCTTGAGGACGATCTCCAGCTCCTGGCTCTGCACCTGCGCCGCCGCCTCGGCCACCAGCGTCCCCTCGCGCAGCAGCAGCAGGAGGCCGAACTGGGCGCCGGCATGGACGATCATGCTCTTCATCAGCGTGCGCACCACCTGTTCGAGGCCGATCTCCTCGGCCAGCGTCTGGGAGGTGGCGGACATCACGGCGAGGTCGAGCGCGTCCTGGATCTGGCCCGGCGCGGCGGTCGGGTGCGGGTCGTGCGCGGTGGGGAGCCGGGCGCCGATTTCGTCCGCCTTGCGGTGCGCGCCCCATTGGCGATAGCAGCGGGCGGCGGCCTGAAGGCAGCCCTGGGCGGGCGCGGTCAGGCCGGCATCGAGATAGCACTGGCCCGCCAGCTCGTGGGCGAGGGCCTGATCGTGGATGAAGCCCGCCGCGCTGGCGGCGTTCGCGGACTGCTCGTAGAGCAGGAGAGCGGGGCCGAGCTGGCCCGAGAGGCGCGCGGCCTCGGCCTCCAGCAGCAGGTGCTTGCAGGAGAAGGTCTCGGGATTGAGCGCGGCCCAGGCGGTGAAGCGCGCGCGGGCGTCCGCCATGCCGGCGATCCGCCCGGGCAGCGGCCCTGCACCGGCCGCGCGCACGCGGGCGAGGGCGAGGAAGAAGCAGCAGCTGGCCGTGTCGATATGCGCCGGCGCGGCCCAGGCCAGCGCGTCGGCGGCTTCGAGCCGGTCCAGCGCTGTCTCCATCTCGCCCCGGAAGAAGGCTTGCAGGCCGGCGTAATGGAGAACCCAGAACTGGGTGGCGACGGAGGACGCCGAAAGATGCGGATCGAGCGGCGCGGGCGGTTCGTCGGTCGCCACGCTGTCCACGAAGCCGAGCTGCGCGGTGAGGATGGCGAGGATGTCGGTGTAGCCGATCTCCGCCACCTTGGAGAGGCTCTCCGCCAGCTCCGGCCGCAGCCGGTCCAGCCGCTCGCCGATGATGATGAGGTCCGAGCCGATGTGGTTGAGGGCATAGCAGGTCATGCCGAGATCGCCGGCGGCCTGCCCCACGCGCGCGCCCTCGCGGGCATGGTCCAGCGCGGTGCGCATGGGCTTCGTCCAGACGCTCACCTGATCGAGGGCGAGCAGGGCGGCGGTCCGCTGCGCCTCGTAGCCGTCGCGGGCGGCGAGGGTGCAGGCGGCCGTGGCATAGGCGGTGCCGGTCTCGTAGGCGTCGTGATGGTGGGCGCCGTAATGGTGGGCGCTGAGCACGCCGAACCAGGCGAGCCCATAGGCCGTCTCCGGCGCCAGCCCGTGTTCCAGCGTCAGCTCGATGATGCGGATGGCGTGGAGGAAGCGCAGCTCGCCCTTCACGAAGAAGGACGAGATGAGGGTGGAGAGCAGCGCCAGCGCGGATCGGGCGCGGCGGTCGGTCATGTCGTCGAGGGCGAGCAACTCGTCCATGCTGACGCTGGCGAGCTTTTCGAGGCAGCGCCGGTAGCTCTCCTCCAGCATCTGCGGCGCGGGCGCGGGATCGAGTGCGATGTCGAGCACACGCAAGCCCTGAAGCGCGGCGTCGATGGCCGGCCCGTAGGCCCCCTTCACCGTCTGGGCGATGGCCCTGAGGCGGTAGACGTCGGCCATGTCGATGGGGTCGCGGGCCTGCCGCGCCAGCCCGTCGAGGCCGGACAGCGCCTCCTCCACGCGGGCGAGGGCGAGCAGGCAGTCGCAGCGCAGCCATTCCGTTTCGAAAGCGAGGGCGGGCAGGGCGCCCGGCGGATCGTCGGCGCCCGAGTCGGGCCGCATGCGTCCGATCAGCTCGGCGAACTGGAGGGCGCGTTCGGCATCGCCGGCGGAACGGGCGGTGCGCGCGGCCAGAAGCACGATGCCCGCGAACCGGCGGCGGTCGTCCTCTCCCAGCCGCGCGAGATCGCAGCGCTCCACCTGCGCGGCAATGTCGAAGGCGACGGCACGGTCCGGCACGCCGGCACCGGCGGCAAGGCAGCGGGCGTTGCCGAGGTGCATGTCGGCCCGCTGGTCGGGCGCCATGTCCGCATAGGCCGCTTCCAGCACCCGGTCGTGGACGATGGCGAACTCGGCTCCCGCGCGGCGCAAAAGGCCGCCGGCCACGAGCGCACCGGCCGCCCGCGCCGCCTCCTCCGGGCTGATGCCGCAGAGCTGGGCCGCGAGGCCCGTCGTCAGGCGCCCGCCGAGGCTCGCGCAGCGCCGCAGCACCTCCCGCTGGAGCGGCGGGAGGACGCCGATGCGCTCCTGCATCAGCTCCAGAACCTCATTCTGCCGGCCGAGGTGGGGCGGGTCGAAGTGCGGCGGGTCGAAGTGCCAGGCCTGCGCATCGGCATCGAAGCGCAGGGCCCTGTCCTCGCGCATGCGCTGGAGTAGCTGGCCGATGTGGAACGGGTTGCCGCCGGCTTCACGATGAAAGAAGGCGGCCATCGCGCGCACGTCGTCGGGCGCGCTGTTCAGCGTGAGGGCGATGAGGTCCGCCGTCTGCGGGAGGTCCAGCGGCGCGAGGCGCACTTCCCGAAGGTCCGTACCGGCGCCGCGCGCCACCTCCAGAAATGCCTTCAACGCGCCCCGGCCTTCGGCATCCTGCCGATAGCTGCAGATGAGCAGCACATGCGGGGGCGGCGCGGCGCACAGGTGGCGCACCACGTTGAGGCTGGCCTGATCGAACCATTGCAGGTCGTCGAGGAACAGCACCAGCGGCGCCTCGGGGGAGGCGAGGGCGGCGAAGGTCTCGGCGACGATGCGGGTGGCGCGGGCCTGCGCGAGATGGGCGGGCACATCCGCCAGCGCGTGGGTCTCGGGCGGCAGCAGCGTCGCCTCGGGCGCCAGCTCCGCCAGCATGCGGCTGCTGCCCACGATGGTGCCGAGGCGCGCGCGCACGCCCTCCAGCAGGGCCGCATCGGCGCCCATCACCGCGGCGATGGCGCTGCGCAAAGCCTGCCCGGCGGGGGCGAACGGCGTGCCCTGGCGCAGCTGCACGCCCTTGCCCGTGGTGCAGAGCGCACCGGTGTCGCGCAGCGTGTCGAGCACCCCGTCCACCAGCGCGGACTTGCCGGCACCGGCCTCGCCGGTGACGAGCACGATCTGCCCGCGCGACGATCGCCGGGCGGCGGCATGGGCCTCGAGCAGCGTCGCGCGGTCCCGGTCGCGCCCGACCAGATGGGCCGAGGCGCGCGTCGGCTCGGCGAACTCGCCGCGTGCGAGCACGAAGTCTCCGGCCTTGCCGGTAGCGGCGATGGTGCGCGCCACCCGCCGCAGATCGGCATGGAGCGCCTCGACGGTCTGGTAGCGCTGGCGGGGCTCCTTGCTGATGAGCTTCAGCAGGATGCGGTCGATGATGGCGGGCACCTCCGGCCGGGCCAGCCGGACGGAGGGGGCGTCCATCGCCACGTGCGCATGGAGCCAGTCGGCGAGGCTGGCCGCCGTCAGCGGCAGCCGCCCGGCCAGCAGTTCATAGAGCATCACACCGAGGGCGTAGAGATCCACGCGGGCATCAACCGCCGCCGGCTCGGTGCGCAGCAGCTCGGGGGCGGCATAGGCGAAGTCGTGTTCCGCGACGGATCGGTCGCCGAGAACCGCGAAATCGGCGAAGCGCACCCGGCCGTCGGGCTCGATGAGCACGCGCCCGGGCGTCAGCGCCCCGTGGATGATGCCCGCCGCATGCACCTGCGCCAGCGCCGCCGTCGCCGCCAGCGCCAGGTCGAGGAAGGGGGCGACCTTGATCCCGCGCGGCGCCTCCGCCAGCGTCTGGCCGCTGCGGGCGGGATAAACCAGCGCCGGGCGCTCGGTGCCGCCCATGAAGAGCGGAACCTCCGCCAGCGCCGCGCCCAGCCGCAGGGCCACGGCCGCCTCGGTCTCAAGCCGGCTCGCGGCGGGGGCGCTCCACCGGGCCAGACGGATGCGCCAGCGCGCGCCATCCGCATCCGTGGCGGACCAGCATTCGATGCCCTGCTCGGAGGTGCGGGCGGTCACCGCAAGGCCCGCCCACCATGCCCGGTCCTTCGTGCCGAGACGGCTGGCGAGATCGTTGCCGAGGAGATACCAGTCGTCGGGCGCGGCCGTCACGTAGCGGTGAGACAGGTTCGGCATCTGCCTCCTCGGGTTCATGGCGGGCTCCCGGCGGGTTGCTGTTCGGCCCCGGCCGCGCAGGTGGCGCTGCCGGAGCGAGCCTGACGCTACCGATCCGGCCGGGCGGCGTCTTTGCCGGAAGCGTCATTTTCATTGGCCAAAATTGACGTTCTTGATCGTTCCGGCCAGGAGCTTCACTATAGGGCGCTTGGGGAAGCATAGGGTGCTTGGGGAAGCCGGGCCTTCCGCATCGGAGCTTGAAATGGTTGGGCTGAATGATTTCGGCCGCATGAAATTCCCCCGCGCCGATCTCGTCGCGAGCTCCGGCGCGCGCAGGTGGAAGGGCTTGTGCGCCGAAATCCGCAACCATCCCGCCGGGGAGATTCCCCCGCCGGTGCCGCAGCAGCTGGAAATGACGCTGGCCCTGTCCGATGCGGGCGGCGCGCGCGTGGAGCGCCGCGCGAACGGCCAGCTTCAGGACACGCCGGTGCAGGCCGGCACCCTCTGGCTCTGCCCGACCGGCGTGTTCGAGGACTCCATCCGGATCGGGGCCGACCTGACCAACGTGATGCATGTGTTCGTCGGCAGCGACATCTTCCGTGACATTTCCGACCTGCTCTCGCGCCCGGTCTCGTCCGGCGACATCCAGTACATCGCCGGGATCGACGACGATTTCCTGCGGGGGGTGGGATACCGCATCTCCGAGGAACTGGGGCAGGAGACGGCGTGCGGCGCCATGCTGGTGGAGGGGCTGGCGCGGGCCATGGCCGCCCACCTCGTGTCGCGCTATTCGGGCGCCGGCCTCATCGATGCCTCGGCGGCCGCCGTCACCATCGAGGACCGGCGGCTGCGGCGCGTCATCGGCTTCATCAACGAGAACATCGAGACGGACATCTCCCTGTCCACGCTGGCGGACCTGGCGTGCCTGAGCCGCCACCATTTCGCCCGCGCCTTCCGCACGGCGACGGGGGTGCCGCCGCACCGCTTCATCAGCGCCCTGCGCTTCAAGCGCGCGCAGGAGCTTCTGGCCCACAGCGAGGCCAGCCTCGCCGACGTGGCCCTCTCCTGCGGCTTCTCCTCGCAATCGACCTTCACGCGGGCGTTCCGGCGGCAGCTCGGCGTGTCGCCCGGCGAATTCCGGCGCAGCGCCCGGATCTGAGCGGGCGGCTCACGCGCCGACGCTCCGCGACACCGTGGCGAGCGCGCCGGGCGCGAGGAAGCCGAGCGTCACGGCGGTGAGGCCCAGCGCCACCGACAGGCCCACATTGAGCGCCGCGCGTCCCGGCTCGCCGGCCTGGATGAGGTCGAGCGTCTGGAGGCTGAAGGAGGAGAAGGTGGTGAAGCCGCCGCACAGCCCCGCCAGCAGGAACTGGCGGACCTCGTTCGGCGCGCCCGACCCCGCCCCCTGGAAGAGCCCCGCCAGCGCGCCGATGACGAACGAGCCGGCGATGTTGATGAGGATGGTCCCCCACGGCAGCGCGCCGCCGACGAGGAGGGTGAGCCAGCGGTTCATCCCGTAGCGCAGAATGGAACCGAGGGCGCCGCCAAGTGCGACATAAGTATAAACGAGCATGATCCCCTCGCCGGACAGAAGAAGCGCGCCGCAGCGCCGCGATGACTGGGAGAAGCATTCCACGCGGTGGCGGAGGCGGACATTCTCCATCCATGTCCCCCGCCTGAACCATCGGCTGATGCGCCGACCTATGGGTATGTACCTCCGGCCGGCCGGCGCGCCCGTCCCGCCCGCAGGCGGTCGAGGACGAGGTAGATGACGGGCGTCGTGTAGAGCGTCAGCACCTGGCTGACGAGGAGCCCGCCGACGATGGCGTAGCCCAGCGGCTGGCGCAGCTCGGAGCCGGTGCCGTGGCCGAGCATCAGCGGCACGCCGGCGAGCAGCGCGGCGCAGGTGGTCATCAGGATCGGCCGGAACCGCAGCAGGCAGGCCTCGCGGATGGCTTCGCGCGGCGACAGGCCGGCCCCGCGCTCGCGGGCGATGGCGAAGTCCACGATCATGATGCCGTTCTTCTTCACGATGCCGATCAGCAGGATCACGCCGACGAGGGCGATGATGGAGAAGTCGAAGCCGCACGCCCAGAGCATGACGAGCGCCCCGAGCCCCGCTGAAGGCAGCGTCGAGAGGATGGTGAGGGGATGGACGTAGCTCTCATAGAGCACGCCGAGGATGATGTAGATCACCACCAGCGCGGCCGCGACGAGATAGGGCTCGCGCGCCAGCGACTGCTGGAAGGCCTGCGCGTTGCCCTGGAAGGTGCCGGCCAGCGTCGGCGGGGTTCCGAGCCCCTGCTCCGCGCGGTGGATGGCCGCCACCGCATCCCCCAGCGCCACGCCGGGCGCGAGGTTGAAGGAGAGCGTCACCGAGGGGAATTGGGACTGGTGGTTGATGGAGAGGAAGCTCGTCGGCAGCGAGGTCCACCTGGCGAGCACGGAGAGGGGGACCTGCTCGCCCGTTCGCGGCGATTTCACATAAAGCGCGTCGAGGGCATGGGGCGAGGCCTGCATGGCCGGCAGCAGCTCAAGGATGACGTGGTAGCTGTTGAGCTGGGTGAAATACTGCGTCACCTGCCGCTGACCGAAGGCGTCGTAGAGCGTGGCGTCGATGTCGGCGGGGCTGATGCCGAGCCGCTCGGCCTGCTCCCGGTCGATGGTGAGGGTGAGGGTGGCGCCCCCGGTCTGCTGGTCCGAGGCGACGCCGGTGAGCTGCGGCAGGCCCTTCATCGCCGCGAGCAGCCGCGGCGCCCAGGTGTTCAGCTCGCCGATGTCGCCATCCTGAAGGGTGTACTGGAACTGCGTGCGCGACAGCCGCCCGCCCACGTTGAGATCCTGCGCCGCCTGGAGAAACAGCGCCGCGCCCTCGACACCGGCGAGCTTCGCCTGCAGCCGGTCGACGATCTGGAAGGCGGAGGCGGTGCGCTCGGCGCGTGGCTTCAGGGTGATGAACATGCGCCCGTTGTTCACCGACTGTCCGGCACCCGCGCCCACCCCCATGCCCACCGAGGCGACATCCGGATCGGCCGAGACGATCTGCGCGAGGGCGAGCTGGCGCCGCGCCATCTCGGCGAACGACACGTCCTGCGCGGCCTCGGAAATGCCGATGATGAGGCCGGTGTCCTGCTGCGGGAAGAAGCCCTTCGGAATGGCGTAGAACAGCACGCCGGTGGCCACGACCGCCGCCAGAAAGATGCAGAGCGTCACGCGGGCATGGTCGAGCGCGAGGTCCAGCGTGCGGCGATAGCCGGCAAGCAGGGCGTCAAAGGCCCGCTCGGACACGAGATAGAGCCGCCCGTGGGTCTGTGGCGCGCCCTTGGGGCGCAGGAAAAGGGCGCACATCATGGGGGTCAGCGTCAGCGAGACGAGGGCCGAGACGGCGATTGTGATGGTCACCGTCACCGCGAACTCGCGGAACAGCCCGCCGACGATGCCGCCCATCAGCAGCAGCGGGATGAACACCGCCACCAGCGACAGGCTGATGGAGAGGATGGTGAAGCCGATCTCCGCCGAGCCGTCGAGGGCCGCCTGAACGGGCGATTTGCCCATGTCCACATGCCGCTCGATGTTCTCCAGCATGACGATGGCATCGTCCACCACGAAGCCGACCGCGATGGAGAGCCCCATGAGCGAGAGGTTGTCGAGGCTGTAGCCGAGCGCGTACATCGCCGCGAAGGTGCCGACGATGGCGAGCGGCACGGCGACGGCGGGGATGATGGTCGCCCACATGGTCCGCAGGAAGACGAAGATCACCGCCACCACCAGCACGATGGTGATGACCAGCGTCTTCTCCACATCGTCCACCGAGGCGCGGATGGTGACCGTCCGGTCGGAGAGAATCTCCAGATGGATGCCGGCGGGGGCGGTGGCCATCAGCGCCGGGAGACTGGCCTTGATCGCGTCGGCCGTGGAGATGACGTTGGCGCCCGGCAGCTTGTAGACGGGCAGGAGAATGGCGCGCCTGCCGTTGGCCCAGGCCGCGAGCTGCGTGTTCTCGGCGGCGTCCACCGCCGTGCCGATGTCGCGCACCCGCACCGGCGCGCCGTCGCGCCAGGCGAGGATGGCATCCAGCCACGGGCCGGCGGCGGTGAGCTGGTCGTTGTCATAGAGGGTGAAGGTGCGCGCCTTGCCCTGCACCGTGCCCTTGGGGCCGTTGAGCGTGGTGGCGACGATGGCCTGCCGGATGTCCTCCAGCGAGAGGCCGAGGTTGGCGACCTTTGCCGGGTCCACCTGAATGCGCACGGAGGGCTTCTGCTGGCCCACCACGTTCACCTGCCCCACGCCGTTGATCTGGCTCAGGTGCTGCTCCAGCACGGTCTCGGCGAAATCATCCACCTGAATGATGGGCAGCGTGTCCGATGAGAGCGCGAGGACGATGATGGGCGGATCGGCCGGGTTCACCTTCCTGTAGGTGGGCGGGGCCGGCAGGTCGGCCGGCAATTGCCCGCCGGCGGCGTTGATGGCGGTCTGCACGTCCAGCGCGGCGCCGTTGATGTCCACGCCCAGATTGAACTGGAGCGTGATGGCGGAATTCCCCAGCGTCGAGATGGAGGTCATCTGCGCGAGGCCGGGAATCTCCCCGAACTGGCGCTCCAGCGGCTGCGTGACCGACGAGGCGATGATCTCGGGGCTGGCGCCGGGCAACGCGGTGGAGACCTGAAGGGTGGGAAAATCCACATCCGGCAGGGGCGCCACCGGCAGCAGCGGAAAGCAGATCGCGCCGAGCGCCACCAACCCCGCCATCAGCAGTGATGTGCCGATGGGATTGCGGATGAACCAGGCGGAGAGGGAGGTCGTCGCGGCGGACGGGGAGGCGGCACGGGGCTCGGCGTTGGCCATGGCGCTCAGCCCCCCTGCGCCCGGCCGCGCACCGTCACGCCGGGAGCCAGGCGATACTGGCCCTGTACCACCACCTCCTGCCCTTCGGCGATGCCCGCCTTGATGACGGCGATGCCCTCCGCGATCTGGCCAGGCGTGACGGGAGTGGCCGCGACCCGTCCGTCCGCGCCCACCGTGTAGACGAAGGGGCCGTCCGGCCCACGCTGCACGGCGTCGGCGGGGACCGTGACGACGCCCGTGAGCGTGGTGACGCGCAGCCGCACATCGACGAACTGCCCCGGCCAGAGCCGGTCCTCCCGATTGGCGAAGGTGGATTTGACCCGCAGCGTCCCGCTCTTCGGATCGATCTCGTTGTCGATGATCTCCACCGAGCCGGTGTCGAGCACCGTCCCGTCCTCGCGCGAGACCGCCCGCGCCGCCACGGGGCCGGCGGCAAGGGCCGCCCGGATGGTCGCGACATCCGACTGGGGCAGGGTGGAGATGACCGCGATGGGATGGATCTGGTTCAGCACGACCAGGCCGGTCGGGTCCGCCGCATGGACGATGTTGCCCTCATCCACCAGCCGGAGCCCGGCGCGCCCGTCGATGGGGGCGGTGATCTGCGTGTAGGAAAGCTCCGTGCGGGCGGTGTCGATGGCCGCCCTGTCCTGGGCGACCTGCGCCTCAAGCTGCGCCACGGCGCTGTGCTCGTTGTCCACCGTCTGCTGGCTGACGAAGGCATCGCGGCCGAGCTTGGCGTCGCGCTGGAAGATCAGCTGGGTGTTGGCGAGCGCCGCCTGATCCTGCTGGAGGCGCGCCTCGGCCTGTTCCAGCGCCGCCTCATAGGTGCGCGGGTCGATCACCGCGATGGGCGCGCCCTTCGCGATGTCCTGCCCTTCGTGGAACAGCACCTGCTGCAACGCCCCGTCCACCCGCGAGCGGATGGTCACGGTGTTGAACGGCGTGACCGTGCCGATGCCGGTGAGGTCCACCGGCACGTCCCCCCGCTCGGCCGCAGCCGTCACCACCGGCACGGGCGCGGAGGCGGACGGGGGCGCCGGCTGGCCCTCATGCCGGGTGACGGCGTAGGCGCCGCCGACGAGCGCTGCCGCGAGGCCGCAGGCGAGGGCGAGGCGGAGGGGGCGGGAGCGGGTGCTCATGGCAGGCGCTCCCGATCCCGGTCGGACGCGGGGTCAGGAGGATCAACAGGATTGGTCCGGGCCATGCCCATCGCGCGCTCCGACAGCCGCTGGGCGCGGAAGGTCGCGCCTGTGCCGTCGCCCTTCCCGCGAGAGAGGTGCGAGGGCGACGGATGCAGCATGGCTGCGGGGTCGCCGGCCCTCCATTCTACGAGGGGGTGGCGGGCTAGGCTGAGGGTTTGGCGGGCTCGTACGAGGGTATGCCCCGTGCGGGAGAGGGCATGGCCGCGGCGCTGCGCGGCCGCCTCTCACGCGTCATCTCCCGCTTCGCACGGACGATGAGGGGACAGGGGAAGGGGGAGCCGGGTGGCGGCCTCAGACAGCGCCTTCGGCATGGCGGGTGGCCAGCGGCAGGGAGGCGGTCGCGAGGAAGGAGCGGTAGCGCCGCCGGGCGTCCATGGCGGTGCCGTTGTCGGAGATGGCGGCTTCCTGCAGCTCCGCCAGCGCCCAGGGCGCCGGCTCCAGCGGCACGGCCACGATGGCCGGCGCGGCGCGGGAGGTGATCTCGATCACGTCGTGGGGGGTGAGGGCCTGGAGGGCATGGGCGGCGAGCTGGCGCTGGTAGGCCCGCCGCTCGGGGGAGAGCTCGTCCCACGGCTCCAGCAGGGGGTAGCGCTGCTGCGAATAGGCGTGCATCGCCTGCGCCATCCGCTCCACCATGTCCGTCGAGACCATGCCCGTCCCTCGATGCCCTGACCTTCGGAGTGTGGAGGTATTGCAGTGCGCAGGCCGTGCGCTTTTGCCCCTGCCTCCGGACGAAGGATGCCGCGGCGGTTCTTTCCCGGAAGTTGCCGGCCCCGGCTCTGTTCGACACATGGTGAACAGGCTCTTAACGCCATCGATATCCCACCCGGAAACCTCGGCTGACACCCGGTTCGAATTCTCGATTCGGGCTGTGTCCAATTCGCCGCAAACGGCCTATAGGATGGCCGAAATCGTCAAGGGAGCCGAAGAGATGTCCGTGAAGCTGAGCGACCTGAAGGTGAAGCTGTTCACCGACGGCGCCGACAAGGCGCAGATCGTGGAAATGGCGAAGCAGCCCCACATCGCCGGCTTCACCACCAACCCCTCTTTGCTCCGCAAGGCCGGCGTAACCGATTATGAATCCTACGCAAAGGATCTCGTGGCGGCGGTGCCCGACCGGCATATCTCGTTCGAGGTCTTCTCCGACGACATCCCCGAAATCCGCGCCCAGGCCCGCGTCATCGCCACCTGGGGCGAGCATGTCCATGTGAAGCTCCCGGTCTCCACCACCCGTGGCGAACCCTTGTACGATCTGGTGCGCGACCTCGTGCAGGACGGCGTGAAGGTGAACCTCACCGCCATCTTCGACGTCCCCCAGGTGGACGAGGGCGTGAAGGCCCTGGCCGGCGGAGCGCCTTCAATTATCTCGGTTTTCGCCGGTCGGCTGGCCGATCTGGGCATCGATTACAAGCCCGCCATTTCCCGCGCGGTCGAGCTCTCCCGCGCAACCCCGAACGTCGAGGTCATCTGGGCCTCCACCCGCGAGGTGTGGAACGTGATCGAGGCGGATGAGATGGGCTGCCACATCATCACCGCCCCCGCCGATGTGCTGAAGAAGCTCCCGGCCCTTGGCTCGCGCACCGCCGCCGAACTGTCCCTGGATGCGGTGAAGGCTTTCCGCACTGATGCCCTCGCCGCCGGCCTGACCCTCGACCTCAAGGGCCGCGCCGCCGCCGAGTAACCCTTATCTCAGCCTGATTACGAACAGGGCACGCCGCGGCATTGCGCAGCGGCGGCACGCTGTTACACTGGCCGCAAGGCGCAGCCGGCCGCGGACCTTTGCGGCTGGCCTGAGCGCACGGGACCGCCTTGCGGCGAGGGACAGGACATGAGGGACGAGACGCACGGGCCCGCCGGGGGTCCGGAGCAGTCTTCCCGCAGCGGAAACCTTGCCGAGGCAACGGTTTCTCCCCTGCGTGCGGGAACGGGTGATGGTCCAAAGGACCAGCCTACTGCCGTCCGCCCCTGCGCCACTCCCGCCCCGTCCCACGATCGCCCGACAGAATCGCGGGTGCCGAGCCCGCAGGGCATCTATGCCGCCATTGACCTCGGCACCAACAATTGCCGCCTTCTGGTCGCCCGGCCGACCGCCCGCAGCTTCCGCGTGGTGGACGCCTTCTCGCGCATCGTCCGCCTCGGCGAAGGGCTCGGCGCGACCGGCCGTCTGTGCGACGGCGCCATGGAGCGGGCCCTCGGGGCGCTTGAAATCTGCGCCGCCAAGATGGACCTGCGCGGCGTCACCCGTGCCCGCATGGTGGCCACCGAAGCCTGCCGCTCCGCCGTCAACGGCGAGGATTTCTGCGCCCAGGTGGAAGCCCGGACCGGGCTGACGCTGGAGGTGGTGGACCGCCGCACCGAGGCGGGGCTTGCCGCCACAGGCTGCGCGCCGCTGGTGGATCCCTCCTGCGAGGGCGCTGTGCTGTTCGACATCGGCGGCGGTTCCACCGAAGTGGTCTGGCTCGGCCGCCGTTCGGCGGGCGACGACGGCCCGCCGCGCGCCCGCATCCGCTCCTGGGTTTCGCTGCCCGTCGGCGTCGTTTCCCTCTCGGAGCGCCACGGCGGCGTGAAGGTGTCGCCGGACGTGTTCCACACCATGGTCGACGAAGTTTGCGCCATGCTCGACGGCGTGCGCCAGAGCTGGGGTGTGCGCGCCCCCGCCCGGCTGCATCTCCTGGGCACGTCGGGTACGGTGACGACCGTGGCCGGCATCCATCTCGGGCTCGATCGCTATGATCGGGCGCGTGTGGACGGGGCTTGGCTGGGCGCCAGCCACATCGAGCAGGTGGTGGACCGGCTGATGACCATGAGCTTCGAGGAGCGTGTCGCCAATCCCTGCATCGGCGCCCAGCGGGCCGATCTCGTGCTCGCCGGCTGCGCCATCATGGAAGCGGTGCGCCGCGTGTTTCCCGCCGACCGGCTTAGGGTGGCCGATCGCGGGCTGAGAGAGGGGATGCTGGTGCAGATGATGCGGGCGGACGGCGTGTGGCGGAACGGCCGCTCGGCCGACGGCTTCCAAGCGAACCCGCCGAACGGAAGCCGCCCAGCGTGACCACACCCCCCCGCGGGCCGGACGGCCGGCCCTTGAAAGTGCGCGTGAAGACCTCGCGCGGCCGCACCACCTCGCAGCAGAAATGGCTTCAGCGTCAGCTGAACGATCCCTATGTGGCGCGCGCCAAGCGCGAGGGCTGGCGCTCGCGCGCCGCGTTCAAGCTCATCGAGATCGACGAGAAGGCGAAGCTTCTGAAGCGCGGCATGCGCATCGTCGATCTCGGCGCGGCGCCGGGCGGCTGGAGCCAGGTGGCGGCGCAGAAGATCGGCCTAGAGCAGGGGCAGGGCAAGATCGTCGCGATCGACCTCCTTGAGATGGACCCTATTCCCGGCGTCGCCTTCGCCCAGATGGACTTCCTCGCCCCCGATGCACCCGCGCGGCTGATGGAGATGCTGGGCGGGCAGGCGGACTTCGTGATGTCCGACATGGCGGCCAACGCCACCGGCCACAAGAAGACCGACCATTTGCGCATCGTCGGCCTGGTGGAACTGGCGGCGGACTTCGCTCGCCAGGTGCTCGCGCCCGGCGGCGGCTTCCTCGCCAAGGTGATCCAGGGCGGAACGGAGGGCACGCTGCTCGCCAACCTCAAGCGGGATTTCGCACTGGTGCGCCACCTCAAGCCGGCTGCCAGCCGCGCTGATTCGGCCGAGCTTTATGTGCTCGCCACCGGCTTCCGCGGCAAAGCCGAGGATGGGGCGCAAGAGCCGGACGAGGCGGAAGCCTAGTCCGGAGGCACTTCGCTGCGTGGGTCGTCCAGATCCGGCTTGCGGGCCGTGAGCGAGGCGCCGGCATCCTTCGGCAGGGGGATGAAGAAGAAGACGCTGAGCGCGCTCACCGCCGCCACCACGAGGAAGGCGGCAGAGAAGTCGCCCTGCGTCACCGTCACCTCGCCGCGCGAGGCGCGCATGGTTTCCAGCACCAGGCCCGCCACGGCGACGCCGAAGGACAGTGACACCTGCTGCGCTACGCTGGCGAACGAGGTTGCGCGGCTCATTTCGGCCGGTTCCACGTCGGCATAGCTAAGCGCGTTGAGGGCCGTGAACTGCAGCGAGCGCAGGAACCCGCCCACCAGAAGCAGTGACGCGATGAGCCAGTGCGGCGTCAGTGGTGTGAAAGCGGCATTGATCGCGATGAAGCCGCTGCACAGGAACACGTTGGCGAGGAGAACCCGCTTGTAGCCGATGCGCCGCAACAGCCGGGCGGCGGTGAACTTCATGGCCATCGCCCCGGCAGAGGCGGTGAAAGTCAGGAGGCCGGAGGCGAAGGGCGAGAGGCCGAAGGAGAGCTGCAGCATCAGGGGCAGCAGGAAGGGCATGGCGCCGATGCCGACCCGGAACAGGGAGCCACCCACCACGCCGGCGCGGAACGTGCCATGGTGCAGCAGCCTGAGATCCAGTACCGCGTGGGGTGTGACCCGCGCGTGGCGCACGTAGAGGAACAGGAAGAACGCCCCCGTCGCGCCAATCGTGATTGCCGCCCATTGCGGCACCAGCACCTCCTGCCCGAGCACGGCGAAGCCGAAGACGAGGCCGGCCAGCCCGACACCCGACAGGATCAGGCCCTTGAGGTCGAGGGGCGGCACATCCTCTTCGCGCACGTTCTCGATGAAGCGCGTGGCGAGGAACACGCCCAGCACGCCGATCGGCACATTGATGAAGAAGATGAGGCGCCAGTCGAAATAGGTGGTGATGAATCCGCCCAGCGGCGGCCCGAACACCGGCCCGAGCAGCGCGGGAATGGTGAGCCAGGCCAGCGAGGAGACCAGCTCGGATTTCGGCACCGAGCGCAGAATGACGAGGCGCCCCACCGGCACCATCATGGCCCCGCCCATGCCCTGGACGATGCGGTAGAGCACGAAGTCCGCCAGCGAGGAGGACAGGCCGCACAGGATCGAGCCGATGGTGAAAATGACGATGGCCGAGCGGAAGACCGTGCGCGCGCCGTAGCGGTCCGCGGCCCAGCCGCTCGCGGGAATGAAAACGGCCAGCGAGAGGAGGTAGGAGGTCAGCGCCAGCTTCAGCGATACCGGGTCCTCGCCGAGGTCGGCGGCGATGGCGGGTAGCGAGGTAGCGATGACCGTCGAGTCCACCTGCTCCATGAAGAGCGCGCAGGCGACGATGAGCGGGATAAGGACCTGAGGCGGAAGCGCCTTGAGCTGCATGAGCTAACCTTTGGGCCGGCCCATTCGGGCCTCGCCGTTCCCCCTTCTTCGCAATAGGCGGAGGCGGCGTACCGATCAACCGGCGTTCGGCGCATGGTCCGGCCCCGATCCTTGCAGCACGGGCAGGGCACACCATATGGACGATGGGCCTCAAAGGAGGGCCCGGGAAGACCATGATCTACATTCTCGCCGCTCTGCTGCCGCCCGTCGGCCTGCTGGTGAACGGGCAGCCCGTCTCGGTCATCATCAATCTGGTGATGATCGTGCCCTGCATCCTGCTCGGCCTGATCTTCCCGTTGATGTTCCTGGTGCCCTCCGCCCATGCGGTGATCGCGGTGCACATGAAGCGCACCGATCGCCGCCAGCGCGAGGTCATCGAGGCTATCCAGCGCTCGGGCGGCGTGCCGCCGCGCGACTGGCGCTCCTGAAATCGGAGGCGGGGCAATCCCCCGCCTTGTCCGAAACTAGCCCACCACCAGCACGATCTTGCCCACGTGCGCGCTCGCGTCCATGCGGGCGTGCGCGCCGGCAGCGTCCGCCAGCGGGAAGGTCTCGTCCATCACCGGACGGTACTTTCCGGCGGCGATCAGCGGCAGCACATGCGCGACGATAGCTGCCGCGATGGCCGCCTTCTCTGCCACCGGGCGCGATCGCAGGGTTGAGCCGGTATGGGTGAGGCGCTTCAGCATCAGGCGCATGAAGTCGACCTCGGCCTTGGCACCCTGCTGGAAGGCAATCTGAACGATCCGGCCATCCTGCGCGGCCGCTTCGTAATTCTTCTGGATATAAGGTCCGCCGATCATGTCGAGGATGACATTGGCGCCCTTGCCGGCGGTGAAGCTCTTCACCTCGGTGACGAAATCCTGCGTCTTGTAGTTCACCGCGAGGTCCGCGCCGAGATTGACGCAGGCGGCGCACTTCTCGTCCGAGCCGGCGGTGACCACGACGCGGGCGCCGAACGCCTTGGCCAGCTGTATCGCCGTCGTGCCGATGCCGCTCGCTCCCCCATGCACCAGCAGCGTCTCTCCCGGTTTCAGGCCGCCGCGGTCGAACACGTTGCTCCACACGGTGAAGACGGTCTCGGGCATGGCCGCGGCCTCGGCCATGGAGAGACCGTCGGGCACGGGCAGGGTAGTGGCCTCATTGGCCGGGCAATATTCCGCGTACCCGCCGCCGGTGACGAGGGCGCACACCTTGTCGCCGATCTTGTAGGTGGTGGCGCCTTCACCCAGCGCCACGACGGTGCCGGCGATCTCCAGCCCCGGGATGTCGGAGGCGCCGGGCGGGGGCGGATAGAGACCCTTGCGCTGCATGACGTCCGGCCGGTTGATACCGGCGGCCTCGACCTTCACCAGCACCTCGCCCGGCGCCGGCTTGGGCACGGGACGGGGGCCGGGCACCAGCACCTCGGGGCCGCCGGGCGTGCTGACGGTGATGGCGGTCATGGTTTCGGGCAAAGCGGCGGCGCTGGACATGGAACGCTCCGGGAGGAGGGGCGGCGGCGCGAGCCTCTTCCCAGCCCGGCCGCGGCGCGCAAAATAGGATCGGACAGGAAACGAGCCGCGCCTGAGGCGGCGGTCGATCCGGAGAATAGGGAAGGGGAGGAGCAAAGCCAATGGACGAGGAGATCAGGCCGAAGCCCATCGATCCCCTGACCGGCGCGGACATATCCCGCCTGTCGGTGGACGAGATCGAGGCGCGCATCGCCGCGCTGAAGACGGAGATCGCGCGGTTGGAATCGGCGCTGCAGGCCAAGCGCGCGTCCCGTGCGGCGGCGGATGCAGCGTTCAAGTTGTAGCGCGGCGCTTGCGCCCGGGCCCGTTCGTGGGCGGACGGGCGGCTAGCGGCCTCGCGTTAAGGCGACCTTAATAAGCGGCGCGCATTGTCATGTTGTCCGCTGGAAATGATCCTCCCCGGACTTCTGGCAACTCTCCCTGTCGGACTTCGAGCCGCCGCAAGGCGGCTCTTCTTTGGCCAGCCCCCGATATCCCCAGTTTCTGCGGCGTTGTTCCTCTTTACGGGGACGCCGGCTCTGCGCTTCATGCCGGTCCCTTCAAAGGAGCGAGCGGTGGATCAGGCGCGGGACAAGGGGGACGAGATCGGGCGCGACTTCGCGCGGCTTGCCGCCGCGCAAGAGCGGCTGAACGCTTGCCCGCTTTCCGTCGGCGACCGCGAAACCCTCTCGCGCCTCAATGCGGACATCGCGTCCGGCTTGGTGCTGCTGCTGAGCATGGACGATGGCTGCATCGCCCGGGCGGAGCTGGCCGCTGCCGCCGCGCCGCTGGAGCTGGCTCTTCCCGCAAATGTGATGACCCGCCTGACGGCCGTGGCTCGCCTCGCGGCCCTCGATCTTGCCGCATTGGCCGAGGGCGTCGCAGCCCGCCTTGCTGCGGCGCAGGCGGCCGAGACCCGCAAAAACGAAAAGCCGCGACGGCGGCAGGTCCGCCCGCGGCTTGAACTCGTCAGTCCCTGAACGGTCGCCGGCCCTCATCTGAGCGCCGGTTGTGCGCTTGCGTCGCTGCGGCGGAGGCGCGCAGCCTCGCAGGGGAAGCGGGGGCCGGAAGGCCCCGCCGGCATCAGCCCTTGAGCAGCGCGCCGAACTTGTTCTTGAAGCGGGACACGCGGCCGCCGCGGTCCATCAGCTGCTGGCTGCCGCCGGTCCACGCCGGATGGGTGCGCGGATCGATATCGAGCTGGAGGGTGTCACCCTCCTTGCCGTAGGTCGACCGGGTCGTGTACTCGGAACCGTCCGTCATCACCACCTTGATGAAGTGGTAATCGGGATGGATGTCGCTCTTCATTGGTTCAATCCTTTATCGCCACGCCCGCCCCGCCAGGGAGGGCAGCGTCAATTTCGGTTCCTGACGGAAGTGGCGGGTCTATAGCTGAGTGGATGCCTTGACACAAGCCGACACCTCATCTGCCCCTGTCGACAGCCCCGAAACCCGCGCCGAGGCTGAGAAGCGCAGGCGCGATCTGAAGCCGCTGGCGAGCCTTGCGCCCTACCTGATGCGGTATCGCGGTCGGGTGACCGCTGCGGTCTGCGCTCTGCTCGCCGCCGCGCTGGCCACGCTGGCGCTGCCTGTCGCGGTGCGGCGGATGATCGATTTCGGATTTGCCGAAGACCATGCCGGCCTCGTGGACCAGTATTTCGGGGTGCTGGTGGCGGTGGCCGCCGTCCTCGCCCTCGCCTCGGCCTGCCGCTACTACCTGGTCACCACCCTTGGCGAGCGGGTCGTGTCGGATCTGCGCACGGCGGTATTCGCCCGCCTGGTCACGCTCGATGGCGCCTTCTACGATTCGGCCCGTTCGGGCGAACTCACCTCCCGCCTCACCGCCGACACCACGCAGCTCAAGTCCGCGGTCGGCGCTTCCGCCTCGACGGCGCTGCGCAATCTCATGATGTGCATCGGCTCCGTGGCGATGATGGTGGTGACCAGCCCGCGCCTCTCTGGCCTCGTGCTGGTGGCGATCCCGATCATCGTGCTGCCGCTCATGGCCTCGGGGCGCAAGGTGCGCCGGCTGACCCGACAGGCGCAGGATACGCTCGCCGATGCCTCCGCCTATGCCGCAGAGGCGCTGAACAGCATGCGCGCGCTGCAGGCGGCGAGCGCCGAGGGCGCGGCGCGGCAGCGGTTCGACGGCGCCGTTGACCATGCCTTCGATGCCGCCCGGCAAGCGACGCAGGCCCGCGGCTGGCTGACCGGCATCGCCATCTTCCTCGTGTTCGGATCAGTCGTGGCGGTGCTGTGGGCCGGTGCGCAGTCCGTGCTGGCCGGGACCATGACGTCCGGCGCGCTGAGCCAGTTCGTGCTTTACGCGGTGCTGGCCGCCGCCTCCCTCGGCAACCTGTCCGAGACATGGGGCGAGATGTCGGCCGCCGCCGGCGCCGCCGAGCGTATCGGCGAACTGCTCAAGGTGGAGCCGCAGGTGCGCGCCCCTGCGAACCCGGTGACGCTGCCGGCGCGGGTCAGCGGCGCCATTGCCTTCGACGAGGTGTCCTTCTCCTATCCGACGCGGCGGGACCATGCGGCGCTGGCCGCGGTCTCGTTCACCATCAGGCCCGGCGAGCGGGTGGCTCTGGTCGGCCCGTCCGGGGCCGGCAAGAGCACGGTGTTCCAGCTGCTGGAGCGGTTCTATGATCCGCAGGCCGGCCGCATCCTCCTCGACGGCATCGATATCCGTGATGCAGATCCCGTCGCTGTGCGGCGGCAGATGGCGCTGGTGCCGCAGGAGGTGGCGATCTTTGCCGACAGCGTGCGCGCCAACATCCGCCTGGGACGGCCAGACGCCACCGATGCCGAGGTCGAAGCGGCCGGCCGCGCGGCGCTGGTGGACGAATTTGTCGCCGGCATGCCGCACGGGTGGGACACCATGGTGGGCGAACGCGGCGTCACGCTGTCCGGCGGCCAGCGACAGCGCATCGTCATCGCCCGCGCCATCCTGCGCGGTGCGCCCATCCTCCTGCTCGACGAAGCCACGAGCGCGCTCGATGCGGAGAGTGAAACGCTGGTGCAGACGGCGCTCGAACGGTCCATGGAAGGGCGGACCACCCTGGTCATCGCCCATCGCCTCGCAACGGTGCTGTCGGCGGACCGCATTCTGGTGATGGAAGCCGGGCGGATCGTGGACGAGGGCACCCATGCCGAACTGGTCGCGAAGGGCGGTCTGTACGCCCGCCTGGCCCAGCTCCAGTTCCATGCGGCGGCCTAGCTTTCAGGCGCCGCGCCACTCCATCCGGTAGGTCAGCCGGCCGGACATGGGATTGGCGCCCTCCGAGACGATGGCGAGCCCCATTTTCTCGTAGAAGCGGACCGCGCGTGGATTGTCCTGATTCACGTCGAGGGCGACGAGGGTTGGGGAGATCCGTCGCGCCTCCGCCATCAGCGCCTCGGCCGCGCCCTTGCCCCACACCCGCGGCGCCACGGCCAGCTGATCGAGATAGCCGGTGCCGGGATGGATGACGACAAATCCGGCGACCTGCCCGTCTTCGCCGCCTTCCCGTGCCACGCGGATCAGCGCGCCGCCGGCTGAAAGGCCATCCAGATGGCTTTCCAGCCAGGGCAGGCGGGCGACGAAGTCGATATCGGGCATGGTCTTCGCCCAGGTCTCCACCCACAGCTGCGCCATCGCCGGACGATCCCTGGGTGTGGCGCCGGAGAGGGCATAGGCGGGGAATGGGGGCGGCGCGGTCTGGTCGGACATGGTGGCTCCGGCGGTTGTCCCACACTGCGCCCCTCCGGTTGCCGCGGCTTTAATGCCGCTCAGGCGTCGAAGGCGAGGCGCAGGACATGAGCGCGTACGTCCGCGGGCCAGCCTGCGGTCGTCCGCACCAGCCCGTCCCGGTCGTCTGCGAACAGGGCGCGGGTGGCTTCCTCATAGCCCGCGAAGTCGCCGGCCAGCGCCTGCATGAAATGATAGGCGGCGGACTGCGCGGTGCGGCGCTGCTGCTGTGGGGCTTCCCGACGTCGGGCCTCGTCCACGAGCCGGCGCAAGGTGGCGGAAGCACCGCTCGGCTGGGCTGCGAGCCAGTCCCAGTGCCGGGGCAGAAGGGTCACCTCGCGGGCGACGACGCCAAGCTTGGGGCGACCACGGCCTTTGGCCGGAGGGCTTGGTTCGGCCATGGCCGGTGTCTTCGGCATATCCAGGCGGGCGATGACTTCGGCGTCGCTGCCACGCAGGTCGAGATCGATCACGCGGCCGGTCGTATCGTCGAAGACGAGAAGCGGGGCGCTGTCCTCTGCCATCGCCGCCTTCACCGCCATCGCCACCTCGACGAGAGGGCCGCTGCGGAGAAGGCGTGTTCCGGCGAAGGCGGTGCAAGGTCTGGCGGGGAAAAAGGACATGGGGCGATTCCTGCAATGTTCATAAAAATACCCGGATAAAATTAAATGTCCAGCCCCGTCGGACGCGCGTCGTGGCCTCCCGCCATCATCCCCGGTGCGGAAGAGGGCCGGGTTGCGAGAGAAATTGCGCCGGCAGGTGGCCTCGTCCGCCGTGGGCACCTTCACCTCCTGCTCGAGCAAGGCGCGGATCACCGCCTCCTCTTGGTCTCGCGGTGGTCCGGAGACGAGGAAGGTCCAGTACATCACCCGCCGCGCGCCGTAGACGTCGGAGAGATGCCCGCCATAGGCGCGGAACAGGATCGCCGGCACGGAGAAGGCGGCGGCGATCATGCCGGCCTGCCGGATACCAGCGCGAGACATAGGCGACGCCCACCGAGAAGGAGCCGCCGACGATGCCGACGCCGAGTGCTGCCAGCAGGAATTGGGGGTAGGTCGCGGCATAGGTGAGGAGGAAGGTGGCGAGTGCCGCCGCCAGCATGTGAGGGCGAAAACCACGCGCCCGCCATAGACATCCGCCCACACGCCCAGGGCCACGCGGATGAGCGATCCGGTGAGGATGGGCGTACCGATGAGCAGGCCGAACTCGGTGTCCGAGAGCCCGAGATCCTGCCGGATGCGGATGCCGATGATGGAGAAGATCGTCCACACCGCGAAGCACACGGTGAAGGCGAGGGTGCTCATGGAAAGGGCGCGCCCGCGAGGAGACCTTCGCGGAACTGGTGCGCACGGCCTTTCTTCAGCGCTTTCCGCCGGTGGGCACCTTCATTCTCGCCGCGGTGCTCAACGCGCGCATCTATCTCCAGTCCGCCCGCACCCTCAAGAAATCGCAGGTGCTGATGATCCCGGCGGAAAAGGTGCGCGACGCGCTGGGCACCGACCCGGCCTTCACCCGCGCCGTCGTCACCGAGCTGGCCCGCGGCTATCGCCGGGCGGTGAAGGAAGTGAAGGGCCAGAAGCTGCGAACGGGCGCCGAGCGCCTCGCCAACTGGCTGCTCCAGCGCGCCGATGGGGAGGGGGCGGACCGCATCACCCTGCCGTTCGAGAAACGGGTGCTGTCCTCGCTCCTGGGCATGACGCCGGAGAACCTTTCCCGCGCCTTCGCCGTGCTGAAGACCCACGGCGTGACGAGCCGGGGCGCCGTCATCACCCTCGCAGATCGCCCCGCGCTCGCCGCCTTCGCCCGGCCCGATCCGCTCATCGACGCGCCGGAGTGAGGGCTCCGCGCGTCATTCCGGCGGGGAGGAGCCGACCGGCGCGGGCTTGCCGCCGGGGCGGTGGAGGAGGGTCAGCGACAGGAAGGCGCCCACCCAGGAACCCACCGCCGCGAACACCACATAGACCCAGTTCTCCGTGTAACTGATGACGGCGAACGAGGAGAGCATGTACCAGACGCTGGACCAGTTGGCCGCCGACAGGCGCCGGCGCGCCACCACCGCCGAGGTGAAGGCGACGTAGCAGGCATCGGTGGCGGCGGTGGCGATGAACACCCCCAGCGCGATCAGCGGGTCGAGGGCGGCGAAGGCGCCGAGGATGTGCTGCATGGGCGGCCCGTGATCGCAGGGTATCGGGGTCGCCATCATGGCCCAGCTTGAGCGTTGGCGACAGCCGCGCCTGCGTCAGGCGGACCAGATGCCGGCGCTCGAGACTTGGCGCACATAGTTGACGAGATAGTCGGTGAACACGCGGATCTTGGCCGGCAGGCGCTCGCGGTTCTGGTAGGCGATGTTCATGGTCAGCATGGGCAGCTGCCAGTCCTGCATCACGGCCACGAGCCGCCCGGACGCGAGGTCGTCCTGCACGATGTAGAGCGGCTGGATGAGGATGCCGAGCCCCGAGAGGGCGGCCTGCCGGATCACCTGCCCGTCGTTGCAGTCCAGCGCGCCGGTGATGCGCACGGTACGCTCCGCGTCGCCTTTCGTGAGGCGCAGGGAGAAGGGGTCCTGTGCGAGATTGTAGACCAGCATGTCGTGTCGCGTGAGGTCGGCCGGCTCACGCGGGCGGCCGTGCTCCTCCAGATAGGCCGGCGAGGCGGCCAGCACCCGCCGCATCCGTCCGAGGCGGCGCACGATGATGTTGGTGTCGGGCTCGTGCAGGCGGGTGCGGATGGCGACGTCGATGCCCGCCTCGATGAAGTCGAGATAGCGGTTGGCCACCGCGATATGCACGTTGAGCTTGGGATAGAGCTTGCGGAACTGCGGCAGCATGGGCGCGAGATAGATGGTGGCGAACGAGAGCGAGCTTGTCACCCGCAGCAGGCCCTGCGGGGCGAGGGTATGCTCGTTCACCGCCTCTTCGGCTTCGGCCAGTTCGGTGAGGAGCGTGCCGCTGCGCTGGTAGAATTCCTGCCCCGCCTCGGTCAGCCACAGGCGGCGGGTGTTGCGCTCGATGAGGCGGGCGGAGAGCCGCTCCTCCAGCGCCGCGAGATGCCGGCTCGCCGCCGCGTTGGACATGCCCAGCGCCTCCGCCGCACGCGACAGGCTGCGCAGCTCGGCGGTCTTCACGAACACCTCGATCTGGGTCAGGCGATCCATATTTCCACTTTGCGCAAAAGACAGTTCCGGAAAATCCCGTTTATTTCCGCTGCGCGCAAGTCAAAACTCACATCCAACGAAAGACCAATAGGTCGAGGAAACGCCAATGATGGGACCCATCCGCCACATCGTGATGTGGCGGGTCAGCGGAGACACGCGCGAGGAGCGCGCCGCCGCCCGCCAGAAGGTCAAGGCCGCGTTCGAGGGCCTGCGCGGCCGCGTCGCCGGCATGACCCGCGTGGAGATCGGTCTCGACATCTCCGATGTGGATTATGCCTGCGACGTGGTGCTGGTGACCGAGTTCGCCACCGCCGCCGATCTCGCCGCCTACGCCTCCCATCCCGAGCATCTGCGTGTCCGGCAGGAGCTGGCGGACCTGCGCATCGCCCGCTTCCAAGTCGATTATGTGGCCGAGGACGCGGCGTTCGGCGCCATCGAGGCCCGTACGCCCGCCGCCGCCGCTGCGGCGCCGCGTCCGCGCGACGCGCTTCTCGCCGGCGAGTGAGCCCCAAGGCGCGCCCGTGCGCGCCGCAGACGGATCTGAACCATGATCGAGACCTTCACCTACGAGGCCCTGCCCATCCGCGTCCGCTTCGGCCGCGGCACCGTCGCCGAGGTCGGCGCCGAGGTGGCGCGGCTCGGCGCGCGGCGGGCGCTGGTGCTCACCACGCCGCAGCAGGCGGGGGAGGGCGAGCGCATCGGCGGGCTCATTGGTGAAGCCTGCGCGGGGGTCTTTCCCGGCGCCACCATGCACACCCCGGTGGAGGTGACCGAGCAGGCGCTCGCCGCGCTGAAGGTGGCCGATGCCGATTGCGTCGTGGCGCTGGGTGGCGGCTCCACCACCGGCCTCGGCAAGGCGCTGGCGCTGCGCACCGGGGTGCCGCAGCTCGTCATTCCCACCACCTATGCGGGTTCGGAGATGACGCCCATCCTCGGTGAGACGCAGGAGGGGCGCAAGACCACCATCCGCTCGCTGGACGTGCTGCCCGAGGTGGTCATCTACGACGTGGATCTGACGCTCACCCTTCCGCCCGGCCTCTCCGCCACCTCCGGCGTCAACGCCATCGCCCATGCGGTGGAGGCGCTCTATGCGCGGGACCGCAATCCTGTGATCTCGCTGATGGCGGAGGACGGCATCCGCACCCTCTCCTCGGCACTGCCCATCCTCATCCACGAGCCGGCGAATATCGAGGCCCGCACCATGGCGCTCTATGGCGCGTGGCTGTGCGGCTGCTGCCTCGGCGCGGTGGGCATGGCGCTGCACCACAAGCTCTGCCACACGCTCGGCGGCACCTTCAACCTGCCCCACGCGGAGACGCACACCATCGTTCTCCCCCACGCGGTGGCCTACAACGCCCCCGCCGCGCCGGAGGCGATGGCGGCCATCACCCGCGCGCTGGGCGCGCCGGATGCGGCGCAGGGGCTGTTCGATCTGGTGCGGGCGCTCGGCGTGCCGCGCGCGCTCTGCGACATCGGAATGCCGGCGGACGGCATCGAGACGGCTGCCGACCTCGCCGTGGAAAACCCCTACTGGAACCCGCGCCCCGTGACGCGCGACGGCATCCGCGACCTCATCGCCCGCGCCTATTCCGGCGAGCGGCCGGTGGCGGCGGTGCCCGCGGAGGAGGCGGCCTGATGGGCGCGCGCACCCTCATCTGTGGCGCCACCATCCTCTCGATGGAGCCGGCCATCGGCGACCTCAAGACGGGCGACATCCTGATCGCGGATGGCCGCATCGCCGCCATCGCCCCGCGCATCGAGGCGGCGGACGCCGAGCAGGTGGACGCGAAGGGCCGCATCTGCGTGCCCGGCTTCGTGAATGCGCATATGCATACCTGGCAGACGGGGCTGAGGAGCCTCGCCGCCGACTGGACGCTGCTGGAATATTTCCGCTGGGTCCACGCGGGTCTCGCCACCCGCTTCCGGCCCGACGACATCGGTATTGCCACCCTTGTGGGCGCGCTCGGCCAGATCGACGCCGGCACCACCACGCTGGTGGACTGGTGCCACAACAACCCGACCCCGGACCACACAGACGCCGCCGTCGCGGCGCTTCAGGAAGGCGGCATCCGCGCCGCCTTCTTCCACGGCTCCCCCAAGCCCGATGCCAAGCCAGGCGAGCCGCATTTCTCCGAAGTGCCGCATCCGCGCGCCGAGATCGAGCGCCTGCGCCGCGGCCCGTTCGCCAGCGACGACGGTCTGCTGACGCTGGGCCTCGCCATCCTCGGCCCGCATTACTCCACCATGGAGGTCGCGCGCGCCGATTTCCGGCTCGCCCGCGAGTTCGGACTCGTCGCCTCCATGCACCAGGGCGGCGGCGCGGCGAAGACGCCGGGCGGCTGGGAGACGCTGATCGCCGAGGGGCTGGTCGGCCCCGGCATCAACGTTGTCCACGGCAACGACCTGTCGGACGAGCTGTTCTCCCGCCTCGTGGACCTCGGCGCCTCCTTCTCGGTGACGCCGGAAAACGAGATGACGCAGGGCCACGGCTTCCCCGTCACCGGCCGCCTGCTGAAGCGCGGCGCGGCGCCCTCCGTTGGGGTGGATCTGGAAAGCGTGCTCGCCGGCGACATGATGGGCGTCGCGCGCATCGCGCTTGGCATGCAGCGGGTGCTCGACAATACGGACAGCCGCCGCGACACCGGCGCCATTCCGCCCACGTCCACGGTGCGGGTTCGGCAGGCGCTGGAATGGATCACCATCGAGGGCGCGCGGATGCTGGGCCTCGACGCCCGCATCGGCTCCCTCGCCCCCGGCAAGCAGGCGGACCTCGTCCTGATCGACGCCCGCGCGCTGCATCTCCAGCCGGTGCATGATCCCGTCGCCACCGTGGTGATGCAGGCGGGGCGCGGCGATGTGGAGGCGGTGATGATCGCCGGTCGTTTCATGAAGAAGAACAGGACGCTGCTCGCCAGCGGCCTCGACGAGAAGCTCGCCCGGCTCAAAGCCTCGGGCGCGCGCATCGTCGATGAGCTTGGCCTCGGCAAAAAGGCGGCGTGAGGAGAGGATGATGGCTGACACTTTGACCCTCGGCTGGATCGGGCTTGGCAAGATGGGCCTGCCCATCTCCACCCGCCTCGCCGGCGCGGGCCGCGACATCGCCGGCTTCGACCGCGATCAGGAGCGCATCGCCGAGGCCGCCGCCGGTGGCGTCACCCCGGCCGCGACGCTTCAGGATGCGGCCGGCCGCGACATCGTCTTCACCTCGCTGCCGGACGATAAGGCACTCAGGGCTGTCGCGCTGGAGGGGCCGCTGCTCTCCGCCATGCGCAAGGGCGCGATCCTGGTGGAGACCTCCACCGTCAGCCCCGGCATCTCCGCCGAGCTGGGCGCGGCGGCGGAGCGTGCGGGCATCCACTATCTGCGCGCACCGGTCTCCGGCAACGCCGCCATCGCCCACACCGGCAACCTCACCTGCTTCGTCTCCGGTTCCCGCGCGGCGTTCGACACTTTCGAGCCGGTGGCCAAGGATTTCACCCGCGCCCAGAAATATCTCGGGACGCAGGAAGAGGCGCGCTACGCCAAGCTCTCCGTGAACCTGATGATCGCGGTCTCGGCGGCCATGATGGGCGAGAGCATCGTGCTCGCCCGCAAGGGGAATCTGGCCTGGCAGGATATCCTGGACGTGCTCACCAACAGCGCGGTGGGCTCGCCCATGGTCCACTACAAGGCCAAAAGCCTTGAGACGCGCGACTTCAATTCCACCTTTTCCTGCCGGCAGATGGCCAAGGATCTCGACCTCATCGTCGGGGCCGGCCACGCCGCCGAGATGGCCATGCCCCTCGCCACGCTCACGCGGGAGATCTACGGCGCGCTCATCGGGCGCGGCGACGGAGAGACGGACTTCATCGCCACGGTCCGCCTCGCCGAATGGCTCGCCGGACTGGGCGAGCCGGATCTCGACAAGAATGACGGGAGGCTCGCATGAGGAATTTCGACCAGTTTTCCATCACCGAGGCGGTGCTGGAGCGCGTCGCCAACGCGCCTGATGCCCGCACCCGCGAGATTAGCGAGGCGCTCGTGCGCCACCTGCACAATTTCATCCGCGAGGTGCGCCCCACCCAGGCGGAATGGGAGAAGGGCGTCGCCTTCCTCACGGACACCGGCCACATGTGCACCGGCACGCGGCAGGAGTTCATCCTGCTGTCGGACACGCTCGGCGTCTCCATGCTGGTGGACGCCATCAATCACGACCACCAGACGGCGGTCACCGAGAGCACCGTGCTCGGTCCCTTCTATGTGGACGGCCCGCCGGAGGTGGCGAACGGCACGGATATTTCCGGGCATCTGGAGGGCGAGCCCATGTTCGTCTCCGGCTCGGTCGCGACGTTGGACGGCACGCCGCTCGCGAACGCCATCGTCGATGTCTGGCACTCGGACGTGGACGGCTATTACGACGTGCAGCACGAGGACGACGGCCTCGTCGCCCGCGCCCGCCTGCGCACGGACGATCAGGGCCGGTTCGCCTTCTGGTCCATCAAGCCCGCCGCCTATCCCATTCCGCACGACGGGCCGGTGGGCAAGATGCTGGAGGCGCAGGGGCGTCATCCCTGGCGGCCGGCCCATGTGCATTTCATGATCGAGGCACCCGGCCACGAGAAGCTCGTGACCCATGTGTTCGTCGCCGGCGACACCTATCTCGACAGCGACGCGGTGTTTGGGGTGAAGGATTCGCTCATCCGCGACTTCATCGCCCATGCGCCGGGCACCGCGCCGGACGGCCGGGCGATGGACACGCCGTGGTGCGCGCTGACCTACGATTTCAAGCTCAACCCCGTATCCGCCGCGGCTTCGCAGGCGGCGTAACGGGACGGACAGACGCGCAGCAAGCCCGGCCAACGGGACGCGCGAAGGGAGGAACGCATGTCTGCCCATATGCCCATCGCAGCGCATCCCATGGATGGCGTCCTGGCACGGCTCGCCGAGATCGTCGGGGAACGGGCCACCCGCGCCCCCGGCGTGCTCGCCGACCATGGCCGCAGCGAGGCCTATCATGCGGCGACACCGCCGGACGTGGTGGTGTTTCCCGAAACCACCGCCGAGGTGCAGGCGGTCGTGCGCCTGTGCCGCGAGCTGAGGCTGCCGGTGGTCGCATTCGGCGCGGGCACCTCGCTGGAGGGGAACGCGGCGGCGCTGCACGGCGGCGTCTGCCTCGACATGGGGCGGATGAATGGGGTGCTCAGGGTGAATGCGGAGGACATGGACGTCACCGTCCAGCCCGGCATCACCCGCAAGCAGCTCAACGCCCAGCTGCGTGATACGGGCCTCTTCTTCCCCATCGATCCCGGCGCCGACGCCTCCATCGGCGGCATGACCTCCACCCGCGCCTCGGGCACCATGGCGGTGCGCTACGGCACCATGAAGGACAATGTTCTGGCGCTGGAAGTGGTGCTGGCCGACGGCCGCGTCATCCGCACCGCGCAGCGGGCGCGCAAGTCCGCCGCCGGCTACGATCTCACCCGCCTGTTCGTGGGCGCCGAGGGCACGCTCGGCGTCATCACTCAGGTGACGCTGAAGCTGCATCCGCAGCCGGAGGCCATCTCCTCCGCCGTCTGCGCCTTCCCGGATCTGAAAGCCGCGGTGGACACGGCCATCGCCGTCATCCAGTCCGGCGTGCCGGTGGCGCGGGTGGAGCTGCTCGATGCGGTGATGATGCGCGGCATGAATTTGCACGCCAAGCTCGGCCTGCCCGAGGTGCCGCACCTGTTCTTCGAGTTTCATGGCTCCAAGGCCTATGTGGCCGAGCAGGCGGAGACCACTGAGGCGCTGGCGGCCGAGTTCGGCGGCGAGGGCTTCCAGTGGGCGACGACGCCGGAGGAGCGCAGCCGCCTCTGGCATGCCCGCGACAACACGCTTTACGCCGGCCTCGCCCTGCGCCCCGGGGCGAAGGCGATGATCACCGACGTGTGCGTGCCCATCTCCCGCCTCGCCGAATGCCTGGTGGAGACGGCGGCGGATATCGCGGAAAGCGGCCTCACCGCCCCGGTGGTGGGCCATGTGGGCGACGGCAATTTCCACCTTCTGGTGCTGATCGATCCCGCCAGCGCCGAGGAACTCGCCCGCGCCAAGGCCTTCTGCGACCGCCTCGCCCGCCGCGCCATCGCGCTGGAAGGCACCTGCACCGGCGAGCACGGCATCGGCTTCGGCAAGATGGATTTCCTGCCCCTCGAACTGGGCGACGCGGTGGACGTGATGCGCCTCGTGAAGGGCGCCCTCGATCCCGACGGCATTCTCAATCCCGGCAAGATCTTCCGGCCCCGCGACACACAGCAAGGAGACGCACCATGAGGGCGGTCATGGCAACGACGCCTCGCCTCGAACTGGCCGCGCCCCCGGCCGTGCCCGCCACCCCCATCCTGGAGCTGAAGGGCATCTCCAAGACCTTCCCGGGCGTGAAGGCGCTGGACGACGTATCCTTCGCCGTGTGGCCGGGCGAGGTCCACATGCTCCTCGGCGAGAACGGCGCCGGCAAGTCTTCGCTCATGAAGGTGCTCTGCGGCGCCTATCAGGCCGATGCGGGCGAATACTTCCACAACGGCGAGAAAGTGGAGATCCGCTCCCCCGCCGATGCGCGGCGCTTCGGCATCGCGGTGATCTTTCAGGAGTTCTCGCTCGTCCCCTATCTGGACGTGGCGCAGAACATCTTCCTCGGCCGCGAATTTCCCTCGCGTATTCCCGGCCTGATGGACCGTCGCCGCCTCTATCGCGAGGCGCAGAAGGTGCTGGACCTCATCGGCCTCGATGTGGACCCGCGCACCAAGGTGCACCAGCTCGGCGTCGCCCAGCAGCAGATGGTGGAGATCGGCAAGGCGCTGTCGCAGGATGCCCGCATCCTCGTCATGGACGAGCCCACCGCCGCCCTCTCCGACCGCGAGACCGAGCGGCTGTTCGAGGTGATGCGCCAGCTGCAGGCGAAGGGCGTCGCCCTCGTCTACATCTCCCACCGCATGGCCGAGGTGTTCGCCCTCGGCGACCGCATCACCGTGCTGCGCGACGGCAAGCTGGTGGGCCGCGCGCTCCCCGGCGAGACCTCGCCGGACGAGCTGGTGCGGATGATGGTCGGTCGCAACGTGGACATGTCCTATCCCCGCCGCTTCGCCACCGAGCCGGGCGAGGTGGTGCTGGAGACCAGGGGCCTCTCGTCCAGCAACGGCATCCGCGACATCGACCTGAAGGTGCGGGCGGGCGAGATCGTCGGCCTGTGCGGCCTCGTCGGCTCCGGCCGCACCGAGGTGGCGCGCGCGATCTTCGGCGCCGATCCGGTGACGGCGGGCGAGGTGCGCATCTTCGGCAAGCCGAGGACCGGCGGGCCGGACGCCACCGCCTTCGCCGGCGTCGGCCTCATCCCGGAGAGCCGCAAGGCGGAGGGCCTCGCGCTCATCCGCACGGTCAGCGACAACCTCGCCGTGGCAGGTCTGCCGAAGCTCTTTCCCAGCAACATGTTCTCCCCCGGCAAGGCGCGGCGTTCGGCGCAGGAGATGATCCAGCGCCTGCGCATCGCCACCCCCTCGCCGAACCAGAGCGTCGCCGTCCTCTCCGGCGGCAACCAGCAGAAGGTGGTAATCGGCAAGTGGCTCGCCGCCGGCACGCGCCTGTTCATCTTCGACGAGCCCACCCGCGGCATCGACGTGGGCGCAAAATCCGAGATCTTCGCCCTCATCGACCAATTGGTGGCCGAAGGAGCGGCGGTGCTCATGATCTCCTCCGAGCAGGCGGAGATCGTCCATGTCTGCGACCGCGCCTACGTCATGCGCGGCAAGCGCATCGTCGGCGAACTCGGCCGCGCCGACCTCTCCGAAGAAAATATCGTTCGAATGGGGATGCACGATGAGTGACCACGCCCTTTCTCCCTCAACTCCCGCGCGGGCGCGCATCCCGTCCGTGCCCGGCGTCGCCGTGGCGCTCGCCGTGCTCGGCGTGCTGTTCGCGGTGGCGAGCCCCGGCTTCCTGACGGCCGGCAACATCTCCAACATCCTGGTGCAGTCGGTGATCCTGCTGCTCCTCGCCTTACCGATGACGCTCATCATCATGACGGAGGGGCTGGACCTCTCCATGGGCGCGGTGCTCACCCTCGCCTCGCTGGTGCTGGCGCTGATCGTGGTGGCGACCCAATCGCTGCTGCTCGGGCTCGCCGGAGCGCTGGGCGTGGGCCTCGCCTTCGGCCTCGCCAACGGCTGGCTGGTGTCGGTGCTGGGCATTCCGCCCTTCGTCGCCACGCTGGGCACGCTCGGCGCCGCGCAGGGGCTCGCGCTCATCGTCTCGGACGGGCAGAGCGTGGTGGGCATCCCGCGCTTCGTGCGGCAGGTCTATTCCGGCGATGTGGCGGGCATCCCGAACCCCATCCTCATCGGCGCGGGCTTCTACGCCCTGTTCCATGTGCTGCTCTACCACACCCGCTTCGGCACCTACATCTGCGCGCTGGGCGGCAACCGCGAGGCGCTGACGCTGGCGGGTGTGAAGTGGCGGCGGCTGCTGATCTCCGTCTACATGCTCGGCGGGGCCATGGCCGGCGTCGCGGCGCTCCTGATGACGGCGCGCATGAATGCCGGCCATCCCACCGCCGCCATCGGCATGGAGTTCGACGCCATCGCCGCCGTGGCGCTGGGCGGCACCTCCTTCGAGCGCGGCAACGGCTGGATCTTCGGCACCCTCATGGGCGTGCTCACCGTCGGCGTGCTGCGCAACGGGCTGAACCTCATGGCCGTGCCCTCCTCGGTGCAGGTGGCCTGCATCGGCGTCCTCGTCATCTTCGCCCTCTTCCTCGACGGCATGCGGAGCAAGAAGTCATGAGCCTCGCCGGCGACATCTCCGCGGGCACGCCCCGCATCCATCTGTCCAAGGACATGCAGCAGCTGATCTACCGGCTGCTGGCGGCGGGCCTCCTGTGCGTGGCGCTGAGCGTCGCGACGGATGCCTTCTTCACCACCAACAACATCCTCAACGTGCTCAGGCAGGCGAGCCTCCTGTTCTTCCTCGCCTCGGGGCTGACGCTGGTGATCCTCACCGGCGGGCTCGACCTCTCGGTGGGCGCGAACATCGGGCTGTCCGCCTGCCTCGCCGCCACCGTCATCAAGGCCACCGGCTCGCCGGCGCTGGGCACCCTCACCGGGCTCGCCAGCGGCTGCGCCATCGGCATCTGCAACGGGCTGATGGTGGCGAAGCTGCGCATCCCCTCCTTCATCGCCACCTATGGCATGCTGTGGGTGCTGCACGGGCTGACCTATTATTACATGGCCGGTGAGACCATCCACGGCTTCCCGCCCGGCTTCCGGCAGATCGGCTCGGGCTATTTCCTCGGCATCCCGATCCCGGTCTACCTCATGGTCGGCTTCCTCGTGGCCGGTGCCGTCTTCGCCCAGCGCACCGTGTGGGGGCAGCAGATCTATGCCATCGGCGCGAACCCGGTGGCGGCGCGGCTTTCGGGCATCCCGGTCGATCGGCGCCTGATCCTCGTCTACGCCTTCTCCGGCGCCATGGCGGGCGTCGCCTCCATCGTCTTCCTTGCCCGGCTGAACTCGGCCGAGGGCGACATCGGCGAGGCGATGACGCTGCCGGCCATCGCGGCGGTGCTCATCGGAGGCGCTTCGCTGTTCGGCGGGGTGGGCAGCGTGTTCGGCACCTTCGTCGGCGCGCTCATCCTCACGCTGGTGCTGAACGGCATGAACCTGCTCGCGGTCAACGCGAGCTGGCAGCCTCTGGTGACGGGCGTGATCGTCGTCTTCGCCGTGTGGCTCGACATGATCAGCCGCAAGCGGTCCTGAAGCGTCATCGAAGTAACCAGCCAAATATCAAAAATCGGAGGAAGACCCCCATGAAGACGTTGAAGTCGAACCTCAAGCTCATCGCCGCGGCGCTGCCGGTGGCGCTCCTGTCCACCGGCGCACTCGCCGCGGACGAGACCATCGCTGTCTTCACCAAGAACCAGACCAACCCGTATTTCCAGACCGTGCGCGTGGGCGCCGAGGTGGCGGCGAAGTCCATGGGCGCCAAGGTGGTGCACTACATTCCCACCAAGCCGGATTCGATCCCCGAGCAGCTCAGCCAGATCGAGGACGTGATCGTCAAGAAGCCGAGCGCCATCGTCTTCGTGCCGGTGGACTACAAGGCCATGGTGCCCGGCGTGGAACAGATCAACGAGGCCAAGATTCCGGTGGTGAACGTCACCGACCGTTCGGCCGGTGGCAAGTTCCTCGCTTTCGTCGGCGCGGACGACTACAGCCTCGGCCTAGAAACCGGCCGCTATCTGCTGAAGGAGATGGGCGGCAAGGGCAATGTGGTGATCCTTGAGGGCGTGAAGGGCTCGCTCACCAACATCGACCGGGTGCGCGGCTTCAATGACGCCATCAAGGAAAACAAGGACGTGAAGCTGCTCGCCAGCCAGCCGGCGAACTACCAGCGCCTGCAGGGCCTGCAGGTGATGGAGAACCTGATGCAGTCCCATCCGCAGATCGACGGCGTGCTGGCCGCCAACGACGCCATGGCCATCGGCGCCATCGAGGCGCTGGACGGCGCCAACCGCAAGGCCAAGGTCATCGGCATCAACGGCACGAAGGAGGCGGTGGACGCCATCAAGGCCGGCAAGCTGCTGGCCACGGGCGACTACAACGGCTTCGTGCAGGGCTGCATCGGCACCATGGTGGCCATCCGCGCGCTGCGCAACGAGGCCATCGTGACCGAGGTGGTGCTGAAGCCCACCGTGGTCAACGCCTCCAACTACCAGCCCTACGACGTGCCGCTGGACGCCCGCGCCTGCCCGAGCTGGGCGGACGCCGCCGCCATGGCCACCAAGGCGCCCACCAAGACGAACTGATCACCTGACGCCGTTCTGAAAAGACGGCGTGTTATCACCCGGACGGGGCGACACCGGCTTGAGGCCGCGTGCCGCCCCGCTCGCGAAGGAGCCCATTCCATGCTGTTCGCCATCCACGGTATCGACCGCCCCGGCGCGCTCGACACCCGCCTCGCCCATTACGAGGCGCACAAGGCCTTCCTGTCCGACACCTCCGCCTTCGGGGTCGAGATCGTCATGTCCGGTCCGCTGGTGGCCGACGATGGAACCACGATGATCGGCAGCCTCTTCCTCATCGAGGCGCCGGACCGCGCGGCCGTCGAGGCGTTCAACGCGGCCGACCCCTTCAGGAAGGCGGACATCTGGGAGCGTGTGACCATCACCGGCTTCCTGCGCCGTCAGGGTTGAACGTTCAACGGTTGAAGACCGATCCCGTTTCAAGGAGACGACATATGTCCAGCGATGCCCGCCCGATCCGGGTGGTGGGAATTTCCGGCAGCCTGCGCAAGGGCTCCTACAACACGATGGCCCTCAAGGCAGCCATGGAGCTTGCCCCCGAGGGCATGACCATCGAGGCGGCCGAAATCGGCGACCTGCCGCACTACAATGACGACGTGCGCCTCGCCGGCTATCCGCCGGAGGTGGAGCGCTTCCGCGCCCAGCTTGCGGCGGCGGATGCCATCCTGTTCGTGACGCCGGAGTACAATTACTCCATCCCCGGCGTGCTGAAGAACGCCATCGACTGGGCCTCGCGCCCGCCGAGCCAGCCGTTCGACAACAAGCCGGTGGCCATCATGGGCGCCAGCATGGGCGTGCTCGGCACCGCGCGGGCGCAGTATCAGCTGCGGCAGATGCTGGTGTTCCTGAATGCCTTCCCGCTCAACAAGCCGGAAGTGATGATCGGCGCCGCGCAGACCAAGTTCGACGCCTCGGGCGCCCTCACCGACGAGGCGACCGCGGACTTCATCCGCCAGCTCCTCACCGCGCTCGCGACCTGGACCGAGCGCCTGCGCTGAGCTGATCCGGAACGACCAACCTGAAACGGCAGCGGCGAGAGGCATGGCCCCTCGCCGCTGCTTTTTTGTGTCTACCTAAAGCGGCTATCACACCCGCTCCAGCGCCACCGCGATGCCCTGGCCGACGCCGATGCACATGGTGCTCAGCGAACGCCGGCCGCCGGTCAGCGACAGTTCCAGCGCCGCCGTTCCGGTGATGCGCGCGCCGGACATGCCGAGGGGATGGCCGAGCGCGATGGCGCCGCCATTGGGGTTTACCCGCGCGTCGTCATCGGCGACGCCGAGGTCGCGCAGGGTGGCGAGGCCCTGGGAGGCGAAGGCCTCGTTCAGCTCGATCACGTCGAAATCGGCCGGTGTGAGGCCGAGGCGCGCCATCAGCTTCTTGGAGGCCGGCGCCGGGCCGATGCCCATGATGCGCGGCGGCACGCCGGCCGCCGCTCCGCCGAGCACGCGGGCGATGGGGGTGAGACCGTATCTCGCGGCCGTCTCCGCATCGGCGAGGATCAGCGCCGCGGCGCCGTCGTTGACGCCCGAGGCGTTGCCGGCCGTCACCGTGCCGCCCTTGCGGAACGGCGTGGGGAGCTTGGCCAGCGCCTCGATGGTCGTTGCACGCGGATGCTCGTCGCGCTCCACGAGGATGGGGTCGCCCTTGCGCTGGGGGATGGAGACGGGAACGATCTCCCGCGCCAGCCGCCCGTTCGCCTGCGCCGCCGCCGCCTTGGCCTGCGAGCGCAAGGCGAAGGCGTCCTGGTCGGCGCGGTTGACGGCGAAGTCCTCGGCGACGTTCTCGCCGGTCTCCGGCATCGAATCGACGCCATACTGCGCCTTCATCAGCGGGTTCACGAAGCGCCAGCCGATGGTGGTGTCGTGGATCTCCGCATGGCGCGAGAAGGCGGTGTCCGCCTTGGGCATGACGAACGGGGCGCGGGACATGGATTCCACGCCGCCGGCGATCATCAGCGACGCCTCGCCCGCCTTGATGGCGCGGGCGGCGGCGATGATGGCGTCCATGCCCGAGCCGCACAGCCGGTTGATGGTGGTGCCCGGCACGCCGACGGGCAGGCCGGCAAGCAGCAGCGACATGCGCGCCACGTTGCGATTGTCCTCGCCTGCCTGGTTGGCGCAGCCGAAGATCACGTCGTCCACGGCGGCGAAATCCACGCCGGTATTGCGCGCCATGAGCGCCTTCAGGGGCACCGCGCCGAGATCGTCCGCCCGCACCGAGGCGAGCGCGCCGCCGAAGCGGCCGATGGGCGTGCGAACATAATCGCAGATGAAGACATCCTTCATTGCGCCCTCCTACAGCTCGGGAACGACGAGATCGGCCACGGGGCCGGCGATGACCAGCTCCGCCCCGGTAAGGGACTGGAGCTTCTCCAGCGTGATCGTGGGCAGCTTCTCACGCAGCACGAAGCGGCCGCCCTCGATGTCCACCACGGCGAGGCTGGTATAGACCCGCGTGACGCAGCCGACCCCGGTGAGGGGCAGGGTGCAGCGGTCCAGCAGCTTCGGCTCGCCGGACTTGGTGACGTGCTCGGTGATGACCGCGACGCGCTTGGCGCCATGCACGAGGTCCATGGCCCCGCCCACCGCGGGCACGCCCTTCGCGCCGACGCTCCAGTTGGCGAGGTCGCCGTTCTGCGCCACCTGGTAGGCGCCGAGGATGGCGACGTCCAGATGCCCGCCGCGCACCATGGCGAAGCTGTCGGCATGGTGGAAGAAGGCCGAGCCGGGCTTCAGCGTCACCGCCTTCTTGCCGGCGTTGATGAGGTCCCAGTCCTCCTCGCCTTCGGGCGGCTCCTGGCCGAAGTCGAGGATGCCGTTCTCGGTGTGGTAGATCACCTCGCGGCCGGCCGGCTGATAGCGCGCGACCATCTCGGGGAAGCCGATGCCGAGGTTCACATAGGCGCCGTCGGCGATGTCCTGCGCCGCGCGCCAGGCGATCTGGGCGTTGGAGAGCTTGGTATCGTCGCTGGCGGTCATGGATGGGTTGCTCCGGCGCGGTTCAGCAGCTCTTCCTGGGCGGGGCTGGGCACTTCCACCACGCGCGAGACGAAGATGCCGGGGGTGACGACATGCTCGGGATCGATGGTGCCGGGCGGCACCAGCTGCGACACCTGCACGATGGCGTGCCGCGCGGCCGAGCACATGAGCGGGCCGAAATTGCGGGCCGCCTTGTTGTAGGTCAGGTTGCCGAGGCGGTCGCCCAGATGCGCCTTCACCAGCGCGAAATCGGCCTTCAGCCAGCGCTCCTGCACGTAGGAGCGTCCGTCGAACTCTGCCGTGGGCTTCCCGTCGGCGAGGTCCGTGCCGTAGGAGGTCGGCGTGTAGAAGGCCGGGATGCCGGCGCCGCCCGCGCGGATGCGCTCGGCGAGGGTGCCCTGCGGCACCAGCTCCAGCGCGATCTCGCCGGCGAGATACTTCTGCGTGAAGACGCGCGGATCCGCCGAGCGGGGGAAGGAGCAGATGAGCTTGCCCACCATCCCCACCTCGATCATGGCGGCGAGGCCGACATGCCCGTTTCCGGCATTGTTGTTGACCACCGTGAGGTTGCGCGGCGAGCCGGTCTTCACGAAACGGTCGATGAGCGCGTGGATCAGCTCGATGGGCGCGCCGGAGCCGCCGAAGCCTCCGATCATCACCGTGGCGTTGTCGCCGATGTCGGCCACCGCCTCCGCGGGTGTGGCGATCGTCTTGTCCATGTCCGGTCCCTGTTGCGCCCGGGGCGGCGCGCCTTTCCGATACCCGACGCATAAAAAACGACGGGCTCGACTTCAATCCAGTTTGTGCGATATAGGAGATTTGTTGACATATCGCACAAACTGAGGAGCCGCAGGTGACCGGCATTTCCCAGCGCGACACCATGGGCGGGCTCGCCAAGGGGCTCTCGGTGATCGAGACCTTCACCGCCGAGCGGCCGCGCCAGTCCATCGCCGAGGTGTCCGCCGCGAGCGGCCTCGACCGGGCGACGGCGCGGCGCTGCCTGCTCACGCTCGCTCACCTCGGCTATGCGGACTATGACGGGAAGTTCTTCACCCTCACGCCCCGCGTGCTGAGGCTCGGAACCGCCTGCCTCGCGGCCATGCCGTTGCCGCAGATGGTGCAGCCCTGGCTCGACCGGCTCTCGGAGGATCTGGGGGAGAGTTCCTCCGTCTCCATCCTCGACGCGGACGAGATCGTCTATGTGGCGCGCGCGGCGCAGCGCCGGGTGATGTCCATCGCCCTCATGCCCGGCTCGCGCCTGCCGGCCTATTGCACCTCCATGGGCCGCGTGCTCCTCGCCGCCTTGCCGGAGGCGGAGGCGATGCGCCGCCTGCGCCTCAATCCGCTCGCCGCGCGCACGCCGCTGACGCTGACCGATCCGGACGCGGTTATGGGGGCTGTGCGGCGGGCGCGGGAGCGTGGCCATGCGGTGATCGACCAGGAGGTGGAACTCGGCCTGCGCTCCATCGCGGTGCCGCTCCTCAATGCGCGGGGCGTCACCGTCGCGGCGCTCAACCTCGGCCTGCCCACCCATGCCGGCGACGCGGAGGCGCTGGTGGCGCGCTATCTTCCGCCGCTGGAACGGGTGCAGGGGGAAATCCGCAAGATCCTGCGATAGGCGCGTCTTGTGTGATGGATCAAGGCGCAGCGCCGCCGCCCATCCGATGCTAGGATGGTGCGACCACGCGGGATGCCATGAAGAGAGACACCTTTCACGCGCAGGATGGCGCAAGCCTCGCCTTCTCAGACGTCGGCACGGGGCGGCCGCTGCTGGCACTGGCCGGCTTCACCCGCAATTCGCGCGATTTCGACTATCTCGGCCGCCACCTGCACGACGTGCGGCTGATCCGGCTCGACAGCCGGGGCCGGGGCGAGTCCCAGTGGACGGGGGCCGACACATACACCGCGCTTCAGGAGAGCGACGACGCGATCGCGCTGCTGGACCATCTCGCCATCCCGCGCGCCGCCGTCATCGGCTCCTCCCGGGGCGGCATTCTCGCCATGCTGATGGCCATGAAGGCGCCGGCGCGCGTGGCCGGCGTCTGCCTCAACGATGTCGGCCCGGTGATGGAGCGCGCGGGGCTGGAGCGCATCGGCGCCTATATCGGCGTCGAGCCCGCCGTCACCACGCTGGAGGAGATCGCCGACCGCATGCCGCAGGCCATGCCCGGCTTCCACCACGTCCCGGAACTGCGGTGGGAGGAGGAGACCATCCGCCGCTACGTCCAGACGGAGACAGGCATCGCCCTCCCATATGATCCAGACCTGCGCCTGTCGTTCCAGAAGGCTCTCGCCGCGCCGCCGACGGATGCCTGGCCCCTGTTCGACGCCTGCGCAGGCGTGCCGGTGGCTTTGATCCGCGGCGCCAATTCCGATGTGCTGAGCGCCGGCGCCGCCGCGGCGATGGCCGCCCGGCGTCCGGATCTGATCTATGCCGAGGTGCCGGACCGCGGCCACACGCCCTTCCTCGACGAGCCGGAGGCGCTGGCGGCGATCCGTGAATGGCTGGACCGCTGCTCTTTCACCGCGCAGGCAGCGCCCGCGCAGCAGAAGCTGGCGGGCTGAGGCGCCTGGCGATCACCCGATTTCGCGATGCGCGGCCTATCCCAGCGAAGTGCCGCCGATGCCGCATACCCCGGAAATGCGAGCCATTTCATTGTAATCGAGGTTGCCTGGCCAGAAGAGAGCCGGCTTACAGATTTTGATGTGTGACAGACACTGTATTGCAGCATTGCTCAGCTAAGAAGATGTGTGCCGTCTTATTGCGGTGGGCGTGCCATGCGCCCAGAATAGAATGTAGTGCCAGAGGAGAGTGCGGTGAATACTGCGGACAGCAATGCGGGTGATCGCAATCCGTTCTTCGCGGCTGTAACCGACGGAAACGCCTGGACGGCCCGCCAGCGGGCGCTTGCGCTCACCGCCCAGCTCTCCGAGTGGTCGACCGTCGGCGAACTGACCTCCAAGGCCGCCGGCCGTCATTTCAACAGCATCTCGGCCACCCATGGCGAGCGCCTGCGCGCCACCTTCAATGCCCTCACCGGCCTCGTGGCGGAGGTGACGAAGCCGCGCGCCTCGCCCCTGGCGCTGCTGGGCGAGTTCCGCGCCTATGCCACCGACCGCGCCCAGCGCACCATCCTGATGGCGGACTGCCTGCGCGAGCGCGGCGACACCTTCTTCGCCCATGAGGCCGCCGGCTGCCCGCCGGTGCTGATCTATGATTACGAGATCGCCGTGGACGGGCGCCAGCTGTCGCGGCCCTGCAATTACATGCTGCTGAAGATCACCCCGCCCGAGGGCGTCGAGGTATTCGCCTGGAAGCGGCCCTATGTCATCATCGACCCGCGCGCAGGCCACGGCGCCGGCATCGGCGGCTTCAAGGCCGACAGCCAGGTGGGCGTGGCGCTGAAGGCGGGGCATCCGGTCTATTTCGCCGCCTTCTGGCGCAATCCCGAGCCGGGTCAGACCCTCGCCGACGTCGCCCGCGCCGAGGCGTCGTTCGTCCGCTACGTGCAGGAAAAGCACCCCGATGCGCCGAAGCCGGTTGTGATCGGGAACTGCCAGGGCGGCTGGGCGACGCTGGTGCTTGGCGCCTCCAACCCCGATCTCACCGGCCCCCTCGTGCTCAACGGCGCCCCGGTTGAAACCTGGTCCGGCGACGTGGGCTCGAACCCCATGCGCTACAATGCCGGCCTGCTCGGCGGGCAGGTCCAGCCCATGTTCTGGTCCGATTACGGCGACGGCGTCTTCGACGGCGCCTGGCTGGTGCTGAACTTCGAGATGCTGAATCCGGGCCGTACCTGGTTCCGCAAATATTACGACGTGTTCGAGAAGGTGGACACCGAGCGCGGCCGCTTTCTGGAATTCGAGAAGTGGTGGAGCGGGTTCTTCCTGCTCAACGAGCCGGAGATCGTCTGGATCGTGCGCGAGCTGTTCGTCGGCAACAAGCTCGCCCGCAACGAGGCGCGGCTGGAGCACGGGCGCGTGCTCGACGTGAAGCAGATCCGCTCGCCCATCATCGTGTTCGCGAGCCACGGCGACAACATCACCCCGGTGAAGCAGGCCGTGAACTGGATCATGGACGCCTATGCCGACGAGACCGAGATCAAGATCCGCGGCCAGCGCATCGTCTACATGGTCCACGAGTCCATCGGCCATCTCGGCATCTTCGTCTCCTCCTCCATCGCCAAGCGCGAGCATCAGGAGGTGGCCTCGACCCTGAAGACCATCGAGGCGCTGGCGCCCGGCCTCTATGAGATGATCATCGAGGACGAGACGCAGGACGGTGCCGGCAAGCATTTCACCGTGTCCTTCTCCGAACGCCGCCTCTCGGATCTGCCCGGATACGGCGATGGGCGGCAGGACGAGGTGCCCTTCGGCGCGGTGGAGCGCCTGTCCGAGCTGCAGGCCGAGCTCTACGACATCTGCGTGCGGCCCTGGGTGCAGGCCTGCGTGACCAAGGCGAGCGCGGAAATCGGCCGCCAGCTTCATCCGCTGCGGCTGCAACGCGGGCTCATGTCCTCGCGCAATCCCTTCCTCGCCGCGCTCCCCGGCGCGGCCCAGTCGACGGCCCAGAACCGCCAGCCGATGGCGCCGGACAACCCGTTCGCCATTGCCGAGAAGCTTGTCGCCGATGCTATCGAGCAGAGCTTCGACATCATCCGCGACGTGCGCGACGCCTGGTACGAGACGCTGTTCTTCTCCATCTATGCCACGCCGCAGGCGCGGTGGTTCGGCCGCAACTTCAATTTCGAGCGCACCCACAAGTCCAAGGATGAGCTGATCGGCCTGCCCGAGGTGCAGTCGGCCCTGCTGCACGTCTCGTCGGGCGGCTTCGTGGAAGCGGTCATCCGCATGCTGATCCTTTTGGCCGATGCGCGCGGCGCGGTGCGGCGCGACCGGCTGGAGCGGTCCGCCCGCGTGCTCACCAAGGACGAGCCGTTCCGCTCGCTGAAGACGGATCAGCGCGCCCAGATCATCCACGAGCAGAGCCTGATCGTGGAATATGCCGGCCCGGCGGCCATCGGAACCCTGCCGGACCTGCTGCGCACGCCCGAAGAGCGGCGCCGGGCGGCCGAGGTGGTGCAGTTCGTGCCCGGCCTGCTGTCAGACATGGAGCCGCGTACCCTTGCCATGCTCCAGCGCTTCCGCGACGTGCTCGGCTTGCCGCCGGCGACGATGGACGTGCTGACCGATCCCCTCAGCACCCTGACGGAGGCGGCGCAGTAGCGCCGCCCGAAGATCAGGCGGCAGGGTCCGGCGATTGCCGGACCGTCATCAGCCGATCCGCATCTCGGGCACGTCATCCTCGACGATGAGGCGTGCCGACGTCTGGGCGAGGATGTCCTCCACGCGCACATCCGGTCCGCGCTCGCGCAGTAAAAGGCCCTCGTGCGTCGGCTCGATCACCGCCAATTCCGTGACGATGAGACTGACGCGGCGCATGGCGGTGAGGGGCAGGGTGCATTCGGGCACGATCTTGGCCTCGCCCTTGGCGGAATGGACCATGGCCACCACCACGCGCTTCGCCCCGGCGACGAGGTCCATCGCGCCGCCCATGCCGGGCACCATCTTGCCGGGCACCATCCAGTTGGCGAGATAGCCGCGCTCGTCCACCTGCAGGCCGCCGAGCACGGTCATGTCCAGATGGCCGCCGCGGATGATGCCGAAGCTCATGGCGCTGTCGATGGAGGCCGCGCCCGGCACAGCGGTCACGAAGCCGCCGCCGGCGTCGGTGAGGTGCGGGTCCTCCATGCCTTCCGGCGGGCGGGCACCGAGGCCGATGACCCCGTTCTCCGCCTGGAAAAAGACGCCGTGGTCATGGGGGATGTAATTGGCCACCATGCTCGGCAGGCCGATGCCGAGATTGACCAGCATGCCGGGTTTGATCTCCTGTGCCACGCGGCGGGCGATCACGTCCTTGGCGCTCATGCCCGCGCGCGGGCGATCCGTTACCTTGGCATCCATCAGGCGGCCCTCGCGAGCATGTGGTCCACAAGCACACCCGGCGTCTTCACCGCGTCCGGCGGGATCACGCCGATGGGCACGATCATCTCCGGCTCGACGATGACCATGCGGCCGGCCAGCGCCATGATCGGGTTGAAATTGTGGGCAGTCAGCGAATAGAGCAGGTTGCCGGCATAGTCCGCCTGCTGGGCGGCGATCAGCGCGAAGTCGCCATGGATGGGCTTTTCCACCAGATAGCGCTTGCCGTCGATCTCGATCACCTGCTTGCCCTCTTCCACCGGCGTTCCGATGCCGGTGGCGGTGACGACGGCGCCGAGCCCGACGCCGGCGGCGCGGATGCGCTCCACCAGCGTGCCCTGCGGCACCAGCTCCACGTCCACCTCGCCCGCGATCATCTTCTTCTGGATCTCGGGGTTGAGCCCGATGTGCGACATGATCGCTCGCGAGACGGCGCCGGCGCTGACCAGCTTGCCGATGCCCTTGCCCGGCATGGCGGCATCGTTGGCCACCACGGTGAGGTTCTTCACCCCGCGCGCCACCAGCGCGTCGATCATGCGCTCGGGCGTCCCCACGCCCATGAAGCCGCCGATGAGCACCACGGCGCCATCGGGCACGATGTCGGCCGCTTCCTCAGGTCTGATCGCCTTCCTCATGCGTCCCCCTCCTCATTCCGCCGCCGCCGCTTCGGGCATCGCCGACAGTCGTTTGGCGGCCCGTGCGATGACGATTTCCTCGTTGGTCGGAACCACCATGATCCGCGCCCGGCTGAAGTCGGTCGAGATCACCCGCGCGTTTTTGTCGTTGCGGTCGTGATCCAGTTCCAGGCCGATCCAGTCCATCGCGTCGCAGATGCGCCGGCGGATCTTGCGCGAATTCTCGCCGATGCCGCCGCAGAAGACGAGTGCATCGAGCCCGCCGAGGGCCGCCGCGAGGCCGCCCAGTTCGCGGCGGATGCGGAAGACGAAATAGTCGATGGCCTCGTTGGCCTCCGGAACGCCCGCGCTCTCCAGAATGCGCATGTCGTTGGAGATGCCGGAGAGGCCGAGCAGGCCGGACTTGGTGTAGAAGATGTCACGCACCTCGTCGATGCTGCGGCCTTCCTGCTGCACCATGTAGAAGATGACGCCGGGGTCCACCTGGCCGCAGCGCGTACCCATGGGCAGGCCGTCGAGGGCGGTGAAGCCCATGGTGGACGCCACCGAGCGGCCGCCGAGGATGCCGCACATGGAGGCGCCGTTGCCGAGGTGCGCCACCACCACCCGCCCGGCATGAATCTGCGGCGCGATGCGCTTCAGCTCGCCCGAGACATATTCATAGCTGAGGCCGTGGAAGCCGTAGCGGCGGATGCCCTTGTCGTAATATTCCCGCGGCAAAGCGAAGACGTCGTTCGCCTTGGGATGGTGGCGGTGGAAGGCGGTGTCGAAGCACGCTACCTGCAGCGCCTCCGGAAAGGCCGCCCGCGCCGCCTCGATGCCGGCGATGTTGTGCGGCTGGTGGATGGGCGCGAACGGCGAGAGGCGCTTCAGCTCCGCCATCACCTGGTCCGTCACCACCATCGGCTCGGCGAAATGGGGGCCGCCGTGCACCACGCGGTGCCCCACCACCGACGCCTTGGCACCGGGGAAGCTCCCGCGCAGCAAGGCGAGCACGGTGGCGAGGGCGGCGGTGTGGTCGACGGCGTCCTCCGGCTTCAGTTCGCGCGCGACCGCCGGCAGGGCCTCGCCGAGATCGGCCTTCAGCCGCGGCTGCTTGCCGATGTTCTCCACGAGGCCGATGGCCATCTGCGTCGGCGCGCCGGAGATGTCGAACAGGCTGAACTTCAGCGAAGAAGAGCCCGCGTTCAGGGTGAGGGCAACCGGTAGCGTGGTCATCGGGCACCGTCCCGGGCGGCGGATACGAGGGCGCTCATGCGTGCATGATGGATGGCGGCGACGGCGCAGGACGCGAGGCGCGCCTTGGCGCTGTCGGCGCGCGAGGTGAGGATGATCGGCACCTTCGCGCCCATCACCAGCCCCGCTCCCTCCGCATGGGAAACGTAAGTGAGCTGCTTGGCCACCATGTTGCCCGCGTCGAGGTTCGGCACCACCAGGATGTCCGCATGGCCGGCCACGGGCGAGACGATGCCCTTGGTGCGGGCGGCGGCGACATCGATGGCATTGTCCATGGCGAGCGGCCCGTCCACGAGCCCGCCGCTGATCTGGCCGCGCTCCGCCATCTTGGACAGAAGCGCCGCGTCCACGGAGGAGGGGATCTGCGGGTTCACCGTCTCCACCGCCGACAGGACGCCGACCTTTGGCTGAGCAATCCCCAGCGAGATGGCGAGATCGATGGCGTTCTGCACGATGTCGATCTTGGTGGCGAGGTCGGGCTGGATGTTGATGGCGGCATCCGTCACCAGCAGCGGGTGCGCGAGCCCCGGCACGTCCATGACGAAGATGTGGGTGAAGCGGCGCCCGCTGCGCAGGCCGTTCTCCTTGCGCAGGGCGGCGTGCAGCAGTTCGTCGGTATGCAGGTGGCCCTTCATGACCGCGCCGACCCGGTGCTGGGCCACGAGGTCGACCGCGAGGTTCGATGCGGCGGCGTGGTCGGTCACGTCCAGAATCTCGATGCCGTCGAGGCTCTGGCCGCAGTCCTTCGCGGCGGCCTCGATCTTGGCCCGGGCACCGATCAGGATCGGGGTGATGAGATGGTGCCGCGCCGCCAGCAGGGCGCCGCCGAGGGAGTTCGGCTCCTCCGGCGCCACCACCGCCACGGTGAGCGGCTCCAGTGTCTCGGCCCGCGCGACGAGCGCATCGAAGTGGCGATGGCGCTCGACCACGAGGCCGGGGATGTCCTGCGCCTCATACTCGATCTTGGTGCTCGGCGCGGTCACCACCGCCTCGCCCTTGAGCAGCAGCTCTTCCGGCTCCTCGCGATAGACAGTGGTGGCGAGCACAACGTCTCCGTCGTCCCGCTTCTCCGTCAGGCGCACACGCGCCACCAGGTCGTCGCCGGCCTTGGCGCGGCCGAGAAACTCGAATTTCTGCGAACGGTAGCGCGTGCCGGCGCCGGGCAGGATGTTGCCGAGCACGGCGGAGATGAGCGAGCCGACCCACATGGCCGGTGCCGTCACGTCGTCCTGCCGGCCGTCCTGGTCGAGGTCGTAACCGGGCAGGTGCAGCGGATTGTGGTTGCCCGACGCGCTGGCGAACACGAACAGGTCATCCGCCGTGCAGACGCGGCGCAGTTCCGCGCTGTCGCCGACCTGAAGCTCGCTGAAGGTCCTGTTCTCACGTCTCATGCTCGGGGCGCCTTCGGTATAGGCCGCCCCTGGGCGGCGCCGGAAGGGAGTGCGACGACGGGAATGCCTTCAGCCGATGATGCTGTAGCCGCCGTCAATCTGGTGGACGCCGCCGGTGACGTTGGCGGCCTCGCGGCTGGCGAGGAAGGCGGCGAAGGCACCCACATCCTCAATTGACGCGAGGAGGTGGGTGGGCGCGCGCTCGGCGGCGGCGGCGAGAAGGTCGTCGAAATGGCCGATGCCCGAGGCGGCGCGGGTCTTCAGCGGCCCGGGCGAGAGGGCGTGGACGCGGATGCGCTTTTCCCCCAGCTCCGCGGCGGCGTAGCGCACCACGGATTCCAGCGCCGATTTCACCGGCCCCATGATGTTGTAGTTCTCGACCACCTTCTCCGCGCCGTAGAACGAGACGGTCATGCAGGTGCCGCCCGCGCCCATTAGCGGCTCCGCCCGGCGGATCATGCGCAGGAAGGAGTGGACGGACACGTCCATGGCCGTGGCGAACCCTTCCGCCGAGCAGTCGACGACGCGGCCGTGCAGATCGTCCTTCGGGCAGAAGGCGATGGAGTGGACGAGGGTGTCGAGCCGACCCCAGCGCGCCGTGATCTCGTCGAACACCGCCTCAAGCTGGCCGGGAACGCTCACATCGAGAGGCGCGATGATGTCGGCGCCGAGGCTCTCGGCGAGGGGGCGCACATGCGGCTCGGCCCGTTCGTTGAGATAGGTGATGGCAAGCTTGGCCCCCTGCTCGTGCAGCGCCTTGGCGCATCCCCAGGCGATGGACTGGTCATTGGCGACGCCCACCACGAGGGCCAGCTGATCCTGAAGCTTGAACATGCGCCCACCCCTGACACGCGGCTTCCCGCGCGGCGACCGGAAAGTTCGTCCCGTCGCACTCTAGAGGGGCTATGCATAAATTTCGCGAAATATTCGTGTCTCAATTATAATTGACGTAGATCAATAGCCGTCTGCAGCATTGAATCCGCGAACGAACTTGCTCGCCTGGTTTGGGGCGGAGACGACGACGCGATAGGTGGTAACAAGCGCGCGGCACTCTAAACGGCCTCGGAGAGCCGCTTTGAAAAAGGATACGTCTGGCTAGCGGATATTCTCCGCTCTCGGACGCGCAGCAAGTAATTCGCCACTCGCACGGATCGAGAGGTTATTGGCCCCCGCGACAGCATGAGAGTCGCGTTCAAGCCGATCGCAACCGGCAAAGGCGGCGTGCCCGACCGGCTGGCGAACCGGCTCGCCAACCTTTCACGCGTTGCGCGTAACACAGTGCTTTTGTTGGATAATTTGCGCAAATGGCGCTCCCAAGGGGACTCGAACCCCTGTTTTCGCCGTGAGAGGGCGACGTCCTAGACCGCTAGACGATGGGAGCATCTCGCGAGGAGGAGGGCTCTATAGCGGCGAATGCCGGGGACTTCAAGCCTCCTTCTGGCTGGGGCGATGGCCGAAGATGGCGCTGCCGATCCGCACATGGGTGGCGCCCTGGCGGATGGCGGCGGAAAAGTCGGCGCTCATGCCCATGGAAAGGCCGGAAAGGCCATTGCGGGCCGCGATTTCCGCGAGGAGAGCGAAGTGCGGGTCCGGCACGTCCTCGGCTGGCGGAATGCACATGAGGCCGGCGATCTCCAGCCTGTGGATATCCCGGCACACAGCGATGAAGGCGTCGGCCTCCTCGGGCAGAACGCCGGCCTTCTGCGGCTCGGCGCCGGTATTGATCTGCACGAACAGCCGCGGCCGGCGATCCTGGCGCGCCATTTCCTCGGCAAGGGCAGCCGCGATCTTGGGACGGTCGACGGTGTGGATCACGTCGAACAGGGCCACAGCCTCCCGCGCCTTGTTGGACTGGAGCGGCCCGATGAGGTGGAGCTCCACGTCGGGATACCGCGCCCGCAGGCCGGGCCACTTGTGCCCCGCCTCCTGCACCCGGTTCTCACCGAACACCCGCTGTCCGGCTTCGAGCGTCGGCACGATGTCCTCGGCGGGAAAGGTCTTTGACACCGCCACCAGCGTCACATCCGCAGCGGGGCGGCCGCACTCCGCGCAGCTTTCGGCGATCTCGCGGCGCACCGCGGCGAGTCTCAGTGCGCTTTCCGGCGTTGCCCCGCCCTCAGTCATGCTTTGGCTCCCACCCTCGCGCCGGCCCACGCGCCGCCAACGAGGACATGTACCGATCTCCCTTTCCGATCAAGAAGCGGGTATGAAAAGGCTGCGGTTCGGCTCAAGTATCCGGGCGGCAGGGGGGCGGCCGGGATGGTCGAGGGAAATGGGGGAGGGGTCAAGGCTGCGCGCGGGCGGCGGTCGAGCCTGCGTCTGCGCGTCCTGTTCCTTGTCTGCCTTGTGGCCATCCCTTTGTCGGTGGAGCGGATGCTCGCCCTGATGGCCGAGCGGCAGGTGCAGGTCGCCGCCCTCGAAGAGGACGTGCGGAACTTCGCCCGCAGCGCCAGGCTCGCCCAGCTGGAAGGCATGTCGCGGGCATTGACGACCCTCGAAGTGGTGTCCCGCATGGCGGATCGTATGCTCGAGGATCCTGCCGTCTGCAACCGGCAGGTGTCCCGCCTCGCCGATGAGGTGGCCGGCATCCAGGGCGCGTTCATCGCGGACGCGACGGGCATCGTCCGCTGCGCCCATGCGCCGCTAGCGCTCGGCGTCAACATCTCCGAGCGGGACTACTTCCACGATGCCGTTGCCGTGGACGGCGTGGTGATGACCGAGATGTTCGTCTCGCGGGTGAGCGGGCGCAACTCGGTGTTCCTGCTGCGGGCGGAGCGTGGTCCGGGAGGGGGCGTGCGCACCGTGACCGGGGTGGTTCTCGACCTTCAATGGCTCTCACGGATCGCGGCCGGAAGCGCCGTGGAACTCGGTGTGGTCGTGGATCTCATCGGCGATAACGGAATGGTGCTGGTGCGCTATCCCACCATGCCCGATATCGTGGAGCACAGCTTTCCCGATCACCCGCTCACGCGCGCGGTGACGGCCGAGCAGAGCGGCATCGTCCGGGTGCCCGGCTATGACGGCAAGGAGCGCATCTTCGCGTTCGAGGGCTTCGGCAATCTGCCCATCCACATTGCCGTGGGTATCGAGACGGCGAAGGCGATGGGCCCCATCGACAGCAAGGTGCGCTCGACGGCGCTGGCCTATTTCATCGCGCTCGCCTGCTTCCTGCTGCTCGCCTGGGTGGCAGAGGAGCGGATCGTCATCGCGCCCATCGCCCGTCTCACGCGGGCGGTGGCGGCGGTGGGGCGCGGCGAAGCGGACCGCGTGACCGACATGGGCGTCGCGGAATTCTCGCCCCTCGTCCAGGCCTTCAACGAGATGGCGCGCCGCCTCTCCCAGCGCAACAACGAGCTCAGGACCATGAACGGCCGCCTCGCCTCGCTGGCGCGGACCGACGGTCTCACCGGCCTCGCCAACCGCCGCACCTTCGACGTGCAGTTCTCACAGGATTGGGTGCGGGCGCGCGGCGAGGGCGTGCCGCTCACGCTGGTGATGCTCGACGTGGACCACTTCAAGGCCTTCAACGACACGCGCGGGCATCTCCAGGGTGACGACGCGCTCAGGGCCGTGTCGCGGATGCTGTCGGCGGCGGCGGCGGGAACGTCCCATCTCGTGGCGCGCTATGGCGGCGAGGAATTCGTCGTGCTGATGTCCGGTGCCGACATGAGCGCCGGCGTCGCCTTCGCGGAGGATGTGCGCCGCCTGCTCGCCGAGCTTGGCATCGAGCATCCGGCCGCCCCGCGCCGCCGGGTGACGGCGAGCTTCGGGGTCGCCTCCGTCGTGCCGACAGCGGAGGGCAGCCCGGACGCCCTTATCGCCGCCGCCGATGCCGCGCTCTACGAGGCGAAGCGCGGCGGCCGCGACCGGGTCATCGCCCACAGCTGAAGAGGCGTCGCGTCAGCCCGGACGGCGGACGGTCCGCAGGGCGAGGCCGGCGGCGCTGATTCGCTCCAGCGCGCCGGCGAGGGGCTCGCGCGCCACGGCCATGTGGAAGGCGTTGGCGTGGAGCAGCGTCTGCTCGTCCTCGGCGATGCCCACGTGTCCCGGCCAGAACAGGAGATCGCCGCGCCGGCGAGGGGCATCGAGCGGAATGGCCGCGCCGATGGCCTTTTCCTGCATGTCGCTGTCGCGCGGCACCCGGACGCCGGTGGCGGCGAGGGCGGTCTGCACCAGTCCGGAGCAGTCGATGCCGAGGCTGGAACGCCCGCCCCACAGATAGGGTACGCCGAGGAAGCGGGCAGCCACGGTGACGAAATCGCCCTCGCGGTCGTCGGCGGGGGCCACATGGACGGCGGGCAGGCAGCCGTCCGTCGTCAAGGCGAACCCGCCCGAGATGGAGCGCACCACCACCCGGCTGCCGAACACGAGCGCGTCGCGGGGCGGCAGCTTGATGTCCGGTCCGGGAAACAGGAAGGTCCGGAGCGCCGTCACCTTGTGCGCGGGCGCGGTGCCTTCGGGGGCGAGGGCCTCGGCGGGCATGTAGCCGACGTAATTGTCTGCCTCCAGCTGCACCCAGGCCCAGCCTTCCGTATCTTCCTCGAACAGGCGCACCCGCTCGCCGAACAGCGCCTCGGTCTCGAGCGGGGCGTCGCCGGCGGGGCGGCGGCGCAGGGGCGCGACGGGCACGGCCACGCGCCGCATTTCGCCGTCCACGAAGCGGGGCACGTCCACCAGCCCCTTGAGGCTGGTCGCAGCAAGATCGGCGCGGGCGGGGGTCAGCCGGGCATCGAGGCCCGGGGGCAAAGCGAAGGTCATGGCTTCCCCCCTGTCCTCAGCCGAACCGCTCGGCGATCAGCGCGTCCAGCGCGCGGATGGTCTGCGCCTCGCCGCCCTCGGGGCGTCCGGGCCGGCTGCCGGGGTTCCAGGCGAACAGGTCCAGGTGGAGATGGGACCGGGCCTTCTCGACGAACTTCGCGAGGAACAGAGCGGCGGTGATGGCGCCGGCGAAGCCGCCGGAGGACACGTTGTTGATGTCGGCCACCTTGGAATCGAGCATGCCCGCGTAGGGCGCCCAGAGCGGCAGCCGCCACAGCGGGTCGGCCTCCACCATGGCGTGGCGGGCGAGGTCGGCGGCGAAGTCCTCGTCGTCGGTGAAGGCGGCGGGGAGCTGCGGGCCGAGGGCGACGCGGGCGGCGCCGGTGAGGGTGGCGAAATCCACCACGAGGTCGGGCGCCTCCTCGTCGGCGAGGGCGAGCGCGTCGGCCAGCACGAGGCGGCCCTCGGCGTCCGTGTTACCGATCTCCACCGAGATGCCCTTGCGGCTGCGCAGCACGTCGCCGGGACGGAAGGCGGCGCCGGAGACGGAATTCTCCACCGCCGGGATGAGCACCCGCAGGTTCACCTTCGCGCCGCGCGACAGGAGCATGTGGGCGAGGCCCAGCGCGTTGGCGGCGCCGCCCATGTCCTTCTTCATCAGCAGCATGGCCGCGGAGGGCTTGAGATCGAGTCCGCCGGTGTCGAAGCACACGCCCTTGCCCACCAGCGTCACCCTGGGATGGGCGGGGTCGCCGGCGCGGATCTCGATGAGGCGCGGCGCGCGGGCGGCGGCAAGGCCCACCGCGTGGATCATGGGAAAGTTCTGCGCCAGCAGCGCATCGCCGACGATGGAGCGGAAACGCGCGCCGTGGCGGGCGGCGAGGCTGCGGGCGGCGTCCTCCAGCTCGGCGGGGCCGAGATCGTTGGCGGGGGTGTTGACGAGATCTCGGGTGAGGGTCACCGCCTCCACCGTGCGGTGGAGCTGGGCGGCGTCCACGCCCTCCGGCACCGCCAACTGCACCTTGGGGGCCTTGGCGGTGCGATAGGCGGAGAAGCGGTAGGTGCCCAGTGCGAAGGCGAGGGCGGCGAGGCGGGGGCTCGGCACCTCGCCCTCCAGCCGCCACACGCCCTCCGGCAGCAGTCCGGGCAGGGCACCGGTGGCGAAAGCATCCGACTTCGGAGCGGGGGCGATGCCGAACAGGGCGCCGGCGAGCCCGCCGTCGGCGTTCGGCAGCAGCAGCAGCTTGCCGGCGGCGCCGGAGAAGCCGGCCGCTTCGGCGAAGCGGCGCGCGGCCTCGGGAATGGGTGCGGAAGCGAAGGTGTCCTTGGTGACGCACCAGACGGGCAGGCTGACGGCGGACGACGGGGCAAAGCAATCGATCATCAACGGAACTCCTCGCGCCGCGCCGGGGGGACAGGCAATGGTTCCGCCATCCGGCGCCGCGCAGACGGCGCATGGTGGTCCGCGCCGCGCCCGCCCGCAAGGGAGTGGCGCAGCCGTACCGGATCAGGGATGCAGCAGGCTCGACAGGGGATGGATGATGAGGCCCGCGCCCGCCAGCGCCACCCCATAGGGCAGGCTGGCGCGGCGCCGGTCGGCAAGGGCGGCTTCATCCACCCCTGCGAAGCGATGGCGAGCCGCGGCGGCGATGCCGAGCATGGCGCCGATCGTGCCGGTGGCGAGCACGAACAGGGGCAGGTGCAGCGGGTCCACCCACAGCACGATGGCGCCCGCGAGCTTGGCGTCGCCCGCGCCGATGATGTCCTCGGCGAACAAGGAGAAGCCCAGCGCCGTGACGGCGCCGGCGGCGGCGAGCCGGAAGATCAGGTCGGGGACGGGGACAAGAAACGTGACGGCGGCAAAGGCGGCGATGAGGCTGACGACCACGACATTGGGGATGATCCGGCGCGCAACGTCCGCGCCGATCGACGCGCACAACAGCGCCGGATAGAGGCCGAGCAGCAGCAGCTCGGCAATCCTCATGTGGCCCATCCCCATCGCGCGGTCAGTTCCCGGCGGCGGCCGAGGAGGCCTGCAGCCGGGCGAAGGTCGAGGCGATCTGCACCAGCACCGTGACGATGGCGATGGAAAGCCCGGCGGCGATCAAGCCGTATTCGAGGGCGGTGGAGCCGTCCTCTTCCTTGATGAAGCGCGAGAACAGAAGCTTCATGGCTCAAATCCGGTCAGGGCGGCGCATGGCCGCGAAAATGATGCCGCGACGAGGGTGCCGCGGTAGGCCGACGCTAGGGTCGGCCCCTTGCGGGGAAGTAAAAAACGCCCCCCGCCGGTGCCGGAGGAGGGGGTTGCCTGCGTGAAAGGTTAACGGTTCCGCTCGCGCGCCTTTGACGTCGCCGTCCGCCACGCCCCTTTGACGGCGGCGCCGGAGGCCGGCAAGCTCCCGCCATGAGCTTCTCCCCGACCCCCGATCCCGTCCCCGGCGATGCCGCCAGCTGCGCGGCCGTCGAGACCGTCATCGTCCCCCGCGCCCACGACATCGGTGGCATGGAGGTGGCCCGCGTGCTGCCCTCCGTGCAGGGCCAGATGATCGGGCCCTTCATCTTCTTCGACCGGATGGGGCCGGTGCGATTCTCGGCGGCGCAGGCACAGGATGTGCGGCCCCATCCGCACATCGGGCTCGCGACCGTCACCTATCTGTTCGAAGGCAGCATGATCCACCGCGACAGCCTCGGCACCGAGCGGGTGATCGAGCCGGGCGCGGTGAACCTGATGACCGCCGGCCGGGGCATCGTCCATTCCGAACGCCACGACGCCACGGTGAAGGCGCGCGGCGGGCCGCTGTTCGGCATCCAGAGCTGGATCGCGTTGCCGAAAGCGCTGGAGGAGACGGCGCCGGACTTCCTCCACGCCGACAGCGAAAAGCTTCCGGTTGTGGCGGATGGTGGGGTACGCGCGCGGGTCATCCTCGGCAGTGCCTTCGGCGCGACCTCGCCCGTCGCGCTCGCGTCTCCCGCGACCTATGTGGAAATCCAGCTGGCCGCCGGCGCTCATGTGCCGGTGGACCCCACCCACGAGGACCGCGCCCTGTTCACGCTGGAGGGCGAGGTGGAGGTGGACGGCACCGCCTTCCCGCCCGGCCAGATGCTGGTGATCCGGCGCGGGATCGCGACCTCTGTGCGCGCCCGCACGCCCGCACGGCTGATGCTGGTGGGCGGCGAGCCGCTGGAGGGGCCGCGCTATATCTGGTGGAATTTCGTGTCTTCGAGCCTCGATCGGCTCGATGCGGCCAAGGCGGCATGGCGGGAGGGGCGGTTCGACCTCATCCCCATGGACCACGACGAATTCATTCCCGCCCCCGAAGACGGCGCCGGCCGCCCCCGCCCCCAAAGCCCGAGGGGCTGAGGGCGGAGGCGGCCCTTCTTGAGCCGTTCACACTGCGCCGGGCTGGACCAGCGCGGGCGGATCGCTGGCGGGAAAGGTCTCCTTCAGCGCCTCGTCGAGGCGGTCAGAGGTGCGCTTTTTCGCGTCGTCGTCCCGCGCATCCGCCGCCGGATCGCCCTCGGGCTTCGGGGCGCGGGTGATGGAGGGCGGATCGCTGGCGGGGAAGGAATCCTCCAGCGCCTCGTCCAGCTGGTCGGAGACCTCCTCCTTTTCGCGCTGGGCCTCATCTCGCGGCTCGCCCTCCGCCTTCGGGGCGCGGGTGACGGACGGCGGATCGCTGGCAGGAAAGGACTCTTCCAGCGCTTCGTCCAGCCGCTGGTCGAGCGGCGCGGTGCGGGGGGCGGACGTGGTGGCTGTGGGGCTCATAACATCGATCTCCTTTGCGCAGTCAACGAGCGGCCGCGCCACCCGTTCCCCATCGGCATGCCATCAGGCTTCGAGCGGCGCCTCCTGACGCGCCACCCGGGCGGCGACGCGTTCGAGCCCGGCGGTGATCTCCCGCCGCACGCCGGCCCGCATGTCCGGGCCCGACCGGAGCCGCCGCGCGAGCGCCTCCAGAAGGAAGACATCGAGCAATGGCCGGCCCCGGCCGCCGTCCGGTGCGCCTTCCCCGTAGGCGGCCAGCACCGCGCGCTCGGCGCGGGCGCGGAAGGCGGCGAGAAGCTCCGCCCGCAGCTCCGGCGCATCGCGCGCGACACCGGCTTCTCCGGCCCCGATGCGGGCGAGCACATGCTCCACCGAGGCAAGCAGCTCGGCCACATCCCGCCAGCCGCTCTCCCGCGACCCATCCGCGTCGCGTCCGCCCTGCGCACCCGTGATGACCGCATCGCTGCCCGACACCAGCAGGTGTTCGAGATCGAAGCGGCCGTGGATGCGGATGACCGGCACTTCCGCCCCGGCGAGGGCGCCGGCCACGCGCTCGCGCAACTGCGCGGCGAGCCAGTCGCCATCGACCTCCGCGAGCGCGTCCGGCGCCGCGCGCACGGCCGCCATGGCCTCCTCGATCCAGCCGTCGATCTGGCCGGTGCTGGCAACGCCGGGCGCGAAGGCCGGATCGGGGGAGGGGGCCGACAGGACCGCATGGAATTCCGCGAGCCGCCGCGCGCTGCCGCGCAGCACGCGGAGCACGCCGGCCACCTCCTCCTCGAAATGCGGGTGGCCGCCATCCGGCCGGGCGGCCGCATCGAGCGCGCGCTGCACCTGCGCCATGGTCCAGCCGGCGGCGTTGCCCTGATTGCGCACGAAGCCGTAGGCGAGCGCGACCTGCGCCGATCCGCCTTCCGGACGGGTGCGGGTGACGGCGCCGATCAGCGGCGGCACGTGCGGGAAGTCGAGGGCGGTGAGGTGGCGTGCCATCTCCAGCTCGCCGGTGCGGCCGAACTCCATGTGGCGGAACAGCTTCACCGCCACCCTGTCGGTGACGACGAGGCTTGCCGCCGGCTCGTCCGCGTCGACTAGCTCGCAGAGCGCCCCGCGCTCCACGTCGACGCCATCGAGCCGGTCGGTGGGCGAGAACACCAGCGCGCCCCCGTCGGGGAGGGGCACGGGCTCCGCCTGCCGCAGGGCGCGCAGCACGCCGGCGGGCAGCCCGTCCAGCACCATGGCATCGGTCAGGAAGCCCACGCGCCGACCCTGCCGCACGCGGGTAAGGGCCAGCTGCTCGGCGATGGCGGGGGGATGCTGGTCCTCCCACGCCACGCAGAAGGACATGAGGAAACGCTCGGTGTGCCCGGCGAGATCGGCCTCGATCTCCGCCATGGCGACTTCGCGTTCGGTGCCCGGCAGGCGCATGACCCAGCCGATGCGCACCGCGCCGATGTCCTTCGCCGTGCCGGGAAACCAGCGCCGCCGCGCCAGATACTGCGGCAGCGCCTCGGTCTCGATCACCGCGCGGTGGGTGTCGGAGAGGGCGCCCATCAGCCCGTCGCGGACCACGAGGGTGGCGAATTCCGGCAGCATTTCCGGCGCCGGATCGCGCCAGGCGGGCTCGGCCGCCGTCGTGGAGAGGCGGAAGGCATAGAAGCCGTAGGGCGGTAGCGTGAGCACGAGGGGCGTACGGTCCAGCGCCGGAAGGCTGGTGCCGCTCACGAGGTCTACCGGCACCCGCCGCTCGAATTCGGCAAGGTCCAGCTCCACTCCCTGCAGGGTGTGGGCGAGGTTGGCGACGCACAGCACCGCCTCGCCTTCAAATTCGCGCAGATAGGCGAGGATGCGCCGGTTGCGCGGGAACACCAGGCGGAAGGTGCCGCGCCCGAAGGCCAGATGCTCCTTGCGCACGGCGAGGAACCGCCGCGTCCAGTTCAGCATGGAATGGGCATCGCGCGATTGCGCTTCCACATTCACGGCCGGGAAGCCGTAGAGCGGATCCTGGATCACCGGCAGCACCAGCTTTTCCGGATCGGCCTTGGAGAAGCCGCCGTTGCGGTCCGGCGACCATTGCATGGGCGTGCGCACGCCGTCGCGGTCGCCGAGGTGGATGTTGTCGCCCATGGCGATCTCGTCGCCGTAATAGATGACAGGCGTGCCCGGCAGAGTGAGCAGCAGGGAATTCATCAGCTCGATGCGCCGCCGGTCACGCTCCAGCAGCGGCGCGAGGCGGCGGCGGATGCCGAGGTTGATGCGGGCGCGCCGGTCGGAAGCGTAGATGCTCCACAGATAGTCCCGCTCGGCGTCGGTCACCGTCTCCAGCGTCAGCTCGTCGTGGTTGCGCAGGAAGATGGCCCACTGGCAGGTGGCCGGGATGGCCGGCGTCTGGCGCAGGATATCGGTGACCGGGAAGCGGTCCTCCCTGGCGATGGCCATGTACATGCGCGGCATCAGCGGGAAGTGGAACGCCATGTGGCATTCGTCCGCGTTCGGGCCGAAATATTGCTGGGTGTCCTCCGGCCAGAGGTTGGCCTCGGCCAGCAGCATCCGGCCGGTGTAGTGCGCGTCGAGATGGGCGCGGATCTGCTTCAGGATGGCGTGGGTCTCGGGCAGGTTGGCGCAGTCGGTGCCCTCGCGCTCCACGAGATAGGGCACGGCATCGAGCCGCAGCCCGTCCACCCCCATGTCCAGCCAGAAGCGCATGACGGAGAGCACGCGCTCCAGCACCTCGGGATTGTCGAAATTGAGGTCCGGCTGGTGGGCGTAGAAGCGGTGCCAGTAGAACTGGCCGGCCACCTCGTCCCAGCTCCAGTTGGATTTCTCCACGTCGCAGAACACGATGGGAACGCCCGGATAGCCCTTGTCGTCATCCGCCCAGACATAGAGGTTGCGCTCGGGGCTGCCCTTTGGCGCGCGCCGCGCGGCCTGGAACCAGGGGTGCTGGTCGCTGGTGTGGTTGATGACCAGCTCGGTGATGACGCGCAGCCCGCGCGCGTGCGCCTCGGCGATGAAGCGCCGCGCCTCGTCCATGGTGCCGTAGTCCGGTGACACGCCTTCGTAGAGCGCGATGTCGTAGCCGTCGTCGCGGCGCGGAGAGGGGTAGAAGGGCAGGAGCCACACGGCGGTGGCGCCGAGCTCGGCGATATAATCGAGCTTGGAGATCAGCCCGCGGAAATCGCCGATGCCGTCGTCATTGGCATCGAAGAACGACTTCACATGCAGCTGGTAGATGATGGCGTCCTTGTACCACAGCGGGTTGTCGCCGGCGGTGACGGGCTCAGGCATGGCCGAGGCTCCCGGTTCCGGAGGACTTTGAGCCGCGCGCGGCGGCCGGGGCGGACGAGATGGGGGCGGGGCAGAAAGGCACGGTGCTCCCTTGAACCGTCGTGGAAGGACGAACGGTGGAGCCCGGCCGACACGTCGCCGCTGCGGCGGACGCGCCGGACGAGCGGCCACGCTTGCCTAACGCGGCTGGAGCGTGGCGGTTCCGAATTCCGTCAGGGAGAGTTCAGGGGAGAAATGGGGCAGCCGGACGGCATGCGGGGGAATGCCGTCCGGCCGGCGCGTCAGTTTGCCGTGGCAATATCGGCGCCCGTCCTGTTTCGCGCGGACAGGGCCTTCCCGGCATCCCGAAAATGGAGGATGGCCGACCAGAATTTTTTTTGATGAGCGATGGGAACCTTGGTGGCTGATCCGCGTTTCAACGGTCGTTCGGGCTCAAAGGAGCCTGCCCCGCCCCGGTCATGCATCGCGCTTTTTGACGGTCTCCCCAAAATGCGGGAGGCGCCAAGCGTCGTTGGCCGGCAGAACCTGACGCGACACCCCAGCTGCCCCACAGCTCACACGGAGGACCGCCTATGGTCGATGCCGCCCACCACCCGCTCAAGATCTGCATCGATGGCTCCTGCATCATCCTGCGCTCTCTGGATGACGCCATCGGCTTCGTCCGCTCCCATCCCGTGGGAGAACATGCCGAGATGCTGGTGGATCAGATGGAGGCCGCCCGCCTGCCCGAGCTTCAGCGCCGGGCCTGGGTGGCGTTCGAGACCTTCGCCGACGCCATGCGTCTTTCCCCCGACGCGCAGCGCCGGGTGATGTGATCGGACGGCCGGGCGGCCGCGCAAGCCGGCCGCCTTTTCGCCATGTGGTCGGGCGGCCGCTCAGAACCGTTCGGGCACCCGGTGGCGGGCATAGTCCGCCTCCACATAGTCAGGGTCCTTCTGGCGCTTCGGCAGCTTGATCTTCTCCCGCGGCACGTCCTCGTAGGGGATGCGGGAGAGCAGGTGCGAGATGATGTTGAGGCGCGCACGCTTCTTGTCGTCTGAAAAGGCCACGAACCACGGCGCCCACATGGTGTCGGAGGCCTCGAACATGGCGTCCCGCGCCCGGGAGTAATCATACCAGCGCGCGTAGGATTCCAGGTCCATGGGCGAGAGCTTCCAGATCTTGCGCGGATCGTCGATGCGGCTCTCCATCCGCCGGGTCTGCTCCTCCTCTGACACTTCGAGCCAGTATTTCAGGAGGATCACACCCGATTCGACGATGGACTGCTCCACGTAGGGCACGCTCGCCAGGAATTTCTGGGCTTGCTCCTCGGTGCAGAAGCCCATCACGCGATCGACGCCGGCCCTATTGTACCAGGAGCGGTCGAAGATGATGATCTCGCCGCCGGCCGGCAGGTGGGTCACGTAGCGCTGGATGAACATCTGCGTCTTCTCGCGCTCGGTGGGTGGCGGCAGCGCCACCACCCGGAAGATGCGCGGGCTCACCCGCTCCAGGATGGCCTTGATGACGCCGCCCTTGCCGGCCCCATCCCGGCCCTCGAAGACAATGCAAATCTTCGCGCCCGTGTGCTTCACCCACAGCTGAAGCTTCACCAGCTCGGCATGCAGGTGCTTCAGCTCCGCCTCGTATTCCTTGCGGGACAGCGGGGCGGCGGGGCTGTCGCCGTCCGTGCCGGAAGGGGGCAGGATGGTCTGGGTCGTGTGCTTTTTCTTGTGCTTGTGCGCCATGGCGGCGTCCTCCCTTGAAACCGCGCCGATAGGACGGCGGGTCAGGCCCAGCTCAGGAAGAAGCCCACGTCGCCGGGCATGCCGTTCGGCCAGTCCACGATCATCGCCTTGAGCTTGTAGTGGCCCTGCCGGAGGTGGTCGCGCCACAGCTCGAAGGCCTGGCGCGGGCGGCCGGTGAGCGTGTCGGGCCAGCCCTCTTCCGCATTGTTGATGGCGCGGCCCTTGTCGGTGCAAAGCACGTTGGGAAAGCGCATGACCATGATCTCGGTCTCGCCCCGCTGGGCGGCGAGGCGGATCTTTGTGAGCAGGTTTTGGGCGATCTGGTGCAGGGTCTCGGGCGTCAGGTCCAAGGGCTGGGAGAGCGTCTTGATGAGCTCCTCACGGGCCTTGTCGGCCCGGTCCATGGCGGAGATCTCCTTGGAGAGCTTGGCCGTCTCGACTTCCATCATGTACGCGCGCAGATCATCCGCGCTCATGAAGCTCTCGTCGCCCAGTGTGGTGTGCTGCTGTGCTGCCTCGGACATGGGTCGCCTCCCTTGGGAACTGCCGTCTTTGGGCAGTTTCCCCATCAGTGGGGCGATGTCGTTGTCCGATATCAACTCTTTCCGGCGGCGCTCGCGTTCACATCCGGCGGAGCGCCAACAAAAAGGCCGGCGCCGGAGAGCTGGCGCCGGCCTCCCGTTTCGACCCGGAGGTCGAACCTGGAGAACACGGATTTACAAGCGTTCAGAGCGTCGCGAAGACGGACGCCGGAATGCGGAAGAAGCCGCGGCCGTTGGCAAAGGTCCGGTAATGGGACGCCGCATTGGCGTAGAGGTGATCGAACCACGCCTTGCCGCTCTGGCCCTCGGGCAGCCGGTCGATGGTGAAGATGTCGGCGTTGGGTTCGAAGCGGACGTGGATCAGCACGTCATCGGTGGCGGACGCTTCGGCGGCAAGGATGGGCTGGGAAAGGGCGTTCATCACAAGGTCTCCTCTGGAAAGGATCAAGAAAATCTCTGCGGTCGCCTTCCGGCGGCCTGTCCCGAAACGCCGGACCGGCCCCGCGCCGCTACCGACGATCCGCCGGGCAGCCTTTTCGGACCCCCGCCGGACCCGGAAAGCCCCGCAATCCGGAAACGCTAGGCGGGGGTGTTCGCCCATTCCTTGATCGTGATCAAAGAGTGTGCGCCGGTATTGAAAGACCGAATGTCGCAGATGAAGATGCACGCCGCTTGGGGTGCGTTCGCCGACATCATCGGCGCCGGAGATCGATCCGTCGGACGGGCGGCCCCGGTCCGACCTTGCGCCGTTGCCGCGCCTGCGCCACATCTGCGCGCGGAGGCGGGCATGCGTTTCATCCACACGTCTGACTGGCAACTGGGCAAGCCGTTCGGCCGCGTGCCGGAGGAGGCGCGCACCGTTCTGAAGGAGGCGCGGCTCGATGTTATCGACCGCCTCGCCGCCGCAGCCCGTGCGAACGGCGCGCCGCTGGTGCTGGTGGCCGGGGACGTGTTCGACAGCCCCGAGCCGGGGGATCGCGTCTACCGGCAGGCGCTCAACCGCATGAAGGCACAGGCCGACGTGCGCTTCCTGCTGCTGCCAGGCAACCACGATCCTTTGCGCGCCGACGGATTGTGGAGCCGGCTGGCCGCCGACACGCCGGCCAATGTCTCGGCCCTCACCGAGGCGCGGCCGCTGGAGCTGGGCGCCGCAGATGGTGAGCAGGCCGTGCTGCTGCCGGCCCCCCTCTCTCACAAGCGCAGCGTCGCTGACCCGACCCACTGGTTCGACACGGCCGAGACCCCGCCGGGCGCCTTGCGCATCGGCCTCGCCCACGGCTCGGTGCAGACCTTCGGCGGGGACGCCGACCCCAATCTCGTCGCCGTCGACCGCGCCCGCCGCGCCGGCCTTGCCTATCTCGCGCTGGGCGACTGGCACGGCCGCATCCGCATCGATGAGCGCACTTATTACAGCGGCACGCCCGAGCCGGACGATTTCGGCCGTGAGGTCACGGGCGTCGCATTGCTGGTGGACATGTCCGGCAGCGCCCCGCCGCAGGTGATGGAGCTTCCCATCGGCCGCCATCACTGGCTGGAGGAGGGCTGGTCCCTTTCCGGCGCGGACGATCTCGACGCGCGCATCGCCGGCCTCGCGCCGGGCGTGGCGCGGCAGGATCTGGTCTGCCGGCTGCGGCTGTCCGGCCTCGTCACCCTGGCCGAGCGGGTGGCTGTGCGGCGCCGGCTGGAGGATGAACTCGCCCACGAAATGCGCTGGCTGGACCTGATTGCCGACGACCTCGTGACCCGTCCCACTGACACGGATCTCTCCGAGATCGACACGCAAGGCGAACTCCACGCCGCCGCCGTGCGCCTGCGGGCGATGATGGGCGGGGGCGGGGCCGAGGGGCGGCTCGCCGCCCAGGCGCTGGAGCGTCTTTATGTGGAGCAGATGCGCGCCCAAAGGGCAGGGGAAGCGTGATGCGGGTTCGTCGTCTCCGGATCGAGAATTTCCGCAAGTTCCGCGCCCCCGTGGTGGTGGACGGCTTCACCGACGGGCTGAATCTCGTCTGCGAGCCCAATGAGACCGGCAAATCCACCGTGCTGGACGCCCTGCGCGCCGCCCTGTTCGAACGGCACAGCGCCAAGAGCGAGCGTATCCGCTCCTTCCGTCCGCAGGGCGACGAGGTGGCGCCGAGCGTGGAACTGGCCTTCGACGTGAACGGCGAGGAATGGCGCCTCACCAAGCGGTTTCTGCTGTCGCCTTCCGTGATGCTGGAGGGGCCGCAGGGGCGGTTCGCCTCGGATGCCGCCGAGGAAAAATTGCAGGGGCTCCTCGGTTTCGCGCCCGCCGGCAATCGCGGCGCCGATGATGACAGCCGTGGCGCTTTGGGGCTGCTGTGGGTGGAGCAGGGCCAGTCCTTCCTCCTCGGCAGCCCGGGCGAGACCGCCCGCCGCACGCTGGAGGAGGCCCTGGCCGGCGAGATCGGCGCGGTCACCGGCGGGCGCCGGGCCAAGGCGGTGGTGGCGCAGGTGGAGAAGGCGCTCGAGGATTTCCTTACTCCCGGTGGCAAGCCTACCAAGCGATTGAAGCTGGCGATGGAGGCGGCCGAGGCCGCGCGTCTTTCCGCCACCGAGCGGGCGCGGGAGCTGGAGCAATTCGAGGGCGTGCTGGAGCAGTTGGAATATAGGCGCAACGAGCGTCGCCGCCTCGTGCGCGACATCGAGGACCCGCAGACCGATGCCGATCTGAAGACGCTCGACGAGGATATCGCCCGCGCCCGCGCCGCCGGCCAGGCGCTGGAGATCGCCACCCTCGCCGTGCGCGAGCAATCCGGCCGCCGCACTGCGCTCGAGGAGCGCAGGGCGGGGCGCGAGAAGCTCGCGGGCCAGCTTCGGGAGGCCGAGGCGAAGGTTGCGCGCGCCGCCGAGGCCGTGAGCGCCCATGCCGAGGTGATCGGCCACGCCCGCTCCGCTGAAAAAGCTGCGGCCGCTGCGCTGGATGCCGCCCGCGCGGGCTTGCGGGAGGCGGAGACGCGGCGGGACCAGTCCGTCGCCGAACGCGCCGCCGCCGAACGCCGCCTCGCCTTCGCCTCCGCCTTCGCCCGGCTCGACCGGGCCGAGGGTCTCTCCGCGGACATCCGCGCGCGGGAGAGCCGCATCGCGGCCTCGCGCATGGACGCCGCCGCCATGGATCGCCTGCGCCAGCTGGAGGATGCGGAAAGCGCCGCGCGCGCCCAGGCGGAAGCCGGCGCCGCCACCCTTACCGTGACTCTTGAACCGGGCGCGCCAGAGATTCTCCTCGACGGCGTGCCGCTCGGCGAAGGTGCCATCCGCCTCAGCCGCCCGCGCACCCTCGCCATTCCCGGCGTCGGCACCCTCGCCTTCGCCCCGCCACCCTCGGGCGAGCCGGCGCTGGCGCGGCTTCGGGCGGCCCGGCGCGATCTCGCCGATTTCCTTTCGAGCGTCGGCCAGGATGCTCCGCAGGCCGCCCGCGCGGCGGGCCGGGCGCGGGCCATCGACGAGGCCGAGCTTCTCGGCCTCAAGACCCGGCTCAAGGCCGAATGTCCGGCCGATGCCGCCCTCGGTATTCCCGCCGGTCTCGATCCCCTGCGCGGCGCGCTCGCCGGCGTGGAGCGCCCGGCGCCGGAGGCCAAGGATGCGGGGTTCTCCGCCGCTGACGTCGAGACGCCCTATCGCGCCGCCCGCGCCGCCGAGGCCGAGGCCGCCGCGCGCCGCGAGGCAGCTCTGGAGAGCCTGAAGGCGGGCGAGCTGAAGGAGGTCGCCCTCACGGCCGCGCTGGAGCGGGCCGAGGCGGAGCGGGCGCGCCTCGCCGCCGACCTTGCCGCCGACCGCGCGGCCCTCCCGGACGTCGATCTCGCCGCTGCCCTGGAAGAGGCCCGTGCCGCCGAGGCCCGCGCGCTGGTGGATTGCGACACCGCCCGCCGCGCCGCCGAGGGGCTGGACGCGGACGGCTTCATCCGCCGTCGCGACGGTCTCCGAAAGAGGCGCGACACGCTGCAATCCCAGCTGCCGGAGCTGGCGGGCGCGGTGGCGCGGCTGGAGGAGCAGGCGCGCACCTTGGGCGGGGAAGGCCCCGCGACCCGCAAGGCCGCCGCCGACGAGGAGGCCGAGGCCGCCGCCGCCGCGCTCGCACGCCTGAAGGGCGAGGCGGACACGCTGGCGCTGCTGCTCAAGGTGCTGAAGGAGGCGCAGCAGGATGCGGCGCGGCGCTATCTCGCCCCCGTCACCCGGCGCATCGAGCCCTATGTGCGGCGCCTGCTGCCCTCGGCCAGCCTGTCCTTTGGCGAGGATCTCAAGCCGCGCCTTCTCACCCGCGCCGGCCGCGAGGAAGCGGCGGAGATACTGAGCAAGGGCACGCAGGAGCAGATCGCCATCCTCACCCGCCTCGCGTTCGCCGACCTCCTCATTGACAAGGGGCAGCCGGCCTCGCTGGTGCTGGACGATGCCCTCGTCTTCGCCGACGACGACCGCTTCGACACCATGATGGACATCCTCTCCGAGGCCTCCGGCCGCATGCAGGTGCTGGTGCTGAGCTGCCGGGCCTCGGCCTACCGGGCCATGGCGGCGACGCGGCTCGCCATCCGTCCCGCCTGATGCTCCCCCGTCCGCCGCACCCGGTGTAGGATGGTGGCGGGAAGGGGCAGAGGGATGGGCGGCAATCTCCGAGCGCGCGGGCGGCGCGGCGTGCCGGGACCGGTGACACCGGGCGCCGGGCGGGCATGCCCGTGACTGGCGCCGGCGCGGGGCTGCGTCCCCTTCTGGCGCAGGAGCTTCATCTCGGCGCCATTGCGCGGGCGCTGGCGGTGACCGGGCCGCTGGTGATCGCATATCTGCTCACCCGCGAGCCGGCGCTGGTCAATCTGTGCCTGCTCACCGTCTCGCTGCTGATCCCGGCGCTGAAGCTGCGGCTCAGCCCTTCGGCGGTGATCGTGCAGTATCTCGTCATCGTCGCCACCTTCGCGCTGCTGTTCCTGGCGGCGCCCATCCCGCCGCTCTTCGTGGTTCTGGCGGCGGTGACCGGCTTCATGGCCGCGGCGGTCACCCGCTTCGGCACGCTGCTTCGGACGCTGGGCAATTGGGTCTTCATACCCGCCGTCTATCTGGCGCTGGAGATCCGCGAGGGCGCGCTGGGCGAGGCGGCGTTGTGGCAGGCGGGCGTGATGCTGGGCCTCTCGCCGGTCGGGCTCACCCTCGTCTGCGCGGTGCAGGCGCTGGACGGCCGTCGTCGGACGCCGGACCGCGCCGACATCTTCGGCCCGCGCTCCGGCGACTGGCTCGGGCCGGCGGTGGCGACGGCGGCCGCCGTGTTCGCGGCGGCGGCGCTGGTGGAGGTGTTCGACATCCGCGAGGGCCAGTGGCTGATCTGGTCGGCGGCGAGCGTCGTGGTGGGCGACCTCTCCGCCTCCACCGGCAAGCTGAGGCTCCGGGCCATGGGCGCGCTGGTGGGCGCGCCGCTCGGCCTGCTCATCGGGCTGGCGCTGCCGGTGAGCGAGGTGGGCTATTCCTTCTGCGTGCTCGGGGCCATGCTCACGCTGATCGCGTTTTCGCGCTACGTGATCGGGTTCGGCGCACGCTGCTTCTTCATCGCGCTCGCGGCGGCGTTCGCCGGCACGGGCAGCGGCATCGCCGCCGAGCGGGTGGAGAATGTGCTCATCGGGGGCGCCTTCGGCCTTGTCGCCGTCGCGCTCGCCGAGATCGCCCGCCCGCCCCGCCGTCCCCGTCCGGAGCGGCCGGCGGGGCCGTGATGGCTCAGGTCACCACATCGACCGGATCGAGCACGAAGGGGGTGCGCTCGGCGAGGTCGTTGATGTGCGCGAAATAATGCGCGAAGTGCGCCGTCTCGCGGTGGGCGGTGACGGCCGCCGCATTCGCGTAAAGCTCGTCGATGACGAAGCGCGTCGGCTCGGACTGGTCGCGCCAGAAATCCCAGCGCAGGTTGCCCGGCTCGGCGCGGGTGGCGGCGGCCATGCCCGTGAGCAGCGCCTGCAACGCCTCCGCCTTGCCCGGGCGGGCGGAGAGGAGAACCACGATCTTCACCGGCGCGCTCATCTTCGATGGCTCCCTTTGGAAAAGAGGCCGGCAATGGGCCTTCTTCCCGCATGAAGGTCAAGGGCCCTGCGACTGGCCGCCTCGTAGAGGTGAGGCCCGCAGTGGGTCCGCCGGCGTCCTGATCGCGCGTCGCTCCGGCGAAGGCAGGCTACGGGGAAAGCTCCTCCAGCACCCGGCCCTTGGTCTCGATGGCGAAGAACATGGTGACGAGGGCGCCGACCACGAGGATGCCGGCGAAGGCCGCGAACACATACTGGATGCCCGCCGCGCCCATGATGGTGCCGACCAAGATGGGACCGGCCGAGGAGCCGAGGCGCAGCCAGGCGCTGCCGAGCCCGGTGCCGATCGCCCGGAGGCGGGTCGGGTAGAGCTCCGCCGAATAGAGGTAGAGCGAGAAGGTGATGGTCTGCACGATCGCATAGGCGAGGCCGGCGAGCACCAGAACCTCGGTGGGGGAGGTCGCGCCCATCCACGCCAGCGCCAGCAGCGGGAGCGGCGCCGTGAGGAAGGCGAAGGTGTACCAGCGCTTGCGGCCGACCTTGTCGATGAGGAGCGCGCAGGCGATGGAGGCCACCACGCCGGCTACCGAGGTGAGCAGGCCGTAGAGCAGCGCGGTTTCCAGCGGCAGGTTGAAGGTCTGCCGGTAGAGGGTGGGCAGCCAGGCGATCATGCCGTTGGCCACGAGGTAGGAGCAGAACCACATGGACCAGATGGTCAGCGTGCGCCGGCGATAGATGCCGCTGAACAGCTCGCGGATGCCGGACTTCTCCACCGCCTTCACGGCCACCGGCTTCGGCTCCGCCAGCACATGGCCCTGGGCGATGGCGCTGCGTTCCAGGTCCGACACGATCCGGTCGGCCTCCGCATAGCGCCCCTTGGACGCGAGCCAGCGCGGCGATTCCTTCATGAAGAAGCGCAGCGGGATGAGGATGGCGGCGGGAACGAGACCCACCAGGAACATGGCCTGCCAGCCATAGACCGGCACCAGCGCCCGGGCGATGAGGCCGGCGCCCACGAGGCCGAACAGGAACATCACCTCGTACAGCAGGAAGAAGCGGCCGCGCCCCTTCGAGCCGATGTATTCGTTGATATAGGCGCTCGCCACCGGCACTTCGCCCCCGGTGCCGATGCCCTGGATGAAGCGGAAGGCCATCATGGAGGCCGCGCCCCAGGCGAACAGGCAGGCGATGTCCATGCTGACGAACAAGAGGATGGTGAAGAGCAGCACGCTGAGGCGGCCGATGCGCTCGGCCAGCCAGCCGAAGAACACCGCCCCGATGAGCTGCCCGAGGTAGCCCATGGAGAGGATCATGCCCGTCTGCTCGGGATTGAGACCCCATTCGCGCACAAGCACCGGCATCGCATAGGCGATGGCGATGACGGTGTAGCCGTCGAAGAAGGTGGCGGCCCCGATGATGTTTCGGGTCCAGAACACCCGGCGCGTCACCGGCAGCCGCTCGATGCGGGCGCTGATGTCCGCCGGGCCGTCGGCCACCATCCGGGGTGGGGTCTGCATGAGCATTTCGGTCCTCCAAGGGGGGCATTTGTTCTTGGTCTTGCTGCGCACAGGCGCAGAGGTTCTGCCGGGTGGGCGAGGAAACGGGCGCCGTGCGGCCTTGTCGTCGAGGGGCTTGTTTTCAGAAACGGGGAGCCGGGGCCGCTTGGCGCGCGGCCCGGGCTGCGTCAGCTCGGCTCGAAATTCACCGAGGCGAGCAGTTCGGCGCCCTTCTTGAGGTAGGCGCGCTGGAAGGCGTCGAACTGCTGCGGCGTCTCGGAGATGGGCTCGATGCCGATCTTCGCGAGCTGCCCGCTCTCGGCCAGCGCACGCACGGCCTCGTTCACCGCGGTATTGAGGGTCTTCACGAGGTCCGGCGGCATGTCCTTCGGGCCCCAAACGCCGTACCAGGAGAACTGGTCGAGGCCGGGCAGGCCGCTTTCGGCCGCGGTCGGAACCTGCGGCGCGAGGCTGCTCCGCTTGCTGGAGGTGAGGGCGATGGCCTTCACATTTCCCGCCTGCGCGTAGGGCAGCAGCGCCAGCACCGGGTCGATCATCAGTTGGACGTTGCCGCCCGCCACGTCGTTGAGGCCCGGAGCGGTGCCGCGATAGGGGATGATATCGAGATTGAGGCCCGCCAGCTTGTTGAACTCGATGGTCGCGAGGTGGCCGGGCGAACCCATGGCCGCGACGGCGAGGTTCCAGTCCTGCGGGGTCTTGCGGGCGCTGGCGACGATCTCGGCGATGGTGGTCTGCGGCCGCTTGGGCGACATCACCATGATCATGGGCGCTTCGCCGGCCCGCGCGATGGGCGCGAAGTCCGCGACGGCGTCATAGGGCGGCGTCTTCATCACGCTGCCGGCCATCACATGGGTGCCGGCCGAGAAGAGGATGGTGTAGCCGTCCGGATCGGCCTTGCGCACGGCGCTGCCGCCGGTGGTGCCGTTGGCCCCGCTGCGGTTGTCGATGACGACGGTGTAGCCCTTGAGGTCCTTGAGCTTCTGTCCGATCAGGCGGGCGAACACGTCGACGCCGCCGCCGGGGGCGAACGGGACGACGAGCTTGATGGGCCGGCTGGGAAAGTCGCTCGCCGCCCTTAGGACGGTCGGGGCGAGGGCTGCGCCGAAGAGGGCAGCGGACGAGAACAGGAAGTCCCGGCGCTTGAGCATGTTTTCCTCCAGATGCCCCGGGTTGCTCCCGGTTTGTGGCTTGTTTTCAATTATGCACGCCGGATGCGCCGGCGCTCGCCATGGCCCGTCACCGGACCGCCGAAGCGGTCCGGTGCGGTTTGGTGCCCGGTGGCCGATCAGGCGGCGAGGGCGTCGGCGACCACGGTGAGGCCCGAGGCCTTCACGGCGGCGCGGATCTCGGCATCGGCGGCGTCGCCGAGGGGCTTCAGCGGCTCGCGGATGTTCACGTTGTCGATGAGGCCACGGGCGCGCAGCGCATGCTTGAGGGCGACGGTGCCCTCCATGTGCGAGCCGCGGTGATAGACGGCGCGGGTCACGGGCAGCAGCTGCTCGTGGTACTTGCGGGCGAGGGTGTAGTCCTGCGCCTTGCCGGCCTTGAGGAATTCGATGAGCAGCTCGGGCGCCATGTTGCCGTAGCCGACCAGCAGGCCGTCCACATCGAACATGGTGGGCAGCAGCCACTCGTCGTGGCAGGACATGATGGCGAGGTTCGGGAACGCCTTCTTCAGGGCGGGAATCTCGTTGTACCAGCGCTTCATGTCGCGCACGCCGTTCTTGGTGGCGGTCACGCCCGGAATGGCGGCGATCTCGAGCTGGGTGTCGAGGTCGTAATTGGCCTTCGTCACGGCCGGATACTGGAACAGGATGCACTCGAGGCCAGACTGGGCGATGGCCTTGTAGCGGTCCTGCGGGGCGCCCTTCTGGTAGCCGAAACGCAGCCAGCCGTGGTTCGGATACACGAGCGCGCCGCTCGCGCCGGCGTCGAACTTCTTCTTGGCCTCGATCTCGGCGACCTTGGTGCCTTCACCGGTGATGCCGGCGATGACCGGGAGGGGGGTGGCGTCCTTGTAGACGCGGATGAGCTCGATCTGCTCCTCGAAGGTCAGGAAGGTGCCCTCGCCGGCATGGCCGAGGATGACGAGGCTCTTCACGCCGGGAATGGCGGCCAGCCATTTGGCGAGGCGGGCGTTGCCGTCGAAGTCGACGTCGCCGTTGTCCTTGAAGAGGGTGACGGGGGCGGGGTTCAGGCCCTTCCAGTCGATAGCCATGGTTCCAGTTCCTTCCTTGGGGTCGTTCAGACCGAAAATCCGGTCCCGCTTCCTCCGACCCGCAGCTTTTGTTGGATCGTTAGCGGGAACGTTCCCATAATTGCGGTTGTCGCCTTCTCCTGTCAACCGCTAATCTGTCACCTGGCCCTGGATCGAAGGACACAAGCCGTTGAACGATGACGAACCGCACGAGCGGCAGGGGCGCGTCACCATCCTTGACGTCGCGGCGGCGGCGGGTGTGTCCAAGTCCACCGTCTCGCGCATCCTCGACGAGCGCCTGCCGCGCTCGGAGAATGCGACCGCCCGGCGGGTGCGGCAGGTGGCGGAGAGCCTCGGCTATGTGCGCGACGTCTCCGCAGCAAGCCTGCGCCGCGGCCAGACCGACACCATCGGCGTCATCGTGCCCCGGCTGACCGACACCGTGATGGCCATGCTCTACGAGGCGCTCGCCCGCGCCTGCGCCCGCACCGGACAGTTCGCCATCGTCGCCACCACCGACGACGAGCCGCGCGCCGACCGCAAGGCCGCGCAGACGCTGCTCCAGCGGGGCGTCGACGGACTTGTCCTCTCCACCGCGCGGGAAGGGGACGACTTCGCCCAGGAACTTTCAGATCGCGGCGTGCCCTATGTGCTCGCTTTGCGCAGCGACGGGCGAAGCCTGGCGTCGGTGGGCGACGACCGGCTTGGCGGATACCTCGCCACGCGGCATCTGATCGACCTCGGCCATCGCCGCATCGGCCTCATCGCCGGCCCGTCCTACGCATCCAGCAGCCAGGGGCGCGTGGAAGGCTACCGGCAGGCGCTCGCGGAGGCCGGCATCGCGGATGACCCGGTGCTCGTGGTCGAATCCACCTTTGGCATCGATTCGGGAGCGGACGCGGCCGAGCGGCTCATGAGCACGGCCGAGCCGCCCACGGCGCTCTTCGCGGTGAACGACAACACCGCCATCGGCGCCCTCTCGACGCTCGCCCGGCTCGGCCTGTCCGTGCCCGGCGATGTCTCCATCGTGGGCTATAACGACATCCCGATCGTCAGCCGCCTGCCGACCCCGCTCACCTCCGTGCGCGTGCCGTTCGACCAGATCGCCGCCGACGCGCTGGACCTTTTGACGCGCGGCCCCGCGACCAGCGCCGACCGCCTGCGCATCGCCGCGCCGACCCTCATCCCCCGCCGATCGACGGCCCCACCGGCCGCAACCCGCGCCGGTCGCCCCCGCCGCGTCGGCACGGACATTCGGCCCTCCGCCCGATAGGCGCGAGGTCGGCGGACGGTAAAGGCCGTGGCGGGCCGCCGGCTTTCGAAGTCGTGAGGTGATTCAAACTCGGGGAGACCTGGAACTTATGCTTCCACATCGCTTTCCCTCCAACTGGACCGGCCAGATCCTGATGCCGACCCATGGTCCGCAGACTTGGTTGCGTCCTCGGTCCAGTTCTCGTACTTTTGCCGTTAAGCCTTGCTCACGAGCTCGGAAAATGTGCTCTGGGAAGGAGTCCTGATGAACGACCCGGTGCCTTTTCTGTCCCGGCCCGAAGGGTGGAGCGGTCGGATGAGGGGGGCGCGGTGAACGCGGGCGTGCAAGCCAACATCGATGCATCGAGCGCACATGCGGCGTTGGCGTTTGAGCCACCCTGTCTGGTGACCAAGCACATTCGGAGCGAGTTCCCGTCCCGCTTCGGTGCCTTTTCCATGCTGCACGCAGCGGGACATGCGTGCTGGGTGGAAGTGGGCCGATATTGCTCGATCGCGCCGGGCGTCACGCTGGGCGCCAATGAGCACGATATATCCCGGCTTTCGACCAGTTCGAGTTTTGAAAATCCGACGCTTTATGGTTGGGATCGTTTTGTATCCGGCACAGATGCTCCTGAGCGGCACTGGTTTGCCAGCAGCGTGAAGCCGGTGAAGATCGGCCATGACGTCTGGATCGGGCAGGATGCCTTCGTCCGCTCCGGGGTCACCATCGGGAACGGCGCGGTGATCGGTGCGCTCTCGTGCATCACGCGCGACGTCCCGGCCTATGCCATCGTCGCAGGCAATCCGGCGCAGATCGTGCGCTATCGGTTCGATCCGGAAACGATCGTCCGCCTCGAGCGTCTGCGTTGGTGGCGCTTCTCACTGACGGATCTCGTGCGCTTCGATATCGCCAATTTGCCGGACTGCCTCGATGCCTTGGAGAGGGCCGTGGAACTCGGAACGATCGAGCCCTACGAACCCGAGTGGATTCCGGCCGCCGAGCTGGCCTGAACCGCTCCGGATCTGCCAGCGCCATTCCGCAGCGGCATATATCGCGGTGGCGGTTTACCCGGCATCATTGTGCCATGGTCGAATCCCCGTCGCCCCGTCCCGTCCGCACGCGCAATCCGCTCCTCGGGGTCCTGCGCCTCGCGTTCCGGCTGGTGGTCGGGGTTGTCATCCTGCTCGACGAGCTGGTCCGCCCGCTCTATCGCCCGCTGCTGAATTGGCTCGCCGCGCTCAAGCTGGTGCAGCGGTTCGAGGCGTGGGTCGGCCGCCTGCCGGCCTATGCGGTGCTGGTGCTCATTGTGGTGCCGTACGGCGTGGTGGAGCCGGTGAAGTTCCTCGCGCTCATTCACATCGCCAACGGCCATGTGCGCACCGGCACAGTCCTGTTCCTGCTGGCGCATCTGGTGAGCTTCGTGCTCATCGAGCGCATCTTTTCTGCCGGCAAGGCGCAGCTGATGACGGTGCGCTGGATGGCTTATGTGATCGAGACCGCCGCCTCCGTGCATCGCTCGGTGGTGGAATGGCTGAGGCTCGACGAACTGAAGCGCCGCGCGCGGGCGCTGTGGCGCTGGGCACGGCTGCGCCTGCGCTAGACACGCGCGCACCGACCGGCATGATGGCCGCCTGAAGCCCGACAGGAGCCCCGATGACGCGCGATGCGATTCCCGCCGCCTTGCTGGAGAGGGCCTACGCCGCCATCGATGCCGCCAACGCCGCCGATCCCGTTCGGGTGGATGTGGACGGCCGGAGCGTGCCGGCTGCGGTGCTCTACGGCCAGCGCATGACGCAGGCGCTGGCCCGCTTCCGGCCGGATGCCTCCGACGCGCTGAGGATCGCCGCGCGGGGCCAGCACATCGAGCGCTTCACCATCCCGCGCGAGACCTATCCGGCGGGCAAGGCCGGCTATTTCCGCTGGCGCATGGAGCTGAAGAACGTCCATGAGCGCCGCATCGCCGAGATCCTGCGCGGCCTTGGATTCGAGGCGGACTTCGCCGAGCGCGTGGGCAAGATCGTCCGCAAGGACCGGCTGAAGCAGGATCCGGACATGCAGGCCCTGGAGGACGTGGCGGTGCTCGTCTTCCTCACCCACGAACTGGATGCCTTCCTGTTGAAGCATCGCCCGGAGCCGGAGAAGGTGGCCGGCATCCTCGCCAAGACCTGGGGGAAGATGTCCGAGGAAGGCCACGCCGCAGCTCTCGCCCTCAACCTGCCGCACGAGGTGGTGGACCTGCTCCATCAAGGCCTCGCCGCGCGGGCGAACGGGGAAGACGCGGAGCAGCCCCCCGCCTAGGCTCTGCGGACTGGCGCTCCGCCTGGGCGCCTTCATCGCAGTGTGGACGGCGGGCGCGTGTGGTATCTCCCGGCTGCCTCCGGGCGGTTGCGCCCGGACCATGAACGAGGGAGGGGTCGCTATCGCCACGGACCGCAAGCGCCTCTCCGCCTTCCTGTCGGGCTTTCGCGGCACGGCGCGGGCGGACCTCGGCCGATCCCTCGCGGCATCGGCGGCGACCGGGCTCCTCATCATCGCGCAGGCCTTTCTCGTCGCCCGCATCATCGATGCCGTGCTGTTCCGCCGGGAGGCGCTCTCCGCGCACGTCTTCGAGCTTGCCGCCCTCGTTTGCGCGATCCTGCTGCGCTTCGGCGCGGTTTGGGCGAGCGAGCATTTCGGCTTCGCCGCCGCGGCGAAGGTGATGCGCGCCCTGCGCGCCCGGCTCCTCGATCGCGTGGAGGCCATCGGCCCCGTGGGCCTCGCCGAGGCGCGCACCGGCGAACTGGTGGCGGCGCTGGCGGAGGGCGTGCGCGCCGTCGAACCCTATTATTCCCGCTACATCCCGGCCTCGGTGCTGGCGGTGATGCTGCCGGTGGCGGTGCTGGTCGCGGTGTTCCCGTTCGACTGGGTGTCCGGCCTCATCCTGCTGGCGACGGCGCCCTTCATCCCGATCTTCATGATCCTCATCGGCAAGGGCACCGAGGCGCTGAACCAGAAGCAGTGGCGCCGGCTCGCCCGCATGTCCGGGCACCTGCTCGATGCGGTGCAGGGGCTTGCGACGCTGAAGGCGTTCAACGCGGCCGACCGCATGGTGGCGGAGGTGGCCGCCGTGGCCGACGACTACCGGCGCGACACGATGGCGGTGCTGCGCGTCGCTTTCCTGTCATCGGCGGTGCTGGAATTCTTTGCCACCGTCTCCATCGCCCTCATCGCCATCTTCATCGGCTTCCGCCTGCTGTGGGGCGAGATGGCCTTCTTTCCCGGCCTGTTCGTGCTGCTGCTGGCGCCGGAATTCTATGCGCCGCTGCGCGCCATGGGCACCGCCTATCACGCCCGCATGGAGGCCATCGGCGCCGCCGAGCGCCTCGTCGCGCTGGAAGAGATGCCCGCCCTCGCCGAGAGCGGTGGCTCGGCGCCAACGCCCGGACCCGAGGCCATCTCCATCCGCTTCGAGAACGTCTCCCTCACCTTCCCGGACGGGCGCGTCGCGCTGGAGGATGTGAGCTTCTCGGTTGACCCGCGCGAGACGGTGGCGCTGGTCGGGCCTTCGGGCGCCGGAAAGTCTTCCATCCTCAACCTCGTGCTCGGCTTCGTGCGCCCCACCGCCGGCCGTGTGCTGGTGAACGGCGTGCCGCTGGCGGAACTGGACATTGCTGCCGTGCGGCGCCGCATGGCCTACGTGCCCCAGCGCCCACGCCTGTTCGCCGGATCGCTCGCCGCCAACATCGCCCCCGGCGAGGCCGCGCCGGATCCCGCGCGGCTGGCCCGGGCGGTGGCCGATGCCGGCCTCGCCGATGTGGTCGCCGACTTGCCCGGTGGCCTCGCGGCATACGTGGGTGAAAGCGGAGCAGGCCTGTCAGGCGGACAGGCCCACCGCCTCGCCGTCGCCCGCGCCTTCTATCGGGCCGCTCCGCTGGTGGTGCTGGACGAGCCCACCGCCCATCTCGACCGGGAGAGCGAGGCCGCCGTGCAGGCCGCCCTGTCGCGTCTCCTCGCCGGTCGCACCGGACTCGTCGCCGCCCATCGCTTGGCGAGCGTGGCGGATGCCGACCGCATCATCGTGCTTGCGCGCGGGCGGATCGTCGCCGAGGGCACGCCGGCGGACCTCCTGCGCCATGGCGTGCGCGATGGCGATCTCGTGCCGGATTTGGCCTCCACCATCGGCGAAGCGGAGGCGGCTCGATGAAGGACGCACTGCGCCTCCTGCGCCTGATGGCGCCCCATGCCGGCTGGATGGCGCTGGCCATCCTCGTCTCCGCCCTCGCCACCCTCGCCCATATTGCGTTGATGGCCACCTCCGGCTGGTTCATCGCGGCCATGGCGCTGGCCGGCGCGACGGGGGCGAGCGTGAATTATTTCACCCCCTCGGCGGCCATCCGGGCCTATGCCGTGGTGCGCACCGTCGGGCGCTATGGCGAGCGGATCGTCGGTCATGAGGCGACGCTGAAATTCGTGGCGGCGCTGCGGCCGTGGTTCTTCGCGCGGCTCATTCCGCTCGCCCCGGCGGCGCTGGAGGACCAGAGGTCCGGCGACCTGCTCGCCCGGCTCAAGGGCGATATCGACCGGCTGGAATTCGCCTTCCTGCGCATCCTTTCGCCGGTGATCGCCGGCGTGCTGGTGCTCGGCGCGGGCCTCGCGTTCCTTGCGCTCCATGATGCGGGCATGGCGGTGGGCATCGGCACTGCCGCACTCCTCGCGGGGCTCGGCCTGCCGCTTCTCGTTCACCGGCTCGGGGCGAACGCCGCGCGGGAGGTGACGGCCGGCACGGCGCAGCTCAACGCTCTGCTGGTGGATCATATCGAGGGGCGCGCCGAACTCTCCATCTATGATCCCGACCGCCGCCATCGTACCGCGCTGGATGAGACCAGCGACACGCTCATCGCCCGTGAACACCGGCTCGCCGGCATCCTCGGTTTTGCAGGCGCGGGCGTCGGCCTGTTCGCGCAACTGTCCCTCGTGCTGGTGCTGATGATCGCCGCGCCGCGGGTGCTGGCGGGCACGCTGCCGGGGGCCGACCTGCCCATGCTGGCGCTGCTCGCCCTCTCCCTGTTCGAGGCGGTGGCGCCGCTGCCGCTCGCCTTCCAGACCTTGCCTTCGACGCTTGCCTCTGCCCGCCGCATCTTCGGCCTTATCGACCGTCCGCCGCCGGTGGAGGAGCCAGCCACGCCGCAGCCGGTGCCCGAGGCCGGGGCGCTCGCGTTCGCCCATGCGGGGCTCACCTATCCCGGCGCGACCGCCGCGGCGCTGACGGACATCAATCTGGCGCTGACCCCCGGCCGGCGGATCGGCGTGGTTGGGGCGAGCGGATCGGGCAAATCGAGCCTCGTCGCGCTGGCACTCAGGTTCCGCGCCCCGGGACCGGGCGAGGTGACCTTCGCCGGTTCGAACCTCGCCGCGTTCAATTCCGATGCCCTGCGCCGCCGCATGGCGGTGCTGGCGCAGCACGATCACCTGTTCACGGCGACCATCCGGGAGAATTTGCTGATCGCCGACCCCGATGCATCCCAAGGCAAGCTGGAGGCGGCGCTGGAGCGGGCGGGCATCCTCGCCTTCGTCGCGGCGCAGCCGGAGGGGCTCGATACCTTCCTCGGCGCCAACGGGGCGAAGGTGTCCGGCGGCGAGGCCCGGCGCCTCGGTCTGGCGCGTGCCCTTCTGAAGGACGCGCCGATCCTGATTCTCGATGAACCCACCGAGGGACTCGACGGCGAAACCGAGCGGCGGGTGCTGGACGGCCTTCTCGGCGTGGGGCGCGATCAGTCGCTCCTGTTCATCACCCACCGTCGGGCCGGCCTCGACGCGATGGACGAGATCATCGTGATGGATGGCGGCCGCATCGTCGCGCGTGGGGCACCGACCGGGATGGCGGCGCTGCTCGGCTCCGGAACGATTTCGGGCGGCATCCCGGAGGATACCGCCCGATCAGCCGGCTCCGGTCAGGGCTTGGAGCAAGCCCCACCATGATTATTTTAAGTTGCACAACCGCATAGAGCCAGTTCGTATCGACTGCGTTGATCCAGCGTCGCTACGGAAATACCGAGCCTAGATGCCCAGATAGGCCGCGCGCACCTTGGGGTCATCGAGCAGCGCGGCGCCGGTGCCTTCCATGGCGATGTGGCCGGTCTCCAGGACGTACCCCCGGTCTGCGATGGCGAGGGCGGCCGAGGCGTTCTGCTCCACCAGAAGCGTGGTGATCCCCTCGTCGCGCAGGGACGTGACGGCGGCAAGGATCTGGTCCACCAGGAGCGGCGCGAGGCCGAGGGAGGGCTCATCCAGCAGCAGCAGCTTCGGCCCCGCCATCAGCGCGCGGCCGATGGCGAGCATCTGCTGCTGTCCGCCGGACAGGCTCATGGCCGGCGTCTTCCGCCGCTCCGCCAGCACCGGAAACAGGCCGTAGACGTGATCGAGCCGCGCCTGTCGCCTGGCATCCTGCCGGCGGTAGGCGCCGAGCTTCAGATTGTCCTCGATGCTGAGCGGGCCGAACACCTGCCGCCCCTCGGGCGATTGGGAGATGCCGCGCACCACCCGCAGGTGCGGCTCCATGCGCTCGATGGCCTCGCCCTCGAAGACGATGCGCCCGCCGCGCACCGGCTGGACGCCGGAGATGGCGCGCAGCAGCGTCGTCTTGCCGGCGCCGTTGGAGCCGACGAGGGCGACGATCTCGCCGGCCTTCACCTCCAGCGACACCTCGCGCAGGGCCATGATGCGCCCGTAGGAGGAGGAGAGAGCCTCAACCGTGAGCACGATCCGCCTCCCGCGATCCGATGTCCCCAAGGTAGGCCGCGATGACCTGCGGATTCTCGCGTACCGCGCGCGGTGGCCCCTCCGCCAGCGGGCGGCCGTGGGCCAGCACCAGCACCCGATCGGAGATCTTCATCACCAGCTTCATGTCATGCTCGATCAGCACCACCGCGACGCCGCTTTTCGCGATCTCGGCGATGAGGTGGTCGATGGCTTCCGTCTCCACCGCATTGCAGCCGGCCGCCGGCTCGTCCAGCAGTAGGATCCGGGGATCGGCGGCGAGGGCGCGGGCGATTTCCAGGCGCTTCAGCGCGCCATAGGGGAGGGCGCCGGCGGGGGAATCGGCGAGGTCGGCGAGCCCCACGCGCCCCAGAAGCGCCAGCGCCTTCTCCCGCGTGATCCGGTTCTGTCGGAAGACGGAGGGCAGGCCGAGCATGTCGGCGAGGAAGGAGGTGCGCTCGGAGAGGGCGCAGCCCACCATCACATTCTCCACCGCCGTCATGCGGAAGAAGATCTGCAGGTTCTGGAAGGTCCGCGCCATGCCGCGTCCCACCCGCTGGTGGGGCGGAACGGCGGTGATGTCCGCGCCGTCGAGCCGCACGCTGCCGCGCGAGGGGCGGTAGATGCCGGTGACGAGGTTGAACAGGGTGGTCTTGCCCGCCCCGTTCGGCCCGATGATGGAGAAGACCTCGCCGGCACCCACCTTGAAGCTCACCTCATCCACGGCCTTGAGGCCACCGAAGGAGATGCCGATGCCGCTCACGTCGAGAAGGGGCGTCTGTGTGCTCACGGCAGGCGCTCCTCGATCAGCGCGCGCAGCGATGGCACGATGCCCTGGGGCAGGAAGATCATGAACACCATGATGAGGAGGCCCAGCACCGCCTGCTCGTATTCCTGGAAGGCGGTGAGCGTCTGCGGCAGCACCACCAGGAAGGCAGCGCCGAGCACGGTGCCGAACACCGAGCCGAGCCCGCCGATGATGACCATGGCGACGAACTCCACCGAATGGGAGAAGCTCGCCGCCTCCGGCGTGATGAGGCCGTTCATCGCGGCAAGCAGCCCGCCCGCCACCGCCGCATAGACCGCCGCCACCACGAAGGCAGCGAGCTTCTTGGCGGAAACATCGATGCCCGCGCCGGCCGCCGCCACCTCGCTGTCGTGCAGCGCGCGCAGCGCCCGCCCCGTGGGGCTCGCGGCGATGTTGAGGGCGATGAGCGCGCCGATGAGCAGCGCTCCGGCCGAGACCCAGTACCAGTTGAGCGCCCCAGTCACCCGCCAGCCGAACAGGGTGATGCGCGCCACGGACATGCCGTCCGGCCCGCCGGTCAGCTCGGTCTCGCTGTGGAGGATCAGGGCGACGATGACGCCGAAGCCCAGGGTGGCGATGGCGAGGTAATAGCCCTTCAGCTTCAGGATGGGTCGGCCCACCAGCCAGGCGATGACGCCCGAGAGCACCGCGCCGAGCAGAAGGCAGAGCAGCGGATCGAGCCCAAACCGCGCCGGCCCGATGGCCACCGCATAGGCGCCGATGCCGAGGAAGCCAGCATGGCCAAGGCTCACCTGTCCCGCATAGCCCATTAGGATCGTGAGGCCGAGGGCGGCGAGGGAGAATATCCACACCAGCGCGGCGACGCGCAGGTGGAAGGAGGTGGGGGCGATCATCGGCACCAGCGCCATGATGAGCGCGAGGGCAATGAGCGGGGTGAGGCGCGAGCGCAGGATGGCCTTCATCACACGCGCTCCACGGTGCGGCTGCCGAACAGGCCGCGCGGCATGAACAGGAGCACGACGAGGATCATCAGGAACGCCACCGCGTCCTTGTAGGTGGAGGAGAGGTAGCCGGCCGCGAAGGTCTCGATGAGGCCGATGAGCAGCCCGCCCACCACCGCGCCCACCGGATTGCCCATGCCGCCCAGCATCGCCGCGGCGAAGCCCTTCAGGGTGAAGAGGGTGCCGATGTCGTAGCGGGTCAAAGTGATGGGCGTCGCCACCACGCCGGCGAGCGCGCCCATGGCCGCCGAGAGGCCGAAGGCAAGGGCGAGCACGAGGGCCACATTGATGCCCACGAGCTTCGCCGCCAGCCGGTTGGCGGCGGTGGCGAGCACCGCCTTGCCCACCAAAGTGTGCTCCAGGAACAGATAGAGCGCGACCACGAGGGTGAGCGCGGTGCCCATGACCCACAGGCTCTGCGGCAGGATGGTGGCGCCGCCGACGGGAATTGGCGTGTCGCCCGAGAAGGCGGGCAGGGAGTGGAACTGCTTGTCGAAGATGATCTGCGACACGCCCTTGATGAAGATGGACGCGCCGATGGTGATCATGATGAGCGTCACCGGCGAGGCGCCGCGCGCGGGCTCGATGGCGAGCCGGTGCAGCAGCAGGCCGACCAGCACGGCGGCGACGACCGCGATCAGCGCCGCCACCGGCAGTGCGAGCCCCGCCGCCATGAGGAAGACGGTGCCCATGCCGCCGATCATGACGAAATCGCCCTGGGCGAAGTTGATCACGTCGGAGGCGTTGTAGATCAGCGTGAAGCCGAGGGCGATGAGCGCATAAATGGCGCCAACCGTCAGGCCCGAGAACGCGAGCTGGAGAAATTCGGACATGTCCTCACGCCGTCTGTGTGGCGGCGCCGGGGTGGCGCCGCCGCGGTGGGGATCGGGTGTGGGAAAAGATCAGCGGGCCGGGGCTTCGATCGCCCAGTCGCCGTTGCGGATCACCAGCATGCGGAACGAATCCGTGCCGAGGCCGAGATGGTCGGCGGGGGCGAAGGTGTAGATGCCGGTCACGCCCACATAGCCCTTGGTGGCCTCCAGCGCGTCGCGGATCTTCTTCGGGTCAGAAGACTTCGCGCTCTCGATGGCGCGGGCGACCAGCTGGATGCCGTCGTAGCCGTAGCCGCCGAAGGTGGAGACCGGCTGGCCGGTGGCCTTCTCGTAGGAGGTCTTGTACTCGGCCACCACCGGCTTCTGCGGATCGTTGGCCGCCAGCTTGTCGCCGATGAGGATGGCCGGGGCGGGCAGGCGCACGCCCTCGGCGGCGGGGCCGGCCAGCTCGATGAAGCTCTTCGAAGCGACGCCGTGGCTCTGGTAGAGCGGCAGCTTGATGCCGAGCTGGGCGTAGTTGCGCGTCACGATGGCCGGGCCCTGGCCGAAGCCGGGATTGAGCACGGCCTCGACGCCCGCGGTGTTCTTGATCTTGTTGAGCTGGGGCGTCATGTCGGAATCGGTGGCGCCGTAATTCTCGTCGGCGACGACGGCGATGCCGTACTGGCCGATCACCTTCAGGCACTGGTTGCGCATGGACTTGCCGAAGCCGTCCGTGCCCGAGATCATCCCGATCTTGGTGATGCCGCGCGCCTTCATGTCCTCGAAGATCTTCTGGCAGGCGGTCTTGTCGGTGTGCGGCGTCTTGAAGACGAAGGCGCGCACCGGCTCGATGATCTCGATGCCGCCGGCGAGCGAGACAAAGGGAATGCCAGCTTCCTCGAACACCGGGATCATGGCCATTGTGGCGCCGGTGGAGGTGCCCCCGACCATGGCGACGACCTTGTCGTCCTCCACGAGGCGGGTGGCGAAGGTGCGGGCCTTGTTGGCGTCGCCGCCGTCGTCATAGAGCACCAGCTCGACGGGCCGGCCGAGGAGGCCACCCTTCTTGTTCAGCTCGTCCACATAGAGCTTGAGCGTCTTGGCTTCCGGATCGCCAAGGAAGGCGGCCGGCCCGGTGGCGGAGACCACGGAGCCGATCTTGATGGGATCGGCGGCAAAGGCGGCGCTGGTGAGGGCGGGGCCGGCGACAAAGGTCGCGAGCATGAGGGCAGCCGCGCGCAGCATCGGCCGCAGGCGTGCGGGCGTATCCATGAAGCGTTCCTCCTAAAGGTCCATTTCGGGCCGAGGAGCGGGTTGTCCCGCCTCCGTTCGCTGGCCATTCGACCGGCGAGACCTGAACCATATAATTAACCGGCCGGATGGTCAATTGTTCGCGCGCGGTTTCCTTGCGCTCGTTCCGAGGCCCTTGCCGCCGGCGGTCCTGCGCGGGATGATTGATCGACCGGGCGGACAATATTTGATATCTGAACCCCTTTCCCAGTGATGGCGGACGATCGCAGCCGGCTTCTTGCGGCGGCGATCGAGATGGACAGGCAAGATGGCTCGCACGCGCGCACAGGATTACGAGGCCAAACGGGAGGCCATCCTCCACAAATCGGCGGAGCTGTTTGCGCAATACGGCTATTCCGGCACCTCGATCACCATGATCGCCGACGCGTGCGGGGCCTCGAAGGCGCTGCTCTACCATTACTATCCGGACAAGGAGGCGGTGCTCTTCGACATCCTCTCCACCCATCTGGAGCAATTGATCGCAGGCGCCGAGAAAGCCATCGCCGAGGCGCCGGAGGGCGGGCGCATCTACGCCATGTCCGCCTCGCTGCTCGATGCCTACAAGGACGCCGACGCCGAGCATCAGGTGCAGATCGCCAATCTCAAGCTGCTCAACGCCGAGCGGCAGGAGGGTCTGCGCGCGCTGGAGCGCCGGCTGGTCACGCTGCTCGCCGACGCCATCGCAGAGGAGGTGCCCTCCGTGGGGCGCGGGCCGATGCTGAAGCCCGTCACCATGTCCGCCTTCGGCATGCTGAACTGGCAGTATCTGTGGTTTCGCGAGGGCAAGGGCCTGACGCGCGCGGACTATGCCCGCCTTGTCACCGGCCTCATCAAGGCGGGGGCGGAAGAGGCGCTGCGCGGCCTTTCCGCGCCGGAGGCGAAGGCGGCGGATATCCGGGTCTCGGACGCCAAGCCAGCGCAGCCCCGCGCCCCGGCACGCCGGCGCGCCGCACCCGCCGCCGCCGAGGCGCCCCGTGCCGCCACGGCGCGGCGACCGGCGGAATAGGATCGCGGCGGAAAACCCTTTAAGGAACGGCCATGTCGCGCCGCGCCCTCGACCTCATCCTCGATCATGTCCGCGCCGAACCCTCGCGCACCTGGTCCATCATCGTCACCATCTATGGCGACGCCATCGTGCCGCGCGGCGGCTCGGTGTGGCTCGGCACGCTGCTCGCCTTCTTCCGCGGGCTCGATGTGGCCGACGGGGTGGTGCGCACCGCCATGTCGCGGCTCGCGGCGGACGGCTGGCTGATGCGCACCCGGGTGGGCCGCAACAGCTTCTACCGCCTCGCCGAAAAGGGCAGCGACACCTTCGCCCGCGCCACCGAGCACATCTACCGCCACCGCCCGCCCGAGTGGCATGGGCATTTCGACATGCTGCTCATCGAGACCGGCGCCCGCGAGGGGGCGCGCGCGGCGCTGGAGGCGGCCGGATTCGGCATGCCGCTGCCCGGCGTCTTCGTGGCGCCGGCCGGCACCGGTGTTCCGGAGGAGGCGGCCTCCGCATTGCGGCTCGATGTCTCCGGAAGCGCGGAAGAACAGCGCGCGCTCGCCGCCCGTGCGTGGCCGCTTGAGCAGACAGCCGAGGCCTATCGCCATTTCATCGCGACCTTCGAGCCGCTGGCGGCGGAACTTCAGGCCGGCGCCGGATTGACCGACCTGGAGGCGATGGTCGCGCGCGTGCTGCTCATCCACGATTACCGGCGCATTGTACTGCGCGATCCCATCCTGCCGCCCGCCATCCTGCCGCAGGACTGGCCCGGTCTTGCCGCCCGTGCGGTATGCGCCGACATCTATGGCCGGCTGGTGGATGGCTCCGAGCGCTGGCTCAATGAGAACGCCGTGGGCGAGGACGGCGCGCCGCTGCCTGCGGATCCAAAAATCTCCAACCGTTTCAAGGCATAAGGCCCATACTCTGCCGCGCGGCGATCTCGCCTGTTCGGAAATGTTACGAGAATAACTTGCAATACGATTTTTTGTAATATATAAACGTTCGCAAGGTGCCGGACTGTGGGCAGCACGCTGCCCGGAAGAGCCGGCGGCAGCGGCCGGAGCGCCCTCTTTGCCCACCGCGAAGCCGCGCACGAGACGCCGATCGAACAGGTCTTACCGGGAGGACACAGCATGTACGCACAGCTCGTGAAGTCCGAGGGCATGAAGTCCGCCGCCGAGCTTTCGCCGCAGGAGCGCGCCTTCCAGGAGCGCATCGACCGGGGCGAGAAGATCGAGCCGAAGGAGTGGATGCCGGAGGGCTACCGCAAGACGCTGATCCGCCAGGTCGGCCAGCACGCCCATTCCGAGATCGTCGGCCAGCTGCCCGAGGGCAACTGGATCACCCGCGCCCCCACGCTGGAGCGCAAGGCCATCCTGCTCGCCAAGGTGCAGGACGAGGCCGGCCACGGTCTCTACCTCTATTGCGCCGCCGAGACCTTGGGCGTCAGCCGCGACCAGCTGCTTGCCAAGCTGCACGACGGCAGCATGAAGTATTCGTCCATCTTCAACTACCCCACCCTCAACTGGGCCGACATCGGCGCGGTGGGCTGGCTGGTGGATGGCGCGGCCATCATGAACCAGGTGCAACTGCAGAAGACCTCCTACGGCCCCTACGCCCGCGCGATGATCCGCATCTGCAAGGAGGAGAGCTTCCACCAGCGGCAGGGCTACGACATCATGATGAAGATGGCGCAGGGCACCGCCGAGCAGAAGGCCATGGCGCAGGATGCGCTCGACCGCTTCTGGTATCCCGCCCTCATGATGTTCGGTCCCTCCGACAAGGATTCGGTGCATTCCGCCCAGTCCATGGCGTGGAAGATCAAGATCAACACCAATGACGAGCTGCGCCAGAAGTTCGTCGACCAGACGGTGCCGCAGGCGGAATATCTCGGCCTCAAGATCCCCGATCCGAACCTGAAGTGGAACGAGGAGAAGAAGGGCTACGACTTCTCCGAGCCGGACTGGTCGGAATTCTTCGAAGTGATCGCCGGCAACGGCCCTTGCAACAAGGAGCGCCTTGGCGCTCGCGTGAAGGCCTGGGAAGACGGGGCTTGGTTCCGCGACGGCCTGCTCGCCCATGCCGAGAAGGCCGAGGCGCGCCGCGCCGCCGCCCGCATCGCCGCGGAATAGCCGCTCCCGAGTAATCGCCGGTCAGGGCGAACCATAACAACAGCACATCTTCCGGACGGCCAGACCGTCCGGCCCGGAACGGGAGGAACAACCATGTCCAGCGAATGGCCCTTGTGGGAAGTGTTCATCCGTGGCCAGCACGGCCTCAATCATCGCCATGTGGGCAGCCTGCACGCGCCCGACGCGGAGCTGGCCATCAAGAATGCGCGGGACGTCTATACCCGCCGCAACGAGGGCGTCTCCATCTGGGTGGTGAAATCGGTGGACATCACCGCCTCCAGCCCCTCCGACAAGGGGCCGCTGTTCGAGCCGTCCAACTCCAAGGTCTACCGCCACCCGACCTTCTTTGAGATTCCCGAAGAAGTGGGGCACATGTGATGGCCAGCGCCGAGATCGCGGTTGATCGCGCCGCTTTGTTCGAATTCCTGACCCGGATGGGGGACAACACCCTCATCCTCGGCCATCGCGTGTCCGAATGGTGCGGCCACGCGCCGGTGCTGGAAGAGGACATCGCCCTCGCCAACACCGCGCTGGACCTCATCGGCCAGACCCAGCTCTGGCTCGGCCTCGCCGGCGAGGTGGAAGGCAAGGGCCGCAATGCCGATGCGCTCGCCTTCCTGCGCGACGCGGCAGCCTTCCGCAATTGCCTGCTGGTGGAGCGCCCGAACGGCGACTTCGGCCAGACGCTGATGCGGCAGTTCCTGTTTGATGCGTGGCACCACGTGATGCTGACGGCGCTGACCAAATCGGCGGACCCGCGCGTCGCGGAGATCGCCGCCAAGGCGGTGAAGGAGGCGGCCTATCACCTGGAGCGCTCCAGCGACCTCGTGATCCGCCTCGGCGACGGCACGGACGAGAGCCACAAGCGGATGCAGCGCGCCCTCGACGATCTCTGGTCCTACTCGGGCGAGCTGTTCATCTCCGACGATACGGACCGGGCCATGGCGGAAGCCGGCATCGCGCCCGATCCGGCAAGCCTCAAACCCGAATGGGACGCCATCGTCTCCGAGGTGCTGCGCGAGGCGACGCTGAAGGCGCCGGCCTCGTCTTATGTCCACAAGGGCGGCCGGCGCGGCGTGCACACCGAGCATCTCGGTTTCATCCTCGCCGACATGCAGTTCCTGCAGCGCGCCTATCCCGGCGCGACCTGGTAGGGGGCGATCATGGCGACCGCCACCTTGCCGTCCCTTGACGAGGTCTGGCACTGGCTGTCGCAGGTGCCGGACCCGGAAATCCCGGTGCTCTCGCTGGTCGATCTCGGCATCGTCCGCGACGTGAAATGGGACGGTGACACCCTCGTCGTTACCGTCACGCCCACCTATTCCGGCTGCCCGGCGACGGGCATCATCAATCTCGACATCGAGCGCGAGCTGAACGCGCGCGGCGTCGCCAAGGTGCGGCTGGAGCGCCGGCTCTCGCCGCCCTGGACCACCGATTGGATGAGCGCCGAGGGCCGCGAGAAGCTGCGCGCCTACGGCATCGCGCCGCCGGTGGACGACACAGCCGCGGATGGCCGCTCGCTGGCGCTCGCGCGCCGGCTCACCTCCGGCTCCAATCTGACGGTCGCCTGTCCGCGCTGTGGCTCGACGCAGACGGAGAAGGTGAGCCAGTTCGGCTCCACCGCCTGCAAGGCCAGCTACCGCTGCCGCGCGTGCCTGGAGCCGTTCGACTACTTCAAGTGCATCTGAAAATTAAAGAAATCCCGAGGAGCGCCGCATGGCACGGTTTCATTCCCTGGAGGTCGTCGACGTGCGGCGCGAGACGCGCGATGCCGTCGTCGTCACCCTCAGGCCCCGCCCCGAGGACGCCGCGGCGTTCGACTTCACGCAGGGCCAGTATCTCACCTTCCGCCGCGAATTCGACGGAGAGGAATTGCGCCGCAGCTATTCCATCTGCGCCGGCAAGGATGAGGGCTGCCTGAAGGTTGGCATCAAGAAGGTGGAGGGTGGCGCCTTCTCCACCTGGGCCAACGAGAACCTCGCCCCCGGCGACATGCTCGAAGCCATGCCGCCCATGGGCAAATTCTTCGTGCCGCTCGCCCCGGAGCTGGACCGCCACTATCTCGGCTTCGCCGGTGGCTCGGGCATCACGCCGCTTCTGTCCATCATCAAGACAGTGCTGGCGCGCGAGCCGAAGAGCCGCTTCACCCTCGTCTATGCCAACCGGCAGATCAGCTCCATCATGTTCCGCGAGGAGCTGGAGGACCTGAAGAACCTCTATCTCGGCCGCCTCTCGGTGCTGCACGTGCTGGAGAGCGAGGCGCAGGAGATCGACCTGTTCACCGGCCGCGTCGACGACGAGAAGATGGAAGGTCTTTTCAGGCACTGGATCGACGCGAAGTCGGTGGACACCGCCTTCATCTGCGGCCCCGAGCCCATGATGCTGGCCATCGCCGCCGCGCTGCGCGAACACGGGCTGAGTGACGCGCAGATCAAGTTCGAGCTGTTCGCCTCCGGCCAGCCGGGCCGGGCGAAGGCGAAGGCGGTGTCCGCGAACGTCGCCGCCAACGGCGCCGGCACCACCGCGACCGTAACTCTGGACGGCGCCACCCGCACCTTCCACATGCCGCGTGAGGGCCAGAGCCTGCTCGACGCCGCGCTCGCCGCCAATCTCGATGCGCCCTACGCCTGCAAGGCGGGCGTGTGCTCCACCTGCCGCGCCAAGGTGGTGGAGGGCGAGGTGGAAATGGCGGTCAACCATGCGCTGGAGGATTACGAGGTGCGTGCCGGCTACGTGCTCACCTGCCAGTGCTTCCCGCTCACCGAAAAACTCGTCGTCACCTACGACGAGTGAGGGGGAAAAGACATGTCCGACGTGATCGCCATCGACGATTATCTGGCCCAGGGCGGCGTTCTCTCCTCGCCCGACAACGTGCCGCCGCGCTATCGCGGCGAGCTGTTGCGGCTCATGTCCTCCTTCGTGGACAGCCAGCTCGCGGGCTCGGCGGGCTTCGCCGCCTCCATCAATTTCGCGCCCGGCATCAAGGCGCGCATCGCGGCGAGCCGCATCACGCTGGAGAAGGCGGACCATGCCGAGCGCGTCCTCGGCCTGATGGCCGCCTTCGGCACCGATACCGGCCGCTATGAGGCGCAGCACGATTGGGCGGCGCGGATCGACCGCGATGCCGATCTCGGCACCGCGCGGCATGGCGCCGACATGCGCCTCTCCGTCTTTCACTATCCCATCACGGGATGGACGGATGCCGTGGCCATGAACGTGCTCATGGGCCTGGCCTCCGGCGTGCAGCTTTCCGAATTGTCGCGGGTGTCCTACGCGCCACTGGCCGAGGTGTTCCGCGAGATCGCCCCGCGCGAGGCCCGCCATGCGGAGCTGGGGCTCGAAGGGCTGGAGCACATCGCCGCGACCGAGGTCGGGCGGGTGGGGGCGCGGGCGAGCCTCGCCTATTGGCGGCCGCGCGTCGCCGCCACGTTCGGCGTGGCCGGCTCCGCCCGCTACGACACGCTCCGCCGCCTCGGCCTGCGCCACACGCCCAACGAGGTGCTGCTGGCGGAGTGGGAGCGCATCGTTTCCGACCGCCTCGCGCCCCTCGGCCTCGACTGAGATCGGTCGCAGACAAGAAAAAGGCCCGGCATCGCGCCGGGCCTTTTTGTTGGGGCAGGGGAGGGCGGAACGCCCTCCCCGTCACTCCTTGAGGCGGCGGTCCACGATGCGCTTGGCCTTGCCGGTGGCGGTACGCTCGATGCCGCCCGGCTCGTGCATTGAGATGCGCGTGGTGATGCCGATGGTGTCCTTGATGCGCTTGAGGATGCGCTTGCCGGTGGCGTCCACGTCCACCTCGCCATAGACCTCCTCGCGGATCTCGGCGTGGACGGTCATCTCGTCCATGCGTCCGTCGCGGGTCAGCTCGATCTGGTAGTGGCCGGAGCAGGCCTCCACCGCCAGCAGGATCTCCTCGATCTGCGTCGGGAAGACGTTGACGCCGCGCAGGATGATCATGTCGTCCGAGCGGCCCGTCACCTTCTCCATGCGCCGCATGCCCGGCCGCGCCGTGCCCGGAAGCAGGCGGGTGAGGTCGCGGGTACGGTAGCGGATGATGGGGAAGGCTTCCTTGGTCAGCGAGGTGAAAACGAGTTCACCCTTCGAGCCATCGGGCAGCACTTCTCCGGTGAGGGGATCGATCACCTCCGGGTAGAAATGATCTTCCCAGATGTGCAGGCCGTCCTTGGTCTCCACGCACTCCTGCGCGACGCCGGGGCCGATGACTTCCGAGAGGCCGTAGATATCGGTCGCGTCGAGGTTGAAATCCCGCTCGATCTCCTGGCGCATGGCGTTGGTCCAGGGCTCGGCGCCGAAAATACCGTATTTGAGGGATGTCTCGCGCGGGTCGAGCCCGGCCTTGGCGAAGCCGTCCATCAGGGCGAGCATGTAGCTCGGCGTCACCATGATGGCGTCGGGCTTGAAGTCGTGGATCAACTGGACCTGACGCTCGGTCATGCCGCCGGACATGGGCACCACGGTGCAGCCCAGACGCTCGACGCCGTAATGGGCGCCGAGGCCGCCGGTGAACAGGCCATAGCCGTAGGCCACATGCACCATCATGCCCGGACGCACGCCGGCGGCGCGGATGGAGCGGGCCATCACGTCGGCCCACATGTCGATATCGGCCTTGGTGTAGCCCACCACGATGGGCTTGCCGGTGGTGCCGGACGAGCCGTGCACGCGCACCAGCTTCTCCTTCGGCACGGCGAACAGGCCGAAGGGGTAATGGTCGCGCAGGTCCGTCTTCACCGTGAAGGGGAATTTGGCGAGATCAGAGAGGTCGCGCAGGTCGGACGGATGAACGCCGGCCTTGTCGAAGGCCTGCCGGTAGAACGGCACGTTCTCATAGGCATGGCGCAGCGACCAGGCGAGGCGCTCGCGCTGCAGGGACATGATCTCGTCGCGCGAGGCGCGCTCGGCGGCATCGAGGCCGCCCTCGATGGAACGGCCCGGGGACAGTGCCGGCAGAGCCATGGTGGTCGTCTCCTCCAGATGGATCTTCTGCGAGATCAGGATTTGTTGCTTGCGGGAGCGTCCGCGCCCCCGGCGTCCGTCTGCGTGATGCGCCCGCCGATGGTGCGGGAATGGCCGCGGAACTGGGCGATCACCACATCGTCCTGCGAAACCTCGACATCGTAAATGCCCGAGCGTCCGCCGCGGCTCACCTCGCGCGCCCGCGCCACGAGGCGCTTGCCGCGGGTACCGGGGCGCAGATACGTCACCGAGCAGTGCTGGGCGACGGTGCGCTCGTCATAGGTGTTGCAGGCGAAGGCGAAGGCGCTGTCGGCCAAAGCGAAGATGAAGCCGCCATGGCCCATGCCAAAGCCGTTGCACATGCGCTCGGTGAGCGTCATGGCGAGGGTGGCGGTGCCGGGACCGACGCTAACGATCTCCATGCCGAGCCCCTGGCTCGCATGGTCGGTCGCCCACATGGCGTCGGCGGAGCGGCGGGCGATCTCCTCCGGGGAGAGCGCGGCAAGGATTTCGGACGGCGCGCTCACGAGCGGCGCCCCGTGAAGTTCGGCGCGCGCTTTTCCATGAAGGCCTTCACACCCTCGCGATAATCCGGCGTGCGTCCGGCCTCGCGCTGCAGGTCGCGCTCGAGGTCGAGCTGGTCGTTGAGGCTGTTACCGCCGGAAGCGTTAAGCGCCGCCTTGGTGAGGGCGAGGCCCTGCGTCGGCTGGGTGGCGAGGCGGGCGGTGAGCGCGCGGGCCTCGTCCATGAGCGCGGCGTCGTCGATCACCTTCCAGATGAGGCCCCATTCGGCCGCCGTCTCGGCGGAGAGCGGTTCGGCCAGCAGCATCAGCGCCCGCGCCCGCGCATCGCCGATGAGGCGGGGCAGGAAATAGGTGCCGCCGGAATCGGGCACGAGGCCGATCTTCGAGAACGCCTGGATGAACTTGGCGGAACGCGCGGCCAAAACGATATCGCAGGCAAGGGCGATGTTGGCCCCGGCCCCGGCGGCCACGCCATTCACCGCGCAAACGACGGGCTTGTTGAGGCCTCGGATGCGGCGGATGAGCGGATTGTAGAAGGCTTCGATGGTGGCGCCGAGATCGAGCGGGCCTTCGGCATTGGCGCGGGCGGAGAGATCCTGCCCGGCGCAGAAGCCGCGGCCGGCGCCGGTGAGCAGCACGGCGCGGCAGCTCTCATCGGCGGCGGCGTCGAGTGCGGCCGCAAGCGCGCCGTGCATCTCCTCGTTGAAGGAATTGAGGCGGTCGGGACGGTTGAGCGTCAGCTCCGTCCAGCCGCCATGGTCCGTGACGGTCAGCACGGCTTCGTTCAGGTGCGCCTCCACTTAAGTCCTCCCACTTGCGGGCTCTTTCGGAGCCTCTTGAATTAACCGGACGATCGGTTAATCATTAGCGCAAGGGATGGGCTTGTCAACATCATCGCACAGCGTCCCGGCACAGGGAGAGAGGACCATGGCTGACCTGTTCGCGGCCCACGCCGCGCTGCTCGAATCCGCCGTTGCCGCAGCGCGCGGGCGGGGCTTCTGGGCGGCCTTCCCTGAAAATCCCAAGGCCTATCCCGAGGGCGGCGCGGCGGAGGGCAGGGCGGCGTTTGCGGCGCTGAAGGGGCAGCCCTTCGAGCTTGCCGGCGACGACGACGCGCCCCTGATCGGCGCCGAGGTCTCGCCCTTCGGTCCCGCCCTCGGCATCACCTACCGCGCCCGCACCGTGGATGATCTGATCGGCCGCGCGGAGAAAGCCGGCGCCGCATGGGCGGCTGCCTCCATCGCGCAGCGCACGGGCCTCGCGCTTGAAATTCTGGTCCGCCTCAACAAGGCCAGCTTCCTCATCGCGGAAACGGTGGAGCACACCACCGGGCAGGCCGGCCCCATGGCCTTCCAGGCCGGCGGCCCGCACGCGCAGGATCGCGGGCTGGAGGCGGTCGCCTACGCCTATGAGGAGATGTCCCGCGTGCCGGGCGCGGTGGTGTGGGAAAAGCCCATGGGCCGCTCCGCCATCCGCCTCGACAAGGACTTCCACGTGGTGCCGCGCGGCATCGGCCTCGTCATCGGCTGCGCCACCTTCCCCACCTGGAACAGCTATCCCGCGCTCTTCGCCGATCTCGTCACCGGCAATGCTGTGATCGTGAAGCCGCATCCCGCCGCGATCCTGCCGCTGGCCCTCACCGTGCGTATCGCCCGCGAGGTGCTGAGCGAAGAAGGCTTCGATCCGGACGTGATCCAGCTCGCCCCCGACACGGTGGAGGCCCCCATCGCGAAGGTGCTGGCGACCCATCCGGCCGTGGGCATCGTGGACTTCACCGGCTCGTCGCAGTTCGGCGGCTGGCTGCGGGAGAATGTGAAGGACAAGCTGGTGTTCACCGAGGAGGCGGGCGTCAACACCATCGTCATCGCCTCCACCCCCGCCTTCGGCCCCATGTGCCAGAATATCGCCTTCTCGCTCGCGCTCTACAGCGGGCAGATGTGCACCGCGCCGCAGGTCATCTTCGTGCCGGCGGGCGGCATCGAGACCGAGGCGGGGCACAAGAGCTTCGACGAGGTGGCGGATGGTATCGCCTCCGCCATCGATGGGCTGCTGTCGGAGCCCGCCCGCGCCGCGGCGGTGCTGGGCGCCATCCAGAATCCGGCGACCCTCGCCCGCATCGAGGAGGCCCGCGCCCTTGGCCGTATCGTGCGCGACAGCGCGGCCTTGCAGGTGGAGGGCGCGCGTACGGCGACGCCGCTGCTGCTGGCGGTGGAGGCCGCCGCCGAGGCGGCCTACCTCGAAGAGCGGTTCGGCCCCATCGCCTTCGTCGTCGCGGTGGCCGATGCGGCGGATGGGGTGGCCCGCGCCACCCGTGCGGCGCGCGAAAAGGGCGCCATCACCGCAGCCCTCTATTCCACCGACGAGGCCGAGATCGCCCGCGCGGTGCCGGCCTATGCCCGCGCTGGCGTGCCGCTCTCCGTGAACCTCACGGGCGGCATCTATGTGAACCAGAGCGCCGCCTTCAGCGACTACCACGTCTCCGGCGCCAATCCCGCCGGCAATGCCTGCCTCACCGATGCGGCCTTCGTCGCCGGCCGCTTCCGCGTCGTGTGCGTGCGCCGTCCGGCCGCCGCCTGAGCCCTTTTTCGGAGATCATCATGGCTGACGCCTTCATCTGCGATTTCGCGCGCACCCCCATCGGCCGCTATGCCGGCGCTCTCAAGGACGTGCGGGCGGACGACCTCGCCGCCCACCCCATCCGCGTGCTCAAGGCGCGCAATCCCGGCGTGGACTGGGAGGCGGTGGACGACGTGATCCTCGGCTGCGCCAATCAGGCGGGCGAGGACAATCGCGATGTCGCTCGCATGGCCGCGCTCCTCGCCGGCCTTCCGGTGAGCGCGCCGGGCACCACGGTGAATCGCTTGTGCGGCTCCGGCCTCGATGCGGTCGGCATCGGCGCCCGCGCCATCATGACCGGGGATGCCGACCTCATCATCGCCGGCGGCGTGGAGAGCATGACCCGCGCGCCCTTCGTGCAGGGCAAGGCCACGGAAGCCTTCTCGCGGCAGGCGGAGATCTATGACACCACCATCGGCTGGCGCTTCATCAACCCGCTGATGAAGGCCCAGTACGGCGTCGATTCCATGCCGGAGACCGGCGAGAACGTGGCCGCCGACTTCGCCATTTCCCGCGCCGATCAGGATCTGTTCGCCTGGCGCTCCCAGCAGCGGGCGAAGGCGGCGCAGGAGGCGGGCTTCTTCGCCCGCGAGATCGCGCCCATCGAGGTGAAGGGCAAGAAGTCCTCGGTGCTGGTCGAACGGGACGAGCACCCGCGCGGCGATACGACCTTGGAGCAGCTGGCGGCGCTCAAGACCCCCTTCCGCAAGGAGGGCGGCTCGGTGACGGCGGGCAATGCCTCTGGCGTCAATGACGGCTCCGGCGCCCTTATCCTCGCCTCGGAAGCGGCGGCGAAGAAATACGGCCTCACGCCGCGCGCCCGCGTTATTTCCGTGGTGCAGGCGGGCGTACCGCCGCGCATCATGGGCATCGGCCCGGCGCCGGCGACGCAGAAGCTGCTGGCGAAGAACGGGCTCTCGCTCTCCGACATCGACCTCATCGAGCTCAATGAAGCCTTCGCCTCCCAGGCGCTGGCGGTGCTGCGCCAGCTCGGCCTCAAGGATGATGCGGAACACGTGAACCCCCATGGCGGCGCCATTGCGCTGGGTCATCCCCTCGGCATGTCCGGCGCGCGGCTCGCCATGACGGCGGTGAGCGCGCTGGAAGTGCGTGGCGGCAAGCGCGCGGTTGCCACCATGTGCATCGGCGTGGGCCAGGGCATCGCCGCCCTCATCGAGCGGGTCTGAGCGGTGGTCGCGCAGGCTTCTCCCATCAGCATCACCCGCCACGGTGCTGTTGCTGTCATTCACATCGACCATGCGCCGGTGAATGCGCTGTCTCGCGGCGTGCGTCAGGGGCTGCTGGATGCGGTGCGCGCGCTGAATGCCGACCCCGCCGTCTCCGCCATCGTCCTGAGCGGCGGTCCGGGACGCTTCATCGCCGGGGCGGACCTGCGTGAGATGGCGCTGCCGCCGGATGAGCCGTTTTTGCCCGAGGTGGTGGGCGCGATCGATGCCTCAACCAAGCCCGTGGTCGCGGCGCTGGATGGCGCGGCGCTGGGCGGCGGCTGCGAGATCGCACTGGCCTGCGATCTCAGGCTCGGATCGGCGAAGGCGCTGGTCGGGCTCACCGAGACAAGGCTCGGCATCATCCCCGGCGCGGGCGGGACCCAGCGGCTGGTGCGGCTGGTGGGGGTAGCGCAAGCCATCGCACTCGTCTGCGAGGGCCGGGTGCTGAAGGCCGGTGAGGCGCTGGAACTGGGCCTCGTCGATGACGTGGTGGAAGGCGATCTCCTCGCCGAAGCCATCGCCCGCGCGCCGTCGGTGGCGAAGCGCCGGCTCTCGGAGATGCCGGTGCCGGCGGGCGATATTGGCGAGGAGGAGGCCGCGACCGCCAAGGCGCTCAAGGGCGCCAAGGGCGTGCCGGCCATCGCCGAGGCCATCCGTGTCATCAGGGGTGCCCGGGACGGCGATTTCGCCTCCGGTCTCGCCACCGAGCGCGCGGCGTTCCTCGCCTTGCGCGAGAGCCCGGAAGCGAGAGCCCTGCGCCATCTCTTCCTCGCCGAGCGCGAGGCGGTGAAGGTGCCGGGGCTGGAGGGGGCGAAGGCCCGCCCGGTCTCCTCGACCGCCGTCATCGGCGCCGGCACCATGGGCGCGGGCATTGCCGTGGCGCTGCTGGATGCAGGTTACCCGGTGATCCTCGTGGAGCGGGATGACGAGGCCGCCCAGACCGGCGTCGCGCGCATCGAGGCCCTCTATGCCCGGCAGGTGAAGAGCAGCCGCATCACCGAGGCGCAGAAGGCCGAGCGCCTCGCCCGCCTCACCCCGGCTTCCGACTATGCGGCGCTGGCGAGCGCCGACCTCATCGTCGAGGCCGCCTTCGAGGACATGGCCGTGAAGACCGACATCTTCCTCCGCCTCGACCAAGTGGCAAAGCCGGGCGCGGTGCTCGCCACCAACACCTCCTATCTCGACCTCGACGCCATCGCCGCCGCGACGTCTCGCCCGCAGGACGTGGTGGGCCTGCACTTCTTCGCCCCCGCCAACATCATGAAATTGCTGGAGGTGGTGAAAGCCGCCCATACCGCGCCGGATGTGCTGGCGACCGCCCTCGCGCTGGCAAAGAAGATGGGCAAGCAGCCGGTTGTTGCGGGCAATTGCGACGGCTTCATCGGCAACCGCATCTATGCGGTCTACCGGCGCCACGCGGAATATCTGGTGGAGGATGGGGCGGCACCGGAAGAGGTGGATGCGGCGCTGGAAGCGTTCGGCTTCGCCATGGGCATCTTCGCGGTGTCCGACATGTCGGGCCTCGACATCGCCTATGCCATGCGCAAGCGCCGGGCGGCGACGCGGGACGCGAACGAGCGCTACGTGGATATCGCCGATCAATTGGTGGAAGCGGGGCGGCTCGGCCGAAAGACCCAAGGCGGCTGGTATGCCTACGATGCCGCCGGCAACCGCACGCCCGACCCGGCCGTCACGCAGATCATCGCGCAAGCCCGCGCCGCCAAGGGCATCGTGCCGCGCGCTTTCACCCAAGAGCAGATCCAGCTCCGGCTTCTGGCGGTGATGGCGAACGAAGGCGCCAAGGCCCTCGCAGAGGGCATCGCGCTGCGGCCGTCCGACATCGACCTCGCCTTCGTCAACGGCTACGGCTTCCCCCGCCTGAAGGGCGGCCCCATGCACGCCGCCGACGCCCTCGGCCTCGCCGCCATCCTCGCCGAAGTCCAAGCCGCCCACGCCACCGGCGGCGCCGGCTCCGAACCCGCACCGCTCCTCGTCCAGCTCGCCGCCGAGGGGACGACATTCGCAGACTGGCAGAAGGCCGGCGCTCCCAAGGGAGGGACCCAATGACCAATATCCTCGACAGCTACGCCCTCGACCGCTGGTTCACGCCCGAGGCGGGACTGGTGGACATCCCGAGCGCCATCGACGGGCGCGTCGTGGCGCGGGCCTCCACCCGTGGGCTCGATTTCGCGGCCATGGTGCGCCATGCGCGCGAGGTGGGCGGGCCGGCGCTGCGGCGCCTCACCTTCCATCAGCGCGCCGACATGCTGAAGGCCCTCGGCGCCCATCTCACCGCCCACAAGGACGCGCTCTATGCGCTGGCCGCCGACACCGGCGCCACCAAGAGGGACAATTTCTTCGACATCGACGGCGGCATCGGCACCCTCTACGCCTACGCCTCCCGCGGGCGGCGCGAGCTGCCGGGCGAGCGCTTCGTGGTGGAAGGCGCGCCGGAGGCCCTGTCGAAGAACGGCACCTTCATCGGCCTCCATGTGCTGACCCCGCTCCACGGCGTCGCGGTGCACGTGAACGCCTTCAACTTTCCCTGCTGGGGCATGCTGGAGAAGCTGGCACCGGCGATCCTTGCGGGCATGCCCGTCATCACCAAGCCGGCCACGGCCACGGCCTATGTGGCCGAGGCTGTGGTGAAGCTCATCATCGAGGCGAACATCCTGCCGGCGGGCGCGCTGCAGTTCGTCGCCGGGTCGACGGGCGATCTGCTGGATCATCTCACCGGGCAGGACGTGCTCTCCTTCACCGGCTCTGCCGCGACCTCGCAGGCGTTGCGTGACCATCCGGCCGTCTCGCGCAATGCGGTGCGCTTCATCGCCGAGCGGGATTCGCTGAACGCCGCCGTGCTCGGCCCGGATGCGGTGGAGGGCACGCCCGAGTTCGACCTCTTCATCGCGGAGGTGGTGCGGGAGATGACGGTGAAGGCGGGCCAGAAATGCACCGCCATCCGCCGCATCATCGTGCCGAAGGCGCAGGAGAGCGCCGTGATCGCCGCGCTCGCCGTGCGCCTTGCCGCCATTCCCGTGGGCGATCCGCGCCGCGACGACGTGCGCATGGGGCCGCTCGCCAGCCGTGCCCAGCGAACCGCCACGCGGGAGGCGGTGAGGGAGATCGCGGCTGAGGCGGAGATCGTGTTCGGCGATCCCGAAAAGGTTGAGCCCGTGGGCGGGGATGCCGACACCGGCGCCTTCATGGCCCCGGTGCTCCTGCGCTGCCCCGAGCCGCTCACGGCCACGGCGCCGCACGCGGTGGAGGCGTTTGGTCCCGTCGCGACTGTGATGGGCTATGACACGCTCGCCGACGCGCTCGTGCTGGTGGCGAAGGGCGAGGGCAGCCTGGTCGCCTCGGTCTATACCTACGATCCGGCAGTGGCGGAGGAACTGGTGTTCGGCATCGCCGCCCACCATGGACGCCTCGTGCTGATCGACCGCGACTGCGCCAAGGAATCCACCGGCCACGGCTCTCCGCTGCCCGGCCTCGTCCATGGCGGCCCCGGCCGGGCCGGCGGCGGCGAGGAGATGGGCGGCCTGCGCGGCGTGTTCCACTACATGCAGCGCACCGCCATCGAGGGCTCGCCCGCCCGCCTCTCGGCCCTCACACGCACCTGGCTTTCCGGCGCGCCGGCGCCGCTGAGCGCGGAGCATCCCTTCAAGCACAAGTTCGATGCCCTCAGCGTGGGCGATACGGTGGAGACGGCATCGCGCACCATCACGCTGGAGGACATCGAGCATTTCGCCCATTTTACCGGCGATACCTTCTATGCCCACATGGACGAGGACGCGGCGAAGGCGAACCCCTTCTTCCCCGGCCGGGTGGCCCACGGATACCTGATCCTGTCGTTCGCGGCCGGCCTGTTCGTCGATCCGGCGCCGGGGCCGCTGCTCGCCAATTATGGGCTCGACTCGCTCCGCTTCCTGAAGCCCGTTTCGCCGGGGGACGCCATCCGCGTGCGGCTGACGGTCAAGAACAAGCAGCCCGCCCGCAAGCCCGAATACGGCGAGGTGCGGTGGGATGCGGAGGTGTTCAACCAGGATGGCGACACCGTTGCGCGTTATGAATTGCTGACCATGAGCAGCCGCGTCTGAGCAGATTCACCCGCCGCCCCTGCCGCGGGTCAATCTGCGACAAGTCTGCAACACTCCTGGCAGACCATGCGTCAGGGCTGCCGTCCGCCGCGTCGGCGGCCCATTCCGCCGTTACACACTCCCGTGATGAGTGGTACTCCTGTCGCCGGAGCGGCACATGGCTGGACGCAGGGGCATCAACGCATTCGCGCGACGCGCGGCCGAACGGGCCGCGGGGCGGATTGCGTTGCGCGCGGCTGGCTGGGCCGTCGCTTATGTCCTCGTTCTCCAGGTCGTCCTCGCGGGCTTCGCGCTCGGCTCCATGCCCATCGGGATGGACCCAGCGCTGTGCCTCGGCGCGGCCGCCTCCGACAGGACGACGCCCGACGGCGGGCACGACGGCGATCCGGCCGCGCACAGCCATTGCCAGGCCTGCCTCGCGCGGGCCGATCTTCCCGCTCTGCCGCCACCGCCTCCGGTGCCGGTCGCCGCGCCGCTCACCGGCGCGCTGCGGCTTGATTTCAGCGCGCCCTCCGTCGCGCTTCACGCTTATGTCCTGAGCGCCTTCCGGGCGCGCGCGCCGCCCGCCTCGGCCTGAAGCCGCCAGACCTCGCCGCCCACGCTGCGCGGACCTGGCGCCCTGTCCCACGGCCCGTCCGTTCCCCTTGCGTTAGGGAATACGTCATCCGCCCAGCCTCATCGGCGGGCCGGACTGACGCGCAGTGGCGCGGCCAATGCCTGCCGAACCAAGAACAGTCCGCTCGGCCGCGCCCTCTGATGCCGGCCGCGAGCGCGAGGACACGCATATGTCATCCCCATTCCACCCCGCCAGCAGCCTCTCCCGGCTGCGCGGCACCTTTGCGCGCAGCACCGCCCTTTTCACGCCGTTCGCGCTGGCGCTGGTCCTGATGCCCGTGCTCGTCGCGCCTGCCGTGGCGCAGACCAGCCCGCCGTCGGCCATGGATCTGCCGCCCGTGACCGTGCGCGCCGCGACGCCGACGGCAGCGGCCGCCGGTCCCGGTGCCGATACGGGCAATTTCTCGCCCGCAGACATCGCCCTCATCTCCGGCAGCGAGGCGCAGGCCGCGACCTTGTGGACCAGCGATTCGGGCTCCCTCCTCAACCGCGTCCCCGGTGGCGCGGTATGGGGGGCGGGTGGGGTCTCCAGCCTGCCGGCGGTGAACGGCATGGCGGCGGACCGGGTTCAGGTCGCGGTCAACGGCATGCTGTTCGGCATCGCCTGCCCCAACCAGATGAATCCGCCGTTCTCCTTCGTCAATCCGGCGATGATCGCGAACGTGAAGGTCTATACCGCCACCGCCCCGGTGAGCGTCGGCGGCGACTATACGGGCGCGCGGGTGAACGTGACGGTGGCGCCGCCGAAGTTCACCGAGGGCGAGCAGCTCACCGTCTCGGGCAGCGTCTCGGGCTTCTACCGCAGCAACAACAACAGCTACGGGGTGGATGCCACGGTGACCGTGGCCAATGCCGACACCAGCGTGACCTATACCGGCGGCTGGGCTACCGCGAGCGACTACGTGGCCGGCGACGGCACCACCATCAAGTCCACGATGTACGAGACCCAGAACCACGCGCTGACCATCTCCAAGAAGGTCGGCGAGCAATTGTTCACCGTGGGCATCGGCGGCCAGTTCATCCCCTACGAGGGCTATCCCAACCAATATATGGACCTTGTCGAGAACAAGAGCCTGAACGCCTTCGGGCGCTATCTCGGCGAGTTCGACTGGGGTCAGCTGGAAGGCAACGTCTTCGCGAACCAGATTCGCCACACCATGGGCTTCATCGCGCCCGACAAGATCGGCGACATGCCCATGGACACGCGGGCGACCGATGCCGGCTATGCGCTGAAGGGCACGATGGCGATGTCGTCCCGCGACATCCTGCGCATCGGCAACGAGCTGTACTACAACAACCTCGACGACTGGTGGCCACCGGTTGCCGGCTCGATGATGATGGGGCCGGACACCTTCCAGAGCATCAACAACGGCCAGAAGCTGCGCGTCGGCATCTATGGCGAGTGGGAGCGGCGCATCGACGACCGCTGGACCGCCGTCATCGGCGTGCGCAACGACGTGGTGTGGATGAACACCGGCGACGTCGAGGGCTACAACGCCATGATGTACGGCGCCGACGCCGCGCTCTTCAACGCCCAGAGCCACGCCCGCACCGACTTCAATGTCGATGCCTCGGCCATCCTGCGCTACGAGGCGAACGCCGCCAGCACCTACGAGTTCGGCCTCGCCCGGAAGACCCGCTCGCCGAATTTCTACGAGCGCTATGCCTGGTCCACCAACGCCATGGCCATGGACATGATCGGCTGGTTCGGCGACGGCAACGGCTATGTGGGCAACCTGAACCTCGAGCCCGAAGCCGCCCATACTGCGAGCTTCACCGCCACCTGGCGCGACCCGGTGCGCAACGCCTGGGAGCTGCGCGTCTCACCCTATTACAGCTACGTGGTGAACTATATCGACGCCGACCGCTGCCTGCTGGCCGGCTGCCTCGCGTCGAAGCCCAACAACCCTTACGTCACCAACGATTTCGTCTTCCTGCAGTTCGCCAACCACGATGCGTGGCTCTATGGCGTGAACATCGACGGCAAGATGGAATTGTGGAACGACCTCGCATGGGGGCAGGGCGTGTTCCGCGGCAACCTCAACTTCGTGCAGGGCCAGCGCACCGACGGCGTGAACCTCTACCACATGATGCCGCTGAACGGCGTCATCGCGGTGGACCACAAGCTCGGAAACTGGACCAACAGCCTCGAATTGCAGATGGTGGCGGCCAAAGTGCTGGTGAGCCAGGTGCGCAACGAGCTGGAAACCTCGGCCTACGCGCTGCTCAACTTCCGCACCAGCTACGAATGGCAGCAGTTCCGCTTCGACTTCGGTGTCGAGAATATCCTGGACACCAATTACAACCTGCCTCTGGGCGGAGCGAATCTGGTGAACTATCAGGTGGCGTCGATGATGGGCACCTCTGCCGCCTGGGGCTTCCCGGTGGCAGGCATGGGCCGCTCGTTCAACACGCGCGTGACCTACACGTTCTGAGAAAACGGGGGCGCCGCGCGGCGGCGTCCCCGCCGCGCCCTTGGCCGGACCTTGCTTCCGTCGGCCGGTTCGGCTAAGAGCGGCTTCCCGTACTCGTGAGCGAAGAGCAGAGCGCCCCCGTGTCGTCCCGCACGACCAAGACCGCCGCCTCTCAGCCCCGGACCATCAAGGTTCCGGGCAACGCTCTGATTCTGCGCGCGCTTCTTCTCCTTAGCCGCCCCTGAGGGCCGGCCGGGCTTGCGCCTGGGCACTCAGGGGATCAGCCGCCGCCGGGGTTGAAGACCCGGCGCCCGTTTCGGCTTATGATCCGGACAACATCCCCGCCAGACGGGCCGCGCCGGACGCGAGAAGGACACCGCTTATGACTGCCAATGCCAAGCCCGCCGGCGCCAACGACCGCGTCGTCATCTTCGACACCACCCTGCGCGACGGCGAGCAGTGCCCCGGCGCCTCCATGACCTTCGAGGAGAAGCTGGAGGTCGCGGCGCTGCTCGACGAAATGGGCGTGGACGTGATCGAGGCCGGCTTCCCCATCGCCTCCATCGGCGATTTCGAGAGCGTCGCGGAGATCGCCCGCCGGGCCAAGAATGCCACCATCGCCGGCCTCGCCCGCGCCATCCCCGGCGACATCGCCCGGTGTGGCGAGGCGGTGCGCCACGCCCGTCGCGGCCGCATCCACACCTTCGTCTCCACCTCGCCGATCCATCTGGAGCACCAGATGCGCAAGTCGCAGGAGGAGGTGCTGGAGATCATCGCCGCCACCGTCACCCAGGCCCGCAACCTCGTCGAGGACGTGGAGTGGTCGGCCATGGACGCCACCCGCACCCCGCTGGACTATCTCGCCCGCTGCGTGGAGATGGCCATCAAGTGCGGCGCCACCACCATCAACCTGCCGGACACGGTGGGCTACGCCACGCCGGACGAATACCGCACCATGTTCCGCACCATGCGGGAGAAGGTGCCGAACGCGGACAAGGCGATCTTCTCCGTCCACTGCCACAACGACCTCGGTCTCGCCGTTGCCAATTCGCTGGCGGGCCTGGAGGGCGGCGCGCGGCAGATCGAGTGCACCATCAACGGCATCGGCGAGCGCGCGGGCAATGCGGCGCTGGAAGAGGTGGTGATGGCGCTCTCGGTTCGCCGTGACGTGCTGCCCTACCAGTCGAGCGTCAACACCCGCGCGCTCACCCGCGCGTCCAAGCTGGTCTCGGCGGTCACCTCGTTCCCGGTGCAGTACAACAAGGCCATCGTCGGCCGGAACGCCTTCGCCCACGAGAGCGGCATCCACCAGGACGGGATGCTGAAGCACAACGAAACCTACGAGATCATGACCCCCGAGAGCGTGGGCGTCACCAAGACCTCGCTGGTGATGGGCAAGCACTCCGGCCGCGCCGCCTTCCGCGACAAGCTGAAGACGCTGGGCTACGAGCTGGGCGAGAACGCCCTCAACGACGCCTTCTCCCGCTTCAAGGACCTCGCCGACCGCAAGAAGGTGGTCTATGACGAGGACATCGAGGCGCTGGTGGATCAGGAGATCGCGGTCTCCCACGACCGAATCAAGCTCCTGTCCCTGTCGGTCATCGCCGGCACCCATGGCCCGCAGCGGGCCACCATGCGCTTGTCGGTGGATGGCGAGGTGAAGACCGAGGAGGCCGAGGGCAATGGCCCCGTGGATGCCACCTTCAACGCCATCAAGGCTCTGGTGCCGCATCAGGCGAAGCTCGATCTCTATCAGGTCCACGCCGTCACCGAGGGCACGGACGCGCAGGCCGAGGTGTCGGTGCGGCTGGAGGAGAATGGCAAGGTCGTCACCGCCCGCGCCGCCAATCCGGATACGCTGGTCGCGTCCGCGCAGGCTTACATCACGGCCCTCAACAAGCTGCAGATGAAGCGCCAGAGCGTGAACGCCCAGAGCGCCGTGGGCTGAGCGCGGTGGGCTGAGGCCCGCGCCGATTGCACCAAAAGCAAGGCCGCCCGAAGGGGCGGCCTTTTTTCGTTTCGGATGAGACCCGCGATCAATTGCGGTCCGGAGCCCCTCCGGGAGCACCGGCTGCCCCGCCTGCGCCACCCGGGCGGGCCGGAGCGGCGGGGGCGGGACGGGCGGCGCCAGCCGCTCCCGCGCCCGGCGCGGGCGAAGGCTGAGCGCGCTCCCGGGCGGGCGGCGTGGTCGGCTCGCTCCGCGGCTGGGCCGGCGTCGGATCCTGCGAGCGCTGCAAGCGGTCGCGCACCGAGGGGTCGGTCTGCGCCCGCTCGCCCCCCGGCCGCTGGGGCCGCTCCGGCGCGGCCCGCTGCTCCGGGGTGGGACGCTCCCGCTCCGCGCGCGGGGAGGGCGCGTTCTTGGGCTGGTCCATCTGCCCGGGGGAGGGACGGTCCTCGCGGCCCCGATCGGGATTGGTGGGCACAGAGGGACGGTTCGGCGCGCCGCCCTGCTCCTGCCGTGCGTTCCCGTCCGGCTTTGCCTGCGAGGGGTTCGCCGGCCGGTTGGGCGGCGTCTCCGGCTGGCGGCCCTGATCGGGCTGGGCCTGCCGGTCGCGGCGCTCGGCAGGCGACGCCGCCGGGGGCGTGTCGGGCTGGCGGGCGCGGTCGGGCTCGGCCTGCCGCTCGCTCCGCTCGGGCTGGCCGCTGCGTGGCGCATCGGGACGCGCCGCATTGGGCGGCGTGCGGTCGGGCGGCGTGGTCGGCGCATCCGGGTTGCGCTGCGGCGTATCGGGCGCCCCGGGACGGGCGTTGGGGCCGCCGGGACGGTTGTCGTCGGTCGCGCGGGCCGGCATGGCGTTGGGCCGCTCCTGCCGGATCTTGTCGATCACCTGCTGAGCCCGCTCCTGGCGCTGCTCCACACGCTGCTGCAGCTTCTCATTGCGGGCCTTGATGGCCTCCAGACGCTTCTCCTGCATAGCGCCCGCATTGCGGTTCGCCTCCTCCACGGTCTTCTGGATGCGATCGCGCTGGCGCTCGCCCAACTGGTCGATCTCCCGCTCATAGGCGCGGTTGTTGCCCGACCAGCGCTGCTCGCGCAGCTGGCGCCGCTGGCTTTCGTCTATGACCGAGAGCAGCGCGGCCGAAGGCGCGGCCAGCCCCGGCACCCGGTCACCCACATAGCTCCGCACCAGGATGCGCCGGTCCTGCGGCAGCTCGCGTTCGAAGCGCGGCGGCGGGGGAACGCGGTTCGCGCGGGCGACACGCGGGCCGTAGATGCCCACATAGCCGCCGCGATCGACGAACTCGTCCCGGTAGTTGTCCACGAAGACAACCCGGCGGGAGGGGATGCCGCCTTCGATCACGCTGGCATAGTCATTACGGTCGACGAAGCGGGTGGTCACCACCCCGTCGCGATAGCGCGGCTGGTAGACGCGCGGATTGTCGCGAGACAGCCACACGGCGATCTGCGCAATGGGCGCCACATGCAGTGCCAGCTCCGGCGCGGCGAGGTAGCGGTTTTCGACGAAGACCCAGCTTTCTGCCACCGGCGGGTCCATCACCCGCGGCGCGCCATAGGCATAGCCCCGGGAATCGGGGGCGATCGGTGCCCACCCCGTCTTGCCGCCACCGCTGCGCCACGTCACCCAGGCCGGCGCCCAGGTGTCGCCGGGCACCCAGAACCAGCCATAGGCCTGCTCGTAGCCCCAGCGCCCGTAATGGTAGGTGGCCCAGGCAAAGGGCTCTGCCGAATCCCAGTACCAGCCGTAATCGTCGGTCCAGAGCCAGCGTCCCTCCTGATAGGGCCGCCAGGAGGCGTCGAGGCCCGACGGGACGAACACGTAATCGTAATCGGGATGGCGCACCCAGCTGCCATGCTCGGCCAGCGGCTCGTAGAAGATGTTGATGTCCACCCGCTCCCGGCCGGTCTGCTCGGGCTGGGCCGGGGCTTGCTTCTGCGCCTGCTGCGCGGCTGCCGGCGTCGCAACGGCGAGCGAAGCGACGGCGGGAACCGCGAGCGCGAGCGCCACGGTGGAGAGCAAGGTCCGGGTGAGGGGCGCGCGCGAGATTCTCATGGCGTCTCCTTTTCAAGGTCACTCATGAGAACCGGTCCGGGCCGCGCTGGTTCCTCATCGTAGCCGATCAAAAAACGCCTTAAGTCCTAGGTCTTTAGTTCGGATAACGTGGCTGTGGTGCGGCCGGAAGGTGGCGGATGGACTGCGATTGCGGTGTCCCGTTGCCGTCGCCTGCCGGAAGTTCGGACTTGACGTAGCGGTCGGGTCGATTTTCTAAAGAACCTACAAGGGGACACAGAACGACCCCCGGAGGAGGACATGCCCATGCGAATGCTTTCGGCCGCCCTTGCGCTTGCCGCTGCGATTTCCGTATCGGCTCCGGCGAAGGCGCAGGATTATCCCACGCGGCCGATCACCATGGTGGTTCCGTTCGCGGCCGGCGGGCCGACGGACACGGTGGCGCGGCTCGTCGCTGAATCCATGTCGAAGACGCTGGGCCAGCAGGTCATCGTGGAAAACGTGGGCGGCGCCGGTGGCACTCGTGGCGCGGGCCAGGTCGCGAAGGCCGCGCCCGACGGCTACACGGTCCTGCTCCACCACATCGGCCAGGCCACTGCGGCGACGCTCTATCGCAAGCTCCCGTACAATCCGGCCACCGATTTCGAGGCCGTGGGTCTCGTGACCGCCGTGCCCATGACCATGATCGCCAAGCCCGGCTTCGAGCCCAAGACCATGGCCGACGCCGTGAGCTATGTGAAGGCGAACAAGGACAAGGTGACCTACGGCAATGCCGGCGTCGGCTCGGCCTCGCACCTGTGCGGCATGCTCTTCATGTCGAGCATCGGCACGCAGATGACCACCGTCCCCTATCAAGGCACGGGCCCGGCGATGAACGATATCGTCGGCGGCCAGATCGACCTCATGTGTGACCAGACCACCAACACCACGGGCCAGATCAAGGGCGGCAAGGTGAAGGCCTATGCCGTCACGACCAAGGATCGGGTGAAGTCCCTGCCGGACCTGCCCACCATGCAGGAAAGCGGCATCAAGGACTTCGAAGTTGCGGTGTGGCATGGCATCTACGCGCCCAAGGGCACGCCCAAGGCCATCGTCGATAAGCTGAACGCCGCTCTCGACGTCGCCCTGAACGATCCCAAGGTGGTCGCCCGCTTTGCCGACCTCGGCACCGAGCCGGAGCCGAAGGACCGTCGCAGCCCCGCCTTCCACAAGGATTTCGTCGTCGCCGAGATCGCCAAGTGGAAGCCGGTGATCCAGAGCGCCGGCGTCTACGCGGACTGACCGCCGCCCCGCGTCGCATCCAGCATCACGGCCGCCCCGAACGGCCGTGGTGCCTTTCCACCAGTGCGCGCGACAGCCGGCGCAACCAAGAGCCTGCCCGCGCTCCGGCAACATTGCCTGCCAGATGGCGACCGCATGCCAGCACCAACGGATTCCGCCGACCAAGGGAAATCCGGAACAGAAGTAGATGACCGACGGGGCCGACTGTCGGCCGCTCGGGATCGCACACAGGCCATCGGTCAGAGCGCACCCAAAGGCGCCGGCATGAGGGGGACATGAACATCATCCGCAATCCGAAGGACGTCCTGTCGGGACTCCTCTTCATCGCGCTAGGGCTCCTGTTCGCCTGGCAGACGCAGGAACTGCCCATGGGCACCGCGGTGCGCATGGGGCCGGGCTATTTCCCGCTCCTGCTCTCAGGCCTCCTTGGCCTCCTCGGGCTCATCATCCTCATCAACGGCCTGCGCTTTCCCGGCGAGATGCCGAGCGGCATCGCCTGGCGCGCGGTCATCATCATCACCGGCGCGGTGGTGTTCTTCGGGTTCGCGGTACGCCCCCTCGGCTTCCTGCCCGCCCTCGGCATCACCGTGTTCGTCGCGGCGACGGCCTCGCGCCTGTTCACTTTCAAGACGGCGATCGCCAACACGGTGGTCATGGTGATCTTCGCCTGGGCGGTCTTCATCAAGGGGCTCGGCTTGCCAATACCGATCCTCGGCCCCTGGCTCGGCGGATATTGAGGAGCGACCATGGACCTTCTCGACAATCTCGCCCTCGGCTTCTCGGTCGCTCTATCGTTTCAGAACATCCTCTACTGCTTCGTCGGAGCGCTCCTCGGCACGCTGATCGGCGTCCTGCCGGGCCTCGGCCCGGTGGCGACCATCGCCATGCTGCTGCCGCTCACCTTCGGCCTGCCGCCGGTGTCCGCCCTCATCATGCTCGCCGGCATTTATTACGGCGCGCAATACGGCGGCTCCACCACCGCCATCCTCATCAATCTGCCGGGGGAATCCTCGTCGGTGGTCACCGCCATCGATGGTCACCAGATGGCCCGCAAGGGCCGCGCTGGCGCGGCGCTCGCCACGGCGGCGCTGGGCTCCTTCTTCGCCGGCTCGGTGGCCACCTTCCTGCTCGCGGTGTTCGCGCCGCCGCTCGCCAATCTCGCGCTGCAGTTCGGGCCGCCGGAATACTTCTCGCTGATGGTGCTCGGCCTCATCGCCTCGGTCACGCTGGCTTCGGGCTCGGTGGTCAAGGCCATCGCCATGATCGTGCTGGGGCTGATCCTCGGCCTCTCGGGCCAGGACATCTACACCGGCACGCCGCGCTTCACCTTTGAGCTCCAGGAGCTCTCCGACGGCTTCGACTTCGTGGCGCTGGCCATGGGCATGTTCGGCATCAGCGAGATCATCCGCAACCTTGAGGACGAGCACCAGCGCTCACTGGTGGCGGCCAAGGTGAAGAGCCTGCTGCTGACCAAGGAAGAGTTCAAGCGCATCATCGCGCCCGTGCTGCGCGGCACGGCGCTGGGCTCCTTCCTCGGCATCCTGCCGGGCGGCGGCGCCATGCTCTCCTCCTTCGCCTCCTATTCCATCGAGAAGAAGCTCTCGAAGCACCCGCACGAGTTCGGGCGGGGCGCCATCGAGGGTGTGGCGGGGCCGGAGAGCGCCAACAATGCCGGCGCGCAGACCTCCTTCATCCCCATGCTCACGCTGGGCATCCCCTCCAACCCGGTGATGGCGCTGATGATCGGCGCCCTCATCATCCAGGGCATCACGCCCGGCCCGAACGTGGTGACGGAGAAGCCCGACCTCTTCTGGGGCGTCATCGCCTCCATGTGGGTTGGCAACTTCATGCTGGTGCTGCTCAACCTGCCGCTCATCGGCATGTGGGTGCGCCTGCTGACCGTGCCGTACCACGTGATGTTCCCGGCCATCATCGCGTTCTGCTGCATCGGCGTGTACAGCGTGAACAACAACGTGTTCGACGTGTACACCATGGCGCTGTTCGGCGTGCTCGGCTACGCGCTGGTGAAGCTCGATTGCGAGCCCGCGCCGCTGCTGCTCGGCTTCGTCATCGGGCCCATGCTGGAGGAATACCTGCGCCGGGCCATGCTGATCTCGCGCGGCGATCCCACCGTGTTCGTCACCCGCCCCATCTCCGCCGTGCTGCTGCTGCTTGCGGTCGCCGCTCTGGTGGTGGTGCTGCTGCCCTCGGTGCAGAAGGGCCGCGAGGAAGCGTTCAAGGAGTAGAACCTCAAGCGACGACGCGGCGGCGGGAAGACCTGTGGAAATCTTCGCCGCCGCGCCGTCCGAGGCCCTTGCCAGCCCGAAACGCATTTGCTACACGAACGCCTCCTCTGGGGGCCACCCCGGACGGGCGCATAGCTCAGTTGGTAGAGCAGCTGACTCTTAATCAGCGGGTCCTAGGTTCGAGCCCTAGTGCGCCCACCACTCTTTTCCAAAGAGAACGTATATAACGGATTGCAGTCCGCGTTTCCGTTCCGAACGAGCAACCGGATCAGACCGTATTCGCGACAGTTCCCGCTCTCTTAGCTTGCGCGGCACTCCCATCTTTCACGGTTTCCGCGTCCGTCACGCGGGTCAATCGCGAATAGTCGCGCGGTACGCCATTCCACTTTAGCAAGAGGCGGTCGACGCGCCGCGCCGGCTATCCTGACGTGGGAATGATCGTCCTGACGCGGCATTGTCGTCACGCGATGATCGAAACACATCCCGATCGGCCAGAGAGCGCCGGGTCGATCAGCTGCCAACTCGGATGGATGCGGAGGTTCGCCGAAGCGCCCCAGGTAGGCGGGTGCGACAACCGCCGCCTTGTGCTGCTCGCCCGACACCACGATGGCGATCATGTCTTGATTGATCACCTCGCCAAGCCGCACCCTTGCATCCTATCCCTCCGCGAGGATGGCGAAATCTCTCGTCCGAGACGACGTCGATCTGAACGGCAGGATTGGTGTCCGCGATGCGGGCCAGCAACGGCCCTGAGATCAACTGTTCCGTGATCAAGAACACCGCCAGTCACACAAGGCCGCTTTGGTGCGGGCGGGCTTCCCGGATGGGAATTCCTTTTATGTTCAAGAAATAACGACAAAATACCGCCACGAAAAATCTAAGCCGTGACAGTTATGCAATTGCCGATGTACAACGAGGCGATATGCCGTCAGGTATATCGTAATTCTCAATGATCTACTCTCGATAGATCTCAAAAATCGGCATCGCTCGGCGGCGCCAAAATCACTCCCACTCGATGGTCAATGGGTTTGAGTTCGCGTGGTAAATATTGAGCTTTCCGCCTGCGTTTCAAGTCAATACAAAGTCCGATATCATCAGTTTACGAGCGGTGTATTCGCAAATTCGATATGGTCCTTCGGCCATAAACGCGACCGCGCCACCCCATGGGGGCAGCTCAACACCTGATCGCTGCTGACGCAGATCTCCGCATCTCGATTGTGCGGATCCGCATCTAGCTTGATCGATTCGGCCTCGGCCCCCGGTGGCGCCGCTGGTCACGGCCATTTGAGGCCGGAGCGCCGAGAGGCGACAGGGCATCACCAGTTCTGTCGATGCGCCGTGAGCGTGGGGGAGATAATTCCCTGGCACCGGGTCCGCAAGGGGGCCCTTTGGTGCGGGCTGCGATCTTCGAGGCCCAGGACGTCTCACTGCGAGTGATCCCATGCGAAACACCTTCGGACTGATTTCCGGCCTGTGGCTCGGTATGCTGGCGGTGCTGCCGGCTTCGGCGATGCCCCTGGCGCGCCCTCCCGTGCCAGAGTCCGCCGTCTTAACCCCCGTCGCCCAGGGCTGCGGCCCGGGCTGGTGGCGCGGGCCTTGGGGCCATTGTCGCGATACCCCCTATACCGGCCGCGTGCCGGGCGGCGGGTGGGTCTACGACCTGCCACCCACCTACGGCTATTTCGGTAATGGCTGCCCGCCCGGCTATTGGCATGGCCCCTGGGGTCATTGCCGCGACACCCCCTATCACGGCCGGCTGCCCGGAGGCGGATGGCAGTGACGGCAAGCGGCGTCTCTCCCCTGAAATCCGGTGACACGAAGGATCTGACCATGAACCGCACCCTCATGGCCGCCCTCATGGGCACACTCGTCATTGCAGCGCCCACCGCGCGAGCCCAAACATCCCCGTCCGTCGGCACGCCGCTGGCGCCTCCTGCCGTGGAACTTTACAGCGCAGCGGATGCGCAGGCCGTGCTCAATGCGCGCATTCTCGCGCTGAAGACGGTGATCAACATGACCCCTGAGCAGGAAAAGCTCTGGCCGCCGGTGGAAGCCGCCATCCGCGCGGTGGCGAAGCAGTCAGCCGAGCGCCGCGCCGAGCGCGCGAAGGCGCCACAGCCGGCCGATTTCGTGGATATCCTAGACCGAATTGCCGACGCCGAGGCTCTGCGGGCGCGCGACCTGAAGATGGTGACGGTCGCGCTGAAGCCTCTCGTCGGGTCTCTCACGGCGGAGCAGCAGCGGCGCATCCCCGCCTTCCTAGGCCTGCGCGAAGGCGCCGGCCTGCCCCAGCCCACCGCCGAGATCTGGCTGTTCGAAGAAGAGAACTAGGCTGGATCATTTTTATCTCGTCAACCTCAGTTTCAAGGAGGCCCCCGTGTCCATATCCTTCCTGCATTCAAGGGGCACCGAAGCGCCCATCAAGATCCCCGCCATCGGGCTCGACCTGTTCGTGCGCATGCCACCGGCGGCGAGTTCGGGCGAGTTCTGCTTCATCGAGACCATCAATGCCCCCGGCGCGGGTCCCCCCCGGCATCGCCACCGCGAAGCGGAGATCTTCCGCGTCATCGAGGGCCGGTATCTCTATGAGGCGGACGGCCAGCGCTTCTATGCCGAGGCTGGTGACGTGGTGAGCATTCCAGGCGGGGTCGAGCACGGCTTCTGCAATGTCACCGACAAGCCCGCGCGCCAGTACATCCTCATGGCCCCGGCCCTTGATGCGGCTGCCTTCTTCACCGAGCTGGCCGGGGTGATGCATGACGGCATCCCCGACCAGGCAGCGCTCAATGCCTTCGGGCTGAAGTGGCACGTGGAATTCCTGGGTCCGCCCGTCAACAGGAACGACCAGCCCACGGAATAGTGCGGCTGCATCTGCGGCGACGCCATGATGCAAGATCAAGAGGCCCGTCCCGCGGGGTGGGCCGAAGCACAATATCAGGGGGAGGACAGGATGAAGGAGCAGGTGCTCATCGCCGGCGCGGGGCCGGTGGGTCTGACAATGGCCCTGGAACTCGCCCGCTACGGCGTCCCAGTGCGCATCATCGACAAGGTCCCCGAGCCGACCCACACGTCCCGGGCAGTCGCGGTGTGGCCGCGAACGCTGGAACTGCTCGACCGCTCCGGGGCGGCGGCCGACATCATCGCCATAGGCAACAAGGTCACCGTTGCCAACATCCTGTCGGGTGGCCGTTCGGTGGCCTCGCTGTCGCTCGATCAGATTCCCTCGCCGTATCCGTTCGCGCTGATGGTGCCGCAGTACGAGACTGAAGCCGTGTTGCGGCGTCACCTCACAGCCCACGGCGTCACGCCCGACCTCGGCGTCGAGCTTCTCGGCTTCGAGCAGGACGAGGATGGCCTTTCCGCCCGCCTGCGGGAGCCGGACGGCACGGAGAGCATCAAGCGCTTCGCCTTTCTGGTCGCCTGCGACGGCGCGCACAGCGTAGTGCGTCATCGGCTTGGCCTGGAATTCCACGGCGATACGCTCGGCCTCGACTGGACGCAGGGCGATTTTCATCTCAGCGGATATCCCTTCCCGTCCTCGCAGATGGCGATCTTCTGGCATGAGGACGGGCCACTGCTGTTTTTTCCCATGGCGCCCGACCGCGCGCGGATCATCACGAGCCTCGGCGTCTCGACCGGAGCGGAACCCGTGGCGCTGGAACAGAAGGCCTTCCAGAAGATGGTGGAGGCCCGCGGCCCCGGGGGGATCACGCTAACCGGCACGGAATGGGTCAGCGCGTTCCGCATTAACGAGCGGCAGGTAGAAAACTATCGGTCGGGGCGGGTCTTCCTCGCTGGCGACGCCGCCCACATCCACAGCCCGGCTGGCGGACAGGGCATGAATACCGGCATGCAAGACGCCATCAATCTTGCATGGAAGCTGGCGTTGGTGAGCCATGGCGTCGCTTCCGCTCCGGCGCTGCTGGAGAGCTACGATCTGGAGCGCCGGCCGGTGGGAGCGCAGGTGATCGCGGCCTCGGGGCGCATGACCCGGATCGGCACGCTGCCCGATCACACGCTGCAGCATGTACGCGACTTCATCGCCCATATCCTGATGGGACTGCCACCGGTACAGAGGGCCATCACCGGACTGATGGCGGAAGTCTCCATCGGCTATCCCAATAGCCCGCTCAACGGGCCCTCCCTCGGTGAAGTGAAGGCGGGTGCGCGGGTGCGGCCGGTGGCTGGCGTGGCGCCGTTCGGCTCGGGCAACACGCCAGTATTCACCGCGTGCGGCGGAAGCGGCGCGGCCAAACTCGCCTCGCACTTCCCACGGCTCGTGGTGGCGCTGGCGTGTCCGTCTGGCGAGGAGGCTCTCCTCTCGCTGGTCCGGCCGGACGGCTACCTCGCCGCCGCAGTGCAGGACGCGGACTGGGAAGCCCTTATCCCCTATCTCGACCACCTTGGTACGGAGCGCCGAGAGCCTATCATTTAGGACATAATCCTGAAAGTTCTTGGCGGCCGGAATGACAGTCCGCCGCAGAGAAGGAACCGCGATGCCTCGATTCCTGGATTCGGAAGAACTCGATCTGCTGGCGATCGGCGCCTGGATTCTCGGGACGGGAGGCGGCGGATCGCCCTATGCCTCCCACCTCGTCGCCCGGCAATTCTATGAAGACGGCGGCCGGATCGCCCTTCTCGATCCCGACGAACTCGCTGACGACGACGTTGTCGCCGTGGTCTCGACCATGGGCGCGCCGCTGGTGTTCCAGGAACGAATGACCGATGCCGCCTTCGCCTTGAAGCCGGTGCGGATCATGGAGGATTTTCTGGGCCGACCGTTCCGGGCGGTGATGACGGTGGAGATCGGCGGCTGCAACGCCTTCCAGCCACTTCTCGTCGCCGCGGCATCCGGCCTGCCCGTGGTGGATGCTGACGCCATGGGCCGGGCCTATCCCGAGGCCCAGATGCAGACCTTCTCCATTGCTGGACTTGGTATGGCACCGCATGTGGTCTCGGACATCCGCGACAACGACGTCATTATCCCCACTGCCTCCGGCTGGCACGAGATGGAGCGGGTGCGGCGCAAGGTCTGCACGGAGTATGGATCGGTCGCCACCACCTGCCAGGCGCCGCGGACCGGGGCGGAGGTGAAGCGTCACGCGGTCCTGCGCAGCCTGTCGCAGGCCATCGCCCTGGGGCGCGAGGTGCGGCGCGCGAAGATGGCCCATGAGGACCCCGTCGAGGCGACCGTGGCTGCCGGCGGCGGCAAGCGGCTGTTTACGGGCAAGGTGATGGATGTGCAGCGGCGCACCACCGAGGGCTTCCTGCGCGGCTCCCTCAGCCTGGCCGGCCTGGGTGACGATGCCGGCGCGTCCTTCGACATCGCGTTCCAGAACGAATTCACCATCGGCCGGCGCGATGGCGCGGTGATCGTCACCACGCCCGACCTGATCTGCGTGCTCGACACCATCTCGGGCGAGGCCATCGGCACGGAGAGCCTGCGTTACGGCCAAAGGGTCACGGTCATCGCCCTGCCATCGCAGCCGATCCATCGCAGCGCGGAGGGGCTACGGCATGTCGGCCCGCGCGCCTTCGGCCATGACGTGGACTTCCACAGCGTCTTCGGGGAGGAGCCGGCATGAGCCGAATCGGAATCGACGTCGGCGGCACCAATACGGATGCCGTCCTGCTCGAGGGCGGCAAGGTGCTCGCCGCGCTGAAGCGGCCGACCACCGTCGATGTCGCGGACGGCGTGCGCCGGGCGCTGGTCGATCTGGTCGCCGCAGCCGCCGGCCATCCGGCCCTCGAGCGGATCGAAGCGGTGATGATCGGCACCACGCATTTCACCAATGCCGTCGTGGAGCGCCGCCATCTCGACCGGGTCGCGGCTCTGCGCATCGGCCTGCCCGCCAATGCCGGCCTGCCGCCCTTCATCGGCTGGCCGAAGGACCTCGCCGCAGCCATGCGGGGAAGCATCCACATGGTGGCCGGCGGTCACGAATATGACGGGCGGACCCTGGTGCCGCTGGACCGCGCGGCCGTGCGGCGCGAGGCGCAGCGCATCGCCGACAGTGGCATCCGTTCGGTCGCCATCACCAGCGTCTTCTCCCCCCTCACCGACGCATGCGAGCGCGAGGCCGCCGAGATCGTGCGGGAGGTGATGCCGGCGGCGCGCATCACGCTTTCCCACGAGATCGGCCGGATCGGCCTGCTCGAACGCGAGAATGCGGCGCTGTTGAATGCCGGGCTGCAGGGTCTCGCGCAGCGCACCACGACGGCCTTCGTGCGGGCGCTGCGCGACAGCGGCATCTCGGCGCCGCTCTATCTCACCCAGAATGACGGCACCATCGTGCAGGCGGCGGTGGCGGAGCGCCATCCCGTCTATTGCTTCGCCTCCGGTCCCACCAACAGCATGCGCGGCGCGGCCTTCCTTTCGGGCCTGACCGATGCGCTGGTGGTGGATGTGGGCGGCACGACCACCGATGTGGGCTGCCTCAGGGGCGGGTTTCCGCGCCAGGCCAATGCGATGGTCGAGATCGGCGGGGTGCGCACGCTGTTTCGCATGCCGGACCTGATCTCCATCGGTCTCGGCGGCGGCACGGAGATTGCCGATGACGGGCGCCGGATCGGTCCGGGCAGCGTCGGCTTCCGGCTGCCGGAAAAGGCGCTGTGCTTCGGCGGCGACACGCTGACCGCCACGGACATCGCGGTCGCAGCCGGACGGATCGCGCTGGGAAAGTCGGGCCTCGTGGGCAGGCTCCCCGGCCCTCTGGTGGCCGACAGCCTCCTGCACATGGAACGCATGGTTGCCGAGGTGGTGGACCGCATGAAGACGGATGCGGCGCCGGTTCCCCTCATCGCGGTGGGCGGCGGGAGCTTTCTGGTGCCCGATCGCATGGAGGGCGTCTCGCAGGTGGTGCGCATCGAGCACCATGCGGTGGCCAATGCCGTGGGCGCCGCCATCGCCCAGGTGAGCGGCGAGGTGGACCGCATTTTCTCCGGTGTCGAGCGCGACGCGGCGCTCGAGGACGCGCGCCGGGAGGCGACGCGACGGGCCATCGAGGCCGGCGCCGACGCGAATAGCGTGCAGACGCTCGACATGGAAGACATCCCGATCGCCTATCTACCCGGCAATGCGCGCCGCGTGCGCGTGCGCGTCATCGGGGAGATCGCGCGGCTCGCCGGGTAGCGCAGGGCGACGGATGGCCGGCGAGCGCCGATCGCCCGAGCGGCCCCCCTTCTTCGTCCAGCATGTTCCAATCTGATCTGCGTACAGGACCGCACATGCACAATGATCTCAGTGAAGCGACGCCGGCCGGACAGGGCACGGCGGGTCGGAGCGTCTATCGCGCAGCCTCGCCCACGGAATTGATCTACATCGCCACGCGCATGATCGTCGTGAGCCGCAGCAGCATCTCCGGGACGATCGGCAGGGCGCAGTTCGAGGCGGCCGTCGCGCATCTCGAAGCGCGATTTGGCATCTTGCGCGCGGTGGTCGAGGATGGGTATTTCGTCGAACGGACGGACGACCGATCCGCTGTCGAGAGCTGGTTGCCCGCCGATAGCTGCTCCGCCGAGGCATTGTACGCGCAGTTGCTGAATGCCGACCTCGACACGTCGAAGACGCTCTATGCCATCCACGTCATCGCTGCCGATGACGCAATCGACGTCTTCATGCTCACGTCCCACGCCATCACTGACGCGACATCGCTGATCGAACTGCATTCCTGTCTCGCTCACATGTGCGATTGCGCCGTGCGCGGCGAGGCCCCGGCCCTCGGCGTGCAGCCGTTCCCGACCCCGGTCGATGAAGCCGTGAGCCGCAGCCTGGCGGCGCTCGGCACCGATGCGCCGCCGTCGTCCTATTCCGGCGAGTTTGCCGAGATTCCCATGCCCGCCCCCCATGACGGCGGCCCCGTGACCCACCGGCTCGAGCGGATCGTGATCGGGGTGGATGCTGTACATAGGATGAAGGAGGCGAGCCACGCCACCGGCTCTTCCGTGCACGCGCTCCTGCTGGCCGCATTCGCGCTCGCCATACGTGACGTCGCGGATGGCCACCCGCGCCAGATCCTCATGCGATCATCGGTGGACATGCGCCGGCGGCTCGAGCCCCATGTTTCCCCCGAACTGGTGTTCACGGCCATCACCGGGCACATCACGCCCGTCCTCGACCTCGACCGGCCCATGGTGGAGATCGCCCGATTCATCTTTGACGATATCCACCAGGGGCTGGCCAACGGCAGCATTTTTCACGACTACATCAACTATCCGCGGGCCTTCGGCAGCCCACAGCAGGCGCCGGTCGCCATCAACGTGTCCGACATCCAGACGGTGCTGTTTCACTGGCCGGTCGAGCGGCTGGCCGTGACCGGATTTGAGTATGCATTGGGCTGGATGAAGAGATTTCCCAATGTCTCGGTGTCGGTCTACGACGGCACGCTGATCGCCAACATCGTGTATGTGGAGGAGTTCGCCACTCCGACAACGATGCGGGCGATCGCGGACGGCTTCGTCAGGGTGCTGGAGTCGGTCTGCGGACAATAGAAGGCCGGTCCGGAGGAGCGCGTTGCCCGCGCGGCGCGGTTGGGGCGTTTATGCCCCCGTTGCGGTGAGCGGTATGTAACGTGGCGTCCAGATCTTGGCACGCAGGCGCTGCCGGATCTGATCGATTGTGAGGTCGGGCGCATGGCCGTCCCGGAGCGCCTGCATGGCAACCGCGAGGGCGACCTTTTCCGCGACCTCGCGCAGGGCGCTCACCGGGGGCAGGAGATTGTGCCTCGGATTGTCGCGCGCCGGCGACGCGTCGGCCAGCGCCTTCGCTGCCGCCATGAACATGCCGTCCGTGACGCGGCTTGCCCCCACCGCCAGAACGCCGAGGCCAATACCGGGAAAGATGTAGGAATTGTTGGTCTGGTCCACCTTGAAGGGGACGCCGTCGCGCAGGAGCGGGGGAAACGGGCTGCCGACGCCCACCAGGGCCCGCCCATCGCTCCATGCCTCGATATCCGCCGGCGTCGCCTCCGCCCGTGAGGTCGGGTTCGACAGCGGAAAGATGACCGGCCGCGCGTTGCACTCGGCCATGGCGCGGACGACCGGCTCGCCGAAAGCGCCCGCCAGGCCGGAGACGCCGATCAGCACGGTGGGTCGCGCATTGCGCACCACGTCCAGCAGCGCAATCTTGTCGGGATGTTCGAGCGTCCAGCCTTCAATCGCCTGTCTGGCCTGCACGAAGGGGGCCTGGAACGGCGCAAGGCCGGTCATGCCTTCCATCAGCAGCCCGTCGCGATCGACCATGAAGAAGCGTTGTGTCGCCTCGCTTTCCGACAGGCCGGCATCGCACATGGCGGAGCGGATCAGGCCGGCGATGCCGCAGCCGGCCGAGCCGGCGCCGAACACGGCAACCCGCTGCTCGGTCAGCGGCACGCCGGTGACGTTGATGGCCGCCAGCAAGGTGCCGGTCGCCACCGCGGCTGTACCCTGAACATCGTCGTTGAAGGTGCAGAGCCGGTCGCGATAGCGCTCCAGCATGCGCGTCGCATTGCTCTTGGCGAAATCCTCCCATTGCAGGAGAACCTTGGGCCAGCGCCGGATCACGGCGGAGACGAAGGCCTCAATGAAGTCGTCATACTCCTGCCCCCGCACGCGCTCGTGGCGCCAGCCCACATAGAGTGGATCGGCGAGGCAGTCGGCATTGTCGGTCCCGACATCGAGCAGGATGGGCAGAGTGGTGGCCGGATGCAGGCCGCCGCAGCCTGAATAGAGCGCGAGCTTGCCGATGGGGATGCCCATGCCGCCCGCCCCCTGGTCTCCTAGCCCCAGGATGCGCTCGCCATCGGTCACCACGATCGCCTCCACCGCGTCGAAGCGCGGCTGCGCGAAGATCTGGTCGAGCCTTGACTGGTGCGGAATGCTGAGGAAGAGGCCGCGCGGCTTGTGGTAGAGGCGGCTGAACTGCTGGCAACCGGCACCGACCGTGGGCGTGTAGACGATGGGCAGCAGCTCTTCCAGGTTTCCGACCAGCGTCGCGTAGAACAGGGTTTCGTTGATGTCCTGCAGTTCGCGCAGGAAGGCATAGCGCTCCAGATCGGTCTCGAACTGGCGCAGCGACTGGAGGGCGCGGGAGATCTGCTCGTCCAGGGTCGAGACATGGGGCGGCAGCAATCCGTGCAGATGGAAGGCGTCGCGCTCGTCCTCGGAGAAGGCCGTGCCCTTGTTGAGCTGGGGGTCGGCCAGCAGTTCGTACCCGCTCAGCGCGGTGGCCATCGATGCCGTCGCCTCAGACATGAAAATCTCTCCTACCGCTGGCTGGCGCGCTTGAGCTCGATGAAGGTGTCAGGTCCGTAATGAAGGGTATTGCGTGCGTAATAGGGCGGCACCTGCATGTCGAACTGGGCGTGGCCGTGGCTGACGTCGCTGCGCAGGAGATCGGTGCGGCTGGCGATGTCGAGGCGCAGCCGCTCGCCCGGCTTCAGCACCACGGGCTGGGGCGTGAGGCTGAAGCGCAGCGTAACCGGCACGCCGGGTGTCAGGGGCTCGGGCGTGTCGATGTCGATGGCGATTTCGGTCATGGTGGAGCGCGCGGCGTCGATCCTGCGGCAGGCGGGGCGGATCGCGCCCATGGAAAGGATCTGGTAGCCGCCATCCGCCGAGACGAGGCCGGTGCGGGCCACCACGTAGGAATCGATCTCGTTGGAGCTGAAGGAGAGGCTCATCGTCACCGGCCCGGTCAGCTCCGTCTCTTGCTCCACCGACAACTCGAAGGTGAGGCGCTGGTTTTCGACCTCGTCGAAGCCCGCCGTCACGATGGCACCGAGCGGAACCGCCGCCCAGCGGTTCGTCCCGCCTTCGCCCGGCGCGGGGTCGAGGCGATGGGTTGCGGCATCGGCGCCATTGGAGGCGAGGTAGAGGCGCAGCGCCGTGCTGCCGGGAAGCGGCCAGTCCGGCGCGCTGCGATAATCCTTGGCCCCTTCCGTCCAGTATCGCACCCGCGGCTGCGCGGCATAGCCGTTGTCCGCGCCGTAGACGAGATGGTCGAAGAAGGCGAGCGCCTCCAACTGCCAGGCGTAGACCGGCAGGTCATAGGTCGCAGGGCCGACGATCAGCCAGCGGTGATCCTTCGGCGTGCCGGCATTCTCGAACAGATCGTAGGCGCCGAACTGATGCAGGTTGAGATATCCGGCATTCTGCACCACCACGAACGGCACCTCTATGTCCCCCAGCGCGCCGGACGGGCCAGCCGGCAGCACGCTCGTCCCCCGGGTCTTGCCGTCGAGCATGAGGCCGGCGAACAGCTGCCGCGTCTGCGCCGTCGGCACCTGCCGCTGGAAGGTTCTCATGATCCGCGTCATGCGCTTCTTCAGCTGCGGCCACCACACGTGCTTCAGGGGCGAGTTGGTGATGTGGCTCACCAGCGCGCGCAGCAGCGGCGGTAGATGTAGCCTGAACTGCAGGGGCGTGAAGTTCGCCCCCATCCAGAGGGCGAAGAAATCGGGCTGCGGCGCGCCGCCGAACATGGCGATGTGGCGAAAGAAGTCCGTGCACATCTCGTTGGTGAAGAAGCCCCTCAGGGCGGGTGGGCGAAGTCGCGCCACCTGCGGCTGGGTCAGCCCGTAATAGGAAGTGCCGAACAGCACCACCTGGCCGTCGCACCAGGCCTGGGCCGCGGCCCATGCGATGACCTTGGCGTGGTCCTCCACGTCGGTGTCGTTCAGGTAGACGGCATCCTCCCCGCCCGAGCGGCCCATGCCACGGCGGGTGACGATCACATGGGCATAGCCGCGATCGGTGAAGACCGGCGGGCTGCCGGTCTCGTTGTTGCCGGCCGGGACGCCGGCGGCCTGCAATTCCTTGGAATAGGCGGCAAAGCAGACGACCGCCGGATAGCGGCCGGGTGCCTTGGGCACATAGACATCGGCGGCGAGCGCGATGGATGGCGCCACCTCGACCATCTGGTCCGTGAGGACGCGGCAACCGAGCCCCGACTTCGCGGCGGGCCCCGGCGTCCAGCCCGCGAGCTGCGCGCCGAACAGGCCGCCCTTTGGCGCGATGAGATTGTCCCAGAAGCCCGGCTTCCCGTTCTTGGCCGTCATGTGCATTGCCCCCCGGTCTCAAGCTCGCCTCGCCAGATCTTGGCGCGAGGGCGCCCTACAATTGTGAGATATCGAGGCCGGTCTTCTTCTGCGCGGCCAGGCGCATCTCGCGCACCACCCATTTCTGCTTATCATCCGGAATGAAAAAGCCGCCGATGCCGGACGAAAATAGCAGGTCGAAGACCCGCTCGGTCACCTGGGTGAGCGCCTGCTCCAGGTCCGCTCCGGCCTCGGGCTTCGGGGGCACCATGATGACGATGGTGTCTTCCATCTGCTCGACGATCTCGATGCTGAAATCCGGGCCCGGCGTGTAGCCGAACTCCGCGCAGACCACCCCGACCGGATCGGCGAGGAGCTTTGCGCGGTAATCGGGATCGGTGGCGATGCGCTCGTAATTCTTCTCGACGAAATCGGCGTTGCTCATGGCTGATCTCCCTCGGTGCGGGCCGCGTTGCGGAGGGCCAGCAGCTTGAATTTGGCGGCCACGGGCACGAGCCAGATGAACAGGCCCTGGCTGGACCACAGGTCCATCTGGTTGAGCGGCGTCGCGGCGGGCGGCGCATGGGGCGCGCGGGCGGGCGGAATGGTGAAGTAGACCCGGTCGCGCCGCTGCACCACCACCTTCACCTTGACGCCGGCCGGCACCTCCACACCCATGGTCTTCAGCGCCTCGGCGGGATCGCTTTCCACCTGCGCGGCGAACGCGTCGTCGGTCCACACGCGCCGCGTCAGTTCCTTCTCGAAATCCCCGGACACGGATGTCTCCCTTATTCTGCATTGATGGAGATGCGGCGGGGCAGTGCCGCCGCCGGTTCACGGCTCGCGATTGATGATCAGGAAGCTCGGACCTTGATGCGCGAGCGCGCGGGCGAGCACGTCCCCGACGTCCCCGACGGCGTCGATCGTCTCGACGCGGGCACCAAAGCCTTCGGCGACCTTCTGCATGTCCACATCGGGATCGCTGAAGTCCAGACCGACGAAGTGCGTGCTCGCGATGGTCGTGCCCATCACATTGCACCACAGGTCCTTCAGCAGCCGATATTCGTTGTTCACGAAGCAGATGAAGATGGACGGGATGGAATATTTCGCGGCCGTCCAGAGTGCGTGGATGGAGAACAGGCTGCCTCCGTCGCCGACGAAGCAGGCGGCGTGCTTGCCGCTTGCCAGGCCGATGCCCACGCCCAGCGGCAGGGCCCAGCCCAGCCCGCCGCCGCGAGGCGAGAAATGCACGTTTCGGAAGCCGAGGCTCACAGCCATGTCCTGCACGATGGCGTCCTCGGACGAACCTTCCGTAACGACATGCGTCGATCGGTCGAGATGGCGCAGGACCGCCAGGATCAGCGCATCGCTCGCGTGCGGTCCCGAGGCGGGATATTTCGCATCCAGAGCGCCGTCGCTGATCGCCCGCCCGTCGGCTGCCGCGGTCGGGGCACCCAGCACGGACGCGAGCGCGTCCAGGGTCGCATGGACGTCGCCGAGCACGGCCATGTCGCAGGGAAAATCGAAGCCGAGCTGGCTGGCCGCCGGCGCGATCTGGACGACCTGCAATTCCGCCGGCAGCGCCTGGAGGCCATCATAGGTGAAAGTGTCGACCTTCTCGCCGATCAGCAGTATGGTGTGGTAGCGGCCGAGCGTCTCATTGATCTTCTTCGTGGTGGGAGGAAGCTGGCCACGGAAGTTCGGATGCAGCGGATCGACCGTCCCCTGCACGTGGAAGGGGGCGGCATAGATGTCGGCTCCGAGCGCACCGGCTATGCGGCTGACGGTGTCGATGCCGTGCGCCGCGCCCACCGCATAGTCGGCGACGATGGCGAGCTTGCCCCGGGGCACCGCCGCAAGGGCGGCGGCCACCTCGCCGATGGCGCGGGGCACCACATCCTCGATGATGCGTGTCTTCTTGAACGTCGTATGTTCAGTCTCTTCCAGCATGAAGTTCATGGGGATGGAGAGGAAAACGGGACCCGTCGGCTGGAGCCGCGCGTGCAAGTAGCAGCGCTGCAGGGCGACGGCGAGATCGTCCGTGCGGGTCACCTCATAGGCGTATTTGGTGGCGGTCTGGGCCAGCTGGACATTGGGCGCGCCCAGCACCGGATTGTGGATGAGGAAGCGGGAATCCTGCTGCCCGTTGATGACCAGCAGGGGCACCCCGGACATCAGCGCGTTCCGCATATTGAACATGCCGTTGGCGAGGCCCGGATAGGTATGGAGGCTGACGATGGACGGCTTTCCGGTGATCAGGGCATAGCCCGCGGCAATGCCGACCGCGCTCGATTCATGCAGCGACAGGACATAGGTGGCCTTCGAGGCCGCCACCGCCGCGAGGAAGGTGGTCTCCGTGGTCCCGGGATTGCCGAAAACAAACGGAATTTCATAAGTCTCAAGGAAATCCTGGATGAGCTCGCCACCGGTCCGGGTCGTCATGTTCGCTCCAATGATCTTGCCGGAGCCAGCCGAGTGGCGTGCGCCGTACTTGGCATTTCACATGGTCAGCCGTCGCACCGGAAGGCGCCTGGTGCAACGTTCTGTCCGCGCGGCATCCAGTGCGCGCATTTGGTGGTGCGGCCGATCCCGGGATTGAAGGTGTTGCAAGGATCGAGCGCCTTGAAATGGTCGACCATTGCGGGCTTCGCGAAATAGAGGTGCCCCACATTGTGCTCGGCGGGATATTCCGCGCAACGGCCGTCGAGAACCGCCGGCGTTTGCTTTTGAGACGTCAGCCTATCGATACGGCATTGGGACGCACATCAACAGAACTGGTGAGGTTCCCAAGCTTTTGTTGGGACTGAAAGAAGAGCGACGGACCCTGGGTAAAGCTTCCTTCGCTGCATCCCTGCAGGTCAGGATGCGTTGAACGGGCTTAGAATTTCTGCCATCTTCCGGCTACTTTCGGGGCTGCCCCAGCGTGAGAGACACGGAACGCGAACTCGCCGATTGCGTCGGCGCCATCTACCAGGCCGGCGCCGGGGACGGCAGTTGGCTGGACGTCGGCGACCGTATCTGCCGCATCATGGATGCGCGGCGCGCTGTGCTGGTCCTTGGAGGTCCCGGGGGGCCGCGCAACTTGCTGATGCCGCCCGATGGCAGCGAGAGCGCCTATTCGGCCTATTTCCACGCCAGAGACCCCTACGCTGCCAAGGCCCGCTACGACTTTGCGACAGCGCGGGCCCACCACCTCGGCAACGCAAAGCTCGGTGCCGAGCTGGTCGCTGAAACCGAACTCCTCCGTAGCGAATATTACTTCGACTTCGCGCGACACCACGAGCGTCGTCATGTGATCGGCGGCATGGCCGGCCTCACGGAGGCAACTCCGATATTGGTGTCCCGCGGCGACGACACGGGGGCATTCGACGAAACCCATGTCCGCCTGCTCAAAACCCTGATGCCGCACGTCCAGCGCGCCATCGAGTTGCGCGCACGGCTCGGGCGCGAGGACGAGGCCGCCGCCTTGACGCGCGCTGCCCTGGACGCGCTTCCCGTAGGCGTGGGGGTGGTCGATGCGGGCCTGAAGATACGCTTCGTCAACGATCTCGCTCGCAGGTATCTGGCCGGTCCCGATTCCGCCCTGTTCTCCATGCGCTCCGGCCCTTTTGCCGGCAGTGGCGTGTACCTCTCCGCGATGTCCCGCGAAGAGGCCGGGTTGCTGCGCAAACTCGTTACCTCCGCTACGTCAGGGGGGCCAGGGGGGGCTATGCGTGTCACCTCGCGCAACGGCGCCATCGCCGCGCTGACGGTTGCGCCGGCGCCGCTGGGCCTTGCAAATGACGTGAGAGGGCGGGACGAAGGCGATGGCAGGGACCCTTTGGCTCTCATCCTCCTGCGGTCGCTCAATCGCAAGGTAGTGCCGCAGGCGGACATGCTGTGCGAGATGTTTGGTTTTAGCCGGGCCGAAGCTGAGGTCGCTCTCGCACTCACCGGCGGTGCCAGTGCCGAGGACGTGGCGCGCGGACGCGGTGTCTCGCTCATGACCGTCCGCAGCCAGATCCGCTCGATCCTGGGCAAGTCGGAGGCAGAGAATTTGCGCGACTTCGAGCGCACCATGGCGACCCTCGGCGCACTCGTGCCGCAGCAGCGCTGAAGGTGGTTCGGCCGACCCATTCGTCGGCCCGCGTCCCGCATAGACAGTTCTGACGATGAGGCCTCTGGCCCGGCTGGCTAGGTTCCGTTCAATCGAACCGGGACCGGACGCACGCCATGCAACAGCCCGTCATTCCTGCACGACGCCGGCGCATGATCGTCGGGATCAGCGGCGCCACCGGGATCATCTACGGGCTGCGCATCCTGGAGGTGCTTCGGAGCCTCGACATCGAGACCCATCTCGTCATGTCGAAGCCGGGCGAACGCACCCTCGTATATGAAACCGATCTGAAAGTGCGCGACGTCCGCGCCATGGCTGATTTCAGCTATGGAGACGCCGACATCGGCGCCGCGATCGCCTCCGGCTCGTTTCGCACCATGGGCATGATCGTCGCCCCCTGTTCGGTGAGGAGCCTGTCCGCGATCGCCACCGGTAACACCGACGGTCTGCTCACCCGCGCGGCCGACGTATGCCTGAAGGAGCGCCGCCGGGTGGTCCTCATGTTCCGGGAGACGCCCCTGCATGCGGGCCACATCCGGTCCATGGCGCAGGCCACCGAGAACGGCGCGATCGTGTTTCCGCCTGTCCCCGCCTTCTACGACCGACCGACCTCGCTCGACGAGATCGTGAACCATACGGTCGGCCGTGTGCTCGACCTCTACGACCTCGACGCCGGCTTGTTAGACCGATGGAACGGCGGGTCGAAGGCCGCCGCGGCCCGCCCCAGGGGAGATGCATGATGCCGCTCACCGACCTGCGCCTTTTCATCGAGGCCCTGCACGGCCTTGGAGAAATCCAGGAGATCGGCGCGCCGGTCTCGCTGGATTTGGAGCTTGGCGCCATCATCCGGCGCTGCATCGAGACCGGGGCGCCGGCGCCCCTGTTCAACGCCTTCTCCGATCACCCCGGCGGTTTCCGCGTCCTCGGCGCGCCGGGCGGAACCAGCGCCCAGCCCGGGCTGGAGCTGGTGCGCACCGCCCTCGCGCTGGAGCTACCGCCGACAACGGGCGGCCTCGCCATAGTGGAGGCCATCACCGCGAGCCTCGACAAGCCAGCCATCGACCCGGTGGTCGTGGACGATGCGCCGGTCTTCGAAAACACCGTCACCGGCGCCGCGGTGGACCTCACCGCGCTTCCCGTGCCACTCCTGCACTATGGGGACGGCGGACGATACCTAAACACCTTCGGATGCATCGTCGCGCGCATGCCGGACGAAACCTGGACCAACTGGTCCATCGCTCGGATGATGGTGATCGACGGCCAACGCCTCTCCGGTATCGTGGCGCCGGAGCAGCACCTCGGGATGGTGGCGAAGGCTTGGGCAGATTTAGGCAAGCCGATGCCGTTCGCCTTGGCGCTCGGGGTGGAGCCTGCGATTCCCTTCATCTGCGGCATGCCTCTGCCGGCCCACGTCGACGAGGGCGGGCGCCTCGGCGCGTTGCTGGGACGCGCCATCAGGACTGTGCCGTGCCGGACCGTCGATCTTGAAGCTCCCGCTAGCGCAGAGGTCCTGATCGAAGGGCACCTTCATCTCGACGAGTTGGTCGTGGAAGGCCCCATGGGCGAGTTCGCCGGCTACATCCCTCTCGATACGCCGGCGCGCCGGCCCACCTACCGGGTTTCCGCCATCAGCCATCGTGACAACGCCATTCTGCCGGTTGTCGTTGCCGGCGAACCGGCGGAGGAGAACCATACCGCCTGGGGCCTGCCGAGCTCGGCGCAACTCCTGCATGAGCTGCGCCAGTCCGGCATCCCGGCCACTACGGCCTGGATTCCGCTGCAGTCGGCTCTGCACTGGCTGGTGGTCACCGTTCCGCGCGACTGGCGCCGCCGGAGCGGCGTCGGCGAGAGCGAGGCACTCTGCCGACGCATCGGGCAGATAGTCTTCGCGAGCAAGGCGGGGGCGGTGATCCCCAAGGTGATCGTGCTCAATGACGACGTCGATCCGACCGACCTGAAGGAACTGGTCTGGGCCTTCGCGACCCGTTGCCACCCGTTGCTGGGCCATGCCGTGTTCGACGACATCGAGGCCGCGCCGCTTCTCGCCTACCTGCGCAAGAGCGAGAAGGTTTCCGGCCATACCGGCAAGATCGTTTACAACTGCCTTGCCCCGGACGAATGGGGCGAAGCCCTGCCGATGCGGGCATCGTTCCGCCACGGCTATCCGGCGGAAATCGTCGACCGCGTGCGTCGGCGCTGGAGCGAATACGGCTTCAGCTGAGCGTCGCCAACCACCCCGCCCACGGACCCGGACAGGGGAACATCCCTTGGCCGCCGGGAGAGAGGAAATCATGACCGACCCATTTGAATCCACCCGTCCGGCCGAGATCGCCCCCTTCGTCGGAAAGCACATCATCTACACCTATGCCAATGGCTGGCAGTACGAGATGTACTTCAAGAACGAGCGCACCATCGACTACCGCGTCCATGGCGGCATGGTGGGCGGGCGCTGGGTCAAGGGCCAGGAGGTCCACATCGTCCGCCTCGCCGACGGCGTGTACAAGGTCTCCTGGCATGAGCCGACGGGCACCTGCGTGAGCGTCGCTTACAATCTCAATGAGAACCGTGCCCACGGCGCCACCTTCTTCCCGCGCTGGATCGAGGAGGAACCGAAGAAGATCATCGGCTTCCAGAACGAAAAGATCGACCTGATGCGCCAGTATCGCGACGCGGGGCCGACCTATCCGACCATGCTCGTCGACGAGTTCGCCGACATCACCTTCGTGGAGGAGTGCGGCCGCGACGACGAAAGCGTCATCGCCTGCGCGCCCGAGGACCTGCCCGCGGGCTATGCGACGCGCCGCAACGTGGTCTGATGGGCCCCGGCGACCGGCGGGACATGGAGCGTTCGACAATGGCGGTATTGGACCTCAATCGTCGTCAAGTCGCGATGCTCGGTATAGCCTTGGGCGCGGCATGGCGCACTCAGGCGGAAGCACAGACGAGATCCCCAATGCTCTATCCGGGCGAGGAGTTGACCGAGGCGGCCGGCTATCCGGCTCTGGTGCGGTTCGAGGCGGGGCGCGAGGGCCTTCCCCTCGTGGTGTTTGTCACAGGGGGAGGGGTGCTCGGGCGCATCGCCTATGGACCGCCCGAAGGAAGGGCCGCCGATTTCCTGTGCCACTGGCTGCACGAGGACGGATTTCCCTCGCTTGTCCTGTCCTATCCGATGGACAACAGGGGCGTGTTCAACGGCGCATTCCCGCAATTTTCGATCACCGATTGGGCGGAACAGAGCGCGGAGATCATCACGCGCTACATGGATCGCGATGACCTGCCGGCGAACGCCATCGTGCTCGGCTGGAGCATGGCGGGGCGCATTGCTGAGCCTCTTCATGCCGCGCTGCGTCGAAAGGGAAAGGGCATCGAACTCTTCGTCGCGATGGCGGCTGCATCGGCACTTCCCAATACCCTGCCTGGCCTCAACCACCTGAAGCCGGCCGCAAGCGGCCTCGCCGGCGTCAAGGGGGCCTATCTTGACTGGCTGCTCCACTGTCTTGTGGATCAGAACGCGGCTGCCGGCCATGTGGTGCTTGATACCGACGAATTCACACGCGAGATGACCGGCGATTTTCCGGTTGGGCTGGCAGCATCGGCCATGCGCTACAGAGACGGATCTTTCGTTCCCGACCCGGCCGGAGACGCGCGTGAGGTTGGCACCGCGAACTATCGCGCCTTTCCGCCGCTCGCTTTGATGACGCACGCCTCTGCGATCGATGCCCGGCACGCGCTCACGGACCACTCCACATGGGGCGTCTACATCACCCAGCAGCTTTGCGAAGGTCTCGTTTTCTCGCAAACGGACAAGCTCGCTGCGCTGCCCCCTGAGAAATGGGCGTCGTTGGTCGAGTATGTCGGGCACGCCGCCCAGCGACTGAGCGCGACGCTGCCGGGCAACCACATGTTCTTCCTTGGAGAGAGTGGTGCGAGGAGAACCGTGCAGACGTTGAAGCTTCTCAGGCAGACCGCCTCAGATATCGCGGGTGAGATTTCACATCTTATGGGCTAAAAAACGCTCACCAGTCTCCTCCAATTGCGTGGACTGTGACGTTGCCCCCAACTTCTATCCAGCGGTGAGTTCGTTCTGGCGGTTGGGTTTGCCTTCTCGGGCGTGTGGAGCGGCGGGAGCAGACGCGGAGCCGTTCATGTTGCGGAGCGTCTGATCCCGCCACGGGTGGAACGTTGAGGCGAAGGCGCTTGGCGTCTGCCATCCGAGCTTTGAGTGCGGCCGGTCGGTGTTGTAATCGAGCTGCCACCGGGCGAGGGCGGCCCTGGCCTGGGACAGGCTGGAGAACAGCGTCTCATTCAACAGCTCGTCCCGCAGGCGGCCGTTGAAGCTTTCGATGAAGCCATTCTGCATCGGCTTGCCGGGCGCGATGTAGTGCCACTCCACCCGAGCCGCGTCGGCCCAGCCCAGAATGGCATTGGAGGTGAACTCGCTGCCATTATCGCTGACGATCATCTTGGGCCGGCCGCGCTCTGCCAGAAGCCTGTCGAGTTCGCGAGCGACCCTGACCCCGGACAGCGACGTGTCCGCCACCAGCGCCAGGCACTCGCGAGTGCAGTCGTCCACGATGGCCAGCATCCGGAAGCGCCGGCCGTCGGTCATCTGGTCGGCGACGAAGTCGAGTGACCAGCGCTCGTTCGGTCGCAGCGGGATCATCATCGGCGCCCGCGTTCCGATGGCCCGCTTGCGACCGCCGCGCTGGCGGACCATCAGCCGTTCCTCACGATAGAGCCGGAACAGCCGCTTGTGGTTGACCCGGAAGCCCTCCCGCCTGAGCAGGACGTGGAGACGGCGGTAGCCAAACCGCCGTCGCTCCCGGGCGATGGCCTTCATGCGCTCACGTGAGGCGTCATTCCCGCGCGTGGCTTCGTATCTCATGGTCATGCGGCAGAAGCCGGTGGCTTTACACGCCCGCCGTTCGCTCATCCCATGGGCTTCCATGAGGTGGGCGACAGCCCTGCGCTCGGCAGCGGACGTCACCACTTCTTTCCCAGGAGATCCTTCAGCGCGACGTTGTCCAGCATGGCGTCGGCGAGCATGCGCTTCAGCTTGGCGTTCTCGTCTTCGAGCGCGCGCAGCCGCTTGGCCTCCGATACGTCCATCCCGCCGAAACGGGCTTTCCACTTGTAGATGCTGGCGTCACTGACCCCGTGCTTGCGACACAGGTCCGAGACCGGCACCCCGGCCTCGTGCTCCTTCAGGATGCCGATGATCTGCTCCTCGGTGAAGCGGCTGCGCCTCATGTTCTGGTCCTCTCATTGGGCCAGAACGAACTTCAAACTGGATTAGCCAGGAGGGGCAACGTCAATGACGATGTGGCGATAGTTCGCGAAACGTCGCGAACCACATCATTTCACTCCCACTCGATTCTCTCAACGCATCGTAACGCGCTGATTTATAAGCGCAAAATCTTTCTGCTGACGGTCAAAGCCCGACCGTCGAGCCGTCAAAATTTTTCGCTTATGATTTCAAAGGAAAATTCGCGCGATTCGAATTCGGCGACGTTTCGGCATCTATCGACAACGATCGGTCGATTTTTCACGCCATCGACTTTGTAGCGCATCGTGCGCCGACAAAAAGGAAAGACCGTCAGCGTTCATAGCACAGCGCGTTCGTGCTCGCTATGCTCACCGCTCATTGAGCCTGATGGATCTCTCGCTGCGGCGGTGTGGAAGGACACACGACCGGCAAAGGCCCGAGATGGTGACGAGAAGGCACCGGCGTAATGGCTCGATGCGCTAAGCCCATCCACTAGCCTGTTTCGAGTCCGGTCCGCAGCACCAATTGATTTGTTTCGGACTAAGGCGAGCGGTTCGCCTAGTACCATCTCGAAGGCGTGAAGGCATGATCATCGTCCTCGCCGAAAAAATGCTCCGCCGCGAACTGCTCCTCGATCGCCTACACAGAAAGGCGCGCTTCGCGCTTTGCTAATGATCCTCTGCCTAGGGAGAGGAACGTCAAAAGGCGTCGTGTCCGGTTCGGCCACGACTTCTGTCGTGAGCAAGGCTATGGGGCGGCGCAGCCGACCGGGCTCATCGAGTTCCGCCAGCATGGCCCGGAAGTCCGGCAACTCGCGAAGTTGATCGAAGACCGCACCGCGCAGACTGCGCCGGGCTATAGTGTCTGCCGATCTGTGCGCGAGCCTGTCTGCGATGGATCAGGCGGTCACGGATCGAGGCAATACTTCATGCACCGGAAGCCTTGTGATCTTGGTGCTTGGAACGCTCGCAAGCGGTGTTGCTCGGGGTCTTGGCGTTTATCGTCGCGGCATCGATCGACGCCGTACAGCGCAAAGGCGACCGGCCTGACGCCGTGCGTCTGACCCACGCAGGCCAGATCGCCGGAGCGATCGGGCTCGACATGTGGACCTGGTTCGTGCCGGACGCGCCGCGCCCGCCCATCCACGTCTCGCTACTAGATATTGGGGATAATAGTGGCTTCTTGACTATTATGTTCCCTTTATGTTCGATACTTCCTTTGCTGCCGAACGATTTTTGGTCCGGCACTTCCGGAAAACCCGGGGAGGTTTCGCTGACCGTCTAAGGGGCCCGGAGCGAAAGCGCCACGGGACCGGTCTTGTGTACGCCGATCGGATTCGGGAGGGCATTGTCTTGCAATCGTTTCGCTTCATTCACACCGGCGACATCCATCTGGACAGTCCGCTGAAGGGACTCTCCGGCCAGCAAGGCGCGGCAGCCGAACGCATCCGCACAGCAACCCGAACCGCTTTCGACACTCTCGTCAGCCAGGCGATCGAAGAGGAAGTGGATTTTTTCGTCATAGCTGGCGATCTCTATGACGGCGATTGGCGCGACTATCAGACCGGCCTTTTCTTCGTAAAGCAGATGGGCCGGCTGGCCGAGGTCGGCATCCCCGCCTTTCTGCTCTATGGCAATCACGATGCTGAAAGCCAGATCACCCGTCGGCTCACCTTGCCTTCCAATGTCAAGGTGTTCTCAGCGCGCCAGCCCGAGACATTCCGCCTGCCGAACCTGAGCATAGCGCTGCACGGCCAGAGCTTTCGGCAGCGCGACGTTACCGACAATCTTGTCACCGCCTATCCCGCGCCGGTCGCGGGCTGCTTCAACATCGGCGTGCTCCACACCGGATTGGGCGGAATGGGCGGACACGCAAACTATGCGCCCTGCGCGCTCGAAGAGCTCATCAACAAGGGTTACGATTATTGGGCGCTCGCGCATGTGCATCAGGCCGCCGTCCTGCACGAGCGGCCGCATGTTGTCTTTTGCGGCAATCTGCAAGGCCGTCACATCCGCGAGAGCGGCCCCAAGGGCGCCTCGCTGATTACGGTCGAGGACAGCCAGGTCGAAGCGGTTTCGCCGCTGCATGCCGATTGCGTGCGCTGGATCCATTTGCCGGTCCCGGTGGATCAATGCGCGGCCTCTGCCGATGCCGTCGATCTCGTCCGCGGGGCGATTGAGGAAGCGGTCGCGCGCGACGCGCAGGGACGCCTACTTGCCTGCCGGATCGAGCTGACGGGGCAGACCAAGCTGCACGGCGAATTGCTGGCATCGGCGGACCATCTCCTGGCAGAGGCGCGCGCCGCTGCGCTGGGCCTCGGCGAAGAAGCCGCCTGGATCGAGCGGCTCGTCGTCGCCACGAAGACCCCGGAAATCGCAGCCTCGCGCAAGGACGCGTTGGGCGATTTGCAGCGCATGATCGAAAGCGCGGGCAGCGATGCCGAGCTGCAAGCACGGCTCGCCTCGGAGCTCGGCGATCTGGTCCGCAAATTGCCGCACGACGTCCGCACCGAAACGGATGATGCCGTCCTGAAGGCGGCGATCGACGGCAAGATCGCGGGCTTGATCACCCATGCCGGTGCGTATTTGAACGCCCGCCTCGCAGAGAAGGTGTAGTCATATGCGCATCCGACAGCTTGATCTTCTGCGCTACGGCCACTTCACGAACGCCAGCATCAGCCTGCCGCACGGCGTGCCGGATTTTCAGATGCTCCTGGGCGAGAATGAAGCTGGGAAGTCCACGGCGATGAACGGTGTCGAAGACCTGCTCTTCGGCATCCCGGCCAACTCGCCGCGTAACTTTCTGCACGAGTACAACGCCATGCGGGTGGGCGCAGTCCTGGAAAAGGGCAGCGACGCGCTCAAGCTGCGCCGCCGGAAAGGCAACAAGGATACGCTGCTCGGCGAAGATGAGACGCCCATTCCGTCCGGTGAAGGCGCGCTTGCGCCGTTTCTCGCAGGCGCCGACCGCCGCTTTTACACGCGGATGTTCAGCCTCGATCACGAGCGCTTGCGCCAAGGCGGCAAGGAAATTCTGCAAGCCCAGGACGATGTCGGCCAGATGCTTTTCTCGGCGGGCGCCGGGATCCTAGGCTTGCGGGAAACCCTTAAAGCGATGGAGGCCGAGGCCGATGCGCTTTGGGCTTCACGCCGCGCCGGACACCGCAAATATTTCCTAGCGGAGGACCGGTTGAAGGCCGCCGAAGCTTCGATGCGGGATAACGTCGTAACGACGACCAAGTGGCAATCGTTCAAAAGCGCGTTCGAGACCGCCCATGAGGCGCACAGCGCCATCGAGCGTGAAATCGAGATCAAGTCGGTGGAGCTGCGCAAGCTTAGCCGTATCCGCCGCGTTTGCCGTGACGTGCGCAAGCGCGCGGAAACCGAAAACGCCATCCAAGCGCTCGGGACCGTCGTTCCCTTCGATGCCGAGGCCTCCAAGACTCTTGAGAAGGCCGCCAAGGACGAAGCCGCCGCCACGGCGCGCATCGCGACGCTCGGCGAGCAGATCGCGGCGCTTGAAGCGGAGCGCGCGGGCTTGACCTTCGACGAGTCCTTGCTCGCGCGCGCGGAAGACATCGCGCAGCTTCGCGATCGCCGCATCCAAATCCGTTCCGGCAAAGCCGATTTGCCCAAGCGGCGCGCCGAACTGGCAGCGGCCGAGGCGACGCTCAAGCGCCTCGCGGCAGAGCTGGAATGGAGCGGCGATGTCGATCAGGTGATTGCCCGCATTCCGGCCAAGGCGAAAGTCGCCGTTCTTCGCGGTTTGCTTAATCGCCGCGGGGCTCAAGCGGGCGCGCTTGAGAATGCCAAAGATGCCCTGGACGAAGCCGAGGAGAAGCTCGCCGAGATCGAAGCCGATCTGGAAGCCGTTGGAGCAGTGACGGATGTCTCCAAGCTGGCGATGGTCATCAAGGCCGCGCGCGAACTCGGCGACGTCGCGGGCCACATCGCGAATTCCAAGCGTGAAGAAGAGGAGGTCCGCACTGCGATCGGCCGCGCCCTCAAGACCTTGCGTCCTGCGGTGGGCGATCACACCGCCCTTGAGTCCATGCTCGTCCCGCCGCTTGCTTCGGTCGAGGCTCACCGCGAGGCCTGCCGGAGCCTCGAACAACGGCAACGGACCTGCCGTGAACGTATTCGGACCGCGGAGCAAGACCGCGCGCGCCACCGGAAGGCTTATGACCGTATCACCACAGAGGAACGTGTCGTTGGGGCCGATGAGCTTGAACGCTTGCGCACACGGCGCGATGCAGGCTGGTCGATCATCCGGCGGCGCCATCTCGAAGGCGCTGCCGTTCCGGACGATGAAATCGCGGCTTTTGCTCCGCCGGACGCGATCGCCGAGGAATTCGAGGCCGCCATCCGTGTGGCGGACGACGCTGCGGACCGGCGCTTCGATCACGTTGACGCTGCCGCGCAACTTTCGGTCATCGGCAGGCAGATTGGCGAACAGGACAATCTGATCGAGTCATTGGCTTTGGAAGAGAAGGCGCTGGCGGAAGAGCAAGCGGCGTTGGAAGCCGCGTGGGCCGCCTTGTGGTCGGAGTCGGGAGTTGCCCCACGCGATCCCGATGCCATGATCGAATGGCTGCGCGTGCGATCGGACATCCTTGAGCTGATCCCACGGCTCGCGGTGGGCGAGGGACAGACCGCCTCATGGTGTCAGCGCGAAAGCGAGGCCAAGGGCGCTGTGTTCGCCGAACTTGAGGCGCTGGCCGTGGCGACCGCTTCTTTGGCTGCCGAGCCACTTCATCTCGTCATCGAGGCAGCCGCCGCGCAGGAACGGCGGCACGAAACCACGGCGAAGTCGGCGCGCGATCTGCAAGAGGCCCGCCGCAAGGCCGCAAGCGCGGTTGGACGCAAGCGCAAGGACCTGGAACAGGCTGAAGGCGAATGGAAAGACTGGACGGCCGCATGGGAAGCAGCGTTGAAGGCGCTCCAGTTTCCGTCCACGGCGACGCCCGAGACCGCAGAAGCGCAAATCGGCGCCATCGACGACATGCGCGAGGCGGCAAGCCGCATCAACGATCTGCGGCATGAGCGGATCGAAAAGATCGAGCGGGACATCAAGACCTTTGAGGCCGATGTCGCGGCTTTGGCGCAAGCCATCGCGCCTCATCTCTCCGGTACGGACCCCGAAGATGCGGTCTTGGAGCTCGACCGCCTGGCCGCTGAGGCTGTGCGCGTGCGCGATCTTAAAGCCGCGAAGGACATCGACATCGCCGGCTTGCAGGAGAAGATCGAAACCTGCCGTGAGTCGAGCGGTGAAGCGCGCGAAATCATCGCCCGGCTGCAGAAAATGGCTGCGGTTGCATCCATCGACGATCTGCGCACCGCAATTCAGCGCTCCGACGAAATGCGTACGCTGACGACCGAATTGGACCGCCTTACGGCATCGCTGACGCAGGATGGAGACGGGTTTCCAGTTGCGGATCTTACGGCCGAGTGCTCAGGGATCGATCTCGATGCCATCGCGGCGAAGGAGCAGACGATCAGCGGGGAATTGCAGGAATTGCGCGATAGGCTGATCGAGGCACGCGAAACCCGCAATGCCGCACGACAAGCCTTCAATGCCGTCGGCGGAGACGATAAGGCGGCGAGGGACGCGGCAGACCGTCAGGCGGCGCTGGCCGAGATGGCCGAGATCACCGAGCAGTATGTGCGCTTGCGCTCGGCGATCGTGTTGCTGCAATGGGCGATCGACCGCTACCGGCGGGAAAAGCAAGCGCCGATGCTCAAGCGCGCCGGCGAGCTGTTCGCCATTCTCACATGCGGGTCATTCCAGACCCTGCAACTCGAATTCGACGATCACGACAACGCGCAGCTTGCCGGCATCCGCCAGGACGGGCGGCGTGTGGCGGTCGCCGGCATGAGCACCGGCACGGCGGATCAGCTTTACCTGGCGCTGCGCGTAGCCGCGGTCGAGGACTATCTCGATCATGCCGAACCGATGCCGTTCATCGCCGACGATCTGTTCATCAACTTCGACGACAAGCGCGCGGCGGCCGGTTTCCGCGTGTTGGCGGAACTCGCCAAGAAGACCCAGGTGCTGTTCTTCACTCACCACGAGCATCTGCTGGAGGTTGCACGAAAGGCCTTGGGCGTTCCGGTCAGCGGCGTTACGCTTCTGGTGGCGAGTCCGGCGCCGCAGCCGCAATCCGAGGCCGCGTGAGCCCAAGGTCGCGGTTATTTCCCGTAAGATACATTGTCACTTTGTATTTTTTCGTGTTATTTCAATGACTTACGTACATACAAATCCACATTTGAAGAAATCTTCGCCACCCGCTTCCGGAATTTTGGGTGTGCGGTCGCTTCATAGGTAGGGCCGCCCTTTCGGATCGCGAGGTAGACATGAAGACAGGTGCCGAAACATCAGAGGAACCGCCTTCGCCATCCGACCTTGAGGGCTGGAAGAGTGCTGCCGCCGGCAATCGTCTCCGGCTCTTCCGGCCCGAAGCTATCGTGGCTGCGATGCAGCACATTGGTCCAAACGGCGATCAACGGGTTCTTTCGTCGCTGATCACCCACGTCTCGGACGAGTTGCTGCGCATCATCCGGTGGCTGGTGGGCAAGAATCACCGTAACGACGGCGAAGACATTGTCTTGCGTGCGCACCACCAGTTGATCGTCGCCATCCTCAAGCCGGGCTCAAAGGATGGGCAAGCGCTCTGCAAGACCTTTCGGACCTGCGTGGAATTCCGCGTCGCGGACGCGATCCGGGCCGAGCGGAAATACGCGCACCGCAACCAGCCCTACAAGACGCAGCCCGGCGTCACAGACCATGGCGAAGACATGGTCGAGACCATCGAGCCGCCTGAGGAAGGCAGCGAACAAGCCGCCGAGGTTCAACGGCTGCTGAACAGGATTCCTGATCCGAGAAAGCGCGAGGCGTTCCGCCTGCATATGGACGGATGCCCGCTAGGCCCTGGCATCGGCACGACGTCGATCGCAGAGCAGCTCGGGATCAGCGCTAAAACCGCGGGAGAGTGGATCGCCGAGACCAAAGCTCTCCTCAAGATTGAGATAGGAGCCGCCAATGATTGAACAAAACAGAATCCCGGAACGGGACGAGGTGTTGTTCGCATTCCATCAGACCTGCGACAACCCGACCGCCGAGCAAGTGAACGAATGGACGCGCCGGTATCCGCAGTATACCGACGATATCCGCGAGCATGCGGCCGTGCGTGCGCAGTGGGCGGCGGATTCGCAAGAGCATAACGCCCAACCCGATGAGAGCCTGCTCGCGCGCGGGCGGAGCCAAGCCTTGAACCTGCTTCATAGCGCGCGGCAGGAGTCAGCGGCTGCGCAAAATGTCTCAGAGAAGACGTGGCCGCAAGCCGTGTCTGCCGCCGGCTTCGATATTCCGCGGCTTGCGCGCTGCATCAACATCGATCGCATGGTTCTGGCCGAACTGAATGCTGGCCGCATGCGATTGCCGTTGGGCCGGCGCTTGTCGGATGCCCTCACCGACGTGCTCGGCATCAGCACCGCTTGGCTTGAACGCGCGGTATCCGATCTGTTGGCAGGCCCCCGGCGATTAGGACATGCCAAGGCGGATGAGGCGCCCACCATCAACACGCGATCCTACGCGGAGGTTATTCGCGCGAGCCCCATGTCGGACGACGACAAGCGCTATTGGCTCGGGGAGGACTAAAACATGGACGCTTGGCGGGATATCCGGCTCAAGGCGCGCGAATGTCACCGCCAAGCTCTCTTGAAATCCAAAGATGTCCGCAAGGCGCCCACGCTGCTGGCGGCAGCGCTCGAAGAGGATGACCTTCAGCTCGCGCATTACGCGCCGGGCTCGGTCGTCAGCAAGGGTGTCTATGGCTTTCTCGACCGCCCTTCCAAGATGATCAATGTCGCGAGCGGCCAAAGCCCCGAAAACGAAGCCATCGTAACCGCGCATGAGCTCGGCCATTACAAGCTCCACCGCGATCCGCGCAACGAAGTGACCGCCCTCGCCCCAGGGCTCGGCGGCGATCCGATCGATTCAGGCGCGGGCCGCGTGGAAGGCTACTCCCCACGCGAGCGCAAAGAGGTTCAGGCCGACATTTTTGCCGGTGAGTTTCTATGTCCGGCGGATTGGCTGCGCGAAGAATTGCTGACACACGGCCGCAGGCCCGCGGACATTGCGAAAGACCTCGGCGTGCCGCCGGGCCTCGTCCTGAACCAGGCTGTCCGCGCCCTGCTCTTGCCGCCTCTGCAAGCGCCGCCGCCGGCCACCCCCGCCCCGAGCTACACACTGGATCCGGGCCAGATCGAAGCCGCAACCTGGAACAGCGGGCCGCTTCTGGTCGATGCAGGGCCGGGCACCGGAAAGACGCGCACGCTCGTGCATCGCATTCAGCACTTGCTGGATAACGGGGCGTCGCCCGCCTCGATCCTCGCCCTCACCTTCTCGAACAAGGCGGCCGAGGAAATGCGCGAGCGGCTGTCCGCGAGCAACGCGGACGCCGCTATTGAAATGTGGGTCGGCACCTTTCACGCCTTCGGGCTCGAACTCATCACCAAGTATCATCAGCGCATCGGCCGCACGATGAACGTGCGCATCTTGGACGAAGCGGGATCGCTGGCCTTGCTCGAAGCGAACCTCATCCGCCTGCCGCTGCGCTACTTTCAGAATCTCTATGAACCTGCCTATGAGCTCGTGCCTGTCTTGCGCGCCATTTCGCGGTGCAAGGACGATCTCATCACGCCCGCCGCCTACCGCGCCGCCGCAGAGGCAGCCCGCAGCGTCGCTGTGAGCGAAGACGAGCGCGAAGCCGCGGGCAAGGCGCTCGAAGTCGCCGACATCTACGAAATCTATGAGGATGCGCTGGCCAAAGTGGACGCGGTCGATTTCGGCGATCTGGTTCTGCTCGCGGCGCAAGCGCTCGAGCAGAACGCCGATCTGCGCGCTGAATACCAGGCGCGGTTCGAGCACATCCTGGTTGATGAATATCAGGACGTGAACCTCGCAAGCGCGCGCTTGCTGCGGGCGCTTGCGGCGCCGCAAGCGGATGTCTGGGTCGTCGCCGACGAGCGGCAATCCATCTACCGCTTCCGCGGCGCGGCGCCGAGCAACGTGCAGCGTTTTATCGCCGAGTTTTCCGGCGCGCGGCGCTCTCTGGGCGTCAATTACCGCTCCGGTTCTCCGGTGGTGCAGGCGTTCGCGACCTTTGCCGCAAATATGCAGGGCTCGCCCGGCGGGAGCTGGACGGCGCAGCGTGGCAGCGTCGGCGCGATCCGCCAGATCGTGGCCCCATCGGTGGCGGCCGAAGCGGCGGCCATCCGCGATCACATCGAGCAAGCCCGCGCGAACGGTATTCCCTATAGCGAGCAGGTCATTCTGGCCCGCAGCCATTTGGCCCTCGCCCGCATCACCGGCGCGCTCGAACAGCTCGGCGTTCCCCTTCTTTATCTTGGCGATCTCTTCGAGCGCGACGAGATTCGCGATTTGCTGGCGCTCATCTCGATCGACGCTGAACCCGGCGGCATCGGTCTGGTCCGAGTGGCGCAGCTCCCGGAGTATGGCGCCCCCAAAGCCGATGCGCTTGACGTCATCAAATGGGCGGAGACGAACCATCTGCGCATTTTCGACGCGCTGCGCCGCCTTTCGGAAATCCCAGGGTTGACGCCACAGGGCAGCGCGGGTCTGGGGCGCCTCGCACACCAACTTGAAGGCTTCGGGCCGGGCACGTCGCCTTGGACGCTTCTCACAGCCTGGCTGTTTGAGCGAAGCGCCTATTTGACCCCGCTGCTCACCGCCAATGACGCCAAAGCCCAACAACAACTCGTCGCGATCTACCAGCTTCTTAAAGTCTGCGGTGAAATGGCTGCCGACGGCGATTCCACCCGCAAGCACATGCTGGCGCGGGTGCGCCGGATCGAAGCCCTCAATGACGACCGGATGTACCGAGCCGTGGCATCGGAGGCCTCCGACCTTAACGGTGTGCGCGTTCTCACCGTCCACGGCAGCAAGGGGTTGGAGTTCAAGGCGGTCCATCTCCCGGCGCTGGCGACCCGATACATGCCGGCGAACCGACAAGGCGTGCGCTGTCCGCCGCCGCCCAGCTTGCCGCATCTGGCGATCCGGCCCGTCGATCATGAGGCGGAAGAAGAGTGCCTGTTTTTCGTGGCACTATCGCGCGCGCGGGATTTCCTGTTCTTGAGCCGGTCGGAGCGCTACAGCGCGAGCCAGACCGCAAGCGCGTCCAAATTCTTGTCTCCCATCAACGCACTCGCGCCGGCGGCGCGGCGCAACGATACGCCGCTGCCGGTCCGCCCCGCCCGGCCCTTCGCGCCGCCCGGCGTGCGCACGCTTTATCAAGAGCGGGAGCTCAGTCTTTATATCCAGTGCCCGCAACGCTATCAGTTCGAGGCCTTGGACGAGTTGCGCGCCATCCGCGACGACTCGCCCTATGTGCGCTTTCACCGCTGCGTGTTCCGCACGATCGGATGGCTTGAGACGCAACGCGCCGCCGGCACGCCGGCGGATCATCCCGCCGCGCTTGCGCAGCTCGCGCAGGAGTGGGCGGCGCGCGGGCCGACCGGACACGGCTTCGAGGCCTATTACCGGGCATCCGCCGAAACCATGATCACATCCATGGTCGATGTAATCGCGGCGGAGACCGGCAGCTACGATCAGGGCGAATGGGTCGTCGATGTGGGCGGCAAGCAGATTGCGCTCACGCCCGACCGCGTTGTGATCGCCGCCGACGGCACGGTGCATGTTCAGCGCATCCGCACCGGCCGCAAGACGAAGTCCGACCCTGCCAACCGCATCTACGCGTTGCTGCGCCGCGGCGCGGCCGCGCGCTATCCTGGACGGTCCGTCGTGGTCGAGGCCTATTATCTGGCCACGCGCGAGGCGGTGCCGATTCCGCCGAACAAGGACGACAAGCTCTTGGAGGAATACACGGACGCCATCGCCGACATCGAGCGCGGCGCCTTTGCGCCCGCGCCCGAGGACGCCCGGCGCTGCCCGAATTGCCAGTGCTATTTCATCTGCGATTTCATCCAGGGCGTCTCTTAAAACCCGACTTCCTGAAAAGTCTGCCTGCCGTCGCTTCTTCCTTAAGGGCTCAATCACGGGCCGCCGATCAAAGGAACAAGCAATGAGCAAGACGATCATCTTCATCCAGGCCGAGGGCAAGCCCGGCATCACCGAGGCCGGGATCACGATCCCGGCGACGGTGCGGGACCTGCACGAGGTCTTCAAAACGCACGGCATCGACTTCGAGGGGTTCGAGGTCTTCATCGACGAGGCCGAGGCGCCCGTGCTGCACGACGCCAAGGCTCCGGTGGAGGGCCTCAAGCATGGCTCGCGCGTTCACGTGACCCGCTGCAAGAGGATCAAGGTCACGGTCCACTACATGGACCGCACCATCGAGCGCGCCTTCGCGCCGGGCAACCGCGTCCGCACCGTCAAGCAGTGGGCCGTGCGGGAGTTCAAGCTCAACCCGACGGATGCCGGCGAGCACGTGCTGCAGCTCTGCAACAGCACGGCGCAGCCGCCGACCGACACCGCCCTGGCCGAGCTTGTCAGCGGCCATAGCTGCGACATCTGCTTCGACCTCGTTCCCGAAAAGCGCGTCGAGGGCTAAAGCGCCATGACCGTGGCCGTGCCTCCCGATCAGTTGCTCCTCGCAGCCGATCTCGCCGCCCCGGAATTCCGGCGCGGCGAGATCGAGGGCAAATGGCGTCACATCGAAACCGCTTGGCCGCACGCGACCATAGCCGTGTCGGCGGCCAAGCGCGCCAGCGCCCCCGATGAATACGGATTCCGGTTCGAATGCAGCGGCTACCGGCACACGCCGGTAACGGCACAGCCCTGGAATATCGGCGCGCGGCGGCCACTCCCCGCAGCTCAGTGGCCGGCGGGCCGCGCGATCGTGCCGTCCGTCTTCAGGCCGGAGTGGAAGGGCGGCCAATGCCTCTATCTGCCCTGCGACCGTATGTCGATCGAAGGGCACGGCGACTGGATTCACAAACACCCGAACCGGCTCTGGCAGCCGCAGCGGGGCATCATCTGCTACCTGGAGCAGCTTTATGACCTTCTCAATCAAGACGATTATTCGGGCGCTCGCGGCGCCTGAGCACCGCTTGAACTGCCCGACGGTGTTGTGGGCGCGTACCATGGCCGAGCTGCACCGGCGCACGCAGCGCCGGCACGAATCGGGTGCGTTCCTGCTCGGGCACGAGCATGACGGCCGGCGCGCCGCCGTCGATGTCGTCTACTACGACGATCTCGACCCGGCGGCCTATGCGAGCGGCGTGTGCATTCTGAAGGCCGATGCTTTCGCCAAGCTTTGGGCGATGTGCCGCGCCCGTAAGCTTAGCGTCGTCGCCGACATCCACACGCACCCAGGCGCCGCCTTTCAGAGCGGATCCGACCGCACCAATCCGATGGTCGCGCGACCGGGACACATCGCCATCATCGTGCCGGACTTCGCCGCTCCGCCGATCCGCTACGGGGATATCGGCATCTACGAGTATCAAGGTGAGCACCGCTGGACAGACCGCGGCCAGCGGCATTGCCGCAAATACGTTTACACCGGATTCTGGAGTTGATCCTATGAACGCGCTTATCGATCACACGCGGCTGCACCGCACCGCCAAGTACTTCATGGACAACGGGCGCGCGGCGACGCACGGCGACGCCATGGACATTCTGCGCGGCTTCGGCGCGTCGATCCGCGTCGGACCGGAGGCCGCCACCTCGATCGCGCACCAGGCCGCCCTTCTCACACTGGTCAACCTTACGCGCCGGACCTTGCTCGGCGGCGTCGAAGTGCTCGGCGTGACCGATGCGCCGCTGCTCGTGCCGCTCGCGCGCGCGCACACGCTCGCGGACGCGGTGGCCGAACTCGGCGGAACGCTCGCCCAATCGGGAAATCCGCTATGGCCGATCGTGCAAATCGGGACTGTGCCGCAGGCGGCCAACAACACGGCATGGTCGCTCACGTGGGAGAGATGGCGCGGGGGCGTCGTGCCGCAGCATGACGTGCGCCGCCTGGCCGACGACGAGGCGAACCCGCTGGCCGCCGCCGTCGCCGCGGCCGCCGCTGCTGCCGAGCTGTTCGCTTGGCATGCGAAAGATCATCCGATGGCGGGATGGCGGGCTGCGGGTCTCTCGCTCTGGAATCCAGGCGCCAACTGGCTTGCCCCGGACGAAAGCGAGCCGCCGCTGTCCTATCTGCCCTCGTCTGTTTGGCTTATCGGTCTTGGCAATCTCGGGCAGGCATTCGCGTGGCTCCTGGCCTGTTTGCCGTATGCCGATCGCAGCAAGGTCGAGCTTACGCTCCAGGACTACGACGTGATTGCCGACTCCAATGACAGCACGTCCTTGCTGTCCTCTTTGCCGTTGGTCGGCATCAAGAAGACGCGTGTCACTGCGCATTGGCTGGAAGCGGCGGGCTTCACCACCGCGCTCGAAGAGCGGCGCTTCGGACCCTGGACGTTGCGCGGTCCGCACGACCCGGCGGTCGCCTTCTGCGGCGTCGATAACGCGCCGACGCGCGCCGATCTCGGCAGCGCGAAGTTCGAGCTGGTGGTCGAAGCGGGCTTGGGCGCCGGTCCCGGCGGGTTTCGGAATTTCTCGCTGCACACCTTTCCCGCCTCGCGGCGGCCGGATCAGATCTGGCGGCGCGAAGATGCGGGAAGTGCCATCGATGTCTCGGCGATGCCGGCCTACAGCGCTTTGCGGAAATCCGGACTCGATACCTGCGGCTTGGCCCAGCTTGCATCCCGCACGGTCGGCGTGCCGTTCGTCGGCTTGATCGCTGCCGCCCTTGCCGTTTCGGAATTGCTGCGTCGGCTCCATGGAGCCGAGGGAGTGGAGACGGCTTCGGGCTCAGCGCTCAATCTTGGTGACATTGCCTGTGTCCGCATACCCGTGTCGCCCTACGCCTTCGGTCACGTACCGGTGCGCTAGGGTCCGGACTCAATTGATCCAGTATGCGCAAGTTGCTGCGATGAAGACGCCGGAGAGGTAGTTTCTGGCGAGTTTGTCGTAGCGGGTGGCGACGCGCCGGAAGTCCTTGAGACGGCACCACATGCGCTCGACGCGGTTGCGCTCCCTGTAGGCGACGACGTCGTAGGGGATGGGTGTCTTTCGGGAGGTGGTGGAAGGGATGACTGCCTCGGCCCCACCTTGGGCCAGCAGCTTGCGCAGGTGGTTAGCGTCGTAGCCCTTGTCGGCCAGCAACCGGCGGAACGGGCCGGCCGCCCGGATCAGCGCCTCGGCCATGCTGATGTCGTTGATGTTGCCGGGGCTGAGCAGCAGGACGCGGGGTCGACCCTTCTCATCAACCAATCCGTGCAGCTTGGTTGTGCGGCCGCCGCGGGAGCGGCCTATGGCTTGGGCGAAGGCCCCCCTTTTGCGCCCGCCGCAGAGCGGTGCGCCTTGATATGGGTCGCGTCGATGGCCGCTCCGTCGAAGACCCCGCTATGGCCCGTCAGAGCCTCGAACATCTTCAGCCAGAGCCCTTGCCGGCTCCAGCGGTTGAAACGATTGTAGACCGTCGTATATGGCCCGAACTCCGCCGGGCAGTCCCGCCAGCGCGCTCCGCTCTTCAACATGTGCACGATCCCGGAGATCACCCGCCGGTCATCCACACGACGGGCACCCTTGCGGCCACGCGGCAGCAGCGGCTCGATCCGAGCCCATTCCTCATCGGTCAGCCACTGAACCCGTGTGCTCATGATCAAGGCTCCCTTCCCAGAGCCTTGAATCACCAACCACCCCAAACCGCCAGAGCTTATTGGGTACGGACCCTAGGGGCCTTACCGGCCTTATGCACGATCGCGTATTTTCTAGTTTTAGCACTGCACGCCGGAGATTGCAGGTTCAGGTTCTCGCGCGAGATCGACACAGCGCTTGATGGAAACTGGAGACACGAGTAAATGAAAATTGGCTGCGGCGATGTGGAAGGACACATGGCCAGCAAAGGTACGAGATGGTGACGAGAAGGCAGCGGCGTAATGGCTCGGTGCACTAAGCCCATCCACTAGCCGGTTTCGAGTCCGGCCCGCAGCATTGCTGTAGGCCAAATTGTCGTCCCTCAAGCCGAAGCCGGCCTCATTCTCTCTTCTGCGGACAGTCAGACAGTTGCAGCAGGGCTGCGTTGAATCGCGGACGGCCGCAGAGAAATGCGACCATCGAAGGTGCGGATAATCTGCACATAGCCCTCATGTTCAAGCAGCGCCGGACCTCTGTCCTTCGATATCCAAAGGACGCCTGAGGCCTCTCGTATCGTCCACAGCGCGGGATTGCCGAACTGGTCAATGATTTGTACGGCGCCGGGCGGAAGGCCGCAGCCTTTGTTGATGCGCAGGCAATTGTCGATCGCCGAAAAGCGTGCAAATCCCAAGCTCTCAGTGCGCGCTACAAGCCGCCCCTCTACTTCATGCGCAGAACGACCGTTACGGTCCCGATAAACCGAAACGGTTAGATATTGGACATCCAGCGCCCGCAGCGCTGTCGTCCATTCGGGATCAGGCATGTTACCGACAACCGCAACATAGCGAGGGATATATGCCAGCAAGGCGTTAGCTTGCTCGCGGTTGAGAAAGCTAAAGGCGGCAAGCAAGCTCGATGCGCAAGTTTGGTCCGGCTCGCCGTAACGAAAGCATCGTACCTGGGGCAGAACATGGCCATCTAGTGAATGTCCGGCGAGTTCAACCTCGACCACAAACCAGTGGGACAAGCTCCTATGGATCAGTGCCAAATCGGCAGAGCGGCGTTCGCCTTCAAGGATGAACGCTCCAGCGAAAACACCGCACCAGTAGTCCGGAAAAAGGCATGTCAGAGCTTTGACGACCTCGGCCTCGAAGTCGACTTCAACGAAAACGGTAGGATCCACCAATTGGAAGATGTTGTCTTCGTTGCATTCGCCCGTCAGCAACCTCTTCATGCGCGGCTCCACCCTACCGTCGCGATATTCTCCAGCTGCGCTTCTTCCTCCTTGAGACGCTGAATTTCCGGCCCAGTGGCTACGAGCGTGTAAATCAAAGCACCGGTCTTGCCCTGGGCCGGCCTGACAACGCGGCCAAGCCGCTGGATGCGTTGCCGCCGCGTGGCTGTGCTGGCGGCGATGATGCCGAGTTCGGTCTCCGGGACATTGAATCCCTCATCTAGAGCACGGCACGTCACGAGTACATCAATCTCTCCTTTGCGGTACTGCCTGAGCATCACCGCCCGGTCCCGCAACGTCATCTTGGAGTGATAGACGCCAGCTCGCACGCCGTTCTCCGAAAGAACCGCGTGAATGAGATTGCAAGCCTCGATATCCTCGTGAAATATCAGCGTGCGTTTGCCGCGGTTGGCAGCCACGAGTTTGAGCGCCAGACGAATGCGATTGAGGCTTAGATTCAGCACTCTTGCTCGCTTCAAAAACAGTGCAATGGTCTCCTCAGCCTCCGTGCCGTGTTGGCTGATCGAACGTGCAATCGCCTTACTTAGCTTGTCGTACTCAGCCTGTCGGTCTTCCTCCAGATCAAACACGATGTTCCGAAGTTCGAAAGGAACGATCACGCCGTCGCGCAGCGCGTCACCATAGTCGTAGCTGAAGATGACAGGGCCGAGCGCGGGAATCAGTACGTCCTTTAACCCCTCGTCATATGGACGTTCCGGCGTAGCCGACAGCCCAAGAGATGCTGTCGTCTGGATCTGCAACGCGGCTCGGAAATGCTCCGATGCCGCCTTGTGACACTCGTCCACGATCAGGAAGCACTTGTGCTGCTCGATCTTCGCTGCGAGTTTCGCCGCTGTATTCAGCACAGCAATATTGATCGTACCCAGGCGGAATCGCAGACTACCAGTTACAATATTGATCTCATCAAGACCGAGGTCAAAGTAGTTGGCCGCCTCTTCCCACCACTGCTCGAGGAGTGCCGCGGTTGGCACTACGATCAACGTCGCTATCGGACGGATGCGATCAACGCAAGAGAGAGCGAAAATTGTCTTTCCGCCGCCGGTAACGACGCTGACTATGCCGCGATGGTTCGCTCGCTCCCATTCGGCGAGCGCTGCAACCTGCCAGCCGCGCGGAGTCAGCTTCGGCAAGACAATCTCCCCTAGCCCGCAGCACGCTCTGGCTTACGCCCGAACAACTCGGCTTCTGCCTTCGCTCGCACCTCCGTGTCAGCGTTGTCGAGCTGCTCGGCACGCGCTCGCAGCAAGTTGTTCTTTAAGTTCCGTACGCTATCCGGGTTGACCCGTGCGATAAGCTTGCCGGCCTTGAACTCGGCCACCGCGTCGAAGATGTATTGTTGCACGCACTCGCTGATCGCGTCCTTCGCCTCCAGCGTCTGATAATATGGATGTAGCCCATTGATGATCACGTGGATCACGTTCGCCTCCGCGCCCGGGACAAACGTAACGTGTGGCTCGTAGAGGCTGGTTTCCTTCAATGAGATGACAACCTGCAAATCCGGCAGGATATCCAGACGGCCGATTTCGTCCTCGGCGGTCAGTGACTCCCTTTGCTGCAGATTGTTCGCCGTAATCGTTTCCACGGGTGGTAAGGCCGCGTTATTCAGCGCATCTTTGATCTCGGCGCTGACGAATTCAGTTTGCATGTCCTTTACCAGATCGCGGACCTGCTCCTTCGACCACTTCGGCCCGCGCCCAGATCCGCGTCTGCTCTTGGCGTAATCGGCATAGGCTTTAGTTTCCGTAACAAGGAACTTCTCCAGCGCTTCTTCTTCATCACCCTCGAAGAGCACCCTGTCCTTCGTATGCGACACACCAAAGCCGTCGAGCAACAGCACGCCAGTGAGCCTCTGGGCAATGAGGTTGTTTGCTCCCTCATCATCCACACCCCCAAAGATCACGCTTGGTTTCCAGGCGTTCGGGAAACCTTGTATCTGCCGGCCGTTCTGGAACATCGAAAAACCGCCGTACTTGCGCCCGCCCTTGCGCAACACTCCGATCCAACCCTTGATGGTCTTTCCGTCAACGGTAAGCGTCGGCAGATCGCGCTTCATAAGCGTTCCAGAGGGATCGGAGTCCCAGTCGCTCTCTTGTGGCGGCGTGACCTCCTCACCGTTGTAGGTGAGCTTGAGTGCGACCTGGCCCTTCACATCAGGACGCAGATCAAACATGTACATCGAGCCGAGATAGTCCTTGATAGTCTCTTCGGAGCGCTTCTGGATAACGCGCCGGAGACTACCGATTGTCACGCGCGTGTAGTGGTCGTCGCGGCTGACGGTTCGCATTGTGAGCGGAACCTTCGCCCCGTGATTAGCAATCGCGTCGACATCGACAGTGGCCGTCCACTCTTCACCGCTGCCCAGTTCACATGTGGTGACAGTCCATTGAGCGCCAATCCAGCACGCTGCGGTTTTCATGCCCATGCCGTATTTGGATCGTCCCTTGCTGTCCGGCGTCGGATGCGCAATCCGCAGCGCTGCGACGAGGTCATCCTTGCTCATGCCGATTGAGTTATCTTCGATCGTGAGGGTCTTGTTCGGTCGGTCGTGGACGATCGAGACGGTCAGCGGACGGCCCTCCTCCTGGAGGACTTCATCGATCAGGTTTCCATAATTCAGTCGCGACTGCGTCGAGTTGTCGACGAACTCTGCCAGCGCAAACCACATCGTGTAGCTGAGGCGGCTATAGGCGTCGATCGCCCTAGGCCCGACGGTCAGTTCCGCCTCAAATATCTGCGTCATCGTCTTGCTCCCCCTAGAAAGAATCGGAGGTTATCCGGTCGCCGAACCGGCCTCGCGAGCCCTTGATGTAATCTTCGGATGCTTCAATGCTGATCCAGAAGCGTTCTAGATCTTCGGCAGCCGCTCCCGTCGTATTGCTGCCGCCGAACGGGTCAAGAACGACATCACCGGCAACGGTCAGAAACTTAATGAAGAACTTCGCCAAATCCGCAGGCATCCGCGCCGGATGTAACGGCAGTTCGTTCTCGCGGCAGTAGGTCTGATAAGCGTCGCCGTTTTGTGTGTTCGCGTAGGTAAGAACATTCGATGGAATGGCACCGCCGTTGTCTCGCAGAAACGCGGTTTCGCTGATATCGTGCTCCGATGGACGTTTGCCAGCGTTGTAGGTGCCTCGCTTGAGCAAGGTCTTCATTGCCTTGCTGTACTCCTGAAGCACGCGCTGATTGCTGGCCTTCGGCTTTTCCGTTGGCGCCATCCACCAGAGTTTGGTGAAGCTGTCCTTCACCCGGCTGCGCTCGACATTTACCCACTGAGCCGGTGACGGCAGCCTTGCGGGGTTATGCCAGATAAACTCTTGGCAGAGATGAAGCTCATTCTTCTCTTGGAATTCGAGCAAAGCACGCAACGCAAGGGTGGACATGACGGGCATGCCCGGCTCCCACGAGTTGCCCATCTCCACGACGATGGAACCGTCGGGAGCGAGCATCTTCTTAAACAGAGGACCGAAGGCACAAAGCCACTTAATGTAAGCTTCACCAGTCTCGTTGCCGTACCGCTTCTTGCGGTTGAGCGGAAACGGCGGCGAAGTGAAGATGAGATTGACCTTGCCTTCAAAACGGGCGAGCGACCCGTCGGCCAGGATTTCGTCGGACTTGCCGTGCAGCATCCTCCCACGAGGCGTAGCGTAGGCGACATTAGCAGGAGGGCGGCCCGTGAAAGGGCTCGCAGGGCGAGCCGTAGGCTCTATTGGCTGTGTTCGTGCGGCCGGTGCATGCATGCGCGGAAGAGCCTTTTTTATCTATGTTTTCGTTGCGCCGCAGGCGTCCTGAGCCAGACGCTGGATCACACCAGGGATGGATGGGATAGGTTCTGTCATGCCACGGCCTCAAGGCCGCGCTTCTGCACAAGGTGCAGAAGCTTGAGCGCCGTTCCGGTCGGCTTCTTCTGGCCGATCTCCCATTTTTGTACTGTCGAGACACTGGTGTTCAACAGTCGCGCGAAGACGGCCTGACTTACGTGCGAGGCCTCGCGAATCTTCTTGATCTGCTCCGGCTCAAGAGGCTCGACGGGGGGCAGGCAGCGGCGGTCGAAATCGCGCAGCGTGACCTGATCCACCATGCCGACATCGTGCGAGCCATTGACCGTCTCGTGCACGGCCGCCAGGAGAGGAAGCTTAGTCTTTCGCATCGCCGTCACCTAAATCCGTTCGCCGACTTGCTTGCCGTCCAGACAATCAACAAGGGGCGACGACGCGCCGGCGCTGATTGCGCATGCGATGGCCGAGCCATCTGTTTGAGGATTGCCCCGCTCCCACCACTTCAGTGTGCTATATAGCACCGAGTGCTATATATCCGCAAGCTGGAATTTACCGCCTTGGCAGCCGCATCGCGGGCTTTTCCGATCTGATCAAGCCTGGCCGGAAGGCATGGCGGCTTCGGTGGGGCTCGGTAGGGAACCCATTTTCCGTTAGAATAATTGTAACCTTCGTGCTACATAAATTCCGTCTTGGTAGCACGAAGATAGCAAATGCCGACGCCACACCATCCCCCCGCTGCTGTGCAGCGCGTTCTGCGCAAGCTGGGCGCAGATATCCACGATGCCCGTCGTCGGCGCCGGCTGCCGATGGCGGTCGTCGCCGAGCGCGCGTTCACGTCCCGCTCGACCTTGCAAAGGGTAGAAGCCGGCGACGCCAATGTCAGCATCGGTATCTACGCCGCCGTCCTCCAGGCGCTTGGCCTGCTCGATGGCTTGGGCGAGATCGCCGACATCAGCCGCGACAGCATCGGCCAGGCCTTGGCCAGCGCGGAGCTGCCGAAGCGCGTCCGTCTCAAGCGCGCGCCGGGGCCGACCGATCATGGCTGACATCGAAGTCCATATCGACCTCGAAGGACGCACACGTCCGGTCGGCCTAGCCCGCAGCAACAAGGTGCGGGGCAACGAGACCGTCGTGTTCGAGTATGCGCCGGAATGGCTCGCCGATCCGGACCGCTTCTCGATCGAGCCTGCCCTCGCTTTGACACGCGGCGGCTTCGCACCGCCGGCCGGACAAGCCATCTTCGGGTCCATCGGTGACTCGGCCCCCGACACCTGGGGACGCCGCCTCATGCAGCGCGCTGAGCGGCGCCTCGCCGAGCGCGAAGACCGCGCGGTCCGAACCCTCGCCGAAAGCGACTACCTCCTTGGCGTCGCTGATGAGACCCGTCTTGGCGCGCTCCGCTTCCGCTGGGCGGGCGATGACGTGTTCCAAGCGCCGCTTCGTGCGGGCGTGCCCGCCCTGATCGAGCTCGGGCGTCTCCTCGCCGTGACGGAGCGCGTCCTTCGCGACGAGGAGACGGACGAGGATCTCCAGCTCATCTTCGCACCCGGATCGTCACTTGGAGGTTCACGCCCCAAGGCGTCGGTCATCGATCAGCACGGCCACCTCTCCATCGCGAAGTTCCCCAAGGAAACCGACGACTACAGCTTGGAGACCTGGGAGGAGATCGCCTTGCGCCTGGCGGCGCGTGCCGGCATCGCCACGCCCTCCCACGAATTGCTGCGCGTTGGCGGAAAGGCGGTGCTCCTGTCTCGGCGCTTCGATAGGGACGCTGCCATTCGCATCCCGTTCCTCTCTGCCATGGCGATGACGGGATCGAAGGATGGCGAGCGCGGTAGCTATCCCGAAATCGTCGATGCGTTGACGCGGCACGGGGCGCAAGCGAAGACCGACGCGCAGGCGCTGTACCGTCGCGTCGCCTTCAACGTGCTGATCTCGAATGTGGATGATCACCTGCGCAACCATGGCTTCCTATGGCTTGGCAAGGCGGGCTGGTCACTCTCCCCCGTCTATGACCTCAACCCCGTCCCTACCGACCTCAAGGCCCGGGTGCTGACGACGAACATCGATCTAGACGAAGGCACCTGCTCGATCGATCTCCTCGAGGCGGCCTCGGAGTACTTCGGCCTCGGCCTCGCGGCGGCACGCGCCATCATCAAGGAAGTTGCGGCCGTGACGGCGACCTGGCGGGAGACCGCGAAAGAGGCCGGCGCCCGGCCCTCCGAGATCACCCGCATGGCCAGCGCCTTCGAGCACGACGATCTCAAGCAGGCGCTGGCGCTGTGACGCGGACCTTCATCCATAGCTTCGACCCCACATCTGCGAGCCCCGTTGCTGGCCCGACCGTCGATCTGGAGGTTTCCGAGATCGAGGATGCCGGCATCCGCGAGGTGCTTCAGACCCCCGGCGCCGCCTATGGTGCCTGGTCCATTCTGGACGCCCTGCTCACCGCGACGGGTCCGGGCACACCGTTCATCTTCAAGGAGCCTCTCGGACAGGCGCGCGAAGTAAAGGTCGCACTGTCAGGCCTGTTCGGACGCTTCGTGGCCCGCGCGTATCTCGAGCGCTATCTTGATCTTTCCATCTTCGCGCACCTCACGAGCCGATCGCTGCTTCTTGACGGTCGGCGCCGTATCGACATCGTCCGCCGCTCCCGTGGCGATCTGCCGGACTGGGTGGCCTGCGCTGCCGATCTCACTTCCCTGACCGTGGCGGAGGCCAAAGGCTGTCATGACCCAAGCGGTCCCGACAAAGCGCTCACCAGGGGATGGACGCAGGCCCAACGCATCGACGTGACGGCTAGGAGACGGAAGGTGACGATCAAGCGCGTCGCGATCGCGACGCGCTGGGGCGCTGCGACAAATGGACCAGCGCAAGCGTACCTGTCAGTCCGTGATCCGGTCGACGAAGGCGAGCCGATCGATGCGGAGGACAAGGACGCCGTCTTCATCGGGCTGCTTCGTCACCACATCGCAAACCTGGTCGCTCCGCTCGGCCATGCCGAGCTCGCCGGTGCGCTTCGGCGGCTGACCCGCGAACGCTCTGAGCACGGGCTTCAGCGTGATGTCGCGAGCGCCAGAGCGCTCCTGAATGCTGCGCCAGTACGGGAAGTGGACGGCGCCAGCGCCATTGACGGGCTTGTTGGCGGAATCGTCACCCGGGCGGGACCGCTGACCGACGCAACCGCGAATCCCGCCGATCAGGATGTGCTTGCCCGGCTCAACCTGCGCCCGGTCTTCGTCGGCATAGAGCGGGATCTCATCGATGCGGCGATCGAGGGCGAGGCCAAGACCGTGCGCGACCGGCTAGCCGCAACCACCAGGCACGATGAATTCGCGCGTGCCGATCGCGCCGGCGGATGGGTGATCCCCCTTGGCGCAGATCGACACATTATAGGAAGCGCGTAGTGGCGTTCCATTGTGGCAGCGGCAACCGGCTGCAGTCGCTTTGACTTGTTGCCGTTATCGTAGCTCAACTACGACAATTCGTACTTTCTCAAATAGGGGAAGGCCTTCCCCTGCGGCCGAGCCAATGTCTCGGCCGACCCCTTCTGCGGGGAGACCCCGCAACGCCCCCTTAGAGTGAGAGTGCGGATCGGGTTTTCCGTGACGGGTTGAGGGCTGGAGGAGAGGCCTCCGGCGCCCGTCGCGGAGAACCGCGATGTCCAGACATCATCATCATGCTCGCGCCCGTGCGGACCGCGCGAGTCTCTACGACGACATCACCAACAAGATCATCGCCGAGTTGGAGGTTGGGCGTGTGCCCTGGGTCCAGCCCTGGGGAACGGCGGCCGCAAAGGCGCCGCTTGCCATGCCAGCGAACGCCGCGACCGGCCGGCAGTATTCGGGGATCAATGTGCTGATCCTGTGGGGCGCGGTCATCGAGCACGGCTTTCCCCTCCAGAGCTGGCTGACCTTTCGCCAAGCACTGTCGCTCGGCGGCCATGTCCGCAAGGACGAGCGTGGCACCACGGTCGTCTACGCCGATCGCTTCGTTCCCGACGACGAGAAGAAGCGTGCGCAGGAGACCGGTGAGGAGGCGCAGGCGATTCCGTTCCTCAAGCGCTTCACCGTGTTCAACGTCGCGCAGTGCGAGGATCTGCCCGACGACCTTGCGGTCGCGGCGCCTGCGCCGGAGCCCGGCCTGATCGAGCCGCGCGTCGAAGCGCTGATCAAGGAGACCGGCATCGCCTTTCGCATCGGCGGCAACCGCGCTTTCTACGTGCCGACGCATGACTACGTGCAGGTCCCGCCTCCGCAGGCGTACTTCCAAACCATCGACTGGCACCGCACGGCCCTGCATGAGCTTGGCCATGCAACAGGTCATGCATCGCGTCTCGGCCGCGACCTCTCCGGCTCCTTCGGCTCGAAGAAATACGCGTTCGAGGAACTGGTCGCCGAGATGAACGCGGCGTTCTGCTGCGCTTCGCTCGGCATTGTCCCGACCGTGCGACACGCCGACTACATCGGTTCGTGGCTGGAAGTCTTGCGCGAGGACAATCGTGCCATCGTTCGCGCCGCGTCCCAGGCCGGCAAGGCGGCTGACTGGCTGCTTGCCTTCCTCCCCGAAACCGAGACGGCCAGCGAACCCGCGAACGACAGGAGGGCGGCATGATCCTCCTGACCGACGACCTGCGCGAGCGACTGCTCGCCAATGGGCTTGAACGCGGCGCTGACCATGTGCCCGTCGTCAAGTTCTTCAACCCCCTGGGTGAAGGCGTTTGGCTCGTGACCGAGCTGGACGCGGACGGCGATACGCTCTTCAGACTCGCCGATCTCGGCGATCCAGAGCTAGGCAGTTTCTCCCTCGAGGAACTGACCTCGATCGATCTGCCGTTCGGGATGGGGATCGAACGCGACATCCTCTTCACCGGCGATTTCCCGATCTCGGTCTGGGCGGAAGCCGCCCGTGAGGCTGGGAGCATCCGCGCCGCCGAACGCATTCTCTACCGCGCACGGCAGGCTCGCCGTGACGGCGTGTGACGCGCCTCATCCTGAAATCCGCAGAGCCGGAGATGAGTGTTTGCGCATCTCCGGTTCCACGTTTCTCCGCCTCGCCGGGAGGCGGCGCCGTCCTCAGAGGTAGAGGGCGGCGCTTCGCTTCGTGACGGGTTGGAAGCCGAGAGAGAGGCTCTCGGCGCCCGTCGCGGAGTATCCCGACATGGCAAAGGCTGCCAAGAAGATCGTCTTCTCGCGCTCGCGCGACATCCCCTTCAACAAGCTCGTGCTCTCGGAGTCCAACGTCCGGCGAACCCGGCCGGAAGTCGAGCTCGACGAGTTGGTCCACGACATCGGCCGACGCGAGGACCTCGTCCAGGGCCTCAACGTTCGCGCCATTCTCGACGGGGACGGCACCGAGACCGGCATGTTCGAGGTGCCGGCCGGCGGGCGCCGCTATCGCGCCATCGAGCGCCTGGTGAAAGCCAAGCGCTTCCCGAAGGACGGACTCGTCCCCTGCGTCGTCCGGAAGTCCGACACGAAGATCCTCGCCGAAGACGACTCCCTCGCCGAGAACCTTCTGCGCGCGGGCCTTCATCCACTCGACCAATTCCGCGCATTCCAGGACATGCTCGACAAGGGCATGACCGAGGAAGAAATCGCCGCGGCCTATCTCACGACGGTGCAGGTCGTGAAGCAGCGGCTGCGTCTCAACGCGGTCTCGCCCGTCCTGCGCGACGCTTATGCCCAGGAGAGCATGACGCTCGACATGCTGATGGCCTTCACCGTCAACCCCGATCATGCGCGTCAGGAGCAGGTGTGGGAAGCCGTGCAGCATTCGTACAATCGGCAGCCCTGGCATATCCGCCAGTTGCTGACCGAGACCACGATCCCGGCCTCGGACAAGCGCGCGCGCTTTGTCGGCGTCGACGCATACATCGCGGCCGGCGGCGCAGTGCTGCGCGACCTGTTCGAGGACGATAACGGCGGCTGGCTTCAGGACCCAGCGCTGCTTCACCGCCTGGTCGGCGAACGGCTCAAGACCGTGGCCGAGGAGATCGCCGGCGAAGGCTGGAGGTGGGTGAAGATCGACCTCGACCTGCCGTATGGCTACGATCATGACTTGCGCCAGATCACCGGCTCTTTCGTCGATCTCACCGACGAGGAACGGGCCGAACGCGAGACGCTGCGCGCAGAATACGATCGGCTCGAGGCGGAGTATGACGGCGCCGACGAGCTGCCGGACGAGATCGATCAGCGGCTGGGCGAGATCGAGGAGGCTCTCGACGCCTTCGAGAAGCGCCCGGTCGTCTACGATCCCGCCGAGATCGCTCGCGCCGGGGTCTTCGTCAGCGTGGACCGCGACGGCGACATCGTGGTCGACCGTGGCTATGTGCGGCCCGAGGACGAGGCGCCCGTTGCCGTTGACGGCGGCGACGCCGAGGCTGATGGAGAGGGCGGCGGCGTTGATGCTTCCGCAACACCGTCCGTTCAGCGCGCGGTCATCACCATCGGTAGACAAGAACCGGAGGGCGACGACGATGAGGACGATGATGGCGTCAAACCGCTGCCCGAGCGCCTGGTCATCGAGCTCACCGCGCATCGCACGCTGGCGCTGCGTGAATCAGTCGCCAATCACCCGCATGTCGCCCTCACGGCGCTCCTGCACAAGCTGGTGCTCGACGGCGTCAAGCGCAACGCGCACGGCTCCGCGGTCGAGGCAGCCGTTCGGGAGGTCCCCTTCCCCGTTCAGTCCACCGACCTGAAGGACAGTGCCTCTGCCAAGGCCATCCAGGCACGCGCGGACGCCTGGAAGGCGGACATGCCGCTCGGGGACGACGACCGGCTTTGGGACTGGATCGCCGGACTCGATGACGCGAGCCGCCTCGCGCTGCTCGCGCACTGCGTCAGTTATGGGATCAACGCTCTCTACGAGCGTCCGAATCCGTATAGCGGCAACGGCGTCTCGCAGCACGGGCTCGACCGGCGCCTGCGCGAGGCCGATCGGCTTGCCCGCGCCACGGGCCTCGACATGGTGGAGGCTGGATGGCGTCCGAGCGTGGCGAACTATCTCGGCCGGGTCACGAAGAGCCGGATTGTCGAAGCCGTGCGCGAAGCGCTCGGTGAGGAGAAGGCGCAGCTCATCGACCACCTCAAGAAGCCGGAAATGGCGAAGGAAGCCGAACGCCTGCTCGCGGACACCGGCTGGCTGCCGGAGCCGCTGCGTTCCGCCGATCGGGATGCGACGGCGGCCGATGATCCGAGCGAGGCCGGAGGCGATGAAGGACTGCCGGCATTCCTCTCCGGCGAGGAGGAGGAGCAGGCGGGCGACGGCGAAGTCGACGCCGACGACACGGTGATGATCGCCGCCGAGTGACGCAATCATGGCGGGGGCGGCTCCGATCGCTCCCGCCATCTCTCACCAAGGAACATTCCGATGACTAAGCTCAGCTCGGCCACGCCGCGCCGCGTCGTCTTTCAGTATTTCGTGCCCGTTCATGTCGAGGTCGAAGACGGCCTCGTCTGCGCCGTGACGGTGATCGACGAAACGCCCGTCGAGAACCCGACCTTCGTCGAAGGGCACGCGGACTACCTCGATGACGCGGTGAAGGTCACAGATGACGGCCAGCCCTGGCCGTCGTGGGAGTTCGGCTACTAGCCAGCTCTCTGCTTACTCAACCCTCAACAGCCCGGCCATCGCGCCGGGCTTTCGCATTTTCAGGAACTTCTCATGCCTACCTATACGATCGAGACCACCTACCGGGTGCCCGTCTACAGGCAGCGGACTTATGACGCCGCGACACCGGCTGAAGCCTGTCGCCAGGCCATCGAGGACGATGACTGGTCCAATGACAAGCTCGACTACGAGGCCGCCGGCGAAACCTATGTCACCGGCGTCTGGCTCGGCGCCAACGCCGCCTATTCGGGCGCCCCCGTGCCGGTCTCATCGCATTTCGATGAGACCATCCAGCGCAAGGCCGCGCACTTCGAGGTGATGTTCGGTCTCCTCAAGATCGTCATTGCGGACCAGATCGCCGAGCGACGGACGGACGCCTATTGGCTCGCGCGTGCAAACGCCGCCGTCGCAAAAGCGGAAGCGATCCTTGCCAGCGCTCGCGATCCCGACGAGCCCGTCGCGGCGCCGCGGCCCGGTCACATCCTCGCGCAGCTCCGGGAGGATCGCGTTCTCGACCAGATCGCGTCGATCATCGAGACCGATCCTGACTTCGAGAGTCTCACGCCGGACGCAGTGTCGGATGACGACGTTCATGCTGCTTGCCTGTCCGTCGCCGTCAACACCGATCTCACCGAGGAAGTCGGCGCAGCCGAGTTCCGCGCGGAACTCGCGGCTCTGCGAGCGGCGAAGGATGCGAAGGGAGGTTGAGATGTACGGCACCTATCTCCGCCTCGACGTCACGGTCTGGGCCAGCAACCGCACGGTCATCCGAGCCGCGCGGCGCAAGCTCGCGCGATCGGCCCGCCGCGATCCCTCCAGGCGGGAGGCGCGCAAGCGCTTCTACCGCGAGATGCTTGAACATCACGCCAACGCGCAGCGGCTCGTCGCCGAATTCCGGCTCTGACGCGCAGGCACCAATCCGTCTTTCAACCAGCCCGGCACGCGCCGGGCTTTGTCGTTTCAGGAGCCTGACATGGTCGATTTCTTCACGCACTTCTCCTGTCTTCTCGATGTCGGCACAGCGGACAACGCCGCACGAGCCCTCGATCTCTACAATCGTATGATGGAGGCGAACACTGCGGAGGACCCGCCGTCCGATGCGTTCCTCCTTTCCATTCAGCCCGAGCATGGCGGGACCCGGCTCTGGATTCGCGATGACGTCACCGGCGATCCGCAGGCCGTCATCGACTTCGTGCTTTGCTGCGCGGAGGAATTCGGCCTCTCCGGACGCTGGGGTTTCCAATGGGCGAACACATGCTCGCGCCCGCGCGTGAACGCGTTCGGGGGTGGCGCGCACGTGCTCGACCTCGGCCGTCGCAAGACCGTGGCGTGGGTCGCGACCAATCCCTGGCTCGACACCACGCTTTCGGCCAAGCGCAGCAAGCGAGGTGCGCCATGAGCATCCCCGATCACGCCCGTGCGAATTTCGCGACGCTCTTGCGGGCCGCGGCTGACGGCAACCTCGCGCTTATGGAGTGCGCCGACTCCGTCACCGGCGAACTGCGCTTCGTCATCTGCGCCGTGAGGCGCGACGGCACGGATTTCGTGTTCACACCGTTCGGCCATCTCGCCGACGGCAATCCGTTCGACGCATACGTGCCGCTTGTTGAGAACCCTGCCGGACGAGCCGCCCCACTGATCTCTCGCGTCGCGGGGCCTGTCTGGACGCGGCGGCTCGCCGATCAACGGGCAAGCCGTTTCCGCATCGCTCCCGATGCGTGACCTGCCGCGCCTCAACCGCGTCCCGTCGCCAGTCCGCTGCAACGGACATCAGGAGGCGATCGCATGTGCAGGGTTCTCAACAAGCATCACGCAGGCGTGCCGGTGAACGCCGTCTACATCGGCAGCGGCGGCAAATGGGGCAATCCGTTCCGGATCGGCCCGGACGGCGACCTCTTGCTGCGCCTCGCCAACGCGACGTGCGATGAGCGCATCGCATGGTGGCGCGCGGTGAAGGTGGCGGCGTGACGAGAGGGAGAGCTTGGCCGGGACGGGTTTGAGCCGGAGCGGTCCAGAGAGAGCGCCGACCGGCTCGCCCATCTCCGCTCTCCGAGAGGTTCATCGCCATGCCCCCATCATCCGCTCTCGCGGCCGCGCCTGCGGTCGCGATCCCTCCGCTTGCGTCACCTCCTGATGTCGCCCGCTGCATCGGCACGGCCGCGCGGATTCTCCTTCCTCATCTCGAACAGGGCCGTCAGGTCGACGCAGCGATCCTCCGCACCGCGATGGAGCAAGCCTTTGGCGCTACCGATGCGTCGGGCGCCTGGGACTGGAAGACAGCCTACGACGCCGGCGAGGCCGCGACCGTCCTGTTTCTCCGCAAATACGGAAAGGCGCTTTTGCGCAAGGCCGGCTCTCCGGCTCAGGCGCTCCCGATGCTCGCGAAGATCGTCGGGCTCCTGCCGACACACACGCGCCGCTCATTGGAGAGCGAGGCGTACCAGCAGTTCTCAACGCCAGTCCCGCTCGGCCTCGCGGTGCTGACAGCCGCCGCGATTACACCGGCTGACCGCGTGCTGGAGCCGTCGGCGGGCACTGGCCTGCTCGCCATTCTTGCGGAAATCGCAGGCGGATCGCTCGTGCTCAACGAACTGGCCGAGACCCGCGCCAGTGTTCTCTCCTCACTCTTCCCAAACGTCGCCACGACCTGCCACGACGCGGCGCAGATTCACGATCACCTCGACGCCGCAATCGTGCCGAGCGTCGTCACCATGAACCCACCGTTCTCGGCGGTGGCCAACGTGCAGGGCCGCATGGCCGACGCCGCGCTCCGCCATATCGGCTCGGCGCTGGCGCGGCTCGCCGACGGCGGTCGCCTGGTCGCGATCACCGGCGCCAACTTCGCGCCGGACGCTCCGGCCTGGCGCGACGCCTATGTCCGGCTACAGGAGCGCGGGCGCGTCGTCTTCTCCGCCGCCATCGATGGCCGGGTCTATGCCAAGCACGGCACGACCTTCCCGACACGGCTGACCGTCATCGACAAGCGACCGGCCGACGATCCGACCGCGTTCCCGGTCGCACCCGGTGTCGCGCCGGACGTCGGGACGCTGCTGGCCTGGATCGCCGAGCACGTTCCGCCACGGCTGCCGGTCGATGCCTCCGCCGCCCTGCCGGCCGCCACGACGCCGCGCACCGTTCGAGGCTATCTCGCACGCGCCGCACAAACTGCAACGCGACCGTCGAGCGTCGCCGAGCCTGAAGGCGTAGAACTCCGCTACGAGACGATCGACTGGACGCCGCCGCAGGGCGCGCGCCTCTCCGATTCCATCTACGAGGACTATGCGCTCCAGAGTATCCGGATTGCCGGCGCTCAGGATCACCCGACGCAGCTCGTCCAATCGGCGGCGATGGCCTCCGTCGCGCCGCCCAAGCCGACCTACCGTCCTCGACTTCCTGCCAACATCCTCAACGTGCTTTCCGGCGCGCAGCTCGAAACGCTGATCTACGCAGGCGAGGCGCACTCGGACTATCTCGCCGGCGCCTGGATGGTCGACGCAACGCTTGACGTCGCGACCGCCGCAGCGGAGGACACCAAGGGCGCAATCCGCTTCCGGCGCGGCTGCATGATCGGCGACGGAACGGGCGTCGGCAAAGGCCGCGAGTCTGCCGGCATCATCCTCGACAACTGGATGCAGGGCCGCCGCAAGGCTGTGTGGATCTCCAAGTCCGACAAGCTCATCGAGGACGCGCAGCGCGACTGGTCGGCGCTCGGCATGGAGCGCCTGCTCATCACGCCGCTCTCGCGATTCCCGCAGGGCAAGCCGATCACGCTGCGGGAAGGCGTCCTATTCACCACCTATGCCACGCTACGGTCCGACGACCGCGGCGAACGCCTTTCGCGCGTGAGGCAGATTGTTGAATGGTTGGGCTCCGACTTCGATGGAGTGATCATTTTCGACGAAGCCCATGCCATGCAGAACGCGGTCGGCGCCAAGGGTGAACGCGGCGATCAAGAAGCCTCGCAGCAGGGCCGTGCTGGGCTGCGGCTCCAGCATGCATTGCCGGATGCGCGCATCGTCTACGTTTCCGCCACCGGGGCGACGACCGTGCACAACCTCGCCTATGCGCAACGGCTCGGCCTGTGGGGCGGCGAAGACTTCCCGTTCTCGACCCGAGCCGAGTTCGTGGAGGCGATCGAAGCTGGCGGTGTCGCCGCCATGGAGGTGCTCGCCCGCGATCTCCGTGCGCTCGGCCTCTACACATCGCGTTCGCTGAGCTTTGCCGGTGTCGAATACGAGCTCGTCGAGCATGAGCTGACGCCCGAGCAGACCCGCATCTACGACGCCTACGCGGATGCCTTCGCGATCATTCACAACAATCTCAATGCCGCCATGCAGGCCGCCAACATCACCGGCGGAAGCGAGGGCGGATCGGGCACGCTGAACCGCCAGGCTAAGTCGGCCGCACGCAGTGCGTTCGAGTCCGCGAAGCAGCGCTTCTTCGGGCACCTACTCACCAGCATGAAGACGCCGACCCTGCTTCGCTCGATCGCGCGCGATCTCGAGGACGGCCACGCCGCAGTCATCCAGATCGTCTCGACGGGTGAAGCCCTGATGGAACGGCGCCTCGCAGAATTGCCGACCGAGGAATGGAACGACGTTCGCGTCGACATCACGCCGCGCGAGTACGTCCTCGACTATCTTGCCCACTCCTTTCCGGTGCAGCTCTACGAGCCGTTCACCGACAGCGAAGGCAAGCTGTCGTCACGCCCGGTCTATCGCAACGGGCAGCCGGTCGAGAGCCGGGAGGCCGTGCAGCGGCGGGATGGGCTGATCGCCAAGCTCGCGAGCCTGCCGCCAGTGCCCGGCGCGCTCGACCAGATCGTGCAGCACTTCGGCACCGATATGGTCGGGGAGGTCACCGGCCGCTCACGCCGCATCGTCCGCAAGCCCGGCGGCGGTGCCGGGAACAACCGCCTTATCGTCGAGAACCGCGCGGCCTCCGCCAACCTCGCCGAGGCGCAGGCGTTCATGGACGACCACAAGCGCATCCTGGTGTTCAGTGACGCTGGCGGCACCGGCCGCAGCTATCATGCCGAGCTTACGGCAAGGAACACCCGCCTTCGCGTACACTATCTCCTTGAGCTTGGCTGGAAGGCGGATACGGCCATCCAGGGGCTCGGCCGCACGCATCGGACCAACCAGCAACAGCCCCCGCTGTTCAGGCCGGTCGCGACCAACGTCAAGGCCGAGAAGCGCTTCCTCAGCACGATCGCACGCCGGCTCGATACGCTCGGCGCGATCACGCGTGGTCAACGCCAGACTGGCGGCCAGGGCCTGTTCCGGCCCGAGGACAACCTGGAGTCCCACTATGCACGGGACGCCCTGCGCCAGCTCTACATGCTGCTCGTTCGCGGCAAGATCGACGGCTGCTCGCTTCAACGCTTCGAGGCGGCGACCGGCCTGAAGCTCATGGATGCCAACGGCATCAAGGATGACCTGCCGCCGATCACCACCTTCCTCAACCGCATGCTGGCGTTGACCATCGAGCTGCAAGGCATCCTGTTCACCGCCTTCGAGCAACTCTTGAACGCACGCATCGAGGGCGCGGTCTCCGCCGGCACCTACGACATGGGATTGGAGACGCTGCGCGCCGAGAGCTTCGTGGTCACCGACCGGCAGACGATCTACACGCATCCGGGCACCGGAGCGGAGACGCGGCTCCTGACCATCACGCAGCGCCAGCGCAATCGCCCGATCACGCTGGACGAAGCGTTGAGCCGGCTACGCGAGCGCGGATCGCGGCTTCTCGTCAACGAACGATCCGCCCGCGCTGCCGTGCAGGTCCACGCGCCGTCCGTCATGCTCGACGATGGCGAGGTGGAATACCGCGTCCGTCTGATCCGGCCGATGGAAGCGCCGAACATCCCCGTCCGCATGCTGGCGGAAAGCCATTGGCAGGATGCCAACGAGGCAGCCTTCGCCGCAGCATGGGCCGCGGAACTCAACGAGGTGCCGCCGTTCGCAGACTCGACCATCCACATGGTCGCGGGTTTGCTCCTTCCGATCTGGAAGCGGTTGCCGAACGAGTCGACGCGCGTTTATCGGCTGCAAACCGATGACGGCGGGAGCATTATCGGCCGCAGGGTCTCGCCGGCGTGGGCGGCGACCGCCACGGCGACCGGCCTACCTTCGCTGACGCCGGACGACGCCTTCGCCGCCCTCATCGAGGGCAAGACCGTCATCGATCTCGCGGAGGGGCTTCAGCTTCGTCGTGTCCGGGTGATGGGTGGTCATCGCATCGAGTTGTCGGGCTTCCACGACAGCATGCGCGAACGGCTCTCGGCCTACGGGCTCTTCCACGAGATCATTTCGTGGAAGCTGCGCATGTTCGTGCCCACCGACGCCAGCGGCCCCGCGATCGTCGCCAAAGTGCTGGATCGCTATCCGGTCGCGCGCGTCGGCGAGCGGGAGGCCGCGTGATGTCCCGGCTCGATGCTTCGGAACTGGCACACCGTCTCGCGCGCAATGCCGAGGCGGTGTGCCGCCACTATCTCTCCAACGGCCGTCGCGAAGGTCGCTACTGGATGGTGGGCGACGTGCGCAACACGCCGGGGCGCTCGATGTTCGTGCGCCTGGCCGGCCCCGAGAGCGGCAAGGGTGCGTCGGGCAAATGGACCGACGCCGCCACTGGCGAGCACGGCGATCTTCTCGACGTCATCCGCGAGTCCTGCGGCCTGGTCGACTTCGCCCACGTCGCCAAGGAGGCAAGCGCCTTCCTCAGCCTGCCGCAGCCCGAGCCGGAGGCGAGCGAGCGTCGGCGGACGATCCAACCGGCGCCCACTGGCTCCCCCGAAGCGGCGCGGCGGCTGTTCGCCATGTCGCGGCCGATCCATGGCACGCTTGTCGAGGCATATCTCCGCAGACGCGGCATTACGGCTTTGCACGGAACCGGATCGCTCCGCTTCCACCCGCGCTGCTACTACCGTCCCGACGAGCATTCCGCGACCGAGATCTGGCCCGCCATGATCGCCGCCGTCACCGATCTCGACGGCCGCCTCACTGGCGCACATCGGACCTGGCTCGATCCCGACGGGTTTGATCCTGTTCGGCTCGGCAAGGCGCCGATCGACACGCCGCGCCGCGCGATGGGCGATCTTCTCGGGAACGCTGTCCGCTTCGGCATCGCCGACGAGGTCATGGCCGCGGGGGAAGGCATCGAGACGATGCTTTCGCTCAGGATGGCGCTACCCGACATGCCGATGGTCGCCGCTTTGTCGGCCGCCCATCTCCCGGCCATCCTGTTCGCGGACACGCTGCGCCGCCTCTACATTGCGCGCGACGACGATCCGGCCGGCGACCGTGCGATGGCCGCGCTGATCGAGCGTGCGTCCGACGACGGTATCGAGGCGATCGTGCTGTCGCCGAGGCTGGGCGACTTCAACGAGGATCTCCGCCTGCTCGGCCCCGACGTGCTGGGTGCAGACCTTCGGGCCCAGCTTGCGCACCGGGATGCCGCCCGCTTCATGGCCGACGCCGCATAGAGCACGCGACCGTGAACGCATGGCCGGAACGAAGGTGAGGGCCAGCGCCTCGCCGGCGGCCGATGCTCAGGCGTGCCGGAGAGAGCCGCGCACTCGGCCTTCAAGAGGGCGATCAGGACGGCAAACGGCCCGGCCCGGCAACCTTGGTGGCCGACTATTTTCCGTCGGCGGCAGAGCCGCCTTTACATCGCGAAGCAAAATAGTCGGCCCCTTGCGGTCCTCCGCTGGCGCTTCGGCCCTGCGCTTCGCTCCGGGTGCAGGGCCGGCCCGCCCGCCGTCTTCCGTCGCCATGAAGGCCGCGAGGGTCGCGGCCAATCCAGCGACGGAGCATCCCATGATCACCGACGACGACTTCGAAGCCCACCACAGTTCGTCTCCGACCGATCACGTTCTCGCCGAGCTTCAGCTCTACGGTTTCCGCCCCTTCCAGGACGAACCCGATCCCCGGCCGCTTCCCGAAGGCAACCTCGTCGCCGTGGCCATCGCCGACATCTTCGACGCTCTCGTCGCCACGCTCAGCGATACCCGCCTCGGGCCCGATCTCGAGGACCTGCTCTGGTCGACAACCAACGTCTTCCATCGCGCCGCCGACCGCATCGCCCGCGAGCTCGATGATAACGAACAGGCGCAGCGCCGCAGCCAGCGCGAACAGGACGGCACCGAGGTCAAGTCCGTCGAGCTGGAGCGACTCATCGCCGAGGGGCAGACGCTCATCGAGCGACGCGACGCCTTCGAGCTGATGCGCGATCAGGCCTGCGAGCATTTCGAGCGCCACACCGGCTCGGCCTGGCGGCCGCGCAACGGCTCACTCGTCAACCATCGCGCCATGACCGCAGCGATGATCGACAGCCGGGACTTCCTTGCCGCGAAGAAGCGGTCCGAGACCGAGGTCATGCTGCCGCCCGGCCCGAAGGTCGCGCTCAGCGGCGGGCTCGACTTTAACGATCATCGACTGATCTGGGACAAGCTCGACCAGGTGCGTGCCAAGCACCCCGACATGGTGCTGATGCACGGCGGATCACCGAAGGGCGCCGAGCGTATCGCCGCCCGCTGGGCCGATCACCGCAACGTGCCCCAGATCGCCTTCAAGCCCGACTGGACGAAACATGCGAAGGCCGCACCATTCAAGCGCAACGACGCAATGCTGGCCGTGCTGCCTATCGGCGTCATCGTCTTCCCGGGAACGGGCATCCAGGACAACCTTACCGACAAGGCCCGCAAGATCGGAGTTCCCGTCTGGCGCTATGGCGACCAGCCGAAGTGATCGCCGTCAACACCTGCCTCAATCAGAGCGCCGCGGCGAATTCGGTTCGCCGCGGCCTTCTCTTCTTCGCTATAATATCCGTTCGCGCCGTGGTGGTGGTGGAAGGCGCGACCGTCAGATGCTTCTCACGGAGGCCACCATTATGATTGTCATCAGCATCCTCGCCAGCATCGCCGCCATCGGCGTGATCTGCTGTCTGTTGTTCTACCTCGCCGTCTACGCGCTACCGCTGTTCGCCGGCGTGACGGCAGGCGTTTGGGCCTACGGCACCGGCGCTGGCTGGCTCGGAGGAATCGCCGTTGGGATCATTGCCGGTCTCGCAACGCTCCTCATCGGCCACTTTCTGCTCATTTTCGTCAAGCCGCTCTGGCTCCGCCTCATGATCGCAGCGGTCTTCGTGGCGCCAGCGGCCATCGCCGGCTATCACGCAGCCCATGGCATCGTGAAGCACACCATGCCTTCCGCAACGTGGCAGATCCCCTTTTCGGTTGTCAGCGCGATCGTCGTCGCCATTACTGCCTTCGCTCGCCTTGCGGCGCTGGCCCCGCCCGGTCAGGGCGTGGTTCGCGCCTGACGCCATTCGAGCCCGCGCGGCATCACCAGATCAGGCTGTAACCTTCGACTCCACCACGTCAGTTGGCAGTTCGCTGCGGAACTCCCGGGATAGGAGCGAGCTCCTGGTGGCGCGTCACGTTGAAATGCGGGCCAAGGCCGCGCAGCGAACGGAGACGCCTGCGAAGGCAGTGGCCGGATCGCTCGCCACTTCTTGTTCCGTCGGGAGCGTTAACGCGGGGCGCTCGTTTGCCTCGACATGGTGAAGCACGGCCCCCTCGTCGTCGGACCTTCGCAGTTGCACGACGGTGTCGCCAGGTTCTCCTTGATTTCTCCTCTGTCTGATCGAGCGCTCCCAGCGGCCTCTTTGATGGGCTGATCTGGCCGAAGGCCGGCTTCGCCTCGATCGCCTATGCCGCAATGGCGCTGATCGACTTTCTTCCCCTGGGCTGCGCCCATTCCTCGCGAAACAAGAAAGTCTCTCGGCTGCCATCCTCCGCTGTGCTCCGGCCCGCAGGCAGGTGCGGCGTCGATCGCCTCCGGCCAACCGATCGCCATCGAGGCCGCATGGTGCGGGCTCGAAACAGAGATCAAGGAGAACTACCATGGCGACCATTGGCACCTTCAAGAAGTCCGGCGACGAGTTCGTCGGCCAGATCGTCACCCTCAGCGTCCAGGCCAAGAACGTCCGCATCGTCCCCGAGACCAACCGCTCGGGCGAGAACGCCCCCAGCCACCGCGTCTTCGCGGGCCGCGTCGAGATCGGCGCCGCATGGGCCAAGCGCTCCAACGAGGGGCGCGACTATCTGGGTCTCAAGCTGGACGACCCGTCGTTCACGGCTCCCATCTATGCCAACCTCTTCGACGACGAGGACGGCGAAGGCTACAGCCTGATCTGGTCCCGCCCGAACCGCCGCAACGGCGAGTGAGGCGCGAGCTCCAGGCCCCGCCCGGGACAGCCAGGCGGGGCTTTCGCTCGCTAGAGCGACCGAATCAGTCCCACCGCCACCCCGTTGCTGACGGAAAACACGGCGATTTTTTACTGGTGCCAGTCGCCGAGAGCGACTAAAATAGTCGTAGTTCTGGCGTGCGTGTGCCCGGCGATGGGAGGTGATCATGCATGATCACCGCCCGACAATCGCGGGCCGCGCGCGCGTTGCTGGGTTGGACACAGGAGACGCTCGCTGACAAGGCCCGAGTCTCTCTTACGGCGCTCAAGCGCCTTGAATCAGAGAACAACCTCGCGGTCTACGAATCGACGCGCGACCAGGTTCGTCGCGCCCTCGAGACCAGCGGCATAGTCTTCCTCTCGTCCGATCAAGGCGAAGGAGTGATGCTTGTTCACACTGAAGTCAAAGGCTCGAAGCATAGTCCGTAGCATTGCGGCACGACTCGCGCCAAATCCGATTGCGCGGCCCATGATCGAGTAGCGAGAGCCACTTGACACAGAACCCATTTGTCGATGAACCACCGCAGAGCGACGAGCTCACACGGTATGACCGAACACACATGAAGCTCTACATGCGCCTGCTCGACGCCGACTCAAGCGGTGCCGACTGGCGAGAGGCTGTTCACGTGCTCTTCGGGATTGATCCGGACAAGGAGCCGTTGCGTGCTAGCCGAGTACACCGTGCCCATTTGGCTCGCGCTCGCTGGATGGCCGACCACGGATACAGACTACTGCTCCGCGGATAGACCGCTGAATGAAAGCCGTGATGCCGGCGCGGCATCATCTGCTGCCAAGAATCAGACTTCACTCGTGTCGCCTCAGCCATAATCGTTGCTCCTTCGACGCAAGCCGCAACTGCGACCGAGGGAGGGACTAAATGAGACCTGATACATCGCATTGGCATTCGTCAGTATCGTATGACTACGTTGACGGCCTGATCGCATCAGACTTGGCCTGGGAATGGCTGCGGCGAAACACGAACTACCAGCAAGATTATTCGCGAGGCGAACGCCGTCCGACCCAATTGAAAGACTTGACACGCGAGGTACGCGAGCGCTGGGGGTTGCGCTTTCCCGGTTGACCCGCGCCTGTCAGCGAAAGACCTCACGGTATTCTGGTCACCGGAAGCCGACCCAGGCACGGTTATCCTGGGCTCATGGCCGGCGACATCCACCGTAGACAGCATCGTTGTGCCAACGATAGATGCCGCAACCAGCCATACGGATTCCGATGGTGGCGTAAGTCTCGCCCTCGGCCGCGGCCTTTTCTCGATCCGTGTCCTTCTTGTGCCAGGGGTTGCGGCTGGTCAGCGTGTCTTTGCTCTCCTCCCTCTCGGCTCGGACGGCCTTGACCGGATCGAGGCGGTCGCAAGGCTTTGGCGCATGGCGCACAGCCACCGCTTGCTCCCCGACGCGCGCATTACGGCGCAACAGCGCCGCCGGCTAAGACGCATGCTCCAGGCGGTCGACGGGCGCAGCGAAGGAGCGAGCTACCGCCAGATTGCCGAAGCCATCTTCGGCCAATCCCGCATCGCCGAGACGCCTTGGAAAACCTCCGCCCTGCGCGACGCGACCATCGACCTCGTCAAAGACGGTCTGGCCCTGACCGCCGGCGGCTACCGCTCACTGCTCAAGCGTCGCCGTAGGCTATAGCGCCAAGCCAGGGGGTGCCTTTTTTGGCCACCCCAAATTCGCCATCCCCCATCTCAGTTCCTCTCCGCCACCGTGGCCTTCGGACGCCGCTGATTACCAGCAGCCTCAACAAACGCCCGGAGGTGCGACATGAACAATCTCGCTGGATTGCCGCCACGCTTCTTGCGGACGCCGGAAGCCGCCAACTACCTCGGCCTGTCGAGCCGCACGCTTGAAAAGCATCGGACCTACGGCACAGGCCCGTCATATCGAAAACTCGGCGGACGCGTCGTCTACGCGCTCGAAGACTTGCAGGCCTGGGCCGATCGCGGCGCTGTGACGTCCACGTCAGATCCTCGCGGATCCGTACTGCCGGCCAAGCGCCACACCTCTCCCGTTCCAGCCCGCTCCCACCATCGCTGAGCCCCAATGTCAACGGCGCGGTGCAGCAGCGAGCGCGAGCAGCTCGATCTCTTCCGGGCCTTGCCCGGCGACCTCGCTCCACGCGACGCGCAGGACCTCATGGCATATCCCTTCTTCTCCCTCGCAAAATCAAAAAGACTGACGCCGATCGACTTCAAAGCTGGCACGATCGTGATCCGTGTCGAGGCCGTGGCAGAACATGGCCTGGCGACCATCTGGGACGCCGACGTTCTGATCTGGGCAGCGTCGCAGATCGTCGAGGCGCGCGACCTCGGCCTGAAACCGTCGCGCCTGATGGCGGCGACGCCATACGAGATTCTCTCCTTTATCGGCCGCGGGGTGAGCGCACGCGACTACGATCGTCTCAAAGCCGCGCTCGACCGCCTGCAATCGACCACGGTCGCGACTTCGATCCGCCAGCCGAACGAGCGGCGGATGCACCGCTTCTCCTGGATCAACGAGTGGAAAGAAAAGGCCGATCCACACGGCCGCCCGCTCGGCCTCGAGCTGATCGTGCCGGACTGGTTCTACGCGGCCGTGCTCGACGACGCCCTCGTGCTGACGATCGACCGGGCCTACTTCCGCCTGACCGGCGGGCTGGAGCGCTGGCTGTATCGGCTTGTGCGCAAGCATGGCGGCCGCCAGCAGCACGGCTGGAGCTTCGACGTCGCCTATCTTCATGCGAAGTCCGGCAGCCTCTCACCGCTAAAGCATTTCGCCTACGACCTGCGCAATATCGTTCGCCGCCAGACACTGCCCGGCTATCGGCTGAACATCGAGCAGCCGCCGGATGGCCCTGAACGCCTTGCCTTCGCTCCCATCGATCCCGCTGCCCTCGCTCCGCTGGGGCAGCGCGATCCCTCTCGCGCTGGTGATAAGCTGTGAATCGTCGCGTGCTATCGGGGACCGAACCTATCGTGCCATCGGGGACCCGATCCTCGTGCTATCGGGGACCGGCATCGTCGAATCCTGACGCCGATTCAAGGCATTGCGCGCGGCGTAACTCTTCTAACCAAGATTCCTTCGGAATCTTTCTAACGGCCGCTCCGAAATCCACACCTGTGCATGAGCGCCGCCGAGAGCGGGGCGCCCCATGATTGTCGCGCTGCTCAACCAGAAGGGCGGTGTCGGGAAGACGACGCTCGATCTTCACCTCGCCGGCGAGTGGGCGCGCCGCGGCCAGCGCGTCACCGTCATCGACGCCGATCCACAAGGCTCTGCCCTCGACTGGTCGCAGCAGCGCGCACGCGAAAGCCTTCCGCGCCTGTTCGGCGTGATCGGCCTGGCGCGCGACACGCTTCATCGCGAAGCGCCCGAGCTCGCGCGCAACGTCCATCACATCATCATCGATGGCCCGCCGCGCGTCGCCGGGCTGATGCGCTCGGCGCTGCTCGCGGCCGACATTATTCTGATCCCGGTCCAGCCATCGCCGTTCGACGGCTGGGGCTCGGCCGAGATGCTCGCGCTGCTGAGCGAGGCGCGCGTCTACCGGCCACAGCTCGTCGCCCGCTTCGTACTCAATCGGCGCGGCGCACGCACGATCATCGCGCGCGAGACGGCGCTCACGCTCGCCGATCACGATCCGCCGCTGCTCGCCTCCAATGTCGGCCAGCGCGTCGCCTTTGCCGACGCCGCGCAATCCGGCCGCCTCGTCTGGGAAGCCCACGCAACGAGTGCGGCGCGCGAGATCACTGCCCTTGCGAGCGAAGTCGGGAGGATGGCGCGATGACTGAGCGCTCTTCCAAACGCGCCTTCATCGCGCGACCGGCCGACCCCGAACGCTGGATCAAGGCGCCGGAACCGCGCTCCAGCGGCAACAGCGACGCGGCCGCATTCACCGCGCGGCTGACGATCGACATCACGCCGGAGCTGCGCGGCCGCATCAAGATCGTCGCCTTCCAGCGCGGCCTGACCGTCGCGGACATGCTGCGCGACCTGCTCGTCCGCGAATTCCCTCCAGCCGAAGGAGACCTGCCATGACCGGCGCGTCGCATCTGCGTCTCGTGCCGTCGCCGCTTCCCGTCGACGGCCTCACGCGCGTCGAGCTGACGTGGATCGAGAAGAAGGTCGAATACTGGATTCGCTTCGGCAAGGAGAAGGATGAGCAGATCCTCGACCGACGCCGCCGTGTCCTGAGCTTCACGTCCAACAGCGTCTTCGCCTTCGTTCGCTGGGCCTCGAACGACCACGGCACGGTCATCTCGCGCATCGACATCGTGCGCACGATCACGCCGGGCGAACGCTATTCCACGCTGCCTTTCGTGCGGCCGGGCGGCGACATCCTCCTCAAGATGGAGAGCTGGCCGAAGGTCGAGCGCGTCCTCCAGGTCATCGACGCTATTGAGGCAGCTGGAATCGATCCAAGCGAGGTCTCGCCGCATCATTGGCGGCACGTCCACAACAGGCTGACTGCGGGGCAGGAGCCGCGCGCCTACACGGTCGAGCAGCATCGCGCGATCCTACTGCGCCGCGAGATCGAGTCATGACGCGCTTTGGCTACGTCATGACCACGTACTTCGCCACGATGTCGATCGGCGTCGGCTCCTTCGTCCCCGTGACGCCCCGACTCATCTGGAACGCTTCCGCCAGCATGCCGATTGGCTTCTATACGATCGCGTCGGCGGATCGGCTTGAGGTCACCGACCTGGTCGTCGTCAACGCGCCTGAACCGCTCTCCTCCTTCCTGGCTGAGCGCCACTACCTGCCGCGCGGCGTGCCGCTCCTGAAACGTGTTGCCGGGCTTCCGGGGCAAGAAGTCTGCCGCCATGGCATGCACGTCACAGTCGACGGCATCGACATGGGCGATGCGCTGGTGCGCGACCGGCTCGGCCGGCAACTGCCGATCTGGCAGGGCTGCCGCCGCATCGCCGACGGCGAGGTCTTCCTCATGAACTGGTGGGTCGAGGACAGCCTCGACGGGCGCTACTTCGGCCCGCTCCCCGCCAGCGCAATCGTCGGCCGCGCGCTGCCGCTGTGGACCGATGAGGAAGGCACCGGACAGTTCGAATGGCGCGCACCGACGCGGTGAAGGTGCGCACTGTCGTCCCTCTCATCGCACCACCAAGGAGACCGAAATGCCTCAGATCGGAGAGTTCACCCGCACCAAGAATGGCTATTCCGGACGCATCCGCACGCTCTCACTCGACATCGAGATGGTGTTGGTTCCGGCCGAACATTCGGACGCCGAGAACGCGCCGGACTATCGCGCGCATCTCGGTGACGGCGATGGCCCGGAGATCGGCGCAGGCTGGAAGCGCACCGGTGAGAAGGCTGGCGACTACGTCTCGGTCCAGATCGACGACCCCGCACTCGGACAGCCGATCCGCGCCAATCTCTTTCAATCGGGCGAGGGCAAGTCCGTCTGGGGTTTGCATTGGACACGTCCGCAGAAGCGCGCCGAGCGGGACTGACGGAATGCCCATCTGCTGCACCTCACCAACGCGGATCATGAGGCCCGGGCGGCGTTTGCCCGCCCGGCGTCTCACCGCTCTTCTCCTTACCGGCCTGCTCTCGGTAGTCACGATCAGCGGTTCGGCCAGCGCTCAGGTGGTGCCGTCCGCCAGCGCCGATCAGGCGAGCCCCATCGTCCTCCACATCGACGTGGCTTCGCGCCGCTTCCGCATTCCGGCGTCCTGGATTCGCACGGTCATGCGCGCCGAAAGCGCACTTGATATCCGCGCCGTATCCTCTGCTGGCGCGATCGGCCTTATGCAAGTCATGCCGGAAACCTGGCTTGAGCTGCGCGCCCGCTACGATCTTGGTCGCGACCCCTTCGATGTGCGGGACAACATTCTCGCCGGCGCCGCGTACCTGCGCGAGATGTACGACCGATACGGCAATGTCAGCGCCATGCTGGCCGCCTACAATGCAGGGCCCCGGCGTTACGACGAGTACCTTGTGGGCACGCGTGATCTGCCGGCCGAGACGCGGGCCTATGTCGCCACGATCGCACCCCTTCTCGGGGTTGACCCGCCGCCGTATGCAATGCCGTCGACGCGCGCTGATCCGCTTGCTTGGATGAGCGCCCCGCTCTTCGTCGCACGCTCTGATGACGTCGGAAAAGCAGCCGCAGTGCATCCCGAGCGTCAGCGCGAGAGCGGACCGAACGCGCCACGAATGCAAGACACCAGCGCATTCTCAGCGCGTTCACCCGCTCTATTCGTAGCACGCGGCGGCAACGAGAGGCCGCAATGACGACTGCCGCCCTCATTCGCGTCATGGCGTATTCAGGCGTGGAATGGAGTGCGTTGAGGCAGGAGCTTGGAAGCACGACCGCACGATTGCCGCCCGTAATCGGCAGGACGGTTCCCCGCCGAAGAGCGCGCCACCAACAGCTTCGCCGCCCGGTAAAATCTCCCGCGTTACGCAACGCAGGAGGCGGGTGATGGACTTCTTTTGCGGGCTGGACGTGGCCATCGAGGAGACGGCGGTGTGCGTCGTCGATGATCGCGGTGAAGTACATCTGACGGTGAAGGTGGCGACCGAGCCGGAGGCGTTGCTGGCGGTGCTGAAGCCCTTCGTTGGGCGATTGAAGCGTGTCGGCCACGAGGCCGGCTCGCTGTCGCCCTGGCTCCATCCCGAGCTCAAGAAGCTCGGCCTGCCGGCGATCTGCCTGGAGACGCAGCATGTGCGGGCCGCGATGTCGGCCCAGCGCAACAAGACCGACGCAGCGGACGCCCTCGGGATCGCCCACATCATGCGCACAGGCTGGTTCCGCCAGGCGCACGTGAAGACGGAAAGCTGCTACCGGATGCGCCTGCTGCTGACGCATCGACGCAACCTGAAGCGCAAGTTCCTCGATCTCGAGAACGCCATCCGCCACTCGCTGAAGAGCTTCGGGATCAAGCTCGGTGGCACCTCGCGCGGCAAGTTCGACCAGGCGGTGCGGGAGGCGGTGGCCGACGATCCGCTGTCCTGCGAGCTCATGGACGCCATGCTGTCGGCGCGCGCCGCGCTGTGGAAGGAGTATTGCCGGCTGCACGATCTCGTCGTGAAGCTGGTGGCGCAAAGCGAGCTGTGCCGGCGCTTCATGGCGATCCCAGGCGTCGGGCCGGTGACGGCGCTCAGCTTCATGACGGCGATCGACGACCCGTCCCGCTTCCGCCGCTCGCGCGACGTTGCCGCCTATTTCGGGCTGACGTCCAGGCGATGGCAGTCGGGCACATCGATCGACGTGCAGGGGCGTATCTCAAAGGCTGGGGACTCTGATGTGCGCCGCGCGCTCTACGAGGCGGCATCGGGACTGCTGACCCGCTTCAAGGGCAAGGACAAGGTGAAGGCCTGGGGCCAGGAGATCGCCAAGCGCTCCTGCCATCGCAAGGCGTGCGTCGCCGTGGCCCGCAAACTGGCCGTCATCATGCACGCCATGTGGAGCGACGGCACCTTCTATCTCGGCGATCCGGCAGCGAGCACTGCCGACGCCGCGCAGCGGGCGCACACCAAGGATCGCAAGCTCCTGGGAGCCCACCGATGAGCAACTTGCTGACACGAGACATGCAGCGCGCCCGCAGCTGACGGACGCCATTCTGAACATGGAGATCCGCCCTCGGCGGATGAGGACCGATGCAGACCAGGACCGACGGAACGCACGTTATCTTGCCTGCGGCTGTGCCGATCGGAAGACGGCCGGACCGCGCTCGATTGCCTGTGACGATGCTCCGTCAATCCGATGGAAAAGTGCGCCGCGACGGTTCGAGCGCTGCCGACGTGCAGCCGGAACACCCCGTCGCAGAGCGCGGAGGAGTGCAAGGCGCATCGGAACTCGAAGCCCGCGAGCGGAGGCGTGCCGTGGCGAACAGCATAGTATATTCTCGCATCGGGAAGGATGAACGACGATGTCCGCAAGAGCAGTGGAAATACGACCGATTAGGAGGGCGAGATAAAAAGGCGCGATGTGCGCGCGAGGACGGTCGTGGTTTTTCAATAGCTTGCGAGCCGAATTCGCGAGGTGCGCCTTGTCGACGCAGCCTGCGGCCTCGGCACTCTCTCAGTTCAGTCAGAGTGTTAGCGCGATGTGCGGAGCGGTGGCTATGAGCGTCGAGGACGAGTTCCGCATCCGCCCCGGCCGCATCCGCTCGACGCGCGCCCAGCGCGCTCGGCCGTTCATCGCGCAGGCGCTTGCGGCCGCGCAGCGGGCCGGCGGTCACGTCTCACGCTCGGGCAACATCAGCTCCGGCGCGGGATCGCGCTTCGGACGTGGCCGCCACGCGACCGTGCAGGCGAACCGTCTGCTCACCAGCCGCTCGCGCATCACGGTCATCAAGACCCGCGTCGTTCGCCATTCGGCTCGCTCGGCGCCGCTTGCAACACACCTCAGCTATCTCCGCCGCGAAGGCGTGACCCGGGATGGGGAGAAGGCCCGCCTCTTCGGACCCGGCGGCGACGACCTGGATGCCAAGGAGTTTGCCGAGCGTTGCGAGGACGATCGCCACCACTTCCGCTTCATCGTCTCGCCCGAGGATGCGACCGAGATGTCGGACCTCAATATCTTCGCCCGCTACCTGATGAGCCAGATGGAAAAGGACCTCGGCACCAAGCTGGACTGGGTGGGCATTGATCATTGGAACACCGACAATCCCCACGTCCACATCATCCTGCGCGGCCGCTCCGACGACGGCCAGGATCTCGTGATCTCGCGCGACTACATCAAGGAGGGCATGCGTGCTCGCGCACAGGATCTCGTGACGCAGGAGTTGGGCCCACGCACGGATCAAGAGATCCGGCGCAACCTCGAACGTCAGGTCGAGTCGGAGCGCTGGACCAACCTCGACCGGCAACTCTCGCGTGACGCGTATCGGACAGGCGTCATCGATCTCGCTCCGAGCCCTGATCGCCAGCCCGACGAGTTTCACGTCCTGAAAGTCGGACGGCTGCGCAAGCTGGAGGCTCTGGGCCTCGCCGATCAGATCGGCCCGGGCCAGTGGGTGATGGTCGAGAATGCCGAAACCACTCTGCGCGAGCTTGGCGAGCGAGGCGACATCATCAAGCGCATCCATCGTGAACTGGCCGAGCGCAATATCGAGCGTGGCACCTCGAGTTACGTGCTCGCCGGAGAGAGCCTCGACGACCAGATCGTTGGTCGTCTCATAGCGCGTGGTCTCGATGACGAGCTGAACGGCACGGCCTATGCCGTGATAGATGGAGTCGACGGCCGGACCCATCACATCAAGCTCGCCGACCTCGATGCTGCTGGGGACTCGGGCCCAGGTTCGATCGTCGAGCTGCGCAAGTTTGATGACGCGCAGGGCCGGCGACGCGTTGCGCTCGCAGTTCGATCGGACATCCCGCTCGAGCAGCAGATTACTGCCAGCGGCGCCACCTGGCTGGACCGCCAAGCGACTGCGCGCGAACCGGTGGCCCTTGGCGGCGGTGGCTTCGGAGCCGAGGTGCGCGACGCGCTCGATCGCCGCGCCGAGCATCTCATCAGTCAGGGCCTGGCCGAGCGCCAGGCGCGCGGCGTGAGTTTCAGCCGCAACCTCATCGGAACACTGCGCGGGCGCGAACTCGAAGCACTGAGCGAACGCCTGAGCGCCGAGACAGGACAAGCCGCCGTCAAACCGTTTGCCGGCGAATATGTCGCCGGCACATACCGCCGCCGCTTCGACCTCGCATCCGGTCGCTTCGCAATGCTCGATGACGGGCTCGGCTTCCAGCTCGTCCCGTGGTCGCCCTCACTCGAACGGAATCTCGGCCGCCACATCTCCGGTATCGCCCGCGGCGACGGCGGGGTCGATTGGAGCTTCGGCCGGAAGCGCGGGCTCGGCCTGTGAAGGCGCCAGAAAAGAAGGAGTGCCGACGATGTCAGCTACGAAAATCCTCTGGGGTCAAATTCTGGTTGTCTCGCTGATCATTCTGGCGACCACGTGGGCAGCGACGCAGTGGACGGCATGGCAGTTGGGTTTCCAGGCACAGCTCGGCGAGCCGTGGTTCGATCTGTTCGGCTGGCCGGTCTACTACCCGCCATCATTCTTCATGTGGTGGTACTTCTACGACGCCTACGCGCCAGCAATTTTCGTGCGCGGTGCGATCATCGCCGCATCCGGTGGCTTCATCGCGATCGCCGTCGCCATCGCGATGTCAGTGTGGCGGGCGCGTGAGGCCAAGAACGTGGACACCTATGGGTCGGCCCGTTGGGCGCGGCTTGACGAGGTCAAGGCAGCCGGCCTCCTCGGGCCCGACGGGGTCGTGCTTGGAAGGCTCGGCCGTGACTATCTCCGGCACGACGGACCCGAGCACGTCCTCTGCTTTGCGCCGACCCGCTCTGGCAAGGGCGTCGGCTTGGTCATTCCCTCGCTGCTAACCTGGCCCGGCAGCGCGATCGTCCATGACATCAAGGGTGAGAACTGGCAGCTCACCTCCGGATTCCGCACGCAACACGGTCGCGTTCTGCTGTTCGATCCCACCAACGCGAAGTCCTCCGCCTACAACCCGCTACTCGAAGTGCGGCGCGGAGAATGGGAGGTCCGAGACGTCCAGAACATCGCGGACATCCTGGTCGATCCCGAAGGCTCGTTGGAGAAAAGGAATCATTGGGAGAAGACCTCCCATGCGCTGCTGGTCGGCGCCATCCTCCATGTGCTCTATGCGGAGGAAGACAAGACGCTCGCCGGCGTCGCATCCTTTCTCTCCGATCCGCGGCGCCCGATCGAGTCAACGCTTGCCGCGATGATGAAGACCCCGCATCTCGGGGAGGCCGGATCACATCCAGTCATCGCAAGCGCCGCCAGGGAGCTGCTCAACAAGTCTGACAACGAACGAAGCGGCGTTCTGAGCACGGCCATGTCGTTCTTGGGCTTGTACCGCGATCCCGTGGTCGCCGCTGTTACGCGCCGGTGTGACTGGCGGATCACCGACATTGTGGGCGACGCGCGACCAACGACGCTCTACCTCGTTGTGCCACCGTCAGACATCGCGCGCACCAAGCCTCTCATCCGGCTGGTCCTGAACCAAATCGGACGGCGCCTGACGGAAGACCTGCGTGCGAAAGGGCGCCGCCACCGGCTGCTTCTCATGCTCGATGAGTTTCCCGCGCTTGGCCGCTTGGATTTTTTCGAGAGCGCGTTGGCCTTCATGGCGGGTTACGGCTTGAAGTCGTTCTTGATCGCGCAATCGCTGAACCAAATCGAGAAGGCCTACGGGCCAAACAACTCGATCCTCGACAACTGTCATGTGAGGGTGAGCTTTGCTACGAACGACGAAAGGACCGCCAAAAGGGTCAGCGACGCACTCGGCACAGCGACCGAGATGCGCGCAATGCGCAACTATGCCGGCCATCGCCTGAGTCCCTGGCTCGGCCACCTGATGGTGTCGCGATCAGAAACTGCGCGACCGCTGCTTACGCCGGGTGAGATCATGCAGCTCTCGCCGACGGACGAAATCGTCATGGTTGCCGGCACGCCACCCATTCGCGCCCGGAAGGCGCGGTACTTTGAGGATCGCCGCTTTCAAGATCGCATCCTTCCGCCTCCGGAGACCGCAAAGGCATCCGACCCGCAGTCGAATGAGTGGACGTCCATGCCCGTCCCACCGCGCCCCGCCCTTGAATTGGTGGGATCGGCGAACGGCAGCAGCGAAGGCGAAGACCCAACCGGCTCCGAGAAGCGGCGGCAGCCCGAGCAGAACCGCACGAGCCCGGTGGAGAGGAAACTTCCCATGGAAAACGAGTTCGAAATCGACCAGGTCGACGACGATGCGGACGACACTGCACGCCTGAGCCGTGTGAACCGCCTCATGCAAGGCATCGCGCGACAAGTGTCCCTCGATCCGAACGATGGCATGGAACTTTAGGCAGCCGATGGCAAATCCAGGCAAAAAGCAGCGGCTCTCGGTCTATCTTGAACCGGCCGTCACCAAATCCCTCGCCGAGTATGCGGCGCGCCGTGGCCAGTCGCGGTCGCTAATCGCCGAAGCAGCGATCGCCTCTTTCCTATCACCTGACGCTGCCGAGCGACAGGAAGCTGCTATTGCGAAGCGCCTCGATCAGCTCGACAGGCGTATGACGCGCCTCGAACGGGATCTGGGGATTGCGGTGGAGACGCTCGCAGTGTTCGTCCGGAACTGGTTGATGACGAACCCGCCGCTGCCTGAGCCGGCCCAGGCGGCCGCCCGCGCACAAGCAGGCGAACGCTACGATGCGTTCGTCGCTGCGCTCGGTCGCCGCCTCGCCAAGGGACCTCGCCTGCGTCAAGAGGTCTCCGAAGACGTCCCGGGCGACTCCCCAGCCGAATAGAGCGCGCGGGCCGAGTCACTAGACTTCTGCCGTTTCGCCGTTTCCCTGTATTTGCACGCCACAGTACGACGACCACATTCCGGTTGTTGCGTCGCCCGAATTTCTGCCCCTTCTACTCATCCCCGATCCAGGGCTGCTCTCAAGTGGTCCCGCGCAGAACGGGGACGACATGGCGAATTCCTTCCAGCAAACAGAGGCGATACTTCGCAGCACGCGCATGCTGCGGACGGCCCTAGGGCCAGCGGTCGCCGGATTCCTGGAGGACCCGTCGATCGTCGAGGTGATGCTCAACCCGGATGGGCGGCTCTGGATCGACCGGCTCTCGGAAGGCCTCGCCGATACAGGCGAGCGCCTGTCGGCCGCCGACGGAGAGCGCATCGTCCGCCTCGTCGCCCACCATGTCGGCGCAGAGGTCCACGCCGGAAGTCCGCGGGTCTCGGCAGAGTTGCCCGGAACGGGGGAGCGCTTCGAGGGCCTGCTGCCGCCTATCGTGGCCGCGCCCGCCTTTGCAATTCGGAAGCCCGCCATCGCGATCTTCACGCTGCAGGACTACGTCGCGGCCAGCATCATGTCGGCCGAGCAGGCGCAGACTCTTCGCAACGCGGTCACCGATCGCCGGAACATTCTCGTCGCCGGGGGAACAAGCACCGGCAAGACTACGCTCACCAACGCGCTCCTCGCAGAAGTGTCAAAATCGACCGATCGCGTCGTTCTCATCGAGGACACGCGCGAGCTTCAGTGCAGCGCGCCCAATCTCGTGGCGATGCGCACGAAGGACGGCGTCGCGACGCTGTCCGACCTGGTGCGCTCTTCTCTGCGCCTGCGGCCCGATCGCATCCCCATCGGCGAGGTTCGCGGCGCCGAGGCCCTGGACCTCCTGAAAGCTTGGGGCACCGGGCATCCCGGTGGCGTCGGGACCATTCACGCCGGCACAGCGATCGGGGCTCTGCGGCGTCTCGAACAGCTCATCCAAGAGGCGGTGATCACGGTGCCTCGTGCCCTAATCGCCGAGACGATCGACCTTGTCGCTGTCCTCAGCGGCCGCGGATCGTTGCGCCGCCTCGCCGAGCTCGCGCACGTCCACGGCCTGACCGCCGACGGCGACTACCACGTCACCCCCGCAACCTTGCCCGCCACAGGAGATCGTGCGTGATCCACAAGCTCCAGAACCTTCGTCGTCATCTTGCCTCCGCAACCGCGGCCGCTGTCGTCAGCCTCGCGCTCGCCCCGGCCGCACATGCCTCTGGCTCCTCAATGCCGTGGGAGCAGCCGCTTGAACAAATCCTTCAGTCGATCGAAGGACCCGTCGCGAAGATCATCGCGGTGATCATCATCATCGTTACCGGCTTGACCCTCGCGTTCGGCGACACGAGTGGTGGCTTTCGGAGACTCGTTCAGATTGTCTTCGGCCTCTCGATCGCTTTCGCAGCCAGCTCGTTCTTTCTCAGCTTCTTCAGCTTCGGCGGCGGAGTGCTCGTCTGATGCCAGGCATTGCCGACAACGCAGAAGTCCCAGGCTTCTCGGTGCCCGTTCACCGGGCGCTGACCGACCATATCCTCCTCGGCGGCGCGCCGAGGTCGATCGCGATCCTCAATGGCACGTTGGCGGCCGCTCTCGGCCTTGGCCTTCGGCTCTGGCTCGTCGGTCTCGGACTCTGGGCTGCCGGCCACTTCGCGGCCGTATGGGCAGCCAAACGCGATCCAATGTTCGTGGAAGTGATCCGCCGGCATCTGCGCATCCCCTCCTTCCTCGCGGTCTGAGCCTGCCATGATGAACCTCGCCGAATATCGCCGCACCGCTACTCGCCTCGCAGATTTCCTGCCTTGGGTCGCGCTTGTTGGCCAAGGAGTTGTTCTGAACAAGGACGGCTCATTTCAACGCAGCGCAAGCTTTCGCGGTCCAGATCTGGACTCCGCTGTTGCAGCGGAACTGGTTGGCGTGGCGGCAAGGCTTAACAACGCTTTCCGCCGTCTCGGTTCGGGCTGGGCGATTTTTGTAGAGGCGCAGCGCTACCCCTCCAACCGCTATCCGGACAGCATCTTTCCCGATTCCGCGTCGGCGTTGCTCGATGCCGAGCGCAAGGCTGATTTCGAGGAAGAAGGCGCACATTTCGAGTCCCGCTACGTCCTCACGTTCGCCTGGCTGCCGCCGGCCGAGGATGCCGCGCGCGCGGAGACTTGGCTCTACGAGGGAAGGGAACGGTCAGGTGTCGACCCTCACGAGATTCTGCGAGCCTTCGTCGACCGCACCGACCGTGTGCTCGCGCTGCTCCACGGCTTCATGAAGGAATGCCGTTGGCTGGATGACAGCGAGACGCTGACCTACCTGCATTCCTGCGTTTCCACCAAGCGCCATCGTGTCCGTGTTCCCGAGACACCGATGTATCTCGATGCGCTGCTGGCCGACCAGCCTCTCACCGGGGGCCTTGAGCCTCGTCTCGGCGATCAGCACCTGCGCACACTCACCATCGTAGGCTTCCCGACCGCGACGACGCCCGGCATCCTCGACGAGCTGAACCGGCTCGCATTCCCCTATCGTTGGGCAACACGCGCGATCCTGCTCGACAAGACCGACGCGACCAAGCTGCTCACCCGCATCAGGCGGCAATGGTTCGCAAAGCGGAAAAGCATTGCGGCCATCGTCAAGGAAGTCATGACGAATGAGGCGTCGGTCCTTGTAGATACCGACGCCACCAACAAGGCCGCCGACGCCGACATGGCCCTTCAGGAACTCGGCGCGGATCTCGCCGGCATGGCCTACGTGACGGCTACGATTACCGTGTGGGACGGCGATCCACGCTTAGCCGACGAGAAGCTGCGCCTCGTCGAGAAGGTGATCCAGAGCCGCGACTTCACTGCAATGATCGAGGCCGTCAACGCGGTCGACGCCTGGCTCGGGAGCCTGCCCGGCCATCTGTACGCCAACGTCCGGCAGCCGCCAATCTCCACGCTCAACTTGGCGCACATGATTCCACTCTCGGCCGTCTGGGCCGGCCCCGCTCAAGATGAGCACTTCAAAGCGCCGCCGCTGTTCTTCGGCAAGACCGAGGGAAGCACGCCATTCCGCTTTTCGCTCCACGTCGGCGATGTAGGCCACACGCTGATCGTGGGGCCAACCGGCTCCGGCAAATCGGTGTTGCTGGCGTTGATGGCCCTGCAATTCCGCCGCTACGACCGCAGCCAGATCTTCGCATTTGACTTCGGCGGTTCGATCCGCGCCGCCGCACTCGCAATGGGCGGAGACTGGCACGACCTCGGTGGCGGCCTCACGGAAGGTTCCGAAACGTCCGTCTCTCTCCAGCCGCTCGCACGCATCCATGACACCTATGAGCGGGCCTGGGCAGCCGACTGGATCGTCGCCATTCTGATGCGCGAAGGCGTCACGATTACCCCGGAAGTCAAGGAGCACATCTGGACGGGGCTGACCTCGCTTGCCTCCGCCCCTGTCGAGGAGCGGACCATTACCGGCCTGACGGTGCTGCTCCAATCGAACGACCTCAAGCAAGCAATTCGACCCTATTGCGTCGGAGGCCCCTATGGCCGGCTGCTGGACGCGGAATTTGAGCATTTGGGTTCGGCCGCTGTTCTAGCCTTCGAGATCGAAGGCCTTGTCGGGAGCGGAGGCGCGCCGGCCGTCCTGTCTTACCTGTTTCATCGCATCTCCGACAGGCTCGACGGCTCGCCAACCCTGCTCATCATCGACGAGGGGTGGCTGGCGCTAAACGATCCCGGATTTGCCAAGCAGCTCACCGAGTGGCTGGTCACGCTCCGCAAGAAGAACGCGTCGGTCGTCTTCGCAACCCAGTCGCTTGCACAGATCGAGAAGAGCACGATCGCTGCCGAAATCGTCGACAGTTGCCACACGCGGCTGCTGTTGCCCAACGACCGGGCGATCGAACCGCAGATCACCAGCATTTATCGCCGGTTTGGGCTCAATGATCGCCAGATCGAGATTCTCGCGCGAGCCACGCCGAAACGAGACTACTACTGCCAATCCCGAAGCGGCAATCGCCTTTTCGAGCTGGGTCTCTCCGACGTCGGCCTCGCCCTCTGCGCTGCGTCCGCAAGGGATGATCAGGCGCTGATTGCCAGCATCCTGGCTGAGCACGGCCGGGAGGGGTTTCTCCCTGCGTGGCTCGAAGCTCGTGGCGTGAGCTGGGCCATCGATCTCCTTCCTAACTTCCCGACGCTCCTCCCCGAACCCTCAAAGGAGGCTCAACGATGAGCACCCGCAAATCCCGCTCGCGCGCGGCACTCCTCGCCGCCACCATCTTCTCGCTTCCAATGTCGCTTGTACCGCCGGTGATCACGCCCGCGTCGGCGCAGTGGATCGTCTACGACCCGACGAACTACGTGCAGAACGTGCTTCAGGCGGCACGCGCGCTTGAGCAGATCAACAATCAGATCACGTCGCTTCAGAACGAAGCCCAGATGTTGATCAACCAAGCAAGGAATCTCGCCAGCCTGCCGTACTCCTCGCTCCAGCGGCTGCAACAATCGATCCAGCGGACCCAGCAGCTCCTCGGCCAAGCGCAGAACATCGCCTTCGACGTCCAGCAGATCGACCAGGCGTTTCAGACGACGTATGGCGGTGCCTCGCTGTCCGCGTCCGACCAGCAGCTCATCGCCGACGCGCGCACCCGATGGCAGAACACCGTGGGCGGCTTGCAGGACGCGATGCGCGTGCAGGCGACGGTGGTCGGCAACCTCGACACCAACCGCACCGAGATGTCAGCGCTCGTCGGCCAGAGCCAGGGTGCGACCGGCGCCCTGCAAGCCGCCCAGGCTGGCAACCAGATCCTCGCCCTTCAAGCGCAACAGCTCGCGGACCTCACCGCCGTTGTGGCCGCTGACGGCCGCGCCCGTGCGCTCGCAGAAGCCGAGCGCGCGGCCGCCGCGGACCAGGGCCGCGAGCAGCGCCGGAGGTTTCTCACGCCCGGCTCCGGCTACCAGCCCGGCAACGCCAGCATGTTCCCCGCAGGAAACTGAGGCCACGCTATGGACGGAAAGATGCTCGCCCGGCTCGGCGCCGTCCCCTTCGTTGCCGTCGCAATCACCGCGACGGTCGTCGAGCTGACCCGGAAGGAGGAGCGGCCGGAGATGGAGCCCGCTCGTCCGGCACAGACAAACGCCGTGGACCCACTGAACGCCGAGCTGTTCCGTTGTCAGAGTCTCGGAGAGGCCGGTCCGCGCGATCCCGCATGCTTGCGCGCCTGGGCGGAAAGCCGCCGGCGCTTCCTGACGCCTGGGACCGGCAACACGACAGCGGTTCGAGAGCAGTCGCGAGCACCCGGTGGAGCGCCCGCCGAAGGCTCATCCGCGAGCGAAGCGCGTCGCCATGGGGCGACGCCGCAGACCGAGGACGCCGAGTAGCGCCATGGGGGGCATGGGGGTCATCGATCATTTCCTGGAGGTCTTCACCCGCTACATCGACAGCGGGTTCGGCCTGTTGGGCGGCGAGGTCGCATTCATCGCGACAACGCTGATCGTGATCGACGTGACGCTCGCAGCGCTGTTCTGGAGCTGGGGTGCGGACGACGACATCATCGCTAGGCTCGTCAAGAAAACATTGTTCGTCGGTGTCTTCGCCTACATCATCGGCAATTGGAACAATCTCGCCCGCATCGTCTTCGAGTCCTTTGCCGGCCTAGGCCTCAAGGCTTCCGGCACCGGCTTCTCGACCGCCGATCTGCTACGCCCCGGCCGTGTTGCGCAAACCGGCCTCGACGCCGGACGGCCGCTGCTCGACTCGATCTCCGGCCTCATGGGCTACTGGTCGTTCTTCGAGAACTTCATTCAGATTGCGTGCCTCTTCCTCGCCTGGGCGCTCGTACTGCTCGCCTTCTTCATCCTCGCCGTGCAGTTGTTCGTGACGCTCATCGAGTTCAAGCTCACTACGCTTGCCGGCTTTGTGCTCATCCCATTCGGGCTGTTCGGCCAGTCCGCCTTCATGGCCGAGCGCGTGCTCGGCAACGTCATCAGCTCCGGCATCAAGGTGCTGGTGCTCGCCGTGATTATCGGCATCGGTTCGACGCTGTTCGGCGAATTCACCGCCGGCTTCGGTGGCGCCAGCCCGACGATCGATCAGGCCATGGCGATCGTGCTGGCGGCGCTGTCGCTGCTCGGCCTCGGGATATTCGGTCCTGGGATCGCAAGCGGCATTGTCTCGGGCGGCCCGCAACTTAGCGCCGGAGCCGCCGTCGGCACGGGCCTCGCGGCTGGTGGCGCCGCCGTTGCCGCAGGCGCGGCCGGCGGGCTTGCGGTACGTGGCGGCGCTGCGGCCCTATCTGGCACGGCCGCCGCCGCCCGCGGCGGAGCAGCCGTGGCGGGAGGCGCGGCAACTGCCTACAGCCTTGGTGCTGCCGGGCAATCCGGCGCTGCCGGCGTGGCTTCGAGCCTTGGTGGCGTCGCCCGCGCCGCCGACAGCGCGGCGGCCTCGCCGCTCCGTCGTGCTGCGACCCGCGCTGCCGAAAGCATGCGAGCCAGCTACGCGCAAGGCGCTCAGTCCGCTTTCGAAGCGACGGGCGGCGCATCGACCATGGGGAGCGTCGGCGGCAGCGCTGCCCAGGCACCGTCTGCGCCCACGTCTGAAGGTCCGCCGGCTTGGGCCCGCCGCATGAAACGCTCTCAGCACATGTCGCACGGCGTGATGGCCGCCGCTCACGCGATCCGCAGCGGCGACAGCCATGGCGGTGGCGCCTCCGTCAACCTCTCCCAGCGAGACCAATGATGTTCAAACGGCCATCGACACACTACGGAAAGACTCCCGTACCCGAGACACCATACCAGCGCGCCGCTCAGGTCTGGGACGAGCGGATTGGCTCGGCTCGCGTGCAGGCAAAGAACTGGCGCCTCATGGCGTTCGGCTGCCTGTTCCTGTCCGCTGGATTTGCCGCAGCGCTCGTCTGGGAGTCTGCCCGTGGCACCGTGGTGCCTTGGGTGGTTCAGGTCGACGATCTCGGCCAGGCCCAAGCCGTTGCGCCCGCCGTCGCGGACTACCGCCCCACCGATCCGCAGATCGCCTACCACCTTGCGCGTTTCATCGAGCAGGTCCGTGGCCTGCCTGCCGACCCCATCGTCGTGCGCCAGAACTGGCTGCGGGCCTATGAATTCACCACCGATCGCGGCGCGGCAGCGTTGAACGATTACGCAAGGGCGAACGATCCGTTCACCCGCGTCGGCAGACAGCAGGTCGCAGTCGAGGTGTCCAGCGTGATCCGGGCATCGCCGAACAGCTTCCGGGTGGCCTGGATCGAACGCCGCTACGAGAACGGCCAGCTCGCGGCGACCGAGCGCTGGGCCGCCATCCTCACTGTCGTTGTTCAACCTCCGCGCGACGCCGAGAGGCTCCGCGCGAATCCGCTCGGCATCTACGTCAATGCGATCAACTGGTCGCGGGAGATGGGACAATGAGTTCGATGGGCGTTCCGGCCAGACCGGCTTTCCGCAAATCCGCTTCCGTGTGCCTCGTGCTCGCTGCAATGGCGTTGGGCGGATGCGCGACAAACAGGCCGCCGCAGATCAGCTACGACTCCGATGTACCGCCGCTCCCTGCCGTACCTGCCGTGTTGACGGATGAGCGACCGCGGCCGTTGCACATACCGCCGGCCTGGACTCCGAGCCGCGGAGGCGCCGCATCGAATTCACCGACCGGCCGGGTCGAGAACGCCAACGCCGCCGCCCGTGTCGAGCCTCGTCGCGACGGCTATTTCAACGCGATCCAGATTTATCCCTGGAGCGAGGGGGCGCTCTATCAAGTCTATGCCGCGCCGGGACAGATCACCAACATCGCGCTCGAGCCGGGCGAAAGCCTGACCGGGGCCGGACCAATCGCTGCGGGCGATACCGCGAGATGGATCATCGGCGACACCGAGAGCGGATCAGGGACCACCCGGCGGGTTCACGTGCTCGTAAAGCCGACGCGTGCGGACATCTCCACGAACCTTGTCATTACCACTGACCGCCGCATCTACATGATCGAGCTGCGCTCCGGCGAACGTCCCTACATGCCGGCCGTGGCATGGGCCTATCCGCAGCCCCCAGCCTCACAGCGCCCAGGCGTGCCGGCAGCGCCCATCATCCCGGTGGCCGCCGCACGCAACTACCGCTACGCGCTGACGGGAGACAGTCCGCCGTGGCGGCCTACCACTGTCTACGATGATGGCCGTCGCGTCTATGTCGAGTTTCCACGCGGTATCGTCCAAGGCGAGATGCCGCCAATATTCGTCATCGGCTCGGAAGGTGAACTCCAGATCGTCAACAGTCGCATTCACCAGAACATCCTGATCGTCGATCGGCTCTTCGCCGCCGCGGAACTTCGGCTCGGCAGCGGCAACCGCCAGCAAACGGTCAGAATCGGCCGCAGCGATGGGAGGCCCTCCTCATGAGCGACCCTGACAACCGGGGCCACAATATGGAGACCGAGGAACCAGCGAGCGACACCACGGCTCCGATGCGCCTGCGTGGTGAGCCACCTCGCGTGACGCGCTTGTCGCGCAAGGCATTGATGGCGATCGGCCTGATCGCGTGCGCGGGCCTTGGCGGCGCGTTGATCTACGCCCTCCAGACTCGACACGGCGGCTCTGCGAACGAAGAACTTTACTCGACGAGGAACCGCCCCACCGCTGATGGTCTCACCGATCTGCCACGCGACTATACCGGCCCGCGACTCGGCCCCCCGCTGCCTGGCGATCTCGGTCGACCGATCCTGGATGCGCAGAACCGCGGCCAACCGGTCGTACCTCCACCGATTCGACCGACGGTCGACCCGGCAGAGCAGCGCCGACTCGCGGAGGAGGAAGCAGCACGCACCAGTCGCGTGTTCTTTCAGACTGAGGCACGCACGCTTACAGCTCCCGCCGGGACGGGTAGCGCCGCAACCACCACGAACCTGACCGGCCTCGGCCTTCCCGGGCAACTCAACGCTCCAACTGCGCAGGATCGCCAGATCGCTTTCCTCAATGCCGCCGTCGATCGTCGCACCGTCGCGCCTGACCGCGTGCTAGCGCCTGCATCGCCATACGTGTTGCAGGCGGGAGCTGTGATTCCGGCCGCGCTGATCACGGGGATCCGCTCGGACCTGCCGGGACAGATCACAGCTCAAGTGACCGAACACATCTATGACAGCCCCACCGGGCGGATGCTTCTCGTGCCGCAGGGCACGCGCATCATCGGGCAATATGACAACGCCGTGCAGTTCGGCCAGCGGCGGGTATTGCTGGCATGGAATCGTCTGATCTTCCCGAACGGACGCTCCATCGTTTTGGAGCGCCAGCCGGGAGCCGACACGCAGGGCTATGCTGGCCTTGAGGGTGGTGTCGATTACCACTGGTGGGAACTCGCCAAGGCGGCGGGCCTCTCCACGCTGTTGAGCGTCGGTGCTGAGCTTGCGATTGACGACGAAGATCGCCTGCTGCGAGCGATACGCAACGGCGGCCAGGATACGATCAACGATGCCGGGCAGCAGATCATTCGGCGTCAGCTCAACGTGCCGCCAACCCTGACGATCCGGCCCGGCTTTCCCGTGCGCGTGATCGTCACGCGTGATCTGGTCCTCGAACCCTACGGAGGATAGTTCGTGGCAAAACTCAAGCTTGGGGCCCTGGAAGACGACAAGCCGGTTAAAGTGACGGTGGAACTACCTGCCGCCGTCCATCGGCAGTTGGTAGCTTATGCCGATGTCCTGGCACGGGAGACCGGTAAGCCCGTCCCCGATCCCGCCAAGCTCATCGCGCCAATGATTGAGCGATTCATGGCGACTGATCGGGCATTTGGGAAGGCTCGCCGCAGCCCGGGATCGCGGCCGCCCCAGCCTTGACCTGCCGCCTCTCACCATCCGCTTTACCGGTCCTGCCGCTGGCGTCGGGCTGCTGGCGCGACATTGCTTTGGCAAGACTGAGCAGCCGCCTCAGGGCCGGATTGTCATTCTGGCGCGACCAGATTGCGCAGAATGGTAGCAAATGCCCGCTGAGCGGCCTATACGCGATGCCAGGAAAGCGGTCCGCTGTCGTGGCCTCGCTTGTCAGGGTTAGCCCCTGACTCATCGCCACCAGATGCATGAGATTGTCCCGTCCGACCGCGTGGCGCTCTACACTCGGGTGGTGGCCAAGGTCGGCCAAGTGCTTGACAAGGTAATCTTCGATCTCAGGTCCGGGATCACACTCGCTTACAATAAAGCGATACGCGCGGAGGTCATTCCATGTGAGCTTTCGCCGTCCCGCGAGTTCATGCGCCACGGGCAAAACGACGAATATCCGTTCTGTCCAAAGGTGCTCCCGATCGCAGTCGTCTGCGGTCGGCGTGCCTGTCAGAAAGGCGATATCGATCTGAAGCCGTCGAACCGCTGACAAATGTGCGGCAGGCGCCCCTTCCACCAGGTCGAGCCGGACAGCCGAATTTCGTTGGCAGTAGGTGCGCAGCAAGTCGGCCAGAAAGCCACTGGCCAACGACGTAAATATTCCCACGCGAATACCGCCGACTTCCCCACGACCACCTGAGGCTGCGTCCGATGCAGCATGTCTTATGTGGTTCAGTGCGCCGCGGGCCCGGCCCACGAAGGACTGTCCGGCGTTTGTAAGGCAAACGCCGCTGTGACCGCGTACAAACAGCGAGACGCCGAGTCGGTCTTCCAGGTCGCGAATTCTTCGGCTGATTGCCGATTGCTCGACATTGAGTGTGGTTGCAGCACCGCGAAAACTGCCCGCTTGTGCGGCAGCTATCACATAGCATAGGTGTCGCACTTCAATGCGGAGGCTCGCATGCCCGGCGAGCAGCAGCCGCGATCCACGTCCATATGGCATGCTCTTCACCGATACAGAACCGCCTAAAGTCAGAGCCGGTTTTTCTCAAAGCCCGCGTGAAAGGGCGGACGTCGGTCCGCCCCTCCGCTTTTTTGGTGACGAGCGCCTACACAGCGATCGTGATGCGATTGTCGACCTTGGTGACCCCTGGTGCTCGCCAGGCGGCCCGTTCGGCCTCCTGACGCTCTGCCCAGGAGCGCACCGAACCGGTGAGCGTTACCTCTCCGCCATTGGTGGTCACCGTGATGCGGTTGGCATCGATCTCGGCGCTGCGCTTGAACGCGTCTTCGATCTTTGCCTTGATCTCGGATGGAGCAACGCGAGGCTTCAACGTGATCAGGTTGGAAATTCCCTTCAGGCCTTTGAGACCGCGCACCGCCCGTTCCGCACGTGAGCGCTGGTAATCCCACTCCACGTTGCCTTCCAGGGTCGCCCAGCCGCTCTTCACCACCACCTTGATGTTCTCGTACGCATACGGAAGCTCGGTCTTGATTGCGGCCACGGCCTCGCGCGCCAGTTCGGGGTCGGGGCGTTGGTTTTCAGAGGGCAGCCGCACCTCGATATCGTTCGCCACGCCGAGCACGCCCGACACGCGCTTTACCGCCCGCTCAGCCTCATATTTTTGCGCATAGCTGCGCATGAAGCCGGTAAGCGTCACGACGCCCGACTTGACGGCCACGCCGATGTCGGTGGCGTCGATGTCAGGGTCCCACTTCAGCTCGGTTTCCACATCGCGCTTGATGTCGCTGTCGGATCTCATTGTCGTGCTTCCTTTCGCTGTTAGGGCATGGCCGCACTGCGAGGGCCGGCGCCCGGTCCTCCGCAACTTGCAGCTAGACGAGGCTACTGCCGGCCAGGTGGAGCGCGCTGACGGGTGTCAGTTTCGGGCGAGGAGCAGCAGATTCATCTAAAGCGACAGTCGTTCGAGCAATGCGAATGGCACTGTCAATCAGCGGCTGAGGACGCTGAGGTTCGAAGTCAGTGAAGCGACCGGCGACGACCGTCAGGTTGGCGCCCGCACATCGAGCAAGCCAAGCAACCACGTCTTGAGGTGATCGGAAGATCGACGATCAACAGCCGCGACAGCGACAATAGCTGAACGTACCAATCGGTCATGGAGCAGATAGCCTGGCTGCAAACCCTCGACGACCGTCTCTTCGGCTACAGGCGTTTCGATTCGCGACGATCAGACATCGCGTTTGTCGTCCTTGTCGTCCAACTCTTCGAAGTCCGCATCGACGACATCATCGCCGGTCGGGTCCTGTCCGCTCGCACCACCGGCAGAGTTGTCATTCAGCTTTGCCTTGAAGTTCAACAGGGCGATCCGCAGCATTTGCGCCTTGGCTTCGATATCTGCGGCCGAGTCGGTACCAACCACCGACTTCAAATCCTCGATCGCCTTCTCGACCGCCTCCTTCTCTGCGGCCGGCGCGTTGTCCTTTGACGCGTCGAGCGCTTTCTGGCTTGCCGCAATCTCGGAGTCTGCCCTGTTCCTCGCCTCGACTAGTGCGCGCCGCTTCTTGTCGGCTTCAGCATTTGCCTCAGCCTCCTTGATCATTCGATCGATATCGGCCTGCGACAGGCCCCCCGAGGCCTGGATGCGAATCTGTTGCTCTTTCCCTGTTGCCTTGTCCTTGGCCGAGACATTGACGATGCCGTTCGCGTCGATGTCGAACGTCACTTCGATCTGGGGAACGCCACGAGGCGCGGGAGGAATACCGACGAGATCGAACTGGCCGAGCAGCTTGTTGTCGGCCGCCATCTCGCGCTCGCCTTGAAAGACGCGGATCGTGACTCCGGCCTGGTTGTCTTCCGCGGTCGAGAAGACCTGGCTCCTTTTGGCCGGAATGGTCGTATTGCGCTCGATGAGACGGGTGAACACCCCACCAAGAGTCTCAATGCCGAGCGACAGTGGTGTCACGTCGAGCAGCAGCACATCCTTGACGTCGCCTTGGAGCACGCCCGCTTGGATCGCCGCGCCAATCGCCACCACCTCATCGGGATTGACGCCCTTGTGCGGCTCTCGGCCGAAGAGGTCGGTGACAGTTTGCTGGACCTTCGGCATGCGCGTCATGCCGCCAACGAGAACAACCTCGTCGATTTTCTCCGGCTTGATCTTCGCATCCTTCATTGCGTCCCGGCAGGGCTTTTCCGTGCGGTGGACCAGGTCGTCGACCAGTTCTTCCAGCTTGGCGCGCCTTAGCTTGATCTCAAGATGCTTCGGTCCATTCTGATCGGCCGTGATGAAGGGCAGGCTGATGGTGGTTTCCAGCGCCGAGGAAAGCTCGACCTTGGCTTTCTCCGCCGCTTCCCGAAGCCGCTGCAGCGCCAGCCGGTCATTGCGCAGGTCGATGCCCTGGTCCTTCTTGAACTCGCTCGCGAGCCAGTCGAGGATCCGCTTGTCGAAATCTTCGCCACCGAGGAATGTATCGCCATTGGTGGCCTTCACCTCGAACACGCCGTCGCCGATCTCGAGCAGCGAAATATCGAAGGTTCCGCCGCCGAGGTCGTATACCGCGATCGTCCCGGCCTTCTTCTTGTCGAGGCCATAGGCAAGAGCGGCGGCCGTCGGCTCGTTAATAATCCGCAGCACCTCGAGGCCGGCAATCTTGCCGGCATCCTTCGTCGCCTGCCTTTGGCTGTCATTGAAGTATGCAGGAACGGTGATCACCGCCTTCTCGACCTTTTCGCCAAGATAGGCTTCAGCAGTCTCCTTCATCTTCACCAGTATGTACGAGCTGATCTGGCTCGGACTATACTTCTTGCCCTGCACCTCGACCCATGCGTCGCCATTGTCGGCCCTGACAATCTTGTAGGGCACAAGAGCCTTGTCTTTTTCCACCATGGGGTCGTCATAGCGCCGGCCGATTAGACGTTTGATGGCGAAGATGGTGTTCTCGGGATTTGTTACCGCCTGTCGCTTCGCAGCCTGGCCAACGAGAATTTCACCGTCGCTCGCGAAGGCCACAATGGATGGTGTCGTGCGTCCACCCTCCGCGTTTTCGATGACTTTGGTCTGGGAGCCCTCCATGATGGCGACGCAGGAATTCGTCGTACCCAGGTCGATGCCGATCACCTTGCCTGCCATTCCGTGTCTCCGTCAGTCGGGAACTTCGATGCAACACCTGCCCGGCAGTATCGCCGCGGGGCAGGTCATCGACGCTGACGAACGTCAGTCCGGCGGCAATGCCGGGCAGAACGGACGAGCTTGCCGGCCGCCGGCCGCGGAGCAATGAGGTCGGCCGGCTCGGGCCGACCGTGCAGCGGTGTATGCGCCGCGCTCCAGCAGGGACGGTTTTCAATCGTTCGATAGGGTGGGGACTGTGCCGTTCGCAGCGGGCGCCGTAGAGGCACCCCGACCTCTCGTGGCCTTAGCCTCTGGTCGGCGCGTCTCTTTCCAGCCACGGGTCCGGATGAACGTTCGCAAGCGGCACGTCCTCCAGCCGCTTCACGATATCAATCTCATGCACGCGGATCGCTTCAGCACCGAATTTGGCCAGAATCTCCTGTGCTTCCGCCTCCTTCTCCGCAGTGCGGGCGCGCACCCATATCACGATGCCGCCGGACATCAGCTGAAGCTCTAGCTCCTCCGCCTGCTTGCTACCAAGCAGCCGGACCGCGGCAGTGCCGATGCCCGCTCCGACCGTCCCGGCCGCCATTGCGGCTGCGGCAATCACTGCGAGGCTTCCACCTGAAGCGACGACGGACATCACGGCCGCGGTCGCTCCGACATAGAAAAGGATTCCGGCCACGCTGACGGTCGCGGTCGCGAGATCATCCCGGGCGACAAACGCCCGGCGCGGGGTCCCCGGCACATCGGCGAGTTCCTCGGGCGGAACGTAGAATGTGCCCAGACGGCGCCTGACCGCTTCGATCTCGCCCATGATGTCGACGTCCGCCCGGTCGAAACCCGCATGCAGAAGGGCTTCGATTGCTTCCTCGAGGGCATGCTTCCTATGAAATACGCCGGCCACTTCGCGGACTTTCCGCGCCTCGAGAATTTCCTCGTCCTCCGGATTCGTCATGCTCATCGACTCCTTCGCAGCGAGGGGCAAAGGCCACTACCCGACAATTTGTTTCCGGAAGCCAGCGGAAAGCCTTTCAATGCGCCATGACGAGCGACACTGGCGACTTGCGAAGGAGCTGGTACGTCGCGCCCCCGAGGAGCCATTCCCGCAATCGGGAGTGGCCGTAGCCGCCCATGACAAGCAGGTCACCCTTCCGCGCAACCACTTCATCCACCAGCAGCGTCGCGACGTCGCCAAGTCCCTTCTTTGCAACCCGCTCCAGCGCCGCGTTAATGCCGTGTCGTCGAAGATAGGCAACGAGTCTTTCATCCTGCGTTGCGGTCAGAATTGACTCAGTTCCCCCGCCGAGGCGGAGCACAGTGACTGCTTTCGACTTCTCAAGATACGGCAATGCCTCGGCTACCGCTCGTGTTGCTTCGCGACTGCCGTTCCAGGCAACCACCGCATGCTGAAAACCCTCGTCGAAGCTCCTCTGGTCAGCCACGAGGAAGATGTGCCTTCCCGCCTCGAACAGGGTTTCCTCCACCACGTCGTGCAGTTCAATCGCATCATCCTCATCGCTGAGGCGAAGACCGATGAGGGCGTCTGCCGTCCGGCATTCCCGTGCCGTGAGACGCGCCTGCTCATGGGCGTACGCATCGATTCGACGCACTTCGGATGACGACGCTAGGCCTTTCAGGCGGTTCTTGATCTTGTCCTCGAACTCTCTTCCTGCCGTCTGTGCCTGATCGAGAAGTCGGGACCACTCGTTCACGTTGACCACGCTGTCGGCGATGGTTGGGTCGGGCAAAACGTTAATTATCAATCCAATCACATGGGCATTGAACAATTTCGCCAGACTTTCCGTGGCCGCGAGCCTGAAATCGTCTCCGCCCGTTCCGTCTAGTCTGACCACCAACACCTTAATCATGCTCTCCTCCCAAGGCGCGACCACGACCGACCTCTTGAATTCAAGGTCCGGATCATCCTGGTACGATGAGGGCCCGCGGCTGGCCGTTCACTGACGCTCGTCAGCGTTGCTCAACATTTGTGATTGCCAGGGTGCGACGCAGTCTTCAGGAGGCGAACGGCACCGGCTTCGAAAAACCGGCTCACCGGCTAAGCATCTTGTCCTTGGCCACCGTCGAAAAGCGGCTCTCAATCCGACACAAAAAGTCACCGGAAGTGCCGCGCTACCGGCGCTCTCGAACAATCCGTATCTGCGTCAGAGCCAGCTTTGAGGCGTGGCCCAGCGTGACGATCGTGAATTGCCCCCCGATCACAGAGGCTGACGCGCCCCGGCAGTGGCGGGCGCAATTATCACGCTCATTTGGCGCGTATGCAGGCGCGTCCTCACGACACTGACAAACATCAGTGCAGGCCCAATCGTAGTGCTGATCTAGTGATTACTGCACGTCCAACCGATCGTCAGCGACGGAGAAAACAATGAAAGCTCTCATCTTTGAAGGGCCCGGCAAGAAATCGCTCCAGGAGCGTGATATTCCGGCCGTCCAAAATCCGACCGACGTCATCGTCAGGGTGGCGAAAACCACCATCTGCGGCACTGACCTCCATATCCTCAAAGGTGACGTTCCTACCTGCACGCCTGGGCGCGTCCTCGGGCATGAGGGCGTAGGCGTCGTCGAGCAAACGGGCGCAGGAGTGACGCAATTCAAGAGGGGCGACCATGTCCTGATTTCCTGCATCTCCTCCTGCGGCAAATGCGAATATTGTCGGCGCGGCATGTATTCCCACTGCACAACCGGTGGCTGGATTCTCGGCAACACCATTGATGGCACGCAGGCCGAGTACGTCCGCATTCCTCACGCTGACACCAGCCTCTATCCTATCCCGGACGGCAGCGATGAAGATGCTCTGGTAATGCTAAGCGATATCTTACCGACCGGCTTTGAATGCGGCGTGCTCAATGGCAAAGTCCAGCCGGGTGCCTCCGTGGCGATCGTCGGCGCGGGGCCTGTTGGCCTGGCAGCTCTGCTGACGGCGCAGTTCTACTCACCTGCAGAACTGATCGTGATCGATCTCGACGAGAACCGGCTCGAGGCGGCGAAGCGTTTCGGTGCGACAAAGACGGTCAAGGCCACCGGAGGTGAGGCGAAGCGGCAGCTTCTCCAACTGACAGAGAACAAGGGGGTGGATACAGCCATCGAGGCCGTCGGCATCCCTGCAACATTCGAGCTGTGCCAGGAGATCGTCGCCGCGGGCGGCATCATCGCCAATATCGGCGTTCATGGTGTTAAGGCTGACCTTCATCTTGAAAAGCTTTGGTCGCACAATATCGCCATCACCACGCGTCTGGTCGACACGGTCACCACACCGATGCTGCTGAAGACCGTGCGGTCCGGGAAAATCGATCCGAAAAAGCTGATCACTCATCGCTTCAAGCTCGATGCCATTCTCGACGCTTACGAGACCTTCTCGAAAGCATCAGATACGCGAGCGCTCAAGGTCATCATCGAGGTGGACTAGCGAGCGCGCCATCATTCAGGTCGGACCCATCGCGGATCCTTCGGCTGCCGGTGGGCCTTGGCAAAGCAGCGAGCTTTCGGCGGTTGGTACCGGATAGGGGTGCCTACCCTGCTCGGTCGCCGGGACAGACGGGACGATCGGTCGGCCGGGCCTTCAGTCGGGACCACCAACGGCCCATACGGGATTTTACGATAAGGGATTCCCACAAACTCGCGTGGTCCGCGTGATCAATCAGCCTCGCATCAGAGAACCCAAGCTGCCCGGTGTTCATCGCGGCCAAGCCCAACAGGAACCTTTATGCCTGCCACGATGAGGACGATGCTTTTGCCCGCCGGAGAGATGATACCGTTGCTCGGACAGGGCACATGCGGGATGGGTGAGCACCGCAGCGCGCGCAGCGCAGAGGTAGCAGCGCTGCGAACCGGCTTCGACCTCGATATGACGCTCATCGACACGGCGGAGACGTATGGAGACGGGGGTGCAGAGGAGGTTGTGGGGGAGGCCGTCGCGGGGCAGCGCGATAGAGTCTTCATTGTCAGCAAGGTACACCCGCACCATGCCTCCCGCCTCAGCGTCCTGACCTCCTGCGACCGGAGCCTAAGGCGTCTTCGCACCGACCGGATCGATCTTTACCTGCTGCATTGGCGGGGCAACGTTGCGCTGAGCGAAACCATCGAGGCCTTCGAGACCCTCAAAGCTACAGGAAAAATCAAGTACTGGGGCGTCAGCAACTTCAGCATTGACGACTTGAAAGACCTGGCGGCCGTTCCGATGGGAAAATCCGTTCAGATCAATCAGGTTGCATACAACCTGATGAGACGCGGCATCGAGCGCGATCTCCTGCCCTGGTGCAGAGAGAGAGGACTTCCAATCATGGCCCATTCACCAATGGAGCGAGGTCAACTCGCTCGAGACGGAAGGCTGGCGCGCATGGCCGACCGCTACGGAGTAAGCCGCGCCCGCCTGGCCCTCGCTTGGATCTTGAGTCAGGAGGGTGTCGTCGCCATCCCGAAGGCCGCAGCCGCGGAGCATGTCAGAGACAATCGTGCGGCGCTCGAGTTGCGGCTTGCTCCAGCTGATATGGTTGAACTCGATCGGTGCTTTGCTCCGCAGATTGGGAATCGATGAGCTCGGAGGCGGTCGGCTGATTTAGTAGCTGCCGACCCGACCGGCATGGGCGAGGATCGAGCGGATACGCCCACTGTCAACGAACCACCGCCCGGTATGCCGATCATTGACGCATGGACACTGCGGCGCTCGCCTCTCAAAGAGATGCCCGCCATCCGGGGGTAGGGATGGCGGGCGGGGCAAGGCGGGTGGGGCTACAAAGCGGCGATGTCAACCCGCCTGCACAGGGATACGCTTGACGTTGGCAAGGGCCTCGGCTGTCTTTGGAAGCACCACCGTCAATAGACCGTTCTTGAATGTCGCGCCGGCCGCGTCGGGATCCACTCCCACGGGAAGCGGCAATGTGCGTTCGAAGGCACCATAGGCACGCTCTCGGACGATGAGCCCGTCATCCTCTGATTGCCGGTCGGTCCTCTTTTCACCGCGGATCGTCAACTCTCCATCTACGATGGAAACGCTGACATCGTCTTCAGTGAGCCCCGGCAATTCGGCCGTAACAGTGACTTCTTTGCCGCTATCGCTAACATCAACGCGAACGGTGTCGGCAAACTCGGATTGACTGAGCGCCGGGAGTAAAGACGGCATTATCCGCCAGAAATTCTCGAATGCGCGATCGATGTCCTGCCGAAATGCACGAATCGGATCCGCCGGCTCCGTTCGTACAGCTACGTCCCTACGGGAAGTGCGCCAGGGAATAAGATCGGTGATCCTCATTGTCTTTCCTCACGCGGCCTTGACGGGGATCTTGGTGGCGGGCGCAGGCGTTGCCTTCGGTAGCATCAACCGCAGAACGCCGTCTTTGAACACAGCTTCGATTTTTGCCGTGTCGACCGGTTCGGAGATGACGAAGCTCCGCTCGTAATTCCCATCCCGGTACTCCGCGTGCTGCAACGAATAACCTTCCGGGTGGCTTGACGCAGAGCGGGCGGCGATCCGCAGGACCCGCTTGTCGAGCGTCACATCGAGGCTGTCGGGATCCGCGCCAGGCACGTCGAGAACCATCAGCAGACTGGACTGGGTCTCGATAATGTCTGTGGGCGGTACGAACACCAGAGCATCTCGTGTGGTCTCTGCAGCCGCACTTCCGTTGATTTCCTGATCGGCCATGACGATTCTCCTTAAGAGCGGCTGACGGTGATCTTGCGGGGCCGATCGGCCTCCGGGCGAGGCAAGTCGAGGCGAAGAAGCCCGTTGCGAAACGTTGCCGCTGCCTTGTCCCCGTCCACCCGAAAGGGCAGCACCAGGCTACGCGCGAAGGCGCCGGCAACGCGTTCGCGACGATGCAGAATGTCGCCTTCGCCGACCGGCTCGGCCATGCGCTGGCCACGAAACGCCACTGTGTTCTGGTGGACGGTGATTTCGAGGTCGTCCGGCGAGACGCCGGGAATCTCGGCGGTGATGACGGCCCCGTCGGGACCCGTCCAGATGTTCATCAGCGGGAACTCGGGCGGCGCCGGTACCCGGAGGCTGTCCATCAGGCGATTCATATCGTGTTGCATAAACCGCATCTGGCGGAGCGGATCGAACCAGCGCCCCGCATTTCCCTGGTAAGCGAGCATCACTGAACTCCCTTGCTGATGTTACAGGGATGATGGCAGCTCAGCTCTGGGATCAGCACTGATGACCGTCAGTTTCAGAAAAAAGACGAACGGAATACCTATCTGAACGACCGTCGGCGATTTTCTGGTCCAGCAGTCCAGCGTACTGGCCGAGACCTACTTCGGCAGGATTCCCCTGCTCGCCACGGCGCCGAGCCGTCGGGGCAGCAAGCCACATGGTCTAGCGTATCCAGTTCTGGCGACCGTCCTGAATCGCCGTCGGGTACGGCCTCAGCGACGCACGAGTTCGCCCCAAGCCGGGTCCCAAAGATCTTCGTGCTCGAGCACGATCACGATCCTCTGGAACCCATAGCGCTGCTGAAGCTGCCGGGCCCGAGCAAGGGCGAGACCGACTTCGACCTCGTCACTCTCGTCCGGCCCAACATTGGCCTCCTTCCGGGCATGCGCCATCCACCCGACGGTTGCCCGCACAGGGGCCCTTCCCTGCCAGTCGAAGATGGTCACTATAATCTCGTTCCCGGCAGCCAGCCCGGGGTCATCGAGAACGGTGTAGGTCGGTCGCTCCTTCGCAGTCACGTTCGTGTCCAACCTCATGATCTCACTTTCCGGTTCGAACTTTCGCCGCTCCGTCTGGACAGAACATAGCCACCGCTGCAAAATTTAGGTCGTCCATCGATCCTGGCAACTGCCCACGGCGGCTGATAAGGCTGACTGTCACTCGATGAACGCATATCGAATTGTAGCCGAAATCCGATCCTGGGTGTAGCAGGCAAGACCCGATCCGCAGGATTTGTCGGATATACCCTGATCGGCGGAGACGTGAATGCCTGAGGCGGAAAAACAGAACCTGGTCCGTGCGTTTGACGATCTCTTCCGCCTCTCCGCAATTCAGGCGGACTGGAAGGATCTCGACGAGGATGCCGTCGCCGAAAGCCTCGCCTCGCTTCTCGTGAAGACACTCCGTGCCGACTTTGCCTATGTGTCGATAGCAACGCTGCACGTCGTGGTGGAGCTCGCCTACGGTCCCAGCGGGCGTCTTCCACCGGCATTCGTTCCCACAGTCCGCAATTCGCTCCTTAGTGCCGTCACCGATGGCGGGAAGATCGTCAGTCCCGTCAGCGGCAATCAGGTCACCGTCCACGCGACACCCATCGGCAATCATGGAGAGGCAACCCTTATCGTTGCATCGGAACGACCGGGTTTTCCGACGGACGTCGAGACACTCCTCCAGCGGATGGCTGCAAGCCAGGCCATGCTTGAGCTCCGACGGCGCGAGACGACCGCTCCCAGCGCATATCTCGCAAGGCTCATCGAGGCTTCCTCTGACTTTATTGGCATCATGAACCTCCAGGGCCGACCGCTGTTCGTGAACCCGGCCGGCCTACAGCACGTCGGCCTGGCCGACATGCGCGAGGCTTCGGAGCTTCATATCGCCGATTTTCTGACGATCGACGACCGTGATCAGCTGCGCTATGGCGCTTGGCATCGACTCCTCTCCGAGGGCCGCTGGACCGGCACGCTCCGGCTTCTCAATACCAAGTCCAAGGAAGCAAGGCCTTTCCTCTTCGACTGCTATCGCCTCGATCTGCCGACAACCGGCCCGGTCGCAGTCGGCATCATTGGCAAGGAAGTCTCCAGCACCTCAAAGACATTAGTTGAACTAAAGGAAGAAGCATCCCCTGCGGTCTCCGATGAACGGCAGGAAGCGGCTGCCCGTCTACAGAGCCTTAGCGCGCGCGAACGACAGGTGCTCGTTAGGCTGGCGGAGGGCCAGGCGCATAAGGAAATTGCCCACGGCCTTGGCATCAGCGTCCGAACCGTCGAAGTCCATCGGTCGCGGATGTTGCGGCGGCTTGGAGTAAAAACCGTCGCTGAGGCGATCAAGCTCGCCGTTCTCGCGGGTCTGAAGGAGTAGCGCCACCAGCGACGACGTTTACACCTCGCCTTTCCCCAATAAGATCGGGCTGACGGCCTTGGCGCTCGCCGGTGCCGGTGACCTGAGCCCCATTTCTCCTCCGGTTCAGGAGAGAGTCCGCATGTTGGTTTGTGGCCTCAGGCGGCCACGGTTTCCAGTGTGAGTGTTGCGGCAAACTCGGCTGGGGATCGATGGCCCAGCGCCGAATGGGGTCGGTTGAGGTTATAGTCCTCCTTCCATGAGCTGATGGTGGCGCGCGCCTGCGCCAGGTTCGAGAACAGGGTCTCATTCAGGCACTCGTCCCGGAACCGGCCGTTGAAGCTTTCCACGAAGCCGTTCTGCATGGGCTTGCCCGGGGCGATATAGTGCCATTCGACGCCTGTCTGCTGGCACCACGTGAGGACCGCCATCGAGGTCAGCTCGGTACCGTTGTCCGAGACGATGGCCGAGGGCTTTCCCCGGACAGCCACGAGCGCATCCAGCTCACGCGTCACCCGAAGGCCGGACAGCGAAGTGTCAGCAACCAACGCCAGGCATTCCCGGCTGAAGTCGTCGACCACGGCCAGCACCCGGAAGCGGCGGCCATCCGTGAAGGCATCCGACACGAAGTCGAGGCTCCAGCGGACATTGATCCGATCCGGGACCAGCATGGGCCGCCGTGTGCCGAGCGCCCGCTTGCGGCCCCCGCGCCGGCGCACCTGGAGCTTCTCCTCCCGGTAGAGCCGGCGCAGCTTCTTGTGGTTCATGACGATGCCCTGGCGCCTCAGCATGACGTGGATCCGCCGATAGCCGAACCGGCGGCGCTCGCCGGCCATGGCCTTCATGGCCTCGCGCAAGCCTGCATCCTCGGGACGGATGCTCCGATAGCGCATGCTGGTGCGATCGACGCTCAGGGCCTTGCACGCCCGACGCTGGCTCACCCCGTGCGCGGCACAGGCGTGGGCCACGGCTTTACGCCTCGCATCGGGCGTCACCATTTTTTTGCGGCGACATCCTTCAGGATGGCGTTGTCCAGCATCTGCTCGGCGAGCAGCTTCTTCAGGCGGGCGTTCTCATCCTCGAGCGCCTTCAGCCGGCGGGCATCGGACACGTCCATGCCGCCATACTTGGCCTTGAACTTGTAGAAGGTGGCCGAGGAGATGCCGTGCTTGCGGCAGACATCGGCGGTCTTCGCCCCCGCCTCCTGCTCCTTCAGCATCCCAATGATCTGTTCCTCTGTGAACCGTGAGGCCCGCATCGTCCGTCTCCGTGTCGACGGACTCTATCTAAATCTGGAGGAGGTTTAGGGGCTCAGGTCACCGGTGAGACGTTAGGATGAGAAACGACATGCCTTGGCCGCGCTCGAGCAACGGCTCGGCATAGACCTGGCCATCCCATCGCCTGAAGAACGCTCCAAGCGTCTATTCTACTACGAGAAGGCCTCTTGTCCGTTGAGAGAAAGTCCATAAGGGGATTCCACAAATAGCTCTTATACGTGCCATTACATACCGTCACCCCGACCGTCCCCCTTTCTGGGCGGTGCTGTCTAGAAAGGGGTGTCAATGTTTCGTTCCTCAGGATGTGCCGACCCGGAATTTGCACAACATACCATTAGAAACCGGAAGGACATCCACTCGATCAGCATTTTGCGCACATTTCAACGCGATCAGCACATCTTTGAATGCGATCAACATTGCGATTGGTGGTATCGCATTGTCTCTGGCGCAACGCGCAAATATCGCATCCGGAGCGACGGGCGCCGACAGATCGCGGATATCCACCTGCCCGGAGACTTTCTTGGCTTCTCGTCAAAGGCTAACCATGGATTCTCCGTCCAGGCCATAGTCGAAGGGACAACGATCGCCTGCTATCCGCGAAAGACGGCAGAAGCTCTCGCGGATTCGGACCCTACCGTTGCCCGACTCATTCGGGTGAGCACGGTTGCGGCGATCGAACGACTTGAACAGCAGATGCTGGTGGTCAGTACAATGTCGGCGTCTGAGCGTGTGAAGGCATTCCTGGTGCACTTCCGAAACAGAGTTGGACAGGCTGGTGAAGATGGTCTGGCCCTCCCTATCACACGCTACGACATCGCGGACTTACTCGGTCTCTCTACTGAAACCGTCTGCCGAGCATTCACCGATCTTCGCGAGCGCGGTGCAATATCTCTGGAAGGTCCCAGACAGGTCACGATTATACGGCCAGGAAACGGCTAACAATTAGCCTGATGCACGCTCTCCGTTCCCCCGATCTGAAGGGGCCCTACTCTTGGTGAGGACGCAGCTCTGGCGCACCATGCATCTCCTCGGGAGAGCCAGGAACATCAGCAGTTTTCGCCTGCTTATGCTGCAGCGCATCCACTGTAGACGTTGCCGTCGTCCGCGACAGACCAAGCCCGCTGAGGGTCGCCTCGGCCATTGCAAGACCTGCATTTTGCTCGCCCGAGATCGCACGCGTCGCACCGTGCGACAGGAGATACATGCGGTCGGCATCATTGTGCGCACGCACCAGAATCTCGACGCCGGCGTTCACTTCTCGAGCGCGTTCCAGCACACGCCGGGCTTCATAGCCGTCTGGAACTGCAATCGCGATAAGCCGAGAGTGGTCCGCTCTGGCGCCTTCCAGCACGCCCCTCGCTGCGGCATCGCCCCGTGTCACCGGAGTGCCCTCGTCTCGCAACACTTCGGCGCGACGGCGGTCGCGCTCAATCACAACATGCGGCACCCCGGCTTGTCGTAGGGCCGCGGCGACCGTTCGTCCCACCCGACCGGCGCCCACAACAATCACGTGGTCGGCCCATTTCCGCTGATGCTCTTCACTGCCAAAGCCAGACAGGCGGCCAGCCTGCGCATCCCCTCCAGCTCCCGCTCTCAATTTCGTCAAGCGCGGTTCTGCAAGGGTTGCCACCGCAAATGCAAACGGATTGAGGGTGATCGAGAGCAAGGCTCCGGCGAGGATCAGATCACGGCCTTCCGTTGGCATCAGCCCCAGCGACACACCGAACTCGGCAAGCATGAAGGAGAACTCGCCAATCTGCGCCAAGGCGGCCGAGACGATCACCGCGGTTGAAGGCGGATAGCCGAGCACGAGAACGATTGCTGCGGCCGCAAGAGCCTTACCCACAACGATCACCAAGACCACAGCGATCACTGCCAATGGATCCCGGATGAGAACAGAGGGGTCGAACAGCATGCCGACCGAGACGAAAAACAGCACCGCGAAGGCATCCTGCAGCGGCAGAGACTCGGTGGCTGCCCGATGGCTCAATTCGGATTCACTGAGTACCACACCTGCGAAGAAGGCGCCAAGTGCGAAGGACACCCCGAACAACTCCGCCGATCCATAGGCAATGCCGAGTGCTATCGCCAGGACGGCCAGCGTGAAGAGCTCCCGAGAACCGGCGCGCGCTGCCTGTTTAAGCAGCCACGGTACGACGCGCCGACCGACCACCAGCACGAGCGCCGTGAATGCGCCCACCTTGGCCAGCGTCAGCCCGATCGCGAACCCGAGATTCGTCGCTCCCGCCTGGCCTACCGCGCCTGAATCATTCGTCCCGACCGGCACAGCGAAAGCCGGCAGCACCACCAGCGCCAGGACCATAGCGATGTCCTCGACAACTAGCCAACCGACTGCAATGCGTCCGTTGGCAGAGTCGAGCAGGTTCATCTCATCGAGCGCGCGCAGCAGCACAACAGTGCTTGCAACCGAAAGCGCAAGTCCGAACACCAACCCAGCGCTCAGGTCCCATCCCCACGCCTTTGTCAGGACAGTACCCATGGCCGTGGCCCCAGCGATTTGGATGATTGCGCCTGGAACTGCAATCCGACGAACGGCGAGGAGATCATTAAGCGAGAAATGCAGCCCAACCCCGAACATCAGAAGGATGACACCAAGTTCGGAGATTTGGCCCGCCAACCCCACATCGCCGATAAAACCGGGCGTGTTCGGACCGATTGCAACCCCAGCCAGCAAATAGCCAATCAGAGGCGGCAGGCGCAGAAACCGTGCAATCAGTCCCAGCCCGAAGGCAAGCACCACCCCGGGGGCCAGCATTGCGATAAGCTCGGTCTGGTGATGCGGCATGGTGTTGTGCGATCAGTTGGCCATCACGAAAGAGAGGCAAGCATTCTCACACGAAAGTCGAATTGATGGACGACAGAATCCTTCTGACTTGCAACGCCCTTCGCGTGACTAGCGGAGGTGAGAGAGGCGGGCCCCACCATCGCCGGCTGCGGTTCATCGCGCTCTACGATGTGATCTGGCGGGCCGTCTGCCTGGCTCCCCAGCTTCCTTACACGGTCACGCTTCGATCTGCGCGGAGGCCTCGCGCGCACCGTGGTAAGTACAAATGCACCTGGGTCCCAGCTCCCAATTCGCTGTCGATGCGGACTTGGCCGCCCGACTGTACGACGAAGCCATAGACCTGGCTCAATCCGAGACCTGTGCCCTTGCCGTCGCCTTTGCGGGTAAAGAAAGGCTCGAACGCCCTGGCCTTCGTCTCGGCGTCCATGCCGATTCCTGTGTCCTTGACCGTGACGCGGATGAAACCCGGCTGGTCTTCGGGCTCGCTCCCGTCCGCTACGACGCCGGTCTCGATCGTCAGCGTGCCGCACCATTCATGGCATCCCGTCCGTTGATTGCGAGATTCAGCACCGCGACGTCGAGCTGGTCGGCATCCAGCTCAGCGATCCCGACGTCCTCGCCCAGCTCGGTCCGAATTGCGATGCCCCTGCCTAACGTCCGGCCGAGAATGGATGCTATCGACGCAATTCGTTCGTTGACGTTCACGATCTTTGGCGCCAGTGCCTGATTGCGCGAGAACGCCAACAGATGTCCGGCGAGCGCCTGCGCATTTTGCGTACGCTGCATGATCTCGTGGATGAGCGCGTCCACATCGGCCGCTGGCGCTCCCTCCCGCAGCTTTGTGCCGATCAGCCGAAGGCCGGCCTGGACGACGATGATGAGATTTCTAAAGTCATGAGCGATGCCGGCCGCAAGTCTGCCCAGCGCCTCCAGCTTTTGTAGTTCGCGCAGGCGCTCTTCCTCTGCGCACTCAGCAGGTGCGTCTCCCAAGCTGGTAAAGAGGCCTTCGGTCATGCGTTGGCCGCTGGTACTGGTTTCATCCTGGCCAGCGCAGCGAGCTCCTTCTCATCGAGCGTCTCTTTTTCCAGGAGCTTTCGGGCGATCCGCTCCAATGCATCTCTGCGCTCGCGCAGAAGTCCGACGGTCCTCTCGAAAGTGTCGTCCACGATGCGCTTCACCTCTTCATCGATCGCTGCGGCGGTTTCCTCGGAATAGGAACGCTCCTGCGGCCCGTAGTAGGGCTGGTCCGTAGCAAGGAAGGAGCGGCGGTCCTTCTCCAGCGCGACGTGGCCGAGCCGGTCCGTCATGCCGTAGCGCGCGACAATGGCGCGCGCGATATCGGTGACCTTAGCGAGATCGTCTGCGGCTCCCGTCGAAAGATGCCCGAATATGATCCGTTCCGCCGCGCGTCCGCCGAGCAACACCGCCATCTTGTTTTCCAGTTCTTCCCGGGTCATCAGAAAGCGATCCTCCGTCGGCCGCTGGATCGTGTAGCCGAGCGCGCCGACGCCGCGCGGGATGATGGAGACCTTGTGGACCGGATCAACGCCGGGCAGCGCCATGGCCACCAGCGCATGGCCCGTCTCGTGATAGGCGACGATCTCGCGCTCCTTCGGGTTGAGCAGACGGTTGCGCTTTTCGAGCCCCGCCACGATGCGCTCGACCGCGTTGTTGAAGTCCTCCATTATCACGGCGTTGGCCTTGCGGCGCGTCGCCAGCAGCGTCGCCTCGTTGACGAGGTTGGCGAGGTCGGCGCCCGTGAAGCCCGGGGTGAGCGCAGCAATTTTCTCCGCATCCACCTCTGGCCCGAGCTTCGCCTTCTTCAGATGAACGTTCAGGATCTGGACGCGGCCGGTCTTGTCGGGCCGGTCGACCAGGACCTGTCGGTCAAAGCGGCCGGCTCGCAGCAGGGCCGGATCGAGAATCTCGGGGCGGTTGGTCGCGGCCAACAGTACGAGGCCTGTCGACGAATCGAACCCGTCCAGCTCGACGAGGAGCTGGTTGAGCGTCTGCTCCTTCTCATCGTGGCCGCCCACGAGCGGCCCGATGCCGCGGGCCCGGCCGAGCGCATCGAGTTCGTCGATGAAGATAATCGCCGGCGCCTTGGCGCGCGCCTGCTCAAACAGATCGCGCACGCGGGCTGCACCAACGCCGACGAACATTTCGACGAACTCCGACCCTGAGATCGAGAAGAAGGGAACGCCGGCCTCACCGGCGACGGCCTTGGCCAGCAACGTCTTTCCGGTGCCGGGCGGACCCACGAGGAGCACGCCCTTGGGCATACGGCCGCCGAGCCGGCCATAGCCCTGTGGGTCTTTCAGGAAGTCGACGATCTCCTTCAGTTCGTCCTTCGCCTCGTCGACGCCGGCGACATCATCGAAGCTCACGCCAGTATTCTTCTCGACATAGACCTTCGCCTTCGACTTGCCGATCTGCATCAGCCCGCCGCCGAGGCCACCGCCCATCCTCTTGAGCATGAACATCCAGATGCCGACGAAGAGCACCACGGGCACGACCCAGGACAGGAGGTCACGCAGGAAGGTACTCTCGATCTGCCCGCTAACGACGACGCCGTGCTGTTGCAAATCGCGGGCAAAATCCGGCTCGACCCGCGTCGTGATGAACATCGACCGGCCCTCGACGGGGTCCTTGAACCGCCCTTGAATGAAGCGGTCCGACACGGCCACCTCGGCGATCCTGCCGTCTCGCAGATAGCTCTCGAATTGACTGTAGGGAATCTGCGCCACCTGCGTGGCCGTCGTGAACACATACTGGAACGCCATCAGGAAGAAGAATGCTGCGATCCAGTACCAGATGTTGAATTGAGTCTTCTTGTCCATTTCCATCGCCGCCCTCTCCGATCACCTGATGATCAGCAGCAGGCGGCTGCCGCCCCGCGCGAGCTCAACGGCGAGTGTGGTGTGACGGTCGGAGGTCCAGCGGCGGATATCATCGAGGGACGTTACCGGCATTCGATTGATCGCCAGGATCATGTCGCCGGGGCGAAGGCCCGCACGCGCCGCGCGACTTCCAGGAGTTACGCTATCGACAATCACGCCGCCCGATCCGATCTCCCGCGCCTCCTGGCGGGAGGCATTTCGCAAGCTTGCGCCCTCGAACGCCGTTCCGGCCAGCTGAGTGGACGCGTTACGCTCGCCGGCTTCGATCCGGACCTTGACCTCGCGCACGCCGTCTCTACGCGCCACGGTCAGCCTGACGTCGGTCCCGGCGGGCTTGAGGCCGATCCGGTTGCGCAGGTCGGCCGATCCGAGAACAGCGCGTCCGTCAACGGCAGTGACGACATCGCCAACCTGCAAACCGGCGCGCTCGGCCGGTGACCCCGGCTCGACATTGGCGATCACGGCACCCCGCAGGTCGCCGAGCCCCAGCGCCTCCGCGAGGTCCGGAGTGACGTCCTGGATGCCAATGCCGATCCGGCCACGCCGCACCTCGCCGTGCTCGATCAGCTGCTTCATGACGGTAACGGCCATATTGCTGGGCACCGCGAATCCGATGCCGATATTGCCGCCGGCCGGACTGAGGATCGCTGTGTTGATGCCGACGAGCTTGCCGTCCAGCGTGACCAGTGCACCCCCCGAATTCCCTGGATTGATCGACGCATCCGTCTGGATGAAATCCTCATAGCCCTCGTTGTTGATGCCGCTGCGCCCGAGCGCGCTGACGATACCGGAGGTCACCGTCTGGCCAAGCCCGAACGGGTTGCCGATGGCGACGACATAGTCACCGACCTTGAGATGATCGGAGTCGCCGATCTCCAACGCTACGAGATTACGGCTCTCAACCTTGAGCAAGGCGATATCCGTCGCCTGGTCAGAGCCGACAAGCTTGGCAGGCAGGCGCCGTCCATCCTTCAGCGTGACCGTGATTTCCTGTGCGTTCGCCACAACGTGGTGATTGGTGAGCACATGGCCTCGCGCCGCATCAACGATCACGCCTGACCCTGCGCTCATGCGCTGCTGAGGCGGCGGCGCGTCCGGCAGGTCGAAGAAGCGGCGGAAAAACGGGTCGTTGTAGAGCGGGTTGGACGCCGCCGGCGTTTCCGAAATGACAGAGATGTTGACGACTGCGGGAGTGACCCGTTCAAGCACAGGCGCGAGCGTCGGAAGTTGCCCGGCTATGCCCGGAACCGCCTGCCCGACAGCGTAAGAGGGCAGTCCCACTACAATTGCAGCCGCCACCCAGAAAGCGATGATGGCTCGATGGACGACGGTGTCCTTTCTGATCATGAGCAAATCTCCGTTTGACCCGACGGTTTGGCCTCCTCCTTTCCGTCTGAGGTCAGACGGAAGACACAAACCGGCCCGGCGTTCGGGCCGGGCCGGTCCTGCCGAAATACATCACGCGGTTGAGAGCGGGCGGCCACGGACGAACCAGATGCAAGCGCCGGCCACTACAGCCACCACGATGCCGGCAATCACGTGCGCCCACATCGCGACAGTAACTGCTGAGAAGCCGAGCACCCAGGGCGCGAGCACGGCCCAGAGGCCAGCCACCAGATTGACCCACTCTTCAGCTTCATGGAATGCAAAAAGAGCGGCAGCCGCGATCACGGCGACGGCAGCACCTACAATCCAGGCATTCCACGAGGCATAGGCTTCGTTCGTGAAGCCCAGATACCAAGGTGAGAGCAGAAGACCGAGACCGGCAACGATGTTGACGACATCGAAGGCCGTCCGGTTACTGGAAGACAGTGAGTTTGCCATTGTTCATTCCTCCTTCTTGTCGGTTGGATGCGTCACCAGCAGGCGTCTGCATGCCCCACCCGCAAGCGGTCCCGCGATGACAATCATCAGTAAAAGATCTGGCTTCGAGAGAGAGCGGCGCAGCCGCGTCGGCCCGACGCGCGGGGCCTGCCGGAGTCGGAAGCAGCCTCGCGCCGTCCTGGCTCGGCAGGAAGGGGGCGAGTTCCTCCTCCGTGAAGGCGTTTGCAGCGATCTCGTGCAGCGCGAGGTCGACCGTGCTGGCCGCCGGCCGGGCGATCCGCGAAGGATGTCCCCTGTTGAGCGCCCGGCTACGCGCGGCCGCTGCCAAGGTCAGCGCGAAGCGGTTCGGCAGAACCCTTTCGCAATCAAAGACGACGGACGGGTCCATGGTCGCACCTCACGCCGCCTTTCGTGTGCGGCGGGCGCCGCCGGCCGCGACCTCGCGTTCAAGCGCCAGCAAGGCCTGCTCCACCTCGTCCAGACGAGAGGGGCGATCGTTTTCCGGCATACCCTCGTTCGTCGCCTGATCGATCAGGTACTCCGTATAGGCCCAGTTCATCAGGATCGATCGCTTGGCGTCGGGCGACAAAGTCGCGTCAGCCAGAACCTGCATTGGCGAATCCCAGTGTTCCGCGCCTACAGGATCGTTTCGGTTGGCCGCGTCCTCCAGAGCCTTTCCGTAAGTTCCCTGAAGATGCGTCAGGCCGAGCTTCTTCAAGGTAGCGTCGGAGAACGAATGCATCATACGCCCCGCGCGAGTTGCTATCGGAGCGCGGTGCACGTCGCCCTCCACGACATAGTTCAGACCTTGCCGTTCAGCGTAGCGAACCGCCGAATCGAGCGTCGGAAAGCTGAGCTCGACCTGAGTCAGCGTGTCATCGCTGCCGGTCCAACCCATCAGCGGCTCGATGAAGGGTGCGCGGCGCGGCTCAAAACGGAACTTCCAGCCCCTCGTCCGCGCCTTTCCCGAAGTCATCACCGAACGGGGCGGCTTGTAGATGTGGGCGACGGCATCCTCCGGGAAAACCGAGCGCCCCATCGAAAGCGGCTGAACCCGATTGTCGTTGAAGGGCCATGTCCGCGCCACTGTGGGTGATCTGCTATTCTCTGTCTGTCTGATGTTCTCCATCATTTATCCCTCCCATTCTGGCGAAGGATGCTGCTGACGGCGGCCAGTCGGCCCGCCGCCAGCAGTCAGGCCTGTCAGCTTTTGATCGCTATGCGCTTCACCTGCGACTGCGCCTTCGCGCTCTTTGGCAGTACGATGCTCAGCACGCCGTTCTTGAAGCGCGCGTCGATCTTGTCTTGCTCGACCTCCACGCCGAGTGGGATGCGGCGCTCGAAGCGGCCATAGAATCGTTCCGAGAACTGCTTGTCCTTGTCCTCGGTTTCCGAACGCTTCTCGCCCTTCAGCGTCAGCACGCCGTCATCGAGCAGAACCTCGATGTCCTTTTCGTCCAGGCCGGGCACTTCCGCGTTCACCTTGATCTCCTTGTCGGTCTCGGAGATCTCGACATTCGGCCAGGCCGCGCTGAACGACGACAGCGAGCCGAAGGCCGGCAGGCGGCTGTCGAACGAGCGGAAGACGTCGTCGAAGAGCCGATTCACCTCGCGGTGCAACGAGAGAAACGGGTTGCGATCATCGTCGCGAAACACAGTGGGGGCCTGGTTGCTGGAGCGACCCCACGGGATCAGATCACGCACACTCATACTGCTTCTCCTTCTGTTCGTTGTTTGGCAAAGCTTTCCCGTGGCGCCGGGCACGCTGCCCGGCACCTTGCAGAAACCGCGTTGACGGAAAGCCTCAGGCGGCGAGCTTCTCGGGCTCGGCCTGTCTGGCCTCGACCCTAGGCAGCGTCTCGCCAGTCGCGATCGCGATCCGGCGCGGCTTCATTTCCTCGGGAATTTCGCGCTTCAGCTCGACCGTCAGCAGACCGTTGACAAGGCTGGCGCCGACGACCTTCACATGGTCGGCAAGCTCGAAGCGGCGCTGGAAGGCACGGCCCGCAATACCGCGATGCAGATATTGCCCGTTCTCTTCAGATTCGCCGGACTTGTGGCCCGCCACAATGAGCATGTTCTGCTCCTGCGTGATGGTCAGTTCGTCCTCGGTGAAACCGGCCACCGCCATGGTGATGCGGTACTCGTCCTCACCCGTCTTGACGATGTCGTAGGGCGGCCAATTGTCGATGGACGCAACGCGCCTCGCATTCTCGAGCGCGTTCAACATTCGGTCGAAGCCGACGCTCGACCGGAACAAGGGAGAGAAATCCAAAACGGTGCTCATAGCCACATTCTCCTTTGAGCAACATGGACACACGACTTCACGGCGAACGCCGGGCGCCGTTGGCGCCCAACCGATCGCCGCCGGCCCCGGAGTGGCAGCCGGCGTTTCTTAATTTAGTTCAGCGCTTTAGCGGTTCAAGAGGCGAAGCCCCCCGATCAGCCTGGATTCGAACAGACCCCCAGGCGCTCGACCCACCCGTGCAGCGTGTTCGCGTCGGTCAAGCCGGCTTGCCGGGCTGCCACCTTGCCTTCCGAAAAGGCCAAAAGAGCCGGGATCCCCTGGACCCCATATCGGCGCGCCGCCTCAGGATTTTCATCGACATTCACCTTCGCGAACCGAGCTCTCGGCTCAATCGTTTTCGCGGCTTGGGCGAAGATCGGCGCCATCGCCCGGCAAGGGCCGCACCAGGGCGCCCAGAAATCCACGACCACCGGAATGTCGGAATTGGCGATGTGCCTCTCCAGTCGGGCGGCATCAACTTCAGCCGGCGTTCCTTGGAACAGCTTCGCGTGGCATCGGCCACACTTTGCCGCCTCGGCCGGCCGATTCACCGGCACGGCATTGATACTGTCACAGTTCGGGCAAACGACGCGACGTTTCTCCATCGACGTGATTCCTTATGCAAACACTTTCCCCTCATTTGGGGAGCGTTCGCACCGGCTACCACGAGTGGCATCTCTCAAATGCCGTCCTTATATCACCACTGCTCGTGGCGTCGTCCGGCGTTCACGGCACATCACTCAAAGGAACGAAAGGATACAGGTTGAAGAAGGAGGTTTAGCCATGGACAGCCATGCAGGCCCTTTAAATGTCCGGCCGAGCCGAATTGAGCAGCTTGAGGCTGATTTTGCTTCACTTGCGCCGCAGCTTCCCGACAGTGCCGAAAGGAAGGCTTTGTCCGTCCTTCATGGCATGGTGCAGGAGCTCTGGCGCATCCAGGTGTCCGGCAATGCGAGGCAGGTCCGGTCCGGCCCCACCATTGATGACATCGTCGATCTCCATGAACACGCGCCCCCGATGGAGGGCGATGCTGTCAACACGCCGCTTGCCGTCGGAGAACCCGCGCCCGACTTCGCGCTTCCCGACGCGAATGGCCGCACCATTCGCCTGTCCGACTATCGGGGCCGGCGTGTCGTCCTCGCCTTCTATCCGCTCGACTGGAGTCCGGGGTGCAGCCGCCAGCTCGATCTTTATCAGCACGAGCTCGATGAGTTCCGCAAGCGCGGCGCCGAGGTGATGGGCATCTCCGTCGATAGCCTTTACAGCCATGGGGCGTGGGCGGCCGTGCGCGGGCTGACCTTCCCGCTGCTCGCCGACTTCAATCCGAAGGGCGACGTCGCGCGCCGCTACAAGGTCTGGCGCGAGGCCGACGGCTTCTCCGAAAGGGCGCTCTATATCGTCGACGAGAACGGCATCATCCGCTACGCGCAGGTCTCGCCGAAGCTCCAGCACGTCCCCGACATCTACGAGTTGTTCAGCGCACTGGACCAATTGGCAACCCCTAAGGCGGCTTGAGGAGATTGGACCATGTATGCGTCAACCTACTCCCCCTTTCCGTACCGTCCGCAGGTCGCGGACGTGGCCGTCTATGGCAGCCGCTGGTGCGGCATCACCATGATGGTGCGCCGTCATCTGGACCGGGCCGGCATCCCCTATCGGTTCATCGACTGGGACCTTCATCCCGAAGCGCGCGACCAGCTCGAATGGCTGGCGGGTGGGCGGATCGGAAGCCCGACTGTGACGATCGGCGGCCAGGTGCTCGTCCAGCCGTCGCTGCGGGAACTCGACTGGGCTCTCAGCCGAGCGGGATATCGTTGAAGCACGCAATTTGACCGCGATGGCCGGCGGCCGAGATCACAACGTCTCGGCCGCGCGGTCGTCGCCCACCACGACAAGGGCACGACGGAGGACAGACAATGACCGAGGAGGAAATCACCGCCATTCTCGGGCCCGTCGACGAGATCTTGATCGCGGAGATCAACCAGACGGGAGCGACGTCCGAAGAGCTGGCGGAAGCGTGAGCGTGGCTCAACGCCGATGAGGCGCTGACCAACGAGGGGCGGCCCCATCCCTCCGGACGCGTCGGCGCGCTTGTTGAAATTCTTGAATCGATCGAGCCCGATCCGGACGCGTAACGCTCTCGCGTCTGGCCGAGCACATGGGCCTTCAGGGCTCGTCAACCACCGCTCTATGCCATGCCGGCCTTGCGTCGAGGAGGCAGACTGAAACCGTTCCCACGTTCACGTGTTTCGCGCTCGCGAATCTCCTGTGCAATCTCGAGACAGGCGAGCAATTCGACATAGCTAGGAGCGCTCCCCAGTGAGCTGAGGTGCAGGCAGCGCGTGCGATCCGCCGGCGAGAACTTAGGCCACGAAGCCTTCAATTGGTCGCTCGCCTCCCGCTCCCTGTCTAGACATATTTGTAGGTATTCCGGCTCTCGGAGAAGCTCGGCGATCCCGCGGCAAAAGGGTTCGGCACTAAAGTTCGGCACGGGTCCTCCCGCCAGCACGAGAAGCACCATGGCCGCTCCTTGCAAAGCAGACGGCATGCTACTTTATCACCTCTATGGGCGAAGCCCTTTGACGCCGCGCGAAGAGATCAGGCGGGGTTCGTCCCCCCGCTCCACTTGCGGATTTTCTTGGGGCAGCTCGTGAAGGCGGCGCTGCTCCGATCCGCTCGACGGTGACGCTTGAAATTCGTTTAGCCGTACCTAGCTCCAAAGGGACGGTGGATGGCCATCCGCCGTCGCTTTGGCACAATATGGTTTGGTGGTCCGGAGGACGAGGAAGCCTTTCCGGCCGTTGCGTGGATTCGTTGTCAAGCGCATCGAGGCCGAAGAGCGGATAACGGACGACTTCATCATTCCGGTCACCGCGAATGAGAAGCCGCAACAGGATGAGGTCGTGGCGTGGGTCAGCCCTTCCGGCCCTTTGCCAATAATACGAGAGGCTAGTAAAATGTTCACAGAGGCGGTTCTCTCCATAGTATTCGTCTCGCATATGAGCGTTGCCGCAGTATTTCCGTGGCTCGCGTTGCAGAGCATCGCGCTCAGAACCCTGCAAACTGCCCCAGTTAAAGGTCCGTCCAATCCCGCGCTGCGCGTTCCGAATTGGGAGCGACCGGTGTCGGCAGCGGAAGTCGGATCTGATCCCGACGCGCTGATCAGGGAGCCGGAAAGCAGGAAGGCTGCGTAGGCGGCGCCAACGTTTCCCAGCCGCGCTCCGCGTCTTGCGATTATGGCAACGCGCCCGTGTCGTCATGCTGCTGGCTCTTCTGCGACTACCACCCGAAGCAACTCTGACGCGGCATGGTGAGCCTCGGCCCATCCCGACCTCTGTTTGCACGACCTCCAGATCGATCCCGCTGCTCACTCGTTGCATGACCCTCGCGAAGCCTCACGTGGCTGCCGTGGGGCATTCCTCAACTGGTTGGCGATGTTAGCCATCAGATCGCATCGGCTTCGCTACTACCACTCTCGCTGGTCTCAGAAGGCGTCCATGGATAGTGAAGCCTTCTTCCAGGACCTGCATGACAGTTCCTGGCGGGTGAGATTGGTCCGCAGATTCCATCAGCGCCTCATGCAGGGTTGGATCAAAGCGCTCTCCCAGGGCAGCGATCTTCTTGATTCCAAAGCGCTCGAGGGTCTGAAGAAAAAGGCGCAACGTTGTCGTGACGCCTTCTACCAACGCGTCACTCACCTGGTTCTCCGTCCGCCTTTTCGCGTCGAGAACGCGCTGCAGATTGTCGAGAATCGGTAAGAGCTCGCGCGAGAATTCCGCTACGGCAAATTTGCGCGTCTCTTCCATGTCACGATCCGCCCGTCGCCGAACGTTCTCAGCTTCAGCCAACGCACGCAGCAGGCGATCTTGGAGCGACGCATTCTCCGCGAGCAACGTTCCGATATCTACGGCCTCGGCTGCGACTACCTCATCCTCTTTGTTGTGTGGCGACGACATGCTCGCTCCTGACCCATCTCATGAATCCCGATCCTCTGCGGCGTTCGTCAGCCGGCCTTAACAGACTGCCTTCGGCCGACCATTCGCACAGGCTAGGAACAGCCGCCCTGACAACCGTCAGTTCAGCTGTAAGGGGCGTCTGGCCGAAGTGACGCACCGCGGATCGGCCGGCGGGTCCCATTACTCGTCCGAAGGCCCTGCAGACCCAGCCCGCGCGCTGTAAAAAGTCGGGACGAACCACTGAGACCGTGGCCAAGTTCGCGCTGGATATTCGATCTACGCGTGAATCATGCGCGGTCGCGGACTTCGCGCGTGCCACTTTCGAGAACGTCGATCTGGTCCTTGCGGTCTTGTTCGCGAACCAGCCAGTAAACGGCGCCTAAGGCAGTAATGGCTGCAGCCAACGCCAAGACGTGGCTTGCTGTCGTTGTCGAAATATCAATGATGATAAACTTTCGAATCACCGCCAGCATTGCGATCAGAACAACTGCGCGGACCTGTACAACGCTCTGCTGACGCCTAACCATTATCAAGATCGAATGCTTGAACTCCAGAGCGATAATAACGGTCAGAATCATTCCGAAGACGGTTTGAAACACCGCCGGATCTGTCGGGTCGAAACTTGACAGAATGAGGCTGAACAAGACTTTGGCGGCCAAATGCCAGACAGCAGAAGCGATGACGACGATGATCAGCCCAGTCAAAGCCAGCACGACCACCTGCTCGAACTTCTCGTAGGTGCTCGCCAAATGCCATTGCGCTGTGTTGATATCCAACCGTTCGAGCAATTTCACAACCCACTCCCTCCGCACTTATGCGACAATACGATCTTCAGGGCGGCAAGCAGGTCACGGTTCGTCGTTCCCCTTCAGCAGAATGGGGCGCCGACTACGGACTCCCGCCAAGATGCGATGCTGCAGCTCGGTCGGCTGCACGCCGATCGCATCACACAATTCGCGCAGTGTCCTGCGCAGACCATGCATCTGATCGATGAGGTCCAGGATGATTGCAACGCCCTCCTCATTGACGCCCAAGTCGTTGTGCAGGTCTTGGATCAGTTGCACACGTGAGACGTCCATTTCCGAGAAGGCCCGTCCCTGCTCGGTTCGCCGGGGGCGCAGCCACCCTTCCACAACCCATGCCTCGACGGTCTCCTGACTGAGTCTCACCCGCAGCACGAACTCGTCAAAATCGAGCATTCCATTCCCCCATGCCGCGGCGCGGATTGTGGCTCTTGCCTGCGGCCCATCCTTGTACGAACCGCTCCAGTTCTGGGTCGGGCTTGTCCGGCAGAACGATCTTCAGCCTGACGTATTCATCGCCACGCGTTCCGTTTGCCCGCGGGACGCCCTTGCCGCGCAGGCGCAGAACGGTCCCGGAATTGGAGCCTTTGGGAACCCTCATCGTCACCGGCCCACCAGGCGTGGGAACTGAAATCTTGCCCCCCTTGACGGCTTCGGTAAGCGAAATAGGAAGCTCCAGGTGGATGTCGTCCCCCTTACGGGTGAAGATCGGATGGGGTTTGACGGTGATCTCGATAAAGGCATCGCCGGGCGGGCCGCCGCCGACGCCGGCGCTTCCCTTGCCGGTGAGCCGCAGTACCTGCCCGTCGCGCGCGCCCGGCGGAACGGTCACGTCCACCGTCGCGCCGTCGGCGAGGGTGACACGGCGCACCGCACCGTTGACGGCCTCCAGGAATTCCACCGGGAGGCGGTAATGCGCATCCTGTCCCCGCATTCTCAGGTTAAAGCGTCCGCCGCGCCCGAAAATGCTGGAGAACAGATCACCCTCGTCGCTGAAGTCCGAGAAACCCTCCGCCGTGGCGTAGGGATGCTCGCCGGCGCCCGCTCCGGCAAAATCCCGGTAGTAGCGCTGGCGCGGGCGCTCATGGCCCTCGGCGTCGATCTCTCCGCGGTCGAAGCGCGCGCGCTTTTCGGGATCGCTCAGCAGGTCATATGCCGCCGAGGCCGCCTTGAACTGCTCCTCGGCGTGCTTGTTGCCGGGATTGAGATCGGGGTGCAGCTTCTTTGCCAGCTTGCGGTAGGCCTTCTGGATTTCCTCCTGACTGGCCTCCTTCCTCACGCCCAGCACCCTGTAGGGATCTTCGCTCAATCAACACTCCGTCGCGGTTCGATAGAGATCTACATTCTTGCCCTGAATATGAGGAGGCTACCGGGAAGCGCAAAACCTGGTCATCGGCGAGACGAAGCCCGTCCTCATGATGAATTGCTTCGCCTATTCAGGCGGCCACGACAATGACGGTCGTCAATTCACGACCGATCTGCATCAGGCACAATGTGGTCAGCCCACAAATCACCGCGCGGCGTTTTCGGATTCCGCACGGAGGTGACACGTCGTGTCCTACCCTCCTGGAGCACCACTCGCCATAACCACACAGGAGATTCCGCATGTCCGTCCGACAACTCTCCAAGAGCGAATGGCAATCGTACTGCGATCGCGTATCTAAGGGGTTGCAGGGAAAACGGGCTCAGATCGAGGTCGCCGCACTGCCCTTGGGGGATCAAGTCGCCACCAAGTGGGTTCCGATTTTTGGTATTACCTATGATCCCAAAGACGATATCGTCGACGTCGCCCTCGAGGGCCTCGATCACCTGATCTATCGACCGCGCAGTGTGACTGTAGACGAAGGCGCCACCGGGCTTTCGAGCCTGGAGATCATCGACGGCGAGGGGCGGAAGCAAATCGTCAAGCTTGCGGAGCTGCTCATGCTTCCACCCCCGGCAGGCAGCGTCGGCCCGCCGCCCGGCCCATGACCGGGCGGCGTTCCGGCGCCGCCGGTTCCATCACGGCGTGGTCACCACGCGGACCGGCCCTAGGCGCTGCTGCACGTCGACGACCACCTGCGAGCGGGACCGGCGCAGCGTGACGTCCGCCGAACCTCCGTCGAGCACCAGATTGCGGATGGTGACCTCCTCGAGGAACGCCGGCAGGACCGGCTCGTCGAACCTGATGTGAATCCGCTCCGCTATCGAAACCGAGCCCTAGGCAAGACGGTATTCCGCTATTTCCGTGAGCAACCCTACTCGGCTCAGCTCCGTGGGGGCCTCAAACCTCGTTACGAAGGGAAGATTGAGCACCGGGCGACGCTTTCAGAGTCATTGCTGAACCGGATTGTCGAGGAGCCGGCTCGTCTCGCGACGATACGCACGGTCCTTGAGGCCTCAGCCCCAAACTTCTGACCTGCCACGGAGTTTTCATCCAGCGGCGATTCGGACTGGCTGAAGGTCGGCGACTATGTGGTTGCCATCGGCAATCCCTTGGCCTCGGCCAGACGGTGACCTCCGGCATCGTCAGCGCGCTCGGGCGCACCGGCATCAGCAATGACGGCTATGAGTACTTCATCCAGACCGACGCCTCGATCAACCCGGGCAATTCCGGCGGCGCTCTGGTGACACCGGACGGGCGGCTGGTCGGCATCAACACCGCCATACTGAGCCCGGCGGGAGGCAATGTCGGCATCGGCTTCGCCGTGCCGAGCAACATGGCCCTGGCGGTGATGAACCAGCTGGCGCACGACGGCAGGGTCCATCGCGGTCGGGTCGGTATCGCCGTTCAGGATGTCACGTCGGACGTCGCCGAAGCGTTTGGGCTGGGTGAGGTCCGTGGCGCGGTGATCGCCGGTGTCGAGCCGGGCTCGCCCGCTCAAAGAGCCGGCCTCGCGGCGGGCGATGTCGTGACAGCTGTCGACGGCCGCCCGGTTCACAGCGCCGCCAGCCTGCGCAACCGCATCGGCCTGACGCCCGCGGGCACGCGCGTAACATTGAGCGTGCGGCGCAGCGACGGTCCTCGCAATGTCAGCGTGAGGATCAGTTCCTGACGACCGTCCCGCTTACGCCGGCATAGAACTCTGCCTTCGCCGGCCAATCTCATCGAAGATGTTTCGACAGGGAGGACCTCATGAACGCCAGTGACATCGTCGCCGTGCTCGGCCCGGTCGATGAGAGCATCATTGCCGATATCCTGATGACCGGAGCCACGAGCGAGGAACTGGCGCAGGCCTGGGCCCGGCGCCAGGCCGACGAGGCCTTGATCAATGAAGGCCGACAACATCCGTCGGCACGCGTCACCGAACTCGTCGCCCTTCTTGAGGAGTTGGACGACGATGGCGAAGAGTGAGCGGGGCGGCGCCCGCCTGAGCCGCGTCAGCTCGTCGTGAGCACCCGCAAGGAGCCGCGCCGGTCGAGCACATCGACCACCACCTTTGAGCCGGAACGGCGGAGCGCGACGTCGGCAGCTCCATCATCGAGCCTGAGGTTGCGCAACGTGACCTCTCCGAGGAAGTCCGGCAGCGCGGGCTCGTCGAAGGTGATGTGCATCTGCTCCGGGTCAAAGCCGAGCCCGAGGCAAGCCTGCAGCATGTAGAGCGGGGCCGCCGCCGCCCAGGCCTGCGGCATGCAGGCGACCGGGTAGAAGGTCGGCCCGCGCGTCTGCTGGCGGGCGAAGCCGCAGAACAGCTCCGGCAGGCGGCGCAGGTCGATATAGGTCGAGGCGGCGAACAGCCCTTCGAAGATGCGCGCCGCCTCCTGCTTGAAACCATAGCGAGCGAGGCCGGCGGCGATCAGCGCATTGTCGTGCGGCCAGACCGAGCCGTTGTGATAGCTTATCGGGTTGTAGCGCGCCTCGCTGCTGGCGATGGTGCGAACGCCCCAGCCGCAGAATAGCGTCGGCCCCATCAGCGTGCTCGCCACGGCGCCTGCCCGCTCCGGCAGGGCGATGCCTGTGAACAGTGCATGCCCGGCATTGGAGCTCCTGACACGGCAAGGCCGCTTCCCGCCGTCAAGCGCCAGCACATAGGTGCCGAGCGCCACGTCGAAGAAGGCCGCATCGAAGGCGGCGCGCAACGCCTCTGCACGCCGGTCGAACCCGGTCGCACGTTCAGGGTGCCGCAGGGCGCGGGCGATATCCGCGGCCGCCCGCCAGGCGCCATAGGCATAGGCCTGCACCTCGGCAAGGGCGATCGGGCCCCGCGCTAATGTGCCGTCCGCATGGAAGACGGAATCATGGCTGTCCTTCCAGCCCTGGTTGATCAGCCCTTCCTCGGTCTGCCGGCCATATTCAATGAACCCGTCGCCGTCGCGATCGCCATGGCTCTCCATCCAGCCCAGCGCCGCCTCGATGTTCGGCCAGAGCCGGCGCAGCGTGACGATGTCGCCGGTGCGTTCCAGATAGGCGCCGCCCAGCATGACGAAGAGCGGGGTAGAATCGACGCTACCGTAATAGCGGCGGAACGGCACCTCCCTCAGTTCCGCCATCTCGCCATGGCGCACCTCGTGCAGGATCTTGCCGGGCTCGGCATCGGCCTCCGGGTCGAACTCGCTCGCCTGGTTGGCGGCGAGATGTTGCAGCACGCCGCGCGCGATAGCCGGGTCGAGCCACAGCGTCTCGAGCGCCGTGATGAGCGCGTCCCGCCCGAACACCGTGCTGAACCATGGGATGCCGGCATAGGGATATGGCCCCTCCGGCGTGTCGGTGACCAGCATGTAGAGATCGGAGACCGAGCGTCGTACCGCCTCGTTGAAGATCTCGTTGGAGGTGACGATCGCGGTCGCCCGCGAGGCGGAGGAACGCAGGGCGCGGCGCGCCTCCCTTAGCGCGCGGAGGAAGGCAGGACGCGCCGGCGCCTCGCCGACGCCGTCGCAGGCAATCTCCAGCACCACTATCCGTGCCTCGCGCGAGGCGAGGTCGAAGACGAAGCTGGCGCGGTCCGCTGTCAGTTCCTGCGGCGCCGGGTCGAAGTGCAGCATCGTCTCCCGCCGCCGTCCGTCGAGACCGAGATAGGCGAGCCTGACTCGATCCTGCGTCACCTCCGGTTCCTGCAGCGTGCCGCGCCGCGCCCGCTGCGTGCCCCGCACCTCGAACAGGTCGGCGAAGTCTGCGGCGAAGGCGAGATCGATCCGTACCCGCCGCGGCCGGTCGTCGAAGTTGCGGATGGCGATGCGCTCATGGCAGGCGCCGTTCCACAGAAAGCGCGAGCGACGCAGATGCAGGAGGTCATGCTCCAGCACCAGCCGGCCCTCGGCATCGAACAGGTCGGGATTGGTGAGGTCGCAGGTCAGCGTCGCATTGTCGTCGCGCAGCGTCGAGGACAGCAGCATCGGCCGCTGACCGGCAACCGTCAGGTAGAGATGCGAGAGATAGCGCGTGTCGCGATGATAGAGGCCCTCCGGGCTGCCCGGCCCGGAGAGCGCATCGCCATTGTGGTCGAACACGGCGAAGGTGTCGCCGTGCTTGAGCGTGCGCGGCCGCCGCTCCTGCAGCGAGGCGGCGGCCGGAATGAAGAACTGCGCCAGCGGCGTGCCCGGCGCCGGGGCATGGGCAACCGCATCCGCACCGATCGTGCCGTGCATGAGGACCTCCCGCTCAGGCGACGGCCCGCAATTCGATGCTATCGGCCAGTCCGTTGCCAGCGCCGTTTGCCATGGCCGGGATGCGCATGGCGGCGCGGCGCAGGCCAGGAAGATCACGATAGATGGCGAGATAGTCGAACGCCATCCGCTCGGCGGTGAAGCGCTCCTCAAAGGTGGCGCGTACCTCGGCTCGGTCGAGCTTGTCGACCGAGCGCACCGCTGCCACCGCCTCGTCGAGGTCGCTCACGATGAAGCCGGTGACGCCATCATCGATCACCTCCGGCACCGAGCCGTGGCGGAAGGCGATCACCGGCGTGCCGGAGGCCATGGCCTCGATCATGACCAGTCCGAACGGCTCCGGCCAGTCAATCGGGAAGAGCAGCGCGCGGGCATTACCGAGGAAATCGGCCTTCTGATGCTCATTGATCTCGCCGATGAACTCGACATTGGGATGCCGTGCCACCATGGGGCCGATCACCTCGTCCCAATAGGCCTGGTCGGCCTTGTCCACCTTGGCGGCGATCTTGAGCGTCATGCCGGCGCGGGCGGCGATCTCGATGGCGCGGTCGGGCCGCTTCTCCGGCGAGATGCGCCCCAGGAAGGCGAGATAGTTACCTTGCGGGTTCGCGGTGAAGGGCAGGACATCCTTGGGCAGGCCGTGATGCACGGTGCCGGCCCAATGCACGGGCGGCATGGGGCGGCGCTGATCGTCGGAGATGGAGACGAGCGGATAGTGTGGGAAGGCGGAATAGAAGGGCTTGAGGTCGGGCAGGTCGAGACGGCCATGCAGCGTCGTCACCATGCGGTCGGCGAAGCCGCTGGCGAGCGGGTAGTGCAGGAAGTCGACGTGGAAGTGCAGCACGTCGAACTCGTCGGCGCGGCGGCGTACCTCCTCCAGCATCATCATGTGATAGGGCAGCGGATCCCTGACCTGCGGATTGAGCCTGAGCGCCATGTCGCAGCACGGCACCAGCTCGGCTTTGGTCTTCGAATCGCCGCTGGCGAACAGCGTCACCTCGTGGCCCTGCCGGACCAGTTCCTCGGTGAGATAGGACACGATGCGCTCGGTGCCGCCATAGAGCCGTGGCGGGCAGCATTCCGCGAGCGGGGCGATCTGGGCGATCTTCATCGGCAAAACCTCCTCGTCTGAGCAAAGCGTTGACAATGAGCATGCGTCGGAGAGGTGCTGCGGCCACCCCATAGGCATGGTCCGCGCCTCGTCGTCGGAGTCACCCGTTCACAATCCAGATCCGGGGACCTCCATTTCGGTTGATCAGAAGTCGCGACGCCTCGTCCAAGGCGAGCGGGTGATCGAGCGGGAGCGTGGTTGGGCTGGCAGCGAGGCCCGGATCACCTCCGGGCCCCGCCTCGTTAGAAATCCATGCCCGCGCCGGCGGGAACGGCGGGGGCCGCTTCCTTCTTCGGCTTCTCGGCGACCAGAGCCTCGGTGGTGATCAGCAGCGAAGCGACCGACGCGGCATCCTGAAGCGCCGTGCGCACGACCTTCGCCGGGTCGATCACGCCATTGGCGACGAGATCCTCGTAGGTGCCGGTCGCCGCGTTGTAGCCCCAGTTGTAGTCGTCCTTCTCCAGCAGCTTGCCGACGATCACCGAGCCATCCTCGCCGGCATTGCTGGCGATCTGCCGTGCCGGCGTCTGAATGGCGCGGCGGACGATGGCGACGCCGGCCTTCTGGTCTTCATTGGCCGGCTCAACGGAATCGATCGCCTTCAGCGCGCGCAGCAGGGCGACGCCGCCGCCCGGCAGGATGCCTTCCTCGACCGCCGCGCGGGTGGCGTGCAGCGCGTCGTCCACGCGGTCCTTCTTCTCCTTGACCTCGACCTCGGTCGCGCCGCCGACGCGGATCACCGCGACGCCGCCCGCGAGCTTGGCCAGGCGCTCCTGCAGCTTCTCGCGGTCGTAGTCCGAGGTGGTCTCCTCGATCTGCGCCTTGATCTGCGAGGTGCGGCCCTCGATCTCCTCCTTCGACCCCGCTCCGTCGACGATGGTGGTGGTCTCCCTCTCGATCACCACCTTCTTGGCACGGCCGAGCTGGGCGAGGGTGACGTTCTCCAGCTTGATGCCGAGGTCCTCGGAGATCACCTGGCCGGCGGTGAGGATGGCAATGTCCTCGAGCATGGCCTTGCGGCGATCGCCGAAGCCGGGCGCCTTCACCGCCGCGACCTTGAGGCCGCCGCGCAGCTTGTTCACCACGAGGGTGGCCAGGGCCTCGCCCTCGACGTCCTCGGCGATGATCAGCAGCGGCTTGGAGGTCTGCACCACCGATTCCAGGAGCGGCAGCATGGCCTGCAAACCGGACAGCTTCTTCTCATGGATCAGGATGTACGGATCCTCGAGCTCGACCCGCATCTTCTCGGTGTTCGTCACGAAATACGGCGAGACATAGCCGCGGTCGAACTGCATGCCTTCGACCACCTCAAGTTCGGTGGCGGCGGTCTTGGCTTCCTCGACGGTGATCACGCCTTCATTGCCGACCTTCTGCATCGCCTCGGCGAGGAAACGGCCGATCTCGGTGTCGCCATTCGCGGAGATGGTGCCGACCTGGGCGATCTCGTCGTTGCGCGTCACCTTGCGCGCACGGGTCTTGAGATCCGCCACTACGGCGTCCACCGCGAGGTCGATGCCGCGCTTGAGGTCCATCGGGTTCATGCCGGCGGCTACCGCCTTGGAGCCTTCCTTGACGATGGCCTGGGCCAGCACGGTGGCGGTGGTGGTGCCGTCGCCGGCGAGGTCGTTGGTCTTCGAGGCCACTTCGCGCACCATCTGCGCACCCATGTTCTCGAACTTGTCCTCGAGCTCGATCTCCTTGGCGACGGTGACTCCGTCCTTTGTGATGCGGGGAGCGCCGAAGCTCTTCTCGATGACGACATTGCGGCCCTTCGGGCCGAGCGTCACCTTCACCGCATTGGCAAGCGTGTCCACGCCGCGCAGCATCTTCTCGCGCGCCTCGGACGAGAACTTCACTTCCTTGGCAGCCATGATCCTGTCCTCCTTCCTGGATTGCTATGGCTCACGATCTCAAGGGATACCGGTCAGGCAGCTTTCCTGGCCGTCTCGCTCCGTTCGATCACGCCGAGAATGTCGCTCTCCTTCATGATGAGCAGCTCCTCGCCGTCGATTTTCACCTCGGTGCCGGACCACTTGCCGAACAGCACGCGGTCGCCGGACTTCACGTCGAGCGGCACCAGCTTGCCGGCCTCGTCGCGCGCGCCGGGCCCGGCGGCAACGACCTCGCCCTCCTGGGGCTTTTCCTTGGCGGTGTCAGGAATGATGATGCCGCCGGCCGTCTTCTCGAGGGCCTCGATGCGGCGCACGACGACACGGTCGTGCAGCGGGCGGAAATGCATGCAGATCCTCCTGGTGCAGGGCAGCGATGTCATGAACTCGGCGCCTGGGCACACGAGCGGCATGGAGCTAGGAAGGTCGCGTTTCTCGTTCAAGAGGGTACGGGAAAATTTTTGTCACTCGGCGACCTTGAGTGCCAATGAGCTGAAAACAATAGCGAATATCGAACCGGGCTGACGCGGTGGGAGGTGGACGAGAATTTTTACCCCCCTCTTGAACGAGATTTTTTCGCTCCCCAGATCGCTTGTTGCCGGGGCCTGAAAGGACCGGCGCATGGCGCCCGTGGCAAGGCTGCGGGCGGCTTGTGCCCATGTTGCTCAGTGGAGGATGTGGCTATGAGAACCTTCGACTTTGCTCCCTGTTATCGTTCCACCGTCGGCTTCGACCGGCTTTTCGATCTCATCGATACTGCGGCGGCCCCGCGTCCGGACTGGCCGCCCTACAATATCGAGAAGACCGGCGAGGACGCCTACCGGATTTCCATGGCCGTTGCCGGCTTCCGTCCCGACGAGGTCGAGCTCACGCAGCAGGCAAATACGCTGGTCGTCACTGGCAAGAAGACGGCGGACGCAAACAACCGCCAGATGCTGCACAAGGGCATCGCCTTCCGCAATTTCACGCAGACTTTCAATCTCGCCGACTATGTGAAGGTGTCCGGAGCAACGCTCCAGGACGGCCTGCTGTCGGTCGATCTCGTGCGCGAGGTGCCGGAACGGCTGAAGCCGCGCCGCATCGAGATCGCGTCCGCAGGCCTGCCGGCCGAGAGCAATGTCAGGCAGATCGAGCAGGCCAGGGCGGCCTGATTTTTCCCGCCCAAAGAGCCTGCATCCCGCCTCCCGGAATTCGCCGGGAGGCGGGCCTGTGGAGGATTGGAGATGCTGCACGAAATAAATGTAAGCACCGGGATTCTTCCAACTCGCGTGCCATGGGGCGACCCGCGCTCGCCGGGAGAGGTCCTGGCCGACCCAACCATGAGCACGGGGTCAAAGCGGGCACTCCTCGCGTCATGGGCCTCGGATCGGTATGCCGTCCCGAACCGGCCGGACCTTCGCCGCCCGGAGACAGGAAAGATCCTGGTCCTCTCCGACATACTCGAGGCGCTGCAAGCTCTGGACGAGGTGACCGATCTTCAGCAGATAGCGCCGCACCGAAGCTCCCGCCCATCCTCTGAAGGGACCGGTGCTGCCGGCATGTAAGGTCAGAACGTTCCGGATGGCAGCTCGCTTTGGCTGGAGCCGGTGCCTGTCCGTAGTTGCTTATCGCGTGTCTTGGTCTGCCCGCCTGAAAAGTGGTCCTCCCTGAAGAAGGCTTTTTGAGCCTTTGAGGTCGTTTGTCGAGCGGCGTTCCCGATTTCATCGCGGCGGTGGCCGCTATCGCGCGTCATCCACCCGCGGGTAGCAACCGCTCAAATCGAAGCTTTGAAAAGCTGAAGAGCGGGGAGGCTTTGCTCCACCCGTACTGCCAACCACTAGTTGGTTTGGCGCGCTGACGTGGATGAAAGTGAGAACTACGTCTTCGCTGCAGCTCTCTAGGATGCGAACGCCAATTTGACGGATCACGACTGGCGTAGGGCCCAGTTCGAATCTCTCTCGCTCCGCCATTTCAGTCCCAAACCGGGCACGCCGAGCTTAGCCGATTTCCCTCCCGAGACGGCAGCCAGCTTTCTGAGCAGGTCTCCCTTCGATCCGATGATGCGGACGTCCTTCGCTCCGACCTCCACGCGCTGAGCCAAGGCGCGCAAATGATCGCGGCGGTAGCCGCCGCCTTCGATGCGCATGCGCTTGCGGGCAATGTCGGCGAAGCGCGCGACCATAGCGGGGGTGACGGCGTCTTCGCCCGAGGTCGCGAGAGAGGTTTGCGCGCGAGCTGCATCGGCCTCCGCCTGGTTACGGATCGCCTTCAGCCCGTCGATGCGCTCCTTCAGCGCCGGATCGGTGATGTCGGCGGCGCCGGCGTCGGCGTCATAGAGCCGATCGAGCAGGTCGACCGGCAAAATGACGTCTGCGCCCGCCGGCAGGCCGTCGAGCGGCTCCATGGTGCGGTGCCGATGATCGCCGCGGTGATCAACGCCTCGACCGCGCGAAGACTTGCCTCGGTACAGTCGGGCGCCACCGTTCGCGTCTTGAACGAGGCCCTGGGTACTGGAGGTGGCGCTGAATCACGTGATCCCGATCGTGCCCGTCCGTTGCCGACGGCCTCATCGCAGCGAACGGCTCGGGGCGCGACGTCGACATGGCCGCCGGAGCGCCAGGCACGATCTTCAGCCGAACCTCACGCCGGCAAGAGCCTCGGACAGTTCCCAGAGCCTCCCGGCAACGGCTGCATCGAGCGCCTGCGGGGGAGGCGCTTCTTCGACGGGATAGCCGCGTGTTCCCCACAGGCGATCGGGTCCATAATGCGCCCCGTCCCGGGCTGCCGGGTCACTGGCGGCAAACAGCGTCGGCAAGGCGCCCTGCGCCGCGGGCTGGAACAGCAGGCGGAAGGCCCGGCGCAAAAGATAGACACTGGGGGTGGGACCGCCGGGCGTGTTGAACAGAAGATCGGTGCGCGAGAGCCCCGGGTGCGCCGCCAGGCTCTGCACGCCCCAACCAGCGACCTTGCTGCGCCGGCTTAGCTCGAACGCGAACATGATGCAGGCCAGCTTCGACTGGGCGTAGACGTGAAAGGCGCGGTAGCTGCGCTGCGCCTGCAGGTCGTCGAAATCGATCGCTCCCCGGCGCGCCGCGATGCTGCCCACGGTGACGACGCGCGGCTGGCGCCCCTTCCTCAGCAGCGGCAGCAGCTGCGCGGTGAGCGCGAAATGGCTGAGATAATTGGTGCCGAACTGCAGCTCGAAGCCGTCGCGCGTCTCGCGCCGCTGCGGAGGGGTCATGACGCCGGCATTGTTGATCAGCAGGTCGAGGCTGTCCTGCTCGCCCGCGAGCCGGGCGGCGAAGCTGGCGACTGAGGCGAGGCTGGCGAGGTCGACCTCGCCGAACCGCACCTGCGCCCCGGGAACCGCCTGCCGGATCGCGGCCAAGGCCGCCGCCCCCTTGGCCGGGTTGCGCCCGGCGACCACCACGCGGGCGCCGGCGCGGGCGAGGGCCAGCGCGTCCTCATAGCCGAGCCCGCCCGTGCCGGTGACGAGGGCCGAGCGGCCATGCTGGGGGGGAATGTCCCGGGTGGTCCAACGTGTCATGGTCGATCCTTGCTGGTTCGGGAGAGCCGGCGGCGGTCGGGTCGGCGCAGAGTGCCTGCGGTGCGCCGAACTGCCATGCCGGAACGCGCAGAAAACGTGCCTATTTCTCCAAATGGGGAAGGCGCGGTCAGGAGAGGGCGTCGAGGATTCGTGGCGCCCAGGCGCGGGCGGTGAAGGTTGCCGTCATCACCCCGATCAGCACGGTCGCGAGCAGCAGCAGCGCGATGGCTGCCCTGTTGGCCAAGGCGCTCCGAGGGGCGCCGCGCATGCGCAGGACGATCTCGGCGACGGCAAGGTTGGGGAGGTAGAAGAAGAACACCATGACCGCATCGAACCAGCCGGAGAAATCGGCCCCACGGCCCAGGCTGCCGAACAGCAGGAACCAGAGGCCGTATTCCATCCGGTAGAGCCACGAGCCGATGGTCAGCGCGAACAGGCGGATCGCCCAGGCCCGGTGCTGCGCCAGGCGCCGGGCGCGGGCATGGGCGTAGGTGAGGGCGGCGCACAGCACCATCAGCGCGCCATAGAGGCCGAAGCCGACATCCATCAGGGGGCCGCCGATCGTGCCGCTGGTGAGGATGAAGCCGAGGCCCCCCAGCCCCGCCGCGCCGGCCGAGACGACATAGAGACGGCCAAGCCAACGGTGGAGGGCGGGCGCGGCCCGCCGCACCGGGCCGATCAGCTGGATCGGCCCGAGCAGCAGCAGCACGCCGCCGGTGAAGAAATGCGCGCCGATGGCGAGCGTCGCCAGTGGCGTGCCGGCATCATAGAGACCCGGCAGCGCCCGGTTCCAGCGCTCGCCCATGCCGGCGGCGAGCGCGCCACCGAAGAAGACGACGATGTAGGTGGCGAAGATCGCGCCGCTGATCCAGCTCACCGCGATGAGCGCGCCGGCGCTCCAGCGCCGCGCAGTACCGAGACGGTCGGGCGACAGGTTCTGATGGGCTGAATTCATGGGCACTGCGCTTGCAAAGAGAGCCAAGGAGAGGCGAGACCCTTGCCTCGGCGAAGGGCCTCGGGCCGGGCGTCACCGCACCCGGCGGAAGACGATGGTCTGGCCGAGCAGCGGCGCGCCCATATAGGCCCGCACCTCCATTTTCTCTCCCACCAGCTCGGCCTGCACCGACATGGTGCGCCCGGTGAGGCCGCTGTAGAAATTGCCGTCTTCCCAGCGGCGGTCGCGCGCGTCCCAGGTGAGATTGGAGACGAAGACGATGCCTTCCAGCGAGCGTCCGCGCAGGGCGGGATCGGGATTGAGCGTGTCCTTCTTGAAGGTGGTGCCGTCGGCCTCCATCAGTTGCCGGCCATAGAGCATGCGGGCGGCATAGCTGCCGCCGGCATCGAACATTTCCAGCTTGATGGCGCCGTTCTCGGCCTCCCAGACACCGACGATCTGGTCCGGCGCGGCGGCCTGCGCGGCGGCTTCGACAGCGGCGAGGGCGAGGGCCGCGGCGGCGGCGGCGGCCAGCAGGCGTCCCTTGAAGGCATTGGACATGACGGTCTCCTGTGGAGAGAGGGGGCGCGGGCGACGATCGACAGCACGTCGCCTCGGCGTGGGAATGGCCGGGCCCGGCGTCCATGCGCCGCGAGCGTGCCCGGTGGCGCGCCGCCTCTCCTCCGCGAGAGGCCGGCGGCGATGGGCGGCCATCGAGGCGGGACGCTACCTGTCGGCCGCCCCGGGATGAATGCCGGAACGCGCAAAAAATCTGCCCGATCCTCCAAACGCCCCGGCGGGAGGGCGGCTGGCGCGTTGTCGGCCCGATTCAAAAGAAAGCCCCGCCGCCAGGCCACGGAGGGCTGACGACGGGGCGTTTTCGGCGCGAAGCGGCGCGGTCTTCAGGCGGCCGGGGCGGCCGGGCCCATCGGGGACACCGGACCGGTCGGCATGTCCCGGCCGGTGAGAGAGCGGTACAGGCGATGCTGGTTCAGCACGTCGCGCTTGGGCGCCACGCCGAACATGCGGGAATATTCGCGGCTGAACTGCGAGGCGCTCTCATACCCCACCGTGTAGGAGGCCGCCGCCACGCTGGCGGCGTTCGCCACCATCAGCCGGCGCGCCTCCAGCAGGCGCAGCTGCTTCTGGTACTGCAGCGGCGTCATCGCGGTGAGCGCCTTGAAGTGCTGATGGAAGGAGGAAAGGCTCATATTCACCGCTTCCGCGAGCTGTTCCACCCGCATGGGCTGGGCGATGTTCTCGCGCAGCAGGTAAATCGCCTTGGCCACGCGCTGAGTATTGGACGCGGGCAAGGACAGCTTGCAGATTTCCGCGCCGTGCGGCCCGCTCAAAAGCCAGTAGCAGACGTCGTGCATGACCGAGGGGTAGAGGATGGGAACCGCCTTCGGGTTGTCCGCCAGCCGCACCAGGCGCTGGATACATTCGGCGAGCGGCTCGTCGATCTGCGCGACGAAGGCGCAGGGGCGGCTGCTGGCGGCCAGAGCGGGACGCTCCTCCATCCGCTCGATGATGTCGTGGATCACCGCGATGTCGAGATCGAGCGTGATCCCGACGAAGGGCTCCGTCTCGCTGGCCTTCACGATCCGGCCCGTGCCGGGGAGCGCGACGCTCACGACCAGGCATTCCATCACGCCATAGTTCAACGTCTCGCCGCCGAACAGTATCTGCTTGGCGCCCTGCAGGACGATGCAGAGCGAAGGCTGATAGATCTTACGGTGCGGCATCACCTCCTGGAAGGACCGGATGATGTTGAAACCCGGCATGGCGGTCGGGAACAGGCCCTGTCCGCCGCCCTTGCTCTCGATATGCGCGGTGACGGCCTCAAGGAGTGATGATGGCACACAGGCCTCCGGTTCGTTTGGCAACCTGCCGCACCGGCCTCGCGCCCCGGATGGCGGCGCCGAGCCTGCAGGAATAGGCAAGTTTATTGAGCGTTCGGGCATTCTGATCATCGGCCACTCCTTCTAGCCTATTGCTGCGAACATAAGCTGAGGAGTCTGCCCAGAATGACGGAAACGGCTGTGAAATCAATAGATGGAATAAAGGAACTCTCCTACCCATCCGCCGAATCCGGTAGCGAATACGTGAGTGGGTGGCAGATCTATGCTATACTTTTGACACTTTTCCTGGTGAGCGCGATCTCACAGGCGGATCGCATCCTGCCCTTCATTATGGCGGAGGCGATCAAGACAGAGCTTTCGCTGAGTGACACACAGGTCGGTTTGCTCACCGGCATACCCTTCGCGATCTGCTACACGCTCCTGTCCCTGCCGCTGGGCCGGGCGGCCGATCGCGGCTCGCCTCGCACGGTGCTCGTGCTCTGCCTCCTCGCCTGGAGCGCGATGACGGCGCTGGGCGGGGTAGCCGCGAGCTTCCTCGTCCTGGCGCTTACCCGCTTCGGCGTCGCCTCGGGCGAGGCCGGCGCCTTCCCGGCCGGCCATGCCATCATCGCCCGCAAGATCAGGCCCGAGCGGCGCGGGCTGGCGATCGGGCTTTTTGCCATGGGCCTGCCGCTTGGCTCCATGGTGGGCTTCGCCGCCGGCGGCGCCATCGCCGACCAGCTCGGCTGGCGCGCGGTGCTTGTCGGCGCGGGCGCCATTGGCGGGGTGATCGCCCTCCTGGTTCTCTTCGTCATCGGCCCGACGCCGCCGCTTCGGGCGAACACGGCCGGCGGCGAGTCGTTCCTGCGCTCCTGCGCCCGGCTGCTGGCGGGGCCCGCCTTCCGCTGGCTGTTCGTTGGCGCCATTGCGGTGGGCTTCGCGTCGGCACCGTTCTACGCCTTTGCCGCGCCATTCCTCATCCGCATCCACGGTTTCACTGCCGGCGAGGCGGGGCTCGCCTTCGGGCTGCTGCAGGGGCTGATGGGCATTGCCGGCACCGTGATCGGCGGGCGGATGTTCGACCGGGCGGTTCAGTCCGGTACCGGCCGGGTGCTGGGGCCGCCGGCCTATCTGTTCCTCCTGGCCAGCGTGACCACCACCGCGGCGTTGTTCACGCCGATCGGCTGGCTGTCCGTCGCCCTGCTGGTGCCCGGCATGCTGTCCTTCGCCTTCATGCTGCCCTGGGCCTTCGGCGCCGCGCATCTCGTCGCCGGCAAGGGCAGGGAAGCGCAGGCCACCAGCATTGTCATGGTCGGTTCCGGCCTCATGGGGCCGGCGCTGGGGCCGCTGATCGTCGGCCTTATCAGCGATGCGGCCGCAGCCGCGCAGATTCCCGACGGGCTTGCCCTCGGCATGCTCGTCGCCCCGGTGGCGAGCGTCGCCACCGCCCTCGCGATGCTGGTTGCCAACCGGCACATTGCCGCCCGCTTCGGCCGGCGCTGATCGGCGCGGCCCTCCTTTTCACCTCCCACAACCCGATCGCCACGCGCCTCGAGCGCCGGCGATCCCCTGTGCCCAAGGCGGTCCCACGGCCGGCCGAGGATGCCAGGCACCAGAGGCAAGACCCCTCATGCATCAACAGCCCATCGCCGAGACCCTCACCTTCTTCCAGGCGTGGCTCCGCAGCCCGCTACGGGTTGCCGCCATCGCTCCCTCGGGCCGCGCGCTGGCAAGCCTCATCACAAGCGACATCTCCCGCGAGACCGGGCCAGTGATCGAACTGGGCCCCGGCACCGGCGCCTTCACCCGCGCCCTGCTGGCGCGCGGCGTCCGCCAGCAGGACCTCGCCCTGATCGAAGCCGGCTCGGAATTCGCCATTGCGCTTCAGGCCCGCTATCCCGCGGCGCGCACGCTCTGGATGGACGCTGCCCGCCTCCGGACCGTGGAGCTGTTTGACGGACAGCCGGCGGGGGCGGTGGTCAGCGGCCTGCCGCTCCTCTCGATTGCCCCACGCAAGGTCATGGCCATCCTGCTCGGTGCGTTCGCCAAGATGCGGCCGGACGGGGCGTTCTACCAGTTCACCTATGGCCCGCGCTGTCCCGTGCCTTCGCGCGTGCTCGACCATCTCGGAATCACAGCCGAGCGCGTCGGTGGCACGCTCGCCAACCTACCGCCGGCGTCCGTCTACCGGCTGCGGCGGAGCGCGCCGGACGGATCGCAATTGTAGCAATTCGTATGTGCGCCCGCCGCTGCGACAGGTCACGACAAAATCGCGGTCCGGCTGCGCAATCTGCGCGACAAGTTCCCGCTAGCCTTCCTCGGTATCGGACGGCGAAGCGCATCCTCCTTCGTCGTCCCGCGACGGGCGCCACCTCCGCAGGCGGCGCCAGAGGGGGGAGCGTCATGACCACGCGAGACAACGATCAGGAGCCGGACGACATCCGGCGCCGCGCGGCAGGGGTCCATATCGGCGAGGCCCTGCCGGCGGGAGGGGCGCTCTGCGCGCTGGCCATCGGCCTGATGGTGCTGATGCCTGGCATCGCCTCGGAGGCGCGCAGAGCCCCGCCAGCCACCCCGGCAACCTTTCGGGCGTGCACGCCCGCCCTTCTGCCCGATGACGGGGAGACATGGCTGGAACCCGGCAAGCCGAGCGCGCCGCAGCCGGCATGCGGCGCGCCGGCGCGCACGATGCGGCTCGTCGAGGAGGCGAGCCGCCCCGGCGCAGGAAGCCAACGGCTCCACTAGACCACCGGACCACGAGCCCGGTTGCCCGTCCCACACCTCCAGATGAACCCCAGGGAAGCACCATGACCGCGTTTACCATCAACGGGCGAGCCGTCGAGGTCGCCGCCGAACCCGATACGCCGCTTCTGTGGGTGATCCGGGACACGCTGAAACTCACCGGCACCAAATATGGCTGCGGCATCGCGGCGTGTGGGGCCTGCATCGTCCATGTCGATGGCGAGCCGATGCCCTCCTGCCAGACGCCGCTGGAGATGGTGGCCGGCCGGCAGGTGACGACGATCGAGGGGCTCTCCCCCGATTCCAGCCATCCGCTGCAAAAGGCGTGGATCGCCGAACAGGTGCCGCAATGCGGCTACTGCCAGTCCGGCCAGATCATGCGGGCGGCCGGGCTGCTCGCCAGCAATCCGCGCCCCAGCCGCGAGGAGATCGTCGCGCATATGGACGGCAATCTGTGCCGCTGCGGCACTTATGACCGCATCGTCAGCGCCATCGAGCGCGCGGCTCAGGAGGGCTGACCCATGCTGACCACGCTCCAGCCCCACACCACCGCCCTGTCCCGGCGCAGCTTTCTCGTCACGCTTGGCGGCGCCGGCGTCGCCGTGGCCCTTGGCGGCCTCGTTCCCTCTGCGCAGGGCGCCACCGGGAGCGTTGCCAGCGGCACGGCTGCCGCCGAAGGCCTCGCGCTCAATGCCTGGGTGACGATCGCCCCGGACGGAACCGTCACCCTCGTCTCGCCCGCCGCCGAAATGGGACAGGGGGTGAAGACCGCCCTGCCGCTGCTCATCGCCGAGGACATGGATGCCGACTGGGACAAGGTGCGCGTCGTGCAGTCGGCCTCCGACGCCGAAACCTACGGCAACCCCGGCTTTTACGGCATCCAGCTGACCGGCGGCAGCGAGACGGTGCGCGGCTATTACCAATTGCTGCGCCTTGCCGGTGCGCAGACGCGAAAGGTTCTTCTGGCCGTGGCCGCCACGCAGCTCGGCGTGCCGGTGGGCGAACTCGCGACCGAGCCCGGCCGTGTCGTGCATGCCGGCAGCGGGCGTACGCTCTCCTATGGCGAAATCGCTGCTCTCGGCGTGCTTCCCGATCCGCTGCCGCAGGCGAGCGAGGCGGACCTGAAGCCGGCCGACCAATGGCGCTATATCGGCCGCGGCGATGTCGACCGCGTCGACGTTCCCTCCAAGGTCAACGGCACCGCGCAGTTCGGCATCGACATCGACCTGCCGGACATGCTGCATGGCGCCGTACTGCGCCCGCCCGTGCCAGGCGAGCGGCCGGAGCGCATCGACGACGCGGCGGCGAAGGCGGTGAAGGGCATCACCCGCATCGTGCCGCTGTCCTATGGAATCGGCATCATCGGCGAGAGCACCGATGCGGTGCGGCGGGCGAAGGAGGCGCTGGTCGTCACCTGGAGCACCTCCTCGCGGGCACGCGCCTATGACAGCGCGGTGCTGGCGGACGCCTATCGCGACATCGGCCGTGATCTCACCCAGCACGGCGTGCCCGCCCGCGCCGAGGGCGACGCCCCCGCCGCCATCGCCAGCGCCACGCGGGTGATCGTCGCGGATTATCTGACCGATCTCGTCTATCACGCGCCGATGGAGCCGATGAACGCGACGGCGCTTGTAATCGGCGACCGGGTCGAGGTGTGGGCGCCCACGCAGGGACCCACGGGGACGCAGGGCTTCGCTGCCGATGCGGCAGGCACGACCCCGGACAAGGTGACGGTGCACACGACCCTGCTTGGCGGCGGCTTCGGCCGCAAGGCCGAGGCCGATTTCATCATCGACGCGGTGCTGCTCGCCAAGGAGGTGGAGGGACGTCCGGTCAAGATGATCTGGAGCCGCGAGGACGATGTCCAGCACGGCAAGTATCGGCCGCTTGCCGCCCAGTATGTCGAGGTGGGTCTCGACGCGTCCGGCTCCGTGGTCGGCTGGCGCCACCGTGTCGTCGCCGACTCCATCTTCGCCCGCACCCTGCCGGAGATGTTCAAGAGCGATGGCGGGCTCGATACCGTCGTCACCGACGGCACGATCTTCAATTACCGTGTCCCCGCCCATCTGGTGGAGTACATCCGGCAGGACAGCGGGCGCGATGTCGGCTTCTGGCGCGCCGTCGGCTATGGGCAGAACAATTTCGGCGTGGAGTGCATGATCGATGAGGTGGCGGCCGCCAGCGGCGTCGATCCGGTCGCGCTGCGGCTGCAATTGCTGAGCGACCAGCCGCGGGCGCGCAAGGTGATCGAGACGGTGGCCGGGCTGGCGAAGTGGTCAAGGCCGCGCGAAGGGCGGGCACTCGGCCTCGCCTATACCGACGCCTTCGGGGCGCATTGCGCCGAGGTCGTCGAGCTGTCGCTGGACAGGGAGAGCGGCGAAATCCGGTTGCACGAGGTGTGGTGCGTGATCGATCCGGGCGTGGCCATCCAGCCCCGCAACATCGAGGCGCAGGTCGCCGGCGCCATCGTGTTCGGCGTCAGCCACGCGCTCTATGAGCAGATCAACATCGTCGCCGGCGAGGTGCAGGAAACCAATTTCGATAGCTACCGCATCCTGCGCATGTCCGAGATGCCGCGCATCCATGTCGTGGTGACGCCGACGCCGGAGAACAAACCGGCTGGCATCGGCGAGGTCGGCCTGCCGCCGATTGGTCCCGCCATCGCCAATGCGGTGGCCCGCCTGACCGGCGGCGTGCGGTTGCGCCATTACCCGTTCCTGCCGGATCGGGTGAAGGCCGCGCTCGCCGGCTGACCGGGGCCCCTCAGACCCAAGGGATCACGACATGCAGATGTCTGACGGCAGCTGGGACCCGTTCGACGACTATGTCATCGACTTCGCCCTTGCCCGCCTGCGGCAGGGCGAACGGGTCGCGCTTGTGACGCTGTTTTCAATCGACGGCACGTCGCCGCGCCCGCTCGGCGCGCAGATGGTGGTCACGGCCAGCGGGGAGAGCATCGGCTATCTCTCCGGAGGCTGCCTGGAGCGCGCCGTGATCGCCGAGGCCGTCGACGCCATCGCATTGGGCGAGAACCGCCTGGTGCGGTACGGCAAAGGCTCGCCCTACCTCGATATCCAGCTGCCCTGCGGCAGCGCGATCGAGCTGTTTTTCGACGTCACGCCATGCCCGGACGACCTCGACGAGGTGGATCGCGCCCGCCGCGCGCGCCGCGAGAGCGCGGTGCGGATCGGACCGGTGGACGGGACGGGACGGGTGCTCACCCGCCATTACCGCCCGCGACCCCGGCTCCTCGTCGCCGGCACCGGCGCGGCGGCGGTTCAGCTGCTGCGGCTGGGCCGGATCAGCGGCTTCGAGACCGAACTGCTCTCGCCGGACGCGCCGACGCGCGCGGCCTGCGCTCGGGAGGGGTTGAACGCCCGGCCCATTTTCGGTACCGGCCACGCCCGCGACTTCGCCGCCGACTTCCGCACCGCTTTCGTGCTGACGTTCCACGATCACGATTGGGAAGGTGAGTTCCTGCCTGCGGCGCTGGCAAGCGAGGCCTTCTATATCGGCGCGCAAGGCAGCCGGATGGTCCATGCCAAACGCCGGCAAAGGCTGCGCGAGGCCGGCTTCGGCGACGACGACATAGCGCGCATTCGCGGCCCGGCGGGACTGTTTCACGGGGCGAAGAGCGGGGGCGCTCTGGCGGTTGCCATCCTCGCAGAGATCCTGGAGGCCGAGCAGAGGACGTTTTCCTCGCTCGTCACGCCTGGCTCGGCACACGCCGGGCAGAGCTATTCCGTCGCCCGCCCGCGCGGCCGGGAGGATTGGTCGAGCAGGCCGGGAAACCGGATCGAATAGCGCTGCTTCGAGGCTCCATTTGGCCCTGCAGGGCAGCAAGAGGCTGTCGATCCGCGAGCCGAATTGCGCTTCGACGAAGCAGGCTATGCTGTGGTGCCTGTGAATATGCCGGCGACCGGCGAGGCGCAGCCTGCCGGCGCGGATTCGCCTCTCGCGGTGAGCCTGAGCCTTGATCCGAAGATCATCGCGGCGCTGATGGCGGAGATGCACGGCGCCGGCACCACACCCAACCCCACCGGCTTCGCGGTTTCGACCGCATCGCCAGAGATGATCGGCGCCTGGCTGAGCGTCGCGACCTTCTATCGCCACTTCAAGGCCGTGAGCCCGGTGGTGCCGATCCGAGCGGCTCCGGGATGGGTTTGGTGAGCAGGCGATCCAGGCCGGACATGGCATCTCCCTGGACCTGCTCGGACAGGCGCTCTGCGTCGCGCCGACGTATATCCTCGGCGGCCTCCCCGACGTCGACCTCGGCAAACCCCAGGGCACGAAGACCTTCCGCTCCCATCCGATAGGCGGACTCCACCGTCTCGCGAATCTGATAGTCGACGCCCGCGCGGATTAGCTCGACGGCATGTTCGCGATCATAGCTGCGCACCAGAAGCCTGGCCTGCGGGAATTCATGCTGCGCCAGTTCCACGATCTGCGTCGCGGCCTTCGGGTCGTCGATGCAGACCATGATCGCATCCGCCTCACGCGCACCGGAGTGGCGCAGCGTGTCCAGCCGGGTGCCGTCGCCGAAGAAGACCTTGAACCCATATCGGGCAGCGTCGCGGATGCGGTCCGGATCCCGGTCGATGACGGCAAGCTCGATGCCCCTGGACAGCAGAAGCTGCGAGGCGATCTGGCCAAAGCGGCCAAAGCCGATCAGGAGCATCCGCCCCTTCAGATCATCCGCGACATCGACGCCGTCCATCGACACCCCGGTACGCAAGAGCCGGTCGGCCGCTATCATGAACAGCGGTGTTATCGCCATCGACAGGATCACCACAGTGACGAACAACGCATTTTCCCGCGCCTCGATTACGCCGCCCGACGTTGCCGCGGCGTAGAGCACGAAGGCAAATTCGCCGCCCTGCAGGAACATGGACGTGCGGTGCATGGCTTGATGGTTGGAACTGCCGAACAGACGTGCGACCGCGTAGACCATGGCGCCCTTCGCCACGGTGAACGCCGCCAGCATCGCCAGCAGGAGCTGCCATTCGGCCGCGACGACGGAAAGATCGAGCGACATTCCCACAGCGAGGAAGAACAGCCCCATCAGCAGGCCGCGAAACGGTTCGACGTCGCTCTCGATCTGGTGGCGGTAACTGGAGCTCGACAGCATCACCCCGGCAAGGAAGGCACCCATCGCCATCGAGAGGCCGGCGGCATCCATCAGCAGCGCCGCACCAAGGACCACCAGCAGCGCCCCGGCCGTCAGCACTTCCCGGATTCGCGCGCGCGCCAGCAGGGCGAAGAAGGGGTTCAGTCCCCAGCGCCCCACGACCAGCAGAGCCATCAGCGCCGCCGCCGCGACCAGGATGTCGGTCCATCCGGCCCGCCCGTGCGACAGCGGCGAGAGGAAGGCGACCACCGCCAGCAGCGGCACGATCATCAAATCCTCGAACAGCAGGATCGCGACCGATTTCTGGCCTTCCGTGCTGGCGAGTTCGCCCCGGTCCTGCAGCACCGACATGATGACGGCAGTGGACGAAAGAACGAAGCCCGCGCCGGCGATGAAGGCGACCGGGCCGGAAAATCCGAAGACCGCGACGCCGGCCAGCGCCAGGGCGGTTGTCGCGGCCGCCACCTGGACACAGCCCAGCCCGAAGATATGGCCCCGCATCGCCCAGAGCTTTTGCGGGCGCAGTTCCAGTCCGATCACGAACAGGAACATCACCACCCCGAGCTCGGAGAAATGAAGAATGGCCTCGGCATCGGTGATCAGGCCCAGCACCGACGGCCCGACCAGCAGGCCGGCGGCGAAATAGCCGAGCACCGATCCCAGCCCGATCCGCCGGAACAGCGGCACGGCGACGACAGCCGCCCCCATCAGGACGACCGCAGGTCCGATCATCTCCCCAAGGCTCGCTTCTGCCATCGACGTGCCTCTCCAGTAGGGTGTCGGCCGCACGCTAGCTGGCCGTCAGGGCGGACCCGATCATCAGCGCCCCGAAGACCACGAAGATGATGCCGGTCAGCATCCGTCCGCGCCGCGCATGCTCAGGCCTGCCGAGCCGTCGGACGAGGTGCCGGGCCCCGAGCGCGTAGCCGCCGAGAACGACGAGCTTCACGATGACGAAAGTTGCAACCAGAAGCGCGAGCACCAACGGCCCGCTCCCCGCCGGGATGAACTGAGGGAACAGTGCGGCGAAGAACAGGACGGCCTTCGGGTTGCTGATGCCCACGCCGAACGACTGGAGCCAGAGCGCCAGAGTGCCTTGTGCGGGCGACGTTTCCGTCGCGGGAGCCCCATCCTGCGGCGAGGGGGAGCGAATATAGCTCCATCCGAGCCAGATGACGTAGGACGCGCCCATCAGGCGCAGGGCCATGAAGGCGATGGGACAGGCGACGAGAAGAGCGCCCACTCCCAGGATCGACAGAGTCGCCAGCAGCCCGATGGCGACAAGATCGCCACTCAAGGCTCCCAACGCGCGGCGCCACCCAAGGGCGAGGGCATTGTTCACCAGAAACAATGTCGAGGGGCCGGGTGCCGCGCTCTGCGCCGCGCTGACCAGCACATAGGCAAGATACGAAGAGATTTCCATCGCGCACCTGGCTGACATGGTCGTCGATGAAGCAGCGGGATCGAATGCCCCCTTCAGTTGGCGCGTCGGTCCCGGGACGTCCTGATGCGGCCGCGCGCGGAAGGACAATCGGCAGATCGACTGCGACGGAGGCCGCTATGGCGGGGCCCGGGCGGACGAGGATGGCGCGGCCCGTTTGGCGGGTCACACCGACGCGCCACGAAATCCTCGCCGTCCCCGAACTGATCAACCTTCGGTCGGCACCGGCGTGTTGAGCAGCTGCTGCTCCCACAGATAGGCAATGCCGCTGCCGCCCGCATGCTGGGTAATCACCTCGGTCAGCTTGATGGCAGTATCCATCCGGGCCCAGTCGCGCTGCCATTCGGCCGCGAGCGCCAGCCAGGTCATCATGTTCGCGCCGGCGGCAATCATGCGCTGGATGGCGACCTGGTGGGCCTCGACCGACACCGCGCCGGAGGCGTCGGTTACCACGGTCACATCCCAGCCCTCTCCAAGAGCCTGGATGGTCGGCATCGCCACGCAGACCTCGGTCCAAAGTCCGGCGATGATGAGTTGCTTGCGGCCTGTCGCCTTCGCCGCGTCAACCACCTTGGGGTCCTCCCAGGTATTGATGAAGGTGCGGTCGATCACCTCCTGCCCGGGAAACACGTCGGTGATCTGGGGGAACAGCAGGCCGCCGCGCGCCGCGATCACGGAGGTCAGGATGGTGGGGACGCCGAAGGCCTTGGCGGCCTTGGCCAGCCCGGCCGTATTGTTGATCACCATCTGCGGTTCGTGACTGTTCACGTTGGCGAGCTGGTAGGGCTGGTGGTCGATGAGAACGAGGACCGAATCCTCGGGACGAAGAAGCGAGGCGAGGCCATTGCGAAAGCTCATCACGTCTTCCTTTCTCTGCCGCCACGGACGGCAATGAGTTCACGGGAGACAAGCGCCATCAGGCGCCGTTGCCATGGCGCAACTTGCTGTTCCTTTGGGTGATGGGATAGTGCCGGAGTCCGGCAAGCTGTGTCGCTGAAGGAGGAACGCGAATTGGACATCGAGGACCTTCGGACATTCGTGGCGGTGGCCGATGCCGGAGGCGTATCAGCCGCCGCGCGCCGGCTCGGCATCTCCAAATCGATCGTCAGCCGTCGGCTCTTCCGGATCGAGGCCGAACTTGGCGTCCAGCTGCTGGCGCGAACGACGCGTGGCGCCGCGCTCACCGAGGCGGGCAACACATTCCGGGATCACGCGGCCCGGGCGAGCGCCGAGATCGATACCGCCAGGGAAGCGATCCTCCCCACGGGCGAGTTGCGCGGCCGGCTGAGGGTGGCCATGCCGCTCTCCTTCGGCCCGACCCACTTTTCCCCGGTGATTGCGGAAATGGCGCAACGCCACCCGCAGCTCCACATCCATACCTCGTACAGCGATCGCTTCGTCGATCTGATCGCGGAAGGCTTCGATTGCGCGATCCGGGTCGGCTACCTCCAGGACTCAAATCTGATCGCAAAGCGTGTCGGGCCGATCTTTGGCAAGCTGGTCGCCAGCCCGGCTTACATCAGAACCCACGGCTCTCCCGAGACGGTGGACCAGCTCATCGACCATCAGGCCCTCATGCAGGGAACGGAATCCTGGCAGTTCATGGATGGCGACCGGATCATCACGGTTCAGCCGCAGGGGCGGTTCAAGGCCGACAACGCCATGGCGCTTGCCGCGGCCGCGGCGGCAGGGCTCGGCATCGCCTGGCTTCCCGACTGCGTCACCCACGACTATGTGGCGTCCGGCGCGCTCGTTCCGGTGATGACACGCTATCCCCCACCTTCGGCGGGCGCCTATGTCGTCCGGCCACCGGGCCAGCACACCGCACGCAAAGTCCGGGTTCTCACCGACATGCTGATCGCGTACTTCGCGCGCCATCCCCAGTTGTGGGGAATTGACGGATAGGAAGGCGCGCGGGGCGCCGCCTTGTTGGAGGGCGCTCCGCGCTCGTTCCCCTTGCTGCGACACAGCTGCACCGATCACAGGGCTAGCCCGGCGGGCAGGCGGGCGCGAGCCTGGGCCTTCACAAGGGGGGCAGAGCCTTCCGGGAAACCCGAGGGGATGCGGCGCATGAGTTGGAATCCGGCAATCGACCCGGCCTGTCCCGACGAGGTCGGCCTCGACGCCATTGAAACACTGATTGTGCCGCGTGCCCGGGACCTTGGCGGTTTCGAGGTTCGCCGCGCCCTGCCGGCGCCGAGCCGGCAGATGGTCGGGCCGTTCATCTTCTTCGATCAGGCCGGGCCGGCGGAGCTGTTGACCGGACAGGGGATCGACGTTCGGCCCCACCCGCATATCGGCCTCGGCACCGTAACCTACCTCTATCGCGGCGACTTCCATCACCGGGACAGCACAGGGGCCGACCAGATCATCCGGCCCGGCGAGCTGAACTGGATGGTCGCCGGGCGCGGCGTGACCCATTCGGAGCGCACATCGGCAGCGGCACGAGGCGGCCCGAACAGCCTGTTCGGGATCCAGACCTGGCTGGCGCTTCCCGATGGCCGTGAGGATATGGCGCCGTTCTTCGAGCATCATGGCAAAGAGGCGCTGCCGACAATCGAGGATCGCGGTGTTTCCGTCCGGCTCATCCTCGGGGATGCCTACGGCCAGAAAGCGCCCGCGACGATGTTCTCGGAAACGTTCTACGCCGACGTGACGCTCGAAGCCGGATGTCGCCTTCCCATGCCGGACAATCACGAAGACCGAGGCATCTATATCCTCGAAGGCTCGATCGCGGTGGCTGGCCAGGAATATGAGGCCGCGCAGATGATGGTCTTTCGCCCCGGCGACAGGATCACGGTCGCGGCCGGTGGCCGGGGCGCCCGGCTGATGATCCTCGGCGGCGCCACGCTTGGCGGGCCGCGTTACATCTGGTGGAATTTCGTCGCGTCGTCCAAGGACCGCATCGAACAGGCGAAAGCCGAATGGCGCGCGCAGGACTGGGGCAGGGGGCGCTTCGATCTGCCGATCGACGATCGGGACGAACACATTCCCCTTCCGGACTGACCGCCGCATATCGACGACGACGCTCGTCCTGGCAGGACAAGCCTGCGCGGGCGGATCTGGCCGCGCTCAACTGCCGCTCATTCGGCGGCAAGCTCCCTGCCGGCCTTCGCCCGGCTACGCCCGATGCGCCGGCACATCGCGTAGAAGGGCGGGGTGAAGATCAGGCCGAAGAAGGTGACGCCGAGCATGCCGGCGAACACCGAGACGCCGAGGACCTGCCGGAGTTCGGCGCCGGCGCCCTCGGCGAGAACCAGCGGCAACGCCCCGAGTATGAAGGCCAGCGAGGTCATGATGATCGGGCGAAGCCGCACGCGCGCGGCCTCGGCGGCGGCCTCGGCCGGGGACGCGCCGTCATCCTCGCGCTGGCGGGCGAATTCCACGATGAGGATGGCGTTTTTCGCCGCGAGCCCGATCAGCACGACAAAGCCGATCTGCGCCAGGATGTTCATGTCCATCGCCATGACCAGCAGGCCGCTCACCGCCGCCAGCAGGCACATCGGCACGATCAGCATGACGGCGAGCGGCAGCGTCCAGCTTTCATACTGCGCGGCGAGCAGCAGGAACACGAACACGATCGACGCGGCGAAGACGATCAGCCCGGAACTGCCGGCGAGCCGCTCCTGCAACGCCAGCTCGGTCCACTCGAAACTGTAGCCCTCCGGCAGCTGTTCGCCGGCGATCTGCTCCATCCGGTCCAGTGCGGCGCCGGTCGACGTGCCGGGCGTGGCGGTGCCCTGCACTTCGGCGGCGGCCGCAAGATTATAGCGCGGAACACGGTAGGGGCCGGAGCGCTCCTCGAAGGTCGCGACCGAACTCAGCGGCACCATGGCGCCGGACTCGCTGCGCGTCCTGAAATTGGCGATGACGGAGACGTCCTGGCGGAAGGCGCCGTCGGCCTGCGCGCGCACCTGGAAGGTACGGCCGAGGAAGTTGAAGTCGTTGATGTAGGACGAGCCGAGATAGACCTCCAGCGCCTCGAACACGCGGCTCGACGGCACGCCGAGCATCTCGGCCTTCACCCGGTCGATGTCGGCATAGAGCTTGGGCGTCGCGGTGTTGAAGGGGGTGAAGACGCGCGTCAGCTCGGGATGACGCGCCGCCTCGGCGACGATCGAGGCGATCGCCGCCTCCAGCGCGGCCGGGCTCGTGCCGTTGAGGTCCTGTACCATCATCTTGAAGCCGCCGGCATTGCCCATGCCGCGCACCGAGGGCGGCTTGATGGGAATGACGCGCGCTTCGGTGAGATCGGCCAGGCGCCGTGGCAGCCCCGCCATGATGGCATCGATGCCGAGACCGGGGCCGGTACGGTCGGCGAACGGATCGAGGATCACGAAGCCGACGCCGCTGTTGGAAGCATTGGTGAAGGTCGCACCGTCGAGGCCGGCGATGGTGACGACATGGGCGACGCCGTCGGTCTCCAGCAGTCGGGTCGACAGGTCGCCCATCACCTGTTCCGTGCGCGTGAGCGAGGAGCCGGGAGGCAGCTGCACCGAGGTGATGAAATAGCCCTGGTCGAGTTCCGGGATGAAACCGCGCGGCGTGCGCTCCATCTGGAAGGCCGTGAGGGCCAGCAGGCCGGCATAGGGCACCAGCATGAAGGTGCCGAGGCGCAGCACGCGCCGGGTCAGCGCGCCATAGCCGCCCGCCATCCGGTCGAAACCGGTGTTGAACGCGCTCAACCCGCGCGGAACCCAGCCGGGCGGGCCGCGCCTGTGCGTGGTCTGATGGGTATGCGGCTTCAGCAGCAGCGCACCGAGCGCCGGGCTGAGGGTGAGCGAGACGAAGGCGGAGATGAGGGTCGAGACGGCGATGGTGACGGCGAACTGCCGGAAGAACTGGCCGGTGATGCCCGGCACCAGGGCGGCCGGTATGAAGACGGCGGACAGCACCAGCGCGATGGCGACCAGCGCCCCGGAGATCTCGTCCATCGAGACATGGGCGGCCTCCTTCGGCGAGAGGCCGCGTGCCAGATGCCGCTCGATGTTCTCGACGACGACGATGGCATCGTCGACCACGATGCCGATCGCCAGCACCATGCCGAGCAGGGAGAGATTGTTGAGCGAATAGCCGAGCGCCGCCATCACCGCGAAGGTGCCGATCAGCGAGATCGGAATCGCCAGGATGGGGATAAGGGCGGCGCGCCAGCTCTGCAGGAACAGCATCACCACGACCACGACCAGCACCATCGCCTCGGCCAGCGTCACATAGACCGCGTCTACGGATTCCTGGATGAACAGCGTCGGGTTGAACGGTATCTCGTAGGCCACGCCTTCGGGCAGCCGCTCGCCGAGCCGCTCCATTTCCGCGGCCACGCGCCGGGCGGTCTCCAGCGCGTTGGAGCCGGGCTGCTGATAGACCAGGATCGGCTGCGACGGGCGGCCATCGAAGCGGGCACCCGCGCGGTAGGTTTGCGCCGTCAGCTCGACACGGGCAATGTCGCGCACACGGGTGACACGGCCTTCCGTGTCGGTGCGCACGATGATGTCTTCGAACTGGGCAGGTTCCGACAGCCGGCCGAGCGCTTCGACATTGAGCTGGAACGCCCCCTCCGTCGGCGTCGGCGGCTGGTTCACGACGCCGGCGGCGACCTGCACATTCTGGGCGCGAAGGGCCTCGACCACCTCGCCCGCCGTGAGATTGCGCGCGGCGACGCGCTCCGGATCGAGCCACACCACCATGGCGTAATCACGCGAGGCCGCGAGGCGGACGTCGCCCACGCCGGAGAGGCGCAGCAGCGCGTCCCGGATCTGCAGCGTGGCGTAGTTGGCGAGATAGAGCTGCGAGCGGGAATTGTCCGGCGACGACAGCTGGATGCCCATCATCAGGTCGGGCGAGGTCTTGCGCACGGTGACGCCGAGACGGCGCACATCCTCCGGCAGGCGCGGTTCGGCGACGGCGACGCGGTTCTGCACCAGCACCTGCGCCTCGTCGACATCGGTGCCGAGGGCAAAGGTGACGGTGATGGAAAGCTGGCCGTCGCCAGTGGCCTGCGAGGACATGTAGAGCATGTCCTCGACCCCGTTGATCTCCTGCTCGATCGGCGCGGCGACGGTGCTGGCGACCACCTCGGCCGACGCGCCGGGATACTGGGCGTTGACCACGACGTTGGGAGGCGCGATCTCAGGATATTGCGCGACGGGCAGGGTGACATAGCCCGCGAGCCCGACAAGCACGATGAGGATCGACATCACGCCGGCGAAGATCGGCCGCTCGATGCAGAAATGGGCGAGCCGCATGGGTTTCTCCTCAGCCGCCGGTCGGAGCGATGAGGGCCGCCGCACGTGGCTCGCCCTCCGCGGGCTTGGCCGTTACCTTCTGTCCGGGCCGGGCGCGCAGCAGCCCGCTGACGACGACCCGGTCGCCCGGACCGACGCCGCTGCGCACGACGCGCATACCGTCCGGCTGCCGCGCCCCGAGATCGACCTTGGACGCGCGTACCGTTCCGTCCTCGGTCACCATGAAGACGACCCGATCCGCCTGATCGGTCATCAAGGCGGCTTCCGGAACCAGCGTCGCCGGGTAGCTGCCGGAGAAAGGCAGCCTGACGCGGCCGAACTGGCCGGCGGTGATCTGACGCCGCTCATTGGCGATCACGGCGCGGGCGCGCAGCGTGCCGGCGCCGGCTTCCAGGCGGTTGTCGACGAAGTCGATTGTGCCTGCGAGCGGCCAGCCTTCGTCCGACTGGACGCGGGCCTGGATCGGAATCTGCCGCCCGTTCAGCAGCGGAACCTCGCCTCGCTGGGCGGCCGCCTGATAGGCCAGCAGGTCCTGCTCGCTGATGTCGAAGACGAAGTAGACCGGATCGAGCGCGACGAGCGTGGTCAGCATCGCGCCGTCGGTCACGAGGGCGCCGGCGTCGACGCGGCGATTGGAGACGCGCCCGGCAAAAGGCGCGCGCACGTCGGTGAAACCCAGCTCGATCTCGGCCCGGCTCACGGCCGCAGCGGCGAGCGCGCGGGCGGCGTCGGCGGCCTTCTTCTGCTGGCGGCGCTGGTCGAGGGAGGCTTGCGAAACGGCATTGCTGTTGACCAGCTGCTCGGCCCGCTGCAGTTCAAGATTGGCAAGTTCCACCTGCGCCTCGGCACTGGCGTGTTGCGCGCGCGCCTGGTCCAGCGCCGCGCGGTAGGGCCGGGGATCGATGACGAACAGAATTTGCCCGGCCTCGACGAGAGCGCCGTCCTGGAACGCGATGGAATCGAGATGGCCCGAGACACGTGACCGGATCTCGACCGCCGCGCTGGGCTCGAAGCGACCCGAGAACTCCCGCCAGTCGACGGTATCGCGCACCACCGGCGAGGACACCAGCACAGTCGGCGGCTCCGGCGGCTGAGCCTGGGCTTGTGCCTCCGACGATGGCGCGGCGAGGTGCCAGGTGAGGGCCGAGGCGACGAGTGCCGCCGTGAGGGAGAGGACGGCGCCAGCAATGAGCCTGCGGTCGCGGGGCATGAGTGCTTTCCATCGTCGCGGCATTGAAAGCCTGCCGCCAAGTTACGGGCGCCGCGCGGGCGGACGGAGTTGAGGTCTTGAAGCGGAGGTGGCGAGACCGGCAGGCGGCGCCTGGGGGGCGAGGGGCCATCATTGCCGCTGCCGGTCTCACTTCCGCCTACGCACCGCCTGGTGGGGGCGCCAGTGGTGCGTCGACGTTCTCGTCATCCGGGGCCGCGCGCTGGCGGGAATGTCATGCTGTGCCTGCCCATCCGCTCACCCGCGTTCGGCCGCCGCTCAAACGGCTGACGAGGCGATGCTAGGGAGCGAATGTCGCCAGCGTTTCCCATGCGTTGCGAATGTTGTCATGGCTTGTAACAGGCCGGGAGACGGTGACGTTTTGATACATCTGCCGTGCCGCCGGCGAACCCGTGTCCTCCTGCCGGCTCTGCCGCCCGCGGCGGGGCGGAACCGCCGCAGACGGCTCCTGGCGCCGATGGCGATCTGCCGCTGCGGGGTTCAGAGCAGCTTGTCCAGCGTTATCGGCAGGTCGCGAATGCGTTTGCCGGTGGCATTGAACACCGCATTGGCGATTGCGGCGGCGACGCCGGTGATGCCGATCTCGCCGATGCCGCGGGCGCCGAGCGGTGATCGCGGGTCGGCAATCCCGGTCCAGATCACGTCGATCTCGGGCACATCCAGGTGAACGGGGATGTGGTAGTCGGCGAGGGTGGCGTTCATGATCCGTCCGCTGCGCGCGTCGAACAGCGTCTCTTCGGTCAGGGCGAGGCCGAGGCCCATGATCATCCCGCCCTTGAACTGGCTTGCCGCGGTCTTCGGGTTGAGAATCGTGCCGCAATCAAACGATCCCAGCAGCCGGTCGACGCGGACCTCGCCCGTCACCTCGCTCACCCGCAGCTCGCAGAAGACGGCGGACGAGCTGTGCATGGCGAATTTCAGCATCTCCAGCGGCGGGCTCCCGGCGGCGATGACGCTCACCTCTTCGCGCGCCGCGCGGGTCAGGATCGAACGGTAGCTCTCGTGCCGAGAGGGCTCCGCGACACCGCCGCGAGCAGCCGTTGAGGCAAGGCGGCCGATGTACCGCGCAACGGCACAGCGATGTTCACCTCATGTTCGCGCCCTGCTAAGGTATCAACATGGATGCACTGGTGAGCATGTTTGGAAGACAAAGCGCAATTTACTTGGGTGCGGCGATTGAGCTCGCGTCCGAGCGCGCCGTTCTTGCAAGTATCGTCGACCGCCTGGATCACGCTCACGCCCCCTACGTCATCTTCGCCAACGTGCAGATTGGCGGCCGACAGCTAGATTGTATCGTTGCGACGGCCGGTTCTGTGGCGGTTATAGAGGTCAAACAATCGCGTGCGCCCGTCCGCGGTGCGGAGAATGGTTCATGGGAGCGGCGCGACGCAGGCGGAAACTGGCGTCCATATGGAAATGGATATCGACAGGCGCTTGAAGGGAAGAACGCGCTTAGGAGCGCGATGTCAGCTATCAAACCGGTCGGCGACTTCTATCCTGATGCATGTGTGATTTTCTTTGGCGGGCTGCCGGCGGGATCCGCGCTCACGACGGGAGACTTCAAGGTCGGTGTAACGACGCTGGCCGACTTTTCGGCCAACCTTCCGAACAACTCGCGAAAAGCGCCTCCATGGAATCTGGAAGATTGGCACCGGTTCGCAGCTTCGCTGTCCTTGACTCGTGTAACCACTCAGGAGGCATTGGCTTCGGATCTTCTTCGGATTCAGTTCGATATCTTGCAGCGCTATAACGCAGCGGTCGTTGAGGAATACGGACGCGACGGCGATCGCTGGATGGCTGAGAATGACGACTTACCCAGCGCCCTGCAACGAGCAGCCAATCAGGCGGTTGGCCTCGCGATCGTTGGACCTTCTGGCTGCGGCAAAACACTTATGGCTAAGTGGATGGCCGCCCAGCTCGCCGCCGCAGGCTCCCCCGTATTTTACTTCGCTGCCAAGGACATCGGCGCCGACTGGGCGAAGGCTGTCCGGCGCGAAATTGCCCTGCTGACTGACACCGGATCCTCGGATCTGCTGCGCGCAGCGGCGAACAGTGAACGTGATATCTTCCTAATCGTGGATGGCCTGAACGAGTTGTCCGGGTCCGAAGCTAGGGCTCTGAGGGGACTTCGAGCCCTGGCTCGTCGGTACGACGCAAAGATCATCGTCACCTCGCAGGCTCCGCCGCCTGCCGGATTCGAAGGGCTCTCCACTCTGTCCGTTGCTCGGCCAAGCGCGGGGCTGAAGCGTCGAATCGCCGAGCGAGCCGGCGGTCGTTTGGATGCTGCCACGATCGAATTCCTGGAGGCCATCGGCAGCGGCTTCGAGGCCGCAATGGTCGGTGGCATTGGCGCCGAACTGGTCGGCGAACCCACACGGCTCGCTCTTATCGACCAGTACATTCGCATGCGGCTTGGAGCCCACGCACGGGCTGGCGCCCACGGCCTGCGACGTTTCGCGGTCGCGCTTCATCGCGACTTGGCGTTTTCGATGGCTGAGGCGCGCGTCGACGACTTCCTGCGGGACGCTGGGATCAGTTTTGAAACTTGCGATGCCCTGTTTGCGACCGGGCTCCTCGTTCGCCGCGCGGGGCGGGCATCGTTCGCCCACGAGATGTTGCTCAATGGATCGGCGGCCTTCGGGCTTGCCGCCGAGGCGACAGATGACCCCACAGCCTTCGGCGCCCGCCTTTCAACGCCGCTATTGGCCCCTTTGGCCGGCGAGATCATTACCGCGATCGAAGACCCTAGGCTGGGCCGTGAGGTACTGGCCGCAGTCGGCAGCCCGGAAATTCTTGCAGCGGCGGCCAAGGGATCAAACGGCCATCTCGCCAAATCGGTTGCGAAAGAACTGGTGTCAGCGGCGAAGGCAAAGTGCATCGCCGAGATCGAGGCCGTCAAACTTGAATTCGACGCCGCGAGCCCTGCCCATCCGGTGCAGTGGTCTGAATCCGGTCGCTGCGTGTGGGCGCTGGGTGAGATGGCCTGTCTTGGCGCAATTGGGCAGTTGGCGACGTCAGCCGATGGTGTTCAAGATTATCTGGACCTCTGCGCCGTGATGGACGCTCGGCTGTTGGAAGAACGAGCAAGGCTTGCACCGGAAGCGAAGGCCGCAAAAGTCGGTCTTAGAAGCGCGAGCTTCGCCCTAGCGTACTACGGTTTCGGATCGCAGATCGGATTCTCTAAGATCGATCATCGCGGCTATCACGGCTGGGGCAGAGAGCCAACTTCACCTCTGCCGCTCCAGGACGTGTCTAACCTCTCGTCGGGCCAACTTCACTTCTACCTGGAAAATCGGCCTTCGTTCTCTGGCGCTGAAGAGCCGGACCGCTTCGCAAAAGAGTTGATTTTCGTTCTCCGCTACCGGTTTTCGCGAGAGCCCTACCATGTGCAACTAGCAGCATTGCACGCGGTCAGTTTCACGCGCGAGGCGTCCAAGGAGACCTTGGTGGAGCTCACCCAAGCCATTGAGAATCTCGATGTCGCGCCGAGTAACTGGGCCATTGGCTCAAGCGTCATCGACGCGTTGAAGTGGCTCGGTGCGTTAGAAGAGGACGCGGAAGGCGCACGCGAGGGTATCCGCGCTGAGATCGCCGCGGCCTTAGCCGACGGCGCCGATGGAGACCTCGCCCTCTCCGTTTATACGAGGATGTTCGATCACCCCTTCGACGGTATTTACTACGAGGAAATACACGCCCTTGAGGAACATGAGCGTCGCACGATCTATCGCCGGGCGCTCGGCACCGTGGAGATCAATCGCAGCCTCAGCTTGAGATCGATCTGCGATGAGGTTCTGAAGCACGATGATCCCGCGGATCTTGATCTTTTTACGCGTTTTACGCTACTCCCGGATAGGACAAACGTATTCCCGCAGGAAGAATGGGACGCATTCACGACAAGCCTTAGATTTTTCGGACGCCATGGCGCGCCCCTGCCACCGTCGGAGGGTGTCGAGCCCCGTGAGATTTGTCTCAACGAGATCCGCGTACTGATCTATGCTGCGGAATCTGGTCGGTCTGCTGATCTTACCGCGGCTGGACGGGCCTGGATGAATTTGGAGGCGCTGCCTTCGGGTCTTGTGATGGGATGTCTGTCAGAGGTCCATGCGGCAATGGCCCAGCGCCACCGTTGGGGCGACGTGGAGCTCCCCTACGAGGCGCTTGATATCCGGCGGGCGTATCCGGCCGAATGCCTGCGGCTTGCCCGCAGATTCTTGGAAGAGGCAAGGGAGGCAGAATATTTCCACCAGGCTCCCTTACGTGACCGAGGGCCAACCCTGGCTTTTGATACAATTGCTCGCTTCGGAGATCGCAGTGATCTAGATATCCTACGGCGCCTAAGTCGCGACCATTCCTATTCGGCTTTCGCAGTAGGCGCCCTCAAAGCATTGGATGGCCCGACGTCGGACCGATGGTCCGCTTCACCCCAGACGGTGGGGCCGGGTTCAGAATAGTCGATGAATAACGCTTACCGAGCGGTTGCGAGACCCAGATTGGAGCGACGTCGAAACGCGCAAATGGCGCAGTACGCCTTGTCGGTTACTCCAGAGGTGATATTGGCTTGGTATGCGGTGCGCAAGCTCAGCGGGGCCTGCCGCGAGAAGCGAGGCTAAGGCCGACAATGCCTGAGTATGATTTTCACCAGCTCTCATCTCATGATCTTGAGGTCCTGAGCCGCGATCTCCTGCAAGCGCAGTGGGGGGTTCCGCTTGAAAGCTTCAAGTCGGGAAAAGACGGAGGGATTGATCTCCGTTTCGCGTCAGGGCCCGCCAACACCATCGTGCAGGTCAAACACTACCTGCGGACCGGGCTTGCTGGCCTATTGCGTGATCTGAGGACAGAAGCCGCCAAGGTTCGCCGGCTTGCCCCCCGCCGCTATGTGCTCATTACCTCCGTCCCCCTTTCGCCGCTCAATAAAGATACGATCGTTCAGATCATCGGACCTGATTTGCTGCAATCCGCCGATATCCTTGGTCCCGACGACCTCAACAATCTGCTTGGTCAGCACCGCGATATCGAGGGGCGACACTACAAGCTGTGGTTAGCGAGCCGAGGCGTGCTCGACCGGGTCATCAACAACGCAGCCATTACCCGCAGTGAATTTAAGGCGCGGCAGGTTTACGAGGCGGCCAAGCGCTATGTGGTCAGCGGTGCTTACCCGCAGGCGCTAAAGATGCTCAGCGACGAGCGCGTTGTCATTATCGCGGGCGCGCCAGGCGTTGGCAAAACAACGCTGGCCGACCTAATCCTCTATACCCATCTTGAGAGCGGCTATCAATCAGTACTTATACAGCGCGATGTTGAAGAGGGCGAAAAACTGTTTCAACCCGGTTTGCGCCAGATATTTTACTTCGACGACTTCATGGGCGCTACGTTCGCCGGCGAACATGTCGGTGGCGGACGCGGCACCAGCGACCGCGCGCTGCTCAACTTTATAGCCATGGTCAGGGCGACGCCGAACGCTCGTCTTGTGCTCACGACGCGGGAGCATGTGTATGCGCAGGCGCTCGGACGATCAGAACGTCTACGTAATGCGGGATTGAATGATGTGCGCGTCGTGCTCAGCATGCCGAACTATGACACGATGCAGCGTGCGCGCATTCTTTACAATCATGTATATTTCAGCGACCTACCCGAGGCCTATCGATACGAACTGCTCCGCGATGACTTTTATTTCCGCATAGTCAAGCATAAGAAGTTCAATCCGCGCCTGATCGAATGGCTGTCTTCCTATCGTCGGCTGAAGCATGTGCCGGCGGATCAATACCGCCGTTTCATTGAAGAGCTCTTGCGCGACCCGTCAGAAATTTGGCGACACGCCTATGAGCAGGAGATCACCGAGCCCGGTCGATCGGTGCTGCTCACGTTACGTTCACTCGGCGGCAAGTGTGGCGGTCCTGCGCTTGAAGCCGCCTTCGGTGTGCTGCACGCCTATCGTGCAAAGCGGCACAACTTCTCTACCCGGCCGGAAGATCTGCGGACAGGCATCCGCGAGGTCATCAACAGCTTCATAAAACCGTGGGGTGCCCACGGCTTCGAGGTTATCGATCCGTCTGTCCTCGATCTGCTTAACGCCGTAGCGCGGAACGCACCCGACAACGCACTCGACATGTTCGCGGGCGCGGCCAGCTTCGATCAAATCGAGCAGCTGTGGACGCTTGCGAAAGCCAATCAGGCCGATGCTATCATGACCGCGCTTAGACGCGACGCGGGACGAATCGCAGCATCTATCGCCCGGACTGTGAACGCGCCGCGACGCATGCCCTTGGCTGGTGGCGGCGTTGGCTATTTCGGTCCCACCTTTGAGCGGCGGCTTGCGACTATCGTGGAGATGGCACAGCGGCTCGAAGCGCCCGCGATTGCGGCATTGATCGGACCCGCCTATTCACGCTTAATCGACGAGTGGCTGACGGAACGTCTCCAGATTAACGATGCCGTCGAGTTGATCCGCGCGATGGACGCGGCGCCGTCTTCGATCATGGCCGGGATAGATGCGATGCGCCGGACAGTGCTCGACGCGGCTCTGGAAGAAGCGCGGACCGGTTGCCGCTCGGACGAGTTGCGCGAGCTTCTGGGCGTAGTTGATACCGGAGGAGCGGAACGGGAAATCGCTATCGCGCGGGAAAGCTTCTTCAAGTACCAGCAGGATCATTTTGCGGAAGAAATACGAGAGTGCCGCTCGCGCGACCAATTTTCTGGTCTGATTGAGGACCTGGAGCTGTTCCGAGATGAGCTTGGCGTTGACGTCGACGCGATGATCCAGCGTGTTGAGGAAGCGAACGCCGAGTTCGAGGAGTATGAGGATCGATACGCCGACGACATGCATGACGAGTGGAAGGAACGCTACCGCGACGAACGCGCAAGTGATCGCAGCATCTCAGACATGTTCGGGTCCATGAAGGGCGACGGCTCCTAACAGCGGGGGAGAGCAGGCCTCCATGCAGGTTGGTGTTGGGGAGGCCAAGCCGACGCACAAATCCACCACGACAGATCGAAGGCGCGCGCCGGTTATGCCCCTCCTTGCCAACCCGGTACCCTTCAGCAACACGCAAAAAGTGATTAGATGCGGGCCGTCGTCAAAGGCGGACGCGCAATTGCCCCGCAACGGGCGTTCGAGCGTCCGCATGCGACTTTCTGCGTTGGCATCGGGAGCACTGCTTCAGTAAGCGGTGCCGCGGCCGCACCTTCATCGCGGCGAGTTGAGCGCCCACTGTGACGATCCTGATTTGGAGGATCGTTTTGTGTCTAGGCTTGACCATAGACTTGAGCCTGAGGGCGAAGTGCGCCGCCTCGAGGTGATCACCGGCGCGATGGGCCGGCGGCGTTGGAGTGTCGACGACCGGGCGCGGATTCTTGAAGAGACGCTGGTTCCTGGAGCGGTCGTGTCCGAGGTCGCACGCCGGCATGGCTTGACGCCGCAGCAGTTGTTCACATGGCGCCGCGAGGCACGCAAGGCCGCGCAGACGCTGCCGGCATTCGTGCCGGCGGTCGTTGCACCCGAACCTGTCACAGCAGCGGAGCCACCGGCTGCGCCGCCACGCCGAAAGCGGCGCAGTCGCCCTCGGCGCGCGGCGGCGATCGAGATCGACGTCGCCGGCGTGACGGTGACGATCGAGAACGGAGCTTCTCCGGCGACAATCGCGGCTGTCATCGGTGCGCTGAAGGCCAGCTCATGATCGGACCGACCGGGGCGGTCCGCGTCATGGTGGCGACGAAGCCGGTCGACTTCCGCAAGGGCGCGGAGGGCTTGGCCGCGCTGGTGCGCGAGAGCATTGGCGCCGATCCGTTCTCTGGCACGGTCTATGTGTTCCGGGCCCGGCGCGCCGACAGGATCAAGCTGGTTTACTTCGATGGAACCGGCGTCTGCTTGTTCTCCAAGCGGCTGGAAGACGGCAAGTTCCAGTGGCCCGCCATCGCCGACGGTGTCGTGCGGCTGAGCGCGGCGCAGCTTCAGGCCCTACTGGAAGGTCTGGACTGGCGCCGGGTGCACGAGCGGCGCGAAACGCAGGTTCCGGTCGCGGCGAGCTGACCGCTTCGTCCTAGCAAGCTTCTGGAATCTATGATTGAATCAGGTTCGTGGGCAACGCGGCTGAACCTGTGACCAACGATCCGATCGCGCTTCGGGCTATGCTCGCGGCGGAGCGCGCCGAGAATGAGCGCCTGCGCCAGATCATCAAGGAGTTGCAGCGTCATCGCTTCGGCCGCCGGGCCGAAAGCCTTCCGGTCGATCAGTTGCTGCTGGGGCTCGAGGAAGCTGAGCAGATCGAGGCCGAGGGCTTTGCCGGCGAGGAGGCCGCCGATCCTGTCAAACGGGCCGAGCGGGCCAGGAAGCGGCGGATCAACCGTGGATCGCTGCCGGCGCACCTGCCGCGCCTCGAGCGGATCATCGACATCGAGGACAAGACCTGCCCCTGTTGCCGGGGCACGCTGCATGCCATCGGCGAAGATGTGTCCGAGCGTCTCGACGTGGTGCCCGCCCAGTTCCGCGTGATCGTGACGCGCCGACCAAAGTACGCCTGCCGGGGCTGCGAAGAGGTGGTGGTGCAGGCACCGGCGCCCGCCCGGCTCGTCGAAGGTGGCATCCCGACGGAAGCCACGGTCGCCCATGTCCTCGTCTCGAAATATGCCGATCATCTTCCGCTCTATCGCCAGGCCCAGATCTATGCCCGGCAGGGCGTCAACCTGGACCGCTCGACCCTGGCCGACTGGGTCGGCAAGGCCGCCTTCCTCCTACGGCCGGTCCATGCGCGGTTGTTCGAGTGCCTGAAGGCTTCGGACAAGCTCTTCGCCGACGAGACCACGGCGCCGGTGCTCGATCCAGGCCGTGGCCGGACCAAGACCGGCCAGCTCTTCGCCTATGCCCGCGACGACAGACCCTGGGGCGGATCGGATCCACCTGGTGTGGCCTACCTCTATGCGCCGGACCGCAAGGCCGAGCAGGCGATCCGGCATCTTCAGGGCTTCGTTGGCACGCTGCAGGTCGATGGCTACGCAGGTTACAAGGTCCTGGCCGAGCGCAACGCGGTGAGCCTGGCGTTCTGCTGGAGCCACGTCCGACGCAAGTTCTACGAGCTGGCCCAATCCGGCCCGGCGCCAATCGCCACGGAGGCGCTCGCGCGCATCGCGGCCCTCTATCAGATCGAGGCCGACATCCGAGGGCGCCCGGCCGAGGAACGTCGTATCGCCCGGCAGACCAGGAGCCGCCCCATCGTCGCCGCGTTGGAGCCGTGGCTCAAGGAGAAGCTCGGCCTCGTCAGCCAGAAGAGCAAACTCGCCGAGGCGATCCGCTACGCCCTCTCACGCTGGCAGGGTCTCTCCCGCTTCCTCGATGACGGCCGCGTCGAGATCGACTCCAACGTGGTCGAGCGCGCGATCCGTCCGATCGCGCTCAATCGCAAGAACGCGCTCTTCGCCGGATCAGACGGCGGCGGCGAGCACTGGGCCGTCATCGCCTCGCTCGTGGAAACCTGCAAACTCAACGCCCTCGATCCGCAAGCCTATCTCGCCGATGTCATCGCCCGCATCGTCGCCGGCCACCCCCAGAGCAAGATCGACGACCTGCTGCCCTGGGCCTACGCACCCCAGCCGCTCAAGGCCGTGGCCTGAAAACAGCGGTTACCTGCTTCAAGCAGTGAGGCCCACTCCATCTTGACGCTGCAGCTGCATCAAGCGTGCAACATCCTTGCGCATGCGCCGCAGTTCCGGCCATGGGAAATGCCGCCCCTCGGCGCCATCCGCGCCGACGGCAAGCAGCACGTCGAGCTTCGTGGAAAGGCCGCGCAGAGACGTGGCTTCCGCTGCAAGAACTCCTTTCATCAGACGCTCTTCATCGTCTGATGCTGCTGCTTCTTCCAGCCGGGTGACGGAGTAGCCGATGGCGCGATCCGCGTCGTCCCAACGTTGCTGATGTGTGCGCAGCACTGCGGCGACTTCGGCGCGCCGCGTGCAAAGCGACGGCAGATCGGCTGCAAGCTCATCGAACTGCAGCAGTGTCCGCCGTCAGCGCTCTTGAGACAGTTTGATGGTTTTCGGGAAGGGAGGATTTCTGGATCATCGCAGCCATTCAGGAGCGCAGATGAGACAGAAATCCGGGCCGGAGAAAGCACCGGCAGAGCAGGTCGTGAAGGACATCCGCCGAGCGACGCGGCGGCAGTTCTCGGCCGAAGAGAAGATCCGCATCGTGCTGGAAGGCGTGCGCGGCGAGGAGAGCATCGCCGAGCTGTGCCGGCGCGAGGGGATCGCCTCGTCGATGTATTACGGCTGGTCGAAGGAGTTCCTCGACGCCGGCAAGCGCCGTCTCGCCGGTGACACGGCGCGCGCGGCGACCTCGGACGAGGTGAAGGAGCTGCGCCGTGAGGCGCAGGCGCTGAAGGAGGCCGTGGCCGATCTGACCCTGGAAAACCGCCTGCTCAAAAAAAGCATGCTCGCGGATGGGGAGGACGACACATGAGGTATCCTGCCTCCGAGAAGGCCGAGATCATCCGGCTGGTCGAGGGATCGCATCTGCCGGCGCGGCGCACCTTGGACAAGCTCGGCATCCCGCGCGCCACGTTCTATCGCTGGTACGATCGCTATCTCACCGGCGGGGTCGAGGCGCTTGCCGATCATCGCTCACGGCCCGACCGTGTCTGGAACCGGATCCCCGAGCCGGTTCGGGACGAGATCGTCGAGCTGGCGCTGCGCGAAACGGAGCTGAGCCCACGCGAGCTGGCGGTGCGCTTCACCGACGAAAAGCGCTACTTCGTCTCGGAAGCATCGGTGTATCGGCTGCTGAAGGCGCATGATCTGATCACCAGCCCAGCCTACATCGTCATCAAGGCGGCGTCCGAGTTCAAGGACAAGACGACGGCGCCCAACCAGCTCTGGCAGACCGATTTCACCTACCTGAAGATCACGGGCTGGGGCTGGTATTATCTCTCGACCGTGCTCGACGACTTCTCCCGGTTCATCGTCGCCTGGAAGCTCTGCGCCACGATGCGCACTGACGACGTCACTGCCACGCTTGATCTGGCTCTGGCGGCATCGGGGCTCGACCAGATCACGGTCGCGCATCGGCCGAGGCTGTTGAGCGACAACGGCAGTTCCTACATCTCAGCCGACCTCGCCACCTGGCTCGACGGCAAGGGCATGCAGCATGTTCGCGGCGCGCCCTATCATCCCCAGACGCAGGGCAAGATCGAGCGCTGGCACCAGACCCTGAAGAACCGCATCCTGCTGGAAAAATACTATCTGCCCGGCGATCTCGAACGGCAGGTCGCCGCCTTCGTCGAGCATTACAACCATGCCCGCTACCACGAGAGCCTGGGCAACCTGACGCCCGCCGACGTCTACCTCGGTCGTGGGCAGGCCATCCTCACCGAACGCGAAAGGATCAAGCGCCAGACCATCCAACAGAGACGCTTGCAGCATCAGCTGCAGGCCGCATAACCTCAAACCCAGATGAGCCAGAACCTCCGTTCCTGAGACGCCGCAATAGTCTCAAATCATCTGACGACGGACACTGCAGCAGTGAGCCTATCCGCACGGGCGACGGCAGCTCGGCTCCAGCAAGAACCACCTGCGGAAAGCCGATCGTCCGCGCCAACTCAGACTCCAGCCGTTGCTGCTTCCGGCAAAGAGCGAGCGTCCGCCGATGCGCTGTGCGCCACGCTTTCCATGCAATGACAGCGGGATCTGTGGCGCTCTCATCCTGCGGCGCGGCTACAGCCGAACTTTTGAAAGAAGTACCGCCGACCGTCAGAAGGGCCGCAGACAGAACGTCCCTCCGGGATGGCCGGGACAGACTCGTGCTAATCTCAGAATCAGCCATGATCCGAGCTCCAAGCAGCTAGGTTGTGGTCAGGCTGGGTGGGTGTGTCAGCACCCGCTCAGCCGCTTCTCATTATGGGCATATCTGCGTATTTTGCGCAAACGAGACGTGTTGACTGATGAAGGTTAGGCCAGCTCAAGTCCGTGCCGCGCGGGCGTTGCTCGACATATCGCAGCAGGATTTGGCAGACTTGTCGAAGGTCGGATTGCGCACGATCGTGCAGTTTGAGCGCGGTTCAGCCTCTATCTCTGCATCGATCATCCAGGCGCTCGTATTATCGCTAGAAGCCTCTGGCATCGAATTCATTCCGGAGAATGGCGGCGGTGCCGGTGTGCGCTTCCGCAAACCATCAGCATCGGAATAAGGCCGCGTTGGTTACAGCTAGGCCGATGAGAAACTGCGAGATCAGCGCAGCTCGACGGCAGTTTCGTTGCAAAGTTTCTGCACGGTATCGGGCACTGATCGGCATCTTCAGTGCAGGTTCGACGGCAGCGCGACTGCGGCCTAATCGACCTTTGACCGCAAACTCGCGGCATCAATAGTCACTCATACCAGGCCGGCTGTAGAAGCTGAGGCCGCGTCGGCGCGTCATAGGTTAGATCGGGCGACTGCCAACGTTTCTCGGATGTTTATTCGTAGTATATGTGGCGTGAACAGCCGATTTATGTGCAGCGGTAGCAATCAGAAGGGTATCCGTCCGGGGGCTGCACTGATGTCAGCTATTGACGGGATTTCCCGCTTTCCACGTCCAGGGCAGCAGTTCATCGAGCCGGTTGACGGGATGACCGCCCACCATGCGCTGGAGAACGTCGGCGATGTAGGCGTAGGGCTCGACGTCGTTGAGCTTGGCGGTCTCGATCAGCGAGCAGATGACGGCCCAGCGATGGCCTCCACCGTCGCTGCCGGCGAAGAGATGGTTCTTGCGCCCGAGGGCGACGGGACGGATCGCGCGCTCGACCGGATTGGTGTCGAGTTCGATGCGGCCGTCGTGCAGGAACCGCGTCAGGGCCTCCCACCGGGTGAGCGCATACCGGATTGCCTCGGCGAGCGAGCTGCGTCCGAAGACCTGCGCGAGCTGGGCTTCCAGCCAGGCGCACAACTCAGTGACGAGCGGGCGGGAGTGCTGCCGGCGCGCGGCAAGCCGATAGGCGGGCGACTGCCCGCGGATCTGCGCCTCGACGGCATAGAGTTCGCCGATCCGGCGCAGCGCCTCAGTGGCAACCGGCGATCCGGTGGCCTGCGCAACGTCATAGAACTTGCGCCGGGCGTGGGCCCAGCAGGCGGCGAGAACGACATCGCCGTTGCGAGCCAGCGGTTCAAAGCCGGCATAGCCATCGACGTGCAGCACACCGGAGAAGTGCTGGAGATGCACCGCCGGACGCTCAGCGCGGCGGTCCGGCGCGAACAGATAGACCGCTGCCGGCGGCTCGGGTCCCGACCAGCCGCGCTGCTCGCGGGCATAGACCCAGAGCCTTCCAGTCTTGGTGCGTCCACGGCCGGGATCGAGCACCGGAACCGGCGTGTCATCGGCGAACAGATGATCGGAAGCGAACACGTTCCGGCACAATCGCTCCTGCAAGGCTTCAAGCCACCAGCAGGCGCCACCGACCCAACCGGCCAGCGTGGAACGCGCCAGATCGACGCCGTGCCGGGCGAAGATCTGCGACTGCCGATACAGCGGCGTGTGATCGCAATATTTGCTGACCAGGACCTGCGCGATCAGCGCCGGCGTTGCCGGACCGCCCGCGATCAGACGCTCGGGCGCCGGCGCCTGCACCACGGTCTCGCACACTCGACAGGCATATTTCGGCCGGGTGATGCGGATCACCCGAAGCTGCGCCGGTACCCAGTCGAGCATCTCGGATTGGCTTTCGCCGATGGCATGAAGCCCGCCGCCGCAGCACGCGCAAACCGCATCCTCGATGTCGAGACGAACGTCCTCGCGGGGCAGATGATCGGGCAGCGGCTTGCGATGAGACGTGCGTTCCGACGGCAGCTTCGCAGCCGCCGGGCGGCTCTCGCGGATGCGCGCAATATCCGCGTCGAGATCCTCCAGAGCGAGTGCCAGCTGGTCAGGATCGAGACGCTCGGAGCGACGGCCGAACTGCGCCCGCTGCAGCTTCTTGATGATCGACTGGAGGCGCTCGATCTCGCCGTCGCGGCTCTCGACGACGCCTGCCATCTCGCGCACCAGTTGGTGCAGGAGGCTGATGTCGGAAGGCAGGTTTTCCAGATCGAGCCGCATGTCCGATTCTACTGCAGAACGGTCTGTCACCCAAGCATCAAAGCGTTGCAGCGGCTACGTTTAGGAGGCATTTCATCCCGCCAGAGCGGGCTTCCAGACGCGCTCGGGCGCGCGCCAGTCGATGCCCTCGATCAGCATGGCGAGTTGCGCCGGGGTGAGCGTGATCGAGCCGTCGTAACCCGTCATCACCGGCCACGCGAAGGCGCCCTGGTCGATCCGCTTGGTGAACAGGCACAGTCCGTTGCCGTCCCAAAACAGGATCTTGAGCATCGTCGCCTTGCGGCCGCGGAAGGCGAACAGATGGCCCGAGAAGGGGTCCTGCTTCAGCGTCTGCTGTACCAGCATGGCGAGCCCATCCATCCCCTTGCGCATGTCGGTGTAGCCCAGCGCCAGATGCACCTTCACGCCAGCGGGAACGATCATCATGGCGCGATATCCCCACAGCCGGCCTGCGTTCGGACCACGGCCGGATCGCTGCCGGTCGGGGCGAAGACGCGCCGCCCGTCAGTGAGATCAACCACCATCATGCCGTCGGGTGGCTGCAATAAATCCTGCAGCAGGCGAGCGGCCGGCGTGCCGTCGGTCAGCGCGACGGGCGCCAGCTTCGCGCGCTTCTTCTGCGCCACGCCGAACTGCACCCGCCAGCGGAACAGTAGCCCGGTGACGATGCCGTGCTTGCGCGCCACGCTCGATACGCTGACGCCAGGCTGGTCGCTCTCGAGCGCAATAGTGCGCTTCTGCTCGTCGCTGAAAAAGCGCCGGACCGGCTGCGGAACGGGTTCCGGATCGCTATTCGTCGGCACCGTCAACGGGCTTTCGGGGAGCATTTTTCTGGCACTAGTGCCAGCCACCGGCCGGGCGGAGGGATGAAGATGCGCCCGCCAGTCGATCGTGTCCTCGACCTCGTCCAGCCGGTCGCGCCATTTGCGCAGCGATGTGGGCGACAGTTGCAGCGCGGCGGCGTACTCGCGCACGCCCATGCCGCTCCAGTTCATCGCCTCGACATGCATCGCCCAGAACGCCTGCAGGGCGCGGTTGCGCGCGTCCGTGCTCACGCTGAACCGCAGCCGGGCGCGCTTTCTTTGGCGCTTCTCCTGCGCCTCACGGCGCTTTTCCCGGCGCAGTTCCGCTTGATATTCCGCATGCTTACGTGCCGCGTCCTGGCCTGCCAGATAGTTCAGCCAGCGATCGAACGTGCACTTCCACAGTCCGTGCTGGCGGCAATAGTTCGTGCGGTCGAGACCGCTCTCCCGCCACGCCTCAACGTGAACCCGCCACCAGGACTGACGCGCCGTGTTCTCGAAATGTCTCAAATTCATCGGAGATCCTCCATGCTTCGAAGGAAACCGACATGCCCCGATTTTGCACTCCACCAATACTGTGCAGAGACCGGACGGATACTCAGAAGGAATTGAGGGCAAGATAAAGCGGATTTTCAATCCGCGCGGCCGGTACCCTTAGTGTGTTGTATGCACATTGTTTTCCGTTCCGGAAAACGGGTCTAAGCGACTTTTCGGAAGGTGCGCATCTGCGCGGCCATCATTCAAGCCATTGATAGGTTTCTGGTTTTCGTGTGCATACGCAATGTGCGTTCCGCCGGCTGTGCGCCAAAGCCGACGTTTCCACGCTATACTTTGATCGGGTGATTTTCGACTTGCGGTAGCCATTGGCACGGCCAAACCTGCGGTCATGACACGCCGCGACGAGAACGATTTCCGCATCAAGCCAGGACGTCCGCGAAGCCGTGAGACGCGGCTGAAGACGCACGAACTGCCCTTCGTTCGCCAGGCCCTGATCGCCGCTCGCAATGCCGGCGGTGGCGCCGGGATAGGTGGCGGGTTCGCTGGAGCGGGCGGCAGCAGCGGTCGGTTCAATGCGCGAGGTCGTGGCGCGAAGGTGATGGCGTCGCTGCCGCGCGACAGCGGCGGCTGGCAGAGCGGTTCGTCCGGCCGGTTCCGTGCCCGCCGCGTCGTGGTGAAGGCGCGGGTGGTGAGGCTTGCCGGGAAGGGGAAGAGCGCGCACGGCCCGAAGATGCGCGGCGCGGTGTCCATCGGTGCGGTGGGAGCGCATCTGCGCTATCTCGAACGTGACGGTGTCACCCGCGACGGGGAGAAGGGCCGCGCCTATTCGGGCCTCGCGGACGAGGTCGACGCCAAGGCCTTTGTGGAGCGGAGCGGTGAGGATCGCCATCAGTTCCGCTTCATCGTCGCGCCGGAGGATGCCGCAGAGCTCAGTGACCTGAAGCGCTTCACCCGTGACCTGATGCGGCAGGTGGAGAGTGACCTCGGGACCAAGCTCGACTGGATCGCCGTCGATCATCACAACACCGGCCATCCGCACAGCCATATCCTCGTGCGCGGCGTGCTGGATGATGGCCGTATCCTCAACATCGCCGGTAACTACGTTGCCCATGGCATCCGCCATCGGGCGAGCGAACTGATGACGCTGGAACTTGGCCCGCACACCGAGGTCGAGCTGCAGAGCAAGCTGCGCCATGAGGTGGACGCCGACCGTCTCACCCGACTGGACCGGATGATGATCGCCGAGCAGCGCGAACATGGTGTCCTCGATCTGCGGCCGGACGCTGGCGAGAGCTACCTAGTGCGGACCAACCGGCATGTTCTCATCGACCGGGTGAAGCGGCTGGAGAACTTTGGCATCGCCGAGGAGATCGAGCCAGGACGCTGGAGCCTTGCGGAGCGAGCGGAGAGCACGCTCCGGGCCATGGGCGAGCGTGAGGACATCCTGCGCACCATGCACCGGGCGCTGACCGATCACGGCCTCGCGGAGGAGCGCGGTGCCGAGCAGTACGTCACCCATGGCAACCGCATCTCGCATGCCCTTATCGGACGTGTGCTCGACAAGGGACTGGCGGGCGACGAGATGGGCGAGCGCTTCTATATCGTCATCGACGGTGTGGACGGACGCACCCATCATGTCGAGACCAGCGACGCCTCCCGGCTGGAGGATATCAAGCGCGGCCACATCGTCGCGCTCGACCCGTTGCCGACAAGGTCTGACACGCGCCCGGCGGACCTCAACATCGCCACCATGGCCGAGAGGAGTGGCGGCATCTACCGGCCGAGCGAGCACCTGGAACTGGCGCGCCCAGTGATCGAGCAGCAGCGCGGTGATCCCGATGCCTTCATCCGCGCCCATGTGCGGCGGCTGGAAGCGCTGCGCCGCGCCGGCCATGTCGAGCGCATCGACGCGGATCACTGGAAGATCCCGGACGATCTTCCAGAGCGCGGCATCGCCCATGACGCGCGAACGGCAAGGAAAGACTTCGCGGTCCGTACGCTCTCCGCCTTCGATCTCGACCGGCAGGTCGCCAGCGATGGCGCCACCTGGCTCGACCGGGAATTGGCCTCGCGCCAGCGCACGGAGCTGTCCGACGCGGGCTTTGGGGGCGAAGTGAGTGCAGCGCTGGAGCGCCGCCGCCAGAGCCTCGTCGATCAGGGACATGCCGTTCGACTGGAGAACGGCAACGTCCGCGCACCTCGCGACATCCTAACCCGCCTTGAGGCTATCGAGGTGGAACGTGTTGGCCGTGCCCTAGCGGCGGAGCGTGGCCTTACCTACGCCCCGAGCCAACCCGGCGAGTATGTGTCCGGCCGGCTCACCGGCTCCATCAATCTCGCCAGCGGGCGCTTCGCCATGATCAACGACGGTCTTGGCTTCCAGCTCGTGCCTTGGCAGCCCGTGCTGGAGAGGCAGATCGGCCGGCACATCTCCGGTGTCTCCCGCGACGGCGGCGTCGAGTGGAGCCTTGGACGGAAGCGCGGGCTGGGGCTTTAGACCTCGCTGCCCGGCGGTGGCGGCATCTCCAGATCTGGATCGGCCGGCAGCGGCGCGAAGGGATCGGTCTCTGGGAACAGCTTGCGCTCGCGCAGCCAATCGCCAAACGAGGCGGGATCGAGCGCACGCTCCAGTTCGCTAAGGCGCTGGCGCGCCCAACTCAGCATGCGCCGCGTCTCGGCATCCTCGATATTCGCCGCCCACGCGATCCAGGAGCGCAGTTGTTCGGCCTTGCGGCCCATCTCGACGATCTCGTCGAGCAGTTCGTCGCGTTCCTCCTCGCGCTTCGTGCGCGCCTCTGTACGCGTCCGGTTTTCCTCCGCGCGGCGGCGGAGGCGTGCGTTGCGCTCATCTTTGAGGCGGTCATCACGCCGGTAATCGATCCAGCCATGGAGTTCCTCGATGATAGAGTCGAGTTGGGCCTCCAGGGTCGCACGGCTGTTGTCCCGCCAGTTGCGTCGGCGCTGGTCCATGCTCCAGGCTTCAATGGAGATCGTCAGCTCACCGGTCGGGATATAATCGAACTCGGGATATTGGCGTTCGTAGGTGAAATCCCAATCACGGTAGCGAGCCGAGCGCCGATAGCGTTCCTCCGCCTTCAACTCATCGACCGTCGGATCGTGCTTTCGGCGCTTTATCGTCTCCGCCAGGATGAAGGGCACCTTGTCGACGCCCCGGCGCACTTCGACGTGCTTGCCCGCGAGGGTGCAGGAAATTTCCCGCGCCTCCATCCCGCGCGCGATGCTGTCGAGAATGAAGATCGCCCTCTCGACCGAACCGGCTCCCAGTCGCATAGACAGCAGGCCTTCCCCGCTAATCGCGATGATGCCGTCATGATCCGGCTTGGCGCGGCGCAGCGTATGGGCGGTCAGCGATACGGCCGTGTGGGGTTTGTCGATCCGGCTCCACTCGATCGTCCGTGTGCTCGGCTCTCGTGGCTTCATCAGCCGGCGCGGTGCGATCGCTGCCTTGCGCGCGCTTTCGAGGCGCTCCTCGATGACGGGATCTGATGGGCTCGTCGGATCGAGGCTGATGAGTTCGACAGCAGGATCGACCGAAGAGGCAAAGATTGTCTGCCTAGGCTTCTTGCCGGCCGCTCGGTCACGCCAATAGGCCGCTGTCGGCAGCGGCACACGATGCTGGACGCAGAGATCCCTGAGCCGCCAATGCGATAAACCAAGCTTGGCAGCGACGGCCTCAAGCGGCTCGGCCCAAACGAGATCGTACATCTCGCGGCGGGTGACATGGGCGATCATGCGGATATGCGATCGACGTCAACGGGAAGCCCGCAATCTATCGCCGTTCGATGACAGGTCCGCTTGCCGACCAACGCCATTCACAGAAAAGGGCTTCCGCGCAGAACCAGTAGGCCGGTCCGTCGCAGCCGCGTCAAGGCTGGCGCTTCGCGCCACCGCTCACGCGGCTACGGCCTTGACCCCCGCCGCGGCGGACCGGCAGGGGCTGGCCATCGCGTAAGGTGGAGTGTGAGTGACCTGCTCATTCGGGCGGGTGAAAGACGCGGAATGATCCGGACTCCCAGGAGCCAGCCTACGGCTTGCCCCAGGTTACGGATGGTCGGCGGTCAGTCGGACGAGAGCGAATGACGCAGCTACCTGCGCTCCCGGCAGCATTGCACTCAGCGTCGCTGGGCGTAACCATGCTCGGAGAAGGGCGGGCAACTCACCGGAAGGATCCACGTCATGTCGGACAAGCCAAACGAGTTTCTCGACCGCCGCGATTTCATGATCGCGTCAGTTGCGACAATCGGCGCGTCGGCTGGGCTCGTCGCCAATGCTCCTTCCGCCAGCGCCCAGGGCCCGACGCACACCGCTTCCAGTCCGGCTTACGGCGCTGCATCAGCAACGGTGTATACCGGCGATGTCATCCAGGGGAGGAAGGTCGTCAGCGCGCTGGACGTCGACGACCTGGAGCCGGGAAGGAAGCATCTTCTATATTTTCAGGGCGTCGAGATGCCCACCGGACAGCACTGGTATGTGTCCGTGACCGTCGCCAAGGGCGCGCAGCCGGGCAAGCGTGTCGTTCTCGTTAGCGGCGTGCATGGCGACGAAATGAGTTCCGTGCATACGGTCCAGACGGTTATGAACCAGCTCGATCCGTCGCGGATGTCGGGCACGGTCATGGCAGTCACCGACGTGTCCCGCCCGGCTATGGAGGGCATGCAGCGCCGATGGCCCAATGCCGGCAGAGGCGCCGATCTGATCGACATGAACCGGGAATGGCCGGGCAATGAAAACGGCCTCACCGCTCCCAGCCGACATGCCGGCCTACTGTTCAATCGGCTGCTGCGGCCGAACGCCGATGCCGCCATCGACTTCCATACCGGGACAACCGGGTTCGAGGTCACCGCCTTCAATATCGCCGGCATGGATGTGCCTGAGGTCAAGGCGATGGTGGAGCTCTATCCGGTGGGTCAGATCTTCGACAATCACGTCTATCCGGGTGTGCTGCACAACGCCTTCATGGATGTGGGCATCCCCGCCTTCACCCCCGAGATCGGCGCGGCGCGCGTGCTGGACCTCGAAATGATCGGGCTGTTCGTGGAAGGCACGATGAACGTCCTCCGGCATCACGGCATCGTGGCCGGACCGATGGGACGCACGGGGAAGGACGTGAGCGTCTTCATCGGCAACAGTGCGTTCCCGGTGCTGGCAACCGAGGGCGGGCTCGTCGAGCATCTGGTCGGGCTCAACGACAGGGTGGAACCCGGGCAGAAGCTCGCCATTCAACGCAACAGCTTTGGCGAAGTGGTCGCCGAATACACCAGCCAGGTGGCAGGAGAGGTGACCGGCCAGCGCAGCGACGCGATGGCCGAGCCCGGCAATCCCCTCGTCTTCATCCTTTTCCACAAGGCTGGAACGGATCGGGGCGAGACATACCCCGAGTGACCATCCCGTACCCGGCGCCAGCAAGAGCTCGCGCTACGCCTGCTGCGGGTGCTTCCACCAAGGGCTGCCCCGCAGGCGCGAGGAGAGGCTGGAGACGGCCTTCGACCGGCTTCCCGACACGGTGCCGCCGACGGAGGAACTGCTCTTCCCCGGGGCCGCACATCGCCAGCCGCAAGAACGGTGGTGAACCTCGCCGGGAACGGCCTGGAGAGCACAATAGGGAGCGTCGCCCGAGAGACAAGATCGCCACGCGATCCACGGTGTTGATGTCTCTCGCGAAAATAATGGCGCGCCGGCGAGGATGAAGGTGGGAACTGGTATCTCATTGTTTCTAATATGAATTCTTCGACACGGGGTTGCTAAGCGCCGAATCCCGACGAGAGCTCGATTGGGGCGTTCGCAGTGGTTGCCCAGTTTGAAGCCGGACCGCACGTTGAGGGACGGGAAGGTGCCCAAGGTCGCTACCCTATGCCTACCGGATCACTTCATCCGGCCCGAATTTGGGGATCGAGATCGACACGCTGCCCAGGCGGGACCTTCGCCTCCGGACCGCCCTCAAAGAAATAGGGAAGCGGTAGGCGAAAGACCTTAAATAGTCCGTCGCTATGTGGAGTAGATAAAAACTATAAACTCGATAAACTCATTATTATAGCGGTAGTTTTACATGATCAGCTCCAGATGAGTTAAGGAAACGCGGATCAATCCGCAGTGGTTCGCGGCTCAACGCGCCCGACCCACGGCGAGCTGGTAGCCTGATCCGCTCTACACGCAGGGGCGCGCTCCAATGAGACCCTTGCGGGAGAGATAAACCGCAGGGCGGCGCGGCGGCTCCGCGGGGCATCTACGAAGTCAGCGGCGGGCAATCCGGAGCGTGGCCGTGACGAGCGGCCTCGCGATTTCGTCTGGGGTTCGTGCGATGGCCGCTTCGAGCCGACTCGCGAACAGATCGTGGAGCGGTTCGCTGCCGCCGAACAGGGAGGGACCAAACGCGGCGACGAAAAAGCCGGTCATATCGGCGGCAAAGGTGGCGGCATCTCTCGTCTCTTGCCAGCGTAGCAAGGCGGGGTTCGGCGTCTCCGCGATCACGAATTCCTTGACGACCAACGGCGCCACATCGCCCTTTGCGATGGCGCCAAAACGCCTGACGGGTGCGCGGTCGCGCGGGAATCGTCATTGTGGCATGGACGTCGGCCGCAAGCTCGCCCTCGAAACCAGCCGACCGAGCTCATCGTTCGCCAGCTCCATCAGCGGCTCCAGACCGGTCGTGCCGCTATCGTCAATTGCACCTATCACCAGCACGAGTTCCCCGCCCGGTATCACCTCCTGGGCGCGGTGATTCAGAAAGGCGCGCCAATCCGCGGCCACGGCCTGAGCTAGTGCCGCATTCTCATCTGGTGTCGCAAAGATCGGCCAGATATGGGCACCAAGTGAGAGAGGAAGCGCGCTCATCCAGTGGAGTGCGAAGGACGACCAGCCAAAGGTGAGGCTGCCCGCCGGCAGCAGGCGGTCATAGAAAGACCGGCCGATGGCGGAGGAGAACACTTTTCTCCTTCCCCCAAGGTAGCTGTCGGGAGCGCTCTGTATGGTGGCGAATAAGGAGGCGAAATCGCTGTGCGGCAGATCGGTGTGCACGACCATCACATCCCGGCCCTGTCCTGTACGCAGCCCCAGCCGGTCAAGCGCGAGTCCTATTGGACGCATTGAATTGCGTCCTTGAGAGCAGCCGAAATCGGCGATGGTGACGGGGCCCTCGGGGATTGCGGCCGCAGCAAGCGCCCTTTCCAGGATGCTGTCGGCCTCACGCGCGGAGCGGGCCTGCAGCTCAGAATGGGCATTATAATAGCCGCGTCCTTCCATGATGGGTTCATGCATGAGCTGCCCCTACGCCATCAGCGTGGCGATCCTCTGCTCGCTCGTTTCAGCTTGTTCTTCCAACGCCAGATGGTGGCTCGGGCATGTCACATTGCGCTCGGCGTATGCGCCGATGACGCCAAGGCGATCCTCGGCCTTGGGCTGGAGCAAAACGAGGGTGCCAAATTCCGGCTTCGTGTCGTGAACGAGCTGCGCCTTTCTCCCAACCAACCGGCAAGGGGGTCATCGGACGCCGCACGCTTCACGAATGCCCTGCATATGTCTGGTCCTGGTGGGTGTCCTTGTCCATCTCCGAGACAATGAGCCATCGTTCGTCCGCCTGCTTGTGCAGAACGCGAAGGGAATGATTGCCGCGAAGTTGAATTTCTGCGCCGCCTATCAAGCGTTGCCCTTTGATCTGTAGATGTGTCGACACGATCACCATCGTATCCGTCACCATACGCATATGGCTTATTATCGGTATGGCTGTTGCCAGCCGCTCGGAGCCCTGCATTTTTCCCGCAAAGTCTCACGCCGCGTCGCTCTTTACCTGCGCGTCTCCACCTTCGAACAGACCACCGAGAATCAGCGCTGCGAGCTTCAGGCCGTGGCGGAGAAAGCGGGCTAGGAGGTGGCGGTCGTCTTCGAGGATGCCGGTCTCTCCAGCGCCAAGCCTAATCGCCAAAGCGCAGGGCGCCTCCGCTCGCCGCCCTCTGGGCGCGCAGAACGCGGGATGCCCCATCCGTGATCAAGACCAGACCAACCGCCACATGGCACGCCGAAACCGACGCGCCGGGAAGGATGAGGCTGGGAAGTCCTATCTTCTTGTTTACAAGACGAGCTTTTGAATGCGCGGCCGCCGCACGCCAGGAGTTGGCATCGGCATCCCGCCGGCAAACCGAATACCTGCACCATCCAGCATGTGCCACTTTGTATGCTGAAATGGCGTCGCTATGGACTCGCGCAGCGCTCCACGGCCGCCGCGCAGAATTTGAATTCTGGCACACGTGTCGTTGGATCGAGGCGGTTGATGGTCAGCTCGTTGGCGGCGGCCTCGAAGAAGGACATGGCCATCCAGACCACGCCTGGGCGCACCGCGGGATCAGGTCGCGCGGCCAGATGCACCATGCCCCGCCGCGTGCGCACTTCCACCGTGTCGCCAGTGGCGATGCCGAGGCGCGCCAGGTCATCGGGATGAAGATGGGCCCGCGGCTCGTGGCTCAGCGCCTCCAGGACAGGGGCACGGCGCGTCATGGCGCCGGTGTGCCAGTGCTCGCGCAGTCGCCCCGTCATCAGGATGAAGGGATAGTCGGCATCGGGCATCTCATCGGCGCCCGGCCCGTCGAGCGGCGCGATGAGCGCTCGTGGTCCGCGCGCGAAGCCGTCGGCGAACAGGCTGTTCCGTCCCAGGTCGGCCGAATCGAGCGGATAGCGGGCATGACTATCGCGCACGAGCCGCGACCACTTGAAGCCCGCGAGCGCCGGCACCACGCTCGCCATCTCGTCGAAGAGGGTCTTCACCGTCACATCCTCCCAGGGCAGGCCGAGGCGAACGGCGAGGTCACGCACGATCAACCAGTCCGGCCGTGCAACGCCGGGCGGCGCAAGGGCCGGTTTCACGCGCTGCACCATGCGGTCGGTATTGGTCACGGTGCCCTCGCGCTCCGCCAGCGCGGCGGCGGGCAGGATCACGTCGGCGAAAGCCGTCGTCTCGGTGGGGAAGATGTCCTGCACCACCAGATGGTCGAGGCTGGCCAATGCCGCCCGCGTTGCCGCCAGGTCGGGATTGGCCATGGCGGGGTTGCCCCCCACCACATAAAGGCCCCGGATGGTGCCGCGCCGGGCGGCGTCGAGCATCTCCACCACCGTGAGCCCGGCGGCGGACGGCACATGGCCATCCCACATCTCGTCGAACGCGGCACGCTCAGCCGCGCTCTCCAGGCTGCGGTAGCCCGGCAGATAATTGGGTAGGAGGCCAGCATCGCACGAGCCTTGCACATTGTTTTGACCGCGCAAGGGGTGGAGGCCGGCACCCGGACGCCCGACCTGGCCGCAGACTAGCGCGAGGGCAATCACCGCGCGGATATTGTCGGCGCCGAAGGCGTGCTGGGAGGCCCCCATGCCCCAGAAGGTCATGGCGGCGCGCGCGCCGGCGAACAAGCGCGCAGCCTCGGCGATGACCTCGGGCGCAAGACCACTGCAGCGCGCGGCCACGTCCAGCGTAAACGGCTCCACCCGCGCGCGCAGCGCTTCGAAACCCTCCAGCCGTTGCGCAACGAAGGCTTTGTTATAAAGCCCCTCCGCAATGACGAGGCGCGTCATGGCGGAGAGCAGCGCCACGTCGGAACCGGGCGCGAGGGGCAGGTGATGGCTGGCGAACCGCGACAAAGACTGCGCATGGGGATCCATCAGGATCAGCTTCGTGCTGCGCCGAAGCGCACCCTTCAAAAAGGACGCAGCCACGGGATGGTTCATATCCGGATTGGAGCCCACCATCAGTACGACGTCCGAATGGGCGATCTCCTCGATGGGCGCGGTCACCGCGGCAAATCCGGTGGCCTCCGTCAGCGGCGGCACCGAGGCGCACAAGCGCGTGCAATGGTCGATATGGGGCGTGCCGAAGCCGAGCCGGGCCAGCTTCTGAAGCAGGTAGGCATCCTCGTTCGAGCCCTTGGCCGAACCCAGCACTCCCAATGCGGATGGGCCGTGATGATCGCGCAGCCGGGCAAAGCCTTCGGCCGCGTGCGCCAGCGCTTCCTCCCAGCTGGCCGGCCGGAAAAGGGAAAGGACTTCGGCGCCGCGCAGACCATGGCTCGGATCCTTGGGCGCATCGGCCCGACGGATGAGGGGCGTGGTCAGGCGCTCCTCATGGCGTAGATATGCGAAGCCAAAGCGCCCCTTAACACACAGCCGGCCGTGATTGGCGGGCCCGTCCGCGCCCTCCGCCCAGACTACGCGATCGTCGACCAGATGCAGCGTGACCCGGCAGCCCACGCTGCAGAAGGGGCATACGGTCTCGCCTTCTGCCGTCACTGCGGACCTGCCGCCGGCCTCCAGCAACGCCTTCGGAGCGAGCGCGCCGGTGGGACAGACTTGCGCGCATTCCCCGCAGGAGGCGCAGCGGCTCTCGCCCATGACGGCGCCGGCATCAAAGGCCACGTGCAGCTCCGACCCGCGTCCAGCGAGGGCGATGACGCCATTCACCTGCACGTCGCGGCAGCCCATCCGGCACTTGCCGCAGCGGATGCAGGCGTCGGGGTCGAGCAGGATGCCGGGATGGCTCGCATCCGGCGCCCGGCTGGCGGCGCGCCGTCCGAAGCGTTCGGGGTCCGCGCCGGTGCGGGCGACCAGCTCCAGGAAGGGACTGTCCCGATGGCGTGCCACGGCCTCGGCGCTCATCTCGGAGGCCAGCAGCTCCACGGCGAGACGGCGCACCTTCAAGGCGCGGGGCGTGTCGGTGCGCGCCCGGAGCCCAGGGGCGACCTGATGGCGACAGGCGGGCACAAGATCGGGCGCGCCCTCCACCTCGACGAGGCAGGTGCGGCAGGCGCCGATGGGGGCAAAGCCCGCGCGTGTCGAGGCGCACAGATGGGGCAGGTCCAGCCCCGCCGCGGCAGCAGCCTGAAGGAGGCTCTGGCCCGGCTGGGCGTGCACGGCGCGCCCGTCGATCTCGATCAGAATGCTGTTCATGGATTGGACGGTGCAAGAGAGGAGGAAAGGCCGCCCAGGAAGCGGCCCGCATTGCGTCCGAGGGCGCACAGGGAGGCCTCGCCCATGACCGTGGAGAGGTCGCCAAGGATGGACATGTCGAGCGGCTCCGGCGCCGCGAGAACGTGAGCGGCCTTGGCCGTGCCCACGCGGCACGGCCCACACTGGCCGCAGCTCTCGCGGGCGAGATAGGCCGCCATCCGCGCCGCGATGGCGCGCTTGTCGTCGTCGGCACCGAAAACAATGATGCCGCGCGTGCCGAGGCGCAGCCCCTCTGCCAGAAGATCCGCGAGAGGCCGGCGGCAGTCCGCAGCGGCAACGAGGGTGCCGGAGGAGCCTGCGACCACCATGCCGCCGAGCCGTGCGCCGGCGGCCATGCCACCCGCCAGCTCCACGAGGTCTTCGAGCCGGGCAAGGCCGTGCGCCAGCTTTGGACCCGGCGCGCGCACCCGTCCCGAGACGCTGAACACCGCCGCCTGCGGATCGAGCAGGCCGGAGACCGGCACGGCAGGATCGGGCGCCGCGCCCCAGGCGGCGCGCAGGCGGAAATAGGTCTCCGCATTGTGGAGCACGGTCGGCCGGCCGAGATAGCCGCGCTCGGTGGGAAAGGGCGGGCGCTCGCTCGGGCGCGCCGGGCGGCCTTCGAGGCTGGCGATGAGCGCCGTCTCCTCGCCGCAGATGAACGCCCCGCCGCTGCGTCTCAATTCGATGGCGATGCCTTCGGTGAGCCCGGCGGCCACGACATCAGACATCGCCTGGCGCAGGATGGCATGGATGGGGGCGTAATCGTCCCGCACATAGAGGAAGATCGCGTCCGCTCCGGTCACCCGCCCGGCCACCAGCGCCGCCTCCAGGACACCGTGGGGATCGCTCTCCAGGATGAAGCGGTCCTTGAAGATGGCGAGCTCGCCCTCATCGACGTTCACGATGATCACGGGGGTGCCTGCGGCGGCCATCACCTGACGCCATTTCTCCGCCACCGGAAAGCCGACGCCCGCCCGTCCCACCGCATGATGGGTCGCGATAAGCTCCAGGATGCGGGCGGGCGCGTCGGGATCGTCCCTGAGGGCGTCGAGCACGCCATAGCCGCCGGCGGCGCGATAGGCGGCGAAAGAGCGGGGCTCGGGGGCCTGACGGGGCCCGTCGCAGTGGTTACGGCAGACCCCGCGCCCCGATGTCGTCCCGTGCCGCAGGGCGCAGGCAAGGTCGCCGCAGGCCTCGGTGGCATAGGGCTCAGATGCCCCATAATTCACCGCAGGAAAGGCGGTCGCCACCTCATAGGCCTCGGCGGGGAACAGGCGCAGACGATCGGCCAGATGGCGCAGTCCCTTCTCCGAGATGCCGCGACCGCCTTTCGCGTCGCGCACCTCCAGAAGGATCTCCAGGAGCCGCTCGCGGGTCGCGCCCCGCGCGAGGGACGTTTCGAGCGCCGCCAGCTCCGCCGCGTCCACCGGCCCGGCCGGCGCGATTTCAGGGGCGCGCGGCACGATAGAGCTCCTCGCGCAGGTCCGGCGTGAAGGCGCTTGCCGGCCCATCGAAGAACAATCGGCCCTGGCGCAAGGCGATGATGCGGTCCGCATAACGCGCGGCCAGATCCACCTGGTGCAAGCTGCACAGCACCGAGAATCCTTGCTCGCGCGCGGCCCGCTGGAGGATCTGCAGCACGTTCTCGGAGGATTCCGGATCGAGGCTGGAGATGGGCTCGTCAGCGAGGATCAGCTCCGCCTGCTGGGCGAAGGCGCGGGCGATGGCCACCCGCTGCTGCTGGCCGCCGGAAAGCCGCTCGGCCCGCTGATAGGCCTGGTCCATGAGGCCCACGCTGTCGAGGCACGCAAGGGCGAGCTGGCGGTCCGCCGCCGCGAAGCGGCGCAGCAGCACCCGCCACAAAGGCGTCGCGGCGAGGCGGGCGGCGAGCACGTTGTCCACCGCGCTGAAACGCTTCACCAGATTGAACTGCTGGAACACGAAGCCCACCTGGCGGCGCAGCGCCTTGAGGGCGGAGGGCTTGAGCGCGGTGACCTCGGTGCCGTTGATCACCACCGTGCCGGTGTCCGGCTCCACGAGGCGGGTGAGGCAGCGGAACAAGGTGGACTTGCCGCAGCCCGAGGGGCCGAGCAGCACCACGAACTGGCCCTTGGGCACGGCGCAGGAAATGCGATCCAACACCATGCGTCCATTGAAGGCCTTGGAGAGCTCGCGCACGATGATGGCCGCGGGCCCGTCCTGCGCCAGGGACTGGTAGGGCGAAAGAGTGGTGGGGGCGATGCTTTTCATGGGGGAGGCTCCCATTGCCGATCAGACGGCGGTCCGGCCTTCGGCGATGCGCACCGGCGTGCCGGCACGGGTGGCTGCGGTCTCAGGGCTCAGCACCAGGCGACGCAGATACGAGCTCAAGGTGTCGATGGTGATGACCATGATGAGGATGATGCCCAGCACGGTGAGCATTTTCGGGAAGTCCAGCAGGTCAATGGAATCCTTGAGCGTCTGGCCGATGCCGCCGGCGCCGACGATGCCGAGCACGGTGGAGGCGCGCACGTTGAACTCCCAGATGTAGAGGGTGACGGCCACGATGTTCGGCCACACGTCCGGCAGAAGGGCATAGCGGAAGGCGCGCACGGGGCCTGCGCCGGTCAGCTCCACCGCCTCCACCGGGCCGGGATCGGCCGGCTCGATCACCTCGGTGAGCAGCTTGCCGAGGGCGCCCACCATGTTGAAGGTGATGGCGAGCACGCCGGTGAACGGCCCGAAGCCCACCGCCGCCACGAAGATGAGCGCGAACACCAGGATCTCGGTGCCGCGCAGCACCCCGAACAGGCCGCGCACCAGCCGGAAGACGAGCATGTTGGGGGTGGTGTTGCGCGCCGCCAAAGGCACCAGCGGCGTCGCGATGACGAGGGCGCCGAGGGTGCCCACGGTCGCCATGGCGAGGGTCTGGAAGGCATCGCTCAGGACCCGATCGATGTCGGTCAGGTCCGGCGGGAACATCTCGGTGAACCAGGAGGCGATCTTGGGCAGGCCTTCGGCGAGCTTACCGAGATCGACGCGCGCGGCGGCAAAGCATGCGCTCAGAAACAGCGCCACCACCAGGAAGGCGAGCCAGCGTCTGATGTTGTGCCAAGCAAGGATGGACTGGGCGGGCTCGGCATAGCGCCGGCCTTCGAAGCTTGCGAGGGTCATGCTCTGTTTCCTGAGGCGCGCCCTGTGGGGCGCGAGCGGCCGGAAGCCGGTGCTTCCCGCCGCACCGATGGGGAAGGCCGGCCGCCCGAGAGGCGCCGGCCGGTGAGATCAGGAGCGCAGCTTGCCGGTGACGCGGCCGGCGTCCTCGATGAGGGCGTAATCCTCGTGGGTGGCCGGCACGAAGCCGTTATAGCCGCTGCCCATGAGCGTCTGCGCCTTGTCCTCGGGCAGGGAGGCGAGGATGTCGCGGATCTTGGCCTTCAGCGCCGGATCGAAGCCCTTGGGCACGCAGATGGCGTCGTTGGGCAGGGCCTCGGAGGTCCAGTAGACCACCACCTTGGAGGGGTCCATCTCGCCCGCCTCGATCATGCCGTTGCGGCCGCGATCCATGTCGGAGCCGAGGTCGATCAGGCCCTGCTGGATCATGGAGACGTTGTTGCCGAAGGTGGCGCCCTCGCGGAGCTGGAAGAAGGTGCGCGGATCGATGCCCTGCTTCACCAGGAAGGCATAGGGGATCAGCCAGCCGGAGGTGTTGCCCTGGTCGCTGAGGGAGAGCTTCATGCCCTTGGCGTCCTCGGGGAAATTCTTGATGGGCAGGCCCGGCCGGCCCTCAATGATGGCGTGATAGGAGGGCTTGCCGCGATATTTCACCGTGGCGATCACCTCGGTGCCGGCGCGCTTGTTGGCGAGCACGTAGCCCCACGGGCCGAGCCAGCCCAGATCCACATGGCCATTGGCCATGGCCACCGAGATGGCGGCCCAGCTCTCCGGGCTCACCAGCTCGTAGGTGGCGCCCAATTCGCCCGCCAGATAGCGGAACACCGGATCGAACTCCTTGATGGTGATGGACGGCGTGGGTCGCACGGGAGCGATGGCGAAGCGCAGATGCAGCTTGCCGTCGCGGGTCTGCTGTCCGTGCGCGGCACGGGCGAGGAGAGGAGCCGAAAGCGCGGAGGCGGCGAGCGCCCCGAAGCGACGACGCGTGATCATGACGACCTCATGGGTTGTTGATGTCTGCGGCAAGCCCGGCCGCGCCGACGGGTGGCGCGCCGTTTCAGTGGCATCGCCCTGCGCGGCGGAACATTGCAATATTCAATGAAATAACAATAACAATCATATTTCATTCTGATGACATTGGCGGCGTGAAATTCCATTAAATTTCGTATAATCAATAAGTTAATCGCAATATTTGCGGTGTCCGAGCGCGTCCGCGCCGGATTTTAGATCATAATGAAATTGCCTGTACAAAAGAGATGATGCATATATCCGGAACCGGCTCACCACGAGGCCGCAGCCGGATTGCGGAGCACGGGCTCCGCTACAGGAGGAGACGCCTTCCCATGCTGAATCTGTCCCAGGTTCAGACGTTCCTCGCGGTCATCGATGAGGGTGGCATCCAGTCGGCGGCCGAGCGGCTCGCCTGCTCCCAGCCTTCGGTGTCCCAGCAATTGCGCAAGCTCGAGGAGTTCTTCGGCGTGCCGCTCGTGGTGCGCAATCGCGCTCGGGCGGTGCCCACGCGCGACGGCGAATTGTTCCTGCCGAAGGCCCGCTCTCTGCTGGCCGCCGCCGATCGGGCGCGGGCGCTCATCACCGACCGGCGCCTCGTGGTGCATGCCAGCGGCAATGTGGGCGTCTTCCTCGCTCCGCGCCTGGTGGCTGGCTTCGAGCGGGAATTGGAGCGGCCCGGCGCCGTCGATCTCGCCATCGCCACCAATCGCGATGCCGTGGACGCGCTGGTGGCCGGCGCGGCGGACGTGGTGCTCACCGAATGGAGCGAGGAGCACCCCGCCGTGGAATGGCAGAGCTGGCGCCGCGAGAAGCTGGTGGTGATCGCCGCTCCCGAGCATCCGCTCGCGACCCGCAAGCGCATTCCGCGCAAGGCGCTGCTCGATCAGCCCATCATCGGCGGCGAGCCGGGCACAGGCACCGGCCGGGCGCTGGCCGGCGTGTTCGGCGCCGACGTCGCGCGGCTGAAGACCACGCGCCAGCTCGGCAGCACCGCCGCCGTGAAGGAAGCGGTGAAGGCGAATCTCGGCCTGTCCGTGGTGTTCGCCTATGCGGTCGCGGAGGACGTGAAAGCCGGCACCCTCGTGACCCTCGAGCTGGAGGAGGCCGACATCTTCAAGACCCTTTTCGTGGGCCTTGCGCGCGAGAGCCCGCACTCCTCCCTGACGCGCCGGTTCGCCGCTTTTTGCGCCGCTTCCGCCTGAGACCTCTTCCCTTTCCTTTCAGTCGCGATCAAAGGACCGCCATGGCCCGCAAGACCCTCGTCACCAACTGGGTGCACCCGGACGTGCTCGACCTCCTCGCCACCCGCGGCGCGGTGGATGCCAACCTCTCGCGGGAGCCGTGGCCCCGCGCTGAGATCATCCGCCGCGCCCGGGACGCGGACGCCATGATGGCTTTCATGACCGACCATGTGGATGCCGCCTTTCTCGATGCCTGTCCCAATCTCAGGATGGTCGCGTGCGCTCTGAAGGGCGCGGACAATTTCGACGCCGAGGCCTGCCGGGCGCGCGGCGTCGCCCTCACCATCGTGCCCGACCTGCTCACGGCGCCCACCGCCGAGCTGACGGTGGGGCTGATGATCGCCCTCGGCCGCAACCTGCTCGCGGGGGACCGGCTGATCCGCGCGGAGCTCTTCGCCGGCTGGCGGCCGGTGCTCTATGGGATGGGCCTCGACGGCGCGGAGGTGGGGATCGTGGGCATGGGCGCGGTGGGCCAGGCCATCGCCCACCGCCTGCGCCCGTTCCGCTGCCGCATCTCCTATTGCGAGCGCCGCCCGCTCACCCCCGCCGCCGAAGATGCACTCGGTCTGCTGCGGCGCGACTGGCCAAGCCTTCTCGCCAACAGCGACTATCTGGTCCTGGCGCTGCCGCTGAGCGGCCCCTCACAGCATCTGGTGGATGCCGAGGCACTTGCCGCCATGAAGTCGGGCGCACTTTTGATCAATCCCGCCCGTGGCTCGCTGGTTGACGAGGCGGCGGTCGCTGACGCCCTGGAGCACGGGCATCTGGGCGGCTACGCCGCCGACGTGTTCGAGACCGAGGACTGGGCCCGCCCCGATCGCCCATCCGGCATCGAGCCGCGGCTCCTGTCGCATCCGCGCACGGTGCTGACCCCCCATATCGGTTCGGCAGTGGACCGTGTCCGTCGCGACATCGCGCTGGCCGCCGCACGCGATATCGTGCGTTACCTGGATGGCGAGCCCATGGCTGAAACACTTGTATCCGCATTCGATCGAGCTATGGCCTGAGAGGGATAGGCTCTCGCAGCTTGGGTCCGGCCCGTGGGTCAGATGACCTCAGCGAAGCCGATCGACGATTACCCGTGATGAAGGCAAGGTCCATCGGTACGGTGTGGCCGGCGCCATATCTGAGAACCCGGCGCCGCCGGCAGGCGGCGGCGAAGCGACCCTGGCAGGGGGCGGTGCCGGAGCTCAACACCGTGCAGGCGGCCGATCGAGCGAAGGAGCAAAGTGCGATTCCGCTGGCGCTGCCAAGCCGGCTTGTTTCGGGTGGGCGCGGAGCCGTCGCCGCCAGAGCTGGACAGATTGGTGGAAAAGCTGATGGCGGCGACACTGGAAGATGGATCCAGCATCTTCAGACGCGTCTGCCAGGGGGCCTGGCAAATTTTGGCCGTACACTGAGATGGCGAACCCGCCCGAAACCGGACGCTATCAGTGGCGGCAAAGGGCTGGAGTCAGATGCGGGGCTCCCAAGTAGATCCCCCGGTGCCCAGTTTTGTTCCGAAGAGGTCTAAAATTGGCGCGCCGGGGAAGATAAAAATGGGAACGCCTATGTCATTGCAGGAAATGTATAATTTCTGCGATCAAGTCTCATTTGCGCCAGAGGACTAAACCGCTGCCGCGGTAACCGCGCTGCATGACGGGTAGTTGGATATTTTCGATGTGGCGTCCGGCATAGGCGGGCGGACGATCACGGGGTTTCTCAACCTTTGGAGAGCCCCATGGACCATCAGGAGCACCCCAACACACGGCCGACCATCAGCCCGCTGCGGCAGCGGATGATCGAGGACATGACGATCCGCCGGTTCGGCGAGCACACACAGCGCGACTATGTCCGCCAGGTAGCCGAGTTCACCGCCTTCCTCGGCCGGGCGCCGGACCAGGCCGAGCCCGAGGACCTGCGGCGCTACCAGCTCCATCTGGCCAGCCTCGGTGCCAGCTATGCCCGCATGAACCTCGCCTGCACGGCGCTGCGCTTCTTCTTTCACGTCACGCTGGGCCGGGCCGGCTTCGGCGATCGCATGGCGCGCATCCCGACGCCGGAGCGCCTGCCAGTGGTGCTCAGCACCGAGGAGGTAGCGCTGCTGCTCGCCCACGCTTCGAGCCTCAAGTACCGGGCCGCCCTCAGCCTCGCCTATGGCTGCGGCCTGCGGGTGTCGGAGGTGGCCCATCTCAAGGTCGCCGATATCGACAGCGCGCGGATGCTGATCCGGGTCGAGCAGGGCAAGGGCCGCAAGGACCGTTACGTCATGCTCGCGCCCGACCTGCTCGATCTGCTGCGCCGCTGGTGGAAGGAGCGGCGGCCGCAGGGCTGGTTGTTCCCGGGCCGCGATCCCGGCCAGCCCATCACCACCCGCCAGCTCGACCGGGCCTGCAGGATGGCGGCTTCCGCCGCCCGGCTCGACAAGCGGGTGTCGATGCACACCCTGCGGCACAGCTTCGCCACCCATCTCCTGGAGCGCAAGACCGATATCCGCGTCATCCAGGTGCTGCTCGGGCACCGGAAGCTCGACACCACGGCGGTCTATACCCGCGTCGCCCTGAAGACCCTGCGCGAGGTGGAGAGCCCGCTCTCCCTGCTGACACCTCCGCCCTTGTAAGCCATGCCGGCCCATGGCGCGGCCTGCGCTAGAGGTTGCGGATATCCTAAACGCCCATGGCGATGCCTATGAGAAGGCCCACGCCGGGCGTCTCAGCCGCGGCCAGTTGAAGGTGATGTCGGCGATCCGCTCCTGCCGCACGGCGGTGCTCGGCGGGCATGTGGCGCGCTGTGCCGACTGCACCCATGTGGAGATCGCCTACAACTCCTGCCGCAACCGGCACTGCCCGAAGTGCCAGGGAGCCGTGGCCCGGGACTGGCTCGCCGCCCGGCAGGCTGAACTGCTGCCGGTGCCCTATTATCATCTCGTCTTCACCCTGCCGGCCGCGATCGGCGCCATCGCCTACCAGAACAAGGCGGCGGTCTACGACCTGCTGTTCAGGGCCTCGGCCCAGACGCTCACCACCATCGCCGCCGATCCCCGGCATCTAGGCGCCCGCATCGGCATCACCGCCGTACTCCACAGCTGGGGATCGGCGCTCACCCATCATCCCCATATCCATGCCGTGGTGCCCGGCGGGGGACTGTCTGCCGGCAGCGCACGCTGGATCACCGGTCGGGCCCGGTTCTTCCTGCCGGTGCGGGTGCTGTCCCGCCTGTTCCGGCGGCTCTTCCTCGAAGGCCTTCGCGCCCTGCATGCCGCCGGCCGGCTCGCCTTCCTCAGTGACCTCACCCCGTTGGCGGAGACGCCTGCCTTCGAGGCGATGCTGGCACCCCTGCGCCGCGCCGAGTGGGTCGTCTATGCCAAGCGGCCCTTCGCCGGCCCTGCCGCAGTGTTGGCCTATTTGTCGCGCTACACCCACCGTGTGGCGATCTCAAATAGCCGGCTCCTTGCCTTGGACGACCGCGGCGTCACCTTCCGCTGGAAGGATTACCGCGCCAGGGCCAAGGCCGCGGGCAATGGCTGGATCAAGGCCATGACGCTTCCGGCGGATGAGTTCATCCGCCGCTTCCTGCTCCATGTCCTGCCCGACGGCTTCCACCGCATCCGCCACTACGGCCTGTTCGCCAGCGCCGTGCGCGCCGCCAACATCGACAGGATCCGTGCGCTTCTCGCGAAGGCAAAACCCGCCGCCTCGCCGGAGAGGGCTCCGCCGGCTGAAGAGAAACCAACAGAGCTCACGCTGCGCTGCCGGTGCTGCTCCGGCATCATGACCATCATCGAGACCTTCGCCCGAGGCTCGGTGCCGAAGACCTGGCCCGCCGCTTCCATCATCAGGATCGACAGCTCATGAGCGGCCCCACCTCTCCGGAACTCCAGTTTCATCCAGCAGGCCGCGTCGCAGGCGTGAAGGACAGCTTCGTCCTCACGCCGTCGATCCCACGCTCAGACTGGTCACGGCGACCGGCCGCACGCTCTTCAATGGGCGCCAGCCGCCCCGCTGCACTGTCCCGGACCGGAGGATCTTCCGGCATCCTACACCGGCACGACGCCCCAGGCGCCTGCCCGGATCTCAAATCCCCATAGCATCGCCAAGACCTCAGCCCTCGCGCACGTCGGACCGCGGTTTCCTCCCCTGGAGGCTTTCCGACGCCGGCCCCCGTGGCCAGCCCCACCGTCGTGATCGGGCCGGCATCCGAAACCCTTCACAAATGTTGACCTCCGGAACGGTAAAGGCCGAGGTCTGCTTTATGGAATAGCCAGTCCGACCTCTACGTCCGAGATGGCGGCGCAAAGCAGACGTCGCTGAGGGGAGCCGAGGGTCCGCAAGGGGTCGGAACTGCGTGCGGGCCGCAATCGAGCTGATCGAAAGCAAGTGGACATGCTCGACAGCGGAAAATGGCCGGCTAGACCGGCCAAGCTGACACGTCTCATTCACCCGGCAACCATCGGAAGCCGCGGCGTGCGTAACGGCTATTTCGTGAAGCCCGTCAGCCATCCAGACTGGCGAAATGTCCAAATGCCGTACGCTCCGAAATCGATGTTCCCGCGTGCGTGCGCCCCACGGCACATTGCCGGTGGACCTTTACGCCTATGCGAGAGAGACGCCGGGGCCTTCTGATAATCCGCGCCCCATCGAATCTGACCGTGCTAGAATCCGCGTGACCGATGACTGGCCCCAGGTGCTGCCGATAGCGGAAGCCGAGCTGCGGGTCATCGAAGCCCACTTCGCAGAGGTGCTCGACGAGCTGTTCGGCCCTCTTCCGTGAGAGGAGACGCCGGACGTGGCCAGACATGCAGCGGAGCGGAATGTAGGAGCTACAACCGGCATCGCTGAGCGAGCCGCTCTCTATCTCCGCGTCTCAACCGGGCGACAGGCTGATAGCGATCTCTCCATTCCCGATCAGCGCCGGCAGATCGAAAATTACTGCCAATCGAAGGGTTGGGAGCGGGTCGCGGAGTTCGTTGAGCCCGGCAATACCGCTACCGATGATCGGCGTCCCGCCTTTCAGGCTATGATCGACGCCGCGCTGACCAAGCCCGCTCCCTTCGGCGTCATCATCGTTCACAGCTTCTCGCGCTTCTTCCGTGATCAGTTCCAGTTCGAGTTCTATGTCCGCAAGCTCGCGAAGAACGGCGTGCGGCTGATCTCCATCACCCAGGACCTCGGCGACGATCCCATGAGCGTCATGATGCGCCAGATCATGACGCTGTTTGACGAGTACCAGTCGAAGGAAAATGCGAAGCACACCCTACGGGCGATGAAGGAGAATGCCCGTCAGGGCTATTGGAACGGCTCACGCCCTCCCATCGGCTATCGCATCGTGATTGCCGGCCAGCGCGGCTCCAAGGTCAAGAAAAAGCTGGAGATCGATCCGATCCATGCCGACACGGTGCGGCTAATCTACAGGCTGGCCCTAACGGGTGATCCGCAGCGCAACGGCAGCCCGATGGGGATCAAATCGATCACCGCTTACCTCAATGAGCGCAACATCCGCACCCGCGATGGCGGGCGCTGGGGGATCGCTTCCGTCCATCAGATCCTGACCCGAACCACCTATATCGGGGAGCATCGGTTCAACACGCGGGACCACAAGACCCGAGCCCCCAAACCGGAAGCCGAGCACGCGATTGCCCAAGTCCCTTCGATCATTACCGAGGCTGAATTCCGTGCCGTGCAGGCGAACCTCAAGGCGCGAAGCCCGCAGTGGACGCCGCCACGGGAGGTGAGCGGCCCGACACTTCTGACTGGCATCTGCTTCTGCGCCAGCTGCGGTGGCGCCATGACGCTGCGGACCGGAAAAGGCAGCTCTGGCGGCATGTACCGCTACTATGCCTGCTCGACGACCGCGCGCATGGGTAAAACCGGCTGCAAAGGGCTAGCTGTCCGCATGGACCGGCTGGACCGGGCCGTCATTGATCATCTGGAGCGACGCATCCTCGATCCTGAGCGCCTGTCCACCCTTCTGGAGCAGCTTCTCGACCGGCGCGAAGAATGGGTCGAGCGGCGGCGCAACCACATCGCCGAGCTCAACAAGCGGGCGACGGAGTCCGAGGCTAAGCTGAAGCGCCTTTATGAGGCGATCGAAAACGGCCTCATCAACATGGCCGATCTCTCATTGAAGGACCGCATCGCCGAGCTGACCGCGATTCGCGACCAGGCCCAGGCCGACGCCGAGCGCGCGCAAGCGGCTGTGGAGAGGACTGGCCCGAAAGTTACCGTCGAGAGCCTGAAGCACTTCTCCGAGGTCGCTCGCGCCAAGCTGCGCACCGAGACCGGCGAGTATCACCGCGACCATCTTCGCGCGCTCGCTCAACGCGTCGAGGTGGTGAGCAAGTCAGAGATTCGGCTCATGGGAAATAAATCGGACCTTCTGCGCACGTTGGCTGCCGCATCAAGCGTAGGAGCGGCGGCGAACGGCGTTCGCAGTTTTGTACCGAAGTGGCGCACCCGACACGATTCGAACGTGTGGCCCCTAAGTCTCTTTTCGTCTCCATTTCCGCGACAGCCGACTTGACACGCGCCTTCGGAGCGTCACACGTCTTTAAGATTGATGTCTCGCGATCACGAAGCCGAGACACCTTTCTATTTGTACGCCACAGTATCCGCCCGTCTGCGCACTGAATTTCGCTCCTTCCCTTTCGGCGGCTATCGCGCTCATTTCCTCGAGAAGACGAACTGAGGAGATGATGATGGCTGACCGCAATAGCGCGCCAATGAAGCGGACCATCCGCCGACAGCAACTGCGCGAAATCGTCCCACTTGCCGACAGCACGATCTACGAGATGGAACAGCGGGGCGAGTTCCCGCGCCGTTTTGCGCTCTCGCCGAGATGCGTGGTCTGGGACCTGGCCGAAGTCGAGGCCTGGCTAGCGTCGCGTCGATCAGCCCCAATCGGCCGTGCGCAGGCTCCCGACGTCAGGCAACGGCGGTCGCGCCCGGTTCGAGAGCCGGATCGGGCTCAAGCAGCGGCATCGAAGGCGGGATGAGCACCGGGACGCGCTTCTTCCCAGCGACCCAGGCGTCGATGATGTCCGACCACTCCTGCATCATGTGGCGACGCTGAACTTCGTACTCCGCCTTGTTATAGACGCCGCGCGAAGAACGACCATCCTCGTGGGCAAGACACTTCTCGATCCAGTCGCTGTTGAAGCCCAGCTCGTTGAGCAGCGTGGATCCTGTCCTTCGCAGATCATGAACCGTGAATGGCTCGAGTGGCAGACCTTCCTTCTTCGCCAGTTCAACAACCGAGTAGGTTACCCGGTTGAACGTCGCGCGCGACATCGGCGCATCCGCGTCGTACCGCGACGGCAACAGGTATCGCGAATTCCCTGCGCAGGTCTTCAGCGCGATCATGATGTCGAGTGTCTGCCGCGACAGATAGACGTTGTGCGCCTTCGAACGCTTCATGCGTTCCTTCGGAATCGTCCACACGGCATTCTCGAAATCGACCTCATCCCAAGTCGCGTCCTGCAACTCGCTCTTGCGAACCATCGTCTGCAGATAGAGGCGCATGCCGAGCCGGATGGTCGGTAGGGTCGCCACCTTCTCGATCAGCTTGAGCATGATTCTGATCTCGGTTGGCGAGAGCGAGCGGTCCTTGGGCACGAAGGTAGCGATGGAAGACGGCCCCACATCGTCAGCGGGGTTGGCGATCTTCTCGCCGTGCAAGATCGCGAAGCCGTAGATCTGCTTGACGATGTCGCGGACGTGGATTGCCGTAGCGGGCGCGCCCCGCTCGACAATCGCCCCGCAAAGAGCCCGGAGATCGTCCGGTGTGATCTCGGTCAGCAGCCTGTTGCGCCACTTGGGCAGCAGCTCGCGCTCGAAGATCGACCGGCGCATCGCCCGCGTGCTGTCCGCCATCGTCGGCGCCGCGGTCAGCCACTTCTCGCCGAACTCGCCAAAGCTCCTCGCTTCCAGGAGCCGGCGCTTCTCCCGCTGCTTTTCGATCGCCGGCGATCGTCCCTCGCTGATCGCCCGCCTGGCATCGATGCACAGCTCTCGTGCTCGAGCGAGCGACAGCCCCGCGGGGCCGTACTTGCCGAAGGTGACGGTCTCGCGCCGCCCATTCATCCGGTAGTCCAGCCGAAACGTGAGTGTCCCGGATGGCTTCACCAGCACGTACATGCCATCCCGGTCCGTCACCTTATAAATTTTGTCTTTTGGTTTCAGGTGCTTAAGGGCTGCATCCGTCAACATTTTGGCCGCCTCCTCGTAAAAAGACCGTCAGGCCATTTTTGGGCGTCATCACGACAAAATCTCTTTTTCTTACAGCAAGTTAGATCGAAAAAAAGACCGTCAGAGGCCATTCAGACTCTGACGGTATCGGACGAAATCGGATTTCGCAATGGGGAGCCGGACCGTCAGGGAGTACGTCAGCGGCGATCTCTGCCGGCCGATAGCCCCCGAACGTCTCTGGACGATTTTATTTTATCTATCAGCGTGTTATGGAGTGTTCCGGGATGCCGACGGATAGCGCCGGATGAGCCTGAATCATTCCCACTCGATGGTCCCCGGCGGCTTGCTCGTCACGTCGTAGACCACGCGGTTGACGCCCTTCACCTCGTTGATGATGCGGGTGGCGGTGCGGCCGAGGAAGCTCATGTCGAAGGGGTAGAAGTCGGCGGTCATGCCATCCACGGAGGTCACGGCGCGCAGGGCCAGGACGTGGTCGTAGGTGCGGCCGTCGCCCATCACGCCCACGGTGCGCACGGGCAGCAGCACGGCGAAGGCCTGCCAGATCACGTCGTAGAGGCCGGCGTAGCGGATTTCTTCCAGATAGATGGCGTCTGCCTTGCGCAGGATGTCGAGCTTCTCCTGCGTCACCGCGCCGGGGCAGCGGATGGCGAGGCCGGGGCCGGGGAAGGGGTGGCGGCCGACGAAGCTTTCCGGCAGGCCAAGCTCGCGGCCGAGCGCGCGCACCTCGTCCTTGAACAGGTCGCGCAGGGGCTCCACCAGCTTCATGTTCATGCGGTCGGGCAGGCCGCCCACATTATGATGGCTCTTGATGGTGACGGAGGGCCCGCCGGCGAAGGAGACGCTCTCGATCACGTCCGGATAGAGCGTACCCTGCGCGAGGAAATCGGCGCCGCCGACCTTCTTGGCCTCGGCCTCGAACACATCGATGAAGAGCCGGCCGATGGTCTTGCGCTTCACCTCCGGGTCCTCGACGCCCTCCAGCTCCTTCAGGAACAGGTCGGCGGCGTCCACATGGACGAGCGGGATGTTGTAGTGGCCGCGGAAGAGGGAGACCACCTCGTCCGCCTCGGCGTGGCGCATCAGACCGTGGTCCACGAACACGCAGGTGAGCTGATCGCCGATGGCCTCGTGGATCAGCACGGCGGCGACGGAGGAATCCACCCCGCCGGAGAGGCCGCAGATGACCCGGCCCGTTCCCACCTGCTCGCGGATACGGGCGATGGCGCGCTCGCGGAAGGCGCCCATGGTCCAGTTGCCTTCGAGGCCCGCCACCTTGCGCACGAAATTGGAGAGGAGCCGCGCGCCGTCCGGCGTATGCACCACCTCGGGGTGGAACTGCACGCCGTAATAGTTGCGCGACACATCGGCGATGGCGGCGAAGGGGGCGTTGTCGGAGGTGGCCACCACCTCGAAGCCCTCGGGCAGGCGGGTGACGCGGTCGCCGTGGCTCATCCACACGGTGTGGCGCTCGCCGGGGCGCCAGACGCCGTCGAACAGCGGCACGGACTTCTGTACCGTCACCTCGGCGCGGCCGAACTCGCGGTGGTGGCCCGCCTCCACCGCGCCGCCCAGCTGCGCGGCCATGCACTGCTCGCCATAGCAGATGCCCAGCACAGGCACGCCCGCCCCGAACGCCGCGTCCGGCGCCTTGGGGCTCTGCCCCTCGATCACCGAGGCGGGACCGCCGGAGAGGATGATGGCCTTGGGCTTGAGGCGAGCGATGGCCTCCTCCGCCTTCTGGAACGGCACCACCTCGGAATAGACCCCGTCCTCACGCACCCGGCGCGCGATAAGCTGCGTCACCTGGCTGCCGAAATCGATGATGAGGACGGTGTCCTGGGAGGCGGCGGGCGCGGCGGTCATGGGCAAGCCTTGGGCGAGAGGGCGGTTTCGGCCCTTCCTTTAGCCGCAAAGCACCGATTCCAAAAGTCAAGCGCCGCGCAGGGCTCCTATGAGCGCCCGGCGCGGGTCAGATGCGCGTCCAGTAGGCCTCACAGCCGACGGGCGCGTTGACCGCCCCGGAATGCCGGCGCTTCAGCTCGGCGCAGGCGAATTCCCGGGCCTGTTCGGGAAGGCGGGAATTGATGGCGCTGCCGATCTCGTCATAGGGCTCGCCGGAGGCATAGACATAATAAGCCCAGTAGCCGCCGACGAGGACGACCACGAGGAGCAGCAGGCGGATGAGACCCATGGCGCGGCACCTTCTCCTTCACCCGTGCGCGTCACGGGCAAGGCGGGAACGCCGGAGCTGCGGTGAAGGTTCACGTCCGGCCGCTGGGCGGGAGGGGAGCGCCATAGGGGGGCGAGAGGGGAGCAGAAGGCGAGCATGAGGAAGAGCGGGATGGCGCAGACCAAGGTCCAGGCTATCGCGCCCACGCAGATGGCTTGATCAAACGCCAAGGTCCGGAACTCCTCCGGCGTCGTGAGAACGACATCCTCCCCCATGGGGTAGGGCGGCCCCTTTTGGTATTTGGCCTGCACTTCCTTCAGGAACTTCCGCTTAGTCATGACTGCGGCGCGCCAGCACCAGAAGGCCGTGGGAGGCAGGCCGAAGCCAAACACCGCCAACCCGATGGTGTTGTTTGTGTCGATTGCCCACCCAGGGCAATAGGTCCGGCTGGAATCGACCCAAGTCAGTATGCCGATCTCGGTGCCGAGGATCAGGAGGCATCCCAGAGCCGCCAGCCGCGTCACCTTCATCTGGAATTTCGGCGTCAGACCGGGAAACGGGTTCCAGTCTTCGCTGTAGCTCGGCATGTCGCGCCTCCGCCGGAGATCTGAACCCGCCTCACCCCGCCCGCTTCATCACGCTGACGAAGAAGCCGTCCGTCCCCGTCCGGCGGGGGGTCATCAGGATGCCCTCGCGGCTGGTGAGGGCGGCGTCCGCGAGGGCCTGCCCGTGCGTGCCGAGGGACAGCACCGTCTCGTTGGGCGGCACCACGTGGAAGTCCTCGCGCTTGGAGAGCAGGGCGCGCACCTGGGCGCCGTTCTCCTCGTCCAGAAGCGAGCAGGTGACATAGGCGAGCCGGCCGCCGGGACGGACATAATGGGCGGCTTCCTCCAGGATCTTGGCCTGCTCGGCGGTGCGCTGGGCGAGGGCGCCGGGGCGCACGCGCCACTTGGCGTCGGGGTTGCGCCGCCAGGTGCCGGTGCCGGTGCAGGGGGCGTCCACGAGGACGAGGTCCATCCTGCCTTCAAGGTCGTGCAGCACGTCCTCGGCGCCACGCGGGCTGCGCACCTGCACATTGCGCACGCCGGCGCGGGCGAGGCGCTCGTGCATGGGCTTCAGGCGGCGGATGTCGCTGTCATGGGCGTAAATCTGGCCCTTGTTGTCCATCAGCGCGGCGAATTCCAGCGTCTTGCCGCCGGCGCCGGCGCACAGGTCCAGCACCTGACCGCCGGGCACGGGGCGGGCGAGGATGGCGGCAAGCTGGGAGCCCTCGTCCTGCACCTCCACCTCGCCGCGCAGGAAGGCTGGCTCGGCGGAAACCGGCGGCGCCTTGCCCTCGGAATCGAGCTTGATGCGCAGGGCCAGCGGAGAGAAGCGGCAGGGCTCTGGGTGAAGATGGGAGAGTTCCGCCTTAACGGCCTCGGGCTCGCCCTTCAGCGTGTTGATGCGCAGGTCCAGCGGCGCGCGGGCGGCCAGCGCCGCGCCTTCCTCGACCACACTGTCGCCGAACACATGCCGCAGCGAGGCATGCAGCCACTGGGGATAGTCGCCGCGCACGAAGGGCGGTGCGCCCTGAAGGCTCGGGTCGGCGAGCCGGGCGCGCTCGGCCTCGGAGAGCGGCGCGGGGGCAAAGCGGGCGCCATCGGCGAGCGCGGCGATTGCGTCCACCGACAGGCCGCGCATGAGCGCCAGCATGCCGAGCACGAGGGCGCGCGGCTCTTCCGATCCCATCACATGGGCGGCGGAGGCGCGCCGGCGCAGGGTGTCGTAGAGGATGCCGGCGATAGCGGCGCGGTCGCCCGATCCGGCGAAGCGGTGGGAGAGGCCCCAGTCCTTCAGCGCGTCGGCAGCGGGGCGGCGGCGCGCGGCGAGGTCGGCGAGGATCTCGATGGCGGCGGAAAGGCGGGCGGCAGGGGTCACGGCGGCTCTTCTGTTGTCGGGTCAGGCCTGCGGCGCGACGGGGGCGAGCCCCTCCGCGGTCAGCTGGCGGGCGAAAAGGTCCAGTGCGCGGGCCAGCTTCTCGTCGATGATATGCAGATATTCGGTCCAGTCGGCATAGCCGGTCAGCTCGGCCTTGCCGTCGCTGATGCCGCGCAGGCCGAGGAGGGGTACGCCGTGACGCCGGGCAGCGCGCAGCACGGCGAAGGTTTCCATGTCCACCATGTCCTCGGCGATGGCGTCATAGGCCGCGCCGGAGATGATGGCCCCGCCGGTGGAGAGGGAGGCTTCGGGCACGCCGGCGATGCGGTGCGGCAGCTCCACCACCACCGGCTCGTCGAGAAAGGGCGTCTTGCCACGCTCGAAGCCGAGCGCCGAGGCGTCCATGTCGCGATAGGCGACGCGCGCCACCTGATAGACTTCCGCATGGTCGAGCCGGCGCGAGCCGGCCGAGCCCAGCGTCACCACCAGATCCGGATGGCGGCCCTGATGGTGCAGGATGGCGAGCGCCCGCGCCGTCTCCACCGCCGCCTCCACAGGCCCGACGCCGGTGATGAGCGGATCGATGCGGGCCTTCAGGTGCTCTCCGTACTCCTGGCTGGTCGCCATGACGAAGAGGACGTCGTGGCCGCCAAAGGCGAGGACGTGGCGGGCGGGGTCGGTCATCGCAAATCCCATCGGGCGCCCCCGGATGGGCACCCTGCGCAATGAGCAGACTCCTCAACCGCCACGCCGCGCCTGTCAACCGCGGCGCCTCAGACGGCCAGAAGGACGGCGAGCGCGAACAACACCCACATCAGGGCCAGCACGGCAAGGCTGGCGAGATCGAGGCTGACACCGCCGATGCCGCCCCGCGCCCGCGCAGAGAACAGCTGGGGAAAGGCGGCTGCGATGCGCAGGATCACGAACAGCCAAGCCAGCACCACGAAGGCCACGTCCGCCTTGCGGGTGAACAAGGCGAGGCAGGTGAGCGTGTAGAAGAGCACGGCGGCGAGGCCGGCGCGCAATCCGTCCGCCGTCACCTCGGTGGAGCGCACGGCCCGCAGCAGCACGGCGAGCACCAGAGCGACGTGAACGAAAAGCGGCAGCAGGATCATCTGAACGGTCATCAAAGCCTCCGGGGCGGGCGGCCGCGCATGCCATAAAGCGCCAGCGCTGCCATGAGCGGAACCGCTGGAGCGGCCGTTCGTTCCCTCGCTGCGTTCTTTCAGGGATGAACGCATCCGGTGCGCGGTCCCCGGCCTCGCGGGCCGTTGGAGGCATCACAGATGAGCCAGCAAGACGACATCCGGGAACTGCGGCGCAAGGTGGACGCCGGCCGCGCGCCTCGGCCCTTCTTCACCCGCGTGTCGCAAACAGTATCCCGCTATGCGGGCAAGCCGGCGACCTTCATCGGTGCGGTGTCGCTGATCGTGATCTGGGGGATGACGGGGCCGCTCTTCGGCTTCAACGACACCTGGCAGCTGATCATCAACACCTCCACCACCATCGTCACTTTCCTGATGGTCTTTCTGATCCAGAACAGCCAGAACCAGGACACCGCCGCGCTCCAGATCAAGCTGGACGAGCTCATCGCCCGCCTCGAAGGCCCGCGCCAGAGCCTGCTCGATCTTGAGGATCTGGACGAGGAGGTGCTGGAGCGCCTCAGGCTGGAATATGCGCTGCTCGCCGACGAGGCGCGCGAGGCCGGGGACAGCCGGGGACGGGTGCCGCTTTCGGAGGCGCCGGAGTGCCAACCGGGGCGGGGGCGGGCGGAGGATGGACCGGTCTCCGGCTGAGCTTTTGTCTCAGGCCGGGACGGCGAACGCCTCCGGCGGCGCGCCCGCCCGCATGCGCGCGGCCATGGTCTCGAAGGCGCTTTCGATGTGCCGGGCGTAGCGGTCCACCGCGAACAGCGGCGAGCCGGGCAAGGCGGCCTGAAGGCGGGCGCGCACCTCGGCCAGCGCGGCCGGATCGCGGGCGAGGGCGATGGCGCGGTCTTCGAACGCCGCGGGCGTCGTCACCGCGAGATCGTCGAGGTTCACCTGCCGCATGAGGCTTTCCGCCACCCGCGAGGCGAAGGAGCGTCCGGTGCGGGTCACGATGGGCAACCCGCGGCGCAGCGCATCGCTGGCGGTGGTGTGGGCGGTATAAGGGAAGGTATCGAGGAAGAGGTCCGCATGGCCGATGCGGGCCAGATGTTCCTTCAGCTCCGCCCGGGGCGCGAACACGAGACGCGCAGGGTCGAGGCCCCTGAGCTTGGCCTCCCGACGCAGATTGTCGGCGGTGCCGGGCCGGCCCTCCAGCAGCCACAGCACCGAGCCCGGCACCGCTTCGAGAATGCGGACGAAGCTGGACAGGGTCTGCGGATCGAGCTTCGAGGCCGCATTGAAGGCGCCGAAGACGAAGGCATCTTCCGGAAGGCCGCAGGCGGCGCGGCCGGGCGGCTCGCCGACTGGCAGGTCTGGGTCGTTCGGCTGGTAGCAGTGGGGCAGCTGGACGATCTTCTCGCTGTAGAAGGGCGCGTCCGCGAACGGCAGCACCACCGGGTCGCCGATCACGTAATCGAAGAACGGCGCGCCGCTGGTGCCAGGATAACCCAGGAAGCTCACCTGCACCGGGGCCGGGCGATGGGCGAACAGGCTCATGCGCTCGCCCTTGGTGTGCGTCATGAGGTCCACGGCGATGTCGATGCCGAGGCCGGCGATCTGGCGGGCAATGTCCTCGACGCTCGCCTGCTCCACATCGACGAAGCGGTCCACCGCCGCCTTCACCCGCGCCCGCTCGGGCGAGCCATCGTCCGGGCCGATGGAGACGGCGGTGATCTCGAAGCGGCTGCGGTCGTGCCGCTCCAGCAGGCCGGCGATGAGGTGCGTCGTGGGATGGATGCGGAAATCGGCCGAGACATAGGCCACGCGGATCGGTCCGGTGGCCGCGCGCCGGGCCGAATGGTCGAAGGTGAGCGGCCGCGTCGGCTGCCGCTCCGCCTCCACCCAGCGCCGGCTCGCGGCGAGGTGCAGGGCGGGGTCGTCGATGTACAGCGTCAGGAAGGGAATGGAGGGCGCGCTCTGGCCGGTGGCGCCGAGCCTCAGGTTCTCCAGAAGCCGGTCGTGGCCGCGCCAGTCGCAGGTGGCGCGGCGCGCCGGGAACAGCACGTTGGCCGCCAGCGGAAGCGAGGGGTCGCGCGCGAAGGCCTCGCCCATGGCGGCCACTTCCTCCGCCTCGCGCTTCAGCGCCCCATAGGCGAGAGCGAGATTGTACAGGCACTTGGCATCGTCCGGTCGCCGCGCCAGCGCCTTGCGATAAAGCTCGATGGCCTCGATCTCGCGTCCCTGGCGGGCGCGGCAGATGCCGAGGAGCTGGATGACGTCGGCATGGTCCGGCGCGCTCTTCAGGATCTTGCGATAGGCCCGGGCCGCCTCCTCATACTGCCCGCGCAGCTGTTGCTGGTAGCCGTCATAGAGCAGCTTCGCGAGGGGCGGGGGGAGCGCAGGAGGCTGGGACATGGTCTCGACGGGCTGGGTTCGGCGGAGGCCGCGACGGCCGGCTGGACATGGCTGCTCGACGGCAAGGCGTGGCGCGCCTCTAGCATGCGGGCGCCGATGGCGATAGGCAGGGACAGGCGCGCCCGGCCGCCACGCCGGCCCGCCGATCGATCTTCTGGAGGAACCCCATGCCGCTTTATGCCCTCGACGGCATCGCCCCGGAGCTGCCCGCCTCCGGCAATTTCTGGATCGCCCCCACGGCCGTCCTCATCGGCCGGGTGATCGTGAAGGAGGGCGCGAGCATCTGGTTCGGCGCGGTGCTGCGCGGCGACAACGAGCCGATCGTGGTGGGCGAGGGCACGAATATTCAGGAAAACTGCGTCCTGCACACCGATCCCGGCTATCCCATGACGCTCGGCCCTAAGGCCACCATCGGCCACAGCGTGACGCTGCATGGCTGCACGGTGGGGGAGGGGGCGCTGGTGGGGATGGGCGCGACCGTGCTGAACGGCGCCGTCATCGGCGATCACTGCCTCGTCGGCTCCATGGCACTGGTGACCGAGGGCAAGACCTTCGAGCCCTATTCGCTGATTGTCGGAGCCCCGGCCAAGGTCGCGCGCACCCTGGACGAGGCGGCGGCGGAGCGGCTGATCGCGACGGCGGCCGGCTACCAGCACCGCTGGCCCCAATACGCCGCCGGCCTCAAGCGCATCGACTGAGGGGGCCGATCGGGCCTGATACAACGCAAAACGGGCCGGAACCGCGGCGTCGGTTCCGGCCCGTTTTCGTCTCGCTGAGGCAGGAGCCGGCGAGGCGACCCTTTGACGGTCAAGCTGTCAGCGCCCGGTGCCCACCACCGGCGGCACCCGGGCTTCGCCGAGCGAAACCCACTGGGAGGGATCCTCCTTGGACTGGCGCTTGACGAAGCGATAGCCGGTGTCGGTCCAGGTGAGGATCTCGGCTTCCTGGTTGTCGAGGATGAGGTCGCCCTTGTCGGTGACGACGGTGAGGACGGCGTGACCATCGCCCTCGTGATCGCGCACCACCGTGATGAGCAGAACCGAAGTGGGCCAGCCGGCGTTGATGAGGCGGCGGCGCTTTTCGAGAACATAATCCTCGCAATCGCCGCGGCGGTCGTCGGGATAGGCCCAGCGCTCCGTCTCGCCGTAATGATCGAGATCTGTCTCGGGCTGAACCACTTCGTTGACGGTACGATTGACGCGCTCAAGCTCGGCCTTGTGTTCGGCGTCGAGACGGATAGCCGGCATGAGGGCCCCGGCGGCGCGGCAGTCGCCGCCGTTGTCGGCGCAGAAGCGGACGTAGCCGGACGGGGCGGAGGTATAGCGCCCGTCGGCAAGATGGCGCGGCGCGAAGGTGGCGGCCAGATTGGCAAGGCGCAAATGCCCGCGCGTGTCCTGCTGCGCGGCGGCGGGGACGCTTGCGCCCAGAAGCGCGACCCATGCGGCCAGCGCCAGAAGAAGGCTGAGGAGCGAGACGCGCTTCGACATTGCCGGGGTCCGAGCGGAGTTAACAAAAAGATAATGCCTCAAGCCGCCGGGCTTGGCTCCGTCAACCTTCTGTTAACCTTAATTGCCCGGTTTTTAGTTACCTCCGCCTTTTGCGATCTTTCGCCGCTGTTGCTTCGCCGCAACCCTGTTTGCCGGCTTGACCCTAGGCCAGCAGTTGGATCGCGCCATTGACCATGCTAATGACTGACGGGTCAGTCATTGCGAGTTGCCATGCCGCAGATGCCCAAAGACTCGCAGGAGAGCCCCTCGTCGCCGCAGGCCCGGCGTCGGCGCGCGCCGGCTATGGACAGGGGAGAGCGGCGGCGGTCCATCCTCGACGCGGCCCTGGCCGAGTTCGCGGCCCACGGCTTCGCCGGCGCGCGGCTGGAGGACGTGGCCCGGCGGGCGGGCGTCGCCAAGGGCACGCTCTATCTCTACTTCTCCGACAAGGAGGCGCTGTTCCGGGGACTGGTGGAAGAGAACCTCTCGCCGGTTATCGTGGATGCCGGCGGCATGGTCGCCCTGTTCCCGGGTACGACGCGGGAATTGCTGGACCTACTTATCGAGCTTCTCGCCCAGCGCGTGCTGGAAGCGCCGGCTCAGGCTCTTGTGCGCCTCATGATTGCCGAGGGGCCGCGTTTTCCCGAACTCGCCGCCTATTATCACCGGGAAGTCGTGGTGCGCGGCCTCGCGCTCATCCGCGCCATCGTCGCGCGCGGCATCGCCCGCGGCGAGATCGACAGCGACATTCCTGCCCAATTCCCCCAGCTCGTCATTGCCCCGGCCATCGTGGCGGTGGTGTGGAACAGCATGTTCGGCACATTCGACCCCCTGGACGTGCGCCGGTTTCTTGCCGCCCATCGCGACCTGATCCTGCGCGGCCTTGGATGGAGAGAGACGTGACACGCGCTCCCGCTTTGTGCGCCATGCTTGCCCTCGCCGCGCTCGGCCTCGCCGGCTGCGACGGGGACAAGGGAGGCGGCTTCTCCGGCTATGTGGAGGGCGATCTCGTCTTCATCGGCCCCACCGAGCCGGGGCGTGTCACCGCGCTCCTGGTGGAAGAAGGGGCGCAGGTGAAGGTCGGGCAGGTGCTGGCGAAGGTGGAGGACGATCTCCAGATCGCCGACCGCGATGCCGCCGCCGCGCAGCTTCGGGAAGCCGAGGCGCGCCTCGCCAATGCCCGCTCGCCGCTCCAGCGGCCGGAGGAGGTGGCGGTGCTGGAAGCCTCCGAGCGCCGCGCCGCCGCCGCGCTCGATCTCTCCCGTATCGAGCTGGACCGCCAGAAGACGCTGGTGCCCAAGGGCGCCTCCTCTCAGGCCAATCTCGATTCCGCCCAGCACCAGTACGACCAGAACCAGGCCGCCCTTGACGAGGCCAAGCGCCGCATCGCCGCCGCCCGTATCGCCTCGCGCACACAGGACATCGAGGCCGCCGAACAGGCCGTCCAAACGGCGAAGGCGAATCTCTCCGCCGCGCAGATCCGGCTGGATCGACGCTCCGTGAAGACCCCGGCGGACGGCCCCGTGCAGACCGTCTATTACCGGCCCGGTGAGATGGTGCCGGAGGGGCGGCCCATCGTCTCCGTTCTGCCGCCGGGGCTGGTGAAGGTGCGCTTCTTCGTGCCCGAGGCGCAATTGCCGAAGGTCGCGGCTGGCGCGCCCGTCACCGTAACCTGCGACGGCTGCGCCCCCTTCACCGCCAAGGTGTCCTTCATCGCGGCGCAGGCCGAATACACCCCGCCAGTCATCTACAGCCGCGAGGAGCGCTCCAAGCTCGTCTATATGGTGGAGGCGCGGCCCGACGATCCGGCCAGGGCAAAGCCCGGACAGCCGGTGAACGTGACCCTCGGAGCCGCCCCGTGAGCACAACGGCGCAGGCGGCTTCGGCGCCCGATCCGGAGGTGGTGATCGAGGTGGAAGGCCTCTCCAAGAGCTTCGGCGGGCATCGTGTGGTGGACAACCTCACCATGCGGGTGCGGCGCGGACAGATCTACGGCTTCCTCGGCCCCAACGGCTCGGGCAAGACCACCACCATCCGCATGCTGTGCGGGCTGCTGACGCCTGACGCGGGCCGGGGCACCTGCCTCGGCATGGACATCCTCACCGAGTCCCGGGCGATCCGCGAGCATGTGGGCTACATGACCCAGCGCTTCTCGCTCTACCAGGATCTCTCCGTGCGGGAGAATCTCGAGTTCGTCGCCCGCCTCTACGGCGTCGACAAGCCGGAGGCGGCCGCCGCCGAGGCGCTGAAGCGGCTGGGGCTCGAGGGGCGCGGCAAGCAGTTGGCCGGCGCGCTGTCCGGCGGCTGGAAGCAGCGGCTGGCGCTCGGCGCCTGCATCCTGCCCGGTCCCGACCTCCTGCTTCTCGACGAGCCGACCGCCGGCGTCGATCCGCAGGCCCGGCGCGAGTTCTGGGAGCAGATCCACGATCTCGCCGCCGAAGGGCTGACCGTCCTCGTCTCCACCCACTACATGGACGAGGCCGAGCGCTGTCACGAGATCGCGTACATCGCCTACGGCAAGCTGCTCGCCCAGGGCACGGTGCAGAGCGTGATCGCCGCCGCCGGCCTCACCACCGTGACGGTGGAGGTGAAGGGCGAGGCGGGGCAGGAGGCCGGCCGCATCGCCCGCGACCTCGCTCGCGATCTGGCCCAGCGGGCGGGCGTGGACATGGTGGCGCCCTTCGGTACCGCCCTGCACATCTCCGGCCGCGACGCAGGGGCGCTGGAGGCGGCCCTCGCCCCCTTCCGGGCCGATGAGCGCCTCGCCTTCCGCGCCGATGCGCCGACGCTGGAGGACGTGTTCATCGACCTGATGCGCCGCTCCAAGGACGAGCTGCGATGAGCGCGCGCGCCGCGCGGGGCGGCTTCTTCACGCGCGTCGGCGCCATGATCGTGAAGGAGTTCATCCAGCTCCGCCGCGACCGGGTGACGTTCGCGACCATGATCATGATCCCGCTGTTGCAGCTGATCCTGTTCGGCTACGCCATCAACACCACGCCGCGCCACCTGCCCACCGCCGTCTTCACCCACGAGAACAACGACGTCAGCCGCGCCATCCTCGCCGCGCTGCGCAACACCGCCTTCTTCGCCTTCGTGCGCGAGGTGAAGAGTGCAGAGGATGCCGAGCACATGATCCGCTCGGGCGATGTGCTGTTCTTCGTGGAGATCCCGGCCGGCTTCGAGCGCGCGCTGCGGCGGGGGGATGCGCCCCAGTTGCTGGTCGCGGCCGATGCCACCGATCCGGTCGGCTCGGCCAATGCGCTGGCGGCGCTTGCCGGGGTCGTGAATTCCGCGCTCGCGCGCGAGCGGTTCGTGGATGCGCCGGGCAGCGCCGCGTTCGAGATCGTGCAGCACCGGCGCTACAACCCCGCCGGCACCAGCCAGCTCAACATCGTGCCGGGCCTCCTGGGCACCATCCTCACCATGACCATGCTCATCTTCACCGCTTTGTCGGTGACGCGGGAGATCGAGCGCGGGACCATGGAGAGCCTGCTCTCCATGCCCATCCACCCGGTGGAGATCATGCTGGGCAAGATCACGCCCTATGTGCTGGTGGGCATCCTTCAGGCGCTGCTCATCATGGGCGCGGGGATGATTCTCTTCGGCGTGCCGCTGGAGGGCAGCGCGATCCTCTTGGCGGTGGCGACGCTGCTGTTCATCGTCGTCAACCTGTCCATCGGCTACACCTTCTCCACCCTGGCGCAGAACCAGCTCCAGGCGGTGCAGATGTCGTTCATGTTCTTCCTGCCCTCCATCCTCTTGTCCGGCTTCATGTTTCCCTTCTCGGGCATGCCGCTGTGGGCGCAGTGGATCGGCGAGGGGCTGCCGCTCACCCACTATTTGCGGATGGTACGCGGCATTCTCCTGAAGGGCTCGGGCATCTCCGACCTAACCACCGACGCGGGCGCGCTCGTGGTGCTGATGCTGGTGGCGATGGCCATCGCCGTGGCGAGATTCCGGCAAACTCTAGACTAAAAGCCGTGCGGCATGTGGCCGCGAAGCTTTGGCGCTTGCCCGAATTCGTCCTGTGGAAAATAGTGCGCGATGTGGTGGAGCCTGGAGGCGTTCCAGGCTCGCGCGCCCAGCGTTTGCACGAAGGCTATGCGACCTGATGTCCGCTGCGCTGCGGCATTTGGCTTGGCAACTTGCGACGGCCCGCCACAGCGCACATCCGTATTTCGCCGGGCATAGCCTTTGACATGCGTCAAGGTGAAAAACGGTCCTAGGGCGTTGATCTGCGTCCTAGTCCCCCGGGTGTCGTTCTGCGCTCCGGCGTGAAGGGTCCACAGATGACAACATTGCAAGCTCCAATCCAGCCCCCGGCGAAGTCGATGAGGTGGGGTGAGGGCGCTCTCATCGGGGTGTTCTCCCTCTTCGCCCTGTTCTCGATTGTCGTGGCGGCGAAGGCCTACACCTCCGAATATGCTTTCCACGCCTATCTTTTCGCCGCGGCGAGCATCGCCTCGGTGTTCGCCATCGGCAACCGCTACATGGCGCGTCCGGCCGGTGCGACGCCGCAATTCATCGACGGCAAGCCCAATTACAATATGGACGTGGTGAAGGTCGGCACGATCTTCGCGGTGGTCTGGGGCATCGCCGGCTTCCTCGTCGGGGTGATCGCCGCGTTGCAGCTGGCCTTCCCGATGGTGAATTTGGACCTGCCCTGGATTTCGTTCGGCCGGCTGCGCCCGCTGCACACCTCGGCGGTGATCTTCGCCTTCGGCGGCAACGTGCTGATCGCGACCTCCTTCTACGTGGTGCAGCGCACCTCGCGCGCCCGCCTCGCCGGCGACCTCGCGCCCTGGTTCGTGATCCTCGGCTACAATTTCTTCATCGTCATCGCCGGTACGGGCTATTTGCTCGGCATCACCCAGGGCAAGGAATACGCCGAGCCCGAGTGGTATTCGGACCTGTTCCTGACGGTGGTCTGGGTCACCTACCTGCTGGTGTTCCTGGTGACGGTGCTGAAGCGGACCGAGCCGCACATCTATGTGGCGAACTGGTTCTATTTCGCCTTCATCATCACCATCGCGGTCCTGCATCTCGGCAACAACGCGACGATCCCGGTGTCGGTCTTCTCGCCGAAGTCCTACATCCTGTGGTCCGGCGTGCAGGACGCCATGTTCCAGTGGTGGTACGGCCACAACGCGGTGGGCTTCTTCCTGACCGCCGGCTTCCTCGCCCTGATGTATTACTTCATCCCCAAGCGCGCTGAGCGGCCGGTCTATTCCTACCGCCTGTCCATCGTGCACTTCTGGGCGCTGATCTTCATCTACATCTGGGCCGGCCCGCATCACCTGCACTACACGGCTCTGCCGGACTGGGCGCAGACGCTGGGTATGACCTTCTCGGTGATCCTGTGGATGCCCTCCTGGGGTGGCATGATCAACGGCCTCATGACGCTCTCGGGCGCCTGGGACAAGCTGCGCACCGATCCCGTCATCCGCATGATGGTGGTGGCCGTCGCCTTCTACGGCATGTCCACCTTCGAAGGCCCGATGATGTCGGTGAAGGCGGTGAACTCGCTCAGCCACTACACCGAGTGGACCATCGGCCACGTGCATTCCGGCGCGCTCGGCTGGGTCGCGTACATCTCCTTCGGCGCCATCTACTGCCTGGTGCCCTGGCTCTGGAACAAGCGCGAAATGTATTCGGTCAAGGCCATCAACTGGCACTTCTGGGTCTCGACCCTCGGCATCGTGCTCTACATCTCCTCGATGTGGGTCGCGGGCATCCTGCAGGGCCTCATGTGGCGCGCCTACACGCAGCTCGGCTTCCTCGAATACTCGTTCATCGAGACGGTCGAGGCGATGCATCCGCTCTACGTGATCCGTGCCCTGGGCGGCATCCTCTTCCTCACGGGCGCTCTCATCATGGCCTGGAACATCTGGAAGACCATCACCACGCCCCAGACCGCAGCCGAGCGCGAGCTCGCCCTGCAGGCGGCCGAGTGAGGAGGCGAGCATGGCAAACCAAGGCACCTCCATCTGGTCCAAGCACCAGATCTTCGAGAAGCACTCCTACTGGCTGATGCTCGGCATCCTGGTGATGATCGCCATCGGCGGTCTCGTGGAGATCGCCCCGCTCTTCTACCTGAAGAGCACCATCGAGAAGGTGGAGGGCATGCGCCCCTACTCGCCGCTGGAGCTGGCGGGGCGCAACATCTACGTCCGTGAGGGCTGCTACAACTGCCACTCGCAGATGGTCCGCCCGCTGCGCGACGAGGTGGAGCGCTATGGCCACTACTCGCTGGCGGCCGAGAGCATGTACGACCGCCCGTTCCAGTGGGGTTCCAAGCGCACCGGACCGGACCTTGCCCGCGTCGGCGGCAAGTATTCGGACCTGTGGCAGCTGGAGCATCTGAACAACCCGCGCTCCGTGGTCCCGGCCTCCATCATGCCGAGCTACCCCTGGCTGGCGAAGACCAGACTCAACGCCAAGCACGTCGGCGAGGAGATGCGGGTTCAGCAGATCCTCGGCGTTCCCTACACGGACGAGATGATCGCCAAGGCGCAGGACGACCTGAAGACCCAGGCGACCATCGACGCCGCCGACTCGGACGGGCTCCTGAAGCGCTATCCCAAGGCGCAGGGCCGCGATTTCGACGGCAATCCGGGGGAGCTGACCGAGGCGGACGCGCTCATCGCCTACCTCCAGATGCTCGGCACGCTGGTCGATTTCAAGCTCTACGACAACCAGGCGAATGTGAGGTGATGGGATGCAAGACACCTATCTCGGCCTCGCGGCCTTCGCCCAGACGGGGGGCCTGATCCTCTTCGTCGTCGCCTTCCTGCTGGTGGTCGCCTACGCCTTCTGGCCTTCCAAGAAGAGGAAGAAGGATTTCGACGACGCCGCCAATATTCCGCTCAAAGAGGATTGATCCCGTGAGCACGACCCACGACACCCACGGCAAGGTCGACCAGGCAACCGGCGTCTCGACCACCGGCCATGAATGGGATGGCATCTCCGAACTGAACAACCCGCTGCCGCGCTGGTGGCTGTGGGTGTGGTACGCCTGCATCGTGTGGGCCATCGGCTACTGGATCCTGTATCCGGCCTGGCCCCTGGTCTCCTCCGCGACGCCGGGCATCCTCGGCTGGCATTCGCGCTCGGCGGTGGCCGTGCAGATCGCCGACCTCAATGCCATCCGCGCCGAGAGCGCGGCGAAGCTCACCAACGCGTCGCTCGAACAGATCGAGCAGACGCCGGCGCTGCTGTCCCTCGCCCGGGCGCAGGGTCGCGTGGCCTTCGCCGACAATTGCGCGCCCTGCCACGGCGCGGGCGGCGGCGGTGCCACCGGCTTCCCCAACCTCAATGACGACGACTGGCTGTGGGGCGGTTCGCTGGAGCAGATCCAGACCACCATCGAGCACGGCATCCGCTCCACCGATCCCGACACCCGCCAGGGCAACATGCCGGCCTTCGGCAAGGACGGCATCCTGCAGAAGCCGGAAATCTCGGCGGTGGCGGACTATGTGCGCACCCTCTCCGGTATCGCCAAGCCCGGTGCGGACTTCGACAAGGGCAAGGAAGTATTCGCCGCCAACTGCGCCGCCTGCCATGGCGAGGACGGCAAGGGCAACCTGGAACTGGGCGCCCCGAACCTCACCGACGGCATCTGGCTCTTCGGCTCCGACAAGGCCACCATCGAGTACGGGATCGTCAACGGACGCGGCAACGTGATGCCAGCCTGGCATGCGCGTCTCGACCCGACGACCATCAAGGCGCTCGCCGTCTACGTCCATTCGCTGGGCGGCGGACGCTGAGCCGGAGGTCCGGGACATCCGCCCCGGACACGCCCACCGGCCATCCTTCCGGACGGACACGCGCACCGTCCGGATCAGGCCGCAGGGAAATGCCAAAAGGTCGCGCGACCAAACGTCGGCGCGACCTTTTGCTTTGGGGATACTAGCTACATTCTAAGATATGAATGTAGCGATGCAGGCCGGAGACGGGGGTCTCCGGATGTGCACCCGAGGGGCAAGGCCCCGACGTATGGCTGGTCCGTCATGACCGGCAAATCGCGGTGAAGATGATGACTGCCCTGTCCACCAAGTCCGAGGACAAGAAGGCCCCCGTGGTCGTGAGCGGCGATGAGGACATCCCGCTCTACGAGGCCCGGCGCCAGATCTATCCCCAGAGCGTCCACGGCCGCTTCCGCACCATCAAGTGGGTGCTGCTGGGCATCACGCTCGGCATCTATTATCTCCTACCCTTCGTGCGCTGGGATCGCGGGCCGGACGCGCCGAATCAGGCCGTGCTCATCGATTTCCCGGCCCGCCGCTTCTACTTCTTCTTCCTCGAGATCTGGCCGCAGGAATTCTATTACGTTGCCGGCCTTCTCATCCTCGCGGCACTCGTCCTGTTCCTGATGAACGCGGTCGCCGGCCGCGTCTGGTGCGGCTACCTCTGTCCGCAGACGGTGTGGACTGACCTGTTCATGGCGGTGGAGCGCCTGATCGAGGGCGACCGCCGCGAGCGGATGATCGCTGACGCCGGGCCATGGACCATCGACAAGTTCGCCCACAAGACGCTGAAGCATTCCATCTGGCTGCTGATCGCGTGGTGGACCGGCGGCGCCTGGGTGCTCTACTTCGCCGATGCGCCGACCCTGGTGGTGGAGCTTGCCACCTTCCAGGCACCCGCCGTGGCCTACATGTCCATCGCGGTTTTGACCTTCACCACCTATGCCCTCGCTGGCCACATGCGCGAGCAGGTCTGCACCTACATGTGCCCGTGGCCGCGCATCCAGGCGGCGCTGACGGACGAATACGCTCTCAACGTCACCTATCTCTACGACCGCGGCGAGCCCCGCGGCTCGGTGAAGAAGGCGGCGGCGCTCCGCGAGAAGGGGCAGCCCGCGGGCGATTGCGTGGATTGCGGCCAGTGCGTCGCCGTGTGTCCCACGGGCGTCGATATCCGCCAGGGCATGCAGCTTCCCTGCATCCAGTGCGGCCTGTGCATCGATGCCTGCAACACCGTGATGCACAAGATCGGCCGGCCCGGGAACCTCATCACCTATGAGAGCGAGGCGAACCTCGAGGCGCGTGCCGCGGGCAAGCCCTTCGTGCAGCGCATCCTGCGCCCGCGCACGATCCTCTACGGCGTGCTGATCGCCTTCGTCTCGGGCCTCATGCTGACCGCCCTGATCGGGCGCTCCACGGAGGGCGTTGCCGCCATCCATGACCGCAACCCGCTGTTCGTGCGGCTCTCCAGCGGCGCCATCCGCAACGCCTACACCATCCGCCTCATCAACAAGAAGCTGGAAGAGCGGACCTTCATCCTCTCCGTCGAGGGCGTTCCCGATGCCACCCTCGAGGTGGTCGGCGACAATGCGGACGGCCTCACCATCGGCCCGGACCAGACGCGCGAGGTGCGGGTGCTCGTCACCACCGGCGACAAGCTGCCGCCCTCGGCCTCTCTGCCGGTGACGTTCCGCATCCGCGACAAGGCCTCCGGCCTGTCGGCCTCCGTCACCGATCATTTCATCGGCCCCTGAGCGGGCCGCACGGAAGGATAAGTCCATGGCTCGAGCCTCTGCCCCGGCCGCCAATGCCCCGAAGCCCTCGCGTGAGCTGACCGGCCGCGCTGTGCTCCTGATGCTCCTCGCCTTCTTCGGCGTGGTCATCGGCGTCAACGTCATCATGGCGCGCTTCGCCGTCACCACTTTCGCGGGGGTGGAGACGGATAGCTCCTACAAGGCGGGACTCGCCTTCACCGCCGAGCATCAGGCGGCCGAGCGGCAGGCGGCCCTGCACTGGAAGGTGGACGTGGCGTTCGCCTCTCCCGGCGGCGGCGCCCGCGAGATCGATGTCGTCGTGCGCGACGCGGCCGGAAAGCCGCTGACCAACCTCGTCGCCGATGGCGAGCTCGCTCATCCCACCGACGCCCGCCGCGATGTGGTGCTCGATCTCGAACCCCAGGGCGAAGGCCGCTACCGGGCCCGCACCCAGGCCGGGGCCGGGCAGTGGGATCTGGTGATTGATTTTGCGCAAGGCGGCGAGCGGGTCTTCCGGTCCAAGAATCGTGTGCAGCTTCCGTAAGCCGCTTGAACGGGCATCAGGCCTCCTCCGGGCCTCCCGAGGCGGCATCGAGACTGCCGGGCGGCTACCGTCCAGTGCCGTCCGTGCCTTGAGTACGAGAGGCTGGGCGGTTCGTCGCGCCGCCGGCCTGTCGTACTCACTTTATTTCATGGCACGGTGCTGACCCGTGCCGCGTGCTAGAGCGCGATCCGATCAAGTTGAAACAACTTGATCGGTGAATCGCCCTCTAACTCGAAGAAGGAGAACGCGTTATCCGATCGGATTGCGATGCAATCAGATCGGCGCGTGCTCTGAGCCCGCACCCTCCCTGCAGCCCCCGGGGACCTGAAGATGTCCGAGGCGATCGATTATTCCATCTTCGTCGGCACGTCCGAGGACGGCCTGGCGCAGATGAGCCTCGCCATCGACGGCATCGACTGCGCCGCCTGCATCGGCGAGATCGAGAACGGGGTGAAGGCGCTGCCCGGGGTGGTGCGCGCCCGCCTCAACTACTCGACCCACCGCCTCACCGTCGCCTGGTCGGACGGCGCCGCGCCGGACCGGGTGGTGGGGCAGCTGGAAGCGCTCGGCTACCGCGCCCATCCCTTCGCCGGCCGGGCGGAGGAGAGCGAGGCGCGGCACGCCCGCTGGCTGCTGCGCTGCCTCGGCGTCGCCGGGTTCGCGGCCATGAACATCATGCTGCTGTCAGTCTCGGTGTGGTCGGGCAACGTCACCGACATCACCCCCGAGACGCGCGACTTCTTCCACTGGATCTCCGCCCTCATCGCGCTGCCGGCGGCGGCCTATGCCGGCCAGCCCTTCTTCCAGAGCGCGGTGCGGGCCATCCGCTCCGGCCGGCTGAACATGGACGTGCCCATCACCATCGGCGTCACCCTGGCGCTGGGCATGAGCGTGCTCGAAACGGCCATGAGCCAGCCGCACGCTTATTTCGACAGCGCCATCATGCTGCTGTTCTTCCTTCTCGCCGGCCGCTACCTCGACCACGAGGCGCGCCGGCGCACCCGCGCCACGGCCGGCAACATCGCGGCGCTCCGGGGCGAGATGGCCCATCGCATCGGAGCGGACGGCGTGCCCATCCGAGTGCCGGTGCAGGCGCTCCAGCCCGGCGACACCATACTTATCCATCCCGGCGAGCGGGTCGCGGCGGACGGCGTGGTCGCCTCCGGCCGCTCGGCGGTGGACGAAAGCCTCGTCACCGGAGAGACGCTGCCGCGCGCGCTGAAGGCCGGAGACCATGTCTATGCCGGCAGCCTGAACGGGGAGGGCGCGCTGCACCTCACCGTCACCGCCGGCGGCGAGAACACCCTGGTTGACGACGTACAGCGCCTTCTCGATGGCGCGCTGGCCGAAAAGGGCGCCTATGTGCGCCTCGCCGACCGCGTCGCCCGGCTCTATGCGCCCATGGTGCACCTCACCGCCCTCGTCTCGGCCATCGGCTGGCTGCTGGCCGGCGCCGGGCTGCACGATGCGGTGATGATTGCGGTCGCCGTGCTCATCATCACCTGCCCCTGCGCGCTGGCGCTGGCTGTCCCGGCGGTGCAGGTGACGGCGGCGGGCCGGCTGTTCCGCGCGGGCCTCCTCATCAATGCCGGCGACATGCTGGAGCGCCTCGCTGCGGTGGATACGATCGTCTTCGACAAGACCGGCACCCTGACCCTGCCGGAGCCGGCCCTCGCTCTGCCGCGCGGCGCCGATCCGGAACTGGTGGCGCTGGCCGGCCGGCTGGCCTTGTCGAGCCGTCATCCGCTCGCCGGCGTCATCGCAGGCCGGGCCAAGGGGCCGGCGCTGGAGCACGTCACCGAGGTGAGCGGGCAGGGCATCGAGGCGATCATCGACGGCCGCCGCGCCCGCCTCGGCAGCCTCTCCTTCTGCGAGGCCACGGCTCCCGCCGACCTGCCCGCCGACGCCTCCCTCATCGCCTTCCGCCACGGCGAGAAGGTGCTCGTCATGGGCGTCGCGCAGGCGCTGCGGCCGGATGCGCGTGAGGTGGTCGCCGAGCTGAAGGCCCGCGGCCTCGACGTGCGCATCCTCTCCGGCGACCGGCCGGCGGCGGTGGTACCGGTGGCCGAGGCCCTCGGCATCGTCGCGGCCGAGGCCGGCCTGAATCCCGCCGACAAGATCGCCGCGCTGGACGCCCTCAAGGGTGCGGGCCGCCGCGTGCTCATGGTCGGCGATGGCCTCAACGACGCGCCTGCCCTTGCGGCAGCAGCCGTCTCCCTCTCGCCGGCAAGCGGCGCGGCGGTCACGCAGGCCCATGCCGATGCGGTGTTCCTCGGCCGCCGCCTTTGGCCGGTGCTCGCGGCGGTGGACGGCGCCCGCACGGCGGCGCGGCTGATGCGGCAGAACCTCGCCATTGCGGTGGGCTACAACATCATCGCCGTACCGCTGGCCATCGCCGGTTTCGTGACGCCGCTGGTCGCGGCGCTCGCCATGTCCGGCTCTTCCATCCTTGTGACCGTGAACGCCTTGCGCGCGGCCCGTCCGGGGCGCAAGGAAGAGGCGGTGGGGGACGACGGCGCGGCGGGCGAAACCGTCGCGCTCACGGAGGTGGCGGCGTGAACGTCCTCGTCTATCTCGTGCCCCTCGCCCTGCTGCTCGGCCTTGGCGGCCTGTTCGCCTTCCTGTGGAGCCTGAAGAGCGGGCAGTATGACGACCTGGACGGCGCGGCCGTCCGCATGCTCTCCGATGACGATTTGCCGGATAGCAAGCAAACCGAAAGGCGCCGGCCGTGAGGCGTGCCGCGCCCGCTCCCGAGCCCCGCGCGGGGATGCTGGTCTGCGTCTGCGACCCGCAGCTCGATGCCCCGGCCAATGACAACGGCCCGCGTGCGGTCTCCACCTTCGGCCTGGCTTTGGGCTTTGCCTTCGCCGTGCTGGCGCAGACGGTGGCCTCCGCCGCCTTGCCACTGGCCGGCGCGCAACTGGCGCCCCGGCCGGAACTGGTCACGTGGCCGTTCGCGGCCCTGCTGCTGGGCGCGGCGCTCGCCTCCTTCCCCGCCTCCTTCCTGCGCGATGCCTTCGGCCGGCGCACCGGCTTTGCGCTCGGCGCCTCCCTCGGCATCGCCGGCGGCGCGCTGCTGGTGGCGGCGCTGATCCAGCGGCAGTTCGCCTGGGCCTGCCTCGGCGCCCTCTGGCTCGGCATGGCGCAGGGTTTCTCCTTCTTCTACCGGCATGAGGCCGCCGCCGCGAGCGGACGGCCTGCCGCCGCCACCGCCGGCGTGCTGGCCGGCGGCCTCCTCGCGGCCGTGGCCGGGCCGACGCTGGCGGGCTTCGCGGAAAGCCTCGCGGCGCCCTTCTTCCTCGTCGGCGCCGCTGCGCTGGCGGCTCTGGCGCACACCTGCTCGCTCGGCGTCGCGGTGATGCTGGCGGACGATCCCAATTCCACCTTCCGCCCCAAGGTGACCGCGCCGCTCTCGGCCATCGTCTGGCCGACCGTTGTGGCCGGTATCGCCTGGTTCGGCATGAACGCCGTCATGTCCGGAGCGCCATTGGCGCTGGTAGGCTGCGGCATCGGCGGGGCGGCGGTGTTCGGCTTCATCGCCTTGCACGTGGCGGCCATGTATGCGCCAGCCGTGCCGCTGGCCCTCGCTGGGGACCGCCTGCCGCCGCTGGCCATAGCGCTGACGGGCGTCGTGCTCGTTGCCATCGGCGTGCCGCTCCAGCGGCTCGGGACGCCGGAGAGCATCACAGCGGCGCTGATCTGCGTCGGCGCGGGCTGGTCGGTCGCGACGGTGGGGGCGACCGCGTGGATCTACCAGTCCGGCCAGCCGAGCCGCCTCGCGCTGGCGCTGCATGACGGGGGCCTGTTCGCCCTCGCCATCTGCGGCGCGCTCACCGGCTATCTGCTGGCCTGAATCCCCCAGGAGCGGTAGGCAGGGGAGAACAACCCCGGAGCCCCGCCGTGACCCACCTCTTCGCCCTCGACGGACAGACCGCCCTCGTCACCGGCTCGGCCTCGGGGCTCGGCTTCGAGATGGCGATGGCGCTGGCGCAGGCCGGCGCCCATGTGCTGGTGAACGGGCGTCATGCCGACCGGCTCGGCACGGCCGTCACCGCCATCATCCGCAAGGGCGGCAAGGCCGAGCCCTTCCTGCTCGACGTGTTTGACGCGGCAGCGGTGGATGCGGCCATGGCCAAGGCGCCGCCCATCCACATCCTGGTCAACAATGCCGGCGCCCGCGACCGTCGCGCCTTCCTGGACATGGAGGATGCCGATTTCCGCCGGCTGGTGGAGGTGGACCTCCTCGCGCCCGCCCATCTCACCCGGCAGGTGGCGCGGGGCATGGTGGCGCGCAAGTCGGGCGGGCGCATCATCAACATCACCTCCATCGCCGGTCCGCTTTCCCGCGCCGGGGATGCCGCCTACACAACGGCGAAGGGTGGGCTGGAGGCGCTGACCCGCGCGCTCGCCGCCGATCTCGGCCCGCACGGAATCACGGTGAACGCCATCGCGCCCGGCTACATGCTGACCGCTGCCAACGAGGCGCAGTCGCGCGACCAGACGCTGCGGGAATGGCTCTCCCGCCGCACCTCGCTCGGCCGCTGGGGGCATCCGGAAGAGGTGGCGGGGGCGGCGGTGTTCCTCGCCTCCCCGGCGGCGTCCTACATCACCGGCCAGATCCTGGCGGTGGACGGCGGCTATATGGCCCACTTCTGACGGGAGCGGCGTGATCAGCGCAGCCAGAAGCGCGGCATGAACAGCACCAGAACGGTGAGGATTTCGAGCCGCCCCAGCATCATGGCCGCCGTGAGCAGCCACAGGGCGGGATCGGACAGGCTGCCGAAATTGGAGGCCGGCCCCACCACCGGCCCGAGACCCGGCCCCACATTGGCGAGGCAGGCGATGGCCGCCGAGAAGGCGGTGCGCAGATCGAGCCCCATCAGGTTCAGCGCCACGCCGATGAGGAAGAAGGTGAGCAGATAGAGGAAGACGAAGGACAGCACCGAGCCGACCACGTCGTCCGCCACCGGCGCCCCGCCATAGCGGATGGGGAAGATGCCGGCGCGGAAGGAGATGCGCTTCAGGTGCTGGCGGATGGCCTTGGCGGTGATCGAGATGCGCAGCGCCTTGAGCCCGCCCGAGGTGGAGCCGGTGCAGCCGCCCAGGAACATCAGCACGAATAAGAGGGAATCCGAGAACGGCCCCCAGTTCGTGTAGTCCACCGACATGAAGCCCGTGGTGGAGATGAGCGAACTGACCGTGAACAGCGCGCCCCGCAGCGCGGTCTCGCCGCTGGCGATGCCCTGGAGACTCTGCTGGGCGAAGGACAGAAGCGTGAACAGAGCGACGATGGCGAGGAAGACCCGCACCTCGGGATTGGTGAACAGGCGGCTCGCATCCCCCGACAGCGCCCGCACGTAGAGCGGGAAGGGCATGGCCGCGGCCAGCATGAAGACGATGGCCACATAGTCCACGGCCGGGTTCGCGAATACCGAGATTGAGGAATCCGAATTGGCGAAGCCGCCGCTCGACAGGGTGGACATGGCGAGCGTCACCGCATCGAACGGCTTCAGGCCGGCCGCCAGATAGCATCCGGCGCATATGATGGTGAGCAGCACATAGGCCTGGAGCAGGCGCTTGGCGATGCTGCCGGCGCGCGGCAGGAACTTCTCGGACTTGTCCGAGGATTCGGTGCGGAACAGCTGCATGCCGCCGATGGACAGCACCGGCAGCACGGCGATGGCGATGGCGATGATGCCGATGCCACCGAACCAGTGCAGCAGCGCCCGCCACAGGAGGATGCCCGGCGACATGGCATCGAGTCCCGACATGACGCTGGCGCCGGTGGTGGTGAGGCCGGACATGCTCTCGAACACCGCCTTGGTGAAGGAGAGGCGAGACGGCCCCCACATCAGCGGCAGGGCCGCGAACACCGAGAGCACCACCCAGACCGAGGTGGTGAGAACGAAGGCCTGGCGCAGGTCGAGCTTGCGGGTGAGCTGGCCGCGCCCGGTCATCCACAAGAGTACGCCGACAAAGATGGTGACGGCGGCGGAGCCGACGAAGGCGGCGCCCGCGAAAGTCTCCCGGCTGTTGGCGCGGGCGGCGAAATCGGCAACGGCCGGTGCCAGCATGGCGGCGCCGAGGATGGCGAGCAGGATGCCGAGCGTGGCCGCGACCGGGCGCAGGCTGAGGACGGATACGGCCTCGGCCTCCACCGTGGGAATGCCCGCGTGCATGATCTCCCCTCTCGCCCGGTTCGCTGCAACGTCAATAAAGGACAGGGGCTATGAAATGGCTAAAGCGGAAAGGCTGAAGCTGAAATCGTCCCGCCCGGCCTTCGCCGGGCGGATGGATGAGGTCAGTTGAGCACGCGGCGCACGTCCGGCACGTCCAGCGAGAAGGCCGGGATCTCGATGGAGAAGGCCTCCCCCGTGTCGGTGACCATCTCGTAGCGTCCGCGGATGATGCCGGTGGTCGTGGTGAGCGGCACGCCGCTTGTGTACTCGAACCGGCCGCCGGGCGGCAGGGTCGGCTCCTCGCCGACGACGCCGGCGCCGTGCACCTCCTCGGTGCGGCCGTTGGCATCGGTGATGATCCAGTGGCGCGCCTTGAGCTGCACCGTCTCCTGGCCCAAATTGGCCACTTCGATCGTATAGGCCCAAAAATGACGGCCCTGGTCGGGCTCCGACCGCTCCGCCACATAACGCGGCGTCGCGGTCACCTGAATATTCCGAGTGATGGCGCGGTACATACCCGCTCGACCTCCCCACACCGCGGGAGAAAATGCCCCCGCGGGCGCTTAGTGAACCTGCGTTGTCGCCGGCACGCAACAGGGCGTGGTGCAGCGCGGCAAGGTGCGCGCCGCAACCTTAGCAATCACAAGGCTTCGGCGGCACCGGCCAGGTCGGCGATGAGATCGTCGGCATGCTCGAGACCCACCGAAAGGCGTAGCAGACCGTCGGAAATGCCCATCTCCGCCCGCGTCTCCGGCGTGAATCGCTGGTGGGTGGTGGTGGCGGGGTGGGTGATGAGGCTCTTGGCATCGCCGAGATTGTTGGAGATGCGGATGAGCCGCAGGGCGTTGGCGAAGCGGAAGGCGCCCTCCTTGCCATCCTTCACCACGAAGGTCACGAGGGTGCCGCCGCCCTTCATCTGCCGCTTCGCCAGCTCCGCCTGGGGATGATCGGCACGGCCGGGATAGATCACCTTCTCCACGCCGGGAAGGCTGGCGAGGGCATCGGCGACCTTGCCGGCGCTTGCCTGCATGCGCTCCACGCGCAGGGCCAGCGTCTCCAGCCCCTTCAGCATGATCCAGGCATTGAAGGGGGAGATGGAGGGGCCGGTCTGGCGCAGGTAGGTCTGGAGGTGGTCGGTGACGAACTGCTTCGAGGCGAGGATCACCCCGCCGAGGCAGCGGCCCTGACCATCCACATGCTTGGTCGTGGAATAGACCACCACGTCGGCACCCAACTCGAACGGATGCTGGAGGAGGGGGGTGGCGAACACATTGTCCACCACCAGCTTCGCCCCCGCCGCGTGGGCGATCTCCGCCACCGCGGCGATGTCGATGAGGTCCAGCGTCGGGTTGGTGGGGCTCTCAAGGAAGAAAATCTTGGTGTTGGGCTTCACGCCCGCCTTCCAGGCGTCGAGGTCGCCGCCGTCGATGAGCGTGGTCTCGACGCCGAAGCGGGGGAGGAAGTCCTCCAGGATCCAGCGGCAGGAGCCGAACAGGGCGCGGGCGGCGAGCACATGGTCGCCGGCCGAGAGCTGGCACAGCAGCGCGGCATTCACAGCCGCCATGCCGGATGCGGTGGCACGCGCCGCTTCCGCGCCTTCCAGCAGCGCCATGCGCTCCTCGAACATGGCGGTGGTGGGGTTGGAATAGCGCGAATAGACGAAGCCGGGATCTTCGCCCTTGAAGCGGGCCTCGCAGCTTTCGGCATCGTCATAGACGAAGCCCTGCGTCAGGAAGAGCGCCTCGGAGGTCTCGCCGAAGGGCGAGCGCGTCGTCCCGCCATGGACTAGCCGTGTTTCCGGGTGGAGTGTAAGGGGATCGCGGGGGACGAACCGGGGGGTGGGCTTTGGCGCCACGGACATGACGGTCTCCGAGGGGGAGGCCGAGGGGATCGGACCGGGCGTTCGCCAGATGCGCAGATGGACCTGCAGCACGGACGATGTGCCTTGTCGTCTCCCCGGCCTTTTAGCATGGTTGTTTAACGTGGCTGCAAGCCGGCCGGCTCAAATTCTCCACCGCCGCACTAAAGAGCGGGGCCCCCTTGGCGTCAAGGGCTCCGTCCGGTAAATCGAACAAAAAGGACGGGAAAGCGGATATGACGATGCGTGCCACGGAGCATCTGAAGCCCGGCATCCTGCCCGCCGAGGCGATCGGTCTGTTGAAGGCATCCGGCGCCATCGCCTGCCGCAAGGCGCTGGACGACGACCAGATCCAGCCGGCGAGCCTGGACCTGCGCCTCGGCCGCACCGCGTGGCGCGTGCGCGCGAGCTTTCTTCCGGGCGCCGGGGTCTCGGTGAAGGAACGGCTCAGCGACCTCGCTTTGCACGATTTCGATCTCACCAGAGGCGCGGTGCTGGAGACCGGCTGCGTCTATCTCGTGGAACTGTTCGAGCGGCTGAAGCTGCCGGCGGACCTTGCCGCCGCCGCCAATCCGAAAAGCTCCACCGGGCGGCTGGACGTGTTCGTGCGCGTCATCACCGACGGCGCGCGGGCCTTCGACACCATCCCGGCCGGCTATAACGGCCCGCTCTATCTCGAAATCTCCCCGCGCACCTTCCCCATCCTGGTGCGCACCGGCTCGCGCCTGTCGCAGGTGCGGTTCCGGCGCGGCGTGTCGCGCCTGTCGGACCTTGAGCTTCTGAACCTCCAGTCCGCCGAATGTCTCGTGGATGCAGCAAGCCCGGACGTGGCGGCGGGCGGCATCGCGCTGGGCGTGGATCTCGCCGGCGACGCCTTGGGCGGTCTCATGGGCTTCCGCGCCAAGAAGCATACGGGCGTGATCGACGTGGATCAGGCCGGCGTGCTGGATGTGGCGGACTTCTGGGAGCCCATCCACGTGCGGCCCGACCGGCCGGCCAGTCTCGTGCTCGATCCGGACGCCTTCTACATCCTCGCCTCCCGCGAGGCGGTGCATGTGCCGCCGGACTATGCGGCGGAGATGGTGCCGTTCGATCCGCTGGTGGGCGAGTTCCGGGTGCATTACGCCGGCTTCTTCGATCCCGGCTTCGGCAATCCGGCGGCCGGCGGGCGCGGCGCGCGGGCGGTGCTGGAGGTGCGCTCGCGCGAGGTGCCGTTCATCCTGGAGCACGGGCAGACCGTGGGCCGCCTCGTTTACGAGCGCATGGCGGCACGTCCCCACACGCTTTACGGCGCGGATATGCGCTCCCATTACCAAGGGCAGGGGCTGAAGCTGTCGAAGCACTTCAAGCCGATGGCGCTGTAGCGCCCCGATCCGAGCGGATTGAAATCAAACCGCTCGGGCCATCGTTCAAGAAAGCCGCACCGGGCGCCAGACACGGCTCGCTTGGTCAGCGCGAAATGGTCGCCTTCCACTTTCCAGCAGCTTTCGACCAGGCGCAATTGTAATCGCCAGCGACCGTGTTGCCCTTTACGGTTCCGGTATATTCGCAGCCGGCCTTGCCGACACCAGGCCCGGACGTGTCATCCCGCGTGATCGAAACGACATTTCCACTGACCACCATCTGAAGAGTGGCGCGGACAACGCGATTGTCTTTGGTCCAGACGGCCTGAAATGTGTTCGACCGGCCGACGCGCGTCCACACGCCTTGCCATCCGGCTTCCTGCTCGTTCCAGATTGTGCCGAGATCGATGGGCGTCTGGGCGTTGGCCAGATGCGTTCCCGCGGTCGTAAGCGCCATCACGGCGACCAAATCGAAAAAGCCAGCCCTCTTCATCGTCCCCCCGCATGGGTGATGGTCGTCACGATCCAATTCTGCTCGGCCGTCACCTCGATTTCTTTTCTACAGCCACGTCCACCGCGATCAAGGCTGGATCTAAGGCGCGGGCGTCGCCGGGGCGGCGCCGGCGGCGATCATGTCTTCCTTGCGCCAGGGCTTGTCGCGCAGGCCGGCATTCAGTTCGCGCAGCGGCCGCAGCAGCGCGTCCGAATAGGCGAGATAGTCCGCCACCAGCGGAAGGGTTTCCCTGAGCTTCGCATCGTCGGCGAGGCCCAGCACGGTGGAAACGGCGGCCGCGACGGCCGGATTGGCCGCATCGGCGCTGCCGGAGCCAGCCTCCCCCAGCACCACCTCGAAGGCGGTGAGCGTGCGCGAGCGGGCGGCCTCCACCACCGTCACCAGCTCCTCGGACGGATTGGCGGCGGCAAGGCGGTGGGCCACGTCTTCCATGAGGGCGAGATAGGTGATGAGTACGTCGAGGGTGGAGACGATGTTCGCCACGTCTCCGGCGGAATGGCCGAACACCTGCTCGGCACCGAGATGGGGCAGGCGCAGGCCGAGGCCGCGCACGTCCTGCACCAGGGCGGCGACGCTGGTGGCCTCTCCGGGATGCGGCCACCAGGAGGCGAAGGCCGAGCGGCAGCGCCTGAGCAGCGCCCGCACCTCCGGCCGCACCTGATCGGTGAGGTAGACCGGCAGCACGATGAAGGACACCGCCAGCGCCACCGCCGCGCCGATGGCCGTCTCGTAGACGCGGGCGATCATGCCCTCCGGCCCGAGCCCGGAGATGATGTGCAGACCCAGCACAACCGAGAGGCCGACCGCGGCGGAGGCGATGTCATAGCGGTCCTTCTGAGTGATGACAGCGATCATCTGCGCCAGCATGCAGAACGCCGCCATGAGCCAGATCTGCCCCTCCAGCGCGAGGAACACGGCGAAACCCAGTGCCACGCCGATGAGGGTGCCCACCGTGCGGTAGCGCACCCGCATGTAGGTTTCGCCCACGCTGTTGCCGATGACGAACATGACCGTCATCGTCGCCCAATAGGCGTGATCGAGGTGGACCAGGAGATCGAAGGCGGTGGTGATGGCCGTCGCCACCGCGCCCTGGCAGGCGACACGATAGGGCGCGGAGAGGATCTGCCGGCCGTCCGGCCCTTTCACGAAGAGCGGGATCGCCCGTTGCCGCGGGGGCAGGGTATCGTCTTCCGCATCCGGATGGGGCGGCGGGAAGGGCGCCATCTCGGCCGCCGCGATGCCGGTGACGACCATGGACAGGCGGTCGAAAGCGGTCAGCGCCCGCAGCAGCGCGAAGCGCGCCTCGCCGGGCAGTTCGGGCGAGAAGGCGACATGGCGCAATTGCGCCACTGCCCGCTCGAATCGCTCCTCGGCGTGGATATCGGAGACATCCACCGCCTCCAGCCGGCGCGCGATGTGGTCGGCGGCGGCGGCGAAGGGGTGGCGCCAGGGTACGGAATCCGGCGTGTTCTTGGGCACGCAGCCGGCGAGAAGCTGCACCGCCACGCGCAGGCGATAGAAGCGCACGCGCAGCTGCTCGAAATCGGGCTGGGCGCCGGGGTCCTCCGCAATGGCGTTGGCGAGCGCGTTCCACACCCGCCCGCGCAGGTTTTCCAGCACCTCGGAGGCATCCGGAGGGAAGGGATGATTGTCGCGCACCGCCGCCGACAGCTCGCGGAGATAGGCGGCGACCGCGCCCTGCATGTCGAGGGTGGTATCGACGAAGGCGTTCACCGCTGACGGCCGCCACGGCGACAGGCGCACCGCCGCCGCCACCAGCGCCCCCTGGCAGAAGGCGAGCAGCAGCAGGGCTGCCTCCATGCGTGTCGGGCGGATGATGGTGCCCACCGTCGCCACCACGATCAGAGCGAGCCCGAGGCGCTGGCCGTCCATACCGGTGCGCCTGAGCGCCAGCGCGATGAAGGACAGGGGAACCAGCAGCAGCTTCTGCACCATGTCGTTGGCCGGCCCGTTGCCCGGGCCGATGGCGGTGAGGAGCGCAAGGAAGGACACGGAAAGGGCGAACAGGCGCAGCATGTTGCGCCCTTCGGCGGCGACGCTGGCGCCGGGGGTGAAGGAGATCATCACCAGCGCGGCGCAGCCGGCCATCATCGGGAAGGTGGTATCCATGCCCAGCCGGAATCCCACCGACGTGGCATAGCCGGAGACGATGACGATGACGAAGGAGATGCCCAGCGCCAGCGCCCGCGTGGTGTCGATGCCGCCGGGATCATGGTCGGCCAGCCAGCGCTTCACGCTGCGGGCGAACGGCTCGCGCGTGTGGACGAGGCTTGCTGACTGCGGGGCGGGGGACTCCATCGTGCGGGCTCGGCTGTTCCTGTCGGGCGGGACGGTGGATGAACGCGGATTTTGGCCTTAGCGCGGTCACATGTGCGGGTCTGTGCCCCAACCTCTACTGCTTCGCTCCACGGGGCAATGGCCTCCCGAAGTCACTGGTTCGCCGGCTTGCGCTTCAACTTTGGGCCAATCTGCTCTAAGCGGATGCGGCAGTGCACAAGCGCCGACACGCGGCGCGGCAGATGAAGGCGCCGGCGACGGCGGGTGAACGGGAACACGTTCATGGCGGGCGAGACGACGGCGCGGGTCCAGGAGCTCTATGCGGCAAGGCTCGCCGCGGGCGACATTTCGGAGGATCCGGCCCAGGCGGAAGTTGTGGGAGAGTTTGCCCGGCTGGAGCTGGAATTGCGGCAGCGGGCGCTGGCGCAAAAATCCTCCGCGCTCGGCTGGCTGTTCCAGCGTCGCGCCCCGGTGCAGCCCAAGGGCATGTACGTCTACGGCAAGGTCGGCCGCGGCAAGACCATGCTCATGGACCTGTTCTTCGACGCGCTGCCGGCCAAGGGCAAGCGCCGGGCGCACTTTCACGAATTCATGGGCGACGTTCACGAGCGCATCTTCCGCGAGCGGCAGGCGCAGAAAAAGGGCGAACGCAAGAGCGCCGATCCCATCGCGCCGGTGGCGCAGGCGCTGGCCGACGAGGCCAAGGTGCTGTGCTTCGACGAATTCCACGTGACCGACATCGCCGACGCCATGATCCTCGGCCGGCTGTTCGAGAAGCTGTTTGCCGACGGCGTGGTGGTGGTCGCCACCTCCAACGTTGCGCCGCAGGATCTCTATGCTGGCGGCCTCAACCGCGCGTTGTTCCTGCCCTTCATCGGCGAGATCGAGCAGCGCATGCGGGTCATGTCCCTCGATTCGCGCACCGACTACCGCATGGAGAAGCTGGAGGGCGTGAGCACCTGGCACACGCCGCTCGGGCCCGCCGCCGATGCGGCGGTGGAGGCCGCGTGGCGGCGGCTCGCCGGAGCCAGCGGAGGCAGGCCGGGCGAGATGCTGCTGAAGGGCCGCAAGCTCGTCATTCCCGCCATGGGGCAGGGCGCGGCGCGCTTCTCGTTCGCCGATCTCTGTGAGGCGGCGCTGGGGCCGAACCCGGATTATCTCAGCCTCGCCCGCCTCTTCCACACCATCGTGCTGGAGCACATCCCCATTCTGGGGCCGGACCAGCGCAACGAGGCGAAGCGCTTCATCTCGCTGATCGACACGCTCTACGACGCCAACGTCAAACTCATCGCCTCGGCCGCCGCCGAGCCGGAGCAGCTCTATCTCGGCACCGACGGCGCGGAAGCGTTCGAGTTCGCCCGCACCATCTCGCGCCTGCACGAGATGCGATCGAGCGAATATCTGGCCAAGCCCCACGGCCGCTCGGATTCGGCCGCCACGGGCAACACGACGGGCCTCGTCGAAACGTGACGCCTGTCGGCGGGACACCTACCTTTCGGTGAAGAAGGTCATCACCACCTTGTCCTTCTCTCCGACGAGGCAGAGGAAGCGGTGGGCCTTGTCCGAGCGATCGCGCTTGATATAGGCCTCGCCCATCAGCACGGCGGTGATCTTCTCCTGCCCCACGGCCAGGTCGGCCTTGGCGATGGTGAGGCCGTCCATGTCGATGAAGATGTCGTCGACGGAGGGCGAGTTCGCCTTGAGCCGTGCCATCGCATGGGCCTTGCAGGCGGCGGCGCGCTCGGCATCCCCGGGCGCCTGGGCTTCGGCGTCCTTGAGTGCCTCCTCGGTGACGGTCTGTTCCGCCCGCGCCTTCAGCGCATCTTCCGGCTTGGGGGCGGCAAGCGGGGGCGCGACCTTTGGCGAGACCACCGGCGCGGTGGCCGGCGCGGCGGGTGCGGCCGGGCTGGGCGCGGGGCGCGGCGGGACGGGGTCCGCCGGTGCGGCCTGCTGGGCCAGCGCGGCACCGCTCAGGAGCGCGCTCGCGAGGAACATGCCCGCAAGGGCGGGCCGGACGAAGCGGATCGGGTCGGCAGACGGCATCATGTCCTCCGGATGGTTTGGGAGGACAACGCAGGCGCGGCCATATGGTGCCGCCGCGCCTGTGCTTTCGGTTAACCTTATCTCACGTGCCGGCCTGTCAGCGCATAGCAGAAGGCGTCGAGCATCTCGGCCTCGGCTTCCTTCAGCGAGCCGTCGGCGCTGATGACGCGCATGCCGGCCTTGAGCAGGGTCGCGATGGCCTCGGTGCCGCTCTCGAACAGGGTGTCGAGCGAGCTTTCCACGGACTCCGGCGTCGGCCGCAGGCGGGCAACCCAGGCGGCGAGGCGCTCGCGTTCGGCGCCGGTGAGGTCGATATCCTCGGCGGCGCAGGCACGCTCGCCGAAGAACACCATCTCCTCCACCTCGGCGGCGCCGATCTCGCGGTCGGCCCGCGCCAGCGCGGCCAGGAGCGTGATGCCGGCCTTGCGGATGACCATGCGGATACGGTCCCAGCGCTGGTCCTCTGGCTCCTCGGGGGCGACCACCTCGGCGTCCTTCGGCCAGATGAAGCCGAAGGTCTCGTAGAAGAAGCGTGACAGCGGCTCGCGCTTCGCGCCGTCGAGGTCGGTGACGGCGGTAATGCGGTCCACCCGGAAGGCCCGGGCCGCCTGCCGCTCGTGGCACTTGGCGATGAGGATAGGCACGCCTTCCACATTGCGCTGCACGGCCCACACCGAGATGCGGCGGTGGCTGATATTGCCGGCGTGGTCCACGTAATCGATGGCGAAGGACTGCCCGTCGGCCGGGTCATGGTCCTCGGCCGCCGCGGCAGCGAGGGTATCGTGGGGATCGTCCTCGGGCACCGAGAGGCGGTGGGCGTCGGCATAGAAGGGGGCGCCGATCATCTCGACCCGGTCAAGGATGAAGGACTTCAGCGAGGTGATGGCGTTCATGGAGGCGCTCGCGTTTGAGCACGCGCGGGACTGATGCGACGCAGTCAGGCCGGATACGCATTCTCTTTCTTATAGTTAGAGGGCTGTTCACCGATCAAGCTGTTTTCCCGACTGCGGGGGTAGCGGCGGGCGCTGCCTCCGCTCCGCTTGCCTTGGCCGGAACAAGACAGGCGCTGTGGTGCTTGCTGCGGGCAGGAGGCGAGCCCCGCCATGCAGATCGGTCCCCTGTTCATCGATGCCAGCGCGATCGATGCCGTCCTGCGCCTGGTGACAGCCATGGCCGCCGGCATGGCGCTCGGGCTGAACCGCGATCTGAGCGACAAGCCGACCGGCATGCGCACGCTGGGCCTCGTGGCGCTTGGGGCGGCTCTGGTGGCCCTCGCGGGTCTGCAGGTGGACGGGATGGCGAGCGATCCGGACGCGACCAGCCGCGTGATCCAGGGTGTCATCCAGGGCGTGCTCACCGGCATCGGTTTTCTCGGGGCCGGTGTCGTGCTGCGCGATCGCAGCGCCGGGCGTATCCGGGGGCTGACGACTGCCGCCTTGGTCTGGGTGACCGCCGCCGTGGGCATCGCATGCGCGCTGGCATCCTGGGAGCTGATCGCGCTCGGGGTCGTGCTCGCCCTGTTCCTGCTGGTGGTGCTCCATCCCCTGGAGAAGAAGCTGGAGCGCCATGCTGCCAGGGACCAGCCGTAGGAAAGGCCCGGCGGCGCACGTGGGATCGGCGTGCGCCACCGGGCGCCGGCCGCAGCCTGCGGGACACGCAGAACTGGCTGCGCGCAGGTCTACTTGCAGCCGGAGGGAGACGGCGCCGGCTCGGCCCGTCTCTGGATCGAAGCGGAAACGCCCCGCGGGAGGTCAGAACCGCGTTGTCAGCGTTGTCAGCCAGGCCGGGGAGACCTGGACCAGAGCCGCTTCGATCCGCTTGTCGGCGCCGGTGGCGATGAGGAGGCCGACCACCACCAGCACCAGACCCATGAGGGCCTTCGCCCCCTTGCCGCCGGAAATCATGCGCGCTCGCCAGCGCATCAGCGTGGGGCGCGAGAGGGTTCCGGCAAGCGCCAGCGGCAGTCCGGCGCCGAGGCCGAACAGGGCCATCACCGCGGCCACCTCGCCCAGGTTGCGGCCCTGCGCGGCGAGCACCGAGGCGGCGCCGAGGGTGGGGCCGACGCACGGGCTCCACACCGCGCCGAGCAGCAGCCCGACGGCGAACTGGCCGCCCACGCCCTCCGTCGCGAAGCCGGAAAAATGCCGGCTGGCGAAGTCGCTCACCGGCCCGCCCGCGGTGGCGAGCCGCGTCTGCAGCGGCGGCACGGCGAGCACCGCGCCGATGCCGATCATCAGCACCGCGCCCACCATGCGGAACGCGTCGCCCTCCAGCCCGATGGCGTAGCCGACGGTGGCGACGAACAGACCGATGACAGTGAAAGAGAGCGTCACCCCCACCGCCAGCGCCAGCGGGGCGAGGCGGTGCTCGGCCGCTGCCGCGCCGAGCACCAGAGGCAGCAGTGGCACGACGCAGGGCGACAGGATGGAGAGCACGCCCGCGAGGAAGGCGAGGCCGAGGCTGCCGAGGGCCAAGCTACCGAGAACCATGGCCGCCTCAGACGCCCTTGGCCAGCAAAGCTTCGATGGACGGCTTCGCGGTGTCGCCCACGGAACGGCCTTCCTCGGTCTTGCCCTTGTAGACGATGAGGGTGCTCTGGGATCTGGCGCCGAACGCCTTCACCGCATCCTTCTGGCTGTCGAAGTCCACGCGGAACACCACCATGTCCTTGAACTTGGGGGTCGCCAGCAGCTCGCCGAGGATGGGTGCCTGGGCCGCGCACACCGAGCACCAGCTGGCGTGGATTTCCACCAGGATGGGCTTGCCCGCCTTCTGCGCGTCGGCGAAGGCGGCGGGGGTGTAGGCGACATGGTCGGTCGCGGCGAGAGCCGACGCGCCGGCGAAGGTCAGCCCGGCGAGCGGAAGGGCGACTGCGAGGGCGAGCGTGAAACGGCGGGTGAACATGATGGCGTCCTTCTTCCCTGGATCGGCTGCGCTTGGCCGACATGGGGCTATTCGGAGGGCGGCCTGCGGCGGTTACAGGTGAACGGCACGATCACGGCCAGTTGATCGGCGTTCACAGGTCCGGCCAATTCCGCTAGACCACGCAACACACAGGAGCCGGCGCGGGTCGGCCCGGGAGGAATTTGCTCCGTGAACGATCAGGTGAAGCTCGTCCTTGCCTCCGGCTCTCCCCGCCGCCTGGCGCTGCTGAACCAGGCCGGTATCGATCCGGACCTCCTCATGCCCGCCGATGTGGACGAGACGCCCGAGCGCGGCGAACTGCCCCGCCGCCTCGCCCAGCGCCTGTCGCAGGAGAAGGCGAAGCTGGTGGCCGGCCGCGCCAAGGATGCCGGGATGAACGCGCTGGTGCTTGCCGCCGACACGGTGGTGGCGGTGGGTCGGCGCATCCTCCCCAAGCCCGATCTGGTGGACGAGGCGGAGGCGTGCCTGCGCCTGCTCTCCGGCCGCACCCACCGCGTCTATACCGGCATCTGCCTCATCGATCCGCGCGGGCGCAATGCCACCCGGCTGGTGGAGACGCGCGTCCGTTTCAAGCGCCTGTCGCGCGACGAGATCAACGATTACCTCGCCTGCGGCGAGTGGCGCGGCAAGGCGGGCGGCTACGCCATCCAGGGCATCGCCGGCGGCTTCGTGGTGAAGCTCGTGGGTTCCTACACCAATGTGGTCGGCCTGCCGCTCTCCGAGACCCTCGGCCTCCTCACCGGCCAGGGCTACGACGTGCGCGCCGGCTGGGTGGAGCGCGCGGCGTGAGCGGCGACGCACCCAAGAAAGCCACCCCCGCCAAGCCCATCCCCGGCGCCCGGCCCTGCCCGATCTGCGGCAAACCTCCCGTGGAACGCTACAAGCCCTTCTGCTCCAAGCGCTGCGCAGACGTGGACCTCAACCGTTGGCTCTCCGGCAGCTATGCCATCCCCGGTCGTCCCGAAGAGGACGAGGACGGCGAGAGCGGTCCACCCGAGCGGGGGTGAAGCGACACCTCGCGTTCGCGCAAGAATAAGCCTTCTCAATTAATACAACTTTTAATAGAGTTGTGAGGGGGAGGGCTTCCTATGCGTGTGGCGATCTGTTCCTGGCTGCCGGTGGCCACGCTTGCCGCCGGTCTTCTGCTCCCGGTCGATGGGGCAAGGGCCCAGTCCGCATGCCCCGTGGCATCGGGGCAACTGGTCCCGGGTCAGCTCTATCTCCGCTCGCCCGACGGAAGACGGTGGATCGACGCCACCGGCCCCGAGGTGAAGTCCGTGATGGCCACCTCGGACCGCGTGCGCGCCATCTATGCCTTGGAACCCGACCGCGGCGGCGTCGTCGCGATCAAGCTGCGCAACGAGGCGCCGCGCACCGAGCGGGACACCGCGGACGTGCAGGAAGTCCATATCGAGCGCCCGGCCCTCAACGAAAGCTGCTTTGCGGGCAGGAGAGGCCCCATGGATCGCCGGGTGGCGGCGCGGGAATATGACGACTACCACGCGGCGGGCCTCAAGGAATCCCAGCTGCTGCACGCCTTCCATTTCCGGTACCGCTCCACGGAGCGGCCGGATTGCCACCGGACCGACGACGCCAACATCGGCGGCCGCAGGCATTATTCGTTCACCCAGCCGGGCGAGTCCGGGGAGCCCACCTTTCGTGTCGCCGAGATTTCCGGCGATGCCATTCCCCTGATCCTCGTCCCGGTTCGCGATGCCATCGCCGTGATCACGGGCTTGAAGCCCGCGCAGGCCCAGGCCGGCGGCGCGCCGGGCATGCGCTATGTCTATCTGCGCACCATGCTGCGCCGCTACCAGCCGGTGCCGCAGGGGGCGCCGAACTGCGTCGCCTTCAGCTTCGATGCCGCGGCCAATGTGACGACCACCTACGTGACGGTCGCGGACCTGGACACCGGCCAGCAGTCCACGGTGCCGCAAAGGACCTGGACCCTGCGCTGGGCGCGTCCGGAGCGTTAGGCATGGCCGGCAAGCTGGTCGCCACCCTCAAGCGCAACATCCAGATCTTCTTCGACTCCTTCTACTCCACCCGGGTTCCGCCGCTGGGGCAGGACGCTCCGGGCGCGCAGAAGGACGCGGTCGCGCTCTCGCAGCTCCTTCTGGTGACGGTTCTGGTGCTCGTCTCGCGCAGCTTCCTCGCCGGTGGAGGCATCTCCCTGTCGGTGCCGGCGATGCTGGCCGGCGTCGCCCTCGTCGCCGTGATCCTCGTGTCCCTGCTCGCCTACATCTTCTACCCGAAGCCCGATCCGAAATCGCAGAGCCTGCGCGGGTCGGTCTTCGTGATGTGCTATCTGATCCTGACGATCATGCTGTTCATCCTCATCGATGGCATCGGCCTGTTCGTGCTGCGCCAAGCGCCCTCGACGCTGCTGGCCGACCTGATGTTCGCGGTGGGCCTTGATCCCCTCCGGGTCGGCGACTTCCTCACCGCACTGGTGTTCAGCCTTCTGGCCTGGGTCCTCCTGACCATCCGCAGCGTGCTGCAGTTTCCGCCCACCTCGTGGCTGGACGCCTTCTGGACACCGCAGTTCCCGACCTTCGTGCTCATGAATGCGGGGCTGTTCTACGTGGTCATCCTCGCCTGAGGGCGGCGGTCTGCGCCACCTTGACGGCGGCCGCCGCGCCGCGCGAGGGTGCGGCAGGTCCGGCAGCGGCCGGTCCGGCAGCGGAGGCGAGCATCATGGCGGCGGCGGAACGGACGGCGGCGGACATTCCCTCCTTCCGGACTGAGGCCTTCATCGACGGGGCCTTCCATCCGGCAGCCTCGGGCCGCACCTTCAGCGCCGTCAATCCCGCCACCGGCCATGCCATCGCCGAGGTGGCGGCCTGCGATGCCGAGGATGTGGACCGGGCGGTAAAGGCCGCGCGCCGCGCCTTCGAGGATCGCCGTTGGGCCGGGCAGCGGCCGCTGGAGCGCAAGCGCGCCCTGCTGCGCTTCGCCGACCTCATCCGCGCCCACCGCGACGAACTCGCGCTGACCGAGACGCTGAACATGGGCAAGCCCATCTCGGACGCCCGCGCCATCGACGTGCGCGCGGCGGCCGATTGCTTCGCCTATTACGGGGAGTGCTGCGACAAGGTTTATGGCGAGGTCGCGCCCACCACCGACGACAACCTCGCCCTCGTGCTGCGCGAGCCCCTCGGCGTGGTCGGCTGCGTCACGCCGTGGAACTTCCCGATGATCATGGCCGCCTGGAAGGTGGCGCCGGCGCTGGCCATGGGCAATTCCGTGGTGCTGAAGCCGGCGGAGGAAAGTCCGCTCACCGCGCTCCGCCTCGCCGAGCTGGCCGCCGAGGCCGGCATTCCGGACGGTGTGTTTAACGTGGTGCCGGGGCTCGGCGTCGAGGCCGGCAAGGCGCTGGGGCTCCATATGGATGTGGATGCCATCGCCTTCACCGGGTCCACCGAGGTCGGCCGCTATTTCCTGCGTTATTCCGCCGAGAGCAACATCAAGCGCGTCGCCCTTGAGCTGGGCGGCAAGACCGCCTTCGTGGTGGCTCACGACGTGGCCGACCTCGGCGCCGTGGCCGAGGCGGTGGCCGGTGGCATCTTCTTCAATCAGGGCGAGATGTGCACGGCCGCCTCCCGCCTCCTCGTGGACAACCGCATCCGCGCCGAACTGGTGGAGCGCGTCGCCGCGCTCGCCCCGCGCTGGATGCCGGGCGATCCGCTCGATCCCGATGCGCCGGCCGGCGCGGTGGTGAGCCGCGAACACCAGGGCCGCATCCTCTCCGCGATCCAGGCCGGCGGCGAGAGCGGAGCACGGTTGGTGACGGGGGGCACGGCCGTGCGCACGGAAACCGGCGGAGCCTTCGTGGCGCCGACCGTGTTCGACGACGTGGCCCCCTCTTCCGCGCTGGCGCAGAACGAGATCTTCGGCCCCGTGCTGTCGGTGATCGGCTTCGACGGGCTGGATGAGGCGGTGGAGATCGCCAACGGCACCGTCTACGGTCTCGGTGCCTCGGTGTGGAGCGCCGACCTTGCCGCCGCGCACAAGGTGGCGCGGCGCTTCAAGGCCGGCATCGTCTATGTGAACTGCTTCGACGCCGACGACATCACCACCCCCTTCGGCGGCGTCAAGCAATCCGGCTTCGGGCGCGACAAGTCCCTGCACGCGCTGGAGAAGTATTCCGACCTCAAGACGGTGTGGACGCGGCTTTAGGCCTGTCGCAGCCAGCTGTTCCACTTTCCCGTTGCCGTCATGCCCCGGCTTGTCCGGGGCATCCACCATTCGGCCCGTGCGATGATCCCGAAGCGCGGACAATCGGCGGGGTGGATCCCCCGGACAGGCCGGGGATGACGCATGGAGCTGAAGGGACGATCCCTCAGCGCCGCTCCAGCAGATGCACCTCTTCGGTCGCTTCCCACTGGCCCTTGAGGGCGTCGGGACGGGTGACGGCATCAAGCTGCGTCACCTGAAAGCCGGCATCATGCAGCGCATGGACCTCTGACGCTGGCACCGAGAAGGGCGGGCCGCCGACGAGGGACTGGTCGTAGACGATCGTTACCACCAGCTGCGGAACCGCACCGGTGATGGCCGTGACATGGGCAGCGTAGCGCGGCCGCATGTCGGGCGGCAGAGCGATCAGGGCGGCGCGGTCATAGACGGCATCCACCGGCCCGAGCGTCTCGGCTTCGAGGGCGAAGATGTCGCCCTGGAAGATGTCGAGGCCGGGCGCGCTGAACCGTAGCAATTCGCCGGCTTCGGTGATCTCAGGCGCCACCTCCAGCTCGGCGAACAATTCCTCCACCGCGATGCGGCTCAGTTCCGCGCCGGCCACGGCGAAGCCCTGGCCGAGCAGGTAGGCGATGTCCCGCGTCTTGCCGCACAGGGGCAGGAAAATGCGCGCGCCGGGCGCAAGGCCGAGGCGCGGCAGGTGCTTCACCAGATGGGCATTGGGCTTTCCCTCGTGAAAGCCGATCTGCTTCGTCTCCCACCGTGCCTGCCAGAACCCCGGTTCCATGCCCTCGCCTCCACACGCTCGATCCACCGGCCGCAGCTTTAGCAGATCGGGCGGGCGGCGACAGCGCGGGGGTGGCCCACGGCCCCGCTTTCGCGCTAGAACCGCAGAGGTTCAACACGGAGCATCGCCATCGTGACGTCCGCCCCCCTGTCCAACTCCACCGCCCACTGGCGCGCGCTGGATGCGGCGCACCACCTGCACCCGTTTTCCGACACGAAGGCGCTGAACGCCGAGGGGGTGCGGGTCATCACGCGGGCCGAGGGGGTCTTTGTCTTCGATAGCGACGGCAACAAGATCCTCGACGGCATGTCGGGCCTGTGGTGCTCGCAGGTGGGGCACGGGCGGCATTCGATCGTCGATGCCATCGCCCAGCAGCTTTACCAGCTCGATTATTACAACACCTTCTTCAAGACCACCCATCCCGGCGCGGCGGAGCTGGCGGCGGCCATCTCCGAGGTGGCGCCGGCCCACATGAACCATGTGTTCTTCACCTCCGGCGGCTCGGAGGCGGTGGATACGGTTCTGCGCATGGTGCGGCACTATTGGGCGGCGCTGGGCAAGCCCGAGAAGCACATCTTCATTTCCCGCCGTAACGGCTATCACGGCTCCACCATGGGCGGCGCCTCCCTCGGCGGCATGAAGCCCATGCACGCGCAGGGCGGGCTGCCCATTCCCGGCATCGTCCATGTGGCTCAGCCCTATTGGTGGGCCGAGGGCGGCGAGATGAGCCGCGAGGATTTCGGGCTTTTCGCCGCCCGCGAGGTGGCCCGCGCCATCGACGAGGCGGGGCCGGAGAATGTGGCCGCCTTCATCGGCGAGCCGATCCAGGGCGCCGGCGGCGTCATCATTCCGCCGGCCAATTACTGGCCCGAGGTGGAGAAGATCTGCCGCGAGCGCGACGTGCTCCTGATCTGTGACGAGGTGATCTGCGGCTTCGGGCGCACGGGGCGCTGGTTCGGCGCCGAATACATGGGCGTGAAGCCGGACCTCATCACGTTCGCGAAGGGCGTGACCTCTGGATACTTCCCGCTGGGCGGGGTGATCGTCGGCGATCATTTCGCCGAAGGCTTCATCGAGCATGGCGGCGACTTCAACCACGGCTACACCTATTCCGGCCATCCCGGCGGCTGCGCGGCGGCGCTGGCCAACCTCAAGATCATGCACGAGGAAATGCTGGTGGACCGGGTGCGGACCGATATCGGCCCTTACCTGCAGGAACGCTGGCTGAAGCTCGCCGAGCATCCGCTGGTTGGCGAGGCACGCATGGTGGGCCTTATTGGCGCCATCGAGCTGACGCCGCAGAAAGCCACCCGCGCTGCCTTCGCATCGGAAGAGGGCACGGTGGGCCTCATCTGCCGCGATTTCTCCTTCAAGGAGGGGCTGGTGATGCGCGCGGTGCGCGACGGCATGATCCTCGCTCCGCCCTTCACCCTGTCGCACGAGGAGGCGGACGAACTGGTCGCCACCGCCTGGCGGGTGCTGGACCTCACCCATGCGGAGCTGATCAAGCGGGGGATGATGGTTCCCGTTCCGCGCGTGCCTGCGAAGGCTGTGGCGAGCACCTGAGCGCGCCGCGCACGGCAAAGCCGAAGTCAAAGATGGCGGCGGTGGGGCGAAGGCCAAGGTTTTCGCCCCCGGATTCCTCAAGTCAGTCCCAGGTATCTGCAGCTCTTGGATGCTGCCGGGAACGTTTTTGCCTCGACCACTGTTTCTGATGCGATCTGAATGCAGCAGGAGAGGTAAGATGCGAAAGACGTTGCTGATGAGTACCGTGATCGCCGCCCTTGCGGCTCCCGTGATCGCTCCCGCCGCGGCCTTCGCGCAGGCCTCCACCGCTACGGGCGCGGTGGGCGGCGCGGCTGTCGGCGCCGTGGTCGGAGGCCCCGTGGGCGCGGTGGTTGGTGGCGTGGTGGGGGCGGGTGTCGGCGCTGCCGGCGAGCCGTCCCAGGAAGTGCGCACCTATGTGATGAAGGAGCGCCGCCCGTCCGTGCGTATGGAGCAGGAGGTGGTGGTCGGCCGCCAGCTCCCGCCGAATGTGACGCTCTACGACATTCCGCAGAACAACGAGTATGAATACACGGTGGTGAACGACCGCCGCGTCATCGTCGAGCCGAAGACCCGCAAGGTGGTCTATATCGTCGAGTGACGACCCGACAGGTACCGCGTCGAAGGCGCCGCCCCCACGGGTGGCGCCTTTCGCGTGTCAGGCGACCGGCGTCGACTCCGCGAATGCCGGATGCGCGGCGCTGAAGGCGTCGAACCACGTGACGAGCTTGGGATGCTCGGCCCGCCAGTCTCCGCCGAAGCGGAAGTCGAACCAGCCGAGGGCGCAGGCCAGCGCAATATCGCCCGCGTTGGGTGCGCCGGAATAGGGCTCGACTTCCGCTTCCAGAGCATCGATCGCACGATTGCGCTTGCCCGCCTGATGCTCCAGCCAGCGCTCTTCGTGCTTCTCCTGCGGCCGGAAGCGCGCCTCGTAAAGGATCAGGATGCCCGCATCCATCATCCCGTCCACGAGGGCTTCCCGGCGCAGAACCTTGATGCGCGCAGCCGGCTCGGTGGGCAGGATGCGTCCGTCTCCCGCCAGATGGTCGAGATAAGCGAGGATCACCGACGAATCGAACAGCACTTGCCCATCGTCCGTCAGCAGCGCGGGGATCTTGCCCAGCGGATTCTGCTGGCGCAGCGTGTCGTTGGGGTCGAGCGTGTCGGCAGGCTCCAGCTCGAGCGGAATACCGAGAATGGCCGCGGCGACGCGTACCTTGCGCACGAAGGGAGAGGTGGGGGAGTGGCGGAGCAGCATGGGCAGGGGCATCCGGTGGGAATGCTCCTAGCTAAAGCGATTACGGCGAAAGGGGAATCGGGAAAATTGGGCTGGTGCCTCAAGGGGCGGGCGTGACGGTGATTCTGGCCGTCTGGGTGCGCGTCATGCGCTTGCCGACAAGACCAAAGTCGATGACCTGCTCGAAGAGCGCATGGCGCGCCATGCCGCCCTCCACTTCGATCTCTTGGTTCATGTGAATGTCCGCCTTCATCTGGCTTAACACCTGTTTCACCGTCCGCTCATTGAGACCAGATTGCGGCTGGCCAGCCGCAATTTGGCGCGCCACGGCCAGCATGACTTCGCGCGTGGAGGCCGGATCAGGCGTGGTGGTGGCAAGAAGGGTGAATCGCTCGGGCCGCGCATTGGGGGCGAGCCGCTTCACCGTCGTGCTGCGGATGGTGCCGCCCAACGGACTTGGGAGCGTGTCTTCGATGCGCGACTCGGCGCCCCGTTCCAAGGCCGTGTTTTGCGCTGCTGCCAGCCTCGGCAGCGGATCGAGCCAGGCGGCGGCTGCGGCCGCGCCCTTGGGATCCAGAAAGTTCGAGAGCATCAGCCGCATGAGCGACACGATCTGCGGCTTGTCGGCAACGGGCGCCATCAGTCGGTTACTGGCAGAGGCGGCGGCAGCACGCACCGCGGCCTCGTTCACCACCTGCAGCGGCACTCCCGCGGCATCGGTAATTGCTTCCACCTTGAGGTCGCGGAATGCGGCGAGGGCGTTCGCGGTGAGTTGTAGCGCCGAATTTACGCCCTCCACGGCTGCCTCGCGCAGCACCAGTGTCACGCGATATCCCGTGCCCTCGCGGGCCGTGAAGGCGAGATCACGGCGCAGGATGAGCCGACCCCCGCTCTGGCTGGCGAGGCTCGCATCAGAGTAGGTGTGCTCGCTGACGATCAGCCAGCGACTGCCCACCGCCGGCGCGAACGGCTGGGCCCATTGAGCCGCGGCGGGGGTCGTCGTCTGGGGTGCCGGCTTCGGTGCGGGCTTCTGCGCCCCCTGCGGGGTCGGCTCGGCGATGGCGGAGCCAACGAGAAGCATGGTCGCAACAACGAGAAGCATGGTCGCAACGAGGCCAATGGCCCCCGCGCGCAAATGCTTCCCAGGGGGCTGCCCCTGCACTTTTCCCCCGAGTGCTCCTTGCCTCGCAGATGTCCCCGTCATGCCCTGACCCCCGTGCCGGGCTCAACCCCCGGCGGTAAGCCAGGATACACGCACGCGGCCGGCCCCGTCCCGCGCCAGCAGCGGGGCGAGGGCGTTGAGCACCGTTTTCATCTCATCCGCCAGCGTGAAGGGCGGATTGACGATGATGAGGCCGGAGCCGGAGAGCGTGTCCAGCGCGCGCACCTGCGCGAAGTCCAGTTCCACCCGGAGCGTCTTCGGCAGCTTCAGGTGGGCCACGTCGCGGCGGAAGGCGTCCACCGCGCGCAGGTCCTTGATGGGATACCAGAGCATGAAGATGCCGGTGGCGAACCGCCGGTGCGCCGCCTCCAGCCCCGCCACCATGCGCTGGAACTCGCCCGGTTCCTCGAACGGCGGGTCCACCAGCACCACGCCGCGCCGCTCGCGCGGGGGGAGATGCGCGGCAAGCGCCTGCCAGCCGTCCTGGGCGAGGATCTTCACCCGGCCCTCGGCGCCAGGCGCCTCGGCCACACGCTTTTCCAGCTTCGCCCGCTCTTCCTTGTGCAGTTCGCAGAACAGGAACTTGTCCTGCGGCCGCGCGAGCGCGAGCGCGAGCGCCGGCGAGCCGGGATAGAGCTTGCGGCCGCCTTCGCGCAGCGATCGCACGCAATCGAGATAGGGCGCGAGCAACGCCGCGGCGGGGGCGGGAAGGGTGCCTGAATCCTGCGCGGCGAGCACCGCCTCGATGCCCGCATCCGCCTCGCCGGTCTTGCGCGCATTGATGCCGTCGAGATCGTAGAGGCCCGCGCCCGCATGGGTGTCCAGCACGCGGTAGGGCGAGTCCTTCTTGCCGAGATAGGCGAGCACGCGGGCGAGCGCCGCATGCTTCATGACATCGGCGGGATTTCCGGCGTGGAAGGCGTGGCGATAATTCATCTCGGCTCGGCGATGGCGCGGAAGGGAGGATGTGGATGGCGCGGGCAGCTGTGACGTGACGGTATTGTGGCCCTGGTGCCGCCGTGCGACCGTCCCGGCGTGACGCATGGATGCCGGCGCGTCAAGCGGCAGTGTTCCGCGCGCGGCCCCGCGTCCGCAGGAGGGAAACATGAAGCCTCTCGTTCTCGCGCTGTCCCTTGTTGCCACCCTCGCCGCCGCGGCCCCCGCCGCGGCGCAGCAGACCCCTTCCCTCGTCGGTACCTGGAAGGGGCCGAGCGACGGCGTGGGCATGGAAATGGGCTATGTGAACTCGGATTACGGCCTCGTCATCGAGGAGCAGCGCGGCCGCTCCTTCAAGGGCAAGGTGATCTATCCGGTGCCCGGCGGCACCAAGTCCGAACCCATCCACGGCACCATCACGCCTGATCTCAAGACCGTCTACGTGGTGGGCGACGACGGCTTCCACATCGGCACGCTGCAGCCCGACGGAAAGTTCGACCTCTGCTATCTGGAGGTGGACGACGACGACGCGCTGGCCCTGTGCGCCCGCCTCGCCAAGCAGCCGTAACCAAACCCGATCGGCCGGCGGGCCTCAGCGCCCGCCGCGCACGGGTGGCATCACCATGCGCGAGAGCCGGCAGGTGCGGCGGTCCACCTCGGGGCAGGGCTGGAAGGCGAGATCTCGGCTCAGGCACACCCGCACTTCCCTGAGCCGCCGCCGGTCGCAATCCACCGAGATCATGCCGGCCTCCAGGCCGGGATTGGCCGCGCGGAAGGCATCTTCCACCTCCTGCGGCGCGACCATCTTGTAATCATCCAGCCGGCTGAATTCGGCGGGGATGACCACCTTGGCCTTCGCCGCACGCACCTGATCGAAATAGGCCTGGGGCGACAGGCCCGAGCAGGTGCCGTGCTTCTTCCACTGGTAGATGACGAGCCGCCGGCTCGGCATCACGTCCAGCATGGAATTGACCAGCGGGTTGGGCACATAGGGCGGCGGGTTCTGGCAATAGTCCGGGAAGCCGCGCTCATATTGCGGCCATAGGCCATGCACCACGAAGGCATAGGGGCGCGTGAGCGAGCATTGCGGCTCGCTGTCGGCGCGCTTGCCCTGGTCCTCGCAATAGGTGGGAGACCAGGACAGGGACAGGACGTAGAAATCGAACTGGCCGGGCTGGCCCTCCGCCCGCGCCGGGCTATGGGCCGCCAGCGCAACGAGCAGCGCGAAGCCGACGGCGCACTGGCCGGCGAAAGCCCGCAGAATCTCCCCGAAAGGCCGCGTCACGGACCCGCCATCTTGCAGGACGGGGCGTAGGCATAATTGCGGTCGAGCCCGACCACGCACCAGTCCACGCCCCAGGTGGCGCCGATGAATCCGCCATCCTCGATGATGGAATAATATATGGTGCGCTTCTTGAGATCGTTGGTGAAGACCGTGCCGCGGCAGAACCGGCGCGGCTGGTATTCCTGCCCCCACGGGCGGAAGGCGATCTCGTGCACCTTCTCGAAATCGGTGATCGAGAGGCTGGAGGCCCAGAAGCGGCGCTCGGTCTCGGCGAAGCGGGTGGCGATCAGGTCGAGTGCCTCCTGGCTGTCGCAGGCCGGCACGACGCCGGAATAGTTCGGGCCCGAGAGCCAGAAGTTCAGCTCCAGCAGGTTCGCCGCCTTGGCCGGGGCGAGCGAGGCGGGGGCAATCGCGAGCGCGGCCACGGCCGCCGCGGCGGCGATGCGGCCGACGGCGCCGCCCAAGGCCGCGCGCATGCGCTTCATAGTGCCGGCAGCCTTTTCGCCAACGGCTTTCGCGCCCAGCGCCCGCTCACCCATGGTCGTCTCCACTTCGGCCTCTTGCCCTTCCGGGCGTACCTCGGCGGGACGATGCGGCCGGCTTTGGCCGCGGTCAAGGACGCGGCGGCAACACCTTAAGAGAAAATGAACGAGCGGTTCGATCGCGGGTGTCGTGCTCTCGCCGGAAAAGACGGGCAAGCTCGCATCGTCCGACTCGCGGGAGGAGCCCCAATGCCGCAAACGACGCCCCACCTCGTGGCCGCCGACCGGACCGCAGGCCAGTCCTCCAGCCAAACCCAGGCCCTGCCGCGATTCGCCACCGGGCGGGAGGCGGCGCTGGAGATGCGGCCGGACCAGCCGGTCTATTGCTTCCGGCCGGATGTGCTGGCGGCCGATGCCGCGTCCTTCCTCTCAGCCTTTCCGGGCAAGACGGCCTATGCCGTGAAGACCAACGGCGAACCCATGGTGCTCGATGTGCTGGCGCGCTCGGGCATCAACGCCTTCGACGTGGCGTCGCCCGCCGAGTTCGCCGCCGCCCGCGCCGCCGCGCCGGGGGCTGAACTCTTCTACATGCATCCGGTGAAGGCGCAGTCGGACATCCGCCTCGCCCTGGAGCACTACCGCATCCGCGCCACCGCCCTCGACCATGAGGACGAGGTGGCGAAGATCCTGCGCATCGTCCGGGCGCTCGATCTCGACCCGGAAGACCTCACCTTGTTCGTGCGCATCGCCTCCAAGGGGGAGGCGGCCTATGAGCTGTCGCGCAAGTTCGGCGCGGCGCCGGGCCATGCGGCCGAGCTGCTCCAGCGCATCCATGGCCTCGGCATCCGCTGCGGCCTGTGCTTCCACGTGGGCAGCCAGGTGGAGGATGTGGACACCTACGCCCGCGCCGTCGCCACCGCGGCCGAAGTGCGCGATGCGGCGAAGGTGCCCATCTCGGTACTCGACGTGGGCGGCGGGTTCCCGGCGACCTATGCGGTGGACCCGCGCCGGCCGGTCCCGCCCATGCCGCCGCTGAGCGAGATCGTCGGCGGGCTGATGGGGGCGGTGGAGCGGCATGGCTTTGCCGGCGTCCCGCTGGTGGCGGAGCCGGGGCGGGTCATCGTCGCCCGCGCCTTCTCGGTCATCGTGCGGGTGCTGCTGAAGAAGGGCCAGCGGCTCTACATCAATGACGGCGTGTGGTCGTCTTTGTCGGATTCGTGGACCGGCAAGATCCTGCTTCCGGTGCGTCACATTCCCGATCCCGCCCGCCGCCGCCGGCCGGGGCGGCCAGACGTGACCGCCCCGTTCCGCATCTACGGCGCCACCTGCGACAGCGTGGACGTCCTCACCCGCCCCTTCTATCTGCCGGAGAGCGTGGACACCGGCGACTGGATCGAGATCGGCCACATCGGGGCCTATTCCCTCTCTTTGCGCACCCGGTTCAACGGCTTCTACCCCGACACCTTCGTGGAGGTGACGACGCCGTTCGACGCCGGCGAAGCGCCGGACGGCTTCGCCGAGCCGGAACGGCGGGGCGGGGTGGAGGGGCAGGAAGAGCGGTGACGTCAATCTGAGCCGTCATGCCCCGGCTTGTCCGGGGCATCCACCGTGCCGACAGCGTGATCTCTGAATCATCATCGGCACTGGCCGCCAAGTGGATCCCCCGGACAAGCCGGGGGATGACGGCCGCATGGGATGGCGATGCTTGCCCTAGAACCAGATCTTCTGGGTCTCCCGGCCCTTGTAGAGGTCGGCGACATACTCGCCGTAGCCGTTGAAGAGTTCCGTGGGGATGCGCTGGCCGGTGGCGATGTCCTCTTCGGTCGCCTGGCTCCAGCGCGGGTGCGGCACCTTGGGGTTCACGTTCGCCCAGAAGCCGTATTCGGAGCCCTGCAACTGCTCCCAGAAGCTCACCGGCTGCTTGTCGGTGAAGGTGAAGCGCACGATGCCCTTGATGGACTTGAAGCCGTATTTCCACGGCAGCACCAGCCTGAGCGGCGCGCCGAACTGGTTGGGGGCGGGCTTGCCGTAGACGCCGGTGACGAGGAAGGCGAGTTCGTTGGTCGCCTCCTCCAGCGTCAGGCCTTCCACATAGGGCCACGTATAGCGGAAATCCCGCTGGTTGGGCGCGACCTTCGGATCGAGGAAGGTCTCCATCTTGATGTATTTCGCGCCCGAGGTGGGGGCGGCCAGCGCCACCAGGTCTTTCATGGGAAAGCCGGTCCACGGCACCGCCATGGACCACGCCTCCACACAGCGGTGGCGATAGAGGCGCTCCTCGAACGTCACCTTCTTGAACAGGTCGTCGATGCCCATCTCCTGGGGCTTCTCCACCAGCCCATCGATCTTCACGAGCCACGGCCGGCGCTGGAAGCGCGTCATGGAGGGGCCGACCACCTTGCCGTAGCTGAACTCGTAATAATTGTTCACGAGGCTCGACTTGGCCTCCGGCGTCACGGGCCGCTCAAGGGTATAGCGAGGATTGCGCGCCGCGGGGTATAGGCTGGCCGACGGGTCCGGAACATCACCGACGCGCTGGGCTGCGGCGGGGCTGGCGATTGTCCCCACGCCGAGGCCGGCGAGGAGCATGGCTCCCGCGCCCATGGCTTGCCGGCGATTGAGATAGACGTCCTCCGGCGTTGCCGCCGATTCGGGAAGTTCCCAGCCGCGCCTTGATCTGATGAGCATTCAATGTCCTCCGTCGCGGCGCCAAGATCGGGGGCGCGCGATGACGGAGCAAGTCACACAGGCGTGTCTCACACGGGCGTGTAGGCGCTCACTGCGGGGCGGCGGCGGAGGGTTCGAGCGTCAGCGTCGCGCCGGCGATGGAGACGCTGAGCCCGCTGTCCGACGAGACGCTGAGCGGTTGGAGCGTCACCTGCTTGGTGGCGTCGTCGGAGGCGAGCATGTTGGCGGAAAAGCCCGGACCGACGGAAAAGCCGGTCGAGATGCCGATATATTTCCCCGCCAGCGCGCCGGGCGCCACCGCCGGCGAGGTCGCGATCACCGCCCACAGCATGCTGGCCTGATCGGAGACGCCGAAATCGAGGCCGACGCGCTCCATGGTGCCGCTGTAATAGTGGTTGACCCCCAGGGAGGGCCGGTACTCGCATTTCACCGTGCGGGTCGAGCCGAAGCCGTAGCCGGTGGCGAAGGCGCCGCGGCACTCCAGCAGGCCCGCCGCGACCTGGGGCATCGCCGGCCCGGCGGCGAACGCCGGGAGCAGGGCCAGGGTGGCTCCGAGGCCGGCGCACGTGATCGCCATGGAACGGGACAGGAAGTTGGACACGCCGCACCCTCCGCACAGGGATGGCGCCTCGGCGGGAACACGCCCGTTCCGGCCGAGGCGAAGCTCACTCTGGCACGACAGCTGCGGCCCTTTTGTGATGGGCCGCGAAAAGCCGTCAGTTCGGCAGGAGAACGAGGGTGAGGTCGGCGACGCCGGCGGCCACATCGGCGCCCACCATGCCTTCCACCGAGACGGTCTGCAGGGCGATCTGATTGCTCGAGCCACCCAGCAGCACGTTGGCACCCGCACCGATGGTCCAGGCCGCGTCGGCGGAGACGCCGATATAGCTGCCGGCGATATCGCTCGGGGTGGGCGTGGCGGTGGGGGCGAACACCGCCCAGGCGAGCGTGTCGGCGGCGAGCACGCCGAGATCGATGCCGAATCGGGCGATGGTGCCCTTGTAGCGCGACAGCACCACATAAGGCTGGACGGAGGTGTTGCGGAATTCGCAGGCTGCCTCGCGCATGGAGCCGATGACGAAGCCGATGGACGGCGCCACCTTGCAGACCAGCATGCCGGACTGGACCAGCGGTCCGGTGGGCGGCGGCGGCAGGGGCACGGGCGCGAGAGTCTGGGCGCCTGCCGGCATCGCGGCGGCGAAGAGGGTCGAGGCAGCAAGAAGGCCGGCGGCGATGGTGGCGCGCATGAATGATCCCCCGGAGAGCGACCCTGAAGAGGTACGTTGCCCGGGAGTCCCGCGCAATCTCCACCGCTGACGGCTTGGCGCGAGCGGAATCATCTGGCTGGGCGGGGGACAGGAGAGGCCTGAAAATGCTCGCGCCCCCGGTTGGGCCGGGGGCGCGGGGCAGTCTTGCGCGTGGGGCAGATGCGGCTGCGGCAGGCGGCAGTTCAGCCGTCACGCCGCAGAGCGGGGCCGAATCAGCGCAGGGTGAGGTCCGAAACGCCGAGGGCGAGGTTGAGGCCGGTCTGGCCCTCGAGCGACAGCGGCTGCAGCGCGAAGGTGTTCTGCGAGCCGCCCACGAGGACGTTGGCGCCGAGGCCCACGCCGATGGAGGCCGAGCCGGCCGCACCCACGTAGGTGCCACGGAGGGCGCCAGCCGGAACCTTGGCGGACGGAGCGAACACACCCCACACCAGGGTGCCGCGGCCGTTCACGCCGATGTCGAGGCCGAAGCGGCGCACGGTGCCCTGATAGGTGCCACGCTTGGCGCCGCTGACAGCCGGGCGGAACGCGCAGGTCATCTCGCGCACCGAGCCGATCACGAACGCCACGTTGGGCGCCATGTTGCAGGTCAGCGTGCCCACCTGGACGCGGGACTGGGCCGAAGCGGGAAGCGCACCGGCGACGAGGACGGCAGCGGCGGCGAGGCCGGCCTTGAGGACAGTCTTCATGATGTCGTTCCTCCTATGGGAAGCGGGCGGGTCGAATCCGGCGCCCGACGACCGCGCAGCCTTAGCCCAGACTTCACCGCTGCGCCAACGCTCCAGTTCGCGCCGGGTTCCGTTTTCGCGTTTCTGTGGCAAATCCCACCCTGCCGGAACGTCACTTTGCAAGGAGGTGACTTTGCAGGGAGGCGGGCGCGCGACGATGGCCGCGCGCCGTCGGGCTCAGGTGAGGGAGCCGCAGAAGCGCTGGATGCGCCGGCAGGCCTCTTCGAGGTCCGAGGTAGCCGTGGCGTAGGAGATGCGGAAGGCCGGGCCGAGGCCGAAGGCCGAGCCATGCACCACCGCCACGCCCTCGGCATTCAGGAGTTCGGTGGCGAACACCTCGTCATTGGTGATGGTCACGCCGCCCGGCGTCGTCTTGCCGATGGTGCCGGCGCAGGACGGGAAGACGTAGAAGGCGCCTTCCGGCTTCGGGCAGGTCAGGCCCTTGGCCTGGTTGAGCATGGAGACCACGAGATCGCGGCGCTCCTTGAACACCTTGTTATTCGCCGCGATGAAGTCCTGCGGCCCGTCCAGCGCCTCGAGCGCGGCCCACTGGGCGATGGAGGAGGGGTTGGAGGTGGACTGGGACTGCAGCGTCCCCATCGCCTTGATCAGCGCCTCCGGGCCGGCGGCATAGCCGATGCGCCAGCCGGTCATGCAATAGGCCTTGGACACGCCGTTCATGGTCAGCGTGCGATCGTACAGGGCGGGCTCGACCTGCGCCGGAGTGACGAACTTGAAGTCGTCATAGACGAGGTGCTCGTACATGTCGTCGGTGAGGATCCACACATGGGGATGCTTCACCAGCACGTCGGTGAGCGCCTTCAGCTCGTCGAAGCTGTAGGCCGCGCCGGAGGGGTTCGAGGGCGAGTTGAAGATCAGCCACTTGGTCTTCGGCGTGATGGCGGCTTCCAGCACCTCGGGACGCAGCTTGAAATTGTCTTCCAGCGTGGTCATCGCCGGCACCGGGGTGCCGCCGCAGAAATTCACGATGTCCGGATAGCTGACCCAGTAGGGCGCCGGAATGATCACCTCGTCGCCCGCATCCACGGTGGCGAGAAGCGCGTTGAACAGCACCTGCTTGCCGCCGGTGCCCACCGACACCTGCGAGGGCTTGTAGTCGAGCCCGTTCTCGCGCTTGAACTTGCGGCAGATGGCGGCCTTCAGCTCGGGAATGCCGTCCACGGCGGTGTACTTGGTCTCGCCGCGACGGATGGCCGCGATGGCGGCTTCCTTGATGTTGTCGGGCGTGTCGAAGTCCGGCTCGCCGGCCGAGAGCGCGATGATGTCCCGCCCCGACGCCTTCAGCTCCCGCGCCTTGTTGGAGATGGCGATGGTGGGGGAGGGATTGATGCGCTTGAGGGCGGACGAAAGGAGGCTCATGGCCTTGGGGCTCCGGGACGCGCGATCGTGGGCGGAGCGGATGCCGCGGCACGGGCGCAACGATGACAGGTCGAGGGCCGGCCGGATGCCGGCGGCGGGACACTAGTTCAGAGCCTTGCCGCGAACAAGCAAGGATCGTGAATGTCGCGCCACGCCGGATTGATGGATCGGCGCGCGGTGCGGCCCGGTGCAATCGGGGCTTGCGGCCGCCCCGGCCTGCCGCCACATGCTCGGCGGGGCTGGGAGGACGATCGAGGTGCTGACGCTCTATTCCACGCAGTCGTCGGGCAATTCCTACAAGGTGCGCCTGATGCTGGCGAAGCTCGGCCGGCCGTTCCGCCTCGTGGAGGTGGACATCTTCGCCGGCGAGCACCGCACGCCCGAATTCCTCGCCATGAACCTGGAGGGGCGGGTGCCGCTCCTCGATGTGGACGGGCGCTTCCTCGCCGAGTCGAACGCTATCCTGTTCCATCTCGCCGAGGGCACGCCGCTTCTGCCCGCCGACGCCTTCGCCCGCGCCGAGGTGCTGCGCTGGATGTTCTTCGAGCAGAACAGCCACGAGCCCGGCATCGCCACCGCCCGCTTCTGGCTGCGGCAGGTGCGCGGCGGGCGCGAATTGCGCGCCCATGACGTGGATCGCTGGATGGAAGAGGGCTACGCGGCGCTCAAGGTGATGGAGCGCCACCTCGCCGCGCGCCACTATTTCGTCGGCGATGCGCTCACCATCGCCGACATTGCCTTGTTCGCCCACACCCATGTGGCGGAGGAGGGGGACTTCTCCCTCGCAGCGTTCCCGGCCGTGCGCGGCTGGCTGGCGCGCGTCGCGGCGGAGCCGGGCCATGTGGACATCGAGTGGCGGCCCGAGATCCGGGGGGCCGAGCCGGTCCTCGCCTGAGCGGCGCGATGGCGCGGCAGAACAGCGGGGATGGCTCGCGCGTCCGTGAGCGTTCGACATCATCTTGCCATCATCCGTGATGGCTAAGCCGCCGTGGCGCCACGATTCTTTTCCACCCTGCCTTGTGTCGGCGGAACTGATTCGCCCCTTTTTACGTTGCCAGAGTGCGCGCGGAACAGGGGATGAGGAGGCTGCCCCAATGAGCGAGACCATCATGTCCGGACGTTGTGACGTCGGCGGTTACATGGAAGCAGGGCACTTTTCCCTCACCCGCCGGGCCGTGCGCCAGTCGCCGGCGGATCCCGAGCTGCTGGCCCGTGCCGTGCGCGCCCACAAGGAGGGTGACGCTCTTGCGCAGGCGGTGCTCACCTTCGCCCTCATGGTGGCAATCGGTGCGGTGGCGCTGGTTCTCGGCGGCCATGCGGCGATGGCAAGCGACCTGATCGCGGGAAGCGTCAAGGATTCGTCCGGCTTCCTGCTGTCCCTCGGCGCGGTAGGTGGCACGGTTTTCCTGTCCGCGCTTGCCGCCCGGCGCGTTGCCACCTCCCGTCTCGCAACCGCCCGCGTCGAAGCCCGGACGCGTGCGCGGCGTTGATCCGGCGGCGCGGCACACGCCCACGCCGCTGAATTCCGTGCTGCCGGACGCCCAGCTCGCCGCCGGTCCGCGAACGAAACGGCGGCGCGGTGCGGCACGTCATGCCGCACTTGGCGCCCTCATCCTTCTCATTCTGGTCGCGGCGGCGACCTACGCCTTCGCGCAGCCGGTGGGTGCCCGTTTGGGCGGCGAGCAGGTGCGCGTGGTGCCCTTTGCCAGCGGCCTCGATACCCCCTGGAGCATCGCTTTCCTGCCCGATGGCCGCCTCCTCGTCACCGAGCGCGACGGGCGGCTGCGTCCTGTCGATGCGACGGGCAAGGTGGGCGCGCCCATCTCCGGCGTGCCGCAGGTCGCGGCGCGGGGGCAGGGCGGCTTGCTGGACGTGGCGGTGGACCCGAGGTTCGCACAGAACCGCCTGATCTATCTGAGCTATGCCGAGCCGCGCCCGGAAGGTGCCGCGACCGCCGTCGCCCGCGGCAAGCTTTCCGACGACCTTACGCGCCTCACCGATGTGGACGTGATCTTCCGCCAGCAGCCTGCGGTGTCCGGCGGCAACCATTTCGGCTCGCGCCTCGTGTTCGCGCCGGATGGCATGCTGTTTGTCACCCTCGGCGATCGGTTCAATTACATGGACAAGGCGCAGGACCTCACCACCACCCTGGGCAAGGTCGTCCGCATCCTGCCGGACGGCGCCATTCCTCCCGACAATCCCTTCGTGGAAAAGGACGGCGCGCGCGCCGAGGTCTGGAGCTACGGCCATCGCAACGTGCAGGCCGCCGTCATAGAGCCGGGCACCGACCGGCTGTGGACCGTCGAGCACGGCCCGCGCGGCGGCGACGAGGTGAACCGGCCGGAGGCGGGCAAGAACTACGGCTGGCCGGTGATCGGCTATGGCCGGCACTATTCCGGCGCCAAGATCGGCGTCGGCACGGCGAAGGAGGGCATGGAGCAGCCCCTGTTCTACTGGGACCCGTCCATCGCCCCCTCCGGTGCCGCCTTCTATTCCGGCGATGCGCTGCCGGGCTGGCGCGGCCAGCTCTTTGTCGGCGCACTCGCGGGTCAGGCGCTGGTGATGGTGAAGGTGCGGGACGGCGCCGTCATCGGCGAGGAGCGCCTGCCCATGGGCAAGCGCATCCGCGACGTGCGCATGGGGCCGGACGGCGCGCTCTGGCTCGTGGCCGAGAGCACGGGCGAGATTCTCCGCGTAGTGCCGGCCGGGCGCTGAGCGGATTTCTTCTTCTCCCGAAGCAACCTAGGATCGGATGGCCGCAGCATGCGGCGCCCGAACCGGAGTTCCCATGGCCTCGACGCTTCTCGCCCGCAACGCCCTCGTGCTCGTGACCATGGACGGCGAACGGCGCGAGATCGCGGGCGGCGGGCTCTATGCGGAAGACGGGCGCATCGTTGCGGTGGGCCGGACGCAGGATTTGCCGGCGAGCGCCGACGAGGTGATCGACCTGTCCGGCCATGTGGTGATGCCCGGCATGGTCAACACCCACCACCACATGGTGCAGAGCCTGACCCGCGCGGTGCCGCGGGCGCAGGATGGCGAACTCTTCACCTGGCTGAAATCGCTCTATCCGCTGTGGGCGGGCCTGACCGGCGAGATGGTGGAGGCGGCGACGGAAACCGCCATGGCGGAGCTGATCCTCTCCGGCTGCACCACCTCCTCGGACCACCTCTACATCTATCCCAACGGCGCGCGGCTCGACGATTCCATCCGGGCGGCGCGGCGGATCGGCATGCGCTTCCACGCGGCGCGGGGCGCCATGACCATCGGCGAGAGCAAGGGCGGCCTGCCGCCCGACCGGGTGGTGGAGGACGAGGACTTCGTGATGCAGGACGCCGAGCGGCTCATCGGCACCTATCACGACCCCGACCGCTACTCCATGCTGCGCATCGTGCTCGCGCCCTGCTCGCCCTTCACGGTCAGCCGGGACTTCATGCTGGAGACGCTGAAGCTCGGCCGCGACAACAACCTGACGCTCCACACCCACCTCGCCGAAAATGACAGCGACGTCGCCTTCTCGGAAAAAACCTTCGGCATGGGGCCGACCGAATATGTGCGCTCGCTCGGCTGGGTGGGACCGGACGTGTGGCACGCCCACTGCGTGAAGCTGGACGACGACGGCATCGCCCTGTTCGCCAAGACCGGCACCGGCGTCGCCCATTGCCCCTGCTCCAACATGCGCCTCGCCTCCGGCATCGCGCCGGTGAAGCGCTTCCTCGCCGAGGGGATAAGGGTGGGCCTCGGGGTGGACGGCTCCGCCTCCAACGACAGCGGCCACATGCTGAACGAGGCGCGGCAGGCCATGCTGCTGCAGCGCGTCGCCCATGGCCCCGACGCCATGAGCGCGCGCACGGCGCTGGAGATGGCCACCCTTGGCGGCGCCCGGGTGCTTGGCCGCGACGACATCGGCGCGCTCGCCCCCGGCATGGCGGCGGATTTCATCGCCTTCGACATGGCGCGCCTCGCCTATGCGGGGGCGCTGCATGATCCGGTGGCGGCGCTCATCTTCTGCCAGTCGCAGAATGTGTCGCTCAGCGTCATCAACGGGCAGGTGGTGGTGCGCGACGGGCGCCTCCTCACCATCGACCTTGACGCTACGGTGGCGCGGCACAACGCCATGGCCGCCGAACTGGCGCGTCTGGCTTCAGCTTGATAAGACGACGCGCGGCGGCTGGCGGCCCGCCGTAACGGTGCCGGGAACGGCGCTGGCGTTTCCAGGAAGACCGTCCGGAGTTGACGATGGGCAAACGCATCGTCGCGGTGCGCTACAGTCCCGACTGGCTCGCCCTGACCGACGACGACACCCGCACGTTCCTGCGCCGCCACGGCATCGACGAGAATCTGCTGGTGGACTTCATGGGGCTGTGGGACCGGCACCTGAAGGTGGACTATCGCAGCTTCCGCCACGAGATCGCGAAGCTCTCCCGGGCGAGCTTCGCCGCGGTGCGGGGCGCCGAGGTGATCCCCCACGCCGTGTTGCGCGAGACGAAGCGCGCTCCCGACGACCTCATCGCCTTCGTGGACGACGACGACTGGCTCTCGCCCGGCCTGTTCGAGGAGCTGGAGAAGGCCTGTCCCCGGCCGCTCAACGGCATCTGGTGGGGCTCGATCCTGGTCGGCCCGCAGCTGACCACCTACGAAGACTCCCAGACCCTCCCGCTGATCGAGCTGCGGCCGCTGGAGCGGGTGATCTACACCAACAATTATGCCGTCACTGGCCGCGCGCTGAACCACCATGGCTATCCGCGCCTGTTCGAGCACTATCACGCGGACCGGCGCTTCGGGAAATTCTGGTGGCCGCCCAAGAAGGTGCCACTTTATCTCTCGGCCGCCTCCAAGCATCCGTGCTCCACGGTCTCGGTGCAGTTCTTCATGGCCCAGCCGCAGTTCCGCGCCGACCCCCGCCGCCATGTGGAGCGCTTCGCCGACCAGCTGGCCGAGGCGGATATCCCCGCCGAATACGGATGGCTGAAGCAGCCCGTGGATGCCGTCGAGGCTCTGGTCCGCCGCGCGCTGGGGTGAGCCTACCCCTTCCGTCGCCCACCCTTGCGATAGCCCTTGGTGCCGGGATCGGGCCGCGGGCCGGGACGGAAGGCGTCCTCCGAGAGCGGGACGGCGCGGTCGGTGCCCGGCCCCATGTCGTCCAGCGATGGTTTGTGGGCACGCGCGGCGGCCGTGCGTGACGCGCCGGCCCTTGGCGAGGACAGGGGCATTTCCGGCGGCGCATAGGGTGCCTGCGCCTCGCCCATCCCTTCGTCGTCGGAGGGCGCCGCCCGGCCCTTGGCGGAGGATTTGCCCCGCCCCCGCGGCAAGAGACGGCCGGCGTCCTCCTTTGGAGGCAGGTTGGCGGCCTTGCCGTACTTGCGCGCGCCCTTGAAGCCGCCGGTGCGGTCGTCCACCGCCTCCTGCCGCGCCAAAGGATCGTCGGAGATGGCGAGTTCGGTGGCCTCCAGCCGGCGGATCTCGTCGCGCAGGCGGGCGGCGGTCTCGAAGTCGAGGTCGGCGGCGGCGGCGCGCATGCGCTTTTCCAGGTCCGCCATGACCGCCTTGAGATTGTGCCCGAACGCGGCCCCGTCCTCCGCGAGCCCCGCGTCCACCTGCACATGGTCGCGCTCGTAGACGGAATTGAGGATGTCGCCGATGGCCTTCTTCACGCTCTCGGGCGTGATGCCGTGCTCGGTATTGTAGGCCACCTGCTTCTCGCGGCGGCGGGAGGTTTCCGCCATGGCCCGCTCCATGGAGCCGGTCACGCGGTCCGCATACAGCACCACCCGCCCGTCCACGTTGCGCGCGGCGCGGCCGATGGTCTGCACCAGCGAGGTTTCCGAGCGCAGGAAGCCTTCCTTGTCCGCATCGAGGATGGCGACGAGCCCGCACTCGGGAATGTCCAGGCCCTCGCGCAAGAGGTTGATGCCGATGAGCACGTCGAACGCGCCGAGGCGCAGGTCGCGGATGATCTCGATGCGCTCGATGGTGTCGATGTCCGAGTGCATGTAGCGCACGCGGATGCCGTTCTCGTGCAGATATTCGGTCAGGTCCTCGGCCATGCGCTTGGTGAGCACGGTGACGAGGGTGCGGTAGCCCTTGGCGGCCACCGCCCGCACCTCGCCGAGGAGGTCGTCCACCTGGGTGCGCGCCGGGCGCACCTCCACCGGCGGGTCGATGAGGCCGGTGGGGCGGATGACCTGCTCCACGAATACGCCGCCGGTCTGGTTCATCTCCCACGGGCCGGGGGTGGCGGAGACGTGGACGGTCTGCGGCCGCATGGCCTCCCATTCCTCGAAGCGGAGCGGGCGGTTGTCCATGCAGCTCGGCAGGCGGAAGCCGTATTCCGCCAGCGTCGCCTTGCGGCGGAAGTCGCCGCGATACATGGCGCCGATCTGCGGCACGGTCACATGGCTCTCGTCGATGAAGACGAGGGCGTTGTCCGGCACATATTCGAACAAGGTGGGCGGCGGCTCGCCGGGCTTGCGGCCGGTGAGCCAGCGCGAATAGTTCTCGATGCCGGCGCAGGAGCCGGTGGCCTCCATCATCTCGAGATCGTAGCGGGTGCGCTGCTCCAGCCGCTGGGCCTCCAGCAGGCGGCCCATCTTGTACAATTCGTCGAGCCGCATCTTCAGCTCGGCCTTGATGCCCGAAATGGCCTGGATGAGCGTCGGGCGCGGGGTGACATAGTGCGAGGCGGCGTAGACGCGCACGCTCTTCATGTCGCCGCTCTTCTGGCCGGTGAGCGGGTCGAACTCGGCGATGCTCTCCACCTCGTCGCCGAACAGGCTCACCCGCCACGCGCGGTCCTCATAATGGGCGGGGAAGATCTCCACGCTGTCGCCGCGCACGCGGAACGTGCCGCGGGCGAAATCCGACTGGATGCGCTTGTATTGCAGGGCCACGAGATCGGCGATGAGGCCGCGCTGGTCGATGCGCTCGCCCACCTTGATGTCGAAGGTCATGGCCGAATAGGTCTCGACCGAGCCGATGCCGTAGATGCACGACACCGAGGCGACGATGATGACGTCGTCCCGCTCCAGCAGCGAGCGGGTCGCCGCATGACGCATGCGGTCGATCTGCTCGTTGATGGAGGATTCCTTCTCGATATACGTATCCGTCCGGGGCACGTAGGCTTCCGGCTGGTAGTAATCGTAGTAGGAGACGAAATACTCCACCGCATTGTCGGGGAAGAAGCTCTTGAACTCCCCATAGAGCTGGGCGGCGAGCGTCTTGTTGGGCGCCAGAACGATGGCCGGGCGCTGCAACTGCTCGATCACCTTGGCCATGGTGAAGGTCTTGCCCGAGCCGGTAACGCCGAGCAGCACCTGGTCGCGCTCCCCCGCCTCGGCCTGCGCGCACAATTCCTTGATGGCCTGCGGCTGGTCGCCAGCGGGCTCAAAATCGCTCTTCATGGTGAAGGCGACGCCACCCTCGGACTTCTCCGGCCGCGGCGGACGGTGCGGCACCCAGGTCTGGCCGTTGACCTCCGGCCGGCCGGTCTCGATCAGCTTGGCCAGCGCCTGCACCGTGGCGGAGGCGCCGGCGGATTCGAAATCGACCGTGAGGTCGCCCGGGTTCAGACCCAGGGACTGCGCAAGCGCGGGATCAAGCGCCTGCTGGGGCGCCGGCTCGAAATGACGCTGCGAACGCTCACCGAGCTTTCCGGGACGGGATGCTTTGGCCATGGGGGGGAATATGGGGCCTCGCCTCCGGAGCCGCAATGCGGCGCCGGAGAGCGGCATATTACCGCTTTATGGTCTCCACGGCACCGACCATCTGCTTGCCGGAGAAACTCATATCAAACTTCCGCTTGATCTCAACCTTAGCCTTCGGCTCGAGCGCCTTAAGCTTCGCTGACAGGTCCGCAGAAAAGCCGCGGTCACCTCGGACTTTCAATTCCACATCTCCAACATATATCGCAAAAATCTGATAAACGGAGCGCCCTCTATTTGCTACATACTCATTATAACACGACGGCCGATTCATGAGTTTGTTAAATACAATGCGAGCTTCCTCCTCCGAGAGAAATTTCTTGACCGTATTTGTCATTTTCAGGTCGTAATAGTCCGAAAGAGATCCTGCCAAGCTCGCAGAAACCACCGACGCTTGAATTCCGGAAATGGTCCCGCTCAGGGAAATTTCCCTCGTTACGCCGAGGTTCGCAACCGTGCTTTCCTCCTGGTAATTGATGGAATTGGCGATGCTCCCCGGCACGTTGCACATCAGCCGCAGATGAACCGGGCTACTGCCACTGAAGCTCAAGTCCGCCGAATAGAGATAGCCCGCCCGCACGTTGGTCTCTGGCGGATTGAGCGGCCGGAAAGTGGCGCATCCCGCGAGGAGCGCGCAGGCTCCCAATGCGCCGAGCACTTTGAAATGCGTAAACATGCGATGCCCCCCAGCATGGATATGTTCACTTAAGGTTGTATTTTTTCATAAAGCAGTCAATGGGTGTGCCGCCGTTGTCCGCGGATGGAGGGCGGCAGGTCTTGGCGCAGGGCATTTCGTGCTAGAGGGCGGACGAGTTGCACGCAGCCGGATGCCCCGTATGCCCTCCCTGACGAACATCCTGCCCCCCCAGATCCTGCCCATCGTCATGCTCGTGGCCTCCAACGTCTTCATGACGTTCGCCTGGTACGGGCACCTCAAGCACAAGTCGGCGCCGCTCGCTCTCGCCATCATCGCGAGCTGGGGCATCGCCTTTTTCGAGTATTGTCTGGCCGTGCCGGCAAACCGCTTCGGCTCCGAGGTGTATTCCACAGCCCAGCTCAAGACGATGCAGGAGGTCATCACCCTCGTCGTCTTCGCCGGCTTCTCGGTGCTTTATCTGAAAGAGCCGCTGGGCTGGAACCACCTTCTGGGCTTCGCCTTCATTTCAGCCGGCGCCTTCTTCATCTTCCACAAATTCTGAACCGGGACGCGCAATCCGGGGGGCGGGAAGGGTCCGGGCTCAGGTGCCCGCCGTGCCTCAGGCCGTGCGTTCGCCGATGAAGGCCATGCGCTGCTGGTTGTGGCCGACATTCGGCCGCACCCGCTGCGCCGCGAGGCCCGCGCTTTCCATCAGGTCGAGGATCTCGTTCTCCTCGTAGGTGGTGAGGCCGAGCTGGGCGCGCAGCTTGCGATAGGGCGAGACGGCGGTGCGGGCGAGGCCGGCGATCGCGGCCAGCAGGAATTTCTCCCGGGCGGCCAGCCTGAGCAGCGCTTCGGCGTCGGCGCGCGCGCTCACATGCGGCGGGATGATGTCGGCGAGCAGCACCCGGCCGCCCGGCGCCAGCAGTCGGTGCCAGTCGCGCATGAGGCTGGTGAGCAGCTCGCGTGAGAGATACTGCGCCACCGAATTGCAGATGATGAGATCGAAGCTGCCGTCCGGCAGGTTTGAGACCTCCTCGGGCGACATCACATCGATGGAGGGGGCGGCGACGAAGCGCCCCTTCAGCCGGTGACGCACGGCCGGGGCGGCATCGCAGAGCACGAGATGGGCGCAGCGCAGCGCCAGCTCGGCCGAGGCGAGGGCGTCGCCGCAGCCGAAGTCCAGCACACGCGCCTCAGGCCCCGGCAGGAACCCCGCGAGATCCGCCGCAACGGCGGCATAATGCACGGCCTTGTGCCGGTCGTTCACATAGATGGCGTGACTGCCGTTCCAGAACGAAATCCAATCGGCCATCAGTGTCTTTCCGAAAGCAAGGCAGCGCGGGTGGTCAGCGCGCGAACTGAATGCCGGCCTCGGTCTCGCCGATGGCCCGGTCCACGAAGTCGATGGCCCGCTCGCGATGGCCGCCCTTGTTGGGCTCCGCCTGCTGCAGGAAGGCGCGCGCCGTGCGCAGCGCCTCGAGCGCCCGCTGCATGTTGGGCTGGTCGGCGACGGCCGACTGGACGAGCCCGGCGGTGGCGAGGCCCGCGGCGAAGGTGAGGGCGAGGGTCGCGGAGCGCAGGACGGCCTTGTTGCGGATCATGGTGTCTCTCACGGTCTCAGGAGCGACGGCGGGTCGGGGCGACGTCCTAGCACGTGCAGGGGAAACGGCACCAGCAACACGGCGCCATCATGGCAGCGCCCCTCGAACGCGAACGCCCCGCCACAGGTTCCGGGCGGGGCGCACGTCACAGGATCGGGAGAGAACTCACCAGCGGCAGTGCAGGCCGCCGTACGGGCCGCGCCAGCAGCCGCCGCCGCCCCAGCGGCCAGGACCGGGACCCCACCAGCGGTGATAGTGCCACCAGTCGATGAACAGGCTGGCGTTGGCGCCCGAGAGGGGCTTGTCCTCGCTGAGGAGCTTGTAGTCGTAGGTCAGCGTATCGCCGGCGAGCACCGGGTTGGAAAGCTCGATCACCGACAGGTTGGGCTCGCCGTTCACCGTCACCGAGAGGGTGGCGTTGGGCGGATCCTTCTGGAAGCTGTCCTTGCCCTCGTTCCAGATCTTGATGAAGGTCGCCGTGGAGGCGTCGCCGGTGATCCGCTCGGGGCGGTCGGCGAACATGATCACCTGCGGCGCCACGCCCTTCAGCGTGATCGTCTTGTCGGTGACGGAGATGGAATCCGCCACCTGCACGAACAGCCACTGGACGCCCTTCAGCTCCTCGATGTTGACGGGCGGGCCGCTCATGCCGCTGGCAGGTCCGCCGGCCAGGGGGGCGCTTGGGGGCGTCCCCTGTGCAAAGGCTCCGCTGACGGCGCAGACCGCCCCCAGCAGTGCTCCTAGGATCAGGCGTTTCATTGGAGTGTCTCCTGCGCACGGTGGGGTCCGCGATGCGCAAAGGCACTCTACAACCGTTGCCGTTCTTGGAACGACGACGGCGCTAGGTCTGCGGTATTTACAGGCGGTTAATCTTAACGCCGTCGCCGCTTTCGCGATAGCAACCGGCGGCGCGGCCCCGGCTAGCGGTAGTTCACCCAGAACACGCCCACGCTGGGGCTGGCGGCCCGGATGGCGGGATCGTTCGAGTTATAGAACTTGGGGCCGGAGATGCGCGCCTGCGCGCCGTCGGATGCGGTGGCGGAGAGCGCAAGCTGCGCGCCGAGCACACAGCCGCCCCCGAGGTTGCCCAGCCGTCCGCCGCGCCAGTCCGCCACCACGCCGCCGCCGTTGCCGCCGAAGCCCTGGATGCGGAACGGCTTGCCGTTGGCCCGCTCGAGGTCGGCGAGGCTGGTGCCGATGCCGACACCATTCACCGTCCACGCCGAGCTTTCGGTGAAGGCCACACGGCGGGGCGCGGCCATGTTGGCCGGATCCTTCCAGGCGATCTCGAGGCTGAGGGCGGGATCGTTGGGCAGGAGGATGATGCCCGGCGCGGTGCTGCCGTCCGGCGACATGATGTTGCCGGTGATGACGTTCGCCTGCCCGAAGTCGGCGGCGATGTTGATGGCGGTCGCGTTGGGCGCGAACGGCCCCGTGCACTCGAACTGGCGCGGGCCGGCGGTGGGCTTGGGGATCGAGACCACCGTTTCCGAATAGTCTCCGAAGGCGTCGGTCTGCTTCACCACGCCCGTGCCCCAGCTGTCCGGATTGCCCTGGCAGGCGGCGAGGGCGAAGCCGGCTGCGAGCGCCGCGAGGGACAAGGCAGTGACGCGGGAAAAAACCATATGAACCTGCGGCGCGGGACGGGATGGGGGGCGCCATGCGCTGGGAGGCCGCCGGAACGGCCGCGCAACACGCGGATGATCGCCTTTCTTAGCCGCTCCCCTGTCCGCCCGCCAGTCCCCGAGGTGGTAGCGGGCCGCCTCTGTCATCGGCAATTCACGCCTCGTCGGCTTTCTGTCACGCTACAGCCGGGGGAGACGTCGATGAACCAAATGCGGGAGCCGAGCGGGCTCGACCACAAGCGGTCGGTGCAGGACTATATCGACGAAACGCCCATCTGGCGTGACGGCACGCAGGTGGCCGCGACGCCCATGACCGCCATGCAGTGGCGTATCTGGTGGCTGGCGGCGGCGGGCAAGTTTTTCGAGGGCCTCGTGGTGTTCATGACGGGCGTGACGCTGCCCCTCATGGCCCGCGAGTTCGACATGGACGCCTTCCAGCACGGCCTCGTGGGCGCCGCGAGCCTCGCCGGCATCCTGGTCGGCGCGCTGCTGCTTGGGGGCCTCGCCGATCAGTTCGGCCGCAAGCTGATGTTCGTGTCGGAGATGGTGATCTTCATCATCTTCCTGGCCCTGCTGGCGGTCAGCCCTTCCTTCGGCTGGACCGTGGTGTTCCTCTTCGGCATCGGCATCGCGCTCGGCTGCGACTATCCCACCGCGCATCTCGTGATTTCCGAAAGCATCCCCTCGGTGGCGCGCGGCCGCCTGGTGCTGAGCGCCTTCGGCTTCCAGGCGGTGGGGGCGCTCACCGGCACGCTGCTCGGCTATCTGGTGCTGTCCAACATCGAGACGGTCTCGGCCTGGCGCCTGATGTATGCGGCGGCCATCCTGCCTGCGGTACTCGTGGCGGTGGCGCGGCTGTTCGTGCCGGAGAGCGCGAGCTGGCTGCTCGCCCATGGCCGGGTGGAAGAGGCCCGGCAGGCGGCGGAGCGCCTGCTGGCCCGTTCTCCGCAATATCCGAAATCCATCGAGCTTGCCCACCGGCACCATGGCCATCCCGGGGCGGCCGGGCACGACCACGGGCACGAGCGCACGCCGGCCGCGCTGTTCAAGACCCCGCACAACCGACGCGCGACCATCCTCGCGGCCGTGCCTTGGTTCCTGCAGGATCTGTCCACCTACGGCATCGGCATCTTCACCCCCACCATCCTCGCGGCGGCCTTCGGGCACCAGGCCGCCACCGGGCGCAACCTGAGCGATCTCGTCTCGGCGGACCTGCTCGCCGCGGAAGGGGCCGCCCTCGTCGATCTCCTGCTGCTCGTCGGCATCTGCGTGGCCGTGGCCCTGTCCGACCGCATCGGCCGCATCCCGCTGCAGATCATCGGATTCATCGGCTGCGCGGCGGGCCTGCTGGTGGCCGCGCTCTCCACCTATTACAGCGGCGACCGCGCCGTCACGATGGTGGTCATCGGCTTCATGCTGTTCAACTTCATGACCAATCTCGGACCCAACGCGCAGACCTACCTCATCGCCGGCGAAGTCTTTCCCACCCGCATCCGCGGCATGGGGGCGGGCTTTGCCGCGGCGTTCGCCAAGATCGGGGCGGTGCTCACCGCTTTCCTCTTCCCCATCCTTCTGGCCGATTTCGGCACGCGGGCGCTGCTGTTCATGCTGATTGGCGCCTCGCTCCTCGGCGCGGTGGTCACATGGTGCTACCGCATCGAGACGCGCGGCCGCAGCCTGGACGAGATCGGCATGTAATCGGGATGTAGGGGGCGGGCTCCGGCGGAGCCCGCCCTATTCCGCCGGTTCGGCGACGCTCACGCCCCACCACGCATCGATGGAGGCCGGCACCGCCGGCCGCAGCTGCGCAAGGTCTCCGGCGAAGCCCTCCCATTCGGCGGTGATGCCGGGCGACACCGAGGTGATGACGCACAATTCGCCCGCCACGGCGGCATGGAAGGCGGCGGTCAGGCCACGGCCCTCGGCCTCCTGCCGGCCGAACTTGGAGAGCACCACCACCGTGTCGGAAAGGTCGCCGCCCTCGGCGAGGCGATCGGCGATGGCTTGCTCCACCCCGGCCGAGGCGGCGGCGAGGCCCGCCGGATCGAGGCTGCACCCGGCGGCGCCGGGGCCGAGATCCTGATGCAGGCGGTTGGTCTCTCCCGAAACGAGGTCGAGCAAAAGCACGTCCTCATGGGCGCAGCCGGGGGTGAGGTGCTCCACCACGCCGAGCACGCGCACGCCCTGCGCGGCAAGGCGCCGCGCCGTTTCCGCCAGCAGAGACTGGATCGCTTCCCGGTTGCCGCCCTGAAGGGCGAGGATCATCGGTCGTTCGTCCCCCGTCATCGCGAACATCCGTCCCGTCTGCATTTGCGGCCCGCCCACCCTGCGTTCCGCCGCTGAAGCTGTATCGCGGACACCATAACACGCGAGGCCACGGGCGGGCGAGCCCCGGTCCGTCCCGAGCCATCGGTTCCGTCCCATCCCCGCCACAGATTCGGCCTAGAGCCGGCGCGGTACCCTGTCTGCGGAGATGCCACCGCCGTGATTCGCCCGCTCTCGCTGCCCCTTATTCTCATAACCGCCGCCATGTCCGTGCCGGCACGCGCCGGCTCGGGCCGGCATGACGACATGATGCTGCATGTGGACCCCGGCACCCGTATCGAGCAGCGGTGCAACGCCCGGGCCATGGGCGAGGTGGGGCGCGAGCACAAGGACATGCGGCCGGAGGAGGTGGTGGCCTATGCCTTCGCCGATCCCAAGCTCGGCGACTTCCGGCACGGCGATGCCGCCATCTCGGCACCCGGCGCGGCCATCCGCAGCCGGGAGCATTGGTATCACCTCTCGTACCGCTGCAAGACCAGCCCGGACGGCATGGATGTGCTAGCCTTCAGCTACACTCTGGGCGCCGAGGTGCCGCGGCAGGACTGGGACGCGCACAGCCTCGTGCCCTGATCCGTCGACTTCCGATCCAAGGACGCACGATGACCGCCGATCCAGAGGCTGAAGCGCCCGCCGCAGGGCGCCCCCGGAAGCGCCAGATCCGCAAGGCGGCCGTGGGCGCCGGGGCGGTTGGGGCGGGCACCGTGGGTGCGGGGGCGCTCGGGGCCGGCTCCATCGGTGCCATCGCCATCGGCGCGCTGGCCTTCGGGGCGCTGGCGGTCGGGGCCGTGGCCATCGGCCGCCTCGCCATCGGCCGCGCCCGCATCCGGCGGCTGGAGATCGATGAACTGATCGTCGGGCGGATCGCCCGCAAATAAGGCGGCCTCAGCCCCGCACGGGGCTGCGGTGGGCGAAGGCCCACACGCGGTAGCCTGTGAAGGTCCACATCATGGTGATGCCCGTGGTGAGGAACTGGGCGAGCAGGTAGAAAATCCCCGCCTCGTGCACGAACAGCCACATCAGCGCTTCGTTCAGCACGAATGCGACCCCGGCCACCACGATGAAGCGCGGCACCGCCCCGGCGTGGGAGCGCGTGGCGTCGAAGGTGAAGCGGCGGTTGAGGATGTAGGACACCATGCCGCCCACGATGAACCCCACCGCCGAGGCCAGCACGGGGCCGACCGCATCCATCTCCACCAATATGGCCAGGGTCGAAAAATGGGCGGCGGCGGCGGTGAGGCCCACGCCGACGAATCGCGCGAACTGGCGGATCAGCGCGTCATGACGCACGCGGTATTCTTTGACCGTCCGGGCGAGGGAGGGCGGCAGCACATGCGTCTCCGGCAGCAATTTCACTGGCCGAGGCGGCGCGGGGCGAACGCCGAACCCCGCGAGGATGTGTAGTCCCGGCGCGGCGTCATCTCGGTGACACGGCTTCCGTCGCCGCAAATTATGGTCTAAGGAAGCCCATCAGCGCCAAGGGCCAGGGATATTGCGCAGGTGTGACATCCGCGCCGCGTCCCGCGCCCGCGCGCAAATCTTGGGAGCAGGCCCCGGCCAAGCTCGTACCTTTCTGGGGCGCGTGACCCGCGGCCCTTTTTTTGCGCCCGGCGGGCGCTAGGAAGGCGCGGGCGCTGCGACGGGGCGGCTCCTGATGGAAACGGATCCCGTTGTCCTCGCCGGCTCAGCGGCGCGGGTGGCGGCGGTCGAGAGCTCAAAGACGGATATGCCGAAACGCACCGATATCGAAACCATCCTCATCATCGGCGCCGGTCCCATCGTGATCGGGCAGGCCTGCGAATTCGACTATTCCGGAACGCAGGCGGTCAAGGCGCTCAAGGAGGAGGGATACCGGGTCGTCCTCGTGAACTCGAATCCCGCGACCATCATGACCGACCCGGACATGGCGGACGCGACCTATATCGAGCCCATCACCGCCGAGATCGTCACCAAGATCATCGAGAAGGAGCGCGGCGACCGCTCCAAGGGCTTCGCGCTGCTACCCACCATGGGCGGCCAGACCGCGCTCAATTGCGCGCTGTCGCTCAAGAAGATGGGCACGCTCGAAAAGTTCGACGTCGAGATGATCGGCGCCACCGCCGAGGCCATCGACAAGGCCGAGGACCGGGAACTCTTCCGCGAGGCCATGACCAAGATCGGCCTCTCGACGCCCAAGTCCCGCCAGATCAAGACCCTGCCCCAGGCGCTCGACGCGCTGGAGGAAGTGGGCCTGCCCGCCATCATCCGCCCGTCCTTCACCATGGGCGGCACCGGCGGCGGCATCGCCTACAACAAGGCCGAGTTCATCGAGATCATCGAGCGCGGCATCGATGCCTCCCCCACCAACGAGGTGCTGGTGGAGGAGAGCGTGCTGGGCTGGAAGGAGTATGAGATGGAGGTTGTCCGCGACAAGGCGGACAATTGCATCATCATCTGCTCCATCGAGAACATCGATCCGATGGGCGTGCACACCGGCGATTCCATCACGGTCGCGCCGGCGCTGACGCTGACCGACAAGGAATACCAGATCATGCGCGACGCATCGCTTGCGGTGCTGCGCGAGATCGGTGTGGAGACCGGCGGCTCCAACGTGCAGTTCGCGGTGAACCCCGAGGACGGCCGGCTCATCGTCATCGAGATGAACCCGCGTGTGTCGCGCTCCTCGGCGCTGGCGTCGAAGGCCACGGGCTTCCCCATCGCCAAGGTCGCCGCGCGCCTCGCCGTCGGCTACACGCTGGACGAGATCGAGAACGACATCACCGGCGGCGCCACCCCGGCCTCCTTCGAGCCCACCATCGACTATGTGGTCACGAAGATCCCGCGCTTCGCCTTCGAGAAGTTCCCCGGCGCCGAGCCGACGCTGACCACCGCCATGAAGTCGGTGGGCGAGGCCATGGCCATCGGCCGCACCTTCCAGGAATCGCTCCAGAAGGCGCTGCGCTCGCTGGAGACCGGCCTGTCCGGTCTCGACGACATCGAGATCGAGGGCCTCGGCCAGGGCGACGACAAGAATGCCGTGCGCGCCGCGCTGGGCACGCCCACCCCCGACCGGCTGCTCTACGTCGCCCAGGCCATGCGCCTCGGCCTCTCCGACGAGCAGATCCACGCCGCCTGCAAGATCGACCCCTGGTTCCTCGCCGAGATCCGCGGCATCGTGGAGATGGAGCAGAAGGTGCGCCGGCTCGGCCTGCCGCAGACGGCCGGCCAGTTCCGCCGCCTGAAGGCCATGGGCTTCTCGGACGCCCGTCTCGCCACCCTCGCCGGCCTCCACGAGGGCGAGGTGCGCGCGCGGCGGCAGGCGCTGGACGTGCGCCCCGCCTACAAGCGCATCGACACCTGCGCGGCCGAGTTCGCCTCGCCCACCGCCTACATGTACTCGACCTACGAGACGCCCTTCGCCGGCAAGCTCGCCGACGAGGCGCAGCCCTCCGACAAGGAGAAGGTCATCATCCTCGGCGGCGGTCCCAACCGCATCGGCCAGGGCATCGAGTTCGACTATTGCTGCTGCCATGCCGCCTTCGCGCTGAAGGAGGCCGGCTATGAAGCCATCATGGTCAACTGCAACCCGGAGACGGTCTCCACCGACTACGACACCTCGGATCGGCTCTATTTCGAGCCTCTGACCGCCGAGGACGTGCTGGAGCTGATCGCGCGCGAGAAGACCCGTGGCACGCTGAAGGGCGTCATCGTCCAGTTCGGCGGCCAGACGCCGCTCAAGCTCGCCAAGGCCCTGGAGGACGCGGAGGTGCCGATCCTCGGCACCTCGCCCGACGCCATCGACCTCGCCGAGGACCGCGACCGGTTCAAGACGCTGCTCGACCGGCTGAAGATCCGCCAGCCGGCCAACGGCATCTCCTACAGCGTGGAGCAGGCCCGCCTCGTCGCGGCGGAGCTGGGCTATCCCATGGTGGTGCGCCCCTCCTACGTGCTGGGCGGCCGGGCCATGCAGATCATCCGCGAGGAGAGCCAGCTCGGCGACTACCTGCTGGAGACCCTGCCGGGCCTCGTGCCGCAGGAGATCAAGGCGCGCTATCCCAACGACAAGACGGGCCAGATCAATACCGTCCTCGGCAAGAACCCGCTTTTGTTCGACCGCTACCTGTCCGACGCCATCGAGGTGGATGTCGACGCGCTGTGTGACGGCAAGGACGTGTTCATCGCCGGCATCATGGAGCACATCGAGGAGGCGGGCATCCATTCGGGTGACAGCGCCTGCACCCTGCCGCCCTATTCGCTCTCGCCCGATACCCTCGCGGCGCTGGAGAAGCAGACCGCGGCCATGGCGCTGGCGCTGGGCGTCGGCGGCCTGATGAACGTGCAGTACGCCATCAAGGGCGACGAGATCTACGTGCTCGAAGTGAACCCCCGCGCCTCGCGCACGGTGCCCTTCGTCGCCAAGGTCATCGGCCTGCCCATCGCCAAGATCGCGGCGCGGGTGATGGCCGGCGAGAAGCTGGCGAGCTTCAACCTCGTGCAGCCCAAGCTCGGCCACATCGCGGTGAAGGAGGCGGTGTTCCCCTTCGCCCGCTTCCCGGGCGTGGACACGGTGCTCGGCCCGGAGATGCGTTCCACCGGCGAGGTGATGGGCCTCGACACCGATTTCGGCGTCGCGTTCGCCAAGAGCCAGCTGGGTGGCGGCACCAAGGTGCCGAAGTCCGGCACCGTGTTCATCTCTCTCAAGGACAGCGACAAGATCCGGATCCTGCCCACCATGAAGATGCTGGTGGATCTGGGCTTCAAGATCATCGCCACCTCCGGCACCCAGCGCTTCCTGGAGGAGCACGGCGTGCCGGCCGCGAAGATCAACAAGGTGCTGGAAGGGCGGCCGCACATCGTCGATGCCATCAAGAACGGGGATGTGCAGCTGGTGTTCAACACCACCGAGGGCGCGCAGGCGCTCGCGGACAGCCGCTCGCTGCGCCGCGCCGCCCTCTTGCAGAAAGTGCCGTATTACACCACGCTATCCGGAGCCATCGCTGCGGCGCAGGGGATCAAGGCCTACGTGGGCGGCGACCTGACGGTGCGTCCGCTGCAGGGCTATTTCGGTGCCGGGGGCGACAGCGCCAGCGTCGGCCCGCGGGGCGAAGCCTCCGTCGCCTGATCCCGAAAGGGAACATCAGCGCGCCCGGTCCGTTGGGCCGGCGCGCACTCGTCGCGGCCGCCCGGCGTCAGGAGACGCAGGGCGGGCGCATCGCCCGGGGCTTGCAATCGCGAGCCGGGCCAGTCGCCGCAGCCGGGGGCCGGAAGGCTCCACGGGGCGGCTTTCTTTTCGGCGCGGGTACCACCTGAGGTGGCGCTCCGGCGCACCGAGCAGTTTCAGGAGGTCTGACAAGGACCCATGGAGAAGATTCCGATGACGGCGGGCGGCTTTGTCGCCCTCGAGCAAGAGTTGAAGCAGCGTCAGCAGGTGGAGCGTCCGCGCATCATCAATGCCATCTCGGAGGCGCGCGCCCATGGCGACCTGTCCGAGAACGCGGAATATCACGCCGCTAAGGAGCAGCAGTCTCTGAACGAGGGACGCATCGCCGACCTGGAGGACAAGATTTCCCGCGCCGAGGTGATCGACGTGTCGAAGCTCTCCGGCGACATCGTCAAGTTCGGCGCCACGGTGACGCTGGTGGACGAGGACACCGAGGAAGAGAAGGTCTGGCAGATCGTCGGCGACAGCGAGGCCGACGCCAAGGCCGGCCGCATCTCCATCTCCTCTCCGGTGGCCCGCGCGCTGATCGGCAAGAAGAAGGGCGCCTCCGTGGAGGTCGTCACCCCCAAGGGCGCCCGCTCGTTCGAGATCGCGGACGTCCGCTGGGCCTGAGGGGGCGTCTGGACTTCGTGCCGGCCGCTCTGGTGCCTCGGCCGGCGCGCTTGACTGGGTGTTTTCCGAGGGCCTTCGCCCATCCTCTCCACCGTCATGCCCCGGCTTGTCCGGGGCATCCACGCCGCCGCAGGCTCGGCGCGCGACGCGAGAAGCCAGCCGGGTCGCACGGTGGATCCGCCGGACAAGCCGGGGGCCTCCCGCCCCGTTGTCACGCTCCCCTCACGCTCCCTTCAGCAACCCTGCTTCCAGCGGCACGATCGGCGCGTCCTTGGACTGCTTCAGCGTCAGGGCTGTCTTCACGTTGCGCACGTTGGGCGCGGCGGTGATGTCCAGCACGAAGGTCTGGAAGGTGCGCAGGTCCGGCGCCACGCACAGCATCAGGAAATCCACGTCGCCCGAGAGCATCCAGGCGCTGCGCACCAGCGGCCAGCCGGTGATGCGCTCCTGAAAGGCGGCGAGGTCGGCTTCCGCCTGGCTGATGAGATGGACCATGGCGAAGGCCATCAGATCGTAGCCAAGGCGCTTCTCGTCGAGCAGCGCCCGATAGCCTTCGATGATGCCTTCCTCCTCCAGCGCCCGCACGCGCCTGAGGCAGGGCGGGGCGGATATGCCCACGCGCCGGGACAGTTCGACGTTGGTCATGCGACCGTCCCGCTGCAGCTCGTCGAGGATTTTCCAGTCGACAGCATCGAGGCGAACGGTCAAGGCACGGCTCCTTGAGAGCAGGTTGGTGGGCGGGACCGCGGACGCGGCGGCAGGGGTTTGACGTCCGCGCACCTTAGTCGCCGTATGCGGCAACGCAACGAAATAATATTGCGTCGTTTGCGTTGCGAAGAGACAGAAGCTGGCGCCTTGTGGGCAGGGGAGGGAGCCCCTACATTCGGGCATAGCTCACGCTGCGGCCATCGGACGCCCGGGCTTCCCGGCCTGTCCCTCTCTTGTCGCGGTTTTCAGCCTATCGCGCTTCAGGTTTTCGAGGACGTCATGACCACCCACAGCGCCAAGGTCGTCATCATCGGGTCGGGTCCGGCCGGCTACACGGCGGCCATCTATGCGGCCCGCGCAATGCTGGAGCCGGTCCTGTTCGAGGGCATCCAGCCCGGCGGCCAGCTCACCATCACCACGGATGTGGAGAATTATCCCGGCTTCGCCGATCCCATCCAGGGCCCCTGGCTGATGGAGCAGATGCGCGCCCAGGCCGGGCATGTGGGCACGAAGATCATCGCCGATCACATCAGCAGCCTCGACCTGTCCCGGCGGCCGTTCCGCATGGAGACGGAATCGGGCGATACGTGGCTCGCGGACGTGGTGATCCTCGCCACCGGCGCCCAGGCGCGCTGGCTCGGCCTCGAATCGGAGGCGGCGTTCCGCGGCTTCGGCGTCTCAGCCTGCGCCACCTGCGACGGCTTCTTCTATCGCGGCAAGGAAGTCATGGTGGTGGGCGGCGGCAATACGGCGGTGGAAGAGGCGCTCTTCCTCACCAATTTCGCCTCCAAGGTCACGCTGGTGCATCGCCGCGACACCTTCCGCGCCGAGCGCATCCTTCAGGATCGGCTGTTTGCCAATCCCAAGGTGAACGTGGTGTGGCATTCCGAGGTGGCCGAGGTGGTGGGCGAGACCGGCGACATCTGTAAGGTCACCGCCGTGCGCCTGCGCGACGTGCGCACCGGCGCCCTCACCGAGCTACCCGCTGACGGCATATTCATCGCCATCGGTCATGCGCCCGCCACAGAGCTGGTCAAAGACCAGTTGAAGCTCAAGGAGAGCGGATACGTGTGGACGGCGCCCGATTCGACGGCGACGTCCGTGCCGGGCGTGTTCGCGGCCGGCGACGTGGCCGACGATGTGTATCGGCAGGCCGTCACGGCGGCCGGCCGGGGTTGCATGGCGGCGCTGGAGGCGGAGCGTTTCCTCGCCCACCACAGCGTGGCGCAGGCGGCGGAATAGGTCGGCCGGGCGGGGGAACTGCCCGGCGCGGATTTAGTGGGGTTCAAGGAAGGCCGCGGAGTTGGGGAACCCGCGGCTTCTCCCGAGACAGCGAAAGAACAGCGCCACCTCACCGGCTGTCACGGCCGGTGACGCTCAAGGGGCTCGGGCCGGATGGATTGGGACAAGCTGAAGGTCTTCCACGTCGCCGCGGAAGCGGGCTCCTTTACCCATGCCGGCGAGACGCTGGGGCTCTCCCAGTCGGCGGTCAGCCGGCAGGTGTCGGCCCTGGAGGCGGAGCTTAAGGTTCCGCTGTTCCACCGCCACGCCCGCGGTCTCATTCTCACCGAGCAGGGCGAACTGCTCTACCGCACCGCCCATGAGGTGTTCCTCAAGCTGGAATCGGCGCGAGCCCAACTCACTGACAGCCGCGAGAAGCCCAACGGCGACCTGCGCGTCACGACCACCATGGGCCTCGGCACCCATTGGCTCACCGCGCGGGTGGGCGAGTTCGTGGAGCTGTTCCCGGACATCCGCATCCAGCTCATCCTCACCGACGAGGAACTGGACCTCGCCATGCGCGAGGCGGACGTGGCCATCCGCATGCGCCAGCCGGTGCAGCCGGACCTGGTGCAGCGCAAGCTCTTCACCGTGCATTTCCATGCCTATGCCTCGGCGGATTATCTCAAGCGCCACGGCCATCCGCGCACGCTGGACGAATTGGACAAGCACCGCATCCTGCTGCTCGGCGGGCCGATCCCCTCCTATTTCCAGGGGCTGAACTGGCTGGAGCACGCGGGCCGCGACGGCTCGACGCCGCGCATTCCGGCCTTCGAGGTCAACAACGTGCTCGGCCTCAAGCGGGCGGTGGAGCGCGGCGTGGGTATAGGCACCCTGCCGGACTATCTCTCGGACGATTCCACCTCGCTGGTTCAGCTCTTCACCGATCGCGAGACGCCCAAACTCGAGGCATACTTCACTTATGCTCAGGAAATGCGCTCGGTAGCCCGAATTCAGGTGTTCCGGGACTTTCTGATTTCCAAGGCACAACGCTGGAATTACTGATTTATGACATATGACGGTGTTCAGGTATGGTTTGACATTCCTAGCCAAGCGCTGGGCACATGCCTGATATGCGATCAGTATGCGTTGCTTTCTGCCTAATCGGGGGGCATCTTCGGGTTGCGCTGATTGCATCCTATGCGGTGCGTCAGCTGTTCCCCTCTGGAAGGTTCGCTGCATTGCAGCGATACTTGCCGGGTCCCCTCCAGGACCCGGCATTTTTCTTTTGCGCGGTTGATTTTTAAAGGTGCCGCAGGCGCGCTTTTCCCGCAAAGTCCGGCTGCCGGCCCTTTTGGCCGGCTCAACCGGACCGGGGTGTGTCATGGCACTTCTCAAGCGTGGGCTCGCGGGCGAGCCGGTGAAGATCCTTCAGGCCAAGCTCGGCGTGACCGCGGACGGCCAGTTCGGCCCCGCCACCGAGACCGCCCTCAAGGCCTACCAGACCCAGCACGGCCTCGCCGCGGACGGCATCGCCGGGCCGGACACCTTCACGGCGCTCGGCCTGCCGGAACTGGTGCTGCTCACCGTGGGCACCAAGGGCGAGGCGGTGAAGAAGCTGCAGACGGCCCTGGGCATTGCCGCCGACGGCGCCTTCGGCCCTGCCACCGCCAAGGCGGTGAAGGAGTTCCAGGAGAAGAACGGGCTCGATGCGGACGGCATGGCCGGCCCCGACACCCTTGCCAAGATCCCGGCCTTCGCCGGCGTCTTCTCGCCGGAAGCGGTCGCGAAGTCGCAGGCGGCGCCCGGCACCGTTTCCACCGATGCCAAGCCCGCCGAGGCCGGTGCCACCGCGGCGCCGAAGAAGAGCATCTGGCAGACCATCACCTCCTTCTTCTCCTGAGCGAAGGCGGAGGGTGCGGGAACAGCGGTGACCCCCGGGCGTTGGCCCGGGATGACCCTTTCCCCTCGCGTCCCCCCGCTGCGCTCCGGCGCCGAAACCCACACGGCCGCCCCGATGGGCGGCCGGTCCTCGTCTTCAGGCTTGGCCGCCCTGATCGGCGGCCCGTTTCCCCCGCCCGAGCCCGGCCGTCCCCCGGAGCCCCCCATCCTGCCGCCCGATCCAGTGGAGGATCCGCCGGAGTTTCCTGAGCCGGGGCCTGATCTTCCGCCGCTCCCGGAGGGCGATCCCTCCCGCGAGCCGCGCAAGGACCCGATCCCGGAGCCAACGCCGCTGCGCGATCCCGTCGATGTGCCCGAAACGCCCCCGCGCATGCGGTGAGGGAATGCGGCGAGGCCCGCTCTGGCGGGCGCCCCGCGCGGGCCCTATGCTGAAGCCATGCAATGCAGCATGGCCAAAGCCCTGATGGATCGACTGGTGAAGCCCGCCGCCCTCGCCCTCACCATTGCGGGCCTGCCGCTCGCAGCCGACGCCCGCACCGATCGGCCGGACCTGTTCGTGGAGGTCGCGAGCCTGGTGCCGGACGCGGTGTTCGACGTGCGTTATTTCTCGACCCACAATTTCGTGGGCACGCGGGTGGACGGCTACGGCGCCGCCCGCTGCTTCCTCACCCGCCCGGCGGCCGAGGCGCTCGCGAAGGTGGCGGCGGAGGCGAAGAAGAAGGGCCTTGGCCTCAGGATCTTCGATTGCTACCGCCCGGCCCGCGCCGTCGCCCACTTCGCCCGCTGGGCCAGCGACCTCGCCGACGAGAAAACCAAGCCCACCTATTATCCCGATGTGGCGAAAAAGGACCTGTTCGCGGAAGGCTACATCGCCGCCCGCTCCGGTCATTCGCGCGGATCCACGCTGGACCTCACCCTGTTTGATCTCGCCACGCGGCGCGACCTCGACATGGGTACGCCCTTCGATCTGTTCAGCCCCCGCTCCTGGCCGGATTCCCCTGCCGTCTCTGCGACCCAGCGCGCCAACCGCCGGCTGCTCGCGGGGCTGATGAGCGACAAAGGCTTCAAGCCGTTCGACAAGGAATGGTGGCACTTCACCCTGAAGGACGAGCCCTTCCCGGACACCTATTTCGATTTTCCCATCGAGTAGGGCGGGGGAAGCCGTACTCCCCTGCCGTCATCCCCCGCCTTGTGCGGGGGATCCACTCCACCGTTCGCGCGGAGTGGGGAGGCACCGAGCACGCGGCACCGTGGATGCCCCGGACAAGCCGGGGCATGACAACGTTAAAAACAGTGCTGTCTGCTCCCCAGCCTCAATGCGGCGCGATCTCCTCCACCTTCAGCCGTCGGCCGAAGGTGTCGAAGAAATCGCCTTCGTTCAGCACCAGCCGGTTCTCGCGGATGCGCTCTTCCAGCGCGCGCAGGCGGCCACGGGCCTCGCCGTTCTCCAGCGGCCCGCCGTCGTCCGTCTGGGCGAAGAAGGCGGCGCCATCCCACGCCTGCCGGGAGCCGGCGAACAAGGCGATCATGCCGGCCCAGTCCACCTCGTCGCCGATGATGTTGAGGAAGGTGGAGGCAAGCGGCTTCACCTCCGGCTCGGCGATGCGCACCAGCACCACGAGCGCGGTGAAACCGCCATGGTCGGCGAAGGTGCGGGTGAGCCAGTCGTCGAAATCGGTGGCCATGGGAAGTCAGAAATCCACGAGGGGCGTGTCGGGAAGGTAGTGCTCGAACAGGTACCAGAAGGCGCTCTGCCGCGTCGTGGCGTACCACTCCTCGAACGTCGCGAGCGCCGCCTCGGGCGCGGCCTCGCTCTCCATCTCGAACAGGGCCACCGCGACAGGGGCGAAGCGGGCGAGCACCTCGGCGCGGGCCTCGCTGTCGTCGGACCAGCCGAGCCGCGCGCGCAGCAGCGCCTGCCCGGCGGCAACCGCCATCTCCGCATCGGGAACGCTGTCGAGGGTGCCGGCGAGGGACCGCATCAGATCGGCCCGGCGCCAGGCATGAGCGCGCTCGCGCGCCAGTTCCTCGGTGCGGCGGGCGGCCTCGGCGCGATAGGCCGTCTCGGCCACGTCAGCAGCCACTTTCGCAGCATCGAGGCGGGCGAGCACGGCGGCGCGCGCTTCGATGGCGGGATCGGGCGCGGGTTCGGTGCCGGGGGCGGGGATTGTGGTCTCAGGGATTGTGGTCTCGGGGATCATCGTCCCTTCCCGTAGCTGCGGGGGCGCGCATCGGGCGCGGGCGGCGTTGGCGCCGCAAGTTCCGGTGTAGCGGAATTTGGCGCAATGGAATTTGGCGGAAGAGAGTGGGAGTCGAACCCACCAAGGACCGGCTCGCGGCCCCTCCCGGATTTGAAGTCCGGACGCCCCACCAGGGACGCTTCTCTTCCCCGCGACGGCGCCGCCGCGGTGATTTCAGGCGCGTCGTCCGCCGCGCCGGCGAACAGGTCCAGCCGGAACGGATTGATGCGCCGCAGATCGCCGCGGCGCAAGGTGAGGCCGTGGCGGTCGAAGAATTCAAGGATCTGGATCGCCACCTTGCGGCCGTTCTGCACCTCGTCGCGGAAGGCGGCGGCGGTGAACTCGTCCTTCATCCGCTCACCGGAGAGGCGGGTGATGATCTCCACCATCTCCGACACCACCGGGCGCAGGAAGAAGTGGTCGTGGGCCACCTCGTCCACCCTCCCCATGCGGCCGAGCAGCTTCATCAGCCGGCGCACCTCCGGCTCAGGCACGGCGAGGAGGCCGGCGATGTCACGCACGCGGGGCGGGCGGAAGCGCTCCTCGCCGGTGAGCAGCGGCCTGATGCGCGCCCACAAATCCTCGTCGGAGGCGGCGAGCTTCACCGAGAAGTCGGCGCGTCGAACCCAGGCGCCTTCTTGCCTTATTGTGGCCGGCGGCAAAGCGGCGAGGGCGGCCAGGAAGGCGGTGGCCGGCAGGCGCGGCTCCAGCATCATGCGCAGCCGCTCGCGGCCGATGCCCGGCAGATCCGGATTGCCCGCATGGAAGGCGTCCAGCGCCGCCATGAGGCCGGCGGTGAAGGCGGCGAAGGCGGCCTGCGTCAGCGCCAGCGTGGTGTTGCCCGCGGACAGGCGGGCAAGATCGAGCCGCAGCGCCAGCGCCGCCGTCTCCTCGGCGGAGAGCGCCCGGTCGCGCGCGAAAGCATCGAGGTCAGCGAAGTGCGGCGGCACGGCGAGCAGGGCGGCGAGCGCCTCGGCCGAGTCGCGGTGCGCCAGCGCGTCGAGCTGAGCGATGCGCTCGGGCGTGCGGCGCTTGCGGCGCGGTCCGCGCAAATCGAGGAAGCGGCCGCCGCCGATGGTGCGCTGGGCCGAGGTGTCGCGGATGACGAAGCGGTCGCCCGCCGCCGCCGCGATGGGCGCCTCCAGCACCAGTTGCACCTTGCCGCTGCCGCCGGGGGGGATAGCATCGCCGAGCAGCACGAGCCGCGCGCCAACCTCGCGCGCGGCATGGTGCAGGCGCACCGGCAGCCACTGGGCGATGGGGCGCGGCTCGCCGGCGAGCACCTTCAGCTCGGCGTCGATATGGTCGGCGGGGGCGTGGAGGGCGGGGTCCAGCACCACGTCGCCACGGGAAATGGCATCCTTGGAGATGGCCTCGCCGGCGAGATTGATCCCGCAGCGGTCACCGGCGACGCCGGTCTCTGCCACACGGTCCTGCGCGCGGATGGAGCGCACACGGGCGGAGAGGCCGGAGGGGCTGACCGTCACCCGGTCGCCCACCTTCACGGCGCCCGACAGCACCGTGCCCGTCACCACCGTTCCTGCGCCGGAGAGGGTAAAGCTGCGGTCCACGGCAAGGCGGAACCGCCCGCCTCCCGCCCGCCGGCCGAGGCTGCGCGCGGCGTCCACCAGCATGTCGCGCAGCGCATCCACCCCGTCTCCGCGCGCTGCCGCCACGGGCAGGATGGGGGCGTCGGCGAGGCCGGTGGGGGCGAGCAAGGCGGTGATCTCGGCTTCCACCGCGGCGAGGCGGTCGGCATCGGCGAGATCGGCCTTGGTGAGGGCGACCACGCCCTTGTCGATGCCGAGCAGGTCCAGGATGGCGAGATGCTCGCGGGTCTGCGGCATCACCCCGTCATCGGCCGCCACCACCAGCAGGGCGAAATCGATGCCGCCCGCGCCGGAGAGCATGGTGTGGACGAACTTCTCGTGCCCGGGCACATCCACGAAACCCAGCACGTCGTCTCCCACCGGGAGATAGGCGAAGCCGAGGTCGATGGAGATGCCGCGGGCCTTCTCTTCCTTCAGGCGGTCGGTATCGACACCGGTGAGGGCACGCACCAGCGTGGTCTTGCCATGGTCGATATGTCCGGCCGTGCCGATGATCACCTAGGGCAGCTCCCCCAGCGGTATGGCGGCGCGGCGCTGGGCGGCGGCGGCCTCCTCGGGCGTAAGCGTGCCGCGCACCGCCTCGAAGAAGCGGTCGGCGAGGGCGCTGTGGCCCGCGCGGGCGCGCAGCAGCCAGGCGAAGGCGGCGATCTTGTCATGCGGGACGCCGGCACCGAGGTGGTAGGCGGCGCCGAGCATGGCCTGCCCGTCCGCGTCGCCCGCCTCCGCCCCCTTGCGCCACCAGCGGGCGGCTTCCACCGGATCGCGATCCGTGCCCAGCGCATTGTGGGCGATCATGCCGAGGCGCGTCATGGACGAGCCGACGCCCTGCTCAGCGGCGGCCATCGCCCAGCGGCCGGCTTCCGTCGCGTCGGGCGGCATAACCTCGCCCTCCAGCAACATCCAGCTCAGCATGTCCTGCGCCGGGGCGTCGCCATCCTCGGCCGCGGCGCGGTAGAGGTCGGCGGCGCGGGCATAGTCCTGCTCGACGCCCTGGCCCTTGAAATAGAGGGTCGCGAGATTGCGCCGGCCCACCGGATCACCGCCCTCGGCGGCCAGTTCCAGCCAGCGGCGGGCGAGGTCGAGGTCCTGGTCGACGCCGAGGCCGTCCACGAAGCAGGCGCCGATGTTGTTCTGGGCGCGGGCATTGCCGGCGCGGGCCAGCGGCTCCCAGATGTTGAGCGCGGCCTCGTATTGGCCGGCGGTCGCCGCCGCCAGCGCCTCGGCCATCAGTTCCTCAGGCGTTCGGGCCTCGGCGACCGGCTCTTCCGGCGCCTCTTCCACGAAGGCGGGCTCGGTGAAGGTCGGTTCCGTGAAGGTCGGCTCGACGTAGGAGCCCGTCGCGTAGGGCGCCTCGGCCGCATAGGTCTGCGCGAAATCGGGTGGCGCGGCCTCCGGTACCGCAACGGGCGGCGCGGGCTCGGCATAGGCGTGCGGTGCCGGGGCCTCGACTGCGGGCGGCTCGTCCGCCGGTGCGGCCGGGGCGCGGGCGAAGACGATCTCCTCGAACTTCAGTTCCACCGCTGGCGCCTCGGGCTCGCGCGCGGCAGGTTGGGGCGCGGTCAGCTCGGGGGCCTGGGGCTCGGGTTCGGAGACGGGGGCAAACGGATTGTCCTCCCGCATACGCTCGCCCAGGCGGGGCCGGCGCGCCAGGTCGGGCTCGGAACGCGGTTCCGGCGCAGCGGGGCGCGCGGGGGCAAGGCCGCTTGCGATATCGCCGAGCAGCGCGTCGAGGTCCACCTCGGTCTCGCTCACCGGGCGGCGTTCGGAGGCGCGCTGCAGCCGGGGCATGGGCGGATGGACATGGGACGGACGAGACTGGGCACGATCCGGCGACGAACGGTCCTGCGGCGCATCCGCCGGTGTATCCGGATCGTCCGGTCCCCCGCCCTTGCCCTTCAGTCGGTCAAGCCAGCTCATGTGCCCCCTCCAAAGCGGTCACGGACGCGACAAGCGCCGCTTCGTCCTCAAGGCATCTCACATCCAGCACCAGCGCCTGATCGTCAATCCGTCCGATGACCGGAACCGGCAACCGCCGCATGGCATCGGCCAGCCGGCCGATGGCGCCGCCGCTGCCGTCGCGGGCGCGGATGGCGAGGCCCACGCCCTCCAGCGTCTCCAGCGGCAGCGCCCCGGAGCCGATCTGGCTGCGGCACAGCGCGCTTTCTACGGTGAAGCGTTCGCCGAGGATGCGCGCGAAGTGCGGCACCAGCCGGGCAGCTTGGGCGGCGAGATCTTCGCGCGAGCGAGTGAGGTAACGAAGTGTGGGAAGACGCGCGGCGAGGCGGTCCGGGTCGCGGTAGAGCCGCAGGGTTGCTTCGATGGCGGCGAGGCGCACCTTGTCCACGCGCAGCGCCCGCTTCATGGGATTCTTGTTGATGCGGGCGATGAGATCGCGCCGCCCCACGATGAAGCCGGCCTGCGGCCCGCCGAGCAGCTTGTCGCCGGAGAAGGTCACGATGTCCGCACCCTCCGCCAGCGCCTCCCGCACGGTGGGCTCGTGCACGAGGCCGTAGCGGGAGAGGTCGGCCAGCGTGCCGGAGCCGAGGTCGTTGACGAGGGGCACGCCGCCGGCGCGGGCGATCTCGGCGAGGTCGCGGGGCGACACTTCAGCCGTGAAGCCCTCGATGCGGTAATTGGAGGTGTGGACCTTCAGGATCACCCCCGTCTCGGGGGCAATGGCGTCGCGATAGTCGCGCGGGTGGGTGCGGTTGGTGGTGCCGACTTCCGCCAGCTCCGCTCCGGCACGGCGCATGATCTCGGGCATGCGGAAGGCGCCGCCGATCTCGATCAGCTCGCCGCGCGAGACCAGAGCCGGCTTTCCGGCGGAGAGGGTGTTCAGGACGATCAGGACGGCGGCCGCGTTGTTGTTGACGAGCGTCGCGTCCTCGGCGCCGGTCAGTTCGCAGATGAGGCCGCGCACATGATCGTCGCGCTCGCCCCGGCGGCCGCCGTCGAGGTCGTATTCCAGTGAGACCGCATTGCGCATGGCCCGGGTGGCGGCCGCGATCGCCTCTTCCGCGAAAATGGCGCGGCCGAGATTGGTGTGCAGCACCGTGCCAGTGAGGTTGAAGACGGGCCTCAGGCTGGGCGCGGCGGCGGCATCGAGCCGGGCGAGCGCGGCGGCGGCGATCTCCTCGGGCGTCGCTGCGGCGCCGGCACCGGCCTTCAGCGCGGCCCGGCGCTCGTCGAGGGCGTCGCGCACCGCCTGGGTCGTCGCCTGCCGGCCGTGGCGCTCCAGCGCGGCGCGGGCGGCCTCGGCCTTGAGCACCTGATCCACGGACGGAAGCAGCCGCAGGGGCGGGGCAGGGGAGAGAGCCGCCGGAGCGCTTGTCATCTGCGCTCCTCAATAGCCGAGGAGGAAGGGATTGAAGGCGGCGCGCCGGTAGGAACCGTCCTTCTGCTTGATGTCGAGGGCGAGGCTCGCCACGTCGTCGGCGACGGGATCGAGGCCGTCATCCTGCGCGAGATAGAACACCTTGGAATAAGCGTGGCAGGTGTCGCAGGTCTCGGCCTTCACCGCGCCGTTGCCGCCCTCCACCTCCTGATAGCCGATGCCGGCGGTGGAGCCGCAGGCGGTGCAGCGCACCCGCACGAAGTTCCAGAGCGTGCCGCACAAGGCGCAGGCGCAGTAGCGCGCGCCATGAGCCGTGGGCCAGTTGACGATCAGGCTGCCCACCGGCGGTCCACCGCAGGTGGGGCACACGCCGTCTCCCACCGGCACGAGGCGGCTGGCATCGAGCTGGGACGCGAGGCGGGCGAAATGGACCTCCAGCGCCGCCGCCACATAGAGGTGCTCGGCCAAAGCTTCCTCCGGGATGGAGGAGGCTAGCACGTTGCGGATCATCTCGCCGCGCGCGACGTCGGAAGCCATGCGCACCCGCTCCAGGGCGGTGCGGGCGGCCTCGGGCTGCTCGATCTTGGTCGCTTCCGCCAGCGCCCGCTCGAACAGGGTGTCGAAGGCGGCATCGGTGGTGAAATGGCTGCGGTCGAGGGGCGGCATCTCGTTGGCGCGGGCGCGCTCAACCTGCGCCGCCTCCACCGGCTCGGGCGCGGGCGTCGCGGCGATGGCGGCGTGCTGCGCCTCGCTGAGCCCGGCGAGGAAGGTGAGGTAGGGCGAAAGGGGATGGTTCTGCGCCAGATGCCGGAACCGCGCCGCGCGGCGCGCGAACAGGGGCGAGGGGTCCGGCAGATAGGCGAAGGTCGGCGCCGTCACGCCCTCCAGCACGGAGGGATCGGGAATCGGGGGCGCCGAGGTGGGGCCGAAGGTACGCGACATGATGACCTCACGAACCTCACGGGTCACGTGCACCGGACATGAACCTCCCGGTCGCACGCGGCGGCCGGGAGGCCATTATAGGGAAAAGGCCTACTCCGCGGGAGTCCCGCGGGTCCCCGACTTGCGGGAGCTGACCAGCTCGCGGAACCACTTCCGATGGTGCCGCCACGCCCAGCCGCCCGTCACCTGCCCCCGGGTCATGGCGCTGATGGTGCCCTTGACCCAGATGGCAGCGTATACGTGGACGATCCAGACGCAGATGATCGCCACAGCCGCCACCGCATGCACCAGAAGGGCGACGCGCTGCTGCTCTATGGTGGTGTAGGAGGCGAAATAGGCCTGCCAGATCACCACGCCCGAGGTGATGAGCACCGCGATGAGCAGGCTCATGCCCCAGAACACCATCTTCTGCCCGGCATTGTACTTGCCAAGCTCGGGCAGCTTCTCCTCATGGCCGGCGATCACGTCGCGGATGCGACGCATCCAGGTGCCGTCCTCGCTCTTCCAGAGATTGGCCTTCCAGAAGCGCAGGAACATGCCGGCGAAGGAGAAGAAGAGCACGACGCCGATCCAGGGATGGATGGTGCGCGTCATCTGCCCGCCGCCGAACAGGCCGGTGAGGAAGTAGAGGCTGGGGTGGAACAAAGCGAGGCCGGAAATGGCCAGCAGGATCAGGCTGATGGCCGTGATCCAGTGGTTGATGCGGGCGCCCACCGTGTAGCGGTCCACCTGCACCGGGCGACCCGGGTGAACCGCGTCGCCTTTCTCCAGATCGTAGGGTGCGCTCATGAGCGGCCTCCGGACGACAGCTTCTCAGCCGTCAGCTTCTCGGCGTTCGCCTCGTCTTCCGGCGACACCTTGTTGGCGCCGTTGACGAGGTAGTGCAGCGCGCCGGCGAGGGCGGCGAAGCCCATGACGCCGAGGCCCACATATTTGGTCACGCCCTTCCACGCCTCGACGATGGGGCTGATGCGCGGATTGTCCGGCAGGCCCGCATAGATCGACGGCTTGTCGGCGTGCTGCAGCACGTACATCACGTGCGTGCCACCCACGCCGGGCGGATCATACAGGCCCGCATTCTTGTAGCCGCGGGACTTCAGATCCTTGATGCGGCCCTCGGCCCATTCCTTCATCTGCGTCTTGGTGCCGAAGACGATGGCCTGGGTGGGGCATGCCTTCTGGCAGGCGGGACCCTGGCCGACCGCCACGCGGTCCGAGCACAGCGTGCACTTGTAGGCCTTGTGATCGACCTGCGAGATGCGCGGGATGTTGAAGGGGCAGCCCTTCACGCAATAGCCGCAGCCGATGCACTTGGCGTGGTCGAAGTCCACGATGCCGTTGGAATACTGCACGATGGCGCCGGGCGCCGGGCAAGCCTTCAGGCAGCCCGGATCGGCGCAATGCATGCAGCCGTCCTTGCGGATGAGCCATTCGAGATTGTCGGTCTCGGGGTTCACCCACTCGGTGAAGCGCATGAGCGTCAACGACGCCGGCGTCAGGTCCGGCGGGTTGGTGTAGGTGCCGTTGAAGGTGCCGATCTCCTCATGGAGTTCGTTCCATTCGAGGCACGCCGCCTGGCAGGCCTTGCAGCCGATGCACTTCGACACGTCGATGAGCTTGGCCACCGGCTCCTTGAACTCGACCTGCGAGGGGGAACCGGAGGCGGAGCGGCGGACGAGGTCCGCATCGCTCATCTTGGGCGCCACGGGGGCGGTGGTGGGGTTCGGAATCGGAGGAAACATGCTGGTTCTCCTTTCCCTTACGCCACCGGCCCGGTGGTGGGCTCGATGTTGACGAGGAACGCCTTGAACTCCGGCGTCTCGATGTTCGCGTCACCCACGAACGGGGTGAGCACGTTGGCCGGGAAGCCCTTCTTGGCGGCGCCGACGAAGCCCCAGTGGATGGGGATGCCGACGATGTGCACGGGCTTTCCGTCCACCATCAGGGGACGGATGCGCTTGGTCACGTAGGCCTTGGCGGTGACGGAGCCGCGCTTTGACCACACCCGCACCCAGCCGGCATTCTGGATCGACTTCTCCTTGGCCAGTTCCTCGGAGATCTCCACGAAGAATTCGGGCTGGAGCACCGAATTCACATGGTTGTTCTTCGTCCAGTAGTGGAAGTGCTCGGTGAGCCGGTAGGAGGTCGCCGCATAGGGGAACTCCTTCGACGCCACGTCGGCGAACTGGGCGAAGTCGTCCTTGAACACGCGCGCCACCGGGTTGCCCCGCACCTTGGGGGCGATGAGGTTGGCGACGGGGCTCTCGAACGGCTCGTAATGCACCGGGAACGGCCCGTCCCGCATCATGCCCCGGGTGAACAGGCGGGAGACGCCTTCCGGGTTCATGATGAAGGGGCCCACATCCCGCGGCTTGGCGGTGGGGGCGATGTCGGGCACGTCGTAGCCCGTCCACTTGGCCCCGTCCCACCAGATCAGCTTGCGGGTGTCGTCCCACGGCTTTCCGTCGATGTTGCAGGAGGCGCGGTTGTAGATGATGCGCCGGTTGGCAGGCCAGGCGAACGACCACTTGAGGTAGGCGCCGGTGTCGTCGGGATCGGAATTGTCCCGGCGCGCCATCATGTTGCCCGCCTCGGTGTAGCAGCCGGAATAGATCCAGCAGCCCGCCGCGGTGGTGCCGTCGTCGCGCAGCACGCCGAAGCCCGGAACCTGCTTGCCCGCCTCCAGGACCTTCTTGGTGGGGTCGTTGGGGTCGAGCACGTCCGAGACCACGTAACCGTTCAGCTCTTTCGCAAGCTCGTCGGGCGAGGGCTCGTGCGGGTCCTTGTAGTTCCACGTCAGGTTGACGATGGGATCGGGGAAGGCGCCGCCGTCCTTCTTGTACATCTCCTTCAGGCGCAGATGGAGCTGCGCCATGATGTAGATGTCCGTCTTGGCCTCGCCCGGAGGCGTCCCGGCGGCCCAGTGCCATTGCAGCCAGCGGCCCGAATTCACCAGCGAGCCGTTGTCCTCGGCGAAGCAGGTGGTGGGCAGCTGGATGACCTCCGTCTGGATCTTCGACGGATCGGCCTGGTTGTAGACGCCGTGATTCTCCCAGAAGCGCGCGGTCTCGGTCTCCAGCGGATCCATGATCACGAGGAGCTTGAGCTTGCCGAGCGCCTCCGCGAGCTTGGCCTTGTTGGGGAAGGCCTGCAGCGGGTTGAAGCCCTGGCAGAAGTAGATGTTCATCTTCCCCTGCTTCATCAGCTCGAATGCGCGCAGCACGTCATAGGCCGGCACGTCGAGCTTCGGCAGGTAGTCGTAGGCCCAATTGTTGTCCGCCGTCGCCGACGCACCCCACATGGCCTTCTGGAACGACACGAAGAACTTCTTGTAGTTCTGCCAGTAACTCATCTGGTTGGGACGCAACGGCTTGAAGCCGCGCGTCGACATGTAGGCGTTGAAGTCCGGCTCCTTCTCCGTCGGGATCGTGAGATAGCCCGGGATCAGGTTGGACATCAGGCCGATGTCGGTGAGGCCCTGGATGTTGGAATGCCCGCGCAGGGCATTCATGCCGCCGCCGCGCACGCCGATATTGCCCAGGAGCAGCTGGATCATCGCCATGCAGCGGATGTTCTGCGAGCCCTTGGAATGCTGGGTCCAGCCGAGCGCGTACATGGAGGTCATCGTCTTGGTGGGCGACGAACACTCCGCCATCATGGACGCCACCTTCAGGAACTTGTCCTTGGGCGTGCCCGTGATGCGCTCGACCATCTCCGGCGTGTAGACGGAGACGTGCTGCTTCAGAAGGTTGAAGACGCAGCGGGGATGCTGGAGGGTGTCGTCCACGACCGCGTAACCGTCGGGGCCGATCTCGTAGTCCCAGGTGGAGCGGTTGTAGTCCCGCTTCATCTCGTCATAGCCCGTGAACAGGCCGTCCTGGTACCCGAAGCCTTCCTTGACGATGTAGCCGACGTTGGTGAACGCCTTCACATAGTCCCACTGAATCTTGTCGTTCTGAATCAGATAGTTGATGACGCCCAGCAGGAAGGCGATGTCGGTGCCTTGCCGGATCGGGGCGTAATAATCCGCCACCGCGGCCGAGCGCGTGAAGCGCGGGTCCACGACAACGAGCTTGGCGCCACGGGTGGCCTTCGCCTCCGTGACCCATTTAAATCCGCACGGGTGCGCTTCGGCGGCATTGCCGCCCATGATGACGACCAGATCCGTGTTCTTGATATCGGTCCACGAATTGGTCATCGCGCCACGGCCAAAAGTTGGGCCCAAACTGGACACCGTGGGGCCGTGTCAGACGCGCGCCTGATTATCGAAAGTCAGAATTCCGGTTGAGCGCACCACCTTGTACGTGGCGAACGCGGTTTCGTTGGTGGTGGCGGAGGCGGCGAGGAAGCCGGTGGTGAGCCAGCGGTTCACCGTCACGCCGTCGTTGTTCTTGGCGATGAAGTTGGCGTCGCGGTCCGCCTTCATGGCCTTGGCGATCTTGTCGAGCGCCTCGTCCCAGGAAATCTTCTCGAACTTGTCGGAGCCCGCGCGCCGGATCATGGGCTGCTTGAGGCGCTGCTCGGACTTCACGATATCGAGCAGGGCCGCGCCCTTCGGGCAGAGCGTGCCGCGATTGGTGGGATGGTCGGTGTCACCCTCGATATGGGTGATGTCCGCCTTCTCGCCCTTGGCGAGATTGCCCTTGGAGAAGATGAGGATGCCGCAGGCCACCGAGCAGTAGGTGCAGGTGTTGCGCACCTCGGTGGTGTTGACGAGGCGGAAGGGCTTGATGGTGGAGGCCAGGGCCTCCTCGATGGGACCGAATCCCAACGCGCCCAGCGTCGTTCCCGCCACGCCCGCGCCCGCCGTTTTCAAAAACTGGCGCCGCGAGAGCTCCATATTCATCGAAGGAAACCTCCGACCTTTCGTGCCCCGACCGGGGACGGTTTCGGACGGCCTTGGAGCCGCTCCGGATGCTGGTTCTCCCAGCGTGACGGGACGGTATTTTGGAACTGGAATGATGTCAATTTATCCCCGCGCAACTCCGCGTGTTTGAACGAAAATCGCCTTCTTGTCGCATGGTGCGATGCGGCACGCTCAAGCTTCCCGGTTACCTCTCATCACATAACGGAACGGGGTTCGGCGGTGTCCGGCAATTGTGCGCTGCCGAAGCCGAGCGTGATCACGGAAACGGGCGTTGACCCGTCGCGCGCGCCTGGCGCACAGTGCCCGTGTGAAGGTCGGTTTGGCTCCCGCGGGTCGGGGCGCACAATCTATCCAGTCGGATACAGCACAGCCTGAACCGCGGCATCGCCTGCGGGGCCGCACGCACGTGCGGAAACGACTCCCGGGGCAGGAGCGGCCACGCGCCGCGCCGCTGGGACTGGCGCTCGCGCTTCTGCTGGCAACTTCGCCTTTGACCGCCGCCGAAGAGGAGCAGGCACCGCCGGGACGACTGGCCATCGTCGAAGGCCGGCCGACATCTCCTGCGCTCTCGCTCGATGCACTCGATGGCGGGCGCGTGACGCTCGCCCCGGATGATGCGCCGACCATCGTCCATTTCTTCGCCACCTGGTGCGTGCCCTGCCGCACGGAGCTGCCCGCTCTGGCCGGTTTCGCGCGCCGCAGCGGTGTGCCGGTGCTGCTGGTGGACGTGGCCGAGCCGGCCGATCGCGTGCGCCGCTTCTTCGCCGAAGGCACGGCCGGCCCCGCGCCCGGTCCCGTGCTGATGGATCAGAACCGCGCGGCTGCGCGGGCATGGGGAGCCAGCCTGCTGCCCGCGAGCTTTGTCGTGATGTCCGGCCGCATCCTGCTCGCCCGCGAGGGTGAGGTGGACTGGGCCGACCCTGAAACCCTCGCCGTGATCACGGCCGCGGCGGTGGCAAGCGCAAGAACCCAGCCGAGAGACTTCCAGGGAGAACAGACCCGATGACCACCCGTCGCGACCTTCTGAAGGCGGGCGCGCTCGCCGGCCTTTCTGCCGGTGCCGCCGCCGTCCTGTCCCGTGCCGCCTTCGCGCAAGCCGCCGGCACGCCGGCTGCCTCGGAAGCGCGTGTGTTCGCCCCTACGGTGGGCAACTGGCGCAGCTTCCAGATCACCACCACGGTCGAGATCCTGAAGCCGGCCGGCAAGGTGCAGGCCTGGCTGCCGGTGGCTTCGTTCAGCAATCCGGACTGGTTCAAGCCCGGCGAGAACACCTGGACCACCAACGCCAAGACCGCCAAGATCGTGCGCGACGCGCGCTCCGGCGCCGACATGCTGCATGTCGCCTGGGCCGAGGGCGAGCCGGCGCCGAAGGTGGAGCTGGTCAGCCGCGCGACGACCCGCGACTTCGCCGTGGATCTGACGAAGCCCGGCAAGCCGGCGCCCCTCAACGCGGATGAGCGTCGCCGCAACACCGAGGCCACCGACCTCATCCCCACCGACGGCATCGTGAAGGCGACGTCCGACAAGATCGTCGCCGGCAAGGCCACCGAGCTGGACAAGGTGGGCGCCATCTTTCAGTGGATCGTCGAGAACACCTATCGCAACGCCGCCACCCGCGGCTGCGGCATCGGCGATATTGCGGCGCTGTTGAAGAGCGGCGATCTCGGCGGCAAGTGCGCCGACCTCAACGCGCTGTTCGTCGGCCTCGTGCGGGCGCAGGGTATTCCGGCGCGCGATGTCTATGGCCTGCGGGTGGTGCCCTCGCGCTTCGGCTACAAGAGCCTCGGCGCCAATTCCGAGATCGTGACCAAGGCGCAGCATTGCCGGGCCGAGGTGTTCCTCTCCGACTTCGGCTGGACCCCCATGGACCCCGCCGACGTGCGCAAGGTGGTGCTGGAGGAGCCCCCGGGCAAGCTCGCCATCGACGATCCCAAGGTGGTCGCCGCGCGCAAGGCGCTGTTCGGCTCGTGGGAGGGCAACTGGTTCGCCTACAACACGGCCCATGACGTGGCCCTGCCCGGCTTCGACGGGCCGCATCTCGGCTTCCTCATGTATCCGCAGGCCGTCAGCGCCGGCGGCCTGCTCGACTGCCTCGACCCGGACAATTTCAAATACACCATCCGCGCCGCAGAGATCGCGGTGTGACCTGACGCCGGTCAGGGCGTTCTCCGTCGCCGTGCCGGGGCGTGGCCCGGCGGCGGGGAATTTTTCCCCGCCCGACCCCCAATCCGCGCGGCGGCGCGTCCGCCGCGCGCCTTCTCCCTTATGGAACATCGCCATGCTCGACGTGCCCCACGCTGCTTCCGCCCAGCCCGCGCCCGTGCGCCTCACCAGCCTCGCCCATGGCGGCGGCTGCGGCTGCAAGCTCGCGCCGTCCGTGCTGCAGGAACTGCTGGCGGGGCAGGCGTCTGGCGGGCCGTTCGAGCGGCTGCTGGTGGGCACCGAGACGGGAGACGATGCGGCCGCCTACGATCTCGACGGCGAGACCGCCATCATCGCCACCACGGACTTCTTCATGCCCATGGTTGATGACCCCGACCATTTCGGTCGCATCGCCGCGACCAACGCCATTTCGGACGTCTATGCCATGGGCGGCGAGCCGCTGATGGCGCTGGCCATTCTCGGCATGCCGCTGGGCAAGATCGACACCGGGACGGTTCGCGCCATCCTTGCCGGCGGGGCGGCCATCTGCGCCGAGGCGGGCATTCCGGTGGCGGGCGGTCATTCCATCGATTGCCCCGAGCCGGTCTATGGCCTCGCCGTCATCGGTCGGGCGCCCAAGGCGCGGCTGCGGCGCAATTCGACGGCGCGGGTGGGGGATGCGCTCATCCTCACCAAGGCGCTCGGCGTCGGCGTCTATTCCGCCGCCTTCAAGAAGGATGCGCTCTCCGCCGCCGCCTATGACGAGATGATCGCCTCGGTGACCAAGCTGAACCGCGTCGGCGCCGCCCTCGGCAAGGAGGCTGCGGTGAGCGCCATCACCGACGTGACCGGCTTCGGCATCCTCGGCCATGGGCTGGAGATGGCGCGCGGCTCGGGCGCCACCCTCGTCATCGAGCGCGCCGCGCTGCCCTGGCTCTCGGAGGCGGAGGCGCTGGTGCAGCAGGGCTTCGTCACCGGCGCCTCGCACCGCAACTGGGCAAGCTACGGCGCCGAGGTGGACCTGCGGGAGGGCACGCCCGACTGGCAGCGCCACCTCCTCACCGATCCGCAGACTTCCGGCGGCCTGCTCGTGTCCTGCGCGCCGGAAGAGGCCGACCGCTTGCTCGCCGAGATCCGCGCGGCGGGCTATCCGGCGGCGGCGCGCATTGGCCGCGTGGAAGCCGGGCCGGGGCGGGTGCGCATCGCCGGCTGAGGCGGCAGGTTGGGGCGAAAGCGGGGGCGCTGGCGGGGAGCCGGCGCAAGAATCGAGGAACCATGGGGCGTGGCAGGTTGTTCTCCCGATGAAAGGAGAACGGCCATGCGCTTCACCGACGCCCTGACCCCCCAAGCGACGGCGCCCCGGCGCCCGTCTCCCCTCGTGCTGCCCTCGCCCAATCCGGCGCGCATCTGCGCCACTGCGATTGTCGGCGGCATCATGTTCCTTCTGGTTTCGGGCGTACCCGCGCCGGCCGCCGCACAGACGGGCGCACCCGCGGCCCAGACCGGCGCCTGCGAGGAGCCGCCCCACACCGCCGCGACGCCCCCGGCGCATGGCCCGGATTCCGGCACCAAGCCCGGCAGCGAAGGCTCCACCGCGTGGAGCGGCGGCACCGGCGGTTCCTATACCGGCCTCACGCCCCACGCTGGGACGCCGGCGTCTCCCGCCCGGCAGCCGGACACGGTTTCGGGCGTCAATCCGAAGCCGGAACCGCAGGGGAAGTGCTGACGGGACTTTGGCTTCTTACCCAACGGATGGGGCCGAGATCATAGGCCAGCTGATGGCGCACCACGGCGGCGTCCGCGTCTGACGCATCGCCGGAGCGGGCGGTCACCCGCCGCACCATCTCGTCCGCCGGCGCGTCGAGCCAGAGTCCGTTGAACGGTACGCCAGCCTCTTTGGCGACGTCCTCGAGAGCGTCGCGTTCCTCCGGTCGCGCATGCACGGCATCGACGATGACGGTGTACCCGCTGGTGAGGACGTGCCGCGCCAGCCTCCGAAGCCGCTCATAAACGCGGGGGCTCACCTCAGCCGCATAGGCCTCTGGGGGCAGCTTTTCCGTTTCCGGCACGTTGAAGAGGCGCTTGCGCTCGATATCCGAGCGCAGGACGACGGCGCCGGGCGCCCGCGATTCCACCTTCACCGCAGCCTTGGCAGCCCAGGTGCTCTTGCCGCTCCCTGACAGCCCGCCCACCCCCCAAAGCGTCGGCCCGGGCTGCGTTCCGCCGACAAGGTCGCAGGCGTGACGGAAGAAATGGGTGACCCGCGCCTCCCCCTCCGACCGCTTCTCTTCTACCAGATGCGCGAGCCCTGCTGCCTCCACCTTCGCCCGGATGCCGGCGCGGAGACTGAGGAAGAGCGGCAGCGCGGCCAATCCGTCCAGCTGTGTGTCGTCGCTGACCCAGAGATAGCGGTTGAGAATCGCGTTGGCCGCGTGCCGTTCGCCCCGTTGCCACAGGTCCATGAGCAGGAAGGCGAGGTCATACAGAACATCGCAGGTGGCGATCTCGTCGTTGAATTCGATGGCGTCGAACAGCACCGGCTTGCCATCCAGGAGCACAATGTTGCGCAGGTGCATGTCGCCATGGCAGCGGCGAACGAAGCCTGCTTCAGAGCGTGCCGCCAGCAGGGGCCGCACCTGCACCAGCGCCGCGCGAGATGCTTCGGCGAGGCGGGCCACGTCTTTGGCTGGGAAGAGGTCAGGCCGGGCGGCGAATTCGTTGATGTTGTCTTCGAGATAGGTGGAAAGCCTTCCCGCGCTGTCGAAGCCCCGGCGCGCGGGCGCGGCGGCGTGGGCAGAGACCACCATGGCCGCGACGTCTTTCGTCAGCTCGGGCGTGAGGGCGCCGCGCTCGGTGATGCGGTCGAGGGTCAGGTTGGTGTCGAAGCGGCGCATCTTCACCGCGTATTCCACCGCTTCGCCGTCCCCGCCGAGCGCGAGGCCGTCTGCCATCCGCACGATGGGCACGACGCCGAGATAGAGGCCGGGCGCTCCCGCGCCCGATATTTCCACCTCGGCGGCGCAGGCGGCGCGGCGCTTGTCCAGCGTGGAGAAATCCATGAAGGGGAAGAAGACCGCGCGCTTCACCTTGTACGCGTAGGGGCCTGCGAGAAAGACGGCCGCGCCGTGGGTGTCGATGCGCGTGACCGTTTCCTTAACGCCATGGGTGGCGGGATCGGCGAGGAGGGCGAAGACGGCGCTCTGGTCGGCGACCACATGGTCGCCTGCGCTCTTCTCGGGCGGTTGCGGTGCCGTCATGGTCGCCTCGCAAGGGGGGATATTCTGAACCGGATGGGCCGGTCCATATACCCCGGAGCGCGATTGTTATCGCTCCCCCCGCGTGGCTTGTCATCGGCTGGCGTGTCCTGCCGATGGGATGCAAAGAGAGGCCTATTCCGCCGCCAGCGCCGGCCGCCCCAGCCCGCGGCCGGAGCGGGTGAGGTAGCGGCGGCATTGCTGCTCGCGGTCGTAGCCGAGCATGGTTCCCAGCATGAAGTCCTCTTCCGCCGTCAGGGCATTGAGCGGACGGATGACCAGCGCCCGCGCCACCGCGACGAAGGCATCGCGTCCAAAGAAGAGGTTGGCCTTGGCGGGGCTCACTTGCTGGACGAAATGGTCGATGCTCGCCCGCTCCAGCCGCGCGAGCAGGAGCGGCAGCTCCCGCGACGCGAGCGTCATCAGGAACAGGGGGCGCACGCCCCGCCCGAGTTCGTAGAGATGGTGGTGAAACAGGCGCTGCGTGGCGCCTGCCTCCTCGCCCGCCGCCCCGCGCACCGGAGCCGGCGGCCAGCCGGGCTCCCCCTCGCTCGGATCGAAGGCGGTCTCTAAAGAATGCTGCTGAGCCATGCGGTCACTCGCTTGTCGGTGAGACCGGACTGGGTGTCCAGGTCGAGCGCAAGGCCGACGAACTTGCCCTCCCGCTCGGCGGTGGAGTTGAGATAGTCGTAGCCCTTGGTGTCGGTGAAGCCGACCACCACCGCCTCCAGCGCCGTCACCTCGTCATAGAGGATGCCCATGGCGTCCACGAAGGAGCCGGGATAGCTCTCCTGGTCGCCGGTGCCGAACAGCGCCACCTTCTTGCCCTTGAGCCGCGCCGAGCGGAGCTTGTCGATATGCTCCTCCCAGTCGGTCTGGAGCGTACCGTCGCCATAGGTGGGCGACCCGAGAATCAGCAGTTCGCAATTCTCGAAATCGGCCGGGCTCGCCGTCTTTATGTCCACCGCACGGCCCTGGCACTTCTTCGAAATCCGGGACGCAACGCCCTTGGTGGCTCCCCCATCGGAACCAAAGATCACGTTAACAATCATGTCCGCGTCTCATTATGGAACAGTTCAAAACGTTGCTCTGCAGATTTCGCCAATGTGCGGTTCCTGCGGAGACTTTCTAAACAATCATTCGCAACGCAAACGCATCGCATGAGCATCAGACATCAAGGTTTCGTCGAAGACAATGGCCCAGCGCGACATTGGAATGCCTCGATAGTGCGGGGCTAATCCATCCTCCGCACGCGCATGCCGGGCGCAGCCCATCTCATGTTTGCGCCCGTCGTCCTCCGGCGTAACCAGACGACGACGGGCGCAATTGATTTCAATCCGCTCGGTTCGCCTCTAGAGCACGCGCCGATCTGATTGCATCGCAATCAGATCGGATCACGCGTTCTCCTTCTTAAAATTGGAGGGCGATTTGCTGATCAAGTTGTTTCAACTTGATCGGATCGCGCTCTAAGGCAGTCCGGCCCTCAGGGCGTGATGGCCACTTTGAGAACGCCGTCGCGCTGGTTGGCGAAGAGGTCGTAGGCGGCTTCGATCTCGTCCAGCTTGAAGCGGTGGGTGACGAGGGCGCGGGCATCCACCCGGCCGGCGGCGACCACATCCATCAGGCGCCGCATGCGCTCCTTGCCGCCAGGGCAGAGCGACGTGATGATGGCATTGTCGCCGAGCCCCGCCGCGAAGGCATCAAGCGGGATCTTCAGGTCGCTCGAATAGACGCCGAGGGAGGAGAGCGTGCCGCCGGGCCGCAGCACGCGCAGCGCCGCCTCGAACGTCTCCTGCCGGCCGAGCGCCTCGATGGCGACGTCCACGCCGCGCCCGTCGGTGAGGCGCAGGATTTCCTCCACCGGATCGACCTTGGAGAAATCCACCACGAGGTCGGCGCCCATGGCGCGGGACATCTCCAGCCGCGCGGCCACCCGGTCCACCGCGATGATGCGCGTCGCGCCCATGAGCTTGGCGCCCGCCGTGGCGCACAGGCCGATGGGCCCCTGCGCGAACACGGCCACCGTGTCGCCGATCTTCACCTTGCCGCTCTCGGCGCCGGCAAAGCCGGTGGACATGATGTCCGGGCACATCAGCACCTGCTCGTCGGAGAGCGCCTCCGGCACCGGGGACAAATTGGTCATGGCGTCGGGCACGACGAGATATTCCGCCTGCGCGCCGTCGATGGTGTTGCCGAAGCGCCAGCCGCCCATGGCCTTGAAGCCGTGCTTGGTGCGCGGGCCGTCCTGCGAGCACTGGCCGCACAGGCAGGCATTGGAATAGCCGGACGGGGTGATGGCGCCGGCGATGACGCGCTGACCCTCGGCGAAGCCCTCCACCGCCGAGCCGAGCTTCTCGATGATGCCCACCGGCTCGTGGCCGATGGTGAGGCCCTTCGCCACCGGATACTCACCCTTCAGGATGTGCACGTCGGTGCCGCAGATGGTGGTGGTGGTGATGCGAATGAGCGCATCAAGCGGGCCGACATCGGGGATGGGCTTTTCGTCCAGCACGATGCGGTTCTTCTCGACGAAGACGGCCGCCTTCATCTTCGCCCGGCCGGGGCGCTGGCGTTCCACATAGGCGGCGGGGGAGAGCATATCCGTCATGGCGTTCCTGCCTTTCCGTCGGGCCGCATGCGCGGCTGCCTCGAGGTATTTTAATATTGGTCGGTTGGCGGCGGGGCATTGATGCCCGTCAACGCGGCGACACGGCTTCGGCACCGGAGAGGGAGAGTGTAGACTTCAAGAAGCGGCCCTTTTCGGGCCGGCCGACGATTTTCAGACGGGGATTTTCATGACTAGTCACAGCGAGCCGGCGCAGCTTGCGCCGGAAGCCATTGCGCGCTGGACAGGGCTGCCCGAGGAGGCGCCGCTGCGCCTCGCCCTCACGCGGGCCGATCTCGACAACCTGCTGCTCGGCCTGCGCACGCTCGCCATCGGCCAGAGCGAGCTGGCGGCGGCGCTGGTGGCGCACCTCAATCAGGACCATGGCGCATGCCATGAGGCGGTGCTGCGGGCAGGGGAGCTCTCCCAAGCCGCCTTCGGCCGCATCAACGGCTTCGTCGGGGCCGTTATGGCAGGGGCCGTACCCGAGAGGTGAGTGAACTGCGGAAGCTATCCCGCCGTCATGGCTCGGAACGCCTTACGGGGATTGTACCGTCGGTCTGACGTGGATGCCCGGGACAAGCCCGGGCATGCCGGCATATCTCCAGACTGAGGCCTTCAGCCTCAGGCCAGAGCGCGCTCCCCCTCGACCGTCGCCCCGCTGCGCGCCTTCTCCACCAGATGGCCGGCGAGGCGGTGGGCCAGCGCCATGATGGTGAGCGTGAGGTGCTTGTCCGGCAGCACGGGCACCACGCCGCCGTCGCAGACATAGACGTTGTCGAGATCGTGCAGCTTCAGGTCCGCGTCCACCACGCCCCTCTCGGGATCGGCGGTGGTGGCGGTGGTGCCGGCATAGTGGATGCCGGTGCCGGTGTTGTCGCGCGAGGGGTAGATGGAGGTCGCCCCGGCGTGGCGCAGCACCTGGCGGCCCCAGCCGTTCATGGCCTCCATCATCGCCTCCGCGCGCGGCGTGGCGGAGAAGTCCACCGCCACATGGCGCACGCCGAAGCGGTCGCGGGTGGCGCCGGGCCGCACCCGGTTGGCGGGGGTCGGCTCGCCGGCGCAGAACAGGCCGAGCGTGACGTAGGAATGGAACATGAAGCGGGCGAGCCGCTCCTTCATGAAGGGCGGGAAGCGCTTCATGCCGGCGAGATAGTGGGGAATGTCCGGCACGCCGTGGATGGCGTGGCCGATGAAGGGGAATTCCTCCCCGTCCGGGAGCGTGCCGCGCGACATGAGGATGAGCAGGTCGCCATAGCCGATGTCGAAGTCCCGGCCCTTGCCCCACAGCTTCCACAGCGAGGTGGAGAGCACGGCCTTGGGATTGTCCTGCAGGCGCAGGCCGAGCTGGCCGGTGGTGTTGCCCATGCCCTCGGGCGCGGCATCGTCGGCGGAATTGAACAGGATGCGCGGGCTCTCGATGGCGCCGGCCGCGAGCACCACGTGATCGGCGGTGAGGACGCGCGCCTCGCCGGTGGCCATGTCGCGATATTCGACGCCCATCACCCGCTTGGTGCCGGGCTCGCGCAGCAGCCGCACGACCTTGGCGCCCTGGCGCAGCTCGTAGTTCGGAAGCTTCTCGATCTCCGGCAGCAGCCGGGCGGTGAATTTGTAGACCGCGCCGGTGGGGCAGCCGGAGGTGCAGATGCCGGTGGAGACGCAGGCGTTGGGGCTGTCCGGCCGCGTGTCGATGGCCTTGCGGTTGGGGATGGCGTGCGAATAGGGCTCGTCCATCGCGTTGACCGCATCGACGATCATCACGTCGGCGGGGCGCAGCGGCTTGGGCGGCACATAGATGCCGTCCGGAAGTTCTTCGAGTTGCTCCTCGGTGCCGCAGACAACGATGCGCCGCTCCACCGCCTCGTAATGGGGCGCGAGGTCGGAATAGGAGATGGGCCAGTCGCGGAAATCGCGCGCGGAGAAGCGCACGCTCACCCCGTTCCAGAGGTTCTGGAGCCCGTTGACGGCGAGGATCTGGTAGTGGTGGAAGCCGGTGTCCGGCCAGCCGGTGGAGCCATCCGCGCCCTTTTCGAACAGGGGATGCACGAACAGGCTGTCGTGCGGCTCGGCCGGCCACACGGTGTTGGCGCGGATGCCGAAGTCGAGCTGGGTTCCCGGTGGGTCCAGGCGCTTGAAATGGTCGTCCGCGAGGCGGCCGCCCTGCTCCAGCGAGACCACATTGAGCCCCGCCTTCGCCAGCTCATAGGCCAGCATGCCGCCGCCAGCCCCGGTGCCGACGACGATCACGTCGCAATGGGTTGCCTCAGCCATGCGCGCCCCCTGAAGCCTTTCCGGCCAGCGGCCGCCCGCCCACCAGCGGCCATTCCCCCACCGAGCCCAGGAAGCTGGGCGATGCGAAATGCACATATTCGAAGAAGGTGCCCACCGCCTCGGCATCCTCCGCCAGATGCTCGCGGTGCACCGCGCCCGCCGGGAAGCCGGCGCGCGCGGCGATGCGATGGAAGGCGGCGTTGAGCTGGGTGTTCAGCGTCGCGATGCGGGCAAGGTCGCCTACCATCGGCTCCAAGGCCGCGTGGTAGGGGCCGAGGGGCAGGAGGGCGACGACGAGCGCCTCGAAATCGAGGGGGGCGTCGGGAGAGGTCTCGCTCATGTCTTCTCCTCAGGCCGCGTGCAGGCGGCCAAGCTCGCGCAGAGGCCGACCGCTCCTCAGGTGGCGCTCGATCTCTTCCAGGCTCACGCCGTTGGTCTCGGGCACCAGCCATTGGGTGAAGGCGAGGCCGGCGACACACACCACGGCATAGAGGCCGAACACGCCGGCGAGGCCGAACTCCGCCACCAGCACCGGGAAGCTGAACACCACGATGAAGTTGAAGCCCCAGTTGACCAGCGAGGCGATGCTCATGCCCAGCGCCCGGCAGTCCAGCGGGAAGACCTCGGACATCATCACCCACGGCAGCGGGCCGATGGCGATGGCGAAGGAGGCGATGTAGAGCACGAGCCCGGCGAGGGCGAGCGTGTCGAGCGCCGCGCTGTCGGTGGCGGCGGCGATGGCGATGGCGCCCAGCGAAACCGCGGTGCCGGCGAAGCCGATGAGCAGGAGGAGGCGCCGGCCGAGCCGGTCGATGAGCATCATGCCCACCACCGTCATGAGCACGTTGACCACGCCGATGCCGGCGGTGGCGAGGATCTGGGTGGCGGCGGAATCGAAGCCCGACAGCTGGAACACGGTGGGCGCGTAATAGATCACCGCATTGATGCCGGAGAGCTGCTGCAGCAGGAACAGCCCCATGGCGACGATCAGCGCCGGACGCACGCGGGGGGAAACGAGATCGGCGAACGTCGCCTTGCGACCCTCGTCTTCCGCCACGGCGGCCTGGATCTCCGCATATTCGGCGGCGACCGCCGGATCGCTCTCCGGCTTCTCGCGCATGCGGGCGAGGGCGGCCTTCGCTTCGGCGCCGCGGCCGCGCATGGCCAGCCAGCGGGGCGTGTCGGACATGGCGAAGATGCCGGCGAACAGGAGCACCGCCGGCACCGCACCCATGGCGAACATCCAGCGCCAGTTCTCGTCGAAGGCATAGCCGACCACATAGGCGCCGAGAATGCCGAGCGTGATGGCGAGCTGGTAGATGGAAACCAGCATGCCGCGCTGCTTGGCCGGCGCGCTCTCCGAGATATAGAGGGGCGCCATCATGGCCGCGACGCCCACCGCGAAGCCGATGACGAGGCGCGCGAGGGAGAGGGTGACGAGCCCGCCCGCGAGCGCGCTCAGGAGCGCTCCGCCCACGAACAGCACGGCGGCCCAGAGCAGCAGCTTGCGGCGCCCCGCGGCGGCGGCGAGCCGTCCGCCGACGATGGCGCCGATGAAGGCGCCGAACGGCACCGCCGCCGTCATCAAGCCTTCGGCCGCGGCGTCGGTGACGGGATCGATGCCAAGGTCCCTGCGCAGCGGCGCCAGAGCCCCCGCAATCACGCCCTCGTCGAAGCCGAACAGCGCCCCGGCGAGGCCGGCGATGGCGGCGATCAGATAGATCATGCGCTTCCCCTTCGCGCTTTTCCGCCCGCCGGACAGCCCCGCGGCGCGGCCCCCTGTGTCGTGAAGGCCCGATGCCCGGGCGTCAGGCCAGCACCACGCGCGCCACCTTGCGGACGGCGGCGATGATGTCGTCCTCGTCCTCGGTCGTCAGCGTCGAGGCGATGGTGAGCAGCGCGCCGCGGGCGTGCAGGTCGTCGCAATGGGGCAGGGCGCCGGCGGCGTAGCTGTAGCTCTCGCCGAAGGCGTTGGAGGGGTGGGTCCAGGGGAAGCCGTCGCGGCTGTCGGAGCGCTTGTGCACGAGGCTCGGAATGTTGGAATACCAGTGCATCCCCCACTCGCGCATGGCGAGGCAGGCGAGCGAGCCGGCCGGGCCGGCGATGCCTTCAGCGCGCAAAGCGTCCACGAAGCGGCGGGCGGTGGCCTCGTCCTTCAGCGTCATCAGCATGAAGGGACCGGTGTCGCCGGAGGGGTCGGGCACGTTGCGGAAGCCGAGGCCGGGGATGTCGGCGAGGGCATTGCGGATGCGCCACTTGGACGAGCGCATGTTGCCGGTGATCTGCGGCAGCTTGCGCATCTGGGCGAGGCACATGGCGCCCGTCAGCTCCGACATGCGGGCGCCGACGCCCCAGAGCTGGCAGCTCTCGTCCGAGGTGTCGAGCCGGCCCTTTTCGTTGCGCGGATAGCCGAGGTCATGCAGGGCGACGATGCGGCGGAACAGGTCGTCCCGCTCCGTCACCACCATGCCGCCGTCGCCCGAGGTCATGTTCTTGTTGAGCTGGAAGGAGAAGATGCCGATATCGCCGAACGTACCCACGGCCTTGCCGTTCTGGCTGGCGCCGGCGGTCTGGGCGCAATCCTCGATGAGGGCGATGCCCCGCTCGCGGCAGATGCGGGCGACATCGGCGACCCGGCCGGGCGCGCCGCTCATGTGCACCATCAGCGCGGCGCGGGTGTGGGGGCCGATCTTGCGCTCCACGTCGGCGGGATCGAGGGTGAAGCAGTCGTCCACGTCCACCAGCTTCGGGATGGCGCCGGCGCGCACCACGGCGGCCACGCAGCTCACCCACAGATAGCCGGGCACCAGCACCTCGTCGCCGGGGCCGATGTCGAGGGCCGACATGGCAATGGTCAGCGCGGCCGTGCCGGAGGAGACGCCCAGCGCGTGCTTGTGGCCGAAGGCGGCGCACCATTCCTTCTCCAGCGTGTCCACCATGTGCTGGAGGTCGGGGCCGTAGAAGCGGAAGGGGCTCTGGGCGCGCACCACGCGGGAGACGAGTTCCAGCTCCTCCGCGCCGATCCAGTGGGCGCCGGGTAGTTCCCACGGCAGGGGCTTGGTGCGGACCGGTTCGCCGCCCTCGATGGCGAGGCGGTTGGCATGTTCGTGCGTTGCCGCGGAAACGGTCACTTGGCGCCCTCCCCATACGGCACGCTCCGGCAGGTGGCCGGGCCTATCGCCGCTCGATTTTTCGTACTTATGCTCTACTGTAGGTGGCGCTTACAAGTCCTGCAGGCCGCTCCATCTCGCGCACGTTATCCGCGCCCTACCTCCATACCCGTCGGATCACATGGCAACCTTGTTCCTCACGGCGGGCCTCGTGCTCCTCAATGGCATGCTGTTCGGCTTCAGCACGGCGTCCATTGCCGGTGTGGTCGGCACCATCTCCGAGGCGTTCGCCCTGTCCACCCGCGCCACCGAGATGATGGTGACGTCGCTGCTGGCCGGCTGCTTCGTCGGCGCGGTGCTGGCCGCGCCGATCTCCCAGCGGATCGGCCGGCGCCCCTCCTGCCTGCTCGCCGCGGCGCTGGCCTTCGCCGGCTACGCGCTGGTGCCGCTCGGGCAGGCGATGGCGCCGGGGGTGGGGATGCTGGTGGCGGCGCGCATCCTCATCGGCCTCGGGGTGGGGCTCTCCTCCATGGTGGTCCCCATGTATGCGGCGGAGGTGACGCCGGCCCGCCATCGAGGCGCGGTGGTCTCCCTGTTCCAGCTCGCCGTCACCATCGGCATCCTGCTCGGCTATGCGGTGCCCCTCGCGCTCACCGGCCACGCCACGTGGGCGCAGATGCTGGGCGGCGGCGTGCTCATTGCGGCGGCCTGCGCGGGCGCCGTGCTGCTGCTGCCGGAAAGCCCGCGCTGGCTCATGTCCCGCGGTCGGATCGTAGAGGGCGAGGCGGCGGCGGTGCGGCTGGGCCTTGCCGGCGAGATCTCCTCCGCCGACGCGGAAGGCGCGGCGCCGGCCGGCGATTGGCGCGCCGTGCTCGGCACGGGCAGCACCAAGGCGGTGCTGGTGCTGTGCAGCGTTCTGTTCGTGCTGCAGAATTTCTCCGGCATCGATGGCATTCTCTATTACGCCCCGCACATCTTCACCGAGCTCGGCTTTCCGGCCGGCGTCGCCGCCCTCGCCGCCACCTTCGGGCTCGGCCTCGTCAACGTGCTGGCGACGCTGGCCGCCATGATGCTGGTGGACCGCCTCGGCCGCCGCCCGCTGCTCATCGCCGGCTCGGCGGCCATGGCGGTGAGCCTCGCCGTGGTGATCGTCGCGGCGCTGGCGGACTGGCCCTATGTGGCGCTCGCGGGGCTCTGCGCCTACATCGTCGCCTTCGCGCTGAGCCTCGGGCCGCTGCCCTATGTGCTCATGTCCGAGCTGTTCCCCTCGGCCATCCGCGAACGGGGCATCGCCGCCGCCTCGGCAACGAGCTGGCTGTTCAACGCCATCGTCGCGGCGAGCTTCCTCTCGGTGGTGGAGGGCATCGGCCTTGCCGCCACCATCGGCATCTTCCTCGTGGTGTGCGTCGCCTCGCTCTTCATCTCCCTCGCCTACGTGCCGGAGACGCGGCAGGTGGAGCTGGAGGACATCGAGACGGACGTGCTCGCTGGCAAGGCCCTGCGACACCTCGGCGCCTGACCGTTTTCAGCCCCGCCCGGAATGGGCTACAGGTGGGGCGAGACAGTGCCGCGCAGGGGGAAGCCATATGCCAGCGACGTTCGAGGTTTCGGGGCTGCTGAGCTTCACCATCGCCATCCTCGTCTACTTTCTCGGCGCCGGCCTCAACGAGATCATCACCCCCCTCAAGCGCTGGAACATCCCCGAGGCCGTCACCGGCGGCATCATCGCGGCGCTCGCCACCCTGTTCGCCTACAAGGTGCTGGGCCTCGCGGTGACCTTCGACCTCAATGCGCGCGACATGCTGCTGCTCTATTTCTTCACCGGCATCGGCCTCAACGCCCGGGTCTCGGACCTCGCCACCGGCGGCAAGCCGCTGGTGATCCTGCTGCTGCTGACGGTGGTCTATCTGGTGCTGCAGAACGTGGTCGCCGTCGGCGGCGCGGCAGTGCTCGGCCTGCCCTATGGCGTGGGGCCGCTGCTGGGCTCGGTGTCTCTGGTGGGCGGCCACGGCACCACCATCGCCTGGGCGCCGCTGATCGCGCAGCGGTTCGATTTGCCCAACGCACTGGAAATCGGCATCGCCAGCGCCACCCTCGGCCTCGTCATCGCCAGCCTGGTGGGCGGCCCGGTGGCGGGCCTGCTCATCTCCCGCTTCAACTTGCGCGGCACCGGCGACGACGCCCCCATGGTGGGCCTGCCGGACACACCGGCCGAGTCCGAGGGCGGTTCGGTGAACTACAAGAACATCCTCGTCACCATCCTGGCGCTCAACATCGTCATCATCATCGCCTATGCGCTGGAAGGCGTGGTGGAGAAGACCGGGCTGAAGCTGCCCATGTTCGTGGTGTGCATGCTGGTCGCCATCGTCATCACCAACATCCTGCCGAAGGTGGCGCCGCGCCTGCCGTGGCCGGCCCGCACCCCGGCGCTGGCGCTGGTCTCCGACCTGTCGCTGAAGATCTTCCTCGCCATGTCGCTCATGAGCATGCAGCTGTGGACCCTCGGCGGCCTTGGTCCGGCGCTCGGCACGGTGCTGGCGCTGCAGACGCTGGTGGCGGTGGCCTACATCCTGTTCGTGGTGTTTCCCGCCATGGGCCGGACTTATCAGGCGGCGGTGCTGGCCGCCGGCTTCACCGGCATCAGCCTCGGCGCCACGCCGACCGCCATCGCCAACATGACCGCCGTGACCCGCACCCACGGCCCGGCGCCCATCGCCTTCATCATCCTGCCGCTGGTCTCCGCCTTCTTCATCGACATCGCCAACGCGATTGCGATCGGCTTCATGCTGAGGTGAGGGGGCGGGGCAGGGCGCTTGCGATCTCGCGAAGCTGCCACCCCATGCCGCGGCATAGAGCGCGCGCCGGCGCGCGGACCGTCTGGCCGGATCCCGGCCGATCTCTCAGAATGGGGGGAAACTGGAGCGGGCGATGGGAATCGAACCCACGACATACAGCTTGGGAAGCTGTCGTTCTACCACTGAACTACGCCCGCGATGGCGCCGACCATAATCGGATGCGGGGTTGCCCATCAAGGGCGTTTCGCGAAATACCCACCGCGTTGCCGTCGCCCGGCGGGGCTCCTATGGTCGGCGGGATTTCAACGATTGCGCCGGCGCCCCGCCCATGACGTCTTCTTCGTCCTCTTCGTCCGTTCATTCCGCCTCCCACGGCCATCCCCCGTTCAAGGCGCACTTCCAGACCTTCGAGGATCTGGCCGATGGCGCCGAGGGGCCGGCGCGGCTGGCGGCGCTCCGGGCGGAGCTCGCCCGCCTCGGCTTCGACGGCTATGTGATCCCCCGCGCCGACGCGCATCAGAACGAATATGTGCCGGCGTGCGAGGAGCGCCTCGCCTACCTCACCGGCTTCACCGGCTCGGCCGGTACCTGCGTTGTGCTGCCCACGGAGGCGGCGCTCTTCGTGGACGGACGCTACACGCTCCAGGCCCCCGCGCAGGTGGACGAGGCGGCCTTCACCGTGGTGCCGCTTTCCAAAACGCGGCCGGACAAGTGGATCGAGGAACATCTCCCCCGCGGTGCCCGCCTCGGGTTCGATCCGTGGCGCACCACCATCGACGGCCGCGAGCGGCTGGTGAAGGCGGTGGCTTCGGCCGGGGGCATCCTCGCGCCACTGGAGGCCGATCCATTCGATCCCATCTGGCCCGACCGGCCCGCCCCCCCGCGCGCGCCGGTGCGTCTGCTGGACCTGTCCGTCGCCGGCGAGGACACGGCAAGCAAGCTCCGGCAGGTGCAGGAGAAGCTCGCCGAGGAGAAGCTCGATGGCCTGCTCGTCTCCGACCCCCACGGCGCGGCATGGCTCTTCAACATGCGCGGCGCTGACGTGGCCCACACGCCGCTGCCGCTCGCCTGGTGCATCGTGCCGCGCGAGGGGCTGCCCGATCTTTTCCTCGAGGCGCTGAAGCTCTCCCATGAGGTGCGCGCCGCCCTCGCCGGCCACGCCCGCCTGCACGGCGTCGGCGACCTCGACCGCGTGCTCGCTGCTTTCGCCAAGGGGGAGAATGGCAACGGCAAGGGCCGGCGCATCCGCGTCGATCAGGCCACCGCACCCGTTCGCCTCGCCACCCTCATCGAGACCGCAGGCGGCGTCGCCGACAAGGGCGCCGACCCCATCTCCCTCATCAAGGCGTCGAAGAATCCGGCCGAGATCGCGGGGATGCGGGCGGCCCATGTGCGCGACGGCGCGGCGCTGGCCCGCTTCCTCGCTTGGTTCGACCGGGAGGCGCCCGCCGGCACGCTCACGGAGATCGATGCGGTGGAGGCGCTGGAGACCTTCCGCCGCGCCACCGGCTGTCTCACCGACATCTCCTTCCCGACCATTGCCGGCGCGGGGGAGAACGGCGCCATCGTTCATTATCGGGTCACACGCAAGACCAACCGGGCGATCCATCCGGGCGAGCTGTTCCTGCTCGATTCCGGCGCGCAATATCCGGACGGCACCACGGACATCACGCGTACCCTTGCCGTCGGGACGCCGACCCGGGACATGCGCCGCCACTACACGCTGGTGCTGAAGGGCCATCTGGCCCTCACCCGCGCGGTGTTTCCAAAGGGCATCACGGGCGCCCAGCTGGATCCGCTGGCGCGGCAGTTCCTGTGGGAGGCAGGGCTCGATTTCGACCATGGCACCGGCCATGGTGTCGGCGCGGGGCTCTCCGTGCATGAGGGGCCGGCACGCATCTCACAGCTCGGCCATCTGCCACTGGCGGCAGGAATGATCCTCTCCAACGAGCCGGGCTTCTATCGCACGGGCGCCTACGGCATCCGCATCGAGAACCTGATCCTGGTGGAGGACCGTCCGGTGGAGGACGGGGAGAAGCCGTGCTTCGGCTTCGCGACCCTCACCCTCGTGCCCTACGACCGGCGCTTGATCGACCTCGATCTCCTCACCGGCACCGAGCGGGCGCAGGTCGATGCCTATCACGCCGAGGTCCGGGCCACCCTTGCGCCGCTGGTCGATGCGGGCACCGTGGACTGGCTCGCAGCGGCGACGGCGCCGCTCTAGGATGGGTGCGATCGCCTGCAGGACCGCGCGCGATCGCCACAAGCCAAGGAACTGCAAGGCCTCGCGCGCGTTACCAGAAACGCAAGGCGGAGCGTGGCTCCGTCGGACTGACTGGGAGGCCGCTGATGTCCACGATCCTCATCATCATCCTCGTGCTGCTGCTCGTCGGAGCGCTGCCGACGTGGGGCTACAGCTCCGGGTGGGGGTATGGGCCGGGTGGCATCGTGGGTGTGCTGCTGATCATCGTAATCGTGCTCGCGCTCACAGGGCGGCTCTAGCGCCATAGCGGCTGCGCCGGCTCCGCCACGGGCGAGCCGGTCGCCCGGGGCGCACCCCTTCTGGTCAAACCGCTTTCACATAAGACCGCGAACGTGCGGCTCACGAGCTTGACGCCCCTGCTTCGCGGCCCGAACGACCTGGCCGTCGGCCGCACCCCGCTGCGGACCGGCGGCCAGGGTGCGTCCGGAGTTCGAACGATCGTCCGCCGCCCGCTGGGCCGTCGGACGATCGATTTCGTGTTCAGACGGTCTTCTCGATGACCCGCCCGAGCTTCTCGACCAGCTCGCCGACCTGATCCTTGGAAATGATGAGCGGCGGCGTGATGACCAGCGTGTCCCCGGCGATGCGCATCATCAGGCCTTCCTCATGGAACGCCTTCTCCAGCGCCTCATAGCCGCGCAGGCCGGGCGAGCCGGCGCGCGGGGCGAGGTCCACCGCGCCGGTGATGCCCACCGTGCGGATGTCGAGCACGCCGGGCTTGTCCTTCAGCGACATGACCGCATCGGCAAAGAAGGGCTCCAGCGCCAGCGCGTGGGTGAAGGTGTTCTCCTGCGCGTAGAGGTCCAGCGTCGCGAGCCCGGCGGCGCAGGCCAGCGGATGGGCGGAATAGGTGTAGCCGTGGAACAGCTCCACCATGTGCTCCGGCCCCTTCATGAAGGCATCGTGGATATGCTTGCGGGCGATGACGCCGCCCATCGGCACCGCGCCGGCCGTGATGCCCTTGGCGAAGCAGATCATGTCCGGGATCACGCCGTAACGCTCGGCGGCGAAGGCGTAGCCGAGACGACCGTAACCGGTGATCACCTCGTCGAAGATCAGCAGGATGCCGTACTTGTCGCAGATCTCGCGCAGGCGCTTGAGATAGCCCTTCGGCGGCGGCAGCACGCCGGTGGAGCCGCCCATGGGCTCGACGATGACGGCGGCGATGGTGGAGGCGTCATGGAGCCCGACGATGCGCTCCAGCTCGTCGGCGAAGTGCGCGCCATAGTCCGGCTCGCCCTTGGAGAAGGCCTGGTTCTCCCGGTCATAGGTGGTGCGCAGGTGGTCGACGCCGGCGAGCATGGTGCCGAAGGTGCGGCGGTTGGCGACCATGCCGCCCACCGAGATGCCGCCGAAGCCGACGCCGTGATACCCGCGCTCGCGGCCGATGAGGCGCGTGCGGGTGCCCTGGCCGATGGTCTGCTGGTAGGCGAGGGCGATCTTCAGCGCGGTGTCCACCGCCTCGGAGCCCGAGTTGCAGAAGAACACATGGTCGAGATCGCCGGGCGCGAGGTCGGCGATCTTGGTGGCGAGGCGGAAGGCGTTCGGATGGCCGTACTGGAAGGTGGGGCCGAAATCCATCTCGGCGGCACCGGCGCGGATGGCTTCGACAATGGGCTCCCGGTTATGGCCGGGGTTGACGCACCACAGGCCGGCGCAACCGTCGAGGATGGGGCGACCTTCCGGCGTGTAATAGTGCATGTCCTTGGCGCGGGACACGAGCCGTGGCCGCTTCTTGAAGGAGCGGTTCGAGGTAAACGGCATCCAGAAGGCTTCGAGGTCGTTCGGAACACTGTCCGCGCGCATGCCGTCGGTCACCAGATCGTCCAGAGCCATGATGGTCCTCTCCCGCGCGCAATGGATCGCGCGCCATGTTTGGGCGCCAGGCCTGTGGCGCCGATTTTTTGCAACGCTCCGGCCGGTGCGGCGCGAGTTTCGCGCCTGCGGCCTGGAGCCGCCCGGCGGCCTCGCATGCGGTCGCGTCGCTGCAACGCTAGCAGCCCGTACCGCCGGTGGAAACTGGCCGGTGGCGGCTTGACGCAGGGAGGCGGTCACCATCATCCCGCCCTCTTGCTTGTGCAAGGGTTCTGACGGACAAAGGTCATGACCGTAGGTTAGGACGGTATTGTGGTGGGCAGTGCTGCGGATGCAGGCGAACAGGGCGCGGTCGAGGCCGTCTCCGAAGGCGTGACCGAGATGGTCGATGCCTCCGTTGGCGTGCGTGCGGCGCTTGATCGCGTGCTCGCCTCGCCCGATTTCGCCGCTTCTCCGCGGCTCGCGGCCTTTCTGAGATTCGTCGTCGAAACGACTCTGGATGGCCGGGCGGACGCGCTGAAGGGCTACACCATCGCGGTGGAGGCGCTGGGCCGGCCGCCGTCCTTCGATCCCCAGTCCGATCCCATCGTCAGGGTGGAGGCCACCCGGCTTCGGCGGGCGCTGGAAAGGTATTATACAACGATTGGCGTCGATGATCCTGTCATCATCGATGTGCCCAAGGGCGGCTATGTGCCCCAGTTCCGCACCCGTGGGCTGGAGGATGCTGCGCCGGCCGATCAGGATGTGGTCGATCCGCCCCCCTCCGATGCGCCGCCGCAGGCCATCCGGCCGCGCCGGCTGCTTCCGGCCCTGGCTGCGGGCCTCGCGCTGGTCGTGACCGCGGGTGTCGGGCTCTCCCTGTGGAACCTGGAAAGCAAGACGCCGCGGGATTCGGTGTCGGCCGCCGCGACGGCGGATCGGATCCGCCTGCCGCTGGTCGAGGTCCGCACCTTCGAGGCGGCCGGCGATGGCGCGCCGAACACGACCGAGCTGCGGGCCATCGAGGAGCGCATGCGCGATGCGTTCGCCCGGTTCGATTTTGCCCAGGTGCGCGCGGCAGGTGCCGACATTCGCGAGGGCACCGTCGCCGAAGCCTGCTCGGCGGCCGTGCCGCGCTCGGTCTTCTCCCTCGCCGGCCTCGCCGAGGGGCGGCCGGACGGCACCTTCTCCCTCGCCGTGCGGCTGACCGACCGCTGCGACGGCTCCATCGTCTGGTCCACCGTGATGGATGGTCTGGCCGGGGCCGGAAAGCTGGCGGAGAGCGAGCAACGGGTCATCCACGATGTCGCCGTCGCAGTTATGGAAGGCTATGGCGTGGTGCAGGTCCGCGCCCGGGCCCAGGCGCTCGCCCGTGCTCCCGCCTCCGGCTATGGCTGTGTCGCCGCCGCTGCCGCCCAGCGCCGTAGCGACAGCCAGGAGACCCGGCCGGAGATGAAGGCCGAGACCCGGCAGGAAACCCGCGGCATCAACGTGGACGAGTGCCTCGCGGAACTCACCCACCGGGATCCCGCCTTCGCCCTCGGCCATGCCGTGCGTGCCGAAACCCAGCTGCAGCGCACCCTGCACGACGACACGCCCGCGCCCTCAGAGGCGGAGCTGGAAGTGATGCTGGACGAGGCCGAGCGGGCCGTGGAACTGGCTCCCGCCAGCGCCTATGCCGCCCGCGCCCTGGCTCTGGTCCAATTGTTCGCAGGAGAGCCCGACGAGGCCGTGGCCACCGCCGAGCGCGCCCTGCGCCTCAACCCGCTGGATTTCGACGTGGCGGCGACGGCGGGCGTGGTCTTCATCGGCGCTGGACGCATCGCCGAGGGCGAGGCGCTGCTGGCCAATGCCCGCCGGCAGGGCGCGGTCGCGACACCGTTCCGCGATTCCTATCTTGCGCTCGCGGCCTTCCTGCGCGGCGACCTGATCGCGGCCCAGGCCATGCTGCCCCAGCTGACCCTCCATCCGACGGTGGAGAACCGGGTCGCGCTCGCCCTCAGCCTCCACGCTCTCGGCCGGCACAGCGAGGAGCGGGAGGTGGTCAATCTGATGGTTCATCAGGCCTCCGACGGCGCCGATGGCGTGCGCCGGCTGGTGACGCGCCTGCTGCCCTCCAAGGACCATGCGACCCGCGCGCTCGACGCGCTTGAAAGCGCGGGTCTCTCGGTCGAGGCGAGAGTGGTCAAGCCGCCGAGGGGATGACGCAAGGGCAATGGGGGTGTGGGGCCTGGGGTAGCTTCGGCCGCGCGTGAACGGGTTGCGCCCACGACAAGGCTTCCTTTACCCTGTCGCGGTTTACTCCCGGCGATGTCCGTTTCCCGCGATCCGCAATCCATGTCTCAGTTTTCCCTTGCGCGACGCTCCAGCGGGCCTGCCCGCCTGCTGATCTGCGATCCTGATCCCGCCGTGCGCGCCATCGTGCGCGCCGCGCTCGCCCGCCGCGATTCCCTCGACATGATCGAGGCCGCCGATATTGCCGCAGCGCTGCCGCTTCTGCCCCGTTGCACCTCGGCCCTCGTCGGCTCCGACGAGCCGGAAGACGCGGTGCGCCGAATCCGCGCCAGCGGCTTCGGCGGCACGCTCGTGGTGGCGCTGGGGGAAAGCTCGGTGAGTGGGGCGGTGGCCGCCATGCGGGCGGGGGCCGATGATGTGGTCCAGAAGCCGCTCGTGGTCGAGGAAGTGATGGACCGCCTGCTGGCCGCGACGCCAGCGCGCCGGGCCGAACGTCGCCGCCGCGCGGCGCGTCCCCTGCCGCGGGGCGGAGACTTCTGCGGTCTCTATGGTCGCTCGGCGCCCATGCAGGCGGTCTATGCGCAGATCGAGCGTCTCGCCGCCTCGCGCGCGGCGGTGTTCGTGACGGGGGAGAGCGGCACCGGCAAGGATCTCGTGGCGGCGGCGGTCCATGCCGCCTCGTCCCGCCGCGACGCGCCGTTCGTCGCGCTCAACTGCGCCGTCATTCCCGCCGAGCTGATGGAAATCGCTTTGTTCGGCCGCGAGGATGCCGGCGCCATGGACCGCGCCCAGAGCGGCACGCTGCACCTCGACGAGATCACGCAGATGGACCTGGCCTGCCAGGCTCGGCTGATGCACTTCGTGGAAACCGGCCGCTTCAGCCCGGTGGGCGAGGTGACCGAGCGGGAAGCGGATGTGCGCCTCGTATGCGCCACCAGCCGCGACCCCCTGGAAGAAGTGCGCGCGGGACGCCTGAGGGAAGACCTCTATTACCGCCTCGCCGTGCTGCCGCTGGCGCTGCCGCCCCTGCGGGCGCGGGGCGACGACGTTCTCCTCCTGGCCGAAACCTTCCTGGCCCGCTTCGCCGGCGAGGAAGGCCGCCCCATGCCGCGCTTCACGCCCGAGGTGGTGGAGGCGCTGCGCGCCCGCCGTTTCCCCGGGAATGTGCGCGAACTGCAGAACCTCATGCGCCGGGTGGTCGTGCTGAGCGAGGGGGGTACCATTCTGCCGGGCCTCCTGGCCGAGCCGGAGGCACCCGAGGCGCCGGGCGCCGGGCGCCCCCCCGAGGTGCTCATCCAGGGCTGGTCGGACAGCTTCGCCTGGCAGGGCCGGGTCGAGCCCCTGTCGGTGGTGGAGCGGCGGGCCATAGAGGCGGCCATTGCCGCCTTCGACGGCAACATCTCGCTTGCGGCGGCCGCCCTCGATCTCAGTCCTTCGACCCTCTATCGCAAGAAGCTCGCCTGGGGCGAGCGCACCCGCCTGTCCTGAGCCGCCTCAGAGGATGAAGCGGCTGAGGTCGGCGTTCTTCGCGAGGTCGGCGACGCGCGAGCGCACATAGTCCGCATCCACCACCACCGTTTCGCCGGAGCGGTCGGGCGCGGAGAAGGAGAGGTCGTCGAGCACGCGCTCGATCACCGTCTGCAGCCGGCGGGCGCCGATATTCTCCACATTGGAATTCACCTCCACCGCCGCGTCGGCGATGGCCTCAACCGCATCCGCGGTCACGTCGAGCGTCACGCCCTCGGTGCCCATCAGGGCCACCGACTGCTTCACAAGGCTCGCCTCGGTCTCGGTGAGGATGCGGACGAAATCGGCGCGGGTCAGCGCCTCCAGCTCCACCCGGATGGGCAGCCGGCCCTGAAGTTCCGGCAGGAGGTCGGAGGGCTTCGACACGTGAAACGCGCCGGAGGCGATGAACAGGATGTGGTCGGTCTTCACCGACCCGTGCTTGGTGGAGACGGTGGTACCCTCGATGAGCGGCAGCAGGTCGCGCTGCACACCCTCGCGGGAGACATCGGCCCCGGAGCGGCCCTCGCGCCCGGCGATCTTGTCGATCTCGTCAAGGAAGACGATGCCGTTGTTCTCGACCGCGTGGATCGCTTCCTGCGTAATGGCGTCCTGGTCGATCAGCTTGTCCGCCTCCTCGGTGAGGAGGAGGGGATGGGCCTCCTTCACCGTCACGCGGCGCGGCTTGGACCGGCCGCCGAAGGCCTTGCCCAGCATGTCGCCGAGCGAGATGGCGCCCATCTGCGCCCCGGGCATGCCCGGAATCTCGAACATCGGCATGCCCTGGGAGCCCTGCTGCACCTCGATCTCGACTTCCTTGTCGTCCAGCTCGCCGGCGCGGAGCTTCTTGCGAAACGCGTCGCGGGTGGCCTGCGAGGCGGTGGCGCCGACGAGGGCATCGAGCACGCGGTTCTCGGCGTTGAGGTGGGCTTTGGCCTGCACATCCTTGCGCTTGGCCTCGCGCGTCAGGCCGATGCCGACCTCCACGAGATCGCGCACGATCTGCTCCACGTCGCGGCCCACATAGCCGACCTCGGTGAACTTGGTGGCCTCTACCTTCAGGAAGGGCGCGCCGGCCAGGCGGGCGAGGCGGCGGGAAATCTCGGTCTTGCCGACGCCTGTGGGGCCGATCATCAGGATGTTCTTGGGCAGAACCTCCTCGCGCAGCTTCTCGTCCAGCTGCTGACGGCGCCACCGGTTGCGCAGGGCGATGGCGACCGCGCGCTTGGCCTTGGCCTGGCCGACGATGTGGCGGTCGAGCTCGGAAACGATCTCGCGGGGGGAAAAATCGCTCATGGAATGGTGTCTTTCTGGCGGTGGCGGGCGCTCAGGACCCGATGGTTTCCACGACGATGTTCCGGTTGGTGTAGACGCAGATGTCCGCCGCAATCTCCAGGGACCGGCGCACGATGGCTTCCGGATCCTCCTCGCGATCGAGTAGGGCCCGCGCGGCCGCGAGGGCGAACATGCCGCCCGAGCCGATGCCCGCCACGCCCGCGTCCGGCTCCAGGACGTCGCCGGTGCCGGTGAGGACGAGGGAAATGGAGGCGTCGGCCACGATCATCATGGCTTCCAGCCGGCGCAGGTAGCGGTCGGTCCGCCAGTCCTTGGCGAGTTCCACGGCGGCACGCTGCAACTGACCGGGATACTGCTCCAGCTTCGCCTCCAGCCGCTCGAACAGCGTGAAGGCGTCCGCCGTCGCGCCGGCGAACCCGCCGATCACGTCGCCCTTGCCGAGCCGCCGCACCTTGCGCGCATTGGCCTTGAGCACGGTCTGACCAAGGGTAACCTGCCCGTCGCCGGCGATGGCGACGCGGTTGCCCTTGCGCACGGTGACGATGGTGGTGCCGTAAATGGTATCAGGGGAATGCTGCATGAAGTGCTCCGCTTGGAGCTTACTTATGCGCTTCCGTGGCGGACGCAACTCGTCTCCCGGTCAGCTCGCATTGAGGAAGGCGCGCACCGTGGTGCAGAAGTTCTCCGGCGCCTCCACCATGGGGCAGTGGCCGCTGTCGAGGATCTCGTCCAGCTTGGCACCGGGGATGCCATTGGCCAGGTCCCGCACCATGTGCGGGGAGAACACGCGATCGTCGTCGCAATAGATGGCGAGGGTCGGGGCGGCAATACGGCCGATGCGGGCGAGGCTGTCGAAGCCGACGCAGACCCCGACCTGACGGATGAAGGCGTCCTTTTCCTGATAAAGGCCCGCATCCAGCGATTGCTGGACCGCCGCAAAAAGCGGGATCTTGTTCAGCGTGCGCATGCCGAGCACGAAGGTGGTGAGCGCCGCGCCGAACATCAGCTCGTTGTCGAGCTGCAGCCGCAGCTCCTTGAAAAGCCGCATGATCTCGGTGGTGTAGAGGTCGTTGCGGGCGATGGTGTTGGCCAGCACCAGCCGGTTCACCCGCTGCGGCGCGGCGAGTGCCAGTTCCTGCGCGATCATGCCACCCATGGAATGGCCGATGACGTGTGCCTTTTGAAAACCCGAGGCGTCGAGCACGGCAAGGGCGTCGCGGGCCATGTCGGCGGCGGTATAGGGCGCCGTGGCCCGCTGGCTCTTCCCGATGTCGCGGTTATCGAACTCGACGAGGGTGAAGCCCTTGAGAAGCGGGCGCGACAGGGCCCAGAAAGAGCGCTCCGCAGACAGGCCCGAGATGATGAGGAGCGGCGGGCCTTCGCCGCTGACCTGATAGGCAAGTTCCAGCCCGTCGTTCTGCGTCGTCGGCATCGGCGATCCCCGTCGAGTTGACGGTGCCGCTATGCCATAGATGGCGACCCGAGGCGAGGCGGGCCACGCGCGAGCGGCGTCATCTCATCGCCATATGGCGTTGCAGCGAGGTTGCTGATAGAAGCCGCAGCCTTGGAGGAGTTCCATGCGCAAGGCCGAAATCGTCCGCGAGACCAAGGAGACCCGCGTCACGCTCGCCGTCGACCTCGACGGGACGGGGCGGACCAGCGTGTCCACCGGTGTCGGCTTCCTCGACCATATGCTGGACCTGCTCGGCCGCCACGCGCGTTTCGACCTCGATATCAAGGCGGTGGGCGATCTCCACATCGATTTCCACCACACCACCGAGGACGTGGGCATCGTGCTCGGCCAGGCGGTCAAGAAGGCGCTCGGCGATATGCGCGGCATCACGCGCTATGCCGACGTCCTGCTGCCCATGGACGAGACGCTGGCCCGCGTCGCCATCGACATTTCCGGCCGGCCTTTCCTGGTCTTCCGCACCGAGTTCGCGGCGCAGAAGATCGGCGAGTTCGATACCGAGCTGGTGCGGGAATTCTTCCAGGCCTTCGCTTCCAATGCCGGGGTGACCCTGCATGTGGAGACGCTGTACGGGGTGAACGCCCACCACATCGCGGAAAGCTGCTTCAAGGGCCTGGCCCGCGTGCTGCGCGCGGCGGTGGCGGTAGACCCGGCGGCGGCGGGGGAAATCCCCTCCACCAAGGGCGCGCTGGGCACCTGAGGCGGGCAGAGACGAGGCAGGAGACGAGGCAGCCATGGCCAGCTGGACCGTTCTGACCCGCGCCGTCCCCGGCGACACCGCCGAGCACGCGGCCGGGCGCACCGTGTTCGTCCGCGAGAAATTCTCCTGGGTGACGCTGTTCTTCGCCCCCATCGTGCTGCTGCGTTTCCGCCTGTGGCTGGTGTTCGCCGCCTATGTCGCAGTGGCCGTGACCCTCGGCCTCGCCGAGGTCTATGGCGGGCTTCCCGATGCCGTGGGCAATGTGGTGATGATCGGTTTCAATGTCCTGCTCGCGTTGGAGCTGCCCCGCCTGCGCCAGCGCAAGCTGGAGCGCCTCGGCTATGAGGAGGCCGCCGTCGTGGTGGCATCCGACCGGGATGAGGCGGAACATCGCTTCTTCGCCGGATGGGAGGGCCTGTATCCGGCGCCGCGCGCAGCCGCCGCCCTTCCGGCCATCCGCCCGTCCTTCCCGGCTCCGGGCGGTTCATCCGGCGTCATCGGCGCCTTTCCGGGAGCCTGAGGCGTGAACGTCGCCATCATCGACTATAATTCCGGCAACCTGCACTCCGCCGCCAAGGCCATGGAGCGCGCGGCGCAGAGCCTCGCCCACGACCTGGGGCAGAGCGTCGTCGTCACCAGTGATCCGGATGTGGTGCGCACCGCCGACCGCGTCGTGCTGCCGGGCGTCGGCGCCTTCGCCGACTGCCGGGCCGGCCTCGATGCCGTTCCCGGGATGGTTGAGGCCATGACCGAGGCGGTGAAGGGCAGGGGGCGTCCCTTCCTCGGCATCTGCGTGGGGCTCCAGCTCCTCGCCGAGCGCGGGCTGGAGCATGGCGTTACGCAGGGCCTCGGCTGGATCCGCGGCGAGGTGGACCGCATCACCCCCAACGATCCGACCCTCAAGATCCCGCACATGGGCTGGAACACGCTCGAAGTCGCGCGCGAGCACCCGCTGCTGGCCGGCATTCCCACCGGTGCGTCCGGCCTTCACGCCTATTTCGTCCATTCCTACCATCTCAAGCCGGCGGACGGCATCGACCTCCTCGCCACCACCGATTACGGCGGCACCATCACCGCCGCGGTGGCGCGGGAGAATGTGGCCGGCACCCAATTCCATCCCGAGAAGAGCCAGACCCTCGGCCTCGCGCTCCTCGCCAATTTCCTGAAGTGGCATCCGTGATCCTCTTTCCGGCCATCGATCTCAAGGACGGCCTCGCCGTGCGCCTCGAACAGGGCGACATGGCGCGGGCGACCGTCTTCAACCGCGACCCGGCCGCCCAGGCGGCCGAATTCGAGAGCCTCGGCTTCCGCTATCTCCATCTGGTGGACCTGGACGGCGCCTTCGCCGGCAAGCCGGTGAACGCGGCGGCGGTGGACCGCATCCTGGAGACGGTCTCCATCCCGGTGCAGCTCGGTGGCGGCATCCGCGACATGCGCACGGTGGAAGGCTGGCTGGAGAAGGGCGTCACTCGCGTCATCCTCGGCACCGCGGCGGTGCGCGACCCGGACTTCGTGAAGGCGGCGGCGAAAGCCCATCCCGGACGCATCGTGGTGGGCCTCGACGCCCGCGACGGGAACGTCGCCGTGGAAGGCTGGGCGGAAACGTCCGAGCTTGCCGCCGTGGACATCGCCCGGCGCTTCGAGGATGCCGGCGTCGCCGCCATCATCTACACCGACATCGCCCGCGACGGCCTGCTGAAGGGGCTCAACCTTGAGGCCACCATCGCGCTGGCCGAGGCCGTCTCGCTGCCTGTGATCGCCTCCGGAGGCCTCGCCTCCCTCGCCGACATCGAGGGATTGCTCACCCCTGCCGCGAAGAAGCTCGAAGGCGCCATCACCGGCCGCGCCCTCTATGACGGCCGGCTGGACCCGCGCGAGGCCCTCGCGCTGGTGGCAGGACGGTAGGTGCGCCATGCTGAAGGTCCGCGTCATCCCCTGCCTCGACGTGAAGGACGGCCGCGTGGTGAAGGGCGTCCAGTTCGTGGACCTGCGCGACGCCGGTGACCCGGTGGAAGCCGCGCGCGCCTATGACGCCGCCGGGGCCGACGAACTCACCTTCCTCGACATCACCGCCAGCCACGAGAACCGCGGCACCATCCTCGACGTGGTGCGCCGCACCGCCGAGCAGTGCTTCATGCCCCTCACCGTGGGCGGCGGCGTCCGCACGGTGGACGACGTGCGCACGTTGCTGCACGCCGGGGCGGACAAGGTCTCCATCAACACCGCCGCCGTGAACCGCCGCGCCTTCGTGGGCGAGGCGGCGGAGAAGTTCGGCGAGCAGTGCATCGTCGTCGCCATCGACGCCAAGAAGGTGTCGCAGCCGGGCGAGGCGGACCGCTGGGAGATCTTCACCCATGGCGGGCGCAACCCCACCGGCCTCGACGCCATCCAGTATGCCCGCGAGGTGGTGGACCTCGGCGCCGGGGAAATCCTGCTGACCTCCATGGATCGCGACGGCACCGGCCGGGGCTTCGACTGCGCGCTGACCCGTGCGGTTGCGGATGCGGTGCACGTTCCTGTCATCGCCTCCGGCGGCGTCGGCATCCTCGACCATCTGGTGGAGGGCATCCGTGACGGCGGCGCCTCGGCGGTGCTCGCGGCATCCATCTTCCATTTCGGCACCTTCACGGTGCGCGAGGCCAAGGACCGGCTGGCCGAGGCCGGTCTTCCGGTACGGCTCGACTGAGCTTCGCGGGGGCACTGCTAAAGCAGCGCTTCCGTTTAACCCGTTTTTCGCATTTTCTTGATGCGAACCGCGCCCCATGTCGCTGAAAATGCTTCAGTGCCTTCGTTCCTGACCCTTTTTGTGGGGCCGACCCGATGAGCGACAGCTTCTCCCTCGCCGATCTCGAAGCCATCGTCGCGGCGCGGGCCTCGGCGGACGCCGGCGCCTCCTACACTCGCTCCCTGCTCGACAAGGGTGTCGCCAAATGCGCCCAGAAGCTGGGCGAGGAGGCGGTGGAGACGGTGATCGCCGCCGTCTCGGGCAGCGAAAAGGATCTCGTGGGAGAGGCGAGCGATCTCCTCTACCACCTCATGGTGGTGCTGAAGGCGCGCGGGATCGCGCTCGCCGACATCCATGCCGAGCTTGCGCGCAGGACCGCCCAGTCCGGCCTCGCCGAAAAAGCCGCCCGTCCTCAGGCCTGACAGAGACATCGCGACCATGGACCGGCCCCTCGATCCCGGCCTCTCCCCGTATCGCTCCTTCTCGCGTGAGGAGTGGGCGAAGCTGCGCCGCGACACGCCCATGACGCTGCGGCCGGACGAGATCGCGCGGCTGGAAGGCCTCGGCGTCCGCCTCTCCATGAAGGAGGTGGAGGAGATCTACCTCCCGCTCTCGCGCCTGCTGTCGCTCTATGTGGCGGCGACGCAGAAGCTCTATCGCGCCATGAGCCACTTCCTCGACCATCGCGAGGGCGATGCCCACGGCGAGGAGAAGATGCCCTACATCATCGGCGTCGCCGGCTCGGTGGCGGTGGGCAAATCCACCACCGCCCGCGTGCTGCAGGCGCTGCTCGCCCGCTGGCCCAACACGCCCAAGGTGGACCTCGTGACCACCGACGGCTTCCTTCTGCCCAACGCCATCCTCGAGCGTGAGGGGCTGATGGAGAAGAAGGGCTTTCCGGAGAGCTACGACGTCGCCTTGCTGCTGCGCTTCCTCACAGACATCAAGGCCGGCCGCCGGCCGGTGCGCGCGCCGCTCTACTCGCATTTCTTCTACGACGTGATGCCTGACCAGTATGTGGAGATCGACCGGCCGGACATCCTCATCGTCGAGGGGCTGAACGTGCTGCAGACCACGCGCCCGCCCAAGGACGGCAAGGCCATCCCCTTCGTCTCCGACTTCTTCGACTTCTCGGTCTATATCGACGGCGACGAGGACGTGATCGAGCGCTGGTACGTGGAGCGCTTCATGCGCCTGCGCGAAACCGCCTTCACCGATCCCCTGTCCTACTTCCACCGCTACTCGCAGCTGTCCGAGGAGGAAGCGCAGGCGACCGCGCTCTCCATCTGGCGGCGGATCAATCTCTTGAACCTGCAGGAAAACATCCTGCCCACCCGCCAGCGCGCCGACCTCATCCTGCGCAAGGCCGGCCGCCACGAGGTGGCTGAGGTGAGCCTCCGGCGGCTGTAGGCTGCTCGCTGTGGCGAGCCCTTGTGTAAGTCTTTGATTTATAATGGAAATGGTGTCCCGGAAGGGATTCGAACCCCTGACCTGCGGTTTAGGAAACCGCTGCTCTATCCTGCTGAGCTACCGGGACATGCCCCTCTTCTAAAACGCGGCACGCCGGGAGGGAAGGGGCGGGAAGGCGGCTTTCCCCAGTGCGGCGCGGGGACGGCTGGGGTGGTGCGAAATGCGGGGTAAGGACAGTTGATCGGTCCTGTCTTCAATTGAGGGGCGGGTTGCCGCTATCGTCGTCGCATGACGCGGGGCAATCCACCACAGCGCGCAGTCCTTACGCACGACATGCATGCATTGCGCGGGGCATGGCGGGCGTTTGCCGGTCTCGCGGGTCTTGCTCTCGCGGTGGGGTTTATTCTCGCGAACGTCTCCCCGGCTCTTGCCCGCTCACCCCAGCGGAGCGGCGCGCCGATCGCCGCAAGTGTTCCAGACTGTGCCGGAGACCCGGCGGATGCGGCCGGAAGCGTTGCCCGCTGGAGCGAAACCGGGGTGCTCTCCCTCGCGGATGGAAAAAGCCTTGTCCCCGAAGGCATCGCCTTGCCGACGCGCCTCTGGCCTGACCGGCGGATGCTCGCGCTCGCGGGGGCGGCCGTTGCTTCGGTGCTTGATGGCTGCGCAATCGCGCCGGCCGCCGCTGTGCCCGACCGCCACGGCCGGCTCGTCGGCCCCGCGGGGCTCGTGTGCCCGGCGGCGGGGGAGGGGCGGCGGGAGGATCTCGCAACGGCGCTCATTCGGGCGGGCGCCGGCTATGCGACGGCGGATGGCGATACCACCTGCGCCGCGCGCCGCCTTGATGCCGAAGCGCAGGCGCGCGGCGCGCGCCGGGGCATCTGGAGCCTTGCCACGGCGATTGCTCAAGCCGGCGATGAACAGGCCATGGAGGAACGGCTCGGCCTGTTTTCCGTTGCGGAAGGCAAGGTCCTTGCCGCCGGCGGGCGCGACCGGATTTTTCTGAATTTCGGGGCAAGGTGGAAGCAAGATTTCACTGTCATGCTGGCGAGGGAGGATTTCGCCACAATCTTGGGCGATAGGCTCGATCCTGCCATTTTGCGCGGTTCCCTTATCCAGGTAAGGGGAGTCGTCCGCGATGAAGGCGGGCCGGCCATGGCGCCGCGGCGGCGGGGCGAGGTGCTGCGCATCGAGGGCAGGGTCGATCCCGCGCCCGATACGCAGGCGCTGCCGTCGAGGCGCCGGGAGCGGTGAACGGATGAATGAGGTGCTGGGTGCGTGAGGCGCTGAGAGGCCAGGGTGCGGCGAGGCGGGTTCGGGCGGAAGCGCCTGCGCACGCGCACGCCCCGCGATCAGGCCTTCGTACGCTGCTCGCCTGCGCCGCCGTCGCCTTCCCGCTGTGGCTCACTGGATGCACGGGCATCGACCTCGATCAGGTGAGCGTGCCCCTCGCCTCCACCAGCCCGGCGTCCGAATTCGCCGACATGTCGCCCTCGCAGCGGCGCGAGCATGAAAAGCTCGTTGCGAGCTACGGCGGTGCCTATGACGATCCCGAGCTGAAGGCGCTCATCCAGAAGGTGGTGGAGCGCCTCGTCGCGGCGTCCGAGCGGCCGGACCTGAAGTATCGCGTCACCGTGCTGAATTCCCCGGCCATCAACGCCTTTGCCCTTCCGGATGGCTCGCTCTACGTGACGCGCGGCCTACTGGCGCTGGCCAACGACACGTCCGAGCTGTCCTCCGTGCTGGCGCACGAGATGGCCCATGTCATCGCCCGCCACGCCACCATTCGCGAGGATCAGGTGAAGCAGGCGGTGCTGGTGAGCCGCGTCATCTCGGACGTGGTGAACGACCCGGATCTCGGCGCCCTTGCCATGCAGAAGAGCCGGCGCACGCTCGCCTCGTTCAATCGCGGGCAGGAACTGGAGGCGGATGCCATCGGCGTCGGCATCGCCGCGCGCGCCGGCTTCGATCCCTATGGCGCCTCGCGCTTCCTCACCGACATGGGCCGCTATTCGGAGATGAAGAGCACGGCCATCTCGGGATCGTCCTCCAGCACGCCGGACATGGACTTCCTGTCGTCCCACCCGGCGACGCCCGAGCGCATCTCCATCGCCATCGCCAATGCCCGCCAGTATGCGCCGGCGGCCGGCCCGTCCGACGGCGAGCGGGACCGCAGCGCCTATTTCAACGTCATCAACGGCATGGTCTACGGCGACGATCCCAAGGAAGGCTTCGTCCGCGGCCGCAGGTTCCTGCACCCCAAGCTCGGCTTCACCTTCTCCGCGCCGGAAGGCTTCTCGCTGGAAAACACCTCCCAGGCGGTGCTGGGCGCGACCCAGACCGGCCGCGAGGCGCTCAGGCTCGATGCCGTCCGCATTCCCGGCGACCAGTCGCTGGCGCAATATCTCTCGTCCGGCTGGATCGACGGGGTGGAGATCAACACCGTCGAATCGCTCACGGTGAACGGCTTCAGCGCCGCGACGGCGGTGGCGCGGGGGGACCAGTGGTCGTTCCGCATGTTCGCCATCCGCTTCGGCTCGGATGTCTACCGCCTGATCTTCGCCGCCCGTGAGCTGACGCCGGAGCTGGACCGGCAGTTCCGCGCGGCCGCCGACACCTTCCGCCGCGTCTCCTCCGGCGAGGCGGATACGGTGAAGCCGCTGCGCGTGCGCATCGTGCAGGTGGGCCTCGGCGATACGGTGGAGAAGATGGCCGGCAAGATGCAGGTGCCCGACCGCCCGGTGGAGCGGTTCCTCATCCTGAACGGGCTCGATGCGAACGCCCGGCTGAAGTATGGCGAGAAGGTCAAGATCATCGCCGACTGACGGGCATTCTCCCCGCTCCCGGCGAATTGATGGTGCGCAAGCGGTTTCATTGTCCCCCGCTGCTATGATCGAGCTCCCGTTCGGGAGGGAGCCCATGTACAAGAAAATCCTCGTCGCCACCGATGGATCGGCCCTGTCCGTCCTCGCGGTGTCCCACGCCGTCGCGCTCGCCGCCGCGCTTCACGCCGGCCTCGTGATTGTCACCGCCAGCGAGCGCTTCCACCTTTTCAGCACCGAGGCCGACCAGATCGCCGACACGGAGGCCGAATACCGGCGCCAGAGCGGGCGAAAGGCCGAAGCCGTGCTCTCCCGCGCCGCCGCTTCCGCCAGCGCGGCGGGGATCGAGGCCAAGCAGGTGCATGTGGAGGACGACCAGCCCTTCCACGGCATCATCGCCACCGCAGAGGCCGAGGGCTGCGATCTCATCGTGATGGCCTCCCACGGCCGCAGGGGGCTTTCGGCCGTGGTGCTGGGCAGCGAGACGACGAAGGTGCTCACGCACTCCGGCATACCGGTGCTGGTGGTGCGGGAGGAGATGGCCCCCGCCGTCCAGGCCAAGCCAGCCGGTAGCGCGGAATGGCCCGAGCCCAGCCCCGCCTTCCTGGCGCCGGGGCGCTGAGCCGCCTCCCGGCGTACCGCCCGCGCTTGGGACACTGGCCCGCGGCCTTGCGCCAGCGGGGTTTTTGCACTATGTGAGCCCCGTTCGTGGCCGCGCTCCCCAAGCGGGGAGCCGCCCGGGCGGGCAGGGACCGGCGGTATACGCGGGTCCTGATCGTTGGAGGCAGCCCGCCCTGGCTTTCTGTGAGCGCGCAGCGACATCCAATTCATCGCCCGTGCCGCCCGGCCTTCGCGCCGGCCCGCCGCTTTTGCGGCGGCCGTTCGTCATTTCTTGAATGGCGGACACCCGAGCGGCTCGGGCCTCGCAACACGAGATGCCGGCGCAGCAAGTCTGGAGCGTGAATGTCCGCCGTAGAAACCACCCGTGAGGATTTTGCCGCCCTGCTCGACGAGAGCTTCGGCCGTGCCGACACCAATGAAGGTTCGGTGGTCAAGGGCATCGTGGTCGCCATCGAGAAGGATCTGGCGATCATCGATATCGGCCTGAAGACGGAAGGGCGCGTGGCCCTGCGCGAGTTCGCCGGCCCCGGCCGCGAGAACGCCATCAAGGTGGGTGACGAGGTCGAGGTCTATCTCGAGCGCGTCGAGAACGCCATGGGCGAAGCCGTCCTCTCGCGCGACAAGGCGCGCCGCGAGGAAAGCTGGGTCAAGCTCGAGAAGGCCTTCACGGCCAACGAGAAGGTCTTCGGCGTGATCTTCAACCAGGTGAAGGGCGGCTTCACCGTCGATCTCGACGGCGCCGTGGCCTTCCTGCCGCGCTCCCAGGTGGACATCCGCCCGATCCGCGACGTCGGCCCGCTGATGCACAACCAGCAGCCTTTCCAGATCCTCAAGATGGATCGTCGCCGCGGCAACATCGTCGTCTCCCGCCGCACCGTGCTGGAAGAGACCCGCGCCGAGCAGCGCCACGAGCTGGTGCAGAACCTCGAAGAGGGTCAGGCCATCGACGGCGTGGTCAAGAACATCACCGATTACGGTGCGTTCGTTGATCTCGGCGGCATCGACGGCCTGCTGCACGTCACCGACATCGCCTGGCGCCGCGTGAACCACCCGACCGAGGTGCTCAACATCGGCCAGACGGTGAAGGTCAAGATCATCAAGATCAACCACGAGACCCACCGCATCTCGCTCGGCATGAAGCAGCTTCTGGGCGATCCCTGGGAGGGCATCGAGGCCAAGTATCCGGTGGAGGCCCGCTTCAAGGGTCGCGTCACCAACATCACCGACTACGGTGCGTTCGTGGAGCTGGAGCCCGGCATCGAGGGCCTCATCCACGTCTCCGAGATGTCGTGGACCAAGAAGAACGTCCACCCCGGCAAGATCGTCTCCACCTCCCAGGAGGTCGAGGTTCAGGTGCTGGAAGTGGATTCGGCCAAGCGCCGCATCTCCCTCGGCCTCAAGCAGACCCTCCAGAACCCCTGGGAGGCCTTCGCCGAGAAGTATGCGCCCGGCGCGGTGGTGGAAGGCGAGGTCAAGAACAAGACCGAGTTCGGCCTGTTCCTCGGCCTCGACGGCGATGTGGACGGCATGGTCCATCTCTCCGACCTCGACTGGAACCGTCCGGGCGAGCAGGTGATCGACGAATACCGCAAGAGCGACATGGTGAAGGCCGTGGTGCTCGACGTGGACGTCGAGAAGGAGCGCATCTCCCTCGGCATCAAGCAGCTGGCCGGCGATCCCTTCGCCGACGCGGGCGAGGTGAAGAAGGGCGCGGTCGTGACCTGCGAAGTCTCCGACGTGAAGGACGGCGGCATCGAGGTGAAGCTCACCGGCACCGATCTGTCCGCCTTCATCAAGCGCTCCGAGCTCGCTCGTGACCGCAACGACCAGCGCCCCGAGCGCTTCTCGGTCGGCGACAAGCTCGACGCCCGCGTCACCCTGTTCGACCGCAAGGCGCGCAAGGTGCAGGTCTCCATCAAAGCGATGGAAATCGCGGAAGAGCGTGAGGCCGTGGCCCAGTTCGGCTCGCAGGATTCGGGCGCTTCGCTCGGCGATATCCTGGGTGCCGCGCTGAAGCAGCGCGCCGCCGATGCCACCGTCGACGAGGTCGAGAAGGAGGACTGATCGCCACGCGCGATCGGACCGTCTGAAAGAACGAAGGGCCGGTGCATTGCACCGGCCCTTTTTTTCAACCCGTGCGCCATTCGGACGCCGCCCGGCGTTCTTGTGCCGGGATCGGTGCGGACGTATCCCAGTCTTGATGTCAAAAATCGGGAGGTTTTGCCATGAAGCGCAGGATGATTTCCCTCGGCGTCGTCGCCGCGGTCTCGCTCGCTGCCACGGGGTCGGCCTTCGCCCTCACCGGCAAGGAATTCCTTCGCAAGTACAACAAGGACAAGGACAGCACCGTCGAGATCGTCGAGGCCATCGACCTCGGGACCAAGGTGTTCAAGGCCATCAATCCCGACAAGGACAAGACCCTGGAGGCCGCCGAGACCAAGGGCCGGCTGTCCGACGAGGACTGGGCGCAGTTCAACAAGGACGGTGACAAGACGCTGGAGCTGGACGAGTGGCTCATCATCGTCCGCAAGCGCTTCAACGATGCCGATGCCAACAAGGACGGCAAGCTGACCGAAGCGGAGCTGGATGCCCCCGCCGGCCAGCAGCTCATTCTGCTCATCGCCAAGTGACGCGGGGCTGACGCGCGCCTGACGCGAGCGTGAGGGAGTCGGGGAGGGCGCGGCGTCCTTCCCCGATGGAAAGCACGTGGGCGCCCCCCATAGCGGCGCCTCCCGTCCCCTGCTTCGTCTCAGTTGAGGCGCAGAAGGAAACGTCGGTTCACCGCCTGCAGCGGGCGGGCGTTCATGGGGAAGATGGCGCGGAAGGCGTCGATATCCGCCTGCGCCACTTCGATGGGCGCCGCGAACACGTTCCAGTCCACGATTTCAGAGCAGGGCGGGGTGGTCAGCGACCCCTCGTAGCGATAGGTGCCGCGGGCCGATGGCAGAAAGCCAGCCGGATTGAGCGGGGCGGCCAGCGTCTTGTCTCCGGCCGCGCGCGGCGCCGCCGCCATGATGGTGGAGAGAGCGGCATTGGCCGTGCCGGGCACCATGAAGACGCCCGCCACCAGAAGCCCGCCCTCGGGCGCGGCATGGACGAAATGCGCTTCCATGGCGGTGCGCTTGCCGTCCACGGCATGCTCGCTCGGCGCATGGAAGTGGAACTGCTTCAGCGCATAGGTCTTGCCGCCGAGGGTGGCGGTGCCGCCGTCCCCGGTCACGTCGGCCTGAATGGTGTGGCCATTGTTCACCACCTTGTAGGCGAACGGTTTCCACGCGAGCATGGGGCCGGCGCTCTCGGCTTTCACCGCGCCTTCAAGATTAATGGGCGACTGCTGGGTGCCGACCGAACAGGCGGAAAAGCCTTTCTCCAGCGAACCCCATTCCTGCGGGCCGCCAAGGCCTTCGTACGTCCAGTGCGCGCCCTCGGAGGCGCGTGCGGCAGTGGCGCAAACGGGACAGGCAACCAAGCCCGCAAGCAGCGTGCGTCGATTTATGGTCATGGATTTCCCCCCTTGATCTGGCAGCGATCCGCCATGGTGAGGCTTATCAAAGTGGCGGGTGCGCGCCAAAGCTGAGTCCGCTCCGAATCGGATCAGATGGCGTGTGGGGGAATCCCTGCGAGGAGGGTCGCGACGATCGCCGCGGGGTCTTCCGCACGCATGATGCCGCCCATGACGGCGACGCCTTTCGCGCCAGCCCGGAAGCAGATCGGCAGGGTATCCGCGTCGATGCCCGCGAGGGCGATCACCGGCACCGACGAAGTGCGGGCAAAGGCTCCAAGGCCGGCCACGCCTAGAGCCGGGCCGTGCCCCGGCTTGGAGGTGGTAGGGAAAACCGGGCTGGCGGTGAGGTAGTCGAGGACGCCTGGCGCAGCCACAGCGGCTTCGGCGAGGCTGTGGGCGGAGAGGCCCACCAGCGCGTCGGGGCCGAGCAGCGCCCGGGCCGCCGCAGCATCCCCACCGCCGGACAGGTGCACGCCGTCGGCGCCAGCTGCGCGCGCCAGCTCCGGTGTCCCGTGGAGCGTCAGGCGCGCGCCCCATGGCGCGGTGACGATGCGCAGGCGGGCGACAAGCGCGATCTGTTCCGCTTTGGGAAGATCCTTCTCACGCAGGCTGATCCACCGAACGCCGCCGGCGCAGGCCGCGCCTACCACGTCCGCCAGATCGCCGCGCGCCAACCTGCGGTCGGTGATGAGCAGCAGCGGCGGCGATGGCAGGCGGGTCAGCGGGTCAGCTCCCGACGAGGCCGAATTCGGGGCTGGAGGCTTCGGCGTGAAGCTTGCGCGGAATGCGCCCCGCGAGGCGGGCGAGGCGGCCGCCCTCCACCGCGTGGCGGAAGGCGGTGGCCATACGCACCGGATCAAGCGCCTTGGAGACGGCGGTGTTCAGCAGCACCGCCGCGCAACCCAGTTCCATGGCCAGCGCCGCATCGGAGGCGGTGCCGATGCCTGCATCCAGTACCACCGGCACCGGGGAGCGGGCGCAGATCAGCTCGATCATGTGCGGGTTGGCGATGCCGAGGCCGGTGCCGATCATGGAGCCCAGCGGCATCACGGTGGCGGCGCCGAGATCGGCCAGCTTCTGGCAGGTGACCGGATCGTCGTTGCAATAGGGCAGCACGACGAAGCCGCGCGAGACCAGCTCTTCCGTCGCCTTCAGCAGCTCCTCCACATTGGGATAGAGCAGCTCGCGGTCGCCGATGACCTCCAGCTTCACCCAGTCCGTCTCCAGCGCCTCGCGGGCGAGCTCGGCGGTGAGCACCGCGTCCTTCGCGGTCTGGCAGCCGGCGGTGTTGGGCAGGATGTGGACGCGGCCGGTGAGCAGGTCCGTCAGGCTCTCCTCATAGCCGGCGAGGCTGATGCGGCGGATGGAGGCCGTCGCCATCTCGCTGCCCGAGGCGGCGAGCGCATCAAGGAACACCTTCTGGTTGGGATAGCCCGCCGTGCCCAGGAACAGCCGTGACGAGAAGGTGCGTCCGGCGATGACGAGGGGATCGGCGTTGGGAGTCTGGAACGCGCTCATGGTGCTTCTTCCCGGCGCCCATTCAGGAGCGCCCTGTTTTGTTGGGCCGGGGCTCAACCGCCCTGCTTGGCCTCGATGATCTCAACGGCGTCGCCTGCGGAAAGGCGCGCCTCGGTCCAGGTGCGGCGGGGCACCACGGCGCCGTTCACCGCCACCGCGATGCCCTTGCGCTCCGGCTCCAGCCCTTTGGCGACGAGCAGGTCGGCGACGGTGGCCACGGGATGGGCCTCCTCGGCGCCGTTCACCTTCAGGGCCAGCATGGTGCTCACTCCGCCGCCGCGCGCGGCGGGCCGAAGCGCTCCGCGCCGAACGGCAGGGCGACATCCGCCATTGTGCCGCCGAGGATGTGGTCGGCGATCACCTGCGTCGTCACGGGTAGAAGGAGGATGCCGTTGCGGTGATGGCCGGTGGCGTAGACGAGGCCGTCCACCTCCGGGCTCGGGCCGAGGATGGGCGCGTCGTCCCGGCTACCGGGGCGGAAGCCGACCCATTGCTCGACGATGCTCAGTTCCTCCAGCGTCGGCAGCGCCCGCCACGCATGGGTGAGCAGCGCCAGCTGGCCGCCGGCCGTCAGGTCCGTGTCGAACCCCTTCTCCTCGGTGGTGGCGCCGATGATGAGACGTCCGTCGCGCCGAGGCACGAGGTAGGAGCCCGGTGCCCACAGGACATGGGAGAGGATGGGCGCGGCCGGGTCCATGCGCAGGGAGAGCATCTGGCCCTTGATGGGGCGCACCGGCAGCGGCGTCGCCGGGGTGATGTCCACGCCCCGGCTCCAGGCGCCGGCCGCGAGCACCACCACGTCGGCGGCATGGTGCGTCTCGCCCGTGACGACGCCGGTGGCGCGGCCGCCGGCCGTCTCCACCCGGCTGACCGGGGTGTGTTCGTGGAGCCTCGCGCCAGCCTTGAGCGCGGCGATTTTCAGCGCGGCCGCCACCCTGCGGTTGTCGACTTGGTGGTCCTGCGGGCTCAGCACGCCGCCGGCGAGGCGTGGCGCCAGATAGGGCTCGCGTCGGCGGACCTCGGCGGCGCTGAGCCACTGGACGGGCAGGCCCAGCCCCTGCTGGAAGGCGAAGAGGTGGCGCAGCTTGGCGAGGTCATCCGCCGTGAGGGCGATGGTGATCGTGCCTTCGGTGCGCAGGTCCACCGGCTCGCCGGAGATGCGCTCCAGCTCCGCGGCGAAGGCGGGCCAAAGGGTCTGGCTGGCGCGGGTGAGGGGGAGCAGGCCTTCCTCGCCCGGCTCGGCCTCGGCGCAGGCGGCGAGCATCCCGGCGGCGGCGCGGCTCGCGCCTTGCCCGGTCTCGCCGGCATCGAACAGGTCCACCGGGCAGCCGGCGTCAGCGAGGCGCCATGCGAGGGCGAGGCCGATGACGCCGCCGCCGACGATCGCCACACGGGGCTTCGCCTTGCCTGCCGATCCGGAGCCGGCTTGCGACGATGGTGCGGAAACAAACTGCGACAAGCTCTCGCTCATCGGCATCTCCCTACGCTGGCATGATCCAGACAGGTTCGATGGGTATGATCTCAGCCGCGCATGATGCGCGGCACCCCAGGCCGTATCTGTTATTTACTCATGCCGGCCGCAGAACTGCAAGAGGCGGGCGCGTGGGACGCGGCGGACCTCAGCGGTTGAGTTCGCTTTCGTCCAGCTGGCGCGCCTCGTCGGCGAGCATGATCGGGATCCCGTCGCGGATGGGATAGGCGAGGCGCGCTGCGCGGGAGATCAGCTCCTGGCGCTCGCGATCATATTCCAACGGCCCCTTGGTGAGGGGGCAGACCAGGATTTCGAGCAGCTTGGGGTCGACGTCATGGCCGGGACGCTGGGACTGGATCATGTTCTCGCTCTTCAGGGCCGCGCGCTGGGATGGCACGGGTTCGGCGGCGCGCCACCATAGCGGCGACGGTGCCGCCTTTCACCTGCGTTTTTCGCGCCATCACGGTTCCTGATGGTCATATCAAGCGGTTTCGCTGTCTTTTCAGCTGCACACGTCCTAATGAAGCGGCCCTGAACAGCGCCGGGAGCCGCATGGATCGACGTCTGGCCATAGGGCTTCTTCTCGGCTTCGTCGCGGTGGTGATGTTCGGCGCGACGCTGCCCCTCACGCGGTTTGCCCTGCACGATTTCAGCCCCTCCTTCATCAGCTTCGGCCGCGCGGCCCTCGCAGGTTTCGCGGCGCTGGGGCTGGTGCTGGTGATGCGCCGGCCGTGGCCGTTCGGCCAGCGCGCGGTGCTGTGGCGCCTCGCTGTCTCCTCCGCCTGCCTGATTTTCGTGTTCCCGCTGGCCATCGGCGTCGCCACCCAGACGGTGCCGGCGGCCCATGGCGGCATCGTGCTTGGACTTCTGCCCCTGTGCACGGCCATCGCCGCCATGTTGCTGGCCGGGGAACGGCCGGGCCTCGGCCTGTTCGCCGCGAGTGCGGTGGGGGCCGGACTGGTGGTGGCCTTCGCCTTGCGCAATGGCGCGGGCGGTGCGCTGGGGATGGGCGACAGCCTGCTGTTCCTCGGCGTCATCGCCTGCGCCATCGGCTACGCCGTCTCGGGCGGCCTCGCCCGCACCATGTCGGGGTGGGAGGTGATCGCCTTCATGCTGATCCTCTGCCTGCCGGTGACGCTGCCGCTCGCGCTCCTCACCTTTCCATGGGGCGGGGCGGGGGACGTTGCGGGCGCCTCCTGGGCGGCGCTGGTCTATCTCGGCCTGTTCAGCCAGCTCATCGGCTTCTTTTTCTGGAACGCCGGGCTCGCCACAGGCGGCATCGCCCGCGTCGGGCAGATGCAGTTGCTGCAAACCTTCGTGACGGTGGGCCTCGCCTGGCCGATCAATGGCGAGGTGCCGGACGCCGAGACCATCGCCTTCGCCGCAGGCGTGGCGCTGGTGGTGGCCGTGGCGCAGCGCACCCGCTCCCGGCCGCGCTGACCCCCAAAAGCAAACGGCCCGCCGAAGCGGGCCGTCCGTCACTCTCAAAGTGTTGAAACGCTCACGCCGCCTTGGAACGGGCGGTGATGAGCTTGCGGTTCACCAGCACCTCGGCAATCTGCACCGCGTTCAGCGCGGCGCCCTTGCGCAGATTGTCCGACACGCACCAGAAGGCGATGCCGTTGTCCACGGTCGGGTCGTCGCGCAGGCGCGAGATGTAGGTCGCGTCCTCGCCGGCTGCCTCGTGGGGGGTGGCGTAGCCGCCCGGCTCACGGGTGTCGATGACGAGGATGCCCGGCGCCTCGCGCAGGATCTTGCGCGCGTCGTCGGCCGAAAGCTCCTTCTCGAACTCCACGTTCACCGCCTCGGAGTGGGAGATGAAGACCGGCACGCGGACACAGGTGGCCGTGAGCTTGATCTTGGGGTCGAGAATCTTCTTGGTCTCGGCCACCATCTTCCACTCTTCCTTGGTGTAACCGTCGTCCATGAAGACGTCGATCTGCGGGATGAGGTTGAAGGCGATGCGCTTCGGAAACTTCTTCGGCTCCACCGGATCGGAGACGAAGATGGCCCGCGTCTGGGAGAACAGCTCGTCCATGCCGTCCTTGCCGGCGCCGGAGACGGACTGGTAGGTGGAGACCACCACGCGCTTGATGGTCGCGGCATCATGCAGCGGCTTCAGCGCGACCACGAGCTGCGCCGTGGAGCAGTTCGGATTGGCGATGATGTTCTTCTTGGAGAAGCCGACGATGGCGTCCGCATTCACCTCGGGAACGATCAGCGGCACGTCCGGGTCCATGCGCCACTGGGACGAATTGTCGATGACGACGCAGCCCTGCGCGCCGATCTTCGGCGACCATTCCTTGGACACGGCCCCGCCGGCCGACATCAGGCAGATGTCGGTGTCGGAGAAGTCGTAGGTCTCAAGCGCCTTCACCTTCAGGGTTTTGTCGCCGTAAGAGACTTCCACGCCCTGCGACTTTCGCGAAGCGAGCGCAACGACCTCGTCCGCGGGGAAGCCCCGCTCGTCGAGGATCGAGAGAATCTCCCGGCCCACGTTGCCCGTGGCGCCGACGACGGCGACCTTGTAACCCATGATGTTCCTCGGATGTATCGGCCCATGCGGCCGAAGACCGTGCTTTTAGGCCGAACCCCCTAGCCTTGCAAATCGAAGATTCGCGATCAGCCATGCCATCGGCGCAAGCGACTGTTGCGTGAACGCCACGCGCCGGCCGCGAGACGGCGGGAACATGGCGCCGAGGAGGCGGGTTTCCTTGCGCAGGGGACAAACGTCTATTAATCCAGTCAAGGTCGGCCCTGCGCCGATCTGGGAGGATGCCATGGGTTTCGCTTCGTTCACCGCCTTCGCTTCTCTTGCCCGCACGGGCCTGAAGACGGCGCTCTCGGTGTCGCTGGCGGTCGCGGCCATCGCGGCGACCACGGGTGCCTTCTCCATCGCTTCCGCCGACAGCGCCGAGGCGCAGACGGTGAAGAAGCGCAATCGTATCGTCGTCGAGCGCCGCTCGTATCTCGACGCCGGAACCGTGGTGAAGCCCGGCTCCAAGTCCTATCTCGACTACGCGCTTTCGCCCGGCTACTTCTACCCGACCTATGGACCCACCGCCGCTGGGCCCGGCCCGATCACTGGCCTGCGCTGGCCGCTGCCGGGCGCCTTCGACCTGCCGGGGTTTTGAGCCAAGGCAACCGAAGCAACCGAAGAAGACGGAAGGGGCCGCCTCGCGGCCCTTTTTTGTGGCGTGAAATCACAGCGATTTCGCGGTGTTTAATTTTTATCCCGGCCAAGCATGACATTTCCGCCCGTGCGCGCCATAACGGCCGTATGCCGCGACGTCGGCCCGACCCTCCAGCGCAAGATGCCCCCTAAGAGCCCATGCCCCGCCCCCGCTTCGCGCTGCCGATGCTGAGCCGCCAGTCGCGCCGAAGCGTCATTCCGGGCCTGCGGCTCTCGCTCGGCCTCACGCTGCTCTATCTCGGCCTCATCGTGCTCCTGCCCATCGGCGCGCTGCTGCTGAAGGCGGCGGATGTGGGCTTCGAGCGCTACATCGCCATCATCACCTCGCCGCGCACGCTCGCCTCCTTCCAGGTGACGCTGACCACGGCGGCGCTGGCGGCGCTGTTCAACGCGGTCTATGGCCTTGCCCTCGCCTGGGTGCTGGTGCGCTACGAGTTTCCCGGCAAGCGCCTGCTTGATGCCATGGTCGACGTGCCCTTCGCCTTGCCCACGGCGGTGGCTGGCCTCGCGCTGACGGCGCTGTTCGCCAAGAACGGCTGGTTCGGCGCGCCGCTGGCGCAGTGGGGCATTCAGGTGGCTTACGCTCCGGCCGGCATCGTCTGCGCCATGGCCTTCACCTCGATCCCCTTCGTGGTGCGCACGGTGCAGCCGGTGCTGGAGGACATGGAGCCGGAGCTGGAAGAGGCAGGCGCGACGCTGGGCGCGAGCGACCTCACCATCTTCCGCCGCATCATCTTTCCCGCGATCTTCCCGGCCTTCCTCGCCGGCACGTCGCTGGCCTTCGCCCGCTCTTTGGGCGAGTTCGGCGCGGTGGTGTTCATCGCCGGCAACCAGCCGTTCCGCACCGAGATCGTGGCGCTGCTCACCTTCATCCGGCTGGAGGAATATGACTATGCCGCCGCGGCGGCCATCGCCGTCACCATGCTTGGCCTCGCCTTCCTCATGCTGCTGATCGTCAACGCCGTGCAGGCGTGGCACCAGAAGTTCGCGATGGGGGATGCCTGATGGCGTATCCCGTCAACCGCCACCGCCTGCGCGTCGGCGACGGCACGGCAACCCGCGCGGTGATTCTCACATTGGTGCTGGCGACCACTGCGCTGGCGCTGATCGCGCCGCTGGCGGTCATCTTCGCCGAGGCCTTCGCGCGCGGCCTCCCGGCCTATCTCGAAGCGCTCGCCCGGCCCGATACGCTGCACGCGGTGGGGCTGACGCTGCTCGCCGCCATCATCTGCGTGCCGCTCAACACCGCCTTCGGAATCGCGGCGGCCTGGGCGGTGACGAAATTCTCCTTCCGCGGCCGCAACCTGCTGCTGGCCCTGGCGGAGCTGCCCTTCTCCATCTCGCCCATCGTGGCCGGCGTCGCCTATCTCTTCGTCTATGGGGCGCAGGGGCTGTTCGGGCCGTTCCTGCAGGCAAACGACATCAAGATCATGTTCGCGGTGCCGGCCATCATCCTCGCCAGCCTGTTCGTCACCGCGCCCTTCGTGCTGCGCGAGCTGGTGCCGCTGATGATGGCGCAGGGGCGCGACGAGGAGGAAGCGGCGGTGAGCCTGGGCGCCTCGGGCTTTGACGTGCTGCGGCTCGTCACCCTGCCCAACGTGAAGTTCGCGCTGCTCTACGGCGCGGCCCTGTGCAATGCGCGGGTGATGGGCGAGTTCGGCGCCGTCTCCATCGTCTCTGGCAACATCCGGGGCCAGACCTCGACCCTGCCGCTGCAGATCGAGCTGCTCTATCAGGACAGCCACACGGTCGCGGCCTTCGCAGCCGCCACCGTGCTCGCCGGCGTGGCACTGTTCACGCTGGTGGCAAAATACCTGATCGAGCGGGCGGAACGGGCACGGGGCGAGATCATCGCGCCGCGCCGGCCGGGGCATTGATCGGCTCGGCTGCGGTCTTCGACCGGTGCCGAGCGTCTTCGCTCAGGAGCCGCACCGCTTGAGATAGCCTCACGCCGCCGCAGCGGTGCCGGTCGCGGCGGCGATTTCGCGCTTCATGGCGGCGATGGTCGCGGCATAGTCCTTGGCGCCATAGATGGCGCTGCCGGCGACGAAGGTGTCCGCCCCGGCGGCCGCGATGGCGCCGATATTGTCCACCTTCACCCCGCCGTCGATCTCCAGGCGGATGTCGCGGCCCGAGGCGTCGATGCGCTCCCGGATGGCCTTGAGCTTGTCCAGCGCCGAGGGGATGAAGGCCTGCCCGCCGAAGCCGGGATTCACCGACATGACCAGCACGAGGTCGAGCTGCTCCAGCGTGTAGTCCAGCACAGAGAGGGGGGTGGCCGGGTTCAGCACCAGGCCCGCCTTCACGCCCTTGGAGCGGATGAGCTGGAGCGAGCGGTCCACATGCTCGGACGCTTCCGGGTGGAAGGAGATGAGGTCGGCGCCGGCGCTCGCGAAGGCCTCGATCATGCCGTCCACCGGCCTCACCATGAGGTGGACGTCCACGAACGCCTTCGTCGCCTTGCGCAGGGACTGGAGGATCAGCGGGCCGATGGTGAGGTTGGGGACGTAATGGTTGTCCATCACGTCGAAATGGATCCACTCGGCACCGCCCTCGAGCACCGCATCCACCTCGGCACCGAGGCGGGTGAAGTCCGCCGAAAGAATGGACGGGGCGATGATGGGATAGGCGCGGGCCATGGCAATCTCCTCAACGTCTGGAGAGCCGGGGTCCGGCACAAGACTGCGCCGAAGGCGGCTCCCTTCATGACCGTCCCTGAAAAGAGCCTGCTGCGCAGGATCCTTCCATGGATCCCGGATCAGCGCTCCAGCTTCGCTGTGGCTTGTCCGGGGAAAGAGGCGGCCATGGCCGCCTCAGGCACTCTATAGGCACGGCGCCGCGTGGGCGCCAGCCGTCCGCTCAATGCACCCGTTCAATGCACCCGTTCAATGCACCACTTGCGCGAGTTCGCCGGATGCGTAGCGCCGCGCCATGTCGTCCAGCTCGATGGGGCGCACCATTTCCGCCTTGCCGGCGGAGCCGAAGGCCTCGAAGCGGGCGATGCAGACCTTCTTCGCCTCGTCCATGGCGGCGGCCATGAACTTGCGCGGGTCGAACTCGCTCTTGTTCTTGGCGCCGACGCGGCGGATGGCGGCGGTCATGGCGAGGCGGATGTCGGTGTCGATGTTCACCTTGCGCACGCCGTAGCGGATGCCTTCCTGGATCTCCTCCACCGGCACGCCGTAGGTCTCCTTGATGTCGCCGCCATAGGTGCGGATTTCCTCAAGCAGTTCCTGCGGCACCGAGGACGAGCCGTGCATCACCAGATGGGTGGTGGGGATGCGCTGGTGGATCGCCTTGATGCGGTCGATGGCGAGGATGTCGCCGGTGGGCTTGCGGGTAAATTTGTAGGCGCCGTGGGAGGTGCCGATGGCGATGGCCAGTGCATCGCACTGGGTGGCCTTCACGAACTGCGCGGCCTCGTCCGGATCGGTCAGCAGGCGGGAATGGTCGAGGGCCTCCTCGGCACCGTGACCGTCCTCGGCCTCTCCCTTGCCGGTCTCCAGCGAGCCGAGGCAGCCAAGCTCGCCTTCCACCGACACGCCCACCGCATGGGCCAGTTCCACCACCTTGGCGGTGACGGAGACGTTGTAGTCGTAGTCGGCGGGGGTCTTGCCGTCTTCCTTCAGGGAGCCGTCCATCATCACCGAGGAGAAGCCGGACTTGATGGCGCCCATGCAGACCGCGGGGGAGGCGCCGTGGTCCTGGTGCATCACCACCGGGATTTCGGGATAGGCCTCCACGGCGGCGGCGATGAGATGGCGCAGGAACGGCTCGCCGGCATATTTGCGGGCGCCGGCGGAGCCTTGCAGGATGACCGGCGAGGACGTGGCGCGCGCCGCATCCATGATCGCCTTCACCTGCTCCATGTTGTTCACGTTGAAGGCTGGCAGTCCGTAGGAATGCTCCGCCGCATGGTCGAGCAGCTGGCGCATGGAAACGAGGGCCATTGTCCTCTCCTCTTCAATGTTCAAGTCGGCGTCTCGGAATGCGAGCGCCATGGTCCCGTTCGTCCCGCCATCCCCCGGCTTGTCCGGGGGATCCACGATGCCGTTTGGCCGGTGTCCGCTGTCCTTCACCGGTCATGCGGGCCGGTGGATGCCCCGGACAAGCCGGGGGCATGACGGCCGTAGAAGCGGGCCACAGACGCGGCGTTTCTCACCCCACCACCCGCCGCACGGCGTCCGCCACGGCCTCCGGCGTGAAGCCGAAGAGCGGCCAGAGATCCTTTTCCGGCGCGGATTCGCCGAAGCGGTCGATGCCGATGGCGGTGATGGCGTCGGCGCGCGTGCCGGAGAGGCCGCGCCAGCCGCGGGTCACGCCCGCCTCCACCGCCACCACGGGCACACCCTTGGGAAACAGGGTGGCACGCTCGGTTTCGGTCAGCGCCTCGAAGCGCTCGCGGCAGGGCATGGAGACGATGCGGGTCGGGATGCCGGCGGTATCGAGCAGGTCCGCCGCCGCCGCCGCCAGCTTCACCTCGGAACCGGTGGCGACCAGCACCGCGCGGGCGAGCCCCTCGCTCTCGCGCAGCACATAGGCGCCGGCCTCGATCGCCTCGATTTGCGCGGCGTCGCGCGGCCAGCAGGGCAGGTTCTGACGGGAGAGGATGAGGGCGCTCGGCCCGTTCTTGCGCGTCAAAGCGGCGTGCCACGCGCTCAGCGTCTCCACCGTGTCGGCGGGGCGCCACACGTCGAGATTGGGGATGAGGCGCAGGCTCTCCACATGCTCCACCGGCTGGTGGGTGGGGCCGTCCTCGCCGAGGCCGATGGAATCGTGGGTGAGGATGTAGATCACCCGCTGGCCCATCAGCGCGCTCATGCGCATGGCGTTGCGGGCATAGTCCGAGAACACGAGGAAGGTGGCGACGAAGGGGATGAACCCGCCGTGCAGGGCGATGCCGTTGGCGATCGCCGACATGCCGAACTCGCGCACGCCGTAGAAGATCTGGTTGCCGGCCGGATCGCGGGTGATGGGTACGGCGCCGGGGAAGGTGGTGAGGTTGGAATGGGCAAGGTCCGCCGAGCCGCCGAGGAATTCCGGTACCGCCGGGGCGAGAGCAGCCAGCGCGAGCTGGCTGGCCTTGCGGGTGGCCACCGTCTCGGCCTTCTCCACCGTTGCCTTGAGGGCTGCGTCATAAGTCGCCACGAAGGCGGGAGAGAGGTCGCCCTTGAGCCGGCGGCGGAATTCGGCGGCCTCCGCCGGATAGGCGCGCGCATAGGCTTCCATCCGCGCCTCCCACGCCGACTGGCGGGCGGCGCCGTCCTTGCGCGCATTCCACAGAGCGTAGATGTCGTCCGGCACCTCGAAGGGCGCATGCTCCCAGCCCATGGCGGCGCGGGTACGGGCGATCTCCTCAGGCCCGAGCGGGGCGCCGTGGGTGTCCTGGTGGCCTTCCTTGGTGGGGGCGCCGCGGCCGATGGTGGTCTTGCAGCAGATCAGCGTCGGCTTGCCGGTCTCGGCAAGCGCCGCCTCGACCGCCGCCCGCAGCTGCGCGGGGGAATGGCCGTCCACGTCGCGGACGACCTGCCAGCCATAGGCGGCGAAGCGGGCCGGAGTGTCGTCCGGGAACCACTCCTCGACCTTGCCGTCGATGGAGATGCCGTTGTCGTCATAGAAGGCGACGAGCTTCCCGAGGCCGAGCCGGCCGGCGAGGGAGCAGGCCTCGTGGCTCACGCCCTCCATCAGGCAGCCGTCGCCGAGGAAGACGAAGGTGCGGTGATCGACGATGGAAAGGCCCGGCCGGTTGAACTGGGCCGCCAGCGTCTTCTCGGCAATGGCCATGCCCACCGCATTGGCGAGGCCCTGGCCGAGCGGGCCGGTGGTGGTCTCAACACCCGGCGTCATGCCCAGCTCGGGATGGCCGGGCGTGCGCGAATGCAGCTGGCGGAAGCGCTTCAGCTCGGCAATCGGCAGATCGTAGCCGGTGAGGTGCAGGAGCGCATAGATGAGCATGGAGCTGTGCCCGTTGGAGAGCACGAAGCGGTCGCGGTCCGGCCAGGACGGGTCCGCCGGATTGTGCCGCAGATGCTCGCGCCAGAGCACGGCGGCGATCTCGGCCATGCCCATGGGCGCGCCGGGGTGGCCGGATTTGGCCTGCTCCACGCCGTCCATGGCGAGCGCACGCAGGGCCGCCGTCACAGGCCAGCCGAGCGCGCCGGGCGAACGGTCGACGGGCGCCGGAGCTTCGGCAGCGGCAATGGCAGCGGCGTGGGCGGTCATGGTGTTCTCCCTTCGGCTCGCGCGCCCGGAGATCCCGTCCCGGAGTCGGCGGGGAGGGCGGGCCTTCAATCGGTTACGCAACACGCGCCATCTCGTGCCGGAGGGGGCCACGCTCCGTCCGGAAGAGGTGGGGGGAGGGCGGCAGCCACGCGTCCAAGGTCGCCCGGGCTTCGGGGCTCAAGAACGTGCCACCCTCCCCCTCGCCCTCCCCCCGGCGCGGGGGAGGGACTGTCGCGCCCGCCTCAGGCGGCGCGGCGCTTGCGGTCCATGAGCTTCATGATGAGCGGGGTCAGCAGGAGCTGCATGGCGAGATCCTGCTTGTTGCCCGGGATGACGATGGAATTCGCCCGCGACATGAAGCTGTTGTGGATCATCGACAGCAGGTACGGGAAATCGATGCCGTGTGGGTCACGGAAGCGGATCACGACCATCGACTCGTCCGGCGTCGGAATCCAGCGGGCGATGAACGGGTTGGAGGTGTCCACCGTCGGCACGCGCTGGAAGTTGATGTCGGTCTCGGTGAACTGGGGGCAGATGTAGCGCACGTAATCGGGCATGCGCCGCATGATGGTGTCGGTCACGTCCTCGGTGGAATAGCCGCGCGTGGCCTTGTCGCGATGGATCTTCTGAATCCACTCGAGGTTGATGACGGGAACCACGCCGATCTTCAGGTCGGCATGCTGGGCGAGGTTCAGCTCGTCCGTGACGACCGCCCCGTGCAGGCCCTCGTAGAACAGGATGTCGGTGCCCTGCTCCAGATCTTCCCAATCGGTGAAGCGGCCAGGTTCGGTGTTGTAGAGCTTCGCCTCGCCGGCATCGTGGACATAGTGGCGGAAGCGGCCGGAGCCGGTGGCGCCATAGTCCTTGAACAACTGGGCGAGATCATCGAGCCGGTTGGTTTCGGGCGAGAAGTGGCTGAAGTGCTTGTTGCCCTTGGCCGCCTCGGCGGCCATCAGCTCGCGCATCTCATAGCGGTCGTAGCGGTGGAAGCTGTCGCCTTCCACGAAGGCCGCCTTGACCTTCTCGCGGTAGAAGATCTGCTCGAAGGTCCGCTTGACGGAGGTCGTTCCGGCGCCCGACGAACCGGTGACGACGATGATGGGGTGCTTGATGGACATGGGATGCTCGAGTTCCGAAGGTCAGGGGGCGCGGGTCAGATGAACAGTCCGCGCCGGGCGAACAGCGGCGAGCGCTCGCCGTGGCCGTTCGGCTCGAGGTGATAGCGGCTGACGCGGGCCACCTCGTCGCGCGAGCCGAAGATGAACGGCACGCGCTGGTGCAGGGCGTCGGCGGTCAGGTCGAGGATCGCGCCCCGGCCATCAGTGGCGCAACCGCCGGCCTGTTCCATCAGGAAGGCCACCGGGAAGGCCTCGTAGAGCAGGCGCAGGCGGCCGTGGCTGTAGCCCTTCCGGCCATCGCCGGGATAGAGATAGATGCCGCCGCGCTGGAAGATGCGGTGCGCGTCCGCCACCATGGAGGCCACCCAGCGCATGTTGAAGTCGCGCTCCCGCGGGCCCTTCTTGCCGGCGAGGCAGTCGTCCACATAGTCGCGCACCGGCGCGTCCCAGTGGTGGTAGTTGGACATGTTGATGGCGAACTCGGCCGCGCCCTCCTTCACCTTCACCTCGGCATCGACCAGACGGAAGAGGCCGGCGCGGTCGAGGGCGAAATGCCAGGTGCCGGCGCCCAGCGTCAGCATCATCGCGGTGTGCGGGCCGTAGATGACGTAGCCCGCCGCCAGCATGTCCCGGCCGTTCTGCAGGAAGGCCGAGGAGGCGGATGCGTCGGCGCCCTCGGGTCGGGGGAAGACCGCGAAGATGGTGCCCACCGAGATGTCGGTGTCGATGTTGGACGAGCCGTCCAGCGGATCGATGGCAACGAGGAGCGGCGCCGCAGGATCGAGCAGGACCGGCGCGTCATTCTCCTCGGACGCCACCGCCGCGACCGGCGCCGCCTTAAGCGCGCCGATGACGATGTCGTTGGAGATGACGTCGAGCGCCTTCTGGCCTTCGCCGGCCTCGCCGGAAGAGAGGGTGCGGGCGAGATCGCCGGCGAGCGGCCCCTCGGCGATGGCGGCGGCCAGCGACGCGCAGCCGGTGGCAAGGGCGCAGACGGTATCCGCGACGGCGCGGCGGCGGGCATCCGCACCCGCCCACTCGTCCAGCATGACGGTGAGCGTGATGCGCGAGGCAGCAACAGCCTGTGCGGCTGCGGCCCGATGGTCTGCGTTCGGCTCCAACATGGCAGGTCTCCCTGAGGGCTCCTCCGCGCGGCCCGTTCGTCGGGCCGTCACAGGTTTTGTTCTTTGGTCGTCTTTGACCCCGTGGCGGATTATTCCGCCTGGGGCTTGTAGTCGGGGGCGTCGATGCCGCCGGCAAACACCCGGCTGGCGCGGACATCCCGCTCGGTGATGGTGGCGAGGGCCTCGCGGTCGGTGAGGCCGCCGGTCTCGAACAGGCGCAGGGACTGGCGCAGGCGCATGCGGTCCAGGGCGTTGCGGATGGAGCGCGCGTTGGCGAAGTTCGGCTGAAGCCGGCGCTTGGCCACATATTCCTCGATGGCGACCTCGGCCTCCGGGCTGAAGATGTAGTCGGCGTCGGCCGCCATGGTCCTGGCGATCTCCACCAGCTCGGCGTCCTCGTAATCGGGGAAGTCGATGTGGTGGGCGATGCGGGAGCGGAAGCCGGGATTGCTCTCGAAGAAGCGGTCCATGCGGTCCTTGTAGCCGGCGAGGATCACGACGAGATCGTCCCGCTGGTTTTCCATCACCTGGAGCAGGATCTCGATGGCTTCCTGACCGTAATCCCGCTCGTTCTCGGGCCGGTACAGATAATAAGCCTCGTCTATGAACAGGACGCCGCCCATGGCCTTCTTAAGAATCTCTTTGGTCTTCGGTGCCGTGTGGCCGATATATTGACCCACAAGATCATCCCGCGTCACCGAGACAAGATGACCCCGCCGCACATATCCGAGGCGGTGGAGGATCTGCGCCATCTTGAGGGCGACGGTGGTCTTGCCGGTACCGGGATTGCCGGTGAACGCCATGTGCAGCGTCGGCGCGCCGGAGGTGAGGCCCAGCTTTTCGCGGGCCCGGCCGATGACGAGGTGGGCGGCGATCTCGCGGATGCGCCGCTTGACGGGCTTGAGGCCGATCAGGCCCTCGTCCAGCTCGGCGAGGAATTCGGGGACTTCGCTCTCGGTGAAGAGAGCGCCGAGGTCGAGCCTGCCCTCGCCAGCCTCAGCCGGCAACGCGGCGGACGGTGCGGATGTGGCGACATCGAGCATGGTCGAACCTCGGCGTTAAGTGGCGCGGTGGGAACGGCCGCGCTGGTGAAGCTCGAAAAGGTTGGTCAGGTCACCCGGCCGCGTAGGCCCGGTTCTGGAGTGCATAGCGCTGGGTGCGGCCCGGACCCTCGGTGCGGTCGAGGCGGAAGCCGTCTTCCTTCGCCGGGCGCTGCACGATGAAGGACAGGCGGATCGTCTCCCACCCACGGGTGGAGTCGAAGGCGTTCACGCGCACATATTTGCCGGGATGGGCGGCGCGGCAGGCCTCGACCTCGCCATAGACGCCGGCGGCGTCACGCAGGTCGAACATGGGCAGGCCCCACATTTCCCAATAGGTGTTCCGGGGATGGGGATCGTCCGTGTATTCGACCGAGACCGCCCAGTTCTGTTCCAGCGCATACTGGATCTGGGCCTTGACCTGGGTCGCCGTGAGGTCGGGCAGGAAGGAGAAGGTGCCTTGGGTGATGCGCATGTCTCTTCTCCTCAGGCGACGGACGCGGTGGGCACGAAGTCGGACGTGTCGGTGGAGGCGTAGTTGAAGGTCACCTCGCCCCAGGTATCGAGCGCGGCGCGCAGCGGCTGGCACCACTTGGCGGCCTCGATGAGGATTTCCGGGCCTTCGTTCTTGATGTCCCGGCCCTCGTTGCGGGCGAGGATCATGGTCTCGAGGGCGACGCGGTTGGCGATGGCGCCGGCCTGGATGCCGTCCGGATGGCCGATGGTGCCGCCGCCGAACTGGAGCACCACGTCCTCGCCGAACAGGTCGATGAGCTGGTGCATCTGGCCGGCGTGGATGCCGCCCGAGGCGACCGGCATGACCTTGCGCAGGCCCGCCCAGTCCTGATCGAAGAAGATGCCACGGGTGTAGTCGGTCTTCGTCGTCGTCTCGCGGCAGACGTTGTAGTAGCCCTGCACGGTCATGGGGTCGCCTTCCAGCTTGCCCACCGCGGTGCCGGTGTGGAGATGGTCGACGCCGGCGAGGCGCAGCCACTTGGCGATGACGCGGAACGAGATGCCGTGGCCCTTCTGGCGCGTGTAGGTGCCATGGCCCGCACGGTGCATGTGCAGGATCATGTCGTTCTCCCGGCACCAGTGGGAGATGGACTGGATCGCGGTCCAGCCGACGATGAGGTCCACCATCACCACCACGGAGCCCAGCTCCTTGGCGAATTCGGCGCGGCGGTACATCTCCTCCATGGTGCCGGCGGTGATGTTGAGGTAGTGCCCCTTCACCTCGCCGGTCTCGGCCTGCGCCTTGTTGACGGCTTCCATGCAGTAGAGGAAGCGGTCGCGCCAGTGCATGAAGGGCTGCGAGTTGATGTTCTCGTCATCCTTCACGAAGTCGAGGCCGCCCTTGAGGCCTTCGTAGACCACGCGGCCGTAATTCTTGCCGGACAGACCCAGCTTCGGCTTGGTGGTGGCGCCCAGCAGCGGGCGGCCGAACTTGTCGAGGCGCTCGCGCTCCACCACGATGCCGGTGGGCGGGCCGCGGAAGGTCTTCACATAGGCGACGGGGAGGCGCATGTCCTCCAGGCGGCAGGCCTTCAGCGGCTTGAAGGAGAAGACGTTGCCGATGATCGAGGCGGTGAGGTTGGCGATGGAGCCTTCCTCGAATAGGTCGAGGTCGTAGGCGACCCAGCAGAAATACTGCCCCGGCTGGCCCGGCACCGGCTCCACCTTGTAGGCCTTGGCGCGGTACATGTCGGCGGCGGTGAGGCGGTCGGTCCACACCACGGTCCAGGTGGCGGTGGAACTTTCGCCGGCGACGGCCGCAGCTGCCTCAATGGGGTCGACGCCGTCCTGGGGGGTGACGCGGAACAGCGCGAGGATGTCAGTGTCCTTGGGGACGTAGTCGCCATCCCAATAGCCCATCTGCGCATACTTCAGCACGCCTGCGGCGTACCTCTTCTTGGCGTCCTTGATCTGCCCGATGGCGGCGTCGGCACCCATGATGGCGGCCCTCCTGTTTGTTGAGGTGACCTTGCCCCCGGCTCGATTTCAGGTAAATTTAAATGATATGAACTCGGCATTCAGGAAACCTGAATTGGCGCCCCACTGGACCCTTCGCCAACTCCGCCTCGTGGCCCTCGCCGCGGCCTCCGGCTCCTACGCCAAAGCCGCGCAGGACATGGGTTTGAGCCCGCCTGCGGTCACCGCCCAGATGAAGGCGCTGGAGGAGGACATCGGTGTCCCCGTCTTCGAGCGCGTGGACGGCCGTCTGCGACCGACCGCCGCTGGACAGGAGCTTCTGTCGGCTCAGGAGCGCATCGCGCGGGCCTTGTCCGAGGCCGAGCAGGCCATCGCGGCGATGAAGAGCCCCGAGCGGGGTTCGGTGGTGGTGGGGGTGGTCTCCACCGCCAAATATTTCGCCCCCATGGCGCTTGCCGCTTTTCGCCGGCGGCGGCCGGAAATCGAGCTGAAGCTCATCATCGGCAATCGCGAGGACATCCTCCGGGGCATGGTGAGCCTCGATTTCGACGTGGCGATCATGGGCCGTCCCCCCACCGCGCTGGAGGCGGAGACGCGGCTCATCGGCGACCATCCGCACATCGTCGTGGCGCCCGTGGACCATCCCCTTTTCAAGCGGCGCAAGCGAATCACCCCGGCCGATCTCGCCCGCGAATCGCTTCTGGTGCGCGAGCCTGGGTCGGGCACGCGCATGCTCATGGAGCGGGTGTTCGAGGAGGCGGGGGCGCCCAACCCGCCCATCGCCATGGAGATCGGCTCCAACGAGACCATCAAGCAATCGGTGATGGCGGGGCTCGGCCTCGCCTTCATCTCCGCCCACACGGTGGCGGCGGAGGTGGCGGACGGCCGACTGCGTGTGCTGGAGGTGGAGGGGCTGCCGGTGGTGCGCCAGTGGCTGGCCGTGCGCGCCCGCGACAAGCGCCTGATGCCGGCCGGTCAGGCGCTGATGGACTTCCTCGCCCGCGAGGGTGGCAGCTTCCTGCCGCAGATGCCGGGCGGGGAGGGCGGGCGCTGCTATCTGCCGGAGGCTCGCGTCTAGAGCGTCTCCTGGTTTCATGGAATCGGGGAGAGGCTCCAGATCCTTGGTTTGATGCGCTTGCGGGCCGTCAGGCAGCCGGCGCGGCCATCTGGAAGGGCTCGCCCGTCTCAACGAGGGTCTTGAGCCGGGACAATCCCTCCGGCCAGCCGTGCACCACGGCCTTGGAGGTTGCCGTCTCTCCGTCGAAATCGTCGTGAATGAGCGTCAGCTTGCAGGCATCCGCGCCGATCGGCGCGATCTCCCATGTGACCCGCGAGGGCTTGTCCGCCGCTACGTCTGGCGCCCACTGGGCGTGGAAGGACAGGACAAGCCGATGCGGTGGCTCCATTTCCAGGATGGTGCAGGCGATGACCTGCCGGTCGCCCATGTAATAGTTCCGCGAGCCTCCGGTCCGCCATTCGGTCCGGCTGGTCATGTTGAAGTGCTCATAGAGCGGCGTTTTCGCATCGTCCGCCAGCACCTCCCAAAGGGCTTGAGGCGTCGCCTTGATGAACAACTCATAGATGTGCTTCGGCGCGGTGGAACTCATTGGATTGTTCTCCAAAAGAAGCTTCAGGCCGGTCATCGCCGCCATATGCGGCGCGGCATAACGGGAAATCCAGCGGTCGGCGACGAGCTGGATAGGGACCGGGTTGAGATAGTGGTGCTTCTCACGGCCCACTTTCCGGGTGAGGAGGAGATGTGCTTCCTCCAGCACCTTGAGGTGTTTCATCACGCCGAAGCGGGTGAGGGTGGTGTGCGGCTTCAGCGCCTGCTCCAGCTCGCCAAGCGTGCGGCCATCGTGCTCCCGTAGCAGATCGAGCACCGTTCGCCGGACGGGGTGGGACAGGGCGGCGAAGACGTCATCCATGGGTGCAATATGTTCCAATTTAGTCACGTGTCAATATGGTTACATATACATGCAAAACAGAAACGCCGCGCTCGGAGGAGCGCGGCGTTTCGATCCCGTTCGAAACAGCGGTGCGGCTATCCCTTCGCCGCCTGCTTCTTGCCGAGGCCTATGGCGCTCTTGATGTTGTCCCACAGTTCGATCTTCACCCCGTGCCGCCGCATGATGAGCGCCTGCTGGGTGACGGAGAGGGTGTTGTTCCAGGCCCAGTAGATCACCAGTCCGGCGGCGAAGTGCGCCAGCATGAAGGTGAAGATGATGGGCATCCAGTTGAAGATCATCTGCTGGGTCGGGTCCGGCGGGGCCGGGTTCAGCTTCATCTGCACCCACATGGTCACGCCCATGATGAGCGGCCAGGCGCCGAGCAGGAGATAGCTGCCGATGACCGGCACGGAGCCGGGATCCCAGGGGATCAGCCCGAACAGGTTGAACACGGTGGTCGGATCGGGCGCCGAGAGGTCGCGGATCCAGCCGAAGAACGGCGCGTGCCGCATCTCGATGGTCACGAACAGCACCTTGTAGAGGGCGAAGAACACCGGGATCTGGATCAGGATGGGCAGGCACCCCGCAACCGGATTGATCTTCTCCTTCTTGTACAGCTCCATCATCGCCTGCTGCTGCTTCACCTTGTCGTCGGCGTAGCGTTCGCGGATGGAGGTGAGTTCCGGCTGCACCGCCTTCATCTTCGCCATCGAGGCGTAGGACTTGTTGGCGAGCGGGAAGAAGATGCCCTTCAGCAGCACGGTCACCACGAGGATGGCGACGCCGAAATTGCCGACGACGCGATAGATCCAGTCGATGACGAGGAACAGCGGCTTGGTGATGAAGTAGAACCAGCCCCAGTCGATCAGCCGGTCGAAGCGGTCGATCTTGTAGGTCTCGGCATAGCCGTCCACCACCTGCACCACCTTGGCGCCGGCGAAGAGCTGGCCGGAGGAGGCGACCTTGCCGCCCGGCTCCACCGTCAGGGGCTGGGCGAGATAGTCGGTCTGGAAGGTCTGCTGGCCGTTGATCATGGCCGAGGAGAACTTCGCGTCCACCTTCACGCTCTGGTCGGGAATGACGGTCGCCGCCCAGTATTTGTCCGTTATGCCGAGCCAGCCGCCGGTGGAGGAGAAGGTGAGGGGCTTCTCCTTGTCCAGCTTGGCATAGGTGACTTCCTGCAGGCCATTGTCGCCGAGGACGCCGATCAGGCCCTCGTGCAGGATGTAGAAGCCCTCGACCTTGGGCACGCCGTGGCGCGAGACGAGGGCATAAGGGTAAAGCGTGGCGGCGGCGGCGCCCTTGTTCTCCACCTCGTCCTTCACCGCGAACATGTAATGATCGTCGATGGTGAAGGTGCGGCGGAAGGTCAGGCCCTGCCCATTGTCCCAGGTGAGGACGAGGGGGGTCTTTTCCGTCAGGGTCGCGCCGGGCTGGGCGGTCCACAGGGTGTCGGGGCCGGGCACGGCGACGCCGGCGCCGGCGGCCGAGGTCCAGCCGAATTCCGCATAGAAGGGATTGGGACCGCCGGACGGCGACAGGAGCACGATGTTCGGGCTCTTGGGGTCCACCGTCTCGTGATACTCGGTCAGCAGGAGGTCGTCCGCCCGGGCGCCGCGCAGCGAGATCGAGCCGCTGAGGCGCTGGGTGGCGATGGGCGCGCGGGGGGAGGCGGCGATCGCCTCGGCGCGGGTCAGCGCCCGCCCGGCGCCGGGCACGCCGGTCTGGGGCAAGCCGGCGGGGGTCGTTCCCGGAGCCGCGCCGGGCGTCGGCGTGGTGCCGGACTGCGCCTGCTGCTGGGCGGCCTGCTCGATTCGCTGCTGCTCTGCGGCCTGGCGCTGCTTTTCCGTCTGCGGAATGCCGAAGAAGAACTGCCAGCCGATGAGGATCGCCATCGACAGGCCGATGGCGATGAACATGTTGCGGTTATCACTCATGCCGGAGGGTCTCCGTCGGCGGCATCGTCAAATCGGGAGTGTTCGGGCCGGCAGCGCCGGTGGAGCGTGCGGCGTCCTTAGACGCCGGCAGCGACTCTTTTAAGACTCGCGGCGCGCCCTGCCGGGGCCGCGACCTGTCTTTTGAGGAGGCATCCTTCGGAGCTTTTGGCGCGTGCAGCTTGCGCACGGCGCGCTCCATCTCGGATACGAGGCTGTCGAAGGGGGTGCGCAGCGCGGCCTCGCGGGCCACCAGCACATAATCGAAGCCGGGGCGTCCGGCCTCCGGCAGCACCAGCCGCACCGCCTCGCGGAGGCGGCGGCGGATGCGATTGCGCATAACGGAATTGCCGGTCTTCTTGGTCACGGTGAAGCCGACCCGCACATCTTCCCCATCGCCGCGATCGCGGCCCTGCATGAGGAAGGAGGCGACGCCGGCACGCTCGGCCTTGGCCGCAGCGAGGAAATCACGGCGTTTCTTGAGGCGGTCCAGCCGGCGGAGACGATCCGGATTGAGATCCGAGGGGCGTTCCACGTTGGACGGCTCCCGAAGACGGGCAGCTCCGCGAGGGTCCACCCTCAGGCGGACAGGCGCTTGCGGCCGTGGGCGCGGCGGGCGGCAATGATCTTGCGGCCGTTGCGGGTCTCCATGCGCGCACGGAAGCCGTGGCGGCGCTTGCGCACGAGCTTGCTGGGTTGATAGGTGCGCTTCACGGTCAAATCTCCAGATGTCTTGAGGCCGCCTTGCGGATCGGACCCCAGCAGCGGCGCTGCGACGGCGATGGTTCGCTGCTGCCCGGCTCGCGACCTGATCCATAAGGATCAAGCGGAAATGAGGGCTGGGCTCCGGCCGCCGCAGCCGCCTGAGTTCGGGCTCGGCTTATAGGGGCAGCGGCGGCGCGCGTCAATCCAGAGCATGGGGACAACACGCGTCGCCGGCGCTTCTCGTCAGGCGCGCAGCGTTGCGCCCGTCTTCTTCGCCACTTCCGCGACGATGCGGCCGGCGACCTCCTCGATCTCCTTGTCGGTGAGCGTGCGCTCGCGCGGCTGGAGCGTGACCTCCACCGCGACCGACTTCTTGTCGGGATCGATTCCCTTGCCCTCGTAGAGGTCGAACACGCCGACGCCGGTGACGAGCTTCTTGTCCGCGCCCTGCGCCGCCCTGAGGATGTCGGCGGCAGCGACGTCCCGGCCGACGAGGAAGGCGAAGTCGCGCTTCACCGCCTGGAAGGGCGAGAGATCGAGATTCGGCTTCACCCGCGTCGCCTTGGCCTTGGGCTCGGGAATCTTGTCGAGCACGATCTCGAAGGCGATCAGCAGCCCCGTCACGTCCAGGGCCTCCAGCACGGCGGGATGGATCTCGCCGAAATGGGCCATGGCGTTGGAGCCGAGGCGCAGCGTGCCGGAGCGGCCGGGGTGGTACCAGCCGGGGGCATCGGTGGTGACCTGCAGATTCGCCACAGGCGCGCCGCAGGCAGAAAGCGCCGCGAGGGCGTCGGCCTTGGCGTCGAAGGCATCCACCACCGCCGCATTGCCCGCCCAGTGGCGGCCGCTGCCCGAGGGCTTGGCCGTGCCACGGCGGATGCCGGAGGCGGCCTGCCGCTGGTCGCCGGGGCCGTCGCCGAGGAAGATCTGGCCCACCTCGAACAGGGCCACGTCGCCGGCCCCGCGCGCCGCATTGGCGCCGGCCGCCTTGATCAGGCCGGGCAGGAGGCTCGGGCGCATGTCCGAGAGGTCCGAGGCGATGGGATTCGAAAGGGCGAGGGCGTCCGCGCCGCCGCCGAAGATCTTCGCGGCCTCCTTGGACACGAAGGACCAGGTGACCGCCTCCACCATGCCCCGCGCGGCCAGCGCGCGCCGGGCCTTGCGGCTGCGCAGCTGGAGAGTGGTCAGCACCGCCTTGCGGGCATCGGCGCCGCGCGGCAGCTCGGTGGCGGGCACGCGCTCGAGGCCGAGGATGCGCACCACTTCTTCCACGAGGTCCGCCTTGCCCTCTATGTCGCCACGCCACGAGGGCGGCACCACCTCAAGCACCGGCGCGCTGCCTGTGACGACGAAGCCGAGCCTGTCCAGTACGCCACGAATCTCGTCCTCGGAGGCTTCCAGCCCGGTCAGCCGCTTCACCTCGGTGAGGGGGAAGGCGATGGAGCGGCTGGTGTCGGGGATGGCGCCCGCCAGCACCAGATCGGACGGCGCGCCGCCGCACAGCTCAAGGATGAGGTGGGTGGCGAGGTCGAGCCCCGGCAGAGTGGAGGCCGGGTCGATGCCGCGCTCGAAGCGGAAACGGGCATCGGAATTGATGCCGAGCCTGCGGCCGGTCTGGGCGATGTTGATGGGGTCCCAGAGCGCCGATTCGATCACCACGTCGGTGGTGGTCTCGTCGCAGCCCGACTCTTCGCCGCCCATGATGCCGGCGAGGCTCTCCACGCCGGTGTCGTCGGCGATGACGCACATGCTCTCGTCGAGCATGTAGGTCTTGCCGTCGAGCGCCAGCAGTGTCTCGCCGCCCTTGGCCCGGCGCACCACCAGATTGCCCGTCACCTTGTTCAGGTCGAAGACGTGGAGCGGGCGGTTGCGGTCGAACGTCATGAAATTGGTGACGTCCACCAGCGCGTTGATGGGGCGCAGGCCGATGGCGCGCAGGCGATCCTGCAGCCACTGGGGGGAGGGGCCGTTCTTCACGCCCTTCACCACCCGAAGCGCGAAGGCGGGGCACAGCGGCGAGGACTCGCCGAACTCCAGCGTCACCTTCAGCGGGGCGGGGAAGGTGCCTTCCACCGGCTTCACGCGCGGCGCCATCAACTCGCCGAGGCCGGCGGCAGCGAGGTCGCGGGCGACGCCGGAGACGCCGAGGCAGTCGGCGCGGTTCGGCGTCACGGCGATCTCAATCACCGGGTCATTGAGGCCCAGCACCTCGGCGAAGGGCGCGCCCACTGGAGCGTCTGCCGGCAGCTCCAGGATGCCGTCATGCTCCTCGGAAAGGCCCATCTCGCGGGCCGAGCAGAGCATGCCGCGGCTTTCCACGTCGCGGATCTTGCCGATCTTCAGTTCCAGCCCCGACGTGGGGATGACCGTGCCCGGCGCGGCGAAGACGGTCTTCAGGCCCGCCCGCGCGTTCGGCGCGCCGCAGACCACCTGGATGGGGTCGCCGCTGCCGATGGAGACGGTGCATACGCGCAGCTTGTCCGCGTTGGGGTGCTTCTCGGCGGTCAGCACCTCGCCCACCACGAAGGGCGCGAGCTGCTTGGCCTTGTCCTCCACGCCCTCGACCTCGAGGCCGATGAGGGAGAGGCGCTCCACGATCTGGTCGAACGAGGCGGTGGGCTCGAGGTGATCCTTGAGCCAGGAGTAGGTGAATTTCATTGGTCCTGCTCCTTACGCGCTCAGGCCGCCGGCGAGGGTGGGGAAATCCAGCGGGCGGAAGCCGTAGTGGGAGAGCCAGCGCACATCGGCCTCGAAGAAGGCGCGCAGGTCGCTCATGCCGTACTTGAGCATGGCGATGCGATCGATGCCCATGCCCCAGGCGAAGCCCTGGTATTCGTCCGGGTCGATGCCGCAGTTGCGGAGCACGTTGGGATGCACCATCCCGCAGCCGAGGATTTCCAGCCAGTCCGAGCCCTCGCCGAAGCGGATCTCGCCGGGGCGGGAGCGGTCGCACTGGATGTCCACTTCCATGGACGGCTCGGTGAAGGGGAAGAAGGAGGGGCGGAAGCGCATCTTCACGCCCTCCACCTCGAAGAAGGACTTGCAGAACTCCTCCAGCACCCACTTGAGGTGCCCGAGGTGGGCGCCCTTGTCGATCACCAGCCCCTCCACCTGATGGAACATGGGGGTGTGGGTCTGGTCCGAATCGCAGCGATAGGTGCGGCCGGGGCAGATGACGCGGATGGGCGGCTTCTGCGCCTGCATGGTGCGCACCTGCACGGGGGAGGTGTGGGTGCGCAGCACCTTGCGCTCGCCGTCCGTGCCGGGGGGCAGGAAGAAGGTGTCGTGCATCTCGCGCGCCGGATGGCCGGCGGGGAAGTTCAGCGCGGTGAAATTGTGGAAGTCGTCCTCGATGTCCGGCCCTTCCGCTACCGAGAAGCCCATGTCGGCGAAGATGGCGGTCAATTCCTCCATCACCTGCGCGATCGGATGGACGCGGCCGGTCTCGGCGGCGGCCTCGCGCACGGGCAGCGTCACGTCCACCTTTTCGGTGGCGAGGCGCGCCTCCAGCGCGGCGCTCTTCAGGGCGGCGCGGCGGTGGGAGAGGAGGCCCTGCACGGCGTCGCGCAGGCCGTTGATGGCGGGGCCCATCACCTTGCGTTCGTCCGGGCTCATGCCGCCGAGCGATTTCAGCAGTTCGGAGACCGACCCCTTCTTGCCGAGGGCCGCGATGCGGACCTCTTCAAGGCCGGCCTCGTCCTGCGCGCGCAGGATGGCGGCGGAGAGGCATTCCTGAAGGTCTTCCAGGGCGCTCGGATCGGTGGCGGATGGTGTCGCGGACATGGGCCTATCCCGGAAAGCGAAAGGCCGGCGGGGGGCCGGCGTCGGGTCGCGCCGCTTATAGACGGGCCGCGCCCAATGGCAAAAGCCCCGGACGGACGATCCGCACGGGGCTCTTGAAGGTCTCGGAAAAGACGGGAGGAGAAGGCAGCGCGCCGGGCGCTGCGATCAGGCGAGGGCCGCCTCTCAGACGAGAGCGGCCTTGGCCTTCTCCACCAGGGCCTTGAACGCGTCGGGCTCGTGGATGGCGATATCCGAGAGCACCTTGCGGTCGACCTCGATCCCGGCCTTGCCGAGACCATCGATAAATCGCGAATAGGTCAGGTCGAGATCAAGAGCGCGCACGCCGGCGTTGATGCGCTGGATCCAGAGCGCGCGGAAATTGCGCTTCTTCACCTTGCGATCGCGGTAGGCATACTGCATCGACCGTTCGACGGCGGACTTCGCAGCGCGGATGGTATTCTTGCGGCGGCCGTAAAAGCCCTTTGCGGCTTTGTAGACCTTCTTGTGCTTGGCGTGTGAGGTAACGCCACGTTTCACGCGGGCCATGGGAAAGCTCCTTCAGATCGCAGTGGCGTCAGCCGTTCGGCAGGAACGACTTGCGGATGACGCGCCCATCGCACTCGGCGAGGATGGTCGTGCCGCGCTGGTTGCGGATCTGGTTGTTGGTGCGCTTGATCATGCCATGGCGCTTGCCGGCCTGACCCGCGATCACTTTTCCCGTACCCGTCAGGCGGAAGCGTTTCTTCGCTCCCGACTTGGTCTTCATCTTGGGCATTTGGCTCTCCGTGGCATGGGTCCTCGCCCGCGAGGGCGGTGGACGCTCAGCCTCTTGTTGCTGTTGAGCGGTATGAACTCGCGCGGCAGCCCTTAATCGCCGGCGAGTTCGAAGGCGGCAGTCGTTACAGGAGAGGAGGCATAAAGGCAAGTGCCGCCCCGCCCAGGCTGCGCGCAACAGGCGGTGGGCCGGCATCGGGACACGAAAAAAGGCCGCCGCGCAAGGCGGCGACCTTTTCGTCAACCAGAACGACCGGGATCAGGGGCAGGGATGCTGCAGCCCGTCATAGCCGGTGTAGGTGCCGGTGGCGGGGTTGTAGGAGCGGAAGCGTTGCGAGCAATAGGCGACCGCGTTGCTACCGCTGTTCGAGTTGGCCGCCGCCGCACCCGCCGCCGCGCCGAGGGCGAGGCCGGCGATGCCGGCCGCGATCCACGCGCCGTTGTTATTGCGGTAGTACCAGCTGCCGTTCCGCCAATAGGGGCGTCCCCAGCGCGCGTGATAGCCGGGGCGCGGCCCATGCCAGCCGGGGCGGCCGTATCCGGGGCGGCCATAGCCCGGTCCACGGACCGGCCCTCGCTTGACGTATCCCGGTCCGCGCCTTGGCCCGCCACGCCGCACCTGCACCTCGTCGGGTGCCGCGGCCTGGACATTCATGGATGCGGCACCGGCCCGCAACGCCTGCGCCGATGCGGCCGGAGCCGTCGCCACAGTGGCCACACCGACGCTGGAAACGACGATGGCCGCGGAGGTGAGGCCGACGGTGATCCGCCGGAAGGTCTTGCGCAACAGATGATGCATACCGAACTCCTTGTTATTCCCGGTCAACGCCGCCGGGCGATGCAAGGATGCCTCTGGTCACGCACGAGTGATTGGCGGCGGCACGCAAACGATTGAATGCACCACTTCGCCGCTTTCCAGCCGCAAGTTCCGCGACGTCCGCGAAACATTCGACACAAAGAGCGCTGAAGATGGAAAGTGTTGAGGGAGTGAAGATCATGTTCGGCACAAGAAGGGTGGCATTGTTTGCAGCGGCTGCGGTCGCCGGCGGCATGCTTTCGCTTTCGGTTCCCGTCGCGAATGCACAAGCGCTGCGCCTTGGCCTTGCCAATCCCGCGCTTGCCAATGCCGGCGCGGTTGAAACCGTCGCCTGGCGCGGCGGCGGCGGACCGCGGGTCGGGGCCGTGCGCATGGGCGGCCCCCGGGTGGGCGTCCGTCCCGGCTATGTGGGGCGCCCCGGTTATGTCGGCCGTCCCGGCTTCGTCGGTCGTCCGGGCTATGTGGGTCGCCCCGGTTTCGTCGGTCGTCCCGGCTATGTCGGCCGTCCGGTCTATGCGGGCCGTCCCGGTTGGGGTCCTGGCCGTCCCGGCTGGGGACCCGGCGGACCGGGTTGGGGCCGTCCAGGCTGGCGCCCGCCGCCGGGCGCTTGGGGGCCGGGACCGTGGCGTCCGGGCTGGGGCTGGTATCGTCCCGGCTGGGGCTGGGGCTATTACAACAACACCGGCGCGTGGATCGCCCTCGGAGTCGCCAGCGGACTGGCGCTCGGCGCGGTGGCGGCGGCCAATGCCGAGCCGGTCTATACGAACGATGCGGTGGCGTATTGCATGTCGCGCTTCCGGTCGTACAACCCGAACACCGGTACCTACACCGGCTACGACGGGCTCCAGCACCCCTGCCCGTGAGGCTTGCGCGGCCGTTCACGCGGCCGCGCCCCTCATCGGGAGGGATGGGTCTGAGAGGTCAGAAACGAGAAAAGCCCGGCGCGCTGCGCCGGGCTTTTTCTTTATTCCGTCCTCAAGGCCCGGGTCAGCGGGGGGCGAGAATCATGATCATCTGCCGGCCCTCGAGCATCGGCTCGGCCTCGACCTTGGCCACCGGCGACACATCTTCCTTGAGCTTCTGGAGCAGCTTGTAGCCGATGTCCTGATGCGCCATCTCACGACCACGGAAGCGCAAGGTCACCTTCACCTTGTCGCCTTCCTCGAAGAAGCGCTGCATGGCCCGCATCTTCACGTCGTAGTCGTGGTCGTCGATGCCCGGGCGGAGCTTGATCTCCTTGACCTCGACCACCTTCTGCTTCTTGCGCGCCTCGCTGGCCTTCTTCTGGTTCTGGTACTTGAAGCGGCCGTAATCGAGGATCTTGCAGACGGGGGGCGCGGAATTGGGGGAAATCTCGACGAGATCGAGCCCGGCTTCCTGCGCCAGCGTGAGCGCATCGCGGATTGCTACCACGCCGCGGTTCTGACCGTCCTGGTCGATCAGTTGGACTTCGCGGATGCGGATTTCCTCATTGACGCGCGGTCCATCCTTCTCCGGCGCGACGGGTCTCATAGGGCGGCGAATGGCTTCAGCTCCTTGGCAATCAACACGATCCCCCGAGGTAAACGGGCCGCGGCGCCGGTCCTCGCCGTCGTCTGCGCAACCCGCCTCTCAGGGTAGGCTGGAAAGATCGTGACAAACCGCCGTAAAGTCAATGACCCATGCGGATTCGCGCGGCGTCGCCCCGGCCTCTGCCGACAGGGTCTGCCGCGATCGGGCCGGCAGGACGGCTCGCTGGTGCCGCCTGCGGGTCAGGGCAGGGGTCACAGTTCAGCCGCCTTCCCTGTGCATGCCTCTGGGACAAGGGTCCGCCGGCCCCCCGGACATCTCCATCCGGACTATGCAATGACGACGACCCCGATGACTGCTCTTCTGCCTCGCTCCCGGCCCCGTGCCGCTGCCGCCATGGCTGGTATCCTGATGATTGCCGGCTGGACGGCGCTCGCCGGGCCTGCCCGCGCGGACGGGAAGCTGAACGCCAAATATGTGCTGACCGTCGGCGGCGTCGAGCTGGGCCGGGGCTCCATCACCGTCGCGGCCGGCGATCAGGCCTATGAGATTTCCGGCTCGGCCCGCGTCACCGGCGTGCTGCGGGCGGTCTCCTCCGGCAAGGGCGTCGCGGCCTCGCGTGGGACCATCTCCGGCGGAAAGCTGGTGCCGAAGGTCTACGCGCTCAATGCCGAGGCCGATGGCAAGGCGGAAACGGCGCGCCTCGCCATGGCCTCCGGCGCGTTGAAGGAGATGGAGGTGGAGCCGCCGCTGAAGCCGGCCGCCGACCGCGTTCCCATCGAGCAGTCGGTGCTGCAGAACATCCTCGATCCCATGAGCGGCGCTTTCGTCTACGTGCCCGGCACCGGCGACATGCTGTCCGCCGCGGCCTGCGCCCGCTCGGTCCCGGTGTTCGACGGGCGCCAGCGCTACGACCTGGCCCTGACCTACCAGCGCACCGAGGCGGTGAAGGTGGCGGGATATGCGGGCTCTGCGGTGGTGTGCTCGGTGCGCTACCAGCCCGTCGCAGGCCACCGGCCCTCGCGCTATACGGTCAAGTACATGACGGAGAACAAGGACATCTCCGTGTGGCTGGTGCCGATTGCCGGCACCCGCCTGATGGCGCCGTTTCGCGTGTCCGTCGCCACCATGATCGGCACGGCTTTGCTGGAGGCGACCTCGCTGGAAACTGAGGTTAAGGCAAACACCGTCCCTGTGAACGCCCCGCGCTGAGCGGCCGGCCTGAATCCGCTACCGCTCATCCCACACCCCAACATCTCGTAGGGGGAGAAGGGGGAACGCGGCGGGCACTGCGATTCGGTCGCGATTCGTTCGATGGCTGTTCCAAGGAGGCGCCTGCCGCAATCCCGCGCCGGGACACTGCCCTCGCTGTCGCATCTACCCCGAACGTGAGCGTTGCCGGCACCGGGTCGCGTTGACACCGGCAGCGGCGCAGGTGTTCCCTGCTCGGGCGTGAGCGGTTCACGCGCGAGGACATCATGGCGAAACGCAGCAAGGGTGCGCAGAAGGCTCAGGCAACGGCCCCGCGGGGTGTGTCATCGCTGACGGAAGCCAAGGCCTGGATGGCCAGCCGGGGCATCACCGAGATCGAATGCACCGTTCCCGATCTCGCCGGCGTGGCGCGCGGCAAGATCATGCCGGCGTCCAAATTCTTCTCCTCGCCCGTGATGAACCTGCCGCTGTCGGTCTTCTTCCAGACCATCTCCGGCGAATATCCCGACTATGACGGGCTGGTCGATTCGGTGATCGCGGACAGCGACCTCGTGCTGGAGCCGGACCTTGCCACCCTGTGCTCGGTGCCGTGGGCGCAGGACCCCACCGCCCAGGTGATCCATGACGCCTACCACCGCGACGGGCGTCCGGTGGAGCTCGCCCCCCGGCAGGTGCTGCGTCACGTCATCTCGCTCTACGAGAAGAAGGGCTGGAAGCCGGTGGTGGCGCCGGAGATCGAGTTCTATCTCGTCGAGCCCAACACCGATCCCGATTATCCCCTAAAGCCGCCGGTGGGCCGTTCCGGCCGGCCGGAGATCGGCCGCCAGTCCTATTCGATCCAGGCGGTGAACGAGTTCGATGCCCTGTTCGAGGACATCTACGATTATTCCGAGGCCCAGGGGCTGGAGATCGACACGCTGATCCACGAGGACGGCGCGGCGCAGATGGAGATAAACCTGCGCCACGGAGATCCGCTCGTGCTGGCGGACCAGGTGTTCCTGTTCAAGCGCACGATCCGCGAGGCGGCGCTCGCCCACAAGATCTACGCGACCTTCATGGCCAAGCCCATCGCCAACGAGCCGGGCAGCGCCATGCACATCCACCAGTCGGTGCTCAACACCGCCACGGGGGGAAACCTGTTCTCCGACGAGGACGGCGACCCGACGCCGGAGTTCTTCTCCTTCATCGCCGGCCACCAGAAATATCTGCCGGCCGTCATGTGCATCATGGCGCCCTACGTGAATTCCTACCGCCGGCTGACGCGCGACTCCATGGCGCCCATCAACCTGCAATGGGGTTACGACAACCGGACGGCCGGTCTGCGCGTGCCGCCTTCCACCCCCGAGGCGCGGCGGCTGGAGAACCGGGTGCCATCATCGGACGCCAACCCCTATCTCGCCATCGCCGCCTCCCTCGCCTGCGGCTATCTCGGCCTGACAGAGAACCTGCGTGCCACCGATCCCATCGACGGCGACGCGAAAAATCTCGATTTCGACCTGCCCCGCGGGCTCCTGGAGGCGGTTGCGGCGTTTCAGGAGAGCGAACCGCTTGCCGAGGTGCTCGGCGCCCGGTTCGTCTCCGCCTATGCGGCGGTGAAGCAGGCCGAGTTCGAAACCTTCATGAGGGTGATCTCGCCCTGGGAGCGGGAGTATCTTCTGCTCAACGTATGAGGCCGACGGTGCCCAACGAGAAGAAGAAGGAAAACGCCATGCACCGTGTCGCCGCGCCGCTCAACCCGGCCGGCCATGCCCGCTCCTGGTACACGGCGACGGCCACCGCCTTCCCCGCTTTCCCGCCGCTGAAGGGCACGGTGCGCGCGGATGTGTGCATCATCGGCGCCGGCTATACGGGGCTGTCCGCCGCCCTTCATCTCGCCGAGGCCGGGTTCAAGGTGGTGGTGCTGGAATCCGCGCGGGTGGGCTCGGGCGCCTCCGGGCGCAACGGGGGGCAGCTTCACAGCGGCCAGCGCCGCGGCCAGGACTTCCTGGAAAAGGCCGTGGGGAAAGACGACGCCCACAAGCTGTGGGACCTCGCGGAAGAGGGCAAGGCGCTGGTGCGCAGCCTCGTCGCCCGATACGACATTCCGTGCGACCTGCGGGACGGGCTGATCCTCGCCGATCACAAGGCCCGGTACGTTCCGGACAGCTACGATTACGCCCGCACGCTGGCAACGGACTACGGCTATGACGCCCTGGTGCCGCTGTCCCGCGACGAGATTCGCGCCATGGTCGGCACCTCCGCTTATTACGGCGGTCTCCTGGACAAAGGTGCCGGGCATCTGCATCCGCTCAATTTCGCCCTCGGCCTCGGCGCGGCCGCCGTCGCGGCCGGTGCTGAGATTCACGAGGGCACGCGCGCCAGCAAGGTCGCGGATGCCGGCGGCGTGACCGTGACCACCGATACCGGCGGCAGCGTCATGGCCGACATGCTGCTGGAGTGCGGCAACGGCCTCATGGACGGCCTCGACCGGGCGGTCGACGCCCACGTCATGCCCATCTGCAACTACATCGCGGCCACGGAGCCCCTGGGCGAGCGGGCCCGCGAGATCATCGCCAATGACGCGGCGGTGGCGGACAGCCGGTTCGTCATCAACTATTTCCGCCTCTCCGCCGACGGGCGGCTTCTGTTCGGTGGTGGCGAAAGCTATCGGCGCGGGCTGCGGCCGGATGTGGCGGACTTCGTGCGGCCGTTCATGCTGCGCATCTTTCCGCAACTCGGCGACGCGCGCATCGACTATGCCTGGGGTGGCGTGCTGGCCATCACCATGTCGCGGCTGCCCTTCGTGCGGCGGATGTCGCCGAACGTCCTCGTTTCGGCGGGCTACAGCGGGCAGGGCGTGGCGCTGGCGCCGCTGTTCGGCAAGATCCTTGCCGAGGCCGTGCAGGGACAGCTTTCCCGCTTCAATCTGCTGGGCCGCCTTCCGGTGCCGCCTTTTCCCGGCGGCACCCTGCTGCGCACCCCGCTGATGATGGCGGGCCTCAGCTACTACGCCCTGCGTGACCGGCTCTGAGCGCTCAGTCTCAGTTCAGTCCGCCGAGGCGCCTCGCCTCGACTTAGTTCAATCCCCCGAGGCGCTTCGCCTCGGCGAGGGCCTTGAGGCAGCCGGCCTCGTCGCCCGCCGCCTGCAGGTTGATGGCCTGATTGAGCGCGCCCAAGGCGCCTGAATCCGGCTGGGTCAGGCCCGCCGCAGCCAGCGAGCTTGGCGTCGCCTGCTGATCGGTCTGGGCCGCGATGGACTGCTCCTGCTCCGGCGGCTTCTTGGGATGCGGCAGCCGCTCCTTGAGCGCCGCCTGGACGGAAACGATCTGCTCGAGGCAGGCCTGCGCGCGCGCCGGGGCGGCGAACGCGATCAGCACCAGCGCCGCAATCAGCGCGCCAGCGAAACGGGACGCGGAATCATGAGCCATTCTCGACCTCGGCCACAGGCAGCGGGGTGCCGCCATGCCGGCAGCGTCCCCTTGAGTCGCGGGCCGACCCGCCCGCGCCGCGAGCATAGCGAGGCCCACGGCGCGTTGGAATGCGGCGCTGCGACGGGCTGGCGCCCGGAATGGCGCCGGGAATGGCGCCTCAGTGCCCTTCCCCCGCCGCGCGACGGCGGCGGACCAGCATGTTGAGCGCCTCGATGGCGGTCGAAAAGCCCATGGCGGCGTAGACGTAGCCCTTGGGAACGTGGGCGCCGAAGCCTTCGGCGATCAGCGTCATGCCGATCATGATGAGGAAGCCCAGCGCCAGCATCACCACAGTGGGGTTCGACTCGATGAAGCGCGCCAGCGGGTCGGCGGCCAGCAGCATGCAGGTCACCGCCGCGATCACGGCGATGATCATGATCGGGATATGCTCGGTCATGCCCACGGCGGTGATGATGCTGTCGATGGAGAACACGAGGTCGAGAATCAGGATCTGCACGATGGCGGCGGTGAAGCCGATGGTCACCTTGCTGTCCTTCACGTCCTCCGCGTGGGTGCGCGGGTCCACGTTGTGGTGGATCTCGGTGGTCGCCTTCCACACCAGGAACAGGCCGCCGGCGATGAGGATGAGGTCGCGCCAGGAGAAGGCGTGGCCGAACACCTCGAAGATGGGCGCAGTGAGCCGCACGATGATGGCGATGGTGCCGAGGAGGCCGAGGCGCATGATGAGCGCGAGGCCGATGCCGATGCGCCGCGCCCTGCTGCGGTATTGCTCCGGCAGCTTGTTGGTGAGGATGGAGATGAAGATCAGGTTGTCGATGCCGAGCACGACTTCCATGGCCACCAGCGTCACCAGGGCGACCCACGCGGCGGGATCGGCCGCGAGTTGGAGGAGGTAGTCCATCTAGGAGGTGCCTTCAGCGAGGGGTTGCGATGAATTCTGGACCGCGCCGCCGGCTTCACGCTCGGGCTGGGGCGCGGACTGTGGCGGCGCGTGGACGCGGATGGCGGCGGGCCGGATGCTGAAATGCGCCGGTGTGTAGGTGACCAGCTCGCCGTCGGTATTGACCGGACGGGGACGGCTGGTGCGCACCACCACCTTCCGCGTGCGGAAGGCCCGCACATCGTCCCACTGGCCCTGGGTGCCGTTGCGCAGGGAGGGCAGGAGGGCGAGGAGGCGCCACCAGTGGTCCACCTCCAGGCTGTAGAAATCGAGCTGTCCGTCGTCGGCGGTGGCGTTGGCCTCCACCGTCATGCCACCGCCGTAGTGGCGGCCGTTACCCACGGACACCTGAAGGGTCCGCACCGCCTCGGCCGTTCCGTCATGCTCGATGTAGGCGGTGAACAGCCGCGACTGGATGAGCAGGCGCGCAGCGACGATGCCGTACCCGACCACGCCGAAATAGCGCTTCGCCTCGCGTGTGAGCGCGCGGGCGAGATCGGCGGAGAAGCCGATGCTCGCGACATTGAGGAAGGGGTGGCCGTTGACGTCGCCGAGATCGATGAAGCGCGGCGGATGGGCCAGGATGACCCGCGCCGCCGCCATGGGATCGGTGGGAATGGAGAGCGTGCGGGCGAAGTCGTTCGCCGTGCCAAGCGGCAGCACTCCGAGCGGAAGCTGGGTGTCGAAAAGACCGGAGGCGGCGGCGTTGAGCGTTCCGTCGCCGCCGCCGATGATGACAAGGTCCACTGCGTCCGCGCGGGCGCGCAGGAGGTCGGAGATCTCGCCGGCTGGCGGCAGCGGGGCTTCCAGGAGATCAAGACCGGTCTCGAGCAGGGCGCGCACGCCATCGAGCGGTAGCGCGCCGCCGCGGGCGTGCGGGTTCACCATGAACAGCGCGCGCCGCCGGGTCTTGGGGCCTTGCTCGGTCATGCTGACACGGGGCTCGGCAATGGGAAGGAAACCATGGGGCCTCTGGACGGAGCGCGCAAATCACGCCTGATCCGACATCACGCAGAAAATCTGCGCCAGAGGGGCCCGGACCAGTGAGCGGAGAAATGGGGCGTGGAAGCAAGCCGCCAAGAGGGTGTGGCGGAATGTCGCGAGCCAGCGGCGTCTCGGGAAGAGATCGGCGGTTCGGGCTTTCAGGAGGAGAAGATCAGAGGGAGGAGAGCGGGGGCGTTGCTCTCCTCCCTCTACATCCGGTCAGCGCCAGGGTTGCGGCACCTGGAAATGACCGAACTCCTCAACCGGGAAAGGAGGGAGGAGAGCGGGGGCGTGCTCTCCTCCCTCATTTCAATCAGCACCTGGGTTGCGGTTCCAAGGGGCTGACCGAACGGTTTGGTTCGATGAACATTGACATATCGCACCGCTTTCGGCAAAGCAACAGCGAACTGAACGGTTCGGTCACAAAAATTCTTGCGAAGGCCTTCCGGGCGGTGACCCCGCGTTCGCTCGCATGGCCTGTCGTCGGCACTAAAGCGACCCGTGTGGCATCGTTGCCATGGCCGCGGTGCAAGGCGCTTCGGGGGCCGTCAATGCGCTTGCGCGCAGGATGGGCGATGACCGAGAACGAAGACATGACGAAGAGACGCGCAGGATGATGGACAGGGACGGCGATATCGCCCTCGAGCCTAGACAGGCGATCGGCTCGCAAGAGAGCGCACCGGGTGATGCGCACGAAGGCGCGTCCGGCGCGGGCCAGGATCCTGAAAAGCGCAACCAGATCCTCGCCGGCGCGCGGCAGGTGTTCTTCGACCGCGGCTTCGATGCCGCCAGCATGGGCGACATCGCCCGCGCGGCCGGGGTCTCCAAGGGCACGCTCTACGTCTATTTCGAGAACAAGGACGACCTCTTCGCCGAGCTCGTCTCCAGCGAATGCTGCGAGACCGCCGAACGCATGTTCGTGGTGGATCCGGATGAAGAGGATCTGGAGGCGGCGCTGACCAAGATCGGCCGCTCTTTCGTCGCGGCCATCCTGCGTCCCAGCAGCATCGCCCTGCTGCGGACCGTCATCGCCATCTCCGGCAAGTTTCCCGACGTGGGGCGACGCTTCTTCGAAGCCGGCCCGTGCGCAGGCATTTCGCGCCTCTCGGTGTTCCTGCGCATCAAGGTGCAGCAGGGCCTGCTCGACATCGAGGACGTGGATCAGGCGGCCAGCCAGTTCCTCACCCTCTGCAAGGATGGCGTGACCATTCCCGTCCTCGTCGGCGCGCCGGATGCGCCCGATCCGGCGGCGGTGGAGAAGTCGGTGCGCGGCGCGGTGCGGGTGTTCCTGCGCGCCTATGGCAGCGACCGGCGCACCGCGCCCTGATCTCACGCGCCCGGCAGCACAAGCCTGCCCTCTGCATCGAACGGAAAGAAGGGATTGTGGGCGACCTCCCACAGATGCCCGTCGGGGTCGGCGAAATAGCCGCTCGTTCCACCCCAGAACGCCTTTTGCGCCGGCTTCACCACGCGCCCGCCCGCCGCTTTCGCCCGCGCGATCAGGTCCCCGGCCTCTTCCGGTGAACCGACGTTGCAGGCGAGCGTCACGCCGGAGAAGGCCTGCGGCGGGGTGTCGTCCAGCGTCGCGTCCGCCGCGAGGCGATCCCGGGGAAAGAGGCTCAGCACCACATTGCCGGCGTGGAAGAAGGCGACGTTGCCCGCTTCTCCCTCTGCCGCTGCGCTCTCCCTGAGGCCGAGCGCGCGGTAGAAGGCGGCGGCCCGCGCGAGGTCAGATACGCCGAGCGTGACGAGATGAAGCCTGAGGTCCGGCGCGGTCATGGCATTCCTTACGCGAAGAGGTCGAGCTGCTCGCCCGGCTGCTTTGGGCGGCGGAAATGATCGGTGGTGAGCTTCAGCCCGCGTCCGGCGAGGCCGAGCCGGCGAGCCGCGATCTCGAACCGGCGGCCCACCGTCCACGCATAGGGACCATCCCCGCGCCCCCTCTTGCCGAAGGTTGAGTCGTAATCCTTCCCGCCATGCATCTGGCGGATCAGGTTCAGCACATGGCGGGCCCTGTCCGGGAAATGCGCCACGAGCCATTCGCGGAACAGGTCGGCGATCTCCAGCGGCAGGCGCAGCATCACATAGCCGGCCTCGGACGCCCCGGCGGCCTTGGCGGCATCGAGGATGCGCTCGATCTCCATGTCGTTCAGCGCCGGGATGAGCGGGGCCGTGAGGACGGCGGTGGGGATGCCGGCATCGGTGAGGCGACGGATGGTGCCGAGGCGGACATGGGGGCTGGCGGCGCGCGGCTCCATCGTGCGGGACAGGTGCGGGTCGAGCGTGGTCATGGAAATGGCGACCTTCGCGAGGCCCTTCTCCGCCATGGGCCCGAGGATATCGATGTCGCGCACCACCAGCGCCGACTTGGTGACGATCCCGACCGGATGGCCGAAATCGGCCAGCACCTCCAGGATGCGCCGGGTCAGCTCATAGCGCCGTTCGATGGGCTGGTAGGGATCGGTATTCGTCCCCATGGCGATGACGCGCGGCTTATAGGACGGGTGCGACAGCTCCCGCGCGAGCAGTTCCGCCGCGTCCGGCTTCACGAACAGCTTGGTCTCGAAATCGAGGCCGGCGGAGAGGCCCTGATAGGCGTGGGTCGGCCGCGCGAAGCAATAGATGCAGCCGTGCTCGCACCCCCGGTAGACGTTGATGGAGCGGTCGAAGGCGATGTCGGGCGACTGGTTGCGGGTGATGATGGTGCGCGCCCGCTCCTCCGTGACTTCCGTCCGGAAGGGCGGCAGGTCTTCCAGCGTCTGCCAGCCGTCGTCGAACAAGACACGGGCGGCCGGCTCGAAGCGCCCGGCCGCGTTGGACACCGCGCCCCGGCCACGCCGCCGCTCGGCCTCCACCCCCGTCCCGGTCTCGCCGTCGAGAGCAGCGGGCAAGGAATCTGGCAAGGAATCTGGCAGCGCAGGGGCGGCCGCCCGCCGTTCCTCTGCGAGACGCCCCATGATCCGCTCGGCGCGCGTCTTGATCGGCGGGGAGGCGATGCGCGCGCCGCCGGACATGGCTTTAGGCTGGGCGGCCTTCGATTGTGTGGCATTGGTCTGCGCGGCCTTGGCCGTCAGCGGGTGAAGTGGCGCGGCAATTGGTCCCCCCGGGACGGGCGGGGCGGCGGTGCGCGGGCCGTGGGAATCGCGTGCGGGGCTCATGCTCAAAAAGCTAGCACCGAAACCGGAACATAACAAGAACATTGCCAACTCGGCGATCGACTGGCGGATCGCGTCGTTTAATCTGGAATACTGTACACCAGAAGGCAGTTGCCAGACATTCCCATCTCCGGTAAAGGCCTCAGAAGACGCTTAGGAGCAGGGGGATAAGATGGCTGAACACGCCACGATCGAATATGCCACGGCAGACGGTAACGATTATCCCGAGCACGAGCGCACGTACGCCATGTTCACGGCCCTCGCCAAGTGGGGCACCATCGGCGTTGCTGCCATCCTCGTCCTGATGTGGATTTTCCTCCTCTGACCCGCTGAGCGGCCGGAGCACCGGAGAGATCAAGCAATGAAAATCGCTGTTCCCGCCGAGATCGATCTCGGCGAGCCGAGGGTTGGCGCGACCCCGGATACGGTGAAGCGTCTCGTCGCACTCGGCGCATCCGTGGCCGTGGAGAGCGGCGCGGGCGTGAAGTCCGGCATTCTCGATTCCGACTTCGTGGCGGCAGGCGCCACCATCGCCCCGTCGGCATGGGACGCGCTCAACGGCGCGGAAGTCGTACTCAAGGTCCGCCGGCCGACGGAAGCCGAACTTTCGTCTTACAAGCCCGGCGCCCTCGTGCTCGCCATCATGGATCCCTACGGCAATGACGCGGCGCTGGCCGCGATGGCCAATGCCGGGATCGCTTCCTTCGCCATGGAGCTGATGCCCCGCATCACCCGTGCGCAGGTGATGGACGTGCTCTCTTCGCAGGCCAACCTCGCCGGCTATCGCGCGGTGATCGATGCGGCCGCCGAGTTCAACCGCGCCCTGCCGCAGATGATGACCGCCGCCGGCACCGTTCCGGCCGCGCGCGTCTTCATCATGGGCGCGGGCGTCGCGGGCCTTCAGGCCATTGCAACCGCTCGCCGCCTCGGCGCCATCGTGACCGCCACGGACGTGCGGCCCGCCGCCAAGGAACAGGTTGCCTCGCTCGGCGCCAAGTTCGTCGCGGTGGAGGACGAGGAATTCAAGCAGGCCGAGACAGCGGCCGGCTACGCCAAGCCCATGTCGGCGGAGTACCAGGCCAAGCAGGCCGCGCTCGTCGCCGACCACATCAAGAAGCAGGACATCGTCATCACCACCGCGCTGATCCCGGGCCGGCCCGCGCCGCGCCTGGTGACGGCGGAGATGGTGGCCTCCATGAAGCCGGGCTCGGTGCTGGTCGACCTGGCAGTCGAGCGCGGCGGCAACGTGGAGGGCGCGGTGCCCGGCCAGGTGACGTGGGTGGGCGATGTGAAAATCGTCGGCCATCTCAACGTGCCGGGCCGCATCGCCGCCTCGGCGTCGCCGCTCTACGCCAAGAACCTGTTCAACTTCTTCGAGACGATGGTCGACAAGGCGTCCAAGGCGCTGGCCGTCAAGTGGGACGACGAGCTGGTGAAGGCCACGCTCCTCACCCGCGACGGCGCCATCGTGCATCCGAACTTCGCACCCAAGAATCCCGCAGCGAGCAGCGAGGGAGCGGCCTGATGAATCCCGCCACAGCCCAGTCCGCGGCGGACGCCGCACTTCAAGCCCGCACCGCCGCCGAAATCGCGCGGCAGGCCGCGGAAGCCGCGCAGCTCTATGCCGACCAGGCGGCCTCCGCCCTCGGCGCTGCCGCCCACGCGGCGACCGGAGGGGCCATCGACCCCTTCGTGTTCCGCCTCTCCATCTTCGTGCTCGCGGTGTTCGTGGGCTATTACGTGGTGTGGTCGGTGACCCCGGCGCTGCACACCCCGCTCATGAGCGTCACCAACGCCATCTCGTCGGTCATCGTGGTGGGCGCGTTGCTCGCCGTCGGCGTGACCACGGTGGGCGATTCCAGCCACGCCTGGGGCGCGCGCATCTTCGGCTTCATCGCCCTCGTCTTTGCCTCGGTGAACATCTTCGGCGGGTTCATGGTGACCAGCCGGATGCTCGCCATGTACTCCAAGAAGAAGTGAGGCGAGGCCCATGACCGCGAACCTCGCCGCCCTGCTCTACCTCGTTGCAGGCATTCTCTTCGTGCTGGCCCTGCGGGGCCTCTCCCATCCCACCACCTCGCGCCAGGGCAACCTGTTCGGCATGGTGGGCATGGGCATCGCCGTCCTCACCACGCTCGCGCTCTCCCCGCCGTCCGACGGGGTCGGCTGGGTGCTGGTGCTCGCCGGCATCGGCATCGGCGGTGGCGTCGGCGCCGTGGTGGCCAAGCGCATCGCCATGACGGCGATGCCGCAGCTGGTCGCCGCCTTCCACTCGCTGGTGGGCTTGGCCGCCGTGCTCGTCGCCGCGGCCGCGCTCTATGCGCCGCGCGCCTTCGGCATCGGCGATCCCGGCCACCTGCACGCGGCGAGCCTCGTGGAGATGTCGCTGGGCGTGGCCATCGGCGCGATCACCTTCACCGGCTCGATCATCGCCTTCGCCAAGCTCAACGGCAACATGAGCGGCAAGCCGATCATGCTGCCGGCGCGCCACCTCATCAACGGCGGCCTCGCGCTGCTGCTGCTGATCCTTATCGTCGCGTTCGTGCTCACCGGCTCGATCACGCTGTTCTGGATCATCACGGTGCTGTCGCTGGTGCTCGGCGGCCTGCTCATCATCCCCATCGGCGGCGCGGACATGCCCGTCGTGGTGTCGATGCTGAACTCCTACTCGGGTTGGGCGGCGGCCGGCATCGGCTTCACCCTCGGCAACACCGCGCTCATCATCACGGGCGCGCTGGTGGGCTCCTCGGGTGCGATCCTGTCCTACATCATGTGCAAGGGCATGAACCGGTCCTTCATCTCGGTGATCCTCGGCGGCTTCGGCGGTGACGCCGGCGCCGCGGGCGCCGCCGGGCACGTGGAAGCCCGCCCGGTGAAGCAGGGCTCCGCCGACGACGCCGCCTACATCATGAAGAATGCCGAGAAGGTCATCATCGTCCCCGGCTACGGCATGGCGGTGGCGCAGGCCCAGCACGCGCTGCGCGAGATGGCGGACCTGCTCAAGGAGGAGGGCGTCGAGGTCAAGTACGCCATCCACCCGGTGGCGGGCCGCATGCCGGGCCACATGAACGTCCTGCTCGCCGAGGCCCAGGTGCCTTACGACGAGGTGTTCGAACTGGAGGACATCAACTCCGAGTTCGCCCAGGCGGACGTGGCCTTCGTGATCGGCGCCAACGACGTGACCAACCCGGCGGCGAAGACCGATCCGCAGTCGCCCATCTACGGCATGCCCATCCTCGACGTGGAGAAGGCCAAGACCGTTCTCTTCATCAAGCGTGGCATGTCGGCGGGCTACGCCGGCGTCGAGAACGAGCTGTTCTTCAAGGACAACACCATGATGCTCTTCGGCGACGCCAAAAAGGTCACCGAAGACGTGGTGAAGGCCTTCGGTCACTAAAGACGCCTTAATCTCGAACGAGATGGAGCCGCCGGATCACGAGGTCCGGCGGCTTTTTCTTTGCGCTGCCGGCGATTGCGGCGGATGCGCTGCCCTCCGGTGCGGGCGCTGAGCGTGGCGTTTCCCGCCACAATTTGCGCCATATCCTTGACTGCCCACCACTTCTTAACCAGAAGCACATACCGTGGAACCTGGGATTCGAACGGCGACTGCGGGGATCGGGGGACGATGACACGCTGGACCCATGGACTGGTCAATCGGCTTGTCCTGTCGTGCGACGTCGTCATGGCGGCGCTTGGCGCGATCATCGCCCATCTGCGCTGGGACTTCCTGTCCTGGAGCCAACTTGCCATCCTTTGGGCGTTTGGCATTTTCGTCTATGTTCAAGTCTTGCAGATCGGCCGCGGCTACCGGGTCGAGCACTATGTCCGCCCGTTGCGGCAGATCGGCCATATCATCGTCGGTGTCGTGCCGGCGGGCGCGGTCATCGCGGTCTGCTATTACGCGCTGATCCCCATCGGCCAGACCAATCTGTGGGCGCTCCTCGGCTGGGGCGTCGCCACCACCCTCATGCTCATCTTCGGCCGCCTCGTGCTGGTGCGGATCGGCATGTCGCTGGTGCAGACGCACGAGGTGCTGCGCCGGAACGTCGTGGCCATCGGCGATCTCGGCCGCGCCCGCGACCTCGTGCGGCGCTATGAGGAGGAGGAGGGCAACACCGGCCTCCTCAGCTTCGTCGCGCTCTTCGACGACGGCCACATGCCGGGCGCGCCCCTGCCGCCGCCGGGTCCCGATGGTCTGCCCGTGCTGGGCGGGCTGAAGGATCTGCTCGAGTATGTGAAGCACAATCCGGTGGACATCGTGGTGGTGGCCAAGAGCTGGAACGATCCGGCGGCCATCAGCGCCATCGCCAACCAGATGTACCAGATCGCCGCCGACGTCATCGTCGAGCTGGACCCTGACCGCTTCACGCTCAACTACGCCAACCTCACCCGCATCGCCGGTGAGCCGGCCCTCCAGGTGCAGCAGCAGCCGCTCAAGGGCTCGCTCGGCCTGCTCAAGGGGGTGGAGGATTACGTGGTGGCGGCCATCGGCCTGCTCATCACCGCGCCGATCCTCATCGGCGCGGCCATCGCCATCAAGCTGGACTCGCCCGGCCCCATCCTGTTCCGCCAGCCGCGCGTGGGCCTGAACAACCGCGTGTTCCAGTGCTACAAGCTGCGCACCATGCGGGTTGACCCCACCGACGACGGCTCCAAGGGCACCAGCAAGAACGACCCGCGCATCACCAAGGTCGGAAATTTCCTGCGGTCTACGTCCATCGACGAACTGCCCCAGCTCATCAATGTGCTGCGCGGAGAGATGAGCGTGGTTGGCCCGCGTCCGCACGTGCCGAACATGAAGGTCGCCACCAACGTCCGCTACGAGGCCATCAGCCAGTATGTGGCGCGCTACCGCATGAAGCCGGGCATCACCGGCTGGGCGCAGATCAACGGCATGCGCGGGGGCATCAACACCCTGGAGAAGGCCGAGCGCGGTGTCGAGCTCGACCTCTTCTACATCGAGCACTGGTCCATATGGTTCGACATCAGAATCATGCTGCTCACCGTCACCAAGGGCATGGCTGGCCCCTCGGTGTTCTGAGCATCGCGCTTCTCGCCCTGGTTCTGACCGTCGCATCGGCGGCGCGGGCGCAGGCGAGCGACCGGCCGTTCCTCGCCTACCTCGCCTCTTGGACGGAAGTGACGACCCAGGCGCCCGCCGAGACAATGCTCGCGCGCCTGCCCGGCTATTACACCCATGTGGCGCTGGGCTTCGTGAAGCCCGATCTCGCCTATTCCGGAAATCTCGACCTCTCGGGCACCGGGCTGGCCTTTCCTTATTCGGGCGTAGTGCTGAAGGGCGCGATCGCTGAACTGAAAGCCCGGCACCCCTCGGTCCGGGTGCTGCTCGCCGTGGGCGGCTGGGGCTACTTCGGCTGGGACGCCCGCGATTTTAAGGCGCTGGCGCAGCTCGTGCGCGATCTCGGTGCCGACGGCGTGGACCTTGACTACGAGACCGCCGATGCCGGATGCGTGCGCAAGCCAGAGGGCGGCATTGCCTGCGCAGACGATCTCCGGTCCATCGCCGTGCTGGCCGATTTGCGGGCCGCGCTGCCGCGACCCTTGGTGGTCAGCGTCGCCGGCTGGAGCGTGGGCGCCTATGGCGAAGGCCGCTTCGCCTCCGCCGAGCCGCGGTTCGGGCCGTTCGTGGGCATGATGCGCGCGATGCTGAAGGCGCCGGAGGCGCAGGGCATCGACCTCGTCTCCATCATGTCCTACGACGCCGGGCCAACCTACAGCCCCGAGGAGGCATTCCGCGCCTATCGCAGCCTGTGGCGGGGGCCGCTGGCCCTTGGCATCGCCGTGATGCCGTCCGAGGCGGGAGGCCCGCGCTTCACCATCGACCGCACGGCCCGGCTGCTGTCCCAGGTGATGGCGGATCCCAAGGCGGGGGCCATGCTCTACGGCCTCGGCCTCGTGCCGCCCGGCCCGACCGGCCCCGACAATCCCGACTATCGTAGCCTCTCCCTCGCCATCTGCGTCACGCTGGAGCGTCCCGGCTGCGACCAGCTGGTGCCCTGATCATCCGGCTGGCGGGAGATCGAGCGCCGCGACGAAATCGAGCAGGTTGCCGCCCGGGAACAGGTGCCCCGCGATCCCAGCCGCCGCTGCCGCCGCCATGTCGGAGGGCTGGTCGCCGATCAGCAGGCTCGCCTCCGCCGCGACCGGCCAGTGGGCCATGAGGTCGAGGATCATGCCCGGCGCCGGCTTGCGCCAGGGGTGGGCGGCGCGATAGGCCGCCACCGTCGCCTCGGGATGGAAGGGGCAGTAGCGCCAGTCATCGATCCGCGCGCCGTCCTGAGCGAGGTCTTGCGCCATGAAGCGGTGAAGCGCCACCACGTCCGCCTCGCCGTAAAAGCCGCGCGCAACCCCTGACTGGTTGGTCACCACGAACACCAGATAGCCGAGATCGTTGAACCGCCGCACGGCCTCGCGCGCGCCCGGGGTCCATTCCAGATCCTCGGCCCGGTGGGCATAGCCGGTGTCCCGGTTGAGCACGCCGTCGCGATCGAGGAAGACCGCGGGACGGCGGTGGGGCTGGCCGGTCAAGTCGTGTTGCCTCAGGTCCGATCGAGGAAAGTATCCGTGCGGTTTCGCAGCACGCGGGCTGCAACCTCCGGGCTATTCATGCGCGCCTGAAAATATCTGAAGTATCTTCAATGTAAATTCACTGGAGCCATGTCATTCTGGGCGTCGACGCGCTCCGATGGGAGCGGTGTCTGGCGGGTTTCCACCTCGTTTCCGGAGCTGTGGGGAGCACCGGGAAGGGAGTGAGTTCTGACGACGTTCAAGTCCATTCTTGAAGGCCGCATGCCGCGGCTGTTCGCATTGGCCTGCCCATGGATCGACGAGCGCGTTGCGCGCGATCCCGCGAGCGAGGTCAGGCTGCTGAAGCTTCTGGTGTCGCCGGGGGAAACGGTGTGCGACATCGGCGCCAATCGTGGCCTGTTCACCTACTGGCTGCTGAAGGGCGGGGCGCGCGTGCTCGCCTTCGAGCCGAACCCGCGCCTCGCGCGCATCCTGCGCCTGCGCTTTCCCGCCGAGCTCGCCGATGGCCGGCTGCGCCTGTTCGAGACCGCGCTGGGCAGCACCCGTGGCGAGGCGGTGCTGCACATCCCGCAGGGGATGTCGCCGCTCGCGACCATCGACGGCAATCTCGCCAACGGCCTGTCGGGGACAGTGGACGACGTGCCGGTGGCGCTCAACCCGCTCGATGCGTGCGTGGACGTGCCGGTGAGCTTCATCAAGCTCGACGTGGAGGGCTATGAGAGCGCCGTCCTTCAGGGGGCGACCCGCGTTCTCGCGGAGAGCCGGCCGACCCTGCTGGTGGAGGCCGAGGAACGGCACCGGGCCGGCGCGGTGGCCGACGTGGCGCGGATGCTGGCACCGCTCGGCTATGAGGGCTTCTTCCGCCTCGGGGGCGCCATGAGGCCGCTTTCCGCCTTCGATCCCGTCATCCACCAGAACCGCGAGGCGCTGGTTCCCGACGGGTCCCGCACGCGACGCGATGCGGTCTACGTCAACAATTTCGTTTTCGCCGCGCGGCCGGAGATCATCGCGCGGCTGAAGGACTGGACGGACTGACGCCCCGGCACCGCCGGGGCGCATACAGTTCGCCAAAAGCCGCCGGGCGATGCCTCAGGCGGCCGGCGCGCCCCCTTCCGAGAGCACGCGGCCCTGCGGATGCAGCGCCACATAGTTGCCGAAGGCGGTGGGGCAGGTCGCGAGCGGCTTCAACGCGCCGTTATCCTCCATCTGGAAGAAGCGATAGCCGTGCGCGGCCAGCGCATTCCAGGCCGCCTCGGTGTCGCCGCCGTCCGCCACGAGGGTCGGGCAGTTCATCTCGAAGATGACGGTCGGATGGAAGGCATCCAGCGTCTTCGCCGCGCCGCCGATCACCCGGTCCTCGGCGCCTTCCACGTCGATCTTGATGCAGTCGACGCGCGCCACGCCTGCGTCCGCCACCAGATTGTCGAGGGTGGTGATCTCCACTTCCTCGCTCTCGGTGCTGGTCCCGTCATTGATGAGCGAGAAGGCCTGCGGGTCGTCGCCGAGCGGATTGTGGAACAGCACGGCCTTGCCCACCGCGTCGGAAATCGCCTTGGGCACGATGGTGACGTTCTTGAAGCCGTTGAGCGCCAGGTTCTGCTTGAGCTGCTGGCCCGCGTCGGCGCCGGGCTCGGCCGCCACCACGCGGCTCACGATGGTCGCCGCCTTCAGGGTGAACAGGCCGATATTGGCGCCCACGTCCACGAACACGTCGCCGGGCCGCAGGAACTTGTCGAGATAGCGCACCTCGGGCTCCACATTGTCGCGGAGCAGATAGATGGAGGTGGTGGTGAAGCGCAGGTCAGCCGGCAGCTTCAGCCGGGCGCCGGGGGTGATCTCGGCGATGGGGCTGCGCCCGAGGGCCACGTGCAGGGCGAGGGAGATCGCGCGTCCCGTCACCGTCAGAGGGGCCTCGCGGAATGCCGGTTCGTTCACGAGCTTCTTCACTCGTCTCAACATCTTGAAACCCCCTCACGCTTCTCGCCGGTCGCGGACCGGAACGCCTGCCGGACACCGGGCCGCCCGGCCCCCCGCTGGGCGGTGCAGCATCGGTCATGAATGTAGGAATAGACAGACCTTGCCGGGGTTCGGCAAGGCGGGAAAGGTAACTTGCGGCGAAAAAGCCGGGGGCCGGGCGCCCGGTTCATCCCGGCCGCTCGGCCGTGGCCTTGCCGGGTACCGGGCGCCGGCCGCTCATGACCCGCAGCAGCGGCCGTTCGACCCAGAGATGGACCAGCACGGAGATCACCATGGCCGCGCCCACGGCAGTGACGCCGCAGGCGATGTAAAGCGCGGGCCCGGAGAGGGGCAGGGATGGCGCGAGGCGCACGAACACCTGCCCCACGGCGGAGAGCACCATGCCGTGCACGAGATAGAGCGAATAGGAGGCGTCGCCCAAAAGCGCCAGCACGGCGACCCGCGGCACCGGGCGGGCCCGTTCCAGAACCAGCGCGCCCGCCACCACCATGGCCGCCGGCACGCCCCAGCGCAGCCACCGCGTCTCCGGCGGCACCTCTCCCTGCGACAGCAGAGAGACGAAGCCGCAGGCGATCAGCACGAAGCCCCAGCCGCGCGGAATGGGCGCGCCGTTCAGATACCAGAGCCCGAGGCCCAGGCCGAAGACGAACTCCAGCATGATGGACGAGGTGTAGAAGGCGAAGAAGGTGTTGTCGCTCGGCAGGGCGAGGCCGAGGACGGAAAGGCCCGCGATGACCGCGCCGACCCCCACCAGCCGGCGTTCCTGCGGGAGCAGGAGGGCGATGCCCCAGAGCAGGTAGAAGAACATCTCGTAGTTCAGCGTCCAGCCGGGCACCACGAGGGGCTCCAGCGTCCCCAGCACCGGGTGGCGGGCGGGCAGGAACAGATAGGAGGCGATGATGTGCCAGGCCTCCGCCTTGCCGCTCTTCACAAGCTGTGGTGCGAAAAGGAGCAGCGCGAGGCTCGCGGTGGTCACGATCCAGTAGAGCGGGACGATGCGCACGAGACGCTTGTGGTAGAAGCTCCCGGTATAGCCGTCGCGCCCGTAGGTGGTGACCAGCATCAGGAAGCCCGACAGCACGAAGAAGATGTCCACGCCCGCCGCGCCCGATTGCGGCCATGGCGCTTCCAGGCCCAGCCGCTGAAGCGGCGCGCCGAGATGGAACACCACCACCATGAGGGCGGCGATGGCGCGCAGGACCTGCAGCGACTCAAGCATTCCGGCCTCCCGACCGCTCAACCTGCGCGCGGGGGGCGCCCGAGCGTGACATGACGCGCACCGCGCCCGCCGATGCGCAGGGCGTGACGCGAGACGGAATGAGCCTCCGCGCCCCGGCTGAAGCCGGACGGCGGCGTCATCGGCGCGACGGGCGCGGCGCGCCGCTGGCGGTCGAGATACACGATGAGCGCCATGACCACGCCGAGTTCTCCGGGGGTGAAAACCACCGAATACACGGCCGAGCTGACGATGAGGTAAAGCACATAGTCGGCGAGGGCGAGGGTGAAGGCGTCGGTGAGGTCCCGCGTCAGCCGGAACACATAGACGAAGCACCAGCCGTAGAGCACGGCGAGCAGCGCCGCGCCGATCACCCCGTACTCGAAGATCACGCCGATCCAGCCGAGGTCGGCGATGAAGAACTGCTCGTTGCCGAAGATGTCGTTGAGCGTAGTGGTGCTGAAGCGGGTGGTGGCGCCGACGCCGAAGGTCCAGCGCATGGGATCGTCGCCAAGGAAGCCGAACGCCAGCGCCGACGAATTCTGCCGCACCGAGAGCGAGGCGCCGAGCGCGTTGGTCGCCCCGTCGAGGGAGCCCGAGAACAGGCCGAGCTTGTAGGCGACAAGGCCCGTGCCCGCGGCAGCACCCACCAGCGCCGCGCCGATGACGAGGCGCCGGAGCATGGGCGGCAGGGACATGGTCATGCCGAAGGCGACCACCACAACCGCGGCGCCGATGGCGGCGCGCTGCTTGAAGATGAACAGCATGGGCAGGAAGGACGCGGCCACGCCGAGCGCGAACAGCACGTTGCGCCGCAGGATGAAGGAGCGGGCGAGGAAGAACACCAGGATCATGCCGAAAAACATGGGCATGTAGACGCGATAGCCGCGCTCGAGATCGTAGAGCAGCAGCTTGCTGTCCGCGGGATTGTCGGAATACCAGGAGGTCGGTGCCGCGAGATAGATCAGCACCATGAGGATGAAGGTGGCCGCGCCGAACGCCAGCACGATCTTGCGGATGCTGGAGGGGTTCACGGCGAGGAGGGCGAGCAAGGCTGAAAGGCTGAAATAATAGGTGAAGGGCCACGCCTTGATTGTGGTGGTCAGCGCGTCGAGGAAGCCGTTGCCGAGCTGGATCATCGACACCAGCGGCGTGAAGCCGAGCGCGTAGGCGAGCACGGCGAGGAAGGCGCCGCTCACCGGCAGCCTGAGCCGCGCCACGGCATAGAAAGCGAGCGGCAGGGTGAGGAAGGGCCAGGCCTTCGACAGCAAATAAGGCGGCGGATACTCGTTCAGATAGTAGAAGACCTGCGCGAACAGCGGCAGGGTGCCGGCAAGCACGAACTTGGCGACGAGCGCCGCGTCGTGGTCGAGACCGGCATCGGCGGCGGAGAAGGCCGCCACATTCCGCCGCAGGGGCATCACCACCCGCGGACGGGTGACGGGGCTCCTGCCTTGCGTGCCGGTGCCGCCCGGGCCGGGAGTGTCCGCCGCCCCGCCCGCCATCAGGGGCGGTCCGCCGGGGCCGGCTTCATGCCATAGGCGGCGGGATCGAGCTTCGCCTTCGCCGCGACCCGGAAGATGGGCAGCGAATCCACGAACACACGTTCGATATGGGTGCCGGGGCTCTGGACCAGGCGGTAGAGCCATTCGAGGCCGAGCTTGCGGAAGGCGGGGCTCGCCCGCTGCACCAGCCCGGTGAGGAAGTTCAGCGCGCTGCCGACGCACAGGCCGGTGCCGACCGCCTTGCCGCGCGTGCGGATCATGTGGGCGAGATATTCCGACCGCGGCGCGCCCACCACGAGGAAGACATAGCGCGCCGGGTGCTCCTCCACGAAGCGGATGGTCGCTTCCACCGCCTGCGGATCGTCGATGAAGCCCATGGGCGGCACGTGCATGTGGAGGGTGCGCAGGCCGTAGCGCTCGATGAGGCGGCGCTTCATCTCGTCATTGCCGCCGATCACCGTCACCGCGTCGTCGGGCGTGATGACATGCTCGAACAGGTAGGTGGTCAGGTCGCTGCCGGGGCACAGCGGGATGTCCAGGCCGAAGACGTTGCGGGCGAGCCAGTGGGGTGCCGAGCCATCGAGGGTGTTGAGGCCGGCGCCCTCGAGCGCGGCGGCGAAACGTGCATCGCCGCGCTCGTTGAGCCGCACCAGATGGGAGGCGTTGGATGTCACCACATAGGCGAACGGCGCTCCCGGCGGGCGGGTGGCGATGGCCTTGGCCGCGCCGGCCACGTCCAGGCAGTCAAATGGCACCTTCAGGAAGGTCTGTGTCCGGACGGAACCGGCCGCCTCGCTCTCCGCGAACATGATGGTCCAGCCTTTTGGGTGCCGCTCGGCTGGCGGCACGGATGATGCGCGGCCGCAGCCCGTCGGCGCAGGTCTACTGCAGAAGCGAGCTTGCGCCGCCGGTCTGGGTGTAGGAGCCGATCGTATAGCTGAACTGACGCTGGAACGGCACCACCTTGGTGATGAACTGGTCAATCCAGAGATTGACTTCGGCGATGGAGGAGCGCGGCACGTAGATGATGTCGCCGGTCACCAGCGGCACGTCGTTGGCGTCGAATCCGGTCTGGATCACGTCGCGCACGTTGATGAGGCGCAACATGGGCTCGTTGTTGGGGCCGCGGCGGATGAGGGCGACCTGTCCGGTGCGCGCCTCCTCGGTGAAGCCGCCGGCCTGGAGAATGCCCTGCAGCACGCTGGTGCCCATGTCGGCCAGCTTGAAGGCGCCGGGGTGGGCCACCATCCCGCCCACATAGACGCGGGCGGAGACCGCCTCCTCCAGCGACACCACCACCTTCTGGTCGACGAGTTCCTTGCGGGACTCGCGGCGGATGTAGTCCTGCACGCTGGACAGGCTGCTGCCTTCCACCCGGATCTGGCCGATCGCCCGCGGCGCGATGGATCCATCGGGACCGACGGTGAGATCCTCATCCATTTCGCGGGTGATGAAATACTTGACCTTGATCTTGTCGCCCGGACCGAGCCGATAGCTCGGCACCTGGTCCGTCCACGGCTTGAAACGGTCGGAATTCACCTCGGTGAAGCGCAGTTCGTGTCCGGTGGTGAAGGGCTCCGTGCCCGTGCTCTGGGACGTCGCGATGGCGGCGCAACCGTTGAGAATACAAAGGCTCGCGAGGACGAGCCCGATGCGCCAAGGGGCGGCGGCACGGCGGCGGGACGCAGCGCCGGTCATCTCCGGTGCCGTTCCGCGCGCGGTGTCTCTCCCGTCGCACTTTGGCAAGACCATCGATAACCCCCGGAACGAATCATAAGCGAATAGTTAACGCGCAAACAAACCGTGTGTCGGCTGCCATTGGCGAACCGTCAACAGATGAGCCTGCGGCGAGAACCGTCGAACGTGGTAAAGGCACCCTAAAGGGCCATGGTTAACGTTCGCTTATTGGCGGGGCAGCGCCTGCTGCGGTGCAGAGAAGCCTTTGACGCTCAAATGCATAAGGGGCGCTAATGCGCCCCTTTGTCGTGGTGTCTTGCAGCTTCAGGGTGCAGATTAGGCGCGCCTATACAGCCAGTTGGGAAGATAATAGCGGCGGCCGAGGAAGATGAAGCCGAACAGGAGCCCGCCGCTCTCGATCACAGAATCACGCAGGTGGATCGCGGCCGGCTTGCGGGTGCGCTCGGCCTGCACGGCCATCACATTGCCGTCCACGAGCTGGGAGAAGCGCTGGGTGACGAGGGAGGCGCGCGGCAGGTTGGAGCAGACGACGATGCAGTCGAACGCCTGCTTCAGCTCGGCCATCATCATCTCTGCCTCGGCGATGGGCAGGCGCAGGTCGAGGAGCGGCGAGCGGTCGGCCTCCGCAGCGACCCACAGCAGCGGAACCGGCGTGGCGGCGACCGCGACACCACCGCGCACCGCGCTGTCCGCCCCGACGAGCGGATAGGGCGTCGCCGAGCATAGATCGACGAAGAGGGTGCGCTTCTGGCGCTGGCGCGCGAACTCCTCGGCGAGGGAGCGCGCGAACCACGGCAGGGCGTCATCGTCCTCGGGGGACAGGAAGTGGATGGCGCGGAGCGGCTGGTCATCGATCCGGGTGTCGAGGAGGAGGGTGGCGCAACTGCTGATGGCCCGCTCCGTGGCTAGGGAGTCCGGCTGCTCCCCGGTGTCGTCGAGCACGGCGATGGCCGGCATTCCGAGCGCCCGCTCGGCCTCGCCCGGCATGATGAAGGACGTGCGCAGGGTGGAGGCGATGGCGCCCGCCGCGCCGCCGAACAGCAGGCCGGCGAACAGGCCGGCCGCCACCAGCGGCAGCGCCAGCGAGCGCTTGGTAACGGCGGAGCCCGCGTCTTGCACCACCCGCACCGACGACTGGCGCGACTGGGCCGCGGCCTCCTCGATGGAGGCGGCCACCGCGCGGCGCTGATATTCGCGGAAGCCCTCGCCGAGGGAATCGCGCCGGCGGTTCAGCTCGATGAGGGGGGTCTCAGCGGCGCGCAGGGCGGCGAGGCGCTCCTCGGCCACCCGCTGCTGCTGCACCAGCTCGTCCTTCTGGCGGGAGAGCGAGTCCTGCTCCACCCGCAGGCTCAGGATCATGTTCTGGATGTAGTTGACCTGCGGATTGCGCACCGCGCGATCGGTGTTGTAGCGCCGTTCCGAGCGGCTCTTGATGCGGGCGCGGATGGTGGCGATCTGCCGGTCGAGATCGCGCAGCAGCTGGCTTCCGGGCGCGTACTGGGACGACACGCGGTCACGCTCGAGCAGGAGCTTGGTGAGAGTGTTGTTGTCCTCGTCGCCGGGCAGGGCGTCGGTCTTCTCGGAGAAGTCGAACACCGAGTCCGGCAAGGCGGCGAGCTGCTTCTCCGCCTCGGTGAGCTGGGCGGTGACGGCGACCTCGCGCTCGGCCACCTGGCGGCGGCGCTGGAGGATGCCGTCCACCTGGTTGGACGCAAGAATGGCATCCTGGCTGAACTCGATGATCCCGACCTTGGCCTTGAGCTTCTCGATCTGGGCATCGACGGAGCTGAGATCCTGGCGGAAGCGCTCCACCTCCAGGTTGAGGATCTTGGCCGTGGGGTTCTCGAACAGCCGGCGCCGGACGGAGAGATAGTTCTTCACCAGCGCATCGGCGGCCTCCACAGCCACCTCGCGGTCGGGATTGGTGAAGCTGACGCGGATGACGTTGGAATCCGCCAGGACCGAGGCCCTCAGGCTCGCCTGGAAGCGCTCCACCGCCTTGTCCATGGCGTCCTTGTCGGAGCTGAACATGCGGGTGATGGCGGAGAAGCGGCCGGGCGGGAACAGTCGGTCCACGCCCACCTGCTCCACCGTGGCGCGCACCACGTCCGCGCTCTCGATGATCTGCACTTCGGATTCGACCTGCTTGAGGCCCTCGATGCTCAGCACGGAGGGACCCGAATCGGTCACGTTCTGGGAATTGGAGACCTCGCGGCTCACGATGACCATGAGCAGGCTGGAGGCGGTGTATTCGGTGCGGCTCGTCGCTGCCGCGCCGATGGCGATGGCGAACGGAAGCGCGGCCGCGAGCAGCACGATGCGGATGTGGTAGAAGGTGGCGATCAGGAAGTCGCGGACCGTAAACCCGAGGGATCCGGTCGCGACGGCTGGGGACGAAACCGTTGCGTCCGGCTGCGCCGCGTGCGGCATCAACATGCTTCCCCCTGAATGCTCCGCGGCGCCGGCCAGCTCTCTGGTCATCACTTCGCACCTCGGCTGAGGCGCGGCAGAACGGTCGAAATCTCGCCGTGAGACTGCCGGAGCGCCATTACTTTAGCGTTAACCACCTGTTGCGAAAAGCGATGCACCCCCGCTCGAATTCACGTCTCAGAAGGCGCGCGGCATGGTGCGCAGAACCGCCAGCGCCGAGCCGATGGCGAGCTGGGAGGCGAACACGGCCGTGGCGATGGCCGCGCCGACCATGCCGAAGGGCGGGATGAGCAGCACGCACAGGATCAGGCAGACCACCGTCTGCGCCACCGTGAGCCAGCGCAGCAAACCGCCGTGGCCGGCCATGGCCAGCACGATCTCCTGGCAGGGCAGGAGGGCATAGACCAACTGGCCCACCGCGAGGATGACCAGCGCGGTGGCCGCGATCTCGAAGCCCGGGCCCACCAGATGCAGGATCATCGCAGGGAAGAAGAACATCCCGACCAGCAGCGGCGCGCTGAACACCGCGATGGCCAGGCGCACCTTGCGGTTCAGCTGGCGCAGCGCGTCCCACTGGCCCTGCCGGTGGCGGGCGGCGAAGGACGGCGCCGCCACGCTGCCGATGGAGGCGCTCACAACCCAGGTCAGCATGGAGATGCGGCTCGCCACGCTGAAGGCGCCCACCTGCGCCGGTTGGCCGAAGGTGGCGAGCAGAAGCACCGGCAGGGAGGGCAGGAGGATCTGCACCGTCTCAACCACTGCCAGCGGCATGGCCGTGCGCCACAGGGCGGGCAGTTGCTCCGCCGTGCCGTCCACATCGGAGGGGGTGTCCACGAAGCGGTGGCGATCCCGCCAGACCAGCACGAGGCCGATGAGCGTGGCCGCGACGTTGGCTGCAGCCAGCGCGATCAGAATGCCCTCGAGGGAGTGAACCCCGGCGAGCAGCGCCGCCAGCGTGAAGCAGGGCCAGAGCCCGTTCTGCACCAGCTGCCCCCAGGCGCTCTTGTGCAGGCCCATCAGCGCATTGCCGACGAAATAGCACATGGCCTGGGGCAGGATGATGAAGGCGGCGAGGAACAGGGGGCGGGCCGCCTCGGGATCGCGGAAGAGGCGGGTGGCGATCGGCTCCGACAAGGCGCCGGTGATGAGGGAGACGACCAGCCCAATAACCAGCACGGCCACGCCGCCGGTCAAGAGGGCGTGCCGGGCGGCGCGCCCCTTGCCGATGGCGAGTTCTCCGGCGACGTGGCGCACAACGGCCCGCTCGAAGCCGCCGCGCGAGACGGTGGCGAAAACGCCAACCCAGGTGAGGCAGAGGAAGAAATAACCGGAGTCATGCACGCCCAGGACGCGCGCGCCGATCACGTAAAGGCCGAGCTTGCCGACCAGTTCGAGCCCGCGCGCCATCATGGCCGCGAGATAGATGCCGTAGGTGTTGATGAGCCCCGTGACGGAGCGCAACTGGGCGGCGCTCATGGACGGATCGATCCGGTGCCGTGAGCCGGGATGCCGAGGTCCGATCCCCGCGCGGTGCGTGTCCGCATCCGGCCCGCGCCCCTCTCGTCCGTTCTCGCCACCCGAGCCCCCGTCACCGCCATTCAGCCCCGGCGGGGTCGTGAACCTGCCGGTGCGGGACCGGTTCCGCAAAGCAGCATCCGGCCCTATGAGGGAGCATTAGTGCGCGCGCGTGCCCAAGGGAAGCGGTAGGTCGCGCAGGGCTTGCCGCTTTTTGGGGCGGGAACGGGCGGCACAGGCGACGGGGAACGGGAGGCGGCCGATGACGGAACAGACCGGACGCAGGCGAGGGGGGAGGACCCTCGCAGGTCGCAGCCTGATTGGCCTATTCGCCGGCCTGCTGATTTTCGTGCTGACGGGCGGCCCGGGGCGCGCGCAGGCCCCCATGCAGAGCTTCGGCGACATGCCGGCGCGGCCGCGCATCAACCCGGATGTGGACCCCTATCCGTTCGATCCGTTCCTGTCGCTGCGCATCTACCTGCGCCAGCGCCTGCCAGCCGGATGGTGGGCGCGCGACCCGGTCTACGACGCCGGCGCCTTCACCGTCGTCGTCAACATTCCGGAGAACTGGCGGGGCAATCCCACCTCCGCCATGCTCCAGCTATGCCCGCAGCCGACCAGCGCCCTGTGGCAGGGCATTAATCTGATCGAACTCAAACCGTTCTTTCACAAGAGCCCGTGGCCGTCGGTCACCTGCCGCAAGTGATCCAGGCGGCAAGTGAGCCGGGCGGCAAGTAGATCTGCCTTCGATTGGCGCCGGGCGCCGAAGCCTCAGAGATTGACCTCGCTGCGCAGCGAGCGGTGGACATGGACCGGGGCCGCCGGGGCCAGATGACGGCCCGACTTCCGCTCGAAGCCGAAGACGGCAGCCATGATGACGAAGGCGAAGAAGATGATGCTGCTCGCGGTGCTCAGCGTCAGCACAAGGCTGCCCAGCGCGACGAACATTTCCGAGGGGTGGGTGACCACCGCGAACAGGAACGCGAAGGCGAAAAGGGCCGGAAGAACGGCACGAACGATCCACATGGCGATGCCTCCGAATTGGCGCGGTCCAGCGCCAAAATGTCACGTATAATATTAACGTTAACACATATTTTACCATTTTGAGAAGCGCGCGCTGGCGCGGCTCGCGCTCGCCTGAAGAGCGGATAGCCGGCGGAGTTCCGGTGGAGAATTCGAAGGGGGAACGGGAGCTGGCAGGTCCGCGGACCCCGCGTCCGGCTGGCGCCTGGCCGCGACCGGCGCCTCCAGCCTTCAGCGCGCCAGCCCCAAAATGAAAGGACCGCCGCGCCGGTGAGGCGGGCGGTCCGGAAGAGCCGGCGATGTCGGGCGCGTCAGATCTGGCGCTCGACCATCATCTTCTTGATCTCGGCGATGGCCTTGGCCGGGTTGAGGCTCTTCGGGCACGCCTGGGCGCAGTTCATGATGGTGTGGCAGCGATAGAGCCGGAAGGGGTCTTCCAGATAGTCGAGGCGCTCGCCCGTCCGCTCGTCGCGGCTGTCCTTCAGCCAGCGGGTGGCCTGGAGGAGGGCGGCGGGGCCGAGATAGCGGTCGCCGTTCCACCAGTAGCTGGGGCAGGAGGTGGAGCAGCAGGCGCACAGGATGCACTCGTAGAGGCCGTCCAGCTTCTCGCGGTCGTCCTTGGACTGGCGCCACTCCTTCTCGGGAGCGGCGGTGTCCGTCTGCAGCCAGGGCTCGATGGAGGCGTGCTGGGCGTAGAAATTGGTGAGGTCGGGCACCAGATCCTTCACCACCGGCAGATGCGGCAGGGGATAGATGTTGACCACGCCCTTCACCAGCACCTCGTCCATGCCCTTGGTGCAGGCCAGAGTGTTGGTGCCGCCGATGTTCATGGCGCACGAGCCGCACACGCCTTCGCGGCAGGAGCGGCGGAAGGTGAGGGTCGGGTCGATCTTGTTCTTGATGTAGATGAGGCCGTCCAGCACCATCGGGCCGCAATCCTCGCGATCGACGTAATAGGTGTCGATGCGCGGGTTCTTCCCGTCGTCCGGATTCCAGCGGTAGATGCGGAACTCGGTCAGCTTCTTGGCGCCGGCGGGCTTCGGCCAGGTCTTGCCGGTCGTGACCTGCGAGTTCTTCGGAAGAGTGAGCTCAACCATGGGACGTCCTGAAGCGCTGGAGCGGTGACCGCCCGCAGGAATTCTTGCCATGGCCGCGCGCGGCGGGCCTTCGCCCCAGCGCGCGCGGTCGAGTGGGGCTCAGTACACGCGCTTCTTGGGCTCGATGTACTGGATGTCGTTGGACAGCGTGTAGGTGTGCACCGGGCGGTCGTCGAGCCGCACGGTGCCGGCCGTGGTGTCGAAATAGGCCAGCGTGTGCTTCATCCAGTTCACGTCGTCCCGGTCCGGGAAGTCCTCGCGGGCATGGGCGCCGCGGCTTTCCTGGCGGTTCGCGGCGCTCTCCATGGTGACGATGGCCTGCGAGATGAGGTTCTCGTACTCCAGCGTCTCGATGAGATCCGAGTTCCACACCAGCGAGCGGTCGGTGACGCCGATGTCGCTGGAGGCCTTGAACACGTCGTGGATGAGCTTGCGGCCCTCCTCGAGCACCTCGCCGGTGCGGAAGACGGCGCAGTTGTTCTGCATCACCTTCTGCATGTTGAGACGCAGCTCGGCGGTGGGCGTGCCGCCGGAGGCATGGCGGTACTTGTCGAGGCGGCCGAGGGCCAGCTCGGCGCTGTTGTCCGGCAGGGGCCGGTGCTTCTCGCCGGGCTTCACCAGCTCCGCGGCGCGCAGGCCGGCGGCGCGGCCGAACACCACGAGGTCGATGAGCGAGTTGGAGCCGAGGCGGTTGGCACCGTGGACGGAGACGCAGGCGGCTTCGCCGATGGCCATCAGGCCGGGCACCACCTTGTCCGGGTCGCCGGCGCGCTTGTCCAGCACCTCGCCGTAATAGTTCGTGGGGATGCCGCCCATGTTGTAGTGCACGGTCGGGATCACCGGGATCGGCTCGCGGGTCACGTCGACGCCGGCGAAGATCTTCGCGCTCTCCGAGATGCCGGGCAGGCGCTCGTGGAGGATGGCGGGGTCGAGGTGGTCGAGGTGCAGGAAGATGTGGTCCTTGGCCTTGCCCACGCCGCGGCCCTCGCGGATCTCCATGGTCATGGAGCGCGAAACCACGTCGCGGGAGGCCAGGTCCTTGGCCGAGGGGGCATAGCGCTCCATGAAGCGCTCGCCCTCGGAATTGGTCAGGTAGCCGCCCTCGCCGCGGGAGCCCTCGGTGATGAGGCAGCCCGAGCCGTAGATGCCGGTGGGGTGGAACTGCACGAATTCCATGTCCTGCAGGGGCAGGCCGGCGCGCAGCACCATGCCGCCGCCGTCGCCGGTGCAGGTATGGGCCGAGGTGGCGGAGAAGTAGGCGCGGCCGTAGCCGCCGGTGGCGAGCACGGTGAGGTGCGCGCGGAAGCGGTGGATGGTGCCGTCGTCAAGCTTGATCGCCACCACGCCGCGGCAGCGGCCTTCCTCATCCATGATGAGGTCGATGGCGAAATACTCGATGAAGAACTCCGCCTGGTGCTTCAGCGCCGCGCCGTAGAGCGTGTGCAGCATGGCGTGGCCGGTGCGGTCCGCCGCGGCGCAGGTGCGCTGGGCGGTGCCCTTGCCGAAATGGGTGGTCATGCCGCCGAACGGGCGCTGGTAGATCTTGCCGTCCTCGGTGCGGGAGAAGGGCACGCCCCAGTGCTCCAGCTCGTAGACGGCGGCCGGCGCGTTGCGCACGAGGTATTCGATGGCGTCCTGGTCGCCCAGCCAGTCCGACCCCTTGACGGTGTCGTACATGTGCCATTCCCACTTGTCGTCGCCCATGTTGCCGAGCGAGGCGGCGACGCCACCCTGGGCCGCGACCGTGTGGGAACGGGTGGGGAAGACCTTGGTGATGCAGGCCGTGCGCAGGCCGGCCTCGGAGCAGCCCACCACGGCACGCAGGCCCGCGCCGCCGGCGCCGACCACGAGCACGTCGTAGGTGTGATCCTCGATGGGGTAGGCGGCGCCATTGATGCCGGGCGCGGCGGCCCCGTTCGTTGCGGTATCGGCCATGTGTCAGCCTCCCAGGCTGATCTTGAGCACGGCGAAGGCGCCGGCGAGGGCAACGGCAATGCTGAAGAAGGTGTTGGCCACGATGAGCAGCACCTTGAGGCCTTCGGCGTGCACGTAGTCCTCAATGACCACCTGCATGCCGATGCGCATGTGGGTGGTTACGGAAAGCAGCGTGAGCAGGATGATGACGGCCACCAGGGGTTGGCCGAGCGTCGCGCGGGCCGCGGCGTAGCTCTGGCCCGCCACCGAGATCACGATGATGATGAAGGCGATGGAGAGCAGCAGGTTCGCCGCGCCGGTGAGACGCTGGGTGAAGAAGTGCTCGGTGCCCGACTTGGCGGCGCCGAGGCCGCGGACGCGGCCGAGCGGTGTGCGCATGGGGGCATGACCGGAATGGGGGGTGCTCATGGCGTTCTCCTCAGCCCCTCAGCGCAAGGCCGATGATCCAGACGACGACGGTGAGCACCACCGAGCCGGCCAGCGTGGCCTTGGCGAGCAGCACGCGCTCCTGCGGGCCGAAGCCGTGGATGAAGTCCCAGATGAAATGCCGCACGCCGCCGAGGGCATGGTGCAGCAGAGCCCAGGTGAAGCCGAACAGCACGAGAAGGCCGATGGGAGAACCCGCCACCGCGCTGAAGGTACCGTAGGCCGAGGGGGAGGTTGCCGCGGCAAGCAGCCACCAGACGAGGATCGCCATGCCGAAATACAGGCCGACGCCCGTGATGCGATGCACAATGGACATCATCATCGTGAACAGCGGACGGTAGATCTGTAGGTGTGGCGATAGGGGGCGATCAATGCGCTGAGGGCTGTCGGCCATGGGGCCTCCTCCTAAAAAATCGATCGATCAGGTATCTCAATCGTCGTCTCTTCGCAACGATTCCAAAGCACCTTGGGTGGCTTTAAAGATCGATACGCAGCGGCAGGCAATTGGATGATCGTCCTATAGCGGCGCTTGTAGCGACCGATTGTTGCGGTGCCAACGCTCCGCAAGCCAGAATCCGAAGGCCGCGCTCCTATCGGAAGGGCAACGGACCCCTGAGGGTGGCAGACCTCCCTTCGGTGGAGGCAAAAAAAAACGCCGGGCAGGCCCGGCGTTTTCTCGATGCGATCGGATCGATCGGTCAGAAGCGGTAGGTCACGCCCGTGCCGAAGATCCAGGGATTGATCTGCGCGCTGCCCTGCAGGTAGGCGCCGCCGACCGTCTGGAGCAGGAAGTCGGGCTGCAGGAAGATCTTCTTCACGTCGACGTTGATGCCCCAGTGGCGATCGAACATCCAGTCGAAGCCGGCCTGCAGGGCGAAGCCCCACGCATCGTTGACCTTCAGCGAGGCGAAGGCCGGGTTGGTGGCTTCCTGGCTGAAGAAGGCGGTGTAGTTCACACCGGCACCGATATAGGGCTTGAAGGGGCCGAAGTCGGTGAAGTGGTACTGCAGGGTGAGGGTGGGGGGCAGCAGCCACACCTTGCCCACCTGGCCGAGACCGGCGATGGTCCCCGCGCCATCGATGTCGTGGGGCGTCACGCCGAGAATGAGTTCGGCGGCGATATTCTTCGTGAAGTAATAGGTGATGTCGAGTTCGGGAACGACCGAGTTGGAGATGGAGAGGTCGGAACCGGGAATGCCCGTCACCGAACCGCCGGCCTCCGGCACCACGTAAAGGGCACGCACGCGGATCTGCCAGGGGCTCAGGGGCTCCTCGACCGCCGGGGCCTTGTAGACCGGGGTGGACAGATCGGCGGCGGACGCGCTGCCGGCAACGAGGGCGCTGAGCCCCGCCGCGAGAATGATACCAAGTCCGAGCTTCGACATGCCCCGCTCCCAAAAACCCTTTGAGGTAACTGATGGGAAAGACTTCCTCCCGAGCGGCCTTGTTCAGTTTGATCTAGATCAAAATGACAACGGAGGGGCTGCCTGTGTGTCCGTGATGACACACCTCCGCCCCGCCGTCGCCGTATTCGCAAGGCAAGCCTGCATCTGCTGACGAGGGTGGCGGTCGCAATAAAGTTCATTTGTTTCAAGAGGCTTATTGGGCTCATGACCGTTTCTGCCGCCTCTTTTCAAGGCCCACCCGTACGCCAAGCTCCGACTTTAGACCTGCGGCAATCGTGGCTGCGGCGGGGCGCCGCTGGTCGATGGATGTTCCTCGCCAGTCTCTTTTTGTTCCTCATTTGGTCCGTGTCTGCACCCGTCCTCGCGGAATCGGTCAAGGACCTGCGGCTGTCGGTCAACGGCGAGACCCGCCGCTATGTGGTGGTGACGCCCGACGGCGTGACCACGCCGGCGCCCACGGTGATCGCGCTCCACGGCGCGGCGCAGACCCCAGAGAGCTTCCGCGCCTATTTCGGCCTCGACGACGCAGCGGCGAAGCACGGCTTTGTCGCGGTGTATCCGGAGGGCGAGGGCCGCACCTGGAACGACGGGCGGCCGGCAGCCATGCGGCTGAAGATGATGCTGCGGCCGGGCGATGACGTGGCGTTCCTGGTGGCGCTGGCGCGGCGGCTGGCGGCGGACGGCATCGCCGATCCGAACCGCATCTATCTCACCGGCATCTCCAACGGCGGCTTCATGGTGCAGCGCATGGCCTGCGAACACACCGAGCTGTTCGCCGCCTACTCGGCCATCATGTCCACCGCCCCGGCCAATTACAGGGAAGAGTGCCAGCCCTCGCGGCCGATCTCCATCCAGTTCATTCACGGCACGGGGGATTCGGTGATCGGCTATGGCGGCTTCTGGACGCCGCTGGGCTCGACCCTCTCGGCGCCCGACAGCGCCCGCCTTTATGCCTCACTGGACGGATGCGGGCCGGCCAAGGCCAGCAAGCTGCCCGACCTCGCGCCCGGCGACGGCACCACCGCCGTCGTCAGCCGCTGGGATGAGTGCCGGGACGGCAGCGCCGTGGAACTTATCACCATCGAGCGCGGCGGCCACCAGTCCCCGGCCATGGTCGAGACTAAGCCGGACCTTGCGACGCCGTTTCTCGGCTTGCGCAGTCACGACATCGATGCCGGCGAGGAGATCTGGCGCTTCATGTCGGTCTATGGCGGTCTGCCCGCCGCCCCGCCACCCGTCGTGCCCCCGCGCAAGCCGAAGCCGAAGCCTGCCGCGTCCGGCGCGGCGGCCAAGCCGGCTCCGGCGAGCGCCACGCCGGCCGACGGGGGCAAGCCACCGGCAGCCAAGCCGCCGGAAGCCAGACCGCCCGCGGCCAAGCCACAAGGCGCCAGCGCTGCACCCCCCGCAGCCTCTGCCGGGGGAGCGTCCGGCGCGACCGGTCAGCGCGGGATCAGCGCCCAGTAGTCGAGATCGAGGATCACGCTCGGGTCGTAATCGCCGTTCTCCGCCTTCAGGGGGAAGTCGGCGGTCGGCTGGTCCTTGGTGGCGACAGTGCGCAGGCGCAGCGCGCCCACGTCGTCGCGGCCCGGCAGCTCCTGCGCGTCCAGCACCTCGCTCCATGCATGCACGGTGAGGCCCGCAAACAGCGGCGCAACGTGCCGGCCGCCGTTGATGGCGGCAATGTGGAAGGCGTTGGCGAGGCCGTTGAACGACAGGGCGCGGGCGATCGAGATCACATGCCCGCCGTAGATCAGGCGGCGGCCGAAGCGGCCCTGGCCCTCGGTGAACTGGTTGAAATGGACCTTCGCCGTGTTCTGGTAGAGGCGCGTGGCGATCATGTGCTCCGCCTCCTCCACCGTCATGCCGTCCACATGATCGATGCGCTCGCCCACCGCATAGTCCGAGAAGCGGGCGGTGGAGCCGGAGAGGTCATCCCGCCAGCCCTCGATGTCGAGCACCGGCACGGCACCGCCGAGCGCATCGGGCGCCAGCGCGGCCGGAAGGGTGGGGACGACCGGCTCGGGGGCGGGGAGGGAGGGGTCGGCCTTGCGCACCATCACCCAGCGCACATAGTCCAGCACCTCCGTGCCGTCCTGGTTGAAACCCACCGAGCGGACATAGACGACGCCGCTCTGGCCGTTGGAATTCTCCCTGAGGCCGATGACCTCGGAGACGGCTGTGAGAGTGTCGCCGGGATAGACGGGAGCGAGGAAGCGCCCGCCGGCATAGCCGAGGTTCGCCACGGCGTTGAGCGAGATGTCCGGCACCGTCTTGCCGAACACGGTGTGAAACACGAGCAGGTCGTCCACCGGGGCGGCGGGATAGCCGATGTCCTGGGCGAAAGTGTCGGCCGACTGGACCGCGAAGCGGGTGCCGTACAGGGCGCTGTAGAGGCTCACATCACCCACCGTCACGGTGCGCGGCGTCGCGTGGCGGATCACCTGGCCGACGCTGAAATCCTCGAAGAAATTGCCCCGGTTGGTCTTGCTCATCTAGGGTCCCCCCGTTTGTCGGCGCATGTTGCAGAGCGCGTGGGTGCGACGCAACAGGCCGAAGGGAGAAGGTGCCGAATTGCGGCCGCAATGCCGGTTCGGCTTGACGCATGCCCCCCTCATGGTCCTCATGGGTGCGTTCCGGAGAGGTGCTGGGCCGCTCCGGAAGGCGAAGCGGAAAGAGGGGGCGTTCGTGTCGGGTTCGGCGAGCCAGAAGCTGTCATTTCAGGCCATGATCTTCACGGCCTGCCTCTTCCCCTTCTACATCCTCGCCGCGACGCTCACCAATTCGGCGGCGATCCTCACGGACCTCCTCGCCACCTCCTTCGACCTCACCGCGCTCACCGCCTGCTGGCTGGTGCTGAAGCTCGCCCATAATGCCCATGCCGGCAAATATGCCTACGGCCTCGGCAAGCTCGAAAACCTCGCCGAGCTGATGATCGCGCTGCTGCAGACCATTCTGGTGGTCATCGCCGGCACCCGCGCCATCATCCGCGTGATGCATCCGGAGGGCGTGGACGGCGCCGAGCTTGGCCTCTTCGTGGCGGCGCTGGCGGTGATCGGCAATGTGATCCTGAACCGCAAGGCGACCCGCCTCGCCCACGAGACCCACTCGCCGGTTCTGGCGGCGCAGGCGCGGGTTCACCTTGTCTCGGCCATCGCCTCGGGCTCGGTGTTCACCGTCACGGTGATCCTGTCGATCTTCAACGACATCCCGATCCTGTACTACCTCGATCCGATGGGCTCGTTCGTGGTCATCGGGTTCATGATCTACAACATCTACGCCATGCTCTCGAACTCGGTGGCCTCGCTGCTCGACCAGGCCATCGACGAGGCGGGGCAGCTGCGCATCCTCAAGGTGCTGACCACCCACTTCGACGACTTCGACGAACTGGGGGACATCCGTACCCGCCAGTTTGGTGGCAAGATGTTCGTGGAGCTGCATCTCGGTTTCGAGAGCGACTGGACGGTCGCCCACGCCCGCGCGGTGGTGGCCAAGCTCACCGAGTCGGTGAAGCGGGAATTCCGCGAGGCGGGCGACGAGGTGGACGTGTCCATCGTGCTCATGCCGGGCCATGCCGCCGCGGCCGAGGCGACGACGGCCTGATCCCCACCCGTATCCGCAGCCGCGTCCACGGCCTCAGTGCTCTGAGAGCACCACCGCGTCCGACCACTCGCCCTCCACCTCCTTGACGATCGCCTGACCGCAGATGACGCGCCCCTGCACGCTGTCGAAAGTCAGCGTCGGCGCGCCGTGCAACTGCCAGCCCCGGTTGAGGGCGGCCGACACGCGCTTGCAGAAGGCGGCGTCGTCCGGGCCGGTGAGGTAGCGATAGAGCTTCATGGTTCAGTCCCCCCTCGGGTGTCAGAGCCGCGCGCCGATGCGACGGGCGACGGCGTCGCGTCTGTCCTGGAAGCCCTGCGTCCGGCCACGCACCTCCTCCACAAGGCGGGGATCCTCCTTGTCGCGGGGCGGGAAGGGCGGTTCGGGCTGGTATTCGATGGCGAGGGTGATGCGCCGCGCCTCGTCCGCTCCGGCAATCTCGATCGCCAGAGCCAGCGCAAGGTCGATGCCCGAGGAAACGCCGGCGCCGGTGAGGCGGTTGCGGTCCACCACCACCCGCTCCTCCACCGGGATCGCCCCGAGGTGGGCGAGCTGCGGCAGCGACAGCCAGTGGCAGGTGGCGCGGTATCCCTTCAGCAGCCCGGCGGCACCGAGGATCAGCGAGCCGGTGCAGACCGACGTCACATAGCGCGCGCCGGCCGCCATCTCCTGGAGAAAGCCGAGGGTCTCCCGATCCTCCATCAGCTCGAGCTGGCCCGGTCCTCCGGGCACGAACAGCACGTCGCAGCCGTGGATTTCCTTGAACGCAGCCGTCGGCATGATGGCGAGGCCCGCCGCGTCCTTCACCGGCGTGGTGCTCGTTTTCCAGACGATGTCGATCTTCGCGCCCGGCAGCCGGGCGAACACCTCGAACGGGCCGGTGAGGTCGAGCTGGGTCATGTCGGGATAGGCGAGCATGACGATGCGCAGGGGCGGAGGAGGAGGGGGTGCCGCAGGCGTGCTCATGACGGGGTCAGCCGCGGGCGGCGATGGCGTCGGCCAGCGCCACGGTGCGCTTGGCCATCTCGGCGTGCAGCAGCTCCACCATGCGGCCGTCCAGCGTGATGACGCCCTTGCCGGCGTTCTCCGGCAGCGCGAAGGCGGCTATGATGGCGCGGGCGCGCGCCACTTCCGCCTCGGGCGGGCTGAAGGCGCTGTTGCAGGGCTCGATCTGGCTCGGATGGATCAGCGTCTTGCCGTCCATGCCGAATTCGACGCCCTGGGCGCACTCGGCCTTGAAGCCGTCGAGATCCTGGAACTGGTTCCACACGCCATCGAGCACGTCCACGCCATAGACGCGGGCGGCGGCCACCACCAGGCTCAGCCAGCCCACCATGGGCGCGCGGCCGGGCACGAGCGCGGCACGGGTTTCCTTGGCGAGATCGTTGGTGCCGAGCACGAACACGGACAGGCGGGTCAGCGGGTCCTGCGCGGCGGCGGCGATGGACTTGATGTCGAGGATCGCCAGCGGCGTCTCGATCATGGCCCACACGCGCGTGGTGGCGGGCACGTCCAGCGCCTTGAGGCGGCGGCCGACCGTGACGAGCTGTTCCACCGACTGCACCTTGGGCAGCAGGATGGCGTCGGGCGTCGCGGAGGCGGCGGCTTCGAGGTCGTCCGAACCCCACGGCGTATCGAGGCCATTGATGCGGATGACCACCTCACGCGGGCCGAACCCGCCGGCCTTCACCGTCTCCACGATGCGGCCGCGGGCTTCCACCTTGGCGTCGGGCGCAACCGCGTCCTCAAGATCGAGAATCACCGCGTCGGCGGGCAGGGTGCGCGCCTTTTCCAGCGCGCGGGCGTTGGAGCCGGGCATGTAGAGGACGCTGCGGCGCGGACGGATGGACGCGGCGGAATTTCCCTCGGACATGACGGCTCCTCGACCGATGCGGCGGGCGGCGCCCGCACTTCTCTCAGCAAATCGGTAAAGCGCCGCTTGGGCTTTGAAAAGCGGATTTTGCCGCGCTGCGGCACCGCTCCGGCTGGCGGTGCCCGGCCCGCCGGTGCTCAGCGTGCGGGCGGCGCTACAGGCGGCTCGGCACCCGGCGGCGGCCAGGTGAAATCGTCCGCCCGTCCCCGCACGGGGGGCGGTGCGACACCATCCTTGAGCACCTTCGCCGCCGACATCGCGCTGGTGGATACCTGCACCGCATCGGGGCGCGGCGCGTCGCGGCCGGTCGTGGGGGCGCCGGCCAGAGCGGCGGGGCGTGCCGGCCCGCTGGTGGCGTCCGGCGTCGGCGCGGCCTTGGCGCCCGCGCTCTCCTCCAGCATGCGGTTGACGTCCTTCTGCACGAAGAAAGCGAGCTTGCGCCCGCCCGCGCGGGTGAAGCGCACGCCGTCATTGAATCGCAGGCGCCGGCGCTGGCCATCCACCGCCGGGCCGTTCGCCATGTATTTCCCGTCCTCGTCGACGAAGCCGTCCCACACATTGGCGAACGTGAACCCGGCTCGGGCCACACGGGCCCGCAGGATCTCGTTCAGCTTGGCATAATCGTCGGAGAGCTGGCCGCTGGCGACGGGGGCGAGGCCGACCACGATGACCCGCCCGGCCTTCTCACGCAGGGCGGCGAGCACCTCGTCCACGCGCTTGCCGTAGAGTTCGTTCCAGCGCTCGGTCAGCGGCTCGGCCTGGCTGTCCCCGTCCTTGATGGGCTGGAGATCGTCCGAGCCGAGGGCCACTACGGTTACCGAGGGGCGGGCGGCTGCGATGGCGTCGGGCAGGCGCGTCAGCCAGTCCACCTGAGTCGGCAGGAAGCCGCTTTCGTCCACCGTATTATCGACGATGGCGATGCGTTGGCGCTCGGGCACGTAAGAATCGGCGAGGCCCTGCGCCAGCTGGCCGGCGAGGCGGTCGCCCAGCACCAGCACGAACTGGCTCGGCGGCACGCGCTTGCCCTGGCTCGCGGCATCGGCGGAGCCATAGACCACGCCCGTCGGCTCGGCCGGAGCCTGGGGCTTGGCCTGCTGGGGCGGCGGGGGAAGGAGATCGGGCTGGGGCTGGAAGGGCCACCAGCCGGAATTCTGGGGTGGCCGCTGCTGCTGCTGCTGCCGCTGCTGAGGCTGCGGATTGCCGCGCGGCACGTTGGCGGGGGGGCGCAGGAAGAAGAAGAAATCGTTTTGCGCGAAGGCCGGGCGAGAGGCATCGGCGCAGAGCATCAGGCCAGTGAACAGGGCCAGGAGGACGAGGGCGGCACGGGTCGGCCGTGCGCGCAGTCGGGCGCGCGCCCGGCCATGGTTGAAAGAACGAATGTCTGCGGCGCGCCACATGCCCTAGCAATGGACCAGCGCGGCGGCTCAATCAAGGCGTCCGCGAAGCGGGGCTCGCGGGGGCGGGGGCAATCCGTGCTTGTCGGCCGGTGGCGGCAGGCAAGGAGGCGGGGTCCCGGCTGGAGTCTATCGCGCGGCCTTGGACGGCGCGGACATGAAAAAGGCCGCCAGAGGCGGCCTTCGAGAACATTGGAAATCGGAAGATGGCTTCAGCCGAACTCAGTTCAGCTTGGTCTTGACCTCGCCGATGGCGTTCGAGATCAGCCGGTCGGCCACGTCGCCCGTGGCAGCGCGGCCGAGAAGCACTTCGGCGGCCTTGGCGGCGGCTTCGGCAGCGATGGCCTTCACGTCGGCCACGGCCTGATGCTCCGCCTGGGCAATCTTGTCCTCAGCCATCTTGGTGCGACGGGACACAAAATCCTCAAGCTTGGCCTTGGCCTCGGCGGCGAGACGCTCGGCCTCTGCCTTGGCTGCGGTGACGATGGATTCGGCCTCGGCCTCGGCCTCGCGCTGCTTGCGCTTGAACTCAGCGACGAGCTTTTGCGCCTCTTCCTTGAGGCGGCGCGCTTCTTCCAGCTCGGCCGAGATACGCTGGCCGCGGCTGTCGAGCGCGGAGGCGATCGCGCGGTGCGCGCCGGCATAGATGAGGATGCCGACGAAGACCACGAAGGCGATGGCGACCCAAAGTTCAGCCAGTGACATCTCGTTCATAACGTGGTCCTCGGGTCCGTCTGCGTCAGCCCGGTCGGCCTGCGCGACGTTGAAACGTCAGGGGCTCGTCAAGAACGCAACCCGATCCGGCGCGTTCGGAATTCCAGGCCCGGCAGCCGTGACGGCCGCGGGCATCGCGGCCCTCAGGCCGCGTCCTTCTTGGCGAGGGCGCCATCGACCGCCTGCTCCACCTCGTGCTGAGCGGGGCTCGTGCCGATGAGGGTGGAAACAATGGCGCCGGTGGCGTCCACGGCGATGCCCTTCACATGGGTCAGGGCCTCGGTCTTGGTGGAGGCGATGCGCTCTTCCGCGGAGGCCAGCTTGCTGGCGAGATCCGCTTCCAGAGACTTGCGATTGGTGTCCTGCTCGGCGCTGAGACGGTTGCGCGTCTCACCGGCGATGGAGTTGGCCTTGGCGCGGGCCTCGGCGAGGGCCTTCTCGTAGGCCGCCTGGGCGGCCTCGCTGTCGGCCTTGTGCTTCGCCGCCTCCTCAAGGTCATCGGCGATGCGGTCGTGACGCTCTTCCAGGATGCGGCCGATGCGCGGGAGGGCGATGCGGCTCATCAGGAAGTAGAGCAGGCCGAAGCTCAGGGCGAGCCACAGCAGCTGCGAGGCGAAGGTGGTGCCGTCGAAGGGCGGAAAATGGCTCTTGTTGCCATGGCCCGCATCCGCATGCCCCGCTCCGGGAACTGCGGCGGCAGGCTCGTGTGTTCCGTGCCCGGCTGCGCCGGTGGGCGGAGCCGCCTGCGCGACCACGGCCGGCTTGCCGGCAGGATCGCTCGCCGCCGAGACGGGAGCGCCCATCAGGACCGCACCCGCAAACGCCAGCGCGACAGTCACTTTCCACGACTTCATCATGGCTTGCCCGCCTTCGCACCTGTCGAGGCAACGGCGCCTCGGCACATGGTGTCAATCACTACGCCCGGGCGCCTGGCGCCCGGGAGACCTCTTCCGTCGCGCGCCTGAAAATCAGGCCACGAACAGCAGGACGAGGGCGACGACGAGCGAGAAGATGCCGAGACCTTCCGCGAGGGCCGCGCCGATGAACGCGCGGGCGAACTGGCCGTCGGCCGCCGACGGGTTGCGCAGGGCGCCGGAAAGGAAGTTGCCGAAGATGTTACCGACGCCGACACCGGCGAGACCCATGCCGAGGCAGGCGAGACCGGCACCAATGTACTTACCAGCTGCGGGATCCATGGACTGCTCCTTCAGAAAACTCGAGTTGGGGAAACGGCGGAACGGCGAGGCGACGTCCGGGTCAGTGACCCGGATGGATCGCGTCGTTGAGGTAGATCGAGGTGAGCACCGCGAACACGTAGGCCTGCAGCACCGCCACCAGAAGTTCCAGCGCGGTGAGCGCCACGATCATCAGGAAGGGCAGGGTCGCGCCGAACCAGCCGGCGACACCGGCCGAGGCCAGGCCCACCACGAAGAAGGCGAACACCTTCAGGGCGATATGGCCGGCCAGCATGTTGGCGAAGAGACGCAGCGACAGGCTGATGGGGCGGGAGAGGAACGAGACGACCTCGATCACCACCAGGAAGGGCAGCAGGAAGCCCGGGACGCCAGACGGCACGAACAGGTGCAGGAAGTGGGTGCCGTGCTTCATGAAGCCGTAGATGATCACGGTGCCGATCACCAGCAGCGCCAGAGCGGCGGTGACGATCAGGTGGGCCGTGACGGTGAAGGTGTAGGGGATGAGGCCCACCACATTCGCCACCAGCACGAACATGAACAGCGAGAACACCAGGGGGAAGAACACCATGCCCTGGTTGCCGGCGCTGTCGCGCACCATCTTGGCGATGAATTCGTAGCTCATCTCCGCCGCCGACTGCGCCCGGCCCGGTACGAGGGTGCGGCCGCGGGTGGCGTAGGTGAGGAAGAAGAAGATGATCGCCACGATGCCGAACATGAACACGGCGGCATTCGTGAACGAGAATTGCACGCTGCTGAAATTCAGCAGGTCGACATAGCGCTTGATCTCGAACTGGTGGATCGGATCGACGGTCATCCGAACACGCCCCCTGCCATCGCGGCCTCGGCCGCTGAACCCAAGATCACGGCCGAAGCCGCCAAATACATCAACAGGACGCAATCCGTCGCCGGACCCACCCCAATGACCCGGGCGGCTCGCGCCACCCCGAAAAACTCGTCCCGCCCGCGCTTCCGTCGAGGAGCGCCCGTCAGGACTTGCCGGAGCCGATCTTCCGGCCTTCGCCGGAGACTCTCAGCATGTTCACCACGCCCGCGGCAAAGCCGACCAGCGTGAACACGATCAGCCCCCAGGGCGTGATCGAGAAGAAGCGGTCGATTCCGTAGCCGATGAGAGATCCCACCAGAACGCCCGACACAAATTCGGCACCCAGCCGGAAGGCAAGCGCGACGCCAGATTTGGACGAAGTATCCTGCCCTTTCGGGGCCGGCACCTCGGTTTTGGCACGCACCTGGCCCAACGAAGAGTTGAGCTGCTCAAGCCTCGCGGAGAGCTCGGTATCGCTGGGCCGGGAGCCTGCCGCCCCGTCCGGTCCGCTTTTGCCTCGCGAGGAGGTGTCGTCAGGTCCGGACATGGCGCAAGTTCCTGGCTCCGGTGGAGGACAGCAGCCCTCCCCCTCGAACCGCGGCGCACCATAGTTGCGTCAAAATTGGGTGTCAAGGCAGCCGCACTAGGTATCAAGTTTTTGAAAATAAAAGAGAAAAATGTGGCTGCGACATCGTGCTTCGCCGCTGTGCTGCCGTTCCGGGCGAAAGCGTGCGCCCACCGCCTTCCGCATGGGCGGCCAGGCCGCGCAGGAAAGGCCGCGCTCAAGCCTCTGCGGGGTTGCTAGACGGCCTCGCGCAGGCGCTCGGCGCTCTGCAGATCCACCGACACCAGACGGGATATTCCCCGCTCCGCCATGGTCACGCCGAACAGGCGATTCTGGTGGGCCATGGTGATGGGATTGTGCGTGATGGTGAGGAAACGTGTGTCGGTGAGGCGCGTCATCTCCTCCAGCAGGGTGCAGAATCGCTCGACGTTGGCGTCGTCGAGCGGCGCGTCCACCTCGTCCAGCACGCAGATGGGCGCGGGATTGGTCAGGAACACCGCGAAGATGAGCGCCATGGCGGTCAGCGCCTGCTCGCCGCCGGAGAGCAGCATCAGCGTTTGCGGCTTCTTGCCGGGCGGCTTCGCGATGATGTCGAGGCCGGCTTCCAGCGGATCGTCCGCATCGGTGAGGACGAGTTGCGCCTCGCCGCCGCCGAACAGCGTGTCGAACAGCTTGCGGAAATGCCCGTCCACCACGGCGAAGGAGGCCTGAAGCCGTTCCCGCGCCTCGCGATTCAGGCTCTGGATCGCGGCGCGCAGGCGGCGGATGGCCTCGTTCAGGTCGTCGCGTTCGGTGGTGAGTCGGGTGTGCTGGGCTTCGGCTTCCTCCAGCTCCACGTCGGCGCGCAGGTTCACGGCGCCGAGGCGCTCCCGGTCGCGCTTCGCCCGCTCCAGCGTCGCCTCGATGGCCGCGACATTCGGGGGAGGGGACGAATCGCTGATTCCGGCCTGCTCTCGGGCGAGGTCCGGCGGACCGTCAAGGATGTCGGCAATCTCGCGCTGGAGATCGTCGCGGCGCTGGCGGGCGCCTTCCAGCCGGGCGTCGGCGCGGGCGGCCTCGGCGCGGGCGCCGGACATGGCCTCCAGCGCCTCGCGGGCGACCCGGTCTGCAGCGGCGAGCGCCTCCTCGCCCTCGGCGAGGCGGTCGGCGGCCTCGCGTCGGGCGGCCTCCGCCTCTTCCAGCGCATTCATTAGGGCGCGGCGGCGGCGGATGAATTCGGAGGGCGCTTCCTCGATCTCGGCCAGCTCGGCCTGCGCCTCCGCCTCGCGGGCGGCGACGGCGGCGAGGCGCTCCCCGGCACCGCCGGCGCGCTGGCGCCAGGAACGCTCTTCGGCGGCGATGGCTTCCAGGCGACGCATGCGCTGGGTGGCATCGCGCCGCAAGGCATCGAGCCGGGCGCGGGCCTCCGCCACGGCGGCGCGTCGCTCGGCCGTCTCGGCACGGGCGCGGGCCAGATCCGATTCGAGCACCTGCGGGGTGTCGAGCGCGGCAAGCTGGCGCTCGGCGTCCGCGAGGGCCGCTTCCGATTCGCTCCGCACGGCGGCGAGGCGGTTGCGCGCCTCGGCCAAAGCGGAAAGGCGGGCGAGATGCTGGGCGGCGCGGCGCTCGGCTGCTTCCAGCGTGGCGCGGCTCGCCTCGGCGGCGCGCTGGGCGGTGCGGCGGGCCTCGCGGGCCATGGTTTCGGCCTCGGCGGCCTGCCGCAGCACGCTCTCCCGATCGGCGAGGGTTGCGCGCACCTCGTCGAGATGCGCTTCCGCCACGGCCGCCTCGGCCTCGATGTCGGCGAGCCGGTTGCGCTCGGCGAGGCGGCGGGCGGCGGCGGTGGGGGCGTCGGCGGCGGCCACCACGCCGTCCCAGCGCCACAAGTCGCCCTCCATCGAGACGAGGCGTTGCCCGGCCTTGAGTCGCGCCGCCAGCGCCGGGCCGTCGGCGCGGGCCACGATGCCCACCTGTGCTAGCCGACGCGCCAGCGCCGGGGCGCCAGAGACGAAGCGCGACAGGGGCTCGGCACCCGGCGGCAAAGCGGGGTCGGACGGGTCCAGTGCTGCGCCGGCCCAGCGGGCGGGGGCGGCGCCGTCCACCGGCAGATCGAGATCGTCGCCCAAGGCCGCACCCAGCGCCGTCTCATAGCCCTTGGCGACGGTGACGAGGTCGGCCACCGGCGGGAAGCGTGCGTCGGAGGACTGGAGCACCTTCGCCAGCGTCCGCGCCTCGGTCTCCAGACGGCCGAAGCGGGCCTGCGCCTCAGCCAAAGTCGGGCGCAGTTCCTCCATGGCGCGGCGGGCGAGGGTGTGCGCCACTTCGGCGTCGATGCTGGATTCCTCGGCCTCGGCCAAAGCGTCGCGGGCGGCCTCTGCCTCCATGCGCAAGCCTTCGAGGGCGTCGGTGCCGGCCTGCTGCTTGAGGCGGGTCTCCTCGGCCTCCACCGAGGCGCGCTCGGCGGCGTTTCGAGCCAAACGGTCGCGTGTCTCCCGCAGAAGCTGCTCCAGCGAGGCGCGCCGGGCGCCGAGATCGGCGAAGTGCGCGGTCTTCTCCTCCAGCGCGCGCTCGGCCTCCTCCAGAAAGGCGGCGGCCTCTTCCTGCATGTCGGTGGCGATGGCCTCGCGCTCGGCCGCCTCCTCCTGCTCGAAGCGCAGGTTTTCGGCCTCGGTGGCGAGACGCTCCAGCACGCTTTCGGCATCGTGGGAGAGTGCCTCCTCGCGGGCGGTATCCTGTGCCAGCTGGACGAGGCGGCGCTCCAGTTCTCCCTTGCGGGCGGCGAGGCGGGCCTCCTCGGCGTCCAGCTCTTGGCGGGCATGGGTGAGGCGCTGCAGCGCGGCGGCGGCTTCCGCCTCCTTCTGGCGTAGAGCGGGCAGGGCGTGGGCGGCGAGGGCCTGGAGGCGCGCGGCTTCGGCCTGAAGGCGGGTGTGCTCGGCGCCGTCGTGCCTGGCGGCTTCGACGGCCTGCTCGGCGTCGGCCAGCGCCTTCGTCACGTCCTGCCAGCGCAGCCAGAGCAGGGTCGCCTCGCACTGGCGGATCTCGGCGGCCAGCGACTTGTAGCGCACGGTCTGTCGCGACTGGCGGCGCAGGCTGTCCACCTGCGTGCCGAGTTGGGTGATCACGTCTTCCAGCCGCAGCAGATTTTGCTCTGCCGCCTTCAGCCGGGTCTCCGCCTCGTGGCGGCGGGCGTGGAGGCCGGCGACGCCGGCGGCCTCTTCCAGGATGCGGCGGCGGGCATTGGGCTTGGCGCCGACGATCTCGCCGATCTGCCCCTGCCGCACCAAGGCCGGGGAGCGGGCGCCGGTGGAGGCGTCAGCGAAGATGAGCTGCACGTCGCGGGCGCGCACATCCTTACCGTTGATACGGTAGCTCGATCCGGAGCCGCGCTCGATGCGGCGGACGATCTCCAGCTGGTCCCACTCATTGAACGCGGCCGGGGCCGTCCGGTCGGAATTGTCGAGGTGCAGCACCACCTCGGCGGAATTGCGCGCCGGCCGCCCCGTGGTGCCGGAGAAGATGACATCCTCCATGTCGTTGGCGCGCATGGCTTTGTAGGAGCTTTCGCCCATCACCCAGCGCAGCGCCTCGACGAGGTTGGACTTGCCGCAGCCGTTCGGCCCCACGACGCCGGTGAGGCCGGGCTCGATCAGGAGATCGGTGGGCTCAACGAAGGTCTTGAAGCCCACGAGCCGCAGGCGGTCGAACTTCATGCCGCGATCTTGGCTGTGGGAACGGGGACGGTCATCGGCGCGGGGTGTGCCAGCCTTTCCGGTGGAGGTCAAACCAGCGTGCATGGGCCGTCGCCCCTGCGCAAGCCTTGTCCCGCCAACGATCCACAAAGGGTCATCGCTGTGGCGGCGGGAGATGCACGCAGATGCGCCTCATGGTTGCGCTGACGCCTCCTGCCTTACCTTCCCGGCCCGAAAGGGGTACAAGGCGGCAAGCGCCGCATTGCGTCGGTGCGCCGGCGCCCCATTTATGGGGAGCCCCCCGGCTGCGCGCCTTCGGGCGCCGCGGGGAACGATTTTCGGGGATTGCGACACATGCTGCTCAATCAGGCAGGCGCCATGGGTGCCAAACCGGCTGCGGGTTCGGACAGCGCCGGCGGCGACATCATCGAGACCACCACCCAGACCTTCATGGCCGAGGTGATGGAGGAATCGAAGCGACGTCCGGTCCTCGTGGATTTCTGGGCGCCTTGGTGCGGCCCGTGCAAGACGCTGACCCCGGTGATCGAGAAGGTGGTGAAGGCCGCCAAGGGCAAGGTGCGCCTCGCCAAGCTCAATATCGACGATCATCCGGTGATCCCCGGCAAGCTCGGCATCCAGTCCGTGCCCACCGTCTATGCTTTCGTGAACGGCCAGCCGGTGGACGGCTTCATGGGCGCGCTGCCCGAGGGGCAGGTGAAGGCGTTCATCGACCGCCTCCTCGGTCCCGCCACGGACGGGCTTGAGGAAGCCCTCGCGGCCGCCGAGGGCGCGTTGGCGGACGGCGACCTCACCGCAGCCGCGGAAATTTTCGCCGGCGTGCTCGGCGAAGAGCCGGACAATCTGAAGGCGCTCGCCGGGCTCGTGCGTACCCAGGTGGCGGCCGGCGCGCTGGAGCAGGGGAAGGCGACGCTGGCGCTGGCGCCCGCCGACAAGGCGAACGATCCGTCCATCGCCGCCGCCCGCGCCGCCCTTGATGTGGCAGAGCAGGCGGCCTCTCTCGGCGACCTCGCGACGCTTCAGGCGAAGCTCGATCTCGACCCCGCCGACCATCAGGCCCGCTTCGACCTCGCGCTCGGCCTCAATGCCAAGGGCCGGCGGGAGGACGCGCTGATCCACCTGCTCGACATCGTCAAGCGCGACCGCTCGTGGAACGAGGATGCGGCGCGCAAGCAGCTGGTTCAGCTGTTCGAGGCGTGGGGCCCGACCGATCCACTCACCCTTTCAGGCCGTAAGAAATTGTCAGCGATCATGTTCGCCTGAGAGCGCGGCCTTCCTGTCCGGGGCGGGCGCGTCTTTCGATCGTTTGGGTCGATGCGCTTTCCCGATGCGGATGGAATTTCGCTCGCAGGCGATCGAAAAGGATTTTTTTCGTGGCTGCCAACCGCAATTACCTGGCGCCGGCGGACATTCCGCTGGTGATACCCGTATTTCCGCTCACCGGCGCGCTGCTGCTGCCGCGGGCGGAGCTGCCGCTCAACATCTTCGAGCCGCGCTATCTGGCGATGGTGGACGATGCGCTCGGGGGCGCGCGGCTCATCGGGATGATCCAGCCGGACGAGGCGGCGCCGGCCAGCGCGCGCGGCCCGGCTGTTCATAAGGTCGGCTGCGTGGGGCGGCTCACCCAGTTCGGCGAGACCGGGGACGGGCGCTACCTAATTACCCTGAGCGGCATCTGTCGCTTCCGGGTGGTCGAGGAGATGCCGGTGACGACGCCGTACCGCCAGTTCCGCATCGATACCGGCACGTTCGCCGAAGATTTCGATGTCTCGGCCGGCGAGGCGGAGGTGGACCGGGATGCCGTGCTTGCCGCCCTCGCGGCCTTTCTCGACGCGAACAAGCTGGAGGCGGACTGGGATGGCATCCGCCAGGCCGGCACCGAGACGCTGGTGAATGCGCTCTCGGTGATGTCGCCCTATGGGGCGCTGGAGAAGCAGGCGCTGCTGGAGGCGGACAATCTCAAGGCGCGCGCGGACATGCTGGTCGCGATCACCCAGATGATGCTGGCCCGCATGCCGGGCGACCGCGAAGGCTCGCTCCAGTAGCTCAGGGTTCCACCGCGAAGCGCAGCCGTCCGGCCGGCGCAAGCGTGCGGGCGTCGAAGGTGCGGATCTCCGTCGCGCCGTTGAGCTCGATGGCCACGACCACCACGTCGCCGGAGACGGCGGTGGAGACGATGCGGCTGCCCTTGGGAAGAAGCGCGGTCATTTCGCCGGAAGCGAGCGGTTTCGCCCGGATCATGCGATAACCGATCACGCCGAACACGGCCGCCACCCCCAGCACCATGACCAGCATGGAGATGCTGGAGAAGCGGCGGAACTTGCGGATGACGCGCTCCTGCTCCGGCGTCAGCGCCTCTTCGGGGGTGTCGATCTGGGGCGGGCGGTGGAACATGAGGGGCCGGGGCTCCTGACGGGACAAGAATGAACGCGAAGACGACCGAAGCTGCCCTTGCCGACGGCTTCGACGACCTCACCGATGAGATCGGGCCGGACGAGACCGGTCAGGACGCAGGCGCGAGCCTTATCCTCGCCGTCGCGCCCGAGGATGCGGGCCAGCGGCTGGATCGCGTCCTGGCACGCCTCGCGCCCGAACTCAGCCGCACCCGCATCCAGCGTCTCGTTGCGGAAGGGCAGGTGTCCATCGGCGGGGGAGTGGTAGGGGACGCGGCCGCGAGGGTCAATGCCGGCGAGGTCTACACTCTCACCCTGCCGCCCCCCGAGCCGGCCGAGCCGGTGGCCGAAGACCTCCCTCTCACCATCGCCTTCGAAGACGATCACCTCATCGTCATCGACAAGCCGGCGGGACTGGTGGTGCATCCGGCGCCGGGGCATGCCTCGGGCACTCTGGTGAATGCGCTGCTGCACCATTGCGGCGACAGCCTGTCGGGCATTGGCGGAGTGCGGCGTCCGGGCATCGTGCATCGCATCGACAAGGATACGTCTGGTCTCCTGGTGGTCGCCAAGTCGGACGCCGCCCACAAGGGCCTTGCCGCCCAGTTCGCCGACCACGGCCGCACCGGGCCGCTGGAGAGGGCCTATCTCGCCTTCGTCTGGGGCGTGCCCGAGCCGAAGGGCAGGGTGGATGCGCCCATCGACCGCCATCCCACGCACCGCCAGAAGATGGCGGTGCGCGGGTCCGGCCGCCATGCGGTGACCCATTGGGACGTGCTGGGCACCTTCGTCGGCAAGAACGGCGCGGAGGTTGCGAGCCTCATCGAATGCCGTCTGGAGACCGGGCGCACCCACCAGATCCGCGTCCATATGGCCCACGCCGGCCACCCGCTCCTCGGCGACGAAGTGTATGGCCAGGGCTTCCGCACCAAGGTCTCGCTGCTGCCGGACGAGGCTCGGGCCTGCCTCGCCGCCCTCGGCCGGCAGGCGCTGCATGCGGCGCGGCTCGGCTTCGCGCACCCGGTGACGGGCGAGGAATTGTCGTTTGAAAGCGCGCTGCCGCAGGATCTTGCGGATTTGGAGGGGGCGCTGCGCGACTGATCGCGAGCGTGCAGAAACGCAATCCGCTCTCGCAGCGACGTGAGAGGATGAAACCTATCCGCGCCCCATTCGTATCTATATCATCATGCGTCGCGGTCGGCGTCATGCGGCCGCACAGGCGGCTGCCCGGACGGGGGCCGCGGGAGAAGGAGGCCTCGTGATGGCCCAGCAGAAGTCCATGTCCATTCCCTCCGCAGAGGGCGGGCTTTCGCGGTACCTGGAGGAAATCCGGCGGTTCCCCATGCTGGAGCCGCAGGAGGAATATATGCTCGCGAAAAGCTGGCGCGAGCACGGGGACCGCGACGCCGCTCACAAGCTGGTGACGAGTCATCTGCGCCTCGTGGCCAAGATCGCCATGGGATACCGCGGTTATGGCCTCCCCATCTCCGAGGTGATCTCCGAAGGCAATGTGGGCCTTATGCAGGCTGTGAAGCGGTTCGAGCCCGAGAAGGGCTTCCGCCTCGCCACCTATGCCATGTGGTGGATCCGCGCCTCCATACAGGAATACATCCTGCGTTCGTGGAGCCTCGTGAAGATGGGCACCACGGCGGCGCAGAAGAAGCTGTTCTTCAACCTGCGCAAGGCCAAGAGCCAGATCTCCGCCCTGGAGGAGGGCGACCTTCGCCCCGATCAGGTGAAGCAGATCGCGACCAAGCTCGGCGTCACCGAGCAGGACGTGGTGGACATGAACCGCCGCCTCTCCGGCGACGCCTCCCTCAACGCCCCCATCCGCGAGGAGTCGGAGGGCGGCGAGTGGCAGGACTGGCTGGTGGACGAGCGCCTCGACCAGGAGGAGCAACTTGCGGAGAGCGAGGAACTGGACAATCGCCGCACAGCCCTGTCCGGCGCCCTGTCCGTTCTCAACGATCGCGAACGCCGCATCTTTGAGGCGCGCCGCCTCTCCGATGATCCGATGACGCTGGAGGACCTCGCTTCCGAGTTCGGCGTTTCGCGCGAGCGTGTGCGCCAGATCGAGGTGCGCGCCTTCGAGAAGGTGCAAAAGGCGGTCGTGGACCGGGTGCGCAAGATCGAGGCCCATGAGGCGGAGGCGATCTCCGCCTGATCCTTGACCTCGCGAGTCGCGTCTTCGTCGCCGGGCGGGGTCCGCAGAGCGCGGCCCATGTCCTTTGGGGGCTGTCGCGTTCGTGCTGAGAATCCTTGCCGGGTCACGCTGTCACATTAGGGCTGCTTCGGCCAGGGTTCGCCTGAATTGACGCATACGGCAGTCGATCAACTCTAAGTAATTGCTCCTCGAAGAAAAATCGGTCCAAAACGGCAAGGTTTGGATCGATCTGATCTGGATCGGTCCCACCTAGCATGATACCTGCCTAGCTCAACTTTGATCGGCTTCGACAGAGGCCCGCCGTGCCTGCTGATTGTTTCCTGGCGTTAGGAGCGTCAGCCGCGGCGGCGGGATGGCACTCGGGTATGCTGGACGTTGCGGTCATTATCGTCGATGACGACAAGGATTTCCTTGGTGAGGTGCGGCAAGGACTTGCCCTTGAGAACCTGTCGGTGGTCTGCGCTTCGTCTCCGCTGACCGCGCTCGACATCATCGAGCAGAATCTTGCCATCCGCGTCCTGGTCACCGACCTCTCCATGCCCGGTCTCGACGGGCTGGAACTGATCCGTCGCGTGGGCGAACTGCGTCAGGCGCCGCAGATCCTGCCCATCGTTCTCACGGGGAACGGATCGCTGGACAGTTGCATTGCCGCCCTGCGGATGGGCGCGGTGGATTTTCTCCAGAAGCCGTTGGAAATCGCCAGTCTCGCGGCAGCCATCCGGCGGGCGCTCGATCTTTCCCTGCAGAAGTGGCGGGCGGCGACCCTGCTCGACGATCCCCTGGCGCTGCTGCGTCTGCTGGATCGCCTGCGCATGGACCGCAAGCGCGTGCTTCCCAGCGTGGCCGGCGGGGATGCCGCCTGGGAAATGCTGCTCGATCTCGCCATGGCGCAGGCTGCCGGCCGGCAGGTTTCCGTCTCGGCACTGTGTGCGGGTGCCGGAACCTCAACCACCACCGCGTTGCGTCGCCTGGAAGCGCTCGAGCAGGAGGGGCTGGTGGAGCGGCGCCCCGACCCCGAAGACCGGCGAAGGGTCTGGCTCCAACTCACCCACAAGGGCGGCGCGTCCGTCCGGCAGGCCGGACGGCGCTTCGCCGAGACACTTCGGGCGATGGTATGAAGTAAATTTCAATATGTGTCTGTATTATTTCGCCACGATATCCGATAATTACAAATAAGTTCCGCTATGCCTAAAAATTTAGCTCCAGTTCTGGATGTTACGACAGAAATATGGACCTGATTACCATTGTGAAAATTTAGGTATAGAGGCACTTTCCGCTCAGCTAATTGGGTGGGGTGCCATGCGTGCAGCCGTGATTGCTGATGATGGCGGTCGTGTCATCAATCCTTCTCATCACGAGCGAGGTCTCGTTGCGGCCTGGCTCGGAAATGCCATCGGGACGTTTGTCGAGGTCGGCGCGGGTGACCCCATTCGCGGCAGCCAGACCTATCATCTCGAACTGAATGGCTGGCGCGGTCTGCTCATCGAGCCCTCCGCGGAGCTTGCCAGAGCCCTCAGGACGACGCGGAAGGCCGAGGTCGTCCCGGTCGCCTGCGCCGGTCCCGGAGGCCCGGCCACGCTTCAGCTCTGGCTCTTGGGATGGGAGGCGCGGTCGCACCTGTTTCCGGGCGAGCAGCCGAGCGGCGTGATGCAGGTCGAGGCCCGACGGCTCGACGATATCCTGACGGATGCGGGCGTGACCGGCTTCGACTTCCTCTCCATCGACGTGGGCGGCACGGAGGCGGATGTGCTCTCCGGCTTCACGGCCTCGCGGTTCCGGCCGCGACTTGTCCTGGTTGACGATCGGGTGCAGTTCGGCCGCAGCCGCCGCCTGCTCCGGGCGCAGGGTTATGTGCTGGTGCGTCGCACCGGTCACAATGCCTGGTTCGTGCCCCGTGCCGACAGCGGCATGGCGTTCGCGGACCGGATGGCCCTGGCATGGCACTACGGGCCGGCCCGCCTCGGGCGGCGGCTGTTGCGACGCGCCTTGGCCTGAGGCTGGGCGAGGGGGCGCTGGTCCTGATCCGATCAAGGTGAAACAACCCAAGCCTCTCACCCAAGCCCCGGATGAACAACCTTCATAGCTTCGACATCTAGCCGGCCGGCCCGGTCGTCGGCCCGGTCGCGGTCTCTCGGGCGATCTGCCTGCGCTTCAGCGCGGACAGCACGAACGACGCAGCCAGCATCAGCGCGACGCCGATGAATATCCCCGCGAGACGTTCAAGCACCGGCATCAGCGCATCCGGTGGCCCGCCGTCCGTGATGAGTGCGGTGATGAAGGCGACGCCGCCCTGGGTGCCGATATAGCTCTGGGGCCCGCCGCCATTGTGCAGGCGGGAGAAATAGAAGATGCCGCCCGCCAGCACGGTCAGATAGACGACCAGATTGTCGAGCTGGAGCAGCAGCGCGGCAAGCCCGGCAAGCGCGCCCAGGATGCAGCCGAGCACCCGCTGGCGTCCGCGCACCCGCATGGCGCCGAAGTCCTTGTCCAGCACCGCCAGCGAAGAGCCGATGGCCTGCGGCAGCGATGGCAGGTCGAACCAGGACCACAGCGCCACCATCGCCACCGCCGATGTGCCCGCCACGAGCCCGATATGCACGAGGTCGAGATCAGCCGGCTGCGCGGGCGCTGCCGGTTCACCAGATGAGGCAGGCAACGCGGTCGCGGCCCGGTCGCTCCGGGGGCGGGCGGCGGCGTGAATGACGGCGCTTGCCACCACGCCACAGGCGATCTCCAGGAAACGGTTCTGCGCGAAGGAAAAGAGCGCGCCGGTCTCGACGATGCTCACCGCCAGCATCAGCATGAGCGTGATGGTGCCGTAGAACCACGCATAGCCGTAGCGGCTCACGAACCGCAAATAGGAGCCGACCCCGCAGATGATGAACAGGGCCAGCGCCTGGAAGAGCGGAATGCCCTCCAGTGCCACCGCAAGGACATAGCCGGCGGAAAGCCCCACCGCGGTGCCGGCGAGGCGCATGCCGGCCTTGCGCCAGAGCGCGGAAAAATCCGGGTTCGACACCACCCAGGCCGAGATCGCGGCCCACCACAGTCCCTGCAGCCCGAGCGCCGCCGCCATCAGCAGTGCGAGCACCACGCTCGCGGCTGTGATGAGGCCCTGCCGCGCGCTCCAGCCTGTCGCGGCCATGGGGTCAGAACCAGATCAGCACGCGGGCGTCGGCGCCGCGGTAGAGCGGCGCGCGCGCCGGCAGGTCGCCCATGTCGATGAGCACGGGGAAGCGGCGGGGCAGGCGGATCCAGTCGGTGCTCAGGGGCACGTAGGGGAGGGCACCATCCTCGCCGGCGGTGCGGGAGATGCCCGGCGAGATGGAGCGCACCGTGCCCCAGTGCGGCCGCCAGGGATCGGAGCCGATGCTGAACAGCACGCTCTGGCCGGGCTTCAGCCGCGCCAGATGGCGCTCGTCCACCGCCGCGACGATGTGCCAATTCAGATCCGACACCACGGCCGCGAGGGGCCTGCCGGCGGTGGCGTAATCGCCGGTGCGCACCGTGAGCGGCGCGACGCGTCCCTTGACCGGGCTGACGATGCGGGTGCGGGAGAGTTCGTAGCTGGCCTTGGCGAGGGCCTGGGCGGCAGTCGCCTGCTCCGCCCGCCGCACGGTGACGAGGGTCTGCGCCACGGCGGCGAGGCTTTCCGCCTTCTGAAGGTCGGCGGCGGCGACCACCGCGTCCCGCCGCACCATATCCAGCGCCTCGGCGGAGATGTCGCCGGTCTGGGAGAGGGATTCGGAGCGGGTCTGCTGGCGCCGGGCGTTGTCGAGGGACGCGCGGGCGGCGGACACCATGGCCGTGCTCTCGTCGATCGCCGCCTCGGCAAGGCGAATGCGCTCGGCCGCCAGCGCGACCTGCGCCTCGGCGGCGCTGACCGCCAGCGCGAACGGCTCCCGCTCGATCTCGGCGAGCATCGCCCCGGCCGCGACCTGGGCGTCATCGCCCACCGCCACCTTGGCGAGGGGGCCCGACACCTCGGGCGCGACGAAGATTACATCCGTCGCCACATAGGCATCGCCCGTGTAGGCGAAGAACCGCACCGAGGTTTCGTAGACGAGGAACGCCAGCACCACGGAGCCGAGGATCGAGGCGATCACATGGCGTTCGACAAAGGACAGCAAAGGCGCCTCCCCACATGACCTCCGCAGGGCGCGGAGGTCAACCGCCCGCCGCGCTGGGGCGTGCCGCCGCTTGATACCCTTTGGGAACCCCTCGGCGCCAGAGCCGGACTTGAGAAGCTCCGGCGCCCTACGCCGGCTCAGCCGTTCCTGTCCTTGTTCTCCCCGATGGACGTGGCGATGTCGGTGAAGGTCGGGGCCGGGCCTTCCTGGCGATTGGTGGCTGCGCGCAGGAAGCGGATGGGAAACAGCACCCCTTCGGCCTGCCCCGGGCTGATGGTGCGGCAGGCGGCATCGCGGCGGCAGGCGTCCTCCGCCTCGGCGAGCGCCGTCTCGATCTCGCCGGATGTGAGGAGGCCCTTGTGCCGCATGGTCTCGAGTAGGCGTGACAAGGCGAGGAGCACGCCTTCCAATTGCAGGTTCGCGGTGTTCATGGGGTCCTCCGGACTGGCCCGGCGTTTCGCCGTCCAGCCATGCCAACGCTGCGGACCTCCCCCCGGTTTCCCCGCGCGCACCGCAGGTTCTCAATTGCACCGTTGCCGCATAGGATGTCAGCCCGCCCCGGCGCCTGCCCGCCACGCCCTGTTCCGATGTTCAGTCCCGCAGCGCTCCAGCCGGTTTGCCGGATGGCGGCCACCGGCACGTCGGGGCGCAAAGACCGATACGAAGACGCGATTCGATTGGCGCCCGTGCACTCTGCCGCGCGACGCCCAGGGAGAAAACCCAATGTCCGATGCCTATCCGAACGTCCAGCTCCACATCGACGGCGTCTGGCGCGATGCCGAGGGTGGCCGCCGCATCCCGGTCATCAATCCCGCCACGGAGGAGGAGATCGGTTCGGTCGCCCATTGCTCGCGCGCCGACCTCGACGCGGCGCTGGAAGCGACGGAGCGCGGATTCGCCACCTGGAGCAAGATGTCGGCGTTCGACCGGTCCAAGCTCATGCGCAAGGCGGCGGACCTGCTGCGCGAGCGCGCGGACGGCATCGCCCGCCTGATGACGCTGGAGCAGGGAAAGCCGCTGGTCGAGGCGCGGATGGAGACGCTGGCCGCCGCCGACATCATTGACTGGTTCGCCGAGGAGGCCCGCCGCGCCTATGGCCGGGTCATTCCGGCCCGCGCGCCCGGCGTCTACCAGCTCGTCATCAAGGAGCCGGTGGGGCCGGTGGCGGCCTTCACGCCGTGGAACTTCCCCATCAACCAGGTGGTGCGCAAGCTGTGCGGCGCCCTGGCGGCCGGCTGCTCCATCATCGTGAAGGCGCCGGAGGAGACGCCGGCCTCGCCCGCCGAGCTGATCCGCGCCTTCGTGGACGTGGGCGTTCCGGCCGGGGTCATCGGGCTTGTCTATGGCGTGCCGGCTGAGGTGAGCGAGTATCTCATCCCGCATCCCACCATCCGCAAGATCACCTTCACCGGCTCCACGCCCGTGGGCAAGAAGCTGGCGGCGCTCGCCGGCGAGCACATGAAGCGCGCCACCATGGAACTGGGCGGGCACTCGCCGGTGATCGTGTTCGACGATGCCGACGTGACCGCCGCAGCCAAGCAGATCGCCGCTGCGAAGTTCCGCAATGCCGGTCAGGTGTGCGTCTCGCCGACCCGCTATCTCATTCAGGAGAACGTCTACGAGGAGTTTGTGGACGCCTTCGTCACCGTCGCCAAGGGGGTGAAAGTGGGCAACGGCCTTGAGGCCGGCACCACCATGGGGCCGCTTGCCAACGAGCGCCGCATCCCGGCCATGGAGGCCCTCATCGCCGATGCGCGCCAGAAGGGCGCGGAGGTGGCGACCGGCGGCGCGCGCATTGGCAACAAGGGCTATTTCTTCGAGCCGACCGTCGTCACCGGCGTCACCCGCGACATGCGGATGATGAATGAGGAGCCGTTCGGCCCGCTGGCCATGATGCTGCCCTTCTCGGACTTCGAGGAGGCCGTCACCGAGGCCAATCGGCTGCCCTATGGCCTTGCCTCCTATGCCTATACCCGCTCGGCCAAGACCGCCCAGCAGGTGGCGCACCGGGTGCAGGCCGGCATGATGACCATCAACCACCTGGGCCTTGCGCTGCCTGAGGTTCCGTTCGGCGGCATCAAGGATTCCGGCTATGGCTCGGAGGGCGGCTCGGAGGCCATCGAGGCCTATCTGAACCCCAAGTTCGTGTCGCAGGCCGGGATCTAACCCTCAGGCCGGAAATGACTTTCGCCGCCCTCCGGCTGGGCTGGAGGGCGGCGGCGGTATTGGCGCCTACACCAGCATCTGCATGTCGCCGTCCACCGCGATGGCCTGGCCGGAGATGGTGGAGCCCATCGGGGACGACAGGAAAACTGCAACATTGGCAAGGTGTTGCGGCGGGATGAGGCGCTTCAGCGAGGTGGCGGAGAGGGCCATCGCCTGCACCTCCTCCATGGACATGTTGCGCTCCCGCGCCTTGTTCTCGAACACCGAGCGGATGCGCGGGCCGTCCACCGATCCGGGCAGTATGGCATTGGCGCGTATACCGAATTCGCCCAGCTCCATGGCCAGGGACTTGATGAACCCGACCACCCCCCACTTCGCTGCCGCATAGGGGGAGCGCAGGGGAAAGCCGAAGCGGCCGGCGGCCGAGGAGAGGCCGATGATGGAGGCGTTGTCGCTCTCCTTCAGGGCCGGCACGGCAAGGCGGGTGACGTTGAAATGGCCGGTGATGTCCACCGCCAGGGTCCGGTCCCAGTCCTCCGGCGAGATCTGGTCCACGCGGCCGGTGGGGCCGGCGATTCCCGCATTGTTCACAAGCACATCGAGGCCGCCGAGGCGGCCCAGCGCACCCTCCATGAAGGCGGCGACGGAGGCCCGGTCGGAGACGTCGCACCAGGTGCCGACGGCCCCCGGCGCGGTGTCGCCCAGGGCTTCCAGCGCGGCGGCGTCCACGTCGCAGACTTCGACCTTCGCCCCCTCCTTCAGGAAGGCGCGGGCGATCTCCAGGCCGATGCCGCCGGCGCCGGCGGTGATGATGACGCGGATGCCGGCGATGCCGAGGTCCATGGCGTTCTCCCTAGGTTTTCTAGTGGGGTATCGGTGCTGTCAGGTGCCGATTCGGGCGCATTCAGCTTTGAGTCAGTCCGGCAGCACGTCGCGCGAGAGGATGAAGTCGCCCGCGCTCCAGATATCCGCCACCAGCGCGTCGCGTGCCGCCTCCGGATCGCGGGCCTTGAGGGCGGCGACGAGGCGGGCGTGGTGGAGGTGGGCCTCCCCCTGCCGCACCCGCTCCGGGCCGGCGCGGAAATCGAGGTTGAGGACGGGACCGATCTGCAGCCAGAGGCCCTCGATCATGCCCATGAGGGTGGGCAGGTGGGCGGCGCGGTAGAGGGCGAAGTGCAGGTCCTTGTTGTGGCGCATGGCGGCGGCGCCGTCCGGTCTCTTCTTGCCCCGCTCGGCGGCGAAGGCGCGCTCAAAGCGGACCACCTCGGCGATCTCGTCCGCCGTCGCCTCGCGGGCGGCAGTGGAGGCGGCGAGGCCTTCGAGGCTCGTGCGGATGAGGCGCAATTCGGCGAAGCGGGCGCGGGGCATGAGGGGCACGCGCACGGCGCGGTTGGGCAGCACTTCCAGCGCGTTCTCGGCGACGAGGCGCGACACGGCCTCGCGCACCGGCATGGCGCTGGTGCCGATGGCGGCGGCGAGCCCGCGCAAAGTGAAGCGCTCGCCCGGGGCGGCGCGGCCGGAGAGCAGCAGCTCCTTCAGATCGCCATAGACCTGATCCGCCAGCGTCTGGCGGACGATGCGGCCGACGCGGCCATCGAGCGTTTCCGCCGGCGCCTCGCCGCGGGCCTCGGGGGCATCGCCATCGGTGGCGGATCGCATCTTGTGTTCCATGTTCCGCGTCTGCTATGTGTGATCACAGATAACAGATAGCCGAGCCATTCGGCAATCATTCCGGTGCGGTCCGGACGGGAAAAATCCTGCCACCGCAACATCCAAGCCGGATCCATGGGAGGAGACGACGCCGTGACTGACTTTCCGCTTCACGCCCGAATTGCGTCCGCATCCATCGGCCGCCGCACGCTCCTGAAGGGCGCCGGCGCGGCCGCGCTTCTCGGCGGCGTCGGCATGCCGGCCATCGTGAAGGCGCAGGCCGACACGGTGACCTTCGGCCATCTCACGCCGCTCACCGGCTTCCTTGGCCCGCTCGGGGCCTATGGCCAGATGGGCGTGCAGCTCGCGGTGGAGGAACTGAACGCGGCCGGCGGCATCAACGGCCGCAAGATCAACCTCGTGATGGAAGACAGCGTGAACCCCGCCACCGCCTCCTCGAAGGCGGAGCGCTATATCGAGCGCGAGAAGGCGGCGGTCATCATCGGCGAGATCTCGTCCGCCTCTGCGCTGGCCATTGCCCAGGTTGTGGCGCGCAACAAGGTGGTGTTCGTGAACACGGGCGGCAATTCCGATGCGCTGCGCGGCAAGGATTGCAACCGTTACATGTTCCATGTGGAAGGCGCCAATACCCAATATGTGAAGGCGGTGGGCGCGGCGATGCTGCGCGATGGCCTCATCAAGGGCAAGAAACTCTTCTTCCTCACCGCCGACTATGCTTTCGGCCATGATCTGTCGCGCGTCGCCAAGCGCTTTATCGGCCAGAATGGCGGCGAGGTGATCGCCGACGAACTGGTGCCCACTGACGCAACGGACTTCTCGCCCTATCTTCTCAAGGTGCGCCAGTCGCGTCCCGACGTGGTGATCTCCAACCTCGCCGGAAACCAGATCACCAACTTCATCAAGCAGTATTCGGAATTCGGCCTGAAGTATCCGTTCGGCGGCTTCGGCTTCGATACGGCGGTGGCCTGGGGCGCCGGCAAGGGCACCTTCGGCGGCATCTGGCCCATGATCTGGCACCATGACGTGCCGACCCCCGGCTCGAAGGCCTTCGTCGCGGCCTTCGTGAAGAAGTTCGGCAAGCCGCCGGAGAACCAGGCCTGGGGCGATTACGTCGCCACCAAGAGCGTGGCCCGCGCCATGATCGAGACCAAGAGCACGGCGGCGGCCGACCTCATCGCCTTCTTCGAGAAGGAGCCGGAGCTGGACATCCTCAAGGCGCGCAAGGGCTATTTCCGCTCCTGGGACCATCAGCTCATCCAGGAGATGTACACGGTGACCGCCCGCCCGGTGGCCGAGGTCAAGGACCAGTGGGATCTCATGATCCTCGGCCCCGCCGTGCCCGGCGCGGAAACCGCCCTCTCGGCCATCGCCCCGACGCCGGAAGAGAACGCCTGCACCTTCCCCGCGGGGTGAGGGGGCGCGCACCTCCACAGTGCCGGCCGACGGCTCTTGCGGCGCTGTACCCCTCACCCCAACCCTCTCCCGCAAGGGGAGAGGGGGCTTGGCCGGTTCGGGTCTGGAGGTCCGCTTTCATCGGGAGAGGCTTCCTTTCACCGCCGTCATGCCCGGCCGTGTGCCGGGCATCCACGTCGGGCCGCCTGCGTTCTCCTCCCCTCTCCCTCGAAGTCGGCTGTTGCCGACTTCGACTTTCACGAACCGAACTCGGCAAGAGCCGAGTTCGGGCGGGAGAGGGGCCGGGGGTGAGGGGTGGGGATGTCTCCACAGGTGCCGGCCAACCGTTCTTGCGGCGCCGTACCCCTCACCCCAGCCCTCTCCCGCAAGGGGAGAGGGGGGCGAGCGGCGCGGGGTCCGCCGTCGATGTCTGTCAGTAAAAGCGCCTCAGGCCGGAGAAGACTTCATGCCCATGGAACTCGTCTTCCTCATCGAGCAATTGCTCAACGGGCTTCTTGTGGGTGTCGCCTATCTGCTGATCGCGCTGGGCCTCTCGCTCATCTTTTCCCTTGGCGGCATCGTGAACCTTGCCCATGGCGGCTTCTATGCCATCGGCGCCTATATCGGCGTCGAGGTCGGCAACCGCTTCGGCTTTCCCGCCGCCTTCGTCGCGGCGCCGCTGTCGGTGGCGCTCATCGGCATGGTCATCGAGCGCACCCTGTTTTCGCGCTTCTACCGGGCTGATCCCATCCTCTCGCTGCTGCTCACCTTCGGCCTCGCCATGGTGATCGAGCAGGCGCTGCGCATGGCCTTCGGCGCGACGCCCATTCCCTTCTCGATCCCCGAATTCCTGCGCGGCCAGATCTTCCTCGGCGACTTCATCTATTCGCGCTATCGCCTCGCCATCCTGGTGGTGGCGGCGGTGGCGGTGCTCGGCCTGTGGCTGCTGCTCCAGCGCACCGCCTTCGGCCGCGTGGTGCGGGCGGGCGTGCAGAACCCGGACATGGTGGGCGCGCTCGGCATCTCGCTCACGCCCTATCTCACGGCGGTGGCGGCCATCGGCATCGGCCTCGCGGGCCTCGCCGGCATCATGCTCGCGCCCATCTCCGGCGTGCATCCGGCCATGGGCTCGGAAATCCTCACCGCCGCCTTCGTGGTGGTGGTCATCGGCGGCCTCGGCTCGTTCTGGGGCGTGGTGGCGGCCGGGCTGCTGGTGGGCCTCGTGCGCGGGCTGACGGTCTATTTCATCCCGCCGGCGGCCGAGGCGTCCATGTACGTGCTCATGCTGGCGGTGCTGCTCACCCGTCCGCGCGGCCTGTTCGGCGAGCGCATCCTGCGCTTCGAGTGACCGCCATGCTGAAGACCTCCGCCGCCCCCAACGCTCCCGCCGTGACTGCGACACCTTCCTCTTCAGGAGCCGCGATGCTCGCTCGCAATGCCAACCTCATCGTCGCCGCGGTGGCTCTGGCTGTGCTGCCGGCGCTGCTGTCCGCCCTCGGCCTGACGGTGACCTCCGCCACCGACGTGGTGATCCTCGCGCTCGCCTGCATGGCGCTGAACCTGCTCGTCGGCTACACCGGCCTCGTCTCCTTCGGCCATGGCGCGTGGTTCGGCCTCGGCGCCTATGCGGCGGCGCTGCTGCAGCAGCGGCTGTTTCCCGACTGGGGCGTCGCCCTCGCGGTGCCGGCGGCGGCGCTGGTGACGCTGGCGGCGATCCCCGTGGGCTATGTGGTGCTGCGCCGGCGCGGCGTCTATTTCTCGCTGCTGACGCTGGCTTTGACCGCGCTCCTCTATACCGTCGCCTTCCGCTGGACGGCGGTGACGGGCGGCGAGAACGGGCTCGGCGGCGTCAATCGCGGACCCTTCTTCGGCCTCGACCTCGACCGCAACGCCACCTTCTACTGGGTGGTGGCGGCGGTGGCCTTCGTCATCATCTACAAGCTCCAGCGCTTCGTGCGCTCGCCGGTGGGCACGGTGCTCGTCGCCATCCGCGAGAACGAGCAGCGGGCGCGCTTCATCGGCTACGACACGCGGGCCTACAAGATCGCCTGCTTCACCCTCTCGGCGGGGCTGACAGCGTTCGCCGGCGCGCTCGTCGCCTTCAACCACCGCTTCGCCTCGGCCGATCCCATCGCCATCGCCTTCTCGGGCGAGTTGCTGGCCATGGTGGTCATCGGCGGCATGCGCTCCTTCCTCGGGCCGGCGCTGGGCGCGCTGTTCTTCGTGCTGTTCCGCGAATTCCTCTCCATGTGGACGCCGAACTGGCTGTTCTTCTTCGGCCTCCTGTTCATGGCCTTCATCGTCTTCTCGCCCACCGGGCTCGTGGGCGTCGCCGGCCGGCTGCTGGCGCCGCTGAGGAAGAAGACCATCGAGGCCGCCGCCATGGGCCGGCGCTCCTCCGCCGAGAAGCGGCCCTTGCCCTCCTCCCTCACCGCCCGCGCGCGGTGGGAGAGCGCCGCGCCGCTCCTGGAGGCGAAGGACCTGGCGCTCGGCTTCGGCGCCATCAAGGCGGTGCGGGCCGGCGCGGTGGCGGTGAAGGACAGGACGCTCCACGCCCTCATCGGCCCCAACGGCGCGGGCAAGACCACCACCTTCAACATGATTTCCGGCATGTTCGCCCCCAATGCCGGCGAGATCCGCCTCGCCGGGGAGCGCATCGACGGGCTCGCGCCCAACGCCGTGTGCATGAAGGGCCTCGCGCGCTCCTTCCAGATCACCAACCTGTTCCCGACGCTCAGCGTGGAGGAAAACCTGCGCCTCGGCGTGCAGGCCACCCACAAGAGCCGGCTCAATCCCTGGCGCGATGCCGCCGCCATCCCCGAGATCAATTCCGAGACGGCGGAGATGGTGGCGTTCCTCGGTGTCGCCGGCATGGAGAAGGCGGAGGCCGGCGCGCTCTCCTATGGCGGGCAGCGGCTGCTCGACATGGGCCTCGCGCTCACCTCCCGCCCGCGCGTGCTGCTGCTGGACGAGCCGCTCGCGGGCCTCGCGGCGGCGGAGCGCACGCGCGTCTCCAACCTCATCAAGGACATCTCCGCCGAGGTGCCGGTGCTGCTGGTGGAGCACGACATCGACCGCGTGTTCGAACTGGCCGACGCCGTGACCGTGATGGCCGATGGCGCCGTGCTGGTGGACGGCACGGTGGAGGATGCGCGGTCCGACAAGCGCGTGCAGGAGGTCTACATCGGCTCCGGTGCCGCGGCGCTCGCCGCCCGCGACCTTGAATCCGCCGCCACCGAGAAGACGATGCTGCGCCTCCACGGCATCGACGCCTTCTACGGCAAGAGCCGCATCCTCGCCGGCGTCTCGCTGGAGGCGAAGGAGGGCGAGATCCTCGCGCTGCTCGGCCGCAACGGGGCGGGAAAATCCACCTTGCTCAAGGCCATCACCGGCATCGTCAAGCCCATGAACGGCTCCCTGACCTTGGCGGGCGAAGAACTCATGGGCCTCTCCTCCGCCGCCATCGCCCGGCGCGGCGTCGGCTACGTGCCGCAGGGCCGGGCGCTGTTCCACGGCATGAGCGTGCGCCACAACCTCGAACTGGGGCGCCTCAAGCGCATCACCGGCGCCGGCCGGCACTTCAGCGAGGACGAGGTGCTGGACCTCTTCCCCCGCCTCAAGGAGCGCATCGACACGCCGGCCGACCTCCTCTCCGGCGGCGAGCAGCAGATGGTGGCGGTGGCCCGCGCGCTGATGGGCGACACCCGCGTGCTGCTGCTGGACGAGCCCTTCGAGGGCCTGTCCCCGGCGGTCACGGAAGAGCTGTTCGACGCCTTCGACCGGCTGCGCCATGCGCTCACGCTCGTCATCGTGGATCACCATCTCGACGTGGTGCTGAACCTCGCCGACCGCGCCGTGGTGCTGGAGCGCGGCGAGGTGGTCCACGAAGGCCCCGCCCGCCCGCTGGCGCGCGACCTCGATCTGAGAAGGCAAGTGCTGTGGCTGTGAGGGGCGGCCGTGTGATCTCCGCGATCCTCCCCTCTCCCCTCGAAGTCGGCTGTTGCCGACTTCGACTTCCACCAACCGCACTCGGCAACTGCCGAGTGCGGGCGGGAGAGGGGGCGGGGGTGAGGGGGAGGGGCCTCTCCACCCTCGCACTCATCGGCCGAACGACACCACCCCCTCATCCGTCTCGCGGCCTTGCCGCGATCCACCTTCTCCCGCGGGGGGAGAAGGGTCGTCCGGCTCTCGCACGGCGGCCTTCGGGCATCGCCAGCTGCGCCGACTTTTCCCCTGGGCCCCGGCTCGGCGCTCCGGCTGCGCCGTCGCTGGTCCGGGGCAGCCCCCCTCATCCGGCTCGCGGCTATGCCGCGATCCACCTTCTCCCGCGAGGGGAGAAGGGATTTTCCTCCGCAATGAGGCTTCCATGACCAAGATCGCCATCATTGGCTCCGGCTTCATCGGCCGGGCCTGGGCCATCACCTTCGCCCGCGCCGGCTTCGACGTGGCGCTGGCGGACAAGGCGCAGGGCGCGCCCGAGGCGGCGCTCGCTTATATCGAGGGCGTGCTGCCGGACCTCGCCGCCAACGATCTGCTCAACGGCAACACCCCCGAGGCCGTGCGCGCGCGCCTCTCCGCCGCCGGCTCTTATGCCGAAGCGCTGGAAGGCGCTGTCCATGCGCAGGAGAATGCGCCGGAAGACCTCGCCCTCAAGCAGGCGCTCTATGCCGAACTCGATGCGCTGGCGGCGCCGGAGACCGTGCTCGCCTCCTCCACCTCGGCGATCCTGCCCTCGCGCTTCTCGGAAGGCTTGAAGCATCGCGAGCGGGTGTGCGTGTGCCACCCCATCAATCCGCCCTATCTGATCCCCGCCGTGGAGGTGGTGCCCGCGCCTTGGACGGCGGCCGAGACCATGGCCCGCGCCGCCGATCTCATGCGCGCCGCCGGTCAGTCGCCCATCGTGATGAAGCGCGAGCTGGACGGCTTCGTGATGAACCGCATGCAGGGCGCGCTGCTGGAGGAGGCGTTCCGCCTCGTCGCCGATGGATACGCCAGCGTCGAGGACGTGGACATCGGCATCCGCGAGGGGCTGGCGCTGCGCTGGTCCTTCATGGGGCCGTTCGAGACCATCGATCTCAACGCGCCCGGCGGCGTCGCGGACTATGTGGCGCGCTACCAGCAGATCTATGAGCGCATCTCGCCCGACCAGTGGCGCCGGGTGGATTGGGCCGGCCCGGTGCTGGAGACCGTGCTGGCGGAGCGCCGCGCGCGCCTGTCCCACGATGCGCTTCAGGAGCGGCAGGTGTGGCGCGACCGCCGGCTGATGGCGCTCGCCGCCCACAAGCGCAAGGCCGACAAGGATATCGGCGCCTGACCCTTTCCGACCCTTCGACATTCCCGAGAAACGAGGCAAGACCGCCATGAATGAGACCGTCATGACCGAGGCCGCCCCCGCCAAGAAATCCAATCGCAAGGTCATCATCACCTGCGCCATCACGGGGGCGATCCACACGCCCACCATGTCGCCCTACCTGCCCATCACGCCGGACGAGATCGTCGCCGATGCGCTGAAGGCGGCCGAGGCCGGCGCGGCCATCCTGCATCTGCATGCCCGAAACCCCGAGACCGGCCAGCCGGACCAGACGCCGGAGGCCTTCGCGCCCTTCCTGCCGCGCATCAAGCAGGCGACGAGCGCGGTCATCAACATCACCTCCGGCGGCAGCCCCTACATGAAGGTGGAGGAGCGCGTGCTGCCCGCCGCCACCTTCAAGCCGGAAGTGGCCTCCCTCAACATGGGCTCCATGAATTTCGGGCTGTTCCACCTGCTCGACAAGTACAAGGAGTTCAAGCACCCGTGGGAGAAGACGCATCTTGAGAACACGCGCGATCTCGTCTTCCGCAACACCTTCAAGGATATCGAATATATCCTGACCACCTGCTACGATAACGGCACGCGCTTCGAGTTCGAGTGCTACGATATCGGCCATCTCTACAATCTCGCGCACTTCCTGGAGCGCGGGCTGGTGAAGCCGCCGCTGTTCGTGCAGTCCGTGTTCGGGCTTCTCGGCGGCATCGGTCCCCATCCCGAGGACGTGATGCACATGAAGCGCACCTGCGACCGGCTGTTCGGCGATCAGTATCGCTGGTCCGTGCTGGGCGCCGGCCGCAACCAGCTCCCCATCGCCGCCATGGCCGCCTCCATGGGCGGCAACATCCGCGTGGGGCTGGAGGATTCGCTCTGGGCCGGGCGCGGCAAGCTCGCCACCTCCAACGCCGATCAGGTGAAGCTCGCCGCCAAGATCATCGAGGGCCTGGGCCTGGAAGTCGCGAGCCCCGACGAGGCACGCGAGATCCTCGAATTGAAGGGCGCGGACAAGACCAACATCTGAGGCCGCGCGGGGCGCCCCCACGCGGTTCCGCCATCGTGCGTCGGCTTCGCGCCGGCGCACGATGCGTTTCAGCGGATGCGCGCGTCAGCCGATGCGGGATTTGCCGATGATGGCGAAGCGCAGGCGGGAGGAGATGAAGTCGATCACCGCCACCATGATGAGCATCATCAGGATGAGAAACGACACCTTCTGCCATTCCAGCACGCGGATCTGCTCGGCGAGGTGAAGGCCGAGGCCGCCCGCGCCGACGATGCCGACGATGGTGGACTGGCGGGCGTTGGATTCGAAATAATAGAGCAGCTGGCTCGCCAGCACCGGCAGCACCTGCGGCAGCATGCCGAAGCGCACCGCCTCCACGGGCGAGCCGCCGGTGGAGACGACGCCCTCCACGGGCTTGCGATCCAGCGCCTCCACGGCCTCGGAGAACAGCTTGCCCAGCTCGGCGAAGCTCGCGGTGGCGATGGCGAGGATGCCGGCGAACGGGCCGAGGCCCACCACCGTCACATAGATCAGCGCCCAGATCAGCCGGTCCACGCCGCGCACCGTGTCGAGCACGCGGCGGACAGTGAAATGGGCGAAGATGTTGGGGATGACGTTCTTCGCCGCGAGGAAGCCGAAGGGAAAGGCGATGAGTGCCCCGCCCAGCGTGCCGAGGAAGGCGATGGCCAGCGTCTCGCCCAGCGCGTGGATATAGAGCGGCAGCTGGGTGCCGGGATCGGGCGGCATCATCAGCGTGACGAAATGGGCGAGCTGCCCGATGCCGGTGCCGAGCCGGTCGAAATTGAAGCCGAGCTGCCAGAAGCCGAAGGCGGCGATGCCGGCGAACACCGCGATGATGACGCCCACGCGGACCCGCGTGTCGACGGGCGGCGCGACAAGGTGCGGATGGGCGGCGGCGAGGCGCGCGCGCTCCTCGCCCGAGAGGGTGATGCGCGCCCGGCTCATCGCTGCGCTCCGAAGCCGAGCAGGCGATGGCGCACCTGCTCGGTGACGAGATCGATCACCATCACCGTCGCGATGATGAGGAGGAGGATGGCGGAGACATCCGAATAATAGAACTTGCGGATGGCCTCCACGAGATCCTGCCCGATGCCGCCGGCGCCGACGAAGCCCATGATGGAGGCCTCCCGCACGTTGACCTCGAAGCGTAGCAGGCCGTAGGAGGCGAAGTTGGAGAGCACCTGCGGCACCACGGCGAAGCGCACGGTGGTGAGCCAGGAGGCGCCGGAGGCGGTGGCGCCCTCCACCGGCTTCATGTCGATGTTTTCCACCACCTCGGCGAACAATTTGCCCAGCGCGCCCATGGTGTGGATGGCGAGGGCCAGCACGCCCGGCAGCGGGCCGAGGCCGAAGGCCACCACGAACAGCAGCGCGAACACCAGCTCCGGCACCGTGCGGCAGAATTCGAGAAAGCGCCGCGCGCCGAGCCGGATCCAAGGGCTCCGCACCAGATTGGCGCTGGCGAGGAAGCACAGGCAGAAGCCGCCGATGGCCCCCATGAGCGTGCCGAGATAGGCGATCAGGATCGTATCCGCCAGCAGCTTCAGCCAGTGATCGAGGTTCCAGTACCACTCGGCGAGGTCGGCGCCGAGGGTGTCCCAGCGCAGGACCGGGGTGATGCTCCAGAAGTAATTGGGCAGCCGGTCGGCATGGGCGAAGAAGACCGCCGGCTTCACCTCGCCCATCCAGGCGGCGAGCACGATGCACACGGCGATCACGCCGGCGACGATCAGCGTATGCCGCCGCCGCGCCTGCACCGCCGCATCGTAATGGGCGATCAGCGGAGCGATCTGCTCGTCGGGCAGCCGGGTGATGGCGTGGGACAAGACCATGTTCTCCCTCGCGCCCCGGCCGACTGGAACGGAGCGGGAGCGCAGTGGAAGGAGAGCCGGGGCCCAGCGCAACACTGCGCCGGAGGCGGCTCAAACGAAAAGGCCGGCGGGCCATTGCCGGCTTCGCCGGACCTGATCCAGGGCCCCAGATTGGAGACCCCGGATCTACGCCCCGGCCGCGCCGTCGCTTGTCCGGGGAAGGGGTTTCTACCCGCCGTCACGCTCCGGCTTGACCGGAGCATCCATCTCTCCCCCGGGCAGCTTGCCCGCTCCTGCCATGGGTCCTCCGGTCAAGCCGGAGGACGACAGGGAGAGGGGCCTGCGGCACGCGGGCCGAGGAGAGGCGGAGAGCGCGCCTCAGCTCTTCTTCTTGCGCAGCTCGTCGACGAACTTGTTCAGCTCGATGATCTGCACATAGGCCTCGTTGTCGATGGGCTGCCAGGGCTGCTGCTTGCCTTCATAGATGCGGTCGAAGGCGGCCTTGTCCTTGGTCTGGATCGAGAAGAAGGCGTCGCGGATCTTGGCCTTCAGGTCGGCCGGCAGGTCCGAGAGATAGGCGAAGGGCGAGTTCACGATCTGGTCGGACGTGAAGATGATGCGGAAGTCGTCGTACTTCGCCATCCCCTTGCGCTCCATGCGCTTGAGGTTGGATTCCTGCGCGTCGTTCCACCAGTTGAAGGCGGCATCGCAGGTGCCCTGCTGCACGGCGATGACGGCGTTCTCGTGCGAGCCGGCGTAGACCACCTTGCCGAAGAAGTCGTCGGGCTTGACGCCCATCTTGTTCAGGGCGAAGCGCGGCACGTTGTTGCCGGAGGTGGAGTTGGGATCGACCAGGCAGAGGTTCTTGCCCTTCAGGTCCTCGATGGACTTGTAGGGGCTGTCGGCCTTCACATAGAGCACCGAGTGATAGCCCTTGGTGCCGTCGAGGTTCACCTCGATGGCGAAGGCGTCGATCTTGGCGCCGGTCATCAGCGCGCGGGCGAAGGACGAGGGGCCGTAGGAGGCGATCTGGATGTTGCCGGCGCGCTGGCCCTCGATGACGGCCGCGTAGTCGTTGGCGACGCGCAGTGTCACCTTGGTGCCGAGCTCCTTGGAGAGATAGTCCATGAGCGGCTGGTAGCGGTCGGTCACGCCCGAGGCGTTCTCGGCCGGGATCACCGCGAACACCAGCTCGGGATACTTCGCCTTCCAGTCCTGCGCTGCGGCGGTGCCGGCGGACATCACGAGCGCGGCGGCGGCCGCGATCAGGCTACGACGGTTCAGCATGTCTGGTGCTCCTGTCGGACGAAATCGAACGTGAACAAGGCGATGCGGCCGGCCCGCGGTCGCGGGTCGGCGCGGGAGGCGCGCGCTCAGGCGAGGGCGGCCGCTTCGGGGATACCGTCCTGGACGGCAGCGGGCCGTCCGGCCGGCATGTCCATCACCTCGCCGGCCTCGAGGCCGTAGAGGTCGTGCGCCACCGCATTGGTCAGCGCCGCCGGGGCGCCGTCGAACACCACGCGGCCCTGCGCCATGCCCACGAGGCGGTCGCAATAGGCGCGGGCGAGATCGAGCGAGTGCAGGTTGCACAGCACGGTGATGCCGAAGTGCTTGTTGATGCGCAAAAGCGCATCCATCACGATCTTGGTGTTGCGCGGGTCGAGCGAGGCGATGGGCTCGTCGGCGAGGATCAGCGCCGGCTCCTGCGCCAGCGCGCGGGCGATGGCCACGCGCTGCTGCTGGCCGCCGGAGAGGCTGTCGGCGCGCTGCGCGGCAAGGGTGGCGATGTCGAACTGGTCGAGGGCGGAGAGGGCGATGGCCCGGTCATCCGCGCTCCAGCTCTTGGTGAGGGCGCGCCACGCGGGCACCGTGGCGAGGCGGCCCATGAGCACGTTGGTCAGCACGTCCAGCCGGCCGACCAGATTGAACTGCTGGAAGATCATCGCCGCCTCGGCGCGCCACTCGCGCAGCGCGCGGCCCTTGAGGGCGGTCACGTCCCGTCCGTCGAACGAGATCCGGCCGGAGGAGGGGTCCTGCAGGCGGTTCACCATGCGCAGCAGGGTGGACTTGCCGGCGCCCGACCGGCCGATGACGCCCACGAAGGCGCCCTGGCCGATCTCGAGATTCACGTTGGATACGGCCTCCTTGTCGCCGAAGCGTCGGGTGAGGCCCTCGATCACCAGCATCCGCAGGCTCCCAGAGCACGCGACGGCCGGCTTGCAGGGCAAGCCGGCCGGACAGCGCAGTCTCGATCCAGTGGCCGGTGGTGGAGCGGGGGGACGGACCCGGACCGATCGCACACCGGCGCGTCGGACCGATCGATAGCGTTGCTCCGCAACACCCATATGACGATGGCGGAAGGATTGACGATGTTTGGAGGAGGGGATGCGGGGCGCGCGGACGCAATCACGCTGGCGGCGGTGGGGGCGCCGGTGTGACAGGCCGTTTGTGACGGTGCCCCACGGGGTCCAAGCGTGCTGTCAAAGGCGTGTCATGAAGGGCGGCCAGAAGGGGGACGGTATCCGGTAGCGCGACTGCCCGCGAGTCCGGACCCTGAAACGAGCGGCGCCGGGGAGTCTGGCTCCCCGGCGCCCTCGATCGACCGGACCTCGGTTCTTTGTGTTCTCGGGTCCCTAAGGGCGGTGGCGGGTCCGAACCTCAGACCAGACCGAGCAGCACAGCGCCGACAAAGCCGAAGGCTGCGCACGTCTCGATCACGGTGAGGAGATGGCCGAATGTCACCTTGTGCCTCGCAGGGTCGATCTTGAGAGAAGCTTAACAAACTCTCAGACTGCGAAAAGAGGTAAGTTGTGCTGCATCGCCGCTGCAAACTATTGCAGCGCATGACTTTCCGCAGTGCAGCACGGGCCAAGTGCAGCCTGCCTCTATGCTTTCCCTTCCGCTGCGGCGCACGGTACGCGGCGGTGGAATACTGCATTTCAGAGCGCGATGGCGGCTTCCACGAGGTTCGCGACGCCGAGCGCCTGCCGGTCGCGGCCAAAACGCCCTACCACCTGCACGCCCACGGGCATGCCGTTGGCGGCGGAAAGGCCCGCCACATTGATCGCCGGGCAGCCCATCAGGGTCCACAGCCGGTTGAAGATGGCCGAGCCGGTGCTGGCGAATCCCTCCGGCGCCGGGCCGGGGGCGGAGAAGGTGAGGAGCGCGTCCACGTCCGCGAACACGTCGCCCAGCGCGTGCCGCGCCCGCTTCGCGGTGCGCCGGGCGCCGTCATAAAGATCGGGCGGGATCGTGCGCGCGGCCTCCAGATGGCCGCGCAGCAGCGGCGAGAGGCGATCGGCGTCATAGGTCAGTTCGTCGCCAAGGGCGAGCGCCGCCTCGAAATCCTGCACCGTGCCGTGGATGGCGTCGGCCGCCTCCAGCGCTTCGGGCAATTCCAGATCGAAGATGCGCGCGCCCTTCGCCTCGGCGGCGCGGGCAGCCGTCTCCAGCGCGGCGTGGGCGTCGGGCGAGGCGGCGCCGGCGCGGGCGGTGCGCACGATGGCGATGCGGGGCGCGACGGCGGTCTCGTCCCCGATGTCGAGGCCACGCCCGGCGATGGCATCGGCGGCGAACGCCACGTCGCGCACCCGCGCGCCGAACAGGCCGATCGTGTCCAGATGCCAGGAGAAGGTCTTCATGCCCAGCGTGGGCAGCAGGCGGAAGGTGGGCTTGTAGCCGGTGACGCCGCAGAAGGCGGCCGGGCGGATCACCGATCCGCCGGTCTGGGTGCCGAGCGCCAGCGGCAGCATCCCCGCCGCCACCGCCGCCGCCGACCCGGCGGAAGAGCCGCCGGGTGAGAAGCCGAGGTGGCGCGGGTTGCGGGTGCGCGCCGGCTCCAGGAAGGCGAACTCGGTGGTCTCGGTCTTGCCCACGACAAGGCCGCCGGCCCGGCGCGTCATCGCCACCACGGGCGCGTCGGTGCGCGGACGATAGCCGTCATAGATGGGGCTGCCGTAGGTGGTGGGCATGTCGCGGGTGTCGATGATGTCCTTCACCCCCACCGGCAGGCCGGCGAGCGGCCTCGCGGCAAGGCCCGGCGCGCGGGCGGCGGCGCGGGCCTCGTCGAGCGCGAGGGTGACGAACGCGCCCACCTCGCCTTCCCGCGCGGCGATGGCCTCCGCGACCTGTTCGAGCACGGCTTGCGGCGTGGTGCGGCCGGAGCGGATGGCGTGGGCGAGATCACGGGCGGACAGGGGGGACGGCAGGCTCATACGCTCACTCTGCGGCATCGAAGGGCCGCCACCATGCGCAAGGCGGGCGGCGGAGGCAATGGTGGGGGGCGCGGTGAGGAAGATGCTCGGCCGATCCGCGTCGTCCTCCGGCTAGACCGGAGGGTGACGGCAGCGCGTTTGAATGCGGTGCCCCCCTCAGCACTCCGGGACGTTCACCGCGAGGCCGCCTTGCGAGGTCTCCTTGTATTTGGACTGCATGTCCGCCCCCGTCTGGCGCATGGTCTCGATGACCTGATCCAGCGAGACGAGGTGCACGCCGTCGCCCCGCATCGCGAGGGAGGCGGCGGCGATGGCCTTGTTGGCGCCGAAGGCGTTGCGCTCGATGCAGGGGATCTGCACCAGCCCGCCGATGGGATCGCACGTCATGCCGAGATGATGCTCCATGGCGATCTCGGCGGCGTTCTCGATCTGCGCCGGGCTCGCCCCGAGCACGCAGGCGAGCCCCGCCGCAGCCATGGCGGCAGCGGAGCCCACCTCGCCCTGGCAGCCCACCTCCGCGCCGGAGATGGAGGCGTTGCGCTTGATGAGCGCCCCCACCGCCGCAGCCGTCAGCAGGAAGTCGCGCAACTGGGCGTGGGTGGTGTCCGGGCAGATGTCGCGCACATAGCGCAGCACCGCCGGCACGATGCCCGCCGCGCCGTTGGTGGGGGCGGTGACGATGCGCCCGCCGGCCGCATTCTCCTCGTTCACCGCCATGGCGAAGACGGAGACCCAGTCCATGATCTCGTGCGGCGGCCGGCGGTTGGCGAGGCGGTCCGCCTCCAACTGGTCACGGATGGCCTTGGCCCGTCGCCGCACGCGCAGCCGGCCGGGCAGGGTGCCCTCCTGCGCGAGGCCGCGATCGATGGAGGCGAACATGGCCGCGAGGAGCGCGTCCAGCCGCGCCTCCACCTCGTCCGCCGGACGCAGCGCGCATTCATTGGCCATCTGCAGGCCGGCGATGGAAAGCCCGGTGCGGGCGCAGGCGGAGAGCAGCTCCGAGGCTTTCGCGAACGGGTGGGGCACCTCAACCGCCTCCGGCTCGCGCGCCTCACCCTCCGCCACCACGAAGCCGCCGCCGACGGAATAGAAGATCTGTTCATCGATGAGGGCGCCGTCTTCGCCATAGGCCCGAAAGCGCATGGCGTTGGAGTGCAGCGGCATCAGCGCGTCGAAATCGAAGATCAGGTCGGCCTCGGGGTCGAACGCGATCCGCGCGCCGTTGACCTCGATGGACTTGCGGATGGTGAGCCGCGCCACCATCCCCGGCACGTCGTCCGGCTCCAGCGTCTCAGGCCGCGCGCCCATGAGGCCGAGCGCTATGGCGCGGTCGGAGGCGTGGCCCTTGCCGGTCCAGGCCAGAGAGCCGAACAGCTCGGCGGTGATGCGACGGGTGCCGGCGGGCAGCGCCTCCCGGAAGCGGCGCGCCGCCACCATGGGGCCGACCGTGTGGGACGAGGACGGCCCGATGCCGATCTTGAACAGGTCGAACACGCTGGTCATCCGGTCCCTCCAGGGGCGGCGATCTTGTTCTATCGGTATCCCAAGGACTTGTCGCGCCCGTCTTGACCCGCTCAGGCACCGGGGCGAAGCTCCATCATGCTGGCCGGCGAGGGCGACCGCTCGTCCCCTTGCGACTTTCGTCTGGAACAGATGCGACACGTTTTCTCCGCCCGCGCCACGCCGTCCGCCAAGCTCAGGGTGGGGTTCGTGCTCCTGCCGAACTTCACGCTGACGGCCTTCTCCAGCTTCGTGGACGTGCTGCGCCTCGCCGCCGACAAGGGCGACCGCTCGCGCCCCATCGACTGCTCGTGGCAGGTGATGAGCCCGCGCCTGCGGCCCGCGCGCTCCTCCTGCGGCATCGACATCCAGCCCACCTCCGAGCTGCTCGACCCGCGGGAGTTCGACTACATCGTGGCGGTGGGCGGCCTGCTGCGCGGGGTGCCGGCGCAGGCCGATCCGCTGGGGGATTATCTGAAGCGCGCGGCGGTGGCGGGCGTGCCGCTCATCGGCGTGTGCACCGGCTCGTTCCTGCTCTGCCGGCTGGGGCTGATGGCGCAGCGCAAATGCTGCGTGAGCTGGTATCACTACCGCGATTTTCTCGACGAATTCCCCACCCTCGTGCCGGTGGCGGACCAATTGTTCGTGGTGGATGGCGACCGCATCACCTGCTCGGGCGGGGCGGGCGTCGCGGACCTTGCCGCCCGCCTCGTCACCGAGCATCTCGGCGCGGCCACGGCCCAGAAGGCGCTCAACATCCTCCTCATCGACCGCCCCCGCGCGGCCGAGAGCGCCCAGCCGGCGCCGCGCCTCGCGGAAGGCACGGTGGACGATGCCCGCGTCTCCCGCGCGCTGCTGCTGATGGAGCAGAACCTCGCCGAGCCGCTGGCCATCGCCGCCATCGCCGATGCGCTGGGGCTGAGCGTGCGCCAATTGGAGCGGCTGTTCGCGGATCGCCTCAGCGAGAGCCCGCAGGAGAGCTATCTGGCGCTGCGCCTGCGCCATGCGCGCTGGATGCTGGCCAACACGCGCTTTTCCGCCGCCCGCATCGCCGCCGACCTCGGCTTTGCCGACGGCTCCCATTTCGGCCGCGCCTTCAAGGCCCGCTTCGGCGCAACCCCCGCCGCCTTCCGCCGCACGGCGGCGCCGCGCCCCGGGCGGGGCGCGGCCGATGGCGAGGGGCGGGTGTTCGAGACGCCGTAGGCCGCGCGTTCCTCGCGAGGATCAGACTGTCGCGAATATCTTGGCGAAGTCCCAGTCGTGCTGGGCCACGCCGCTGCTGTCGTTGGTCAGATGGCCCGGCGCGTCGCCATGGTCGCGGCCGAGGGACCACATGGCGATGGACGCGATGTGGTCGTTGCCGTCCGCATAGTCCACCAGCTGCTGCGCGTCCTCGAGGGTGAACACCTCGCTGCGCACGTCGTTGATGCCGATCATGGGCGTGATGCCCACCTTGGCATCGATGCCGAGGGCTTCGAGCTGGGCGATGGTGGCTTCCGCCGCGTCGATGGCGTCCTGGCCCATGTCGCCGGAATCGTTCTCCGCCCCGTAGTTCATCACCATGATGTTGACGGTGTCGATGTCCACGCCCGCCGCATGCGCCGCCTGCAGCAGCTCGATGTCGTCCTGCGTCAGGCCGGTGGTCAGCGCCGGCAAAGTGAAGGAGATGGAGAGGTCCGGATTGGCCTGCTCCAGCGCCACCAGCGCCTCGTTGCGCAGGGCGTTGGCGGCGTCGTTGGTGAGGGCGTCGCCTTCCACGTCGAAATCGAGGGAGGTCACGCCATAGGTGTCGATCACCGACTGGTAGGCGGCGGTGAGGGCCGTGGCGTCGGTGAAATAGAGCGCCGGCTCTTCCCCGTGGCCGCCGCCGAAGGAGATGGTCACGTCCACGCCCTGCGCCTGAAGATCGTGGACCACCGAGGCGACGGAACTGCCGTCGGCGAGGGTATTGCCGGAGCCGAGGCCGGCAAAGCCGATCGTGTTGCTCCCGGTGCCCACGACGAAGGCGAGGGTGACGGCATCGATGCCGGCCGCGCTCACGTCCTGAACCAGGTCCGCCGCGCTCGACACCATGGAGAGGTCCACATAGGGCGAGAACACCTGATGGTCCGCCGCATCGGTGCCCACCGGATCGGTGGTGACGGAGACGGCCGGGGAGGGGTGCGAGGCTCCAGCCTCGTCCAGCGCGACGATGGAGAAACTGTAGGACGTATCCGCCTCCAGCCCCGCCACCTTGAAGCTGCGGTCGGTGGTGGTGCCGATCAGCTCGCCATCCTGATAGACGGCATATCCGGAAATCGTGCCGACGCCGAACACCTCGGCGGCGTCCCAGGTCAGCGTCACCGAGGTCTCGGTGGTGGTGGCGGCATGGACATCTTCCGGCGTCTCTGGCGCCACCGGGGTCAGGTCCGAGTAGCCGACGCGGGTCCACACATGGCCGGAGCCGGCGGGGCCGTAATCGTGCTCGGGATCGCTGCCGAGGGTCCACCACTTGGCCTCGTAGACCACATGGCCGACCGTGACCTGATCGCCCGCCGTATAGACCGTGTCGGCGGACCAGTCCGGCGCCTCGATCACCTGCGGCGGGACCGTGCCCGTGGTGTCGCCGGTCGTCTCTCCTTTTGCCTCGGCGATGGCCTCGGCCCAGGCGTCGGTGACGAAGCGGGTCTTGCCGATGATGTCGTCCGGCGACAGATCGGCGAGGGTCACGCCCGCGAGCGTGATGGTCTGCTGGCTGGAGGCGAGGATGATGACGAGGGAGCCATTGACCTCGGCCAGCGAGAAATCCTGCGGCTGGAGCCAGCCGAAATCGAGCGTGTCGTGGGCGGGGTCGAAAGCGATCACCTGCTGGGTGTTCCACTGCCAGCCCACCGTATAGGTGGTGCCCTCCGTGGCGCCCGCGCTCGCGCTGGCGCTGGCGGGGGTGCCGGCGCCCTTCAGCGCGGCATTCCACTCGGCGAGCAGGGCGCCGTCGGCCCCCTTGATGTTGCCGATGGCGAGGTCCTGAAGGCTGACACCCTCCAGGATGTAGGTCTGCTGCGACTTGGGCAGGAAGATCACGACCGAGCCGTTGGCCTCGGCGATGGCGATGTCGTCCGCCGTCAGGCCGGAGAAGTCGAGCGTGTCGTGCTGCGGGTCGAAGGCCAGCACCGTGTCGGTGCTGCGCGCCACGGTGATCACGGTATTGACGCCGCCGGTGATGACGTGGCTCGCGGCGAGGGCATCGCTCCACTCCGCGAACATGGAGGCGTCATGGCCGGTGATGTTCGCGAGGGAGAGGTCCGCGAGCGTGACGCCCGTCAGCGTGTAGCTGTGGTTGTTGGCGGGCAGGTCGATGACCACCGAGCCGTTGACCTCGGTGATCGTGAAGCTGTCCGCGCCGATCCAGCCGAAATCGAGCGTGTCGGTGGCCGGGTCGAAATCGATTGTGTCGTGGGCGCCCCACGACCAGTTGATCGAGACGGTTGCCATGCAGCCCTCCACCTGGTCTTCCGCCGCCAGGGCGGGAGCTTCACAGCATACCGCCGCGCTCGTTTCGCGATAGGGGAAAATGGAGCCGAATCCGCAATAAAGGCTTGATAAATATCAGGAAAATCGTCGCAAAATGCGAAAACAACGATGGATTCCATCGGGTGTCGCGGGCACGGGTCTTGGGGCGCAGCCTCTGATTGAATGGATGGCCGGCACCATGCCGCGCAGCCCCGCGGGACGCGCCGGGTCGGGCCGGATTCAGCCAGGGGCGAGGAGGTTGTTTTGCCGGGGCAGATGGCGCGCGGGTTCCACGCCACGCGACGAGAGGCATCGTCCGATCAGATTGCGACGCAAACCTGATCGGCGCCTGCCCTTAGGCTTCCGGAACGTTGCGCTCCAGCTCGGCCAGCCACACGCCCGGCCCGCTGTCGGAGGGCTGGCGCCAGTCGCCGCGCGGGGAGAGGGAGCCGCCGGAGGAGATCTTCGGCCCGTTGGGCAGCGCCGAGCGCTTGAACTGGCTGGTGAAGAAGCGGGAGAGGAACACCTTCATCCAGCGGCGGATTTCGGGAAGGTCATAGGCCCGCTGCTCCGCCTGCGGGATGCCCTGCGGCCAGCGGCCCTTGTCCGCATCCGCCCAGGCGTGCTCCGAGAGGAAGGCGATCTTGGATGGCGGAAAGCCGTAGCGGGTCAAATAGAAGAGCGTGAAGTCCTGCAGCGGGTAGGGCCCGATGATGCTCTGGGTGGACTGGATGGGGCCGCCCGCGCTCGCCGGCACCAGTTCCGGCGAGATCTCGGTGGCGAGGATGGCGTGGAGGATGCGCGCCGTCTCCTCGCTCACGTCGCCGGAGGCGGCGACGAAGCGGATGAGGTGCTGGATCAGCGTCTTCGGCACCGAGGCGTTGACGTTGTAATGGGACATCTGGTCCCCGACGCCATAGGTGCACCAGCCCAGCCCCAGCTCGGACAGGTCGCCGGTGCCCACCACGAGGCCGCGATGGTGGTTGGCGAGGCGGAAGAGATAGTCCGTCCGCAGGCCCGCCTGCACATTCTCGAAGGTCACGTCATAGGTCGCCTGGCCCTCCGCGAAGGGGTGGCCGAGGTCCGCCAGCATCTGCCGCGCGGCGGGGCGGATGTCGATCTCCTCCGCGCTCACGCCGAGCGCGCGCATCAGCGCCCACGCGTTGCCCTTGGTCTCGTCGGAGGTGGCGAAGCCCGGCAGGGTATAGGCCAGCACGTTGGAGCGGGGATGGCCGACGCGGTCCATGGCGCGCACGGCGACGATCAGCGCCTGCGTGGAATCGAGGCCGCCGGAGACGCCGATGACCACCCGCGACATGCCGGTCGCGGCAAGGCGCTGGGCGAGGCCCTGCACCTGGATGTTGTAGGCCTCGTAGCAGTCTTCCCTGAGCCGCGCCGGATCGTTGGGCACGAAGGGGAAGCGCGCCACGTCGCGGTTCAGCGGCACAGGCTCGGCCGGCGGCGCATAGGCGAAATGGGCGGTGCGGAAGGGCGGGGCGGTGTCGCGCTCCAGCCGGGCGCACTCCCCGAACGTGTTGAGGCGCATCCGCTCTTGCCGCAGGCGGCCGAGGTCGATGTCCGCCACCGCCATGGTCGCGTCGGGGGCGAAGCGCTCGGCCTCGGCGAGGGTGTCGCCATATTCGAAGATGGCGGCATGCCCGTCCCAGGCGAGATCGGTGGTGGATTCCCCCGGCCCCGCCGCCGAATAGGCATAGGCCGCGACGCAGCGGGCGGATTGCGAGCCGCACAGGAGCCGGCGGGATTCCGCCTTGCCGATGGTGATGTTGCTGGCGGAGAGATTGAGCAGCACCTCGGCGCCGGCGAGCGCGCCGCGCGTGGAGGGCGGCAGGGGCACCCACACGTCCTCGCAGATCTCCACATGGAAGGTGAAGGGCACCTCGCCTTCCGAGCGGAACAGCAGGTCCACACCAAACGGCACTTCGGCGCCGAGCAGCGCGATGTATCCGCCGTGCTCGTCGAGGCCGGGGGTGAAGTGGCGGCGCTCGTAGAACTCGCGGTAGTTGGGCAGATAGCTCTTGGGCACCACCCCGAGGATGGTGCCGGCATGGATCACCACCGCCGTGTTGTAGAGCCGGCCCTGATGGCGCAGCGGCGCGCCCACCACCAGCACGGGGGAGAGATCCTCCGAGGCCGCGACGAGGGTCGCGAGCGCGCCCTCCACCGCATCGAGGAGCGGGGCCTGGAACAGGAGATCGTCGATGGCGTAGGCGGACAGGCCCAGCTCGGGAAAGAGCATCAGCGCGGTGCCCGCCTCATGGCCCTGCGTCGCCATCTCCAGCGTTTCGGCAACGGCGAAGCTCGGGTCCGCCACGGCCCCGCGCGGCACGCAGGAGGCGATGCGCAGGAAGTCGTGGCGGTAGAGGCAGCGGAAGTCTCGCATCGCGTCCCTGTCGTCCGGGCTCCGCGCGGCGGCGCGGGCCGGACTCTCCGGTGAAATCTCCGGCAGGAGAATAGGGCGCGGGCCGGCGATTGCCAGCGAAAGGCGACGACGCGCCTTTGCCGGCGCGCCGGCCCTTCAGGGCGCGGGGTTTCCGTGCAGCTGGTGCAGGGCGGCGATGCGCTGCTCGATCTCGGGCGTGATCGTCACGTCGAGCGAGGAGAGATTCTCCTCCAGCTGCGCGAGGGTGGTGGCGCCGATGATGTTGGCGGTCACGAACGGGCGGCTGGTGACGTAGGCGATGGCAAGCTGCGCCGGCTTGAGTCCCACTTCGCGGGCGAGCGCCACATAGGCCCGCACCGCCTGTTCCGTGCCCGGCTTCTCATAGCGCTGGCCGCGGTTGAACAGCGTGTGGCGGGCGCCGGGCGGACGCGCACCGTCGAGATATTTGCCGGTGAGGAACCCCTGCGCCAGCGGCGAATAGGCCAGCAGCCCCACGCCCTCGCGCTGGTGGAATTCGGCGAGGCCCGTGTCATAGGTCCGGTTGACGAGGTTGTAGGCGTTCTGCACCGAGGCGACGCGCGGGCCGATGCCCTTTTCCGCCGCCGCGAGGAAGGCCGAGAGGCCCCACGCGGTTTCGTTGGAGAGGCCGATGTGGCGCACCTTGCCGGCCTTTACCAGCCCATCGAGGGCCGCCAGCGTCTCCTCGATGGGCACTTCCGGCCCGTCGCCGTCGCCGCGGGCGCGGGTGGTGTCGCTCTGGCCGAACAGGGGCACGGCGCGGTCGGGCCAGTGGAGCTGGTAGAGGTCGATGTAATCGGTGCCGAGGTTCTTGAGCGATCGCTCGACGGCCTCGTTGATGTTCTTCGCGTCGAGCCGCGTGCGCCTGCCGTCGGCGCGGAAATAGGTGGCGTCGGAGCGGCCCACCACCTTGGTGGCGATCACCACCTTGTCGCGGCCGCCGCGCGCCTTCAGCCAGGAGCCGATGATGCGCTCGGTGGCCCCCTGCGTCTCCGCCTTGGGCGGGATGGGATAGAGTTCGGCGGCGTCGATGAGATTGATGCCACGGTCGCGGGCGACGTCGAGCTGGGCGTGGCCCTCGGCCTCGGTGTTCTGCTGGCCGAAGGTCATGGTGCCGAGCGCGATGGACGGCACCGAGATGCCGGTGCGCCCGAGGGGGCGATATTCGAGCATGGGGGAATGGGAATCCGGAAGGTGAGCTGGGGCGGAAGGTGGCCGGGCGGGGCCGGCGCGTCAATGCGGGAAGGGCAATCCGTGGCGCTCGGCGATCAGCTCCAGGATGCGGCGGGTGAAGGGCGCGCTCAATACGCCGTGCCGGCGCGGAGCCATTCCCTCGGGTGCCGCCCGGGCCAACCTCGCGCTGCAGGCGACGAAGCTCGGCTGGCATGCCCACGGCATCGCCCGGCTTCATCGTCGGCTCCCCCGGTCTACAAGACCTCCTGCGAAGAGGGTACGCTGCGCGAGAAGCTGTTCCGCCGTGGCCCTCTCCTGCCCGACGCCCACCCCGCCGCCGGCTTCCGCCGGACTGCGGGGGCCGTCGCCGAGAAGCCGCGCGCCACGGCCTGATCGCTTGAGGGCGTTCGCGCGCCGTCCCATGGAGTTTGCCCGCTGATGACCGAGACTGCCGATTCCACCGGCGCCACCCTCGCGCCCGATGAAGCCGCCGCCGCCCGGGCTTTGCTGGAGGCCCGCTACGGCGCGGCCGAGGCGCCCGCCTCAATCCTTCTCAACGACACCATCGCCGGCCTGCTGAACCACCGCACCGTGCGCGCCTTCACCAAGGAGCCGCTGCCCGAAGGGCTGATCGAGACGCTGGTGGCGGCGGCGCAATCCGCGCCGTCCTCCTCCAACCTCCAGACCTTCAGCGTGGTCGCGGTGGAGAACCCGGCCACCAAGGCGCGCCTCGCCGAGATCGCCGGCGGGCAGAAGCATGTGGTCGAGGCGCGTTTGGTGCTGGTGTGGCTCGCCGACCTTTCGCGGCTGGAGGAGATCGGCCGCCGCAACGCCCAGCCCACAGACGCGCTCTCCTTCCTGGAGGCGCTGTTCGTCGGCATGATCGATGCGGCGCTGGGGGCGCAGAATGCGCTGGTGGCGCTGGAATCCCTCGGCCTCGGCGGGGTCTATCTCGGCGCGCTGCGCAACCGGCCGGAGGAACTCGCCGAGTTGCTCGGCCTGCCGCCCAACGTGGTGGGCGTGTTCGGCCTTGCCATCGGCCACCCCGACCCCGCCCGCCCGGCGGACGTGAAACCGCGCCTTTCCCAGCGCCTCGTGCTCCACCGCGAGCGCTATGACGCAAGCCTGCCGCAGGATGCGCTGGACCATTACGAGGCGGCGCTTAAGGCGTTCCAGAAGGGGCAGAAACTCCCCGAGATCGGCTGGATCGCCGCGGCCTTGCCGCGCGTGCGCGGCGCGCAATCCCTCGCAGGTCGCGACCGCATCCGTGATGCGCTCACCGCGCTGGGCTTCGGCCTGCGCTGAGAGCTTTCGGCGCAGCGGGTTCGGGCGGCAGCGAGAGCGGCGAGCCGGTCGTTCTCGCCAGGGCGGCCCCCGCGTTGGGGAACTCTTCGTGCCCCCATGGCTTGTCTCCTGATCCCCGGTCTGTGCGCGGCGCGCCGGGGAGAAGCCCAGACATGCAAGCGCGAGGAGGAAGCCATGGCGGCACCCCGACCGGCCCATCCCGCAACGACGGCCTATCCCGACGATCTTCTCCAGAGCGAACGCGACCGTCGCAATCCACCACTGGCGCAGGCTTCCGCAGCCGAGGGCGCGCCGAGCGACAGCGTCTATGAGGGCAAGGCCGGCGGCGAGCGGCCGGCGACGGATTTCGGCAGTGCCCTCTCGCCAATCCACGGGCGCGACGTGCTCCCCGGCCCCGATCCGCAGTCCCGGGGCGAGAGCCATTGGGACGCTCCACTCCCTATCCCTCTCGCCGTGACGGCGGTCCCCGGCCTCGTGCTGCGGACCCTGGCGGACGCGGGCGCCTTCGTCTCCGGGCGCTATGCCACGCTCGAGCATTCCGCCGCCCTGCAGGAGACTGCCCACGTCCTCATCGACGCGGCGCGGCTCGGGACCGACGCGGCGGTGGATTCGGCCAGCCGGCACATGGCGGCCTATCTCGCCGCCATGCGGATGAGCTGAGGAGCGCCAAGCCATGAACGAACTGAGCGATGCCGCCAGCGGCTTCTTTTTCCTCGCGGTGGTCGGCGGTGCCGTCGTATTGCTCGCCGCGCTGCTCTTCGGCGCCTACCAGCGGCGCCGCCGCCGGCAGGAACTCAATGAGCGCCTGCCGGGGGAAGATCCGCCACGCTGAGGTCGCGTGCGGCCCTGAGGTCGGCGAGGAAGCCGGCATAGGCACCCGCCCGGTCGGCGTCGGGCGCCCGCAGGATGGAGGACGGGTGGACGGTGACGAAGGCCTCCCGGCCCTGCAGACGCGCCGGCCCGCGCAGGCGGGATATGGCGAGGGGCTTCCCGGAAAGAGCCAGCAGGGCGGTGGCACCCAGCGTCACCACGCGGCGTGGCGCGACGAGATCGAGCTCTGCCTCCAGCCACCAGCGATAATAGGCGACATCCCCCGCGCCGGGCTTCTGATGGATGCGCCGCTTGCCACGCTGGACGAACTTGAAGTGCTTCACCGCATTGGTGAGATAACAGTCTCTCCGCGCGATCCCCGCCTCCTCCAGAGCCCGGTCGAGCAGCCTGCCGGCAGGGCCGACGAAGGGGCGGCCTTCCTCGTCCTCCTTGTCGCCCGGCTGCTCGCCGATGAGGGCGAGTGGCGCGTCGAGGGGACCTTCACCGAACACCGCGCGGGTGGACGCTGCCCAATGCGGCCCCTTCTCCGCCCCGGCCGCATTCAGTGCCGCGAGCGCCTCCGCGCGGCCGTCTGGAGCGCGCCAATTGAGCGGCGGCTGCGCCATGCCCGGCTCCTGTCGTGAAAACGGCGCCCGCCGGAGCGGGCGCCGGATGGACCGCCTCAGGCGGCCTTCTTGTTCACATTGGCGGAGGCGAGGCGGGTGAGGAGCTGGTCGGTCTCCTTCTCCTCTTTGAGGGTTGCCTCCAGCAGAGGGACCGCATCGGCGAGGCCGAGCTGCTTGGCCCAGGCGATCAGCGTGCCGTAGCGGGCGATCTCATAATGCTCCACCGCCTGCGCGGCGGAGAGGAGGCCGGCGTCCAGCGCCTCGGTGCCGGCGAAATCCTCCATGATCTCCTTGCCCTCGTCCACGATGCCGACGATGGCCGGGCAGTGCTTGCCGCGGGCGGCCTTGCCCATCATCTCGAATACCTGCTCCAGGCGCTCGATCTGGCCTTCGGTCTGCTCCTGATGGGTGAGGAAGGCGGCCTTCAGCTCCTCCGACTGGGCGGAGCGCGCCATCTTCGGCAGCGCCTTCAGGATCTGCTTTTCGGCGTAATAGATGTCCTTGAGCGTCTCGGAGAAGAGGTCCTGCAGGGTCTTGGACTGTGCCATGGGAGATGTCCTTTCGGTTGGCGTTGCCGCCGGTTGTTCTCGTGTCGCAGGCCCAAATCGCACCATGGCGTGCCGGCGCGCGCGATGGCGCGCGTCCATCCGCGGGGGGCACGGGTGGGACCGGGTTGTCCTTGGGCGATCACCCGCGAGCGCGATGCGCTTCGGGCTGCGAGCACAACGGGCAGCGGGCGGCAGAGTTCCGTTGCGTCGCGCGGCGCGTGCTCTAGCGCTGCGCCTCGCGCACGAAGGCCGCGACGGTCTTCCTGCTCTCGGCGTCGATCAGCTCTTCGCCATCCTGCGCGAGATCGGCGAGGGTCTGGGTCTTCAGGGACTGGCGCCACAGCTCTTCCGCCGCCAGCATCCGGCGCTTGATGAAGCAGTCCGTCTGGTAGGCGCAGGGGTCCTTGGACTTGCCCGGCCCGCGCCGGCGGATCTCCCTGCAGGTGAAGGCGGGCTCTTTGCCGTCGATGGCCTCCACGATGTCGAGAAGCGTGATCTCGTGCGGGCGCCGCGCCAGCCGATAGCCGCCGCGGGGGCCGGGGAGGGCTTCCACGAGGCCGGCCTCGGTGAGGGCGCGCATGTGCTTGAGCAGGTAGCTCTCCGACAGGCCGTGCATCTCGGCGAGGCTCTTGCCCGGCAGCACCTTGCCCGGCTCCAGCCAGCACAGCACCAGCGCGCAGTGCAGCGCCGCCTCCACCCCGTCTCCCAACCGCCTCATGCCTGCTCCGGATACTGCCCCGGGTCCATCACCGGCTGGCCTCTTTCCTACTCCGATAATCATCGATATAATATGTCTATGATTCTCGGCCAAGACGGGCGGGATCGCACATCCCTGAGCAGACTGGAGAGCGCGCATGGAACCCAGGATGAACGTGGCCGAGGCCGCCCCCGCCCTTTATGCCGCCGTGCGGGCGCTGGACGGGGCGGTGATGAAGTCGGGGCTGGAGAAGCGGCTCCTGCATCTCGTCAAGCTACGCGCGTCGCAGATCAACGGCTGCGCCTACTGCATCGACATGCACGTGAAGGAATCGCTCGCCGACGGCATTCCCGCCCAGCATCTCCACATGCTTGCGGCGTGGCGCGAATCGCCCCTCTACAGCCCGCGCGACCGGGCGGCGCTGGAATGGATCGAGAGCGTGACGCTTATTTCCCAGACCGGCATTCCCGACAGCGCCTATGCGGCGGTGACGACAGAATTCTCGCCGGAAGAGATCGCCAAGCTCACCATCGCCATCGGGACCATCAATGTGTGGAACCGCATCGCGGTCTCCTCGCGCATGCTGCACCCGGTGGATCGCGCCGCCGCGGCCTGAGGGAGCGGCGCCGCGCGCCCCTCGGGGCGCTTCAATCCGGTGCGTTTCGGCCCTATGGCTATTCCGGTGCGGAAAGCGTGGCGGAGGCGGGCATGGATGACGCGGGCAAGACGCAGCCAGGAGCCGGTGCGGGAGAGGGCCGCGACTTCTGGCTGCGCGAGGGGCCGTATCTCGCCATCCTCGCGCTGACGGTGGGCGGCATCGCCTATGTGGCGATGACCCGCCGCCCCCTCGTCGCCTTCTGGGAATTCGTCGCGCTGGCAAGCTGCGCCGTGGGCATCTTCGCTGGCTGGCGCCGCGCGGCGCTCAAGGAACAGCGCATCCGGCTGGTGGTGACGCAGCTCCTCCACTGGGGCGCCTTCCTCGCGGCCATGAACCTCGTGTTCCTGCCGAGCGTGCAGGCGGTGGCCGACGCCGATTCCACCAGCCTCATCGTGCTTCTGCTGCTGGCGCTGGGCACCTTCGTGGCCGGTGTTCATACCCAGTCGTGGCGCATGGGCCTGAACGGCGTGTTCATGGCCCTGTGCGTGCCGGCCGTGGCGTGGCTGGACCAGTCGGCGCTGTTCGTCGCGCTGGTCGGCGCCGTGGCGGTTGCACTGGCCGGCTTCGTGCTGTGGGCGCGCCTGCGGATCTGAGGGGAAACCGGACAAGCGAAGGTGCAGCCGGAAGCCATCCAGCCGCTTCATGCGTGCGGGGCGCGAGAGTCGTTTTCTCTCCTCCGTCGCCCTCCGACTTGATCGGAGGGCCCATCCCGCCGCTGGCACCCGCATCCGCGCGCCGGGGGGTGTGGCGCCATGGGTCCTCCGATCAAGTCGGAGGACGACGGCCGTGGGCGCGTGGGGTCCGGGGCCGGCGCTCCGCCGCCCTTCACCCCCGCCCGAGCGCCCGCGCGATGTCCGCCTGAAGCTGCGGCACCAGCTCGGCGTCGAAATAGGGGTTCTTCTTCAGCCAGCCGGTGTTGCGCCACGAGGGGTGGGGCAGGGTGTAGACCGCCACCGGATGGGCGAGCTGTTCCCCCGCCGCGCGCACCGCCCGCCAATTGGCCACCGTCTCGGTCAGGCTCGGCTTCAGATGCGCCGCGAGCCCGAGGCGCGACAGGTGATAGGCCTGCGCCGGGCGCCCCACGGCGAGGATCAGCCGGAACGGCGGCAGGTTGGCGAACAGCGTGTCGTGCCAGGTGGCGACGCATTCCCGCCGCGGCGGCAGGTCGCCCCCCGCCGCATCCTGTCCCGGAAAGCAGAAGCCCATGGGGGCGATGGCGATGCGGGCGGCATCGTAGAAGGTGGCCTTGTCCACCCCCATCCAGGCCCTGAGCCGGTCGCCGGAGGCATCGGTAAAGGGCAGGCCGGAGAGGTGCACCTTCGTGCCCGGCGCCTGGCTCGCAATCAGGATGGAGGCGGTGGCGGACACCTGAAGCACCGGCCGGGGCTCGTGGGGAAGGGGCGGCCCGCGCGGCGCCTCGCGGCAGACCCGGCAGGCGCGGATGCGCGCGACCAGCGCGTCGAGATCGCCGTCAGAGGTCGCGCTCAAGCCCGTCCTCGGCCACGGTGAAATGGGCTTCATCCACCTCGCCCCGCCGCGCCCACATCTCGTCGCCCATGTGGGTGAGCAGGATGTGCTTCGCCCCCAGCGCTTCGCGCTTTTCCGCGATGGTCTCGTAGGCCATGTGGCCGTGCGGGCTGCCGGAGAAGGCGAAGCATTCGCAGATGAAGAGGTCCGCCCCGGCAGCGATGGGCAGCAGCGCGTCGGTCCACTGCGTGTCGCCGGAGAAGGCAATGGTGCGCTTGCCGTCCGTGACCCGGAGCGCGGTGGAGGGGGCGCCGGAGCCGTGGAGCACCTCGGCGGTGGTGAGGGTCAGGGGGCCGTGCCGGGAGGTCGAGCCGGGCTCGACCTCCCTCACCTCGAAATCGAACCGCCAGGCATTGGTGGCCATCCTCGGGAACAGCACCTCCATGGCCGCATCCAGGCGCGCCCCGGTGCCGGGCGGGCCGATGATGGTCAGCGGTTCGCTGCGGCGGTGGACGAACTGGCCGTCAAGCAGCAGGAAGGGCAGGCCGCCGAAGTGATCGCCGTGCAGATGGCTGAGAAACACCTGCCGCACGCCCTGCGCCTCCAGGCCGAGCCGGTGCATCTGGACGAGGGCGCTCGCGCCGAAGTCGAGGGTCGCGACATGCCCGTCCGTCTCGATCCGGTAGCAGGAGTTTCCCCGCCCGCCCGAGCCGAACGCATCGCCGCACCCCACAACCGTAAGCTTCATGATCTCAGGCCTTCATGCTCGGCCGCTGGGAGACGACATCGTACCAGCGCTTGAGGTGGGTCTGGTGCTCGGACACCTCGGTGCGGATCACCCGCAGGAAATCCACCGCCACCAGCATGGTAATGTCCGCCACCGTGAAGCGGGGGCCAGCGATGAACGCCCGGTCGGCCAGCTGGTCGTTGAAAAAGCCAAGCGCGGCGAGAACCTTGGGCTTGTTCGCCTCGCCCCATTCGGGCACCTGCGGCACCTCCATCTGGGCCATGGCGGGGTTGAGGTGTCTCAGTACCATCATGATGGGATAGAACAGGTCCAGCTCCACCCGCCGCTGCCACATCTCCACCAGCCCCTGCTCCTCCGGCGTGCGGCCGAACAGGTTGGGCTCGGGCTGCAAGGCCTCGAAATAGCGGCAGATGGCGATGGTTTCGGCGATGGCCGTGCCGTCGTCGAGCACGAGGAGCGGCACGCGCTGGCGGGGGTTGAGGCCAGTGAACTCGGCGCTCTTGTGCTCGCCCTTGCCCAGGTCGATGGGCACCAGCGGCACCGAAATCCCCTTTTCCGCCAGGAAGATGCGGACGCGGCGCGGGTTCGGCGCACGGTTGGTGTCATAGAGCTTCATGGCGTCGCGCCTCCCCGGCGTGGTTGTTGTGGCCAGCGAAAAACCATGCCTGCGGCGACCGCGCAAGGGTGCGCCGGTTCCGCCCGCCCGTTCCACGATCACGGGCCGCGCGGATGCTCGGCCCGGTAGTCGGCGGGACGCTGGAAGCTGCCGGCCCACAAGCCCCGCCGTGCCGCCCGTGCTGTTGCCTCCTCGCTCTGGTAGGCATGACCGAGATAGGCGACGGCCAGTCCCTCACGGACCATCAGCGCAGCGAGGTCGGTGCCGCTGACGGTGCAAAGGGCGAGGGGCCGCCTGTATTTGTCGCGCTTCTCGGCGCGGCAGGAAACGGTCCCGCCCGCGAGCGCCTCTTCCAGCGCCGCCCGCGCCGCCTCGCCGCAGCGCCAGGCGCGGCCCTCCTGCTCGCAGGTCTGGCGCAGCTCCGGTGCATCGATGCCGGAGAGGCGGATGTGCGTGCCGGCAATGTCCAGCGTGTCGCCGTCCACCGCCTCCGCCCGGCCTTCCAGATGCTCGGCGCGCGAGAGCATTTCCACTGCGGCAGCGAGCACGGCGAGGATCAAGGCGGCACGCAGAATATCGAACAGACGCATGGGCTTGATGGGTCCGGCCTCGGCCGCCGCACGGGTGCGGCGCATCCGGCGGGGAGGATGGGGCGAGGGCGTTAACCAATCGTTAACCCACCTGCCGCAGGAGTCGGAGCCAAGGTGACGTTCCGCAGGGTGGTCGATTCCACCGACACTCCGTCCGCGAAGGGTTCCCGCCGCATGTCCGGCCCCCTCTGCCTCCCCCTCGGTCCTGCCGCGGCCTCCCAACCGGAGCCGGCGGAGGCGGGGGAAGGATTCGCGGCTCCGGCGGTGATCCCCGCGAAACTCATGGTCATCGCCATCGCGGCCGTCGCCGGGGTCGCGCTGGCGGGTGGCGCGGTCGCCGGACCGGCCCTCGCGCTGCTCGGCGCCGCTGTCGGCGCCATCGGCGTCTTTCTTGTCGGCCGGCACGTCCGGCGCCTCGATGCGGCGCGGGCCGCGGCCGAGGCCCGGGCATCGGAGGCCGAGGCGGAGAGCCGGCGGGTGGCGGCGGAAAGCCTCGCCAAGTCGCGCTTCCTCGCCGAGATGAGCCACGAGCTGCGCACGCCGCTCAACACGGTGATGGGCTTTTCCGAAATGATGGCGGAGGAGGTGCTGGGTCCGCACCGCGTTCCGGCCTATGGCGGCTACGCCCGCGACATCCACGGCGCCGGCCGGCACCTGCTGGCGCTCGCCGACGATCTGCTGGATCTCGCCCGCATCGAGAGCGGCCACCGCACGCTGGTGGAGACGCCCGTGCGCCTCGATGCGCTCGCCGAGGATTGCCTCGCCATGATGCGTCCCCTCGCGGCCGAGCGGCGGCTGCGCCTGTCGCTGGAGCAGGGCGCAACCGTGCGGCTGTGGGGCGACGAGCGGGCGATCCGGCAGGTCGCGCTCAACCTATTGACGAATGCGGTGAAGTTCACGCCGCTGGAGGGACAGGTGCGGCTGGTGACCGGGCTCGGCCCCGATGGCGGCGCCATGCTCGTCATCGAGGACAGCGGGCCGGGCATCGCGGATGGCGAGCTGCCTTTGGGTGCCGCCCACGCCCGCGAGAGCCGGCTCGATCTGGCGACCGGCCGGGGCGCGGGCCTTGGCCTTGCCATCGCGCGGGGCCTCGCGACGCTTCATGGCGGAGAGCTGGAGCTGGCCCGCCGCGCGGGTGGCGGGACGCGGGCGCGGGTGACGTTCCCGCCCGCCCGCACCCTGCGCGGCGCCTGATTCAGCCCTCGGAGACGCCGGCCTCGGCGAAGGTCGCCATGCCGCGATGGCAGGCGACGGCCGCCTTCACCACGCCGATGGAGAGCGCGGCGCCCGAGCCTTCGCCGAGCCGCATGCCGAGATCGAGCAGCGGCACCAGCCCGAGCCGGTCCAGCAGCTGGCGGTGGGCCTTTTCCGCCGAGACGTGCCCGGCGAGGCAATGGTCCAGCGCGGACGGGTTCATGGCATGGAGCACGGCGGCGGCGGCGGTCACGACATAGCCGTCCAGCACCACGGGCACCTTCTCGTGCCGCGCGGCGATGATGGCGCCGGCGATGGCGGCGATCTCCCGCCCGCCGAGGCGCCGCAGCACTTCGAGCGGATCGGAGAGATGATCCTTGTGGAAGGCAACGGCGGCGCGGACGGCAGCGATCTTGCGATCCAGAACCTCGCCGGCGGCGCCGGTGCCGGCGCCCACCCACTCCTCGGCCGTGCCGCCATAAAGGCCGTGGCAGAGGGCGGCGGCGACGGTGGTGTTGCCGATGCCCATCTCGCCGAGGCACAGCAGGTCAGATCCGCCGGCGATGGCTTCCATGCCGAAGGCCATGGTGGCGGCGCAGGCCTTCTCGTCAAGGGCGGCGTTCGTCGTGATGTCGGGGGTCGGATAGTCGAGGGCGAGGTCGAACACCCTGAGCCCGGCGTCGAAGGTGGCGCAGATCTGGTTCACCGCCGCCTTGCCGGCGGTGAAGGTGGCCATCATCTGCTTGGTTACCGCGCCCGGATAGGGCGACACGCCCAGCTCCGCCACGCCGTGGGTCGCGGCGAACACCGCCACCATGGGGCGGTTGACGGTGGGCATGGAATTGCCCTGCCAGGCGGAGAGATGGGCGGCGATGGCTTCGAGCCGCCCGAGCGCGCCGGGCGGCTTCACCAACTGCTCCTGCCGGGCCAGCGCCGCCTCGCGGGCGCCCTCATTGGGGCCGGGCAGGGTGGCGACGAGCTGGCGGATGTCGTCGAAGGGCGAGCCGGTATCTTGCGGGAACATCGGGCGGAATGACCTCTGGAGCACGCGCCGACCTGATTGCGTCACAATCAGATCGGATCACGCGTTCTCTTTCTTGAGTTGAGAGGGCGATTCACCGATCAAGTTGATTCAACTTGATCGGATCGTGCTCTAACCACCGGCATCGCCGGGCGGGGAACGCTGCCGCTCAATAGAGCGGGCGCCCCGATCCGGCAAATCCGCCCCGCCGCCCGCGGGACGGTGGGGGTGCCTCAGCGGTCGCCCTGCTGAGCCTGGGAGACGTGGTCGCGCAACTCCTGCAGCGAGGCGAAGCGGACGACGCCGGTGGGCAGCTCGGCCTGGATCGAGCCGTCCGAATAAAGCGTATAGGCCATGCCGCCGACGATGCCGGACTTCAGGATGCGCGGCTCGTCCGGCTCACGCGCCGGGGCAGGCGGGGCGATGGCGGCCTGCTCGGGCGGCGCCGCGCGGGCAGGACGGGGCGGGGGCTCATAGCCGGTGCGCGGGCGGGGCGGCGCGGGCGGGGCGGCCGGCGCCTCGGGTGCCGGCTCCGGGCCGCGCTGAAGCCGCTGGCGGCGCGCATCGAGCATGGGATCGGCCGGCTGGCCGGCCTCGGGCGGCGGCAGCGAGGCCGGGGCGGCGGGACGACGCGGCGCCGGCGGACGCTCCGGTTGCCGCTCGGCCGCCCGTTCGGCGGTGCGCTCCGGGTTCCGCTCCTGGTTGCGCTCCTGGGGCCGCTCGGCGCGGTCGCGGGCGGCCGGCGCGGGGGGCTCGGCGTCCTGCTCCGGTGCGACGAGATCATCCACGGAGAGGCGGGGCGCCGCGTTGCGGCCAGCGCGGGCGGGGCGGGCGGCCGGCGGTGCCGCGGGCTCCTCGGCCTCGTCCTCGCCGGCGGGATAGGAGCGCTCGATCTGCCGGGTCAGCCGGTCCAGCTGGCGCAGCACCAGCCCCATGGCGGTGATGACGAAGCCGCCCGAGGCGGCCACCGCGCCGGTGGTGATCAGCGTATTGCCGAAGGCCGAGACGTAGATCGTCACCCCAAGGCCGATGACCGCGAGCCCGGCCAGAGCGATGAGAACGCCGAGAAGGACCAGGAACCACCACATCTCGCACCCCACTTCCGCTTGCCGGCCTTAGCCGTTCTTAATCAAAGGTGGTACCTCGCCGCGAAAATCGGCCGCTTCAAGGTTGTTTGATGGCGAACGCAACCCTATCTAGGTCCACGCTCGGACATGTCGTATACCCGGTATGCCGCCGGGGCAGCGATTTCGCCCCGGGCGAGACGCCGGATAGATTGCGGAGATGTTTCATGTCCTTCACGCTGCCCGACCTGCCCTATGCCTATGACGCGCTTGCGCCCTACATGTCGCGCGAAACGCTGGAATACCATCACGACAAGCATCATCTCGCTTATGTCAACAATGGCAACAATCTCCTAAAGGGAACTGAATTTGAAGGGAAAACCCTTGAGGAGATTGTCGTGGGCTCGTTCGGCAAGAACGCCCCGCTCTTCAACAACGCCGGCCAGCACTACAACCACCTCCATTTCTGGAACTGGATGAAGCCCAACGGCGGCGGACCCATCCCCGGCGAGCTGGAAAAGAAGATCATCGAGGACCTCGGCTCGGTCGAGAAGTTCAAGGAGGACTTCATCGCCGCCGGTGTCGGCCAGTTCGGCTCGGGCTGGGCGTGGCTCGCGCTCAAGGACGGCAAGCTCTCCATCATGAAGAGCGCCAACGGCGAGAACCCGCTGGTGCAGGGCGCGACCCCGCTGCTCGGCGTCGACGTGTGGGAGCACTCCTACTACATCGACTACCGCAACCGCCGTCCCGACTACCTGAAGGCGTTCGTCGAGCACCTCATCAACTGGGACTACGTGGCCGAGCTTTACAGCAAGGCCGGCTGACCCTTTTCCGCCGGGCTTGCGCCGCTCCGCGAGGGGGTGGCGCAAGCCTGCTGCGAAGCCCTGACGGCGCCCGCGAGTTGCGAGGCGTCGTTTTTCTTTTCCTGCGAGTGATTGACTCTGCCTCGCAAGAACAAGATGCCGCCTTAACTTACCGTCCGTCAGCTCTGCTGCCTCATTTGTTCCCGAAGCTGCCTTATTTTTTTGCAGCGCCAGGCATAATTTTGTTGCGATCCGCCTCTACTCCATCTTAGCTGTGTTCCGCGTAGCCACCTGCGGTATGATGGTGGAGTGCCGCGCTGGGGGCCCGGGAGCGATCCTGGAAACGGCGCGACGGAGTTGGGTTCGGGATCCTCCATCAATGTCGTTCCTTGAAATCGAACGTCGGCCGGGCGCGATCGCGGACGCCTGCGCCGTTGTCCTGATCGCAGGCGTGGCGGTCATCGCCGCGCTCACGTTCTCCGACTACGGCCTCGGCTGGGATGACTTCACCCACTCCCAGTATGGCGATCTGCTCTATTCCTACTTCTCGTCGGGATTGACGGAGCGGAAAGTCTTTTCCTTCGTCAACCTCTATTACTACGGCGGCGGCTTCGACCTCGCCGCGGCGGCCATCGCCAAGGCCCTGCCGTTCGTCGATGTGTTCGACATCCGCCGCCTGCTGGGCGCGCTGGTCGGCATCATCGGCTTCCTGCTGGTGTGGCGGACCGGGCGGCGCCTTGCCGGCCCCTGGGGCGGACTTGCCGCCGTCGCCCTGCTGATGATCTGCCCGCTCTACTACGGGCACATGTTCATGAACGCGAAGGATGCGCCCTTCGCCGTCGCGGTGGCGGGCGTGCTCTATGCCTGCGTGCGCGCGTTCGATGAATTCCCCCAGCCGTCGCCGCGCACCGTCACGCTTTTCGGCCTCTTCCTCGGCCTTGCCGTCGGCACGCGCGTGCTCGGCCTGCTCTGCGGCGTCTATCTCTCCGCGGCCATCGCCTTCGTGCTGGCGGTGGAATGCGTGCGGCTCGGCATCAAGCCCGCCCTGCTGCGCACCCTGCGCTTCACCGGCCTGTTGCTGCTGGCCATGCCGCTCGCCTATTTCGTGCTGGGCATGGTCTGGCCCTGGGGCGTCGCGGAGCCGCTCAACCCGCTCGTGGCGCTGAAGTATTATTCCCACTTCTGGGAAGTGCCGTGGCGCGAGATGTTCGAGGGCCGGCCCATCCTCGTGCCGGACATGCCGCGCACCTATGTGCCGACGCTGTTCTCCGTGCAGATGCCCGAGCTGTTCCTCGGCCTTGCGGTGGCCGGCGCGGCGGGGGCCATCGTCTCGGCGCTCGTGGGCAAGGACACCCCGGCGAAGCGCGCCCGGCTGGTGCTCATCTTCACCGCCGCCGCCTTCCCGGTGCTGCTCACGGTCGTCACCCGGCCCGTGATGTACAACGGCATCCGCCACTTCGTGTTCGTGACGCCGGCGCTGGCGCTGCTGGGCGGCTGCGCCGCGTCCTGGCTCTGGCAGAAGGCGCAGGGCCTGCCGCGCCTGGCCCAAGCGGCCGTCGCCGCGACCTTCGCGGTGGGCGTCGTGGTGCCGGCGGTGGATTTCCACAACCTGCACCCTTATGAATACACCTATTACAACCACTTCGTCGGCGGCATCAAGGGTGCGGACGATCAGTTCATGCTCGATTACTGGGGCCTCGCCTTCAAGCAGGCCACGGAGGAGCTGGACGAATACGTGGAGCAGCATCGCCGGACCCTGCCGCAGGGCCGCAAGCTGCGCGTCGCCGTCTGCGGTCCGCACTTCGCCGCCGCCGCCGAACTCGGCCCGCGCTACGAGACGACCTATGACAGCAAGAATGCCGACTTCTACATGCGCCTCGGCGAGTTCTACTGCGCCGACGTGAAGGCGCCGCTGCTGGTGAAGGTGGAGCGGGAGGGCGTCACCTACGCCACCGTGTACGACGTGCGCGGCCGCCCGTTCCCGAGCGTGTTCGCCGCCGGGCAGTAGGGCGATCCGGCATCGGAGCAGCGAAAAGGCCGGGCTCGCGCCCGGCCTTCTGCTTTTCTGCGGCAGGAGAGTGTGCGCCCTTACCCTCACTTGGCGACGAGAAGCTCCGGCACGCTGAGCAGGACGAACTCGTTGTCGTCGTTCTTCTGCGGGGTCCGGCCGGCGGAGTAGGGCAGGTTGTTGTCGTTGCCCACCACGATTTCGGTGGGGCTCACCATCACCACGTCCTCGATGGTGAAGAAGGGCATGTCCAGCACGCCCTCGGTGCCGCCCTGCTTGGCCTTGCCGTTGGGGTCCTTTATGGCAAGCAGGTCGATGTAGCCGACCTTGCGCACCACCTGGCCGGCGGTCTCGGGAGAGAAGGCGATCTTGTAGACGCGCTTGAACTGGGCCGGCTTGTCGAAGCAGGTGGGCTCCGCCTTTCCGGCGGCGCAGGCCTTGAAACGGGAGCCTTCCAGGCTGTCGCGCTCGATGATCAGGCCGTGGGTGTCGTCGATCATGTTGAAGTCGCCGATGGCGTTGCCCGCCACCGCCAGCGGATACTTCCACGAGCGGCCGGTCCACTCGCGCTTGCCGAGATCGAACTCGACGATGCGCAGCACTTCGTTCTCGCCCGCCTTCTCCTTGCCGCCGGTCGCGGCGTCGAAGATCGGGCCTTCCAGCAGAGCGTAGAGCTTGGTCTTGTCCGGGGAAAGCGCCATGCCCTCGAAGCCCTTGGAGCGGTAGACGCTGAATGCGACCTTGCCGTCCGGCGCGCCGGGGGTGGTGACCACCGGATGGTCAGGCGAGCGCACGACCTTGCCGTCCACCTTGGTCTCGAACACCGCCTTCACCTTGCCGTCGAGGTCGGTCTCGATGAGGAAGGGACCGAACTCCTCGCCGAACCACAGGCTGTCGCCGACGCGCTGTATCGATTCGAGATCGAAGTCCGAGCCGGTGAGATAGCGGGTGGCGGTGCCTTCCATTGTGATGGGGTAGGGCACCTTCCGGTCCGGATCGTTGAGGAAGATGGTCTTGACACGCTCGATGGTGCCGGCCTTGAAGTCCATCTTCAGCCGGTGGGCCATCAGCATGGCGTCCGGGGAGTTGGCCTTGGAGCCGAAGCCGTTGTCGGTGAGCACCAGGAAATTGCCGTCGCCCTCCGAGACGATGCCGGAGAAGCCCTGTACCGGTTGACCCTCGAACGGCAGGGAAAGGCCGGTCTCGCGCGGGGTAGCGGGATTGGACAGGACGCTGACGCCCTTGACGCTGCCGATAACGTCGATGCGCGCGCGGTCGGCGGTGGTGAACTTGCCCGACGTCTTCAGCGCATCCGGCGCGTCAGAGGGGGCGGGGACGAAGGTCGCGGCCGGCAGGACCACATGGCCGGCGAGGACGGCCGGGAAGGCGGTGCCTTCGGCGGGCTTGTCCGGATTGGCGGCGGTCTGGGACAGGGCCGGAGAAACGAAGGCGGCGCCGGCGAGCAGCGCGAGGGCGATGCATTTCAGGGTGCGCATGGGAAACCTCCAAAGGTCCGTGCGCACCGCATCTGCGGCATGGTCGTTGACGCAGCGGCGACAGGGCCGCGAACTTTGCGTGACCTGAGACGGGGCCGTGGCAGCGACCCGGCTGCCCCGGTTCCCGTCAGATCCACTTCATCCGGCGGAAGCTCCACAACAGGATGAAGCCGAGCAGCAGCAGGAACACGCTGAGCGCCCAGAAGGCGGCGGGATCGCCGCTGCCGGGGATGCCGCCCACGTTCATGCCGAACATGCCAGAGATGAGCGTCATGGGGGCGAACACCACCGTCACGACGGCGAGCACCAGCATGGACTTGTTCATCTGCTCCGCGCGGGCGTCCACCATCTGGTCGCGGATGACCGCCGCGCGCTCGCGCACGCTGTCCAGTTCCTCGGAGAAGCGGGCCACCCGGTCGGCCGCGTCGCGCAGGCGGTTCCGGTCCTTCGGCCCCATCCAGGGGTCATCCTCCAGCGCGAAATGGTTGAGCGCCTCGCGCTGGGGCGCGATGTGGCGGCGCAGCTTGATGGCCACCCGGCGCAGCACGGCGAGCTTGGGCAGAAGCTCGGATGTCTCGGTGACGAGGACGGCATCCTCAAGCTCATCCGCCTCCTCGATCAGCGTCGTCACCACCGCGTCCACCCGCTCGACGAGGCGCATGGAGAGATCGGCCACGAACTCGCCCTGGGTGCGCGGGCAGCGGCCGCGGCCGAGCGCATCCTCGAAGTCGGCGATGGCCGAGAGGAACTCGTGCTGAACCGAGACGATGCGGCGGGCATCCACCCACAGGTGAACGGTGATCAGCTCCTCGGGCAGGGCGTTGCGCTGCAGGTTGATGCCGCGCAGGGAAAGCAGGGCACCGTCCGCGAACATCACGCAGCGCGGCCGGCACTGGTCCTCGGCCATCGTTTCCACCGCGGGTGCATCGAGGCCGATGTCCTGCCGGAGCCAGGTTTGCGGCGCCCGGGGCAGGTGCTTGAAATGCAGCCAGATGAAGCCGCCCTCCGGCGCTGTCGCGGCCACTGCCTCTTCCGGGCGGATGCGGCCGGCCGCGCCTTTGCCGTCGAACCACCACGCCGAGAGGAGACCCTGCGTGTCGATGGTGGGGGCGGGAGCGGCCATGGCAGGTTCCGTCACTGACGTTAAGCGCCTTCCCTCGCACGATTGCACGACGCGAAAAAGTCTGGCGTTACGTGAACGCACCGCTGCGCGTTAGCTGGCGCAACTCACCGCTGCGCAAGTGCATCGAGAATCCGCACCCAGCTGCGCGTGCCCTTGTGGAAGGACGTGAGATCATACTTCTCGTTGGGCGAATGAACGCGGTCGTCGTCGAGGGCGAAGCCGATCAGCAGCGTATCCACCCCCAGCCGGTCCTTGAACTGGCCGACCACCGGGATGGAGCCGCCCGAGCCGATGGTGACGGGGGCAACGCCCCATTCCGCCGCGAGCGCGCCGGCGGCGTGGCCGAGGTCCGGGCTTTCCGGCGGCACGAGGAAGGCGCGCGCGCCCTCGCCCCAGTGGAAGACGGCCCGGCAATCCGCCGGCACGCGCGCCGCCACGAAGGTTTCGAAGCCGGCGCGCAGCTTGGCCGGGTCCTGGTCCGCCACGAGGCGGAAGGAGATCTTGGCGGTCGCCCGCGCGGGGATGATGGTCTTGGTGCCGGCACCGGTATAGCCGCCGAAGATGCCGTTGACCTCGAAGGTCGGCCGCGACTGGATCTGCTCGATCACCAGCCGATCGCGCTCGCCGGCGGAGACGGACAGGCCCACGGGCTTCAGGAAGGCTTCGGCGGTGAGGCCCAGCGCCTGCCACCGGGCGCGCACCTCGGCGGGCGGCTCGCGCACATCGTCATAGAAGCCGGGGAGGGTGACGCGGCCCTCGCCGTCATGGGCATCGGCGAGGATGGTCGCCAGCACATGGATGGGATTGCGCGCCGCGCCGCCGAAGAGGCCGGAATGCAGATCGCGGTCGGCGCCCTCGATGGTCAGCTCGGTGTGCAGGATGCCGCGGAGCGAACTGGTGATGGAGGGTGTGCGCTGGTCCCACATGCCGGTGTCGCAGACGAGCGCGAGATCGGCCGAAAGCGCGCTTGCGTGCGCCGCGAGGAAGCCGGGGAGGTTGGGCGAGCCGCACTCCTCCTCGCCTTCGAGCAGCACGGTGACGTCCACGGGCAAGGCACCGCGCGTCGCCCGGAACGCCCGGAGCGCTTCGAGAAAGGTCAGCACCTGCCCCTTGTCGTCGCAGGCCCCGCGCCCGACGATGGTGCGTCGCCCGTCCGGGGTCGTGCCGAGACGCGGCTCGAACGGCGGCGTCTCCCACAGGTCGAGCGGGTCCACCGGCTGGACATCGTAATGGCCGTAGAACAGCACGCGGCGCGGCGCGCCGGTGTCGGTGCGGGCCACCACCACCGGGTGGCCGGCGGTGGGATGCACGGTGGCGGCAAAGCCCAGCGCCTCCAGCTCGCCCGCCACCCATTGCGCGGCGTCTTGGCAGGCACCCGCGTGGGCCGGATCGGTCGAGATGGAGGGGATGCGCAGGAAATCGAAGAGGCGCGCCAGAGCCGCGTCGAGACCGGCGTCCACGGCCTTGAGAACAGGCTCCAGTTCCACCGGGCGCGTTCCCGCGCGATCACCGTCCGCCATGTCGTCCTCCACCAGCGCACCTTGTGTTCCGGGCCACGATGGACCCGGAATCAGGGGAATGCTGGAGGGACGGGGACCGTCTGGCAAGGTGCCAGACGGTCCGGCGCCAGGTCAGCCGGCGGTGACGAGATCGGCGGGCGTGGAGATCACTGCGGAGGCAGGACGCCCTAGACGGCGCGCGCGCTGGAGGACCGAGCCGATGCGGCGATAGAGCAGCCGTGGCGCGATGGGCGTGCCGAGGGCGGCGTCATAGCCGGACCGGCCGGCGGCCCGCACCAGTTGCTGCGCGGGCACTTCAGCCACGAGCACGGCGGGAATGCCGGCACCGAAGCGGAAGGGATTGGCAGGGGCATCCTCCGGATCGTCCACCTGCACCACGAGCACGTCGGCCGTGCCCTGGGCGGCAGGATCGGTTACTTCGTCGATGGAGGCGACTTCGCGCACCGCACCCACCCCGAGGGCGGACAGGGCAAGGCGCGTCGCCTGGCGACGTTCCATATTGGCATCGAGGAGAACGATGCGGGCAGTGGGCAACACCTTCATGAGGCGCTCCAGGTCATGGCGCGCCTCGGTTCCAATCCGCAAGGAATGAAGGCTCGGGCACGCGCGTTGAGCATCTCTGCCGACGCGACCCCGCAATCTCGCCGACACGCTATGACACTACCGCTGCGAGCCTTCTGAAGCAACACTTTCCACCGCGTAGAAGCCGAAGCGTCGCCAGGTTAAAGCCAAGCTGCAGTTAGGTACCTTTGCGCGGTGCGACAACACCTTGAGCCATGCCATGACGAGAGCGGTCCGCCGAGGGCAACCTGGGCGGCTCCGTCAGCGCTTGCTGATGCTTCCCAGGATACCTCTCAAAATGGCTTTTCCCAGTTGGGAGCCCACCTGAGTCGCCACGGATCGGGCCACCTGCCGCACCACCACCTCGGTGGTGGACATGCGCGTGCTCGGCCGGGGCGCGGGCGCGCCGGTGCCGGTGGATCGTCCCGTCGTGGTCGGGACGGGCGGCGTCGTGGACCCCTGCCGGGGCGCGCCACCGCGCGGCGCGGGCTCCACCTTCGGCGCGCCGGTGGCGGTGCCCAGCACCCCGCCGAGAATGCTGTCGAGAATGCTGCCGCCGCCCGAGGACGGCGCGGCCTCCTCCGCCGGCTGGGCCTTCTCCTCGGCCCGGGCCTGGAGCATCTCGAACGCCGATTCGCGATCCACCGCCGTGTCGTAGAGATGCCCGACCGGGCTTTTCGCCATGATGGCCGCCCGCTCGGCCGGCGTGAGCGGCCCGATGCGGCCGGAGGGCGGCCGGATCAGCGTGCGCTCCACCATGGAAGGGATGCCATTGCCCTCCAGCATGGAAACCAGTGCCTCGCCCTTGCCCAGCTCCATGATGGCCTTGGCGGTGTCGAGATCCGGATTGGGCCGGAAGGTCTCCGCGGCGGCCTTCACCGCCTTCTGGTCGCGCGGGGTGAAGGCGCGCAGCGCGTGCTGCACCCGGTTGCCGAGCTGGGCCAGCACGGTCTCCGGCACGTCGAGTGGGTTCTGGGTGACGAAATAGACGCCCACGCCCTTGGAGCGGATGAGCCGCACCACCTGCTCCACCTTCTCCAGAAGCGCCTTGGGCGCCTCGTTGAACAGGAGGTGGGCCTCATCGAAGAAGAAGACGAGCTTGGGTTTCTCCGGATCGCCCACCTCCGGCAGCCGCTCGAAGAGTTCGGAGAGCAGCCAGAGCAGGAAGCAGGAGTAAAGCCGGGGCGAGCCCATGAGCTTGTCGGCGGCGAGGATGTTGATGGTGCCGTAGCCCGCGCGGTCCACCCGCATGATGTCGGCGATGTCGAGGGCGGGCTCGCCGAAGAACTTGTCCGCGCCCTGGTTCTCCAGCACGAGCAGCTGGCGCTGGATGGCGCCGACGCTCTGGGCCGAGACGTTGCCATAGGTGGCGGTGAGGGTCGCCGCATTGGCCGAGACGTTGGCCAGCATGGCCCTGAGATCCTTCAGGTCGAGCAGCAGCAGGCCCTGCTCGTCGGCGATGCGGAAGACGATGTTGAGCACGCCCTCCTGCGTCTCGTTCAGCCCCATCAGGCGGGCGAGCAGCAGGGGGCCCATCTCGGAGATGGTGGCGCGCACGGGGTGGCCCTGCTCGCCGAACATGTCCCAGAAGATCACCGGGAAGCTGTCCGGCGTGTAGGCGATGCCCACCTCCTCGGCCCGCTTCAGCAGGAAGTCCTTGGCCTCGCCCTCGGCCGCGACGCCGGAGAGGTCGCCCTTGATGTCGGCCGCGAACACTGGAACGCCGGCCCGCGAGAAGCCTTCCGCCAGCACCTGCAGCGTCACTGTCTTGCCGGTACCGGTCGCGCCGGTGACGAGGCCGTGGCGGTTGGCGAGGCGCAGGGTGAGATATTCGTCCTTGGATTTGGCGTGCGTCGCCGTCGCCTCGACCCGGCCGAGGAAGCTGCGCCCCACGAGGACGCGGCCGTCGCTCTCGGGCGCCGGCGCCCGCCCGCCGGAAGACGCTGCGGAGGAGGTGCGCGGCACGGACGTGCGGCTCCAGGGGCCGGCCGGCGGCGCGGCCCCGGCCGGGTCGCTCGTCTCGGGGGGTAACCCGGAACCGGTCCCGAAATTCGTCCCTCGGCTCTTGGCCATGGCGGTGTCCTCGCTCGGGGCAGGCGGTCCAGCCGAATCGCGCGTCGGGTCCGGCCGCGTCATCGGGCAGTTTTCGCCCGCCTTCGGGACAGGGGCAAGCCCGTTCCGGCACCGCTCTCGCTTGCGAAAGCGCGCCATGCCCGGCAATGTTCAGGCCAGTCTCGCCTGCGATGCGGCGCAAGGAGATGGCATGGACGAGTTGATTGCGCGTTTGACCGAGCGGGTCGAGGTGGATGCCCCGACCGCCGCGGCCCTGGTGGCCATCGTCATCCAGTTTCTCGCCCGCGAGGCGCCGGCCGAGGCCATGGCGCCCCTCTATCAGACCCACCCCTGGGCCAGGGCGCTCGCCGATGCGGCGCCGCGCGAGGACGCCACCGCCCAGTCCGAGCGGCATTTCGGCGGCATGGCGCGGCTCATGCAGGTCGCGGACCGCATGATGGCCCACGGGCTCACCATGCCGCAGGTCCAGCTCGCCGTGCGCGAGACCGTGGCCTATGCCCGTGAGACTGTCGGCGCGGAACCCGTGAACCTCCTGGTGCGCTCGGTGCCCGGCCTCACCCACGTGGTCTGAGGCGCCGGGAAGCCGGGCAGTTGACTCGGCCCACGGTTGTGGCCTGATCTTGCTGCCGGCATGCACAAGCCGGGTTTGAGGGGGGTCTCATGTCCTATCCCATCATCGAGATCGAAGGCGTCGGCGCGGTCTATGCCGAGAAGCTCAAGGCCGCCGGAATTACCACCACTGAGGGGCTGCTGGAGCGGGCCAAGTCGCCCAAGCTGCGCAAGGAGCTGGCAGCGGCCACCGGCATCGACGAGACCCGCATCCTCAAATGGGCCAACATGGCCGACCTCATGCGCATCAAGGGCGTGGGCGAGGAATATTCCGAGCTGCTCGAGGCGGCGGGCGTCGATACGGTGAAGGAACTCAAGGCCCGCGTGCCCGCCAACCTCACCAAGGCCATGGCCGAGGCGAACGCCAAGCGCAAGCTGGTCCGCGCCCTGCCCACCGAGAGCATGGTGGAGAAGTGGGTGGCGCAGGCCAAGGAACTGCCGCCCGTTCTCACCTACTGAACCCCTCCCGCCCCATTGCCGCCCGCGCCCGCAAGACCTGCCGGCGCGGGCCGCCGCCCAGCCCTCCCGGCTGGCTCGCCGCAACACCTTGCGGGGATGCTTTGCGCCGACCCTTGAAAAGGGCGCGGCCTCCCCGTAATAGAGGGCGCGCGTGCCGCGGTAGCTCAGCTGGTAGAGCAACGCATTCGTAATGCGTGGGTCGGGGGTTCGAATCCCTTCCGCGGCACCATTGCCTCGAAACCGCCGTTCGCTGACGTAAAGAAATCCTGCGAACATAAGGCTCGCATGATCGTCACCGGTCCAGAGGTCCCTTGCGCCGGCCGTCAGATGCCCTGGCCGCCAGACACCTCGATGCGCTGCGCGTTGACCCAACGATTGTCCTCGGAGAGGAGGCTGGCGATCATCGGCCCGATGTCGTCAGGCAGGCCGACCCGGCCGAGGGCCGTCATCTCGGCGAAGCTCTTGTTCAGCTCGGGATTGTCCCGCACCGCGCCGCCGCCGAAGTCGGTCTCGATCGCACCGGGCGCGACCGTGTTGACGGCGATCCCGCGGGCCCCGAGTTCTTTCGCCATGTAGCGGGTCAGCACCTCGACCGCGCCCTTCACCGCCGCATAGGCGGCATAGCCCGGATAGGACAGGCGGGTGAGGCCGGAGGAGAGGTTCACGATCCGCCCGCCATCCGCGAGCATCGGCAGCAGAGTCTGGGTGAGGAAATAGACCCCCTTGAAGTGGACATTGACCAGCCGGTCAAATTGCGCCTCGCTGGTCTCGCCGATCAGCGCATAGTCGCCGTGGCCGGCATTGTTCACGAGGTGGTCGAAGATTTGGCGCTGCCACGTCTCGGCGAGGGCGGCGCGCAGGTGCTCGGCGAAGTCCGGGAAGGTCGTCACATCGCCGGTGTCGAGCTTCAGCGCAACGGCCTTGCGGCCCAGCGCCTCGATCTCGCTGACCACCGCCTGCGCATCTTCGGCGCGGCTCTGATAGGTCACGATCACGTCCCCGCCATGGCGGGCGATGCTGAGCGCGGTGTTGCGGCCCAGGCCGCGGCTGGCTCCAGTGACAAGGGCAATCTTGGTCATGGTCCGTCTCCATCTGTTGGACGAGACGGTTTTCGCTCCGACGACGCGGCGGCAGTTGCCGGATGCTCGGCGATCCTTGCCTAATCCTCCGAAAGGGGTGCGTTGGCGGGAAGTCCGGGTTACGTTTGCTCCATGACCGGCTTGCTCGATGCTGTTCGCCGCTTCTCGGAAGCGCATGCCAATGCCCAAGGAATCGCGGCAACGCCCATTCTAGGGCTTGCCACCGTGCGGGCCACCGCGCCGAGCGACCTTATCGCGGACATCTCGCGCCCCCTGGTCTGCCTCGTGCTGCAGGGAAGCAAGCACGTGGCCCAGGGCAATCAGGGCTTCGCCTTCTCCGCCGGCGAGTCCCTCCTCATCACGGCTGATGTGCCGACGGTGAGCCAGATCACCCGAGCAACGCCGGCTGCGCCCTATCTCTCCCTGGTGCTGGAACTCGACCCCGCCGTGATCTCGGGGCTCGTGGCGGAGATGTCAGCGGCGGAGGAAGTGGACCATGCGCCGGTCCGGATCGATCCCACGGACGCGGAGGTGGCGGATGCGGCGCTTCGGCTGATGCGCCTGCTCGAGCGCCCGGCGTCATTGCCGGTGTTGGGCGTGCAACTGGTGCGGGAGATGCACTATTGGCTCCTGGCGGGCCGTCACGGGTCGGCGATCCGCCGCCTGGGCTGGCCCGAAAGCCATGTGCATCGCGTGGCCCGCGCGGTGGCCGTGTTGCGAACTGAATTCCGGCAGCGGCTCCCGGTAGAGCGTCTGGCCGCTGCGGCAGGGATGAGCACCTCCTCCTTCCACGAGCATTTTCGGGCGGTGACCTCGCTCTCGCCGCTCCAGTTCCAGAAGCAGCTGAGGCTGATCGAGGCGCGGCGCCTCATGTTGTGGGAGGGCATGAGCGCGAGCTCCGCAGCTTTCGACGTCGGCTACGAGAGCGTGCCGCAGTTCACGCGGGAGTATGGTCGCATGTTCGGCGCGCCGCCGGTGCGCGACATCGAGGCCGCGCGGCGCAGGGGCTCGGTGGCGGCCTGAGGGCAAAAGCCTCGGCGGAGCGAGTACGGTCCGCCGCCCACGCTACTGGGCCCCAAAGCAAAAACACGGGCCTGCGCGCGAGCAATTGCGCGCGCAGGCCCGGTTAAGCGGGGGCGCCAGGGACGTCTGGAAGGGTGGGGAACCGCCTCCCCATCGCCGACGCCGCCGCAACCAACGAAGAGCTATTTGCCGATGCGGTGGAGCGGGCGCCCGCCGACGCCGAGGCACAAGGCGATAAGAATTTCGTCCGGCCGCGGCGCGTCAGGGATTGCGATCTCCGCCGAGTCCATGTCGTCAAAGCTCCAGATGTTGTTCTTGTTGGTGAGCGGCATCAGGAGCGGCGACCCCGGCCCGCCAATCTTCTTGGTGCCGGGGATGATGTCCTTGCCCGTGCCGACCGCGGCCCGGACCGGTGCGCCGAACCGCGGATGCAGCAGGGCGGCGGAGTGCTCCAGCTCCCCGTTGACCCCGACCACGGCGCCTTTGCCGTAGCTCACCACCTCGTCCGGCGCGATCCCCAACGCCGCGACGCCGCGGGTCGCCATTAGGCCGCCGACCTCCGCGCCCAGATCGTAGAGCGGGGTCAGATCCTCCACATACGTTCCCGCGTATGGGTTGGCGATGACGGCCGCCACCGTGACCTTGCGGCTGGGCGGGGAAACCTCGCGGCCCATTTCCTCGTGGGTCTCTTCCACCTGCACCACGAGCTTGCGGACTTTCAGCAATGACATGATGTTTCCTTCGGACTTGGATGACGGGCGAAACCGCGGTCAGCTCTTCAGCAGGGCGCACTCGCTCTGGGAGAGCGGGCGGAAGGCCTCCTCGGCTGGAATGGTGGCGCGCAGCTTGTAGTAGTCCCACGGCGCCTTGGATTCGGCGGGCTTTTTCACCTCGAACAGGTACATGTCGTGGATCTTGCGCCCGTCCGCGCGGATGCGGCCCTCGCCGAACAGAGGATCCTTGATGGGCTTGGCCTTCATGGCGTCCACGACCTTGCGGCCATCCTTGGCATCGCCCAGATCCGCCACCGTCTTCAGATAGTTGAGGGTCGCGGAATAGACGCCGGCCTGCACCATGGTGGGCTTGGCGCCCCGCATCTTCTCGGCGAAGCGCTGGGAGAAGGCGCGGGTCTTGTCGTTCATGTCCCAATAGAAGGGCGAGGTGAGGATCAGTCCCTGCGCGACCGGCAGGCCCATCGAGTTCACGTCGGAAATGTAGATGAGCAGCCCGGCGAGGTTCTGGCCGCCGGCCACGATGCCGAATTCAGCTGCCTGCTTGATGGAGTTCGTGGTGTCCGCCCCTGAATTGGCGAGGCCGACGATCTTTGCTTTCGAGCCCTGCGCCTGCACGAGGAAGGACGAGAAGTCGGATGTGCCGAGCGGAACGCGCACGCGGCCGACCACCTTGCCGCCGTTCTTCTCCACCACGTCGGCCGTGTCGCGCTCCAGTGCCTGGCCGAAGGCATAGTCGGCGGTGAGGAAGAACCAGGTGTCGCCGCCCGTCTTCACGATCGCCTGTCCGGTGCCGTGGGCGAAGGCCCAGGTGTCGGAGGTCCAGTGCACGGTGTTGGGCGAGCAGGCCTTGCCGGTGAGATCGGAGGTGGCCGGGCCCGAGGCCAGCATCACCTTGTTCTTGTCCCGCGTGATCTGGTTCACCGCGAGGGCCGCCGCCGAATTCGTCACGTCGGTGATCATGTCGACGCCGTCCACGTCGAACCAGCCGCGGGCGACGTTGGCGGCAATGTCGGCCTTGTTCTGGTGGTCGGCGGAAAGCACGTCGATGGTCCAGCCCTTCTGCTTCAGGCCGGAATCCTCGATGGCGAGCTGCGCGGCGATGACGGAACCGACACCGCCCATGTCGGCATAGGCGCCGGACTGGTCGTTGAGGACGCCGATCTTCACCGTCTTCGGGGCTTGCGCGCTGGCCGCGGTGGTTGCGGCAAGTAGAATGGCAAGTCCCATCAGGATGCGTGATTTCATCTTGTTTCCTCCCATATTTTTTGTTCGTTCTGCTTGCGGGTTCCCCGTTATGTCCCTGAGCTTCGTTTGGCGCCGAAGTTCAGAGGGTTTTCAGGTAGGAGATGACCGCGGAATAGTCCCGGCCGCGCCCGCCATTGGCCGCGTAGCGCCCGAAGATGTCCTCCGCCGCCGCGCCGAGCGGAGTGCGGGAGCCGCTGGCGTCGGCGGCTTCCTGCGAGAGGCGAAGGTCCTTCGCCATCAGCTCGGTGGCGAACCCCGGCGTGTAGCCGCGATTGGCGGAGGCGGTGGGCACCGGGCCAGGCACCGGGCAATGGGTGGTGAGGGCGTAGCACTGGCCCGAGGAGGTGGAAGCCACCTCGAACAGCGCTTGATGGGAGAGGCCGAGGGATTCGGCGAGGTTGAACGCCTCGCTGACGGCGATCATCGAGACGCCGAGGATCATGTTGTTGCAGATCTTCGCGACCTCGCCATTGCCCGGCCCGCCGCAATGCACGATGCGCCGCCCCATGGCCGCGAGCAGCGGCTGGCCGACGGCGAAGGCCTCGTCCGTGCCGCCCGCCATGAAGGTCAGCGTGCCGGCGGTCGCGCCCTCCGTGCCGCCGGAGACCGGCGCGTCGAGGGACAGCAGTCCCGCCGCCGCGGCCAGATCATGGGCGGCGCGGGAGCTGGTGACGTCGATGGTGGAGGAATCGATCATCAGCGCGCCTGGCGCCATCTGCGGCAACGCTCGCGACCACACCGCGCGCACCGCGGCACCGCTCGGCAGCATTGTGATGACCACGTCAGCGCCGTCGAACAGTCCGTCCTCCGACGCAGCGACCTTCAGCCCCGCCGCGGCGGCTGCCGCGCGCGCCTCGGCCGACAGGTCGAAGCCGGTGACCGAATGATTGGCCTTCTGGAGGTTGGCCGCCATGGGGCGGCCCATGTTGCCGAGGCCGATGAAGACGATATGTGCCACGCCGAAAATCCCCTTCTCACGCGACCGACGCCTCTGAAGAGCCGCGCGCGAATGTGCCGCAACGACGATTAGCTGTTCCTCTGCGGTCAGGCGCTGCTTATGTTTCCGCCATAGTTGTGCAGAAATGGGCAGCGGAGCGCGGCATGAACTGGGACTATCTGCGGGCGCTCATTGCGGTGGCGCGCGGCGGCACGCTGTCGGCGGCGGCGAAGATGCTCGGTGTGAAGCATTCCACGGTGAGCCGGCACCTGGCCGGCCTGGAGGCCGAGATCCGGACCCGCCTCGTGGTGCGCGCGCCGGGCGGGCTGACGCTCACCGACGCTGGACTGCGCCTGCTGGAGGCCGCGGAAGCCATGGAGCTTCAGGCCCAGACCGCGCAGGACGAGATATCGGGACGCGACGTATCCATCTCCGGAACGGTGCGCATCGGCGCGCCGGATGCCTTCGGCGCCTATTTCCTGTCGCCGCGCCTCACCCGCCTCCTGGACCAGAACCCGGCGTTGAAGGTGCAGCTCGTGGCCACGCCGCGCTCCTTCAACCTCACCAAGCGCGAGGCCGACATCGCCATTGCCCTGACCATGCCGGAGCGCGGTCGTCTCGTGACCCGCAAGATGGCGACCTATGGGCTCGGCGTGTTCGCCAGCGCCGCCTATCTCGCGGAGAAGCCAGCGATCCGCAGCGTGGACGACCTGCGCCGCCATCGCTTCATCAGCTACATCGACGATCTCATCTTCACCCGCGAGCTCGATTATCTCGGCGAGGTCGCCACCGGCATCGATGCCGCCTTCCAGAGCTCGAACCTCTTTGCCCAGATGCACGCGACGCGGGCGGGGCTCGGTGTCTGCATCCTGCCCTACTTCCTGGCGTCTGGTTGTCCGGACCTGAGGCTGGTGCTGCCGGATGCCGTGCGCCTCGTGCGGTCATGGTGGATCATCGTCCATGAGGAGCAGAAGAACATCGCGCGCGTGCGCATCACCGCGGATTTCATCACGCAGGAACTTGCCAACGAAGCCACCCTGCTGATGCAGCCGGCCGCGCAGAACCTTTAAGGCGGCGAGGCGCCGCAGATCAGTGTTGACCTTGGCTGATTGCGCGTTTGACCGATGGGATCGGAGCGTCCTGCCTTGCGTATGAGCATTTCATCGGCCGCCTGCGCAGGACGGCGTCCAGCGCGAGAACCCCGAGTTTGACCATGAGCCGCACACTGCAATGGCAGCCCCGATGGCCGCAGGGGTGTCTGCCACTGATCCCCACGAATGGATCCCGCCAACCTCGTATTGTCGGATGGATTGATGGTCTCGATTGCATCCGAGCCCAGCCATTCGCCTCAGATGCGTCCGTGTTTGGTGATGACGACCTGGGAAAAGCCCCGAGGTTTGTTCGTCGAGCGGCTGGCCTGCGATCCTGTCGCTGTCGAGCAGCTCTTGGAGGAGGCCGTCAAGCGCGGCTACGCCCTCTCGGATCGGAAATCCTGAAGACCAACCGGGGCGCCGCAGTTGCCGTGATGCGCGGCGATAACGGCGAACGCGAAGGCTCAGCTTTTCTTGAGCACGCGCCGATTTGATTGCTCTGCGCGCGCTTCTTCGACGTGCGTCTCGCGCAGGTCACTCGGCCGCCGTCTGCCGCAAAGATCTGTTCAAGAAGCTTTGCTTTTTCATCGCAAATTCTATGGCGCCGGTTCAGTTTATTATGTGACACATGGGTCGGCCGCTTGTACAGACAAGCCTTGCCGGAGGAACAAGTGCTTCCTCTCGCCGTTGGCCTCCAGGAGCCGGCCTGAGCGAGCGGCGAGCCGCGACCTCTTTCCGCCATTCATCAAGCTCCGGCCCACGCATCAGGAGATAATTGATGAAGGCACTGACCTTCCACGGCAAAGGCGACATCCGCTGCGAGCAGGTTCCGGACCCGCAGATTCAGCATGCGCGGGACGCAATCATCAAGGTCACGGCCTGCGCCATCTGCGGCTCGGACGTGCACATCTACGATGGTGTCATCCCCTCGATGGAGCATGGCGACGTGCTGGGGCACGAGACCATGGGTGAGGTGGTGGAGGTCGGCAGCGGCGCGTCCAACCTGAAGGTGGGCGACCGCGTGGTGGTCCCCTTCACCATTTCCTGCGGCGAATGCTTCTTCTGCCGGCGCGGCTTCTATTCGGGCTGTGAGCGTTCCAATCCCAACCACAAGATGGCCGAAGAGATGTGGGGATACTCGCCTGCCGGCCTCTTCGGATACTCTCATATGCTGGGCGGATACTCGGGCGGGCAGGCGGAATATCTGCGCGTGCCCTATGCCGATGTCGGCCCCATCAAGGTGCCGGACGGGCTCACCGACGAGCAGGTGCTTTTCCTCTCCGATATTTTCCCGACTGGCTACATGGCCGCCGAATTCTGCGAGCTGAAGGGTGGCGAGACGGTTGCGGTGTGGGGCTGCGGCCCGGTGGGTCAGATGGCCATCCGCAGCGCCTTCCTGCTGGGCGCGGAGCGTGTGATCGCCATCGACACAGTGCCCGAGCGCCTTGCCCTGGCGCGGGCCGGCGGCGCGGAAACGCTGGATTTCCTCGGCGAGGACATCTACGAGCGCATCCGCGACATGACGAACGGCCGTGGCGCCGACGCCTGCATCGATGCCGTGGGCACGGAGGCGGATGCCTCATCGTCCCTCTACGCCCGCATCGACCGCATCAAGGTGGCGGCCTTCATGGGCACCGATCGGCCCCATGTGCTGCGGCAGGCCATCCAATGCTGCCGCAACTTCGGTGTCGTCTCCATCGTCGGCGTCTATGGCGGCTTTCTGGACAAGATCCCGATGGGTTCTGCCATAAATCGCGGCCTCACCTTCCGGATGGCCCAGACCCCGGTCCAGCGTTACCTGCCAATCCTGCTGGAGCGCATCCAGAACGGCGACATCGACCCGTCCTTCGTCATCACCCACCGTGCCGGGCTCGAGGACGGTCCGGATCTTTACGCCCAATTCCGCGACAAGAAGGACGGCTGCATCAAGGTCGTCCTCAAGCCCTGAAAGGACATGCCATGGCCCAGGCCATTCCCCATACCCGAGCTTCTGGGACGCGGCCTCTTGCGGTCGTAACCGGCGCGTCGTCGGGCATCGGCTACGAACTGGCGCTGCTGCTGGCGCAGGACGGGTTCGATCTCGTCATCGCCGCCGACCAGCCAGACATCGTGACGGCATCGGAGGCCCTCAGCGCGGCGGGCGCGAAGGTGCATTCGCTCCAGACCGATCTCGCTACCACCGAGGGTGTGGACAAGCTCTGCGGCGAGGTCGAGCGCCTCGGACGGCCTGTGGAGGTGCTCTGTGCCAACGCCGGCCACGGACTCGGGAAGGGCTTTCTCGATCAGGATTTCAATGCCGCGCGGCATGTTGTGGACACCAACGTCACCGGCACGATCTATCTCATCCATCGCATCGGCAACGCCATGCGGCGGGAGGGGACGGGCCGCATCCTCATCACGGGCTCCATCGCGGGCTTCATGCCGGGCAGCTTCCAGGCGGTCTACAACGGCACCAAGGCCTTCATCGATTCCTTCGCCTGGGCCCTGCGCAACGAACTGAAGGACACCGGCATCACTATCACCTGCCTGATGCCGGGCCCGACTGAGACCGAATTCTTCCAGCGTGCGGACCTGATGGACACGCAGGTCGGGCAGGCCGAGAAGGACGACCCCGCCGATGTGGCGCGCGCCGGATACAAGGCGATGATGTCGGGCGAGGGCGATGTGGTCGCCGGCTGGAAGAACCGCATCGAGAGCGCGATCGCCAATGTCACGCCGGCAGCGGTACTGGCCGAGCAGCACCGCAAGATGGCCGAGCCGGGATCAGGTGAGGGCTGAAGCGGAACAATACCTCATAACCGCCGAATAATTCGCAGCATTAGCTGTATTTGCTCACTTCAAACTTGACGTTAGGAACAATAACGGGTCCCAAGCCTTCCCGATGTGGTGGCTGCGGCACGATTAGTCGGTCCCGAAAACCTGAACACAAGTGGAGACGGAAATGGCGACGAGCCCGACCCGAGATCTCTTCGTCGTGGGGCTAAGGAATGCCCACGCCGTGGAGAACGAAGCGCTTTCCATCATGAACCGGCAGATCGACCGGCTGGAAAACTACCCCGAACTTTCCGCGCGGCTGCGGACGCACGTGGAAGAGACCAACGGCCAGCTCAAGCGGCTGGACGATATCCTTGGGAGCCTTGGCGAGGACAACTCCACTTTCAAAGATGTCGCGGCGTCGTTCATGGGAAACATGGCCGCCCTCGGCCATTCGATGGCGGGCGACGAGATCTTGAAGAACTCCTTCGCGGACTACGCCTTCGAGAATTACGAGATCGCGGCTTACCGCTCCCTCATCACCATGGCCGAAACCTGCGGCGCGCTTGCGGCGGTGCCGCTGCTGAAGGCCTCGCTGGAAGAAGAGCAGGCCATGGCCGAATGGCTGGAAATGCACCTGCCGCAGGTCACGCAGCGTTACATCGCGCTGGAGTCCGCCGGCGAGAAGGCGAACCGCTGACGCAGCGATTTCCTAAGGAGACACCGTCATGTTCATCCATCGCAAGCAACTGCAGTATCACGCGAAGCCCGACGCGCCGGATCCTCTGTTCGCCAAGCTTCTTCAGGAGCCGCTCGGCGGGCAGTGGGGCGAGATCAGCGTCATGATGAGCTACCTCTGGCAGGGCTGGTCCTGCCGGGGGCCCCAGAAGTATCGCGACATGATCCTTGACATCGGGACCGAAGAGATCGGCCATGTGGAGATGCTCGCCACCATGATCGCGCGCCTGCTCGAAAGTTCACCGGTGGAGGCACAGGAGAACGCGGCAAAGGATTCCGCCGTGGGCGCCATCCTCGGCGGTGCGCGTATTGAGGACGCGATCATGGCGGGCATGAACCCGCAGCATGCCATAGTCGCCGGCTCCGGCCCGCGTCCGGTGGACAGTGCCGGCAATCCCTGGACCGCGGGCTACATGACCGCGAGCGGCAATCTCCTCGCCGACTTTCGCTTCAATCTCACGGCGGAAAGCCAAGGCCGGCTTCAGGTGGCGCGGCTCTACAATCTCACCAGCGACACCGGCGTGCGCGACATGCTGTCCTTCCTCATCGCGCGGGACACCATGCACCAGAACCAATGGCTCGCCGCCATCAAGGAGCTGGAGGAGGAAGGCTTCGACCGCACGCCGGTGCCGGCCAACTTCCCGCGCGAGATGGAGATGCAGGATGTCTCCTACCTCTACATCGACGCCTCCGAAGGCACCTCGAGCAAGGCCGGGCGCTGGGCCAAGGGGCCTTCGCCGGACGGTCAGGGCGAACTGAGCTATGAGCAGATTCGCCCTCTTGCCGAAGACGATGGAATCCTGGGCGAGGCCGACCCCCGCATGTACGGCACTGCGGCCGTGCCGATGCCGCCGGCCGCCGCCGAGTAACACCTTCTAGAATGAAGCCGGGGTGCCGAACGGCCCCCCGGCCGTGCGAAGCCGCCTTCGGGCGGCGCATGCGGTTTTGCGCCTCAAGTATTGAACTATCCGCCGGCCCGCTCCTGCAGCAGGCGTTGCGCAATGACGGAGGCACTCGCCACGTGCTGGAGGGCGGCCGCATGCGCGTCCTCGGCCTTGCCCGCGCGGATCGCTTCCACGATCCGCTGCATCTGCTTGGGGCCTTCCACCTCACGGCCCGGCGTCTTGATCGTCATCGAGCGCGCCGCCCGCCAAGCCATGATGCTGGGCGCGACCCATGCGGGGCTCGCGGTGTCGAACACGTCCACCGCACTCATCCACGGGCTGAGCCGGCCCATCGGCGCCTTCTTCCATGTGCCGCACGGCCTCTCGAACGCCATGCTCCTGCCGCTGGTGACGGAATACTCACTCTCCGCCGCGCCTGCGGGCTACGCGGCGGCCGCCCGTGCACTCGGCTGGGCGACGGGCGCCACGGGAGACGAAGAGGCCGGGCGAGCCTTGGTGCGGGGATTTCGCGATCTCAATGACCGCTTGAAGGTGCCCACACCCAAGGCCTATGGCCTGGACGAGGACACTTATTTCCGCCTCCGCCCGGAAATGGCCAGCCAGGCCCTCGCCTCTGGCACGCCGGGGAACAACCCGCGCATTCCCACCGAAGACGAGATCGTCCGTCTCTACGAGATCGCCTGGGATGGGGGGCAATTGGCGCGTGACAACGTTGCCTGACGGCTCGGACCCCCACGCTCCACCACCTCGCGAGGGATGTTTGCGCGGCAGCCGGCCGCCCGAATGCCCCGCAGACGACGAACGATCGAAATTTGGGCACGGGTCGGAAAGTGACCGCCCAGCACAGCGGCATACCCCATATTTAGTGATTTAAAACAATCATTTAATGGAGTAACGACTGGCCAATCAATCAGCTTTACCGGGCGTGGCGGCCTGCACAAACTAAGTAAGCACTTAATTTGTTTACACGCCCCGCCGCCGCCGTACAGCCGGAGATTTCGGACATGTCGCTGACCCGTCGCGCCTTCGGCCGTAACCTGTTGACCGGCGCCGGCCTCGCAGCCGCCGGCGCCTTTCCCGGCGGGCTGATCACCCCCGCGCGCGCCGCCGACCGGCTGCTCGTGGTGCAGTGGGGCGCGCAGTGGATCGAGGTCTCAAAGCAGATCGCAGCCGATTTCAACAAGACGAACCCCACGCAGATCGCCTGGGAGCTTCACTCCGGCGGCGCGGCGGCTGTCGTCGCCAAGATCAAGGCGGTTTGGCCGAACACCCAATACAATGTACTCTCGGTGTGGGATCCGGTCTTCCGAGCGATGATCAAGGAAGACTGGCTCCTTCCGATCGACGAGAGCATCGTCACCAACCTCGCCACCATCCCCGACCAGTTCATCCAGAAGAACGACAAGGGCCAGAAGATGAGCGTGCCGCTCTCCACGGCCGGCGCGTTCTGGGGCTATCGGGAGGACCTGCTGCCGGGCGGCTTCAATTCGGTTGAAGACCTGCTGCGTCCGGAGTTCAAGGGCAAGCTGTGCGTGCCCTATCCCATCGGGCTGACCGGGCTCTTCATCGTGAGCTGCGCGCTCCAGCGCGGCGGCAATGAGCGGAACGCCGAGCCGGGCTGGGAGCTGGTCAAGGAACTGGCGTCGAAGGGCCAGATCGGCATGATCGCCACCAACAATTCCGAGTATATCAACGCGATGGCAAGCGGCCAGTACTCGGTCGGCTTCTGGAACAACGGCGGCTGGTTCGCCACCGCCAAGAATTTTCCGGTCAAGTTGAAGAACCGGATGCCGGGCAACAAGGTGTTCCTCTACAATGAAGGCTTCTGCGTGCTGAAGGGTTCGCCCGCGAAGGCCGCCTTCGAGTTCGCCAATTTCTTTGCCGAGCCGAAGATGAACGAGCTCTACAACATGAATCTCGGCTCCGGGCCGACCCAGCCCTCCGCCAAGCCCAATCCGATGCTGGCGGACTGGTATTTCGCGCCGAGCGATCTGGAGAAATACGCTTACTTCGCAGACTTCGCCTATCTCGGCTCGGTGGTGAACGAGTGGAACGCCCGATGGGAGCGCGAGATCGTGCCGCTGGTGCGGCGCGGCTGATCGGGAGGGGAGGGGAAACGGGGCGAACGGCGACATGGCACGAGCGGGCGGCAAACGGCGCGACGGCTTGACGGCGCTTCTCCTGTGGCCGGCGCTCATCATCGTGGCGCCGCTGCTGCTCGGCCCCCTTCTGGTGCTCGGTCACGAGAGCCTGAAGCCGTTCGTGGGCGGGCGCATCGGCGGCGACGATGCCGGTGCGCTCACCCTCGACAACTACGCCCAGATCGCCGCGCCGGAATACGCGCGCTATTTCCTCGACACGTTCCGCATAAGCTTCATCAGCGCCGGCCTTGCCATGGTGCTGGGCTTCCCCATGGCGCATTTCATCGCCCGGCGGGCTGGGCCGCTCATGCGCCGGGTGCTGATGGGCGGCCTGGTCGGAACGCTCTTCCTCAGCATCATCGTGCGGGTTTACGCCATCGCCGTGAGCTTTGGCCCGCTCGGCCCGCTCTCGGGGTTCGGACGCCTGTTCGGCATCGCCCCTGCCAGCCCGGACGGTGCGGAGCTGATGGTGGTGCTCAGCCTGATGAACACGACGCTGCCGCTGGTCGCCCTCACGCTGGTCGGAACGCTGCAGAACATCAATCCGCGGCTTGAGGAGGCGGCGATGTCGCTTGGCGCGCCGCGCTGGAAAACCTTCTTCCAGGTCACGGTGGCGATGAGCCTGCCCGGCATTCTATCGGCGGGCATCATCGCCTATGCCTTCTGCCTCAGCAATCTGGTGGTGCCGATGCTGGTGGGGCGCGGCTTTATCCTGTTCGTGTCGAACCTCATCTACTCGCGCTTCTCGGAAGTGGCCAATTTCCCCGGCGGCGCCGCGCTGTCGATCGTGATGATGGTGGTCTCCGTCGCCCTGTTCTACGGGCTGCTGCACCTCGTACGCGCCAATTGGCAGGAGGCGGGCAAATGAGCGACCCCCATGTGAACGGACGGTTGCTCAGCAAGCGCATGGCGGATGCCCTGTTCGAGGCCGCCTACCTTTCGCTCGTCACCTTGTTCATCGCCTTCTCGCTGATCCCGGTCCTTGTCGCGATCGTGCTGTCATTCGATGCGCGCAGCTTCATCGGCCCGTTCCCGCCCAGCGCGTTCTCCCTGCGCTGGTATGAGCGCTTCCTCGCCGACAATTACTATCAGGACGGCCTCGTCAACAGCCTGATCATCGCCACCGTGGCGACGCTGGTGGCGACCGTTGTCGGCACGCTGGCGGCCATCGCGCTCAGCCGGGCCACCTTCCGCGGCCGCGCCTTGCTGCAGGCGGCGCTCCTGTCGCCGCTGGTGGTGCCCAATGTCGTCCTTGGCTTCGGCATGCTGATCTTCGCCAGCCGGCTGGGCATCATCGATGGCATGACACGGCTGATCATGGGGCACATCCTCATCACCTTTCCCTATGTCATGCGTACCACCGCCGCTTCGTTGGTCGGCATCAAGGCGAGCTATTACGAGGCGGCGCTCAGCCTGGGCTCGCCGCCCTGGAAGGCGCTGTGGCAGATCACCTTGCCGCTGGCCCGCACCGGCATCATCGCCGGCGCCGTGTTCGGCTTCGTCACCTCCTTCGACAATGTGGGCATCAGCATCTTCCTGACCGACGCCTTCACCTTCACCCTGCCTGTCGCGCTTCTCGCGCAGATGCGGGCGAACCTCGACCTGACCATCGCGGCACTGTCGGTCATCTTCATCGTCGCCACCGTGTTGCTCATCGTCGTGCTCGACCGCGTCGCGGGGCTCGATGTGGTGGTCGGGCGCGGCGTATACGGGCGCTGAGCATGTCTGTTCTCGACATCCAGAACATCACCAAGCGTTTCGGCACCACTGCGGCCGTCGACAATGTGAGCTTCTCCGTCGATCGCGGCGAAATCGTTGCGCTGCTCGGTCCATCGGGCTGCGGGAAAACGACGACGCTGCGCATGATCGCCGGCTTCGAGTGGCCGGATGAGGGACGCATCGTCATCGGCGGCGCCGACATGGCGACACGCCAGCCCTACGAGCGCAATGTCGGCCTTGTGTTTCAGGACTACGCGCTGTTCCCGCATATGAGCGTCGCGCAGAACATTGCCTATGGCATGAAGAACCGGGGCGTGAAGCGGGCCGAGATCAGCCAACGCATCCGCGAGGTGCTGGAGCAGGTGCAACTGCCCGGCATCGAGGAGCGCCGGCCAAGCGCGCTCAGCGGCGGCCAGCAGCAGCGCGTCGCGCTGGCCCGGGCGCTCGTCACCAGGCCGGATATCATGCTGCTCGACGAGCCATTGTCCAATCTGGACGCCAAGCTGCGGCTCCAGCTCCGCCGGGAGATCCGCACCATCCTCGGCAGGTTCGGCTGTACGTCGATCATCGTGACCCACGATCAGGAAGAGGCGATGGGCCTCGCCGATCGCATCGTGCTGATGAACAAGGGGCGGATCGAGCAGATCGACACGCCGCACGCGCTCTATCAAAGCCCGCGCACGCTGTTTGCCGCCGACTTCATCGGCCATTCCAACTGGATCGGTGGCACGCTTTCCCGCCGCGGCGGCGGTGCGGCGACCGTGGAGACGGCTCTTGGGCTTCTGCCGGTCATTCCGCGTGACGTTGCGGACGGCCCGGTGACACTCTGCATCCGTCCCGAGCGCCTTGCCCTCCTCAACTCCTCCGACCAGGCCGAAATCATGCTCGACGCGCTGGTCGAGCGGCACGATCCCATCGGTGCGGATCTGCGCATCTGGTCGCGCCTCGCCGATGGCACGTCGGTCCAGTCGCTGGAGAAGAATGTCGGACGCGAGCTTCCCGCACCGGGCGCGCGCGTCAGGCTCGGCCTGCGCATCGTCGACGGCATCGTGCTTGCGGGGCGGAGGCAGGAGCCATGATACAGCGCCCGCTCGCCATACGCGGCGGCCTTGTGGCGTTTCCCTCGGAGGGGGAGGTACGCGCGGCCGATCTTCTGATCCAGGATGGGCGGATCGCCGCCATCGTCGCGCCCGGTGCCGCGCTGCCCGAGGAGGCCGAGCTGGTCGGCGCGAACGACCGGCTGATCATGCCCGGCCTCGTCAACGCGCACACGCACAGCCATCTCGCCATCGCCAAGGGCGTCTCGCGCGCCTGGACGCTGGAACTGCATCTCCACAACGGCCCATGGACCGGCGGCGGCCAGAACCTTGCGGATCGCCATCTGCTGGCCCAGGCCTCGGCCGCCGAGATGCTGCTCAAGGGCTGCACCGCCTGTTACGATCTGGTGTTGGAGCTTCCGCAGCCCTCGCCGGACGGCATGTTCGCCACCGCCGCCGGCTATATCGACGCCGGCATGCGCGCCGTTGTCGCCCCGATGCTGGCCGATCGCACCTTCTGGCAGGCGATCCCCGGCCTGCGCGATGCGCTGCCGGACCATGCGCGGGCCGAGATCGACACCATCCGCATGGCCGGCGTCGACGCCAACCTCGAAGCCTGCGAGCGCATGTTGAGGGAATGGCCGCATGATCGGTTAGGGGTGCGCCCGGGCCTCGCCCCCACCATCCCGCTGCACTGCTCGGACGCGTTCTGGACGGGAGCACGCGCGCTGGCCAATGCCCACGGCGCGCCGATGCATGCTCATCTGGCGGAATCGAAGATCCAGGCCATCGCCGGACGCGCCCGCTATGGCATGAGCCTCACTGCTCACCTCGATGCACTCGGCATCCTCGGCCCCGATTTCACCGCCGCCCACGGCATCTGGCTCGATGACGCCGATCTCGAACTGCTGGCACGGCGCGGCTGCTCGGTCGCGCACAATCCGTCGAGTAATTTCCGGCTCGGCAGCGGCATCGCGAACGTGCCGGCCATGGTGGCGGCCGGCGTGCGCGTCGGCCTCGGCTCGGACGCCTGCAGTTGCTCGGACCACCAGAACCTGTTCGAGGTCATGCGCCTCGCCTGCTATCTCTCCCGCACCGCCTCGTTCGATCCCGACGACTGGCTCTCGCCGCGCGATGTGTTCGAAATGGCGACCTGCGGCAGCGCGCGGGCGCTTGGCCTGCATGAGATCACCGGCGACATCCGGCCGGGTCTCGCGGCGGATCTTGTCTTTCTCGACCTCGGCAGCGTCAACTTCACGCCGCTCAATGATCCGCTCTACCAGCTCGTCTTCGCCGAAGAGGGGCGCAGCATCACCCGCGTCATGGTCGGCGGCCGCACGGTGGTGGAGGACGGACGTTTGACCACCATCGACTATCCGGCGCTGCGCGCACGGCTCAACGACCGCGCGCGCGAGATCTTTGCCGCCAACGCTCCGCGCAAGGAGATGCTGGCCGCCATCGAGCCGTTCGTGAAGCATTTCTGCGTCGGCCTTGCGCAGGGGCGTCTTGAACTCGCGGAGAGTGTCGCGCCATGATCGCCACCACCGACGCTGCCGCACTGCGTGCAGCCTTCTCCCCCATCCTCGCCACGCTGATGGAACAGACAGGCGCGATACGCTGCACCGTGCGCCTCGACTATCCCGCGCTCGGCCTCAGCGTGAACGTACCTTGCGCCGAGGTGCTGGCGCTGGGCGCCGCCTCGATGATGGATAATAGCGCCGTCGATCATCGTCGGGCGCGGAGTGTCCGCTGGATCGAGAAGAACCGGCGCGCCCTGATCCAGGGGGACGTCTTCGCCGATCCCGATCTTGCCCCGCCGCCGGCGCTGATCCGCATCTTCGGAACCCGCTCGCAGATGGTGGCGCCGCTGATCGGGCGCGACGACTATCTGTTCGGCTGGGTATCCGCCCATTTCGCCGAAGGACCCCGCGTGTTCGAGCCCGCCATCATCGCCGCGCTGGAGGCCGCTCGTGATGCCGTGCGCGATACGCCGGGGGTGCCGTTGGACATCTGAACGGAGCGCGCGGCAGGGCTCGCAGGGGGCCATTCCTCCCATCCGCATCGCCAATGATGCGCCGAAAGGACTTTCGATCATGGGACAGCGCCGCAAGGATATGGACGTGAGGGATTTCGCCGCGCGGAACGTCTCGGACGGAGCCATTCGGCTGGAGAACCGATGACGACCGCCTCATCCAAGCCAGCCGGAGAACGCCGGAAGAATTCGGCACACGAAGAGCCGGCGGACGCGGCCAAGGCGACGAAAAATGCGCGGCAGCGTTCGCCGGGAAAGCGCAACGCCGCCGCCACGCGCCAGCGCATTCTCGAAGCGGCGATGGCTGAGTTCGCCCAGCACGGCTACAGCGGCAGCCGGATCGAACGCATTACGGCGTCCGCCGATGTCAATGTCGGCATGATCTATCATTACTTCGGCAACAAGGACGATCTCTACCTCGCGGCGCTTGAAGCGTCTTACAAGATCATCCGCGACCGCGAGCAGACGCTCGATGTCACCGGCACCGATCCACGATCGGCGCTGGCGGCCCTGATCGAGCTGACGTTCGATTTTCTCAGTACCGATCCGCATTTCGTGCGTCTGATCATGAATGAGAATCTCATGATGGGCCGGACGGCCCAGCGCTCAGCCACGATCCCTCACATGACGCGGCCCCTGCTCGACTCGCTCAGCAATATTCTCACGCTTGGGCAGGAGCAGAACATATTCAAACAGAATGTCGACGCGGAAAGCCTATACATTTCCATTTTAGGTCTGTGCTTCATCCATGTGTCAAACCGGCATACCCTGAGCAGCATGTTCCAGCATGACTTTTCAGAGCCCCAATGGCTCGACCAGAGAAAATCGATCGTTGTGCAGACGATACTGTCGTTCGTTTCGGCTATCGAAGGTCAGTCAGGATCGATTTCGCCGTAGCGCGAGAAGCCCGCGAAACTCTCGTGGGATCGACGCTTCCCGGCTGCCAGATGAGGCTCCGCGACCTCATGGCCGCGGAGCCTTTGACCGGATGAAAAAGGCACGTCTCTCGCGACCAGCGGTCAATCGAGAGCGTCGGCGATGGCCTTGCCGCAGGTCTGCGTGTCGGCTGAACCGCCGATGTCGGCCGTGCGCCCCGCAGGATCGGCCAGCACCCGCTCGATGGCGCGCTCGATGGCAGCGGCGGCGTCCACTTCCCCGAGATGCTCCAGCATCATGGCCGCGGACCAGATCTGGCCCACCGGGTTCGCAATGCCACGCCCGGCGATGTCCGGCGCCGAGCCGTGCACCGGCTCGAACAGGGACGGGAAGGTCCGCTCGGGGTTGATGTTGCCGGAGGGCGCGATGCCAATGGTGCCGGTGCAGGCCGGGCCAAGATCGGAGAGGATGTCGCCGAACAGGTTGGAAGCGACCACCACGTCGAACCGGTCCGGATGCAGTACGAACTGCGCGGTGAGGATGTCGATGTGGTACTTGTCCGTGCGCACCTCGGGGTAGGTCGCCGCCATCGCCTCCACCCGCTCGTCCCAATAGGGCATGGTGATCGCGATGCCGTTGGACTTGGTGGCCGAGGTGAGGTGGCGGTTCGGCCGCCGCATGGCCAGCTCGAAGGCGAATTTCAAGACGCGGTCCACGCCGTGGCGCGACATCACCGTTTCCTGGATCACCAGTTCGCGGGATGTGCCGGGATACATGCGTCCGCCGATGGAGGTGTATTCGCCCTCGGTGTTCTCGCGCACCACCCAGAAGTCGATGTCGCCCGGCTTGCGGCCGACGAGGGGGCAGGGCACGCCCGGCATCAGCCGCACGGGCCGCAGGTTCACATACTGGTCGAACTCCCGCCGGAACTGGAGCAGCGAGCCCCAGAGCGAGACATGGTCCGGCACCGTGTCGGGCCAGCCCACCGCGCCGAACAGGATGGCGTCCGAGGTGCCGACCCGCTCTTTCCAGTCGGCCGGCATCATCTCGCCATGGCGGGCGTAATAGTCGCAGCACGCGAAATCGTGCCAGGTGAGATCGAGGCTGAAACCATAGAGCGCCGCCGCCGTCTCCAGCACGCGCACGCCCTCGGGCATCACTTCCTTGCCGATGCCGTCCCCGGGGATGACGGCGATGCGATGGTGTCTTGCGGCCATGGTCACGTTTCCTGCGATTTGTGTGTGGTTGGGGTCAGACGGGCGCTGTAAGGCGCAGGCCGCCCATGTGGAAAGCCTTGGGCTCCAGATATTCGGCGATGCCGAGATAGCCGCCCTCGCGGCCGAGCCCGGACTGCTTCACGCCGCCGAAGGGCGCGACCTCCATGGAGATGGCGCCGGTGTTCAGCCCGACCATGCCGAATTCCAGCGCCTCTCCCACCCGCCAGGCGCGGTGCATGTCCTCGGTGAAGAAATAGGCGGCGAGGCCATAGGGGGTGCCGTTGGCGAGGGCGATCGCCTCTGCCTCGGTCTCGAAGCGGAACACCGGGGCCACCGGGCCGAATGTTTCTTCATTGGCCAGCAGCATATCGGTGCTGGCGCCGGTGAGGAGGAGGGGGGCGACGAAGTTTCCGTCTTCGTTGGAGGTCACGCTCTGCTGCACCACGCACGCGCCCTTCGCCAGCGCGTCGGCGACGTGCGCGTGCACCTTCTCCGCCGCGGCGCGGTTGATGAGCGGACCGATGGCGACGCCGGGCACTGTGCCGGGGCCGACCTTCTGTGCCGCGATGCGCGCGCCGAGGCGGGCGACGAAGGCGTCATGGATGCCGGCCTGCACCAGAATGCGGTTGGCGCGCACGCAGGTCTGTCCGGCATTGCGAAACTTGGAGGCCATGGCCCCCTCGGGCCTCTTCCGCGAACCACTTCACGAAGGACGCGCCGTAGCGCACTTCCCCCTCCGCCTCGGCGAGGGGCTTGCCCTGCTCCGCCGTCATGATCCGCGCGAGATCGGCGGCGTTGGCGAGGATCAGGTCGTTCCATCGCTCCAGAAGGCGTGCCCGTTCGGCGGCCGGCACCGTGCGCCAGGCGCGAAAGGCGGCCTCCGCCGCCGCGATGGCGCGCCGGGTCTCGGCCGCACCGCAGGCCGGCACTGTGCCTACGGGCCGGCCGGTTGCCGGGTCCTCGACGACGAGCGTCGCGCCGTCATCGGCGGCGCACCACTGCCCGCCGATGAAGGCCGCCTCGACGAGGAGGCTCGGATCGGCAAGTGCGAGCGGGTTTTCAGCGGCGGGGGACATGGCGAGGTCTTTCAATAGCCGCGGCTGCGATCCACGAGGCCGATCATCGGCTCGCCCGCGGCATGGCGGCGGAGATTTTCGAGGAGGCTGATGACGGCGGTTTCCGGCCGGGTGAGGCTCGCGACGTGGGGCGTCAGCAGGATGCGCGGATGGCTCCAGAACGGATGCTCCGGCGGCAGAGGCTCCGGCTCCGTGACATCGAGCACCGCGCCCGAGAGGGTGCCGGCATCGAGGGCGGCGACCAGATCGTCCGCCACCACATGGCCGCCGCGCCCCGCGTTGACGATGCGCGCGCCCGCCGGCATCCGGGCGAACAGGCGGGCATCAAGAATGCCCCGCGTTTCGGCGGTGAGCGGCAGGAGGCAGACGAGGATGTCCGTGCGGGCGAGGAACGCTCCGAGCCCGGCCTCGCCGGCGAAGGTCTCCACGTTCGGGATGGCCCGCGGCGACCGGCTCCAGCCCGCAAGCGGAAAGCCGAACGGCGCGAGGCCCGCGAGCGACGCCTGTCCCAGGGAGCCGAGCCCCATGATGCCGACGCGCCGTTGCGCCGCCGGCGTTTCATAGTGCTGCGCCCAGACGTGCTTTTTCTGCTGGTCGATGTAGGTCGGCAGGTCGCGGTGGAGGGCGAGGACGGCCATGGTCACATACTCGACCATGCCCTCGACGATCCCCGGCTCCACCATCCGCACCACGGGAATCCGCGCCGGGATGCGCGAGAAATCCAGGTGATCCACGCCGGCGCCGGTGGAGAAGATCACTTCGAGGTTCGGGAACGTGGCGGTCAGGTCCACATGCACGTCCCACACCGCGACCCAGCGGATGTCGGCGGGGTTGCCGATGTTCGGCCAGATGCGCACGTCGATGTCGGGCGCCATTTCGCCGATCAGCCGGCGCCAGACTTCGCCGCGGGCGGGATCGGCCATGTAGAGCAGTGCCATGGGACGGACCTAACTGGATGGTGAGAGATCAGGAAACGGCGACCCATAGCTTGCGGACGGTTTCGATCGTTTCCCAGGTGCCGACGAAGCCCGGCCGCAGCACGAAGGTGTCGCCCGCGCGGAAGCGGCGCGGGGTGCCGCCATCCTCGGTCAGTTCCACGACGCCGGACAGGATCGTGCAATATTCCCAGGTCCCGCCCTTGATGGAGCGCGTGACGCCGGGCGTCGCCTCCCAGATGCCGGTGCGGATGTCCTTGTGGCCGGCCCCCAGAAGTCCGCCCAGGTCTGCGGCGCTTTGGCGGCGAATTTCTTCTTGTTGTAGGCGAGCACCGAGGAATAGAACTCGTAGGCCACCGAATAGGGGGTCTTGTACTGCGCCGGCATGGATGCGGCGTTGGGAATCTTCGAGAAGTCGAGCTTCTCGACCATGCCCTGCTCGCCGCCGCGGATGCAGATGGTGGTCGGTGAATCGATGACGTCCCAGATGGCCTTGCCGGTGGCGGCCCGGGTCTTCAGAACCGGCCACGCATCGGGCGCGCTGTCCTGGTTGATGGTGATGCCGAGCAGCTTGGCCGCCGGATTGAGGATGGCCTTGGTCTGGGCCTCGATGCCAAGGCGCTTGAATAGCTCATTCTCCACATAGATGCCGCTCGCGCTGTCCGAGTAGGCGACGGATTTCGCGTTGAGCAAGGCGGTGCGGAGCGCATCTACGGTGGAGATGTCGGGCTTCTGCGTGCCGGCGCGCAAGGCAACGCCGATGGGCGAGCGGACGAGATCGACGCGCGACACCTTGTCCAACTTGCCCTGCTCGGTCAGGCCGGTGAGCGCTTCGCCCACCATGATGAGCACGTCCACCGACTCACCCCGGTTGAGACGCACCGGAATCGCGTTCTCGGTGGTGCCGATGGACGGCCCATAAGCGGTCAAACCTTGAGCTCGGTCTCGCGCTCGAACTGCGGCACCAACTGCTTGTAGGCGGCGGAGAGGCCGCCCGAGATTATCACCCGCACCTCATCGGCCTGCGCCGAAGCAGGCAGGGCCAGTGCAAGGCCGACCAGAAGCGTGCAAACCCCGCGTGTCGCGATGTTCTTTCCTCCGATGTGATTTTATCGATTTGATCCGGCCCGTCGACCGGGCCGGAGCCATGTTCAAGGCGCTTGGCGTAACGCAGCCTGAATCGGCATTCGGGGGGCGGGCGGATTGCGGGCGCCTTGAACCGATAGGTGGGCGCGACGCTCGGGAGCGTCGCGTCCTTCCGCTTAATGTCGCACGAGCGGCGTGCTGCGACCGCGATAGATGAGGATGGTGGCGATGAGGCCCGAGGCGGCCGCCGCCATAAGCCAGAAGCCGGGCGCCGCACGGTTGCCGGTCATGTCGATCAGCCAGGTGGAGACCAGGGGCGTGAACGTGCCGAAGAGAGCGGCGGCGAGGGCGAAGGCGAGCGAGAAGCAGGTGGTGCGCACATGCGCTGGCACCTCTTCGGACAATGCCGCCACCATGGCGCCGTTGTACACGCCGAAGCACAGGGAGAACCACAGCTCCACCATCAGCATCTTGTTGAAGGTCGGCTCCACCACCAGCCACGCGAGGGCGGGATAGGCCGTCACCAGCGCCAGGATGGCAATGGCCAGCAGCACCGGACGACGGCCCACGCGGTCCGAGATGGCGCCGCCGATGGGCAGCCAGATGAAGTTGGTGGTGGCCACCAGCAGCGTGACGAGAAGGCTGTCGGTGATGGACAGCTTCAGCACGTTCCTGCCGAAGGTGGGGGTGTAGACGGTGATGAAATAGAAGGTCACCGTGGTCATGGCCGTCAGCATCATGCCCAGCAGCACGATCCGCCAGTTGGCCAGTATCGCGGCGAAGACTTCGCGCTGGGTCGGGTGCTTCTTCTGCTTGAGGAACTCGGGGGTTTCCTCCAGCGTGCGGCGGATGAAGAAGATGAAGGGGATGATCGCGCAGCCGATGAAGAAGGGAATGCGCCAGCCCCAGGCGGAGATGGTCTCGGGCGGCATCAGCTGGCTCAGCGAGAAGCCGATGATGGCGGCGAAGAAGATGGCGACCTGCTGGCTGGCCGACTGAAACGAGGTGTAGAAGCCCTTGTTTCCCGGCGTCGCGATCTCGAACAGGTAGATCGAGACGCCGCCCAGTTCCACGCCCGCCGAGAAGCCCTGCAGCAGGCGGCCGAACAGCACGATGAGCGGCGCCGCGATGCCAATCTGCGCATAAGTGGGGCAAACCGCGATCAGCACCGTGCCGGCGGCCATGATGCCGAGGGTCACGATCAGGCCCTTGCGGCGGCCGATGTGATCGAGATAGGCGCCGAGGACGATGGCGCCGACGGGCCGCATCAGCGCGCCGAGCCAGAAGGTGGTGAAGGTGAGCAGCAGTTCGGTGACTTCATTTCCGGTGGGGAAGAACGCCTTGGAAATGGACGTCGCGTAGAAGCCGAACAGGAAGAAATCGAACTGCTCGAGGAAATTGCCGCTCGTCGAGCGCAGGATGGCTGCGGTCCTCGACTTGATCGCAGGCACGCCTGCGGTCGCGGTGGGTGGAACGGCGGCTGCCGAAGGCCCGACCATGCGTTGTCTCCCATGCCGGCGCAGCCGCTCGCGGCGTTTCTGCGCTGCTTGTTGTTGCTTCGTCCGGCCGCCTGCAGCCCGCCAGTCTCTGGCGGAGACATAGCGCAGCCCATCGCATGGCGGCATCGGCGGGAGCCTAGGGGGGAGAACCTGTCAAGAACCTGTCACGTCCCGCGCGACGATCGTCCGGCGCGCGCGGCGGTCGATCATTGCCCTTCCAGGGCCTTGCGCCATTCGCGGAAGAAGATGCGGCGCCTCGACTGGTCCTGGTAGGCCAGAAGCTCCGGCCCCACGTGGATGGGACGCAGCCGGGCGGGATCGGCGCCCCCTTCGGCGGGCGGTGGCATGTCGAGCCGCACCGTGCCGAAGGCCCGGCGCGCGAGATCCTCCTGGCCTTCGCGGGACAACAGGAAGTCCAGGAAAAGATGGGCCTGTTCGGGGTGCGGCGCCTGCTTGGGAATGAGCGCGATGCGCGTCATCACCAGCGTGTAGTCCTCGAAGGCCACGACGCCGATGGCGGGCTCCTCCCGTGCCCGTGCCCGCGCATAGGAGGAGATGGTGTTGTAGGCGAACAACTGGTCGCCGTCCGACACGCGATCGAGCATGGTGTGGGCGAAGGAATAGAGTTTCGGCGCGGTCCGGCCCAGCGCCCGCACCAGTTGCCAGGTGTCGGCGGTGATGCGCACGTCGCTGTTCCAGAACAGATAGCCGGTTCCGCTGCGCTCGGGGTCGTAAGCCGCGATCTTCCCCCGGTAGGCGGCGCCCTTCTCGCGCAGGAGACGGATGAAATCGGCATGGGTGCGCGGCACGTCTTCCGGTGGAACACGCATCTTGTTGTAGACGAGGACGATGGGCTCCGCCGTGACCCCAAAGGCCTCGTTGCGCCATACCGCCCATGGGGGCAGGACGGCCGCGGCGGCGGGTTCGTGGCGGGCGGCGTAGCCGTCGTTGACGAGCTTGATCTGGAGATCCATGGCGGAACTCCAGGCGAGATCGGGACAGGGCCGCGCCTCGTTGCACTCGACCACGTCGGAATAGATGTCCAGCGAGTTCTTGTGCCGGTAGGTCAGCTTGATGTCCGGATAGCGTGCCCGCCAGTGTTCCAGCAGTTCACCCATCTCCACCGGATCGATGGAGGACAGGACGGTGAGCGCGCCGGCGGTTCCGGTACCCACCGAAACCTCGTCCGAGCGCAGGGGTTGTGCTCGGGCCGGGCCGGCCGCCGCTGCAACGAGGGTTGCGGCCAGCAACGCCGCACGGAAAAGTCCCGCCGCGAAGGTCCGGGCCTTCCGCCGCCGCGCTGCGGGACTGCGCCGCGCGACAGACATGGCGCTCCGCTCCCCATCGCCGCTCACCGGGGCCATCCACCCGCCTCCCGCACGCACGTCCGCCCCGTCTCTTGAACTTGCTTCCGTTCGCCGGTCTACATTATGCGATGCGACGGGTGTGGTCACGTATGGGGCATCCTTCCCGCTCCGAGACGGGGGCGTTCACGCCTTGCGGCCATCTGCAATCCGGCCGGGAGACGTCCTGATGCGTATCCTCATCGTAGAAGACGACCGGGCGCTGGCGAGCGGACTGAAGCGCTCCCTCGCATCCCTCGGCTATGCGGTCGATCACGAGGCCGATGCGGCCGATGCGGTCGGGTTGGCGACGCGCGAGGCCTACAATCTGGTGGTGCTCGATCTCGGCCTGCCCAACGGCAGCGGATATGACGTGCTGCGAGCGATCCGCCGCGCGGGCCTCAAGACGCCGGTAATGATCCTCACCGCCCGCGACCATGTGAGCGAGAAGGTGAAGGCGCTGGACCTCGGCGCAGACGATTACGTGAATAAGCCGTTCGCCCTCGCCGAGTTCGAGGCGCGAGTGCGGGCGCTGGTGCGCCGGGGCTTCGGTGTCAGCGACGCCGTTCTGGAATTCGGGCCGCTGCAGTTCGACACCGCGCAGCATGTCGCGCGGCTCGAGGGAAACCCGCTCGATCTGCGCCGCCGCGAGCTTGCGGTGCTGCACCTTCTGCTGTTGCAGGCTGGCAAGCTCGTGCCCAAGGCCAGGCTCATCTCGGAGGTGTTCGGGCTCGACGATGCGGTGGGCCCGAACGCACTGGAGCTGTATATCGCCCGCCTGCGCAAGAAGCTTGGGGAAAGCGGGCTGCGAATCCGCACCGTGCGCGGCCTCGGCTACATGCTGGAGAAGGACTGATGCGCGCCACCCGCCGCTCGCTGAAGCGCGCGGTTCTCCTCAACCTGCTGGCGCCGGTGCTCCTGCTGGCGGTGGCCATCGGGGCTGGCGGCTACCTCACCATCACTTCGGTGGTGGAAAGCTCCCACGATCGCCTGCTCGACGGCTCCTTGATGGCCATCGCCGAGCGGCTCGCGGTGGAGAGCGGCGAGGTGGTGGTGGACATGCCGCAGGTCGCGCTGGGCATGCTCGAAACCAAGACGCAGGACAATGTCTATTACCTCGTCGCGACCGACGCCGGGCCGGTGACGGGCTATCCCGATCTGCCCCTCGGGCGGATGCCGGCGGTGGAGCCCGGCCAGCCCGCCCATTGGGACGAAACCTATCGCGGCAATGCCGTGCGGGTCGCGGCGGTGTCCCGTCACGTCTATGGCGTCGAGGCGCCGGTCATCGTCGCCGTCGCCGAGACCCGGCTTGCCCGCAACCAGCTGCGCAACGAAATGCTGCGGAACCTCGGCCTCGCGGAAGCCGCGCTCATCCTGGCCATCGCGGTGCTGGCGTGGGTATCCGTCGAGCGCGGACTAATGCCGCTCGTCGATCTCAGCCGGCAGATCGACAACCGCGCCGTCAGCGACTGGCGCGACCTGCGGCCGCTCGATCTGTCCGATGTGCCGCAGGAGGCCGTGGCGCCCGCCACCGCCATCAACGCCATGTTCGAGCGCCTGCGCTCGGCGACGGAGCTTCTCCGCCGCTTCACCGCAGATGCCTCTCACCAGATGCGCACGCCGCTTGCGATCGTGCGCGTGCATGTGGATCTCCTGCGCCGGGAGAGTTCCGATCCCGAGCTGCGCGACACGGCCTTGGCCGAGCTGGATCAGGGGGCGGAACGGTTGGAGCGGCTCATCACCCAGTTGCTCACCCTCGCCCGTGCCGACGAAAGCGCCGTGGCGGCGGCGGGCGGCACGCCCTGTGACATGGGCGAGGTGATCGAGCACGTCATCGCCGACCGCATTGCGGGCATTCCGGCCGACACGCAGATTTCCTGCCTCATCCGGCATCGGCCCCTGCCGCTGGTGTCGGACACCGTGCTGCTATCCGAATTGCTGGGCAACCTTCTGGACAATGCGGTGAAGTATTCCGGCGCCGGTGGTCAGGTGGTCCTCTCCGCCCGGCGCGAGGACGACATGGCGCTCGTGACCATCGAGGACAGCGGGCCGGGCATTCCGGAGGCCGAGCGGGAGCGCGTGTTCCAGCGCTTCTATCGCGTGCCCGACCGGCCGGACGTGCCCGGCAGCGGCCTCGGCATGTCCATCGTGAAGGTCATCGCCGACCTCCTTCATATTTCGATCGCCCTCGACCGCAGCCCCGATCTCGGTGGCCTGCGCGTGACCCTGCGCGCGCCGCTGGCACCGCTCTCCCCCATCCCGGTCTGACCTCACCCCCAGTCTGTCGGAAGGCCGTCCAGGAAGACGCGGGCCGCTTGGACGATCTCGGCCCGCTGCGCCGCCGGCATGCGGGCGAGGGTGCGGTAGGGCATCGCCATGCGCGGATTGGGCGAAAGCACGGCCGCGTTCTCGATCAGGAAGTTCCAGTAGAGATAATTGAACGGGCAGGCGCCCGGCCCGAGCTTCACCTTCGGATCGTAGCTGCACCCGGTGCAATAGTCCGACATGCGGTGGATGTAGGCGCCGGAGGCCGCATAGGGCTTGGAGCCGAGGCGCCCGCCGTCCGCGTGCATCACCATGCCGTGGACGTTGGGCAGCTCGACCCATTCATAGGCATCGGCGTAGACGGCGAGGTACCACGCCTCGATCTGTGCCGGCTCGATCCCCGCCAGCAAGGCGAAATTGCCGGTCACCATCAGCCGCTGGATGTGGTGGGCATAGGCATGGCGGCGGGTCGTGCCGATGCATTCCGCCATGCAGCGCATCGGCGTGTCGCCGGTCCAGTAGAGCGCGGGCAGGGGGCGGGTGGCATTGAGGTGATTGCCGTCGGCATAGCCGGGCATCTCGGCCCAGTAGATGCCGCGCACGAATTCCCGCCAGCCGAGGATCTGGCGGATGAAGCCCTCGACCGCATTGATCGGCGCCGCGCCATCGCCCAAGGCCTCCACCGCCCGGTCGCAGGCCTCGCGGGCGGTGAGGAGGCCGCAGTTCAGATAGGGCGAGATCAGGCTGTGGAAGAGGAAATCCTCGCCCGCCTTCATGGCATCCTGATAGTCGCCGAAGCGGGGCAGGCCGACGGCGATGAAATCGTCCAGCGCCAGCAGGGCATCCGCGCGGGTCACGGCCCATCCGAACGGTTCAAGGTCGCCGAAATGGGTGCCGAAGCGCGATGCGGTGAGCGCCAGCACCTCCCGCGTGATCGCATCCGGCGGGAAGCGCCGGCGCTCCGGCACGCGCGTGCCACGGGGCAGGGCCTTGCGGTTGTCGGGATCGAAGTTCCATTGGCCACCCACCGGCGTGTCGCCGTCCATGAGGTAGCCGGTGCGGCGGCGCATCTCGCGGTAGAAGAACTCCATGCGCCCGGTCTTGCGGGCCCGGACCAGCGCGGCGAAATCGGCGCGGGAGCAGAAGAAACGGTCATCGGCGCGGATCTCGACCGGGACGGGCAGGGACTGCGCCCACCCCCGCATCATCTCCTCCACCCGCCATTCCCCGGGCTCAGTGACGATGACGCGCTTCGGCCCGTGGCGGGCGACGGCGCGGGCGAGTTCACCGGTAAAGTCCTGCGTGTTGTCCGGATCGTCGAGGCGCACGTAATCCACGCGGATACCCTCGGCGCGCAGGGCCTCGGCGAAATGGCGCATGGCGGACAGGAGGAAGGCGATCTTCTGCCGGTGGTGCGGCACGGCGCGCCCCTCGGCCTCCACCTCCACCATCAGCACCGCGTCGCGGGCGGGGTCGATGTCGGCGAGGGCCGAGAGGTCGCGGGTGAGCTGATCGCCCAGCACGAAGCGCAGGTTTCCGCTCATGTTCGCCCCTCAGTCTGCGGCCCGCTCTTGGCAACGCGGCAGCGGTCCGAGCAATAGAGCACCCGGTCCCAGTCGCGCGCCCATTTGCGCCGCCAGGCGAAGGGCCGGCCGCAGGCGCGGCAGGTGCGGGTGGGCAGCTCGGCTTTCTTGCGCATGCGCGGCATGGCGGACCTGTTCGGCGGCGCGGGTGGATCAGAACGGAAGCGGCTGGCCGTGGCGGTCGAAGAAGCCGCCGCTGTCGTCCGGCCGCAGCCGCGCGAGACCCGCGAGGATGTCGCGCGCTGCCGTCTCGGGTGTGAGCGTGTCGAGACCCGTCTTGGCGAAGGGGCGCGACAGGCGCGTGTCCACGGTTCCAGGATGGAGGGCGACGCAGATGGCCCGGGGATGGGTCCGCGCCAGCTCAATGGCGGCGGTGCGCACCAGCTGGTTCAGCGCCGCCTTTGAGGCGCGGTAGCTGTACCAACCCCCGAGCCGGTTGTCGCCGATGCTGCCGACCTTGGCGGACAGCGTGGCAAACACAGCGGGCGCATCGCGTGGCAGGCGGGGCAGGAAATGCTTCATCAGCAGCGCCGGGCCGATCGCATTGATGGCGAAGGCGCGGGCCATGGCGGCGGGGTCGATGGCACGCAGCGACTTTTCCGGCTTGAGGTCGGCATCGGAGAGAAGCCCGGTGGCGTCCAGCACGAGATGGGGTGTGCCAAGCTCGGCCACCTGCGCGGCGGCCGCGGCGATGGACTCTTCCGCGCACAGGTCGAGCGATGGCGACGAGTGCCGCGACAACCCCACCACGGCATCGAACGCGCCGGTCGCGTCTAGCGCCCGCGCCAGCGCGGTGCCGATGCCGCCGCGCGCCCCGATCACCACGGCGAGCCTCACGCGCGGTCTCCCTCAAGGCGCCGGGCAAGGCCCTGGAGGCGCGGGCGGATGCGCAGGAAGGCGATGTAGGTCCGTTCCAGCAGCGCCAGAATGCGGGGGTTGCGCGCCGCCCGGCCAAGCCAGCGCAGCCGGGGGATCTGGCGCCACATGGCGGCGAAGGCCGCCGCGCCGGAGAGAAGCTGGCCATCCTCGCTGGCATGGAAACGCGCCAGCATGGCGCCTTGATCGAGTGGGCAGCCCGTTCCCGAATGCAGATCGACGAAGGTGATCCGCGCGTCCCGGTCCAGTCGCCGCATGAGGGCGATCTCGCGCCGACAGAGCGGACAGGCGGAATCGTACCAGACCGTCACCGCGGACATGGCGTGGCTCCCTCGCGACAGGCAGCGTTCGCCGGGAAGGCGCGGATCATGCGGTCAACTCGATCGGGACGCAGCGTGGACATCGCAAATGGTACGACCGGCTGCGGCGGGCGGATCGTCCGGGCGACGATTTTCGTGCCGCCGTAAGCGACCGAGCCGGCGACAAGCCGGGCATGGCGGCCGTGGTCCCGATGGGACGCTCCCCGCCCTCAGCCGTAGCGCAAAAGGGCGAGGTCGGCGGCCTCAATGGCGGGCCGGCGGCCGTTGACCAGATCCGCCAGCACCGCGCCCGATCCGCAGGCCATGGTCCAGCCGAGCGTGCCGTGACCGGCGTTGATGTAGAGGTTCGGGCAGGAGGTGGCGCCGATGATGGGCGTGCCATCCGGCGTCATGGGCCGAAGGCCGGTCCAGAAATTGACCTCCCGGGTGTCTGCTGCTCCGGCGAACAAGTCGCCCACCGAGTGCAGGAGGGTGCTGCGGCGGGCGTCGTTGAGATCCCGGTTGAAGCCGGCGATTTCCGCCATGCCGCCCACGCGGATGCGCGAGCCGAGGCGGGTGATGGCGACCTTGAAGGTTTCGTCCATCACGGTAGAGACCGGCGCGCGGGCCTCGTCCATCACCGCCATGGTGATGGAATAGCCCTTCACCGGATAGATGGGCAGCCGCAGCCCGAGCGGCCCCAGCAGCGCCGGCGTGTAGCTGCCGAGCGCGGCGATGAAGAGATCGCCGACAACGTCGCCCGTGGCGGTCTCCACCGCCGTGACCCGGCCGGTCCTCTGGCCGCCCGCCTGCTTCAGTCCCCGAATGTTCACGCCGAAGCGGAAGGTGACGCCCATCCCCCGGCACAGCTCCGCCAGCGCCTCGGTGAACTTGAAGCAGTCGCCGGTCTCGTCACCGGGCAGGCGCAGGCCGCCGACGATGCGCTCCGCCGCCTGCGCCAGCCCCGGCTCGGCGGCGACGCAGCCGGCGCGGTCCAGCACTTCGAACGGCACGCCATCGGCGCGCAGCACCTCGATGTCCTTGGCGATGGCGTCGAGCTGCTTCTGCGTGCGGAACACCTGCAAAGTGCCCTGCATCCGCTCGTCATAGGCAATGCCGGTTTCGGCGCGCAGGTCGGCGAGGCGGTCGCGGCTGTATTCCGCAAGGCGCACCATGCGGCCCTTGTTCACCTTGTAGCGCTCGCTCGTGCAGTTGCGCAGCAGGGCCAGCATCCAGCGCCAGGTGGCGGCATCCGCCGTGGGATGCAGGATCAGCGGCGCGTGCTTCATGAACAGCCACTTCAGCGCCTTCATCGGCACACCGGGCGCGGCCCAGGGCGAGGAATAGCCGGGCGAGACCTCGCCAGCGTTCGCGAAGCTGGTCTCCAGCGCCGGCCCGGGCTGACGGTCGATGACGGTGACGGTGTGGCCGGCTTTCGCGAGATAATATGCGGAGGTGACGCCGATGACGCCGGCTCCGAGCACGACGATGTTCATGGGGCTTCTCTTTGCAATGCGGTGGCGCGCCTCAACGGTAGCGGCGGTGGTAGCGGCGGCCGAGCTGGGTGAGCAATTCGTAGGAAATGGTCCCGGCGGCGGTCGCGAGTTCATCGAGGCTCTGATGGGGCCCGATCAGTTCCACGAGCGCGCCTTCGACGAGCGCGCCTTCGGGCAAAGCGCTGGCATCGACGATGAGGCTGTCCATGGAGACGCGGCCGACCATGGGCAGGCGCACCCCCTCGAACCACGCCGCGCCCCGGTTGCCCAGGCAGCGCGGCAGGCCATCCGCATAACCGACGGCCAGGGTGGCGAGGCGCATCGGGGAGGTCGCCACGAAAGCGCCGCCGTAGCCGATGCGGGCACCGGCCGGCACGCTCCGCGTCTGGATCACCCGCACATCGAGCCGCACCACGGGACGCATGGGGTTCTCGCGGGCCGCCGTCGGTGCGCCGCCGTAAAGCGCGATGCCCGGCCGCGCCAGCGCGCCGTGATAGTCCGCGCCGAGGAAAGCGCCGCCGGAATTGGCGAAGGACACCAGGGCATCGGGAAACGCCGCCGCGATGGCGCGCAGGACGCGCAGCTGATCGTCGTTCTGGGGATTGTCCGGCTCGTCCGCGCTGGCGAGATGGCTCATGATGGCGCGGATGTCGAGGGTGTCGGCGAGGCCGTCGCGGATGATGGCCTCCGCATCGGCGGGCGCCATGCCGAGCCGGGACATGCCACTGTCGAACTGCAGCACGGCAGGTAGCTTCTCGCCCCGCGCAGCCGCCGTGCCCGCCCAGCGCGCCAACTGGCTAAGGCTATTGATGACCGGGATGATGCCGGCCGCCGCGCATGTCGCCTCCGAACCGGGCATGAGGCCGTTCAGCACGTAGAGGTGGGGCTCGGCTTCGCCCGGAGTACCATGCGCTTCGCGCAGCGTCGGCAGCAGCTCCAGCGCTTCGCCGAGATGGGCGACGAAGAAATCCCGACAGCCGGCGGCGATCAGCTCGGGCACCACATCCAGCGCACCAAGGCCGTAGGCATTCGCCTTCACCACCGCCGCGGCGCGGGCGGGCGCGACTTGCGCGCGCAGCAGGCGGTAATTATCGGTCAGCGCGCCGCAATCGATGGTGAGCACGCCACCCGCCGCCTCGCCGGTGTCGATATGTGAGATCGTGCCGTGCATCGTCCGCCCTCTCGCGACCGACAGCAAAGCTAGCGCAAAGACCGCGCACAATCCGGGCTTTGTGCGCGCGATAACTTGGTTATGATCGCCCGGATGAAAAAATCAGGCAGAGTTTGAAAGAATCGCGCATGCGCAGCCTGGACGCCATCGACCAAGCCATCCTTCGCCAGCTGCTGCTGAACGCGCGCATCAGCACCACCGATCTCGCGGCCGAGGTCGGCCTGTCCCCATCCTCCTGCCTGCGACGCATTCGCATTCTGGAAACCAGTGGGGCCATCAAGGGCTACACGGCCATCGTCGATCGCGGCGCCGCGGAAGCCGGCATGTCGGTGATGGTGGACATCACCCTCGAACGGCAGACCGAGGACTTCCTCCGCCGGTTCGAGAACGCCGTGCGCAAGTATCCGGAAGTCCGCGAGTGCTACCTGATGACGGGCGGCGCGGACTATCGCCTGCGGGTCGAAGTGGAGACCGCCGGCGATTTCGAGCGCGTGCACACGGATATTCTCTCCACCCTGCCGGGGGTGCGACGCATCCATTCCAGCTTCGCCATCCGCAACGTGCTCGCCACCCGCGCCCGTCCACGGCGCGGCGGAGCCGCCTGAGGAGCCGGCAGGACGCCAGAGGGTCAATGCGGGGCGGCGAAGTCGGCGTCCACGTGCACGCATCTGGTCGGGCATGGTGCCCTGGGCCGTCGGCAAGTTTTCCAAGGCGTGCCGCCTTTTGCGGTCAAGCTTGGGCGCAGATGAATGCCCCGCACGGGCGCCGGCCGTCCGGTGCGCTCTCGAAGCCTGTTTTCAGCCAATCCTCGGCAAGTGGAGCGCGACGGTCTCGCCCGCGCTGCCTTCCACGGCCGGATAGAGCGCGCGGACCCTCGGGTCGTGGCCCGGCACGATCATCTCCTCGTGCCCGTTCGCCAGCACCCGCGCGCGCCCCCAGCCGGCGGCCATGTCGCCGACATTGAAGACGATGGGGAAGGGCAGGCCGTCCTGCATGTTGGCGTAGAAGTGGCTGGCGTCGCTGGCGAGCACCAGCGGGCCGCGCGCGGTCTCGACCCGCACCATCTGCAGGCCGTCTGTGTGGCCGCCGACATGGTGGACGCTGACGCCGGGCGCGACCTCCCCGTCACCGGCATGGAAGCGCACCCGGCCGGCGTAAAGCGCGCGCACCATCTTCACCACATCCTCCACATCGAATGCGTGGCGCATGCACGCGACGCACATGTGCCGTCCGGTGGCGAAGCCCATCTCGCGTTCCTGAAGGTGGAAGGTGGCCTTCGGAAACAGGTCGAGGTTGCCGGCGTGGTCGTAGTGGAGGTGGGTGATGATCACGTCCTCCACCTCGGCCGGATCGCAGCCGAGATCGCCATAGGCCGTCGCCACATCCCGAAGGATTCGGCGTCCCCGTGCGGGCGTGCCGACCGTCGCGAAGCCGGTGTCCACCGCGATCAGCCGGCTGCCGCTGCGCAGGAGCCAGACGTAGAAATCGAGTGGCATCGGCGTATCGTGCGGATCGCCCGCGCCAATGAAATTCATGCCGCGCGTGCGCTGCTGATCGCCATAGCGCAGGGCATAGACCTCCCACTGCATCTCGTTCCCTCCCGATCCCCGGTTCTGTGCCGGGCGGTTTCGTCGTGAGCCTCGGTCATACGGCCGTCCGGGACTTGCTTATCGGACCCGGCGAAGCCGCTTGCCAGCGGATCGTCTCTCTGTATATTCAACTTACAAAAAAGAACAGATGTTCTGTCTAGCAGAACAATAGGGAGGGTTTTGGTGGATCCCGATGACCATGTGGCGGCGCGGCTCGCCCGCCTGCCGGCGCTGTTGGAAGGCATGCCCGCCCTTCAGCAGCGCGGCCGCTTTCTGTCCACGGAATGCCTCGTGGGGCTTCCCGGCCGGGCCTTCCGCTTGCGGATCGCGCAGGGCCGCATCGTGCAGATGGACGAGGCGCCGCGCGTGATGGCGAACTGGCGCTTCGCCTACCGCGCCACCCCCGAGGCGTGGAGCGCGTTCTGGCAGCCCATGCCAAAGGCGGGCTGGCACGACCTTCTGGCGCTGACCAAGCGCGGGGCGGCGACGCTGGAGGGAGACCTTCACCCCTTCATCGCCAACCTCCAGTACTTCAAGGACCTTCTGGCGCTGCCGCGGGAGGCACGGGCATGAGCATGACCGTTCCCGCGACCATCGAGCCCCAGATCGAACCCATGGTCGGGCGCTATGTAACCTTCCCCATCGAAGGCCGCCCGCACCGCGTCTATTTCGAGGAGGCCGGTGCCGGCATCCCGCTCGTCTGCCTGCACACGGCGGGCTCGGACGGACGCCAGTGGCGCCACCTTCTGGCCGATCCCGAGATCACGCGGCACTTCCGCGTCATCGCCTTCGATCTGCCCTTCCACGGCAAGTCCAATCCCCCCGAGGACTGGGACGGCACGGAATATCGCCTCACCACGGCGGCCTACACCTCCACCATCCGCGCCTTCTGCGGCGCGCTCGGACTTGAGAAGCCGGTGGTGATGGGCTGCTCCATCGGCGGGCGCATCGTGCTCAACCTCGCCATCGATCACGCGGCGGAGTTTTCCGCGCTGATCGGCCTCGAGGCCGCGGATTTCCAGCAGCCCTGGTACGACACGGAATGGCTGAACCGGCCCGATGTCCACGGCGGTGAAGCCTGCGCGGCGCTGGTTTCCGGCCTGATGTCGCCCGATGTGCCCCCGGCGCGGCGCATGGAAACGCTGTGGCATTACAAGCAGAGCGGGCCGGGCGTCTTCAAGGGTGACCTCTATTTCTACCGCGTCGATGGCGATCTGCGTGGCCGCACCGCCGCCATCGACACCAATGTCTGCCCGCTCTACCTGCTCACGGGCGAATACGACTATTCCTGCTCCCCCGACGACACGCTCCGCGCCGCCCGCACTATCGCCGGCGCGCAGGTGACGGTGATGGAGCGCCTCGGCCACTTCCCGATGAGCGAGAACCCCGAGCAGTTCCGCCGCTACATCGCTCCCGTCCTCGACGAGGTGCGGGCGCGTGCCGGTCAATCATGACCAACGATAATTCGCGAGGAGACGCCAGAATGAACACAACGAAAAAGAGGTTCGCCGCCGCCGCGCTCGGTATGGCGCTCGCCGCAGCTCCGGTCGCTGCCCGTGCGGCAGACGACGTGATCCGCATCGGCATCCTGAACGACCAGTCCGGCGTGTTCGCCGACAATGGCGGGCGCGGTTCGGTGGTCGCCGCCAGGCTCGCGGCGGAAGACTTCGCCAACGAGGTCATCGGCCAGCGCATCGAGATCATCGACGCCGACCACCAGAACAAGGCGGACATCGCCTCCGCCACTGCCCGCAAGTGGTTCGATACCCAGGGCGTGGACCTGATCGCGGACGGTGCGGCCTCCTCGGCCGGCTTCGCGATCCTGGAGGCGGCCAAGGAGCGCAAGAAGATCTTCATCGTGAACGGCCCGGCCTCGTCGGACTTCACGGGCAAGGCCTGCTCGCCCTATTCCTTCCACTTCACCTACGACACCTACGCCCTCGCCAAGATCACCAGCCAGGCCATCACCAAGGCCGGCGGCAAGAGCTGGTACTTCATCACGGCGGACTACGCCTTCGGCCACGCGCTCCAGCGCGACGCCACCAAGTTCATCGAGGCGGCGGGCGGCAAGGTGGTGGGGCAGGCGGCCCATCCGCTCGGCACCAACGATTTCTCCTCCTTCCTCCTTCAGGCGCAGGCATCGAAGGCCAACGTGGTCGGCCTCGCCACCTCGGGCCGCGACGTGCAGACCGCCATCAAGCAGGCGGGTGAGTTCGGCATCGTCGAGGGCGGGCAGAAGCTCGCCGGCCTCCTCGTCTTCATCACCGACGTGAAGGCGCTGGGCGTGAAGGCGGCGCAGGGCCTTCAGGTGACCACCTCCTTCTACTGGGATCTCACCGACGAGACCCGCGCCTGGACCAAGCGCTTCCAGGCCCAGATGGGCGGGCGCGTCCCCTCCATGATCCATGCCGGCGTCTATAGCGGTGTGAAGCACTATCTCGCGGCGGTGAAGGCGCTCGGCAACAAGGACGGCGAGAAGGTCGCCGCCAAGATGCACGAGATGAAGGTCAACGACATGTACAACAAGGATGTCGTGATCCGTCCGGACGGCCGCGTGCTCCACGACATGTACCTGATGCAGGTGAAGACGCCGGCGGAGTCGAAGTACGAGTTCGACTATTACAAGACGGTCGAGCGCTTCCCCGGCTCCGAATCCTACCGCCCGCTGAGCGAAAGCGAGTGCCCGCTCGTCAAGCGCTGATCCGTATCGCCGGGCCCGCGCACCGCGCGGGCCGGCTCCCCTGCGAGAACCCCATGTCCCCATTGCCCTTTTTCGTGTCCGGAAAGTCCGTCACGGGCACCGGCCCCACCTTCGTCTCGCGCAATCCGGCGACCGGCGAGGTGAATTACGAGCTCTCCGCCGCCTCCGCCACCGATGTGGACGCCGCCGTCGCATCGGCCCAGCAGGCCGTGCGGTCGGCGGCCTGGCGGAACATGCGGCCCCACGAGCGCGCCCGCATCATCGCCCGCATCGCCGACGGCATGGCCGCCAATGCCGATGAGCTGGCCGCCATCCAGATGCGCGAGAACGGCAAGGTCATCGCCGAGTGCCGCACCCAGGTGGCGAGCGCCATCGCGACCTTCCGCTACTTCGCGGCGGTGTGCGAGACGCTCGGCTCCGAGGTCACGCCGGCGCGCGGCGACTACATGTCCATGACGGTCTATGAGCCCATGGGCGTCATCGCCGCCATCACCCCCTGGAATTCGCCGCTCACCATGGAGGCGCAGAAGGTGGCCCCGGCGCTCGCCGCCGGAAACGCCATCATCGTGAAGCCCTCCGAGGTGACGCCCACCGCCGCCATCCTCGTCGCCCGCATCGCCGCGGAAGCGGGCCTGCCCCCGGGTATCCTGAATGTGGTGACCGGCCTCGGCGGCGACACCGGCGTCGCGCTGGTGCAGCATCCGGGCGTGCGCATGGTGTCCTTCACCGGCGGCACCGGCACCGGGCGCGCCATCGGCCGCATCTGCGCCGACCGGCTCATTCCTGCCGCGCTGGAACTCGGCGGCAAGTCGCCGAACATCGTCTTCGAGGATGCCGATCTCGACGCGGCGGTGGCCGGCGTCATGGGCGGCATCTTCGAGGGCTCCGGCCAGTCCTGCGTCGCCGGCTCGCGCCTGTTCGTGCAGAGGTCGGTCTACAATGCCTTCGTGGATCGCCTGAAGGCGAAAACCGAGGCGCTGGCGGTGGGCATGCCCACGGAGCCGGCCTCGAAGATGGGACCGCTCGCCTCCTTCCCCCACCGTGACCGGGTGGAAAGCATGGTGGACGTGGCCCGCAAGGAGGGCGGCGACATCATCGTCGGCGGTCGCCGTCCCGATGCGGATGCGCTCGCCAACGGCGCCTTCTATCTGCCCACCCTCATCGGCGGGCTGACCAATGCGGCGCGGGTGGCTCAGGAGGAAATCTTCGGCCCCGTGCTGGTGATCCTGCCCTTCTCCGACGAAGCGGACCTCGTCGCCCAGGCCAACGACAGCGTCTATGGCCTCGCCTGCGGCATCTGGACGGCCGACTACCGGCGCGCCTGGCGCGTGGCGCGGGCCATCGAGGCCGGCACCATCTGGATCAACACCTACAAGCAGCTCTCCGTGGCGACGCCGTTCGGCGGCTTCAAGGAAAGCGGCATCGGCCGCGAGAAGGGCATTTCCGGCGTCCGCCTCTATCAGCAGGCGAAGGGCATCTATTGGGACATGGGCAAGCTGGTGCCCGAGGAAGGCATGGGACAATGAGCGGCAGCGTCGGTTTCATCGGGCTCGGCGTCATGGGCGAGCCCATGTGCCGCAACCTCGCGCAGAAGAGTGGACGGCCCGTGGTCGGCTTCGACCGGGCGGACGCGCCGCTGGAGCGGCTCGCCGCCTTCGGGGTGACCCGCGCGCAGAGCCTCGCCGATCTGGCGGCGGCGTGCGACGTCATCTTCATGGCCCTGCCCAGCGGCGCCCATGTGGAAGCCGTGACCCTCGGCGCGGATGGCCTCCTCGCCCATGTCCGACCCGGACAGGTGATCGTCGATCTCGGCACCTCGCCGGTGGAGCTGACGCGGGACATTGCGTCGAAGGTCGTCGCGGCCGGCGCCCGCTATGCCGACGCGCCCATCGCGCGCACCCGGCAGGCGGCCGAGGCGGGTACGCTCTCCATCATGGTGGGCGCGGACGAGCCGACCTTCGACCTCGTGCGCCCGCTGCTCGCGACCTTCGCCAGCGACATCACCCATTGCGGGCCGATCGGGGCGGGACAGATCGTCAAGATCCTCAACAACATGGTTCTGGTTGAGACGGTCGTGGCGCTGAGCGAGGCGATGGCCACGGCCACGCGCGCGGGCGTCGATGGCAAGCTCCTGTTCGAGACCCTGATGAAGGGCTCCGCCGACAGCTTCGCCCTGCGCAACCACGGCATGAAGGCCGTGGTGCCGGACACCTTCCCGGAGCGCGCCTTCTCCACCACCTACGCCCGCAAGGACATCAGCTACGCGCTGTCCCTCGCGCAATCGGTGGGGCTCAAGCTGCAAGGGGCGGAACTCGCCGACCGACTGCTGGAGAAGACGCAGGCCGAAGGCTTCGGCGATCTCTACTGGCCCGTGGTGAGCCGCATCGTCGCCAAATCAAGCTGACGGCGGAGGCGGGCGCGTCGGCGCGCCTCTTGCCCGGTGGGATGGTCCGGCGCGGCGGGAGCGTTCCAATTGCCGGCCGCTTCTGCAATCATCCATCGCCCGCCCGGCGCAGTCGGCGGGCGTACTGGAGATGCGTGTGTCCGAGTCCAAGACCCCCGGTCAGCCCGATGGCGGCGGCGTCGCCGCCGTCGAACGGGCGCTCAGCATCGTCAGCGCGCTGGAGCGCGCGAACGGTCCCGTCAGCCTCGCGGACCTCTCCCGCCTGACGGGGTTCTACAAGAGCACCATCCTCCGCCTCATGGCGTCGCTGGAAGGCAACGGCTATGTCACGCGCCTGCGCGATGGCGGCTATGATCTGGGGCCGGCTGCCTTCCGGCTCGGCATTGCCTATGAGCGGCGCAACGGGCTGCGCGGCCATGTGCTTCCGGTTCTGCAGGAACTGGTGGATCGCGGGACCGAAAGCTCGTCGTTCCATGTCCGGCAGGATGCCGGCCACCGCCTGTGCCTGTTCCGCGTTGATTCGCGCCATGCGACGCTGGACCGGGTGGCGGCGGGCGATGTTTATCCCATTCGGGTGGGAGCGGGCGGACATGTCCTCCTTGCCTTCGACGGCGAGGCCGGTCCGCGCTACGACGCCATCCGCTCCGAAGGCTGGGCGCTCTCGCAGGGCGAGCGCGATCCCGCCTGCGCGGCGGTTGCTGCCCCGGTGTTCGGCCCCACCGGCCTGTTCGGCACCCTCTCCCTGTCCGGCCCGCGCGAGCGCTTCTCGCCCGAGCGGATCGCCGCCATGCGCGCAGAGCTTCTGCCGCAGGCGGAGAGACTGACCCGCACCCTCGGCGGCACCTGGCCGGCCTTTCAGCATCCCGCCGGAACGGCCGAGCGCGGCGCCGCCTGAGGGAAAGCGACACCGCGCCCGGTTCACGGCCCGACAATCGCATCCCGGTCCGCGCAGAACGCGGACCGGGAGCGGGAAGACCTCACTTCAGGGACGCGCCGGAAGCCTTCACCGCGGCGGCCCACTTGCCGCTCTCTTCCTGCATGAAGCGCGCAAACTCGGCCGGCGTGCTGTTGACCACATCGCCACCGAGCTGCTCGATGCGGCGGCGCATGTCCGGCTCCGCGACGATCTTCGACACGTCGGTGTAGATTTTCTCGACCAGCTCCGGCTTGATCTTCGCGGGCGCCAGCAGGCCGAACCAGGTGGCGGCCTCGAAATCCTTTACGCCGGCCTCGGCGAAGGTGGGCACCTGCGGCAGCGCGCTGATGCGGCGGTTATGGGCGACGGCGATCGCCTTAACCTTGCCGCTCTCGATGAGCGGAATGACCGCCGTCGCGGTCGCGAGCATCATCTGCACCTGGCCGCCCATGAGATCGGTGAGGGCCGGCGCGTCGCCCTTGTACGGCACGTGGGTGATGCCGCTCTTGGTGGCGATCTTGAACAACTCGGCCGACAGGTGCTGCGCGGTGCCGATGCCGGGGGAGGCGTAGTTCACCTTGTCCCCCTCCTTGGCGAGCCAGGCGAGGAATTCCGACATGTTGGAGGCAGGCACCTGCGGGCTCACCACCAGAACCAGCGGCACCTTGGTGACGAGGGTGATCGGCGCGAAGTCCTTCACCGCGTCGAAGGTCAGGCCGGGATAGAGGTGCCCCGAGATCGTGTGGGCCGAGGTGGTCATGTAGAGGAGGTAGCCGTCCGCCGGCGCCTGCGCGACCGTCCGGGCCGCGATGGTGGTGCCGGCTCCGGCGCGGTTGTCCACGACCACCGCCTGTCCCCAGGCGCCCGTGAGCTTCTCGGCGACCGCCCGGGCCACCACGTCGGTAGCGCCCCCGGCGGCATACGGGACGATCATCGTCACCGGCCGCGCCGGATAGGTCTCGGCCGACGCAGAGCCGGAGAGGGCAATGCAACTCGCGAGGCAGCCGGCGAGGGCGGCCATCGTGTTTCGGAACGACATGTTTCCTCCTGAGCCGCACCGCGCGGCAAATCGTTCTGTTAGACAGAACTATTATTCTCTTTTATAACCGTCGCGAATTTGCATCCCCCCGTCAAGGGGGGCGCTTGACGCGAACAATAAACGCGCGCAGATATCTGCGCACGACTGTATACAATAGAATGCAATGTATGGCGCGAAGGCGTCGGGACGGGTGGAGGGGCGGATGACGGGAGTGCGAGCCGAAGCGCAGACGGCGGCTGAAGCCTCCGCTTTGCTGGGCCGCCGCTGGGACGTGCTTGTGGTGGGCGGCGGCAACGCGGCCCTGTGCGCGGCCATCGCGGCGCGGCGGGACGGCGCGTCGGTTCTCGTCCTGGAGATGGCGCCGCGCTTCTATCGCGGCGGCAACACGCGCCACACCCGCAACATGCGCTGCGCCCACGACACCGCCACCGATACGCTCACCGGCCCCTACACCGAGGACGAGTTCTGGGACGACCTGAAGCGCGTCACCCAGGGCCATACGGACGAGGAACTGGCCCGCTTCATGATTGCCCAGTCCAAGGACATGCTGGGCTGGATCACCGCGCAGGGCGTGCGGTTCCAGCCCTCCCTCGGCGGCACGCTGAGCCTAGGGCGCACCAATTCCTTCTTCCTCGGCGGCGGCCGCTCGATGCTGAACGCGCTGTACCAGACCGCCGAGCGGCTCGGCGTGGAGGTGCTGTACGACGCCGAGGTGGTGGACCTCGACATCGACAACGGCTTCTTCCTCGGCGCCCATGTCAAGCACAGTGGCGCGCGCCAAACGGTGCGCGCGGGCGCCCTCGTCGCGGCGGCCGGCGGGTTCGAGGCCAATATCGACTGGCTGAAGGAGTATTGGGGGCCGCCCGCGGAGAATTTCCTCATTCGCGGTACGCCCTACAACCGGGGCACCATGCTGCGGATGCTGCTGGACAAGGGCGTGAAGGCGGTGGGCGATCCCACCCAGTGCCACGCCGTGGCCATCGATGCGCGCGCCCCCAAGTTCGATGGGGGCATCATCACCCGGCTCGACTGCGTGGTGTTCGGCATCGTGATGAACAACAAGGCCGAGCGCTTCTATGACGAGGGCGAGGATTTCTGGCCCAAGCGCTACGCCATCTGGGGCCGCCTCGTCGCCCAGCAGCCGGATCAGATCGCCTACATCGTGTTTGACGCCAAGTCGCTCACCTCCTTCATGCCCTCGCTCTACCCGCCCATCAGCGCCGCGACGCCGGAGGAGCTGGCGGGGAAGCTCGGGCTCGATCCGGAGGCTTTCGCCGCCACCATCTCGCGATTCAACGGGTCCATCGTGCCCGGCGGCAGCTTCGACCACACGGTCCTCGACGACTGCCGCACGGACGGCCTCACCCCGCCCAAGACCCATTGGGCGCGGCCCATCGATACCGCGCCGTTCTATGCCTATCCGGTGCGGCCGGGCATCACCTTCACCTATCTCGGCGTGCGCGTGGACCGCGAGGCGCGGATGCAGATGGCCGACGGCTCCAAGGCGGCCAACATGTTCGCCGCGGGCGAGATCATGGCGGGCAACGTGCTCGGCCGCGGCTATGCCGCGGGCATCGGCATGACCATCGGCAGCGTGTTCGGCCGCTGCGCCGGCACCGGGGCGGCCCGCAGTGTGCGCAACTAGCCGGAGCGGCTCAGTCGAGCTGCATCAGCGCCAGCCGCGCCTCCTGCGCATGCTGGATGTGCAGCCGCGCCGCCCGCTCGGCGGCGTCCGGATCACGGGCGGCGATGGCCGTGACGATGGCGGCATGCTCACGCACTGCCAGCGGTCCGCGCTCGGCCAGCTGGAAGGTGGTGCCCGGCAGCAGGGCGAGGGCGTCGCTCAGCTCGTCCAGCATGCGGACCAGGTAGCGGTTGTGGGCGGCGTCCACGATGGCGGAATGAAAACGGCGGTTCAGCTCGGCCAGCCGCTGCGCGTCGCCGAATGCCGCCTCGAAGGCGGACGAGAGGCGGTCGAGCATGGCGATTTCGCTCGGCGCGGCGTGCTGGGCGGCGAAGCGGGCGGCCGAGCCTTCCAGCACCTCGCGCATGGCGTAAAGCTCGAGCGTCTGGGGGCGGGAGATGGTGGCCACCACCAGTCCGGCCGGCGTCGCCTCGATCAGCCCGCGCGCGGTGAGCCGCGTCAGCGCCTCGCGCACCGGCGTTCGGCTGACGCCCAGCGCCCGCGCCACCTGCTCCTCGCGCACGCGCTCGCCGCGCCGGAGGGCCCCGGCCCGGATATCCTCCTTCAGCCGCTCGTAGACGCGCTGCGCGCGGGAGAGGCCGTCGTCTCCTTGAGCCGTCGCATCCGCCATTGCGCTCCTCCCCGCTGTCCGGTGCGCGCCGCGCGCCGGTCCTTGAAGGGAGTACGGCTGTGCGCAGCTGTATGCAAGACAACTCACACAACAAGGAAGAATTCCAGATGAACGCGCACAGCTCGCCGCTGGAGGAAGCGGCCCGGCTCATGACGGTCTGCAATTCGTGCCGCTATTGCGAGGGCCTGTGCGCCGTGTTTCCGGCCATGGAGATGCGTCGGGCATTCTCGGCTGGCGATCTCAACTATTTGTCCAACCTCTGCCATTCCTGCGGCGCGTGCTATTTTGACTGCCAGTTCTCGCCGCCGCACGAATTCAATGTGAACGTGCCCCGCACGCTCGCCGAGGTGCGCAACGATTCCTATGCCCATTATGCGTGGCCGCGTCCGCTCGCCGGCCTGTTCCGGCGCAACGGCCTCGTCGTGGCCCTCATAACCGCCGCCTCGGTGGCTGCCTTCCTCGGCGGGTTCATGGCCTTCAATGATCCGGCTGTGATGTTCGGCGCGCATGTGGGGCCGGGCGCCTTCTTCCGCCTCATGCCACACAATGCCATGGTGGCGCTGTTCGGCGGGGTGTTCCTCTACGCCTTGCTGGCCCTGTTCATGGGCCTGCGCGCCTTCTGGCGGGACATGGAAAACGGCAAGCCCCTGCCGCCCGATGCGCCCTCCCTCTGGCAGGCCATGAAGGATGCGGGCCAGCTGCGCTATCTCGATGGCGGCGGCGTGGGCTGCATGAACGAGGACGAGAAGCCCACCGACAATCGTCGGCTGTTCCACCATTTCACCTTCTACGGCTTCGCCTTGTGCTTCGCCGCGACCTCGGTGGCGACGCTCTACCATTATCTGCTGGGCCGCATGTCGCCCTATCCGTGGTGGGACCTGCCGGTGGTGCTCGGCACCCTCGGCGGCATCGGCCTGGTGATCGGGCCGGCCGGGCTGTTCCTGGCGAAGAAGGCGCGCGATCCCATGATGATGGACGACACCCGCCGGGGCATGGACGCCGCCTTCCTCGCCATGCTGTTCGGCACCGCGCTCACCGGCCTCGCGCTTTTGGTGCTGCGCGCGACGCCCGCCATGGGGACGATGCTCGCCATTCACCTCGGCTTCGTCTTTGGCTTCTTCCTGACCATGCCCTACGGCAAGTTCGTCCACGGCCTCTACCGTTTCGCCGCGCTGGTACGCTACGCCAAGGAGCGGCGGCTGGAGGCCCATGCGGCTGGCGAATAAACCGAGACCCGCTGCCGTCCGGCCGGGGGGTCAGAACTTCAGCCGGGCGGAGAGCGTTGCCTCGAACGGGGCACCGATGGCGACGCCGAGATTGTTGGTGCCGATGGACGAGACGTAATAGGTCGTGTCGAACAGGTTTTTCACATTGAGCTGCACGGTCAGCGGCGTCACCGCCCAGGGCGTGGGCTGGGGGATGGTGTAGGCGACCATGGCGTCGAACACCACATAGCCCGGCAGCCAGAAGGTGTTGGCAGCCGATCCGGGCGCCTCGCTCTGGCCATGGAAGCCGCCGCCCACCTTCAGGGAATTTTCGCCCCAGACCTTGCCGAAATCATAGGTCGCGAACAGCGAGAAGGTGTGTGACGCGACGTTGGCCGGGACGTTGCCCGCATATTGCGGATCCTCGACGATCTTCGCATCCGTGTAGCCGTAGCTGGCGATGACGTTGATCTGCTCGGTCACGGCGCCGGAAATGTCGAACTCGAAGCCCCGCGAGCGCACTTTTCCGGCGGTGCGGGCGAAGGTCTCGCCATTGATGACCTCGTTATAGAGCACGTTCTCCTTCTCGATGTTGAAGACGGCGACGGTGCCCGTCAGCCCCTTCAGTACCTCGAATTTCATGCCCGCCTCGTAGGACACGCCGGTCTCCGGCGGCAGCGAGCCGATCTCGCTGGCGATGGAGATCTGCGGCACGAATGAGGTGGCGTAATTGGCGTAGAAGGAGAGCCTGTCGGTGGCCTTGTAGACGACGCCCGCCCGGGGCATGAACTCGCCGCCTTCCGCATCCGTGTTGAGGTTGAAGGGGCGGCCCTTGCCGGCGGTCTGGGTGTACCAGGCATAGCTGCCGCCGGCGACGACGATCCACTGGTCGGTCAGGTAGATCGCATCCTGCGCATAGCCGCTGTAGAGGGTCTGGTTGGCCTGCTGGTCGCTGTCGGCGGCGGAGACGGTGGTGCAGGCGGGCAGGGTGCCGTACACCGGGTGGTAGATGTTGAAACCCTTGACGTTCTTGCAGCGGATCATGTCCGTGCGCAGCACGTCGTAGTCGTTCACATTGGCGCCGAACAGCAGCTCGTTCTTCATGCCCGCGATCATGACCGTGCCGGTGAGGTCGGCGCGCAGGTTGTTGTCGTGCTGGGTGGAATCCTGGGTCGCGTCGGCCCGCCGCGTGAGGATGCCGGTGGCTGGATCGTAGGCGATCACGCGGGCCTGGTTGTCCTCATAGACGTCCTGGCTCCAGGCGTAGTTGACCTTCAGCTTCCATGCGTCGTTGAAGGCATGTTCGACGCCCGCGAGCACGAGGTCGGACGTGCCGTTGGTGACGTTATAGGGCTCGTCGAAGCGGATGCGCCGGTCCACGGGCACGGCCTTGCCGGTGTTGAGATCGAAGATGGTGCCGCGGTCGAACGGCACGGAATATTCGCGGTGGGTGTAGGCGAGGGTCGCCGTGGTGTTCTCGCCGTACCAGGCCAGCGACGGGGCAAGGATGTTCTGCTCGATGTCGCCGAAGTTGCGCCAGTAGTTCTGGTCCTGCCACTCGCCGATGAAGCGGAAGGCGAGGCCCGTGCCGTTGATCGGACCCGTGACGTCGAAATCGCCGGTACCGCCGCCGAAGCTGGAGATCGAGCCGTTGAGATAGGCGTTGAAGGTCTCCTGCGGCTTCTTGGTGATGACGTTGATGATGCCGCCCGGCTCCTGGATGCCGTAGAGGGTGGAGGCCGGCCCCTTCAACACCTCCACCCGGTCCGTCGTGGCGTTGAAGCTGCGCGGCAGCACGGTGCGCAGCCCGTTCGTCAGCACGCCGCCGTCGCGATTGTCGCCGAAGCCGCGGCGGATGAAGGCATCCTGCGTGCCGCCGAGGGTGTTGGCGACGGTCACGTTCGAGATGTTCTGCAGCACCTGTTCGAGGGTGGTGGCGTTCTGGTCCTGGATGACGTCCTGCGTCACCGTGTTGATGGCCGCCGGAATATCCAGCACGGGCATCTGGGTGAGGGTGGCGGTTGAGGTGGTGATGGTCTGGTAGCCCACCACGACGCCGTCGCCGCGCTCCGCGTTCACCACGATGGTCGGAAGGTCCGTGTCGGTGGCCGGAAGGTCCCAGGCGGGCGGCGGGGCCGTTTGCGCGGAAGCGCCGCCCGCCGCGAACGGGGCGAGCGCCAGCAGGGAGGCGGAGAGCATCAGGTGTGCGCGCAACGGCAATGAAGAAATCATCTGTCCCAAAATCCCGGTCCGACGCGCGGCCGCATGAACTTCGCCGCGCGGTGTCGGACCGAGTTCCTCAAAATGTGCTGTAGTAGTAAAATCTGGAACGCGTCCAATGCCTCAGGGTGAAGGGGATGCTTCATCGAAGCCGAATGGCGCAGTGATTGCAAACGGGGTCAATTTCACGACCAAAGCGCATGGAAGTGGCGTGTTGTCAGGCGTTGTCCCCGCTGGGCAGATTACATTCAAATTATTCCAATATTAAAATGACGCTCCGGACGTGATGTGTATTGGCCACATGATTTGCGTCTGTTCAAATATGCGCTGGCTTTTGGCGCCGTCACGGTTTGACTACTACAGGGCCGCGCGGGAGAGGGAAGGGGCCTGAGAGGCACGCGCTTTCCGAATGTGGAGGCTGCGACGGCGTGGGAGCGGAGCGGTGCAGAATTGGGTGGGGGCGGATGCGGTCACGGACCCGGATGCCGTCCGCCTGCGCGTCGCCGACCTGAAGGCCGGCTATGGCCAGCGCCTCGTCGTGGACGGGGTGAGCTTCACTGTCGCCGCCGGCCGCATGACGGCGCTCATCGGCCCCAACGGCTCCGGCAAGTCTACGCTCCTCGCCACCATGGCCCGGCTGCTCCAGCCCATGGGCGGAACAGTTCTGCTCGACGGCCGGGCCGTGCACGGGCAGCCGACGCGGGCGCTGGCGCGGGAGCTGGGCATCCTGCCGCAGAGCCCGCTGGTGCCGGAGGGGCTCACCGCCTACGAACTCGTCTCGCGCGGGCGCCATCCGCATCAGGGCTTCCTCAGCCAGTGGAGCGATAAGGACGCCGCCGCCGTGGAGACCGCCATGGGCCTCACCGGCACCAGCGATTTCGCCGGGACGCCGGTCGCCGCGCTCTCCGGTGGCCAGCGCCAGCGCTGCTGGATCGCCATGGCCATGGCGCAGGAAACCTCGGTGATCCTGCTGGATGAACCCACCACCTTCCTGGACCTGCGCTATCAGGTGGAGGTGCTCGACCTGCTCGCCCGCCTCGCCCATGCGCACGGCCGCACCGTGGTGGTGGTGCTGCACGATCTCAACATGGCCGTCGCCTATGCCGATACGGTGCTCTGCCTGAAGGACGGCCGCGTTCGCGCCGTGGCGGGAGAGGGGCGGAGCCTTTCGGCGGCGGATGTGGCCGACATTTTCGGCCTTGAGGTGGAGGCGGTGCCGCATCCGCGCACCGGCAAGCCGGTGTTCGTCCCGCTCGGGCCTTCCGGGGGAGGGCAGCGTTGAGCATTGCCGCCACACCCTCCGCCGTCGCCGGCGTCCGCCTTCGCGCGGCGCGCCCCCTGCTCGTCGCCTGCGGGCTCGGGCTGCTGGTCGCCGGGCTGTCCGTCTCGCATCTCGGCTTCGGGGCGCGGGCGATTCCGGCTTCGACGGTGGTGCGGGCGCTGCTCGCCTTCGATGCGGACAGCTTCGACCATAACGTCATCGTGGAATTGCGGCTGCTGCGCCTGCTGGCTGCGCTCGCTGTGGGCGGGGGCCTCGGCCTTACCGGTGCGCTGATCCAGTCGGTCACGCGCAACCCGCTGGGCGAGCCCCATGTGCTCGGGCTGAACGCCGGTGCGGCGCTGGCGGTGGTCTCGACGCTGACCCTGTCGCCGCTGCTCGGAGGGGGGCTGCCTGCGTCCGCGCTCGCTGCCATCCGCCCGCTGGTGGCGGGGCTCGGCGCAATGCTACTGTGTGCGCTGGTGCTGGCCGCCGCCTCGCTCGGGCGCACGGGGCTGACGCCGTTGAAGGTGACACTCTGCGGCGTCGCGTTCTCCGCCTTCGCCGCCGCGCTCACCTCCGCCCAGCTGCTGCTGGACGACCAGACGCTCGCCACCGTGCGCCTGTGGCTCGCCGGCGACCTCTCAGGCCTCAGCTACGGCGCGCTGTGGGCCGCGCTGCCTCCGGCCGCCGTCGGCCTCGGGCTGGCCCTTGTGCTGGCGCGGCGGCTCGATGCGCTGGCCATGGGCGATCAGGTGGCGGCCGGGCTCGGCATAGATGTGGCGCGCACCCGCCTCGCCGCGCTCGTCTCCGCCGGCCTGCTCTGCGGCGCGGCGGTGTCGCTGGCCGGCCCCATCGGCTTCGTCGGGCTGGTGGTGCCCCATGCGGTCAAGGCGCTGGGCGTGCGCGACATGCGGCTCGTGCTGCCGCTGAGCGCGCTTGCCGGCGCGGCGCTGCTGGTGGCGGCGGACCTTGCCGCGCGCAGCCTGTTCGCGCCGCGCGAACTCGCGACCGGCATCGTCACCGCGCTGGTGGGCGTGCCGGTCTTCATCGCCCTCGCATCGCGGCGGCGGCCGTGAGCGCCCTGGCCCGCGCGGCGGGCTACCGGCAAGTGCGGGTGGGGCCGCTGAGTCTGTGTGTGCGGCCGCGCGCGGCTGCGGCGGCGATGGTTGTTCTCATCCTGATCGCGGGCGGGGCGGCCTTCGCCCTCGCGACCGGCAGCCTGCCCATCCCCCTCGACCGGGTGCTGGCCGCCATTCTTGCTCGCGACGTACCGCCCGACGTGGCCCATGTGGTGACCGGCGTGCGCCTGCCGCGGGTGGTGCTCGCGCTGCTGGCCGGCGCCATGCTGGGCCTGTCCGGCGCCGCCTTGCAGGCGCTGACGCGCAATGGCCTCGCCGATCCCGGCCTGGTGGGCATCAAGGAAGGTGCGAGCCTCGCGGTGCTGGCGCTGATCCTCGCCGCGCCAGCGCTTGGCCCCGGCTGGCGCCTGCCGGTGGGTATGGCGGGCGGGCTCGCCGTCGCGCTGGTGGTGGTGCTCGTCGCCCGCGACCTGTCCGGGGTGCGCTTCGTTCTGGTGGGCATCGGCGTGTCGTGGCTGCTCGCCTCGGCGCTGCTCGTGTTCATCACAACCGCCGACATCAACGACGTGGAGACGGCCCTCGTCTGGCTCGCGGGCAGCCTCCATGCCGCCGAATGGACGCTGATCCCCGCCCTTGCGCTATGGGGTGTGCTGGGCGCGGTCCTCCTCTTCGCCACCGCCCGCGCCGCCGACGCGATGCTGCTGGGCGATGCGGCCGCAACGGGTCTCGGGGTGCGTCTGCGGCTCACGGGTGCGCTTGGGCTCGCGGCGCCGGTGCTGATGACGGCGGCGGCGGTCTCCTGCGTCGGCAGCCTTGGCTTCGTGGGGCTCATCGCGCCGCATATGGCGCGGCTGGTCATCGGAGGCGGACAGGCCGCCGTGCTCGCCGCCAGCGGGCTGCTCGGCGCGGCGCTGGTGCTGCTCGCGGATACGGCGGGCCGGCTCGCCTTCGCCCCGCTGCAGATCCCCGCCGGCATCGTGATGACCCTTGCCGGCGTTCCGCTCTTCCTCTTCCTGCTGTGGCGGCGACGGGACCAGATATGACCGGACCGAATCCATGACTGCTCTGCTCCGCTTCGCCGTTCTGGCGCTTGTCATCGCCTGCGTCTGCGCACCGGCCCATGCCCAGACGCGGGCCTTCACAGACGATCTCGGCCGGACGGTGCAGGTGCCGGTCCGCCCCCAGCGCATCGTGTCCCTGCACGATCTCGACATCACCCTGCCGCTGATCGAACTCGGCGTGATGCCGGTGGCGAGCCATGGCCGGGTGCGGCCGGACGGCACGCGCTTTCTCAGGGCGGGCAAGCTGCTCACCGGCGTCGATTTCGACACCGCGCCCATCGCCTTCGTCGGCGCCACCGCCATCGACATCGAGGCGGTGGCGGCGGCGAAGCCCGATCTCATCATCACCTCGCCCACACGCGACACGCCGGTGTCGCAGCTGGAGCGCATCGCACCCACCGTGAGCATCGAGCATCTGAAGGGAGGACCGGCGGCGATCTACGGCAAGCTCGCGGACCTCACCGGCACCGGCGCGCGGCTGGCCGCCCTTCAGGCGCGATATGCGGCGCAGATCGCCCAGCTGCGCAGCCTCGTGGACACCGGCAGCCTCAGCGTAGTGAGCTTCCAGGCGAACCAGGGCAAGATCACGCTCTTCCACACCGACCGCGCCCTTGGCCGGGTGCTCCGCGATGCCGGCTTCCGCTTCCCGAAGATCGTCGAGGCCATGTCGGAGGGCGACCGCATGGATGTCAGCGCCGAGCGCCTGCCGGATCTTGAGGCCGACCTCGCCTTCGGCACCTTCCGCTCCGATCTCGGCCACGGGCCCGCGACGGAGATGGCCGACATGGAGAAGGTGATGCCCGGCTGGTGCCGCCTGATGAAGGCCTGTCGCGACGGCCGCTACGTGCTGCTGCCACGGGACGAGACCATCTCCAACACCTATGCCGCCCTCAATCTCGTGGCGGCGGTGGTGGAAGCCGAGGTCATCCGGCTCAAGGTCGCCCGACGCTAGCGGGAAGATGCACTTCGGAGCCGTTCCAAACATCTGCCGCCACATGGAAAACGGGCTGTGGCTGTGCCAGCATGCTCCTCGTTTTCGAGGCATGGGCGGGGCAGGACCGGCAGGGGGATGACGGCACAGGGACGCAAGGCCAAGGTGGATCGCTTCGGCGAGCGCCTGCGCAGCCGGGGCGCCAGCCTCTCCCCGCAGCTGAAGGTGGTGGCCGACTATATCAACGAGAACCGCCGCACGGCGCTTGGCCAGTCGGCGCTGGAGATCGCGGCGGAAACCGGAACGTCCGACGCCACCGTCATCCGCGCCGTGCAGGCACTCGGCTTCGACGGGCTGAAGGATCTCAAGCGCACCCTTGCCGGCTTCCTCGGTGGCGTCGTCTCCTCGGCCGACAAGATGACCTCCACCACGGAGCAGCTCGCTCGCGACGTGGATGCTTCCATCGATTTCGTCCGGGCCGGTCATATCGCCGGCATCGAGCAGGTCACGAGCGCGGAAAACCGCCGCGCCATCGCCAATGCCATCGCGCTGATGCGGGAGCGCGCCGGCATCGGCATCTTCGGCATCGGCGCGTCCGCCATCCTCGCCGACTACGCGGCGCGGCTGCTGATGCGCAACGGGCGGCACGCCTATGCGCTCAACCGCACGGGCATCGCGCTGGGCGAGCAACTGCTCGCCATGCGCCGGGGAGACGTGCTCATCATGATGGGGCAGGCGAGCGCCCACCGCGAGGGCGTCGCCGCGCTGGAGGAGGCGCGTCGGCTGGAGGTGCCGATGATCCTGCTCACCGGCGCCGCCTCGCCCGCCTTCGGCAAGCAGGCGCAGGTGGTGGTGAAGGTTCCGCGGGGCAAGTCGGAGACCGTTCCCCTGCACGGCGTGGTGCTGGCCTGCCTGGAGATGATCGTGTTCGGCCTCGCGGCGGCGGAGCCGGAGCGCTCGCTGCAGTCGCTGGAGCGGCTGCATGTGCTTTACGAGGACATCCGCCGCCCCCCGCGGGGAACCTAGGCCGCTGACCGGCGACGCGCCTCAGATGCGGGGTGTCGGCAGGTCCAGCTCCTGCGTGATCCAGGTGGCGAACATGCGCACCGCCCGGCGGGCCTTCGCGGCACGGGGGAAGACGAGGTAGTGCCCCACATAGGTCACGTCGTTGGCCTTGCCCGCGAGCGGCGCCACCAACTGCCCGCGCGCGATCTCGCGCTCGGCGAGACGGGTGGATTCAAGCGCGATCCCGAGCCCGTCCACCGCCGCCGCGATGGCCATGAACGAGCGGTCGAAACGCGATCCACGCGGTCCGGGCGGGGTGACGCCGTTGGATTCGAACCAGTGATTCCAGCGCACGCGCTTGTTGTCGCTCTCGATCAGATCGTGGTCGAGCAGGTCCAGCGGACCCGCGATGCGCGCGGCCATCTCCGGCGCGCACAGGGGCGTCACCGTCTCCTCGCCGAGGGGCACGACGATCAGCCCCTCCTGCCGTGGCGGGCCGTAGCAGATGTCGGCGTCGAACGCGTCATGCTCGAAGCGCGGGTAGTCGACGCCGGCCGCCAGCCGCACCTCCAGCCCCGGCTGCTTGGCCAGCAGCGTGCGCAATCGCGGCAGCAGCCATTGGGCGGCGAGGGAGGGCGCGCAGTGCAGCCGCAGCAGGTTCACCGAGCGCGCGCCCACCATCTCGATGCCCTGCCGCATCTCGTCGAAGCCCGCCGAGACGTGGCGCATCAGCGCCTCCCCAGCCGGATTGAGCCGCACCGCGCGGCCTTCCCGCTCGAACAGGGCCGCGCCCATCAGATCCTCCAGCTTGCGCACGGCATGGCTGATGGCGCTGGGCGAGATGCCCAGTTCCTCCCCGGCGACGCGGAAGGAGCCGCGACGCGCGGCTGACTCGAACGCCTGCAAGGCGGACAGCGGAAGGCGCTTCATGGTTGAGCCCTCAAGACGGCGGTCGCTACGGAAGCCCGGCTGCGCCGAGGGGCTAGATGAACATGACTCATCTATTCGCGCAATTTTTGCGTTTTTCAGCCGGGAAAAGGCGAGCCAGTATCACTCTTACAAAAAGAAGCCCCTCGTGGAGGAAACCATGTTGCTTCAGAACAAGACCGCCGCCATTTCCGGCGCGGCCAGCGCCCGCGGTATCGGTCTTGCCACGGCGAAGCTGTTCGCTGCCCACGGCGCGCGTATCGCCATTCTCGACATCGACGAGGCCGCCGCCAAGGCCGCCGCCACCGAACTCGGCCCCGAGCACATGGGCGTCGGCTGCGACGTGGCCAACAAGGCCTCCTGCCAGGCCGCCGCCGATGCGGTGATCGCTGCGTTCGGCCATGTGGACATCCTCGTCAACAATGCCGGAGTGACCCAGCCGGTGAAGACCCTCGACATCGACGAGGCGAGCTGGGACCGCATCCAGGACATCAACTGCAAGGGCGTGCTGTTCCTCAGCCAGGTGTTCATCCCGCACATGCAGGCGCGCAAGTCCGGCTCCATCGCCTGCATGTCGTCGGTGTCCGCGCAGCGCGGCGGCGGCATCTTCGGCGGCCCGCACTATTCCTCCGCCAAGGCCGGCGTGCTCGGCCTCGCCAAGGCGATGGCCCGCGAGTTCGGCGTGGATGGCATCCGCGTGAACTGCGTCACCCCCGGCCTGATCCAGACCGACATCACCGGCGGCAAGCTGACCGACGAGATGCGCAAGGACATCCTGAAGGGCATCCCGCTCAACCGCCTCGGCGACGCGAGCGACGTGGCCGGCATCTATCTGTTCCTCGCCAGCGACCTCTCCGCCTACGTCACCGGCGCGGTGATCGACGTCAACGGCGGCATGCTGATCCACTAATCCCGGTCCGCCACGGCGCGATGCGGACGGCTGGTCGCGAGGCGACCGGGGCCGTTCCGGCGCGGGCGCTCCCCGACAGGAACAGGGACAATGACCACTTCAACTTCCAACGTCTCGCTGGAGCGGCGCGCCCGGAACATCCGGCGTCATGCCATCCGCATGGGCGAGGTGCAGGGGCAGGGCTATATCGCCCAGGCCCTCGACATCGCGGACGTGCTGGCCACCGCCTATTTCCATGCGATGCGCTACGAGCCCCAGAACCCCGAATGGGAGGGGCGCGACCGCTTCCTGCTCTCCAACGGCCATTATGCGATCGCGCTCTATGCGGCGCTGATCGAGGCCGGCATTGTCCCCGAGGACGAGCTGGAGACCTACGGCTTTGACGACAGCCGCCTGCCCATGTCGGGCATGGCGGCCTACACCCCGGGCATGGAAATGTCCGGCGGCTCGCTGGGCCTCGGCCTGTCCATCGCGGTGGGCAAGTGCCTCGGCCTGAAGCGCAAGGGCTCGGACAGCCGGGTCTACACCCTGTTCTCCGACGGCGAGCTGGACGAAGGCTCGGTGTGGGAGGCCATCCTGTCGGCCGCCCATTACAAGCTCGACAACCTCATCGCCATCGTCGACGTGAACAACCAGCAGGCGGACGGCCCGTCCACCTCCATGCTCGGCTTCGAGCCGCTGGCGGAGAAGCTCGCGGCATTCAACTGGTTCGTACAGCGGGTGGACGGCAACGACCTTAACGCCGTGCGCAACGCCTTCGACGCGGCCAAGGACGCCAATGGCGGCCGGCCCAGCATGATCATCGCCGACACGCTCATGGGCAAGGGCATCCCCTTCCTCGAGGCGCGCGACAAGAACCACTTCATCCGTGTCGATGCCCATGAGTGGCAGCTGGCCCTGGCCGCCCTCGACGAGAGGAAGCCCGCATGAAACCCGCAGCTACCGCCAAGGCTGACGCCCCGGCCAAGCCGCGCCTGACCACCTCCGCCATGATCGCGTCCATCGCAGGCGAGGGGCAGCGCACCAAGCCGGCCCCGTTCGGCCACGCGCTGGTGGAATGCGCGAAGACCGACCCCTCCATCGTCGGCATGACGGCGGACCTCGGCAAGTATACGGACCTGCACATCTTCCAGCAGGCCTTCCCGGATCGCTACTACCAGATGGGCATGGCCGAGCAGCTTCTGTTCGGCGCCGCCTCGGGCCTCGCGGCGGAAGGCTTCACGCCCTTCGCCACCACCTATGCGGTGTTCGCCTCGCGCCGGGCCTACGACTTCATCCACCAGACGATCGCGGAAGAAGACCGCAACGTGAAGATCGTCTGCGCCCTGCCGGGCCTCACCTCCGGTTACGGCCCGTCCCATCAGGCGGCCGAGGATCTGGCGCTGATGCGCGCCATTCCGAACATGACGGTGATCGATCCCTGCGATGCGCACGAGATCGAACAGGCGGTGCCGGCCGTCGTCGCCCACAAGGGCCCGGTCTACATGCGCCTGCTGCGCGGGCAGGTTCCGCTGGTGCTCGACGCGTATGGCTACACCTTCGAGCTGGGCAAGGCGAAGCTGCTGCGCGACGGCTACGAGGTGCTGTTCATCTCGTCCGGCATCATGACCATGCGCGCGCTGGAAGCCGCCAAGGCCCTGGAAGCTGACCGCGTGGACGTGGGCGTGCTGCATGTGCCCACCATCAAGCCGCTCGACACGGCGACCATTCTGGAAGCCTGCGCCAAGCCCGGTCGCCTCGTGGTCGTGGTGGAGAACCACACCGTCATCGGTGGCCTCGGCGAGGCGGTGGCGGGGCTGCTGATGCGCGAGGGCGTCCACCCCGCCTTCCGCATGATCGGCCTGCCGGACGAATTCCTGGCCGCCGGCGCGCTGCCCACCCTGCACGATCGCTACGGCATCTCCACCGACGCGCTCTGCGCGCAGGTGAAGGGCTGGCTGAAATAGATTCATACGGCCCCAGCCTCCGGCAAGAGAGGCGGGCCGAACGGGAGGACAAGATGAAGAAGATCGGCTTTGTGGGGCTCGGCTCCATGGGCCTGCCGATGGCCGCCAACCTCGCCCGTGCCGGCTTCGCCGTGACGGGCTTCGATATCCGGCCCGAGGCCGGGACGAAGCTCGCCGAGGCCGGTGGCGCGGCCGCGGCCAGTGTGGCAGACGCTTTCGCCGGCCAGGATGCCGTGGTGCTGATGGTGGTGAATGCCGCCCAGGCCGAGGATATCCTGTTCGGCGCGGGCGCATTGGCGCATCTGCCAGAGGGCGGCGCGGTCATCCTCATGGCCACCTGCCCGCCGGCCGCCGTGGCGGCCCTCGCGAAGCGTGTGGAAGCCGAAGGCCGCCGCCTCGTGGACGCCCCCGTCTCGGGTGGCGTGGTCGGGGCGGAAGCCGGCAGCCTCACCATCATGGTCGCGGCGGCGTCCGATCTCTTCGCTCAGGTGAAGCCGGTGCTGGACGCCATGGGCTCCAAGGTGGTTCTGCTAGGCGACAAGGCCGGGCAGGGCGCCACCGCCAAGGCGGTGAACCAGCTCCTGTGCGGCGTGCATCTGGCGGTCGCCGGCGAGGCCCTGTCGCTCGCCGAGACGCTCGGCCTAGACATGAACGCCATGCTCGACATCGTCTCCGGCTCCGCGGCCTCCAGCTGGATGCTGCGGGATCGCGGCCCGCGCATGCTGGAGAGCGCGCCGCGCGTGACCAGCGCGGTGGACATCTTCGTGAAGGATCTCGGCATCGTGCTGGAAGCCGGTGCCGGCGCGAAGACCGCGCTGCCGCTCGCCGCAACCGCCCACCAGATGTTCCTCTCCGTCTCCGGCCGTGGCCGCGGCGCCGAGGACGACAGCCAAGTGATCGCCGCCTACCGCGCCCTGCAGGGCCGGGACTGACCAATCAAAAGCAGCCGAACACGGCATGATGGAGGAAACGAAAATGAACGATACGCCGACCATCCTGAGGCCGAACCGCCGTACCCTGCTGGCGGCCGGTCTGGCCATGCCCGCCATCCTGACCCTGACGCGCGGAGCCTTCGCCCAGGCGCAGATCAACCTCACCCTCGGGCACAATGCCGCTGCCGGCAACCCGCGGTGGGTCGCCGCGGACAAGTTCGGCGAACTGGTCAAGGAGCGCACCAACGGCCGCATCTCGGTGCGCGTCGCCGGCGCCGAGCAGCTCGGCAACGAGCAGTCGCTGCTCACCAGCCTGCGCACCGGCGCGGTGGACATGACGGTGAATTCCCAGGGCTCCACGTCGGCCCTTTTGCCGGAGCTGGCAGCGCTCGGGCTTCCCTTCCTGTTCGCGAATTCCGCAGCCGCCTTCAAGGTGCTGGAAGGCCCCATCGGCACCGAGCTTGACCAGCGTTTCGGCAAGATCGGCATGGTGCCGCTCGGCTGGTGGGACAACGGCATCCGCAACGTCACCAACAGCAAGCGGCCCATTGTGAAGCCGGCGGACCTCAAGGGTCTCAAGATCCGCACCCCGCCGGATCCGATGACCATCGACATTTTCCAGACCCTCGGCGCATCCACCGAGCAGATCTCGTTCGGCGAGTTGTATGTGGCGCTCCAGCAGGGCGTGGTGGACGGTCAGGAGAACCCGCTGGTCAATATCTATTCTTCGAAGCTTTACGAGGTGAACAAGTTCATCTCGCTCACCGGGCACAAGTGGGAATGCTCGCCTTTCCTCATGTCGCAGATCACCTGGATGCGCCTCACCCCGGCCGACCGCGACGTGATCAAGGGCGCGGCCAAGGAGGCGGGCGACCTGCAGCGCAAGCTGTTCGCCGACGCCAATGCCAAGGCGGAGGCGGACTTCCGCGCCAATCCGAAGCTCGAGGTCAACGAGGCGGACAAGCCGGCCTTCCGCGAAGCCTCCGCCAAGGTCTACGAGATCTGGAAGGCGAAGCCCTTCGGCGATTTCGTCACCCGTCTCGTCGCTGCCGCCCGGACCTGATCCCGTGAACAGCGATACCACGACCGCCCCGTCCGGATGGCGCTCAGGCGCCATCCGCGGTGCCGATCGCGTGGATCTCGCCATCGCCTGGTTCTGCCAGGCGGTGGTGATCCTCGTTGGCACGCTGCTACTCGCCCTGCTCGCCGCCAACGTGGCGGCGCGCTATGTCCTCGAATCCGGCGGCTTCCGCTTCGCGCAAGAACTGCCGGAGCGGCTGTTCCCGGTGTTCATCATGGCCGGTGTGGTGCTCGCCGTTCAGAGGGGCGGCCACATGGCGGTGGAGACGGTGCTCTCGAAGCTTGGCCGCACCGGCGCGCGCAACATGCTGGTGTTCGGCCATATCATCGTGATCGCCAGCTACATCGTCCTATCGCGCGACATCTTCGAGCTGGCCGACATGCTCTGGATCGACAAGTCGCCCGTGATGGGCATTCCCTCGAGCTACGGCTACCTCACCCTCGGCGGCGGGCTTGTGCTCGTCATCCTCGCCACAGCAACCCAGGCCACGCGGGTCGCCCTTCTCGGGCCGGAGGCCATGCCGGTGCCAAGCCCCGAGGAGCTTGTCTCGTGAGCCTTGTTCTCATCTTCGCATTCACCGTCCTGATGCTGCTGGCCATTCCCGTCGGGCACGCCCTCGTCATCTCGGCCGGCGTGGCGCTGCTCGTGCAGGGCCAGATCCCGCTGACCATCATCGGTCAGCAGATGTATCAGCAGACACAGTCCTTCCCCATGCTGGCGCTGCCCTTCTTCATGCTCGCCGGCTCTCTGATGCTGGGCGGGAAGCTCGGCAGCGAACTGCTCGCCTTCGCCTCGAAGGCCATGCAGCGCTGGCGCGGCGGGCCGCTTTCCACCACGGTGGTGGCGTCCGTCGTGTTCGGCGGAGTCTCCGGGAGCGCAGTGGCGAACGCCAGCGCCCTCGGCTCGGTGCTGATCCCCTGGCAGAAGAAGCAGGGCTATCCCGCGCCGTTGTGCGCGGCGAACAACGCGACCTCGGCGATCATCGACATCCTGATCCCACCGTCGATTCCCCTGATCCTGTATTCGCTGGTCTCGAACGTCTCGATCGCCGACCTGTTCACGGCCGGAATCCTGCCGGGTCTCCTCATGGCGGGCGGCTTCATCGTGCTGTGCAGCTACATTGCGCGGCGGCGGGGCTACGTCTCGGCAGAGACGCCGGTGTCGAAGGTGGAGCTGATGCGCCTGGCCTGGCGCAGCATGCCGGCGCTGTTGATGCCCGTTCTCATCCTGCTGGGCCTGCGATTCGGCATCGCGACACCCACCGAGATCGCGGTCCTCGCGGTGCTCTATTCGCTGATCCTGAGCCTTGTGCTTTACCGCGACATGACGTGGGCGCGCTTCCGCGTCTCGATGATCGAGGCCGGCTTGGCCACAGGCGTGGTCATGCTGGTCATCATGGGCTCGGCCATCGTCGGCTGGATCCTGACGTTCGACCAGGTGCCGCAGCGGTTCGCGGAGTGGGCGTCCGCCACCATCTCCAACCCCATGCTCGTCATCCTTGCCATGAACGTGCTGCTGCTGCTCGTGGGCATGCCCATCGACCTGCCGCCGGCGATCCTGCTGCTGGGGCCGATCTTCGTGCCGCTGGCCGCGTCCATCGGGCTCGATCCCGTGCAGCTCGGCATCATCATGGTGCTGAACCTGGGCATCGGTCTCTACACGCCGCCCATAGGAACGACGCTATTCATCTCCACTTCCATCGCGCGAACGACGCTGGGAGAGACGACGCGGGAACTGTGGCCCTTCTTCGGCGTGGCCATGGTTGTGCTGCTACTGATGAGCTATGTCCCGGCCCTGACCATCTACTGACGGGATCGAAGCCCACGCGCAAACAGGGGAAAGGCGGCCGGAACGGCCGCCTTTTCTGTATCGGTCGACGGGAAAGCCGGCGCGGAGGCGCCGGCCGGCTCAGTCCGGCGATACCACGTTGGTGGGCCGGCCGGCGACGAAGTTCTCGATGTTGTCGATGAGCTGGTCGGCCAGCGCCTGCTGGGCCTCCAGCGAGGCCCATGCGATGTGCGGTGTGCAGATGACGTTGCGCCGCCGCGCGAGGCGCATGAAGGCGCTGTCGGGGGCCGGGGGCTCGGGCAGGGTCACGTCGAGGCCGGCGGCGCTCACCAGTCCCTCGTCGAGGGCGATCTCCAGATCCTCCTCCACGATCAGCCCGCCGCGGGCGGTGTTGATGAGGATCGGCCGGTTCTTCATGCGCCGGAAGGCGGCCATGTCGAACATGCCACGCGTCTCGTCGGTGAGCGGGCAGTGCAGGGTGATGGCATGGGAGGTCTCGATCAGTTCGTCGAGGCCGACAACGCCCGCCGTGCCCGGCTTCGCCATGGGATCGTAGAACACCACGTCCATCCCAAACGCCCGCGCGATGCCCGCCACCTGCGAGCCCAGCACGCCCGCGCCGACGATGCCGAGCCTGCGGCCGGCGAGATCCACGATGGGGTTGGTAAAGAAGCAGAATTGCTGCGCCGCCTGCCAAGCGCCCTCCAGCACCTCGGCCCGGTAGGGCACGATGGAGCGGGCGAGGGAGAGCAGCAGCGCGAAGGTGTGCTCCGGCACGGTCGCCTTGGCATAGCCACGGATGTTCACCGTGGGGACGCCCTGCGCGGTCGCCGCGGTCTTGTCCACGCAATCGGTGCCGGTGGCGGCGATGGCGATGAGCTTCAGGTGGGGCAGTTGGGCGAGCGTGTCGGCGCGCAGGTCCACCTTGTTGTTGATGATGATGGTGGCGTCCTTCGCCCGTTCGATCACCTCGCTTGCGCTGGTGCGATCATATTCCACCCATTCATGGGGGAAGGACGGGCGGCGGACATTTACCTCAGGCGCGATGGTGTCGCGGTCGAGAACGACGATCTTGTGCATGGTCTTGTTCTTTCCGATTGTCGCGACAGGCTCAGAGCCGCACGCGGGCGGCCTCGGCCACGGCCTCGGCAGTGATGCCGAAGTGCCGGTACAACGCATCGGCGGGGCCGGAGGCTCCGAAGCCCGTCATGCCGACGAAGCCGCCCTCCTCGCCGATCCAGCGTTCCCAGCCGAACTTCACCGCCGCCTCGACGGCGACCCGCACGGTACCCGCGCCCAGCACCGCCTTGCGGTAAGCGGCATCCTGTGCCTCGAACAGGCTCCAGCAAGGCATGGAGACCACCGCTGTGGGAATGCCCTCGGCCTGCAACTGCGCGCGGGCTTCCACGGCGATCTGAACTTCCGAGCCAGTGGAGATGAGGGTGACGCGGCGCGGGCCGCCTTCGGCCTCCTGAAGGACATAGGCGCCGCGGGCCGAGCGGTTCTCCGCGCCGCCATCGTGACGCAGGGCCGGCAGGGACTGGCGCGCGAACACGAGCGCCACCGGGCCGGTGCGATGCTCCAGCGCGATCTCCCACGCCTCGGCCGCCTCGATGGCGTCGCAGGGGCGCAGCACCATCATGTTCGGCATGGCGCGCAGCGAGGCGATGATCTCCACCGGCTGGTGGGTCGGCCCGTTCTTGCCGATGCCGATGGAATCGTGGCTGAACACGAACTTCACCGGCAGACCCATGAGCGCCGCCATGCGCAGGGCCGGGCGCTCGTAATCCGAGAACGGCAGGTAGGTGACCGCCAGCGGGATGACGCCGCCGTGGGCGGCCATGCCGTTGGCGAGGGAGCCCATGGCATGCTCGCGCACGCCGCAATGGATGTAGCGGCCGGCGCGATCCTTCGCGGTGAAGGCGGAGAGCTGGCGCTTGTGGTTGGTGGGGGCTTCCAGGTCCGCGCAGGCGGTCATGATGTCGGGCAGCACCTCGTAGAGCGAGCCTGCGATGTCGCCGGAGGTGGCGATGGAAAAGTCCGCCTTCGCCTCGGCCGCCGCCTTCGCCTTGTAGGCGTGGATGGCCTCGCGCGTGCCGGCAGGAAGGGTGCCGGCGATGGTGCGGTGGAACTCATCCTGCACCGCATTGCCGGTGGCGGCGAGCCGCTGGCGCCAGGTGGCCCGCGCGTCCGCGCCGGGCCTGCTCGTGGCGCGCCAGGCTGCGCCAATGTCGGCGGGAATGTCGAAGCTGCCGCCGGTCCAGCCGAAGCGGGCGGCCATGGCGGCGCGATCCTCGGGGAAGAGCTTGCCGGAATGGCCGCCGCGCTGGCCTTCAAGGCGCGGGATGCCACGGGCGATGGTGGTCTTGCAGGCGATCATGGAGGGGCGAGGATCGGCCTTGGCGGCGCTTATGGCGGCGTCCACCGCCGCGATGTCGTGGCCGTCGATCTCCACCACATGCCAGCCGGCGACGCGGAAGCGTTCGGCCACGTTCTCGGAGATGGAGAGCTCGGTGGAGCCGTCGTCGGTGATGGCGTTATCGTCCCAGAAGAAGGTGAGCTTGCCGAGCTTCAGGTGGCCGGCGAGCTGGATCACCTCCTGCCCCACGCCCTCCTGCAGGCAGCCGTCGCCGACGAAGGCCCAGGTGCGATGGTCGATGAGGTCGTCGCCGAAGCGGGCGTTGAGATGAGCTTCGGCGATGGCCATGCCAAGCGCATTGGCGATGCCCTGCCCGAGCGGGCCGGTGGTGGTCTCGATACCGGCGGCCGGCTCGTATTCGGGATGGCCGGCGCAGGTTGAACCGAGTTCACGGAAGCTCTTCACTGCATCCAGCGAGATGTGGTGATAGCCAGTGAGGTGCAGCAGCGAATAGAGCAAAGTGGAGCCGTGCCCGTTGGAGAGCACCACGCGGTCCCGGTCCGGCCAGGTGGGGTCGGCGGGATCGAATTTCAGGTGTCGGCTGTAGAGCACCGTCGCGATCTCGGCCATGCCGAGGGGAACGCCCTGATGGCCTTCGCCCGCCGCGAGAATGGCATCCACCGCCAGAAAGCGGATGGCATGCGCCATGAGCGGGAGTGCCGTGGAAAGGGACACGCCATCGGGTCCGGAAAGGACGATATCGCCAGGGATGGCAGGGGCTTGGCCGCTCAACGTTCGTCTCCTCGTCGTGCTTTGATCTTTTAAGCGCGCGATGATGCCGAAAGCGGCGCGAGGCCGGTAACGCGAAAAACACAACGATTACTGAATTTGGTTCACCAATGCAGTGGCATTTAGCAGGGTTGCCGGCGTTTCAGTTCATCCCGTTCACGTGTGGGAATACATCGTCTTGCCGGCCGCCGGCATGTCCACCTTCAGGATCGTGCCCGTATCGGATTCTGTGATGAACAGGGTTTTGTTGTCCTTGCCGCCAAAGGCGACGTTGGTAAGGGTCCGCCCGACGCGGCCGGTGATGAGGTGCGTGGGCATGCCGAGGGAATCGAAACGCCACACGCCGACGCCGAGCTGGCAGACGATGAGCCCGTCTTCCTCGTCCAGCGCCATGCCGTCCGGGCCGCCATGGCCGCCGGAGAGCTGGATGTAGGTGCCGACCTTGGAGAGGGTGCCGTCCGTCATGATGGGGCAGCGCCAGACGGCGTTCTGGCGCGTCACGGCGAGGTAGAGGCGGCTCTCGGTCATGTCGAGTACGAGGCCGTTCGGGCTCGGCACGTTGCCCAGCAGCATGTCGAGCTTCCCGCCGACATCGAGCCGGTAGACGCGGCCGGTGGGGTCGTGCATGCCGGTCTGGCCCTGATCGGTGAAGTAGAGCGTGCCGTCGGCGGCGAAGACGAGGTCGTTCAGGCCCTTCCATGCCTCGCTGTTGCGCGAGGCGAGGAGCGGCGCGATGGTCCCTGTCCGGGGATCGAGCAGGAGCAGGCCCGCCTTGTGGTCGCAGATGAAGATGCGGCCGTCCCTGTGGATCTTCAGCCCATTCGGCCAGCCGTCGTATTCGCAGACCAGATCGCAATCGCCGCCGGGCGTCAACCGGAACACGCGGCCGAAGGGGATGTCGACGAAGAAGAGGTTGCCGTCGCGGTCGAACGAGGGGCCTTCCAGGAAGCTGTCCACCTCGGCATTGGCGCGGTTGGGATCCGACCAGGCGGTGCGGCCCTTCTTCCGCCACTTCTCGTCGAGCCGGTAGTGAACCTCGGCGACCAGACGCTCGACAGGATTGAGGAACAGCATCGAAACCCCCGATCGACGGACCGACAGCGCCGCGGCCCCGGCCAAGACCTAGACCGCGATCCGATCAAATTGAACCAATTTGATCGGTTAATCGCCCTCTAACTTAATGATAGAGAACGCGTTATCCGATCTGATTGCGGTGCAATCAGATCGGCGCGTGCTCTCGTCCTGACGGGACGCGCTGTTCAATGCAATTGCGGCTTTGTCCATCGCGCGCATGGGAGGCGGGCTGGAACGTCTGCTGGGGCAGGGCACTTTCCTTTGCGAGACAGGCAAGAGCGAAAGGAGCGCAGCCATGGCACAAGAGGGATCCGACGCCGAGAGAACCCGCCACGCCACCGACACCGGCCAGAACCGCGACAAGGTGCGCGGCCCCGATTTCGCCGCCGCTCCGCTGGGAACGGATGACGAGGCCGGCGGCCACGCGCCGCAGCAGGACTGGCGGCCGCCGGAGACGGGCGACCGGATCGCCGATGGCGACCCCAGCCTCGGCGAGCTGTATCGGCCCCAAAGCGAGGAGGACAATCGCGCCCACGCCAATGCGCCGCCGAACTGGGGCACCTGGGCGCTCGTCGCGGCAGGCCTGCTGGTACTTGGGCTCGCGGCGGCCAGCTTCGCCAGCTGATCGCCGCGCGGGCGGAAAGACGACGGACGGCTGCATCGAGGTCGTCTTCAGGCCTCGAAAAGCCACCTCCACGCGCCGCGGCCGATCCGCACGAACAACGCGAACGGCAACGCCAGCTGGCTCAGGCCGGCAGGACGACGACCTTGGTCTTCACCGGCGTCTTGTCATAAAGATCGATCATGTCCTGGCTGAGCAGGCCGACGCAGCCGCTGGTGATGCCGGAGCCGATCGACTCTGGGTCGCTGCTCGCATAGATGGTGTAGAGCGTGTACTGGCCGTTCTGGTAGAGATACAGCGTACGGGCTCCCAGGGGGTTATCGAGGCCGCCGGGCATGCCGTTGGCCCATTTGCCCGCCTCGGGCTGGCGCTTGATCATCTCCTTGGGGGGCGTCCACACCGCCCACTCGCCCTTGCGCCCGACATAGGCATCGCCGCTCCACAGGAAGCCGGCGCGGCCCACATTCGCGCCGTAGCGGGTGGCCTTGCCCTCGCCCTCGATGCGGTAGACGTAATAATTGCTCGGGTCGACGATGATTGTGCCGGGCGCCTCATTGCTCTCGTAGGCGACGGTGCGGCGGTAGTACTTGGGGTTGACCTTGCTGATGTCCGGCGCGGGGATCGGGAACTTCTCGTTCGGCATTGCCGGGTAGATCTTCTGTGCTTCGGCGAGGCTCATCACGTCGGACGAGCAGCCGGCAAGACCCAGTGCGCCGACGCCGAGGGCCGAGCCGAAGAGGAAGGAGCGGCGGCTAAGGGCGCCGGACCGGGCCCCGGACATGGCAACGTCATCGGTCATGGTAATCTCTAAGTGTCCCTTCTGCCCGTCGCGCGACGCGGATGCCGCGACTGTCGCAACGCTTGAGCACATTTCGGCGGGGACTTTGCCGCCAAGCGGCGTCTCTGGCAAGCGCCAGCCTCAATCCCGCAGGGCAGCCATCCGCCGGAGACGCAGCATTTGCGCCGTTTCGCCTGTGCCTAAGGGTCGGAGACCGGCTATCGCAGCGTGAGGTGTGGCAATTGTGCCATCGCCATGCGGGCGGGCCGCCGGCCGACGCGAACGGCCTTCATGGGGGCACTCATCGCGGCTTCCGGGTCAGGCTTTGATACGGCGCTTTGCAGTCGTCTTTTTGCCGGTCTTGGTGGCGGGAATGGCCGCGGCCTCCCGATCGCGCGCCTCACGCACGGCGCGCAGACGCGCGCTGTTCTCGCGCATCGCCTCGAAGTCGGTCCTGTAGCGATCCATGGCCCGCTCGATGGATTCATCCAGCTGGCGGCGGCTCTCGGCGCTGGAAAGCGTATTCTGATGTGGTGTGATCGGAGTCATGAATCACAATACCACATCCGAGATCAAAGCCGCAGAGATAAGATAAGCCAACTGAAAAATGAAATAAAAAACCCCGCCGGTGAGGGCGGGGTTTTTCAGAACTGTATGTGCATCAGTCCAGCGGCCAGTACATCCGTGGTCCGCTAGAGTAATGTCACGCGGCCTGGAGGTTTCCGGCCGAGTTCTTTCCGGACTTGTTGTCACGGACGACGTCGAACTGGAGCTTCTGGCCTTCGGCGAGGCCCTGCATTCCGGCGCGCTCGACGGCCGAGATATGCACGAACACATCCGCGCCGCCGTTGTCGGGCTGGATGAAGCCGAAGCCCTTGGTGGCGTTGAACCACTTCACAGTACCGATATTCATGACGATTTCCTTTCAATCGCGCGTGGGTGCACAGCCCGAGTGATCGAGCTGAACAAAAGTTAGAAATTGAAGGGAGGTATCGTCAGGCACTCTGTGGCGCCAGAAAATCAGCCGTCAAATTCAGACAAACACAACATAGGAGGCTATTGTGTTGATAGCAAGGCCCGGTTTTTTTATCCGTGCCGCTCCATATACCGCCTATATTTCGCCGGGTCGGCGCAGTTCGGATTCGCGCGCGATCCGCTCGAACGCCTCGTGCTCGCCTTTTACGCGATAGCTCGGCTCGCCTTTGTCATCGGGCATGATGCGAACGATCCTGAACCGCCCTTGCGGGGATCGGAAGCCTGCGACGAACTCAACGAGGCCGTCAGCGTCAAATTTAGTGTTCATGGGCCCTCTGTAGCACGGTTTTACGCGCGGGCGCGATCAATTCTCGTCGAGACGAAAGAATCAGCCCCGTAGTTTTCGGGCGGTCCCCTCGCCCATCTATGCTAGGATCATTGCGGCTTCGAAGCGGAAGCTGATGGAGCTGTCATGAAAAAGACGTATGCCCTCGCTTGCCTCATCTCAGCAGGCATCTCCTCCGCCGCGGCGAGCGCTCCGGACATGACGCTCGATTTCACCTGGCTCGGAACCACCATGTGCGTGCCGCGGCCGAACAGCCCGGAGTTCCAGTTGGGCAACGTGCCGGCGGGCACCGCCAGACTGCGTTTCGCGCTGCTGGGGCCGAGCGGCCGGGAACTGGGCGGAGCGGATGTGCAACTCCCCAAGCAGGGCGCCGTCCCGCGGGGCGCCGTGTCCTACAGGTCGCCCTGTGTCGGCGGTATCTACACATGGACCGTCGAGGCCCTCGACGCGGATGGCAAACGCCTCGCCTCGGCCAGCCTCGCCCGGCCGTTCTACTGAGCAGCGGTAACTGGTGGCGGGTGGCCGGGGCCCGGGCCCCGACCCACCGCGGGAATCACCGGGCGGTAAAAGAGGGCGCGGCGCCGGTTGCCGGGCCTCGGCCGGCCGTAGGCCTGGCGCGGCGCTTGGGGGCGGCGATCAGGCCTTCATACTGCGCCTTCTTGCGCGCCGCCTTGCGGTGCCGACGCACCGCCTCGTCATGCTCGCGCGCCTTGCGTTCCGAGGGCTTTTCATAGGCCTTGCGCTGCTTCATCTCGCGGAAAATGCCCTCCCGCTGCATGCGCTTCTTGAGAACCTTGAGGGCCTGCTCAACGTTGTTGTCTCTGACGAGAACCTGCAAAAGATATCCAATCTGAAGATCATCCCGGTTCCCCGGCCAGCTGTCTGGCCGTTTGCCCGGAGGCCGGCCTTGGCCGGTGTGGGGTGAGTGTAGAGGGGACGGGCCACCAAAGCGATGGGCTTCGTCCGCCATCACCTATGCGGCCGCCGCAGCCTCGTGCGTAACCACCTTGAACGACGTGAGCGTCGCGGGGCCGAAGGATGTCACGAGCGCGACATCAGTCGCGTCCCGTCCCCGGGCCATCAGGATGCGGCCAATGCGCGGGGTGTTGTGCCGGGCGTCGAACGTATACCACCGTCCGCCGAGATAGACCTCGAACCACGCGCTGAAATCCATCGGCGCCGGATCGGCCGGGACGCCGATGTCGCCGAGATAGCCGGTGCAGTAGCGGGCCGGAATGTTCATGCAGCGGCACAGGGTGATGGCGAGGTGGGCAAAGTCGCGGCAGACGCCTTCCTTGCTCGTGAAGGCGTCGAAGGCGGTCTTCAGCGGGCTCGCGTGGGCATAGTCGAACGCGATGTGGTTGTGGACGAAATCGCAGATGGCCTGCACCAGCGGCCAGCCCTTGGGCAAGTGCCCGAACTTCGACCAGGCGAACGCGCTCAGGCGATCCGTCTCGCAATAGCGGCTGCCCAGAAGGAAGAGGAGCACGCCCACGGGCAGTTCGCCGAGGGGATGCTGTGGGGCGGAGGGAGCCACGTCGTCCGGCAGGCCGCTGTCGCGAATCGTGAAGTTCGTGCGCATGGTGAGGCCGCCGGCGGGCGCCTGGATGACATGGCAGAAATTGCCGAAGCTGTCGTGATAGGTGTTGGCGAGAATCGGCGGGTCGAACATCACCCGGTCCGGGTTCACGAGATCGTCGAACCGCGAGGGGTGGACGCTCAGGGTGAGAATCATGGGCGTCGGCTGCGGGCAGCCGTAAGTAATTTCGTAGCCGGCGTGGATCAGCATATAGGCCTCAGCTCTGTGCGGACATGGCCCGCGGATCGGTTATGGTGCGCGCAGCCCCGGGGCTGTCGCGTCAGATGCATGGCCCGTGCCGGAAAGGTTCTGACGTGAGCGCGCCTGTTTCCCTGTTGACGGCCGGCGACATGCCGCCAGTCACGGTATTAAATCCCGAAGGCCGTTCCGCGTTCCTTCTCGTTGCGGATCACGCGGGAAACAGGCTTCCCCGCTCTGTCGGAACGCTTGGCCTCTCGGCGGTGGACCGCGAGCGTCACATCGCCTGGGACATCGGCATCGCCAGCGTCTGCCACGCGCTTTCAGAATTACTCGATGCCACGCTCATTCAACAGAACTATTCTCGCCTGTTGATCGATTGCAACAGGCCGCTGGGCGCCGCGCAGTCCATCCCGGTGGAAAGCGACGCGACGCCCGTTCCCGGCAACCAGGGGGTCGGCGCGGCGGATCGCCTGGCGCGCGAGAGTGAAATCTTCCTGCCGTATCACGCGCGCATCGCCGCTGAACTCGATCGGCGGCACGCCGCGGGCGCGCCGGTCCTCCTGATCGCCATGCACAGTTTCACGCCGGTCTTCGCCGGCTTCGTGCGGCCGTGGCACGCGGGCCTGCTTCACCACCGCGACAGCCGCCTCGCGCAGGCACTGCTTCCGCTGCTGCGCGCCGATGCCACGCTTACCGTGGGAGACAACGAGCCCTACGCGGTGAGCGAGGAGACGGACTGGACCATTCCGGAGCACGGTGAGCGGCGCGGCATTCCCCATGTGGGCATCGAGATCCGGCAGGATCTGGTCGCCCGCCCGGACGGTCAGCGGCAATGGGCGGAGCGGCTGGCGCCCCTTTTCAGGGCCGCCGCCGCGCGGCTCGAGGACGCCGGCCAGCTGGCTGCGCGAAGCCCGCTGCTCCAGGATTGATCTGCCCGGCCGGCGGGGCCGGGGAAGACGCCTCAGCTGCCGAGGTAGGCCGCCCGCACGTGGGGATCGTCGATGAGGTCCGCGCCCTTGCCGGACATCACGATGCGTCCGGCCTCCAGCAGATAGGCGTAGTCGCACAGTTCCAGCGCGGCGAACGCGTTCTGCTCCACGAGGAGCACGGTGGTGCCGGCATCGCGGATGGAGCCGATGATGGCGAACATCTGCTCCACGATGTTCGGCGCGAGCCCGAGCGAAGGCTCGTCGAACAGGACGAGGCGGGGCCTCGACATGAGCGCGCGGCCGATGGCCAGCATCTGCTGCTCGCCGCCGGAAAGGGTGCCGGCCATCTGGTGGCGCCGCTCGGCGAGGCGGGGAAAGCTCGTGTAGATGCGCTCGTAGTCCGCCTTCAGTCTGGCATCGCTGGCGCGCAGATAGGCGCCCATGGCGAGGTTTTCGGAAACGCTCATGTGCGGGAACACCCGCCGGCCTTCCGGGCAGTGGGCGACACCGAGCTTCAGCATCTTCTGCGGCCCGACGCGGGTCACGTCGTCGCCCTGAAGGCGGATGGAGCCGGCGCGGGCCGGGACGAGGCCGGAGATGGTGCGCAGCGTGGTGGACTTGCCCGCGCCGTTGGCGCCGACCAGCGCCACCAACTGTCCTTCGCCCACGGTCAGCGAAATGCCCCGCAGCGCGGCCACCTGCCCGTAGCCGCAGACGAGATCGGAAATCTCAAGCATGGGCCACCTCCCGCTGCTCCAGCTTCGCGGCGCTCTTGCCGAGATAGGCTTCGATGACCTTCGGGTCCGTTCGGATGGCCTCGGGTGGGCCTTCCGCGATCAGCCGCCCGTAATTGAGGCAGACGATGCGGTCAGACACCTCCATCACCATGGGCATGTCGTGCTCCACGAGAAGGATGGTGACGCCTTCGTCCCGCACCTTGCGGATGAGGCGCACGAAGCCCTGCGTTTCAGAGGCATTCATCCCGGACACCGGCTCGTCCAGCAGCAGCATCTTCGGCTCCACGGCGAGCGCGAGCGCGAAGCCGACGAGGCGCTGCTCGCCATAGGAGAGGGAGCCCGCCTTGTCGCCGGCGCGGGCGGTGAGGCCCACCATGTCGATGATGGCGTCTGCCCGCTCGCGCACCGTATTCTCTGCCCGCCGCGCGGCGGGGGTGGGGAAGAGACGGTCGAGGAGGATTCCCGAGCGCGTGTCCTCGCCGTGGCGGTGCAGGCCGATGAGCACGTTGTCGCGCACGCTGTCGTCGGCGAACACGCTGGTGCGCTGGAAGGTGCGGGCAAGGCCCAGGCGGGCGATCTCGTTCGGCCGGGTCTGCGAGAGGTCGCGGCCACGGAACAGCACCCGGCCCTGCGTGGGCTTGAGGAAGCCGGTCATGATGTTGAACGCGGTGGTCTTGCCGGCGCCGTTGGGGCCGATGAGGCTCAGGATCTCGCCTTCATGGACGTCGAAATGCAGGTCGGCGATGGCCGTGAGGCCGCCGAACTTCATGCCCACGTGCTCGACATTCAGGATGGCGTTGCCATGGGTGGTGCTCATGGGTTCGCTCCCATCTTGGCAGGCATCGCGTCGGATGGCTTGTCACTGGCCTTCCTGCGGGCCGCGATGCGCTCGGCAAGGCCTTCCAGCGCCGGCACGATGCCGCGCGGCATCAGGAACAGGATGGCGATGAGGATGGCGCCGTAGACGATCCACTGCGCTTCCGGCGCCATCACCGGGCGCAGCGCCACCGGCAGCAGCCCGAAGATGATGCCGCCCACCAGCGGCCCCGCCAGCGTGCCCTTGCCGCCGGACACCACCATGATGACCATGGTGACCGTGTAGGAGAACAGGAACACGTCCGGGTCGATGATGCGGATGTAATGGGCATAAAGGCTGCCTGCCGCCCCCGCCATGGCGGCCGAGACGGTGGCGGCGATGGTAAGCGTCCGCGTGGCGTTGATGCCGAGGGAGAGCGCGAGGGACTCATTCTCCTTCAGCCCCCGCATGGCCCGGCCGAAGCGCGAGGCCACAAGGCGCGCGATGAGGAGATAACTCACCACCGCCACCGCCAGCACCAGATAATAGTTCTGCATCTTGGAGCGCAGCGCCACGTCGCCGAGGCCGGGCACCGGCAGGACCATATTGGGAATGGCGGTGAGGGCGAGCGGGCCCTGCGTCAGCTCCACCCAGTTCAGCGCCACCAGCCGCACCACCTCGGCGAACGAGATGGTGACGATGACGAAATAGGCGCCGCGCACCCGGAAAGACAGCCGCCCGATGAGGTAGCCGCACAGCCCGGTGAGCACGATGGCGAGCACGAAGCCGAGGAGCGGCGAGCCACCCTCGTGGGTGACGCGCATGCCGAAGGGCAGGCTCACGTCGAAGCCCAGCGCCGTGAGCGCGCTGACATAGGCGCCGATGCCGAAGAAGGCCACATGCCCGAGGCTGAGCTGTCCGGTGAAGCCCAGCAGCAGGTTGAGGCTCATGGCGCAGATGGTGAGGATGCCCGTGATGATGAGGGCATTGAGCAGATAGGGGTCGGTGAGGCCCAGCGGCAGCAGGGCGAAGACGACCAGGAACAGGGGGGCGATGAGGCGCGTCATCCGATCCGCTCCGCACGCGCGAACAGGCCGGTGGGCTTCACCAGCAGAACCGCGATGATGATGAGGAAGCCCATGGCGTCGCGATATCCCGAGGAGATGTAGCCGGCGCCCAGCTCCTCCGCGAAGGCGAGGATGAAGCCGCCGATGGTGGCGCCCGAGATGGAGCCGAGGCCGCCGAGGATGACGATGGCGAAGGCCTTCACCGCCGCGAGGTCGCCCATCTGCGGCGTTACCACATAGACCGGCCCGAGCAGCGCGCCCGCCGCCGATGCCAGCGCCGAGCCGATGGCGAAGGTGGCGGTGTAGATGAGCGAGACATTGACGCCCATCAGGGACGCCGTGTCATGGTCCTGGAAGGTGGCGCGCATGGCGCGGCCGAGCTTGGTGCCGTTGATGGTGAAGTAGGTGATGGCGATGAGCGCCACCGCCGCGCACAGCACGAACAAATTCACGTAGGAGAGCGACACCGGCCCGAAGGTGAGCGGCTGCGCCGGGAAGGGCGTGGGCACGGCCTTGGCGACGCCGCCGAAGATCCAGAGCGTGCCGGACTGCATGATGATGCCCGCGCCGATCATCACCAGCATGGTGGTGTCGATGTCCGAGCGGCGCAGTGGCCGCAGCAGGGTGAACTCGATGAGGGCGCCGAGCACGAGACCGGCCACGAGGGCCACCGGCAGCGCCACGAAGAAGTTCAGTCCCAGCGCCACGGCGGCCAGATACATGGCGTAGCCGCCGAAGGTGTAGAGCGCGCCGTGGGTGAAGTTCACCACGTTCATGATGCCGAAGATCAAGGTGAGGCCGATGCCCAGGAGCGCATAGGTGCCGCCGAGCACCAGCGCGTTGAAGATGTGTTGCAGCAATTGGTCCATCTGGCCTGTCCGGTCTGGCGTTCGGGGCAGGGTGGGGGGCGGCCCGAGCCGTCCCCCACCTGAAGCGCCGCCCAAGGGCGGAGGAATTTGAGTAGAACCGGATCAGCCGCCGAGCTGAACCTGGTTCACCTTCCCGCCGGAAATCTCGATGATGTAGACGTTGGGCTTGGACTGGCCGCTTTCCTTGCCCGCCGGGCCGCTCTTCTGGAACTTGATGGGGCCGTTGAGGCCCATGAAGTCCACCTTCCAGAAGCCCTTCTGGATGGAGGCGGGATCGGTGCCGCCGCCCGCCGCAATGGCCGCCGCCACCGTGCGGATGCCGTCATACCCACGGAAGCTCTCGGTGGCACCGGCGAAGTCGAAGCCGCGCTTCTTCCACTCGTTGAGGAAATAGGCGGTGGCCTCGGGGTTCGGGGTCTTTTCCGGCCACCAGGGCAGGAAGGTCGTGAGGTGCATGGTGCCGTCCGCCGCCGCGCCGGCCTGGGCGATGATCTGGTCCGGATTCTGCGAACCGCCGGTGGTGATGACGCGCTTCTTCAGGCCCAGCGCCGCCATCTGCTTGAACAGGAGGGTGAGCTGGTCCACCGCGCTCGTCACCATGATGGTGTCGGCGTCGGAGGCCTTCAGCTTGGCGAGCTGGGCGCTCATGTCCTGTGCCGACTGGTCCATGGTCTCCACGAGGCCGACCTCGACGCCGTTGGCCTTCAGCATCTTGGAGAAGTCGACGGCGGCGCCACGGCCCCAGTCGTTGTTGATGACGAGGAAGTCCACCTTCTTCAGGCCGAGCTTCTTGACGCTGGGCTCGAACGCTTCCGCCTCGACCGCCGACGGGGGCGAGATGCGGAAGATGAAGGGGTTGCCGGAGGTGGTGATCTTGCCGGAGGAGGAGGTCTCCACCAGCATCGGCACGGAATATTCCTCCAGCTTCGGCATGGTGGCGAGGGTGAGCGAGGAGCCCCAGGCGCCCATCAGGACCGGCACCTTGTCGGAGGTGATGAGCTTTTCCGCCACCGAGGCGGCTTCGGTCGGGTTGCTCTTGTTGTCTTCGATGACCAGCTCGACCTTCTTGCCGAGGATGCCGCCCTTGGCGTTGATCTCGTCGGCGGCGATCTTGGCGCCGTTCACCACATAGGTGCCGGAGGCCGCGAAGGCGCCGGTGAGGGGCTCGTTGACGCCGATCTTGATGGTGTCGGCGGCGAAGGCCGTGCCGGCCATGAGGCTGAAGGCGAGGGCGGCGAGGGTAGTCCGGCGTGACATCATCATGGATGGTCTCCAGTCTCGAAGGGCAGTCAGGGTCAAGAGGAAGGGCCGCCACGGCGCCACAGGCGGCCGAGGCGATCGGAAACGAGCGAGAAGAGAAGCTTGAGCGGGTCGAGGCCGCGCGCCTCTACGGGCGGCGGCGCGGTGCCGGAAAGGCGGGCTTCGAGGTTCGCCGCGAATTCGGCGATGAGGCGGCCCGCCACCTCGCGCACGAGTCCCGGCCGGCCGAACTGGGCAAGCGGCCCCTTCAGCGTGTAGCCCACATCCAGCGCGACGCGGGCGGAGCCGGGCGCCGCCCCGTCCGTGACGCGATAGCGGATGATGCCCTCCGTGCGCGAACGCCCGTCCGCCCCCGCGCCATGGATGGTGCCGCTCTTCATCGCCTCGTCGCGGCCGATGCGGGCGCCGCCGCGGAAGGTGGTGGCGATGGGGCCGAGCTTCACCCGCATGCCGCCCTGCACGTTGTCCGGCGAGGGCATGGCATCGATGACCGCGCCGGGCAGGCAGGCCGCCACTTCCTCGATGTGGCCGAAGAAAGCGAACACCTCGGCCGGTGGGAAGGGCACCTCGAAGCTCTGCTCGAAGCTGTGGGCGGGGGTGAAATCGTCGGCGAGGGAGGTGGTGACGGAGGACGGCCCTGCCGTGATGGCAACGCTCGCTGGCAGCGCGGCGGAAACCGCGCCGCCCGTCCGCGCGCCCACCGGGCCGAGGCGGCGCTCGGTGGTCATCGGGCCGATGCCCTGCGCCCGCCGGGCGGCGATGACGGAGGCCACCGCCTTCACGATGCCCGCATAGCCGGTGCAGCGGCAGAGATTGCCGGCGAGGCCGAGGCGGATGCGCGTCTCGTCCGCCTCCGGCAGGCGCAGCACGAGGTCGCGCGCGGACACCAGCATGCCCGGCGTGCAGAAGCCGCACTGGAGCGCATGCTCGCGATTGAAGGCCGAGCGCAATTCAGTGGTGACGGGATCGTCGTCCAGCCCCTCGATGGTGACAACATCTGCCCCCTGGCAGGCACCGGCGAAGGAGAGGCAGGCGCGGGCCGGCTCGCCATCCACGAGGATGGTGCAGGCGCCGCACACGCCGTGCTCGCAGCCGAGGTGCGTGCCGGTGAGGTTCAGCGTGTCGCGCACGAAATCGGCGAGGTTGGTGCGCCCCTCGGCCTCGGCCGTCACGGGGCGGCCGTTGAGGGTCAGCGAGATCATGCGGGACGCGCCCATGGCGAGGGTCTCGGGCCTTGGCGAAGCGGTCATGCGGCGCTCCGCGTGTCGGTGAAGAGGCTGGCGGCCTGGGCGACGGCGCGGCGCAGCACTTCGACGTGGACATGGCGGTCCACCGCGTCCGTCATGCCGGCTGCGGTAAGGGCCGCGTCGGCGGTGGAGGCGTCGAAGCGCGTGGAGAAGCCGGCATCGATGCGGCCGCCAAACAGCGGCGCGGCATCAGCGAAGACGAGCGGCGGCGCGTCGATGGCGCCCATCAGCGCGCGGCCGGTGCCGGCGGCGGGATCGATCAGCACGGCGCCGATGGCGTGGGCGAATTCACCCACCTTGCGGCAGTGCTTCACATAGCCGAAGCGGGCGGTGGCAGGCACCTTCGGCACCCGCACGGAAACGAGGATTTCGCCTGGCTCCAGCGCCGTGGCGAGCGCCCCGGCGAGGAAGGCGCCCATGGCGAGGCGGCGCGGGCCGGATGGTCCCGCGATCTCCACCTCAGCGCCGAGCACGGACAAGGCATTCACCCAGTCGGCGGCGGGATCGGCGTGGGATAGGCTGCCGCCCATGGTGCCGCGATTTCGCACCGCGCGATAGGCGATGCCACCGGCCACGCGGCGCAAGATATTTTGGCCCACGTCCGGGGCGCGGCTGTCCTCCACATCGGCGTGGGTGACGAGGGCGCCATAGACCATGTGCCCGGCCTCTTCGCGCACGGTGCGAAGATCGTCGATCCCGGAGAGATCGACGATCAGCTCGGGCGTCGCGAGGCGCAGATTGAGCATGGGGCCAAGGGACTGGCCGCCGGCCATCACCTTCGCGCCGTCCCCGCCGGAGACGAGCAGCGCGACAGCGTCGGCGATGGTGTGCGGGCGCTCGATGCGGAAGGGGGCGGGCTTCATGCCGCGCTCCTTTCGCCGGCGCGCATCGCCAGCACCTGCTCCACGATGCGCCGGGGCGTCACGGGGGAGCGCAGCATTTCGGCGCCGAGGGGCCGGAGCGCATCGTTGATGGCGTTGGCGATGGCGGCGGGCGGCGCGATGGCCCCGCCCTCGCCGATGCCCTTCACGCCGAACTTGGTATAGGGCGAGGGCGTTTCCATGTGGCCGATGAAGGGCATGGGCACTTCCGGGGCGCCGGGCAAAAGATAATCCGCCAGCGTCGAGGCGAGCGGCTGGCCGGAGGCGTCGAACGCCATCTCCTCATAGAGCGCGGTGCCGATGCCCTGGGCGAGGCCGCCGATGATCTGGCCGTCCACGACCATGGGATTCACCAGCGTGCCGCCGTCTTCCACGATGGCGTAGTCGAGGATCTCCACCTCGCCGAGGTCCGGGTCCACCGCGACGACCACCGCATGGGCCGCGTAGCTGAAGGTGCCGCTGTCGCGCACCGGCTTGTAGCCGGCGGTGACTTCGAGGCCATGCGGGTCCACGTCCGCCGGCAGGTCCTGCGGGCGTCGATACCAGGTGTGCGCCACCTGCTGGATGGTCACGTCGCCCGAGGGGCCGACCACGCGGCCGCCCTCCAGCCGCACCTCGTCCGGCCGCGCCTGCAGCATGTGGGCGCCGATGCGGCGGATGCGCTCGGCAAGCTCAGTGCAGGCGGTCGCCACCGCGCCGCCGGCCATCACCATCACGCGCGAGCCCCAGCTGCCGGTGGAATAGGGCGTCATGGCCGTGTCGCCATGAACAAGGCGGGTGCGGGCGACCGGCATTCCGAGGATTTCGTGGGCGACCTGCGCCAGCGTCGTCTCCAGCCCCTGGCCGTGGGAATGGGCGCCGATGCGCAGTTCCAGCCCGCCATCGGGAGTGAGGCGCGCGCCGGCCTGCTCGTGGCCGGGCACCATGGGGATGCCCCAGCCGGAATAGACCGAGGTGCCGTGCGCCGCCTGCTCGCAATAGATGGAGAGGCCAAGGCCGATGCGGCGGCCGTCCGGCTCCCCCGCCTGCTGGCGCGTGCGCACCGCATCGGCCTTGATGGCGTCCAGCGCCTGCCGCAGCGCCTCGGGATAATCGCCGCTGTCGAAATGCTTGTTGGTGATGTTGTCGAACGGCATCTGCTCCGGCCGCACGAGGTTCTTCAGCCGAACCACTTCCGGGGCGAGGCCGAGTTCGGCCGCCAGCGCATCCAGCGCCACTTCCAGCGCGAAGCACACGCCGGTCCGCGCCACCCCGCGATAGGGCAGGATCGGGCACTTGTTGGTGGCCACCGACCAGGTGCGGCAGCGATAGGCGGGGAAATCATAGGGGCCGGGCAGGATGCTCGCCACCTGCGCGGCTTCGAGGCACGCGGAGAAGGGATAGGCGGAATAGGCGCCGCTATCCACGCTGGCCTCGCAATCGATGCCGCGCAGCGTGCCGTCGCGCTCGGCATAGAGCGTGATCTCGTAATGGTGCTCGCGGCAGTTCGCGCTGGCGGTCAAATGCTCGCGGCGGTCCTCCAGCCAGCGCACGGGCCGGCCGATCTTGCGTGCGAGCCAGCCAAGGCAGACGTCCTCGCTGAGCAGGATGGCCTTGTAGCCGAAGCCGCCGCCCACGTCCGGGGAGATGATGCGGACCTGCCCCTCTTCCAACCCCAGGCATTCGGAGAGGCCCGAGCGCACGATGTGCGGCATCTGGCTGGCGGTGTGCACCACCAGCTGGTCTGAGCGGTGATCGAAATGCACCACCGTGCCGCGCCCCTCGATGGGCGCCATGCACTGGCGCGCGGTGGAGATGGTGCGCGAAATCTTCACCGGCGCGTCGAAGGCGGCCTCGATATTGATGTTCACGAGGCTTTCGAGAAAGACGTTGTCGCCCCAATGCTCGTGCACCAGCGCCGCGCCGGGCTTGCGGGCGGCCAGCATGTCGTGGAGGGCGGGCAGCTCTTCCAGGTCGAGTTCCACGCGGGCGGCCATGTCCTCGGCCTCGGCGCGGGTGTCGGCGACGCACATGGCGATGAGCTCGCCCACCTGCCGCACCTTGCCGGTGGCGAGCACGGGCTGCTCCGACACCTTGAAGCCGGGCAGGCCGGAGACGGCGCGGATGGGCTTCACCCCGTCGAGATCGGCGGCGGTGAAGACGCGGCCCTTCAGATCTTCCGGCACATGGATGGCGCGGATGCGCGCGTGCGCCAGCGGGCTGCGCACGAAGGCGACATCCTGCATTCCCGCCAGACGAATGTCGGCGATGAACTGGCCGCGCCCGCGCATCAGCCGGTCGTCTTCCTTGCGGGGAAGCCGGGCGCCGACGCCCTCTTTCGTGCCAGGCTCGCTCATGCGTGCGCTCCCGCCATCAGGTCGAGCGCGGCGCGCACCAGAAGGCCGTCGGGGCGGCGCAATTCGTCGAGGATGGAGAAATGGTCGGCACCGAGGATGGGCAGCAGCGCGCCGGGCGCGTGGGCGGCCACCCGCTTTGCCGCCAGCGCGCGGGAATCATGCACCAGCGCGGGCACTTCCGCCGTGCCGTAGGCGATGGCCAGCGGCTTCGGCGACGGCGCATGGCGCAGCGGCGAGCAGGCCGCGATTTCCGCGTCCGAGAGATCCAGCGCGGCATTCAGGAAGGTGTCGCGCAGCGGCGCCAGCTCATAGACGCCGGAGATGGCGAGGCCGGCGGCGACGGCGGGATGGTCCAGCTGCATCACCGCCAGCTGCGCGCCAGCGGACCAGCCGGAGACAACCACCGGGCCGGTGAGGCCATACAGCGCGCCGTCCTTCGCGATGAGGTCGAGCGCCGCGCCCATCTCGGCGACGATCGCGCCGAGGCGCGCCTCAGGTGCCAGCGTGTAGCTGGGCATCGCCACGGACCAGCCGTGGGCGAGGAGGCCCTCCGCATAATGGGCGAAGACCTCGCGCGTGTTGCGCTGCCAATAGCCGCCATGGATGAAGACGAGGCAGGGCGCGCCCGGCTTTCCGGGATAGATGTCCAGCTTCTGCCGCGCGCCGGAGCCGTAGGGAATGTCCAGATGGGCGGGCGTGGCAGCGCGGAAGAGCGGGGCCGCCTTGTCGCGCGCCTCGACCCATGCCGCGCTGTCCTTCACCGCGGCATTGTTGTTGTAGGCGGCATCCCGCTCGGCCTGGGACAGGGTGTCCCAGACCTCTTGCGGGGCCGGCCGAACGGCTGCGGATGCCGGGCTCACGCCGCCACCGCCCGGGGCAGGATGACGGCGTCGGCGTCGAACTTCTTGCCGGCGCGCAGGCAGAAGGCGGGGGTGAGCAGCCGCTCGGCCACCACCTTGGTGTCCTCGTTGTCGCGCAGCAGGAAGCGGCCGCGATTGTCGTCCAGCACCGAGATGTCGGCGGCGTAGCCCACCGTGAGCGAGCCCACCCGGTCGGTGAGGCCGATCATCTTCGCCGGGTTGATGGTGACCATGGGCACCACGTCCTGCAGCGACAGGCCGAGCGCCATCATGGAGCTCATGGCCTGGGTGAGGCTGAAGCGGGCCTGGCCCTTGAAGGGGTGGTTCTCGTCGTCATAGTGCTCCTCCGGCGTGCCGGCGGGGGCGGGGACATGGGTGTTGTAGCCGTGCATGTCGGCGCCCAGCGTGTGCGGCACGACGCCGGCGGCGATGGCCTTCTTCGCGAGGCGATAGGAGAAGTGGCTGCCATGGCCCACGTCCACCTTCAGGCCACGATCGAGCGCCGCCTGGATGACATGGTGGACCTCGCCCTGCTGGTTCACAAAGCCGCCGGGATGGCGGGTGAAGGGATGGGCGAGCACGTCGCCTTCCTTCAGCAGGGGGATGACGCGCTCCAGGATGGTGTCGGCGTCCTCGCCGTTGGCGCCGCTCTCCGGCAGGCCCCAGAGGGTGCCGAAGTGGACGTAAAGCGGCACTTCGGCACGGCGGGCGATCTCCGCCGCCATCTCCATCACCTTGATGCCCCAGCGGGCGAAGCCGCCGATCTCCGCATGGCCCTTGATGCCGCGCACGAGGTCGCGATTGGCGATGGCGGAGCGCACGGTGGCTTCGATGTCCACGCAGTCCGGGCTGTAGAGGTTGGGGTAGTAATGGCCTTCGAGGCCGCCCACGAGATAGGCGGAGAGGAACGCGTAGATGCGCGTCTCGGAGGGCTCGGCGATGAACTTGCGGAAGCCCGGCAGCGTCATGCAGGAGGGGCCGCCCTGGTCGATCACGGTGGTGACGCCGGAATGCACGCCCACCATGTCCGGGTTCAGGCCGAAGCGGCCGGTGACATATTGATAGACGTGGCCGTGGGTGTCGATCATGCCCGGCAGCACCAGCTTGCCGGAGACATCGATGGTCTCGGTGGCGCTGGAGGGGAGGATCGTCTCCTCGACGGCCGCGATGCGCCCATCGCGCACCGCCACGTCGCGGATGCCGTCGATGTCGTTGGCGGGGCAGATGACATGTCCGCCCTTGAGGAGGATATCGTAGCCGGCGGGTTCAGCCATCAGGGTCTCCGTCCATGCATGCGCGGCCGTTTGGGCCGGATTGGAAAAGCGAAGCATGCTTCGTATTCCCATTATGCAGGGCGCGTGCCAGAATTTGATCTGGATCAATTTCGACGGGCCGGATTGGCGGTCGGAGGGGCAGGGACGTGACGGGATCGCGTGAAAATTCAAAGGGCTCCAATGTGGAACCCGAAAACGTCGTGGACATGGACTGGCCGCTATCCGACCGCCCCGGCTTCCTCGCGCGCCGGGTGCATCAGATCCATGTCAGCCTGTTTTCTGAGCTGTGTGCCCCGTTCGGCGTAACGCCGGTGCAGTACAGCCTCCTGTCGGCCCTCGCGGATCGGGCGGAGGCGGATCAGACCACGCTCTCGCGCATCGTCGCGCTGGACCGCACCACCACCACCGGAGCCTTGAAGCGCCTTGAGGCGCGGGGACTGGTGCGGCGCGGCACCTCGGCCACCGACCGGCGCTCGCAGAGCTGCTCGCTGACCGATGAGGGCCGCCGCATGCTGGAGGAGATGGAGGCCGCCGCGCGCCGCGCCCACGCGCTGACGGTGGAGATGCTGGCGCCCGAGGAGCAGCGCCAATTCATTGAGGCCATGAAGAAAATCGTCGCGGCTCACGCCGGACGGCAGGCCTCGTCCGATCTGCTTTGAATGCGGTCGTTATGCCCAATAATTGGGCGTCTGCGCCGGCGGCAGCCGTCTACAGCACCGGTCCCAGCATGGCGATGGTGTTGTTCCACAGGCGGCGCGGGGCGCTGAAGGCGTCGGCGTCGTCCCGCGTCACCGGCGTCGCCGCGTCGAGGAAAACCTGCTGGCGCGCCCGCATGGCGCGGGTGAAGGCGGCATCGCACAGGAGGATGTTGTTTTCCGCATTCAGCTCGAAGCTGCGGCGATCGATGTTGGCCGAGCCGATCAGGGTCACTTCGCCGTCGAGGGTCAGGGTCTTGGCGTGCAGCAGGCCGCCGACGTACTCGTGGATATTCACCCCCGCCTCGAGCAGGTCGCTGTAATAGCTGCGGCTGGCGGCGGCGACGATCCAGCTGTCGTTGCGCTTCGGGAACACGATGGTGGTCGAAACCCCGCGCCGGGCCGCGGCGCACAGGGCCGCCTGGAGGGGCTCGTCCGGCACGTAATAGGGCGTGGTGATGACGAGTTCGCCCCGCGCCGCATTCATCAGCGCCACGAACGTCTCCGGCATGGCCGAATAGCGCACCCCGGCACCCGAGCCGATAACCTGCGCCACGAAGCCGGGCTGCGGCGCCGGCAGGGGCTCGGCGAAGAGCGGGGCGAGGTCTTCCTCCACCTGCGCCATCCAGTTGCTGGCGAACAGATGCTGGTTCTGCCGCACCACCGGGCCTTCGAAGCGGGCCATCACATCCACCCAGGGCGCGAACTTCGCCTTCACCGCGAAGGCGGCGTCGGCGCAGTTCTGGCTGCCGCAGTAGGTGATGGCATTGTCGATCACCACGATCTTGCGGTGGTTGCGCATGTCGATGCGCCCCTTGAACGGGCGCAGCAGCGGGTTGCCGATGGGCAGGGCCCTGGCGAGCCGCACGCCCGCCGCTGCCATGTCGCGCCACAGGGGCGAGTGGATGAGCGCGCGGGAGCCGAGATCGTCCGCCATGGCCCGGCAGACGACGCCGCGTCCCGCCGCGCGCTTCAGCGCCTCCATCACGGAGCGCCCGCTGGCGTCGTCGAGCCAGATGTAGAAGAGCACATGGACGCTCGAGCGGGCGGCATCGATGTCCTTGACCATGGAGGCGATGGCGGAGGCGGAATCCGGCAGCAGCTCGGCCCGGTTTCCCCCCACCGGCAGAAAATGGTTCACCGACTGGCCGACGCGGAACAGCGGGACGTGGCGCTCGGCGATCTGCGCTTCCGCAGAAGGACCGGCGACGCCCTCGGCCGGCGGCAGCTCCGCCACCGCGGCGCGCAATTGCTCCACCGCCTTTCGCCCGAGGTTCACCTCGCCGAACAGGATGTAGGCGACGACGCCCACCACCGGCGCCAGCGCGATCACCAGCACCCAGGCCATGCGCGAGGAGGGCTCGCGGTGCGGCCGGAGCAGGGCGCGGACGATGAAGATGATCTGAAGGCTCAAATGGGCGGCGAACAGCGCCCAGGTGATCACGGTGGACTCATCCATGTCTGCGGCACGCCCGGCGAGAGAAGCACCGCCGTTCTAAAGCATTTTCCAGCAAAGTGGATTCCGGCTCGCCTGAAGAACATGCGTATCGGGCAAAGCCGGCACCGTCGTCGCCGGCGCGGACGCCTCACGCGCCGGCGTAGAGCCCGCGCAGGGTGTCGGCCGTGGCGAGCGGTCGGTTGAGGAGCCGCGCGCCATCCGCCGCGCGCCGCACTTGCGCGGCATTGTGTTCGGCGCGGGTGCCGTCCGGCGCGAAGAGATTGTTCTCGAAGCCCACGCGCACATGCCCGCCGAGGCCGGCGGCGACGGTGGCGCAGGCGTTCTCCTTCGGCCCGAACGCGCACATGGCCCACAGCCGCGGCGGCGTACCGGCGGCGAGGAAGGGCACGAGATCGGCCGGCGTCGAGACCTGTCCGCTGGTGTAGCGGCCGAGCACGAACAGCGGGAAATCCTCGCCCTCGCCCAGCAGGCCGCGCCCCTTCAGCGCCTGATAGCGATGCACCTCCTCCACCGAATAAAGGATGATCTGCACCAAGATGCGCTCGCGCCGCAGCCAGGCAAAGAACTCGGCGGCGGCGGCTTCATGCGCGTCGTCCGGGATGATCTCCCGCAAGGCGAGGGAGACCGCCTCTGGCCGTAGCGCGCGCACCACGGCGATCTGCTCCGACGCGGTGTAGCGCCCCGCCGCCTCGGAGGTCGCCTGCACCACCAGCCGGTCGCCCACCTCCCGGCGGATGGCGGCGGTGGCGTCGCGGTAGGCCTCCACATCGAGAAGGTGCCGCCCCTCGCCGTCGCGCACATGGATGTGGATGAGGGCGGCGCCCGCCTCGACGATCTCGGCCGCGTTGCGCGCCAGCTCCGCCGCGGTCATGGGCAAGGCCGGGTGGTCCGCCTTGGTGCGGGTGGCGCCGTTGGGGGCGTTGGCGATGACGAGGGGCGGCCAGAGGAGGGCCTCGGCGGGGGCGGCGGTCAGGGTCATGGAGGGTCCGGAAAGGTCAGTCGGTGGAGGCGAGGCCGAGCCGCTTCATACGGTCGTGCAGGGTCTTACGGGGGATGTTGAGGGCGAGGGCGGCGGCGGAGACGCGGTGGCCGGAGGCTTTCAGCGCATCCTCGATGACGAGGCGTTCCACCCGGTCCAGCAGTTCGTTGAGGCTCGGCGCGGCGGCCGCGCCGCCGGTGAAATCGGGCGCGAGGAAGCCCAGCATATGGCGCTCGGCGGCATTCTTCAGCTCGCGCACATTGCCCGGCCAGTCCGCCAGCATCAGCGCGCGCCGCAGCGAGGGCGGAACCTCCACCACCGGCCGCTGATACTTCACTGCCGCCTGCACCAGGAATAGCTCGAAGAGAAGCGGGATGTCCTCCCGCCGCTCGCGCAGGGGCGGGAGGGAGAGCTTCACCACGTCGAGGCGGAAGAACAGGTCTTTCCGGAATCGGCCGGCATCGGCGAGCGCGCCGAGGTCTTCCTTGGTGGCGGCGATGACGCGCAGATCCACCGGCACCGGCGTGTTGGAACCGAGGCGCTCGATGCGCCGGTCCTGCAGCACCCGCAGCAGCTTCACCTGCATGGCGAGGGGCATGCTTTCCACCTCGTCGAGGAAGAGCGTGCCGCCGGAGGCGTGCTCGATCTTGCCGATGCGCCGCTTGCCGGCCCCGGTGAAGGCGCCGGCCTCGTGGCCGAACATCTCGCTCTCGAACATGCTCTCGGGAATGGCGCCGCAATTGACCGCCACGAACGGCTTGTCGCGCCGGACGCCGCCTTCGTGCAAAGCGCGGGCGACCTGCTCCTTGCCGGCGCCGGTTTCGCCCAGCACCAGCACGTCGGCGCTGGTGGAGGCGAGCTGTGCGATGTCGTCGCGAAGTCGCCGCATGGCCGCGGACTGCCCCACGAGATGCCGCTCGATGGCATCGCCCCGGTCGAGCGCGGTGCGCAGGCGCCGGTTTTCCAGCACGAGGGCGCGCTTTTCCAGCGCGCGCTTCACCACCTCCACGAAGGCGTCGCTCACGAACGGCTTCTCGATGAAGTCGTAGGCGCCTTCGCGCATGGCGCTGACCGCCATGGCCACGTCGCCATGGCCGGTGATGAGCACCACCGGCAGCTCCGGATCGCGGCGGCGGATATCCGCCAGAAGCTCCAGCCCATCGCGCGCGGGCAGGCGCACGTCGGTGACCACGATGCCGGGATAATCCCGGCCGATGGCGGGCAAGGCGGCCTCCGCGCTGGCGAAGGCGGTCACGTCGATGCCGGCGAGGTCCAGCGTCTGCTCGATGGAGATGCGGATCATCTCCTCGTCGTCCACCAGCAGCACGCGGGGGCGGCTGGCGTGGCGGGGGGCCTCGGCCTCGGCGGAGATGGCGCGTTCAGGAAACATGGCGCAGCGGCTCCGCAGACAGGGTAAGGGGCGCTTCGGCCTCGGCCGCGTCCATCACGAGATCGAACGCGGTGCCACCTTCTGCGCGGGTGCGGGCGGCGAGGGTTGCGCCGAAATCGCGGGCGATGGCGAGCGAGATGGGCAGGCCGAGCCCCAGCCCCTCGCCCGCCGGCTTGGTGGTGAAGAAGGGATCGAAGATGCGCTCCGCCGCGCCGTCCGAAAGCCCCGGCCCGTTGTCCTCCACCGTGAGGACGATGCGGCCGCCTTCGCGATGGGAGACGATGCGGACCAGAGCGCCCGGGCGCCCCTTCACCGCGTCGAGCGCATTGCCCACGAGGTTCACCAGCACCTGGCTGAGGCGGATGGGCTCGAACATCACCTGCGTGGCGTCGGGGTCCAGTGCGCTGACGACGCGCGCGCCCGATGCCCGAAGGCGTGGGGCGAGGATGGCGAGGCTTTCCGCCAGCACAGTGGCGGCATCCACCGGCCCCTTCTCGCTGGAGGTGCGGCGGGCGAAGGCGCGCAACTGGCCGGTGATCTTGCCGAGGCGGTCCACCAGCGCCGCGATGCGGGCGAGGTTCGCCTCCGCATCCTCCTCGCGGCCGTGCTGGAGCAGCTTGGCGGTGTTGTCGGCCAGCGCCCGGAGCGCGGTGAGGGGCTGGTTCAGCTCGTGGGTCACGCCGGCCGCCATCTGGCCGAGGGTCGCCATCTTGGCGGCCTGTACCAGCTCGTCCTGCGCGGCGCGCAGCTCAGTCTCGGCGCGGCGGCGCTCCTCGATCTCGGCGGCGAGGCGGGTGTTGGCGGCGGAAAGGTCCGCAGTGCGTTCCACCACCTTGCCCTCCAGCTCGCGATGGGCGGCGGCCAGCGCCGCCTGGGCGGCGAGACTTTCCCGCGCGCGCTTGAGGTGCTGGCGCCAATAGAGGCCGACAAGGCCGAGGATGACCAAGGCCAGCGTCATGCCGATGCGCGCGGAGCGACCGGCCAGCACCACCGGAGCGGCATCCGTGAACAGCAGCAGCCGCCAGTCGTAGATGGGCAAATCCTTCTCGTCGCGGATGACGCGGCCGGAGGGGCTGATGTCCGAGCCCGACAGCACCCTGAGGCCGCCTTCGTCCTCCCCTTTTCCCATGCGGAGCAGAGGATAGGACTTGTGGCCATACTGGCGGGTGCGGGCCATCTCGGCGGCGGCGGTGGCGTCGATGGGCCGGAGCGCGCGGAACTTGAACTTCGGGTCCGAGGCGAGGAAGACGATGCCGTGCTCGTCCGCCACCAGCACGGTATCGGCCGCCTCGTGCCACACCGCTTCCAGTGGGTCGAGATTGACCTTGGTGGCCACCACGCCCGCGACCTTGCCGTCCACCATCACCGGAGCGCTGATGAAATAGCCCGGCACGCCGGTGAGCGTGCCCACCGCATAGAAGCGGCCGGTGCGGCCTTCCATGGCCTCGGTGAAATAGGGGCGATAGCTGAAATCGGTTCCCACATAGGTTTCCGGCGTGTTCCAGTTGGAGGCCGCGATGGTCATGCCGCCGGGGGCCAGCAGATAGAGCACCGTGCCGCCGGCAGCGCGGTTCAGCGTTTCGAGATAGGCATTCACCCGCGCTGCCTGCTCGGCATCGGCAGGGGCGGCAAGAAGGCGCTTCACGTTGTCATCAAGGGCAGCGGCGGCGGGCAGGTAACCGAACCGCTCGATGGCGCCTTCGAGGCTCTGGGCATAAATCTCCGCCCGGTGCCGCGCATCCGAGGCGAGGCGCTCGCCCACCCGCGCCTCCGCCATCTCGCCGGCCTCGAAAACGGCGAACACCGCAGCCGCAGCCAGCACAACGGCCAGCACGGCGCCAAGGACCGTGGTGCGGTTGGGGCGCATGGAAATCGCCTGTCCTCAAGGTGGTGTGGCCGGGCCACGCGAGGCCCGGCCACAAGGGCCGGATGCTGGTCCGCCCTCAGTCGGTGGTCAAGCCTTTGACCTCGACCTCCTCGAACCGGTGCTGCTCGGCGGTGACGAGGGCGGACAGCTCCCGCTTCAGCTCGTTGAACGCGGTGGAGGCCGAATCCCGCGGGCGTGGCAGGTCCACCTTGATGTCCCGCTTGATGGTGCCCGGCCGGTAGGTGAGCACGACGATGCGGTCCGCCAGATAGATGGACTCCTCGATGGAGTGGGTCACGAAGACAATGGTCTTGCCCGTCGCCGACCAGATGCGGATGAGTTCGTCCTGCAGCGAGCGGCGGGTGAGGGCGTCGAGCGCGCCGAACGGCTCGTCCATCAGCATCACCGGGCTGTCGAGCGCCAGAACGCGGGCGATGGCCACGCGCTGGCGCATGCCGCCGGAAAGGTCCTTCGGGAAGCGGTCGCGGAACTCAGTGAGCTTCAGCATGGCGAGCAGCTCGCTCACCTTCGGCTCGATCTCGGCGCGGCTCATGCCCTTGATCTCGAGGCCGAAGGCGATGTTCTGCGCCACCGTCATCCACGGGAACAGGGCGTATTCCTGAAACACCATGCCCCGATCCGGCCCCGGATCCTTCACCGCGCGGCCGTCCACCGTGATCGTGCCGCGGGTCGGGGCCGAGAAGCCGGCGATGGCGTTGAGCAAGGTGGACTTGCCGCAGCCCGAGGGGCCGAGCAGGCAGACGAACTCGCCCTCATTGATGGTGAGGTCGATGTCCTTCAGGGCAACGATCTCGCCGCCGGGAACGACGAAGCGCTTGTCGACCCCGGAGACGACAATGTGGGGGGAGGCCGCGTGCGCGAGGGCAGCGGCAGAGGCGGAAGGCATGACAGCCATTGGCGTTGCGAGGGGCATGGCGTTCCTCAGGATTCCAGGCCGCGATGCCAGCGCAGCAGATGATTGTTCAGGCGGCTGACGAGGAGATCGATGGCGAGGCCGATGAGGCCGATCGTCAGCATTCCCGCGATGATCTTGTCCGACCAGAAGTATTCGCGCGCCTCCAGAATGCGGAAGCCGAGGCCGTTGTTGACCGCGATCATCTCGGCCACGATCACCACGATGAAGGCGGTGCCGATGCCGATGCGCGCGCCGGACAGGATGTAGGGCGTCGCCGCCGGCAGGATCACCCGCCGGAAGATGGTGAGGCGGCTCGCCCCGAGGCTGCGGGCGGCGCGAATATAGATGCTGTCCACGTGCCGCACGCCGGCGATGGTGTTCATCAGCACCGGGAAGAAGGCGCCGATGGCGATGAGGAACACCGCCGGGGCGTTGCCGAGGCCGAACCACAGGATGGAGAGCGGGATGTAGGCGATGGGCGGGATGGGCCGCAGCACCTGCATCAGCGGATTGACGAAGCGATAGACGGAATCGCTCGTGCCCATGAACAGCCCGAGCGGCAGCGCGAGGCCTGCGCCGACCGCAAAGCCCATCACCACCCGCGAGAGGCTGGCGAGGGAATCATGCAGCAATTCGCCGGAGAAGATCCAGGCGATCCGGCTTTCGGTCGCCGGGTTGAACGGTTCGAGCGGGGCGAGGTAGCTCCACCAGCGCGCCGCGACGGCGGCGGGGGAGGGGAGCACCATGGGGTTTACCCAGCCCGCCGAGCAGGCAATCTGCCAGATGAGGAGCACACCGACGGGTACGAGCAGCCCCTCGCCGAGCGCCTTGAAGCGCGAGATGTTCATTTTGCCGCCCTCACTTGATGCCGTTGGACGCCTTGGCGGCATTGAGCAGGTCGAGCTTCACCCAGTCCTCGGCCTTGGCGGGCGCGGACATCTTCCCGACGCCGTACTTCGCCATCACGTCCGTGGTCTTCTGGATGTGGTCGGCGCTCATCTCGAGGGAGTAGGGCGAGTTGGCGAGGGCTTCCTGGAACTCCTCGCCGGTGAGCTGGCCCTTGAACACGTCCTGCGTCACGAACTTCTCGGCGGCCTTGGGATCGTTCATGAAGATCTTCTGCGCCTTCACGAAGCAATCCATCAGCTTCTTCGCCGTCTCGGGACGCTCCTTGTAGAACTTCTCGCTCATCACCAGCGTGCGGATGGGCGAGCCGATGGGCGTATCGTAAGGCTTCAGCACCTCCACGCCGAAGCCGCGGGCGATGGCCTGCGCCGACTGCGGCTCGGTCTGCATGATGGCGTCCACCTGCTTCTGCAAGAGCGCCTGGTTGAGGTCGGGATAGCCGAGATAGACGATGGTGATGTCCTTGGCGGACATGCCGTTCTTGCCGAGTTCGGCAGCCAGCAGCACTTCCTGGATGGAGCCGCGTGTAACGCCGACGCGCTTGCCCTTCATGTCGGGCACGGCCTTGATGCCGCTGTCGGGGGTCGCCAGAAGCCGCGCGCCGCCGCTGGCGAAGCCGCCGACGATATAGATGGGCGCGCCATTGCCACGGCCGGAGATCGCCGCCTCGGAGGCGGTGGCGCCCACGTCCAGCTCGCCGGCGAGGATCGCCTGCATCACGTCCGGCCCCTTGGGAAAGAGCTTGAGATCGATGGCGATGCCGCAGCTCGGCGCGATCTCCTTCATGTAGGAGACGCCGGCGAAATGGGCGAGCTTGAGGTTGCCCACCCGCACGGTTTCCTGCGCTGTGGCCGCGCCCGCCGCAACGGCGGACATCAGAACGGCGGACACAAGGGTGGCGGTGATGCGAAGTCGTTTAAGCATGGCGCTTCTCCCAGGAGCCCGGCATTGGTGCCGGTTCGAATGCGCCATCCATTGCACCGCGCATGCCAGCCATGCGGCCTGCGCCAGACTTACTTAATGCGTTGTGATGATGCTGGTTTCTTAGGGCATCGCGAAGAGAGGCGGGCGAAAATCCGCCGGTTCACAGGAAGGGGCGGCGGAAATCCGCCACCCCTCGCGCCTTCCCAAGTCGACGCCGTGCAGCCGGATCGCGGGCCGTCAGCCGCAGGCCGTCGCGGCCTTCAGGCGCTGGCGGCTGCGCCGCAGCAGGAGCGTGAAGGCGAGGCCGGCGAGGGCGGTGGCCGCTCCGGCGAGGGAGACGGCGGGATAGCCGAGGCCCGCGTCGATCACCGCGCCGCCCAGCGCCGCGCCCAGCGCGTTGCCGAGGTTGAAGGCACCGATATTCATTGCCGAGGCGAGGTGCGGCGCCTCCGCCGCCTCGTGCACCACCCGCATCTGGAGCGGCGGCACGAGGGCGAAGCTTGCGATGCCCCACAGGAAGACCAGCGGCACCGTGGCGATGTGCGAGCTCATGCCCGGCACGAACAGGACCAGCAGCACCGCCACCGCCGCCAGCGAGCCGATGAGCGTGCCGTCCAGCGAGCGGTCGGCGAAGCGCCCGCCCAGCCAGTTGCCGAGCGCGAGGCCCAGCCCGTAGACCACCAGCATGGCGGTGACGAAGCCGGATGCGGCGCCGGTCTCCACCTGAAGGATCGGCGCGATATAGGTGAAGACGGTGAACATGGCGCTGGAGCTGACCACCGTCAGCAGCAGCGCGGCGAGCACCGGGCCGCGCATCAGCACCTTGAGTTCCGAGCGCATGTCGCTCTCGCCTTGCACCTCCAGCGGCGGCAGGGAGAGGCGCACCGCCAGCATGGCGACGGCGCCGATGACGGCGATGCCGAAAAAGGCCGCACGCCAGCCGATGGTCTCGCCCACGAAGGCCGCCAGCGGCACGCCGCCGATGGTGGCGATGGTGAGGCCCGAGAACATGGCGGCGACGGCCCCGGCGCGCTTGTCCGCCGGCACCACGCTCGCCGCAACCACCGCGCCGACGCCGAAGAAGGCACCGTGATTGAAGGAGGTGACAATGCGGCCGGCGAGCAGCATCCAGTAGCCGTCCGCAAAGGCGGAGATGAGGTTGCCCACGGTGAAGATGCCCATGGAGAGCACCAGCAGCCGGCGGCGTGGCATGCTGGAGAAGGCCAGCGTCATGATGGGCGCCGTCACCAGCACGCCGAAGGCATAGGCGCTCACCAGCAGGCCGGCGGCGGGAATGGAAACGCCGAGATCGGTGGCGATGATCGGCAGCATCCCCATGGGCGAGAATTCTGTGACGCCGATGCCAAAGGCGCCGATGGCCAGCGCCAGCAGCGGCAGGTTGATCTTCATGGGAGGAACTCCGGGGCAAATCGTGTTGCGCCGAATATGGTTGACATTGCAGTGCAGCAATAGAGAGCATCCGAGACCAGCATCTGTGCGCCGGAGTCACGAATGGACCGCCCCGACCGGACCGGAGAGATGGCCGCCTTCCTCAAGGTCGCGTGCGCGGGGAGCCTCTCCGGCGCGGCCCGCGAGCTGGGGCTGACCCCCTCGGCGGTGAGCCGCATCCTCGCGCGTATCGAGGCGCGCCTGGGCGTGCGCCTGATGGTGCGGACCACCCGCCAGTTGCGCCTCACCGAGGAGGGGGAGGCCTATGCCCGCGCCGCCCGGCGCATCCTCGCCGACATCGACGAGACGGAAGCCGCGCTCGCCGACCGGGCCAATCCGCGCGGGCGCATCCGCGTCAGCGCCGCCATGGCCCACGGGCGCCTCGTCATCGTGCCCCTGCTCGGGGAGTTCGTCGCGCGCTATCCGGACATCGAGGTGGAGATGGAGCTGAGCGACGAGGTGGCCGACGTGCTCGGCGGGCGGGTGGACGTGGCCATCCGCTTCGGCCCCCTCGCCGACAGCCCGCTGACCGCCCGCCGCCTCGGCGAAACGGGGCGCACCGTCCTCGCCGCGCCGTCCTATCTCGCCCGTCACGGCACGCCCCGCGTGCCGGCGGACCTCGCCCACCACAATTGCCTCGATTTCAGCTTCCGCCGCATCGAGCCCGGCTGGCCGTTCCGGGAGGAGGGGCGCGACTACATGCTGGAGGTGAAGGGCAACATCACCGCCAACAACGGCGAGACGCTGGTGCAACTCGCCGCCCAGGGCGTCGGCATCACCCGCGTCGGCAATTTCCACATCGACGAGGCCCATGCGCGCGGCGAATTTCCGAGCGGCACGCTGGTGCCGCTGCTGGAGGCGTTCAACCCGCAGGACCGGGAGAGCATCCACGCGGTGTTCGTGGGCGGCGCGAACACGCCGGCCCGCGTGCGCGTCTTCGTCGATTTCCTGGCCGCCAAGCTGAAGGGTCCGCATCCCGGGGCGTGACCGCGTGCTCCCTTGCCTCTTGTGCGCCCCCCGCGTTCCGGCTCATCTCGCCGCTTCGGGAGAGGACGAGCGATGTCGGCGACAAAAGAGAAGACCCCCGCCCAGACGGGCGCGCGCCGGCCGCCGGCGCTCCGGCGCAGCTGGCTGTTCGCGCCGGGTGGCGACAAGGGCGCGCTGATGGCGGCGACCACTTGCGGTGCGGATGCGCTGATTCAGGAACTGGAGGATTTCACGCCGCCGGAATTGCGGGCCGAGGCGCGCTCCCTCTCGGCCGGAGTCATGGCGGCGTGGCGCGCGGCCGGCATCGTCGCCTGCGTCCGCATCAACCCCTTGGAGGGCGACGGCCTCGCCGACCTCGCGGGCGTCATCGAAGGGCGGCCGGACGCCGTCCACCTGCCGAAGATCGCCGAGCCCGCTCAGGTCGTGGCGCTGGACGCGGAAATCACCCGCCACGAGGCGAGGCTCGGCCTGCCGCCGGGCGCCATCGAGATCGTGCCCAACATCGAGACCGCCCGCGGCATCATGCAGACCTATGCCATCGCCACCGCCAGCCCACGCGTGACGGCCGTGCTCTGTTCGACGGAGGATCTGGCGGAAGACCTCGACGCGCCGCGCAGCCGGGCAGCCGTGGAACTCGCCTATGCGCGCCAGAGGCTGCATCTGGAGGCGCGGGCGGCGAAGGTGCTCTCTATCGATTGCCCCTACACCTTCGCGGATCCGGAAGGCTGCGAAGCCGATGCCCGCGCCGGCCGGGCGCTCGGCTACAGCGCCAAGAGCGCCGTGGAGCCGGGCCATATCGCGCTCATCAACGCGGTGATGACCCCTTCCGCAACCGACATCACCGAGGCGGAAGCGGTCGTCGCGGCCTTCGAGGCGGCCCGCGCCGCCGGGCAGGACCGGGCGCGGCTCGGCGACCTGCTCATCGAGGTGCCGTTCTATCTCTCGGCCAAACGGCTCCTCGCCCGCGCGGCGTCGCTGGAGGCGGGGCGCTCCGCCTTGTGATAGCGGTTCCGGCCGCCCGCCTTGGCCTGGTAGAGGGCGACGTCCGCGCGGCGGATGGCGGAGGCGAGGGGCTCGCGGGCCGCGACCAGCGTGCCGCCGAGGCTGGCCGTGATGCGCTGCCCGTCGGGCAGCCAGGGGAAGCGCATCTCCTCCGCTCCGGTCCGCAGCCGCGCGGCGACGCGGGCGAGGGCATCGGCATCGGCGGCGGGCATCAGCAGGCAGAATTCCTCGCCGCCGATGCGGCCGCACAGATCCCGCGGACCCGCGCAGGCGGCGAGCAGCGCGCCGAACCGCCGGATCACCTCATCGCCCGACGGATGGCCGAAGCGATCGTTGATCGACTTGAAATGATCGAGGTCGCACATGAGCAGGCCCACGTGCGTTCCGGGTGGTGCGGCATCGACCAGACGCTCCGCGCGCTCGAGGAAAGCGCTGCGGGTGAGGACGCCCGAGAGGCCGTCCCGCTCCAGCCGGCCGGTCGCCTCGGCGATGACCTCCCTCACCACGAGGGCCAGCAGCGCCACCCCGAGCATGAGCGACAGGATGCTGCCGGCGGTCTGCGAATATCGGGCATAGGAGCTGAAAAGATAATCGCGGACGCCGTTATCCGCCCCGTGGAGGGGGATGAGCACGGCCTTCGCCGCGAACTGCAGCGCGCAGAGCCCCAGCACGGTGGCCAGCACGAGATCCACCGCGCGTCGCGACCCGTGTCGCAGGACGGTGCCGGCGGCGAGCGTCGTCAGGGCCGCGAACGGCAATTGGTAGGTCAGCGCCTGCGCCCAGCCCCCGCGTGGAAGGTCGACGCCAAAGAGCGCCGTGAACGCTACCGCGGCGAGCGTTGCCAGACTCAGCCAGCGGATCGACGAACCGGGCCGGTAGTGGCGCGCGAGCCCCGCCGCGATGAGGAACAGCGCGGTTAGAAGAGAGCCGAACGACAGGGTCGATGCGAGCCGGACGGAGGGAAGCTCCCGCGCCAGCGCCTCGATGGTCACGGTGGCGGCGGCGCAGACAAAGGCGGCAGCGCACCAGCGGCCGAGCCTGATGGAGGAGCGCCAGCTCGTGCCCAGGAACGCCGCCGCGAAGGTGAGGCCGATGGCGCAATTGATGATCAGCAGGAATGTGGCGTCGGTCATGGCGCCCCTCTTTCTTGCCCTATCGGCACCGGGCCATCGCGCGTTGCAAACTTACCACATCTTGCGCCGATCCATCGCTGGCAGGTAGCCAGTGACGATGCGCGCGGGCGTGGTCGGTAGCACGATCCGGCGATCTAAGCACAGATTCCGTCGATGTTTTTCTGCCGGACAGAGGCGCGGGAGGCGTCATTTCCATACCGCTAGTTTAGAGATATTCTATATCAATAAGGGTCCCAGCAGATTGACAAAGCGGGGCCGCATGCCCCCAATCCGGCCTTGTTCGCGGCGATTTGCAGGCTTTGTCAGCCTCAGGCGTCGCGCTGTAAAATGGTAGTCGCACAGTCGCGGTCGGGCCGCTGTTGTGCGTCTGTGCACCACCTGCCTGCTGGGGGATTTCGAGATGTTGGATACCGTGCTTCGGACCGCCGCCCGCCGTAGCCGCGGGAGCCTTCCGGGCACCCGGTCCCTTCTCGCCCGCTATCTTCTCGCCGGTGTCGCGGCTGGTGCGCTGCTCGGCGCCCCCTTGCTGAATGTGGCGCACGCCGCCGACGTCGCCACCAAGGCTCCCGCCGAACCGGCGGCCGAGGAAGAGGAGGCGGAGCCCTCCATCGCCCCGCAACTCGGATGGCTCGGAGACTGGGGCGGCTACCGTCCCAAGCTGGAGGCGGCCGGCATCAAGGTGGGCGTGAACTATATCGGCGAGCTCTGGCGCAACGTGGACGGCGGCCTCGGCACCGGCACCGCCTACAACGGCCGCTTCCAGTTCTCGCTCGATGCCGATCTCGAAAAGCTGTTCAACTGGAAAGGCGCGACCTTCCACGTCAGCGCGCTGCAGATCCAGGGCTCGGGCTTCTCCGGCCAGTATCTCGGCAACATCATGGGCGTCAGCAATGTGGACGCCCTCTCGAGCACCCGTCTGTTCGAACTCTACATCGAGCAGACCTTCGCCGACGGCAAGTCGAGCGTCCGCTTCGGCCAGCTTTCCGCCGATTCGGAGTTCGCCATCAGCGAGAACGGCGGCCTGTTCCTGAACTCCACCTTCGGCTGGCCGGCCCTGTTCGCCGCCGATCTGCCCAGCAGCGGCCCGGCCTATCCGCTGGCGACCCCCGGCGTGCGGCTGAAGTGGGTGGCGAATGACGAATGGACCGTCATGCTCGGCCTCTTCAACGGCAATCCCGCGCCTTGCTGCGGCGACCCCCAGGAAGAGAACAAGTATGGCCTGAACTTCATCGTTGACGAGGGCGTTTTCCTGATCGGCGAAGTGGCCTACAGCTACAACAGCGCGGACAATGCCCCGTGGCTGCCCGGCACCATCAAGGTCGGCGGCTGGTACAATTCCAACTCGTTCGACGATCAGGTCTACGACATCTTCGGCGTGCCGCTCGTGAACCCGGCGTCCATCGGCCTGCCGAACCAGATCCAGGGTGACTACGCCTTCTACGCCATCATCGACCAGATGATCTGGCGGATGCCCGGCACGAAGGACAAGGGCATCAGCGTGTTCGGCCGCGTCACCGCGGCGCCCAGCGCGCAGAACCAGATCGGCTTCTACTGGGACGGTGGCGTCACCTTCAAGGGCGTGATCCCCGGGCGCGAGGACGATGCCTTCGGCGTCGCCTTCGGCAATGCGCGGGTGACGAATGCCGCCCAGCAGGCCGATTTCTACACCGGCATCTACAACGGCAGCTACTACCCCATCCGCAGCAGCGAGACCGTTCTGGAAGTGACCTATTCGGCGCAGGTGATGCCCGGATGGACCATCCAGCCCGACTTCCAGTACATCTGGAACCCGGGCGGCGGCGTGCTGAACCCGAACGATCCGTTCGGCCTGACCACCGTGAAGAATGCCGCTGTGTTCGGCGTGCGCACCACCATCAACTACTGATCGAGCCAAAGAAAAGCCGGGCGGCCGCGAGATGCGCGCCGCCCGGCTTTTTTGTGCGCGTCCGGCTCAGGGGGCCGGCGTCACCTCGAACAGGCAGTGGTCGAAGCCCTCGGCGGCGCACTGCACCTCGCGCGCCTCAAGCCGGCGCGGCGCGCCCGCCTGTTCGCACACGAATTCCAGCGCCCCGGCCAGCCACGGCGCGAACATGTAGCAGAGCTTGCGGCCCGCGCCCTTCGTCGCCTCCGTGACGAAGGAGGAATGATCGAGCCGGATCGTCCCCGTCCCCGCCGCCGGATCGAGGGCGAGGATGGTGAAGCGGCCCCATCCGCGCTGAGACAATCGCTTCATGTAGTGCGCAAATACGTCGGGGCCGGTCAGGCCATAGACCTCCGCCTGCCGCTCACACCACACGAAGGCCGAGAGCCGCCCGGCAGGCGCCAGCGCCGCGTCGAACGCCTCCGCGCCCAGCGCCGCCTCGATGGCGAAGTGGTTGTTGTTGTAGAAGTGCTGCGGCACGAGGATCATGGGCATCTTGTCCACGAACCAGCGGCCGGTCGCCTCGTCCACGTCGATCTCGATTTCAGGCTTCGCCATCTGGGGCCTTCCCGGTGAAGTATGAGCCGTCATGCCCCGGCTCGTCCGGGGCATCCACCGTGCCGAGAGAGCGGCGCTTCGTTGCCTGCATCAGGCGGCGGCGAAGTGGATCCCCCGGACGAGCCGGGGGATGACAGCCTTTCAAGGCATTGCTGCGAGCAAAGTCAAAGGGCGACTTCCTCTCACTTCCCCCACACATCCTTCAGCAATTGCAGCCAGTTTCCACCCATCACCTTCTCGATGCGCGCGGTGGACCAGCCGCGCTTTTCCATCGCCGCGGTGAGGTTGGGGAAGTCACCGATCACACGGAAGCCTTCCGGATTGATGACCTCCCCGAAGTCGGTGAGCTTGCGGCCGGTGCCCTTGTCGTGGGTGATCCAGTCGAAGAAGGGCTTGCCGTAGCCCTGGGTGAAGTCTGTGCCGACGCCCACCATGTCCTCGCCGGCAATGTCGATCACGTATTCCATCGCCTCCACATAATCGGCGACGGTGGAGGCCGGCCCCTTCTTCAGGAAGGGCGGGAACATGGTCACGCCGATGAAGCCGCCCTTGTCGGCGATGAAGCGCAGCTGCTCGTCGGTCTTGTTGCGCGGATGCGCCTTGAGGCCGGCCGGCAGGCAGTGAGAATAGGCGACGCGCTGCTTCGAGGCGAGGATGGTGTCTTCCGACGTCTTCGGGCCGACGTGGGAGAGATCGCACAGGATGCCGAGGCGGTTCATCTCCGCCACCACGTCGCGGCCGAAATCGGAGAGGCCGCTGTCGCGGCTCTCGTAGCAGCCGGAGCCCACCCAGTTCTGGGTATTGTAGGTCATCTGGATGATGCGCACGCCGAGCTCGTGGAACAGCTCGAGATACTCGAGGTGATCTTCGATGGCGGTGGTGTTCTGCCAGCCGAGGATGATACCGGTCTTGCCCTCGTCCTTCGCCTTCAGGATGTCTTGGGTGGTGTAGACCTGAGAGATCAGGTCCGCATTGGCCGCGAAATCCTTCTTCCACTTGGCGATGTTGCGCATCGTCTCGGTGAAGTTGTCCCAGATGGAGCAGGTGCAGTTGGCGGCGGTGAGGCCGCCCTTGCGCATGTCCTCGAACACCGGGCGGGAGAAGTCGGAGATGATGAGCCCGTCGATGACGATGAGCTTGTCGTGAAGGTCGGACACCGGGTTTACCCCTTTATTGGAAACGGATTTCGGGAAGGCTCAGGCTGCCACGAGCGTGCCGGCGTCGGGATGCCAGGAGACGCGGACTGGCTGGCCGGGCTGGAGCGGGGCGGGGCCGCCCACGGCGGGTGAGGGGCGGCGGGCGATGAGGTCGAGGCCGGAGGCGGTGGCGACGCGATAGTCGATGACGAGGCCACGATAGGTGGCGAGTTCCACCACGGCTGGAAGGGCGTTGTGGTTGTCCTCCGTGCCGTCGAGAATCAGCCGCTCCGGCCGCACCGCGAGGGAAAGATCGCCGGAGACGCCCACCGGATCGACGCGTACCTCCTCCCCGCTCGCCAGCCGGAAGCGGCCGACGCCGACAAGCTCGCCGGGCAGAAGGTTCGTCACGCCCATGAACTCGGCGGCGAAGCGTGAGGCGGGGCGGCCGAAGAGATCGTCCGGCGCGCCCTGCTGCTCGATCCTGCCGTTGCGCATGAGCACCACGCGGTCGGCCACCGACAGCGCCTCGTCCTGGTCGTGGGTGACGAAGATGGTGGTGATGCCGAGCTGCTGCTGCAGGGTGCGGATCTCGGTCTTCATCTCGTGGCGCAACTGGGCGTCGAGGTTGGAGAGCGGCTCGTCCAGCAGCAGCACGTCCGGCTCGATGACGAGCGCGCGGGCCAACGCCACGCGCTGCTGCTGGCCGCCGGAGAGCTGCTTGGGCAGCCGGTCGGCGAGGTGGGAGAGCTTCACCCGGTCCAGCGCCGTCTTCACCTTCGCCGCGATTTCGGCCTTGGGAAGCTTGCGCATCTCCAGACCGAAGGCGACGTTCTCGGCGACGCTCATGTGCGGGAACAGCGCATAGTTCTGGAAGCCGAAGCCCATGTTGCGCTTGTTCGGCGGCAGGTGGGTGAGGTCGCGGCCCCCCACGAGAATTCGCCCCTCGGTGACGGGGATGAAGCCGCCCACCATGCGCAGCGTCGTGGTCTTTCCGCAGCCCGAGGGGCCGAGCAGCGCCACCAGCTCGCCCTCTCCAATGGTGAGGGACACATGGTCCACGGCGGTCATGGCGTCGTAGCGCTTGACGATGGATTGCAGCACGACATCGGACATCGTTTCGTTCCTTGGTCTCGCTCCTCAGAAGGCGCGGGAGAGGCGGGCGTAGCGGTCCGAGACGAGGAGCAGCACGCCGATGATGAGGATTTGCACGGTGGCCACCGCCGCCACCGTCGAATCCAGATTCCATTCGAGATAGGAGACGAGCGCGATCTGCAGCGTGGAGCGCCCCGGCCCCACGAGGAAGATCGACTTCTCCAGATCGATGAAGGAGATGACGAAGGAGAACAAAGCCGCCGCCACGATGCCCGGCTTGATGATGGGCAGCGTCACGCGGAAGAAGGTGGTGAGGCGCCCCGCCCCCAAAGACTGCGCCGCTTCTTCGTAGGACGGGCTCATGCCCACCAGCGAGGCGGTGACGAGGCGCACCGTCCACGGCAGCGCGATGAGGCCGTGGGCGACGAACAGCCCCGGCAGGGTACCGGAGATGTCCACGTCCAGCAGGATTTCCAGCTCGATGAAGGCCATGAACAGCGCGGCACCGCCGACGATGCCCGGCACCACCATGGGCGAGAGGAGAAGCGTCTGGATGGCGTCGCGGCCGGGGAAGCGGTAGCGCACCAGCGCGAGGCTCGCCGGCACGCCCAGCACCAGCGAGAGGGCGACCGCCACCAGTGCCGTCTCCACGCTGGTGATGAAGCCGTTGCGGAAGGCGTCGAGCTCCCACGCCCGGGCGTACCAGTCCAGCGTGTAGCCGGTGGCCGGGAAGGAGAGGATGCGGTTGGCGAAGAAGCTGACCCAGATCACCGCGCCCAGCGGCAGCACCACGAAGGCGAGCACGAGGGCGGTGATGGCGGCATAGATGCGGTTGATGGCGAGAAGTCCCATCGGTGCCTCACTCGCTCCAGCGCCGGTAGCGGCGCTGCACCAGGACGTTGGCGGTGGTGGTGAGCACGAGCGTCACCGCCATCAGCACGAAGGCGAGCGCCGCGCCGAACGGCCAGTTCATGGCCTTGGCCACCTGCTGGTAGACGGTGGGCGCCATCATGTGAAACGTCGGGCCGCCGATGAGCACCGGCGTCGCATAGGCATTCATGGAGAGGATGAAGCAGAGCATCGTCCCCGCCAGGATGCCGGGCAGAGCGAGCGGCAGCACCACGCGCCACAGTACGGTGAGATGCGAGGCGCCGAGCGACTGGGCGGCGGATTCAAGATTGGCGTCGATGCCCTCGATGACGCTCTGGAGCGTCACGATCATGAAGGGCAGCAACACCGAGACGAGGCCGATGACGACGGCGGTTGGCGTGTACATCAGCTTCACCGGCGACAGGCCGACGGTCTCGATCACCGCGTTGAACAGCCCCTTGTCGCCGAGGATGACCATCCACGCCGCCGTGCGCACCGCATTGCCCATGAGCAGCGGCAGCACGATGAGGAGGAGGAGCCGGCCCTTCCACTTGTCGCTCGCCTGCCGCACGAGAAAGTAGGCGACCGGGAAGCCCGCCACCAGGCAGAGGAGGGTGGAGAGGGCCGAGATCCACAGGGTGGTGCCGAGCACCTCCTGATAGAAGCTGTCGGCGAAGAAGCGGGCGTAATTGTCCAGCGTCAGCGCCTCCACCATCATCTGACCCGGCACGAACCGGTTCAGTGAATAGCGGAACATCAACGCCAAAGGCCCCATCAGCGCCAGCAGCACGAAGATCGTGGCTGGTGCCGTGAGGCCATAGGCGGGGGCGAGGCGCCGCCCCTCCCGCCCGCGTGGGGCGGGCGGGGATGCCGTCGCCGCCGGCGCGGTGGCGCCGGAGCTTGCGGAGGAGGTCATGGGAGCCTCGCTCAGCGGGCGATGTTCTTGTTCCACCACTCCAGCCATTCCGCCGTATTCTTGGCCACGTGCGCGTAATCGGGGAACTTCAGCGCGGCGGCCTCGGCGGCGGTGAAGTCCACCTTCGCCTTGAGTTCGGGGGACAGCTCCGCCTTGCCGTTGGCCGGTGCGTAGAAGCTCGCGCCGGCAAGGCCGGCCATGGCCTTCGGGTCCAGCATGGCGTTGAAATAGATCAAGGACAACTCGGGGCTCGGCGCCTTCTTCGGCAGCGCCGCGCCGAACATCACCGCGATGGCGCCTTCGGACGGGTAGCCGATGGCGAGGGGCGCGCCGTCATTGGCCCATTGCAGGCCGCGCGCCTTGTAGTTCACCGCAATGTCCACTTCGCCATTGACGAGGCCCGCGCCGAGCTGCTGGTGGGCAGCGTAGATGCGCGGCTGGGTCAGTTCCTTCAACTCGATGAGGCGCGCCTTGCCCTCCTCGGTATTCGTCACGTTGCCGCCCTTAATCAGACCGGCCATCATGATGTAGTTGAAATAAAGCTGGTTGGTGAGGCCGATCTTCCCGGCCCATTTCTTGTCCCACAGCTCGGCATAGGACTTGGGCGGGTTCGGCACCTTGTCCTTGTTGTAGACGATGGTCACGCCGCTGTAGAGCCACGGCACGAAGAAGGGCTTGGACTTCAGCGCCGGCACCACGTTCGCGTAATTGGGGACCTTGGAGAAGTCGATGTTCTCGATCACCTCCTGCCCGTAAAGCTCGACGCTGTCGCCCTCGTTGATGTGGATGACGTCGATGGTGCCGCGACGCAGGCGCTTCTCGGCGATCAGCTTCGCCTTGCGCTCGGGCTCCATGCCGAGGTCGCGGACGATCTTGATGCCCTGGCTCTCCACGAGCGGGGCTTCCACGAACTTGATGGTGCGTTCGTTCCAGTCGCCGCCCCAGTTGGAGACGACGAGGGTCTTGTCCTGCGCGCGGGCAAGGCCGGGCAAAGAGAGAGCGGCGGCGCCCGCGCCGAGGCCGGCGAGGATCGCACGGCGGGAGGGCGCGCCGGTGAGCTGGTCGATGAGCTTGGTCATGTTCGCCTCTGGATTATGATTTGAAGTCGAACGCGTAAAACCGGCGGCGCTGGGGGCGCCACCGGCAGGTGTCTTCAGATGTGTTCCGGCCTCACGCCGCCGCCTTGGACTTGCCGCCCACCTCGTCGAGATAGGCGATGCAGCGCTCCAGCGGCTCCACGTCGGCGAACTTGGCGTCGATGTCGAACAGGTTCCACGCCACCGCGCCGGGCACGCGATCACCGATGCATTCCTTCACCGCGATGGTGCGGAAGCCCTCGGCGAGGCCATCGCACAGCGTGGTGCGCACGCAGGCCGAGGCGGTGACGCCCGTGACGAGGATGGTGTCCACATTGTTGGCGCGCAGGAAGCCGGCGAGATAGGTGCCGTGGAAGGCGGAGGCCCGCTTCTTGACGAGCACCTGCTCGCCCGTCACCGGCTCGATACGGCTGTCGATGGCCCAGAGCTCGGGCTTGGCCTGGTCCACCACCTCGATCGGGATCTTGTGGTGCCACAGGCCCATGTCGGTGGCGGCCTTGGTCTCGTCCGTCACCTGATAGCAGGTGGTGACATGGACGACGGGATGGCCGTTGCGCCGGCAGGCGGCGAGCAGCGCCTGCACGCCGGGGATGATCTGGTCGTCGATCTTCTCGCAGGTGAAGGGATTGCCCGGGCGGGTCCACGCATTCGCGAGGTCCACATTGATAAGCGCCGGCCGCCGGCCGAAGCCGACCCGCCGCTGGAAGCCGTTGCGCTTGTAAAGCTCGGTTGCCTGCTCGAAGGCGCGCGTCAGCGCTGCGTCGAGGTCTTCCTCGAAGGCCATGTCCTTGATCCCTGATGGTTTTGTGCCCGTTGCCACCGAGCTCGCAGGGACAAGATTGGGGGAGGTCAGCCGGCTTGGGAAATTCTAATTTCGTCGCTATTGATATCCTGTGTGGTATCAATAGCGATGCGCTTCGATCTCCGCCACATCCGCTGCTTCGTCATCCTCGCCGAGGAACTGCATTTCGGCCGCGCCGCCCAGCGCGCCCACATGACCCAGCCGGGCATGAGCCGCCTCATCCGAGATCTGGAGCAGGACGTCGGCGTGCCCCTGTTCGCCCGCACCACGCGCACGGTGGTGCTCACCGAAGCCGGCAAGGCCTTCCTCGCGGAAAGCCGCGAGGCGCTGGCGCGTCTGGAGCGGGCTGTCACCAGCGCGCGGCGCACGGCCGGCGGTGAGGTCGGCGTGCTGCGCATCGGCTACATGGATTTCGCCATCAACGGCCGGCTGCCGGAATTTCTCAACGCCTTCAGTCGCTACCGGCCGGAAATCCGGCTGGAGCTGTTGTTCACGCCGACGCTCAAGCAGCAGGAGGCCCTTTATGCCGACCGCATCGACATCGGCTTCATGATCGGTCCGTTCGAGGAGGCGGGCATGGAGAGCTACACCTTCGACGATCATCGCTATGTGGCGCTGCTCCCCATCACCCATCCACTCTCCAATGTGCGGGTGCTGCGCCTCGCCGACCTTGCCGACCAGCCATTCGTGCTCGGGTCGGGCGAGAACTGGGGCGCCTTCCGCACCGCCTTCTTCGCCGTCTGTCACCGCGCCGGCTTCAGCCCCCGCATCGTGCAGGAGGCGTCGTCCTCCGAAGGCATCTTCGGGCTGGTAGCGGCGGGGGCCGGGGTGTCGGTCTATGCGAGCTGCGTGCGGAATGTACAGCGGCGCGGCATCGTCATCCGCGATCTCGACGACGTGGCCGACAAGCTCATCACCTGCGCCGCCTGGGCCACCCCGGTGCGCGCACCGGCCGTGACCGTCTTCACCGACTACATGCGGCGGGTGTGGGGTGGAAGTTGAGCGGTGCTTCGCTCGGGCGCCGCACTGGTTTTGGCGTTGCCTTCGCTCAGGCGCCGCGCGGGCTTTATGGGTGGGTGCTTCGCTCAAACGCCGCGCGTGGTTTTGGCGTTGCCTTCGCTCAGGCGCCGCGCATGGTTTTGGCGCTGCCTTCGCTCAAACGCCGCGCGGGCTTAAGGGGCGCGCAGACCGCGCCCTCAGCGCGCCTTGGGATAGAGCGGGGCGAGGGTGCGGGCGGCGCGGGTTTGGGGTGGGGTGCGCGCGGCCTTGCGCTCCGCGGCGAAGGCGGTCCGGAAGCCGGCACCGTCCCACGTATCCCGCTCGCCGGCATAGAGGTGACGGCTGATTTCGTGCAGCGCCGCCGCCATGGCCGGTGTCCGGGCCGAGGCGGTGCCCGCATGGCCCGGCCCCGATGCGCGGTTCCAGTCGAGATAGGCGCGATAGGCGGCGGCGGCCTTGCCGGCCTTGCAGGCGGCCTCCACCGCGACGGCAGCGGTCTTCTCGTCGGGGAGGGATAGACGCGGCCGGCGCACGGCGGGGCGCGTGGGCGCGGGGCGGCCGGGGCGCGCGGGAAGGCCGGCGACGGGCCGTTCCGGCGGCGGGGAGGCGATGCGCGCCTTCCGGGCGGCGCGCCGGCCGGAGAACAGCAGGAAGCCGGCGATCATCACCACCACGAGCGCGATGGCGGCCATGTCGCGCAGGGGCAGCGGCGCGGCATCGGCGGCCGGGTCCGCCTGCGGCCGGGGGGCGTCCTTCGCCGTCGCCGGAGGCGGAGCGAGGCCGGCGGGATCGGCCGCTCCGGTCACCTGCAGCGTCACCGCCGGCAACTGGGCCATCTCGGCGCGGTTGGTCACGACGTTCCACCACGGGATGGTCACCGCCGGCAGGGTGATCGTTCCGGCGCGGGTGGGCACGACGCTGACGCGGACTTCCGCCACGGCGCCGGGGGCGCCGCCCACGGGTGCGGCCTCGGGGCGCTCCTCGTCGGCATACTGGCGCACGCCGTCCGTCTCCACCGGCTTCAGCGGCGGCAATTGGGCGGGGCTGGCGCCCTGAACCTCCAGCCGCAGCGTGCGGGTGAGGGCGACCCCCACCTTCGCCTTGGCCGGCGGACTGCTCCAGGTCTCCTTGAGGCGCACCGCGCGGGCCGGCAGGAACCAGCCGGTGACGCCAGCCGGCCGTGGCTGGACCGTCACCTCCACGGGATTGGAGAACACCGTGACCTTGCGCCCCGCATCGAAATTGCCGCCGAGCCACGGCATGGCAGGCCGCCCCATCGCCCGGGCCTGCTCCTGCGCGCCGGGCGGCGAGGTGGGGATGGTGGCGCGCAGGGCGACGGACGGGATCTGGATGGTGCCGGTGCGCTGCGGCCGCATGATGTAGCGCAGCTCCACCACGCGGAAGCGCCGCCGATCGAATACGCGCGCGTAGCTCTTCGGCTCACCCTCCTGCGAGAAGGTGGCGCCGTCCGCCGTGGGCGGATCGCCGGTCGCCCCGAGGGTCCCGACCCGGTCGTACATGCGCACGACGATGGGAATCTCGCTCTGGAGGAAGAAGGGCGGCGTTCCCAGCACGTCGACGGAGAGGGAGATCGGCCCGTCGTCCGGCGGCTCGGGGATGGCGGCGGCCGAGACGTTCATCTCGATGGGCGCGCTCGTCTCCGCGCCGAGGGTGAGGGGCGGGATGACGAGCCGGCCGGCGCGCTTGGGCGCCAGCAGCAGCACCCACTCGTTCACCTCCGCCATGCGGCCGCCGATAAGCTCCATGCGGCTGCGCTTGCCGCGGTCGAGGATCTCGAAATCCTTGTTGAGGGGCGCGACGTTGGGCGGTTCGAGGCTGTCCCGGCCGATGACGCTGAGCACCAGCTCGAAGGTGTCGCCCTGGTCGGCCGGCGGCTTCTCCACCGTGGCCTTGAAGCCGGCGGCGCCCGCGGCCGTCGCCCACAGCGCGAGGGCGAGGACCGCGATGGACGCGCGGGCGCGCGCCGGCGGGAGCAACAACGAGCGGAAGGCGGCGCCGGTCATCGCGCATCCTCCTCCGACAGAGTCACCGGGCGGCCGGTGTACTGGGCGCGGATGCGCGCGCGCAGCAGCCCGCCGGGGTCGTCCGGCACCTGCCGCAGCGCCTGCTCGCGGCTCTGGTCGTCGTCGCTGATGGACACCTGCGGCGGCGCGCCGGGCGGCGGCTTGGGCGGCGTCGGCTGGGCCACCTGCGACGGCGCGGTGGGTGGTGCCGCGAATTCCGCGTTGGGATCGGGCTTGGCGTCCGTCTCGCCGTCCTTGTCGTCCGGCATGGGCGGGGGCGGCGCCTTGGGCGTCACCGGAGCGGCGGGCACGTCGCCGGCCATCATCTCCGGCGACTGCGGAGGCTGTTGCGCGGGCTGCTGCGGTGGTTCCTGAAGCGGCGGCTGGGCGGGCGGCGGGGCGTCGGGCGGCGCCTGCCGGGCCTGCTCCTTCGAAGGAGGCGATTGCGAGGGCGGCGATTGCGGGGGCTGCTGCTGCGCCAGCTCGGGTGGGCGGCGCGGCGGCAGGGGCGCGGGCGGCGGCGGGGAACCGCCGGGCTGGGGCGTGTTCTGCGCGTCCTGCGGCTTGTCCCCGCCGGGCTTCTGGTCCTGCTTCTGGTCCGATTTGGGGTCGGGCTTGGCGTCCTTGTTCGGGTCCTTCTTCTGATCCTGCCCGCCGCCACCGCCACCGGCCTGGTTCTGCTTCTCGTCCTGCTTCTTCTTGTCTTCCTCTTGCTTCTTTCTGGCGTCGATCAGCTTCTGCACGAGGTCGCGGTTGAACTTGGCGTCGGCATCGTCGGGGGTGGCGGCCAGCGCCTTGTCGTAGGCGGCCACAGCCTCCTCCAGCTGTCCGGCGCGGGCGAGCGCGTTGCCGCGATTGTAGTCGCTGCCCGGCAGGCGGGAGAGGGCGGCCGCGGCGCCGGAATAATCGCCGGCCTTGTAGAGGGCATTGGCCTTCCAGGCGGGATCGTCGAACTTCTGCGCGGCGGCGGCGTAGTCGCCTCGGGCGAAGTCGGCCGCGCCCTGCTGGTCGGGACGCCACCACAGGTCGGCCCAGCTCTGCGGCAGGGATTGCGGGATCGTCTGCGCCTGCGCGCCATCGGGCGTCGCGAGGCCGCCGAGGGCGGCGACGGCGAGAACGGCGATCCAGCCCCGGCGGAAGGCGAGGGGGGCGAGCAGCACAGCGAGCAGCAGCACGAACGGCCCCATGTCCGCCCACACGTCGGCGGTGAAGCCCTCGCTGTCGGTGACGGCGCCGTTCGATGCGGCGACGGGGGGCAAAGCGGCGGCGATGTCGCGGTCATCGGCGGTGAGCGGCGTGAAGGTCCCCTGACCGGCCGTGGCGATGGCGGTCAGCGCCGCCGTGTCCACCGCCGGCGCGCCGTTGGCGCCCTCCGCGCCGACGCCGATGACATTGATCTTGTAGCCCTCCGCCGCCGCCGTCCTGGCGGCGACCTGCGTCTTGCCTGGCTCCTCGCCCGGCCCGTCGGTCACGAGCAGGATGCGGCCGCTCGCGGCGCCCGCGCCCCTGAGCAGATCGACGGCCATGGCGATGGCGTCCTGCGGGCGGTTCGCATTGCCGCGCATGAGGCGGGTGGAGAGGTCCGGCAGCATCTGCGCCACCAGCTGCGCATCCTGCGTCAGCGGCGCGGCGGCGAACGGGATGTCGGAATAGAGCACCAGCGCCACCTCGCTGCCCCGCATGCGCTGGAGCACGTCGGCGATCTTGTAGCGGGCGGCGATGAGGCGGGAGGGGCTGGCATCGGGCGCGTTCATGCTCGGCGACAGGCTGAGCGCGATCACCAGCGGGTCGAGCCGCCCCGTCACCGGCTGCGGCAGCTTCTGCCAGGTGGGGCCGGCCATGGCGAAGACGGCGGCGACCCAGCCGGTGAACAGCAGCACGGCCGGCCATTGCCCGCTTGCGCGCCGGCCGGGAAGGGCGAGATGGGCGAGAAGATGGGGATCGACCTCGCGCGCCCAGTCATTGCTGCCCGCGCGCAGCCGCCGATGCAGCAGGGCCGCGAGGAGCGCCGCCGGCAGCAGCGCCAGGAGCCATTCGGGGCGCAGGAAATGGAAGCTCGCCATCAGCGCGCCTCCGCGACGGGCAGGGCCTGGGCATCGGCGTCTGGAGCCGCCTGCGGCGCATGCACGGCGCCTCGGGCCGGCAGGCGCAGCATGAGAGCGGCGGCGAACAGGAAGCTTGCGATGAGCGCCGCGCCGAGGGGCCAGAAGAACAGGGTGAGCGCCGGCCGCACATATTGCGGATCGCCGGCCACCGGCTCCAGCTTGTCGATCTCGGCATAGATGCCGGCGAGGCCCTGCTGGTCGCGGGCACGGAAATACTTGCCGCCGGTTAGGCCTGAGATGGCCCTGAGCGTGCCCTCGTCGAGATCGGAGGAGGGGTTGAGAGCGCCGAAGGGCACGAACTCACCCGTGTCGGAGCCGACGCCGATGGTGTGGATGCGCAGATTTTCCTTGGCGGCGATGGCCGCCGCCTGGAGCGGATCGAGCACGCCTGAGGTGTTGGCGCCATCGGTGAGCAGCACCACCACCCGTTCCTTCTCCGGCCCGTCGCGCAGGGTCTTCACCGCAAGGCCGATGGCGTCGCCGATGGAGGTGTTGTTGCCGGTCATGCCAATGGTGGCCTCGGCCAGCAGCGCGCGCACCGCACGGCGGTCGAGGGTGAGGGGTGCCTGCACATAGGCGCGGGTGCTGAAGAGAATGAGGCCCACCCGGTCGCCGGCCCGGCGGGCGATGAAGTCGTCGGCCACCTGCTTCACCACCTGGAGGCGGTCCATGGGCCGGGCGAGGGAGAGGTCGCGCTGCGCCATGGAGGCGGACAGATCGATGACCAACATGATCTCGCGCCCCTCCACCGGCACCTCCACCGGCCGGCCCACATAGACGGGCTGGGCGGCGGCGATGACGAGGAGCGTCCAGATGAAGGCGAGAACCGCGAGCCGCGTCAGGCGCCACGCCGGGCGGCCGGGCGTCACCAGTCCGGCGCGGGCGAGCTCGGCGAAGAAGGGCAGGCGTAGCGCGCCGGCCTTCTGCTCGCGGGCGCGCGGCACCAGCATGCGGGCGAGGAGGGGGGCCGGCAGCAGCGCCAGCATCCAGGGCCAGGCGAGCGTGATCATCGGCGCGCCCGGATGTGGCGCCGCACGGCGTCGGCGAGGGTGGCCGGGGTGATGCTGCCGGCCGCCACCTGCTCCGCAGTCTCAGGCGGCATGTAGGGCGCGCGGGCGAGGAAGGCCGCCTCGCGTGGGGCGAACGGCGCGCGGCCGGTGACCAGAAGGCGCGCCCAGGCTTCGCCGGTGAGCGTCGCCTTCGCCTCCCCGGACTCCGCACGCACCAGCCGGCGCAGCACATCGGAGGCGGCGACGGCGACGGCGTGGGTGTTGTCGGGCTCGGCCCGGCCGACCTCGGCATCGAACATTTTCAGGGCCTTGTAGGCGAGCGTCTGCCGCCAGCGCCATTCGCGCACGGCGAGAATGACGAGCACCAGCACCACCAGCCCGGCCAGCATGTACCAGCCCGGTGCCAGCGGGAAGATCGGAACATCCGGTGGCAGATGGATGTCGCGCAGCGCCGCCAGCGGGTCTTCCGCCGAGCCCGGCGCGGGCGGAGGCGGGGGCGTGTTTAGGAAGTCCGGCGTCTGGAAATTCGGCGGTGTCGCCGTGCCGGGCGGCGGAATGAGTGTGGGGCCGGTGGCGGCGGGCGGCACCGTTGTCGCGGGCGCGGGTGCGGGGCTGGTCATCGTGCCACCGCCCGTGCGGTTCCGGTCGCCCCCGCCCGCGCGGTGATGGCGGCCTGCCGCATCCGCTCGGGATTGAGGACCTCCGCCGGGTCGCAGCCGGTCTCAAGGTCCATCAAGGTGAGGCCGCGCTCGCGGCAGAGCCGCTCCAGCGCGCCGCGCCGCTCGGCGAACCGGCGGGCATAGCCCTCGCGCAGCGATGTGCGGGTGCCGTCCAGCCGGGCGACCGCCGCACCGTCGGTGACGGGGAAGACGCCGCCGGAGGGCATCTGCGTTTCCAGCCGGTCATAGACGAAGAGGCAGGTGACGTGCCCGTCGAGCGCGATGCGGCCGAGCTCGCGGGCGGCGTGCTCGTCGAGGTCGGCGAAGTCGGAAACGAGGAAGATCAGCGTGCCGGGCTTCACCAGCGGCCGCAGGCGGGCCAGCGCCTCGCCCAATGTCGGCTCGGCGCCGGGCGGGCCGAGGCGCTCGGCCGTGGCATCGGCGATGGCCCGGACGAAGGCGAGAATGCGCCGGCGAGTGCGCTCGGCGCGCAGCGCGATGATGCCGGAGGGCGCCAGCACCAGCCCGCCCACCCGGTCGCCGCCGCCGATGCCGATCCAGGCCAGCACCGCCGCCGCCTTGGCCGCCAGCACGGACTTGAAGCAGTCGCGCGTGCCGAAGCGCATGGAGGCGCGCGCATCCACCAGCACCAGCACCGGGCGCTCGCGCTCCTCCTGGAACAGCTTGGTGTGCGGCTTCCCGGTGCGGGCCGTGACCCGCCAGTCGATGGTGCGCACATCATCGCCGGGGTGGTAGACGCGCACCTCGTCGAATTCCATGCCGCGGCCGCGGAAGGAGGAGCTGTGGCCGCCATAGAGCTGGCTGCTGACGCGCTTGCCGCCCGAAAAGCCGCCCTGGACGCGCGGACGCGCCGCTACGAGATCGGCGAGGCGGGCGACGACGCCCCGGAGCGGATCGCGCTCGGCCATGGAGTGTGTCGCCTCAGCCCACCGGCACCCGGGCCAGCAGCAGGTCGATGAAGTCGTCGCTGGTCACGCCGTCGGCCTCGGCCTCGAAGGTCATGAGCACGCGGTGGCGCAAGACCGCCTTGGCGATGGCCTGCACGTCCTCGGGGATCACGTAGTCGCGCTTGCGCCGCCACGCATGGGCGCGGGCGCAGCGGTCGAGGGCGATGGTGCCGCGCGGGCTGGCGCCGAAGCCGACGAGGCCCTGAAGGTCCGCGCCGTAGAGCTCGGGACGGCGCGTCGCCTGCACCAACTGGAGCAGATATTCCTCCACCTGCTCCGCCATGTGGACGGCCAGCACCTCGCGCCGGGCGGCGAAGACCACCTCCTGCGGCAGCGGCTGGCCGAAGTCGGGCGCCTCGCCCCGCGCCTCGCCGCGCACGAGGCGCAGGATCTCGCGCTCGGCGTCGATGTCCGGGAAATCGATGCGCACATGCAGCAGGAAGCGGTCGAGCTGCGCCTCGGGCAGGGGATAGGTGCCTTCCTGCTCGATGGGGTTCTGGGTCGCCATCACCATGAACAGGGGGGGCAGCCGACGGGTGGTGCGCCCCACCGTCACCTGACGCTCGGCCATGGCCTCCAGCAGCGCCGACTGCACCTTGGCGGGGGCGCGGTTGATCTCGTCGGCGAGGATGAAGTTGTGGAACACCGGCCCTTCCTGGAACTGGAAGCTGCCGTCTTCAGGGCGGTAGATGTCGGTGCCGGTAAGGTCGGAGGGCAGAAGGTCCGGCGTGAACTGGATGCGCTGGTCGGTGAGGTCGATGGCATGGGCCAGCGCCTTGATGGCCTTGGTCTTGGCAAGGCCGGGCGCGCCTTCCACCAGCAGGTGGCCGTCCGCCAGAACGGCGATCAGCAGCAGCTCGACGAAGGCCGGCTGCCCGAGGATGCAGGCATTCATGTAGACGGAGAGGTCGTCGAAGGCGCGGGCGAGCCCGGCGCGGTCCATCACCGGCTGGCGCGCGCGGGCGGCGGAGACAGACGCGGGCGGCTCCCGGCGGGCGGCATCGAGGAAGGACGCATCTCGGCTCGTGCTCATCTCTTGCTCGCGCTCGACTCTCAGGTTCGGCCACGGGCAGGGCCGTGACAGGTGCTCGCGCTCCATCCGGCATCGGTGCAGGGGGATCGCCTCGTCGGCTCCTTATAGCGCCGCGGCTTCCGCGTCACACCTTATCTTGCGTTCATTTTTCAGGCATGGCGCCACCTTATGGCCGGCCGCGCCGGAGCCGGAGGAGCAGACGTCGCCGTGGCAAACAGTGCGGAAGAGCGAGCGGTGTGTCGTCTTTGTTCCAGATCGCTGTCGCATTCCCACGAGAGCGTGACCCCGGCCGGGCGCATTGTCGCGGGCGAACAGGGATCACCCCGGATACCCACCAGGGACACCGATGCGCCGCTTCTCGCTACCCACCCTCCTCGCCGAGGCGCTGAACGCCCATCAGGGCTGGAGCCGCCAGTGGCGCAACCCGGCGCCCAAGCCGGCCTATGATGCCCTCATCATCGGCGGGGGCAGCCACGGGCTCGGCGCCGCCTATTACCTCGCCAAGGAGCATGGCCTCCGCAACATCGCGGTGTTGGAGAAGGGCTGGATCGGCGGCGGCAATTCCGGCCGCAACACCACCATCATCCGCTCCAACTACCTGTTCGACGAGAGCGCCGCTCTATACGAGCACGCGGTGAAGCTGTGGGAAGGGCTCTCGCAGGAGCTGAACTACAACGTCATGTTCTCCCAGCGCGGCGTTCTGATGCTGGCCCATAACCAGCACGACGTGCAGAGCTTCAAGCGCCACGTCTATGCCAACCGCCTCAACGGCATCGACAATGAATGGCTGACGCGGGACGAGGCGAAGGCCTTCTGCCCGCCGCTGAACATCTCGCCCGACATCCGCTATCCGGTGCTCGGCGCGGCCCTTCAGCGGCGCGGCGGCACGGCGCGGCATGATGCGGTGGTGTGGGGCTATGCCCGTGGCGCGGACGCGCTCGGTGTCGACATCATCCAGAATTGCGAGGTCACAGCCATCAATCGCGGGCCGGACGGGGCGGTGACCGGGGTCGAGACCACGCGCGGGCCGATCGGGGCGAAGAAGATCGGCGTCTCGGCGGCGGGGCATACCTCCATGGTCATGGCCATGGCCGGGGTGCGGATGCCGCTGGAGAGCTTCCCGCTGCAGGCGCTGGTGTCCGAGCCGGTGAAGCCGTGCTTTCCCTGCGTGCTGATGTCCAACGCGGTGCACGCCTACATCTCACAGTCCGACAAGGGCGAACTCGTCATCGGCGCGGGCACGGACCAATACGTCTCCTACAGCCAGCAGGGTGGCCTCCACATCACCACCCACACGCTGGATGCCATCTGCGAGCTGTTCCCCGAGTTCACGCGCATGAAGATGCTGCGCAACTGGGGCGGTATCGTCGACGTGACGCCGGACCGCTCGCCCATCATCGGCAAGACGCCGGTGAAGGGCCTCTATGTGAATTGCGGCTGGGGCACGGGCGGCTTCAAGGCGACGCCGGGCTCGGCCCATGTGTTCGCTTATACCATCGCCCGCGACGAGCCCCACCCCATCAACGCCCCCTTCACCCTCGACCGCTTCCGCACCGGCCGCCTCATCGACGAGGCGGCGGCGGCAGCGGTGGCGCATTGAGATAGGCCCATGCTGCTCGTTCCCTGTCCCTATTGCGGCCCGCGCCCCGAGGTGGAATTCCGCTGCGGCGGCGAGGCGCACATCGCCCGTCCCGCCGATCCCGCCGCCCTCGATGACGCCGCCTGGGCCGAATACCTCTTCGCCCGCACCAGCCCCAAGGGCGTCCACGCCGAGCGCTGGCTGCACGCCCACGGCTGCGGCCGCTGGTTCAATGCCTTGCGCAACACGGTGAGCGACGCCTTCATCACCACCTACGAGATGGGCCAGCCGCGTCCCGACATCGGGGGAGGCCGCTGATGGCGCAGGATTTCCGCCTTCCCGGCCGGGGCCGGATCGACCGCGCGAAGCCCGTCGCCTTCACCTTCAACGGTCGCACCGTCGAAGGCTATCAGGGCGACACGCTCGCCTCGGCGCTGCTGGCCAACGGCATCAGGCTGGTGGGCCGCTCGTTCAAATATCACCGTCCGCGCGGGGTGCTGACCCATGGCGCGGACGAGCCCAACGCCCTCTTCCGCGTGGATCGCGGCCCTGGCCGAGCCGATCCCAACAACCGGGCGACGGTGGTGGAGGCGGTCGCGGGGCTCAAGGTGTCCTCGCAAAACCATTGGCCGTCGCTGGAGCACGACATCGGGCAGGTGAACGATCTCGTCGCGCCGGTGCTGACGGCCGGCTTCTACTACAAGACCTTCATGTGGCCGCGCTCCTTCTGGGACAAGCTCTATGAGCCCGCCATCCGCGCCGCCGCCGGCCTCGGCGTCGCGCCCGACGTGCCGGATGCCGACCGCTACGTCCATCGCAATGCCCATTGCGACGTGCTGGTCGTCGGTGCCGGCCCGGCCGGCCTCGCCGCGGCGCTGGCGGCGTCGGAGACGGGCAAACGGGTGATCCTCGCCGACGAGCAGGCGGAGATGGGCGGCGGTCTGCTGGCCGATGCCATCTCCACCATCGATGGCAAGAGCCCGTCGGCCTTCGTCGCGGATGCGCTGACGATGCTGGCGGGACGGGCGAACGTGACGCTGCTCCCCCGCACCACGGCCTTCGGCTATTACAACCACAACCACGTGGTCCTCACCGAGCGCGTGACGGACCACCTCGCCGCCCCCGACCCCAAGCTCCCGCGCGAGCGGCTGTGGCAGGTGCGGGCGAAGGAGGTGGTGCTCGCCACCGGCGCCCACGAGCGCCCGCTTGCCTTCGCCGACAATGACCGGCCGGGCATCCTGCTGGCCGAAAGCGTGCGCACCTATGTGAACCGCTACGCCGTCGCGCCGGGCCGCCGCATCGTCTTCGCAACCAACGGCGCCTCCGCCTATCGCGCCGCGGCCGATGCAAAGGCGGTGGGGCTGGACGTGACGATCGTGGACCTGCGCCCCGAGGCGGAGATCGGCCCCGAGCGGGGGCTCGCCTCCGGCATCGAGATACTCGCCGGGCATACGGTGGTCGGCTCCACCGGCGGCAAGGCGGTGACGGGGCTCATCGTGGCACCGCTGTCGGGCGGGCGCGTCGGCGCGCGTCGGACGCTGCCGTGTGATTGCGTGGGCATGTCCGGCGGCTGGACGCCGGCCGTGCATCTCTTCTCCCAGTCGCGCGGCAAGCTCGTCTTCCGCACCGAGATCGACGCCTTCGTGCCGAGCACATCCGTGCAGGCGGAGCGCTCGGCCGGCGCGTGCAAGGGCACCTATGACCTTGCCGCCATCCTCGCCGAGGGGTGGGCGGCCGGCGCGGACGCGGCCGGCGTGCCTTCCGCCCGCGCCTTCGCGGCGGCGCCCGCCACGCCCACCGGCTTCAGGCCCGCGCGGGTGCTGCCCACCGATGCGGACCCCAAGAAGGTGCGCGCCTTCCTCGATTTCCAGAACGACGTGACCGCCAAGGACATCGGCCTTGCCGTGCGCGAGGGGTTCGAGAGCGTCGAGCATGTGAAGCGCTACACCACCAACGGCATGGCCACCGACCAGGGCAAGACCTCCAACATGGCCGCCCTCGGCCTCGTTTCGGAGATCCTGGCGAAGGACATCCCGCAGGTGGGCACCACCACCTTCCGCCCGCCCTACACGCCCGTCACCTTCGGCGCCATCGTCGGCACGGCGCGGGGCGAGACCTTCGACCCCATCCGCATCGCGCCGCTGCACGACTGGGCGGTGGAGCAGGGCGCCAAGTTCGAGAACGTCGCCTTGTGGCGCCGCGCCTGGTACTTCCCCAAGGCGGGGGAAGACATCCACGCGGCGGTGGCGCGCGAATGCCGCGCGGTGCGCAATGGCGTCGGCCTGCTCGATGCCTCGACGCTCGGCAAGATCGAGGTGGTGGGGCCGGATGCGGCCGAATTCATGAACCGCATCTATCCCAACGCCTGGACGAAGCTTGAACCCGGCAAGTGCCGCTACGGCCTGATGCTGAAGGAAGACGGCTTCATCCTCGACGACGGCATCGTCGCCCGCATGGCCCCCGACCGCTTCCACGTCACCACCTCCACCGGCGGCGCGCCCCGCGTGCTGGCGCACATGGAGGATTATCTCCAGACCGAGTGGCCGGACCTCGACGTCTTCCTCACCTCCATCACCGAGGAGTGGGGCGTCATCGCCGTGCAGGGGCCGCGGGCGCGGGACGTGCTGGCGCCCTTCGTGACCAGCATCGACCTGTCGGCGGAAGCTTTCCCCCACATGGCGGTGCGCGAGGGGGAGATCCTCGGCGTGCCGACACGGCTCATGCGCGTGTCCTTCACCGGCGAGCTCGGCTTCGAGATCAATGTGCCCGCGGACTATACGCGGGCCGTGTGGGAGGTGCTGTTCGAGTACGGCGAGCGCTTCGGAATCACCCCCTATGGCACCGAGACGATGCATGTGCTGCGCGCCGAGCGCGGCTTCATCATCGTCGGGCAGGAGACGGACGGCACCGTGACGGCGGACGACCTCGGCCTCGGCGGCATGGTCTCCAAGGTGAAGAAGGATTTCGTCGGCAAGCGCTCGCTGGCCCGGCCGGACATGGCGCGGGCGGATCGCAAGCAACTGGTCGGCCTCCTCTCCGTCGACGGCCGCACGGTCTTGGATGAAGGGGCGCAGATCGTCGCCGACACCGCCCAGCCCGTTCCGATGAAGATGCTGGGGCACGTCACGTCGTCCTATTTCAGCCCGACCGTCGGGAACCCGATCGCCCTCGCGCTCGTTTCTGCGGGCAGAACACGACTGGGCGAAACGCTTCACGCGACAACCCCCGGCGGCTTCACGCCGGTGAAAGTGGTGGCGCCCGTCTTCTTCGATGCAGAAGGCATTCGCGTGAACGGCAGCATCGAAGGTTCGACCCATGCGTGAGTCCCCCGTTACGGCCTTTCGCGCCCCCGTCCTTCCCCCTGTCTCCACCGGCTTCGTGCGCGCGCTTCCGTCCGCCGACCGCTTCGCATTGCGCCTCAAGGGCGAGCGCGTGGCTGCCGGCGGGTTCGACCTCACGGGGCCGCTCAACAGCGTGCGCGGCACGCCCGAGCGCTTTGCCGCCCGGATCGGGCCGGACGAATGGCTGCTCGCCTGTCCGGCGGGCGAGGGGAGGGCGGCGGAAGCGGCCCTCGACGCCGATCTTGCCGGGCGCTTCTTCTCGCTGGTGGCGGTGGGGCACCGGAATGCGGCGATCGCCGTTTCTGGCCCGCATGCGGCGGACATCCTGAACGCCGGCATCGCGCTCGACCTCTCCGACACCGCCTTCCCGCCGGGCTCGGCGACCCGAACCTTGCTGGGCAAGGCCGAGGTGGTGGTGGTGCGCACCGGCGACGACTTCCGGGTGGAGTGCTGGCGCTCCTTCGCGCCCTATGTCCACGCCTTCCTTCAGGAGGCGGCGCGGGAATTCGGCTGAGGTCTCACTTCTTCAGCTCGCGCACCTCGGCAGGCCTCTGGTTGATGGTGGTGCCCGTGGCGTCCGGGATGAATTCCAGCGGAACCGCCAGCATCCGGCCGCAGGCGGCGACCGTCCATGTCTCGCGCCATGGTCCGGTCTCCGGCGCCTTCTTGTCGCCGGAGGAAAGGCCGAACCCGTCGAAGGCGGTATCCGCCACCTCCATGTCCTTGCAGTCGCGCACCTTGGTGCCGGCGCCGATGAAGGCATAAGTGAGCGCGTCGCGCTGGAGCACCACATTGGCGCGGGTGCGGCCCGGCAGCGTGACGAGGAAGCGCACGCCCGACGGCTCGGCCCGGAACAGGATGTTGATGATCCGCTCCGCGCCGCAGCCCGAGACGGGATAATGCCCCCACCATGCGCCGGATTTCGGCAGGCCCTTGGCATCGAAGGCTACATCCTGCTGCAGCGTCACCGACACGTTGCCGTCGGTGAGAGAGGCGCAGGCGGGCAGCGAGACGGGGGGCACCTTCTTCCAGGCTGCGGCCAGTGCGGCCCGGTAGGCGTCCGAATAGAGATAGCTCTGGAATTTCTTCGGATCGGTTGCCTCCGGAGCTGTCGCCGCCCATCCGGTTCCCACCTGGAGGAGGAGCAGGCCGAGCATGAGGCCGGCGGGGCCCGGCCCAGTGCGGCGCGCGGCCCGGGTCCGGCCGTTGGTGTGGAAGATCGGCATGGTCCTGCCCCCAACGGTCTTGCCCCCAATGGTCCTGCCCCTGGGTCGCGCGATCGGAATTCAGCAGGCATACCACTGGCGCTCGGACCCCGCCATGCAGGGCTGCGCTACTGGTCCACTTCGCAGCGCAATTCCTGCCGCCCGTCCGGCAGCGTGCGGCGGTGGGTGCGGTCGGACAGACGGGTGATGAGGAGGAAGGTGACGCCATTGAGCATCGCCTCCTCATCCGCGCCGACATCGAATGTCGGCTTCGGCCCCGGCTGAAGTGCGCGTCCGGCCCAGGTGAAGGACACGTCCAGCACGAACTCGTCGAACCGCGTCGTCACCTCCACCGGTCCCTCCACCAGAGACGGGGCGGCGGTGGCGAATTCCTCCGCGATCTGGGCGATGCGCCCCACCTCGTCGGTGCGCGCGCCATCGGCGGCGGCGCTGTCCATGAGGAACTGGCGAAGAACGGCATGCCCCTCCGCCGGAGACCAGACGAGGCGGCGGCTCTTCACCGCGCCGATGCGGAACAGGGCATTGAGCGCGAGCGCTGTGAACAGCCCCAGCACCAGCGACGAGGTGACGATCTCGTGCACCGTCTCGGAAAGCGCCCGCGCGTAGAAATCCGGAATCTCGTCGAAGGAAATGCCGATGAGGAAGCCGAGGCCCACCACGATGGTGCGGCGCGCATCCAGCAGCCGTTGGCCGAGGATGGAGATGCCCGACAACACGATGAAGGCGGAGGCGAACAGCAGCGCCGCCCCGAGCACCGGACGGGGGATCGCCATCACCGCCACCGAGGAGCCGGGGATGAAGGCGAGCGCGATCCAGCCGATGCCGACGCCGAGCCCCACCCGGCGCGCCTTCACCTCGGTGGCGACGGAGAGGCCCACACTGGCCGAATAGGTATTGAGGCCCATGGTGCCGATGAGCCCGGCGCACAGGGTGCCCAGGCCGTCGGCCATCACGCCGGCCTCGATGTTGGCATAATCCGGCCGGCGCCAATTGGGATCATTGGCGCGCTGGCTCGCCACCATGTCGCCGAAGCTGCGCAGGATGCAGGCGAGCGCCCCGGCGAGGAAGCCGGGCAGCAGCCCGATGCTGAAGCTCGGCACCACGATCGGCCAGCGGATGAGCTCCAGCATGGGCTTCACGCTCACCTGCGGCAGCGGTGCGCCGATGCCGAGGGCGAAATGCACCGCCGTGCCCACGGCGAGCCCCACCAGCACCGCCATGGCGCGCCACGGCGGGCTGCCCCAGGCGGCGAGGGCGATCATCACCACGAGGCCGGCTGCCGCGCCGCCGCTGCCGGTGAGGGTGACGCTGGCCATGGACTGGCTGTAGCCCACCATCAGCTTGATGGCGACGATGCCGAGGATGATGCCGATGAGCATCACCACCAGCCCGACGATCTCGACGGGCAGGAAGGGGCGCACGCGGTGCATGATCCGGCTGAACAGCACCTCGGCGAGCCCGGCCGCAATCGTCATGCCCGCCACCGCCTCCAGCCCGCCCGCGCGGGCGGTAAAGAGGGCGGCGGGCAGATAGGCGGCGGTGAAGACGGCGGGCAGGAGATAGCCGCAGCCGACTCGGGGCAGGAACAGAAGTGGCCGGCCCCAGCATTGGAACAGGGTCGCCACCCCCATGGCCAGCATGGCGAGGTCCAGATAGCGCCGCTGCATCTCGGCATCGGCGCCGGCCGCCTGCGCCACCAGCAGCGGGAACACCAGCGTCACCGCCATCAGGCCCATGTGCTGGGCCACGGAGCCCAAAAGCACCGCGAGCGGCGGGTGAGAATCGTGATCGTAACGCAGCCTGCCGCTTCCCACGCGCCTCTCCCCCAAACCGGCCGCTTGGCGGCTCTTCGTCTGCTCTGCCGAGACCCCGCTCAGGGCGGCCCGCGCGACTCATCTCGAATGGCGCGTGACCGCATGAGGCGATCCGGCGGAAACCGGCCGGGCCAGCCTAAAGGGTTTGGGAAAAAGGGGAAAGCGCTCTGGAGGCCCTGTCCCGCGCGCCGTGCGCGGGACCCTTGCCAGCAGGGCAGGCCGCGCGGCTACAGCGCCACGTAGATGAACTTGTCGGCCTTGAGGGCGGGGTAGTTGGCGCGCAGCGCGGTGGCGATCTTGCCCACCAGATCCTTGTCGCCAGCTGCGGAGGGGCCGACGAAATCGGTGCCGGCCATCCAGGTCTCGAAGAAGCCGTGGAGGCCCTCGTCATAGTCCGCGCCGGTGGGATTGGCGGTCTTGTCGGCGAGGGTGGCGATGCCGTCCTTGCTCACTTCCAGTCGCCAGTCGCGGTCATCGACCACGGAGCCGATGAGGGCAGCAAGCTCCGCGTTCGTCCAGTCTGTCTTGAGGTCGAGGGCCATTGTCGCAAGTCCTACCCGAAAAGGTCTCGGGCAGGGCTCACGCAAGAAGCGGTCCAGCGCGGGCGAGGCGGCGAGGCGCCCCGCTCCCCCGGCGCGGATCAGCGACGGTTGGGGAGGTCGGCGGCCTTTACCGCCTCTTCGTGATACCAGCTGCTTCCGATCACGGCCTGCGCGGCTCCCATGGCGGCGATCTCGGCGGCCCATTTCGCCTCTTTGGCGGGCATGCCGTTCTTCGCGCCATTCTTCACTGGGAAGACATAGATTTTCGCCGTCTCGCGCTCGTGGTTCGCAGTCATCACTCCGGTCTCCTGTCCGATGAGCCTCCTAGGCGCCATCACTTGCAGACTTCATAACATGATTTGCCCCGTACATATACATCAATACGGGCAAATTTTAGTTTAATGCCTAAATTTTAGGCACAACTAAATTGACATCAGTCCGCCGATTTATTTGGGCGTTTGCTGCATGGCCCGCGCGCGTCTTTCGCAGTGCAGCGTGGTGCCTCTTCCTAAGCGTGGGTGCCGCGGTTTTGTTCCCGCGCTTCTGCCGATTATACCCCGGCGCAAGGTCGGTGATCGGCAGATGCACAGGTCTTGGGCTGTGCGCCTAACGCTTCGGCCGATTCATGATGCATCGATGAGCGGCTTACGCAGCGGACGCGTGCAGAAAGCCCTTGTCCGGCTACGGGATCCCGGCTGGCACGCGGATTGCTAGATAAGCGCCGGCCCCCGCGGCCGGTGGATCCTTCACGGCCGGACGCTTCAAAGAGTTCCTGAAACAAAGAGTTCGAGAAGCAAAGTTCCGAATTTCACGTCATCGGCTCAGAGAGACTGCAATGCCAAAGTTTAAGCTCGAGTATATCTGGCTCGACGGCTACACCCCGGTTCCCAATCTCCGGGGCAAGACCCAGATCAAGGAATATGACGTGTTCCCGAGCCTCGAAGAGCTGCCGCTCTGGGGCTTCGACGGTTCGTCCACCCAGCAGGCCGAGGGCCGCAGCTCGGACTGCGTGCTGAAGCCGGTCGCCATCTATCCCGACCCGGCCCGCACCAACGGCGCCCTGGTGATGTGCGAAGTGATGATGCCGGATGGCGTCACCCCGCACCCCACCAACAAGCGCGCCACCATCCTCGATGATGCCGGCGCCTGGTTCGGCTTCGAGCAGGAATACTTCTTCTACAAGAACGGCCGTCCGCTCGGCTTCCCCGAGGCCGGCTATCCCGCGCCGCAGGGCCCCTATTACACGGGCGTCGGCTTCAAGAACGTGGGCGATGTCGCCCGCACCATCGTCGAGGAGCATCTCGACCTCTGCCTCGCCGCCGGGATCAACCACGAGGGCATCAACGCGGAAGTCGCGAAGGGCCAGTGGGAATTCCAGGTGTTCGGCAAGGGCTCCAAGAAGGCCGCCGACGAAGTGTGGATGGCCCGCTACCTGCTCCTGCGTCTCACCGAGAAGTATGGCGTGGACATCGAGTTCCACTGCAAGCCGCTCGGCGACACCGACTGGAACGGCTCGGGCATGCACGCCAACTTCTCCACGTCCTACATGCGTGAAGTGGGTGGCAAGGCGTATTTCGAGAACCTGATGGCGGCTTTCGAGGCCAACCTCGACGACCACATCGCCGTCTATGGCCCGGACAACCACATGCGCCTCACCGGCAAGCATGAGACCGCGCCGTGGAACAAGTTCTCCTACGGCGTCGCGGACCGTGGCGCGTCCATCCGCGTCCCCCACTCCTTCGTGAAGAACGACTACAAGGGCTATCTCGAGGATCGCCGCCCGAACTCCATGGGCGACCCCTACCAGATCGCCTCCCAGATCCTGAAGACCATTGCGTCGGTTCCCACCGACGTCTCGGCTGCGGCCTGACCACTTCGCCACGGCGCCCTCCGCGCGCCGTGGCGTTTTTTTGGGGTCCGGGACGGCCATTGCGTTCCGCTGCGGCCCGACCTTTCCGGCGCATGCTCTGCGGGCATTCCATCCAGAGCGCCTTGGGCGCCTTTCCTCCGGCTTTCGCCGTCGAGATCTCGCCGTCCGCACCCGATATTTTTCACGCCCCGACTGTCCCGCTCCCGCGGCGCGCGCCGCCGCCCGCAGAGAACTGCGCCATGCCCGTCGCCCCAGCGGCGAAGCTGGTATAAGCAGGGATATTCCTTGCGGCGCCGCGCCGTGGCGCCTCAGTCCCTCGCGCCGGGAGTCGCTGATGTCCGCCGACTGGAACGCCAGCCAGTATCTGAAGTTCGAGGACCAGCGCACCCGCCCGGCGCGCGATCTCCTCGCGGCGGTGCCGCTTGATGATGCGGCGTTCGTGGTGGATCTGGGGTGCGGACCCGGCAATTCCACCGAAATCCTCGCGCAGCGCTTCCCCCGCGCGGAACTCCTCGGCCTCGACACCTCGCCGGCCATGCTGGAGGCCGCCCGCGCCCGCCTGCCCGGCGTCGCCTTCGATCTCGCCGACGCCTCCACCTTCACCCTGCCGAAGCCGGCGGACCTGATCTACGCCAATGCCGTACTGCAATGGGTGCCGGACCACGCGGCGCTGCTGCCGCGGCTCATGTCCCTGCTGGCACCCGGCGGCGTGCTGGCGGTGCAGATGCCGGACAATCTGGAGGAGCCGTCCCATGTGGCCATGCGCGAGACCGCCATGTCCGGCCCCTGGGCGGACACGCTCCACGCTGCCACCCGCGCCCGCGCCGTTCTGCCCGAGCCCGGCGCCTATTACGACATGCTGAAGCCCCACGCGGCGGCGGTGGACGTGTGGCACACCATCTACAACCACCCGCTCGACGGCATCCCGGCCATCGTGGAATGGGTGAAGGGCACGGGCCTGCGGCCCTTCATCGATCCGCTGGAGGGCGACGAACGCACGCAATTCCTGGAGGAATACGCCGCCCGCCTCGCGGATTCCTATCTGCCGCGGGTGGACGGCAAGGTGCTCCTCGCCTTCCCCCGCTTCTTCATCGTTGCGGTGAAGTAAAGGCCCGCGCGGCGCCGGAGCGAAGAGAGGCGAGACTCACGCGCGCCTTTCCCGTTCTGTCATCGCCCGCCTTGTACGGGCGATCCACGGTGCCGTTGGAGGGATCTAGGACCGGCGAGCGCAGGACGCGCGGCGAGGTGGATCCCCCGGACAAGCCGGGGGATGACCGGGCGGAGGGGCGCGTACCGTCACCAGCTCGGCAGAACCGCGCCCTTGAAGGTCTCAAGGATGAACGTGCGCGTTTGCGGCGACTGGTAGGTCTCGACGAAGGTCTTCACCCACGGCTTGTCCTTGTCCTGCGCGCGCACGGCGATGACGTTCACATACGGCCCCTTGGGATCCTCGCGCAGGATGGGGTCCTTCACCGGGTCGAGGCCGGCCTCCTTGGCGTAATTGGTGTTGATGCCCGCCGCCGCGAGGTCGGGGAGGGAGCGGGGCAATTGCGCCGCGTCGATCTCCACGAACTTCAGCTTCTTCGGGTTCTCCACCACGTCGATCACGGACGCCTTCACGCCAACGCCGTCCTTGAGCTTGATGATGCCCTTGTCGGCGAGCAGCAGCAGCACGCGGCCGCCGTTGGTGGGATCGTTGGGAATGCCGATGGAGGAACCCGCGGGGATGTCCGCGAAGGTCTTGTACTTGGTGGAATAGATTCCGATGGGAAAGTTCACCGTGGTGCCCACGGAGACGATCTTGTAGCCGCGATCGGCGATCTGGTTGTCGAGATAGGGCTGGTGCTGGAAGGAATTGGCCTCGATGTCGCCGGACGACAAAGCGGCATTGGGCACGACATAGTCGGAGAACTCGATTACCTTGATGTCGAGCCCCTTCTTGGCCGCCTCTTCCTTCACCTTCTCCAGGATCTGGGCGTGCGGGCCGGGGGTGACGCCGACCTTGATGGTCTCGGCGGCGGCGGAAAACGCGACGAGGGAAATGCCGGCGGCAAGCGCCAGCGCCAGGGCCTTCATGGAAACCTCCATCTGAATTGGAAAGGATTGCGCGCCGGGGCTCAGCCGCGGCTGCGCTTGTCGAGGCGGCGGGCGAGGAGATCGCCGAGCGTCTGCACCGCCTGCACGAGGAGAATGAGCACGATCACCACCGCCGCCATCACCTCGGGCATGAAGCGCTGGTAGCCGAAGCGGATGCCGAGGTCGCCAAGGCCGCCGCCGCCCACCGCGCCCACCATGGCCGAGTAGCCGAGCAGCGACACGGCGGCGAGGGTGAGGGCCAGCGTGATGGCGGGCAGCGCCTCCGGCAGCAGTACCTTGGCGACGATCTGGATGGGGCTCGCGCCCATGGCCCGCGCCGCCTCCACCAGCCCCTGGTCCACCTCGCGGATGGCCGCCTCGATGAGGCGCGCGATGAAGGGCGCCGCCGCCACGGTCAGCGGCACGATGGCCGCGCTGGTGCCGATGGAGGTGCCCGCCACGAGGCGGGTGAAGGGGATGATGGCGACGACCAGGATGATGAAGGGCGTGGAGCGCGCCGCATTCACCACGAGGCCGAGGGTCTGGTTGAGCCACGGCGCGGCGAACAGCTCGCCCGCCCGGCTGGTGGCGAGGAACACGCCCAGCGGCAGGCCGATGAGCGTGCCGAGCGCGCCGGAGACGGCCACCATGTAGAGCGTCTGCTGGGTGGCGTCGATGATGAGGTCGACGATGGTGGGCGGCAGCAGGCCGAAGGTGATGTCAAACATAGCCGAGGACCTCCGCCGTCAGGTTGAGCCGCTCCACGGCATTGATGACGGCGCTCAGGGTGGGGGCGTCGCCGGGCACCGAGACCACGATGACCCCGAAGGGCGTGCCGGCGATTTCGTCCACCTGGGCCTGGATGATGTTCACGTCCACCGAGAGCAGGCGCGACACCCGCGACAGCACCGGGTCCTGTGCGTGCTCGCCAGTGAAGACGATGCGCAGCACGGCCTGGTCGCGTCCCTCGCGCGGCTCGGCGGACAGGCGCTCGGCGACGCGGCGCGGCAGGCTCTTGGCAGTGAGCGCGGCGAGGAAGGAGCGGGTGGTGGAATGGCGCGGGCGGGCGAACACCTCGTAGGTGGCGCCGTCCTCCACGATGCGACCGCCGTCGATCACCGCCACCTTGTCGGCCACCGCCTTGATGACCGCCATCTCGTGGGTGATGAGCAGCACGGTGAGGTTCAGTTCCGCATTCACCCGGCGCAGCAGCGCGAGGATCTGCTCGGTGGTTTCGGGATCGAGGGCGGAGGTGGCCTCGTCGGAGAGCAGCACGCGGGGGCGGGTGGCAAGCGCGCGGGCGATGCCGACGCGCTGCTTCTGGCCGCCGGAAAGTTCTGCGGGGTAGCGGTCGCGCTTGTCGGACAGGCCGACGAGATCGAGCAGCGGCTCCACCCGCGCCTTGATCTCGGCGCGCGGCACGCCGGCGATCTCCAGCGGCAGGGCCACATTGTCGAAGGCGGTGCGGCGCGCCAGCAGGTTGAAGTGCTGGAAGATCATGCCGATGGAGCGGCGCTCCTTGCGCAGCGCGGCCTCATCGAGGGCGCCGATGTCCACGTCGTCCACCAGCACGCGCCCGCCGGTGGGCTTCTCCAGCCCGTTGACGAGGCGGATGAGCGTGGACTTGCCCGCCCCCGACCGGCCGATGACGCCGAGGATCGCGCCTTCCGGCACGTCCAGCGTGATGTCGGAGAGGGCGTGCACCGCCGCATGGCCGCGGCGCGCCGGAAAGGTCTTCGCCACCCGCTCGAAGCGGATGATGGAGCGCGCGGGAGCCGGGATGGCGGCGGGAGAAACGACAGGCGAAACGGACGGTTCGGGGAGGGTGGGCACGGCGGCCGCCAAAGTCAGGGGGGCGTTCATGAAAGGCTCCGGCATCACCGGCTGTTCGTCAATCCGGTCCTTCGCCCGGCGCAGTTAAGCGGCGGTAGGGGGAGGGAACAGGCGGCTTGGGAAAGGATGGGTGTCGGCGCAACCGGGACTGGGCCGCGCTTGGCGCGGCATTCGGCGGTTTCACGCCGCTCCAGCGGCTGTCAGCGACACATCATCATGGCAGGGCCCATCCGTTCCGGGGCGAACATGGCGGCAATATCGTTCGGTTTATCGAACGCGTCAAGTCTGAATAAAGTTGATTATATTGGTCGGATTATAGCCCGTCCAGCAGCCGCCGGCCCAGCCGCTCCAGCGCCCGGCCGAACACGGCGGGATCATTCAGCGCGCGGGCCAGCACCAGCGCGCCCTGGATGGCGAGCACCGCCTCCTCCGCCCGGTCGTCCGCTTCAGCGGAAGGCAGGCCGGCGTGGGCGAGGGCGGCGGCGAGGGCATCGCGCCAGCGGGCGAAGTAGGATGCGACCGCTTCACCGAACCGATCCCGCACCTCGCCGAGGGCGAACACGCCCACGAGGCACACCCGCCGGCCGGAGCGGAAATAGGCATCGGTGCGCGCCAGCATGTCCCGCACGGCGGCGGCCGGGTCTTCGTCCGCGCGCAGGGGGGCGTAGACGTTGGCCTCGAACCAGCCGTCGATCTCCCGGAGCACGGCGGCCGCCATCTCCTCCTTCCCGCCGGGGAAGAAGTGATAGAGGCTGCCCTTGCCGAGCCCGGTGCGGGCGGTGATGTGGGCGAGGCTCGCCCCCTCGTATCCGTGCTCGCGGAACACCTCGCCCAGCAGGGGCAGGATGTCCGCGCGCTCGGCCACCGTTCGTGCCATCACATCCCCAGTTCGGTGAGGCCCGGATGGTCCGCCGGACGCGGGCCGAGGGGCCACAGGAAGCGGCGGTCGCTTTCGGCGATCGCCACATCGTTGATGGAGGCTTCGCGCCGGCGCATCAGGCCCTCGGCGTCGAACTCCCACTGCTCGTTGCCATAGGAGCGGTACCACGCGCCATCGGCATCATGCCACTCATACTGGAAGCGCACCGCGATGCGGTTGTCGTTCAGCCCCCACAGCTCCTTGATGAGGCGATAGTCCAGCTCCCGCCGCCACTTGGCGGTGAGGAAGGTGACGATCTCGGCGCGGCCGGCGAGGAAGTCCGAGCGGTTCCGCCAGCGGCTGTCCGGCGTGTAGGCGAGGGAGACGCGCTCCGGGTCGCGGGTGTTCCAGGCATCCTCCGCCATGCGCACCTTCTGCGCGGCGGTCTCGACGGTGAAGGGCGGCAGCGGCGGGCGGGCCATGGGTCTCTCCTGTACCAATCAGTCAATAATGTACTGAATGGTACAGATAGAGCCGCGAGTCAAGCGGCCCTCCCGTCCGGAAGGAGGGGAGGGCCGCTGGATGGGCGGATGAAGGCTGGCTACTCGCCGGCCGGATGGTGCAGGGCCGGAGGCAGGTCGCGGCCGTCCGGCTCGTCCTTGCCGCCGATGAAGCGGCCGAAGATGCGGCCGAGGAAGTGGCTCAGATCGTCCATCACCGTGAACACCGCCGGCACGAACACCAGCGACAGCACGGTGGAGGTGATGAGGCCGCCGATGACCGCGATGGCCATGGGTGCGCGGAAGGCGCCGCCTTCGCCCAGCGCCAGCGCCGAGGGCAACATGCCGGCCACCATGGCGATGGTGGTCATCACGATGGGCTGCGCCCGCTTGCGGCCGGCCTCGATGAGGGAGGTGAAGCGGTCGACGCCCTGGTGCATGGACTCGATGGCGAAATCCACCAGCAGGATGGCGTTCTTGGTCACGATGCCCATCAGCATCAGGAAGCCGATGACCACGGGCATGGACACCGAGTTGCCGGTGATGAGCAGCGCGATGAAGGCGCCGCCGACGCTGAGCGGCAGCGAGACGAGGATGGTGATGGGCTGCAGGATGTCGTGGAACAGCAGCACCAGCACCGCCAGCACCAGCATCAGGCCCGCCGCCATGGCCATGGCGAAGCCGGAGAACACCTCGGCCATGATCTCCGCGTCGCCGGCCTCCTTCAGCGTCACGCCGGCGGGCAGGTTCTGCGCCGCGGGCAGGGCCTTCACCTTGGCGAGGGCGTCGCCCAAAGGCGTATCGCCCACGAGGTCCGCCTCCACCGCCACGCGGCGGGCGCGGTCGTAGCGGTCGAGGGCGGTCGGTCCCTTGCCGAACTGGACGTCCGCCACGGCGGAAAGCGGCACCGCGCCGCCGGAGGCGGTGGGCACCTTCAGCGCATCGAAGGTGGACAGCCGGGTTCGCGCGTTCTCGGCGAGCTGCACGCGGATGTCGATCTGCCGGTCCTTGGCGGAGAACTTGGCGAGGTTGGCGGAGATGTCGCCGATGGTGGCGATGCGCACCGTCTCGGCGATGGTGTCCACCGAGACGCCCAGTTCGGCCGCCTCGTCGAGCTTGGGCACGATGCGGATCTCCGGCCGGTCGAGGGCGGCGGAGGAAACCACGTTGGCGAGTTCCGGCACGTCGGCGCGCACCGCCTTCTCCACCGCCACCGCGGCCTCGGCCACCGCCGCGCCGTCGCTGCCGGAGAGGATGACCTCGAAGCCGCGCTGGGTGTTCTGTCCGTTCTGGCTCCAGGAGACGCGCAGGTCGGGCATCGTGGCCAGCGTCTTCGAGAATTGGGTCTCGAAGGTCTTCTGGTCGATCTTGCGCGCGCTGCGCGGCTTCAGGTTGATGACGATCTGCGCCTTGCGCACCTCGCCGGAGGACAGCGCGAGGCCGCCGGAGCCGCCTGAGCCGGCGGTGGCGTAGACACTCTTCACCTCGGGCAGGCTGAGCGCCGCGCGGGCGATCTCGTCCGACACCTTCTGCGTCTCCGCCAGCGTGCTGCCGGGCGGCAGTTCCACCGAGAGGAGGGCGCGCGAGATGTCGTTGGTGGGCAGGAAGCCCGAGGGCAGCAGGGTCGAGAGCCAGATGGAGCCGGCGAAGATGGCGATGCCCATGCCGATGGTGGCGAAGCGGTGCTTCACCGACCAGCCGAGCAGGCGCACGTAGCCGCGCATGACGGCGCCGTCCCGGCCTTCGCGGTGGCCGGTGTCCTTCATGAAATAGGCCGCCACCAGTGGCGTGATGAGCCGGGCCACGGCCAGCGAGAACAGCACGGCGATGGCGACCGTCAGGCCGAACTGCTTGAAATACTGGCCCGCGATGCCGCCCATGAAGGACACGGGCGCGAATACCGCGGCGATGGTGAGGGTGGTCGCCACCACCGCGAGGCCGATCTCGTCCGCCGCCTCGATGGCCGCGCGATAGGGCGATTTGCCCATGCGCATGTGGCGGACGATGTTCTCGATCTCCACGATGGCGTCGTCCACCAGGATGCCGGTGACGAGGGTGATTGCGAGCAGGCTCACCGCGTTCAGCGAGAAGCCCAGCATGTCCATGACCCAGAAGGTGGGCAGGATGGACAAGGGGATGGCGAGGGCGGTGATGAGGGTCGCGCGGATGTCGCGCAGGAACAGGAACACCACGATGACCGCGAGGATCGCGCCCTCGATCAGCGTGTGCATGGCGCTTTCATAGTCCGACTTGGTGAAGCGGACCGTGGTGTCGATCTCGGTGACGGTGACGTCGGGATGGGCAGCGCGCAGCTTGTCAAGCTCTTCGGTCACGCGGTCATAGACCGTCACGTCCGAGAAGCCCTTGGCGCGGTAGACGCCAAAGGCCACCACGCTCTTGCCGTCGAGGCGGGCGAACACGCGTTGCTCGGCCGCGCCATCCACCACGGTGCCAAGTTCGCCGAGGCGCACCGAGCGGCCATTGGAGAGCACGATGCGGGTGTCGGCGAGCGCTTCCACGGAGGAGGCGCCGGCGAGTGTGCGGATGGGCTGCTCCTGCGTGCCCACCTCGCCCCGGCCGCCGGAGACATCGAGATTGGTGGCACGCAACTGGCGGCTCACCTCGGCGGCGGTGATGCCGAGCGACATGAGCCGGTCGGGATCGAGCGCGATGCGGATCTCGCGGTCCACGCCGCCCTGCCGCTTCACCTGGGCCACGCCGCGCACGCCCTGCAGGGCGCGGGCGAGGGTGTCGTCGATGAACCAGCTCACCTGCTCCGTCGTCATGTTGGGCGCGGAGACCGCGTAGGTGACGATGGGCAGGCCTTCGATGTCGATGCGCTGGATCTGCGGCTCGTCGATGGAGCGTGGCAGGTCCATACGGATCTTGGTGATGGCGTCGCGCGTGTCGTTCACGGCGCGGTCCACCAGCGTTTCCAGATGGAATTCCACCAGCGTGACGCTCGCCCCCTCGCTGATGGAGGAGGTGATGTGCTTGACGCCGGAGATGCCGGCGATGGCGTTCTCCACCTTCTTCGTCACCTGCGTCTCCAGCTCGCTCGGCGCGGCGCCGGACTGGGTGACGGTGACCATGACGATGGGCAGGTCGATGTTCGGCATCTGCGTCACCGGGAGTTCCCGGAAATGCACGATGCCGAGCGCCGTCAGGATGAAGAAGAAGACGAGGGCGGGGACGGGCTTGCGGATAGCCCAGGCGGAGACGTTGAGAGCCATCAGCGCGCCTCGCCGAGGGAGAGCGGCGCGCGCACCGGTGTCACCCGGTCGCCGTCCCGCAGGAAGCTGCCGGCCCGCGCCACCACGTCCGCTTCGGGGGAGAGCCCCTCGGTGACGAGGATGCGCCCATCCTTCTTGAGGCCGGGGGTGACGCGCTGGATGCCGACGATGCCGTCGGTGACGGTGAGCACATAGGCGCCCTCCGCATCGAACATGACGGCGGACTGGGGCAGGCTGAGACCCTTCACCTCGCCGAGCGCGATCACCGCGCGGCCATAGGCGCCGGACTTCAGGCGCGGGTCGTCGGGCAAGGCGATCTTCACCTTGCCGAGGCGCGAGGCGCGGTCCACCTCGGCGGAAACGAGGCGCACCTTGCCGCCGATGGGCTCGTCGAAGCCGGCCGGCACGACCTGGACGGAAAGCCCGTCCTTCATGCGCGGCATGGCGCCTTCGGGCACGTCGGCGTCGAGGTCCATGGCGCCGTCCTCGGCGATGCGGAACAACGGCGCGGCGCGGGTGGACAAGGCGATGGCGCCAAGCTTCGCCTCGCGCGACAGCACGAGGCCGGAGGCGGGGGCGCGCACGTCGGTGCGCTTCAGCTTCACGTCCAGCTCGTCGCGCTGCGCCTTCACGAACACCGCTTCCGCCTGGGCGGCGATCAGCGTCTCGCGGGCGGCGGCGACCTGGGCGGTGGCGACCTTGGCCGCGCGCTCGCGCTGCTCCAGCTGCTCCTGAGAGGAGGTGCCGGTCTTGCTGAGCTGGCGGGTGCGCTCCACCGCCGAATTGGCCTCGGTCTCCTGCGCGATGGCCTGGTCAAGGGCGGCCTGCTGCTGGGCGATGGCGGCGCGGGCCTTGGCGGCGGAGGCGGTGTTCTGGGCGAGCTGGGTCTCCAGCACGTCGCGCGACAGGCGGGCGAGCACCTGGCCCTTCTGGACCCGGTCGCCGGCCTCCACCAGAATCTCCATGAGGCGATAGCCCTCGATCTCCGGCCCCACCTCGATCTCCTCGCGCGGCTTGATGGAGCCGGTGACGAGCAGCGTGTCGGTCAGGGTATCGGGCCGGGGCTTCACCACCGTCACCGAGAGCGCGGCCGCGCGGGCCGCCTCGGCCGCCTTGGCCGGATCGGCTGCGACGGCGGGAGGCGCGGCAAGGGCTCCGGCGGCAAGGGCTCCGGCGGCGAAAGCCGAGACGGCAAGGCGGGAAGCCGCAGAGCGGGCGGGACGGAGCGCCGGACGGACGGACGCAGACATGGTGGACAGAACCTCGTTCCGGATGGGCGCGGGAACGTGCGGCTGAACCGCGGCATTCCCGTGACGCAAGACAAGGGCGATGCAGTTCTTGAGTGTGCGTGTCATTCCGGCACCGCTTTCGGTTGGGCCGGGGATAGCATCCGGCGCACCATCGCCTCGATCTCGGGCAGCCGGTCCTCCAGCTGCCATTCGGGATGCAACTGGTGATGCAGGAGCAGGCCGTCGCCGACGACCTGCAGCATCATGGCGACCAGGTCCGGGTCGAGCGCGGGGTCGATCTCACCCTGCCTTTCGGCGGCAGCGAGGGCGTCGGCCAGAAGGATGCTGGTTTCCGCCTCGCAAGGTTCGATCGCCTTGCGCAGGTCAGCGTTGCGGATCGCCTCTGCCTGAATCTCCGGTCCGAGCCGTGCTGTGGCGATATTGCGCTCTGTGAACAGGATGCGCAGGCACGCGACCATCCCGCCCAGCACCGACGGCGCCTTGGTGATCATGTCGAACATGCCGAGCCGTTCGGCCCGCTCGCCCTCGACGATGGCGGCGATGAGCGATTCCTTGGAGGGGAAATAGCGGTAGAGCGCCCCCGGGCTCATGCCCGCCTCGGCGCAGATCTTCTGCATGGACGCGCCATGGAAGCCGTCGCGGCCGAAGCAGACCACGGCGGCATCGAGGATGCGCTTGCGCTGTTCCTGCTTGTGGTCCGGACGCGAGGCGGCAGCGTCGCGCATCGCGGTCTCTGGGAAGGAACGTGACATCTGGGCGGGTCGACACCTTGCAGGATGGCTGAGAGCGAATGTTCGTTCGCAATAATCCAACCAAGTCCCCGACGCAAGAGTGAACGTTCGTTCGCAGCGCTTGAGCCGCCGCCGCTTGCGGCATCGCGCCGGGCCGCCAATGCTCGGCATTCCCAGCGGAGCCCCGATTCCCGATGCCGCTTCCAATGCCCGTTTCCGTCAGAACCCGCCAAGCGCGGCTTTGTGCCGCGGTCCTTTTGGCCGGCCTGCTTCTTTCCACCGCCGCACACGCCGAGGAGGCCGCCCCCGCGACGCTCCAGCCGGGCATGAGCGTTGTGATGATCGAGACCAAGCTCCTCTTCGGCCTCGCCAGCGCCGACGGCAGCGGGGTAAGCGAGCAGGAATGGGAGGGCTTCCTCGCCCGCGAGGTGACGCCCCGCTTCCCGGACGGACTCACCGTGATCGCCGCCTACGGCCAGGTGAAGGGCGAGGCGCATGGTTCGACGCAGGTGGTGCGCGAGGGCATGCGCCTCGTGCTGATCTACCACCCCGACACGCCCGAGGCGGCGGCGAAGCTGGCGGAGATCCGCCGGCTCTTTTCCGAGCGGTTTCACCAGTGGGGCGTGCTGCAGGTGACCAACGCGGTGCGCGTCACGCTGTGAGGCTCCTGCATCGCTCGGCCGCCGCGCGGGTTCATCTTGCTTGGCGCACTTGAGCCGTGAGGCCCCACACCCTACCTCTCGCCCACACCTCCGGCCTTTGCGCCTGAGGGGCCGCGCTCACCGGGAGAGACCATGCTCGCCGCCGCCATCCTCGCCCTGCGCCAGACCTTCTCGCCGCTGCTGCGCGGCGTGCTCCTGAAATCCATGGGGCTGGCGCTGGCGCTGCTCATCGGCCTCGCGGTGGGGCTGGAGGCGGCGCTGACGCACTTTGTCGAGATCTCGTCCTATCCGTGGATCGAGACCACGCTGGCCGTGATCGCGGGGCTGGGGCTGGTGTTCGGCGTGGTCTATCTGATGCCGGCGGTGTCCTCGCTGGTGGCCGGCCTCTTCCTCGACGAGGTGGCCGAGCGGGTGGAGGCCGCGACCTATCCCAACGATCCGCCCGGCCAGCCGCAGCCCTTCCTGCGCGCGCTGCTCTATTCCCTGCGCTTCTTCGGGCTGGTGCTGCTCGTCAACCTCGCGGCCCTGTTGCTGCTGCTGGTGCCGGGGGTGAACGTCATCATCTTCTACGTGGCCAACGCCTATCTCATCAGCCGGGAATATTTCGAGCTGGCGGCCATGCGCTACCGCTCGCCCGAGGAGGCGCGGGCGCTCCGACGGGCGAACGGGGTGAAGGTGTTCGTCGCCGGCCTTTTGATCGCGCCCATCCTGTTCGTGCCGATCCTCAACCTCATCCTGCCGGTGTTCGGCACCGCCTTCATGGTGCATTTCCACCGCCGCCTCGCCCCGCTGCCGGCAGCACGCGGCGCCGATGGCACGCTGGTAATTGAAGGCCGCCGGGTCTGACGCCCTCAGGGCGCCCGCGCTGGCGGCAGTCCCGCGGCGACGCGTTCTTCCAGATAGGGAAAGAAGGGATTCGACGACATGCGGACCAGCATGTCCACGCCCACGACCAGCGCGCCATATTCCCCCCGCGCCGCGATATCGCCGAGGCGGATGCCGAACTTTTCCGCCGGGTCCGGATCGAGCCCGTAGAGCCCGTCCGACAGCGGGAAGGGCACCGCGACATGGGAGAGCGAATACACATCGTCCGGATAGGGGGCGCTGAGCGGCCGCACGGTTTCCTCGCGCGCGCCGGCCGGCGTCTCGCGCACCACGGTTGTGGAGGCGCCGGGCGCCGCATTGCCGATGACGGCGGTGCGGAAGCGGCGCGGCGCCGGGGGCAGCAGGGACGTGATGGCGGTATCGGAGCGCTGTGTCAGCAGGTCCTCGAACTGGCCCGAGCGGTTGATGTCGAACAGCACCAGCTCGCTGCCATTGTCCTCCAGCCGCGCGTGCAACTGTTCGATCACCGCCCGCGCGCTCACCGTGTGGTCGAGCACCGACTGGAAGGTGAGCACCGGCGCGAGGCCCGTAAGGCGGCCGGAGCGGGCGTGGCGCTCGATATTGGCTTGCAGAAGCTGGGTCAGCGCGAAGGATTCGCGCGCGGCATGCACCGGGAAGGAATTGTACTTGAAGGGGTTGAATTCCGGCACGATGTTCAGCCACGCCGCCTTGGCGAAGGCCGGGAAGATGGCCGGAAGCCCCGCGAGGCCGGCGAAGCGGGCGAATTCCGTCACCCCCACCATGGGCGACATCAGCACGATGCGGGCCGGCCGCACCAGCGCGGGATCGTCCAGCGCGTCGAGCGCATGCATCAGCGCCAGCGCGCCGCCGTTGGAATATCCGACGATATGCACCGGCCGGTCCGGCCCCACGCGCCTGCGGGCCTCGCGCATGGCGAGGCGTGTGGCGGCGATCCACTCCTCGTGGCCGATTTCCGTCAGCGATCCGGGCACGGTGCCGTGTCCGGGCAGGCGCAGCACGATGGCGATGAAGCCATGGTCCGCATAAAGCTGCGCCAGATGCCGGTGGCTGTAGGGGGAATCCGTGAGCCCGTGCAGGAATACCGCCGCCCCCGCCGGCTCGCCCCCATCTTCGCGCGCCTTGGGCTGAAGCACGTAGGTGCGGTTGAAGTCCTGCGCGAAGCCGGGCGGGTAGATGGGGCTGGAGGCGAAGTAGCGGTTGAAGCGGACGCGATCCTCCGGGTCCACCTTGTCGGTCACATTGGCCTTCACGCCAGCGAAGGCCTTGTCCTCGGCGGCCATGTAGGCGGCGAGGTCGGCGCGCGCGAGTTCGCTGCGGCTCAGCTCCGGCGGGTGGTAGGTGTGCCAGCGGTCAAGGGGCGGGCCGCGCTGGGAATCCACCGCCCGTACCACGAAGACCGTGGCGATGACCGCGAAGATCAGCAGCGCCGCGATTTTCACCGTGCGCTTCGTTCCCCGCCACATGAACCCGACCGCCCCCATCCGTGCCTCCCCCGTCGCGGGGCGAACCTACAGGGCGCAGCCTTGCCGGCAAAGCACGCCGACGCGACCGCCCGTGCGCCCTGATCGAGCGTGGCCGGATGCGCGCCGGCGCCCGGTGAAGGCACCGGCCGCGCCCCCTCTCCCGCAAGGGGAGAGGGGAGAACAGCCCGCAGCGGGGCCACCTTCCTCCCCCCAGCCCCTTGCGGGCGGCGGGTGGCGTCGCTATCTGCGGTTCACGCCCCCAAGAGGCTGCATCGCAATGGAAAACCTGAAGCTCATCGCCCTCGACGAGGAAGACCTCGCCATTTTTTCCGCCCATCTGCAGGATGCGGTGGTGAAGAAGGTGGACATGGGCTTCCTGCCCCGGCTGCAGCGTTTTGCCCTGGTGCTGAACCGCTTCGACTGGGACCAGAAGGTCGCCGCCAACGAGACGGTGCGCCGCCGCACCGGCCTGCATTTCGAGCGGGTGCGGGACGTGAAGTGCCGCGGCATGGAGGAGGCGCAGCGGACCGGCGTGCTCAATCTTCTCGCCGTCACCTTCATGCCGGGCGACCAGCCCTCGGGCTTCGTCTATCTCACCTTCTCCGGCGGTGCCGAGGTGCGGCTCGAGGTGGAGTGCATCGAGGCCGGCCTCAGGGATCTCGGCCCGGCCTGGGGCTGCACCCATGCGCCCAGGCATCCGGAAGTTGCCGACCCCGCCGCCAGTCCAGGCGGTAGCGCAGGATAGGGTCCTCGCCCAAAACCCAAGAATTCGAACCGCGTATGATCCGTGCGTATCGCAGGGTCGTAACGTTCTGGCGATGATTGATGATGACGCTGACACAGGCGGTCAGCGTCACTCTGGAATCGTCGCTATGAAATGTGTTATGAATGCACGTAGTTAATGGTGGCCAGGGGCTGCCAAGGACCAAACACCTATACTTATGTCGCGCGGCACTTCAAATAATGCGACCAGTCGTCGTTCGATCCTGACTTATGGCAGCATAATCCTCGTATCCATCGCCTCTTATTTTGCCCTCCTCCATTTGGACATTTTTCATCCTTTGTTTTCGCTGGGGTCCAGGCATGAAGTCTGGTATCTCGATGAAGTATTCGCCGGATGGGCTGTCGCGACACTCGTTCTCATCACGATCCTGATCGTCCGCGAACGCCGGCTGCGCAGGCTCGTGGTCCGGCAGCGGGCGACGCAGAAGGAGGCGGACGATGCCTCCGCATTCGACAGTCTCACCGGCATCGCCAACCGCATGCAGTTCGAGCAGGAATTCAGCCGGGAGCTGAAGGCGGCCTGGGGCAAGGGCACGCGTCTCGCGCTCCTTGTGGTGGACGTGGACATGATGCGCGGGGTGAACGAGCAGCACGGACATGTCGCCGGTGACGATCTCCTGCGCCAGGTGGCGGCGCGCCTCGTTTCCACCCCGCGTCGCGATGGCATGGTCGCCCGGCTGGGAAGCGCCGAGTTCGCCATCCTGTTCCCGATGGGGGCTGATGAGACCGATGCGCTCTTTCGAATGGCGAGCCGTCTGCTGTCGCGCCTGCGCGAGCCGTTCGATTGTCATGGCGCCGAAGTTGAGATCACCGCCAGCATCGGCATCAGCAAATACCCCCGCGACGGGTCGTCGCCGTCCGTGCTCCTGCAATCCGCCGAAAAGGCCCTTCGCCAGGCCAAGGCCGCAGGCAAGGACCGCTATGCGCTCTATGATTCCGACCTCGACGCGCGCGGACGGGCGCGACGCGAAATCGAGGCCGAGCTCAGGGCCGGCCTGGAATCCGGCGAGATCGTCGCCCAGTACCAGCCGGTGGTCAGGCTCGCGACGGGCGAGACGGCGGGATTCGAGGCGCTGGCGCGCTGGCGGCATCCCGAGCGTGGCCTCCTTGGTCCGGTGGACTTCATCCCCATCGCGGAGGATGAGGGCCTGATCGATGCGCTGTTCACCGCCATGCTGCGCCGGGTGGGGAATGACCTCGCCACCTGGCCGACACAGCTGCCGGTGGCCGTGAACCTCTCCCCGGTCCAACTGGCGGATCCACGCCTTCCGTTTCGCACCCTTGCGCTCTTCGCGCAGATGAACATTCCGCCCCACCAGATCGAGCTGGAAATCACCGAGACGGGCCTTCTGGCCGATTTCGAAACCGCGCGCAGCACCCTTGCGGCCTTCAAGCAGGCCGGAGTGCGCATCTCCCTCGACGATTTCGGCACCGGCTTTTCCAGCCTGCGCCATCTCAACGAGCTGCCCATCGACAAGATCAAGATCGACCGATCCTTCACGCGGCGCATCGCCACAGAGGCGCAGAGCAGCAAGATCATCACCTCCATGCTCAGCCTCGGCCGGGCGCTGGATCTGACCACCGTGGCGGAGGGTGTCGAGACCCGCGAGGAGGCCAACTTTCTCCTGAGCCAGGGCTGCGAGCTCGCGCAGGGCTACCTGTTCGCCCGGCCGCTCTGGCCCCAGGAGGCCTTCCGCGCCGCCCGTTGACCCTCCGCACCGCGCCCGGTTGCGCGGCGAGGGCCGATGCACGGCGGCTGCACCGCTTGGGGCTTCCCTCGCGCGCGAACCTGCTCTAGCAAGGCGGCATGCCGATCCGCCTCACTCTTTCCCAGCCCGACTTTCCCGAGCGCTTCATCGACTTCCTCGGCTCCAAGCGCGAGGCGTCCGTGGACGTGCAGGACAAGGTGTCCGCCATCATCGCCGATGTCCGCGCCCGCGGCGACCGGGCGTTGGTGGACCTGTCGCGCACCTTCGACCGGGTGGACCTCGACGCCCTCGGCATCAAGGTGAGCGACGCCGAGCTGGACGCGGCCCTCGCCTCCATCCCGGAAGAGACCCGCGCGGCGCTGGACTTCGCCAAGGCCCGCATCGAGGCGCACCACGCCCGCCAGAAGCCAACGGACGAGACCTATGTGGACGCCGCCGGCGTCACCCTCGGCCATCGCTGGACCAGCGTGGATGCCGTGGGCCTCTACGTGCCCGGTGGTACCGCCGCCTATCCGTCATCCGTGCTGATGAATGCGGTGCCGGCGCAGGTGGCTGGCGTGCCGCGCATCGTCATGGTGGTGCCGGCGCCGGACGGCGTGATCGCGCCGCTGGTGCTTGCGGCCGCCCGGCTCGCCGGGGTGCACGAGGTCTATCGCGTGGGCGGGGCGCAGGCGGTGGCGGCGCTCGCCTACGGGACGGAGACCATCCGTCCGGTGGACAAGATCGTCGGCCCCGGCAACGCCTTCGTGGCGGCGGCCAAGCGGCAGGTGTTCGGCAAGGTCGGTATCGACATGGTGGCCGGCCCCTCCGAGGTGCTGATCCTCGCCGACGGCGACGCGAGCGCGGATTTCATCGCCGCCGACCTCCTTGCCCAGGCGGAGCATGACACCGCCGCCCAGTCCATCCTCATCACCAATTCGCCGGAGCTGGCGGACCGGGTGGAACAGGCGGTGGAGGGCATGCTCGCCACCCTGCCGCGCGCCGCGATCGCCTCCGCCTCCTGGCGCGACCATGGCGCCATCTTCCTGGTGGACAGCCTCGCCGACGCCATCCCGCTGGTGGACCGGATCGCGCCGGAGCATCTGGAAATCCACGCGGCGGACGCCGACGCGCTGGCCGCCAGGGTGCGGCACGCCGGCGCCATCTTCATCGGCGCCTGGACCCCGGAGGCCATCGGCGACTATGTGGGCGGCACCAACCACGTGCTCCCCACCGCCCGCTCGGCCCGCTTTTCCTCCGGGCTCGGCGTGCTGGACTTCATGAAGCGAACGTCCATCCTCAAGCTCGATGCCGACGCGCTGGAAAAGCTCGGCCCGGCCGCCGTGCGCCTCGCCGCCGTGGAGCGGCTGGACGCGCACGGGCGGTCCGTCTCCATCCGCAGCAACAGATGACGGGGGAATAGCGATGAGCGACAAGCCGGAGAGGAGCCCCACGGCCCGCCTCTGCGCCGTGACCCTCGACGACGCCTCCATCGGCCACGCCGGCAGCCCGGACATCGAGCACGAGCGCGCGACCGCCATCTGGGACCTCATCGAGGACAACAGCTTCATGCCCTGCGGCGATCCGGGGGAGGGGCCTTACCGCCTCGTCATCTCGCTCGCCGACAACCGCCTCGTGCTGGACGTCAAGCGCGAGAGCGGCGATCAGGTGGTGCAGCACCACCTCTCTCTCACCCCCTTCCGCAAGGTGGTGAAGGACTATTTCCTGGTCTGCGAGAGCTATTACAACGCCATCCGCACCGCCTCGCCGAGCCAGATCGAGGCCATCGACATGGGCCGGCGGGGCCTGCACAACGAGGGATCGACGCTGTTGCAGGAGCGCCTGGACGGCAAGGTGGTGGTGGATTTCGACACCGCCCGCCGCCTGTTCACGCTCATCTGCGCCCTGCACTGGAAAGGCTGAGCGACGATGGAGCCCCCTGCGGCGCCCCAGCGCTCAGCGCGGCCGCAATCGGTTCTCTTCATGTGCGGACAGAACGTGGTGCGCTCGGTGATGGCGTCCGCGCTCGCCCGGCATCTGTTCGGCAAATCCGTCTATGTGGGCTCGGCCGGGGTGATCGCCGGCGATGCCGATCCCTTCGTCACAGCGGTGATGGAGGAGATCGGCCTCGACGTGAAGAAGCACAGGCCGCAGAGCGTCGAGGATCTGGAAGAGTATGAGGGGCTGAATTTCGACCTCGCCATCTCCCTCTCCCCCGACGCCCACCACCGCGCGCTGGAGCTGACCCGCACCAACGCCCTCAAGGTGGAATATTGGCCCACCCCAGACCCCACCGGCGAAGGCGGCAACCGCGAGCAGCGCCTCGACGCCTACCGGCAGGTGCGCGACGAGCTGGAACGGCGAATCCGGGCGCGGTTCCGGCAGATCTAGAGGCGCGGTGCCCGGCCGATGAACCGCCGCGCGCCCGGTGCACGGCTGCCGCTCCGGCTGCGCCGTTGCTGTCCGACGTGCGAACGTGGTTCCCGTCCCTCATTTGACAATCCCGCCCGCCCTGCCTTTAGTGGCGGCGTCGAAGGTCCCGTGTTCCCACACGGGCGAAAAAGGGAATGCGGTGCGGAGGTGAATACCCTCCAATGCCGCGGCTGCCCCCGCAACTGTCGGCGGTGAGCCCCTGCCAGACGCCACTGGAGTTATCCGGGAAGGCGGCAGGGGCGGTGATCCGCGAGCCAGGAGACCTGCCTTCGACGAGGTCCGCGCCGGGCGGGGTGCTCCGGTTCTGCGTCCCTTCGAGCCCGCACGCGTGGGCGCTCGCACCCGTGGACCGGCCGGTGGAGCGCAGCGCGATTCCCGACAGCACGTCACCCGAGCCGGGCGCTGAAAGCCTGGAATCCGGCTGCGCGCCTGAAGCCGCGCGCGATACCGCTCCCGCCGTCACCCTCCTCATCTGCACGACCTGCCGCGCCCCCGGCAACGACGCCCCGCCCGACGCCGAGCGCGACGGCGCGCGCCTCCTCGCCTCCGCCTGTGCGGCCACCGTCTCCGACGGCGTCGCGGTCGTGGGCGTCTCTTGCCTCGCCAATTGCAAGCGCGCGCTGTCCGCCGCCATGGTCCGCCGCGACGGCTGGACCTATGTGTTCGGCGACCTTTCCCCCGACAGCGCCGCCGACCTTCTCGCCGGCGCTGCGCTTCTCGCCGGCTCGCAGGACGGCCTGATGCCATGGCGCGGCCGGCCGGACGAGCTCAAGCGCGGCATGGTCGCGCGCATTCCCCCGCTTTCCCTTCCCAAGGAGACCCGATGACCTCGCTCGCCCGCGTGCCCTGCACCATCGTCACCGGCTTCCTCGGCGCCGGGAAGACGACGCTGATCCGCCATGTGCTCGAGAATGCCGGCGGCAAGCGCCTCGCGGTCATCGTCAACGAGTTCGGTGACGTGGGCATCGACGGCGAAATCCTGAAGGGCTGCGGCATCGAGAGCTGCGACGAGACCAGCATCGTGGAACTCGCCAACGGCTGCCTCTGCTGCACCGTGGCGGATGATTTCGTGCCGGCGCTGGACCAGATCCTCGCCCGCGCGCCGAGAGTGGACCACATTCTCATCGAGACCTCCGGCCTCGCTTTGCCCAAGCCCCTGGTGCAGGCCTTCCAGTGGCCGGCCATCAAGGGCCGGGTGACGGTGGATGGCGTGATCGCCGTGGTGGATGGCCCGGCGCTGGCCGAAGGCCGCGTCGCGCCCGATCTCGCCGCGCTCGATGCGCAAAGGGCCGGGGATGAGAGCCTCGATCATGACGACCCGGTGGAAGAGGTGTTCGAGGACCAGATCGCTTGCGCCGATCTCGTCGTGCTCTCCAAGTCCGACCTCTTGGACGCGGCCGGTTTCGCCGCCGCCGAGAAGGCGGTGGCCGGCGCCCTGCCGCGCGCGGTGAAGCTGGTGCGGGCCTCCGGCGGCAGGGTGGATCTGGCGGTGCTGCTCGGTCTCGGCGTCGGCGCGGAGGATGTTATCGATGCCCGCCGCACCCACCACGACGATGAGGAAGACCACGACCACGACGAGTTCGAGAGCATCGTCCTCGCTCTGCCCGAGATCGCCGATCCCGCCGCGCTGGCCGCCCGCGTGGTGAAGGCGGCCGAGACGCCGGACGTGCTGCGCGTGAAGGGCTTCGCCGCCGTGGAAGGCAAGCCGCTGCGCCTGCTGGTGCAGGGCGTCGGCCCGCGCGTGTCGCACCATTTCGATCGCGCATGGAATGCGGGCGAGGCACGGCGCGGGGCGCTGGTGGTGATCGGCCTCAAGGGCTTCGATCGCGCGGCCGTGGAACAGGCCATCCTCGGCTAGGCCATGCACATCCTCGCCACCACATCGACGAGCCTGGAGGAGTTGGCCGAGCCGGTCGACCTCGCCCAGCCGCCCGGCGACATGGTGGCCCTCTCCTTCACCGACAGCGATCTCATCGGCCTGTCCGCCGCCTGGCGGGCGCGCGGCGATGCGGTTCCGAGCCTGCGCCTCGCGCGGCTGAAGGATCTGCGCCACCCCATGTCCGTGGATTTGTGGGTGGAGAAGGTCGCGGCCAAGGCGAAGGTGGTGCTGGTGCGCCAGCTGGGCGGGCTGGACTGGTGGCGCTACGGTGCCGAGCGATTGGCCGCCATGGCCCGCGCGCGCGGCATCGCCCTCGCGCTCCTGCCGGGGGAGGACCAGGACGATCCGCGCCTCGCCGCTCTCTCCACGCTGCCGCAGGACACGCTCGCCCTTTGGCTCGGCTATTTCCGCGCCGGCGGGCCGGAGAACATGGCGGCCCTGCTCTCCGCCATGGGCGAGGCAGCGGGCTTCGCCGCGCCCGGACCCATCCCCGCGCCGCGCCCGGTTCCGGGCACTGCCTTCCATCGCCCCGGCGCCGGTCTCGCGACGCTGGAGGACGTGCGCGGAGCCCGCGAAGGGCGGCCGAACGCGCTCATCCTCTTCTATCGGTCGCAATGGCTCGCCGCCGACACCGCCGCCGTGGATGCGCTGGCGGAGGCGCTGGAGGCGCGGGGCATCGCGGCGCACTGCCTGTTCGTTCCCAGCCTGAAGGCGCCGGAGGCCCGCGCCGCCGTGCGGGAGGCTTGCGCGGCGCTCGATCCGGCGGTCATCCTCACCACCACCGCCTTCGCGGCAGGAGACGCGGCTGAGCTGTTCCCGGAAGGTGGCCCCCCGGTGCTTCAGGCCGCGCCCGCGACCACGGCGCGGGAGGCGTGGGCGGGGAGCCCGCGCGGCTTCTCGGCGGCCGACCTCGCCATGCACGTGGTGCTGCCGGAGCTGGACGGGCGCGTGCTGGCCGGCGCGCTCTCCTTCAAGGATTTCGCCCCGCCCGACGCCGACCTCGCCTTCACCGCCGCCATCAACCGGCCGGAGCCGCAGGCGGTGGCCCATGTGGCGGACCGCGCGGCGGCGCTGGTCCGCCTCGCCGCCACGCCCCGCGCAGAGCGGCGCCTTGCGCTGATCCTGCCGGACTATCCCGGCGCCGAGGGCCGCTCGGGCTATGCGGTGGGCCTCGACGTGCCCGAGAGCGCGCGGCGGATGCTCGGAACGCTGGCGGCGGCTGGATATGGCGCGGGCCCCGTGCCCGACGATGCAAAGGCGCTCCTCGCCGCCATCCGGCCGGAACCGGCACTGGCGCTGGACGACTATCGCCGCCAGTTCGCCGTTTTGCCCGAGCCCGTGCAGGCCGCCGTGACCGCCGCCTGGGGCGGGCCTGAGGACGATGCAGACGTGAGCGACGGCGCCTTCCGCTTCCGCCTCGCCCCGTCCGGAAACATCACGCTCGCCTTCGCCCCCGATCGCGGCGCGAGCCTCGACCGGCGGGCGGATTATCACGACGCGAGCCTGCCGCCGCGCCACGGGCTCCTCGCCTTCGGCCTGTGGCTGCGCGCGGGGCTCGATGCCCATGCGGTCGTCCATCTCGGCGCCCATGGCACGCTGGAATGGCTGCCGGGCAAGGCGGTGGCGCTCACGCCGGCCTGTTTCCCGCAGGTGGTGATGGGCGCGCTGCCGGTGGTCTATCCCTTCATCGTCTCCAATCCCGGCGAGGCGGCGCAGGCCAAGCGCCGGCTCGCCGCCGTCACCATCGGCCATCTGCCGCCGCCCCTCACGAGTGCGGGCCTCAGCGAGGCCGAGCAGCGGCTGGAGCGGCTGGTGGATGAATATGCGCAGGCGGACGGCCTCGACCGCCGCCGCCGCGAACGTCTGGCCACGCTCATCGTCGAGACCGCTGCCGAGACCGGCCTTGCCGCCACCGCCGGTGTTGCCGCCGGCACCGATCCCGACGAGGCGCTGCGCCGCATCGATGCCTGGCTGTGCGACCTGAAGGATCTGGCGGTGAAGGACGGCCTCCACATCTTCGGCGCCGTGCCCGAGGGCGAGGCCGACCCGCTGCGCGCCGCCTCGGCGGATGCGGAGACCCGTGCATTGCTGACCGCCCTCGACGGACGCTTCGTGCCCGCCGGCCCGGCCGGGGCCCCGGCGCGGGGGCGGCGGGACGTGCTGCCCACCGGGCGCAATCTCTTCACCGCCGATCCGCGCACGCTGCCCACCCCCACCGCCTGCGACCTCGCCCGCAAGGCGGCGGACGAGGCGCTGCGCCTCATCCTGCAAGAGCAGGGCGACTGGCCCCGCGCGCTGGTGCTGGACCTGTGGGGCAGCGCCAGCCTGCGCACGGGGGGCGAGGAGATCGCCCAGGGGCTCGCCTTCCTCGGTTGCCGGCCGGTGTGGGAGGCGGCGACGGGCCGCGTGACGGGCGTGGAGGTGCTGCCGCCCGCCGTGCTCGGCCGCCCGCGCATCGACGTGACCTTCCGCATCTCCGGCCTGTTCCGCGACATCTTCCCCACCCAGATCGCTTTGCTCGATGCCGCCGTCCGCGCGGTGGCCGCGCGCGACGAGGAGGAGAGCGAAAACCCCCTCGCCGCGGCCCGGCGCAAGGGCGAGGACCTCGCCCGCCTGTTCGGCTCCGCCCCCGGCGCCTATGGCGCGGGCATCGAGGCGCAATTGCAGCGCGGCGCGTTCGAGACGCGGGAGGAATTGGGCGCCGCCTATCTCGCCGCCGCCTCCCATGCCTATGGCGGGGCGGACGGGATGGCACGCCCGGCACCCGGCCTGTTCGCGGCACGCCTCGCGGAGGCGGATGCGCTCGTGCATGGGGCGGACGATGCGGCCCGCGACCTGCTCGACGGCAGCGAGGACGCCGCCTTCATGGGCGGCTTCGCGGCGGCGGGTGCGGCGCTCGGGCGCTCGGCCCATCTGGTCGTGCTCGATACCACGGACCCCGACCGTCCCCGCGCCCGGCCGCTGAAGGAGGCGCTGACGCGGCTGGTGCACGGGCGCGTCTCAGTCCGTTTCATCGCCGGCCAGATGCGCCATGGCCCGCGCGGCGCTTCGGAGCTGGCGGAGACGGTGGACCGCCTCGTCGCCTTCGCCGAGACCACCGAGCAGGTGCCCTCCGCTTTGCTGGATCGGCTGCACGCCGCCTATCTGGGCGACCCTCAGGTGCGCGCCTTCCTCCTCGCGCAGAACCCCGATGCCGCCCGCGCCATCGCCCGCCGCTTCGCCGATGCCCGGCGACGCGGCCTGTGGCATGCCCGGCGCAACGATCTCGACGCCGATCTCGAAGCGCTCCGCGACGCGGGCCGGGAGGCCGCGGAATGACGCCCATCCCACCTACCCGCCGCGGCGCCTGCCCTGCCTTTCTCGCGCCCATGGAGACCGGGGACGGCCTCATCCTGCGCCTCGTACCGTCCGATGGCCGGCTCTCCCCGGCGCAATTGCGCGGGCTGGCGGACGCCGCCCGCCGCTTCGGCAACGGGATGATGGAGGTGACGGCGCGCGGCAGCCTTCAGGTGCGTGGGCTCGCACCGGAGACGGTCGGACCCTTGCAGGTGGCAGTGGCCGCCCTCGGCATCACCCCACGCATCGGGCTGGCGGTGGATGTCTCGCCATTGGGGGGGCTCGACCCCAGCGAGGTGTCGGATGGCCATCCGCTCGCCGCCGCCATCCTCGCCGGGGCGGAGCATTTGGCGGGGCAACTGGGGCCGAAGGTGTCCGTGGTGGTGGAGGGCGGCGGCGTCAGCCTCGCGGGGCAGAAGGCCGATGTGCGGCTGGTGGCCACCGGGCCGGGGCAATGGGCGCTGACCGTCGGCAATGGACCGGCCCGCGTGCTGCCCGAGGCGGAAGCGGCGGCCGAGGCGCTGGCCGCGCTCTCCGCCATCGCCGCCTTGGGCCGCGCCGCCCGCGCCACCGATCTGCCCGGCTGCGACGGCCGGGCGCGCCTTGCCGAGGTCGGGCCGCCGCTGGGGCTCATGCCTCTTGCGGACGGGACGCTGGCGTTCGGCTTCGGCCTGCCGTTCGGGGCCGGCGATGCCGGGCAGTTCGCGGCCATCGCCGATGCGGCGGAAGCGGCCGGCGCGCGGGATCTTCGCCCCGCGCCCGAACGCACGCTCATCGCCACCGGGCTGTCGGAAGGCGCCGCCGACACCTTCGCCGCGCGCCTCGCCGCGCTCGGCTGCGTCACCGCCCCGGGCGATCCGCGTGCCTCCATCGCCGCCTGCGCCGGGGCGCCGGCCTGCGCCTCCGCGCATGTCCCCGCCCGCGCGCTGGGCCCGGTTCTGGCGGAGGCCTTCGCGCCGCTGCTGGATGGAACGGTTTCGCTGCACCTCTCGGCCTGCACCAAGGGCTGCGCCCATCCGGCGCCCGCCACCCTCGCCTTCGTGGGCATGGACGGCGGCGTCGCGCTGGTGCATGACGGCCCGGCCTCCGGCGCGGCGCGCCCGGTGCGGCCTGAGGCAGACTTTCCCGCCGCCGTCGCATCCCTCGCCGCGACGCTGGCGGCCCGGCGCGCGCCGGGCGAAACCACCCGCGCGCTCCTCGCCCGCCTCGATCCGGTGGGCCTGTGGGCGGGCGCGGCCATGAACAGAACAGACGACGTGACGAGCCGCGCAGAATGACCCTTCCTCTTGATTACGTGCGCGACGGCACGGCCATCTACGAGCGATCCTTCGCCATCATCCGCGCGGAAGCCGACCTCTCCCGCTTTTCGGCGGACGAGGAGGACGTGGCGGTGCGCATGATCCACGCCTGCGGCCTCGTGGAGGCGGCGCGGGACTTCGTGTTCGGCCCCGGCGCGGTCGCCGCCGCGCGCGCGGCGCTTCAAGCCGGCGCGCCGATCCTGTGCGATGCGCAGATGGTGGCCCACGGCATCACCCGCGCCCGCCTGCCCGCCGGCAATGAGGTGATCTGCACCCTGCGCGATCCGGCGGTGCCGGCGCTGGCGGAAAAGCTCGGCACCACCCGCTCCGCCGCCGCGCTGGAATTGTGGGGCGATCGCCTCGCCGGCGCGGTGGTGGCCATCGGCAATGCGCCCACCGCGCTCTTTCACCTGCTGGAAATGCTGGATCGCGGCGCGCCCAAGCCGGCGGCCATCCTCGGCATGCCGGTGGGCTTCGTGGGCGCGGCGGAATCGAAGGATGCGCTGGCGGACGATCCGCGCGGCGTGCCCTTCGCCATCGTGCGCGGGCGGCTCGGCGGCAGCGGCATCACCTCCGCCGCTGTCAACGCGCTTGCGAGGGCCGGGCTGTGAAGGGGCATCTCATCGGCGTGGGCGTCGGCCCGGGCGATCCCGACCTTCTCACCCTCAAGGCGGTGAAGGCGCTGCAAAGCGCGGACGTGGTGGGCTATTTCGCCAAGGCCGGCAATGTCAGCCACGCGCGCACGGTGGCCGCCGCCCACTTCCCGCCGGGTGCGGTGGAGCTGCCGCTGCTCTATCCCGTCACCACCGAGATCCACCGGCATGACGACGCCTACCGCACGGCCATCGCCGCCTTCTACGACGCCTCCGCGGCCGCGGTGGCCGAGCATCTCATGGCCGGGCGCACGGTGGCGGTGCTGAGCGAGGGCGACCCGCTCTTCTACGGCTCCTACATGCACATCCATGTGCGCCTCGCGGGGCGGTTCCAGACGCAGGTGATCCCCGGCGTCACCGGCATGTCCGGCTGCTGGTCGGAGGCCGGCGCGCCCATCGCACAGGGCGACGACGTGCTGATGGTGCTGCCCGGCACGCTGGACGAAGACGAGCTGGCGCGGCGCCTCGCGGAGGCGGACGCGGCTGTCATCATGAAGGTGGGGCGCAACCTGCCGAAGATCCGCCGGGCGCTGGCCGCTGCCGGCCGGCTGGAGAAGGCGGTCTATGTGGAGCGCGGCACCATGGCCGATTGCGCGCTCATTCCGCTCGCCGAACGGGCGGAGGGGCCGGCGCCCTATTTCGCCATCGTGCTGGTGCCCGGCTGGGAGCGCGCGGCGTGAACGGGCGGCTGACGGTGGCGGGTCGTCTTACGGTGGTCGGCCTCGGCCCGGGTTCGGCGCGGCAGATGACGCCGGAGGCGGCCGAGGCGGTGGCGGCGGCGGATGTCCTCTTCGGCTATATGCCCTATCTCGCCCGCCTGCCGGAGCGGCCGGGGCAGGAGCGGCGCGCCTCGGACAATCGCGAGGAAATCGCCCGCGCCTCCGCCGCGCTGGAAGCCGCCGTGGCCGGCGCGAAAGTCGTCATGGTCTCCGGCGGTGATCCCGGCGTGTTCGCCATGGCGGCGGCGGTGTGCGAGGCCATCGAGCATGGCCCGGCGGAATGGCGGGGGCTGGATGTCGAGATCGTGCCCGGCGTCACCGCGATGCTGGCGGTGGCCGCCCGCTGCGGCGCGCCCTTGGGGCACGATTTCTGCGCCATCTCCCTTTCGGACAATCTGAAGCCGTGGCCGCTGGTGGAAAAGCGCCTCGCGCTCGCCGCCGAGGCCGGCTTCGTGATCGCCCTCTATAATCCCATCAGCAAGGCGCGGCCCTGGCAGCTCGGCCGCGCGTTCGAGCTGCTGCGGGAGAAGCTGCCGGGCTCCGTGCCGGTGGTGTTCGGCCGGGCGGCGGGGCGGGCGGACGAGCGCATCGCGCTTTCGACGCTGGCGGAGGCTGACCCCGCGCAAGCGGACATGGCCACCTGCGTCCTCATCGGCACCGCCGAAACACGCGTCGTGCCGCGCGAGGGGAAATCCCCCCTCGTCTATGCGCCGCGCTCGGCGCCCGCGCCGTGAGCGAGGATGCCGTCGAGCCACGCCTCGGCCTCGGCCGGGCGCTCCACGGCGGTGACGTCCGGCGTCGGGGGGCGGGCGATCAGGAGTACCTCGATGGCGAGCGCCCGCGCCGCCGCCATCTTGCCATAGGTGGCGCTGCCGCCGCTGTTCTTGGCCACGATGGCGTCGATGCCATGGGCCTTGAGCAGCGCATGATCCTCTGCCTCGCCGAACGGCCCGCGCCCGAGCACATAATCCGCCTGCGGCACGGCGAGCGGGGGCGCGACGGGATCGACGCTGCGGACGAGATAGGTGTGCTGGGGCGCCGCCTCGAAGGCGCGCACCTCATTGCGGCCGAGGGCGAGGAAGACGCGGCGGGGTTGCTCCCCCAGCGCCGCCACGGCGGCCGGCACGTCCGCCACTTCGCGCCAGCGGTCGCCCTCTTGCGCCTGCCACGGCGCGCGGCGCAGCGCGAGGAGCGGCACGCTCGCCGCCGCGCAGGCCAGCGCCGCGTTGAAGGACATGCGCGCGGCGTAAGGGTGCGTCGCATCGATGACGGCGGCGATGCCCTCCGCCTTGAGATAGTCTTCCAGCCCGGACGGCCCGCCGAAGCCGCCGACGCGCACCGGCACCGGCTGCGGCGCGGGATTTTCCGTGCGGCCGGCGAGCGAGAGCGTGACGCGGATGTCCGTTCGCGGCGCAAGCCGGGTCGCGAGCGCGCGGGCATCGCCGGTTCCGCCGAGGAGGAGAATGTGGGGTTTCATGGCTGACGCAGAGGGGATCATCGCCGCCGACACTGCCCCGGCTGGGCGCTGGCTGTCCATCGTCGGCATCGGCGAGGATGGGGCGGATGGACTCTCCCCCGCCGCCCGCGCCGCTATTTCCGCCGCCGAGATCGTGTTCGGCGGGGCGCGGCATCTGGCGCTGGCCGGCGACCTGGTGACGGGTGAGGGGCGGGTGTGGCCGAGCCCCTTTAGCCTGGACGGCGTGCTGGCCGCGCGCGGGCGCAGCGTATGCGTGCTGGCCTCGGGCGATCCGTTCCTCTACGGCGTCGGCGCGAGCCTTGCCCGCCATGTGCCGGCGGCCGAGATGGCGGCCTTTCCCGCCCCCTCCGCCTTCGCGCTGGCTGCTGCGCGGCTGGGCTGGGCGCAGCAGGAGGTGGACATGGTCTCCCTCCATGGCCGCCCGCTGGCGCGGCTGCGACCCTTCCTGCAGGACGGCGCAAAGCTGCTGCTGCTGACCTCGGACGGGGAGGGACCGGCGCAGGTGGCGGCTTTTGCCACCGCCCACGGCTGCGGCGCCTCGCGCCTCACGGTGCTGGAGGCGCTGGGCGGGCCGGCGGAGTGCATCCGCAGCGCCACGGCCGAAGCGTTCGATCTGAAAGACGTGGCCGCCCTCAATTTGGTGGCGCTGGAGGTCAAGGCCGCGCCGGGCGCGCCTGTCCTCCCGCTCGCCGCAGGCCTTGCGGACGACCTGTTCGAGCATGACGGCCAGATCACCAAGCGCGAGGTGCGCGCGCTGACCCTCTCCTCCCTCGCGCCGCGACGGGGCGAATTGCTGTGGGACATTGGCGCGGGGGCGGGCTCCATCGCCATCGAATGGCTGCTGGCGCATCCCTCGCTTTCCGCCATCGCCATCGAGGGGCATGGGGAGCGCGCCGCCCGCATCGGCCGCAATGCGTCGCGGCTCGGCGTGCCCCACCTGAAGGTGGTGGAGGGTGCGGCACCGGGCGCCCTTGCCGGATTGCCCACGCCGGATGTGATCTTCATCGGCGGCGGCGCCAGCGAGCCCGGCGTGTTCGACACGGCACTCAAGGCGCTGAAGCCGGGCGGGCGGATGGTGGCCAATGCGGTGACGCTGGAGACCGAGGCGCTGCTGATCGCCGCCCACGCCGGCCTCGGCGGCACGCTCACGCGCATTTCGCTGGCGCGGTCGGTGGCGGTGAAGGGCATGACCGGCTGGCGGCCGGCCATGCCGGTGACGCAATGGCGCTGGGTGAAGCCCGGCGCGATGGGAGAGGGCGCATGATCGTCGCCGGGATCGGCTCGAAGCGGGGCGTGTCGGTGGAGGAGGTGATCGCCGCCTTCGACGCTGCCCTCGCGCGCGCCGAACTGGAGAGGGACGACGTGTCCCTCGTCGCCACCCCGGCGATCAAAGGCGGGGAGGCGGGCATCAGCGAGGCGGCGGCGCTGCTCGGCCTGCCCTTGGTGCTGGTGCCGCAGAGCCAGCTCGAGGCCGCGTCCAGCCGGGCCAAGACCCATTCCGAGCGGGTGGTGGCGCTGCTGCGCGTGCCTTCCGCCGCCGAGACGGCCGCGCTGGCGGCGGCGGGGGCGCACGGCCGCCTCATCGGTCCGCGCCTCGCGCTCGGCCCCGTCACCTGCGCGCTGGCGCGGCGGGAGGGCGTGGTGTGACCGTCCATTTCATTGGCGCCGGCCCCGGCGCGGCAGACCTCATCACCGTGCGCGGACGCGATCTCATCGCCCGCTGCCCAGTGTGCCTCTATGCCGGCTCCATCGTGCCGGCGGAGATGCTGGGCTGGTGCCCGCCGGGCGCGCGTATCGTCGATACGGCGCCGCTGGACCTTGACCGGATCGAAGCGGAATATGTCCGCGCCTTCGAGGCCGGGGAGGACGTGGCGCGTCTCCATTCGGGCGACCTCTCGGTCTACAGCGCGGTAGCCGAGCAGATGCGGCGCCTCGAGCGGCGGGGCATTCCCTATACGCTCACGCCCGGCGTGCCGGCCTTTGCCGCTGCGGCCTCCGTGCTCGGGCGGGAGCTGACCGTGCCGGAGGTGGCGCAGAGCCTCGTCATCACCCGCGTCTCCGGCCGCGCCTCGGCCATGCCGGAGGCGGAAAAGCTGGCGGCCTTCGCCCAGACGGGGGCGACGCTCGCCATCCATCTCGCCATCCATGCGCTGGATCAGGTGGTGGCGGAACTGGTGCCCGTGCTGGGCGCCGACTGCCCGGTGGCGGTGGTGGCGCGGGCGACGTGGCCGAACGAGCGGGTGGTGAGGGGCACGCTCGGCGATATCGCCGGCAAGCTCGCCGCAGATCCCATCCCGCGAACGGCGCTGATCCTCGTGGGGCGGGCGCTCGCGGCGGAGGATTTCCGCGAGAGCGCGCTTTACGACACGGCCTATGTCCGCCGCTTCCGCGGGGGCGGCGAATGAAGCGCGGTTCAGCGCTTCGCGGCAGACAGCGGCGCGCGGCCCATGAGGGTGCCGTCGCGGTCGAACACGGTGATTTCCAGCAGCACATCCGCCCGGTCGAGGGCGCGGGCGGCGGTGGCCCAGGCGGCGCGCGCTACGCAATCGCCCAGCGGGACGCCAGCGGCGGCCGCGATCTGGAAGGCCTCCGCCACCATGTTGGCCCCGGCGATGCGCGTGCAGAGATCGGCCTCCGCGCCCGCTTCGGCGGCGAGGCGGGCGAGGGCGGGAAGATCGGCGCTGCCGCGCTTGGAGTGCAGGTCCAGGAAGCCCTGCGCGAGCTTGGTCATCTTGGCGACGCCGCCGGCCACCGTCACCTTGGGCACGGGGTGGGCGTGAAGATATTTCAGCATGCCGCCGACGAAATCGCCCATGTCGATGAGGGCCACCTCGTCGAGCCCATGCAGCTTCTGCACCGCCGCCTCCGAGGCGGAGCCGGTGGCGCCGGCCACGTGGTCGAGCCCCATGGCGCGCGCGACGTCGATGCCGCGATGGATGGAGTGGATCCACGCCGCGCAGGAATAGGGCACGACGATGCCCGTCGTCCCCAGCACCGACAGGCCGCCGACGATGCCGAGGCGCGGGTTGAGCGTCTTCAGCGCCAGCGCCGCGCCGTCATCGATGGAAATCTCCACCTCCGCGTCGGGCGCGACGCCATAAGCGGCGGCCACCTCCGCGATGCCGGCGGCGATCATGCGGCGGGGCACGGGATTGATGGCCGGCTCGCCGGGCGGAATGGGCAGGCCCGGCCGCGTCACGGTGCCGACGCCCGCGCCGGCCTTGAAGGTGATGCCCGCGCCCGCCGCGCCGCGCCGCACGGTGGCGCGGACGAGGGCGCCGTGGGTCACGTCCGGATCATCGCCCGCATCCTTCACAATGCCGGCGGTGGCCATCTCCGCCGCGCGCTCGTGCATGGCGAGCGCGAAGGCCGGGCGGGCGCCGGAGGGCAGCTCCACCTCGACCGGATCGGGAAAGTCGCCAGTGACCAGCGCCGCGAACGCCGCCTTGGCCGCGCCGGCCGCGCAAGTGCCGGTGGTCCAGCCGCGTTTCAGCGGCCTGTCGGGTGCGTCGTCGGCGGTGTCGCCCGTGCTCATGATGTTGGTGATAGCGGGCCGGACGCGGGCAAGGAAGGGTGCGCGTCATGAGCGATACGCCCCGCGGCCTCCTCGTCGCCGCCCCGCGCTCGGGCTCGGGCAAGACGACGGTGACGCTCGCCCTCCTCGCCGCGCTCAAGCGGCGCGGCACGGCGGTGCGGGCCATCAAGTCCGGGCCGGACTATATCGACCCCGCCTTCCATGCCGCCGCCACGGGCCGGCCGGGGCTGAACCTCGACAGCTGGGCCATGCCCCCGGCGCTGCTGGATTATCTCGCCGCGCTGGCGGGGGAGGGGGCACAGATCGTCATCGGCGAGGGGGCCATGGGCCTGTTCGACGGCGTGGCGGTGGAAAAGGGCCGCACCGGCGCGGGGGCGGATGTGGCGGCCCGGCTCGGCCTGCCGGTGCTGCTGGTGCTGGATGTCTCCGGCCAGTCGCAGACGGCGGCGGCGGTGCTGCGCGGCTTCATCGGACATGATCCGGCGGTGCGCATCGCCGGGGTTGTGCTGAACAAATTGGGCAGCGAGCGGCACGAGCGGATGATCCGCGAGGCCGTCGCGCCGCTGGGCGTGCCGGTGCTCGGCACGCTGCCGCGCGCGGCCGACATCGTGCTGCCGGAGCGCCATCTCGGCCTCGTGCAGGCGGGGGAGACGGACGATCTTCCGGCCCGCCTCGCGGCGCTGGCCGACCTCGCCGAGGCCCATCTGGACCTCGACGGCATCCTCGCCGCCGCCGCGCCATTTCGGGCGGTTGAAGGGGCGGGGCAAGGAAACAACACGGCGCTGCTGCCGCCGCCGGGCCAGCGGATCGCGCTGGCGCAGGATGCCGCCTTCGGCTTCGTCTATGCCCACATGCTCGCCGGCTGGCGCGGGCAGGGGGCGGAGATCGTGCCCTTCTCGCCGCTGGCGGACGAGGCGCCGGACGCGTCCTGCGACGCGCTCTGGCTGCCCGGCGGCTATCCCGAACTGCACGCAGGTCGGCTTGCGGCGGCGGAACGCTTCCGCGCCGGCGTGCATGCCTTCGCCGCGGCGGGGAAGCCGGTGCATGGGGAATGCGGGGGCTACATGGCGCTGGGCGCCGGCCTCGTGGATGCCGAGGGCGTGCGCCATGCCATGCTCGGCCTCATCGAGCTGGAAACCAGCTTCGCGAAGCGCCGCATGAATCTCGGCTACCGCCAGGCGCGCCTCATGGCCCCTTCTCCGCTGGGGCCGGAGGGGGCGTGGGTGCGCGGCCACGAATTCCATTACGCGACCGTGCTTTCGCGCGGGGCCGACCAGCCGCTGGCCGATCTTTCGGATGCCGAAGGCCGCCCCCTCGGCCCGGCCGGCAGCCGCCGGGGCAGCGTCACCGGCAGCTTCTTCCACGCCATCGCGCGGGGGTGAGGATCAGGAATTGCCCGTGCGCACCGCGACCGTGGCGATGCCCGCCCCGATGAGCAGCGAGCCGCCCGCCTTGTTGATGACGCCGATGACGCGGGGGCTGCGCACGGCCCGGCGGGCGCGGGCGGCGGCGAGCGCATAGCCGAGCGCGTTCATGAAGGCGAGGGTGAGGAAGGTCGCCTGGAACACCAGCAATTGCGGCAGGAAGTCCGCCTTCGGATCGAGAAACTGGGGCAGGAAGGCCACGAAGAAGGTGATGCTCTTGGGGTTCAGCGCCGTCACCAGCCAGGCATGGGCCATCATCTTCACGGGTGCGGAGCGTTCGGTGCGCGGGGCCGCATCCATCGTCCCGCCGGCGCGCCACAGCTTGATGCCGAGATAGACGAGATAGGCCGCGCCGGCCCATTTGACCGCAAGGAACAGGCTCGCGGAGGCGGACAGCAGCGCACCCACCCCCAGCATGGAGAGGGTCATGGCCGTGAAATCGCCGAGCGCGACGCCGACCGCCATGGGCAGAGCCGTCCGCCATCCCTGCCCGAGGGCGTAGGACACCACCAAGAGCACGGTGGGGCCGGGGATGACGAGGAGAACGGCGGAGGCCGCCGCGAATGCGGCCCAGGTCTGCAGCCCCATTTCAAGGCCCATGAAGCACCCCTCCATCCACGACGTGGACCGAGGATGCTCGCCGTCCTCCGGCGCCGTCAACCGCGCCTCAGGCTTCCTTCGCCATCAGGCATTCTTGCCGGTAATCGTCATGATGCGCTTGGCGATGTAGAGCGCAAACGGAATGGCGACCACCGCGCCGATGCCGGCAGCGATGGGAATAAGGCGCATGTCCTGACCGGACAGCGAGGGGATGGACAGCACGGTCATCACCGCTACGCCCGCAAGGGTAGTGCCGAGAACGATCCAGACGAGAATCGCGATTTTGAGCATGACAAGGCTCCCGCAGGCAGACCTGTTCTAAATACGCCTTTCCCCAACGGCGCCTTTTGATGCCGATCAACAGGAGATGGCTGCCCGATGTCGCATGTGTTCTACGCATGACCATAGGCGCCCCTTCGGCGTTATAGTTGCTGCAGACGCGCCGGCCCGCCGGGCCGCAAGCGCGCCCGGCTTCCCGCGGGAGGGACGCGATGCAGTGCCAGAACAAGGAAGACGATTTCCGCCAGGCCGTCCTCGACATCGTCGGCCACAAGGAAGGCCAGGCCATCATCATCCAGGTGGTGGGCGGCAACACCATCACCGGCTTTGCGCCCCTGAGCATCGGCAAGGACTATCTGCGCTGCCAGGTGGCGGCGGGGGCCGGGCAGAAGGAGCAGATCGTGCCCTTCCACTCCATCACCTGCGTGCGCTGATACCGACCCACTGGTCCGGGCCGGGCTGATCGTATATCCCACGGACGCCGCCGCGCCCGGCACGAGCGCGCGCCCTCCGGCAGCCCACGGCTGGAGGAAGCAAGATCCAAGGAGCACGTCCATGGCCGCCACCCAGCCCGCCTTCACCTCCGAGCCCCACCGCTTCACCCTGCTGCGCGACAAGATGCTCATCGGCGGCGCCTGGGTGGATGCCGACGGCGGCGAGACCATCGCGGTCAACAATCCGGCCACGGGCGAGATCATCGGCACCATCCCCAAGGCCGGTGCCGCCGAGACGCGTCGCGCCATCGAGGCCGCCGCCGCCGCCTTCAAGACCTGGCGCGCCACCACCGCCGCCGAGCGCGCGGGCAAGCTGCACAAGCTCGCCGACCTCATCACCCAGAATGCCGACGAGCTGGCCCTCATCCTCACCACCGAGCAGGGCAAGCCGCTGGCCGAGGCGAAGGGCGAGGTCGGCGCCTCGGCCGCCTATGTGCGCTGGTTCGCCGAGGAAGCCCGCCGGCTCTATGGCGACGTGATCCCCTCGCCGTGGCCCAACCGCCGCATCCTCGTCACCAAGGAGCCGGTGGGCGTGTGCGCGGCGGTGACGCCGTGGAATTTCCCCTCCTCCATGCTCTCGCGCAAGATCGGCGCGGCGCTGGCGGCGGGCTGCACCGTGGTGTGCAAGCCCTCGGAACTGACCCCCTATTCCGGCCTCGCCTGGGGCGTGCTGGCGGAGATGGCCGGCATTCCGGCCGGCGTCGTCAACATCGTGGTGGGCGACGCGCCGGCCATCGGGGGGGAGATGACCTCAAACCCGGCGGTCAAGAAGGTGACGTTCACCGGCTCGACCCCGGTCGGCAAGCTGCTGATGAAGCAGTCCGCCGACACGATGAAGAAGGTGTCGCTGGAGCTGGGCGGCAACGCGCCCTTCCTCGTGTTCGACGACGCCGACCTCGACCTCGCCGTGGAGCAGGCCATCGCCTCCAAGTATCGCAACGTGGGCCAGACCTGCGTCTGCGCCAACCGCTTCTATGTGCAGGCGGGCATCTATGACGCTTTCGCCGCCAAGTTCGCCGAGGCCTCCAAGACGCTGAAGGTGGGCAATGGCGTGGACGCGGGCGTGGTCGCCGGTCCCCTCATCGACACGCGGGCGCTGGCCAAGGTGGAGCGACTGCTGCAGGACGCGCTGGACAAGGGCGCCACGGTGCTCACCGGCGGCAAGCAGCCGGCGCTGGGCGGCACCTTCTTCGAGCCCACCGTGCTCGCCAACGCCACGCAGGACATGGCCTTCGCCCGCGACGAGATCTTCGGCCCGCTGGCGCCGCTGTTCAAGTTCGAGACGGAGGAGGAGGCCATCTCCTACGCCAACGACACCGAATACGGCCTCGCCTGCTACTTCTTCACCAAGGACCTCGGCCGCGCCTTCCGCGTCTCCGAGCAGCTGCAGTACGGGCAGGTGGGCGTGAATGCCGGCGTCATCACCACCGAGGTGGCGCCCTTCGGCGGCGTGAAGGAGAGCGGCGTCGGCCGCGAGGGCTCCAAGTACGGCTGCGACGACTATCTGAACATCAAGTACGTCTGCATGGGCGGGATGTGAGGCGGTAGAGCCGGAAGCTAGAAACCGTCATCCCCCGGCTTGTCCGGGGGATCCACGGTGCGGCCGGGTCGGTGTCGGTGCTCCAACGCACCTCGTTCGGCGGGGTGGATGCCCCGGACAAGCCGGGGCATGACGACCCTTAAGAGCCCTCACGCCTCGAAATTGAAGGCGATGCCGATCCGGTTCCAGGCGTTGATGGTGGCGATGGCGACGGTGAGGAACAGCGCCTCGTCCGCCGAGAATTCCTCCAGCACCGCCTCCCAGGCGTCCTGTGAGGCCGCGCCGGTGCCGAGCAGCGTCAGCTCCTCGGTCCAGGCCAGCGCCGCCTTTTCCCGTTCGGAGAAGGCGGAGGCCTCTTCCCAGGCCGCCAGCAGGTCCAGCTTCTCCTGCGCGACGCCGGCCTTGCGGGCGACGCCGAGATGGAACTTCAGGCAGAAGGCGCAGCCATTGAGCTGCGAGGCGCGCACCTTCACCAGCTCGGTCAGCCCCTTGTCGAGGCCGGTGGCGTCCACGCCCTTGGTGAGCGCGGCAAGGCCGGCATAGATATCGGGCGCGCGCTCGGTGAACGCCTTGTAGGTGGGGCGGGAAAAGTCTTCGGACATGATGGGCCTTTCGGGGCGGTTCAGCTCTTCAGCCGGTAGCCGGTGCGGAACATCCAGCGCACGATGAGGAGGCAGGCGATGAGGAAGGCCAGCGTCATCGCCGCGCTCACCTCCACCCGCACGTCCGAGGTGCCGAAGAAGCTCCAGCGGAAGCCGGCGACGAGATAGACGACCGGGTTGAACAAGGTGATGGTGCGCCACACCGGCGGCAGCATATCCAGCGAATAGAAGGTGCCGCCGAGGAAGGTGAGGGGCGTGATCACCAGCATGGGGATGAGCTGCAACCGCTCGAACCCGTCCGCCCAGATGCCGATGATGAAGCCGAACAGCGAGAAGGTGACGGCGGTGAGCACCAGGAAGGTGAGCATCCAGAACGGGTGCCGCACCTCCATGGGCACGAACAATGCCGCCGTGGCGAGGATGATGAGGCCGAGCAGCACCGATTTCGTCGCCGCCGCCCCCACATAGCCGGCGACGATCTCGAACGGGGAGACCGGCGCCGAGAGCAGCTCGTAGATGGTGCCGGTGAAGCGCGGGAAGTAGATGGCGAAGGCCGCGTTGCTGATGGATTGGGTCAGCAGCGTCAGCATCATCAGGCCGGGCACGATGAAGGCGCCGTAGGGCACGCCTCCCACCTCCGACATGCGCGAGCCGATGGCCGAGCCGAACACGACAAAATAGAGCGAGGTGGACAGCACGGGCGAGACGATGCTCTGGCCGATGGTGCGGCGCGTGCGGTTCATCTCGTAGGTGTAGATGGCGCGGATGGCTTGGAAATTCACGAGCGCCTCACCAGGCTGACGAAGATGTCCTCGAGCGAGCTTTGCTCCGTGTGCAGGTCGCGGAAGGCGATGCCCTCGGCGGCCAGCGCCTCCAGGAGGTCGGCGATGCCGTGGTCGCGACCCTCGGTCCCCTCGACGGTCGCCGCATAGCTGTAGGTCAGGCAGGCGCCGCCGTCGGAGAGGGTGAGGTCGAACGGGGCAAGGCGCGCGGGAATGGTGGCCAGCGGCGCGTTGAGCTCCACGGAGAGCTTCTTCTTTCCCAGCGTCTTCATCAGCGCGGCCTTCTCCTCCACGAGGATCAGCTCGCCCCGGCTGATGACGCCCACCCGGTCGGCCATCTCCTCGGCCTCTTCCAGATAATGGGTGGTGAGGATGATGGTGACGCCGGAATCGCGCAGCTCGCGCACCAGGCGCCACATGTCGCGGCGCAGCTCCACGTCCACGCCCGCGGAAGGCTCGTCCAGGAACAGCACCTCCGGCTCGTGGGCCAGCGCCTTGGCGATGAGCACGCGCCGCTTCATGCCGCCGGACAGCGTCATGATGCGCGAATCGCGCTTCTCCCACAGGGAGAGGCTGCGGATGACCTTCTCCACATAGGCGGGATCGGGCTTCTTGCCGAACAGGCCGCGCGAGAAGCTCACCGTGGCGAACACGCTCTCGAAGGCCTCGGCGGTCAGCTCCTGCGGCACGAGGCCGATGCGCGAGCGGGTCTCGCGATATTGGGAGACGATATCGAAGCCGGACACCGTGACCGTGCCCGCCGTGGGCTTCACGAGGCCGCAGATGATGGAGATGAGCGTGGTCTTGCCCGCCCCGTTGGGACCAAGAAGGGCGAAGATCTCGCCCCGCCGGATGTCCAGCGAGACATTGTTCAGGGCCGTGTGGCCGGTGGCGTAGGTCTTGCTCAGCCCTGAGACGCTGATGACGTCTGAGACGGTGATGGCGTTCGGCATGCGCGCCTTATAACGCGTTCCGCCCGGGGGTGGACCCGGGCGGATGGAAATTCTGAATTCGTCGGGAGGACGGAACCGCGCCCCTCAGGTTTCCTGAATGGCGCTGAGCAGCCACGGCCCGGTGCCGAAGGGGCCGCGCTCGCGCACGAAGGTCCATAGCTCCGTGGTCTCGCCCACGCCGGTGTTGCCGGAGACGACGCGGCCGGTGGCGCGGTCCACCATCTGGTCCTTGATGGCGTAGCGGATGGCCACGGTGGCGTAGTCGCGCGAGCCCTCGCGCCAGGCTTCGGCCACGTCGCCCTGCAGCAACTGGACATCGGAGACCTGGTTGCGCAGGCCCTTCTCCGCATTGTCGCGCAGCTCGTCGGCGAGGAAGCCGAACATCTCCGGCGTGGTGTTGGCCTTCAGCTCGCCCTGGTCCTCGCGGGAGAAGGCGGTCTGGACGGTGGCAAGCAGGCGCTCGAACGTGTCGAGGTCAGCGGGCAGGATGCCAATCTCGTCGGTCTTGCCGCCCCGGGCCGGGGATGCGGGCGAGGGCTGGGGCGGCACCGGGCCGCCGGCCATTCCGCCACCCAATCCTCCACCCAACCCGAGGCCGGACAGGGGGCCGCCGGACATCGGGCGGCCGGACATCGGACCCCCCGACATGGACCCGTTGTTCGCCGGGCCGCCATTGGGGCCGCCGGGAACCGGGCCGCCCATCATGGAGCGGCCATAGCCGGCGGCGGCGGGGGTGGTGCTGCGGCCGCGCAGCAGGCGCATCACCAGATAGATGACGCCACCGACGAGGGCCACCTGCAGCAGCAGCCCCAGAATACCGGCCATGCCGCCGAGGCCGCCGCCGAACAGCATGCCCACGAGGCCGCCGATGAGCAGGCCACGCATCAGCGCGCCGCCGAAGCCGTTGCCGAACATGGAGGGGCGCGCCGCCGCCTGCGCGCCGGCGCTGGGATTGGCGGCCTGCGGGCCGGGCTGCGGCGTGGTGGAGCGCTGGATGGGCGCCGCCGTGCTGGGCGCGGTCTGGGTGGGGGCCGGCGTCGTATAGGTGCGGGTGCCCCGGCTGCCGAAGGAGCCGCCCTGGCGCGCGTCAGCCTGATCGGCGACGACGAGGCTCAGCGCCATCGCCACGGCCACTGCCGCAATCCCCGAAACCTTGCGCGAACCCATGCTGGACCCCTTGCTCGACCCCTTGCTCGACCCCTTGCTCGACCCTTGGCCAAATCTGGACATCTGTTCCCTCGATCCTCCGCGCGGCGACTGCCGCACCGCTGCGTTTTCCGAAGGTCATATGGGGGTGTGCCCTGCGATTTGCGAGGGGCAGGCGCATGATAATTTCCCTAACGTCATGTCCTGCGGAGGAACCTGAGACGTGACAGTGCCGGAGGTGCGTTCGCGCATTCCCCGCCGTGTATCGCGCTGCTAAGGTCCGGCGCCCCCGGCCGACCGGAGATCGTGATGCCTGCCTTCGATTCGCGCGCCCCGCGCGTCAAAGCCCTGCTTGCCGGCCTCGCCGGCGCGGTTCTCGCCATCACCGCCGCCGGGGCGGAGCCGGTCGGCGTCACGGTGCGCAACGAGAGTGTCAACGCAACCTGCGCCGAGACAGACAATGTGACGCTCAAGCTGGTGTCCGACCAGGTGCGGAAGTTCAACATCTCCGTCCGCCACCCGGCCTATCTCGGCATGCTGATGATGGACAACACCGCGCCCGATTGGGAAACCTGCGACATGTCCGGCGACCCAGTGGTGCCGGCCGATCCCAAGGCGCTCCAGCCCGCCGCCGCGACTCCGCCCGCCGGGACCCCGCCGGCCGCCACGCCCGCCGCCGCGACGACTGCCAAGCGCGTCACCATCTTCGAGACGCCGGACATGTGGCTCACCGGCTTCGTCTTCCCCAGCTTCTGGCGGGCGGCGACCGTGCCTGTCCGCATCGGCGGGGAGGTGACGCAGGGGCTGCACATGATCCAGCTGTGGATGCGCGTGGACGGCAAGGCCGAGGAGGTGCTGGTGGTCTACCCGCCGGACGGCTACTGGCGCGCCCGCCCCATGTCGCCGGCGCACCTGCGCGATACCGCCTACGGCTCCTCCTTCCTCGTCGGCCCGGTGGAGCAGGCGGAACGCCCCATCGTGCGGCTGAAGGAACTGGATTTCGCACCGCAGACCCGCACCTTCACCCTGCATTTCGCGGCCGGCGGCAAGGCGCGCATGCAAGTGGTGAAGGCCGCGTCCGATGAAGTGCGCCTCGAGGTCCAGCTGGACGGCACGCCGCCCGGCACGTTCGCCGCTCTGCGCTCCATGTATGTGACGGAAGGCAATGCCGATGTCGCCCGCGTCACATGGCGCAGCCTCGGCAGCGGCAAGGGCGGGGCAGGGGGCATCATGGGCGAGGCCCCGGTGCTGACCTTCGCCGATGCCCAGAACGTCGCCATGCTGTGGGCCGGGCGGCTCGTGCCCTCCCGCCACAACACCAGCGCACCGGATTTCATCTTCGACGGCTTCGCGGGGCGCTGATTTCTTCAGGCGCTATATCTACCCTATAATACCGCGATTTGTTGCATTTTGCGATTCGTGCGAGAAATACGAGCCGCGATGCAATGGAACTGCATTGAGGCTCGCGTGTCTTTGTTGTTCGCGGTGGGACGGGAGGGGTCTTGCCGCGATCCAGAGCGCTGGTCCCGGGAGGCCGGCTGTCCCTCATGCAGGTTCAATGCGCCCGCACACGATGCAGCCCGTAGGGCCGCCGACGGTGAGCCCGCCGGTGCCACAGCCACAGAACTCCGCCGAAGCGGCCGCCGCCGTTCCGGCGCCGCAGGGCATGGCTGCGCCGCGCGGGACGGATGCGGGGCAAAAGACGGAGGCGGGGCAAAAGACGGATGCGGGGCAAGCGACGGACGGGGCGCAGCAAAATCCAGTGCCGCCGAAACGGGACGCGCCGGGCAGCTCCGTCATCGCCTTTCTCACCGACCTCGTGCTGTTCGCGGTGTTCTACGGCGGGCTGGTGATTGCCTTCACCGAGGTGGGGCGCCGCCTCGAGATCTATCCGGCGGTCTGGCCTACCGATGCGCTGGCGGTGGGCGCCTATTTCCTCATGTTCCGGGATGCGCTGGGGCGGCTTGCCGCCGCGGTCACCCTTGTCTCCATCGGCGTCCACCTCACGGTGCTGGGGCACGACCTCGGCTCGGCGCTCGCCGTCGGCTGCGCCAACGGTCTCACCTTCGCATTGGTGGGCTGGGGCTGCGTGCGCGCGGGTATGGAGCATGGCGCGCTGCGCAGCGTGCCCATGGTGGTGAGCCTGGGCGTGGTGGCGGTGGCCGGAACGCTACCGGGGGCGGTCATCACCGCCTTCGTCCAGTACCTTTCGACGGACGCCGCGTTTGCCCCCCTGCTGCTGCGGTGGTGGATTCCCGAGATGGCGGCCGTGGTGCTGCTGTTGCCGCCGTTCCTGCTGTGGCACGGACGCGAGGATGACGTGGGCCTGCGCGGGCAGGGGGGCACGCGCCCCAAGCTGTCCCGCGAGGAGGAACTGGCCTTCGCCAGCCTCACGCTCGCCACCGCGCTGGTCGCGAGCGCCTATTACGGCGAGCCGCTGCTGCGCGACCTTGGCGGCGTCATCCTGCTGTGGTTCGCCTTCCGCCTCGGCCTGTTCGCCACGGCCGTGGCCGCCAGCCTCTATGCGCTGGCGGTGCTGGGGCTGGGCATGGCGAGCGTGTGGCCCCACCTGACCTGGTCAACCCCGGTCAAGACCGATCTCGTGGACGTCATGCTGCGCCTGGAGGCGCGCCTTGTCCTCATCATGCTGCCGGCGCTGCTCATCGCCGCCATCATGTCCCAGCGCGGTCGCCAGCAGCGCGAGGTGCAGGAAGACCGCCGCCGCCTCGCCTATGCGCTGGAAGGCGCCAACGATGGCATCTGGGACTGGCATTTGCCATCCGACGCGGTGTTCTTCAGCGTCCGCGCGCTCAGGATGCTCGGCATGGAGCCCGACGAGGCGAACCGGCGCCTCTCCGATTATGGCCAGCTGATCCATCCCGACGATCTGCCGGACGTGGCCAAGGCGCTGAAGGACCATGCGGGCGGCCGTCGCCTGCTGTTCCAGGCGGAGATGCGCGCGCGCCAGGGCGGCGACAACTGGGTGTGGGTGCTGGTGCGCGGCAAGATCGTCGAGCGCGATCCCGTGGGCCGGCCCACCCGCGCGGTGGGCACCATCACCGACATTTCCCAGCGCAAGCATCTGGAGGCCGCGCTGGAGCACGCCGCCTCGCATGATCCGCTCACCGGCCTCGCCAACCGCGGCGGCTTCGATCGCGCGCTGGAGCTGGCGCGCCGCCGCCTCGTGCGCGACGGCGCGCTATTCGCCGTGGTGCTCATCGACATCGATTATTTCAAGTCGGTCAATGACCAGCACGGCCATATCGCCGGCGATCTGCTGCTGACCACCGCCGCGCGGCGGCTGCAATCGGCCATCCGCGCCGGCGACCTCGTGGCCCGGTATGGCGGCGACGAGTTCGCCATCATCGCCGCCGGCAAGCACCGGGAGGAGTTCGCCGCCATGGCCGAGCGCCTCCACCGGCACCTGTCGCGGCCGGTGGAGGTGGAGGGGCTGGTGCTGCCCGCCTCCTTCTCCCTCGGCATGGCGGTGGCGGACGACCGCACGCTGGATGCCGCCGCCCTCATCGCCGAGGCCGACGCGGCCCTCTACGCGGCCAAGGATGCCGGGCGCGGCACCTGGCGCGCGGTGGGCATCGCCGCCCGCACCGCCGAGGAGGCCGCCCACGAGACCCCGCGCCGGCAATCGCTTCCGCGCGCCGGCCTGCGCCCCGAAGGCCGGCCGCCGGCCTCGGCCTAGCCGGGCCGGCCAGCCGGGTTCGCCTCACCCGATCGCCATCACCGCCTCGGCATCCAGCACGCCGCCAGCGCCGCCGGTGACGGCCTCTTCCAGCCCCTTCGCCTCCACCGCGATATTCTCCGCGAAAAAGCGGGCCACCGCGATACGGGCGGCAAGCCGGGGGTCCGTGGCCCCGCCCGCGCGCTCGGCATAAGCGGCGAGCGCGGTGCGGGCGAGGAAGGCGCCGCCGGCCGCGCGGGCGTAGAGACGCAGATAGGGGGTGGCCGTGGCGAGCGCCTTGGCCGGTTCGTCGGCGACGCGATCCAGCATCACGCGGGTCGCCCGGGCGAGGGCGTCCACCGCCTCCGCAAGGCGTGCGCCGGCATGGCCGAAGTCCGGTGCGTTGAGCGCGGAGACTTCCTCCGCCGTCTCGCGATAGTCGGCGATCAGCGCGGTCACCACGTCGCCGCCCTCCTGCGGCAGCTTGCGGGTGACGAGATCGATGGCCTGGATGCCGTTGGTGCCTTCATAGATGGCAAAGATGCGGGCATCGCGCAGGTGCTGGGCGGCGCCCGTCTCCTCCACATAGCCCATGCCGCCGTGGACCTGCACGCCGATGGACGACACCTCGATGCCGGCGTCGGAGGAGAAGGCCTTCGCCACCGGCGTCAGCAGGCTGGCCTCGGCCAGCGCCGCCGCGCGGGCGATGGGGTCGGGCAGCAGGCGCGAGCGGTCGAGCGCGTCGGCGGTCTTCAGGCACAGCGCGCGGGCGGCGTCGGTTTCGGCGCGCATGGTGAGCAGCATGCGCTTCACGTCCGGATGGGCGATGATGGGGGCGGAGCCCTCCACCCCCGGCGCCTTGCCCTGCTTGCGATCCCTTGCAAAGGCGAAAGCGCGCTGGGTGGCGCGCTCGGCCACCGCCACGCCCTGCACGCCCACGGCGAGGCGGGCGTTGTTCATCATGGTGAACATGCAGGCGAGGCCCCGGTTCTCCTCTCCGACGAGGTAGCCGATGGCGCCCTCGCCCTTTTCGCCGAACACCATGGTGCAGGTGGGCGAGCCGTGCAGGCCCAGCTTGTGCTCGATGCCGGCGCAGACCACGTCATTGCGGGCGCCGAGGCTGCCGTCCTCGTTCACGAGGAACTTCGGCACCACAAACAGGGAGATGCCCCTGGTGCCGGCCGGCGCGTCCGGCAGGCGGGCGAGCACGAGGTGGATGATGTTGTCGGCGATGTCGTGCTCGCCGTAGGTGATGAAGATCTTGGTGCCGAAGATGCGGTAGGTGCCGTCCGCCTGCTTCACCGCCTTGGAGCGCAGGGCGGCGAGGTCCGAGCCGGCCTGCGGCTCGGTGAGGTTCATGGTGCCCGTCCAGGTGCCGGCCACCATCTTCGGCAGGAAGGTGTGCTGCAGCTCGGCCGTGCCGTGGGCGGTGAGCGCCTCGACGGCGCCGAGGGTGAGCACCCCGCAGATGCCGAAGGCGGGGGAGGCGGAATTCCAGAATTCGGTCAGCGCCGAGGTGACGGAGGTGGGCAGGTTCTGGCCGCCGAACTCCTCCTCCGCCGCGACCCCGCTCCAGCCGGCCTCGCTCCACGCCTCATAGGTGGCGCGCATGCCATCCGGCGTCGTCACGGCGCCGTCCTTGATGGTGCAGCCCTGCTTGTCCGCCACGCGGTCGAAGGGGCCGACGACGGAGCCGGCGAATTTGCCGGCCTCATCCAAAACGGCGTCCACCACGTCGAAGGACAGGTCCACGAGGCCCTGGGCCATCAGCTCGGGGAGCGAGGTGGAGGTCTTCAGGAAATAGGAAATCTCTTCCACCGGCGCGCGATAGCTCACGGAACCCTCCCTCACGGTTATGGGCGCCGGCTTGACCGCTCCCGGCGGGCGCGCTCTAAGCACGGCGATTGCCGGTCTCCCACATCGCGGTGCCGGCCGCTGACGTCAAGAGGCGCGCCCTGACCCTTTGGTCGGGGGGCGGGTTCCAAGCCATGGCCGTGTCCGCTCCCGAACGCTCCACCCGGCTCCTCGCCGCCCACGCGCCGGGCGCGGTGGAGGAGGCCGCGCGGCTGCTGGCGGCGGGCGGGCTGGTGGCCTTTCCGACCGAGACGGTCTACGGCCTCGGCGCCGATGCCGCGAACCCGGATGCGGTCGCCGCCCTTTATGCCGCCAAGGGCCGCCCGGCCTTCAACCCGCTCATCGCCCACACCGCCGATGCCGCCGCCGCCCGCCGCCTCGGCGCCTTCAACGCGGACGCGGCGCGGCTTGCCGAACGCTTCTGGCCGGGGCCGCTGACGCTGATCGTGCCGTTCACCGGCGGCGAAGGCGTCTGCGACCTCGCCCGCGCGGGGCTCGACACGGTGGGCCTGCGCGTGCCGTTCCATCCCGACGCGCGGGCGCTGCTCGCGGCGTTCGGCGGGGCGGTGGTGGCGCCCAGCGCCAACCGCTCGGGCCATGTCTCGCCCACTGAGGCCGGCCATGTGATGGACGACCTCTCCGGCCGCATCCATGCGGTGCTGGATGGCGGGCCGACCCCTGTGGGCGTCGAATCGACCATCGTGGACTGCATCGGCGCCGATCCCGTGCTGCTGCGTCCCGGTGGGCTCGCGCGCGAGGACATCGAGGCGGCGCTGGGCCGGCCTTTGCGGCTCCCCATGTCCGAGAGCGATGCCGCGCCGCTGTCGCCCGGCCGCCTCGCCTCCCACTACGCGCCGCGCGCTGCGCTCCGGCTCGATGTGGACGCGGTGGAGCCCGGCGAGGCGCTTGTGACCTTCGCCGGCGCCCGTCCCCCTGGCATCGAGGTGGCGGCGACCGTGCTCGACCTCAGCCCCACCGGCAGCCTCACCGAAGCCGCCGCCCGCCTCTATGGCGCCCTGCGAAGCCTCGATGCGTCCGGCGTTTCCGCCATCGCAATCGTTCCCCTGCCACGGGAAGGGCTCGGCGAAGCCATCGCCGACCGCCTCGCCCGCGCCGCCGCCCCCCGTCCCTCTGATCCCGAGATGCCGCAATGACCAGCCAGACGATTGATGTCGACGGCCTCCAGATCGCCATCGGCCATGCCACCGACGCCGACATCGAGGCTCTGGCCGCGCTCTGGGAGCGGGCGGGCCTGACCCGGCCGTGGAACGATCCCCACGCCGACATCGCGCTGGCCCGGCGCGGGCCGCATTCCACCATCCTCGTGGCGCGGGACGGCGGACGGACGGAGGGGGAGGGTATCTTGGGTTCGGCCATGGTGGGGCACGACGGGCACCGGGGCTGGGTCTATTACCTCGCCGTGGAGCCGGACCTGCAGGGCCGGGGCCTCGGCCGGGCGCTGCTGCGGGCGGTGGAGGACTGGCTGCGCGCCCGCGCCATCCCCAAGCTCATGCTGCTCGTGCGCCCGGACAACGAGAAGGTGCGCGGCTTCTATGCCTCCGAGGGCTATGTGGAGGAGCCGCGCATCGTCTTTTCCCGCCGCCTCGACGGGAATTGAGGGAAGGTGTTTTTGAGGCTGCCGCACCCAAAGGGATGAGGCCATTTGGGCCTCCCGCGGCAATAGTCTTGATCCGGCGCAACATCCTCCCGGTGTCGCTGGAATATGGTATGGCACAAGAAAGAACGGAAAGATTGCGCCAAGGGAGGGCGTTCCGGTCCATGTCCACGCTGCTCGTCACCCATCCCGCTGGTCTCAGCCACGCAACGCCTGCCGGTCACCCCGAGCGCGCCGACCGGCTCCGCGTGCTGGATCGCATCTTCGAGCAGGAGAAGTTCGCCCATCTGGTGCGCGATCTCGCGCCGCGCGGCGAGCGGGAGGACATCATCCGGGTGCATCCGGGGGATTTCGTGGACGCCATGGGCGAGGCCGTGCCGCAGGAGGGGCTGGTCCGCATCGATTCCGACACCATCCTCTCGCCCGGCAGCTGGGAGGCCGCGCTGCGCGCGGTGGGCGGCGCCTGCTTCGCGGTGGACGAGGTGATGGAAGGCAAGGTCACCAACGCCTTCGTCGCCATGCGCCCGCCGGGCCACCATTGCGAGACGCGCAAGCCCATGGGCTTCTGCCTGATGAACCAGGTGGCCATCGCGGCGCGCCACGCGCAGGCGAAATACGGCCTCCAGCGCGTGGCCATCGTGGATTTCGACGTCCACCACGGCAACGGCACGCAGGAGATCTTCTGGGCCGACGACAGCGTGCTCTATTGCTCCACCCACGAGATGCCGCTCTATCCCGGCACCGGGGCGCAGGGCGAGACGGGGGCGGTGAACACCATCGTCAACGCCCCGCTGCGATCGGGCGACGACGGCGCGGTGTTCAAGGAGGCGATGGAGACGCGCATCCTGCCGCGCATCACCTCGTTCGCGCCCGACCTGATCCTGATCTCGGCCGGCTTCGACGCGCACGTGCGCGATCCGCTCGCCTCGCTGCGCCTCGTGGACACGGATTTCGGCTGGATCACGCGCAGGCTGATGGAGATCGCCGACAAGAAGTGCGAGGGCCGCGTGGTCTCGCTGCTGGAAGGCGGCTACGACCTGGAAGGCCTCGCCACCTCCGCCGCCGCCCACGTCACCGCGCTGATGCACGGCTGAGGCGGGGGATTCTTCTCGCGGGCGCGCCACCAAGCCCGCGCGGCGCCTGAGCGAAAGCAACGCAAAAATCCCGCGCGGCGCCTGAGCGAAAGCAACGCAAAACCCACACGGCGCCTGTCATTGACCGGCGCCGTTGGTTCTACTGCCTGTAGTGCTGAATGCGCGTGGTGCGCAGGCCCGGCAGGCCGTGGCGGTCGATGGAGGCCTGCCACGAGAGGAATTCGTCCACGGTGAGGGTGTAGCGCTTGCAGGCTTCCTCGAGCGAGAGAAGCCCGCCGCGCACGGCGGCCACCACCTCCGCCTTGCGGCGGATGACCCAGCGCCGCGTATCCGGCGGCGGCAGGTCGGCGATGGTCAGGGGTCCCCCGTCCGGCCCGATCACATATTTGACCCTCGGCCGATAGGCATCGGTCATGTCTACGCACCTGCTACTCAAACCAACTCCGATGAAGATGGCAGGTGGCGATGAAGACTTTGCTAAAGCACGGAAATAAAAGGATTTTTACTTGTCTTAATGGGGGCTGAACAGGTTCTTCCCGAAGCGTAAACATGCGGCCACGCTTTCGCATTTTGCGAAGGGGCCAAGTTTTCGGCGCATGATGTTGAAAAGAAAGGCGGCTTGGGCGGCGCCGTGGTGCTGCGCGGGCGCGCGGAGCGGCCGGGGATTCAGCACTTGTTCAGCTGTCTTAATGGATCACGAAGTAATGATTGAGGGCGGGGAAGGGTGCTGCGTGCGCCGCAGCACGGATTTTCTCACCTTCACGGGGAACGGGCCGTAGGCGCCCCGGACAAGCGACACCGCAGGTGGAGCGCCGAGCCGGGGGCCAGCGCAAGACTCCCGCGCAAGTGGGCAATGCCTGAGAGCGTTGTGGTTCGGAAGCGCCTTCGGCGCCCCCTTGCGCTGGGCCCCGGCTCGCATTCCGCTGTCGCTGCATGCGTCCGGGGCGCGAGGGCAGGATAGGCCGCCCTTTCCGTCTATGCCTGCGACACGCCGGTCCCACCGCTCACATAAGCGCGCCAGCCGCCCAGCGCGGTGATTTCCTCCGCCTGCGCGACCGCATGGGCCTCGCAGAGGAAGCCGGAGACTTCCGAGCCGTCCTCCAGCTTGAGCTTGCCCACTCCCAGCGGCGCGGGGATGGCGGCGACGAAGCGGCCGAAGGCGGCGGGCGCGAGCGCCCACACCTCCACCTCCAGCCCCGGCCCGGAAAAGCCGGGGGCGCGCACCACGCCGGGCTTGCGCGGCGTGGTGTCCGGCAGCACGAACAGGCGATAGTCCGGCGCCGTGCGGCAGCTTTTCACCAGCACGCCACCGGCGCCGGTCAATTCGCCGTTGAGGGGCATGCCCGTGAGATGGGCGCCCACCACGGCGATGGGCACGGCATCCGGCGGGAGAGAGGCGCGAGGGCCGCTGAGCGGGGTCTCGTTGGTCATCTTTGTCCTCACACGGTTTCGAGCACGGCCACCACATCGCCCGAGCGGACGGTGCGGCCCGGCGCGGCGCGGATCTCGCGGACGCGGCCGGCGGCATGGGCAATGATGGAAATCTCCATCTTCATGCTCTCGATGATGGCGATGGTGTCGCCTGCGGCGACCATCGCTTCCGCCTCCACCAACACCTTCCAGACATTGCCCGGCACGTTGGCGGCGACGCCGAAGCAGCCGTCCGGCATCTCGCCATCGCTGAAGGGGCCAGCGCCGTCCTCGACGACGAAAGAGTCCAGCCCCTCCGCCTTCCAGCGCGCGCGTTCCGCCTCGAAGGCCGCCTGCTGGCGCGCCTTGCCGGCCGTGATGGCGCGGGAATTGGCGGCAAGGTTCGCCGCATAGTCCGCATAGGAGAAGCGGCTCTCCTCGATGCGCACGGGATAGGCGCCGTGCGGGAAGGCGGCGCGCGCCTCCATCAGCTCCTGATGGGAGACCGGGAAGAAGCGGATCTCGTCGAAGAAGCGCAGCAGCCACGGATTGTCGCGGAAGGCGGGCGTCCGCCGCCACGTGTTCCACATCTGGATGGTGCGGCCGAAGAGCTGGTAGCCGCCCGGCCCCTCCATGCCATAGATGCACATGTAGGCGCCGCCGATGCCCACGGCGTTTTCCGGCGTCCAGGTGCGGGCCGGGTTGTACTTGGTGGTGACGAGGCGGTGGCGCGGATCGATGGGGGTGGCCACAGGCGCGCCGAGATAGACATCGCCCAGACCGAGCACCTGATAGCTGGCGCCGAAGATGATGTCCTTCACCGCCTGCTCGTCTTCGAGCCCGTTGATGCGGCGGATGAACTCGATGTTGTCGGGGCACCACGGCGCGTTGGCCCGCACCAGCTCCTGATACTTGCGCATGGCGAGCTCCGCCTGCGGGTCGTTCCAGGAAAGCGGCAGATGGACGATGCGGCTCGGCACCACCACGTCCTCGGCCGCCGGCAGGCCCTTCTCGATCTCCGCGAGGGCATCGAGCAGCTTCACGCGGGGCAGGCTCGCGCCGTCATAATGAATCTGGAGCGAGCGGATGCCGGGGGTGAGGTCGATGAGGCCCGGCAGCTTCGCCTGTTGCACGGCCTCCGCCATCAGGTGCGCGCGCAGGCGCAGGGCGACGTCGAGATGCATGTCGCCGAACTCGACGAGGAGATTGTCGTCCCCCTGCCGGCGGTAGACCACGCGCACCGGCCCATCCTCATGGATGGCGAGGATGGGGGAGGAGGTCTCCTCCGGCGCGCCGATGAGGGCGGGGCCGGCGATGGGGTCTTCCGGCCGGGGCAAGGGCACGAAGCGCACCCGGTCGCCGGGCTTCAATTGCCCCATCTTCCACTGCTCGTCGCGGGCGATCACCGCCGGGCAGACGAAGCCGCCCAGCGAGGGGCCATCCGGGCCGAGGATGATGGGCATGTCGCCGGTGAAGTCGATGGCGCCGATGGCATAGGCGTTGTCGTGCAAATTGGAGGGGTGGAGCCCCGCCTCCCCGCCGTCCGTGCGCGCCCAGCGGGGCGTCGGCCCCATCAGGCGCACGCCGGTGCGGGCGCTGTTGAAATGCACCTCGTAGGTGGCCGAGAACAGGTCGGCGATATCCTCCGGCTGGAAGAAGTCCGGCGCGCCGTGGGGGCCGTAGAGCACGCCGATCTGCCAGTCCCGCGTGAGCGGGGCGGGGGCGGGCACCTGCGCCGCCGGCCCGGTCGGGCGCGCGGGCGCGGGAGCGAGGTGGAGGGCATCGCCCGCCTTCAGCGTGCCGGTGGCATGGCCGCCGAACTGGCCGAGCGCGAAGGTCGCCCGCGAGCCCAGCACCTCCGGCGCCTGGAAGGCCCCGGACACCGCCAGATAGGCGCGCTGGCCCGCACCCTCGATTGTGCCGATGGCGAGCATCTGCCCGGCCTTCACCGGGAAGGCCGCATCGTGCGGCACCAAGGCGCCGTCGAGCTTCGCCGGCATATGCGCGCCGGAGAGCGCGACCACCGCATCGTCATGGAAGCGCAGGGTGGGGCCGTTGACGGTCATCTCCAGCGCGCAGGCGGTCCCGGCATTGCCCACCAGGGCGTTGGCGCGGCGGAAGGAGTGTTCGTCCATGGGGCCGGACGGCGGCACGCCCACGTGCCACAGGTTCAGCCGCCCCGGTAGCTCCTGAAGGCTGGACTGGGCGCCGGGCACGACCACTTCCACGCTCGTGGGCCGGAAGGCGAAATCCCTCAGCGCGGTCGTCGCCACCTTGCCGGAGGCGAGGAGGTCGGACGCGGCGATGGCGGAGAGATATTGCAGGTTCGTCTCGATGCCGCAGATGGAGGTCTCGCTGAGCGCCTTCTGCAGCGCCGCGATGGCGCCGGGGCGGTCGTCCGCCGTGACGATCACCTTGGCGAGCATGGGATCGTAATAAGGCGTCACCTCCGTGCCGGTCTCGATCCAGCCGTCGATGCGCGCCCACGCGGGGAATTTCACCTCGGTGAGCAGGCCGGCGGAGGGCTGGAAATTGGCGTGGGGGATTTCCGCATAGACCCGCACCTCCATGGCCGCACCCTTGGGGGTGAGCGGGCCGGCGGAGGCGATGGGGTCTTCGCCCGCCGCCTGCCGGATCATCCATTCCACGAGATCGATGCCGAACACCGCCTCGGTGACGGGATGTTCCACCTGAAGGCGGGTGTTCACCTCAAGGAAATAGAATTCCTGCCGCGCCGGGTCGTAGATGAATTCCACCGTGCCGGCGCTCTCGTATTTCACGCTCTCGCCGAGCTGGACGGCGGCGGCGTGGAGGCGGGCGCGCACAGTGTCGGAGAGGAGCGGGGCGGGGGTCTCCTCCACCACCTTCTGGTTCCGCCGCTGGAGCGAGCAGTCGCGCTCGCCCAGCGCCACCACGCGGCCCTTGCCGTCGCCGAAGATCTGCACCTCCACATGGCGCGCTTCCGAGACGAAGCGCTCCAGATAGACGCGGGCATCGCCGAAGGAGGCGCGGGCCGTGCGCTGGACGCGCTCGAACACGTCGCGCAATTCCTCCGGCGTGTGGCAGAGCTGCATGCCGATGCCGCCGCCGCCGGCCGTGGATTTCAGCATCACCGGATAGGTGATGGCTTCCGCCGCCTTCAGCGCCTCTTCGGCGCTGTCGAGGAGGTCGGTGCCGGGCAGCAGGGGCACGCCCGATGCCTTGGCCAGCTCACGCGCGGTGTGCTTCAGGCCGAAGGCTTCCAGATGCTCCGGCTTCGGGCCGACGAAGGCGATGCCTTCCTCCGCGAGGCGCCGCGCGAAGCGCACGTTCTCGGACAGGAAGCCATAGCCGGGATGCACGGCCTCAGCCCCCGTCGCCTTGCAGGCGGCGATGACGGCATCGACATTGAGATAGCTCTCGGCGGCCGGGGCCGGGCCGAGGCGCACGGCCTCGTCCGCCTCCAGCACGCCGCGGGTGAAGCGGTCGGCGTCCGAATGCACGGCCACGGACTTGATGCCCATGGCCCGCGCGGCGCGGATGACCCGCCGCGCGATCTCGCCGCGGTTGGCGATGAGGATTTTCGAGAACATCGCCCTCAATCCTCCGCGCCGAACACGAGCACCTGGATGGGCGTCGGGTTGAAGCCGTTGCAGGGATTGTTGATCTGCGGGCAGTTGGAGATGACGAGGAGCACATCCATCTCCGCGCGCAGCTCCACATAGTCGCCGGGGCCGGAAATGCCGTCCACGATGGCGAGTTCGCCCGTGGGCTCCACCGGCACGTTCATGAAGAAGTTGATGTTGGGCACGATGTCCCGCTTCGTCATGCCGTGCTTCGACACCTCGATGACGAAATTCTCGCGGCAGGCGTGCAGATACTTCACCTGATGGCCGAAGCGCACCGTATTCGCCTCGCACGAGCAGGCGCCCGCCGAGGTGTCGTGCCGGCCGCAGGTGTCGGCCGTCACGGTCGCCATCACATTGCCTTCGCTGGAGATCAGCCTGGTGCCCGTGGAGACATAGGCCGAGCCCTGCACGCGCAGGGTATCCTGCGAGGAATAGCGCTCGGTGAAGTCGTCGGCCTTGTAGAAGAGCGTATCGACGGCCTGCTGGCCTTCGAGATCGACGATGCGGACGCTCTCGCCCTTCTTCACGAGGCAGGAGAAGGGGGCGTTGGCGGGCACGAAGTAATCGCGCAGCGCGGAGGACGCATCGCGGACGGGGGTGGCGAAGAACTGGGTCATGTCGTCCTCCCTCAGCGCGCATTGTTCTCGAAGCCGCGGACGGCCTCGATGGTGGCGGTGCGGCAGAGATCGTCTGCGGCGGGAGCGGGCGGCTGGTGGCGGATGGCCTCCACCGGGGGCGGGGCGTAGTCCGGGGCCGGGTCCATGGGGTGCGGGCAGTTGGAGAGGGCGACGACGAGGTCCATCTCCGCGCGCAGGTCCACGAAATCGCCGGTCTGGCGGGCGTCCTCGATCCAGCGGAAATTGCCGTCCGCGTCCGTGCGCACGGGGGCGAAGAAGGTCAAGGCGGGGGGGATGTCCCGCTTGTCGAGGCCGCGCTTCAGCGCCTCAAGAATGAAGTTGTCGCGCGTGTTGCGCAGCACCTTGTCGCCATAGCGGGCGCGGTTGGAGGCGGGGGTCGAGCCGCCGACCAGCGCGTCGTGCATGCCGGTGGTGTCCTCGACCATGGAGAACATCACCCGCCCCATGTCGGAGAACAGCACGCGGCCCTTTCCGAGCGCGGATGTCCACTGCACCTTCACCGTGTCGGCATAGTTCAGCCGCTCGGAGGCGTCGGTGGCCGACCACGCGATCATGGAGACGGCGGCCGGCCCGTGCGCCAGATGGATGCGCAGGGCCTCGCCCGCCTTCAGCGGCGTGGACCAGTACCAGCCGCCGGGAATGGTCTCGGTGTGCAGCACCGCGCCGGGCATGATGGAAGCCGAGCCGCGCAGGGTGGGGCCGGGCAGGGCCTTGGGCGCATGCTGCTGGCCGGCCGCCTTCAATTCCTCGTAGCGGCGCTTGTTCTCTTCGATGAAGGTCTGGGTTTCGACGCTGATGGTCATGGCTGTCTCCTCAAGCCGTCTTCAGCGCCGGGTCGTCCCGGCCGGTGCCCGAGGGAATGGCCGGGTCGTCCCGGCCGGGGGCGGTGGATTTCAACTTGAGCTGGCCGGCGATTCTCTTGGGCCAGACCTCGATGTCCTTGGCGATGGTGGCGCCGTAGCGCGCCTTTTCCTCCGGCCGGTTGCGGCGGCGCTCGAAGGCGATGATGCGGGTGGCCAGCGTGAAGGCCTCCTTGAGGTCGTGGGTCACCATCACCACGGTCATCTCGCACTCGTTCCACAGCTTCAGCATGAGCTGGTGGATGTCGGCGCGGATGCCGGGATCGAGCGCACCGAACGGCTCGTCCAAGAGCAGGATCTTCGGCTTCCTCATGATGGCCTGGGCGAGCGCGAGGCGCTGCTGCATGCCGCCGGACAAAGCGGCGGGATACTTGTCCTCCGCCCCCTTGAGGCCGACTTCCTCGATGAGCGCGCGGGCCTCGTCCTGTGCCTGCCGGCGGCGGGTGCCGAACAGCCGGCCGGTCAGGGGCGCCTCCGCCATCTCGGCGGAGAGCAGCACGTTGCCGAGCACGGTGAGATGCGGAAACACCGAATAGCGCTGGAAGACGACGCCCCGGTCGGCGCCCGGCTCGCGGGCGATGGGCTGGCCCTCGATGAGCACCTCGCCCCGCGTCGTGGTTTCCTCGGAGAGGAGGATGCGCAGGAAGGTGGTCTTGCCGCAGCCGGAGGGGCCGACAAGGGCGATGAAGGAGCGTGGCGCGAAGTCGAGGTTGATGTCCTCGAGCACGATCTGCTCGCCATATTCCTTCCAGAGATGTCGCACGGAAATGGCGGTCATTTCGCGGCTCCGAACCAGGGGAAGAGGGCGCGGCGGGCGCGGGCGAGGCCGAAATCCATGGCCACCGCGATGAGCGTGATCCAGGCCACGTAGGGCAGGATCACATCCATGGCGAGATAGCGCCGCACCAGGAAGATGCGATAGCCGAGGCCGGAATCCGAGGCGATCGCCTCCGCCGCGATGAGGAAGAGGAAGGCCGGGCCAAGGGAGAGGCGCAGCCCGTCCATCAGGCGCGGCAATATCTGCGGCAGCACCACGCGCAGGCCCATCTGCCAGGTGGAGGCGCCCAGCGTCTGCGCCTTGATCATCTGCTCGCGCGGCAATTCCTCCACCCGCATGGCGAGGTCGCGCACCAGATAGGGCGTGATGCCGATGGTGATGAGGGCGATCTTGGATTCCTCGCCCAGCCCCATGACGATGAACAGGATGGGCAGGAGCGCCAGCGGCGGCACCATGGAGACCATGGCGACAAACGGCGCCAGCAGCGCCCGCACGACGGGCAGCATCCCCACCAGCACGCCGATGACGAGGGCGATGAGTGTGGCGATCGCCAGAGACGCCAGCAGCCGCTCCATGCTGGCGATCGTGTCGGTCCACAGGAGATAGTCGCCGGTGCGTGCATCGGCGGTGAAGGCCATCTTGACGATGGCGTTGCCGAGGGAGGGCAGGCTCGGCAGCAGCTTGTCGTCCGGGTTCTCCGCAAGGCGCTCCGCCGAGCCGAGGATGTAGGCGAGAACGACCAGTGCGAACGGGAGGACGGCAAGGAACAGCGCCGTTCCCCGATCCGGCCTGACATTGATGAGGCGCATCAGCGCTGCTCCTGAAGGGTGGGAAGGGCGTGGAGCGGGTCGTCATCCGACCGCGCCGTCATGCCCCGGCTTGTCCGGGGCATCCACTTCTCCGCTGGATGGCTCTACTGTGCCGACGAGCGGACTTGCGGGACCGTGGATCCCCCGGACAAGCCGGGGGATGACAATCCTGAGAACTGCGCCCCGGCGGGCTGTTTGAAGTCGGCAAAAGCCGACTTCAAGGGGAGAGGGGGGAGGAACTACCCCCTCACAGCTTCCCGTCGGCGACCATCGCCATCCAGGTGTCGGTGAAGCGCAGCTTCACGTTCTTGGCGTCGCCCAGCACCTTGCCGCCGGGCAGCTCGATGCCGATGGCGTCGGCGGACTTGGCGCCGGAGCCGAGCAGCTCCTTCTCGAACAGGAACTTGCGCACGCGGTCCATGGTGGTGCCCACATCCGGCGAGCGGACGAAGGCCACCGCGTCGGGCGCCTTGGCGAACAGCTTGGTGGCGGCGAGCTGGCTGTCGAAGCCGGCGAGATCGGTACCGGAGGCCTTGCCCATGGCCTCGCGCGCCGCCTTGCCTTCCGGCGTGTCGGCGGTGAAGAGGGTGGTCGTGTCGTACCAGATGCCCACCAGCGCCTTGGCGAAGTCCGGGTTGTCCTTCACCACGGCGGTGTTGGCGACGAGAAGGTCCATGATCTCGCCGGGGATCTTGGAGCTGTCGAACACCGCGTGGGCGTTCTTGTCGGTGAGGATTTCCGACACCAGCGGGTTCCAGGTGACGACGGCAGTCACAGCCTTGGTCTTGTAGGCGGCGACCATGTCGGCGTCCGAGGTGTTCACCACCTTCACGTCGCGCTCCTTGAGCTTGATGCTCTCAAGCGCGCGGGCGAGCAGATAGTGGGAGACGGAGAACTCGACCAGGTTCACCTTCTGGCCCTTGATGGCGGCGAGGTCCTTCTTGCCCTTCAGGATCACGGCGTCGTTGCCGTTGGAGAAGTCGCCGACGATGACGGCGGTGGTGTCCACGCCGCCGGCGGCGGGCACGGAGAGGGCATCCATATTGGTCACGGTCAGGGCGTCGAAGGCGCCGGCCGTGTACTGGTTGATGCTCTCCACATAATCGTTGAACTGCACCACATCGATCTTGATGCCGTACTTGTCGGCCCACTTCTTCACGATGCCGGTGTCGTTGGCGTAGCCCCAGGGCATCCAGCCCACATAGATCGACCAGGCGACCTTGAATTCCTTCTTCGGCGCGGCTTGCGCCGGGCCGGCGCCGAGCGCGAGGCCGGCCACGGCGGCAAGGCCGAAGGCCCCCGCGAGCGCGGATTTCAGACGGTGAAGTTTGGACGAAACCGGAGTGCGCATTCAAATTCCCCTTCGCTTCAACGAATTGGGAATTGGCGAGACCAGTGCCGCCAATTCCTTGGCCACTGAGGTCTCCCGGGCTTTTATCCCGCCGTGCACCCGCGCCGGATGTCTCCCGTCGCGGTGGCAGCTCTCGGACCAGCGCATCGTTCGATGCCGGAACCCTAGCCACCAACTCGACATCGTTAAAAGCAACCGGCGTGCCAAGAGTCTGGCTGTTGTTTTTCAATGACTTGGCGGATCCGCTGGCACCGCGGCTGCGCTTCGGCTGGGCAATGGTAGGTTATTAATTGTGCAAAAGCGAAGAATTGCGTGCGCATTGCATACATTCGCGCGGTTGAGCCGGCCTGGATCGGGCGGCGCGTCGGGTTCGGGAGGCTGGCCCGGGCGGACGGCGACAGCGCTCGCCAATCTTCTCCGGCTCAGGTATCGCCATCGGGAAACCGGAGGCGGGATGATGCGGGGATTGGTGGGGCTGGCGGCGGCGGTGGTCGTGTTCGCGGCGCTCTACGTGACGGACGCGCTGCTGGCGCCGGTGGTGTTCGCGCTGTTCGTGATCGCCGTGGTGCATCCGCTGCTCGCACGGCTGGAGGCGAAGCTGCCGAAGATGGTCGCCGTGCTCGGCACGCTCCTCATCACGCTGGCGGTGGTGGGGGCGGTGTCCTCGGTGGTGGTGTGGGGCTTCAGCCATGTGGCCACTTGGGTGTTCCAGAACGCCTCCCGCTTCCAGCGCCTCTATGGCGAGGCGGCGATCTGGCTGGAGGGTCATGGCTTCGTGCTCGCCGGCCTGTGGGCCGAGCATTTCGACGTGCGCTGGCTGCTGCGCCTGTTTCAGGATCTCTCCGGCCGGCTGCAGGGCATGGCGAGCTTCCTCGTCTTCACCTTCATCTATGTGCTGCTGGGATTGCTGGAAGTGGATGCGATGAAGAGCCAGGTCATGCGCCTCTCCCGCTCCGGCCGCGCGCCCTTTCTCGCCCCCGCGCTCGCCGACATCGCCCGCAAGATGCAGACCTACATGGCGGTGCGCACGCTCATGAGCATCGCCACCGGCGCGGTGGTGTGGGCCTTCACCCTCACCGCCGGGCTGGAGCTGGCGCTCGCCTGGGGCGCCATCGCCTTCGCGCTGAACTACATCCCCTTCATCGGCCCGTTCGTGGCGACGCTGCTGCCGACGCTCTTCGCTTTGGCCCAGTTCGAGAGCTGGGAGATGGCGCTGTTCGTGTTCGTGAGCCTGAACATCATCCAGTTCCTGTCGGGCAGCTATCTGGAGCCGCGCCTCGCCGGCAAGGCGCTCTCGGTCTCGCCGGTGCTGGTGCTGTTCGCGGTGTTCTTCTTCGCCTTCCTGTGGGGCATCGCCGGCGCCTTCATCGGCGTGCCGATCCTGATCGCCGCACTCACTTTGTGCGCCCACCACCCCGACACGCGCTTCGTGGCGGAGCTGTTTTCCGGCCGGGTGGCGGCGGAGGAGGGGGAAAAGGCGTGAACGCTTAAGCCACCCTCGCCCTCCGGCCTGACCGGAGAGCCCATCGCTGCGATTGAGCAGGTGGTCGCGCGGGGGACAAACGGCGCCATGGGTCCTCCGATCAAGTCGGAGGACGACGGCATGGAGAGGCCGGGCTTAAGCGAGCCCCGCCACCTTGAGCCCCTCCGCCTGCCGGGCTGCCACGCCCTCTTCGGAGAAGTCGGCGATGGCCTCCTCGAACAGGCGGTGGAAGTTGAGTTCCGCCTTGAGATGGAGGAACACGCCGCCGAGGCCGATGGCGGCGCGGTCCATGAACACGAACTCGCGCGGCACGGTGACGGGGCCGAGCTGCTTCAACGCCGTGTGGACGGTGAACGCTTCCTTGCGGCCATAGGCTGCGGGCGACACGCCATCCGCGATGGTGCGCACCCGATCGTCCATCAGCGGGCCGTAGATGAAGCGCGCCCAGATGTTCAGGACATCGATCAGCTCGCGCTTCAGGCCCTTGAAGCCCCACGTCTCGTAGGCATGGACCACGCGCGCGTCGTCCCCGGCCATCAGCCCGCGATAGAGGTCCACCACGCCCGCCACGAAGGCCGGCGGGAAGATGCGGATGCAGCCATAGTCCAGGAGGTTGATGCCTGCCGGCCGCCCGTCCACCGAGAAGACTGTGTAGTTGCCGAGGTGGGGATCGCCATGGATCACCCCGAACCGCGAGAAGGGCTGCCACCAGGCGGCGAACATGGCTTCGGCCAGCGCGTTGCGCTCGGCCAGCGGATGCTCGGTGAAGCCGAGGATCTTCTCGCCGTCCAGCCAGTCCATGGTGAGGAGCCGGCCGGTGGAGAGGTCGGCATGGGTGCCGGGCACGCGGACCTTGGGCTCGTCCTTCAGGATATGGGCATAGAGCGCGGCATGCTTGGCCTCGCGGCGATAATCCAGCTCCTCGCGCACCCGCTCGCCGATCTCGCGGGCGATCTCGCGGGTGTCGATGGCGCCGTCCATGCGGCGATGGATGGAGAAGAGCACGTCGAGCTGGGAGAGGTCCGCCTCCACCGCCGCCTGCATGTCCGGATACTGGAGCTTGCAGGCGACGCGCGCGCCCGCCAGCGTCACCGCCTTGTGGACCTGCCCGAGGGAGGCGGCGGCGGAGGGGGCGTGCTCGAAGCTCGCGAACTTCTGCTCCCAGTCGCGGCCCAGCTCCGCCATCATGCGCCGGCGCACGAAGGCCCAGCCCATGGGCGGGGCATCGCTCTGCAGCTTCTGAAGCTCGGCGGCATATTCGGGGGGCAGCACGTCCGGAATGGTGGCCATGAGTTGGGCCACCTTCATCAGAGGCCCTTTCAGCCCACCCAAGGCAGAGGCGAGGGCGGCCGCGTTGTTGCCGTCGCGGTCGAGCCCCATGAGGCGGGCACCGGCGATGCGCGCGGCGACCCCGCCCACATTGGCGCCCACCCGGGCATAGCGCGCGGCGCGCGCGGAGAAGCGGTTTCTTTCCTCGTCCACCATGCCCGTCCAGGCGCTCCAGCTATCTCCAGTCCTACGGGCGCGCGGCCCGGTCGGATCGGTAGGTCAGGGCCAGGAGGATGACGAGCAAAAGCGGCGTGAGGAGGTCCGTGTAGAGAATGGGGCCGGCATTGCCTGCGGCCAAATTGCCGGTCTTTTCGATCTCGATGATGTGGTTGAGGCCCGCCCCGCCGAGGAAGCCAGCCGTCATCACCGCCACCGCGGCGCGGAAACCCCAGTCGCGCCAGAAGGCGGCGATGACGCCCGCAAGGCCGATGCCGAGATTGGCGAGGCCCACTTCGGTCTGGAACGGGCTGGTCGCCCAGCCGATGGAAGCGGCGGCCTGCGCCGGGAATACGAGATGCCCCAGCGCGCCCCACAGGCCCATAAGGCCCACGGGGAAGAGGTTCAGGTAGCGCAGCAGCGCCCGCGCCAGATCGAGCGGCCGGCGCGGCGCCGGCTTTCGCGCGAAGGAGAGCGCGGCCAGCAGGACGGCCGCCGCATAGGCGATGAGCGGAACCCAGAAGACCATGGCGCTCTCCCTGTCAGCCCGTCACTTGTGGGCGCACTCATTTGCGCGCACGCTCATTTGCGCGCAAACGTGCCGAGCCCGTTGTCGTTGAAGATCTCCACCGTCATCCGCCCGTCGGCGAATGTCACCTGCGAGACGGTGCCCGGCGGGAACGTCTCCTCGCCCTCCGGGCGGAAGGTGAAGGTGTCGCCGCTCCAGTGGGCGAGGGTGTAGCGGCGGGGCAGGGGGCCGATGATGAGCACGAGGCCGCCGGTCTCCTCCGCCACCGTGGCGTCGCCGAAATAGGCGTTGGCATAGGTGCCGGTATAATTCGCCAGCGGCTTGGCCGGCTCCGGCTTTGTCGGCCGCGCCTTGCCGGCCAGCGCCCCGGCCGGCTTGTACATGGGCATGATGAGCGGCTGATAGGCGGCGTACCAGTCGCGCGTCAGCCCGCCGAACTGCACGATGTCCATGAAGCTCATGGCGAGCGCCTCGGGGGCGCCGGTGGGCTGGGCATTGGTGAGCACCACGATGCCGAGCTTCTCCGAGGGCAGCAGCACGAAATTCGTTGCCGCGCCGAGGATGAACGCGCCGGAATGGTCGAGCGTCACCCGTCCGGCCGGCGAGACGCCGACGCCGAAGCCATAGCCATAGGTGCCGGGGCGGGCATCCACCGCATAAGCGGGGGAGGAGATGGTCTCGCCCCGCATGGCCGGCAGCAGCGCGGCGGCGGGCACGATCTCGCGGCCCTCAACGGAGCCGTTGCCGAGCACGAAGGCGAGCCATTTCCCCATGTCCCGCGCGGACGAGGACACCCCGCCCGCCGGCGCCTGCGCATCCGGGTCGCGCTGGTATTTCGCGACGAAGTGGCCGTTCTCCTTCACATGAGGGATGGCGCGGTTGGGACGGGCCATGAAATCGGCGAAGCGGGAGGACGTCGCCGCCATGCCGAGGGGCTTGTAGAGCACCTCCTGCGAGAGGTCCGCCCACTCCTTGCCGGCGGCCGTCGCCACGGCCTCGGCGGCGGCGGTGAGGCCGAAATTGGTATAGGCATAGCTCGCGCGGAACGGCGCCAGTGGCAGCAGCCTGATGCGCTCCAGCACCTGCCGGCGGTCGAAGCCGATGCTCTCCAGCTCGTCGCCCGCATGGTCCGGCAGGCCGGAGCGGTGGCTGTAGAGATCGCCGAGGGTGACGTGCTCCGACACCCACGGGTCCTTGAGGGCGAACCAGGGCAGCAGGGTGCGCACCGGCGCGTCCCACTGCACCCGGCCCTTCCCCGCTTGGCCTTGGCCCACCTCATGCGCCACGACGCCCGCCCCCACCGCCTTGGAGAGGGAGGCGAGCTGGAACACCGTGTCCGCATCGATGGGCGCGCTCTCGCCCGCCTTGCGCACGCCGTAGCCCTTGAGCGCCAGCACCTTGCCGTCCTGAACCACCACCACGGCGAGGCCGGGCACGCCGGAGCGCGCCATCATCTCCTGCGCCAGAGCGTCGATCTCCTTCACCGCCCGCCCGATCTGGCCGGGCGCGATGGACACGCCGGAGGTCTGCGGCGGCGGCTTCGAGCCGTCGATGGGGTCGTGGGCGAGGGCGGGGAGCGGGGTCGCGGCGAGGAGGGCGGCGAGGCCGAGGAGCGGGCGGAGGAGAGGGCGGGCGAGGCGGTGCGGCGTCATCGTGGGCGGCCTCCGGTGGCGGGCATCGTGCCGTGCACCCGCAGCCGACAGGCTTAATGGCTGGGCGCGGTCGCGCGCAAGGGCAGGGTGCCATTGCGGCAGCACCGGGCGGGGCGCTAGCCACCAATCCGGGCAGCCCTCTGGCCCCGAAGTGGATCGCCCGCACAAGGCGGGCGATGACGGCGAATTGGGGGGAGAAAGAGCCGGCGCGAGGGAGGAGTCTGAGGCAGGGGTCCTCCCCCGCCCCCCTCACATCACCGCCAGCAGCCTCGGCGTCTCGTTGGAGTTCGCCGCCCGGCCGTCCAGCGGGAGGCGGACGAAGACGGTGGTGCCGGAGCCTTCGATGGAGCGGATGCGCATGGCGCCGCCGTGCAGCTCCACAAGCGACTTGGCGATGGCGAGGCCGAGGCCGGAGCCCTTGTGGGTCTTGGTGAACTGGCTTTCCACCTGCTCGAACGGCCGGCCGATGCGGGCAAGCGCCCCCTTGGCGATGCCGATGCCGGTGTCCTCGATGGCGATCACCGCCGCCGCCCCGTTCACCCGCGCCTTCACCGCGATGCGGCCGCCCTCGGGGGTGAACTTCACGGCGTTGGAGAGGAGGTTGAGCAAAATCTGCTTCAGCGCGCGGCGGTCGCCCTTGATGACGAGGTTGTCCGCGGCCTCCATGGTCATGGCCACGCCCTTCTCGTCGCCGTTCACCGCCGTGACGCGCATGGCGTCCGCGATGATGTCGCCGAGGGCCACGTCCTCAGCCTCCAGCTGCATGCGCCCCGCCTCGATCTTCGACATGTCGAGGATGTCGTTGATGACGTCGAGGAGATAGGTGCCGGAGCCTTTGATGTCGGAGCAGTATTCCGCGTACTTCTCCGAGCCGAGCGGGCCGAACATGCCGCTCTCCATGATCTCCGAGAAGCCGATGATGGCGTTGAGCGGCGTGCGCAGCTCGTGGGACATGTTGGCGAGGAATTCGCTCTTGGCGCGGTTGGCGTCCTCGGCCTTGTTGCGCTCTTCCGAATATTTCTCGGCGAGTTCGGCGAGCTGCTGGGCCTGATGCTCCAGCGTCTGCTGGGATTTCCTGAGGTCGGCGACCAGCGCCATCAGACGCTTCTCATTGTCCATGAGGCGCTCTTCGTGGCGCTTCATGGTGGTGATGTCGGTGCCGACCGAGACGTAGCCGCCATCCTTGGTGCGGCGCTCGGCGATCTTGAGCCAGCGGCCGTTGGAAAGCTGCGCCTCGAACGCGCGGGAGCCTTCCTCCGGCTTGTCCTCGGGCTTCAGCGGGGTGCGGGTCACCGGGTGGCGGCCGACGGAGGCGATGGTGTCGAAGGGGGTGCCGGCGACGATGGTCTCGTCGGGCAGCTCGTGCAGCGACTGGAACTTGGAATTGCAGAGCACGAGGCGGTTCTGGCTGTCCCACAGCACGAACGCCTCGGAGATGCTCTCGATGGCGTCGCGCAGGCGCATGTCGGCGGTGACGGTGCGTTCCGCCATGCGCTGCGCCTCGGTCACGTCCATGGCGATGCCGATGAGGTGGGGTCCGTCCTCGCCCGCCTGCTGCACCACTTCGGCGCGCATGCGCAACCACACGAAGTCGCCCTTGGCGGTGCGCATGCGGAACACCCGGTCTACCGGCGTGCCGGGCCGCTCGGCCAGTTCCTGCGCCAGCTCGTAGAGGTCGCCGTCGTCGGGGTGCACGAGGCGGGAGATCTCGCCGAAGGAGACCAGTTCGTCCCGATGCTCCAGCCCGAGGATCTCGAACATGGTGTCGGACCAGTACATGCGCCCGCGCGCCATGTCCCAGTCCCACATGCCGCAGCGGCCGCGGTTGAGGGCGGTGTCGATGCGCCGGCGCACCGTCTCGTAGATCACGTCCGCCTCGCGCGCCCGGCTCGCCTGCCAGTGGAAGGAGAAGCCGAGGATGAGGAGGACCGCGCCGGTGGTGGTGAACAGCGTCACCGTGAGCGTGGTGGTGTCCGACCAGGAGGCGAGCGCCTTCTCGGTGGGCTGGAGATAGACGATCTGGCCCAGCGGCGCCTGGAGGTTGCGCACGGTGGCGAGGGCCGTGCCGGTGCCGTAGGGCACTTCGAGCACGCCCGCCCGCTCGGCGAAGATCACCAGCGGCTGGGAGGGATCGAGGATGTCGGAGAGGTTGGCCGGCGCCTCGCCAGGTGCGGATTGGGGAGCGGCGGCGATGACGTGGCCCTGCCCGTCGGTGACGAACACCCGCCGTCCGCCCTCGGTGGCGCGGGGCGGCAGGCTCTCGGTGAGCGCGCCGGGCACCTTGGCGAGGGCATTGCCCGCATGCAGCGTCAGCGCATCGGCGGTGGCGAGGGCGAGGAGGGCGATGTCGTCCTTGGCGTTGTTCAGCTCGGCCACGCGGTGCGCATGCACCTGCACGACCGCGCCGACGCCGATGACGCCGAGAAAGGTCACGATGAGGGCCGGGACGATCCGGCGCAGGACCGGCTCCGCATCCAGCAGGCGCTGGTACGCTGGGCGCGCGATCGACCTTGCCAGGCCTCGCATGGCTTGGTCGCGCGCGCCTACGCTCGCAGCGTTGGCGCGTGCCATCGCCGGTCTCCTCCGGGTCTCCGGGGGCACCGGACGGCCTAAGTCCCACGCCCCCACGTCCTCGATCTGGAGGGACGTGCCGCATCTCTCCGAATCATGGCCATTGGAATCGAATCGGAGGGCTGTTGTCTAGAGTCCGCGTGAGTCAAGAGGCACAAAACTGCGGCCACGCCTTGGTTTGTGATGTGTGGAAAGCGGTGCGGCTGTAGGGCGGCGGGGTTTTCTCGCGGGACTTGTCGCGCCGACATCCTCCCTCGCTGTCGTCCTCCGACTTGATCGGAGGACCCATGGCGCCGCTTGTCCGCTGGCCGCCGGCCATCTCCCTCTCCCCTTGCGGGAGAGGGCTGGGGTCAGGGGGCGGGGCGCCTCCAGCCCGAAGCGGCCTCGGGGATGCACACCCCTCACTCCCGACCCCTCTCCCGCAAGGGGAGAGGGGAGGCCCGCGCCCCCTCATTGCCCGCTCGCGCGGCGGATGCTAGAGCCGCAGGGCTCGGCCAGCGGCGGAACTCCCGTGGCCCGCCCCATCACCCGAGATCTGTGAACGAGGACCAGCCGGTGCACACGCAGAAGTTCCCCGAGCCCCGCACCGGCGAGACCGAGACGGCGGGGCCGCTCTCGTCCGCCGAGGTGCTGAAAAGGCTCGGACGGCGCTCCATCGTGCTGGTGGGCATGCCCGGCGCGGGCAAGTCCTCCGTGGGGCGGCGGCTGGCGAAGCGGCTGGGGCTCACCTTCGTCGATGCCGACGAGGAGATCGAGCGCGCCGCCTGCATGAGCATTCCCGAGATCTTCGCCCGCCATGGCGAGGCCGAGTTCCGCGAGGGCGAGAAGCGCGTGGTCGCGCGCCTGCTGCAATCCGGCCCCTGCGTGCTCGCCACCGGCGGCGGCGCCTTCATGAATGCGGAGACGCGGGCCGCGGTCGCGCGCCACGGCGTCTCCGTCTGGCTGCGCGCTGATCTCAACACCCTCCTGCGGCGCGTGAAGAAGCGCACCGACCGCCCCCTCCTCGCCCAGGGCGACCCGGCGCAGAAGCTCGCCGCGCTGCACGCCCAGCGGGCCGACACCTATGCCCTCGCCGACGTGACCGTGGACAGCCGCGACGTGGTCCATGAGCTGGTGGTGGAAGAGGTGATCGGCGCCGTCCATGCCCATCTTTTGGCCCGTCTCGTCGCGCATCCCGAAGGCATCGCCATGGCGCCCCTCTCCTCCGCCACCGCCATCTCCGCCGAGGCCGAGAGCCTCCCGCTGGGCGAGATCACCCGCAGCACCGTGCGCGTGGACGTGGCCGGCAAGCCCTATGACATCTATATCGGCCCCGGCCTGCTGGCGGAGGCCGGCACCCATGTGACGGCGCTGCGCAAGGGCGCGCGCGTCGCCATCGTCACCGACGAGAACGTGGTGGCCGCCGGCCATCTCGCCACGGTTGCCGCCTCGCTGGACGCCGCCGGCATCCCCCACACCGCGATCGTCGTGCCGCCCGGGGAGAAGACCAAGGGCTGGCCGGGGCTGGAGCAGGTGGTGGAAGGGCTGATCGCCGCCCGCATCGAGCGCCGCGACCTCGTGCTGGCGCTCGGCGGCGGTGTGGTGGGCGACCTCGCCGGCTTCGCGGCTTCCGTGCTGCGCCGGGGCGTGGACGTGGTGCAGGCGCCGACGACGCTGCTTTCTCAGGTCGATTCTTCCGTGGGCGGCAAGACCGGCATCAACTCGCCCCAGGGGAAGAATCTCATCGGCGCCTTCCACCAGCCGGTTCTGGTGCTGGCCGACACGGCCGCGCTCAACACCCTGCCCGTGCGCGAGGTGAAGGCCGGCTATGCCGAGGTGGTGAAATACGGCCTCCTCGGCGACCGCGACCTGTTCGACACGCTGGAGCGCGACTGGCCGGGCGTGATCGGTGGCGGGCCGGAGCGGATCACCGCCGTGGCCGCGAGCTGCATGGCCAAGGCCGCCATCGTCGCCCGCGACGAGAAGGAAACCGGCGACCGGGCGCTGCTCAATCTCGGCCACACCTTCGGCCATGCGCTGGAGGCCGGCGCCGGCTATTCCCAGCGCCTCCTCCACGGCGAGGGCGTCGCCATCGGCATGGCCTTGGCCTTTGCGTTTTCCGCGAAGCTCGGCCTGTGCCCGGGGCAGGACGTGACGCGGGTGGTGCGGCATCTGGAGGCCGTGGGCCTGCCCACAAAGATCTCCGACGTGCCCGGCGAGCTGCCCGACACGGACGGGCTGATGGACCTCATCGCCCAGGACAAGAAGGTGAGCCGCGGCGCGCTCACCTTCATCCTCGTGCGCGGCATCGGCGAAGCCTTCATCGCCAGGGACGTGAACCCGCAAGAGGTGCGCGCCTTCCTCGCCGAGATGCGGTGAGGGGACGAACACCCCAGTGCCGTCATTGCCCGGCTCGTCCGGGCAATCCACCCATCCGTTAGCGAGATACTCCGGCACCCGATCCGGCCCAACCGTGGATCGCCCGGACGAGCCGGGCGATGACAAGCCGTATGGATCGTTCGCTGTCGGTGGCGCAAGAGCGGACCCGGTTCCCCGGACAAGCGACACCGCAGGTGGAGCGCCGATCCGGGGGCCAGCGCAAGACTCCCGCGCAGCGGGCCGTTCTTCCCTCTCCCCTCTCCCTCTCCCGCAGGGGGAGAGGGAGCTGAAGCAGCGCCTTCGGCGAAATGTTGCGCTGGGCGCCGGCTCGCATTCCGCTATCGCTGCATGCGTCCGGGGCGCGAAGGAGCGCTCACTTCGCCGCAGGCCGCGCCTGCAGCACCGGCGCGGCGGCGGCGAACATCGCCTCTTTCGTCGCGGGCACGGGCGGGTAGATGCGGCTGCAATTGATGGTCTGCTTCACCGTCTTGGCTTCCGCGCCCGACGCCACCAGCGTGCCGCGATCCCAGCCGGAGGTGTAGACGGCGCCCTCCGGCCCCAGGTCCATCACCGTCACATAGTCCGGCGCGGAGAAGGCCACCCGGTCCTGACGCCGGCCGGCGAGGTCGCACACCGCATTGTGGCCGGCGAGGCGGCCCATGGGCCGGGCGTGCTGGCAGGACATGACGGTGACGTGGCCGAGATCGTCCGCCGCCGCCACCGCGCAATCGCCCGCCGCATAGACATCGCTGACGCCCTCCACCTTCATAAAGGCATCCACCGCCACCCGGCCCAGGTGGTCGAGCGGGACCCCGAGCTGGCCGGCAAGCGGGCTCGCATGGGCGCCGGTGGTGAAGATGACGGTACGGGACGGGATGTGCGTGCCGTCGGTCAACTGCACGCCATCCGCTTCCACGGCCGCGATGCCGGAATGATCGCGGACCTCCACGCCGGCCGCCGCGAGGGCGGCGCGCACGGTGGCCGCGCCGGCCCGCATGGCGGCACCGATCTCGTGGCGATCCACCAGCACGACGCGCACAGGAGCGCCCTCGCCCAACAGCGCGCGCAGCCGGCCCGGCAACTCGCAGGCGATCTCCACGCCCGCCAGCCCGCCGCCGATGACCACGGCGGTTTCGGCGGCGCCGTCGCGCGGGCCGGAGGCCAGCGCGGCAAGATGCGCGGCGAGGCGCTCGGCTCCGGCATAGCTGTCCACGTCGAAGGTGGGCTGCGCGCAGGGCACGGCCGGCATCGTCAGCGCGCTGCCGGCGGCGAGGATCAGACGATCATAGGAGATCGGCCCGGCATCGGTGGCAAGGGAGCGGCCGGCGGGATCGATGGCGCTCACCGCCGCCGCGATGCGCCCCACGCCGATGGGGGCGAGCAGATCGTCCAGCGGCAGGCGGATGGCCGCGAGGTCGTCCTCATAGCAGCGCACGCGGATGGTGTGGAACGCCTCCGGCGCCACGAGCGCGATCTCCAGCGCGGCGGGATCGATGCCGAACAGCTCCCGCGCCCGCGCCGCCGCCGCTGCTCCCCAGAGCCCGGCGAACCCGCCGCCCACCACGATGATACGTCGTTTGCCCGCGTCTTGTGTCATTGCCGGCGCCTCCCGACGCCAGCATAGGGCAGGCGGCGCGAGCCGGCGATGAGGATCAGGCGGGCGCGCGGGCGGGCTTCACCGGGCCGACATCCACCTGGATCTCGTCGCCCTCGATCTTGATCTCATAGGGGTGCAGCGCATTGCGCACGAGGTGGGTGGAGCATTTTCCGGTGTTGCAGTCGAAGCCCCACATGTGGTGCGTGCACATGAGGGTCTTGCCGTCGAAGGTGGACTCGGTCAGCGGCATGTCGGCGTGGGGGCATCGGCCGCGATAGGCCTTGATCTCCCCGCCCGTGGGCCACACCAGCAGCACGCTCTTCTTGCCCACCTGAAAGAGGCCCATGGCGCCCTCGGCGAGGGCGTCCTTGTTGCAGATGACGGTGAAGGCCATGGCGCGCGCGTCCTGTCCGGTGAGGCTCCGGCAGGGCGCTTCGCAAGATCAGGGCCAGCCTGGAACCCTCCCAATTGTCGGAAATCCGACGCTCTATTTCGCCTCGTCGGCGCGGGAGAGGGCATCATAGAGCCAGCGACGGAGGTCGCCCGCGAACATGGCGCCCGCCACCCGCGCCACCTCATTGCGGTTGGCGATGAAGCTCAGGGTGGGAATGGAGCTGATGCGGAAATAGTCGGCGAGTTCGCGCTCCTTGTCCGTGTCCACCTTGGCGAAGCGGACATGGGGCTCGAACTCCGCCGCAAGGGCCTCGAACACCGGCGCCATGCTCTTGCAGGGGCCGCACCAGTCCGCCCAGAAGTCGATGACGAGGGGCAGGTCGCTCTGCGACGTGTGGGCGGTGAAGCTCTCGGCGGTGAGCGTCATGGGCTTGCCGGTGAAGAGTGCCCCGCCGCAGGCCGGGCAGGAAAGCGCGCGGGCGTCCGCGCCATCCGGAACGGAGGTCACGGCATGGCAGGCGGGGCAGGCAATGGTGCGCGCACGGGCGGCGGTCGCAGTGGTGTCGGCTTTTGTCATCACGGCTCCTCGGGGCGCGGGCGTGCGGGACGAGCGGAGCAAGAACGGGGCCGGAGTGGGGATGCGTCGCGCCGCCCTTGCGCTATGGTGGCCCCGGCCGCGCCGGGCGGCCGTTCCGGGAGCAGAAGAATGAGCGCAGCGCCCCTCACCGTCATCGCCATCATCACCGCGAAGGAAGGGCAGGAGGCGGCCCTGCGCGCGCTTCAGGAAAAGCTGGTGGTCGAGACGCGCGCGGAGGACGGCTGCCTGCGCTACGAGCTGAACCAGTCGCTGGACGACGGGCGCATCCTGATCTTTGTCGAGAGCTGGGAGACGGAGGAGAAGTGGCGTGCGCACATCGACGGCGGCGCCCTTGCCAATTTCGCCGCCGCCGGCGGGCGGGAGCTGATCGCGGAGCGGGTGATCCACCGCATGGCTCTGGTCGCGTAACAAAAAGCGCCCGCCGGGGCGAGAGCACGCGCCGATCTGATTGCATCGCAATCAGATCGGATAACGCGTTCTCTTTCCTGGAGTCAGAGGGCGATTCACCGATCAAGTTGATTCAACTTGATCGGATCGCGCTCTGGGCGGGCGCCGTCTGGTGTTGCGCGGACGGCTCAGTGGTCGAGATCGCCCTGCGCGAAGAAGTGCTTGCGGATCTCCTGCGTGTAGCGGACGAACCGGGGCTCGCCCATCACGGTGAGGTCGCGCGGGCGGGGCAAATCGATGTCGTAGATGGCCTCGATGCTGCCCGGCCGGCTGGACATGACCACCACCCGGTCGGCCAGGAACACCGCCTCCGGGATGGAGTGGGTGATGAGCAGCACGGTCTTGCGCGTCTCGTACCAGATGCGCTGCAACTCGGCGTTCATCTTCTCCCGCGTCATGGCGTCGAGCGCACCGAAGGGCTCGTCCATGAGAAGCACGTCGGGGTCATGCACCAGCGCCCGGCAGATGGCGGCGCGCTGCTGCATGCCGCCGGACAGCTCCCACGGGAAGCGCTCCTCGAAGCCGTCGAGGCCGGCGGTATGGAGGAGGCGCGCGGCCGCCTCGCGATAGGCGCTGACGGGTCGCCCCCGCATCTCCACCTGCAGCAGCACGTTGTCGCGCACCGTGCGCCAGGGCAGCAGGACGGGGCTCTGGAACACCATGCCCACGCCATCTGGCGGCTGCGTCACCTTCACGCCGCCGATGGTGATGCTGCCGCTGGTGGCCGGCAACAGCCCGGCGACCAGCTTCAAGAGTGTGCTCTTCCCGCAGCCCGAGGGGCCGACGATGGCCACGAACTCGCCCTTCGAGATGTCGAGATCGATGGGCTTGAGCGAGGGCACCGCGCCGCCGCGCGTCTTGTAGGTCTTGGTGAGGCCGGCGATGGCGATATGCGTGCCGGCGGCCTCGGCGCGGGGGGCGGGAGGGTGCGTTTCGATCCTGTGCAGAACAGCGCTCACGGAAGGAACTCCAGCGTGAAGTAATCCTGCGCCTTGCTGCGCGCGGAGGGGTCGAGGCCGCCGTACTGGGTGAGGATCTCGAGGCTCTCGTCCATCAGCGCCGGGTTCATGCGGAAGGGGCGCGTGCTCTTGTCGTCGGAGGCGCGGTAGAGCGCCTGCGAGTATTGCAGGCTGCGCAGCTGCGCGTCCGGCAGGCCGATCTTGGGATAGGCCTCCATCAGGATGTCGATGGCGGCCTTGGGGTTCTTCTCCGCCTCTTCCACCGCGCGGGTGGTGGCGCGCATGAAGCGCTTCACCATGTCGGCGCGCTTGGCGAGGGTGTCGGTGTTGGCGACGATGCCCAGCGACACGAGGTTCACCCCCGCATCGGTGTAGCGCAGCATGGTCACCGGCTTGTTCATGATGTCCGGCAGGCGCGCGCCCTGCTCGGTGGTGAAGCCGATGAGGCCGTCGGCCTGGTTGTTCACCACGGCGTTCAGCTTGGCCTGCGCATCCGCCGCCACCATCTTCACCGCACCTTCGGGGATGCCGAGCTTCTTGAGATACAGCGGCCAGATGGGCGTCACGGCATCGCCGGGCGTGAACATGATGGTCTTGCCGGGCAGGTCCTTGGGGCCGTTGATCTTGCCCTCGGGAGCGACCACCGCGCCGGGGGTGCGCTGGAGCAGGACGCCGATGGTCTTCACCGGTGCGCCCTTGGCCACCGCCTTGATCATCACGCCGATGTCGGCGAGGCCGAAGGTGGCCGTGCCGGCGCCCACCGCCTGGATGGTCACCGCCGAGCCGCGGCCTTCCTGGATTTCGAGGTCGATGCCTTCTTCCGCGTAATAGCCCTTCTTGAGGCCGAGGATGAAGGGCGCGTGCTCGCCATAGACGTACCAGTTGAGCATCAGCACCGCCTTGTCCGGCGTCTTTGCCGCCTGCGCGGCCGCCGGCAGCGCGGATGCGGCCGCAAGGCCGAGGGCGATGGCGCCGGATAACAGGTGCGTGGCGAGTGTCCTTCGAGAGATCATGGTTTCCTCCACCGGTTTTTCTGGTTTTGCTTTGGTTCTTGTTGCTCTGCTCTGATCGGGACGTCCTGGTTCGGAACTTCCTTCTCTGCCGCGTCATCCCCCCGCCTTGTGCGGGGGGCGACGGACGCGCCGGGGCATGACGGCGGGAGCCCTCACGCCCCGCTGTTGGGGTCCGGCCGGCGCGAGGCGTGCCAGGGGATGAGGAAGTGCTCGATGGCGTCCAGCGCCATGAACAGGATCACCCCCATCATGGAGAGCACGAACAGCGCGGCGAACATGAGCGGCAAATCGAAATTGCCGTTCGCCACCTGCAGCACGTAGCCGATGCCTGAGTTGGAGCCGACGAACTCGCCCACCACCGCGCCCACCACGGCGAGCGTGATGGCCACCTTCAGCCCCGAGAAGATGCCGGGCAGGGCGTGGGGCAGGCGGATGCGGATGAAGGTGCGCAGGCCCCCGGCGCGCATGGAGCGGGCGAGGTCGATCATCTCCTTGTCCACGCTCTTGAAGGCGAGCACGGTGGAGACCACCACCGGGAACACCCCGAGCAGGAAGGCGGAGATGATCTTCGGCAATACGCCGAAGCCGAACCACACCACGAACAGCGGCGCCACCGCGATCTTCGGCACCGACTGGGAGAAGACGAGGAGGGGATAGAGATAGCTCTCCACCGTCTTCGAGGAGGCGATCAGCATCGCCAGCGGAATGCCCACCAGCGCACTCAGGGCGAAGCCGCCGAGCGTGGCGTAGAGGGTGGGCATCGTCTCCCGCAGCAGCATGGGCCACTGGGCGATGACCTGCTCGATCACCAGCGTCGGCGCCGGGATGAGATAGGGCGGGATGCGCAGCAGGCGCACCGCGAGGTCCCACCCCACCAGGATCACCGCGACGAGGATGAGCGGGCGGATGGCATCCATGCTCATGAGCTTGGAGAGCACGTTGGCGCGCGTGGACTGGACGAGAAGGGTGTCGGTCATGGCATGCCTCCTCAGACCACGGATTGGCGCTGCTCGCCGAGGCGGGCGATGCCGAGGCGCACCTCCTGCCCGCGGGCGAGATAGACCTGCGGCTTCAGCCCCAGCCCCACCCCCGCCGGCGTGCCGGTGATGATGAGGTCGCCGGGCTCCAGCGTCATGAAGCGGCTGACATAGGAGACGATCTCCGCCACCTTGAAGATCATGTCGCCGGTGGAACTGTTCTGGCGCATCTCGCCATCCACCGAGCACCACAGATCGAGGGCCTGCGGGTCGCCCACCTCGTCCGCCGTCACCAGCCAGGGGCCGAGGGGGCAGAAGGTGTCGTGGCTCTTGCCCTTGGTCCACTGCCCGCCGTGCTCCAATTGGTGGGCGCGCTCGGACACGTCGTGGGCGATGCAGTAGCCGAACACATGGTCGAGGGCGTCCGCCTCGGACACCTTGCGAGCGGTGGTGCCGATGACGACGCCCAGCTCCACCTCCCAGTCGGTCTTTTCCGAGCCTTCCGGCAGGCGGATGGCGTCATAGGGGCCGCACAGAGAAGTGGTGGCCTTCATGAAGAGGATGGGCTCTTCGGGAATGGGCAGGCCGCATTCGCGGGCGTGGTCGTGATAATTGAGGCCCACCCCCACGATCTTGCCGATGCCGGTGAAGGGCGGGGCGAGGCGCACCTCCCCCTCCACCACCGGCAGGGAGAGCGGGTCCACCGCCTTCAGCGCAGCAAGGCGGGCGGGATCGGCGATGAAGGCGGCGTCGATGTCCGGCACGATGTCGGACAGGTCGCGAACCGTGCCGTCGGCGGCGAGGAGGCCGGGCCGCTCGGCACCGGCCGCGCCATGGCGCAGGAGCTTCATGGGGTGAGCCTTTCGGGAATGCGGGTGTCCGCCGGGGTGGCGGCTTGCGCGTCCTGCTGCGCGGCGGCGGGCCGGCGCAGCTGGGCGGACTGGATGCGGTTTTCCAGCCAGTAGAGGCCGGGATTGATCTCGGAGGCGCCATCCCCCACCAGGGCATCGAGCCGGCGCCCGGCCGCCTCCGCCTGGTCGCGGTCGAGGGCCTCGATGGTGAACAGATATTGCTGACGCCCGGGCCCGCCGGAATAGATGCGGCGCTCGGCCGTCATGATGCCGGAGATGGCCTCGTCCACCTCATAGAGGCCGCCCGAAAGAACGCCTGAGGTGTCCTGCGCCACCGCCGCGCGGACCATCTCCGCCAGGGTTGCGGCATCGGCCTTATGGTCGAACCGGCGCTGGAGGATGTAGGGGGCATAGCCCCCCGCGAAGCCGACCCGGCAATGGTTGCGGTAGAGCGAGCGCACCGGATTGCGGAAGTGGGTGAGCGCCTCGCTGGTCCAGGGCGTTGGCCGGTTCAGCGCGGCGAGATAGGCCGCGCTGCCCAGCACCTCGGGGCCTTCCGTGACATAGCACATGAAGAAGCGCGGGCTGCCGTGGACGGCGCGATAGCGCCGCCCCTCGATGAAGCCGGGAATCCCCACCCGCTCCGGCATATGCTCGCAATTGTGCCATTCCTGATAGCTGAGTTCGTACTCCGCATCGATGTCGGCCCAGAAGCCCATAAAGCCGAGGGCGGGGCCGGGATGGGGCTCTTCGCGGGTCATGGCGGCGGCGCTCAGAAGAGGCCGTCGCGGACTTCGTACCGCGTGGGCTTGCCATAGATGGCGCCGCCCTTCTCCACCCAATGGGCCACCCAGTCGATCATCCGGGCGAGCGGCACGTTGGGATAGCCGAACAGGCGCTGGGCCTGGAACGTGCTGTTGGCCCAGCCGGTGGGCTCTTCCTCGCCCTCGAAGATGGGCGCCTTGCCGAACTTCTCGCCGAACGCATGGGCGATGGCCCGCACGCTCGCCTGCTCCGGTCCGCCGATGTTGATGGGGGTTGTGGGCACCGTGCAGTGCTTCAGGCAGCGCAGGATCTGCGCGTTGGAATCCCCTTGCCAGATCACGCTGGCATGGCCGGTGCGGATGGGGATCGGCTCGCCGCGATGCACCCAGCTGGCGATGTCGTGCAGCACGCCGTAGCGCAGGTCGATGGCATAGTTCAGCCGGGCGAGGCGGCCCGGCGTGCCATGCACGTGGGAGCCATATTCGAACGCCCGCTCGCGGCCGACGCAGGAGTTCGCATAGTCCCCCACCGGGCGCGGCTGCACCCGCTCGTCCCAGCCGTTATGGGCGAAGACGCCGAACGGATAGACGCACAGGGTGGAGAAGGCGACGATGCGGCTGTCGCGGAAGTGGGAGGCGACAGTCGCGGGCACCATGGTGTTCATGGCCCAGGCGAAGGAGGGGTCGTCATTGGTGCCGAACTTCTTGCCGGCCATGTAGACGACGTTTTTCACCTTGGGCAGCTGCGCGACGGCGTCCGCATCCAGGAGGTCGCAGCGGATGGTCTCGATGCCGAAACCCTCCAGCTCCTCCTTGGACCCGGCTTCAGAGAAGCGCGCCACCCCGATCACCCGCTTCTCCGGCGCAGCCCTCTTGGCCATGCGGGCGAGGGAGGGGCCGACCTTGCCCGCGACACCCAGAACGATGATGTCCCCGTCCAAAGTGGCGAAGTCGTCCACCAGCCCCTGGGTAGGCCGGGAGACCAGCTCCTCGAGCTGCTCCTCGGTCTCGATCAGGTCCGGCACGGTGTCGAAGGTCAGGCGTTCACTCACGAATCCACTCCCATTTTTCCTGACAGGCCTCGAATGGCACCCGAACGGGTGGTTCAACCGCCCCGAACCGGGGCCTGAACCGTCTCGAACCCTGGTGGGTTCGGGTGCCGGCCTGCTCATTTATTGGGTAACGCCGTTACCCATATCTATAGGGCTAGATTCGTCCAAAGTCGGAGTCAAGCGGGTATTTTCGGTTCAGCTTCGCAGTTTGTGCGCCGATCTGGCCTTGTCACGCTCGAAATGATAGATAACATCGTTATCAGTGATGCGCGTGCGTCGAAGGGTTGATGAGATGGCGAAAGTTGCGGCCGGGGTCCGTCCCGAGAAGATCGACGAGACAATCGTCTCGGTGGAGCGCGCCTTCGACATCATCGGGATGCTGGCCGATTCCGTGGACGGCTTCCCTCTGGCCGAGATTGCCCGTCGCCTCGACCTGAACAAGGCCATCGTCTCCAAGCTGTTGAATACGCTGGAGTCCCAGATGCTGGTGTGGCGCGACGAGCGGGCCCAGCGCTATTACCTCACCTACCGCATCAGCAACCTCGGCCTGCGCCACCTGCAGACCAGTCGGCTGCTGGACCAGTGCTCGGCGGCGCTGCGGCAGCTGGCGGAAGAGACGGGCGAGCTGGTGCGCCTCGCCATCGTCGAGCCCGGCGGGCAGAGAATCGTGTGGGTGCAATCCTTTGCGGGCAGCAAGAGGTCGCTGCGCATCGATCCCAACTATACGCTGGAGATCGGTCTTCACACCCACGCCACCGGCAAGGCGTGGCTCTCGACGCTGCCGTTCGCCGATGCCCTCAAGCTGTTGATGCATCAGGGCATCGAGGCGTCCACCGCGCATTCCAAGACCTCCATTTCCGACATTCGCGCGGAGCTGGAGGAGGTGGCGCGGCGCGGCTTCGCGCTGAGCTATGAGGAGAATGAGCTGGGCGTGGGCGCCGTCGCCGCCCCCATCCTCGCCTCGACGCTGGGCGGCGCACCGGAATGCGTGGGCGTGGTGAGCCTTGCCGCCCCCACCAACCGCATGAGCCGGGCGGACCTCGAAAGCTGCGGCTCCTTCGTGATGGCGACCACCCGCCGGCTGGGCGAGACCTGGCCGCTGGAGGCCCGCGCCCGCAGCGGCGCCTTCCCGCGCATGGTCGAATAACCAGCGCAAATACAAGGATATAATCATGGGAGAGGACGCGGCGCCGCGCGTGCGGCTGGCCGAGGCGAACCTGCGCGAGCGCGCGGCGAAGCTGCGCATGCCCTTCCGCTTCGGCGTCGCGACGCTGCGGGAGGTGCGGCAGGCGGAATTGACCGTGCGGATCGAAGCGGCGGACGGCGGGGGCGCAGTGGGCATCGCCGCGGAATGCCTTCTGCCCAAATGGTTCGATAAGAATCCCGCGCTCTCCGACGACGACAATGTGGAGCAACTGCGCACGTCCCTGGCGATCGCGCTGGAGCTGTACGCCGCCCTCCCGGCGGACACGCCGTTCGGCCTTTCCGCAAGCGTTTACAAGGAGCAGCAGGCCCGCTGCGCCGCGCTGGGTCTCAACCCGCTGGTCGCTTCCTACGGGCCGGCGCTGGTGGACCGGGCCATTCTGGATGCCACCGGGCGGATGCTGGGGCTGTCCTTCGCGGCGATGATGCGGGGCAATTTGGCAGGTATCACCGTTAGCTCCGGCCTGACCGGGGACCTTGATGGCTTCGACATCGCCCAATTCCTGGGCAATTTGCAGCCCCAGGATACCATCGGCGTGCGCCACACCGTGGGCATGGTGGACGCTCTCACCGCCGCCGATCCCCTCGAAGGCCCCCCGGACGGCCTTCCACAAACCCTTGAGGATGTTGTCAAAACTTACGGCTGCCGCTTCTACAAGCTGAAGGCTGGCGGCGACATGGCCGCCGATCTGGACCGCCTCACCCGCATTGCCGCGGTGCTGGATGCCGGGACTGCCCAGTATCACGTCACTCTGGATGGCAACGAGCAGTATTCGGACGTGGAGGTCATCGTCGAACTGTGGCGGCGCATGTCGGAAATGCCTGCGCTTTCAAGGCTTTGCGCCTCCACCCTCTACATCGAACAGCCCATCCGCCGCGCCGTCGCCCTGGAGCGGGAGGTGGGGGCATTGGCATCCCTGAAGCCCGTGATGATCGACGAATCGGACGCCACCCTGGATGCCTTCCCCAAGGCTATCTCTTTGGGATATAAGGGTGTTTCCAGCAAGACCTGCAAGGGCTTCTACAAATCCACCCTCAACGCCGCCCGCATCGCCAAGGCCAATTCGGAGCTGGGCGAAAGCCGATTTTTCCTTTCCGCAGAAGACCTTTGCACCTGGTCCGGCATCAGCACCCAGCAGGACCTCGCCCTCGTCTCCCTCCTGGGCCTGACCCATGTCGAGCGCAACGGTCACCATTACCTCGACGGCATGTCGTTTGCCCCTGAGGCGGAGCAGGCGGCCTTCCTCGCCGCCCATCCGGACCTCTATCACCGGCCCCCGGGAGGGCCGGTTCGCCTCGCCGTCGCGGATGGGGAGGTGAGGCTGAAATCGCTTCAATGCCAGGGATTTGCGGTCGGTGTCACCCCCGTCATGGACTGATGACGAGCCCCCACCACATCCAGGCGGTGAGCATGGAAAGCGGCACGCCGATGCCGATGACGAGGGCCACGAGGTCCGGCTCCAGATCGTGGTCGAGCGCGATGATGCTGGCCCCGAGCATGGGCGGCATGGCCATCTCCAGCATCGCCACCTGCGCCACCGGATCACTGGTTCGTCCAAGCGCCGCATACATCAGGAAGATGGCCAGCGGCGCCAGCAGCAGGCGATAGCCGAGCCCCACCGCCAGCGCCCCCAGGCGGCCGGAAATGCGATCAAAACGAAGGGCATAGCCCACGGCCGCGAGGGCGATGGGGGTGAGCGTCCGGGCCAGCGCTTCGACCAGTTGGTCGAGCCAATCCGGGCGCGGCAGATCGTTGGTGGCGAAGGCGATCAGGATGGCCCAGAAGGGGGGGAAGGTGGCGATCCGCTTCGCCACGGCCCGCCAGTCGAAATGCCCCGCGCTTGCAACAGCCGCAATGGCCAGGCCCAGTGTGGACAAAGCAAGGTAGGAGCCGAACAGGTCGATGACGATGCCGAGCCCCAGCCACTGGCTGCCGGCAAAGGCCGCGATCATGGGCAGGCCCACGAAGGATGTGTTGCCCCAGCCGCCCACCAGCAGCAGCGCGCCGGCTCGCCGGTGCGACCAGCCGAAGGCCCTGCACAGCGGCACGATGACAAGGATTGCAAGGATGGCGCCGATCCACGGCGTCGCCGCCGCGAGCCACCACCCGTCATCCATCTTCAGGCCATGGACGCTGTGCAGCGCGGTCGCCGGCAACGCCACATTGATCACCCATCCGCCGAAAGCCTTGGTGGCGGTGTCGGGCAGCCGGCCAGACCAGCGCAATACGACGCCGATCAAGAGGCAGGTGAAGATCAGTGAAATCTCGTGCATGGCCCCATTCCGCATTCCGGTCCAACCGGAACGCGGCGGGAGCTTGGGCGCAAGCGGAATTTCAGGGAATCAATGCCATCACCCGTGGACCGTCGCAGACCGGGATGCGGGCGGCGATGGTGAAATCATCGAGGGTCACGACGGTGACGCGGTTGGCGAACCACTCGGCCACATAGGCACGGCCGGTCGTCCCATCCACAAGTACGCTTTCCGGCGATCCGCCGAGGCGCAGGCGCTTGGTGATGGTGCCCGCCGAGAGATCGATCAAGTCGAGCGTTCCGCCCTGCTGGTCCGTGACGAGCAGCAGATCGCGGCCGGGCACGAAGGCGACACCATAGGGCATTTTCATGCCGCCGATACGCGTAACCTCATGATTGGACTTGGTGATCAGCGCCACATCCCCGCCGCGCACATCCGCCGCCGCCACCCGCGTGGGTGAGGTGGCGTCGAGGGCGTAGGGAGCGCGGCCGACGGGGATTGAGGTCATTCGGGTGAAGGCGGACAAGGCGATCACGCTCACGGCGTCGCTCTCCCGGTCGGCGCTGTAGAGGGTGCGGCCCTCAGGATCGATGGCGAGGTGAGCCGGCGCCCGGCCCACCGCGAGCGTTCCGGTGACGGCAAGGGTGCGCGGATCGACGCGCAGGATCCTGTCGCCGGACCAGTCACCGACGTAGAGGGCCTCCCCGTCCGGGGCCGCCGCGATGCCGAAGGGCTGCCCGCCGATCCGGGCGGTGGCGACCACCGTCCGTGTCTTCACGTCGAGGTGGGTCAGCAGGCCGATGTCCGGATGGGTGATGAAGGCGGACGCGCCGTCGGGGGACAGCGTGATGCCGGCCGGCACCTTGTCCACCTTCACCCGCGCCGAGACGGTGCGGGCTGCCGTGTCGATCACGTCCACCTCCGCCGCGCCCTGGCAGACGGCGAGGAGCGTGCCGGCGGCGGCGGGCCCGCTCCAGCCCAAGGCCAGAATGGCGAGCGCGGCGCGCCAGCTCATTTGCCTTCCGCCTTGGCCTTCAGCCCGTTGACCCCCGCCTCGAAGAAGGCCGTCATTGCCGCGACGGCGGCCTCGTCGTTGAGCTCGTCGGGCGGGAAGTTCGAGGTATCGCCGCGATAGAAGCGGCCGGCCATCACCACCTCGCTCTTTCCCCCGCCGGCGTCGCTCACGCTGAGGGTGATGGTGTAGAAGCTCACCGGCATGGCCTCCACATTCTCGGTGTTGAGGCGCCACGACAGGCTGCGCTGGGCGGTGTCCACGTCATCGAGCCCGTCGGTGATCTCGCCCTTCTCCAGCACCAGTACGCGCTCCGCACCGGCCGTGTTGCCGCCCTTGGCCTTCACCGCCTTCACCATGGGATGCCAGGCGCCGATGCCGGCGAAATCCCCAGCGATCTTCCACACCGCGTCGGGAGCGGCCGCCACGGCGGCCTTGGCCTCGGCCTTCTGCGGGGTCGGCCCGTGCGCCTGCGCGGGAGCGGCGAGCGCGAGCAGGAGGCCGAGGGCAGGCAGCACCGCGTGGCGGCAGAGAGCGGCAAAGATCATGACGGGGAAATCCTTCGGTTACGCGGAAAATCGGGGCGTCGGTGCCACAGCTGCGCCAGATAAAGGGCTGCGAGCAGAAGCAGGGCGAGGGTGGCCGGCAGCGGGGCGGTGTCGAGCGTGCCTTCGACCGGCCGGGGGCGGGCCGATGCCTTAATTGCTGCGGAGAGGCGCGCGGCATCGGCCAGCGGCGCGTAGGTAAGGCCCGTTGCGGCGGCGAGGTCCTTGAGATGGTTGGTGCGCACCGCGCTGAGATGCTCCTGCCCTGTGGCGTCCTCCGCGCCCCAGGGGGCGTTGCGCGGGTGCCAGCCCTCGCGCTGCTCGGAGCCGGTGGGCGGCAGGCCGTGGCGGTTCTCCTGCGGCACGTCGGTCATGGCGTAGAAGCCGATTTCCCGACCATCCCGGTCGAACTTGGGGATGGGCGCGGGCGTCTCGCCGCCGACCCCGACGATAAGGCCGCGCACCTTACCCGGCGCGCCGGAAAAGGCTGGCGCGCCCGAGGCCGGCAGCGGCGGTGCCTCCTGTCCGTCGGTGAAGAAGAGGAGATCGGCGTCAAGCGGCCCGGCGAGGTCGATGGCGGAATAGAGGCCGGACGCGATGTAGCTGTCGCCCTCCCACGCCATCCGCCAGTCGAGTGCGCCGATGGCGCCGTCCAGCGGGGCGAAATCGGCGCAGACCTCCACCGGCTCGAACAGCAGAAAGGTGCGCCGCTCGGTGAACATGCCAAGCCCCATGCGCGAGCCGCAGGGCAGCCGGGCCGCCAGCGCGCCGAGGGCGCGCTTCACCGTGTCGAGCCGCGAGGACGGGTGGCCCTCGAAGCTGTAGTCCCGCACGTTCATGGATCCGGTGATGTCTACAACCGCCAGCAGCCGGTATGCGTCGGTCGTCTTGGAAAGGCGCGGCGCGATGGTGGCCGCAAGGGCCAGCACGCAGGTCGCTGCGAGGGCGAGGGTGCGCAGGTTCGGCCGCATCAGGGCAGGCCCTTCGGCAGGCCGGGCAGATCGGTCCACAGGCGTTTCGGCGTCTCCTGCGCCTCGTCCTGCTGGTCCTGCTCGATCTGCGGGAAATCGCGCACGAGGCGCATGGCGATGTCGAGATTGTACTTGGCGTCCCAGAAATCCGGCGCGCGCACGAGGGCCGCGCGATAGCCGGCCTTGGCGAGGCGCACCTGCGGCACGGCGGGGTCGATCTCGGTCTTCTCCAGAAATGAGACGGCGACGGCGAGACGGGCGTTGGCAAGGTCGTACAGGCCGGCGACCGCGAGCGGGCTGCCGCTCGCCGCCAGCCGGTCCACCAGCGGCTGCGCCTCGTCCAGCCGGTCGCGGATCATGAGGAAATGGGCGCGGGCCAGGAGCAGGCGATCCGGCGCATCGGGCGCCACCGGCACGTCGCGGCCGGAGGCGAGCGCGGCGATCGTTCGGTTGGCGTTGGCATTCAGGGCCATGCGGACACCCGTCACCGCCATCACCGCCAGCGCAAGGATCAGCACCGCGAGGGACACCAGCGCGGCGAGCCGGCTTAGGCGGATGGGGGGCGCGCGCAGGCTCATGCCGCCCTCCGGGTTTCGATGCCGGGGAGGCCGGAGGCAGTGTTCCGTCGGGCACCAAGGCCGCGCTCGGCGAGGCGCGCGGCCAAGAGGAGCGCGGAGGCAGCCGCGGCGATGGCGTAGCAGAGGCGGGCGAAGTCGCGGCGCGGAATGCGCTCCAGATAGGCGATGGGCTGGCTCTCCTGCCGGTCGATCTCGGCAATGGCGTTCGCCACGGCTTCCGGACTTCCGGCCTCGAAAGCGCGGTAGGGCACGCCGAGGCTGGCGAGGAACAGGTTGAGGTGGCGCTCCGGCATGGCCTGCGGCGTGTCCTCGCCGGGCACGCGCGGCTTGTCGAAGATGCCGGGCGAGCCGACCGTGCGCAGGAACAGCCAGTACAGCCGGACCGGCGCGCGCTTCAGGGAATCGCGCAGCGCGGCCTGGACGCGTGGATCGATGACGGCGGCGCCGTCGGACACCAGCAGCACCGCGCGTGCGCCGCCCAAACCGGCCGTCGCGTCGAAGCTGTCGAGGGCGAGGGCGAGGCCCCGCCCCACGTCGGTCAGGGCAAGGCCCGGCCGGTCGATGGCCGCCACCGCCGCGGCGACCGCCTCGTGATGGTCGGTCAGCGGCATCACCGGGATGGGCGATGTGGAGAAGGCGGCGATGCCGATGCGGTCGCGCGGGCGGCGGACCAGAAATTCCGTGAGCAGGCGCTTGGCGGCGGCGGATTTCGATTCCTCGCCGGCACCGGGCGCCCGGTCGGCGAAGGTGTTGTCCATGCTGGCGGAGCGATCGATGAGCAGCATCAGATTGGCGCCGGAGCCGATGCGCTCGATCTCCCGCGCCTTCAGGTTCAGGCCGGCGAGGCCCAGCACCAGCGCGGCGATGGCCAGCGCTCCCGCGAGCCGGATGCCGAGGGAGACGGCGATGGAAAGCCCGTCGCGCGGCACCAGCGCCACCGCCGGCAGCACCGAGCCGTGCAGGGGGAGGGCCGCGAGCGGGAGGAGGGCTAGCGCCAGCAGGAAGAGGAGCGCGGGATGGTCCACGTCGAGGCTGAACATCACGCCGCTTCCTCTCGCGTGCCGCCGCGCCGCTCGATGGCAGAGAGCCGCCGGGCGAGGTCCAGCAATGCTGCGGGCGGGAACAGGGCCATGGCTCCTTCCGGATCATCGCCGAAGAAGGCGACGCGGGAGGCGGTGAAGAAGCGGTCGATTTCCCGGGCCTCGCCACCGAGGGCGGGCCGCTCGGCGAGGAACGCGGACACATCCTCGCCAAACAGCCGGTGTCCGGCCGCCGCGTCGAAAGCGCGGTGGAGGAGTTGCAGGGCATCTTCGTAGCCGAGTGGCGCGTCGAGGTCGGGAAGCCGACGCATGTGGCGCAGGGCGGCGGCGAAGGGGCGGCTGCGGCCGGCGAACGGTCCCCATCCCGAGGCCGCCGCGAACACGATGAGGCTCGCCGCCGCGACGATGGCCGCCGCCGCCGCGAACCGCGCATCGGGCGCGAGGGGGTAGGGGCGCGGGCGGATGTCCGGCTGGAGCGCCATGGGATTTCCCCGCTGGCTGGCGACCAACTCGCGCAGGGGCGAGGAGACGAAGGTCCAGGCGGGAATGGTCAGTGTCTGGCGCGCGTCGCCCGTGCCTGCGTCTTCCCTGCGCGCGGCGAGCGGCACGGCGGGAATGGTCAGCGCGCGCGGCTCCAGCGGAGAATAGAAGGTCTGGTAGGTGAGGGTGAGGCGATAGCGCGGGGTGCCGTCCGGCGCGGTCTCCGGTTTCATGTCGAGGCGCTTGAGGTCCAGCCAGTAGGTGACCGAGCGCGGGCGGGGCAGGGCGCTTTCATCCAGATGCCAGCCGGCATCGAGGGTGACGACCGCCTCCAGCGAGATGGTATCGCCGATGTAATAGCCGAAGGCGCGCGGCGCATAGAGATCCACGCCCGCTGCGCGGATCGGGGTGGCCGCCAGCAGGAGGCCGGCAAACGCGAGTACCGCCCTTCGGCAGGGCCTAGCGGCGGGCAAGAAAGGCGACCAGCGCATCGGGGTCAAACCTGTCCACGAGGTGGAAGGGCGTGTATCCACGCGCGGCGAAGCTGGACTCGAGCGCGGAAAGCCGCGCGTGCGCCGCCGCCTGCCAGCGGGCGCGAAGGCGCGGTCGCATGAATACAAGCCGGCGCCCGCCCGTCTCGGCATCGGCGACTTCCATGAGCCCCCATGCCGGAACATCGCCCTCGGCGCGGCTGTCGCGCACCACCACTGGCACCACGTCGTGCCGCCACAGGGCATCGAGGGTGAGGTCGAGATCGGCCTGCGGCATGAGAAAGTCGGAGACGAGGAAGACAAGACAGCGCCGCCGCGGCAGGCGCTCGGCTGCGGTCGCGAGCCCTTGCGCGCTCATGCCCGCGGGCTCTGCGCCGGCGAGGGTGGCCGCCACCTGCGCGCCCAGCCCCCGGCGCCGTGAGGCGGGAATGAACGCATCGGCGCGAACGCCGTCCCCGGCGCCGATGAGGGTGAATTCATCCCCCGTCGCCCCGGCGGATGCGGCGAGTGTCGCGGCGAGGCGCGCGACTTCCGCGCCCGTGCTGTCGAAGCCCATGGAGCCCGAAAGGTCGGTGAGCACGGCGACCGTCGTGGCGCGTCGCGGGGCGAAGGTGCGCACGTGCACGCCCTCGAACGGATCGCGCAGCGAGGCGCGCAGGTCGATGCGGCGCGGATCGGGCCGGGCGACCAGAGGAACGAGGGCGCGGAAGGTGCCGTCGCCGCCGTCGCCCTGCCCGGGATGCGCGCCGGGATGCACGCCGCGCGGGCGCCATCTGAGGCGGTAGGGCACGACGGTGCGATCGAAATCGCCTTCCATACCCCCGCTCATGGCGCGGGCACCGTGGCGAAGGCGGCGCGGCAGAGATCGGCGGCGATCTCCTCGCGCCGCATCTCATAGACCGGATCGAAGAAGATGCGATGCGCCATCACCTCCGGGAAGACGGCGCGCAAATCCTCCGGCACGATGATCTCCCGTCCTTCCAGCCATGCGCGCACGCGGGCAGCGCGGATGAGGAAGGACATCCCCCGCGGGCTCGCACCGCCCTGCACCAGGCGGTCCATGCGCACGCCGGGCAGCGTGATGCCGGCGCGGTCTGGCGTGCGGATCGCGTCCCACAGCGCGATGGTATAGGCGACGATGGCGTCGCTCGCGGGAATGGCGTTCTGGATCTCGCGGGCGACCTGATCGAGGTTGCGGTGGTCGATGACCGCCTCGGGCACCTCCGCGATGAGGCGGTCGGTGTCGTGAAAGCGCGGCTCGAACACCAGCGCGCGACGCGCGGCGAAATCCTCCGGCGCCTTCACCTGCACTTCCATGAAGAAGCGGTCGCGGGCGGCGGCGGGCAGCTCGAAGGTTTCTTCCCGCTCCACGCGGTTGCGGTCCGCGAACACCTGCAGGAAAGGGAAGACATATTCGCGCCCAAAGGCGGCAACCGTGCGTTCCGCCATCAGCCGCAGCAGCATGGCGTGGACCTGCGGCCGCGCGCGGTTGATTTCGTTGAAAAAGAAGACCGAAAGCTCCGGCCCCCGGCGCAGGAGCGGTCCGGGATCGACCCGCGGGCGGCCGTCCTCGCCGACGCGCGCGTCGTAGACGAGATCCGCCGGCATGAGGTCGATGGTGCCCTCCACCCGCTCATAGGCACCGCCGATGGCGCGGGCGAGCGCGCGCAGCAGCGTTGTCTTGCCGACGCCGACGTCGCCCTCCAGCAGCACGTGGCCGCGGGCGAACACCGCGATGGTCAGAAGGCGGATCACCCGCTCCTGCCCCAGCACGATGCGGCCGACCGCGTTCTCGAAATCGAGGGCGCGGGCGCGCCACTGGGCGAGCGCGCCGTCCGTGTCGGCGATGGCGTGCATAGGGCTTCCCCTTGGCCGGTAGGTCGAGGCCTCAGCGGCAAGAAAGGCGCAGCCGACGGGCGGGGGCGGCTCTCCCGCACGCAGGCCCGAGCGGCTGCGCCAGTTGCCCACCATCCATCGGAGGATTGCCCGGCTTTGCTGAAGGCTCAGCCTTGCTGGTGGGGGTCGGAAAAAGCTGCGTCAGTTTGCCGGAATCTTGCTTACGTCGTAGACGAACTGCCCGGTCTTCTGAAAATACTCGACGCGCTTCTTGTTGCGCGCTTCCATCTGGGTGATGGATTCGGCTTGCTTGGCGATCTCTGCCGGATTGTGCTTGGGGTCGTACTTGCTGCCGGCCACCTTGTCGGGATAGCCGGGCTTCGGCTCCCAGCAATTGCCGGGCGCCTTGCAATTGGTGCCGTCATAGGCGGCGGCGCCGCCGGCGGCGAGGGCCGTCACCGCGAACGCGGCGGCAGCGGCGAGCACGGGCATGCGAACCTTATGCTTCATCTTGTCGTCCTCCCTTCTCTCTTGCCTTCTCACTTGCTCCCAGCCGCGGTCGCGGCCGTCGCCTTGCACACCGGGGCCTTGTCGAGATCCGGCGTCTTGTCTTCCTTGTCGTCGAAGCGCTTGAAGGCCGCGCGCTGCGCCGGGGTCAGCCAAACCGCATCGTTGGGGTCGTCCTTGTAGATGTGGCGCACCCAGGCCATCACCAGCAGCATCTCGTCGAGATTGAGCGCGCCGTACATCGGCCCCATCTGTCCCTGCGCGCCGCCGAAGATGGTCTCGAACAGGCCCTGGTCGGTCATGTTCTTCGGATACGTCCAGTAGCTGTCGTTGAGGCCGGGGCCGATCTTGCCCTCGCCGTAATGGCCGTGGCAGCCCGAGCACATGGACAGGAACAGATCCTTGCCCTTTGGCAGGCAGGATGCATTTTCCAGGTACATGTTGACGCCGGTGGCGAGGAATTTCTTCACCGCTTCCGTATCTCGCCCTTCCTCCGGCGCATCTGACAGGTCGAGGGGCTGGCCCGTTACCGTATTGGTGAAGTTGAGCGTGGCCTGCGCGGCAAGCGCGAAGCCGGACACGAAGGCGACGGCGAGGAGGGCCTTGACGCCCCGCGACAGAAATCGGCTGTGCATTGGACCTTCCAGAAAATCAGATTGAAAAGGCGGCGCCGCGTCGGCTCATGAATTGGGCTTCAGCAGGGGGATGCCCTCTTCCGCCAGGATCTCGTCGATCTGCGGCCGCGCCTTCACCAGCGCCGCGTCGATCTGGGCGAGGAGCGCGGTGTCGCCGAGCCGCACGGCGACCGACTGGTCATAGTGGAGGGGCAATTCGGTGCCGTCGAACTTGGTGAGCGAGGTGCCGGCGAGGTTCATGCGCAGGGGCACCTGCGAGGACTTCACATAGCGGGCCACCTCCGGCGCGAAGGCGAAGGCGATGTCGGCCTCGCCATTGGCGACCTCCGAGACGACGCGCTCGCCCGGCACCTGCACATACTGGTTCCGGGGCGAGCGGAAGTTGACCAGACCGTAGAGATAGGCTGCGTTATCCTCATACTTGCCGAGGCGCTTCAGCACGGTCTCGCCGGGCGAATAGAAGCGGATGACGAAGCGGTTGAGCGCCTTCACCTGCGGGTCGTTCCAGTCGGCCGCCGTGATGTTGCGGTCGGTCTTCGTCACCAGCACGTAGGACGTGCGGTAGTAAGGCTTGGAGCTGAGGACCCGCGTATCTCCGGTGTCGACGCCCATCACCACGTCGCAGAGCTTGGCGTCGAGCTGGTCGCGGACCTGGTAGATGGCGGGCTTGGAAGTCCATACAAAGACCGCCTTGCGGCCCATGGCCTGCGCCAGCACGCCGGCGATGCGGTTCTCGAAGCCCTTGCCGTCCTTCTGCGAGAAGGGGGCTTCCACCTCGGAGGCACAGACGCGCAGGATCGAGGGATCGGGCGGCGTCGCGGCCTGCGCCGGTGCCGCCGAGCCCTGGTTGGCGGTCTGTGGCGACATCTTGCCGGATTCCGCCGTCTGCGCGAGGGCCGGCGCGGCGAAGAGGGCCAGCGTCCCGGCGAGAAGGGCTCCGGCGACGAGATGGCCGGGGGCGGACGTCGCGGCGTGGCGCGCGGATGTGCTCGCAGAACAGGTCATCGGTTGGGCCTCCGTCTGGTTCGCGTCCGGTCGCGCCGCCTTGCGGCAGGCGATCTGGATTGCGATTGATGCGCTCGTTTCGAAAGAAGAAACCGGCCGCCGCCCGGGAGCGGCGGCCGGCAAGGGGCGGTTGTCGGAGGTCAGCCGCCGGAAGCGTATTCACCCACCTTCGGGTCGTCGTAGGGGCCCTTGCCGTCGAGCGAGAACACCATCACGCCGCCACCCATCTGGGTGTAGTTCTGCAACTGCTTGAACGCGCCCACGGAGCCGAGGCCGGCGGTGGGGTCGTTGAGGTCGAACACCAGGCCCACGCCCGGCCAGCCGCCGACGCCGTAATAGATGGCGACGTACTGCACGCCCTTGTGGGTGTAGGTCATGGGATGGCCGATGACGCCAGAGGGCAGCTTGAACTTCCACAGCAGCTCGCCGGTGTCGCTGTCGCGGGCCTTGATGAAGCCGTCCAGAGTTCCGTAGAACATCACGCCGCCGGCAGTGGCGAGCGTGCCGCCCCAGGCCGCGAAGCGCTCCATCACTTCCCATTTGTACTTGTTGTTGATGGCGTCGTAGGCCTTCACCTGGCCGAGACCTTCATAGGTCTGCTTGTTGCCCTTCGGGCCGGGATACATCCACAGCGTGGCACCGACGAAGAACTGGCCCGCGCGGTAGGGGAGCATGAAGGGCTCCCAATCCATGCAGATGTGGTTGATGCCCATGAAAAAGGACTGCCGCTCCGGGTCGTAGCTGTCGTGACCCTGGTTGTGGTAGCCCATCGCCGAGGGGCAGATGTCGCGGCCCTTGTGGTCCATGCGCGTCGCGTATTCGGGATCGCGCTGGGGCAGGCCGGTCTTAAGGTCCACCTGCTTCACCCAGTTCACCGTGTCGTCGATCTTGTCGGCGGACACGAGCGAGCCGTCGGTGCGGTCGAGGGTGTAGACGATGCCGTTGCGGTCCGGATGCGTCAGGAGCTTGCGCATCTTGCCGGTCTTGTCCTTCTGCTCGGAGAGCATCATGACGTTGACGCCGGCATAGTCCCATTCGTCGTGCGGGGTCTTCTGGTAGCCGAAGTGCGCCTCGCCGGTGTCGATGTCGCGGCCCCAGATGGTCATGGTCCACTTGTTGTCGCCGGGACGCATGGTCTCGTTCCACGGCGCGGGGTTGCCGGAGCCGTAGTAGATCATGTTGGTGGAGGGATCGAAGGCGTACCAACCCCAGTTTGTGCCGCCGCCGATCTTCCAGGCGTCGCCTTCCCAGGTGCCGGTGCCGAGGCCCTTCTGGCCATATTGGGGATTGGCCTTGTTGAAGTCGTCGGCGAGCTTCACCTGCTCATCCGGGCCGGTGGCATAGGCCCGCCACTTCTGCGCGCCGGTCTTCACGTCATAGGCGGTGACGTAGCCGCGCACGCCGAGTTCGGCGCCGGAGGAGCCCACCAGCACCGTGTCCTTCACCACATAGGGCGCGATGGTGAGGGTGGAGCCGACCTTGATGTCGGAATTCTCCAGCTTCCAGAACTCCGCGCCGGTCTCGGCATTGAGCGCCACGATGTGGCCGTCGAGCTGGGTCTTGAGAATGAGCGGCGGGGTCTTGCCGTCGCCGGGCCAATAGGCGAGGCCACGGTTCACCACGTCGCAGCAGGCGACCGCGCGGGCGGTGGGGTTCTGCTTTGGCTTGTGCTGCCACAGGATGTGGCCGGGATCGTCCAGGCCCACCGCGAACGTCGTGTTCGGATACGGCGAGTGTATGTACATCACGTTGTTGACGACGAGCGGGGTGCCCTCGTGGCCCGACAGCACGCCGGTGGAGAACGACCAGGCGGCGCGAAGCTGCTTCACGTTCGTCTTGTTGATCTGTTTTTGCGGGCTGTAGTTGTTGGCGTCGTAATTCTTGCCGGTCATCGGCCAGTTCTCGTCGCTCTTGGCGATTTCGACGAGCTTGTCGTTGGCGAGCGCCTGCGTATTGATGGCCGCCGAGCCCGCCGCCAGGGCGAGGGTCACGGCGCAGAGGGAGACGGAAGAAAACAATCTCGTCATTTGGCGTTTCCTTGGGTGGTTCCTCACTCGGTTGGACTTGTCCCTCCGCGCTCCTGCGTATCCCGCGCGGCCGGAAAGGGCAGCGCAGGGGGCGCGGGAGCCGGAGCTTCCCCTCCGCCGGCGCGCGCAGGCTCGACCAGCTCTCCCGGGACCGGGACAGCGGGAATCGCACCTTGCGGGACAGCAGAGATGGTGGTGGCCAGGGTGGCGGTCGTCCTCCGATTGCGACCTGAGACCCGCTTCTTCTTTTTCTTATTGAATTCTTATGGTTCTTAATCTTGTGTGATGACACTTGAAGCCGTATCGGAACCTTTGTCTGCCGATCATTCGGCAATTCAATATGGGAACACTTGGCAAACACGGTTGCCGAAATTCCATAAGTAGCTGATAAGTATGCGGTTTGTCCGGTCGTTCCGTGGCGTTCCCGCCGCCGCGACTTTCGCGCTATTTGTGCCTCCGCCAAGGATGTTATGCTTTATATCCATGGGGTTTTCGCGAAGATGGATTCTGGATGCATCTTGTTCCAAGAAAATATTCAGGGATCCTTGCGGTGCGAGGCTGTGCGTGGGCGATGAAATTATCCGCACGTCCAGCAGAATCCGCACGTGGGATTGCTTTGGCGGAGCTGCATCGCCGTGCGCCTTGCCTTGGGATGGCGCGCGCCAAACGCCGCGCCATTTGCTTTTGCGCGGCGTTGGGCGCGCTCGCGTTGGCCTCCTGTGGCGAGGAGGACGAGCGGCGGCCGGTCGCCTCCAGCCAGGCACCCTCTCAGCAGGCCATGTCGCCGTCAGGTGCCTCGATCGCCAGCCCGAGAGGCGCCGGGGCGGGGCGCGAATGGCTGGATGTGGGCGACGCCACCGCGCCCGAGGTGTTTCTCGCCACGCGGTCCACACCGAAGGGAGCGCCCCCTGCGTCGCCGGAGGCGGTGGCTGAGATCGCCGCGCTGCTCGGCGAGGCCGACGTGGTCTTCGACGAGAACCGGCGCATGCTTGCGAACCGCACGCTCCAGCTTGAGCGGATGCTCGGCGAGATCTCCGTGGTCGAGACCCCGCAGGCGCTGCTCGCGGGCTTCATCGCGGTCGGTCGCGCGGTGGGGCGGATCGGCTATAGTGATCTGTGCCAGCACTATTTCAATCTGCGCGCCGCCGGAGCGCGCCGCGCGGAGGCCCTCGCCGTGCTTGCCACGCCGGCGGCCGAACGGAGGAAACCATGAGCGTCCACCCCGCCCCGGGGACTGCGCTGCCGCAGGGCATCGCGCGCGCAGGGCAAACGGGCGCCAGTGAGGCGGAAGCGGCGCAGGCCGGTTCGCGCCGGGTCTCGCTGCGCACCCGCGTGCTCGGCGCCGTCCTCGCCATCAATCTGGTCGCCGCCGTGGTGGCGGGTGCCGTGGTGGTGGTGAATGCGCGGGTCGCCGCGGGGCGCGAGATGGTGGCGTCCATCGAGATGGCCGAGAACATGGTCCGCGAGGTGGCAGAGCGCGTCGCCACGGAGCCCGGTACAAGCCTTGCCGCGGCCTTCCCGCCGCACCTGCGCCACCTGCGTCATGTGAGGATCTCCCTCGAGGGGCCGGACGGGCGCCCGGCCGTGCTGCCGGCCGATGGCGCGCCGGCCCCCAGTGACGCCGCGCCCTCATGGTTCGCCCGGCTCATCGGCGTATCGCAGGTGACCCGTCGCATCGACGTGGTGGCCGATGGCATGCTCATCGGTCGCGTGCGCATTGAGGGCGTGCCGGACGACGAGGTGGCCGAGGTCTGGGACGACGTGTTCGATTTCGCCAGCGTCGCCCTCGCGGTGAATTTCGCGATTCTCACGGCTCTGTTCGTGGCGTTGGGACAGGTGCGGCGCGATCTCTCCCGGTTTCGCGACGGGCTGGACGAACTCGAGCATAACGAGTTCGCCTGCCGCGTCGAGCCGCCCCGCACCCGGGAGCTCGCCGAGGTGGCGGAGCGTTTCAACACCTTCGCCGAGACCCTCGGCGCTGCCCGCGAGGAGAATGCCCACCTCTATGCCCGCCTTGTGAGCCTGCAGGAGGACGAGCGGCGCCAGATCGCCGGAGACCTGCACGACGAACTGGGGCCGCTCATGTTCGGCCTGAAGGCCAGCGCCGATTCGCTCGCCCGCCTTGCCGCCACGGCGCCGGCCGAAAATGCCGAACGCATGGTGGCGCGGGCGAGGAGCCTCATCGAGATCGTGGAGCGGATGCAGGTGGCCAACCGCCGCCTCCTCACCCGCATCCGCCCCGCGGCGCTTGGCCATGTGCCGCTCAAGGACGTGCTTTCCAGCCTCGTCGGCGATTTTCGCCAGCACGATCCCGACCGGCGATTCGCGCTGGAGGCGGGCGTGCTGGCCGATCACTACGAGCCGTCGTTCGACGCCACCGTCTATCGCTGCGCGCAGGAAGGCATCACAAATGCCCTCAAGCACGGCAATGCCCGCTCGGTGCGCATCACCGTGGGTGAGGAGGGGCGGCGCGGCGGGGGGGCGCTGCTGCGTCTGGTCGTCGCGGACGACGGGGAGGGGCCGCCGGCCCTTCCGAAGGTCAGCCACGGCCTTTCGGGCATGACGGAACGGGTCCGCGCGCTGGGCGGCACGTGCCGGCTGGAGCGGGGCGCGCAGGGCGGCGCGCGCCTTTTGGTGGAGCTTCCGATCCCGTTGGGGCATGCTGCACCGGTATCCCCGGCCTCCGCCGGGGGCGGGCGTGTGCGTTCAGGGCCAGGGCATCCGGTATGACCAGCGTTCTCCTTATCGACGACCACCCCATCGTGCTGCAGGGCTGCCGGCACCTGCTGGAAGACGCGGGCGTCAGCGACCTGATGGAGGCGCAGACGGCGCTCGCCGGCTATCGCCTGTTCCGGCGCAAGCGGCCGGATGTGGTGATCGTGGACCTCGCCCTTAACGGCAGCGGCCTCGCCGGCCTCGCGCTGGTGCGGCGGCTGCGGGCGCATGCGGCGCGCATGCCCATCCTCGTCTTTTCCATGCACGCCGACCCGGTGATCGCCAGCCGCGCGCTGGAGGCGGGGGCGACCGGCTATCTCCTGAAGGACACCTCGCCCGACGACCTCATCGAAGCCTTCGAGAAGGTGCGGCGCGGCCAGCCCTACATCAGCCATGACCTTGCGCTGGAGGTGGCCCTGCTGGGAACGCGCGGGCGCAGCGGCGTGATGGCCGATCTCACCCCGCGCGAACTGCAGGCGCTGGCGCTGCTGGCCGAAGGCAAGGCCTATGGCCAGATCGCCGACGAACTGGGCGTCAGCTACAAGACGGTGGCCAACACCTGCTCCCAGCTGAAGGCCAAGCTCGGCGCGACCAACCTCGCCGAGCTCATCCACCGCGCCATACAGTATGTGGCCGGCGCCCCCGCCGGACGGAAGAACTAGTTCTGTTTCAGCCGAGCGCGCGGGCGAGGGCGAGCAGCATCTCGTCCTTGCCGCGCGGCGCCATGGCAGAAAGGCCGAGCGGGCAGCCGTCCAGCGTCGCCAGCGGCAGGGAGATCTGGGGCGTCCCGGCATGGCCGGAGAGGCACAGAAGCTCGATGGCGCGGGCGCGGAAGGCCTCCAGATCAGCCAGCGGCGTGCCGCGTAGCGGTGCGATGCCGGGTGCGGTGGGCAGGAGGAGAATGCCGTCCCCGCCCAAGAGCGCATCGATGCGGGCCCGCACCTCGTCCCGTAGGGCGCGCGCCTCGGCCACATCGGTGGGATCGAGCGTGGCTGCGGCGGCAAAGCGCTCCTTCACGCCCGGGCCGAAGTCCGGCTGGGCCGTGCGCACCCAATCGGCGTGGGCCGCCCAGGCGTCGGCCGACTGGAGGATGCGGAAGGCATTGCGCCAGTGGGGCAGGGCGCCGTGTGCGACATCCACCTCCTCCGCCGCCCCATAAAGCGCCGTGATCCGCGCCAGGGCTGGCGCCAGCGCCGCCGTCACCTGCGGCCCCGCCGCCTCGAACAGATCGCGGGCGAGGAGCAGGCGCGGCGCGGGCATCGACTGAACGCCGCCGAGCAGCACGGCGCCGACCTTTGCGAACGTCTCCCCGTCGCGGGCGAACCAGCCCACCGTGTCATAGGAGGGCGCCAGCGGCACGGCGCCATCGATGGGGATGCGCCCGTGGGTCGGCCGCAGGCCGATCAGGCCGCAATAGCTCGCCGGCAGGCGCACGGAACCGCCGGTGTCCGAGCCAATGGCGAAATCCACCAGCCCGCCGGCCGTCGCCGCCGCCGAGCCGGAGGAGGACCCGCCGGGAATGCGCTCCCGCGCGGCGGGGTTGATGGGCGTGCCGTAATGGTGGTTCTCGCCGTTGAGGCTCCAGGCCATTTCGTCCGTATGCGTCTTGCCGACGAGGCGGGCGCCGGCGCCGCGCAGCCTGTCCACAACCGGCGCAGTCTCGGACGTCACGGGGTGGCTCGCCAGCCACGCCGGGCTTCCCGCTGCGGTGGGCACGCCGGCGACGTGGAACAGGTCCTTCAGCGCGAAGGAGAGGCCGTCGAGCGGCCCGGCGCTTGTGGGGGCAAGCTCGAAATGGCCATGGGAGACGAAGGCGTCGAGCGTGTCATTCACCGGCATGAGCGATCCGTGGGGCGACGGGAGGGGCGGGGCGCAAGGCTTAGCCGATCCGCGCGGCCATGTCTTCGCCAGACCGTTCCCCTGCAACCGGGGCGGGGTTGGGCGGCGCGCCGGCTGCTGCTATCACCGGGACCGGGGCGCGCGGACCTTCAGCCATGTTCAACTGGAACGACCTGATCTTCTTCCTCGAACTGGCGCGGCAGGGCCGGCTGATGCCCGCCGCGCGGCGGCTGAAGGTGGACCACACGACGGTCTCCCGCCGCATCAGCGAGCTGGAGAAGGACCTTTCCCTCAAGCTGTTCGACCGCAAGCCCGACGGCTTCGTGCTGACCGAGCCGGGCCATCGCCTGTTCGCCGTCGCCGAGCGCATCGAGCAGGAGGCGGTGGGTGTCGAGGAGACGCTGCAGGCGGCCCCGAGCGCGCCGCGCGGGCATGTGCGCGTCGCCTCCATGGAGGGCATCGGCGCCTTCTACCTCGCCGAGCGCTTCGCGGAGCTGGCGGAGAAGGAGCCGGGGCTGGTGGTGGAGCTGGTCACCGAGCGCCATCTCATCAATCTCACCAAGCGCGAGGCGGACATCTCCATCTCCTTCGTGCCGCCGCAGGGCCAGCGTCTCGCGGTGCGCAGGATCGGCGCCTTCCGCCTCGCGCTCTATGCGGCGCCGGACTATGTGCGGCGCTTCGGCATGCCGAGGACGCGGGCGGAGCTGCCCTCCCACACCTTCGTGGACTATGTGGAGGATCTGGTCGCCATCCAGCCGGTGCATTGGCTGCTGGATGTGCTGGAGCCGCTGAAGGTGTCGTTCCGCTCCACCTCCATGCACGCCCAGCAGAATGCGGTGGCGCGCGGCGCCGGCATCGGGCTGTTGCCGCTGTTCTCGGCCAAGAGCAATCCGCGCCTCATCCCCATCCTCACCGACGAGGTGGTGGTGATGCGCGACATCTATGTGAGCGTTCACGAAGACCTGGAATTCATGGGCCGCTTCCGCGCCGTGCTCCAGCACTTGGCAGAGGTGGTGCAGCGGGACGCGGCCTATCTGACGGAATTCTGAGCCGATCGGCGGCCGCCGGGCGCCCGAACAGCCGTCATCCCCCGGCTTGTCCGGGGGATCCACCGGGCCGGCGCTCTGCCCTATGCAGCGGCCGAGCGGCCGGGTGGATGCCCCGGACAAGCCCCGGTTTTTACCGAGACCGACAAACGGGATGATGGGGTGTCAATCGCAGGCTTGTGGCCGGGTTTTCCGGTGCGTTCGATCCAATCGAGGATTGCGCCAAGCTCTCCTTGCAGGGTGATGGAGAGGTCGCGGCGCATCGGGCCGGGGGTGATGATGATGCCGTCGATGATCTCGCGGATCGCCTCGGCCGCCTCTGCCGCGTCGTCGGGGTGGTCGAGCGCGGCGGTCAGGCGCTCGATCCTACGCCGGTAGGTCTCGGCAATGCCGGGGTGGATGTCGGGAACGTCCTGTGGCGCGTCGGAGAGACGGGCGGTGAGGCTGTCCTGTCGGGCCTCAAGCTCGGTCAGGCGGTCGGACAGGGCGCGGTGATACCCGCCTTGCTCGATGACGCGCACGATCTCGGCAATGGCTTTCGTGATGTCGCCCAGTTCCTTGCGGCTGGCTTCGGCCGAGTTTCGGCGGTCGCGATTGAGCCGGTTGGTTTCCTCGGCATAGACTCGCATGGCCTCGGCGGCGATCTCCGGCGTCATCATTCGCTCGCACAGGCCGGCCAGCACACGCGCTTCCAGAGCCTTGCGGTCCACGGTGCGGGCGTTGTCGCAGCCATTGCCCAGCACATGATTGGTGCAGGCGTAGCGGTCCTGCCCGCGACGGGCATAGGAGCCGCCGCAGCAGCCGCAGAACAACAGGCCGGACAGCAGGGTGCGCGGGCGATGGGTGGCGTTGAGGCCGCCATTTCGGGCGAGGCTGCGCTTCATGCCCTCGCGCGATGCCTCGATCTGGGTCTTGTACCGAGCGGTCAGCTCGTCCTGCCGCGCCTTGGCGGCGTCCCATAGCTCCTGCGGCACGATGCGAAGCTCGGGAGCCTCCGAACGTATCCATTCGCTTTCGGGATTGACCCGATAGGCGAAGTGACCCGTATCGGGGTTTTTCAGCTTCTTCTGCCGGTTCCAGCGGATCACGCCGACGTAAAGCTCGCAATTGAGGATGCCGGAACTGATGATGCGGTTGCCCCTGATGGTGGTGTCGTTCCAACGCTTGCCGGTGGGGCTGGGGATGCCGTCGCGGTTCAAATCGGCGGCGATGCGCTGCGGCCCCTTTCCGGCGACATATTCGCGGAAGATGCGGCGCACGATCTCGGCCTGTTCCTCGATGATCTCGCGTTCGCCACGGATCGGCTCGCCGCGCGCGTCGAGCTGCTGGACGACGCGATAGCCATAGGCGTTGCCACCGCCAATCTTTCCGGCCTCGACACGGCCCCTGATGCCGCGATGGGTCTTGATGGCAAGGTCTTTGAGGAACAGCGCGTTCATCGTGCCTTTGAGGCCGACATGGAGCTCGTTGATCTCGCCCTCGGACAGGGTGAAGATGGTCACGCCCGCGAAGCGCAGGCGTTTGAAGACGCCCGCCACGTCTTCCTGATCGCGGCTGATGCGGTCCAGCGCCTCGGACAGCACCATGTCGAAGCGCCCTGCCTGTGCGTCGGCAAGCAGGGACTGGATGCCAGACCGGATCAGGGACGCGCCCGATATGGCCCGGTCGAAATAGGTCTCCGCGACCGTCCAGCCCTCGCGGGCGGCGCGCTCGCGGCACTGGCGCAACTGGTCCTCAATGGAAGCGTCACGCTGGTTGTCGGAAGAATAACGGGCATAGAGCGCAACGCGCGGCATCGGACGGGCAGTCATCGGGGCGGTCCTTTCACTCCTTGTCGGCCCCGTCCCCCGTCGCCTCGGATGCGTTGGGCCTGTTGTCGTTGGCGGCGGTCAGCCGCTCGAAATCCTCTCGCGCCATGCGGCGGCCGATGATGCGGGCCAGCGTCAGCGCTGCGCGGTCGATCTTGAGCCAGGTTTCCGCACTCGGCTCGCCCTGCGGGCCGTTATTGTCGTTGGCCGGTTTGAACCGTTCCGGCCTTGATTCACTGTCGTCTTCCATGCCGCTTCCTGCCGTGTTTTCGAGACAAACAGGCATGAAGCGGCACGGGATTCAGCCTGTGAAGGCATAAAACTCACGCGTGCGGCGTTGGCGAAGTATCGGCGGCATATAGGACGGGTCACGCTGCCTGCAAAGCCTTCTGAACAGCCTTCGGCGCGCGGTCGATGACCAGAAGATAAGCGCGAGTCGGCCCTTCCGGTTGGCGCGAACCCTGTTCCCAATGGCGCAGCGTGTTGACGCTGAACCCGAACCGTCCGGCAAATTCTTCCTGCGTCATGTCGAGCTTCGTGCGGATCGCCTTCACGTCGATCCGCTCGGGAACATGGACGCGATAGGCGTTCGCGTCGGCCTTGCCCTCGGCATAGGCCAGAGCCTCGTTAAGGCCACGCCGGATGCTGTCGGCAACTGTGTTCATCACTTTCTCCTCTTGAAGGCGTCCACCAGCAGCATGGTCAATTGGCGGAAGTCGTTCTTGTCCTGCTGGCTCAGATCGGCCCGCTCGTTCTTGGCGTAGGCGGTGAGCGCAAAGAGCGGCATGTCGGCGTCGTGGTAGAAGTAGATCACCCGCGCGCCGCCGCGCTTGCCTCGCCCTTCCAGCCCCCAGCGGACCTTGCGGATGCCGCCTGTCCCCGGAACGAGATCGCCGGCCGTGGGATTGTGGGCCAGATAGTCCACCAGCAAAGTACGCTCGTCATCGCCCATCAGCTTGCGCGTCGCCGCCAGGAACTCCGGGGTTTCCACGACACTGACGGGAACCGATTTTGCCTTGTTTGATATTACTCCACTGACTCAGTCGATGCAATCGAAATGATGATCCAATGGATTATAATCGTGCCGCCCCTGCCGCCTGTTCGTTCCGAATTGGGAGCGCGACCGCGCCCACAATCCGCCCTTGCCTGCTTGGAGAGCCCTGACCGGAGCGGCGGCGGGCGGTCAAGGCGGGCGCTTCAGCGCCCCTGCGCAGCGGCTCGGCCTTGAGGGCTGACGCCGTTCTGGTTCCATCCCTACCGGCAGCAAAGGCCATGCCTCCGCCCTCATCAGAAATCATCGAAGTCGGACTCGCTCCGTGGACGCCATCCGACGGGATTGGCGATCCATCGATTGACATCGGACTCCTTCCACCCCGTACCGTTGACGCTGATCCTGATCTGCGCGGGAAAGGTGCCCTCGGCGATCTTGCGGTAGATGGTGGACCTGGACAGCCCGGTCCAGGCAAGGACGGTTTTCAGGCGGATGATACGGTCTGGTTGGCGCATGGCTGGCCTGCCTCATGCTGGCTGTTTCTGACAACTGCTGGGACCAGTCAGGTCAGGCGGTTACGCGCGCGCAAGAGGGTTCAACACGTCGCAGGGCTGTGGCGCAGGAACGGCGGCAAATCGGATGGGTTCAGATGCCGATGCCGCGTCCCCTGCCGAGGCCGAGACCGTGGGTGAAGGCGAGTTCCTGGCCGAGGCTACGGCCTGATTCCATACCGATGCCGAGGTCTTTCTTGCGGCCCGCTAGGATGGACTCTAACTGCGGATCGCGTTCGAGGCTTTTGGCCATATTGCCCATCTCTGCCCGCGTCGCCTTGTAGCTGGAGATGTCGCCCGCCTGATACTGGCGCTGGCTGGTCTGTTCGAGCTTCCGCCAGCGCTCCACAAAGCGGTCGGCCCGCCAACCCGGATTGCGGCCGGGATCGGTGCGGATTTCGGTTTCGAGCTGGACGGCGCGCACGGCACGAGCAACCTGGCCGACCGCCGTCTCGCGGACAAGGTCTGGGTTCTTGACATAGGCTGCTTCCGCATCGCGCCAGCCATACGGGCGAACCTCCTCGAAGGCCTTGCGGGCCTCGGTCAGTTCCCGCATCTGTACAGGACTTGCCTTGCCCTCCGCGTCTCCGGCGCTGAGGATCGCATCGATGGCGCGGGCATGGCGCACGAGGGCATCGGTGCGGGCGCGGCGCAACGACACCTCCGGGTCTTCCGCCGCCGCACTTTGCGGCCCCTCCCTTTCCAGCCGCTGCACACCATTCCCGCCGGGCACAGCGTCTGCGGGGGAGCGCACCCCGTCGAGCATCCCGTCGATCCGGTCGCGCAGCTTTTCGGGCACGAGTCTGCGCACGATCTCGGCGACACGGGCGCGGAAGGTGATGCCGCGCCGCTCGGCGTAATCCCGCGCCGGATCGATCTGCTCATAATCGGACGCCATGTCCTTGGCCCGGTCGCGCGACAGGGTGCGCACGAGCCGGTCCTGATTGGCAAAGTCGTCGCGGCCGTAATGCAGCTCCATGCCGTCGCGATGTCGCGACAGGGCGACATAGCTGCCATGGGCATCCAGCCCAGGTGTCGCCAGAACATGGGTGCGGTCCACCGTCATCCCTTGCGCCTTGTGGATGGTCGCCGCATAGCCATGGTCGATGCGGTCGTAATCCTTCAGGTCGAAAGCAACGGAACGGCCGTCATCGGTGCGCACCGACATGGATTGTTCGCTGACCTGTTCGATGGTGCCGAGCGTGCCGTTTTTCACGCCAAGCCCGCGTTCGTTTTGCAGGAACATGACGCGATCCCCGCTGGCAAAGTTCCGCTCGCCGCGCTCGACCGTGACGCGCACGTCCTCGCCCAGATCGCCGGCCTCCCGCATCCGCTCGCGTGCTGCCTCGTTGAGTTCCTGTACCTCGGCATTGGTATGGGTCAGGATGATGCGGCTATCGTCTGGATGCGCCTGCCGGTCGCGGTCCCAGCGCTCGATCAGATTTTTCCGCGCGTCCTCCCGCGTCGGAGCGGCATGGACCATGTCGTGGGAGCGGTAGGCTTCAAGAGCGTTGCCGGTTTTACCACTGGCAAGATTGCGCGTGGCGTCGCGCTGCCAGTCCTCGCGCTGGCGGCGCACCTCACCGATCTCCGCGCCGCCGTGGCGTTCGTGAATCGAGCGGAAGGCCGCGCCGGCTTCTATTGCTTGCAACTGCCGCGGATCGCCGACCAGCACGACCTTTGCGCCAGCCTCGGCGGCATGGGACAGCACGCGCTCCATCTGCCGCGTGCCGACCATGCCGGCCTCGTCGATCACCAGAACATCGCGGGCGGTGAGCACGTCGCGGCCCTGTCCCCAACCATGTTCCAGGCTGGCGATGGTGCGCGACGCGATGCCCGATCCGCCTTCCAAATTTTCCGCCGCGATACCGGACAGCGCCACGCCCCGGACCTCGTAGCCAGTCGCTTCCCAAGCCTCGCGCGCCACGCCCAGCATCGCGCTCTTCCCCGTCCCGGCATAGCCGACCACAATCCCAAGATCGCGCCCGTCCGTGACATGCGCCAACGCATCGGCCTGCTCGCCGGACAGAACAAGGCCGCGTTCTTCCGCACGGGCAAGCGCCGCCGCTCTGTCCCTGTCGTTGACTTCATGATGTTCGCGGTCGGCCATCAATTCAGCGGCGCGGTGCAGGCGCTGTTCGGCCTCGATCATCTCGCGCGTGGTGAAGCGGTCCTCGCCGCGTCCGTCCTTGCCGAGTTCGACCAGATTGGGCGAAGTGCGCATCGCGCTCATCACCTCATTGAACTGGTCGATCCCGTCGCTGTGCCGGTGCGCGAACATCGCCATGTCCCGGCGCGTGAAGGTCGATTGCTGATGGGTGATGGCGTCCAGCGCCAGGGCTGGATTGGCGATGATGCGCTCGCCGTTGCCGCGCGCGATCTCGAGGTGCATTTCCGCGCGGTCGGCGGCTTCGATCCCTTCGCCCTCGATCCGCTGCGCGGTTGCGCCGATCTGGCTTTGTGGCTCCAGCGCGATGCCCTGGGCCTCCAGGCTGCGATGGTCGATCCGTGCGTCGATGTCGAGTTCGGCCAGCCGTTCGTTGGCGAGCGCGGCCCAGCGTTCCCGCCAGCGTTCGACCATCTCGGTGCGGTTCCAGTCCCGCACCTTCGGGCCGAAGCCGTTTTCGTCCACCGCACGCATGGTCAGCATGACATGGGCGTGGGGTTTGGGACTCCCATCCTCGGCCCTGTCCCAATGCACATTGAGGTCGGCGATCATGCCCTGATCGACGAATTCGGACCGCACGAAGTCGCGGGCGAGTTCGATGCCCTGCGTCTGCGTCATCTCGCGCGGAAGGGCGAACTCCACCTCGCGGGCAAGCTGGGCGTCCTTGCGGACCTCGAAGGCTTCCACATCGTTCCAGAGCCGTTCGCGGTCGCTCCATTGCTCGGGTGCGTTCTCCGGCAGCAGCACCTCGGAATGGACGACGCCGCGTTTGGCGGAAAAGTCCTGCACGCGGTCAATGCGCTCGTCGCGCAGCCGCGAGGCCGAGCGGTAGGCGGCGGACGCCACCGCGCTCGAACCGGATTTACGGCCAATGACCTTGACATGGAGATGATAGATCGCCATCGCGATCAGATCATTTGCACGACAAAGCGCACGTCGGAACGACGTATAAGCGCGCCCTCCCTCGAAAAAATCTCGGGAGGGACCGGGCCGTGCCACACCGTCCCGGCAACCTTACAGCATTCCGGCAGAGGCTCAACTATCATCGCTCCATCGACAACTTATGGAGGACATGATGCGCAAGCCACGGGACTTCGACGCGGAACTGAGGTCGCTCGAAGACAAGACGCGAGACCTGAAAGCCCGCAAGGTGCAGCAGCTTGGCGAACTGGTCATTTCGACCGGCGCCGACGCCCTCAGCCCCGACGAACTGGCGGGCGCGCTGATCGTGCTGGCCGAGACGAAGGATGCCGGAAAGAGGGAGGCATGGGCGAAGCGCGGGGCCGCGTTCTTTCACGGCCGGGCGCGGCGACCTGCATCGGCGCCTCACCGCGACGCGGGCGGCGCTACGGCACAATCGGGCGGCGCGCAACCGGCATCAGGCGGCGCGGGCTCGACATGACATGCGCACATGGCAGGTCGAGCGCCGCAAGCGCACCCGGCATCTGATCGAACTCGGCGGCCTCGTCGTCAAGGCCGGCATCGTGGACCTGACCGGCGATGACCGCGCCATCATCCTCGGCGCGCTGCTCTGGATGGCCGACAAGCTGCAAGGCGATCACGGCGATCACGCGCGAAGCCTGTGGGCTGCAAAGGGAAAGCAGGCGTTCGAGTATGACTGGCCATCAGCATCGCCAAACGACACGGCCCCTTCGGCGCGCGTCGTGGTCATGGAAAGAGAACGCGCAGCAAGCCATCCGCCAGTTGGAGGCCTCCAAAAACCCCTGTGCAAATCGGCGTTGGGCTGATTCTCTCGCTGCTTTTTGAGGCGGATCGCGGGCATGGTGGATCAATCGCCGAGTTTCTTCGACTTCGATGATCGGATGGCGGCACTGTTGGCGAAGGGCGACGATCTGGAGCGGGTGAAGGCGCTGGTCGATTTCGAGATGTTTCGACCTGCACTGGAAGCCGCTGTGCTGCGCGCGGACCGGTCGAAGGGCGGCAGGCCCGCCTTCGATCACATGCTGATGTTCAAGGTCCCCGTGGGGATGTCCCACCCGATGTTGAAAAGAGCGCGGCGGACGTGGCTGGTTGAGGAGGCTATGCAGCCTCGCGGACAGGGTCAAGGCCGGCGCCGACGGCGCACTCGGCCTGATGGGCGAGAAGGGCGGCGCGCAGGCTGGGCAACTGGTTGTGGGCCTTCAGTCGGCGGAAGCCCTTGGCGGCTTCGATCATGGCGGCCCCTGTCCAGCGCAGGGCCATGGCCGCATCCCGCCACCGCTTCACGTTGCGGCAGACGCGCCGGATGGTGCCGTTCATGTTCTCGATGATGTTGGTGCAGGCCAGCGAGCGCCGCAGTTCGGTCGGCAGCCGCAGGCGCGTGACGGTGAGGATCTCGTCGAGGCCCTCCAGGAGGCTGGCCGAGACACCCGGAGCCTCGCGCTCGAGCCGACGGGCGAGATTGCGGATCAGCGTTTCGGCCTTGTCGGCGTCGTCCAGCTCCCAGGCTTGGCGAAGAGCCCTGCGCACCGAGGCGTGCAGGGATTTCGGCAGGCGCTCGGTGATGTTGCGGGCCTTGTGGACCTGACAGCGCTGGATCGGCGCACTTCGGCCGAAGCTGTTGCGGATCGCCTTCGACAGGGCACGCGAGCCGTCGATGATGAACAGGCGACAGACGGCGGGGTCGAGGCCCCGGCCGACCATGTTGTCGAGCAGGGCCTGGCAGACGGCGGCGTTCTCGCTTGCCCCCTCCATGACCCCGAGCGGGTGCTTGTCGCCGTTGCCGTCGACGCTGACCGCCGCCAGCAGGATCAGGTCCTGAGCGATGTGGATGCCGTCGATCTGGATGACCAGCAGATCCAGCGCGGAGAGGTCGGCGGCCATCCACGCCTTCATCGTCTCGGCCGACAGCGCCACGAAGCGACGCGACACCGCCGATCGGGTCACGCCGGCTCCCCGCTCGGCGGGGATGTCGCCGCCGGGCAGGCGGACGGCGCCGCCGAACTTGCGGGTCGACACGTTCATCAGCATCAGATTGAGCGCCCATTGGCCGAGAAGATCCTCGTCGACCGCCGCCGCCCAGCTCGGCAGGGGCATCTCACCGCCGAGCGGGCACGAACCCGAGGGCGCTCGACTTCGACCTTGCCGCCGTGAAAGCCGATCTTTCCCTTGGCTCTGCCCCAACGATGAGCCTCCCGATCGCCACCGCGACCATGGCGCGGGCCGCAGAGCCGAGCCGCATCCTCTTCCATCATACCGGTGAGAGTGGCCAGCCCGGCCGTCAGGCACAGGCGTTCGAAGCTGGCGCGGACCTCGTCCACAGCTGCCTCGACGAGCGCAGACGGTGTCACCGCTGCCGATGTGGTAGGTTTCTTCATGGCGTTGCTTTCCTTCGAGGATTCGACACCCGAGCCTTAAGAGCCGGATTCAAAAGTTCACGCGGTTTTGCAATGTCTTACGATGCGGCGTGTTAGCATGCGGATGCTGGCGATGTGGGCGAAGGCGGTCGCGCTTTCGATGGATTTCTCCCAGTCCTTTGCGAGGCGGCGGCAGCGTCCGAGCCATGCGAATGTCCGCTCGACCACCCAGCGGCGGGGCAGGACGACGAAGCCCTTGGCCGCGTCGGAGCGCTTGACGATCTCGATGGTCCAGCGTCCGTGGCCGGCCATGGCGTCCTTTAGCTTGTCGCCGGCATAGCCGCCATCGGCGAAGACCTGGCGCAGCCACGGATGGCGGGAGCGGATCGCCCTGAGCAGGTCGGGAGCACCGTCGCGGTCCTGCACGTCGGCCCCGTGGACCATGACGAAGATCAGCAAGCCGACCGTGATGGCGCCGATCGCCTTGCCGCCTTCCGAAATGGTGAGGCTCGCCTGGGCGATCTGTAGAGTCGAGGACGGGCGCGGTGGCATTGCCCCGTTTCCCGTCCCCGCTCATCAAACCGGACGTGCGGATTTCCCGCATCCGGCTTTCCGACTGGTTTCACCGCAAGGCCCACGGCGACGACCGACTGCGCTCGCGTCGAAGGCATCGGACGGCCAATTCCCCGTAGACATATTCTCGAGAGAACCGGTCCGCTCCACGCCCCTGCGCTTTGTGTCGTTGACGGAGGAAGTGCCGCGTTCGGTCATACACATGCTGATCGACGGCCTCGTATGCCGACGCGAGGGCGCCGTAGGAGAAGTAGGCCGACCAACCGCGCAGAACGCGGTTCAACCGTGCTCGCACTTCGTCCCAAGCGCCCTTGTTGCCGGGCACCAGAAGTTCGCCGATCTTCACCTTGACCCGCTGCACGCTCTTCTTGGACGGGCTCGCCCCCAGGTGCCAGCGACCTCCATTGGGAAGGTGGCGCGGTCCCAGTGTGTAGCCAAGGAAGTCGAAGCCTTCACGCCGGGCATTTTTCACCGAGGTTTTCGCCTCGTTGAGCGTCAGCCCGAGCTTCGTCATCACCGCCCTCGTCCAGGTCAGAGCCTCTTCCGCGTGTCCGCGGCTGAGGATGACGAAGTCGTCGGCATAAGAGATGACATGTGCGTGGAACACCTCGCCGCGCCCCGTCAACCGCCAATGCTTCAGGAATCGGTTCATGTAAATGACGGAGAGCAGCGGACTGGCGACACCACCCTGGGGGGGTGCCGCGAGCGCTGCTCTTGCCGCCGCTCATGTGCCGTTTCCCGTCGCCATCCCGTTCCTCGACCGGCACTTGCAGCCACAGCTTGATCAGCCGCAGCACATTCCGGTCGAGGACACGGCGGGCCACCGATCGGAGGAGGTCCGCGTGCGGGATCGTGTCGAAATACTTCGACAAGTCGGCATCGACGACGTCGGTATAGCCCTGGTATAGCCCCGGCATAGCAGCCGGTGCGTTTCCTTGACGGCATCGATCGCGCTCCGACGCGGCCGATAGCCGTAGGCACCGTCCTCGAAGTCCGCCTCGAAGATCGGCTCCAGCACGATCTTGGCTGCGGCCTGAACCACCCGGTCCCGGATCGTCGGGATGCCAAGCGGACGTTCGCCGCCGCCAGGCTTTGGGATCATCACCCGCCGCACTGGATCAGGCTGGTAGGACTTCGAGACGAGGTCCTCGCGCAAGCTCGCCAGCCACGCGTCTATATCCGCCGCCTCGATCTGTCCGAAGGTCATCCCGTCCACACCTGGCGCACCCGCATTGGCGCGGGCAGTCACCGCGACGAATGCAGTTATTGGAGGTGTCCAGCTGAAGCGGATCGTGGCGGATTTGTCGCTCGACGACCCGCGCACGCTACCGACCGCGGAGGAGGCCGCCGCCGCCATCGTACCGTTGTGCCTGCCGGCGTGCGAGGACACCGGGCGGCTCTACGATTTCCCCACCCGGAGCTTCCTCGACTTCCGGATGCCAGCCTGAGGCCGGCGCTCACAGGGCGAGGCGCACCAGCCTCTGCCCCGCCTCCACCTGCTCGCCGACCCGGCAGACGATCTCGGCGACGATGCCGTCCCGCGGGGCGGTGACGGGGTTCTCGAACTTCATCGCCTCGATCACCGCCAGCACGTCGCCGCGGGCCACCCGTTCGCCCGCCTTGGCCGCGACCGCGACCACGAGGCCGGGAATCTCGGCGCTGGCCCAGTCGGTCGCCTCCGCCTCGTCCGGGCCGCCGCGCACCCGGCGCGAGACCTCCGCGCGCGCGCCGTCGATGATCACCTCCACCGCATCGGGCAGCACCAGCGCGCGCCAGCGCCGGCCGTCGAGCATGCCTTCGAGGAGGCCGCCGGAACCGCGCCCGCCCTCGACCGTCGCGGTCAGCCGCATCCCGGCGGTCTCGGCCTCCACCGTCACGGCGCCGCGCCGGGCGGAAAGGACCCGCACGGCGGCGCGTGCCCCGGCGATTTCCAGGACCATCGCGCCGAGCGGCGCGCCCTGCGCCAGCGCGTGCCGGCCATAGGGCGCCGCGCTCGCCTGCCAGGGCGAGGCCGGCCCGCTTCCCTCCGGCATGGCGTCGAGCACGACGGCGGCGCCGGCCACCGCGGCTAGCGCGCCGGGCGCGGCCGCGCCGAGGAGCTCGGGCAGAACCTCGTCGATGAGGCGGGTGTGCGCCGTTCCGGCCGCCACCTCCGGCCGCGCCGCGAGCGCCGCGAGGAAGCCGAGATTGGTCGCGACCCCCATCACCGCGGTCTCGGCGAGGGCCGCGCGCATGCGCGCCAGTGTCTGCCGCCGGTCGTCGCCATGGACGATGATCTTCGCGATCATGGGATCGTAGTGGGGCGGCACGGGGCTTCCAGCCTCGACCGCGCTGTCGATGCGCGCCCCGGAGGGCCAGGCGAGGTGCGTGACGCGTCCCGGCGCCGGCCGGAAGCCCGCGGCCGGGTCCTCCGCATAGAGCCGGCACTCGATGGCATGGCCGCGCGCGTGGATCTGCTCCTGGGCGAGCGGTAGCGGCGCGCCCGAGGCGAGGCGCAATTGCCATTCCACGAGGTCGAGGCCGGTGATCGCCTCCGTCACCGGATGCTCCACCTGGAGGCGCGTGTTGACCTCCAGATAGTAGAATGCCCCATCGGCGCCGACGATGAACTCGAACGTGCCGGCATTGCGGTAGGTCACGGCCCGCGCGCCGGCGACCGCCGCCTGCGCGAGGCGCGCCCTGAGGGCGTCCGGCAGGGTGGAGGCGGGGGCTTCCTCGATCACCTTCTGGTGGCGGCGCTGGAGCGAGCATTCCCGGTCGAACAGGTGCACCGCGCCGCCCGCGCCGTCGCCGAACACCTGCACCTCCACATGGCGCGGCCGCTCGATCAGGCGCTCCACCAGCAGGCGCCCGTCGCCGAAGCTGGAGCGTGCGGTGCGGATCGCCGAGGCGATCTCGGCGCGGGCGCCCGGCTTCGTGACCACCTGCATGCCCTTGCCGCCCCCGCCCGCGGCGGGCTTCAGCAAGGCGGGATAGCCGGTCGCCGCGATCAGCCGCTCCACCTCCTCCACGTCGTCGGAGGCCGCGGCCGAGCCGGGCACCACCGGCACGCCGGCCTCGGCCATGAGCGCCTTCGCCCGCCCCTTGTCGCCGAGCGCGGCGATGGTGTCGGGCCGCGGCCCGACGAAGATCAGCCCCGCCGCCTCCACCGCGGCGGCGAAGTCCGCATTCTCCGAGAGGAAACCGACGCCGGGATGGATCGCGTCGGCACCCCGCTCGCGCGCGGCGCGGATCAGCGCCGCCCCGTCGAGATAGGAGCGCGCCGCCGGTGCCGGGCCGATGCGCACCAGGTCCGCCGCCCCCTCCAGGTGGGGCGCGCCGCGGTCGGCGTCGGAATAGACCGCCACATAGGGGATGGAGAGCCGCGCGCAGGTGCGGGCGATGCGCCGGGCGATCTCGCCGCGGTTGGCGATCAGGAGCTTGCCGATCATGGCTACATCCGGAACACGCCGAAGCGGGTCTCCCCCTTCGGGCCGCCTTTCGCCATGGCGAGGGCGAGGGCGAGGAAGGCGCGCGTCTCCTCCGGCTCGATCACCGCGTCCACCCACAGGCGGGCGGCGGCGTGGAGCGGGTGGCTCGATCGCTCGTAGGCGGCGCGGATGGGGGCCTCGAAGCGCGCCCGCTCCTCCGCGTCGAAGGTCCGCCCCGCCTTGGCCAGCTGGCCCTCGCGCACCAGGCCGAGCACGGTCGCGGCCTGCTCGCCGCCCATCACCGAGGTGCGCGCATTGGGCCACATGGCCATGAGGCGCGGGCCGAAGGCGCGCCCGCACATGGCGTAGTTGCCGGCGCCGTAGCTGCCGCCCACCAGCAGGCTGAGTTTCGGCACCGCGGCGGTCGCCACCGCATTCACCAGCTTCGCGCCGTGTCGGGCGATGCCGCCCGCCTCGTATTCCTCGCCCACCATGAAGCCGCTGATGTTGTGCAGGAACAGCAGCGGCACGCCGCGCTGGCAGCACAGCTCGATGAAGTTCGCCGCCTTCTGCGCGCTCTCGGCATAGAGCACGCCGTCGTTCATGAGCACGCCGACGCGGTAGCCCTCGATGGCGGCGGTGCCGCAGATGATGGTGCGGGCATAGCGCGCGCGGTACTCGTCGAGCCGGCCGCCGTCGATGAGGCGGGCGAGGATCTCGCGGGCGGGCAGGCGCTGGCGCGGGCTCGCCGGGATCAGGCCGGCGATCTCCGAGGCCGGGCTCAGCGGCGGCTCGGGCGGAAGGTCCGGGCCGGGCAAAGGCGGCGCCGGGGCGCGGGCGAGGATGGCGCGCACCAGGAACAGCGCCTCCACGTCGTCCTCGGCCAGATGGTCGGCCACCGCGCTGCGGCGGGTGTGCACGTCGGCCCCGCCGAGGGTCTCGGCTTCCACCACAACCCCGGTCGCCGCCTGCACCAGCTGCGGGCCGCCGAGGAAGATGGTGCCGGTGCCGCGCACGATCACCGTCTCGTCCGCCATGGCGGGGATGTAGGCGCCGCCGGCGGTGCACGAGCCCATGACGGCCGCGATCTGCGGCAGGCCCAGCGCGGACATCTCGGCGATGTTGCGGAAGATGGCGCCGAAATGGTGCGCGTCGGGGAAGATGTCCTCCTGGTGCGGCAGGAAGGCGCCGCCCGAATCCACCAGGTAGACGCAGGGCAGGGCATTCTCCCGCGCCACCTGCTGGGCGCGGATCTGCTTCTTCACCGTGAGGGGATAATAGGTGCCGCCCTTCACCGTGGCGTCGTTCGCCATGATCATGACGAGGCGCCCGCCGACGCTGCCGACGCCGGTGACGATGCCCGCCGCCGGGACCGGCTCGTCATAGACGCCGTGGGCAGCGAGCCGGCCGATCTCCAGGAACGGGGTCGCCGGGTCGAGCAGGAGCGAGATGCGCTCGCGCGCGGTCAGCTTGCCGCGCTCCTTGTGGCGCGCCACCGCCTCGGCCGGCCCGCCCGCCGCGGCGAGCCGCGCGGCCTCCTCGATCGCCGCGCACTGGAGGCGGAAGGCCTCGGCGTTGTCGGGGGGAACCGCTTGCGCCGGCTCTTGCTCGGGGTCTTGGGCGGGAGTGTCCGGCAGGGCCGCCATTCAGGCGGCCTCCGATCCGGCGGGCGGCAGCACGGCCGGAAGGCGCAGCAGGCCGTTGCCCATGGCCTTGCCGGTCTGGTCGAGGCGCAGTGTGCGCGTCGCCCCGCCGCCGAGCGCCCGGCGCATGATCACGACCACGGCCTCGATATTGTCCATGGGATAGGTCTCCACGTCGCCCTGGACCCAGTCGCCGAACAGCGCCTTGACCCGCTCGGGCGTGAGGCTCGCCAGGAGCACGGGATAATCCTGCGGCGTGCGGGCGATGACCCCCACCGAGACCACGTCGCCCTTGTCGCCGGAGCGCACATAGGCGAAGTCGCGAAGAAGCTGCATGGCTCAGGCCTCCAGGAGCGAGACGCGCTGCGTCACCACGGACTGCGGCACGAGGGTGGGCCACACGCCGTAGACCGGGCGCGGCTTCATGGGCGTGCCGAAGGAGGTGCCGCCCGGCCCCATGATCCAGAGCTGCGCGCAGGCCCGGCGCACCTTCTCCGCCTCCTGGCGGGTGGCGGTGTGGACCGCGACGCGCAGGCCGATCTCCGCCGGCTCGTAATCCGGCATGGGGGAGGCCGGCCCGTGCAGCATGTTGACGCCCACGAGGTCGAACTGCACCGCGTCGGCCTTCAGCTTCAGGCGCTCGAAGCGCTCGCCGAGGGTCTGCTTCGCCTTCTCGGCGCGCCCCAGCGCGTCGGGCCAGGGGAAGAACATCATGCCCTCGCCGATCCAGCCGTCCTCGTAGCCCACCACCAGCTTGAGGGTTTCCGGGCGCGGGCCGCCGCCCATGTGGGAGAGCCGGACGCGGTCCGGCCCGATCTCCTCCAGCCGCACGCGAGTGAAGTCGGCGACGCCGTCCGGCATGAGGTAGCGGCGCGGATCGCCGATCTCGTAGACGAGGTGCTCCTTGACGGTGAACGGGTCCACGCGTCCGCCGGTCTGGTCGAGCTTGGTGATGACCGCGGTGCCGTCGCCGTCGAACTCGACGATGGGAAAGCCGACCCTGCCCATGTTGGGCATCTCGTCGAAGCGGGAGGACATGCCGCCGGTGGCGGCGGCGGCGCACTCCACCACGTGGCCGATGGTGATGGCGGCGGCGATGCGGTCGGTGTCGGCCGCGCCGTAGCTCCAGCCGAACTCGTGCATCAGCGGGCCCACATAGAGCGCGTTGTCGGAGACCCGGCCGGCGATCACCACGTCCGCCCCCTGGGCGAGCGCCTCCACGATGCCGGAGCTGTCGGTATAGACGTTGGCGGCCACCACGCGGTTGCGGATGGCGGCGAAGTTGGTCTCGCCGGTGTCGATGTTGGTGAGGTCGGTGCCGCTCTCGATCAGCTCGTCCAGCCGGTCGAGCACGTCGTCGCCTTCGATCACGCCGATGCGCAGGCCGTTCAGCCCGAGCTCGCGGGCGAGCGAGCGGATGCGCTCGCCGGCCGCGCGCGGGTTGGCGCCGCCGCCGTTGCAGACGATGCGGGTGCCGCTCTTGCGGGCGAGAGGAAGAAGAACGGAAAGGTGCGCGGGAAGATCGGGAATGTACCCCGTCTCCGGGTCCTTCAGGCGCTGGCGCTGGAGCAGCGCCATGGTCAGCTCGGCGAGATAGTCCATGGAGAGATAGTCGAGCGTCCCCCGCTCCAGCAGCTCGACCGCAGGGTCGAAGGCATCTCCCCAGAAGCCGGAACCGGCCCCGAGCCTCAGCGAACGCCTCATGCGCGCCTCTCCCAAAGAAATCATTCTTCCGCAACGCCATAGGCCGGGGCGCGCCGAGGCGCGCCGGGTCCCGCAGGGTCCGGATCGATGCAGAGGGTGCGTCGCTGCGGGGCGTAAAGTCAAGTGTATTTCGAAAATCAGTTCCGCAAGATGGATTTTTGTTTGACCCGCCCGCCGGGCAGGCACTAAGGTCGTCGCCAGAGAAGGGCGCCCCGAGCGCTCCGGCCCGCCATCGGGCCCGCCCTGGAGGAAGGCGCCGCGCCATGCAGGCGGATGAGGTGGAACTGGCCGTCGCCGACGGCATCGCGCGTGTCACCCTGAACCGGCCGGCGCGGCGCAACGCCCTCACCGCGTCCATGGCGAACGCGCTCACCGCCGCGTGGGCCCGCATCGACGCGGACCAGGCGATCCGCGCCGTCGTGCTCGCCGCCGCCCCGTGCGGCACCTTCTGCGCCGGCATGGATCTCAAGGAGATGGCCGCGGCGCGGGCCGAGGGCGCGGACCTCCTCGCACGCATCGCCGATCCGTTCCAGGAGCGCCTGCGCGCAGTCCGCCAGCCGGTGGTGGCGGCGCTCAACGGCCATTTCAGCGGCGCCGGCATGCTGCTCGCCATGGGCGCCGACATCCGCGTTGGCCTCGCCGGATCGCGCGCCGCCATCTCCGAGGTGCGGTTCGGCCGGGGCACCTCCTGGGCCGTGCCGCTGCTGTGGATGCTGCCGCAGCCGGTGCTGAGCGAGATGATGCTCACCGGCGCGCCTTTGCCCGTGGAGGAGCTGTGGCGCCACGGCTTCGTCAACCATCTCGAGGCGACGCCGGAGGTGGTGCTGGCGCGCGCCCTCGCCCTCGCCGGCCAGATCGCCCGGAACGCGCCGCTCTCCGTGCGCGCCGCCAAGGCAACGCTCGCCGCCGGCATGGACCTCGGCTGCGCGGGCGGGCTCGCGCGCGGCGCCGAGCTTCACCGCGCGGTCTATGCCAGCGCCGATGCACAGGAAGGGCCGAGCGCCTTCGCCGAGGGGCGCGTGCCCGTCTGGCAGGGCCGGTGACCAGGAAGGAAGAGCAGGAGCGATGATCGATCAGCCGTTTCCCGAATTGAAGGTCGGCCAGTCCAAGGTCTCGCGCGGGCGCACGCTGACCGAGACCGACGTGGTCAACTTCTGCATGCTCACCGGCAACTGGCTGGAGATCCACGCCAACGAGGAGTTCGCCAAGACCGCGCGCTTCGGCCGGCGGGTGGTTCAGGGCTCGCTCGTCTTCTCCATCGTCAACGCGCTCCTGCCCTTCGATTCGAGCGTGGTGGACGCGTTCTACGGCGTGGACCGGCTGCGATTCCTCAAGCCCACCTTCATCGGCGACACCCTGTGGGCGCGCTCCGAGATCATCGACCTGCGCGAGAAGGACGGAGGCGCCGGCGTTGCCACGCTCGAGCTCGTCGGCGCGAACCAGCGCCGGGAAAAAGTCATGCGCTGCGAGTTCAGCCTGCTCATCTTGGGCGCGCGCCTGCTGCCGCCCTCGAACGACCCCTTCACCCTTGCGGAGCCTGCGGCCCAATGAACTTCCTCAACAGCGAACAGAGCGCCTGGCACGACACCGTCGACCGCTTCATGGAGAAGGAGATCACGCGCGAATACATCCGCACCCAGGACGAGGCGCGCGCCTACCCTTACGAAGGCTATGAGAAGATCGCCAAGGAAGGCTGGCTGCGCCTGCTGATCCCGGAGGATCACGGCGGCTACGGCGGCGACATCTTCGACTACGCGCTCATGTGCGAGGGGCTCGGCAAGTTCGGCTTCGACTTCGCGACTGCGGTGCTGGTGCCCACCTTCACCGCCATGAACATCGTGAAGTTCGGCAACGACGCCCAGAAGGCGGACTATCTCGAACCCTTCATGTCCGGCGCGCGGCGCTTCTCCATCTCCATCTCCGAGCCCTCGGCCGGCTCGGACGCTGCCAGCACTCGCACCCGCGCCCGACGCGACGGCGAGAGCTACGTCATCAAGGGCCAGAAGCTCTGGTGCAGCGGCGCGGCGGCGCAGAACGTGACCATCCAGATGCTGGTGCGCACCGACCCGGAGACCGCCAAGCACCGCGGGCTCTCGGTGCTGCTGGTGCCCAACGACACGGCGGGCGTCGACATCCGCCGGCTGCCGACTCTGGCGCGCCGCGCCACCGGCACCACGGAGATCTTCCTCGACGACGCGCGGGTGCCCGCCGCCAACCTGCTCGGTCACGAGGGGCAGGGATGGGAGATCATCACCGATCATCTGGAGTTGGAGCGCATCGCGGTGTCCGCCGCCTATGTGGGCAATGCCCAGACCGCGGTGAGCGACGCGCTCGCCTATGCCCACGAGCGCGAGCAGTTCGACCGGCCGATCTTCGATTTCCAGGTGATCCGCCACATGCTCGCCGACATGCAGACCCAGGTGGATGCCGCCCGGCTCCTGGTCTACCGCGGCGCCGAGCTCGCCTCACGGCACGAGCCGTGCGCCAAGGAGGTGGCCATGGGCAAGCTGTTCGCATCCGAGACGCTGCAGAATGTCTCGCGCATGGGCATGCAGATCCTCGGCGGGCACTCCATGCTGCCGGACTCGGACATGGAGCGCTATTTCCGCGAAGGCATGCAGAGCACCATCGGCGGCGGCACCTCGCAGATCCAGCGCACCATCATCGCCAAGGCCATGCACCAGAACCCGGGCTGAGATGGCGCGTCTGTTCCAGCCCCTCGGCCTGCGCGGCCTCACGCTGAAGAACCGCGTGGTGGTCTCGCCCATGCAGACCTACAGCGCGCCCGAGGCGCGCGCGACGGCCTGGCACCAGGCGCATCTCGCGCGCTTCGCCCTCGGCGGCGCCGGGCTGGTGGTGGCGGAGGCCACCGCCGTGACCCCGGAGGGGCGCTCGACCGACCTCGATCTCGGGCTCTGGGACGGTGCGCAGGAACACGCCCTGCGCGGCCTCGCGGAAGCGGTCCACGCCTGCGGCGCGGCGCTCGGCGTGCAGCTCCAGCATGCAGGCCGCAAGGCGGCGACGTCCGCGCCGTGGGAGGGGTTCCGGCCGCTCGCGCCGGAGGCCGGCGGGGCGGTGCTCGGGCCGACCGATGCGCCCGCGGCTCCCGGCGGCCATGTTCCGCGCGCGATGGCGCCATCCGACATGGCCCCGCTCGTGGCCGCCTACGCGGCTGCGGCCCGGCGCGCCGATACGGCGGGCGTGGACCTCATCGAGATCCACATGGCCCACGGCTATCTCCTCCACAGCTTCCTGTCGCCCCTCTCCAACACCCGCGCCGACGCGTACGGCGGGGCGATCGAGGGGCGCATGCGATTTCCTCTCGAAGTGGTGGAGGGCGTGCGGGCGGCCTGGCCGGCGCACAAGCCGCTCGCCTGCCGAATCTCGTCGGTGGACGGGATCGGCATCGGCTGGTCGCTGGAGGATTCCCAGGTGCTGGTGAAGGCGTTGATCGCCGCCGGCGTCGACCTGGTGGACTGCTCCTCGGGCGGCATGATCCTGCCGAGCGGCCAGATGATGGTGCCCCGCGGCCCAGGCTTCCAGGTGCCGTTCGCGAGCCAGCTCAGGCGGGCGACCGGCGCCTGCGTGATCGCGGTCGGCGGCATCGCCGATGCGGCCGAGGCCGAGGCGGTTCTGACGCGCGAGGATGCGGACCTCGTCGCCATCGGCCGCGCGATGCTCGCCGATCCGAACTGGGCGCTCCACGCCGCCGCCACGCTTGTTGAGGACGGCGGCTGGGCGCACTGGCCGAAGCCGTTCGGCTGGTGGCTGGAGCGCCGCGCCCGCGCCGCGCGCCGGTACAAGGCTTAGGTCCCGCCGGCGCTCGCGCCATTGCCGCCTTGTCGACCGGGATATGTTCCGGTGCGGCGGCGTGCTGATCTTCCTGAAAACCACGACGGCCATCGCGAAGCGCCGGACGCCTCGCCGGGCGCCCGCGCGCGGCGGCGCGTCTTTTGTGGCCCGAAACAGCTTGCGCCCGGATCGCGGGACGATCCGGGCGCAAGGATTTCGATCGACGGTGCGGGGGGCCAGGGCCGCGGCGCAGGCGCGGCCGAAGCTAAAGCTTCAGATCCGCGGGCTGCCGCTGTGCGGCGCCGGCCGATCGCGGCTCGCGAAAGTGGCTCACCCCTGCCAGCGCCGCGATCATGATCAGGCCGACGATGTCGCTCCAGGCCGCCGGATAGAACAGCAGCGCCGCCGCGCCATAGACGAAGATCCGCAGCGGCCAGTTGAGCGGGCCGAAGAAGTAGCCCGTGGAGGCCGCCGTGATGGCGATGATCGCGATGGAGGTGATGCCCGTGTCATAGGCGATCTGCAGCCACGAGCCCTCCATCAGCACCCCGGTGCGGAAGATGAAGAGGAACGGGATCAGGTAGAGCCCGATGGCCAGCACCACCGCATGCCCGCCCACCTTCCAGAAGTTCACTTTCGCTATCGAAGCAGCCGCGAACACGCTCGCGCAGACCGGCGGCGTGATGGCGGACAGGATCGCGAAATAGAAGATGAACAGGTGGGCGTTGAGCGGGGCGACGCCGAGCTTGATGACGATGGGCGCCGCCACCGCCGCCGCCAGGATGTAGGAGGCGGTGGTGGGCACGTCCATGCCGAGAAGGATGGCGAGCACCGCGGTGAGGATCAGCACGAAGACGAGGTTCTCGCCCGACAGCGACAGGATGAGGCTCGACACCTTCACACCCACCCCGGTGGCGGTGAGCACCTTCACCACAATCGCCGCGCAGGCGAGCAGCACCGCGATCATAGCGATGGCCCGGCCGGCGTCGTAGAGGCCTTCCAGCACCTGGCCCAGATACTCGCTGTAGGTGGCGCCGAGCTCATGAGCGCGGCCCTCGGCCAAGCATTTCGCGCCGCGCAGGATCACTTGGGTGACGACCAGCATCGCCACCGCCGTCGCGCCCGCGAGGGTGGGGGTGAGGTCCATGGCGAGCATGCCGATGAGGACGCCAACCGGCAGATACATGGGCAAGGCGGTGTAGGGGTCGAGCAGCTCGCGCGCCGACGGCATCTCCGAGCGGTCGAGCGGGCGGATGTTCATCTTGCGCGCGCGGAATCCGACGCTGAACCAGATGGTGAGGAAGTAGAGGATGGCCGGGATGAGGGCGGCGCCGACCACGCTGGAATAGGGAATGTCCAGCATCTCCGCCATGATGAAGGCGCCCGCCCCCATCACCGGCGGCATGATCTGCCCGCCCGCCGACGCCACCGCCTCGATGGCGGCGGCGTAGCTCTTGGTGTAGCCCGCCCGGTGCATGGTGGGGATGGTGATGGGGCCGAGCGCCATCACGTTCGCCACCGCCGATCCGGTCACCGTCCCGAACAGGGCGGAGGAGGCGGTGCACACCTTCGCCTGGCCGCCCCAGCTGCGGCCGGCGATCAGGGTGGCGAGCTTGATGAAGATCTCCGTCGCCCCAGTGCTGAGCAGCAGCGCGCCGAAGATGATGAACACCGCGATCACCCGGGTGCCCATGTCGACCATGTAGCCGAAGATGGTCTCGGTGGAGGCGTAGGTGGTCTCGATCAGCGTCAGGGTGGAGACGCGCGGCGGCTGCCACGGCCCGCTCACATAGGCGCTGCCCAGATAGAAATAGAGTAGCCCGGTGAGCGCGAGCAGCGGCAGGAACCAGCCGATGGTCCTGCGCGCCGCCTCCAGCACCAGGGCCAGCGCGATGAAGCCGAGCGCGAGGTCGAGCGTGCTCAACTCGCCCATGAAGTCGGACAGGCGCTGGTTGTTGAGCGCCACGTGGAAGCAGACGTAGTAGCCCGCGAGCGCCAGCACGATGTCGAGGATGCGGCGCGCGCCCTTGCTCCCGCCCTCGACGGCCGAGAGCAGGAACACCGACCCGAGCCCGAGCCCGAGGAACAGGCCCCGCTGGACCAGCGGCTCCATCATCCCCGCGAACGAGGTGTAGAGCTGGAACAGCGCGAATCCGATGAGGATGATCCGCAAGGAGAACGCCGTGCTCTTGCCGAGCCAGCTGTCGGTGGTGCCGTCTGCCATCTGAGCGCCTCTGACGTTCGCAGCCGAAGGAATTATTGCGCCGACTTCCAGTGGGCGAGCGCGCCGGGATGGACGGCGATGCCGATCTCGACCGTCTCGAGCAGCGACTTCTTGAAGTCGTAGTCCTTCAGCTGCGGCCACACGCTGATGAGGATCTGCCGGTTCTGGTCGATGGCGTGGGCGATCTTCTTCGCGGTCGCATCGTTCATCAGCGACAAACGCGTGGCATAGACGATCGGCACCGAGGGCGTGGCGAAGGCCGGGTTGTCCTTGATGAAGCCGACCGGGATGGTGACGAAGCTCACGCCCGGGATCTTGGCGAGCACCTTCTCCTGCTGCTCCTTGGTGAAGCCCAGGATGCGCATGTCCACCTTGGTCATCAGCTCGCGCAGAGTCGCGTCGACGCGCGAGGCGGCGGCGTACTTGGAGTAGCCCACGAGCTGGTTGTTGCCGACGCCCTCGATGGCGTCGTTCACGGTGCCGTAGATGTAGCGCGGCTTGATGCCAAGCAGGTTGAAGCTCTGGGTGACGAGCAGCTCGCCGCCGCTGCCGCGAATGCCGGGCGTGAAGTTCTTGCCCGTCAGCCCGTTGAGGTCGGTGATGCCGCTGTCGACGCGCACCGCGATGTTGATGATGGAATCGTCATAGGGGTAGAGCGCCACGAGGTCGGCCACCGGCTTGCCCTCGAACTGGCCGGTGCCGTTCTTCGCCTGCACAAAGACGTCGCCCGCCACGAGGCCGAGGTCGATCTCGCCCCGCGCCAGCCGGCGCACGTTGTCGACGCTGGCCCCGGTCTCCACCACCGTGACCGTGGTGCCCGGATTTCCCTTCTCGATGGCCTGCGCCATGCCCACGGCCACCTGGTAGTGGCTCGACGTGGCGTTGGTGGCGCCGAGCGTGAGCGTCTCCGCCCCGGCCGGCAGCGCCAGCAGCGCCGCGAAGGCGCCGCCGCAGAAGAGGGCCGACGCGCGGCCGCGGCCGCGCCGGCGGCCCATGAGAAGCCCAATAGCGCGAGAGAAGTGTCCCCGCATGTCGTTCCTCCAAAGTTTTTCTTGTCGCACGCCGGGTCGCGCCGGCGGTCACGGGATGAACGCCGGCGGCGCGCACGAACGCGCCGGGCCGGGCCCTCATCGTCCCGATACTTATGAACGTGACACAGATCGGAGGAAGGTACAATTACATTTTGAAAATACGTTCCGCACAGTGAGTTTTTGATGTAGCCTGATCGCCGTGCCATCATTCGGCAAGGAACGGAATCGGTGATGCATCCCGACGAGATCGTGCAATTCGAGGCCGCAGACGGCCTCGCCACCATCACCCTGAACCGCCCGGAGCGGCGCAACGCCCTGTCGGTCGCTGCCGCCGAGAGGCTCTTCGACCTGTGGGAGGAGGTAGACCGGCGCCCCGAGATCCGCGCCGTGATCCTCACCGCCGCGCCCTGCGGCACGTTCTGCGCCGGCATGGACCTGAAGGAGGCGAGCAGCATCGGTGCCAAGGGCGGCGACGTACTGCAGATAATTCGCGACCCGTTTCACGAGCGCATGCGCCGCGTGCGCGCGCCTATCATCGCCGCCATGACCGGCCACTTCGCCGCAGGCGGCTTCATGCTCTCGCTCAACGCCGACATCCGCATCGGCGTCGCCGGCACCAGCGGCGGGATCACCGAGGTGAAGCGCGGGCGCGGCTCGCCCTGGGCGGTGCCGCTCCTCTGGCAGATGCCGCAGCCGCTGGTGATGGAGATGGTCCTCACCGGCGAGCCCCAGACGATCGAACGCCTGCACGCCATCGGCTTCGTCAATTATGTGGAGCCGACGGCAGAAGCGGCGCTGGAGCGGGCACGGACGCTGGCGCGCATCATCGTCGCCAACGCTCCGCTCTCGGTGGCGGCGGGCAAGCAGTCGTTGCTCAATGCCATGAGCCTGGGCTGCGACGCCGGCCTTGCCGAGGCCAAGCAGATCTATCGCTCCGTCTATGACAGCCGCGACGCTCAGGAGGGCCCGCGCGCCTTCGCCGAGAAGCGCGCGCCGGTCTGGACCGGGACTTAGAGTGCGATTGGTCGCTCCGGAAGCGCGAGGCGCTTCCACGTGGACTGTGGTTCGCTCTCTAACTTATTGAGAGAGCCGGATTCGGCGTAGGCGAATCCGGCTTGAGGGTGCGAGCGTGGGAAGGATCATGGCGCCATCCAAGGACAAGACCACCGAGGTCGTCTCGCTGGCGCGCGGGCTCGCCATATTGCGGGCTTTCCGCGCCATCGACGCGCCGCTCGGCAACAAGGAGATCGCCGAGCGCACCGGGCTGCCCAAGGCGACCGTGGCGCGGCTCGCCTACACGCTGTGCGCCATGGGCTATCTGCGGCAGGTGGGGCCGCACGCCCAGTACCACCTCGGCGACAAGGTCTCCACGCTCGGCTACACGGTGCTGCGCACGCTCTCGGTGCGCCAGGTGGCCGAGCCGCTGATGCAGGCCATGGCCGACAAGCACGAAATGTCGGTCGCGCTCGGCATCGGCAACGGTCCGGACATGATCTATCTGCATTATTGCTCGGGTCCCGAGACCATCACCATGCGCCTGCATATCGGCGCCCTGGTGCCCATCGCCCAGTCGGCCATGGGGCGGGCCTATATGTGGGCGCTGCCGCCGCCGGCACGCGAGGCCCACATGCAGGCCATCCGCGCCGCGGCTGGCCCCTCCGCCGACGCGATGGAGGATGGCCTGCGCGAGGCCATCGCCGAGGTGGACCGGCGTGGCTTCTCGGTCTCCTTCGGCGACTGGCGCCGGGAGATATATGCGGTGGGCGCGCCGGTGTGGCTCGACCGCGGCGAAACCATCCTGGCGCTCAATTGCGGCACGCGGCGGCGCGATCTCGATCCGGCGCGGTTCCAGGACGAGCTGGGACCGGAGCTGATGGCCATGTCGAGCGAGATCGGCCACCGCATGGATCAACTGGGCGCGAGCTTCTGGGGCGACTGACCTTTCCATGGATGACCAGATCGACGAAAGCACCGCCGAAGACCGGGCCGCCCCGGCCCCGCGCGACATGGTGCGCCGCCGCCGCCAGCGCGGGGTGATCGCGCAGGACCGCGACTTCGTGAACGCGCTGGCGCGCGGGCTCATCGTGCTCGAGGCGTTCGGCACCACCCAGTCGGTCTGGCTCAGCGGCATGGAGGTGGCGGAGAAGGTGGGCCTGCCCAAGCCCACCACGTCGCGTCTGCTCCAGGCGCTGGCCGGCCTCGGCTATCTGCACTATTCGCCACGCCGGCGGCAGTTCCGCATCGGCACGGCGGTGCTGGCGCTGGGATTCGCCGCGCGCGAGCCGTTCAGCCTCGGCGACCTGGTGCGGCCCTACCTGAAGGAGCTGGCGGACACCTTCGCGGTCCATGCCTCCCTCGCCGCGCGCGACCGCCTCGACGTGATCGAGCTCGAGGTGTGCCACTCCCTCAACACGCTCATGACCCTGCGCCTGGAAGTGGGCTCGCGCATCCCGCTGGCAGGCACCGCCACCGGACATGCCCTGATCGCGCCGCTGGCCGAGAACGAGCTCCAGTATCTCCTCGGCCTGCTGCGCGAGCGCCACGCCAAGCGCTGGGACACCCTGCTCGCCAGCATCGAGACCGGGCGGCGCGAGGTGGCCGAGCAGGGCTTCACCACCGCGTCCGCGAGCTGGAACACCGACATCAACGGCGTGGCCGTGCCGCTGGTCTTCCCCGGCGGCTCGCCGGTCTACGCGCTCGCCTGCGGCGCCCCGGCCCGGCACCTGCCTGGCTGGAAGCAGCGCAAGATCGGCCAGCGCCTCGTGCAGATCGCCCGCGAGATCGAGCGCCGCCTGCTGGACGGCAACGTGGCGGCCCATCCCGGTGTCCCGGAGGTTTCCGATGTCCGATGAGGTCCTGCTGGATCGCCGGCCCGACGGCGTCGCGCTCCTGACCCTGAACGATCCCGCGCGGCGCAATCCGCTCTCCGACCGCCACATGCTCGATGCCCTGGTGGCGCGGCTCAGGGAGGTGGAGCAGGACGGCGCCGTCCGCGTCCTGGTGATCACCGGCGCGGGGCCGGTGTTCTCCGCCGGGGGCAACGTGAAGGACATGCGGGCGAAGGCCGGCATGTTCGCGGGGCCGGCGGTGGAGATCGCCGAGGCCTACCTGTCGGGCGTGCAGCAGATCCCGCAGATCATGCAGCGGCTCGACATCCCCACCATTGCCGCGGTGAACGGGCCGGCCATGGGCGCGGGCTGCGACTTGAGCCTCATGTGCGACATGCGCCTCGCCTCGGGCACGGCGCTGTTCGGCGAGGTGTTCGTCAATCTCGGCATCGTCTCCGGAGACGGCGGCGGCTGGTTCCTGGTGCGCCATGTGGGTTACCAGCGGGCGTGCGAGATCAGCTTCCGCGGCCGGCCCATCGATGCCGCGGAGGCGCTGCGCCTCGGCCTGGTGCTCGACGTGGTGCCAGAGGAGGAGCTTCTGCCGCGCGCGCTCGCGCTCGCCGGCGAGATCGCCGCCAAGCCCGCGCCGGCGATCCGCATGACCAAGCGCCTTCTGCGCATGGCGGAGCGCACCCATCTTCAGGACTTCCTCGGCGCCGCCGCCGCCATGCAGGCGGCCGCCCATGGCAGCGCCGAGCACGACGCGGCGCTCGACGCCGCGCTCGCCCTGCGCGCCCGCGCCTCCTGAGGCCGGGGCGGCGCTCAGTTCCGCAGCAGGCCGTCGGGGTCCACGATGCCGCGCAGCAGCTCCAGCTCGCGCGCGGTGGGCGCGGGCGTCTCCGGCACCTCGGCCGGCACTTCGAGCGCGAAGCCGGTCTTCGCCGCCACCTCGTCCACCGAGCTCCAGGCATGCACCGACTTCAGGCGCATGCGCAGGGTCTGCGGGTTGAAGTCCATCACCGCCAGCGGCGTGATGCAGAAGCGGGGGCCGCCCTTCAGGCCGGCCGCCTTGACGCTTTTCGGCCCGTCAAGGAAGCCGGGGGAGGTGACGAAGTCCACCTTCTCCACGAAGGTGCGGGGCGAGTGCGCGGTTGTGCAGATGTAAAAGCGCCGCGACATGGCGGCATAGGAGATGTTGGCGGCACCCGGCCCGCGCATCTTCGGCTTGTCGATGGTGCCGCCCACGAAATGCAGGTTGATGTTGCCGTGCGCGTCCACCTGCATGCCGTTGTGGAAGAAGAAGTCGAGGCCGCGATGGGAGTGGCCGAACAGTTCCAGGAACGTCTCCGAGGCCTCGCACGCCCCGAGCGCCCGGTCGTCCAGCATGGAGTTCCACAGCTTTCTGGGCCGCGGATTGACGAACATCTCGCCGGCGATCTGAATGTTCGGCGCATGGGTGAGGCGGGCGAGCAGGATCGCCGCCATGGGAATGGCCGCCGACGCCCCGGCAGCGCCGAGCTCGCCATCCTCAAGGTCGCGGGAGAGATAGACGGCCTGGAGCTCGGCCGGCGCGCAGTCGGTGGTCATAGGGATGCGGCCTCCTCCTCGAGCGCGCGCATTCGGGCGGTGCCGTCGGCGAGAGCGAGATAGTCCTCCTGGCGCGCCGGCGCGCGCACGTGAGCCGCGATGTAGTCGGCGAGCCTTTCCCGCGCGCCGTCGGCGCCGCGCCGGGCGGCCTCGGCGAGGTCGGCATAGTGCTCGATATAGGCCTCGTCGATGGAGTAGAGCGGGAAGCTGCCGGTGGGGTGGGCGCCGTAGGGGATCTCCACCACCGCGTCCACATAGATGCAGGGGATGGAGGTCTCGCGCGGGCGCGCGATGATCTCATCCGGCGGGACGATGCGGTCGACGCTCACGATCACCGTCTCGGCGGCGCGGGCGATGAGCTGGTCCGCATAGGTCATGGTGGCGAGGTGGCGCACGTTGCCGTAGGCGTCGGCCTCCTGGGCATGGAGCAAAGCGAGCTTGGGGCGGATGGCGCGGGTGGCGTAGAGCGCTTCGCCGGTGAACGGGCAGGTGATTGGGGCGACGAGCGGATTGTGCTTCGGCACGTCCGAGCCCTTCCAGGCCGCCACTGGCTGGAACGGCACGCCGTTCGCCGCCGCCAGGAGCCCGCCGACGATAGACAGCGCGTCGACGCAGTGGGCGGTGACGGTGCCCGCCTCCACGGCGCCGCGGAAGGCGGGGCACATGCGGTCCTCCAGCGTCACCGCCGGCAGGAACGTCTCCGCCACGCAGCCCGCAGCGATCAGCAGGTCCACGTCGAAGCCGGAGCCGGGCGAGGAGACGAGCTTGAGCTTCTTGCGGCCGAGCCGGATCACCTCGCGCACCAGGGCCAAGGGGCGGCCCTGCTTGAACAAGCCGCCGATGGCGAGGAGGTCCCCGTCGGCGAGTGTGCGCGCGATCAGGGCGCCGGCATCCTTTGCGGCGATGCGCTTCTCGCGCCTCTTGCCCGGCGCGCTCACGACGGCGCGCCCATGCGGAACACGGTGGCGTCGAGGATCCACGCGCCCTCGCCGGCGCGTCCCACGCCCACCGGGTTGAGCTCCAGGCCCGCAAAGTCGTGGCCGAGGCCGGGCGCGAGGTCAGCGACGGCGACCGCAAGGTCGGTCAGCGCCTCCACGTCGAGCGCCGGCCGGCCGCGCGCGCCTTCGAGCAGCGCCGCGATCCGGCAGCTGCGAATCATGGCGGCGATCTCCTGGGGGTCCAGCGGCAGGATGCGCACCGCCACGTCCCGCATGATCTCGGTGTAGATGCCGCCGGCACCGAAGGTGAGGGTGGGGCCGAACTCCGGGTCCAGGCCTAGGCCAAGGATCACCTCCGCCTGGGGCCGCACCGTCTCGGCGAGGAGGAAGCCTTCAAGCGTGAGGGCATGCGTCTTGATGCTGTCCAGCATCGCCGCGATCCTCGCCTTGAGCGCCGCCTCGTCGGGCACCGCCACGGCCACGAGGCCGAGCTCGGACTTGTGGACCACCCCGGCGGCCATGCCTTTCAGCGTCACCGGATAGCCCACCTCGCGGGCGGCGGCGAGGACCGCCGCACCGTCTGCGCCGGGCACGAACGCCTCGCGCGGAAAGGCGAGGCCGCGGGCCTTCAGCAGGTCCTTGCTGGCCGCCTCGCTGAGGGCGACCGGCACGCCGTCGAGGCGCAGCTCCCGGCCCTCGGCCGGACCCTCGCGCAGCAGGCGGGGGGGCGCGCGCCGCGCCGCGTCGGCCACCGCCGCACCGGCCACCGCCGCCACGAAGGTGTCGATGCGGGTGAAGACCGGCACGCCCTCGCGCCGCAGCCGCCCGAGCGCGGCGCCGTTGAAGATCTCCGCGGGCGAGACCAGCGAGATCGGCTTGCCGGTGCGCCGGCTGGCGGCGATCATCGCATCGGCCACGTTCTCCGCCCAGGGCGGCACGATGGGGGTATTGGCGACCGCGATGCCGTCGAAGGCGGGATCGTCCGCGAAGGCGTCGAGGCAGGTGGCGAAGCCCTCGGGACGGCGGAACGGCGTGCCGGCGATGTCCACTGGGTTCCTGGTGGACAGGAACGCCGGGATGTCGGCCCGCATGCGCGCCACGGTGGCCTCCCCGGGCGCGGGAAGGGACACGGCGCCGCTGCTCTCCAGCGCGTCGGCGACGCAGCCGCCATAGCCGCCGGAAACGGTGAGGATGCCAAGGCTGCGGGTGGCGCAGGCGGTCGCCACATATTGCGCCACCGGCAGCAGGTCCTCGATGGCGGCGACATCCACCCAGCCGAGCTGGCGCACCGCCGCCTCGTAGGCGCCGCGCTCGCCGACCAGCGCGCCGGTATGGCCGGCGGCGGTGCGCCTGCCTGCCTCCGAGCGGCCAGCCTTGTAGAGCGCCACCGGCTTGCCGGCGGCATGGGCGCTGCGCGCGGCCGCCAGCAGCCGGCCGCTCTCGCGGATGCCCTCCACATAGAGCGCGATGGCGCGCGTCGCCGGGTCGTCGACCAGGAACTGCACGAAGTCCGCGAGGCCGGTCGCCGCCTCGTTTCCCGTGGAGATGACGTGGCTGAGGCCGATGCCGGCGCGCTCGGCCTCCTCCATCAGCGCGCTGCCGAGCGCCCCGCTCTGCACCACGAGGCCCACCACGCCCGGGCGCGGCAGGCTGGCGGTGATGCGGCTGGTGGAGCTCAGGGCGACGCGCCGGCCGAGATTGACGAAGCCGGTGGTGTTCGGTCCAAGCATGGCCGCGCCGTGGCTGCGCACCAGCGCGGCGAGGCGCGCCTGCTTGGCGGCGCCCTCCTCGCCGGATTCCGAGAACCCGCCGGTGATGACCACGAACGCCCGCACCCCGAGGCCGAGCGCCTCTTCCACCGTGGCGTAGACGTCGTCGGCCGGCACCGAGATCACCACGCAGTCCGGAACATGGGACAACTCGCGGAGGCTGGTGACGGTCTCGACGCCATCGATCACCGCCTTCTCGCGGGTCACCAGATCGATGCGCTGGTCGTAGCCGTGCAGCCGCAGGTGATCGAAGATCGCGCGCCCGCCCACCTGGAACGTGGCCTTCTTGGTGGAGACGCCGACGATGGCGATGGAGGCGGGGTCGATCAGCTTCTTGAGAGACACGGAGCATCCTTCCGGCTGGGGCGGCGCGCTGACAAACTGATAATCCGGCCGGGATCGAAATCAAGAAAATAAAAATGCGTTCCGCATAATGGATTAGAATCTGGACTTGTCGGGGAAACTCCGATACCCCTTCCGGCCGGAGCGAGATCCGTGCAGATCCACGCGCTTTGTCGCTGGATCGGCGGCTCGCGCGGAGATGGAGAACGGGGTGTCCGGCCCGAATTGTCGTGCACGCCGGTCGGCGCGCATGCGAGCAAGCGCGGCATCTCGGGGAGGGTACCGGTGGCGCTGGATCATGAAACCTTCACCCTGCTCAAGGACACCGTCCGCCGCTTCGTGGACGAGCGGCTGATCCCGGCCGAGCCGGCGGTGGCGGAGAGCGACGTCATCGATCCGGCCATCCTTTCGCAGATGCGCGAGCTCGGACTGTTCGGCCTGTCGATCCCGCAGGAGTGGGGCGGCCTCGGCCTCGGCATGGCCGAGGAGGTGGAGATCGTCATGGAGCTCTGTCGCGCCGCGCCCGCCTTCCGCTCGGCGGTTGGGACCAATATCGGCATCGGCTCCCAGGCGATCGTGCTCGCGGGCACCGAGGCGCAGCGCCAGCGCTACCTGCCGCGCCTCGCCAGCGGCGAGCTTGTCTCGTCCTTCGCCCTGACCGAGCCCGATGCCGGGTCGGACGCCGCGTCCCTGCGCACCCGGGCGGTGCGGCGCGCCGACGGCAGCTGGGTCATCAACGGCACCAAGCGATACATCACCAACGCCCCCGAGGCCGGGCTCTATACCGTCATGGCGCGCACCTCCGACACGCCGGGAGCGGGCGGCATCTCCTGCTTCCTTGTGGAGCGCGAGGCGCTGGGCCTCTCGCTCGGCCCGTGGGATCGCAAGATGGGCCAGCGCGGCGCCCACACCAGCGACGTGATGTTCGAGGACTGCGTCGTCCCCGCCGATGCGCTCGTCGGCGCCGAGGGCCAGGGCTTCAGGGTCGCCATGCGGGTGCTCGACAAGGGGCGTCTGCACATCTCCGCCGTCTGCGTGGGCGCGGCGACGCGGCTCATCGAGCTGAGCGCCGCCTATGCATGCGAGCGCCAGCAGTTCGGCCGGCCCATCGCCGAGTTCCAGCTGGTGCAGGCGCTGCTCGCGGACAGCTATGCGGAGACCTACGCCGCCCGCTCCATGGTGCTCGATGCCGCGCGCCGGCGCGATGCCGGCGAGAACGTCACCATCGAGGCCTCGGCCTGCAAGATGTTCGCTTCCGAGATGGTGGGCCGGGTCGCCGACCGCGCGGTGCAGATCCACGGCGGTGCCGGCTACATGTCGGAATATGCCGTTGAGCGTTTCTTCCGAGACGTGCGGCTGTTCCGCCTTTATGAGGGCACCACCCAGATCCAGCAGCTCATCATCGCCCGCGAACTGCTGCAGAAGATCAAGAACTGAGCGCGCGGCGCCCGCCTGCGCACGGAGGACGCGATGAACGACGCCTATATCTGCGATTTCGCGCGCACGCCCATCGGCCGCTATGCGGGCGTGCTGAAGGACGTGCGGACGGACGATCTCGCCGCCCATCCCATCCGCGTCCTGATGGAGCGCAATGCGGGCGTCGACTGGGAGGCGCTGGACGACGTGGTGTTCGGCTGCGCCAACCAGGCGGGAGAGGACAACCGCAACGTGGCGCGCATGGCCGCGCTGCTCGCCGGACTGCCGGCCAGCGCCCCCGGCACCACGGTGAACCGCCTGTGCGGCTCGGGGCTCGACGCGGTGGGCATCGGCGCGCGGGCGATCATGACCGGCGACGCCGACCTCGTGATCGCCGGCGGCGTGGAGAGCATGACCCGCGCGCCCTTCGTCATGGGCAAGGCGGCGGAAGCGTTCGCGCGCCAGGCGGAGATCTTCGACACCACCATCGGCTGGCGCTTCGTGAACCCGCTGATGAAGGCGCAGTACGGCGTCGATTCCATGCCCGAGACCGGCGAGAACGTGGCCGAGGACTTCCAGGTCTCGCGCGCCGACCAGGACCTGTTCGCCTATCGCTCCCAGCAGCGCACCCGCGCGGCGCAGGACAGCGGCTTCTTCGACCGGGAGATCGCTCCGGTCGAGATCAAGGGCAAGAAGGGCGCGCTCGTCCGCGTGGAGAAGGACGAGCACCCGCGCGACACCACCCTGGAGCAGCTCGCCGCCCTCAGGGCGCCGTTCCGCAAGGAGGGCGGCACCGTGACCGCCGGCAACGCCTCCGGCGTCAATGACGGGGCGGGCGCGCTGATCCTCGCCTCGGCGGCGGCGGCCCGCAAGTATGGCCTCACGCCGCGCGCCCGCATGGTGTCGGTGGTGCAGGCGGGGGTGCCGCCGCGCATCATGGGCATCGGCCCGGCGCCGGCGACCAGAAAGCTCCTGGAGAAGAACCGTCTCGCCCTCGCCGACATCGACGTGATCGAGCTCAACGAGGCGTTTGCCGCCCAGGCGCTCGCCGTGCTGCGCCAGCTCGGCTTGCCGGACGATGCGGAGCACGTGAACCCGCACGGCGGCGCCATCGCCCTCGGCCATCCCCTCGGCATGTCCGGCGCGCGGCTCGCCATGACGGCGGTGAGCGCGCTGGAGGCGCGCGGCCAGAAGCGCGCGGTCGCCACCATGTGCATCGGCGTCGGCCAGGGCATCGCCGCCCTCATCGAGCGGGTCTGAGCCATGGACGCGGCGACCTCTCCCGTCCGGGTCGAGCGGCACGGCCCGGTCGGCGTGGTGGTGATCGACCATGCGCCGGTCAACGCCCTGTCCAAGGGCGTGCGGCAGGGCCTGCGCGACGCCGTGGGCGCGCTCGGGGCTGACCCCGGCGTCAGCGCCATCGTGCTGAGCGGCGGCCCGGGGCGCTTCATCGCCGGCGCCGACATCCGCGAGATGAGCCTGCCGCCGGACGACCCGCTCCTGCCCGACGTGATCGCGGCCATCGACGCGCTGGACAAGCCCGTCGTGGCGGCCATCGACGGCGCGGCGCTCGGCGGCGGCTGCGAGGTCGCGCTCGCCTGCGACCTGAGGATCGCCAGCCCCAAGGCCCTGGTGGGCCTCACCGAGACGCGGCTCGGCATCATCCCCGGCGCCGGCGGCACGCAGCGCATCGCGCGCCTCGTCGGCATCGCCGACGCCATCGCCCTCGTCTGCGAGGGGCGCATCCTCAAGGCGCAGGACGCGCTCGGCCTCGGCCTGCTGGACGAGGTGGTGGACGGCGACCTGATCGCCGTCGCCGTCGCCCGCGCGCCGCAGGCCGCCAAGCGGCGCCTGTCCGAGCGCGCGGTGCCCGAGGGCGACGCCGCCCGCGAGGAGGCCGCCGCCGCGGCGGCGCTGAAGGGCGCCAAGGGCCTTCCGGCCATCGCCGAGGCGGTGCGCGTGGTGCGCGCCGCCCGCGGCACGGCCTTCGCGGCGGGCCTCGCCGACGAGCGCGCCACCTTCCTCGCGCTGCGCGAGAGCCTTGAGGCGAAGGCGCTGCGCCACCTGTTCTTCGCCGAGCGCGAGGCCGGCAAGGTGCCCGGCCTCGAAGGCGCGGCGGCGCGCGTGCTCAAGCAGGCGGCGGTGATCGGCGCCGGCACCATGGGCGCCGGCATCGCCGTGGCGCTGGCGGATGCGGGGCTCCCCGTGACGCTGGTGGAGCGCGACGCCGCGGCGGCCGAGGCCGGCCTCGCGCGGGTGCGCGGGCTCTATGAGCGGCCCGTGAAGAGCGGCCGCCTGTCCCAGGCGGAGGCCGACAAGCGACTCGCCGCAATCACCGCCACCAGCGATTGGCAGGCGCTCGCGGACGCCGATCTCGTCGTCGAGGCGGCGTTCGAGGACATGGCGGTGAAGGCCGACATCTTCGGCCGCCTCGACGCGGTGGCCAAGCCCGGCGCGGTGCTGGCGAGCAACACCTCCTATCTCGACCTCGACGCCATCGCCGCCGCGACCTCCCGCCCGCAGGACGTGGTGGGCCTGCACTTCTTCGCCCCCGCCAACGTCATGAAGCTGCTGGAAGTGGTGCGCGGGAAGGCGACCGCGCCGGACGTGCTCGCCACGGCCCTGGCGCTGGCGAAGCGGATGGGCAAGCAGCCGGTGGTGGCCGGCAATTGCGACGGCTTCATCGGCAACCGCATCTATGCGGTCTACCGCCGCCACGCGGAATATATGGTGGAGGACGGCGCCACGCCGGAGGAGGTGGACGCGGCGCTGGAGGCCTACGGCTTCGCCATGGGCGTCTTCGCGGTCTCCGACATGTCGGGGCTCGACATCGGCCATGCCATGAGGAAGCGCCGCGCGGCGACCCGCGATCCGGCGGAGCGCTACGTCGTCATCGCCGACGCTCTGGTGGAGGCGGGCCGGCTCGGCCGCAAGACCGGCGCCGGCTGGTACGCCTACGACGCGGCGGGCGGCAAGTCCGCCGATCCGGCCGTCGCCGAGGCGGTCGCCGCCGCCCGGCGCGCGGCCGGCATCGCGCCGCGCGCCTTCACCGCCGGGCAGATCCAGCGCCGGCTTCTCGCGGTGATGGCCAATGAGGGCGCGAAGGCGCTCGGCGAGGGCATCGCTCTGCGGGCGTCCGACATCGACCTCGCCTTCGTCAACGGCTATGGCTTCCCGCGCCTCAAGGGCGGGCCCATGTTCGCCGCCGACGAGATGGGCCTTGCCGCCGTGCTCGCGGAAATGGAGGCGGCCCACGCGGCGGGCGGCGCGGGGTCCGAGCCGGCGCCGCTGCTGGTCGAGCTGGCGCGCAGCGGCGGGCGCTTTGCCACCTGGACGCGGTGAGAGCTGGCGGCGCGATGCGACTTTGCCATTGCCTCGCCGGCCCGAATGGGCATTTTGCCCGGCAACGGATGTATCTCAGGCGGGCGTCATGACCGCCCCTTGGCCGAGGCGGCGCGAAGAGGCGGGACGACGATGACGGTTTCGACGCAGGTGGAGGCGCCCGAGCTCAGCGAGGTCGCTCCGGGCATCCTCAGGGTGCGGGTGCCCCTGCCCTTCCCGCCGCGCGAGGTGAGCGCCTGGCTGCTCTCCGGCGCGGACGGCTGGACGCTGATCGATTCGGGCGTGGACGACGCGCCCACCCGCGACATCTTCACCCGCGTGCTCGCCGATCCCCGGCTCGGCGGCGCGCCGGTGGAGCGCCTCCTCGTCACCCATTTCCACCCGGACCATATCGGCCTCGCGGGCTGGCTCCACGGGATCACCGGCGCCGATCTCCATATGAGCCGCACCGAATGGCTGCAGGCGAACCTGCTGCTGAAGGAGGACCCGGCCGAGGAGATGGCCGCGCTGGTCGCCCATTGCCGGCGCGCCGGCGCGCCGCAGGAATTCCTGGAGTACCTGCCGAAGCGCGGCATGCTGTACCCGAAATGGGTGGGCCCGCTGCCGCGCCGCTACCTGCGGGTCGCCGCGGGCGACGTGCTGAAGATGGCGGGCACCGAGTGGCGGGTGATGATCGGCGAGGGCCACGCGCCGGAGATGATCTGCCTCCATTCCGCGGAGCGCGACCTGCTGATCGCGGCGGACCAGATCCTCGGCCACATCTCGCCCCATATCGGCGTGCAGCCCTCCGATCCGGGCGCCGACAACCTTTGCGCCTTCCTGCGGTCGCTGGAGACGTTCGAGGCGCTGCCCGCGGGCACGCACGTGCTGCCCTCCCACGGCGAGCCGTTCGACGGCCTGCATGCCCGCATCGCCGTCCTCAAGGCGCACCACGAGGAGCGGCTCGCCCGCCTGATCGACTTCTGCGCCACCCCGCGCACCGCCATGGACACGCTGGAGGTGCTGTTCCGCCCGCTGCCTCTGGAGCAGACCGGCTTCGGCCTCAGCGAGGCGCTGGCGCACCTGCGCCATCTGGTGTTCAAGGGCGCGCTGGCGCAGGGCGTCGCGGACGGGCGCTGGGTGTTCACGCGCGCCTGAGGCTCCGGGCGGCGGGGAATCAGAGGCCGAGGCGGATGCTGCCCGGCGCGTCTTCCGCGAACACCGCGGCCTCCGCCAGCGCATGGCCGTGGAGGCCGAGGCAGGGCCCTTCGATCCGTGCCGCTCTGGGATTCCCTACCTCACCTTCCTCACCGGCAGCGCCCTCCTGTTCGCCTTCCAGGCGGTGCGCCTGGTCGGCCGGCTCCGGTCCATGCGCCCGTGCGCGCAAGCCGACCGCGCTCTTCAGGTTCGGTGGGCTTCTGGCCATCACGACCCTGCTCATCGCGGGTGGCGGCGACTGGTCGGCTCTCGGCGTCGTGCCGAGCACCATCTGGGACTCGGTCACCAATTTCACGCTCACGGCTGTGCCGCTCTACATCCTGATGGGCGCCATCATCGCGGCGTCCGGCATGGGCGCGGAATCCGTCGGCAAGCTGTTCCTGGCGGGCATCCTGCCGAGCCTGCTGCTCGCGCTGCTGTTCACCGCCTATCAGATGTGGCTCGCCCGCCGGCGGTTCGTCAGCGCCGCGCAGCCTGTGCGCGCGGGTCCCGTCAGCATGTCCGATCACATGCGGGCGCTGGTGGAAATCCTGCCCGTGGCGACGCTCATCGCCATCATCCTCGGCTCGGTCTACAGCGGCATTGCGACGCCCACGGAAACGGCGGCCATCGGCGTCGCGGTCAGCCTGCTGCTGGCCTCCGTGCTCTATCGCGAGCTCGACTGGCAGAAGTGCCGGCTCATCCTGATGGAGACCGGACGTGGCAGCATCATGGTGATGACGATCATCGCGGGCGCCATGGTGTTCGGCTACGCGCTCACCACCACGGACATCGCCCCCACGCTGTCGCGCGTGATGGCGCGGGTGGACTTGCCGCAGTGGCTGGTCTTCATCGCCATCAACCTGCTCCTGCTGTTCCCTGGATGCTTGCTGGAGACCTTGTCGATCATCGTGATCACCACGCCCATCATCATCCCCATCATCGACACGTTCGGCTGGGACAAGGTCTGGTTCGGCGTGATCTTGATGATCAACATGGAAATGGCTTTGATCACGCCGCCGGTGGGCCTCAACCTGTTCGTGGTGAAGGGCGTGGTGCCGGAGGTGCCGCTGGGGCGCATCATCTCCGGCACGCTGCCTTATGTTGCGATCATGGCGCTGGCGCTGGCGCTGGTTGCGGTTTTCCCCCAGCTGGGTTTGTATCCTCACAGGTCTCCTGACGGCATGGTAGTGGGTTTCAAATCTCCACGGTCAGCCAATGTCTATCTCGGTCAAAACCTGCCGGGGCATGACGGCTTCAGGCAGGGCGCGTCGGGTATGACGGCGCCCGCGCGAGCGCCCCTAGACCCGCTCCCCAGGCAGGAAGCCCAGCAGGCCCGTTCCGGGTGCGCAGTTCACATATTCGAACTGGTGCTTGTCGCCCTCCGGCAGCACGAACACCTCGTGCCAGGTGCGCAGCTGGTTGGCCTTGCCGTATTTGCGATACCGGGCGATGGCGGCGGAAAAGATGGCCTCGTGGGTGGGGTGGTGCTCCGCCCAGTTTTCCAGATGGCCGAGGGAGAGGAAATAGCCCAGCGCATGGGTCTCCAGCACCGGCACGCCCTGGGCATCGCAGGTCTGCTGGAAGCGCAGGGAGGCGCAGCCGGACGCTTCGCCGTTCTCTTTCAGGAAATCCATGCCCTTCAGCAGCGGCTCCCGCAGCTCGCGCATGTAGTTCTCCGCCTGCTCGGGATCGCAGCGGCCCCAGAAGGCGGCGGAGCGGATGACCGCGAAATTGTGCGGGATCGCGAGCCGCCAGCGCGCACCCCTCGTCTCGCGCTCCACCGGCAAGAGGGCGTGGACGGGGCTCTCCAGCGCATCGGCGGCGGCGAGCGGGATGCGGTCGCGCATGGCGCCGTAATAGCCGCACCACGGGGTGGGATAGAGCGCCACGTCGGGCGCGGCGGAAAGGCCGCCGGCATAGTCCTGCCAGTAGATGCTCTCCTGCCGCTCCACCGGCACGGTCATGCTCTCGCGGAAATAGCCGGTGGGCTCGGTGAGGCGGGCGGCGTCGTCCCACCAGCCGGCGACGATGGGGTGGGCGAGGAAGCGGTCGCGCTTCGCCTCATCCAGCCAGTAGGCGGCGACGATGTGCGTGTAGAGCCCGTTCGGGTCCACGAAGGCGGCGTGATCGCTCACGGTGGGGCCATCCGGCAGGGTCAGCGCCGCCTCGATCCAGCCAAAGAAGGGCGAGGCGTGGACCTCCTCCGCGCTCTTGCCCTGCACGCCGTGGAAGGCGACGCAGAGCGCACGGCAGTTGTTGGCGAAGGCGGTGGACCAGCGCTGCACCACCGGCTCGAAGCCCTTCGGCTTGCGCAGGGGATGGACGCGGTCATAGACGGGCATGGCCATGGGGTATCGTCCTTGTTTTGCCATCGGCCTCGGTCTTCGACCGATGCCAAGTGGGCCCGCTCATGCGCCGCGCGGGCTATTGGTGATTTTCGTCAGTGAACGCCGAAATAGGCCTTGTGCAGCTCGCCATCGGCGGCGAGCGCGGCGCTGGTGCCCGAGGCAACGACGCGGCCCTGCGCCAGCACATATCCGTCGTCGGCCACGTCCAGCGTCTGCCGCACGTTCTGCTCCACGAGGAGGATGGTGTAGCCCTCCTCCTTCAGCCGCCGCACGATGCGGAACACCTCGGCGACGAACAAGGGCGAGAGGCCGAGGGAGGGCTCGTCGAACACGATCAGCTCCGGATCGGTCATCAGCCCGCGGGCGATGGAGAGCATGGAGCGCTCGCCGCCGGAGAGGGTGCCGGCGAGCTGGTTGCGCCGCTCCTTCAGCCGCGGGAAGGTCTCGAACATGCGCTCCATGCGCGCGGCGAGGCGGTGGCGGTCCTTCTCCAGGAGGCCACCGACCTTGAGGTTCTCCAGCACGGTCATGCGCGGTAGCACGCGGTTGCCCTCCGGCACGGTGGCGATGCCGAGCGCGGCGATGCGGTGGGTGGCGAGATTGGTGATGGTGTCGCCGCCGAATGCCACCGATCCGCGCCGCACCGGCGTCAGTCCCAGGATGGAGCGGATGAGGGTGGACTTGCCCGCCCCGTTGGCGCCGAGGATGCAGGTGATGCGGCCGGGCTTCGCCTCGATGGAGACATCGTGCAGCACGTCCGCCCGGTCATAGCCGGTGGTGACGCCGGAGACGGACAGGCGGCGGGAGGCTTCGAGACGGGGCGCTTGGGGTCGGCTCATTGGGCGCCTCCGAGATAGGCGGTCTGCACCTCGCGGTCGGCGATGAGGGCGTCGAAGGGCCCCTCGAAGATCTTCTTGCCGAAGTTGAGCACGATGCAGCGGTCCGAGATGCGGCGGATGACGTCCATCTCATGCTCCACGAGGACGATGGCGAGGTCCGGCATCTCCTCCCGGAAGGCGAGGAGATCGTCCATGAGCTGGCGGGTCTCGTCATGGGTCATGCCGGCGGAAGGCTCGTCCAGCAGCAGCAGGCGCGGCGCGCCGACCAGCGCCCGGCAGATTTCGATGCGGCGCCGGTCGATCATGGTGAAGCTGCCGGCCGGCTTGAACAGGTTCGCGGCGATCTGCGGATTGAAGCGGCGCGTGAGGGCGGTCGCCCGCTCCACCAGCTCGGACAGCTGGCGGCGGAAGCGGCCGCGCAGCACGAGGGCGGAGAGGAGGCTGAGGTCAAGCCGCCCGAGCGCACCCAGGGCGATGTTGTCGAACACCGTCTGGTCCAGCATGAGGCGCGAGCGCTGGAAGGTGCGGGCGACGCCCGCCCTGCCGATCTCCTGCGCCGAGCGGGCGAAGAGGTCCTGCGCCTCCAGTCGCACCGCCCCGGCCGAGGGCTTGTAGAGGCCGGTGAGCACGTTGAAGAAGGTGGTCTTGCCCGAGCCGTTCGGCCCGACGAGGCCGATGGTCTCGCCCTTCCCCACGCTGATGTCGAGGGCGTCCAGCGCGGTCAGGCCGCCGAAGCGCATGGTGAGGCCGGAGCAGGCGAGCAGCGGGCTCATCGGGAGCCTCCCTTCACGAGGGCGGAAAAGTCGCGCACCGCGCGCGGCATCAGGCCGGAGGGGCGGAAGCGCAGGATGGCGATGACCAGCAGGGCGAAGATGACGAGCCGGAATTCCTGGATCGCCTGCAATTTCTCCGGGATGACGAGGATGACCACCGCCGCCACCACCGCGCCCCACAGGTTGCCGAGCCCGCCCAGAACGAGGATGGACAGCATGATGAGGCTGTCTCCGAAATTGGCGCTGTTGGGGTTCACGAAGCCGTTCATCATGCCGTAGAGCGCGCCGGCGACGCCGATCATGGCATTGCCGAGCAGGAAGGCGGTGGCCTTCCAGCGGGCGATGGAGAGGCCGAACACGCTGGCGGCCACCTCGTCCGAGCGCACCGCATCGAGCGCCACGCCGACGAACGAGGTCTCCAGCCGCCGCACCAGGAAGAAGGCGAGGGCGAAGAGGGCGCAGGAGGCGAGCGCATAGGGCAGGTAGAAGGAGACGTCGTAAGGCCCGATCTCGGTCATCCGGCTAAAGTCGAGGCCGAACAGCGAGAAGGATTTCACCTTCATGCCCTGCGGGCCGCCCAGCACGTCGTTCACCTCCAGGAAGGCGCGCAGCAGCAGGCCGAAGGCGATGGTGACGAGGGCGGCATAATGGCCCCGCGTGCGCAGCACCGGCAGCAGCAGGACGAGCCCCAGCACCGCCGCCGCAAGGCCGGCGATGACGAGGACGAGCAGATGGGGGATGCCTGTATTCCCCAGCAGCGCCGCCACATAGGCGCCCACCGCGAAGAAGGCGGCGCCGGCGAAATTGGGCACGCCGGCGAAGGCCATCTGCAGGGTGAGCCCCGCCGCGGCGGTGGCGAAGAGGGCGACGGTCGCCATCATCAGCAGCGTGTAGTGCTCTTCCCGCAGAACGGCGGCGATGGCGAGGATGCTGAGGGCCGCCGTGAGGTTCACCGTGCCGGGATGGGCGCGACACAAGGCGGCGATGCGGCGCCCGGCGGGCACCTTCTCCGCCAGTGCGAACACCGCGACGAAGGCGGCGAGCAGAGCGATCACCTGGCCCTGCTGTTCGACATGGAGCAGGAAGCCGCCGCCGGCGAAAAGGAGGGCCACTGTGCCCGCGACGAGGAGGCGCGCGAGGGTGCCGGTGCGAGCCGTCTGTGCGGGAAGGGATGGGGCAAGGTCCGCCATGCTCATCTCACACCCGCTCGCTGGATTTCTCGGCGATGAGGCCGGTGGGGAAGAGGCCGATGAGGGCGATGATGACGGCGAACGCCACCACGTCCTTGTAGGCGCTGGTGAAGGGCAGGAGGACGGTGACGAGCGTCTGCACGCCCGCGAACAGGAAGCCGCCGATGATCGGCCCGATGAGGCTGCCGAGCCCGCCCACAACGGCGCAGGCAAAGCCGATGATGCCGAGCATCACGCCCATGTTGAAATTGATCTCCCGATAGTAGAGCCCAAGCATCAGCCCGGCGAGGCCGGCGAGCATCGACCCTAAAGCAAAGGTGCCGAGCACCGTGCGGTTGAAGCTGACGCCCGCGAGCTGCGCCACCTCCTCGTCCTGCGCCACAGCGCGGATGGAGAGGCCGAGGCGTGTGCGGGTGATGACGAGATGGGTCGCCACCACCACGCCGAGGCCGGCGAGGAGGATGATGACGCTGTCCACGCCGACGCTGAACGATCCGGCCTTCAGCACGCCGTCCGGCAGCAGGGCCGGGAAGGGCTTGGGATTGCCGCCGTTGGGCACGCCGAGGCGGATCGCCTCGCGCAGCACGGTGCCCGCCATCAGGGTCGCCAGCAGGACGTTGACGCCGGGCGCGTTCTTGAGCGGCAGCACCAGGAGGCGGCCGATGATGACGCCGGAAAGAGCCCCCGCGCCCAGCGCCGCGATGAGCCCCACCGCCAGCGCCAGCGGGCCGGAGAGGCTGACGAGCGCCGCCATCAGCCCCGCCGCCCCGAAGGCGGAGAAGGCACCCACGCTTACCACGTCGCCGTGGGAGAATTTGATCACGTCCAGCACGCCGAAGAACAGCGAGAAGCCGACCGCGACGATGGCGTAGATGGTGCCGAGCATCAGCCCGTTGAACAGGTATTGGGCGAGAAGTCCGGGGTCCATGGCGGGTCTCTCAAGGGAAGCATGGTCCGGCGCGCTGCAAGAAGGGCGCCGTGGGCGTGTTCAGATTTTTCCCGGCCGTCATGCCCCGGCTCGTCCGGGGCATCCACTTCGCCGAAAACGCCGCGTCTGCGCAGGATGCGCCGGCCCCGGCTTCCGGGTGGATCCCCCGGACAAGCCGGGGGATGACGGCGCGGGACGACGGGGAGCGGCCGTTATCCCTGGGCGGGGGTATCCGCGAGGCCCCTCAGTTGCCCGCAACCTTCCCCGGCAGCTTCTTGTTGCCCGTCGCATAGGCACTGTCCGGCCAGTAGACCCACTTGCCGTCCTGCGAGACATAGACGTTGGCGGAGACGATGTTCTGCCGGTGGTCGTCGAAATTGATCTCGCCCACCAGCGCCTTGTAGCCCTTGGTGGTGTTGAGCACGTCGCGCACCTTCTTGCGGTCCGGGCCGACCTTCTCGATGGCGTCCATGATGAGGTTGGCGGCGGAGAAGGCGAACGGGCCGTAGGCGTCCGGGTCCTCGCGGTAGCCGGCCTTGGCATAGGCGTCCATGAAGGCCTTGCCGTCGGCATACTTGGTCAGCGGCGCGCCATTGTGGAACGAGACGGTGCCCTCGGCGGCGGGGCCGGCGCCTTCGATGAAGCCGGCGCTCATGATGCCGGAGACGCCGGCGAGCTGAGCCGGGATGCCGAGGCGGTCCATCTGCGAGCGCACGCGCACGCCGAGCGGGGTGAGGCCACCGATGAACACCACGTCCGGCTTCAGCTCCTTCACCTTGGTCAGTTCGGCGGTGAAGTCCTGCTGGTCCGGCGGCACCGGGAAGGTGGCGAGGATCTCGCCGCCCTTCGGCTTCAGATTCTCGGCGAAATACTTGTTCTGGCCCTTGCCGTAGTCGGTGGTGTCGTGGATGACGACGAAGGTCTTGAAGCCCTGCTTGGTGAGGAACTCCGCGGCCATCTTGCCTTCGTTGATCATCGTGCCGTTGACGCGGTGGATTTCCTTGTAGTCGTTGCCATAGGTGATTTCCGGCAGCACCGCGCCCCACACCACCACCGGCAGGCCGAAGCGATTGTAGGTGTCCACCGTGGCGATGGCCACCGCCGAGCAATAGTGGGTGATGCCGGCGATGACCGACTTGTCGGACGCCGCCTTGGTGGCCACCTGCACGCCCACGTTGGGCTTGCACTCGTCGTCGAAGGGCACGAGCTCGTAGGTGTACTTCGCGTCCGGCTTGGCGTTGTGCAGGTCCACGGCCAGCGCCGCGGAATTGCGGCCGCCGAGGCCGGTGGCGGAGTTGCCGCCGGTGAGCGGGCCGATGAAGGCGATCTTCACCGTGTCGCGGGCGAGCGCGGGGGCTGTCGCCAGCGACAGCGCGGAGAGCACCGCGCCTGCGAGGTTGAACAGCTTTCGAGCCGGAAGCTTTCGATCCGTTGCCATGTGATGATCCTCTGGAAGGTGATTTTTTCAGGTGATGCGGCGCCGGTCGTTGCCGGCCCCGGTGGAGGGAAAATTCAGGCCGCGCCGTTGGCGAAGAGCACGTCCGCCGCGGGGTCGAGCGCCCCGTCCTCGGCCGCGCGGGCGATGGCCGCGCCCTCGGAGAAATAGGCCGGCTCGCGGGCGGAGCGGTCCACCTCCAGGTGGAACACGTCGAAGCGGTTGTAATAGCCCACCACGTCGTGGAACTGCTTGGGCTCCACGCAGCGGGCGGTGTCGATCTCGGCGTAGAGGATGCCCTCGTGCTCGCCCAGCACCTCGCCCACCACCTGCGAGGTGGGATCGAGCACCATGGAGATGCCGCGGGGGGACTTGTCCATCACCTCGAGGCTCGCCTTGCCCATGCTGCCCATGGCCTCGCGCATGGCGGCATCGACGAAGCCCGAGGCGACGATGTTGAACACCTTGGCCTCGAAGGCGTGGGCGCCGGCGCGGATCTCGATGGCGCGCTTCAGGTCATAGGCGCCGGCCTCTTCCGGCGGACGGGTCGGCCAGATCGGCGGATAGGAGGAGATGTGCACCTGCTCCCCCTGCGCCATCAGGGCATAGCGCGCAAGCGGATTGGTGTTCTCGCCACAGATCAGCATGCCGACCCGGCCGATCTCGGTGGACGTTACACGCAGGCCGCGCGCGTCGCCGTTCGCCCACACCAGCTTCTCGTAGAAGGTGGGGACGAGCTTCCTGTGGTGGTTGAGGATCGCGCCGTCCGGCCCGATCAGCACGTTGGAATTCCAGATGCAGCCGACGCTCGCATCGGTGCCCTCGGTGAAGCCGAGGGAGACGTGGACGCCGTGCCGGCGCGCCGCCATGCGGATGGTGCGGATGGCCCCGTCCGACAGCTTCTGCGCCTCGGCCACCAGCGCGCGGAAGAAGCCGTGATTGTAGATGGGGGCCTGCAGCGCCGCCCACACCGGAAAGCCGGGCAGGAAAGATTCCGGGAACACCACCAGCGACGCGCCGTTGGCGGCGGCCTCGGCGATGAGGTCGCAGGCCTTCTCCGCGGTCTTGTCCGCGTCGAGGAAGACGGACGAGGCGTGGCAGGCGGCGGCCTTGAAGCGGGGATATTGGACGGTCATCGGGCTCTTCTGCCAATCAGGCGGCGTTGGTTGCGCCGGCTCATGATGGCGCAGCGAGCCGGGCGCGGAAGGGCGCAAATGTGCAGGGGGGCTTGCGCATATTCCCATGCGGCAGGCGGGCCTTTCGCCACCGCGCCGGCATGGGGGCCGGTCTGCCTCGTTCCGGCGCAATTGCCTTGGTTTGCGGCGCCTTGCGAAGAGGCGATGTGCGCGATTGATGCCCATCCGGCCGAATGCCGCCGCCTTTCCGCACCGCGCCTTGCAGGATTTCCGATGCCGGATGCCGGGCGCGTCCAATCGCTCCGCCCCTGCCGCGGCCCATTCGCCCATTGCCTTGCGAAACGCGGCGAAGAATGATCCTTGCGCATTCCGGCGCGGCCTCGGCCGCGCTGTAACGTTCGGCGTGTCGCCTGCGAACTGGGTTTCGGGAACGTGGAGATGGACGACCGCGAACAGCGGTGGGCGCAATTGATGCGGCGCGCGCTTGCCGGCGAGGGCGTGGCCTATGAGCAGTTGCTACGCGAGCTCGCGCCCGCGTTGCGCACCGTGGTGCAGCGTCGTCTCATCCGCCTCGGCGCGCCCACGGCGGAGACGGAGGACGTGGTGCAGGAGACGCTGCTGGCGGTGCATCTGAAGCGGCACACCTGGCGTGCCGAGGATCTCCTCGGCCCCTGGCTTTGGACCATCGCCCGCAACAAGATGGTGGATCATCTGCGCCGGCGCGGGCGGCGGGTGGAGGTACCGGTGGAGGATTTCGCCGAGTTCCTTCCCGCGCCGGAGGAGCGGCCGGATGCCGGCGCGGCGGATGTGGAGCGCCACCTCGCCCTGCTGCCGCAGAAGCAGCAGGCGGTCCTGCGATCGGTGGCGGTGGAGGGCGCGTCCGTCGCCGAGACGGCGGAGCGGATGCGGATGACCCCCGGGGCGGTGCGGGTGGCACTGCACCGGGCCTTTGCGAGCCTTTCGGCCCGCCTGAGGGAGGAGTGAAGGAGAATCGTGAAGACGGATGACCTCATACGCGCTTTGGCCGCCGATGCGCGACCGGTGCGCAGCTTCGCTAGCACGCTCGCCCTGGCGCTTGTCTTCGGCGTCGTGGCGGCGGCGTGCGTGTTCGCCTGGCGTCTCTCGCCGCGTCCCGGGCTTCTCGCGCTGCTGGGAGAATGGCGCCTCCTCCTCAAGTTCGCGGTGACGCTCTCCCTTGCTGCGTCCGCCGTGGTGTTGGCGCTGCGGCTGTCGCAGCCCGGGGCGACGGTGGGGCGCGCCGCTCGGGCGCTTCTGCTGCCGGTGCTGCTGCTCGCGGCGGGGGTCGCGGCCGAGCTGGCGACGACACCTGCGGCCGCGTGGGGGGCCGAACTCGTCGGGCGCTATGCCATCTATTGCGCCACGCTGATCCCGATGATCGCCGCGCCGGCCCTCGGCGCGCTCCTCCTGGCTTTGCGTCGCGGCGCGCCGACCCGTCCGACCCTCGCCGGCGCCGCCGCGGGCCTCGCAGCGGGGGGCATTGGCGCCGCGCTCTACGCGCTGCATTGCGTGGATGATTCCCCGCTGTTCCTGCTCGCCTGGTACAGCATCGCGGTGGCGGTGGTGACGGCGGCGGGCGCGCTCGTGGGTAGCCGGCTGCTGCGCTGGTAGAGCGAGAGCTCTGGCATGGCGTTGTTTCGGGCGATGGCGGCTGAACCGGCCGCGCCGCACTGTGGCCCATTGGTCGCTTGCCCGTGCCATCTTCGGCCTGCCGTTCCGTCACCGCCTAGACCGGGCCATCGCGTCTCGCTACCCCTAATTGCAACTCTGGTCAGGGAGAGTTGCGGTCATGGCGGCAAAGGCAAAAACCGGCTTCAGCGGGCTCGACAGGAGCAAGACGCTGGCCGAGAACACGCTGAATGCGGGTCCGGTGGTGCTGGATTCGAATGTGACGTTTGCGGCCCCACCGAATGGTTTTGCTTCGAACGCATTTTTCGATGTGAGAATGGCCAATTCGACCACGCTCGATCACTTCAGTATATCGCAAGTCGGCGGTATCACTCTGGTCGATACGACAGCTCAAACGTCTTCGATATTCTACAATGGAAAACACATTGGCTGGGAGACGTCGGCCGGAACGGATCAATATTTAAGTATAATACTTGAGTCCGATGTAACGAATGAGGAAGTCACCGCGCTCGCGCGTGCGATCGCATACTCTTATTCGGGCGACGCGCCATCGGGTGCCGCGCGAGCGGTGACATTTTCGCTTTCCTTCTCTGAGGGGCCAGCCTCCTCCGCCAGTATGCGGCTTAAGCTCAAGCCGGAAGGGGACGCTCCGAAATTCTCCGATCTTGGTCCGACGCAGGAATTCCGGCCTTCGGCAGCCGAGGCGGGTGTTGTCATCGACTCTGATGCCCACGTGGCCAATCCTGATGGTACCGGGTTCAAGAATGGCAAGCTGAGCGTGCACCTGGCGGGCGGAACATCGACGGATGAGTTTTATCTGTCGAGCGGGGCATTCAGCATCACCGGCACGAAGTTGTATCTCGATGGCAAGCAGGTTGGCATTGTTTCCGCCAATGGCTTGTCCGGCCACGACCTCGCTTTCACCTTGAAGTCCGCCATATCCGATGCCCAGATGAGCGCGCTGCTCGATCAGGTGTCCTATCGTTCGACATCTTCGACGGCACCAACGAACGCCCGCGACGTGACCTTTACCGTCACCGATGCCGACAAGGGTGTGGCAAGCGCGCATGTCTCGCTGTCGTTCGAGACCCATGCGCCAACGATCGGGGTAACCAGTTGGGCGGGCGATCCCGTGCTGCTTTCGGCGACGGCAGCGGGCCAGCCGGGAAGCGGAGCGAGCTCGATGCCGGCCGTTTCGCCGGATGGCAGCAAGGTGGCCTTTCTGTCCGGCGCCGGGAATCTCGTATCGGTGCCGGCCGGAGGTTTCTTTCCGTCTGGCACCAATCAGCAGGTCATGGTCAAGGACCGGGTGACGGGCGACGTCGTGATCGTTTCCTCCGATGCTCAAGGGCGGGTCGGCAACGACATGAGCACCGGCGATATCGCGTTCTCGCCGGATGGCCGCAAGGTCGCATTTGTGTCGCTGGCGAACAATCTCGTCCAAGGCGATACCAACGGTGCCGCCGATGTCTTCATTAAGGATCTTGATACGGGTGCCATCACGCGCGTTTCCACAGGCGCGAACGGTGGTCAGGGAACTTCATCAAGCGATCGACCGGTTTTTTCGCCGGATGGAACGAAGATTGCTTTTCAATCCAATTCCCAATTCGTCGCCGGCGACACCGGCCACACTGATCTTTTCGTGAAGGATTTGTCGACGGGTGCGATTACTCTGGTTTCGACCAACGCCGGCGGCAAGGCCTTCGAAACCGACAGCTATGATCCCGTGTTTTCTCCGGACGGGACCAAGATCGCCTTTGCTGCAACGGGGTCCGAGGCGGGGCCGGGGGTGGCCGGCCCTTATGCTTACTACATCAAGGACCTTGCAACGGGTGAAGTTACGTTCGTTTCGTATGCCGCCGGCTCCCGACCGATTGCCCCGGTATTTTCCCCGGACGGTTCCAAACTGGCATTCCTTTCGTCTAGAAATCCGAATTCCGATTCGCAGTATGATAAAGTTCAGGTGCTGGTCAAAGATTTGGTCACAAATGACGTGACGGTGGCGAGTGCCAATTTACAAGGTGATGTCGCCAATAATCCAAGCTATGGAAAAATTGCGTTTTCGCCGGATGGCACGAAGGTGGCTTTCGGTTCGAGTGGGAGCAACCTTGTTGCCGGGGACGACAATGGCTGGACTGATATTTTCGTGAAGGATCTGGCGACGGGTGTCATCACGCGGGTTGCGGGCGATGGCAGCAGCATCAGTCCGGTCTTTACGCCCGATGGTCAGCAGATCGTCTTTCAGTCAGATGCCTCAAATCTGGTGGCCGGCGACACGAACGGCGCAAGTGACATCTTCATCGCATCGATCGGCGCGCCCAATGTCCATGGGCCGGTCATCATCGACCAGAGCGGTCTGAAGAGCCTCGCGACAACGGGCACCATCCAGTTCGCCGACGCTGACACCTCGGATACTCACACCGCCAGTGTCACCAGTCCCTCCGATGCGCTGGGCACGCTTACGGCCAGGGTCGTCAGCGACGTGAACGGTGCCGGCATCATCCAGTGGTCCTATGCGGTGGACGAGGCCAAGGTGGCGCCGCTGGCCGAGGGCGAGACGCGGGCTGAGACGTTCGTGGTCAGGGTGACGGATACATCCGGAGCGGCCGCGACCCAGGATGTCACGATCACGCTGGTCGGCACCGGCGGCGGAACGGCCTCGCGGGTTTCCGCTTTTTCTGCTTCGGGCGAGCCTGCGTCCGGGACGGACGGGATCACATCCGACCCCTTCGCGACCCTGAAGGCGGCCGCTTCGGGCGCGCCGGACGATCTGTCCGCCGTGTTCGCGGCGCTGGAAGCGCGGGCCGAGGGGCTGATCGATGCCGCCGCGCATGCCCATGGCGCCCTCGCGACGGCCCATATGCCGGAGCTTCATCTGCCGGCAGCGGTGGCGGACTATCTGGATGCCATTGGTTCCGCCATTCTCGATCACGCTCAGGCCGAGCACCCTGCGCTGGTGCACGAACTGGCAAGCCGGGCGGAGGCGCTGGCGGCTCATGTGCATGAGGTGCTTCATCCCGTGCACGGGAGCGCGGACGCGCTGGTCTGAGCCGGCTGGCACCGCCCGCCGCCGCCCGGCGCCGCCCGGCGCTCTTGCCAGAACGGGCCACGCCATGCCCATCTAGGGCGCGGCTGTTCCGGGCGCGAGGCAGGCGATGACGCACAGTGACGGATGGGCAAGCGGCAGCCTTGATCGCCGCCGCCTGCTGGCGGGAGCGGCGGCGCTGGCGCTTGCCGGGGGCGCCGTGTCGCGCGCGATGGCGGCTGGCGGGCGCATTGATGCGCACAGCCATAGCTGGGGCGGCGATCTCACCCGCTACCCCATGGTCCACGACCAGACAGCGCGCGATCGCGATCCGCCCGATTACGACATCGAAACCCTGCTGGCGCGCGAGACGGCCATCGGCGTGGCGCGGGTCGTGCTGGTGCAGCACATCGGCTATTTCGGCACTGACAGCTCCTACCTGACCGACGCGGCGCGGGCGCATCCCGGCACATTCGCCGTGGTGGGCGCGGTGGACGACCGGCGGGTGGATGCGTCCGACGCCATGCGGACGGCCAAGGCGGCCGGCGTGAAGGGCTTCCGCCTGAGGGGCGTCGATACGGCCGCCTGGCTGACCTCTCCGGTGATGGCGAGCATCTGGGCGACGGCGGCGGAGGAAAACCTCGTGCTGTGTCCCCTTCTGCGCGACAGCCCGGACATGAGCGACGACGCGCTCGTACACATCTCCGAACTGTGCCGGCGCTACCCCGCGACGAATGTCTGCCTCGACCACATGGCCCATGTGATGCCCGGCGACGCGCGCCAGCTGGACCGGCTCATGGCCCTTGCGGCCTTTCCCGGCGTCAGCGTGAAAATCTCCGGCCTCAACAAGTTCGACACGCCGCCTTATGACCGGGTGATCCCGCAGCTCGTTGCGCTCCTCGCCGCGTTCGGCGCGGGCCGGTTGATGTGGGGTAGCGACATGCCGGTGCTGGAACGCGAGCCGCCGAACACCCTGCGCGCCGCCTTCGACTTCATCGCCCGCCGCGCGCCCCTCGACGACACGCAGCGGGACTTCCTGCTGAGGGGAACGGCCGAGCGCGTGTTCTTCGGCTGAACCTCCGGGGCCGGAGCAGGGCGGGCAGCTTCAGCGGCGGGTGACGCTCACTCCGGCTCGGTGAGGCGATAGCCGACGCCGGTCTCGGTGCGGATGTAGCGGGGCTTCTCGGGATTATCCTCCAGCTTCTGCCGCAGCTGGCGGACATAGACGCGCAGATATTGCAGATCCTGACTGCCGCCCCACACTTGCGAGAGCAGGTAATGATGGGTGAGAACCTTGCCCGCATGCTGCACCAGCACGCGCAGGATGGCGTATTCCTTGGGCGAGAGCTTTACCTCCCTGTCCTTCACCTTCACGATCCGACGCACCAGATCGACCGAAAGGTCGCCCACCACGAACAGCGGCTTCTCGCCCTGCTGCTGGAGGCGGTGGCGCAGGGCGACGCGGATGCGCGCGACCAGCTCGTTCATGCCGAAGGGCTTGGTGACGTAATCGTCCGCCCCCGCTTCCAGCGCCTCCACGATGCCCGGCTCGTCGGTGCGGCTGGAGAGGATGATGATGGGGCAGGTCTGCCCCTCCTCGCGCCAGCGGCGCAGCAGGTCGCGGCCGGGAATGTCGGGCAGGCCGAGATCGAGGAGCACGAGATCGGGCGCGCCGGCGGCCATGAGCGCCAGCGCCTCGGCGCCGGTGGCGGCGCTCTCCACGCCATAGCCCTGTGTCGGCAGGCCGGTGGCGAGCAGGCGGCGGATGGCCGGCTCGTCATCCACCACGAGGAGCTTGACGGGCGCGCTCATGGCGCGGCCTCCAGCACCGGGGCGAGCGCGCCTGCCGGCAGATCGACGGTGAAGACCGCGCCCGCCCGGTCGGCCCGGTTGGCGACCGTGATCGTGCCGCCCATGGCCTCGATGAAGCCGCGGCAGATCGCAAGGCCGAGGCCCGTGCCCGCCCGTACCTGATCCTGCTTGCGGGCGCGGAAGAACTTGTCGAACACCTTCTCCACATCCTCCGCCGGAATGCCCGGCCCCTCGTCCAGCACCTGCAACGTCACGTGCGCGCCCTCCTGCCCGACCTCGGCCCAGCCGTGGAGGGAGACGAGGGAGCCGGCCGGCGCATATTTCGCGGCATTGTCGAGGAGGTTGAACAGCGCCTGCTCGAACAGCACCGGGTCCACGTTCACCATGGGCAGGTCCGGCGCAAGGTCGATCTCCACCTTGTGGTCCTTCAGGATGGAGGCGGCCCGCCGCAAGGCGCTGCCGACGATCTCGGCGAGGTCGTTGGGCGAGGCATTGGGCACGATGGCGCCGGATTCCAGCCGCGTCATGTCCAGCAGGTTGGCGATGAAGCGGTTGAGCCGCAGCGCCTCCTCCTCGATGGTCGCCAGCATCTCGCCGCGCTGGTCCTCGCTGAGGGCGGCGGCAAAACTCCTGAGCGTGCCCGCCGCGCCGAGGATGGAGGCGAGCGGCGTCTTCAGATCGTGCGAGATGGAGGTGAGAAGGGCCGAGCGCAGCCGGTCGGTCTCGGCATCGAGCCGCGCCTTCTCCACGTCGGAGACGAGGTTCGCCCGCTCCACGGCGAGGGCGGCCTGATCGGCGAGGGCGTCGAGCAGGCGGCGTTCCTCGGGGGAGAGGGGCGGGCCCTCCTTGTCCTTGTCGATGCCCACCACGCCCACCGCCCCGCGCCCCGTGTGCATGGGCAGGAACAGGCGGCGCGCGCCGGGCAGCGTATCGGCGCCGCGGCCGGCGGGGCGGTTGTTCTCGTAGGTCCAGTTGGCGGCGGCGAGGTCCGCCGCATCGATGGCATCTTCCGGCGGATAGCCGGCCTTCACGGTGAGCGCGCCATCCTCCGGCAGCAGCATCACCACGCGCACCTTCAGCATGGAGGCGATCTGGAAGGCGGTGGCCCAGAGCAGGTCGTCGAGGCTCACCGCGCTCGCCAGCTTCTTGGAGAAGAGATAGAGGTCTTCCGTGGTCTTCGCGCGCGCCCGCGCGGCCAGCGCCTGACCGCGCACCCGCGCCGTGAGATTGCTGGCGATGGCCGCCACCACCAGGAAGAAGAACAGCGCGATCACGTTCTCCGGATCGGCGATGGTGAAGGTGTAGAGCGGCGGGATGAAGAAGAAATTGAACGCCAGCATGGCGGCGAGCGAAGTGGCCAGCGCCGGCCACAGGCCCGAGCGCACCGCGCTGACCAGCACGGCCGTGAGGAAGACGAGGGCGACATTCTGCAGCCCCAAAAGGCGTTGCAGGGCGAGGCCGATGAGCGTCGCGGCGGCGACGAGGAATGCGCCCTCCGCATAGGCCCGCACCTCCCTTCGCACCGGCATCGGCGCGGCGGCACGGGCCTCGCCCGAAGGGGGCTCGCCGATATCGCCGGCGATCACATGCACCGAGATGTTGCCGGAGCGGCGCACAAGGTCATGCACCACCGAGCCGTACAGAATCTCGAACCAGCGCGAGCGGTCCGACTTGCCGATGACGATCTGGGTGACGTTGGCCGCGCGCGCGTAGGCGAGCACGTCGTCGGCGATGTGCGCGCCGCCGGGCACGGTGACGGCCTCGGCGCCCAGCCGCTCGGCGAGGCGCAGCACTTCGGCGATGCGGTCGCGCTCCACGTCGCCGAGCTGGAAGCTGCGCTGGGTCTCCACATAGAGCGCCACCCACGGCGCCCTCAGCCGGTCGGCGAGGCGCTTGGCATAGCGCACCAAAGCGGCGCAGCGCTTGTCCTCGCTGATGCAGACCAGCACCCGCTCGCCCGCCGCCCACGGGCCGGAAATGGCATGGGCGCGCATGTGGCTGAGCAATTGCTCGTCCACCCGTTGGGCGGTGCGGCGCAGGGCCAGCTCGCGCAGGGCGGTGAGGTTGCCGGGGGAGAAGTAATTATCCACCGCGCGCCGGGCGGTGTCGGGCACATAGACTTTGCCGTCGTGCAGGCGCTGGATCAGATCGGAGGGGGTGATGTCGATCACCTCGATCTCGTCCGCCCGGTCGATGATGGCGTCGGGCACCGTCTCGCGCACGCGGATGCGGGTGATCTGCGCCACCACGTCGTTCAGGCTCTCCACATGCTGGATGTTCAGCGTGGAATAGACGTTTATGCCGGCGGCGAGCAGTTCCTCCACGTCCATGTAGCGCTTGGCGTGGCGGCTGTCGGGGGCGTTGGTGTGGGCCAGCTCGTCCACCAGCACCAGATCGGGCTTGCGGGCGAGGATGGCGTCGAGGTCCATCTCCTCGAGCTGCCGGCCCTTGTAGGAGACGGTGCGGCGGGGGACGATCTCGAAGCCCTCCACCAGCGCCTGGGTTTCCTTGCGGCCGTGGGTCTCCACCACGCCGATCACCACATCGGCACCGTCCTTCAGGCGGGTGCGGCCGGAGGCGAGCATCTCGTAGGTCTTCCCGACGCCGGGGGCGGCGCCGAGGAAGATCTTCAACTGGCCACGGCCCTCCCGTTGCGCCTCCTTCAGGAGGGCGTCCGGCGAGGGGCGGTGATCGCTCTCGCGCTCTTCGGGCATTGCCGTCTCCGGGCCGGGCCGCTGCGGTCCCGCTTTTTCTATTTTGCGCCGGCGAAGCGGTCCAGCGCGAGATTGAGGGCGAGCACGTTCACCTTGGGCTCGCCGAGGAGGCCGAAGGTCGGCTCCTGCGTGGTCTGCGCCACCAGCCGGTGCAGCACGTCCTCATTGACGCCGCGCGCCTTGGCGATGCGCGGCACCTGGAACAGGGCGGCCTCCGGCGAGATGTCCGGATCGAGCCCCGAGGCGGAGGTGGTGACGAGGTCCACCGGCACCGCCGCGCCGGGGTTCTCACCCTTCAGCGCCGCCATGTCGCCCTTCACCCGCTCGAACAGTGCGGGGTTGGTGGGGCCGAGGTTCGAGCCCATGGAATTGGCGGCGTTATAGGGCTGGGGAACGGTCTTGGACGCATCCGCCGGATCGGCGCCGGTGGTGGCGGAGGGCCGGCCGTGGAAGTAGCGCTCCGAGGTGAAGGCCTGCCCGATGAGGGCCGAGCCGACCACGGTGCCGTTCTTCTCGATGAGGCTGCCATTGGCTTGCGCGGGAAAGATGAGCTGCGCGGCGCCGGTCATGGCGAGGGGGTAGGCGAGGCCCGTCAGCGCCGTCAGAAGGACGACGAGGACGAAGGCGGGACGGAGGGTGTTGAGCATGGGGGCTCTCCTCAGACGAGGTGAAGGGCGGTGACGGCCACGTCGATCAGCTTGATGCCGGCGAACGGCACCACGATCCCGCCGAGGCCGTAGATGAGCAGGTTCCGCTTCAGCAGCGCCGCCGCCCCGATGGGCCGGAAGGTGACGCCCTTCAGCGCCAGCGGAATGAGGGCGATAATGATGAGGGCGTTGAAGATGATGGCCGAGAGGATGGCGCTCTGCGGCGAGGCGAGGCCCATCACGTTCAGCGCGCCGAGCTGCGGGTAGAAGGCCACGAACATGGCCGGGATGATGGCGAAATACTTCGCGACATCATTGGCGATGGAGAAGGTGGTGAGCGAGCCGCGCGTCATCAGCAGCGCCTTGCCGATCTCCACGATCTCGATGAGCTTGGTCGGGTCGCTGTCGAGGTCCACCATGTTGCCGGCCTCGCGGGCGGCCACCGTGCCGGTGTTCATGGCGACGCCCACGTCCGCCTGGGCGAGGGCCGGGGCGTCGTTGGTGCCGTCGCCGCACATGGCGACGAGCTTGCCCTTGGCCTGTTCGTCGCGGATGAGCTTCAGCTTCGCCTCGGGGGTGGCCTCGGCGAGGAAGTCGTCCACGCCCGCCTCGGCGGCGATGGCAGCGGCGGTCAGCGGGTTGTCGCCGGTGATCATCACCGTGCGGATGCCCATGCGGCGCAATTCGGCGAAGCGCTCGCGGATGCCGCCCTTCACGATGTCCTTGAGATAGACGACGCCCAACACCTTGCCATCCCGCGCCACGGCCAAAGGGGTGCCGCCGGCCTTGCCGATCTCCTCGGCGATGGCCTGCACCTCGCGCAGCGTCTCCGGCGAGAGCGGGCGCGCGCCCGCACCGGACGCCTGGAGATCCTTCAGGATGGCATCCACCGCGCCCTTGCGGATCACGCTTCCGTCCACATCCACGCCGCTCATGCGGGTCTGGGCGGTGAAGGGCACGAAATGGGCGTTCAGGGTCGCCATGTCGCGGCCGCGGATGGCGTATTTCTCCTTCGCCAGCACCACGATGGAGCGGCCCTCCGGCGTCTCGTCGGCGAGCGAGGCGAGCTGCGCCGCGTCCGCCAGCTCCTGCGCGGTCACCCCGCGAACGGGGCGGAACTCCGCCGCCTGCCGGTTGCCCAGCGTGATGGTGCCGGTCTTGTCGAGGAGCAGCGTGTCCACGTCGCCCGCCGCCTCCACCGCGCGGCCGGACATGGCGAGCACGTTGAAGCGCACCAGGCGATCCATGCCGGCGATGCCGATGGCCGAGAGCAGCGCGCCGATGGTGGTGGGGATGAGCGTCACGAACAGCGCCACCAGCACCACCACGGAGATGGTGCCCCCCGCATAGGCGGCGAAGCTCGGGATGGAGGCGGTGGCGAAGACGAAGATCAGCGTCATGCCCGCGAGCAGGATATTGAGGGCGATCTCGTTCGGCGTCTTCTGCCGCTCCGCCCCTTCCACCAGGTGGATCATGCGGTCGAGGAAGGTGGAGCCGGCCGCCGCGGTGATGCGCACCTTGATTTGGTCGGAGATGACCGTGGTGCCGCCGGTGACGGCGGAGCGGTCGCCGCCGCTCTCGCGGATCACCGGCGCGCTCTCGCCGGTGATGGCCGCCTCGTTGACCGAGGCGACGCCCTCCACCACCTCGCCGTCGGAGGGGATCACGTCGCCCGCCTCCACCAGCACCACGTCGCCGACCTTGAGCGAGGTGCCGGCCACCTCTCGCCAGTCATTGCCGGCGCCGGTGAGGAGCTTCGCCTGCGTCTCCGCTCGGGTGCGGCGGAGCGAATCCGCCTGCGCCTTGCCGCGCCCTTCCGCCACCGCTTCCGCGAAATTGGCGAACAGCACGGTGAACCACAGCCACAGGATGATCTGGAAGGAGAAGCCGAGGCCGCTCCCTCCCGCCACGACGTCGCGGACGAAGAGAATTGTGGTGAGGAGGGCGACCACCTCCACCACGAACATCACCGGGTTCTTCACCATCGCGCGCGGATCGAGCTTCTTGAACGACGCGCCGATGGCCGGCACCAGGATGGCCGGGTCGAGGATGCTGCTGGAACGGGGCTTGGCCATGGATGGCTCCCGGAAATCAGGGTTTGCCGACAACGAGCGCCACCATCTGGATGGCGGCGACGAGGACGAAGGCGGCGAGGGTCAAAAGGAGGATGAGTTCGGAGGTGCGCAGGGCCGGAGCCCGCGCGGGAGGGGTGCTGCGTGCCATCTCAGCCCCCGAAGGTCTGGCCGGCCACCGCCGCGAGGTGCTCCACGATCGGCCCGAGCGCGAGCGCCGGGAAGAAGGTGAGGCCGCCGACGATGAGGATGACGCCCACCAGCAGGCCGACGAACAGCCCGCCATGGGTGGGAAAGGTGCCCGCCGACGCCGGCACGGTCTTCTTCGCCGCCAGCGATCCCGCCAGCGCCATGGCCGGCACGATCATCATGAAGCGGCCGATGAACATGGAGATGGCAAGCGTCACGTTGTAGAAGGGCGTGTTGCCGGTGAGCCCGCCGAAGGCCGAGCCGTTGTTCGCCGTCGCCGAGGTGAAGGCGTAGAGGATCTCGGAGAAGCCGTGCGGCCCGGGATTGTTTATGGAGGCCACCGCCGAGGGCAGCACGGTGGCGACCGCGGTCCAGCCGAGCATCATCAAGGGCAGGACGAGGATGGCGAGCATGGCCATCTTCACTTCCTTGGCCTCGATCTTCTTGCCGGCATATTCGGGCGTGCGGCCCACCATGAGGCCGGCCACGAACATGGCCACCACCACGAACAGCAGCATGCCGTACATGCCCGCGCCCACGCCGCCGACGATGATCTCGCCCAGCTCCATGTTGATGAGCGGGATCATGCCGCCGAGCGCCGTGAAGCTGTCATGCATCGCGTTCACCGCGCCGCAGGAGGCGGCGGTGGTGATGACGGCGAAGAGAGCCGAGGCGACGATGCCGAAGCGCACCTCCTTGCCTTCCATGTTGCCGCCCGTCAGCCCCAGCGCGTTCAGCCCCGGCGTGCCGGCGGCCTCGGCCCAATAGGTGACGGCCACGCCCGCGACGAAGATGACGCCCATGGCGGCGAGGATCGCCCAGCCCTTGCGCGCGTCGCCCACCATGCGGCCGAACACGTTGGTAAGGCCCGCGCCCAGCGCGAAGATGGAGAGCATCTGCACGAAGTTGGAGAGGGCGGTGGGGTTCTCGAACGGGTGGGAGGCATTGGCGTTGAAGAAGCCGCCGCCATTGGTGCCGAGCATCTTGATCGCCACCTGCGAGGCCACGGGGCCGACCGCGATGGTCTGCTTCGCGCCGTCCAGCGTGGTCGCATCCACATAGGGCCCGAGGGTCTGCGGGATGCCCTGCCAGACGAGGAACAGGGTGTAGGGAATGCACAGCGGCAGCAGCACGTAGAGGGTGCAGCGGGTGACATCCACCCAGAAATTGCCCACCGTCTGCGCCGAGGCGCGAGAGAAGCCGCGGATCAGCGCCACCGCCAGCGCGATGCCGGTGGCGGCGGAGAGGAAATTCTGGTGGGTCAGCCCCAGCATCTGCGCGAGATAGCTGAGCGTGCTCTCGCCACCGTAATTCTGCCAGTTGGTGTTGGTGAGGAAGCTGATGGCGGTGTTCAGCGACAGGTCCGGCGGCATCGCCGCCATCTCCTGCGGGTTCAGCGGCAGCAGGTCCTGCAGGCGCAGGATCGCATAGAGGATGAGGAAGCCGCCTACGTGGAACACCAGCATGGCGAGGGTGTAGCCGAGCCACGTCTGCTCGCGCTTGGCGTCCACGCCGGCGAGGCCGTAGAGGGCGCCTTCCACCGGGCGCAGGACCGGGGAGAGGAATGTGCGCTCGCCCGCGAACACGCGGGTCATGTAGCCGCCGAGGAGCGGGGTGAGCGCGAGAATGATCGCGCAGAACAGGGCGATCTGGATCCAGCCGTTGAGGGTCATCGGTGCCTCCTCAGAACCGCTCGGGCTTCAGCAACGCGAGGGTGAGGTAAAAGAGGAGACCTATCGTGATGAGGCCTCCCAATGCGAAGTCTAGGGTCATGGATTTTTCCTTCGAATACTATGAAGGTTGGTCATCTCCCGGCTCGTCCGGGGGATCCACTTCGCGGCCAGGCCGGTGCGAGATCTTGTGGCGCGCAGAGGGCGACGCAGTGGATGCCCCGGACAAGCCAGGGCATGACGGCTTGGGTGGCCGAAGAGCTTTCTTGCCGTAAGCCGGCGCTAGAGCCGCTCGCAGGCGTAGCCGTAGCCGATGGCGAGAGCGAAAAGCCCGCCGGCCAGGGCGAGCATCAGAATGTCGAGCATGGGACGTCCGTCCTCGCAGAAGTGTCGGGCCGCAATGACGCGGGAGGACCTGCGTCGCGACCGGCCGCAGCGCCGGAACCTTTTCGCCCGGCCGCTGCTCAGCGATCGAAAGGTGTCACCTTGCGCATAAAGATTCGAGACGGGCCGCGATGGGCCGAAATAAAAATCCCATAAAGAAAAGCGCTGGGAAGGAGCACTTCCGGCCAAACAAAAAAGGCGCCCACTGGGGCGCCCTTCGTGTTGCGATCAGGCGTTCGCCCTCAGTGGGCGGCGCCCCTCAGTGGGCGTGTCCGAGATAGGCGGCGCGCACCGCGCTGTCGTTGCGCAGCGCTTCCGCCGGACCCTTGGCGGCGACGCGGCCGTTCTCCAGCACATAGCCGAAATCGGCCACCTCCAGCGCGGCGGCGGCGAACTGCTCCACCAGCAGCATGGTGATCTTCTGCTCCTTGAGCCGCGCGATGGTGGCGAACACCTCCGCCACGAGGCGCGGGGCGAGGCCCATGGAGGGCTCGTCCAGGAGCAGCACGCGCGGGTTCAGCATCAGCGCGCGGGCCATGGCGAGCATCTGCTGCTCGCCGCCGGAGAGGGTGCCGGCAAGCTGGGCGCGCCGCTCGGCGAGGCGCGGGAAGAGGGTGAACATGCGGTCGAGGTCGCCCTCCACGTCGCCGCGCTCCCGGGCCCCGGTGAGGCGGGGGAAGGCGCCGAGCAGGAGGTTGTCCTTCACGCTCTGGGTGGGGAACACGCGCCGCCCCTCGGGCGAGTGGGCGAGGCCCTTCTTGGTGATCTTGAAGGAGGGCTGGCCGGTGAGGTCTTCGCCCCCTAGCCGCACCGTGCCTGATTCCGGCACGATCATGCCGGAGATGGCGCGCAGCGTCGTCGTCTTGCCGGCGCCGTTGGAGCCGATGAGGGTGACGAGCCGGCCTTCCTCCACCTTGAGGGAGAGGCCGTGCAGCACCTTCACCTTGCCGTAGCCGGCGACGAGATCGTTCACTTCGAGCATGGCGATCTCCTCATTCCGCCGCAGCGGCGGCGCCGCCGAGATAGGCCTCGATGACGCGCTCGTTGGCCTGCACCTCGGCTGGCTTGCCCTCGGCGATCTTCTGGCCGAAGTCCAGCACTGTCACCGTGTCGCACAGGCCCATCACCACATCCATGTGATGCTCGATGAGCACGATGGTGAGCCCCGCGTGGCGCACCTTCTTGATGATCTCCACGAGGTGCTTGATGTCCGGCGCGGTGAGGCCGGCGGCGGGCTCGTCGAGCAGCAGAAGGGCGGGGTCGAGGGCCAGTGCGCGGGCGATCTCCAGCAGGCGCTGCTTACCATACGGCAGGTTGCGCGCCTCCTCGTTGGCAAGGTCCGCGAGGCCGACGAAGGCGAGGAGGCTCATGGCCCGCTCGCGCGCCGCCTTCTCCTCCCGCCTTATGCGCGGCAGGCCCAGCGCCACCTCGGCGAAGGTCGCCTGATAGGTGTGGTGGAGGCCCACCAGCACGTTCTCGATCAGGGTCAGCTCGGCGAAGAGCTGCACGTTCTGGAAGGTGCGGGCGATGCCCTCGCTGGCGATGTCGGAAGAGGTCTTGCCGGCCATGTCCTGCCCCTTGAACCGGACGGCGCCGGCGGTGGGCACATAGATGCCGGTGAGCACGTTCATCATGGTGCTCTTGCCCGAGCCGTTCGGCCCGATGAGGCCGTGGATGGTGCCGGGCTTCACCTCGATGGAGACCTGATCCAGCGCCCGCAGGCCGCCGAACTGCATCACCACATTGTCCACGTGGAGCAGCACGCCCGAATGGCCTTCGTGGGAGGCGGTGACCGCCTTGCCGTGGGTGTCGGCGTGGATGACGGCGTGGGACTGCACGAGGCTCGGCCAGAGCTGTGCGGCGGCGCGCTTGAGGAAGCCGACGATGCCGTCCGGCAGATAATAGACCACGAACAGGATCATCACGCCGAAGACGGCGAGCTTGTAGTCGGTGATCTTCTGCAGCAGCATCGAGAAGACGAAGAAGGCGAGGCACAGCACCACGGGAATGGCGTTGCGCACGCGGTTCTCCGGATCCTTCACGAAGGCCCGCGCGCCGGCGATGACGGCGATGAGCGCGATGGTGCCGGCGATGTAGCGGAACAGCTCGATGTCGGACAGCAGGTTCGGCAGGAACACGATGATGACCGCGCCGAGGATCGGCCCCAGCCGAGACTTGCGCCCGCCCACCGTGACCGCCAGCAGGAACTGCACCGACAGCTCAAAGCCGAAATTGTTCGGCGCGATATACTGCTCCGAATAGGCGAACAGCGCCCCCGCGAGGCCGGCGAGGCCGGCGGAGATCACGAAGGCCAGCACCTTGTGCTTGTAGACCGACACGCCCATGCAATCGGACGCGATGGGGCTGTCGCGCAGCGCCTCGAACGCCCGGCCGAGGTGGGAGGCGAGGATGCGGTTGATGATGATGAGGGTGAGCACCAGCGCGATGGCGGCGATGTAGTAATATTCCACTTCCTTCATGCGCTTCAGCGACATGTCGAACAGCGGAATGGTGTCGCCGAGCCACCTGAGGTCGATGAAGAGGGGCGTCGTCAGCTTGATGCCGAGGGGACCGTTGGTGAGATCCGTCATCTCGTTGATGAGGATCTGCACGATGGTGCCGAAGGCCAGCGTCACCATGGCGAGATAGGGGCCGGTGACGCGCAGCGCCGGCAGCGCCAGCACCACGCCGAACAGGCAGGCGACGACGATGGCCAAGGGCAGCGCCGGCCAGAAGCCGATGCCGAAATGCATGGCGAGGCAGCCGGCCGTGTAGGCGCCGATGCCGAACAGCGCGGCATGGCCGATGGACACCTCGCCCGTATAGCCGAACACCACGTCGAGCCCGAGCAGCAGGATCGAGAAGATGGCGATGGTCACCAGCAGGTGGAGATAATAGGGACTCGTCACCACGAACGGCAGCACGACGAGCACCGCGAGGCCGAGGAGCGACCCCGTGGAGGAGAGGAGGCGGCGCGCGAGCATGGGGCTCAGACCTTCTTGATGGTGGCGCGGCCGAACAGGCCCGAGGGCTTCAGCGAGAGCACCAGCAGCAGCAGCACGAGGCCCGGCACGTCCTTGTAGCCGGTGGAGATGTAATAGCCGGTGAGCGTCTCGGTGATGCCGAGGATGAGGCCGCCGACGATGACGCCCATGCCGCTCGACAGGCCGCCGATGATGGCCACCGCGAACGCCTTCAGCCCCAGCACCGCGCCCATGGTGGCGCCGGTGAGGGTGACGGGGGCGATGAGCACGCCGGCGAAGGCCGCGGTCATGGAAGAGAGTGCGTAGGAGAAGGTGATGACGCGCCGCGTGTCGATGCCCATCAGGCCCGCCGCGTCGCGGTCATTGGCGGTGGCCACCACGGCCTTGCCGAAGATGGACCGCCGGTTGAAGATTTCCACCGCCAGCATGATGGCGAGCGCGCCGATGACGATGGCGATCTCCATGGGCTGGATGCGCACCGGCCCGATGGTGAGCGCCGCCTCCGGCAGCGGGGAGGGGAAGCGCAGCGCGTCGCGGCCCCAGATGTTCTCGGCGAGGTTGCGGAAGATGATGCCCAGCGCGATGGTCGCCATGATCCAGCCGGCTTCCGACTTCGCCTTCACCGCCTGCCGCACGCCGAGCCATTCCACCACCGCGCCCTGCGCGAGGCCGAAGGCGAAGACGATGGGCAGCATGAGCAGGTAGGCCCACAGGGTGCCGAGCGCCTGGCCGATGAGGAAATTGATGGTGGTGAGGCCCACCAGCGCGCCCAGCATCAGGGCCTCGCCCTGGCCGAAGTTCAGGGTCTTCGAGGTGGCGAAGGTGAGCTGATAGCTGAAGGCGATGACGCCGTAGATCATGCCCACGGCGATGCCGCTCACGATGAGCTGCGAGAGGACGTTCATGACGATCTCCGGAAGGGGGCGCGGCCCCCGCGTCACGGCAGGGTTCCGGGCGAACCGGCCGCCGTGCTCGATGGCGCGGCGATCCGAATGGTGTGGGGTGAAGGATGGGGAGAGGGGCGGGTTATGAACCGACACCCCACCCAGTTCCGTCATGCCCCGGCTCGTCCGGGGCATCCACTTCGCCGCCTGGTCAGCTCTTTGTTACTTCGCAGGCCGCCAGGTCACCCCGTGGATCCCCCGGACAAGCCGGGGGATGACGGCGCACAAAATGGCCGGGTCAGCTAATGGACGCGGCCCGGTCAGCCTCAGTTCTTCGCCTTCACCCGCACCGCCTTGTCGCCGGCGATGTCTTCGGGGTGGGCGGCGACCACGCGGCCGTCCTTCACGAGGCCGAACACCGGGATGTTGGCGGTGATGGCCTCGTGGTCGGTGGCGGAGAAGGGCTTGTCGTAGACGGTGACCACGCCCTCGACCTTGGTGCTGAGGTTTTCCAGCGCCTCGCGGACCTTGCGGCCGTCGGTGGAGCCCGCCTGCTTGATGGCGGCGGCGAGCAGCAGCACCGAATCATAGCCCTGCGCGGCCGAGACCGGCGAGGGCATGCGATCGATCTTGTAGGCGGCCTGATAGGCCTCGATGAAGGCCTTGCGCTTGGGGGTGTCCGGCAGCTGGATGAAGGTCTGCGGCATCATCGCGCCGTTGCCGTTGGCACCGGCGGTGTCGATGAAATTGGCCATGGAGAGCGTCCACGAGCCGATCATGGGCACCTTCCAGCCGAGCTTGGCCATGCCGTTGGCGATCTGCGCCAGTTCGGGGCCGATGGCGTAGGTCAGCACCACGTCGGCGCCGGCCTCCTTGGCGCGCAGCAGCTGCGCGGTCATGTCGGTGTCGCCGATGTTGAACTTCTCTTCGGCGACCGGCTTCACGCCCATGGTGGCGAGGGCCTTCACGAGGTCGGCGCGGCCGAGCTGGCCGTAATTGGTCGAGTCGGCGAGGATGGCCGGCTTCTTGAAGCCCTGCCGCTTCACCGCCTCGTCGGCGATCATGGCGCTCTGGATGGCGTCGTTGGCGGAGGTGCGGAAGATGTAGTTGTTCTTGTTGTCCGGCGGCACGAACTGCTTGGAGATGAGGGTGCCGGTGGCCACGTTGTTGATCACCGGAATCTCGGCTTCCTGATAGAAGCGCTGGGAGGCCAGCGCCACGCCGGTGTTGATGTAGCCGAGGGTGGCGACGACGCCTTCCTTGTTGATGAGCTCCTGGGCGATCTGCACGCCCACCTCGTTCTTGGCCTCGTCGTCACGCTCGACGAGCTGGAGGGGACGGCCCAGTACGCCGCCGGCCTTGTTCACCTCATCCACGGCGAGCTTCACGCCGTCGCGCATGCTCACGCCCATGGAGGACGAGCCGCCGGTGAAGGGGCCGGTGAGTCCGATTTTGATGGGGTCGGCGGCGTAGGCTGCGCCGGAAAAGGCAAGCCCGAAAACGGCAACGCCTGCGGCCAAAGCCGCGACCATGCTCCTCAGTCGCATCTTCTACTCCCTGTGTGTCCGATTATTCGGTTATTATACTTTAGTAGTGCCCACCCTCCCGCAGGACGGGGCGGCTCTCAATCGTTTAAGCGAATTGAGAACCGTGCGCTACCATAACCTAGCGGAAGGAGGGTCGAGCCTTTGCTGGTGCCGTTTTTGCAGGCAGTCGCATGCAGAATTTGCGGCGCGGTGGTGGTTTCGGACCACGCGTTTGGTGAAGCAAAGCGCAAGATGTGATCGCTACGCTCGCGGTTGCGCGAGGTCTTTCCGCAGTTGCGTTCAAGTTTTTGCAGATGCGAAGGATTCGTTGACGCGAGGGACCGCCCCCGCCTATGGTCGTGGCGACGGTTCCCGCAAGGGATCAAAAGGGAACGCGGTGCTCCGGCCTTGCCGGATATGCCGCGGCTGCCCCCGCAACTGTAAGCGGCGAGTCCTCTGCCATCAGCCACTGGGTCGCAAGGCCTGGGAAGGCGGCACAAGGGCGGCGACCCGCGAGCCAGGAGACCTGCCGTCAGCCGTGGTCACGCGCGAGCACATCGGGCGGGGTTCTCCTGATGGCGGTTTTGTCCCGGTCCGATAGGGCCGGGCATGCCTCGTTCGCGGTGACGGACCACCCGTGCCGTCGAGTTCCTCATGCCGTCCCTTTTCCCGTTCCGATCCCGCCGCGCGCTGCCGGCCGCGGCCCTGCTGGCTCTTGCCTGCGTTCCCTCCGCGCTCGCCCAGACCCAAAATCTGAATGCAGACGACCAGAATGCCGGCGACCTGCCGGAACTGGTGGTCAGCGCCACCGGCATTCCCACCCCCGAGACCGAGGTGGCGAGTTCGGTCAGCATCGTCACCGAGCAGGACATCGCCCGCAACCAGCAGCGCACCTTGCCGGACGTTCTGCAATCCCTGCCCGGTCTCAACGTGGTGCAGACCGGCGGGCCGGGGGGCACCACCTCGGTGTTCATCCGGGGCACCAATTCCAACCATGTGAAGGTGCTGATCGACGGCATCGACGCCGGCAATCCGGCCGCCACCAACGGCGCGTTCGATTTCGGCAAGCTGCTCGCCTCCGATCTCGAACGCGTGGAGGTGCTCCGCGGCCCGCAATCCGGCCTCTACGGCTCGGACGCCATCGGCGGCGTCATCTCCATCACCACCAAGAAGGGCGAGGGGCCGCCCAAGGTGTCGGCCTATGTGGAGGGCGGCGCGCTCGGCACGTTCAACCAGTATGCGAGCCTCACCGGCTCCACCGAGAAGCTGGCCTATTCGTTCAACGTCACCCACTTCTCCTCCACCGATATTCCGGTGACGCCGCAGAACATTGCCCCGCCCTTCTGGCCGCGCAATCCCAATGCCTATGACAACTGGACCTACTCCACCCGGCTCGACTGGCAGGCCACCGAGACGCTCGCGGTGAATTTCGTCGCGCGCTACATCGACACCAGCCTCGCCTTCACGCCGGATACTTTTCCCCCGCCCACCTATGCCGGCCTTCCCGCGGCGCTGCGCTCCACGTCCTATACGGGCATGTTCTTCACCAAGGGGGAGGGCGTGTGGACCGCGTTCGATGGCGCCCTCGTCACCACATTCGGCGCGAGCGAGATGACCTCGTCGAGCCCCACGGTGGGGCCGAACCCGGACGTGAACGGCACCTATGACGGCGACCGGCAGGTCTATTACGTGCGCTCCAACTATCTTGTCGCACCTGGCCAGAACCTGCTGGTGGGCGCGGAGCGGCGGAACGAGGCCATGACCTCTTCCACGGCCTACACCACGGTTGACGCCTCCACCGGCGACACGGGCGTCTATGCCGAATACCAGGGCAATCTCTGGAACCGGCTCTTCTTCGCCGCCAACGTGCGCTACGACAGCGACGACAGCTTCGGCGACCACACCACCTACCGCCTCGCCCCCGCGCTGCTGTTCGACGAGACGGGCACCAAGCTGAAGGCGAGCTACGGCACCGGCTTCAAGGCGCCCACGCTCTACCAGCTCTACGCGCCCTATTATGGCAATGCGAGCCTCCAGCCGGAGGAGAGCGAGGGCTGGGATTTAGGCTTCGAACAGAAGGCGTTCGCGGAGCGGGTGCTGTTCGGGGTGACGTACTTCCACAACACCATCACCAACCTCATCAGCTACGATCCGGTGACGTACCAGAACGTCAACATCTCCAGCGCCGTCTCGCAGGGCGTGGAGGCGTTCGTGTCGGTGAAGGTGACGGACCGGATCGACGCGCGGGTGGACTACACCTACACCGACGTGGTGGGTTCTGTGCCGCCCGGCCAGCCCTTCGGCGCCGCCTGCGCGCCCATCGACGCCACCTCCTGCTATCCCCTGCGCCGGCCCAACAACAAGGTGAGCCTGACGCTCGGCTGGCGGCCCACCGATGAGCTCGATCTGGCGGCGAGCCTCGTCTATGCCTCCTCCTGGTGGGACATCGTGCGCCTCACGTCGAACTACATCGACCAGCCCGGCTACACGGTGGTGAACCTGGCGGCGAACTACCGGCTCAATGCCGCCACCAGCGTGTTCGGGCGCATCGACAATCTGTTCAACCAGACCTACGAGAACCCCAACGGCTTCCTCGCCCCCGGCTTCGGCGCCTATGGCGGGGTGAGGCTCACATGGTGAAGCGCATGGTGAGACGGTGAGGTTCGCGGCGGCCGGGCTTTTCCCGGCGGCTCTCTTGGCCGCTCTTCTCGCCTGCGCCCCGGCGCGGGCGGAGGAAGCCCCTGTTCCGCCACATGCCCGGCCCCGCGTCGTCTCGCTCAACCTGTGCACGGACGAAATGGCCCTCCGGCTCGCCGATGCCGGGCAGGTGCTCTCCGTCACCCATCTGGCGCGCGACCCGCTCTCGTCCAACGTGGCGGACCTTGCGCGCGCGGTCCCGGTCAATCGCGGGCTGGCGGAAGAGGTGGTGCCGCTGAAGCCGGACCTGGCGCTGGCCGGCGCCTACACCACGCGCACCGCCACCGCCATGCTGCGCCGACTCGGCTTCGAGGTGCTTGAACTGGCCGAGCCGCAGACGCTCGACGAGGCCTACGCCCAGATCCGCATGGTGGCCGAACGCCTCGGCGTGCCGGAGCGGGGCGCGGCCATGGTGCGGGAGATGGAAGCGGCCTTCGCGCGCCTGCCGCCGGTCGCGGGCGAGCGCCCGACCGCCGTTGTTCTGCGCCCCAACGGCTTCACCACCGGGCGCGGTTCTCTGGCGGACGAACTGATGGCGAAGGCCGGCCTCGCCAACCTCGCCGCGCGTCTGCCCACGGACAAGATGGGCCAGCTGGCGCTGGAGGAGATCGTGCGCGCCGCGCCCGACCTCGTGGTGGTGAATGCTGATGAGGCGGCGCCGCCGTCGCTGGCAGACGCGCTGCTGCACCATCCGGCTCTCGCCCCCTTCAAGGACCGCACGCTCGCTTTGCCGCTCAGGCTGTGGACCTGCGCCGGGCCGGACCTTGCCGAGGCGGCGGCGCTGCTCGCGAAGGCGCGGTCACGCATCTCCGGGCCGGACGCCGCGCGGCCTCCCCATCTGCACCACGCCGCCGCCGAGGGGACGCGCTGATGCCCTCGCGCGTCGTCCTCGGCCTCGGCCTTCTGGTGCTGCTGCTGTTCTGCGCCTCGGTGGCGGTGGGCTATGCCCCGCTCGACCTTGGCGCTGCCTTCGGTGATCTCCTCGCCGGCCGGCCGAGCGTGGCCGCGCTGGTGCTGTCGGAGCTGCGCCTGCCGCGCGCCATCCTCGGCGCGGCGGTGGGCTTCAGCCTCGGCCTCACCGGGGCGGCCTTGCAGGGGCTGATGCGCAATCCTTTGGCCGATCCCGGCGTGGTGGGCGTCTCTGGCGCGGCGGCGCTGGGGGCGGTGATCGCCTTCTATTTCGGCTTCTCCACCTCCTTCGCGCTGGCCCTGCCGCTGGGCGGGCTGGTAGGCGCCGCCGCCGCGACTGCCGTATTGCTTGCCCTCGCCGCGCGGGGCGCGGGGACGGTGATGCTGATCCTCGCCGGCGTCGCCTTGTCCAGCCTCGCCGGCGCGCTCACCGCGCTGGCGCTGAATCTGGCGCCGAGCCCCTATGCGGCGCTGGAGCTGGTGTTCTGGCTCATGGGCTCGCTGGCCGACCGCAGCCTTGTGCATGTGGCGCTGGCGCTGCCCTTCATGGCGGTGGGCTGGGTATTGGTGCTCGCCACCGGCCCGGCGCTCGATGCGCTGACATTGGGCGAGGACGCCGCCGAAAGCCTCGGCTTCCCGCTGCGCCGGGTGCGCCTCCTCGTCATCGGCGGCACGGCGGCTGCGGTGGGGGCGAGCGTGGCGGTGGCGGGGGCCATCGGCTTCGTCGGCCTCGTGGTGCCCCATCTGGTGCGCCCGCTGGTCGGGCACCGGCCGGGACGGCTGCTGGCCGCGAGCGGGCTCGCGGGCGCGGCGCTCACCCTCGGCGCGGACATCGCGGTGCGCCTCGTGCCCACCCGGCCGGAGCTGCAGCTCGGCGTGGTGACGGCGCTCATCGGCGCGCCCTTCTTCCTCGTGCTCCTCGCGCGGCTCAGGGGGAGGGAGGCATGAGGCTTGACGCCCGTTCCGTCACCGTCACGCGCGGCGCCGCGACGCTGGTACGCGATCTCAGCCTCGCGGTTGAAGGCGGCACCTTCCTCGGCCTCCTCGGCCCCAACGGCGCCGGCAAGACCAGCCTGATGCGGGTGCTCGCCGGCCTCGAGACGCCGGCCGCCGGCCATGTGCTCTATGACGGACGCAGCGGTGCCGAGATCGGTCGGCGGGGGCTCGGGCGGACCATCGCCTATCTCCCGCAGGATGGCCGCATCCACTGGCCTCTGCCGGTGGAGGAGGTGGTGGCGCTGGGGCGCCTGCCCCATGGCGCGGCGGTCGTGGACGATGCCGCGCGCCGGGCCATGGCGGCGGCCGGGGTGGAAGGGCTTGCCCGCCGCTCGGCCGATACCCTCTCCGGAGGCGAGCGGGCACGGGTGCTGCTCGCCCGCGCGCTGGCGGTGGAGGCGCCGATCCTCCTCGCAGACGAGCCCTCCGCCGCGCTTGATCCGCTCCACCAGCTGGAGGTGATGGCCCTGCTGCGCGACACCGCCCGGCGCGGTGCCGTGGTGGTGGCGGTGCTGCACGATCTCACCCTCGCCGGCCGCTTCTGCGATCGGCTCGCCTTGATGAAGGACGGCCGCCTCCTCGCCGAGGGCACGCCGACAGAGGTGCTCGACGACGCTTATCTCGCGGACGCTTTCGGCGTGGATGCCGTGCGCCTCACCCATGCCGGCGAGACGGTGGTGCTGCCGTGGGCGCGGCGGGAGTAGGGCCGCGGCAGGACATCCGTCGCCCTTCCGCAACGGGACTGCGGTGACAACGCGCACCCTGTCCGGTTTCGTCCCCGGCGCGAAGCGGATAGCAACGAAGGCCTTCAGTTTTTCCCGTCCCCCGCCGTCCTCACAGCAAGCGGAAACCGACACCATGGCCAGCGTCTGCACCAGCGGGGTGGACACCGGGTTCGTCGCCCTCGGCACCGGCAAGGTCGCCATCCTCGGCGTCGTGCAGGGCATCACCGAGCTTTTGCCCATCTCCTCCACGGCGCACATGCGCCTCGTGCCGGCGCTGCTCGGCTGGCCCGATCCCGGCTCCGCCTTCTCGGCGGCCATGCAGCTCGCCGCTTTGTTCGCGGTGGTGACCTATTTCTGGAGCGATCTGCGGGCGCTCGCCTGCGGCTCCCTCTCCGCCGTGCGGGCCGGAGATTTCACCGCCCACGCGCCGAAGACGGTGCTCGGCATCATCCTCGGCACCATCCCCATCGTCATCGGCGGCGTGCTGCTGAAGGACAAACTCAATGCCTGCGGCTCGCCCCTGCGCGAGCTGTGGGTCATCGGCGCGGCGAGCCTTGTCATGGGCCTGCTGCTGGGCATCGCGGAAATGACCAGCCGCCACACCCGCACCTTCGCGCAGATCAGGCTCCCCGACGCGCTTGTGGTGGGCCTCGCGCAGGTGGGCGCGCTCATTCCCGGCGTGTCGCGCTCGGGCTCGACGCTGACGGCGGCCATGTTCCTCGGCCTGCGCCGGGAGGATGCCGCGCGCTTCTCCTTCCTGCTCGGCCTGCCGGCCATCTTCGCGGCGGGCGTGAAGGAATTGCTGGAGCTGCACCACGCCGGCCTCGACATGCAGGGCTGGGAGGTGCTCGGCGTCGGCCTCCTCACCGCCTCGCTCTCCGCCTTCGTCGCCATCTGGACGCTGATGCGGGTGATGGAGCGCCTCTCCTCCTGGCCCTTCGTGTTCTACCGCGTCGGCATGGGCGTGTTCCTGCTGGTGGCGGTGTGGCGGGGCGTGCTCTCCTGAGCCTGTCCGGCGGGTCTCGACACATGGCGCGCCTCGGGTCACCGCCTTCCTCTGGCGCTCGGCCTGGCCGGACCTCATCGTCGGCCTCGCCATCGCCGCCCTCAACCTCGATGCCGCACGGGACGTGGGGGAGGCCGCCCGCGAGGAGCACCGCGCCGAGCCGTGAGGGCGGGCTCAGCCGTCGATGATGTGCGGCACGAAGCGGGAGAGGTTGGCGGTGATGGGGGAGGCGTCCTCCCTGATGCCGATGCCGCAGGCGGTGTCGCCGACGATCCAGCTGCCGATCACCGCATATCCGTGGGCGGATTCAAAGAGCGGGGCGGCCGCCTGCACCACATGGCCCTCTTCGCCGTAGGGTCCGGGCGTCGTCTGGGCTCGGCCGCCGCGCACCAGCGTCACGTTCTCGCCTTCGCGGGAGAACAGCGGCTTCACCACGTGATCGCCCAGCGCGTCGGCGCGGGGGTCTCCGGCGAAATAGGCCGGCAGCAGGTTGGGGTGGCCGGGGAACATCTCCCACAGCAAGGGCAGGATGGCCTTGGTGGAGAGCATCGCCTTCCACGGGGGCTCAATGAAGGCGCAGCGGGCGCCGGCGAGGTGTACGGCGAAAGCCTCGTCGAACATCCATTCCCACGGATAGAGCTTGAACATCCACGAGATGACGAGATTGTCGAGATCGATGAAGCGTCCGCGCACATCGACGCCGATGTCGGCCATGTTGACGAGCTGCACCCGGTTGCCGGCCTGCTGCGCGCAATCTGCGAGATAGGCCAGTGTGCCGCCGTCCTCCACATCGTCCAGCATGCCGGCGAGGTGGAGGCGCGGCGCGGTGCCCATGGCGGCGAACTGCGCCACGAGGCGTTCGTGCACCGAATTGAACTGGTCGGCGCCGGAAGGAACGATGCCGAGGCCGCGCGCCTCCTCCAGCCAGATCCACTGGAAGACGGCGGCTTCATAAAGGCCGGTGGGGGTGTCGGCGTTGTATTCCAATAGCTTGGCCGGCCCCGTGCCGTCGTAGGCGAGATCGAAGCGGCCGTAGAGCGTGGGGTCGGCGGCGCGCCACGAGGCCGCCACCAGATCGCGATGAGCCTCCGGCACGCCAAGCCGGGCCATGACGCGCGGGTCCGCCACCGCCCGTTCGGCGAGGGCGAGGCACATCTGGTGGAGGTCGCGGCTGGGGTCCTCAATGGCGTCCTCGATCTCGGTGAGGGAGAACGAGAACATGGCGCTCTCATCCCAATAGGGCGCGCCATACATGTTGGCGAAGTGGAAGCCGAGCCGTTGCGCCGTCGCCCGCCAGTCCGGGCGCGGGGAGATGGAATGGCGCCGCATCAGGAGCCGCCGCCTTTTCCCCCGCCGCCCTTGCCGCCGCTGCCATGGGCACCGAACCCGCCGCGTCCCCCCGCGCCGATGCCCTTGCCGCCGCCCACCGTCGTCGGGCCGAGGGCCATGCCGCCGCCGCCTGCGGGACCGACGCCGGCACTGACGCGAGTGAAGGCGGAGAGCTGCCGGTAGGAGGTCGGATCCTTCAGGGAGCGATAGAGCGGCGTGCCCACATTCGCCTCGCGGCCGGGCAGCGCCTGGCTGAGAAGAAAGCCGGTCATGAGCGGCACCACCACGTCCGCGAGGGTGCCGTCGAACCGTTTCACCACCGTGAAGTCGCAGGCGCTGTCGGTGGCGCGCTCGCACTCGGCGCGGGAGGTGAAGCGCGGCGCGGTCTGCGCATGGGCGCGCTGCGCCTCGGCATAGGCGGTTGCGCAGGTCTGCGCCGGCACGTCGTCGGCGACGCACTGGCGCACCGCGTCCGCGTGATTGCCTTCATAGACGAGTTCGGCGGTCTCATCGGGGCCGCTGCAGGCGTAGAAGGTCAGCACCGTCCCGCCGAGGAACAGGCCAAGGCTGATCTGAGTAGACCGCTTCATCGCGCCGCGTCCCTCCGAACTCCCCCCGCGCGCCAGCCCCCGCACAAAGGTCCCCCGCACGGCGGAGGGGGAACCTAAGGTTGTCTCCTCCCAACGTAAAGCGGAATCGGATGACGCGGCGTCCGCTACGCCGGCGAAATTGGCTGCGCGGCGAGCTGGATCTGGAGCGTATCCGGCGGCGTTGTCACGCTGCCGCTGTGTCGTGCCTGATGGCGGGACGATTCGGCCGCTTTTCCGCGTAGGGGTTGGACGAGTTGGGGGGCTGCCGATGGTCGCGGGTGATGTTCAGGCGGTGGGGCAGGGTGGCGGCGCAGCGGCCCATCCGGGGCCATCGCGCCGCGCCATGCTGGGGCTCGACGCGCTCAACTTCTTTCTCGCCGACGTGCGCGACGGGCTCGGGCCCTATCTCGCCATCTATCTCCTCGCCGTGCGCGGGCCGGAGCAGGGCTGGACGGAGGCCACCGTCGGCTTCGTGATGACCATCGCCGGCCTCACCGGCCTCCTCGCCCAGACCCCGGCCGGCGCGCTCATCGACAGCAGCCGCAACAAGCCGGCCATCGTGATCGCCGGCGCGCTGGCCGTGACGCTCGCCTGCCTCTCGCTGCCCTTCCTCTCCAATTTCTATCTGGTGGCGGGCAGCCAGTCGCTGGCGGCCATGGCGGGGGCCATCTTCCCGCCCGCGCTCTCGGGCATCACGCTGGGCCTCGTGGGGCAGAAGGCGTTCGCGCGGCGCATCGGGCGCAACGAGGCGTTCAACCATCTCGGCAACGCCGTCTCCGCCGCCATCGCCGCCGGAACCGCCGTGCTGTTCGGTCCCATCGTGGTGTTCTGGCTCATGGCGGTGCTGGCCGCGTGCAGCATCGGCGCCATGCTGGTGGTGCCGCGCCGCGAGATCGACGACACGCTGGCCCGCGGCCTCGCCCACGATGCCGCCCACCACGAACATCCGTCGGGCCTGAAGACTCTCCTGTCGAGCCGGCCACTGCTGATCTTCGCGCTCACCTGCTTCCTCTTCCACCTCTCCAATGCGGCCATGCTGCCCACCACCGGGCAGTTGCTCACCTATGTGGTGGGCAAGGAGCAGGCGACCTCGCTCATCGCCCTGTGCATCGTGGCGGCGCAGTGCGTGATGGTGCCCATGGCGATCATGGTCGGCGCGAAGGCGGATGCGTGGGGACGAAAACCCATCTTCCTCGTCGCCTTCGCCGTGCTGGCGCTGCGCGGCGCGCTCTACACCCTCTCCAGCGATCCGTTCTGGCTGTTCACCGTGCAGTGCCTCGACGGTGTGGGCGCCGGCATCTTCGGCGCGCTCTTCCCGGTGGTGGTGGCGGACCTGACGCACGGCACCGGGCGCTTCAACGTGAGCCAGGGCGCGGTGGCCACGGCGCAGGGGCTGGGCGCGGCCTTCTCCGCCTCCATCGCCGGCGTGACCATCGTCGCCGCCGGCTACAGCGCCGCCTTCCTCACCCTCTCCGCCATCGCGGCAGCCGGCTTCCTGCTCTATCTCTTCGCCATGCCGGAGACGGGCGCCGCGGCCTCGGAGGCGCCCGCCGCGCCGCCGCCCGGCAGCGCGACCGTATCGCCATAGAGCGCTTCGGCCTCGACCTTCAACCCGCCGCGGAAGACGAAGATCTCGCATGCGCGGCGGGTGGCGTCGCCCAGCGTCGCCTCATAGTGGACCACCATGCGCTGGCCCGGCTCGTCGCAGATGGCGGCGAGGAGATGGAACTCCAGCCGCTCGATCCGCCCCAGCGCCTCTTGCCAATAAGCTTCGATAGCCGGGCGGCCTTCCAGTGTCGCGCATCCCGTCACTTGCAGGGCGATGGGGCTGCGGAAGCGGGCGTGGTCGGCGAAGGCGGAGAGGACCGCCTCCACGTCGCGCCGGTTCCAGGCGGCGATCCAGGCCTGTGCGTGGGCATGCATCTGCTCACGGGTGAGCGTCACGTCGGGAGCCTCCGGTTGGCTCATGCGCCCTCCGCCGCATGGCAGCAGACGCAGATCTTGTTGCCGTCGCGGTCGCGGAAATAAGCGCCATAATAGTTGGGGTGATACTGGGGCCTGCGGCCCGGGGCGCCTTCGTCCGTTCCGCCAGCGGCGAGCGCCATGCGGTGGATGTCGTCCACGCTCGCCCGGTCCGGTGCGAGCAGGGCGACCATGGCGCCGTTGCCGGGCGTGGCGGGACCGCCATCGAACGGCCGGCTCAGCAGGAACAGGGGAAACCGCTCCGGCCCCGGCTGCCATCCGGCCTTCCCGTCGGCGGCATCGAAGAAGCGCAGGCGCCAGCCGAGGCGCGCCATCAAAGGATCGTAGAAGGCTTTCGCGGCAACGATGTCGTTGGTGCCGACATTGACGTGGGAAATCATGCGGGCCTCACCATGGCGTGCCGTCCTTGCGGGTGAAGGACCAGCCGGTGGCGGAGAATTGCGCCACGAGATCGTCCTCGGGATAGGTGCCGGCATCCTCGGGATCGCGGTCGCCGATTTCCAGATAGCGGACGTCCGCCGCGCTTTGATTGACGAGGTGATGGGCGAGGCCGTTGGCCGGAAAGCCGATGCACATGCCGGGCGAGAGCGGGAACTCGCCCTCGTCCGTGCGCAGGGTGGGCGTGCCTTCGAGGATGTAGACGAACTCCTCCGACCGGCTGTGCCGGTGGAGCAGCGCGGACTGTGCCCCCGGCGCCAGCGTGGTGAGGTTCACACCGAACCGGGAGAGGCCGAAGGCGTCGCCCAGCTGCCGCTTCTCTCGCCCCGCCATGCGCGCCGCGAAGGGGGCGGGGTAGTTCGACGGCTTGGTGCGCGGCGGCACGTCCTTGGCGACGAGCGGCGTGCGTGCGGGCTCTGTCATTGAATTCTCCTCACGGATGATGGGACGGGACGGCGACGGGGGCGACATGATTCAGCCGGCCGCCGTTGCTGTCCAGACGCCGGGATAGGTCGGCGCGCGGCGGGCGATCCAGGCGTCGAGGCCCGCGCGCAGGTCGGCGGTGGGGGCCACGCGGGCGAATTGCTCGGCCTCCACCAGCAGGCCCTCGGCGATGGGCACATTGATGCCCCGCGTCACCGCCGTGAGGATGGTCGAGACCGCGAGCGGCGAGTGGACGAGGATGCGCTCCAGAAGGTCGCGGGCGCGGGGCATCAGTTCGTCGTGCGGCACCACGGCATTCACGAGGCCCAGCTCCAGCGCGCGCCGGGGCGTGAAGGGTTCGCCGGTGAGCAGCAGTTCCATGGCCCGCTTGCGGCCGGCGAGGCGGGGCAGGCGCTGGGTGCCGCCGAAGGTGGGTGGCATGGCGAGCAAGATCTCGGGCTTGGCGAACACCGCGCGGTCGCTGGCGATGGCGAGCGGCGCCGCCTCCGTCACCTCGCACCCGCCGCCATAGGCGAGGCCGTTGACCGCCACCACCAGCGGCTTGCGGAAGGCTTCCACCCGCGCCGTCAGCCGCTGGCCGCGCGCCACGAAATCCCGCAGCGCGGCCTCGGGGCTCTCCGCCACCGAGCGGGAGAATTCCGGAATGTCGCCGCCCGCCGAGAAGGCGCGTCCGGTGCCGGTGAGGATGACGCCGCGGATGCCGGCGTCGCCCTCGATGGCGTCGAGGTGGCGCAGGAGGGTGTCGATGGTGTCGTAGCTCAGGGCGTTGAGCTTTTCCGGACGGTTGAGGGTGAGGGTGGCGATGGCGCCGTCCACCGTCTTCAGCACAAGCGCCGTCTCGTTCGCGTTCATGGATGGCTCCTCGTTCAGCGAGGCGCCGACCATGCGCGCGGCGGCCGGTTGAGTATACTCACTGTACGGTATACCTTGCGGCCATGCCGAAGCCCCCGAATGCCCGCGTTCAAGACAAGCGCGCCCAGGAAAAGCGCGCCCACGATGCCCGTTCTCAGGACCGACGCGCCCAGGACGGACGCGCCCAGGACATCCGCGCCCAGAACATCCGCGCCAAGGACACACGGGCGAACATCGTCCAGGCCGCCTCGAAGCTGTTCTATGCGGAGGGGATCGGCCGCGTGAGCATGGATGCGGTGGCGGAGAAGGCGGGCGTCACCAAGCGCACGCTCTATTATCATTTCGACAGCAAGGACGACCTCGTCGCCGCCTATCTCGATGCCCGCGACCAGCCCAACCTGACGCAGATGGCGGGGTGGTTCGCTGCCGCCGAGGGCGGGGCGGACGCGAAGGTCGCGGCCATCTTCGCGGCCCTCGCCAAGAGCGCGCGGCATCCCAAGTGGAAGGGCTGCGGCTTCCTGCGCACCACGGCCGAACTCGCCGCCCTGCCCGGACATCCGGCGGTGAAGATCGGCGCCCGCCACAAGGCGGCTTTCGCGACGTGGCTGGCGGGCGAGCTGGAATCCGCCGGCTTCGATGCGCCCATGGCGCTGGCGCGGCAGATCCTGCTGCTGCTGGATGGCGCCTTCTCCGCCTCGCTGGTGCATCGCGATGCCAGCTGGTTCGAGGAGGCGGGCGCCGCCGCCGGCGCCTTGGTGCGCGCCCATCCGCGCGCGAAGAGCGCGGTATCGTGATGCATTGAGCGCTTGCATGTCCCGCCGCGGCGGCCATGGTGGGCGCCTTCATCGCGGGAGACGGCCATTGGACTACGTGAAATTCGGCGCGACCGGCCTTGAGGTCTCGAAGCTGTGCCTCGGCTGCATGACGTTCGGCGAGCCCGGCCGGGGCTCCCACGCCTGGACCCTGAAGGAAGAGGAGAGCCGCCCCCTCATCCGCCAGGCGCTCGACCTCGGCATCAATTTCCTCGACACCGCCAACGTCTATTCGGATGGCACGTCGGAAGAGATCGTCGGCCGCGCGCTGAAGGATTTCGTGCGGCGCGAGGAGGTGGTGCTCGCCACCAAGGTGTTCAACCGCATGCGCCCCGGCCCCAACGGCGCAGGCCTCTCGCGCAAGGCCATCATGGCCGAGATCGACGCCAGCCTGCGCCGGCTCGGCACCGACTATGTGGACCTCTACCAGATCCACCGCTTCGACCACGCCACCCCCATCGAGGAGACGCTGGAAGCGCTGCACGACGTGGTGAAGGCGGGCAAGGCGCGCTACATCGGCGCCTCCTCCATGCCGGCGTGGCGCTTCGCCAAGGCGATCTACATCGCGCGCCTCAACGGCTGGACCCGCTTCGTGAGCATGCAGAACCACATGAACCTCCTCTATCGCGAGGAGGAGCGGGAGATGCTGCCCTTGTGCATCGAGGAGGGCGTGGCTGTCATCCCCTGGAGCCCGCTGGCGCGCGGCCGGCTGGCGCGGGCGTGGGACGAGGCGACCTATCGGCTTGAAAGCGACGAGTTCGGCAAGACGCTCTATGTGGCGGGCGACCGGGAGGTGGTGGACGCGGTGGGCGCCATCGCCGCCGCGCGGGGTGTGCCGCGCGCGCAGGTGGCCCTCGCCTGGATGCTGCAGAAGAAGGGCGTCACCGCGCCCATCATCGGCGCCTCCAAGCCCGGCCATCTCACGGACGCGGTGGCCGCCCTCTCGCTGGTGCTGACGGGCGAGGAAGTCGCGGCGCTGGAAGCGCCCTACGTGCCGCACGGCGTCGCCGGCTTCACTGACTGAGCCGCCGCGCCCGCCGTGGCGAAAAGATCACGTTTCGTCGATCTGTGGGCGGCGACCCCGCCCGCAGCAAAGACGCCGCTTTCCTGTCGAAATTCCGCCCGGGGTCCGGAGCATCACCACGACACGGCGAGGGGGCTCGCGGCAGTATCTTGATCCTGGACCAGACCCATGAAGGGCATCGCTTTCGGAATAATCCTCACCGCCGTCGCCGCGCTCCTGAGCGTGTGCGTCACCTTGCTGTTCGGCGGCAGCGGCGGCCTCAACTTCCTGCTCGCGCTCGGCTTCACGCTGGTGGCCCTGGCCATCGACGTTCCCACCGTCGCCTGAGGATCGGCCGCGCCGATCAGTGTGCCCTTGCGGCGACGGCCCCGGTCCTGGGGGCCTCCAGCGCGCGGGCAAATCCGGTGAGCAGCACCGCCACCTCGGTCGGCGCCTGAAGCGTTGGCACATGGGCGCAGTCGGCGATCTCGTGGAACGTGCCGCGCGGTACGAGATCGGCCAGTTCCCGCGCCATCAGCGGCGGCGTCGCCGCATCGTGCGTCCCGGCGCAGGCGAACACCGGCACGGCGAGCCCCCCGGCCGCCTCCCTCAGATCAAGCGTCGCCAGAATTCCGCAGGCCTCGCGGAAGACCTCCGGATCGGTGGCGACGAAAGCCGCCCGGCGTTCCGCCAGCGTCTGCGGCACACGTGCCGCCATGGCGGCCGGGAAAAGGCGCAGCATGGCGGTCTGCGCGATGGATTCGAGGCCCTCGCCGGCCGCCTTGGCGGCCATGAAGCGGAAGGCGCCGCGCCCCTCCTCGGTGAAGCCGGCGCCGCAGCCGGCGAGAAACAGCCCGCTGGACAGGTGCGGATGGCGAAGCGCCGTGGCGAGGGCGAGGAACGAGCCATAGCCGTTGCCGAACAGGATGGGCGTCTCGCCGGGGCAGGCCGCCGCCACCGCCGCCGCGACCGCATCCGCCTGTCCGTCCAGTCCTCCCTCGACACGCGGCGAGCCGCCGAAGCCGGGCAGATCGAGCAGCACCAGCCGGAAGCTGTCCGACAGCAGCGGCACCATGGGTTCCAGGCTGCCGCGATCGGACAGGAGCGAGTGCAGGAACACGATGCTGGGGCCGGTGCCGGTGACGTGCGCGGAGAGGCCGGCGGCGCTTGTGTTGGCGGTGAGCATCAGTGCACTCCCAGATGTTGGGCCATGAGGGCGGGGTCATCGGCGAGGACCTGAGGCGGCCCGCGCCAGACCACCTCCCCGGAGGAGAGGACCACGCAGGTGTCGGCGAGCCGCAGCGCCAGCGGCAGATTGTGTTCCACGAGGAGGATCGAGAGCCCCGCCTGCTTCAGCGCGGCGATGGCATCCGCCACCTCGGCGACGATCTGCGGCGCGAGGCCTTCCGCCGGCTCGTCCAGCAGCAGCACGCGCGGATTGGTGACCAGCGCCCGGGCGATGGCCAGCATCTGCTGCTCGCCGCCGGACATGGAGCCGGCGAGCTGCCGGCGCCGTTCCTTCAGGCGGGGAAACAGCGTCTCCACCGAGGCGATGTCGAACACCCGCGCCGCCTTGTGGCGCGGCGGCCGGTAGGCGATGGCGAGATGCTCCTGCACGGTCAGCGACGGGAAGATGCGCCGCCCCTGCGGCACCAGCCCCACGCCGAGCCGGCAGATGACCTCGGGCTTGCGGTTCTCCAGCGACGTGCCGAACAGATCGATGCGCCCCTGCCGGGCGTCCAGCAGCCCGGCGATGGCGGAGAGGGTCGTGGACTTGCCCGCGCCGTTGCGGCCGAGCAGGGCGGTGACCGCGCCTTCCGCGCAGGCGATGTCGAGCCCGCGCACGGCGCAGATCTCGCCGTGATAGACGTGGAGATTGGACAAAGTGAGGGCTTCAGGCACCGAGATACACCTCCCGTGTGCGGGGATCGGCGGCGATGTCGGCGCGCGATCCGGTGGTCACGACACGGCCGTGATGGAGCAAGGTGATGCGCTCGGCGAAGGCGAGGGCGACATCCATGTCGTGCTCGATGAGCACCACGGTCATCTCCTCCGGCAAATTGGCGAGGAGGTCCTGCACCATCACCCGCTCGTCGCGGGAGAGGCCGGCGAGGGGCTCGTCCAGCAGCAGCACGCGCGGGGCGAGGGCGAGGGCCATGGCGATCTCCAGCCGCCGCCGGTCGCCATAGGCGGTCTGGGACACGGGACGGTCCGCGAGATCGGCGAGCTTCACCCGGTCGAGGATGGCGAGCGCCTCCGACCGCAGCGACGCATCGGCATTGAAGGGCGCCCAGGCGCGCCACTTCTCGCGGCGCAGACCGTTCAGGGCCAGCATCACGTTCCGGCAGATGGTCTCGTGCGGGAAGAGCGTGAGGATCTGGTAGGTGCGCGCGAGGCCATGGCCGGTGCGCTTGCGGGGCGGCAGGCCCACCAGCTCCGATCCGAACAGGCGGATGGAGCCGCCGGTGGGGGTGAGGTCGCCGCAGATCAGGTTGAACAGCGTGGTCTTGCCCGCGCCGTTGGGGCCGAGCAGCAGATGCCGCTCGCCGGGCATGATGTCGAGGCTGACATCGGCGACGGCGGGCAGGCCGCCGAACTGCTTCGTCAGGCCGTCGATGCGCAATGCGGGCTCAGCCATCGGCGCGCTCCCTCGGCACGAGCTTGGGGGCGGGGGCCGCCGGCTTCATGCGCTTCAGCCATGCGGTGAGGCGGTTGAAGCCGGGCACGATGCCGTCGGGCATTAGCAGGACGATGACGACGAAGGTGAAGCCGAGCAGCATCACCCAGCGGTCGATCCAGATGGAGGCGAGGTTCTTCAGCAGCACCACGAGCGCCGCGCCGATGAGCGGGCCGGCCAGCGTGCCGGCGCCGCCCGCCACCACCATCAGCAGCACCTCGGCGGAGGCGGTCACCGCCATCATGTGCGGGCTGACGAACTGGTGGTACCAGGCATAGAGCAGCCCGGCGGCCGCGCCCCAGGCGGCGGCGAGCATCCAGGCGACGAAGCGGATGCGCCACACGTCGTAGCCCACCGCCCCCATGCGGCGGGGCTGGTCCCGCGTGCCGCGCAGCGCGACGCCCAGCGGGCTGTCGAAGAAGCGGCCGAGCTGGATCAGCGCCAGCGCCAGCACGGCGAGGCACAGCCACAGGAAATATTCCGGCTTTTCCAGCGGCAGCCACGCGCCGCCGGGGCGCGGCACGCCGGACAGGCCGTTGTCGCCGCCCGTCACCGAGGTCCAGCGATAGGCCGCGCCCCAGACGATCTGGCACAGCGCCATGGTGATCATCACGAAGCCGAGGCCGGTGGTGCGCAAGGCGACGAGGGCGAACAGCGCGGACACCGCCAGCGTCCCGCCCAGCGCCAGCAAGGCCGCTGCCACGGGATCGATACCGCCCACGGTGGAGAGCCACGCCACCAGATAGGCGGTGAGGCCGGGGAAGACGGCGAAGCCCAGCGAGTTCAGCCCGGCGTGACCCACCAGCACGTTGAGCCCCAGCGCGCCGATGGCGGCGATGGCCACCTGGCTGGTGAGGTTCACATAGAAGGGCGAGGTGGAGAAAAGCGGCACCATGGCCATGGCGGCCAGCGCCACCGCGAAGGGAAGGACGCGCGCGCTCATCCGAGCCTCCGGCCGAACAGGCCCTGCGGCGCCACGGAGAGCACCAGGATCATGGGCAGGAACAGGATCACATAGGCAAGGTCGGGCACGAGCACCTGTCCGAACGTGTAGATGAAGCCGATGGCGTAGGCGCCGACGAACGCCCCGGCGAGGCTCCCGGCGCCGCCGAGGATGACAACCAGCAGGGCCAGCGGCAGCATGTCCTGGTCGAGGCTGGGATAGACCGAGAGGATGGGGCCGCCGATGACACCGCCGAGGCCCGCCAGAGCGGTGCCGAGGCAGAAGACGGCGGTGAAGAGGGTGGAGGCGGAGACGCCGATGGCGCGGGCCATGCCCACGTCGTCCACCGCCGCGCGGATCATGGCGCCGGCGCGGGTGCGCTCCACCAGCAGCCACAGCCCCAGCGCCACCGCCGCCGAAGCGCCGATGACGAACAGCCGGTAGCGCGGGAACACCGCGTCGCCGATGCGCACGGCGCCGGAGAGTTCGGGCGGCGGCGGCAGGCGCATGGGGTCGCCGCCCCACATCATCAGGCAGGCGTCGGCGATGATGAAGGCGAGGCCCAGCGTCAGCAGCACCTGGGGCAGGGTGCGCCCGGCGAGGCGCCGCAGCAGCGTGCGCTCGATGATGCCGCCGAGCAGCCCCACCGCCACCGCGGCCGAAGCCGCCGCCGCCCAGAAGCCGAAGCCGGCCTTCACGGCGGCAAGGCCGAGATACGCGCCCAGCATGAACAGCGCGCCATGGGCGAGGTTCGCCACCCGCATCAGCCCGAAGATGAGGCTGAAGCCCGACGCCAGCATGAACAGGAGCCCGCCGAGCGCGAGGGCATTGAGGCTTTGGCTGACCCAGAAGGTCATGATTGGTCCTCGGAAAGGAAAGGAGATTGTCCGGCGACGCGGAGCAGCCCGTCGTCCCCGGGCGGGTCCCGGGGACGACGGCTTTCAGCCGGGACTACTTCCCGAGATTCTTCGCCGGCGGGTAGTCGCGGCTGTAGACCGGCTCGGCGAGGAAGGCTTTCGGATCGTAAATCCAGAACTGCGTCACCTTCGGATAGGTCTTGACGACCACGTTCTGCAGCCGCCCGTCCTTCTCCTCGGTCTTGCGGATGGTGACGTTCATGATGGGGTTGCCGTATGCGTCGAGGGTGACCTCGCCATACGGCCCCTTCTCCAGCTTCACGGCGCGCAGCGCCTTCATCAGCGCCTGCTTGTCCTCCACCTTGCCGTCCACGGCCTTCACCGCCGCATCGAGGAAGGCGCAGGCCGCATAGGCGCCGGCGGTGTAGTAGCCGGGGTCGGCGCCGTACTTGGCGCGGATGCCGGCGGCGAATTCCTTGTTTCCGGGCACGTCCTGCGTCGCCGTGTACCAGCCGGAAGAGATGACGCCCACCGCCTCCTTGCCCATGGACTTGAGGATGCCTTCGTCCACGGTGGTCATCTGCGCGATGACCTTCACCGGCGCGCCGTATTCGGCGTATTGCTGCAGGAAGCGCAGGCCGTTGCCCCCGGCGAAGGCGGCGTAGACGGCATCCACGTCGGTGCGGATCTGGCTGATGTAGCTGCCGTAATCGGCGACGTTGAGCGGCGGCCAGAGCTTCTGCACCACCTGTCCGCCATTGTCCTCGAAGGCGCGCTGGAAGCCGGCGGTGGCCTCGTGGCCGAAGGCGAAGTCGTCGCCGATGGTGACGACGCGCTTCAGCTTCATGTCCTTGGCGGCATATTCGCCGAGCGCGTGGTTGGCCTGGGCCGAGGTGCCCACGGCGCGCACGAACCACGGGTTTACCTTGCGCTGGGTGAGGTCTTCCGCCGCCGCCGAGGGCGAGATGACGGGCACGCCCACCTGCCGGATGTAGTCGTCGATGGCCAGCGCCTCGAAGGCGGCGAGCGGGCCGATGATGGCGTTGACGCGCTCGCGCTCCACCAGTTCCTGGGCGCGGGTCTTGGTGGTGGCCGGCTGGCCGGCGGTGTCCACCGTGATGAGCTCGACCTTGCGGCCGCCCATCATGCCGTTCCGCTCGGCAAGGCAATATTCCATGCCCTGCTCCATCTGCTTGCCGCCGGCCGCCAGCGCGCCGGAGCGCACCGTCATGAAGCCGACCTTGATGGGCGGCTGCTGCGCCGCGGCGGGCACGGCCATCAGCGCGGACAGCGCCGTCGCGGCCAGCCACGCGGCCGTGGTGCGCTTGGTGAGTGTGGGCATTTTCGCTCTCCCTGAGATGCTCTTGACGGCTAAATTTTTTGTCGTGATATTTCAGACAGAACCGAAAACCGCCGTCAAGGGCCATTTTTTCGTTGTTCTGTCGTTATCGCTCCTCCAGAATGCCTCCAGTTTGTCAGGGCATGAAATATGTTATTCGATCATGACACCGCCTCTGATAAGGCCATTGGCGGCTCCGGCCTGCTGCGGGACGCGGTCTATGCGCGGCTGAAGGACGAGATTCTCGGCTGCCATCTCCAGCCCGGCGAGGAGCTGCGCGAGCAGGAGCTGGCCGGCCGTTTCGAGGTGAGCAAGCAGCCCGTGCGCGAGGCCCTGCTGCGGCTGGAGCAGGAACGCCTCATCACCGTGCTGCCGCGTCAGGGCTACAGGGTGAATCCGGTGTCGCTGGCCGATGCGCGCGACATCTTCCGCTTCCGCGAGGTGATGGAGCCGGCCTGCGCGGCCGATGCCGCCCGCCACGCCACCGACGCGGCGCTGGCCGCTCTTGATTCCTTCCGCACCTTCGATGCGTCGAAGTCGGATTTCATCCGCTACAACCGCGCCTTCCACGTCGCGGTTGCCATGTGCTCGCCCCATCGTCGCATGCGGGAAGAGGTGGTGGATCTGGTCGCGCAGGCGGATCGTCTGGTGCTGGTCAGCATCGGCACCATGCAGGGGCGCGACCCTGACCGGCTGATTGCCGAGCACGTCGCCATCATCGAGGCGCTCCAGTCCCGCGACGGCCGCAAGGCCGCCCGCCTGCTGCGGGACCATATCGCCGATGCCGAAAAACGGGTGGTCGCGGCCTTGTCGCGCCACGCCGTCGTCCTTTGAGAAAAACCGGAGAAACGCCATGAACGCCAAAGCCGAGATCGCCATCGCGGCGCGCGGCAACTTCATCGATGGCCGCGAGGTGGAAAGCATCGGCGGCGGCACGGTGGAGGTGAAGAACCCCGCCACCGGCGCCGTCATCGCCACCATTCCCGACAGCACCCGCGAGGACGTGGACGCGGCTGTTAAAAGCGCCCGCGCCGCCTTCAACGGCGACGCCTGGGGCGGCATGGCCATCCGCGAGCGGGTGAAGCTCATCAACCGCATCGCCGACGCCTTCGAGGCCGCGCTGCCGGAGCTGTACCAGCTCGAGACCCAGAACAACGGCCGGCCGGTGAACGAGACCCGCGCCCAGCTCGGCCGCCTGCCGGACTTCCTGCGCTATTTCGGCGGCCTTGCCCTCGCCCGCCGCGACGACGTGATCCCGGTGGAAGGCAATTATCTCAACTACACCCGCCGCACGCCCATCGGCGTGGTGGCCAATTGCACGCCCTTCAACCACCCGCTGATGATCTTGTGCAAGTCGCTGGCGGCGGTGCTCGCCTCGGGCTGCACCACGGTGGTGAAGCCCTCCGAATATACCCCCCTCACCACGCTGCGCCTCGCCAAGCTGATGAGCGACAATGGCCTGCCGCCCGGCGTGTTCAACGTGGTGAACGGCATCGGCGGCAATTCCGGCCGCTTCCTCGCCGAGCATCACGACATCAACAAGCTGGTGCTCACCGGCGGCACCGAGGCCGGCCGCATCGCCGGCTCGGCGGCGGCGAAGGTCTTCGCCCACCAGACGCTGGAGCTGGGCGGCAAGACGCCTGTGATGGTGTTCGACGATTACGACGTGGAGCAGGCGGTGAACTATGCCGCCTTCGGCGCCTTCGTCGGCGCGGGCCAGACCTGCGTCTGCGCCGCCCGGCATATCGTGCAGAAGACCATCTATGACGAGTTCGTGGAGCGCCTTGCCGCGAAGACCAAGGCCATCCGCATCGGCGATCCGCGCGATCCCGAGACCCAGCTCGGCCCGGTGGTCTCCCAGCGCCAGCTCGACCGCGTGCTCTCCTTCGTGCAGGCGGGCCATGACGATGGCGCGCGTCTCGTGGCCGGCGGCCAGCGGCGCATCGTGCCGGGGCACGAGAACGGCTTCTTCGTGGAGCCCACCGTGTTCGCCGATGTGGCGCCCCACATGCGCATCGCCCGCGAGGAGGTGTTCGGCCCGTTCACGGTGGTGATCCCCTTCGAGACGGAGGAGGAGGCCCTCGCCATTGCCAACGACAGCCCGTTCGGCCTCGCCGCCGCCATCCGCACCCGCGACGTGCACCGCGCCCATCGGGTCGCGGCGAAGGTGAAGGCCGGCATCGTCTGGATCAACGACCATCACCGCCTCGATCCGGCTTCCCCGTGGGGCGGCGTGGATGACAGCGGCATCGGCCGGGAATTCGGCATCGAGAGCTTCAACGACCATTTCGACGTGAAGTCGGTGATGCTCTCCACCGAGGGTAAGGCCTTCGACTGGTACAAGGGCACGTCGCAGCAGCCGCGCCTGAACTGATCGGCTTCGTCCGGGGCATTGGGCGGCCGGGTCGCATCCGCGATCCGGCCGTCGCCGTTTCAACGCTGCGGCGCCACCGTGGGGCAGGGCTCGGCCTGCATGCGCGCGAGCAGGCGCTCCACAGGGGCGGGGGACACCTTGATCGGCCCGGTGAAGGGCTGGCCCATCTCCATGACGAGGAAGATGGCGGCGGAAATGCCCACCATGCCCAGCCCATGGCCGATGAGGACCAGCGCGTTCCGCGGCGCGAACACGCCGGAATAGAGGAAGATCAGCGCGAACCAGCAGATCACCACGAAGATGAAGGTGACGGGCGTGGCCGTGCGGGCGACGCCCGTGACCTTCCATCGATACTCCACCAACTGCCGCGACAGGCCGAGCAGGGTGCCCCGCACGTCCTGCTGGTCGGGGGTCTCGCTCTTCAGGCTGCGGACCCCTGCATCAAAGCGGAGGAGGGCGGCGAGCGCCGTCACCTGCGCGGCCCCGGAGGCGTCATCCTCGCCGGCGGTCCACGTCTCCGCCACCAGCTGGCGGGCATAGGCCTGAAGGTCGCCGCGCAGCGGGCAGGCCGGGGCGCCGAAGCTGAGCAGGTTGAGATCGGTGATCTGTAGAACAGCGGCGTATTTCTGCACGTCGGAATAGGCATCGCTGAAATTGTAGCGGGCCGAGTTGACCATGAGGCCAAGCAACAGCGAAGACATGGTCGCGATGATGGCGACGCTTGTGCGCAAATTCTTGACCGACCCGTCCTCATAGCGGGAGTCGGATAGCCGGCTGCCGATGGCCATGCCCACCGCCATCGTGACGGCCATGGTGATGAATGCAATCCCCGCTGCAACCCATGCGTTCATCTGATCGACTCGTCCTGCGTGTCAGGCGGGATATGCGCGGTCCGACCTGAACCGCGCGCTGACTCCGCGCCGAATGCCACCCGAACGATACCGATTCCCCCGCTGAATCGCACCCGAACCGTGGCGTCCGGCGCCGTGTCGATATGGCTCAGAAGGCCACGGTCGTCCGCAGGCCGACCACCCAGGCGTTCTCGTTGAGGGGCGAAGAATAGCCGCCGGGGTCGATGACGTATTGCAGCGAAGCCTTCAGGTTGAGCCAGCCCGTGGCCTGAAGCCCGTAATAGGCTTCCATCACATACTCATTATGCTGCACATATCCCGGCCCGAGACCCAGCCAGTTGGCCTGGGTCTGGGCGTCCGCAAGGCGCGGGTTGATGCCGGTGGTGCCGATGGCGAAGCCGATCTCGTCGTCCGGCCGTCCCGCGAATGTTCCATGCTGCTGAAGGCCCCACGACACCTGATAGAGGGTGGTGGAGGTGCGCGGGTCCGAATAGGTGACGTTCAGGAAGCTCCACAGCCCCTGCTTGGGGCTCGGGCCAGTGGCATTGCCGGTCAGCTGCTGAATGAAGGAAATATAGAAGCCGTACCGCGCATAATCCTGCGCATAGGGCAGCCCCGAGATGAGCGCAGGCAGCCCGTTGATGCTCGTGACGGCGTTATCGGCAGTCGCGGTATCGAACCAGCCGCCGATCCTGTAGGTGCCCGAGAGGTCTCCGAGCGTCGGCGTCCATTTCAGCTCCATGGGCACCAGCGCCCCCTCCGACCCCGACGGCCAGGTGGGGAGCAGCGCCCATTTCGCCTGCACCGACAGATAGGTCGGGTTCTCATCGTACACGGCGGCGGAAAAGGTGAGATCATCGGCGAGATGGAGCTTCAGGACCCCGCCCCACTGGCTGACCGGCCAGTTGAAAATATAGTTTCCAGCTATATTTCCGGGGACGGACCCGCAGAAGGTCAAGTTGATGAAATCGCAGCGGTCGAAGCCGAAGTCTGCACCGACGGCGAGGCGCCCGAACTTGACGTCCACTGCCCCGTCCCACAGGGATTGATTATAGTGGAAGTCCACGAGGCGGACGATGTTGCCGCGGCCGTAGACTTCATTGAGCAGCATCAGCGCGGGGATGTCCGCCACTTCGGCCAGGTTGTCGCCCCAACGGCCCACCAGCGTGATGCCGAACGTGCCGCCCGTGATGTGGACAAGCTTCTCCATGTCGAAGATGCCCTGGACGAAGGCCTGACCGGCGTTCGCCCCCGCCTGATGGGTGCCGCCCGTCAGGTTTCCGACCGTTTCGTTGACCAGCCCGCCCGAGATGTCGATGCCCTGGTCCTTCAGACGGGCTCGGCCGAGATCCCCGAACAGATAGGGGCGGGTCCAGAAATCATCCTGTGCGCTGGCGGGCTGGGCCGGAGTGCCACTACTTGCAAGATCCGACGCGAGAACGGGTGCCGTGCAGGCGACCAGGATCGCTGCGATGAGATCGAGCCGCGCCTTCACCCGCCGGCCGCCGTCTTGGCGCCGATCTTCTGATCGCCTGGGCAGCCTCATGTGCCTGTTTCCACCCCGAAAGCCCATTGAGCGATATGTGGCAGGCCATCGGTGATCGCGCGAGCGCTGCCTCTCGCGTGATCTCGTGACCGAGAATCGCCCTCTTAGAATGCACTTTTTTGAGGCGGATAAGATCTGTCAACGCAAAGAATATTTAAATACCAATCAAGTCGTCGTCCCGTTACCGCCGGCGCCGTCTGGTGGCGCCCGGTGACGGACCTTTGTCCGGCAACAACGGCTGCTTGGCGCGATCAGGCGCTCAGAAAGCGCATCCGGACATCTTCGTCGGCCATCAACGCCGGCGAGCTGCCGCTCCAGACGATGCGCCCCTTCTCCAGGATGTGGTGGCGGTCGGCGAAGCGGCACAGCATGTCGATGTTCTTGTCGATCACCAGCACCGACTGGCCGCGTTCCCGGATACGCACCAGCGCATCCCAGATCTCGCGGCGGATGCGGGGGGCGAGGCCTTCCGTCGCCTCGTCGAGGATCAGCAGGCGAGGATTGGTCATCAGCGCCCGGCCGATGGAGAGCATCTGCTGCTCGCCGCCGGAGAGCAGGCCGGCACCGCGGCGGGCGAGGGGGGCGAGGGCCGGGAACAAGCCATAGACGGCCTCCAGCGTCCACGGCGCGGGGGCGTGGATGCGGTTCGCCGCCGTGGCGACGAGGTTTTCCTCCACGGTCAGGTTGGGAAACACCTGCCGCCCTTCCGGCACCAGCGCGAGGCCGTTGCGGGCCACCTTGTAGGCCGGCAGCCCGGAAATGCGTGCGCCACGGAAGTTGATATCGCCCTGGGTGAGGGAGACGAGGCCCATGATGGCATTGACCGTCGTGGTCTTGCCCATGCCGTTGCGGCCCAGCAGCGTCACCACCTCGCCCTCCGCAATGGCAAGGTCTACGCCGAACAGGACACGGCTCGAGCCATAGGCCGCGCTCACCTGCCGCAGCTCCAGCATCACAGGTCCTCCCCTTCGCCGCCGAGATAGGCGAGCTGCACGCGTGGATCGGCGCGCACCACCTCCGGCGGCCCGTCCGCCACCCGCGCGCCCGAGGCGAGGACGAAGACGCGATCGGCGAGGGTGAAGACCGCCTCCATATCGTGCTCCACCAGTAGTATGCTGAAACGCCCTTTCAATCCGGCGATGAAGTCGATCATCCGACGCGCCTCGGCGATGCCGAGACCGGCCATGGGCTCGTCCAGCAGCAGCACCCGTGGCTCGACCACGAGGGCCATGGCGATCTCCAGCAGCCGCTTTTCGCCGTGGGAGAGCTGGGACGCGGGCCGGTCTGCGCAGTCCGAAAGCCCGAGGTCGGCGAGCTGCGCCTGCGCCTTCCGGCGCAGCGGGGCCTCGTCCGCCACCTCCCGCCAGAAATGGAAGCTGTGGCCGGCGTGGGCCTGGGCGGCGAGCGCCACGTTCTCGACGACGCTCAGCTCGGGGAAGATGCTGGCGATCTGGAAGGAGCGGGCAATGCCAAGCCGGGCGCGCGCATCCATCGGCAGGCGGGAAATGTCCCGCCCCTCGAATGTCACGGTGCCCGCATCGGGCCTGAGCGCGCCGGAGAGGAGATTGACGAATGTGGTCTTGCCCGCGCCGTTGGGCCCGATGACCGCCACCAGTTCGCCCGTGCGAAGCTCGAAATCCACCCCGTCGACGGCATTGAGCCCGCCGAACCGGCGGGTCACGCCCGCGGTCTGAAGAAGGGTCTTGCCCATCGGAATGATCCCTTGTGCGCCGGAGCCGCCTGCCGCGCCGCGCCCGGCGCGAACAGTGCGCTGAGCCCGCCCCGGCCGAGGAAGACGAGGAGGATGAGCAGCGCGCCGAAGGCGAGCCGCCAGTGGATGGTGAGGTCTGAGAGATATTTCTCGATGCCGAGATAGGCCAGCGCGCCGATGATGGCGCCGAAGGGCGTCGCCAGCCCGCCGGCCACGACCATGATCATCAGCTCGGCCGAGCGGGTCCAGTCCATATATTGCGGGCCGACGAACTCCGCCGCATTGGCGAGCATTGCGCCCGCGAGCCCGCACACCGCTGCCGAAATGATGCAGGCGACAAGCTTGTAACGGAATGTGGGAAAGCCGGCCGCCGCCATGCGTCGCTCATTGATGCGGATGCCCTTCAGCACCATGCCGAAGCGCGCCCGTGTGAGGCGTATGTTGAGAGCCGCGAGCACCACCAGCAGGCCGAGGGCGACATAGTAGAACTGACGGGAATCATAGAGGTCCACCAGCCCGCCGAAGGTGCTGCGCACGGCGAGGTGCATGCCGTCGTCGCCGCCATATTCGTAGAGGCTGGAGGCGCCGTAGAACATCATCTGCGCGAAGGCGAGGGTGATCATGATGAAGAAGGTGCCGGAGGTGCGCAGCGCCACCACCGACAGCGCCGCGGCCAGCAGAGCAGAGATCGCCATGGCCAGCGGCCACTGGACGAAGCCGCTCTCGACCCCGGCATCCGCCAGGATGCCCACCACATAGGCGCCGATGCCGAGATAGAGCGCGTGCCCGAAGCTCACCAACCCGGTCTGGCCGAGGATGAGGTCGAGGCTGAGGGCGGCGATGGCGAAGATGATGACGCGCAGCCCCATGTCCACCCAGAACGGCTGGTCGGCGATACCGGCGACCAGCGGCAACAGCAGGAAGCCGCCGCCGAGAAGCCCGATGGCCGGCACGCGCCAGCGCGCCAGTAGGCCGGGGCCTGTCGGGCCGAGGTCGGATGCCTCCGGCGGCGCCTCAGGCCGGCGCAGGCCGGCGGCCGGGATGAGCCCCTGCGGCCGGAAGAACAGGATCACCGCCATCAGAATGTAGATGAGCATGGAGGCGAGAGCCGGCGCCACCGTGTTCGCCGCCACCGGCGAGAGGACCAGCGCCATGAGGTCCTTCAGATAGGCCCGGCCGATGGTGTCGATGACGCCCACCAGCAGGGCCGCCACGAAGGCCCCCTTCACCGATCCCATGCCGCCGACGACCAGCACCACCAGCGCCAGGATGAGCACGTTGTCGCCCATGCCGGGATAGACGGTGAGGATGGGCGCGGCGATGTAGCCCGCAAAGCCCGCCAGCGCCGCGCCGATGCCGAACACCACGGCATAGATTGCGCCGATATTCACGCCCAGAACGCTCGTCATCACTCGGTTGCTGGCGCCGGCGCGGATGAGCATGCCCATCCGCGTCCGGCCGATGAGGACATAAAGCAGGCCTGCGATGGCAAGCCCGGCCCCGATCATCGCCAGCCGGTAGGCGGGATAGGGCGCGCCGGGAATGAGCTCCACCGAGCCGGCGAGAAAGGCCGGGATGGGCGCGTGCAGCGGCTCCGGCCCGAACACCATCCGCGTCGCCTCGTTGAGCACGTAGACGAGGCCCACGGTGCACATCACCTGATCGAGGTGACTGCGGGCATAAAGATGCCGGATCACCAGCCGCTCCAGCACGAGGCCGATGACGAAGGTGGCGATGCCGGCCGCGACGAACCCCGCGACGAACGAGCCCGTGACCAGCGCGAAGGCGACGCCCAGATAGGCGCCGAGCATGAACAGGGAGCCGTGCGCGAGGTTCACGAGGTTCATGATGCCGAAGGTGAGCGTGAGCCCCGCCGCCATCAGGAACAGGATGACCCCGAGCTGGACCCCGTTCAGGAGTTGCTCGACGAACAGGAGTTGCATGATCGACGTCCCGCTGTGTCAGGAGTTCTCTTCAAGATGATCCGCGATCACTTCAGCGGGCAGTCCTGGTAATAGGCATCCTTCGCGTCCGTCATCACCTTCTCGACGGTCTTCGTCACGAGCGTGCCATCCTCGCCCTTCACCACCTCGCGGACATAATAGTCCTCGATGGGGAAGTGGTTGGTATTGAATGCAAATTTTCCGCGGTTCGAGGCGAAGTCCGCCTTCTGCAGCGCCTTGCGGATGTCGTCCTTCCGGCTCATGTCGCCATTCACCGCCTTGACCGCGCTGGAGACAAGCAGAATGGAATCGTATGCGTGGGCTGCGTAGTCGTTGGGCAGGAAGCCGTTCTTTTGCTTGAAGTCGGCAACGAACCGGGCGTTCGCGGCGTTGGGCAGGTCCACACTCCACACATTGCCGGAGCGCACGCCGATGGCGTCGTCGCCCACGGCCGGCAGCGTCGCTTGGTCCACCGTCCACACGGTGTAGAGCGGCGTCGACTTTGCCAGGCCGGCCTGGGCGTACTGTTTCACGTATTGGACGCCCATGTCGCCGGGATAGAAGATGAAGGTGGCTTCCGGCGCGCCGGTGCGCAGGGCGCTCAGCTCGGCGGCGAAGTCCACCTGGCCGAAGCGCGTGTAGACCTCGCCGACGAGCTCGCCCTTGAAGTTGCGCTTGAAGCCGGAAACCATGTCCTTGCCGGCCTGGTTGTTGACCGTCATGACATAGACGCGCTTGACGCCGAGCTTCTCCAGATAGGCGCCGAGCGCCTCGGCCTGCTGGTCGTTCTGCGACGACACGTTGAAGAAATTCGCCGAGCAGGACTTTCCGGCGATGGGCGCCGGCCCGGAAATGGGCGAGATCACGAAGGCGTCGGTACGGGCGAGGCCGCCATGCACCGCCATCATCTCCGAGGAGAAGACGGGGCCGACGAGGAAGTCCACGCGCTTCGACTTCACCATCTCGTCGGCGAGCTGCTTGGCCACGTCCGCCTTGCCCTGGCTGTCGCTCCAGATGAATTCCACCGGCTGTCCGCCAAGTTTGCCGCCCTCGTGGGCGACGGCGAGTTCGATAGCCGCCTGCATCTGCTTGGCGAGCACGGCACCGACACCGGTCTGGGGCAGGATGACGCCGACCTTCACCGGGTCGGCAAAGGCGGGGGCGGCGCAAAGGAGAGACAGGGCTGCGCTGAAAAGGATGCTGGCTTTCATGGAATGCGCTCTCGGTTTCAAAGGGGGCAGGCGGGCGGCTTCCAGATGGCTGTGCTCCGGCCGAAGCATGTGCCCGGCCGGAGCAATGGGTCAGGCGAGGCGTGCGGCCTGAACGGTCGTCGCGTCGTCGCGGTAGCTCGCCCAGACCTCTTCCATGAAGGCGAGGCTTTCGGGGTCGAGGTCGAAGCGCGGCTCGGGATCGCGATCCCAATGGCCGTGGCGATCTTCGCCGGCGATGAGCAGGGCGGAACGGCGCCCCAGCATCGAACGGCAATGAGTGGGCATGTAGAAGAAGGCGATGCCGATGCGCCGGTCGTCCGACATGTTGGCGGGCGATCCATGCACCGTGCGCTCGTGATGCAGGGAGAACTCGCCCGGTTCGAGGGGCATGTCGACGGCGAGGCTCTCGTCCACCGTCACCTTCTGGCCGCGGGCGAGCAGGTTGTCGGCATCGAAGGTCTCCTCGTGGACGAGGTCCGGGCCAAGGTGGCTCTTCGGGATGACCTTCATGCAGCCGCTCTCGGTGCTGGCGCGCGACAGAGCGAGCCAGACGGTGACTTCCTGGTGCGGGTTCAGGCCGTAGTAAGCGGAGTCCTGGTGCCAGGAAACGAAGCGGGGGTCTCGCGCATTCTTGGCGAAGGCGGACGAGCCGAAGAGCAGTATGTCTGGCCCCAGAATATCCTGGACGGCCGACACGATGCGCGGATGGCGCGCCAGTTCGATCAGCCAGGGAAAGGCCAGATGGGCCTTGATCTTGAGGCGCTTGTTCACCTCCTCGCCGGAGCTGGCCTCGAAGTCTTCGATTTTATTGCGATAGGCGCGGGCCTCTTCGGCGCTGATGGCCCGGACTGGACAGAGAAATCCCTCGGAATTGAAATGCGCGATCTGTTCGGGGCTGAGCACGCCAGTCATTGCGCTTCCTCGCTGTGTTTGCGTATGCCTGCGCGTGTGCAGGCGGTTTCGGGGCTTCACAGGAAGGCGGCGCCGGCCGACGCACACCGTGGGCTTCGCTCCATGGATCCGGATAAAAGCGACAGTGTGTAGTTTTAATCAGGCCGGCTGATTGTCAAGTTATGGGCCGGGCGATAATCTGGGCAAAATCTCGATGATGGGCGTTAAATTTTGAGCACGGACAATAAAACCGTTCGCCGCCGCGGTCGCCCGCAAGGTGATGAAGTGAAGATCGCAATCCTCAAGGCAGCGAACGAGCTGCTTGAAGAGCGCGGACTTTCGGGCTTTACGATCGATGCCGTTGCAACCCGCTCGGGTACGGCGCGCTCATCCATCTACCGCTGGTGGCCGAACCGTGGGGCATTGGCGATGGCAGGCTTCCTCGCGGAGACTGCCCAAAAGATCAGCTATCCGACGACGTCCTCGGCGGTTGCCGACGTGAAGAGCCAGATGATGCGGGTCGCCGAGGTCTATGGCCAGAAGGTGGGGCGCACCATTTCCGCGCTGGTCGCCCAGGGCCAGAGCGACCCGGAGACGTTGCGCGCGCTCCTCGAGGGCTATGTCCTGCCGCGCCGGGAAGAGGCGAAGAAAGCCCTCCTGCGGGGGATCGCGAACAGGGAGCTGCGCGCCGACATCGATCTCGATGTGGTGATCGATGCGCTCTACGGGCCGATCTGGTATCGCATCCTCGTTCCGCACGCACCCCTGACCCCCGCGTGGGCCGGGAGCCTCGCCGACTGCGTTTTTGATGGCCTCCGTCCGCCCGCGGCCGTTTCGGTACGCATGGCGTGAGCCCTTGCGGTCGCGGATGCGGGCGGGTCACGCCCCTTCCGACACGGACCGGCGAATGTGCGCGGCAAGATGGTCCGCTGCCGACGAGCCGCCGGGATGGCGCTCCCACAGGATGAGGTCCACGCCTTCAAGCGCCGGCAGGCCCTCCGCGCTGCCGAGGCGGACCAGCCCCGGCGTGCGCACCGACTGGGCCAGGACGCAGACCGCCGAATCCGCGAGCGCCATGGACTGAAGCCCGGCAATGCTTTCCGATACGCAGGCGATGCGCCAGCGCCGGCCGATACGGTCGAGCGCCGCCAGCGCATAGTCCCGATAGAGATTGCCGTCCGGCAGCATGGCGAGCGGGACAGGGTCGGCGAGATGCGCGCTGCCGCCTTCCGCCCCCAGCCAGATCAACGGCTCGGGCCGCAGGAGTGTGCCGGTGCCCACGCGCGGCGAGACGCCGGGCATCCGGGTGGCGATAGCAATGTCCAGAAGGCCTTCGCTCATGTCCTGCGCGAGTTGTCGCGACAGAGCGCAGCGCACAGTCACCTCCACCCCCGGATAGGTGTCGCGAAAGCGCGCCAGGGTGTCCGGCAGCAGGAAGGCGGCATAAAGATCCGGACAGCCCAGCGTGACGCGCCCCGCCACATCGTCCGCAGAGAGCCGCAGCCGGGCCTCCTCGTCGAGCCGCAGCATGGTGCGCGCATGCGGCAGAAGCATCTCCCCGTGGCGCGACAGCTTGAGATGCCGCAGGTCCGGCTCGAACAAAGGAAAGCCGGCAGCCGCCTCCAGCCTCCGGATCTGCAGGCTGACGGCGGGCTGGGTGCGGTTCAGGCGCCGGGCTACGCGGGTCACGCTCTTCTCCTCCACCAGGAGGACGAAGGTGCGCAGCAGGGCGATCTCCAACGGGTGCGACATCGGCCTCATTAAAAATACTTGGCCAAGTGCAAAGCAATATAAATTTGATTTGAGCGGAATGTCTCGGTCTAATCTGTGCGTGGTCGTGATCGACTGTCCAACGACTGTTCAAAATCTCTGATTTTGATGCACATCAAAAAGGCATTTGCGCAACAGCGAGGCACTCTCGCCTGCGCCGTGGAGACGACGTGAATCCGAGCCCCTTCCTTCAGGTTGATGGTCTGATGCGTCGCTATGGCGGCGTCGCCGCCCTCGATGGCGTGACCCTCGATATCGCCCGCGGTCAGGTCACCGGCCTCATCGGTCCCAACGGCGCGGGCAAGACCACGCTGCTGAACGCACTGACCGGTCTCGCCCGGCCCGAAGGCGGCACGGTGCGTCTGGAGGGCGAGGACGTCACCGGCCTGCCGGCCCACGTGATGGCAGGCAAGGGCGTGGTCCGGTCCTTCCAGATCGTGCGCGAGCTCTCCAGCCTGACCGTATTCGAGACGCTTCTCGCCGCGCCGCCAGCCCAAAGCGGGGAGAGCGTGGCGGGCGCCCTGTTTGGCCGCCGCAAATGGTGGGCGCAGGAGCGCGCCAATGCCGATCTCGCCCGTGCGCTGCTGGAGCGGGTGGGGCTCGTCAAGCTCGCCGACCAACCGTCCGCGATGCTTTCCGGTGGCCAGAAGAAACTGCTGGAAATGGCGCGCGCGCTGCTGATGAAGCCCAAGCTGATCCTGCTCGACGAGCCGGGTGCGGGCGTCTCGCCGCCGCTGCGTCTCGAGATCGTGCGGCTGGTGCGTGAGCTGAAGGCGGAAGGCCTCACCTTCGGTATCGTCGAGCATGACATGCATCTGGTGGAGGAGGTGTGCGACCGCGTGCACGTGCTCGCCCTGGGGCGCGTGCTCGTCTCCGGCACGTTCGCCGAAGCGACCTCGGATCCGCGCGTGGTCTCCGCCTATCTCGGGGTGGCGGCATGACGGCGGCTCCCCTCGATTCCAAGACGGCCGAGCTGTCCCTCGCTTTGTCCGTATCGGGTCTGCGCGCAGGCTACGGCAGGGGCGGGGACATCGTGTGCGGCATCGACCTCGCGCAGCAGGCCGAGAGCATCGTCGCCGTCATCGGCCCGAACGGCTCGGGCAAGTCGTCCTTCATCAAGACCATCGCCGGCCTGGTGCCGACGCGGGCCGGGACCGTGGCGGTGACCGGGCGGGACATCACCACGCTGTCGCCGGCGCGCCGGGTGGCGGCGGGGCTCGCCTATGTGCCGCAGGAAGCCAACATCTTCGCCACCCTCACCATCGCCGAGAACCTGAAGCTCGCCACCGAATTCCTGCGCGGGCGCGCCGGCGTGGGGCCGGAGCAGCGGGAGAAGGTGCTGGACCTCTTCCCGGAGCTTCGCCAGCGGCCGCGCACGCTCGCGGGCAACCTCTCCGGCGGCCAGCGGCAGATGCTGGCCTTCGCCTGTGCGCTCCTCGCCAATCCCGAGGTATTGCTGCTGGACGAGCCCTCCGCAGGCCTCTCGCCCAAGATCGTCGGTGAGACGATGGAGGCGGTGGTCCGCGTGCGGGAGGCGGGCGTCACAGTGCTGCTGGTGGAGCAGAATGTCGCCGCGGCGCTCGGTATCGCCGATGAGGTGGTGGTGCTGGTCGCCGGCCGGCTGACCCTGCGCGCCACTGCCGGCGACATCCGGCAGGCGGACCTCGCCGGCCTGTTCTTCGGAAAGGCGGCCTAAGCCATGGCGCTTCAGCTTTTCCTCAACGGCCTCGTCACCGGCCTTCTGCTCGCCCTGCCGGCGCTGGCGCTGACTCTGGTGTTCGGCATCCTGCGCTTCGCAAACTTCGCCGTGGGCGCTTTCCTCACGCTGGGTGCCTATGCGGCCTATACGGCGAACGTGGTGCTCGGGCTGCCCCTGCCGATTGCGGCGGCCTTTGCTGCGGCGACGGTGGCGCTCGCCTCCCTCATCGCCGATGCGCTGGTATTCGAGCGGCTGCGCGCCCGCGGCTCCATCACGCTGCTGGTCGCCTCCATGGGCGTCTCGCTCGTGGTGGAGAACATCTGCCGCTTCATCTTCGGCAATGCCGCGCGCAGCTTCGATCTCGCGGTTGCGCGACCGATCCGCTGGAACGGCCTGCGCATCAATCACGAGCAGATCATCACCGCCGGCGTGGTTGTCATCGCGCTTGTGCTGCTGCACCTGCTCATCACCGCCTCGCCGCTTGGCCGCGCCATGCGGGCGGTGGCGGACAACGCCGCGCTCGCGGCCGTGCGCGGGGTGGAACGACGCACCATCGCGCGCATTACCTTCGCCCTCACCGGCGCGCTGATCGGGCTTGCGGGCGTGCTGGCGGGGCTCGATCGCGCCATCGATCCGCTGATGGGCTGGAACTATCAGATCCCCATCTTCGCCGCCGCGATCCTCGGTGGGCTGGGCAGTCCCATCGGCGCGGTGGCAGGCGCGCTTCTCATCGGCGTGGCGGAGGAGATGTCCGCCCTCGTCCTGCCTGTCTCGTTCCGGCAGATCGTGAGCTTCGGCGTCATCCTGCTGCTCCTCCTGTTCCGCGCCAATGGCCTGTTCGGGGCCAAGGCCATCAGAAAGTGAGGGTGCGGCAATGATCTCCTACCTCGTCACCGTCGTCATCCTTGTCGCCATCGCGGCCCTCGTGGGGCTGGCGCTGAACCTGCAATGGGGCCTAGCGGGTCTGGTCAATTTCGGCGTCGCCGGCTTCGCCGCGCTCGGCGCATACACCCTCGCCATCAGCGCGCCGTATGTGGGCTGGTTCGCCGGTCTCGCACTGGCCGCGGCGGTCTGCGCCGGGCTGTCCATGCTGCTGTCGCTGCTCACCATCCGGCTGGAGGAGAACTATCTCGCCATCGTCACCATCGGCTTCGCGGAGATCGTGCGCATCCTGCTGCTCAATCTCGGCGGCCTGACCGGTGGCGCCCTCGGCATCGCCGACATACCGCGACCCTTCGCGAGCATCACGCCGGCCGGGTGGGGCGATGCGGTGATCCTCGCCTTCGCGGTGGGACTGGTGGCGATCGTCTTCGTCTTCAGCGAGGCGCTGGTCCGCTCGCCCTTCGGCCGCGCCCTGCGCGCGGTCCGCGACGATGCGACGGCGGCGGCAGCGCTGGGCAAGCCGGTGCTCGCCCTGCGGGTGCGCGCCTTCGCCATCGGCGGGGCGATCATGGGCGTGGCTGGGGCGCTGCACGCCTTCTTCCTGACCTATATCGACCCGAGCCAGTTCACGCCCATCATCACCGCCTATGCCTTCATGGCGGTGATCGCCGGCGGGCGCGGCTCCAACCTCGGCCTGGTGCTTGGCGCCGGCTCCATCATGCTGATCCTGGAAGCCACGCGCTTCCTCAAGGACCTCATCCCCGGCATCGACGGCGCCCAGCTGTCCGCGCTGCGGCTCGGGATGATCGGGGTCGGCATCGTGCTCCTGCTCATCCTGCGGCCGGAGGGCCTCGTCTCCGAGCCGAAGCGCCGCTTCGCCGAATTCTTCCCGCCCGAAAGCGAGAAAGCCTGATGCCCCGCGTCGCACCCCTCACCGCGGCCGATCTGCCGCCCGCCTATGCGGAGGTCTTCGCGGCCTTCGCCGGCGGCTACGCCGATTTCCGCGATCAGGCGGCGGTGCTCGCCCATGTGCCGCCCGCACTCGACCATCTCTACCGGATGCTGATGGAGCTGCGGGCGCGCGAGGGCGTGGCGTTCCGCTACATCGAGCTGGCGGTCGTCACGGTCTCCAAGCTCAATGCCTGCCCCTATTGCGTCTCCCACCACACCCCTCTGCTCGAAGTGGAAGGCGTCCCGGCGGAGGCGGTCGCGGCGCTGCCCGCGAGCGGCCATCCCGCCTTCGACGCGGCCGACCGCGCGGTGATCGACTATGCCCGCCTCGTCACCCAGCGCGCCTGGGGTATTCGCGACCAGGTGTTCGCCGACCTCAGGCGGCATTTCACCGAGGCGCAGATCGTCGAGCTGACCCTTCGCTCGGCGCTCGCCGGCTTCTTCAACCGCTTCAACGACGCGCTCCAGATCGACGACGGCGCCGCAGAAGCGCTGCTCCACCTCCATCCCGAACCCGACATAGCAGCAGGAGAACAGCCGTGACGCGCAGTCTGCCCCTCACTCGCCGGCATGTGGTCGCCGGCCTCGCTTCGCTCCCGGCGGCTGCCCTGCTTGGGCGGCCAGCCGCAGCGCAGGCGGCCGAGATCCCTATCGGCATGGTGCTGCCCTTCTCCGGCGCGACCGGCCCCTACGGCCCGGACATGAAGAAGGCCGCCGAGATGGCGGTGAAATGGGTGAATGATGCCGGCGGCATCCTCGGCGGGCGCCCGCTCAAGCTGTTCATCGAGGATTCCGAGACCAATCCCACGGTCGGTGTCACCGCCACCAAGAAGCTGCTGGAAGTGAACAAGGTGGAACTCGTCGGCGGCTTCTGGGGCAGCCCCATCGCGCTGGCGGCCAAGCCCATCATCCTCGCCGCCGACAAGGTGCAGATGGTCTCGTGCGCCGCAAACGCGGTGACCGAGGGCGACACCAAGGGCATGGTCTTCCGCTTCCAGGCAAAGAGCACCTCCTGGGGCCCCGCCGGCGCCAAGGTGATGAAGACCATCGGCGCCAAGACGGCGGTGGTGCTGGCTCAGCAAAACCCCTTCGTCGTGGCCATGATCGAGCCCTTCAAGGCCGAATTCGCCAAGCTCGGCGGCAAGGTGCTCGACGTGGTGATGTACAATCCGGATCAGCCGTCCTACCGCTCGGAAGTCGAGAAGGCGTTCGGCGGCGATCCGGACGCGGTGTTCTGCCTCTCGCTGCTCACCGATTTCGTCTCCATCGCCAAGGAGGCCTATCGCGGCGGCTTCAAGTCCAAGATCGTCGCGCTGTCCATCGGTGCCGATGCGGAGGGCAAGTTCCTCCAGGCAGCGGGACCGGAGGTGGCCAACGGCATCTACCATCTCCAGCCCGCGCCGCCGCTGGACTCGCCCTCCTACAAGAAATTCGTGAAGGAGATGGGCGCGGCGCCCGGCACGGTGTTCCTCTTCGCGGGCAATGCCCACGACCAGATGTGCGTGACAGCCCTCGCCATGGAGCACGCCAAATCATCCGACGCAAAGGTGTGGGCGAAGTCGGTGTTCGAGGTCTGCAACCCGCCCGGCGAGGAGGTCGACGACGTGGTGAAGGGGCTGGAGCTGATCCGCGCCGGCAAGAAGATCAAGTTCATCGGCGCCGGCGCCACCTGCGATTTTGACGCCCGTGGCGATCAGATCAACCGCTCCTTCCTCGTCCAGGAAATCAAGGGCGGGAAGAACGTGACCCTCGGCGTCATTACCTGAGGCCTTCCTGACCCGCCGTTCCCCGGCCCGGCCGGGGAACGGCCGTCGAGGCTGAGCATCTAGGTCCATCATCACCATGCGCGCGGCATCCGGCGCATGAACGCAGAGCCTTGCCCAACGGGACAGGGAGGAAAAATTATGCCCAAACCCATGCATCTGTGCGGCTTCCTGATCGCCGGGCCGGTGGTCCACAGCCACGCCATCTGGCGCAATCCGGCCCACGAGACGCCGTTTCTCAGCCTCGACCATTATGTGCGCATCGCGCGTCTGCTGGAGCAGGGGTGCTTCGATTTCCTGTTCTTCGCCGACCGCCTCGCCATCGCCGATCGCTACGGCGACAGCCATGCCGCCGGCCTCGCGCGGGGCGATCAGGACGCGACCCGCATGGACCCCATGCCCATCCTCGGCGCCATGGCGGCGGTGACCCGCCACATCGGCCTCGGCGCCACGCGCTCCACCACCTATGACGCGCCCTACAACATCGCCCGCGAGTTCGCGACGCTCGACCACATCTCCGGCGGGCGGGCGGCGTGGAATGTCGTCACCTCCATGAATGACGGCGAGGCACTGAACTTCGGCACCGTGCCCCATCTCGGCCATGACGAGCGCTACGACCGGGCCGACGAATTCATGGAGCTGGCCTTCCGCCTATGGGACAGCTGGGATGAGGACGCCCTCGTCCTCGACCGGGCGGCGGGCATCTATGCCGATCCCGCCAAGGTGCATTACGTGAACCATCGCGGGCCGTGGTTCCAGTCGCGCGGGCCGCTCAACATCCCCCGCAGCCCGCAGGGGCGGCCGGTGATCGTGCAGGCGGGCTCCTCCGGACGCGGAAAAGCCTTCGCGGCGCGGTGGTCCGACGTGATCTTCGCGCTCCAGCCCAATCTGGAGCGCATGCACGCCTTCAAGGCCGACGTCGCTGGCGCTCTCGCGGTGGCCGGCCGGCCACCCGGCGCCAGCAAGGTGTTGATGGCCATCATGCCCTTCATCGGCGCCACCCGCGCCGAGGCGGAGGAGAAACAGGCGCTGCACGATTCCCTCGCCGATCCGGTCGCCGGCCTCTCGACGCTTGCCGCGCACGCCAACACCGACTTTTCCAGCCTGCCCATGGAGGCCACGGTGAAGGAGATCGCCGCCTCGGGCAGCCAGGGGAATATGGCGGCGCTGCGCAGCATCACGCCCGATGGCGGCATGACCATCGCCGAGGCAGGGGGGGTCTATGCGCGCGGCGTCATGTGCCCGCGCGCCGTGGGCACGGCCGAGGAGGTGGCGGACCAGCTCATCGCCATCATCGACAGCGGGGCGGCGGACGGCTTCGTCGTGTCGCCCGCCTTCCTGCCGGACACGTTCGAGGATTTCGTCGGCGCGGTGGTGCCGCTCCTGCAGGCCCGCGGATATCTTCGGCGGGGGTATGGCGGCGGGCATCTGCGCGATCTCCTCGCCGAAGGGGCGGCCTGATGCGCCCTTCCGCCAGCATCGAGAAACCGCCGGTGGACGCGGCGGATTTCAAGGCGGCCATGCGCGTGCTCGCGGCCAGCGTCACCGTCATCACCTCGCGCCGGGGCGACCAGCTCAACGGCATGATGGCGACGGCCGTGTGCAGTGTCAGCACCGCCCCGCCGCAGATCCTCGCCGTGGTGAACCGCGAGACCACCTCCCATGGACTGATCGCCGACAGCGGTGCCTTCGCCGTCAACATCCTTGCCGCGCACCAGCAGGATCTGGCCGGGCGGTTCGCCCGCCGGCTCGATCAGCCGTTCGAGGGTATCGCCCACGGGTGGGGCGAGACCGGCTGTCCCCTCCTTGCCGAAGCCGTGGCTGTGCTCGAATGCCGGCTGCGCGAGCGCCACCACGCCGGCACGCACACCATCTTCGTCGGAGAGGTCATCGGCGTCAGCTGTCGCGGCGCCGAGCCGCTGCTTTACTTCGATGGCGCGTTTCGTCAGCTGGCCTGAGGGCGAGGATTTGTCACCCTGTCTGCGCGCGCCTTTTACCCGGCCTCAGCCAGCGAGGGCGGCGGCTTTGGCGCGGGCGACGGCCGCGTGGACCTCGTTTCGCCGGGCGTCGTCGCTGTGCGCCTGCAGACCTCTACGCCCATTACGTCGCGGCTCCGGACGCGGCGCAGCAGGCGGCGTGAGTGCATTCAACGGGGAGACCCAGCCATGGCCGACCAGTTCAACTATCGCGAGGATCGCGAGGCCCACAGCGGCGCCCGGGTGCGCGCGCTCGAGGCGCTGCTGATCAAGAAGGGCATTATCACCGATCGCTCGGTGGACACGGTGCTCGACTATTTCGAGACGAAGATGGGCCCGTTCAACGGCGCCAAGATCGTGGCCCGCGCCTGGGTCGATCCCGGCTTCAAGGACCGTCTCGTCGCCGACACGCCCTCTGCCATCGCCGAGCTGGCGCTGCCGGACGGCATGGCGGGGGCCGAGGGCGAGCACATGCGGGCGGTCGCCAATGCGCCGGGCGTCCATAACCTCATCATCTGCACGCTCTGCTCCTGCTATCCCTGGCCGGTGCTCGCGCTGCCCCCCTACTGGTACAAGGACCCCACCTTCCGCAGCCGGGCGGCGCGCGAGCCGAGGGCGGTCTTGAAGGAATTCGGCCTCGCGGTGCCCGAGAGCACGCAGGTGAAGGTGTGGGATTCGAGCGCGCAGATCAGCTGGTTCGTGGTGGCCGAGCGGCCGGCCGGCACGGAGGCGCTCAGCGAGGCGGAGCTGGAAGCTCTCGTCACGCCCGAAGCCATGATGGGCGTCGCCGTCGCCCGCGCGGCGTAGGGGAGGGCGCGATGCTCGCCCGCTTCGAGCAGTTCGCCGTCACCGAGATGATGGGCAAGCCGGACACCCCGCCCCGGGCCAACGGCACGCTGTGCTTCGGCAGCGAATGGGAGCGGACGGCCTTCGGTGTCGCCCTCACCCTCGCGCGCAACGGCTATTTCGAATGGGATGATTTCCGCGACGAACTCATCGCGGAAATCGGCCGATGGGAGGCCGCGCACCCCGACGACCGCTCGTCCTGGAACTATTACGAGCGCTGGCTCGCCGCGCTGGAAACGGCCGTGGTGAAGACCGGCCTCCTCGACCCGGCGGAGCTGTCCGCCGCGCTGTCCACCGCCTTGGCCGAACCGCACGCCGCCTGACGCCGGCCGCGGCCTTTCCGACCCGGGTGCCGCCCGCCGCCTGCTGGAGGACACCGCCCAGCCGCTCCAGCGCATCGCCACGAACTGCGGCTTCGCTGACATGAACACCATGCGGCGCATCTTCGCCAAAACCATCGGCGTGACCCCGGCCGCCTATCGCAGCCGCTTCCATCCCGGCCTGCATGTCGTTTCGGCTGTCATGTCCCCGGGGCATCGCGGCACGCCCGTCGCGGAAGGCGCGACGGGCCGCGGCATGGCCTGACGGGTGCCGGCACGATCAATATCAGCCGCCCAGAGAATTGATGCTGAATGCAAGAATGCCGATGTTGAAAATGAAGGCGGCGAGGCAATGGAACGTCACCGCGCGGCGCATGTACGTGCTTGTCACCTCCACGTCCGAAGTCTGGAACGTCATGCCAAGGCAAAAGGAAAAATAGATGAAATCCCAATAATTGGGTTCACGTGTCTGGGGAAACGCCAGGCCGCCCACATCCGTGTCGTCTTCTGAATTCGTATAGAATAAATGGGCGTAGTGGATCGTATAGACCGTATTGCTGAAGATCCACGCCAAAACCAAGGTTAGCACGATCAACGCGATCGTGCCGGGGCCGGCGCTGCCCTTTTCCATCAGCTCGCTGGCCACGATCGTGAGGATCAGCAGCCCCATGACGAATGTCAGCGCCAACAGCGCCGGCCGGTTGGCATCATTGCGCTTGGCATTCGCGCGCATGTCGCTGGGCGCATCGTCCAGCAGGCCGTAGCAGGACAGGAGAAAGATGGCCGATGCGACATCGAACCCGGTCATGAAGCCAAGGCGCCAGCCCAAGAGCCATACGGATACGCCGCCAACAAGAACCAGCAGGACCGCGAACGCGATGAAGCGCGCCGGGGCTATCACGTTGCCGATGCTGCGCCTTGTCGCTTTCGATGGGAGTAAAGGCATCCGTCCCTGACCTCCGGCCCAAGGGGATGGGCTGCAAGACCAAGATACCAGTATCGGAGACCGCCTCGCAGCAAATCCCGATGAACCGGATCCTTCGGAGGCGCCGAGCCTTGCCGCCACTGCGGAACGCCAGCGGCACCGGACCGAGAACGGCGGGAATCTACGCCCCGACCGTGTGCCATTGGCGATTAGTTGGCCAAAGCACAGGTTGGTGAGCGGCCCTCGGCGTAAGCCTTTGACAAAAATGGTGGGCCCGGAGGGACTTGAACCCCCAACCTAACCGTTATGAGCGGTCAGCTCTAACCATTGAGCTACAGGCCCCAACGCGCAGCGTCTGGTTGCTGCTCTAGCAATCCTGCCTGCCGGGAACAACAGATTCCCGCCGGCGGGTGCCGTCGGGTCGCCAGGGTGGGGATGGCGGGTGGCTTCGCCGCAATGGTGCCGCGTTCGCGCTGTCGTCTCCCGTTCCGTGTCCCCCGGACATCGGCCGGGACCGAACGAGGATACTGTCATGCGTCATGCGCCGCCCCGCACCGTTTCCATCCCGCGCGTCGCCACTCGCGCGGCGGTTGTGTTCGCGGCGGCTCTGGCTGCGACATTGGCCGTTGCCGGACCGGCCGCGGCGGCAGCGACCATCACCGTGGTCGGCGAGGCGAAGCGCACCGCGCCGCCGGACATGGCGGTCCTCACCACCGGCGTCGTCAGCAACGCCAAGACGGCGGACGAGGCGCTGGCCGCCAATTCCAAGTCGGTTTCGGATGTGATTGCGGCGCTGAAGGCGGCCGGCATCGCGCCGAACGACATCTCCACCTCGTCTTTCTCGATCCAGCCCCAGCAGTCCTATCCGCAGCCGCCGTCCCGGGAGGCGCCGAAGCTGATCGGGTTCGAAGTGCGCAATTCGGTGCGGATCACGGTGCGCGATCTCGGCAAGCTCGGCGCGTTGCTGGACAAGGTGGTGCAATCCGGCGCCAATCAGGCCTCTGGCCTTTCTTTCGCGCTCGCCGACAGCGAGCGGCTTGAAGGCGAGGCGCGCGCCGCCTCCGTGAAGGACGCCATTGACCAGGCGAAAGGCGTCGCCGCGGCGGCGGGGCTTCGGCTGACCCGCATCATGTCGATCCAGCCCGAGGGACAGAGCGGTGGACCCATCATGCCGGCGCCCATGATGATGAAGGCCGATGCGGCCCGCATGGCGGTGCCCGTGGAAGCCGGTGAGATCGAGGTTCGGGCGCGCACCGTGCTGGTTTACGAGGCCGAGCCCCAGTGACGGGCCAGCCGTGCCGTCCGGCGCGGTTCTTGGTTGCAAGGCTTTATGATAGATCAGGTTTGATGACCGATTCTGCCGTCGGCGGGCGGAGAAGGGAATCCGCGCTTCCTGAGTTCGTCTTTCACGTTCCGCCGCTCCTGGAACGCCCATGGCGCCTTGGTCGGATTGGCCACATGTTCGGGTTGCCACCGGTGTTCCGGGCGGGCGCAGGGTGCAGTATGCCGCCCTGCCATATCGTGTCCGGCGGGATGGCGAAGTACAGATCCGCCTGATCACCTCGCGCGAGACGCGCCGCTGGGTGATTCCCAAAGGGTGGCCCATCAAGGGCCTCACCCCGCCCAAGACAGCGGCGCGCGAGTGTTATGAGGAAGCCGGGCTCGTCGGCGTCGTCTCCCGCGAGCCGCTCGGCGCCTACACTTACGAGAAGCGCCTCGGCACCCGCTCGGTGCTCTGCGACGTGCTGGTGTTTCCCCTCAAGGTGAAGCGGCTGTTGCAGAAATGGCCGGAGCGCTTCCAGCGCTACGGCTTCTGGTTCTCCGTCGAGACGGCGGCTGCGGCGGTTCAGGAGGAGGATCTCTCCGAATTGATCCTGTCGTTTGGAGCCATCATGGCGCGGCGCTGGGCGGAGAAGAACGCCGAAACGGCGGGAGCGGAAGAGCAGCCTGAAGCCAAGGCGAAGCCGGCGAAAGTGAAGGCGGCGAAGGCTCAGGACGACAGGGCTTCGGGCAGCAAGGCCAAGGTCGCCAAAGGCAAGGACCCTGCGACGGCTCAGGCGGAGCCCGAGGCGCCCAAGGTCAAGGCGCTTAAGGAGGCGAAGCCGGCCAAGGCCGATGCCAAACCCTCGAAGGCCAAACCCCCAAAGGCCAAAACGCCCAAGGCGAAGGCAGGGAAGGCGAAGGCCGCAAAGGACGGTGAGACGGCGGCCATCGAGCCGGAGAGCCGTTATCCCGGCGAGGCAGGGGACAAAGAGACCGCGCCGATTGCCGTGGCCAAGACAGCCAAGACAGCCAAGAAAAAGGTGTCGAAAGCGCCTCCGGCGAAGGCGAAGACCGAGTCGGTTGAGCCCATCCCAGCTGAAGCGGTCGAAAAGACAAAAGACGCCGCGAAAAAGGCGGTCGCCAAGCCAGCCAAGACGGCAACGCCAGCCAAGACGGCAGCGCCGGCCAAGATGGTGACACCCGCCAAGGTCGCGCGCCCCAAGGCGACGAAGGGCAATGGAACGAAGGCCAAGGTTGCTGTGAAGGCTGTGCCGGCGAAGGCTGCTCCGGCAAAATCCGCGGCCAAAGCCGCGATTACCAAGAAGCCGGCTGTGAAGGCCAAGGTGCTGAAAACCGCCCAGTCCCCTCTCGCGTCCGTCGCCGAAGCGGCCGGCGCGATCAAGAAAGGTCGGCCACGGAACGCGGCTGCACCCAAATCCACGACCAAACCCGCACCCAAGCCGAAGCGTTAGGCCAGCCGCGCCGCGCCGCGCAGGGCGCCGGCGGCGCCTCTTACGGCAGTGGCGCCACGGCCCGGCGGTAAAGGTGCCACGTGGCGTGGCCCAGAACCGGCAGCACGAAGATGAGCCCGAGGAAGCCCGGCGCGGCGCCGATGGCGATGAGCGCCACCACGCAGATGCCCCACAGGATCATCGGTCCGGGGCTGGTGAGCACGGCCTGCACGCTGGTGATCATGGCGGTGACCACGTCCAGGTCCCGGTCCATGAGCAGCGGGAAGGATACGACGGTGATGGAAAACAGTCCCAGCGCCAGCGCCGCCCCGATCACATGGCCCACGGCCAGGAAGGCGATGCCGTCGGAGGTCGTGAACAGTACGCGCAGGAAGTCGCTGAGCGTGGCGAACGAGGCAAAGCCGAGGAACAGCGCCAGCAGCAGCCGCACCTGATACATCCAGATGATGAAGGCGAAGATGGTGACGAAGGCCATCCAGCCGAGTTCGCGCTGGCGCTGGGCGAAGATGGTGGACATGACGCCATGCCAGGTGGGCTGCCGGCCCGCCTCGAGTTCGCGGCTCACGTCATAGAGGCCGGCTGCCACGAACGGGCCGATCAGCACCGAGCCGGCGAACAGGGGATAAGCAAGGTAACCGAGGTCGAAGAAGAAGACGCAGCCGACGATGGCAAGGCCGCCTGCCGCATAAAGAGCGCCGAACGCCAGCCCGAACGCCGGTGCCCGCGCGAAGTCCGAAAGTCCCTCGATGAGCGCGGCCTTCACATCCGCGAACGTCACCGCCCGGACCGCCGGCATTGCCTGCACGGTCTGTGGCCGGTTCTCGACCGTATCCACCATCTTTACCTCCCGAATTTCTTCTCTTTGAGAGAAGACTGGGAGGGGAAAAGGGGGTTGTAAAGGGCTTCGCTCAAGGCTGGCCGAAAGTGCTAGGCCGGAGGGTCGACAAAGCCTGCGCGCGCCCGCAGTTTTGCAATCCGCGATGCGGCTGGTCTCAGCCGGTCAGCATCTCGATGCGGGCGGTGGCCATGCGGATGCGCCCGGCGAGCAGGACAGCGAGATTGCGCATGATCCGGTCCGCGGCGCGGGCGTGGGTCTCCTGGAAGGCGCGGAACTGGTCCGCCGTCACCTCCACGCACACCGCCTCCGTGTCGGCCCAGACATCCGTGCTGCGCGGCTGCTCGATGAGGGCCATCTCCCCGAAGACCATGCCGGGGATCATGGTGGAGAGCCGCACGTCGCCCGCCGAGCGCGCGCTCACCATGCCCCGAAGGAGGAAATAGACCCTGGCCGGCGGCTCGTTGGCGGAGATGATGCGCGTGCCGGCCGGGAACACGACTCGGGTGCCGAGCCGGGATAGATCGGCCAGTTCCTGGGGCGAGAGGCCGGCGAGAAGCGCCTGGCGGCTGAGATCCGCCTCCACCTCGATCCGCGAGAAGCCGCCATGGCGGTACACGACCTGATCCTCGGCCCATTCCACCGCCGCGTCGTAGGTCGGGAAGATGCGCACGCGCACGCCCTGTTCCCGCAGCGCCTTCAGCTGCGGCGCCACGGGCGATGTGGCCTCTACACCGGCGATCACGGCCGTGGTCCCTGCCGGCAGCTGGTTCTTGATGAGGCCGGTGAGGAGCTTCAGGCCCGCGTCGGTGATGGTGGCCACGCGGTGGAGGTTGAGAATGAGGAATTCCGGCACGTCCGCAGGGGCCGTGAGCCGGCGGGTCACGTAGTCCATGGAGGCGAAGGAGAGTTTGCCGGCCAACTCGATGGCCCGTATGGCGCCGGAACGGGCGGACAGGATATCCTGCTCGTGCGGCTGCCGGCCGGGCTTGGAGGGCACGGTGCGGAAATCGTAATCGGCGACGACGCATGTGCGCACATCGTCCCGACGCGACAGCATGTGCAGGTCGAAGGCCTCGGAAATCGCCTCGCAGGTACGGATGCCGCGCACGCTGTTGCCGTGCATGTCGAGCCGGGGCGAGAAGGTGCCGAGGCCAAGCTGGGAGGGCAGGGCCGCCAGAATCCCGCCGCCTACGCCGCTCTTGGCCGGCACGCCCACGCGATAGATCCACTCGCCGGCGAAGTCGTACATGCCGGAGGAACTCATGACCGCCAGCGTGCGCGCCACGGCATAGTTCGACGACACCGTATCGCCGGTGAGCGGATTGACGCCGTGGTTGGCGAAGGTCGCCCCCATGACCGCGAGGTCACGGGCGGTGACCAGCACGGAGCACTGGCGGAAATAGACGTCGAGCAGCCGGTCCACGTCTCCCACGACGCCGCCGTAGGTGCGCAGGAGGTATGCGATGGCGCGGTTGCGGTCGCCGGTGGAGCGTTCGCTCTCGAACACGGCCTCGTCGACGCCGAGATCCCGCCCGGCGAAGCGGCCGAGGGCGGTGCGGATCAGCTCGAACGCCTCGTCCCCCGCGCTCTCCGCAATCAGGCCGGAACAGGCAATGGCGCCGGCATTCACCATGGCGTTGAACGGCTTGTTGTCGGCTCTCAGGCGGATGGAGTTGAACGCCTCGCCGCTCGGCTCCACGCCGATGGCCGCCTCCACCCGCTCGGCTCCCAGCAGGTCCAGCGCCAAAGCGAACACCATCGCCTTCGACACGGATTGGATCGTGAAGGGCACCTGCGTGTCGCCCGCCTCGTAGACGTGCCCGTCCGTGGTGGCGACGGCGATGCCGAAATGGTCCGGATTGGCCTTGCCCAGCTCCGGGATGTAGGAGGCGACCTCACCCGCATCGATGCGGGAGAATTCCGTGTGGGTCTCCTTGATGAACCGCAGCAGCGGCGTCTCTAGGGTCGGCAGGGGATGGGGCAAGGTCGGGCTCCGGAAATCGCCTCCAGTGAAACGCCACCTGAGCCATGATGCAATGCCGCAAAACCAGAAGACCGGCGGTTGCGCGCCTTACGCACCGTCGTCTTTCACCGGCTCCATCACCACGTAGGTGGAGGTGCTCGCGACGTGCGGCAGGCTGGAGATCCTTTCCCCCAGCACTTCGCGATAGCGCCGGATGTCGCGGGTGCGGACCTTGAGCAGGTAGTCGAACGAGCCCGCGATCATGTGGCACGCCTCCACCTCCCGGATCTTCATCACCGCCCTGTTGAACGCCGTGAGCGCCGCCTCGGTGGTCTCCGAGAGCTTCACCTCGGTGAAGGCGATGTGGTCGAGTCCGAGCTTCGCCGGATCGAGTACGGCCCGAAAGCCGCGGATATAGCCCTCGTCCAACAGCCGCTTCAGCCGCGCCTGGCACGGACTGCGCGACAGCCCGACCTTGGCGGCGAGATCCGTGACGGAGATGCGCCCGTCCTCCACCAAGGCGGCGATGATGCGCGCATCGAAAGAGTCAATTTGATCAGAAATATAGTCATTCTGCATAAATTCGATTTTCGATTTGAGGCAAAAAAAGTCAATTCATAAACTATGCGCTTCGCATTCGGTCAGATCGCCTCCGGCCGTCCGGGTTAGCATCAGAGCCTGTTCGAGATCGCCCGAACGGCGCGACGAAAGGTGCCTCCGATGCCAAGCCCCGCATTGCTCAGCCCGCCTCGGGAGACACTTCGCCCGCCGCTGTTCGCAAACTTTGCGCCCCCGCTCGCGCCCCGCGGCGACCTGCGGCGGGCGATCACCGCCATGACGCGCGCGCCCGAAGCGGCGTGTGTCGCTGCTTTGCTGCCGCAGGCGCAATTCTCACCTGCGCAGCGCGAGAGGGTCGCCGCCCATGCCCGGGCCCTCGTCACGCGGCTCAGGGAAAAGCCGCGCGGCTCGGCGGTGGAGGAGCTGGTGCAGGAATACGACCTCTCCAGCCGCGAGGGCATCGCCCTCATGTGCCTTGCCGAGGCGCTTCTGCGCATTCCGGACGCGGCCACGCGCGATGCGCTCATCCGCGACAAGATCGGTCCCGGCGACTGGCGGGCGCACGTGGGTGGCGGCCATTCCATGTTTGTGAACGCGGCCAGCTGGGGCCTTCTCTTCACCGGCCGGTTGGCCACGGCGGAGGATGCCCAGGGCCTGTCCGGCGTGCTGACGCGGCTCATCGCCCGCTGCGGCGCGCCGGTGATCCGCCGGGCGGTCGATGTGGCCATCGGCATCATGGGCGAGCAGTTCGTCATGGGCCGCAGCATCGAGGAAGCACTGGCGCGCGCCGGCAAGGGCGAGCACGCGGGTTTCCTCTATTCCTTCGACATGCTGGGCGAGGCGGCCATGACGGCGGCGGATGCCGCGCGCTATTTCGAGGCCTACCGTCATGCCATCGCCGCCATCGGCGCGGCTTCAGGCGGGCGCGGCATCTTCGGCGGGCCGGGGCTGTCAGTGAAGCTCTCGGCGCTGCATCCGCGCTACGCCCGCGCCAAGGCGGAGCGGGTGATGGGCGAACTGTTCCCGCGCCTGCTCGCCCTCGCCGTCGAGGCGCGGCGCTGGAATATCGGCCTCAACATCGATGCCGAGGAGCAGGACCGGCTCGAACTCTCCCTCGATCTGCTGGAGGCGCTTTGCGCCGCGCCGGAGCTGGCCGGCTGGGACGGCATCGGCTTCGTGGTGCAGGCCTATGGCCGGCGCTGCCCGGCGGTGCTGGATTTCATCATCGACCTCGCGCGCCGCACCGGGCGCCGGATCGCGGTGCGCCTGGTGAAGGGCGCCTATTGGGATGCCGAGATCAAGCGCGCGCAGGTGGACGGGATGCCGGATTTCCCCGTCTTCACCCGTAAGGTCCACACCGACATCTCCTACATCGCCTGCGCCCGCAAGCTGCTCGCGGCGAAGGATGCGGTCTTCCCCCAGTTTGCCACCCACAACGCCCAGACGCTCGCCGCCATCCACGAAATGGCCGGCCCCGACTTCCGAACCGGCGACTATGAATTCCAGTGCCTCCACGGCATGGGCGAGCCACTGTACGAGGAGGTCGTCGGTCCGCACGGGCGGCCCTGCCGGATCTATGCGCCGGTGGGGACCCACGAGACGCTGCTCGCCTATCTGGTGCGGCGGCTGCTGGAGAACGGCGCGAATTCCTCCTTCGTCAACCGCATCCGTGACCCCGCCGTCCCGGTGGAGGACCTCATCGCCGATCCCGCAGAGGTCATCGCCGCAATGCCGGTGCCCGGCGCGCCCCATCCCGCCATCGCCGCCCCGCGCGCCCTCTATGGGAAGCGGGTGAATTCGGCCGGGCTCGATCTTGCGGACGACGCGACGCTCGCCGTGCTCTCGTCGCAGCTCGCGGCACAGGCGGGCAAGTGGACAATAGCGGCGCCCGCATCCGGCGGCGCGGCCGCACGGCTGGTGCTGAACCCCGGCGACCATCGCGATGCGGTGGGCGAGGTGCGCGACGCGACTGTTGCGGATGTGACGCGCGCTGCCGCCCGCGCCTCCTCGATCGCAGCCGACTGGGCCGCCCGCCCACCGGCTGAACGGGCGGGGATGCTTCGGCGCGCGGCGGACGCCATGGAAGCGCAGATGATGGGGCTGATGGGCCTCATCATGCGCGAGGCCGGCAAGTCCGCCGCCAATGCGGTGGCCGAGGTGCGCGAGGCCGTGGATTTCCTGCGCTATTACGCGGGTGAAGCGGAGGCGCGGCTCACACCCGCCCATCGCCCGCTCGGCCCCGTCGCCTGCATCAGCCCGTGGAACTTCCCGCTTGCCATCTTCATCGGGCAGGTGGCGGCTGCCCTTGCCGCCGGCAATCCGGTGCTGGCCAAGCCGGCGGAGGAGACTCCCCTCGTCGCGGCAGAGGCGGTGCGCCTTCTGCACGACGCCGGCGTTCCCGACGACGTGCTCCAGCTTCTGCCGGGAGATGGCCGCGTGGGCGCGGCGCTGGTGTCGGCGCCTGTGGCTGGGGTGATGTTCACTGGCTCCACCGAAGTCGCGCGGCTGATCGCCCGCACGCTGGCGGACCGGCAGGGGCTGGATGGCCGACCGGTGCCGTTCATCGCCGAGACCGGCGGTCAGAACGCCATGATCGTTGATTCCTCGGCTCTGCCGGAGCAGGTGGTGGCGGACGTGATCGCCTCCGCCTTTGACAGCGCGGGCCAGCGCTGCTCAGCCCTTCGGGTCCTGTGCCTTCAGGAGGAAGTGGCCGACAGCATGCTCGCCATGCTGAAGGGCGCCATGGCTGAACTGGAGGTGGCACGCACGGATCGCCTTTCGGTGGATGTCGGGCCGGTGATCCATGCCGAGGCCCGCGAGACCATCGAGGCGCATGTCGCCGCCATGGCGCGGAAGGGCTTTCCGGTTCATCGCCTGCCGCTGCCGTCCGGCACGGCGCATGGCACCTTCGTGGCGCCGACGCTGATCGAAGTGGAGTCCATCGCCGATCTTGGCCGCGAGGTGTTCGGGCCGGTGCTGCATGTGGTACGCTGGCGGCGCGCCGATCTCGGGCGGCTCATCGAGGCCATCAACGCCACCGGCTATGGCCTCACCTTCGGCCTGCACACCCGGCTGGATGCGACCGTCGCCGAGGTCACCAAGCGGGTCGAGGCCGGCAACCTCTATGTGAACCGCAACATCATCGGCGCCGTGGTGGGGGTGCAGCCGTTCGGCGGGCGCGGGCTCTCCGGCACGGGGCCGAAGGCAGGCGGGCCGCTCTACCTCTCGCGGCTCGTGCGCGGGCCGGATTTCGACCTTCCCGGCGGGACGGCCGCTCCGGCGGCGCTGGCTTTCGCCAACTGGCTGGAGGGATCCGGCCGGCGGTTGGACGCGGACGCCGTCCGGGCACTGGTGGCGCGGGTGCCGCTCGGCCTGTCTCTGGAGCTTCCCGGTCCGGTGGGGGAGCGCAATACCTACGCCCTCCACCCGCGCGGCACGGTTCTGCTGATGCCGGAGACGGAAACGGGCCTGATCCGGCAGCTGGGCGTCACCCTCGCCACTGGCAACCGTGCGCTGCTGGACGCGCCGGCTGGCCTGGCGGGGATGCTCGCAACGGTGCCGGAGGACGTCCGCGCCCGCCTCGCCGCTGGTCCCGAGCCGGTCGCCGTGGCGCTTGTGGAGGGGGAAGGGGAACGCTGCCGCGTCGCCGCCCAGGATCTGGTGGAGCGGGAGGGCGCGATCGTGCCCCTTCATGCGGCGACGGCGTCGGAGATTGCGGCGTCGCCCTTCGCCTATCCTGCGAATTTGCTTCTGGAGGAGCGCGCGGTGTCGGTGAACACCGCCGCTGCGGGGGGCAATGCCAGCCTCATGACCCTCGCCTGAGGCTGGCCGGGGCTTACTTCTTGCTCAGGGCGCCGAGGGCGGCCTGGCAGGGCGGGGTGGTCTGTTCCTTCTTGGCCTGCATGCACTGGACCACGCGGCCACCGCCCGGCTGCACATCGCCGCACAGCTTCTTCACGTCAGCGGAACAGGCGGTGCGCAGGGCCTGGGCCTGATCCGCGGTGAGGGTGGCGGCCGTCTGGGCCGAGGCCGGGCCGGCGCACAGCGCGAGAAGAGGCAGCGCGAGGAAGGCGGCGCGGGGCGGGAGGGTCATCGGCGGGATCCTCTTTGGATGCGTCGGGTCGACAACTACCCTCGCGGCGCGAGGTTGCAGGGGCGTTCCCCGAACGTGACGAATCGCGACGGAGTGTAACGCCGTCCACGCGGCGGAAAAGCGACAAGTGCCGTGCCTCAGCCCGCCTCGCCGGGCAGTTTCGTGCCGGTGATCCGGGCATAAAGCCGGGCCACGGACGCATCGTCGTCACGGCCCATGCCGGCGGCGGAGGTGGCGAGGAACATCTGCAGGGCGGCGGCGGACACCGGCACCGGGAACTTCGCGCTGCGCGCCATATCCTGGATGATGCCGAGATCCTTCACGAAGATGTCCACGGCGCTCTTCGGCGTGTAGTCGCCGGCGAGCACGTGGGGCATGCGGTTCTCGAACATCCAGCTGTTGCCGGCGGACGCGGTGATGACCTCGTAGACCTTCTTAAGGTCGAGCCCCTGCCGCGCCGCGAACGCCATGGCCTCCGAGGCGGCGGCGATATGCACGCCTGCGAGGAGCTGGTTGATCATCTTGAAGGCCGCGCCCTGGCCCGCCGCGTCGCCCAGTGCGTAGAGCTTGGCGGCCATGGCATCTAGCGCGGGCTTCGCCTTGGCGAAGGCGGCGGGGCTGCCGGAGGCGAGGATGGTCAGCGCCCCTTCCGCCGCCCGCTGGGCGCCGCCGGAGATGGGGGCATCGAGATAATGCCGGCCGGTGGCTTCCAGCCGCGCGGCGAGGTCGCGGGCGACGTCCGGGTCCATGGTGGCGGAGGAGATGAAGACCGCGCCCTCGGGCAAGGTTTCGGCGACACCGGACGGGCCGAACAGGATCGCCTCGGTCTGCGCGGCGTTGACCACCACGCTGACCACCATGTCCGCGCCTTCGGCCGCCTGTGCCGGCGAGGCCGCGCCGCGTCCGCCCGCGGCGACGAAGCGCTCCACCGCCGCCGCGCCCACGTCGCATCCCGCGACATCCAGGCCGGCCCGCAGCAGCGACTGCGCCATGCCGAAGCCCATGGAGCCGAGGCCGATCACGGCCGCGCGTCCGGCGCCCATTTTGCCCGCTGTCCCTTCCGCCTGATCGGCCATGGCCGTTTCCCCGTCTTGTTCTGGTGTTTCGGCCGCTTTTTAGCGCAGCGGCATCCTGCGCATGTTGTAGGAGCCTGACGGGAGCGGATCAAATCGTTTTAGCCCGGCGGCGTTCGCGCTTGCCAAGGCGGTTGCGCTTCGCTTTGGTGCGGCGGCGGAACAAGCGGAGGTTGGCCCATGGACGAGACCAGACTGCGGGAGGAGATCTGCCGCTTCGGGCGCTCTCTGTTCGAGCGGGGGCTGACGCCCGGCTCGTCCGGCAATATCAGCCTCAGGCTCGATGACGGCGGGTGGCTGGTGACACCCACCAACGCCTCCCTCGGCTTCCTCGATCCCGCGCGCATTTCGAGGCTCGATGCAGAAGGGCGGCTCCTCACCGGCGACAAGCCTACGAAGGAGATCCCGCTGCATTCTGCACTCTACGAGACCCGCGGCACGGCGCGGGCCATCGTGCATCTGCATTCGACCCATTCGGTGGCGCTCACCATGCTGCCGGAGATCGACCCGCGCGCGGCCTTGCCGCCCATGACGCCCTATTACCTCATGCGCGCCGGACAGACCGCGCTCCTGCCCTATTACCGGCCGGGTGACCCCGCCGTCGCAGATGCCATCCGGGGCCTCGCGGGCCGCTATTCCTCCGTGCTGCTGGCCAACCATGGGCCGGTGGTGGCGGGCGATACGCTGGAGGCGGCCGTATTCGCCACCGAGGAGCTGGAGGAGACCGCGAAGCTCTATCTGCTGCTGCGCGGCCTCAACCCGCGCTATCTGTCGCCGGCGCAGGTGGACGATCTGGTGAAGACGTTCGGCCTCACGCTTCCCGCGCCGGATGCCCATCACGACCATGACCACGCGCACCATGGGCATCGTCATCCGGCCGAGGACTGATCGCCGCGAAACGCAAAAGGCGCCCCGGAGGACCGGAGCGCCTTCTGTTCGGGATCGACCTGCGTGTCAGTAGACGCCGGCGCTGCGAGCCGGGGCCGGGGACGCGGCGGGCTTCGGCGCCGAGGTGGCGGCCGGCTTAGGCGCACCAGCGGGCTTCGCCGCGTCGGGTTTTGCGCCAGCGGGCTTCGGCTTCTGCTGCGGCTTGGCTGCGCCAGGAGTCGCGAGCGCGACCTTCAGCGGCTTGTCCATGGCCACCATCTGCGACAGCGTGGCGAACTTGTAGCCCTTGGCGATCAGCTCATCGAGGATGCGCGGCATGGCGTCCACGGTGGTGGCGTAGATGTCGTGCGAGAGCACGATGGCGCCCGGCTTCACCTGCGCCATGATAGCGTCATGCACCGCCTGGCTGTTGCGGTTCTTCCAGTCGTTGGGGTCCACAGACCAGTTGACGATGGTGAGGCCGTACTTTTCCTCGATGGTGGTGCGTAGTGTCGGCTTCATGGTGCCGTAGGGCGGACGCAGGAAGATCGGGCGCTTTCCGGTGACCTGGAAGATCGCCTCGGTCGTGTTGCCGAGCTCCTTGTCCAGCGCCGCGGCGCTGATGCGGGTGAGCTGCGGATGGCTCCAGGAATGGCTGCCGATCTCGTGCCCCTCGTCGGCAATCATCTTCAGCACTTCAGGATGCTTGGCGACCATGTTGCCGAGCACGAAGAAGGTCACCTTGATGTTGCGCTGGCGCAGCATCTCCAGCAGCCGGGGGGTGGTCTCCGGGCTCGGGCCGTCGTCGAACGTGAGGGCGATGTAGGAGCCGTCCACGTCGAACGACTTGTAGGTGTAGTTCTTGCGCGGCGTCACCGGCGGCGGCGCGGCGGGTTCCGGCGCGGGGGCCGGCGTCGGCTGGGCAGCGGCCGCCGCCGTCTTCTGCGCGGCGGTTGCGCCCTTGCCCTGGGCCGCCTGTCCAGAAGCCGGTGTCGCGGCCTGTGAGATGGACTGGGTGGTTGCCGGGCCGTCGTCCTTGGCCGACAGGAACGGGCTGATGGCCATGCCTGCGCCAACGGCGGCGGCGGCCACAAATCCGGTAACGATGAGGAGCGGCTTCACGGCGGCGGTATCCCGGCCTTAGTTCCATATGCCCTGAAGCCTCACGGGTTTTTGTGGATAAATCGTGAAGCGTGCAGGGCTGTCGTGCCTTTTTTGCCTGAATTATCGAGTTTTCGCCCCCTCGCCGACGGACTTGGGCTGCTGGATACCTCTTCGGCAATTTCGGCGCGGCGATCAGTGAAAGTCCCGCGACTTGGGCAGTACCCTTACGTCACGCGGATGCTTGCGCGGATGCTGGGGGTGGGCGAACTCATCGGCCCGCGCCACCTCCATGCGCGGCTGCCGCACCCGGGAGAGCAAAGTGAGGTCGGCGGTGCGGTCGGTAAGCCGCTGGGCCATGAGGTGGACGACCCCCTCCGGGCTCTTCTGGATGCGTCCTTCCACCAGCAGCAGGCGCGCGCCCATCACCTCGCGGCGGAAGCGCTCCAGCGTGCGCTCCCATAGGACGATGTTGGTGATGCCGGTCTCATCCTCGATGGTGATGAAGATGGCCTTGCCGTTGCCCGGCCGCTGGCGCACCAGCACGACGCCCGCATTGCGGGCGAACGCGCCGTCCTTCAGCGCGGCCGTCTCGGCGCAGGTGAGGATGCGCTCCTTGCGGAAATGGTCGCGCAGCTCGCCCATGGGGTGCCCCTTCAGGGAGAGGCGCACGGTCTGGTAGTCCGCGACGATGTGCTCCGAGCGCGCCATGCGCGGCAGCGTTACCGCTTCCTCCACGCCCAGCTCGCGGGCGTCCGCCGCGGCGAACAGGGGGAGGGCGTCGTCATCCGGCAGGCGGCGGGCGTGCCAGAGCGCGGCGCGCCGGTCGAGGGCCATGGAGCGGAAGGCATCCGCATCGGCCAGCAGCTTTACCGCGCGGGTGGGCAGCCGGGCGCGGCGGGCCAATTCCTCGATGCTCGCGAAAGACCCGGATCGTGCCGCCGCGAGGCGCCCGCCCCAGTCGGCATGGAAGCCGTCCACCTGCCGGAAGCCGAGGCGCAGGGCCAGCGTGCCGTCCTCCCGTCGCTCCAGCGTGTTGTCCTGATGGCTGAAATTGATGTCCACGGGCCGCACCTCCACGCCGTGCTCGCGCGCGTCGCGCACGATCTGGGCCGGGGCGTAGAAGCCCATGGGCTGGGCGTTGAGCAGGGCGCAGGCGAAGGCCGCCGGGTGGCGGCACTTGATGAAGGAGGAGATGTACACGAGCTTGGCGAAGGAGGCGGCATGGCTCTCGGGGAAGCCGTAGCTGCCGAAGCCCTTGATCTGCTCAAAGCAGCGCTGAGCGAAGTCGCGCTTGTAGCCGCGCCCCACCATGCGCTCCACCATCATGCTTTCAAATTCCTGGATGGTGCCGAGGTTGCGGAAGGTGGCCATGGCCCGGCGCAGGCGGTTTGCCTCCTTGTCGGAGAAGCAGGCGGCGACCATGGCGAGCTTCATGGCCTGCTCCTGGAACAGCGGCACCCCCATGGTCTTGCCCAGCACCACCCGAAGCTCGTCCTTGTCGCCGAAGTCCGGGGCGGGGGAAGGGTAGTCCACCGCCTCCAGTCCGTTGCGGCGCCTGAGATAGGGGTGAACCATGTCGCCCTGGATCGGCCCCGGCCGCACGATGGCGACCTGGATGACGAGATCGTAGAATTCCTTCGGCCTGAGGCGCGGCAGCATGTTGATCTGCGCCCGGCTTTCCACCTGGAATACGCCGATGGAATCCCCGCGCTGGAGCATGGCGTAGACGTCCTGTTGCTCGCGCGGCACGTCGGCGAGGCCCCAGTCGATGCCCTCGTGGTCGCGCATCAGGTCGAGCGCCTTGCGGATGCAGGTGAGCATGCCGAGCGCCAGCACATCCACCTTCATCAGGCCGAGCACGTCGATGTCGTCCTTGTCCCATTCGATGAAGGTGCGGTCCGCCATGGCGGCGTTGCCGATGGGCACGGTGTCGTCGAGCCGGCCGCGGGCCAAGACGAAGCCGCCCACATGCTGGGAGAGGTGGCGGGGCGCGCCCATCAGCCGGCCGGCCAGCTCCACCGCGCGGCGGATGAAGGGATTTGAGGGGTCGAGCCCCGCCTCGCGGATGTGCGCGTCTGAAACGTCCCGGCCCCAGCTGCCCCATTGGGTAGAGGAGAGGCGCGCCGTCACGTCCTCGGTGAGCCCAAGAGCCTTGCCCACGTCGCGGATGGCGCTGCGCGGGCGGTAGTGGATGACGGTGGCGACGATGCCGGCGCGGTGGCGGCCGTATTTCTCATAGATGTGCTGGATCACTTCCTCGCGCCGCTCGTGCTCGAAATCGACATCGATGTCCGGCGGCTCGCGCCGCTCGGCGGAAATGAAGCGGGCGAAGAGGAGATCGTTGTCGGCGGGGTCCACGGCGGTGATGCCGAGCACGTAGCACACGGCGGAATTGGCCGCCGACCCGCGCCCCTGGCAGAGAATGCCCCGGCTCTCGGCGAAGCGCACGATGTCGTGGATGGTGAGAAAGTAAGGCGCGTATTCGAGCTGGCGAATGAGGGCCAGCTCCTCCTTCAGCAGCTTTTCCACCTTCTCGGGGAGGCCACCGGGATAGCGCACGGCGGCGCAGCGCCAGGTCAATTCCTCCAGCCAGGCCTGCGGCGTCCAGCCGGGAGGCACGGGCTCCTCGGGATAGTCGTACTTCAGCTCCTTCAGAGTGAAGTCGATGCGGGCGAGGAATGCCGCGCTCTCCGCCACCGCCTCCGGGGCATCGCGGAACAGGCGGGTCATCTCGGTGGGGGGCTTAAGATGGCGCTCGGCGTTCGCCATCAGCCGTCGTCCGGCCTCGGCGATGGTTGTGCCCTCGCGCACGCAGGTGAGGATGTCCTGCAGGTCCCGCTCCTGCGGCGTCGCATAGAGCACCTCGTTCACCGCCAGCAGCGGCACGCCGGCAGTGCGGGCGACGGCTTTGAGCGCGGCGAGACGGCGGCGGTCGGCGCCGGAGAAGGGCATGTCGACGCCGAGCCACACTGCCCCGGCGGCCGCTTCGCCAAGGAGGGAGAGGAGAGGTGGAAGAGTGTTCCCGTCTTCACCCGGCAGCACGATGAGCATCAGGTCGCGGGCATCGGCGAGGAGATCGGGAAGGGACAGGTGGCAGTCGCCCTTCTTCGCCCGCCGGTTGCCGGTGGTCAGCAGGCGGCAGAGCCGGGCCCAGCCGGCGCGGGTGGAGGGATAGGCGATGATGTCCGCCGTGCCGTCGCAGAAGACGAGCCGCGCGCCCGTCACCAGCCGGAAGGCACGGGCGCGGGCGGCGACGGCGCGCTTTGCCTCCGCCTCGGGGTCGTCTGCCTCCAGATCCTCGTCGAGACTGCGCAGATCCTCCAGCGCGCTATAGGCCCGCACCACGCCCGCCACCGTGTTGCGGTCGGCGATGCCGAGCCCGTCGAGGCCGAGGGCGACGGCGGTGCGCACCAGATGGGTCGGCGCGCTCGCCCCGCGCAGGAAGGAGAAATGCGAGGCCGCCGCCAGCTCCGCATAGAAGGGGCCGCTCACGGGAACAGGCCGTGCAGGAACCAGCGCGGCGCCGACGTCTCGCGTCCGTAGGTGCCTTCGCGATAGAGCCAGAAGCGGCGTCCTTCGGTGTCCTCCACGCGGAAATAGTCCCGCGTCAGGCCCGGCCGGGTGCCATCGAGGGCGGTCCACCATTCGGGGGCGATGCGCTCCGGCCCCTCGGCCCGCGCCACCTCGTGCAGCACGCGCCGCCAGCGGAACCGCAGGGGCGGGCCGTCCGGCACCTCGGCCAGCGTTTCCACCGGCTCGGGCACGGGCAAGAGGGCCGGCGGGCGGGCAAGGGGCGCATCTGCGGCAGCCGGCTCGGCCCAATCATGAGCAAGCATGTCCCGGCTGCGCCAGGCCTTCTGCGCCGGCATCCGCACGGCGGCGCGCTCGGGTACATGGCTGTCCTGCGCGGCAAGGCAGGTGACGCGGCGCGGACCCAGCCGGGCGGAGAGGGTGTCCACCAACTGGTCCAGCCCCGCGCCGGCCGGCTCGGCGCCGAAACCGGACTGGGTGGCGGCCAGCGGCTCGGCTGCGGTCACCGAGAGGCGGATCACGTCATAGCCGAAGCCGGGATCGAGTGGATCGGCCAGCGCGGCCAGCCGCTCGCGGAACAGGCCGGCGAGGCGGGCGCCGTCGCGGAGCGGCGCCGCCGTGCCCGCCGCCACCCGCCGCACCGCGCCATCGCTGCGGAAGAAGGCGGCCTCGAAGCGTCGTCCGCCCTCGCCATGCCGCTCCAGTACACCGGCGAGATCGCGGGCGAGGTCGGCGAGCACGGCGCGGGCGGTCGCCTCATCGCCCATGGGTTCGGCGAAGCGCCGCTCCGCCACGTAGACGGGCAGGGGATTGAGCGGGGAGATGGGCGGCGAAGCCGCGCCGCACAGCTCGTCCAGCCGGTCCACAAGGGCGCTGCCGAAGCGGGCGGCCAGCGCCGCGCGGGGCTTGCCGGCGATGTCGCCGATCCGCACGAGACCGAGATAGGCGAGGCTGCGCGCCACCTCCGCATCGAGGTCGAGGGCCTCCACCGGCAGGGGCGCGACGGCCTCCCGCTCGCCCCCCGCCCGCACCACCTGCCCCGGCCGCCAGCGGGCGAGGGCGAGGGCGGCCCGGGCGGTCCCGGCCACCGCGCCCTGGGCGGCCAGTCCGGTGGCGGCGAGCCGCTCGGTCATGGCCGCCAGCATGGCCCCCTCGCCGCCGAACAGATGGGCGCAGCCGGTGATGTCGAGCACGATGCCGTCCGGCCCGGAAACGGCGACGAACGGCGTCCAGCGCTCGCACCACGATGCGATGGCCGCAAGCAGCGCGGCATCCGCCGCCGCATCCGCCTCCACCGCCTCCATCTGCGGCACGCGGGCCTGCGCGTCGGCGAGGGTAAGGCCGGGATGAAGCCCGAGGCGGGCGGCGGCTGCGTCCACCGCGGCGAGGCGGCGGGCGTTCGCCTTCACCTCCACCGTGACCAGCGGCAGGTCAGCCGGTGCGGCGCCAGCCGACGACATGCGACGTCCCCGCCGGCTGCGGTGCAGCCGGTCGGTCGGCAGGCGCGGCAGGAAGAGCGCGGCGAGGCGCCGGGGTGAAGCGTCGGGCATGGGCATTCCATTCCACGGTGAAGCGGCCGGTGGGTCCGAGGCGGTTGCGCTCGATCTCCAGCGCGAAGGCGGGCGGCCCGAGGCAGAAGGCCGGCACGTCCCCCGCCACGCGGGAGGGGACGGCGGCGACCCGCCAGCGGGTGGCGGCGGCGGAAGGGCCGGGGTCCGCCCCCGGCCTCAGCAGGAGGGAGGGGACGCCGGAGCGCTCGCTGCGCAAGGCGAGGCGGCGGGTGGCGGTGAGGTCGATGAGGCGCGGGGATCCCCAAGGCTCCGCCACCACCAGCCCGAGCGCGCCGTGGCCAAGGGCCTCCTCCGCGGCGCCCAGCGTGTCGGCGGCGTCGGCGGCGGCCACCAGGATCAGGCGGGAGGGATCAAGCCCGAAGGCGGCGCAACCGGGGCCGTAGAGGTCGCCGCCCTCCAGCGCCGCCATATCCTGCCGCACCCACAGCACCGGCTTGCGGGTGCCGGCCGCGAGCGCGAGGGCGAAGCCGAGCACGGCGGCGGCATTGCCCTTCTCCGCCGGGAAGGCCTCGTGCAGCGCATCGCGGGCGAGGCCGCCGCCCAGGGCATCATCCAGTGGGGCCCCCAGGGACAGGCGCGGCCGGGCAGCCCCGTCCGGAAGTCCGGACAGCCGTTCCATTTCGACGATGCGGCGGCGAAGGGCCGCCAGATCCTCGCGCGGAGCCTGCTGGGGGTGCATGGAGGAAGACCAATGTTCCTATTTTGTTCTCATTAAAAAGGACTCCGGGAGCGCGGAATGTCAACCGTATGGAGGTCCGGCAGCAGGGGTTGCGGGGGCTGGACCGAACCGGGTTCAGGCGAGGGGAGGCCGTGTCGGCTTGTCCCCATGATTCACATGCAAGGTATTCAGAAACCGTTATTTGGAGGTGCAAACCTCCCCTTAACGCCCCCGCCCTAGTGTCTGCGAAACGGCGCCGGTGCTGCGGATTTCGGATTCCCATGTCTTCCTTCAACCGTCCTCCCAGACCTTTTGCGTACCCCTCGTTCGCTCCTGACGAAACGTTCGAAGCGCCCGTGGCCGATTCTGGTTCCGAACGCGGCTTGCCCTCGTTCTACGAGCGGATTCCGGAATACGACCCGAGCCTCCATGACGGCGCCTTCGAGACTGCGGAGCCCACCCACAGCTGGATCGACCTGGAACTGGTCCCGAGCTGGCTCCGGCCCTTCACCCTCGACGCCAACACCCGCTTCACCCGCACCCCGGACCATCTGCTGCGGCCCCGCGAGCCGGGCGCGCCCCCGCTGCCGAGCATGCCGCCCGTCCTGCCGCAGGTGCCCACCCCGGTCACGACCCAGGGGTCGAGCCGCGGCTGGCACTTCCTGTTCGAGCCGGCGGATGACGTGGTCCAGCCGCTGGCACAGCCCGTCGCCAAGCTCGCGGATATCCCCACGGAGACCGCCTTCGCCGCGCCCGCCGCCGTGCCGGAAGAGGTGACGGCGGCCCCCGTCGTCCTGCCGCCCGTTGCGGAAGAAGCGACTGCGCTGGTTTGCGAGCCCCCGGCCTCCGAGGTCGCGCTTGCGGAGACAGTCCCGGGCGAGGAGATCCTGACCGAAACGGCAGCGCCTGCGCTCCTTGAGGCCGACACCGCGCCACAGGCTGTGGCCGAGGCGGCTTCGGAGGTCGACACGGCTGACGTCCCCGATCACCTGTGGAGCCTGCTCCGCCTCGTCGTCCTCGGCCGCGCCGCCACCCCGCCCGCTCCGGCCGGGGAGCAGGACCTCGATCCTGCGCCCGCAGAGACGGCCGGTGTGGAAGACGACCTGGTGGAGAGCGAGGACCCGGCGTTCGAGGTCCTGTCCGACGCCGAGGAGGCTGTCGACTTCGACGAAGACGAGGTTCCCGAGGCGGACGCCTCCGAGGAGGATGAACTCGAGGACGACGAGATCGAGGAGGAAGACTCCGAGGAGGAAGACTCCGAGGACGATGAGGTCGCTGAACTGGAGGGCGACACGGACGATGCCGAGGAGGAGGGAGAGGAGATCGACCTTTCCGAGGACGACGACGAACTGGACGAGGACGACGGGGCACTCTCCTCGGAGTTGGAGGACGATGAACTTGAAGACGACGAACTCGCAGACGATGCCTTCGAGGAAACGGACCTGACGGACGAGGAAGACGAGGAACTCGACACCGAACTCGACGAGGATGAGCCGGAAGACACCGCCGTGCTCGAAGACGAGGATCAGGACGAGGCCGAAGCCGAGGATGAATCCCTACCCCTCGCGGCCGGGTCGATCCTGTCGGGCGAAGCGTTCGCGTCCTGGCGGCCCTACCAGCAGAGCATCAGCGCCCAGTTCTTCGGCGCCCTGCATTCGGCTGCCACGTCCGCTCCCGCGGCCTCGGCAGCAGCGCCTGCAGCGTCGGGTGCCGTCGCCCCTGTTCCGGTGCCGTCCGTTGCAACCCTCCCGCCCGAGGCTGTTCCCGCAGTGGCGGAGGGGGACAGCGGCCCCTATTTCCTCCCGCCCCTCGATCTCTTGCGCGAGCCGCCGGTAGTCGAGCCGGACTATGAACTTTCCGAGGAATTCCTCGACCAGTCGTCAACCATGCTCCAGCAGGTGCTGCGCGATTTCGGCGTGCGCGGCGAGATCATCGACGCCAATCCCGGCCCGGTCGTCACCCTCTATGAGTTCGAGCCGGCGCCGGGGGTGAAGTCCTCCCGCGTCATCGGCCTATCGCCGGACATCGCCCGCTCCATGAGCGCGGTCTCCGCCCGCGTCGCGGTGGTGGAGGGGCGCAACGTCATCGGCATCGAGCTGCCCAACCGGCGGCGCGAGACCGTGTGGCTGCGCGAGCTTCTGGCGAGCCACGAATTCGCCGAGGCCCATCCCAAGCTCGGCCTGTGCCTGGGCAAGACCATCGGCGGCGTGCCGGTGATTGCCGATCTGGCGCGGATGCCGCATCTGCTGGTCGCCGGCACCACCGGATCGGGCAAGTCGGTGGCCATCAACACCATGATCCTGAGCCTGCTCTACCGGCACACGCCGGAAGCCTGCCGGCTCATCATGATCGACCCCAAGATGCTGGAGCTCTCCGTCTACGAGGGCATCCCGCACCTGCTCACGCCTGTCGTCACCGACCCCAAGAAGGCGATCATCGCGCTGAAGTGGGCGGTGAAGGAGATGGAGGAGCGCTACCGCAAGATGAGCCGCCTCGCGGTGCGCAACATCGATGGCTACAACGCCCGCGTCCGCGAGGCATCGGCCAGGGGCGAGATCATTACCCGCAACGTTCAGGTGGGGTTCGATCGCGAGACCGGGGAGGCCCTGTTCGAGGAACAGGAGATGGACCTGACCGCGCTGCCCTACATCGTCGTCATCGTGGACGAGATGGCCGACCTGATGATGGTGGCGGGCAAGGAGATCGAGGGCGCCATCCAGCGCCTCGCCCAGATGGCCCGCGCCGCCGGCATTCATCTCGTGATGGCGACGCAGCGGCCTTCCGTGGATGTCATCACCGGCACCATCAAGGCCAATTTCCCCACCCGCATCTCCTTCCAGGTGACCAGCAAGATCGACAGCCGCACCATCCTCGGCGAGATGGGGGCGGAGACGCTGCTGGGCCAGGGCGACATGCTGTTCATGGCCGGCGGCGGTCGCATCAGCCGCGTCCACGGCCCCTTCGTCTCCGACGGCGAGGTGGAGAAGGTCGTCGCCTTCCTCAAGGCCCAGGGCGGCCCGGACTATATCGACGAGGTGGTGCTGGACGAGGACGCCGTGGCCGAGGACGACGACGAGGCGGTGTTCGACCGCTCCGGCATCGCGGACGCCGGCGGTGACCTTTACGAGCAGGCCGTGGCCATCGTCATGCGTGACCGCAAGGCCTCAACCTCCTACATCCAGCGCCGGCTGCAGGTGGGCTACAACAAGGCTGCTTCCCTCATGGAGCGCATGGAGAACGAGGGCATCGTCGGCCCGGCCAACCACGCCGGCAAGCGGGAGATCCTGACCTTTTCCCGGCCGGGGTGAGGGGGCGCCCGACCTCACGCCTCCGCCCTTGCCTCCCGCGCGCCCTCGGCTACCTTGTCCGCTTGATCCGGGCCAACCGGACGCGCGGGCGGGATCGGGAGACGTTCAGTGGTGCAACCCTTCAGCGTGGTCCAGGGAGGCCGCATGGCTCAGGCATGCGCGGTCGGGCTGCGCGACATCACCATCGCCTTCCCGGGCGCCAGCCGCGCCGCCTCGCCCTTTGTGGCCGTGCAGGGTGTCGATCTCGAAGTCGCGGATGGTGAGTTCGTCGCCATCGTCGGCCCCACCGGCTGCGGCAAGTCCACCCTTCTCAACGCAACGGCCGGCCTCCTGAAGCCGGCCTCCGGCACGGTCACAATCCACGGGACCCCGCTTGCCGGCCTCAATCGCGCGGCGGGCTATCTCTTCCAGGCCGAGGCCCTGTTTCCCTGGAAGACCGCGCTCGACAACGTGGCCATCGGCCTTGAGGTCGCCGGCACCGACACCGAAGAGGCGCGCAGCCGCGCCCGCAAGTGGCTGGCCCGAGTGGGGCTCGCGGCCTTCGCGGATCGCTATCCGCACCAATTGTCCGGCGGACAGAGGAAGCGCGTGGGTCTCGCCCAGGTGCTCATCCGCGATCCCAAGATCCTGCTCATGGACGAGCCGTTCGGTCCGCTCGATGCCCAGACCCGCCAGATCATGGGCAACCTGCTGCTCGACCTATGGAGCCAGGACCGCAAGGCGGTGATGTTCGTGACCCATGATCTGGAGGAGGCCATCTCGCTGGCCGATCGTGTGGTGATCATGGGTGCCGGGCCGGCCTCGCGCATCATCGGCCAATGGCGGGTGCCCATACCCCGCCCCCGCGACATCGACGTGCGGCTGGAGCCCGCCTTCCACCACCTTCACCGCGAGATCTGGGCGGCGCTGAAGGACGAGGTGGTGAAGGGGTATCGCCAGTCCGAGGTCGCGAGCTGAACCATGCGCAACCGCTTCGTCCTTTTCGCCCTTCAGGTGCTGGTGGCGGTGGTGCTGATCGCCATCTGGCATTTCGGCTCCACGGTGAAGGTCTCGATACCGGCGCTTTCGCCGAAGCCCTTCTACCCGCTGGACCCCTTCTTCTTCTCCACGCCGATGGCCGTTTTCGAGCGCACTTTCAAGGACTTCTACACGGGGGTGATCTGGTATCACCTTGGCATCACGCTCCTTGAAACCCTGCTCGCCTTCGCCATCGGCGCCCTTGGCGGGGTGCTGGTGGGCTTCTGGTTTGCCCGCAAGGCGCTGATCGCAGCGGTGTTCGATCCCTATGTGAAGATGGCCAATGCCCTGCCGCGCGTGGTGCTGGCGCCGATCTTCGCCCTGTGGCTGGGGCTCGGCATCTGGTCCAAGGTGGCACTGGGGGTGACGCTGGTCTTCTTCATTGTTTTTTTCAATGTTTACCAAGGCGTTAAGGAGGTCAGCCCGACGCTGCTCGCCAACGCCCGCATGCTGGGCATGAGCGAGCGCCAGCTGATGCGGAACGTGTTCTGGCCCTCCGCGCTGACCTGGATGTTCTCCTCGCTCCATACCGCCGTTGGCTTTGCGCTGGTTGGTGCGGTGGTGGGGGAATATCTCGGGTCGGCGGCGGGGCTGGGCTATCGCATCCATCAGGCGGAAGGGGTGTTCGATGTCACCGGCGTGTTCTCGGGCATGCTGGTGCTGGCCATCTTCGTCATCATCATCGACACGGTGGTGAGCGCCATCGAGAACCGCCTCCTCGTCTGGCGCCCCGCGCCGGCGACGCAGGCCTAAAGAAAAACGGGAGGAAAATCATGAGGATGCTCAAGCTCGCAGCGGCCGTGCTCGCGCTCGCTATCGCCACTCCGGCCGTCGCGCAACAGGCCACCAAGATCGAGAAGCCGAAGCTCACGCTCGGGGTCGGCGGCAAGCCACTGCTGTATTATCTGCCGCTGACGATCGCCGAGCGGAAGGGCTTCTTCAAGGACGAGGGGCTGGATGTCGCCATCAATGATTTCGGCGGCGGAGCCAAGTCTTTGCAAGCCCTTATCGGCGGGTCGATCGATGTGGTGACGGGGGCCTACGAGCACACCATCCGCATGCAGGCCAAGGGCCAGGACATTGTTTCCGTTATCGAATTGGGTCGCTTCCCAGGCATCGTGCTGGTGGCGCGGAAGGACCGGCCGATCAAGTCGGTAAAGGACCTCAAGGGCGCGAAGATCGGTGTGACGGCGCCGGGGTCCTCCACGAATTTCTTCGTCAATTTCCTGATGGCGAAAGATGGCCTGAAGCCGGATGATGCCTCCTACGTCGGTGTCGGCGGCGGAGCTTCTGCCGTGGCGCAGATGAAGCGCGGCGAGATCGATGCCATGTCCAATCTCGACCCCGTGATTACCAAGCTGGTGGATGACGGAGACGTCATTATTCTGGCGGACAGCCGGACGGAAGCTGGAAACGACAAGATCTTCGGCGGCGAGAATCCGGCCGCCGTGCTCTATATGAAACGCGACTTCGTGGAGCAGAATCCGGTCACCACGCAGAAGCTGGTGAATGCTTTTTACAAGGCCCTTCAATGGCTTAAGACCGCCACCCCCGAGGACGTGGCGGCGGTGGTGCCGGAGGAATATCTGCTTGGGGACAAGGCCTTGTACCTCAACGCGGTCAAGAACTCCCTGCCGATCTATTCGCGCACCGGCCTGATCCCCGAGCGGGGCATGAAGAATGCCCTTAACATGTTGGTGGAGTTTGATTCCGAGCTGAAAGCCGCGAAGATCGACCTCGCCAAGACCTTCGACGGCACCTTCGTGGCGAAGGCGGCGGCGCCGAAATAATCCGGCTCCGGTTCGGGTGTGTTTCACCACCTTGCCGGGGGGCGTTCACCCCCGGTATCGGGTGGGTTCGGGAGTGGTTCGGAAATGGTTCGGGAGCGGCAGATGAAAAACTTGGCCTCCCGCCCTTGAACCGCCGCGATTGATCCCTATCTTCCCATCAACCCCAGCCGATGGATGCGGCGCGCTTTTGAGCGCAGACGCTTCCGGGAGACGGACGGATGTACTCCGATCCCGCCTGAGCAGATCGGTCCATGGCACGGGGTGTTCGTTCCTCCGCTTTCCATTTCATGGATGTGCGGAGGGGCGAGCCGAGCGGACAAGTTCGTCGACGGCCTCTTCTTCGTTTCCTTCGGGCCGCGACGCAAAAGCCTTCCCCAAGTACGAACCTGTCCTGAACTGCGTCCCGTTGCGCCGCGACCTTCGTGTGTTGCGCGTCGCCGGGACGATCGGCGCCTTCGGGGAACCCCCGGAGAGCGTTTCTACAGGAGGCCTCCATGGCCACGGGTACCGTAAAGTTTTTCAACGCCCAGAAGGGTTTCGGCTTCATCGTTCAGGATGAGGGTGGACCCGACGTGTTCGTCCACATCTCCGACGTGGAGCGTTCTGGCATGTACAGCCTGAACGATGGCCAGAAGGTCTCGTTCGACGTCGTCGCGGACAACCGCGGCAAGAGCAAGGCTGCGAACCTCGCCGCTCTCTGAGTGCTTGAAGCCGAAGGCGCGTGAGCTTGCTCACCAGCTTTTGGCCAAGCCGCCTTTGGATGCCGCGCCGTGCCTGAGCGAACCCGCTCGGCGCCGGTCGCGGTTCAGGGGCCACGCAGAGCAGGGCTAAAGGTCCAGGCGTTGACAAGAAAAGGCCCGGTCGTCGCAAGACGGCCGGGCCTTTTTCGTTGAGCCTTTTTGTGGCGCGCGCTCAGCGCAGGACGTAGACGGTCGCGCCCACGCGCACGCGATTGTAGAGGTCGATCACGTCGTCATTGGTCATGCGGAAGCAGCCGGACGACACCGCCTGCCCGATGGTCTCCGGCTCGTTGGAGCCGTGGATGCGGTAGAGGCTTGAGCCGAGATACATGGCGCGGGCGCCGAGCGGGTTGTCGAGGCCGCCGGGCATGTAGCGGGGCAGGTCGGGCCGGCGCCGCAGCATCTGGGCCGGGGGCGTCCAGGAGGGCCATTCCTTCTTGGCGCTCACCGTCTTCACGCCCGACCAGCGGAAGCCGTCGCGGCCGACGCCGATGCCGTAGCGGATGGCCTGGCCACGGGAGGTCACGAAATAAAGGCGCCGCTCCGACGTGTTCACGACGATGTTGCCGGGCGCATATTTCGGATCGATGGAGACCATCTGCCGGCCGATGGGCGAGGAGCCGCCCACCACGCCGACATTCCCGCCGCCGAAGAACTTGTTGAAATTGAAGATGTCGTAGCGATCATCGGCCTTGGCCGAGCCTGTCGCCACCAGCGCGGCGACGGCCGCGAAAACAAGCGATTTCAGCTTCATCATGGCTCTGCGTCTCGGATGGGCCGGAGCGCGAACGACCATCGAGCACGCCCGGATACGTCGGCAATACCGCTTTGTCGCCACAAAACGGACAAGACTGCAACCGCTTTGTGGCGACATGGTTCCCGGCCCACGGGAGTGTGAAGCTTCGTCCAGCTATCATGCTACCGTTCTGGAAATCCCTCACTTCGCGGCGGCAAAGGCCGCGAGCGCGGCGTTGAAGCGATCAGCCGCCTCGATGAAGGGGGCGTGGCCGATGCCGGCGTAGAGGTCCAGCCGGGCGCCCGGAACGGTCGCGGCGATATGCTCCGCCATGGCCGGGGCCACCACCTCGTCCAGCGCGCCCTGCGCCACCAGCACCGGCACGTCGAGGCGCTTCAGCAGGCCCTCATAGTCGGCCGTCCGGCCGAACAGGGCGACGCGCACTTCGGGCGGCACCATCATGTTCACCGCCAGCAATTGCTCGAACAGCGGCTGCGCGATGGGGGCGGCGAAGCAGCGGCGCAGGAAGGTGCGGGTGGCGGCGATGTTCTCTTCCACGTCCGTGCTGCACATCAGGCGCATCAGCCGGTTGCAGCTGCCGTAGAAGCGCCGTTCGTTGGCGGTCACGGCATCGACGAAGACGATGCCGCCGATGCCAGCCGTGCCTTTCACCGCCAGATAGTCGCAGATGATGCGCCCGGCATAGGACCAGCCCACCAGCACCGGCCGCTCCAGCCCCCAGCCGCGGATGACCGCATCGAGCTCCCCGGCCCAGATTTCCGCCGACTGGTAGGCGGCGGGATCGGACGGCCGGTCGGAGGCGCCATGGCCGCGAAAGTCGTAGGTCACGAGCCGATGGCCGGCCAGCGCCGGGCTCGCCGTCTGCCGGTTCCAGCACAGGCCGGATTGCGAGAAGCCGTGGATGAACACCACCGGCGCCCCGTCGGCCGGCCCGAAGGCGGCGCTGGCGATGCCGACGCCATCGGGGGTGAGGATGCGGCGGACCTCACGGTCGGTGGGGGCGGGGATGGTCATGGGGCGGGTTCCGGAGCGAGGGTGTCCGGCCCGCTTTAGCATTGCGGGGGCGCGGGCTTAAGGGGGAGGGCAGTCCGAAGCGAGGCGCGGACGTGCCCCGTCTCCCAGCCGTCATGCCCCGGTTTGTCCGGGGCATCCACACCTCCATTTGCTCGGTGCCTCAAAACCGAAAGCGGACCCAGCCAAACCGTGGATCCCCCGGACGAGCCGGGGGATGACAGTGCAAAATGGAGCAGCGCGCTGACTTGTCCTGATCCTGATGAGCCCCCCCCGCCTTTGGGGCGCCATGGGGCGGTGCTATAGATCAGCTTGCACAGCACCGCCCGAATCGAAGACCTGCATCGCAAAGACCTGCATCGCAAAGAGAGGCGACGGAATGCGCACCGTGACACGCACCGCCCACCGCCGGACGGTTCTATCCGTCCTCTCGGCCCTCGCGCTCGTGCCCGCCTTGATCGCGCCCACGGCGGCGAGCGCCGCCTCGGAGCGGTTCATGGTGCTGGGGCTGCCCTTCTTCAAGCCGTACCGGGCGGCGATCGCGACGCTCGATGTGGATGGCGCCGGCAAGGTCACCGGCACCCTCGCGCCGCCGGCGGGCGATGCCCGCGCGCCGCTGCCGGTGTCCGGCACGCTGGCCAACGGCGCGCTGAAGCTCACCATCGGGCAGGGGGATGACAGCTACGCCCTCGCCTTCACCGAGAACCAGCGCGGCCTGCATCACATCTATGAGGAGACGGCGTCCGTCCCCGGCCTCACGGCGGTCACGGTGTTCCGGCCCGAGGCCGGCTTCTCCGAGCCGGCGCTGGTGCTCCAGCATGACGAGGACAATTGGTGCGGCCTCGTCACCGGCGGCCTCGCCGTGAGCCTCAAGGCCGCCGACCTCGCCCGCACGCCGGTCGCGCCCGCCGGGCTCGCCGAGATCGATCTCGTGGTCACGCCCCAGCAGGGCGGCACCGCGACGGTGAAGATGAAGGACTACTGGAGCCGCCTGCGCCTCGCCGCCCGCGACGACGACGACGTTTCGGTGGACGTGGCCGTGCCGCTGGGCGCGGAGGCGAAGATCGCCCAGGACCTGCGCAAGGTGCCGCTGGTGGCCACCGTCACGCTGCCCTCCGTGTGCGGGGAGATGGCGTTCGCCGCCGTGCCGCGCGCCAAGCTGATGGACGCCGACAAGGTCTCCGAGGCGAAGCTCAAGGCCTATGGCGACGCCATGCTGGCGCGCCTCCTCTCCGGCGCGGCGCCCGAAGGCGGCACGGGCTCGCGCAAGTTCAAGAGCACCGGCACCGTGGTGCCGGGCGAGGCGGGGCCGGCCTACAAGGCCACCGTCTCCGCCGAATCCGAGGCGAGCCGCCTCGCCAAGGGCACCTGGGACCAGTTCACCGTTCTGCTCCAGCCGGTGGTGACGCCGGCCGACACCGCCGCGTCGGTGTCGCTGGTGCCCGTCGTCACCGATCTCAAGGTGGCGAAGAAATCCGGCCCGCAGGCGCCGGCCGATGCCGCCTTCAAGCCGGCGGATGATTCCTCGCAGGTGGCGGCCATCAGCCACCGCCTCGTCTCCTACATCGCCGCTGCCGAAGGCACCCGGTGCAGCTTCCTGACCCAGACCGCGTTCGACGAGCCCGACGGCAGCCTCTCCTGCACCAACCTCGCCATCGACGACGTGAGCCCCGCCGAGGATAACTGAGGCAGGGTGGGGGCTGAACCTTCGCCGTTTCCTGATGTCGCGTGATGCCCGGCCCTTTGCCGGGCATTTTCATTATGGGCGGACCAGTTGAGCTTGGCCGCAGTACGGTTCAGGTCAAGATATCGTCGACCAAGCCTCACGGTATACGAAATTGATTACTTTGCGTAAGGCTTTCAGACAGGCCAAAGCCTGCACATTCCGGCCATGATTGCTTCGGTTTTGTAATGCTCTGCGCCGGAACCATCCTCCCTGCCTCCCGTTCTCTGAGCGGGGGCACAAGAGAGGATACGAACCGATGAACAATCGTCAGCAGGGCGGATCCGGAAACTTCGAGAATGATCGCGAGCGCGCCTCCGAGGCCGGTCGCAAGGGCGGCGAGCAGAGCGCCCAGAACCGCCAGCAGGGCGGTCAGCCGGGTGGCGACAACCGCCAGCAGACCCAGCAGGACGCCGGCAACCGCGGCCAGCAGGGCGGCTCCGGCAACTTCGCCCAGGATCGCGAGCGCGCCTCCGAGGCGGGCCGCAAGGGCGGCCAGAGCGTGCCGGACGAGAAGCGGTCCTTCTCGCAGGACCACGATCTCGCCTCCGAGGCAGGCCGCAAGGGCGGCCAGAGCTGACAGCGCGCCAGCGGGGCACGGCCTTCGGGCCGCGCCCCTTTCTCCTTCCCGTTTCTTCCGGAGGTGCCACATGGGCCTTTTCTCCAAGGATATCCATTCCATGGACGACCTGTTCGTCCACACCCTGCGCGACATCTATTATGCGGAGAAGCGCATCCTGAAGGCGCTGCCGACCATGATCGAGAAGGCGCAGAATTCCACCCTCCGCCAGGCGTTCCAGAGCCATCTCGGCGAGACCGAGGGGCATGTGAAGCGGCTTGAGGAAGTCTTCCGCATGCACGGCGTCGAGGCCAAGACGGTGAAGTGCCAGGCCATCGACGGCATCATCGAGGAGGCCGAGGACGTCGCCTCCGAGGTCGCCGATCCGGAGGTGCTGGACGCCGCGCTCGCGGCCGCCGCGCAGGCGGTGGAGCATTACGAGATCACCCGCTACGGCACCCTCATCGCTTGGGCCAAGCAGCTCGGCCGCAACGACTGCGCCTCCGTGCTCCAGCGCAACCTGGAGGAGGAGAAGGCCGCCGACGCCAAGCTCACCAGCCTCGCCGAGGCCCGGCTGAACATGCGCGCGGCCGAATAGGGCGCCGCACGTCCCCAACCCGAAAACCCCGCCGGGCGACCGGCGGGGTTTTTTATTGGCCTCAACGGCCAATCGATTGCCCACGGCCAAGCCTGGTGGAATATGCCGGCCTCCCTGCGGGAGGGCAGGGCCGATCCATCTGGGGGACTGATGAAAATCCTGAAGGCTCTTGGTGTCGCGGCCTCGCTCGCCGCGCCGATGCTGTCTGCCACGCTCGGCGTCGCGGCCGACATCCAATGGAAGCCGGCGAACGGGGGCTCCTGCGATCAGGTCTGCAGCGCCGCCCGCCTCACCGCGCTCTATTCCGGCGTGCACACGGCCGGCAACCAGGCGACGCAGGAAAAATTCTACATCTGCGCCACCAACATGAACGGCTACCGCCCCGGCTACAATCTGAAGCCCAAATGGGCCAGCGCCTGCTGGGTGGGATATGGCGGCAAGGAAGTGGCCGCGAAGAATTACGAGTGCGCCTGCCAGTGACGGGGGGCGGGCGCTGCGCGGACTGCGTGGCGCCGGTTCGGATAAAAGAAAATTTGAGAAGTCTCGCCGGCGCGGAATGGTGGGCGATGCAGGGATTGAACCTGCGACCCCTCCCGTGTGAAGGGAGTGCTCTCCCGCTGAGCTAATCGCCCGCGCCATTGCGAGGAGGGCCGTTTAGAGCCGCAGGGCCTCCCCTGTCAAGGGCGGACGCGACGAGGGCCGCGCCTGCCTGTGGATCATTCGGGCCGACGCCCGCGCCGACGCCGGGCCGGAACTTATGCCGAAGCCTTGGCCAGCAAGGCGTCCACGGCCTCTTCCAGCTGGTCGAAATGGTGGATCAGAAGGTCGGCGCCGAGTTCGCCGGGGGGCGTCTCCGTATAGCCGAAGGAGACGGCCACCACGGGCACGCCGGTGGCGCGGGCGGTCAGCACGTCGGTGATGCTGTCGCCCACCATGATGGAGCGCGCCACGTCCGCCCCCGCCGCCGAGATGGTGGAGATGAGGGGGAGGGGATCCGGCTTGGAGCGGGGATAGGTGTCGGCCCCCGTGATGACGGCGAAGCGCGGCGTCAGCTCCAGCGCGTCGAGCAGCAGGCGGGCGAGGTGCTCCAGCTTGTTGGTGCACACCGCGAGGGCCACGCCCTTCGCCTCCAGCCGGTCCAGCGCCTCCAGAAGGCCGGGAAAGGGGCGGGAACCCACGGCGATGTTCTCGGCATAATGGGCGATGAAGCGCTGCGTCATGGCGGCGATCTCCTCGTCCGGCAGGTCGATGCCCTCGCTCTTCAGCGCCCGCACGATGAGGAGCCGGGCCCCGCCGCCGATCATGTTGCGCGCCTCGGCGCGGTCCACGGGGGGGATCCTGTGGGCGGAGAGCACGAGGTCGAGGGCGTCCAGCAGGTCGGGCGCGGTGTCCACCAGCGTCCCGTCGAGATCGAAGGCGACGAGGGGACGGGGCTGTGCGGTCAAGGTCATGGCGCGGTCCTTCAGCGTGGCGGTATCGGGGGCAGACGATGGCCGCCGGGATCGGTTGGCCGCCCCTTCCGGGCGCTGGCGCCGGCAGCGGGGAAAGGGTCGGCAAGGAGCATATCCTCGCCTTCTGCCTTAAATCCTGCCGCTTTTTCGCGCCAGCGTCGCGGGGATTCGAGGGCTGCGGCCCCGGCGCGCAGTTCACGGCCGCGCCCAAGCCGTGGCGTGTGGGCTTTCCAGGAGGCATGAATGCGGACCACTCCCCTTCGCAACGCGCGCGCGGCGCGCCGCACTCCGGCGATGCTGCTCGCGGTGGCCCTCGCCGCCGGTCTCGGCGGCATCGGCGGCGCCGTTGCCCAGCCCGCCGCCGCGCCGGGGGGAGCCGGCTTCGACTTCGCCGCGCCGCCCTCCGCGCAGGCCAACCGGGTCTACGGCATCAACCGCCAGACCGGGGAGATGAACGTCTGCCAGTTCGAGCGGCCGAACGCGGCCGGCGTGGGCGTCACCTTCTGCTTCGCGCAGGGCGAGGGGGCGGGGGCGCAGAAGGCGGGCAATTACGCGCTGGTGCCCACCCGCTACGAAGGGGAAACCGGCATCTTCCGCGTCAACCGCGACACCGGCGAGATGAGCATCTGCTACGTGCGCGAGACGGCGCGCGCGGCCGGCGGAACGGATTCGAGCCTCGTCTGCACCCCGGCGGCCCGCTAGGGCACCCGGTGGGGCGTCGCGCCGGCTTGTCCGGCGGCCCGATCGGGGCTAGAGCCGGAGCAGGGCGGTCCCGCCGTTCCGCCAGAACAGAAGCGCCGTCGCGGCGTGGCCCATCCGGGCCGGGTCGCGCCGACGTTTCAAGGACATCGAGGCAGGAAACACAATGGTCCACGCCGAAGACCTGAAGCGCCGCGCCGCCGCCCACGCCCTCACCTATGTGACCGACGGCATGCGCCTCGGCCTCGGCACCGGCTCCACGGCCCGGCATTTCGTCGAGCTTCTGGCCGAGAAGGTCCACGGCGGCCTCACCGTGCTCTGCGTCCCCACTTCTGAGCAGACCCTGGCGCAGGCGGTGTCCCTCGGCGTGCCGATCGCGACGCTGGACGAGGCCGGCCCGCTCGATTTGTGCATCGACGGCGCGGACGAGATCGGCCCCGGCCTCGCCCTCATCAAGGGCGGCGGCGGCGCGCTGCTGCGCGAGAAGATCGTCGCCAGCGCCGCCCGCGAGATGATCGTCATCGCCGATGCCTCGAAGAAGGTGGAGATGCTCGGCCGCTTCCCGCTGCCCATCGAGGTGGTGGATTTCGGCGTTAACGCCATCACCCGGCAGGTGGCGGAGGCCATCCGCAGCGCCGGCTGCGCCGGCGACATCACCGTACGCCGCGACGGCGACGGTCATCCTTTCGTCACCGATCAGGGGCACCTGATCCTCGACGCCCATCTCGGCCGCATCCCCGACCCCGCCGCGCTTGCCGCAGCGGTTGCGCAGGTGGCCGGTGTCGTCGAGCACGGACTGTTCATCGGCCTCGCCCGGCGCGCCGTGCTCGCCGGCAAGGACGGCATCACCGAGCTGGAGCCCGGCAGCTTCTAGCTTTCCCCTTTCCGGAGATTTTCATGCGTCATCCCCTTTCCGGCCGCCTCGCCCGGCAGATGTTCCTCGCCGCGGCGCTGTCGGTTCCGGCCGCCGCGCTTCTCGCGCCGGTGGCCGGCGCCCAGACCCGTCCGGCGGCCCCGGCCGCCGCGCCCGCGGCCAAGCCTTCGCCGGCGCTGCTCCAGCTCGCCCGCGACCTGGTGACCGCCAACGGTGAAAGCCGGGCCTTCGAGGGCGTGATCCCGAACATCGTGGACGGCGCGGCCCTCTCCTTCCTCCAGACCAACCCCGACCTCGCCAAGCAGCTGCGCGAAGTGGCGGTGCTGGTGCGGCCGGAGTTCGAGAAGCGTCAGGCCGAGGTCATCGACATCCTCGCCACCTCCTACGCCACCCGCTTCACCGAGACCGAGCTGAAGGAAGCCATCGCCTTCTTCCGCAGCCCCACCGGCATCAAGCTGGTGCAGGACCGTCCGGTGATCGTGCAGGAGGCGGTGCAGGGCATCCAGGCGTGGGGCGCGCAGATCAACGCCCAGGCCATGGAGCGCGTGCGCGCCGAGATGAAGAAGCGCGGCGTCGATCTCTGATCGCGCTGGCAGTTTCAAAGATACGAAACAGGCCGGTCCCGCTGGGGCCGGCCTTTTTATTGGCGCAAGTCATCCCTTTGCACCGTCATGCCCCGGCTCGTCCGGGGCATCCACCCCGCCGCTGGAGCAGTGTGCGATAACGGAAAGCCGGCCCGGCCACCCCGTGGATCCCCCGGATGAACCGGGGGATGACGGCCCGCTCTCCGGTCACTCGCTCCCGGCCTTTCGCCGCAGCCCCTAGACCTCGCCCGTGCGCGGCCCGCGCGGGCCTTCCGGCGCCTCGGCCTGCGCGGCGAACAGGCTCTTGCGGTCGAGGTTGGGGCTGTAGTGCGGGTCCACCAGCGTGGACGTGTGCCAGATGGCCTCCATCCGCGCCCGCTGCGCTTTCAGGCGCGCCCGGTGCTCGCGCGAGCGCTTCTTGCCGCGGGAGGCGGATTCGTAGTGGAGGAGGGTGGCGAAGGGCGTCCACACCACGTCATAGCCCGCCCGCCGCGCCCTCAGGCACAAATCGATGTCGTTGCAATCCTCGGCGAAACGCTCGGCGTCCAGCGGGCCGATGGCGTCCCACACGTCGCGGCGGATGAGCAGGCAGGCGGCGGTGACGGCCGAGAGGTTCTGCCGCACGAGGAGGCGATCCTCATAGCCCGGCGCATCCGCGGGGCTGTGGGCAAACCAGTGGTCGGCATAGCGGAACAGCCCGGCGATGACGCCCGCGTGCTGGATGGTGCGGTCCGGAAACAGCAGCTTCGCCCCCACGACGCCCGCGCCGGGGAGGGATGCGAGGGCCACCATCTCGCCGAGCCAGCCCGCCTCGATCACCTCCACGTCGTTGTTGAGGAGGAGGATCATGTCGCCTTGCGCCGCATCGACGCCGAGGTTGCAGATGCGGGGGAAGTTGAAGTCGCCGTCGTCCCGCACCACCCGTGTCGCCGGCCACAGGGCCTTGATCTCGTCGAACAGCGCGAAGGTCGCGGGCTCCACCGAGCCGTTGTCCACGATGATGATCTCGAACGCGCGATAGCTCGTGACTGCGATGAGCGAGCGCAGCGCCACGGAGAGCAGCGCCGCCCGGTCGCGGGTGGGCACGACGATGGAGACGAGCGGGGCCGGCGCGGGCGTGGGATAGAGCGGCCGCAGGTGGCGGCCGATGGTTTCGACCTCCACGCCGCGCAGCCGCGCCAGCGCATCGGCGGCCTGTTCGATCTCCTCCGGCGCGAAGCCGGGCGGGTGGCCCTTCAGCCCCACCGCAACGCGCGGCACATGGCGGATGCTGCTTTCGGGCAGCGCCGAAGCATGGCGCAGCAGCAGGTCGAACACGGCGGCGGCGCCGGCGGCGGGATCGAGGCCGAGGCGCAGCGCATCGGCGCGGGGGAGGGCGGCGAAGCGCCTGAGATAGCCCGACGCCTCCATGAGGTGCCGGTTGAAGGCGGGGTGGTAGACGGCATGGAGCGGCGCGCCCTCGTCGTCCAGCCGCTCCTCGTCGGCGGAGGCGAGGGCGCAGTCGGGATGCTGCGCGAAGGCATCGCGGATCAGCGCCACCGCATCGCGGGTAGGGCGGGCTGCGGCGTCGAGAAACAGCACCAGCCCGCCCTCGGTGGCGGTGAGCGCGGCGGCGAGGCGCGCGGCGGGGCCGCCTTCGGCCGTCACCACGCGCGCGCCGGTGGCGGCCTCTGCGAGCGCGGGCGGCGCATTGGAGGGAAGGGCCACCACCCACTCGAAATTCCGGTCGGTCTGCACGGCGAGGGCGGCGGCGCAGGCGGCAAGATCGGCCGGGCTCGCGCTGCCGCCATCGGTCAGCAGGCTCAGCCGGGGGGCGGCGCCGGGCGCGGCCACCTCGGCGAAATCGCCGACGAATCGGGTGCGGAAGGCGCGGTAGCGCGCCGCTTCGGCCTGCCGGCGCGCGGGCGCGGCGGAGACGAGGGCATGAAGCGCCCCGCGCAGGGTGCGGGCGGCGACGCCGGCCGCCTTCCAGCGGCGCGGCAGGCCGAGATTTTCAAACCGGCCATTGGCGAAGGCGTGCAGCTTCAGCGCCACCTTGTGGACCGGATAATAGCCGAGCCGGAAGCCCGGCGGCGCGCCCGCGACGGCGATGCGCGTCGCCCCCGCCGGCACCAGCGCCACGGTGGGCACGCCGGGCAGCAAGGTCTCGCCCGCGCCTGTCCCCGCATCGAACGCGATGGAGAGGGGGCCGTCCGCGCCCGCGCCCGCCAGCACGATGGCGAGCGCCCCGCGCCGGGCGCGCAGCCGCAGCACGGCGGGCAAGGCGAAGCCCGTCCCGCCCATCGCGGTGGACGCGCTCTTCAGCCAGAGCGGAGGGATCTCGGTTTCGTGCATCGGCGTCCGTATTCAATGCCGCGTTGAAGCACCTATGTGCAGAAGCGGCAAGCGGGCCGGCCCACGGCGAGTTTGCTTGACGCCCCGGCGCGGCTCCTTCAAGCCACCCGCCACGCATCGGGATCTGGCGGGAGCCGACATATGACACAGCGCGAGGTGGACCTGTTCGTGATCGGCGGCGGTTCGGGGGGCGTGCGCGCCGGCCGCATCGCCGCCCAGCATGGCGCCAAGGTGATGATGGCCGAGGAGTACCGCATGGGCGGCACCTGCGTCATCCGCGGCTGCGTGCCCAAGAAGCTGTTCGTCTATGCCGGCCGCTACGCCCACGACATCGACGACATGGCCGGCTTCGGCTGGCGGGTGAGCGCGCCCGAGTTCGACTGGCTGACCCTCGTCGCCAACAAGGACAAGGAGATCGCCCGGCTCGAGGGCATCTACAAGCGCAATGCCGAGGCCGCCGGGGTGGAGGTCGTCGCCTCCCGCGCGGTGGTGGCGGGGCCGAATCTCGTGCGCATCCTCGCGACGGGCGAGGAGGTGGCGGCGCGCCACATCCTGCTCGCCACCGGCGCCCATCCCGCGCTCGGGCCGCAGATTCCCGGCTGCGAGCTGGCCATCACCTCCAACGAGGCGTTCAACCTCAGGAGCTTCCCCGACCGCATCCTGATCCAGGGCGCGGGCTATATCGCGGTGGAGTTCGCCGGCCTGTTCCGCTCGCTGGGCGCCGAGGTGACGCTGGTCTATCGCGGCGACAAGGTGCTGCGCGGCTTCGACATGGAGGTGCGCGAGCATCTGGAGATGGAGATGGCCCGCGCCGGCATCAAGCTCGTCAGCGGCAAGACCCTCGCCTCCATCGAGGCCGTCTCCGGCGGCAAGCGCGTGGTGCTCTCGGATGGCTCGGAGGTGGAGGTCGACGAGGTGATGCTCGCCATCGGCCGCATTCCCAGCACCCGCAATCTCGGCCTCGAGGCCGTGGGCGTCGCGCTGGACGAGCTTGGCGCGGTGGTGGTGGATGCGCACAGCCGCACCAATGTGCCCTCCATCTACGCGGTGGGCGACATCACCAACCGGGTCAACCTCACCCCCGTGGCCATCCGCGAGGGCCACGCCTTCGCCGACACGGTGTTCGGCAACAAGCCGTGGACGGTGGACCATTCGCTCATCGCCACCGCCGTCTTCTCGGAGCCGGAGATCGGCACCGTGGGCTGCACGGAAGAGGCGGCGCGGGCCGCCGGCCGGCCGGTGGACATCTACAAGACCAGCTTCCGCCCGCTGAAGGCGACCCTCTCCGGCCGCGAGACGCGCGATTTCATGAAGCTGATCGTGGATGGCGAGACCGACCAGGTGCTCGGCGTGCACATCATGGGCGATGCCGCCGCCGAGATGATCCAGCTCGCCGCCGTGGCGTTGGGGCTGAAGGCGACCAAGGCCGATTTCGACCGCACCATCGCCGTGCATCCCACCGCGGCGGAAGAGCTGGTGACGCTGCGCACGAAGGCGCCGTGATCGAAGAGGACTGTTGTCACCGTCGTCCTCCGGCTCGACCGGAGGACCCAGGGCGCCGTTTGTCCCTGGACTTCGCGGGCTGGTGCCGGCGGAGGGATGGGCCCTCCGATCAGGCCGGAGGGCGACGGCAGTTCGGGTGACGGCGGAGCGGAGGGCCCCGCCCCCTCACAGCCGGCTGAGCAGCTCGGCCTTCTTGGTGCTGAATTCCTGGTCGCTGAGGATGCCCTTGGCGTGGAGGTCGGCCAGCTTTTCGATGGCCGAGATCACCTCGTTCTGCCCCAGCGGCGGGGCATTGCCGAACGACTGCGGCTGCTGCTGCGGCGGATCGTAGGCGGGCGGCGGCGGGGCATAGGTCGGGGCCTGCGGCGCGTAAGCGGGGGCCTGCGGCGCGCCGCTCACGATGGGCAGGCTGGAGACGAACACCGTGCCGTACTGGCTGGTGAAGGTGAGGCTGCCCGATCCGCCCTGCTGCTGGGAGAAGCCGCCGATCTGGTGGTCGAGGCTGTCATAGACCGTCACCTGCCCGTTGAGATCGATGGCGAGGCGGCGCGCGCCGGGGAAGTAGGCGTAGCGCACGCCATTCTGCGCGCCGGTGCTGGCCGGCTGGCCGAGATCGGCCGGCCACCAGTTGAAGCCGCCGGAGGCCTGCGGCACGAACAGGCTGGGCTGGTTGCCGCCCGTGCTCCCGCCCATGTTGCCGCCGAAGCCACCGCCGCCGTTCGTCTGCCACTGGCCGCTGCCGGAATATCCGCCCCCCTGGCTCTGCGACTGGAAGCTGCCGCTCTGGGTGAGGCCGGGCTGGCTGGCGACGAGGTTCGACAATTCGCTGCACAGGCCGTCCACGCGGCCCTTGAGGTAATTGTTGAACATGTCGGAGACCATGGTCATCCCACCCGCCATCCACTGGCCGGAGCCGCCGAATTCGGGATGGTTGAACTGGGCCATGGTGCCGTTGCCGGCGATGACCGAGAACAGCATGGAGGTCACCGCATCCGGGCTGAAGCCGGTGCGCTGGGAAATGGCGTTGATGGCCGCCTGGCCTTCGGGCGAGAGCTGAGGCATCGGGGCTCCTGTGGGCTCCTGATCGGTCGATCCCGCAGGCGCGGAATGACGCAAGCGTGTCGGTGTCGGCGCCTCTTTTACCACGCCTTGCGGACAGTTCGCCGACGCACGTCGCCCTGGCGGCGCAGGGCAGCCATGCCGCAGGGCAGCCCTATCCCAGCCGGCGCTAATGCTGGTGGCTGAACAGCTTGCCCTTCTCCGCCCACAGCACGAACACCAGCGCGATGGCGCCCAGCACCATGTAGCCGAGGCTCAGCGGCATCACGGTGCCGTCGAAATGGCTTCCCACGATGAAGCCCAGCACGGCAGCCAGCAGCGTCGTGAACCCACCGATGAAGGACGAGGCGGTGCCCGCCACCGCGCCGAGCGGCTCCATGGCCATGGAATTGAAGTTCGGCACCGTGAGCGCGAACAGGAACTGCCCCGCCGCCACGAGGCCGCAGAACAGGATCAGCGGCGGCTTGCCGTCCCAGATGAGGCTCGAGGCCACCATCAGCGCCCCGGCGGCGATGAAGCCGAGGATGCCGGCGTGGGAGAGGCGCCGCATGCCGATGCGATGCACGAGGCTGGCATTGAGGAAGGACGCCACCGCCATGATGCCCGCCACCGCCGCGAAGGCGATGGGGAACAGGTTGCCGAGGCGGTAGACGTCGGTCTGGAACACCTGCGAGGCCGAGCCCACATAGGCCATCAGCGAGCCCATCATGAGCCCGATGGCCACCGCATAGCCCACCGAGCGGCGCGTGGTGAGCGTCAGCTTCGCCGCCTTGCCGATGGAGCGCAGCGAGAAGGGGATGCGATATTCCGGATGCAGCGTCTCCGGCATGCGCAGGCCGAACCAGGCGAACAGCGCCACCGCCAGCAGCAGCATGGCGACGAAGATGAGGTGCCACGAGCCGAGGAGCAGGATGAGGCCGCCCAGAGCCGGCGCGATGATGGGCACGGTGAGGAACACCATCATGCTCAACGACATGATGCGCGCCATGTCGCGCCCCTCGAAGCGGTCGCGCACGATGGCGACGGCCAGCACCCGCCCCGCCGCCGCACCCATGCCCTGGATCAGCCGGGCGATGATGAGCACGTTGAAGTCGCGGGTGTACAAGGCGAGCAGGCTGCCCAGCGCATAGATCGCGAGGCCCGCGAACAGGATGGGGCGGCGGCCCAGCACGTCCGAGATGGGGCCGTAGAAGAATTGCGCGCCGCCGATGCCGATGAGATAGGCATAGACCATCACCTGCACGTGATTGGGATTCTCCATCCCGAAGTCGGCCTGGATCGCGCCGAAGGCGGGCAGGAGATTGTCGATGGAGAAGGCGGTCATGCCCATGAGCAGGGCGATGAGCGCGACGAACTCCACGAAACCGGGACCGACCGAGCCGGGCTGTCCGGGGGCGGGAGCGCGCGGACGCGCGGCAGAAGCGGAGGCCGGCGCCGGCGCGCGATGGGGCTGTGACATGACAGGCTCGGGCGTTGGCGTGTCCCGCAACAGACACGTTCGGACGGTATGGCGGGGGACGCCACGGGCCGTCACACATAGGCGATGGCGCGTCCGAGGAGAAGGGCACCGGCCCACGCGAGGAGTGACACCGCCGCCGCGACCCGCGCCCCTTTAGGCAAAGGCCGCTGCGCGCGCGGGTTCAGAACGGCGTGAAAGACCGCGATGTTGGCGACGCCGACGGCGATGAAGGCGAGCTTGGCGAGAAAGGCCGGGTTGCGCATGAGCGGTCCGGCTTCCGCCGCGAACAGCGCGACGCCGGTGACGATCTGGAGCGCGAGCCCGAGCGCGGCCAGCGGAATGCCCGCCCGCAGCACGAAACGCGAGGCGCGGTCGCCCCGCAGCACCGCCACGTCGAAGGTGGCGGACGCGCCGACGAGCAAGGCGGCGCCGAGCACATGCACGAGGTTCGCCAGCGGATAGAGCCAAATGCTCGCCCGCATCGCCTGCCCGAAGGCCGAGGCCTCGATCGCGGCCGCGAGGGAAAAAGCCGCGTCCACGCCTATCTCAGCTCCACCGTCTTGCCGTCCACGGTGATGCGCTCGGCCCGCATCTCATTGGGGGTGCGGGTGGAGGGATAGCCGTAGACGCTCACGGTGGTGCCGGCCTTGATCATCTCCGCGCTCAGGCCGCGCGCGGTCATGCGCGAGACCGGGGCGAGGGTCGCCTCCCAGGTGGCGCCGTCGTGGCTGATGGTGAGGTGGGCATGGGGATTGGCCCATTCCAGGTGCTGCACCGGGCCGGTCATGGTGAAGGCCTTGGCCGTGTCGTAGCTGCCCCAGCCGTGATGGGCGAAGGCGAGGCCGGCCGGCAGCGAGAGGGCGAGCGCCGCCGCAAGGGTGCGGCGGACGGCACGCCCACCGCCGGCGGCACGCGCAGGGGTTCGAACGGTTCGCGGTGTCGGTGTCCGCGCGAGTATCATGGAAGGCTCCTTCGCCGTGAGACCGGGAACGCAGGACGGCCGGGGCCGATCCTTGCGCCATTCCGCCAGGGAAAGAAGTCGGCCGAGGGCCTCGATCCATCACGGTCGCGTCAGCGGGCGGGGGCGCCGGCTCTGTTGCGCCGCATCCTTTCGGTGCGCACGGGCTTCGTGTATAAGCCCGCCTTCCGATCCCGCGAACACAAGAGGAACGCCGGAGGCGCACCAGCGGGACGGACCGGACCGGAGAACCGGCCGGCCTTATGCAAATGGAGAGTCAAATGGTGACCCGCCCGCAGTCCGCTCCCGTCCCTGGCGCCGAGGCTTCCCGCCGCGCCGAAGGCTGGCGTCCGGATAGCTGGCGATTTTATCCCGGCCTCCAGATGCCCAATTATCCGGACAAGGCGCAGCTGGAAGAGGTGGAGCAGAAGCTCGCCTCCTACCCCCCGCTCGTTTTTGCAGGTGAGGCGCGCCGCCTGAAGGCCGAGATCGCCAAGGTAGCCCGCGGCGAAGCCTTCCTCCTGCAGGGCGGCGACTGCGCCGAGAGCTTCGACGAGCATTCGGCCGACAACATCCGCGATTTCTTCCGCGTCTTCCTGCAGATGGCGGTGGTGCTGACGTTCGCCGGCGGCTCGCCGGTGGTGAAGGTCGGCCGCATCGCCGGGCAGTTCGCCAAGCCCCGGTCCTCGGACACCGAGACCGAGAACGGCGTGACCCTGCCCAGCTACCGCGGTGACATCGTCAACGACATCGCCTTCACGGAAGCTGCCCGCGTGCCCGACGCGCGCCGCCAGATCGAGGCCTACCGCCAGTCGGCGGCGACGCTCAACCTGCTGCGCGCCTTCGCCACCGGCGGCTATGCCAATCTGGAGAACGCCCACCAGTGGATGCTGGGCTTCGTGAAGGATTCACCCCAGTCCTCGCGCTACCAGGAACTCGCGGACCGCATCACCGAGGCGCTCGACTTCATGCGCGCCTGCGGGATCAATCCGCAGAGCCACCCGGAAATGCGGACGACGGATTTCTTCACCAGCCACGAGGCGCTCCTGCTGGGCTATGAGCAGGCCCTCACCCGCGTCGATTCCACCTCGGGCGACTGGTACGCGACCTCCGGCCACCTCCTGTGGATCGGCGACCGCACCCGCCAGCCGGACCATGCGCATGTCGAGTACTTCCGCGGCATCCGCAACCCGATCGGCATCAAGTGCGGGCCGTCCATCTCCCCGGAAGGCCTCATCCGCCTCCTGGACATCCTCCAGCCGGACAATGAGGCGGGCCGCATCACGCTGATCTGCCGCTTCGGCGCCGACAAGGTGGGCGATTACCTGCCGGGCCTCATCCGCGCGGTGGAGAAGGAAGGCCGCACCGTGGCGTGGTCGTGCGATCCCATGCACGGCAACACCATCAAGGCGGCCTCCGGCTACAAGACCCGCCCGTTCGAGCGGGTGCAGTCGGAGATCCGCTCCTTCTTCGACATCCATGCGGCCGAGGGCACGTTTGCCGGCGGCGTGCATCTGGAGATGACGGGCAAGAACGTCACCGAATGCACCGGCGGCGCCCGCGCCATCTCGGACGAGGACCTGCGCGACCGCTACCACACCTTCTGCGACCCGCGCCTCAACGCCGAGCAGGCCATCGAAACCGCCTTCCTAGTCGCCGAACTGCTCAAGCGCGAGCGCCTCGCCCGCGGCCGCCCGCAGGTCGAAGCCGCGGAGTGATCCGCGGTTCGACGAGACGCCACCAAGTCGAAGCCGCGGAGTGATCCGCCGCGTAGACAAACCCGATAAGGTCGAAGCGGCGGAGTGATCCGCGGTTCTTCCAGGGACGAGACTGAACGGACGGCGGGCCTCGGCCCGCCGTTCTTCGTTTTGGGCTGAGGCAGTCGCTTTTCTGCCGTCATGGCCCGGCTCGTCCGGGCCATCCACTTCGCCGTTTGCCGGCGCTACCATACCGTGGAGCCTGCCCGGCCGCAGGGTGGATCCCCCGCACGAGGCGGGGGATGACGCAGCAAATCAGGGCGGCGTTCGCTACGGTGGAGAAACGCCATTTGGCTTTTCCGGAGGAGCCCACCCCATGTATCTCGCCGCCATCCTCGTGCTGATGCTGATCGCTCCGCTCGCGAGTATCCTCGTCGAGGCGCTGGTGGCGGGCGGGGCGCTGGCGCCTCTGGTGCTGAAGTGGTTCGTGGTCTGGGGCGTCGGGGCGCGGCTGGGGCTGGCGGGCGTGAAGCAGGTGACGCAGCCGGCCTTCACGGCTGAGACCATTTTCGAGATTTCAGATCCGAAAGCGCAGGTGATCGTGCAGGAACTGGGCTTCGCCAACATCACCTTCGGCGCCCTCGGCCTGCTCTCCCTCGCCTTTCCGTCCTTCCTCGTGCCGGCGGCGGTGGGCGGCGGGCTGTTCTATCTCCTCGCCGGCGTGAAGCACGCCCTGCGGCCGGAGAAGAACCGCACCGAGACCATCGCCATGGTCTCCGACCTCGGCATCGTCGCGGTGTTTGCGGCGGCCGCGCTGCTGTAGGGGTGAGGGGGCACGGGCGCGCCTGCGGGAGGCGCGCTCGAAGCCGGATCGCCGGCGTCACCTACTTGCCGGCCGCAGGGCGGGTCACGGTGAATTCCAGGGGCCCGCCGTCCGGCGGGCCATCGAACCAGACGAGAATGCGATAGCCGGCCGCGTCTTCCGCGAGCACCAGAAGGCCCTCGGCCTTCATCCCGGTGGACACGCCGGGCAAGGCGCCGAGCAGAAGGGGCGCGTCTGCGTCTTTGCCGCTCCACAACCAGACCTTGGCGTCCGGCACGCCGGCCATGGCGTCGTTTGCCGTGTCGGAGACGGGGCGCTCGCAGGAATAGGTCTTTCCGCGCCGCGCATCATTGCTCCGGCCGGTGAGGATCAGGACGCCGCCTTGCACGGCTGCGAGGTCGCGGATGCCGGTGTTGTCGCCCATCGCAAGGCTGCTCGTCCGGGCGGTGACCGGCGCGCCCGAGAACAGCGGATCGAGCGGGGCGCGCACCACGAAGGCCCGACCGCCGATGCACGGCGCACGCAGCCCGAAAAGGGCTTCGCCGTCGAGGATGGCGAAGCCTTCCACGGTGAGGCCGTTCTCATCCAGCGGCTTTTTGGCATAGGTCCCGATCTCCGGCAGGCGGGCGAGCGCCGCCCGTAGCGCGGAGGTCTGCTGGATCTCGCGCGGCGGGTCGCCGGGACCGAAGGCGAAGGTGGGCAGGCCGGTGGCGGCATCCACGGGAAAGCGGAGCAGGAAGAAACGCGACGGCTGCACGCCGTTCTCGCGCGAGGCGCCATGGGAGCCGGTGACGTAGAAATGGCCGGGCGCGCCCGGCGTGCTCGGCGGCACATAGGCGGCGCCTTCGGCGTCAAGCTCCTTCATCCGGGCGCCGTCGACCTTCTTCGGCAGCAGTCCTATGACCGCGCCGGGCGAAATGGTGCCGGTCCCGAGGGTGAAGAACTGGGCGAAGCGCGTCTCGTCGTTTACCACGAGGCAGGTGGACGTGCCGGTGGCGCAGGCGGCGCCGCTGATGCTGGTGTTCGCGTCCTTGTCGGTGCGGAACGGAGCCGGGTCCACCCGCCAGTTGGTGGGGGAGCGGACGATCTCGGCTCGCGCGATCCCGGTGGAGATCAGCAGGAGCGCGAGCGAGGCAATCATGCGCATGGTCGCTCCCGCCTGGCGTGTTGTTGCTTGAAGATACAGCTTCACATGGCGGTGGCAAAGAAAAAGGCCCTCCCGCGAGGGAGAGCCTTTCCGGTCGGGATTGGCGGCGGGGCCGCCTTGGGCTTACTTCACCAGCGGGCAGTTGCCGTCCTTGAGGGGGCGGAAGGCCTCGTTGGCGGGGATGGTGGAGACGACCTCGAACAGGTCCCACTCGCCCTTGCTGTCGGCGGGCTTCTTCACCTTGAGCAGGTACATGGGGTGGATGGCGCGGCCGTCGATGCGGATCTCGCCCTTGCCGAACAGCGGGTCATTGATGGGGGTGGCGCGCATCTGCTCCATCACCTTGGGCGCGTCCTTGGTCTTGGCGTCCTTGATGGCGTTCAGATAGTGCATGGCGCTGGAATAGACGCCGGCCTGGGCGCTGGTGGGCATCTTGCCGTTGAACTTGGCCCCGAAGCGCTTGGAGAAGGCGCGGGTGTCGTCGTTCAGGTCCCAGTAGAAGGCGTCGGTGAGCACCAGGCCCTGCGCCGCCTGCAGGCCGAGGGCCTTCACGTCGGACGAGAAGATGAGCAGGCCGGCGAGCTGCTGGCCGCCCTGGGTGATGCCGAATTCGGACGCCTGCTTCACCGCGGTGATGAGGTCGTTGCCGGCATTGGCGAGGCCGATGACCTTCGCGCCGGAGGACTGCGCCTGCAGCAGGAAGGAGGAGAAGTCGGTGTTGGAGAGCGGGTGCTTCACGCTGCCCGCCACCTTGCCCCCCGCCGCCTTCACCGCCGCCGAGGCATCGCGCTCCAGCGCCGCGCCGAAGGCGTAGTCGGCGGTGATGAAGAACCACGGCGAGCCGCCCTGCTTGGTGAGCGCCGATCCGGTGCCGTTGGCGAGCGCCCAGGTGTCGTAGGTCCAGTGGACCGTGTTGGGCGAGCACTTGGCGCCGGTGAGGTCGGACGTGCCGCCGCCGGAGACGAGGAAGATCCTGTTCTTCTCCTTGGTGATGTCGCTCACCGCCAGCGCCACCGAGGAGGTGGTGACGTCCATGACGGCGTCCACATTCTCCTGGTCGTACCACTTGCGGGCGATGGAGGCGCCCACGTCCGGCTTGTTCTGGTGGTCGGCGCCGACGACCTCGACCTTGAAGCCCTTGTTCTTGGCCATGAAGTCTTCGGCCGCCATCTGCGCCGCGACCACCGAGCCGGGGCCGGAGATGTCGGCATAGACGCCGGACATGTCGTTGAGCACGCCGAGCTTCACCGTGGTGTCGTCGGCCCGGGCCGCGCCCGTCAGCAGCGCGCCGATCGCCGCCGCCGCCAGCAAGGCGCGCGAATGCCGCATGATCGAAGACGTCATCGTCCTTCCTCCCTCTTCCATCGCGGATGCGGCGCGCGGGAACGCATTGGCCGGCACCGTGGCGGCGCCGTCCTCCCCTGGCTGTTCAGAAACCTGACGAACCGTTTCGCATCTCGTGACCACGCTACCGGAGCGAGAGCCGCCCCGCCAGTTGTGCCTTAGACCAAGGGCGTAACCGTCGCGTGTCAGCGCGCACCGCTCACCATGCCGGCGACGCCGGCGAAGGCGCCGTCTGCCAGCTCGCAGACGAGGAGGCGGCCGGGGTCCACGGGGCCGGGCAGCGTCACCTGGCCGAATGGCACGCGGCGGAAGCCGAAGCGGGCGTAATAGGGCTCGTCCCCCACCAGAACCACGAGCCGGTGCCCCTGCTGGCGCGCCACGTCGAGCGCGTGCTCCATCAGCCGCGCGCCGATGCCCACCGACTGGAACGGCGGCTCCACGGTGAGCGGGCCGAGCAGCAAAGCGGGCGTGCCGCCGATGGTGATGCGCGTGAGCCGCACCGATCCCACCAGCATGGTGCCGACCCGCGCCGTGAAGGAGAGCGCGCGCTCGTGTCCGGTCTGCTCGCGGATGCGGAAGGCGGTGCGGGCGAACCGGCCGGGGCCGAAGGTGCGCTCATGCAGCCGGTCGATGGCCGCATCGTCGGCCGCCGTCTCGACGGCGATGGAGAGGGGAAGCTCGGTCATGGGGAGAAACTCGCAGGGCAGGGCGGAAGGCCCGCAAGTTCGGCGGGCCGGCTTCAGGCAGGCGTGACGGCGCGTGCGCGGATGCGCTCCGTGCCCTGTCGTCGTCGCTGAAGCCGAAGGCCCATAAGTCCCTCACGAGAAAGGCGGGCGGATAGCATGGCCCGCGCGGAAGGTCCAGCGGGGGGGGGATGCCTCCCCTCTCCCCGCGAAGTCGGCTGTTGCCGACTTCGCCCTTCACGAACTGAACTCGGCAACAGCCGAGTTCGGGCGGGAGACGGGGCACGGCCGGTTCGGGGGGAGAGGGGCTGTTCCCCCAAAGCGCCGTCATCACCCGGCGTGTCCGGGCGATCCACGGATGGGCTGGGGTAATCCCCAGGGACAGCGCGCAGGCGGCGGGGTGGATCGCCCGGATGAACCGGGCGATGACACGCGAAAAGGGAGAGCATCACCGCGTGAGGGCGCCGCTTGGCCTTCCCTTTTCCCTCTTCCCCTCTCCCCTCGCAGGAGAGGGGCCGGGGATGAGCGGGCTGGCTAGGCTTGGGAGGCGCCGGGACAAAGGACGCCACACCTCTCACCCCAGCCCTCTCCCGCAAGGGGAGAGGGGGCACGGGCGGTTCGGGGGGAGAGGGGCTGTTCCCCCAAAGCGCCGTCATCGCCCGGCGTGTCCGGGCGATCCACGGATGGGCTGGGGTAATCCCCACGGACAGCGCGCAGGCGGCGGGGTGGATCGCCCGGATGAACCGGGCGATGACACGCGAAAAGATGACACGCAAAATCAGAGAAGGTGGTTCGACGATTTCGCAGTGCGCGAGCTTAGGTCACGCCCGATAAATCCACCCATACCGATCGAGCAGCGCGGCGCCTTGCCGGCGCAGCACCAGATCGCGGGCGAGGCGGGGGGCGCCGGAGAGGTGGTAGACCATGCCGTTGCGCCGCGCTTCCGACTGGATGCGCGCGGTGCGGCCCAGCCGCTCGGTCTCGTAGGCCTTGAGGGCGGTGGCGGCGTCGGTCTCCTTCTGGAGCGCGCGGGCGAGCGCCGCCGCATCCTCGATGCCCTGCGCCGCGCCTTGGGCGAGGAAGGGCAGCATGGCGTGGGCGGCATCGCCCAGAAGCGTCACGCGCCCGGTGCTCCAGCGGGGCAGGGGATCGATGTCGTAGAGGCCCCAGCACAGGAAATGCGGCGCGGCCTTCAGCAGCTCGCGCACCTCCGGCGCCCAGTCGGCGAAGGCGGCATGGACGGCGGCGCCGTCGCCCGGCGCGCTCCAGCGGGCCACCGGCTCGGTGTGCTTGACGATGGCGACGAGGTTCAGCGTCGCCCCGCCCTTCACCGGATAGACCACGAGATGCGCGTCCCGCCCCATGTAGAGCCGCACGTCCGGCGGATGGCGGGCCGGCACGGGAATGGTGGCGCGATACGCGAGCCGCTGGGCGAACACCGGGGGCTTGGCAACGCCGAGATGCGCCCGCACCGCCGAGCGCACGCCGTCGGCGCCGACGAGGATGTCCGCGCCGTGGGCGATGAGGTTCTCGCCCTGCTTCACCACCGCCCGCACGCCGCCGAAGGCGGGCTCCACGGCGGTGAGTTCGGAGCCGAGCGCGATCAGCACGCCCTCGGCCTGCGCGGCTTCCGCCAGCAGGTTCTGCAGGTCGGCGCGGTGGACCACGAGGAAGGGCGCGCCATAGCGCGAGGCGGCCGGGCCGTAATGGGCGCGGGTGATGGTGGCGCCGCTGGCGCCGCTGCGCACGTCGAGGGAGCGCGGCGTGACCGCCACCTGTTCGAGGCGCGTCAGCAGGCCGAAATCGCGCAGGATGCGGGTGGCATTGGGTGTGAGCTGGAGGCCGGCGCCCACCTCGCGCAGTTTGCGCGCCTGTTCCACCACCTGGACAGTGAGGCCGGCGCGGCGCATGGCGATGGCGCAGGCGAGCCCGCCGATACCCGCGCCGACCACCACGGCGCTGCGCGCGGCGGTGCGGGGTTTCGCCCGGAAGGGGATGGGATCGGCCATGGCTGGACCCGGCTCCAATGAGGAGCCGGCCGGATAGTCTTTCTTTGCGGCGGCGATCAGGCCGCCTCGGTCAGGCCCAAGATGCGTCTAAAGGAGCATCAGGCCGGGGAGGTGTTCTGCGGCGGTCAGGCCGCTTGTCTTGTGAGCAGGGCCGTTACCGGGCCGGCGCGTCACGCGGCGGACTTGGCCACCGGCTCGTCGTGCCACACGCACTCCTCCGGCTTCGCCGCGCCGGGGGCGAGCGCCGGGGCGTAGCGGTAGAGCGTGGAGCAGTAGGGGCAGACGTGCTCGTCGTCATCGCCGAGGTCGATGAAGATGTGCGGATGGTCGAAGGGCGGCTTCGCACCGATGCACATGAATTCCTTGCTGCCCACCTCGATGACGGTGACGCCGAGGTCGTTGCAGAAGTGGGGAATGCCGGTGTCCGCCATGGTTCCGCCCATGCTTGTCCAAAAAAGCGCCGCGACCTTAGCGTCTGATGGCCGCCTGCGAAAGGGTCTGGTCCGCGGCAGATCGGCCGGCCATACTGCAGGCGCCGCCCCGCTCCGGGGCCGCGCGGGATCAACATTCCGGCAGGGAGGGGTTATGTCCATGAGCAACACCATGTCCTCAGCCCCGTCCGTGCCGCGCGGCATTCTGCGCCGCGCCCACTGCACGGATGTGATTCCCCGCCAGCCCGGCTCCCGCCGCTAGCTTTTCGGACATCCAGGGGCCCGCAGTCCGCCACCCGCCTGCGCCGATGCGCGGGGTGGGGGCTGCTGACGCGCCCCGTCCTCTTCCCTTCGCGGCGTCGCGCGCCGCGCGTTCCCGTTCCAATCAGGGACCGGCTTTTGGCGCCCCATGCGGCGCGGCCGGATCGTGTCATGTCGTTGTTCCAGACCCACAAGGGCGGGCTGTCGTTCCGCGCCATCTTCGGTTTCCTCTTTGCCCACTGGGCAAAGCGGAAGGGCATCATCGCGGCCACCCTGGCCGCCGTCCTCGTCTCCACCCTCGCGGAAGTGCTGGTGCCGCTGTTCGCCGGCCGGCTGATCGACGCTTTGTCGCTCGCCGACCGGGAGACGGCCTGGCATCTCGCGACCGTGGCCTTCCTCGCCATCGTCGGCCTCGGCGTGACGATGGTGAGCGCGCGGCATGTCACCTACTTCATCATCGTGCGGCTCACGCTGCGCATGATGGCGGACCTGGCGGCGGATGCCTTCGCGCGGGTGCAGCGCTTCTCGTCCGACTGGCACGCCTCCACCTTCGCCGGCTCCACCGTGCGCAAGATCTCGCGCGGCATGTGGTCCCTCGACGTGCTGCACGACACCCTGCTGGTGGCGCTGTTCCCCTCCGTGGTGGCGCTGGGCGGCACGGCGCTGCTGCTCGGCTGGAACTGGCCGGTGCTGGGCGCCGTGGTGGCGGTGGGGGCGGTGGCCTTCATCGGGCTCACGCTGGCCCTGTCGGTCCACTACGTCGCCCCGGCGGCGCGCCTCTCCAATGCGTGGGACACCCGCGTCGGCGGCGTGCTGGCGGATGCGGTGGGCTGCAACGCCGTGGTGAAGGGCTATGGCGCGGAGACCCGCGAGGAGGAGCGGCTCACGCGGGTGCTCGGCAAGTGGAACGCCCGCACCTACCGCACCTGGATGGCGGCCACCTGGGCCGGAACGGCGCAGCTTCTGGCGCTGGTGGCGCTTCAGGCGTCCATCATAGGCACGGCGCTGGTGCTGTGGCATCGGGGGCAGGCGAGCGCGGGCGATGTCGCCTATGTGCTCACCTCCTACCTCGTCATCCACTCCTACCTGCGTGACATCGGCATGCACGTCCACAATCTCCAGCGCTCCCTGAACGAGCTGGAGGAACTGGTGGAGATCCACCACCAGACCGTCGGCGTCTCCGATGCCCCGCAGGCTGTGCCGGCGAAGGTGACGGACGGCACGATCGCGTTCGAGAACGTGACGTTCCACTATGGCGGACACGCCAAGCCGCTCTACGAGAACCTCTCCGTCACCATTCCGGCGGGGGAGCGGGTGGGCCTCGTGGGGCATTCGGGCTCGGGCAAGACCACGTTCGTGAAGCTCATCCAGCGCATGCACGACGTGACCGCCGGCCGCGTCACCGTGGACGGGCAGGACGTGCGGGACGTGACGCAGGGCTCCCTGCGCCGCGCCATCGCCGTGGTGCAGCAGGAGCCGGTGCTGTTCCATCGCTCGCTGATGGAGAACATCGCCTATGCCCGGCCGGATGCCTCGTTCGAGGAAATCCGGCGGGCGGCGGAGCTGGCCAATGCGGCCGACTTCATCGACCGTCTGCCGCGCGGCTACGGCACGCTGGTGGGCGAGCGGGGCGTGAAGCTCTCTGGCGGCGAGCGTCAGCGCATCGCCATCGCCCGGGCCTTCCTCGCGGATGCGCCCATCCTGATCCTGGACGAGGCCACCTCCAGCCTTGATTCGGAATCGGAAGCGGCGATCCAGGATGCCATGGAGCGGCTGATGGTGGGGCGCACCACCCTCGTCATCGCCCACCGCCTCTCCACCGTGCGCTCCCTCGACCGCCTGATGGTGTTCGACAAGGGCCGCATCGTGGAGGAGGGCGACCACGACGCTCTGGTCCGCCGGGAAGGCGGCCTCTACCGCCGCCTGTTCGAGCGGCAGGCCATGGAGCTGGCCAAGGGACTGGCGGCGTGAGTTGACTGGCGGCGTGAGTTGACTGGCGGCGTGATGCGGCTGGTGGCGTGATGATTGGGCCTCTCCGCTTTCGGGCGGGGAGGCCTTTTCGCACCGTCATGCCCCGGCTTGTCCGGGGCATCCACCGGGCCGCATGTGGGGTGCAGGAAACCTGAGACCCAGCCGGCGGAGGAGTGGATCCCCCGGACGAGCCGGAGGATGACGCCGCGACACAGGACAGGGCCAATGTCGGCAGCGCGGCCCTCAGAAATTCTTCTCCGGCCAGCGGCACAGATCGGTGATGAGGCAGCGGCCGCAGGCGGGCTTCGTCGCCTTGCAGATGTAGCGGCCGTGCAGGATCAGCCAGTGGTGGGCGTGCAGCTTGAAGCGGTCGGGAATGCGTGCCTCCAGCCCCAGTTCCACCGCCAGCGGCGTCGCGCCGGGGGCAAGGCCGGTGCGGTTGGCGACGCGGAAGAGGTGGGTGTCCACCGCGATGGTCGGCACGCCGAAGGCGATGTTGAGCACCACGTTCGCCGTCTTGCGCCCGACGCCGGGCAGCGCCTCCAGCGCCTCCCGGTCCTGAGGTACCACGCCGCCATGGCGCTCCAGCAGCAGGCGGGACAGCTCCACCACATTCTTCGCCTTGCCGCGGAACAGGCCGAGGGTGCGGATGTGGTGGGCCACCTGATCCTCCCCCAGCGCCACCATGGCGGCCGGGGTGGCGGCGGCAGCGAACAGGCCCTTGGTCGCCTTGTTCACGCCGGTGTCGGTGGCTTGCGCGGAGAGCACCACGGCGACGAGCAAAGTGAAGGCGTCGGTGTGGTCCAGCTCGCCCTTGGGCTCCGGGTCCTGCGCCTCGAAGCGGGAGAAGGCCTCGGTGATCTCGGCCTCCGTCCACGGCGAGACGGTGCGCCCATGCACCGCGGCCGCCGCATTGGCCACCGCCTTGTTGCGGCGGGGGAGCGGGGGCGGAGCTGGGGCCGGAGCATGCACGACGCGGCCTCGCCTCGTCGGGGGACCACCCCCTCCGTTGTCATGGCCCGGCTTGTCCGGGCCATCCACGCTTCCGCCCGGGCGCTTCCGGGCCTTCGGGTGGGCCGATCGCGCCGCGGTGGATCCCCCGGACGAGTCGGGGGATGACGGCCGCTGAGGGAGGCGTTTAACGCCGCCGACCGGGCCGGCGGGGGCTTTCCCTGCGCTCTTCGCCGGGCGCGGCGCGCGTGGCTGCGTCGCGGCGTCAGCCTCTGGGAGGGGAGCGGGTTTCGGCGGGGTGATCCTGCGCGGCATTTTTCGGGTATAGTACCGGGCAATGCCCCAGACCAGCGACCGAGACATCGCACCCGAGACGCACGCGCAGGCTCTAGACGAGCCCGTCGTCTATGCGGTCACGCTCGCGCCGCACCGTTCCCTCTCCCGGCGCGGCTTCTTCTGGGTGATGGCGGTCATCGGGGCGGTGAGCTTGGTGTCCGGCGCGGCGTTCCTGGCCATGGGGGCGTGGCCCATCTTCGGCTTCTTCGGCCTCGATGTGCTTCTGATCTATATCGCCTTCCGCGCCAGCTTCCGCTCGGCGCGGGCGCGCGAGCACATCCGCGTCACGCCCAGCATCGTGGAAATCCGCCGCGAGCCGGCGGCGGGGCGGCCCTCCACCACGCGCCTCAACCCCTTCTGGACCCGCCTGTGGCGCGAGGACGATGACGAGCATGGGACGCTGGACGTCGCTCTCATCAGCGGCAAGCGCACGGTGCCCGTGGGCCGTTTCCTCGGCCCCGTCCAGAAGGCGGCGCTGGCGAGCGATCTCTCCGAGGCGCTGGCGGTGGTGAAGAAGGGCGTCACCCGCACGCAGTTCTGAGGAGCTGTCATTAAAAGCCCGCGCGGCGTTTGAGCGAAAGCGCCCTTAAAACCCCGCGCGGCGCCTGAGCGCAGGCAACGATAAAGCCCGAACGGCACTCCTCCCCGTCATCGCCCGCCTTGTGCGGGCGATCCACTTTTGGGCCCGAGCGGTTCCCGGACGACGGAAGACGGATGGGCGCTGGGGTGGATCCCCCGGACGAGCCGGGGGATGACGGCTCTGGAACGGACCCGAGCGCCCGGCGCGTGGGAGCCCGCGCGGCGCCTGAGCGAAACCACCTTAAAAGCCCGCGCGGCGCCTGAGCGAAACCACCTTAAAAGCCCGCGCGGCGCCTGAGCGAAAGCAACGCAAAACCTGAGGCCGAAGGCCTCAGAGGAATGGCCGGGTCACCATGCCGAGCAGGCCGCGGAAGCGGATGCGGCCGTCGAAGGCGGCGAGGCAGATGCATTCGCCGTCGTCGTCCACGCGGGGAGAGTGGTCGATGTCCGCGTCGCACTCCACGAGATCGCCGGGGCCGTAGTGGCCGTTGGGATCGCTGAAGCCGCCGCAGATCACATGGGTGAATTCCAGCCCCGCATGGGTGTGCTGGGGAATGGCGCGGCCGGGCGCGATGCGGAACAGCAGCACCTGCGCGTCCGGGTCTTCCTCCAGATGCACCAGGCCGAGCCGCACGCCCGGCGACACCGGCACCATCCGGCCGATGCGGCGCGACGCGATGGCGGGGGGAAGCACGACGCCGGGCGGCAGCTTCAGCCCTTCCGGCAGCGGATGCCGTTTCTGCGGCATCGCGCCCGCGGCTTCCGCGTGGTGGAGCAGGCCGGGATTGCGGCGCGCGGGCGGGCCGTCGAGCCGCGCAAGGACCCGGTCGAGCGCATCGGGGGCGAGGGCGAGCGGCTCGCTGGCATCGAGCAGCGCGCCGCCGACGGCGGTGAACCGCCGCACCGCCGCCCGGCATTCGGGGCAACCGTCGAGATGCACGTCCACCAGCAGGCGGGGACCGGCCGGCAGCGTTCCCGCCGCATAGCGCAGCAGGGTTTCCGTGCCGGGGTGGGTCGAAACACTCATTTCAGGTCTTCCAGCAAGGCGCGCAGACGGTTGAGCGCAAGGCGCACGCGCGACTTGGCGGTGCCCAGCGGGATGCCCAGCTCCTGCGCGATCTGCGAATGGGGCTTCTCCTGAAAGAAGGAGAGGCGGACGATGGTGGCCTGTTCCTCCGACAGCTTGGCGAGGGCGGCACGGACGCGCGCCTCCCGCTCGGCGGTCATGAGGATGGTCTCGCCCGAGGTCTCGTCCACCTCGTCCTCGTGGGTCTCGGCATGATAGGTATCACCATAGCGCTCGCGGCGCTTGAGGTCGATGGAGAGGTTGCGGGCGATCGTGAAGATCCAGGTGGAGGCGGCGGCGCGGGTGGGGTCGAAATAGGTTGCCTTGCGCCACACCGTCAGCAGGGTTTCCTGCGCCAGCTCCTCGGCGGCATTGGCGGAGAGTCCGCTGCGCACGAGGTAGGATTTCACGCGCGGCGCGAAATGGCGGAACAGCCGGGCGAAGGCCTCGCGGTCGGCGCGGCTGGCGATGGCGACGATCATCGCGCTCAGCTCGGCACCGGAGGATGCCACCCGTGGCTCGGCGGGCTGGACGCTCAAGGCCGTCCCTCCCGCCAAACGAAGGCCGGCCTCCGCCAGCTGTCGAGGGCGACGCTGCTGCGGCGGATCACGGAGGAGACGAGGCTCGGCGACATTCATGCCCTCGATACGCGGCGCCCCACCGGGTGGATGAGTGGCCCCGCTTCGAAAAAATGAGCGGCTCCGACCCCTCCCGACGCGGAGGCTGGATCCGGAGCCTATCCGAGCGGCGCCTTTGGCTCCAGCAACGTCACCGTGACCTTTAGGCTAGGTCGCCCACCCGGCTCTCACTCCGCCGGCGTACCCTTGCAGGGCATGGCGCGCTCCGTCGGGGCGTAGATGAGGATGTCAGGCTTGAACTTCTCGATGGCGCTCATCTCGAAGCGGCAATAGCGGTGGTGCATCCACGCATAGGCGGAGGCCTGCGACTGGCCGAGGCCGCGCCAGGAGCCCTGGGAGAAGCTGTCGCCGATGACCATGATGCGCGGGCCGGCATGGCCCGTGTCGATGGCATAGGGCTGGAACGGGTCGTTGTCCGGCACCGGCTTGAAGATGCCGGGGATGAGCTTCGGGTCCTTCGGCGCCACCATCGGCCCCTTGGGCGGGAACATCACGTCCGGCGGGTTGGGCACGGGTGAGCCGGTCGCCCGCAGCAGGTCGCCGGTGAGGCGGGGCTCGGGCGGGCCGAGGGCGTCCTCCGGCTTCACCTCCAGATCGGGACGGCCGGCGGCGGCCATGGCGGCGTTGAAGCCGAGAAGCTGGCCGCGCTGGTTCCAGTGGGTGTCGTAGCGCCAGTGGACCGGCCCCGTCTTCTTCGCCTCGGCGAGAATGGGGCGCATGTCCACGAAGGTGATGCCGGCCGCCTTCATCTGCTCCGCCACGAGGTCATACTCGGTGGGCGATGTCTTCAGGCGCCGGGCATAGGCGGGCAGATATTCGAAATTGGTGGTGTGGCCGTTGGGCGGGATGAGCACCACGAAACGCCCGCCATGGGCCTTCATATAGGCGTTCATGCGCTCGGCGAGGGCGACGATGCCGCTGACCGCCTCCGGCCGCACCAATTGGCCGAGGGACTGCTCCAGCGCGTGCTCGTCCTTGAGGAAGAGCGAGCCGTTCTCCCCCTTCAGCGCGAGGTCGCCCTGGGTGTCGCCGATGAAGCGCACGTAGGAGCGATGGGCGGAAAGCACCGCGCCGCGGAAGCCGAAGGCGTTGTTGATGTAGGGATCGAGCCGGCGCGCCGCATCCTCCCACCAGCGCGCCTCGGGGGCGGCGACCGTGCGCAGCGGCGCCGGCAGGTCCGGGGCGACGAGGCCGATGGTGGGCAGGGTGAGGATGGCGAAGAAGATCACCGCCCACCAGCGGCGGAAGGACATCAGAAGCGGCATGGCGTCCCTCCGAAACTAGAAGCGGAAGTACAGGAACGGCGAGTAGGTCGCCGCGCCCACCGAGAGCACGCAGAGCAAGAACAGGCCCCACACCACGAGACTGTCCACCGCGCCGAATACGGCGAGGCGCGTCTTCGGCGCCATGCTCCGCCCGCCGGGGCGGGGCAGGCCGAACATGGCGAGCGGCCACGCCAGCACGAGGATGGCCAGCGTCACCGGCTTCAGCTCCACCTCCAGCTGGGCGGAAAGATAGCCGGCGCCGTTCATCCCCACGAGGCCCTGGAACAGCTCCAGCGCCTGCGGCAGGCTGTCGGCGCGGAACCACACCCAGCCGGTGAGCACCACCAGCAGCACGTAGAGGTGGGAGAGCACGCGCGGCGCGGTCTTCAGCCACGCGCCGAAGCGGGTGCGCTCCAGCACCAGGAAGGTGCCGTGATGGGCGCCCCAGATCACGAAGGTCCAGCTCGCCCCGTGCCACAGGCCGCACAGAAGGAAGACGGTCCACAGGTTCGCCGCGGTGTGCCAGTGGCCGTGCCGGTTGCCGCCCAGCGGAATGTAGAGATAGTCGCGGAACCAGCTCGACAGGCTCATGTGCCAGCGGCGCCAGAAATCCGAGATGGAGCGCGCGCCGTAGGGCAGGTTGAAGTTGCGCGGAAACTTCAGCCCCATGGCGATGGCGAGGCCGATGGCCATGTTGGAATAGCCGCCGAAGTCGAAATAGATCTGCAGCGCATAGGCGGTGACGCCGAGCCACGCCTCGCCGAGATTGGGCGTGGCGGTGTTGTCGAACACCGCCGCCACCACGGGGGCCACCTCGTCGGCGATCAGCACCTTCCAGGACAGGCCGATGACGAAGATGCGCAGTCCCGCCGAGACCCGCCCCAGCGTCGTGCGGCGGTCGCGGATGCGCCGATGGATGGTGGAGTAGCGGACGATGGGTCCCGCCACCAGTTGCGGGAACATGGTGATGTAGACCGCGATCTCCTCGAACCGCCCGTTGGCCGAGGCCTTCCGGCGGTACACGTCCACGAGGTAGGAGATGGCGTGGAAGGTGAAGAAGGAGATGCCCAGCGGCAGCGCCGGATGCACCACCGGCAGCGCGAGGCCGGTCGGCGCCAGCAGCACGTTGATGTTCTGCGCCAGGAAGCCGGAATATTTGAAGGCGATCAGCCCGGCGAGGTTCGCCGCCACCGCGAGGCCCAGCACGCGCAGCCGCCAGCGTTCGCTGCGGCGGTCGATGGCGAGGGCGAGGACATAATTGGCGACGATGGACACCGCCAGCACCGCCACGTTGGCGATGCCGCCCCAGGCGTAGAACACCAGCGAGAAGGCCAGCAGCACCATGTTCTTCGCGCGCACGCCGGGGGTCGCGAAGTAGCACAGCAGAAAGGCCGGCAGGAAATAGAACAGGAAGGTGACGGAGGAGAAGACCATGGCTCGCCGGCGCCCGTGGCGTCAGTAGACGAACTGCTCGCGCAGGATGCGTTCGTCGAGACCGTGGTCGGGGTCGAACAGCATGTCCACGGAGGAGGTGGGGTCGAGCCGCGCGGAAACGGCGATGATGTCGCGCACCTCGAAATGGTCGGCCGCCGCGCTCACCGGGCGCTTGTCGGCCTCCATCACGGCGATGTCGATGCGCGCGCGGTCCGGCACCAGCGCGCCGCGCCAGCGGCGGGGGCGGAAGGGCGAGATGGGGGTGAGCGCCAGGAGCGCCGTGCCGAGCGGCAGGATCGGCCCGTGGGCGGAGAGGTTGTAGGCGGTGGAGCCGGCCGGGGTGGCGACGATGATGCCGTCGCAGATCAGCTCCTCCAGCCGCATCTTGCCGTCGATGGAGATGCGCAGCTTCGCCGCCTGATAGGACTGGCGCAGCAGCGACACCTCGTTGAAGGCCGGGGCGCGGTGGCGCATGCCGTTGGAGGTGACGGCTTCCATCATCAGCGGATGGATGGTCACCTGCTGGGCGGCGGTGAGGCGCTCGACCAGCCCCTCCTCGCGGAAGGTGTTCATCAGGAAGCCCACAGAGCCGCGATGCATGCCGTAGATGGGCAGGGTACGCTCGCGGAAGCGGTGCAGCGTCTGCAGCATCAGGCCGTCGCCGCCGAGGGCGACCACCACGTCGGCGTCCTCCTCCTCGACCAGGCCGTAGCGGGCGATGAGGCGCTCGCGCGCGGCCTCGGCCTCGGGCGTCTGGCTGGCAACGAAGGCAATGCGCTGGAAACGGGGTTCGCTCATCGGTGCGTCGGTCAGGAGGATCGTCCGGTCGGCGGGCCGGGAGCGGAAGGGGCCGGGAACGGTCTAGCGGTCCCGCCGCAATCTGTCGAGGCGCCGGGCGGGATGGTAGGGTCGCGGGTGAAGCCCATCGCCCGGAGGAACTCATGCCCGCGCGCATCGTCTACGCCACCTTCCCCAGCGTCGCGGCGGCCGAGGAGATGGCGCGCGCGCTGGTGGAGGCGCGTCTCGTCGCCTGCGCCAACATCCTGCCGGAGATGGTCTCCATCTACCGCTGGGAGGGACGGATCGAGCGCGGCACCGAGGCGGTGATGATGCTGAAGACCACCTCCGAGCGCGCCGCCGAGGTGGTGGAGGCGGTGCGCGCCGCCCATCCCTACGATGTGCCGGCCATCGTCGTGCTGCCGCTGGACGGCGGGCTGCCCGCCTATCTCGCCTGGATCGCCGGCGAGGTGGCGGCGGGGTGAACCCGCCGCCTTGCCCTCAATGCCTCACAGCACCGGGCGCCAGTAGATGGGCTGGTAGCGGTAGCCGTCGCCCTGCTTTTCCAGATAGGCCGCGCCGGGGAAGGGGAAGTGATAGCCCGCCACCAGGATGCGCTCCGCCGCGAGCCGGTCGTAGGTCTTGCGCCGCACCGCCTCGGCCGCCGCCGCGTCCATGTCGAACATGGCGTGCCAGCCCGGATTGGCCACGAACAGCGCCGGCAGGTTGGTGATGTCCGACTGGATGAACAGGGTATCGAAGCCCGACTCCAGCTCGAAGGAGGTATGCCCCGGCGTATGGCCGGGCGTGCCGACCGCCTTGAGGCCCGGCGCCACCTCCTTGTCCCAGGCGTAGCGCTCCACCTTGCCCTCGAACGGCTTGAACACCCGTCGCACGTTCTGGAAGCCGGCCTTGAGGCCGTCCGGGGCGCGGCTCATCTGGCCGTCATCCATCCAGAAGGCCCATTCCTTCTCGGGGACCATCAGCTGCGCCTTGGGAAAGACCGGCGTGCCGTTGGCGGCGAGGAGGCCGTTGATGTGGTCGCCGTGGAAATGGGAAATCACGATCTGGTCGATGGAGGCGGGGTCGATCTCCAGATCCTCCAGGGTGCCGCGCACGAGGCCGACCGGCCCCGCCTGCCCGCCGTTGCCGGTATCGATCAGCACCTTGCGCCCGCCGATGTCGAGCAGCAGGACGGTGAAGGAGATCGGCACCTGGTTTTCCGGCAGATAGGCCTTCTTCAGCGCCACGTTCACCGCGTCCTTCGGCTGGTTGCGCACGAAGGTGTCGGAGAGCGGAATCGTCCGCATGCCGTCGGAGATGGCCGTCACCACCACGTCGCCGACCTTGTAGCGATAGGCGCTCGGCACCTGAGCCGGGCCGGCCGCCTTGGCCGGATTGGCTTTTGCCGCGTCGGGATTGGGGGCGGGGGTGGACTGGGTGCCGGCGACCGGCTGGGTCGGGTTCTGGGCGGCGGCGGAACCGAGTCCGCCGGCGATGGCACCGGCGATGCCGGCCGTGCCGGCCAGAAGGGTCCGGCGGGAAACCTCGGTCATCCAATTCTCCTCGGGGCGTGAAGCGCCGGGAGATTAGGACAAGGCATTGAGGCAGGTTGGTGTCGTATGAGAATGCCTAGCCAGCGTCCATGCCAATCCTATCGACTCCTTATCCAACGTCGCGCTATGGTTGTAGCCTGGCAGGGAGGGGCGTAGATGTCAGACAACGCTAAGGCGGGCGAACTAAATGAGGCTGATGACAGCCCTTTGTACGCAGACCCAAATACTCCGATCGTCTATGTAGAAGCAATTGCTAATCTTGCGCACGGGAAACATGTCGCCAAATTTTATCTTGGCCGGTTTGATCCTTCAATTAGCGGAGTTGGAGACAGCCAATTCAACGCTTCTATTCAGATCGTTATGCCAATTGATGCACTAGTAAATTTTTTGCATTTCTCGAAAACTCTATCGAAGGCCTAGTTTCTGATGGCCTCATCGACGCAGCTCGACTCGAGGAGTTCCGGAAGAGGCTACGGGGCGGGGGCGCGGAATGAGCCCAGTTTCGACACGGGCGAGCACCCAGAAAAATACTCCATCCCCAATGGCATTTGCAAAACGGCTCTCCCCCAGCAGAGAACAACCGTCAAGCTCCATCAAAGTGGGTCCGCTTACGCCAGAAGGAAAAATCTCGAACTACATTTTCCCACAATCGTTGCCGGACCAAACGAAAGAGCGCATATCTACGCCCATGGAAGAAAGCTTGGTTGACGCGAAAATCGCCGCCGCAGAAGCCCGGACGGACGCCAAGTTCGCCACGATGCAAGGAGATGTGCGCACCGGATTTGCCGAACTTGCCGGCAAGATGGATCTGATCCTCGCGCGGATTGATGGGTCCAATAGGGAAACTGCGTCGCTTCGTGACGAGATTAAGGAAACGAAGGCCACGGTTCGTAGCGAGAACAATTCGACTCGTATCACTATGATCGTAACCGCGATTGGTTCCGTCCTCGCGATCCTTGGGATATTGGCCGCCATGCTGGCATTTGGCGGTGATCAGCTCGGGCGCGGCGTCGATTGGCGGGACAAAGTCCAGTCGACCGTCGATCAGGCGATACAACAACGCATGACGCCTCCATATGCGCCGGCTCTGCCACCGCCCGCTGCCAACACTACCCCGGCTCCGACAGCAGACCACTGAGCTATCCCCACCTGAGATTCAGCCGGCCCTGATGCCCGAACGGAAACGCCGCGCTCACATCCCTGCGAGCGCGGCGTTTTGAATTGTCAGCTTGACCAACAGCTTAGCCGCAGGGACCAGCGCACCGCCGATCCCTGTACCGTATCAACGCACCGGCGGGGCGTACTGGATGCCGCCCATGCTCCACAGCTGGTTGATGCCGCGCGGGATGCCGAGCTTGGAGGCGGCGCCCACGTTGCGCTCGAAGCTTTCGCCGTAATTGCCCACCGCCTTCACGATGCGCACGACGAAGTCCTTCGTCACGCCCAGCTCCTCGCCGTAATTGCCCTCGTTGCCGACGAGGCGCTTCACCTCGGGCTTCTGGGACTTCACCGCGGCGTCGAGGGTGGTGGTCGCGACGCCCAGTTCCTCGGCGTTGATCATGGCGAACACGGTCCACTTCACCAGGTTCGCCCACTGGTCGTCGCCCTGGCGGACGACGGGGCCGAGGGGCTCCTTGGAGATCACGTCCGGCAGGACGATGTGGTCGCCGGGCTTCGTCATGGTCAGACGCAGGGCGTAGAGCTGCGACACGTCGGTGGTGAGCGTGTCGCACTTGCCTTCGTCATAGGCCTTTACCAGCTCGCCGGAGGTGGGCAGGGTGACCAGCTCAAGCGTCATGCCGTTGGCGGCGAAATAGTCCTTGGTGTTGCTCTCGGCGGTGGTGCCCGCCTGCACGCAGACCTTGGACTTGTCGAGCTCGAGGGCGGACGTGACCTTGCGGGCGTCGCGCACCAGGAAGCCCTGGCCGTCGTAATAATTGATCGCGGTGAACAGCAGGCCGAGCTTGGCCTCGCGTTCCAGCGTCCAGGTGGAGTTGCGCGAGAGCACGTCGATCTCGCCCTTGGAGAGGGCGGGGAAGCGCTCGTCCGCGGTCAGCGGCACGTACTTCACCTTGTTCGCGTCATTGAAGATGGCCGCCGCCAGCGCCTTGCAGACGTCGACGTCGAAGCCCATCCATTTGCCGGAGGCGTCCTGGGCGGAGAAGCCGGGGAGCCCCTTGGAGACGCCGCAGACCAGTTCGCCGCGGTCCTTCACGGTCTTGAGGGTCTGCGCCGTTGCCCCCGTCGCGCCGAGCGCAACGGCCGCGCCGGCCAGTAGGGCCAGGATCGTCTTCATGAAGTCCCCCAGTGAGGAAGTATCGGAGAAAGAGCCGCCCTCAGAGGGCGGCTTGCTGGCGCACCACGACCTTGGTGCCAACCGGAACGCGGCTGTAGAGGTCGATGATCTCGCTGTTCACGAGGCGGAAGCAGCCGGAGGACACGGCATAGCCGATGGTCTGCGGCTGGTTGGTGCCGTGGATGCGGTAGACGGTGCCGCCGATGTAGAGCGCGCGGGCGCCCATGGGATTGCCGGGGCCGCCGGCCATGAAGCGCGGCAGATAGGGCTGGCGCTGGATCATCTCCGACGGCGGAGTCCAGTCCGGCCACTCGGCCTTGCGCTCGATGGTCTTGAGGCCCGACCACTGGAAGCCGTCGCGGCCCACGCCGATGCCGTAGCGCATGGCGCGGTTGTCGCCCTGCACCAGGTACAGGAAGCGCTCGTTGGTGTGGATGACGATGGTGCCGGGCTTTTCCGTGGTGCGGAAATACACCGGCTGGTGGCGGAACTGGGGATCGAGCTGCGCCATGTCGTCGTCCGGGGCGGTGAGGCCCGGCTGCTCGTCGATGTCCATCACCGCGCCGGGGCCACCGCGCGGGCCGACCTGCGCGCTGGCGCCGGTCGCGAAGGCAAAAACGCCCACCTGAAGCAGGGCGGCGAAGGTCAAGGTCTTGATCGTCACAGGCATCATGCCGGCCTCTTCTAGACGCATACCGGGCGATAAGCCCGGTCGAGCGGTGTCCTCGCCGGCCGTGCAGCTTTGAAAAGCGCGCGTCCGGTTTCCCACCCCGCGTGAACCGCCCTGCCTTCCAGAAAAGGCCCTCCCTGGACCTTTCCGGAACGACGCCAGCATGGCGAACACTCACGACCCCGCTTCCCGATTAGCCGAGGCCGCGCGCGAGGGAAAGGGGGGACGCGGCCGAAGCAGTGCAGCATTTTGGCCCTGAACGGTTTCTGAACGGTATCCAGAGCGCGGAAGCCGCCGGTTTCACGGACCGGGGCTGTCGCGAACCTTGCTTCGCCGCCGTTCGAGCCGCCTCGCCCCGCCCGCGCGCTTTACGCGGCGCCATGGCCTCGCCTAAAAGGGCGCGCTTAACGAAAAGGCCTACCTGCGAGGTGCGCAGGAGTGGGCCGCAAGGAGCCGAGACATGATTTCCCTGACCTTCCCCGATGGCGCCAAGCGCGACTATGCCGAGGGGACGTCCGGCGCGGACATCGCCGCCGCCATCTCCAAATCCCTCGCCAAGAAGGCCGTCGCCGTCACCCTCGACGGGGAACTGGCCGACCTCTCCCAGCCCATCACCCGCGACGCGAAGCTGGAGATCGTCACCCGCGACGACCCGCGCGCGCTGGAACTGATCCGCCACGACTGTTCCCACGTGATGGCGGAAGCGGTGCAGGAGCTGTGGCCGGGCACCCAGGTCACCATCGGCCCGGTGATCGAGAACGGCTTCTATTACGACTTCGCCCGCAACGCCCCCTTCACCTCGGAAGACCTGCCGGTCATCGAGGCGAAGATGCGCGAGATCATCGCCCGCGACCGCCCCTTCACCAGGGAAGTGTGGACGCGCGAGGAGGCCAAGCGCGTGTTCGCCGCCAAGGGCGAGAACTACAAGGTCGAGCTGGTCGACGCGATTCCCGAAGACCAGGACGTGAAGATCTACAAGCAGGGCGAGTGGTTCGACCTCTGCCGCGGCCCGCACATGCCCTCCACGGGCAAGATCGGCAACGCCTTCAAGCTGATGAAGGTGGCGGGCGCCTACTGGCGCGGCGATTCGAACAACCCGATGCTCACCCGCATCTACGGCACCGCCTGGCAGGATGAGAAGGAGCTTGGCGCCTATCTCCACCGCCTGGAGGAAGCCGAGAAGCGCGACCACCGCCGCCTCGGCCGGGAGATGGACCTCTTCCACTTCCAGGAGGAAGGCCCCGGCACGGTGTTCTGGCATCCCAAGGGCTGGACCCTGTTCCAGGAGCTGGTCGCCTACATGCGCCGCCGGCTGAAAGCCGACTACAGCGAGGTCAACGCCCCGCAGGTGCTCGACCATTCGCTCTGGGAAACCTCCGGCCACTGGGGCTGGTACAAGGAGAACATGTTCAAGGTCCAGTCGGCCGGCGACGAGACCAAGGACGAACGCGTGTTCGCGCTCAAGCCCATGAACTGCCCCGGCCATGTGCAGATCTTCAAGCACGGGCTGAAGAGCTATCGCGACCTGCCCATGCGCCTCGCCGAGTTCGGCGCGGTGCATCGCTACGAGCCTTCGGGCGCGCTGCACGGGCTGATGCGCGTGCGCGGCTTCACCCAGGACGACGCGCACATCTTCTGCACCGAGGAGCAGATGGCGGCGGAGTGCCTGAAGATCAACGATCTCATCCTCTCCACCTACGCCGATTTCGGCTTCGAGGAGATCGTGGTGAAGCTCTCCACGCGGCCGGAGAAGCGCGTCGGCTCGGACGCCGTGTGGGATCATGCCGAAGAGGTGATGACCCGCGTGCTGGCCGAGATCGAGGCCCAGTCGGGCGGGCGCATCAAGACCGGCATCCTGCCGGGCGAAGGCGCGTTCTACGGCCCCAAGTTCGAATACACGCTGAAGGACGCCATCGGCCGCGAATGGCAATGCGGAACCACGCAGGTGGACTTCAACCTGCCGGAGCGCTTCGGCGCCTTCTATGTGGATGCGGACGGGCAGAAGAAGACGCCGGTGATGATCCACCGCGCCATCTGCGGCTCCATGGAGCGCTTCACCGGCATCCTCATCGAGCACTTCGCCGGGCACTTTCCCCTGTGGCTGGCGCCGACGCAGGTGGTGGTCGCCACCATCACCTCCGACGCGGACGATTACGCCGCCGAGGTGGTGGACGCGCTGAAGGCGGCGGGGCTGCGCGCGGAACTCGACCTCCGGAACGAGAAGATCAACCTGAAGGTGCGCGAGCACTCGCTGGCCAAGGTGCCGGTGCTGCTGGTGGCGGGCAAGAAGGAGGCGGCCGAACGCACCCTCTCCATCCGCCGCCTCGGCTCCAACGCCCAGACCTCCGGCGCGCTGGACGAGGTGATCGCCGCGCTGGTCGACGAGGCCGTGCCGCCGGACCTGAAGCGCAAGGCGCTGGCCGCGAAGGCGGCGTGAGGGGATTGATAAGCTGACAGGCGGGGCGCTTCGGCGCCCCGTTCCTTTTGGCGCCTACTTCCGCAGCGTCGCGAGATAGGCCGCGAGGTCCGCCGCCTGGGCGCGGGTGAGGGAGACCTGCGGCATCTGCGGGTGCGGGTTCAAGAGGCGGAAGGCGAGCCAGGGGCCGGAAATGTCGCCGTCGCGCGCGGCGATGCTGGCGAAGGTGGGGGCGTCGCTGGCGGCGCTCTGGGGCGCGGTCCCGACCACATGGCAGCTGGCGCACCAGCGCTGGGCAATCGCCTGCCCGGCCGAGGCGTCGGCGGCAAGAGACGGCGTGGCGGCGAGAGGCAGGGCCACGAGGCCGGCGGCAACGAGGACCGCGCGCGTGGCGATACCGGCCAAGCGCGGAAGAAGACGCACCATGGGGACCCTCCGGACGAGGCGGCGGACGGGCGTCACTTCGCCAGAACCTCCACCTCCTGATTCTTGCCGGCCTCGACCTTGATGTCGCGGCTGAAATTCTTGCCCTCCCGGCGGGCGATGACCGAATAGTCGCCTTCGGACAGCACGAAGGTCGGGAAGGCGCCGATCGATTCCTTGATGGTGTCGCCGCCGGGGGTGATGACCGTCCATTGCGTGTCCGCCTGCGCCTCGCCGTGCGCCACCTTCACCAGCTTCAGGCTGATCTGCGCCGCCCGGTGGTGGACGGTCGCATCGGTGAGCTTGCCGGGCTGGACGATCACGTCGGCGCGCACCACGGCGTTGGCGTCGCCATAGGTGGAGACCACGTGATAGGTGCCCTCGGGCAGCAGCACCACGTCCCCCGCGGCGGCGCCGCGATAATAGGGCTGGCTGGAGGTGCGCCCCTGCAGGAAGGAGCCCTCGAAGATGTCGAAGGTGAGCTTCTGCGCGGGGATCGGCTTGTCGTCCACGTCGGCGGCGAGGCGCAGGGCGCCGGCCGGCACGTCGAACGCCTGCCGGCGCGACACCGGCCCCATCTGCACCCGCTGCGCGGACGTCGCGAAGCCGTAGGCGACGTGGATGATGTAGCCGCCGGGATTGAGGAAGAAGACGGGCGCCGGCTCCGAGCTTTCCGCCACCAGCGGGAAGGCGCCGGTGGAGGCTTCGGGCTGGTCGGCGAAGACGCGCCAGACGAGGCCGCGCGGAATGGCGCCGCCTTCCGCACCGAAACGCGCATAGACGCCCAGCGCCGCCTTGCCGGGAGGCGCCGGCGGCAGCACCGCGTGGGGCTCGCGTCCCGGCTGGCTCGAGGGGGCGGGCTGTCCGGGCGGCGGCGGCAGCCCCGGCGGCAGGCCGGTGGGCCGCGCGGCGGGCGGCGTGCCGAACGGGCCGGGCGGCGGAGGCGCGGCGGGCGGACCGAGGAACTGCATCGACTGCGCCCCGGCCGGCGTTGCGGCGAGGACCAGAACGGGCGCCATCAGAACGGCCCGGAGCGCCGGCGCGAGCCGGTTCGCCCACCAGCTGGCCGCCGGCCTCCGCCGGGCCGCTGTGAACGGCTGGAGGCGAGCAAACCGGGAGAAGGCGCGGGCGAAGCGGATCATGCCCTTGACGTGCACAAAATTCAGGGCGGATTCAAGTCACTCCCCATTCCCCCATGCGGCCGGTTGCCGCCGCGCCCCAGCGGTTCCTTACCGGGCGACCGCTCTGTAGATTGCCCGGAGACATTCATCGGAAGCCATTGCCCATGACCGACAGCGCCGTTTTCAAGTCGAGCCCCGAGACCATCGCGCTCCTCTCCACCCGCCGCTCCTCGCGCGTGCTCGATCTGGTGGAACCCGGCCCCTCGGCAGAGGAACTGGACACCATCCTCACCATCGGCGCGCGAGTGCCGGACCATGGCAAGCTCGCCCCCTGGCGTTTCATCGTGATCGAGGGGGAGGGGCGCGCCCGGGCCGGCGAACTGCTGGCCGAGGCGCGGGCGCTCTCCGATCCCGGCGTGGCCGACACGCATCTCGACGACGAGCGTCGCCGCTTCCTGCGCGCGCCCCTCGTGGTGGCGGTGGTCTCGCGGGCGGCGCCGCACGTGAAGATCCCGGAGTACGAGCAACTGCTGTCGGCGGCGGCGAGCTGCCAGAACATCCTGGTCGCCTGCGCGGCGCTCGGCTACGGCGCCACCTGGCTCACCGAATGGACGACCTACGACGCCAACGCCCGCGCGGCGCTGGGCCTCGACGAGTTCGAGCGCTTCGTCGGCTTCATCTATATCGGTACCGCCACCCAGAAGCTCGAAGACCGCCCGCGACCATCGCTGGCGACGGTGGTGACGCGGTTCTGAGGGGGCGCGGTCTTCGTCCCTTGCTCCACCGTCATCGCCCGGCTCGTCCGGGCGATCCACGGTTGGGCTGGACCAAGATTTCGGACAAGGCCCAAGGCGGATGGGTGGATCCCCCGGACGAGCCGGGGGATGACTGTGGCGGGGTCGGGACGAGGGATGGCTCGGTCCAGCCGAAGCCCGAGCATGCTTGCGTTGCAGATCACTCATCCCCCAGCGGATGCAGGTCGCGCACCATGCTCTTCAGGCGCTCGTCCAGAACGTGGGTGTAGATCTGGGTGGTGGAGACGTCGGCATGGCCGAGCAGGGTCTGCACCACGCGCAGGTCCGCGCCATGGGCCAGGAGATGGCTGGCGAAGGCGTGGCGCAGCACGTGGGGGGAGAGCTTCGCCGGGTTGAGGCCGGCGGCCAGCGCCAGTTCCTTCAGGTCGCGCGCCGCCTGCTGGCGGGTCACGTAGCCGCTTTCGCCGGACGACGGAAACAGCCAGCGCGAGGCTTCCAGCCCCGCCGCCTTGCGGGCATCGAGATAGGCCGCCATGGCTGCCCGCGCCGGCTCAGACAAAGGCACCAGCCGCTCCTTGCGCCCCTTGCCGGTGACGAGGATGGCATCGCCCTTCGCCCGCGCGGCGGCGGCCGGCAGGGAGACCAGTTCCGAGATGCGCAGGCCGCTGGCGTAGAGCAGCTCCACCATTGCGGCGGTGCGGCGGCGCTTGAGCAGCTCCGCCCGCGCCTTGCCGGCGGCCTCGCCTTCCGCCGCTGGCGCCTCGGCCGCCCGCGCGTGGGCCGTCTCGATCAGGGTCGAGACCTCCTCCACCGTGAGCACCTTGGGCAGGGGCCGCCCGCGCCTCGGGCCTTCCAGCACGGCGGCGGGATCATCCCCCCGGTGCCCTTCGGCATAGAGGAAGCGGAAGAACTGGCGCACGGCCGAAAGGCGCCGCGCCACGGTGGTCGCCTTGTAGCCACGGGCGGAGAGATCGGCGAGCCAGTCGCGGATGGCTCCGGTGTCCGCCGCGGCGAGGGCGCGGGGGGCCAGAAACTCGGCGAGGTCGGTGAGGTCGCGCCGGTAGGCGTCGAGCGTGTTGGCGCCGGCCCCGCGCTCCACCGCCTGCATGTCGAGGAAGAGCGCGAGCGGACCCTGGGACGCCGGGCCCGCGCCGGTCATTTGCCGATCTTTTCGGGGGCGACGGTGAAGGAGAGTTCCCGCTCCTGCGGCTCCACCTTGGTGGCGAGCGCCCAGAGCGCGGCGTAGCCGAGGCCGCCGAGCACGGCCAGCACCACCAGAATGCGGAAGAGCGTGGGCATCGCTGCCTCCCTCGAACCGGGGCGCGAATCGCCCGCACGGCGCCCCTCGCGCCAGAGGTGCCACGGCCCGCGCCCGCGTTCAAGGCGAGGCGCCACCCGCGTGCCCTTTGGCACCAGCGACGCACGGTCGCCTTGGACGTGCGGGGCGGCGGGTGCTTACCTGCGCCCTCCAACGAGGAGGAAACGATGAGCGACATCTGGTTCAAGGCGGGCGAGGCGACGGTGCTGGCGGCGGACGGGCAGGTGACGGACGCCATGCCCGAAGTGCTCATCGGCTCGGTGCGCGGCCCGGTGGGTCAGGCCTTCGCCTCCATGATGGGGCAGGTGCAGGGCCATACCCGCATGTTCGTGGTGCGCGACCTGAACCAGATGGTGCGCCCGGCGACCATGATGACCACCAAGGCCACCATCCACACCGCCGAATATGTGGAACTGCTGGGCGGCGTGGTGCAGGCGGCCATGGGAGACGCCATCGTGGATTGCGTCAGCGAGGGCATCATCCCGAAGGATCAGGTGGACGAACTCGCCATGATCATCATGGTGTGGCTGGACCCGCGCTGCCCCGAGGACCCCAACCTCGACAAGGCCGACCTCTACCGCACCAATTACGAGGCGACGAAGCTCGCCATCGCCCGCGCGCTGAAGGGCGAGCCCTCCATCGACGAGCTGATCGCCAACCGCAAGAGCGTGAAGCATTACGCGCTGGACGGCGTGATCGACTATTGAGCCCTTCCGCCCACCGCTTATCCCCCGGCCAGGCCGGGGGACGACGGGTCAGGCCTTGGTGCGCGCCTTCAGGTCCATCCCGCCGCCCGGCGGACGCTCGCGCTCGGTCAGCTCCTCCACCCAGGCGTAGTCAAGATAGCCGCAGCGGGCGAGGGACTTCATGACCCGCATGTCCACCCGCCCGTCAACGATGGCGGCGTCGTCCACATAGACCCCGACGATCTCGCCGATGATCATGTGCTGGTCGGGCTGCGTGCCGTCCTTCCCCTTGGGGCGGAAGGTTTCCACATAGACGCATTCGAGCGCGCAGGGGCTCGCCGCCACGCGGGGCGGCTTCACCAGGCGCGAGGGGGCGCGCTCGAGGCCGACGAGGTCGAACTCGCTGACATCGCGGGGAGCGGGGGCGGACGTGAGGTTCACCGCGTCCACCAGGTCGAGGGTGGCGAGGTTGCAGACGAACTCGCCCGTGGCCTCGATGTTGGCCGCGCTGTCCTTGTGGCCGGCGGACGAGAACATCACCAGCGGCGGCGCCTCGCAGATCAGGTTGAAGAAGGAATAGGGGGCGAGATTCGCGACGCCTTCCGGCGTCAGCGAGGAGATCCAGCCGATGGGGCGGGGCGCGACGATGGCTTTGAGCGGCGAGAAGGGCAGGCCGTGGTTGCGCTTGGACGGCTCATAGAACATGGCGGGGCAGATCCTGATCCGGAAGATGCCGGACCATAGCCGCTCCGCCCGCCGCGCGGCACCTATACTCACGCATGGGGCGGGCCTCAGCCCAGCGCCACCCGTGCCCGCGCCCGGCGCGGGCCTACCCCAGCGCGACCCGTGCCCGCGCTTGGCGCGGGCCTACCCCAGCGCCACCATCGTGGAGGAAATGTCCTCCAGCGCCCGCTCGGCGGCCTCGGTGCCGGCGGCGATGGCCTCCTTGGCCCGCTGGAACTCGAACAGGCCGATTCGGCCGAGCTTGGGGGAGAGCATCACGTCCGGCGGGTCGCCCGCGAGGCGGGAGCGGGCGATGCGGTCCTGGGTGATGTTGAAGGCGTCGATCATCACCGTGGTGAGCCCGCGCGGCCCGTCGCCCGAGGGGCCGGCAAAGAACTGCCGCCGCAGCCGTTCGGGGCTGAGCATGCCGGCGAGCCCCTCCTTCTTCTCGGCCACCGCCATCTCGGCGACGCGCTCCACCACCCCGCCATGGTCCTGGATGACCGTGCCGCGGCCGAACACGTCGGCATTGAGGTTCACCGCGATCACCATGCGCGCGCCCATGGCGCGGGCGGCGGAGACCGGCACCGGGTTCACCAGCGCGCCGTCCATCAGCCAGCGGCCGCCCACCTTCACGGGGGTGAAGATGCCGGGCAGGGCATAGGAGGCCCGGATGGCGTCCACGAAATCGCCGCGCGTCAGCCATATCTCGTGGCCGGTGCCCAGCTCCGTCGCGATGGCGGCGAAGACGATGGGCAGGTCCTCGATGGCGATGCCGCCCACGTTGCGGCGCATCAGCTCCACGAGGCGTCGACCGCCGATGAGGCCGGCGGCGCCGAGATTGAAATCCAGCAGGCCGAGCACGTTGCGCTTGGTGAGGCTGAGCGCCCAGTCCTCCAGGGTGTCGAGCTTGCCGGCGGCCCAAATGCCGCCCACCACCGCGCCGATGGACGTGCCCGCCACCACCGAGGGGCGGATGCCGGCGCGGTCCAGCGCCTTCAGCACGCCGATATGGGCAAAGCCGCGCGCCGCGCCGCCGCCCAGCGCAAGGCCGATGGCCGGGCCGTTGGGCGCGGACGTGCGCGGTGCCGGGTGGGCGGGCGTGCCGAGATCGGGCGTGCCGGCATCGGCCGGCGTCGGCGCGGGGCTGGTCGAGGAAGACGTCGCAGCTTTGGGGGCGGCCGCTGCGGCGGTGGGGCCGGATCGCCAGTGGAGGGACTGAAACATCGACGCCTCCCGTCGCGCCGCGAGGCTGGTGCCGTGGGACGTCTCACTCCCACCTGCACTGACCCGATCCCGGCGCACCGCTACAGTGCCGACTCGTTTACTAAAGTCTGGTGACCGAAGCGTGGCGCCCTGGCGCACGCGCCGAGCGCATGGGTTCATTCCGCCCGGATCGCGCTCCAGGGCGCCCGCTGGCGCCGCGTCGCCGAGGGCGCCTCGCCGAAATGGCGGCGGAACTGGCGGTTGAAGGTGGAGAGATCGCGGAAGCCGGCCTCGAAGGCGAGGTCGGAGATGCGCCGGTGGGTCTGGCGCGGATCGCCGAGCATCCGGCGCAGCCATTCCATCCTGAGCCGGGTGACATAAGCGGAAAAAGTCTCGCCGTTTTCCTCGAACAGAAGCTGCACATAGCGCGCGCTGATGCCGAGCTGGGCGCCGATGGTGGCCGCCGACAGCTCGGGCCGGTGAAGGGCCGCCTGAATGGCCGTCTTCGCCGCGGCGAGGCGCGCCGCCCGCACGCTGCTGCGGCCCAGCCCCTCGCGCAGGCCGGCGGCGCCCTTGAGTGCCAAAGCGGTGAGGTCGGCAATGTGGGCGGCCACGATCCTGCCGCCTTCCTCCGAGCCGATGGGGTGTTCGGCGACGAGGTCCGCATAGGCGAACATAAGGTCGAGCATCGGGTCGCCGGGCGCGATGTGAACCATGTCGATGTCGTCCACGTTCGGCACCATGGCGCGCAGCAGCGACCGGGAGATCTGCACGCTGCGAAACGCCGTGTCGGGCTGGAGCAGCGCCGACGACCGCTGGCCGAGGCTCCACACGCCGGTTTGCCCGGCTCCGATTTCGAGCGAGTGGCCCTGCGGGGTGGTCACCCGATAGGCGCGAGCGGGCCGGCAGATGATGAGGTCATCCACGCCATCGGCCAACAGGGCGGTCGTCCGCGTCGAGACCAGGGCGCTGGCGTGTCCCTGCGCGACCATCGCGCCGGGGAGCTGGAGGAAGCAGGCCGAGATGGAGAAGGGGTCGTCGGGATCGGGGGCGAGTTCGAGACCGACCAGGACGGGGCCATAGAACTCCAGGGCGAACGCCATGCGATCGGCTTCCGGAACGTCGGAAGTGCTGAACCTTACGGGCGCGAGCGCGCCGGCGAGGCCGGCGGCCTGCGGCACGGACGTGTCGGCTGTTGGCGTCGGAACCTGGGGCATCTGATCGGCGCTTGGCTTGCGGCCCGGCGGCGGCTGGAGCCGCCGGTTCCGCACGTCGTCGTAATGCGGCGGAGCCCGCCTGAAGCCGGGAGAGATGCCGCGCGCCAAGGATCGCAAGGGAAGCTTTGCCACGTCAACGACCGAAGCGATGTCGGTTGGCCGTGTCGGGCTTTTTTCCGGAAGGGAAGCCGGATGATTCGTCCCCTGCATAGGGCGGGTGCGCGCAATGCCGAGAAACTTGCCGGGCAATGTCCGATAACGAGATGCGGACCAGGGTTTCAGGCGATTCCGTCAGGGCGATCGCCTGCAATCTCCGCTGCCGGTGCAGTGCCGTCGTCCCGTTCGTCTCGCCCCCGCAAGCGACGGGTCGGCACTGTACCGGCCTCCCCACAGGCATGGGACAGCGGCCGCCGGTGCGTCACGCCATACGGGCCGCCGGTGTCAGTGGTCGTGGCCGTGACCGTCCGTGTGCCCCTTGCCGTAGACGGCGGCGGGATCGAAGCGCGGGGTGTCGCCGGTGAAGGCGAGGCGGGTCGCCTCGGAGGGCGCGGCGCCGATGGGAACCGAGCGATAGAAGCAGGAACGGCGGCCGGTGTGGCAGGCGGCACCCGTGCCGCCCATTTCCACCTTGATGACCACCGCATCCTGATCGCAATCGATCAGCATCTGCCGCACCTTCTGGGTGTGGCCGGAGGTCTCGCCCTTCTTCCAGAGCTTGCCGCGCGAGCGGGAGAAATAATGCGCCTCGCCGGTCGCCATGGTGAGGGCGAGGGCTTCCGCATTCATGTGGGCGAGCATCAGCACCTCGCCCGTCTCCGCATCCACGGCGACGCAGGTGACGAGGCCGTTGGCGTCGAAGCGCGGGGAGAGGAGGGTGTCCTCCTCCAGCGCGGCGCCCTTGCCGGCGGCGGGGAAGGTGAAGGCGGTGTCGGCGCTCATTCGCTGGACTCTTTCGCTCGCGTGTCGGGCGCTCCCGCCTCGGCAGGAACGCCTCTCGGCGGCGGTCCTGCGTCAGCCCTTGGAGCGCACCAAAGTGATGAAGCGCACCTGCTCGGCCGGATCATCCCGGAAGACGCCGGTGAACTGGGTGGTGAGGGTGGACACCCCCTGCTTGGTGATGCCGCGCATGGACATGCACATATGCTCGGCCTCGATCATCACCGCCACGCCGCGCGGGCGCAGGCTCTCGTCGAGGGCATTGGTGATCTGCGAGGTCAGGTGCTCCTGCGTCTGCAGCCGGCGGGCGAAGATGTCCACCACCCGCGCGATCTTGGAGAGGCCCACCACACGCTCCACCGGGAAATAGGCGACGTGCGCCTTGCCCACGAACGGCACCATGTGGTGCTCGCAATGGGAGTGGAACGGGATGTCGCGCACCAGCACGAAGTCGTCGAAGGTGCCGATCTCGCCGAAGGTGCGGTCGAGCAGCTCGTCGGCATCCTCGCCGTAGCCGGAGAACAGCTCGTCATAGGCCTTCACCACGCGCTTCGGCGTGTCGAGCAGGCCTTCGCGCGCCGGGTCCTCGCCGATGTAGGCGAGCAGCGTCTTCACCGCCGCTTCCGCTTCCGCGCGGGAGGGCCGGGGGCTGCCGTCCGAGAGGGGGGGATGCACCTTGGGGAGGGCAGGGGCACCATCGGGCGCGGGCGCACGCGCAGCCTCGGCCCGCTTGGCCTTCAGCTGACGCTCCCGCTCCTCGTTCTCGGCCTGCGCCTTGAACAACTTGACTACCGCGTCCATGACCAACTCCGTTCGACCCGCCATCCCAGGGGGCCGGGAAAAGGCGGGAGTGTCACCGGTTGTCGGCTCGCTTGCGCGGTGTCGCTCAAACCGCGCCCCGCCGGACCTGCCGGCGGCGGCTTTGCCGTCCGTGTCAAAAATGAAGGCCCAAAGCTGGGCCCAAGTTCCATGATGGGGCCGAAGGGCCATTTTCGCAAGGGTGAGGCGGCTCAAGTTGCCACGCAAAGGTTTGATGGCACCATCCGATTGGCCGGGACCGCCTACCTTTGCGTCCGTTCCTCCCGTCTCTATATAAGAAGGCAAAGCCCGCGCGGCAGGGTCCGGCAAGGTCTTCCGGCCCGTGCCACGCCGCCTGATCGGTTCGCCCATGATCAATGATGTCTACAACGCCCGCATCCTCGCCCTCGCCGCCGATATCCCGCGGCTCGGCCGGCTCGCCGCGCCGCAGGCGAGCGCGCGGGCGCATTCCCGGCTGTGCGGCTCCACCGTCACCATCGATCTGGTGATGGACGGGGATACCGTGACCGATTTCGCTCACGAGGTGCGCGCCTGCGCCCTGGGGCAGGCCTCCTCCTCCCTCATGGCCAGCCACATCATCGGCGCCAGCGCGCAGGACTTGCGCGAGGCGCGCGACACCATGTGGAAGATGCTGCGGGAGAACGGCCCGCCGCCCGCCGGCCGCTGGGAGGATTTCAAGGTTCTGGAGCCGGTGCGCGACTACAAGGCGCGCCACGCCTCCACCATGCTCACCTTCGACGCGGTGGTGGACGCCATCGGCCAGATCGAGGCCGCCCGCGCCGCCGCGGAATAGGCCTCCGGCCTCAGCGCGGAGACGCATTTTCTTCACGCGAACCGGTGCCCCCTTCGCTTGAGAATGCTTTAGCCCGCCGCCCATTCCTCGGCCCGCCGCGTCTCGATGGCGGCGATGGCTTCCTCGGCCGCCTGATCGAACGCCGCTTCCAGCGCCGGGTTGATGCCGCGCAGCCCCGCCGCCACCGCCCGCGACCATTCCACATAGGCCCGGGCGCGCGCCTGCGGCCAGTCCTCCGGCGGGTCCTCGGCGAGGGAGCGCAGGTTGCAGGTCTTGTCGGCGAGCTTCAGCAGCTTGCCGCGCGGGGACAGGTGGGGCGCGTGCTCCACCTGCAGGCGCTTGCGCTCGGGCGATGTCAGCCCCTTGTCGTCCGTCACCTCCATGACGAGGGTGGCGATGTCCGGGCCGAAGGTGGTGGCGATCTCCTCCGGCGTGACGCCCTGGTCCTCCACCACATCGTGCAGCAGCGCGGCGGCGATGAGGTTGGGGTCGGTGCCGCCGGTCGTCTCGCTCACCAGCAAGGCGACTTCCACGAGGTGGTTCACATAAGGCTGCGCCCGCCGCCCCTTCCGCCGCTGGTCGGTGTGGCGCAGCGTCGCGAAGGCGAGGGCGCGCATCACCACGGACAAAGGCGGGACGGAAGAACCGGGCGGGAAGACATCAGGCATCGTCGATCACCTCGCGCGTCAGCAGAGCCCCGGAAGCAGGAGCCGCGCGGGTCGCCGGGACCAGCTCGGCCCCGACTTCGACATGAAGGCTGGATAGGCGCATTCCGCCCCTTGAGCATGGCGAATGTGGGGCGGCGGGGCATCGAGGCAAAGACCGAGGCGCATATGGCGGCGGATGACAGCGGGACAAAGGAGACGGCAGGGCCGGTGCGGGGGATTGCCGCGCAGGTCGCCCGCGCGCCGCGCCTCGCCCTGCGTGGGCTCATCCTCGTCTATCGCTACACCTTCTCCGCCTTCATGGGCCGGCAGTGCCGCTATCTGCCCACGTGCTCGGAATATGCGGAGGAGGCGGTGATGCGGCACGGCGCGCTTCCCGGCGCGGTGATGGCCACCGCCCGCATCTGCCGCTGCAATCCCTGGGGCGGGCACGGTTATGATCCGGTGCCCCAATGCCTGCCCACGGGCGGGCGCTGGTACAGGCCCTGGGCCTATGGCATCTGGCGGACGCCGAAGGCGCCGGACGAGGGTTGATCTCAGTTCCGGCGCACGGCGGTCGGCATCGGGGTCGCGGGCGCCGCAGGGGCGCCGGCGCCGGCGGGGGCGGGCGCGGGCGTTGCCTGCGCCGCGGCCGGAACGGGGGCTGCTGCGGCACCGGCGTCGGTCATCTTCACCTCCGCCTCCTTGAACATGCGCTCCAGCGCCGCCAGCCGCTCCGCCGAGCGGGGCGAGAGGGTGACGGGTCGCTCGCTGTCGGCGAGGCCGGGCACGTTCATGGCGGCGGGCGGCTCGTCCAGCTTCGGAATGGGCGTGGTGACGCCGGGGATCGGCTTGATCTCGATGCCCTGGTGGGCATAGGCCATCACCTTCTGCCAGGTCATGGCGGGCAGCGAGCCGCCGGTCATTTTGTTCATCATGGCGTAGTCGTCATTGCCGAACCACACGCCGCAGACGTAATTGCCGGTGAAGCCCATGAACCAGGCGTCGCGATAGGCATTGGTGGTGCCGGTCTTGCCCGCGACCTTGGCATTGACGAGGCGGGCGCGGCGGCCGGTGCCGTTCTCCACCACGTTGTTCAGCATGTCGTTGATGTCATAGAGCTGCTGCTGCGGGATGATCTGGATGGGCTTGGGCGCGTCGCGGTCGAAGCGCCACACTACGTCGCCGTTGCCGATGCGCATCTCGATGACCGCGTGGGGGTAGACGCTCTTGCCGCCGTTGGCGAACACCGAATAGGCGGTGGTCATGTCGAACAGCGTCACCTCGGCGGCGCCCAGCGGCAGCGGCGCGCTGATGGGCAGCGGGGTCTTGATGCCCATCTGGTGGGCGAGATCCACGATCTTCTTCCGGGTGAAACGTTCCGCGAGGCGCACCGCCACCGTGTTCAGCGAATGCTGGAGCGCGGTCTTCAGCGTGATGGAGCCCATGTAGGAGCGCCCGTAGTTCTGCGGGCACCAGTTGCCGAGGCAGATGGGCGCGTCCTGCACGATGGTGGAGGGCTTCATGCCGCCCATCAGCGCCACGGTGTAGACGAAGGGCTTGAAGGAGGAGCCGGGCTGGCGCAGGGCGTCGGTGGCGCGGTTGAACTGGCTCTCGCCATAGTCGCGCCCGCCCACCATGGCGCGCAGGGTGCCGTTTGGCTCCATCACCACGACGCCGCCCTGCTTCACCTTGTAGTCGCGGCCGAACTCGTTGAGCGAGGTCTCCAGCGCCGCGTCCGCGACCTTCTGGATGTTGGGGTCGAGGCCGGTGCGGACGATGAAGTTGCGCTCGACCACGGATTGGGGAAGCTGGTCCACCAGCTTCTTCACCTCGCCGAAGGCGTAGTCGAGATAGAAGTCCGGCACCTCGTCGTCGCGGCGGTCCACCGGCGTCGCGGGATTGCGCCGGGCGCCGAACACCTGACCTTCCGTCATGAAGCCGGCCTCGACCAGATTGTCGAGCACGGTGGAGGCGCGGGCGCGGGCGGCCGGCAGGTTGATGTGCGGGGCGTATTTGGAGGGCGCCTTGAACAGGCCGGCCAACATGGCGGCCTCGGAAAGGCTGACCTCCTTCACCGACTTGCCGAAATAATAGCGCGCCGCCGCATCCACGCCGTAGGCGCCGCCGCCGAGATACGCGCGGTCGAGGTACAGCTTCAGGATCTGGCTCTTGGAGAGGCGCGACTCCAGCCAGATGGCGAGGAAGGCCTCCTTGATCTTGCGCTCGATGGTGCGCTCGTTGGACAGGAACAGGTTCTTGGCGAGCTGCTGGGTGAGCGAGGAGCCGCCCTGCCGCACGCCGCCCGCCCGCGCATTGGTGACGAGGGCGCGCGCCGTTCCGGCGACATCGATGCCCCAATGCTCGTAGAAGCGCCGGTCCTCCGTGGCGAGGGTCGCCTTGATGAGGTTGTCGGGGATGTCTTCCAGCGGGATGGTGTCGTTCTGCTTAACGCCGCGCTCGCCGATGGAATTGCCGTAGCGGTCGAGGAAGGTGACGGCCAGTTCGGTGCGCTTCAGCCAGTCGTCGGAGGTCTCGCGGAAGGCCGGCATGGCCAGCGCCAGCATCACCATGGCCCCGGCCACGCCCAGCGTGAAGCCTTCCGAGGCCGCGCCGATGGCCCAGCGCCCGACGCCGGTGACGTTGAACCGCTCGGTGAAGGCGGAATAGGCGGACAGGATGTTGCGCGTGCGGGCGCCGAGGCTGAACAGGGAGCTGTCCAGCAGCGCGTCGAAATCGAGCATCAGCCCGCGCAGGCGCTCGAGAAGGGTAGGACGCTTGCGCTCGGTCACGGTGCGGGCTCTGGTCTTTCTCAAGGATGGCCCGATGGCGCCCCCGCGCCGCGACCGGACCTGCCCCTATATAGCGGTCCCGCGCGGCGCGCGCGAGCCTCCCGCCGCACACGCTGACGTCAGGCGGCGGACCGCTCGGGCAGCTCGAACGTGCCGTCCGGGCTCAGCCGGTCCACGATCACCGGCAGGAAGCGGGCCATCAGGCCCGGCAAAGGCGCGGCCGGCAGGTTGAAGGCGGCGGCGAGTTCCGCGATGCGTGCCTCGCCCAGCGCCGCGACGATGGCGTCCCCGTCCACCGGCAGGTTCGGACCGTCGGCGATCCAGCTGTCCAGCGCCTCCGAAAGGCCGCCCGCGCGCAGGGCCTCGGCGAAGCCCTCGATGCCGCCGAAGCTGGTGCCGGCCATGGTCCGGTCGATCCAGCCGGGCAAAGCGGCGACGGCTGGGCTGTTCAGGAGGCTATCGAGCAGGCCGCCCACCGCGCCGCTCTTCTTGATCTGGCCGACGACGCTCGAAACGAGCCCGCCGATCATCTGGTCGAACAGGGCCATGCCGCCTCCGCAATCCGGGATCACGGACGGCATCAAACACCCGCTCCGGTTAGAAGGGCGTGAACGAGCGCGGCCGGTTCAGCCAGAGGGGCTGGGGTACATAGGGCGGGGCCGGCATCCACAGGATGGCCTGCTCCTGCGCGGCGGCGATCTGCGCCCGGCTCATCTTGGAGGCCACCGCATCGCGGATGCGGGTGAAGGTGTCGCGCTCCTGCTTGCCGGCCCGGGCGGCGGCGAGGATCAGCCATTTCTGCGAGAGCACCACGTCGATGGGCACGCCCCGGCCCTTGTCGTAGGCGAGGCCGAGAAGGTATTGCGCGGTGGGGTCGCCCTGCTCGGCGGCGCAGCCGTACCATTGGGCCGAAACAACGAAATCCTGCGGCACGCCCTTTCCGGTCTCGTAGAGGTAGCCGACCATCCCCTGCGCCTTCGCATCCCCTTCCCATGCGAGGGGAATGAGCAGCGCGGCGGCGGTCACGTAGTCACCCTTGGCATAGGCGGCGTAGGCGCGGGACTGGGGACCGTCCCGGCTGCCGGCCATCACCGGCCCGGCGGCGAGCGCCAGCGCCAGAATCAGAGCCAGCATCGCGGCACAGCGGCGTAAGGCCTGTGTGGGAAAATTCTCGTCCGGGCGCATGCTCAGCTCGCCTTGAGGAGGAGGGCGTCAATCATGAAGGCGATCCACACCGCCGGCGCGAGAAAAAGGCCGAACGGCAGCCGTCCGTCGAGGCGCAGCGCCCGGCCCGCCGCGCGGCGGCGCAGGGCGTAGGCGAGGAGGGCGGACAGGGCCGCGATCTCGATGGCGAGGGGAATGGCCGTCACCTCCAGCCAGACGCCGGCAAGCACGGCGAGCTTCACGTCGCCGAGCCCCAGCCCGTCGCGTCCGCGCAGCACGCGATAGCCCGTCCGCAGGCCGAGGAAGAGCAGGCCCAGGAGAATGCCGCGCACGCCGGAAACGATCAGTCCTTCCGCAACGTCGTCGGCGGCGAGCACCACATGGACAAGCCCAAGGGCGATGCCGGCGGCGCTCAGGGTATCGGGAATGAGGAAGTGCCGCGCGTCGATGACGGCGATGGCCGCCAGCACCGGCACCAGAGCGGCAAGCGGCAGGCCGGTGGGAAGCCCCGCCACCGCGAGGCTCGCGCCCATGGCGGCGAGGCAGACGGCGGCGAGGGCCGCGACCTCGCCCCGGCTGGCCACGCGCGGATGGGCGCCGAGGCTTCCGGGAAGTCCGTCGCCAAGGGAAGGCTGGTGCACGGCATCACCCGTTGCGGCTTCGGCCATGGCGTGCCTCACCGGTTGATGAGCGGCTGCGGGCCGCCCGGCAGCACGCCCACCGTGCCCTTGAGCTTGGCGCGCAATTCCTCCGCCACCGTGTGGGCATCCATATTGTCGCGGATGATCTGGGGGCGGATGAAGATGATGAGCTCGGTGCGCTTCACCGTGGTGTCCTTATGGGCGAAGGCATCGCCCAAGCCCGGGATCTGGTCGAGCACCGGCACGCCCTGCCGCACGCCGTCGCTGCGCTCGCTGATGAGCCCGGCGAGCAGCACCGTCTGCCCGCTCGTCACCGCGATGGTGCTCTTCACCCGGCGCTGGGAGACGGTGGGGGTGAGGGTCGAGCTTTCGGACGAGCTGCCGTTGGCGGTGGGCTGCTTGGTGACGTTGCTGATCTCCTGCTCGATATCGAGCCGCACCTGCCCGTTCACGTTCACCCGCGGCGTCACGTGCAGGATGATGCCGGTGTTCTTGTACTCGATGGTGTTCACCACCGTGTTTGAGGAGGTGAGCACGGTGGCGCTGCCGGTGGAGACCGGCACCTCGTCGCCCACCTGAAGTGTCGCCTTCTGGTTGTCCACCACCACCACGGAGGGGTTGGACAGCACCTTCACGTCGGTCACGGTGTGCAAGGCGTCGAGGATCATCCGCGGCTGGTTCTCGCGGCCGATCAGCAGGTTGAAGCCGGGCAGCACGCGGTTGATCGCCTGGTCGGTGACGCTTGAGGACAGCGTGTTCATCACCGAGCCGTTGTTCTTGCCGAGGCCCAGATTGTTGCTGGTGAGATAGAACTGCACGCCATAGGCGAGCTGGTCGTTGAGCGTCACCTCCGCCACCGTCGCCTCGATGGCCACCTGCAACTGCGGCTGGTCGAGCTGGAGCAGGGTGCGCTCGATGATGCGGTAGTTCTCCTGGCTCGCGTAGATGAGCAGGGAGTTGTTCACCTGATCGGCGGTGATGCGGACGCCCGAGAGCAGCGCCCCGCCGCCACCGGACGGCCCGGAGCCGGGACCGCCCTGCAGTTCGTTGTCGGTCTCGCCCCGGTTCACCGGCTGGGCGTTCTGGCCCTGGCTCTGGTTCTGGGGCGGCGTCTGGCCGAGGCGCTGCTGCACGGACATGGGGCCGTTCGAGCCACCGCCATTGGATGAAAGCGAGGTGCCCGAGCCCGGCGCGATCTGGTTGGAGGCCTGGTCCAGCCCCTGGGAGGACGTGCCGTTGAACAGCTCGTTCAAAACCCGCGCGGTCTGCCGCGCCTCGCCGTAGCGCAGGCGATAGACGCGCACGCCCACCGAGCTGTCGGAGCGGTCGAGGCGCTCGATCCAGGTGGCGGCGGTGCGCAGCAGGTCCGGCTTCTTGGCCACCACCATCACCGAATTCATCCGGTTGATGGCCTGGAACTTCACCATCTTGTGGCTGAGCCCGCCCTCGCCGGCATCGAGCAGCGTCTCCAGCTCGGTGATGAGCGGTTCCGGCGCGCTGTTGCGCAGGGGGTAGATGCCCACCGACTGGCCGCGCATCCAGTCGGCATCGAAGGAGAGGGCGGTGTTGATGGCCGCCTGTCGCTCCTGCGCCGTGCCCTGGATGAGCAGGACGTTCCGGCCGGGGTCCACCCGCACCATGCCGGCCCGCGTGGCGAAGCTGTCGATGACCGGCATCAGCGTCTCCGCCGAGACATACCGCAGCGGCACCACGGAGACGCCGTAGCCCGGCTCCGGCCGCGATGTGCCGACATCGGTGGCGCCAGAGCCGGCGGCCTCGGTCAGCGGCATCAGCTGGTAGCCGGAGGAATCCCGGACGAGGGCGATGCCGTTGGCGCGCAAGGCGCTCTCCAGCACATAGGCCAGATCGGTGCGGGCGACGGGGCGGGCCGAGGACAGGCTGATGGTGCCCTGCACCCGCGGATCGATGATGACGTTGGCGCCGAGGATATCGGTGAGCACCACCTTGGCGACGGTGGTGACGGGGGTGTTCTCGAAATTGAGATCGTACCCGCCATCCGCTCCGCGCTGCGCCGCTCCCGCCGCCCCGACCGCCGCCGGATCGGTCACGGGCTGCGCGCCGGGGGTGGCAAAATATTCGATGGGCTGGCGATTGTCGGTCGACTGTTGCGGCTGGGCCACAGGCTGCATGGGCTTCGGCGACAGATCGATGTTGCGGACCTGGTCGAATGTGCTCTGGGGCTTCGTATCGTCCATGATGCCCGAGCAGCCGGAGAGGACCGCGGCGAAGAGGATCGCGCACGCCAATACAAGAGTGCCCGGTCGTGGGCTCGACCGGCCGCGCCAATCCTCAATCACGCATCACCCGCTACTTCCGAACGCAAGAGCCGCGCGGCCAGAAGAGCCGTGGGATCCGATAGCCGCATGCAAGGGCCACAGTCGCAGGCGCGCGCCGAACGACCCTTGGCGCCCATCCTTTAGCGACTGCATGTGACGGATATATAAGGGTTGACCGGAGCCGCTGCCAAGCTTCAGTTAGCTGGCTATCGCCGCACCGGGGTGGTGTCCGAATGTCGTGACATTGTCATCACGGTGACGCGCGAGCGTCACGGGAGCCGGGAATACCAGGCTGGCGGCTTCGGTGCCCCGCGCGGGCAACAGGCGGCTACCGCAAATGGGCCGGCACTGCGCCTGGAGTTGCTTTCCGGCCGCAACCTTCGCCGGTGATGCGGTCCATGTTAATAGCAGTCAAGGTCCAGCTTCAGAAGAGTGCCGCTGCATGACGCGGCGGGATCCGGACTCTGGCTTTCGGGGACGCGGGCATGAGCGGGGAGGGGAGCGCCGATTTTCTGAGCTTCCTCGCCGCGCGCGTCTCGGGTCAGGCGGCCGGGGGCGGAACGGACACCCGTCCGCTGCGTCAGGTGTGGGAGGCGAGTGAGCTCACCGCCGGCGATTTCGCCGATGAGGTGGCCCGCTTCTACCGGCTGCCCCGCATCGCCCTGCCGGAGCTGATGGCGGCGCCCTCCCTCGTTTCGCACTTTACCCCGCGCTTTCTGCGCGAGATGACGGTGCTGCCCTTCCGCGCGGCGGACGGCACGGCCTGGCTCGCGGTGGGCGATCCCACCGACGAGACGGTGGTACGGGCGGCGGAGATCGTGCTGGGGAGCAAGGTCACGCTCGCCGTCGCCTCCTTCGAGGATATCGCCACCGCCTTGGCCGAACGGCTCGGCGCCGACGAGGCGGCCGCCCGCGAGGCCGCCGGTCCCGCCACGGCGCGGGCCGAGGACGACATCGACAGTTTGCGCGACCTCGCCTCCGGCGCGCCGGTGGTGCGGGCGGTGAACGATCTGTTCGACAAGGCCATGGAGCTGCGCGCGAGCGACATCCATATCGGCCCGTTCCGCACCGGCCTCGAGGTGCGGCTGCGCATCGATGGGATGCTGCGCCCCATCCATGCGCTCGCCGACGTGCTGCCGCAGGCGGTCATCTCCCGCATCAAGATCCTTGCCGGCCTCGACATCGCCGAGCGACGCCTGCCGCAGGACGGCGCGGCGCGCCTCAAGCTCGGGCGCGACGAGATCGACGTGCGCGTCGCCATCATGCCCACCCAGCACGGGGAAAGCGCCGTCATCCGCCTTCTGGCGCGGGACCGGGGCGTGCTCACCGTGGACAAGCTGGGCCTCGCCCCGCACGACCGCGAGACGCTGATGAAGCTGCTCGCGCTGCCCCACGGCATGGTGGTGGTCACCGGCCCCACCGGCTCGGGCAAGACGACCACGCTCGCCACCATCCTCTCGGTTCTCAACGAGCCGACCCGCAAGATCCTCACCATCGAGGACCCGGTGGAGTACGAGATCCGGGGCGTGTTCCAGTCGCAGGTGCGTCCGCAGATCGGGCTTACCTTCGCGGCGGCGCTGCGCTCCTTCCTGCGGCAGGACCCGGACGTCATCATGGTGGGCGAGGTGCGCGACCCGGAGACGGCGCACATCGCCGTCCACGCCGCGCTCACCGGCCATCTGGTGCTCACCACCCTCCACACGGACACCGCCGCCGCCTCGGTGCCGCGCATGCTGGACCTCGGCGTGGAGGGCTTCCTCCTCAAGTCCACCCTGCGTGCGGTCATCGCCCAGCGCCTCGTCCGCCAGCTGTGCGAGCGCTGCAAGCGGCCGCACACCCTTTCGGTCTCGGATGTGCGGGACGACCCGCGCTATGCCGCCCTCGGCCTCGCGGCGGGCGAGACGGTGTACGAGCCGGTCGGCTGCGAGCGCTGCGGCGGAGCCGGCTATCGCGGGCGTATCGGCGTGTTCGAGGTGCTCACCCTCTCGGACGACATCCGCGAGATGATCGACCGCCATGCCGGCGCCGCCGCCCTCGACCGCGCCGCCATCTCCGGCGGCATGACCACCATGCTGGACGATGGCGTCGCCAAGTGCCGCGCCGGCCTCACCTCGGCCGCCGAGGTGCTGCGCGTGACCACGGTGCGCTGAGCCCATGGCCACTTTCTCCTACCGCGCGCTCACCCAGGCCGGGCAGATGGTGAGCGGCGAGATCGCCGCGCCCACCGAGGCGGAGGTCCGCCGCCGCATCGAATTCCTCGGCCTCGTGCCGGTGGAGACGACGCCGCTCAAGGAGAAGAAGGAGAGCGCCTTCGGCTTCACCTTCGGCGCGCCCAAGGCGGAGGACGTGACCCTCTTCACCCGCGACCTCGCTCTGCTGCTGCGCGCGGGCGCGCGGCTGGACGAGGCGCTCGAACTGCTCACCGGAGACACCGACCTCGGCCGCATGCGCGCCGTCGCCCGCAAGATCCGCGCGGACGTGCTGGCCGGCGAGAGTCTGGCGGAGGCATTGGCGTCCCATCCCAAGCTTTTCCCGCCGGTCTATGTGGCGCTGGTGAAGGTTGGCGAGGCCTCCGGCACCGTGGACCGGATGCTGGAACTGGTCGCCGCCGAGCGGCAGAGGGCCGAGGAGCTGCGCCGCAAGGTGGTGTCGGCGCTGCAATATCCCGCCTTCGTGCTGGTGGCGGCGGGCGGCGTGCTCGTCTTCTTCCTCATGTTCGTGATGCCGCAATTCTCCTCCGTGCTGCGCGACATGGGGGCGAAGCTGGACCCCATGGTGCAGGTGCTGCTCGATCTGTCGGACGGATTGCAGGCCCATGCCATGGAGGTGGGCATCGCGGCCGTGGTGCTTCCGGCCCTCACCTTCCTCGCGCTTCGCCGGAAGGAAGTGCGCGGGGCGGTGACGGGCGTGCTCTCCAAGCTGCCGCTGGTGCGCACGGTGCTTCTGTTCCGCCGTTCGGCCGTGTTCTGCCGCAACCTCTCCATCCTGCTCGGCAACGGCGTGACGCTGACCGCCGCGCTGCGCATCATCGTGGACGTGATGGCGGCGGGCGAAGAGGCCTCCGTCTGGGCCAAGGCGGCGGACCGGGTGCGCCACGGCGGGCGGCTGTCGGATGCCTTCGCCGAGGGCGACGTGCTGCCGCCCATGGCCATCCGCATGCTGCGCCTTGGCGAGGAGACCGGCCAACTGGCCCTGCTCTCCGGCCGCATCGCCGATTTCTACGAGGAAAAGCTCCAGCGCGCCCTCGCCAGGGTGGTCGCGGTCATCGGCCCGGCGGCCATCGTCACCATTTCGGTGGTGGTGGGCGGGCTCATCGTCTCGGTCATGACCGCGTTGCTGTCGGTCAGCCAAAGCATCGGGTGACGAAACGTGAATCAAGGTCCCGCCCCCATGATGGCCCATATCCCGTCCCGCTCTCGTCGCCGGAAGAGCGAAGGCGGCTACACGCTGGTGGAACTGCTGGTGGTCATCACCATCATCGGCCTCATCGTCGCCCTCGTGGGGCCGCGCGTGCTCGGCTATCTCGGCGACAGCAAGGTGAAGACGGCGAAGATCCAGATCCAGGGCTTCTCCAGCGCCCTCGATCTCTTCTATCTGGATGCCGGCCGCTATCCCTCCTCGTCGGAAGGGCTGAACGCGCTGGTGCAGCGGCCGGGCAATGTCTCGACCTGGAACGGGCCGTACCTGAAGGGCGGCACCGTGCCGCTCGATCCCTGGGGCAAGGCCTACGCCTATCGCGCGCCGGGCCAGCATGGGCCGTTCGACATCGTCTCCCTCGGCTCCGACGGGCAGGAGGGCGGCACCGGCAATGCCGCCGACGTCACGAGCTGGGCGCGGTAGGCCGGAGACGTCGCATGTCGCGCGGGCGCGCAAAGGCGGGGGGCGGCGAGGCGGGGTTCACCCTGCTGGAGGTCGTGTGCGCTCTCGCCATCGTCGCCGCGCTGGCGACCCTCGCGCTGCCGCGTCTCGCGCCGGGCACCTCGCGGGCGAAGCTCGAATCCCTCGCTGTGGAGGCCGCCGCGCTTTTGAAGGCCGACCGCGCCGCCGCCATCCGCCGGGGCGTACCGGTGGCGACGGCGGTGGATGCCACCGGCCGACGCATGACCTCCGGCTCAGCCGGCCGGGTGGTGCGCGTGCCCGGCGACGTGCAGATGGACACCGTGCTGCCCGCGACCTGCGACGGCCGGCCGGCGCGCGCCTCGGTGCAATTCTTCCCCTCCGGCCTCTCCTGCGGCGGCGTGGTGGCCATGCTCAAGGGCGGGACGGGCTATGAGGTGCGGGTGAACTGGCTCACCGGCGGCGTCGAGATTGTGCCCCGTGGCCGCTCCTGATCTGCGCCTCCGGCGCCGCACCGCCGGTTTCACCCTGATCGAGGTGCTGGTGGCGCTGGCGGTGGTCGCGGCCTCTCTCGGCGCCATCGCCATGGTGGCGGGCTCCAGCCTGCGCGGCACCAGGATCCTGGAGCGGCGGGTGGCGCTGCTGCAGACCGCCCGCGCCGTGGAGACGGGCATTCCGAGCCGCGATCTCATCCAGATCGGCCGCACCGAAGGCGAGATCGCCGGTCATCGCTGGCAGATGGACGTGCAGCCGATGACGCTCGCCGGCCTGCCGGACACTGCGCCCTGGACGCCCCTCGACATCCGCATCCGCGTGCGCGGCCCCGGCGGCGAGATGGTGGCGCTGGAGACGGTGCGCCTTGTGCGGAGCCGGCCGCAATGAGCACCATCGCCTCGCGCCGCCGCCGCGCCGGCTTCGGCCTCATCGAGATCCTGGTGGCGATGACGCTCACCGGGCTGGTGCTCGCCGCCATCGCCATGGTGACGGCGAAATGGCTCCCCGCCTGGCAGCGCGGGCTGGGGCGGGTGCAGCAGAGCGAACTTGTCGCCCTCGCCCTCGACCGCATGGCGGCGGACCTCGCCGCCGCCGCTTTCCTGCCTTCCGTGCAGGGTGGGGCGGAGCCCCTGTTCCAGGGATCGTCCGAGCGCGTGGTCTTCGTGCGCGAAGTGCTCGCCCCCGGCGCGGCGCGGGGCTTGGAGGTTGTCGAATTGGCGCCCGTGCCGGACGGGCGCGGCTCCGCCATGGTCCGCCGCGCCGCGCCCTATGCGCCGCCGGCCGAGGCCGGGGGGCTTCCGTCGTTCGGCGCGCCGGTGCGGCTGCTGCGCCCGCCGGTCAGCGTCTCCTTCTCCTATGCCGGCCGCGACGGGGCATGGCACGCCGAATGGCGCGGCGAGGAGGAACTGCCGCGCGCGGTGCGCATGGTGGTGCGCGAGGGGGGGCGGGCCACCGGCGCCTCCACCTCCGTCACCATCCGCTCGGACGCGCCCGCCTTCTGCGCCGCCGACGCCACCAAGCCCATCTGCGGGACCGCCATCGGCTTCAGCGGATCGCGCGCAACAGCGGTCTCCGGCGCGGGCGGCAACGGTGGGGGAGCGACGCAATGAGCGCGATCCGACTCAGGCGCGCCCCGGCAGGGACGGAGCGCGGCTTCATCCTCGTGACCGTGCTGTGGATTCTCGCCGCCCTGGCCGCCTTCACCGCCGTCTATGCGGTCTATGTGGCGGACACGGCGTCGGCCTCCGCGGTGCGCACGCAGACGCTGCGCGCGGATGGGCTGGCGATGGCGGGGGTGGAACTGGCGGCGCTGCGCCTCCTCTCCGTGCCGGCGCAGGAGCGGGCGACCAGCGGCGAGGTGCGCTTTCGCATGGGCGAGGCCAACGTCTCCGCCCGCTTCGCCGACGAGGCGGCCCGCATCGATCTCAACGCCGCCGCGCCGCCCGTGCTGTCCGGCCTGTTCCAGGCGTTGGGCGTGCCGGAACCGGCGGCAAAGGCCTATGCCGCCAGCATCGCCGCCTGGCGCGCGCCCGCCTCGGGCGACAAGTCTTCTGCGGTCGGCGATGCCGAGGCGGGACATGGGCAGGGCGCCTTCGCCCATGCGGCGGAACTGGCGCGCGTGCCGGGCCTGCCGGCCGACGTGGTCGCCGCCGCGCTGCCTCACCTCACGGTCTATGCCGGACGGCGGGAAGTGAATCCGGACATCGCGGGGCCGATGGTGCGCGCGGCGCTGGCCAAGGCGGGGCAGGGGATGGACGACATCGACACCGCCACCTTCGCGACCTCCGGCGAGGACAAGGCGGGCGGCGAAGGCAGCGTCGTCGCGGGCGCCTCGGGCATCGCCACCGCGGCCGGGGACACGGCGCGCGTGACCGTGCGCGTCGCGTTCGACGACGGACGGCGGCTGGGTATGGAGGCGGTGATCCTTTTGCGGGACTTCGGTGTCGATCCTTATCGCGTGCTCCTGTGGCGCGATCTCTCGTGGCGGGAGCTTGCCGACGACGCGCCTCCCGCCGCCCGCCGGAAGACGACGGGAGGACGGCCATGAGCCTGGTTCCGGGCGCACCCGACGCCTCGCTGCTGACCCGCGCCATCGATGGCTTCTCGGCCTTCGTCGACCTGACGGCGACGGCCCTCGCCACCGCCTTCGCCGCCGGCCGGGCGCGGCTCGGCCGGATGCGTGCGGTGCGGATCGAGGAGCGGGAAGACGGCGCCTTCGTCCTTCCCGGCGCCGTACCGTTCCCCCTTGCGGCCGCCGCATCGCATGGCGTGCCGCCCGAGGTCGCGGCGTCGCTGAAGGGCCGGGAGGTGGAGCTGGCGCTCGACCCCGCCCGCTTCCTGTTCCGTCCGCTCGATCTGCCGGAGGGGGCGAGGCCCTATCTCGACGGCATCGTGCGGGCGCAGATCGACCGGCTCACGCCCTGGAGCGCGGCAGAGGCCGCCTTCGGCTGGACGGCGCCCGAACCGCTGGGCGACGGCCGCATCCGCGTGATGGTCGCCGCCACCCCGCGCGCTCGTCTCGCCCCCGCCCTCGATGCGCTGAAGGCGCTCGGCGTCGGCCATCTGGTGCTGACGACCCGTCAAGGCGATGGCGCGTCCATCACCGTTCATGCCGGCGCGTCCGGCGAAGGGGCCGGCACGGCACGCCTCAGGCAAGTGTTGCTCGGCGTGCTTGCGGCGGCGGCCCTCGCGGCGACATTCGCGTCCGGCGTGTCCGGCTTCTTGGGCGGCAGCCTCGACGAGGAGCAGCAGACGCTGGACCAGGCCATCGCCGCCCGCCGCCGCGCCATCGCCGCCGCCCGCGACGGACTGGGCGCGGAGGGCGCGGCCCTGCGCGGTCTGGAGAAGGCCAAGCGCGCGCAGGCGCCGACCGTGCTCGTGCTGGAGGCGCTCTCCCAGGTGCTGCCCGACCACACCTATCTCTCGGCCCTGACCGTTCAGAACGGCAAGGTGGAGCTGACCGGCGTCTCCCGCGAGGCGCCCTCCCTCGTCCGGCTGCTGGAGGAATCGAAGCACTTCTCCGCCGCCACCTTCGTCGCCCCCACCACCCGGCAGCCGGGGGATGCGGGGGAGCGCTTCCAGATCCAGGCCGACATTACCGTGCCGTTCGAGGTGACCCAGTGACCGCCGCCGCGCCCGCCCGTTCCCGCCGCACGCTGGCGCTGGCCGCGCTGGGCTATGGCGTGCTCGTCGCCGTGCTTCTGGCCGTCGCGTTCGGCGAGGTGGCGGACGTGCTGGCCAAGCGCGCGGCGGTGGCGGAGGCGCAGGATCTGCTGGACCGGCTGGAAGGGCGAAGGCCCCCCCGGCCCGGCGCCGCCGGGGCCGAAGAGCGCGGCTCCCCCTTCCTCGAGGGCGCGACGGTGACGGTGGCCGGCGCATCGCTGGCCGAGCGCGTCGCCGCCGCCGCCGATGCGGCGGGCGGGCATCTCGTCTCTTCCAGCGTGGAGCTTGGCGCCTCGCCGCTGGGTCCTGGCTTCGTGGCGGTGGCCGCGACCATCGATATCGGGCAGGAGGATCTGCAGAACCTGCTATATGATATCGAGACGGGGCAGCCCTTCCTGTTCGTGGATCCCCTTGTGGTCCAGGCCCAGGGGCAGGGCGCTGCTCTGGGGCAGCTGGACGCGGATGGAGCCGAGGGACGGATGCAGGGCGATGGCGCCGAAGCACGGGGGCAGGAAGGACGCATCCAGGTGATGCTGACCGTCCATGGCCGCTGGCGGGGGGCGCGATGATCCGCCTCGTCCCCCCATCCGCGCGCCGTCGGCGCTCGCTTGCGCTCGCCCTCGCTCTTCCGGTTGCCGTCGCGGGGATCGCCACCGCTGTTTCCGCGGCCTCGACCGAGGTGGAGGCGCCCCCGCCGCAGATCGAATTTCTCGCGCCCGGCCAGCCGCCCGCCCGCGCCCCCACGGCCAGCGCCGACCCCGAGCGCGGAAATCCCCTGTGGGCGGTCCCCATCGAAAGCCTGTCGGCGACCCGCGACCGCCCCCTGTTCACGCCCTCGCGCCGCCCGCCCGATCAGCCGGTGGCGCTGGCGCCTCCGCCGCCCTCCGCACCGCCCGCCGCCGCCGCCGCGCCGCGTCCGCAACTCGCGCTGATGGGCACGGTGGTGAGCACGGCCGGCAGCATCGGCATCTTCACCGATCAGGCCAGCGGCCAGATCGTGCGCCTCAAGGTCGGCGATGCCCATGGCGGTTGGACGCTGCGCAGCGTCGGCCCGCGCGATGTGGTCATGCACGGCAGTGCCGACACCGTGACCCTCGCCTTGCCCGCCCCCGGCAAGGGCGGCCCCCAGCCGCCGCGCGGCTCCGAAGGCCCGTTCGCCGCGGCGCAGGTCGGCAATGCGAAGCCGGTGGCCGGGCAGGTGCTGGTGCCGCGCCGCACGAAGCCGTCGCCGGCGGATCTCGATTCGAGCCATTGACGGTTGGCTTCGGGCGTTTGCCGGCCGCGCATCACCTAAGGTCGTCATCGTGGGGTCATGGGCCATAGGGAAAGTGCGCCGTCTCCCCGTCTCGCGCACATCGGCCGGCCTGTCGTGACCCAGCTTATCGGACTTTTCCCCACCCCCGTGATGCGCGTCGAGGGCCTCGTCGGCCCCGCCGACGTGGCGGCGCTCGCGGCCGAGGTGGCGGACCGCACCTCGCTCACCAACGCCTATTCGGACCTGCTCTCCCACACGCCCGTGGCGGGCGATCAGTCGGACACCCTGCTGTCGCGGCTGGGCGCGCTGGTGCTGCCCAAGGTGACGGAGTTCGGCGAGGTGCTGTTCGGCGAGGCGCTGCGCTGGCAGATCAAGGAGATCTGGGTGAACGTGCTGGAGCCGGGCGGGCACCAGGCCATCCACACCCATGCCAACAGCTTCATCTCCGGCGTCGTCTATCTGACGGAAGCGCACCCCTCCGCCAATATCGTCTTTCACAAGGCCATCGGCGGCAGCGGCTTCATCTTCGGCAACACCAATCCCAATGCCCGCATCAACGCCTTCAACGGCGGCAAGTTCGCCATGCCGCAGACGGGCGCGGGCGATCTTGTGATGTTCCCGAGCTACCTGCTGCACGAGGTGCCGGTGAACAAGGGCGGGCGGCGCATCTCGGTGGCGTTCAACGCCATTCCCGACCGCCTCGACAATTTCGGCTACGCCATCCACTTCACTTGAACGCAAGAGCACGCCTTTTCAGGGAGAGGCCCATGTTCAGGGAGAGCCCCATGCGCCTTCATGCAGCAATCGCGGTCGTTCTCGGTGTCGGCCTCGCGGCGACGGGGGCGCAGGCCCAGTGCGCGTTCGACCAGTCCGTGCCTAACGCCAACGCGGTGCTGATCGAGACGCAGCCGGAAGTCACCATCGACTTCACCGACGAGTTCCGGCTCGATGACGTGCGGGTGGTGAGCCTCGACGACAAGGCCGTGTGGCCGACCGATTGGGCGCGTCCGTCGCAGGAGGTGCGCCAGACCGCGTTCCGCATGACCCAGCCCCTGCCGCCCGGCAAGTATCTGGTGGAATGGAACGGCTATCTGCGCCGCCACCACCATGCGGACGGCGGCTCCATCGCCTTCACCGTGGCGAAGGCGGGGGAAATCCCGCCCGTCACGCCGGCGGCAGCCGGGACAGCAGCCGCCGCGCCTCGGGCCGGCTCGGGTTCGCCCTATCCAATGCTTCTAGGAGCCGCCGGGCGCCCGAAGGATCAGTGACGGCGAGCTGTCGCGCCATGGCGAGCACAGGCGCGTAGGCGGCCTCGAAATCCGGGCTGATGCGGACCAGCTCGATGAGCTGCGGCGCCAGCGTGCCGATGACGTCGCGCGGCCCCTTCGCCGCCAGCGCCCGGGCGCCCATGCCGATATAGCCGTCCCGCGCCGTCCAGTAGGCGGCGAGCCGCGCCTGCGTGGCGGGATCGGCCCCCGCCAGCAGCGCCTCCGGCGCCGGATGAAGCGCCGCGAGGAGCGCCACCAGACGGTCGGCCGGCCGCTCGCTGGCGGCATAGGCGGTGCCCGGGGCGGCGGCCGTCACCACCGGCCGGTCGTCGGTGTTGAGGGGGGCATCGCCGGCGAAGCGGGCCAGCTCCGCCGGGCCGGCGAGGTGGAGGCCGAAGAGGGCGAAGCTGCCGTCCATATCCACCGCCTTCAGCCCCGCCGCGAGTGCGCGGTCGCGCACGCGGCGCTCCACCCAGTCGGCCGGGTAGGCGGCGGGCGTGCGGCGGCCCACCAGCGCCACGAGCGGCGTCTCCACGCTGAACTGGGCGAGCCATGCCGTCGTGTCCGGAAACACGTCGAGGAAGGTGCGCACGATCACCCGCAGCGTCGCGATGTCGAGCTGGTGCAGCGGCAGCCACTGGCAGAACAGCCCGTCCGGCGCGAGGCGGTCGCGGATGGCGGCGAAATGCTCGCGGGCATAGAGCGCGCCGGAGCCGTCCACGGAGGGGTGGTAGAGGTCCGCGACGATCACGTCATAGGGCGTCGTCCCGGCGCGCACGAAGCGGCGGGCATCGGCCACATGGATGCGGATGTCCGGATTGCCGGCGAGGCGTGGCGGTGTGCGCTCGAAATAGGGGAAGCTTTCCACCACCTCGGGCACCAGTTCCACGCCCTCCACCTTGAGGCCGGGATGGTCGCCGGCGGCGGAGAGGGTCGCGCCAGTGCCGAGGCCGAGGAACAGGGCGCTGTGCGGATTCGGATGCAGCAGCAAAGGGATGTGCGCCTGCCGGTGGTCCGAGCGCATGGAGGCGCTGCCGCCCATGCGGAAATGGTTGTTCACCTGCAGGTGGCGGTCGCCGGCGGAATTGCGCACCACGCTCACCGCCGCCATCACGCCGTCGCGGTGCCATTCCAGCGCGCCGCCTTCCGGGACCTGCACGAAGCGCAGGGAAATCGGCGCGAAGACCAGCGCCAGCGTCGCCGCCAGCGTCAGCCCGCCGCCGGCCAGCGCCGCGCGGCTCCGGAGCGGCAGCGCCAGCACATAGGCGGCGGCAAGCAGCGCGAAGGCGTATTTGGCCCCCATCAGGGGCAGCAGGACGGGGCCGAACAGCATGGGCGCCAGGGCGGCACCCAGCGTATTGGCCGCGAGCCCCGGTCCGACGCCGCCGAGCCGGTCCGACGCGCGCTGGGCAAGGGCGGTGAATAGCGCGCCCATGGCGAGGGTGGGTGGCAGGAAGGCCAGCGCGGCGATGGCGACCTCGGCCGAGAGCCGGCCGGCCACTGTGACGGGCAACACGGCCTTGAGGCCCGAGAGAATCACCCCGGAGGCGCCGAGCAGCGCCGCTCCGGCGAGGCAGGCGAGGGCGGTGAGTGTGACGAGCCAGCCGATCGTGCCCTCTCCACCCGGCCCGCGATTCGCCTCCCACCGGGCATAGAGCGCCGCCCCGAGCGCGGTGCCGGCAAGGTAGCAGGCGAGCAGGATGGCGAAGGTATAGATGGTGTTTTCGAGAATCTGGCTCAGCACCCGCACTGTCAGCACCTCGTAGCCGATGCCGAGAAGGCCGGTGAGGAACAGGGGGACCAGAACGGGTAGCGCGGCGGATGCGGTCTCAGGCGCGCGAATCGGGCGAGTGACCGGCGCCGCTGCGGAGTTCCGGGCTACGGCCAGCATCGCTGCCGCGCACAGCGCATTCAGGACGGCGCACAGAACCAGCGTCGCATTGAGGCCGAGGGCGGGGATGATGAGGAAGGCGGTGGCCAGCGTGCCCGCCACCGCGCCGAATGTATTGGCGGCATAGACGTGCCCCACCGCCGTCCCGGAGGCGAGTCGCGGCGCGAGCACGGCTTCAAGCGCCGGCAGGGTGGCGCCCATGGCGAGGGTCGCCGGCAGCAGCAGCACGAAGGGCAAAGCGAAGGCGACGGACCATTGCCGCAGCGCCGAGGCATCCACCGGCACCAGCGTGGGCACGAGATCGCCGAAGAGCGGCGTCGCGACGATGAGAACCAGCGCCCAGGCGCCGATCACCAGCTCAAGGCCGGCATACCAGACGGCGGGCCGCCGGCTCGCGGCGATGGCTCGGCCCAGCAGCAGGCTGCCCAATGCGAGGCCGCCGAACAGGGCGGAAATCACCCCCAGCACCGCCACCAGCTCATGGCCGAGGCTGACGGCGAGCATGCGGGTCCAGACGATCTCGTAACCGAGGCCCGCGAAGCCCGAGAGGGTCGCGACCAGCGTTATGGCGATGCCGGTGCGCGCGTTTCGGCCGAGCGTCAGGTCCTGCGACGCGGCGGATCGGGACTGCGAAGCCTGAACCTGGGACATGAACGAGACGATCCCTGAAAGCGAAAGAAGCCGGAGGCCCGAAGGCCCCCGGCATCCGAAGGTCTCGCGCCGGCCGTGGCCGGCGCTTGTCTTCTGTCGTCAGCTGCCCATCACTGAGCAGGCGTCACTTGGCGAGGGAGACCGCGAGCTTCTCGTTGGTCTCGACGAGGAGTTCCGGCTGGTCGGAGACGCGGATGAAGATGGGGTTCGCGTAGAACCACAGGTCCGACCACGCGGCCACGTCGTAGCTGGAGATCTTCTGGCCGTCGCGCACCACGAGGTGCGAGGGGCAGGCGGCGTCGTTGCAGGGCACGAACGGGCCCTGCGCGGCGTTTTCCGGATCCCAGTCGTTGAGCGGGTTGCCCTGGGCGTCGGTCTCGGCCGGCACGGAGGCCGGCAGGTTGGAGCCACGCACGCGGACGTACATGTTGTTCTGCACGTTCGGGATGGTGACGGTCATGGTGCGCTTGGTGCCGCGCGCCTTCCAGGTGGACGGGCCGAAGGTGGCGATGATCGCCGCCGAGGCATTGGTGCCGGCGGTGTAGTTGGCGCTGGTGGGCGCCACGACGCCGGTCACGTCACCCTTGATGAACTGCACCTGACGCAGCGTCGGCTTGTTGAGCGGCTCCTGGATGCCGATCTGGGCCAGCGACGGGTTGTTGAAGGTGTAGGGCGAGTAGTTGGTGCCGGTGGGCACGTTGACCTCGAGGGTCAGCGTCACCGACTTGCCGCGCTTCACGACCAGCGTTTCGCCCATGCCCGCCTTTGCGCCGAGGCCGGCCTTGGCGGAATAGGTGAGCTCGCCGGAGATGAGATCGCCCTGCACCGAGTAGGAGTTGCCCGAGCGCACGCCGTCGACCACCACCTGCGGGCGGAGCGCCACATTGCGCTTGGGGCGCGGGATGTAGAGCTTCTGGTACTCGCCGGGGTAGAAGTCGTTGGTGGTGCCCTTCTCGTAGATGGAGAAGGCGCCGCGGTTGTGCCAGTCGGAGCTGGCGTAGAAGAACCAGTTGCGGCCTTCACCCAGCAGCGCGTCCCACACGCCGCCGATCTTGGCGGCATAGATGCCGGTGCCGCCGAACGTGGTCACGCCCACCGAGTCGCAGCCGGTGCCGCAGAAGCCGGCGCGGTATTCGCCGCGATTGTTCGAGGCCTGGTGGCCCGGCTGGCTCTCGAAGCCCACGGCGACGGTCGGACCCGCGTTGTTGAAGTCGCGCAGGTGCTCGATGTTGAAGCCGTTGTTCTTGTCCGGGTTGAACACGCCGGCGCGCTCGAGATGCGCAGGCACGTAGTAGCTGTCGAGCGGATAGTACTTCTGCAGCCACTGGACGGAGGGAACCGCCTTGTTCTGGTGGTTCGCCGTGCCCGAGCCGACGCCGGACGCATTGGCGACCTTGCCTTCCCAGTTGTGGGTCGGCGCGCCCTTGCCGAAGTCGGCGTCGGAGCGGTCGAAGCGGTATTCGAACTCGGCCACCGCGCTGGCGTCTCCGGTGTCCTTGTCCTTGTTCTTCTTGCCGAACAGACCCTTCTTCTCGATGGCGTTCTGCGGCTTCTGATTGCCGATGACCGTCATGGAGGTGTGCTCGTGGCCGGGCACGTTGGTCTCGATGCCGGCATAGAGCATCGGCACGCCGGTCTCCTTGGCGAGGCGCACGAGCTCGGGGAAGATGATCTCTTCCGCGCTCTGCCAGCGCCACATGGAGCGGTGGCCCTGCGAGGTGGCCGTGTCGCCCTTGATCACCAGGCCCTGGACCTGATCGAAGAAGCGGCCGGTACCGGTGGTGGAACCGTCACCCTCCGGGTCGTCCACGCGGCAGTCGCGGGGGCTGGAGCCGCCGTGATCGGCCGCGCCGAGCCATTCCAGGCCGTAGCTCTGGACCGCCTTCTTCACCATGGTCTCGACCGACGAGCGGCCGTCCGAGCACGGTGTGTGATTGTGGAAGTCGCCGGCCATGTAGCTGTCGGCGAACGCCTGCGTCGGCATCAACGCCGCCCCGCCGGCAACAGCGAGGACCGACGCCCCCGCGATGAGCTGCTGTGTCAGCACCCCGCCCTTCATGCTCCAACCCCTGATTTTCCCACGGACGCCAGTCCGCCCGTGAGGGCCTCCTAGCGGTGTTCTGTGACCGGGTGCTGAAGGTTCTGTGACGCCATGGAAGGTGAGCCGGGAAACCAACGGGCGGAGGCGTTTGGCGCGACGACGGGACATGCCGGGACTGCAGATATTGGAATGCGGTGGCAGCCGGCACGCGGGGCGCCGATCTGCCACCGGAAGAAAGTCCGTTCTTGTCCGCAAAGCGTCAGCGATCGAGGCGCCCTGTGGGCCGCGGTTTCGATCGTTCTATCAATTGAACCGCGAAAAGGTGGTCGTGGCGTCGGGCGAGCGTGCCGGGGGCTTCATGTCGATCCAAAACCGTGCCTTGATCTGAGAGCCGACGACGTTCAGTTCAAAGTAGTTTTTCTTGTCGAACGAAAAAACAGATCCCCGCCGACGCCATTGTTGATGGTGACGTTCCAGCAGCTCTTATCATCAGTAGACGGCCTGGGTTGGCGTATTGAATTGGATTCGGCTCTTATTGTTGGGCGAAGCTCTCGCCTTGTGGACGCCATACCACGTCCAGCATCCTTGATAATATTCGCGCTGCATATCGATTTTCTGCGCGAAGGCAGGACCCGAAGCGGCAAAGAGCGGGATGGCTCCCGCGACCGCAAAAAGCACTATTCGTCCCGTCAATGACATGGTGATCGCTCCGTCTGGCCTGGTCTGTTACGGCTTTAGCTTGGCATTAAAAAGGCTGGTTTTTCGTTATTTTGCAATAGAGTAATGGAAAATTGGCTCGCCAGGCGAAGCTGGCGGCGCCTCCGTCCGCGATGCACGCTCGTGCCCGATGTGGTGCCGGCGCTGTCATCAAGCCGACACCGGTGGCCCGCTAGGGGATGCGCCGCCAGCAGTCGCGGAAGCACGAAGTGGCAGGGATGCGCTTTTCCGCATCCCTGTGGGCGGGGGATGAGTCTTGACGGCATCGGGTTTGAATGCGGGCGCGAATGGCCCGGCCGGCACGGGGAAGAAGAGTCTTCTGAGGCGGCTCATCGGCGAGCCGCTGCTCCAGTTCATGGTGCTCGGCGCCATGATCTTCGCGGCCCATGCGGCCGTGACGCCCGCGGTGCCAAAGGAAAAGCTCATCGAGGTCACCCCCGAGGTGCGGCAGAGCATCGTCGACGCCTTCAAGTCCACCCACGAGGGCCGCGAGCCGGGGGCGGACGAGTATCGCAAGCTGGTCGACGTGTGGATCCTGAACGAGATCACCTTCCGCGAGGCCATGGCGCAGGGCCTCGACAAGGGCGACGAGATGATCCGCGACCGCATCGTCCACAAGATGCGCCTGCTCATCTTCAACGGCGTCGAGGTGAAGGAGCCGACCCGCGCCGAGCTCGAAGCCTGGTACGAGAAGCGGCGCGCGCAATATGACGTGCCGGAGACCATCAGCTTCATTTCCGTGCCCTTCACCGGCCCGAACGCCGAGGCGGAGGCACGCCAGACGCTGGAGCAGATCCTCGTCGGCGAGGAACCCGAGGAGATCCAGAACCGCGCCCTCATCTTCGGCGAGCGCCCCCGCAAGTCGCTGGAGCCGTCGTTCGGCGCGCCGTTCGTGGAAACGCTGGTGGCGCTGCCGCAGGGCGAGTGGCGCGTGCTGCCCTCCAGGGACGGCTGGAACGTGGTGCGGCTCGATGCCTATGCGCCCGGCCATCCGACAGACCTCGACGACGTGTCCGCCCAGGTGGCCCTCGCCTGGAAGGACGAGCGCCGGCGCATCCTCGGCATCGCCGCGACCAGGGATCTCGGCAATGCCTACGTCATCCGGCGCGGTGAGCCATGATCGCCCGCTGCGCGACAGTCCTCCTGCGTCGCGGCGCGGCGGCCCTGCGCCGTCCGCTGGCCGGGCTTCTGGCGATGCTCGCCTTGGCGTCCGCCGTGCTGCTGCCCTCGGCGGTGGCGCGGGCGCATGAGGCGACCATGGCGGTCATCACCCTGCGCGAGATCGCGCCGGGCCGCTTCATCGGCCAATGGACCATGCCGCCGGTGGACGTGACGCTCCAGCCCATCTTTCCAGCCCATTGCACCTGGACTCCGCCGGAGCTGTATTGCGGCGAGCGGGGCCTGACCGGCCGCCTGAGCTTCATGGGCCTCGGCAGCAAGCAGTCGGTGGCGACCATCCGCGTGGTCCCGCGCGACGGGTCGCCCGTCGCCTACACGGTGAGCGCCGCCAAGCCCTCCATGATGGTGGCCAGCGAGCCCGGCACCAATCTCGCGGTGTGGGCCGATCTTGCGGACACCTATGTCAACCTCGGCATCGACCACATCCTGCGCGGCATCGACCACCTCTTGTTTGTGCTCGGCCTGATCTGGATCGTGAAGGGCGGCTGGCGGCTGGTGAAGACCATCACCGCCTTCACCGTCGGCCATTCCATCTCGCTCGCCGCCGCCACCTTCGGCTGGGTCGGCGTGCCGGAACGGCCGCTGAATGCCGCCATCGCTTTGTCCATCGTCTTCGTCGGCGTCGAGATCGTGAAGCTGCAGCGGGGCGAGCCGGGGCTCACCGCGCATTATCCCTGGGTCGTCGCCTTTGCCTTCGGCCTCCTGCACGGGCTTGGCTTCGCCACGGCGCTGACGGCGCTCGGCATTCCGCAGGCGACGCTGCCCATCGCCCTCCTGTTCTTCAACGTGGGCGTGGAGATCGGCCAGCTGATGTTCGTCATGGCTGTGCTCGCCCTCATGTGGGCGCACCGGCAGGCGCAGGCGCTGCTGCCCCGCTGGGGCGCGGCCGTTCCGGCCTATGTCATCGGCTCCGTCGCCTCGTTCTGGTTCCTCACCCGCATCTGAGCCTGCTCGGGGCAAACTCCTTGGAAGGGCATTCGTCATGAAGTCCCATCGTCCGAATCCGGCGCTCGTCCTCGCCGGTCTGCTCGCCATGATCCCGCTGTCGCCTGCCCTCGCCCATACGGGCTCGGGAGTGCAGATCGGCCTTCAGAGCGGGTTCCTGCATCCGCTCACCGGCGCGGACCACATCATCGCCATGGTGGCGGTGGGCCTGTGGGGCGCGCAACTCGGCAACCCGGCCATATGGGTGCTGCCCATCACCTTCCCGCTGGTAATGGCCGTGGGCGGCCTCATCGGCGTCATGGGCATCGACCTGCCTTTCGTCGAGCTGATGATCGCGCTGTCCGGCATCGCGCTGGGTGCCATGGTGGCCCTGAACATCCGCCCGCCACTGTGGGTGGCGGCGACCATCGTCGGCGTGTTCGCTATCTTCCACGGCTATGCGCACGGCAAGGAACTGCCGGATGCGGCCGATGCCGTGGCGTTCGCGGTGGGCTTCGTGGTGGCCACCGGCATGCTCCACCTGCTCGGCATCCTCATCGGCGTGGCGGTGCGCTGGGAGGCGGGGGCCAAGGCGGTGCGCGCCTGCGGCGCCGCCATCGGCTGCCTCGGTGTCTACTTCCTGCTCGGTGCCATCGGGATCATCGAATGACACGCCTTGTCCAGCGCGCCGGCCTTGCCGGCGCGGTTGCCCTGGTTCGGCGCGCCGGCCTGTCCGGCGCGCTTGCTCTCGTCTTCGCGCTCACGCCCGGCCTTGCCCATGCGCACCTCGTGGACACACGGCTCGGCGATTTCTATTCCGGCGCGCTGCACCCGCTGACCGATTTCGAGCAGGTGCTGCCCTGGCTCGCGCTGGCGGTGCTCGCCGCCTTCCAGGGTCCGCGCACGGCGCGCTGGGTGGTTCTCGTCTTCCCGCTGGCGCTGGCCGCCGGCGGAGCCTTCTCGCTGGTCCTGCCGCCGCCGCCCTTCGCGCCGGTCGCGGGTGTCACGCTGGTGGCGCTCACCGGCCTCGCTGTCGCCGCGCAACTGAGGCTGCCGCTGGCCGCGCTCCTGGTGCTGGCGGTGGGGCTCGGCCTGCTGGATGGCTATCAGAACGGCGCCGCCATGGTGGCGACCACGGACCGCTTCCTGTTCCTTTCCGGCGTGACGGTGATCGGCTACGCCTTCGTCACCCTCGCGCTCGGCTGCGCCATCGCCTTCCTCTCCGGCGTCGGCGGCTGGCGGCCCATCGCGCTCAGGGCGGCGGGCAGCTGGGTCGCGGCGGTGGGAATCATGGTGCTCGGCCTGCATCTGGTGTCGCGCGGGGCCGGCTGAGCCCGCGCAGGCGTGGACCTCACGGCATCGCGAGCGACATTACGGAAGCTTAATCCGGCCGCCAGATTGCCGTAACGATCCAAGCCTTAGCTTCCCTCTCGAACCTGCCGGGCATGGCAGGCAACAGAGAGAACGCGACGCATGACCCGCTCCCCCTCCACCCCTTCCGTGACGAAGCGCAACCGCCGCGCCATGCTCGCGGGCGTTTTCGGTCTCGCGCTCGCCGGCGTGGTGGCCGGCCAGTTCGTCCCGCCCGCCAATTCTCCCGCCCTCGCCCAGATCACCACCAGCCAGCCGGCCGGTACCTTCTCCTTCGCCGACATCGTCGAGAAGGTCTCGCCCGCCGTCGTCTCGGTGAAGGTGAAGAAGGATATCGGCGACCAGCAGATGGCCATGGGCGGCGACGGCCTCGGCGGCAATGTCCCGCCCCAGATCGAGGAATTCCTGAAGCGCTTCGGCTTCGGCGAAGGCCGCGGCCCCGGCATGGGTCCGGGCGGCCCGGGCATGGGCCCGCGTGGCGGCATGGGCCCCAGGGGCGAGCGCCCGGTGGTGGGCCAGGGCTCCGGCTTCATCATCTCGGCTGACGGCTACGTCGTCACCAACAACCACGTGGTGGACGGCGCCGACGAGGTGGACGTGACCACCACCGACGGCAAGGAATACGTCGCCAAGGTGATCGGCACCGATCCGCGTACCGACGTCGCTTTGCTCAAGATCGCGGACGTCACCAACCTGCCGTGGGTGAAGCTGGCGGACGGCGCGCCGCGCGTCGGCGACTGGGTGATCGCGGTCGGCAACCCGTTCGGCCTCGGCGGCACGGTGACCGCCGGCATCGTCTCGGCCCGCGGCCGCGACATCGGCTCCGGCCCCTATGACGACTTCATCCAGATCGACGCTCCCATCAACCGGGGCAATTCCGGCGGCCCGACCTTCTCGCTGAACGGCGAGGTGATCGGCATGAACACCGCCATCGTCTCCCCCTCGGGCGGCAACGTGGGCATCGCCTTCGCCATCCCCTCCGAGACGGTGAAGACGGTGGTGACGCAGCTGCGCGACAAGGGCTCGGTGGCCCGCGGCTACATCGGCGTGCAGATCCAGCCGGTGACGGATGACCTCGCCTCGGGTCTCGGCATCAAGGCTGCGGAGGGTGCGCTGGTTGCTCAGGTGCAGCCCAACACCCCCGGTGCCAAGGCGGGCCTCAAGGCCGGCGACGTGATCGTCAAGGTCAACAACGAGCCGATCAAGGAAGCCCGCGAGCTGACCCGCAAGGTGGGCATGATGAAGCCGGGCACCGAGATCCAGCTCTCCGTGATCCGCGACACCAAGCCCATGGACATCAAGCTGGTGCTGGATCAGCTGCCGAACGATCAGGTGGCCTCGCGCTCCGACGCCCCCAAGGGCGAGGATGACAGCGCCGGCAACAAGGACCTGCCGCGCCTCGGCCTCCAGCTCGCGCCCTCCAAGAGCGTGCAGGGTGCCGGCGGCGAGGGTGTGGTGGTCACCGGCGTCGAGCCCAACGGCCCGGCAGCCCAGCGCGGCATGAAGACCGGCGACGTCATCCTGAAGGTCGGCGACAAGACCGTCGCCACCCCGAAGGACGTGCGCGACGGCCTCGCCGCCGCCAAGGCCGAGAACCGCAAGGCGGTGCTCATCCAGGTGAAGAGTGGCGAGGGCGTGCGCTTCGTCGCCATCTCGCTGGAAGGCAAGGCCAAGGGCTGAGCCAAAATCGGCTGGCCTCTGGCCCGAGCCTGAGACAAGGCCCGACCGCATGACACGCCGGGGTTCATCCCCCGGCGACGGGCCTCCGGACCGAGGTGGATATCGCCATCGCCCCTGATGCCGCTTCGGCTCCGCAGGCGCGGGAAGCTCCAGAGGGCTTCCCGCGCCACTTTTTTGGTGCGCACCCGCTCGCATGGACCTGCCTGAAAGGTGAGCTAGAGTGATGACAACGAATCTCGATCCGGGTCCGCTCTCCGCCATGCGCCTTCTCCTGGTCGAGGACGACCGCGACGCCGCCGAATATCTGCGCAAGGCCTTCCGCGAGGCCGGCCACGTGGTGGACCACGCCGCAGACGGCGAGGAGGGGCTCGCCCTCGCGCTCGACGGCAAATACGACGTGATGGTGGTGGACCGCATGCTCCCGGCCCGCGATGGCCTCTCCCTCGTCACCGAACTGCGCGGGCGCGGGCATACGACGCCGGTGCTCATCCTCTCCGCGCTGGGGCAAGTGGACGACCGGGTGCAGGGCCTGCGCGCCGGCGGCGACGATTATCTACCCAAGCCCTATGCCTTCACCGAGCTTCTGGCGCGCGTCGAGGCCCTGTCGCGGCGCGGTGTCAGCCAGGGGGCCGAAACCGTCTACAAGGTGGGGGACCTCGAACTCGACCGCCTCGCCCATCGGGTCACCCGCTCCGGCAAGGAAATCCAGCTTCAGCCGCGCGAATTCCGCCTGCTGGAATATCTCATGCGCCATGCCGGGCAGGTGGTGACGCGCACCATGTTGCTCGAAAACGTCTGGGACTATCATTTCGACCCCCAGACCAACGTCATCGACGTTCATGTCTCGCGCCTGCGCGCCAAGATCGACAAGGGCTTCGACGTGACGCTCATCCACACCGTCCGCGGCGCCGGCTACATGGTGCGGGCGGGGCTGGCGTGAAGGGGGAGGGCGCCCCGGCCGCCGGCGCGGGCGCGTCCGGCAACGGGGGGAGGGGGCACGGTCCCATTGCCCAGGCGGCACGGCTCGTGCGCACCACGGCGTTCAAGCTGCTCGCCGCCTATCTCGTCGTCTTCGCGCTGTTCGCGGTGTCGGTCATCATCTACACCGCCTGGCATACCCGCTCCCTGATCCAGGGGCAGGTGGCGGACGACCTCGACCGCGAGGTGAACGGCCTCGCCGACCAGTACCGTATCGGCGGCATCCAGCGGCTGGTCTACGTCATCGACCGGCGCACGCGGCGGCCGGGCTCGTCCATCTACGTGCTCTCCAATTTCCAGGGCGAGGTGCTGGCCGCCAACGTGACGGACCTGCCCATCGGCCTGCTCGACAAGGAGGGCACCCGCTTCACCACCTACAATCGGCCGGACGATCCCGTCGCCAAGAGTCATGTGGCCTTCGTGCAGACGATGTTTCTGCCCGGCGGCTACCGGCTGCTGGTCGGCCGCGACATCGAGGAACGCGACACGCTGCGCGATCTCGTGGCGCGGCCCGCCCAATGGGCGGTGTTGCTCATCGTCGTGCTCGGCCTTGCCGGCGGCGTGTTCGTGACACGACGGGTGCTGAAGCGCATCGATTCCATGACCGCCACGGCGGAAACCATCATGGCCGGCAACCTCTCCGGCCGCCTTGCGCTGATGGGGACGGAGGACGAGTTCGACCGCCTCGCCCACTCCCTCAACGCCATGCTGGAGCGGATCGAGGGGCTGATGATCGGGCTGAAGGAAGTCTCCGACAACATCGCCCACGATCTGAAGACCCCGCTCACCCGCCTGCGCAACCGCGCCGAGGAGGCGCTGCGCACCGCCCGCACCGAGGAGGACTGGCGCGCCGCGCTGGAGACCACCATCGAGGAGAGCGCCGGCCTCATCCGCACCTTCGACGCCCTCCTGATGATCGCCCGCGCCGAGGCCGGGCAGGGGCGGGCGACCATGGGCGACGTGGACCTCGCCGAGATCGCCGAGGCGGTGTCCGAGCTTTACGAGCCGCTGGCGGACGAGCAGGGGCTCGACCTCACCGTCAGCGCCGTGCCGATGACCGTGCACGGGGTGAAGGAACTGCTGGCGCAGGCGCTCTCCAACCTCATCGACAATGCCATCAAATACGGTCGCCCGGCCGACGGGGGGCGGGGGCGCATCACCGTGACGCTGACGCGCGAGGGCGCGGAGGCGGTGCTCGCGGTGGCCGATACCGGGCCGGGTATCCCGGCCGCCGACCGCGAGCGGGTGGTGGAGCGGTTCGTGCGGCTGGAGGCGAGCCGCACCCGCCCGGGCTCCGGCCTCGGCCTGTCGCTGGTGGGCGCGGTGGCGCGGCTGCATGGCGGTACGCTCGCCTTTTCGGACAACGGGCCGGGCTTGGTGGCCACTTTCCGTTTGCCGACGAAATGACATCCAAGCGTGAACCAAGCCGTCGGCGCGGGCGTTAACCCCTCCGATGACCATTTCATTCTTCCCCAACCATGATGCGCGCCGCCCCGGCCCGAGTTCCCTTTGGATGAAAGAAGGCTTGCGCGCGGCAAGTCGCTGGTGCCTTTAGGCCTGACCATGCGTTGGCCCACGGAACCGGATTCGGCGGACCAGCCGCCCCTCGCCCTGCGGATGCGGGAAACGCCCGTAGTGGCGGATCCGGAGGCGGCAAAGATTAAGCTTTCCCACGCCATCGAACGGCTGGCGCCGGACGCGCGCGCCGCCCTCGACGCGCTGTTGGCTGACGCGCCGCTGGCCGAACAGGTCTGCCTCGGGATCGTCGAAAGCTCGCCCTTCCTCACCGAGGTCATCCGCTCCGAGCCGGAGCGCCTGCTGCGCGTGCTCGGCCGTCCGCCCCACGCCCATCTCCATGCGCTCATCGCCGAATGTGCCGCGGTGGAGGGGAGCGAGGCCGATGTGATGCGCGCGCTGCGGCGGATGCGCAGCGAGGCGGCCCTGCTCATCGCCGTGGCCGACATGGGGGGCGTATTCGGCCTCGTGGAGGTGACGGCGGCCCTGACCGACGTGGCCGACGCGGCGGTGCGCAAGGCGCTGTCCTTCCTCCTCGGCGAGGCGGTGAAGGCCGGGCGGCTCACCGTGCCCGATGCCGCCGATCCCGAGGCCGGCTCCGGTCTCGCGGCCATCGCCATGGGCAAGCACGGCGCGCGGGAACTCAACTATTCCAGCGATATCGACCTCGTGGTGGTCTACGACCGGGAGAAGGCGCAGCTCTCCGACAGCGTCTCCGCCTCGCCCTTCTTCGTGAAGATCACACAGGGACTGGTGCGCCTGCTGCAGGAGCGCTCCGCCGACGGCTACGTGCTGCGCGTGGACCTGCGCCTGCGCCCCGATCCCGGCTCGACGCAGGTCGCCCTCTCCACCGTCTCGGCCCTTGATTATTACGAGCGCGAGGGCGCCACCTGGGAGCGCGCGGCCTATATCAAGGCGCGCCCCGTGGCGGGCGATGCCGAGGTGGGCCGGCAGTTCCTCGCCGATCTCTCGCCCTTCGTGTGGCGCCGGGTGCTGGACTTCCAGGCCATCGCCGACGTCCACGCCATGAAGCGCGAGATCCACGCCTTCCGGGGCCACGACGTGGTGGCGGTGGAGGGCCACAATGTGAAGCTCGGGCGCGGCGGCATCCGCGAGATCGAGTTCTTCGTCCAGACCCAGCAATTGATCGCCGGCGGGCGTGATCCGCTGCTGCGCACCAGCCGCACGCTCGACGCCCTCGATGCGCTCACCGCCCATCGCTGGATCGAGCCCAAGGTCCGCGACGATCTCGCCGAGGCCTATCACTTCCTGCGCCGGGTCGAGCACCGCATCCAGATGGTGGCGGATGCGCAGACCCATTCGCTGCCCGAGAGCCGCGAGGCCATGGAGGGCTTCGCCCGCTTCATGGGCTATCGCGACCGCGACGCCTTCGCCGCCGCCCTCGTGCAGCGCCTGACCACCGTGCAGGGCCATTATGCGCACCTTTTCGAGGATGCGCCGCCCCCCGCCGTGCTCGACGCCGACCTGCTCTTTCCCCCGGATGAGAACGACCGCCCGACATTGGCCGCCCTCGCACGCCTCGGTTTCAAGGATCCGGCGGCGGCGAGCGCCATCGTGCGGCGCTGGCTCGCGGGCGTGCCGCGCGCGCTGAAGACCGAGCCGGCCCGCGCCCATCTCGCCCGCATCGTGCCGCTGATGCTGGAGGCGCTGTCGCGCGGCGGCGATCCGGACGGCGCGCTGATTGCCGCCGATCGCTTTTTCACCGAACTGCCGGGACCGCATCTTCTCACCGCCCTGGACCGGCATCCGGACCTGGTGCGGCTGCTCGCGACCATCCTCACCGCCGCCCCGCGCCTCGGCGAGACATTGGCGCGGCGGCCCTCGCTCGCCGACGCGCTGCTCGATCCCGCCTTCTTCGACGTACTGCCCGACGAGGCGAGCCTGTCCGAGCACCTCGAATTGTTGCTCGACACCGCCGGGACCGACGAGGAGCAGCTCGACCGCGCCCGTCGCTTCCGGCAGGAGCAGCATGTGCTCATCGGCGTGCGCATCGCCTCCGGCACGCTGCCGGCGGCGCGGGCGGGCGAGGCCTATGCGACGCTGGCGGAGGTCATCATCCGCGCCCTGCACCGGCGCGTCTGGGAGCGCTTCCGCGAGGCACATGGCAGCATCCCCGGCGCCGAGACGGCCGTGCTCGCCATGGGCAAGCTCGGCGGGCGGGAAATGACGGCGGGGTCCGACCTCGACCTCATCGTGCTCTACGATTTCGATCCCGAGGCCGATCCCACATCGGACGGTCCCCGCCCGCTCACTGGCGCCCAATATTTCGCCCGCTTCACCCAGCGCCTCGTCACGGCGCTCACCTCGCTGACCAATGCCGGCAAGCTCTATGACGTGGACCTGCGGCTGCGGCCCTCCGGCCGCTCCGGCCCACTCGCGACGCGGCTTTCGTCCTTTGCCGCCTACCAGCAGGCGGAAGCCTGGACCTGGGAGCACATGGCGCTCACCCGCGCCCGCGTGATCGCCGCCACGCCCGAGTTCGGCGCCATCGTGCGCGATGTCATCGGCGGCATCATGGGACAGCCGCGGGATCCGCGCCGGCTGTCGGGTGACATCCTCGACATGCGCCGGGCCATCGCCGCCGAGAAGGGCGAGGATGATCGCTGGAACCTGAAGCATGCCGCCGGCGGGCAGGTGGATGTGGAGTTCCTGGCCCAATACCTCGTGCTGGCCCATGCCCATGACCATCCGGAGATCGTGGACACCGCCACCGCCCGGGTACTCGCCACCACCGAGCGGCTGGCGCTGCTGGCGCCTGAAGATTCGCATGTGCTGCTGCGCGCCTGCCGGCTCTACCAGAACCTGACGCAGGTGCTGCGCCTGTCCGTGGACGCGCATGTGGTGCCGCAGGATGCAAGCCCCGCGCTCCGGGCCCTGCTCGCCCGCGCGGGCGAGATGCCGGACTTCACCACGCTGGAGGCCGATCTCTTCGAGACGCAGCAGAAGGTGCGCGCCATCTTCGAGCGCGTGCTGGAGACGGCGGCGGAGTAGGCGAAGGGTGCCCCGTCCGCATGATCGCGGGGCGAGGCACCGGCTTCAGTGGAAGTCGGCATCCCCGCCCGTCAGCCAGACACGCCCGCGCATCTCCTCTGCCGTAATGCCAGGCCGCCAGGCGGTGGTGGGCGTTTCGACCTGGATGTCGCGCAGCTCGCATTCCGGGCCAGCGATCCGCGCCGCGACGCAGGCCTCCGCGAACCATCCCCAGAGGTCGCGCGCGCCGGCGGCCCCTGCGATGCGCCGTGCTGCGTCCACCAGGGCCGGCATGGCGGCGAGCGGACCGACGAGATCGAGCAGCTCCATGGCGTCTTCGGCAGTTCGCCGCAGGACGACGAGGCCGAGTCCGTCGCCCTCCGCCGGGCCGGTCACGAGGTACAGCTCGTAGACCTTGTCGGGATGGCGCAGGAAGCGCTGGATCAGGCTGCCCCAGTCCCGGATCGCGACCACCTCGGCGCTCAGATCGGCCGCCATCTGCCCCCACAGCGCATCCACCTGCCGCCGCGCGTCGGCATCATCCGGATCGGCGAGCCGGCGGGCCGCCGGGGAGGAGCCGTCGGCGATGGCGGGCCAGTGCAACTCCATCACCCGGTCGGTGGCCTCGGTGTACAGGCCGAGCAGGCGCGGCCCCCGCATGGCCTTGGCATTGGGGAAGCCGGCGGCTACGAGATGGTCCGTTCCGAACCCGCTGTAGATTTCCTGCATGGTGGCGGCCGAAGCGAAGAACGGACCCTGACGCCCGAGGCTGCGCTGGCTGCCCTTGCGGGCCATCAGGTCGCCCGAGAGCGACATGCGCGTCGGATGCCCGAACGCCAGCGTGGGCCGGCTGATGCCGCCATAATGGATGGCGAGCTGGCCGTCGATCCAGATGCCGAGGCCGTGGCCCCGGTTGTCACCGTACTTCCAGATCCAGTGCTCGCGCGACATGTCGTGGCCGAATGTCTCGCGGAACAGTTCGGCGAATGCTGGAAACCGTTCCGGCGTGATCCGGCGCATACGCCAGCCCTTTTCGACGCTGCGCCGCAGGACGAGCAGCCGGTAGCCGAAGCGTCCTTCCGCGTAGGCCGATTGATAGGCACGGTTCGAGGCATCGAGGGCGTCGAGCATGGCCCCGGATACGCCGAGTTCGCGTTCGAGCGTTGCCCGGTGGCGCCGGGTCATCTCCAGCATGGCGTCAACCGTGTGCGCCGCCATGGCGGAGAAGTCCTGCTCCACCTCCTTCGTAAAGCCCAGCCGTTCCGCCAGCGCGACGATGTGGCCGTAAAGGTGCAGCGGTTCCGGCGTCAAAAGAGTGCGCCGGATGGCGAACTCGTCGAGGATGACAAGGGCTCCCCCAGGCTTCAGAAGGTCGAGCGCGCGGTCGAAGATCTCAAGAGAGTCGACATATTGCGCGCTCTCCTGGAACAGGATCACGTCGAAGGGCGCGGCATCGGGCGGCGGGGTCCAGCCCTCGTAGGTGGCCTCGACCAGGGGCAGGTCGGGGCCGAAGCGCGCGCGGGCCACTGCGACCTGGGCCGGGTCCGGATTGATGCCCGTCACGTCGTAGCCCTTGGCCACAAGCTCGGCGAGCAAGGTGCCGAGGCCGGTGCCGACCTCCAGAATGCGGGCCGGCGGCGGGGGGAGTTGCGCCAGCAGGAGGTCCGTGGACCGCCGCTGGGCGGTGACCATGGGTTCCCCGGGATGATCGAACAGGGCGAAGTGCAGCCACGCCACCTCGCCCACCTCGATCTGCAACAACGCCCCATAGACATTGAGCGGAAATGGCAGGGATTTGAACGCGGACAGGTCAGGCTGCCCGTCCGCGCCGGCCTCGCTCGTGTGCTCCGCGGTCTCGGTGGCGAAGGCGGGCGTTTCAACGGCATCGTCAGGCCCCGTCTCCGCCGGAGCGTCCGGTGACGGGGCGTCGGCCTCCGGAGACGCCCCGTGTCCGAGTTCCGGGGCGTCGTCCGGCCCATGGTGATCGCTGCCGCCCTCGACAGTGGGCTGGGCGGGCGCAACTGGGGGTGTCCCGGCCGGCTCTTCCGTCTCGGGCTGCTCAGGTGCGGAATCGGCCACCGGCGGCTCCTCGCCCTCGCTCTTGTCCTCTCCTTGGCTTGAAAGGGGCGGGGCATCGCAGAGGGGCTGCACCTCGGCGGTCTGCGCGTCCGTCGGCTGCGCTTCAGGCGGGGACACCGCCGCTTCACCGGGCGCCTCGGCGGCCTTCGCCAGCTCGGCCTCAAGAGCCGCGATCCGGTTCTGAAGCGCGGTGGCCTCGCCGCGAAGCTTGCCATTCTCCGCCTGCGCGTGACGCAGGTGGTGCTCGGTGGAGCGGTGGACGCCGAGAACGCGGTTGATGTCCTCCGGCTGCCACAGTCCCAACCATTTGCGGTAGACGGCGAGGCGGGCGCCGTGGGCGACCACCGGATCGAACGCCCCGGTGCCCGCGCCCGAGCCGCCCGTGCTCACATAGGTCGCGCTCACTCCATCCGACCTCAGGAAGCGGCCGTGGCGCGATACCTGGAGCCAGAAATCCCAATCCTCATAGAGGACAAGGCTCTCGTCGAAGCGGCAGCCGGCGTCGAGCGCGCGGCGGCGGAACAGCACCGCGTGGACCGGCAGGTAATTGTCGTAGGCGAGGCGGTCGGCGTCGAAATGCTCGTGGAAGATGGCGACAGGGGCATGCCCCGGCTCCCGGCTCGCCACCACGCGCACGCCGGAATAGGCCGCGACGGCATCATCCGCGCCGCGCAGAAGGGCGGCGAGCGTCGCCACATGGTCCGGGTCGATGTAGTCGTCGTCATCCAGGAGCAGGATCATCTCGCCGCGCGCATGCGCAAGGCCGAGATTGGCTGCCGCTGGACGGTCGAGCGGCGCCGTGCCGCCGACAGCGCGCAGGGGATAGCGCCAGCAGCCCTCGCCGGAACGGCCGGCCTGGGCAGGATCCGCCTCCACCAGCACGATTTCGATATGGGGATAGGTCTGGGCGCAGATGGAATCGAGCGTCTCCGCAAGGCTGGCGCGCCCGATGGTGCGGGTGACGATGGAGACGAGGGGCGCGACAGTCGCAGCCGGCGCGCCCACGGTCGGGGGCACTTCCGCGTCGGCCCAGGCGCCCATGAGGGCGCGGTAGAGCCCCGGCGGGCGGGTCCTCAACTCATCGCCGGTCGCCATCCAGTAGGCCTCGGCAGCGTCCACGCCCGGCCCGAGCGTATAGGCGCGGAATCGGTTCAGGCCGTCGAGGACATAAGTGTCATAGGGTCGCTCGGCGAGCTGGGAGGGAAAGCACCGCATGGCCGCCTTCAGCGTGTCGGTCAGGTCGGTCACGTCGAGGAGACGGTTCGGCAATTGGGGATTGCCGATTTCGTAGCATGCGATGGCGAGCGGCCCGCCGCGCCGGCGCACCGCCTCTATGGCGGCGAAGGCCAGCGCGCGGTGGTCGGGATGCACCTCGTAAATGGAAGGCGCATAGACGATGGCCGGCCGGTGAATGGCGATGAGGGAAGCGACGCGGGCGACGAGGTCTTCGTCGTAGACGAGCCCGCGGTCGGGATAGTCCAGAAAGTGGGGCGCGCCATAGCCCAGCACCTGTGCCGCGGCGCGGGACTCCGCCTGGCGCATGGCCACGTAGTCGCCGGCGTGGTCCGCCGCCCCCGAGGCGGCCGCACCATCGGTGAAGATCACCACCGTGATCGGTTCGCCGGCCTCCACATGGCGCAAAATGGCGCCGCCGCAGCCGAGAATCTCGTCGTCAGGATGGGGCGCGAGGACGAGGGCGGCACCCTCGATCAGCCGCCGCACGCAGCTATAGGGGATTATGCTTGCTTCGTTCATTGGACCCCGACCGCCGGCTGGAGCACGCCCTCGCTTTGAGAAGAGGCGGGCTCACCATGTGTCCCGCATCGCTTGGCGGTACAGGACACATGGTTCGGCTTTAGCACAGCCGAAAGGATATGCGAACGAAACCCGATACACCCTGCGTTGCCCGCAGGTTGAACGGTCAGGGCGCCCCGTCCGGTGCGCTCAGCCCAGCGCGCGGGTGGCGATGTCCGCCACGTCCGGCGAGAGGCCGGGCGTCTCGGCCACCTTGCGCAAGGCCCGCTCCGCGCTGGCGCGGCGCACCGGCTCCAGCTGGCGGAAGGTCTTGAAGGAGGCGAGAAGGCGGGCCGCCACCTGCGGGTTCTTGCCGTCCAGCGTCAGCACCACATCGGTGACGAAGTCGTGCCCCGCGCCGTCCGCCCGGTTGAACTGGGTCGTGTTGGTGGCGGCGAAGGCGCCCACCAGCGAGCGCACCCGGTTGGGATTGCCCAGCGAGAAGGCGGGATGCAGCATCAAATCCTTGATGCGGTCGAGGGTTCCGGGCGCGGCGATCTGCGCCTGCAGGGTGAACCACTTGTCGATCACCAGCGCATCCCGCTCGAAGCGGTCGTAGAAGGCCTTCAGCGCGGCCTCGCGCTCCGGCACCTCGTGCTGGGTCAGAACGGCCAGCGCCGTGATGCGGTCCGTCATGTTGTCCGCCGCCTCGAACTGCGCCTTGGCGCGGGCGATGCCCTCCGCCGAGCCGGTGACGGCGAGGAAATCCAGCGAGAGGTTGCGCAGCGCCCGCCGCCCGGCGGAGGCCGCATCCGGCGAGAAGGGGCCGGTCGCGGCCATGGCCGAATAGGTGGTGGCGAAGGCGCCTTCCAGCGCCGTGCCCACCGCGATGCGCAGCGCCTTGCGGGCGGCGAACACGGCATCCGGGTCCACGTCTTTCGCCAGTTCGCGCGCCACCTCGCCTTCGCCGGGCAGGGCGAGCGCCTGCGCCTTGAAGGCGGCGTCGAGCGTGGTGTCGGCGAGGATGGCGCGGGCGGCCGTCACCAACGCCTCCGTCGCCGGCAGGCTGCCGGTGCGCGCGCCGGTCTTCAGCATTTCCAGCGCAATCCGCTGGATGGCGTCGAAGCGGTTGAAGGGGTCCGCGTCATGGGCGGCAAGGAACACGCGGTCCTGCTCGGTGAGGTCGCTCACCAAATTCACCGGGGCGGAGAAACCGCGGTTCAGCGAGGGCACGGGCCGGGCGTCGAGGCCGGTGAAGAGGAAGCTCTGGCGGGCCTCGCTCACCTCCACCACGCCGTTCCCTACCGGCACGTTGCCGAGCGTGAGCGGCTGGTCGCGCCCATCCGGGCCGACGAGGCCGAGGGCGAGGGGGATGAGCATGGGCTTCTTGGTGGGTTGGCCGGGGGTGGGCGGCACCTCCTGCGCCACGTCGAGGCGATAGGTGCCGGCCTCGGCATCCCACGCGCCGCTCACGGTGAGCACGGGCGTGCCCGACTGTGCATACCAGAGTGCGAACTGGGAGAGGTCGCGCCCGGTGGCATCGGCGAAGGACGCCACGAAATCCTCGATGGTCGCCGCATCCCCGTCGTGGCGCTCGAAATAGAGGTCCATGCCCGCCCGGAACCCGGCCTCGCCGAGCAGGGTTTTCAGCATGCGGACCACCTCTGCGCCCTTCTCATAGACGGTCGCCGTGTAGAAGTTGTTGATCTCGCGATAGGTTTCCGGCCGCACGGGATGCGCCAGCGGGCCCTGGTCCTCGGTGAACTGGGCCGCCTTCAGCGCCCGCACGTCGGCGATGCGCTTCACCGGGCGGGACCGCTCGTCGGACGAGAACTCCTGGTCGCGGAAGACGGTGAGGCCTTCCTTCAGGCACAGCTGGAACCAGTCACGGCAGGTGATGCGGTTGCCGGTCCAGTTGTGGAAGTATTCGTGGGCGATGACGCCCTCGATGCCGGTGTAGTCCGCGTCGGTGGCAGTTTCAGGCGTGGCGAGGACATACTTGTCGTTGAAGACATTGAGGCCCTTGTTCTCCATGGCCCCCATGTTGAAGTCCGACACGGCGACGATGTTGAACACGTCGAGGTCGTACTCGCGGCCGAAGGCCTCTTCGTCCCAGCGCATGGAGCGCTTCAGCGCGTCCATGGCATAGCCAGCGCGGGCCTCCTTGCCGTGCTCCACATAGATGCCCAGCTCCACCTCGCGCCCGGAGCGAGTGAGGAAGCTGTCCGAGATCTTGGCGAGGCGCCCGCCCACGAGGGCGAACAGGTAGGAGGGCTTGGGCCACGGGTCGTGCCACACGGCATAATGGCGGCTGGTGCCGTCCACCTTGCCGCTCTCCACCAGATTGCCGTTGCCGAGCAGCACCGGCGCCTCGGCTTCATCCGCCTCGACGCGGGTGGTGAAGACGGACAGCACATCCGGACGGTCGGGATAATAGGTGATGCGGCGGAAGCCTTCTGGCTCGCACTGGGTGCAGTAATTGCTGGAGGTGCGGTAGAGCCCCATCAACTGGGTGTTGGCGGTGGGGTCCACCAGCGTCTCCACCTCCAGCACGAAGGCGTCTGCCGGAGGGTGGGCGAGGGTCAGGCGGTCTGGCGTCGCCTCGAAGCTCGGGCCGGCGAGCGGCTTGCCGTCGATGGCGAGGCGCACCAGCGTGAGCCCGTCGCCATCGAGCACCACCGGCGCGCCGGGGGCGCCTGCCGGGTTGCGGCGCAGGGACAGCTTCGAGGTGACGCGAGTCTGCGAGGGGTGCAGGGAGAAATCGAGGTCCACCTTGTCCACCAGCCAGTCCGGCGCACGGTAGTCGGAGAGGTGGATCGCCTTGGGCTCGGCATCACGCATGAACATGAACTCCCCGGGCGCCGCCGCATCGGGCGACGCTCAATGTGATGTAGTCGGGCCGGAGAGTAAGGCCCGGCGCGCCGGGAGGGAAGCGCGCCTATTGCCCGGACGCCGAGCCGTGCCGCCAGATCTTCCAGGCCGACATGAGCAGGATGGCGCCGAGCAGCGGCAGCAGCGTCGCGGCCGGCACGATGCCGAGCATTTGCCCGCCGAGGAACGCGCCCAGCATGGAGGCGGCGGTCACCACGCCAAGGAACGTCAGGTTTTCGCGCACCACCGTGATGGTGTTGTCGCGCCCGAACCGGGCGAAGCCGAGGAGCAGGGTGGGCAGGCTCACCGCCAGCGCGACGCTGCCCGCCAGCTTCACCGGCAGGCCGAACAGCAGCACCAGCGTCGGCACCAGCAATTCCCCACCCGAGACGCCCATGAGCGCCACCGCGAGGCCGATGATGAAGCCGGCGAGAACCCCCGCCACCAGCCGCACCGTGCCGTCTATGGCCATGTGCTTGAGGTCAGGATCATCCCCCAGCGCCAGCATCACGGCGGTGAAGACGAGCATGGCCGCGATGGTGCGGTACAGGGTACGGGAAGCGATGCGGGTGGCGTAGGTCGCTCCCGTCCAGACGCCGACGAGGCTGCCCGCCAGCAGGGTCACGATGACCCGCCAATGCTCCGCCACCTCGGCGAAGGGAATGGTCTCTGCCCGCGCGGGCAGAGCGAAGGCCACCACCGCGAGGCTCAGCACGCGGTTGATGATGATGGCCGGCAGCGCCTCGAACCCCAGCGCGATCAGCACCGGCAGCCGGATTTCGGCGCCGCCGAGTCCGATGAGCCCACCGATGGTACCGATCGCCAGACCGGCCAGCGATCCGTGCAGCAGCCGACGCCGCATGGACATTGCGGAAGGCTCGAACGACATGCCGATCACGCTCCCTTGAACGGGCCGCTTCCCACCGTCAGCTCAGCCTCATAATAGGGCGCGAACCATTGATATCAAAGAGATCTCATCGATTGTCCAGAAATCCCCACTGATTGTTTCGCTAAGGGCGCCTTATCGAATTTGGCGGCGCGCCATAGCTGTCCCTCATCAAAGGGCGTGGTGGGGTTGGTATTTCAGGAGATCAACATGCGTAATCTGACTTTTGGCGCCGTCGCGCTTGCAGCCCTTCTCACCTCCGGCGCGGCTTTTGCCGGTGACGAGGCTTCCCTCGCCGCCGCCGATGCCGAGGCGCAGGCCGCCGCGACCATCCATGCGCAGACCCAGCCGCTCGGCTATGCGGCGCCCCGCGCGACCCCGCCGGCCTTCGTGGCGCTCTCCGCCGGACAGGAGCAGAGCCCGATCTCGGAAGGCGATCGCCTCTTCCTGAAGCAGGGTGACCGGGGTCTCGGCACCAACTGAGGATACGCCCCGGCCGGCCTCACGCGCCGGCCGGGGCCTTGCCTCCGTTACTGACCGAGGCGCGCTTCCAGCGCCTCATAGAGCGGGTTGTCGGCGGCGAAGACGTATTCGATGGGCCCCACCGTCACCATGCTGGCGCCGCGCTGGCGCAGGAAGGTGGCGAGGGCGTGGAGCGTGTCCGGCGGGCAGTGCAGCGTCAGCATGCCGGACGACGTGGGACCACCGAACGGCGCCACGCAGCGATAGGCCGCCACCGCCTCGTCCACCAGCGAGGCATCGCAATCGGCGAAGCGCGTGCGCACTTCCCGCATGGTCCGCGCCCGCTTCTCGGCCCCCAGCCGGTCGAACATGGCGCGCGCCGCCGACAGCGCTCCGGGGCTCCAGGTGGCGGTGAGAGAGGCGACGAGATTCGCCTCGGATTTCAGGATGATGCCGTCATCCACCACCTTCAGCGCATTGGCGGCCAGCGTCGCGCCCGTGGAGGTGATGTCCACGATCAGCTCGGCCGTGCCCGAAGCCGGCGTGCCCTCGGTGGCGCCCGCGCTTTCCACGATGCGGTAGTCGATGATGCCGTGGCGGGCGAAGAAGCCCCGCGTCAGGTTGACGTATTTGGTGGCGACGCGGATGCGCCGGCCGGTGCGGCCGTGGAAGTGGCTCGCCACATCGTCGAGATCGTCCATGGTGCGCACGTCGATCCACGCCTGCGGCACCGCGACCACCACATTGGCGTGGCCGAAGCCGAGCTTCTCCAGCAGCGCCACGCGGCTGTCGGCCTCATGGATGTTCTCGCGCACGAGATCCTCTCCGGTCACGCCCAGATGGGCGGCCCCGGAGGCCAGCGCGGCGGCGATCTCGGAGGCGGAGAGATAGGCGACCTCCACCCCCTCCACACCGCCAAGCGCCCCGCGATACTCGCGGGCGCCCCGGGCCTGCGTCAGCGGCATGCCGGCGCGGGAGAAGAAGGCGTGGACATTGTCCTGCAGCCGGCCCTTGGACGGTACGGCGAGGATGAGCGGCGCGGTCATCGGGCATCCTCCGCGGCACCGGGGAGGGCGGCGAGGCGCTCGACCCAGGCGGCAAGGCCGACCCCAGGAATGGCGCTGTCCGCGCCCAGCCGCGTCAGCAGCCGGTCATAGCGACCGCCCGCGACCAGAGGGCCAGAGCCGGACCGGCCCGGATCGTGCAGCTCGAACACCATGCCGCTGTAGTAATCGAGCGGCCTCCCGAAGGCGGTGGAAAAGCGCACGTGGGCGAGGTTCACCGCATAGGCGGTGAAGAAGCCGGTGCGACGGTCGAACAGGTCGAGCGCGGCGGAAAGGTCGATCCCCGCATCCGCTGCCAGCGCCCGCATCCGGGCCGAGGCATCGTCGGGAGTGCCGGAAATGGCGAGGTAGCGCGAGAGGATTTCCGAGGTCTCCGCCGAGAGTCCGCCGCCCGCATCGAGCGAGGACTGCTCCAGGAACCGCTCGGCGATCTCCGACACGCTGCGCCCGCCCACCGTCGAGATGCCGGCGATGGAGAGAAGGTCAGTGATCAGCGCGCGCGCCGCCGCAGGGTCCGCGCCGTCCAGCGCCGCCAGCACGCCGGCATGGGCGGGCGCGCCCTCGCGGTTCGCATCGGCGGTAGCCGCGAAATCGAGATTGACCCGCCCCTGCCCGAAATCCTTCAGCAGGCGGCGGCGCAGCGCCGGAGCCAGCGGCAGGGCGTCCAGCAGCGCCGTGAACAGGCCCACGTCGCCCAGCCGGATCTCCGGCTCGGGCAGCCCATAGAGCGCGCAGGCGTTGAGGCCGAGGGAGAGAATCTCCGCGTCCGCCGCCTCGATGTCGGTGCGGCCGAAGGATTCCACGCCGGCCTGCCGGAACTCGCCGGGGCCTTCGCCGCGGAACCGGAACACCGGGCCGAGGTAGCTCACCCGCGCCGGCATCGCCATGCCCTGCGCCAGCACTGCGCGGGCCACCGGGATGGTGAGGTCCGGCCGCAGGCACAGCTCGTGGCCATCGGCGTCGGCCGTCAGATACATGCGGCGGCGGATGGATTCGCCCGACAGGTCGAGGAACACGTCGGCCGGCTGGAGGATGGGCGGATCGAGGCGCGCGAAGCCCGCGGCCGCGAAGGTGGCGACCAGCGCCTCTTCGAGGCTCGGGGACGTGCGGAAGGTGAGGGGCGCGGGCGCCGCGGGCGACATGGGTGCAAGGTTTCCGTGAATGCTGGCCGGCTTCTAGCAAAGCCGGCGCCCCGCGACCACCCCGACGCAGACCAGGCCGGGTTGGCAACATGCGTGGCTTTGCCGTTAAGCTGTAGCCGCCGGCGTCGGGCCGGCTCAGCGAAGGGTTGGGTTCGCATGGCGGAGAGGCCGGCGGCAGACGAGGACGAAGGGCGCGAGGGAAGCCTTCCCGGCGCGCCGGCCCATCTTCTGGATCCAACCTTCCGCAACGGTTCGGTTACCGCCATCGGCGTCATCGGCGGCTTTTCCCTAGCCTTTCTCGCCAACTGGACGCTGATGCCGGGCCGCTGGGGCGGATCGGCGCTGGTGGCGTTTGTCCTGCTGGCGCTGGGCATCGCCTTCCAGCTCCGCGCCCTCGCCGGCATGCTGGAGACGAGTTCGCTGCGGCGTGTGCGCTACAACCGGCTGGTGAAGATTTTCGTCATCGGCCTCTATCTCACCGCCAGCGGGGTGCTGATGGCGCTGGTCGCGGAGGTTCCGGTGGTTTCGCGCTATCTGCATTTTTGAGACGCGCTTCGGGCGGCGGCGGGGGTCGTCTATGGTGTCGCCGGATCGAATCAGGAGGCGGCCATGGCAGGCGCGAGCGGAGCAAAGGCCGGAACGGTGGTGGTCGGCGTCGAAAATCTCTCGTTCGAGCAGGCACTTGCCGAGCTGGAGGCGATCGTCGCCAATCTGGAGCGGGGCAATGTCCCGCTGGAGGAATCCATCGCCATCTATGAGCGCGGCGAAGCCCTGAAGCAGCGGTGCGAGGCCCTCCTGAAGGCCGCCGAGGCGCGGGTGGAGACCATCACCCGCGACGCCGCCGGTCGGCCGGCCGGTACCCAGCCGCTCGATCCCGACGCCTGAGAACCGTCTCAAAACGGGACGGCTGAAGGGTTTGCGCGGGACAACGGGGGAACGCAGCGGGACCGAATCGCTGCCGCGCCCATTTTCCCGGTTCGTTCAGTAGACGCCCGGAATGACGCGCTTGGTGCGCCGGGCGTAGGCGTCATACTCCGCGCCGAAGGCTTCCCGCATCATCTGCTCCTCGCGGCCGACGCGAAAGAAGAAGAGGATGCCGAAGCCGATCAATCCCGCCGGGCCGGCGATGAAATTCGGTAGCAGCAGAAGCTGTGCCAAGCCCCACAGGAAGAATGCCGAGTACATGGGGTGCCGCACCTTCTCGTATACCCCCGATATGATCAGCTCGTGCTTGTCCTTGATCTCCAGCGTCACCGACCAATACTTGCCCAGCTGCCGGTGCGTGCGCCAGAAGAGCAGAAGGGAACCGGCGAACACCAGAACGCCCACCACCACCTGCAGCATGCTCGGCGGGTAGGAGGCGAACTTGGGAAAGCCTGTCGCGGCGTAGATCGCCGGAACGATTCCGAGCCCCAGCGTGGAGATGGACAGAAGGATCATCTCGCGCAGATTGCGGTGCCGCGCATCCGCAACGCGCTGGCGTTTCGCTTTTCTTTCGAAGGGGATGCGCAGGACGTACCAGGATACGACGCCCAACGCCCAGGCGATCTTGGCAAAGGTCAGAAGCGTCATGCGGGGGTCTCGGATTCGGGGAGGGGAAGGATGCAGCCGGCCGCGTCGAACACGAGGGGGCGCAGGGTTCCATCGGGCCGCACATAGGCCCGTAAGCTGTTGGTATGTGATGCTAAAACGTCGAAGGACAAGGGCCCGCACACGTAAGCGTAAAAGTCATGGGTGGCGCGGATGTCGCCCGCCAGGAAGCACTGGCAGTGCAGGCGCATGACGTCGAACCAGTGGCGGCGGTAGATGGCCGGGGAGATCATCTGGCGGATTTCCACATGCCGGATCAATGGCTTGAGGGAATAATCGCCGGGCGGGAGCAGCACAGGGGCGAAGCTGGCGGGGCCGAGGGTGACGGGATCGACCTTGTAGAAGGAGACGATGTCGTCGCGCGACTGCACCTCTACCCAGCCGATCGCCTCGGCGGCAGCAACCCGTTCTGCCGCCTCACGAAATCGCCCGCCGGCCGGGTGCAGGGCGAACTTGGCGGTGGTGGAGCCGAGGGTCAGGATGCGGACTCGGGCACGGGTGCCGAAGGCAGGGTCGGCAGCCAGCGCCCCGGCCACGGCGCTGACCGCGAGCATCGCGCCAAGGCTATGGCCTGCAATGATAATTTCTTCAACGCCCTGCGCTTCCGCCTCGGCCTCGACTGCGCGGAGGCGATCGGCGAAAGCGACAACCCGTGCTTCCACCTCCGGATGACGGCCGCGGACGAAATCCACTGAGAATTCAGCAAGATCCAGCGACTGCTTGAGCCGGAAGCGGCGCCCCGGCCAGCGCATCAGGAAGAGGCCCACGGCGAGCGTCACGCCAAGGCCGGCGACCGTTGCGACTACTGTGCCGAACGCCACAAGCCATTGAAAAGCGCAGAGTCCTGCTGCCGCCGCGAGCCCCCAGAACAGTGCCAACAGCATGTAGGTGAAAAGGAAGAACAGGCCGTAGCGCCGGCTGGAGCGGAAATAATTGGCGATGGTGCCGCTCGTCACCATGTCCGCCAGCGCCCGCACCGAGCCTTTCAGGTGGCTCCAGACCGAACGGCCCATGTCTGCGCGGGTCAGGTCATGCCAGCCCAGGTTTTCGAACGTGGTTTCGGTATGCCAGTTGGGGGTGTCAGCTTCGGTTCGCCAGAATCCGCCCGTCGGGGTCGGCACGGGCGCCGCGTCGCGGCAGTGGGTGCGCACATTCCACACGCTGCCGAAGCGTTTTAGCTCGCGGACGAAGATCCGGTGGTGTCCATCCACCGCCATCGGGTCGAACCCGGCGATGAAGAAGACATGGCGGCGGCGGACGCGGGCACGCGCCTCCGCGTCGCCCGGGGGGAGGCCGCGCGCCTCGGCGTCGGTCCCGGCGGGGGGGCCTGCGAGCGTGTCCTCGGCATCCTGCATGGGGCGCCTTCTAGCGAAGATGGCCGGGCGTGGCTAGGCCGGGCGGGCTGGGGGCCGGGTCGCGTCCGCCCGGCCGGCATTGCCTAAACGGCAGCGCCCAAGGATAAAGGGGCGGTTACGGGCGGGTCGCGGGTTGGCGGGACATCAGGCATGGCGTGGTTCCGCGATCTTCTCGGTGTCTGGCGGCAGCGGCCGCCGGAGCTTTCCGCCGAGCCGCCGGCCGTGGAACAGGCAGCCGATCCCGCGGCAACCCTTCCATTTCCAGCGCCACCCGCGCCCGCGCCGGAGCCGACCTTCGCGCCCGGCCCGTGGCGGGGGCCTTTGGCGCGGCTGGCGGAGCTGGGGCCGGCGCCGTCGCTGCTGGTGGTGAAGCTCGATCACGTTGGGGATTTCGTGACCGCTCTTCCGGCGGTCCGCCGGCTGCGGGAGGCGTTTCCCGCCTCGCGTGTAACGTTGCTGTGCGCGCCCTTCGTGCGCGATTTCGCCGCCGCCACCGGTCTCTTCGATGCGGTGCGGGCGTTCGATTATTATCCGGCGCGGGGTCATCCGCCCGCTGCCGTCCCGCCCGAGGCGCTGGCCGCGCTGGCGGTGCTCGATCTGCCCCCTGCCGATATCGCCATCGACCTGCGCCACGCCGACGATGCCCGCCCGCTGCTCGCCGCGCTGCCGGTGCGGTTCCGCGTCGGGTTCGCGGGGCTCCATGCCGGCCATGGCCTGGACCTCGCCTTGCCGGAAATGGAGGCGTCGGCCCGGACGGGCGGCCTGTTTGCGCCGTTGCCGGCGGGGGTGCGCCTGTCCGCCCTCGCCGAAGTGCTGGTGAGCGCCTTCCGCGCGGGGCAGTCCCACCCGCCCGCGCCGATCACCCTCGGTGCGCTACCGGCGCTGCCGGATGTCCCCGATGGCTATGGCGTGCTCGCCCCCGGCGCTCGCCTCGCCATCAAGCTCTGGCCGGTGGAATACTGGCGGGCGCTGGCGGCGCGGATGCTTGCGGAAAGTCCCCTCGGCCTCGTGCTCACGGGAACGGCCGAGGATGCGCCCCTGTGCGCGGCCATCGCCGAGGGCCTGCCGGCGGATCGCGTCGCCAATCTCGCCGGGCGGCAGGATCTCGCCGGGCTCGCCGCCGTCATCGGCGGGGCGCGGGTGGTGGTGGCGCTGGATTCCGCGCCTGCCCATCTCGCGGCGGCGCTGGGGCGTCCCACCCTTTGCCTCTTCTCCGGCCTTGCCGATATCCACAGCTGGGCACCAGCCGGGCCGCGCGTGGCGGTGGTGAGCGCCCATGCGAGCTGCGCGCCGTGCTTTCTGAGCGATGTGGCGGACTGCGCCCACGGCCACGGCTGCATGACGCGGCTGACGCCGGACCACGCGCTGGCGGGCCTTGCGGCCCTCGGCCTTGAGTTTGCCGGCGTTCGGCTGCACTAACGCGCCCATGACGCGCTCTTTTCCGACCGTGGCGGAAGCGCCCTCCGCACAGGATGGCGAACGGCCCGACCCCGCCGCCGTGACGGTGGTCTTCGTCACCTACAACAGCTCGTCCGTCATCGGCCGGGCGGTGGCGAGCGTTCCGTCGGAATGTCCGGTGGTGGTGGTGGACAATGCGAGCCCGGAGGGCACGGCGTGGGCCGCGACGCTCTCCCGCCCCGCCGATCTCCTCGCCATGCCGGTGAATGCCGGCTTCGGCACCGCCTGCAATGCGGGCGCGCGCCGCGCCGTGACCCCTTACGTGCTCTTCCTCAATCCCGATGCGGTGCTGGAGCCGGACACCATTCCCCGCCTTCTGGCGGCAGCGCGGCTTTATGGCGAGCTGGCCATTCTCATGCCGGCCATCGTGGGCGAGAACGGCCGGCTCATGCGCAAGGAAGGGTCCATCCTGGAGAAGGTGCCGCGCAGCGCACGCCTCGCGCCAGAGGAGATTGCGGGGGATTATTGCACCCGCTTCGTCCACGGCGCCGCCTTCATGGTGTCCCGCGCGGCCTTCCTCGATCTCGGCGGCTTCGACGAATCCATATTTCTCTACCATGAGGACGACGACCTCTCGCTTCGCGCGCTGGCCCGTCGCATCCCCATCGTGGTGGTGACGGAGGCGCGGGTGACTCATGCGGGCGGGCGCTCCAGCACGCCCTCCTTCGGCCAGACCTTCCGCATCAACCGCGCCAAGATGCATTCGGAACTCTATGTGCGCGAGAAGTACGGTCACGCCGGCGGGCGGGCGTCGCGGCTGCTGTGGCTCGGCGCCGGCTGCGCGCTGGCGCTGGCGGTTTTCGACCTGCACCGGGTCGCCATCCGGGCGGGAAAGTTCGCCGGCCTGATCGATGGAGTGCGCCGGAACGCTCCGCCGCACGTATAGGTTTCGGGAGTAGACGAAGGTCGTCCGCATGCCGCCGCGGCGTTAACCTTTGTACGTTGCATACCAGCGGGCCCCTGTGTAAGGCTCGCTTTTCCCGGTTCGTTCCGGTCGGAGTGGTCCGTGACCTTGCTGAAGACCCCGTTGCTCGACACCATCCGCGAGCCCGCAGATGTGCGCCGCCTGCCCCAGGAAAAGCTCACCCAGCTTGCGGCCGAACTGCGCGCCGAGACCATCGATGCGGTGTCCGTCACCGGCGGGCATCTGGGCGCGGGCCTCGGCGTGGTTGAGCTGACGGTGGCATTGCACCACGTCTTCAACACCCCCCACGACCGGCTGATCTGGGACGTGGGCCACCAGTGCTATCCCCACAAGATTCTCACCGGGCGGCGCGAGCGCATCCGCACGCTGCGCACCGGTGGCGGCCTCTCCGGCTTCACCAACCGGGCCGAGAGCGAATACGACCCCTTCGGCGCGGGCCATTCCTCCACCTCCATCTCCGCCGGCCTCGGCATGGCGGTGGCGCGCGACCTTGGCGGTGGCGAGCGGAACGTGGTGGCGGTGATCGGCGACGGCGCCATGTCGGCGGGCATGGCCTATGAGGCGATGAACAATGCCGGCGCCATGGATTCGCGCCTCATCGTCATCCTCAACGACAACGACATGTCCATCGCCCCGCCCACGGGCGCCATGTCGGCCTATCTGGCGCGGCTCATCTCGGGGCAGACTTATCGGTCCTTGCGTGAAATCGGCAAGCAGATCGCCGGCCACCTGCCCAAGTTCGTGGAGCGCGGCGCCCAGCGGGCCGAGGAATTCGCGCGCGGCTTCTGGACCGGCGGCACGCTGTTCGAGGAGCTGGGCTTCTATTACGTCGGCCCCATCGACGGGCACAATCTCGACCACCTGCTCCCCGTTCTGAAGAACGTGCGGGACGCCAAGACGGGGCCGATCCTCGTCCATGTGGTCACCCAGAAGGGCAAGGGCTACGGCCCGGCCGAGCAGAGCGCGGACAAGTACCACGGCGTGGTGAAGTTCGACGTGGTGACGGGCGCGCAGGTGAAGGCCAAGTCCAACGCCCCGTCCTACACCCGCGTGTTCGCCGAGAGCCTGATCTCCGAGGCGCGGCGCGATCCCAAGATCGTCGCCATCACCGCTGCCATGCCCTCGGGCACCGGGATCGACCTGTTCGGACAGGCCTATCCGGACCGCACCTTCGACGTGGGCATCGCCGAGCAGCATGCGGTGACGTTCGCGGGCGGCCTCGCGACGGAAGGCTTCAAGCCGTTCTGTGCGCTCTATTCCACCTTCCTCCAGCGGGCCTATGACCAGGTGATCCACGACGTGGCGCTTCAAGGCCTGCCCGTGCGCTTCATCGTGGACCGCGCCGGCCTCGTGGGGGCGGACGGGGCGACCCATGCGGGCGCATACGACCTCGCCTATCTTGGCTGCCTGCCCGGCATGGTGCTGATGTCGCCGTCCGACGAGGCGGAGCTGATGCACATGATCGCCACGGCGGTCGCCTATGACGACGGCCCCTCCGCCGTGCGCTTCCCGCGCGGCGAGGGCGTGGGCGTGGAGCGGCCTGACCGGGCCGAGGCGCTGCCCATCGGCAAGGGCCGCATTGTGCGTGGCTCCGGCGAAGGCGATGTCGCCATCCTCTCGCTGGGCACGCGCCTTGCCGCCGCGCTGGAGGCCGCCGAGCGTCTGGAGGCGGCCGGCTTTGCTGTGACCGTGGCGGACGCCCGCTTCGCCAAGCCCATCGACAGCGACCTCGCGCTGAAGCTGGCGGCCGGCCATGCCGCGCTGGTGACGGTGGAGGAGGGCTCCATCGGCGGCTTCGGCAGCCAGGTGCTCCAGCTTCTCACCGATGCGGGGGCGCTGGATCGCGGCACCGTCAAGGTGCGCTCCATGGTGCTGCCGGACATCTACATCGACCACGACACGCAGGCCCGCCAGCTCGCCGAGGCCGGCCTCGACGCCAACGCCATCGTGGCGAAGGTGGAAGGGCTGCTGGGCAAGGCGAAGGCGGGGCGGGAGCTGTCGCGGGCGGGGTGAGGGTCGGGGGCTATGGCTTCGGGGTATGCGGGCGCCTGAAGCGCCCGCACTGTTCAACCTACAGTTGGCCCCTCAGCTCACCGCCGCCTGCCCATCCCGGCGCGGGTCGCTCGCCGCCGCGTAGCCTTCCACCGCCGGATCGCCCATGCGCCAGATGAACTGGCCGGCGCCGAAATCCTGATAGGTGTCGTTGAGCACCGCCACCTCGTGGCCGAGCGCGGCGAGGCCGTCCAGCAGCTCCGGCGAATTGCCGGGTTCCAGGTTGATGGAGAGCCCCTCGTCGAAGCGCCAGCGCGGCGCGTCGCAGGCGGCCTGGGGGTTCTGGGCGAAGTCGAGCATCCGCACCAGCGTCTGCACGTGGCCCTGCGGCTGCATGTTGCCGCCCATCACGCCGAAGCTCATCACCGGCTGGCCGCCCTTGGTCAGGAAGCCGGGGATGATGGTCTGGAATGGCCGCTTGCGCGGCGCCACCACGTTGGCGCGCTCCGGGTTCAGGCTGAAACCGAAGCCCCGGTTCTGCAGCGAGACGCCCCAGTCGGGCAGCACCACGCCGGAGCCGAAGCCCTGGTAGTTGCTCTGGATGAAGCTCACCATCATCCCCGAGGCATCCGCCGCCGTGAGATAGATGGTGCCGCCCTTGACCGGATTGCCCGGCGCGAAGCGCTGCGCGCGGCGCGGATCGATGAGGCGGGCGCGGGAGGCGATGTAGTCTTTGTCCAGCATGTCCGCCGGGCTGATCTCCATGGCCCGGGGGTCCGCCACGTAGCGATAGACATCGGCGAAGGCGAGCTTGATGGCTTCGATCTGGAGGTGCTGCGCCTCCACGCCATCCGCCGAGAACCCCTGAAGGTCGAAGTGGGAGAGGATGCCGAGCGCCATCAGCGCGGTGATGCCCTGCCCGTTGGGCGGAATCTCGTGGACCGTGTAGCCGCGATAGTCCTGCGCCACGGGCGTCACCCAGTCCGGGGCATAGGCGGCCATGTCGGCGGCGGTAAGGGCGCCGCCATTGGCCTTGGCGTTGGCCTCCAGCGCATCGGCGATCTCGCCGCGATAGAAGGCCTCGCCCTTGGTCTCGCCGATCAGCCGCAGCGCGCGGGCGGCGCCGGGCATGGTCACATGCTCACCCACGAAGGGCGCCCGGCCCTTGGGCAGGAACACCTCCTTGAAGCCGGGCTGGCTGGTGAGCTGGGGCAGGGTCGCGGCCGCGGCCCATTTGTGCTGCACGTTGGTGGAGACGAGAAAGCCGCGCTCGGCGATGGCGATGGCCGGCTCCATGAGGTCCGCGAAGGGCAGCTTGCCGAAGCGCTCGGAGAGCGCCACCCAGCTCGCCACCGCGCCGGGCACCGTCACCGCGTCCCAGCCGCGCTGGGGGAGGGTCTTGGCGTCGGCGCCGTACTTGGCGCGGAAGTAGTCGGGCGTCCAGGCGGCGGGCGAGAAGCCCGAGGCGTTGAGGCCGTGCAGGCCCTTGCCGTCCCACAGGATGCAGAAGGCGTCCGAGCCGAGGCCGTTGCTGCACGGCTCCACGATGGCCATGACGGCTGCGGCGGCGATGGCGGCGTCCACCGCATTGCCGCCCCGCGCGATCATGGACAGCCCTGCCTGCGCCGCGCGCGGATGGGAGGTGGAGACCACATTGTTGCCGAACACGGGCAGGCGCCGCGAGGGATAGCCGGCGGACCAATCGAACGACGCAGTCATGGTGCGGTCCCGAAGAAGAGGAAGCTTAGCAAGAAACAGGGGTGGATGGCTGAGGGCCGAACACGGCATCGAGCCGCGCGATGTGGGGCTTGAGGTCGATGCCGTGCTCGGCGAGCCAGGCATCGTCATACAGGGTGGAACGGTAGCGCGCGCCGGAATCGCACAGAAGGGTCACGATGGACCCGCCTTTCCCCTCCGCCGCCATCTCCTCGATGAGGTCCACGCAGGCGGAGATGTTGGTGCCGGTGGAGCCGCCGCAGGCGCGGCCGATGACGGCGCTGATCCGGCGGGCGGCGGCGATGCTCGCCGCATCGGAAATCACCGCCATGCGGTCCACCACCGAGGGGATGAAGGAGGGCTCCACCACCGTGCGGCCGATGCCCTCGATGACGCTCTTGCAGGCATCCACCTGCATCACCGAGCGGTCGGCATAATGGCGGTGGAAGACGGAGGCCTCCGGGTCCGCCACGCATAGCCGCGTGGGGAATTTGCGGTAGCGGATGAAGCGGCCGATGGTCGCCGCCGTGCCGCCGGTTCCGGCGCTGCACACCACCCAGTCGGGAATCGGGTGCGGCTCGAACGCCATCTGCGAGAAGATGCTCTCGGCGATGTTGTTGTTGCCGCGCCAGTCGGTGGCGCGCTCGGCGAAGGTGAACTGGTCCATGTAATGGCCGTCCAGCTCCTCGGCGAGCCGGCGCGCTTCTTCCGAGGTATTCCAGCCGTCGATGAGGTGGGGCTCGCCGCCCTCGAAGGCGATGGCCGCCACCTTCTCCGCCGAGGTCCGCCGGGGCATCACCGCGATGAAGCGCAGGCCCAGCAGCCGGGCGAAATAGGCTTCCGAAATGGCGGTGGAGCCGGACGAGGATTCGATGATCGTCGTGTCCGGCCCGATCCAGCCGTTGCACAGGGCATAGAGGAAGAGCGAGCGCGCCAGCCGGTGCTTGAGGCTGCCGGTGGGGTGGCTCGATTCGTCCTTCAGATAGAGCGTGATGCCCGGCACGCGCGGCAGCGGGATGCGGATGAGGTGGGTATCCGCCGAGCGGTTGATGTCGGCCTCGATGCGGGCGATGGCTTCGGCCACCCACGCCTGGTCCGGCACCGCGCGGGGCGGGGCGATGACGTTCATGCCGGGCTCCCCGCGCTGATTTCGGACATGGCGCGCCGCTTGAGCGCGCTACGGTCGATCTTGTTGGTGGTGGCGAGCGGCATCTGCTCCAGGAACCAGATGCGGCGCGGATGCTGGTAGGCGGGGGCGTTGGCGAGCATGAACTGCTTGAGCGCCTCCTCTGCGATATCGGCGCCCGGACGGCGCACCACGAAGGCCACCGGCTTCTCGCCCTTGATCTCGTCCGGCACCGGCACGACGCAGGACTGAAGCACCTGCGGGTGCTTGTCGAGCACCGCCTCCACCTCGCCGGGGAAGATGTTCTCGCCGCCGCAGACGAACATGTCGTCGGTGCGGCCGAGGAAATAATAGAAGCCGTCCGCGTCGCGCCGGAACACGTCGCCGGTGCGGTAGAAGCCATCCGCCGTGAGGGGCGAGCGCACATCCGGGCGGTTGTGATAGCCGAGCATCACCGCCGGGCTCTTCATCTCCAGCTCCCCGCTCTCCGGCGCCTCCGGCCCCACGAGCCGCACCGACACCTGCGGGTGGGGATAGCCCACCGAGCCCATGGGCACGGGCCGCCCGTCCGGATGGCCGGAGAACACGATGGGTCCGCCCTCCGTGGTGCCATAGGCGTTGATGATGGCGGCGTTGGGCAGCAGCTGGCGGATCTGCTGGGCGAGGGAATCCGTCACCGGCGCCGAGCCCATGCGCAGCAGGCGCACGCCGGAAAGGTCGGCCTCAGCCAGCGCCGCCTTCTCCCGCAGCATCATGGCGATCATGGGCGGCACGGCGGTGAGGAAGGTGCAGCCGTGGCTGGCGATGGCGTCGATATAGGGCACCGCGCGGAACTGGGGCAGCAGCACCGCCGTGCTCCCGGATGCGCAGGCGAGGAAGGCGAGGGCCAGCGCGTTCATGTGGTAGAGCGGCGCGGCAATCAGCATCCGCTCGCGGGAGAGGTCGATCTCGGCGCGGCGCGTGCCCGCCACCCAGCGGTGCGCGGCGTGGGAGAGCAGCACGCCCTTCGGCCGCCCGGTGGAGCCGGAGGTATAGAGGCTGAGCGCCGGCTCATCGGGCGCGGGCACCACCGGCTCGAACGGGCCGGGATCGAGCAAAGCGGCGAGCGTGCCCGGCCCGGTGCCGTCGAAATCCACAAAGGCCACGCCCTCGGGCGCCTCGGCGGGCAGGAGGGCGCGGCGCTCGCCGTCGTGGACCACGAGGCGTGCGCCGCAATCGGCGATCACGTCGGCGATGGTGGCGGCCGGGAACTTGAAGTTCACCGGCACCGGCACGATGCCGGCGCGCATGGCACCCATCACCACCGCCACATAGTCCGGCCGGTTCGCGGCGAGGAGGGCGACGCGGTCGCCGCGCACGAGGCCGTGCTTGAGAAGACCGCGCGCCACGGCATCGGCGAGGGCGTCGAAGCCGGCGCGGGTGAGCACGGTGGTGGTGCCGTCGAAATCGAGGCCGATGAACAGGGGGTGGTCCGGCGCGGTGGTGCGGCAGACGAAATCCCCGAGATTCGCGGGCAGGCTCATCGGCTGCTCCTGCAGGTCAGGTTCAGGTCAAAGGCGGGCAGGGTGAGGAGGCCCGCGTCGGGGTCGAGCGCCTCCCAGCGGGCGTCCCTCAGCGCGTTGGCGCGGGCCGCGATGTCGTCGAGGGATGAGAAGCGCAACGTCGCCGTGCGGAAGGCGGCTTTGTCGCCTGGCACCACGCGCACGTCGGCATCGTCCAGCGGCACGCGCCAGCCCGCGCCATCGGGCTCGGCGACGCTGGCGAAGGCGCTGGCGAGGCGACGCGCCTCGGCTTCCGGGTGGGGTGAGGCGATGGTGAAGGCGTCGATGGCGCAGAAGCCGTTGGGATGCGTCATCCACTCATCCCGCCAGACCAGCTCCGGCGTTAGGTGCTCGCAGAAATAGACGCGCCCGGCCGGGAAGGTCTCCGGCGGCAGGCGCACGGTGCGGAAGCGGGCATCGTGCTCCACCCCGTCCACCTCCACCGGCCGCGAGAAGGCCACCGGCCCGGTCGGGGCGAAGCCGGCGGCCGCGAGCGTGTCGCGGGTGGCGTCGGCGTCGAAGGTGCGCAGCACCAGGCCATTGAGGCCGAACGGGCTGTCCAGCACCTCCTGGCGCTGGCGGCCGGTGTCCGGCACCCCCACCAGCTCCAGATAGGCGCCGGGCGTCATCATCAGATGGTTGATGGACCCGAGCGAATGGGTCCCCCGCGGCGTGAGCGTGAAGCCCAGCGCCGCAAAGAGGTCCGCGGCCGCGTCCATGGACTTGAGGGTGTTGATCACCACATGGTCGAGCGCGGCCACGGGCGCCTCCTCAGGCCTTGGGCGGGATCATGTAGACCCCGCGCCCGGAGGCCAGCAGCTTGCCGTCCTCGTCCAGGATCTGCGCCTCGGAGACGCAGAGCTGGCCGCCGAACTTGATGACCTTGCCCACGCAGATCAGGTCGTGCTGCATGGCCGCGCGGTGGTAGTCCACGCGAAGATCGACGGTGGGTACGCCGCGGCCGGTCTTCGACACCAGCGCCCAGTCGGCGGTGAGGTCCACCAGCGTGGCGAGGATGCCGCCGTGGGCGTAGCCCCGGTCGGCGTTCACCACCCATTCCGGGCGCCACTTGGCGCGCAGGCGGATGGTGCCCTCGCCCACGTCCTCGACGGTGAGGCCGAGCCACTGGTGGAAGGGGCCCTTCAGGAGGAGGGCTTCGACCTGTTCCTTGGTCAGGGGAGCGTCAGACATGGCGGCCTCTCAGGGGGTGACGACGATCTTGCCCATGACCTCGCGGTCGCGGATCATGCGCAGGCCCTCGGCGGCCTCTTCGAGGGGGAGAATCTTGTCCACCACCGGCTTCAGCTCGCCCTTCTGGATCATGTCCATGAGGGCGGAGAGGTTTTCGTGGTAGAAGCTGTTGGAGCCGATGACCTTCAGCTCGAAGCTCCAGATGTAGCGCAGATCTTCCTTCGGATCGTGGCCGGCGGTGGCGCCGCACACCAGGATGGTGCCGCCGCGCTTCACGCAGCGCAGCGAGGGCACCCAGGTGTCGCCGCCGGTGAAGTTCACCACCACGTCCACGCCGCCCTCATAGGTGCGGCGCTGGGGCTTGCCGTACTTCTCGACCGCCCACTTGGAGAAGTCGGTGGTGCGGTAGTTGACGACGTGGTCCGCGCCCAGTTCCTTCAGGCGGGCCATCTTGTCGTCGGAGCCGGCGCAGGCGATCACTTCGCAGCCCATCTGCTTGGCGAGCATGACGCAGCCGGTGCCCACGCCGCCCGAGGCGCCGAGGATGAGAACCTTGTCGCCCGCCTTCACCGTGTTGTGGGTGACCAGCATGCGGTGCGCCGTGCCGTAGGCCACCGGCAAAGAGGCGGCGTCGGTGAAGCTCACGCCGTCGGGCATCTTGATGAGCTGGCCGGCGGTGACGGCGCAGTATTCCGCCATGCCGCCGTCCATCATCTCGCCCATCAGCCCCACCTTGGGGTTGAGCGGGTTCACGAGCACCCGGTCGCCCACCGCCCAGCCGGTGACGCCCTCGCCCAGCTCCACGATCTCGCCGGCCATGTCGAGGCCGATGATGACGGGCAGCGGCACCTTGATGCCGGGCATGCCCTTCACCGTGAACACGTCGTGATAGTTGAAGGACGACGCGCCGACCCGGATCACCACCTCACCCGGCTTGGCGCTGGGGACCGGATAGTCGGTGACGACCTGAAGGTCGCTCACGTCGCCATGTTGCTTCAGCAGCAGGGCCTTCATGGTTTTTGTCATTTCACTTCTCTCTGCTTGGACCGTTTCGGCGGCTTGCGCGCCAGGGCGACTACTTGATGGCCTTGGAAGCCTCATAGGGAGCGGGGTCCAGGGCCGCGTCGGGCAGGTCGCCCTTTACTGCGCCGACGCTTTTGAAGACTTCGAACTCGGCCTTCATCGAGGCGATGTCGGCGGGTTCCATGGAGACGGTGTAGATGCCGTCCCACAGGGCGGCGTAGGCCTTGGCGTCATCCTCGGGGATGTTGCCGGCGGCCATGAGGGCCTTGGCGACGGCGGCCTTGTCCGCCTTGCCGGCCTCGTAGGCGCCCCGCATGCCCGCGATGACCTTGGCGGCGGCGCCCGGATTTTCCTTCATCCAGGCGTTGCGCATGAGGCCGACGCCGAGCACGGGCGGGGCCGCCTTGCCGGTGACCTTCGCCCACTCGGCGCGGAAGGAGGCGAGCTTGCGCAGCTTCACGTCCGGCAGAAGGGCGATGGTGACGGTGCGCAGCGCGGCGGCGTCGATGTTCTTCTGCACCAGGAACTGCGCGAGGCGGGGATCGGCGCCCGGAACGGCCTCGAAGTCCGAGGCTGCCATGCCGTAATTCTTGATGAGAATGGCCGCGCTGATGGCCGCCGTCGCGCTGCCGGCCGGCGACATGCCGATCTTCTTGCCCTTCAGCTCCTCCATCTTGGTGATGGGCGAGTCCGCCATCACCACGAAGTCGAGATCGGCCACCTGCGTGGCGAGAACGATGCTCACGGGCAGGCCGTCGGCGGCAACCGAGAAGGCGCTGCCGGCGCTCGCGCCGATGGCGAAGTCGATGGCACCGGCGGCCATGGCCTTGGTGGGTGCGTTGACATCCGGAAACTTCACGAACTCGGCTTCGAGCCCCTGCTTCTCCATGAACTTGCCGGCTTCCAGGAAGGAGCCGAAGCCGAGGCTGACGCCCGAGCTCCAGTAGCCGATCCGCACCTTCGCGGCTTCGGCAGGAAGAGACGACAGGCCGATTGCGACTGCGGCGGCCAGTAAAGCAAGACGCTTCATATCGAAATCCCCGTGTTGGAAGGTTGTATTGTTTTTTGTTTTATCGGTGTCAGTCCGGGCGCGGCTTGCGCCAGGCGAAGAGACGACTTTCGAGCGGCTTCAGCAGCATCGCCTCGACGAAGATCATCAGGATGACGAGCGTCGCGGTCCACGCGAACACCTGATCCGTCTGCACGAGGTCCGCCGCCTGCCGCAGCCGGTAGCCGATGCCGCTCGACGCCCCGAGCGCTTCCGCCACGATGGAGACGCGGGCCCCGAAGCCGAAGGCAAGGCGGGCACCGGCGAAAAACTGGGGCAGGATGGTGGGCAAATAGATCTTCAGCAGAACCTGCAGCCGCGACATGCGGAACGTCTGCGCCAGCTCGATGAATTCGCGGTTCACCGTGCTCGTGCCCTGCCACACATTGGTGAGGATGAGCGGCATCGCCGTCATGAACACCACGAAGATGGTGGACCAGTTGGACAGGCCGAACCAGATGAGCGCGAAAATCGCCCAGATGGAGGATGACACCGTGTTGATGACCACCAGCAAAGGCTGGAAGAAATCGCCCAGCAGGCGGCTCGCCCCCAGCAGGAGACCGAGCACCACGCCCACCACGGTGGCGAAGGCGAAGCCCATGGCGATGCGGTAGAAGGTGATGCCGAAATCGGCCCAGAAGCCCGGCGTCACCACCAGCTTCGTCCACACGCCGAAGACCCGCGCCGGGCTCGGCAGGATGAAGGCGGGCGCCCCCAGCGAGCCGATGCCCCAGACGCCGACCACGACGACGATGAGCAGCAGCCTGAGGCCGATCAGGCGCAGCCGGCGGTCCTGGGTCATCTGGAGGGGAGAGCGCTTCATCGGGCTCGGCTTCTGCGAAGGGGGACGGACGCGGCGGAAAGCGTTGGGGCTCAAAGGCTCAGGCGCAGCAGGCGCACTTCCTCGGCGACCTCGGGCGACAGCGGATTGCGGGGGTAGGGCAGGGCGATCTCGCGGGTTTCCTTCACCCGCCCGGGGCGCGGCATCAGCACCACGATCTTGTTGGCGAGCACCACTGCCTCCTCGACATCGTGGGTGACGAACAGCACCGACATCTGCCGGAGCGCGGCGATGCGCAGCACCTCGTCGTGCATCTGCGTGCGGATGGAGGGGTCGAGCTTGGAGAACGGTTCGTCCATGAGCAGGATCGACGGCTCGGTGACGAGGCTGCGGCCCAATGCGGCGCGTGAGCGCATGCCGCCGGACAGCTCGTGGGGGAAGGAATCGGCGAACTTTTCCAGCCCCACCAGCTCCAGCACCTGCATCACCCGCTCGCGCCGTTCCTTGCGCGGCAGGCCGGCCGCTTCGAGGCCGAGGGCGACGTTCTGGGCCGTGGTGCGCCAGGGGAACAGACGGTCCTCCTGGAACATGTAGGTCATCGTGCGCCAGTCCTTGAAGGCGCTCGATTTCTGGCCGTTCAGGAAGACCGCGCCCTGATCCGGCGGGATGAGGCCGGCGACGATGTTGAGCAGGGTGCTCTTGCCGCAGCCCGAGGCGCCGACAAGGGCGACGATGGAGCGCTCCGGCACGTCGAGATCGATGTTGCGCAGCACTTCGAGCTGCTCGCCGTCGCGGCGCACGAAGCTCTTGCCGACGCTTTCCAGCTGAACGACGCTCACCGCACCCTCCCGCCGAGGCTGGAGAGGGGGGAGACCGGGACCACCGCCGCGGAATCCTTCAGCGAGGCGATGACCTTTTCCATGGTCATCTCGCGGAACGTCTCCACATGGCGCCGCGCCACTTCGGCGGCGGCGGCCGCATCGCCGGCCGAGAGATATTCGATGAGCAGGACGTGATCGTTGGCGATATTGGGGCGCACGCCCTGCACGCCGAAGCCCAGCGCCACGAGGCGGGTCATCTCGTCGAGCAAGCCGGAGAGCGTGCGGCACAGGCGCTGGTTTCCGGCCGCCTCGGCGATGGCCATGTGGAAGCTGCGGTTGGCTTCGAGAAAGAAGTCGATCTGGTTGCCCACGTCGGTGGGCAGCTTCACCCGGCAAGCCTGTTCGAGGCGCTCCAGATGGGCGCGGTTGACCCGCCCGGCGGCGCCGCGCGCGGCTAGCGGCTCCAGCACGAGCCGGAGCGCGAAGACCTCTTCCACATCCTTCACGGTGATGGGCGTGACCCGGTAGCCGTGGCGCGGCATGGAGGCGACGACGCCGTCCTGGATGAGCCGCTGGAGGGCGATGCGGCAGCTCGCCTTGCCGATCTCCAGCCGCTCCATCAGCTCCGCCTCGGTGAAGCGCGTGCCCGGCAGGATGCGGCAGGAGACGATCTCGCGCCGGAGCAGGTCGTAGGCCTGCCGGCCCTTCAGGGTCGCGCTCGGAATTTCGAGGACATGCCCCGCATCCGATCCCCGGTCGCTGTCGCGCTCCTCGGCCACGCTCATCACCTCTCGGCTGACTGGTGAGAAGCCTACAGCGCGCCTCCGGAACGGAGAAGACTAAATAGATAGCACGCTATTAAAAAATTTATCCATTTAAAACAATTCACTAATCCGATGCTGTCGCAAAAGCAGGCGGTTCCGGTGGGAAGCTCACGGTGCGCTGCCCAAGAATGGACCATCCGGTGCCTTGGGCGGCGGCCGGGCTCTTGCTCTGTCCGGGCGTATCGCGCGAGACCTTGGAAATTCAGCCGCTCTGCCTCTAAAACCAAAAAGGGGGCCGCGCCCGAGACGGGGCGCAGGCCGGGTCGCGCGCCCGGCCGGGTGGATCTGTGATGCGAGCGGAGGGGGCGGGGATGGCGGCCAGGGGGAAGCATCAGGCGCAGGAGACGGCGGCGCCGGACGGCTTCGAGGTCGCCCCGCTGCACCAGATGACGCTCGGCTACCTCATCAGCCTGCTTGCCCGGCTGCTCGCCCAGTCGCTGAAGGTGCGCAACGGGGCGGATGGAATCCTGCCCGGCCAGTATCCGATCGCCGTCGAGTTGCTCGCTCGCGACGGCATCAGCCAGCGCGACCTGTGCGAGGTGGTGCGCATCGAGCAGGCAACCATGGCCAATACTTTGAAGCGGATGGAACGGGACGGGCTCATCACCCGCCGGCAGAGCGCCGAGGACGGCCGGCTCGCCACCATCCATCTTACCGAGGATGGCGCGCGCCTCGCCCGCGCGGCGGTGCGCAACGCCGCTGACGTCAACAGCGTGGCGCTGGAAGGGCTCGATCCGGCGGCTCAGGCGGCGCTGCGCGACATGCTCATCCACCTCACGGACCGGCTGGAAGCCGACCTGCGCCGTCGCGACGAGTAGGGCGCGCAGGACTGACTGGATCGCATCACATCGAATAACGCTCGCTCTTTCATGGAGTTAGAGGGCGATCGACCGTTCGCGCTCATTCCTTTTGATCGGATCGCGCCCGACGATTGCCCAATATTCGGGCATGGCGAATAGATGGACTTGCATACCAAGCTATGTATTATGTCTTCCGTGGTGGCTGGTTTCCGGCCGACCGCGCGCGGCGGATGGAGATCTCGCCTCCCGGCGTGACGACCGTTCATCCGCGTCCGCGGCCTGCCCGAAACCGGGCTGTGTAGCACCACGCGTATCTCATCTGCCGGAGCATGACGGTGCGCTCACGCGCGCCCCGGCGGCCTGTTGATTGTACATCGCGCAGTATTCCGCCGGTGCCGGAAGCATCGGCCAAGTGAATGTCTGCAAGTGGCGTGCGTTCGAGAGGTGTTTCCCATCATGGTCGATGCGACGACAGCCCAACCTTCCCGTTTCAGCCATCCCGGCCGGCGCGCCGTGCCGGGCGCACCCCATCGCGGGTTCCGCGTGGCGCGGGCCGGCGCGCGGGTGTCCGGGCGGACCGTCAGGTGATCCAGGGCTCGGCCGCAGGCCGGGCCTTTTTTGTGGCGCGGCCACGGCACGTGGCGCGCGTGGAGCGTGACAGATGCGGCATGATACCGAGACGTTTCGGGAGTTTCTGGCCCGGCTTCGCGATCAGGGCGAACTGATCGACCTGCATCAGCCGATCGACATCCGCCACATCGCGACCTTGGTGGACCAGTCCGACAAGGCGTTGTTCTTCCACAATGTCATCGGCTACGACGTGCCCGTCGTCTCCGGCATCATCCGCTCGCAGAAGCGGGCCATCATGTCGCTCGGCTGCACCGCCTATCCCGAAATCGAGATGAAGCTGAGGGCGGCCATCGACCGGCCGGTGAACCCCAACATCGTCAACACCTCCCCCACGCAGGAGGTGGTGATGGAGGGCGATGCCGTCGATCTCTACAAGCTGCCCATCCCCATGAGCTCGATCTATGACGGCGGGCCGATGATCACGGCCGGCGTCGTGATCGCGCGCGATCCGGAATTCGGGCTGAACGCGGGCATCTATCGCTTCATCGTCAAGGAAAAGAACCTCACCGGCATTGATATCGTCACGCCGAACAACATGCGCCTGTTCGCGCAGCGGGCGTATGAGGCGGGCCGGCCCTGTCCGATCTCCATCTCCATCGGCACCCATCCCTACGAGATCATGGGCTCGGGCTTCCGCGCGCCCCTCGGCGTGGATGAGATGGCCATCTCCGGCGGCCTGCGCGGCGGTCCGGTGGACCTCGCGCCCTGCCGCACCATCGACGTGCCCTACATCGCCGACGCCGAGATCGTCCTGGAGGCGGAAATCCTGCCCCACGGCTGGGTCTACCCCGAGGGCCGCTTCGGCGAGTTCACCCGCCTCATGGGCGGGTTGCACTGGAACCCCATCGTGCGCATCAAGTCCGTCTCCATGCGCAAGGATGCGGTCTATTACGCGCTCCACATGCCGTGGGAGAACACCTGGCTCGCCGCCCCCACCCGCTACGCGGCCATCCGGCAGGCGCTGAAGACGGCCGGCGTGCAGGTGAAGGACATCAACGTCACCCTCGGCGGCTGCGCCTTCTGGCACGCGGTCATCTCCATCAAGAAGCAGCCGGGGGAGGGCAAGAATGCCCTTCTCGCCGCCCTTTCGGTGATGGACCTGAAGCATGTGGTGGTGGTGGACGACGATATCGACGTCTTCAATCCCATGGACGTGGAGTGGGCCATCGCCACGCGCGTGCAGGGCGACAAGGACATCATGATCGTCACCGGCGCACGCGGAAAGCCGCTGGACCCGAGCCTGCCGCCGACGCCGCCCGGCGTGGTGCCCACCACCGCGAAGGTCGGCATCGATGCCACCATCTCGGAGGGCATCCCGAAGGAGCGCTACGAGCGCATCGCCTATGCCTACGCCGACACGGCGAAGATCGGCGATTACGTCTCCGGCAAGGCGGATGAGCCGGGCGCTTCCGCGACCGATGAAGATGTCGCGGCGCTGGCCGAGAAGATCGCGCAGATGATCGGCGAGGCGCCGCGCTATTACACGGATATCGCCGAAGCATTCAGCGACTACAACTTCGCCATTGTCGCCCGTGCCCTCGGCCATCTGCACGCCACCGAACGGCTGTGGCAGGACGCGAAGGGCGCCATGTGCCTGCGCGGCTCTGCCTTCGCCGCCAAGCCGCCCGGCCGCTGAGCCGGTTGGCTGAGGGCCGGGACGAGGGGCGTGGCGGCTGCGGGGACGCCGCGCCCCTCGTCTCCAAACCAGAAGAATCTTCGGGGCTATCCCGGTTGAATAACAAGAAAAGCAGAGATCGCCTGAAGCACAGAAGAGGCCAGGGCGTCTGAAGTTGGTGAAGCATCCTTCCACTCTTCCAGAGGGTGAACACATGCGTCGCAGGTTTAAGTCTCTTCTCTTCGCCGCGGCGCTGCTGCCGCTGGCCGGCCTTTCGTCCATCGCCGCCTCCGCCGAGACGCTGCTCAAGATCGGCGTCGCCCAGCTCTCGGCCGGCGGCCTGCCCATTCTCGTCGCCGACCAGAAAGGCTTTTTCGCCGAGGAGGGCCTCAAATATGAGCGCCTCGACTTCAAGGGCGGCGGCCCGGTGGCGCAGGCGCTCGCCTCCGGCAGCATCGATCTGTGCATCTGCGCCGCCGACCATGCGGTCCATCTCCAGGATCGCGGGCTCGGCGGAAAGGTGCTGGTGGCGCTCGCCGAGCAGCACAGCTACGCGCTGATCGGCAAGGCGGATTCCACCGCCAAGAGCATCGCCGACCTCAAGGGCGAGAAGATCGGCATCACCACCGCCGGCAGCCTCACCGACACCACGGTGCGCTATGCCATCCGCAAGGCCGGGCTCGATCCGGACAAGGACTTCATCCTCCTCTCGGTGGGCCGCGCGGGCGCGCAGAAGGCGGCGCTGCAGGCCGGCGCCATCGCCGGCGGCATGTTCTCCACGCCCGACATCCAGATCGTGATGGCCGAGAAGGGCGCCTACCGGATCATCGAGGATTTCCGCAAGCTGCCCTATCCGGCGCAGGACCTCATCGCCACCGATACCTGGCTGAAGGCGCATCCGGAAGACGCGCGCAAGGTGGCGCGGGCCGTGGTGAAGGCTCTGCGCCTCATCCAGCAGGACAAGACCGTGCTCTACCCGGCCATCAAGGCCCTGTTTCCCGAGATGAAGGACGATGCCATGGTCGCCCAGCTCGCCGATGACCTGGCCGCAGGCTATCTCTCCAAGGACGGCATCATGTCCCCCGAGAGCTTCAACTTCCTGATGGCCATGATGACCATCGCCGAGCCGAAGCTGAAGCCGATGCCCTACGCCGACATCGTGGCTCTCTCCTATCTGCCCAAATGAGGCGCCGCATGAGCGACACCATCACCACGCGCGGGCCGGCGCTGGCGCGGCCGGCCCGGCGCCTCTCTCTGGGCATCGGCGCCACCGGGTTGCGGCAGATCGGTCTCATCGCCGTCCTGCTCGGCCTGTGGGAGCTGGCCTCCCACACCCTGTTCAACCCGTTCTGGAGCAGTCGGCCGAGCCTGATCGCGGCGCGGCTGTGGGAGCTGGCGCTGAGCGGCGAATTGTGGCTGCACACCAGCACCACGCTGCAGGAGGCGGGGGCGGGGCTGCTGCTCGCCGCCGTGGTCGGCATCCCGCTCGGCATCGTGCTGGCGCGGGCGCCGGAAGTCGCCCGCACGCTCGATCCGGTCATCATGGGGCTTTACGGCCTGCCGCGCGTGGCGCTCGCGCCGCTGTTCATCCTGTGGTTCGGCATCGGCCTGTTCTCCAAGATCATGATGGCCTTCACCATGGTGGTGTTCATCTTCCTGATGAACGTGATGGAGGGCATCCGCACCATCGATCCCGACCATCTGGACCTCATGAAGTCCATGCGCGCCGGACGGTTCTATCTGGTGCGGCGGGTGTTGCTGCCGGCGGTGACGCCGTGGATCCTCGCCTCCTTCCGCATCGGCATCGGCCTTGCGCTCATCGGCGCGGTGGTGGGCGAGCTGATCGGGGCGAACCGCGGCCTCGGCTGGTACGTGGAAAGCCGGGGCGGGCAGCTCGACACCACCGGCGTGTTCACCGGCCTCATCGTGCTGATGGTTCTGGCCATGCTGGCCAACCAGCTTGTCGGCTTCATCGAGCGGAGGGTGATCACATGGCGCTGACACAATTGGCGCTTTCCGCCGAAACGACGAGGCCGCGCGCCGCGCTGAAAGACCTCTGCATCTCCTTCCCCCGGCCGGACATGCTGCCGCTGGAGGTGGTCTCCGGCATCTCGCTCGATGTGGCGGAGGGCGAATTCGTCGCCGTGGTGGGGCCCTCGGGCTCGGGCAAGTCCACCATCCTGCGTGCCATCAGCGGGCTGCTGAAGCCCTCCGGCGGGCAGGTGGAGGTGGATGGCAAGGCCGTCACCGGGCCGCCGCCCAAGGTGGGCTTCATGTTCCAGAAGGATGCGCTGCTGCCGTGGCGCACGGTGGCGCAGAACATCCGCGTCGGCGCCGAGCTGGGCGGCACGCCCGCCGGCGAACAGGCGGCGCAGGTGGCGCGGCTCATCAAGCTGCTGCGGCTCGACGGCTTCGAGAATGCCTGGCCGAAGCAGCTTTCGGGCGGCATGCGCCAGCGCGTGTCGCTGGGACGCCTGCTCGCCTATCGCCCGTCCCTGATGCTGATGGACGAGCCTTTCGGCGCGCTCGACTACCAGACCAAGATCGCCATGGGCCTCGAACTTTTGAGGGTGTGGGAGGCGGAGCGCCGCTCCATCATCTTTGTCACCCATGACATCGAGGAGGCGGTGGCGCTGGCCGACCGCGTGGTGGTGTTCAGCGCCCGCCCGGCGCGCATCCTCGCCGAATACAAGGTCGAGCTGCCGCGTCCCCGGCACATGCGCTCCATGCGCAGCGATCCCGCCTTCACGGACCTGACCGAGGCCATCTGGTCGGATCTGGCGCTGCCGGATTGACGACATGAAACGTCTCGTGGTGGCCATCACCGGCGCGTCGGGCGCCATCTACGGCATCCGCGCGCTCCAGCTTCTGCGGGAGCGGGGCGGGGTCGAGACCCATCTCGTGCTCTCGCCCTCCGGCGCCCGCACCATTATCGCCGAGACCGACTTCACGCCGGACGCGGTGCGCGCGCTCGCCCACCACGTCCACAATCCGAAGGACATCGGCGCGTCCGTCTCCTCCGGCTCGTTCGTGACGGAGGGGATGCTGGTCGCGCCCTGCTCCATCAAGACGCTGAGCGGCATCGCCCATTGCTACAATGACGAACTGGTGGTGCGCGCCGCCGACGTGTGCCTGAAGGAGCGGCGCCGCGTGGTGCTGCTGCTGCGCGAAACCCCGCTCCATGCCGGGCATGTGGAGCTGATGGCACAGGCGACCCGCAACGGCGCCATCCTCATGCCCCCGGTGCCGGCCTTCTACCACCGGCCAACCTCCATCCTGGAGATCGTGGACCAGACCGTCGCCCGCGCCCTCGACCTGTTCGGCCTCGATTTGCCGACGACGAAGCGGTGGAACGGGAAGGGCGTGGACTGAGGGGGGGCGCTCAGTCGAGCGCCATGACCGCCTCAACATTGCGCCGGTGGACCGCCTCATAAGGCTCGAAGTACGAAATCGCCCCGGTGGCGAACGCTTCCGCCGCGAACGCGCGCAGGTCGAGCCCTGCCAGCGCCGGCTCGGCCTTCAGCCTGAGCAGCTTCTCCACATAGAGCCGCGTCGCCTCAATCAGCGCCGGCCCGTAGCCGCCGGCGGCGATCACCTCGGGCGCGCCGTGGCAGGGCAGGATGCGCGTCGCGCCCAGCGCCGCGAGGCGCTCAAGGCCAATCAGGTGCGCGGCGAGGCGGTCGGGCTCGTCCACATAGGTGATGGGGTCTTCCAAAGTGTCGCCGGCGAGGAGCATACCGCCCGGGAGCAGGGCGACGGTGCCGTCGCGGCTGTGGATGTCCATCTGGATGAGTTCGATGGGCAGAGCGCCCACCCTCAGCGAGAGCCGCTCATCGAACAGAAGGTTGGGCAGCACGAGGGGATTGATGGGCGGGTCCGCCGCCTCCAGCCGGGCGCGGTTGGCGCGGAGCAGGGCGTCGGTTTGGCGGTTGGCGATGATCTCGCAATCGGCGAAGGCGGCGTTGCCGGCCACATGGTCGTCGTGCCAGTGGCTCAGCACCACCCGGATGCGCCGCGCGCCCCGCTCCTCCAGCGTCGCGCGGATGAAGCGGGCGTGGCCGAGGGTGATGTGGGTGTCGTAGACGAGGGCGTCGTCGCCATCGATCACCGCATAGGAGGCGATGCCGAGGGCGAAGGCGCCGTCGTCCAGCCAGTTCTCCTCAAGCCCGTGCAGCCGCACACCGGGGATGCGCCCGTCATAGAAGGCGAGCACGCCGGGCGCCGGCTCGAGGAGGCGCAAGGTGGCGCCGGGCGCCATCGTGGGCGCCCCGCTCGCGGCTGCGGTCACTCCGCCGCTTCGAGGTTATGCCCGAGCCGGTGGGAAAGCGTGTGCAGCAGCTCCTTCGCCGCGTCGGCGATGACGGTGCCGGGCGGGAAGATGGCTTCGGCGCCGAAGGCCTTCAGCGCGTCGTAGTCCTGCGGGGGCACCACGCCGCCCACCACCACCATGATGTCGCCGCGCCCTTCCGCCTCCAGCGCCGCCTTCAGCGCCGGCACGAGGGTGAGGTGGCCGGCGGCCAGCGACGAGATGCCCACCACGTGGACGTCGTTCTCCACCGCCTGCCGGGCGGCTTCCTCGGGGGTGGCGAAGAGGGGGCCGATGTCCACGTCGAAGCCCAGGTCGGCGAAGGCGGAGGCGATCACCTTCTGGCCGCGGTCGTGGCCGTCCTGGCCCACCTTGGCGACGAGGATGCGCGGGCGGCGGCCTTCGGCGGTCTCGAACGCCTCCACCAGCTTCTGCACCTTGCCCACCTTGTCCGTCATGGCGGAAGCCTCGCGCTTGTAGACGCCGGAGATGGCGCGGATCTCGGCGCGGTGGCGGCCGAACACCTTCTCCAGCGCGTCCGAAATCTCGCCCACTGTGGCCTTGGCCCGCGCCGCCTCGATGGCCAGCGCCAGCAAATTGCCGTTGCCGGCGGCGCCGTTGGTGAGGGCTTCGAGCTTGGACGCCACCTCGGCCGGGTTCCGCTCGGCCTTGAGGCGATTGAGCTTCTCGATCTGCGCGGCGCGGACGGCGGCGTTCTCCACCTTGAGAACGTCGATGAGGCGGTCCTTCTGCGGCTTGAACTTGTTGACGCCCACCACGGTCTGGGCGCCGCCGTCGATGCGGGCCTGGGTGGTGGCGGCAGCCTCCTCGATGCGCAGCTTGGGAATGCCGGCCTCGATGGCCTTGGCCATGCCGCCCAGCGCCTCGACTTCCTGGATGTGCGCCCACGCCTTGGCGGCGAGGTCGGCGGTGAGCTTCTCCACGAAATAGGAGCCGCCCCACAAATCGATCTGCCGTGTGGTGCCGCTCTCCTGCTGGAGCAGGATCTGGGTGTTGCGGGCGATGCGGGCGGAGAAGTCCGTGGGCAGCGCCAGTGCCTCGTCGAGGGCGTTGGTGTGCAGCGACTGGGTCTGGCCCTGCGTCGCCGCCATGGCCTCGATGGCCGTGCGCATGACGTTGTTGAACACGTCCTGCGCGGTCAGCGACCAGCCGGAGGTCTGGGAATGGGTGCGCAGGGGCAGCGACTTGGGGTTCTTTGCCCCGAGGTCGGTCATCAGGCGCGTCCACAGGAGGCGGGCGGCGCGCAGCTTCGCCACCTCCATGTAGAAGTTCATGCCGATGGCCCAGAAGAAGGAGAGGCGCGGCGCGAACACGTCGATGGGCAGGCCCGCAGCCGCACCGGCGCGGCCGTATTCCACGCCGTCCGCCAGCGTATAGGCGAGTTCGAGATCCTGCGTCGCGCCGGCTTCCTGCATGTGGTAGCCGGAAATGGAGATGGAGTTGTAGCGCGGCATCTCCTTCGAGGTGAAGGCGAAGATGTCGGAGATGATGCGCATGGAAGACGCGGGCGGATAGATATAGGTGTTCCGCACCATGAATTCTTTGAGAATATCGTTCTGGATGGTGCCGGAAAGCTTGGAGGCCGCTACGCCCTGCTCTTCGGCCGCCACCACATAGAGCGCCAGGATCGGCAGCACAGCGCCGTTCATGGTCATGGACACGCTCATCTGGTCCAGCGGGATGCCGGAGAACAGCGTGCGCATGTCGTAGATGCTATCGATGGCGACACCCGCCATGCCCACGTCGCCGGCGACGCGGGGGTGGTCACTGTCATAGCCGCGGTGGGTGGCGAGGTCGAAGGCCACCGATAGGCCCTTCTGGCCGGCGGCGAGGTTGCGCCGGTAGAAGGCGTTGGAATCCTCCGCCGTGGAGAAGCCGGCATATTGGCGGATCGTCCAGGGCTGGGTGGCATACATGGGCGCATAGGGCCCGCGCAGGAAGGGCGCGATGCCGGGGTAGGTATCGATATAGCCGAGGCCCTCGATGTCCGCCGGGCCGTAGAGCGGCTTCACCGGAATGCCCTCGGGCGTCGTCCACGCCTCGGCGGCGGCGGAAGGGACGGCGGGGGCGGCGGCACGCCAGGCGATCTCGGCGAAATTGGGGATCGGGCTCATGGCATCCATCCTAGCTCAAATGGACTCGGGTCGCGACGGCGCAGGCCTGAGCGGCGACCGGGTCCGGGATTTCATTTCGTCCAGAATGTCCTGCATTTCGCACAGCGCCAGATGCAGCCGGATGCGCGGCAGGCGCGACACCACATCCGCCAGCGCGGTGCCGGAGACGAAGGCGGAGAGCAGGATGTCCAGCTCCGACGCGCTGCCGCTGCCCGCCATGGCGAAAAACAGATAGGCGCGCGGATGGCGTATCGGGCCGCGCCAGCGCGGCGAGGTGCGCAGGGCGCCCCGGTCGTGCTCCAGCGCCTCCATGTCGGCCCAGATGGCGTCGCACCGCTTCGCCAGCTCGGCGTCGCTCAGCCGAGCGAGGTCGGATCGCAGATTCAAGGCCAGTGTCATCGCGTCCCCGCCCCAAGGGAATGAATGCCAATGGCCTCATTCTATGCCCGCCGCAACCTGAGCGCGAGTCAGAGTCTCCAGCGCATCGCAGCCGGCGAAGATGAAATCGGCGACGCCCGCCGGAGCGAGCATCGCCTGAAGCTCGGAGGCGGGCTTGCCGGCGAGCCAGACGGCGGTGGCGCCGGCCGCCTTCAGGGCGGTAGCGGCCGCCGCGCCCTCGGCGCCGTACACCTCATCGGAGGAGACGAGGCAGGCGAAGGGCGTGCCCGACGTCTTGAAGGCGGCGACGAGCGCGTCCAGGTCGGCGAAGCCGTCCGGCACCGGCGCGGCAATGCCGCCGGCCTCGAAGAAGTTCTTGGCGAAGGTCGCCCGCGCCGTGAAGGCCGCCACCGGGCCGAGGGCGGCGAGGAACACCACCGGCGCCTTGGGCGCGGCCTCGGCGGCGTCGCGCAGGGCCTCGAAGGCTTCCGCGATGCGGGTGGGCGCGAGCGCGCCGTCCGCCACCGGGGCGGCGGGCGGCAGCGGCGCCAGAACCTCCGGCGCCTCCTGCACCAGGATGGGGAATTCCGACGTGCCGGTGATGGGGGCCTTGCGCGTGGCGACATCGGCGTCGCGCTTGGCCTTCACCTCGGCGATCTCGGCCTTGAACCAGCGGTCTTCCAGCACGTCGGCCATGCCACCGCGCTTCTCGATGGTGCGGAAGAGGTTCCACGCCTTTTCCGCGAGGCCGTCCGTATGGGCCTCCATGGCGCCGGCACCGGCGGCGGGATCGGCGACGCGGTGGACGTTGCTCTCCTCCAGCAGCATCACCTGCGTGTTGCGGGCGAGGCGGCGGGCGAAGGCGTCCGGCAGGCCCAGCGCCTGGGTGAAGGGCAGAACGGTGACGCTGTCCGCCCCGCCCACGCCGGCCGCGAAGGCGGCGATCGTGGTGCGCAGCAGGTTCACGTAAGGGTCGCGGCGGGTGAGGGAGCGCCACGCGGTGGTACCGTGCAGCTTCAGCGGCTTTTCCGGCAGGCCGCACTCGCGCAACACGGCGGCCCACAGCAGGCGGAGCGCGCGGAACTTGGCGATGGTGGCGGTCTGGTTCACGTCGGCGACGAGGGCCGCCTCGATGCGGCTGGCGGCCTCCTCCAGCGCTATGCCGGCCTCGGCATAGGCCTTGAGGTAGGCGACCATGGTGGCGAGAACCGCCGCCAGCTCCTGCGCGTCGGAGGCGCCGGCCGCGTGATAGACGCCGCCATCGGCGCGGGCGAAGGGGCCGGCGAAGCCGCGCGCGGCGAGGATGGCCGAGGTCTCGGCGAAACGCTTCGCCAGAAGCGGCCACGCCATGGGCAGCGTGCCGTGGGCGGCGAAATCGCCGAGCGGATCGAGGCCGAAGGAGACGGAAACGCCCTCCGGCTTGAAGCCGCGCGCCTCCACGAGATCGGCGAAGGCGAGGGCATCCTCGCGGCCCTGGAAATTGCCGCTCTCGATGCGCACGTCGATGAGATCGAGCAGCACGTCCTTGAGCACCACCGCCAGGTCCACACTCTCCGGCAGGCCGAAGCCGTAGGCCGAGGGAGCGGCGGCGAAGACGAGGGAGAGGCCCGAGGCGCCGCCGTCGAGGTCTTCCAGCGCCTGCGCATTGGCCTCGGCGGCGTCGGTCTGGTCCACCCGCATGGAGATGACCCACGGCGCGCCCGCCGGGCGTCCGGCGACGAGGGGCGCATCCGCCTTGCGCTCGGGCAAAGCGTCCAGCGCCAGCCCCTCATAGGTGCGGGTCACGAGGCGCTTGTCGTAGGGCGCGCCCTTCAGCACGCCTTCCACCAGCTTCAGCCAGTCCGCGCGGGTGACGGGAGCGATGTCCGTTGCGAAGGGGAGGGCGGTGGCGTCGGTCATGTCAGGACCTCGGGAGGGAAGGGGTCGGCCACGACGCGGACAGCCGCGGCATGGGTGCTCCGGTCAAGCCGGAGCACGACGGCAGTTCAGAAGGCAGTTCAGAAGGCAGGTGTCGCCCTCCGGCTTGACCGGAGGGTCCATGGCGCCACAGGCACCGGCGAGCGAAGGGCAGGAGCTCCCCCATCACCGCCCCTCCCGTGCCGCCAGCGCGCGCTCGGCGTCCACGATGTAGTCGCGGATCACCGGCACGTCGTCGCGCTTCTCGGAGAGGAGCAGCTGGAACACCATGTTGGAGCCGTGCAGGAAGCCCAGCTCCACGGCGGCGAGGTAGAATTCCCACATGCGGCCGAAGCGCTCGCCCATCATGGCGTCGGCTTCCGCGCGGCGGGCCATGAAGTTCCGCCGCCAGGCGCGGATGGTCCAGTAGTAATGCAGCCGCAGCACCTCGCAATCATCCACCCACAGGTGTGTGCGCTCGGTGGAGGCGAACACTTCGGACAGCGCCGGCACATAGCCGCCGGGGAAGATGTACTTGCGGATGAAGGGTGCCGTGGTGCCGGGGGGCGACATGCGGCCGATGGCGTGGATGAGCGCGAAGCCGCCCTCGTCCAGCAGGTTGCGGATGGTGGTGAAATATTCGTCGAAATGGGCGACGCCCACATGCTCCATCATGCCGATGGAGACCACGCGGTCATATTTGCCGGTGAGGTTGCGGTAATCCACCTCGCGGAAGTCGATGGAGCCCGCCACGCCGGCCGCTTCCGCCAGACGCCGGCTCTCGGCCAGCTGCTCGGGCGAGACGTTGATGGCGGTGACCTGCGCGCCGCATTCCTTCGCCATGTAGATGGCGAGCCCGCCCCAGCCGGAGCCGATCTCCGCCACGCGCATGCCGGGGGAGATGTTCAGCTTCGCCGCGATATGGCGGAACTTGTTGCGCTGGGCGTCGGCCAAAGGTTGGTCGGGATGGGTGAAGTAGGCGCAGGAATAGGCCATCGTCTCATCCAGCCACAGCCGGTAGAAATCGGCCGGGTGGTCGTAGTGGGAGGAGACGTTCTCCTTGGCCTTGCCCACCGGGTTCGCCTGCTGGAACCGCCGCACCGAACGCCACGCCTTGCGCAGCGCCTGCTGCACGGGGTGGGAGCCGAGGCCCTTGCGGTTCACCGAGAAGAGATTGAGCAGTTCGAACGCGCCGGCCCCGTCCTCGAAGGAGAGGCGGCCGTCCATATAGGCCTCCGCCGCCACCAGCTCCGGATTGAAGAACAGGTCGCGCTCCAGCTTCTTGTCGTGCATCCGCACCGTGACGGAGGGGCCGTCCTTGCCCGAGCCGAACACGTGGCGCTTGCCATCGGCCGTGATGACCGTGAGCTGGCCCTTTTCCACGAAGCGGCTGAGGAGGTGGGAGAGGAGGCGCATTCAGAAGGCTCCGGCAGGCGCCCGGACCCGCGCAGGCGGGAGGGACGGGGAGGGGTCGAATGTGCCGGACATTTTCACATGACGAGGCGCGAGGCCACCCTCGCGCCCCGGCCAAACCAAACCGAACGGACTCCCTCTCCCCTTGCGGGAGAGGGTTGGGGTGAGGGGGGTGGCGCCGTTCGTCCCTGCATCCGGAATGCGGCAAGGCACCCCCCTCACCCCCGGCCCCTCTCCCGAGCGAACTCGGCTGTTGCCGAGTTCGCTTCGTGAAATTCGAAGTCGGCAACAGCCGACTTCGAGGGGAGAGGGGAGGAGCGTGGTGAAAAGAGGGCGCGCCGCACCCATCACGCGAATTCCAGGATCACCGCATCCACCGCGAGGCTGTCGCCGGCCTTGGCGTGGACGGCCTTGACCGTGCCGTCGCGCTCGGCGCGCAGCACGTTCTCCATCTTCATGGCTTCGACGATGGCGAGGATCTCGCCGTTCTTCACCTCCTGGCCGGGCACCACGGCGACGGAGACCACGAGGCCGGGCATGGGGCAAAGCAGCTCCTTGCCGCCGCCCGCATTCTCCTTCTTCGGCATCAGCGCGGCGAGCGAGGCGGACAGCTCGGTATAGACCCGCGCCTTGGTGGAGATGCCGCGATGGGCGAGCAAATAGCCGTTGGGGATGGGGCGCACCTGCACCGCCACCTGATCGGCATCGATGGTGCCGGACCACACCACGTCGCCGGGCTTCCAGCTGGAGCGCAGCAGGTGGATGTGGCCGGGCGTGCCGTCCGCCTCGAAGATCTGCACCTTGAAGCCGCCGTCCACCGCCTCGACCTCGCAGGGGGTGGCGAGCGTCGCCTCGCCGGCCGAGAGGTTGACGATGCGGCGCCTGGCGATGCGCCACGTCACGCCCGAGGTCTGGCCGGAGATCTGCCGCTTGCGGGTGTTCTGGATGTGGTCGATCACCGCCGCGACGGCCGAGAGCGTATGCACCAGCTCACCTTCCGGCGCGCGGGCGACGAAGCCCTCGGGATATTCCTCGGCGATGAAGCCGGTGGAGAGGTTGCCCGACTGCCAGCGCGGATGCGCCATCAGCGCGGAGAGGAAGGGGATGTTGTGGCCGATGCCGTCGATGGCGAAGGCATCCAGCGCATCCGCCTGCGCCTCGATGGCGATGGCGCGGGTGGGTGCGTGGGTGACGAGCTTCGCGATCATGGGATCGTAGAAGATGGAGATCTCCCCGCCCTCATAGACGCCCGTGTCGTTGCGGACCGTGATGGGGCCGTCCTTGCCTTCCGCCGGGGGCCGGTAGCGCACGAGGCGGCCGGTGGAGGGCAGGAAGTTGCGGTAGGGGTCTTCCGCATAGATGCGGCTTTCCACCGCCCAGCCGGTGAGCTTCACGTCGTCCTGGGTGATGGTCAGCGGCTCGCCGGCGGCGACGCGGATCATCTGCTCCACGAGGTCGATGCCGGTGATGAGTTCCGTGACCGGGTGTTCCACCTGCAGGCGGGTGTTCATCTCCAGGAAGAAGAAGCTCTTGTCCTGCCCGGCGACGAATTCCACCGTGCCGGCGCTGTCGTAGCCCACCGCCTTGGCGAGGGCGACGGCCTGCTCGCCCATCTTCTTGCGGGTGGCTTCGTCCAGCAGCGGGGAGGGGGCTTCCTCGACGACCTTCTGGTTGCGGCGCTGGATGGAGCACTCGCGCTCGCCGAGATAGATGACGTTGCCGTGCTTGTCGCCCAGCACCTGGATCTCGATATGGCGCGGATCGACGATGAACTTCTCCACGAACACGCGGTCGTCGCCGAAGGAGGATTTGGCCTCCGAGCGGGCGCGGTCGAAGCCGTCCTGCACTTCGTCGCGGCTGTAGGCGATGCGCATGCCCTTGCCGCCGCCGCCGGCGGAGGCCTTGATCATCACCGGATAGCCGATCTCGTCGGCGATCTTGGCCGCCTCCGCGCCGGAAGCGATCTCGCCGAGATAGCCGGGCACGGTGGAGACGTTGGCCGCCGCCGCCGCCTTCTTGGACTCGATCTTGTCGCCCATGGCCTCGATGGCATGGGGGTTCGGGCCGATGAAGACGATGCCGTGCTCGGCGAGCATCTTCGGGAAGGAGGCGCGCTCGGAGAGGAAGCCGTAGCCGGGATGCACCGCCTCGGCCCCGGTCTTCTTGCAGGCCTCCACGATCTTTTCGGCGATGAGGTAGGACTGGGCGGCCTGCGGCGGGCCGATATGCACCGCCTCGTCCGCCATCTCCACATGGAGGGCGTCCTTGTCGGCGTCGGAATAGACGGCAACCGTCTTGATGCCCATCTTGCGCGCCGTCTTGATGACGCGGCAGGCGATCTCACCCCGGTTCGCGATCAGGATCTTCGAGAACATGGCGTTCGTTCCTTTGCGCCAGTGGCGCGAATAAGCTCGGGTCGGGTTCCCTGTTCCTGTGTCTGCGCGCGACAACCGTGTTCCCTTGCCGTCATCCCCCGGCTTGTCCGGGGGATCCACCCCAACACCCGATCCGGCGGATGGGTGGATGCCCCGGACGAGCCGGGGCATGACGGCGGTTCAAGAACGGTCGGCGGCTTCAGACGCCCAGCTTCAGGTTCCCAGTTTCAACTCGCAGGCGGCCTTCTCGCCGCCCGCTCACACCGGCATGTTGTCGTGCTTGCGCGGGGGCTGCTCCAGCTTCTTGGTGCGGAGCATGGCGAGCGCGCGGGCGAGGCGGCGGCGGGTGGAGCGCGGCGTGATGACCTCGTCGATATAGCCCCGCTCGGCGGCGACGAAGGGCGAGAGGAAGCGCTCTTCGTAATTCTTGGTCTGGGCGGCGATCTTCTCCGGGTCGCCCATGTCGGAGCGGAAGATGATCTCCACCGCGCCCTTGGCGCCCATCACCGCGATCTGGGCGGTGGGCCAGGCATAGTTCACGTCCGCGCCCACATGCTTGGAGGCCATGACGTCATAGGCGCCGCCGAAGGCCTTGCGGGTGATCACGGTAACGAGCGGCACGGTCGCCTGCGAATAGGCGAACAGGAGCTTGGCGCCGTGCTTGATGAGGCCGCCGTATTCCTGCGCCGTACCGGGCAGGAAGCCGGGGACGTCCACGAAGGTGACGATCGGGATTTCGAAGGCGTCGCAGAAGCGCACGAAGCGGGCCGCCTTCCGGGAGGCGTCACTGTCGAGCACGCCCGCGAGAACCATGGGCTGGTTGGCGACGAAGCCCACCGTGCGCCCCTCGATGCGGCCGAAGCCGGTGAGGATGTTCTTGGCGTAGGCCGCCTGGATCTCGAAGAAGTCGCCCTCGTCCACGACCTTCAGGATCAGCTCCTTCATGTCGTAGGGCTTGTTGGGATTGTCCGGCACCAAAGTGTCGAGGCTGGCGTCGGTGCGGCCGGGATCATCGAAGGAGGGCCATTCGGGCACGCCGTCGATGTTGTTGGCGGGCAGGAAGTCGATGAGGCGCCGGGTCTCCAGCAGCATCTCCACGTCGTTCTCGAAGGCGCCGTCGGCCACCGAGGACTTGGAGGTATGCACCTTGGCGCCGCCCAGCTCCTCCGAGGTGACGGTCTCGTTGGTCACCGTCTTCACCACCTCGGGGCCGGTGACGAACATGTAGGACGTGTCCCGCACCATGAAGATGAAATCGGTCATGGCAGGGGAGTAGACGTCGCCGCCGGCGCACGGCCCCATGATGAGCGAGATCTGCGGAATGACCCCGGAGGAGATCACATTTCGCTTGAAGACTTCACCGTAACCCCCAAGCGCAGCAACGCCTTCCTGGATGCGGGCGCCGCCGGCGTCGAACAGGCCGATGATCGGGGCGCGGGTCTTCAGGGCCAGGTCCTGGATCTTGGTGATCTTGCGCGCGTGCTCCTCGGAGAGGGAGCCGCCGAACACCGTGAAGTCCTTGGCGAAGACGAAGACCTTGCGGCCGTTGACGGTGCCCCAGCCGGTGACCACGCCGTCGCCGGGGATCTTCTGATCCTCCATGCCGAAGTCGACGCAGCGGTGCTGCACGAAGGTGTCGTATTCCTCGAACGTGCCGCGATCGAGCAGCAGGCTGATGCGCTCGCGGGCGGTCAGCTTGCCGCGCGCGTGTTGCGCCTCGATGCGCTTGATGCCGCCACCGAGGCGGGCAACGCCCCGCCGGCTCTCGAGCTCCTCAAGGATGTCCTTCATGCCGAGCGCCTTTCATTGAGGCCAGAGATGGATTGAGACTAGCGGGTTCCTGCGGCCGAGCCAGAGCTTTCAGGCTTGGCCGGCAGCCAGTTCCCGCAGCTGCGTCCCAATTCGGCTAACAGGAGTTGCGGCGCATTGGAATATGTGAAAAATTGACATAGCGAATTGTAAATCATTCACAATCCTGAACTCGAAGCTCTGGCGGTACAGGACGTTGGGTCAGGTGCGTCGCAAAGCCCTGGAGCGGCCATGCGTCAGAAAGTGTTTGCCGGCCATGCGGTACGCCGGCTGCGCGAGAAGCTGGGGCTGAAGCAGGGCGAACTCGCCCAGCGGCTCGCCGTCTCACCCTCCTATATCAACCAGATCGAGAGCAACCAGCGCCCGCTCACGGCCTCGGTGCTGATCGCCATCTCGCGCACCTTCGCCGTGGACATCACCTCCTTCGGCGCGGAAGACCTCGACCGGCTGGTGGCCGACCTGCGCGAGACGGCGGCGGACCCCCTGTTCAAGGATCTCGACCTTGGCCTTCAGGACATGAAGGCGGTGGCGAACCTCTCCCCGGCCTTCGCCCACGCCTTCCTGCGGATGCACGTCGCGCTGCGGCGCACGGCGGAGTGGCGCGCATCCCTCGACGACATGATCACGGCCGGCGTCACGCCGGGTGCGGACGAGGCGAAGCTGATCCCCTATGAGGAGGTCCGCGACTTCTTCCATTACATTGACAATTACGTGGATAGCCTTGATCGTGCTGCGGAAAATGCCGCAATAGCCCTCGGCATCATGGACGGCGGCGAACCCGGCGCAGCCATCGCCGCCCACCTCGCCCGGCGCCACCAGGTGCAGGTGGAGATTGGCCCGGCGGACCCCGACGCCCCCCTCTCCCGCTACGATCCACGGGCGCGGCGGCTCGTGCTCTCCGGCGTTCTGCCGGCGGCGACGCGGGCCTTCCGCATGGCCGTCACCATGGCTCAGCTGGAGCATGGGGCGCTGGTGGAGCACACCGTATCCTCCGGCGCCTTCCGCAGCCAGACGGCGGCGGAGATCTGCCGGCTGGCGCTGCAGAACTATTTCGCAGGTGCGTTGATACTTCCTTACCGCCGCTTCCTCGACCTCGCCCGCCGCCTGCGGCACGATCTCGACCGCATGGTGCTGGAGACGGGCGCGAGCCTGGAGCAGGTGTGCCACCGCCTCTCCACCCTTCAGCGTCCGGGGGCCAAGGGCGTGCCCTTCTATTTCGCCAAGGTGGACCGGGCCGGCAACATCACCAAGCGGCACTCGGCGACGCGCTTCCAGTTCGCCCGCCATGGCGGGGCCTGCGCGGCGTGGAACGTCCACGAGGCGTTCGAGGTCGCCGGCCGCACGCTGGTGCAGGTGGGCGAGATGCCGGACGGCGCCCGCTACATCTGCCTCGCCCGCGCGGTGTCGAGCCCGGCGCTGCGCCATGGCCAGCCGGCGCGGGCCTATGCCTTCGGCCTCGGCTGCGAGGTCTCGTTCGCGCACGACATCGTCTATGCGGATGGGCTGGATCTGAAGGCCGCGCCGGTGGCGAAGCTCGGCGTCTCCTGCCGCATCTGCCCGCGCCGGGACTGCGACCTCAGAGCCTTCCCGCCCCTCGATCGGGACATCCGCATCGACGAGAACGTGCGCGACATCGTCCCGTTCACCATCTCCTGACGCAATTCGGCCGTGCCTGCGCTTGCGAAAGGCCTTGCCTGCGCACACGAAACGCCATGAGGGCCGGTTTAAAGTATGGTCATCGGCTCGATGCGAGTCGCATGGGAGTGAACCATGAGGGTGCTGAAGCTGGCCGGCTGGGTTACCGGCTTGGCCATGGCGGGGATCGTTTCGGCGCAGGCAGCGCCGGCCTTCTCCACGGCAAACGTCAACATCCGGACGGGGCCGGATACGGAATTCCCCAGCCTCGGTGTCATTCCCGATGGCTCGCCCATCGAGGTGGAGGGCTGCCTCCAGGATGAGTCGTGGTGCGACGTCATCTGGCAGGATTTCCGCGGCTGGGTGTACAGCGAATACATCGGCTACGAGCAGCAGGGCCGCACCGCGGTGCTGCCGGACTGGGGCCTCGCGGCTGTCGGCGTGCCGGTGGTGGCCTTCGCGGCCTCGCAGTATTGGAACACCTATTACGTCAACCGGCCGATCTATGTGAACCAGCCCTGGTATGCCGATCGCTGGCGCTGGGAAGCCTATAATCCGCGGCCGCGTCCCGGCTGGGGCCCGCCGCCTCCCGGCCCGCGTCCGCCCGGCTGGTGGCGCAGCAATTACGTCCCGCCTCCGGGCATGCGCCCGCCGCCGGACGCCCCGCGCCCGCCGCCCAACTGGGGCCAGCCCGGCTATCCCGGCAGCCCCGGCTATCCTCCGGGCCGTCCCGGCTATCCCGGCGGACCGGGTGGTCCTGGTGGCCCCGGCTATCCGGGCGGTCCCGGCTATCCCGGCGGACCCGGTGGTCCGGGTGGCCCCGGCTATCCTGGTGGTCCTGGCTATCCCGGCGGTCCCGGTCGTCCGGGCGGTCCCGGCGGCCCCGGTCAGGTGCAGCCCGGCCAGCCGGGTGGTCCCGGTGGACCGGGTGGTCCGGGTCAGCCCGGCGGTCCCGGTCGTCCGGGCGGTCCCGGCGGCCCGGGTGGTCCCGGACAGGTTCAGCCCGGCCAGCCGGGCGGTCCTGGTGGCCCGGGTGGTCCGGGTCAGCCCGGCGGCCCGGGTGGTCCTGGGCAGGTTCAGCCCGGCCAGCCGGGCGGTCCTGGTGGCCCGGGTGGTCCGGGTCAGCCCGGCGGTCCCGGTCGTCCGGGCGGTCCCGGCGGCCCCGGTCAGGTGCAGCCCGGCCAGCCGGGCGGTCCCGGTGGCCCGGGTCAGCCCGGCGGTCCCGGTCGTCCCGGCGGCCCGGGTGGTCCTGGGCAGGTTCAGCCCGGTCAGCCGGGTGGTCCCGGTGGCCCGGGTGGACCGGGTCAGCCCGGCGGTCCCGGTCGTCCGGGCGGCCCCGGTGGTTCCGGACAGGTGCAGCCCGGCCAGCCGGGCGGTCCTGGTGGCCCGGGTCAGCCCGGTGCCCGACCGGGGCAGGTGTCGCCGGCCGAGCGCCAGCAACAGCTGCGCCAGCAGCAGCAGGAGCTGAACCAGCAGCGCCAGCAGCAGCAACAGCAGATGCGCCAGCAGCAACAGCAGATGCAGCAGCGTCAGCAGGAGCAGATCCAGCAGCGTCAACAGCAGCAACAGCAGATGCAGCAGCGTCAGCAGGAGCAGATCCAGCAGCGCCAGCAGCAGCGTCAGCAGCAACAGCAGCAGATCCAGCAGATGAACCAGCAGCGTCAGCAGGAGATGCAGCAGCAGCGCCAGCAGTACCAGCAGCAGCGCCAGCAGCTGATCCAGCAGCAACAGCAACAGCGTCAGCCCCCGCAGCAGCAGGCGCCGCAACAGCGCCAGCAGCCGCAGGGTGGCGGCGGCGGCAACCGCTGCCAGGGGCCGGACTGCCCCCAGCCCCGCTGAACGAACAGGAGAGCCCGGCCGCAACGCCGGGCTCTTCGCTTTCCGGGGCCCGCCCATCGACGCGGGATGAAAGGCGGGCTATGGGGCTGCCCATGTCCGATTTTCCCCGCAACGCCGCGCCCGTGCTGCGCTTCGCCCCGTCGCCCACCGGCCTGATCCATGTGGGCAACGCCCGCACCGCGCTCCTTAATGCGTTGATCGCCCGGCGCTCCGGCGGCACCTTCATCCTGCGCTTCGACGACACGGACGCCGCCCGCTCCCGCGCCGAATATGCGGACGCCATCGCCGCCGACCTCGGCTGGCTCGGGATTGCGCCCGACATCACCGTCCGCCAGTCCGACCGGATCGCCGATTACGCGGCGGCGGCGGAGCGGCTCAAGGCCATGGGCCGCCTCTATCCGGCCTATGAGAGCGAGGAGGAGCTGGACCTCAAGCGCGGCCTGCAGCGCGCCCGCGGCCTGCCGCCGGTCTATGACCGTGCCGCCCTCGCGCTCACTCCGCAGGACCGTGCCCGGCTCGAGGCCGAGGGCCGCCGTCCGCACTGGCGCTTTCGGCTGGAGCATCGCGTGGTGGCATGGGACGACGGCGTGCGCGGCCCGCAGCAGGTGGACACCAGCACCCTCTCGGACCCCGTGCTGGTGCGCGCCGACGGCAGCTTCCTCTACACGCTGCCTTCGGTGGTGGACGATCTGGCGCTCGGCGTCACGCAGGTGATCCGCGGCGAGGACCACGTCACCAATACGGCGGTGCAGATCGAGATCTTCGCGGCGCTGGGCGGGCCGGTGCCGGGCTTCGCTCACCACAATCTGCTGACGCTGCCTTCAGGGGAAGGCCTCTCCAAGCGGCTCGGCCATCTCTCCCTTTCGGCGCTGCGCGAGGCGGGGCAGGAGGCGCTGGCGGTGGCCGCGCTGTCCGTGCTGGTGGGCACCTCCCATGCGGTGGAGCCGGTCGCCGACCTCCACGCGCTCGCGGCCATGGTGGACCTTGCCGCCATCTCCCGGGCGCCCGCCCGGTTCGATCCGGCGGACCTCGACGCGCTCACCGCCCGCACCCTGCACATCATGCCCTTCTCCGCCGCCGCCGCGCGGTTAGAGGCGGCCGGCATCGAGGGCGGCGAGGCGTTCTGGCTGGCGGTGCGCGCGAACCTCTCCCGCTTCGATGACGCGCGCGGATGGTGGGAGATCGTCGCCGCCCCTCAGGCGGGCGTGATCGCCGAAGACGACCGCGCCTTCCTCACCGAGGCCGCCAACCTGCTGCCGGCGGAGCCGTGGGATGGCGCGACGTGGAAGGCGTGGACGAGCGCGGTGAAGGCTGCCACCGGGCGCTCGGGGCGTGGCCTGTTCCACCCGCTGCGCCTCGCCCTCACCAGCCGCGAGACGGGGCCGGAACTCGCCGCGCTGCTACCGCTGATGGGCCGCGCGCGGGCGGAGGAGCGGCTGAGGGGCGGGGTGGGGTAGGGGGCGGGTGTCGCCCGCCCGCCGGGGCGCGGTCCGCCCATCGGCGGCAGGGACCGGATGAGATTGTCCGCGCCACACCTCCCGCCGTCGCCCTCCGGCTTGACCGGAGGGCCGATCCCGCCGGTACGGAAGCCTCCGGGGGCGGGACGAGCGTCTCCATGGGGCCTCCGGACAAGCCGGAGGACGACGGTATCAATCCTGTCCTATTCTCAGTTCAGCGGGACCGTCACGAACTCCTGCTTGCCCTCGCCGTCGGAGACGAGGAACAGGGCCGAGCGCTTGCCGGCCTTGCGCAGGGCGTCGATCTGCTTCTCCACGTCGGCGGGGCTTGCCACCGCTTCCTGGCCCACCTGCACGATGACCTGACCCGCCTTCAGCCCCTTGTCCGCGGCGGGGGAGGAGCGGTCCACGTCGGTGATGACCACGCCGGAAATCTCGCTCTTGATGCGGTAGCGCTTGCGCAGGTCGTCGCTCATGGCGGAGAGCTCGATGCCGAGGGCCTTCTTCGGCGGCACCTTCTGCGCCTCGGGGGCCGGCTTGGAGGCGTCCGGCTTGTCGTCCTCGGGCATGCGGGCGACCTTGACGCGCAGGGTCTCCTCCTTGCCCTTGCGGATGACCACCACCTCCACCTCGGTGTCGGCCATGGTGTCGGCCACCGTGCGGGTGAGGTCGCGCACTTCCTTGATGTCGCGGCCGTTGAACTTGACGATCACATCGCCGGCCTTGACGCCGCCCTGGGCGGCCGGGCTGTTCTCCGTCACCACGCCGATGAGCGCGCCGCGCGGCTTGCCGAGGCCGAGGCTCTCGGCGATGTCTTCGGTGACGGGCTGGATGCGCACGCCGATCCAGCCGCGCCGCACTTCCTTGAACTGCTCGATCTGGGCCAGCACCGGCTGGGCGGTGGCGGAAGGCACGGCGAAGCCGATGCCGATGGAGCCGCCCGAGGGGGAGATGATGGCGGTGTTGATGCCGATCACCTCGCCTTCCATGTTGAACAGCGGGCCACCGGAATTGCCCCGGTTGATGGCCGCGTCGGTCTGGATGAAATTGTCGTAGGGGCCGGAATTGATGTCGCGGTTGCGGGCGGAGACGACGCCCACCGTGAGCGTGCCGCCGAGGCCGAACGGGTTGCCGATGGCCATCACCCAGTCGCCCACGCGCAGCTTCTCGCTGTCGCCGAACTTTACCGCCACGAGGGGTCTGGGCGGGTTCACCTTGAGCAGCGCGAGGTCGGTTTTGGCGTCGCGGCCGACCACCTCGGCCTTCAGCTTCGAACCGTCGTTGAAATTGGCGAAGACCTCGTCGGCGTCCGAGATGACGTGGTTGTTGGTGACGATGAAGCCGGACGGATCGATGACGAAGCCGGATCCGAGCGAGGAGACGCGGCGCGAGCGCTGCTCGCCGCCATCGTCCGGGCGGCGCTTGAAGAATTCGTCGAAGAAGTCCTCGTAGGGCGAGCCTGGCGGCAGTTGCGGCGCGGGCACCGAGCGGGAGGGGGCGACGTTCTGCGAGGTGGAGATGTTCACCACCGCGTCCATCACTTTCTCGGCCACGTCCGCCACCGTGTCCGGTCCCTTGCCGGGCGCGGCATGAAGCGGCGCGCTGCCAATGCCGGCGAGGGCCACCGCCGCCGCCAGAAGCAGCGCGGGCAGCCGGGACCGGCGGGGAAGGCGGCGGGAAGGCACGAACGGTGCGGGCATGGCTGTCCTCGAGATCATCCGCAGAGGCTGCGACGCCGGCGCGCCGGGCGCAAGCCCCGCGCCGCTCACGATCCGGCGGGTTGGGAGGCAAGCTTCGGGGACGATTGCGGCGATCTTTTCGCAATCGTCATCACCCGCCTTGTGCGGGTGATCCACTGCGCCGCCAGACGGCTTCCGGGATACCGGGCATCCCGGCGGCCCGAAAGTGGATCGCCCGGACGAGCCGGGCGATGACACGGGGACAAATCGGTGCGGGAGAGAAGGTGTGGGAAGGTGGGGCCGATCCGACCGGCCCCGCATTCAGAAGCTGCGCACGAGGAACACCAGAAGCACCCCCAGTGCGCCGACGCCGAGGCCGGCGAGGCGCATGGGGGTTTCCGGGGCGTGCAAGACCGCCTTCATGGCCTTGCGCCACGCCACCGGGAAGGCGGCGAGGCACAGGCCCTCGATGGCCAGCATGAGGCCAAGGGCAGCCAGAAGGTCCTTCATGCCGCCCGCCGGGCCGGTCAGTTGCCGGCCGAAGGCAGCGCGACGGGCGCGCCCGCTACGGGGCCTCCCGTCGGGCTCTGGAAGAAGCGGAAGAAGTTCGAATCCGGCGCCAGCAGCATGCGGGTGTCGGACGACTTCATGCTCGCCTCATAGGCCTGCATGGAGCGGTAGAAGGCGAAGAAGTCCGGGTCGCGCTGGTAGGCATCGGCGAAGATGCGGTTTCGCTCCGCATCGCCTTCACCGCGCAGCTGCTCGCCCTTGGAGTTCGCCTCCGCGACCACGATGGTGACCTCGCGGTCGGCGCGGGCGCGCAGGCGCTGGGCGGCCTCGTTGCCCTGGGCGCGAATTTCCGCCGCTTCCCGCTGGCGCTCGGTCTGCATGCGCTGGAACACCGCCTGGCTGTTGGCCTCCGGCAGGTCGGCGCGGCGGATGCGCACATCCACCACGGTGATGCCGAAGTTGGCGGCCTCGCGGTTCACCTGCTCGTTGATCTGCCGCATCAGCCCCTCGCGCTGGTCGCGCACGACGCTGGTGAAGGTGTTCTCGCCGAGCACGCGGCGCAGGGCCGAGTTGAGCACCGTGGAGAGGCGGGAGTTGGCGCCCTGCACCGTGCCCACCGCCTGGTAGAAGCGCAGCGGGTTGGTGATGCGGTAGCGCGCGAAGGCGTCCACCACGAGGCGCTTCTGGTCCGCCGCGATCACTTCCTGGGAGGGGTTCTCCAGGTCGAGGATGCGGTTGTCGATATAGACCACGCTGTCGATGAACGGCACCTTCCAGTGCAATCCGGGCGCGGTCACGGGCGCCAGCGGATCGCCGAGGCGCAGCACCAGCGCCTGCTGGGTCTGGCTGACGATGTAGGCGGACGAATAGATCAGGATGAGGGCGACGACGCCAATGACGGCGATGACGCCGCCGAGGACCGGGTTTCTCATCGGGCGGCTCCCTGGGGCTGCGTGGCGGGCGCCGGGGTGCGGCGGAACTGATCGGCAAGGGGCAGGACCGGCACGACCCCGCCACCGCCGCTCTGGCGGCTCGCGGAGGGATCGATCAGCACCTTGTCCACGCTGCCGAGCACGCGCTCCATGGTTTCGAGGTACATGCGCTGACGCGTGACCTCCTTGGCCTTCTGGTATTCGTCGAACACCTTGAGGAAGCGGGCGGCCTGGCCGCGGGCCTCCACCACGGTCCGCTCGCGATAGGCCTGGGCCGCATTCTCGATGCGGGAGGCCTCGCCGCGGGCTTCGGGCAGCACGCGGTTGGCGTAGGTCTGCGCCTCGTTCTGGGAGCGCTCGGCGTCGGCGCGGGCGGCCTGCACGTCGCGGAAGGCGTCGATGACCTGGCTGGGCGGATCGACCTTCTGCATCTGCACCTGGGTGATCTGCACGCCGGCCTTGTAGCTGTTGAGCACCTGCTGCATCAGCTCCTGCACGCCGGTCTCGATGCCCTGGCGGGCGCCGGTGAGGATGGGCTGGATATTGGTGCGGCCGATGACCTCGCGCATGGCGCTCTCGGCCACCGCCTTGATGGTGCCCTCGGGGTTCTGCACGTTGAAGAGGTATTCTTCGGCGTTGTTGATCACCCAGAACACCGAGAAGTCCACGTCGACGATGTTCTCGTCACCCGTGAGCATCAGGCTCTCCTCGGCCACGTCCGTCATGCGGGTGCCGGTGCGGCGGGTGTCCTCGCTGACCCGCATGCCGATGTCGATGCGGTTGACGAAGGTCACCTTGGGGGTGAGCACGGTCTCGATGGGGTAGGGCCAGTGATAATTGAGGCCCGGCTGGGTGATGCCGACGAACTTGCCGAAGCGCAGCACCACGCCCTGCTCGTCGGGCAGCACGCGATAGAAGCCGGAGAGGAACCAGCCGGCCACCACGAGCGCGATGACGAGGATGATGCCATTGGTGCCGAACGAGCCCGGCATGATGGAGCGCAGGCGATCCTGGCTGCGGCGGATCAGGTCTTCAAGGTCTGGCGGCGTCGGTCCCGATGAAGAGGGCCCCGAACCCCAGGGACCCCGCGGCCCATTACCCCATGGGCCGCCACTCTGATTCTTCCACGACATCCGTCGTCTCCCGTGGGCGGTGCCGCCACCGGCACCCGCGTCGCTGATCCTGCCACCGGCGCGGCTGCGGACAGGCCGCAGGCTAGCACGCCGCCCGCAGCGGGTCGTCCGAGGCGATCAAGCTCCGCAGGGAGCGCGTCGACCGGGAAGACCCGTTCGGCGGGAGGGACCTCGACGTGGCATGCCGCGTCTGGCCTGCCCCGCCGGGCCAGGTGGTTATAGGAAACCGCGCACCGCCTTTCAACGCGATGCGCGGTCAGCTCGAACCGCAGATAAGGTTGACCTCGCGCTTACGCAACGGGAGGGCTGGAGACCTGGAGACGTTCTCCTGCGGCCTGGGCGCGCGCCTGGGTGGCCGCGCCACGAAAATGGTCGAGCACGAACAGGCGGATGGCGGAGGAAAGATTCCCCTGCGAACGGCCGGAATCGATGGTCGCCACGAGATCGGACAGGGTGAGCCGGCGGCCGCTCGCAATCTCCTTCAGAGCCTCCCAGAAGGCATCCTCGAGACTGACGCTGGTCTTGTGCCCGGCTATGACGATGGATCTTTTAACCACGGGGCTTTTCATGTTCATCCCTCTCGGTCAGGGCGTGGCCCTCAAGGTGGCGCTCTTGCCGCACGAGCTCGTCCGCCTGCTGCTGACGCTCAGCCTTGGTCCGACCGAATCGGATCCGGTTCTGGCTGGCTGCCGCATCAGCCGCCTGACGGGCCCGCGCCTTGCGCGCCCGGTGAAGATTGACCACGTCGCCCAACGCTTGCCTCACCTTGCCGTCGGATTCCTCCGCGCCGACGGCAGATGATCTTCTGTACGGCCGGCGTCACGCGTCAGGCCACTTAGCCCGCCGAAGAATTTTACCTCATCGGGCACGGTCAAGATATGGCTAAATTCCGAGGAGGTAACATCCCTCTGATACCTCTCTGGAACTATTTTAGGGTGGAACTGCGCCTCCCCCAGCGGGCGCGAGCTGTGCTAAGGACCGGCCCGCCCGCGTCTTAAGGAAAGGCCCGCCATGACCACCCGCACAGAGACCGACACATTCGGTCCCATCGAAGTTGAATCCGACCGCTACTGGGGCGCGCAGGCGCAGCGCTCGCTCGGCAACTTCAAGATCGGCTGGGAGAAGCAGCCGCTGCCGGTGGTGCGCGCGCTCGGCATCGTCAAGCGGGCCGCGGCGGAAGTGAACCGCGACCTCGGCCGCCTCGATCCCAAGATCGCTGACGCCATCGTCGCCGCGGCGCAGGAAGTGATCGAGGGCAAGCTCGACGCCCACTTCCCGCTCGCCGTCTGGCAGACCGGCTCCGGCACCCAGTCGAACATGAATGCGAACGAGGTGATCTCGAACCGGGCCATTGAGATGCTCGGCGGGGAAATGGGCTCCAAGAAGCCCGTGCATCCCAACGATCACGTCAATATGAGCCAGTCGTCCAACGACACCTACCCGACCGCCATGCACATCGCCTGCGCGGAGGAGATCGTCCACCGCCTGCTGCCGGCGCTGAAGCACCTGCATGGCGCGCTCGCCGCCAAGTCGGCGGAGTGGAAGGACATCATCAAGATCGGCCGCACCCACACCCAGGATGCGACGCCCCTGACGCTGGGCCAGGAATTCTCCGGCTACGCCCAGCAGGTCGAGAACGGCATCAAGCGCATCGAGATGACCCTGCCGGCGCTGATGGAGCTGGCGCAGGGCGGCACCGCCGTGGGCACCGGCCTCAACGCCCCGGTCGGCTTCGCCGAGCAGGTGGCGGCGAAGATCGCTGGCATCACCGGCCTCGCCTTCACCTCGGCGCCCAACAAGTTCGAGGCGCTCGCCGCCCACGACGCCATGGTGTTCTCGCACAGCGCCATCAACACGGTGGCGGCCTCGCTGTTCAAGATCGCCAACGACATCCGCCTGCTCGGCTCCGGCCCGCGCTCCGGCCTCGGCGAATTGTCGCTGCCCGAGAACGAGCCCGGCTCCTCCATCATGCCGGGCAAGGTGAACCCCACCCAGTGCGAGGCGCTGACCCAGGTCTGCGTGCAGATCTTCGGCAACAACGCCGCGCTCACCTTCGCCGGCAGCCAGGGCCATTTCGAGCTGAACGTCTACAATCCGGTGATGGCCTACAACTTCCTCCAGTCCGTGCGCCTGATGGCGGACGCGGCCATCAGCTTCACCGACAATTGCGTGGTCGGCATCGAGGCGCGCGAGGACAACATCAAGGCGGCGCTGGAGCGCTCGCTGATGCTGGTCACCGCGCTGGCCCCGAAGATCGGCTATGACAACGCCGCCAAGATCGCCAAGACCGCGCACAAGAAGGGCACGACCCTGCGCGATGAGGCCGTGGGCGGCGGCTATGTCACCAACGAAGAGTTCGACGAGGTGGTGCGGCCGGAGAAGATGATCTCTCCCGGCTGATCGCAGTCCGCAGCGTAGAGGGTTCGGCGGCGGCACCCCGGCACGGGTTGCCGCCGCCTTCGTTTTCGGGCCTGCTCCGCCGGCGCGGACGAGGGCAGGGGACTGGAGCAGGGGACTGGAATGGCGGACTTCACCGAAATCGACATCGCGGCGCTGAACCCCACCCAGCTCACGCTGGGGCTGCAGGAGGTGGAGCGGCGCGCCGCGCAGATGCGCAAGCTCTCCCAGCGCGAGTTGAGGGCGCTGAAGGAAGACAAGGCTGTGCCCTATGTGATCGGGCCGAAACGCCGGCTCTACATCATCGACCATCACCATCTGTGCCGGGCGCTGCTTGCTGTCGGCGAAGAGACGGTGTTCCTCGGTGAGGCGCGGGCCGACTGGTCGGACCTCGACCTCAAGGCCTTCTGGCACCGCATGGAGACCGAGGGTCTGTGCTGGCCCATCGACGTGGACGGCAATCGCCGCCCCTGCGTCAAGATTCCGGCCCACGTGAGCGCGCTCACCGACAACCCTTGGCGCACGCTCGCCCGCGGGGTGCGCGGGATGGCCTATGCCAACGAGGACACGCCGTTCCAGGAATTCATGTGGGGCAATTACTACCGCTCCTTCATGACCACCCGCCTGCTTGAGACTGACATCGTTATGGCGGAGAAGCTCGCCATCAAGGTGTCTCTGCTGGATGAGGCGCAGGATCTGCCGGGCTATCTCGGCAAGGCGTGAGGATGGGGGATCCGGATTGTCCCGGAACCTTTCTCGACCTTCGCCGTGTTATAAGCACGCCGCTGCCACGCTGCGGCGACAGGGGAGGGGCCACATGTCCATCGTTCTTCGTGAATTCGCCCGCCTCCGGGCGCCGCTCTTCGCCGTGCTGGCCGCGCTCATGCTGGCGGGATGCGGCATCAATGTGATTCCCACCGAGGAGGAGCGCGCCAAGGCGGCGTGGAGCGAGGTGCTGAACCAGTACCAGCGCCGCTCGGACCTCATTCCCAATCTGGTGGAGACGGTGAAGGGCTATGCCGCCCAGGAGAAGGACGTGCTGACCTCGGTGATCGAGGCGCGCGCCAAGGCCACCTCCATCAGGGTGGATGCCTCCACCATCACCAATCCCGAGCAGTTCAAGCAGTTCCAGGACGCGCAGGCGGGCCTCTCCTCCGCGCTGGGGCGGCTGATCGCGGTGTCGGAGGCCTATCCGGACCTGAAATCCAATGCCAACTTCCTCGCCCTCCAGTCTCAGATCGAGGGCACCGAGAACCGCATCGCCGTGGCGCGGCGCGACTATATCGAGGCGGTGCGCGTCTATAACACCGAGCTGAAGACCTTCCCCGGCGCGCTGTGGGCCGCCACCCTCTATCGCGCCTACAAGCCCATGGAGACCTTCACCATCTCCGAGCAGCAGATGCAGGTGCCCAAGGTGAAGTTCAACTGAGGCCGGAGTGACGGCGATGGGCGAGGAGAAAGCCCGCCGGGTGGCCCAGCCACGCGCCTTTGCGATCCCGGCCCGGCGCTTCGTGCCCGTGCTGGCCGGCCTGGTGGCGCTGTGCCTCGCCATCGCGGCCGGAGCCGTCGCGCCCGCCCGCGCGGAGCTGACCTTCCCGCCCCTCACCGGACGGGTGGTGGACGCCGCCCATGTGCTCGACGCCGCCACCCTCGCCGCGCTGGATGCCAAGCTCGCGGCGCAGGAGGCGCGGGCCACCGACCAATTGGTGGTGGCCACCATTCCCTCGCTGCAGGGCACCTCCATCGAGGACTACGCCAACCGCCTGTTCCGCACCTGGCAGATCGGGCAGGCGAAGAAGAACAATGGCGTCCTCCTTCTCGTCGCCCCCAACGAGCGCAAAGTGCGCATCGAGGTGGGTTACGGGCTGGAAGGCATCCTCACCGATGCGGTCGCCTCCACCATCATCCGCAACGCCATCGTGCCCGCCTTCAAGTCCGGCGACATGGCGGCCGGGATCGTCAAGGGCACGGACGCGATCATAGAAATCCTGAACCTCGATCCGGACGAGGCGAAGGCGCGGGCGAAGACGCTGGAATCTTCCGACTGGACCGAGGAGGAGGTGGACAACCTCATCTTTCTCGCGGTGATGGTCATCTTCATGGGGTTCATCATCTGGCGCGTCATGCGCGGGGGCGGGCCGGGCGGTCCGGCCGCCCGCAGGCGGCGCGACGGGGCGGTGGCCGGCGGACCGATCGCTTGGGAATGGGGCACGGGCAGCAGCTCCGGCTGGTCCGGCGGGTCTTCGGGCGGCGGCTGGTCGGGCGGCGGAGGCTCCTCCGGCGGGGGCGGCGCTTCGGGGGACTGGTAGGTCGCGCCGGCTCCGCCCTTGCGATTTTACCGCGCGCCTGCAAACTGCCGATCCCGCCGTCGCGGGGGGAGAGCTTTGGATGGACCCGCAATCCGCCACGACGACCACCACCCAGGATGCCGGCCGCTACGGCCTGCCGCAGCACGCGCTCCAGCGCATCGCCGAGGCGGTGACGCTGGCGGAGGCCAAGACGTCTGCTGAAATCCGCGTGGTGGTGACCCGGGCGCCGCTGGTGCAGCACTCATTCTTCTCCATCCTGTGGGCCTCGCTGGCGGCGCTGGTGCTGCCGTGGCTCGTCGTGCTCGCCTATCCCATGCCGGCGCTGTCGGCTCTGGCGCTGCAGTCGGTGCTGTTCGTGCTACTCGCTGCCGCGCTGCTAATGCCGGGCGTCGCGGAGAAAGCCATCCCCCGCCTCGCGCTCAAGGCGGCCGCGCGCAACGCGGCCATCGAGACCTTCCTGAGCTACGGCATTCCCCAGACCAAGGGCCGCACCGGCATCCTGATCTTCGCCGCCGCGCGCGAGCGCCTCGTGGAAGTGGTGGCGGACGACGCGGCCCATGGCCCGCTGGGCGCCGCCGCGTGGCGCGACATCTGCGACACGGTCGCCGCCCGCGCCCGGCAGGGCAGCCTTGCCGAAGGGCTCGTGGCGGGGGTGGAGAAGGCGGGCGAACTCCTCGCCGGCCCCCTGCCGCGCCGGCCGGGCGACAGCAATGAGATGCCCAACCATGTGGTGGTGCTCTGATCGGAGCCGCCCTTTTGGATTGTATTATTTTATTGAACTCGTTTTAGTTGTAATGTCCGGCCCGGCCACCTTTTGGGGGGTGGTTTTGGGGAGGACATCATGCTGGTTACCGTCAATCCGGTGGACGCCAAAGGTCAGGCCTACAGCATCACGCTTGAGAAGACCGCCGTTGACAAGGGCTTCATCCGCATTGATCCCGATGGGCCCAAGGATGTGACCATCATCAAGCTCTACGACCTGCGGGCCAGCGGCCCCGCCGCCATCCTCTGCCGGGGGGACGCGCCGGGACCCGACGTCACGGTCGCCTGCCGCCTGCTCTCCGCCGGGAAGTCCACTCCGCCAAAGCTCCAGGTGGAGATCAGTGGCAGCCTCTTCCGGCTTTATGACGGCACATACGACTATGCGATCACGCCGGAAGAGTTCGAGAGCGTCCTCGCCTTTCTCGAGGCCGCTGCCTTTCCGCCGGTGCCGGCCGAGGTGTGACGGGCAAACTTCGGCCCCGGGACGCTTTAGCCGAAGGTCGTGCGGCGTCGCCGATTCTGAGGGGCGCGAGCGCCTTTCCATCGGCCGCGCCGCAGCATAGATTGCGCGCCCGAGCCTTCGGGGCTCATCCAAGGCAAAGGGCTTCCTCTCATGACCAAACCCGCCGTTCGCGTCGCAGTCACGGGCGCCGCCGGTCAGATTTGCTATTCTCTTCTTTTCCGCATCGCCAACGGCGACCTGTTCGGCAAGGACCAGCCGGTCATCCTCCAGCTTCTCGACCTTCCCCAGGCGCAGGGTGCCGTGAAGGGCGTGGTGATGGAGATCGAGGATTGCGCCTTCCCGAATTTCGCGGGCGTGGTCATCACCGATGATCCGAAGGTCGCCTTCAAGGACATCGACGCAGCGATTCTCGTCGGCGCCCGTCCGCGCTCGAAGGGCATGGAGCGCGCCGACCTCCTCTCCGCCAACGCCGAGATCTTCAAGGTCCAGGGCGCGGCGCTGAACGAGGTGGCCAAGCGCGACGTGAAGGTGCTGGTGGTCGGCAACCCGGCCAACACCAATGCCTACATCACCGCCAAGAGCGCCCCGGACCTGCCGGCCCGCAACATCACCGCCATGCTCCGCCTCGACCACAACCGCGCTTTGTCGCAGTTCGCGGCGAAGGCTGGCGTCGAGAGCAAGGACATCGAGAAGGTGGCGGTGTGGGGCAACCACTCCCCGACCATGTATGCCGACTACCGCTTCGCCACCGTGAAGGGCAAGCCGCTGCCGGAGCTCATCAACGACGAGACCTGGTATCGCGAGACCCTGCTGCCGACCGTCGGCAAGCGCGGCGCCGCCATCATCGAGGCCCGTGGCCTGTCGTCTGCGGCCTCCGCCGCCAACGCCGCCATCGACCATATGCATGACTGGATCCACGGCACCGCCGGCAAGTGGGTGTCCATGGGCGTCGCGTCCGATGGCTCCTACGGCGTGCCCGAGGGCATCGTTTTCGGCATGCCTGCCATCTGCACCGCGGGCGAGTACGAAGTGGTCCAGGGCCTGCCCATGGACGACTTCTCCAAGACCCAGTTCGACAAGACCCTCAAGGAACTGCTGGAAGAGCGCGACGGCGTCGCCGCCCTTCTCGCCTGATTCCCTTAAAATCGCCCCCACCCGCGCCGCGGGCGGGGGCATTTGTTAAAAAAGTATGAATTACCGGCAGGGTGGGGGCGATTTGTGACTGCGGTCACGCCTTCGTAAGCCTCAAAGCCGCGTATTTGCGGGAAAGTCGGCGCGATCCTTATTGACGTTCGGCGACTCTCCGGTTAGAAGCAGCCCACTTTCGCGGCAGGCGGTCGGCGTCTGAGTGATTGGTCCCTTCGAAATCAGCGCTTCCAAGTGCTTGAAGGGGCGATCTTGAAGCCGAAACGCTGCCAGGAACAGCACTGCGATAACTTCAGGTGCATGATCGCGGCGCCGGCCGGGAAAAAAGCCCCGGTATAGCGCGCTGTGATCCTCTGTCGCGAGAAAGGCGTGTCTGCCCCCTTTTGGGCGGTGGACGGCGCCTTTCGTGTTCGTTGGTGCGAAGGGAATTCGGGCCCCGTCGGGGCCGATCGTGGCGATCCCAAAAGGGTCGTCGAAATGAAGGAATGCGGCCAAGGCCGCAGATCAGGACGAGGCGAAGGCGTACATGCCGACGATCAACCAGCTGATCCGTAAGCCGCGCGAAGCGCAGAAGGCGCGCGACAAGGCGCCGGCGCTTCAGTCGAGCCCGCAGAAGCGCGGCGTTTGCACGCGAGTTTACACGACGACCCCGAAGAAGCCGAACTCGGCCCTTCGTAAGGTCGCCAAGGTGCGGCTCACCAACAGCTACGAAGTGATCGGCTACATCCCCGGTGAAGGTCACAACCTTCAGGAACACTCCGTGGTGATGATCCGTGGCGGCCGCGTGAAGGATCTTCCCGGCGTGCGCTACCACATCCTGCGTGGCGTTCTGGATACCCAGGGCGTGAAGAACCGCAAGCAGCGCCGTTCGAAGTACGGCGCGAAGCGGCCGAAGTGATAGTGAGGATCTGAACGATGTCCCGTCGTCACAAGGCCGAGCGCCGCGAAGTCATCCCGGACGCCAAGTATGGCTCGACCACCCTGTCGCGCTTCATGAATTCCGTCATGCGCGACGGCAAGAAGTCGGTTGCCGAAGGCATCGTCTATGGCGCCCTCGACGTGGTCGAGGCCAAGGCGAAGCATGATCCGGTCGAGGTCTTTATTCAGGCGCTCGAGAACGTGGCCCCTGCGGTGGAAGTTCGCTCCCGCCGCGTCGGTGGCGCCACCTACCAGGTCCCGGTCGAGGTGCGCACCGAGCGTCGCCAGACCCTCGCGATCCGCTGGCTCATCGCCTCGGCCCGCGCCCGCAACGAGAAGACCATGGTGGAGCGTCTCTCCGCCGAGCTGCTCGATGCTGCCAACAATCGCGGCTCCGCCGTGAAGAAGCGCGAAGACACGCACCGGATGGCCGAAGCCAACCGCGCGTTCTCGCATTACCGCTGGTGATCGGAGAGGACTGAGCAATGCCCCGGACTCACGCGATCGAGGACTACCGCAACTTCGGCATCATGGCCCACATTGATGCCGGCAAGACCACGACCACCGAGCGGATCCTCTATTACACCGGCAAGAGCCACAAGATCGGCGAAGTCCATGATGGCGCTGCCACCATGGACTGGATGACCCAGGAGCAGGAACGCGGCATCACCATCACGTCTGCCGCGACGACTGCGATCTGGCAGGGCAAGCGCCTGAACATCATCGACACCCCCGGCCACGTGGACTTCACCATCGAGGTGGAGCGCTCGCTCCGCGTGCTCGACGGCGCCGTGTGCGTGCTTGACGGCAACCAGGGCGTCGAGCCGCAGACCGAGACCGTGTGGCGCCAGGCGGACAAGTACAACGTGCCGCGCGTCGTGTTCGTCAACAAGATGGACAAGATCGGCGCCGACTTCTACCGCTGCGTCGAGATGATCGTGGACCGCGTCGCCGGCAACCCGGTGTGCTGCCAGCTCCCGATCGGCTCGGAGAACAACTTCAAGGGCATCATCGACCTCGTCCGCATGAAGGCGGTCGTGTGGGAAGATGAAGCCCTCGGCGCCAAGTACCATGACGAGGAGATCCCCGCGGATCTCGCCGACAAGGCTGCCGAATACCGCAACAAGCTGGTGGAAGCCGCCGTCGAACTCGACGACGACGCCATGGCTGCCTATCTCGACGGCACCGAGCCGGACGAGGCGACCCTCAAGCGCCTGATCCGTCTCGCAGTCATCGGCCGCAAGTTCAACCCCGTGTTCTGCGGCTCGGCGTTCAAGAACAAGGGCGTGCAGCCCCTGCTCGACGCGGTGGTGGACTATCTGCCGTCGCCGATCGATCGCGGCGCGATCAAGGGCATCGACTTCAAGACCGAGGAAGACACCGTGCGTCTTCCCTCGGACGAGGAGCCGACCTCCGTGCTCGCGTTCAAGATCATGGACGATCCCTTCGTCGGCACCATCACCTTCTGCCGTGTCTACGCCGGCAAGATGGAAACCGGCATGGGCCTGCTCAACTCCACCCGCGACAAGCGCGAGCGCGTCGGGCGGATGCTGCTGATGCACGCCAACAACCGCGAAGACATCAAGGAAGCCTATGCGGGCGACATCGTCGCCCTCGCCGGCCTCAAGGATGTGCGCACGGGCGATACCCTCTGCGATCCGGCCAAGGCCGTGATCCTGGAGAAGATGGAATTCCCCGAGCCGGTCATCGAGATCGCGATCGAGCCGAAGTCCAAGGCTGACCAGGAGAAGCTGGGCATCGCCCTCTCCAAGCTGGCTGCCGAGGACCCGTCCTTCCGCGTGTCGACCGACTTCGAGAGCGGCCAGACCATCCTCAAGGGGATGGGCGAACTGCACCTCGACATCAAGGTCGACATCCTGAAGCGCACCTACAAGGTGGACGCCAACATCGGCGCTCCGCAGGTCGCCTATCGTGAGACCCTCACGAAGAAGACCGAGGTGGACTACACCCACAAGAAGCAGACCGGTGGTACCGGCCAGTTCGCGCGGGTGAAGTTCACGGTGGAGCCGAACGAGGCCGGCAAGGGCTTCGCTTTCGAGAGCGCGATCGTCGGCGGCGCGGTGCCGAAGGAGTACATCCCGGGCGTCCAGAAGGGCCTCGAGAGCGTGCTTGGCGCCGGCGTGCTGGCGGGCTTCCCCGTGGTGGACGTCAAGGTGACGCTCACCGACGGCGCGTTCCACGAAGTGGACTCGTCGGCCCTGGCGTTCGAGATCGCGTCCCGCGCGGCGTTCCGCGAGGCCCTGCAGAAGGGCACCTCGGTGCTGCTTGAGCCGATCATGAAGGTCGAGGTGGTGACCCCGGAAGACTACACCGGCTCGGTCATCGGCGACCTGAACTCGCGTCGTGGCCAGATCCAGGGCCAGGACATGCGTGGCAATGCGAACGTCATCAACGCGATGGTGCCGCTGGCCAACATGTTCGGCTACGTGAACACCCTGCGCTCCTTCAGCCAGGGCCGCGCCACCTTCACCATGCAGTTCGACCACTACGAGCAGGTGCCGTCGAACGTCGCTCAGGAGGTCCAGGCCAAGTACGCGTGATCGCGTTGGCCTGAACCCCACTTCACCCTTTCGGATCACGCCAGAGAGACCCAACGGAGAGTCCCATGGCCAAAGAGAAGTTCAACCGCTCGAAGCCGCACTGCAACATCGGCACGATCGGTCACGTTGATCACGGCAAGACGTCTCTGACGGCTGCGATCACGAAGATTCTTGCGGAGTCCGGCGGCGCGACGTTCACGGCGTACGACCAGATCGACAAGGCGCCGGAAGAGAAGGCGCGCGGCATCACGATCTCGACCGCTCACGTTGAGTACGAGACCAACAACCGCCACTACGCGCACGTCGACTGCCCCGGGCATGCCGACTATGTGAAGAACATGATCACCGGCGCGGCGCAGATGGACGGCGCGATCCTGGTGGTGTCGGCGGCCGACGGCCCGATGCCGCAGACCCGCGAGCATATCCTGCTCGCCCGTCAGGTGGGCGTGCCGGCGCTGGTGGTGTTCCTGAACAAGTGCGACATGGTGGACGATCCGGAGCTCCTGGAGCTCGTGGAGATGGAGGTGCGCGAGCTCCTCTCGAAGTACGACTTCCCCGGCGACGACATCCCGATCATCCGCGGCTCGGCGCTTGTTGCGCTGGAGAACGGCGATCCGGAGCTGGGCAAGAACGCGGTGCTGAAGCTGATGGAGGCGGTCGACGCCTACATCCCGCAGCCCGAGCGTCCCATCGACCTGCCGTTCCTGATGCCGATCGAGGACGTGTTCTCGATCTCCGGCCGCGGCACCGTGGTGACCGGCCGCGTCGAGCGCGGCATCATCAAGGTGGGTGAGGAAGTCGAGATCGTCGGCATCCGCCCGACGGTGAAGACGACGGTGACCGGCGTCGAGATGTTCCGCAAGCTGCTCGATCAGGGCCAGGCTGGCGACAACGTCGGCATCCTGCTGCGCGGCACCAAGCGCGAGGACGTGGAGCGCGGCCAGGTGGTGTGCAAGCCGGGTTCGGTGAAGCCGCACACGAAGTTCAAGGCCGAGGCCTACATCCTGACGAAGGAAGAGGGTGGTCGTCACACCCCCTTCTTCACCAACTACCGCCCGCAGTTCTACTTCCGCACGACGGACGTGACCGGCGTGTGCACGCTGCCCGAAGGCACCGAGATGGTGATGCCGGGCGACAACGTGTCGATGGACGTGCACCTGATCGTTCCGATCGCCATGGAGGAGAAGCTGCGCTTCGCCATCCGTGAAGGCGGCCGTACGGTTGGCGCCGGCGTCGTCGCTGCCATCATCGAGTGATCAACGCGAACGAAACGCGCTGCGCATCGGCGTGCGCGTTTCCTCTTCCTGGAGTCAATTGAGCCATGAACGGCCAGAACATTCGAATTCGCCTGAAGGCGTTCGATCACCGCATCCTCGATGCGTCGACGCGCGAGATCGTCGCCACGGCCAAGCGCACGGGCGCGCAGGTGCGCGGCCCGATCCCGCTGCCCACGCGGATCGAGAAGTTCACCGTTAACCGTTCCCCTCACATCGACAAGAAGTCGCGTGAGCAGTTCGAGATGCGCACCCACAAGCGCCTGCTCGATATCGTCGATCCGACGCCCCAGACGGTGGACGCGCTGATGAAGCTCGACCTCGCCGCCGGCGTTGACGTCGAAATCAAGCTCTGACGTGGTGCGAGGAGACACGACCATGCGGTCAGGCGTCATCGCCCAGAAGGTCGGCATGACCCGCATCTTCACCGATGCTGGCGAGCACGTGCCGGTCACTGTGCTGAAGGTTGAGAGCTGCCAGGTGGTTGCCCACCGCACGCTCGACAAGAATGGCTATGTCGCGGTCCAGCTCGGTGCTGGCCGGCGCAAGCCGAAGAACGTGACCCGCGCCGAGCGCGGCCACTTCGCCGTGGCTCAGGTTGAGCCCAAGCGGAAGATGGCCGAGTTCCGCGTGCCGGAAGACGGGCTCATCCCCGTCGGTGCCGAGATCACCGCTGACCACTTCGTCGTGGGCCAGTATGTGGATGTCACCGGCACCACCATCGGCAAGGGCTTCGCCGGCGGCATGAAGCGCCACAATTTCGGTGGTCTTCGCGCCTCGCACGGCGTCTCCATCTCGCATCGTTCGATCGGTTCGACCGGCGGCCGTCAGGACCCCGGCAAGACCTTCAAGAACAAGAAGATGCCCGGCCACATGGGTGACGTCACCGTCACCACCCAGAACCTGAAGGTCGTGATGACCGACGTCGAGCGCGGCCTCATCGCCGTCGAAGGCGCCGTTCCCGGCCATGCGGGTGGCTGGATCACCGTGCGCGACGCCGTGAAGAAGAGGTTGCCCGCCGAGGCCCCCAAGCCCGGCGCGTTCAAGCTCGGCAACGGTTCGGACGCGGCCCCCGCCGCTGAAGCCGCCAATGAGGAGGGCGCGTGATGGAACTCACCGTCAAGACGCTCGACGGCTCCGAAGCCGGCTCCGTGACCCTGTCCGACGCGATCTTCGGCCTTGAGCCGCGCGCGGACATCCTGCACCGTTGCGTGACCTGGCAGCTCTCCCGCCGCCAGGCCGGCACGCACCGCACCAAGGGCCGTTCGGAGATCAACCGCACGTCCAAGAAGCTGTACAAGCAGAAGGGCACCGGCAACGCCCGTCACGGCGCCGCGTCCGCTCCGCAGTTCCGCGGCGGCGGTCGTGCCTTCGGCCCGGTGGTGCGCTCGCACGCCATCGACCTGCCGAAGAAGGTCCGTGCCCTCGCGCTGAAGCATGCGCTCTCGTCGAAGGCGAAGGCCGAGCAGATCATCGTGCTCGACACCGCCAACCTCGCCGATCCGAAGACCAAGGCGCTCAAGGATCGGCTTGAGAAGCTCGGCATCTCGTCCGTTCTCTTCGTGGACGGCGCCCAGGTGGAGCAGAACATCGCGCTCGCGGCGCGCAACCTGCCCTACGTGGACGTGCTGCCCATCCAGGGCATCAACGTCTATGACATCCTGCGCCGCGACACCCTGGTCCTGACCAAGGCCGCCGTGGACGCGCTGGAGGCGCGCTTCAAATGAGCACGCGCAACATCGAACCGCGTCATTACGACGTGATCGTCTCGCCCGTCATCACCGAGAAGGCGACGACCGCGAGCGAGCAGAACAAGGTTGTCTTCAACGTCGCGAAGACCGCTTCCAAGCCTTCCATCAAGGAAGCCGTGGAGAAGCTTTTCGACGTGAAGGTCAAGAGCGTGAACACGCTGGTCCGCAAGGGCAAGACGAAGATCTTCAAAGGCCGCAAGGGCGTCCAGAGCGACGTCAAGAAAGCGGTCGTGACCCTCGAAGAGGGCCAGAAGATCGACATCACCACGGGCCTCTGAGAGCCGAGGGGAACGGGATAAGACCATGGCGCTGAAGCATTTCAAGCCGGTCACGCCGAGCCTTCGCCAGCTCGTGATCGTGGACCGCTCCGGCCTCTACAAGGGCAAGCCGGTGAAGACCCTGACCGAGGGCAAGAGCTCCTCGGGCGGACGCAACAACAATGGCCGCATCACCGTCCGCTTCCGCGGCGGCGGCCACAAGCAGACCTACCGTCTGGTCGATTTCAAGCGCCTCAAGCGCGGCATGTCGGCGACGGTGGAGCGGCTGGAGTACGATCCGAACCGCACCTCGTTCATCGCCCTCCTCAAGTATGAGGACGGTGAGCTGGCCTACATCCTGGCGCCGCAGCGCCTGGCGGTCGGCGACCAGGTGATCGCCGGGGACAACGTGGACGTGAAGCCCGGCAATGCCGGCCCGCTGTCCTCGCTCCCGGTCGGCACGATCGTGCACAACGTCGAGCTGAAGATCGGCAAGGGTGGCCAGATCGCCCGCTCCGCCGGCACCTACGCGCAGATCGTGGGTCGCGACGAGGGCTACGTGATCGTCCGCCTGAACTCCGGCGAGCAGCGCCTCGTGCACGGGGCGTGCTACGCCACCGTGGGCGCGGTCTCCAACCCGGACCACATGAACATCTCGCTGGGCAAGGCGGGACGCAGCCGCTGGCTCGGGCGTATGCCGCACAACCGCGGCGTGGTCATGAACCCGGTGGATCACCCGCACGGCGGCGGTGAAGGCCGCACCTCGGGCGGCCGTCATCCGGTCACGCCCTGGGGCATCCCCACCAAGGGCAAGAAGACCCGCAGCAACAAGGCGACGGACAAGTTCATCGTGTCCAGCCGCCACAAGCGCAAGAAGTGAGGGCCTGAGCTATGTCTCGCTCTGTCTGGAAGGGCCCGTTCGTCGACGGCTACATGCTGAAGAAGGCTGAAGCTGCCGCGGGTTCGGGTCGTCGCGACGTCATCAAGATCTGGAGCCGGCGCTCCACCATTCTGCCCCAGTTCGTGGGCTTAACCTTCGGCGTCTACAACGGTCACAAGCATGTGCCCGTGAACGTCACCGAGGACATGATCGGCCAGAAGTTCGGCGAGTTCGCTCCGACGCGGACTTACTACGGGCACGCGGCCGACAAGAAGTCGAAGCGGCGGTGATCGGTCATGGGTAAGCAGGCAAAGCCCCGCGCGCTCGCGGACAACGAAGCCAAGGCTGTGGCGCGCAACCTGCGCGTCTCGCCCCAGAAGCTCAACCTCGTCGCGGGCCTGATCCGCGGCAAGAAGGTGGCGACGGCGCTCGCCGATCTCGAGTTCTCTCACAAGCGGATCGCCCGCGACGTGAAGAAGTGCCTCGAGAGCGCGATCGCCAACGCCGAAAACAACCACGAGCTCGATGTCGACGATCTCATCGTCGCCGAGGCGCACGTGGGCAAGGGTCTGGTCATGAAGCGGTTCTCGCCGCGGGCGCGCGGTCGCGCCTCGCGCATCGAGAAGCCCTTCGCCCACATCACCATCGTGGTGCGGGAAGTCGAGGAGCGGGCCTGATGGGTCAAAAGGTCAATCCGGTCGGGCTCCGGCTCGGCATCAACCGCACGTGGGATTCGCGCTGGTTCGCCAACAAGGGCGAATACGGCAAGCTCCTGCACGAGGACATCAAGATCCGCGAGATGCTGATGAAGCAGCTCAAGCAGGCGGCGGTGTCCAAGGTGGTGATCGAGCGCCCGCACAAGAAGTGCCGCGTGACCATCTACTCGGGTCGTCCGGGCGTGGTCATCGGCAAGAAGGGCGCGGACATCGACAAGCTGCGCAAGAAGGTCTCCGAGATGACCAACTCGGAAGTCTTCATCAACATCGTCGAGATCCGGAAGCCGGAAATCGACGCGCGCCTCGTCGCCGAGTCCATCGCCCAGCAGCTGGAGCGCCGCGTGGCCTTCCGTCGCGCCATGAAGCGCGCCGTGCAGTCCGCCATGCGCCTCGGCGCCGAGGGCATCCGTATCAATTGCTCGGGCCGTCTCGGCGGCGCTGAGATCGCGCGCCTGGAATGGTACCGCGAAGGCCGCGTGCCGCTGCACACCCTGCGTGCGGACGTGGACTACGGCACCGCCACGGCCTTCACCACCTACGGCACCTGCGGTGTGAAGGTGTGGGTCTTCAAGGGCGAGATCCTCGAGCACGATCCCATGGCGCAGGACAAGCGCCAGGCCGAGCAGGAAGCTGGCCCGTCGTCGCGTCCCCAGCGGCGCGAGCGCGGTGACCGCGATCGCGGTGACCGCGGCGACCGCGGCTCCCGGGCTTGATGGCCGGCTAGAGAGAAGGCGATCAAGCCATGCTGCAACCCAAGCGCACCAAGTTCCGCAAGCAGTTCAAGGGACGCATCCACGGCGTCGCCAAGGGCGGCACGGAATTGAACTTCGGCGAGTTCGGCCTCAAGGCCGTCGAGCCGGAGCGCGTGACTGCCCGCCAGATCGAGGCGGCCCGGCGCGCGCTCACCCGCCACATGAAGCGCGCCGGACGCGTCTGGATCCGGGTGTTCCCCGACGTCCCGGTGTCGGCCAAGCCCACGGAAGTCCGTATGGGCAAGGGCAAGGGCGCGCCCGAATATTGGGCGGCCCGCGTCAAGCCCGGCCGCATCATGTTCGAGATCGACGGGGTCAGCGTCGAGACCGCTCGCGAGGCGTTGACCCTCGCGGCGGCGAAGCTGCCCATCAAGACGCGCTTCATCCAGCGCATCGCCGAGTGAGGAGAGGCTCATGAAAGCCGAGGACGTTCGGGCCCTCAGCCCCGATCAGCTCGCCGATGAGCTGCTGAAGCTGAAGAAGGAGCAGTTCAACCTGCGCTTCCAGAAGGCGACGGGACAGCTCGAGAATACCGCCCGGTCCAAGCAGATTCGCCGCGACATCGCGCGGATCAAGACCGTGCAGACCGACAAGCGCACCGGTTCGCCGGTGCAGAAGGCGAAGTGAGGAAGCGATGCCGAAGCGCGTGCTCCAGGGCGTCGTGGTGAGCGACAAGACCGACAAGACCGTGGTGGTTCGGGTGGAGCGCCGCTTCACCCATCCGCTGCTCAAGAAGACCGTTCGCCGGTCCAAGAAGTATCATGCCCATGACGAGGCCAATTCCTGGCACGTGGGCGATACGGTGTGGATCGAGGAGCACCGTCCGATCTCGAAGCTGAAGAACTGGATCGTGATCCAGGGCGAAAAGCGCGCCGAGGTCTGATAAGAGAGTTTCCCGTCCGGATGGATCGTCCGGCCGGGAGGGCTCCGGTGCCGGGTCCGTCGATCGCCCCAAGGGAAGATCGAGTGGAGACCGCACCGCGGCAACACCGTGTTCCGATGAGCGGGCACGGCGAACAAGGGTTAAGGCAATGCCGGTGCGCCGGCGGCGCTGGATGACGAGAACAGGTGCGTCATGATCCAGATGCAGACCAATCTCGACGTGGCGGACAATTCCGGCGCCCGTCGCGTCATGTGCATCAAGGTACTTGGCGGCTCTAAGCGGAAGTATGCCCACGTCGGCGACATCATCGTGGTGTCCGTCAAGGAGGCAATTCCGCGCGGCCGCGTGAAGAAGGGCGACGTGATGAAGGCCGTGGTGGTTCGCACCGCCAAGGACATCCGTCGCGTCGATGGCTCGGTCATCCGCTTCGACAAGAACGCGGCCGTGCTGATCAACAACAACAAGGAGCCGGTGGGCACCCGCATCTTCGGACCGGTTCCGCGCGAGCTGCGCTCCAAGAACCACATGAAGATCATCTCGCTGGCGCCGGAGGTGCTGTGATGGCCGCGAAGATCAAGAAGGGCGACAAGGTCGTCGTCCTCGCCGGCCGCGACAAGGGCCGCACCGGCGAGGTCATCCAGGTGATGCCGAAGGACGAGAAGGCTCTCGTGCGCGGCGTGAATATCGTGAAGCGTCACCAGCGCCAGTCGGCGAACCAGGAAGGCGGGATCATCTCCAAGGAGGCTCCCATCCACCTGTCGAACGTCGCCATTGCCGACCCCAAGGACGGCAAGCCGACCCGCGTCGGCTTCGAGGTGCTGGATGACGGACGCAAGGTCCGCGTGGCCAAGCGTTCCGGGGAGAGGATCGATGGCTGAGGCGACCTATAACGCGCGGCTGCGCACCTTCTATGACGAGGTGGTGCGGCCGAAGATGATCGAGCAGTTCGGCTACAAGAACCCCATGGAAGTGCCGGTCATCGAGAAGATCGTCATCAACATGGGCGTTGGCGAAGCCACCGCCGACACCAAGAAGGTGACGACCGCCGCCGCGGACCTCGCCCAGATCGCCGGCCAGAAGCCGGTCATCACCCGGGCCCGCAAGGCGATCTCGAACTTCAAGCTGCGAGAGAACCAGCCGGTCGGCGCGAAGGTCACCCTTCGCAAGACCCGGATGTACGAGTTCATGGACCGCCTCGTGACCGTGGCCCTGCCCCGCGTCCGCGACTTCCGCGGCCTGAACCCGAAGAGCTTCGACGGCCGTGGCAACTACGCCATGGGCATGAAGGAGCACATCGTGTTCCCCGAGATCAACTACGACCGCGTCGAGCAGATCTGGGGCATGGACATCATCGTGTGCACCACGGCGAAGACCGACGAGGAAGCCCGCGCGCTTCTGAAGGCCTTCAACTTCCCCTTCCGCCAGTGAGCGGGTATGAGGGGCGCTTCGCTCGAAGCGCCTCTTCGGTTCCGGCCTCTGGCCGCAGCCGGAAGACGAGACGAGTGAGGACATGATTTTCCGGCCGTGAGGGGCTCAGGTCGAGCTGCTCAGACGCGGAGAACAGGAGCTTAAGATGGCGAAGAAGAGCGCGATCGAGACGAACGAGCGCCGCCGCAAGCTGGCCACTGGCCAGGCGGCGAAGCGCGCGCGTCTGAAGGCGATCGTGAATGACAAGACCCTGCCGATCGAGGAGCGCTTCCAGGCGACCCTCAAGCTGGCGGAAATGCCGCGCAACGGCGCGAAGATCCGGATCCGCAACCGCTGCGAGGTGACTGGCCGTCCGCGTGCCTTCTACCGCAAGCTCAAGATGAGCCGTATCGCGCTGCGCGAGCTGGGCAACCAGGGCATGGTGCCCGGCCTCGTGAAGTCGAGTTGGTGAGGAGGGAACGATGGCTGTAACTGATCCCATCGGCGATCTGATCACCCGCATCCGCAACGCCCAGATGCGCCGCAAGGACAAGACCTCGACCCCCGGCTCGCGTCTGCGCGCCTCGGTTCTCGATGTCCTGCGCGACGAGGGCTACATCCGCGGCTACACCTCGACCGATCACGGCAACGGCCGGACCGAGTTCGAGATCGAGCTGAAGTATTTCGACGGGACGCCGGTGATCCGTGAGATCTCCCGCGTGTCGAAGCCCGGCCGCCGCGTGTATGCGGCTGTCAAGAACCTGCCCCGCGTCGCCAACGGTCTCGGCATCGCCGTCGTCTCCACGCCCCAGGGCGTGATGGCCGACCACGAAGCCCGCGACAAGAACGTCGGCGGCGAAGTGCTCTTCACCGTGTTCTGACGACGGAGGACAAGATGTCGAAGATCGGCAAGCTGCCCGTCGCCATTCCGGCCGGCGTCACCGCCAGCCTGGACGGACAGACGGTGAAGGTAAAGGGCCCCAAGGGTGCCCTGGAAGTGACCCTGGTGGAAGAAATCGCCGCCAAGATCGAGGGCTCGGAGATCAAGCTCGCCATGAACGGCGAGACCTCCCGGCACAAGGCCATGTGGGGCATGTCCCGCACGCTGGTCTCCAACCTGGTCGAAGGCGTGACCAAGGGCTTCGAGAAGAAGCTCGAGATCACCGGCGTCGGCTACAAGGCGGCGGTGCAGGGCAAGAACCTCAACCTGTCGCTTGGCTACAGCCACGACGTGATCTACGCGATTCCCGAGGGCATCCAGATCGTCACCCCCAAGCCCACCGAAGTGGTGATCTCGGGCATCGACCGGCAGAAGGTCGGCCAGGTGGCGGCGGAGATCCGCGAGTTCCGTGGCCCCGAGCCCTACAAGGGCAAGGGCGTCAAGTATGCCGGCGAATTCATCTTCCGCAAGGAAGGCAAGAAGAAGTGACGGAGGCGAACCATGGCTAAGGATTTGGAGGCGCACGCGCGCCGCAAGGCCAAGGTGCGCCGTGCGATCCGCGTTGCGGCGAACGGGCGTCCCCGCCTGTCGGTGCACCGGACCTCGCAGCACATCTATGCGCAGATCATCGACGATGCGAAGGGCGAGACCCTCGCCGCCGCGTCGAGCCTCGAGAAGGATCTGCGCGGGTCGCTGAAGACCGGTGCGGACACCGAGGCCGCCAAGACGATCGGCAAGCTTGTGGCCGAGCGCGCTGTGGCCAAGGGCGTGACCGCGGTCGTCTTCGACCGTGGCGCATACATTTATCATGGGCGCGTCAAGGCGCTCGCTGAGGGCGCCCGCGAAGGCGGCCTTCAGTTCTGACGCAAGGACGAGCGAACATGGCCCGTGAACGGGAACAGCGCCACGAGCGCGAGGACCGCGACAATACGTTCGTGGACAAGCTGGTCCACATCAACCGCGTCGCCAAGGTTGTGAAGGGCGGCCGTCGCTTCGGCTTCGCTGCCCTGGTGGTGGTCGGTGACCAGAAGGGCCGCGTCGGCTTCGGCCATGGCAAGGCCCGTGAGGTGCCGGAGGCGATCCGCAAGGCAACGGAGAGCGCCAAGCGCGCCCTCATCCGCGTGCCGCTGCGCGAAGGCCGCACCCTGCACCACGACGTGCATGGTCATCACGGCGCCGGCAAGGTGATCCTGCGCGCCGCTCCGGCGGGTACCGGCATCATCGCCGGCGGCCCGATGCGCGCGGTGTTCGAGACCCTCGGCATGCACGATGTGGTGGCGAAGTCCTTCGGGTCTTCCAACCCCTACAACATGGTGCGCGCCACCTTCGACGCCCTGAAGAACCAGGACTCGCCGCGCTCCGTCGCTGCGCGTCGCGGCATCAAGGTCTCCCAGCTCCAGTCCCGCCGCCGCGTCGAAGACGCGGAAGCGACGGACTGAGCGGCGCGACCGAAGGATAGGATTGCGCCATGAGCGACAAGACCATCACCGTGGAGCAGGTCGGTTCGCCGATCCGCCGCCCGTTCGACCAGGAGGCCACCCTCGTCGGTCTCGGGCTGAACAAGCGGCACCGCCGCTCCACTCTCAAGGATACCCCGGCCGTCCGCGGCATGATCGCCAAGGTCGCCCACCTCGTCCGTGTGGTCGAGTGAGGAGCGGGACATGAAGCTCGACGAAATCAGGGACAATCCCGGCGCCCGCAAGAAGCGGATGCGCGTGGGCCGGGGCATCGGCTCCGGCAAGGGCAAGACCGCTGGCCGCGGCGTGAAGGGTCAGAAGGCCCGGACCGGCGTCGCCATCAAGGGCTTCGAGGGCGGCCAGATGCCGCTGCATCGTCGCCTGCCGAAGCGCGGCTTCCACAACATCTTCCGCCTGGATTACAACGAGGTCTCCCTCGCCAAGATCCAGGCCGCTGTCGATGCCGGCCGTCTCGACGCGGGTCAGCCCGTGACCGAGGCCGCCCTCGTCACCGCCGGCGTGCTGCGCCGGGTGAAGGATGGCGTGCGCGTGCTCGGCACCGGTGAGCTTTCCGCCAAGGTGACGCTGGAAGTGGCCTACGCCACCAAATCCGCCGTCGCCGCCGTGGAGAAGGCCGGAGGCTCGGTGACCATGCTCGCGGCGGCCGTCGAGGCCGAGTGAGCAGAGGCTGATCGGAACAGGGGACGGCGCGGGGCTTCATGCCGCCGCGCCGAACCCATGTTCGGACCAACCTCCTGCGGATTCCCGGCTCATGGCCGGGTCTTCGTGTTTCGGGCCGCGCGTATCTCGCGCGCCCGGTTTCAGGTGACGCTCCGGTGCCGCCATTGGTTTGACGGGTGCGACGGTCCTTTCGGCCCGAGCATCCGAGTCGGGATCGGCCTCGCATGCCGCAGGCGGCACGCCTTTGGCCGGATACCGGCTCTTCCTGCCGGCCTGCGGCCATCCGTCGCGCCGGCCCCAGTTTGCCCCAACGCTCCGTTCGGGACACTTCGTCCAGGACGCGCCCGGGCACCGGCCCCATGGCACTCCCGCCAGGGACCAGCGCCGCGGCAAGGGAGCCTGGTACCGGACCGTGGGCGGGGAGCTCCGGTCCTTCTGCCTTGGCACCCGAGCGTTGCGCCCTCATATAAGGGCCGCCCACCAGGGTGGCGTCCATCGGAGCAAGGCATGGTCTCGGCGGCGGAACAACTCGCGGCGAACCTCAATTTCGGTGCCCTCGGCAAGGCCGAGGAGCTGAAGAAGCGCATCTGGTTCACCCTCGGCGCGCTTCTCGTCTATCGGCTCGGCACCTACATCCCCATGCCCGGCATCAATCCGGACGCGCTGGCGGACGTTTTCAAGAACGCCCAGCAGGGAATCATCGGCCTCTTCAACATGTTCTCGGGCGGCGCCGTCGAGCGCATGGCCATCTTTGCCCTGAACATCATGCCGTACATCTCGGCCTCCATCATCATCCAGCTCCTCACCAGCGTCTCGCCGACGCTGGAGGCGCTGAAGAAGGAGGGCGAGGCGGGCCGCAAGCAGCTGAACCAGTACACGCGCTACCTCACCGTGGTGCTCGCGCTGTTCCAGGCCTATGGCATCGCGGTCGGCCTCGAAGGCTCGGGCAGCCTGGTGGCGGAGCCCGGCTGGTTCTTCCGCATCTCGACGGTCATCACGCTGACCGGCGGCACCATGTTCCTGATGTGGCTGGGCGAGCAGATCACCTCGCGCGGCATCGGCAACGGCACCTCGCTCATCATCTTTGCCGGCATTGTCGCCGAGTTGCCGGGCGCCTTCGTGCGCACGTTGGAGCTCGGTCGCGAGGGCGCCATCTCCACGGTGGTGATTCTCGGCATGATCCTGATGGCCATCGTGGTCATCGCCTTCATCGTGTTCATGGAGCGCGCCCAGCGCCGGCTGCTGATCCAGTATCCCAAGCGCCAGGTGGGCAACCGCATCTACGAGGGCCAGTCCTCGCATCTGCCGCTGAAGCTCAACACGTCGGGTGTCATCCCGCCGATCTTCGCCTCCTCGCTGCTGCTCATTCCCACCACGATCGCCAGCTTCATGCAGGGCTCGGGTCCGGAATGGCTGCAGACCATCACCACCCACATCGGCCACGGGCGCCCGCTCTACATGGTGCTGTATGTGGCGCTGATCGTGTTCTTCTGCTTCTTCTACACCGCGATCGTGTTCAATCCGGTGGAGACGGCGGACAATCTGAAGAAGCACGGCGGCTTCATTCCGGGCATCCGCCCGGGTGAGCGGACGGCCGAGTACATCGACTATGTGCTCACCCGCATCACCGTCGTGGGTGCCGCCTACATTGCGGCGGTTTGCCTCTTCCCCGAACTGCTGATTTCCTACGCCTCTCTTCCGTTCTATTTCGGAGGAACGTCGCTTCTGATCGTGGTCAGCGTGACCATGGACACCGTGTCCCAGATCCAGGGGCATCTGTTGGCCCACCAGTACGAAGGACTGGTCAAGAAGGCCAAGTTGCGCGGGGGGAGGAGGAAGTAATATGAGGCTGGTGCTGTTGGGCCCGCCCGGGGCAGGCAAGGGAACTCAGGCACAGCGGCTGGTGGCCCGTCACGGCATCGTCCAGCTTTCCACCGGAGACATGCTGCGCGCGGCGGTTGCCGCGGGTACGCCGGTGGGGCTGAAGGCGAAGGCGGTGATGGATGCCGGCGGGCTGGTCTCGGATGAGATCGTCATCGGCATCATCGCCGAACGCATCGGCGAGGCTGATGCCCGAAACGGCTTCATCCTCGACGGCTTCCCGCGCACGGTGGCGCAGGCCGAGGCGCTAGACCATCTGCTCACCGAGAAGGGCCTCAAGCTCGACGCGGTGATCGAGCTGGTGGTGGACCAGGAAAAGCTGGTCAACCGCATCCTCAACCGCGCCGCCGAAGCCGCTGCCAAGGGCGAGCCGGTGCGCAAGGATGATGATCCGGTGGTCTTCAAGACCCGCCTGGAAGCCTATAACCGCGACACTGCTGTGGTGGCGCCCTACTACAAGGCGCGCGGCCAGCTGAAGCAGATCGACGGCATGGCGCCCATCGATCAGGTCACCGCCGCCATTGACGGGGTCCTCGCCGAGGCGGCGTGAGGGCAGGGGGCTTCGGCATCCAACCCGAGATCAAGGCCCTTTCGTCGGGTGGCGGAAGGGCCTTTTCGTTGCGGATCTTGCCCTGGGCGGGCTGAAGGGCGGGGCCTGACGCCCTTGACCCATCGGGGAATCTCCGCTATGGGCACTCCCTCGCTTCGGAAAAGGTGCCGTTCGGTCCACCCGAAAGGGTCGGGCAGGGCGGTCGTTTTGTCGTATCCGGGGCAGATTTCGTCAAGATCCCGCATGGGCCGGCCTCCACCGGACGCGGGGACAACAACCGGCCAGCTGCCTTCGGGCGCAGGCCCGCATGGAGAGCGCAGTGGCTCGTATCGCAGGCGTCAACATCCCGACCAACAAGCGCGTCGTCATCGCGCTCCAGTACATCCACGGCATCGGCCCCAAGAAGGCTGAAGAGATCGTCGAGAAGGTGGGTATTCCCGCCGAGCGTCGCGTGAACCAGCTGACCGACCAGGAAGTGCTGCAGATCCGCGAGACCATCGACCGCGACTACATCGTGGAAGGCGACCTGCGCCGCGAAGTGGCGATGAACATCAAGCGCCTCATGGACCTCGGCTGCTACCGCGGCCTGCGCCATCGCCGCGGCCTGCCTGTGCGCGGCCAGCGCACCCACACCAACGCCCGCACCCGCAAGGGGCCGGCGAAGCCGATCGCCGGCAAGAAGAAGTGATCGGCCGCAAGGCTTGAGATTTGGGGAGGCCGGCCAAGCCGGCCTTTTCCCCGTTGACCGGCCCGTCAAGGGCCATCCCGAGCGCCTGGAGCTACGGGCGCGCCTGAAGGATCTGAGAAACAGATGGCAAAAGAAGCAACACGCGTTAAGCGCCGCGAGCGCAAGAACATCGCCTCCGGCGTGGCGCATGTGAACGCCTCGTTCAACAACACCATGATCACCATCACCGACGCCCAGGGCAACACCATCTCCTGGTCCTCGGCCGGTGCCATGGGTTTCAAGGGCTCGCGCAAGTCCACCCCGTACGCCGCGCAGGTCGCGGCCGAGGACGCGGCCCGCAAGGCGGCCGAGCACGGCATGCGCACCCTGGAAGTGGAAGTCTGCGGTCCGGGTTCGGGTCGTGAGTCCGCTCTTCGCGCGCTTCAGGCGGCGGGCTTCCTCGTCACCTCCATCCGCGACGTGACGCCGATCCCGCACAACGGCTGCCGTCCGCGCAAGCGCCGCCGCGTCTGATCCGCTCTTCGTTCCTCCGCGGGTCGGTCCCGCGGGGATCAAGCCCGGTTTCTCCTCCCCCGAGCGGGACGGGCCAGGCCTCCGGACGAGGTCGATCACCCCGGCAGCTGCCGTGGCCCGGCGAGAAAGCAAGGTGAAGCAAGTGATTCAGAAGAACTGGCAAGAGCTGATCAAGCCCGAGAAGCTGCAGGTCAATCCGGGCCACGATCCCAAGCGCTTCGCGACCGTCGTCGCCGAGCCGCTGGAGCGTGGCTTCGGCATGACCCTCGGCAACGCCCTGCGCCGCATCCTCCTGTCGTCGCTCCAGGGCGCGGCGGTGACCTCGATCCACATCGACGGCGTGCTGCACGAGTTCTCGTCCATCCCGGGCGTGCGTGAGGACGTGACGGACATCATCCTCAACGTGAAGGATGTGGCCATCCGCATGCAGGGCGATGGCCCGAAGCGCATGGTGGCCAAGAAGACCGGCCCCGGCGTGCTGGTGGCCGGCGACATCCAGACCGTCGGTGACGTCGCCATCCTGAACCCGAACCTGCCCATCTGCACCCTCGACGAGGGCGCGGAGCTGCGCATCGAGTTCACGGTGGACACCGGCAAGGGCTACGTGGCCGCCGACCGCAACCGTCCCGAGGATGCCCCGATCGGCCTGATCCCGATCGACAGCCTCTACTCGCCGGTGCGCAAGGTCTCCTACAAGGTCGAGAACACCCGTGAGGGCCAGATTCTCGACTATGACAAGCTGACGCTCCAGATCGAGACCAATGGCTCGATCACGGCCGAGGACGCGCTGGCCTATGCCGCCCGCATCCTGCAGGACCAGCTGGAGATATTCGTCAACTTCGAGGAGCCCAAGCGCGAGAGCGAGGCGACCGCGATCCAGACGCTGCCGTTCTCTCCGGCGCTGCTGAAGAAGGTGGACGAGCTCGAGCTCTCCGTCCGTTCGGCGAACTGCCTGAAGAACGACAACATCGTCTACATCGGCGACCTGATCCAGAAGAGCGAGACGGAGATGCTCCGCACGCCGAACTTCGGCCGCAAGTCGCTCAACGAGATCAAGGAAGTGCTTGCTTCCCTCGGCCTGCATCTCGGCATGGAAGTGCCCGGCTGGCCGCCCGAGAACATCGAAGAGCTGGCCAAGCGCTTCGAGGAGCACTACTGATCCGCAATCCGGGGCGGCACGCTGCCCTGATCCCCTTTGAGCGGCCCGAGCCGCGCAACCCATCGACCGGCTCGTCCGTCGCCATCTTCAGGAGTTCGCCGTCATGCGTCACGGCAAGGTACACCGCAAGTTCAACCGCACCTGGGAGCACCGCAAGGCGATGTTCTCCAACCTCGCGGGCGCCCTCATCACCCACGAGCAGATCGTGACCACCCTCCCCAAGGCGAAGGATCTTCGCCCGGTGGTGGAGAAGCTCGTGACCCTCGCCCGTCGCGGCGACCTGCACGCCCGCCGCCAGGCGATCGCCGAGCTGAAGGACCAGGCCGTGGTCAAGAAGCTGTTCGACGTGCTGGCGCCCCGCTATGCAGCCCGTCCGGGCGGCTACACCCGCATCGTCAAGGCCGGCTTCCGCTACGGCGACAACACCGCCGTCGCGGTGATCGAGTTCGTGGATCGTGACGTGGACGCCAAGGGCGCCGCCGACCACGCCCGCACCGCCGCCGCCGCTGCGGAAGCTGCGTGAGACCGGGCTGCGCGAGATCGGGCCGCGTGAGCGTCTGCTGATTTGAGCGTATGAAAAGGGGCGGTCCTTGGGACCGCCCTTTTTTCGTTCGAGAGAACGTCTTTCGTTGCGAAGATCGGCTGCTCCGCGCGAATCGGCCGGCCCCGCGCCTGGAACGAGGCGCTCCGCCGGTCATTGAGCGCGGATCAGGCTTCAAGGGTGGCGGGTATGTTCGAACGATTTTCCCAGGTGGCGGCAGTGGCCGCCCTCGCTCTTGTCCTCGGCGCGCCCGCTTTCGCCCAGCCGGCGGCGCAGCAGCGGGTTCCGGCGTCGCAGGCTGAGGTGACGCTCTCCTTCGCGCCGGTGGTGGCGAAGACGGCACCGGCGGTGGTGAACGTCTATGCGCTGAAGACGGCGCAGCAGCGCGTCAATCCGATCTTCGACGACCCCTTCTTCCGCCGCTTCTTCGGCATGCCCGGCCCCGGCGGGCCGGGTGGTCCCGGCGATGGCCCCGGCCTGCGCGCGCCGGAGCGGGTGCAGCGTTCGCTGGGCTCGGGGGTGATCGTCGATCCCTCGGGGCTGGTGCTCACCAATTACCATGTCATCGAGGGGGCGGATGAAATCCGCATCGCGCTCAATGATCGCCGCGAATACGAGGCCGAGGTCCTGCTGCGCGACCAGCGCACCGATCTCGCCGTGCTGCGCATCAAGAGCGAGGCGAAGGAGCGGTTCCCCTTCCTGGAGCTGGGCGATTCGGATGGCCTCGCCGTCGGCGACCTCGTGCTGGCCATCGGCGATCCCTTCGGCGTCGGCCAGACGGTGACGCAGGGCATCGTCTCCGCGCTGGCCCGCACCCAGGTGGGCGTCTCCGACTACCAGTTCTTCATCCAGACCGACGCGGCCATCAATCCCGGCAATTCCGGCGGTCCGCTGGTGGACATGGCCGGGCGCGTGGTGGGCATCAATTCCGCCATCTATTCGCGCTCCGGCGGCTCCCACGGCATCGGTTTCGCCATTCCCGCCAATATGGGCCGGGTTGTGGTGGAGCAGGCGAAAAGCGGGTCGAAGACGGTCCGCCGGCCGTGGCTCGGCGCCCGGCTCCAGCGGGTGACGCCGGACATCGCCGAGAGCCTCGGCCTGCCGCGTCCCACCGGCGTTCTGGTGCAGAGTGTCACCGCCGGCAGCCCCGCCGCCAAGGCCGGGCTCAAGACCGGCGACCTCGTGGTGTCGGTGGAGGGGCTGGGGATCGACGATCCCGAATCCCTCAACTACCGCCTCGCGACCCGCCCCATTGGCGGCAAGGCGGCGCTGCTGGTGAACCGCTCCGGCAAGGAGCAGACGCTGGTTGTGGTGCTGGAGGTGGCGCCGGAGACGGTCCCGCGTGAGGAATTGCTGCTGCGCGGCCGCACGCCCTTCGCCGGCGCGACCATTGTTAATCTCTCACCCGCCGTCGCCGAGGAGCTGAAGGTGGATGCCAACGCCACCGGCGTCGTCGTTTATGACGTGCAGGACAATTCCCCGGCCGCGGTGGCCGGCTTCCGGCCGGGAGACGTCATCGTCGAGGTGAACAATGAGAAGGTCGGCCGCACGCGCGATCTCGACCAGCTGTCCTCGGTGCCCCAGCGTGGCTGGCGCGTGACCGTGCTGCGCGGCGGGCGCAGCATCACCGCCGTCCTGCGCGGCTGACCCCGGCAGAGGCACCCATGAGCGATCTGTTCGAGGCCGCGGGACTGGGGGAAGGGGTGGCCCGGCCGCTTGCCGACCGGCTGCGCCCGTCGCGCCTCTCGGAGGTGGTGGGGCAGGACCATCTGGTGGGGCCGGACGGCGTGCTCTCGCGCATGCTGGAGACGCGCTCCCTCGGCTCGCTCATCCTGTGGGGGCCGCCCGGCACCGGGAAGACCACGGTGGCGCGCCTGCTGGCCTCGGCCACGGACCTGCATTTCGAGCAGATCTCCGCCATCTTCTCCGGCGTCGCAGACCTCAAGAAGGTGTTCGAGCAGGCCCGCGGCCGTCGCCTCTCCGGCACCGCGACGCTCTTGTTCGTGGACGAAATCCACCGCTTCAACCGCGCCCAGCAGGATAGCTTCCTGCCGGTGATGGAGGACGGCACGGTGACGCTGGTGGGCGCCACCACGGAAAACCCCTCCTTCGAGCTGAACGCGGCGCTTCTCTCCCGCGCCCGCGTGCTGGTGTTCCGCTCCCTCGATGCCGAGGCCATCGCGAAGCTACTTGCCCGCGCCGAGGAGGTGGAGGGCCGCGAACTCCCGCTCACCGAAGACGCGCGCGTGGCGCTGGTGAACATGGCCGATGGCGACGGCCGCGCCTCCCTCACCTTGGCGGAGGAGGTCTGGCGCGCCGCGCGTCCGGGCGAGGTGTTCGATGTGGCGGGCCTGAGCGAAGTGGTGCAGCGCCGCGCGCCCATCTACGACAAGAGCGAGGACGGCCACTACAACCTCATCTCCGCTTTGCACAAGGCGGTGCGGGGCTCGGACCCCGACGCGGCGCTCTATTATCTCGCGCGGATGCTGGATGCTGGGGAGAGCCCGCTGTTCCTCGCCCGCCGCATCGTGCGCATGGCCATCGAGGACATCGGCAATGCCGATCCGCAGGCCCTCGTGATCGCCAATGCGGCGAAGGAGGCCTACGACTTCCTTGGTTCTCCGGAGGGCGAACTGGCATTGGCGCAGGCGGTGGTCTATGTCGCCACCGCGCCGAAATCCAATGCCGTCTACACCGCCTTCAAGGCGGCGAAGCGCGTGGCCAAGGAGGGCGGCTCGCTGGTGCCGCCCAAGGTTATCCTGAACGCGCCCACCAAGCTGATGAAAGCCGAGGGCTACGGCACCGGCTATCGCTATGACCACGACGAGCCGGATGCCTTCTCCGGCCAGGACTATTTCCCCGAGGCCCTGGGCCGCCAGAGCTTCTACCACCCGGTGGAGCGCGGCTTCGAGCGGGAGATCAAAAAGCGGCTCGACTACTGGGCGCGGCTCAGGTCCGAGCGGGGCGGGAAATAGCGGGGCAAATGGCGGGGGCTCGGGCCTTCGTATATGATCCGCCCCGAGGCTGGACCCTGAAGGCGACCATGACCCGGCTGATGCGCGAACTCATCGAGAAGCTTGAAGCCCTGCCCGAGGCCGAGCAGGACGCACTCGCCCGCGAGTTCCTCCACGTGATCGAGGCTGGCGCCGGGGAAAGCGCCGTCTATGTCCTCACCCCGGAGCAGGAGGAGGAGGTCCGCCGCGCGCTGGAGGATGGGGAGCCGAACGCGTCCCCCGAGGAGGTCGAAGCCTTTTTTGCCCGCTTTCGGGGATGAAGGTCACCTTCCGTGCCCGCGCCCTCGGCCACCTCAGGCAGATCGAGCGCTACGTCGCCGCCGACAGCCCCACGGCCGCCGGCCGTCTTGTCGCTCGCATCGAGCGGGCCATCCTCAATCTCGCAGACCACCCTCTATCCGCTCCGGCGGGCACCGTGCCGGGTACGCGGCAACTCGCCATCGCCGATACGCCCTACCTTGTCATCTATCGTGCGGATGCGGATGGCATCACCATCCTCGCCGTTCTCCATGCCGCGCGCCGCGCGCGCTCCTGATCTGTTCCGGGACCCGCCATGACCCTGCCCCCCGCCCTCATCGTCTTCCTCGGCGCCGGCCTCGGCGGCATGATCCGGCATTTCGTGAACTTGGCCGTGCCGCGGCTGCTGGGCACCGGCTTTCCCTTCGCCACCTTCCTCATCAACGTGTCGGGCAGCCTCATCATGGGGCTCATGGCGGGCTATCTCGCCTTCAAGGACGGCGAGACGTGGACGCAGCCGGTGCGGCTGTTCCTCACCACCGGGATGCTGGGCGGCTACACCACCTTCTCCACCTTCTCGCTGGATTTCCTCTATCTCGCCGAACGCGGCGAACTGGGATTGGCCTTCGCCTATGCCCTCGGCTCTGTGCTGCTGGGCTTTGGCGGCGTCTGGGCCGGCATCATGCTGGTGCGCAGCCTGACGTGATTGTCGCGTTGCCACGCTCAGGCGCCGCGCGGGCTTTTGGGCGTTGCCGACGCTCAGGTGCCGCGCGGGCTTTTAGGGTGCGCAGGACTTTCGGCGAGACGGTGGCCATGGCGCGGTGAAAGCTCTATTGCTGCGGCATCAAAGGGTTTGCGCGAGGAACAGGGCGAAGATGGCTGTCGTGACCAGAACCGTGGCCGAGGACGAGGCGGGCATGCGCCTCGACCGCTGGTTCAAGGTGCATTATCCGGACCTCTCCTTCGGTCACCTGCAGAAGCTGGTGCGCACAGGACAGGTGCGGGTGGACGGCGGCCGGGTGAAGACCTCCTCCCGCGTCGAGCCCGGCCAGAGCGTGCGCGTTCCCCCGCTCGGCGCCGATGAGCCCGAGGCGGCGCCCGTGCCGGCAAAGGGCGCGCGCAACGGCGAGGCCGGCAAGGAGGGCGCCCCTGAGTCCGGCGCGACCCCGCCGTCCAATCCATCGGCCAAGCCCCGCGCGGCCAAGGACCCCGCCCTCCGCAAACTGGAAGAGGACCGGGCCTTCCTCAAATCCATCACCCTGTTCGAGGACAAGGACGTGATGGTGCTGAACAAGCCATTCGGCCTTGCCGTGCAGGGCGGCTCGGGCACGTACCGCCATGTGGACGGGCTGCTCGAGGCGCTGAAGGACCGGGACGGGCAGAAGCCGCGCCTCGTCCACCGCATCGACAAGGACACCTCCGGCTGCCTGCTCATCGCCAAGTCGCGGCTCGCCGCCTCGGTGCTGGCCAAGAGCTTTCGCTCGCGCGAGGCGCGAAAGGTCTATTGGGCGGTGGTGCCCGGCGTCCCGAAGCCCCGGCAGGGGCGCATCTCCACCTATCTCGCCCGCGACGAGGACGAGGAGAAGATGCGCGTCGCCCGCCATGGCGAGGACGAGGCGAGCCACGCCATCACCTATTACGCCGTGGTGGACCAGGCCGCGCAGAAGATGAGCTGGCTGTCATTGAAGCCGGTGACGGGCCGCACCCACCAGCTGCGCGCCCACCTCGCCCATATCCACCACCCGATCCTGGGCGACCCGAAATACTTCGACATCGAAAACTGGGAACTGCCCCGCGGCCTGCAGAACCGCCTGCACCTGCTGGCGCGGCGGCTCGTCATCCCGCATCCGCGCGGGCAGGGGGTGATCGACGTATCCGCGCCGCTGCCGCAGCACATGGCGCAGACTTTCGCCGTGCTGGGCTTTGACGCCTCGCAGTACGATCCGATCCTCGAAGCGCCTGAGGCTTGAAACTCGCCAATATCGGGGACCTTCGGCGCGCCACGCTGAAGCTGACGCCTTCGACCTTGGTCTAAGCCTTGTCACGTAAGGGATTCTGGTAACCGCCTCCGGCTTGAAGTCGCGGCATCTTCCCCTATGGTGCGGGCCAAGGCCTGAAGGCCAAAGAAGAAGCACTCCGGAGTCGTCTCCGGTCGCGCCCGAGGGAATTGATCTCAATGACAGCCCTTCTCGCCCTCTCGCGAGGGATCGATGCCGTCAACACCCGCATCGGCAAGGCCGCCGCGTGGCTGATCCTTGTCTCCATCCTGGTGTCGGCGCTCAACGCCATCATCCGCAAGCTGTTCGACATGAGCTCGAACTCGTGGCTGGAACTGCAATGGGTGCTGTTCGCGGCGGTGTTCCTGCTGTGCGCCTCGTGGACGCTCATCGATAACGAGCACATCCGCATCGACATCGTGAATTCCCGCCTGCCCAAGCGCTGGCGCGATGGCATCGACATCTTCGGCCACATCTTCTTCCTGCTGCCCTTCTCCATCCTGCTCCTGTGGACCTCCTGGCCCTTCTTCCTGGCGTCCTACGGGATCAACGAGCAGTCCCTCAATGCCGGTGGTCTGCCCCAGTGGCCGGCCAAGCTGCTGGTGCCAGTGGGCTTTTTCTTCCTGACGCTGCAGGGGATCTCCGAACTCATCAAGCGCATCGCCATCTTCACCGGAAAGATGGAGGACCCCCACGAGGGCGCGGGCGGCAGCCATGCGGCGCTCGCAGCCGAGGCGGAGCGCCTGCTCGCCGAGGCCGAACTCCCCGAAGGGGCGCCCGGCGCCGCTGCGGCAACCAAGAAGTAGGGGCGCGCGCCATGTCCTTCGTCCGCACGCTCTTGAAGCGTCGTCCCGTCGCCGCGCTCGCCGTCGCGCTGCTCGCCGTCCTGCTCATCGCCCTGCCAGACGTGGCGATGGCGGCGGAGCCCGGCTTCCGGGGCTGGTTCGTCCACAACATGGCGCCGATCATGTTCGGCGCGCTGGTGCTGTTCCTGCTGCTCGGCTACCCGGTCGCCTTCTCGCTGGCCGCCAACGGGCTCATCTTCGGGCTCATCGGCATCTATCTCGGCCTGTTCGAGCCGAAGTTCCTGCAGGCGCTGCCGGAACGAGTCTATGGCACGATGAACAATGAAGTGCTCCTCGCGGTGCCCTTCTTCACCTTCATGGGCCTCATCCTCGAACGCTCCGGCATGGCCGAGGACCTGCTCGACACCATCGGCCAGGTGTTCGGCTCCATCCGCGGCGGCCTTGCCTATGCGGTGATCTTCGTCGGCGCGCTGCTGGCGGCGACCACCGGCGTGGTGGCGGCCTCGGTGATCTCCATGGGCCTCATCTCGCTGCCCATCATGCTGCGCTACGGCTACGACCGGCGCGTCGCATCCGGTGTCATCGCGGCGTCCGGCACGCTGGCGCAGATCATCCCGCCCTCCCTCGTGCTCATCGTGATGGCCGACCAGCTGAACCGCTCGGTGGGCGACATGTATGAGGGCGCCTTCCTGCCCGGCCTGCTGCTCGCCAGCCTCTACGCCGGCTACATCTTCCTGGTCTCATCGATCTTCCCCAGCGCCGCGCCCGGCCTGCCGCTGGAGGCGCAGACCCTGCGCGATCCGGACCAGAAGACGATGCCCTCGCGCATCCTCGGCGCGGTGGCGGCGGCGGGCTTCGCCTTCCTCATCGCCCGGGGCTCCCTGCCGGGCCTCACGGCGGGGGCCATTCCCGGCGTCGCCAACATGGCGGTGTGGGGCGTCGCGTCGTTCGTGGTGCTCTATTTCGTCATGTCGGGCACGGCGAAGCTGCTCACGCCCTCGCTCTTCATCGCGCTCTCCCTGTCCATCGCCGGCGCCATCGAACTGATGGAGATGAGCCATGTGAAGTTCGGCGCGGACTATGTGGTGCTCACCATGTCGGCCACGGTGGGCATCGCCTTCGTGGTGGCGGTGGTGAACCGCGTGTTCCGACTCGGGCTCCTGTCCAAGCTCGCCGAGCAGGTGGTGTTCGTGATGGTGCCGCCGCTGGCGCTCATCTTCCTCGTGCTCGGCACCATCTTCATCGGCGTCGCGACGCCGACCGAAGGCGGCGCCATGGGCTCGCTGGGCGCGGTCATCCTCGCCTTTGCCCGCGGGCGGCTGAAGTTCGACCTGATGCGGCAGGCGACCTATTCCACCGCCAAGCTCTCCGCCTTCGTGCTGTTCATCCTGCTCGGCGCCCGCGTGTTCTCGCTCACCTTCTACGGTGTGGACGGGCACAAATGGGTGGAGGAGCTGCTGGTGTCGCTGCCCGGCGGGCAGACCGGCTTCCTCATCGCGGTGAACGCGCTGGTGTTCGTGCTGGCCTTCTTCCTCGATTATTTCGAGCTGGCCTTCATCATCATCCCGCTGCTGGGGCCGGCGGCGGACAAGATGGGCATCGACCTCATCTGGTTCGGCGTGATGCTGGCGGTGAACATGCAGACCTCCTTCATGCATCCGCCCTTCGGCTTCGCCTTGTTCTTCCTGCGCTCGGTGGCGGCCAAGGTGCCCTATGTGGACCGTGTGACCGGCAAGACGATGCAACCCGTGACCACCGGGCAGATCTACTGGGGCGCAGTGCCGTTCGTGTGCATCCAGCTCGTCATGGTGGCGCTCATCATCCTCTTCCCCGGCATGGTGACCCACTACAAGAGCGGCGGCGTGCAGCTCGACCAGCAGCAGATCCAGCAGCAGTTCGAGAACCTTTCGCCCGGCCTCGACGCGGCGCCCCCGCCGCCCCTCGATCTCGGCTTCGGGAAGTAGCGGGGCCCGGCCGGCCGGCTTTGCCCTCCTAAGGGCGCATTCGGAAGTGAGATGACGGGGTGGAGGGCTTCTGTTCCTCCGCCCCGTCGTGCATTCGTGGTGACGGGGAAGACCCTGCGATTCGCGGCCTGCCGCATGATCCAGGGTCCATCGATCGATCAAGGTGCTGGACGGGCCGGGGCGACCGCCAGCGTGGCGGAGCCAGGCCGACCGGAACGGGCTCGGCCGAGCGTGCGGAGGTGATTGCGATGAACCCGAGGCCCGACTTCTGTCCCGGCTGCGGGGCGCAGGTCTATCCCGAGGAGGCCCATTGCCCCTTCTGCGGCCGCAAGCTCCACACCAGTTTCGTCATGCCCTTCCTCGTCGGCCTCGGCGGCACCGTGGTGGCGCTGATCTCCGGCGGCCTCGTCTGGTGGGTCATGTCCGACGAGCCGGGCGACGCGCCCGACGCCCAGCCGCAGGTTCAGGCCGCGGCGCCGGCTCCCGCAGCGCCGGCCCCGCCTGCTCCCACGCCCGCGCCGCCTCCGGCGCAGGCCGCAGCGCCGCCTCCGGCAACCCCGCCCGCCGCCGCGCCGGGACAGGACGCCTCCCTCCCGCTGCCCACCGTGAACAATCCCGTCGCGGCCCCGGCGGCGGACGCTGCCGCGCGCCGCGCCTTCGCCAAGAGCAAGCAGGACAGCTTCGCCCAGAACGGCCTCGACCTCACCGTCACGGCCGGCGGAGACGATGCGACGCTGCTCACGATCAAGTTCAACTTCCCGGCCAAGACGGCGGCCGAGCTGATCGTCGCCGGGCCGTTCCCCAAGCAGTGTGAGCAGCGCGGCTTCCGGCAGGTCTTGTTCGTCGATCCGTCCGGCATCACATGGACCTACGATATCGCCACCCAGCAGATGACCCAGAAATGAGCGCAGCAGGCGACACCGATCCTTCCTCCGCCGCCGGCCTCAAGCTGGTGCTGTTCGATTGCGACGGCACGCTGGTGGACAGCCAGCACCTCATCGTCTCCGCCATGCACGATGTCCACGCCGCCCACGGCGTGCCCCTGCCCGACCGGGAGAAACTGCTCTCGCTGGTGGGGCTCTCTTTGCCGCAGGCATTCGCGGTGCTGTCGCAGGGGGATGCGTCCTATCCCATCGAGGCGATGGTCGATGCCTACAAGCTCGCCTTCAACCGCCTGCTGAATGCCGATGCGCCCGAGCCCATGTTCGACGGCGCCCGCGAGGTGCTGGAGGGGCTGCGCCAGCGCGAGGACGTGGTGCTCGGCATCGTCACCGGCAAGTCGCGGCGGGGGGTGAACCGCATCCTGTCCGTGCAAGGCATGGAGGGCTGGTTCTCCACCATCCAGACCGCCGACGACGCGCCTTCCAAGCCCCATCCGGCCATGGTGTTCCAGGCCATGGGGGAGATCGGCGCCCGGCCGGAGGATACGGTGGTGATCGGCGATACCACCTATGACATCTCCATGGCCCTGCAGGCCGGGGCCTCGGCGCTTGGCGTCGCCTGGGGTTATCATGAGACGCCGGCGCTGGAGCGGGCGGGCGCGGACCGGATCGTCCAGCACTTCCGCGAGGTGCCCGAGGCCATCGCCGAGCTTCTGGCCCGCCGCCGCGTCGTGATCTGAGGAAAGCTCAAGATGCGTGAGTTCCTGGAAGATGTGGAGAGCGGCGATCCGGGCGATCCCGTCGCCCGCGCTCGCGCCGCCCAGAAGGCGCCCCTGCCCAAGCGCTTCTACACCGAGGTGAGCGTGGGCGAAGGGGAGGGCGGCTTCACCATCCTCCTCGACGGGCGGCCCGTGCGCACCCCCGCGCGCGGCCTGCTCAAGGCGCCGACCCGTGCCCTCGCCGAGGCCATGGCGGCGGAGTGGGCGGCGCAGCAGACCGAGATCGACCCCTTCACCATGCCGCTGACCCGCCTCGTCAACGTCGCCCTCGACCGGGTGGCGCCCGAGGCGCAGGCCGTTACGGACGAGGTAGTGAACTACGCCGGCACCGACATGCTCTTCTATCGCGCCGATGGTCCGCAGAAGCTGTTGGACCGGCAGGCGAAGCACTGGGATGCTGTGCTGGACTGGATGAAGGCGACCCACGGCGCGCGCTTCTACCTCGCCGAGGGCGTCACCCATGTGGCGCAGCCGGAGGAGTCGCTGGCGAAGGTCCGGGCGCTGGTGCCGGCCGACCCGCTGCGCCTCGCGGCCGTGCATTCCATGACCACCCTCACGGGCTCCGCCCTCCTCGCCCTCGCGGTGGCGGAAGGCGCCCTCTCCGCCGATGAGGCCTGGACGGCGGCTCATGTGGATGAGGATTTCAACCGCGAGCAGTGGGGTGAGGACGAACTCGCCAGTCTCCGCCGCGCCGCCCGCCGCACCGAGATGGACGCCGCCGCGCAGGTGCTGGCGCTGGTGGGCTGATCCGCTCCCCCTTCAAGCCCGCGCGGCGCTTGAGCGTGGGAGGGCCACACGCCGGGGCAGGGAGGGGGAATGGACGAGGACGCGATTGCCGATCTCTTCGCCGCCTTCGGCCCGGTGGCGGTCCGGCGCATGTTCGGCGGGGCCGGGCTCTATGCGGACGGGCTGATGTTCGCGCTGTGGGCCGGCGACACCTTCTATCTCAAGGCCGATGCCGCATTGGCCGAGGATCTGAAGGGGCGGGGCTCCGTGCCCTTCAGCTATTTGGCCAAGGGCGTCACCCGCACCATGGGCGGCTTCTGGTCCGTGCCCGAAGAGGCGCTGGACGATGCCGAGGACCTCGCGGCCCTCGCCCGCCGCGCCCTCTTCGTGGCACATGCGGCCAATGAGGCCAAAGCGAAGCCCGTAGGCGGAGCATCCCCGAAGAAGGCGAAGCCGGCGGCTGGCGCGGCCGGGAAGAAGCCCGCCGCCAAAAAGAAAAGCGCGCCGGCCCAAGGCTGAGCGGCGCGCTGATCCATCAGAACATTTGAAAGGATGCGCCGGCCCGGAGGTCGGCGCAGGCCTTCACGCAGCTACCTTCACGCGCCGGCCTTCACGCGCACGGGGCGCAGGAGGAAGGCGGGGAGGTGGGACATGTCGGCCGGCTCGTTGGCAGGCGCCCGCTCGCGGCGCGGGGGACGCGCCTCGGCAGCATCCTCGCGGGTGGGACGACGGTTGCGCTCGGGGCGGTCGCCACGCTCGGCGGACCGTTCCGGACGCGCGGCGCGTTCCCGCTCCTGACGCTCGGGACGTTCGGCGCGCTCGGGACGCTCCGCCCGTTCAGCCCGCGGCTGACGCTCGGGCCGCTCGGCACGCTCCGCGCCCTCGGCCCGGGGCTCGCGCTCGCGGCGCGGCTCGCGCTCGCCGCGACCTTCGCGATCGCCACGAGCCTCGCGGGGCTGACCCTCGCGCGGCTCCTTGTCCATGCGGCGCTTGCCGCGCAGACGGCCATCCTCGCGCCCGCGGCGCTCGGAGGCCGGCGGCGCATCGCCGAGGGCCGGGCCGTGCCAGGGAATCGGGTTGCCGATCAGCTTTTCGATGGCCGAGAGGGACTTGGCATCGAGGTGCGTGACCATGGTGTAGGCCGTGCCGGCGCGGCCGGCGCGGCCGGTGCGGCCGATGCGGTGGACGTAATCCTCGGAATGGTGCGGCACGTCATAATTGAAGACGTGGCTCACCGCCGGGATGTCGAGGCCGCGCGCGGCCACGTCGGAGGCCACCAGCAGGGTCGCCTCGCCGTTGCGGAACTCGTCCAGCGCCTTGATGCGGGCGTGCTGGTCCATGTCGCCGTGCAGGGCGACGGCATTGAAGCCGTGCTTCTGCAGCGAGCGGTGGAGCACCGCCACGTCGCGCTTGCGATTGCAGAAGATGATGCCGTTCTGCAGGTTCTCGCAGCTGCGGATCAGCTCCCGCAGCACGTCGCGCTTCTCATAGTCCTCGCGGCCGGAGGCAACCAGTTCCTGCGTCACCGTGGTGGCGGTGGACGCGGGCTTGGAGACTTCCACCCGCACGGGGTTGGAGAGGAATTGCGAGACGAGGCGCTGGATCTCCGGCGGCATGGTGGCCGAGAAGAACAGCGTCTGGCGGGTGAAGGGCACGAGCTTGCAGATGCGCTCGATGTCCGGGATGAAGCCCATGTCCAGCATGCGGTCGGCCTCGTCGATGACGAGAACGTCGATGCCGGAGAGAAGCAGGCGGCCGCGCTCCACATGGTCGAGCAGGCGGCCCGGGGTGGCGATCAGCACGTCCACGCCGCGAGCGAGCTTGGAGTCCTGGTCGCCGAAGGAAACGCCGCCAATGAGCAGGGCGACGTTCAGCTTGCTGTACTTGCCGTAGCGCGTGAAATTCTCTTCCACCTGGGCCGCCAACTCGCGGGTGGGCTCCAGGATGAGAGTGCGCGGCATGCGGGCACGGGCGCGGCCCTGCTCCAGCAGCGTCAGCATGGGGAGCGTGAAGGCGGCGGTCTTGCCGGTACCTGTCTGCGCGAGGCCGAGAACATCCCGGCGCGCGAGAACATGGGGGATGGCCTGGGCCTGGATCGGGGTCGGGATCGTGTAGCCGGTGTCGGCGACCGCCGCGAGGACCTTGTCGCTCAGGCCGAGTTCGGAAAATGACATTGCATCTTTTGGATGCGGCGGCGCGCCGCTGATCGAACGTCCCGTGCCGTACGGGGTCAGACGAGTGGTCGTCGGTCGGCGCGCTTGGATTCGACATATCTCGGACGACGCATAGCAACATAAGAAAATGATGCGCCGTGTCAATGTTTTCCGGCCGGGGTCGCCGATTCGGGGTCGAAAACGCCAGAAAGCGCGGACGAGGTTGCGTCAATGCACGCTTTCCGAGCACCCGCCATGCGTTGAGTGAATGTGTGTGCGCTGCACCCATGCGGCCTCGTCGGGTTGACCCATCCCGCCCGACGCCGCAGGGATGGCGGCCCTGTCGCCGTCCCGGATCCCATGCCCTTTCTTCTCGTCCTCGGTCTTGCGGCGTTCGCGAGCGCGTTTTCCATGCGCGTCGTCGATCCCATGCTGAACATTCTGGCGAGCGACCTTCAGGTGACGCTGCAGCAGGTGGCCATGCTCGCCAGCGCCTTCACCTTTCCCTATGCGGTGATGCAGCTGGTGTTCGGCCCCATCGGCGATGCGGTGGGCAAGGTGCGGCTCATCCGCGGGAACCTCGTCATGCTCTCCATCGGCCTCGCGGTGTCGGCCACCGCGACCAGCCACGAGATGCTGCTCGCCTCCCGCGTCTTCTCCGGGGCCTTCGCCGGCGGCATCATCCCGGTGGTCCTGGCGACGGTGGGCGACAGGGTGGCGTACGAGCGCCGGCCGGTGGCGCTCAGCCGGGTGCTGCTCGCGCTGGTGCTGGGGCAGCTCTCCGGCTCGGCTTTGGCCGGCTTCATCGCCGAGATGGCGGGGTGGCGCGAGGTGTTCTGGTCCGCCTTCGGCGTCGCCGCCCTCGCCGCGCTCGCCACCATCTTCGGGCTCACGGAGGAGGGGCAGCGTCAGCCCCTGTCGTTCGCCGCGTCCATCGCCCGCTACGGCATCGTGCTGCGCAACCCTTTGTCCATAAAAGTCTATGGCGTTGTCGCCATCGAGGGCGCGCTGAGCTTCGGCGTGTTCCCGCTGGTGGCGCCGCTGATGGTCCACCAGGGCATCGGCGATGCCAAGGAGGCGGGCATCGCGCTCGGCGCCTTCGCCATCGGCGGTGCATTCTATACCTTCGCCGTCCCGCTGCTGGTGCGCTATCTCGGGCTCGGCGGCATGGTGCGGTGGGGCGCCGCCGGGGTGGGGGTGCTGCTGATCCTCGCCACCCGCGCCCACGGGCTCCTGCTGATGGCGGCGATCTTCGGCGCCGCCGGATTTGCCTTCTACATGATCCACAACGTTCTGCAGATCCTCGCCACCGAGCTTGCCCCGGAGGCGCGCGGATCGGCGCTGGCGCTGTTCGCCTCCTTCTTCTTCATCGGCCAGGCGGTGGGTGCGCTGGCGCTGACGCAGGCGGCGGGCTTCGCCGGGGTGGTGGCCATGTTCATCGCCGCCGGCATCGGCATGCTGGTGCTCGCCGGCCCCGCCGGGCTGCTCCAGCCGCGCAAGGGGCACATCTCGCCGTCAGAGACGCTGTAGCAAGGTGCCGCCCGAGCCCCCTGCGAGGACGGATAGCGCCGGCTCAGATGTCCAGCATCTCCTCGCCCGCGAAAGCGGCGCGCTCGGAGATGAAGGCGAAGCGCGCTTCCGGCTTGTTGCCCATGAGCCGTTCCACGAGATCAACGGTGGCGGCGCGCTCTGCATCCTCCACGGAGACGCGCTGCAGGGTGCGCGTCTTCGGGTCCATGGTGGTTTCCTTGAGCTGCGCCGGCATCATCTCGCCGAGGCCCTTGAAGCGGCCCACATCCACCTTGCCCTTGGCGGAAAACTCCTTCTTCAGCAGCCGCTCGCGGTGGGCGTCGTCCCGCGCATAGAGGGTCTTGGCCCCCTGCGTGATGCGGTAGAGCGGCGGCACGGCGAGGAAGAGGTGGCCCTCCTCGATCAGCTTCGGCATCTGGCGGAAGAAAAAGGTGACGAGGAGGGAGGCGATGTGCGCGCCGTCCACGTCGGCGTCGGTCATGATGATGACCTTCTCGTACCTGAGGTCCGTCTCGCGGTAATGGGTGAGCGTGCCGCAGCCCAGCGCCTGGCCGAGGTCGGCGAGCTGCTGGTTGGCGGCAAGCTTGTCGCGGGTGGCGTTGGCGACGTTCAGGATCTTGCCGCGCAGGGGCAGCACTGCCTGCGTCTTGCGGTCCCGCGCCTGCTTGGCCGAGCCGCCGGCCGAGTCGCCCTCGACGATGAAGATCTCGGAGCCCGCCGCCTCGGTGTTGGAGCAGTCGGCGAGCTTGCCGGGCAGGCGCAGCTTGCGCACGGCGGTCTTGCGGGAGACCTCCTTCTCCTGCTTGCGGCGCAGCCTCTCCTCGGCCCTGTCGATCACATGGTCGAGCAGGCGGCTCGCCTGCACCGGGTTGGCGGCGAGCCAGTGGTCGAAGGGGTCGCGCAGCGCCTGCTCGACGATGCGGGCGGCCTCGGCGGTGGCGAGGCGGTCCTTGGTCTGGCCCTGGAATTCCGGCTCGCGCACAAACACGGAGAGCATGGCGGCGCAGCCGGTGATCACGTCGTCGCCGGTGATGACGGAGCCGCGCTTGCCCTGTCCGGCGCGCTCCGCATAGTCCTTCAGGCCCTTGAGCAGCACAGCCTTGAGACCGTTCTCATGGGTGCCGCCGTCAGGGGTCGGAATGGTGTTGCAGTAGGAGGAGATGCCGCCATCGGCATCCGCCACCCACGCCACCGCCCATTCCACCGAGCCGTGACCGCCGGTCTTCTGGATGCGGCCGGCGAAGATGTCCGGATGGACCAGCGTGTTGCCTTCGAGGTCCGCCGCCAGATAGTCCTTGAGGCCGCCGGGGAAGCGGAAGACCGTCTTCTCCGGGATGTTCTCGCCGGCCTTCAGCAGCTCGGGATCGCACGCCCAGCGGATTTCCACGCCGCCGAACAGGTACGCCTTGGAGCGGGCCATGCGGAACACGCGGGCCGGCTCGAAGTGCGCGCCGGCGCCGAAGATCTCCGGGTCGGGATGGAAGCGCACCCGGGTGCCGCGCCGGTTGGTGATGCGGCCGACTTCCTTGAGCGGCCCTTGGGGCAGGCCCTTGGAGAAGCTCTGGCGATAGAGGGTCTGGTTGCGCGAGACCTCCACTTCCAGGTCGTCGGAGAGCGCGTTCACCACCGAGACGCCCACGCCGTGCAGGCCGCCGGAGGTCTCGTAGACCTTGCTGTCGAACTTACCGCCGGCATGCAGCGTGGTCATGATGACCTCGAGCGCCGACTTGCCGGGGAACTTCGGGTGCTCCTCCACCGGGATGCCGCGGCCATTGTCCGAGACGGTGAGATAGCCGTCGGCACCCAGCTGCACCTCGATGAAGGTGGCATGGCCGGCCACCGCCTCGTCCATCGAATTATCGATCACCTCGGCAAAGAGGTGGTGCAGCGCCTTGGAATCGGTGCCGCCGATATACATGCCCGGCCGGCGCCGCACCGGCTCCAGCCCTTCCAGCACCTCGATGTGGGCGGCGGTATAATCGCCCGCCATCTGAGGCACGACTGCGGCCTTGCCGCGCGCGCTTTCCTTCGCCGGCGCCTTGCTGGAGCCGCGCGGCCGGGCGGCGAAGAGATCGTCGGAATTATCGCTGTCGGACATGGCACTCTGAGGTCGGAGGTTTGGGCGCCAGATAGCAGAACGGCAGGGCCGGCGCGAATCGGGACGGCGCCGCGGCCCCTGATTTCCCCAGTGTGGCAGACCCGGCGCCGAAGGGGAACGGAATGGCAACAAAACCCCCATAATCCCCCGCGCTCGACGCCGCGCCTCTCCTCTGGCTTCATGCGCGCGTGAATATCGCCGTGCCGAATCGCCTCTTCCTCGACGTCGCCCGCTCCGCCACCGGCCGCACCTGGCGGGAGCGGCTGGACGTGCGCGGGGGACAGACGGCGCTCGCCATGGCCCAGCGCTTCGGCATCAGCGAGTTGCTCGCCCGCGTGCTCGCGGCCCGCAACGTGCCGCTGGACGAGGTGGAGCGCTATCTCGACCCCTCCATCCGTACCCTTCTGCCCGATCCCGACACGCTTACCGACATGCCCGCCGCCGTGGCCCGCCTCGCCCGCGCGGTCACGACCGGCGAGCAGGTGGCGGTGTTCGGCGACTATGACGTGGACGGCGCCTGCTCCACCGCCCTCATGGTGGGCGTGCTCCAGGCCGGCGGGCTCGACCCGTTCTTCCACATTCCGGATCGCATCTTCGAGGGCTACGGGCCGAACGTGCCGGCCATCGAGCAGTTGGCCGCGCGGGGCGTGACCCTGCTGGTGACGGTGGATTGCGGCACGACCTCGCAGGAACCGCTGGCGGCCGCGAAACGGCTCGGCATGGATGTGGTGGTCATTGACCACCATCAGGCGGGGGAGACGCTGCCGCCCGCCACCGCCATCGTGAACCCGAACCGGGAGGACGACCTCTCCGGCCTCGGCCATGTCTGCGCCGCCGGGATCACCTTCGTGGTGGCGGTGGGGCTTGTGCGGGCGCTGCGCCAGAGCGGGCATTTCAACGCCGAGCGCCCGGCGCCGGACCTGCTGGAGGCACTCGACATCGTGGCGCTGGCGACCGTGGCGGACGTCGTGCCGCTCATCGGCCTCAACCGGGCCTTCGTGGCGAAGGGGCTCATCGCCATGCGCCGGCGCACCCGCATCGGCCTGACCGCTCTGATGGACGCGGCGCGGCTCGACGGGCCGCCCCGGCCGTTCCATCTCGGCTTCCTCATCGGCCCGCGCATCAATGCCGGCGGGCGCATCGGCGAGGCGACGCTGGGCGCGCGCCTGCTGCTGACGCAGGACCCCGCCGAGGCGCGCGGCATCGCCGCCGAGCTGGACCGCCTGAACGCCGAGCGGCAGGAGGTGGAACGCGCCATCCTTGCCGCCGCAGAGGCCGAGGCGCATGCGGCGCTGGGCATCTCGGAGGAGGGCGCGGTGGTGGTGGTGAGCGGTGAGGGCTGGCACCCCGGCGTCGTCGGCCTCGTCGCCGCGCGGCTGAAGGAGCGCTTCCAACGCCCGGCCTTCGCCATCGCCTTCAATGGTGAGACCGGCACCGGCTCCGGCCGCTCCATTCCCGGCGTGGATATCGGCCGGGCGGTGCGCGGCGCGGTGGAGAGCGGGCTATTGGTGAAGGGCGGCGGCCATGCCATGGCGGCCGGCCTGACGGTGGAGCGCCGCCAGCTCGGCGCCCTGCGCGCGGAGCTGGAGCAGCGCCTTGCCCCGGATGTGGAGCGTGCCCGCGCCGAGGGCACCCTTTCCATCGACGGCGCGATGACCGCGCGCGGGGCGACGGTGGACCTCGTGGAGACCGTCGCCCGTGCCGGCCCGTTCGGCGCCGGCAATCCGGAGCCGGTGTTCGCCTTTCCCGGCCACCGCATCAGCTATGTGGAGAGCTTCGGCGGCGGCCATGTGCGCGCCCGCATCTCCTCGCCGGACGGCACGACGCTGAAGGCCACCGCCTTCCGCTGCGCCGAGGAGCCGCTGGGCCGGGCGCTCTTGGCTGCGCGCGGGCGCAATCTGCATGTGGCCGGATGCCTCGACATCGACACCTGGCAGGGCGAGACGCGGGTGGCGCTGCGCATCCGCGACGTGGCCGAGGCGGGATGAGGGCTCTGCCGTGAAAGTGCTGCTCGCCGTCCTCCTCTGCTTCAACGCCGGCTTCGTGGATGCGGCGGGCTTCGTCGCGCTCGGCGGGCTGTTCGCGGCCCATGTGACCGGCAATTTCGTCACCATCGCCGCCTCGCTGGCCCATGGGGAGGCGCCATCGCTGGCGAAGGTCCTGGCGCTGCCGGTGTTCGCCTTCGTGGTGCTGTGCGCGCGGGAATTGAGTCTCGCCCTCGCCCGGCGCGGGCGGGACGATTTCCGCGTGCTGATGGCGGCGAAGCTCGTGCTGCTGGCGCATGCGGCGCTGGTTGCCGTGCAGTCCGGGCCCTTCTACGACCACAATTCCCCCGCCGCCGTAATGATGGGCATGACCCTGGTGGCGGCCATGGCGCTGCAGAACGCGCTCCACCGCACCCACCTTACCGATTCACCGCCCTCCACCGTGATGACGGGCACGTTCACGCAGGTGCTGGTGGACATCGCCAATCTCTGGCGGCCGCTGGAGGGCACCAACATTGCCGCCAACCGCGCCCGCCTCGGGCGGATGAGTGCGTACCTCGCCGCCTTCCTCTTCGGCTGCCTCTCGGCCGCGCTGCTCTATCGCGCGGTGGGTATGTGGTGCCTGTTCGTGCCCACCTTGGTGGCGGTGGCGGAAATCTTCACGCTGGGGCCGGACCCCGCGCCAGAGAAGGACAAGGCATAATCCCGCGCGGCGGAATCACCGCTCCTCGGACACCCGGAGCGCCGTGCGCCCGGTGATCTTGCGCTTGCGCGGCGCGGGCTTGCCTTCGGGGGCAACCTCGGCCGCAGGGGCAGCCGGGGCCGTGGCGGGCGCAGCAGGAGCGGCCGCGGGCGCTTTGCGGGACGACGCCTTCTTTGCCGGCTTGGCAACGGGCTGGGCAGGATCGCGGCTGGCATCGGCAAGGGCGAGGAGCGCCTTCACCCGGTCGCCGGGCTGGGCGAGGGCAGGGGCGTGGGGATCGATGCGGGCCAGCAGCGCCTTGGTCTTGGGCGCCGGCACCCCGTCCAGCGCCTCGGCGAAGGCGGCGGGGCCGAGCACGGCTCGGATGGCGCGCAGCGCTTCGAGGTCGGTCCCGTCGGCCACGAGCTGGGCGCGGACGATCTCGTTCACCGCCTTGCGCGCGAGATTGCCGCCCGCCGCGAAGAGGGCGGCCCGGCCGCCGATGGCCGCGAGGAGGGCGAAGAATTCCGAAGTCTCAGCCATTGAGCCGCCTCCGCGTCTCGTTCACGAGGTCGCGCACCGCGTCCACGGCGTTGTACCATTTCTGCTCGAAGGAGGGTGCGTAGGGAAAGTTCTCGGGGTCCATGGCCCGCTCGATGGCGGCGAGGTTGCGGACCTCGGTGTCGAAGATCTCATAGACCGCGCCGTCTTCGGCCGCCTCCTCCCGCAGGCTGATGAGCGTGTCGCGATGCTGGACCTTCTGCGCGTGCACCCGGCTCGCCAGCACCAGCGGGCGGCGCCTGGGCTGGGGCAGTGTGGATCGCGTGACGTGGGCATTCTCCCACACCGAGGCGCGGAAGGCGTCGAAGCCCAGCGTGGAGAGATAATCCGGAATGGTGGGCACGATCACCATGTCGGCGAGGCGGATGGCCACCTCGGTGAAGGCGGAGATGCCGGGGGCGCAATCGAACAGCACCACGTCGTAATGCGCGCGCAGGTATTTGAGCGCTTCGTCCAGCACCTTCAGCGACTGGCCTTCCAGCGAGCGCAGCCCGTAATTCTTCTCCGCCAGCCGCAGCACGATCTCGCGCTCCAGCAGGCGCAGGCGGGGGCTCGCCACCACCATGTCGATGGCCAGTTCCTCGCCCGCCTTCATCACATGGCAGATGCTCGGTGTGATGTACTGGGCGATGGAGGTCCGGTCGCCATAGAGCAGCCGGTCGGCAAGGAAGGATGTCACCGACTGGCGGCGCTCGAGGATCGCCTTCAGCTCGTCGTCATGGGCGAAGCAGTAGGAGGCGTTGGCCTGCGCGTCGAGATCGACCACGACCACCCGCGCGCCCTGCTCCGCAAAGCCTTCCGCCAGCATGACCACTGTGGTGGTCTTGCCCACCCCGCCCTTCATGTTGGCGACGGCGATCACCTGCCCCCCGGCAGCGGCCTCCCCGGCTTCGGCCCCCCCGACTTCAGCCATGTCCGCACCACCCCTCGCAGCCCATGTTGCGCCGCAACCTAAAGGCGATGCTGCACCTGCTCAATAGAGGCCGGTCAAATAATAGAAGCCGATCACGAAGAAGGCCGCGGTGGTCTTTATGATGGTAACGGCGAAGATGTCGCCATAGGACTGACGATGCGTTAGCCCGGTAACGGTGAGCAGCGTGATGACCGCGCCGTTGTGCGGCAACGTGTCCATGCCGCCGGCGGCCATGGAAGCGACGCGGTGCATCACCTCCAGCGGGATGCCGTAGGTCTGTGCCTCGGCGATGAATTGCTGCGCCATGGCCCCAAGGGCGATGGAGAGGCCGCCCGAGGCCGAGCCGGTGATGCCGGCCAGCGTCGTCACCGTGATCGCCTCGTTGATGAGGGGATTGGGGATGGAGGTGAGGGCCGCCTTGATGACGAGAAAGCCCGGCAGCGCCGCGATCACCGCGCCGAAGCCGTATTCCGTCGCCGTATTAAGGCCGGCGAGGAGCGCGCCGCCCACCGCCTCCTTCGAGCCGCCGGCGAAATGCCCGGCAATGGCCCTGTAGCCGAACGCCACCACCGTGAGGATGCCCAGCAGCAGGGCCGCCTCCACCGCCCAGATGCCGGCCCAGACGTGGGTGTCGAGGCTCACAGCCGGCCCGCCTTCCACCAGCGTCGCGCTCGCCTGCGGCCCGAACCAGCCGGGGATGTGCCAGGCGAAGAACAGGTTGGCGACGCCGACCACAACCAGCGGCAGCACAGCGAGCAGCGGCGGGACGGGCGGGACGCTGTCGTCCGGCAGGCTCTCGTTGAGGTGGCCGGTGCCGTAGCCTTCGCCCGCGCGGTGGGCCTGCATCCGGCGGAATTCCAGATAGGCGATGCCCGTTACGAAGATGAAGATGGAGCCGACGATGCCGAGGATGGGCGCGGCATAGGCCGTGGTGCCGAAGAAGGCGGTGGGGATGATGTTCTGCAGCTGCGGCGTGCCGGGCAGCGTATCCGCCGTGAAGGAGAAGGCGCCGAGCGCGATCACCGCCGGCAGCAGGCGCTTGGGGATGCCCACCTGCCGGAACATCTCGGCCCCGAAGGGATAGAGCGCGAACACCACCACGAACAGCGAGACGCCGCCATAGGTGAGCACCGCCCCCACCAGCACAATGGAGACGATGGCCCGCGTCGGCCCCAGAAGGTTCACCACCGCCGAGACGATGGAGCGCGAGAAGCCGGCCAGCTCGATGAGCTTGCCGAAGATGGCGCCCAGCAGGAACACCGGGAAGTAGAGCTTGATGAAGCCCACCATCTTTTCCATGAACAGGCCGGAAAAGATCACCGGCACCGCCGCCGGATCGGTGAGCAGCACCGCGCCGATGGCGGCGACGGGCGCGAACAGGATCACGCTGAAGCCGCGATAGGCCACGAGCATCAGGAAGAAGAGCGCGGCGAGGCAGACGACGAAGCTCATGGCGGTGCATCCGGCGACGGTAGGGCGGTCCCTCAGGCGGGACAGTAATGCGCCCTACGGCCGAGCACCAGCTTCGGAAATCATAAGAAGTGTTGCGGCGCAATAGTTTCCGAGGGGTGGAGGCAGCCAGCCCACGCCGCCCGCCGTCATCGCCCGCCGTGTGCGGGCGATCCACCTCGCCGCCGCAGGGGTGACGGGTGACGCTGAGCGGACAAGCCGCCCGGCGGATCCCCCGCACGAGGCGGGGGATGACAGTCGTGCAAAGCGGTGACGGTTCGGCGGGACGCCTCGGCGAGCAGCCCCTGCCTCAGGGCATCAGCGCGATCTGCTCCAGGCCCTCGGTCTCGGGGAAGCCCATGACGAGATTCATGTTCTGCACCGCCGAGCCGGACGCGCCCTTCACGAGGTTGTCCAGCGTGGAGACGATGACGGCCCGGCCGGGCAGGCGGTCCGCCACCACGCCGAGGAACACCATGTTGGAGCCGCGCACGTGGCGCGACTGGGGCACCTGGCCGAAGGGCAGGACATGGACGAACGGCGCGCCCTTGTAGAAGTCGGTCAGGATGCGGTGCAGGTCCTCGGCGGTGGCGCCGGTGGTGCGCACATAGATGGTGGCGTAGATGCCCCGGTTCATGGGCGCGAGCACCGGCACGAACATGGGCTTCACCGGCCGGCCGGCGGCCTTGGAGAATTCCTGGTCCAGTTCGCCCATGTGCCGGTGGCCGGAGACGGCATAGGCGTGGATGCCCTCCGACACCTCGGAGAACAGCATCGCCTCCTTGGCCGCGCGCCCGGCACCGGACATGCCGGTCTTGGAATCGATGACGATGCTCTCCGGGTCCAGCGCGCCGGCCTCCAGCAGCGGCACGATGGGCAGGATGGCGGTGGAGGAATGACAGCCCGGATTGGCGACGAGCCGCGCCTTCCTGATTTCGTCGCGATAGATCTCGGCGATGCCGTAGACCGCCTCCTTCTGGAGCTCCAGCACCTGATGGGGATGGCCGTACCATTCCTCATAGGCGCCGGGATCGGAGAGGCGGAAGTCGGCGGAAAGGTCCACCACCTTCACGTTCGGCGCCGCGTCGAAGACTTTCTTTATGACGAGCTGCGTCGTGGCATGCGGCAGGGCGCAGAACACCACGTCCACGGCGGTGAAATCCACCTCGTCGATGGTCACGAGCTTCGGCAGCGGGAAGGGCGCGAACTGGGGGAACACCTCGGCCATGGACTGGCCGGCCTTCCGATCCGCGGTGAGCGCGACGATCTCGGCGCGCGGATGGCGCAGCAGCAGGCGCACAAGCTCGGAGCCGGTGTAGCCCGAGGCGCCCAATACCGCGATCCTTGCCTTAGCGTCAGACATCTTGCTCTCCCGAGGGTCTCCGCCGCCCGGCCGGAGCCGGCGAACGGGGCCAAGGTGCTTACACCCAATCCCACGTCAGGGAAAAGACAGACGGGCGCATGGCCGTTCCGCTTTTCGTGGGAAGAGCTTGCGGTGCGATCCCTCTGCTGCACGGGGAGAGGGGAGAAATGTGACCGTCATTGCCCGGCTCGTCCGGGCAATCCACGGCTGGACCGGGACCGGTCTTCGTACATCCAGCCTGCGGGGAGGTGGATCGCCCGGACGAGCCGGGCGATGACACCGATAACCAGCACCGGCCTCTCTTCCGCAAGGGGAGACGGGTGCGCTCAAGCCAGACGGAACTTGGAGAAGTCGCGGTGCTCGGTGGCGATGCGGCGCACCGTGCCGGTGGCGGCGCGCATCACGATGGTGTCGGTCAGGATCACGTCACGGCCGAAGCGCACGCCCTTCAGCAGCGCGCCGTCGGTCACCCCGGTGGCGGCGAACAGGCAGTCGCCGCGCACCATCTCGTCGAGCCTGTAGACCTTGGAGAAGTCGGTGATGCCCAGCGCCTTGGCCTGGGTGCGCTTCTTCTCCGTGTCGAGCACGAGGCGGCCTTCCATCTGCCCGCCGATGCAGCGCAGAGCGGCGGCGGCGAGCACGCCCTCGGCGGCGCCGCCGAGGCCGAGATAGATGTCGATGCCGCTCTCATGCGGGTTGGTGGTGTGCACCACGCCCGCCACGTCGCCGTCGGTGATGAGCTTGATGGCCGCGCCGGTCTTGCGCACGGCGTCGATCAGGCCGGCATGGCGGGGCCGGTCGAGGATGAGCGCGGTGACGTCGGAGGGCGGCACGCCCTTGGCCTCGGCCAGCGCGCGGATGTTGTCCTGCGGGCTCTGGGAGAGGGAGACGATGCCCTCCGGATAGCCCGGCCCGATGGCGATCTTCTCCATGTAGCAGGGCGGCATCTGGAGCAGGGAGTGGCGCTCGGCCAGCACGAGGACGCAGAGCGAGCCCTCCATGTTCTTGGCGCAGAGCGTGGTGCCCTCCAGCGCGTCCACGGCGAGGTCCACCTCGGCCCCGCCGCGCCCGAGCGTTTCGCCGACGAACAGCTGGTCGCACTCGCCCTGCAGCCCCTCGCCGATCACCAGCGTGCCCGAGACCGGAATCTCGTTCACCTCGCGATGGCAGGCGGCCATGGCGGCGATGTCCGCGGCCTGCTCGTCGCCCCGCCCGCGCAGCCGGGCGGCGGCGACGGCGGTGCGCTCCGTGGCCTGCGCCATGTCGAGGGCAAGGCGGCGATCGAGCACCTGCTGGGCTCGCGGGGCAGACTTCTCAGGCGTCCTCTGGGTCCGGGCACCGCTCATGACGTCGGTCCTTCTGGTTTTGTCGCCGCGCCGGATCAGTCCTTCTCGATCCGGATGACCTGAGGCAGGGAGGCGACGACGCCATCCGCCTCGATGGCGGCGATGGCGCGGCGCACGGCGGCCTCGGTGGTGGCATAGGTGATGAGGATCACATGGGCCGTCTCGGACGGCGCCGCGCCGCCCGGCTGCCGCTGGACGATGGATTCGAGCGAGATCTGCTCGTCCGCCATGCGACGGGTGATGGTGGCGGCGGTGCCCGGCTTGTTCGTCACGGCGAGGCGGATGTAATAGCCGCCCTCGTGGCGCTGCATGGCGGCGCGCTCGGCCTTGGCGAGGCGCTCCACCGGCAGGCCGAAGGCATAGCCCTTGGCGCCGCGCGCCACATCGAAGATGTCGCCCACCACTGCCGAGGCGGTCGCGTCGCCGCCCGCGCCGGGGCCGACCAGCGTCAGCGTCACGGCGTCGCCGTCCACCGCCACCGCATTGGTGACGCCGGACACCTGCGCGATGGGCCAGTGCTTGGGCACCATGGTGGGATGCACCCGCTGCTCGATGCCGGTGTCGGTCTTCACCGCCACGCCGAGCAGCTTCACCCGGTAGCCGAGATCGTCCGCCGCCTCGAGATCGGCGAGGGTCAGCTGGCGGATGCCCTCCACATAGATCGCCTCCGCATCCACCTGCGTGCCGAAGGCCAGCGAGGTGAGGATGGCGAGCTTGTGGGCGGTATCGAAGCCGTCGATGTCGAAGGTCGGGTCCGCCTCGGCATAGCCGAGCCGCTGCGCCTCGGTGAGGCAGACGTGGAAGGAGAGCTTCTCGTCCGCCATGCGGGTGAGGATGTAGTTGCAGGTGCCGTTGAGGATGCCCGAAACGCGCTCGATGGCGTTGCCGGCCAGCGCCTCGCGCAGCGTCTTCACGATGGGGATGCCGCCCGCCACCGCCGCCTCGAAGTGGAGGCCCGCGCCGGACGCCTCGGCCCGGCGGGCGAGGTCCACGCCGCTTTTGGCGAGCAGTGCCTTGTTGGCGGTGACGACGGGAATGCCACGGTCGAGCGCGGCGGCCACCGCCGCCTTGGCGGGGTCGCCGTCGCCGCCCATCAGCTCCACGAGCACGTCGATGTCGCCCTCGCGGGCGAGCGCCACCGGATCCTCGAACCAGGTCACGCTTGATAGATCGAGGCCGCGGTCGCGGCTGCGGTCGCGGGCGGCCACCGCGGTCACCTTCACGGCGCGGCCGGTGCGCGCCTCCAGCTCGCCGGCGCGGCGCTCGAGCATGCGGAAGACCGCGGCCCCGACGGTGCCGAGGCCGGCGAGGCCCACTTTCAGTTCGCTCATCTGTCCGTCCGGTTTCTGTCCTCGGCCGGCGTCATACCACAGCCCGCGCTGCGCCTGGGTGCCGGCCCGACCGGCCCCGCCGGAAGACGGGGCCGATGGCGAAGGTTCAGCGCGCGGCGCTGAGTGGAACCACGTTGTGCAGCGTGGTGCCGGCCTGCTCGAAGAAGCGGCGCACGTTGCGCGCCGCCTGGCGGATGCGCTGCTCGTTCTCCACCACGGCGATGCGGACGTATTCGTCGCCGTGCTCGCCGAAGCCGACGCCCGGCGACACCGCCACCTCCGCCTTCTCGATGAGGAGCTTGGCGAATTCCACCGAGCCCATGGCCCGGAAGGGCTCCGGGATGGGCGACCAGGCGAACATGGTGGCGCGAGGCACGGGGATGTTCCAGCCGGCGCGGCCGAAGCTCTCCACCAGCGCGTCGCGGCGCTTCTTGTACGTCTCGCGCATCTCGGCGATGCATTCCTGCGGGCCGTTAAGCGCAGCCGTCGCCGCCACCTGGATGGGGGTGTAGGCGCCGTAGTCCAGATAGGACTTCACCCGCGAGAGGGCGGCGATGAGGCGCTCGTTGCCCACCGCGAAGCCCATGCGCCAGCCGGCCATGGAATAGGTCTTGGACATGGAGGTGAACTCCACCGTCACGTCCATGGCACCGGGCACCTCCAGCACGGAGGGGGGCGGGTTGCCATCGAAATACAGCTCGGCATAGGCGAGGTCGGAGAGGACGATGAGGTCGTTCTTCTTCGCGAAGGCCACCACGTCCTTGTAGAACTCAAGGTCCGCCACGCAGGCCGTGGGGTTCGAGGGATAGCACAGCACCACCGCGATGGGCTTGGGGATGGAGTGCTGGACTGCCCGCTCCATCGCGTGGAAGAACTCCGGCCCCGGCTCGGACGGCACCGAGCGGATGACGCCGCCGGCCATCAGGAAGCCGAAGGCGTGGATGGGGTAGGAGGGATTGGGGGTCAGGATCACGTCGCCCGGCGCGGTGATGGCCTGCGCCATGTTGGCGAAGCCTTCCTTCGAGCCCAGCGTCGCCACTACCTGCCGATCGGGATCCAGCTTCACGCCGAATCGCCGCTCGTAATAGGCCGCCTGCGCCTTGCGCAGACCGGGGATGCCCTTGGAGGCGGAATAGCGGTCGGTGCGCGGCTTGCCGATGGTCTCTTTGAGCTTCTCATAGACATGCGCCGGCGCATCGAGGTCCGGATTGCCCATGCCGAGGTCGACGATGTCCACCCCGGCATTGCGGGCGGCGGCCTTCACACGGTTCACTTGCTCGAACACGTAGGGCGGCAGCCGGCGAATGCGGTGGAAATCGGTCGTCATCTCAATGGCTCCAGAAGCCGCGCATGTCTCTCCCGGCGCGGCAGTCGGGCTTTGTAGCACTGTTCGGTGAATGAAAAAGCCTTGATTGCGGTCGCGATGGGGCAGGGGCGCCGATATCGCACCGCACAACAGGCAGAGACGCCCGGCGGCCGGGCGGCGATCACTGGGCCTGCGGGACCTGTTTCGCCTGCTGCTGGCGGGCGAGGCGCTCCAGGTCGCGCTGCAGCTTCTGCTGCTGCTCTGCGGTGAGCGGTTCCCGCCGGTCCGGGGTCGGGCCGCCGAGGGTGGGGAATTGGGCGGCGTCCACCTCCGGCACCGCGGTCTGCGGCGGCGAAAGCCCGGGAATGTTGGCGCCCGCGCAGGCGCAGAGGCTGCCGGCCAGCGCGAGAAGAAGTGCGGCGCGCAGCGAGGGGACGGCCCGGCCACGGGCCGTCGGAGAGAAGAGGTCCATTATCCGTTCCGGCTGAATCCCGGTCCCGGCCGTGACGATGCCGGGGCGAGATACCTCCTGTGGGGCCGCCGCCGTGCGGGCGTACCGCAGGTTCGACCAAGGAGATGTGTCTAGAGGCGCCTCGGGCGCGGCCGTGAGGCTCGATCCTGTCACTTTCACACTCTAGAGTATGAAGGAAGCGCAGGCAGCGATAAAGATGGGCTACGTTTCGCAACGGCCCGCGAGCAAGACCCGCGAGAAGGAAACGCGAATGTCCCGTGTTGAGGAAACGCCGAACGTATCCGCCACCGCTCCCGTGATGCCGGTGGAGGCGCCCCCGCATCTCAGCGTCGTCCCTCCCGCGACCCAGCACAGCCCGTCTCCCGCGTCCACGCCGACGGCCAAGCCTGAGGCAGCGAGCCAGAAGGCCGAGAGCAAGGGCAAGGTGGACGGAGCCTCCAGCGGCAAGTCCGAAGGCGCGCGCCCCGGTCTCGACATCGAGGCCTTCTCCCAGAATCTCGCGCAGATGGTGGACGAGGGCGGCAAGGCGCTCGCCGCCTATCTCGGGCCCCGCACGCAGGCGAAGACCGACGATCTCGCCGAAGACATCGCCGACGCCCTCAAGACCGTCGGCCAGGTCGCGGAATACTGGATGACCGATCCCCAGCGCACGCTGGAGGCGCAGACCCGCCTCATGGCCGGCTATCTCTCGGTGTGGACCAACACCCTGAAGCGCCTCGGCGGCGAGCAGGTGGAGCCGGTGACGGCGCCGGACGCCCGGGATGCCCGCTTCAAGGACGAAGGCTGGCGCGAGAGCCCCATCTTCGACGCGCTCAAGCAGGCCTATCTCGTCACCACGCGCTGGGCGGAGGACATGGTGGAGGAGGCCGAAGGCCTTGATCCCCATATCAAGCACAAGGCCGGCTTCCTGGTGAAGCAGGTGACGAACGCCATCTCGCCCTCCAACTTCGTGATGACCAATCCGGAGCTGATCCGCGAGACCTTCTCGTCGTCCGGCGAGAATCTCGTGAAGGGGATGAAAAATCTCAAGGAGGACCTCGTCGCCGGCAAGGGCTCGCTCAAGATTCGCCAGTCGGACCTGAGTGCCTTCGAGGTGGGCCGCAACCTCGCCACCACGCCGGGCAAGGTGATCTACGAAAACGATCTGATGCAGCTTATCCAGTACGAGGCCACGACCGGCAGCGTGAAGAAGATGCCGCTGCTGATCGTGCCGCCGTGGATCAACAAGTTCTACATTCTCGACCTGACGGCGGAGAAGTCCTTCATCAAGTGGCTGGTGGACCAGGGCATCAGCGTCTTCGTGATTTCCTGGGTCAATCCCGATGCCCGCCTCGCCGAGAAGGGCTTCGACGACTACATGCGCGAGGGCATCATGGCCGCCCTCGACAAGGTGGCCGTCGCCACCGGCGAGCGGCAGGCGCACGCCATGGGCTATTGCGTCGGCGGCACCCTGCTCGCCACGACGCTCGCCTACATGGCCCAGACGGGCGACGACCGCATCGCCTCCGCCACCTTCCTCACCACTCAGATCGACTTCACCCATGCGGGCGATCTGAAGGTGTTCGTGGACGAGGACCAGCTCGCCGCCATCGAGCGCAAGATGAAGCAGACGGGATATCTCGAAGGCAGCAAGATGGCTTCGGCCTTCAACATGCTGCGCTCGAACGACCTGATCTGGCCCTATGTCGTCAACAACTACATGAAGGGCAAGGCGCCGTTCCCCTTCGACCTCTTGTTCTGGAACGCCGATTCCACCCGAATGCCCGCGGCGAACCATTCCTATTACCTGCGCAATTGCTACCTCACCAACAACATCGCCCGCGGCCTCGCCGAGCTTTCCGGCGTGCGCATCGACATGACCAAGGTGAACGTGCCGGTCTATTCGCTGGCGACGCGGGAAGACCACATCGCCCCGCCCAATTCGGTGTTCATCGGCGCGAACATGCTGTCCGGCCCGGTGCGCTACGTTCTCGCCGGCTCGGGGCACATCGCCGGCGTGGTGAACCCCCCGGCCAAGATGAAGTACCAGTATTGGGCCGACGGCCCCACCGGGCCGAGCTACGATCTGTGGCTCCAGGGCGCGCAGGAGCACAAGGGCTCCTGGTGGCCGGACTGGCTGAACTGGTTCTCCAGCTATTATCCAGCGGAGGTTCCCGCCCGCGCCATCGGCGGCGGCCACTTCGCCGCCATCGAGGACGCCCCCGGCCGCTACGTGCGCGAGAAAAGCTGAGGGTTAAGAACCGTCGCCCTCCGGCTCGACCGGAGGGCCCATCCCCCCGCTTGAGCCTTCGCGCGGATACCGGGACAAACGCCACCATGGGTCCTCCGGTCGAGCCGGAGGACGACGGCGCGGGCGGCCAGCGCTCACCGCCAAAGCGCCCTTCCTCCCACCCCTCGCGACCCCGCCTTTCCCGCGAGCGCGCTTGCGGGTAGTTTGGCGGCAGGCCCGCTTTGGGCCTCTCAAGACCTGTCGAGGGCCCGTGCGTTACGTTTCCACCCGGGGCGAAGCTCCTGTCCTGTCGTTTTCCGATGCGCTGCTGGCTGGCCTGGCGCGCGACGGCGGCCTCTATGTGCCGGAGGCGTTCCCCACTTTGAGCGCGGAGCAGATCGCCGCGCTGGCGGGAAAACCCTATCCGGCGGTGGCCAAGGCGGTGATTTCCCCCTTCGTCGGTGATGCGCTGCCCGAGCGCGTGCTCGATCTGATGATCGCCGACGCCTACGCCTCCTTCCGCCATCCGGCGGTGACGCCGCTGACGCAGATCGGCCCCAACCGCTTCCTGCTGGAGCTGTTCCACGGCCCGACCTTGGCCTTCAAGGACGTGGCGATGCAGTTGCTCGCCCGCATGATGGACCATGTGCTCGCCGCCCGCGGCGCCCGCGCCACCATCGTCGGCGCCACCTCCGGCGACACCGGCAGCGCGGCCATCGAGGCGTTCCGGCACTCCGATGCCGTGGACGTATTCATCCTCTACCCGCACAAGCGCGTGTCCGAGGTGCAGCGCCGGCAGATGACCACCGTGAACGCGCACAACGTCCACGCCATCGCCGTGGAAGGCACGTTCGACGATTGCCAGGCCCATGTGAAGGCCATGTTCAATCACCACGCCTTCCGCGATTCCCTCGCGCTTGCTGGGGTGAATTCGATCAACTGGGCGCGCATCGTCGCGCAGGTGGTCTATTATTTCTATGCCGCCACGGCGCTGGGCGCGCCGCACCGCGAGGTGTCGTTCGTGGTGCCCACCGGCAATTTCGGCGACATCTTCGCCGGCTATGTGGCCAAGCGCATGGGCCTGCCCATCCGCGATCTCTCCATCGCCACCAACGTCAACGACATCCTGGTGCGCACGCTGGAGACCGGCCGCTATGAGGTGAAGGGGGTGCATCCCTCCTCCTCGCCGTCCATGGACATCCAGGTGTCGTCGAACTTCGAGCGCCTGCTGTTCGAGGCGCTGGACCGCGACAGTGGTGAGGTGCGCCAGCTCATGGCCTCGCTGGGCCAGTCCGGCGCCTTCACCGTGCCGCACGACGCGCTCGCCACTATCTGCGGCGACTTCTCCGCCGGCCGCGCCGACGAGCCGGAGACGGCGAAGACGATCGCCAGGCTCTACCAGTCCGCCGGTTATCTCGCCGATCCGCACACGGCGGTGGCGCTGGCGGTGGCGGACAAGGTGGAGCATGCCGCCAAGGTGCCGCAGGTGATCCTCTCCACCGCCCATCCCGCCAAATTCCCCGATGCGGTGGAAGCCGCCACCGGCATCCGTCCCGGCCTGCCGCCGCACATGGCGGACCTTCTGACCCGCAAGGAAAGCGTGAGCGTGCTGCCCAACGACCTCGTGGCCATCGAGACCTTCATCCGCACCCATGCCCGCGTCGGCCGGGGCGCCGCGGCATGAGCGTGAAGATCTCGACACTCGACAACGGCATCACCGTCATCACCGACGAGATGAACCATCTCGGCACTGCGTCCCTCGGCATCTGGGTGGGCGCCGGCGCGCGCGACGAGAAGGCCGACGAGCACGGTATCTCGCACCTTCTGGAGCACATGGCGTTCAAGGGCACCCGCCGCCGCTCTGCCCGGCGCATCGCCGAGGAGATCGAGCAGGTGGGCGGCGACATCAACGCCGCGACCTCGGTGGAGCAGACCACCTACAACGTCCGCGTGCTGGGCGAGGACGTGGGCCTCGGCATCGACATCCTCGCCGACATCCTCACCGAGCCGGCCTTCGCCCCCGACGAGCTGGAGCGGGAGAAGAACGTGATCGTGCAGGAGATCGGCGCGGTGATGGACACGCCCGACGACCTGGTGTTCGACCTCTTCCAGGAGCAGGCCTTCCCCGGCCAGAGCGTCGGCCGCTCCATCCTCGGCACGCCGGAGACGGTGCGCGGCTTCAGCCGCGACCAGCTCGGCGCCTATCTCGGGCGCACCTATCGGGGGCCGCGCATGGTGGTGTCCGCCGCCGGTGCGGTGGAGCATGAGCGGCTGGTGGACGAGGCCGCCAAGCGCCTCTCCGGCGTCGGCAACGGTGCGGCGCCCGAGCTTTCGCCCGCCACCTACGCCGGCGGCACGCGGCTGACCGCGCGCGACCTCGAGCAGGTACATGTGCTGATGGGGTTGGAGGGCTGCTCCTACAAGGATGCGGACTACCACGCCCTTCAGGTGCTCTCGAACGTGCTGGGCGGGGGCATGTCCTCCCGCCTGTTCCAGGATGTGCGGGAGGAGCGGGGGCTCTGCTATTCCATCTACGCCTTCCATTGGACCTATCAGGATACCGGCCTGTTCGGCATCTATGCCGGCACCGACACCGGCGACGTGGAGGAGCTCTCCAACGCGGTGGTGGACCAGATCTTCGACACGGCGGAGACCGTGACCGAGCTGGAGGTGGCCCGCGCCAAGGCGCAGATGAAGGTCGGGCTGCTGGCCGCGCTGGAAAGCTCCGGCGCCCGTGCCGACCAGCTCGCCCGGCAGATCCTCGGCTTCGGCCGGGTGATTCCGGTGGAGGAGATCGTCGCCAAGGTGGAGGCGGTGGACGTGGCCGCCGTGCGCGCTGCGGCGACGCGGCTCATCGGCCGGGGGCGGCCAACGCTCAGCGTCATTGGACCGAAGGGCGGGCTTGAACCGGCTGCGCGGGTGGTGCAGCGTCTCGAAACGCATTAGCCGGCTTGCCCGGCTGAGCATCCTGCCCCGCATGGAGATTGGCTCGGGCGCAACCTGATGTGGCTGTCCGCACTCTTCCCCTTCCCGGCCGAGCCCCTCCCCGCCATCGAGGGGAAGGGGGTCTATCTGCGCGTGCCGCAGATGCGGGATTTCATGGCCTGGCGGAACCTGCGCGACATCAGCCGCGGCTTCCTCACGCCGTGGGAGCCCCTGTGGCCGGCCGATGACCTCACCCGCGGCGCCTATCGCCGCCGCCTGCGGCGCTACGCCCGCGACATGGTGACGGACGAGGCCTATCCGCTCTTCATCTTCCGCCGGGTGGACGACGAACTGGTCGGCGGCCTCACCCTCTCCAACGTGCGGCGCGGCGTGTGCCAGGCGGCGAGCCTCGGCTACTGGATGGGGGCGCCCTATGCCGGGCAGGGCTATATGCGCGCGGCGGTGACGGCGCTGCTGCCGGTGGCCCACGACGTGCTGCACCTGCGCCGGGTGGAGGCGGCCTGCATGCCATCCAATCAGGCCTCCATCCGCCTGCTGGAAAGCTGCGGCTTCACCCGCGAGGGCTATTCGCGGGAATATCTCTGCATCAACGGCACATGGGAGGACCATATCCTCTTCGCCCGCCTGAAGAGCGATCCCATCAGCCGGCTCCTGCCGCGCGGAGAAGCCCTCGCCACCCGCTTGAGCAGGGTGCCGCCCGCCGCGCAATAGGGCGGCGCGGGCGGGCATGACAGTTGTTTGATGGGATGGACGGCTTTTGCATCCGCGCGCCGGAGGAGCTCCCTCTCCCCTTGCGGGAGAAGGGAAACTGGGAGCTGTCATCCCCCGGCTCGTCCGGGCGATCCACGGTTGGGCGGGTTCGGGTTTCCGGTCAGCGCTCCTGCGGAGGGGTGGATCGCCCGGACGAGCCGGGCGATGACGGGCGGATGATCCGGGGCGAGACGCCCTGCGGCGATGCTTTCAGACCGCGCCGCCCTCACTCCCCCCTCGGCAGGGCGAACACAGTCAGCTGGCCGCCCAGCGCCGTATACTGGTTCAGCGCCGCATAGGCATCGCTAGCGCCGGAGCCGTCGCCCGGATCGCTGAGGCCGGCGGCGAGGCCGATGCCGGCCCAACCGCCGACGCCCGAGAGCACGGCCACATATTGCCGGCCGCCCAGCATGAAGGTGGTGACGTTGCCGACGATGCCGGAGGGCGTCTTGAAGCGGTAGAGCTCCTGCCCCGTCTTCGCATCCACCGCCTTCAGCCAGCCTTCGAGCGTGCCGTAGAAGACAACACCCCCCGCCGTCGCCAGCGCCCCCGACCAGACCGAGAACAGCTCCGGCTTCGACCACACAGCCGCGCCCTTCAGCGCATCCCACGCCACAAAGGCGCCCGTGCTGCCGTCCGTGCCGGGGGCGGGGTGCATGGCGAGGGTGGCGCCCACATAGGGCTGGCCCGGCACGTAATCCACGTGGAACGGCTCGTAATCCATGCACATGCGGGTGACGGGCACGTAGAACAGGCGGGTCTGCGGCGAGAAGGCCGCCGGCTGCTGGTTCTTGGCGCCGAGCGAGGAGGGGCAGATGCCGGTGTAGGTGACATCCTCGCCGTCTCGCTCGGTGGAAAAAGCGGGATCGCGCTTCGGCCGGCCATAGGCGGGGCTGGCGGGGTCGAGATCGATGCCGGTCGCCCAGTTGGCCGTCGTCTCGTATTTCCCGGCGCGAATCAGGGCGCCCGTTTCCCGGTTCAGGGTGTAGGCGAAGCCGTTGCGGTCGAAATGGGTGAGGAGCGGCGTGGGCTTCCCGTCCACCTCCAGCTCGGTCAGGATCATCTCGTTGACGCCGTCATAGTCCCACTCGTCGTGGGGGGTCATCTGATAGACCCAGCGGGCGACACCGGTGTCCGCGTCGCGGGCGATGATGGTGTCTGACCATTTGTTGTCGCCCGGCCGCTGGGTGGGGTTCCAGGTGGCGGGATTCGCTGTGCCGTAATAGACGAGGTTCAGCTTCGGGTCGTAGGCGAACCAGCCCCAGGTGGCGCCGCCACCGATCTTCCACTGCTCGCCGGACCAACTCTTCAGCGACGAGTCGCGGCCCACCGGCCGGCCTAGCTCCGTGGTCTTCTCCGGATCGAACAGCATGTCCGCATCCGGCCCGGTGCTGTAGGCGCGCCAGACGAGGTGGCCGTCCTTCAGGTCGTAGGCGGAGAGATGTCCGCGCACGCCGGCCTCGGCGCCGGAGATGCCGACGATGAGCTTGTCCTTCACCGGCATCACGGTGGCGGTGTTGGAGGCGCCGAGCGCCGGGTCGCCGTTCGCCACCGACCAGCGCTTCGTGCCCGTCTTCGCATCGAGCGCCACGATGGTGGTGTCGGCCTGATGCAGGAAGATAAGGCCGTCCGCATAGGCGAGGCCGCGATTGACGAGATCGCAGCACATCACCGCCGCCACGTCCTTCTTCTGGCGTGGCTCGTATTTCCACAGGATGCGGCCGTCGTTCTTAAGGTCGAGGGCGTAGACCACATTGGGAAAGGGGGTGTGGACATACATCACGTCCCCCACCACGAGCGGCGCGCCCTCATGGCCACGCAGGACGCCGGTGGAGAAGGTCCACGCCACCTGGAGGCGCCCGACATTGCCGCTGTCGATCTGCTTCAGCGGGGAATAGCGCGTGTTGGCGTAGTCCACCGTCTGCAACACCTGCTCCGCGCCGGCGGCGGTGCGCCTGAGCACGTCGTCGTTGGCGTGGCCGGCGGTCGGCAGAAGGGCGAGGAGGAGGGCGGGCAGCAGGCGTGGCATCGGCAATGGATGGGTCCGGGTGTCGTGACGCAAAACAGGCGCGGAGGTGCCCCCCGCGCCTGCAGCATCCTCATCCCCGCCCGAAGGCGCAACCGCGCCGCAGGGGCAGGCTGGCCCTCGGTTCGACTACTCGTTCACCGACGCGCCGGACGCCTTGACCACCGGGCCCCATTTGGCGATTTCGGCCTTCACATGGTCGGCGAGCTGGGCCGGGGTGGAGCCGACCGCAACGGCCGACAGGTCGGCGAGGCGCGCCTTCACCGCGGGGTCCGCCACCGCTTCCGCGCCGGCCTTGGCGAGAATGTCGATATAGGCCTGCGGGGTACCGGCGGGCGCGAAGATCGCGTTCCAGCTGTAGGTCTCGTATCCGGGCAGGCCCGATTCCGCGACGGTCGGAATCTCCGGCGCGGCCGGCGAACGCTCCTTGGTGGTCACCGCGAGCCCGATGACGCCACCCTTGCGGATCTGGCCTATGGACGACGGCAGATTGTCGAACATGATCTTCACCTGACCGCCCACCACGTCGAGCAGCGCCGGCCCGGCGCCCTTGTAGGGCACATGCACCATCTTGGTGCCGGACATGCTCTCGAACAGGGCGCCCGACAGGTGCAGCGGCGTCCCGATGCCGGACGAGGCGTAGTCGTACTTGTCGGGGTTGGCCTTAAGGAGGTCTATCAGCTCCTTCACCGTCTTCACGTTCAGCGACGGATTGACGACGATGACGTTGGGCACGTTGACCAGCAGGGACACCGGCGCGAAGTCCTTCACCGGGTCGTAGGGCATCTTCACATAGAGGGCGGGATTGATGGCATGGGTCGCGACCGTGCCCATCAGCACGGTGTAGCCGTCCGGTGCAGACCGGGCCACCGCCGCAGCGCCCGCATTGCCGCCCGCGCCCGCGCGATTCTCGACGATCACCTGCTGCTTCAGGATTTCGCTCATCTTGGCGGCGATGATGCGGGCAACGATGTCGGTGGAGCCACCGGCTGCAAACGGCACGACAAGGCGGACGGGCCGGTCCGGATAAGTCTGCGCCGAGGCGGTCGCGGTCATGGCGGCGAAGCCGATGGCCGCGGCAGATACCAGTCTCGTCAGGAATTTAAAGCTCATAGGTGCGTTCCTCCGCACCCCTTATAGCCCGAGATGGGCTCGGCCTTAAGTCCTCTTGACCCAAGGTGATACCCTTGGTGAAGGCACCCGCGCCGCCGTCAGTCCTTCGGCTTCAGGAAGGACAGGAGGAAGTTCTCTTCCCGCTTCGGACCGTTCTTCAGCTCGGCCACCACGACCATTTTCTTGACCTCGCCTCGCTTAAAGGCGGCGAGGAAGCGGCCGTAGTCCTTGATGGAGACGCAGCCGTTGGAATCGCCACGCGGACCAAGGAGATAGGGATGCGCGAGGATGCCCGTGCGGCCATACATCCTGCCCGTTCCGACCGGGTTGAGGCGCACCGCCTCTGTTCCATGGAACAGCGATTCGCGCATGGTCAGCTGGTAGGTGTTGGGCGGGGTGGGGCCCACCATGCGCTTGTTGACGGCACGGATGTCGTCGAAGGTATCGCCGTAGCCCGAATGGGCCTCCAGCCGATCCCCGTTCGGCATGTAGACCACCTTGGCCTTGATATCGTAGATGGCATAGCCGCTGCCGGCGGTGGGCAGGGCCGGCTCATCCTCGGACAACGGGGTCGGGGTATCCGGCGTCGGAGCCTGGCTGCCTGGGACTGCGGAGGGCGCGTCCGTGAGCGAGGCGTCGGGAAGAGAGGCGTACGCTAGGCGCTGGGTCGGCATGGCCGGCTTGCGCAGGGGCAGGGGCACCGCACCCTGATCGAACTGTTCCAGGGCCTTTATTCCGTCCGCCGCCGCGACCTGGTTGCGGTTCAGCGGATTGGCCATGGGCAGCGGCACGACGCGGCCGGTGAGGCGCTGGGAATTGTCGGAAGGCTCTGCCGTGGCGGCGAAGAACCGGCCATCGGCGGCGACGTTGGTGAGGTAGATGCTTGAGGCATCGACGCCTAGAGACCCGGAGCCGACGACGAGGGAGATCTCCGTCACGGTCGCGCCGGCGGCCGCCATGCTCAGCTCGCGCACCACGGGGCGCTGCGATACCTGAGGCGGCGGCGCGGAGACGCCGAATGCGAACGAGCCCTGCGAATACCAGACCGCTCCAGCGGCAACCAGCAGCCCGGCGACAATCCCGGTGCCGATGCCGACGAGCGTGCCGCGGCGGGAGAGCCCTTCGGGACGCGGATCGCCAGCGTGGGGATCGTAGTCCGAGGCATCGACCTCTTCCTCGTGAATATGGGGCGTCCAGTGCCAGTCGGCCCGGTCATGCCAGTCGGCGTGGGGATCGGCCTCGTCGCGGTCCCACTCACCGTGTTCACGCAAACCGGCATCATGGTCCCCGCGTGCGTGCTGGTCGCCCGCGTGGTCCTGCCAAGCCGCGAATTCCTGACGGTCCGAGTGCCTCATGGTCCCCGCTATCAGCGCTGCCGGTCGCTGCCGGCTCCGTTCGTCCATCCCAGGGTCCTTCGGTCTACCGCACCGCACAAGCCATACCCGGTTCGGATCATCTCCGACCGACCACCGCCCGGAACGCCGCGCCCGCGCGGCCCCGCCGCACAGTCCCTCCAGCCCTGCAAACCTGCCGAAATTCGGTTTCTTTTCCCTTTACGCCCCTCGCTAGACCAGATCACGACGGCGAGAACAAGGCCGATCGCACGGAAACTTTACCAAGCGACGCCCGCTTTGGCGAGGGGGCCAGATGACCTTGCGTGAGCCAGCGTTGCCTAAGGCCGCGCTTGCAATCATTCAGGAATCGGCTTGCGCGAGGATGTCCTTCAGCACGGGCGCGACGCCGGCCCGGAAGGCGCGCACGGCGTCCCTCACCACGGGATCGAGATTCTCCGGGGTTGTGGTCCCGTACACATAGCGGCGGATGGCGAGATAGAAGATTCGCCCGTGCAGCCCCCAGAACAGCTCCGCCTCGCGCTCGCTCACGGGAGTCTCGCTCGGGGGCGGCAGCTTCAGCTCTGCGCGCAACTCGGCGCAGGCCGGTAAAATGATCTGGTCACGGACGATGGTGAGATAGCGGCTGGTGATGTCGAAGGACTTCAGCCCCGAGAACGCGAAGATCCGCACCCAGTGGTAATCAAAAACCTTCTCGACATATTCGAGATAGAATTGGGTGAGCCGGGCTTCCAGCGGCATCGATCGGTCGGTCACCAGCGCCGCCCAGTCCGCCTTCCAGCGGCTGAGATAGACGTGTTCGTACACCCGCTCGATGAGCGCTTCCTTGGAAGGGATGTAGCGATAGATGGCGGAATGGGTAATTCCCATCCGCTTCGCCAGTTCGCGGGTCTGACCCTCGAACCCGTGCTCGGCGAAGAAGCGGACGGCTTCCTCGATGATCGCCTGCTCGCGATCCGCCGCGCGCATGTGCTGGCGGCGGCGGGCGGGCGGAGTCGGCTTCGGGTCGGGAGGGGGCTTCAAGGCTCGTCCGTTCGGCGCATGGGCCGGGCGCCCACTATTCCTGCGATAGCGCAAGCGCTCCGTGTCACCAAGGGCTTCCGGTCACAGGAGGGAGTCGGCGGCGGTTAGCCGCGCTGCACGGGCCGGGCGAGAAGGTGCAAGTCGAGGAAAAGAAGAGAGGTATGTTTAATCCTATATACATATGGGAATAGCGTTGTGATGCATTGCAAAATCGGCGTCGCGGCGGGCACGCCCCAAGTTCACCGACATTCGCGCGGCAGCACTATTGACAGGAAGATGGGCCTGAGATCATGTTGTGACCAAGTGGTCACAAAAATGAAGCCACGAGAACCGGGAGGACTGCCTTGAAAGCCCGCGCTTTCGCCTATGCGCGTCCCTCATCCCTTGCCGAAGCGCATGCCGCCTTCGACGGGGCCGATGGGGACGCGAGCTATATCTCCGGCGGCCAGAGCCTCGTGCCGGCGCTGGCGATGCGGCTTCAGGCGCCGCAGGTTCTCATCGACCTCTCCGCGATTCCCGAGATGCGCGGCATCCGGCTTGAGGGGGAGAGCCTGCGCATCGGCGCCCTCACCCGCCACGCCGAAACGCTGACCGAGCCGCTCATCCGCGCCCATGCGCCGTTGCTGGCGGCCGCTGCGCCCTTCGTCGCCCATCCCGCCATCCGCAATCGCGGCACGGTCGGCGGCAGCGTGGCGCTGGCCGATCCGGCGTCCGAATTCCCCGCGATGATGCTGGCCATGGGCGCGGAGATGGAGATTTCCGGCGCGTCCGGGCTTCGGCGCGTCCCGGCGGACGATTACTTCCAGGATCTCTACCAGACGGCGATAGTGCCCGGTGAAATCCTCGTGGCGCTGCATGTGCCGGCTGCCGGTCCGCGCCATGTCTGGGCCTTCGATGAGATGGCACGCCGGCGCGGCGATTACGCCATGGTCGGCGGCGGCATCCTCGCCGAACGCGACGGGGCCGTGATCGAGAACCCGCGTATCGCTCTTTTCTCGGTTGGTCCGACGCCGGTGCGCGCCCGCAATGCTGAGGCCGAGATCGCCGGCAAGGCGCTTGACGCCGACGCCATCGCCGCGGCCCAGCGCGCGCTCGATGCGGACATCGACCCGCTCGACGACGCCGAAATCCCCGCCGCCATGCGCCGGCACCTCGCCCGCGTGCTGCTGGGCCGTCTGCTGCGCAAGCTGGAGACCTGCTGATGAACATGATGGCGGGCGCCGTCCCCCTCACGCTCACCGTCAACGGCGTGGAAACCGCGCGCATGGTCGCGCCGCGCACCACGCTGGCGGACTTCCTGCGCGCGGACCTCGAACTCACCGCCACCCATGTGGGCTGCGAGATGGGCGCGTGCGGTGCCTGCCTCGTGCTGCTGGACGGCGTTCCCGTCCATTCCTGCCTCGTCTTCGCCGTTCAGGCGCAGGGCCAGCGCGTCGAGACGGTGGAGGGGCTGGTGGCCAGCGGCGCGCTGGCGCCGCTCCAGCAGGCGTTTCACGAGCGCAACGCGCTGCAATGCGGCTTCTGCACGCCGGGCATGCTGGTGAACGCCCATGCCCTGATCACGAAAGGCACGGTGCCGGATCGCGAGGAAATTCGCGACGCCATTTCCGGCAATTACTGCCGCTGCACCGGCTATGAGGCTATCGTGGACGCCATTGAGGCCGCCGCCCGCAAGCTGAACGGGGAGGGCGCGGAATGAACGCGCCGTTCGATCGTCCCCTCGGCGCCGCGCCCCATCTCCAGCCGGGCGTCCATGTGGGCCGTCCGCTGCCGCGCCCCAATGCCAAGAGGCTCGTGGCCGGGCGGGGCAATTACGTCACCGACATGAAGCTGCCGCGCATGCTCCATGCGGCCTTCGTGCGCTCGCCTTTCGCCCATGCGCGCATTCTGCGCATCGATGTGGAGGCCGCCCGCGTGGCGCCCGGTGTCGCGCTGGTGGCGACGGGCGAGGATCTGGCGAAGCTCTGCACGCCATGGGTCGGCACGCTCGATCATTTCAAGGGCATGAAGTCCGAGCCCCAGCTCCCGCTGCCGCTCGATCGCGTGACCTGGAGCGGGCAGGCGGTGGTGGCCGTGGTGGCGGAAAGCCGTGCCGCTGCCGAGGATGCCTGCGAGCTGGTGGAGATCGAATTCGAGGATCTTCCCATCCTCGCCGATCTCGACACCGCGCTCGCGCCTAATGCGCCGCGCCTCGTCGAGGGCTTCGCCGACAATCTGTGCTTCCGTTCTTCGCTGGAAAGCGGCGCGGTTGACGATCTTTTCGCCTCTGCCGCACATGTCGTGGAGGCGGACCTCGCCTTCGGCCGCCATACCGGCGTGACGCTGGAGCCGCGCGCGCTCATCGCCGATTACGATGCCAGCGTGCACGCGCTCACCGTCCACCACGGCACCCAGACGCCGTTCCAGTTCCAGGATCTCTATTCGCGGCACTACGGCATTCCGGAGGGCCGGGTGCGCGTTGCGGCCCCGGATGTCGGCGGCTCCTTCGGTGTGAAGCTGCACGTCTATCACGAGGACATGGCGGTTATCGGCCTATCCATGCTGGCTCGCCGGCCGGTGAAATATGTGGCCGACCGGCTGGAGGCCTTCGTCTCCGACATCCATGCCCGCGACCATCGCGTGAAGGCGAAGGCGGCGGTGGACGCCGGTGGCCGGATCCTCGCCATGGCGGTGGAGGACGAGACCGCCATCGGCCCCTTCTCCACCTATCCCCGCACCAGCGCGGTGGAGGGCAACCAGGTCATCCGCCTCATCGGCGCGCCCTATCGGCTGGAGGCCTATCGCGCCGATCTGAAGGTGGTGTTCCAGAACAAGACGCAGACCAGCCAGTATCGCGCCGTCGGCCATCCCATCGCCTGCGCCGTGACCGAGCATCTGATGGAGAAGGCGGCGGCCGCGACTGGCCTCGACCCGTTCGAGGTGCGCGCGCGCAACCTCATTCCGGACGATGCCTATCCCTGCCAATCGCTCACAGGCTACAAGTTCGAGCAACTCTCCCACGAGGCCTGCCTCGCCAAGCTCAAGACGCTGATGGATTACGATCGCCTGCGCGCCGAGCAGGCGGAGCTGCGCGCCCGCGGCATCCATCGTGGCATCGGCATCGCGGCTTTCGTGGAGATCACCAATCCCACGCCCGCCTTCTACGGCATCGGCGGCGCGCGCATCTCGGCGCAGGATGGGGCGGTCATCCAGATCACCCCCTCCGGCGAGGTGCGCTGCCTCATCTCGGTGACGGAGCAGGGGCAGGGGACGGAGGCCATCATCGGCCAGATCGTCGCCGATTATCTCGGCGTCTCGCGCGACATCGTGCGCGTCATCACCGGCGACACCGAGGTAACGCCCCATGGCGGTGCGACCTGGGCCTGCCGTGGTGCCGGCATCGGCGGCGAGACGGCGTTGCAGGCGGCGCGGAAGCTGAAGGCCAACGTGCTGAACGTTGCCGCCGCCATCCTCCAGGCGCAGCCGGACGACCTCGATCTCGTCGATGCCGAGGTGGTGGACAGGGCCGGCGGCACCGCGCGCCTCAGCCTCGCCGAGGTGGCGCGCATCGCCTATTTCCGCTCCGACACGCTGCCGCCGGGCACCGATGCCCAGCTCACCGTGGCGCATCATTTCGCGCCGTCCGGCTATCCCTTCGCTTTCACCAACGGCATCCACGGCTGCCATGTGGAGGTGGATACGGAGACCGGCCTCGTCAAAATCCTGAAGCACTTCGTGGTGGAGGATTGCGGCCGTATCATCAACCCGCTCCTCGTGGAGGAGCAGGTGCGCGGCGGCGTCGTGCAAGGGCTTGGCGCCGCCTTCTTCGAGGAATGCCGCTACGACGATGCGGGCCAGCTCGTGAACGGCTCGCTGGTCGATTATCTCGTGCCGATGTCCTGCGAGATGCCGGACATCGTCATCGCCCACATGGAAACGCCGACCCGCGATACGGAACTCGGCGCCAAGGGCTGCGGGGAGGCGGGCACCGCCGCTTCGTCCGCCGCCGCGCTCAATGCCGTCAACGACGCGCTCGCGCCGCTCAACGCCGAGCTGACCCAGATTCCCATGACCCCCGCGCGCATCCTGAAAGCGCTCGGCGCCTACTGACGACCGCCCACAGCCAAAAAACAAGACTCACCGGGAGGATTTCATGACCAAGCGCACCGACCATCCCCTCTCCAGCGTATCCCGCCGCACCGTGCTCGCCGGCCTCGGCGCCGCGGGCGTCGGCCTCATCGCCTCGCCGGCCATCGTGCGCGCGCAGGCCGAAGCCATCCGCATCGGCTTCCCCACCCCGCTCACCGGCCCCTTTGGCGCCGAGGCGAAGGACCAGGTGAAGAGCGCGGAACTCGCCGTGAAGCTCGTCAACGACAAGGGCGGCATCGCCGGCCGCAAGGTCGAGCTGCTGGTCCGCGACGACAAGCTGAACGCCGGCGAGGCCGCCACCCGCACGCTTGAGCTGATCGAGAAGGACAAGGTGCATGCGGTGGTCGGCGCGCTCTCCAGCGCCGTCCAGCTTGCGGTGAACGAGGTGACGCGCGCCCGTGGCGTCATCTACGTCTCCATCAGCCAGTCCGACACCATCAACGAGGTGAAGGACTTCTCGAAATACACCTTCCACGAGGCGCTGAACCCGCACATGACCACGGCCGCCGTGGCGCGGGCGACCTTCAAGAAGGGCTCGAAGGTGGTCCTGCTGGGCGCCGACTACGCCTATGGCCATGAGATGATGCGCGGCTTCAAGCGCGCGGCCGGCGAATTGGGCGCCGAAATCGTCGGCGAGATCCTGCATCCGTTCGGCGCGGCGGATTATTCCACGCTGATGCCGCGCATCCGCGCCCTCAAGCCGGACATCCTGGCCATCTGCAACTTCGGTCGCGACCAGGCCAACTCGATCAAGCAGGCCAACGACTTCGGCATGAAGAAGCAGATGCAGATCGTGGTGCCCGTGCTGCTGCACAACCAGCGCATCGCGGTGGCGCCCGACGTGTTCGAGGGCATCATCGGCGGCGCCAACTATTATTGGGCGCTGGAGAGCACCATTCCCTCCGCCAAGGCCTTCAACGACGCCTACAAGGCGGCCTATGGCTCCCTGCCCACGGACTACGGTGCCTATGGCTTCACCGGTGTTTCGGCCCTGCTGCTGGCCATGGCGAAGGCCGGCGGCACAGACACGGACAAGGTGATCGAGGCGCTGGAAGGCCTGAAGTATGACGTGGCCAAGGGTCCGCAATACTTCCGCAAGTGCGATCACCAGTCGGTGCAGTCGGTGCTGGTGCTGAAGTCCAAGGCCAAGGCCGACATGAAGAGCGAGCAGGACCTGTTCGACATCGTGGAGAACGTCCCCGGCTCGGAGCAGATGCTGCGCTCCTGCGGCGAGCTGGGCTTCCCGACCTGAGGATTTTTTCCTTCTCCCCGCCATCAAACTCCCTCTCCCCTTGCGGGAGAGGGGCGGGGTGAGGGGTGTGCCGCCGTCGGGCCGGATACTGGCGTTGGCGAAAGCACTCCTGCCCCCTCAACCTCCAGCTCCTCTCCCGCCCGACCTCGGCTGTTGCCGAGTTCGGCTCGCGAAAGTCGAAGTCGGCAACAGCCGACTTCGAAGGGAGAGGGGAGAAGATGCCCCGTCCGCCCCGAGAGACGCCCGATGGACCTTGAACTCATCCTCATGCAGCTGTTCTCCGGGCTCGCCCTCGGGGCGATCCTGGTGATGGTCGCCCTCGGGCTCACCATCGTGTTCGGTATGCTCGGCATCGTGAATTTCGCCCATGGTGCCCTATTCATGGTGGGTGCCTACGCAGGGCTGTGGATCGCCGCGCAGACGGGCAGCTTCTGGTGGGCGCTCATCGTCGCGCCCATCGCCGTGGGCGTGCTCGGCATGCTCATCGAGCGCTTCCTGATCCGGCCGCTCTATGGCCGCACGCCGGATGACCCGCTGCTCCTCACCTTCGGCCTCGGCTACGTGCTGGTGGAGACCGTGCGCATCACCTTCGGCACGGACGGCATCCCGTTCTCCGCGCCCGACGCCCTGCAGGGCGTGGTGGACCTCGGGGTCGGCTATTTCCCCATCTACCGGCTGTTCGTGGTCGGCGTGGTGGCGGTCATCCTGCTGCTGCTCTGGGTGGCGCTGGAGAAGACGCGCTTCGGCCTCATCGTGCGGGCCGGCGCGCGCGATCCGCTCATCATGAAGGTGCTGGGGGTGGACGTGAGCCGGCTTTGGCTGCTCGTGTTCGGCCTCGGAGTGGGCCTCACCGCGCTCGGCGGCGTCCTGGCGGCGCCCATGCGCAACGTGAGCCCGGAGATGGGCACGCTGGTGCTGGCGGAGGCCTTCGTCGTCACCGTCATCGGCGGCATGGGCTCGCTGCTCGGCGCGGTGGTGGCCGGGCTGCTGGTGGGTGTCGCGGTGAGCATGACCGCGCTGTTCGCTCCCGAAATGGCGACCATCGTCATGTTCGGCCTGATGGCCCTCATCCTCCTCGTCCGACCGCAGGGCCTGTTCGGCCGGCCGGCGGGCGCCTGACGGAACCGGCGCGTGAACGGAGACGACCCCATGACCACAACCGACCTCGCCGCCGGGCAGGCCGTGGCGCCGCGCACGCTGCCGAAGGCCGGCGCCGCGCTGGACCGCTGGCGCGTGCCGCTCACCATCGCCGTGCTGGCGGTGCTGCCCTTCGTTCTGCCCTCCCAGGCGCTGGCGGTGAACGTGCTGATCTACGGTCTGTTCACCGTGGGCTTCAACCTGCTGTTCGGCTACACGGGCCTGCTCTCGTTCGGCCATGCGGCTTTCTTCGGTGCGGGCGCCTATCTCACCGGAATGTCGATCGCGCATTTCGGCTTCGGCTGGTTCCCCGCCATGCTCACGGGCATCGTCGGCGCGAGCCTGCTCTCGGCGGTGATCGGCGCGCTCTCCATCCGCACCCGCGGCATCTATTTCTGCATGGTGACCTTGGCGCTGGCGCAACTCGTCTATTACGTCGCGCTCCAGGCCTCCGGCTGGACCGGCGGCGAGAACGGTCTGCGCGGCTTCACCGTGGCGAAGGCCGACCTGATCGGCGGCTTCTCGGTGAACCTCCTGAACCCGCTGGCGAAGTACTATTTCATCATGTTCTTCGCCGCGCTGGCGCTTTGGTTCGTCTCGCGGGTGCTGAACTCACCCTTCGGCGCGGCCATCGAGGCGGTGCGCGAGAACGAGACCCGCGCCCGCGCCTGCGGCTTCGATGTGGAGCGCACCAAGCTCCTGTCCTTCGTCCTCTCCGGCGGCCTGTGCGGCCTCGCCGGCACGCTCTCGGCGCTGCACCTTTCCATCGTGCCGCTCGATGCCTTGAGCGTCCACACCTCGTCCATCGTGGTGATGATGACGATGCTGGGCGGCGCCGGCTCCTTCTTCGGGCCGTTCGTGGGGGCGCTTGTGTTCCTGCTGATCGAGGATGTCGCCTCGCTGTGGACCTCCCACTGGCAGCTCATCGTCGGCATCGTCTTCATCCTGTTCGTGCTGTTCCTGCCCAAGGGCATCTGGGGCAGCCTGATCCAGATCGTGCGCCGCAGGAGGGCGTCATGAGCGCGCTGATGGAAGTGACGGACGTGGGCCGCTCCTTCGGCGGCTTTGTCGCCCTCGCGGGCATTTCGGCCAGCTTCGAGCGGAACAAGGTCACGGCCGTGATTGGCCCGAACGGCGCCGGCAAGAGCACGTTCTTCAATGTGCTGTCCGGCGTGCTTCAGCCGTCCACGGGCTCCATCCGCTTCAAGGGGCAGGAGCTGAAAGGGCTGAAGCAGCACCGCTTCGCCCATCTCGGCATCGCGCGCTCCTACCAGATCACCAACCTCTTCCCCGAGCTGTCGGTGGAGGAGAACGTGCGGGTGGCCGCGCAGGCGCTGAAGACGCGCTATGACGTGTTCAGCCATCGCGACCGCTATCCTGAGCTGGTGCAGAAGGCGGATGCGGCCCTTGCCGAAGTCGGCCTCACCCATCGCAGCGCCCGTCGCGCCCGCGACCTCGCCCATGGCGAGCAGCGGGCGCTGGAGATCGCCATCGCGCTGGTCGCGGACCCCGAGCTGCTGCTGCTGGACGAGCCGACTGCCGGCATGGGGCCGGAAGAGACCAAGGACATGGTAGCGCTCATCGAGCGCCTCGCGGCGGACCGCACCATTCTCCTCGTCGAGCACAAGATGAAGATGATCCTCGGCCTGTCGGACCGGATCCTCGTGCTGCATCACGGCCGGCTCATCGCCGATGGCACGCCGGCCGCCGTGCAGGCCGATCCGGAAGTCCGCCGCGTCTATCTGGGGCAGAACGATGGCTATGCTTGAGGTCCAGAAGCTCAACGCCTGGTACGGGCCGAGCCACGTCGTCCACGACCTGACGTTCAAGATCGAACAGGGCGAGATCGTCGCTCTCGTCGGCCGCAACGGCGCGGGCAAGACCTCCACCCTGCGCGCCATCATGGGGCTGATGCCGCGCGTGGAAGGGCGGGTGACGTTCGATGGCACGGACTTGCTCCCGCTCGGCGCCCACGCCCGGTTCCGCCTCGGCCTCGGCTATGTGCCGGAGGAGCGGCGCATCGTCCCCGGCCTCAGCGTGCGGGAGAACCTGCAGCTCGGCCTCGTCGCCGCCGCCCGCACGGATGAGCGGGAGGCGATCGACGAGATCGCCAAGAGCTTTCCGCGCCTCAAGGAGCGGCTGGAGCAGCAGGGAACCACCATGTCCGGCGGCGAGCAGCAGATGCTCGCCATCGCACGCGCCATCATCTCGAAGCCAAAGATGGTGCTGCTTGATGAGCCATCCGAAGGCATCATGCCGGTTCTGGTGGAGGAGATGGGCGTCCTCTTCCGCCGCTTGAGGGACCAGGGCACGACGCTGCTGCTGGTCGAGCAGAACGTGGAATGGGCGCTCAATCTGGCGAGCCGCGCCATCATCATCGACCAGGGCGAGCTGGTGCATCAGTCGAGCGCTGCTGAACTCCTCGCCGACAAGGACATCCAGGACCGCTATTGTGCGGTCTGAGCGGCGCCGCCTCAGACCGGCACGCGCGAACGAGAACAAGGGGAGGACCATCCCGTGGAACTGACCGGCGAGTATCGCATCAGCGCCCCGCGCGAGACCGTGTGGAAAGCCATCCTCGATCCGGAGGTGCTCAAGCGCTGCATCCCGGGCTGCAAGGAGCTGGAGCAGACCGGTGACAATGCCTATGCCGCCAAGGTGCAGGTGAAGGTGGGGCCGGTATCCGCCACCTTTTCCGGCTCGGTGGAACTGACCGATATGGAGGCGCCCGCCGGCTGCCGCATCGTCGGGCAGGGCAATGGGGGCATCGCCGGCTTCGCCAAGGGCGAGGCCAAGGTGTCGCTGGCGGAGGATGGCGCCGACACCATCCTCACCTACGTCGCTGATGCGCAGATCGGCGGCAAGCTCGCCTCCCTCGGCGGACGCCTCGTGCAGGCGACCGCGAAGAAGCTGTCCGACCAGTTCTTCACCAGCTTCGCCGATGCGCTGAATGCGCCGGTGGAAACGCCTCCGGCGGCAGAGGCATCCTGAGGGCGGGAGCGATCGGGAGGCCGGCGCCGACCGGCCTCATCTCGCCGCGCGTCACTTTATGTGCGCCGCATACTCCTCCGGCTTGAAGCCGACGATCAGGTCGCGCCCGTGCTCGAGCACCGGGCGCTTGATCATGGAGGGATGCGCCAGCATCAGCGCCAGCGCCTTGGCCTCGTCGATGTCCGCCTTGTCGGCATCCGGCAGCTTTCTGAAGGTGGTACCGGCCCGGTTGAGCAGCTTCTCCCAGCCGACCTTCTTCGCCCATCCCTGTAGAGTCTTCGCATCAATGCCCGCCGACTTGTAGTCGTGGAAGGCATAGGCGACGCCCTGATCGTCCAGCCAGGATCGGGCCTTCTTCATGGTGTCGCAGGCCTTGATGCCATAGATCGTCGTCGTCATCGCAATCCCCCGTCTGAAAGCGCCGACCTTACCCCAGTGCGTGCCGCCGCGCGTGCAGCTTTCGCGTCGCAGGGTCGTTGAATGCCGTCTGCTGCTCATGTAACATATCAGTGCAATCCCAATTGGACGGGCAATGACAGGCAGGGCAGGACGCATGAAGACCTATCGGGGAGATCGCACCATCGACGGCATCGCGGTGACGGTGGACGGCAAGCCGCTGCCCCAGCGCACCGACATCGCCAAATTGAGCAGCGACGGCTTCGAATGGAGCTATGAGGGGCAGGCCCCCGCGCAACTCGCGCTTGCGCTTCTCGCCGACCATCTCGGCGACGACAGGCGCGCCTATGCGCTGCATGACCAGTTCATGCGCGATGTGGTGGCGAATTTCGCCAACGAATGGGAGATGACCTCCGACGACATCGCCGCCGCCATCCATCGCGTCGCAGCCTGAGCCAAAGGACGCCCCAACGCTTGACGGCGGTGAGCGAATCCGTCGTCACATTTTTATTGACGGCACAGGAGCGGGCGGCATGGCGAAGGCGGTGTCCAAGGTGGTGTCCAGGGCGCCGGTCAAGCGCCAGAAGCGGCAGGCGGCTCTGAACGACGCCGATGCGGGACTGGACCTCCTGCTCGAGCCGCTGCGCGAGACCCGCAAGGAGCCCCGGGTCCCGGCCCGGCGGTCTCGTCGCGAGGAGGCTCCGGCGGAAGATGCAAGCCTCACCGACCGGGCCTATCGCATCCTTGAGGAATTGATCGCGACCCTCCAGCTTCCCCCCGGCGCGGTGCTTTCCGAACTCACCCTGTCGGATCGCCTGAAGATCGGCCGAACGCCCATCCGTGAGGCGCTGCAACGGCTTGCACGGGATGGGCTGGTGGTGGTGCTGCCGCGCCGCGGCGTGCTCGTGTCGGACATCAATCTGCGCACCCAGCTCCGCCTGCTGGAGGTGCGGCGGGTGCTGGAGGTGCTGATGGCGGGCCTCGCCGCGGAGCGGGCCACGTCCGAGGAGCGGGACGCCTTCGCCGAGATCGCCGGCTCCATGCGGCAGGCGGCCGAAGTGGAGGACGACCTCGCCTTCATGCGCCTTGACCGGCGCTTCAATCTCCTCATGGCGCAGGCCTCGCGCAATGAGTTCGCGGTGCGCTCCATGGGCCTCATGAACGCCCTGTCGCGCCGCTTCTGGTATCAGCACTATAGGGAAGTGGCGGACCTGCCGCTCGCGGCCCGGCTGCACGCCGAGGTGGCCGAGGCGGTGGCCCGCCGCGACCGCAAGGGGGCCGAGACGGCGGCCTCCAACCTCGTGGATTACATCGAGGACTTCGCCCGCAAGACGCTGGATGCGTGAGGATTGTTTCTCCCCTCTCCCCTTGCGGGAGAGGGAGTCTCAAGGTGGGGCGGCCGCCCGCCTCAGAACAGCACCACGCTGCGGATGGTCTCGCCCGCTTTCAGCGCGGCGAAGCCCGCATTGATCTCCTCCAGCGCGATGCGGCGGGAGATGAGCCCCTTGAGATCCAGCCGCCCCGCGAGCGCGGCGCGCGCCAGGAACGGGAAGTCGCGGGCGGGGCGAGCGCCGCCGTAGGAGACGCGGCGGATGCGCTTTTCCGCCATCAGCGCGCCCCACCGGAACGACACGTCCTTCGTCACGTCGATCTTGCCCAGCCAGATCACCTCGCCGCCCGGCCGCACCGCCTCCACCGTCGTGCGGAAGGCGATGGGGCTGCCGGCGGATTCCAGCACCACGTCCGCCCCGCGACCACCCGTGAGGGCGCGGGCGGCCTCCACCACGTCGCTTGTGCGGGCATTCACCGTGTGGGTGGCACCCATGGTGCGGGCGAGGGCGAGCTTGGCGTCGTCGAGATCGGTGGCGAGGATGGTTTCCGCGCCCGCCAACCGGGCGCCCTGCACCGCAGCGAGCCCCACGGCACCGCAGCCGATGACAAGCGCTGTGTCGCCCGGCCCGATATGGGCGACGTTCAGCGCCGCGCCGACGCCGGTCATGATCCCGCAGCCGATGAGGCAGGCCTCCTCGAACGGCAGATCCTTCGGCACGGGAACGGCCTGCTGGTCGGCGACGATGCAGTATTCCCCGAAGGCGCCGAGAAACATGAGGTTGCCGAGTTCGCGCCCGTCCGCGAGCCGCGCCTTGGCGGCGCCGTCGAAGGCGCGCGCCTTCGGGCCTTCGGCGAGATAGCCCTCGCACAGGATGGGCAGGGAGCGGTCGCAATAGAAGCAGTGGCCGCAATGGGGATTCCAGGAGAGCACCACATGGTCGCCCTTGCGGACGCCCTTGGCCTCACGCCCGACGTCTTCCACGATGCCCGCCGCCTCATGGCCGAGCACGATGGGCATGGGATAGACCAGCCCGCCCTCGATCACCTCCAGATCAGTGTGGCAGAGCCCGGCCGCCTTGATGCGGACGAGCACGTCCGACGGGCCGAGCGGGGCCGCCGCCACCGTCTCGATGGCGAGCGGCGTTTGCGGCGCGTGAAGCACCGCGGCACGATAGGTGAGGGGCATGGCTCAGGCGTGCTCCAGCTCCACCTCGCCGGCGATGACGCGCATGACCGCCTTGTCACGGTGCGCCTCCGCCAGCGTGCCGGAGAAGATCATCTCGCCGCGCTCAAGCACGTAGAGGCGATCCACATAGTCCGGCAGGTGATGCACGTTGGATTCCGCCATCAGCACCGCCTGTCCCATGGCGCGGATGGAGGCGATGCCTTCCGAGATCACCGGGATGATGGCCGGGGACAAACCCTCGAACGGTTCGTCCAGCAGGAGGAGGCTCGGATCGAGGGCGAGCGCGCGCGCCACCGAGACCATCTTGCGCTCGCCGCCCGAGAGCTGCGCGCCGCCCCGGTGCAGATACTGCCGCAGCTTCGGGAAGACGGTGAGGGAGCGCTCCACGCGATCCTTCTCCGACATCTTGGAGCGCCGCGTCCAGGTCGGCAGCTCCAGATTTTCCGCCACGGTGAGGTCGGCATAGACCTCCGATTCCTCCGGCGAGAAGCCCACGCCCATCTGCGCGATCTCGTGCGGCGCGCGGCCGACCAGCTCCTTGCCCGCGAAGCGGATGGAGCCGGCGGCGGGCTTGCGATAGCCCATGATGGATCGGAACGTCGTGGTCTTGCCCGCGCCGTTGCGGCCGATGAGGCAGACGAGTTCGCCCGGCTCTACGGCAAGGTCGATGCCGGACAGGATGCGGCTGCCGGCGATATCCACCTTGAGGCCCGAAATGCTCAGCATGGGCGGATCTCCTGAACGGCCGGCTTCTGGGTCATCTTCGGCGGGCGCGTGCCCACCACGGCGGCGATGAGGGCGGGATCCTTGAAGAAGGTCTCCGGCTTTTCGTCCGCCAGCACCGTGCCCGCCTGGAGCGCGACAATGCGGTCCGAGTAGCGGGCGACGAGATCCATGTCGTGCTCCACCTGGATGATGCCGCGCACGCCCGCCTTCCGCGAGGCAGCCACCAGCAGTTCCATGATGGCGTGCTTGTCGCCGGTGGAGACGCCGGAGGTGGGCTCGTCGATGAGGATCAGTTCGGGCTTGAGGGCGAAGGCGCTCGCCACGTCCAGCAGTTTTTTCTCGCCCTGGGAGAGGGCGCTCGCCTGCTGGTCCAGCCGATGGCGCAGGTTGAAGATGTCGGCCACCTCCTCCACGGCGTCACGCACCTCCCGGTCAGCGCCGAGGCTGCGGAAGGGGTTGCCGATGCGCCTGAGGCGGGAGGCGGCGGCGACCCCCAGCGTCTCGCGAACGGTGAGGGCGGGAAAGATGTTCACCAGCTGGAACCCCCGCGCCATGCCGCGGCGGGACAGCTCCACCGGGCCGATGCCGGCGATGTCCTGCCCGCGGAAATGGACGTGCCCGGTTGTGGGCTTCAGGAGGCCAGTGAGCACGTTGACGAGGGTGGATTTGCCGGCCCCATTGGGGCCGACGATCGAGATGAACTCGCCGTCGTCCACATGCACCGAGACATTCCGGAGCGCGTGGAAGTCGCCGTAGCTCTTGGAGACCTGGTGGGCGGAGAGAAGGGCGTGAGATGCCATGGGTCAGCTCCCGCGCTTGAGGCGGGCGAAGGCGTCGCCGAACAGGCCGGCGATGCCTCGCGGGAAGAAGATGACGATGAGCACGAGAATTCCGCCCATCACGAACCGCCAGTACTGGGTGGCGGACATCACCGTGTCCTGCAGCAGCACAAAGGCGAGGCCGCCGACCACGGGACCGGCAAACGCGCTGGAGCCGCCCAGAACCGCCATGAAGACGAGGTTGCCGGACTGCGTCCAATAGACGATCTCTGGGTCTGCGAGGCCGATGGTGACGGCCAGGATCACCCCGCCGATGGCGCCGTAGACACCTGAGATGACATAGGCCGCGAGCCGCATCCGCGAGACCGTGACGCCGAGATAGGCCGCCTTCTGCGCGTTCTCACGGATGGCCGTGAGGTGCAGCCCGAAGGGCGAACGCACGATCCGCCACATGGCGTAGCCGAGCAGCGTGAGGAGGCCGAGGGCGTAGTAATAGAACGGGCCGGTGATGAAGGCGGTCTTGCCGCCCTCGAACTCCATGCCGAACAGGAGCGGGCGCATCACCCGCATGCCCTGATCGCCACCGGTGAGGCCGTAGAACTTGAACAGGATGGAGTGAAACAGCATGCCGAAGGCGAGGGTCAGCATGCCGAAGAAGATGCGCGTGTAACGCACGCACAGGAAGCCCACCGGCACCGCGATGACCACCGCCGCCGCCACCGCAACGAGAAGAGTCAGCTCCAGCGAGCGGACGCCCAGCTTGGAGGTCATCACCGCCGCCGCATAGGCGCCGATGCCGAGGAACATGGCATGGCCGAAGGAGAGAAGGCCCGTGTATCCGAACAGGAGGTTGAAGCCGAGCAGCGCGATGGCGAAACCGAAGAAGGGCACCATCAGGGTGAGCATGTAGGTGGAGGCGACGAGGGGCAGGCCCGCCATCGCCACCACGATCACGAGGAAGGCAGCAAGGCCGCTGGGCCATCGCATGCCGGCGGCGGGGGCCGCCGCGGCGGCTGCGCGGGCGGCCGTGGGGGTGCCGAGGGTGGGCGTGCTCATGCCATTGCCTTTCCGAAGAGCCCGGCCGGCCGCAGGATGAGCACGGCGATGACGACCAGATAGATGGAGAGAATCTCGGCCTCGGGCAGAACCATGATGGCCGCTGCCCGGATCAGGCCGACGATGAGCGCCCCGGCGAGCGCGCCGCGCATGGAGCCGAGGCCGCCGATGACCACCACGGCGAAGGCTTCCACCACAAGCTCCACCGCCATGTCCAGCGAGGAGGCCGATGCCGGCACCACCAGCGCGCCGCCCACGGTGCCGAGCATGCAGCCCACCGTGAACACCGCGGCGAAGACGCGGGAGGAATTCACGCCGAGACCCTCGGTCATGTCCCGGTTCTCTGCCGTGGCGCGGATGATGCGGCCCGTGCGCGTCTTCTGGAGGAAGGCGCCGAGCGCCACCGCGATGGCGATGGAGGCGGCGATCACGAGGAGATTGTAGGTGGGCACCCTGAGGCCGAGGAACTCGGCCGTGCCGTAGGCGAGATAGGCGTTGTCCAGCGTCCGGGGCGTCGCGCCCCAGAAGAAGCGGAACACGTCCTGGAACATCAGGAGCAGGCCGAAGGTGAGGAGCAGCTGATAGCTCTCGTCCCGGCGATAGACGGTGCGCAGGACGCGTTCCACCGGCAGGCCGACAAGGCCGATGACGAGCCCCGCGAGGATGAGCACCGGGAGAACGGTCCAGGCCGGAAAGCCCACGGCCGAGGCAAGGCCCACGGCCGTTATGCCGAAATAGGCGCCCAGCGCGTAGAACGAGCCGCAGGCGAGGTTGACGATCTTCTGCACGCCGAACACCAGCTGGAGCCCGGCGGCGACGAGGAAGAGAATGGCGGCGTGAAACACGCCGCCGAGGAGGACGTCGAGAAAGACGGTCACGCGGCGCTCCTCAGACGGGAAGCTTGGAGGTCTTGAGCCATTCCCAGAAGTCCACGCCCGGCGGCTTCTGGAGCTGGTCGGCGGTGAAGCTGTCCACCGTCCTCAGCGTCGGGAAGTCGTAGGAATTCTGGTTGGTGGACAGGCCCTGGTAGAAGGTCTGCTCGGCGATCTTGTCGGTGCGGAACTGGCCCGGACCGCCGAGGCTCTCGACCTTCTGCTTGGGGATCGAATCGATGATCTCGTCGAGCTTGGGCCAGCGCCCGGTGGCCTTGGCCGCGGCCTCAACGCCGGCCTTGTAGGCGGCGAGCGCGAAATAGGCCCGGTCGGCCTCCCAGTGCGGGGCTTCCTTGTAGCGGCCCATATAGTCTTCGACGAACGCCTTCTGCAGCGCGGAAGCGTTCGGCAGCGCGAAGTAGAGCGTGTTGTGCCCGAACACGATGTTCTCGGGCATGAACTCCTTCTTCAGCTGGTTGATCTGCCAGCCGGCGGCGGGAAGGGCGAGGTTCACGCCCTCGAACAGGCCCGCGGCCGAGCCCTGCTTCATGAACACCGGCAGATCGGCGAACAGCATGGAGGAGAAGATGAAGTCCGGCTTGGCGGCCTTCAGCGCGGCGACATGGGAGGTGAGGTCCATGGTGCCGACCTTGGGCCACTGCTCGGCGACCACCTCCACCTCGACCCCGGCGCGCGCGAGGATCTGCCGGAAGGCCTCCCAGTTGTTGCGGCCGTAGGAATAGTCCGGATTGATGCCGGCGATCCGCTTGATCTTGCCCTTGAAGTATTTGATGGCGAGCAGCGAGGCCATCACCGCCTCGCATTCGTTGTCGGTGGAGCGGAAGACATAGCGCGACTTGGGCATCGCCTCCTTCACGCCGTCCTGCGTGGTGCCGTCCCACATGATGAGCAGGGCCTGCTCTTCCTCCGCCACGGGCGCGACGCCGAGCGACACGCCGGTGGAGATGAGGCCCTGGACGCAGTCCACCTTTTCCTGCAGGGCGAGGCGGCGGAAGCGCTCGATCGTGTCCTTCGGCGAGGTCTCCTCCTCGAACACCAGCTCGATGGGGCGGCCGGCGATGCCGCCGTCCTTGTTCATGCGCTCCGCCGCCCACTGCACCGCGCGGATGCCGCATTCGCCGACCGTGCCCATGGCGCCCGAACGGGGCGCGAGAATGCCGATGCGCACCGGCTTCGACTGGGCGATGGCGGGGGAGAAAACCCCCGGAGCGGCGGCGGCGAGACCGGCAGCACCGATCCCCCGCATCAATGTGCGGCGAGAAATGTTCATTGGCGTCCTCCCCTAGGCGGGTCTCATGCCCGCCTTTGTGAACTGACATATCATAGATATGCCAAAAGAATGTCTGCAAGAAGCTTTTTTGATCTGGATCATTTTAAAAGGGAATGGATGGATCGATGCCAATAAAATCAATATGTTGATGACATTCGGCTTGGCTGTTCGGGCGCGTGGCGAGGCGGTTTGAGCCAGAGATTCTCCGTCTTGCATATGATGTGTGACTGACATATTAGTTCTTCACGCGCTGTCGCGAAGCGCCCCTCGGCCGTCCGGCGGGGGCATCGCAAGGGGTGCCGGCCCTCAAGCCGTGGCACTCCAGTTCAAGCGCGGGGGAATCAAGAGAATGGCGCGCACCGACAGCGCGCAAGGGAGAGAGCGATGGAACTCACCTCGAGCCCCATGACGGATCGCCAGCGCAAATACCGCGCAACCTATCGCGAGCGCGTCACCGGCTGGTATAACGGCTGGCTGCACATCGCCATCATCTATGCGATCGGCTTTACGGCGCTCTACATCTACATCTCGAACATGCACGATGTCCGGTGGTGGGAGTGGCTCACCATTCCGGTCGTGTTCCTGTTCTGCAATTTCTTCGAATGGTGGCTGCACCGCTATGTGATGCACCGGCCGTCCAGCTTTCCGCTGTTCCGCGCGGTCTATAACCGCCACACGCTCATGCATCACCAGTTCTTCACCGAGGAGGAGATGCGCTTCGCCGGTCACCACGACTGGCGCGTCACCTTCTTCCCGCCCTATGCGCTGGTGACCTTCACGCTCATGTCCATTCCCGGCGCCATCGTGTTCGGCTGGCTGATCTCGCCGAATGTGGGCTGGCTGTTCATCACCACCACGACCTCGGTCTATCTGCTCTACGAATTCATGCACTTCACCACGCACATCGACGAGAACTGGTTCGTGCGGAACGTGCCCTTCATCAACACCAACCGACGCCACCACGCCGCGCACCACAACCAGTCGCTCATGATGGAGCGCAACATGAACCTGACCTTCCCCATCATGGACTGGGCGTTCGGCACGTCGGACCTCAATCGCGGGCTCTTCGGCCATCTCTTCAACGGCTATGACACCCGCCACCTGAAGACCGACATGCGCCGCACCGCGCGCACCCCGAAGGGCAAGACGGCGCCTTCCGGCCACGTCGCCCCGGCGGAGTGAGGCCATGGCCTCCATCGAACCCAATGTCGCCGGCCTGTTGATCTTCACCGGTCTGTGGACGGCGGCGTGCCTCGGCTTTCTCGTGCTCTCCGGCATGTTCCCGGCGAACACGCGGCCGGCGGGGGCGCGGCAGGCAGGGGGCCGCGCCCTCGTCCTGGTCAACAGTCTGCTCTGGCTCGTGCTCGCCGCCGCGGCGCTGGCCTACGGCTATGCGAACCTGCGCCTCACCAGCCTAATCGTCGTCGGCGGCCTCGTCCTGCTGTTCGCCCCGGCGCCGTTCGAGCTGCTGCCCACATCGTTCCGCGACGGCCGGCGCGGCCTTGCCGCTCTGGTGGCGCTCCAGGGCGCGGCGCTGGCCGTCTGGGCCGCGCTTCCCGGCGGCGGCGCCGCGCTCATCTGAAGCTCAGCGCCGGCCTTGTCCGGCCTTCAAGAGGGGACATTCCATGCCCACCCACATCAAGCTCATCCTCTCCCTCATCGTCCTCGCCGTCGCGGCGGCGGGCTATGCCTTCCAGTCCGCGCTTGGGCAGGAGGGACCGAAATATGCGGTCGCCTTCCTGGGTGTTTTCATGGTCATCGCCATGTGGGTCTTCCCCGAGGTGCAGCGCCGGCCCGGCGACAAGGTTTAGTCTCGTCGAACACCGGACAGGGGGTCGGGTCTTGATCGCGATCATATTCGAGGTGTGGCCGGCTGAAGGTCAGCGCGACACCTATCTCGATCTCGCCGCGCGCCTGCGCGTGGAGCTGGAGAAAATGGACGGCTTCATCTCGGTGGAGCGGTTCGAGAGCCTCACCAATCCAGGCAAGATGCTTTCGCTCTCCTTCTGGCGCGATGAGGAAGCGGTGAAGGCCTGGCGCAACCTCACCTCCCATCGCAAGACGCAGGCGGCGGGGCGGGCAGGCGTGTTCCGCGACTATCGCCTGAGGGTCGCCGCCGTGGTGCGCGACTATGGCATGTTCGAGCGCGACGAGGCGCCGGACGACAGCCGGAGCCTCCACAAGCCGAAGGCCGCGGTTGCCGATCCCGCCTTCTGACGTTCAGCGCAGCTCCGGCGGCCAGTCGAGGCCCGAGCGGCCCGCTGTGTCGGGCGGCATGACGGCGGCGGCGATGTCCGCGTCGCTGAGGCCGGCCTCGCGCAGCACGTCGGTCGTGCAATCGGCGAGATCGAGCGGGTGGGCCTGTGCGGGCGTGCGCGAGAGGCGCGGCACCGCAGGCACCCGGTTCGGCCCGCTGTCGGGATGGCGGGCGGCAATGTGGGGATCGCTCCACACCTCGTCGGGCGCCAGAACCGGCGCGACGCAGGCGTCCGTACCGGCGAACAGGGCGGTCCAGTGGTCGCGCGTTTGGCCGGCGAAGGTCGCTTCCAGCGTGCGCTCGATGTGAGGCCACAGGTCCCGCCGCATATGGTCCGGCGGTTCGCCTAGCGCGAGGCGCCGCCACAGTGCTTCAAAGAAGCCCCGCTCCAGCGCGCCAACCGCGATGAACCCGCCGTCCGCGCAGCGATAGGAGCGATAGAACGGCGCGCCGCCGCCGAGCAGCCCGTCGCCGCGCGCGGGCCAATGGGGTGTCTTCCACAGCGGCCAGTGCATGGCCATCAGGGAGAGCGCGCCATCCACCATGGCGGCGTCGATCTTCTGACCCTGTCCGGTGGTCTTCGCCTCGATCACGGCGGCGAGGATGCCCAGGGCGGCGATCAGGCTGCCGCCGGCGAAATCGGCGACAAGGTTGAGCGGCGCCTCGGGCGGTCCGTCCTTCGGGCCCATGGAACCGAGCACCCCGGCGAGCGCGAGATAGGTGATGTCGTGACCCGCTTCCAGCGCGCGCGGGCCGTCCTGCCCGAAGCCGGTCAGCGAGCAATAGACGAGGCGCGGATTGAGCGCCGCCAGTGTCTCGTATCCGGCGCCGATGCGATCGGCGACGCCGGGGCGGAAGCCCTCCACCAGCACGTCGGCGGTCTGCACCAGAGCGTGGAGCGCGGCCCGGCCGGCGGGGGCCTTCAGGTCCAGAGATATATGCCGCTTGCCGCGAGAAAATTCCGGAATGGCGACGCCGGCCCGCCCGCCGCCCACCACGATCACCTCCGCCCCGAAATCCGCGAGGAGCATGGTGCAATAGGGGCCGGGGGCAAGCCGGGAGAGATCGACCACGCGGATGTCGGCGAGGGGACCGCGCGGGGCCGGGGAGGGGGCCTCCACCATCACAGCCCCCGCGCGATGACGATGCGCTGCACGTCGCTCGTGCCCTCGTAGATCTGGCAGACACGCACGTCGCGATAGATGCGCTCGACGGGGAAGTCCGCCAGATAGCCGTAGCCGCCGAAGGTCTGGATGGCGGCGGAGCACACCTGCTCGGCCATCTCGGACGCGAACAGCTTCGCCATGGAGGCTTCGGCAAGGCAGGGCAGGCCGGCCTCGCGCAGGGACGCCGCGTGAAGCACCATCAGGCGGGCCGCCTCGATGCGGGTTGCCATGTCGGCAAGGCGGAAGGCGACCGCCTGATGCTCCATGATGGGCTTGCCGAAGGTCACGCGCTCCTTTGCATAGGCGCAAGCCGCCTCGAACGCCGCGCGCGCCATGCCCACGCACTGGGAGGCGATGCCGATGCGCCCGCCTTCGAGATTGGACAGGGCGATCTTCAGCCCCTCGCCCTCGGCCCCCAGCCGCAGTTCAGCAGGGATCCGCATGTCGTTGAAGGCGAGCTGGCAGGTGTCTGAGGAATGCTGGCCAAGCTTCTCCTCCACCCGCACGACCTCGTATCCGGGCGTATCGGTGGGAACGATGAAGGCGGAGATGCCCTTCTTGCCCGCATCCGGATCGGTGACCGCGAAGACGATGATGAGGTTGCCGTTCTTGCCGGACGTGATGAATTGCTTGGCGCCAGAGAGGATGTAATGGTCGCCGTCCCGCCGCGCGCGGGTGCGCAGCGCCGCCGCGTCCGATCCCGCCTGGGGCTCTGTCAGGGCGAAGCCGCCGATCCATTCGCCGGAGGCGAGCTTGGGCAGGAAGCGCTCTTTCTGCGCATCTGTGCCGAACTTCACGATGGGCATGCAGCCCACCGAGGAATGCACGCTGACGATGGTGGAGCACGCGCCGTCCGCCGCCGCGATCTCCTCCAGCGCGAGGGCGTAGGAGACGAGATCGGTGGCCGAGCCGCCAAGCTCCTCCGGCACCAGCATGCCGAGAAAGCCGAGAGCGCCCAGCTCCTTCAGTTCATCTCCCGGGAAGCGGTGTTCCCTGTCCCGCGCGGCGGCGCCGGGCGCGAGGCGCTCGGAGGCGAAGGCGCGCACGGCGTCGCGGATGGCGACCTGGGTCTCGGTGAGGATCATGGGCTCCCTCCGGTTCTTATTGCTTGCTGCCGAGCGGTGGACGCGGCCTCAGCTCAGCCGCTCGATGGCGACCGCCGTCGCCTCGCCGCCGCCGATGCACAGGGACGCGATGCCGCGCTTGAGATCGTAGCGCTCCAGTGCCGCCAGCAGCGTCACCATCACCCGCGCGCCCGAGGCACCGATGGGATGGCCCAGCGCACAGGCGCCGCCATGGACGTTCACCTTGTCCTCCGGCAGGCCGAGATCGCGCATGGCGGCCATGGGCACCACGGCGAACGCCTCGTTGATCTCGAACAGGTCCACGTCCTTCAGGTCCCAGCCGGTCTTGTCGGCGAGCTTCTGCACTGCGCCAATGGGGGCCGTCGTGAACAGGTTCGGCGCCTGCGCGTGGGTGGCATGGCCGACGATGGCGGCGAGGGGGGTGAGCCCGCGCTTTTCCGCCTCCGATCGGCGCATGAGCACGAGCGCGGCCGCGCCATCGGAGATTGAGGAGGAGTTCGCCGCCGTCACCGTGCCGCCGTCGCGGAAGGCGGGCTTCAGCGTCGGGATCTTGTCCAGCTTCGCCTTGGGCGGCTGCTCGTCCGCCGCCACCACGCGCTCCGCCTTGCCGGCCTTAACGGTGACGGGGGTGATCTCCCTGTCGAAGGCGCCATCGGCCATGGCTTTCTGCGCCTTGGTGAGCGAGGCGATGGCGAAGGCGTCCTGCGCCTCGCGGGTGAACTGATAGGCCTCCGCGCACTCCTCCGCGAAGGTGCCCATGAGGCGGCCCTTGTCGTAGGCGTCCTCGAGCCCGTCGAAGAACATGTGGTCGATGACCCGTCCATGCCCCATGCGGTACCCGCCACGGGCGCGGTCCAGCAGGTAGGGCGCGTTGGTCATACTCTCCATGCCGCCCGCCACGGCGACGGAGGCGGAGCCAGCGGCGAGGAGGTCATGGGCGAACATGGCCGCCTTCATGCCGGAGCCGCACATCTTGTTGACCGTGGTGGCGCCGGTCGCGAGCGGAAGGCCCGCGCCCAGAGCCGCCTGCCGGGCCGGCGCCTGGCCGAGGCCCGCCGGCAGCACGCAGCCGAACACGACTTCCTCCACCTGATCCGGCGCGAGGCCGGCGCGGGAGAGGGCGGCACCGATGGCCGCAGAGCCGAGCGCGGTTGCGGCGACATCCTTGAGGTCGCCCTGAAAGCCGCCCATGGGCGTGCGGGCGGTGCCGACGATGACGATGGGGTCGGAAGCCGTCATGGGTCTTGTCTCCGGAGAGGGAGGAGGGCGTCGGGGGTCAGCGCGGCGCCATGCGCAGCGCGCCGTCGAGGCGGATGACCTCGCCGTTCAGCATGGAATTCTCGCAGATGTGCTTGACCAGCGCGGCGTATTCGGACGGCCGCCCGAGGCGCGAGGGGAAGGGAACGCTCTTGCCGAGGCTGTCCTGAACATCCTGCGGCAGACCGGCCATCATCGGCGTCTCGAAGATGCCGGGCGCAATGGTGAGGACGCGGATGCCGAAGCGCGCAAGCTCGCGGGCCACCGGCAGCGTGAGGGCCGCAACGCCGCCCTTGGAGGCGGCATAGGCGGCCTGCCCGATCTGCCCGTCGAAGGCGGCGATGGAGGCGGTGTTGATGATGACGCCGCGTTCGCCGTCCGCGTCCGGCTGCTCCTTCACCATGGCGTCGGCCGCGAGCCGAAGCATGTTGAAGGTGCCGATGAGATTGATGGTGATGCCGCGCACGAAGCTGTCCAGCCGATGCGGGCCCTCGCGTCCGATCACCTTCTCGCCGGGAGCGACGCCCGCGCAGTTCACGAGGCCGTGAACGTGGCCGAAGCTGTCGAGGGCGAGCTGCACGGCCGCCTTGCCGTCGGCCTCGCTGCTCACGTCGGCGCGCTGGAAGCGGGCGGCGTCGCCGAGTTCGGCGGCCATGGCGGCGCCAGCGTCGGCGTTGATGTCGACGAGGACGACGCGGCCGCCGTTGTCCACCACCATCCGCGCCACCGCCGCGCCAAGGCCCGAGCCGCCGCCGGTGACGAGAAAGACGCGCCCTTCGATCTTCATGGTGCCCCTCCCAGGGAGACATGCCGCCGCTTGAGCGGCCGTTGACTCACGTCTAGCAGAAAAGCCGAGTGACATTCGATGACACTAGCGATCTATTGATGTGAGCGTTTTTGCCATACGGGAGCACGCCGTGGAACGGCGCATGATCTCCGGCACCTTTGTGGACGATGCCTTGGGCTGCCTCGCGGCGCAGGGGATCGAGACCGGTCCGGTGCTCGCACGGGCGGGGCTCGCGCTGCCGGTGACCGAGGCGGTCTCGGCCGAACAATACGGCGCGCTGTGGACGGCGGCGGCCGAGGCGCTGGACGATGAATTCTTCGGCCTCGCCGCCCGCCCCATGCGCTGCGGCAGCTTTACCCTGCTCTGTCATGCCCTCATGGGCGCGGGAACGCTGGAGCAAGCCCTGCGGCGGGCGCTGCGCTTTCTGCGTGTGGTGCTGGAGGACCCGAGCGGCGAACTCGTCGTCGGCGATGGTCTTGCGTCGGTGGTGCTGGTGGACAGAGGTGCGGCGCGCTCGGCCTTCGCCTATCGCACCTACTGGATCATCCTCCACGGCATCACCTGCTGGCTGGTAGGCCGGCGCATCCCGCTGCGGCAGGTGGATTTCCGCTGCGGACCGCCGGAGCACGGGGCCGACTACCGCCTGTTCTTCGGCGCGCCGGTCCGGTTCGATGCGCCGGAAAGCCGGCTCGCCTTCGATGCCGCCTTCCTGAAGCTCCCGGCCCACCGCAGCGAGCGGGCGCTGCGCGATTTCCTGCGCGGCGCGCCGGCCAACATCCTGGTGCGCTACCGGCACGACGAGGGGCTGGCGGCACGGGTCCGTGCGCGCCTGCGGGAGCAGCCGGCTGCGGCCTGGCCCTCCTTCGAGGACCTTGCCCGCCAACTGCGCCTGCCGGCCTCGACCTTCCGGCGGCGGCTGGCGGAGGAGGGGGCCGCCTATCGCGACATCAAGGACGACCTGCGCCGGATGAAGGCCGAGGATCTGCTGCGTGGCACCGACCGGCCGGTCGGGGAGATCGCCGCGGATCTGGGTTTTTCCGAGCCGAGCGCCTTCCACCGGGCTTTCCGCAAATGGACAGGCGCGAGCCCCGGCGCCTTCCGACGTGCGGGGCGTTGAGGAAGAGCGGCGTTCCGCCATTTGACGGCGGGCCGGCGGCTGACTACCTGTGCGCAAACCCCGGCGTCCCGGCGCCGGTGGAAACCTGACTTCTGGCGCCGCGGCGCCGGCCGGCGCCGACCGGTGCGCCCTGGAGTAAGCTGTTGTCGATCATTGCCAGCATCCGCAAGACGCTCGTTCCCGTCCATCGCGAGGGCTATCCCTTCATCGCGATCGCGGTGGTGATCGCGCTCGTGCTGTTCGCCTTCTCCACCTTCTTCGGCATGATCGGCTTCGGCCTCGCCATCTGGACGGCGCTGTTCTTCCGCGACCCGGAGCGCGTGACGCCGGTGCGCGAGGGCCTCGTCATCGCGCCAGCGGATGGACGGGTCTCGCAGGTGGGGCTGGCGCGGCCGCCGCGGGAGCTGGACCTTTCGGACGAGCCGCTGCTGCGCGTGTCGATTTTCATGAACGTGTTCAACGTCCACGTGAACCGCGCGCCGGTGACCGGACGCATCGAGCGCATCGCCTATAAGCCGGGCCTCTTCCTGAATGCCGACCTCGACAAGGCGAGCGAGGACAATGAGCGCAACGGCCTCATCATCTCCACCCCCTACTGCCGGGTGGGATGCGTGCAGATCGCCGGCCTCGTGGCGCGCCGCATCGTCTCCTTCGTGCGCGAGGGCGAATCCATCGGTGCCGGCGAGCGCTTCGGCCTGATCCGCTTCGGATCGCGCGTGGACGTCTATCTGCCCGTGGGGTCGCGCGTGCTGGTCAGCGAGGGCCAGTTGACGGTGGCGGGCGAGACCGTCCTGTGCGATCTCTCCCAGCCGCAGCAGCGCGAGACCGCCTACCGGGTGAGCTGATGGAAACGCCCTTTCCCCCGTTCGATCCCGAAGGCCGGCCCCGGCCGCGCCTTGGCGGCAGCATCGGCAAGGTGCCGATCCGGGTTCTGCTGCCCAATCTCGTGACACTGCTGGCCCTGTGCTCCGGCCTCACCGCCGTGCGCCTCGCCATCGAGGAGCGGATCGAGCTGGCACTGGCGGCCATCGTCTTCGCCGCCATCCTCGACGGCGTGGACGGGCGGCTGGCGCGGGCGTTGAAAGGCACCTCCCGCTTCGGGGCGGAGCTGGACAGCCTTGCCGACTTCGTGAACTTCGGCTGCGTGCCGGCGCTGATGCTCTATTTCTGGGGCCTCAACGAAGCCGGCTCGTTCGGCTGGATCGCCGCGCTGGCCTATGCCATCTGCGCAGCGCTTCGCCTCGCGCGGTTCAACGTGATGCTGGACGACCCGAACAAGCCGCCCTTCGCGGGCGACTATTTCACCGGCATCCCGGCCCCGGCCGGCGCCATCACCGTGCTGCTGCCGGTTTACCTGGAGCTGATCGGCCTTCCCCACGGGCGGGTGAGCGCGTTGATCGCGCTGGTCTACTGCCTGGCCATTGCCTTCCTGATGATCTCCACGGTGCCCGCCTGGTCCGGCAAGACGCTGGGGCGGCGGGTGCGGCGGGACATGGTGCTGCCGCTGTTCGTGGCGGTGGCCATCTATTTCGCGCTGCTGGCGAGCTATCCCTGGATCGTGCTTTCCGTCTGCACCATCCTCTATCTGGCTCTGCTGCCGGTCTCCACCATGCGCTATCGGCGCCAGATGAAGGCCTGGAAAGCCGAGCGCGCCGCCGCGCCGTCCGCCGACCCGGACGTCCTGCCCTCCTGATCTTCCCCAAGCGGCTGCTGGCCACGCGCTGGGCAAGCGTTGCCGCAGTGATGCGCATCTAATTGCATACAATGCGCACATAGCTGCACATATTGTAGTCATTTTCCGCCCTGCGCCATGGTGCAATCTACGGCGCAGCGGATCTATATAATTGATTTTACGATTAAAATAAAAAACTGTATGCAATTGGCACGCGGCTTGAATGGCATTAGGCGACCACCACCACAGGGACGTCGCTGATGAACCGCCGCGAATTCATGAAATCCGCCTCCGCCACAGCCGTCGCGACCGGCACCAGCGTCGCCGCTCCAGCGGTGTTCTCGCCGGCGAAGGCGCAGGCCCGCAACGAGACGCTGTTGATCGTTTCGGAGAGCGGCCCGAACAATCTCGACATCCATGGCGTCGGCACCAACGTGCCCGGCTATGAGGCGAGCTGGAACACCTACGATCGGCTCATCACCCACGAGATGACCGAGAAGGAGGGCGTTCGCTACTATGACCGCGACAAGCTCAAGGGCGAGCTGGCCGAGGACATGAACATCGGCGACATGTCCGTCACCTTCAAGCTGAAGAAGAACGCGACTTTCCAGGACGGCACGCCGGTGACCGCCAAGGACGTGAAGTGGTCGCTGGACCGCGCCGTCTCCGTGGGCGGGTTTCCCACCTTCCAGATGAAAGCCGGCTCGCTGGAGAAGCCCGAGCAGTTCGTTGTGGTTGACGACCACACGGTGCGCGTGGACTTCCTGCGCAAGGATCGCCTGACCATCCCGGATCTCGCGGTCATCGTGCCGTGCGTCATCAATTCCGGGCTCGTTCAGAAGAACGCCACCGAGAAGGACCCCTGGGGTCTCGAATACACCAAGCAGAACACCGCCGGCTCCGGCGCCTATCGCGTCACCAAGTGGACGCCCGGCACGGAAGTCATCTTCGAGCGCTTCGACGACTGGAAGGGCGGCCCGCTGCCCAAGATCAAGCGCGTGATCTGGCGCATGGTGCCGTCCGCCGGCAACCGCCGGGCGCTGCTGGAGCGCGGCGACGCGGACATCTCCTACGATCTGCCCAACAAGGACTTCGTGGAGCTGAAGCAGGCGGGCAAGCTCAACATCACGTCGGTGCCGTATTCCAACGGCGTGCAGTACATCGGCATGAACGTGAAGAACCCGCCCTTCGACAATCCGAAGGTGCGCGAGGCCATCGCCTACGCCATTCCCTATGAGAAGATCATGGAGGCCGTGCTCTACGGTCTGGGCCGCCCCATGTTCGGCGCGCCGGCGGATGCCGCCACCAAGGTGGCCTGGCCGCAGCCCACCAAGTTCAAGACCGATCTCGCCAAGGCCAAGCAGCTGATGGCCGAGGCGGGCCTTGCCGGCGGCATCGACACCACGCTCTCCTTCGACCTCGGCTTCGCCGGCGTCAACGAGCCCATCTGCGTGCTGCTCCAGGAAAATCTGGCGCAGATCGGCATCAAGACCACCATCAACAAGATCCCCGGTGCCAACTGGCGCACGGAGCTGAACAAGAAGGTTCTGCCGCTCTACACCAACGTGTTCTCGGGTTGGCTGGACTATCCGGAATACTTCTTCTTCTGGTGCTACCACGGCTCGAATTCCGTCTTCAACACCATGAGCTACCAGTCGGCGGCGATGGACACCTTCATCGACGGCGCGCGTGCTGCGGCGGCGAGCGGAGACAAGGCGGCCTATGATACGGACGTGAAGGGCATGGTGGACCTCGCCTTCGCCGACGTGCCGCGCATTCCGCTCTACCAGCCGTTCGTCAACGTCGCGATGCAGAAGAACATCACCGGCTACGAATACTGGTTCCACCGCCGCCTCGACTATCGCGCCTTCCAGAAGGGCTGAGGCATCCCTCTTCCTCTTCAGGGAGGAAGCGGCGTGAGGGGTGGCGCTGGGGGCGGAAGCCGGCGCTTTGGGTTCGCCCGGGTGCCGGCATCGGTGCCGCCCCTCACCCCACACCCGGCGCCCCGCCGGAGACGAGAACCGGTTGCGGTGCCCGATGCCCCGTAGCCCGATTTGCACACAGGGATATCGCCATGCTGAAGCTCCTAGGCAGTCGTCTCGCCACAGCCGTGCCCAGCCTGATCGGCGTGGTGATCGTGACCTTCCTGCTCACCCGCGTGCTGCCCGGCGACACGGCGGCCTATTTCGCGGGACCGGCCGCGACGCCGCAGGCCATCGCCGAAATCCGCACCAAGCTCGGCCTCGACAAGTCTTTGCCGGCCCAGTTCGCCGATTATGTTTCGGCCCTCGCTCAGGGCGACCTCGGCTCTTCGCTCTCCACCGGCCAGCCGGTCGCCACCGAGATCGCGGCCCGCCTGCCGGCCTCGGCCGAACTGACGCTGGCGGGGCTGGTGCTGGCGCTGCTCATCGCGGTGCCCTTCGGCATCATTGCGGCGGTACGGCAAGGGTCGTGGATCGACCACGCCTGCCGCATCATCACCACGGCCGGCGTCTCGCTGCCGGTGTTCTTCACCGGGCTGCTGCTGGTCTATGTCTTCTACTTCAAGCTGGGGTGGGCGCCGGCGCCGCTGGGGCGGCTCGACGTGTTCTTCTCGGCGCCCGAGACGGTGACGGGCTTCTATGTCATCGACAGCCTGATCGCCCGCGACTTCGAGACCTTCCGCGCCGCGCTGGCGCAACTGGCGGTGCCTGCGATCACGCTGGCTATCTTCGCCCTTGCGCCCATCGCCCGCATGACCCGCGCCTCCATGCTGGCGGTGCTCTCCTCCGAGTTCGTGCGCACGGCGAAGGCGGCGGGGCTGACGGATTACACGGTCATCATCACCTACGCCTTCCGCAATGCCATGCTCCCCGTGGTGACGACGCTGGGCATGGTGTTTTCCTTCCTGCTGGGCGCCAACGTGCTGGTGGAGAAGGTGTTCGCCTGGCCGGGCATCGGCTCCTACGCGGTCGAGGCGCTGATTACCTCGGACTACGCGCCGGTGCAGGGCTTCGTGCTCGCCATGGCGATCCTCTACGTGATCCTCAACCTCCTGATCGACCTTGCCTACGGCATCATCGATCCCCGCGCGCGGAGCGAAGCATGACCCTCGCCACGGCCGACACCCAGAAGGCGCCCGGCGGCCTTGCCGCCACGCTCGCCCACGCCCGCTATGTGATCTCGGACAATCCCGTCACCGGCATCGCCTTCGGCATGTTCCTGGTGCTGGTGGTGTGCGCCACGATCGGGCCGTTCATCGTCCCTTATGATCCGCTGGCCTCGGACACGGCGGCGGCGCTGCAGCCGCCCTCGGCGGCGCACTGGTTCGGCACCGACAATCTCGGCCGCGACATCTTCTCGCGCGTGGTGGTGGCGAGCCGGCTGGACATGGCCATCGCCATCTTCTCGGTGGCGCTCGTGTTCGCCGTGGGCGGCGTCGCGGGCATCGCCTCCGGCTTCTTCGGCGGCTGGACGGACCGGATCATCGGCCGCATCTCCGATACCATCATGGCCTTCCCGTTGTTCGTGCTGGCCATGGGCATCGTGGCGGCGCTGGGCAACACGGTGACGAACATCGTCATCGCCACCGCCATCATCAACTTCCCGCTCTATGTGCGCGTGGCGAAGTCCGAAGCCGCCATCCGCCGCAATGCCGGCTACGTGCAGGCGGCGCGGCTGACCGGCAATTCCGAATGGCGCATCCTTCTGACGACCATCCTGCCCAACATCATGCCCATCATGATGGTGCAGATGTCGCTGACCATGGGCTACGCCATCCTGAACGCGGCCGGCCTCTCGTTCATCGGCCTCGGCGTGCGTCCGCCGACGCCCGAGTGGGGCATCATGGTGGCTGAGGGCTCGGCCTATATCGTCTCCGGCGAATGGTGGATCGCGCTGTTCCCCGGCCTCGCGCTCATGTTCGCGGTCTTCTGCTTCAACCTCCTGGGCGACGGTCTGCGCGACATCGTCGATCCCCAGCGCCGCACCTGAGGAGGCCGCCATGCATGGAGTTGTGGACGTGAAGGAACACGCCGCCAAGTCCTCCGAAACGCCGAGCGGCCCGCTGCTGGAGGTGCGCGACCTCACCGTCGAGTTCGCCACCCGCCGCGGCATCGTCACCGCGGTCAGTCAGGTGAACCTGACCCTGGGCAAGGGCGAGACGCTGGGCATCGTGGGGGAGAGCGGCTCGGGCAAGTCGGTCACGTCCTACACCGTGATGCGCATCCTCGACCGCGCCGGCCGCATCGCGGAAGGCACCATCACGTTCTCGGGCATCGATGTTGCCCACGCCCCCGAGAGCGAGATGCGCGACCTGCGCGGTCGCGAAATGTCGATGATCTTCCAGAACCCGCGCGCGGCGCTGAACCCCATCCGCACCGTGGGCGCGCAGATCGGCGACGTGCTGCTCCAGCATGTCCAGGCCGACCCGCGCAACGTGAAGCACAAGGTCATCGACATCCTCAAGCAGGTGCGCATCGCCCGGCCGGAGGATCGTTACCACGCCTATCCGTTCGAGCTGTCCGGCGGCATGTGCCAGCGCATCGTCATCGCGCTCGCGCTGGCCTGCCGGCCGCAGCTGATGATCGCGGACGAGCCCACCACCGGCCTCGACGTGACCACCCAGAAGGCGGTGATGGACCTGGTGACCGAGCTGACGCGCGAGCGCGGCATGTCCACCATCCTCATCACCCACGATCTCGGCCTCGCCGCCACCTATTGCGACACGGTGATGGTGATGGAGAAGGGCAAGGTGGTGGAGACGGCCCCCGCCGAGCGCATCTTCCGCGATCCCCAGCACCCCTACACCAAGAAGCTCATGCGGGCGACGCCGCGCCCGGGCATCACGCTGAAGGATCTTCTGCCGGAAGGCGAGGCCGCAGCCGCTCCGGCCGCGACGCCCGCGCCTGCGACCGGGACCGGGGAAACGCTTCTCACCGTCGAAAACCTCGTCCGTGAATATCCCCGCCAGGGCGCGCCCTCGGCCTTCCTCGCCAAGCTCAAAGGCAAGCCCCTGACGCGGGAGGAGACCATTTTCCGCGCCGTGGACGGCATCTCCTTCGAGGTGAAGCGCGGCGAGAGCGTCGGCCTCGTGGGCGAGAGCGGCTGCGGCAAGTCCACCACCTCCACCATGGTGATGCGCCTCATCGATCCCACGGCGGGCAAGATCACCTTCGCGGGCGAGGATATCGGCGCGATCCCCGCCAAGGACTTCGCTCACCATCCCATGCGCAAGCGCATCCAGATGGTGTTCCAGGATCCGACCGAGAGCCTCAATCCGCGCTACACCGCCGCCCGCGCGATTGCCGATCCCTTGCTGCGCATGGGGGGCTATTCCGGAGGCGCGAAGCTCGATGCCCGCGTGTCAGAGCTGGCCGAAATGGTCGGCCTGCCGCAGAACCTGCTGGAGCGCTTCCCGCATCAGCTCTCCGGCGGCCAGAAGGCCCGCGTCGGCATCGCCCGCGCCATCGCGCTCGACCCCGATCTCGTCATTCTCGACGAGCCGACGGCGGCGCTGGACGTGTCGGTGCAGGCCGTGGTCCTGAACCTGCTGGAGGAGCTGAAGCAGCGGCTCGGCATGAGCTATCTCTTCGTCTCCCACGACCTCCACGTCGTCGGCCTTCTGTGTGACCGGGTGATCGTGATGCGGCAAGGCCGGATCGTGGAGGAGGGCACCGCGCAACAGGTGCTGGAGGCGCCCAAGGACGCCTATACCCGCGAACTCATCGCCGCCATTCCCCATCCCCCGGTCTGAGGCACGCCATGGCCACCGAAACCACCCTGCCCAAGGTCGAGGACGCCGCCCTCGCGCAGCTTCTCGACGGCGCGCTCTCCGCCCATGGCATCACCGCGCGCCCCGAATGGCGCACGGAGGCGCTCGCCTATCTGCGCAGCATCGCCGATGCGGCGACTCTCGTCCGCAGCCTGGACCTCGGCGATGCCGAGGAGCCGGCCCCCGTCTATCGTCCGTGAGGTGGTCATGAACGCGCCCGTCCCCGTTCCCGACGCCACCCGCCTCGCCGGTGCGACAGCGGCCGAGATCGCCGCCGCGGTAGCCTCCGGCACCGTCACCGCCCGGGCCGTCATCGAGGCGACGCTGGCGCGCATCGCGGCTGTCGACCCGTCGATCAACGCCTTCACCGACGTGATCGCCGAGCGCGCCCGCGCCCGTGCGGACCGTATCGACGCTGCCCGTGCGGCCGGTGCGCCGCTGGGGCCGCTGGCTGGTGTACCGTTCGCGGTGAAGAACCTGTTCGACATCGCGGGCCTGCCGACTCGCGCCGGCTCGAAAATCAACCGGGAGCGTCACCCGTCCACGCAGGACGCCTTTCTGGTGGCGCAACTGGAGGCGGCCGGGGCCATCCTCGTCGGCGGGCTCAACATGGGCGAATACGCCTATGACTTCACCGGCGAGAACGTCCATGACGGCGCCTCCCGCAATCCGCACGATCTGACCCGCATGTCCGGCGGCTCCTCCGGCGGCACCGGGGCGGCGGTGGCTGCAGCCATGGTGCCCCTTGCGCTGGGCTCCGACACCAACGGCTCCATCCGCGTGCCGTCCTCCCTGTGCGGCACGTTCGGGCTGAAGCCCACCTATGGCCGGCTGGGGCGGGGCGGCAGCTTTCCCTTCGTGACGGCGCTGGACCATCTCGGCCCGCTCGCCCGCTCCGTCGCCGATCTCGCGCTCTCCTACGACGCCATGCAGGGCGAGGACGCGCGCGATCCGGGCCAGACGCCGCGTCCGTTCGAGCCCGTTGCCGGGCTGATCGGTGAGGGAATCGGCGGTCTGCGCATCGCCATCGCCGGCGGTTGGTTCCGCGCCAAGGCGCAGCCCGAGGTTTTCGCGGCGGTGGATGCGGTTGCCGCCGCGCTCGGCGCGCGCGACATGGTGGACATCCCGGATGCCGCCCGCGCCCGCGCCTCCGCCTACATCATCACGGCAGCCGAAGGCGCGAGCCTGCACGCGCGGCGGCTCGCCGTCCGGCCGGAGGATTTCGATCCCGCCGTGCGCGACCGGCTGCTGGCCGGCCTCGCCATCCCCGCCTCGTGGGTCGATGCGGCGCAGCGCTTCCGCCGGCACTTCCGGGACGAAATGCTGAAGCTGTTCGAGGGGTACGACGTGCTCCTCGCCCCCGCGACCCCTTGCCGGGCGCCGAAGCTGGGGCAGAAGACTTTTGTGCTCGATGGCGAGGAGATGCTGGTGCGACCGAATCTCGGCCTGTTCACCCAGCCCATTTCGTTTATCGGTCTGCCCGTCGTGGCCGTGCCGGTGCGGGTGGCGGTGGGCGAGGCGCCTGACCTGCCCATCGCCGTGCAGGTCATCGCCCCGCCGTGGCGCGAGGATATGGCCCTGCGTGTTGCGGCGGAACTGGAGCGGCTGGGCGTGGCCGCAACCCCAGCCGCAACCCTGTGAAGGAGGACCCGTTGGAGATCGACATTCCCGAGGTGAAGGCCGAGGTTGAGGCCGCGTTCGCGCGCTATGAGGCCGCGCTCGTCGGCAACGACGTGGAGACGCTGGAAGCGCTGTTCCATGACGATCCGCGCACCATCCGCTTTGGCGGCGGCGAGAACCTCTATGGCATGGACGCCATCCGCGCCTTTCGTCGCGGCCGCTCGCCGGTTGGCCTCGCGCGCGATCTCGCGCAGACCGTCATCACCACCTACGGGCGGGACTTCGCCGTCGCCTCCACCCTGTTCTATCGCGACAACGCGCCGGGCAAGGTCGGGCGCCAGCAGCAGACCTGGGTGCGACAGCCGGACGGCTGGCGCGTGGTGGGCGCCCATGTCTCCGTTATCGACGAGCCGACGGCGTAGAGCGCCGCCGGCCTACGACGTTTCACGGATTTCGCCTCAGGCGGGAATCCCGGTAAAATCCTGCACATGACCCTGTTCGCGCCATCTCCCCTGAAGACATCGGACCCCGCCCCGCGCGTGCGCAAGCGCCGCACGGTGGGGCGCCCGGTGACGCGCACGGAGGAACTGCGCCTGCAGATCGCCGACGACATCGTGCGCGGACGCCTCGCCCCCGGCACCGCGCTGGAAGAGGTCGATATCGCAAAGCGTTACGGCGTCTCACGCACGCCGGTACGGGAGGCATTGCGCGATCTTGCCGCCTCCGGCCTGGTCGAAGCGCGGCCCCATCGCAGCGCGCTCGTGGCCCAGCCCTCTCTGGAGCGGCTGCGCGGCATGTTTGATGTGATGGCGGAGCTGGAAGCCCTGTGCGCCGGGCTGAGCGCGGTGAACATGACGCCGGCCGAGCGGGCGGGGCTCGAGTCCATCCATGCCGAGCTGGCCGATCTCACCCGCAGGGGCGACGAGAGCAGCTACACGCTGCTGAACGAGCGGTTCCACACCACGCTCTATGCCGGCAGCCACAATGAGTATCTGACGGAACTGACGCTGGCGACCCGCGCCCGCCTGCAGCCGTTCCGCCGCGCGCAGTTCCGCACGCTTGGGCGACTCGCCCGCTCCTATGAGGAGCACGACAGGGTGGTTCGGGCCATCCTGCGCGCCGACAAGGGGGAGGCGGCGCAGGCCATGCGCGCGCACATCCTGACCGTCGAGGATGCCTACGAGCGTTACGCCGAGACGCTCTGAGGACTGCGCCTATTCCGCCGCGTCTGCGTCCGTGAGATTGTCGAGGCCCTGGACGATGTGCTGCGCCAGCGCATCCGCCAGCGGTGACGGCTCATGCCGGTTGCGCAAAAGTCCGATATCGCAAGGGGGTAGGGGCGGGTACCCGTCCGCCGCGCCGAGCACGCGCATCCCCGTCCGCAGGGCGGATTCCGGCAGCACCGACACTGCCAAGCCGGAGAGAACCGCCGCCACCACGGCTCCGCAATTGGGGCTGGTGTAGAGGATGCGGTGCCCCCGCCCGGCCCCCGCCAGCCGCGAGACGGCGATCTCCCGCCATTGGCAGGTGGTTCGTCCCAAAGCCAGCGGCACCGGGGTTTCCAGATGCGCCGCATGGCGGGCGGAGGAGACCCACAGCAGCCGCTCCCGGCGGATCACATGGGCATTGCGGGAGGTGATCTCGGTGGCGGTGATGATGGCGAGATCGATGGTGCCGGCGGCAATGTATTGCACCAGTTCGGCGGTGGGCTCGCAGATCACGGTGAGCTCGACGGACGGATGGGTGCGGGAAAATCGCGCCATGATATCAGGCAGATAGCGATCCGCGTAATCGTCCGGCACACCAAGGCATACGCGCCCCGAAAGCTCCGCGTCGGCGAAGCTGGAGACGGCTTCCATGTTCAGCTTCACGATGCGCCGGGCGTAGTCCAGCAGGCGTTCGCCGTCCTCGGTGAGGCGGGAGGCGCGGCCGTCGCGGACGAAGACGGGCCGGCCGACCCGCTCCTCCAGCCGCTTCATCTGCATGGAGACCGCCGACTGGGTCTTGTGGACCACCTCCGCAGCCTTCGTGAAACTGCCCGTTTCCGCAATGGCCACAAAGGTTCTCAGCTGGTCGGGGTCGAGCATGGCTGTCATCGTCGCGCTCCTGAGGGGCAGCCCTGCGCCGGCCGCATGGGCCGGCCGCCCCGTCGCCGCAATCATCACGCAAAACGATACGAGAGATGAAAAACATTCGCTAGCGTGATTTGTGCGAAGCATCCAGAAAGGTCCTGCCGATTGGATGCGGCGCGAAATCGGGTGGTTTCACCGGGGTGTTCGGGGGCTTATCGGGCCCGTTCGGCACATGCCGGGTGTGTTCAGACCATCACGGCCCCGGAAAGGAGGGTCGGCGGAGCGCATCCAGGCAACGGAGATGAAGATGACGTACCATGGTGAAACCCGCAGGACCCCCTTCGCCCCCGCTGGCGAACTCGTCGCCGCTTTGTGCCTCTCGGCCGTCGGCGTCGCGGCCAAGGGCTTGCAGTCGGTGAAGACCATCGGCCGCGTCATGGAGCGACGGCAGATGATGGCCGAGCTTTCCCATCTCGACGACCACATGCTGCGCGACATCGGTGTGACGCGGGCGGACCTGCGCGATGCCGCCGCCACCCCGCTGTTCGAAGATCCGACCCAGACGCTGGTGACCCGCGTGCGGGAGCGCCGGGCGGCGGCGCGGCTCGCCGCGTGGCGTGGCAACCCGGTCGACTGATTGAACCTGATCCGGCGGAAGCGCCCCTCGATTCCGCCGTTCCTCGACCCGCGCCGTCCGCAACCGGCGCGGGTCGATTTTTGTCTGCGCTCTATGCGCCTCCGCTGTACTTGCCGCCGCTCTACTTGCCGCCGCCCGATGACTTGTCGCTGTCGGCCCGGCCGAGGCGGGGGCGGTCCGGCGGGAGGGTCTCCGCCTCCTGCACATTCTGGACGTTCTGCGTGGCCGCGCTCATGCTCTGGGTGGCGGCGGCCATGGAGGAGGCGGCGGAGCGCATGATGTCGAGCCAGAAGTCGGGCACGCTGTAGGCCTGCCGGCCCGCATCCGCCGCGCCGGGCTGCGTGGGGGGCGGGAAGGGCGGCGGGAAGCCCTGGGCGAACATCTGGGCGAAGAAGTTCTGGAACGGCAGCAGCGGTGCCGGCGGGGGCTCCGGCGGCTTCTCGCGGGTGGGCGGCACGCCGGCCTGGGTCATGGTCTTGGTCATGGCGTTCACCACGTCCTGCCATGCGTTCGCCGGGTTGCGCTGGGGCGCGGGCGCCGGGGCGGCGCGCTGGAACATCATCTGGGCATAGGAATCGGCCCAGGGATTGCCGGTGGAATAGGGTCGCCCGCCCTGCTCGGTGGCGGTGCTGGTGAAGGCCAGGAAGGCGTCGATCCAGGGATTGCCGGAGGAGATGGGGGCAATCTTCTGTTCGGTCTGCCCGGGCATGCGGCTCAGCATGGCGGCCAGCATCTGCTGCAGGGCGCCGGAGGCGGCCAGCGACTTGGCGAGCCCGCCCACCACCAGGGTGGCGTAGGTGGGCATCACCTGCTTCACCAGGGTCATGCCGAGGCCGGTCGAGGAAGCGACATGGGCCGCCACCGCGCGGCTCACGTCCGACGAACCGAAGACGGTATCGAGCGCCTCGGATCCGGCGCGGGTCAGCTCGGCCGGGGCGGCGGGCTGGGAATAGAAGGCGCCGTAGGGGCCGCTGGTCATCAACGTCATCAGCGCGGCGAGGGAATCGGGAGATTGCGAGGCCTGGTTGAACGCCGCTGCGAAGGCGGGCATCACCGCCTCGGCGACCTGCTGGGCCTGCTGCGCGGAAAGGCCGTACATGCGGCCGATATTGTCCATCGCCTGCCCGCCCTGGGCCGCGCGCAGCATCTCCACAAACTGATCCATCCACCGACTCCGTCCGATTCCGGACCTGCGCGGGCGAAGGCGTCCGCTCCGGCTTCTGCCCGAAATCTTGGCAGGAGCTTACGCCATCGTCCCGCCGAAATCACGACATGCTTCGGTTGGATCAGGGGAATTGACGGGGATGGGCGAGCATGTGTCCGCCGTCGCCCTCCGGCCTGACCGGAGGGCCCATCGCTGGGCTGAAGCGGGCGTGGGGGCGAACGGCGAAATGGGTCCTCCGATCAAGTCGGAGGACGACGGCGGCGGCAAGCGGCGGTGCCGGGCGGAGCGCTGATCCGGGGGCCGGCACGGGACTTCCGCGCAGCGGGCAAAATACCGGGAGCCGCGCTCCCCCTTACCCCGAGAATTCGGTCTCGTGGCTGAGGATGTCCTGCGCTTCCGGGTTGAGCGGGCGGGCGCGGCGCTCCGGCTCGGTGAGGGGCTCCGGCTCCACCTTGGGGCGGGCAAAGGCGTCGCCGCCAGCGAACAGTCCGTCCTGCATCTGCCGCTCCAGCCGGGCGCGGTCGCGTTCGCGCACGTCGGTGATGCGGGCCTCCGCGGCGCTCTCGCTCACTCCCAGCGCCTCCAGCGTGCGGGCGCCGAAGGAGAGGGCCGATTCGAGCGTCTCGCGCAGCTCGAAATCGACGCCGAGCCGCACCAGCTCCATCGAGTGCACGCGATCGAAGCTGCGCACGAACAGGCGCGGCCCCAGAATGGAAGCGCGCACGATCTCCACGATGCGGTTGGCGTCTTCCTTGTTGTCCACGCAGACGCAGATCACTTCCATCGTCTCCGCGCCAGCGGCGCGAAGAACGTCGAGCCGGGTGCCGTCGCCATAATAGATGTGAACGCCGAACCGGCCGGCGCTCTGGATCATCTCCACGTCCTTGTCGATGATGGTGACGCTCACATCCTGCGCCAGAAGACACTGGGAGACGATCTGCCCGAAGCGGCCGAAGCCGATGACCAGAACCGAGCCGTCGGCATCGGTGAAATCGTCGGCGGGCGGCTCGGGCACGGCCGGGGCGAAGCGCGGCAGGAAGCGCGAGATGCCGGCGAACAGCAGCGGGCCGAGCACCATGGTGAGCGCGGCCAGGGCGATGAGCAGATCCGCCTGCTCGGTGCGCAGGATGCCGTTGGCGAGGCCGAGCGGGAACAGCACGAAGGCGAACTCGCCCGCCGCCATCAGCGCCACCGCGGCGCGCAGGGAATCGCCGGGAGCGATGTTGTCGGCGCGGAACACCAGATAGACCACCACCGACTTGATGACCGCCACCGCCAGCGCGCCCACCACGAGGCGCGGGATGTGGTGGAGGATCACATCGATGTTCAGCGTCATGCCGATGCTCATGAAGAAGATGGCGAGCAGCAGGCCGCGGAAGGCATCCACATTGGCTTCGAGTTCGTGCCGGAAGGTGCTTTCCGACAGCAGCAGGCCGGCGAGGAACGCGCCCATGGCGGCCGACATGCCGGCGATCTCCATGAGGCCGGCGGCGCCCAGCACCACCATCAGCGCCGCCGCCGTCATCGCCTCGCGCGCGCCGGAGCGGGCCAGCACCCGGAACAGGGGATTGAGGAGATAGCGGCCGGCGACCACGATCACCGCGATGGCGCCCACCGCCATGGCCGCCTGGACCAGCGTGCCCTTGGGATCGTGGATCTCGCTCTCCCCGCCGGGGGCGAGCAGCGGCACCAGCGCCAGCAGCGGCACCACCGCGATGTCCTGGAACAGCAGGATGGAGAAGGTGCGCTGGCCGTAGGGACTGCCGAGGTCGCCGCGCTCGCCCAGCAACTGGAGCGCGATGGCCGTGCCCGACACCGACAGCGCGAGGCCCGAGACCACTGCCGCCGCGACGCCGAAGCCGAGGCCGAAATAGGCGAGCAGCGCGAAGGCGAGGGAGGTGAGCACCAGCTGCGCCGTGCCGAGCCCGAAGATGTAATGCCCCATGGAGAGCAGATGCGAGGGCTTCAGCTCCAGTCCCACGAGGAACAGGAGCATGACCACGCCCAACTCGGCGACGGTATGCACCACCGCCGGGTCGGCCACGTTGATGCCGATGGGGCCGATGGCGATGCCGACGAGCAGGTAGCCGACTATGGGCGAGAAGCCGATGCGCTTGGCGACGACGACGGCGAGTACGGCGGCGCACATGAAGGCCAGCGCTGCACCGAACAAGGCGTGTTCATCGACTGGCATGCGCGACGTCCTCCCCCCACCGCTGCGATCCTTGGCGGATCGGAATGGCTTCCGCAACGGCTGGTTTCAAGCAAGTTCAACGCCACCCGTCCCCCGGTGGCGCCCCCAAACCGCTCATGACGGGCGAGCGTGTCGAAACCATGCCGCCCGGACGGCGCCGGGATGGCCGTCCGCAGGTCAGCGCAGCGCGGCGATCATCAGCGCAGCGCGGCGGTCATTTCAGGGCGTCGAAGCCGGGGCCGAATCCATTGAGGCTGAGCGGCACGCCGATGCCTTCCTCGGGTGTCTGGAAAATGATGAAGGTGGCGAGCTTGCCGGTCTTGAGGCGGCCGACCAGGGTCTCGTCCATCACCACCTCGGCGACGCAGCCGTTGGGCAGGCAGCGCACGAATCCGGCGCGGCCGATGTCCTGGTCGTCGATCTTGAGGCCGAGGCCGGCGGGCAGCAGCACGCCGAGCGGCGCCAGCACGCGCAGAAGGCGGCTCTTCTGGTCCGAGGTCTTCAGCACGATCACGGTGAGACCGACGTTGGGCCGGTCCTCCGCCTGCACCGACTGGAGCAGCACGCACTGCTCGCTCTGCGCGCCGGGCGGGGTGTCGCAGCGGATCTGCCATTCGCCGAACACCGACTTCACCACGCCCTGCGCCGCCGCCGGCGCCGCCGCCGAGATCAGCGCGACCACGAAGGCGCCGACGAACAGCACGAGCGCGCGCCCCCCGGCGCGGCGGGTCGCGGGGCCGGGCGTCTTGGCGCGATCGGTCTCAATGGCGGGAAAAGGTCGGAACGACAGGACCATCGCAAGCTCCGGCAGTGTCCGGCGGGGGAGGCCGGGCGATCCTGCCTTATCTGATTTCGTGAACCAATGCCTTAATGCCCAAGGCATCGCGTCAACAATGGGGCAGGATCGCTTCTGCGGGGGATGGCGGGGAGATTCTCCGCGGCCCTCGTTCCGCTGGGTCAGGCAGAGCTGCCGCTGCGTCCGGACGCGCGCCATATTGTCCCCCGTGGCGTCATCCACCGCCCCGCGCGGGGTATGCGCCGGTGCCCGCGCAAGGCCCCAAAATCGAGGCGGGGCGGGGGCTCGCGGCGGGGGGGCGAAAGACCCGTCCGGGCGCCTTCCGGACCGTTCGACTTAATGTCGCATCGGCGACCAACCCGGGGCGATTGCAAGGCGAACCCAATTGTGTTTGATGGATTCTAGGGAGAGTGCCTGCCCAAAAACAGCGCAGTTGCACGCGACTGCCAAAATGGGTCTCGCACTCGGACAGGGCCTCGTGACGCGCCCCCACGGCGCGCCGGCGGCAGGGAAATTCCGGCGGGTCTCCGCCGGCCAGGGAGATGGGTAGAAGATGATGTCGCTCATTCGCACCGCGGCCCGTATGCGCGATGCAGCCCTCGCCGCCGGCGTGTTCGCCACGGCGATGCTCGCGAGCGCGGGGGCGAACGCCCAGATGGGCCAGCCCGCCCCGTGGCAGATCAACCTTCAGGATGCCGTCACGCCGGTGATGGAGAACATCCACAGTTTCAACTTCCTGCTCATCACCATCATCACCGCGATCACGCTGTTCGTGCTGGTGCTGCTGGTGATCGTCGCGGTGCGGTTCAACGAGCGCGCCAATCCGGTGCCCTCCAAGACCAGCCACAACACCATGATCGAGGTGGCCTGGACGGTCATCCCCGTGCTGATCCTGGTGCTGATCGCCATCCCTTCGTTCCGGCTGCTGCACCTTGAGCTGAACATCCCCAAGCCCGACCTCACCGTTAAGGTGACGGGCCACCAGTGGTACTGGTCCTACGAATATCCGGACAACGGCGGCTTCGGCTTCGATTCCTACATGGTCGCCGAGAAGGACCTGAAGCCCGGCCAGCCCCGCCTCCTCGCGGTGGACAACGAGGTGGTGGTCCCGATCAACAAGAACATCCGCATCCAGGTGACGGCGGCGGACGTGATCCATTCCTTCGCGGTGCCCTCCTTCGGCGTGAAGATCGACGCCATGCCGGGCCGCCTGAACGAGAGCTGGTTCAAGATCACCCGCGAGGGCGTGTACTACGGCCAGTGCTCCGAGCTGTGCGGCCGCGACCATGCCTTCATGCCCATCGCCGTGCGCGCCGTGAGCGAGGCCGACTTCAACGCCTGGGTCGCCCAGGCCAAGGCCAAGTTCGCCTCCGCCAAGGATGCCGAAGGCAAGTTCGCTGACGCGGGAAATCTCGCTGACGCGGGCAGCCTCGAGGGCGCCGCGACCGCGCGCTGATTTCAAAGGGTCCGCCCCGCGCGGACCCGCGATGTTTCTCCGCGCGGCGGACGGCCGGGCGGTTTCCAGGGTAGATGCGGCGCGGCGGGACGGGGCCGGCGCCGGGAACACGAGGAAAGCGGGAATGGCCACCGAGGCAGTCACCCACAGCCATCACGACGAAAGCGCCCACGGCCACGGCTACGGCGACACCCACGATTCGCACATCCCCACGGGTTGGAAGCGGTGGGTCTTCTCGACCAATCACAAGGACATCGGCGTGATGTACCTGATCTTCGCCATCGTGGCGGGGATCGTGGGCGGCGCCCTGTCCATCGGCATCCGCATGGAACTGCAGGAGCCGGGCCTTCAGATCTTCAAGGATCCGCAGACCTTCAACGTGTTCACCACCGGCCACGGCCTCATCATGATCTTCTTCATGGTGATGCCCGCGCTCATCGGCGGCTACGGCAACTACTTCGCCCCGCTGATGATCGGCGCGCCGGACACGGCGTTCCCGCGCATCAACAACATCGCCTTCTGGCTGCTGCCGCCCGCCTTCATCCTGGCGCTGGCTTCTCTGTTCGTGGAAGGCGCGCCCGGCACCAACGGCTTCGGCGGCGGCTGGACCATCTATCCCCCGCTCTCGTCCAAGCTCGGCCACCCCGGCCCGGCCATGGATCTCCTGATCTTCTCCCTCCACATCGCCGGCGCGTCCTCGCTGCTCGGCGCCATCAACCTCATCACCACCATCTTCAACATGCGCGCCCCGGGCATGACGCTGCACAAGATGCCGCTGTTTGCCTGGTCGCAGCTCATCACCGGCTTCCTGCTGCTGCTGTCGCTGCCCGTCCTCGCCGGCGCCATCACCATGCTGCTGACGGACCGCAACTTCGGCACCACCTTCTTCGATCCGGCCGGCGGCGGTGACCCGATCCTGTTCCAGCACCTCTTCTGGTTCTTCGGCCACCCCGAGGTGTACATCCTGATCCTGCCCGGCTTCGGGCTGATCTCCCACATCGTGTCCACCTTCTCCCGCAAGCCCGTGTTCGGCTATCTCGGCATGGCCTATGCCATGGTCGCCATCGGCGTGGTGGGCTTCGTGGTGTGGGCGCACCACATGTACACGGTGGGCCTCTCCTCCGGCACGCAGTCCTACTTCGTGGCCGCCACCATGATCATCGCGGTGCCCACGGGCGTGAAGATCTTCTCGTGGATCGCCACCATGTGGGGCGGCTCCATCCAGTTCCGCACGCCCATGCTGTGGGCGATCGGCTTCATCTTCCTGTTCACCGTCGGCGGCGTCACCGGCGTCGTGCTCTCCAACGCCGGCATCGACCGCTCGCTGCACGACACCTATTACGTGGTGGCGCACTTCCACTACGTGCTGTCGCTCGGCGCCGTGTTCGCCATCTTCGCGGGCTGGTACTACTGGTTCCCGAAGATGTTCGGCTACATGATCCCCGAGTTCTGGGGCAAGCTGCACTTCTGGGTCACCTTCGTCGGCGTGAACCTGGTGTTCTTCCCGCAGCACTTCCTCGGCCTCGCCGGCATGCCCCGCCGCTATGCGGACTATCCGGACGCGTTCGCCCACTGGAACTTCATCTCGTCGATCGGTTCCTACATCTCGGGCATCGCCGTGCTGATCTTCCTCACCGGCACCGCGCTCGCCTTCCTGCGCAAGGAGAAGGCGGCCGACAATCCGTGGGGCGAGGGCGCGACCACGCTGGAATGGACCCTGTCCTCTCCGCCGCCCTACCACCAGTTCGAGGTCCTGCCCCGCATCAAGTGAGGCAGTCGCAAAGCTCCGGAGCCGCGGGACACCGCGGCTCCCGCGGCTCTTCGGGGCCGCCATCGTTGAAATCTGAAACGCGCCTTTCAGTCCCGCGTACCAGGACGTCCGGAGTAACCGAATGAGTGACGAGCGTGCCAGCCTGACCGGAACCGACCCCTACGCTTTGGCGTCGGGCACGGTCGCGTCGGCCGGCGAGGGGCTGGCGGCTCCGCGCGATTATTTCGAGCTCCTGAAGCCGCGCGTGATGTCGCTGGTGATCTTCACGGCGCTGGTCGGCCTCGTGCGCGCACCGGGCGACGTGCATCCCGTCATCGCCTTCACGGCCCTGCTCTGCATCGCCGTCGGCGCGGGCGCTTCCGGCGCCCTCAACATGTGGTGGGATGCCGACATCGACGCCGTGATGACCCGCACGCGCGGCCGTCCGGTGCCGTCCGGCCGCGTCACCGGGCACGAGGCCCTGGCCTTCGGCCTCACTCTCTCCGCCTTCTCGGTGGTGGTTCTCGGCCTGCTGGTCAATGCGCTCGCCGGGGCGCTGCTCGCCTTCACCATCTTCTTCTATGTGGTGATCTACACCATGTGGCTGAAGCGCTCGACCTCGCAGAACATCGTCATCGGCGGCGCCGCCGGCGCCTTCCCGCCGCTGGTCGCCTGGGCCGCCGCGTCCGGCACGGTGTCGCTGGAGCCGGTGCTGCTGTTCGCCATCATCTTCTTCTGGACGCCGCCGCACTTCTGGGCGCTGGCGCTCTACCGGGCCGACGACTACGCCCGCGCCGGCGTGCCCATGCTGCCGGTGACGGCAGGGCCGGACGAGACCCGCCTCCAGATCCTGCTCTACACCCTGTTCCTGGTGCCGCTCGCCGCCAGCCCCGCCTTCCTCGGCTATGCCGGCCTCGCCTATGGCGCGGTCTCGGTGCTGGCCGGGGCCTGGATGATCGTGCTCGCCGTGCGCGTCTTCCGCGTGCGTGAGGGCGAGGCGGCGGTGAAGGCGGCCAAGGGCCTGTTCGGATTTTCCATCGTGTATCTGTTTGCATTGTTCGCGACGCTGCTCGGCGAGGCGGTCATCGGTGGCCTGCTGCGATGAGCGGTGAAAAGGGTGAAAAGAAGGAAAAGCCGCGCCCTCCCAAGGAGGACGGCGTGGTGCTGACGCCGGAGCAGCTGAAGCGGCGGCGGGCGCGCAACATCGCCATCGCCTCCGTGCTGGGGTTCCTGGCGCTGCTGTTCTACGTGGTGACGATCGTGAAGCTCGGTCCCAACGTGCTCAACCGCCCGCTGTAGGGCAGGGGCATTCGGGGACAGGCAGAGGATGGGGTCCGGGGGCGACTTCTCTCGCAGGAGAGACCGGACGCGAGGACGAGGAATGGACAAGGCGAACGACAAGATGGCCGAGAACGCCCCCCGCGCCGCCCGACATTGGGTGGTGGCGGCCGCGTGCGTCGGCTTCATTGCCGCCATGGTGGGCGTGACCTACGCCTCCGTGCCGCTCTACGCCATGTTCTGCTCGCTCACCGGCTTCGGCGGCGCCACCCGCGTCGGCGCGACACCCACCGCCGCGCCGCTTGAGCGCGAGATCACCATCCGCTTCGACGCCAACGTCTCGCCCGGCCTGCCGTGGACCTTCGCGCCCGTCGAGCGCGAGATGAATGTGAAGATCGGCGCCACGAGCCTCGCCCATTACACGGCGCTGAACCGCTCCGCCGACGACACCCGCGCCAACGCCACCTACAATGTGTCGCCGCCCCAGGCCGGCGCCTATTTCGTGAAGCTGCAATGCTTCTGCTTCGAGGAGCAGACGCTGGCCGGCCGCGAGAAGATGGACATGCCGGTGGTGTTCTACGTGGACCCCGCCATTGCCGACGACCCCGACCTGAAGACGCTGAAGGACATCACCTTGTCCTACACGTTCTTCCCCGCGAAGCCGGACAGGCCGCAGGTCCGCGCCGACGCGGACGCGCTGAGCAAAGTCCGCGCGGACAAGCCGGGCAAGGTCGGCGTCGACGCGGACGGCACGCGCAAGCCCCTCTAGGGCGCGAACGATCACCGCCCCACGGGGCATGACATCAGGGCGGCGTCGCCGTTCTGGACAGCAATAGGCTCCCCGGCGTGACGCCGGGCGGGCGGGACGAGACAGGGAAAAGGGGAGGCCGGTTCGCCATGGCCGACGTACATATCAAGAAGCACGATTACCACGTCGTGGACCCGAGCCCGTGGCCGATCATCGGCTCGGTCGCGGCGCTGATCCTCACCTCGGGCGCCGTGGTGTGGATGCATGGCGGCACCTCGCTCGTCATGATCGTCGGCTTCCTCGGCGTGCTCTACACCATGTTCGGCTGGTGGCGGGACGTGATCCGCGAGAGCCGCGCCGGCTTCCACACCCGCGTCGTGGTGCTCGGCCTGCGCTACGGCGTGATCCTGTTCATCGCCTCCGAGGTGATGTTCTTCGTCGCCTGGTTCTGGGCCTTCTTCGATGCGTCGCTGTTCGCCGGCGAGGCCATCAACTTCCAGCGCATGGAATTCACCGGCGGCATGTGGCCGCCCAAGGGCATCGAGAGCCTCGATCCCTGGCACCTGCCGCTGCTCAACACGCTGATCCTGCTGACCTCGGGCACGACGGTGACCTGGGCGCACCACGCGCTGGTGCATGGCGACCGCCAGGGCCTCAAGTGGGGCCTGTGGTGCACGGTGATCCTCGGCGTCCTGTTCTCCATGTGCCAAGCCTACGAGTATTACCACGCCCATTTCCACTTCTCGGGCAACATCTATGGCGCGACCTTCTTCATGGCGACCGGCTTCCACGGCTTCCATGTGATCGTCGGCACCATCTTCCTCGCCGTCTGCCTGATGCGCACCTACATGGGCGACTTCACCCCCCAGAAGCATTTCGGCTTCGAGGCGGCCGCCTGGTACTGGCACTTCGTGGACGTGGTGTGGCTGTTCCTGTTCACCTTCATCTACGTGTGGGCGCAGGGCGGACACGCCTGATCCGAAGGCCCTTCGCGCCAGAGACAAGCACCAGGCCGGCGCACCCATGCGCCGGCCTTCGCATTTCGGCACCGGAGGTGCCCCATGACGCTCGATCCCTATCACGCGCCGGTTTCCCCCTTGGCGGCGGGGCTCTCCTGCCGCTGCCCGCGCTGCGGCCGTGGACCCCTGTTCAAGGGCTTCCTGGACCTCGCGCCCGCCTGCACTTCGTGCGGCCTCGATTATGACTTCGCCGATGCCGGCGACGGCCCGGCGGTGTTCGTCATCCTGTTCGCCGGCTTCATCGTGGTGGGGCTGGCCTTCTGGGTGGAGGTGAAGTTCGAGCCGCCCCTGTGGGTGCATGCCCTGCTGTGGATCCCGGCCATCCTCGTCGTCACCCTCGGCCTGCTGCGGCCGCTGAAGGCGCTGATGGTGGCGCTGCAGTATCGCAACAAGGCCTCCGAGGGCCGGCTGGATCAGTCCGGCCAGTGACCGGCACGCCGACTTCCCCCGTGCCTTCGCCGACATCGTCGCCGGCGCCGCGCGGGCGGGGCCTCCTTCTCTTCGTCCTCGCCTGCGCCGCCTTTGCCGTGCTCATCGGCCTCGGCACGTGGCAGCTTAATCGCCTCGCCTGGAAGGAGGCGCTGCTCACCCGCGTCGAGGCGCGCGTCAACGCCGCCCCGGCGGACGTGCCGCCCCCCGCCCAATGGCCGGCGCTGACTCGCGAGGCAGACGAATACCGCCGGGTCAAGGTGCGGGGCACCTTCGATCATGCCAGGGAAGCGCTCGTCTACACGGTGCGTGGCGATGAGGCCTCCGGCTCGGTGAAGGGGCAGGGCTTCCTGGTGGTGACGCCGCTGATTCGCCGCGACGGTCCGCCCATCCTCGTCAATCGCGGCTTCGTCCCGGCCGACCGGCGCGATCCGGCGACGCGCGCGGAAGGGCAGGTGACCGGAGAGGTGGAGGTGGTCGGCCTGCTGCGCTTCCCGGAGGAGGCGAGCTGGTTCGTGCCGGCCAATGATCCGGCGCGCGGCAGCTTCTACCGTATGGAGCCGGCCGAGATCGCCGCAGCCCGGGGCGTCGCGGGCGCCGCGCCGTTCCTGATCGATGCCGATGCGACGCCGGTGCCCGGCGGCCTGCCCATGGGCGGGGGCACGCGCATCGCCTTTCCCAACCGGCATCTGGAATATGCGCTCACCTGGTACGGCCTCGCGGCCTCGCTGGTGGGCGTCGCCATCGCCGTCTTCATCAGCCGGCGGCGCCGCGCATCCTGACGTGAGCCGGGCTTGACGGCAGAGCACGCGCCGGTCTGATTACATCGCTATCAGATCGGATAATGCGTTCTCTGACTTGGAATGAGAGGGCGATTCACCGATCAAATTGATTCAATTTGATCGGATCGCGCACTGGGCGTGGCCGATCTGCAACGCGCGGCAGGGATCGTTCCGCCGGCCTTGACCCAACGCTCGGTTAACCCTCACTTTGCACAGGCGGATTTGCCGGCTTTATTGCCGTGCGCCGTTGCCCCGGTTTTGGCAATTCGTAAAGCCGCACGGCCGCAGGGTGGCCGCAGGTTCTTTCAGAGGTCGCCCGATGGTCGTTTTCCCGCAGCTGCGTTCCCTCCTCCTCGCCACGGTGCTCGCCGGGGGAGCGTGCGGCCTCGCGCATGCGGGCGACCTGTTCACGCCGCCGCCGGCCACGCCCGTCCCGCCCTCGGCCAATGAGGACTGGTACCTGACCATCGGCGGGTCCGTCTCGGCGGACCCGAGCTATCCCGGCGCCGACAATTATTCCTTCCGGCCCGGCCTCATCTTCTCCATCCGCAAGGCGAGCCAGCTCAACGTCTTCCGCAGCGTGGACGACAACCCGTCCTTCGCGCTCTTCGACACCGGCAATTTCCGTATCGGCGCCGTGGGCCGCATCGACTGGGGCCGGGATTCGGACGATTCGTATCGTCTCACCGGCCTTGGCAACATCGATGCCTCGCTGGAAGCGGGCGCCTTCGCCGAGTGGTACATCACCGACTGGCTGCGCACCCGCGCCGAGCTGCGCTACGGCGTTGGCGGCTTCGACGGCATCCGCGGCCTGCTGGGCGCGGACGTGATCCTGCCCTACGGCCAGTGGCGCTTCGCCGTCGGCCCCCGCCTCACCTATGGCGGCGCGGGCTACATGAGCGCCTATTTCGGCGTCACGCCGCTGCAGTCGGCTCTCGCCACGGCGCTCAACAATCCGCTGCCCGTCTACAACGCCTCGGCGGGCTTCGACATGGTGGGTGCGGTGGCGCAGGTCACCTACAATTTCCGCAACGGCTTCGAGACCGGCGTGTTCGGCGGCTACGGCCGCCTGATCGGCGATGCCGGCTCCTCGCCGCTGACCAGCGACGCCAACCAGTTCACCGCCGGCGTCTCCCTCAGCTACACCTTCAACATCGGCAAGGCCTGGTGGTGAGGGATTTCGCCGCGAAGGTTGCGGGCTGATCCTCAGCCCGACGTGACGCGCCGTTCCAGCTTCGCCAGCGTCTGCTGGCCCAGCGCCTCGGCGCCGAAGCCCCTGGCGGTCTGGAACTCGGCCGCCGTGCTGAACACCATGCCCAGCGTGACCTTGGTCGCTCCGTCCTGCTCCTCGAAAGTGGCCCAGGCATCGGCATGCTTCGGGCCGTTCTCGCCCCAGAGCAGGGCATAGGCGATCCGCTCCTGCGGCCGCATCTCTCCATAGAGATGGTGGTTGGGAAAGACGGTGCCGTCCGGCCCGATCATGTCGAACACCCACTCGCCGCCCTGCCGGAGATCGATGCGCGTGGTGCGGCAGGAGAAGCCTTCCGGCCCCCACCATTGCGGCAGCGAGGCGGGGTCCATCCACGCGCCCCAGACAGCCGAGCGGGGTGCCTTGATGACCCGCTCCAGCACCATGGTGCGGGTGGCCACGGCGGCGAGATGGCCGAGGCCGGCGTCAAAGCCCTCCCGGTATCCCGCCTCCATGTCGGCCTCCATGTCGGCGGCGAGGGCTGAGAGCTGGACGGTCACCACCAGCCGGCTGCGTTCGCCGTCGCCGGAGAAATCCGCCGTCACCAGTGCCGCCGATTGCGGGACGCCCTCGGTGGAGACCACCTCATAGTTCACGCTGCGTGCCGAGGGCGCCAGCGCCAGCCAGCCGCACTCGCACCGGATGTCCGGCTGGCCCTCGACCTTGCAGAGCGACACCTCGCGGCCGCCCACGCGCGTGTCCGCCTCCAAGAATTCCACCGTGACGGCGGGCGTGGGCGCGGCCCACACCGCCCGCGCGGCCGGGGCGGTCCAGGCCTGCCAGATGGTCGCGAGCGGCGCGGCGACCTCGCGGGTGAAGGTCAGCGTGGCGAAACGGCCGGGCTGGTCCGTCGGGGTCATTCTGTTCCTCCCTTCATCGCGTTGGTCACGAAGGCGTCCAGCCGGTCCAGCCGGGCCTCCCAGATCGCGCGCTGTTCGTCGAGCCAGGTGCGGGCGGGCTCCAGCGCCTCCGGACGGATGGCGCAGGTGCGCACCCGCCCGTCCTTGGTGGTGGCGATCAGTCCGGCTTCCTCCAGCACGGACAGATGTCGCATCACGGTCGGCAGGCGCAGCCCGGTGGGGCCGGCAAGATCCGTCACCGCTGCCGGCCCCTCGGCAAGGCGCGTCAGGATCGACCGGCGGGTCGGATCGGCCAGCGCGTGGAAGAGCAGGGAGAGATCGGGATCATGCTTAGCCATGTGGCTAAGTATAGAGGTGCAGAACAGGGCTGCAAGGAAAACTTCGTAATTTAGCTAAGTATCGTCTCCGATGAGGCGCAGGAAGACGCTATTCGCCGCCACCGCCGTCTCCCCCACCCCCGTCGCCCGAGCCGCCGCTGTCGCCGGAATCAGACCCACCGCCGCTGTGGCCCACATGGGGGGATTCGCCCCCCGCCTCGCCGGAATGATGATGGGCGGAATAACCAGCCGCGATGATGAGCGCGCCACCGACTGCCGCAGCCGCAGCGGCCCGCTGCGCATTGGCACTGTCCGGCTCGGTGTTCGCAGCCGATGCCGCAGGGGCAGGGGAGTCCTCCCGGCCGAGGCCGTAATCGGCCGGCGGCTTCGCCCGGTTCAGCGTGGGGTCCGGCTTGGCATTCGGCCTGACGGCATCGGCCTTCCCGGCTGCCGCCTTGCCGCCGCCGCGCAGGCTGAGGAACAGCGCCAGCGGCGCGCCGATGACGAGGAGGGCGACGAGGATCTGCGTCGCATCCATGGGTCAGCGCTGCTCCCGCCGGGCGAGAAAGGCGAGGCGCTCGAACATATGCACGTCCTGCTCGTTCTTCAGCAGAGCCCCGGCGAGCGGGGGAATGGCCTTGCGCACGTCCTTCTCGCGCAGGGTCTCAAGCTCGATGTCCTCGGCCATCAGCAGCTTGAGCCAGTCGATCAGCTCGGAGGTGGATGGCTTCTTCTTCAGCCCCGGCACGTCGCGCAACTCATAGAAGATGCGCAGGGCCTCACCCACCAGCCGCTGCTTGATGCCGGGGAAGTGGACCTCGACGATGGCCCGCATGGTCTCGGGATCGGGAAAGCGGATGTAGTGGAAGAAGCAGCGGCGCAGGAAGGCGTCCGGCAGCTCCTTCTCGTTGTTGGAGGTGATGATGACGAGGGGGCGCTGCGCCGCCTTCACCTGCTCGCCCGTCTCGTAGACGTGGAACTCCATGCGGTCGAGTTCCTGCAGCAAATCGTTGGGAAACTCGATATCCGCCTTGTCCACCTCGTCGATCAGCAGCACCGGCCGCTGGTCCGAGGAGAAGGCGGTCCACAGCTTGCCCTTGCGGATGTAATTGGCGATGTCGTGGACCTTGGGGTCGCCGAGCTGGCTGTCGCGCAGGCGCGCCACGGCGTCGTATTCGTAGAGGCCTTGCTGCGCCTTGGTGGTGGACTTGACGTGCCACTCGATCAAGGGCGCCCCGAGCGCCGCCGCAACCTCCTGCGCCAGAACGGTTTTTCCCGTGCCGGGCTCGCCCTTGATGAGCAGCGGTCGTTCGAGGACGAGGGCCGCGTTGACGGCGACCTTCAGGTCGTCGGTGGCCACATAGCTCTTCGTGCCCTCGAACCGCATGAGACGTGTTTCCTTCCCGCGCTCTCTCGCGCCGCAGCAAGGTCGGCACCCCGCGACCATCCGTCAAGGGGCGCGCCGGAACGGGGGGCGCGCGCGAGGGTGCATCCGGGCCGCGTCGAAACCGGTGCGCGCAGGCGGACGGGATCGGATATGCCGGTTGTCGTAACCCCAAGGCGTCGATATAAGCGCGGCGACCAAGGGGCGTCCTCCTGGCCGAAAGGTCGGCTCCGCCGGCCCGCACGCTGGGGCGGCAGCCCTTAAGTTCCGTGACGGGGAGTTCGCCATCGGGACTCGGCGCCACGCAAGGCCGGATGGGCACGATCCGCCTTTCGCGTCGGGCTTCGACGGCAGAGCGACGCATATCGAGGACCTTGCTGATGTCGATCCAAATCGACGAGGACTATCGGCCCCGTGAGGACGAGCCCTTCATGAACGACCGGCAGCGCGAATATTTTCGCATCAAGCTGCTGCGTTGGAAGGACGACATCCTGAAGGAGGCCCGCGAGACCCTGCAGCACCTTCAGGACGAGAACCAGAATCACCCGGATCTTGCGGACCGGGCCTCGTCCGAAACCGATCGCTCCATCGAGCTGCGCGCCCGCGACCGCCAGCGCAAGCTGATCGCCAAGATCGACGCGGCGCTCCTGCGGATCGAGGACGGCTCCTACGGCTATTGCGAGGACACCGGCGAGCCCATCTCGCTGAAGCGCCTCGAGGCCCGGCCCATCGCCACCCTCTCGGTGGAGGCCCAGGAGCGTCATGAGCGGCGCGAGCGGGTCTATCGCGACGACTGATCCAATGTTCCGGCCGCCCCTTCCGGCGGCGCGTTCGCACCTATGAAGAAGGCCGGCGGAGCCATCGCCCCGCCGGCCTTCTTGCGTCTGGTACCCTGCGAAAGGGTCAGCGGCTGCGCGCGTTGGTGCGGCCGAGCAGGCTCGCCATCTCGGCGTCGAAATCGTCCAGCGGATCGCGCGGCGTCTCCGGCTCGACGGTCGGCGCGTCCCCGGCGGAGGGGGCGGCGACGGCAGGAGCCGGCTGGACCGGGGCGGTGATGGACGGCGCCGGCGCGTGGATCACGGGCGCGGCGATGTCCGTGGAGACCGGAGTCGCAGTCGGGGAGGGGGCGCGCAGCAGCGGGCTGGCGGCGTCCGGACGGGGGGCTCCCTCCTCGCGGCTCACGTCGCGCAGGGCGAGGGGCTCGCGGCGGGGCTGTGCCGGCGGCGGCAGCGGACGGCCCTCGCCGGCCGGGCGGAAGGAAAATTCCCGGGGGCGCAGCGGAGCTTCCGGGCGCGGCGTCTCGGTGCGCAGCGGCGCATCCACGCGGGCGCGGGGCTCGGTGGGACGCACATCGGTCGCGCGCGGCTCGGGGCGCGGCTCCGCTCCGCGCGTTTCCGCGGCGCGTGTGCGCGACTGGTAGAGAAAGCGCGACAGCGGGCCTTCGCCGCGCGGCGGCGGCGGGGGCTCGATCACCGGCTCGGCGCGCGGCGCGGGGGCCGGCTCGGCGGCGGCAGCGGGCTCATCGCCGAGGAGGTCGGACAGGCTGATCTGCGGCGCGGCAGCGGCCGGCTCGGGATGGACGAGCGCGGCATCGAGGCGATGGGAGAGGTCCTCGAGCTTCGCCGAGGCCTCGCTGACGGCGGGTGGCGCGTCCTCAGGCTCGGCCTTCAGCGCCTCCACCTTGGAGGCGTCGGCAGGGGCGGTCTCGATCCGGGGGGCGTCGATCTTGGGCGAGTCGACCTTGGGCGAGTCGATCTTGGGCGCGTCCATCTTGGGCGTGCTGGCGGCGAACTCGGCCTTGAGGGCTTGGAGGCGGGCCTGGTCGGGGCGCGGCGCCTCGGCGCGGGCGGGCTCCCGGGCCGCAGGCTCGGGCGCGGCATCGGCGGCGCGCGCGGCGGGGCGGCCGGACAGGGTGCCGTCGCCGCGCATCAGCGGACGGCGCGACAGGCCCGCGCGGCGCTCCTCGCGGGGCTCGGCCGGCGCGGGCGCGGGTTCCGTAGCGGCAGGCTCGGGGGCGGGAAGGCCGGCGGCGGCGGGCTCGGCGGTCAGCGTCGCGGGGGCGGGCGCAGCCGAGAGGGCGCGGCGCGGGGTCGGGCGCTGGAGGGTCGGAGCCTCACGGGGCGGGGCGACGGCGGCGGGCTGGCCTTCAGCGGCCTCCACGGCGTCGGCGGCGCCGATGTTCTGTTCGATCACGAGATCGCTGTTGCCGCCGATCAGCAGCAGATGCTCCACCTCGTCGCGACGGATGAGCACGAGGCGGCGGCGCTGGTCCACGGAGATGCTGTCGAGCACGGAAAGACGCGGCCCGGGCCGGCCGCGACGATCGCCTCCGGTGCCACGGGCGGCGAGGCGGCGCATCACCAGCACCGTCAACCCCAGCAGCGCTGCGATCACGATGGCCGCGACGGCCACCCGAATCGGGAACGCGAGCTGGGTACCGAACATCTGCTGTAGCATTATGCCTCCGCTTACCTCGAACAGGGCGCATCCCCGGGCGCAGGCCCGTCGGCGGCCTCCTGCAGCACCCATATTGGAATGCGCGATGCCCTTGGGCGATCACGCCGTCATTATCACGAAACGCCAAAGCACCCGGACGCGCCATTCGCCGCGTCGGGACCGCATCGTGAGCCTCAGGGCCTAAGGTTTTGTTGATAATCGTGGCAGGATTTAAGTCACCAGCGATTCTCTCCCTTAAATCCGTGCGAATGCCGCACGCATCTGGGCGGCGGATCGCCTGAACGGGTCGCCGGAATGGGTAAAGAGCGCATGCGGGGTCGCCAGACGAAGGACCAGGGCACCGCCGGGCGGCGCCGCAGGGGGCGCGGAGCAGGGGCGCTGGGCACCCGGCTGTTCATCATCGTCTTCGCGCTCGCGGGCGGCTTCGCGGGCGCCACCATCCTCGGGCGGGACGGGGGTGGCGTGCCCTCCGCCATCATAGGCGCATTGGCCGTGGTGGGGGTGGTGGAACTCTTCTTCGCCGCCCGGCGGGCTCTCAAGGGCGCCGAGCCGGATGATCCGCTGGGCGGCATTGCCCTTGCGGCAACCGGAGATGCCATGGCGGTGGTGGAGGATGGCGAGCGCATCGTCGAGGCCAACGCCGCCTATCTGCGCATGTGCCGCTCAGGCACCGCCGAGCCGCCGCTGCCCGAGCGCTTCCTTTCCCGCATTCCCGGCAGCCAGGCGACCGTGGGCGAACTGCTGAATGCCGTCGCCGGCGCCAGCGCCCATCTGAGTACCATGCCGTTCGGCGGCGGCCAGACCGCGCGGCAACTTGAGGTGTCCGTGCATCCCGTGGGCGGCGCGCGGCGCGTGCTGTGGACGTTGCGCATGGTCGACATGGCGGAGGCCGAACCGGCGCCGGCCCTCTCTCCGGCGCTTCCTGCGGCCCTCCCTGCCGCGCCGCTTCCTGCCGCGCCCCTTTCCGCGCCCACTGTCGCGAAGCCTTTGCCGGCCGCCCCGGCGGTGCGCCCGCCGGAGCCTTCCATCGTGGAGCCTGTTCCCGTAGCCGGGCCGGTTGCCGCTCCCGAGCCCAAGCTACAAGTGGCGAGCCCCGCTCCAGCCGCCGCGCCCGAAGGCTACGCGGGGCCGGATCTGGTGGCGGCGTGGGAGGAATTGCCGGCCGGGCTGCTGCGCATCGTCGGCGGCCGCGTGGTGGACCCCAACCTCACCTTCTGCCGGATGCTCGGCTACGCGCTGGCTGACTGGGGGCCGGACGGCATGCCGCTCGCCCGCATCCTTGCCGCCGAGAGCGTGCCCGCGCTCGCCGCCGCGCAGGCGAACGGCGGCCGCGCCGCGCTGGTGGCGTCGCTCCGCCGCAAGGACGGGACCGCGCTGCCGGTGCTGCTGCGCATCGCCGCCTCGGCCGATGGCACCGGCGCCGTGGCCCTTCCGCTCGATGCCGTCGAGGGCGCGCTCGGGGCCTCGGCCGGCATGGGCGCGACAGGTCGCGCGTCCAACGCCTCCGCGCCGGAAACGTCTACCGACGTCCTCGGCGACCTGTTCTTCCGCCGGGCGCCGCTGGCCATGGCGCTGGTGGACCGCTCCGGTGGGGTGCGCGCCGCCAATGCGGCCTTCGAGCGGCTGTTCGGCCGTGACGCCGCCGGCCGGCCGCTCACCGCTCTGGTGGCCGATGCCGCCGGCACCGAGGCGCTGCTCGCCGCCGCGGCCGGCGCGGGCGAGCCGCCCGCGCCCTGCGACGTGACGCTGGCCGGCGCCAACGCCCGCTCCGCCCGCTTCTATGCGGCGCCGCTGGGCGCCAGCGGCGACATCGCCTTGTGCGCCATCGACATGACGGAGCAGCGCGCACTGGAGGTGCAGTTCGCCCAGTCGCAGAAGCTGCAGGCCGTGGGGCACCTCGCGGGCGGCGTGGCGCACGATTTCAACAATGTGCTGACCGCCATCATCGGATATTGCGACCTACTGCTCGCCAAGCACCGGCCGAGCGATCCGTCCTTCCCGGACATCATGCAGATCAAGCAGAATGCGAACCGCGCCGCCGGCCTCGTGCGGCAGCTGCTCGCCTTCTCCCGTCGCCAGACCCTGCGGCCGCAGGTGATCGAGCTCGCCGACGTGATATCCGACGCCGCCGCCTTGCTGCGCCGCCTCATCGGCGAGCGCATCACGCTGGACGTGGAGCACGCCCGCGACCTGTGGCCGGTGAAGGTGGACGTGAACCAGTTCGAGCAGGTGATCGTGAACCTCGCGGTGAACGCGCGCGATGCCATGCCCGATGGCGGCACCCTCACCATCCGCACCGGCAACGTGCCGGCCGCCGGCTGCGCCGCCTATGGGCAGGGCCTGCCGGAGGGCGACTATGTGATGGTGGAGGTGGCCGACACCGGCACCGGCATTCCGCCCGACATCATGGACAAGATCTTCGAGCCCTTCTTCTCCACCAAGGAGGTGGGCAAGGGCACCGGGCTCGGCCTGTCCACGGTCTATGGCATCGTGCAGCAGACCGGCGGCACCATCCTCGCCGACAGCGAGATGGGACACGGCACCACCTTCCGCGTGTTCCTGCCCCGCCACATGGCGGGCGCCGAGGAAGAGGAGGCACCGAAGCCCGCCGAGCCGGAGCCGAAGGCCGGCGACACCACGGGGCAGGGGCGCCGCGTGCTGCTGGTGGAGGACGAGGACGCCGTGCGCGCCTTCGCCAGCCGCGCCCTCGCCAATCGCGGATACGAGGTGCTGGCGGCCGCCAGCGGCGTCGAGGCGCTGGAGCTGATGAACCGGGAAGGCAGCGTCGATCTCGTCATCTCCGACGTGGTGATGCCGGAGATGGACGGCCCAACCCTGCTGCGGGAACTGAGGAGCCGCGAGCCGGGGCTGAAGGTGATCTTCATCTCCGGCTATGCCGAGGAGGCGTTCGCCCGCAACCTGCCGCCGAGCGAGCATTTCTCCTTCCTGCCCAAGCCCTTCTCCCTGAAGCAGCTGGTCGCGGCCGTGAGCGAGACGCTGCGCGCCTGATACCGCCCGCCGGGGACGCTGCCTTTCTCTAACGTAATGAGAGAGAGGGGTTATCGGCCCTCGCGATGGCGTTTCGTCAGGCGCCCCGCGCTCTAGACGGGCGGGCCGCGTTTGCGCATTGTCAAGGCGCGGCTTGCCCGGCGGTCGCCAGATCTGGCCACCTCGCCCGATCTGCGGTCGGGCTGGCCGGCGAGGGGGAGGACCCTGACTTGACATCAACACGCACGAACATGCGGCGCCGGGAACTGGCGGGCTGGTCCCGCATCGCCGTGGCGCTGGCCTTCGGCTGGACCACGAGCCTCTATCCGGCCTTCGCCCAGCAAAGCGCGCCGGACGCGGGGGCTCCCGCCGCTCAGTCGCCGGCCGCTCAGTCGCCTGCGGCCCAACCGCCCGCCGCGCCGCCGGCCCCGCCGCCGGATGCCGCGGCCCAGACGGCTCCGCCGGCCGCACCTCCCGCCGCCCCGCCCCCCGCAGCTGCCGCCGCGCCGCCCGCCAACGCGCCGCCTCCGACCGGTGCGCCTGCGCCCGCCGCGCCGCCTGCGTCCGCGCTCTACAGCGTCGCCGAGCTGGAAACCCTGCTGGCGCCCTATGCGCTCTATCCCGACACGCTGCTCGCGCAGATGCTGCCGGCCACCGCCTATCCGCTGGAACTGGTGCAACTTCAGCGCTGGCTGGATGCCAATCCGAGCGCGGTGAAGAAGGGCAGTTTCACGGGCGTGGACGCGAAGACATGGGATCCCTCGGTGAAGGCGCTGGCGCGCTTCCCCACCGTCGTCGCCAAGCTGAATGAAAACCTCGATGCCACCCAGTCCATCGGCTACGCCTTCGTCAGCCAGCCGGAAGATGTCTCGGTCGCCATCCAGACCCTGCGCGCCAAGGCCGATGCGGCGGGCACGCTGAAGACCAACGACAAGCAGGTGGTGACGACGAAGCAGGAGGACGGACGCAGCGTCGTCTACATCACCTCGGCCGACCCGACGACGGTGTATGTGCCGACCTACGACCCGACCACCATCTACACCGCGGCCGGCGTCGGCCTGCTGGCTTTCGGGGCGGGCGTGCTGGTGGGCAATGCCTGGAACAATCCCTGGAACTGGAATCGCGGCTGGGTCTATCCCCCGCCGTGGCCGGGCTATCCCGGCTGGCGTCCGCCGCCGCCCCGCCCGCCGGGCGGCTGGCCGGGCGGTCCCGGCCATCCCGGCTGGCCGCCGCCTCCCGGGGGGCCGGGTGGTCCCGGTGGTCCCGGTGGTCCGGGTGGTCCGGGTGGCCCCGTTGGTCCGTGGAAGCCAAATCCGGGCAAGCCGCTGGCCGGCAAGCCGGGTGGCCCCGGCAAGCCCGGCGGCCCCGGTGGTCCCGTCGGTCCCGGTAGTATCGGCGGTCCGGGCGGTCCGGGCGGTCCCGGTGGTGTCGGTGGTCCCGGCGGTCCGGGGAAGCCCGGCGGACCGGGCGGAGCCGGCCAGCCGGGTGGTCTTGGTGGCGCCGGCAAGCCCGGCGGCGCGGGCGGTGCCGGCAAGCCGGGCGGTCCGGCCGGAGGCGCCGCGGCCAAACCCGCCAAGCCCGCCAAGCCGGGCGGCGGCGGCGCCCAGCAGATCAAGCGGGGCGGCGGCGGCGGCGGAAAGCCCGCCGTGATGCCGCGACAGGGCGGCGGCGCCAAGCTCCAGGGCGGCGGCGCGCGCGTCGGCGGCGGCGGCGGGAAGGCTCGCGGCGGGGGCGGTGGCCGCGGCCACCGCTGAGACGGTGCCGGGCTCGGTCCCGGCATTCCGATCTTCCGAGGGCCGGCGCGACTCGCCTCGCGCCGGTCGTTCCGTCCGGAGCGTTCCGGCGCGCGGCGAATGCGGCAGATGCCGGAATTGCGCACGGCATTGTGTCGCATGATTGCAACAGGGGACCCGCAACCGCGTCTTGCACAGAATTGCGGCCCTCCCCATCTACCTCTCGTCCGATGCGGCCAATCCCGCTTCGGCCCAGCTTTCGCCGCGCCGCGGGAGGAGCGGGGCAGCGCCCGCCGCCACAGGCCCGGGGGCGTACCCGCGATCCTCCACCAATGGCATGACACCTTGGCCGAACCGCGCACTTGCCTCCCTTCTGGCGCTGCGATAAGGCTCACGCGTCGTTTCGAACTTCTCTAGCCGGGCGGCGCGGTAACGCTTCAGGCGATCAGCCGTTTCTAGCTCCTTAAGACCCGATTGGGTGACCCCAGCGCGGCGCCCATGGCACCGACCGAGCGCTCCGAGGTGCGAGCAAGATGAACGCGTTGCTCATGGACTATCTGCCGGTGGTGATCTTCATCGGCGTTTCGGCGGTGATCGGCCTGGCCCTGCTGGTGTCGCCCTTCATCGTCGCCTACCAGAATCCGGACCCGGAGAAGCTGTCCGCCTATGAGTGCGGCTTCAACGCCTTCGACGACGCCCGCATGACGTTCGATGCGCGCTTCTATCTGGTGGCCATCCTCTTCATCATCTTCGACCTCGAGGTCGCCTTCCTCTTCCCGTGGGCGATCAGCTTCGGTGGCCTTGGCGATCTCGGCTTCTGGTCGATGATGATCTTCCTCGGCGTGCTCACCGTCGGGTTCATCTACGAATGGCGCAAGGGAGCTCTGGAATGGGACTGACCCCTTCGGCCACAAAGCCCGAGGTCGCGCGCGCGGCCACCGGCATCGTCGATCCCTCCACCGGCCGTCCGGTCGGCGCGGATGATCCCTTCTTCAAGGAGATCAACAGCGAGCTGGCGGACAAGGGCTTCATCCTCACCACGGCGGATGACCTCATCACCTGGGCGCGCACCGGCTCGCTCATGTGGATGACCTTCGGCCTCGCGTGCTGCGCGGTGGAGATGATGCAGGTGTCCATGCCGCGCTACGACGTGGAGCGCTTCGGCTTCGCGCCGCGTGCCTCGCCGCGCCAGTCGGACGTGATGATCGTCGCCGGCACGCTGACCAACAAGATGGCCCCCGCGCTCCGCAAGGTCTACGACCAGATGCCGGAGCCGCGCTATGTCATCTCCATGGGCTCGTGCGCCAATGGCGGCGGCTATTACCACTTCTCCTATTCGGTGGTGCGCGGCTGCGACCGCATCGTGCCGGTGGACATCTACGTGCCGGGCTGCCCGCCCACGGCGGAGGCGCTGCTCTATGGCGTGCTGCTGCTGCAGAAGAAGATCCGCCGCATCGGCACCATCGAGCGCTGATCGGGAGCCGGTGTGATGGACGAGACCCTCAACGACCTCGCCGCCCACGTCTCCGGCGCCCTGCCGGGCGTGGTGACCGGCACCGAGATCGCCTTTGGCGAGCTGGCGCTCTTCATCGAGCCGTCGCAGATCGTCAAGGCCGTGACCTTCCTGCGGGATGACCCCGCCTGCCTGTTCACCTGCATCGTGGACGTGTGCGGCGTGGACTATCCGGCCCGCGAGAAGCGGTTCGACGTGGTGTATCACCTGCTCTCCGTGAAGCAGAACGCCCGCATCCGCCTCAAGGTCGCCACCGACGAGGACACCCCGGTGCCCTCCATCACCGGCGTCTTCCCCGGTGCCAACTGGTTCGAGCGGGAGGCCTACGACATGTACGGCATCCTGTTCACCGGCCACCCGGAGCTGCGCCGCCTTTTGACGGACTACGGCTTCGACGGCCACCCCCTGCGCAAGGACTTCCCGACCACGGGCTTCGTGGAGGTGCGCTACGACGACGCCCAGAAGCGCGTGGTCTACGAGCCGGTCCGCCTGCCGCAGGAGTTCCGGAACTTCGACTTCCTCTCGCCGTGGGAGGGCGTCGAATACGTCCTGCCCGGTGACGAGAAGGCCTCGGGCCAGCCGCCCGCGCCGCCCAAGGCCGGGTGAGGGAGCGTCTCATGGTTGATGTCGCCGACGAGATGAAGCCCGCGGACAAGGTCCGCAACTTCCAGATCAATTTCGGCCCGCAGCATCCTGCGGCGCACGGCGTGCTGCGCCTCGTGCTGGAGCTGGATGGCGAGGTGGTGGAGCGGGTGGACCCGCACATCGGCCTCCTCCATCGCGGCACCGAGAAGCTGATCGAGGCCAAGACCTACCTTCAGGCCGTGCCCTATTTCGACCGGCTCGACTATTGCGCGCCGATGAACCAGGAGCACGCTTTCTGCCTCGCGGTGGAGAAGCTGCTGGGCATCGAGGTGCCCCGGCGCGGCCAGCTCATCCGCGTGCTCTATTCCGAGATCGGGCGCCTGCTCTCCCACCTCCTCAACGTCACCACGTTCGCCATGGACGTGGGCGCGCTGACCCCGCCTTTGTGGGGCTTCGAGGAGCGCGAGAAGCTCATGATCTTCTATGAGCGCGCCTCCGGCAGCCGCATGCACGCCGCCTATTTCCGGCCCGGCGGCGTCCACCAGGACCTGCCCCGCGCGCTGGTGGAAGACATCGGCGCCTTCTGCGACCCGTTCCTGAAGCTGGTGGCGGACCTCGACGCCCTCGTCACCAACAACCGCATCTTCAAGCAGCGCACCGTGGACATCGGCGTGGTGTCGGTGGAAGAGGCGCTGTCCTGGGGCTTCTCCGGCCCGGTGCTGCGCGGCTCCGGCGCGGCGTGGGACCTGCGCCGCTCCCAGCCCTACGAATGCTATTCGGAACTCGATTTCGACATTCCGGTGGGCAAGCACGGCGACTGCTACGACCGCTATCTCGTCCGCATGGAGGAGATGCGCCAGTCCACCTACATCATGAAGCAGTGCGTCGAGCGCCTGCTGAAGGAATCCGGTCCGGTCCACACCCAGGACCACAAGATCGCGCCGCCGAAGCGGGCGGAGATGAAGCGCTCCATGGAGGCGCTCATCCACCACTTCAAGCTCTACACCGAGGGCTTCCACGTGCCGGAAGGCGACGTGTATGCCGCGGTGGAAGCGCCCAAGGGCGAGTTCGGCGTCTATCTCGTCTCGGACGGCACCAACAAGCCGTATCGCTGCAAGATCCGCGCTCCCGGCTTCGCGCATCTGCAGGCCATGGACTTCCTCAATCGCGGCCACATGCTGGCCGACGTCTCCGCGGTGCTCGGCTCGCTCGACATCGTGTTCGGGGAGGTGGACCGCTGATGGCCCGCCTTCCGCTCGCCCTTTGCCCGATGCTCGCGTGCGGCCTGCGCGCGGCTTCTTCCGGGATCTGAACCATGTCCGTCCGCCGCCTCGCCGCCGAGCAGCCCGAGAGCTTCAGCTTCCCGCCGGAGCTGGAGGCCATCGCGCAGAAGCTGATCGCCAAGTATCCGGAAGGCCGGCAGGCCAGCGCCGTGGTGCCCCTTCTGTGGGAAACCCAGAAGGCCGCCGGCGGCTGGCTGCCCGAGCCCGCCATCCGCGCGGTCGCCGAGCGCCTCGGCATGGCGAACATCCGCGTGCTGGAGATTGCCACCTTCTACACCATGTTCAACCTTGAGCCGGTGGGGAAGTATTTCGTGCAGCTGTGCGGCACCACGCCCTGCATGCTGCGCGGCGCGGAAGCCATCAAGCACGTCTGCGAGAAGAAGATCGGCCATGAGCGGCACGTGTCCGCCGACGGCACCTTCTCCTGGCTTGAGGTGGAATGCCTCGGCGCCTGCACCAATGCGCCCATGGTGCAGATCAACGACGATTATTACGAAGACCTGACCCCCGAGACTTTCGAGAAGCTGCTCGACGATCTCGCCGCCGGCCGCCCGGTGAAGGTGGGGCCGCAGAATTCCCGCAGGGGCTCCGAGCCCGAGGGCGGCCCGCGCGTGCTGCTCGATCCCGCGCTCTATGCCTTCGCCACCACCGTGCCCGGCACCGAGCCGTCCGCGCCCGACGCGCCGGCTCCGGCTGCGGCCACCGCCGAGACGCCCGATCTCCTCTCCGCCGGCCGTCACCGTGCCGCCGAGGGAAGCCCGGCCGATCCCATGGGCGCCGTCGCGGCGGCCCAGGAGAAGGCGGCCGACGGCGCCGACACCCGCGAGAAGCGCGAGGCCGTCGCCGCGGAGGCGCAGGCCTCCAGCCCGTCCGTTACAGGTTCCGACCGTGAGCCGGTGAAGACCGGCACCGGCGTGCGCGATCCGGAGGAGTGAGGCCCATGCTCGCCGACAAGGACCGCATCTTCACCAATCTCTACGGCTTCCACGACTTCGGTCTTCAGGGCGCCCTCAAGCGCGGCAACTGGGACGGCACCAAGGCCATCCTGGAGAAGGGCCGCGACTGGATCATCAACGAGATGAAGGCGTCCGGCCTGCGCGGCCGCGGCGGCGCCGGCTTCTCCACGGGCATGAAGTGGTCCTTCATGCCCAAGCAGTCCGATGGCCGCCCCCACTATCTGGTGGTGAACGCCGACGAATCCGAGCCCGGCACCTGCAAGGACCGGGAGATCATGCGCAACGATCCGCATACGCTGATCGAGGGCTGCCTGATCGCCTCCTTCGCCATGGGCGCCCACGCCGCCTACATCTACATCCGCGGCGAATACATCTTCGAGCGCGAGCGCCTGCAGGCGGCGGTGGACCAGGCCTATGAGGCGCGCCTCATCGGCAAGGACAACGTCCACGGCTATCCCTTCGATCTCTACGTGCATCACGGCGCGGGCGCCTACATCTGCGGCGAGGAAACGGCGCTGCTGGAGAGCCTCGAGGGCAAGAAGGGCATGCCGCGCCTGAAGCCCCCGTTCCCCGCGAACATGGGCCTCTACGGCTGCCCCACCACGGTGAACAACGTGGAGAGCATCGCGGTCGCGCCCACCATCCTGCGGCGCGGCGCGGCCTGGTTCTCCTCCATCGGCCGGCCGAACAACGTGGGCACCAAGCTGTTCAGCCTCGCCGGCCACGTCAACACGCCCTGCGTGATCGAGGAGGCCATGAGCATCCCCTTCAAGGAGCTCGTGGAGAAGCATGGCGGCGGCATCCGTGGCGGATGGGACAATCTGCTCGGCATCATCCCCGGCGGCGCGTCGTGCCCGGTGATCCCCGGCGAGCAGTGCGAAGACCTCATCATGGACTTCGACGGCACCCGCGCGGTGAAGTCGTCCTTCGGCACCGCTGGCGTGCTGGTGATGGACAAGTCCACCGACATCATCAAGGCCATCGCCCGCATCTCCGCCTTCTTCAAGCATGAGAGCTGCGGCCAGTGCACGCCCTGCCGCGAGGGCACCGGCTGGATGTGGCGGGTGGTCAACCGCATGGCCGAGGGCCGCGCCCAGAAGCGCGAGATTGACCTGCTGCTGGAAGTCACCACCCAGATCGAGGGCCATACCATCTGCGCGCTTGGCGATGCCGCCGCGTGGCCGGTGCAGGGCCTCATCCGGCACTATCGTCATGTGATCGAGGCGCGCATCGACCAGTATGCCGCCAACCCGCATCCGGAACCGGTGGTTCCGGTGGCGGCGGAGTGAAGAGCACCCCGCCGGGCGCGCCGACGCGACGGGCGGGGAGGGGAGTTGTCTCAGGGAGCGGACGCCGTGCGTCCGGCTCCGGCCGCGCCCGGCGCGGTTCAAGGTGAGGTGGAAGTGATGGCGAAGATCGTCGTCGACGGAACCGAGGTCGATGTACCTGCCGAATACACGCTGCTCCAGGCGTGCGAGGCGGCGGGCGTCGAGATTCCGCGCTTCTGCTTCCATGAGCGGCTGTCCATCGCGGGCAACTGCCGCATGTGCCTGGTGGAAGTGAAGGGCGGTCCGCCCAAGCCCACGGCGTCCTGCGCCATGGCGGTGAAGGACCTGCGCCCCGGCCCCAACGGCGAGCCGCCCGTGGTGCTCACCAAGAGCCCCATGGTGAAGAAGGCGCGCGAAGGGGTGATGGAGTTCCTGCTCATCAACCACCCGCTGGATTGCCCGATCTGCGATCAGGGCGGCGAGTGCGACCTGCAGGACCAGGCCATGGCCTACGGCGCGGACACCTCGCGCTTCGCCGAGAACAAGCGGGCCGTGGAAGACAAATATATCGGCCCGCTGGTCAAGACCTCCATGAACCGGTGCATCCAGTGCACCCGCTGCGTGCGTTTCTCCACCGAAGTTGCCGGCGTGCCGGACCTCGGCGCCATCGGCCGCGGCGAGGACATGGAGATCACCACCTATCTCGAGCACGCCATGCGCTCCGAGATGCAGGGCAACGTGGCGGACCTCTGCCCGGTGGGCGCGCTGACCCACAAGCCCTACCAGTTCCATGCCCGGCCGTGGGAACTGGTGAAGACCGAGTCCATCGACGTCATGGATGCGGTCGGCTCCAATATCCGCATCGACACCCGTGGCCGCGAGGTCATGCGCATCCTGCCGCGCAACAACGACCTCGTGAACGAGGAGTGGATCTCCGACAAGTCCCGCTATGTGTGGGACGGACTGAAGGTCCAGCGGCTCGATCGCCCCTATGTGCGCAAGGATGGCCGTCTCGTGGCCGCCTCCTGGGGCGAGGCGTTCGCCGCCATCGCCGCCAAGGTGAAGGCCACCACCCCCGCGAAGGTCGGTGCCATCGTCGGCGATCTCGCCAGCGTGGAAGAGGTGTTCGCCCTCAAGACGCTGATGGGCAAGCTCGGCTCCGCCAACATCGACGCGCGCCAGGACGGCGCGAAGCTCGATCCGGCGCTGGGTCGCGCGACCTATGTGTTCAACCCCACCATCGCCGGCATCGAGCAGGCGGACGCCATCCTTCTCGTGGGCACCGACCCGCGGCACGAGGCCTCCGTCATCAATGCGCGCATCCGCAAGCGCTGGCGCCAGGGCGGGCTGAAGGTGGGCCTCATCGGCGCCAAGGTGGACCTCACCTACGCCTATGATTATCTCGGCGCCGGCCCCGACAGCCTCGCCGATCTCGCCGGCTCGTCCGCCTTCGGCGATATCCTGCGCAAGGCCGAGCGGCCGCTGGTCATCGTCGGCCAGGGCGCGCTGGCGCGGCCGGATGGCGCGGCGGTGCTCTCGCTGGCCGCCCGCGTGGCGGTTGCGGTGGGCGCGGTGAAGGACGGCTGGAACGGCTTCGGCGTGCTGCACACCGCGGCTTCCCGCGTCGGCGCGCTCGACGTGGGCGCGGTGCCCGGGCCCGGCGGGCTGGACGTGGCGGCCATGACCGCCCCCGGCGCGCTGGACGTGGCCTTCCTGATGGGCGCGGATGAGGTGGAGGTCGCCCCCGGCGCCTTCGTCGTCTATCTCGGCACCCATGGCGATCGCGGCGCCCACCGGGCGGACGTGATCCTGCCCGGCGCCGCCTATCCCGAGAAGTCGGGCATCTATGTGAACACCGAAGGCCGGGTGCAGTTCGCCAACCGCGCCGCCTTCCCGCCCGGCGAGGCGCGCGAGGACTGGGCGATCCTGCGGGCGCTGTCCGAGGTGCTGGGCCAGACGCTGCCCTTCGACAACATGCAGGCGCTGCGCGCGCAGCTCGTTTCGGCCTATCCCCACCTCGGCCATATCGACGAGGCGGCGGTGGCGGACGCGGGCGCGGTGGCGACCCTTGCGGGCGCCGGCGGCAGCGTGGACAAGGCGGCGTTCGCGCCGGTGATCGAGGACTTCTTCCTCACCAACCCCATCGCGCGGGCTTCCGCCGTGATGGCCGAATGCTCCGCGCTGCGCCTTGCGGCGGCGGCGGAAGCGGCGGAGTAGGCGATGGGCACGGTGAACCGGACGGCTGCGAGCTTCACGGAAACGCGGACATGAACTGGCAGGACACCCTCATCCAGGTGCTCATCATCCTCGGGCAGAGCCTCGCGCTGCTCGTGGCGCTCCTGATCTTCATCGCCTTCATCCTGCTGGCGGACCGCAAGATCTGGGCGGCGGTGCAACTGCGCCGCGGTCCCAACGTGGTGGGGCCGTTCGGCCTCCTGCAATCCTTCGCCGACCTTCTGAAGTTCGTGCTGAAGGAGCCGACCATCCCGTCGGGCTCCAACAAGGCGATCTTCCTGCTCGCCCCGCTCGTCACCTGCGTGCTCGCGCTCGCCGCCTGGGCGGTGGTGCCCATCGCGCCGGGCTGGGTGATCGCGGACCTCAACGTCGGCGTGCTCTACATCTTCGCCATCTCGTCGCTCGGCGTGTACGGCATCATCATGGGCGGCTGGGCTTCGAACTCGAAGTACCCCTTCCTCGCCGCGCTCCGCTCGGCGGCGCAGATGGTGTCCTACGAGGTCTCCATCGGCTTCGTCATCATCACCGTGCTGATGTGCGCCGGCTCGCTGAACCTCTCCGAGATTGTCGAGGCGCAGAACGGCCGCTTCGGCTTCCTCGGCTGGTACTGGCTGCCGCTGCTGCCCATGTTCGTCATCTTCTTCGTGTCGGCGCTGGCCGAGACGAACCGCCCGCCCTTCGACCTCGTGGAAGCGGAATCGGAGCTGGTGGCGGGCTTCATGACGGAATACGGCTCGACCCCCTACCTGCTGTTCATGCTGGGCGAGTACGTGGCCATCATGACCATGTGCGCCATGGGGACCATCCTGTTCCTCGGCGGCTGGCTCTCGCCCATCCCGTTCGCGCCCTTCACCTGGGTGCCGGGGCTGGTGTGGTTCGTCATCAAGCTCTGCTTCATGTTCTTCCTGTTCGCGATGGCCAAGGCCATGGTGCCCCGCTATCGCTACGACCAGCTCATGCGGCTCGGCTGGAAGGTGTTCCTGCCGATCTCCCTCGTCGCCGTGGTGGTGGTCGCGGGCGTGCTGCACTTCACTGGGACGGCACCGCGATGAACCGTCCCTCCACCCTTCCGCACAGCCTTCGGGGAGAGCGCCTGTGAAGCTCGATCAGGCCGCGCGCGCCATTTTTCTCACGGAGCTCGTCTCGGGCTTCTTCCTCGCCATGCGCTATTTCTTCAAGCCCAAGGCGACGCTGAACTATCCCTTCGAGAAGGGCCCGCTCTCGCCGCGTTTCCGCGGCGAGCATGCCCTGCGCCGCTATCCCAACGGGGAAGAGCGCTGCATCGCCTGCAAGCTGTGCGAGGCCATCTGCCCGGCGCAGGCCATCACCATCGAGGCCGGCCCGCGCCGCAATGACGGCACCCGCCGCACGACGCGTTACGACATCGACATGGTGAAGTGCATCTATTGCGGCTTCTGCCAGGAGGCATGCCCGGTGGATGCGATCGTCGAGGGACCGAACTTCGAGTTCGCCACCGAGACGCGCGAGGAACTTTACTACGACAAGGAAAAGCTGCTCGCGAACGGCGACCGGTGGGAGCGCGAGATCGCGCGGTCCATCGCACTCGATGCGCCCTACCGCTGAGCGGCGAGACGAACACGGCCGGCATCCTGCCGGTCTTCTGGAACGGGACCGGCGACGTGCGGCAACGCGCGGCGCCCAAGATCGGACTTTCGGGATGCGTCGGGTTTTCGGGATGCGTCAGCACATCACAGGGGCCGGCCGCCTTGCGGGGCCGGACATGACCGGCGCGGGCGCGCCGCGGGCAGGGGGGCTACGCGCATGAGCGTCGCGGCAGCGTTTTTCTATCTCTTCGCCTTCGTGCTGGTGGCGTCCGCCTTCATGGTGATCTCCTCCCGCAACCCGGTGCAGTCGGTTCTGTTCCTCATCCTCGCGTTCGTGAACGCGGCGGGCCTCTTCATCCTCATCGGCGCCGAGTTCCTCGCGCTGATCCTGGTGGTGGTCTATGTGGGCGCGGTGGCGGTGCTCTTCCTCTTCGTCGTGATGATGCTCGACGTGGATTTCGTGGAGCTGCGCCAGGGCTTCCTGCAGTACCTGCCGGTTGGCGTGATGGTGGGCCTCATCTTCCTCGCCGAGCTGGTGCTGGTGGTGGGCGCCTGGGCGACCGGGCCGGGGGTCGCCTCCGCGGTCCAGTCCGCGCCGGGCGGCATCGCCACCGAGAGCAACGTGCGCGCCATCGCGGCCGTGCTCTACACGGACTACATCTACTTCTTCCAGGCCGCCGGCTTCGTGCTGCTCGTCGCCATGATCGGCGCCATCGTGCTCACGCTGCGCCACAAGGTGAACGTGCGCCGGCAGAACATCACGGCTCAGGTGACGCGCTCCTCCACCATCGAGGTGGTGAAGGTGCGTCCCGGCCAGGGCCTCTGAGGGGGATGGGCATGGACATTGGTCTCTCCCACTATCTGACCGTCGCGGCGATCCTGTTCACGCTCGGGACGCTCGGCATCTTCCTCAACCGGAAGAACGTCATCGTCATCCTCATGTCGGTGGAGCTGATCCTGCTCGCCGTGAACATCAACCTCGTCTCGTTCTCCGCCTTCCTCGGGAATCTGACGGGCCAGGTGTTCGCGCTGCTCGTGCTCACCGTCGCCGCAGCCGAGGCGGCCATCGGCCTCGCCATCCTCGTGGTGTTCTACCGCAACCGCGGTTCGATCGCCGTCGAGGACATCAACGCCATGAAGGGCTGAGGCCATGTATCAGGCGATTGTCTTCCTCCCCCTTCTCGGCTTCCTCATCGCCGGCCTGTTCGGCAAGAAGATCGGTGACCGCGCCAGCGAGGTGGTGACCACCTCGTTCCTGTTCGTCGCGTGCCTGCTCGCCTGGATCGCCTTCTTCGCAGTCGGCTTCGGCGACCACGACACCCGCGTGCAGGTGATGAAGTGGATCTACGTGGGCGACCTCAAGGTCGACTGGGCGTTCCGCATCGACACCATGACGGTGATCATGCTGATCGTCGTCACCACCGTGTCCTCGCTCGTCCACCTCTACTCCATCGGCTACATGCACGAGGATCCGAGCCGGCCGCGCTTCTTCGCCTATCTGTCGCTGTTCACCTTCGCCATGCTCATGCTGGTGACGGCGGACAATCTTCTCCAGCTGTTCTTCGGCTGGGAGGGCGTGGGCCTCGCCTCCTATCTGCTCATCGGCTTCTGGTACGAGAAGCCCTCGGCCAACGCGGCGGCCATGAAGGCCTTCGTGGTGAACCGCGTGGGCGACTTCGGCTTCATGCTGGGCATCTTCGCCATCTTCGTGATGACCGGCTCCATCGCCTTCGAGGAGGTGTTCGCCGCCGCCCCGGGCCTTGCGGGCAAGACCATCTCCTTCCTCGGCCACAATTGGGATGCGCCGACCGTCATCGCGCTGCTGCTGTTCGTCGGCGCGTGCGGCAAGTCGGCCCAGTTCCTGCTGCACACCTGGCTGCCGGACGCGATGGAAGGACCGACCCCGGTCTCCGCCCTCATCCACGCCGCCACCATGGTGACGGCCGGCGTGTTCATGGTGGCGCGCATGTCGCCCATCTTCGAATTGTCGCAGACTGCGCTCAACGTGGTGATGTTGGTGGGCGCGACCACCGCCTTCTTCGCCGCCACGGTCGGCCTGGTGCAGAACGACATCAAGAAGGTGATCGCCTATTCCACCTGCTCCCAGCTCGGCTACATGTTCGTGGCCATGGGCGCGGGCGCCTATTCCATCGGAATGTTCCACCTGCTCACGCATGCCTTCTTCAAGGCGCTGCTCTTCCTCGGCGCCGGCTCGGTCATCCACGCCATGCACCATGAGCAGGACATGCGGCACATGGGCGGCCTGAGGAAGAAGATCCCCTTCACCTACTGGACGATGGTGATCGGCACGCTGGCCATCACCGGCTTCCCGTTCCTCGCCGGCTATTACTCCAAGGACGCCATCATCGAGGCGGCCTATGCGAGCCACAACTATTTCCACGTCTACGGCTACTGGATGACCGTGATCGCCGCGGCGCTCACCGCCTTCTACTCGTGGCGTCTCATCTTCCTCACCTTCTGGGGTCACCCGCACGACCATCATCATTATGAGGCCGCGCACGAGAGCCCGCTGGTGATGACCATTCCGCTCGGCGTGCTCTCGCTGGGCGCGCTGTTCGCCGGCATCGCCTTCAAGAACATCTTCGTGGGCGAGGGCGTGGAGCACTTCTTCCGCCACTCCATCTTCATGGGCGCGGAGAACCATATCCTGCACGCCATGCACGACATCCCCGGCTGGGCGGCCTTCGCTCCCACGGTGATGATGGTGGTGGGCTCGCTGTTCGCCATCTGGTTCTACATCGTGAACCCGAAGGTGCCGGCGCAGCTCGCGAAGTCGCAGGACGCGCTGTACCAGTTCCTGCTGAACAAGTGGTACTTCGACGAGATCTACAACTTCCTCTTGGTGCGCCCGACCCTCTGGCTCGGCCGCACCCTGTGGAAGCGCGGTGACGGCACCATCATCGACGGGCTGGGCCCGGATGGCGTCTCCGCCCGCGTGCTCGACATCACCCGCGGGGTGGTGCGGCTGCAGACCGGCTACCTCTACCATTACGCCTTCGTGATGCTGATCGGCGTCGCGGCCCTCATCACCTGGTTCATGTTCGCCGGAGTGTGACGATGACCGACTGGCCCATCCTCTCCGTCGTCACCTTCCTGCCTTTGGTCGGGGCGCTCTTCATCTTCGTGGTGCGGGGCGACGACGAGGTGTCCGCGCGCAACGCCCGCTGGGTGGCGCTGTGGACCACGCTCGTCACCTTCCTGGTGTCGCTGCTGCTGCTGCCGGGCTTCGACGCTTCGGCGCCCGGCTTCCAGTTCGTGGAAAAGAAGGCGTGGCTCGGCGATCTCGCGTCCTATCACATGGGCGTGGACGGCATCTCGCTGCCCTTCGTCATCCTCACCACCTTCCTCATGCCCTTCTGCATCCTCGCCTCCTGGGAGAGCGTGCATAAGCGCGTGAAGGAATACATGATCGCCTTCCTGGTGCTCGAGACCATGATGCTCGGCACCTTCACGGCCCTCGACCTTGTCCTCTTCTACTTCTTTTTCGAGGGCGGCCTCATCCCGATGTTCCTCATCATCGGCGTGTGGGGCGGGCCGCGCCGCATCTACGCGGCCTTCAAGTTCTTCCTCTACACGCTGGCCGGCTCCGTGCTGATGATGCTCGCCATCATGGCCATGTACTGGAAGGCCGGCACGACGGACGTGCCCACCCTGATGCAGTTCGGCTTCCCGTCGGGCATGCAGTTCTGGCTCTGGCTCGCCTTCTTCGCCTCCTTCGCGGTGAAGATGCCCATGTGGCCGGTGCACACCTGGCTGCCCGACGCCCACGTGGAGGCGCCCACCGCCGGCTCCGTCATCCTGGCGGGCGTGCTGCTGAAGATGGGCGGCTACGGCTTCCTGCGCTTCTCGCTGCCCATGTTCCCGGAGGCGAGCCATTATTTCGCGCCTATGGTGTTCACCCTGTCGGTGGTGGCCATCATCTACACCTCGCTCGTCGCGCTGGTGCAGGAGGACATCAAGAAGCTCATCGCCTATTCGTCCATCGCCCACATGGGCTTCGTGACGATGGGCATCTTCGCCATGAACGAGCAGGGCCTCCAGGGCGCCATGTTCCTCATGATCTCCCACGGCTTCGTCTCGGGCGCGCTGTTCCTGTGCGTCGGCGTGATCTACGACCGGCTGCACACCCGCGAAATCGCCGCCTATGGCGGCCTCGTGAAGCGCATGCCGCTCTACGCGACGGTGCTGATGGTGTTCACCATGGCGAACGTGGGCCTGCCGGGCACCTCGGGCTTCGTCGGCGAATTCCTCACCATGCTCGCCGCCTTCGAGCGCAACACCTGGGTCGCCTTCTTCGCGGCCACCGGCGTCATCTTCTCGGCGGCCTACGCGCTCTGGCTCTACTGGCGCGTGGTGTTTGGCCCGCTGGAGAAGGAGAAGCTGAAGTCCATGGCCGACCTCTCGCCCCGCGAGATCGTCATCATGGTCCCGCTGGTGATCCTCACCATCCTGTTCGGCGTGTGGCCCGCGCCCATCCTCAACATGACATCCCATGCGGTGAACGCGGTCGTCGCGCGCACCGATTCCGTGGCGGGCGCGGTGAAGACCGCCCTGCTGCTGAGCTTCTGATTTTCGAGGACGCCTCATGTCGCAGCTCCTGCCTCCCCTCGGCGCGGTCCTGCCGGAACTGGTGCTCGCCGTCTCGGCCATCGTGCTGATCCTCATCGGCGCGTTCCGCGGGGAGGGCTCGGCCAATCTGGTCACCGGGCTTGCCATCGCGGTGCTCGCCGCGGCGGGCGTGCTGGTGCTGCTGCAGCCGGGCACCGAAGTCTCCGCCTTCAACGGCTCGCTGGTGATCGATGCCTTCGGCCGCTTCATGAAGGTGCTGGTCTCCATCGGCGCGCTGGTCTCCCTCATCATGTCGGTGGACTGGCAGGCCCGGGAGAAGCAGGCGAAGTTCGAATATGCGGTGCTGGTGGTGATCGCCACGCTCGGCATGTTCATGCTGGTCTCGGCCGGCGACCTCATCGCCCTCTATCTCGGCCTCGAACTGATGAGCCTCTCGCTCTACGTGGTGGCCGCCATCAATCGCGACTCGGTGCGCTCCACCGAGGCGGGCCTGAAGTATTTCGTCCTCGGCGCGCTCTCCTCGGGCATGCTGCTCTACGGGGCCTCGCTGATCTACGGCTTAACCGGCTCGGTGAACTTCCTGCAGATCGCCGCCGTGGCGAAGGAGCCGAGCATCGGCCTCATCTTCGGCCTCGTGTTCCTGGTGGCGGGGCTGTGCTTCAAGGTGTCGGCCGTGCCGTTCCACATGTGGACGCCAGACGTCTATGAAGGCGCGCCCACCCCGGTCACCGCCTTCTTCGCCTCCGCCCCGAAGGTCGCCGGCATGGCCATCTTCGTGCGCGTGCTCATCGAGGCCTTCCCCCACGTCTCCCACCAGTGGCAGCAGATCGTCGCCTTCGTCTCGCTCGCCTCCATGGTGCTCGGCGCCTTCGCCGCCATCGGCCAGCGCAACATCAAGCGACTGCTCGCCTATTCGTCCATCGGCCACATGGGCTTCGCCCTCGTGGGCCTCGCCGCCGGCACCACCGAGGGGGTGCGCGGCGTGCTGGTCTACATGGCGATCTATCTGATGATGACGCTCGGCACCTTCGCCTGCGTGCTCACCATGCGCCGCAAGGGCCAGGCCGTGGAGACGGTGGAAGACCTCGCCGGTCTTGCCCGCCGCAATCCGCTGATGGCGCTGATGCTGGGCGCGCTGATGTTCTCGCTGGCCGGCATCCCGCCGCTCGCGGGCTTCCTCGCCAAATATTACGTGTTCGTCGCCGCCATCCAGGCCGGCCTCTACGGCCTCGCCGTGGTGGGCGTGCTCGCGTCGGTGGTGGGCGCCTTCTATTACCTGCGGGTCGTCAAGATCATGTATTTCGACGAGCCGGTGGACGCCTTCGACCCCATGCCGACCGAGCTGAAGGCGGTTCTGGCGGTGAGCGGCCTTTTCACGATCTTCTATTTCGTCTATCCCGCTCCTCTCATTGAGGCTGCGAGTGCCGCTGCCCGTTCGCTCTTCTGAGACGATGGCTCATTACGAATTCCAGGGTTCCACGGTTCCCATCGTCCGCTTCACCCAGATCGGCTCCACCAACGCCGAGGGGATGGCGCGCCTGCAGCGCGGCGAGACCTTCCCGGTCTGGCTGGTGTCTGACATCCAGACGGCCGGGCGGGGACGCCGCGGCCGGCCGTGGACGTCCGAGCTGGGCAATCTCTTCGCCACGCTGGTGCTGCCCAATCCGGCGCCGGTGGCGAATCTCGCCCAGCTCTGCTTCGTCGCCGGCCTCGCGCTGCGGGATGCGGTCGTCTCCGCCGCGCCGCAGATCGCGGCCGAGCAGATGAAGCTCAAATGGCCGAACGACCTTCTGATCGATGGCGGCAAGGTGGCCGGCATTCTGGTGGAAGGCGGCACCGACCCGAACGGCCGCCCGGCGGCGGTGATCGGCTTCGGCGTCAACTGCCTGCACCATCCCGAGGACCTGCCCTACAAGGCGACCAGCCTCGAAGCCCTCGGCGCGCCCACCGCGCCCGACCGGATGCTGGAGGCCCTCGACCTGGCCATGGCGGTCCGCCTCAACCAGTGGAACGCCGGCGCCGGCTTCCCCGCCATCCGCTCGGACTGGATGCGTCATGCGCTTGGCATGGGTGACCAGGTAAGCGTGAAGATCGGCGAGCGCGAGGTGGTCGGGCGTTTCGAGAATATCGACACCCGCGGCGCCATGATGCTGCGGCGTCGGGACGGCGTGGCCGAGATCATCACCGCGGGCGATGTCTCCCTCGGCAAGCCCGACTGATCGTCGCGGCCGGGCCTGGAAGGCTTGCATTGCGGGGGCGGGACCCCATCATACGACCGCCCGCCTTTTCCTGAGCCTCGCGTCGCGGGGCTGTTTCTGTTTGGCGCGTCATGCGCTCGCCGGCACGCGCTCGCGCCGGCGCGCCGGGCGCCGCGTTTGGAAGTGACCCCCTGATGGCACCCACGGATGAACTGGTCTTCGCGCCCCTCGGCGGCGTGGGCGAGATCGGAATGAACCTCGGCCTCTATGGCTTCGGCCCGAAGAAGGCGCGGGAATGGCTCGTGGTCGATCTCGGCATGAGCTTCGCGGGGGAGGAGGCGCCGGGCGTGGACCTCGTGCTGCCCGACATCCGCTTCCTCGAAACCGAGCGCAAGAGGATCGCCGGCCTCGTGCTGACCCATGGTCATGAGGACCATATCGGCGCGGTGCTGGACCTGTGGCCGCGCCTGAAGTGCCCCATCTACACCACCCGCTTCACTGCCGGCCTTCTGGAAGCGAAGCGGGCCGGCGAGCCGGGCGCGCCCTCCGAACTGCCCATCGAGGTCGTGCGCGCGCGCCAGCCGATACAGATCGGGCCGTTCAGCGTCGAATTCGTGCCGGTCTCGCACTCCATCCCGGACAGCCACGCCCTCGCCATCCGCACCAAGGCGGGTCTGGTGGTCCATACGGGCGACTGGAAGCTCGACCCGACGCCCCTCGTCGGCGAGGCCACCGACATTGCGCGGCTGAAGGCGCTGGGCGACGAGGGCGTGCGCGCCATCATCTGCGATTCCACCAATGCCATCCGCGACGGCATCTCCCCGTCCGAGGCGGATGTGGGAGCCTCGCTGAAGGCCATCGTCGCCAAGGCGAAGCACCGCATCGCCTTCACCACCTTCTCCTCCAACGTGGCCCGCATCCGCGGCATCGCCGAGGCGGCTTATGCCAACGGGCGCGAGGTGGTGCTGGTGGGCCGGGCGCTGGAGCGCGTCGTCGGCGTCGCCCGTGAGCAGGGGCTGCTGGACGGCATTCCCGCCTTCCGGGGCGCGGATGCCTATGGATACCTGCCGCGCGAGCGCGTGGTGGCCATCCTCACCGGCAGCCAGGGCGAGCCGCGCGCCGCGCTGCGCCGCATCGCCGACGATGATCATCCCGAGATCGCGCTGTCGCCGGGCGATCAGGTGGTGTTTTCCTCGCGTACCATTCCCGGCAACGAGAAGGTGGTGAACCACATCGTCAACGCGCTCATCAAGCGCGGGGTGGAGGTCATCACCGATCGCACCGCCCTCGTCCACGTCTCCGGCCATCCCCGGCGGGGCGAACTGGAGGAGATGTACCGCATGATCCGCCCTGAAGTGGCGATCCCGGTGCATGGCGAGGCGCTGCACCTGCACGAGCACGCGCTGCTCGCCCGCCGCATGGGCGTGCCGGAGGTGGTGAATTGCTATGACGGCAACGTCATCCGCCTCGCCCCCGGCCCGGCCGAGCGGGTGGACGACGTGCCCTTCGGCCGCCTCTACAAGGACGGTCGCCTGCTGCTGGCCGAGGGGGCGCGCGCCATCCCCGAGCGGCGCAAGCTCAGCTATGTGGGCGCCATCTCCATCGCCGTGGCGGTGAACAAGCAGGGCGGCCTCGCGGGCGATCCTTCCGTGGAGATCACCGGCGTGCCGGAGCGCGGGGAGGGCGGTTTGGACATGCTCGATCACGTGCTCGACACGGTGGTCGCCACCCTCGACAACCTTCCCAAGGCCCGCCGCCGCGATCCCGAGGCGCTGGCCGAGAGCCTGGAGCGGGCGGTGCGCTCGGCCGTCAACGCGGCCTGGGGCAAGAAGCCGGTCTGCCACGTCCACGTGCTTGAGGTGTGAGCCTGTCCGGAGGTGCAGCCTCCGGACCAAGCCCGCGCGGCGCTTGAGCGGAGCACGCCCAAACAGCCCGCGCGGCGCCTGAGCGGAGCAACGCCCAAACAGCCCGCGCGGCGCCTGAGCGGAGCAACGCCCAAACAGCCCGCGCGGCGCCTGAGCGGAGCAACGCCCAAACAGCCCGCGCGGCGATCGCTTGGCCGCGTGCTGAGCCGAGGGCGCCCAATGGCCGTATTTCTCCGTGCCGCGCCTTGCGCTATGGATCGGTGACGAACCGGAGGGGAAACATGATCGGACGGCTCAATCACGTGGCCATCGCGGTGCGCGACATCGCGGCCGCCTCGGCGCTCTATCGCGACACCCTGGGCGCGGAGGTCTCCGCCGCCGTGCCGCAGGTGGAGCATGGGGTGACCACGGTGTTCGTGACCCTGCCCAACACCAAGATCGAGTTCCTGGAGCCCCTCGGCGCGGATTCGCCGATCGCCAAGTTCCTCGAGCGCAATCCGGACGGCGGCATCCATCACCTGTGCTACGAGGTCGACGACATCATCGTCGCCCGCGACCAGCTCAAGGCCAGCGGTGCCCGCGTGCTCGGCTCGGGCGAGCCGAAGATCGGCGCCCACGGCAAGCCGGTGCTGTTCCTTCACCCCAAGGACTTCAACGGCACGCTGGTGGAACTGGAGCAGGCCTGAGGAACGGCCCGCGCGGCACCGGTCGCAGACCGGGGCCGATGGCATGAAATTCCCTTCGCGGCGCCGGGACCCTGGCGCCGCCAATCAAGGAAGACGCCGTGTCGGTCGGTGCCGTCGTCGCCATCTATTTCATCGTGTGGTGGGTGAGCCTGTTCGCCGTGCTGCCGTGGGGCGTGCGCTCCCAGGCGGAGAGCGCGGACGTCGTCCCCGGGACCGATCCCGGCGCGCCGGTGCGTCCGCTGATGCTCTACAAGGTGATCGCCACCAGCCTGATCGCGCTCGTCGTCACCGCCGGCATCATCTACCTCATGACCAGCGGCATCATTTCGCTGGAAGATATCCCGATGCCCTTCAAGGTCGGGGAATAGCAGCGTCTCCTCAATGCAGGGAGGTGCTGCCCGGCGTATTGGTCCGGGGCGCCGGGCCGCGGGGCGCGCCGGGTGTCGGCACCGGCGCCAGAGGGCCGCTGAGCGCGAGGCGCAGCAGGCGCTCCCCGGACACCGCGCGGCTGAACAGGTGACCCTGGCCGAAGTCGCAGCCCCGCGCTTTCAGGAAGTCGTGCTGGCGCGGATCCTCGATGCCTTCCGCCACCACCGAGAAGCCGAGCGCCCGGGCGATGGAGATGATGGCGGTGGCGATCTCCGCGTCTGCCGTGCGCGGCAGGTCGCGCACGAAGCTGCGGTCGATCTTCAGCTTGGAGATGGGGAAACGCTTGAGGTAGGCGAGCGAGGAATAGCCGGTGCCGAAATCGTCGAGGGCGATGCGCACGCCGGTCTCCTTCAGCTGGCGCAGCTTGCGCTCCGCCGCGGCGCGCGCATCGAACAGAAGGTTTTCGGTAATCTCCACCTCCAGCTTGTGCGGCGGCAGCCCGGTGCGGCGCAGCACGTCGTCCACGAACTCGCACAGGGCGCCGCGCTGGAACTGGCGCGGTGACAGGTTCACCGCGATGAAGTCGAGGTCGGCGCCCTTGTCCAGCCATTCGGCCATCTGACGGCAGGCGGCCTCCATCACCCAATTGCCCAGCGGCTCGATCAGGCCGGTTTCCTCGGCGAGGGGAATGAAGCGGTTGGGGGTGACGAGGCCATGGGTGGGACTCTGCCAGCGCACCAGCGCCTCGGTGCCGGCGATGCGGCCAGTGGCGAGATTCACCACCGGCTGAAAGTTCAGGACGAATTCCTCGCGGGCGAGGGCGCGGCGCAGGTCCGCCTCCATCTCCATGCGCACGCGGGCGCCGCGGGTGAGTGCCTGGGTGTAGAAGGCATAGCCGCCGCGGCCGTGGGACTTGGCTTCCGCGAGGGCCGAATCCGCGTGCTGGAGCAGGGTCGCCGGGGTGTCCGCGTCCTCGGGGAACAGGCTGATGCCGACGCTGGCGCCGAGATAGATTTCGCCGCCCCCTGGCATGGCGAAGGGCCGGCCCATCTCCTGGATGATCCGGTTGGCGACGGTTGCGGCGTCCTCCGGCCCGGCGATGCCCTCCAGGATGATGACGAATTCGTCGCCGCCGTGCCGGCCGAGGGTGGCGCCGCTCTCCAGCCCGTCCTGGATACGCCGGGCGGCCATCTGCAGCACCGCGTCGCCGGCCATGTGGCCGAGGCTGTCGTTGACGGTCTTGAATCGGTCGAGGTCCAAGAACAGCACGGCGCAGCGCGATCCCGGCCGGCTCAGGGCGAGGTCGAGCAGCGAGGCGATGAGCGTGCGGTTCGGCAGGTCGGTCAGCGGATCGTAATGGGCGAGCCGGTCCAGCTCGAATTCCGAATGCTTGCTCTGGGTGATGTCCTGGAAGGCGCCCACAAAGTTCTGCGCCGCGCCGCTCTCGTCATAGACCGTGGTGATGTTGAGCTGCTGGAGGAAGATTTCCCCATTCTTGCGCCGGTTCCAGATCTCGCCCCGCCAGACGCCGGCGGTGGTCAGCTCGCTCCACAGGGCCCGGTAGAAGTCGCGGTCGTGCCGGCCGGAATGGAGCAGGCGCATGTTCTGGCCGAGGATCTCCTCCTCGGCGTAGCCGGTGATGCGCGAGAAGGCGGGATTGACGGCGGATACCTCGGACCTGAGGTTCGTCACCACCAGCCCGTCGTGGGAATTGGCGAACACGGCCGCCGCGAGCCGGAGGTGGCGCTCGGTCTGCTTGGAGCCGGTGATGTCGGCGAGAAGACCCACCGTCCGGCTGATGGCGCCGGCGGCATCGCGGGCGGCGAGACCGTGCCAGCGGAAATCGTGATAGGCGCCATCCGGCCGGCGCAGGCGGATGTCGAGTTCCAGGGTCGGCGACCCGCCCCTGAGGAAGGCCTTCCACGCGGCCGCCACCTTGCGCCGGTCGTCGGCGTGCAGCATCTCGTGCCACGGACGCCGCACGTCCACCGCTTCATCGGGGCCGACGCCGAGCATCTCCCGCGCCCGCTGCGACAGGTAGAGCCGGCCGGTGCGGACGTCGAGATCCCAGACGCCCTGGTCCGAGCCCTTCACCGCGAGGCCGAAGCGCTCCTCGCTCTCGCGCAGGGCCGCCTCGGCGGCGCGCCGGGCGGAGATGTCCTGCGCGACCAGCAGCAGGTGGTCCGCCGCGCCATCCGCATTGCGGACCAGCGAGAAGGTGAAGCCAAGCCAGATCGCCGAGCCGTCCGGGCGCACCACGCTTTCCTCGGTCTCGATCTCGGCGGCCCGTCCGTCGAGGAGGGGGCGGATCACGTCGGCACCCTTGGCTGCGTGGGCCGCCTCCCGCAGCTGCCACAGGCTCAAGCCCGCAAGCGTGTCCGCCGGCCGGCCCAGCATGCGGCAGGCCTTGTCGTTGGCGCGCAGGATGGTGCCGTCGAGGTCGAGGTGGAGGATGCCGGTGGCGGCCTGGTCGAAGGCGGCGCGGAAGCGCGCCTCGGCCTCGCCCACCGCGCGGGCGGCGGTGAGCTCGCGCGCCGCATCGCGCATCCGGGTTTTCTGCAGGAGCCCACGCCCCACCGCCACCGCCAGCAGAAGCAGCGCGCAGGCGAGCGCCGCCGAGAAGAAGGCCGAGGTGCGGGCGCCGCCGAGGATCTCGTCGCGATCCACCTTGAGGACCAGCGCGGACTGCTCGCCGGGAATTGGCACGCGCACCGCCAGAACGGCGCGGCCGGACGGATCGGTGCCCGTCCCGGCACCGACCGCGTTGCCAGTGCCGGCCGCGAAGCTGAAGGGGTCGGCGGCGAATGTCCGGGGCATCGGCGCCGCCTGATCGCGCGAGACCGCCGTGGTGACACGCACGCCGCCGCGCGGATCCGGCCCCACCTGCAGCGCTTCGGCCGTGCGGGCGGTGCGGAACACCGCCGAGAGCATGGGGTGGGCATCGGGCCGCGCCGGCGATTGCAGGAGCAGCACGCAGCAAGGCTCGTTCGCGGCGTTGCGCACCGGCACGTTCACCAGGAAGGCGAAGCCGCCGGCGCGGCCGGAATCGCGGGGCGGGGGGGCCTCAGCCAACTGGCCTGTTGCCGCCACCTGCCGCACCATCTCCGCCATGTCGGGCCGGCCGGGCTCCGGGCCGGACGACATCACGAAGGCGCCCTTGTTGGTCCACAGCTCGGCACCGACGAAGCCGAAGGCCCGCGCGCTGTCGCCGAGCAGAAGGCGCAGGCGCTCACGCCGTTCGGAGGACGGCTCGGCGTGCCAGCCGGCCACATCGTCGGCGAGGAAGCGGCTCGATCCCAACGCCAGCGCTCCCGTCTCCAGCCGCTGGCGCTCCTGGGCGAGGCTGCGCACCTGAACCTCGGCGAGGGTGGCGAGGAGGCGCCGCGTATCGGTGATCGCCGATTGCACGCTGGCCTGGTAGACGAGCACGGTCACCACGAGAAGAATGGCGCCGAGCCCAAGCAGCAGGAGCACGGCGCGCATGGCGCCTCCGGCGCCCGTGGGCACCGGCAGCGCATGTGCCGTGCCGTTCGCGCTGAACGGGCCTGCGGCCGCGTCGCTCGCCGCGTTTCGCCGGGCGACCAGTCGCGCGGCCATGAAGGCTGCGGCGCCAATGGCGGCGGCGACCACGAGGGCAATAAGGGTGGTCTTGAGCGTCGGCGCGCTGCCGAAACTGCCGGTGGCGATGGCCGGCTGGGCTTCGGCCGCACGGCTCCACATCGCGGCAACCGCCATGATCGCGGTCGCCGCGCGGAACCGCCTGCTGGCCGGTTTCGCCCTCATGCTTCGTCTGCCCCCTCGAGCCGGCGTCAGGCCGCCGTGTCGAGACCTATATCTTGACCGTCGCTGCGAAAAAGAGAAATCGCGGAAATTCCCCATGTCATGGTTGCGGTGTCATGGTTGCAAAATACCGGCTCACCAGGCTCACGGCCATCCTTGGAGGGGGGCGGCATCCCGGATGCATCCTGAGACTTGCTCCTGCCGCGATCATCCACCATTTGTAGGAGGCTGGCCCGCCGACCTTGAACCGGCAGGGTCTGGAGGTTTGCCATGAGTGTCACTGAAACGCCCCCCGTCCGCCCCGCCCGGCGCAGCCTGCCGCCGGTGATCCGCATCACCGACGTCGCCGCCGAGCGCCTGCGCGAGATTCTCGCCGATGCCGAGCCGGGGACCGCCGTGCGCGTGGGCATCGAGAACGGCGGGTGCGCCGGCATGTCCTACAAGCTCGACTTCACCACCGAGGTGGCACCGCTCGATTCGGTGGTCGAGGACAAGGGCGTGAAGGTTGTGGTGGATTCCAAGGCGGTGCTCTTCCTGATCGGCACCGAGATGGATTTCAAGACGGACAGGGTGTCGTCCCAGTTCGTCTTCAACAATCCCAACCAGACGTCCTCCTGCGGCTGCGGCGAATCCGTCGCCATCACCCCGGTTGCCGCCGACGCCTCCTGAGGACGGCGCGCCGGCGGGCGGCGCACATCGGTTCAGCTGCCGTTCAGAGAGCGGGCGGCAAGAGAGGCAGGCGCGCGGGTGCCGGCCGCCGGCTATCAGGCGCGCGCCGTCTCAACTGCCCACAGGTGCCATCTTGACCCCACGTCCCATCGCCGCCCTGTTGTCGAGCCCCGCATTCGGCATCTTCGCCCGTGCGCTGCTCACCTTCATCTTCTGGGGCGCCGGCCTGGACAAATTGTTCAACTTCGGCGGGGCACTCGCGCTGTTCGAATTCTTCGGCGTGAAGCCGGCCGTGGTGTTCGTGCCGCTCGCCATCGTGGTGCTGCTGGCCGGCTCGGCCATGGTCATCGCCAACCGCATGGCCTGGCTCGGCTTCGGCATGCTGGCGGTGTTCACCGCGCTCACCATCCCCATCGCCCATCCCTTCTGGACCATGCAGGGCGAGCAGCGCCTGTTCGAGTTCCATGTGGTGGTCGAGCACCTCAGCCTCATCGGCGGCCTGATGATGGGCGCCATCCTGTGCTGGCGTCTCGAGGCCGAACGCACCGGCCGGCGTTGAGCCGGCGTCCCGACGCGCGGCGAGGAGGTACACTCCCGCCGCGAAACATGCTCTAAGACACGTCCGCCGGGCCGTGCGCCCGGCCCCGCGGACGTGGCGAAACCGGTAGACGCACGAGACTTAAAATCTTGCGCCGCAAGGCGTGCGGGTTCGAGTCCCGCCGTCCGCACCAGCCGCAGATTCGGCTCTGGCAGCCGCGTCATTCCCGCATGACCCGCGCCGGCGCCCTGCGGCGGGATCACTCCCCGGCTGCGGGGGGAGATGCTATTGGGAGGCGTTCGCCGGCTTGTGGCGACCCGTGTCCCCTCTGCCTCTCGCCTCCGGACCCGAACTCCCGTGAACGCCCCGCCCTCCCTTCACCCCGCGCATCATGCGCCGCCGGTGTACTTCCTGATGGGAATGCGCAAGGCCGTATCAGTGCCCGCGCTGGTGCTGTTCGCGAGCTATCTCGGGTTCGGCGCGGTGCTCAACGGGGTGGGATTTCCCCTTGGGGCCGGCGTCGCATCCACCTTCCTCGTGTGGGCGCTGCCGGCGCAGCTCATCCTCATCGGCGGGCTCGCGGCGGGCACGGCGCTGCCGGCCATCGCGCTCGCCGTGGGGCTGTCGTCCATGCGCCTCCTGCCCATGGTGGTCTCCGTGGCGCCCTACATGCGCGGGCCGCGCCGCAGCCTGTTCTGGGAGCTGGTCTGCGCGCATTTCGTGGCGATGACCGTGTGGCTCGAAGGGCTGCGCATGCTGCCGCACCTTCCGGGCGAGGGGCGCGTGCCCTTCACCCTGGGCCTCGGCCTGTCGCTGATCGGCGTCAGCTGCCTCGGCACGGTTGCGGGTTATACCGTGGCCGGCGAGGTGCCCGGATGGGTCGCGGCCGGCCTGCTGCTGCTCACGCCATTGTCTTTCACCGTGCTGATGGTGCGCAACGCAACGCTGCCGACGGACTGGCTGGCCCTCGCCGCCGGCTTCATCCTGATGCCGCTGACGCTGAACCTTGCGGGCGGGCTTGATCTGATGATTGCCGGCATCGGCGGCGGCACGCTGGCTTTCATCGCCGGTCGCCTGCTGGAGCGGCGGCGATGATCGCGCCGATGAGTGAAGGCGCGGCCCTGCTGCTGGTGATCCTCCTCGGCTTCCTGCCGACGGAGGTGTGGCGCACCCTTGCCGTCATCGCGGGCCGCCGGGTGGAGGAGGGCAGCGCCGTCTTCCACTGGGTGCGGGCGGTGGCGACCGCGCTTCTGGCCGCCGTGGTGGCGCGGCTCCTCTTCGCGCCCACCGGGGCGCTGGCCGAGATACCGCTTATGCTGCGCCTCGGCTCGGTGGTGGCGGGCGTCGCCGGCTTCCTTCTGGTGCGCCGTTCGGTGTTCGCCGGGGTGGTGGTGGGCGAAATCGTGCTCATGGCCGGCGCTTACTGGCTCCACGGCTGAAGCCTGTCCTTTTCGTTCAACCTTTTGCGAATAAAGGAATTTCAGGCAATCGCGGAGGGCGCGTAGACATGCGTCGTCCACAGGGCAGGGGTGCCCGGCCACAAATAATGCTCCGTGGCCTTTCCATTGGGAGCGGGGATTGCTACATACGCCTCGCCGACAGCCGGTTCGCCGGCAAACTCTCGGTTCTGACGCGGGGTGGAGCAGCCCGGTAGCTCGTCAGGCTCATAACCTGAAGGTCGCAGGTTCAAATCCTGCCCCCGCAACCATCTCAAATTGCGATACCAAATCGCGCAAATCAGCCGCCCCCACCGGGCGGCTTTTTTGCGTTCGCAAGTTCTGATCAGAGCAGGTCCCCGCAACCATCTCGACTTGCGATCGGCCCGCCCCTCTGGCGGGCCGTTTGCTTTTGAGCGAAATCGCAAGAATTCCAGCCAGATCACCTCGCACGTCGACCCGAAGCTCGCCTTCTGCCGGCGTCAGGATGATCTCCTTCACCAGCGAGCGAATCAGGTCGGCCGCCGTCATCCGCTTTTCCTCCGAATCCTCCTGAAGCGCCGCATACAGCTCATCCACCTGGGCGTGGTAGTGATGCGCCATGTTTGGATGCAGGAGGGGCGGCGGCTCCTGGGCGTCCTGCAGGAACGCTTTTAGCTCCTTCTGGCGAGCCTCCAGCTCCTTCATCTGCTTCATCATCCGGGTGGGGGCGTCGTCGCTGTCGGACGCGAGGATGAGCTTCATCAACTTGTCGAGTTCCCGGTCGATTCGCTTGATCTCGGCCTCGGCCGCATCGATCGACGCTCGGCCTTCCATGCGCAGCCGATTCATCTCGCGGGTGAATTCCTCGCAGAATTCTTTGAACAGCGCTGGGTCCATCAGGTGATGGCGCAGCGCGTTCAGGACGCGCGCCTCGAACTGATCGCGCCGGATGTTCCTGCGATTGTCGCAAGTGCCCTTATTCCGGGCTGTCGAGCAGCCAACCAGGTCAGCCGAGATCATCGAATAGCCACCGCCACAGCAGGCGCACTTGGTCAGGCCCGAGAAAAGGTATTTGGGGCGCCGACGTTCCCGGAAGTGGTTCTCGGTCTCGCCGTTGTCGCTACGGTTCAGTTTGACCGCTTTCTGGCGATCCTTGACCGCCCGCCACAGCTCGTCGTCAAGGATGCGCAACTCGGGCACATCCTGGGTGATCCAGTCCTCCTCCGGGTTTATGCGCGCCTGGCGCTTGCCAGTGTCCGGGTCTTTGATGAAGCGCTGACGGTTCCAGACCAGCTTGCCAACGTACATCTCGTTGTTGAGGATTCCGTTGCCGCGCTTCGGATTGCCGTTGATCGTGCTGAAGCCCCATTCTCCACCGCCCGGCGCGGAGATGCCCTCCTTGTTCAGCTCGAAGGCAATTCGCTTCGCCGACTTTCCGGCCGAATAGTCACGGAAGATGCGGCGGATGACCCCCGCCTGAAACTCGTTGATGGTCCGGTCGCCGCGTATGGGCTCGCCGCCGGCGTCGAACTTCTTCACCACATCATAGCCATAGGCGTTGCCGCCGCCGGACTTGCCCATCTCGACGCGCCCGCGCTGGCCTCGGCGCGTCTTGTCGGCGAGATCCTTGAGGAACAGGGCGTTCATCGTGCCCTTCAGACCGACATGCAGATGCGTGACTTCGCCCTCGGAGAGCGTGACGATCTTCACGTCCGCATAGGCCATGCGCTTGTAGAGGCCGGCAATGTCCTCCTGATCGCGCGAAAGACGATCCATCGCCTCGGCCAGCACGTACTGGAAACGGCCGCGCGCTGCGTCCGAGATCAGGGCTTGGATACCGGGACGAAGAAGGGAGGCGCCGGAAATGGCGTGGTCGGTATATTCCTCGACCACCTGCCAACCCTGCTTCTCGGCATGGAGGCGGCAGATGCGGAGCTGGTCGGCGATGGAGGCGTCGCGCTGATTGTCGGACGAATAGCGGGCGTAGATCGCGACTTTCAAAGCGCACTCTCCTGAGGTGTCAGGAGCGCGTCGTGCTGCGTTCCTTCATCTGCTCTTCGAACACCTCCCGCGCAGCACGACGGGCGAGCAGGCGAGCCAACTCGCTCAGGCGCGGGTCGGGACCGTCGCCGCGGCGCACGAGCGACAGTTCCGGCTCGACGAGCCGAAGCGCGCTCCTTTGCTGCTGGCGTTTGTCCTGGTCCATCGTTGCGCCGTTCGATAGCGATTGCAAGTTGATCGGCTTCACGATTGTTGTGAATCGAAGTATAAGCAACGCAAATCAACGGAGAGTATTCGACGGCATTCGGCATATTGTTGCTGGTGCTGGCGCCATCCGGCGTAGAAAAGCGCATCACAGCAGACGGAAAATACCGGCATCGGATGGCGCGGCGATCCGCTCTCTGGCCAAGCCTGTCTGAAACGCGTTTCGCCATCGCGTCCTCACTTGTCTGCACAACAAATCTGGGCTATATATCCAGATATAGCATGGAGGGTGGCCATGGGCAATGCTGCACAGAAGAGAGCGATCCAGAATTACCGCGCCCGTCTGACGCAGCGCGGCTTCACGCGCTTCGAGATCATGGCGCTCGAATCCGATCGCGAGCTGATACGCGCTCTTGCCCGTCGTCTGGCTGAGGAAGGGCCGGAAGCGGAGCAGGTTCGCGCGGCCGTGAAGACAGTCGTCGCTGGCGAACCACCCAAGCCCGGCGGCATCCTCACCGCTTTACGCCGCTCGCCGCTGGTGGGCGCGGAGCTTGATCTTTCCCGCCCGCGTGAAGAGGGGCGTAAGGTCGATCTGTGACGCGCTATCTCCTCGATACCAACATCATCAGCAATATCGTCAAGCCGCAGCCGTCGGCGTCGTTGCTGGCTTGGATGGCAACACAGCGCGACGAGGACCTGTTTATTGCGTCATTGACCGTCGCTGAAATTCGACGTGGCATTCTGGAAAAGCCCCGCGGCAAGAAACGCGATGCGCTCGACGCCTGGTTTGTCGGGCCGGAGGGGCCGCAGGCCCTGTTCACGGGCCGCATTTTATCCTTCGACGCCAAGGCCGGCCTGATCTGGGCGCGGCTGATGGCGGAGGGCAAGGTGGCGGGTCGTCCCCGTAGCGGACTCGACATGATCATCGCCGCCGTCGCCGGTGCGAATGAATGCGTCGTGGTGACTGACAACGAGAAGGACTTCGCCGGGCTCCAGATCATCAATCCGTTGCGTGGCGGCCTGGAGGGGGAAAAATGAAGATGGCGCCGCCGCCTGTACCCATCGAGTACCAGCTCATCGGTCTGACCGAAGACGGCAATGCTGGAGATCTCCTGCTTGGGCTTGACCAGAAACAGGGGCGAGTTCGCCTCCAAGCTCTGATCTCCGAATGGCTACGCATGGAAAACCTCGTGGTTTTGACGGGTTCCGGTACGTCGGTTTCAGCCGGCGGGAAGACCATGGCGAATCTTGAAACCGCTGTCTTCGAAACGATCGAGGCCCTCCCGGATGTGCCTGCCTCAATCGGCCCCATCATCAAGGCGCGGAGGGACGCCGTCTGGCTGGCTAATTTTATCGATGAACCGACGCTAGGTTTCGAAGCTTGGCTATCCTTCGTCGCCAACGCCTTGGTCATTGGCCAGTCGAAAGACGCACCATTCTCCGGTGTCACCTGGCCGAGCACACCCGCACCAAGCTTTGACGATCTCCAGTGGTTCGTAAACCATCTGCGCATGTCGATTTTCGCAGAATGCGCGCTGTCCTTGCCCGATAAGGCCATGGCGAAGTCGATAAGAGAGACCCCGCCGCAGCTCGCATTTCTCTCCAAGCTCGTCGCCCGAGATAGCAATCTCGGGCGAACTCATCTTTTCACGTTGAACTACGACACCCTGTTCGAGCAGGCGCTGGAGTTGCTCGGCATCCAGTATTTCGATGGGTTCACCGGCCGCGCCGCAGCGCGGTTCGATCCCTCCGTCTACGGCCTTGACGTCTATTATCCGGGGGAAGTCGCCGAAGGCCGAGTCCGGCGCTTCGACAAGTTCCTGCATTTTTACAAGCTGCATGGGTCAATTCACTGGTTCGAGCAAGATGGCGAGATGCGGGCGCGGCACCCCGACCTCGCGCCGTTCCGAGCCTATGTGGACTTGAAGCCGGAGGAGAAGGCAGCCGCACTCGTTGATCTTGCCGAGGGAACCGCATCGATCGGTATTCTGCCGACCGCGAATAAGTTCACGCAGACGCTGACGATGCCGTATGCGCATCTCTTCCGATCATTCCAAGTGCGCCTCGGCATCCCTCAGACGTTCCTGCTCGTCCTCGGCTACGGCTTCGGCGACGATCATGTCAGCCGAATCATCGAGAGTGCCTTGATCAACCCGTCGCTGGTTATGCTGGTGGTGGAGCCCAATCCGGAGAGCCCGGTCGTCGAGCGCATCCGGCGGTACAAGGACCTTGGCAAGCGCGCTTTCGTGTTGTGCCCGACCGACGCAGCCTTTGCGGCTGCCACGTTCAAGCACGCGACCTTTGATGATTTTGCGCGGTCAGCGATGCCCGACGTCCAATGGCTCGACGATTTCTTGCGTCTGCGTCGTTTTGAAAAGCAGATCGCCTCGTCTGCAATGCCCGCCGAACCCGATACGGGGGCTTGACCATGGATAATCCTAGACTTGTCGGCCACATCGTCGCTGTTCAGGGGTTTCGGGTGAAAGTCGAGCTTTTGCCCGAAACCCGCTCGGCGCTTCGCGCGACCCTTGACGGCGTCCAGGTCGCGATCGCCATCAACGCCTACCTGACATTTTCATTGGGGGCGGGCGAAACCGTCATCGGCATCATTACCGACCTCGAGGCGCGCGAGAGCTTCGACCCTGCAAGTGGCGACGACCTCAGCCTTGAGTTGATGAAGTCTCGCCGGATCGCCAGCGTGCAGTTGCTGGGCACGATCGAGAACATTGATGACGACGCCTCCTTCAGCCCGGGCATATCCGTTCTGCCAACCCTCGATACCCCTGCTGAGATCGGATCGCCGGCCGTGCTGCGCGCTGTGTTCGAGCTTCCGCCGCGGCGCAATAGGCCAGAAGGCTATGATGACAAGGACTTCGACTACGACCTGAAAATCGGGTTTCCAACGGGCCAGACGCGCAATGTCGTGCGCGCCTCCTACAACGATCTGTTTTCGCGCCCTCTGGCGATCGTCGGCAACACCGGCTCGGGCAAGTCCTTTTCCGTTTCCAGCCTGATCCAGAAGGCGATGAAGGCGCTCGATGGTGCCGCCGAGGAGCCGCATGTCTTTATCCTCGACATTAATGGCGAGTATGAAAAGGCATTCCCAACAGGCAAGACCGTCACACGATTGCCCGATCGCATCTACCTCAACGGTGAAGAATTCGGCCTTCCACTCTGGTTTCTCAATGCTGAAGAGATCTGCGCTTGGTTGAGCGCTGCCGAACAAACGCAGGAGCCGGTCCTGAAGGATTGGTGGGCGATCGCGAAGGGCGGGAATGCTGATGAGGTTTCGAATCTTAATACATTCCAGAGTGCTTTAATCTCAATCGAAAAGCTGCTTTCCGATCTCCAAAAGATACAACGGAAGTCGGCTGGTTCATATTGCGATCTGATTGTAGGCTATCTGGCGAATTCCGACATCGATACAGCCTCATTTGAAACTCTGTTCGCATCGCACAAAGCGATCACCGGTTTCAATCAAGAGGTCCTCGCGAATGCTGCTCAGATCGAAGCCGAGGCTCGAAAGCTCCAGGATGAAATCCGCGCAAAGATCATCGGCGGCAGCCATGTCGCCGAGACTGCCGTTCGGACAGCCGATTCACCGTTGCGCATCTCCCGTTCGACGTTGACAGATCCATCCCTGATCAATCGAGCGGTGTCCAAGGAAGATACCATAAGGGTCGATGCACACCTCACGACGTTGAAACTGAGGTTGAAGACGCGCCTCGACGATAAACGCTGGCATTCGTTTCTCAATTATGAGAACGCCGAAACTAGCATCCCGGATCTGGCATCGTGGTTTTCCCGTTTTGGTCTCGGAAATGCGGGCGGGCCTAAGGTGTCGGTGCTCGACTTATCCATGTTGGGAAACGAGATTCTCCCTTATGCTTGCGCCGTCATCGGGCGCGTACTCCTCGAGGCAAGGGAGCGATTGCCGGCGGCATCACGCTATAAGCATCCTTGGGTGCTCGTCCTGGAGGAGGCGCACAACTACGCGCGGCCGGCGCGATCGGACGAAGACCGCGGCCATCGCCTCGCACGTCTCGCCTATGAGCGTATCGCCAAGGAGGGACGGAAGTTTGGCCTCTCACTGATCATCGCCAGCCAGCGACCGAGCGAGATCAGCCAGACAATTATCAGCCAGTGTGCCAACTTCATCAGCCATCGTCTGCAGAACCCGGACGACATCGACCATTTCCGACGCATCATCCCGATGCAGGCGCGGCGTTTGCTCGATCAGGTGACGATTTTGTCGTCGGGCGAGGCGATCGTTTTCGGAAGCGCGTTCCATATCCCGGCGCGGGTTCAGTTCGATCGACCGGAGCCTGGCCCCTATAGCCAGACGGCAGCGCCGTACCACGAATGGTCGAAGGAAAGAGCTCCGTTTCCTCTGCGCCAAATCATTGACGCTTGGGGCGCATAGCTCAGAGGAGCCATCTGCCCCATGTCTCTCAAGCCATTCGACTCCCTTCTCGAGCCCGATCCCCGGTTCGCTGACCTCTATGTTATTGAGCAAGATGTCGCGCGTCGAATGACGCTTCGAGACCATCATGCCGGAATAGTTGATGTCGGCTTGAAGGGTGCGGCACCCGTAGAGGTTCAAAAGGCCTTCGACAGAGCGCGTAGCATCATGCTTTACGCCTTTTTTGACTACGATCTCTTCGTGGTGGGAGAAATCCAAGCATTCGGAGCTTTCGAGCTAGCGCTCAAATTTCGTTTGAGTGGGCATGGTGGAGACGCACGCGGCACGCTGCGCAATCTGGTCGATCGAGCACGCAAAACGGGCGCGTTGCCGCCAATGGTCGAGGGCAGCATGCTGATGGCCGATCCTGTCGAGGCGCTTATCGCATTACGTAATGGTCTGTCCCACGGCAGCGCTGAAATTCATTCCCCCGGCATGGCGCTGAAGATCCTGGCGGCTTGCGCCGACTGGATCTATCTCCTGTTCCCGAGCCGGCCTGAATGAATCCGGCTCTTCTGATGTGACGCTGCTAGGGGAAAGCCTTCCCCTGCGGCCGAGCCAGGTCTCGGCCGACCCCATCGAGCGGGGAGCCCCCGCAACGCCCCTCAAGAGTCAGAGGGTGGACCGGTTTTCCGTGACGGGTTGACTGCCGGGAGAGAGGCTGCCGGCGCCCGTCATGGAGAACGATCCCATGAACGAACAGGTTCTGGACGCCCGCGGTGATCCGAGCGGCGGGTATAAGGTGGATGTCAATCGCGGCGAGCGCGTCGGCCGCGTGTCGTCGGAGTGGTTCTCCCGGCCGGCGGACGAACGCTATCTGTCCCTGTCGGAGCTGTATGGCGCGGTGCGCGGCCGGTCCGACCGGAGCCGGACCCGGACGGTGGAGAGCGCGGCTATCCGCGTCAAAGCGAGCCGAGAGGCGCCGGACCGGCTGACGCTCGCGCTGCCGGGGACGGAGGCTCCTGTTGCGCCGACCCACTGGAGCTTCGGCCAGCTTGCAAGCCTCATCGGCGCGCCGGCGGCCTACCTGCGGCAACTCCCGGCTCCGCTCGCCGGCATCAATCTGCAGCACGGCCTGCTGACGCACCGCGCTGAGCAGGTGAAGACGCTGGAGGTGGAGGACGGCCGCGTCGAGCTACGGGCCGTGACCGGTCCCGACTACGGCCGCATCTACGACCACGAGCTGGTGGATGCCGTGCGCCGCATCGCCGGCAATGGCACCGGCGACACCCGCTGGAAGGTGCCGGGTGTGCTCGACTGGTCGACAGGCATCTACAATCCCCGCGTCGACATCACCAAGGACACCACCACGCTCTACGCCTCGGATCGGGACGTCTTCCTGTTCCTGGTGGATGATCTCAATCCCATCGAGGCTGGCCGGCTGCCGGACGGCTCTCCGGACCTGTTTTTTCGGGGCTTCTATTGCTGGAACTCGGAGGTGGGCGCCAAGACGCTGGGGATCGCCAGCTTCTACCTGCGGGCCGTCTGCCAGAACCGCAACCTGTGGGGCGTCGAGGATTTCGAGGAGATCACCATCCGGCACTCCAAGTATGCCGCATCTCGGTTCGCCCATCAGGCGGCGCCGGCTTTGGAGCGCTTTGCTAACTCCTCCCCCATGCCCTTCGTCAACGGCATCAAGGCGGCACGCGAGCGCATCGTGGCGCGCACCGACGAGGACCGCACCGAGTTCCTGCGCCGCAAGGGCTTCTCCAAGGCGGAGACGCAGAAGGTGATCGAGACCGTGCTGGCCGAAGAAGGTCGCAAGCCGGAGAGCATCTTCGACTTCGTGCAGGGCATCACGGCCGTGGCCCGGGACAAGCCCCACCAGGATGCCCGCCTCGATCTGGAGGCGCGGGCGAAGAAACTCCTCGACCGCGCCGTCTGAGATCCGCGAAGCCGGAGATGCGGAATGTCGTGTCTCCGGCTTCGTGTTGTTCCGGATTTCCGGATCATCGGTTCTGCGGCGCTGCCCTCAGAGGAAGAGGGCGGCGCCGTCCTTCGTGACGGGTTGGAGGCCAGAGAGAGGTTCTCTGGCCGCCCGTCGCGGAGAAATATCCCATGGCCACGGCCGTTCAGAAGATCACCCTTTCGTCCTCCCGCGACATCCCTTTCAACAAGCTGGTGCTGAGTCAGGCCAACGTCCGCCGGGTGAAGGCGGGCGTCTCCATCGAGGAACTCGCCGAGGACATCGCCCGGCGCGGCCTGCTCCAGGGCCTCAATGTCCGAGCCGTGGTCGATCCCGACGGCGTCGAGACCGGCATGTATGAGATCCCGGCCGGCGGGCGGCGCTATCGGGCGCTGGAGCTGCTGGTGAAGCGCAAGCGCCTCGCCAGGACGGCCCCGGTGCCATGCATTGTCCGTGAGGGCGGCATCGCCGAGGAGGATTCCCTCGCCGAGAATGTCCAGCGCGCGCCGCTCCATCCCCTCGACCAGTTCCGTGCCTTTCTCGCTCTGCGGGAGAAGGGCCAGTCCGAGGAGGAGATCGCCGCCGCCTTCTTCGTCTCGGTCGCGGTGGTGAAGCAGCGGCTGAAGCTCGCCTCGCTCTCTCCGACGCTCCTCGACACCTATGCCGAGGATGGCCTCACCCTCGACCAGCTCATGGCCTTCACCGTATCGGGCGACCATGAACGGCAGGAGCAGGTGCTGGAGCGTCTCGCCCAAGCTTACGACAAGCAGCCCTATGTCATCCGGCGCATGCTGACGGAGGGCGCGGTGCGGGCATCCGACAAGCGGGCCCGCTTCATCGGCATCGAGGCCTACGAGATGGCCGGCGGCACGGTGCTGCGCGACCTGTTCCAGGGCGATGACGGTGGCTGGCTGCAGGATGTGCCCCTCGTCGACCGGATGGTGGCCGAGAAGCTCGTCGCCGAGGCCGACGTGATCCGGAGCGAGGGTTGGAAGTGGATCGAGGTCGCGCCGGACTTCGCCTATGGCCACACCTATGGCCTACGCCAATTGCGGGGCGAGCCCATGCATTTGACCGAAGCGGAGGAGGCTGCGCGGGAGGCAGCCCAGGGGGAATACGATCGTCTGTCCGAAGAACATGCCGATGTCGACGAGCTTCCCGAAGAGGTCGACGCGCGGCTCGGGGCACTCGAGGCGATGCTGGAGGCCTTCGAAGCGCGTCCTCTCGCGTTCGATCCGGCGGAGGTCGCCCGGGCCGGCGCCTTCGTCAGCATCGCACAGGATGGAAAGCTCCGGGTGGAACGGGGTTTCGTCCGCCCGGAGGACGAGGTGCCGGTCGAGGAGGACCATGACCCTTCCATCGAGACCGACGGTGCCAACCTCGTGGCCTCATCCCCTCGGCAGGAGGCGGCAGCAGGCGATGCTCCTGGCGAGCCCGAGGAGGAGGACGGCCTCACCCCCATCTCCGACCGGCTGCTCACGGAGCTGACCACCCACCGCACCCTCGGCCTGCGCCATTCGCTGGGCGAGCAGCCTGACGTCGCCTTCCTTGCCGCGGTCCATGCCCTGACGCTGAAAGCTTTCTACGCCTATGGCTCGGACAGCTGCCTTGAGCTCGATCTCAAGAGCGTCTCGTTCAATGCCCAGGCGCCGGGCCTCAATGACAGCGTCTCCGCCGAGTCCATTCGTGTCCGGCATGAGAGCTGGGCCAAGGCTCTGCCGAAGGAGCCGGGCACGCTCTGGGACACCTTGAGCGGGTGGGACCACGACAGCCGGGCCGCACTGTTCGCCCATGTGGTGAGCCTCTCGGTCAATGCGGTGCATGAGGCCTGGAACCGCCGTCCCCGCGCCTTCGCCCATGCCGATAGGCTGGCGCAGGCGGTGTCGCTCGACATGGCAGCCGTCGGATGGAAGCCCACGGTGGACACCTTCCTCGGCAGGGTCACCAAGGCCCGCATCCTGCAGGCGGTGACCGAGGCCAAGGGGGAGCGCCCGGCCGAGCGGATCGCCCACCTCAAGAAGGGCGACATGGCCCGGGAGGCCGAGACCCTCCTCGCCGACAGCGGCTGGCTCCCGGAGGCGCTGCGGACCCAGCCCTTGGACACCGTCGGCGAGGAAACGGCGGAGACCGACGGCGAAACGGCCATGGCCGACAGCGAAGACCTCGCCGACACTGAGGAGCCCGAAGCGATCTCCTCCTCGATCGCTGCCGAATAATCCTCCCCGGGCAACCTGGCCCGCCGTCTGTGGCTCCGCGATCCCCCCTATCGCGTGGCCCGGACGGCGGGCCATTTTCTTGGAGCGTCCCCATGACGGATGTGACCCATGATCTGGCCCGGCAGTTGGGGCGGCAGGCGGAGGCAGTCTGCCGCCATTATCTCTCCGCGGGCCGACGGCAGGGGCACTATTGGCAGGTCGGCGATGTTCGCAACTCTCCCGGCCGCTCCATGTTCGTGCGGCTGACGGACACCGCGAAGGGCCCAGCCGGAAAATGGACCGACGCTGCCACGGGCGAGCACGGCGACCTCCTCGACGTGATCCGCGAAAGCCGGGGCCTGCTCAACTTCACCGATGTGGTCGCAGAGGCTCAAGCATTTCTGCGCCTTCCACCAATCTCACCAGACGCGGAAGCTCCTCATGGCGGAAAGCAATGTTCCTCACGTGATCCGGTCATCTCGGCACGACGGCTGTTCGCCGCTGCAGAGCCGATTTCGGGCACAATCGTAGAGGCGTATCTGCGGACCCGCGGCATCTCGGCTTTGCACGAAACCGGAAGCTTGCGCTTTCATCCTCGCTGCTTCTATCGCCCGGCTGCGCACGGGCCCATTCAACCCCTGCCGGCCATGATCGCTGCCGTCACCGACCTCAGGGGACGGATCATGGGCATCCACCGGACGTGGCTCGCTCCGGACGGATCGGACAAGGCGGCAATCGCCACGCCCCGGCGGGCCATAGGTCACCTGCTGGAGCATGCCGTTCGCTTCGGCCGAGTTGATGACGTGATGGCTGCCGGAGAGGGCATCGAGACGATCCTTTCCCTCCGCGGCGTGTTGCCAAGCCTCCCGACGGCAGCGGCGCTCTCGGCCGCCCACCTTTCCGCCATCGCCTTTCCACCCGGGCTACGGCGGCTCTACATCGCCCGCGACACCGATCCGGCCGGCAACAGGGCACGGGACAGCCTCATTGCACGAGCGAACTCCACCGGGATCGAGGCCATCGTGCTCTCGCCGACGCTTGGCGACTTCAACGAAGATCTGCGCGCCTTTGGCGTTGACGCCTTGCGGGCGCAACTCCGATGTCAGCTTGCTCCCGAGGACGTCGCCCGCTTGTCCGTGACGAGCCCATGATCTGGAGTGGCTGCGAGCGGGAATGCTCTTCCGCCACGCTCTGATACCCACCGCCGACAGAGAACCCGCAGCCAGGCCTTCCAGAGGGCGATCGGCCGGCAGTCGTCCCGGACCGGCAATGGCTCCGGCCGGTGATTTTCCGTCGCCGGTGTTTCCCCACGACGCAGGCGTCGCAGGGCCCCGACACGCGGCGTTCCATCGCGAAGCAAAATCCCCGGCCTTCGCCATCCTCCGCTCACGCTCCGGCCCCGCGCTTCCCGCGGGGTGCAGGTCCGTCCCGCCCGCCGGCTTCGTCGCCATGAAGGCCGCAAGGCTGCGGTCCAACCGACGGAGCCTCCCATGAGCACCGAGCACGACGGACCCCGCCACGCTTCCTCTCCCACCGATCACCTGCTGCAGGAACTTCAGCTCTATGGCTACCGTCCCTCGGACGACGAAACGGATCCGCGGCCGCTTCCCGATGCCGACCGCATCACCGGCGCAATTGCCGACATCTTCGATGCCCTCATCGCGACGCTGCAAGACACTCGCCTCGAGCCGGACCTTCCCGATCTCCTGTGGTCGACCGTCCATCTCTTCCACCGTGCCGCCGGCCGTATCTCGGGCACCCTTGACGACAACGAGCAAGGCCAGCGCCGCAGCCAGCAGGAACAGGACGGCAGCGAGGTGCGCTCGGCGGAGCTGGAGCGACTCATCGCCGAGGGCCAGAGCCTCATGGAACGCCGCAACACCTTCGAGCTGATGCGCGACGAGGCTGCCGATGCCTTCGAACGGCACACCGGCTCAGCCTGGCGCCCGCGCTCCGGATCCCTGGTGAACCATCGGCACCTCACCGCAGCCCTCATCGACAGCCGCGATTTCCTCGCCGCCCGCAGGCGGGCTGAGACCGAGGTGATGATGCCCACAGGTCCGAAGATCGCCTTTTCCGGCGGCGACACGATGGACCACACGCACATCTGGGCGAAGCTCGATCAGGTCCGCGCGAAGCACCCTGACATGGTGCTGCTGCACGGTGGCTCGCCCAAGGGTGCCGAGAGGATCGCCGCCTGCTGGGCCGATGCCCGTAAGGTGCCGCAGGTCGCGTTCAAGCCCGACTGGACACGGCACGCCAAGGCCGCCCCCTTCAAGCGCAACGACCAGATGCTCTCGGTCATGCCCATCGGGGTCATTATCTTCCCCGGCACGGGCATCCAGGACAACCTCGCCGACAAGGCCCGCAAGCTCGGCATCCCGGTCTATCGGTTCGGGTCAGGCGGCGCATGAGCGCTGCCCCCTTCTCGACCATCGGAATCGAATTTCACGAGCCCTGAACGTTTCTCATGAAAGTGCTGGCTCCATTATCGATTTTCACCGGACTGACGAGCAGGACCTGTACTCATCAGACGTGTAGCTGAACAAAGCCTCCAGAGTCAGCTTATGCAGGGAGACGGCCGCACCTGCCGATCTTCGAGCGACCATCCACCCCCGCTTTTTTTGCGCTGATCCTTGGTCCGGCCGAGGGCCTGACGCCATCAACCCGCAAGGGGTCGGCTACGCACCGCGTGCCGCCGCTCCGCTTCGCCGTCGCGGTGATTGCGGCCATCGGCCGGACCAATCGGGCGCCTGTCAGCGGGGGATGGTCCTCCGCTTCGAGCAGGAGCCGGACCCCATGTCCTCTACCGATGCGCAGGCCTTCGCCCTCAGCCTTGCCAAGACCCTGATGGTCGTCATCGTGATCTTTCGCGCCGGCGACGGCAGCCTCTCGGTCGTGCCGGCCGACGAATTCGACGGCGATGCCTCCCAGATCGTCTGGGAGATTGATCCCTTCGCCAGATAGCGGAGGGAGCGCGGAAGTCCCGAGCATCCCCATTGCAGGGATTCCGGCGGCTTTTTCCCTTGCTATGCTGGTGATCGCGCCGCGGTGGTGGTGGTGGAAGGCGCAACCGTCAGAGCTTTCCTTATGGAGATACCACCATGATTTTCCTCGGCATCCTGCTTGGTCTCGCCGCCATCGCGTTATTCTGCTGGCTGCTGTTTACGCTCGCGGTCTTCGCGCTGCCGTTCTTCGCCGCTGTCAGCGCCGGCACTTGGGCACACCAAACCGGCGCGGGCTGGCTCGGTGCGATCGTCGTTGGCCTGATCGCCGGGGGCATCACGCTCGGCATCGGCCAGGTTCTGTTCGCGGTCGTTCGTCCGATGTGGGCGCGGCTCCTCTTTGCGCTCGCCTTCGTCATCCCGGCCGTCATCGTCGGCTATCACGCCACGCATGGCATCGCGAAGCTCGCCATGCCGTCCGAGACGTGGCAGATCGTCTTCTCGATCATCGGCGCTATTGCCATCGGCGTCACGACGCTGTTGCGGGTCGCGGCCAGCGCGTCCAGTTGGGACCTTGCGCAGATCTGAGCACGCTCCATGTCATTCGGCAGGGCCGGAGCCGAAAGAGCCTTGCCATCCATGCTGTCCGAGGATGCGGATCGGTGGCGCCGTCCGGATTGTGGCAGAGGCCCAAGCGGCGGTCGATCGCGATTACTTGAGACGAGACGACGCCACGTGGTCGGTCGCGGACCAGCGCATGATGGGAGCTATCTTATCTGGTCCTACCCGTCGCGGCGGAAGTGCACGGAGCCGGCCCGGAACGGGGGACGTGAAGCCGAAGAGGATCGGGCCGGTCTTCTGTGAGGTTGCGGAGGCCGCCATCATCCCCGTTCGGCATCCGTCCGTCGACGCGCCAAGTCGAACAGAGCCATTATTCATGGCTCACCCGATACCGCCCGCAAGCCCATAGAGCAGTCCGAGCACTGAACAGCCTGCCAAAATCGTCATCACGCCGAGGTGGAAGCGGAACACGGCGTTGAGCGCGGCAAGGGTGAGGATCAGGGACGCTGGCCGGATCGACGCCAACATCGGCACCTCCAGGCCCAGTCCCAGCGTGTTCAGCGTGATGATCTCGCCGAACAGCACGTGCAACAGGTGACCTCGTCGGCGCCCGCGTTGATCCTGCTCAAGGCGGTCCTTTCATGCGCACCTATGATGAGGCATAGTTCGCCGGTGAGGCGATGAGGCATATGATCAGGCTCAGGTCGGCAGCGGGGTGGGTGAAGGTGCTGCCAGCGATCCTGGTGGCAATGGCCATGCTGTTCGGACCCATCGCGAGCGCCTATTCCGCGCCGTGCCATGACGAGGATTCGGCATACGCAGCTGCGGCGGATCATCCGTACCAGATCGCCTCGCTTGATCCCGCAGATCATCATCCGGACGAGCCGACCCAACCCGCTGAACACGGAAAGTGCTGCAGCGTCTCCTGCAGTGTCTATGTGCCCGTGGCCGACGGCGCGAGCCTGCACGTTCTGGATCTGACCTTTGTTCGAGAGCCCTTTGATCTCGCCAACCAGGCCGCGGACGGCTTGGCGGTCTTGCCCGGCCTCGATCCCCCGCGTTTCCAGAGCTGATACCGGTCTCAACGCATTTCAGGCGTGAGGCGGACGCGCGAAGCAGCGCCCGTTGAGGGCGCCGGCGCGTCGACGTGCCGCAAGATGCCCCCGAAATCAGCGTCGGCCTCGTGCCGATGGCGAAACGAGGACCTTTCCATGTATGGTCGCGACACGCTTGCCGAGCCTATGGCCGGCACGGCTGCGCTTGGACAATCCGGACCGACTGGCACCGGAACCCCGCGGCAAACCCGAAATGCCCAAGGGAGCGCCTTCTCCAGCGATCCCGGAACGTTCGCTCGCGATTTCTTGTCCTATGGCAGGGACGTGGCCGAGCGCTGGATCCTGTTCTGGGACACGCTGCGCCAGCGGGCCGACAACATGCTGGCGCACGAGCGCGCCGGTAAGCCGGCTCTGCTCGACTTCGACTATGAGGTCCTGCTCGATGCCCGCCGGCTCGAGCGTCCGGCAAACTATGCCCTCCTGCGCGTGACCCGCGTGGGGGACGAGTGCCTGGAAGATTGTCTGGACGCGGCCAAGCCGCCCGTGGTGATCCTCGACCCGCGCGCCGGCCACGGCCCCGGCATCGGTGGCTTCAAGCAGGACTCCGAGGTCGGCATCGCCCTGCACCAGGGGCACCCCGTCTATTTCGTCACCTTCTATCCAGAGCCCGCCGCGGGGCAGACGCTCGCCGACGTGCTTCACGTGCTGCGGCGGTTCGTCGAGGAGGTGTCATGGCGACATTCCGGCGCCGCGCCTGTGCTCTATGGGAACTGCCAGGCCGGCTGGGCGGTGACGCTGCTCGCCGCGAACTGCGCGGGGCTGGCCGGACCGGCCGTGCTGAACGGGACCCCTCTGTCCTACTGGGCCGGCGAGACCGGCATCAACCCCATGCGCATCGCCGCCGGCTTCGAGGGCGGGGCGTGGTTGACACACCTTCTCGCCGACCTCGGGGACGGACGCTTCGACGGCGCCTTTCTGGTGCAGAACTTCGAGGGGCTGAAGCCCGAGGCGGTATGGGAGAAGTACGCGAACCTCTATGCCCACATGGATACTGAGCGGGAGCGGTTCCTCGCCTTCGAGCGCTGGTGGGGCGGCTATTACTTCCTGAGCCGCGAGGAGATCCTCGCCATCGTGGAGAACTTCTTCGTCGGCAACAGGCTGGAGCAGGGCCGCGTCCGGATCTGCGAAGGGTGCCATGCGGATCTCAGGCGCATCCGCAACCCGCTCGTGATCTTCGCATCCTATGGCGACAACATCACGCCGCCCCATCAGGCGCTCGGCTGGTTACCGATCGTGTACCAGGATACGGAAGATCTCAAGGCGGCGGGCCAGCGCATCGTCTATCTCATCAACCGCCATGTGGGTCACCTCGGCATCTTCGTTTCCGCAAAGGTTGCGCGGCTGGAGCATCGGGCCATCCTCGAGAGCCTGCCGCGGATCGAGACGCTCCCGCCCGGCCTCTACGAGATGAAGATCGACAATCCGTCCGGCGATCCCGATTGCCGTGAGGGCGCCTATCAGGTCCGCTTCGAGGCGCGCGAGGTGTCCGACATCCGCTTCGCCCGGCAGGACCCTGCCTTCGAGCGCGTGCGCGACCTGTCGGAGCGCAACGAAGCCTTCTACCGCACGTTCGTCAGCCCCTGGGTACGGGCGCTGACGACGCCCTGGTCGGCGGCGATGCTTGAGACGCTGCACCCAATGCGCACCAGCCGCTACCTGTTGTCGGAAGGCTTTATGCCCTGGATGCGCGATGTCCGATGGCTCGCGGAGCAGGTCGCCGCCGACCGGCATCCGGCCGCAGCGGACAACCCCTTCAAGGTCGAGGAGGAGCACGTCGTCTCGCGCGTCGCCGAGGGGATCGAGCAGGGCCGGCGCCTGCGGGACGCCCTGTGGGAGCGCCTCTTCGACAGTCTCTATGACGGCGTGGGCAGTGCCCACCCAGCCGGTGCGGACCCACAGCACAGGAGTGAGGGCACAGGGCCACAGGATACACGGAGCGGTTTGGATTTCCAGGCGGCCGGCATCAGCCGGACCGCAGCGATAGGAGAGAACTGACTATGACGACGTTTCGCAATCTGATGCTCGCCGGCGCGCTGCTGCTCTCGACGCCGGGCTTCGCCGAGGACGCGCACCATCCGCCGGAGGCCCAGCCTGCTGCGCCCCAGGCTGCCGCGCCGGCACCGCAGCCATCTCAGGCCACGCCGACGCCAGGTGGCCCTCAAGGCATGATGGGGCCGGGCATGATGGGGATGATGGGCCAGGGTGGCATGGGCATGATGGGCGGCGGAAACGCAGGGGCCGGCATGGGGATGAGCCAGATGATGGACCCCGACCGCATCGCAGGGCGCATCGCCTTCCTGAAGGCCGAACTGAAGATCACTGAGGCGCAGCAGCCCCTGTGGAGCGCATTCACGGAAGCGCTCAAGGCCAATCGCGCCATGATGGGTGACATGCAGGAGATGATGATGGCCGCGCAGGGCGGCTCGGCGCCGACCCTGCCGCAGCGGATCGACGGTCACGAGCGCATGCTCGTCGCCCGCCTCGAAGCGGTGCGCCGCCTCAAGGCCGCGCTCGGGCCGCTCTACGCGTCGTTCGACGAAGCGCAGAAGCGCACGGCGGACCAGCTCATGATGCCGGGTGGAATGGGCCCCATGTGAGCGTCGAACCTCGCTGGCGGGTCGGCGATCGCAGCCGGCCTGCTTCGCTCAGGTGGAGGAGGACCAAATGTCCTTGCATGACGACACCGGCCATATGCCGCGGCCCGGCAATGACACCGGCACGCGCGCCCCGCACCGAAGCTTCTGGCGCTCGCCCGGCGGCATCGTCGCCATCGGCTTTCTTCTCGCGGTGGCCTTTCTTTTGTTCTCGGAGCACCGCGTCCATGCGCTGGGGTATCTGCCCTTCCTCCTGCTGCTCGCCTGCCCGCTGATGCACATGTTCATGCATCACGGCCACGGCCATCATGCGGGACACCAGCCAGGCGAACGGCCGCCGGGTCCCGATGGGGGCAACCGATGACCGAGACCTCCGCTTATGGCCTGTGGGGCCTCGTGATCATCAACTCGGCGGTCTTCATCCTGTTTGCGGCAAGCTTCACCCGGCTGCAGACACCGCGGGACTGGCGCACGCTCGGGGCGTTCTCGGCCTTCATCCTTGCCCTGTTCACCGAGATGTACGGCTTTCCGCTGACCATCTATCTCCTGTCGGGATGGCTCGGCCGGCAGTTTCCCGGTGTCGATTTCTGGTCCCACGACGCCGGCCATCTGCTGGAGACCCTGTTCGGATGGCGCGTGAACCCCCATTTCGGGCCGTTCCACATCTTCAGCAATATTCTGATCTTCGGCGGCTTCTGGCTGCTCGTCGCGAGCTGGAACGTGCTTTATGCGGCCCAGCGCGATCACCGCCTCGCGACCGAAGGTCCCTATTCCCGCGTGCGGCATCCCCAGTACGCCGCTTTCGTCGTCATCATGTTCGGCTTCCTGCTGCAATGGCCGACGCTGGTCACGCTCGCCATGTTCCCCATTCTCGTCTCGGTCTATGTGCGGCTCGCACGGCAGGAAGAAGCCGCAGCCCGCACTGAGTTCGGGCCGACGTGGGATGATTATGCCAGCCGCGTCCCCGCCTTTTTCCCCGTATCGGAATTTCATCCGCGACAGCCCCTCGCTCCGGAGACCGCCCTCATGACTGAGCACGACACGCACGCCGGCCACCATCACCACCACGACCATGCAGTTCACCCGCCCGAAGGCGCCGGGATCGCGCCCACGGAAATGGTCAAGGATCCCGTCTGCGGCATGGAGGTGAACCCGGCCACCGCCGGGTTCCGGTCGGACTACGGCGGCAAGAGCTATTTCTTCTGCTCGGCAAAATGCCACGACAAATTCGACGCAAACCCTTCTGCCTATACCGCCGGTGCGGCGGAAACGCCGCCCGCAGCGAAGGGTCAGCCTCAAGGCGTGATCTACACCTGCCCCATGCACCCGCAGATCCGTCAGCTGGGACCGGGCAACTGCCCCATCTGCGGCATGACGCTGGAGCCCGAGGTGGCGACAGGCAAAACCGGTCCCAGCGCCGAGCTCGTGGACATGACGCGCCGCTTCTGGATCGGCCTTGCGCTGGCGCTGCCGGTGCTGGCCCTGGAGATGGGCGGGCACCTCACCAATCTCCACATGCTGCTCGGCGCGCAAGCGTCCAACTGGACCCAGCTCGTGTTGGCAACACCGGTGGTGCTGTGGGCGGGATGGCCGTTCTTCACCCGCGCCTGGCAGTCGCTGGTCACCCGCCGCCTCAACATGTTCACGCTGATCGCCATGGGCACGGGCGTGGCGTGGGCCTACAGCGTGGTGGCGACCTTCGCGCCGCAGATCTTCCCCGCGACCTTCCGCGCCGCCGACGGATCGGTTGCCATCTATTTCGAGGCCGCTGCCGTCATCACAGTGCTGGTCCTGCTCGGCCAGGTGCTGGAGCTGCGCGCCCGCGAGCAGACCGGCGGCGCCATCCGCGCCTTGCTCGACCTCGCCCCCAAGAGCGCCCGGCGCGTGCGTGACGACGGCAGCGACGAGGACGTGGCGCTGGAGGCGGTCGTGGTGGGCGACCGCCTGCGCGTGCGGCCAGGCGAGAAGGTGCCGGTGGATGGCAAGCTGGTCGAGGGCCGCTCCTCGGTGGACGAATCCATGATCACCGGCGAATCCATGCCAGTCACCAAGGACGTCGGCGCGAAGGTCATCGGCGGCACGCTCAACCAGAGCGGCGGCTTCGTCATGCGCGCCGGCAAGGTGGGGCGGGACACCATGCTGGCGCAGATCGTCCACATGGTGGCCGAGGCGCAACGCTCGCGCGCGCCGATCCAGCGCCTCGCCGACGAGGTATCCGGCTGGTTCGTGCCGGTGGTGATCGCCATCGCGGTCCTTGCCTTTGCGGCGTGGGGCATCTTTGGGCCGGAGCCGCGCTTCGCCCACGGGCTGATCGCCGCCGTGGCGGTGCTCATCATCGCCTGCCCCTGTGCGCTCGGGCTGGCGACGCCCATGTCCATCATGGTGGGCGTCGGTCGCGGCGCATCCATGGGCGTGCTCATCAAGAATGCCGAGGCGCTGGAGCGGTTCGAGAAGGTGGACACGCTGGTGGTGGACAAGACCGGCACCCTGACGGAAGGCAAGCCGAAGGTGGTCGCGCTGAAGACGGCCGGCGCCTTGGAAGAGGACGCGCTCCTGCGGCTTGCGGCGACGCTCGAGCGGGCGAGCGAGCACCCGCTCGCGGCGGCCATCGTCGCCGCGGCGGAGGAGCGCGCCCTGCCTCTCGGCGAGGCCCAGGATTTCGACAGCCCGGTGGGCAAGGGCGTGACTGGCACGGTGGACGGCCAAAAGCTCGTCATCGGCAGCCACCGCATCATGGGCGAGGAAGGCGTGGACCTCTCCCCCCTGTCGGCCGAGGCCGAGGCGCTACGCGCCGATGGTGCCACCGTGATCTTCGTTGCAATGGACGGGCGCATCGGCGGCCTCATCGCCATCGCCGACCCGGTCAAGGCGACCACCCCCGTGGCCTTGGCGGCGCTCCGGGCCGCCGGGGTCCGCGTCGTCATGCTCACCGGCGACAATCGGACGACCGCCGAGGCGGTGGCCCGGCGCCTGGGCATCGACGAGGTGGAAGCAGAGGTGCTGCCGGAGAACAAGGCGCAGGTGGTGACGCGGCTGCGCCAGGAAGGGCGGATCGTCGCCATGGCCGGCGACGGCGTGAACGATGCGCCCGCCCTCGCCGCGGCGGACGTCGGCGTCGCCATGGGTACCGGGACGGACGTCGCCATCGAGAGCGCCGGCGTGACGCTGCTGAAGGGCGATCTCCAGGGCATCGCCCGCGCCCGGCAGCTGAGCCACGCCACCATGAGCAACATCCGCCAGAACCTGTTCTTCGCTTTCATCTACAATGCGGCCGGCATACCGGTGGCGGCGGGCGTGCTCTATCCCCTGTTCGGGCTTCTGCTGTCGCCCATCATCGCCGCCGCGGCCATGGCGCTGTCATCGGTCAGCGTCATCGCCAATGCCCTGCGCCTGCGGCGCACGCCGCTTGGCTAAGGCGTCCTCGTTCTTGGACTGCAGAGACGGATCCGGCTCCAGGGAGGGAACCATGCTGAATTTCGACGGAATGATGGGCTCCGGCATGTGGGGGATGTGGCTGTTCGGCCTCCTGATCCTGGTCCTGGTCGTCCTCGGGATCGCGGCGCTCCTCAAGTATCTCGGCCGATGAGAGTGCGTCCCGGGGACGAAAGGGGTGGGCAGGCCAAGCCTGTCCACCGCCCCCTGTCGGACAGGACCAGCGCGCCTCCCGCGACGATGGTCGGCGGGACCGCCTCAGGACTTCCGGCTGGGATCGAAGGTGATCACGAGCGCGGATGCGAGGAGGGCGAAGACGGCGCCGACGATGAACGTCGCCCGGGCGCCACTGATGTCCCACAGCAGCCCGGCGGCAAGGCTCGCCGCCAGCGTCGCGAGGCCAGTGGCGAGGTTGAACAGGCCGAAGGCTGATCCGCGCAGCGCCGCCGGGGCGTTCTGGGCCACGAGCTTGGCGAGAAGGCCCTGGGTGAGCGCCATGAGCGCGCCCCACAAGCCGATGCCGAGGAACGCCCCCCACAGGCCCGGGACGAAGGCGAGGGAGAGGTCGGCCGCCACCAGCACGGCAAGGCCGCTGAGCAAAAGCCGCTCCGGCGGCGCCTGATCCGACCAGGCGCCGGCGGGTTAGGCGCCGAGGGAATAGACGACATTCATCGCGACGAGCACGAACGGAGCGAGCGCCAGCGGCAGTCCCTCGTCGTAGGCATTCAGGACGAGGAAGGCCTCGCTGAAGCGCGCGAGCGTGAAGACGACACCGATGGCCACGACGACAAGGAAGGGACGTTCGAGGCGCCTGAGATCCGCGATCCGCACCGGTGGAGGCCGGCCTGTTCCAACCGTGCCCACGGACCTGTCCTCGACGCCGAGGACGACGCAGAGCACGGCAAGAGCGCCGGGAACGAGGGCGACCCAGAAGACGGCCCGCATGTCGTCGGCGAACAGCGCCATCAGCGCGACGGCAAGCAGCGGCCCGACGAAGGCGCCCACCGTGTCGAGGGCCTGGCGCAGGCCATAGGCGCGTCCGCGGATCTCGGGCGGGGTGACGTCGGCCGCAAGCGCATCGCAGGGCGCGCCCCGGATGCCCTTGCCGACGCGGTCGGCGAAGCGCGCGGCGAACACCATCGCCGGAGCGCCGGCCAGGGCAAAGAACGGCTTGGATGCGGCGCCGAACCCGTAGCCGAGCAGGATCAGCGGCTTGCGCCGACCGAAGTGGTCCGACAAATAGCCCGAGAAGACCTTCGCGATCTGCGCGCTGGATTCCCCCACGCCCTCGATCATGCCCATCATGGCGACGCTCGCACCGAGGGTGCCGGCGAGGAAGAGCGGCAGCAGCGCGTGGATCATCTCGGACGAGATTTCCATGAACATGCTGACGAAGCCGAGGGCCCAGACGGTCCTCGGGATGGCGGGGCGCGGACCTGCAGCCTCCCGCCAGGCTTCCTGCTGCTTCCTGTCCACCTCGATCGTCAAGCCACCTTCACCACCGCCATCATCCCGGTGGCCATGTGATAGAGGTGGTGGCAGTGCAGGAACCACTCGCCCCTCTGCCCGGCATCGAAGGCGATGGTCACGGGCGTGTGCGGCGGCACCATCACCGTGTCGCGCAGGGCGCCTGCAAAGCGGCGCCCGCCGATGCCCACCACCTGGAAATGGTGGCCGTGCAGGTGCATGGGATGGCTCATGCCGGTGGGGTTCAGGAAGGTCATCTCCACCCGCTCGCCCTGCTGCACGCTGAAGGGCACGTCCTCCCCGTGGATGCGGCCGTTGATGGTCCAGCGATAGCCCGGCTCCTCGCCCAGCATGATGGGGAAGACCTTGTCCGCCCGCCGCGCCGGGAGAGGATTTAAGGCGGAAAGCCGCCCCTCGAAGGCGAGGTCGAGAAGCCCCTGCGGTCTGTCGGCCGTCTCCCCGAGGCGGGCGATGGCAGCACCGGCCGTCGCCAGCACGAAGCCGGTGCGACGGGGCGAGGCCTCCACCTGCGCCAGCACCGGAAAGGCACCGCCCCCTGCCGGGATCTCCACGAGGAGGTCGATGCGCTGTCCCTGGGCGAGCGGAAAGGCATCCGCCACCAGCGGGGCGCAAGGCGTGCCATCGACCGCGATGCAGGTCGCCTTCAGGCCCGGCACGGTTATGAAGAAGGCGGTGGCGGTGCCGCCATTGATGATGCGGAGCCGCACCCGACCGCCCTTCTCCACCTGCACCACCTCGGGATCGGCGAGGGTGCGGCGGTTGGCAAGGAAGGCGTCGTAGGCAACATCGTTGGCGTGCACCATCATGCCGCCGCCTTGCATACCTCCCCCCTGCATCGCGGCGCCCATTCCAGCGCCCGGCCCGGCACCCATTCCCCCCATGCCGTGGCCGGAGTGGTCCATTCCCGGCATCGCCATTCCCGGCATGCCTTGCATCTGCTGGCCCATGCCGTGACCACCGTGGCCGCCGTGTGCGTTCGCTCCGCCGAGTTCGGCCAGGATCTCCTCCGGGCTGCGGAAGGAGAAGTCGTGCAGCATCACCACCACGTCCTGGACATCGCCCGCGTCCGCCTCCCGGGTGACGAGGGGCGCGGCGAGCAATTGCTGCTCGCTCAAGGTGTGGGAGTGCATCCAGTGGGTGCCCGGGGTAAGGCGGAAATCCACCTGATCGATGCCCCCGGGGGCAAGTTCGCCGCCATTGGGACGGGCGAGGTCCTGGTCCGGCGGGGCGAAGATCTGGCCGTGCCAGTGCATCACCGCAGGGCTCTGCGAGGCGTTGAGCACCGCGCCGGTGAGCCGGTCTCCCTCCTTGGCGAAGAGGCCCTCGCCGGAAGGGCCCTTAACGGCGAACACCTTCGCCGCCTTGCCGTTCACGTCGAGGGTGAGGCTTTCCACCGTGAGAAGCGGAGCCGCAAGGGCGCGCTGCCAGCCGCTGGAGAAGGCGAGGGCGCCGAGCGCCGCGCCACCGGTCAGGACGGCGCGGCGGGAGAGGGCGGATTGGAACACGGGTCGGGTCATGATCGGCCTCTTTGGCTCGTCGCCGGGCAGACGAGGCGAAGCGAAGGGGTTTCGGGCGGTCTTCAATATTTGGCCTGAGCGGAGGCGCCGTCGGGCGCGGAGATCTGGACCACGCCCTTCACGCCCTTTGGGATGGCAACCGCCGCCGTCCCGGCGAGCCGGTTGCCGCCGGCGGGCGAGAGGGGAAAGCGCTGGGCCTTGCCGTCCACCACGAGGATGGCGTTGGCCTTGAAGCCCTCGGCCGCCACCGGCTTGTCGGCGCCGTCGCTCAGATAAAGCGCGACATTGGGCGTGCCGTCGGCCACCAGCTCCGCGTGGTAATGGCCGGCATCCACCCGCACCCCGCCGTTCGCCCCCGCGCCGGGCTCGTGGGCCAGGACGGGCAAGGCGACCAGCGGGAGACTGAGGACGGCCGGCAAAAGGCGGCGAAAGATCATGACAGGCTCCGGTCAGAAGGCGTCCGCGCGGGCGGCGGCGGTGGAGGGGGCGGTCTCCCACGCCGCTGCCACCAGCCGCTCCAGCGGGCGTCGGCCATGGCGCAGGACGAGGACGGGGGTGAGAACGGCGTCGAGCAGCGTGGCACTGACCAGGCCGCCGAAAATGGTGATGGCGACGGGGTGGAGGATCTCCTTGCCCGGAACCTCGGCCCCGCTCATGAGCGGCAGCAAAGCGATGCCGGCGGACGCGGCGGTCATCAGCACCGGCGTCAGCCGCTCCAGGCTGCCGCGCATCACCAGAGCGGGGCCGAACGCCATGCCCTCGGCGATGGCGAGATTGATGATGTGACTGATCTTCAGGATGCCGTTGCGCGCGGCGATGCCGGTGAGCGTCACGAAGCCGATCATGCTCGCCACCGACAGGGGCTGCCCGGCGATCCACAGCGCCACCACCGCGCCGATGAGCGCCAGCGGCACGCTCCCCATGATGATGGCGGCGAACAGCGCCGAGCGGTAGCGGCTGTAGAGGAGCGCGAAAACGAGTAGCGCCGACACTGCGGACAGGCCGCCGATGGTGCGCATGGATTGCTCCTGCGCGGCGAAGGTGCCCTCAAGGCTCGCGGAGATGCCGGCCGGCAGTGCGGTCGCCGCGATCACTTCACGCATGTCGGCCACCACCACCGCCACGTCGCGCCCGCCGGAGGTGTTGGCCAGCACGACGATGCGCCGGCGCCCGCCCTCGCGCAGGATCTGGTTCGGCCCGTCCGTCTCCGTCACCTCGGCGACCTGCGAGAGCGGCACCCAGCCAGAGGGCGTCTCGATCAGCAGGCCCGAAAGTCCCTCCGTGGTGCGCGCCGCATCGGGCAGGCGGACCACCACGTCGAAGCGCCGCGCGCCGTCCACGAGGCGGGAGACCACGCGGCCGTTGGAAAGCCGCTCCAGCGCGTCCGTCACCTGCGCGGGCTGGAGGCCGTAGAGGGCGGCGCGGCCATAATCCACGCGCACCGTCACTTCCGGCACGCGCACCTGCCGCTCCACCTGCAGGTCCGCAAGGCCGGGAATGCCGGCGAGGCGCCCCCGCAGGTCTTCCGCCGTAGTTCGCAGGGTATCGAGGTCGTCGCCGAACAGCTTCAGGGCGATCTCGGCCCGCACGCCGGAGAGCATGTGGTCCAGCCGGTGGGAGATGGGCTGGCCCAGGTTGAAGGCGGCCGGCAGCACCGCGAGGCGGTCGCGGATGTCGGCGGTGATCTCGGCGCGGCTGCGGGCGGAGGGTCCTAGATCCACCTCGATCTCGGAGGCATGGACGCCCTCGGCGTGTTCGTCGAGCTCGGCCCGGCCGGTGCGCCGACCCACCGCCTTCACCTCCGGCACGTCCAGGATGAGCTTTTCGGCGACAAGGCCCATGCGATGGCTCTCGGCGAGGGAAAGGCCCGGCCGGAAGGACATGGAGATGGTGAGCGAGCCCTCGTTGAACGGCGGCAGGAAGGCGCGCGGCAGGCCCACGGCGGCCGCCACCGCCGCGAGGAAGAGAAGCGCGGCTGCGCACATCACGAGGCGCTGGTGGCGGAAGGCGGCGGCGAGCAGGCCGGCGTATCCGCGCTTCAGACCCCGCACCAGCACGCTCTCCCGCTCCACATGGCGGCTGAGTGCGGGGAGCAGGTAAAAGGCGAGCACCGGCGTGAGCGTGACGGAGGTGACAAGGCTCGCGAGGATCGAGACGATATAGGCCTGCCCCAGCGGCGCGAACAGTCGCCCCTCGATGCCCGGCAGCGCGAACAAGGGCACGAACACCAGCACGATGATGAGCGTGGCGTAGACGATGCCGGAGCGCACCTCCCGGCTCGCCGCCACCACCACGTCGAATACCGGCCGCGGCGCCGCGGCGGCGGCATTCTCGCGCAGGCGGCGGAAGATGTTCTCCACGTCCACCACCGCGTCATCCACCAGCTCGCCGATGGCGATGGCGAGGCCGCCCAGCGTCATGGTGTTGATGGAGAGGCCGAAGGCGTGGAACACGATGGCCGTGGCGAGGATCGACACGGGTATAGCGGTGAGCGAGATGAAGGTGGTGCGCCAGTTGACGAGGAAAAGGAACAGCACCACGGCCACCACCGCCATGGCCTCCATCAGCACCTTTTCCACGTTGCCGATGGAGGCGGAGATGAAGTCCGCCTGCCGGAACACCGGCGGCGAGATGCGGATGCCGTCGGGCAGCGTGTGGTTGAGGTCGTTGACAGCGTCCTCCACCGCGCGGGTGAGGGCAAGGGTGTCCACCTCCGGCTGCTTCTCCACCGAGACGATCACCGCCGGCCGACCCATATAGCCGGCATCGCCGCGCTTCAGGCGGGCCGCATAATCCACCTGCGCCACCTGGTGCAGGAAGACGGTGCCGCCGCCGGGACGGGGCAGCACCAGGCCCTTGAGATCATCGAGGCTGAGGGTGCGGCCGATGTTGCGGATCAGGAACTCGCGCCCGCCGTGGTCGGCAAAGCCACCGCCGGAATTGGTGCCGAACTGCGCCACCGCCTGTTCCAGCACATCGACGGAGATGCCGAGGGCGCGCATGGCGGCCGGGTCCGGCGACACGCGGAACTGCCGCACCTCCCCGCCCATGGGAATGACCTGCGCGATGCCGGGAATGGCGAGCAGGCGCGGGCGGATGATGAAGTCCGCCGCCTCGCGCACCGCCATGGGGGACGCGGTGTCGCTCGTCACCGCGAACATCAGGATCTGCCCCATGATGGAGCTGATGGGCCCCATCTGCGGGGCGACGTTCGCCGGCAGCCGGTCCCGCACCAAGGCGAGGCGCTCGGCGACCTGCTGGCGGTCGCGGAAGATGTCGGTGCCGAAATCGAATTCCACATAGAGAACGGAGAGCCCCACCCCCGACACCGAGCGAAGGCGGATGAGGCCCGGCAGGCCATTCATCGCCGTCTCCAGCGGGAAGGTGACGAGCTGTTCCACCTCGGCCGGGGCAAGGCCCTCCGCCTCGGTCATTATGGTTACGGTGGGCCGGTTGAGGTCCGGCAGCACATCCACCGGCAGGCGGGTGACCGCATAGGCGCCGGTGAGCACCAGCGCGAGGGACAGCGCCAGCACCAGCAGGCGGTTGTTGAGGGACTGGGTGACGAGGAAGGTGAACATCGGCCGGCCTCAGCGGATCTGGTCGATGAGTTCGGCACCCTCGGTGACCACGCGGCGATCGGGCGGCAGGCCGGCCGTCACCAGCACGCGGCCGGCATCGAGCGGCTCCGTCTTCACCTCGCGCGCAACGAAGCGTTCAGCGCTGACATGTTCGTAGACGATGGCCTGGCCGTTCGCCCCGCGCACCACCGCCGTGCGGGGGATGGCGATGCCCGTGCGCGGGGCGCCGGCCTCCGCGAGGACCGTGAGAAACTGGCCGGGGCGCAGTCCCTCGATACCTACGGTGACAGAAAACTGCAGCGCAATGGCCTGGCTGCGCTCGGACATCCCGGCTCCGAGGAAGGCGAGCATGACCGAGCGGCCATCGGGCAACCGACCCGAAGCGCCGGACCTTCCGACATCCGGCGAGAAACCCAGCGCTTCCACCCACAGCCGGTCCGGATCGATGATGCGGAATACCACCGTGTTCGGGTCCGCCATCTGCCCCGCCACCGCGTCCGACGTGGCGATGACTCCGGCGACGGGCGCACGCAACGCCTCCGGCTCGCGCTGTACCCGCTCCAGCGTGGCGCGGCGGGTCTGAAGGCCCTTCAGCTCAATCTCCGTCTCCTCCACCTCGCGGCGGGTGACGGCGTTCTGGATGGCGGACAGGCGTTCGTAGCGGCGCTTCACGATGGCGATCTGCTGGTCCAGCTCAAAGCCCTGCTGCTCCAGATCCTTGAGATCCGAGGCTCCGATGGGCGGGTGCACGTAGGCGAGGATGTCGCCCGCCGCCACCTTGGTACCGAGCGGCTTGAAGCCGCCCTGCGGCGGCGCCAGCCGCCCGCCCACCGCCGTCTGCACCAGCCCGCTGGCATTGGCGTCCGGCACCACCCGCCCCGGCAGCTCCACCGCGCGGGCATGGCTCGCGGATGCCGTTACGATGGTGCGCACACCGAGGATGCGCTGGCTCGGCTTCGGCACGATCACCGAGCCGTCAGGCAGGCGCTGGGCGGCATCGCGGGTTGAAGGCTTCGGCGCATCCGCGGCCTGCGCCTCCGGCGGCAGGGATGCGGCAAGCCCCAGGCCGGCGGCGAGAACGAGCGCCGCCGTGCGCCGCCGCAAGGACATCAGGAGCACGGCCGCGAGAAAGCCGATGACCACGCCCGCGAGCAAGCCCAGCTGCGACCCGCCCAGCAGCGCCAGCACCGTCGGGGTGGCACGGGAGTCAGCCAGCGCCGGGGCCGCGGGCACCGTGAGCGTCGTTGCGAGCACGTCCACCGTGCCGTCGGCCGTGACCGTGAAGGCGAGATCGTGCGCGCCCGGCTTCGCGGCGAAGGCAGCGGCGACCGCATAGGTGCCGGGCGCCATCGGCCTTGCGGCCTGCACGCCTTCAGGCGTGTCCATTTCAATGGTCGCTCCGTCCACCGGCGCGTTGTCGGCGAAGCGGTCGAGGTGGATGGCGAGCATGCCGTCGCGTAGCACCGCGACCAGCTCGAAATCGGCGGAAGCCGCCTCGGCGCGGGGAGCAAGCGTCGTCACCGGTGGTGTGGCGGGCTCGCCATGGTCATGGCCCTCGTGGGCGCTCGCGCCCGTCGCCAGCATCAGGCCGGCGAGAAGGGCGCACAGCCCAAGGCCTGCTCTCCGCACGAAATGACGCGCCATCCTTCAACCCGTCCGATCCTTGATCCGGTGGTACGGGAGCCAGATAGCGCGCGGGCTGTCACGCCGCGTATCGCTTCTGTATCAGTTTGTTTCAGGCTGGACCTTGGGCAGGCGCACTGTGACGACCAACCCGCCGCCAGCGCCGTTTTCGAGGGTCAGCGAGCCGCCATGCGCCTCAGCCACCGCGCGGGCGATGGGAAGGCCCAGCCCCACCCCGCCGGTGGAGCGGCTGCGCGAGGCTTCGAGCCGCACGAAGGGCTCCAGCACGGCGGCAAGCTGGTCATCGGGAATGCCGGGGCCCTCGTCCCGAACCGTCAGCACCGCCTCGCCGCCCTCCTCCACAAGCACGACATGCGCGGCGCCGCCATAAAGAAGTGCATTCTCCAGAAGGTTCGACACCATCCGCTTCAGGCTGACGAGGCGGCCCGCCACAACCAGGCGCGGCGGCGCGGCAAGATCGGCGGCAAGTCCCCGGTCGCGGGCATTGTCCACCAGCGTCTCCACCAGCGCCACGAGGTCGAGCGGGCGCACCGGCTCCTCGCTGGCCTCGCCCCGCAGGTAGGACAGGGTGGCGTCCACCATCTGCTCCATCTCTGCCACATCCGCCGCCATGGCCGCGCGCAGGACCGGATCGGCCACGTCCTCCATGCGGAAACGCAGGCGCGTCATGGGCGTGCGCAGATCGTGGGAGACCGCGGCAAGGGCCTGGGTGCGCCGCTCCATCAGCTCGGCGATACGGGCCTGCATGCCGTTGAAGGCGTGGGCCAGCTCCCGCACCTCCTTGGGGCCGGTCTCCGGCAACCGCACCAGCGGCGCATCCGGGGGCAAGGTCGCGACGGTCCGCGCCATGGCCCGGAGCGGCCGCGTCAGCCAGGCGGCGATGGCGAGGGACAGCAGCAGCACGCCCGACGCCATGAGGGTCGTGGACAGCACCGATCCGTGCGCCCCGGCCGCCTGCGGGACGGAGGCGAACAGGCGCGCGTTCAGCCAGCTGCCGTCCGGAAGACGCACCGCGACCAGGCTGAGGTGCGGGTCGGTACCCGCGCCGACCAGCACATCCTGCGGCCCGAGGTCGGGCGCCAGCGTGCGCACGTCGTCGGCGAGGCGCTGCCATCCCTCCACGACATGGGAACCGGGCGCGGCCATGGCTTCCCGGCTCCAGTGGGCGTCGATGGCGCCGCCGGACAGGTCATGGGCCACATCCTCGCGGCTTTCCGGCGCCGCCGCCATGAGCGACCGGCGCAGCGAGACGATCTGGTCGGCGAGGCGGATCGCGTGGGCGGCGTGGCGCTCGCGCTCCATGGCGTGCTCGTAGGTCCACAGGCTCAGCAGATGCACGACAACGATGCCCAGCACCGCCACCACGGCGGTGCGCACGGCGAGGCTGTCCGATGCGCGGATGAGGGCGCGGATCACGAGCGTTCCACCTCCGGGACGAAGAAATATCCGGCGCCGCGCACGGTCTTCACCATCTCCGGCCCACCGTGGGATTCCAGCTTCTTCCGCAGCCGGCTGACCTGGATGTCGATGGCGCGGTCGAAGCCCGTGGCGGTGCGGTTCTTGGCGGCGTCCATCAGCTGGTCGCGGGTCAGTACCCTTTGGGGGTGTTCGAGGAAGGTCAGGAGCAGGTCGTATTCGCCGGTGGAGAGGTCCACCACGACGGCCGCCGGATTGGTGAGCTCGCGCCGGCGGGTGTCGAGCGTCCAGCCGGCGAAGTTGAGCAGGGAGCCGCCGGTCGCGGCGCCACCGGAAGGCCGCATGCGCCGCAGCACCGCATGGATGCGCGCCAGCAGCTCGCGCGGATTGAACGGCTTCGACAGATAGTCATCCGCACCCAGCTCCAGCCCCACGATGCGGTCCACGTCGCTGCCGCGCGCGGTGAGCATGATGATGGGCACGCTGGAGGTGCGGCGGATGTCCCGGCACAGGTCGAGCCCGCTCGCGCCCGGCAGCATGATGTCGAGGATGATGAGATCCACCGGCCCCGCCTTCATCGCCTCGCGCATCTCGCGCGCGTCCTGGGCCGTGGTGACCTTGTGCCCATGCTCGCGCAGGAACTTGCCGGCGAGGCGCCGGATCTCCGCGTCGTCGTCGACGATCAGGATATGGCCTTCGGGGGACACGGGGTGACGCACTCCTGCGTAGCCGGCCCGCAAGCGCGCCGGCGGCTCCGCGGACAAGCCCTTTTATCCCAGCAGGCCGGCTTCGCCATATGAAGTTGGCAACGGCGAGAGAGCGCCCCGCACCGTGGCCGCGCTGATGCCGGCCGACGGCGCGTGCTCCCGTGAAAGACCGTGCCAGCCCAGCCAGCCGGTATAAAGGCCAACCATCAGGATCAGCGCGGCCGAGGCATAGGGGGCGCGCCGGGCGAACGCGCTGAAGCCTGACCAGCGCTGCGAGACGTGCCGGACGCTGAGCGCGGCGAGCACCCCGGCCGCCACCAGCGTGAGCGCCAGGCCGATGCTGAAGCACAGCACCAGCACGAAGCCGAGGCTGAACGCCTTCAGCTGCATGCAGATGAGCAGCACCGTGATCGCCGCCGGGCACGGGATCAGCCCGCCGGTCAGCCCGAAGAGGATGATCTGCCAGGTCGTCACCGAGCGGCCGGCAAAGCGGTTGCGGATATCGGCGGCGTGGGCGCGGGCGTGGGCATCGTCCTCGTCGCCGAGATTCATGTGGGCGTGGTCATGCTCCTCGAAGGCGAGGGTATGGACCTCCTCCCCGCCGTCGGCGAGGGACAGTCGCAGCACCACTGAAAAGGCATGGGGCTCGGGAATGTCGTGCACGCTCTCGATGAACTCACCCCGGTTCACGAACGGGAAGACCTGGCGGCCACCGTCGGGCCTCAGGATTTCGAGAAAGACGCGCTCGGCGTCAGGAAGCATGCGCCCGCCGGGGCTGGAGATGCGCCACCGCGGCGGCACGCCATCCTCGAAGATGTCGAGCGCCAGTTCCCCTTCTGCGGTCGAGAGGAGACGGGTCTTGTCCTCATGGTGGTGATGCGCGTCGCTCTGCTCGCGCCACGTCCGCCAGGCCATCCAGGCGGCGATGGTGATGATCGCCACGGCTGAAGCGAGCTGAAAATAGGGTTCGCTGGCCTCGCCACCCCATTGCTGCCCGAAATACAGCCCCCCGAGGGCAATGAGCCAGACCACCGCCGTGTGCGAGGCCGTTGCGGCGAGGCCCAGCAGGACGGCCTGGGTGAGCGTGCCGCGGATGGCGATGATGAAGGCGGCCATCATCGTCTTGGAATGGCCCGGCTCAAGCCCGTGCAGGGCACCGAGCAGGATGGCCGAGGGGATGAACAGCCAGGCGTGCGCGGCCCCCTGCTGGAGCAGGTCTGTAAACGCAGTCATCTTGCTCTCAGATCACTTGAGGTAGGTGCGGACGACCTCGATCAGGTCGGCGGCGCCTTTGGCACGCTCGGGGTCCGGCTCGGCGTCCGGGTTCACCACGTGATGGCGGATGTGGTCCTCCATCAGCTCCGCCGTCAGTCCGTTGATGGCGCCGCGCATGGAGGCGACCAGCATCAACACGTCGGTGCAGCCGATCTCGGCTTCCAGCGCGCGCTCCACGGCTTCGGCCTGCCCCTTGATTCGGCGGATGCGGGCGAGAAGCTTGGTCTTGTGCTTGATCGTGTGTGCCATCACGGGTTTATAATATAGGGGGGTACCCTATATAAATCGTTCCTTTCGCTCGGCGGCAGGGCCAAATACGGGAACTTGCGGAACCGGCCGCGGACATCGGGGCGGACGGGCTTTTGGCAATCTGCGCAATGACCCCGATGTGGTGGAACGGCCCTCGGGCTGATAGACATAGCTGGGGATGGATGCCGACGGCATCCTCTCCTTTTTGTTGCTGGTGCTTCTGACAGTTGGGATCGTTGCGCTTGTCCTCTCCTTCTTTGGAGGCGCCGTGCGGATCGGTAACGATCGAAGCCTTTCGCGAGGCCTCGACATTCTCGGTGAGTACTGCGCGAAGGGAGAAATCCAGCGCGACGAATACCTCCAGGAAAAGCGCGACCTCAGCGCCTGATCCGGACCGGGTGACGTCGCGGAGCCATGACAATGAGCAAGATGGCGATCTCATTAGCGGGTGCGATCATTCTCATCGCTGGAGCAGGTTTACTCGCCATGACGGGAGCCTCACGGGGACAATCGGATGGCGCGCGCGCAGGCGACCCGGCGCTAGGAAGCCATGTGGCCGATGCCAAATGCGCCGAGTGCCACGGCGCGGATTGCAATAGCAGCGAATCGCAATTTCCGAAACTGGCGGGTCAAAGTCCGGCTTACCTTTATCGCCAACTCTGGGCCTTCAGGAATGGGACTCGCAGGTCGGACATCATGGCGCCAATCGCGGCAGACCTCGGCGACGCCGACATGGCGAATGCGTCGAGCTTTTATGGCAAGCAGTCGCGCAAGGCGGACGCGGTCAAGGACCAACGCTTGGCGGCGATTGGAGAGCGCATCTTCTTCGCGGGAATGCCCGCTTGCGCCATGTGTCACCGTGCGTCCGGCCAACGCGGCATGCCCGTGACGGGCATGATGGGAGGCGGCATGATGGAGCGGATGCCGATGATGGGCATGATGGCCGACGCTCCCTATCTGAATGGACAGCATGCGGCATATATCGTCGATCAATTGGATCGCTTCGCGAGTGGCGCGCGTCCGTCGTCGACAATGATGGGCCGTATCGCGGCGGCGCTGAGCGAAGCCGATAAGAGGGCCGTGGCCGAATATCTCTCCGGCCTGCGTTGAACTTTCCTATATTCGCGTCTTGCAAGAACGCCTTGGGAGTGAACCATGAGCTATTATTTCGCCAAAACGCTTGCGCTCGGCTTCGATGACGCCGTGCGGCTGACGACTGAGGCGCTCAAGCGCGAGGGTTTCGGCATCATCACCGAGATCGACGTCAGGGACACTCTCAAGAAGAAGATCAATGTCGATTTCCGTCCCTACCGCATTCTCGGCGCCTGCAACCCGGCGCTTGCCCACGAGGCGCTTGAGATTGAGGACAAGGTAGGCACGATGCTGCCGTGCAACGTCATCGTGCAGGACAAGGGGGACGGCAACACCGAAGTGGCGGCGATCGATCCCGTCGCCTCAATGCAAGCGATCGACAATCCGCGGCTCAAGCAGGCGGCCGAACACGTCCAGGCGAAGCTCAAGAGCGTGATCGGTTCGCTCTGACACGGTTTCGGGCGCATTGCATCCTCATGGGTCGCTCCCGGCGCCTGGATTTATTTAGGCTTACTGGAAAGGGCGCGTCGCCGCATTATCACGTTGAATGCGCGGACTATTCCGCGCAAATGGATGATAGCATCTCGGTTCCAGAGAGATCTTCCTTGCTTCGATTTTCTGCCTTCGGCTTGGCTCTGGTCGCGGCGGATCGTGCAGCGGCGCAGGATTCGGGCAAGAAGACGCCGATCGATACGGCACTGATCGTATAGGTCAATCTGTCGGGCTCGGTCGGCGGGGGTTCTGCTCCGCATAATTGCGAGGGTGGAAGGCGGGCGCCCCGCGGGAAGCGGAGCGCCCGTGGCCGGTCATCGCGACCAGATGAGCTTGTGCTCGCCCTTGTCGCCCTGGACCAGGGAGGCGTAGACCGGCGCCGTGAAGGACGGATCGTCGAGCTTGAGCGAGAGGTATTCGGTGCCCGTCTCGCGGGCGGTCCGGCTCCAGCCGGCGCCGAACTCGACGCCGTTGGCGGTGACGCGATAGTCGGGCGCCTTGTCGGTGTCGCGGTCGCAGGGCTTGATGGTGGCCTTGACGTTGAGGGTGAGGGTCTTGATCGTCCCGGCATAGGCGCCGTTCTCGTCGCGGGTGAAGGTGCCGATCTGAGCCATTGTCATATCTCCTGAGAGTTGCCCGAAGCCGCCCGATGAGGCCTCGATGGCGGTCGAGAGGCGACGGACCGGACGGCTGCACCCCTTGTGGGCCGCAGCGGCAGCGGAGGACGGTGGCAGCCGAGCTTGTTGTCCCGCGAGGAATGACCGCTTGCGGTCAGGGGAAGAAGGTCGGCGGAGCCGTTGCAGGCCAAGGCCGAACCGGCGCCAGACCAGCCCGGAAGAGAGGCCGCCTGGGGGCTTCGCCGCATGATCGGCAGAGATCGACGCAGGCGGTCGGCACCTCATCAGCACGTCGGCGACGCCAGCGCGTCATCCTCCCGCGGTCACCGACGCCAGCCTCCGAGCCAACGACACATGCCCCGCCCGATACGGCACAGACCGTGTCGAACACGATGCCGGTGCAGGACCGGGGCGATTGGGCGAGAGAGCCGCTTCAGGTGCGGACCCGTTCCGATCCGGCCGGTGCCTCCAGGTCCGAGAGCAAGGAAGCGATCAGCGCATCCGGTGCCTTGAACCGGCCGCGCCTGAGCTCCGGCGGGATGACCGCCTCGATCGCTTCCAGCTTTTCAGAGGGGTCCATGCGGAGATAGGCCTCCGTCGTGCGGATGTCGGCATGACCAAGCCACAGGGCAACCTTCCGGATGTCGTGGGTGGCCTGCAGCATGACGACCGCGCAGCTGTGCCGGAGCTGATGTGGCGAGACGCTCCGACCACGCAGCGATGAGCAGGTCTCGGCCGCTGCGCAGCATGGACGTCGCGGCGGAGTGGCGCAGAACGTGGGCGCCGCGATGGACACTTTTGACGCCGGCCCGGTCGAGGGCGCGGCGCACGATGCACTTCACGGCGATCCGGCTCAGCTGGCGGACAGGCGCCGTGTCCGTCAGGAACACCCGCGTCGTCGCGATCCGTGGCCGCGCCCGCTCGATATAGGCGAGGATGGCGTCCCCGATCTCCTGGGTCAGCGGCAGGCGCTCCTCACGCCGCGCCTTGCCAGCAAGGGTTATGCGGCCTGTCACCCAGTCGATCTCATCGAAGTCGAGGTTGGCGACTTCGCTGGCCCTGAGGCCCAGTCGGGCCAGGAGCAGGATGGCCGGTCCGAACGCGGCCACGGTCTGTGCCGTATCGGGCGGGGCATGTGTCGTTGGCTCGGAGGCTGGCGTCGGTGACCGCGGGAGGATGACGCGCTGGCGTCGCCGACGTGCTGATGAGGTGCCGACCGCCTGCGTCGATCTCTGCCGATCATGCGGCGAAGCCCCCAGGCGGCCTCTCTTCCGGGCTGGTCTGGCGCCGGTTCGGCCTTGGCCTGCAACGGCTCCGCCGACCTTCTTCCCCTGACCGCAAGCGGTCATTCCTCGCGGGACAACAAGCTCGGCTGCCACCGTCCTCCGCTGCCGCTGCGGCCCACAAGGGGTGCAGCCGTCCGGTCCGTCGCCTCTCGACCGCCATCGAGGCCTCATCGGGCGGCTTCGGGCAACTCTCAGGAGATATGACAATGGCTCAGATCGGCACCTTCACCCGCGACGAGAACGGCGCCTATGCCGGGACGATCAAGACCCTCACCCTCAACGTCAAGGCCACCATCAAGCCCTGCGACCGCGACACCGACAAGGCGCCCGACTATCGCGTCACCGCCAACGGCGTCGAGTTCGGCGCCGGCTGGAGCCGGACCGCCCGCGAGACGGGCACCGAATACCTCTCGCTCAAGCTCGACGATCCGTCCTTCACGGCGCCGGTCTACGCCTCCCTGGTCCAGGGCGACAAGGGCGAGCACAAGCTCATCTGGTCGCGATGACCGGCCACGGGCGCTCCGCTTCCCGCGGGGCGCCCGCCTTCCACCCTCGCAATTATGCGGAGCAGAACCCCCGCCGAAACCGGCGGCAACACAGACCTCACAGGCCAGCGCTCCGCATAATCCCGCTCTCCGCATAATCGACGTTATGTGGAGCTCCACATAAGATCGAGATCGGCGCCGCCTGGTCCAAGCGCTCCAGCGAAGGCCGCGACTATCTGGGCCTCAAGCTCGACGACCCGAGCTTCAACGCCCCGATCTACGCCAACCTCTTCGACGACGAGGACGCCGACACCTTCTCGCTGATCTGGTCCCGCCCCAGCGGGCGCCGCGGCGAGTGAGCCGCACAAGGCCCCGGCCGGTTCCGGCCGGGGCCTTCCCGCCACCGGGTTCACCGGTCAGTCGTTGCCGTCCGGCCGCACCAGTTCGACGTGGCTGACCCCCAGCGCCTGAGCCAGCTCGTAGAGGGTGATGACCGTCGGATTGCGCCGGCCACGCTCGAGGCCGCTGATATACTGCTGGCTGAAACCGGAGCGCGCCTCGACATCCTCCTGCGTCAGGCCTTTTTCCTGACGCAGGCGAGCGAAGTTCCGGCCGACCAGCTTGCGCATATCCATGCGCAGACGGATCGCAATTTACACACTTTGAGCTTATCAACTATAATATGTAATCAAGCGGCCCTAGCGGGTTAGACGGCGGCAATGCCGATGCCGATCGATCACCGAGCGGCCCGGGGATGCTCCCGGCTCGCGGGCTCGCTTCACCATCCGCCGTCGTCTAGAAGGGACGAAGGCTGCGCCAGGCATGGAAACGGGGGGTGACATGACCGACGCGTTTGCAGACACCGCTCCGTCCGCTTCCGAGCTCACCGACTACGACCGAGCGCACATCAAGCTCTATGCGCGCCTTTTGGACGCCACGGCGGATGGCGCCGGCTGGGAGGAGATCGCCTCGGTGCTGTTCGGCATCGACGCGGCTCGGGAGTCCGAACGTGCCCGTCATGTCCATGACAGCCATCTGGCCCGGGCCCGATGGGTGGCCTCCAGCGGCTACAAGGACCTCCTCCACCGCCCTGTCTGACGTTGCAGCCCGTTTGCAGGGGTGATGCGGCTGCGGCATCACGCGATGCTCCCTGGCAGACTTCCCCCAGTATTCTCAATCCCAGATTGTCCTCACTCGACACGCACGCTGGATGCGGAGACGAGTGATGAAGCCCGATACATCGCGCTGGCGAGAGGATGCCAGCTACGTCTATTTCGACACGCTGTCGGTGGAGGGCCTCGCCTGGGAATGCCTGCGCCGGGACGAGACCTACCAGGAACACTACCAGTCCCTCGTGAAGGCCGGCTCGGACGCCGACCCGCTCCCCCGGGAGGTGGAGCAACGCTGGGGGCTGCGATTTCGCCGCGCGGCCATCTCTCTCCGCTGTGGAACAGAACGTCCCGTGGTCGCCGGTTGTCGATCCGGCCATCGTGCTTCTCGCCCAACAGCCCGCGTTTCTTCCGGGCGCGCCCAGCGTGTCGTTCGGCGGCATGGTTGCGCCGCGCGATAGCACCGAGGGACGATACTGGGTCCATGGTTCGGCACCTCATGCCGCGCAGGTGCTGCTGCTGACCGGGACTCGCCCCGACGCGCCGCTGGCGGCATTGATCCCGCTGGACGCGGACACCATTGGACGGGTGGAGGCCTTGACCCGCTTCTGGCGCGCTGTCGAGGGTCGGCCGGCGATCCCCGACACCCGCATCACCGCGCAGCAGCGTGGCCGGCTGCGCACCATGATGCTGGCGGCCGATGGTCGGGCGAACGGCGCCAGCTATCGCGACATCGCCATCTTCCTTTACAGCCACAAGCGCGTGGCATCCGAGCCCTGGAAAACCTCGGCGCTGCGCGACAAGGTCATCGGCCTCGTCAAAGGCGGCCTCGCCATGATCGGCGGCGGCTATCTCAGGCTCCTGCGTCATCGCAGAAGACCATAGCCGCATCGTCGGCATCCTGAGGGTGGGGATTTTCGCCCCCCTCAACTTCCCCATCCCCCTCGACGGCTGCCCTTCGCCACCGTGATCGCCATCCGCCGCTGATGACCAGCGGCCCGAGATCGCCCACGGAGGTTCGATCCATGCGACCCGACGCTGTCCCGCTGCCGCCACGCTACTTGCGCACCAAGGAAGCCGCCGTCTTCCTCAGCCTCTCGCCCCGCACGCTCGAGAAGCACCGCACCTACGGAACCGGACCCGGCTATCGCAAGCTCGGCGGACGCGTCGTCTATGCCATCGAGGACCTGCAGGCCTGGGTCGCCCGTGGCGCCGTCACCTCCACCTCCGATCCGCGCGGCTGCGTGCTGCCGGCCAAGCGCCACGCCCTGCCCGGCGTTGTCGAGCCCCACCGTTTCGCACGCTGATCGGAACCCTTCTCCATGGCGGCGCGGCATCGCTCCCAGCCGGAGCGCGGACAGCTCGATCTGTTCCGCGCGCTTCCCGGCGCGTTCGCGCCACGGGATGCGCAGGATCTCATGGCCTATCCCTTCTTCTCCCTCTCCAAGACCCATCGTATCGCGCCCATCGATTTTGCCGCCGGCGATGTCTCCATCCGGGTCGAGGCCGTGCCTGACCACGGCATGGCGACCATCTGGGACGCCGACATCCTGATCTGGGCGGCGAGCCAGATCGTGGAGGCCCGCGACGCTGGCCTGCGCACGTCGCGCTTCATGGTCGCCACCCCCTATGAGATCCTCAGGTTCGTGGGGCGCGGCACCTCGCTGCGGGACTACCAGCGCCTGAAGGCGGCGCTCGACCGGCTGCAATCCACAACCGTGTCCACCTCGATCCGCCAGCGGGCCGAGGGACGGCGCCATCGCTTCTCCTGGATCAACGAGTGGAAGGAGCGCACCGACCGGGATGGCAGACCCGCGGGAATCGAGCTCATCGTTCCTGACTGGTTCTATTGCGCCATTCTCGAAGATGCCCTCGTTCTCACCATCGACCGGGCCTATTTCGACCTGACGGGCGGGCTCGACCGCTGGCTCTACCGGCTGGTGCGCAAGCACGGCGGCCGCCAGCACAACGGCTGGCGCTTCGACTTCCGCCACCTGCACCTCAAGTCCGGTAGCCTCTCGCCGTTCAAGCGCTTCGCCTTCGAGCTGCGGGACATCATCCGCCGCCAGCCGCTGCCCGGCTACACCCTGTTTCTGGAGTGTGACGCGGGTGCGCGCACGCTGCTCGCCTTCGAGCCGGCCTGTGGACAACCTGTGAATCCCTTCGTGCCATCGGGAACCCGGTGCCACGTGCCATCAGGAACCGGCCCCTCGTGCTTTCAGGAACCGAAACAGGGGTTAACCCTAAGCCCGAAAACGCAAAATCGCGCTCTTAACTTAGACTCTAACATAGAGTCTAACTTTAAAAGGCGCGCGGGCGATGTGGATAACCGCGCTCAGCCGGCCCAAAAAGCTGCCCATCTGCGCACCTCTAAGGATGAGGGTCTTCCGTCTTTCCGTAAAGACGGATTTCAGGCGCCAGAACCTCTTCCCGTAGCCGATCTGCCTCCCGCGAACGCATCGGGAGGCCGTCGATGATCGTCGCGCTGCTCAATCAGAAGGGCGGAGTCGGCAAGACGACGCTTGCCCTGCACCTTGCCGGCGCCTGGGCGAGCCGCGGCCGGCGCGTGACCCTCATCGATGCGGACCCTCAGGGCTCGGCCCTCGACTGGTCGCAGCAGCGCAGCCGCGAGGGCTTGCCGCGCCTGTTCGGCGTCGTCGGCCTCGCCCGTGACACGCTGCACCGGGAGGCCCCTGAGCTGGCGCGGGATGCCGACCATGTGGTCATCGACGGGCCGCCCCGCGTCGCCGGCCTCATGCGCTCGGCGCTCCTCGCCGCCGACCTCGTGCTGATCCCGGCGCAGCCATCGCCGCTCGATGGCTGGGCCTCCGCGGAGATGCTCGCGCTCCTCAATGAGGCGCGCATTTACCGACCGGCGCTTGCTGCGCGGTTCGTGCTGAACCGCTGCGGTGCCCGCACCGTGCTCGCCCGTGAGACGGCCGAGACGCTGGCGGATCACGATCCGCCCGTGCTCGCGACCACCATTGGCCAGCGCGTCGCCTTCGCCATGTCGGCACAGTCCGGGCGGCTCGTCAGCGAGCTGGACGAACGTGGCCCGGCTGCGCGCGAGATCACGGCGCTGGCGGCGGAGATCGTCGGTCTCGCCGGTTATGGACGCCTACCATGAGCGCACCGCCGACCCGCAAGGGCTTCGCCGCGCGGCCGGCTGATCCGGAGCAGTGGATCAAGGCTGCGGAGGCGAAGACGTCAAATGACGTCACCGGCGGCTTTACCGCGCGGCTCACCATCGACGTCACGCCCGACCTGCGCGGGCGCATCAAGATCGCCGCCTTCGGTCGCGGCCAGACCGTCGCGGACATGCTCCGCGATCTCCTCGCCCGAGAATTTCCCCCGACATCAGGAGAGGCCTCATGATGAGCCCGCCGGTGCCATCCTCTGTTCCCAAACCCATCGCCCCATCACCCGCCGCGCCGACCCCAGACCCGCTCACCCATGTGGAGCTGACCTGGATCGAGAAGCGGATCGAGAACTGGATCCGCTTCGGCCGGCCTGCGCAGGCACAAACTCTCGACCGTAGCCGCCGCATCGTATCGTTTGCGCCGAACTCCATCTTCGCCTTCGTCCGCTGGGCTGCAAACGACTTCGGCACCGTGGTGTCGCGCATCGACATCGTGCGCGCCGTCGCACCCGGCGAGGCCTACCAGACGCTGCCCTTCGTGCGTCCCGGCGGAGAGATCCTGCTGCGCGCCGACGGCTGGCCGAAGGTCGAGAAAGTGCTCCAGCACGTGGATGCCGTCGAGGCCATCGGCGTCAACGGCGCGGATGTCGCCCCCGACCACTGGCGGCACGTCCACAACCGCCTGATCGCCGGCCACATGCCCCGCGCCTACACGACTGAGCGCCATCACGCGTGGCTCAAGCGGCGGGAGTGCGAAGAATGACCCGCTTCGGCTATGTCATGGTGACGTATTTCTCGGTGATGGGGGCGGCGGCGGCCGCCTTTGTTCCGACACCGCTCAAGCTGGTGTGGAACGTCTCCGCCAGCGCGCCCGTCGGGCTCTACGAAATCGAGCCCGCGCGCAGGCTCGATGTCATGGACCTCCTCGCCATCACGCCGCCGGCAGCGCTCGCCCGCTTCCTGGTGGAGCGCGCCTATGTGGGCGCCGGCGTCCCATTGATGAAGCGCGTGGCGGCGCTTCCCGGGCAGGAGGTCTGCCGCAAAGACGGCACCATCACCGTCGATGGCGTGGCTTACGGTGAGGCGCTGGAGCGCGACCGCATGGGACGTCCCCTGCCGGTCTGGCGCGGATGCCGTCGCATCGCCCACGGCGAGCTCTTCCTCATGAACTTCGATGTGCCCGACAGTCTCGATGGGCGGTATTTCGGGCCACTGCCCGCCAGCACCGTGATCGGCCGCGCCGTGCCGCTCTACACCGATGAGGCCGGCGATGGGCACTTCGTCTGGCGTGCGCCGACGCGCTGAGGGCGACCGACCATCTTCACCTTCATCACACGTCGAGAGGCCGTCATGCCGCGGACGAGACTGTTTTTGCGCGCCTGTGATGGCGCGTGCGGACCGATGCGCGTGCTCATTTGCCCTCGTGCGCTGGTCCTTCTTCTCCTTTCCGGAGTGCTCTGCGGCTGGTCAATGACAGCCATGGCGGCGGAAACACGAGGGCCACAAAACCCGCCGTCGTCAAGCGATCGCTACGCCGACTTCATCGCGGAAGCGGTGGAGCGTTTCGACATTCCCGCAGCCTGGATCCGGGCCGTCATGCGCGCCGAAAGCGACGGCGACGCGCGCTCTACCTCGCCAAAAGGCGCCATGGGGCTGATGCAGATCATGCCGCAGACCTGGGCTGAACTGCGTGTCCACTATGGCCTCGGCGACGACCCCTACGACCCGCACGACAACATCATGGCGGGTGCGGCCTACCTGCGGGAGTTGTTCGATCGCTACGGCAATCCTGGCTTCCTCGCCGCCTACAATGCGGGGCCGGGCCGCTACGAGGCCTCTCGGAAGGGACGCCCGCTGCCCCCGGAGACGCGCGCTTACGTCGACAAGTTGGCGCCGGACATCGCGCGCGGCGAAGCCGAACCTTCCGCGCCGAAATCACCCTCTCCGCCGGCGGTCGAGACACCCTCCTGGGCTCAAGCTCCGATCTTCGCCGTGCAGCCAGTGCGCACGTCAGCGGCAGATCCAATGTCAACGGATCATGCTCAGCCGACACCTGACGTGCGCGATATCTCGGCCATCGTTCCGCAGTCTGCTGGCCTGTTCGTCGCCCGTGGCGGCTCTGGAGGCGTGCAATGACCACGACCGGGCTCATTCGCAGATTGGCGGGGCCTCTCGTGTTCAGGCGAGGGGCGGGATGGGAGACGCAGGACACAACCGTCCGATTGCCGCCCGTAATCGGCAGGACGGTTCCCCGCCGAAGAGCGCGCCACCAACAGCTTCGCCGCCCGGTAAAATCTCCCGCGTTACGCAACGCAGGAGGCGGGTGATGGACTTCTTTTGCGGGCTGGACGTGGCCATCGAGGAGACGGCGGTGTGCGTCGTCGATGATCGCGGTGAAGTACATCTGACGGTGAAGGTGGCGACCGAGCCGGAGGCGTTGCTGGCGGTGCTGAAGCCCTTCGTTGGGCGATTGAAGCGTGTCGGCCACGAGGCCGGCTCGCTGTCGCCCTGGCTCCATCCCGAGCTCAAGAAGCTCGGCCTGCCGGCGATCTGCCTGGAGACGCAGCATGTGCGGGCCGCGATGTCGGCCCAGCGCAACAAGACCGACGCAGCGGACGCCCTCGGGATCGCCCACATCATGCGCACAGGCTGGTTCCGCCAGGCGCACGTGAAGACGGAAAGCTGCTACCGGATGCGCCTGCTGCTGACGCATCGACGCAACCTGAAGCGCAAGTTCCTCGATCTCGAGAACGCCATCCGCCACTCGCTGAAGAGCTTCGGGATCAAGCTCGGTGGCACCTCGCGCGGCAAGTTCGACCAGGCGGTGCGGGAGGCGGTGGCCGACGATCCGCTGTCCTGCGAGCTCATGGACGCCATGCTGTCGGCGCGCGCCGCGCTGTGGAAGGAGTATTGCCGGCTGCACGATCTCGTCGTGAAGCTGGTGGCGCAAAGCGAGCTGTGCCGGCGCTTCATGGCGATCCCAGGCGTCGGGCCGGTGACGGCGCTCAGCTTCATGACGGCGATCGACGACCCGTCCCGCTTCCGCCGCTCGCGCGACGTTGCCGCCTATTTCGGGCTGACGTCCAGGCGATGGCAGTCGGGCACATCGATCGACGTGCAGGGGCGTATCTCAAAGGCTGGGGACTCTGATGTGCGCCGCGCGCTCTACGAGGCGGCATCGGGACTGCTGACCCGCTTCAAGGGCAAGGACAAGGTGAAGGCCTGGGGCCAGGAGATCGCCAAGCGCTCCTGCCATCGCAAGGCGTGCGTCGCCGTGGCCCGCAAACTGGCCGTCATCATGCACGCCATGTGGAGCGACGGCACCTTCTATCTCGGCGATCCGGCAGCGAGCACTGCCGACGCCGCGCAGCGGGCGCACACCAAGGATCGCAAGCTCCTGGGAGCCCACCGATGAGCAACTTGCTGACACGAGACATGCAGCGCGCCCGCAGCTGACGGACGCCATTCTGAACATGGAGATCCGCCCTCGGCGGATGAGGACCGATGCAGACCAGGACCGACGGAACGCACGTTATCTTGCCTGCGGCTGTGCCGATCGGAAGACGGCCGGACCGCGCTCGATTGCCTGTGACGATGCTCCGTCAATCCGATGGAAAAGTGCGCCGCGACGGTTCGAGCGCTGCCGACGTGCAGCCGGAACACCCCGTCGCAGAGCGCGGAGGAGTGCAAGGCGCATCGGAACTCGAAGCCCGCGAGCGGAGGCGTGCCGTGGCGAACAGCATAGTATATTCTCGCATCGGGAAGGATGAACGACGATGTCCGCAAGAGCAGTGGAAATACGACCGATTAGGAGGGCGAGATAAAAGGGCGCAAGGTGCGCTTCGGTCTGGCGGTTGTTTTTGTTTGGGAATTTCCGGCGCTTCGCACCTTGCGCCTCCGACTGGCAACTTGTCGCCGTGGCTCAAGTCTCTGGTTTTTCTGGTCTCCTCGCACCTTGCGGAGCCGAGCCATGGCCGATGAGCACGAGTTTCGCGTCCGGCCCGGCCGCATCCGCTCGTCCCGTGCCCAGAGGTCCCGTCCCTTCATCGCCCAGGCCCTCGCCGCGGCCCAGAAGGCTGGCGGGCACGTCTCCCGATCCGGCCGCATCTCGCCCGGCGCGCGCTCGCATTTCGGCCGTGGCCGGACGGCAAGCATCGTCGCCAACCGACTGCTCACTGGGCTCTCGCGCATCGTGGTGATCAAGACCCGCGTGGTCCGGCACACGGCGCGGGCTACGCCCCTCTCGGCTCACCTCAGCTATCTGCACCGGGAGGGTGTGACCCGGGATGGAGAGAAGGCCCGCCTGTTCGGGCCGGGCGCCGAGGAGGGGGATGGCCGCGCCTTCGCGGAGCGATGCGCCGACGATCGGCACCACTTCCGCTTCATCGTGTCGCCCGAGGACGCGGCGGACATGGCCGACCTTCGATCCTTCGCCCGCGACCTCGTCGGCCAGATGGAGACGGACCTCGGCACCAAACTCGACTGGGTCGGCGTCGATCACTGGAACACCGACAATCCCCACCTGCACATCCTGGTGCGTGGCCAGACCGACGACGGCCAGGACCTCGTCATCTCCCGCGATTACATCAAGGAGGGCATGCGCGCCCGCGCACAGGATCTGGTCACCCAGGAGCTGGGGCCGCACACCGACCTCGACATCCGCCGCGCCATCGAGCGGCAAGTGGAGGCGGAGAGGTGGACGCAGCTCGACCGTCAACTGGTCCGGGACCAGCACGAGACCGGCGTGATCGACGTCGCGCCCCATGCCGATCGCCAGCCGGACGGGTTCCATGCCCTGAAGGTCGGGCGACTGCGCAAGCTCGAAACCCTCGGCTTCGCCGATCAGGTCGGCCCCGGCCAGTGGGTGATCGACGAGAAGGCCGAAGCGACGCTCCGCGCGCTGGGCGAGCGCGGTGACATCATCAAGCGGATACACCGGGCCCTGACCGCGCAGGGCATCGAGCGCGGTACAGCAAGCTATGTGCTTTCCGGTGAGCGCCTCGATGCACCTATCATCGGCCGCCTGGTCGATCGCGGGCTCGACGACGAGTTGAAGGGATCCGCCTATGCCGTGGTCGATGGCGTCGATGGACGCACCCATCACATCCGGCTGCCCGACCTCGATTCGGCAGGCGATTGCGCTCCGGGCTCCATCGTCGAGCTGAGGAGGTTCGAGGATGCCCGGGGCCAACAGCGGGCCGCGCTGGCGGTCCGCTCGGACCTCGACATCGAGCGACAGGTCACGGCAGCCGGCGCCACCTGGCTCGACCGGCAGGCGCTCGCCCGCGAGCCCACCTCCCTCTCCGACAACGGCTTCGGCGGCGATGTGCGGGACGCCAAGGACCGCCGTGCTGCACATCTGGTCGCCGAAGGCCTCGCCCAGCGTCAGGGCCAACACATCGTCTTCGCTCGCGACCTCATCGAGACGTTGCGCCGGCAGGAGATAAGCGCACTGGGCGAGCGGCTCGCCGCCGGGAACGGGCAGCCTTTCAAACGTGCCGGGACTGGTGAGTACGTCACCGGCACCTATCGCCAGCGCTTCGCCCTGGCCTCAGGCCGCTTCGCCATGATCGACGACGGCCTCGGCTTCCAGCTCGTGCCCTGGACGCCCTCGCTCGAGAAGCAGCTCGGCAAGCACGTCTCCGGTGTCACCCGGTCCGATGGTGGCATCGACTGGTCCTTCGGCCGCAAGCGCGGCCTCGGCCTCTGACCTCAAGCGCAAAAGGACCGCCGCATGTCCGCGACCAAGATCCTCTGGGGCCAGATCCTCGCAGTCTTCGCCATCGTGCTCGCCACCACCTGGGGGGCGACGGAATATGTCGCCTGGCGGCTGGGCTTCCAGGACCAACTCGGCTCACCCTGGTTCGTGCTGGGGTACTGGCCCGTCTATCACCCGCCGGCCTTCTTCTGGTGGTGGTATTTCTACGATGCCTATGCGCCGGAGATTTTCACAGAAGGCGCCTTCATCGCGGCCTCGGGCGGGTTCCTGTCCATTGCGATCGCCATCGGCCTGTCGGTCTGGCGGGCCCGGGAGGCGAAGCGGGTCGAGACCTACGGTTCCGCCCGCTGGGCCGAGCCGGACGAGATCCGTTCAGCCGGTCTTCTCGGATCCGACGGGGTAGTGCTCGGCCGCCATGGAGGGGACTATCTGCGCCATGACGGGCCCGAGCACGTCCTGTGCTTCGCGCCCACCCGGTCGGGCAAGGGCGTGGGCCTCGTCGTCCCATCGCTCCTCACCTGGCCAGGCTCTGCCATCGTCCACGACATCAAGGGCGAAAACTGGCAGCTCACCGCCGGCTTCCGGGCACGGCACGGGCGCGTGTTGCTGTTCGACCCCACCAATGTGAAATCGGCCGCTTACAATCCGCTGCTGGAGGTCCGCCGCGGGGAGTGGGAGGTCCGCGACGTCCAGAACATCGCCGATATCCTGGTCGACCCTGAGGGCTCACTGGAAAAGCGCAACCACTGGGAAAAGACCAGCCACGCTCTGCTCGTCGGCGCCATTCTCCATGTGCTCTATGCCGAGCGCGACAAGACCCTCGCCGGCGTCGCCGTCTTCCTCTCCGACCCCAGGCGCCCCATCGAGGCGACACTCGCCGCCATGATGACGACGCCGCACCTCGGCGAGACGGGTCCTCATCCGGTGATCGCCAGCGCGGCACGGGAGCTTCTCAATAAGTCGGAGAACGAGCGCTCCGGCGTTCTTTCCACCGCCATGTCCTTCCTCGGGCTCTATCGCGATCCGGTGGTCGCCAAGGTGACCCGGCGCTGCGATTGGCGCATCGCCGACCTTGTAGCGCACCGGCAGCCGACCACCCTCTATCTCGTCGTGCCGCCGTCCGACATCAACCGCACCAAGCCTCTGATCCGCCTGATCCTGAACCAGGTCGGGCGTCGCCTCACCGAGGACCTGCAGGCGAAGGCCGGCCGCCATCGGCTCCTCCTGATGCTGGACGAGTTTCCGGCGCTGGGGCGGCTCGACTTCTTCGAGAGCGCCCTCGCATTCATGGCGGGCTACGAGCTCAAGAGCTTCCTGATCGCGCAGAGCCTGAACCAGATCGAGAAGGCCTATGGCCCGAACAATTCGATCCTCGACAACTGCCATGTGCGGGTGAGCTTTGCCACCAATGACGAGCGCACCGCCAAGCGTGTCTCCGACGCCCTCGGCACCGCCACCGAGATGAAGGCCATGAAGAACTATGCCGGCCACCGGCTCTCGCCCTGGCTCGGCCACCTGATGGTGTCGCGCTCGGAGACGGCCCGCCCGCTCCTCACGCCGGGTGAGGTGATGCAGCTTCCACCCGCCGACGAGATCGTCATGGTCGCCGGCACGCCGCCGATCCGGGCGAAGAAGGCGCGGTACTATGAGGATGCGCGCTTCCGGGAGCGAATCCTGCAGCCACCTCTGCTTGCAGAACCCAACGAGCAGCGCGCCGACGACTGGACCGTGTTGCCGTTGCCCGCACCCTCGCAACTGAGCCTGATGGTGCAGGGAAGGGATGATGAGGACACGACCGGGTCGGAGCGCCGACACCAGCCGGAGCTGGCTCGGGTGGCTTCGGTCGAGGAGCTTGCATTACCGCAGAACGAGTTCGAGATCGACCTCGCGGACGAGAGTGAGGACGACGTCGCCCGAAACAGCCGCATGACGCGCGTCATGCAGGGTGTGGCGCGTCAGGTCTCGCTCGACCCCCGCGACGGCATGGAGCTGTGACGGCGATGGCTCCGCGCAAAAAGAAGGCGCAGATCACTGTCTATCTCGAACCGGACACCATGGCCTTGCTCGCTGATTACGCTGCGCGCCGGGACCAGCCTCAGTCGCTGGTCGCCGAGGCTGCCATCGCATCGTTCCTGTCTCCCGACGCCGCCGAACGACGCGAAGCCGCGATCGCCAAGCGCCTGGATCTGCTGGACAGACGGATGACGCGGATGGAGCGCGACGTCGGCATCTCGGTCGAGACTTTGGCCGTGTTCATCCGTTTCTGGCTCACCACGACGCCGGCCCTGCCCGAGCCCGCGGCCCAGGCAGCCAGGGCCAAGGCGGGGGAACGCTATGAGGCCTTCGTCGCCGCGCTCGGTCGGCGCCTCGCGAAGGGACCGAAGCTCATTCAGGAGGTTACGGAAGACCAAGCCGCTCCCACACCGTGACTGCGAGCACTGTGCGCCAGGAGCGCGCCTTGGCAGAGGCTCGCTTGAAGACCCGCTCGTGCCAGAGAGCAGCCTTGATACAACCGACGAAAAGCGCAGAAAGGGCAGTCTCTCAACTTACGGCCCTAGCGCCAACGTCAAGGATGCTGATAGGGAGTTGCGGCGGAATTCGCATCCCATACAATTTGCGCGTGAAACTCGCTGCACTTGGATTCAGGACGATCCAAAACTATCTCGTAATACGGAAGAACCAATGGATCCCAATCAACCGGCCAATCGCGCCGAAGACGCGCTCTTGGAGCTCGCGCTGGAAAGCTGGCGTTTCCAGCGGCTCTTCGGAAGAGCCCTGGCTAAGTTGGATCCGATGGAGGCGTCGCGGTTCACGAACCAGCATAGATATTTCATCTGTAAGGTGGAAAGCTGCCTCGAAGCGTCTGGCATGCGCTTGGTGAACTTGGAAGGTCAGCAATACGACACCGGCACAGCCGCGACGGCGCTCAATATCGACGAGTTTGGACCGGAAGATACGTTGGTCGTCGCTGAGACCATCGATCCGATCGTGATGAATTCCTCCGGCCTGCTTCGCATGGGTACGGTCAGGCTGAAGAGAGTGGGATGATGAGCTATTACGTCGGCATCGATTTGGGCACCACGAACAGCGCGATCTGCTCCTACGACGGTAAGATCGTCCACCTCTACAAGAGCCCGGAGCAGAATGACGTGACACCGTCCGCGATCGCGATTGACCGGCGCGGCAATCGTTATGTCGGGCAGCGGGCCTACGAAAATGCACCTCGCAACTCGGACAGCACCGCGATGCTGTTCAAGAGGCTCATTGGCACGTTGACTCCGATCAACCTACCCGCGGTAGGGATCGCGATGACGCCGGAGGAATGCTCCTCCGAGATCCTGCGTACCTTATTTGGATACCTTCCAGAACATATCCGCAACGACGAGAACGTCGCCACCGTCATCACCGTGCCCGCGGCCTTCAACCAGATGCAGAAGGACGCTACGATCGAGGCCGCGCGTGCAGCGGGGCTCGGCAAGGTGGCGTTGATGCAGGAACCCGTCGCCGCAGTGATGAGCGTCATGCGCAGTCGACAGGGTGATGGCATCTTCCTGATCTACGATCTCGGCGGTGGCACCTTGGACATCGCCATCGCCCAAAGCATCGGCGGACGCGTGAGCCTGCTCGGACAGGGGGGCATCCAGATGTGCGGCGGCCGCGACTTCGATCGCATGATCGTCGATAATCTCGTCATGCCATGGCTCCAGGGGACCTTCGAGCTTCCGGAGGGATTTGCGACCCGTTCCGAATATAAGCTGCTCCGGCGCGTTGCCGAGCGAGCGGTGGAGAAGGCCAAGATCGAGCTGTCCAGTCGCGACAACGCGGTGATCGGCGCTCAGGAGACCGAGTGCGGGTGCAGGGATCTGGCGGGAACCGAGATTTATCTCGACGTCAACATCACCCGAGATCAGTTGGGCGGCCTGATCGAAGGCAAGATCAAGGAGTCTGTCCAAGCGGCGCGGGACACCATCGAGCATGCGGGTCTGACACCACACGACATTGAACGCATCGTCTTCGTTGGCGGTCCCACCCAATACAAGCCGCTTCGCGAGCGCGTCGCATTCGAACTTGGCATCGCGCCATCGACGGACGTGAACCCAATGACGGCGGTCGCCACCGGAGCCGCCATCTTCGCCGAGGCCATCGACTGGAGCACACATAGCCGAGGCCGCAAGAGTTCGAGGGGGACTGTCAGTGTCGGTTCGACATTGGACCTGACAGTGAATTACGTCGCGAGAACCCCTGACCAGAAGGCGAAGATTGCGCTGAAGCTCGGATCCGCCGCGGCGCCTGGCTCATCGTTCCAGGTCGACAGCTTGGACACCGGCTGGTCCTCGGGTCGTGCGGAGATCAAGAATGGCGCCATCATGGAGGTGCCACTCTCAAACCAGGGCGAAAACACCTTCAAGATGTTCGTCTTCGATCCCGCAGGAGGCCCGCTCACGCTGGCGCAGGATCGCATCGTCATCACGCGGACGGCCGCCACCATCGACGCCATCCCCGCCTCTCATTCTATCAGCGTCGAGGTTCGAGACACCATCAGCGACGTCGCCAAGCTCCATTATCTCGTGAAGGCCGGTGACCAGTTGCCGGCCCGAGGCGTCCAGCGCTTCAAAGCGACCGAATCGCTCCGCGCTGGCACACCGGGCTCGTTGAAGTTCAAGATCTGGGAGGGCGATATCGATCACCCCGTCTCGGACAATACCTTCGTCGGCCTGTTCGAGGTCTCTGGTAACGACTTCGACGACGGCGTCATTCCCGCGGGTGCCGAGCTCATTCTTACCTATGAGATTGGCGACGGCGGAAATATCGATCTCCAAGTGGAAATCCCTGCCATCGGTGGGGCGTTCCAGAGCAACAAAAACTTCTATTCCCGCGCCTCCGGAATGATCGATTACAGCCGAGCCGCCAAGCGCATTCTGGACGATGCCTCCAAGGCGGCCGGACAGCTTGCTGATATCTCCGCCAAGATCGACGATCCTGCACTCTTGGATGCGCGAGAGAAGCTGGAGCTAGCGGCTGCAATCAACGAGCAGGAGACTGATCCTCACGTTGCCAAGCAAGCATTGGAAAATGTCCAGAAAGCCAAAAGCCTGCTGGCTTCCGCTCGCAAATCAAACTTCCGTGTCATCCGTCGCATGGAGTTGGATCGCCTCGTTGAGTTCTTCCAGGAAATCAAGCCCGTGGCGAAGCCGGCGGAGATCAGCTCCTTCGAGGCCTTGCACGCGGCCACGGAACGCCTCATCAGCACGCTGGGACATGCGTTCGAGGCCAACCTCCAGGAACTTCGCGGAAAGATAGGCGCGATTCTCCGCCGCCAGGATTGGTTCATCGTGGACCGCTTCAAGCTCTACGCTTCCACCCCCCATCTATTCACCGACGGGAAGATGTTCGAGCGCCTCGTCGCCGAAGGCCTCCGCGCGATCTCCGCGAATGACGTCGAGAGGCTCCGAGCGGTGCTTCAGGGCCTCGACGGGATCAGGATCATCTCCGCGGAGGCGGACGATCTCATAGCGACCACCAACATCGTGTCGGCCTGACATGCCCCTGGATGCCTGGCTCCCGATCGGCTTCGACATCGCTGGCCGCGCGAAGGCCGGTAGCGTGCTGCTATCCGGAAAGGACTGGCAGATCGTGAAGGCGGACGGCGAGGATCGGTTGCTCCTGATGCGCGGCGAGCTGCTCCGAGGCTGGCTGGGGAATAGGCTTCTCGACGAAGCCGATGTGCTGAGGATCCGGTTCGGCTCCAATGAGATGGGCGCTATCCTGAACGAGCCTTCGTTTTCGCTGGCGCCGCTCGATCAGTGTGCTTCGCCACGAAACAAGGTGGAAGCACTGTCGTTCGCGACCTCCCTGCGCGAGACTCGCGTCCGCTATCCGGATGGCTCGCTTGGACACGGGCTCTACGTGGAAAAGCTGTCGCGGATACTTCCGGCATGTACCGAGGATGCGCTCCTGGTCGACGAACTCGTTTTAGGCTCGTGGCTGACAGGAGGGCTGCGCGTGTCGGTCAATCCCATGTCCGGGATTCAAAACCTGCTCTCGTGGATGTCCGTTGAGCAACTGGCCGACGTGATCCGCGCGGCCGGGTTGGAACCCACAGGCGCTATTCCGGTCCCAAGCAGCGGTATGGACGACGTTTCGATTGCACGGAGCGAAGGGAATGGGGGGACCGAGGGACGTTTCCGCCTGCCGGGCCGCTCAGCGCTTGAGAACTTTTTCAACGACCACGTCGTCGACATCGTGCACAACCGATCCCATTACGCCGCACTCGGCATCGAAAATCCAGGTGCAATCGTTTTAGAAGGGCCGGCGGGCTGCGGGAAGACGGTCGCCGTCGAGCGGCTCATTGCCCACCTCGGCTGGCCGTATTTCGCCGTGGACGCGGAGAGCGTCGCGAGCCCCTTCATTCACGAGACCAGTCGCAAGGTGGGACAATTGTTCCAAGCCGCGATCGCCGCGGCGCCCTCCGTGATCGTGATCGACGAGATGGATGCGTTCCTCTCAGAGCGCGATGCGGGCGGCGGTCAGCATAGGATCGAGGAAATCGCCGAGTTCCTGCGAGCGATCCCAGAGGCAATCAAGGCGGGCGTGCTTGTCGTCGGGATGACAAACCGCGTCGACATGATCGATCCTGCGGTCCTTAGGCGCGGTCGCTTCGACCATATCGTGAAGGTCGATTATGCCGAAAAGACGGAGATGCTTGATCTATTGCGGACGCTCCTCGAGGGGGTGCCGCTCACAGAGGACGTGACCCTTGAAGTCTACGCGTCCCGATTGGCTGGGCGGCCGCTTTCCGACACCGCCTTTGTGGTTCGGGAAGCCGCGAGGCGTGCCGCGCGCGCGCGTATGGACAAGATAGACGACACATGCTTCGCGAATGCCATTAACGCTCTGCCGCAGAGCGGCGAGCCTCCGAAGCCGCGTGTTGGTTTCCTTTAGGAGGTTCTGGTGAGCGGTATAAATCAGGAACCACCTCGAGGCTTCGCAGGGCTGGCGGCTTTGGCTTCGACAATTTCCCCAGAGCCGACGCTCGAGCCGCGGCTTGCGCCGAGCGCCGAAACTGTCGCCAAGCCCTCCGATACTGCGCCCTCGAAGTCGTGGTCTCCTAAAAGCGATACTCCGGCAGGCCCGGGGTTCTGGACTGGAAGCCGGAGGACGTGGGCGGTGGTCATCGCCGCCGGCATTTGCGTCGTGGTGTATCTAAACTCGGGGCCGCAGTCCTCGAACTACGCGCCGCGACCCGCCAGTAAGCCGACGGCGCCGGCCAATCCGCTACCAACGTCGGCGCGAACTTCCGAGCCGATGAAGATTCCACCGGTCGGTGAGACCCAGCCCCTATCTCTCGGGGAGATCAAGTATTGCCTTGCAGAACGGATCCGAATCGAGCGCATGCAGACGATCATCGACCGCACGCGTGACACGCATATTCGAAATTTCAACTCCCGGGTCGATAATTACAACGCCCGCTGCGCCAGCTATCGCTATCGCCAATCGGACATGACGGTCGCTCGTTCGGAGGTCGAGGCGATGCTCCCGACGCTTCAATCGCAGGCCGCCGAGCAGGTCGGAGGTTGGCACTGATCAGTTGAACATCTCAGAAATCTTGTCCTTGCCCGTGTTGAAGAAAGCACGAATAAGGTTTTCGAGGACGGGAATGTTGTCGTCGTTCTGGTAGGACATGCCGACATAGACCTTCTTGTCGGTCCGTGAGCCGATGAAGAAGCTGCCGTCCTGTGACCAGATGTTGACCTGATGCCAGCTCAGAACCACGGGCTCATTCGAGCCGAACATCTTATGCCGCACCAAGGTGACGCCGTCGTCGCGCACGATGGCCCCCCCGAACCGCATCGCTTCCCCTGCCCGAAGCCTGGCTGCGGCTTCAAGCAGTAATCTGACACCGATCGCCCGCCATATGCGATCGACGAGGTTTCCGTAGATATCGTTCTTGCGGGTGTTGATGGTGAACGATGAGCGGCGGTCACCGAGCATAATCACGTAGGCCGTGCCGGTGGGGATGCCGTTAACCGAGTGCCGCGTCCCGCCCCATCTGAGCCGCGTGACCGCGTCGAGGGCGATGCGATTGTTTTGCCAGGATACACCGTCGGGCGAGATGCTCACCTTGTCCTTGAACATGGCGCCAATCTCGGCGCTGTAGGTTATCTCCCTCTCGAACTCAGCGCGCTCCGCTTCCGACTTCTTCTTACCCTTCTCGGCCTCCTTGAGGTAGGCAAGATCCTGCGCGACTTGATCGGCGACGGTATCCAGGAGACCGAAGTGGTCGTTCAGAACGACGGCGATCCGAGCCGGCGCGTCGACAAAGCCATGTTCGTTGTGGAGTGTGATCGCTAGCTCGCGGATCACGATAGCCAGGTTATGGGTCGCGACATGGTCGATGCCGTTCGTCTTCGCCACGAGCTGGGCAGGCCCGACGATCTCGTTGAAGTTCGTCGCTACCTTCTTGATCTCCTCGATCACGGGGATGAGGTGCGCCTCCCCAAAGTCCGCCAAGGCAACACCGCGTTTCACGAGCCTCTCGACGTTGGAGCTTTCGGCCTCAATGAACCCGCGCAGCTCGAACTCGTAGGAAGCAACGATCTCCTGAATGAAAGCAGGCGCGTGCTCACTACCTTCCTTCGTACCCTTCTGGACCACAGCGTCCATCACCTTCACAAGGGTTCGGCTCGGGAGCCGGTCAAGGATATAGTTGATGGCCTTTCCGTATTCGCCCTTCCTGGCTTCGAACTCCTCTAGGACCGCGTCCTCGTCGCGGACGGGAGGAAAACCAGCGACCGAACGATCCTCGTTGATGTCCCGCAGCACGTCGCCGAGATCGATGTCCTCCACGGCCAAGGCTAGCCGATAGAAGATTGAGGCGGCCTCCTGAGGCGTCACTGTATCTGACTTCGACTGTGCGAATGCCGAGAGGACATTCGCGCGGGCAAGAGGGGGCAGTTCTCCAGTAGCTTTGTGCGCCGTGGTCAAGAGGTTCTCGATGACGGCCGTAGCCTTTTTGGGGGCGACACCGGGCAGCCATCCCATTTCCGCAGCAAGTCGCGTACGGATGTTCAAAAGGGCGGATTGCGCCTTCTCGGGCTCATCACCATCCGCGACCAACGCAACCTCGTCAGCCAGTTCGATGAGACGGCTGCGGTTGTCCCTGGCTGTGGCGCCCAGAATGGCGAAGGGGTTCCTCTGGAGCGAGGTCTTCGTCGACAAGGCTTCCTCTATGATGATCATCGGCCGTAGGGCTCCGAAGGCGCGTCAGAAATTATGCCGGCGATCGCTGCAGGACTAGCAATTCGACGTGGCCACGCCAACGTATCCTGCACGACCGGAGATTGCACGATGGTCCATAAAAAGCCTTCGCCAGGCGATCAGAAACTCGTCCAAAGTTGAATATCAGCACCCCCGCCGTTCTCAAGTATCTGCACGCCAGACCGCGACGCCCGCATTGGCTTGTTGAACCCTCCCAATTTCCGGCTCTTTTAATCATCCCCGTCTGGGGCGCGTCTGCGTCGTCCCAGACAAGCGCGGGGATGAGATGGCGACTTCACCTCACAGTTCGGAAGGCCTGACACGGGGCGTGCGCATGTTGCGCACCGCACTTGGCCCGGTGATCGCCCGCCTTCTCGAAGACCCTGCCGTCGTCGAGGTCATGCTCAATCCGGACGGGCGCCTGTGGGTTGACCGGCTGTCCGAAGGGCTTTGCGATACAGGCGAGCGACTGGCCGCTGCAGATGGTGAGCGTATCGTCCGCCTCGTTGCGCACCACATCGGTGCCGAGGTCCATGCCGGCGCCCCGCGGGTGTCAGCCGAGCTGCCGGGAACGGGAGAGCGGTTCGAAGGCCTGCTCCCTCCCGTCGTGGCCGCCCCGACCTTCGCCATCCGCAAACCGGCCGTTGCCGTGTTCACGCTCGACGACTATGCGGCCTCCGGCATCATATCGCTGGCGCAGGCCGAAGCCCTGCGCCAAGGCGTTGCCTCCCGCGCCAACATCCTGGTCGCCGGCGGCACCTCCACCGGCAAGACCACGCTCACCAATGCGCTCCTCGCCGAGGTGGCCAAGACCTCCGATCGCGTCGTCCTCATCGAGGACACACGGGAACTCCAATGCGCAGCCCCCAACCTTGTGGCGATGCGCACCAAGGACGGCGTCGCCTCGTTGTCGGACCTCGTTCGCTCATCCCTGCGCTTGCGGCCGGATCGCATCCCCATCGGCGAAGTGCGTGGCGCCGAGGCCCTCGACCTCCTGAAGGCCTGGGGCACAGGCCACCCCGGCGGCATCGGCACCATCCACGCCGGCAGCGCCATCGGGGCCTTGAGGCGTCTCGATCAACTCATCCAGGAAGCTGTCGTCACGGTCCCGCGCGCCCTGATCGCTGAGACCATCGACCTCATCGCCGTGCTGTCGGGCCGGGGCTGCGCGCGCCACCTCACCGAGCTGGCCCGCGTCGAAGGTCTCGGGCCCGACGGCGACTACCGCGTCATCCCCATCACTGCTCCCTCCGAAGAAGGAACCTCCCTGTGACTTTCACGCTCCCCCCGTTCTACCGCCGGCTGCTGAAGGCCATGGCCGGTGCCACCGCCTGCGTGTGTGTTGTCTCCGCGGCCCACGCCTCCGGCTCCTCCATGCCGTGGGAGACACCCCTGCAGTCCATCCTGGATTCGATCCAGGGGCCCGTCGCCAAGATCATCGCGGTCATCGTCATCATCTCCACCGGCCTCGCGCTCGCCTTCGGCGACACCTCGGGTGGGTTCCGGCGACTGATCCAGATCGTGTTCGGCCTCTCCATCGCCTTCGCCGCTTCGAGCTTCTTCCTCTCCTTCTTCTCCTTCAGCGGCGGAGCGCTGGTCTGATGGCGGGCGATATTGGCGGGGTGCCGGGCTTCTCCGTCCCGGTCCATCGGGCCTTGAGCGAGCCGATCCTGCTCGGCGGCGCGCCGCGGGCGATCGCCATCTTCAACGGTACCCTCGCCGGTGCTGTCGGGCTGGGGCTGAGGCTCTGGCTCGTGGGGCTCGCGGTCGGGGCCGTGGGCCATCTCGCCGCCGTCTGGGCCGCCAAGCGCGATCCGCTCTTCGTCGATGTGGTGCGCCGCCATCTGCGCATCCCCGGTCATCTGTCGGTTTGAGTGAGGCACACCATGATGAACCTCGCAGAATACCGGCGTCACGCCAGCCGGCTCGCCGACTACCTGCCCTGGGCGGCACTGGTCGGCTCTGGCGTCGTCCTCAACAAGGACGGCAGCTTCCAGCGGACGGCACGCTTCCGCGGGCCGGACCTCGATTCCGCAGTGCCGGCTGAGCTGGTGGCGGTGGCGGGGCGCCTCAACAGTGCCTTTCGCCGCCTCGGCTCCGGCTGGGCACTTTTTGTGGAGGCCCAGCGGCATGCGGCGGGCACCTATCCTGCGAGTGTCTTTCCCGAAGCCGCGTCAGCCCTGGTAGATGCCGAGCGGAAGGCGGATTTCGCGGAGGCGGGCAGCCATTTCGAATCCAGCTATTTCCTGACCTTCACCTGGCTCCCGCCGGTGGAGGATGCCGCGCGGGCCGAGAGCTGGCTCTATGAGCGCAGCGAGCGGAAAGGGCTCGATCCCCATGAGGCTCTGGGCGGGTTCATTGATCGCACGGATCGCATTCTGCGGCTCGTCGAAGCCTTCATGCCCGAGTGCCGCTGGCTCGATGACGCCGAGACCCTGACCTATCTCCACGGCTGCATCTCGACCCGACGCCAGCGGGTCCGGATCCCCGATACGCCCATGTATCTCGACGCGCTCCTCGCCGATCAGGCGCTCACCGGTGGGCTCGAGCCCATGCTCGGGGCTGAGCATCTGCGCGTCCTCACCATCGTGGGCTTTCCGACGGCAACGACGCCTGGGATCCTCGACGACCTTAACCGGCTCGCTTTCCCCTATCGCTGGTCGACCCGCGCCATCCTGCTCGACAAGACCGACGCCACCCGGCTCCTCACCAGGATCCGCCGGCAGTGGTTCGCCAAGCGCAAGTCCATCGCCGCCATCCTCAAGGAGGTGATGACCAACGAGGCCTCGGTGCTGGTGGATTCGGATGCCGCCAACAAAGCGGAGGATGCCGACCTCGCGTTGCAGGAACTCGGCGCCGACCATGCCGGCATTGCCTATGTCACCGCCGCGGTGACGATTTGGGATGCCGATCCCCGTATCGCCGACGAGAAGCTGCGGCTGGTGGAGAAGGTGATCCAGGGCCGGGACTTCACCGCCATGGTCGAGACGATCAATGCCGTGGATGCCTGGCTCGGCAGCTTGCCGGGACACGTCTATGCCAATGTCCGCCAACCGCCCATCTCCACCCTCAACCTCGCCCATATGATCCCGCTGTCGGCGGTGTGGGCGGGCGAGGCACAGGACGCGCATTTCAGCGGGCCGCCGCTGTTCTACGGCAAGACCGAGGGGGCGACCCCGTTCCGCTTTTCCCTCCACGTTGGCGATGTGGGCCACACCCTCGTGGTCGGGCCGACGGGCGCCGGCAAGTCGGTGCTGCTGGCGCTGATGGCCTTGCAGTTCCGGCGCTACGCTGGATCCCAGGTGTTCGCCTTCGACTTCGGCGGCAGCATCCGGGCGGCCGCCCTCGCCATGGGCGGCGACTGGCACGACCTTGGCGGAAGCCTGTCCGATGGGAGCGAGGACAGCGTCGCGCTCCAACCTCTTTCCCGTGTGGATGATCTCGCCGAACGCTCATGGGCCGCCGACTGGATCACGGCGATCCTCTCCCGCGAGGGCGTTTCCATCGCCCCGGAGGTGAAGGAGCACATCTGGTCGACCCTCACCTCCCTCGCCTCCGCTCCCGTCGAGGAGCGGACCCTCACCGGCCTCGCCGTCCTGCTCCAGTCCAACGATCTCAAACAGGCGCTGCGCCCCTATTGTATCGGTGGCGCCCATGGCCGGCTGCTCGATGCCGAGGCGGAGCACCTGGGGCAGGCCTTCGTCCAGGCCTTCGAGACCGAAGGGCTGATCGGCACCACCGCGGCACCGGCCGTGCTGTCCTATCTGTTCCACCGCATCGAGGACCGGCTCAACGGGTCTCCGACCCTCATCATCATCGATGAGGGATGGCTCGCCCTCGATGACCAGGGCTTCGCCGGCCAGCTCCGCGAGTGGCTCAAGACGCTGCGGAAGAAGAACGCCAGCGTCGTCTTCGCCACCCAGTCCCTCTCCGACATCGACGGCTCGGCCATCGCCCCGGCCATCATCGAGAGCTGCCAGACGCGGCTGCTGCTCCCCAACGAGCGGGCGGTGGAGCCCCAGATCACCGCAATCTACCGCCGCTTCGGCCTCAACGACCGGCAGATCGAGATCCTCGCACGGGCTACCCCGAAGCGGGACTATTACTGCCAGTCCCGACGCGGCAACCGCCTGTTCGAGCTCGGGCTCTCGCAGGTGGCGGTCGCCTTGTGCGCCGCGGGGTCCAAGACCGATCAGGCCGCGCTCTCGCAGATCCTCGCCGAGCATGGGCGCGATGGTTTCCTCGCCGCCTGGCTGCGGCATCGCGGCCTCGGCTGGGCCGCCGACCTCATCCCCACCCTCGACAGTCTGGAGACACGCTCATGATCCGCTCGATGCTGCGGGCAGCGCTCGTCGCTGCGCCGCTCGTTCTCTACCCGCTGACGCCGGCGGCCGCGCAGTACGTGGTCTACGACCCCTCCAACTATGCGCAGAACCTCCTTCAGGCGACCCGCGCCCTGCAGCAGGTCACCAACCAGATCACCTCGCTGCAGAACGAAGCGCAGATGCTGATCAACCAGGCCCGCAATCTTGCGAGCCTGCCGTACTCCTCCCTCAGCGCCCTCCAGCAGTCGGCCCAGCGCACCCAGCAGTTGCTCGGGCAGGCCCAGAAGATCGCCTATGACGTCACCGCCATCGACCGGGCCTTCCAGGGGCAGTACGGCTCCGTCTCCCTGAGCAGTTCGGATGCCGCCCTTGTCACCCAGGCCAAGAGCCGCTGGGAGACCACGGTCGCCGGCCTCCAGGATGCGCTGCGGGTGCAGGCGGGCGTCGTCGGCAATCTCGATACCGGCCGCACCCAGGCCTCGACGCTCGTCGGGCAGAGCCAGGCGGCGACCGGCGCATTGCAGGCCATGCAGGCGGGCAACCAGCTCCAGGCCCTCCAGGCGCAGCAGCTTTCCGACCTCACCGCGGTGGTGGCCGCCAATGGACGGGCGCAGGCCCTGTCCGAAGCCGAGCGCGCGACGGCGGTGTCGGAAGGCGAGGAGCGCTACCGGCGCTTCTCGATCCCGTCGAGCTACCAGCCCTCCGCCGTCACGATGTTCCGCGGGAACTGAGGCGCGACCATGGATCAGGGCACCGCGCTCAGAACCCTCGTCGTCGCCGGCCTTGTTGGCGCGGTGATCTCAGCTCTGGCCATGGCTTCCGGCTGGCAGACGGAGCCGGTCGTCTCAACCGGCGTGAAGGCGGGAAGCGTCTCCTCGGCTGACCTCAAGAGCTGCGCCACGCTGGAGACCGCCGATCCCGTGGATCCGCGCTGCGCCGCGCTCTGGGAGGCGAACCGCCGTCGCTTCTTCGGCAAGCCCGTGGACGGATCGACGCCATGAACGACGTCGGCGTCATCGACACCTTCCTCAACGCCTTCACCAGCTACATTGATTCCGGCTTCGGTCTGATCAAGGGCGAGGTGACGGGTCTCTCCTCCATCCTCATCGCCCTCGACATCACCCTCGCTGGCCTGTTCTGGGCCTGGGGCGCGGACGAGGATGTGATGCGCCGGCTGGTGAGGAAGACCCTCGCCATCGGCTTCTTCGCCTGGATCATCGGCAACTTCAACGCGCTCGCCAAGATCGTGTTCGAGAGCTTCGCCGGCCTCGGCCTCAAGGCCGGCGGGTCGACCATCAGCACGGCGGAGTTCCTGCGGCCGGGCCGCCTCGCGGAAGTGGGGCTCACCGCCGGCCAGCCATTGCTCGATGCCGCGAGCCAGCTCACCGGGCCGGTGGCGATCTTCGTCAACGCCGTGCAGATCGCCGTGCTGCTGGTCTCCTGGCTCCTGATCCTGATCGCCTTCTTCATCCTGGCGGTGCAGCTCTTCGTCACCCTCATCGAGTTCAAGCTGACGACGCTCGCCGGCTTTGTGCTCATCCCCTTCGCCTTCTTCGGCAAGACCGCCTTCCTCGCCGAGAAGGTGCTCGGCAACATCGTCGCCTCCGGTGTGAAGGTGATGGTGCTGGCGGTCATCGTCGGCATCGGCTCGGGGCTCTTCTCCCAGTTCACCACCTCCTATGGCGATGCCCAGCCCACCATCAGCCAGGCACTCTCCGCTGTGCTAGCAGCGCTCGCGCTCCTCGGGCTCGGCATCTTCGGGCCGGGAATCGCCACGGGACTGATCACGGGCGCGCCACAGCTCGGCGCCGGAGCCGCCGTGGGGACGGGCCTTGCCGCCGGCGGCATGGCGCTCGCGGGCTCCGGCGCGGCAGGCCTTGCTGCGCGCGGAGCCGGGGCCGCGATCTCCGGAACAGCGGCCGCCGCTCGCGCCGGAGCGGGTCTCGCAGGCGGTGCAGCATCTGCCTACAGCGCCGGTGCTGCTGGCCAGTCGGGCATGTCCGGCGTCGCGGGTGGGCTTGGTGGTGTCGCACGCGCCGGGGCAGCGGCGGCCACCTCTCCTCTGCAGCGCTCGGTCGACACATCAGGCGAAGCGGCGGCCAGCAGCTCCGGCCCAGCCCCGTCGAGCAACCCGGCCTCCTCCGGCGATGCCCCCGATTGGGCCCGGCGCATGCGCCGCTCCCAGCAGGTCGCCCACGGCATCCAGACCGCGACCCATGCCGTCCGATCCGGCGACAGCCATGGCGGCGGGTCGTCCATCTCCCTCTCCGAAAGCGATCGCCCATGACCCCCTTCAAGCGCCCGTCGGTCCATTACGGCCGCTCCCCCGAGCCTGAGACGCCGTATCAGCGCGCGGCCCAGGTCTGGGATGACCGCATCGGCTCGGCCCGGGTCCAGGCGAAGAACTGGCGCCTCATGGCCTTCGGCTGCCTCGCCCTGTCGGCCGGCCTCTCCTGCGCCCTGGCGTGGCAGGCCCTGAGCGGCTCGGTGGTTCCGTGGGTGGTTCAGGTGGACAAGCTCGGTCAGGCGCAGGCGGTCGCGCCGGCCGCCTCGGACTATCGCCCCTCCGATCCCCAGATCGCCTTCCACCTCGCCCGCTTCATTGAAGAGGTCCGCAGCATCTCTGCCGATCCCGTGATCGTCCGCCAGAACTGGCTCAGGGCCTACGCCTACACGACCCTGGCCGGAGCAATCGCCCTCAACGACTATGCCCGCGCCAATGATCCTTTCGCCCGGGTCGGCAAGCAGCAGGTGGCGGTGGAGGTCTCCAGCGTGATCCGGGCCTCGCCGGACTCCTTCCGCATCGCCTGGACCGAGCGCCGCTTCCAGGACGGCAGCCTCGCCGACACCTCCCGCTGGAGCGCCATCCTCACCGTCGCGGTGCAGGCGCCGCGGGATGCGGATCGGCTCCGGGCCAATCCGCTGGGGATCTACGTCAACGCCATCAACTGGTCGAAGGAACTCGCACAATGATGCCTGCCATCCGCACATCCGGGAGGCCGGCTTTCCGCGTCCTCTCCTTTCCGTCTTTCCGGAAGTCCGGCTTGCCGCTTCTCCTGCTTTGCACATCGGCCCTGGCGGGCTGCGCCACCTTCGAGAAGCCCCCGGAGATCGAATATGACGATGCCCCGCCCGCCGTCTTCAAGGCTGAGCCGCCGGGGCCGGTGCGCATCGTTGAGCTGCCGAAGCCCTTGCCGCTGCCCGGCCAGCTGAAGCCGGTGGGCAAGGACGGCAAGGCCGAGCCCGAGTCCGCGGACCCGACGGCCCGAGTGAACCAGGCCAATGCTGCCGCGCGCGTTCAGCCGGTGCGCAACGGCTTCATCAACTCCATGCAGGTCTATCCCTTCGTGGATGGCGCGCTCTATCAGGTCTACGCTTCGCCCGGTCAGATCACCGACGTCGCCCTGCAACCCGGCGAGCAACTGGTGGGCACGGGGCCGGTCGCTGCCGGCGACACGGTGCGCTGGATCATCGGCGACACCGAGAGCGGGGCGGGCGGGGCAAAGCAAGTCCACATCCTGGTGAAACCGACACGGCCGGACCTCACCACCAACCTCGTCATCAACACCAATTTGCGCACCTACCACATGGAGCTGCGCTCCACCGAGAAGACCTACATGGCCTCGGTCTCCTGGCAATATCCCCAAGACCAGCTCATCGCCCTCAGGCGCCAGAACGCGGAAGCGCAGGCGGTGCAGCCCGTCGCCACGGGCATCGACCTGGCAAAGGTGAACTTCCGCTACGAGGTGAGCGGCGACCGGGCACCGTGGCGGCCGCTGCGCGCCTTCGATGATGGGCAGCAGGTCTTCATCGAGTTTCCCCGCGGGATCGCCCATGGCGAGATGCCGCCGCTGTTCGTGGTCGGGCCGCAAGGCGACACCTCCGAACTCGTGAACTATCGCGTGCGCGGCACCTACATGATCGTGGACCGGCTCTTCGCAGCCGCCGAGCTGCGCTTCGGCGCCGACAAGGACCAGAAGCGCGTGCGCATCTCCCGCACCGACGGGAGGCCGGTCCTATGAGCGGCATCGAACCCGGGAAGGAGACAGGGCCGGAGCTGAGCGGTGATGACGGCGCTCGGCCACTGACGGGGGAGACTGTGTCGGCCATGCGGCTGCGGCCGGAACCGCCGCGGGTGACCCGCCTGTCCCGAAAGGTATTAGCCGGGCTGGGGCTCGTTGCCGGCCTTGGGATCGGCGGGGCGCTGATCTACGCCCTGCAAGCGCGAAAGGACCACGGACACGGCCAGGAACTCTACGCCACCGACGTCAAGGCGACGCCGGACGGGCTCGCCGGCCTACCCAAGGATTACACCGGCATCCCCAAGCTCGGGCCTCCGCTGCCCGGCGACCTCGGCCGGCCGATCCTCAATGCGCAGACGGCAGTGCAGCCGACGGTGCCGACAATGGGAGGCATGCCAAATCCCGCCTTGAGCCCCGAGGAGCAACGCCAGCAGCGGGAAAGCGAAGACGCCCGGACCGGACGGCTGTTCGCTCAGACCAATACCCGGTCGGCAAGCCCGGCGGTGACCCAGCAGGCGGGAGTCACTTCAGCGTCAGCGGCGCCGGCCGCCGATCTCACCAGCCTCGGCCTTGCGCCGCAGGCGGCGACGCCGACGGCCCAGGAGCGCCAGCTTGCCTTCCTGAGCCAGGCCGTGGACCGGCGCACCGTGTCGCCCGACCGCGTGGCGGCTCCTGCCTCCGCCAACATCCTGCAGGCCGGCGCCGTCATCCCCGCGGCGCTGATCACCGGCATCCGCTCGGACCTGCCGGGCCAGATCACCGCCCAGGTGACCGAGAATGTCCACGATAGCCCGACCGGGCGGATCCTCCTGATCCCCCAGGGCACCCGCATCATTGGCCAGTATGACAATGGCGTCGGCTTCGGGCAGCGCCGGGTGCTCCTCGTCTGGAACCGCCTGATCTTCCCCAATGGCCGGTCCATCGTGCTGGAGCGCCAGACCGGAGCCGACGCGGAAGGCTACGCTGGCCTTGAGGATGGCATCGACTACCATTGGGGCGAGCTGTTCAAGGCGGCGGTGCTCTCGACCATCCTCAGCGTCGGGGCGAGCGCAGGAACGTCCGGCAGCGATAGCGACCTCGTGAGTGCTTTGCGGGAAGGCGCATCCGACAGCATCAGCCAGACCGGCCGGCAGCTCGTCCAGCGCCAGCTCAACATTGCGCCGACCCTCACGATCCGGCCGGGATTCCCGGTGCGGATCATCGTCACGCGCGACCTCGTTCTTGAATCCTATGGAGGTTGAAATGCCGAAGCTGAAGCTCAGCGAGATCCTCGACGACAAGCCGGTGAAGGTGACCGTGGAACTGCCAGCGAAGCTGCACCGCGATCTTGTCGCCTATGCGCAGGTGCTGGGTGGCGAGACGGGGAATCCGATCACCGATCCCGTCAGGCTGATCGCGCCCATGCTGGAGCGCTTCATCGCGACAGATCGCGTTTTCGCGAAGGCTCGGCAAGCACCCCATCCAGATCCTGCACGGGGGATGACGTCTGGGGTGCTGAAGAGCGAGCCATCGATCGAGCAAGGCTGAGCAATGTCCGAAACGCGGGATTGTCGTTTTTCGGCGACCATGCAGCATAGAACTGGAGCACCTCGCCGCGCAGAGAACGATAGATAACGCCGGGGACCTTGACCAAATTTTCGGATTCTATGACCAACGTTATTCCGCGGCCGGACGCGACGAGATTGAGAAGCTTATATCGCCCAACCCGCTGAGCCTCGACACGGGGCTCGCATTCGACTTCCCGGATTTTGCGAATGACATAGTCTTGGATTCTCATCCCAGCCGCAGTGTCTCGGATAAGAATTTTTTCAGAACTGAGATCTCGCCATGTCAACGCGTCCTCGGTGGAAAGCGGATGGCCTTCGGGCAATGCCACAAGAACCTGTTCCGACCAAAGATAAGTTGTATCGCATTCCGGCCAATCGCCCAATCCGATGACAAAAGCAATATCAAGCTGAAATTTCCGAATGGAGTTGATGTGATCGTGTGCTTCGCCGTCGACGAAATCGATATGAACAGATCCATATTTTGCGTCATATTCTCGAAATAAGTCCGACAAAAAACCCGATGAAAGTGAAGAAAATAGTCCCACTTTGACGTATCCGTCCTCGGCACGACCAATGGCGGCCACCTCCGCCGCCGCGTCGCGAATGTGGTCCAACGCATGGCGGACCCGATGCAGGAAGCGTTGTCCGGCTATGGTCAGGTTGATCCCCCCGGGGTGTCGCAAGAACAGGGAGGCCCCGACCTGATCCTCGATGTCCCGGATCCGCCGACTAACGGAGGACTCCTGCACACCGAGTGCCGCTGCTGCCTTCCGAAAGCTTCCATATTCGGAAGCAGCGATTAAATACCTGAGGTAGCGGATTTCAATTTCCGTACTGTTATTCGACATTGGAAACGTTCTCCATTTCAATAACGGCATATAATTCAGTATGAATTACATGATATCACAAATATTACGCATCAAATGTTTGTATTTTATGTGCAAGTATGCGAAATATTAAAATTATATCGTCGGATTATAACGTACATTAATGCATAACTTTTACATAATACATCATATTTTTGAGATATTTTACCATCAGTAACTTGGACATTAGAGATTAGATCGAGAGAGGGCGCGGCCATTTCATAAAATAGATGATTTAGACCAAACCATGCTAATGAAAGTCTCCTTCTAAGTAAGCTCGTTGTCTGTTCGCGCCCAACGACCTTCTTCCGCTATTCCAAGCGACGGAATTGTCACCATTAAGCTGGATTCACATCGCCCGCCTCAAATTTCATGCCACACTTATGAAATGTTAGATAGAAATTGATAGTATAATTTTTGATAATATAAACGACATAGGAATGACAATTTAGGAACCGTGATTTGTGCCATCTGCTGCGCCAAGTCGAATTTGTTATCACTAAAATTAGCTATATATTTCAACAAATCAGATAAATTTATGTTATTTATGAAGAATTATACATATCAAAAATCCTTTCTTATTATAGGAATATTTCCATCTAATTTACGAATTGTCATCTGAAGGCGAGATGTAACTGTGCGGAAAAACATTCCACTTTGTTGACATTTTTTAAAATTATCGTCTGTCTTAATTTTAAGCGCTTCTCCCGCTGCTTGTCCAATGGAGCTCATTTCAAGCCATGCCTTGTCAACATCGATGCCGACTGATCTAGCAGCAGCATCCGCCGCACGCAGAACCTGCTGCGCCTCGGATAAAGTAACTGTCGGCTTGAAATTAGGTTCAGATTGATCATTATATGCTTCTAAACATCCCCTAATCGCGAAATACATACCATACATAAACTTCAAATGACTAACGGCTTGCCCTCTCAAATCGGAAATAGTAGAATTAGTTGACTGTTCAACCTCTGAAAAGGCAGAGTCTGTAAAAGACACACAAATTATAATCCAAGCAAATATTGCAATTGACGTTTTCTTCATGTCATATTCCCGCACCGAGCTGTTTTTGATAGGTTGCGATTCTACATTCACTATCACGTCATGCCTGCCCATCGCGGTAGCCAAGCAAACGTAGTGCATTGAACACTACCACCAGCGTGGACCCCTCGTGCGCCGCCACGGCCGGGCCGATGCCGAGGCCAAATATCGTCGCCGGAACCAGCAACGCCACCACACCCAAGCTTATGAACACGTTCTGAAGGATGATGAAGCGCGTGCGGCGGCTTAGTCCGACCGCGAACGGCAAATGTCGCAGGTCATCCGCCATGAGTGCGACGTCTGCGGTCTCTAGCGCCACATCGGAACCCGCGGCTCCCATAGCGATGCCGACCGTGGCGTTCGCCATGGCCGGCGCATCATTGACCCCATCGCCGACCATCGCAACCTTGGCTTCCTTCCTCAGCTTTTGAATCGCCGCAACTTTGTCCTCGGGGAGCAGGTCGCCCCAAGCTTCGTCTAGTCCTAAATCTTTGGCGATGGCGTCGGCCACCTTCTGGTGATCGCCCGAGATCATGAGCATCCGAGTGATGCCAAGATCGCGCAGCCGCTTGAGCGCGTCGCGAGCGGCAGCCCGCGGAGTGTCCATAAGGCCGATGGCTCCGAGATCTCGCTCACCAATCCGCACAGCCATCGTAGTGCGCCCGGCGTCCCGCAGCTTCGCGATCGACGCCTTCACAGCTGGATTCAGCTGGGTAATGCCGTCTTGCCCAAACATCTCGGCCTTCCCGAGCCAGACCGGCTGCCCGGCAAATGTAGCGACCACGCCTCGCCCGGTGAGGCTTTTGAGTTCAGTCGCCTCCTCTATTTCTCGTCCTCCCAGCCGGGCTCGCCCGTCGCGAACGATTGCGGCGGCTAGCGGGTGATCGCTGAGCGCCTCTACCGCAACCGCTACTGAGAGGAGCTCATGTTCCGGAACCCCGTCGGCCGGCAAGACGTCGGTGATACGCGGTTTGCCCTCCGTCAGCGTTCCCGTCTTGTCGAATGCGATAGCGCTCAGCGAGCCCAGATTCTCCAGTGGCGCGCCGCCCTTCACCAGCACGCCGCCACGTGCCGCTCGCGCGACGCCTGACAACACCGCGCTCGGTGTAGCGATGGCTAAAGCGCACGGGCTTGCGGCGACCAGTACCGCCATGGCGCGATAGAAGCTTGAGCTGAATGGCTCGTCCACCACCACCCAGGCGAACAGAAGGAGGATCGCGAGCGCCAGTACCACGGGCACGAAGATACGTTCGAACGTCTCAGTGAACCGCTGGGTCGGTGATTTCTGCGTTTCCGCCTCGCTCACCATTTTCACGACCTTTGCCAGCGCCGTGTCGCTCGACAAGCGCGTCGCCTCCACCTCAATGGCGCCGGCACCGTTGATTGTTCCCGCAAAGACCCGCGAGGCAGAGCCAACCGTGTCGGGCCGCGCCCGTGCCTCAGCAACGTCGTCAACCGGGCGCTTGTCCACCGGGATACTCTCGCCGGTGACAGGAGCCTGATCGATGGCGGAGGAGCCCTTCACCAGGAAGCCGTCGGCAGGTAGACGCTCGTTAGGGCGGACCAGCACCACGTCGCCGATCACAAGTTCCTCCACGGGAACCTCCAAGGTGCCATCAGCGCGGCGCACCGTGGCCGTGCGTGGAGCGAGCTTGGCCAGGGCCCCGATCGCCTGCTTGGCGCGGCCCATGGCATAGTGTTCCAATGCGTGGCCTAGGCTGAACAGGAAGAGCAGCAGCGCGCCTTCCGCCCATGCGCCAAGCGAAGCCGCGCCCGCAGCCGCTACCAGCATCAGCGTATCGATCTCGAACCTGCGCAGGCGCAGATTGTCTATCGCTTCGCGGACCGTGTAGAAGCCGCCAAAGAAATATGCTCCAACGAAACACACGATAGGCAGCCAGCCGGGTGCGGCCGGTAATAGCTTCTCGATGGCAAAACCGACGACGAGCAGCGCGCCGCAGGCAAGAGAGAAGATTAGCTCAGTGTTCGGTCCGAGGATCCTGCCATGGGCATGATCGTGCTCCCCTTTTCCGTCCTTATGTTCTGACCTGGCATGCGTAAACATGACTGACCGATGATCATATCAAGCGTGAGAGGGCAGCCTATCCAGCCGTAGCGCGGCCGCATCCCTCGCGGCGATAGCCCCCATTTGAACGAGGGCGTTTCGGATTTCCTGCTCTGTTACCGCCTCGCGGTCGAATTCGACGCGTACGAGACCAGATGCACTGGCTTCGGCCTCCAATACCCCGGAAAGCTTACGCAGTTTCTCGGCAACGGTGCGCGCACGCCGTTCATGGGTGATCCCTTCCACCTGCCAAATCGCGTGACCGAACCGCTCGGTAATCTGCGCGCCAACGCTTTGGGCAAGTTCCCGGATGCGAGGTAAGCCGATTACCGTCGGGTCATAGTGGAGGCAGAGCTGCGCCGACTCGCCGCCAGCGACGTGCACATACTCAATGCCCGCGCGCTCCTGAAGCTCCGAAACGAGCCGACTCACACAGGAGTCTACAGCGTCGGGCACGTTTGGCAGAAGGATTGGAATGTCCAGTCGAAGCTTCTCGATCATCTTTGTAAGCTCCCCAGATTCACCAGCATCGCCCAACCCGACATCTGACAATAAAGACACCTTAGGGTTTTAATTCTGACTTGGATCTATCGCCGCCCTTCTTGGCTGCAGCAATGATTGCAACGAATTCATCGTGTCTTCCATCATGGTCACGGACGTATTCGGCAATCTCGAGTGCCGCGGACTGTTCGCACCACTCTACGATACGTGCTTGCTCACGATCTCGGTCGAATTCATAAAGTTGCCGAATTGCCTGCAGCGCACCCGCTCGCGCCATGTCAGCTGAACGGCGGACTACAAAGATCGATTGGTCAGCGGGCAACTCACCAACCACCTCTTGGCGTATATGATAGGTCAATCGAGATATATCACCATATTTTCCTGACGACCTCTCGGTTACATCTGGTATAAACTGAGAGCAATATATTGTAATATTCTGTATAAAAAACGATCTAGTCAATATTGTTTCCAATATTTCGTTTCCATTAGCGGATCTGATATCGATACATAACATATAAATACATGCGAAAAATGCACATATAGATAATTTTTCTTTCACTATTTGTATCATTGCGTTAGTCCCAAGCTCGCATGCATTGATCATATTGAATTTTGCAATGAGTAAGCTCGTGCGGCCTGAAAGACCTATTTTTGTCGTAACATGAAGATTTATTCTTTGCACAAAACAATTTATGCTCTCCGACATTTGAATGTTCACAGCCTATTGCCGACGTTTGTGAAGTTTGCGCAGGCAGATAAAATGGGGTGAATTGCGTGCCCGCGGCGAAAGCCGCTCCGATGCAAATGCTATTTAACGCGATGCAAATGCACGCTGTAAAAATCGCCTTATTCATGATTTTACCTCCAAAAATTGGAATTTAGATGGATGAAGAGGGGCGAATATTCGTCCCTCTTCCTTCTTAATGACTCGGCTTAGCGCACCGCGCGATCGTTAAGCCACGGCGAGGGCGAGGGAATGAAGGTCCCTGGGGTAGGCGCCTGAGGGCGGCTCATCTGCACCTTAGGCGAGCCGCTCGTTGTCCCAGAAAGACGGCCGCCGGGATAACTTTCCTGCTGCACGTCAAGGAATTCATGTCGCTCTTGCTCCTCCACGCCGAGCGTCGACGGATACGGCTCTGCGAAAGCCGTAAGCGGAGGGAGGATGAAACTAAGAGCAAGGACATAAATCTTCATGATTTAACCTCGAATGTCGAATTAAACTTGATTTATTTCATTTGTTTTCAACATTCGCGTAGCGAGGAGGGGGGATTTCTACGCCTAGGCCGACACCACTACGGGTCTCGTTCGCCCATTGCCCGCACACTCTCCACTCTGGGGGCCCCGACGACGCACCTTCATCGAAGGGGGAGACGTGCGGGCAAGCGTGGCACTCGCACCGCACCGCAGCGCAGGCCGGATTGCGGGTGTCTTCGTCACTCTGATGGTGGTTTTCATCCGTAAATGCGCTCGCTTCTAATGACATCGCGCTCGCGTTCCAGGAATACCCCGGAATACACAAGACTACGATCAGCATGAGACTTAGCAAAATGCTTCGGATAAAGCCTCTCACACCGCCTCTCCCTCTTGATCGAAACGACCGAATATTGAATTCACCGGCTGGATTCCATAGTGCGTTGCTCGGACGGAACATCGCGCGTCTGGCCGGAACGGATAGATGTGCTGCGACCATGGGGCAACGGGTGAGTAACCCCGAGTTGGACGTCTCGAAAATCGTGCCTCTGCTTCTCACGATATGTCTTCGGTCGCGGATCGAGTGCCAGTGCCGGCGACGCGATGCCGAACACGAGCACGCACAAGGTGCCGCGGGCAACGTAGTTCCACACAGTACTTTTCATGACACACTTCCTTATGGGGTGGTGAACTTGGCCTGACCGGACTTGCCGGCCGGGGTTTTAATGAGCAGCGTGACCGCCGTGCCCTTGACGATGGTTGATGGCGCCTTGCCGGCCAGGGTCTGACCGCCTGCGGTAAGCTGGATAGTCTTGCGATCGGCGCCGGAGGCCAGCATGGCAGAACCGGTAAAGCCGGCGGTATCGACCGGCTTGCCTGCCTCATCGACTACGTGGAAGGTCAAGGTCTCGCCCGAGACGACAAGTTCGGCATGGACGCCGGCGACGTCTTCCAAGGGGCCGCCATTGGGACCCTTCTGCGCACCATGGGCATGCTGGGCGAGGGCGGGCCCAGCGGCAAGCAGGCTGAAAGCGACGATCAGGCTCTTAAGCACGGGTCTTTCTCCGATTTTGGGGCTAGGGGGATGGGGCTTCGGCCTGCGCCTCGGGGGAGGCCGCTGGCCTGGTCTCGCGCCGGAACAGCACGTAGAGCGCTGGCAGCACGAGCAAGGTCAGGATGGTGGAGGAGATGATGCCGCCGATGACCACGGTGGCGAGCGGGCGCTGCACCTCCGCGCCCGGGCCGGTGGCGATGGCCATTGGCACGAAGCCGAGCGAAGCGACCAGCGCCGTCATCAGCACCGGGCGCAGGCGTGTCAGGGCGCCGTCGCGCACCGCCGTCACCACGTCCCGCCCTTCCGCCCGCAGGCGCTGGATGAAGGCGATAATGACGAGGCCGTTCAGCACCGCCACGCCCGAGAGCGCGATGAAGCCGATGCCGGCGCTGATGGAGAGCGGCAGGTCGCGCAAGATTAGCGCCGCGATGCCCCCCGTGAGCGCCAGCGGCACGCCGGAGAACACCAGCAGCGCATCCGCTACCGAGCCGAAGCTCATGAACAGCAGCAGGAAGATGAGCAACAGCGCGATGGGCACCACGATGGCAAGGCGCTGTGTGGCCGAAACCAGCTGTTCGAACTGGCCGCCCCAGCCGATCCAGTAGCCTTCGGGCAGCTTCACCTTATCTGCCACCTGGCGCTGGGCGTCGGTGACGAAGGAGCCGAGGTCGCGGTCGCGCACGTTGGCGCTCACCACGATGCGCCTTTTGCCGTTCTCCCGGCTGATCTGGTTCGGGCCAGGGGAGACCGTGAGGTTGGCGATGGCGGACAGCGGCACGTAGCGGATCTGCCCGCCAGATCCCGGGACCCAAGCGGCCTGGACTGGCTTGGCCTCATCGCTCGCCGCAGGGGGAAGCGGCACCGGCAGCGCGCGCAGGGCCTCGATGTCGGTGCGCAATTCCTCCGGCAGGCGCACCACGATGTCGAAGCGGCGATCGCCCTCGAACAGGGCGCCGGCCTCGCGGCCGCCCACCGCGATCTCCACCAGCTCCTGCACGTCGGCGACGCTTACCCCGTAACGGGCCATGGCCGCTCTATTGAGGGCGACCGTCAGCATCGGCAGGCCGGAGACCTGCTCGGTCTTCACGTCGGCGGCGCCCGGCACCGCCTGGAGCACGCTCTGCACCTGCCCGGCCACCTGCAGCAGCATGTCGAGGTCGTCGCCGAAGATCTTGACGCCCACATCGCTGCGGATGCCGGAGATCAGCTCGTTGAAGCGCAGCTGGATCGGCTGGGAGAGTTCGTAATTACTCCCCGCCACGCCCTCCGCCGCCTTCTCGATGTCGGTCATCACCGCGCTCTTGGACTTGCCGGGGTCCGGCCATTCGGCGCGTGGCTTCAGCATCACGTAACCGTCGGAGATGGAGGGCGGCATTGGGTCGGTGGCAACTTCCGCCGTACCGGTGCGGGCGAACACCTCCTTCACTTCCGGCACCTTCAGCAGGCTCTTCTCCAGCGCCTGCTGCATCTCCAGCGACTGGGTAAGGCTGGTGCCCGGCACCCTGAGCGCCTGGATCGCCGCATCGCCCTCGTCGAGGCTCGGAATGAACTCGCCGCCCATGCGGGAGGCGGCAAGGCCACTCGCAACCACGAGGCCGGCCGCGGCCACCGCCACCACGGCGCGGTAGTTGATGGCGGCATCGAGCAACGGCGTATAGAAGCGCCGCGCCCCGCGCATGATGACGTTCTCGTGCTCGGAGACCTTGCCCGTTACCAGCAGCGCGATGGCCGCCGGGATGAAGGTCATGGAGAACAGAGCCGCGCCGGCCAGCGCCATCAGGACGGTGATGGCCATGGGCGTGAACATCTTGCCCTCCACCCCCGTTAGGGTGAGCACCGGCAGGTAGACCACGGCAATGATCATGGTGCCGAACAGGCTCGGCCGGATCACCTCCTTGGAGCCGGCGAGGATGGTCTCGAACCGCTCGGCGCGGGTCAGGAGCCGGCCGCGCCGATGCTGCTCTTCCGCCAGCAGGCGTAGGCAGTTCTCGACGATGATGACCGCCCCGTCGATGATGATGCCGAAGTCGATGGCACCAAGGCTCATGAGGTTGGCGCTGACACGGTTCTCCACCATGCCGGTGATGGTGAAGAGCATGGCGAGCGGAATGACGAAGGCCGTCACCAGCGCCGCGCGGAAATTGCCGAGCAGCACGAACAGCACCACCACCACCAGCAGCGCGCCTTCCAGAAGGTTCTTCTCCACCGTGGCGATGGTGGCTTCCACCAGGTGTGAGCGGTCGTAGACGGCACGGGCGATGACGCCTTCAGGCAGCGAGCGGGAAATCTCCTCCAATCGCGCGGCGACACGCTGGGCCACGGTGCGACTGTTCTCGCCGATGAGGAGCATGGTGGTGCCCAGCACCACCTCTTCTCCGTTCAGGGTCGCCGCGCCGGTGCGCAGCTCACGCCCCTCGCGCACCTCGGCAATATCGCCTATCCGCAGCGGCGTGCCGCCCCGGCTGCCGATGACGATCTCGCGGATCTCGGCGGCGTCCGCCACCTGGCCCGGCGTGCGCACCAGATACTGCTCGCCGTTGCGCTCGATATAGCCGGCGCCCACGTTGGCGTTGTTGGCGGCCAGCGCCGTCATCACCTCGCGGAACGAAATGCGATTGGCCATCAACCGCGCCGGATCGGGCAGCACATGGAACTGCCGCTCGAAACCTCCGATGGTGTTCACCTCCACCACCCCCGGCACGGTGCGCAACTGCGGCTTGATGATCCAGTCCTGGATGGTGCGTAGGTCGGTGGGGCTGAAGGGCTGGCCGTCAGGCTTCTTCGCCCCGTCCCTGGCCTCCACCGTGTACATGTAGATCTCGCCAAGGCCCGTGGACACCGGCCCCATGGCGGTCTCCACCCCCAGCGGAAGCTGGTCCTTCGCCTGCTGGATGCGCTCGTTCACCAACTGGCGGGCGAAGTAGATGTCGGTGCCATCGCGGAACACGACCGTCACCTGGCTGAGGCCATAGCGGGACAGCGAGCGGGTGTATTGCAGGCCGGGCAGGCCGCCCATGGAGGTCTCGATGGGAAAGGTGATGCGCTGCTCGGTCTCCAGCGGCGAGAAGCCGGGCGCCGAGGTGTTGATCTGCACCTGCACGTTGGTGATGTCGGGCACCGCGTCGATGGGGAGGCGCGTGAAGTTCCAGGCCCCGAAGGCGCCGATGGCGAGGCAGAACATGACCACCAGCCAACGCTGGCGGATGGAGAAGGCGAGGATGGCGTCGATCATCGCGCCCCCTCCTGAGCCTGAGCTTTGCCTGCCTCACGGATGCGGGCGAAGCGCTCCACCGGCGTAACGAAAACCACTCCGTCACCGCGGTGTCCGGTCCACCCAGCGCGCGTGAGGGTCGAGATCACTGCCTCCACGACGCCGGCACGGCAGACGATCTGCAACTGGAGATGGCGCTGGTAGGTGAGGTCGTATTCGCTCGCCACATAGGTGCCGCCGGCACCGCGGCCGCGACCTTGGCCGCGCGCTTCGGTGAAGGTAAATCCCGGGAATTCAGGTAGCTCGTGCAGGGCTCGCACCACGCGCCCTTCAAGATGAGGATGAATGAAGGCAGTGACGAGCCGCAGGCCGTCGTCCATCGCGCCGGGGGACGCCTCAGTGCTCATGGCTAGCGCTCCCTTTGGCGAGTTCCGCCTTCACCACGAAGCTGTTTCGCGCGGCGTAGACATCACCGGGCATGAGCCCGAACAGCACCTCGGCCCATTCCGCATCGCGATCACCGATCTCCACATCGCGGGGGGCGAACGCGTCACCGTCGCGCACGAACACGACGGTGCGGTTGTCGATGGTCTGAAGCGCGCTGGTTCGGACCGCGAGATCCACCGGCTTCTCAGTCAGGGTGATGGTGCCCACGGCGAACAGGCCGGGCCGCAGCCGCATGCCGTCGTTGGGAATGACCGCCCGCGCCAGCGCGGTCTGGGTGTCGGCTGATCCGATGGGCGAGACATAAGCCACTCGGCCGTCGATGACCTGCCCACCGTCCTCCGGATCGATGGCGACGGTGTCGCCGGCACGCACCCGTGGAAAATCGCGGCGATAGACGGAGAGATCCACCCATAGAGTCGAAAGGTCGGCCACCACGAAAGCCGGCTTCTGTTCGGAGGCGTATTCGCCAAGCCCGACTTGCCGGTCCACCACCGTGCCGGAGATCGGCGCCTTCATGTCGTAGGTGGTGAGGCTCTGGTTGCTTTCGACGACCGCGAGAACGTCGCCCTTGGCCACCTTGTCGCCGATCCGCTTGCGGATCTCCCGGACGATGCCGGGAAAGCGCGGGGTTACCTGGACCACGTTTTCCTGATTGGGCTGGACCAAGCCATTGAGGCGTAGCTTCTGGCGAAGCGTCCCGGGGCTGGCCGTCTCCAGGCCGATGCCGGCAGCAGCAAGCCTGGTGTCGTCCAGTTCCACCCCGCCCTCGGCATGTCCGCCTCCCTCTTCTCCATGCCCACCCTCCGCACCATGTCCGCGCTCAGCGGCTAGGCTGCCCGAAACGGGAGCGTTGCGGTCCTGGAATGCGTACAGCGCCCCCGCGCCGGCCAGCAGGCCGATGAGGAGCATCGCCACGTCGCGTCGCGCCGTGCGGCTCATTTGGCTTTTCCTTTGTTGAGATTCACCGGCCGACCCGTCAGCCCTTCGAGGGTGGCGAGTGCGGTGTGGAACGAAACCAGCGCATCGAGCTCGCGCAGGGCGGCGTCGGTGAGGGTGGACTGGGCGTCAAGCAGTTCCAGGAGCGTGTAGCGGCCTTCGGAATAGCCGGTCTCTACCCCCTCGAAGGCAGTCCGCGCGCCTGGAATGGTGCTGCCGCGCAATAGCGCTATTTCGTCGAAGGCCGCCCTCATCCCGTCATGGGCCCGGCCAAGCTGGGAGATGAGGGCATTGCGGGCGATGGCTTCCTCCGCTTCGGCCCGCAGCATCTGTTCGTTCGCCTCGGCGATGCCGCCGTCATTGCGGTCGAACAGGGGGATCGGCATGGACAATGAGAAGCGCATGCCGCTGTCAGCGGTCTCGTTGTAATGCCGGTAGCCGACCCCCAGGGTCACGTCCGGCACCGACTTGGCCTGTGCCGAGCGCAGGTCCGCCTGCCGCTGGGCGCGCAGGGCGGTGAAGCGGGTGAGCTGCGGATTGCCCAGCGCCTGCTTGACAAGCCCCGGCAGTGGCGGGGGGGCGCTGACCTTCAGCAGGTTGCCGGTCGCCCGCCCGAACCTTGCCTCCTGAAGGCCCATGAGCAGCGCGAGTTCCCGCCGCGCGGTGCCGAGCGCAGCGCGGGCTCGGTCCAGCTCCACCCGGGCGAAATCGGCGGCGACACGGGCGCGGGAAATCTCGGCCGGGGAGGAAGCGCCGGCCTGGACGCGGTTCTGCAGCAAGGGAGCGAGCCGCTGGATCGCCGCCACCTGCGTCTCAAGAATCTGGGCGCGCTGCTGCGCCCCGAGCACGGCGGCGAAGGCGGCGGCGGTATCCGCCAGCACCTGCAGGCGGATCGCCTCCCGCTCCCAGCGCGCCACGCCGACCCCGGCGCCGGCGGCCGCCAGCCGCGCCTCGCGCTTGCCGCCCAGCTCTACCAGTTGGCTGATCTGGATCGTCTGCTCGGCAAGGTCCAGCCCCTGGTAGGAGCCCGAGCCCGCCGCATTGTCCACCTCTAGGGAGAGGTTGGGGTTGGGCAGGGCCCCGGCCTGGGTATTGCGGCCGGCTGCGATGCCGATGTCGCGTTCCGCCGCCGTGAGGCGCGGATTGGCGGCAAGGGCGCTGGCGAGGGCGCTTGTGAGGGTCAGCGGACGGGCGGTTTCGGCGCGCGTCTGCGACGCGTGAAGCAGCGCGAGCGCTGCCCCAAGCGCAAGCGCGAGGGCACGAGGCGACATGATCTGATCCAAAGTCTGATGGCGGATCGCCGACGCGGGGCGTCAGCGCGCGAGCAGAAGTCGGATCAGGCGCGCGGGGGGCGGATGTCTGCGGGAACGGAGCGGCCGGCGCTCAGGCGCGTGGGCGCTACCTCCGACGTGGATGGCAGACGCAGGGCCTCGCTTGCTGCCGGAGTATATGGCACCACCATGGAGCAGCCATGGCAGTCATGGTCCGAGGCAGGCTGGGGCTGGGCCGGGTCATGCGCGGCGCCGAACACCTTGGCATCCGTAGCGGCGAGGGAGGGGTCCGCAACGGATGCCTCGACGGGCGACAGGTCGGTGCTCGACACACCGACGCCCGTCAGCGTAACTGAGGTCCCAGCCAACTCTCCCAGAGCGCCGTCCACATCAAAGATGTGATGCGCTGCCAGTGCGCTTGCGAACGGCCCGGCCACAAGGCATGCCACCACGACGACCGACACGGCGCGGCGGAACGCCGGACCGGTGATCGACATGAGGACTTTTGCCAAGACGCGAAGCATGGACCATGAGAGACCCCAAGAGCCGCGATGTGTCAAGTCTTTCAGAAGCGCTGCGTCAGCGTACCCGAAAAGCTTGGGAGATCGCTTGAATTTCGGCCGATCCCAAGGTTTTCGCCCTGGCCGTTATGAAATTGACATTGTCCGTGATCGGAAAGCGTCTCGATCACCCTGCACTGTGCCACGTGGCCGTGGGCGCAGCCGTCGACCATGCGTTGAAGCTCCGCCTCCAGCGCCCTGAGCGCGGCGATGCGGCTGCGCACCTCGATCAGCCGCGCGCTGGCGATCTCGTCCGCCGCCGCGCACGACTGCTCGGGCCGGTCCTGCAGCGTCAGCAGGGTGCGGATAGCCTCGATGTCAAAGCCCAGCTCGCGCGCATGGCGGATGAAGGCCAGCCGCTGCAGGTGGGTGGCGCTGTAGAGGCGGCGGTTGCCCTCGGTGCGCGGCAGCGCCGGCATCAGGCCGATCTCCTCATAGAAGCGGATGGTGGGCACCTTCACCCCGCTTAAGCGCGCCGCCGCGCCGATGGGCAGGAGGTCGGGAAAATTTTCGGACGACGGGCCGGACATTGGGGCTTGCTCCTCTAGTGACTAGAGCATCTAGGATCCGCAGCGTGACGCAAAGAAAGGCCGCATCATGACCGCCCCTCTCGTTCAAAGCCGGTTCCGGGTGACCGGGATGGACTGCGCCTCCTGCGCCGCGAAGATCGAGGGCACCACGCTGCGCATCGCCGGCGTGGCGGAAGCCGAGGTCTCGGTGGCGGCCGGCACGCTGGTGATCCGCCATGCCCCGGACGCCGACCTTGCGCCCCTCGCCGGGCGCCTTTCCCCCATGGGCTACGCCCTCGCTCCGCTCGCGGCCGGCGGCGGGCAGCGCAAGGCACACGACCATGGAGAGAGCTGCGCGGGGCACGATCATTCCGACCACGACCATGCGGGCCACGACCACACCGGCCACGATCACGCAAAGCACGACCACGCCGAAACCGGCGGCCACGACCATGGTGCTGTCCCCGCCGCCGAGGGCCGCTGGTGGTCCACCGGCAAGGCGCGCCTCACGCTCCTGAGCGGCCTCGCCTTGGTGGCGGCCTTCGGCATCGGCACCTTCGTCCCGGCGGTGCAATCCTGGCTCTATCTTGCCGCCATGCTGGTGGGCCTCGTGCCCATCGCCCGCCGCGCCATCGCGGCGGCGGCGAACGGCATGCCCTTCACCATCGAGATGCTGATGACCATCGCGGCGGCCGGCGCCGTCATCATCGGCGCGGCCGAGGAGGCGGCGGCGGTGGTGTTCCTGTTCCTGGTGGGCGAGCTGCTGGAAGGCGTCGCCGCCGGCCGGGCACGCGCCAGCATTCGCGCGCTCTCGGCGCTGGTGCCCAAGACCGCGTTGGTGGAGCGCGACGGCGCCACCGTCGAGGTGCCCGCCGCGAGCCTCACGGTGGGCGAGGTGATCCTGGTGCGGCCCGGCGACCGGATTTCCGCGGACGGCCTCATCGTCGCCGGCGAGAGCGGCATCGACGAAAGCCCGGTGACCGGCGAGAGCGTGCCGGTGCGCAAGGGGCCCGACGCCACCGTCTTCGCCGGCACGGTGAACGGGGAGGCGGCGCTGCGGGTGCGCGTCACCGCCACCGCCGAGGACAACACCATCGCCCGGGTGGTGAAGCTGGTGGAGGAGGCGCAGGAAAAGCGCGCGCCCACCGAGCGGCTCATCGATCGCTTCTCGCGCTATTACACCCCCGGCGTGGTGGTGGTGGCGGCGCTGGTGGCAATCATCCCGCCGCTGCTGTTCGGCGGGGCGTGGGATGCCTGGATCTACAAGGGTCTTGCCATCCTGCTCATCGGCTGCCCCTGCGCGCTGGTGATCTCGACGCCCGCCGCCATCGCCGCCGGCCTCTCCGCCGGGGCGCGGCGCGGGCTGCTGCTGAAGGGCGGAGCCGTGCTGGAGACGGCGGGCAAGGTCACCACCGTCTGCTTCGACAAGACCGGCACTCTCACCGAAGGCCGCCCGCAGGTGACGGACGTGATCGCCTTCGCCCAGCCGGAAGCCGAGGTGCTGCGCCTCGCGGCGGCGCTGGAGACCGGTTCGAGCCACCCCCTCGCCAAGGCCATCCTCGACCGGGCGGCGGCGGACGCCATCGCCATTCCCGTGGCCGAGGCCGCGCAGGCGCTGGGCGGCAAGGGCGTGTCGGCGCAGGTGGAGGGACGCGAGGTGTTCCTCGGCTCGCCCCAGGCCGCCGCCGCGCGCGCGCCTTTGACACAGGCGCAGGCCGACCAGATCGCGGCGCTGAACGACGCCGGCAAGACCGTGTCCCTGCTGGTGGCCGACGGCGCCATCGCCGGGGCCATCGCCATGCGCGACGAGCCCCGCCCGGACGCCCCCGAGGGCCTTGCCGCGCTGAAGCGGGAGGGCATCCGCACGCTGATGCTCACCGGCGACAACAGGCGCACGGCGGAGGCTATCGGCCGGCAGCTTGGCATCGAGGTGCGTGCCGAGCTGCTGCCGCAGGACAAGCTGCGGATCGTCGGCGAGCTGCAGCAAGAGGGCGCGGTGGTGGCCAAGGTGGGCGACGGCATCAACGACGCCCCGGCGCTGGCCGCCGCCGACATCGGCATCGCCATGGGCGGCGGCACCGACGTGGCGCTGGAAACGGCGGATGCCGCAGCCCTCCATGGCCGGGTGAAGGACGTTGCCTCCATGATCGCCCTGTCCCGGCGCACCATGGGCAACATTCACCAGAACATCGCCATCTCGCTGGGGCTGAAGGCGGTATTCCTCGTCACCACCATTGCCGGTATCACCGGGCTGTGGCCCGCGATTTTGGCCGACACCGGCGCCACCGTGCTGGTGACCCTGAACGCGCTGCGGCTCCTCTCCTGGGGGCGTGGGTGACAGGGCGGGCAATTCGCAGCGAAGCCCGGCTCTTCATTCCAGACCTTGATAGCTCAACGCGCGCGAGTCTCTTGCTTCAGATCTTTTTGAGCACGGCGGTTACAAATATGAGGCTGCCCGCGAAGATCAGGCCCGCTATTGCGCTCGGTGGCCGGCGATGGCGGAGTATACCTTCACACTAGAACTCTTCTTCGATCCTTCGCCGCCCCCGACCACCCAACCAAGACAGTTGCTCGCGATAATTTTTTCCTCCACAAATGAGGGTAAGAAAATTATCGTGGGAGCGATTCGATGGCTGCGGTTCGCGTGCTTGCCGATCATCCTGAAGTTGACGCTCGCCTCGCCGAGTTCGGCGTCACGCGTCAGGAACTGCTTGAGGTCGTGCGCGGCGTGGTCGCTGCTCGCTCGGACGCGACGTTGGACGATCCCGCCTCGGCCGAAGGGCTGCTAGCGTATATCTATGGCACCCGCTATGTGCGGCAGGTCTTCCTGGCCCACGAATGGGTCCGCTACCGCGAGAACAACGTCGAATCGGTCAAACATCCCGACCGGCCGCTGAAGGTCGTGTACCAGAGCGTCGATCTCGCGGCCGACACACTGCACAAGCCGCAGGCAGTGTCCGGAAAAGGTTCCGGTGCTGACCGCATCATTGCGGTGGGACAGGCGGGACTGTTCCCGGAGGAGGAGATGTCAGCGGCGCGGGATCAGAGCCTCGCGGAGCTCCAGACCGGCGTATGGTTCTTCTGCGTGTCGGTTCAAGGTGGTGATGTCCGTGCCGAGCTGTCGCTGCCTTCGGGCATTTCCGGCGGCAATTTCGAGGGCTTTATCGAGCGCATCTTCATCCTCGGTGGTGGTGAATGGCCGGCGGATGTCATCGTTGATAGCGATCGTCCGGATGGCATCGAGTTCGAGCCTGCTGTTTTGCGTCGCTAGGCCATGTTCAACATTGGCAGAATGGAGCTCGCGCGAAAGCGGCAACGGTTGACCGCCAAGGCTCTCGCCGAGCGGGCTGGCATATCGCCGGTCACCTTGTCGCGTGTCGTCAACGGGCAGCAGATTCCGGATGAAGACACGGTCGACGGCTTGGTGCGCGCGCTGGGATTCCCGCGGGAGTTCTTCTTCCGGGACGACGCGGCTCCGATCAGCGCTGATGCCGCCAGCTTCCGGAGCCTCACGGCGATGTCGGCGCGAGAGCGCGATGCGGCGCTCGCCGCCGGCTCACTGGCCTTCGAGATGTCAGCCTGGGTGCGGGAAAGGTTCGTTCTGCCTCAGCCAGACCTGCTCGACCTCAGCCATGAACGCGATCCCGCTGGAGCCGCACGTGCGCTGCGCCAGCATTGGGCGATCGGCGAGCGGCCGATCTCGCATATGATCAAGCTGCTTGAGACGAAGGGCGTTCGCGTCTTCTCGCTGGCCGAGAACACGAAGAATGTGGATGCCTTTTCCTGTTGGCATGATGGCGAGCCGTATGTCTTCCTCAACACCTTCAAGACCACAGAGCGCAGCCGGTTCGACGCCGCTCATGAACTGGCTCACCTCGTCCTGCACAAGCACGGCGGTCCCAATCAAGGGCGCGCTGCCGAGCTCGAGGCACATGCGTTTGCATCGTCGTTCCTGATGCCTCACGACGACGTCGTGGCGACGATCCCATTCGTCCGAAGCCTTGATCAATTGGTACTCGCAAAGAAGCGATGGGGCGTGTCCGTAGCTGCGCTCGCACACCGGCTCCACCGGATCGGCCGGATCTCCGATTGGAACTACCGGACCTTCTGCATCCAGATAAACAAGCGGTTCGGCACGAACGAACCTGACGGTCTCCCACCGGAGCGATCTGCAATATGGCAACGTGTCCTTACGGAGCTTTGGCGGGAAGGCGTGACACGCCGGCACGTTGCGGCCCGCCTGGATATCCCCGAGGCAGAACTCGACAATCTGCTGTTCGGCCTTACCGGCGATGTGAGTCCGCCATCCGTCGGTGGTTCGTCTCTCCGGCTAGTTCGGTGATTGAGCCCGGAAGCAGCGTCCATCTGCCACGAACCTGTGACAGCTTCGTACCGCTGCTCGCATTCCCAAATTGCCTCGCCTATGACATGTTGCGCTGCATGAAGGTCGCCACTTGGCTCCGCAGGCTGCTCCCGATCCTTGCGATCGTAGGGCTTGTTGCCGGACCGTTCACCGCACCGGTGAACGGCGCCGCCATGGCGGCCGCCGTCGATATGTCCATGCCCGAAATGGCGGACGACATGCCGTGTTGTCCGCATGAGACGCCGGCAGCTCCTGACTGCCAGAAGACCTGCCCATTAATGGCATTGTGCATGGCCAAGTGCTTCTCGGTGGCACCGATGCTTTCGCGCCTGGCCTTCGCTTTCTGGGATCGGAGCGATGCCATCCGCCCTGGCAGTGACGCCATGGGCGACGCGCTCACCCTGGAGCCTCCGGCTCGACCTCCGCGAACCTAAGACATCGCCGGCGTTTGTGCGCCGGCTCGTGCCGCCCCAGCGAGGCTCGGGTGGCCGAGGGCGCGTGGCCATAAGCCGCGCAACACCGGGCCATGCGCACGGTGCTCCGATGAATCTGGGATTTTCAAATTATGACGAACTCTTCCATGAAGCGCGCCGCTGCGGCGACGCTCGCGGCCGCGCTTTCCGTGGCTACCCTCTCGACGGCGTATGCCGACATCACGGACTACGAGTTCCGGCTCGTTCAGACGGACATCAAGCAGGGCAACGGTGCCATCGTCGCTGTCCGGCTCGTCGACAAGCGATCCGGCAAGGCGGTTCCCGACGCCGTCATCTTCGCGACCCGTATCGACATGGCGCCTGACGGCATGGAGACGATGGCGGCGCCGATCGAGGCTCTGCCGTCGACCGAGCCGGGTGTCTATCGCTTCAAGACCAACTTGATGATGGCCGGCGGCTGGCGGCTTTCGCTCGGCGCCAAGATCCAGGGTGAGACCGGCACGCTCGAGAACAAGCTGGTCCTGAAGGCCGTACCGTGAAACGGATCGGCCTTGTGGGCCTCGCTCTCGCCGCCATTCTGGCGGCGGGGATCGGAGGCTATTGGGCGGGCGTCCGGGATTTCCCAGTAGCCGGCCTGCGCGAATGGTTCGGTGTCGAGGCGACCCTTGCGGCGGCTGAGCCGGTCGGGACGGGAGCGGTGATCTATTATCAGGATCCCGACGGCAAGCCGGTCTATTCGGCAACGCCGCGCCGGACCAGGGATGGCCGGGCTTTCCGCACCGTTCGCGCCAGCGAGGATGTGAGCTTCGAAGGCAGGCCGCCGGCGACAGTTGAGGCGGCTGGGCAGGCCGGCCCGCGGCGCATCCTCTACTACCGCAACCCGATGGGTCTGCCGGACACCTCGCCGATGCCGAAGAAGGACTCGATGGGGATGGACTACATCCCCGTCCATGAGGGCGAGGACGACAACGGCTCGGTCGTGAAGGTCTCGCTTGGCAAGCTGCAGCGGACCGGTGTGCGATCCGAGTTGGCCGCGCGGCGTGTCGTCGGCAGGCTGGTGCGGGTGCCGGGAACCGTCCAGCTCGACGAGCGGCGCATCTCCGTGGTCGCCACCCGGAGCGACGCCTTCATCAACGAGGTGGCGAACGTCACCACGGGCGACCGGGTGACGAAGGGCCAGATGCTGCTCCGGCTTTATGCGCCGGATATCGCCACCGCCGGCGCCCAGCTCCTAACCGATCTCAAAAGCGGCGGCCGCGATAGTGCTCTCGGAGGCGCCCGCCAGCGCCTAGAGAATCTCGGCCTGCCGCCTGAAGCGATCGCCGAGATCGAGCGCACGCGCAAGGTGCCGCTGTCGATGACGTGGCGTGCGCCGCGCGATGGCGTCGTACTCGAACGCAATGTCGTCGACGGCATGAAGGCAGCACCGGGCGATGTGCTGTTCCGCCTCGCCGACATTTCGACCATCTGGGTACTGGCGGATGTGCCGGAGTTCGATCTTGGGGCCGTCCGGCTCGGCGCGCCGGTGACGATCCGGGCTCGAAGCCTGCCGGGACGCACCTTCGAAGGACGTGTGTCGCTGATCTATCCGCAGGTCGGTGAAGCAACGCGGGCCACGCGAGTGCGGATCGAGATCGCCAATCCCGGCGGTGTTCTGCTTCCCAATATGTATGCCGAAGTGGAGATCGGCACAGGCGATGCCGCGCCGGTGGTTGCTGTCCCCGATAGCGCGGTGATCGACACCGGCACGCGGCAGGTCGTGATCATTGATCGTGGAGAGGGCCGGTTCGAACCGCGCGAGGTAAAGATCGGCCTGCGCGGCGAAGGCTTCACCGAGATCCGCGAGGGCATCGCGGAAGGCGACCGTGTCGTTGTCGCGGCGAACTTCCTGATCGACGCCGAGAGCAATCTGAAGGCGGCGCTGCGTGGCCTGACACCTGCGGAGGCACAGCCATGATCGCCCACCTCATCGGCTGGTCCGCCCGCAACCTCGTGCTGGTCTTCATTGGCACAGTGTTCGCCGTCGCTGCCGGGCTCTATGCGCTGAAAACGCTGCCGCTCGACGCCATCCCCGACCTCTCGGACGTGCAGGTGATCGTCTATACCGACTATCCCGGCCAGGCGCCGCAGGTGGTCGAGGACCAGGTCACCTATCCGCTCACCACCTCGATGCTGACGGTACCAAAATCGAAGGTGGTGCGCGGCTTCTCCTTCTTCGGCGTCTCTTTCGTCTATGTGATCTTCGAGGACGGCACCGACCCCTATTGGGCACGCAGTCGCGTGCTGGAATATCTCAACGCCGCCGCGCAGCGGTTGCCGGCGGGCGTGACGCCGACCTTAGGACCGGACGCGACCGGTGTCGGCTGGGTCTACCAATATGCCGTCGTCGCCAAGGAGATGACGCTCGCCGAGCTGCGCTCGCTGCAGGACTGGGTGATCCGCTTCGGCGCGTCCAAAGCGGAGGGTGTCGCCGAGGTCGCCAGCGTCGGCGGCTTCGTGAAGCAGTATGCGATCGTGGTCGATCCGAACCGGCTGCGGGCGTTGGGCATCTCGCTCGATCGGGTGCGCGACGCCGTCAAGGCCAGCAATGCTGATGTCGGCGGGCGCACCGTCGAGCTCTCCGAGTTCGAGTTCATGGTGCGCGGGCGCGGCTATATCCGGAGCGTCGCCGACATCGAGAACGTGGTGCTGAAGACCGACCGCGGCGTGTCGCTGCGGGTCAAGGATGTGGCCCGCGTCGAGATCGGCCCGGACGAGCGGCGTGGCATCACCGAGCTCAATGGCGAAGGCGAGGTCGCCAGCGGCATCGTGCTGCAACGCTTCGGCGCCAATGCGCTGACAGTGATCGAGAACGTCAAGGCGCGGCTCGCCGAGATTGCGACGAGCCTGCCCAAGGGCGCCGAGATCGTGCCGGTCTATGACCGATCCGAGCTGATCGGCCGGGCGATCGAGACGCTGAAGGGCACGCTGATCGAGGAAAGCATCATCGTCGCGCTGGTCTGCGTGGTGTTCCTGCTGCATCTGCGCAGCGCGCTCGTCGCCATCCTGATGCTGCCGGTCGGCATCCTGATCGCCTTCGCGGCGATGAAGGCGATCGGGCTTGGCTCCAACATCATGAGCCTCGGGGGCATCGCCATCGCGGTGGGCGCCATGATCGACGCGGCCATCGTCATGATCGAGAACGCCCACAAGCATCTGGAGCGGGCTCCTCCGGACAAGCCGCGCGTCGAGATCCTGATCGAGGCGGCGAGCCAGGTCGGGCCGGCGCTGTTCTTCAGCCTGCTCGTCATCACCGTCTCCTTCCTGCCGATCTTCACGCTGGAATCGCAGGAAGGCCGGATGTTCGGCCCGCTCGCCTTCACCAAGACCTTCTCGATGGCAGCTGCAGCGTTGCTGTCGGTGACGTTGGTGCCAGCGCTGATGGTGGTCTTCGTGCGCGGCCGGATCATCCCGGAGCACAGGAACCCGATCAATCGCTTCCTGATCTGGGTCTATCGCCCCGTCATTAGCGGCGTCCTGAAGGCCAAGACGCTCACCATCCTCGTCGCGCTCGTCGTGCTCGGCGTGACCCTCTGGCCGGCACGCCAGCTCGGCTCGGAATTCATGCCGAGCCTCGACGAGGGCACGCTGATGTACATGCCGACCACCTTGCCGGGCATCTCGGTCACCAAGGCGGCCGAACTGCTTCAGGTGCAGGACCGCATCATCAAGAGCTTCCCGGAGGTAGCCTCGGTCTATGGCAAGGCGGGGCGCGCGCTCACAGCGACCGATCCGGCGCCGACCGAGATGTTCGAGACCATCATCAACCTGAGGCCGAAGGACGAATGGCGCCCCGGCCTCACCATTGACAGTCTGAAGGCCGAGATGGACCAGGCGCTACAATTCCCCGGCGTCTCCAATGCCTGGACCATGCCGATCCGCGCCCGCATCGACATGCTCGCGACCGGCATCCGCACCCCGGTCGGGGTCAAGGTGTTCGGCACCGATCTCGCCCAGATGGAGCAGAGCGCCCGTGAGATCGAGCGGGTGCTGCGATCGGTGCCGGGCACATCGAGCGCCTATGCCGAGCGCGTTATCGGCGGCTACTATCTCGACATCGTGCCGGACCGGGAGGTGCTCGGCCGCTACGGCCTGGCCATTGGCGATGTCCAAAGCGTGATCGCAAGCGCGCTCGGGGCGGAGACGGTGACCACCACAGTCGAGGGCCGCGAGCGCTACGCCGTCACCATCCGCTATCCCCGCGACTTCCGGAGTGACCCGCAGTCAATCGCCCGCGACGTGCAGGTGCCGTTGCCAGGCGGCGGAACGGTGCCGCTCGGCGAAGTCGCCAAGGTCGAGCTCACCCGCGGCGCAACTTCGATCCGCACCGAGAACGGCCAGCTCGCCGTCTATGTCTTCGTGGATATCGCTGGCCGGGACCTGGGCGGCTATGTCGCCGAGGCGCAGCAGGCGGTCGCGAACGAGATCAAGCTGCCGCCCGGAACCTATGTCTCGTGGAGCGGCCAATTCGAATATCTCCAGCGCGCCGAGGCGCGGCTGAAGATCGTCGTGCCGGTGACGCTGCTGGTCATTTTCCTGCTGCTCTACCTCAACTTCCGGGCACTCACCGAGACGCTTATCGTCATGCTGTCGCTGCCCTTCGCGCTGGTCGGTGGCATCTGGCTGATGTGGTGGCTCGGCTTCAACATGTCGGTCGCCGTTGCCGTCGGCTTCATTGCCCTCGCAGGTGTGGCCGCCGAGACCGGCGTCATCATGCTGATCTATCTCGAGCAGGCGATGGCGGAACTGAAGGCTGAGCGGGAGGCGCAAGGACGGCCCTTCACCCGCATCGACCTCTATCAGGCGATCATGCTCGGCGCCGTAGAACGGGTGCGGCCGAAGATGATGACGGTCATCGCGATCACGGCCGGGCTCGTCCCCATCCTGTGGAGCACCGGCACCGGCTCGGAGGTGATGCAACGCATCGCGGTGCCGATGATCGGCGGCATGGTGTCCTCGACGGTGCTGACGCTCGCCGTGATCCCAGCGGTCTACGGTTTGATCAAGGGTTGGCGATTGCCGCGGAGCGTCGCCTCCGAGAGGGCGATCGAACAGGGGCCGGCCGGCCTCAAGGCGGCCGCCAAATAAGAGGAGGTTCCAATGATGCACGACATGATGGGATCCATGGGATGGGGCATGGGCCTTGCCGGCCTGATCGGCATCCTCGTCTTGGTGCTGGTGATCGCCGCCCTCACGAAATACGTCTTCTTTCGGTGAGGAGCGTCATGCGCAGCTTCGATCGGAAGCTGTGCGCGAGGAAACAGCCAACGAAAGGAGAAGCGGCATGACAGCCGAGCTTTTCGCGGCACACCGTGAGTTGGTGATCGGCGCCACATAGGCGACTGCTATGCCCGTGCTATCGCGCCTCTGGGCGGCCGAGACATCGCACAAGATGACCGTGACCAGCGATCCGAACTGTGGCCATCGTGGCGGTTGGCTTGCCTATGTGAGGGCAGTCGAATTTCCGGACCTGATCGAGGCAGCCAACCTCGCGCCCCTCAAGGCTAGACTCGGCATGCCCCGATTGCCTGATCTTCTGCGATATGGCGGAAGTTGGCGCCCATGTTGCGGAGAGGAGGAAGCCCTTCTCGACGTCAATTGGCAATGGCCACCAATTGTAGCTTATGCTATTTATATGCGACTAATTCGCATTTGCAGAAAGAGATGCATATGATCAAAGTGCCAGCTTGGTTACGTAAACGGCTGAGCCGGCGCGTGGTGCTGGGAGGCGGGCTAGCGGCTGCCAGCGGCGCAGCGATAGGTATGACTGGTGCTCTAGCGCAGTCAGGACACGCTTCGCATGCAGGAACTGTCGGCGCTGAAGCAAAGCTGGCCTCAGCCCACCGCGGAGCCCATGGTGCGATGATCACGGTGGGCGGGGTCGACGAAGCTCGTAATGGCTTCGATCCGACCAAGCTTCTGACCGACTGGGATAGAGGCACTGTGTCCCAGCTTCCGGATGGGCGGACGCTAAGAACCTTCGAGATCACCGCCGAGGACAAGGAGATCGAGATCGCCCCCGGTATCATGTTTCTGGCCTGGACCTATAATGGCCGGGTGCCCGGCCCGTCACTGCGCGCGACCGAAGGTGAGCGGCTGAGGATCGTCTTCAAAAACTACGGCTCGCATCCTCATTCGATGCATTTTCATGGCATCCATGCGGCGCGGATGGATGGCGTTCCAGGCGCAGGGCTAGTCGCTCCGGGCGAGGAGTTTGTCTACGAGTTTGATGCACGGCCTTTCGGATGTCACCTCTATCACTGTCACGCTCTGCCGCTGAAGCGGCATATTCACAAGGGCATGTACGGAGCCTTCGTCATCGACCCGGATCCCACTCGCCATCCCGAATATGAGGCAGTTGCCCGCTCACGCCTGCTCGGCACGGCGGAGAATGCCGAGTGGCAAGAGCTCGTAATGGTTATGAATGCATTCGATACCAATTTCGACGGCAAGAACGAGGTCTATGCTGTCAATACGGTAGCCCATGCCTATGCAAAAAAACCCATCAAGATCCTTAGAGACAAACCGGTTCGCGTCTACCTTATCAATGTGATCGAGTTCGATCCGATAAATTCTTTTCATTTGCATGCTAATTTCTTTGAATACTTCAATCAAGGCACGACCTTGACCCCGACCCTGAAGACCGTCGACCTCATCACCCAATGCCAAGCCGAGCGCGGCATCCTTGAGTTCCATTTCACGGAGCACGAGCCCGGTCTCTACATGTTCCACCCGCATCAGTCGGAGTTCACCGAACTCGGTTGGGTGGGCATGTTCGATGTCGTGGAGACCGTATCATGAACCAAGCTGGGCGGCCCCCTTCCAATGCTGCGACAACACTTCCAGTCGGGCGTCCGGGTCGAGCCTCGTTGTTCTGGATCGCTATCCCGTTTACCGTGCTTGGTCTCGCGATGGCGTGGTTGATTGGGACCGATCCGTTATCGAGCTTTCGCAACGGCGCACCGCCGGTCGAGAAGCTGACCTTCGAGCGGACGATCCTAGGTTCCGATGGAGTTCGCCTACTGGTCCGTGCCGGCGGCTCGCAACCCATGACGATCGCCCAGGTCCAGGTCGATGACGCCTATTGGCAGTTTACGCAGACACCGCCGGGTCCGATCGCCCGCGGCGCGACCGCCTGGGTTCAGTTGCCGTTCCCTTGGGTGGTCGGCGAGGCGCACGGCGTGAAAATCCTCACCAACACCGGCGCCACGTTCAAGCGTGAGATCCCCGTCGCGGTTGCGACACCGACCGTGGATTCGATGAGCTTCGTATCCCAGGCTGCCCTTGGCGTCTTTGTCGGCATCCTTCCCGTCGCTATCGGCCTCATGTTCTACCCAGTTCTCCGTGGCGTTGGCCGCAACGGCATGGACTTCCTACTCGCATTGACGGTGGGGCTTCTCGCTTTCCTCGTGATTGATGCAGTTGCTGAAGCGCTCGAACTTGCCGGCGAGGCCGCCGCCTTGTTCCAGGGACCGGTGATGGTCATCCTCACCACTATGGGGAGTTTCCTCTTGCTGATGGCTGTCGGCCGCAGCCGTGGCACACCGACCGGGCTGGCCCTATCGACCTTCATTGCGCTGGGGATAGGATTGCACAATCTCGGCGAAGGCCTTGCCATCGGCGCTTCTTTCGCCTCCGGAGCGGCGGATCTCGGTATTTTTCTGGTGCTCGGCTTTACGTTGCACAACATCACGGAAGGCATCGGCATTGCCGCGCCGATACTGAAAGTACGCCCACCACTTTGGACCTTCGCCGGGTTGACGCTGCTTGCGGGCGGACCAGCCGTCGCAGGTCTGTGGATCGGCAGCCTTGCCTACGCGCCGCAGTGGTCGGCGCTAGCGCTGGCGGTCGGTGCCGGGGCTATCCTTCAGGTGATTGCGGAAGTCGGATCGCTACTAGTGCGCAGAAGCGGCGAGACTCATGTTTCGTTCTTCACGCCAGCCGCAATGACGGGGCTCGCCACCGGCGCGGGCCTGATGTACGTGACCGCGATGCTCGTAAAGATCTGAACGCTTCAAACATCCTCACTTGTAGAGGTGAGGCGGATCATCGAGGCTCGGGCAATCGACTACAATATCGTCAGACTTCACATGAGCCTCGGTGGCCTCCCATCGTCGACGTTCGCCAACCAGTCCCACGAGGACCCAAACCCCGCCAGACCTAAACTTGTAACTGGCAGGGGAAATGAGGAGCACATCAGTTTCCTGCAGCTTTAGCGCGTATGCAGTGAGCCGCCGAGCGCTGATAAGCCGGATGGTGTTGGATGCGTTGTTCCGCTTTAATTCTTTTCAGGAAGGGTGTGTTGCGGCGGGGGCTTAGCGGCGGTCCGGCATAGAAGGAGCCCTCTCGTGGCGCTCCATGTCCTCGTTCCGCGAAAAGGCTGCTGCGGCCCAGAAGGCGCCCGCCAGCAGGACGCCTCCCGCAGCCATGGCAGAGAGGACCGCGCCGTAAGACTGGGATTGCGCCCAGAGGAGCGCGGCACCGGCGGGTGCCAAAGCGCGGGCGAGCATCGAGGGCGCCGCCAGCGCGCCGTTCACGGCGCCATAGGCCTGCCGGGTCAGCATCTCCGGCACGGCGAGCCCACGCACGATGGTCATGATGCCGTTGGCGCTGCCGTAGAGCGCCACGATGGCCGCCACCAGGGCAAAGCTGGGTGGCAGCCACGCCAAGGCGAGTATGGCGACCGGAAAGGCTAGCACGGCACAGCTGCCGATGAGTCGCACCGGAGCGCGCGGCGCGAACACCGAGACGGCGATCCGACCCGCCACCTGGGTTGGGCCGATGATGGCCATGGCCAGCACCACGCTGCCCGCCGTGAAGCCGCGCTCCAGCAGCAGGGGATAGAGGTGGAAGGTGAAGGCGGAGAAGGTGGCGGCATAGGCGGTGAACGCCACCGCCAGGGCCCAGAAGGTGGGCCGGCGGGCAACGCGCCCCATGACCTGCCGCAGGGTGCCCGCTCCCGACAGTGCAAGAGCGTGGACCGGCGATGCCGCGTGGTCGGCCGCGGGCCGGATCACCGCGGCATAGAGCGGCGCGCACACCACGAGGTTCACGGCGCCGAGCGCCACCAGTGCGCCACGCCAGCCCGCCAGATCCAGCAGGATCTGGATCAGCGGAATGAAGACCGTGGAGGCAAATCCGCCCCATAGGGTGAGCGCGGTAATGCCGGCCCGGGCGCCGGCCGCTCCGGTCCTGCGCGCCACCACCGCGAACGCCGGCTCATAAAGGGTTGCCGCCTGGAGGACGCCGATGGCGGCCATCAGGCTATAGAACAGCCAGAGCTGCTGCACCTGCGACCAGGCAAGGAGGCAGAGGCCGGCGAGGCCGGCTCCCGCCGCCATCACCCACCTGCCGTGGCCTTTGTCGACGGCGGCGCCCACGGGGAAGGCGGCCATGCCCCCGAGGGCGAGGCCGAGCGTCGCGGCGCCGAACAGATCCGGCTTCGACCAGCCGAGGTCGCGCTCCATGGCCTCCGCTATCAGGGGAAAGCTGTAGTAGAGCGATCCCCAGGAGCAGATCTGGCCAATGCCGAGGCCGGTGATGAACAGGCTGCGGCCGGAAAGCGGGCGCGCTGGCGCCGGTTGCGCGAGTTCGCCGCTCAGGCCGCTGGTCACGCGGCCGTCCCGCGGCGGGGTGGCGCCTCGGCCTGCGGCGCGGCGGTATCGCAGCCGCAGCCGTCCTTGCCTTCCGCCTTGGCCTGGGCATCGTCCGCGCAGCAGGCATCGGCGTCCCGAGGCGCAGGCCCACCACAACAGCCGGATGCCCCTGCCGTCACCGGTGCGGCGCTGCAGACGCCGGTCTCCGGCAGCACCAGATGGACACTGCGCGCCGCGTCGTGATCGCCGGCGATCTCCGCCGCGATGGAGCGGACCTGCTCATAGCCCGTGGCCATCAGGAAGGTGGGGGCGCGGCCGTAGGACTTGGAGCCGACGATGTAGAAGCCCGGCTCGGGGTGGGCCAGCTCCGCCGCGCCATGGGGCGGGACGGTGCCGCACGAATGCAGGTTCGGGTCGATCAGCGGCGCGAGGGCCGGCGGTGCCTCGACGGCGGGATCGAGGGCGACGCGCACCTCGCGCAGCACGGCAAGGTCGGGGCGAAAGCCGGTGGCCACCACGATCCGGTCCACGGTCCTGGTCCAGGGCTCCGTGCCGAGACGGCCGGACACGTCCAGCCCCGCCGCGCCGCCGACAATCCGCTCCGCCGCGAACGGCGCGAGGACATCGAGCCGGCCGGCGGCGATGGCCTGCGTCGCCGCAAGGCCGAGGGCACCGCGGGCGGGCAGCGCGTCGTTGAGGCCGCCGCCCAGCAGCTTCTCCATGCGGTTGCGCCGAAGCGCCCAGGTGACGCGGGTCGTTGGCGCCGCCTCCTGCAGGCGGAGAAGATCGAGCACCACATTGATGGCCGAATGGCCGGAGCCCACCACCAGCACGCGCCGGCCGGAATAGGTCTCGCGCTCAGCGCCGGACACGTCGGGAATGCCATAGGCGACATGCGCGGCTGCCTCTTCCTCGCCGGGCACCGGCAGGCCGTCCGCGCCCATGGGGTTGGGCTGGCTCCAGGTGCCGGAGGCGTCGATGACGGCACGGGCGAGCGAACGGTGCTCAGCGCCGTTCGCGTCGCGCCAGCAGATCGCGAACGGCGTGTCCGCGCGCCCCTCGGATGACATCTTGTCGAGGCCGTGGCGGGCGATGGCGCTCACCTGTGCCCCGAACCGCAGGTGGGGCGCAAGGGCGGGATGAGCCGCCAGCGGCTCGAGATAGTGCCGCACGATCTCCCCGCCGAGCGGCAGGGCCTTGGGGTTCGGCGCGCTCCAGCCGGTTTCCTCCAGCAGCGTGCGGGCGGCCGCGTCGATGTTGTAGCCCCAGGGCGAGAACACCCGCACGTGGCCCCAGGCCTTGAGCGAGGTGCCGACGCCGGCGCCGCGCTCGAAGACGAGAGGCGCGAGGCCGCGGGCCAGCAGATGCGCCGCGGCGGCAAGCCCCACGGGGCCGGCTCCGATGATAGCGACGGGTAGCGATCCGGTCATGACGGGAGACTCCGATGGTCGATCCATTGACGAGCGATGCTTAAGGGCAAATGAATGCGGGTCAGGGGCAGCATCCCGGAGTGCTCCCGACTTTGTCCGGCGCGCCGGCGATCATCTTCTCCGCGTCGACCAGACAGCGCGTTACGTCCATCCAGGCCTCCACCGCCACCTTGAAGGCGGCGCGGCCCTTGTCCGTGAGGGTGTAGACCTTGCGCTCGCGGCCCGAGACCACCTCGCTTGCAGCGGTGACGTATCCGCCCTCCTCGAACTCCCGCAGCACCGGATAGATGGTGCCCTCTGCAGGGGAACAGCAGCCGTTCGTCGTTGCCTCGACTGCCCTTGCCACGTCGTATCCGTGCATGGGCCGCTGATGCAGCACGCACAGAATGAAGAATTTGGACAGGCTCATCTTGATGGTGCCGTTCCAGTAGGCACGGCTCAGGAAATCGGGCCCGGGCTTCGGCACCGGGGCGGGCGACGGCGGAACGGATGGGGTGGCCGATGGAGAGGTTCGAGACATGCAGGAAGGCTATACATCGATCATCAATGTGTCAATCATCAAGGCATACTTGAAAGCGCTCCCCGCGTCAGCAAACGCGCCGTCCCTCGGCATCGATCACCACCTCTCCATCCTCCTTCGTAAACGGCCCTTTCTGCGGCGCGGGCAGGATGTCCAGGACCCTTTCCGACGGCCGGCACAGCCGCGCCCCGAGCGGGGTGAAGACGAACGGCCGGTTAATGAGGATGGGGTGGGCCATCATGGCATCGAGCAGAGTGTCGTCGGTGAGGGCGGGATCGTCGAGGCCGAGTTCGGCATAGGGTGTGCCCTTCTGGCGGGTCGCGGCGCGCACCGTGAGGCCCGCCGCGGCGATGGCGGCGGCGACCTCTTCCCGCGCGGGCGGGGTCTTGAGATATTCGACGATCGTCGGCTCGATACCGGCGTTGCGGATCAGGGCGAGCGTGTTGCGCGATGTGCCGCAGGCCGGATTGTGCCAGATGGTGACAAGGGAATGCTCAGTCATCGTTCAGGCTCCGAAGATCAGATGATGGCGTGGCGGACCTTGGCGGACACCCATTCGCTCACCACCACGGTGGCGAGGATCACCATGAGGATCAGCGTCACCTGCGGCCACGCCAGCGTATTGAGCGAGCTTTCCAGGTTGAGTCCTATCCCGCCCGCGCCAACCAGGCCGAGCACCGTGGATTCGCGGATGTTGATGTCCCAGCGAAACACGCTGATGCCGGCGAAGGCGGGCATGATCTGCGGCACGATCCCGTAGGCGAGGGTCTGGGCGCCCGAGGCGCCGGTAGCGCGGATCGCCTCCACCTGGCTCTCGTCGATTTCCTCGATGGCCTCGTAGAGCAGCTTGCCGATGAAGCCGATGGACCTGAGCGCGATGGCGATGATGCCGGCCAGCACGCCCGGACCCAGGATCGCCACCAGCAGCAGCGCCCAGATGATGGAATTAATGGAGCGCGAGGCGACGATGACGAACAGCGCCAGCGGCCGCACGAAGGCGGCGCTAGGCGTGGTGTTGCGTGCCGCGAGGAAGGCCACCGGCACCGACAGCACGATGGCGATGAGCGTGCCGAGGGTGGCAATGTTGAGCGTGTCCCAAAGCGGCTTGAGCAGTGCCGGGAAATAGGACCAGCGCGGCGGGACCATGCGCGCGCCGATGTCGGCGGCCTGGGTGGGGGCATCCCAGACGAAGGCCCAGATGGTGCCTTCCGTCATCACCCGCCAGCAGAACACGGTGAAGGCCACGGCGAGAAGCCAGCCGAACCACACGGCGATCTGGCCGCGCGAAGTGCGCCGTTGCCAGGACCGGCGGCCTTCGGGGAGGGCTATGACCGGCATTATTTCACCGGCCCGCGCACGAGGCCGGAGACATATTCGCTCGCCATCACGATGGCGATGATGAGGATGAGGATGGCGGCGGCGCTGTCGAACTCGTAACGATCGATAGCGGTGTTGAGCGTGGCACCGATGCCGCCCGCGCCGACGATGCCCACCACCGCGGATTCGCGGAAATTGATGTCGAGCCGGTAGAGCGAAAGCCCGAGGAGGCGCGGCGCCACCTGCGGCAGCACCCCAAAGGCGATCAGCGATGGCCAGGGCGCCCCGGTGGCGCGGATCGCCTCCACAGGGGCGGGGTCGATGTCCTCGATGTCCTCGGCCAGCAGCTTGGAGAGGAAGCCGATGGTGGCGAACGACAGGGTGAGGAAGCCCGCGAACGGCCCGAAGCCCACCATGGCCACCAGCAATATGGCGACGATGATCTCCTGCAGGGACCGCGACACGGCGATGATGGCCCGGCAAGCGAAATAGACCCCGCGCGGCACCACGTTGCGGGCGGCGCCGATGCCGATGGGAACCGAGATGGCGATGCCCACCACGGTGGAGGTCACCGTCATGGTCAGGCTCTCGATCATGCCCTGGATGATGTCGTCCCAGCGCCGGGAGAAGTTCGGCTCCAGGAAGCCGGAGATGAAGCGCAACCCGCGCGCCCAGCCGTCCGACAGGCGTGCCCAGTTGACCTCGACGCTGCCGAGGGCGAGCGCCAGATAGAGCGCCGCGCCGCCGATGAGTGCATAGCGCAGCCAGGGATTGGCGACGAGCGGCGGCGGCCGCCAGCGGTGCGCCGGAACGGACACAGCGCTCACAGCGTCCTCGCCACGGCGGATGGCGTGGCCTGGACCCGCAGGACACGGACCGCATCCTCGGCGGCGGCTTCTTCCACCGCATCATCCTCCGCCTCGCGGATGGTGCGCGACCAGTCCTCCTCGCCATAGATGGCGGTGAGCACATCGGTGTCGAGTGCCTCCGGAGGGCCGTCGAACACGGTGCGCCCGGCCTTGAGGCCGATGATGCGCTGGACGAACATCTGCGCCAGCGCCACGTCGTGGGTGTTGACGATGGCGGCGAGCCGGCGCTCGGCGCACACCTCGACGATGAGGCGCATGATCTGGCGCGAGGTCTTGGGGTCGAGGCTGGCGGTGGGCTCGTCCACTAGCATGATGTCCGGCTCCTGCACCAGAGCGCGGGCGATGCCGACGCGCTGGCGCTGGCCGCCGGACAGCTCGTCCGCCCTCTTGTCCACGTGATCCATCAGGCCAACGCGGTCGAGCACGGCGAAGGCCCGGTCAACGTCGGCCTGGGGAAACCGGCGCAGGAAGGCGCGCCAGAAGCCCACGTATCCGAGCCGGCCGGAGAGCACGTTCTCCATCACCGTGAGGCGCTCCACCAGGGCATATTCCTGGAAGATCATGCCCATGCGCCGCCGCGCGCGCCGCAGGCCCATGCCTCCGAGGCGGGTGATCTCGGTGTCGCCGAGGCGGATGGAGCCGGACGTGGGCTCCACCAGCCGGTTCATGCAGCGGATGAGGGTGGACTTGCCTGCCCCCGACGGACCGATCAGGCCCACCACCTGGCCGGCGGGGATGCTGAGCGAAACATCATCGAGGGCCTTGTCCCCCTTGGCGTAGCGCTTGGACAGACCGGCGATGGTCAGCATCCCACAGTCCCTCTCTCCAGAGTTTACTTGCAGGCGTAGCTGACGCCCATGGCGTCATCGACCTGGCGCACCACCGCCCAGGTCTCCTTGAAGGTGATGGGAATGAATTTCTCCTGCGGCGGCTCGGCCGACTGGAACTCCTTCAGGAGAGCAGTGCCATCCCAATTGAAGCTGAAGAACGCCTCTTTCACCTTGGCGGCGAGCTCGGGCTTCAGATTGTAGGCATAGCCATAGCCGGTGGTGGGGAAGGTCTGCGACTTGTAGATCGTCACCACCTGCTCGGGTTTGATCACGCCGCGGGCGATCATGCGCTTCATCACCGAATTGGCGACGGCCGCTGCCGGATAATCCTTGTTGGCGACGCCGATGATGGAATTGTCGTGCTTGCCGGAGAAGGCGGGTTCGTAATCCTTGCCCGCCTCCATGCCGAACTGCGAGCGCAGCAGCGCGGACGGCGCCTTGTAGCCGGAATTGGAGGTCTCCGAGGTGAAGGCCATCTTCTTCCCCTTGATGTCCTCGACCTTGGTGATGCCGGAGCCGGGATAGGTGATGATCTCCATCTCGTAGCCGTAGGCACCGTCCTTCGAGGCCATCATGGCGAACGGCACGAAGCCGGAGCAGGCGACGGCGATGGGATTGGAGCCGGTGTTGAAGCCGGCCACATGCAGGCGCCCGGCGCGCATAGCTTCGAGTTGGGCGGCGTTGGACTGCACGGGGAAGAACTGCACCTTCTTGCCGGTCACCTTCGCGAGATGGTCGGTGAATTCCTGCCACACCTTGGCGTAGACGGCCGGATCCTCAACGGGGGTGTAGGAGAAGATCAGCGTGTCCGGGTCGATCTGCTTGGAAGGATCAGTCGGCGCGTCCGCGACCATGTCGCCATTCGCGTCCGTGAAGCGTGGGTCGAGCTTGAAGTCGGCATGGGCGATGCTTGGCCCCAGGCACATGGCGGCAAGCAAGAGGGTGCGTGCGAGAAAGCGCGGTAGCGTCATCTCTTCTCTCCAGTGACGGTGTAGTTCAATCGGACGATGCTGGTACGCGAACTCGAAGCCGGAGCCTTATCTGCTCGGTGCCGGCGTTCCCATCGGCTGGGAATGAAGCGGCAGCAGGAGGGTGGTGCCAAAACAGACGGCGAGCATCAGGGCCGACCCCCCGAGGCAGGCATAGATCCCACCCACCTGATAGAGCAGGCCGGACAGGAGGGTGCCGATGAAGCGCCCCGCTGCATTGGCGGCGTAATAGAAACCCACGTCCTCGGCTGCCTTCTCCGATCCGGCATAGGCCAGGATCAGGTAGGAATGCAGGGAGGAGTTCACGGCGAAGGCGGCGCCGAAGATGGCGAGCCCGATCACGACGATGATGTCCGGCCGCAGGGGTGTCACGGCGAGGAGCACGGCGATGGCCACCGGCACCAGAGCGAGGCCGAGCGCCCACCAGCGCGCCGCTGGCACTTCCTTGGACAGGCCGTCCGGGCTGCGGCTCACCACGGCGGGCGCGGATGCCTGCACGATGCCGTAGCCGATGGTCCACAGCGCGAGGAAGCCGCCCACCATGGGAAAGGTCCAGCCCATCCCATAGAGGAAGACCGGCACGCCCACCACGAACCACACGTCCCGCGCGCCGAACAAGGCGACGCGGGCAGCAGCGAGCAGGTTCACACCCCGGCTCTTGCCGAACAATTCTCTTGCCGAACTACTCGCCTTGGCCTTGCCCATCATAGGCGGCAGGGACAGCAGCACGCCGAGAAGCACCAGCGCCAGCACGGCAGCCATGAGCCACAGCGACAAGCGAAAGCCGAACGCCTCCAGGAGCACGCCGCCAAGAAAGAAGCCGAAGCCCTTCATGGCATTCTTGGAACCGGTGAACCACGCCACCCAGCGAAACAGGCGCCCCTCGGCGTTACCCTTGGCCTCGGCCTCCGTCACCTTGATGGCGGACTTGGAGGCGGTCTTGGTGAGGTCCTTCGCCACGCCGCACACGCCCTGCGCCGCCACCACCCAGGCAACAAGAACGGCCGTTTCCCAGGTGGGCGACATGGCGGAGAGCAGCAGGAAGCCGGCGATCTGGGTCGTGAGCCCGACTGTCAGCATACGGGTGATGCCGAAGCGGGCGGCGAGCCAGCCGCCGATGAAGTTCGCCCCGATGCCCGCCGCCTCGTAGAGCAAGAACAGGAAGGCGAGGGTGAAGGGCGAGTAGCCGAGCTTGAAGAAGGTGAACAGCACCAGCATGCGCAAGGCGCCGTCGGTCAGCGTGAAGCCCCAATAGGCCGCGGTGACGATGGCGTAGTTGCGCAGGCCCGCGGAGGATGACGCCGCCATCTCACAGCCCCACGCGTTCGAGGTGGCAGGCAAGGTCCACCATGCGGCAGGCATAGCCCATCTCGTTATCGTACCAGGCATAGACCTTGAGCAAGGTGCCGTCGGTGACGAGGGTGGACGGCCCATCAACGATTGCGGAGCGGGTGTCGCGGGCGTAGTCCGCCGACACCAAAGGGCGCGGCTCGAAGCCGAGGATACCGTTGAGCGCACCCGCGGCGGCCTTGGCGAACAACGCGTTCACCTCGTCCGCCGTGGTCTCGCGGTTGAGCTCGAACACGCAGTCGGTGAGCGAGGCGTTGAGCACCGGGGCGCGCACCGCATGGCCGTTCAGCTTGCCCTTCAGCTCGGGATAGATGAGGGCGATGGCGGTGGCGCTGCCGGTGGTAGTAGGCTGCAGCGAGAGCATGGCCGAGCGGGCGCGGCGCAGGTCCTTGTGGGGCGCGTCCACCACCACGTTGGTGTTGGTGGGATCGTGGATGGTGGTGATCTGGCCGTGGCGGATGCCGATGGCCTCGTGCACCACCTTCACCACCGGGGCGAGGCAGTTGGTGGTGCAGGAGGCAGCGGTGACGATGGGATGCGTCTCTCGGTCGTAGAGCTGCTCGTTCACCCCCACCACAACGTTCAGCACGGACGGGTCTTTCACCGGCGCGGCGACGATTACGCGCTTGGCGCCGCGCTTCAGGTGACCTTCGAGCACGGCGGGGGTGAGAAACTTGCCGGTGGACTCCAGTACGAGGTCCACGCCGAGATCGCCCCAGGGGATATCGCCCGGCGTCGCGTGAGAGGAGAAAGACAAGCTCTTCTCGCCGATGCGCACACTATCCGCGCCCTCGGCTGCGATGGGCGCACGCCAGCGCCCCTGTACGCTGTCGAATTCGAGGAGATGGGCGATGGCTTCCGCCCCACCCTTGATCTCGTTGAGATGAACGATCTCGAGCCGGTTGTTGCCGCGCGGATCATTGTCCGGGCGGTAGGCCGCCCCCATGGCCGCGCGAAGCGAAAGCCGTCCAATGCGGCCGAGGCCGTTGATCCCTACTCTCATGGCACCGTCATCCTCGCAAACTTTGAAAAGGTGCGGCGTTGCCGCGATGATCTCAGGCTTTGGTGCGGTCGCCGGCGTCCGTCACCCTCACGCCGCCGGCTTCGTACCAGTCCTTGGTATGGTTCACGATCCACACCACCGAGAGCATCACCGGAACCTCGATGAGCACACCCACCACGGTGGCGAGAGCCGCACCCGACTTGAATCCGAACAGGCTGATGGCGGCAGCCACCGCCAGCTCGAAGAAATTGGAGGCCCCAATGAGGGCAGAGGGGCCGGCCACGCAGTGGGCTTCGCCGGACAGCCGGTTCAGGAGATAGGCAAGGCCCGAGTTGAAATAGACCTGGATCAAGATCGGCACGGCCAGCAGCGCAATCACCAGCGGCTGGGCGAGGATCTGCTCGCCCTGGAAGGCGAACAGCAGCACCGGGGTGGCGAGCAGCGCCACCAGGGAGAGCGGCTGGAGCACGCCGAGCAGGCGATCGAGCCCGGCCTGTCCACCGGTCGCCAGGATGCGCCCGCGGAGGAGCTGCGCCGCGATCACCGGGACGACGATGTAGAGCATCACCGACAGGAAGAGTGTGTCCCACGGCACGGTGATGGAGGAGAGCCCGAGCAACAGCCCCACGACGGGCGCGAAGGCGACGATCATGATGGCGTCGTTCAGCGCCACCTGGGACAAGGTAAAGTGGGGCTCACCCTTGGTGAGATTTGACCAGACGAACACCATGGCCGTGCAGGGCGCCGCCGCCAGAAGGATGAGGCCGGCGATATAGCTATCGATCTGGTCGGCTGGCAGGTAGGGTCGGAACAGATAGCCGATGAACAGCCAGCCGAGGAACGCCATGGAGAACGGCTTCACCGCCCAGTTCACCAGCAGCGTCACCGAGATTCCGCGCCAGTGCCGGCCGACCTCCTTGAGCGCGGCAAAGTCGATCTTGACCAGCATGGGCACGATCATCAGCCATATGAGGATGGCTACCGGCAGGTTGACCCGCGCCACTTCCAGCGCCCCGATGGTCTGGAACACGGACGGCGCCAGCGCGCCAAGCGCGACGCCGGCGATGATGCACAGGAACACCCAGAGAGTGAGATAGCGTTCAAACACGGACACGGTGCGGGATCTCCCAAGGCCGCCAGCTGCGGCCGATTGCGGCGAGAGCGTGGGCGCGGTCTGTTTCAGGACGACGACAGTTCACGCGGCCTGTCCCGAGAGTGTGAGGTCCGTCGCTCCCTCCATTTTCCCGATCTCGCCGATGCGCTCCTTGAGCGAAGCAAGATCGAGCTGCTCAAATGGCAGGTTGACGAAGGCGGAGATACGCCCGGCGAGCCGACGGTAGGTGGCAACGAAGGCAGCCTTCTGCTCAGCTTCGGTTCCCTTCACCCGGATCGGGTCGGGCAGACCCCAATGGGCCTGTAGCGGATGACCGGGGAAGGCAGGGCAGATTTCCCCAGCTGCGGCGTCGCAGGTAGTGATGACGAAATCCATCTGGGGCGCATCCGGCCTGGCGAACCCATCCCAGCTCTTGGAGGCGAGGTTCGTCGTGTCGTAGCCGAGCGAGTCGAGCAGATCGATAGCCATCGAGTGCGGCTTGAGCTTCGGCCGACTGCCGGCCGAGTAGGCCTTGAAGCGGCCTCGCCCCTCGCGGTTGAGCAACGCCTCCGCGATCAGCGACCGTGCCGAGTTGGCCGAGCAGACCAGCAGAACATTGTAGACGCGATCATTCCCAGCGGCAGGACGCAGCTGTGGAAAGGCCGCGGGGCCGGTCCCGCACCGGGGGGAGACGGCAAAACCCATCTCCGCCATCAGTTGGCTCAGCACAGGGCCCGCTGTGGACAAGCTGACGGCATAGATGATGGACCGTCCCTCGCGCCGCGACGTGACAAGGCCGGCACGCTCCAGCACGCCGAGGTGCACCGACATGGTATTGTGCGCTACCGCCAGCAGGCGGGCGATGTCGCCCGCCTGAAGGCCATAGGGCACATAGCGCAGCAGAAGACGATAAGTCTCGAAGCGCGTGCCTTGGGACAGCGCATCGAAGATCCGCGTGGCGTCTTCCCCATTCAGCTTCGTCTCGTCCATCTTGTCTCACCGTTCGAATGCTGCTCACGCGTCAGCCCAAGTGCCTCAGGCGCCGCCCTTGAAGGTCCTGGCCCAATAGTCCTTGACCTGCTGGACCAGAGCCGGCGGCAAGGGAACATAGCCGAGCTCGGACGCAAATTTCTCGCCCTCGCCCAGGGCGAAACGCCAGAACTCGAAGGCGGCTTGGCTGTTCGCCGGCACCTTCGGCTCGCGGTACATGAGAGCGAAGGTGGTCGCCGCAATAGGATAGGCATCCTCGGCGGGGGAATCGGTGATGACGACGAAAAAGTCCTTGGCGCCGGCCCAATCGAAGCTCAGCGCCGCCGCCTGGAACGCCGCCGCGCTGGGTGCGATGAACTTGCCAGCACGGTTCTGGACGAGGCCATAGGCCAGCTTCACCTGCACCACATAGGTGTATTCGACATAGCCGATGGCATTCGGGACCCGCTTGACCTCGGTCGAGACCCCTTCGTTACCGCGCGCGCCATACCCCACCGGCCAGGCGACTGCGCTGCCTTCGCCGACCTGCTGCTTCCACTCCGGGCTCGCCTTGGCAAGGTAGGACACCCAGTTGAACGTGGTTCCAGATCCATCGGAACGGTGCACCACCACGATCTTCGCGTTGGGCAGCTTGACGTCGGGATTGAGGGCCCTGATGGCGGGATCGGACCAGGTCGTGACCTTGCCGAGATAGATGTCAGCGAGAAGGGCGCCGGTGAAGCGGAGCTGGCCGGGCCCCACGCCGTCCACGTTGAACACCGGAACGACGCCACCGAACACGATGGGGAACTGGCCGAGGCCATATTTCTCCAGTTCTTCCGGCTTCAGCGGCTTGTCGGACGCGCCGAAATCCACCACCCCGTCCTTAATACGGTTGACGCCGGCCGACGAACCCACCGACTGGTATCCTACGATGTGGCCTGTGCGCTCACGAAACGCCTCCGCCCATTTCCAGATGATCGGATAGGCGAAGGTGGAGCCGGCACCCCGCACCTCCGCGGCGCGCGCCGGAGGCGCGAACATCGACAGGGCCGCGAGCGTCGCCGCAGCTGTCCAGACAAGAATGCGATTCACGGCTGGCCTCCCTTGGGTCCTAGCGACATATCGCTGGAAACAGATAGCTCCATACGAGTCATTATGTCGATAGGAGTGGACAGATCGCTATATGGCCTTCATGTCACTCTTGTGACGCCATTTGCGTCGCGCCAATCGCAGCGATAGTATAAATTATCGATATGTCGATACAAATGGAAATGATGTAATGTAGAGACGGAATGCTCGCGAGGTTGAGAGGCAAATTTGTTCGGGAGGAGAAATGAATAATAGGCGCTTCATATGGACTTTATATAAGTAATATACGTCAATCGAAGTCGGATAGCCTCTCAAAAATTGCAATCAACCATGGACAATTGCCACGATGTCCATATGATTTACATGAAATAAAGCCAACCATAGCCTAGAACTACGTTGCGTCATATTCGATAAAATCTCTGTTGATTCAGGAATATCGCTCGATATACACAAATTGTCATGAATTTGTTACATAACATGCTTAGAGCCCGTGAGGCTAGGTGAGCATCAGAAGCCCTAGCGGCACTGTCCAGGGAGACGGCATCCTCATGAAGATCATCACTCTCGCGAGCGCCCTCGCGCTGCTCGCTACCGGCGCGGCCTTCAACGGCGCCGCTGCCCAGGCACTGGTCAAGGTCGACGGGTCGTCCACGGTATTCCCCGTGACCGAAGCCATGGCGGAGGAATTCCAGAAGGCGAACAAGGATATCAAGGTGACGGTCGGCATCTCCGGTACCGGCGGCGGCTTCAAGAAGTTCTGCCGCGGAGAGATCGACATCTCTGACGCCTCGCGCCCCATCACCTCCGCCGAGCAGAAGGCCTGCAAGGAAGCCGGCATCGAGTATATCGAATTGCCGGTCGCCCTTGATGCGCTCACGGTCATCGTCCACCCGTCCAACACCTGGGCGAGCGAGATGACGGTTGCGGATCTGAAGAAGATCTGGGAGCCCGAGGCCCAGGGCAAGATCACCAACTGGAAGCAGGTCCGCGACAGCTACCCGGATCGGCCGCTGGTGCTCTACGGCGCGGGCGTCGACTCAGGCACTTACGACTATTTCACCGCCGCCATCGTCGGCAAGGAGCATTCCAGCCGCGGCGACTTCACCGCATCGGAGGATGACAACGTGCTGGTCCAGGGCGTGGCGGGCGATCCCAACGCCCTCGGCTTTTTCGGCCTTGCTTACTATGAAGAGAACACCGGCAAGCTGAAGGCGGTGAAGATCAAGGTCGATGACGCCGCGCCCGCCGTGGAGCCGTCGGTCGAGAACGCCCGCACCGGCAAGTACCAGCCTCTGTCGCGGCCGATCTTCATCTACGTGAACAAGAAGGCGGCCGAAACCCGTCCGGAGGTGGCGAAGTTCGTTGAGTTCTACCAGGACCCGAAGCACGCGGTCGAGCTGGTCAAGGAAGTCGGCTATGTGCCGCTGCCCGAGGCCGCCCTGAAGGTGTTCCAGGAGCGCTTCAAGAAGCGTGAGATCGGCACCGGCTTCACCGGGTCCAAGGTCGGCGTCTCCGTCGAGGATCTCGTCAAGGAAAAGCTCGTCTACTGACAGGTGATCTTGAGGGACCTGAGGGAGGTGCTCCGGCGCCTCCCTCCATTCAGGTGAGGGTTGGACGTGGTCGCACCGGTGTCTCCAGACTCAAGAACAGGCCGGTTGCGCCTGACGGTTTCTCCGGTCTTCCTGGCGCGACGCCGGGTGGTGGACCGCATCATGCGCGTTGTCCTGTTTCTCAGTGCCGCACTCTCTGTCCTGGTCACGGCGGGCATCGTCTACGTCCTCCTGTCCGAAAGCCTGAAATTCTTCGCACAGGTGTCGATCATCTCCTTCCTGACCGACACACAATGGACGCCGGTGTTTCAGGACAAGCACTTCGGCATCATGACTCTGGTATCCGGTACTTTGGTGAGTTCGCTCATCGCCCTGCTCGTCGCGATTCCAGCCGGTACCGTGCTCGCAATCTATCTGTCGGAGTTCGCGCGGCCACAGGTGCGCGAGACCATCAAGCCGTTTCTGGAGCTTATCGCAGGCGTGCCCACTGTGGCATTCGGCTATTTCGCTCTTTTGTTCCTCACGCCCATCTTCCAGATCTTCATTCCCGGGCTGGCGGGCTTCAACCTGCTCGTGCCGGGCATCGTCATGGGCATCATGATCCTGCCCTACATCGTTTCCGTGAGCGAGGACGCCATGCGCGCGGTCCCTGCGGAACTGAGGGAGGGGGCCTATGCGCTGGGCTTCACGCGGCTCCAGACGGCGACGCGGGTGGTGATCCCCGGCGCCTTCTCCGGGGTGACGGCGGCCTACATCCTCGGCATGTCGCGGGCGGTGGGCGAGACCATGGTGGTGGCCATTGCTGCGGGCCAGCAGGCGAAGCTCGCCCTGAACCCTCTGGAGGGCGCAGCCACGATCACCTCCTATATCGTCCAGATCAGCCTCGGCGACGTGCCACATGGCTCCATCGCTTATCTCACCATCTTCGCGGCGGGCATGACGCTGTTCCTCATGACTTTCGCCTTCAACATTCTCGCCTTCTGGCTCCGCCAGAAATACCGTGAAGTCTATTGAGGGGATGGCCGTGAAGCCGCTCGCCGCTCAACCCTCCCGCCGCCTCTCCGACGCGGAAATCGTCGCTCGGGCGCATCGGTCCGACCGCAATTTCGCGATCCTGGGCCTCAGCGTGCTCGTCATTTCCATGATCGTTCTGCTGTCGCTCATCGTGGACTTCATGGTGGACGGGCTTGGCCGCATTGATCTTGATTTCCTGACGAGCTTCCCCTCCCGACGCGCTTCGGAGGCCGGCATTCTGTCCGCCTGGGTCGGCACCACGCTGGTGATGCTGGTGACGACGGCGCTGGCGGTGCCGCTCGGCGTCGCAGCAGGCCTCTATCTTGAGGAATATGCGCCGCGGAACTGGATCACCCATCTCATCGAAATCAATGTGACCAATCTCGCGGGCGTGCCCTCCATCATCTATGGGCTGCTCGCCCTCGGCCTGTTCGTGCAGAGCTTCGCCATGGGCCAGACGATTCTAGTTGCGGGCATCACGCTGGCGCTTCTCATCCTGCCCATCATCATAGTCGCCACACGCGAGGCGGTGCGCTCCATCCCGCTCGAGATCCGCGAGGGCGCCTATGCGCTTGGCGCCGACAAATGGCAGACGGTGAGCGGCTACATCCTGCCCACCGCGCGTCCCGGCATCCTCACGGGTGCCATCGTCGGTATGTCACGGGCCATCGGCGAGACCGCGCCCATCATCACCATCGGCGCGCTCACCTTCATCGCCTTCCTGCCGCCTTCACCGGTCCAGGACACCTTTCCGTTCATCAATTTCAACTGGCTCAACTCGCCGTTCACGGTGATGCCGATCCAGATGTTCAACTGGGTTTCACGTCCCCAGGCGGCGTTCCACGTGAACGCAGCAGCAACCGGTCTCATTCTGCTGCTTATGACGCTGCTGATGAATGCGATCGCCATCTGGCTGCGCTACAAGATCCGCCGGAGCATGCGCTGATGCTGCAGCCCGGCCTTTCGGAGAACGAGATGACCGCCGTGACCCCAGCATTGGACGCCGTGGCCAGCAAGGAGCCCGCCCCCCTGCGCGCTTCTGTTCGCAACCTCAATTTCTTCTACGGCGACAACCAGGCGCTCAAGGGGGTGGAGCTTCCGATCGTCGAGGGTAAGGTCACCGCCCTCATTGGGCCGTCGGGATGTGGAAAGTCCACGCTCCTGCGCTGCTTCAACCGCATGCATGACCTATATCCGGGCAACCGGTATCAGGGCGAGATCATCCTCTATCCGGAGGGGATCAACATCGTGGCGCCGGAAGTAGATCCAATGCTCGCGCGTTTGCGCATCGGCATGGTGTTCCAGAAGCCCAACCCGTTTCCGAAATCGGTCTATGAGAATGTGGCATCCGGCCTCCACATCCGGGGCATCCGGAATCGCTCCGAAGTGGATGGGCGCGTGGAAGCCGCGCTACGCCAAGCCGCCCTATGGGACGAGGTGAAGGACCGCCTCCAGGAATCCGCCTATGGATTGTCGGGCGGCCAGCAGCAGCGCCTGTGCATCGCCCGCACCCTCGCCCCAGATCCGGAGCTCATCCTGCTCGACGAACCCACTTCGGCCCTCGACCCCATCGCCACGGCGAAGATCGAGGAACTGATGGACGAGTTGCGGGGCGCCTACACCATCGTGATCGTCACCCACAACATGCAGCAGGCGGCGCGCATCTCGGATTTCACCGCCTTCATGCATCTCGGCCACATGGTGGAATACGACGTGGCCAGCCTGATCTTCACCAACCCAACCGAGGAGCGCACGCGCTCCTATATCACCGGCCGGTTCGGCTGAGGCGTTCGGCTCGGTGGGAGGCGGCGGGAAGTTCGCTCGTGGACTTGGCATTCGGGCGCTTCAGCGACGGCAGTAGATTCGGCCTCACGTCTCAGCCACGATCTTCCCGATGTCGGTGATGTCATATCCGCCGATGCTCTTGAACTCGTTCTGGAACCGCTCCGAGCGCAGGATCTTGAGCATCGTCGCGACCTCCGGTGTGTCGAGATGCTCTTTACGGACCACAAGGTCGTAGCGTTCCCTCTTCAGTGGGACGAAGTCCACATTATCTACTTGGCGGGCGACCTTTTCCATCCCCACCGCCACGTCGGCGTCGCCACGGCCCACTGCGCTCGCCACGGCGAGATGGGATTGGTTCTCGCTATCGTAGCCCTTAATCCGGCTGGCGTAGAGATCGAGGAGCTTCAGGTTCTCGTCGAGCAGCACCCGCGATCCCGCCCCCTTCTCGCGGTTGATCATGGTGATGTCGTCGCGGGCGAAGTCCTGCCATGTTCGGATGGCCTTCGGGTTGCCTTTGGCGACGTAGAGGCCCTGCATGCGGTAGGTGACGTTGACCACCGCGCAGCGCACGCCAGGCAGTAAGGCACGGACATAGGGCACGTTGTAGTCGTCGCCGGCGCTGTCCCACAGATGTGCGCTCGCGACGGAGACCTTGCCGTAATAGAGCGAGACGAGGCTGTCGTAGCTGCCGATATAGGCCCTGAGCGCCATGACGCCGTGCATGCGCATGAAGTTGGACAGGATGTCGAGGATGAGGTCCTGGCCGCAGATGATGAAGCCGTCCCCGGCCCGACGCTCCGCCTTCAGGTCAAAATACCGGTTCTCGTCGAATGCCGGGCGGCCTGCCAGCTCGGGCGCGCGCGCGGCCCTGCCGGAGCGCTCGATATAGTCGCGCACGTTCGCCTCGGTGAAGCGGATCTTACGGCCGACCTTGTAGAAGCCGATCCCGCCTGCCTTGATCAGAGCATAAATGCCGCTCCGGCTGACGTGCAGCCGCTCGGCCACATCTTCGACAGTCAGGGCGTTAGGCGTATCCATGGAATGTCCGGCATCTCAATTCATCTAATTTCATATCATTTGGCATATAGCTCGGCCTTCGGCCAGCCGTCCTGACCATTCTATCTTTACAAAACAACATCTATTCGCCACGCTCGGCTCATTAAACCAGCAATATACCCGTCAAATCGTTTGTTTTCGTATCAATTCATATCATTTCATACCATGATGGCGGCTCCGTCCGAACGATCATGGCCGGAGGCTCATCCATGTCCCAGCAGTCCATTCCACTGTCGTCCGAGCGTGCCAACACACGGGACGAGCGGGGGTCCAACCCTGGCCCCCCGCCGGTGCCGGCCTTCGCCGGGGGCGCCCTCATCGGCATGCTCGGCGGTCTCATCGGGCTTGGTGGCGCAGAGTTCCGCCTGCCGCTGCTGATCGGCCCATTCCGCTTCCGGGCGCTCGAAGCGGTCATCCTCAACAAGGCCATGAGCCTGGTCGTCGTCGCTAGCGCGCTGCCGTTCAGGGCGGCGACGGTGCCCTTCAGCGCGATCGCGACCAACTGGCCGATCATCCTCAACCTGTTGGCGGGTAGCCTCGTTGGCGCCTGGTTCGGCGCCGGCTGGGCCACCCGGCTCAGCTCCCGCACCCTCTACCGGGTCTTGGCAGTCCTGCTGGTGCTGATCGCCGTCGCCCTCCTGTTCGGACACGGATCGACCGCAGCGTCCGCGCTGCTTTCGGGACCCTGGCTGATCGTGGCCGGCGTCATTGCGGGATTCGCCATTGGCGTGGTCGCCTCGCTGATGGGCGTGGCCGGCGGTGAGCTGCTGATTCCGACGCTGGTGCTTCTCTTCGGCGCGGACATCAAGCTCGCCGGCAGCCTGTCGCTGGCGGTGAGCCTGCCCACCATGATCGTCGGCTTCACCCGCTACAGCCGCGACAACGCCTTCGCCACCGTCGCGCAGAACAAGGTGTTCGTGGCCGTGATGGCGGTGGGCTCCATCGTGGGCGCCTTCATCGGCGGGCACCTCCTTGGGCTTGTGCCCGAGCAGGTCTTGCTTCCCATCCTGGCGCTGATCCTCGTCGTGTCATCGGTGAAAGTGTGGCGCCACGGATGAGGGTGCGGTCTCGGCCGGCGCCAGAACGCCGGCCGATGGTGCCCGCCGTCAGGCCGGATACTCCTTCGACTTGAAGGTCAGGTGCCGCACGCCTTCCGGCGCGTCGGCGATCTTGCGGATGTTGCCCCACGTCTGCTTGTAGTTGGGGATGATGTCCTCGTTGACCCCCGCGGACACCACATTGCCCTGCACGCCGGTCGGGAAGCCGAACAGCATGAAAGTCTCCTTCCGCTTCGCCGTGGGGGTGGGATAGGCCATGGCCTGGGTGGAGCCGTTCTCGTTGTAGACCTCCACGAGATCGCCGCTCTTGAGGCCAAGCTCGCCCATGTCCTGCGGGTTCATCTCGATGAAGGGATAGGGCCAGCGATCCATGACCAGCTCATTCTCCACGTCAAGATAGGCGCTCTGCCAGACGAGGTTCGCCCGCCCGTTATTGATGAGGAAGGCGAACTTGTCCTTCTCCGCCTGTTTGCCGGGGGCCTGGAGGCCGCGCCACCGGGTTTCGGCGAACACCGCCTTGCCGTCCGGCTTGTTGAACTTGCCATCGGCGAACAGCCGCTTGGTGCCGACGATCTTGCCGTCTGCGAAGGCCGTGGCGGGCTCCTGGAAGCCGTTAGTGCCCATGGTCCGCAGGCGATCGTAGGTGACGAACGCGCCGCCCTTTTCGTTCTTGGCGTAGCCGTCCATGAAGGCGTCTTCCTCGCTCTTCCAGTCGAAGCCCTTGAACTTGTCCGCCACCTCCGTTTTGCCCATGGCGCGCAGCACCCGCTCCATGTGATTGGCGATCCGCGCGGCGATGAGGCAATCGGGCATGGCCTGGCCCGGCGGGTCCATGTAGCGCTCGGTAAGGCGCATGCGCCGCTCGCCGTTCATGGAGGTGAGGTTCATCTCGCCGGATGTCGCGGCGGGCAGCATCACATGGGCGGCCTCGCCGATATGGGTCGGCACGATGTCCACGTCGACGCTGAACAGCCCACCCTTGCGGATGGCGCCCAAGATGGCGGCCACCATGGCATCGCGGTCGCCGTAGGGCACGCTGGCCATGGCGTCCTTCACGAGGTCCGTGCGCATCTTGTAGGCGCGCTTGAAAGCCATGGCGTTGAGCGTGGTCTTGTAGTGGTCGCAGCCCCAGATGTGGTGCACGCCGCCCTTGCCCTCGATCAGCAGCTTGTCCACATAGGCTGCGGGCCGGCCCACATGGGCGTCGGACGGGCGGCAATAACCCTCCTGGTGGCCGCCCATGCGCACGCAGCCGCCGCCCGGACGGCCGATATTGCCGGTAGCGAGGGCGAGATTCACCAGCGCCTGGTTGGTGCGGTAGTTGTCATTGCCCCAGATGAGGCCCTTCTCATAGGCGAACATGGTCCGCCGACGTGCCCCGCCGGCCTTGGGCTCGCCGATCCAGGTGACCGCCTTGACGATGTCCGCCTCGCTGAGGCCGGTGGCGCGAGCGGCTTCCGCCACGCTCACCTTGTTGGCCGCCAGGGCCTTGTCGAAGTCCTTCGTGGAGGCCGCGATGAAACCCTTGTCGATCCACCCCTTCTCCGCCGCGTAGGTGAGCCAGGCGTTGAACAGGATCAGGTCGGTGCCGGAATTGAGGGCGAGATGGAGCACGTTCTCCTTGCCCGCCTCCACCTCGCTGGCATTCACGGTGACGGTGCGGCGCGGATCGACGATGACGATGCGCGCCTTGGCCACCGGCTCGCTGCCGAACTCCGCCTTCTTCTTGTCGAGGGAGGTTCCGCGCAGGTTGGGCACCCAGTGGTTCAGGAAATAGTTGGTCTGGGTTTCCAGCGCGTTCGTGCCCACCGCTACGAGGGTGTCGGCGAGCTCCGCGTCCTCGTAGCAATTGTTGAGCTCGCCCACCCCCATGTCGCGCGAGCCGTGGACCTCCGAATTGTAGGCCGGGCGATTGTGGATGCGGATGTTCTTTACCTTCATGGCGCCGAAATAGAGCTTTCCGGTGCCCCAGGTGTTCTCGTATCCGCCGCCCGCGCCGCCGTGGTCGAAGGCGGACACGAACAGGCCGTCCTCGCCCTGCTCAGCGATCACCGCTGCGGTGACGCGGGCGACGAGGTCGAGGGCGTCGTCCCAGCTCGTGGGCTGGAGCTGTCCGTAGCGCCAGACCTGGGGATCGGTGAGGCGCTGGAGCTGGGTGTTGCGCTGGCGCGAATAGCTCATCTCGGCGATCCGCGCGCCGCGCACGGAGCCGAGGCCGGAATTCACCACGCACGCCTTGTCGGGCTTGATGACGATGTGCACGTCTCGCCCGTTCTGCCTGACGATGTTGTACATGGACGGCGCATACCAGGCTGCGGTCTCTGCCGGCTGTTGCCTGGAGAGATCGACGCCGAAGGCGTTCTCGCCCGGCGCCGTGCCGCCCTCGTATCGGGCGTCCCAACTATAGGCCTTGTAGCCGCAGCCGACGATGCAATAGTGGCAGACGACGTTGTGGACGGTCGCATTGGCGGGAATGATGGGCAATTGGCCGATCTGGCGCTTGTAAGCCATGGTGTCCTCCCTCAGAGCACGTTGGAGAGGCGGCCGTAGAGCAGCTCATCCACGCCTTCGGCATAGATGTCGCCCTTCGCGTCCACACGCAGCGCGTATTGCGGCAGGTTCTGCGTCGCCTGGCCCCAGATCTGCTGGCCGCCTTTCTCGCAATCGAAGCGGGAATAATGGCCGGGGCAGTTCAGCGTCTTGTCCGTCGTGCTGTAAGAAAGGGGAAATCCCTTGTGCGGGCAGACGGTGGTGAAGCCGACGATGTCGCCGTCGGGTCCGGCGCCTCCGGCCACGCGTGTCCCGAGCTTCAGAAGGACGCCGGGCGCGTCGTCATCGGGATAGGCCACGTCCAGCGGCTCATTAACTTTCAGGTCCTTCACATTGGCGAGGCGGTTCGCTGGATATCTCACCAACGCGACCGCAGGGGCCGCCTTGGCTTGGGCCGGCAGAACGGAGGCGACGGCGGCGCCTGCGGTCGCAAGGCCGGCGCCGGTCAGGAAGCTGCGGCGGCCGGCATCGACGAGGCTGGGACATCTTTTCATGAAAGCTCCTCCCAGAGCGTATTGGTCCTTTCGGACGCAAGACGTCCTGCAGAAGCTGCGCCATGCGGAGCTGAGTAGAGAATTCAATGATTTAACGAGCGAGATGAGGCGAGCACGTCCGCCGTCCCGAACATGCTGCGGCGCCGTCTGTCCGGAAACCCGAACGCGCCGTCAGCCGTCGCTACCCAAACCGAGGCGGCGCATCTTCTCCCACAGGGTGGTGCGCCCAACGCCGAGGAGCCGGGCGGCGGCGGAGAGTTCGCCCGCGGTCGCGGACAGCGCCCGGAGGATGTGACGCTTCTCCGCCTCCTGGCGCGCGGATTCCAGTGAGCCGATCCGTAGGCCGGCGTCAGCGCCTTCGCGAACGATCTCGGGAAAGAGATCCCCGGGCATCAGCCAGGGGCCCAAGGCAAGAGCGACCGCACGCTCCATCCGGTTCCGCAGCTCCCGCACATTCCCGGGCCAAGGATGCTGCATCGCGGCCTCCTCGGCGAGGGCGCTGATCCCTTTCAGGTTGGTCTCGGTGTCCGCGCTATATTCCGTAAAGAAGCGCTCCATGAGCCATGGGATGTCATCGGGGCGCTCCCGCAGAGATGGCAGGCGAATGCTGACCGCGTTGATGCGGTAAAGGAGATCCTCGCGGAATTGTCGCTCGACAACTCGCAGCGCCAGATCGGCGTTGGTGGCCGTCACGATACGGCCGCCGAAGGCGATCTCGCGCTCACCGCCGACCCTCTGAAACGTCTTGCTCTCGATCAGCCGCAGGAGTTTTGCCTGCAACTCCGGACGCAATTCCCCGATCTCGTCGAGAAACAGCGTGCCGTCGCCGGCGCGCTCCACATAGCCGAGATGGCGCTGCGCGGCACCGGTGAACGCGCCTCGCTCGTGGCCGAACAGCTCGCTTTCCATCAAGTCGGCGGGAATGGCGGCGCAGTTGACCGCGATAAACGGCGCGGTCGCGTGCCGCGATTGCGCATGGATGAAGCGGGCGGCTACATCCTTACCTGTCCCTGTCTCCCCCGTGATGAGCAGATTGGAGGACAGGCGAGCCATCCTGCACAACAGAGCCTCCACCTGCCGGATGGCGGGTGAGACGCCCAACGTGCCGCCTTCCGTGGTTCCATGCGGCATCAGCAAGTCGGTGAGCCGCGCCAGGAAGTCCTCCATCTCGAAGGGCTTGGTGACGTAGTCCGCCGCGCCGGACCGCATCAGGCGCACCGCTTGGTCGATGTCGCCATGGCCGGTCACGAACAGGAAAGGCGGCGTCCGAGGCACGTGCGCCGCTTCCCGGAACACAGCCTCCCCATCGAGATCCGGAAGGCGGATGTCGCATACGATAGCCTCGAAGCGAATCTTCCGGATATCCGCCACCGCTGCGCAGCCGGTCCGCCACCAATGCACCCTCATTCCCTCCAGGCCGAGCCGCTGCGCGAGGCTCTCGCCCATGATGGGATCGTCCTCCACGAGGCCGATGACGGGAGGCTCATGCGACATGGGCGAGCTCCATTGGGGCGATGAAAGGGAAGAGAAGACGGATCCGCGTTCCCCCCGTTTCAGGCCGCTCGACCTCGGCCGAGGCACCGAGGTCGTCCAGGATGCGCCGGGTGGTCCACAAGCCGAGGCCGCCGCCCCAGGGTGGGCCACCCGTTTCCCCGCCAGCCGCAAGAAGGCACCCCGCAGGCTCGGGCAGGCCGCTGCCTCGATCCGACACGATTACATGCAGGGCCGTCGGCGTGAGCGACGCATCCACCGCCACTTCGCTTCCCGGCGGGGCGGCGGAAACCGCATTCAGCAGCAGGTTCAGCACGGCCTGGCGCACCGGGGTGCTGGGCAGAGGAAGCAACACGTCGACGGGACCGGAGAACCTCAGATCGACACCCTTCCGGCGCGCCGCGGGGGCAATCAGTAGCTGCAGGTCCTCGAAATCGGCCATGGCGAGGGGTCGCGGCGCCTGCTCCGGCCGATACAAAGCGAGGGTGGTGCGCACCACGTCGCGGATACCGACGAGGCCTCGTTCGAGAAGGCCGAGGGACGATTTTCGGACCGCCGCATGGTGTCCATGGGTCTTCAGCGTCGCCAGCGCGTTAAAAAGGCCGCCCAGCGGGTTGTTGATCTCGTGGGCGAGCGCCGAGGTGAGCCGCCCGAGGCTGCCGAGCCGATGCTCGTCCGCCAATTGTCGGGCTAGGTCCTCCCGCTCGTACATGGACCGGACCAGCGCATTGTAGGCTAGGAACAGGCGGGCGAATTCAGCGCCGTTGCGCGCGACCGCCTCCGGGGGAACGGGCGTCGCCCGCCCTTCGCTCGCAGCGCCCAGATAGCGCGAGAGCGTGCGCACCGGCGCCATCATGCGGGCGACGAGCAACCAGCCGGCCACGGCGAGCAGCAGCGTGACCATCCCGTTCGTGGCCGCGAGCGCGAGGACGACGTCGCGCCGCTCCAAAGCCAGATGGCTGGTGTCGAAAGTGGCGTGGATGATTCCGACGATGCGTCCAGGATAGGAAAGCACGCGCGTCGCGGTGGCGGATCTGGCGCCCGCCTCGAATCTGAAATCCCGGCCGGTTGCGAGCGGAGCGAGATCGGACGGGAGACGCACCCCAATGGGGAAGCGACGGGGATCGGACGCCGCGATCACGAGGCCCTCCGCGTCGGTGATCACGGCGCTCAACGGATGCAGGCTCTTGTTGAGGGCCTGTGCCCGCATGATGGCGTCATAAACTTCCCAGACATCGTCTCTTAGGATCGCGGGTGCGACCGCGGAGGAGAGGCTGTCCAGATAGGTCTGCGCCAAGGCGCGCAACTGGCGCTCCTGCGTCTCCCCCAGCCGGCTCAGCACGCGCTCGGAGAGTGCAAGCCCCACCAGCACCATGAGCGCCGCAACCGCTAGGGGCACCTTGAGGGTGACGGGCCACTGGCGGGGGTCAAGGCGCGCGATCATGGGCGTCACCCGGTGCCCGCGACGAGCGCCGCCTTTGCGGCGATGGGGTCGAAGAGGCTCGCCTCCTGCGGCGCGAAACCATCGAGCCGCAGCATGGCGAGCACCGCCTTGCCATCCTCGTCCTCGTTCATGCGCGCAAGCGCCTCCGTCAGCGCGGCGAGCGCCTGCGGGTCTGGCGGATGGCGCGGGGCAGCGATGGGCGGGAAGCCGAGCCATTCGGACCGGCGCAGGATGGCGACGCGCGACGTCAGCTCCGGCTCGATCTCCCGCATAACGTCCAGGACGTAGCCGTCCACGGAACCGGATTGGGCGAGGCCCGAGGCCACGGCACGGATCACGTTGCGATGGCCGTAGGTGAAGAAGGTGCGGGCGAAGAAGGACGGGGGCTTCAGGCCGTGCTCCGCGAGAAGCGCGCGGGTGACGAGGAAGCCGGAATTGGAATCGGGGTCCGAGAAGGCGTGGATATCGCCCTTGAGGTCCTGGAAGTCCCGTGCGTCACGGTCCCGGTCGACGATGAGGCAGGACTGATAGAGCGGCTGCCCGCGCCACAGCGGAACCGCGACCAGCTGGAGCGCGTCACGATGGGCGACGAACGGATAGCCGCAGATCCACGCGGCATCGAGCTGACCCGAGACCAGCAGCGCGGTGATCTCCTGATAGGTCCGCCGGCTGACGAGTTCGACCGGTAAGCCGGTGGCCCGCCGCAGGTAAATCTGAAGCCGGCCGAGCAGTTCGAGGTCGGAGGTCAGGAAGACGGGGGTCAGGCCAAAACGGATGATGCCGGCCGAGGCGCGCGCCAACAGGGGCACGAGCGTCGCGCCGACCATGGAAGCAGCGGCAGCAAGGACCGCCCTGCGGTCGATGCGCGAACCGGCGCCCATTTGCTAGGGCCTCCCGCTTTGTAATTCTTCTTAAATCGAAGAATAACGCGGATGGCCTGAAAGGCAAACGGGCATCCGTGTCGGCGTGAGAAACGACAATTTGCGCAGTGCCCCCGCCAGGAGGCTTGTTCTTCTGCCGTGGAATCAATTGGCGGCGCGAGGGCCACTTTCAAAGAACCCGCGCGGGATCGCGGCCGAAGCCGGCAGCCCGCACGGGCGTCTGACCTGCCTGTCAGGCCAGTGTTTCGATCGCCAGCGCGATGCCCTGGCCGCCGCCGATGCAGAGGGTAACGATGCCACGCTTGAGGCCGTCGCGCCGCATCGAATGGATGAGCCGCGTGGTCAGGATCGCCCCGCTCGCGCCGATGGGATGGCCATGGGCGATGGCCCCGCCTTCAACATTGACGACCTCTTCGGCAAGGCCGAGCTCGCGGGTAACGGCGAGGGCGATCGCCGCGAAGGCCTCGTTGATTTCCACCCGCTCGACCTCCGCGATCGTCCAGCCCGCACGCCCCAGCGCCTGGCGCACGGCTGGTACCGGACCGATGCCGAACATGCCTGGCTCCACCGCGCCGACGCCGAAGGCGACGAGCCGCGCCAGCGGCTCAAGGCCGTTCGCCGCGGCGAAATCGCGTTCGGCGAGGATCATCGCCGCGGCGCCGGTATTGAGACCGGGCGCGTTTCCGGCGGTGATGGTGCCGTCCTTACGGAAGGCCGGCTTCAGCTTGGTGAGGGATTCGATCGTGGTGTCCGGCCGATTGTGCTCGTCGCGAGCGAAGATCTCCGGCCCCTTGCGGCCCTTGATTTCGACACCGACGATCTCGGCATCGAATTTTCCGGCGGCCTGCGCCTGGGAAAAGCGCTGTTGCGAGCGCGCCGCCCAACGGTCCTGATCCTCGCGGGAGACACCACATTTGGTCACGAGGTCTTCGGTGTGCCAACCGGAATGCTCGCCCGAGAAGGCGTCGTTCAAGCCGTCGCGCAGCATGGAATCGTAGATCTGCGCATCGCCCATGCGATAGCCCCAGCGCCCGCCGCTCATGAGGTAGGGCGCGGCGTCCATGTTCTCCATGCCGCCGGCGATCGCCGCATCGGCGAAGCCCAGCCAGATCTCCTGGGCGACCGAGGCAACGGCCTGGGCGCCGGAGCCGCAGACCCGGTTCACAGTCATGGCCGGCACCTCCACCGGTACGCCGCCATGGACGGCCGCCTGGCGGGCGGGGTTCATCTTGTTGCCGGCCTGGACCACATTGCCCATGATGAGGCTCGACAGCTTGGCTGCATCGAGGCCCGAGCGACGGAGCGTCTCGCGCACGACTGTCGCACCCAGCTCGGTCGCGGGGACCGCCTTCAGAGCGCCATTATAAGTGCCGATCGCCGTGCGCACCGGCGCGCAGATGACCACGTCTCGTTTCGTCATGGACTTGGCCTTTCATGGATAACGACAGATCGCATTCGCGCGGGTGCGCGCAGCGCCTTGATGCGCCTCATGCCTTCCTTCGGATCGTCCCGTCCAATCGGGTCGCTTCCGCCACGGTGTTCGAAATCGTGCCGTACTTGCGGACGTTGGTGTGGAGCAAAGCCAGGCGCTGCTCCGTCTCGTCCGTATCGATGATCAGCTCGTAATCCACCGAGATGATCTTCGGCGGCGCGTCCTGCCGAACGGCGTGGAGCGTGACATCCACCCCGCGCAGCTCGAAATTCAGCATCGGGGTCACCCGCTCGATGCCCTTGATCATGCAGGCCGCGATGGCGGCAAGGAACAGTTCCGCCGGGTTGAAAGCATCGGCGCGCCCGCCAATGTCGGTGTCGAGGGTGATCTCGGCCTCTTTGGTGCGGGCGAGGCTGCCGTGTACGTCGATGCGCGACGCGTGAACCTTGTATTCCAGCATGGCGGCGCTCACGCCGCGAGCCAGCGGGCGAGATCGTCCGGCTTCGGCAGGCCGCCGGCGTGCACCACCTTGCCGTCGATGACGATGCCCGGCGTCGAGGCGATGCCGTATCCGGCGATCACCGCATAGTCGGTGACCTTTTCCACCGTGACGTCGAGCCCGAGCTTGGCCGCCTCATCCCGCACCATCTGCGCCGTTGCCTCGCAGCGAGAGCAGCCGGGGCCCAGCACCTTCACGTCTTTCATGGCTTTTGCCTTTCTTGTTTTAAGAAAACAGCGCGTTGAACAGGAAGCCCACGGCGAGGATGCCGATGCCGACCACGCCCACAAACACGGCAATCAGCTTGAGGCTTAGGACTTTGCGCAGGATGATCATTTCCGGCAGCGACAGGGCGATGACCGCCATCATGAAGGCGAGCACGGTGCCCAGCGCTGCCCCCTTCGCCAGCAGGGCCTCGACCACCGGGATGATGCCCGCGGCATTGGAATACATGGGAATGCCCAGCAGCACCGCAGCCGGAACCGACCACCACGCATCCCGCCCCATGATGGAGGCGAGGAGATCTTCCGGCACATAGCCGTGGATGAAGGCGCCCGCTGCGATGCCGGCGATGATCCACATCCAGACCTTGCCGACGATGTCGCGCACCGCGTCGAGGCCGGCCCTGATGCGATCCACCAGCGTCATACCGTTTGGCGGCAGCTCGACCGGACTGGCACGCACGTTGCGCACCCAGTCTTCCAGCCAGCCCTCCAGGTGCAGGCGTCCGATGACCCAGCCGGCGATAATGGCGATGGAGAGGCCGAATGCCAGATAGGTGAGCGCCACCTTCCAGCCGACCAGCGCGAACAGGAGGCCCAGCGCCACCTCGTTGACCATGGGCGCGGCGATGAGGAAGGAGAAGGTGACGCCCAGGGGCACCCCGGCGGAGACGAAGCCGACGAACAGCGGCACCGCCGAGCAGGAGCAGAAGGGCGTGACGATGCCGAGGCCGGCGGCCGCAATGTTGCCGAGCCCCTCGCGTTTTCCAGCGAGCAGGGCGCGGGTGCGCTCGGCGGAGAAGAAGCTGCGCACCACGCCCATGGCGAAGACCACCAGCGTCAGCAGCATCAGCACCTTGGGCGTGTCGTAGATGAAGAACGCGACCGCTTCAGCGAGATGGCTGCCTTGCTCCACCGGCAGGCGGGCCACTAGCCATTGGGAGAACGGCGCGAGCTGGGCATAGACCACGAACCAGAGGGCGATCGCCGCGGCCGTCACCGCCGCCCAGGTCAGTGACGATGCATCCCTCGGTGGCTTGCGCCCGGTCAATGACAGGTCGGCGCTCATGCGGCTCTCCTGTTCGATGAAGCGTCCAGGGTGGTGAGGACAGCATTGATGATGGTTGCCTGCTCGGCCGGCAGTTCGGGATTGCGACGGTAGCGCACCCATTGGGCGTCCCGCCGATCCACCACGACGCCAGCCTGCTTGAGCACCGCCATATGGCGCGACATGCGGGATTGGGTGACGCCGAGGACGCGCACGAGTTCGCAGACGCAATGCTCGTGCCCATCCCACAGGAGGTGGACCGCCGCGAGGCGGGTGGGTTCGGCCAGGGCCGACAGAAGGGTGAGGGCGGACTGCATACGCTTCTTTTACTTTAATGCGCATATGCGTTCAAGCGCATTTTATAATTAGCTTGTCACTGGGAACGCAGGGCTTCTCGAAATCAGGGGGAATTGAACCCTCACCCTCGACCTCGGAGCGGATATCTATGCTGCGGCTCGAAATAGCAATTTGAGATGGTTGCGTGCCCCCGCAACCATCTCGACTTGCGATCGGCCCGCCCCTCTGGCGGGCCGTTTGCTTTTGAGCGAAATCGCAAGAGTTTCAGCCACTTCGCACGTCGATCCGAAGCTCGCCTTCTGCCGGCGTCAGGATGATCTCCTTCACCGGCGAGCAAATCAGGTCGGCCGCCGTCATCCGCTTTTCCTCCGAAACCTCCTGAAGCGCCGCATACAGCTCATCCACCTGGGCGTGGTTGTGATGCGCCATGTTTGGATGCAGGAGGGGCGGCGGCTCCTGGGCGTCCTGCAGGAACGCTTTTAGCTCCTTCTGGCGAGCCTCCAGCTCCTTCATGTGCTTCATCATCGGGGTGGGGGCGTCGTCGCTGTCGGACGCGAGGATGAGCTTCATCAACTTGTCGAGCTCCCGGTCAATTCGCTTGATCTCTGCCTCGGCCGCATCGAGGCCGGGTGCCGGCCGCTGGCGCTCGATGGCCATGGCGAGGGCTTCCAGCGCGATCTGTGTGTGCAATGTCTCGCGCATGGACCAGCCGACCAGCTTGCGGGTGTGCATGTCGAGCACGCCGGCAAGGGTGAGCCAGCCCTCGCCGGTGGGGATGTAGGTGAGGTCCGCCAGCCAGATCTGGTTCGGCACGGAGGTCCTGAAATTGCGGGCGAGCCTGTTGGGAGCGATCGGATAGCAATGGCGGCTGTCGGTCGTCCGCGTGCGCCTTGGCAAGGCGGCCAGGCCCCGGATGCCGGCGCGGCGCATCAGCCGCTCGATGCGGGAACGGCCCACGCGCCGACCGTGCCCTCTCAGGACCGCATGGATCCGGGGCGCGCCATAGGTCCCGCTGCTCTGCGCGTGGATCAGCCGGATGTCGTCGGTGAGCGCCCGGTTGGTGTGCGCGCGCAAGCTCTCCGGCCGGGCGCGCCAGGCATAATAGCCGCTGGCCGACAGCCCGAGGGCCGCGCACATCACGCGAACCGGCCACACAGCGCGATGCTCATCGACGAACCCGAACTTCATCGGGAGGCCACTCCGAAGATGAGCGCGGCTTTTTTTAAGATGTCGCGCTCCATCCGCAGGCGCTCGTTCTCCCGCCTGAGCCGGGCGTTCTCCGCAGCAAGGTCCGCCGGCGACGGGCCCGCCGCCTGCAGGATCGGGCGCCGCGCCGGCCCCGTCGCCTGTGGTGCCAGATCTCTCACCCACCGCCGCAGAACCGTCTCGTGCAGCCCCAGCTCCTGCGCCACCTGCCCGGCGGAAAGACCGCTGGAGGTTACCCGCTCAACGGCCTCCCGCTTGAACGCCTCTGGAAACACCCGGCGCCGTGTGCCCATCGAACACTCCTCTGAAGCTCGCAAAAGCTAACATGGGTGTCCACAAAAACGGGGGAGGATCAGAACAGGCACCCTCGCGGATCCCGATCGGGATCGACCGCACCGCCTCGCGCGTGGCGACGATGATAATGGGCAGGATGAGAAGCGCGAGCGTCATGCCCGCCACCAGGATAGTCTGGCCCATGGCGAAGGTCTGGACGAACAGGCCCAAAGCGAGCAGGCCGTGAATGATGGAGGGCACGCCAGCGAGATTGGTGACGTTGATCTCGATGAGATGGGTGATCCAGTTGCTCGGCGCATGTTCCTCAAGATTGAGGCCCGCCGCGACGCCGAGCGGCACCGCCAGCGCCGTCGTCACCGGCATCACCAGCGTAGTGCCGACCCAAGCGGACAGGATGCCGGCATCCGCCGCGCGCCGGGAGGGAAAGCTGGTCAGGAAGTCGAGGTCGATGCGCCCGAGCCCATCAACCATGAAGTCGACGATCAGCGACAGCAGCACGATCATGGTGAGGACGAGAACGCCAAGGCCGAGAACCGCGAAACTGCGGTCAGAACGGTGGGCGCGGGCGATGATCTCGGCGTCCGAGCGGCGCCGGGAGGAGGGAGCGGCGAGCGGCTGCATAGGCATCTCCCTCAATAGACTTCGCGGTACTTCTGGCGCAGCCAGAAGGCGAGGATGTTGAAGGCGGAGGCCATGAGGAACAGCGTCATGCCAGCCGCGAAGATGGTGAGATAGGCGATGGAGCCATGCGGCACGTCGCCAAGGCTGATCTGGACGATGTAAGCGGTGATTGTGGCGGCGCCTTCCAGTGGGTTGAGCGCGAGCTTGGCCTGCTGGCCGGCCGCAATGGCCACCACCATGGTCTCGCCTACCGCCCGCGACATGCCGAGGATGTAGCCCGCGGTCACCCCGGAGAAGGCGCCGGGGATCACCACCCGTGTCGCCGTCTGTAGCCGCGTGAAGCCAAGTGCATAGGCGCCTTCGCGAAGCGTGCCGGGAACCGCGCGCATGGCGTCCTCGCTGACTGACACGATGTAGGGCAGGATCATGATCCCCATGACGATGCCTGGCACCAGCAGGTTAAAGCCGGCGAGTCCCAGGATGAAGATCTGGAAAATGGGCGTGAGAAACAGGAGCGCGAAATAGCCGAAGGCCACGGTCGGCACGCCGGCGATCAGTTCCAGGAACGGCTTGATGGTCTCTCGCACCTGCGGCCGCGCAAACTCCGACAGATAGATGGCGAGCACGGTTCCGGCAGGAATTGCCACCAGAAGGGCGATGAGAGAGCTCACCAGGGTGCCGGAAGCCAGGGTCATGATGCCGAAATGCTTGTCCCGGAACACAGGCGTCCACTGGGTGTCGGTCAGGAAGTCGACGATCGACACCTGGGCGAAGAACTTGGTGCTTTCGGACAAAAGGACATAGACGATACCCATCGTGACCAGCACCGAAAGCGCTGCACAAAGAAAAAGAACGCTGCGCATGGTGCTATCCACCATACGCCGCAGCGCGAGGAATGTGGGTGACACCGTCAGGCGTGGTCGCAAGGCTTTGTCTTGCGCGATCATGACGTCGATCAAGCTTCCATTCATGGTGGGGAGGCGCCAAAGCGCCTCCCCGGGCGTCGGATCCGCTCAGAGTGAAGCGGTCTGATCGGAGACGTCCCCAAAAGCACGTGTTCCGGCACGTCAGTAGACGAGCTTTTCCTTGACGAGGTCCTCGACCGAAATTCCCACCTTGGAGCCGGTGAAGCCGGTGCCGATCTCGCGCTTCTTGAAGCGCTCCTGGAACACCTTCAGAGCCGCCTCGGGAAGTGTCACGTAGCCCACTTCCTTGATCAGCTCGACCGCGTTTTTGGGGTTCTGGTAGAACTCGACGAACTTCGCCACCTCGGGGCGGGTATCCGCCGCTTTCTTATTCACGTAGATGAAGATCGGGCGCGACAGCGGCTGGTACTTGCCGGTGCGGGCATTCTCCACTGAGGGCTCCAGGGCGGGGGCAGCGTCGTTGAGTTTGATCTTCACGGCCTTCAGCTTGTTGTGGTTCTCCTCTTAGTAAGCGAGGCCGAAGAAGCCGAGCGCGTTCTGGTCACCGGCGAGGCCCTGCACGAGCACGTTGTCGTCCTCCGAAGCGGTGAAGCCGCCGCGGCTGGAGTGTTCCTTGCCGACGATGGCGGCGGTGAAATAGTCGTAAGTGCCGGAATCGACACCTGCTCCGTAGAGCGCCAGCGGACGATCGGGGAAGCTGTCGCGGACCTGCTTCCAATTGGTGATCTTGCCTTGGGCCTCGGGCTCCCAGATCTTCTTCAGCTCCGCAACGGTCATCTCGCTGGCCCATGTATTGGACGGGTGGACGATGACAGTGAGAGCGTCGAGCGCCACGGGCAATTCGATATATTCGATGCCGGCTTCCTTGCAGGCCTTCTGCTCGCTCGCGGTGATCGGCCGCGAGGCGTTGGAGATGTCGGTCTCGCCGCGGCAGAACTTCTTGAAGCCGCCGCCCCTGCCGCCGATGCCGACAGTGACCTTGATGTCCTTGTTCTGCTTCTGGAACTCCTCTGCCATGGCCTCGGTCACGGGGAACGCCGTAGACGACCGTCAGCCTTGACCAGAGCCTGGGCCGCCGCGCCGTTGAGCGCCGCGCTGGCGGCGAGCAGCGCGAAGGCGCTCGCGAGAGTGGTGATCTTCATGGATGCGTTTCCTGGACGATGTCGCCAGGGCCTTGGAGCTCGCGCCCAGCATAAGCGGCTCTAGTAATTTATGTAACTAAATGATGACATTTGGTGTATATATAGAATTTCCGTCAATGTTGATTGTAATATTAGGCATGCTTAAAATTATATATTCCATTCTTGGTGGAATAAGTACAATACAAAGTTCGACAATGGATGGATTCAGGTACAATATGATACTAGGCGACAGTATATAGAGACGTACTCGCGGGATAAAAACATCCTGAATCCGTCGAATATATAAATTCTACGAGTGAAAAATGCACCATGTGCGAAACTGTACCTTGAGGCGGTCCGCCATGCCTTTTAAATTATTTCTGCTAGCATGGACGCATCGACAATTACGCTGTCGCTGCGGAAGGTGTGCCTCTCAGGTGCGTCACGGAAGTGACATAAGCATAATATAGCGATCTGTCCACGCCAATCGACATAACGACGCTGATAGGGTAAGCCTTGGAGCGGTTGTCGATGGAACAGGGAGGCAGCCGTGAACCGCATTTTTGCCTTGACCACCGCCACTGCGATTGCGGCCATATCCTTTCTCACGCCTGCCGCTCATGCGGGCGAGGTGCGGGGTGCCGGCTCCACCTTCGCCTATCCCATCATTTGGGAGTGGGCAGAATTGTTCCGTGAGCGAACGGGCCACCTTGTCGGCTACCAGTCGGTGGGCTCATCCGCCGGCATCAATCGCATCAAGGATGGCGCCGCCGATTTCGGAGCCTCCGACAAGCCCCTGAAGCCCGACGAACTGGAGAAATACGGCCTCGGCCAGTTCCCTATCGTGTTTGGCGGCGTCGCACCGGTGTTGAATGTGGACGGCGTGGGCCCTGGCCAGATCCGGTTCACCGGAGCCCTTTTGGCCGACATCTATCTGGGCAAGGTCGCCACCTGGTCCGATCCCGCCATCAAGGCCCTAAATCCCGATCTGAAATTGCCCGACGCGAAGATCGTGGTGGTGCATCGTGCCGATGGATCTGGCACCACGTTCAACTGGGTATCTTATCTCGCCAAAGCGAGCCCCGAGTGGAAGCAGCAGGTGGGTGAAGGCAGCTCCGTGGCTTGGCCCGTAGGGACGGGCGCACGTGGCAACGAGGGCGTGTCGACCGAGGTCAAGCGAGTCAAGAATTCCATTGGTTATGTCGAGTTCACTTACGTCGTGCAGGCGAAGCTCGCCTACGGCCTGGTACAGAATCGCGCCGGCAAGTTCATAGCGCCGAGCGCAGCATCGTTTCAGGCTGCAGCATTGAGCTTTGATTGGACCGCTGCGAGGGATTTCTTCGTGGTCATCAACGATTCCGCTGCGCCCGACGCTTACCCGATCGCTGCGACGACCTTTGCGCTCATGTACAAGGAACCGAAAGTCCCGGCCAACAGCCAGGTGGCGTTCGAATTCTGGAGGTTTGCTCTCGGGGACGGGGAAAAGGCCGCCTCGGAGCTTGGCTATGTTCCCCTGCCACCGGCGCTGGTTCAGCAGGTGAAGGATTATTGGGCGAAGACCTTTAAAGGTGGGGTCTGACAGGTCTGGCCCTCGTGCACGGACCCATCTGTTCGGTGAGGTGAGATGGACGCGACACGGTTGAACGCAGACGACGCAACCCGGATTTTCGATGCGCTCTCCCAGGGCACGCGTCTCGAAACCTATCGCCTGCTGTTGCGCTATGTGCCCTATGGCCTACCGGCAGGCGACATCGCGCGCCTGTTGGCCGTGCCGCACAACACCATGTCCGTCCATCTCGGCTTGCTGGAGCGCGCGGGTCTCGTGACGTCGCGGCGCGAGGGGCGATCCATCATCTATGCCGCCAGCCTGACGACAGCCCGTCCGGTGCTGGCCCAGATGATGGCGGAGATGGGCTTCGCTGTCTCTCCCGGACGCGGAACACGTGCCGCCGCCTTCCCTCAGCTCCGGCCTGCCGCCGCGAACGACCGTGTCTACAATGTGCTGCTCGTCTGCTCGGCGAACTCCGCCCGCTCGCTGATCGCCGAGGCGCTGCTCAACCGCGAGGGCCGCGGCCGCTTCCGCGCGTTCTCGGCGGGCAGCCGGCCGAAGCTGAAGCCGCATCCGATGGCGATCGACCTGCTCGGCTCGCTCGGCTACGACACCGCCCCCCTTGCCTCCAAGAGCTGGAACGGCTTCGCCGAACCGGACGCACCGCAGATGGACTTCGTCATTACCACCTGCGACGCCGCCGCGGGCGAGATCTGCCCCGCTTTCCCCGGGCATCCGCTGCAGGCCCATTGGGGCCTACCCGATCCTCTGGCGGTGAAGGAAAGCGAGGCGGAGCAGAAGGCGGCCTTCCTTGCCACCTACCGCCGGCTTGCCGGGCGCGTCTCCGCCTTCGTCAACCTGCCATTCGAGCAGCTCGATCTGGCGTCGCTGAAAGAGCGCATCGGCGAGATCGGCAAGATGGAAGGCGCGACGGATCTTACACTTGCCGGGCAGGCGGCGTGAGCCGTCGTCATCCTGAAACAGACCGCGCCCACGCTGTCGCCGCCGCCGGCCGCAGATCGTAGCCCTGGGAGATTCCACGCCGTGTCCGTGTTTGAACGCTACCTCACGCTCTGGGTCTTCCTGTGCATCATCGCCGGCGTCGCGCTCGGCGCGCTGGCGCCGTCCGTGTTCCAGGCCATCGGGGGGCTGGAAGTGGCGCGGGTCAATCTGCCGGTCGCGCTCCTCATCTGGCTGATGATCGTGCCCATGCTGGTGAAGATCGACTTCGCCGCGCTCAAGGAGGTCGGTCGGCACTGGCGCGGCATCTCGGTGACGCTGCTTGTCAACTGGGCAGTGAAGCCGTTCTCCATGGCCTTCCTCGGCTGGCTGTTTATCGGCCACCTGTTCCGGCCCTATCTGCCAGCCGACCAGATCGACAGCTATATCGCCGGCCTCATCCTTCTGGCGGCGGCCCCCTGCACGGCCATGGTGTTCGTCTGGTCGAACCTTACCAAGGGCGAGCCGCATTTCACCCTGTCCCAGGTGGCGCTGAACGATGCCATCATGATCGTCGCCTTCGCGCCGGTGGTGGGACTGCTGCTCGGGCTCTCCTCCATCACCGTGCCGTGGGACACGCTCTTGCTGTCGGTGGTGCTCTACATCGTCGTGCCGGTGATCGCGGCGCAGCTTCTGCGCGGACGCATTCTGGTGCGCGGGGGGCAGGGGGGGCTCGATCGCCTCCTCGGCGTGCTCCAGCCCCTTTCCCTTGTGGCGCTGCTCGCCACCCTGGTGTTGCTGTTCGCCTTCCAGGGCGAGCAGATCCTCGCCCAGCCGCTGGTGATCGCTCTTCTGGCGGTGCCGATCCTGATCCAGGTCTATTTCAACTCGGGCCTCGCCTATCTGCTGAACCGCATCAGCGGTGAAGCCCATTGCGTGGCCGGCCCTTCGGCCCTCATCGGCGCCTCCAATTTCTTCGAGCTGGCGGTGGCCGCCGCCATCAGCCTTTTCGGCTTCAAGTCCGGGGCTGCGCTCGCCACCGTGGTGGGGGTGCTCATCGAGGTCCCGGTGATGCTGTCCGTCGTGTGGATCGTGAACCGTTCCAAGGATTGGTACGAGGCTGGCGGCATCAAGGCGAGGGATGCCGCACACCATCCCCGGGCCTAACATCACCGCGGGGAAGCCGCACCTTACTTGGGCTTGCAAGGAATGACGCTGCCATGAGAGTGGGGATCAACGGCCTCGGCCGCATCGGACGATTGTCGCTGCGCGCGGCCCTGGGGGCGGCGCACCGCCCGGACAACGACCCGCGTGGCAACAACCGGCTCGACATTGTCCACCTCAACGAGATCAAGGGCGGCGCCGAGGCGTGCGCCCACCTGCTGGAATTCGACAGCGTGCAGGGCCGCTGGCGCGCGCCCATCTCCCACGATGAGGGCAGCGTGCGCATCGGCGAGAAGGCCATGTCCTTCTCGTCCCATGCCAAGCCGGAAGACATCCCCTGGGGCGATCTCGGCGTGGACGTGGTGCTCGAATCCACCGGCAAGTTCCTCACGCCGCAGGTGCTCGAAGGCCACCTGAAGCGCGGCGCCAAGCGCGTCATCGTCGCCGCGCCGGTGAAGGATCCCTCGGTCCTCAACGTTGTGGTGGGGGTGAACGAACATCTCTACGACCGCGCGGCCCACCCCATCGTCACCGCCGCCTCCTGCACCACCAACTGCCTCGCCCCGGTGGTGAAGGTGGTGCACGAGGCCATCGGCATCCGGCACGGCCAGATCACCACCATCCACGATCCCACCAACACCAATGTGGTGGTGGATGCGCCCCACAAGGACCTGCGCCGCGCCCGTTCGGCCATGCTCTCGCTGCAGCCCACCACCACCGGCAGCGCCACCGCCATCGCCCTCATCTATCCCGAGCTGAAGGGCAAGCTGAACGGCCACGCGGTGCGCGCCCCCGTGCTCAACGCCTCGCTCACCGACTGCGTGTTCGAGCTCAACCGCGAGACCACGGCAGAGGAGGTGAATGCCCTGTTCGCCGAGGCCGCCGCCGGAGCGCTCAACGGCATTCTCGGCTTCGAGCCGCGCCCTTTGGTGTCGGCGGACTATGCCCGCGACACCCGCTCCGCAATCGTTGATGGGCCGTCCACCCTCGTCACCGACGGCACCCTGCTCAAGGTCTATGCCTGGTACGACAACGAGATGGGCTATGCCTGCCGCATGGTGGACCTCGCCTGCCATCTCGAACGGGCGGGCCTGTGATGGCGGCGTCCTCCTCCGCCGGCCTGCGCAACTACGCCATTGTCACGGCGGCCTACTGGGGCTTCACGCTGACCGACGGCGCCCTGCGCATGCTGGTGCTGTTCACCTTCTTCAAGCTCGGCTACTCGCCCTTCACCCTCGCCTTCCTGTTCCTGCTCTATGAGGCGGCGGGCATCGGGGCGAACTTCATCGGCGGCTGGCTCGCCGCCCGCTTCGGCATCACGCGGATGCTGACGGTGGGCCTTACCACCCAGATCGCCGGCTTCCTGCTGCTCTCGGCCATGTCCCCTTCGTGGGAAACCGCGGTCCTGGTAGCCTGGGTGGTGGCGGCGCAGGGCGTGTGCGGGGTGGCCAAGGACCTCACCAAGACCGCCTCCAAATCGGCCATCAAGGTCACCGAGGCGGAAGCGAAGGGCAATGCCGAGGGCCGCCTGTTTCGCTGGGTGGCATGGTTCACCGGCTCCAAGAACGCCATGAAGGGCTTCGGCTTCTTCCTCGGCGGCGTGCTTTTGGAGGCGTTCGGCTTCCGCCTGTCGCTGTGGCTCATGGCGAGCGTGCTGGCGATCGTGCTTCTCGGCGTGCTGCTGTCGCTGCCGCCCATGATGGGCAAGGCCAAGGCGAGCAGCTCGGCCAAGGAATTGTTCGGCAAGAGCCGGGGGGTGAACCTGCTCGCCGCCGCCCGCGTGGCCCTGTTCGGCGCGCGGGACGTGTGGTTCGTGGTGGGTGTGCCGGTGTTTCTCTATGGCACCGGCTGGACCTTCCCCATGGTTGGTGGCTTCCTGGCGCTGTGGACCATCGGCTACGGCATCGTTCAGGCGGCAGCCCCGGCGGTGGTGAGCCGCAGCCCGGACGGATTGTCAAAGGAGGTTCCGGCGGCGCGCTGGTGGGCGCTGGGCCTCGCCCTCGTTCCCGTGGCCATCGCCGTGCTTCTCGCCGCGACGCCCATACGGCCGGACCTGATCGTGGTCATAGGGCTCGCCATTTTCGGCGTCGCCTTCGCGGTGAATTCCTCGCTGCACTCCTATCTGATCCTCGCCTATGCAGGATCGGAGAAGGCGGCGGAGGACGTCGGCTTCTATTATGCCGCGAACGCCGCGGGGCGCTTCGCCGGAACCCTCCTCAGCGGCCTGCTCTACCAGGTGGGGGGCATCACGACCTGCCTCGCCGGCTCCGCCGTCATGCTCGGCATCTGCTGGCTCACCACCCTGCTGCTGCCGACCCACGCCAGCGCCCTGGAGAAGGCCAGGCCCGGCAGTGCCCTGCCGAGCAGTTGAGCCGGCCGCATCGTAGTCGGTGCGTCACACAACAGTCGTACTGAAGATGCGATCCAATCGGAGATGAAGCCATGTCGCTCCTGCGCTCCCTGACCTGTGCCGCCATGCTCGCGGCGACCATGCTGGCGCCGTCCTTTGCCCAGGCCGAATTCAAGCTCGACCCGCGCTTCACCGACACCAATGGCGACATGGTGGCCGATACCCCGTCGGACCCGGCGAAGCAGCTCGATCCCGACACCCTCATCTTCGCCTATACCCCGGTGGAGGACCCCGCAGTCTATGCGAAGGTGTGGGCCGAATTCCTCGACCATCTCGCCAAGGTGACGGGCAAGAAGGTGCAGTTCTTCCCCGTGCAATCCAATGCGGCGCAGCTCGAAGCCATGCGCGCCGGCCGCCTGCATGTGGCCGGCTTCAATACCGGCTCCAATCCCATTGCGGTGGCCTGCGCCGGCTTCGTGCCCTTCACCATGATGGCTTCAAAGGACGGCGCCTATGGCTACGAGATGGAGATCATCACCTATCCCGGTTCCGGCATCACCAAGGTCGAGGACATCAAGGGCAAGAAGATGGCCTTCACATCGGAGACCTCGAACTCCGGCTACAAGGCGCCCTCCGCGCTCCTGAAGTCGCAGTTCGGCATGGAGGCCGGCAAGGATTTCGAGCCCGCCTTCTCCGGCAAGCACGACAATTCCATCATCGGCGTCGCCAACAAGGACTATCCCGCAGCGGCCGTCGCCAATTCGGTGATGAAGCGCATGATCGCCCGAGGTGTCATCAAGCCCGAGCAGGTGGTGACCATCTACAAGTCGCAGACCTTCCCCACCACCGGCTACGGCTATGTCTACAACCTGAAGCCGGAGCTGGCGGCGAAGGTGAAGGAAGCGTTCTTCAGCTTCAACTGGGAGGGCACCGGCCTGCAGAAGGAGTTCAAGTCCGCCGAGCCGCCGCAGGAGAAGTTCATCCCCATCACCTTCAAGGACACCTGGGCGGTGGTGCGGCAGATCGACGACGCCATGGGCGTCAGCTACACCTGCAAATAGGCTCCGGCGTAGGCCCGGCATGAGTGAGACTGCGGGATGCTGACCATCGCCGGCCTGTCGAAGCGTTATGCCAAGGGGGACAAGGCCCTCGACGATGTCTCGCTCGGCATCCCGGCCGGCCAGGTGGTGGGACTGATCGGTCCTTCCGGCGCCGGCAAGTCCACCCTCATCCGCTGCGTGAACCGGCTGGTGGAGCCCACGTCCGGCTCCATTCGCCTCGGCGACACCGAGATCACCCGTCTCGGTGGGGCCGGCCTGCGGCGGGCGCGGCGGCGCATGGGCATGATCTTCCAGGAATATGCCCTGGTGGAACGCCTCACCGTCATGGAGAACGTGCTCTCCGGGCGGCTCGGCTATGTGGGCTTCTGGCGCGCCTTCCTGCGCCGGTTTCCGCAGGCCGACATCGACCGCGCCTTCGCCGTGCTGGAGCGCGTCGGCCTCCTCGATCATGTGGACAAGCGCGCCGACGAGCTTTCGGGCGGCCAGCGCCAGCGGGTGGGCATCGCCCGCGCCCTCGTGCAGGAGCCCGGCATCCTGCTGGTGGACGAGCCCACCGCCAGCCTCGATCCCAAGACGTCTCGCCAGATCATGCGCCTCATCGTCGAAGTGTGCGCCGAGCGGCAGCTGGCGGCGATCGTCAACATCCACGACGTGGCGCTGGCGCAGATGTTCGTCCAGCGCATCATCGGCCTCAAGGCCGGGCGTATCGTGTTCGATGGGCCCCCGGAGGCCCTCGACACGGCCGCCCTCACCGCCATCTATGGCGAGGAGGACTGGTCGCGCACCATCCGCGAGGTGGAGGCCGACGCGGCCGAGGAAGCCGCCGCGGCCGACGCGGTTCGCGGCCTGAGGGCGCAGACGACGCCCGCCGCCGCCGCGAGGGCGCTGTGAGCGCGGCCCATGTCCTGGCGCGCCGCTGGCGCCCTCCGCCGCTCATCGCCAATCCGTATCTGCGCTATGCGCTCATCATCGGCGCGGCGCTCTATCTGGCGCTGGCCCTCGGCAGCGTCGAGGTCAATTGGGCGCGCCTCTCCGACGGGTGGGCACGCGGCCTGCGCTTCGTCTCGGGCTTCCTTGAGCCGAACTTCTCCCGGCGCTGGGACGACATCATCCAGGGCATGATCGAGAGCCTGACCATGACGGTGACATCCACCGTGGTGGGCATCGCCATCTCCGTGCCCATCGGCATCGGCGCCGCGCGCAATGTGGTGCCGCGGGCGGTCTACTACGTCTGCCGGTCCATCATCGCCGTGTCGCGGTCCCTGCAGGAGATCATCGTCGCCATCCTGCTGGTGGCCATGGTGGGTTTCGGCCCGTTCGCGGGCTTCCTCACCTTGTCGTTCGCCACCATCGGCTTCCTCTCCAAGCTGCTGGCAGAGGACATCGAGGACATCGACCCCGCCCCGGTGGAGGCGATCCGCGCCACGGGCGCGCCCTGGCCCGCGCTGATCGCCTTCGGCGTCCTGCCCCAGGTGGCGCCGCGCCTGCTGGGGCTGTCGCTCTACCGGCTCGACATCAATTTCCGCGAATCCGCGGTGGTGGGCATCGTCGGCGCCGGCGGCATCGGCGCCACGCTGAACACCGCCATCGACCGCTACGAATTCGACAGCGCCGCCGCCATCCTGATCCTCATCATCGCCATCGTCATGGCCAGCGAATACATCTCCGGCCTGATCCGCGGGCGGGTGAAATAATGCCGGTCACAGCCCGTCCCGAAGGCGGCAAGTCCTGGCAGCGCCGCACCCCGCGCGGGCAGATCGCCGTGTGGTTCGGCTGGCTGATCGCCGTGGCCTTCACCGTATTCTGCTGGCGGGTGATGACGGAAGGCACCATCTGGGCCTTCGTGTGGGATGCCCCCACCCAGGCCGCCGACATCGGCGCGCGCATGGTGCCGCCGCGCTGGTCCTATTTTCCGGCGCTGCTCAAGCCGCTGTGGGACACGCTGAACATCGCCACCCTCGGCACGCTCGCCGCCATCGTGCTGTCGGTGCCGGTGGCCTTCCTCGCGGCCCGAAACACCACGCCCAGCGCCGCCTTCGTGCGGCCGGTGGCGCTGTTCGTCATCGTCGCCTCGCGGTCCATCAATTCCATCATCTGGGCGCTGCTGTTGGTGGCGATCCTCGGGCCCGGCGTGCTCGCCGGCATCGTCGCCATTGCGCTGCGCTCCATCGGCTTCATCGGCAAGCTGCTGTACGAAGCCATCGAGGAAATCGACGAGAGTCAGGTGGAGGCGATCCGCGCCACCGGCGCCTCGGGCGCCCAGACCCTCGCCTACGGGATCGTGCCGCAGATCATGCCCGCCTTCGCCGGCATCAGCGTGTTCCGCTGGGACATCAACATCCGCGAATCCACGGTGCTCGGCCTGGTGGGCGCGGGCGGGATCGGGCTCAACCTGGAAAGCTCGCTCAACACGCTAGCGTGGCCGCAGGTGACGCTGATCCTGCTTGTCATCCTTGCCACCGTGGTGGTGAGCGAATGGGTCTCCGCCAGGGTCCGCCACGCCATCATCTGACATTCGGAGCCTGAACGATGACCGAGCCAGCCCTTGTAACCATCTGGCACAATCCGGCCTGCGGCACCTCGCGCAACACCCTCGCCATGATCCGCAACGCCGGCATCGAGCCGAAGATCGTCGAATATCTCAAGACCCCGCCCACGCGGGAGGCGGTTGCCGCCGCCGTCGCCGCGGCGGGCCTCACGGTGCGCGCCGCAACCCGGCAGAAGGGCACGCCCTATGTCGAACTCAGTCTTGATGATCCCACGCTTAACGATGACGCCCTGCTTGATGCCATGATGGCCCATCCCATCCTCATCAACCGGCCGTTCGTCTTCACGCCGCTCGGGGTGCGGCTGTGCCGGCCGTCGGAACAGGTGCTGGAGATCCTGCCCGCGCCGCAGAAGGGGCCGTTCACGAAGGAGGACGGAGAGATGGTGATCGATGCCGAGGGCCGGCGCGTTCGCTGAGGCGGGGAGCGCTTTCAAGTATACCTTGATGATTGACGCATTGATGATCGATGTATAGCCGTCCTGCATGTCTCGAACCTCTCCATCGGCCACCCCATCCGTTCCGCCGTCGCCCGCCCCGGTGCCGAAGCCCGGGCCCGATTTCCTGAGCCGTGCCTACTGGAACGGCACCATCAAGATGAGCCTGTCGAAATTCTTCATTCTGTGCGTGCTGCATCAGCGGCCCATGCACGGATACGACGTGGCACGGGCAGTCGAGGCAACGACGAACGGCTGCTGTTCCCCTGCAGAGGGCACCATCTATCCGGTGCTGCGGGAGTTCGAGGAGGGCGGATATGTCACCGCTGCAAGCGAGGTGGTCTCGGGCCGCGAGCGCAAGGTCTACACCCTCACGGACAAGGGCCGCGCCGCCTTCAAGGTGGCGGTGGAGGCCTGGATGGACGTAACGCGCTGTCTGGTCGACGCGGAGAAGATGATTGCCGACGCGCCGGCCGAACACGCGGGCAACGCAAGATGCTGTCGGTGAGCCGCTTTTCTTTGCTGTTATACCTCGATCATCAATGGATCGACCATCGGAGTCTCCCGGCGCGACCCTATCTCTTCCCGTCGCCATCATCGGAGCCGGCCCCGTGGGGCTTGCCGCCGCGGCGCATCTCCTCGCCCGCGGCCTCACGCCCCTCGTCTTCGAGCGGGGCGCCGGCGTCGGCACGTCGCTCAAGGCCTGGGGCCACGTACGGGTGTTCTCGCCCTGGGCCTACAATATCTCGACGCGGCCGCCCGCACACTGTTGGAGGAAGCCGAGTGGAGCGCGCCTAACCCCAAGGCCCTGCCGCTCGGCGGGGAGATCGTGCGGCGCTATCTTGAGCCGTTGGCGGCTCATCCCGCCCTTGCGCCGCACCTGCGGTTCGGGGCACAGGTGAGCGCCATCGACCGCCACGGCCTCGACAAGATGTCATCCGAGGGGCGCGCCGGACACCCCGTTCGAGATCCGTTGGCGCGACCCGGACGGCGCTGAGCACCGTTCGCTTGCCTGGGCCGTCATCGACGCCTCCGGCACGTGGACCCAGCCCAACCCCATGGGCGCGGACGGCCCGCCGGTGCCCAGCGAAGAAGAGGCAGCTGCGGATATCGCCTATGGCATTCCCGACCTGTCCGGCACTGAGCGCGAGGCCTATTCCGGCCGGCGCGTGCTGGTGGTAGGCTCCGGCCATTCGGCCATCAATGTCGTGCTCGATCTTCTCCGCCTGCAGGAGGCGGCGCCAGCCACCGGCGTCACGTGGGCGCTTCGGCGCAACCGTATGGAGAAGCTGCTGGGCGGCGGCCTCAACGACGCGGTGCCCGCCCGCGGTGCCCTCGGCCTTGCGGCGACCCAGGCCATCGCCGCCGGCCGGTTCGATGTCCTTGCGCCATTCGCGGCGGAGCGGATTGTTCGCGGCGCGACGGGGCTGGACGTTTGCGGCCGTCTCGGCACGGAGCCCTGGACCGGGACCGTGGACCGGATCGTGGTGGCCACCGGCTTTCGCCCCGACCTTGCTCTGCTGCGCGAGGTGCGCATCGCCCTCGACCCCGCCGTCTAGGCGCCGCCGGCCCTCGCCCCGCTGATCGACCCGAACCTGCATTCATGCGGCACCGTCCCGCCCCATGGCGCGGTGGAGCTGGCCCACCCCGAGCCGGGCTTCTACATCGTCGGCTCCAAGTCCTACGGCCGCGCCCCCACCTTCCTGATGGCCACGGGCTATGAGCAGGTCCGCTCCATCGCGGCGGAGATCGCCGGCGATCACGACGCGGCGCGGAGCGTCCATCTGGTGCTGCCGGAGACCGGCGTCTGCAGCGTCACGCCGGTGACGCGAGGGGCATCCGGCTGCTGCGGTGGGCCTGCGCCTCAGGACGCCGATGCCTGCTGCGCGGATGATGCCCAGGCCAAAGTGGAAGGCGAGGACGGCTGCCGCCGCGAAACCGCGCCGGTGCAGGCGGAGGCGCCCCCCCTTCTGCGGTACGGCCGCGTGACCAGTGGCCTGGGCGGCGAGCTCGCGCAACCGGTGCCGGCGCGTCCGCTCTCGGGGCGCAGCCTGTTCATCACTGGCGTCGCCATCGGCCAGATCTGCTCCTGGGGCTCGCTCTACTACAGCTTTCCCCTCGTGGCGGAGGCCATGGAGCGCGACCTCGGCTGGTCGAAGCCGGATCTGTTCGGCGCCGCGACGCTCGGCCTTGCCCTCGGGGGCATTGCCGCCTTCCCCGTGGGCGCCGCCATCGACAAGGGGCACGGCAGGTGGGCAATGGCGGCTGGTGCCGGCCTTGCCGACCTCGCTTCCTGACGCCAACGCAGGATGTCAAATCTCATTTCGGTACTGGCCGCACGGACCTCCCAAGGCTCGCCGCACTGAAGCGTGTTTGGCGGGTGTCGATGGCCAGCCTCGTCTTTGCCGCTGACCGTGCCGGCAAGCTGACGCCGGCTCAGAAGAACTATATCTGGCAGCAGTTCTCGATCACCAAGATTCGCATGGCAGAACCGCCACTGATCCTCCCCCGTTTTTGTGGACACCCATGTTAGCTTTTGCGAGCTTCAGAGGAGTGTTCGATGGGCACACGGCGCCGGGTGTTTCCAGAGGCGTTCAAGCGGGAGGCCGTTGAGCGGGTAACCTCCAGCGGTCTTTCCGCCGGGCAGGTGGCGCAGGAGCTGGGGCTGCACGAGACGGTTCTGCGGCGGTGGGTGAGAGATCTGGCACCACAGGCGACGGGGCCGGCGCGGCGCCCGATCCTGCAGGCGGCGGGCCCGTCGCCGGCGGACCTTGCTGCGGAGAACGCCCGGCTCAGGCGGGAGAACGAGCGCCTGCGGATGGAGCGCGACATCTTAAAAAAAGCCGCGCTCATCTTCGGAGTGGCCTCCCGATGAAGTTCGGGTTCGTCGATGAGCATCGCGCTGTGTGGCCGGTTCGCGTGATGTGCGCGGCCCTCGGGCTGTCGGCCAGCGGCTATTATGCCTGGCGCGCCCGGCCGGAGAGCTTGCGCGCGCACACCAACCGGGCGCTCACCGACGACATCCGGCTGATCCACGCGCAGAGCAGCGGGACCTATGGCGCGCCCCGGATCCATGCGGTCCTGAGAGGGCACGGTCGGCGCGTGGGCCGTTCCCGCATCGAGCGGCTGATGCGCCGCGCCGGCATCCGGGGCCTGGCCGCCTTGCCAAGGCGCACGCGGACGACCGACAGCCGCCATTGCTATCCGATCGCTCCCAACAGGCTCGCCCGCAATTTCAGGACCTCCGTGCCGAACCAGATCTGGCTGGCGGACCTCACCTACATCCCCACCGGCGAGGGCTGGCTCACCCTTGCCGGCGTGCTCGACATGCACACCCGCAAGCTGGTCGGCTGGTCCATGCGCGAGACATTGCACACACAGATCGCGCTGGAAGCCCTCGCCATGGCCATCGAGCGCCAGCGGCCGGCACCCGGCCTGATCCACCATTCGGACCGCGGCATCCAATACGCTTCCGAAGCCTATCGCGGGGCGCTTGCTACCGCGGGCATCACCCCATCCATGAGCCGCAAGGGCGATTGCTGGGACAATGCGCCAATGGAGAGCTTCTTCCACACCCTGAAAACCGAGCGGGTCCACCATCGCCTCTATGCCACCAGGGCCGAGGCGCGACGGGATCTGTTCGGATACATTGAGGGCTTCGACAATCCCCGCCGCCTGCACTCGGCCCTCGGCTACATCAGCCCGGCCGAGAGGGAACGCAGAGCGGCTTAACCCCGTCCACTTTCTCGGGGGAAGATCACTCCTTGAGGTCTTGGGCGCTCGAGCCCCGTGCCTCCCGGTTGAGGCGGCCAGCGCGGTCGGCCGACGGAGATTCGGACTGCCGGCATGCGCCAGACCGTATGTTGTTTTATTATTTAGAACACTATTCTATATAGCGCCCTGCGCTCGCTTGTGACCGAGACAGCATTCCGACTGCGGACGAAGGAATCCGATCATGGCCGACGCCACTCTGACCTGGTCTCTCGACGACGCCGTGTGTCGCATCGTTCTGAGCCGGCCGGAGAAGGGCAATGCCCTTAGCGGGGCCGCGGTGCGCGACCTTGATCGCGCCTTCGACGCCGCCCTCACGCAGGGCGCGCGTCTGGTCGTTTTCGAGGGCGCGGGGCGCCATTTCTGCACTGGCTTTGACCTGTCCGATCTCGACAGCGAGAGCGACGGCGACCTTCTGCTGCGGTTCGTGACCATCGAGGGGTTTCTGCGCAAGGTGTTCGATGCGCCTGTCGTGACCGTGGCGCTCGGGCGTGGCAGCGTGTTCGGGGCGGGCGCCGATCTCTTCGCAGCCTGCGATCATCGCATTGCGGTGGAGACGCCCCGTTTCGCGTTTCCCGGCTCCGGCTTCGGACTGGTGCTCGGCACCGCTCGCCTTGCCAGCCGCGTCGGTCGCGACCGTGCCCGCAGCATTCTGTTGCGGGGCGAGGTCATCGACTCCGCCCGCGCACTGGCCATCGGTCTCGTGACCGAGCAGATCGCGGAGGAGGACATCGATGCCGCGCTGGCGGACCTCGTGCGGGAGGCGAAGCGCCTCGACCCGCAGACAGTAGCCGCCTTGCGCGGAGCCACCAAGGTTGGGGATGCCGATGCAGAGCTTGCGGACCTCTGCCGCTCCGCCGCCCGCGACGGCCTCAAGGCGCGCATCGTCGCCTATCGCGCTCACGTTCTGGCCTCGGCCAGACAGAAGACGGCCTGATCCGGCCGGCCCCGGTTGAGCAGGACCTGCCCAAGCTTGACCTCTCCGGGGAAGGCAGTTACGCCCTTTAATGCTCCGTACTGAATAGTGATACAGTGGATCGTACACTTCTCAAGGGACTGCGCGTTCTGGAGCATCTGGCCGGTCGACCCGCGCCCGGAGGCGTCAGCGAGCTTGCGCGCGAGCTCGATATGACCAAGAGCAACGCGCACCGCACGCTTCAGACGCTCGTCGCCGCCGGCTTCGTGCGGGCGTTGCCGGGCGGCACTTATGACTGCACGCTGAAAGTCTTCGAGTTGGCGGGGCAGGTGCTGGGGCGGCTCGATGTGCGGCAGGTCGCCGAGCCGTTCATGCGCACGCTGGCGGATGCGACCCTTGAGACGATCCATCTTGCGGTCCTCGATGGCGCCGAGGTCATCTATCTCCACAAGATCGAAAGTCCGCATCCGGTGCGGGCCTATTCCTCCATCGGTGGCCGGGCGCCGGCGCATTGCGTCGCGTCCGGAAAGGCGCTTCTGGCCTACCAGCAGGACGAAGCGCTGCGCGTCTTCTCCGATCCGCTCGCGGTTTTCACGCCGAATTCCATCTCCACGCTGGGCCGGCTGCGCGAGGAACTGGCGCAGATCAGGGATGCGGGATTTGCGGTGAATCGCGGCGAATGGCGCGAGAGCGTGTGGGGACTGGCGGCCATCGTCAAAGACGGCACGGGAGCCCCCGTCGCCGCGATCGGCATTTCCGGCCCTGTCGACCGGCTGCAGGACAGCTTCCCGTCGCGATACAGGGACGTGGTCATGCGGACGGCCGTCGATCTGTCACGGGCGCTCGGCCACAATCCCGCTCTCATGTCGGCGCGCGCGTTCAACCCGCCGAAGCCGATGGCCTGACGGGCCTGACCTGCGGCCGGCCGGTGACATCGCCGGCCGCGTTTTGAGCCCCCTAAGCCGTCTCGCGGCTCGGGGCCGTCTGGAAGACCTCGTCATTGTGCTCGCCAAGCTGCGGCGGCGGCCGGTCGATGCCGAAGCCCTTGCCGGAAATGCGCAGGGGCGAAACGAAGGTCTTGGTCATCACGCCCGAGGGAAGCTGCACCGGCTGAACCCATTCCATGTGGGCGACCTGCGGATCGGCCAGGGCCTGCGAATAGGTGTTGATCGGCGCGCAGGGCACCCCGGCTTTGCGGAACATCGCCAGCAAGTCCTCGCAGGTGAAGGCGGCGAATTCCTGTTCCAGGATCTCCAGGAGGTCGGCCTGGTTCTGCGCCCGCAGGCCGGTGGAGGCGAAGCGCGGATCCTCGAACAGATCGGGGCGGGAGATGGCCTCGCACGCCGCGCGATAGAGCCCATTGTTGCCGGCGGCCATGGCGAAGTAGCCGTCCTTGGCCCGGAAGGCCTGATACGGCGCGTTGCGGGGGTGCGCCGAGCCGAGGCGCCGCGGGTCCCTGCCGCTGCCGAAATATTCGCTGGTCTGCAGCGCCCCCATGGCGAGGGAGGCGCCGAACATGGAGGCGTCGATATGGCCCCCCCGCCCGCCGCCCCGCACATGGAAGAGCGCCGCGGCGATGGCGTAGGCCGCATAGAGACCGGTGCCGAAATCGGAGATCGGCACGCCGCACTTGACGGGTGGGCTGCCCGGCTCGCCGGTCACGCTCATGACGCCGCTCATCGCCTGAAGCGTGAGGTCGAAACCCGCCTCGCGAGAGCGGGGTCCTTCCTGTCCAAATGCCGAGATCGAGCAATAGACAAGGCCCGGGTGTCCCTCGCTGACCGAGGCATAATCCAGCCCGAGCCGCGCCATCACGCCCGGCCGGCTGTTTTCCACCACGACGTCCGCCGCCGCGATCAGATCCAGCGCGCGCTGCTTGTCGCGCGTGCCCTTGAGATCCAGCGTGACCGATCGCTTGTTCCGGTTCAAAGAGGCGAAGTTCTCGCTGAACCCCCCGCTCAGCGGGGGCCATTGGCGCATGGAGTCGCCGCCGTCCGGATTCTCCACCTTGATGACGTCTGCGCCCATGTCTGCGAGCAGCATCGCGCAGAACGGGCCTGCGGCCACGGTGCAGAATTCGACGACTTTCACTCCGGCAAGGGGTTTCAATCTCTTCTCCTGAAAACAGGTCAGGCAGGCCGTCGCCCGGGCTTTGGGGGATTGCCGTGCAAACTCGATGGATCTTGACGGCGGCCGCGCCCGCCGGCTCTCTACTTGTGCTCCCAGAAATTGGGAGTGACATTGCGAGAGTAGCCGCTGCGAAATGTCTTGATATTTGCGTCTCTGGCGTACGCGTGACGGTTTATCGCGCCGATGTTTCCGCCATAGAGGTGAATGGAAACAGAGGATTTGCTGAGGCTCCCATTTTTCACCTTGTGAATGTCTCCGATGGTCGGCGAGACCATGTCGATGTCGCCGCTTTCGAGAATTTCGAGGGCCCCTTCGGGTTGCATCGCCCCCTCGGCGATCTGGTAGCGCTGGGAGGTTTCCGATCCGCGCAGGACGCCAAGCAGGCCCCAGACCGTGTGGTCGTGGATCGGCGTCTCCTGGCCTGGCCCCCATACGAAACTGACCAGGCTGAACCGCTCGAGCGGGTCGCAATGGAGCAGATACTGCTGGTAGGTGCGCTCGTCCGGGCGGGCGAAGGCGTCGGGCAACCATTCGTCGTTGGAGATCAGGTCGCTCATCAGCGGCTTTGCGGCCTGCAGCATGGCCGGCTCGTCAAGGCGCTGGTCCGCGAGCAGGGTGAGCTCACGGATGAAAGTGCGGAACCTGCTGCTTCCTGACATGGGCACTCCTGCCGTCCGTGCGCCGATCTTGTCCGCCGGAAAGGCTGCCTGATGCCCCCAGGGGTCCGGCAACGACCGCCGTATCAATATTTGGAACGTCGTCCCATATTCTAGTCGCGGTGTCTGGGAGGTCAATGAAAACCTCGGCGCGGAATGCTGAGAGAAGGCGGGAGCTATGCGCACGCCCTAAGCGCCGTACCGCGCCTGTCTCGCGGACCGTCATTGCCCGGAGGGGCAGGGCTATCTGTTCGGACGGCCGGTGCCGGCGATGGAGTTCGAGACGCGCCTGCGCCAATCGGGCTTCTTGAAGCCCCCAGTGACGGTGCTGCCGCGCGAAAGCGGGCGACCGCATGAACCCGCGCGGCTCGTGCCGAGAGTGAACCGGCGAATCCAACGCCGCTGGCTTCGTTGTTGGGGCAGACGCTCAGGGCGCGGCCTCGCGCGCCACATAGATGCGCCAGCGCCCGTCTTTCTCTTCAGCCAGCCGATAGAGGGCGCTGGATACGAAGGGATCGGCGGTCCACGCGCCGTCCTGCGGCGTGACGACAATGCCGTCGCAGCCGAAGGTCCGGCGCAGGGTCGCGACATCCTCCGCCGTTCCCATCCCGGCGAACACCCGACCGAAGAGGGCCGCCGCGTCCGTGCGCGCCGATGCGGAGAGGGGCGCGAAGGCGAGCGCCATCTCCTCGCCGCCGAAGCACGAACGGCGGCGCGACAGGAGCGCCCACGACAGGTTGATCGGCCAGGGCGTCAGCTTCTCCAGCCGCGCCGGATTGCTGGCGATCCGCACCTGCGGTCCCACGTGCCGCCGCACCGCCTGCCACAGCGCCGGATCGCTAGCGAATGTTCGGCCATCGGCGCTCTGCTCGCCCGCGATGTTGCGCCGGGCGAGGGCGAGGGTGTCCGGCAAGCCGATGGCAATGAGCGCGAGGCCGGCGGCCAGCAGCGCGAGCCCGGTCCGGGCGCGCGTCGTCTCGACCGCCCGAGACAGTGCTGCCGCGAGCGCGGCGCCGGCAAAGGCCGCGAGCACCAGCACCGCCGGCAGGACGGCGCGCCAGCCGAGATCGTTGTTCTCCCCCACGGTGCTTTGCAGGGCCGCGCTGACCGCCAGAGCGACAATGACGAGCGCCCCGAGCGCCCGAGCCGTCTGCTGCTCGGCCCTGCCGGCCACTCGCCCGGTAAAGACCAGAGCGAAACCCACGACGCCGGCGAACAGGACGCCGGGAAACTCCACCGGCAGCAGTACCAGCCCATAGGAGAGGGGATCGAGCACCGCGCGCAGAGCCTGCGGCCATCCCGGTCCGAGCACGGGGAAGGGGACCATCTGGACGGGCATGCCGCTCCCCCGCGCTGCCGCCGCATGGATCTGCGCCATCAGCAAAGGGGCCACCAGCGCCAGCGCCACCAGCGCCGCGCCGGCCAGTGCCGCAAGGAACCGCAGTCGCCCCACCGGAGGAGGTGAGAGGCCCAGCACCAGCGCCGCCGCCGTTCCCGCCAGAGCGAAGGTCACCCCGCCCACCCACAGGGAACTGCCGAACGCAGCCGCAGCCGCCAGCCCGATCAGGCCCGCGAGCACCGTAGCCTCCCCGGCGCACCGCCCGGCGCGCAGCCGCGCCATGAGCAGCACCGCGATCACACAGGCGGTGGCGGAGCTCACATGATGCGGGCTCCAGCTCGTCTGATAGAGAAGACCGGCGAGGCCCGAGGCGGGTTCGAGCACGTGGTCCACCCGCGCCCCACCGAACAGCGCCGCAAGGACCGGCCGCAGGGAGCCCGCCGATGCGGCGAGGAGCGCGAGGAAGGGCGCGGATAGGCTGGGGTTCAGGCGGAAGGCGAGCCCCGCCACCAGCGCCAGCGCGGCGAAGCCGGTGAACCAGGTGGCTGCAGCATCTGCCGCCCAGCCTTGCGCGCCGGAGAGGAGGGCGAGTTCCGCTGCGCCGAAGTGCCAGAGATAATAATAGGCCACCGTCCCTGCCGCGCCGCCTGCCCCGAACACCGGGTTGGCTGGGGGGATGGCCCGGTTCTGGGCGATCTCGTCGATCAGGATGATCTTGGCGTGATCGTAGATGGGTGAGGCGAGGGCGATGGCGCCGTCCGCCGTCACCTTCGGCAGCACCCCCAGCATGGGCACCAGAGCAAGGAGCCCCGCGAACACGAGCGCGGAGAGCGGAAAGGCCGCTTCATCCCGCGTGCGCGGCAGGGCGAGCGCGCACAGGCTCACCAGCGCCGCTGATCCGATGATGACGACCGGCGAGAGGCCGAACAGATGGGCCACGGCGAGGGCAGCCGGTGTCTGCGTCGCCCATCCGAGCGCCGGAGCGAGCGCCAGCGCCGCGGTGCGGCCTTGCCCCAGTCGCCGCGCGAGAAGCCAGCCGGGCAAGGCCCACAGGAAGAGCGCCAGCAGGATGCACGGGAGAAGGCTCGGAAGGGAAACCATCACCGGGCAGCGCCGGCCGTCACAGGCCGGCGAACCAGTTGAATCCCTGCTTCTCCCAGAACCCAAGAGGGTAGGTGTTGGTCACTTCGATGGCGCGGATCCATTTGGGATTCTTGTAGCCGAGCTTTACCGCGGTGCGCAGCCGCATCGGGGCGCCGAACGGGTCGGTGATGGGTTCGCCCGCATAATGGGTGGCGAGTATAGTTTGCGGGTGGAGCGCCGAGGCCATGTCGATGCTCTCCATGTAATCGTCGTTGCCGTAGAAGGCGATGTACTTGGCCGAAAGGTCCGCACCGACGCGGGTGAGGAAATCCCTCAGGTTCGGCCCGGACCACTGGCCGATATAGTCCCAACCCTCCACGCAGATGTGGCGGATGATGACTTCCTGCTGCGGCAGGGCATTGATGCGGTCCAGCGTCCACGGCCGCTTGTCCTTGATGAGGCCGGAGAGTTCCAATTGCCAGGTGGAGACGTCCACCGGCTTCACCTCGTCGATCTCGTAATAGGCGTTGAAGCGGGGCGGCTTCACCACGAGGTCGCGGGAATAGGTGGGGGCGAGCCGCTTCGGGTCGAACAGGGCGGCCTGCACGCCGTCGTTGAAGTCGGAGACTGTGCGCAGAACGCCCTGAACCTCCTCGCGATTGGAGATGTCGCAGCCGGCGAGGAGCGACAGCGCGCCGAGGCTCAGCGAGCCGCGCAGCAGCTTGCGGCGATCGATGCGCTCGAGGAGGGCGCGGTTCTCGACCATGAGGCTCTGGTCGGGCCGCGCGATGGAGGCCCGGTTCGGCCGGAAGAAGGAGCGGAGGGACATTGGCGTGGCCTCAGATCAGCGCGATGGATCGGGCGCGGGTGCGCCATCGGCGTGCAGGGGGGCGGGGGCGGGCAGGCGGGGGCCGCCGGTGAACATGGCGACGAGAGTCTTCGGCACGAGCAGCGCAAGGGTGACGTGGACCACCATGAACAGCACGATGGCCGCCATGCCGAGGAAGTGGATCAGCCGCGCGGACTGGAAGCCGCCGAGCATCGAGACGAGCCCGGAGAACTGCACCGGCTTCCAGATGGCGAGGCCCGAGGCCACCTGCACCACGATGATGGTGATGACACCCACATAGAGCACCTTCTGCACCGCATTGTAGTGGGTGAGATCCTGGTGCTTCAGGCGAAAGCTCAACGCGGCGACGGCCTCGGCAATCACTTCGCGCGGCCGGATGGGGAAGAACAGGCGGGCGAAGCGACCGGTGGCGACGCCGTAGGCGAGATAGGCGAGGCCATTCAGCACCAGCACCCACATGCCGAAGAAGTGCCACTGGAGCGCGTGCTGTGCCCACACCCCGAGCACGATGGCCTGCGGGAAATGCAGAAAGCCGAAGATCACCTCGTCATTGTAGATCTTCCAGCCGCTACCGATCATCACGATCATGGCGATGGCATTGGTCCAGTGCATGATCCGCAAGGGGAGCGGATGCATGCGTCTTGATATGTTGTCTTTCATGTGCATCCCTCGCGTTTCGGGATTATTGAATTTCATTTTGTGTCACGTAATAAATATTGACCATTCATCGTAAATGATGACGTATATCGTCGATAAAACGATCTTGGAGACTTCGCATGCGCCCCAGTCGTTCTGTTCTTGCGCTCGCCCTTGTCCTCGGCGCCACCGCCGCCGGCGCGCCGTCCTTCGCCGCCGGTCCGCCCCACGCCAGCACCCAGACGCAGCCGGCGGAGGACGCTCTCACCCCCGCCGAACGCATGGCCACGCGCTTTCCGCAAAAGGTGCGGGTAGGCGATCTCGTGGGCCTGCCGCTGCTCGATTTCGATGACCGCACGCTGGGCTTCGTCACAGAGGTGGCGCGCACGCCGGAGGGTGGCATCGTGCTGGTGGTGCCGGTGGGCGGATGGTTCGGCCGCGGTGGCCGCCCCGTGCCGGTACCCATCGAGACGGTGGCGATCCTCGGGCGGCAGATCGCACTCCTCGACATTCCGCGCGACGACCTGCCGAAGCTCGCGGCGTGGACACCGGGGGCGGGCCAGAGCGTGCCGGCGGACGACATCATCCGCATCGCCATCACCCGGCGCTGATGGGGAAAGGGCGCGGTCACGGCCGCGTCCTTTCCGTTTCCGCCAGCAGGTTCGCCGCCTCGATGGAGGGGATCTGCCACCGGTTCAGCGCCAGATGACGGCCGAAGCCGAGGGCGCGCCGTTCCAGCCGCGCGCGCAGGACCACATCCGCGATGGTCTCGAACTCGGCGATATGGGCGAGGCCGAGGATGCGGCGGATGATCTCCATGCCGGCGAAGCCCAATGCGTCCTGCCAGACGCCAGTGAGATGCGTCGTAAGCGCCACCGTCGCGCCGCCCTCATCCCCCTGCGCCTCGAACAGATCGAAGCCACCGAGGATGCCGGTGCGCTCGTGTGCCCACAGGCGCGAGAAGTCCGCCTCGAAGGTCCGCCACAGGGTGCCGGCGGTGGCGAGCAGGAATGCGCTGTACGAGCCCGCCGCCCGCGCGTCGGCGCGGTGGGCCTCCTGCGCGAAGGCGGCCATCCAGAGGTTGGCGAGGCATACGCCCACATCGAACCCCATGGGGCCATAGAGGGCGAACTCCGCGTCGATGACCCTTGTGTCGGTGGGCGTCGCCATCACCGATCCGGTGTGGAGGTCGCCGTGCAGCAGGGTCTCGGCGCAGGTGCAGAAGCGCGCCTTCATCTCCACCGCCGCGAGCTTCAGAGGGCGGTCGGCGCGGAAGGCGCTCGCGATGTCCTCCAGCCCCGGCGTATGCCGGTTGAGAGGCGCGGCCTTGAACGGGTCCGAGAAAACCAGTTCCTCGGTGATGCCGGCGAGTTCCGCATTGCCCGCGAACAAGGCGAGATCGGCCTTGCGCGCCAGCGTGGGCATGCACCAGTCCGAGCCCCGGAACAGCGTGCGGGCGAGATAGAGCCCGAGATGGGTGCCGAGCAGCGGCAGCTCCTCCCCCGCCATGAAGGCGCGGCGCACCACCTTGTGCGGTGTCAGATGCTCCATGGCGAGCATCGCCTGGGCGGGGTCGAAGAAGAGGAGTTCCGGCGTGCGCCCGGGATCGCGCGTGCCAAGGCGCGACAGCGCCTCGTGCTCGAAGAAGGCGCGATCGAGGGACATGGGCCAGCTCTCGCCCACTACGCGGGCATAGGGCAGGGCCTGCTTCACCACGACGGAGCCCTTCGGCCCCTCGACGATGAAGACGAGGTTGAGGTTGCCGTCCCCCACCTCCCGCACCTGCCAGGCATCGGCCGGCCCGAGGCGGTCCAGAAGCTCCGGTCGGCCGCCGAGGCGGTGGGGCAGGCTTTCGGCGTCGAGGGCGAGATAGGCGGTGCGGTCGAGCATCGGGGCCGTCCTCTCAGCGGGGGTGGACGGCGCAGTGCGCCATCCAGGCCTTGGCGAAGCCGACGGCGAGGGCGATGGAGCGCGCCGCGCCGTTGTCGTCGCCCTTCTCGAAGTCGCCATGCACCTGGCCGAGTTGGTTGGTGACGTGCGCGAGGCAGAGCACCGGCCTGCCTTGCGCCTGCGCGAAGGCGTAGAGCGCGGCCGCCTCCATCTCCACCGCCAGCAGCCCCTCGGCCTTGCGGCGGGCGATGGCGGCCTCGGTTTCACGGAAGGGGGCGTCAGTGGTCCAGGTGGCCCCGGTCAGCACCGGCCCAGCCTCGTCGCTGCAGGCGGCGCGGGCGATGGTGATGACTTCCGGGTCCGCCGGGGCGAAGGGCGCGGGCGGCAGATAGTGGTAGCTCGTGCCCTCGTCGCGGAGCGCCCGGTCGATGATGATGTGGTAGGACGGCGGCGCGTGCGCGGCGATCTGCCCGGCGGAGGCCACCGAGATCAAAAGCTCGCAGCCGCAGACGAAGGCCTGCTCCGCCACCAGCACGGAGAAGGACGCGCCCACCGCATATCCGACGATGCCGAAGGAGAGGCCGCCTGCCTCCCAGGTCCACATGTCCGTGTGGTAGCAGGCCCAGTAGGGCGAGCGCGTCGCGCCGAAGTGGTCGCGCACATAGTCCACCATGTCGCCGTCGGGATCGAGCAGCACCACGCGCGGCACCGGGCCGGCGTCGAGCCCCTTCTGGCGGCGCGCCTCGCGCATCATGTTCTCGGGCCGGAACACCGATGGCGCGCGGTGATCGGCCCGCTCGATCAGCGGCAGAAAGCCGGAGGGGACAGGCACGGCGCGGATGCGCGAGAGGTCGTCGGTGTCATCGAGCGGCTGGAGCAGCATGGCGGTCACTCACATCTTGTTCGGCGCGACGGCGGGCGCGGCGCTCTGGGTCGCGACCCGCAGGAAGGTGGAGACGATGCGGCTGCCGGCGGTCAGCGTGGTGGAGAGGTTGCCGGCGACCTTGGAGACGCCGCCCCTGCGGCGGCGGTAGGCGACCGGAATCTCGACGATGGCGAGCCCGGCGCGGGCGGCGCGCATCTGCATCTCGATGTTCCAGCCGTAGGTGAGTTCCCGCATGCCGAGGCCGAGCAGCGCCTCCCGGCGGATGGCGCGGAAAGTGCACATGTCCGAATAGGCGACGCCGTAGAGCGCGCGCATGCCGATGCCCGCCGCCCGCCCCGCCGCCACCTGATGCCAGGCCATGGCGCCCGGCTCGCGCACGCCGCGGGTGCGGGACGCGATGACGAAATCCGCCTTGCCCTCGGCGAGCGGTTTCAGCAGGGCGGGCAGGAAGGCGGGGTCGTCCGCCCCGTCCGCATCCATGAAGGCGATGATGTCGGCGTCGCGCGCCTCGCACACGCCTGCGAGACAGGCGCGGCCGAAGCCGCGTCCGGAGGCGAGGACGGTCGCGCCGGCTGAGGCCGCGATCTCCCGCGTGCCGTCTGTGGAGCCGCCATCGGCGACCACCACGAGATCGACGATGCCTTTCGGAATCTCGGCGAGGGTGCCGGCGATGGCCTCGGCTTCGTTCAGCGTCGGGATGACGAGGGCGATCCTCGGAGCGTCTGCGCGGGCCATCTAGAGGCTCCAGCGCAGGCCGCAGTTGGCACAGGCGGCCGGCGGCGTTTCGGAGAGGAGGCCGGCGCGGAACGCCTTGTAGGCGTCGCCGTGCCAGATGTCGGAGAGCGGCTGGGTCTTCGCGTCGCCCAGCGTGTAGTTCTCGTATCCGCGCTGGGAAAAGGGGGCGATGCAGCAGGGCAGGGCGCGCCCGTTGGCGGTGAAGTACATCACCGTCCACGGCCGCCGGCACATGGACCATGGCGAGCCGTCCTCCGGCCGCTTCAGGCTCATGCCGGGCTCGGAGGCCGCGCCGGAGGCGGAGAAGACCATCCCCAGCTCCGCCGCCACCCGCGCCGCCTCGGCGATATAGGCGGCCTCGTCGGTGTTGATCTGCTCGTAGAGCGCCTGGTCCGGCCTGGCGCGGCCGATGGCTTCCTGCTCGAAGAAGACAAGGCGCTGGAGATAGACTTCCCGCACGCCGAGGTCCGCCGCCACGCGCACGAAGTCCGGCAGCTCACAGATCGTCTCCTTGAGCCCGGTGAGCCAGGCGGAGACGCGGGGATTGGTGTGGCCCTCGCGCTCCTGAAGCTCGCGGAAGGCGCGGACGTTCTTCAGGATGCGGTCGAAATAGTTCTTGCCCCGGATGGCGCGGTAGGAATGCGCGTTGGCGGCGTCGAGCGAGACGCGCAGCTCGTCGAGACCGGCGGCGATCATGGCGCGGCCGTTCTTCTCGGTCAGCACCGTGCCGTTGGTGTTGAACAAAACGTAGGTGCCGCGGTCCTTCAGGTAGCGGACCATGCGGTCGAGGTCCGGCACCAGCATCGGCTCGCCGACGCCATGCAGCACACAGCGTTCGAGATCGGGGATCTGGTCCACGATGGAGGTGAACAGCTCCCAGCTCATGTCCGCGGGCGGTTCAAGCTCCTCATAGGTGCGCGGGCAGGTGGTGCAGAGCAGGTTGCAGCGGTTCGTGGTCTCCAGATAGAGGCAGACCGGCTTTCGCACCGGCACGCTGGTGCGCTCCGTTTCCGCCCGCTCGAAATAGCGTCGCGAGACGGCGGGTGCGCCGGGGGTGAGAGCATTCATCGGCAAGGTCCGTTGCTGGAAGTCAGGGGCAGTCGCGCTCAGGATGCGCGGCGGCAAAGCGGATCGGTGTCGGCGACGGGCAAGCCCAACCGTTCGGCGAGGTCGGCGTGGGCGAGGAGGCGCCTCAGGAGGTTGGTGCTGTTGCGCGCGTCGCCCCGGGCATGGGGCGCGGGGCCGAATGGAATGCCGGCGATCAATTCGCCATGGAGCAGCCGCAGGGCATGGGCGTCGTCCACGTCGTACCAAGTCGGGAGCACATGGACGGGCAAGCCGATCTCGGTGGCGCGCGCCATCGTCTGCGCGAAGACGCGCTCGGTGCTCCAGTCGATGTCTGCGAACAGGTGCCAGTGCGGCGCCTTCAGCCCCAGCACGTAATAGCCGCCGTCCGTGGACGGGCCGAGAACCGCGCGGTCGCCGGGCTGGGCGAGCACATGGGCGAGTTCCGCGAGCAGGGCAGGGGGAAGCGTCGGGCTGTCCGCGTTCAGCACCGCCGCCGCCGGATGTCCCGAAGCGAAGAGGTGGGCGAGGGTCATCGTGAGGCAGGCGCCGAAGCCGGGGGCCACAGCCTCCATCCGGCCGACGCCGGGCGGCAGCACGGCATCGAAGAAATGCGCGGCCCCCGCCGGACCATAGGCCACGTAGGGCGTGATGGGCGTCATATGCCCGGCGGCGAGGATGTTGCCCACGATGTCCTGAATGAAGGCGGTGTTGAACGCCGCCGCTTCCCGGGGATCGAGCGGCGGACAGAGCCGGGTCTTGGTGCGCCCCGCCGCCGACGCTTTCGCCATCACGGCGATGGCACAGGCGCGCACGTCCTCGCACAGGTCGGTCATGGCACGCCCCCGTTCCGGCTTGCTTGTCTGAGAGAGATTTCGCGGGGGACACGACCTCCGTTACGTCGCTCACGAACGAGTGAAGCGGGGGCGTGGCGTCACGTGCCGGCTTCGCCCAGACGGCCGCGCAGGCGGGCGACTTCCGCCTCCAGTGCGCCGATACGCGCCTCGCGCTCCTCCAAGGCGGCGGCGACCAGCGGCGCGTCGATCTTCTGCGGGATGTGCTGCGGGCAGTTCACGTCCCAGGCGGAGACCTTGAGGAGCAAGGCGCGCTCTGGGATAGCTCCGTAGTCTTCCGGCATCAGCCGCGCCACGAGGTCCGCGTCGCCCTCCACCACGGAAAGCTCGCCCCACACCTTGATGCGGCGGCGGTGGGTGTAATCCATCAGGAAGAGGAAGGCCTTCGGGTTCTCCGAGGCATTGCCGACCGTGACGTATTGCCGGTTGCCGCTGAAATCCGCCATGCCGAGGGTGTGTTCGTCCAGCACGCGGATGAAGCCCTTCGGCCCGCCGCGATGCTGCACATAGGGCTGGCCGGCGGCGTTGGCGGTGGCGAGGAAGGCGGTGTCGATGCCGCCGATGAACTGCACGAAATCCGGCGTCAGCTCCGTGCGGAAGCCGCCGCGTGCCTCGACGCGGGCATAGGCCTGGCGGGAGCCACGCGCCTGCTGCGCGGCCTTCACCGCCGCCGTGAAGGCGACATCGCTGGAGGGCGTGATTGCAAGGGGTTCGGACATGGCAGCCTCCTTCGGAAAACAAACTGGCTTCTGGCCCTGTGGGGAGCCCGGCGGTGAGGTTTCGGCCGGCACCCGCCCGCGCTCCGCTGTTTGGGGGCGGTTCGCCCGGAAGGGTGCGTTCGGATGCCGGCCGCAGGCCTCAGGCGGCCCGCGGCGCGCCGGAGCGCACCACGGGGAAGTCGATCTCGGTGCCGGCGACGTTGTTGAGGTAGTTGGTGAAGATGTTCACGGCGACGTGCGCCACCACTTCGACCAGCGCGCCGTCGTCGAGGCCGGCGGCGCGGGCGGCGGCGAGGTCTGCATCGCTCACCTGGCCGCGACGGGCGACCACGGCACGGGCGAACGCGATGGCGCCTTCCGCCTTGCTGTCCGCCGCGCGGCCGGCGCGGGCAAGGGTGATGTCGGCCTCGGAGAGGCCGGCGCCCTTGCCGATGAGGGTGTGGGCGGAAAGGCAATAGTCGCACCCATTCACCTCGGCGACGGCAATGGCGAGGCTTTCGCGCGTCTTCGCCGGCAGGGCGCCGCCACCCAACGCGCCGGACAGGCCAATGAGGCCTTCAAGAGCGGCCGGGGCGTTGGCGGCGACCTTGAACAGGTTGGGGGTGGCGCCGAACTTCGCCTGGACGGCGGAGAGCAGGTCCTTCGCCTTGCCAGTGGTGGTGGCGGGATCGAGGGCGGGGATGCGGCTTGAAGAGTGGCCCATGGGAGTGCCTTTCGCGTTTCGCTTCGGGTCGGCGTTCGTTCGCGGCCCGGTGACGAATAGCTAAGGCTTCCCGCTCTTGTGCAGAACGGCTATAATCTGAAAGCAATTGTTTCACTTCTTGAAATCGAGCCATGGACCGCATCGACGCCATGACCGCCTTCGTCGCCGCGCTCGACGAAGGGAGCCTCGCCGGAGCGGCGCGGCGTCTCGGGCGCTCTCCGGCGGCCATCACGCGCGCCGTGGCGCTTCTTGAGGAGCGGCTCGGCACCCGCCTGCTCCACCGCACCACCCGCGCGCTGCACCTCACCAGGGCGGGGGAGCGCTATCTCGCCGCCTGCCGCGCCATCCTGGCCGAGCTTGCCGAGGCGGACCAACTCGCGGCGGGAGAGCGCACCGATCCGCGCGGTCTCCTCTCCCTCACAGCGCCCGTCACTTTCGGGCGGTTGCATGTGGCGCCGCTGGTGGAGGAATTGCTGGAGGCGAACCCGAAGCTGGAAGCGCGCCTTCTGCTGGTGGATCGCGTGGTGAGCTTGATCGACGAAGGCCACGACGCAGCGGTGCGCATCGGTCATCTGCCGGATTCCAGCCTCGTCGCGACGCGGGTGGGGGAGGTGCGGCGCGTGGTCTGCGCCAGCCCCGCGTATCTTGCCGCCCATGGCGTGCCGCGTGTGCCGGCGGAGCTTGCGGGCCACCGCATCGTCTCCTTCTCGCAGGTCACGGACAATGCCACCTGGAGCTTCGCGCCCGGCCCCGGCGGTGGCTCGCGCAAGCAGGTGAATGTGCGCGCGCACTATGTGGTCAACGGCGCCGAGGCGGCCATCGATGCCGCCGTGCGCGGGCGCGGCATCACCCGGGTGCTCTCCTATCAGGTGGAGGAGGCGGTGGCCGCCGGGCGCCTCGTGCTGCTGCTGGAGGACTATGAAGGCCCGCCTTTGCCCGTGGCCATCGTCTATCCCGAGGCGCGCCTACCGGCGGCGAAGCTGCGCGCCTTCGTGACGTTCATCGTCCCCCGCCTCAGGAGCCGGCTCGCCGCCTTGCCGGTGTCGTCTGCCGCAAAAAATCTCTCCGGTCGGGAATAGGGGGCCTGCGCGCTGGTGCCGGCCTGTTCGGGGCGGCCGAGGTGCCGCCGCAAAGGTGTCGGGGTCAGCCGTTCCGGCGCCGGGCCACCAGCTCGGACAGGCTCGTCACCACCACGTCCGGCGCATGACCGAGAGCTTCCTCCTGCGTGCGCAGCGCGCGGTAGAAAGCTGAAGCCGCCAAAGGCCCGGGCGCGGCCAGCTCGGCGGCGAGGGCAGCTTCCGGCACGCGCGAGATGCGAGCCACGTTGAAGCCGAACTTCTTCGCGCCGGCGATGTCGAAGCCGTTGGAGGAGACGAACATGACCTCGCCGGGCGTCACGCCCAGCCGCTCCTCCACCAGCTCATATGCGCGGGGATCCGGCTTGAAGCAGCGCTTGGCATCGACGCTGATCGTCTCCTCGATGAACGGCGCCAGCGGCGATTGGCCGACCAGCGCCTGCAACATGGCGGGGCTGCCGTTGGAGAGAATGGCGCGGCGCACGCCCGTCAGCCCGGCCAGCGCCTCGGCCGCATCGGGATAGGCGGCGAGGCGGTTGTAGGCCTCGGCGACATCCTCGAACAATTGCTCCGTGGGCCTCAGCCCGAGGATGCCCAGCGTGTAGGTGAGGGCGCGGCGGGTGACGGACCAGAAATCCTGATAATCCCCCATGAGCGAGCACAGCCAGCTGTATTCGAGCTGCTTCATCCGCCACACCTGGGTGATGATCTCGCCATGGCCCGGAAAGGCCGCGTCCGTGACGGCGCTCACCGATTGCACATCGAACAACGTCCCGTAGGCATCGAACACATAGGCCCGGATCATGGGCGGCATCCCGACATGGAGGGGCTGGGATCGCGCGCCGGATCAGACCGGCGCGCGCGGATCGAGGGCGGCGAGGGCGGGCTTCACCACCCCCTCCAGCAGGTCGCGGCCGGGGCGCAGGCGCGCCAGCACGCGTAGGCCGAGATGGACGCCGAGGAGCATGCGCGCCAGCTCCTGCGCCGGCTCCCGGTCCTGGATGGTGCCATCGGCGCGGCCGGCCTCGACGCGGCGAGTGAGGAAGGCTTCCACCTGCCCGAGGGAGGCGAGCGCCGCGGCGCGCAGCTCGGTGTCGTGCGGCCCCATCTCCACCGCCGCATTCACCACGAAGCAGCCCTTCATCTCCGGGTCGTCGATCGCCCGCTCCAGCGTCTCGCGAAAGAAGGCGGCGATGGCCTCGCGGGGGGAGATGTCGGGTGCTTCCAGCCGGCGGATGCGTTCCGCCATGCTATGGCTGGCATAGCGCTCCAGCGCCTTCTCATAGAGCGTGCGCTTGTCGCCGAAGGCGTTGTAGAGGCTGGCACCGGTGAGGCCCATGGAGGCGGCGAGATCGCGCACCGAGGTGGCCTCATAGCCACGGGTCCAGAAGCAGCGTAACGCCGCATCCAGTACCTCGCCCTCGTCGAACGCCCTCGGCCGCGCCATGGTCCCCGTCTTTCTGCCTCTATTTCCGGCACAGCGTAACCCGCGCCGGAGAAGGCGTCATCCGGCCGGCCGGGCGGTCTGGCCGAACAGGACCTTCTTGCCCTCTTCGGTCACCGTCGGCCGCTTGGTGAAGGGTTCGCCCTTGGCATAGGCGGCGATGGTCGCCGGACGCGCCGCCACCGCCTCGAACCAGCGCTTGAGGTTCGGGAAGGTGTCGAGGTCCTGCTGCTGGCGCTGGTGCGGCACGATCCAGGGATAGATCGCCATGTCGGCGATGGAATAGTCCTCGCCCGCCACGTTGGCGCTCTTGCCGAGGCGGGTGTCGAGCACGCCGTAGAGACGGTTCGTCTCCTTCACGTAGCGCTCCATGGCGTAGGGAATGCGCTCCGGCGCGTACTGGACGAAATGATGGTTCTGCCCGGCCATGGGGCCGAGCCCGCCGACCTGCCAGAACAGCCATTCCAGCACACTCTTGCGGCCGCGCACGTCGGCGGGAATGAAGCGGCCGGTCTTCTCCGCGAGATAGAGGAGGATGGCGCCGGATTCGAAGATCGAAATGGGCGCTCCGCCGTCTGCCGGTGCGTGATCGACGATGGCCGGCATCCGGTTGTTCGGGGCGATGGCGAGGAAGTCGGGCTTGAACTGGTCACCGGCGCTGATGTCAACCGGGATGATCTTATAGTCTAGGCCTGCCTCTTCCAGAAACAACGTGATCTTGTGGCCATTCGGGGTTGGCCAATAATGCAGGTCGATCATGCGGGATCATCCCTCTACTGGCATTCACGCGATCTAAAATCGCGCAGAATGCATTTTCCGATGCCGACAACTTGCGCAGCCGTCTGATGCGTGCATTCTATATCAGTCGTTCTAAAACGCAATGCGCCGCTTCGGCGTCTGCCAGCGAAGGGTGGTCCCGGTGATCCGCTTCTATTTTCATCCCACGCCCAACCCGGCGAAGGTCGCGCTCTTCCTGGAGGAGACCGGCCTTCCCTACGAGATCGTGCCCGTCGACACGGCGAAGGGCGAGCAGCACGAGCCGGCGTTCCGCGCCATCAATCCCAACGGCAAGGTGCCGGCCATCGTCGATACGGAGGGGCCGGGGGGCGGAGAGGCGCGGGTGTTCGATTCCACCGCCATTCTCATCTATCTGGCGGAAAAGACGGGCCGCTTCGGCGGTGATCCGAAGGACCGGCCGGAGCTGCTCTCCTGGCTGCTCTTCATCGCCAGCGGGCTCGGGCCGTTCTCCGGCCAGGCGGTTCACTTCCAGCACGCGGCGCCCGAAGGGCTCGGCTATGCCGTCAACCGCTACCGGCGCGAAGCGGAGCGGCACTATCAGGTGCTCGACGACCTGCTGGCGACCCGCCCCTATGTCACCGGCAACGACTACACCATCGCCGACATGTCGCTTTGGGGCTGGGTGCTTCGGGCCGGGCGGGTGTTGAAGGGCGAGGAGGATCCGCTGGCGCGCTTCCCACACATCAAGCGCTGGTTGGCCGAGATCGATGCCCGCCCCGCCGCAGTCCGTGCCCGCGAGGTGGGCAAGGACCACAGCTTCAAGCCCATGGGCGACGAGGAATCGCGCAAGGCGCTCTTCCCCTCCAATTACCCGCCGGCGGCGTAGGGATCACGCCTCCACCCGGATGCCCACGTCGCCCTGTCGGTTGATCACGGACAGGGCGGCTGTGGCGTCCACCCGCTCCACCTTCACGTCGATCCGACCGTCCGCGACGGCGAGACCGGTGAGGGTGAGGGTGTCCAGGAATTCGGGCAGCATCGGCCGCTCGAACACCGCGCGCCGCTCGGCCACGTCGAAGCTGAGGCCGAGCGAGGCCTGGAGAAGCGCGAGTGGCGCCGCCGCTGCCCAGGCCTGGGGGGCGCAGGCGACCGGATAACCCACGGGCCCCCGATTGCGCTGGCGGGCGAAGCCGCAGAACAATTCGGGAATGCGCCTCAGGTCGAAATAGACGGACGCGCGAAACAGCCCCTCGAAGATGCGCGCCGCCTCGGCCCGGAAGCCATAGCGGGCGAGGCCCATCGCCACGACCGCATTATCGTGCGGCCACACCGAGCCATTGTGGTAGCTCATGGGATTGAAGCGCGCCTCGCCCGCCGCCAGCGTCCGCACGCCCCAGCCGGAGAACGAACTGGTGTCCATCAGGCACGCCGCCACCGCTTCCGCCCGCTCGGGGAAGGCGATGCCGGAAAACAAGGCGTGGCCGGCATTGGATGTGCGCACGCGGCAGGGTGCCTTGTCGCCATCGAGCGCCAGCACGTACGTGCCCAGAGCCGGATCGAAGAAGGCGGCGTCGAAGGCTGTCCGCAAGTCGCGCGCCCGCGCTGCGTAGGCCTCCGCCGCAGCCAGATCGCCGAGTGCCCGGGCGATGGCGGCGGCCGCATTCCACGCGGCATAGGCATAGCCCTGCACTTCGACGAGCGCGATGGGGCCGTTGGCGAGCTGGCCATCCGCGTGGAAGATGCTGTCGTGGCTGTCCTTCCAGCCCTGGTTCACCAGCCCGTCGCCGCGCCGGCGGCCATATTCGATGAAGCCGTCCCCATCGCGGTCGCCGTGCTCACGCATCCACCCCAGCGCCGCATCGAGAGACGGCCACAACTGGCGCAGCGTCTCGATGTCGCCGGTGCGCTCGAGATAAGCGCCGGCCAGCATCACGAACAGCGGGGTAGAATCGATACTGCCGTAATAGCGACGGAACGGCACCTCCCCGAGTTCCGCCATCTCGCCAAAGCGCACCTCGTGAAGGATCTTGCCGGGCTCGGCATCCGCCTCCGGATCAAAGGTGGTGGCCTGATTGGCGGCGAGATGCAGCAGCACGCCCCGTGCCAGTGTGGGCGTCACCCACAGGGTCTCGAACGCCGTGATCAGGGCGTCGCGCCCGAACACGGTCGAGAACCACGGAACGCCCGCGTAAGGGTAGGGGCCCTCCGGCAGATCGGTGATGAGCACGTTGAGGTCGCTCACCGCCCGCCGCAATCCCTCGTTGAAATGATCGTTGGAGGAGGACACGCCCGCCGAGCGCGCCGTTCGCGCCCGCATGTCGGCCCGGATGTCCTTGAGGCCGAGCCGGAACGCCTGCCGCGCATCACGCCCCGGCTCAATACCGTCACAGCGGATTTCCACGAAGATCAAGAAGCCTTCGCCGGGCTTCAGCGTGAGCCGGTAAAGTGCGCGGTCGGCCTTGAGCGAGGTCGGCGTCGGGGCGAAGGCGAGGCGCGTGGTCCGGGTGCGCGCATCAAGGCCGCGATAGGAGAGACCGACATGGCTTTCGCCAACGACCGGCGCCGCGATGCGGCCGCGCTTCGCCCGATGGGAGCCACGCACCTCGAAGAGGTCCACGAAATCGGCATCGAAGAACAGGCCGATCTCGAAGGTCCGGGTCTCGCCGTCGAAATTGCGAATGGACAGGCACTCATGGCACGCCCCCCGGAACAGGAAGCGCGACCGGCGCAGATGGATGAGGTCGTGCGCCAGTTCGGACTGGTCGCTGCGGGCGGGAAGGTCCGGATTGGTGAGGTCGCAGCTCAGCGTCGCGTTGTCATCGCGCACCGTGGAGCCGAGCAGCAGCGGGCGCACGCCATCGATGGTGAGGAAGAATTGCGACAGGTGCCGGGTGTCGCGGTGGAACAGGCCATGGTTGCTGGCAAGGCCGGGGACGGCGTCGCCATGGGCATCGAACACGGCGAAGGTCTCGTCGTGCTTGAGCGTGCGCGGCATCGCCTCGATCTGCGAGGCGCTGGCCGCGATGGCATAGCCCGGCTCCTGCGGGTCTGCGGCAGCGGCGCGGGCCGCGGCATCAGGTGGGGGCATTGACGCGCCCGTCGATCAGTTCGCGCAACGTCATGCGGGGGGGCACGGGTGCGGCAAGGCGCTCATAGAGGGCCACATAATCCCGCGCCATTCGCGCCGTCGAGAAGCGTTTCACGAACGTGCGGCGAATGGCGGCGCGATCGAGCCGGTCAAGCTCGCCGACGCGCGCCACCGCCTCGTCCTGATCGGCGACGATGAAGCCGGTAAGCCCGTTCTCCAGCACCTCCGGTACAGAGCCGCACCCATAGGCGATGGTGGGCGTGCCGCAGGACATGGCCTCGATCATCACCAGTCCGAACGGTTCGGGCCAATCGATCGGGAAGAGCAGAGCCCTGGCATTGCCGAGGAACTGCGCCTTCTGCCGCTCGTCGATCTCGCCGATGTACTCGACGCCGGGGGTCGCCTCCACCATGGGGCGGATCTTCTGCTCCCAGTAATCCTCGTCCACCCGATCCACCTTGGCGGCGATCTTGAGCGGCAGGCCGGAGCGGGCAGCGATCTCGATGGCGCGGTCCGGCCGCTTCTCCGGCGAGATGCGGCCGAGGAAGGCCAGATATTCGCCGCCCGCCGCATTGAAGGGCAGCAGGCTCTCCGGCAGGCCATGATAGATGGTCGACGCCCAGTTCACCGGCGGCATGGGCTTGCGCTGGTGGTTGGAGATCGAGACCAGCGGAAACTCGTCATACAGCGCATAGAGCCGGTGCGCGGCGACGCTGTCGAGGCGGCCGTGCAAGGTCGTGAGCGTGCGCGGCGCGTGCTCCTTCAGCACGGGATAGTGCAAAACGTCGACGTGCACATGGATTACGTCGAATTCGTCCGCCCGCCGGCGCACCCGCTCCAGCATGAGCATGTGGAACACGATGGGGTCGACCGGACCCGGCGACAGGCGCAGGCCCATCTCGCACATGGGCTCCAGCTGTGCGGACGTGAGCGAATCGCCGCTGGCGAACAGCGTTACCTCATGACCCTGCGCCACCAGCTCCTCGGTAAGATAGGAGACGATGCGTTCGGTTCCTCCGTAACGACGCGGCGGCACGCTCTCGATGAGCGGCGCGATCTGGGCGATGCGCATGTGTCTCTCCTCCGGCGTCGCCGGCGCGATGTGGACCGAGGATGCGGACGTGAACCGGGTTCTTTCGCCTGAACGCGGCGGGTCGGGTCGTGGTTTCACTGCAGGTGCGAAAGAGTTGCGCCGGCCGACCTGCACTGGACGCGTCAGCTTGGCGGTGGGGCGATGCCGCGGTGCTGCGGATATACGAAATGTTATCCACACGCTGTGGACGAAAGAGAACATATTGCGAACTGAGAACAAAACAGGTACAACTGCTACGTTCTTATTTCCCTTGCACCAGCACCGGAGCGCGGCGATGACTCAGGCGACACTCCGACTCGTCGAAGGTTCTTCCATGGACAAGACCAAGGCGCTGGATGCCGCCCTCTCGCAGATCGAGCGGCATTTCGGCAAGGGCTCCATCATGCGGCTCGGCAAGGGTGGAAAAGCCCTTGAGATTGAGAGCATTCCCACCGGTTCTCTGGGGCTCGACATCGCGCTGGGCATCGGCGGCCTGCCCAAGGGGCGCGTCGTCGAGATTTACGGCCCCGAATCCTCGGGCAAGACCACGCTCGCACTTCACACCATTGCCGAATCTCAGAAGCGCGGCGGCACCTGCGCTTTCATCGATGCCGAGCACGCGCTCGACCCGATCTATGCCCGCAAGCTGGGCGTGAACCTCGACGATCTGCTCATCTCCCAGCCCGACGCGGGCGAGCAGGCGCTGGAGATCGCCGACACGCTGGTGCGCTCCGGCGCAGTCGACGTGCTGGTCGTCGATTCCGTGGCGGCCCTCACCCCACGCGCCGAGCTTGACGGCGAGATGGGCGACAACCAGCCCGGCCTGCAGGCCCGCCTCATGAGCCAGGCGCTGCGCAAGCTCACGGCCTCCATCTCCAAGTCCAACACCATGGTTATCTTCATCAACCAGATCCGGATGAAGATCGGCGTGATGTATGGCTCGCCGGAGACCACCACCGGCGGCAACGCGCTGAAGTTCTACGCCTCGATCCGCCTCGACATCCGCCGCATCGGCGCCATCAAGGAGCGCGACGAAGTGGTGGGCAACCAGACCCGCGTGAAGGTGGTGAAGAACAAGCTGGCGCCGCCCTTCAAGCAGGTCGAGTTCGACATCATGTATGGCGAGGGCGTCTCCAAGACCGGCGAACTGCTCGATCTCGGCGTCAAGGCCGGCGTGGTGGAGAAGTCCGGCGCGTGGTTCTCCCACGACAGCCAGCGTCTCGGCCAGGGCCGCGAGAACGCCAAGACCTTCCTGAAGCAGAACCAGGAGGTGGCGGCGCGCATCGAGGCGGCCATCCGCCAGAATGCCGGCCTTATCGCCGAGAAGATCCTCGCCGGCGATCCCGAGGAGGATGCCGAGGGGTCGGCCGCCGACGCCTGACCCTGACTTCGGGCGTGGCGGCTGCCGTGTCCACAGGTTCAGCGCGGGCGGGGCCGGACAGGCTCCGCCCGTTCGCGTTCCGGGTGCCCTTTCGTCTGCCCGGCTTGGCCTTGTGGCCTGGCGTTTCTGGACAAGCGGCGGACCCATCGTTAAACGAACCCGGTTCCGCCCGCCGCAAGGTCCGGGGAACCGCGCGACGCCCGAGGGATCGGCCCCGATCCGGCCCGAGGCGCTGGCGCGCGCAGCGATCACCAGAGCCGGCCGCCGCAAGGCCCGGCCTCCTAAGGACAGTGCCGGCACCATGAGCGGCGTCAACGAGATCCGGTCGAGCTTCATCGACTACTTCGTCAAGGAGGGCCACGAGGCCGTCGCCTCGTCGCCCCTCGTGCCGCACAACGACCCCACGCTGATGTTCACCAATGCCGGCATGGTGCAGTTCAAGAACGTCTTCACCGGCGTCGAGAAGCGGCCCTATTCGCGGGCGGTGACATCGCAGAAGTGCGTCAGGGCCGGCGGCAAGCACAACGATCTCGACAATGTGGGCTACACGGCGCGGCACCACACCTTCTTCGAGATGCTCGGCAATTTCTCGTTCGGCGACTATTTCAAGGACCGCGCGATCGAGCTTGCCTGGAACCTCGTGACCCGCACCTTCGAGCTGCCGAAGGACCGCCTGCTCGTCACCGTCTACAGCGAGGACGAGGAAGCCTACGGCCTGTGGAAGAAGATCGCCGGCCTCTCCGACGACCGCATCATCCGCATCTCTTCCTCCGACAATTTCTGGTCCATGGGCGACACCGGCCCCTGCGGCCCCTGCTCGGAGATCTTCTTCGACCACGGCCCGCACATCTTCGGCGGCCCGCCCGGCTCGGCGGACCAGGACGGCGACCGCTTCATCGAGATCTGGAATCTCGTGTTCATGCAGTATGAGCAGCTGCCGGGTGGCGAGCGCGTCGGGCTGCCGCGGCCGTCCATCGACACCGGCATGGGCCTTGAGCGAATCTCAGCCGTCCTGCAGGGCACCCACGACAATTACGAGACCGACCTCATGCGCGCCCTCATCGCCGAGGTCGCGGAATTTACCGGCGTCGATCCCGAGGGGCCGCAGAAGGCCAGTCACCGGGTGATCGCCGATCATTTGCGTGCGTCCGTCTTCCTCACCGCCGACGGCGTGCTGCCCTCCAACGAGGGGCGCGGCTATGTCCTGCGCCGCATCATGCGCCGCGCCATGCGCCACGCGCAGCTGCTCGGCGCCAAGGACCCGCTGATGCACCGCCTCGTGCCCATCCTGGTGCGCGAGATGGGCCGGGCCTATCCCGAGATCGTGCGCGCCGAGCCGCTGGCGGAAGAGACGCTGCTGCTGGAGGAAACGCGCTTCCGCCGCACGCTGGAGCGCGGCCTGTCCATCCTGGAGGAGGAGAGCCAGGGCCTCGTCTCGGGCGCCAGCTTCCCCGGCGACGTGGCGTTCAAGCTCTACGACACCTACGGCTTCCCCCTCGACCTGACCCAGGACGCCCTGCGCGCCCGCGGCATCAGCGTCGATACGGATGCGTTCGATGCCGCCATGGCCCGCCAGAAGGCGGAAGCCCGCGCCAACTGGGCCGGCTCCGGCGAGGCCGCCACCGACACGCTCTGGTTCGCCGTGCGGGACAAGGTCGGCGCCACCGATTTCCTCGGCTACGACACCGAGAAGGCGGAGGGCGTGGTCACCGCCCTTGTGCGCGACGGCGCCGAAATTGGGGCTCTGAACGCCGGCGAGACCGGGCTCGTGGTGCTGAACCAGACCCCGTTCTATGCCGAATCCGGCGGCCAGGTGGGCGACACCGGCCGCATGACCGGTGAGGGCGGCATCGTCGTCGAGGTGCGGGCCACCCAGAAGAAGCTGGGCGACCTCTTCCTGCACGATGTCAAGGTGGAGAGCGGCACGCTCAAGCCCGGCACCGCTCTGGTGCTGGAGGTGGAGCACGGCCGCCGCGCCGCGGTGCGCGCCAACCATTCCGCCACCCACCTCCTCCACGAGGCCCTGCGCCGGGTGCTCGGCGAGCATGTGGCGCAGAAGGGCTCGCTGGTCGCGCCCGATCGCCTGCGCTTCGACTTCTCCCACCCCAAGCCTCTCAGCGAGGCAGAGGTGGCCGAGGTAGAGGAGATCGCCAACCGCTTCGTGCTGCGCAACGAGCCGGTGGAAACCCGCATCCTCGCGGTGGACGACGCCATCAAGTCGGGCGCCCGCGCCCTGTTCGGCGAGAAGTACGGCGAGGAGGTGCGCGTCGTCTCCATGGGCACGGATGACGGCAACGGCGCGCCCTATTCGGTGGAGCTGTGCGGCGGCACCCATGTGAAGCGCACCGGCGACATCGGCCTCATCTCCGTGGTTTCCGAAGGCGCGGTGGCGTCTGGCGTCCGCCGCATCGAGGCGCTCACCGCCCGCGCGGCCCGCAAGCATCTCAACGGTGCGAATGCCGCGCTCATCGCCACCGCCTCGGCGCTCAAGGCCCCGGTGGCGGAGGTGGAGGCGCGCGTCGCGGCCCTCGTCGAGGAGCGGCGCAAGCTGGAGCGCGAGCTGGCCGAGACGCGCAAGAAGCTCGCCATGGGCGGCAGCCAGGGCTCCGCGGACGCCGTGCGTACGGTCGGCGACATCAAGCTTTTGGCCCGCCAGGTGGAAGGCATCGAGATCAAGGATCTCAAGGGCCTCGTGGACGAGGGCAAGAAGCAGATCGGCTCGGGCGTGGTGGCCATCGTCGGCGTCACGTCCGATGGCAAGGCGGGCATCGTGGTGGGCGTCACCGCCGACCTCACCGCCCGCGTCGATGCGGTCGCTCTGGTGCGTCGCGGCGCCGAGGCGCTGGGCGGCAAGGGCGGCGGCGGTCGTCCTGACATGGCCCAGGCCGGCGGACCGGATGGCGACAAGGCCGAAGCGGCCCTCTCCGCCATCGAGGCGGCGCTGGCGAACTGATCGGCGGCGCGGTCTCATTCTCGCGCGCGGGGTGGATTTGATCCAGCCCCTTGCGTTGCGTCGGTCCTTGTTGCCACACAGGGGTGGGGCGCCGTGGAAGGCAGCGGAGTGGCGACGCGGTGAACGACAGCTTCCTCAAGGATGCGTTCGTCTATCTCCTCGCCGCGGGCGTGCTGGTGCCGCTATTCCATCGCGCCCGCATCGGGGCCGTGGTGGGGTTCATCGCGGTGGGCGCGCTGGTGGGGCCACATGGGCTCGGCCGCCTCGCCGATACGTTGCCGCTGATACGCTTTATCACGATCTCCAGCCCGGAGCGGGCGGCGCCCTTCGGCGAGCTCGGAATCGTATTCCTCCTGTTCCTGCTGGGTCTTGAGTTTTCCACCGCGCGCCTGTGGGCGCTGCGGCGCGAGGTGTTCGGCGTCGGCTGCCTGCAGGTCGTGCTGTGCGGCGTGCCGCTCGCGTTCGGCGCGATCCTCGTGGGATATCCGCCCAGCGTGGCGCTGGTGCTGGGTTCCGTCCTCGCCCTTTCCTCAACGGCGGTGGTCAGCCAGTTGCTGATCGACCAGCACCGCGCCCTTGCGCCGCTGGGCCAGCTCGTGATCGCCGTGCTGCTGTTCCAGGATCTGATGGTCGTGCCGATCCTGCTGGCGGCCGAGCTTCTGACCGGCAATGCGCCGGACGTGCTCACTCTGGCCGGCCTGGCGCTGGCCAAGGCGGCGGGCGCGGTGGCCCTGATCCTCGTAGCGGGGCGCTTCGTGCTGGCGCCTCTGGTCGCGGCGGCGGCATCGACGCGCTCGCGTGATCTCATCATGGCCATCACGCTGGTTGTGGTCGTGGGCTCGGCGGCGGTCACCCACCGGGCCGGGCTCTCCAGCGCGCTCGGAGCCTTTCTCGCCGGGATGCTGCTGTCCGAGACGGCCTACCGCCATCAGATCGAGGTGGACCTCGAGCCCTTCAAGGGCCTGCTCATCGGCGTGTTCTTCGTCACCGTGGGCATGAGCGTCGATTTTGCCGTGGTGCTCCCCCGGCTCGGCTGGGTGGTGGCCGGCGTCGTCTGCATTCTCGTTGTGAAGGTTGCCTTCACGTTTGCCGCCGGGCGTCTCATGCGGGTGGCGGCGCCGACGGCGGCCGAGGCGGCCGTGCTGCTGGCCCAGACCGGAGAATTCGCCTTCGTGGTGCTGGCGCTTCTGGCGGCGAGCGGAGCGCTTGCGCCAGCGGACGCCGGCGTGCTCGTGGCCATGGTGGGCCTCAGCCTCGCGGCGACGCCGCTGCTCGCGCGGGCGGGGCGGCGCCTGGGGCGGCGGCTCGATGCCCGGCTTCATGAAGGTCTGGCGGTGCCACCACCCACACGTCCGGAGCGGCATGTGATCATCGGCGGTTTCGGGCGGGTGGGCCGCACGGTGGCAGAAGCGCTGGATGAAGAGGGTGTCGCCTATGTGGCGCTCGATAACGATCCCCGCCGCGTGGCCGAGGCGCGAGGGGCGGGCCTGCCGGTGTATTTCGGCGATGCAGGACGGGCGGAGATGCTGGAGCGCCTTGGCGCCGAGCGGGCCAGTGCCTTCGTTGTCACGCTGGATGCGCCCAATGCGGCCGAGCGCATGGCGGCGGCCGTGCGCCAGCATTGGCCGACCGCCGCCATCATCGCCCGGGCCAAGGATGCGGAGCACGCCCACCGCCTGTCCGCGCTCGGGGTGGCGGGCGTGATCCCGGAGGCGCAGGAGGCGAGCCTCCAGCTCGCCGCGCGGCTCTTGACGCAGCTCGGTCTCCCGGACGAGGTGGTCACCGCGCGCACCGAGACTGCCCGGGCTCGCATCGAGGCGGCGCTTGCACGCGCGCGAAGCCAAGGCGGGCAGCGAATCTGAGGGCGAGATGAAGGTACAACCGGTCCGGCGACGGGTATTCGACATTCTGGAACGGGACCTGCCGGGCGACCGCACGGCGGACTTTGTTCATTATTTCCTGATCGGAACGGTGCTCGTGTCGGTGGCCGGCGCGGTGCTCGCGACCGTGCGGTCGCTTGAGATCCACGATGCGTGGTGGTTCAAGGTTGGCGAGTTCGTCGCGCTGCTGATCTTCACCGTGGAATATGGCTTCCGCCTGTGGGTGGCGCCGGAGCACCCGCTGCGGCGCGGCATGTCCGACGCCAGCGCCCGCTTCAGCTATGCGCTGACCGTGCCGGCGCTGATCGACCTCATTGCCATCCTGCCCTGGTTCGTGGCCCTCGCGACCGATTTCGACCCCCACGCGCTGCTGGTCCTGCGCCTCGTGCGCTTCCTCAAGCTCGCGCGCTATTCCTCGGGCTTCAACGCGCTCTATCTCTCCATCCGGCGCGAGCGCTACGCGCTGTTGTCGTGCCTCATCATCCTGTGCTCGGGCGTGCTCATGTCGGCCACCGCCATGTACCTGACCGAGCGGAACATCCAGCCAGACAAGTTCGGCTCCATCCCGCTCGCCATGTGGTGGTCGATCACCACACTCACCACGGTGGGCTATGGCGACGTGGTGCCGGTGACCAACCTCGGCCGCGTCATTGGAGGAATCACCATGATTTCCGGCCTCATGATGCTGGCGCTGCCAATCGCCATCATCGCCGGCTCCTTCGCCGAGGTGATCTCCAAGCACAATTTCGTCGTCACCTTCTCGATGATTGCCCGGCTGCCGCCCTTCTCCGAACTCGATGCGCCCGTGCTGGGCGACATCCTGCCGGTGCTGCATTCCCGCAGCTTCGACCGTGGCCACCATGTGGTGCGGCGTGGCGAGGAGGCGGCGCATCTGTTCGTGGTGCTGGAAGGGCGGGTGGAGATGGAGACGCCGGACGGCATGCGCACGCTGGGGCCAGGCGAGGTGTTCGGGCTCCTGCCCGGCCACACCAAGCCCGATCCGGTGGCGGTGCGGGCGGTGGCCAAGACCAAGATCCTCTCCATCGAGGAGAACGAGCTTTACATGCTCGCCTTGCGCCACCCGGACGTGATCGGCCGGCTTTCGGAACTGCATCCGGACGTGAAGCCGGAGGGCGAGGCGCCAAAACCATAGAAACTAAAATCTATCCGATAACCCGGCAGGAAACATTCCAATAAGTGCTCTGTGGCGGGCGACCTTGAGAGCTACCACTCATTAGTCCTTCGTAATGATCGATTACCATCCGAACGCCTTGAACAGAAAATTCAGTACCTTCGTCGAAGGGGGCATCAATAAAGATCTTTTGGAAAGCCACCCCGCCAGAGATAGTTTCGGGAGCTGATCCGATCAGGCCAACAACACGGCCATTTTGCCAAATGGAGTTTGGGTTGGGCGGTGGTTCGTTAAATATGATCTTATGCCCGATATGATCTATCGTATTTCCGTTACCAATCTTTGCGTTGATATCACCTAATTTCTTTTCTACGCTCATAGACGTTTCCTATTTGGCCAATTGAATTGCCATTTTTCATTTTTACGGAGATGCTAGACTCGCCTTTAAACTTTGTCCGGCCTAAAAATATACCTAATCCTATTAGGAAAATTCCAAGAGCCAAAAGTCCATACTGCACCCATGTCGGTAGGTCATGCGCGATCAAGGGTAATACCCACGCGACAAGAAGGAGGCCAAAACCAACGATAGCTGAAGCGATAGCTGCCATATGGCCTTCGATCTGCCAATTTGAAGTTGTGCAACTGATAAAAGGATAACAAAAAAGGGGTCGCAATGCGACCCCTCTTCGTTAGCGCATCCACAACGCCTGGCTGCCTCAGGCCGCCATGGCCTTGGTGAGGTTCTCGGACACCTTGTCGAGGAAGCCGGTGGTGGAGAGCCACTTCTGGTCGGCGCCGACGAGGAGCGCGAGGTCCTTGGTCATGTCGCCGGCCTCGACCGTGTCCACGCACACCTTCTCCAGCGTCTCGGCGAACTTGGCGAGGTCCTCGTTGCCGTCGAGCTTGGCGCGATGGGCAAGGCCCCGGGTCCAGGCGAAGATCGAGGCGATGGAGTTGGTGGAGGTCTCCTTGCCCTTCTGGTGCTCGCGATAGTGGCGGGTGACGGTGCCGTGGGCGGCTTCCGCCTCCACCGTCTTGCCGTCGGGCGTCATCAGCACGGAGGTCATCAGGCCGAGCGAGCCGAAGCCCTGGGCCACGATGTCGGACTGCACGTCGCCGTCGTAGTTCTTGCAGGCCCACACATAGCCGCCGGACCACTTGAGGGCCGAGGCCACCATGTCGTCGATGAGGCGGTGCTCATAGGTGAGGCCGCGCTTGTCGAACTCGGCCTTGAACTCGGCCTCGTAGACTTCCTGGAAGATGTCCTTGAAGCGGCCGTCATAGGCCTTGAGGATCGTGTTCTTGGTGGAGAGGTAGACCGGATAGTTGCGCAGCAGGCCGTAATTCAGCGAGGCGCGGGCGAACTCGCGGATCGACTCGTCGAGATTGTACATGGCCATGGCCACGCCGGCGCCGGGGAAGCTGTAGACTTCCTTCTCGATCTTGGTGCCGTCCTCGCCGACGAAGGAGATGGTGAGCTTGCCCTTGCCGGGCACCTTGAAGTCGGTGGCGCGATACTGGTCGCCGAAGGCGTGGCGGCCGACGATGATCGGCTGCGTCCAGCCCGGCACGAGGCGCGGCACGTTCTTGCAGATGATGGGCTCGCGGAAGATCACGCCACCGAGGATGTTGCGGATGGTGCCGTTGGGCGACTTCCACATCTCCTTGAGCTTGAACTCTTCGACGCGGGCCTCGTCCGGCGTGATGGTGGCGCACTTCACGCCCACGCCGTGCTTCTTGATGGCCTCGGCGGCGGCGATCGTGACCTGATCGTTGGTGGCGTCGCGATTCTCGACGGAGAGGTCGTAATACTCGAGGTCGATGTCGAGATAGGGGTGGATCAGCTTGTCCTTGATGTACTGCCAGATGATCCGGGTCATCTCGTCGCCGTCGAGCTCGACGACCGGATTTGCCACCTTGATCTTCGCCATGGGACGGCCTTTCGCGACTGCTCAATGAGCCTTGGTAAAGCGGGGGAGGCGATGGCGACGGTTTCGGCGCCAGCCGGCCTCCGGCAAGGGCCGCTATAGCACCGGTGCAGTGCGGCGCAAGACGGAAACCCGGCTAATGCGGTGAGATCGTTTCTCACGCAGGGTCGACCGGGCTGCCCTGGCCCTCGACACGTCCGGCCGGCCTGTGCGAACAGAGCCGGCATAAGGAGAGCACATGCCGGGTTCGGGTACCGACAGCACCAAGCCGTGGACGGCCGGAGGGCCGCTCGTCATCCTGGTGGAGCCGCAGCTCGGGGACAATATCGGCTCGGCGGCGCGCGCCATGGGCAATTTCGGCCTGTCGCGCCTGCGCATCGTCAACCCACGCCAGGGCTGGCCGAACGACCGCGCGCGCACCTTCGCCGCCGGTGCGGACCGCATCCTCGACGAAGCGCAGCTGTTCCCGGACCTGCGCGCGGCGCTGCATGACGTGAAATTCGCCTTCGCGACAACCGCCCGCGAGCGCGGCATGGCAAAGACCGTGGTGGGAGCCGATGCCGCCGCCGCGGAAGCCCGTAGCCGCATGGCGGCGGGCGAGGAGGTGGCGCTGGTGTTCGGCCGCGAACGCACGGGGCTCTATACCGAGGAGGTATCCTTGTGCGATGCCATCCTCACCCTTCCGGTCAACCCGGCCTTCGCCTCGCTCAATCTCGCCACCTGCGTGGCGGTGACGGCCTATGAGTGGTCGAAGGCGGAAAGCGGCGGGGCCTTGCCCTTCGCGCCGCCGGATCGCTCGCCGCTCGCCGACAAGGGCGACCTTTTCGCCTTTTTCGACCATCTGGAGACGGCGCTGCAGACCTCCGGCTTCTTCCGCTCGCCGGAGAAGGCGCCCTCCACCATCCGCAACCTGCGCAACATTTTCCACCGCCTTGGCCTGACCCGGCAGGACCTCGCGACCCTGCATGGCGCGGTCACGGCGCTGGAGGAGGGCCGGGAAGGGCGCGAGGCCCGCAAGGCGGAGAACAACGCCCGCGCCGCGGCGCGCAAGTCCGGCACCGGCGAGGCCGGCTGAGCCGGCCTTCCAAAGAGATCGCCCCAAACGAAAACGGGCGCCCGCAGGGGCGCCCGTTCTCTTTTTGAAAGAAGGTCGATCAGACCGAGTAGTACATCTCGAACTCGACCGGGTGCGGCGTCATCTCGAAGCGCATGACCTCGGCCATCTTCAGGTCGATGTAGGACTCGATGAAGTCCTTCTGGAACACGTCGCCCTTCAGCAGGTACTCGTGGTCCGCCTCGAGGGAGGCGAGGGCCTCGCGGAGCGAGCCGCAGACGGTGGGGATCTGCTTCAGCTCGGCCGGGGGCAGGTCGTAGAGATCCTTGTCCATGGCCTGGCCGGGGTCGATCCGGTTCAGGATGCCGTCCATGCCCGCCATGAACAGGGCCGCGAAGGCGAGGTAGGGGTTCGCGCCGGGATCGGGGAAGCGAACCTCGACGCGCTTGGCCTTCGGGTTGTTGGTGTAGGGGATGCGGCAGGAGGCCGAGCGGTTGCGCGCCGAATAGGCGAGCAGCACGGGGGCCTCGTAACCCGGGACCAGACGCTTGTAGGAGTTGGTCAGCGGGTTGGTGAAGGCGTTCAGCGACTTCGCGTGCTTGATGATGCCGCCGATGTACCACAGGCAGTAGTCGGAGAGGTCGGCATACTTGTCGCCGGCGAAGAGGGGCTTGCCCTCCTTCCAGATCGACTGGTGCACGTGCATGCCCGAGCCGTTGTCGCCGAACACCGGCTTCGGCATGAAGGTCGCCGTCTTGCCGTAGATGTTGGCCACCTGGTGGATGCAGTACTTATAGACCTGCAGGTGGTCGGCCATGGTCACCAGCGAGCCGAACTTGAGGCCAAGCTCGTGCTGTGCCGAGGCCACCTCGTGGTGGTGCTTCTCGACCTTGGCGCCCATCTTGGCCATGGCGGCCAGCATCTCGGAGCGCATGTCCTGCGCCGAATCGATGGGGGGCACGGGGAAGTAGCCGCCCTTGGTCTTCACCCGGTGGCCGAGGTTGCCACCCTCATACTCGGTGTCGCCATTGGTCGGCAGCTCGATGGAGTCGAGCTTGAAGCCGGTGTTGTACGGGTCCGCCTTGAAGCGCACGTCGTCAAAAATGAAGAACTCGGCCTCGGGGCCGAAATACACCGCGTCGCCCACGCCGGTGGACTTGGCGTAGGCCTCGGCCTTCTTGGCGATGGAGCGGGGGTCGCGGCCGTAGGGCTGGCCCGTGGTGGGCTCGAGCACGTCGCAGACGATGGAGATCGTGGTCTCCGAGAAGAAGGGGTCGATGCAGGTGGTCGTCGGATCCGGCATGAGCAGCATGTCGGACTCGTTGATGGCCTTCCAGCCGGCGATGGACGAACCGTCGAAGGCGGTGCCCTCGGTCAGGAATTCCTCGTCGACCATGCCGATGTCGAACGTGACATGCTGCCACTTGCCGCGCGGATCGGTGAAGCGCAGGTCGACATATTTCACGTCCTCGCTCTTGATGAGGTCGAGGACGTCCTTGGCCGTCTTGGTCGTCATGGGGTTTGCTACCTTTCTGCTGGCCTGCAGTTCGTTTCTTGGACGATTTGTTTCGAACGCGTCAGATCGCGTCGAGGCCGGATTCGCCGGTCCGGATACGGATCGCCTCTTCGATGGATGACACGAAGATCTTCCCGTCCCCGATGCGCCCGGTCTGGGCCGCGCGGCGAATGGCATCGACGGCCCGGTCTACCATATCGTCGGAGAGGACAACCTCGATTTTCACCTTCGGCAGGAAATCGACCACATATTCGGCACCGCGGTACAGCTCGGTATGGCCCTTCTGGCGGCCAAAGCCCTTGGCTTCCGTCACCGTGATGCCTTGCAGGCCGACGTCCTGAAGGGCTTCCTTCACCTCATCGAGCTTGAAGGGCTTGATGATTGCCTCGATCTTCTTCATCCGCTCCGTCTCCCTGACCCGGTCCGCCGCCGCACGGTCGAGCCGCCTTTTGTAAGCATGATATGTGCCATGCCTTGCGCCATTTGCCCATGCAGAAGACGCGCAAGCGGGGCGTACCGATGTGCCCAGTTAATAATCTAAACGATGAAATATTAGGCGTAGTTCTAGAGTTATCGCACGCCGACATGAGCATGATCTGAGCATCTGAGGACCGGGAAGCCGATGCACGCACTGCTTGATCCCAACGAAATGGCGCGCGCGGACAAATTCGCCGTCGAAATGGGCACGCCGTCCCAGACATTGATGGATCGCGCCGGCACGGCCGTCGCCGATGCGGTCGCGCGATATCCCTATCCCACCCGCATCCTCGTGCTCTGCGGGCCGGGCAACAACGGCGGCGACGGATTCGTGGCGGCGCGGGTTCTGGCGCAGCGCGGCTTCAAGGTGCGCCTCGCCCTCCTCGGAGACCGGGATAGGCTCACCGGCGATGCCCGCCGCGCCGCCGAGCGCTGGCGCGGGCCCGTGGAGGAGCCGGCCGCTGTCGATCTCGATGAGGCCGGCGTGATCGTGGACGCCCTGTTCGGCGCCGGCCTCGCCCGCGACCTCGACGGCGCGGCCCGTGCGCTGGTGGAGCGCATGGCGCGGTCGGGCAGGCCGATCATCGCCGTGGACCTGCCCTCAGGCCTCGACGGAGCCACCGGAAAAGTACGCGGCGCGGCGGCGCAAGCGGTGGAGACGGTCACCTTCTTCCGCCGCAAGCCGGGGCATCTCCTGGAACCGGGGCGCAGCCTGTGCGGCCGGGTGCGGGTCGCCGACATCGGCATTCCCGACGAGGCGCTGGACGCGATTCGCCCGCTGACATTCGTCGACATGCCGGACCTCTGGCGGGATGCCTTCCCGGTTCCCGCCTCCAGCGGGCACAAATACACGCGCGGCCACGCCGTCGTGGTGAGCGGCCCGGCCTGGACCTCCGGGGCCGCCCGCCTTTCCGCGCGGGGCGCGTTGCGGGCGGGGGCCGGGCTCGTCACCATCGCCCTGCCGCGCGATGCCCTGCCGCTTCAGGCGGCCTCCTACGCTGCCATCATGCCGCGCCCGGTGGGCGGGGCAGGGGAACTGGCGGTCCTGCTGGCCGATGCCCGCCTCAACACGGTGGTGCTGGGGCCGGGCCTTGGCGGTGGCGAGGAGGCACGGGCCAGGATCGACATCGCCGCGCCCGGCCGCCGGCTGGTGCTCGATGCCGATGCGCTGACCAGCTACGAGGGGGTGCCGTGGGCACTGGCTCAGGTGGCTGCCCGCACCGCCGGTCTCATCGTGACGCCCCATGACGGCGAATTCGCCCGCATGTTCCGGGGCGACGCGGAGGTTCTGGAGGCTCCCTCCAAGCTCGCCCGCACCCGGGCGGCGGCCCGGCGACTGGGGGCCGTGGTGGTCCTGAAGGGACCCGACACGGTGATCGCCCATCCGGATGGTCGCGCCGCCATCGCCGAGAATGCGCCGCCTTATCTCGCGACAGCGGGGGCAGGGGATGTTCTGGCGGGCATCGCCGGAGGCCTGCTGGCGCAGGGCATGCCCCCTTTCGAGGCCGCCTGTGCCGCGGTCTGGCTGCATGGGGAGGCCGCGCGGGAGGCCGGGCCGGGGCTGATCGCCGACGACCTCCCGGAGGCGCTTCGCGCGGTGTATAGCCGGCTATTTTCAATGATCGAAAAATCTTGACGCGGGCTAACGAATCAGATTGCGGAAAGAACCTCCGCCATCTCGCGCCAGCCAGTGCGCCAAGACAGCGCCGTCCGAAGACGCTGGCTGCGTCTGCGGCGGCGCAAAAGTTAAGTGGCTGGTTTTAATCGCTAAACTGTCAGGCCGTGACTTGATACGTGCCCGACCCAACGACCTCTCCGTCTCCGCCACGCTGGGCGGTGACGCTCCAGGTGCCTGGTGATTGGGCCAGAAGGGCCACCCTTACTGTCGCTTTAGCCGGCACAGGAACCGTGTCGTGCCACCAGGGCTTCCAGCCGTCATCGAGGCCGTCGAGGAGGCGCACGGCGTGGCCGGCCACATGAACCGACACCGGAGCGTCGAGGCTGTTGGCCAGGGTGAGAACCATTGCCTTGCCTGACTTCACGGTCCCCAGCGAAGCGGGCGCGCCACTCTTCCCCCCGATGGGCAGTTCAACGCGTACCGCATCCTTGAGCGGAATTTCAGCCGGCAAATCATTCTGCGGGAGCGGAGTGGGTGGGCCGGAGGGCATGGGGCCGGCCGGACCGACCGGCGTGACAACGGCGAGCCGGATCGGATCCTGGGCGGTCTCGATCTCGATAATGGTGGCGTCCGCATCATCGATGGTCGCCGCCACGTCCACCCGCCCGCCCGGCGCGATCTGGATCCGGCCCTCCTTCAACTCGAAAGGTTGGGCGACAGGCTGTCCGTCGATGGCAATGACATAGGCGGCCGGCCCCTTGAGCCGCAGCCGCAGGAAGAGCGGGGTCGCGTTCACCAGCCGCAGACGGCTGCGCCCACTGGCCGGGCCCTGGAAGGTGGGGGAAAACTCGCCGTTGACCGGGAAGATCGGCACCCCGCTCTCGGGCGGAAAAGACTGGATGAACAGGAGGTTGTCCGAAGCGTAGGCGGGCGCGCCCGGCTCGTCCACGATGAGCGCGCCAGACAGCGCGCGGCGGGCGAGGGCAGGGGAGGAGGCGTGGTACCAGTAAGTGCCGGCATCCTTCGGCGTGAGCCGGATGAGCTTGTTCTGTCCGCCGGTGACCGCCGCCGCGGCGGCGGCAGCTGCGTCCGCCGGCAGCCGCACGCCCTGCCACGTCAGGCCCACGCTCTCCTTGAGCGCATTGGCGAACTGGATCGAAAGCTCGCTGCCCTTCTTTACGCGCAGCACCGGGCCCGGCAGGGAATCGTTGAAGAGCGCGAGGTTGCCCTGTCCGGCGATGGCCGGGCGCGTGCCCTCGGCGGCGGTGAGCGCCACCGGCGCGGCGGCCTGTCCCTGCGCCAGCGCCCATTCCGGCAGAATGGCACCGGCAGCGCCGGCGAACGACAGGGCCGCAGCCCCCTTGAGAACGGTGCGACGAGAGGGAATCGGCGTGCTCACGCTGCATCTCCTGGCAGGGTGGTGGGACCATGTTACGCGGCCGGAAAAAGGGCAAGCGGCTTTCCTGCTCAGCTTCGTGACGCGATGGACGGTCTGCCCGTGCCTCAAGGCATTCGGCGCATTGCCTCGCGCGAGCAGGACCCTGGCATTGCACGGTTTCCAGCCATCGGGCGAGGTCATCCGCTGGCGTAGGGCAGGGTCTGGATGCGGCGTCCTGCCGTGGCCGGGGCGGGGACCGTGAGAGCACGGCTTCCGGCGCCATTTTCTTGCTGCGCGACCGCGCGGGCATGATATAAGCCGCGACCCGAACGGCGCGTGCGGCCTCGTGCGCGAGCGGTGGAGCCGTGCCCGGAGGCGTCGTGCGCTCAAGCGCGTCGATGCCGATACCGGGTGCGATCTCCCTTCGCCGGCATGAATGGCTTGGGCGCGTCGGGCCTTTGGGTGCGACGGGCCTTTGGCGAGACGGGGCCGCGGGCGTGGCGGAACTGGTAGACGCGCGGGATTTAGGTTCCCGTGACGCAAGTCGTGGGGGTTCGAAACCCTCCGCCCGCACCAATGCCGCCGCATGTTCGCGTGCCGGCCGCCGCAGGGCGGGCTGGTCGGGAGCAGGTCCACCGTGCCGCGCGGCCTCCGGCGATTGCCGCGGGATGCCGGTGACAGCGCTGAATTCAAGTTACCGCGCCTGGCGCGATGAGGATGTGAAGGCAAGACGATGCAGGTGACCGAGACCGGGGCCGAGGGCCTCAAGCGCGCGTTCCGTGTGGTGGTGTCCGCCGCCGACCTCGACGCCCGGGCCGACGCCCGGCTCAACGAGCTCAAGGGCCAGGTGAAGCTGAACGGCTTCCGCCCCGGCAAGGTGCCCGTGGCCCATCTCAAGCGCGTCTACGGCAAGACCGTGATGTCCGAGATCATCGAGCAGACCGTCAACGAGACCAACGGCAAGATCGTCGAGGAGCACGGCTTCAAGCTGGCGCTCCAGCCCCGGATCAAGGGTCCGGAGGAAGACCCCCAGTTCCAGACCCTGCTCGATGGCGGCAAGGACCTCGCCTACGACGTGGAGCTGGAAATCCTGCCGAAGATCGAGCTCGGCAATTTCAAGGACATCTCCGTCGAGAAGCCTGTGGTCGAAGTGACTGACGCCGAGGTGGACGAGGCCGTGCAGCGCATCGCCGACGCCAACCGCCCCTTCGCGACCAAGGACGGCCCCGCCGCCGACGGCGACCGCCTCACCATCGACTTCACCGGCTATGTGGACGGCGAGAAGTTCCAGGGCGGCGAAGGCCAGGACATCGACGTCCTGCTCGGCTCCAAGGGCTTCATCCCCGGCTTCGAGGAGCAGCTCGTCGGCGCCAGCGCCGGTGAGAGCCGCACCCTCAGCGTCACTTTCCCCGAGGGCTATGCCGCCAAGGAGCTCGCCGGGAAGGCCGCGACCTTCGAGGTGACCGTCAAGTCCGTCGATGCGCCCGGCGCGATCACCGTGGACGACGCTTTCGCCGCGACCCTCGGCCAGGAAAGCCTCGAGAAGCTCCGCGAGACCGTGAAGGCCCGCATCGCGCAGGAATATGCCGGCGCCGCCCGCCAGAAGGTGAAGCGCGCCCTGCTCGACGGCCTCGACGCGACCCACAAGTTCGACGTGCCGGAAGGCCTCGTGGAGCAGGAATTCTACGGTGTGTGGAGCCGGGTGAACGAGGATCTCGCCGCCCAGAGCCGCACCTTCGCCGATGAAGGCACCACCGAGGAAGAGGCACGCCAGGATTACCGCCGCATCGCCGAGCGCCGTGTGCGCCTCGGCCTGGTGCTTGCGGAAATCGGCGAGCGCAACAATATCCAGGTTTCCGATGACGAGGTGACGCGCGCGGTGGTCGAACGGGCCCGCCAGTTCCCCGGCCAGGAGCAGCAGGTGTGGGATTATTACCGCCGCACCCCCGAGGCTCTGGCATCCGTGCGCGCCCCCCTGTTCGAGGAGAAGGTCGTCGACTTCCTCCTGGAGCTCGCCAACGTGACCGAGAAGACGGTCACCAAGGAAGAGCTCTTCAAGGATGACGAGGACGAGAAGGCGGCCTGAGGCTCGGGCCGCGATCCGTCCTGCGACGAAATCGCGCGGCACGCCGGAAGCGGCGTGCCCTTACCCGCGCCCTCCCATGCGCCCCCCGGGGGATTTAAGATGCGTGATCCTGTCGATACTTACATGAATTACCTGATCCCCATGGTGGTTGAGCAGACCAACCGTGGCGAGCGGTCCTATGACATCTTTTCCCGCCTCCTGAAGGAGCGCATCCTTTTCCTCACCGGCCCGGTCGAGGACGGCATGTCCACCCTCGCGGTGGCCCAGCTCCTGTTCCTCGAGGCGGACAATCCGAAGAAGGAAATCTCGATGTACATCAACTCCCCCGGGGGAGTGGTGACGTCGGGCCTCGCCATCTACGACACCATGCAGTTCATCAAGCCGGCGGTGTCGACGCTCTGCATCGGCCAGGCGGCCTCCATGGGCTCGCTGCTGCTGACCGCGGGCGAGAAGGGCATGCGATTCGCGTTGCCTAACGCGCGAATCATGGTCCACCAGCCGTCCGGCGGCTTCCAGGGCCAGGTGACGGACATCATGCTTCACGCGCAGGAAATCCTCAGCCTCAAGAAGCGGCTGAATGAAATCTATGTGAAGCATACCGGCCAGTCGTTCGACGCCATCGAGAACGCCCTCGAGCGCGACAACTTCATGACCTCCGAGGCCGCCAAGGAGTTCGGGCTTATCGATTCCGTGATCGACAAGCGCCCGACCGACGAGGTCAGCAAGGCCGCCTGAGGTTGAGCGTCAGCTTGGCCGCGGGAGGAGGCGGGGCGATAGCGATAGTTGGGCAACACGCCCGGCGTTCTCGCAATGCCCCACTTGCGTGCGGTGCAAGATCGCGCTTGCATGTCGTTAAGCCGGCATCGGATGCCGCGTTGTCGGCCCCCGCCTCATGGTGGGGGCCTTCGCGTTTCAGGGCCATGAACCGTCGGGGTCCGGACTTCGTAATAAGTCCCGGGTTCAGGATTGCGAAAGGTCGTGAGCAGACGATCGGCGGACGGCGCGACCTTCAGGTCGGCGGCGGCGCGTCCCTTGGTCTGGGGAATGTCGTCAGCCTGCCTTGATCGCGTCGCCTCAGGGTGATTGGCTTTTGGGAAGTGGATCACCACATTCGGGTTTGGCGAGATTTTTGCTTCGTGCAAACCCCATACGAGGCCCTGACGGGTCGGCCGGTCCAAATGTCCGGTTCGTGAGGGCACTAGGAGACGTGAGATGAGCAAGACCGGCGGCAGCGACAGCAAGAACACGCTTTATTGCTCGTTCTGCGGCAAAAGCCAGCATGAGGTCAGGAAGCTCATCGCCGGACCCACCGTGTTCATCTGCGACGAATGCGTCGAGTTGTGCATGGACATCATCCGGGAAGAGTCGAAGTCCTCTCTGGTGAAGTCGCGGGATGGCATCCCGACCCCGAAGGAGATCCGCAAGGTCCTCGATGACTACGTCATCGGCCAGGACCACGCGAAGAAGGTTCTCTCGGTTGCGGTGCACAACCACTACAAGCGTCTCAACCACGCCACCAAGCACGGCGACGTGGAGCTCGCGAAGTCCAACATCCTGCTGATCGGGCCCACCGGCTCGGGCAAGACGCTGCTCGCGCAGACGCTGGCGCGCATCCTTGATGTGCCCTTCACCATGGCCGACGCCACCACGCTGACCGAAGCCGGCTACGTGGGCGAGGACGTGGAGAACATCATCCTCAAGCTGCTCCAGGCGGCCGACTACAATGTCGAGCGGGCGCAGCGCGGCATCGTCTACATCGACGAGATCGACAAGATCAGTCGCAAATCCGACAATCCGTCCATCACCCGGGACGTCTCGGGCGAGGGCGTGCAGCAGGCCCTGCTGAAGATCATGGAGGGCACGGTCGCCTCCGTTCCTCCCCAGGGCGGCCGCAAGCATCCCCAGCAGGAATTCCTGCAGGTGGACACCACCAACATCCTCTTCATCTGCGGCGGCGCCTTCGCCGGCCTCGACAAGATCATCTCGTCGCGGTCCAAGGGCTCCACCTCCATCGGCTTCCAGGCCAAGGTGGCGCCGCCCGAGGATCGCCGGCCCGGCGAGGTGTTCCGTGAGGTCGAGCCCGAGGATCTGCTGAAGTACGGGCTCATCCCCGAGTTCATCGGCCGCCTGCCCGTGCTGGCGACGCTGGGTGATCTTGATGAGGAGGCGCTGAAGAAGATCCTCTCCGAGCCGAAGAACGCGCTGGTCAAGCAGTACCAGCGGCTGTTCGAGATGGAGAGCGTGGACCTCACCATCCACGAGGAGGCCCTCGGCGCCATCGCCCGCAAGGCGATCGAGCGCAAGACCGGCGCCCGTGGCCTGCGCTCCATCATGGAGGGCATCCTGCTGGACACCATGTTCGATCTCCCCGGCCTCGAAGGGGTCGAGGAGGTGGTGATCAGCCGCGAAGTCGTCGAGCAGAATGCGCGCCCGCTCTATATCTACGCCGATCGCGTCGGCGACGCGGGTGCCAGTGCGTGACGTGTCGGGCTCCGCGCCTCTCCCAAAGCCTTGCGGTTTCGGGAGAGGGCGGGACATGACCAGAATTCAGCCGGCCCGGGCTCCCTCCGGTCCCCGGCTGGTCCCGATCGGGGTCACCGGTCGGGGCATGAGGCGGGAGATGACGGCCGGAGCCGTGGCGCCGGTCCGCCCTCTTCTCCGGGCATTCGCCTGCCAGGGCGGATCCCCCAAAGAGGTCAATGGTGTGCCCTTGAAACGGGCAGGTTGCGTGTCCATCTACTTTTCGAAAGTTCCGGTCTCGGGGGTCGGACCTCGTGCCTCCTGCGGCGAAAGCCGCTTCAGCATTGAAAATCCACACCCGTCTCCGGCCGCGTGCACGCGCGGCAACGCAGTTCTGCGCCCAAATCCAGCGCGTGCACTTCTTGAAAGGATTGCGTCATGACGAGCCAGAAGCCGCGCCCGCCGCTCGTTGCCGGAGTGTCCCAGACCTTCCCGGTCCTGCCGCTTCGCGACATCGTGGTGTTTCCCCACATGATCGTTCCCCTGTTCGTGGGTCGCGAAAAGTCCATTCGCGCCCTCGAAGAGGTGATGCGCGGCGATACCTACATCCTGCTCGCGACCCAGGAGAATGCGTCGGATGACGATCCGGCCCCCGATGCCATTTTCTCGGTGGGCACGCTCGCGACCGTGCTGCAACTGCTGAAGCTGCCCGACGGCACCGTGAAGGTGCTGGTCGAGGGCGTCAGCCGCGCCCAGGTGACCCGCTATACCGATCGGACCGACCTCTACGAGGCCGAGGCCATCACGCTCGACGACGAGGTCGGTGACCGCGTCGAGGGCGAGGCGCTCGCGCGCTCGGTGGTCACCGAGTTCGAGAACTACGTGAAGCTCAACAAGAAGGTGTCGCCCGAGGTGGTCGGCGTCGTCAGCCAGATCGACGACCATTCCAAGCTCGCCGACACGGTCGCCTCGCATCTCGCGGTGAAGATCCCCGAGAAGCAGGGCGTGCTCGAGACCCTGAAGGTGTCCGATCGCCTGGAGAAGGTGCTCGGCCTGATGGAGAGCGAGATCTCCGTGCTCCAGGTGGAGAAGCGCATCCGGACCCGCGTGAAGCGGCAGATGGAGAAGACCCAGCGCGAGTACTACCTGAACGAGCAGATGAAGGCGATCCAGAAGGAGCTGGGCGACGAGGACGGCAAGGACGACCTGCAGGAGCTGGAGGACCGCATCAAGCGGACCAAGCTCACCAAGGAAGCCCGCGAGAAGGCGACGCACGAGCTGAAGAAGCTCCGCCAGATGTCGCCCATGTCGGCGGAAGCCACGGTCGTGCGGAACTATCTCGACTGGCTGCTGTCGATCCCGTGGGGCATCAAGAGCAAGGTCAAGAAGGACCTCAACTACGCCCAGGAGATTCTCGACAGCGATCATTACGGCCTCGACAAGGTCAAGGAGCGCATCGTCGAGTATCTGGCCGTGCAGAGCCGTGCCAACAAGCTCACCGGGCCCATCCTGTGCCTCGTCGGCCCGCCCGGCGTCGGCAAGACCTCGCTCGGCAAGTCCATCGCCAAGGCGACGGGCCGTGAGTTCGTGCGCGTGGCCCTCGGCGGCGTGCGCGACGAGGCGGAGATCCGTGGCCACCGGCGGACCTACATCGGCTCCATGCCGGGCAAGGTCATCCAGTCCATGCGCAAGGCGAAGAAGTCGAACCCGCTCTTCCTGCTGGACGAGATCGACAAGATGGGCGCCGATTTCCGCGGCGATCCGTCCTCGGCTTTGCTCGAGGTGCTCGACCCCGAGCAGAACCACACTTTCAACGACCACTATCTGGAGGTGGACTACGACCTTTCGAACGTCATGTTCGTGACCACGGCGAACACGCTGAACATCCCGCCGGCCCTTCTGGACCGCATGGAGGTGATCCGCATCGCCGGCTACACGGAAGACGAGAAGGTGGAGATCGCGCGCAAGCACCTGATCCCCAACTCGCTCCAGAAGCACGGCATGACCGAGAAGGAGTGGACCATCGACAACGAGGCCCTGCTCACCCTCATCCGGCGCTACACGCGGGAAGCGGGCGTGCGCAACCTCGAGCGCGAGATCTCCACCCTCGCCCGCAAGGCGGTGAAGGAGCTGATGCTCTCCAAGAAGAAGTCGGTGAAGGTCACGGGCAAGAACCTCGAGGACTTCCTCGGCGCCCCGCGCTTCCGCTACGGCGAGGTGGAGACCGAGGACCAGGTGGGCGTCGTCACCGGCCTCGCCTGGACCGAGGTGGGCGGCGAACTGCTGACCATCGAAGGCCTCATGATGCCCGGCAAGGGCAAGATGACGGTCACAGGCAACCTGCGTGACGTGATGAAGGAGAGCATCTCCGCAGCCGCATCCTATGTGCGCTCGCGGGCGGTGGACTTCGGCATCGAGCCGCCCCTGTTCGAGCGGCGCGACATCCACGTGCACGTTCCCGAGGGGGCGACCCCGAAGGACGGTCCCTCGGCCGGCGTCGCCATGGCAACCGCCATCGTGTCGGTGATCACCGGCATCCCCGTCCGTCGCGACGTGGCGATGACCGGCGAGATCACCCTGCGCGGCCGGGTGCTGCCCATCGGCGGCCTCAAGGAAAAGCTCCTTGCGGCTCTGCGCGGCGGCATCAAGAAGGTGCTGATCCCCGAGGAGAACGCCAAGGACCTGGCGGACATCCCGGCCAACGTGAAGAACGCGCTGGAGATCGTGCCTGTGTCGCGCATGGACGAGGTGCTGGCCAACGCGCTGGTTCGCCCGCCCGAGCCCATCACCTGGGAAGAGCGGCCGGTGAACAACCCGCCGGTTGCCGACGAGGACAACGCGGGCGTGGTCGCCCACTGACGAAAACCAGGCCGGATTGTCCGCAACCCGGCCTGTATCAACAGTTTCTGAACATTTTTAGAGGGCGTGTCGCCGCTATCTCCGGACCTTCGGGGAGCGTGGTGCACGCCCTAAATCTTTTCAATGACTTAGCAGAGCCCGCGGGACGCTCCCTCCGCTCGCTCGCTCCTTTGCTGTTCGCAGGCGCACAGCGCAAAATCGTGCATTGGTGCGGGTTTGGCGCCGATCTCGCTTGCAAAAGCCTTATTTTCCGTGATGCTCGCGCCGTTCGTTCGGGGCTCGCCCTGCACGATTCGCGTTCTGACAACGGAAGGAAAGGTCAGATGACCACCAAGAACGAACTGATCGCCGCCGTGGCCGAAGAGGCGAAGCTGACGAAGACCGCTGCGGCTGCGGCTGTGGACGCGACCTTCGACATCATCGCCAAGGCGCTCAAGGATGGCGAGGAAGTCAAGCTGATCGGTTTCGGCAGCTTCTCCGTGGTGACGCGCGCTGCCCGTGAAGGCCGCAACCCGCGCACCGGCAAGCCGGTGAAGATCAAGGCTTCCAAGGCGCCGAAGTTCACCCCCGGCAAGGGCCTCAAGGAAGCCGTGAACGACTGATCGGGCCTTGCGGCCCGGACGCACGCTGCGCCGGCCGCGATCGCCGCTCCATGTGCCTCTCCGGACGGATGTCCGGCGGGCTATCCGGACGCTCCCGGCCCGGCCGTACCGGGCGGAGCGTCCCCGATCCGGCAAGCTACATTGCCGCCTGGCTGCATTGCCGCCTGTCGGAAGACGCATCAAGCAGGTCGTGCCCTTCGCGCTTCCCGGTGTGGCACCCGCTTTCCAGAGACGGATCAAGCCCGCAGCGCCCCGTAAACGCACCCGTCGTGCGACGGGTCCATGGCGCGCGGTTTCTCCCTCAAGACTTCGCGCGGGGAATTGGACCCGACATTCGCACGTTGCGGGATCCCTCCCGATAACGGCCGGCCCCACGCCATGCCGCCCATCAGGATGCCTGCCCTTGCCGCTGGGGCCGGAGCGGATTATAGCGCGCAAAGGTCCTGCGACGACCGGGCGGTTAGCTCAGTTGGTAGAGCATCTCGTTTACACCGAGAGGGTCGGCGGTTCGAGCCCGTCACCGCCCACCATTTCCAGCCCCACCGCTTTCCTTCGTGACCCTGATGATTCCGGCCGCGGCGCAAGCCTCCCCTGACGGTGACAGGTGCGCCCTTGCGGCGTCCTCGGCGTGTCGGAATCCCCATCTCCGCGCCTGCCGCAAAGCGTTGCGGTTGCGCGGTTTTGCGGAGCCTGTGGACAACTTCCCGGCAAAAAATGCGCGGCTTGCTTGACTTGGGCGGAGGGGTGCCGTACCACGCCGCTCTCCTCGGCGGTCGGCAAGACCTGCCGCCGGTTCGGGGGTGTAGCTCAGTTGGTTAGAGCGCCGGCCTGTCACGCCGGAGGTCGCGGGTTCGAGCCCCGTCACTCCCGCCACTTCGATCTTCTCCCATATCCGACCGAATAGACCGCGCACGCATGGGTGCCGCTGCGTTGCGTCGTTGCAATGACATTGCTGCGCAACCATCCTAGGATCGCGGGGATTCACGGGAGGGGCGATGTCGGGCGTCCGGGTGCTGCTTCTCTATCCGCGGTTCGCGCAGGCGAGCTTCTGGCGCAATCTGGAGCTGGCGCGGCTCAAAGGCGCCCGCTGCATGGCTCCGCCTCTGGGACTGATCACCGTCGCCGCGCTGCTGCCCGCCCACTGGGAGGCGCGGCTGTGCGATCTGAATGCCCGCCCGCTGGACCCGGCCGACCTCGCATGGGCGGACGTTGTTTTCGTGAGCGGCATGCTGCCCCAGCGCCAGGAGGCGCTGGCCGCCGTCGCCGCCATGAAGGCGGCGGGCAAGGTCGTGGTGGTCGGCGGGCCGGATGTGTCGTCCAGCCCCGAAGCCTATGAGGCAGCCGATTTCCGTGTTCTCGGCGAGGCGGAGGCCACGCTCTCCGCTTTCGTGGCGGCCTGGGAGCGGGGCGAGCGCAGCGGCCTCATCGCCGCGCCGGACGAGCGGCCGGACGTGACCCGGACGCCGGTGCCGCGCTTCGATCTGCTCCACCTGCCGGACTATCTGTTCGTGGGCGTGCAGTTTTCCCGCGGCTGCCCGTTCACCTGCGAGTTCTGCGACATCATCGAGCTGTATGGCCGGGTGCCGCGGACCAAGACCACCGAGCAGATGCTCGCGGAGCTCGATGCCCTTTACGCGCTCGGCTACCGGGGCCATGTGGATTTCGTCGACGACAATCTGATCGGCAACAAGAAGGCGGTGAAGGCTTTCCTGCCGCATCTCATCGCGTGGCAGCACGCGCACGGTCACCCGTTCCACTTCTCCACCGAGGCCTCGCTCAACCTCGCGGACGATCCGGCGTTGCTGGATCAGATGGCGGCGGCCGGATTTTATCTCGTGTTCGTGGGCATCGAGAGCCCCGATCCCGAGGTGCTGCGCTCCACCCAGAAGAAGCAGAACACCCGGCGCGACATCGCCGCCAGCGTCCACCGCATCTATGCCGCGGGTATCGTGGTCATCGCCGGCTTCATCGTCGGCTTCGACAATGAAGCCCCCGACGCGGCGGACGCCATGGCGGAGTTGATCGAGGAGGCCGCGATCCCGGTGGTGTCGCTGGGCCTCCTTTATGCGCTTCCCGACACCCAGCTCTCGCGCCGGCTGGAGCGGGAAGGGCGGATGTTCCCGCTGCGGGAGGAGGATTTCCGCAATGGCGACCAGACCAGCGCCGGGCTCAATTTCGCGACCCTGGAGCCACGGGTCGACGTGCTGCGGCGCTATCGCGAGGTCTATGCTCGGGTCTACGCGCCACGCGCCTTCTTCGGCCGTATCCGCCGGCTGTCGGAACTCGTCGGCCGTCAGGAGGGTGCGGTCAAATCTCCCGAGCCGCCTCCGCCACCGACCCCCATCGACATCAGGCAACTCGTCGCCGATCTCGGGCGGTTGTTCGGCGTGCTCGCCACGGTCACCTGGCGCCATCCGCGCACGGCGGTGCATGTCTGGCCGGTGGTGCTGCGCGGGATGAAGCGGCTGGACAGGCTGGAGCAGTTGCTCTCGCTGGCGCTGTTCTACATGCACCTCGGGCCATTCTCGCGGAAAGTGGTGCGCGATATCTCCCAGCAGATGGCCGAGATCGAAGCCGGCGCGTGGGTGGATCCCCGCGCGGCGCAGCCGACGCAAACCCCGCTGCGCGCCGCAGAATAGCCCGACGTTCCAAGCATTCAGGTTGACGCCGGCCTTCCCTTGGGTTCAATCCGGGGCGCGCTCCGGACTGGTCGGCGCTGTCCTCATACTTCGGTCTTGCCATGCGCCGTCTTCGCCGTTTCGCCCTGCCCCTGATTGCCGTGGCGTTGTCCGTGCTCAGCCCCGCCGCCGCGTCGGCGGCCAGCGGCTGCACCGCGCGCCCGTCTCCGGCCCTGTCCATGCCGGCCGGCGTGAAGGCGCTGAAGGACGGCCAGCCGCTGCGCATCCTGGCCATCGGCTCGTCCACCACCGCCGGCGCGGGCGCATCGAGTTCGGACCAGACCTATCCGAGCCAGCTGGCCCGCCGTCTGGCGACGCTCATGGGCGAGGGGCGCGTCACGGTGATGAATGCCGGCGTCTCGGGCGAGACCGGCCCGTCCACCCTCGCGCGCCTGGAGGCGCTGGTGAAGGCGCAACCCGCGCCGCATCTGGTGATCTGGCAGGTGGGCACCAACGATGTCATCTTCGGCGGCGATCCCACCCGGCTGCGCGCGATCGTCACGCAAGGCCTCTCGGCCATCGCGGCCGCGGGCGCGGCGGCGATCGTGATCGACCAGCAGTATTTCCCCGGCATCACCGATGTCGCGCGCTACGAGAGCTTTGTGGACGCGGTGGATTCCACGACGGTCGGGCGTGGCGTGCCGCTCCTGCGCCGTTACGCCATGATGAAGCAGTGGGCCGCGCAGGATCCGCAGGGCTTCCGCAAGACGCTCGCGTGGGACAGCTTCCACATGAATGACGCCGGCTATACCTGCCTTGCGGACGCGCTTGCGCCGGCCATCGTCGCCGCCTCGCGGGTCAGCGGCGGAAACGCCGCCATGGCGACCCCGGCCGCCCCTGCGAAGCCGGCGCGCTGAGCATCGCGCCCGGCGCGCCGGCCCTCGTTTCGTCCGGGTATCAGGCGGCCGGGGCGGTCCGCGCAAGCCAGTCGCGCATGGCGGACATGTCCACGGGCATCAGGCCGTGACCGCCCGGCAGCACACGATGCTCCACGCGGGCGCCGCGCGCGCCGAGCTGGGCCGCGAGGCGGGCCGCGTTCGCCGCCGGCACGATCGGATCGGCGGAACCCGAGAGCAGCAGCACCGGCGTTCCGGCGATAGAGCCGGCAGGCGGGTTCGCGAGCGGCACCATGGCCCGCAGCAGCGCCGCGCCGGAGAGCGCGTCCGGACGCAGCATCAGCATCGCCGCGGCGATATTCGCGCCGTTGGAGAAGCCCACCGCCACGGGGGCAGCCAGACCATAGGCGGCGCGGGCCTCGCCGATGAAATCGGCCAGCTCGTTGGCGCGCCGCACCACGTCCTCCTCGTCGAAGACGCCTTCCGCCAGCCGGCGGAAGAAGCGGGGCATGCCGCCTTCGCTGATCTTGCCGCGCGGCGACAGCAGGGCCGCGCCAGGCGACAGCATCCGGCCGAGGGGGAGAAGATCGTTCTCGTCGCCGCCGGTGCCGTGGAGCAGCAAGAGCGGCGCGGCAGACGGATCGGTGGCCGGAACGAAACGGTGGGTGAAGGAAAGGGGACCCCGCGCGGTGGCGGCGGGGCCCAGGGGCAGGGCGGTCATTGAAGTATTCCTTGCGGCCCGGCCGCGGGAACGGCCGGGCGATGATGGGGGGTCGGGCCTTTGCTCAGGCGACCTGCGGGAGAACCCGCTCGATCTCGGCGCGGTGCGCCTCGTACTGGGCCGGCAGCTTCAGCGCCTCGCCGAGATGCTCGGGCGCCTCGTCCACGGCGAAGCCAGGATCGTCGGTGGCGATCTCGAACAGGACGCCGCCGGGCTCGCGGAAGTAGACGGAGCGGAAGTAGTTCCGGTCCCGCTGCTCGGTGACATGGCGGCCGTGGCGGGCCGTCAGCTTCTCCACCATCTCGGCCTGTTCCGCGTCGTCGGCGGCGCGGAAGGCGATGTGGTGGACGCTGCCGCGTCCCTGCCGGCCGGAGAGGAAGCCGCCGGCCTCGCGGATGTCCACGATGCCACCGACCGCAACCCCCGGCGCCCGGTAGCGGATGCGGGTGCCCTCGCGACCGGCCTCTTCGAAGCCGAACACGTCGGTGAGGATGTCCGCGGTGGCGCCGGCCTCCTTCAGGAGGAGGGTCACGGAATGCATACCGCGAATGGCGTGCGCCTCCGGCACCTCGCCGCCGCCCCAGGCGGGCTCGGCCTCGATGCCGGGGACGCCGACGAGGGCGATGCGCATCCCGTCCGGGTCCTTGAAGGCGATCACGGTCTCACCGAAGCGCTTCTCCGGCAGGTCCGGTGAAAGGCCGGCGGTGACGAGCCGCTCCGTCCAGTAGCTCACGGCGGCCTCCGGGATACGGAACGCGGTCTCCTGCGTCTCGCCCACGCCCGCCCGGCCGATGCCGGCGGATTCCCAGGGGAAGAAGGTGAGGATGGAGCCCGGCGAGCCGGCGGCATCGCCGAAATAGAAGTGATAGGTGCCGGGATCGTCGAAATTGACGGTCTTCTTCACCAGCCGCAGCCCGAGGGTGCGGGTGTAGAAGTCGAGATTGCGGCGGGCCGGGCCGGCGATGGCGGTCACGTGATGAAGTCCGATGCTGCGCATGGTCTGCTCCTGATCCTCTGGGCGGCACCCCGGCCGCCGTTGAGACCAATCTATGCAAACAATTCCCGATTAAAAGTTCTTACTTATTGCATTGGCGCAATGTCAGAATGCGGCACGCGTTGGTTGGCGGAGGCCATGCCGTTGCGAAATGAGAGCGAAACACGGGTGGGCGGTATGATCGTGGCGTCTTGCGGCGGCGCCTGTGACAAAAATGCTTTTCTCTCCCGGAAATACGCATGAATCCTTGGCTTGTGCAGCCACCTGGAATCCCCTTCCGACACACGCAATGGTAAAGATCGCTCCACGGGCAAGGGGCGGGGCCTTGCCAGCAAGAGCCGGATGGTCAGGCATGCTGGTAAAGCGGTACATTACTCGGGCGTCTCGCTCGGGCAGGGGTGGTTTGTGCGCGTGGGCGTGCAGGCGCGGAATCGTGCTGACTGTGGCGCTGGGCGCGCTGTCGGCGCCGGCGCTGGCAGCGCAGCAGACCGCGCTGGCGGACTCCGATCCGGAATTCAACACTCTTTTCGACCAGTCCCTGAAGCGTCCGGCGGACGTGGAACTGGCCTTCCGGCTCGCGCGGCGCGCGGTGGAGGTGGGTGACTACGAAGCCGCCATCGGCGTCTACGAGCGCATCCTCTTCTACAATCCCAGGCTGGTGCGGGTGCGCCTGGAACTGGCGCGGCTTTACTACCGGCTCGGTGCGTATGAATCCGCACGCGCCTATTTCGAGCCCATCGCCCAGTCGCCGGAGCTGTCGGGGCAAGAGCGGGACAACATCGCCGCCTATCTGGTGGAGATCGACCGCCGCCTCGCCACCAGCCAGTGGAGCTTCTACGGACAGGTGGGCGTGCGCTACCAGTCCAACGCCAATTACGGTCCCTCCAGCCGCCTCGTGATCGGCCAGGATGTGGGCGCCCTCCTGCCGCCGAGCGCCGCTGCGCAGGCGGATGGCAATGCCTTCGCCCTCGCCTCCATCCGCCATGTCTACGACTTCGGCAACCAGCGCGGCGATGTCTGGGAAACCAACCTCAATCTGTATTATTCACAGCAGTTCCAGCTGCAGCAGCTGAACCTCGGCTTCGCCGAGTTCAACACCGGCCCGCGCTTCGCGCTGGCGCCGGATGCGCTGCCGGGCTCCTCCATCCGCGCCTATGTGCTCGCCGGCGGCGTGACGCTGGGCGGGGACGGCTATCTCGGCACCTACGGCGCGGGCGCCTCGCTCTATCTGCCGTTCAGCGCCTGGTTCGGGCTCGAGCCGTTCGTGGAGATCCGCCAGCGCGACTACCAGTCCTCGCGGGATTATCCCACCGCCTCCTTCCAGAGCGGCGACATGTGGACGGTGGGCGGCAACGCCTTCGGCCGCATCACCGACGACTGGCGCTGGCGCGCGCGCCTCTCCTACAACGATGCCTCCGGCGAACTGCCCTGGCTCTCCTACAACACCTTCGCGGTGGACCTTGCGGCGCCGTTCGAGTTCCAGGGCCTGTGGGGTGTGAGACGCTGGATCGCTATCCCGAGCGTCGGCTACTCGCGCTACAGCTACGACGCGCCCAATCCGTTCATCTCCAAATTCATCACCGAGCAGGACAACCAGTATCGGGTCGGCCTCGCGCTTGACGTGCCGATCCACGAGCAGTGGGGGCTGCTGACCCAGGTCCAGTACAGCTGGTCCACCTCGACGCTGCCGAACTATGCGTTCGACAATTTCAGCGTTTCCATCGGCCCGAACGTGCGGTTCTGAGGAGCAACGCATCATGCCCATCAGCACCCCCGCCCGCCTCCTGGCCCGTCTCCTGGCGTCCGTCGCCTCCCTCGCCATCGTGGCCGCCACCGGCCCCGCCCTCGCGCAGAACAGCGTCGGCACGGCCGCGGCGGTCAACCCGCGCTCCACCGGCAATGCCGGCTCGGGCGTCCGCACGCTGGAGCTTGGCGCCAGCATCATCCACCGCGAGCGCATCGAGACCAGCTCCGCCGGCAGCGTGCAGGTCCTGTTCGTGGACAAGACCACGCTGAACATCGGCCCCAACTCGAACCTCGTCATCGATGAGTTCGTCTACGATCCCAACGCCAAGGCCGGCTCCATGGCGCTCACCCTCACCAAGGGTGCGGCGCGCTTCGTCGGCGGCAACGCCAGCCACACGGGCGGGGCCGAGGTGAAGACGCCGGTGGCGACCATCGGCATCCGCGGCGGCGTCGCGGCCGTCATCCACCGCGACGGCGAGACCCAGGCCATCCTCCAGTTCGGCACCCTCACCGTGGTGGGGCCGGGCGGGGAGACGATCGTGGTCCGCCGCCCCGGTTTCATGGTCACCGTCGGGCGCGGCGGCATGACGGGTCCGGTGCGCGTGTCGCAGGCCCAGATCGATGCGGTGATCGCCCAGACCCGCAGCCAGACAGGCCAGAACGGCGGGCGGCCCGGCCCCATTCCGGACATCACCGGCCTCGACCGGGGCTCCAGCCACCCGTGCGGCGTGCCGGTGCAGGGCCAGACCACCATGGACCTCGCCGCGGCCACGTGCCGTTCGGTGAACACGCAGCTCCAGGGCGAGGCGGACACCATCGCCCAACAGGCCTCCCAGCAGAACCAGAGCAACGTCGTCATCCCCATCACCCCGCCGCCCTATGGCTACGGCAGCGGCGGTGGGTTCCCCGGCGGCTATGGCGGTGGCGGCGGCTTTCCGGGCTTCCCCAACCTGCCGACCTTCCCCGGCTTCCCCGGTGGCGGTGGTGGTGGCGGCGGCGGCGGCGGACCCATCGGCTACTGAGCGAGCTTAAAGGAGCGCGCGGCAGCGCTCCGTCAGCGCGTCCAACGGATCGCGGGCGGCGAGTTCCGCCCGGTGCATCCTGCCCGCCGCCGCTGCGACCAGCGCCATGTCCCCGTCTTCCAGCGCTGCCAGCACCGGCTCCAGCGCGATCCGCGCATTGGGATGGAACAGGGGGAAGTTGCGGCTGAGCCCGGCGGCGGCGAGTGCCTCGCCGTTCAGCCAATGCTCCACATGCACCGAGAAGGTGACCTGCGGCACGCCTGCCGCGAGCGCATCCGCTGCCACGCCGGCGCTGCCCTGGTGGATGAGCAGGCGGCTTCGGGCCATGGCCTCCGCCATGGAAACCGGTCGCCCATGCACCGTTGCCCCCGCAGCCGACAGTGGCGCGAGCCATGACGGATCGACCCCCGGCACGTAGATCTCCAGCCGCGGGGCCAGAGCCATCAGCACGGCGGCCACGTCCGGGCGCGAGGCCACGTCGGTGTGGATATAGGCAAAGATGGTACGGGTACCGGGCGAGGTCTCGCGCATCGTCTCGGCCATCACCGGCCCCTCCGCCTGCCGGCTGCGGAGGTCGGCATACGGGTCGAGCAACTGAAAGCTGCGCACGAAGGCGTCGTCGCCGGTGAACAGGGCGCCGATGCGATCGATGGGGGCAAGCCCGGTCTGTGCCAGCGCGGTGTTGACCGCCGCGACGACCTCGTCATCGGTGTGCTGGGACGGCATGAAATCGTGGAAGACTGGCATGGCTTCCAGGTCGGCAGGCGGCAGGCAATAGGCCGTGCTCGCCTGCATCACCGGGCAGCGCCCGCGCGCGGCGAGGCCGGCGAGGGGGGCATAGTCGCAGACCATCAGGTCCGGCCGCTCGGCGTCGAGCATATCGAGCCAGGCGCGCAGCACCGGCCGCACGCTGTCCGGATCGCGCAGGCCGACGCGGGCGAGGCTATCCGTCAGGGTGGCGGAGGCGGGGATGTGATCGCCCGGACGCGGGGCGGGGGCGGGCCATGGCGGCGCCTGGATGAGGCGGATGCCGGCCTCGATCAGAGGCCCGGCGTTCTGCAGGTGGCGCACGGCCGCCACAACCTCGACGCCGGCATCAGCGAGCCGCCGGCCGAGGCGTGCCAGCTGGATGGTGTGGCCGAAGCCCGCGCCCTGCTCCCAGGTGAGCAGTACCCGCCGCGTCATCGCCGCTCCTTTGATTGACCGCTGATGGAGTGGCCCAAGCCGCGGCGCCTGTCCAGCAGCGGTGGCGGGCAAGCCCGCATGCTAATTATATAAGCAACACGCCCATCTTGAGGGCAGCCGCTGAGTGCCTCATCGTGCGGCAATCGGCGATCCCAGCCGATGCGGGCGCACTCGGCCTGCCGCAGCGGTGTCTCGGGCCGCTGGCATGGCCGTTGCAGTCCACCGCAGCGAAACCGAGGAGCCTTTTCATGAGCCTGATGCGTTCCGTTTTCGCCGCGGTCCTCGCCACCCTGGCGGCGGCGCCGGCGCTGGCCGAGACCGACGTGAAATTCGCGCTCGACTGGAAGTTCGAGGGGCCGTCCGCCCCCTATTTCGTGGCGCTGGACAAGGGCTACTACAAGGCCGAGGGGCTCAACGTGACCATCGACAGCGGTCCCGGCTCGGTGGCCGGCATCGCGCGCGTGGCGGCGGGCACCTATCCCATCGGCTTCTTCGACATCAATTCGCTGATGAAGTTCCGCGACCAGAACCCGGACAAGAAGGTCGTCGCCGTCCAGATGGTCTATGACGAGCCGCCCTTCGCCATCGTCAGCCTGAAGAAGACCGGCATCGCCAAGCCCAAGGATCTTGAAGGCAAGATCCTCGGCGCGCCGGCACCGGATGGCGCCTTCGCCCAGTGGAAGGCCTTCGTGAAGGAGAACGGCATCGACGCCGAGAAGGTGAAGATCGAGAACATCGGCTTCCCCGTGCGTGAGCCCATGCTGGCCGACGGCAAGGTGGACGCCATCACCGGCTTCTCCTTCTCCTCCTTCTTCAACCTGCGCCAGAAGGGCGTGCCGGCGGACGACATCGCGGTGATGCTCATGTCCAAGCACGGCCTCGTGCTCTACGGCAACGCCATCATGGTGAACCCCGACTTCGCCAAGGCCCATCCCGAGGTGGTGAAGGGCTTCGTGAAGGCGACCATCAAGGGCATCATCGACACGGCCAAGGACCCCAAGGGCGCCATCAAGTCGGTCATGAAGCGCAACGAGACGGCTGACGAGGCCATCGAGCTGGCCCGCCTCGAAATGGCGCTGAAGGACAACATCGTCACCGACTGGGTGAAGGCCAACGGCACCGGCGACGTGGACCCGGCGCGGCTGGCGAAGTCCATCGAACAGGTAGGCATCACCTACGACTTCAAGGCCAAGCCCACGGCGGCGGACATCTTCACCAGCGAGTTCCTGCCGCCCGCGAGCGCGCGGAAGATGTGAGGCCATCTCGTACCCCGGACGCATGCAGCGTGAGCGGAATGCGAGCCGGGGTCCAGCGCAAGGGTGCGCCGAAGGCGGCCTGAATCGAGGCAGCCGGGGCGATCGCCGGCTTCGCCGACCTTTCTCCTGGACCCCGGATCTGCGCTCCACCTGTGGTGTCGCTTGTCCGGGGAACGGTCGACGCAGAACCGAAAGGCCTTCCCGTGATCGTCCTCGACAATGTGACCCTCACCTATCCCGGCCGCACCGGCCCGGTGACGGCACTGGCCGGCACCACGCTCACCGTGCGCAAGGGCGAGTTCGCGGCGGTGGTGGGGCCGTCGGGCTGCGGCAAGTCCACGCTGATGAAGCTTGTCACCGGCCTTATCCGGCCAACCTCCGGCACCGTCTCCATTGACGGCAAGGAGGTGAAGGGGCCGGTGAAGGTGGCGGGCATGGCCTTCCAGCACGCCAATCTCCTGCCGTGGCGCACCGTGCTGCAGAACGTGATGCTGCCGCTGGAGATTGTCGAGCCCTACCGCCGCCGCTTCTCCCGCGACAAGGCCGCGTTTCAGGACAAGGCCATGGCGCTGCTCAACGTGGTGGGCCTTGGCGCCTTCGCCGATCGTTTCCCGTGGGAGATGTCCGGCGGCATGCAGCAGCGCGCCTCGCTCTGCCGCTCGCTCATCCACCAGCCGGCGCTGCTGATGCTGGACGAGCCCTTCGCCGCGCTGGACGCCTTCACGCGAGAAGAGCTGTGGTGCGTGCTGCGCGATCTCTGGCAGGAGTTCGGCTTCACCGTCATCCTCGTCACCCACGACCTGCGCGAGGCGGCCTTCCTCGCCGACACCATCCATGTGATGAGCGCGCGCCCCGGCCGCATCGTGGAGACGCGGCAGGTGCCGTTCCCCCGGCCGCGCGATCTCGATGTCTGCTATCGGTCCGAATTCACGGAACTGGTGCACGAACTGCGCAACAAGATCGCCGAAGTGCGGCAGGCGGCGTGACATGAAAATCTCAAACGAAGACCTCGCCCCCGTCTATTTCACCGTTGCGCTGTTCGTGATCTGGGAGGCGGCCTGCCGACTGTTCAGGATCGATACATTCATCCTGCCCGCGCCCACCGAGATTTTCGCCGCGATGGTGAAATACTGGTGGCCGCTCCTGAAGAACTCCTTTGTCACGCTCTGGACCACCATGGCGGGCTTCGCCATCGCGGTGGTGTTCGGCATTGCGCTGGGCGTGGTGGTCGGCTGGTCGCGCACCATCTATCGCGGGCTCTATCCGGTGATGATCGGCTTCAACTCGGTGCCGAAGGTGGCGGTGGTGCCCATCCTCATCATGTGGTTCGGCATCGGCGAGGTGCCGGCGATCCTCACCGCCTTCCTCATCTCCTTCTTCCCCATCGTGGTGAACGTGGCCACCGGCCTTGCCACCACCGAGCCGGAGCTGGAGGACGTGCTGCGCGCGCTCGGTGCCTCCAAGCTCGACATCATGCGCAAGGTTGGCATTCCCCGCACCGGGCCCTATCTCTTCGGGGCGCTCAAGGTGGGCATCACCCTCGCCTTCGTGGGTGCGGTGGTGTCCGAGACCATCGGCGCCAATGCGGGGGTGGGCCATCTCATGGTGCAGGCGGGCTCCAACTTCCAGATGCCGCTGGTGTTCGCCGGCCTCATCTCCCTCGCCATCCAGGGCATCCTCATGTACGCGATCTTCGCCGTGTTCGAGCGGCGGATGGTGGCCTGGGCCTTCCGCTCATCCCAGAGCGCGGGAGGCTGAGGGCGTGGCCATCGCCTTCCTGCTGAACGGCGAGCGGATCGAGGCGGCGGCCGCCGCCCCCTCCATGACGGTGCTGGACTTCCTGCGCACGCGCCAGCGCCTCACCGGAACCAAGGAAGGCTGCGCGGAGGGCGATTGCGGCGCCTGCACCATCGCCATCGGTCAAGGGGTGGGCGGGGCGCAACGCTGGCAGGTCGCCAACTCCTGCATCCTGCTTCTGTCCCAGATCGACGGCGCCGAGGTGAAGACGGTGGAGGGGCTCGGCGGCTCCGCCGGGCTCCATCCGGCTCAGACAGTGCTGGCCGAGAGCGACGGCACCCAGTGCGGCTTCTGCACGCCGGGCATCGTCATGTCGCTTTATGCGCTCACGCAGGGTCGGGCGGACGATGCGTTGGTGAGCGATAGCGACATCCACGAGGCGCTGGCGGGCAATCTCTGCCGCTGCACCGGCTATCGCCCCATCGTCGATGCCGCCCGGGCGCTCTGCGCCGCGCCGCCGGTGGTGGAGCCTGAGAGCCTCCCGCCGATTGCCGGCACGCGCATCTCGGCACAGGGGGAACTGCATCTCGTGCCGCAGACCCTCGCCGAACTGGTGGCGCTGCGCTCCGCCTATCCGGACGCGGTGCTGATCGCCGGCGCTACCGACCTCGGCCTCATCCCCGCCAAGAAGCGGCGCGGCTTCCGCCTCGCCATCTCCACCCGCCGCGTGGCAGAGCTGAAGCGGATCGGATGGGAGGGCGACCACCTCGTCCTCGGTGCCGCCGTGACCTATGCGGAGGGGCTGGAGACGGTGGAGGCGGCGTTCCCGGCGTTCGGCGCCCTCATCCGCCGCATCGGCTCGCGGCAGATCCGGACCATGGGCACCTTCGGCGGCAATCTCGGCACCGCCTCGCCGGTCGGCGACACGCTGCCGGTGCTGCTGGCACTCGATGCGGAGGTGGAACTGGCCGGGCCCGCCGGGGCGCGCCGCATGAAGATTGCCGATTTTCTCATCGGCTATCGCCAGACGGCGCTGGCGCCGGACCAGGTGATCGTCGCGATCCGCCTCCCCCGCCTCGCCGAGGGAGAGCAGCTCTTCGCCTGGAAACTCTCGCGCCGGTTCGATCAGGACATCTCCACCTTGCTCGGCGCCTTCCGCCTGCGGGTGGACGGCGGCCGCGTTACGGATCTGGCCGCAGCCTTCGGCGGCATGGCCGAGCGGGCGAAGCGTGCCCCCGCTCTGGAAGCGCTCCTCACGGGCGCGCCATGGGCTGATGCGCCGCCCGAAGGCATCGAAGCCGCGCTGGCCGCTGACTTCGCGCCCCTCTCCGATCACCGCGCCAGCGCCGCCTATCGCGCCAGCGCCGCCGCCAATCTGGTCCGACGCCTGCACCTCGCCACCACGCGCCCCGGCGTGCCGCTGGAGCTGGAGGCGCTATGACCCGCGCCGTCCATGTCCCCGCCCGCCACGAAAGCGCCAACGCCCATGTGAGCGGCCGTGCCGTCTATCTGGACGACATGCCGGAGCCGCCCGGCCTGCTCCACGCCGCATTGGTGCTGAGCCCCCATGCGCGCGCCCGCATCGTCGCCATCGATCTTTCCGCCGCCCGCGCGCTGCCCGGCGTGGTGGCGGTGGCCGCCGGCGACATTCCCGGCACCAACGACATCGCCCCCATCCGCACCAATGAGCCGCTGCTGGCGGCGGGCGAGGTGGAGTATGTCGGCCACCCCGTCGCTGCTGTCGCCGCGCCGACCCTCGATGCGGCCCGCGCTGCCGCCGCGCTGGTGCGGGTGGCGTATGAGCCGCTGCCCGCGCTCCTTGATCTGGATGCAGCCTATGAGGCCGGCGCCCGCGTCGGGCCGGATCAGCAGGTGGGGCGGGGCGATGTTGCGACCGCCCTCGCCACGGCTCCCTTGCGCCTCTCCGGTGAAGTGCGCTGCGGCGGGCAGGATCATTTCTATCTGGAAGGGCAGATCGCCATCGCCATCCCCGGCGAGGACCGGGATATGCTCGTCCATTCCTCCACCCAGCACCCCACCGAGGCGCAGCACGGCGTCGCGCATGTGCTGGGCCTGCCGTTCGCGGCCGTGACGGTGGAGGTGCGCCGCATGGGCGGAGCGTTCGGCGGCAAGGAGAGCCAGGCCACCATCATCGCCGCCATCGCCGCGCTGCTCGCCCACCACGCCGGAAAACCGGTGAAGCTGCGTCTGCCGCGCGAAGTGGACATGGAGGCCACCGGCAAGCGCCATCCCTTCCGCGTTCGCTGGGCGGCGGGCTTCGATGCGGAGGGCCGCATCGCCGGCCTCGACATGGAATTCGCCGCCGATTGCGGCAATGTGGCGGACCTCTCGCCCGCCGTCGTCTCGCGCGCCCTGTGCCACGCGGACAATTGCTATTTCATCCCGGCGACCCGCTTTCGCGGCGTGCTGGTGAAGACAAACACCGTTTCCAACACCGCCTTCCGCGGCTTCGGCGCGCCTCAGGGCATGCTCGCCATCGAGGCGGTGATGGACGAGATCGCCCGTCACCTCGGCAAGCCGATCGAAGAGGTGCGCGCCGCCAACCAGTATGGCGACGCCCCGCGCAACATCACGCCCTATGGCCAGGAGGTGGAGGACAGCCTGATCGAGGAGGCCATGGCCCACCTCGACGCCAAAGCGGACCTTGCGGCGTGGCGGGCGGAAATCGACGCCTTCAATGCGCAGAGCCCGGTGATCCGCAAGGGCCTCGCCACCATGCCCATAAAGTTTGGCGTGTCGTTCAACCTGACGACGCTGAACCAGGCCGGGGCGCTGGTGCATGTCTACACGGACGGCTCGGTCCACCTGAACCACGGCGGCACCGAGATGGGGCAGGGGCTGTTCGTGAAGGTGGCGCAGGTGGTGGCGGACGCCTTTGGCATCCCGCTCGACCATGTGCGCGTGTCGGCCACCAGCACCGCCAAGGTGCCCAACACCTCGCCCACGGCGGCCTCCTCAGGCTCCGACCTCAACGGCATGGCAGCGCTGATCGCGGCGAAGGAGATTCGCGGGCGCATGGCCGGGGTGGTGGCGGCGCATTTCGGCGCGGCGGTGGAGGAGGTGGTGTTCGCGGAGGGCCGTGTGGCGGTGGGCAACCGCAGCCTCTCCTTCGGCGAGGCGGCGCATCTGGCGTGGCAGCAGCGCGTGCCGCTTTCCGCCACAGGCTTCTACAAGACGCCGAAGATCCACTTCGACATGGCGAAATCGGAAGGCCGGCCCTTCTATTATTACACTTATGGCGCCGCCGCCGCCGAGGTGGCGGTGGATACGCTCTCCGGCGCCGTCCGTGTGCTGAGGGCCGAGATCGTCGGGGATTGCGGGCGCTCGCTGAACCCGGCCATCGACATCGGCCAGATCGAGGGCGCCTTCGTGCAGGGCATGGGCTGGCTCACCTGCGAGGAGCTGAAGTGGGATGCCCAAGGCCGCCTCGCCACACGCGGCCCTTCCACCTACAAGATCCCCGGATCGCGCGACGTGCCGCCGGTGCTGAACGTCCATCTGCTCGACAGGCCGAACGCGGAGGAGACGGTGCTGCGCTCCAAGGCGGTGGGCGAGCCGCCGCTGATGCTCGCCATTTCCGTCTGGCTCGCGATCCGCGACACCATAGCCGGGCTGCCGGGCCAGGGGCCGGTGGCGCTCGAGGCCCCCGCGACGCCCGAGCGCGTGCTCCGCGCGGTTGCAGCGCGGCGTGCCGGAAGCTGAACACCACCGTCCCAGCCGCCATTCCCCTGTGTCAGCGGGCGGAAGCACCGCGATTTGCGTTGCCTGACAGGGGCGGTGTCGGATATGTCCCGGCGACGGCGCCACTGCGGGGCGCGGGCGTGATTGAGAGGACGTACAAGATGGCGCTTACCGGTCTCATCCCCTCCTTCCGTCTCTCGCTCCTGTCCGCCGTGGTCGCCGCATCGGCCTTCGCGCTGCCCGCCGCCGCCCAGACGGCCGCCGCGCCGGCGCCTGCCGCGGCCCCCGCCGCCGACCCGACCGAGACCCATTCGGTTCACGACGACTGGACCGTCCGCTGCAAGGGCAAGGACGAAAAGCGCGCCTGCGAGGCGGTGCAGACGCTGCAGACCCCCGATCTCGCGCACATCCTCGCCCATATCGCGGTGCGGGCCGAGAAGGACGGGCTGGTGCGCCTCATCGTCCTCACCCCGCCGGGCGTGTGGCTGCCGTCCAACGTCGCGCTGAAAGTCGGTGGCGTCGCCGACGTGGTGCTGACCTTCAAGCGGTGCGGCCAGCATTGCGTCGCCTCCGCCGAGCTGACGAAGGATCAGCTCGCCGCGCTCAAGGCCAGCTCCGGCAAGGGCGACATCGTGTTCGAGGACGGCTCGCGCCGCCCGGTCATCCTGCCCTTGTCGTTCAAGGGCCTGGGCGCCGCCATGCAGGCCAGCCTCAAGGGCTGACCTTCCGCGCAACGCCGATCGGACAGATAAAAGGCCGGTGCCAGTGCGCCGGCCTTTTTCGTTGCGGCTTCCCAATTCGAGCTGCGCGAGCAGCCTCAGTTCGCCGGCGCCTGCTGCCGATCATCGGTCGGCGCCGCGCCGCCATCCATGGCCCGCTCTGCGCCTGCGGCCGCACGGGCCTTCACGGCTTCGAGCAGCGGGAGAGCGGCGCCGGAGCGCTCGATGAGGCTGAGCGGGTCGGCCATGATGCTGGGCTCGTCCCACGGTCCCCGAACGCTGAACGGCAGGTCGATGGCACCGGTCTTGGCGCCTTTGGCGGCCGGAAGCGCCGCGTGGCCGGCAAGGTCCAGCGAGCGTTGGGCGATGGAGAGGGAGCCGGTCATCTCGATCTGCGCGCGCGGACCGCGCATGGCGAGTTCTTCCACGGTGCCAACGCCGTCGCTGATGGCGATGCGCCCGTTGAGATCGGCGAAGGCGGTGCGACCGCCCCGCCAGTCGCTGCCGGCGGAGAGGGGCCTGCGCTCGATCCTCTGAAGAAGCTGCGCGACGTCGAAGCCGTTCAGATAGCCGTTGGCTGCGGTCAGCACTGCGCTGCCCTGGAGGTTCGTGGCGATGTCCTGGATGCTCCGTCCGGCACCCGTTACATCCACCTGAAACGTGCCGGTGCCCTCGATGCGGCGGAAGCCGCCGATGTCGTCGAGGGCGCGGGCAAGCTCCACGTCATTCGCTTCCGCTTCGAGCTGCAGTTCGGCCCCCGATGGGCGGCGGGCGATGGCAGCGGGGTCGGGCGCGGTGGGCGCGAGGGTCAGGGAGGCGCGCAGCAGGCCGCCCCAGCCATGGGCCTCGCCGATGGCGAGCACCAGCCGGCCGCCCGAGAGCACGGCGCTGGCGGCGACGGTGGAGAGCGCGGTGTCGCCAACGTCCACCCGCGCCGCCGAGAGCCGCAGGTCGAGGTCGCAGGCGCCGAGGGCGGAGAGATTGAGCGGTCCCCGGTCCCAGCCCTGCCTGTCTCCGCCGGTCAGACGCATGGTCCCGTAGGGCGCGAGGGTGATGCGATCGGCCGCGAAGGTGCCCTGGATCAGCGGCCTTGGGCCGGAAACCTTCACCAGCAGTCCGCCGTCACCCCGGTTGCCATCGAGATCGAGGCTCGCCTCGGTCAGCGCGACCTCGCCCTGCTCCAGCTTCAGGCGCGAGGCGAGCGAGAAGGGACCGAAGCCGCTGCGGGTGGGGGCCTCCATGCCGGCCCAGTCGAACAGGTCGCGCAGCGAATCGGCATCCGCCGTCACGGCGCCGTCCATTGTGGGCGCCTTGCCCAGCGCGGCGCGGCCGTGGAATCGGGCCCTGGCGCCGTCTGTCCCAACGGTCGCGCGCATTGGCGCCAGCGTACCGGCCATGAAAGCGGTGATGTCGTCGATGAACAGGGTGGCGTTGACCGGCTGCTCGCGCCAGTCGAACTGCACGGCGACGGCGATGCCAGCGCTGTCCAATACCCGGTCGAGGCTGGCTGTGATGCCGCTCACCAGCTCGCGGGTCAGTCCGCTGCTTGAACGCCATGCGATCGTGCCATCGACGATGCGCAGCTCCGGCCGGTCGGTCGCGGCGAGTACCGGCGCGATGCCGAGAGCGGGCGCCATGCCCTCGCCGGTGAGGACCAGGGTGGGATGCTCCACGATCACGTCGTTCACCACCACACGGCCGGCCAGGAGCTGCAGCAGGTCGAGGCGGGTCACCACATTCTCGGCGTCGAGCGACTGGCCGGCGGGCAGGGGAAAGCTGACCTTGCCGAGCACCACACGGGGGGAGGGGAGCAGGCGGATCGACGGCTCGCCGAGAATCTCCACCTTCTGTCCGGTCGAGCCGGCGAGCGCGTGGGCCGCCACCCGGCGCAACTCGGCGGCCGGTACCAGCAGCGGCACGACCGCCATGGCGACGAGCAGCATCGCCGCGCCCGCGCCGAGCACGGAAGCGGCGATCAGCCCGGCCCGGCGGGTGTTCTTGCCGACACGCAGCATGAAGATACAGAGGTCTCCGAGGGAGCAGGCGGGGCGATGCGCGCGACGCCTGAGGCCACGTTGGATCGTGGCCGCACCTTTAGCGGCCTCTGTGTCGCTTTGATGGCCTGAGGGGCGCCGCGCCCTTGGGGTCAGCCGCGCGCCGAGGAACCGCCGCGCGCGCCGTCAGCCGATGCCGCGAGGGCGGAGGACGACATGCGGGCGAGGAGAATCACCGGGCCGAGGCCGACCAGCAGAATCACCAGCGCGGCCAGCGCGCCGTCCTCGTACGTGCCGCGCGCCGCCTCGCCGTAGACGTGCGTGGCCAGCGTCTCTAGACCGAGCGGCCGCAGCAGGAGGGTGGCCGGCAGCTCCTTCATGGCGTCGACGAACACCAGCAGCGCCGCCGTGGCGAGGGCCGGCCGCAGCAGCGGCAGCAGCACCCGGCGCACGGTGCGCGGCTGCGTCGAGCCGAGGCTGCGGGCGGCCATGTCGAGATGCGGTGACAGCTTGGCGCATCCGGCCTCGATGCCGCCCACCGGAATGGCGAGAAAACGGATGGCAAGCGCCATCACCAGCGCCGCCCCCGAGCCCGACAGCAAAAGGCCGGTGGAGATGCCGAAGGACTGCTTCATCGCCGCATCCAGCATGTTGTCGAATGAGGCGAGGGGGCTGAGGAGGCCGACGGCGAGCACCGTGCCCGGCACCGCATAGCCGAGGCTCGCGACCCGCGCGAAACCGGAGGCGAGCGGCGCGCGCGTCAGCCGCTGGCCGAGCGCCACCACAAGGCCGAGGCCGAGGGCCAGGGCCACCGTCGCCGCGGCGAGGGCGGCCGTGGTCGCGGCCTCGCCGAGGATACGGGTGGGAAAGCCGGTCTCCGCCATGCGTCGCACGGCCGAGATGGAGAGGTGCAGCAGCGGCACCAGGAAGCCGAGGGTGACGGGCAGGGCGCAGAAGGCGGCGGCGGCGATGCCTTTCAGGCCGGTCAGGCGCAGCGGCGCCTGCGGCCGGGCCGAGCCGGTGGCGACGAACCGCCGCGCGCGCCGCGCCCATCGCTCCAGCAGGATCAATCCCAGGACCAGCGCGAGCATGACGAGGGCAATCTGCGCCGCCCCGGGCAGGTTCGAGCGGTTCACCCAGGTGGAATAGATGGAGACGGTCAGGGTGCGCACGCCGAGGAATTCGGAGGCGCCGATGTCGCCGAGCACTTCCAGCAGCACCAGCGTCAGCCCCGCCACGATGGCCGGGCGGGCCAGCGGCAGGCCGATGCGCAGGAAGGCGCGCCAGCGGCTGGCGCCCAAAGTGCGCGCCACTTCCAGCGCCGCCGCCGATTGCAGCACGAAGCTCGCCCGCGCGGAAAGGTAGACGTAGGGATAGAGCACCGCCGAGAGCACCAGGATGCAGCCGCCGGTGGAGCGCACATCCGGCAGGCGCAGGCCGCGCGGGCTGTCGATGCCGAGCATCGCGCGCAGCGCCTCCTGCACCGGGCCGAGGGGGTGGAGCACATCGAGATAGGAGAAGGCGACGATGTAGCCCGGCACGGCCAGCGGCAGCAGCAGCGCCCATTCCAGCACCGAGCGGCCGGGAAAGGTGCAGGTGGCCACCAGCCAGGCGCACGGCACGGCCACCACCAGCGTCACCACGCCGACGCCGAGAATCAGCAGCCCAGTCTCGGCCAGCGCATCGGGCAGCACGGTGGCGATGAGATGGGGCCACATGTCGCCGGACCCGCGCGCGGCGATGCCGGCGAGGGCGAGAAGGGGCAGCAGAACGAAAAGCGCCACCAATCCCGACGCCAGAAGGAGAGGGGAGAGGTGGCGGGGGAGGCGGAGCCGCGTCGCGCGCGGCTCGCCAGTCAATGCGGTCTCAGCCATCGGCCGTCAGTTGTCGAAGCCGACCTTGTCGATGAGCTCGCTGGCGCGCTTGCGGTTCTTGGCGATGTCCACCAGCGGGATGGGATCGACCTTGAGCGGTCCCAGCGCGCCAATCACGGGATCGACCTCCGCCGAGGTGATGACCGGGTATTCCATGTTCTGCTTGGCGTAGACCGCCTGCATCTCCGGGGAGATGGCGAATTCGAGCAGCTTCACCGCGGCGTCCTTGTGGGGCGCGTTCTTCGCCACGGCGGCGCCGGAGACGTTCACATGGGTGCCGCCGCCCTGGAAGGTCGGGAGCAGCACGTTGATGCCGTCGCCCCACTTCTTCTGGTCGGCGCCGCCCTTGCCCGAGCGCATCAGGCCCACGTAGTAGGAATTGCCCACCGCCAGATCGCAGATGCCGCCGAGAATGTCGCGGGCGCCCTCGCGGTCGCCGCCGGCGGGCTTGCGGGCGAGGTTGGCCTTCAGCCCGCGCAGCCAGGCTTCGGTCTTCTCCTCGCCATGATGGACGATATAGGCCGCCACCAGCCCGACATTGTAGGGGTGCTGGCCGGAGCGGATGCAGACCTTGCCCTTCCACTTGGGGTCGGCGAGGTCCTCATAGGTGATGGCCGAGAGCTTCACCTCGTCCTTCGCCGCATAGACGAGGCGGGCGCGCAGGGAGAGGGCGTACCAGTTGCCGGCCGGATCGCGCAGATTGGCCGGAATGGCGGAGAGAGCCGGGGAGGTCACCGGCTGGGTGACACCGGCGTCCACCACGTCGAGCAGATTGCCCACGTCCACCGTCATCAGCACGTCGGCCGGGGAGCTGGCGCCCTCCGCCTTCACGCGCTCGGCGAGGCCGTCCTTGATGAAGACGCTCTTCACCTCGATGCCCGTGGCCTTGGTAAAGGCCTCGAACAGGGGCGCGGCCAGGCCGGGCTCGCGGGTGGTGTAGACGTTGACGACCTGCTGCGCGCTGGCGCCCTGCGCCGCGACAAGCAGTGCGCCACCGGCGAGAAGGCTCCGCAAGAGATGAAAGCGACCCATCGAAATCCCCACGCCCGGGCTCAGAGAGAGCACCATGAGACTATGGAGATTTGGCTAGCCCGAGGCCTTACGAAGGGTCAATGAAGAAGGGCGTGAGCCCGGAAACATTGGAAGTTATCTAATTGTGAAATGAGCTAAGTCCGCCTCATCCAGTTTATACTTTCTCCAATCTGATCGTCGGCCAAAACAAAAAAAGCCCGGCATGAAAGCCGGGCTTTGGGTGTCGGGCGATGGAGAGGATCAATCCTCGTCGAGTTCGCCGATGTGGTGCTGGGCGTACAGCTGCAGGCCGAGCTTGGACACGAGGTCGAGCTGGGTCTCAAGGAAGTCGATGTGGCCTTCCTCGTCCGCCATCAGCTCCTCGAAGAGGTCGCGGCTCGGATAGTCCTTCACCGTCTGGCAGTAGGCGGCAGCTTCCTGGTAGAGGGCGCGGGCATCGAGCTCGGCGGCGAGATCGCAGTCGAGGATTTCCTTCACGTCCTGGCCGATTCGCAGGGGATCGAGCACCTGCATGTTCGGGAAGCCGTCGAGGAACAGGATACGGTCGGTGAACTTGTCCGCGTGGACCATCTCCTCGATGGACTCGGCGCGCCACTTCTTGGCCAGCGCCTTGTAGCCCCAATTGTCGAGCATCCGGTAGTGGAGCCAGTATTGGTTGATGGCGGTCAGCTCAGAGCGCAGGCCCCGATTGAGGTATTCAATAACCTTCGGATCGCCCTTCATCATCAGCTCCTGGTGCCGTAAGGCAGTTAGTTTCAATCAATCCTTAGACTAATTCTAAGGTGAGTGCAAGGTACGCAGAGGTGGCACCCGGCTTTTCACCGGGTGTTTCGGAAAATCGGTTTATGCAGCTTACTCGGCCGCGACCATTCCGGTAAGTCCCGCGACGGGACACTCATCCGCGCACGCACCGCAGTCGTGGGCCTGCACCTGATCCATCAACGTGCGGATGGTCCGGGCGCAGCGTCCGCACTGGGGCGAGCAGCCGAGGCAGCGATAAACTTCGCTGGGAGAGCGCAATGGGGTTCCGGCAAGTGCATCGAGCACTTGCCGGTCTGAAAAGACGTTGCATGAACAAACGATCATGGCACGGCCCGAAGCTAACTTGGAAGGCTTCTAAAAACTTGTTTCTATTGCATTTTTTGCAGATGACGGGAGGCGCCGTCAACTCCGTACATATGCGATATGGAGCCTCGAAGGCCGTTCGGACAGCATTCTGCCTGCACAATGGAGTTGTTCCATTGTGCGGATACCACCCAAGTGGTGTTTGGACACCGTGTGCAAGCCGGTTCAGGCCGGCAAGGTGAGCCGGGCGATCATGCCGCGCCGCCGGCCCGGATCCTCGCCGGTCGCGACGCTCCCGGCCGGATCGATGTCCAGCATTCCGCCGAGTCTCCGCGCGGCTTCGGCCATGCGGGCGAGGCGGAGCGGGCGTCCATCGGCGGCGAAGCGGTCGTCGGGCGGAAGACCGGAGAGCGGGTCGAGGGCCGCCGCGGCCGCCTCCGCATCGAGGCCGGCGCCCGCGTCGCTCAGTTGGACGACCGCGCGCGAACCTTCCGTCCCTTCCTCAGTGCCGAATACCGACACCGCGACCGCCCCGCCGGCCGGCGTCGCCGCGATGGCTTCCTCCAGCAGCATGGACAGCAGATCGGCGAGCGAGGCTTCATCGGCTTGAGCGATGACGTCGCCGGCATCGTCGAGCCGCAGCGCCAGCCGCCTGCGCCGGGCGTCCGGCAGGTGCGCGGCGATGGCAGCGCGCACCGCAGCCGAAACGTTGCACGCCGCTGCGGTCGTCTCGGCTTTCGGCGGCTCCGACAGGGCGGCAAGGTCGGCCAGCGTGGCGTTCAGGGATCTGAGCGCATCCCGCAGCGGCGCGTCGAGGGCCTCGGCCGGGGCATCCCGAAGAACAGCCATGGGTCCTTCCAGCCCGGCGCGCACCCGGCCCGCGAGGCGGGGGAGGAGGTTTTCCGGAGGCGCGGCCTCCGAGAGCATCGGGACGGGCGCCTGAGGCGCGGGAGCAGGCTCGGCCGGCTCGGGCGCCGGTCCGATGACGACGCACAGGAGCTGGTCCTCTGCGCCGGCGCGGGTCACGGCCGCGCGCCCAGGCAGAAGCTCGCCCGCGCGATTGCGGAGCGCGAGGGCCACCTGCCCCGAGGTGCCATCGTCCCGCACGCGATCGAGGGTCGCGATCGCCTCGGCGCGATCGGTCGGCGCGACGGCGATGGTGAAGGGCTCGCCAGCGAGATCGTGGGCCGGAAAGCCCAGGCGTTCGGCCGCGGCGAGATTAGCGAGGCGGATCGTACCGTCCATTTCCAGCAGGAAGACGGGCCACGGCACCATGTCCAGCGCGGCGCGGCGGGCGCTCGCGCGGGCTTCACGGTCATCCGCAGTGCTGTCCAGCGGGCGGATGACGTGAATAAGCGCCGGCCGGCCGAGGAAGGGCGCGGCGACGAGACGGACCTCCACCGGAAGGCGGGCGCCCTCCGGCGTCAGCACATGCAGGGCGCCGGCTTCGCGGGAGAGGACTCGCTCCAGCCCTCCGGCGTCCTCCAACGCGTCGAGCCCGCTCCAGCCGGTCAGCGCCAGAAACGCCCGGTTGGCGTGGACCAGCGTGCCCTCCTGCTGCACGAGCAGGCTCACCGGCAGCTTGTCGAGAAGTTCCGCCTCGTCGCCGGAAGGGGCGAAAGCTTCGGGCGGGGCCTCGGTCGTCTCGAAGCCGGCGGGCGGCTCCGTGTCCGGCGGGATTTTCGGCCAGTCCTCGATGGCGGCGGCAAGCGTGCGGGCGATCTCGCGGAAGGCGGAGCTTTCCTGCGGGGAGAGGCTGCCCTGCCGGAGCGGCACCACATTGCGCCCGAAGGTGATCGGCGGCGGCGCCGTCGGGGTCTCCGGCTGCGCGGGTTTCTCGCCGAAGGCGGGTGTCTCCGCCGCCGTGACGATGCCGAAGCCGCGCACGCCCTTGAGCCGGCGTTCCGCATCAAACAGCGGCGCGCCGCCCAGGCTGAGGTCGAGCGGGGCTTCGGCGCCGGCGGCCGGAACCCTCGCGGTCCGTTCGGTGAAGCTCTCGCCTGAGGCCATGGCCTCCACGAGCGCATCGGCGTCGTCCAGATGCCCGCCGCGCTCCAGATCGGCGAAGCTCGCGCCCAGGAACCGGCCCTTGCGGCTGCCGAGCGCCGCCGCGAACAAGGGCGACAGCGCGCGCAGGCGCCCGTCCGCGTCGCACTCCCAGGTCACCCGAAGCGGCTGGGCGAGGAGCGGGCGCAGCGCGGGTGGAACGGTAGGCGCATCCGCCGCACGTGTGGCCTCGGCCGGCGCGGAGACAAAGGCGGACGGGTCGGCGAACAGGATCGCGGACCCCGAGGGCAGGGCGAGGGCGGCAAAGCGCAGGGTGCGCGGCGAAAGGTCTCCCGGCAGGCGCAGCCGCGCGACGCCGAATCCGGCCGCCGTGCGGCGGGCGAGGTGGGCTGCCGCTGTCACCACCGGTTCGGGCGCCGTCCGGCCGGCCTCAATGGCGGCATGTGCGGCGGCCCGCGTCGCCGCAAGCACGCGGCCGGAGGCGACGTCGATCAGGAAGGAGGGGAGGTCCTGTCGCGCGAGGGGTGCCAGCACCGCCTCCGCGCCGGGAAGAGCGGACGCTATGGCCTCCACGCTCTCCCGCGAGAGGGGAGACGGGTCGTCCGGGCTGCCGTGGTGCTGCGTCATCGTGTGCAGGATCGCACCTTGCGGTGGAGGAGTGAACCGAGGCGGGGCATCCCGCCGCCCCTTATTCTCGGCGCCATTGATTAACGTCAGTGCAACTTCGCCGCGCTGCCTCCCATTCATAATGGCGAAGCGGCGACACGGTAGACTAAGATGGGTCGCTGCGCGGTGGCTTGCGCCGCCCGACACCCGGAGGAGAGACGGCCATGACGACGAAGTTCGGTCCGGATCTGGAACTGCCCCCAGAAATGCGGGCCATTGCCGAGAAGAACGTGGCGCAGGCCCGGCAGGCGTTCGAGACCCTGTTCCAGAATGCGCGGGAAACGGTCGGCGAGAGCGAAGGCCGTATCGAGGAAGTCAGCTCCAGCATCAAGGACTTCCGCCAGAAGGCCATCGGCCTGATGGAAGCGAATGTCGAGGCGAGCTTCGATTTCCTGCACAAGCTCGTGGCGGCCAAGAGCCCTCAGGAGATGATGGGCCTCCAGGCGGAGTTTCTCACCAACCAGCTGAAGACCGTCTCCGAGCAGGCGAAGGCCTTCGGCGACGATGCCAAGGCCCTCGGCGAGAACGCCGTGCGCACCATGGACGAACACGCCCGCACCCTGGCCGAGCGTCTGAAAACCCTGGCCGCCGCCGCCGCCCAGAGCGCGCAGACCGTGGCCCAGGATATGAAAACCGTCGGCGAGACGGCGGTGCGCGAGGCTCAGGCCGCAGCGGCGAAGGCGACCGATCCCAGCCAGCAGGGCTGACGGGATTACTCTACCGGCTGGCGCCGGCCCGCTTGGTTTCGAAACCTTGACTTGTGCAGCGCAGAATTTCATTTTGCGCTGCACGTTTACTGTTGTATAACCCCTTGGTCGGGGTAACACAGCTCATCTAGAATGCTCGCAATGCAAGCGCTTCCCGGCGCTTGGCGTTAAGCTGCGTTCAGGTGGCACTGCAGCAACGCACCTCGGCACGGATCGCCACGCCCCGGTTCCGAGGATGACATGAACGATACCTTCATCAAGGCTTATCAGGATCAGATCGAAGCGGCGAAAAAGGCGTTCTCGACCAATGCCGTTCCCGGCGTCGAGGTGCCCCCGGCCGTCCGCGAGATCGCCGAGAAGGGCCTCGCCACCTACCGCGAGAACTACAGCAAGCTGAAGGCCGCCGCCGAGCAGGTGAACGCCGCCTTCGAGGACAGCGCCACCACCGCCTCTAAGGGCGTGGCGCAGTACAATGCCAAGGTGCTCGAGGCGGTTCAATCGAACGTGAATTCCGCGTTCGACTATTTCAATTCGCTGCTGACCGCCAAGACCGTCGCAGAAGCCGTGGAGCTTTCCACCGGCCACGCCCGCAAGCAGTTCGAGGCCCTGACCGGCCAGGCCAAGGATCTCTCCGCGCTCGCGCAGAAGGTCGCTTCTGACTCGTCCGAGCCGATCAAGTCGTCGGTGGAGAAGACGATCCGTCCGGCCGCCTGAGCCTTCGTTTCCATACTGACCGCCGCGTCCAGGCCAGCGTGCTTGACGCGGCGGTTCCGCCTTGTCATGACGCGGGGCGTTCCACCCCGCGAGTTGTCGCATGCGTGCCCTTGGTTCCGTTTCGCCGCTTCTGCTCGTCGGTCCGTCCTGGGTCGGCGACATGGTTATGGCGGCGAGCCTTGTGGACGTGCTGCGCCTGCGTGAGCCCGGCCGGCCCATCGATGTGCTGGCGCCGCCCGCCGCCCTTCCCGTCGCCCGCATGATCCCGGGCGTTCGCCGCACCATCCCGCTCGGGCTGGGCCATGGCGAACTCGGCCTCCTCGCCCGCTGGAAGGCGGGCCGCGCCCTGCGGGGCGAGGGCTATGGCAAGGCGATCATCCTGCCGCGCGCGTTCAAGGCCGCCATCGTGCCGGTCGCCGCCGAAATTCCCGAGCGCGTGGGCTATCGCGCCGAGCTGCGCAGCGCGCTCCTCACCGACGCGCGCCCCGACCCCGACCGCAAGACCGCACGTACGCTGGACCGCTTCGTCGCTCTCGGCCTTCCGCCCGGCTCCATCGCCCGCGCGCCGCGCCCGCGCCTGATGCTGCCGGACGGCGCGCTGGACGTGGCCGCCGCCAAATATCCCCTCGCCGGCGAAGGGCCGGTGATGGTGCTGTGCCCCGGCGCGGAATATGGCCCCGCCAAGCGCTGGCCGGCGGCGAAGTTCGCGGCGCTTGCCGCGCTGGCGGTGAAGGACGGCTACCGCATCCGCATCCTGGGCTCGCCCAAGGATGCCGAGGCGGCGAGCGCCATCGAGGCCTCGGCCGGCGTGCCGGTGGACAATCTGGTCGGCCGCACCACGCTGATCGAGGCCGCCGCCATCCTCGCCGGCGCCGATGTGGTGATTTCCAACGATTCCGGGCTGATGCACATCGCCGGTGCGTTCGACCGCAAGCTGGTGGTGATCTATGGCGCGTCGTCGGAGAAGATGACGCCGCCGGCCTCGCCCTTCGCCCGCGTGGTTTCGCGCGATCTGCCCTGCCGGCCCTGCCACAAGCGCGAGTGCCCGCTGAAGACGCTGGCCTGCCTCGAAGGCATCGCCGCCGAAGAGGTTCTGGCCGCGGCCGAGCAACTGCGCCGATGAAGCTGCTGCTGGTGAAGCTGTCGTCGCTGGGGGATGTGGTCCACACCTTCCCCGCGCTGACGGATGCGGCCGCCCGCGTGCCCGGCCTCACGGTGGACTGGGCGGTGGAGGAGGCCTTCGCGCCGGTCGCCCGACTCCATCCCGCCGTTCGCCGCACCATCACCGTTCCGCTCCGCCGGATGCTGCGCCGGCCGCTCGCGGCGCTGTCCGGCGGCGAGGCCGGGCGAGTGCGGGCTGCGCTGGCGGCCGAGCCATATGATCTCGTGATCGACGCGCAGGGGCTGATGAAGAGCGCCGCCGTGGCCGCTCTCGCCCGTGGCCCCCGGCACGGCTTCGATCGGGCGAGCGCGCGCGAGGGGCTGGCGAGCCTGCTCTATGGCGCGCGCCACCACGTGCCTGAGGTGGAGCATATGGCTGTGCGCCTCCGCAAGCTGTTCGCGGCGGCGCTCGGCTATGGGCTCGATGGCCTGCCCGAGGATACGGGGCTGCGGCCGGGCCCCGGCGGCGCTCCCTATCTCGTCTTCCTGCACGGCACCACCTGGCCCACCAAGACATGGACCCTCGACGGCTGGCGCGCCCTGGCGGCGCGGGCGGGCGCGGCGGGCATGCAGGTGCGCCTGTTCGCCCACGGCGCCGAGGAGCGCGCCCGTGCCGAGGCCATCGCCGCCGGGCAGGGGAACGTGCGTCTTCTGCCGCCGCAGGGGCTGGAGGGTCTCGCCCCCGAGATCGCTGGCGCCGCGGGGGTGGTGACGGTGGACACGGGCCTCGGCCATCTGGCTGCCGCCTATGGCGTGGCGACCGTCGGCCTCTACGGCCCGACCAACCCGGTGCTCACCGGCCTCTTCGGTGCCCGTGTCACCGAGCTGAAGGCGCGGCGCAACTGCGCCCCCTGCGAGAAGGCCAGCTGCCGCATCGCCCCTGATGTGCGCGAAGGGCCGCCGTGCCTCGCCGATATCTCCGCCGCCGAGGTGTGGCAGGCGCTCGAAAAGCTTCGCGCTGCGGCCTGAATCGCCGATTTGCCTCTCGGTAGTGCGGGGCAGGGGAGGGGAATCGATCCGCGTCAGCCTCTGCCGGCCGTCATCGGCGCAGACGTCGGTCCCTTTGCATGCGGAGCAGTGCCATGTCCGTGCCCAGTGCCCTTGGAGCACCTGAAAGCGTGGGTGCAAAGGCGCGGATGAGCTTCGCCCTACGGTTCAAAGGAAATCAGCAGGACGTTTTGCTCCCCCCGGGCAAAGGAGCCGGGCAGGACCTGTTTCGGGCCAGGGGCGGGGGAGCGAAAATCTAGGAATTTTCTCCTAAACCAGAAATTATGTATATATCTCATATGTTTATAATGAATTGATGAGAGATTAACTTAATACATTAAGTGGTAAATTAATGCCATTAATACCGCATGAAAATGGCATATGTATCTGATTTACAATATAATTCTCTAATCTGCACGACTCTTGATTGGTCGTTAAAGTCAGATAATAACCATAAAATGTTGATATTTATGGTTAATTTGCCATCCTTAAAGTGCTTTTCGATCTTCCCCCAACTCAAGCGCCCGGCAGCCTGCGTCGCCTGGGGCCAACCGAAAAGACGACGAGTCGGTGTTTGATCGGAGGTATCTTGGCGCCGCTTGTGCGTCGCAGGCCTCCGGCTCTCCTCAGCTTGCGGGCCTGCTGCCGGCCCCTATAGTCACGCCGTTCTGGAGCGGCGGTGGTGGGAGGAAACGGGATGAGGACGCGCTGCGCCAGCCGAACCGGCCACCGCCCACGCATGGGGTCGGGGTCGGCCCATGCGTCGGCCGGAGGCCGGATCTGATGGCGGAGGCGTCGTCCGCCGGTTCTCTGGTCCTGGTGCTCGGCGGCGCGCGGTCCGGCAAGAGCCGGTTCGCGGAGCGGGAGACCATGCGCCATCCCGGCCCCTGGACCTATATGGCCACAGCCCAGCTTGGCTACGGCGGCCAGCCGGACACCGAGATGGAGGCGCGCGTCGCGCTCCATCGCGGCCGCCGGGGCGTGGAGTGGGAGACGGTGGAGGCGCCGTTCGCTCTCGCCGCTGCGCTGGCCACGCTGCCGCCCGCCCGTCCCGTGCTGGTGGATTGCCTGACCCTCTGGCTTTCCAACCACCTGCTCGCCGAGCACGACCTCGACGCCGAGGCGGCCGCGCTGGAGGCGGCCCTCGTCGTCCGGCCGGGCCCGACCATCTGCGTCGCCAACGAAGTCGGCTTCGGCATCGTCCCCGACAATGCCTTAGCCCGCCGCTTCCGCGACGCCGCCGGCCTCCTCAACCAGCGCCTCGCCGCCCGCGCCGGCAGGGTGGTGCTGGTGGTGGCCGGCCTGCCCCTGACCCTGAAGGAGGAGACGCCATGAGCGATCCCATCCCCCCGTCTCCCGACGATGAGGCCGCCGCCCGCCATCGCGCCAAGATGGAAAAGCGCAAGGCGGTGCAGGACAAGGAGGTGGCGGAAAAGACCATCGAGAAGGGCCTGCTGGTGGTCCACACCGGCCCCGGCAAGGGCAAGAGCACGGCGGCCTTCGGCCTCGCCCTGCGCATGCTGGGGCGGGGCGGACGGGTGGGGGTGGTGCAGTTCATCAAGGGTGCCTGGCAGACCGGCGAGCAGGAGGCCTTCCAGGCCTTCGGCGACCGTGTGAGCTGGCACACCATGGGCGAGGGCTTCACCTGGGAAACGCAGGATCTCGCCCGCGACAAGGCCGCCGCCGTCCGCGCCTTCGGCAAGGCGCGCGAGCTGATGGCCGACGAGACCATCTCGCTCGTCATCCTCGACGAGCTGAACATCGCCCTGCGCTACGACTATCTCGACCTCGCCGAGGTGGTCGCGACCCTCGCGGCGCGGCGGCCGGGGCTGCATGTGGTCGTCACCGGCCGCAATGCAAAGCCCGAGCTTCTCGCCGTGGCCGATCTCGTGACCGAGATGGGGCTGGTGAAGCACCACTTCGCCGCCGGGGTGAAGGCGCAGCCGGGCATCGAGTTCTGATGTCGCGCGCGCTCATGTTTCAGGGCACGGGCTCGGATGTGGGCAAGTCCCTCATCGTCGCGGGTCTCGCCCGTGCCTTCACGCTGCGCGGTCTCAGGGTGCGGCCGTTCAAGCCGCAGAACATGTCCAATAATGCCGCCGTGACGGCGGACGGCGGAGAGATCGGCCGCGCGCAGGCCTTGCAGGCGCGGGCCGCGCGGGTCCGCGCGAGCGTGCATATGAACCCGGTGCTGCTGAAGCCGCAGGGCGAGACTGGCGCGCAGGTGGTCGTTCAGGGCCGCGTCCACGGCACGGCGAAGGCCGCCGCCTACCAGTCTCTGAAACCCACCTTGATGCCGGCGGTGCTGGACAGCTTCTCGCGGCTCAAGGCCGAGGCCGACCTCGTGCTGGTGGAAGGCGCGGGCAGCGCCTCCGAGGTCAATCTGCGCGCCGCCGACATCGCCAACATGGGCTTCGCGCGGGCGGCTGACGTGCCCGTGGTGCTGATCGGCGACATCGACCGGGGCGGCGTCATCGCCAGCCTCGCCGGGACGAAGGCGGTGATCGAGGCCGCCGACGCGGCCATGATCCGGGGCTTCATCGTCAACCGTTTCCGGGGTGATCCGGCGCTGTTCGCCTCCGGCATGGATCTGATCGCGCGCCTCACCGGCTGGGACGCCCTCGGCCTCGTGCCGCACTTTCCCGATGCGGCTCGCCTGCCGGCGGAGGATGCGCTTGCGTTGTCGGCTCCGCCGCCGCCCAAGGCCGGGGCGCGGCTGCGCATCGCCGTGCCGATCCTGCCCCATGTCTCCAATTTCGACGATCTCGACCCGCTCGATGCCGAGCCGGGCGTCGAGGTGCGCCGCATCCGCCCGCACGAGACCCTGCCGCTCGATACCGATCTGGTGCTGATGATCGGCTCCAAGGCGACCATCACGGACCTTGCCGCGCTCAAGGCCGGCGGGCTCCACCACGACATCCTCGCCTTCGCCCGGCGCGGTGGGGCGGTGATGGGCTTGTGCGGCGGCTATCAGATGCTTGGCCAGACCATCGCCGATCCGGATGGAGTGGAGGGCGAGGCGAAGATCGCCCGTGGCCTCGGGCTGCTCGATGTCCACACGGTGCTGACCGGCGAAAAACGGCTGGAGGAGGTGAGCGGCACGGCCGAGGGCGCGCCCTTCCATGGCTACGAGATGCACATGGGGGCAACCCGGGGCGCGGATTGCGACCGCGCCTTTGGCCATCTCGCCGATGGGCGGCCGGAAGGCGCGCGCTCGGCCTCGGGCCGTGTCGCCGGCTCCTATGTCCACGGGCTGTTCGCCTCGGACACCTTCCGCGCCGCCCTGCTCGGCCGGCTGGGCGGGGCGGGCGGCGCCGTGGCCTATGAGGACGGCGTGGAGGCGACGCTGGACGCACTGGCCGCCCACTTGGCCGCCCACCTCGACCTCGACCGACTTCTGGCGCTGGCGCGCTGATCCCTCAGACGAGCAGGGTGAGGCCGGCACCCGCCAGCACCAGCAGGATCATGAGGGCGTCGGCGCGCCGGTACACCTTCAGCGCCATGCGCACGTCCCCAGCGGTCGCCTCGTGCCGGCCATCGCCCATGTAGGCGTCTTGCGTGAGCACGCCCGCATAGACCTTCGGGCCATTCAGCCGCAGCCCCAGGGCGCCGGCCATGGCCGCTTCCGGCCAGCCTGCATTGGGCGAGCGATGGCGCGGCGCATCCCGCAGCATGGCCCGGCGGGCATCGCCTGGGTGGGCGCCGGCCGTGAGCGCCGCACCGGCGATGATGAGCGCTCCGGCGAGGCGCGAGGCCGGCAGGTTCACGTAGTCGTCCGCCCGGGCCGCGGCCCAGCCGAAGGCGGCGTGGCGCTCGGTGAGGTGGCCGATCATGCTGTCAGCCGTGTTGAGCGCCTTGTAGGCCGCCCCGCCCGCGAGCCCGCCCACGCAGAGCCACAGGGTGGGGGCCACCACGCCGTCGGAAAAATTCTCCGCCAGGCTCTCGATGGCGGCGCGGGCGACGCCTTCTGCATCCAGCGTCTGCGGATCACGTCCGACGATATGGCCGACAGCCGCGCGGGAGGCCTCAAGGCTGCCGCTCTCCAGCGCTTCCGCCACGCGCTCCACATGCCAATGCAGGGAGCGCTGGGCGATCAGGCTCGATCCTGCGAGGCCGAGGATCACGATACCGAAGGGGAGGGGGCGCAGCAGCCATTCCAGTGCGAAGGCCGGCAGCGCGGCGGCCGCCAGCACCAGCGCCACGGTGACGACACCCAGGAGCCGGCGCCGGCCCGGTGCGAAGGCCGGTCGATTGAGGCGCCGGTCGAGGACGAGGATGAGCCGGCCGATCCAGATAACGGGGTGGCCGATCCGCCGCACCAGAGCCGCCGGATATCCAAGCAATACCTCCAGCAGCACGGCCAGCGCCGCGATTTCGAACGCCATTCGCTCCCCCGCTACCGCGTCGCGAAGAAATTATTGCGACGCTCACGTCTGATCGTGTGGTTATTGTTGCGTTGCAACTAAAACATCGCCAGAATCGAACTTGTGGGTTATATTAGGGGCTTACCAGTGGTTCGTGCGGGGGCATTGACACCAGCAGGGATGTTGCGGACATGACGATGCTGAAGCTCCGCCCGAACAGCACCGTGACAGAACACTATCGCGATCCGGCCATCCCGCTCGTCCCGGACCACATGCGCATCTATGCCGTCGGCGACATCCACGGCCGGCTCGATCTGCTGACCGCGCTGCAGGCCGCGATCGACGAGGATATGGCCGCCAATCCTGGTCCCGACTGCATCGAGGTCTATCTGGGCGACTATGTGGACCGCGGCGCGCAGTCGTCCGGCGTGCTGGATGCGCTCATCAAGCGGCGGCAGGATCACAAGGCGATCTGCATCTCCGGCAACCACGAAGCGGTGATGCTGGAGTCCCTCCTGTCGCAGGAGGCGTTCTCGCGTTGGCTGCGCATGGGCGGCCTCGAGACCGTCTATTCCTATGTCCGCCCGGCCCCCGGTGTGGACGAGTCCCGGCTGTGGAACGAGTGGCGGGCCGCCGTGCCGACCCAGCACATCTCCTTCCTGCGCATGCTCTCCAGCCATTTTGTCTGCGGCGACTATGCCTTCGTCCATGCCGGCCTTCGCCCCGGCATTCCGCTGGAGGAGCAGACCCGCGAGGACATGATGTGGATCCGGCGGGAATTCCTCGACCATCCGGACTGGTTCGGGCACTGCATTGTTCATGGGCACACCCCCATGAAGGACCCTGAGGTGCTGAGCAACCGCATCAATATCGACACCGGCGCCTATGCCACGGGGCATCTCACCTGCCTGGTGCTCGAAGGCGCGGATCGGTTCCTCATCGCCACCTGAACGGCCGCAAAGAGGCGGCCGGCGCCTGCTGCGCGGTCGAGTCGCCGCTACGGCAGGGCTTGCAAAACGCAAGACTATCGCGGGTTCGGTGGCGTTAACCTTGACATCGTTGGTGTGCCGTATCCTGGTACGGTTTTAGCTGTGACTCTTCTGCCACATGGGCGGTAGAACTGGCGTCGTTGAGCCAATCTCTGCTGCCCTGCAATATGCCCGCCCGCTTCCCTCGTGTTAGGTAGAAGCACGTAATTCACGGGGGCTTTGGCAGTGAATCTTGCCACCGAAAATTTGATTGGCCGGTTCCGTCGCACGACGCGAATCGCCGTCTCGATTGCTGTCTCCATGGCACTGGCCGGCTGCAATCTCCTGCCCGCCTCCGGACCTTATTCGGTCGAAGTCACAAGTGCCGCGACTCAGGATACCGACGGCGTCGGTTACAAGCTGGTGCCGGTGACTGCCCAGGTGGTCCAGGTGCTTGCATCCATGGATTCCAAGGGGCTCATCGGGACCTTCCGCAACGATCGCCGGTCCATTCCGGACATCAAGATCGGCGTCGGCGATGTGGTCGGCGTGTCGATCTTCGAAGCGTCGTCGGGTGGCCTCTTCATTCCCGCCGAAGCGGCGTCGCGCGCTGGTAACTTCGTCGACATCCCCGCCCAGACGGTGGATCCGAACGGCATGATCTCGGTGCCCTACGCCGGGCAGGTGCGGGCGGCGGGTCTCCAGCCCTCGCAGGTCGAGAAGGAGATCGTCGATCGCCTGCGCAACCGCGCCATCGAGCCCCAGGCCGTGGTGTCGGTGAAGTCGCAGCGCTCCAATTCGGTGACGGTCATCGGTGAGATGACCACCCCCGCGAAGTTCCCGCTGACGTCCTCGGGCGAGCGCGTCCTCGACGCCATCAGCCGCGGCGGCCAGATCACCAGCAAGGGCTACGACCTGTTCGTGACCCTGCAGCGCGGTAACCGCGAGGCGACGATCAGCTTCAACCGGCTGATCCGCGAGCCGGCCAACAACGTCTATCTGCAGCCGGACGACACCATCTACGTGTTCAGCCGTCCGCGCACCTTCCTCGCTTTCGGCGCAACCGGACGCCAGGGCCAGTTCAATTTCGGCGATGACAGCATCAGCCTGAGCGAGGCCGTGGCCAAATCCGAAGGTCTGGTGGACCAGCAGGCGGATCCCCAGTCGGCCTTCCTGTTCCGCGTTGAAAACCGCACCACGCTGGAGCGGATGGGCGTCGATGTCTCCCATCTGCCGGAGGCCCGCATCCCCACGATCTATCAGGTGAACTTCCGCGAGCCGACGGGCTACCTGCTCGCCACCAAGATCCCCATGCGGGACAAGGACATCATCTACATCGGCAATGCCGGTTCGGTGGAACTCACCAAGTTCCTCAACCTCGTGCTGCTGGGTGCCCTGACCGTGGAATCCATCACCAACGCCAACAGCAACATCTACGGCGTGAACTGAGGACTGCCGCCCCGCGCGGGGCGGTCTGTTCCGACATCAAGGAAATGCCCTGGCCCTCGCCGGGGCATTTTCGTTTTGGCAGGCGCGACGGCGGGACAGGGCGCTTTTGCGTCACCACGCGAGAGCGCTATGCTCTGGCCCAGATGGCGGACGGGGCCGCGCGACGCGGCAGTGGAAGGACCGGGACGGGATGTTCATTGCCTTCTTCGAGGCCCTCAAGGCGGCGGGCGTGCCGGTCTCGGTGCGGGAATATCTCACCCTCATGGAGGCCATGGACCGCGACGTGGCCGGCCGTCAGGTCGAGGCGTTCTACTATCTCGCCCGCGCAAGCCTCGTGAAGGACGAGCGCCACCTTGACCGTTTCGACCAGGTCTTCGGCCGCTGCTTCAAGGGGCTGGAGCAGGCGCTGGGAGAGGAGGGCCATTCCATCCCCGAAGAGTGGCTGCGCAAGCTCGCCGAAAAGCACCTCACGGACGAGGAGAAGGCGCAGATCGAGGCCATGGGCGGCCTCGACAAGCTCATGGAGACGCTCAGGAAGCGGCTGGAGGAGCAGAAGGGACGCCACCAGGGCGGCTCCAAATGGGTCGGCACCGCCGGCACCTCCCCCTTCGGTGCCTACGGTTACAATCCCGAGGGCGTGCGCATCGGCCAGGACGGCAACCGCAACTTCCGCGCGGTGAAGGTGTGGGACAAGCGTGAGTTCAAGGACCTGGACGACGGGGTGGAACTCGGCACCCGCAACATCAAGGTGGCCCTGCGCCGGCTGCGCAAATTCGCCCGCATCGGCGCCCCGGATGAGTTGGACCTTGACGGCACCATCCGTGAGACGGCCCGCCAAGGCTATCTCGATGTGAAGCTGCGGCCGGAGCGGCGCAATGCGGTGAAGGTGCTGCTGTTCCTCGACGTGGGGGGCTCCATGGACTGGCACGTGGAGCAGGTTGAGGAATTGTTCTCCGCCGCGCGCATGGAGTTCAAGCACCTCGAGCACTTCTACTTCCACAATTGCGTCTATGAGAGCGTGTGGAAGTCCAATGCCCGCCGCGCCTCCGAGCGCATCCCGCTGTTCGATGTGCTCCACACCTACGGCCACGACTACAAGCTGATCTTCGTGGGCGACGCCTCCATGAGCCCTTACGAGATCATGTTCGCCAATGGCTCGGTGGAGCACAACAACGCCGAGCCGGGAAAGCTGTGGCTTGAGCGCCTGCTCACCACCTATCCTAAGGCCGCCTGGCTGAATCCGGTGCCTCAGCCGCACTGGGGCTATACGGAATCCATCCGCGTCATGCGCCAGATCCTTGAAGACCGGATGTTCCCCCTCACCGTTCAAGGCATCGACGCCGCCATGCGGGAACTGACGTGACGGCCGCTTCTTCGACCGGGACGATCGCCTATGCCCATCTGCCCCGCCTCGGTGGCGCGGGCGTGCGGCTGGAACTGGTGCCGGAGGCCCTTTTGTGGAGCATAGGCCCGCGCGAGGGCCGGCTGCGGCTGGCGGACATCACGGCCGTACACTTGCGCTTCCTGCCGGCGAAATTCGCCGCGCCCAGCTTCGAGATGGACATCGCGGGGCGCGACGGGCCGCGCCTGAAGGTCGGTTCCGCCTCGCGCATCTCGCTGACCGGCGTGCGGGACCAGCGGGAAGATTATGCCGCTTTCGTCCGGGCCTTCCATCGCGCGCTCGCCGCCTCCGGCGCCACCCCTCGCTACCGGGGCGGATATGCCCCGTTGCGCTTCTGGGCAATGGTCGTTGCCGGTCTCGCGGCGCTGGCGGGCCTTCTTGCGGTGCTCGGCTTCGCCATCCTGCAGCAGGAATGGGCGTTCGCCATGTTCCTCGCGGCGATGGGCGCCTTCGTGGTGTGGCCCACCGCCGAGATGATCTGGCGCAACCGGCCCGTCACCTACGCGCCCGGCGCCCTGCCGCGCCATCTGCTACCGGCGTGAGGCGGCCGCCTCCTCTTCCTCCACCTTGCGCATCAGGCCTGTTGCGACATCCGCGAGGCGTGGGGCGGGAAGGGCGGTGAAGGGCAGAGGCCGCGTCACCGCAATGGCGGCAAGCCCAAGCCGGGCGGTGAGCAGGCCATTCACCACGCCCTCGCCCAATCGGGCGGAGAGCCGCGCGGCGAGGCCTTGGCCGACGAGTTGCTGAACCAGCGTATCCCCCGCCGCCATGCCGCCCGTAACGGCGAGGTGCCCGAGCACATGGCGCACCAGCCGGAAGGTGCCGAGCGTGCCCGGCCGCCCGCCGTAGAGGTAGGCGAGCCGGCGCATCAGCGTCACTGCGCTGTAGAGCACGAAGGCAAGGTCCACCGCCGCGCGCGGCGACACGGCGGTGACGACGGAAACGTTGCGGGCAGCGTCCGACACCATCTGACGCGCCTGCGAATCCAGCGAGGGCAACAGCGAGCGCTCGGCGAGGCGCACGAGGTCCGCGCCATCGATGATGCCGGAGAGGTGGCCCTCCAGATCCATGCGCGCGCGGGCGAGCGTGGGGGCATGGGAGGAGAGCTTGAGCACGTCCCGCACCACGCCTTCCGCCAATGGGCGGTCGTCCTCGGCAAGGGCGCGCTCGGCGCGGTCGCGGATGTCGTCGAGCCGCGCCAGCCGCGACAGGCCGGCCACCTCCCGCGCCACGATCAGCACGGCGGCGATGAGCAGGAGGGCTGTGACGCCGATGCCCACCCAGCCGAGCCACGGCGCGCGGGCATAGAGGTCTTCGATGAGTTTGCTCAGACCCACATAGGCGGCGAGGCTCAGCACGCCGCCAAGGGCGGACCAGAACAAGGTGGCGAGCGACATGCCCCAGCCACGCTTCGGCTTCACGGGCACCGGGACGGGCAGGGCGGCTTCTACCTCCGCCATTTCGGGCGGAGCCAGGGTGATGTTCGCCTCGTCGAGGCGGAACACCTGCGGCCGCCGTGGGGAAGTGCGCTCGTCGCTCATTGTCCTGAAATGTCCTTCAAATGCGGCGACCGCAAGGGGCGCGGACGCGCGGATGGGGCGCGGGAGCGCCGCTCACAAGCCGGCGAGCGCGGCGATGTGTGGCTTGCCCCGGCCGGCCTGGGGCTTCAATAGGGGCAATAAGAGGGGCATTCCCGTCCACGAGAAGAGAGCCGCGACCCAAGAATGGCCGACGTGACCCTGCCTGCCGCCTTCCTCGCCGGCCTTGCGAGCTTCGTCTCTCCGTGCGTCCTGCCTCTGGTGCCGCCCTATCTGTGCTTCCTCGGCGGCAGCACGCTGGACGACCTCGCCGGTGCCGAGCCGGTGAAGGAGGTGGAGCGGCGGGCGCTGGTCGGGGCGGCCCTGTTCGTCGCGGGCTTCAGCGTTGTTTTCGTGGCGCTGGGGGCTGGGGCCTCGGCCATCGGCGACCTTCTGCGTGCGCATCTGGACGTGCTGTCCATTATCGCCGGCATCGCCATCATCATCATGGGGCTCAATTTCCTCGGCGTGTTCCGCATTCATCTGCTGCACCGCACGGCGCGCGCGCATGTGCATGCGCCAACGGGGCTGTGGGGCGCCTTCGTGATGGGCCTCGCCTTCGCCTTCGGCTGGACGCCCTGCCTCGGCCCGGTGCTCGGGGCCATCCTCGCGGTGGCGGGGTCGGAGGCGACCGTCTCCAAGGGTGCGGGGCTGCTGGCCATCTATTCGCTGGGCCTCGGCGTGCCGTTCCTTGCGGCGGCATTCGCGGTGCGGCCGTTCCTGCGCGGCCTCGTCCACATGCGCAAGATGCTGCCGGTGGTGGAGAAAGCCATGGGCGCGCTGCTGGTGCTCACCGGGATCGCCTTCATGTCCGGCTGGATCGCCCATGCGAGCTATTGGCTGATCGAGACCTTCCCCTCGCTCTCGACCATCGGCTGAGGAGATTGCGCGTTCGCGGGGCTTCCGGGATACTCCGCGCCCCGAACCCTTCCCCGCGCGCCGGCGCAATGCCGGACCATCCCGCGCATGCATGAAGCCACCAGAGGCAATCCCATGAAGATCACCTGGTACGGCCACGCCGCCTTCCGGCTTGATTTCGCCGACAAGGCCGTCCTCATCGATCCCTTCTTCACCGGCAACCCGAGCTTTCGCTCCACGGTCGAGGACGCCGCGCGCGGGGTGACGCACATCCTGCTCACCCACGGCCATGGCGACCATATCGGCGACACGCTTTCGCTGGTGGAAGATGCGGCCGACGCCAGCCGGACGCTGCCGGTGGTCGCCAATCCCGAGCTGTGCGCCTACCTCTCGGCCAAGGGCGCCGGCAATGCGCCGCAGATGATGAACACCGGCGGCAAGATCGACCTCGGTGGCTTCAGCGTGACCATGGTGCGCGCCGACCATTCCTCCGGCGGCCCGGCGGCGCCGTCCGAATATCTCGGCAACCCCACCGGCCTCATCATCAAGGCGCCGGGCGAGCCGACCGTGTGGCACATGGCGGACACGGACATCTTCTCCGACATGGGGCTCCTGTGCGAGATCCACGCGCCGAAGGTGGTGTTTATTCCCATCGGCGACCGCTTCACCATGGGGCCCGAAGTGGCCGCGCTGGCGGTGAAGCGCTTCCTGCCGGGCGTGGAGATCGTGGTGCCGATCCACTACGGCACCTTCCCCATCCTGGTGCCGGATGCCTCCGCCTTCGTCGAGGCGCTGAAGGGTCACCCGGTGAAGGTGGTGGTGCCCGAGAGCGGCGGCTCGTTCGAGGTCTGAGCGGGACGGGGCCTTTCGGTCCTTCCCATTGCGTCCCGGCGCCCGCAAGGCTAGGCCTTGCGGGATCAGAACAGGCTGAAGACAGGCCGCATGAGCGAACACACCTTGCGCACCGCCATCTATGGCGGCTCCTTCGATCCGCTTACCAACGGCCATCTGGACGTGGTGCGCTCCGCCTGTCGCCTCGCCGACCGGCTGGTGCTGGCGGTGGGCATCCATCCCGGCAAGGCGCCGCTGTTTGCCGCCGAGGAGCGGCTCGCCATGCTGCGCGAGGTGTGCGGGCCGGTGGCGGCGGAGGAGAATGCGACGCTCGAGGCCGTCACCTTCGACAATCTCATCATCTCCACCGCCCAACAGCTCGGCGCCACGCTGCTCATCCGCGGCCTGCGCGACGGGACGGATCTCGACTACGAGATGCAGATGGCCGGCATGAACGGCACGCTGGCGCCGGGCATCCAGACTGTGTTCCTGCCGGCTTCCCCCCGCGTGCGCCCCATCACCGCCACTCTCGTGCGCCAGATCGCCTCCATGGGCGGGGATGTCTCCGCCTTCGTGCCGCCCGAAGTGCTGGCGCGGCTTAATGCCAAGTTCAAGCGATAGCGCCCTCATTCGCCGCCGCGCCCATGCGGCCAAACCGCCCCGAGGCCGGGGCTTTCCGGGAGAGACCCTTATGACGCGCCTATTCGGCCGCTTCCTCGCCGCAGCCTTCGTCGTGCTCGCCTTCGCGCTGCCGGCGGCGGCGCAGACCAAGCAGGAGGCAGAGAACATGCTTTATCTCGACACGGCCTACGGGCGGGTCGTTATAAAGTTGCGCCCCGATCTCGCTCCCAAGCACGTCGCGCGCATCAAGGAACTCACCCGCACGGGCTTCTATAACGGCGTGCCGTTTCACCGGGTGATCGCCGGCTTCATGGCGCAGACCGGCGATCCCACCGGCACCGGCACGGGCGGCTCCGGGCAGAAACTGGCGGCGGAATTCTCCAGCACCCCCTTCACGCGCGGCGTCGTCGGCATGGCGCGGGCTTCCTCGCCCGATAGCGCCGATTCCCAGTTCTTCATCATGTTCGACTCCACCCCGAGCCTGAACGGCCAGTACACGGTCGTGGGCCAGGTGGTGTCGGGCATGGAGTTCGTGGACAAGATCAAGAAGGGCTCCGGTGCCAGCGGCACGGTGTCCAATCCCGACAAGATCGTGAAGATGCAGGTCGCCGCCGACGCCAAGTGAGGCGCGGCCAGAAGATGCCCCGCCGCGGCCGGCTCAGCCGCCGCAGCAAATTCCCCGACCGGCGCCGATGCGCTGCAAGTGAAGGAAACGATTGATGAGCGATGAAGTCCTGATCCTCGAAACCACCAAGGGCCCGGTGACCATTGCGTTCCGTCCCGACCTCGCCCCCGGCCACGTTGCCCGCATCAAGGAGCTGGTCTCCCAGGGCTTCTACAACGGCGTGCCGTTCCACCGCGTGATCGAGGGCTTCATGGCCCAGACCGGCGATCCGACCGGCACCGGCATGGGCGGCTCGGGCAAGAAGCTGAAGGCGGAGTTCAACGCCCAGCCCCACGTCCGTGGCACCTGCTCCATGGCCCGCGCGCAGAACCCGGATTCGGGCGACAGCCAGTTCTTCATCTGTTTCACCGACGCCCGCTTCCTCGACCGCCAGTACACGGTGTGGGGCGAGGTGATCGACGGCATGGACAATATCGACCAGATCAAGCGCGGCGAGCCGGTGAAGGATCCGGACAAGATCGTCACCGCCAAGCTCGCCCCCAAGGCAGCGTGAATTCCGGCCATCGAGGCCGCTGAAATGAGAGGGCGCCCGCCGGGGCGCCCTTTTTCGTTCGGCCGAAGCTTGTCCTCAGATATCGTTGACCGCGCGCGGGCGGGCGTTCTTGAGGTAGGGCGGCTTGGGGATCGAGGCGTGGGCCGAGCGCAGCGCGGCGGACCAGCGCTCGCGCAGGTCGTGGAAATAGGGCTCGCCGGGCTCGATGCGGTAGATCAGCTCGGAACGCAGCGTATCCGGCGTCACCACCATCACGTCGATGGGCAGGCCGACCCCAAGATTGGAGCGCATGGTGGAATCCATGGAGATGAGGCTGGATTTCAGCGCCTCGGAAATCTCCATGTCGTAATTCACCGCCCGGTCCAGCACCGGCTTGCCGTATTTGTGCTCGCCGATCTGCAGGAAGGGCGTGTCCTGCGTACATTCGATGAAATTGCCGGCGGAATAGACCATGTAGAGCCGCAGGCTGTCGCCCGCGATCTGGCCGCCGAGCAGGAACGACACGTCGAAGCTGACATTGGACTGCTCCATGAACGGCCCGTTCACGCGGTGCACCTGCCGGATGGCGATGCCGACCAGCTGGGCGGCCTGGAACATGGTGCGGCAGTCGCGCAGCTGGCGCCGCTCGCCCATCTCATGATCTTCCACACCTTCGTGCAGCATGCTGACGACCGACTGGGAGACGGACAGGTTGCCGGCCGTGGCGAGGCCCAGCACGTGATGGCCCGGCTCCTCGAAGATGTGGAGCTTGCGGAAGGTGGAAATGTTGTCGAGGCCCGCATTGGTCCGCGTGTCGGCGATCAGCACCAGACCGTCACGGACCAGAACCCCACAGCAATACGTCATCGCCTGTCCCCAGATTGGCGGGGGACTATAGCGACCCGCCGGTGAGCCGGGCAACCGGGCGGATGATGTCGCGTCGCGATGAGGGCCGACGAAAGCGTGATGCCACTTGCGGCACGCGTCAGTCCTGCTCCTCCTCCACGCACCGGCGAAACGGGCCGAGTTCGGTCAGCACGGCCGAATCCTCTTCCACATGGCTGCGCTCGCGCTCCAGATACTGCGCGACGGCCCCGGCGAGGCCCGGGTGCACGATGTAGTGAGCGGAGTGGGTGGCCTTGGGCAGATAGCCCCGCGCCAGCTTGTGCTCGCCCTGCGCGCCGGCCTCGACGACCCTCAGGCCGGTGGCGATCGCATAGTCGATGGCCTGATGGTAGCAGACCTCGAAATGCAGGAAGGGGTGGTGCTCCACCGCGCCCCAGTAGCGGCCGTAAAGCGTTTCCGCGCCGATGAAGTTCAGCGCGCCGGCGATGTAGCGCCCCTCCCGCCGGGCCATCACCAGCAGGATCTGGTCGGCCATGTGCTCGGCGGCCAGCTGGAAGAACTGGCGGTTGAGATAGGGCGTGCCCCATTTGCGGCCGCCGGTGTCCAGATAGAACATGAAGAAGGCGTCGAAAGCCTCTTCCGTCAAGGACTTGCCGGTGAGCCACTCGATGGAGATGCCCTCGCAAACCGCTTCGCGCCGCTCCTTCTTCAGTGCCTTTCGCTTGCGGGAGGCCAGCTCGGCGAGGAAGTCGTCGTAGGTGGCATACCCCGCATTGGTCCAGTGGAACTGGCGGTCGGTGCGCTTGAGGAAGCCGAGGGAGGCCAGCGCCTCCCATTCGGTTTGGGTGGAAAAGGTCACATGGGCCGAGGAGGCGCCGCGCAGGCGCACCAGCTGCTTGAGGCCGGCGCCGAGAGCCAGCTCGGCCGCCGCATCGTCCGGGTCCTTCAGCAGCAGCCGCCGGCCGGTGACGGGGGTGAAGGGCACGGCCACCTGTACCTTGGGGTAATATTCGCCGCCGGCCCGCATGTAGGCGTCGGCCCAGCCCTGGTCGAAGACGTATTCTCCCCGCGAGTGGGACTTCAGATATGCGGGGCAGACGGCGGCGGGCTTTCCGTCCGGCCCGTCGAGCACGAGGTGCTGCGGCAGCCAGCCGGTGCGGGCGGCGGCGCAGCCCGATTGCTCCAGGGCCGAAAGGAAGGCGTGGCTCACGAACGGCTCGGGGCGCATCGCCCCACCGGCCGCACACGCGTCCCAGTCGGCCGCCTTGATCTCGGACAGGTTGGGCAGGATGCGGATGTGGGCGTCGGCCATCGGGCTTAAGTGTGCATTGCGGTAGAAGCTGACCACCGCGACAGGACGCCGCAGATTTACGCCCCTATGCCTGCGGGGTGAAGCCCTCGAACACGATCTGGTCGGCCCCGGCGAGCGCGCGGGCGGCGTCGGCGGGGCTCCGGACCGTCCAGGCAGTCACGGGCAGCCCCTGTGCCCGGGCGGCCACGAGGGCGGGGTGGGTCAGGTCGGCGAAGCGATAGGAAATGAAATCGTAGCCGCTGGCAGCGCGGTGATCCATGTCCGCGAGCATCCGTCCCCGCTCGGGCGTCATGCCGGGCCAGTGGGCACCGTCATAGCGCGCCTGGGCGATGATGCCGCGCGGAACGTGTGGCGCGCACGCCTTGGCCTCGGCCAGCATGTCGGGATCGAAGGAGATCAACGCGACCTCGCCGCCATAGCCTGCAAGCACGTCCACAGCCCGTGTCGCGAGCCGCGTGTCGCCGGAAAACGCGCTCTTGATCTCGATGAAGAGAGGCACCCGACCGCCCACGCGGGCGAGGAAGGCCGCGAGGGTCGGGATCGTGTCCGCCGTTCCCGCGAGCGGAATGCGCCCAAGCTCCGCCGCGCTCAGCGCCGACACCGCGCCCTTGGCCGCCGTCAGGCGATCGAGGGTGAAGTCGTGGAAGACCATGGCTTCTCCATCGGCGCTGATCTGGATGTCCAGCTCGATGGGATAGCCCGCGACGGCCGCCGCCTCGGCCGCCGACAGGGCGTTCTCGATGAGACCGCGCGCGGCGTCGTGCAGGCCGCGATGGGCGACCGGGCGGGCGGTGATCCAGCTCAGGTCGCCCATGCTCGGCTCCGCTCAGGCGATCTCGACGATGGCTTCCACCTCCACCGAGCAGTCGAACGGCAGGCCGGAGACGCCCACCGCCGAGCGCGCATGGCGGCCCTTGTCGCCGAGCACCTCGACGAAGAAGTCCGAGCAGCCGTTGACGACCTTGGGCTGGTCGGCGAAATCGCCGGTGGCGTTGACGAAGCCCACGAGCTTCACGATCCGCACCACCTTGTCGAGGTCGCCGATGGCGGCCTTCACCTGGGCAAGGATGTTGATGGCGCAAAGCTTCGCCGCCGCCTGTCCGGCCTCGATGCTCACGCCCGCGCCGAGCTTGCCGGTGGCGATCTTGCCGTCCGCGTCGGCGGAGACCTGGCCGGACACGAACAGCAGGTTGCCGGTGCGCACCACGGGCACATAATTGGCGACGGGCGGCTTGGGGCTGGGCAGGGTGATTCCGAGTTCGGCGAGCTTCTTTTCGACGGATGACGTTTGGGCGGACGCGGTCATGGGAATCTCCTGCCTTATGCAGCGCGCAATTAAGCCATCCTCTTCGCCGAAGAGCCGCTTCGGCGCAAGCAAAGGGTCCGCTCGGGCGGTAGCACTGTGTCGCCCGAACCGGACGGCCGGAAGGAGTTGAGACATGACGAAGCATTTGCGCCTCGCCGCGGCGACGGTGGCCGGCCTGTGGTGCTTTTCCGCTCTGCCCGCTGGCGCGGTGACCCTGCTGCCGCACAAGGCGACCTACCGCCTCTCCCTCGACGGCTCCAAGCCTTCCGGCCAGCTGGAGGAGATGAACGGGGAGATTCGCTACGAGATCACCGGCGATGCCTGCGCCGGCTATACCACCCTGACCAGCCAGCAGAGCGCCGCCTCCACCGGCGGCGAGCCCGTGCGCCAGAGCGTCATCTCCAAGGCCTGGGAAGATGGCGCGGGCAAGTCCTATCGCTTCACGTCGACCACCGAGGGCGGGGACGACGACGGGCTGGAGCTTGAGGCCAATGTGGAACGGCAGGAGCCGCCGGCGCTCCGGGTGGTCGTCAGCAAGCCCGAATCGGCCACCTTCACGCTCAAGGGCGACATCCTGATGCCCACAGAGCATGTGAAGAAGGTTCTGGCCGCTGCCAGCGGCGGCGAGAGCGTCTATCAGGCCAAGGTCTATGACGGCGCGAGCGATCCCCAGAAGGTCTATGACACGCTGGCGGTCATCGGCCGCCCGAGCACCGACGAAAGCCGCATCGCGGCGCCTGCCCGGGCCGCGCTCGCCGGGCGCACCTTCTATCCCGTGACCATCAGCTATTTCGACGAGGGTGGCGTGGACCGCACGCCCGCCTACGTCATGAGCTTCTCCCTCTATGACAACGGCGTCGTCGGCAGCCTCAAGATCGATTACGGCCGTTTCGCGCTGGTCGGCGCCATGGCGACGTTCGAGGCCCTGACGCCGTCCGGCGCCTGCCCCCAATAGGCACTCCCATGCGCCATGTTCATGTGATGCTGCGCGGCCGGGTGCAGGGCGTCGGCTATCGGGCCTGGTGTGCGCGGGAGGCCGAACGGCGCGGTCTGCTCGGCTTTGCCCGCAATCGCCGGTCGGGCGCCGTTGAAGCGGTGTTCGCCGGTCCGGCGGACGAGGTGGAGGCCATGCTCGCCGCCTGCCGCACCGGTCCGGCGGGCGCCCGGGTCGACGAGATGCTGGTCCACGAGGTGTCAGACGCGGCGCTGGCGGCCGGCGGTCGCGACCGCTTCGTCGTCCTCGAAACGCTCTAGCTGATTGTCGAGCCGCGCGACGGAGCCCGCCCTGGCGCGGGAGGCCCACGCTCCGCGCGGTGGCGCCTCGTCTTCCACGGCGGTATAGAGGCGCGGATGAGGAGTGCCCCGGTGACCGATACCTATCTCGACAGGGATGTGCCCGCGGCGGCCGCCGCCACCGGTTCCCACGGGGCGAGCACTTTGCAGGCTCCGTTCTGGGCGCGGCCCGAGGGCGTGGCGCTCATCGTCGCCCTCTGGATGGTTTTCCACGCGGCGATCGCGGTGGTCTTCGAGATCGCGGTGAACGCTGACGACGCCATCGAAAGCTACATGGTCCAGTCGCTGGAGCTTTCCTACGTTCCGCGCAATCCGCCGCTGTACGACTGGCTCCTGTGGGGCCTGCAGCGGATCTTCGGCGTCGGCACGCTGTCGTTCGCCGTTCTGCGCTACACGCTGCTCTTCGCCTGCGCCATGCTGGTCTACCGGGTGGCCCGGCGCATGATCGCCGATCCCCGGCTGCAGGCGCTCGCCACCTTCTCGCTCTCGTTCATATGGGTGATTGGGTACCACAGCCACCGGATCCTCACCCATTCCAACGTGATGATCGTGGCCATCGCCGGCACCTTCCTGACGGTGATGGCCCTGAGCCGTCACAAGAGCCTCGGCCTCTATGCGGGGCTTGGCCTGTGGATCGCCGCTGGCGTGCTGGGCAAGTTCGGCTTCGTCGCCTTCCTCGGCGCCCTTCTGGTGGCCTGCCTGCTGGAGCCGGCCTATCGCAAGGTGATCCTGGACCCGCGCCTGCTCGTCACGGTCGCGGTGGCGGCTGTCCCGCTGGGTATCTACGGCTTCGCACTCTGGCGCTACGGCCAGAACGTGGCCGAGGCCACCGCCCAGACCATCGGCGCCACGGGCGCGGGGTGGGATGCGGTGGTCTCCAGCATGGTCGGTGCGCTGTTCGGCTATGTGCTGCCGCTGGTGCTGGTCGTGGCGCTGGTCTTTCTTCCCTACAATCGCGGCGAGGGCGCAATAGCCGACGATCCCGAACGCGCCGCCGCGCGGCGTGTGCTGCGGTCGATCATCGTCATCGGCATCGTCGCGACGCTGGCGACGACGCTGGCCATGGGCACGGCCAGCCTGCGCGACCGCTATTTCCACGTCTTCCTGCTGCTGCTGCCGGTCTACCTGTTCGCGGAGCTGGAACGGCTGGGGGGCTGGCGGCCGCGGGTGTGGATCTATCTCACCCTTCTGGCGGTGGTCAGCGTCGGCATCATGCTGTCGCGCATGGTGGTGCCGCTCTGGCCCGATCCCCGGCTGTGCGGACGCTGCATCGCCGCCGAGCCGCTCTACAAGTTGCAGGTGGCCGTCACCAACAAGCTCGGCGCCTCACCGACCCTCGTGGCGGACGACCGCACCTCGGCCGGCCGGCTCAGGGCGGCCATTCCGGGCGCGCGGGTGGTGATCGTGCGGGAGAACCAGTACCGGCCGCCCGCCCGCACTACCACCGGCTGCGCGCGTGTCACCGGCATCTTCAACGGCCTGCCCAAGCTGCTCCTGCCGCCGGCGGATCAGAGCACCATCGAAGTGTCGGTGAAATGGTGGTCGCCCTGGATGAATCCCCACCGCTGGAGCGATTGGCAGATGACCATCCTGCCGCCGGACGATCCGCTGTGCCGGTGACGCCGGAGCCCGGGCCCGGCGGGCTCGTCATCCGCGAGGCCCGGGAGGGCGATCTGCCCGCCCTCGTCGAGCTGTTCGCCGCCGACGCCGTCGGCGGCCATGGCGACACCACGGCGCCGGAGGCTGGCGAGGCCTATCGCGCGGCCTTCGCCGAGATTGCTGCCGATCCTCGGGCGCAGCTCTATGTCGCTGAACTCGAAGGGCGGGTCGTGGGCACGTTCCAGCTTGTGGTGGTGACCAGCCTGCCGGGACGGGGAGCAAGGCGGGCGTTGCTTGAGGCGGTGCAGGTGGACGCGACGCTGCGCGGCCGGCGCATCGGCGAGGCCATGGTGCGCTTCGCCATGGACAAGGCCACGGCCGCGGGCGCGGCCACGCTCTCGCTCACATCCAGCAAGCGGCGGACCGACGCGCACCGATTCTATCGCAGGCTCGGATTCGCGAACTCCCACGAGGGCTTCAAGATCGCCCTCGGCTGATAGGCCGGCGCCTTTCGCTGCCCTGTCCGCTGCCGCTTCCGTGCTTGCCCCTTGCCCCGGCACCGAGCGGTGTCTACCTCTTACCGAAGCGGCGGCACATGCCGCAGGGAGGGCATGATGGCCGCAGTCCAGTCTTCGCCGATCGAGCTTTATTATTGGCCCACGCCAAACGGCTACAAGATCAGCATCATGCTCGAGGAGTGTGGGCTTCCCTATGAGGTGAAGCTCGTGAACATCGGCAAGGGCGACCAGTTCCAGCCTGATTTCCTCGCCATCTCCCCCAACAACAAGATGCCCGCCATCGTCGATCCCGATGGCCCCGGTGGCGCGCCGATCTCGGTCTTCGAGTCCGGCGCCATCCTCCAGTATCTCGGCCGCAAGACCGGGCTCTTCTACCCCTCGGACGAGCGCAAGCGGGTCGAGGTGGAGCAGTGGCTGTTCTGGCAGATGGGCGGCCTCGGCCCCATGGCCGGGCAGGCGCATCACTTCCGCATCTATGCGCCGGAAAAAATCCCCTACGCGGTCGAGCGCTACACCAACGAGGTCCACCGGCTCTACGGTGTCATGAACACGCGCCTGAAGGACCGGGAGTATCTCGCCGGCGACTATTCCATCGCCGACATCGCCTGCATCGGTTGGGCGAAGCTTTGGGAGCGGCAGGGCCAGCACATCGAGGAATTCCCCCATTTCAAGGCTTGGCTCGATCGCATGCTCGCGCGGCCCGCGGTGCAGCGGGGCCTTGCCGTGAACCAGGAGGAGCGTGCCAAGCACGATCTCGCCAAGGACAAGGACGCCCAGAGCATCCTGTTCGGCCAGCGCGCCCGCACCTGACGGCGAAACCGAAGCGTCGCTAACGCGGCCTCGCGCACGGACAATAACGCCATTGGGGGGCGCGATGCCGAAGGATTTCCGGGCCGATCTCGCCCGCGCCGGGGCGCTGCACCGGGAGGGGCGCATTGATCAGGCGATACCCCTTTATCGTGCCATCCTGCGCGATGCCCCCAGTTCGTTCGAGGCGGCACGCCTCCTGACGCTGGCGCTTCTCCAGTCCGGACGGCCGAAGGAAGCCCACGCCGTCGCCCGTAAGGCGCGGGATGCGCACAAGACCAATCCGCACGCCCAGCTCATCATGGGCGCGGTGTATCAGGCCGAGGAAAAGTGGGACCGCGCCCTCGGCGCGTTCGAGAAATCCGCCGAGCTGGACCCCGGCCTTTCGGAAGCCCACTACCTCGCCGCCAATACCCTGGCCCGGCTAAACCGGCTGGAAGAGGCCGTGGCCCGCTACGACCGCGTGCTGGAGATCGACGGGGTGTCAGTCCACGCGCTGGCCAATCGATCGGTCGCGCTGTCCCGGCTTGGTCGATCCGACGAGGCGCTCGTGGATTGCGATCGGCTGGTGAAGCTCGAACCGCGCGATCCGCGCCATCACCTGTCGCGCGCCGGGACATTGCTGGAACTCGGCCGCTTCACCGAGGCGGCGGAGGCGGCTGACGCCGCGCTGCTCCTGTCGCCGAAGCTCGCTGATGCGCATTTCCTGAAAGGGCAGGGGCTCGCGGGCCGGGCGGACTTGACCGGTGCGCGCGCCGCCTTTGCCGAGGCAGCGAGCCTCGCCCCCGATGTGGCGCAGTTCCAGGCGGCTCTTATCCGGACGGACCGGCAGCTGGGGAACCGTTCCGCGGCGCTGGCGGCAGCCGAGAAGGCGGTCGCGCGGTTCCCGGATGCAGCACCGATCTGGCGCGAACTGGCCGAGGTCCGGCGGGAACTCAAGGATCCCTGGGGCGCCCGGGAGGCCGTCGAGCGCGCGCTGGCGGCGGCGCCGGAAGATGCGGCGGCGCTCACGACAAAAGCGTCTCTCCTTTTGGATGGGGATCATCCCTACGAGGCCTGCGCCCTCGCCGAGAAGGCCCTGTCCATCGATCCGGCCCTGCCGATGGCGCGCTATATCGTGGCCTGTGACGACCTGGCCGAAGGGCGCTGGGCGGCCGGATGGGATGGCTATGAGGTGCGCTCGTCCTTCCTGCCACCGCCCTACCGCCCGCTGCCGTTCGCCCGCTGGGACGGCAAAGCTGCCCCCGACCTGCTGATCGTCCTCGGAGAGCAGGGCATTGGCGACCACATCCAGTACGCGCGGCTCGTCCGCCTGTTGGCAGATCGGGGCATTCCAACCCGCCTTCTGGTGAAGCCACGCCTTGCTCCGCTGCTGTCGCGCATCGACGTTCGTGTGCCCGTCATCACTGATCTCGCGGGTATCGATACCGGGGCCCCTGGCGTCTATTGGGCACCCCTCTCGAGCCTGCCCCGCCTCGTTGCGCCGGATCCAGCGTCCTGGCCAAGGCCGCCTTACCTCACGGCCCAGCCTGAGCGCATCGCCCGGTGGCGGGAGATCGTGCCCGATGGCTTCACCGTCGGCATTGCCTGGCAGGGCGACCCTTCGCCGACCGTCGATATCGGCCGGTCGGTGCCGCTCAATGTCTTCGCGCCGCTGGCCGCTCTCGATGGGGTGGAACTCGTCAGTCTTCAGCAGGGCTTCGGGGAGGAGCAACTCGACGCCTGCCCCTTCGCCGGCCGAATCCAGCGGCTCGGCCCGGACTGGGACGGGGACGGCGCTTATCTCGACACGTCGGCGCTGCTCCAGCACCTCGATCTGGTGGTGACCACGGACACGTCCCTCGCGCACCTCGCCGGTGCACGGGACCGCCCCGCCATCGTGGCGCTCAAGGCGGTTCCGGAGTGGCGATGGGGCCGCTCGGGGCAGACGACGCCGCTCTATCCCAGCCTCAGCCTCATGCGGCAGGACACCTCCGGCGATTTCACAGGCCTCTTCGCGAGGGTCGCTGCAAGGGTCGCGGAGCGGCGACGTGGGGGCAAGCGGTGACCTCCGCAGGTCCTGTCCTGATCCTCGCTCCGATCGCCGTGGGCGAGCTGTTCGACAAGATCTCCATTCTGGAGATCAAGGTGGCACACGCCAAGGACCCCGCCACGGCCGCCAATGTGCGTTGGGAACGTGATGCCCTGTGCGCGCTGCGGGATGAGCATCAGCTTTCCCAAATCGTCGGATCGCTCGCCGATGACCTTGCCGCCGTCAATGCGCGCCTTTGGGAGGTGGAAGACGCCCTGCGCACGCTAGAGGCGGAAGGCCGATTCGACGCGGACTTCGTTGCCCTCGCGCGATCGGTCTACCGTGAGAATGACCTGCGCGCCGCGCTGAAGCGGCGCATCAACGCGGTGGCCAATTCAGCGATCGTCGAGGAGAAGCTGCATTTCCAACCGGGCTCGTGAGCCGGCGGCTTGCATTGGGCCTGAGGGTCCGGCATAGGAAGGGGCGTTGGAGACGTGGCCGAGAGGCTGAAGGCACTCGTTTGCTAAATGAGCAGACCCCCAAAAGGGTCTCGAGGGTTCGAATCCCTCCGTCTCCGCCAATTCAGTCCCGATCATTGCCGGAAATCCTAAAGCCTGATGGGGCCGCCGGAGGCCTCATCCCATGGCCCGGGCCAAGCATGCGAGGACGCGCGGATCGCCCATCTGGGCGACGTTGAACCGCAGGAAGGCGCCGGCGGACTGGGCGACGCTGAAGACGTTCCCGGGGGCGAGGATCACGCCCTCGTCCCGGCAGCGCTGCGCGACGCTCGCAGAATCGAGCCCGTCCGGCAGGCGGCACCACAAATAGAACCCCCCGCGCGGCATCAGCCACGGCACGATGCCCAGCCGCCCCAGTTGCCCGGCCACATCGATCCGGGCGTGGGCCAGGCGATGGCGCACCTCATCCATATGCTTGCGATAGCCGCCTGCGCCGAGGATGCCGGCCACAAGTTCGCCAGCGACCGGACTGACCGCGCCGAAGCTGGTGGCGATCTGAAGGTCGGCCAAGGCTTCGATCCACTCCGGCCGCGCCGCGATGTATCCGCAGCGGACGGCCGACGAGAGGGTCTTCGAGAAGCTCCCGATGCGGATTACCCGGCTGAGTCCGTCGAGGATGGCAAGGCGCGGGGAGGGGGCCGGCTCGAAATCGGCGAAGATATCGTCCTCGACGATGGTGAGCCCGTGCGTCTGAGCAAGGATGAGAAGACGATGCGCCGTCTGGGGCGAGAGGGTGGCGCCGGTGGGATTCTGGAGCGCGGAGTTGGTGATGTAGAGGCGGGGCGTCTCTGCCTCCAGCACCCGCTCGAACGCCTCCGGTTCGGGTCCCCAGGGGGTCATGGGCACGCTGACGACGCGCACGGGATGCGCCCGCAGCAGCGCCTGGAAATTGAAGTAGCAGGGGTCGTCCACCAGCACCGCATCACCCGGCTGGAGCACCAGGCGGCAGACGAGATCGATGGCCTGGGTGCCCGAGCCGGTCAGCATGACCTGATCCAGGCTCGCACCGATTCCCTCCTCCGCGAACCGCGCCAGCAGCAGCCGGCGGAGCGCCAGCGGGCCCCGCGTGCCGCCGTATTCTGTAAGCAGAGCGCCGTCCGCGCGCGCAAGCGTCCGCAGCCCCCTGCGTAGCGCGGCGACCGGCATCCAGTCGTCCGGTAGCCACCCGCAGCCTGGCTTGAGGACCGATGGCTCGGCATCGAGCGATTGTTTCGACACCCAGAACGGATCGATTTCAGGCGTGCGGGCCGCGTCCGCCTCCGCGATACCCATGCGCGTCGGGGTCCGCGGTGGCAGGCCGGCGTCCGTCACATAGAAGCCGGAGCCGCGCCGGCCACGGATGATGCCTTCCGCCTCCAGCCGATCGTAGGCCTCCACCACCGTCGAGGGGGAGGCGCCCATGGCCGCCGCGAACCGCCTGACGGAGGGCAGGCGCCCCCCCGGCGTGAGGATGCCCGCGCTGATGCGCGCGCGAATCTCCAGCATCAGCCCTTCCGTTCGCGTGTTTGCGCGCTTCGACACCGTCACTGTGTGGCTCCCACGACCCATACAGATCTGCAGCATTGTATGGAGGTGTGCCTGTTCGTGCCACCCGCGCGGGCGTATCGCGGGCCGCGAAAGCGAGGCACCATGGAACGCAATGCAGCCGGCTGGGGCAGCGGTTTTTTCGGCGTGGTCATCTTCAGCGGCTCGCTGCCGGCGACACGCCTGGCCATCGTCGATTTCTCGCCGCTCTTCCTGACCTCCGCGCGGGCGGTGATCGCGGCGCTCATCGGGGGCGTGTTCCTCGCGGGCCTGCGTCAGGTAAGGCCGGCGCCCCGGGACCTCCTGTCTCTCGCCATTGTCGCCATGGGCGTGGTGATCGGGTTTCCGCTGCTCACCGGCCTTGCCCTTCAACAGATCACCGCAGCCCACTCCATCGTCTTCATCGGCCTTTTGCCCCTCGCGACCGCCATCTTCGGCGTGGTGCGCGCCGGAGAGCGCCCGAAGCCGGCCTTCTGGCTATTCTCATGCCTGGGCGCGGCGACCGTGGCGGGCTTCGCCATGTCGCGCAGCGCGGACGGTTCGATGGCGGGCGACCTTCTCATGATCGCCGCCGTCATCGTATGCGGCCTCGGATATGCGGAGGGCGCCACGCTCTCGCGCCGACTCGGCGGCTGGCAGGTGATCTCATGGGCCTTGTTGCTTGCACTGCCGCTGATGGCCGCCATCGCGCTGGCCGTCCGGCCCGAACATCTGACCGGAATCGGCCTGCCGGCCTGGCTGAGCCTTGGCTACGTCTCGGTGTTCAGCATGCTGATTGGATTCGTCTTCTGGTACCGCGGTCTTGCGCTTGGCGGAATCGCCGGTGTCGGCCAGCTGCAGCTGATGCAGCCGTTCCTCGGCCTCGCGCTCTCGGCGGTGGTCCTGGGAGAGACCATTGCATGGCCCATGCTGGCGGCCAGCGGCATCGTCGTTCTCTGCGTCGCCGGCGCCCGGCGCTTTGCGGGCCGATGAGGACGGGAGGCCATTACCGTCTCGATTCGGGGGCGTGCCGGTGCGGAAACCCTTCTGCCATATGGGCAGGTCGGAGAAGCCTCCGCCGCAATCCTGCCGGAAGCGGAGCCTGGGCTGGCTGATCAGGAGGGGCACGGACCGGCGATCGGCGGCACCTCGTCCTCTCTCGGCGGTATCTTCCTGGCGATCGCCCCGGCGACGGAAAACGGCCTGCCAAAGGGCATCTCAGGCGGTGTAAACGCCGGAGTGTTGCAAAAATACACTCATGTTATCAACCATTTAAGGTTAACTCGCCCAGGGTAAGGCCGCAGCGTGGTATTGGTATTTGGGTAGGTCTTAACCCAGCGTGCCATTCCTGCAACACCTGCTGGAAAAGCGGCCTCTCGGGGCCGTGATCGACGTGGTTTGGATTGATCACAGGTTCGCCTTTTGTATGTTGGCTTTGCGACGAAGGGGGGCAGTCCCCGGTCGACCGGTCCGCGTTCGGGGGGTCTGAACGCGGAATGGGAATCGGGGCAAGAACCCTCTCGGGGTGCAGCCGCACCGGCGAAGCGGAACTCGCTCCCTCGGAACCAAACTTGGAGGTCACGATGAAGATGGTGAAGAGCCTTCTCCTCGGCAGCGCGGCGGGTCTCGTCGCGGTCGCTGGAGCCCAGGCCGCCGACCTGCCTGTCAAGGCAAAGCCGGTTGAATACGTGAAGGTCTGCTCTGCCTACGGCGCGGGCTACTTCTACATCCCCGGCACCGACACCTGCATCAAGATCGGCGGCTATGCCCGCTTCGATACTTATGTGAACGCGGTCGGCACCTTCAACCCGTCCATTTCGTCGACCACCGGCACCGCCTTCAACGGCCCCGGCGTCGGCGTGTTCGCCTATCCCTTCGTGGACGGCGACGATCCGGACTACCTGACCCGCGCTCGCGGCGTGTTCGACATGGACGCCCGCACCCAGACCGACTATGGCACGCTCCGCTCCTACGTGCGCTTCGGCGCCGAGTGGAACTCTTCTGGCGGCGCCGGCACGGGCCCTGCGAACGGCCTCTACTTCGAGCGCGCGTTCATCCAGTTCTCGGGCTTCACCTTCGGTTACACCCAGTCGTTCTTCGATCCGGGCGTCGGCTACATGCTGACCACCCCGTATGCGGGTTCGAACATGTGGACCACCATGCTGGCCTATACGGCGCAGTTCGGTAACGGCTTCTCGGCGACCCTGTCGCTCGAAGACGCGGCCAACCGCACCACCGGCTCGCAGATGACCGGCTCCACCGCGCAGCCCGTCTTCAACATCAACACCGGCGCCACCGGCCTGACCTACACCAACTACCAGGGCGGTCAGCAGGCTCCCGACATCGTCGCCAACCTGCGCTATGACGGCGCCTGGGGTACGGCTCAGCTGTCTGGTGCCCTGCATCAGGTCGTGACCACCCTGCCGCTCTATGCCGGCTTCTTCCCGGGCATGGGCACCACCGACCAGTGGGGTTGGGCCATCGGCGGTCACGTCGAGTTCAAGCTCCCGATGCTCGCCGCCGGCGATAGCCTGTTCATCCAGGCCGGCTACGAGAAGGGCGCCGTGTCCTACATCGGTCTGTCGGGCACCTCGCAGGGTCGCGCGAACTCGGTTGGCTCCATCGACCTGACCCAGGTCGGCGGTTCGCTCTTCGCTTCGGGCGCCTTCTACACCGTGGCTGATGCCGTGGCCGACCTCTTCGGTCAGCCCGCCCTCACCACCGGTTGGGCGATCCAGGGCCAGTTCCGTCACTACTGGACCCCCGGTCTGCGTTCGGCGATCTATGCCGGCTACCTCTCCTACGAGGTGCCCCGCAACATCGTTGCCGCTCAGGACTTCAACATGTGGCAGGTTGGTTTCAACACCATCTGGTCGCCGGTTAAGAACCTCGATATCGGCGCGGAAGTTCTGTACACCAAGGTTGATGGCTCCGTGCCGCTCAACAACTACGCGTCTGTCACCCCCACCGGCGGTCTGCAGGGCTCGCTGGTCGGCGGCTCCACCGACATCGTGTCGGGCGGCATCCGCGTGCAGCGCAACTTCTGATCGCTTCGCGATCTGGAGGGAAACCCCGGTGGGCAACCACCGGGGTTTTTCTTTGTTTGCTGGCTTGGTTTCCGACTGGGACGGGTCGGTCCCGACTTAGGCAAGGGCGATCCAGTTCATGCACCTTGCTTCCGCTGCCGGCATGGTTTATCCGCCGCGCCAGCAGGGTCGGGTAAATGCGAGATTTTTCGCATCTCCGACAGTCTTCGCCCTCTATATTGCTTATATGCGGCCATCGGGACGTCGGTATTTTCGATGCCTGTGCTCGCACCTTCTGGGTTCGGGCGGATAGGCGTTGTTCTGCGGTTCGGGAAGTAACGTCCGCGAAATCTTCTGGTTTGTGCCCGACAGGAACTATCGCCGTTTTCGTTCGAAAGCGGTCATCAGGAGATAAGCCTTTACCGCCTGCACGCGCCATCGCATTGCGCAGTATCCTCCGTATCCTGTTGGCCGGCGCAACCGGCTGGACCCTCCTCTTTTTCGGCGCTGGACAGGCCATGGCCGTGGATCTGCTGCCTCAGCCAGCGGCCGACGGACGCTTGAAGGGCTGTGCAGCCTACGGGCCAGGCTTCATATTCTTCCCGGAACGGAGACCTGCCTGTGTACCGGCGGATATTTTTGGGCGGAAGATTATTACATCACCAACACCCGATATCCGCTGAATTGCGATGAGATCTATTCGATCTCAGCGGTCGCATTAATTCTTGATGCGCGCACCGGACAGGGCGGCCCCAAACTGAATGTCGGCGGCTATCTTGCCTTCTCGCCTGTCCGGACATTCACCATCGCGCTGCAGTACGACTACACCTACAATGCGGCCACCAATTACCGGCCGACGGCCTTCTCGCCGGCGCTGCCTTCGGTGGGCGCGCAGCAGGCGCTGCTGTTCGTCTCCCGCGATTTCTGACCCGGCGCGGGGTGTCCCGACGCCGCTGTGGCGCCGTCTTCGCCCGCAAGTCTTTCGGATCGGCGGTAACTTATGCTGAAGTCCTTCTCCGCGACCTGGGAGTGGCGCGGACAGCGGGGTGTGGATGGTGCGGCAGGGTAACGGGAGCAGCGCGGGCGAGGACGGGCGGGGCGAAGTCACCCCGCGCCGGGGCGGGAGCTGGCGTCCCTTGTGGCCCTTGGCGCTCGGGCTGGCGGCGCTCCTCCTGCTCACCGTGTTCGCCATTGTGTCGGGTCGCGGCCCCGTCGAGGCGTCGCTCGATTCGGCCGCGCGCGACGTTCTGGCCCGTACGGGCGAATCCTGGGCGTCCGCGCGCTTTTCCGGGCGCGACGCCACCATGGAGGGCGAGGCCCTCGCCGAGGAGGCGCGGGCCAAGGTTCGGGCCTCTCTGGAGGGCCTGTTCGGGGTCCGGACGGTGCGTGACGCGACGACCCTGCTGCCCGAGCGCCGCCCCTTCACCTTCAGCGCTGTGAAGGATGGGCGCGCCATCGCCCTCGACGGCTACGTCCCCTCCGCCGATGCGCTGGTGCGTATCGTCGCCGCCGCCCGCAGCGGCGGCGATCAGGTGACGGGCCAGAACCGGCTGGTGCGCGCGCGGGGGGCGCCACCCGGCGATTTCGCGGCTTTGGTGATCTTTGGGCTCAACCAGCTGAAGCGGTTGCCCTCCGGCCGTCTTACCCTGTCCGACGGGGCCATCGCGCTGGAGGGCCGCGCCCGCGACCTTGTGAGCTATGACGAACTGGCCCAAACGCTCCACGGGCCGCTGCCCAGCGGCATGACGCTGGCGCGCTTCGAGGTGCGCCCGCCCGTCGCCGCGCCTTTCCTCTGGTCGGCGGTGCGCGACGGAACCGTCCTGCGGCTGAGTGGCTACGTGCCGTCCGCCGATGCGCGATCCGAGGTGGCGAAGGCCCTCTCATCCACCGTGCCCGGCATCGGCATCAAGGACGACACGCTGCTGGCGGATGGTTCGCCGAGCCCCGATCTGTGGATGCGGGCGGTGCGCTTTGCCGGCTCCGCGCTCGCCCAGCTGCCTGAGGGACGGGTGACGTTGTCGGACGCGACCATTTCGGTCGAGGGGGCCGCGCCGAGCTTCACCGCATTCGACATTCTGCTCACGCTGCGCCGGCAGCCGCCGGAGGGCTTCCAGATCATCCGCTTCGCGGTGGAGCCACCGCGCGCGTCGCCGTTCACCTGGCAGATCGAGCGCAGCGCCGAGCAGGCGCGCCTGTCCGGCTTCGCGCCGTCCGAGGACGCGCGCCGCCTGCTGGTGGACGCCGCGCGCTCGGGTTTCCAGGGCATGCAGGTCGCGGACGATCTGCAGCTTGCATCGGGCGGCCCCGCACCGGAGGTGTGGGCGAGCGCCGCCAGCTTCGCGGTCGCGCAGCTCGCCCGAATGCATGCGGGGGCGGCCGAGGTGTCCGGCACACAGATGGTGCTTTCCGGAGAGGCGGCGGATTCGGCGGGCTATCTTGCCGTCATGCAGGCCGTGCGGACGCCTCCGGCCGGAGTCACGGTCGATGCGAAGGGCGTGCGGCCGCCGTCCATCTCGCCCTATGTCTTCTCGGTGCGGCGGGACGCGGGCGAACTCACGGTCTCCGGCTTCTATCCGGACGAAGCGGCCCATGCCGCGATCAAGACGGCGTTGGAGCGCGATTTCCTCAGGGAGAAGGTCAACGACCTGTCGGCCGTCGGCGGGGGCGCGCCGGCCGGCTTCCGCGACGCGCTCCTGGCGGGGCTCGCCCAGCTGTCGCGTCTGTCCTCCGGTGAGGTCAGCATTGCAGACGGGCAGATGCGTCTGATCGGAACGGTTCTCGACGCGACCGTGGCGGGTGAGGTGGAGGCCGCGCTGAAAAGGGCTGTGCGCCCGCCGTTCTCGGTTGAGACCGCGCTTCAGACCGCGCCGCCGGGGCCGGCGGTCGGCATCGCCGAGTGCGGGCGACTGGCGGGCGACCTCCTTTCGCGGGGAAGCATCCGCTTCCTCGGCACCACGGCCGATATCGATCCGCTGAGCCGCGGTCTGGTGGATCGTATCGCCGCCGTGCTGAAGAGGTGCCCGGACGCGATGGTGCGGGTGGCGGGCCATACCGACGGTGTCGGCGATGCGGCTGCCGATGTGCGGCTGTCCGAGGCGCGGGCGAAGGCCGTGGTTGCGGCGCTGGTGGCGGAGGGCGTCGCCGCAGACCGGCTGACGGCAGTCGGTCTCGGCTCAGGCCAGCCGGTGGCGCCGAACGACACGGAAGCGGGCAGGGCGCTCAATCGGCGCATCGAGATCGAGGTGAAGGAGCGCGCGCCATGATCTACCTTGCCATCGCGCTTTGGCCTTACGTGATCGGCGCCGCGGTCATCGGGCTGGCCACGGGCTACGCGCTCGGCCGGAACGCAGGGAGCAGGCCATGACCGCATTCGCCATCGAGGTGGCGCTGCTGCTCGCCGTCGCCTTCGCCGCGGCGCTGGCCATCGGCTATCGCTTTGGCCGGAAGCATCGCCCGCCCCAGCCGGCGCGGCCCGAGCTGCCGCCGGCTCCCGTCATGGTCGAGCCTCCGCGCGTGCCCGCCGCATCGAAGCCCGCACCCGAGCCGGAACCGCCGATCCTGATCGCGCCCGCGCCAGCCCCCCAACAGGACCTGTTTGCGCGGCTCGGTATCACCGACATGAATGCGGTTCCGCCTCTGGATGAGGACGAGGAGGACGTGCCGGCCCCGGCCCCGACGCGCCCCGCGCCGCGTTCCCGGCGCCGTCCGCCGGAAAGCCTGCCCGGCGTTCGCCCCCCGGCCCTCGATGCGCCGGAAGGAGGGGGGGGCGACGATCTCAAGCAATTGAGGGGCATCGGGCCGCAGAACGAACAGCGCCTCAACGAGATCGGCATCTTCCATCTTCGGCAGATCGCCGCATGGACGCCGGAGGAAGCGGCCTGGGTCGGCAGCTATCTCGCCTTCCCCGGCCGCATCGAGCGCGAGGACTGGATGGGGCAGGCGAAGGCGATCATCGCGGGCGGGGCACCTGCGCCGCGCCGGAAGCGGTGAGGCGGGTCAGCGTCCCCCGCGCAGGTCCGCTTCCATCTGGAGCTTGCTCGGGATGTTGAAGCGCACCTTGTAGACTTGGTAGTTCTCCATCACCCGCTGCACGTAGTTGCGGGTCTCGGAGAACGGGATGGCCTCCACCCAGTCCACCACGTCCACGTCCGGGTCGCGCGGGTCGCCATAGCGGGCGATCCATTTGGCGACGCTGCCGCGGCCGGCGTTGTAGGCGGCGAAGGCCAGCACGTAGTTGCCGCCATATTGCGCCACCAGTTCGCCCAGCTCGGCGGCCCCGAACTGCACGTTATAGGACTGGTCGGTCATCAGACGGCGCTCGTCATAGGCGACGCCGGTGATCTTCGCGACCTGGCGTCCGGCCTCGGGCGTCACCTGCATGAAGCCCATGGCCTTCGCGCTGGAGACGATGGCGGGATTGAACTGGCTCTCCTGCCGGGCGATGGCATAGACCGCCGCCTTGTCCACCGGGTCACCGATGGGGCTGTAATTGGGCAGGCCGAAGGTGGGGAAGGCCTCGGCCTCCAGCGGATGGCCCTCGGCAAGTCCCTCCTTGCCCACCACCAGCGCGCCGCGCGGATCGTTGTTGGATTCCGCGAGGTTCGCGAGCATCGCGAGCTGGCTCGAATCCTCCATCCGCCAGGCGAGGTCGTAATAGATGGTCAGCGGGATGTCGCGTGCGCCCACGGCATAGAGCATGCGGATCGCCTTCACCGGCTCCAGGCGGGCGAAGGTGTCGCGTGCGCCGAAGGACGGCGAGGGCGTGCCGCGCAGGACGACGGGGGCCATGCCCAGCTTGGTGCGCGAGAGCTGGCCGTAATAGGTCGCCGGGAACTTCGCGGCCGCCTGATAGGCGGCGCTGGCGCGGCCACGGTCGCCCATGGCCTCGGCGGCGCGGGCCTGCCAGTAATAGGCGCGCGACAGCGTGATGGGGTGCTTCTGGTCGTCATCGACCTTGGCGAAATGCTGGGCCGCCCGGCTCGGGTCCTTCAGGAACCGCAGGGCGATCCAGCCGGCCGTCCATTGCTGTTCGGCGCGATAATTGTCCGCCTGTGGCGGCACGCCGGTGGCGGCGACCTTGTAGGCGGTCTGGAAATCGCCGGCATCCAGCAGTTCGCGGGCGACCAGCCGGCGCTCGATCCACCATTCGTCGGGATCCGCCAGCACCTGGTCGGAACTGGCGCCGGCGAGCAGGGCGCGCGCGGCCTCCTGCGGCTTGTCGGCGCGGCGCAGCAGTTGAGACTTGGCGAAGAGATAGGCGGGATCACTGGACAAAGTGAAGGGCACGAGACCGAGCAGCTTCTCGCCGTTCGCCTCCTTGCGGGCGATGGCCATGCGCGCCTTGGTCAGCGCCACGATATCGCTGCCGGCACGCGCGGCGGCGCGCAGGGCACGGTCCGTGTCCGGCTTGTAGCTGAAGTGGTCGGCGCGCAGCTTGTGGTCCGCGCGGGTGAGGAAGCCGGAGAACTCGTCGATGATCTTGCTCTCGAAGAGCTCGTTCAGATCGTCATTGCGCCAGGCATCGCGCACCCATTCGGCAGCATCCTGCCTTTTGCCGATGGAGACGAGATAGCGGGCCAGCGCCACCTTGCCCTCGCCGGACAAGGGCGGCTGTTCTGCGAAGAAGGCCTGGGCCTTGGCGGGATCTTTGTTCTCCTGGAACAGCACGCGCTCGGCTCGGCGGCGCAAGGTGGACTGGGTGGGCCAGCCGGGCTTTTCCTGGATGAACTCGTTGATGGCGTTGAAGCCGAGGTCGTTCGGCGCATGCCGGATGACCAGCCAGGTGACGAGCGTGCGCGCCACCGGATCGTCGAGCTGCTGGGCGGCGCCCATGGCCTCGGCGGCGCGCCCGTTGCGGGCGGCAGAGACAGCCACCTTCAGAGCGGCGAGATCGCCGCCGGCAATATTGGACGACGTGCCGACCGTCGGCGCGGCCTGGGGCGCGGGGGCGACGCGAACCGGCGCGGGCTTGCCGGCGGCGGGCTTGCTCGTCGCGTTCTTGGCGGTCGCGGGTTTCGCGGCGGCCGGCTTCGCAGGCGAGGACGATTTCGCGTCCTTGGACTTTGCGTCCTTGGCCTTGGCATCCTTCGACTTTGTGTCTTTCGACTTGGAATCGGCGGCTTTGCTGTCCTTGGATTTGGCATCCTTGGAGGCGGACGCGGACGGCTTGGCCGGGGGTGTCGGCGCGGATTCCGCGACCGCCGGCATCGCCCCGCTCCAGGCGAGGGCGAGCGCAAGCGCGCTCACGGACATCAGGCTCGATACAGACGACATGAAGCTTCCTCGCGGGCGCGGGCAGTGGCGGCGTGTTCCCCCACCCGCATGTTCGGCCACCGGCGTTGACGAAACCCTAACCTCAATGAAGTCCGAAAAGCCGGCGAAACCACGGCTTTCGCCGACGCTGGGGTTGTGGTCGCGCAAATCTGCCGCCGGCTACCCCTAGAGCGCATCGAATTACCATTCCCGAAGGGCATTTTGCCTCCATGGCAAAAGTCCGAGCGGCGCAACCCCTTTCCGGCCGGGCGGCAAAAGGATAAGGGTCAAGGTCCGCACCCGCCGCTCATCCGAGCCGGCGCGGCGCCGGGTCCGGCCGTTCGCGACCGGTTCCGGCCAACCACAAGCTCCCAGGAACCCAAGGCGTTCGCCATGTCGCCCATCCCGTCTGCGTCCCGTTTCCGCGGCTCGTTCACCGCCCTCGTCACCCCGTTCCGCGACGGCGCGCTGGACGAGAAGGCGTTCCGTGCCTTTGTGGACTGGCAGATATCCGAGGGCACGCACGGCCTCGTCCCCGTCGGCACCACCGGCGAGAGCCCCACCGTCTCCCATGAGGAGCACAATCGCGTGGTGGAGTGGACCATCGAGCAGGCCGCCGGCCGCGTTCCGGTCATGGCCGGCGCCGGCTCCAACAACACCGCCGAGGCCGTCGCGCTGGCCGAGCACGCCCAGAAGGTCGGCGCCGACGCGCTCCTCGTGGTCACGCCCTATTACAACAAGCCCACGCAGGAAGGGCTCTACCGCCACTTCAAGGCCATCGCCGACGCCGTGGACCTGCCGATCTTCATCTACAACATCCCGAGCCGCTCGGTGATCGACATGTCGGTCGAGACCATGGCGCGGCTGTTCGAGATCAAGAACATCGCCGGTGTGAAGGATGCCACCGCCTCCATGACCCGCGTGTCGCTGCAGCGGCAGGTGCTGGGGACGGATTTCATCCAGCTCTCGGGCGAGGATGCGACCGCGCTCGGCTTCATGGCCCATGGCGGCCACGGCTGCATCTCGGTCGCCTCCAACGTCGCGCCGCGCCTGTGCTCGGAGTTCCAGCTGGCCTGCCTCGCCGGCGACTTCAAGGCGGCGCTGGCCATCCAGGACAAGCTGATGCCGCTGCACACGGCGCTGTTCGTGGAGACAAATCCGGCCCCCACCAAGTACGCGCTCTCGCTTCTCGGCAAGATGAGCGAAGAGGCGCGCCTGCCGATGGTGCCGGTGTCCGAGACCACCCGCGCCGTGGTGCGCAGCGCCATGGTGCAGGCCGGCCTCATCAACTGAGGCCGATGGATCTGGGGATCAGGCGACCCGCCGTCGCCTGATGGCCCGTTCTCCAGCGCTCCGCCGACCGCCCTGACCCCTTGCTGCTTGCTTCGGCGGTGCGCTGCGACCACATTCCCCCATCATGACATCCAAGAAGACCGAAGCCCCCCGCAAGATCGCCGCCGACAACCGGCGCGCCCGCTTCGATTTCGAGCTGGGCGAGACGTTCGAGGCCGGCATCTCCCTCACGGGCACCGAGGTGAAGAGCCTGCGCACCGGCAAGGCCACCATCGGCGAGAGCTACGCCGCCCAGAAGGCGGGCGAGATGTGGCTCTACAACGCCTATATCCCGGAATATCTGGAAGCCAACCGCTTCAACCACGAGACCCGCCGGCCCCGGAAACTGCTGCTGCACAAGCGCCAGATCGCCAAGCTCGGGCAGGCGGTGGAGCGTGAGGGCATGACGGTTGTGGCGACCAAGATCTATTTCAACGATCGCGGCCGCGCCAAGGTGGAACTGGCGCTCGCCAAGGGCCGCAAGGCGCATGACAAGCGCGAGGCCTCCAAGGAACGCGACTGGGCGCGCGACAAGGCGCGCCTGATGCGCGATCGCGGGTGAGGGAAGGGGCGCCATGCCGGGCAAGATCGCCTTCGACCATTGCGTCGTGCATGTGAGCGATTTCGCCCGCTCGAACGCCTTCTATGCGTCCGTGCTCGGCGCGGAGGTGGTGACGGTGGGCACGGGCTTCGCCTACCGCTTCGGTGACCGCCAGCTGAATCTGCACGGTCCGGGCGTCGATCCGGTGCCGGTGGCGCGCCTGCCGGTGCAGCCGGGCAATTCCGACCTGTGCTTCCGCTGGGACGGGCCGATCTCCGAGGCCGTCGCGCACCTCGCCGCCCATGGAATCGAGCCGGAGCTCGGCCCGGTCCGACGCTTCGGCGCCCGGGGTCATGGCACCAGCGTCTATTTCCGCGATCCCGACGGATCGCTTCTCGAATTCATCTCCTACGACACCTCTCATGGGGACGCGTCATGAGCACTTCCGGCTATACCAGCCTGCCCGATGACCTTCCCTCCCCGGAAGACGATGGGCTCGCCGCCCACCTGCCGGGGCTGGAACTGCCCATCATCAAGCTTCCCGCCACGGACGGGCGGCATATCGACCTGTCGGGCCTCGCCGGTCTGACCGTCGTCTATGCCTATCCGCGCACGGGCGTCCCCGGCCAGCCGTTGCCCGAGGGTTGGGATGCCATTCCCGGCGCGCGCGGCTGCACGCCCCAATCCTGCGCTTTCCGCGACCATTTCGCCGATCTGAGGGCCGCCGGCGTGGAGCACGTGTTCGGCCTCTCGCTCCAGGATAGCGACTACCAGCGCGAGGCGGCGGAGCGGCTCCATTTGCCGTTCCCGCTGCTCTCCGATCATAGGCATGAGCTGACGACGGCGATCCGCCTGCCGACCTTCGAGGTGGAGGGGGCGAAGCTGCTGAAGCGCATCACCCTCATCATCGAGGAGGGCGCCATCAGCCATGTCTTCTATCCGGTCTTCCCGCCGGACCGGAACGCGGCGGACGTGCTGGCCCATCTGCGCCGGCGGCGGGAGGACTGACCGCGCTCAGCCCGGGCAGGTCAGCCGAGGCTGGCGCGCACGGCTGAGAAAACCGAGCGGAACATCTCCGGCGTCAACACGCCAGTGTTCGTGTTGTAGCGCGAGCAGTGGTAGCTCGCGAAGAGCCGCACGCTGCCCACCTCGTCCGAAACGCCGTGGCCGAACTTCAGCCGCGAGGCCTTCTGGCCCAGCGCGGCAAGGGTCGAATCGTGGGCGATCTTGCCCAGCGTGACGATGGCCCTGAGCGCCGGCATCTCGGCCATGGCGGCGGAGAGGAAGGGCCGGCAGGTGCGGATTTCCTCGGGCGTCGGCTTGTTCTGGGGCGGCACGCAGCGCACCGCATTGACGATGCGCGCGCCGGTGAGGGTCAGGCCATCTTCCGGGTGCGCCGCATAGGGGCCGCGGGCGAAGCCGTATTCGATCAGCGTCGCGTAGAGCAGATCGCCGGCATAGTCGCCGGTGAACGGGCGACCCGTGCGATTGGCGCCACGCAGGCCGGGCGCGAGACCGACGATCAGCAGGGGCGCGTCGACCGGCCCGAAGGCAGGCACGGGCGCATTGTGCCAGCCGGGTTCATTCGCCCGCCATTCCTCGCGGAAATCCACAAGGCGCGGGCAAAGCGGGCAGTCGCGCCCCGGCTCGGACGCCGCGGCAGGCCGGGCGGCGGCCGTCTTGGCAGCCATCTTGGCGGGCACGGGCGGCGTCAGTCGTTGCCGTCGCCGGCCGCGGTCGTGGCGCTGCGCCGCTCGAGGAAGCGGGGCGTCTCCTGCATCCGGCCCTGCCGCTCGGAGGGGTCCCGGCCGATCTTGGGCTGAAGATCCACCAGATCGATGAAGATGTCCGCCTGGCGGCGCAGGTCGTCGGCGATCAGCGGCGGCTGGGTGGAGATGGTGGACACCACCGAGACGCGCACGCCCTTGCGCTGCAACGCTTCCACCAGCGAGCGGAAGTCCCCGTCGCCGGAGAACAGCACGATGTGGTCCACGTGCTCGGCGAGCTCCATGGCGTCCACGGCGATCTCGATGTCCATGTTGCCGCGCACGCGGCGCCGCCCCTGCGCGTCGGTGAACTCGCGGGCGAGCTTGGTGACGACCGAATAGCCGTTGTAGTCCAGCCAGTCGAGCAACGGCCGGATGGAGGAGTATTCCTGATCCTCGATCAGCGTCGTGTAGTAGAACGCGCGAAGGAGGTATCCGCGGCTCTGGAACTCCTTGAGGAGCCGCTTGTAGTCGATATCGAAGCCCAACGCCTTGGTCGCGGAATAAAGGTTGGCGCCATCAATGAGAAGAGCGATCTTTTCCTGGCCCTGCATACAAAAGTCCGCCGATGGAATGGGAAGGGCAGAACGGGAACGGCTGCAAACCACGTCGTCCTGCCGCCTTTCTCCGACGAAGAACCGTTCAAGGCAAGCGAAAAAGGCGCGGCGTCCGGCTGGCGGGGTTGCCCCTTCGGCCGAAGTGCTGTATCGACCTCCTCTTCTCAAGGCCTGTATTCTGTGCGCATCGCGCATGAGGGAGTGACGAGCCCATGGCCCGTGTCACAGTAGAAGACTGCATCGACAAGGTGGACAACCGGTTCGAGCTGGTCCTGCTCGCCGCCCACCGCGCGCGCATGATCTCGTCCGGCCAGCAGATCACCATCGACCGGGACAACGACAAGAACCCCGTCGTCGCCCTGCGCGAGATCGCCGATGAGACCGTGAGCCCCGAGGATCTCAAGGAAGACCTCATCCACTCGCTGCAGAAGTACACCGAGGTGGACGAGCCCGAGCCCGAGGCCGTGCCGCTCATCGCCTCCAGCGACAGCTCGGGCGGCGAGGACAGCGACGTCATGCTCGACCGCATGACCGAGGAAGAGCTGCTTGCCGGCCTTCAGGGCCTCGTGCCCCCCGAGCACAACGACGACGACGAGGGCTGATCGACGCTTCGGCGTCTGACCCAGCGTTCGCGGCCGGGCTCTGCCCGGCCGTTTGCGTTCCAGGCGCCCGTCGCCGGCCGACGAGTGCTAAACGATTTGCCCGGCGGTTGACGCTTCCATCCCGCAAGCCTAACGTCTGCCCATGCTTCGTTCTGGATGCCATATGCCGGTTGTATTTCCGGCCCTGCGGCGAATTCCTCGCCCGGTCGACGCTGTCGGCCGGGTAGACTTGCGCGCCTGAGGCTGTCCGAGGCCGCGGCGCGATCCTTCGCCGGGACCGGCCCATCTGTTGGCCCAGCCGGTGATTTGCCCAGAGAATCGCGCGGCCAAGCCCGCCTCAGTCCGGATCGTTTCCATGTCCAGCCGTGAAACCTCCGTCCATCGCGACGGCTCGCCTTCCGCTCGCCCGCACCAGCCCGCCCATCGCCTCTCCGTCCTGGCCGAGCCGGATACCAACCTGCTGCTGCGCCTGCTGGAGCCGTTCGTGATCCACGACGTCCTGCCAAGCCGGGTCGATTGCAGCGCGGGCGCCGATGCGCTCGCGGTCGTCATTGAATTCAGCGCGGAAGAGGCGGTCGCGGTGCGCCTCGGCCAGCGGCTCGGCGTCATGGTTGGAGTCCGCGCGGCGGATCTCACGCCGGCCGCAGAGACGGCGCAGATGCGGGCGGCCTGACGGACGCGGCCATGCTGAACACGCTCGCCGACATCTCCGTCATCGTCCTTCCCGTGTTCGGCATGGTGCTGGTGGGCTATATCGCCGCGCGCATCGGCCTCGTCAGCGAACGGGCGACGGACGGGCTGGCGGAGTTCGTGTTCAGCCTGTCGGTGCCGGTTCTCATCTTCAAGACGCTGAGCGAATCGAAGCTGCCGGAGGCGCAGCCCTGGGGCTACTGGATCGCGTATTTCGCCGGCGCCTTCTTCGTGTTCGCCATCGCGATGGTGGCGGCAGAGCGCCTGTTCGGGCGGGGCTGGCAGGAGGCGGTGATCCACGGCTTCGCCGCCGGCCAGGCCAACACCGTGTTCGTCGGCGTGCCGCTGATCCTGAAGGCCTATGGGGAGGCGGGGGCGGTGCCGCTGTTCCTCCTCATCGCCATCCATCTGCCGGTGATGCTGGTGGCGGCCACCGTGCTGCTCGAAGGGAGCAGCGGCTTCTCCCGGGCGACCATGGTCCGGCTCGGCAAGGCGCTGGCGTTCAATCCCATCCTGCTGGGCATCTATGCCGGCGCGCTGGCCAAGATCACCGGCATCCAGGCCACCGGTGTGCCGAAGCAGATGATCGACCTTCTGGCGGCCGCTGCGACGCCCTGCGCTCTGATCTCCCTCGGTCTCTCGCTGAAGCGCTACGGCATGGCGGGTGGCGATCTTGTGCCTTCGGCGCTGATCAGCGTGCTCAAGCTCATCGTCCACCCGGCGGCGGTCTTTGCGCTGACGATGGTCTTCTCCATGCCGCCCGTATGGGCCGGCGTCGCGGTGCTGTTCGCGGCCATGCCGAGCGGAATCAACGGCTATCTGCTGGCCCAGCGCTATGGCGTGGGCATCGGCACCTCCACCAGCGCGGTCTCGCTCTCCACCGGGCTCGCGGTCTTCACCGTGGCGCTCTGGCTCTACATCCTCGGGGTCGGCTGACCCGCATCGAGGCCGAGGCGGGCTCGGACATCCCCGGGCGTCGCGCCGCAATTGCGCAGCGCGAGCAGGCTGGTGGCCGAATTGCTCTTGGAGAGCTTGTGGCCGCTGGCATCCAGGATCAGCCGGTGGTGGTGATAGACCGGCGTCGCCAGGCCCAACAACCGCTGCAGCAGCACGTGGACCGACGTGGCGTGGTAGAGGTCCATGCCCCGGATGACGCGGGTGATGCCCTGCAGCGCGTCGTCAACCACGACCGAGAGATGGTAGGAGGTCGGCACGTCCCGGCGCGCCAGCACCACGTCGCCCCATTGCGCCGGATCGGCCGGGATGGCAACGGCCGGTCCCTCCGGCATCCCCTCCGCCTCGGGCCAGAAAAGCGGCCCGGCACCGGCAGCCTCCAGCGCCGCCGCCATATCGAGCCGCAGCACGTAGGGTTCCCCCTCCGCCTTCCGCTTCGCCCGCGCCCCGTCCGCGAGCGCCGATCGGGGGAAGGGAAAGAGCGGCGCCCCGTCCGGATCGCGCGGGGCAGGGCGCCCCAGCTTCGCCTCGCTCTCGATTACGGCGCGGGCGATGTCGGATCGGCTATCGAAAGCGGGATAGATGAGCCCCATTCCCTCCAGCCGGTCCAGCGCGGCGGCATAGTCGGCGAAATGCTCCGACTGGCGCCGCGGCGCCGCTGCGGGCACGATGCCGAGCCAGGCGAGGTCATCAAGGATGCCCTGCTCGAATTCGGGTCGACAGCGTGTCGTGTCGATGTCCTCCATGCGCAGCAGAAACGCGCCGCCCGTGCGCGCCGCCGCTTCGGCATTCACCAGCGCCGAGAAGGCGTGGCCGAGGTGCAGCCGGCCGTTGGGGCTGGGCGCGAAGCGGCAGATGAAGGGCAGGGAAGGTTCGGGCATGGCGTCGATCATTAGAGCGATATCGCGCGGCCGCGAACAAGTCTCTGGAGACGAACGATGAACGAGCCGCTGCTCACCGATCAAGGCGTGTTCGACCGCGCCTTCGCGCAGTTGCTGGGGCTTGATGACCGGCTCGTCCCCGTGGCGGGAGTCGCCGGCCGACCAGCCCTGCGCCGTCGCCCGCCGGGGTTTGCGGGCCTGTGCGCAGTGGTGATTGCGCAGCAATTGTCCGTCGCCTCGGCCCGCGCCATCACCGGCCGGTTCGAGGCCGCGCTGGGCGGAACGCCGACGGTCGAGGCCATGCTTTGCGCGCCCGTGGAGACGCTGCGTGCCGCGGGCCTGTCGGCGCCCAAGATCCGCACCCTCACCGGGATCGCGCGTGCGCTCGCCGAGGGCGAAGTGGATCTCGAAGCCGTGGCCCGGATGGAGGCCGATGCGGCGGCCGAGGTGATGACGCGCCTGCCCGGAATCGGGCTGTGGACCGCCGACATCTACCTCCTCTTCTGCCTCGGCCGCGCCGACGCCTTCCCCCATGGCGATCTCGCGCTTCAGGTGGCGCTGGGCGAGGCTCTGGAACTGGGAGGCCGCTGCACGCCCCTCGGCCTGCGCGCCATCGCCGAGGACTGGCGGCCGCTGCGCGGCGTGGCGGCGCATCTTCTGTGGGCCTATTATGGTGCCCGGCGCGCCCGCCTCGGCGCCCCGGCCTGAAACGAGTGCAGACCCATGTCCTTCCCCCTCGATGGCGTTTCCCTCGACGAGCCCATCCTTGACGGCCCGCGCCTGCGTCCGCGCAACGGCGGCGCGCCGGATAGTCTCGTCGTGCTGCTGCACGGCTATGGCGCGGACGGGCGCGACCTCATCGACCTCGGCAACGCCTGGGCCGATCTCCTGCCTGGGACGGCCTTCATTTCCCCCCACGCCCCCGACTCATGCGGGGAGGCGCCCATGGGCCGTCAGTGGTTCCCGCTGAGCTTCCGTGATCCCCACGAACTGACCCGGGGCGCTGAGGCTGCGGCGCCTGTGCTGGAGGCATTCCTCGAAGAGGAACTCGCCAAATACGATCTGCCGCCCTCCCGGCTGGCGCTGGTGGGCTTCAGCCAGGGCGCCATGATGGCGCTGAAGATCGCGACCACCGCCGCCGTCGCTCCCGCTGCCGTGGTGGCCTATTCCGGGCTGTGGGTGGAGGCGGCGGGCGGGGTGCCGCGCGATCTGCAACTGCGCACGCGCCCACCCATCCTGCTCGTGCATGGCACCGAGGATGAAGTGATTCCCGCGCAGGCGCTGTTCGCTTCCGCGCGCGGCCTCGCCGATGCCGGCGTGCCGGTGGAATGGCACCTCAGCCAAGGGCTAGGGCATGGCATCGACGACGCCGGCCTCGCCCACGGCGGGGCTTTTCTCGCCGAATTCCTCGCGCCAGGGAGGCGATGAAGACGGTAGCGGGGGCAGGCTCGGCCGCCGGCGCAGTAAACGACGGGAGCGCGCCGTGGTTTGGCGCTCGGCTTCACAACAATGACACGGAGCATATAGAGTATCCGCCGCGCACAGGGATCGTCAGGCGCGATTCGGGTGCGCAGACGAGGAGGTCGGTCCTTGACCACTGCTTTGTCATCAGGTGCCTGGCCAGCGCTCGTGCTCAACGCGGACTACCGCCCGTTGAGCTATTACCCGCTGTCGGTCTGGAGCTGGCAAGACGCCATCAAGGCTGTCTTCCTCGACCGGGTGAATATCGTCGAATATTACGACAAGGCGGTGCGAAGTCCGGGTTTTGAAATCAGGCTGCCCAGCGTCGTTTCTCTGCGCACCTTCGTGAAGCCGACCCGCCAGCCAGCCTTTACCCGTTTCAACGTCTTCTTGCGTGATCGCTTCTCCTGCCAGTATTGCGGCTCACGCGACGATCTCACGTTCGACCATGTGATCCCGCGCTCGAAGGGCGGCCAGACAACCTGGGAGAACGTGGTCGCGGCCTGCTCCCCCTGCAACCTGCGCAAGGGCGGCCATATGCCGGCGGACGCGGGGATGTGGCCCGCGCAGACGCCCTTCCAGCCTTCCGTGCACGATCTCCACCAGAACGGCAGGCACTTCCCGCCGAACTATCTGCACGAGAGCTGGATGGACTATCTCTACTGGGATACCGAACTCGATCCCTGAGCACCGCTCAGGCCTTGCGACCGGTCGTCGCGCCTGCGAAGCCCACGGCCGCCAGAGCAAGCGCGATCAGCGCGTTCCACCCCGCCATGGACAGCCCGAACATCCGCCACGCCGCTTCGTCGCAGCGCGGCACGCGCGCGCCCTTGAGCGCCGAGAGCACGTTTGTGGTGGCCACCGGCGCGCCAGTGCAGGCCGTCGGGCCCGTCCAGAATTGCCACTCGATGCCGGCGTGATAGACCGCGATCCCGGCGTTGACGAGCATCGCCACGCCCAGCAGCGCCAGGAGCACCCGCGCCGGACCTGAGCGATCGCTGCGGGCAAGGAAGAAGGCGATCAGCCCCAGCGGCACGGCGGCGTAATAGGCAATGCGCTGGTCGAGGCACAGCGGGCAGGGCGCGAGGCCAACTACGAGCTGGAAATACCAGGCCGCCGAAAGAGCCATGACAGAGCCTGCCGCCAGCAGCAGGGACGCGGTTTCCTTCGTGGTCGGATACAAGGCAGGCTCCCTATGCGGTCGGCGGCGCAGCCCCGGCGATAGCTTGGCGGGGGCGCCATTGTCCATGCTCCGAGCGGGGATTGACGCTCATGTGACTGGCGATGACGCAGGGGACGATGGTGTGCCCCTACCTTGGAAATGTTCTTACTCAGGCCCTGCCGTATGGCGCTGCCCTGCAGCATGGGGTATAAATTTGCTAGTCGTCTTCGGAGGCATTCGCATTGCGTTTCCCTCGGCGGCGCATATTTTGGTTTTAGCTAGCGAAGATTGCAGCCGAAATGACCGAGATGCCCCGCGCCCGTACCACCTTCACCACCTCCTTCTCCCAGGGCGGTGACATGCAGGTTGAGCCGGTCCTTCCCGTCGCCCAGCTTCGGGATGTTAACACCGCGCGTCGCACCGGCTGCCCCTTCCACGACGTCCGCGAAATGCTCAAGGAGGTTGGCCTGCGGCCGACCCGTCAGCGCCTTGCCCTCGGCTGGCTTCTGTTTGCCAAGGGCGACCGGCACGTCACTGCGGAAATCCTGCACGAGGAAGCCATCAAGGCGCGCTTCCCGGTGTCGCTGGCGACCGTCTACAACACCTTGCACCAGTTCACGGAAGTGAGCCTGCTGCGCGAGGTGGCCGTGGACGGGTCCAAGACCTATTTCGACACCAACGCCTCCGACCACCACCACTTCTTCGTCGAGGGCCAGAACGACCTCGTCGACATTCCCGCCGCCGATGTGTCGGTGAACCTGCTGCCCGAGCCGCCGGAAGGCTTCGAGGTCGCGCGGGTGGACGTGGTGGTTCGGCTGCGCCGCAAGGGCTCGAACCGCGGCTGATTCGATCTTAGATTTCAGTATGATAGGCCGGGCATTGCCCGGCCTTTTCCATGTCCGGGCTCTGCATCAGATGGTGCGCAGCGGCTTTTCCAGGACCGCCAGCACGCGGGGCAATTCGTGGCCGCGCTTGAGGATGAGGCCGGTCTGCGAGACCACGCTGTACATGCCCTGCTTTCGGGCGAGGCGCGGGTCCTTCTCGATGCGGTAGAGCGGCACATCCATGGACCGCCGATAGATGGCGAAGACGGCCTTGTCGCGTTGAAAATCAATGGCATAGTCGCGCCACTCGCCCTGGGCGACCATGCGGCCGTAGAGGTCGAGGATGCGGTCCAGCTCGCGGCGGTCGAAGGTGACGCGGAGGGGGACGGGCGCGGGCGTGGAGGGCTGAACCGGCGTTCCACCGCGCCGGGGCAGGACTATAGGTTCGATGTCTCCCATCGGGCCTCCTGGTCCTTGTCTGGCGCCGCTTTCCGGCGGGGGTGCCGAAGGCGGACGCGCGTATCGCCTCATGATCCCTCCACCGGCCAACCCTTTCAAGGCCAATCCGTAGCCGGCTGCTCCACATGGTCTGAGCATACTCGAATACCCATCACGCCAACGTCAATGGAATCACAGTGTCGCCGAAATTCGGCCAATCGCATGCCGCGGCGGGGCGCGATCTTTCTTCGCGTAGCAGGGCCGGTTCGTGAGGCGCTCCGGTCTATCCCAGCCCCCCAGCCCCCCGGGGTGCATCCGAACCGGCCAGGCTACGCACCGACTTCAGACCCCCGATGCAGGCCATCCCCAGCGGATGGCCTTTTTTTGGCGCGCGCGAGAGCCCGTTTCCCGAGCCGAATCGACTTGGGAGAATCGGAAGCGATTCAGGTGCGCCGAACCGCGCCGTTCAGGCCGGTTCGATGCTCGTCGGGAGAGTGCCGAGTCGGTCGAGAGGGTCAGTCGAGCGGAAAGAGGGTCGCGCCGACGATCTGGCCGGGGGTGGCCGGGGTGCCCGTCTGCACCATCACCGCCACCGCGTCGCTGCCGTCGCGGTGGATGTCCTTCAGCGGCACCTTGAAGGTGCGGGCGTCCCCCTCCCAACGGGCAACGCGGGTCCAGCCGCGCACCACATTGGCGTAGGTCACGTTGCGACCGCCGTTCTCGCCCCGGCCGATGGAGACCGTCTGGGCGCGGGCGACGGGGCAGGCCCACACCTCGGCGCCATCGGCGATGGTGAGGGACTGGGGCAGGGTGATCTCGATGTCCTCGCCTTCGCGCTTCACCTCCACCGGAAGGGAGAGGCCGCCGGAGGCGCGGGCGGTCATGACGGCGCGCTGCACCGCGGCACGATCGCTGCCTTTGGCGACGATCTGCCCGTCGATGACCATCTGAGGGGTGTAGACCTTCTTGTCCGGCCGCTGCTCGGCATAGGCCTTCTGGCGCAGGGAATGGCCGTGCAGGGCGAGGGTGTCCTTCCAGCCCACATAGTCCCAGTAATCCACCGAGAGGGTGAGCGCGAGCACCTGCGGATCCTTGGCGAGATCGTTCAGCAGTGCGTCGGCGGGCGGGCAGGAGGCGCAGCCCTGGCTCGTGAACAGTTCCACCACCACCTTCGGCTGGGTCTGCGCCAGCGCCGGCGAGGCGGCGAGGGCAAGGACGAGCGCAAGGGTGGAGCGGTTCAACATCATCGGGCGCAATGGGTTGTTGGAATGTGTTTCCGAGATAGCGGACTGGCGCAGCGCACTCCAGTCACAAAGGGGTGCGGGGCGGTATCTTTGAGCCGCCCAAGGCGCCGCTCCCGGCGCGAAAACGCCGGCCCGACAGGCATCGGGCCGGCGTTCATCACGGTTCCGTCAGCGCCCTAAAGCGCCGAACGATCAGGCGGCCAGCGAGCGCAGCACGTAGGGCAGGATGCCGCCGTTGCGGAAGTAATCCAGCTCATCCAGCGTATCGATACGGCAGATCAGCTCGACGTTCTTCACGGTGCCGTCGGCGAACTTGATCTCGGCGGTGAGCGTCTGGCGGGGCTTGAGGTCGCCCTCGATGCCCTTGAGGGTGACGATCTCGTCGCCCTTGATGCCGAGGCTCTGCCAGCTCTCGCCGTCCTTGAACACCAGCGGCACGATGCCCATGCCGACCAGGTTCGAGCGGTGGATGCGCTCGAAGGACTGGGCCACAACGGCGCGCACGCCGAGCAGCTTGGTGCCCTTCGCCGCCCAGTCGCGGGAGGAGCCGGTGCCGTATTCCTTGCCGGCGAACACCACCAGCGGCACGCCCTCGGCACGGTACTGCATGGCCGCGTCGTAGATGGGCAGCTGGGCGCCGTCCGGATAGTGGATGGTGACGCCACCTTCCACGCCGGGCACCATCTGGTTCTTGATGCGGATGTTGGCGAAGGTGCCGCGCATCATCACTTCATGGTTGCCGCGGCGGGTGCCGTACTGGTTGAAGTCCACCGGGCGCACCTGATGGTCGATCAGGTACTTGCCCGCCGGGGACGCCTGCTTGATGGAGCCGGCCGGCGAGATGTGGTCGGTGGTGATGCTGTCGAGGAACAGACCCATGATCCGCGCGTCGATGATGTCCTTCACCGGCTCGGGGGTCTTCTGCATCCCGACGAAATAGGGCGGGTTCTGCACGTAGGTGGAGGCATCCTGCCAGGCGTAGGTCTGGCCGGTGGGCACGGCGATCTTCTGCCAGTGCTCGTCGCCCTTGAAGACGTCGGAATACTTTTCCTTGAACATCTTCTTGGTGACGTTCTCGCGGATGTACTGGGCCACTTCCTTGTTGGAGGGCCAGATGTCCTTGAGATAGACGGGGTTGCCGTCCTTGTCCGTGCCGAGGGGCTCGGTGGTGAGGTCCACCTGCAGCGAGCCGGCGATCGCATAGGCGACCACGAGGGGCGGGGAGGCGAGGTAGTTCGCCTTCACGTCCGGGTTCACGCGGCCTTCGAAGTTGCGGTTGCCGGAGATCACGGCGCCGGCCACGAGGTCGTTGGTGTTGATGGCCTCGGAGATGGCTTCCGGCAGCGGGCCGGAATTGCCGATGCAGGTGGTGCAGCCGAAGCCGACCAGGTTGAAGCCGAGCTTGTCCAGGTCGTCCTGCAGGTCGGCGGCCTTCAGGTAGCCTTCCACCACCTGCGAGCCGGGCGCCAGCGAGGTCTTCACCCACGGCTTGGACCTGAGGCCCTTCTTCACGGCCGCCTTGGCGAGAAGGCCGGCGGCGATGAGCACGGAGGGGTTGGAGGTGTTGGTGCAGGAGGTGATGGCGGCGATCACCACGTCGCCATGGCCGAGCGTGTAGTCGGTGCCGGAGACGGGGACGCGCTTGGCGGCCTCACCGGGCTTCTTGAACTCGCCTTCCAAGGCAGCGAGGAAGCCGGTCTTGCTCTCGGAGAGCAGCACGCGGTCCTGCGGGCGCTTGGGGCCGGCCATGGAGGGCAGCACGGTGTCGAGGTCCAGCTCCAGGGTGTCGGTGAACACCGGGTCCGGAGTGTCCTTCTTGCGCCACATGCCCTGAGCCTTGGAGTACTTCTCCACCAGCTCCACGCGGCTGTCCTTGCGGCCGGTCTCTTCGAGATAGTCGATGGTCTCGCGATCCACCGGGAAGAAGCCGCAGGTGGCGCCGTATTCGGGGGCCATGTTGGCGATGGTGGCGCGGTCGGCGAGGGAGAGGTGCTCCAGGCCGGGGCCGTAGAACTCCACGAACTTGCCCACCACGCCCTTCTTGCGCAGCATCTGCGTGACGGTCAGCACGAGGTCGGTGGCGGTGATGCCCTCGCGCAGCTTGCCGGAGAGCCGGAAGCCGATCACCTCGGGGATGAGCATGGAGATGGGCTGGCCGAGCATGGCCGCCTCGGCCTCGATGCCGCCCACGCCCCAGCCGAGCACGCCAAGGCCGTTCACCATGGTGGTGTGCGAGTCGGTGCCCACCAGCGTGTCGGGATAGGCGACCTCCACCTTCTTGCCGTCGATCTCTTCCTTGCGGGTCCAGACGGTCTGGGCGAGGTATTCGAGGTTGACCTGATGGCAGATGCCGGTGCCGGGCGGGACGACGCGGAAATTGTCGAACGCGTTCTGGCCCCATTTCAGGAAGCGGTAACGCTCCTGATTCTGCTTGTATTCTTCCTCGACATTCTTGCCGAACGCCTTGTTGTCACCGAAGAAGTTTACGATCACTGAGTGATCGATGACGAGATCCACGGGAACCAGCGGGTTGATGCGCTCGGGATCGCCGCCGAGGGCCACCATCGCGTCGCGCATGGCGGCGAGGTCCACCACCGCGGGAACGCCGGTGAAGTCCTGCATCAGCACACGCGCGGGGCGGTAGGCGATTTCCTTTTCCGCCTTGCCGCGATTGTTCACCCAGTCGGCGACGGAGATGACGTCGTCCTTCGTGACGGACCGGCCATCCTCGAAGCGCAGCAGGTTCTCGAGCAGCACCTTCATGGAGAAGGGGAGCGCGGAAATGCCCGGAAGGCCATTCTTCTCCGCCAGCTCGAGATCGTAATAGACGTACTCTTTGTCGTCTACCGTCAGGGTTGTGCGGCACTTGAAGCTGTCGAGGGAGGTCACGGCTGGAAAACTCCGGTTCGATGATCGACCGAAACAGCACCTCCTGCGAGGGTGGAGGTCTTCTCCCCACCACCTTGGACGGCGCGGCTGCGGGCTTTATAGAGCCATTTCAAAGCGCGGTCATGCGATAACAGCGTTGAATGTGCAATGCACCAAAAGGCAGGGGTCGGCAACGCATGACTGTCAAGGCGCTGGTAGGGGATAACCTGTCCTGCCGAAGAGGATTCCGGCTCCTGTTCGAGGGGCTCGCCGTTTCGGCTGAGGCCGGCCGCGCGCTGGTGGTGGTCGGGCCGAACGGCGCCGGCAAATCCTCGCTGCTGCGAATCCTCGCGGGGCTGCTGGCGCCCACCGCTGGCACCGTGCGTCTGGATGACGGCTCTTCGGGGGGCGGGGAGAACGTGGGCGAGCAGATCCATTATCTCGGGCATGACGATGCGGTGAAGGGTGCGCTCACGGTCGCCGCCAACCTCGCCTTCTGGCGCACCGTGCTCGGCGGCGGCGGTCTCGCGGTGGAGGAGGCGCTGGAGGAGGTGGGCCTCGGCGGCCTCGGGCGGCTGCGCGCGCAGGTGCTCTCCGCCGGCCAGAAGCGCCGCCTCGCCATCGCCCGCCTGCTGGTGGCGAAGCGGCCGATCTGGGTGCTGGACGAGCCGACCACCGCGCTGGACGTGAAGGCGCAGGCCCGCTTCGCCGCCTTCGGCCGCGCGCATCTGGCCGACGGCGGCCTGCTCATCGCCGCCACCCACGCGCCGCTCGACCTCGGCGAGACGGACGAACTGCGGCTGGGAGGGGTGGGAGCATGATCGCCGCCTTCCTTGCCATCGTGCGCCGGGATCTGGCGCTGTCGCTGGGCTCCGGCGGGGGCGCGGGGCTGGGGGTGGTGTTCTTCCTCTCCGTGGTGACGGTGGTGCCGTTCGCGGTGGGGCCGGACCTCGTGCTGCTGGCGCGGATCGGCCCGGCGATCCTGTGGATCGGCGCGCTGCTCGCGAGCCTTATCGGGCTGGAGCGCCTGTTCGCCGCCGATGCGGAGGACGGCTCCCTCGATGCGCTCACCCTCTCCGCGCTGCCGCTGGAACTCACCGCCGCCGCCAAGGGCCTCGCCCACTGGCTCGCCACCGGCCTGCCCCTGGTGCTCGCTGCGCCGGTGCTGGCGCTGATGCTGAATCTTGAGCCCGCCGCCATCGGCGCGGTCGTGCTCACTTTGCTGGTGGGCACGCCCGCCGTGACCTTCCTCGGTCTCATCGGCGCGGCCTTCGCCGGGGCGTTCCGGCGGGGTGGGCTCTTGATCGCGGTGCTGGTGATCCCGCTTACCATCCCGGTGCTGATCTTCGCCGTCTCCGCGACGCAGGCGGCGGTGACGGGGCCGGTGCCGTTCGGCACGCCGTTCCGGGTGCTGGCGGGTCTGGCTCTGTTCGCGCTGGTGCTGGGGCCGGTGGCGGCCGCGGCGGCGCTCAGGGCGGCACGGAGTTAGGAAAGACTACTCGGCGGCGGTGGGCGTGGCGGCGAGTTCCGCCTCCAGCTCGGCCACGGCCGCGCGGGTGGCGGCATCGGCGGCCTGTTCGATGGTGCGGTAGTTCGCGACGACGCACGCACCCAGCGCGGTGAGCGCGGTGCCGCCGCCGTGCCTGCCGCCGGAGCGGGCCGAGACGAGCGGGGAGGGGAACAGCGCGTTCAGTTCCTCCACCAGCTCCCACGCCCGGCGATAGGACATGTCCATCTCGCGCCCCGCCGCCGAGATGGAGCCGAGGGCGGCGATCTTCTCCAGAAGCTCGATCTTGCCGGGGCCGAGCCGGCCGCCGGGGGCAAGATCGATTCGCACGCTCAGCGACGCCATGGACCCTCGCACGCTGTATACGCCGCGCGCAGCTTAACAAATGGCGGGCCGCCTTGTCGCCGGTCCATGGCCGTGGAGGAGGAAGCCGACCCCGCGCTCACCCTTCCTTTACGATGCGCCCGTCACAATCTCGCCTGCGCCATTGAGGATAAGCCATGGCACACGCTGCCATCGAGAGTTCCGCCGTGACCTCCCTCGCCGCCCAATTGCCCGCGACCGCGTCCCTGCCGGATGTCGCGCCGACCATTCTCGTGTTCGATTCGGGGGTGGGCGGCCTCACCGTCTTCCGGGAGGTGGCGAAGGCCCGGCCGGACGCGCGGCTCGTCTATGCGGCGGACGACGCGGCCTTTCCCTATGGCGCGCTCCCCGACGACGTGATGCTGGAGCGGGTCGGCCACGTGGTGGACCGGCTGATCGCGGACGTTGCGCCCGATCTCGTCATCATCGCCTGCAACACCATTTCCACGCTGGCGCTGCCGAGCCTGCGCGCGCGCCATCAACTGCCCTTCATCGGCACCGTGCCGGCCATCAAGCCGGCGTGCATCGCCTCCCGCACCAAGCGGGTGAGCGTGCTCGCCACGCCCGGTACCGTGCGGCGGGACTATACGGCCGGCCTCGTGCGCGAGTTCGCGCAGGGGTGCGACGTGGCCCTCGTGCCCAGCGACCGGCTCGCGGGCCTCGCCGAGGCGGCCATGGCCGGCGATCCGGTGGACGACGCGGACATCGCCGCCGAAATCGCGCCCTGCTTCGTCTCCGCCGACGGCCGGCGCACCGACACCGTGGTGCTCGCCTGCACCCATTATCCGCTGCTGGTGGATCGCTTCGAGCGCCTCGCGCCGTGGCCCGTCACCTGGATGGACCCGGCGCCCGCCATCGCCCGGCGGGTGACGCAGCTCATCGGCCCGGCGGCGGCCCTGCCCGATACGGCGCCCGTGCGCCTCATCTCCACGCTCAGGCCGTTCGAGCCGGAGCGTGTCACCGCCATCGTCGGCCGCACCGTGGCCGATCCCGAAGTGCTGGCCTCCGCCCGTCCCTTCACCTCCTCTAGCTGACCTGACCGGGAGAGACATGACCGACGACCGATCCCGCCTTCTCATCGGCCGCCGCGCCTTCACCCTCTCTCTCGCGGGGAGCGCCTTTCTCGCCGGCTCGGGTCTTCTGGCCCCGCCCGTCTTCGCCCAGCAGGCGGCGCAGTCCTTCCCCAAATGGGTCGAGACCTTCCGTGCCCGGGCGCGCGCCCGCGGCGTCTCCGATGCCACCTACAACAGGGTGTTCAGCGGCCTGAAGCCGGACACCTCGGTGTATGAGCAGGACCGCAACCAGGCGGAATTCACCGAGCAGTCCTGGCAGTATCTCAACCGCCGCGTCTCCGACTGGCGCATCGCCACCGGCAAGCAGAAGGCGAAGCAGTATTCCGCTTTGTTCGACCGCATCGAGCAGGCGTTCGGCGTCGATCGCCGCGTGATGCTCGGCTATTGGGGCATGGAAAGCGCCTATGGCGAGGTGCTCTCCAATCCGACGCACATGAAGCCCGTCTTCAATTCGCTGGCGGCGCTGGCGTGGGGCGATGCGCGGCGGCGGAAATACTGGGAGGCGGAGCTTCTCAACGCTTTGGTCATCGTCGAGCGCGGCTGGGGCACGCCGCAGGAGATGACCGGCTCGTGGGCCGGCGCCATGGGCCACACCCAGTGGATGCCCGAGGTGTGGCTCAACATGGGCGTGGATTTCGACGGCGACGGCCGCATCTCGCCCTTCGGCAAGCCGGACGACGCCCTCGCCGGCACGGCCAACTACCTGGTGAAGCGCGGCAAGTATCGGCGCGGCGAGCCGTGGGGCTTCGAGGCCAAGCTGCCGGGCAATTTCAATTCCGACCTCGCCGACAACAAGACGCGCCGGCCGCTGTCGCAATGGAGCGAACTCGGCATCACCACCATCGAAGGGCAGTCGCTCTCGGCCTATGATGAGCCGGCGCGGCTCTGGCTGCCGGGCGGGCCCGGCGGGCCGGCGCTGCTGCTGCTCCACAATTTCTATGCGGTGCGCTCCTACAACCCCTCGTCCAACTACGCGCTGGCGGTGGTGCATCTGGGCGACCGGGTGATGGGGGAGGGGCCGTTCGTCGCCTCCTGGCCCGGTGGGGAGCGGGCGCTGACGCTGGCGGAAATCCAGGAGCTCCAGCAGCGACTCACGGCGGCCGGCTTCAGCACCGGCGGCACCGATGGGCGCGTGGGCGGCGATACCATGCGCGCCGTGCGGGCTTTCCAGCAGAAGGCGGGAATCACCCCGGCGGACGGCTACGCCTCCCTCGCGGTGCTGAACGCCTTGCGGCAAGGACGGTAGGGGCTGGGGCCGCAGGGTCATAGCCCGGCCGCGGCCACAAAAAGAAAAGGGCACCCGGAGGGCGCCCTATCCAGTCACGATGAACCTGAGATTGTAGCCCGCGCAGCGCCGTTGTCCAGCGCCGCAGCGGAATCACTTGATCTTGGTCTCGCGGAACTCGACGTGCTTGCGCACCACCGGGTCGTACTTCTTGAGCACGATCTTGTCGGTCTTGGTGCGGGAGTTCTTCTTGGTGACGTAGAACACGCCCGTGTCCGCCGAGGACAGGAGCTTGATCTTGATGGTAGCAGCCTTGGCCATGTCTTGATCCCTGGGTGCCGCGTGCGGCGTGCGACCGTCTGGTTTTTGCAAACCGTGAGGTGGCGAAAAGAAGAACGGACGCGCTGCCGGTCTCCGGCGGCTCGTGGGCGCGGAACCTCTCTCAATGCGCCCCCAATGTCAAGCGCGGGGGCTTTGAGACGGCCTCACGCGGCCCGCCGGCCCCGCGTCATCAGCCGCCCGGCGACGATGGCGGCATAGACGGCCAGCATGGTGAAGATGACGAAGGCGAAGCCATACGGGTTGTAGAGGTCCATGCCGGCGCCGGCGAGCGGCGGGCCGGCGATGAGGCCCACGGAATAGAGCATCACGAACGCCGCATTGGCCGCCGCGAGGTCCGCGCCGTGGAATCGCTCCCCCAGATGCGCGAGGCCCACGGTGTAGAGCGAGCCCACCACGCCCGTGGCGAGGAAGATCATCGCCAGGAACCACGGGCTCGATACCGGAACGAACGGCAGTGTGAAGGCCCCCGCCGCGCCCGCCAGCGAGCAGCAGAGCAGCAGAAGCCGCCGGTCCACCTTGTCCGAGATGAGGCCGATGGGGATCTGGAATGCGACGTTGCCCAAGACCGCCGCCGTCAGCAGCAGTGCCGCGCTGGTCTCCGAGAGGCCGAGGCGCAGGCCGTAGAGCGGCAGGAAGGTCATCACCGCCGTCTCGATGGCGCCGAACACCAGCGCCGCCAGCACGGCGGAGGGCGAGCGGCGCACGAAGGTGAGCACGCCGTGGTGGCTGTCGTCATGGATGCGGGGGGTGATTCCCCGCGCCAGCAGGATCGGGATGGCGCCCAGCAGCAGCACCACCGCGCCGGCGAGGTATGGCTCCCACCCCGAGGCGCCGAGCACGCTGAGGATGGTCGGCCCCAGCGCCGCGCCCAGCGAGAGCGCGGTGGCATAGATGCCCATGATGAGACCGCGCCGGTTGGGCGGGGCCAGGGCGTTGATCCAGAATTCCGAGACGGCGAACAGGATGCACAGCGCCGCGCCGAAGGCGAAGCGCAGCGGGAACCACATGAGGAAGGACGGCGCCGCCTTGAAGCCCACGAGGCTCGCGGAGGCCAGAACGATAGCCCCCACCAGCAGCGCCCTCAGCCCAAGCTTGCGCACCAGCAGCGGCACGAACGGCGCGGTGAAGATGGTGGCGATGCCGGCCACCGCCGTGTTGATGCCGATCCACTTGCTGGTCACGCCGCGCGATTCCAGCTCCAGCGCCAAAAGGGGAATGGACAGGCTGATGCCGACGCCCACGACCGTGATGGCGGAGATGGCGGCCGCGATGGAGGCCGTCCGGCTCATGTGGCCGAGGGACCCGTGGGGTGCATGCATCGCGTTCGGCTTCAATCCAGGAGGGTACGGACGAAGCGTCCGCGGACCATGGCGTAGGAGGGCACCGGCAGGCGCAGGCCGAACCCGGCGTCGATGCGGGCGGCCAGTTCTTCCAGCACCACGCGGGTGATGGTGGGAAGCTCCTGCTTCTCCGTCTCCGCGAAGGTGAGCCAGGCGAGGTCGATGAGTTCCGATTCCTCGCCCACGAGCCCCTTCACCTCGTCGCACACGGCCGAGGCGTCGGCGGCGAAGAAGCGGGTGTCGAAGCGGCGCGGGCGGCGGGGCGGCGTGATGGCGCGGGCGACGAAAGTGAGGGCGCTCAGATCGGGGAACACCCCGCGCTCCTCGAAGGCGCGCCAGTCGTCGCCGGGGGATTCGGGAGCGCCGCAGTCCTTGGTGCCGACGAGGAGGCCGGTCTCCTCATACATCTCGCGGATGGCGGCGGCGGCGAGGCCGCGCGCCCGGCCGAGGCTCGGGCGCTGGACATGGGCCATCAGCCGGCGCTCGCTGTCCGGATCGAGGCAGCCAAAGACCGGCATGGCCTTGTCCGCCTTCTCCAGCCGGCCGCCGGGAAACACGAAGACGCCCGGCAGGAACTTGAGCTTGGGGTGCCGCCGACCCATCAGCACGCGCGGCTTCCTGCCCTTGCGGTCGATGAGGATGAGGGTCGCGGCGTCGCTCGGGCGCACGTTGGGAGACGCCTGAAGGCGCTCGGCTTCGGTCAGGCGGGTGGCGAAATCGGTCATGGGTCTCAACGGGTCGGGCGGACGGCGCGGATGACGGGGCGGACGGCGCCTTCGGGCGGTGCCTCCCGCTCCTCGCTGCGGGAATCGAAGCCGTGCATGCGCAGCGCCCACTGGAGATTGACCAGCATCCCCTTCAGCGGCGGCAGCAGCACGAGGCTGAGCCCGAGGGTCAGCGGCAGCCAGAGGGAGAGGTGCACCCACACCTCCGGCCGGTACAATTCCTCCACCAGCACCATGAGCGGCACCACGATGTGGCCGACCACGAAGATCACCGCATAGGGCGGCGCGTCGTCGGCGCGGTGGTGGTACAGCTCCTCGCCGCAGGTGGCGCAGAAGGGCGCAACCTTCAGGTAGCTGGAAAACATGCTGCCGGCGCCGCAGGCGGGGCACAGGCAGCGGGCGCCGCGCATCAGCGCGCCGGGCACCTCCCGGCGGGGCGGGGGCAGCTCGAAGGCGCCGCCGGTGGGCGTGCCCGCAGCAGGACCCGTCGCCGCCTCTTCCGGCTGCGCCAGCTTCTGGGTCACGGTCATGCCGGTCGGCGTGGTCACGGTCCTGAACCTCTCGGTCGCCCCTGAGGAGCACGTCTCAAACGTTTGCGCGGCCGGGCGCCTCAGCGCCCGCCGCGGCCGGGTTTCGCTTTCCCGGAGCCTGCCTTACCGGGTTTCGCCCGGCCCGGCATGGATTTGCCCGGCCTTCCCGCGAAACCCGACGGCGCGCCACGGCGCTGCGGTCCGCCGCGCGGACCCTTTACATAGGAGCCTTCGCTCAGAAGCTCAAACCGGAGCGCGCCGGCCACCGGCGCGGCCTCCACCAGCTTGACCTCCACCCGGTCGCCGATGCGGTGCATCTCGCCGGTGCGGTCCCCCACCAGCGCCTGCCGCACTTCGTCGTAGCGGTAATAGTCCTGGCCCAGGGTGGAAGCGGGAATGAAGCCGTCCGCCCCGGTGATGTCGAGCGCGACGAAGAGTCCCGCCTTGGTCGCACCGGTGATGCGGGCATTGAAGGTGGCGCCGATCTGGTCGGCGAGATGATGGGCGATGAGCCGGTCCACCGTCTCACGCTCCGCCGCCATGGCGCGACGTTCCGTAACGGAAATCGCCGCCGCCACCTCGCCGAGGCTTTCGACGGTAGCGTCTTCCGGCAGCCCGTCCTTGCCCACGCCCAGCGCCCGCACCAGGCCACGATGGACGATGAGGTCCGCATAGCGGCGGATGGGCGAGGTGAAATGCGCGTAGCGGCGCAGATTCAGGCCGAAATGGCCGTAGTTCTCCGAAGCGTATTCCGCCTGGCTCTGGCTGCGCAGGATCACCTGATTGACCAGCGGGGCGGCGTCCGTGTCCTTCACCTCGTCCAGGATGCGGTTGAAGTGGGAGGGGCGCACCTGGTCCGTCTTCGGCAGGCCGATGTCCAGCGTCTTCAGGAAGTCGCGCAGGGCCGAGAGCTTGGCCAAGGTCGGGCCGTCATGGACGCGGTAGATGAGGGGAGTCTTCTTCTCCTCCAGCGTCTCGGCGGCGGCGACGTTGGCGAGGATCATGAATTCCTCGATCAGCCGATGGGCGTCGAGCCGCTCGGGCACGATCACCCGGTCCACCGTGCCGTCGGGCTTCAGAATGATCTTGCGCTCGGGCAGATCGAGGTCGAGGGGCTGGCGGGCGTCGCGCGCCTTTTTCACGCAGGCATAGGCGGCATAGAGGGGCTTGAGCACGCCCTCCACCAGCAGATCGGTGATGTCGTCGGTGCGGCCCTCGATGGCGTTCTGCGCCTGCGCATAGGCGAGCTTGCCGGCCGAGCGCATGAGGATGCGGTGGAAACTGTGGCTGCGCTTCCTCCCATCCGCACCGATGACGAGCCGCACCGCCAGCGCCGGCCGGTCCTCGTCGGGGCGCAGGGAGCACAAATCGTTGGAGATGCGCTCCGGCAGCATGGGCACGACGCGATCGGGGAAATAGACCGAGTTGCCGCGGATCAGCGCCTCGCGGTCCAGCGCCGTGCCGGGACGCACATAGGCGGACACATCGGCGATGGCGACTGTGACGATGAAGCCGCCGTCCTCGTCCGCCGCTGCGTGCACGGCGTCGTCATGGTCCTTGGCGTCGGGCGGGTCGATGGTGACGAGGGGCAGATCGCGCCAGTCCTCGCGGCCGCGCACGGTGATCTTCTTCGCCGCCTCGGCTTCCTTCACCACCACGTCCGGGAAGGCGTTGGGGATGCCGTGGGCGTGGATGGCGATGAGGCTCACCGCCTTCTCGGACTTGAGCGAGCCGAGCCGCTCCTTCACCCGCGCCGTGGGCAGGCCGAACACGCGCTGGCGCATCAGTTCGACGGTGACGAGATCGCCGTCCTCGGCCTCCTGCTCGGCGCCGGGGGGCACCTGCAGTTCACGCCCGAGCTGCTTCTTGTCGATGGGGATGATGCGCCCGCCGCCCCCCTGAGGCGCGGCGCGGAAGATGCCCATGGTCTGCTTGCGGGCCTTCTCCAGCACCTTGATGACGCGGCCGACATGGGGCACCGCATGCTCGATGGAGCCTTCCACGATGCGCAGCAGCACCCGGTCCGACAGGCCCGGCGCCGGCCCGGAGGCGCGGCGCGGTACCTGGACGAGAATATGCGGCGCCTCGCCCTGGGCCTCCGTGTCCCATTCCACCGGGATGGCGATCAGCTCGCCGTCGCCGTCGCGGGAGACGATATCGGCCAGCACCACCGCCGGCAGCGCGCCCGGCACGTGCAGGCGGCGCCGCTCGCGGCTCACCGTGCCTTCCTCGGAGAGGTCGCGCAGGAGCTGCTTCAATTCCACCTTCTGCGCCGCCGAGAGGCCGAAGGCGCGGGCGATCTCGCGCTTTCCCACCTCGCCGTTCTGGGAGGCGATGAAGGCCAGCACCTGCGCCTTGGTCGGCATCTCCCCGGTGGCCAGCGGGGCGACGGCGAGCGCCGCCGCCTCATGCGCGGCCGCCGCCTGCTTGCGCGCGGCACGGGATTTCGTCGCGCGCACCGGCTTGGCGGGGGCGCCGTCCTTGCTGGAATGGCGGGTGGGCGGCTTGGTGGGGCGCTTGGTGGGTGGCTTGGGCAATGGGTCTTTCCGGTTTCATCCGGACGCTACCCGGAACAAGCGCCTGCCGCCAGTGGCCGTTCCTTCGCGCTGCCGTCGTCCTCCGACGTGACCGGAGGGCCCATCGCTGGGCTGGAGCGGGCGTCCGAACATGGGGCAAACGGCGAAATGGGTCCTCCGATCACGTCGGAGGACGACGGTGGCGGGTTTGCCTCGGCACTCGCGCAGCAGGGGCTCGCGCGGTGCTGGCCGCTCGTCCTCCCCTCTCCCCTCGCGGGAGAGGGGCCGGGGGTGAGGGGGCTGGTTCTTCCCGGCGTCGGGGCGAGGGGAGACATACCCCTCACCCCATCCCTCTCCCAACCGAACGCGGCTGTTGCCGAGTTCGGCTCGCGAAGGCCGAAGTCGGCAACAGCCGACTTCGGGGGGAGAGGGAGCCCGCCGGTTCTGGTCCATCACCATGGGTGACACGTCCGTGGCTTCCCTTGGATACCGGCAGAGGCTAGAAAGCCGCGTGTCGAACACGATCCCCCTATCCCCCCCAAGATCCGCCTCATGAGCCCCGGCTTTCTTCTCGCGTGGCTCGGACGGCGGAGCGCGCCGGCGGTGGCGGTGAGCGTGTTCATCGGGCTGGCGCTGCCGCCCTTCGCGGCGCTGGCGAAGCCGCTGGTGGTGCCGACCATCCTGGCGCTGCTGGTGCTGGCCTTCGTGCGCACCTCCATGGCCGGCGCCTTCACCGCGCGCCGCGCGGGCATCGCATTGCTGGCCTGCGGCTGGGTGATGCTCGCCTTGCCGCTCATGATGGGGCTGGCGACGCGGCTTCTGGGCGAGCCCAACGCCATCGTCCTCGCCCTCATCATGCAGGCCTCGGCGCCGCCCATCATGTCGGCCCCCGCCTTCGCGGCGCTGCTGGGGCTCGATGCGCGGCTGGTACTGGTGACCATGCTCGGCGGCATGGCGCTGACGCCGCTCACCGCGCCCGGGCTGGTGTTCCACTTCTCCGGCGGCGCGCTGGCGCTCGATCCGCTGGCGCTGGCGCTCAGGCTCGCCGCGGTGGTGGGCGGCACCATGGGGGCGGGCCTCCTCATCCGCCGGCTGATGGGGTTGAAGCGCGTCGAGGCCGTCTCCGCCCATCTCGACGGGCTGAACGTGGTGCTGCTCGGCCTACTCGCCGTGGGGCTGATGGATGGCGTGACATACGCCTTCCTCGATCAGCCGGGCTTCATGGCGGGGCTGGTCGCCTTGGCCTTCCTCGTCTCGCTGCTGGGTTTTGGCGCCACCGCGCTGCTCTTCCGCGCCGTCGATCCGGGCGATGCGATGATGCTGGGCTTCTGCGGCGGCCACCGCAACATGGCGGTGGTGATCGCCGCCACCGGCGCCGTCCTGCCGCACGAGACCTGGCTTTACGTAGCGGCAGCACAATTCCCCATCTACCTGCTGCCGGTGGTGATGCTGCCGCTGGCGCGCCGCGTCAGCGCCGCCGGCCGCCGCAAGGCGTGAGCCGCGCCGCTACCCCCGGCCGCCCGCATCTGCTAGACGAGCCGCCTGCCTGACATTTTGACGAGCAACGCCCCATGATCCCGCGTTACAGCCGGCCGGAAATGGCCTCCATCTGGTCCCCCGAGGCCCGCTTCCGCATCTGGTTCGAGATCGAGGCCCATGCCGCCGACGCCATGGCCGAGCTTGGCATCGTGCCGAAGGAGGCCGCGGCGAAGATCTGGGAGCTGGGCGGCAAGGCCGAGTTCGACGTGGAGCGCATCGACGCCATCGAGCGCGAGGTGAAGCACGACGTCATCGCCTTCCTCACCCATCTCGCCGAGTTCGTGGGGCCGGAAGCGCGCTTCGTTCATCAGGGCATGACGTCATCGGACGTGCTGGATACCTGCCTCGCCGTGCAGCTCGCCCGCGCTGCCGACCTGCTGATCGCCGACGTGGACAAGCTGCTTGCGGTGCTGGAGCGCCGGGCGTTCGAGTTCAAGCTGACGCCCACGGTCGGCCGCTCCCACGGCATCCATGCCGAGCCCACCACCTTCGGCGTGAAGCTCGCCATCGCCGCGGCCGAGTTCCAGCGCTCGCGCGCCCGCCTCGTGGCGGCGCGGGAGGAGATCGCCACCTGCGCCATCTCCGGCGCGGTGGGCACCTTCGCCCATATCGATCCGGCGGTTGAGGCCCATGTGGCGGAGAAGATGGGGCTGAAGGTGGAGACCGTCTCCACCCAGGTGATCCCGCGCGACCGGCACGCCATGTTCTTCGCGGTGCTCGGCGTGGTCGCCTCCTCGGTTGAACGGCTGGCCACCGAGGTGCGGCATCTCCAGCGCACCGAGGTGCTGGAGGCGGAGGAGTATTTCTCCCCGGAGCAGAAGGGCTCCTCGGCCATGCCGCACAAGCGCAACCCGGTGCTCACCGAGAACCTCACCGGCCTTGCCCGCATGGTGCGCGCCTATGTGACCCCGGCGCTGGAGAATGTGGCCCTGTGGCACGAGCGGGACATCTCCCACTCGTCCGTCGAGCGCATGATCGGCCCCGATGCCACCGTGACTTTGGACTTCGCCTTGTCGCGCCTCACCGGCGTGATGGACAAGCTCGTCGTCCATACCGACAACATGCAGAAGAACATGGACAAGCTGGGTGGCCTCATCCACTCCCAGCGCGTCCTCCTCGCCCTCACCCAGAAGGGCGCCAGCCGCGAGGACAGCTATCGCCTCGTCCAGCGCAACGCCATGCGCGTCTGGCGCGGCGAGGGCGACTTCCGCACCTTCCTTCTGGAAGACGCCGACGTGCGGAAGTACCTGTCCGAGGAGGACATCAACGAGAAGTTCGACCTCGGCTACCACTTCAAGAACGTGGACAACATCTTCAAGCGGGTGTTCGGGCGGGCGTGAGGTCATGCCTCTGTGCCCCGGACAAGCGACGGCGAAGCCGGAGCGCTGATCCGGGGCCCAGCGCAAGACTTCCGCGCAGCGGTCTAACTCCAAGGGTGGTCAGGTTCGGAAGCGCCTTCGGCGAACCCTTGCGCTGGGCCCCGGCTCGCATTCCGCTCCGCTGCATGCGTCCGGGGCGCGAGGCTGGCTCCAAGGACGAGCGGCGGCTAGACGGAGCGGCACCCCTACCAGTCCGCGCCACCCGCCCCCAGCCGTTGCACCGGCAGCCCTTCGCCTTCCAGCGCGGTCTGGATCAGCTCCGCGTGCGCCTGGTCGCGCGTTTCCACCGTCAGGTCGAGGCGGGTGCCCTTGGCGGGGACGTCGAGGAAGGTGCGGCGGTGGTGCACCTCAAGGATGTTGGCGCCGAGCTTGCCGAGCAGGGTGGCGATGCGCCCCAGCATGCCCGGCCGGTCGAGGATGGTCAGGCGGAAGGAGACGATGCGCTCTTCCCGCTCCAGCTCGCGCAGCAGGATGCCGGCGATCATGCGCGGGTCGATGTTGCCGCCGGAGACGACGAGGCCCACCGTCTTGCCGCGGAATCGTTCCGGCTCGGCGATGAGGGCAGCGAGGCCCGCGGCGCCGGCGCCTTCGGCCAGCGTCTTCTGGTGCATGAGGAAGGCGTTCACCGCCCGCTCCAGCGCCGTCTCGTCCACCAGCACCACATGGGGCACAAGGCGCCGCACGATCTGCGCGGTGATCTCGCCCACATTGCGCACGGCGATGCCCTCGGCCAGCGTCGGGCCGCCGCACGGGCGAGCCTCGCCGGTCATGGCGGTCCACATGGCGGGATAGAGCTGGGTCTCGACGCCCACCACCTGCGTGGCCGGCGAGCGGCCGGCGAAGGCCACCGCCATGCCGGCGATGAGCCCGCCGCCGCCGATGGGCACCAGCACGGCGTCGAAGGCCGGCCCGTCCTCGATCATCTCCAGCGCCACGGAGCCCTGGCCGGCGATCACGTCCACATCGTCATAGGGGTGGACGAAGACGCGGCCCTGCGCCTTGGAGATGCGCTCGGCCTCCTCATAGGCATCCGCGACGGTCTCGCCGAACAGCACCACCTCGGCGCCGAACGACTCGGTGGCGGCCACCTTCACCTGCGGCGTCGTTTCCGGCATCACGATGAGGGTGGAGATGCCGAGCCGGGTGCCGTGATAGGCTACCGCCTGCGCATGGTTGCCCGCCGACATGGCGACGACACCGCGCCGTGCCTCCTCGGGCGTGAGGCGCGAGAGCTTCACCAGCGCGCCGCGCTCCTTGAAGGAGGCGGTGGCCTGAAGGTTCTCGTACTTCACATAGACATCGGCGCCGGTGAAGGCGGAGAGGCGCGGGGCGCGCAGGGTCGGCGTGCGCAGCACGGAGGCGCGGACCAGCGGCCACGCCCCCTCCACGTCCGCGAGGGTGACGGGTAAGTCCTGTTCGAATTCCAGCGCCGTCGCGGGCACGGTCATCAGTCTTCTCCCGCGAGGAGCCTCAGCCCCGCTCGGCCAGGGCCTGCGCCACACGCGGCGCGAAATAGGTGAGGATGCCGTCCGCGCCGGCGCGCTTGAAGGCGAGCAGGCTCTCCGGGACGATGCGGTCGCCGTCCACCCAGCCGTTGCGGATGGCGCCCTCGATCATCGCGTACTCGCCGGACACCTGATAGGCGAAGGTGGGCAGGCCGAAGGCCTCCTTCAGCCGCCACACGATGTCGAGATAGGGCAGGCCGGGCTTCACCATGAGCATGTCCGCGCCTTCCTCCACGTCGAGGGCGGCCTCGCGGATGGCTTCGAGGCCATTGCCGGGGTCCATCTGGTACGTGCGCTTGTCGCCCGACAGGGTCTTGGCGGTGCCGATGGCGTCGCGGAACGGGCCGTAGAAGGCGGAGGCATACTTCGCCGCATAGGACATGATCTGCACGTCCTCGAAGCCGTTGGCGTCGAGCCCGGCGCGGATGGCGCCGACGCGGCCGTCCATCATGTCGGACGGGGCGATGACGTCGGCGCCGGCCTCGGCCTGCACCAGCGCCTGACGCACGAGGAGTTCCACCGTCTCGTCATTGAGGATGCGGCCATCTTCCAGCAGGCCGTCATGGCCATGGCTGGTGAAGGGGTCGAGGGCCACGTCGGTGATGAGGCCGAGGTTGGGAATCTCGGCCTTGATGGCGCGGAGCGTCTGGCAGACGAGGTTGTTGTCGTTCAGCGCCTCGCTGCCGGTGGGGTCGCGGCGGGCGGGGTCGATATAAGGGAAGATGGCGAGGGCGGGGATCTTCAGCTTCGCCGCGCTCTCGGCCGCGCGCACCGCCTCGTCCACCGTCAGGCGCTCGACGCCGGGCATGGAGGGGATGGGGGTGCGCGTGGCCGCGCCGTTCATCACGAAGATCGGCCAGATCAAATCGTCCACCGTCAGCGTCGCCTCGCGCACCAGCCGGCGCGACCAGTCCGTCTTCCGGTTCCGCCGGGGGCGGTGGACGAGACCCAGCCGGCTGGCGGCGGCCTCGGCTTCGGAAACGGCATGCAGGCGGGGCTTGGAGAGGGGCATGATGCGCTCGTTCTTCGTTCGCCCGCGACGGGGCGCTGTCGGTTCTTATAGACTCCCGGTCCGCCGCCCGCGAGTGGCGCGCGGCACAGGGTCACGGCAAGTTCAGCGTGTGCGCCCAAGGTGCGCTGCTGCACGGCCAAGGTGCGCCGGCCCGCGTTGACGCTCCTGTCGGCCGCGTCTAACCCTGCCGGCAACGACCGTCGCTCAGCGGCGGGGGCGGCAAGGGGAGGGGTGAATGACCACGGAGCCTGAAGTCCTGTTGGAGGTGAAGGGCGAAGCCGGTGTCATCACCCTCAACCGGCCGAAGGCGCTCAACGCGCTCAACCTCTCCATGGTCCGCGAGATCCTGCCGCGCCTTCGGGCCTGGGCGCGCGACCCCGCCGTCACCCGCGTGGTCATCAAGGCGGCGGGCGAGAAGGCCTTCTGCGCCGGCGGCGACGTGCGCACGCTCTACGATCTCGGCCGCGCCGGCAACACCGCCGAATCGCTGCAGTTCTGGCGCGAGGAATATGTCCTCAACGACTATATCGGCAGCTTCCCCAAGCCCTATGTGGCGCTGATCGACGGCATCTGCATGGGCGGCGGCTTCGGCCTCTCGGCCCATGGCGCGCACCGTGTGGCGGGCGACAAATATCTGTTCGCCATGCCGGAAGTGAACATCGGCCTGTTTCCGGACGTGGGCGGCACCCATGTGCTGCCGCGCCTGCCCGGCGCCTTCGGCGTGTTCCTGGCGCTGACCGGCACGCGAATCCGCGCCGCCGAGGCCTTCGCCTGCGGCCTTGCGACCGACGTGGTGCCGAGCGCCGCCATCCCGGCGCTGGAAGAGGCGCTGTGCGCCGGCGGCGAGGTGGAGCGCATCATCTGCGACCATCGCATCGAGCCCGGCCCCGGTGCCTTCGCCGACCGCGCGGACTTCATCGCCGACGCCTTCGGGCGGGGCCATCTCGCCGGCATCCTCGGCGCGCTGCAGGCGGCGGCGGAGGGGGGCGGGTCTCATGCGGAGTTCGCCGCTTCGCTCCTCAAGGACATCGCCGGCAAATCGCCCACCAGCCTCGCCATCGCCATGGAGCAGATGAAGCGCGGGCCGGACCTCGACCTCGGGGACTGCCTGAAGCTGGAATTCCGGGTGGTGAGCCGCGTCGCGGCGGGGCACGATTTCTACGAGGGCGTGCGCGCGGTGCTCGTCGATCGCGACAACGCGCCCCAGTGGCAGCCGCCGACCCTCGCGGAGGTGGACCCGGCCGTCATCGCGGCGCATTTCGATCCCATACCCGACGAACTGGAACTTCTGGCCCCGGGCACATGAGTCATTACGATCCCATCGACGCCAGCGCCCGCGCCCAATGGGAGAATCTCTCGCCCTGGCGGCGGCGGCTGTTCCTGTTCCTGCGGGGCGTCGCGGCCTTCCTGCTGCTGGAAGGCATCATCCACTGGGCGGTCATCCTCGGCATCGGCGATGGGCCGGCGAGCCGCTTCGAGGCCATGCCCATGGCCGCGCAGGCGGCAGTGATCTGGGCGGCGATCATCGATCCCATCGCCGGCGTCGGCCTGTGGCTGCGGGCCGGCTGGGCGATCGTGCTGTGGCTCCTGGCGACGCTGACGCAGGTGGTGCTCGGCGTGTGGGCGCCGGCCGGCATGACGCGGCTGATGCTCTTCACCCTCGTCGAGCTGGCGCTGGTGGTGGCCTATGCCGTGCTCTCCATCCGCGCGGCGCGGGAGAGCGACCAGGACTGAGCATCCGGCCCTGACGCAATTCCTTCATGCATCCGGTATTCCTTGCGCCGGCAATGCTGACGGAGGCGGGAATGGACGCGACGCTCTGGGACGAGATGGACGGCTTCATCGGCGAGAAGCTCTTGCCGGCGGACCCGGTGCTCGATGCCGTGCAGGCGGCCTGCGAGCGGGCGGGCCTTCCCGCTATCAGCGTCTCGGCGGCGCAGGGCCAGATGCTGCACATCTTCGCCCGCATGATGGGCGCCAAGCGCATCCTCGAAATCGGCACGCTCGGCGGCTACAGCACGATCTTCCTTGCCCGTGCGCTGCCCGAGGGCGGCACGGTGGTGACGCTGGAGGCGGACGCCCACCACGCCGAGGTCGCGCGCGCCAATTTCGCCCGCGCGGGACTTTCGGAGCGCATCGACCTGCGCGTCGCCCCGGCCATCGAGACGCTGCCGGTGCTGGAGGCGGAAGGGGCGGGGCCGTTCGATCTGATCTTCATCGACGCCGACAAGCCGAGCAATCCCGCCTATCTCGACTGGGCGCTGCGCCTGTCGCGGCCCGGCACGCTGATCGTCTGCGACAACGTGGTGCGCGGCGGCCGGGTGCTCGACGGCGAGAGCGCGGACGCCTCCGTCATCGGCATCCGCCGCACCTATGACATGGCCGGCGCCGACCCCCGCCTCACCGCCACGGCCGTCCAGACCGTGGGCGCCAAGGGCTATGACGGCTTCGCGCTGCTGCTGGTGGGGTGAAGGGGGCGCCCTTGCCGTCTTCCTTGCCGTCGCCCTCCGGTTTGACCGGAGGGCCCGTCCCTCCACCGGGCTCAGCCTGCGGCGGTTGGTGCAAATGGCGCCATGGGTGGTCCGGTCCAGCCGGACCACGACGGCGGCGTCAGGACCAGCTGCCCAAATAGGCCAGCGTTGCGATGACGAGGATGATCGCCACGATGATCCAGTGGCGGGCGGCGAAATTGTGCAGGATCATGGGGCTCGTCAGTCGTCGTTGGAGGCGTTGAGGTCTTCGGCGCGGATGCCTGCGTCGCGGGACACGATCTCGACGCCCACGCCGCTGTCGTTCAGGAAATTGATGCCTTCCCCCGCCAGCGTGGCGCTCAGGCGTGCGCGCGTCGATGCGAGGGCCTCGATCGTCACGGCATCCTGCTCCACCACCTTCACCGTGTCGGCGGTCACGCCCGCGCGCTCGGCCAGATCCTTGCGCGACCAGCCGAGCAGGGCGCGGCCGGCCTTGATCTGGCGGCCGTTGACCATGGAATGCGGCACGAAATCCTCCCGTCGTTGGGACCGGAAGATGGCACGCCGCCCCGCCCGCCACAATGCAAGGGCGGCGGCAGGCTTAACGCAGCGTCTGCCTCAGAACTTCTCCACCCACGGCCGCAATTCCAGCTCCGATGTCCAGGCCGAGCGGTGCTGGCGGTGGACGGCGAGGTAGGTGTCGGCGATGGCGTCGGGATCGAGCCACTTGTCCGCCGGCCCCGGCTCGCCCGCCGTCGCCCAGGACGAGGCGATTCCGCCGTCGAGGATGAAGTGCGCCACATGGATGCCGCGCGGCCCCAGCTCGCGGGCGAGGCCTTGCGCCAGCGCGCGCAGGGCGAACTTGGCCATGGCGAAGGGCACCGAATGGGGCATGGCCTTCACGCTGGCGGTGGCGCCGGTGAAGAAGAGCGAGCCCTTGCCCCGCGCCAGCATGCGCCGCGCCGCCGCCTGGGCGGTGAGGAAGCCGCCGAAGGCGCCGACGGCATAGGCGTCCATCACGTCGGCCGGATCGAGCACTTCCACCGGCCCGCGATAGCGCATGGCGGCATTGAACACCACGAGGTCGGGCGGGCCGAACGCCTTGTCCACCTCGGCGAACACGCCCTCGATGGCGACCGGGTTCTGGGCGTCGGCGGCGTAGGCGCGGGCGCCCGTCTCGGCGACGAGCGGAGCGAGCTTGTCCACGTCGCGCGCCACCAAAGCGATGCGGAAGCCCTCGCGGGCGAGGCGGCGGGCGAGGGCGGCGGACAGCCCCTTGCCCGCGCCGACGATGATGGCGGTCTCAACGGCGGTCTGTTCTGGCACGGTCGAACTCCGGCTGTGGCCGCGCGGCGGCACTCCACCGCGCAGCACCTTAACAACGGATCATGCGGATCGGCTGCGGCGCCCTCAGGGCGCGGCGAACAGGGGCTCTATGCCTTCGGTGTCGATATAGACGACGCCATCCTCCACCTTCACCGGATATTCCGCGAGCGCGCTTTCCTGCGGCTCGATCGGCGCGCCGGAATTCAAGTCCCAGGTCCAGTGGTGGAGGGGGCAGGTGATGACGGTGCCGTCGAACTCCGCTTCGTTGAGCGGCGTGTTGGAATGGGGACATACGCCCTGGAAGGCGCGAATCTCCCCATTGTCAGGCCAGGCGAGGACGATGAGGTGGCTGTCGGCGATGACCAGCCGCATGCCGCCTTCAGCAACGGTTTCCGCTTTGCAGACGCGCGTGAACATCTTGAAAAACTCGATCGGCTAAGAATAGACGGATCATCGCGCGTTGCGGCGCGATAGGAAAGGGCGAACGCGCCACCCCCTCCTGCCGCGCTGCGAAAGCGGCATGGCCAAGCGGCGCGAAATCTGTGAAGCTGAAGGCACTTTTTCAGTTCGGGCGTTTGGCCCGGTCGATTTGCGTCGCCCTTTGCGTATCCCCCTTTGCCTCTGGACGTTCTTTCATGATCCTGCCCGAGACCAGCCGGCTGAAGCCGTTCCTTCTCCAGCGCCGCGACCAGCTCGCCAAGGCCAAGGCCCGGCGCTCGCTGGGCCAGATCCAGGGCAAGGTGGGCGAGATGCCCATGACACGCGGCTTCCACGGCGCGCTCGCCGCCGCCTTCCGCGCCACCGGCAAGCCCGGCATCGTCTGCGAGCTGAAGGGTGGCTCCCCGTTCGAGCCGGCATTGAAAATTATGGTGCCCTACAAGGCGCTGGCCGAGGATTTCGAGGCGGTGGGCGCGGCGGCCCTCTCGGTGGCGGTGGAGCGGCAGGCCTTCCGGGGCTCCTACTCGGACCTCGCCACCGTGCGCGGCGCGGTGGACCTCACCCTCCTCGCCCAGGACATCATCTACGATGTCTACCAGATCCTGGAGGCGCGGCTCGCCGGCGCCGACGCGGTGATGCTCTCCGCCGCCCTGCTGGGGCCGGACCTTGCCGCCTATCGCGAGCGCGCCGCCTCCATCGCCCTCGACGTGCTGGTCATGGTCCATACCCCGCAAGACGTGGAAACGGCGCTGGCGGCGGGGGCGGATTTCATCTGCGTCACCAACCGCAACATCCACACCTTCGAGCTTGTGCCCGGCACCTGCGAGGCGCTGATCCCGCTCATTCCGCCGGACAAGGCGTTCGTGGTGGCGGAAGGCGGCCTCGGCACGGCGGAGGACCGCGCGCGGCTCGGCGCGGCCGGCGCCAAGGCGCTCCTCATGGGCACGGCCCTGATGCGGGATGAGGATCCCGCCGGCGTGCTGGAGCGCGTGCTCGGCATCGAGACGGTGGGCTGAGGCTTTCACCGTCTGGCCTGCACCGTCTGGCCTGCACCATCTGGCCTGCTTCCTGCTTGGAGGGGCATGGCGCGCGCTCCGGGCGACGGCGGACGCGCGGCGCCGCAGCATGTCGGCGACGGCTTGCGCCTGTTCTTCCAAGGACTTGCGCCGGTTGCGCGGACGTGCCCCCCGGAACAGGACAGGAGGCTCGGCGTGCCGCTCTACAATTTCCATTGTCCCGATTGCGACAATGAGTTCGAACTCCTCATCTCGTCGTCCGACACGCCCGTCTGCCCGTCGTGCGGCAGCACCCGCGCGGAGCAGATGGTGTCGCGCATCGCCCCCGACCAGAAGCTGAAGGCGGTGGCCAAGGCGTGGCGCGCGCAGGCGACGAAGGAAGGCCACACCAGCAATTTCAGCGCCGGCGAACGCAAGCGCTGAAGCGGCGCGGGCAAGGCGGCAGGGGAGGGTGGCAGAAGCGGGTGGTCCCCGGCGCAACCGCCGGGGCACGCAAAATGCTTGGGTAATCGCTGTCTGGATTGTTGGCCGAAACCCGCCGGGACCGAGGGCGGCCGGAAGGCGATCCATGCTCTCGCCCCGGAGCCTTCCCATGACAACGCCCACGCCCCACGAGCCTTCCGCGCAGCCTTTCGCCCTCTCCCTTGCGGCCGACGCGGACTACGTTTCCCCCGCCTATCTGCGCACCCCCTTCCGCTCCTTCCTCGTCAGCCATGAGCGCGGCCTCTACTGGCTGCGGATGCCGGCCGGCGCCGGCAAGACCGCGTTCCTGCGCGGCATTGTCGCCCGCCGGACGGGGAAGGACGGCAGCCCGGAGGGGATCGACAGCGCCATTTCCTCCGGCGCCCGCGCCATCGCCGTGGGTCTTGGCGCGGCGACGAGCCCGGCCGCGCTGGTGGAGGCGCTGAACGGCGCGTTCGCGGCGGAATTCGCCTGTCCCGCCCCCAATGCGGAAGGGGCGGCGGACAGCGCGGACACCTTCGCGGCCTGGCTCGGCGCGCTCGCCGCGGCGGCGGCGGGGCAGGGGGCGAAGCGGCTTCTCGTCTGCATCGACGGACTTGAGAAGGCCGACGCGGCGACCCTCGCGCTCCTGCCGGGGCTATCGAACCTCCCGCCCGGCGTCGTCCTCCTCCTCGCCTCGCGGCCGGCGGAGGACTGGCCGGCCGCGCATTACGCGGCGGCGGCGGCGAAGTTGGCCCCCGGCCCCGGCGTGGGCGCCCATGAGGTCGGCCTGTCCGATCCGGACCATGTGGACGCGCTGCGCAAGCTGTTCGTGGAGCGTCTGCGCCCGCTGCTGCGGAGCCGCTCCAATGCGCTGCTGCTCTCGCTGATGGAGACCCGCGCCACCTACGACCGGGGCGGCCGCGACGCGCGCCTCACCGCCGATCCCGTGCTGCGCGACGCGCTCAAGGACGACTGGAAGAAGCTGACCAACAAATTCCCGCGCTATTCCGGCCAGCAACTCCCCGTGGCGCCCCTTGGCCCGGTGCTCGACACCTTCGACCGGCTGTGGACCGACACCCTTGTGAAGAGCGAAGGCCGCTCCGGCTGCTTCTTCCTCATGGTGCGGCATCTGGCGGCCGGCGACCTCGCGGTGGAGCAGGTGGCGGATCTGCCCTCGGGGGAGGCGCTGGACACGCGTCTCGCCGGCCTCGGCTGACCGTTCGGGCAAACTTCTGCTTGGCTGGTGCGCGGCCCGGCCGCACTGTCACAAAACTGTAAAGACCGGGTGGGAAGAGGGACCAGACAGCCCGGAACCGCACTGGCTTCGGGCGCATGCCTCAGCAAACCACGGCGGACGCCATGAAGCTCGACTCCACCCCGCTCGGACCCGGGCAGATCCTCATTTCCCTCGCCGGCCGCATGGACATCGCCGGCGCCGCCGAAATCGAGACCGCCTTCAGCGCCCACGCGAGCCACGCCCATGTCACGCTCGTGGACATGGGCGGCGTGACCTTCCTCGCCTCCATCGGCATCCGGCTGATCCTCGCCAACGCGAAGTCGCTGCACAAGCGCGGCGGCAAGCTGGTGCTGTTCAACTGCGACCCGCAGGTAGAGCGCGTGCTGCTCACCACCGGTGTCGGCGAGCTCACCGAGATCGTCGCCACCCGCGCCGACGCCGACCGCTTCCTGACGCCCGCCGCCGGCTGAAAGCGGCCGGAGGTCCGGCTTAACCTTGCGTAATACTTCGCCGCCCGGCCGGAGATCAGTCCGCCGGGCGGCGTTGTTTTTGGTGCGGTTCGGGTCGGGACGCGCATTGCAGACGCTCGGATGCGCCGGACTGAGCATCGGCGGGCGGGGAAAATTGCCGCGGCGCCAGTAGTCTCTGTAGTGCAACGCACGGCGTCCGCAGGTTGAACCTTGCGCGAGGCTCGCTCTGTGATGGCTGGACCGCCTTTCTAAGGTCGGAACGTCCTTGCGCCAGGTCAAAATCTATCGGAATAGAGATAATCCGGCGTTTAGGGCCGCATTTTCTGCCGTGCGGTGCCAATTCCGGCTTCGAGCGGCTGGTTTGATGATCTGGAATCGGGTTCCAGGGAGGGCAGTGTCATTCCCCGCCAGTCCGGCAGCCATGTCCACCGTTCGCTCCTGGCCGGGCTCGCCGCGCTCGCGCTCCTCGTGGTGGGGCTTGTGGGCGTCTTCATCTACGCCGGCATGAAGCAGGACGAAAAGGCGACCATGCGCGAGCGGCTGGCCCTGCTCGCCTCACTGCAGGCCCACGAGGCGCTGATCCAGCAGGCCATGGCCACGGCGGACGAGGAGCGGCAGGTGCTGCGCGCCCTCGCCAGCGGCGATCTCTCCCAGCTCGACGAGCGCTTCGGCCGCAGGCTCAACGAGGGGTTCGGCTTCGAGTTCGTCTACATCGTCGATGCCAAGGGCGACGTGCTCTATTCGTCCGAGCGCGGGAAGGCGGGGGAGCGGAAGGCCTACGGCTGGATCCGCCCCGCCATCGGACGCCTGCTGGCGGAAGGGCGCGCCGGACACGCCGGGCTCATCGCGAGCCGCGAGGGCGCGGGCATCATGGTGGTGCGCCCGTTCACTCAGCAGGTTGAGGACATCAAGGCGCCCCAGCCGCTGGTGGCCGTGACGGTAGACCTTCTGGACGACACGCTGCTGCAATCCCTCGCCGCGCCGGCCCACCTGCAGGACATCCAGCTGCGCACCGGGCGGGGAGCCTCCAACCATCCCGACAAGGTGGGCACCTCCGTCCCCAACCTTTACGACGGCACCGAGGCGGAACTCGCCTGGCGCGGCTCGCAGCCCGGCCGGAATCTGTTCCGCAACGCCTTGCCGGCGCTGGCGGTGATCACGACGCTGCTGTCGGTGACTTTCCTCGTCATGATGTTCCGCGCGCTGCGGGTCGCCGCGGCCCTCGCCGAGAGCGAGGCGCAGGCGCGCGCGTCCGCCTCGCGCGACTATCTGACGGGTCTCTACAATCGCGGCTATTTCATCGAGGCGCTGGACTCGGCCTTCGCCGGCCTCGCTCCGGACGGGCGGCTGGTGCTGCTGTTCATCGATCTCGACGACTTCAAGATGATCAACGACACCGCCGGCCACGGCGCCGGCGACGTGTTGCTGAAGGCGGTCGGCAGCCGCATCGCCACCGTCATCGGCGATCGCGGCGTCGCGGGGCGGTTCGGCGGCGACGAGTTCGTCGCCTTTTTTCCGGCCTCCGACGCGAGCGAGATCGACCTGCTGCTCACGCGCCTGCAGGCCGAGCTGCGGCCGCCGGTGCCGGACGGCGCCGGGGAAATTCGCGTCGCTGCCTCCATCGGCGTCGCCGAGGCGCCGCAGGACGCCATCTCCGCCAGTGATCTGATGCGCCGGGCGGACATCGCCCTCTACCGGGCCAAGGACACGGGCGGCAACACCCTCTGCCGCTTCGAGACCCAGCTGGAGAGCGAGCGCAACGCCCGCCGCGAGATCGAGGGCGCCCTCGGTGGCGCGCTGGAGCGCGGCGAACTGGTGATCGCCTACCAGCCGCAGGTGGATGTGGCGAGCGGCCGCGTGGTCGGCTTCGAGACGCTGCTGCGCTGGGACCATCCTCGCCTCGGTCGCCTCCTGCCGGCGCAGTTCATCGCCATGGCCGAGGAGATGCACATCATCGCCGGCCTTGACCTCTATGGCATGCGCCGCGCCTGCACCGAGGCGGCGGCCCTTCGGGGCATGTCCATATCGGTCAATGTCGCGCCCGCCACCATGAAGGCGCCGACCTTCGCCGCAGAGGTCGCGGCCATTCTCGCCGACACTCGCTTCGATCCCGCGATGCTGGAGATCGAGGTGCCGGAATCCATCGTGCTCAACACCTCGGACGAGCTGAGCCGCACCTTCGCGGCGCTGCGCGAGCTGGGAGTGGGCGTCGCCCTCGACGATTACGGCACGGGCTATGCCTCGCTGCATCACGTCAGCCGCTTTCCGATCAGCCGCATCAAGATCGACCGCTCCTTCATGGTGAAGGCCTGCACCGATCCGGACGTGGCGGCGGTGGTCGAGCATAAGCTCAAGCTCGCCCGGTCACTCCGCATCAACGTGACGGCGGAGGGCGTGGAAACGCGCGAGCAGCTGCGCTTCCTGCGCGAGATCGGCATGCCCACCGCGCAGGGCTATCTGTTCGCCCCGCCGCTGCCCATCGCCGCCGCCATCGACATGCTGCGGCGGCAGGACGAGGCGCAGCAGGTTCCCGCCAGGGGCGGCGCGCAGGGCTAAGCTTTCTGTCTGGTAAGACAATTTTCTTTACAAGAAACATTGGCGCGCTGTAAGCAGCACAGCTGCGGCGTTCCGGCATGCTTTTGGCCTTGCCTCAGCCGTCCCGCCTGCCGACAAGGACGGGAATTGCGCACAGCGAGCGGAGCCGGCCCCGCCGAGGCCGGGCTCCCGACAAGTCCTGGGAGTGCTTCGTGATCGAGACCAAGCCTATCGACGGAAAGGCCTTCGCCGCCGGACTGCGCGCCCGCATCGCCGAGGAGGTGTCCGCCCTCAGGGCCAGCGCCGGCCTCACCCCCGGCCTCGCCGTGGTGCTGGTGGGCGAGGATCCGGCCAGCCAGGTCTATGTGCGCAACAAGGCGGCCCAGACGGCCGAGGCCGGCATGGCCTCGTTCGAGCACAAGCTCGCCGCCGACACGCCCGAGGCGGACGTGCTGGCCCTGGTGGCGAAGCTGAACGCCGACCCGGCCGTGAACGGCATCCTCGTCCAGCTGCCGCTGCCGGCGCAGATCGACGCCACCAAGGTCATCGCCGCGATCGATCCCGCCAAGGACGTGGACGGCTTCCATGTGGTGAACGCCGGCCGCCTTGCCGTCGGCCTCGATGCGCTGGTGCCCTGCACGCCGCTCGGCTGCATCATGCTGCTCAAGCATCACCTCGGCAGCCTCGCCGGGCTCAAGGCGGTGGTGGTGGGTCGCTCCAACATCGTCGGCAAGCCGGCGGCACAGCTGCTGTTGAAAGAAGATTGCACGGTCACCATCGCCCATTCCCGCACCCGCGACCTGCCCGGCGAATGCCGCACGGCGGATATCCTGGTGGCGGCGGTGGGCCGGCCGGAGATGGTGCGGGGAGACTGGATCAAGCCAGGCGCGACGGTGATCGACGTGGGCATCAACCGCGTGCCGAAGGACGACGGCAAGACCCGCCTCGTGGGGGACGTGGCCTATGCGGAAGCGCAGGGCATCGCCGGCCTCATCACGCCGGTGCCCGGCGGCGTGGGGCCGATGACCATCGCCTGCCTGCTGCAGAACACGCTCACCGCCGCAAAACGCCAGCACGGCATCGCCTGACAGAGGGGCGGGCCACGGCCCGCCTTTGGGCGCGGGAAGGGGCGGGCCACGCCCGCCCTTGGGCGCGGCGGCAATTACAGCCCGAGCGAGAGCCCGAGCATGAAGGCGAGCGGCGGGAGCCAGACCATGGCGAGCGCAAGGTCGCGGCGGCCGCGCCGCCACATCCAGAGGCCCATCGCCGGCGACAGCAGGGTGATTCCCAGGGTGCTGGCCCAGCCCATCACGGCCGATGCCTCGCCCCGAGCTCCCTCCGGACCACCGAAGACGAAGCCGGAAATCGCAATCAGCAGGATGACGATGCCGGCATCGACCAGGAGGCCGAGGCCCATCACCAGCTTGAGCGCCAAAGGCGCGGGGGGCGCCGCTGGAATGCGCGAGGCCTCCGGCGCGGGAGCGCCGGGACCGGGAGCTTCAGGTGCCGATGGCACGGCCACAGAGCGGGCTGGTCAGCCGATGGCGCGGTCGCGGATGGCGACACCCTTCTCTTCCAGCAGCGGGATCAGCTCGCCCGACTGGAACATCTCGCGGATGATGTCGCAGCCGCCCACGAACTCGCCCTTGATGTAGAGCTGGGGAATGGTCGGCCAGTTGGCGTAGTCCTTGATGCCCTGGCGGACCATGTCGTTCTCGAGCACGTTCACGCCCTTGAAGGGGACGCCCACGTGGTCGAGAATCTGCACCACCTGGCCGGAGAAGCCGCACTGCGGGAACTGCGGCGTGCCCTTCATGAACAGCACCACATCGCCGGACTTCACGATGGCGTCGATATCGTCACGAATGCCCATGGTCTCAAATCCAATGTCTGCGGCCGGAAAGAAGGCCTTCCACCGATAAAGATCGGCCCAAGCGGCCCGAAGCGCAAGGCCTCAGGGGGCGACACGCTTGCACAGGCACGTGTCACCCCACCGCGAGCGGAGCCGTGCCCGGATTACTCGGCGGGGGCGGAGGTCTGCAGGGCGAGGGCGTGCAGCACGCCGCCCATGTTCCCCTTGAGCGCGGCATAGACCATCTGGTGCTGCTGCACCCGGCTCTTGCCGCGGAACGAGGCCGAGACGATGCGGGCGGCGTAGTGGTCGCCGTCGCCCGCCAGATCCTCGATCACCACGGTGGCGTCGGGCAGCGCATCCTTGATGAGCTGCTCGATGTCGCGGGCATTCATGGGCATGGTCGAAACGTCCTTGCTGTGCGCGAGAGCGTCAGGATGAGGCGCCCATGTAGATGGGCAGCCACGTCTCGTGCCGGTCCTTCAACGATTCGACAACTATCGAGCGGTCGTGCGGCACGATCAAGCGGTCGCCGCCGGTCTTGCCGATCTTCATGATCGGCACGCCCGCCATCTCCGCCTTGTGGATCACCTCGGCACCCTGGCCGGAGGCGACCGTGACCACGTAGCGGGCCTGATCCTCGCCGAACCACCACGCATAGGGGTCCATCCCGTCCGGCGCGTCTTCCAGCGACACGCCGATGCCGCTGGCCATGGCCATCTCGGCCAGCGCCACGAGCAGGCCGCCGTCCGACACGTCATGCACGGCGGTGGCGACGCCATCGCGGATGAGGTTGCGCACGAAGTCGCCGTTGCGCTTCTCGGCGATGAGGTCGACCGGGGGCGGGGCGCCTTCCTCGCGCTCGCACACGGTGGCGAGGAAGGCAGAGGCGCCGAGCCAGCCCTTGGTCTTGCCGATGAGCAGCACCGGCTCGCCCGCTGCCTTGAAGTCCAGGGTCATGGTCTGGTCGAGATCCTCGATCAGGCCGACGCCGCCGATGGTCGGGGTGGGCAGGATCGCCTTGCCGTTGGTCTCATTGTAGAGGCTGACGTTGCCGGAGACGACCGGGAAGTCCAGCGCCTCGCAGGCAGCCCCGATGCCTTTCACGCAGCCCACGAACTGGCCCATGATCTCCGGCTTCTCGGGATTGCCGAAGTTCAGATTGTCGGTCACCGCGATGGGGGTGGCGCCCACGGCGGTGAGGTTGCGCCACGCCTCCGCCACCGCCTGCTTGCCGCCCTCGAAGGGGCCGGCCTCGCAATAGCGGGGCGTCACGTCCGTGGTCATGGCGAGGGCCTTGGGGCCGTCGTTCACGCGCACTACCGCCGCGTCGCCGCCCGGGCGCTGCACGGTGTTGCCGAGAATGAGGTGGTCGTACTGCTCCCACACCCAGCGCTTGGAGCACAGGTCCGGCGAGGCGATGAGCCGCTCCAGCGCGTCCGACACCGAGGCGGTGGTGCGCACGTCCGAGGGCAGGATCTCGGGGCGCGGGGCCGGCTCATCATAGGGGCGCCGGTATTCGGGGGCCTCGTCGCCCAGTTCCTTGATGGGCAGGTCGGCTTCCACGAACCCCTTGTGCTTCACCACGAAGCGCAGCGTATCGGTGGTGTGGCCGACGACGGCGAAGTCGAGGCCCCACTTGCGGAAGATGGCTTCCGCCTCTTCCTCCTTGCCGTCGGCGATCACCATGAGCATGCGCTCCTGGCTCTCCGACAGCATCATCTCATAGGCCGTCATGCCGGTTTCGCGGCAGGGCACGGCGTCGAGGTTCAGCTCCACGCCGAGGTCGCCCTTGGCGCCCATCTCGACGGCGGAGCAGGTGAGGCCGGCGGCGCCCATGTCCTGGATCGCCACCACGCAGCCCGCCTTCATGATCTCGAGGCAGGCTTCCAGCAGCAGCTTCTCGGCGAAGGGGTCGCCCACCTGCACGGTCGGGCGCTTCTCCTCGGCATCGGCGCCGAACTCGGCCGAGGCCATGGTGGCGCCGTGGATGCCGTCACGGCCGGTCTTGGAGCCGAGATAGACGATGGCCCGGCCGACACCGGTGGCCGCCGCGTAGAAGATCTCGTCCGTCTTCGCGAGGCCGACCGCCATGGCGTTGACGAGGATGTTGCCGTTGTAGCGCTTGTGGAAGCCCACCGAGCCGCCCACCGTGGGCACGCCGAAGGAATTGCCATAGCCGCCGATGCCGGCCACCACGCCGGCCAGAAGGCGGCGGGTCTTCAGATTGTGGCAGTCGCCGAAGCGCAAGGCGTTGAGCGCCGCGATGGGCCGCGCGCCCATGGTGAACACGTCGCGCAGGATGCCGCCCACGCCCGTCCCCGCGCCCTGGTAGGGCTCGATGAAGGAGGGGTGGTTGTGGCTCTCCATCTTGAACACCACGGCGAGGCCGTCGCCGATGTCCACCACGCCGGCATTCTCGCCCGGCCCCTGGATCACGCGCTTGCCGGTGGTGGGCAGGGTGCGCAGCCAGACCTTGGAGGATTTGTAGGAGCAGTGCTCGTTCCACATGGCCGAGACGATGCCCAGCTCCGTGATCGACGGCTCGCGGCCGATCAGCTTCACAAAGTGATCGTACTCCTCCGGCTTCAGCCCATGCTCGGCGACGAGCTCCGGCGTGATGCGGACGGTGTTGGGAATGTGGTTCACGGGCGTCGATCCGAATTGGGGCCGCGGCTCACGCCGCCTTGAGGGCGCCGGCGAGGCTCTCGAAGAGGCCGCGTCCGTCGGTGGGGCCGATCTCCGGCTCGATGTAGTTTTCCGGGTGGGGCATCATGCCGAGCACGTTGAACTTCTCGGAATAGATGCCGGCGATGCCGTTGATGGCGCCGTTGGGGCCGTCCGTCTCGTCGATCTGGCCGTCGCGGCGGGCGTAGCGGAAGGCGACGCGGCCGTCGCCCTCGATCCGCGCCAGGTTGGCCTCGGAGGCGGTGAAATTGCCCTCGCCGTGGGCCACGGGGATGCGGATGAGCTCGCCCTTGCGATAGGCCTTGGTGAAAGGCGTGTCGGCCCGCTCCACCCGCAGCAGCACCTCGCGGCAGACGAAGCGCAGGCGCGCGTTGCGCACCAGCACGCCGGGCAGCAGCCCCGCCTCGCACAGGATCTGGAAGCCGTTGCAGATGCCGAGCACCAGGCCGCCGCGGGCCGCATGGGCGCGCACGGCCTCCATGATGTTCGCCCGCGCGGCGATGGCGCCGCAGCGCAGATAGTCGCCGTAGGAGAAGCCGCCGGGCAGGACCACGAGGTCGGTGCCCTTGGGCAGCTCATGCTCGGCGTGCCACACCACCTGGGGCTTGGCGCCGGAAACGAGCCGCAGCGCGCGAACGGCGTCCTGCTCACGATTGGAGCCGGGGAAGAGGATGACGGCTGGTTTCATGATCTCTCAGTGGGTGCCGACGCGGCCGAGCCTGCGTGCGATGCGATCGAGCCGCGCGTCACGGCCCGCGTGCATGCCGTATATGGTGTTCATGTCCCGCCCCGTGGCGGGCCGGAGACCGTGACGGGCGATCACCTCTGCGCGAGCCCGCAGGGGCGGCGCGGCGCGGGCAGCGTCCCGTGGGATCGACGCCGGAACCTCGGTGTGACGCTCGTTGGTGATCTCGGCCATCATGCCCTCTCGGCGGCCTTGCTCCCTGAAACGGCCGCCAGATTATCACATCACTCGCACATCACTCGGCGAACTCGACCTTGTAGGTCTCGATCACGGTGTTGGCGAGAAGCTTGTCGCAGGCGTCCTTCAGGGCGCCCTCGGCGGCGGTGCGGTCGTTGCCGGCCAGCTCCACGTCGAACACCTTCCCCTGACGCACGCTCTGCACGCCGGCCACGCCCAGCGACCGCAGCGCGCCTTCGATGGCCTTGCCCTGCGGGTCGAGCACCGCCGACTTGAGGGTGACGATCACTCGGGCCTTCATGGAAACCTCGCCTTCATGGCACGGGCCGGCGCCCGCGTTGTTGCTTGCCCGCCGCTAGGCATCGCCAGGGCCAGAGGGGCCCGGCAACGCAAAACGGGGGCCGATCCGGCCCCCGCCTAGCACTTTTCGGGTAGGGGAAACAACGCCCCCGCCCGAATTGACGCCTCACTTCACCAGCACGGGGCCCTTGCCCTGCGTCGGATCGTTCTCCATCAGGATTCCGAGCCGGCGCGCGACCTCGGTATAGGCCTCCACGAGGCCGCCCATGTCGCGGCGAAAGCGGTCCTTGTCCATCTTGTCGTTCGACTTGATGTCCCAGAGCCGGCACGAATCGGGACTGATCTCGTCAGCGACCACGATGCGCATCATGTCGTTTTCCCACAGGCGGCCGCATTCCATCTTGAAGTCGATCAGACGGATGCCGGCGCCGAGGAAGAGGCCGGACAGGAAGTCGTTGACGCGGATCGCCAGGGCGATGATGTCGTCGATTTCCTGGGTGGTGGCCCAGCCGAAGGCGGTGATGTGCTCTTCCGACACCATTGGGTCGTTGAGCGCGTCATTCTTGTAATAGAACTCGATGATCGAGCGCGGCAGCTGGGTGCCTTCCTCGATCCCGAGGCGGGTCGAGATGGAGCCCGCGGCGACGTTGCGCACGACGATCTCGAGGGGAATGATCTCCACTTCCCGGATGAGCTGCTCGCGCATGTTCAGCCGGCGGATGAAATGGGTCGGCACCCCGATGTCGTTCAACCGGGAGAAGATGTACTCCGAAATCCGGTTGTTCAGCACGCCCTTGCCGTCGATGACATCGTGCTTCTTCGCATTGAAGGCCGTGGCATCGTCCTTGAAGTGCTGAATGAGTGTGCCGGGCTCGGGTCCTTCATAGAGGACTTTCGCCTTGCCTTCGTAGATTCGGCGGCGGCGGCTCATGGGGGTATACCGTCGATTGAGGAAATCCATGGGTTTGCCAAGGCTCCGTTCGTGTGACGCTCCTCGGCGGGGCCGGGATGGCTGTTTGACGGTCACCCCAAACCCGTTCGGACACTAGCCGATCAGGCCGCGCGATACAACGCGCGTCCATATGCCCGTCATGTCCGGCCGTCATGCGCTGGCATCTTGCGCTTGGCATCGTGCCGGACCCGGGCAGGTGCGGCACCGTTCCCCGGCGAGCGGCCATCAGGTCGCACGGTCGTATCGGGGCGCGGAGCTTTACTGACGTTGATCTAATGGGAGGCGGGGGATATTCAAGGCGCGCGTGCGGAGTGCGCGTGTGGAGCTGCGGCTGCCCTTGCGTGAGCGCAGCGGCAACCCAAATCATCAGGGTCCGCGCAAACGCAGTCCGCGCAAACAGATCAGGCCGGCCGCCGGCCGCCCATTCGCAGGAAGAGGGGTGCCATGACCACGTTCGACAAGCGCGAGGAAGGTTTCGAGAAGGCTTTCGCGCTCGACGAGGAGACGCGGTTCCGGGCGCTCGCCCGCCGCAACAAGAAGCTTGGCCTGTGGGCCGCCGAGAAGCTTGGCCTGACCGGCGAGGCGGCCCAGGAATACGCCAAGGAGGTCGTCGTCGCCGACCTGCAGGAAGCCGGCGACGAGGACGTGTTCCGCAAGCTGCGCGCCGACTTCGACGCCAGGAATGTCGATGTCTCGGACCACCAGATCCGCCGCAACATGGACGAGCTTCTCGCCGTCGCCGCGGCAGAGGTGAAGTCCGGCACCTGAGCCCCATTTGCGTTTCCCGCCGCGTCGCAGGACGCGGCGGCCCAAACAAAAAGGCCGCCCGATGGGCGGCCTTTTCTTTTCTCGGGTCCCGCGCCGGATCAGCGCGAGTAGAACTCGACCACCAGGTTCGGTTCCATCTGGACCGCGTAGGGCACTTCGTTCAGCTCGGGGATGCGGGCGAAGCGCGCGGTGAGCTTGTGGGTGTCGACCTCGATGTAGTCGGGCACGTCACGCTCGGCGAGCTGCTGCGCCTCGATCACGATGGCGAGCTGGCGGGAGGCTTCCTTCACCTCCACCACGTCGTCGACCTTCACGAGGTAGGACGGGATGTTCACGCGCTTGCCGTTCACCTTCACGTGGCCGTGGGAGACGAACTGGCGGGCGGCGAAGATGGTGGGCACGAACTTGGCGCGGTAAACCACCGCGTCCAGGCGGCGCTCCAGCAGGCCGATGAGGTTGGCGCCGGTGTCGCCCTTGAGGCGCGAGGCCTCGACATACACCTTGTGGAACTGCTTCTCGCCGATGGAGCCGTAATAGCCCTTCAGCTTCTGCTTGGCGCGCAGCTGCACGCCGAAGTCGGACAGCTTGCCCTTGCGGCGCTGGCCGTGCTGGCCGGGACCGTATTCACGACGGTTCACCGGGCTCTTGGGGCGGCCCCAGATGTTCTCGCCCATACGGCGATCGATCTTGTGCTTGGCCGCAATGCGCTTGCTCATGTAACGCGGATCCCTATTGGTTCGTTCGAGTTTGGATCGCGCCCCTCCTCTGCGGAATGGATGGAAACCCAGAGGTTCCGGACCGTTCCGCCGACAGGCTCGCCCGGCGCGCTGCCTTGCGAAGCCACGGGTGCGTGAAACGCCAAGCGGGCCACTTCCGGCCCGCAAGGTGGCGGGTTCTTAGTCGCGAAAGCGTGCGGAGTCAACGCCGGCGGCGGGTTTGGCCCCGATCCGCGCGCCCGGCGGCGGGCGAATCATCAATCCGCGCCGACCTGCCATGAAAGATATTTAACTGACGGGAATGGCTATTGCCCCGTTCCCGGCCGCCAGCACAGTATCCGGCAACCGGCCCATTTGGCCAGCATGGAGGCATCCCGTGAAAGTCCTCGTCTTCCAGCATGTCGCCTGCGAGCACCCCGGCCGCTTCCGCGACTTCATGCGCGCCGATGGCGTGGAATGGGACGCGGTGGAGCTGGACGAGGGCGAGACCATCCCGCCCTTCGATGATTACGCCGCGCTCATGGTGTTCGGCGGGCCCATGGATGTCTGGCAGGAGGAGGAACTGCCTTGGCTCGTCGCAGAGAAGGCGGCGATCCGGGACTGGATGGCCACCGGCAAGCCCTATCTCGGCGTCTGCCTCGGCCACCAACTCCTCGCCGATGCGCTGGGCGGCAAGGTGGGCCTCATGCCCCGGCCGGAAGTGGGTGTCACCGAGGTGTCGCTGACGGCGGCGGGGCGCGCCTCTCCCTTCTTCAAGGGGCTCCCCCCCACCTTCCCGACTCTCCAGTGGCACGGTGCGGCCGTGTTGTCCTTGCCGCCGGGCGGGGTCGTGCTCGCCGAGAACGAGCATTGCGCCATTCAGGCGCTGCAGGTGGGAGAGAGGGCGTTCGGCATCCAGTATCACGTGGAGCTGACCGACGAGACGGTGCCGGAATGGGGAATCATTCCCGAATATCGCTGCGCGCTGGAGGCCATTACCGGCGCCGGCGGGCAAGCGCTGCTCGAAAACGCGACCAAGGAGCGGATGCCGGTCTTCGCGGCGGCGGCTGAGCAGCTCTACCGGAATTTCAAGGCGACGTGGTGAGGGGGCCGCGCTCACCAGATAGCGGGGCAAAAGGTGAAACACCCCTCACCCCCCCTCTCCCGCAAGGGGAGAGGGAGCTCGGCCGAATTCGAGTCCGGGCGCCATTGTCTGATCTGAGGAGTTCCCCTCTCCCCTCGCGGGAGAGGGTGGATCGCGGCGCAGCCGCGAGACGGGTGAGTGGGCCGCTGCCGTTCGTCGCAGTGCCGGGCCAGGGAGGCGATACCCCTCACCCCAGCCCTCTCCCGCAAGGGGGAGAGGGAGCTTGGCCGGCTCCCGGTCCAGTCCGGATCAGAACCCGACGGCGGTACCGGTGAGGTCGTAGGGGCCGGCGGCCTCGATCTTCACCGTGGCGATCTCGCCCACGCGCAACGGGCGGCGGGAGAACACCTTCACCGTGCCGTCGATCTCAGGCGCATCGCCCTTGGTGCGGCCGATGGCGCCCTGCGCGCTCACGGAATCGATGATGACCTGCTGGCGGGTGCCGACCTTTTTCTTCAGCCGGCGGGCCGAGACCTTCTGCTGGGTTCGCATGAAGCGGTCGTAGCGGTCCTGCTTCACCTCGTCCGGCACCGGGTCCGGCAAAGCGTTGGCGTCGGCGCCGCGCACGGGCTCGAACTTGAAGGCGCCGGCGCGGTCGATCTCGGCTTCCTCCATGAAGGCCAGAAGCTCCTCGAACTCCGCTTCCGTCTCGCCGGGGAAGCCGACGATGAAGGTGGAGCGCAGCGTCAGGTCCGGCACCGCCGCCCGCCACGCCTGGATGCGGGCGAGCGTCTTTTCCTGCGAGGCCGGGCGCTTCATGCGCCTGAGCACGGTTGGGCTCGCGTGCTGGAAGGGGATGTCGAGATAGGGCAGCACCTTGCCGGCGGCCATCAGCTCCATCACCGCATCCACATGCGGGTAGGGATAGACATAGTGCAGGCGCACCCAGGCGCCGAGGTCGCCCAGCGCAGCCGCGAGGTCGAGGAAGCGGGTCGCCACCTCCCTGTCGCCCCACTGGCTCGGCGCATAGCGCAGGTCCACCCCATAGGCGGAGGTATCCTGCGAGATGACGAGGAGTTCCTTCACGCCCGCCTTCACCAGCCGCTCGGCCTCGCGCAGCACATCGGCGGCGGGGCGGGAGACGAGATCGCCGCGCAGCTTGGGGATGATGCAGAAGGTGCAGCGGTTGGAGCAGCCTTCGGAGATCTTCAGATAGGCGTAGTGCCGGGGCGTGAGCTTCACGCCCTGCTCGGGCACGAGATCGAGGAAGGGATCGTGCTGCGGCGGCACCGCCTCGTGGACGGCGGCGAGCACGCTCTCATATTGCTGCGGGCCGGTGATGGCGAGGACGCTGGGATGCACCTCGCGGATCTGCTCGGGCTCGGCGCCCATGCAGCCGGTGACGACGACCCGGCCGTTTTCCGCCAGCGCCTCGCCGATGGCGGACAGGCTCTCCGCCTTGGCGCTGTCGAGGAAGCCGCAGGTGTTGACGATGACGAGGTCCGCGCCCTGGTGGGTCTTAGTCAGCTCGTAGCCCTCGGCGCGCAGGCGCGTGACGATGCGCTCGCTGTCCACCAGCGCCTTGGGGCAGCCGAGGGAAACGAAGGAGATGCGCGGCGCGGGCTCGGCCATGGGGAGGCGGGTTCTTTCTGAAGCATTTTCCAGCGAAGTGGGTACCGGTTCGCGTGAAGAAAATGCGTTGAAACAGGTGGCTGTGCGAAGGGCGTGCGCTTACGTCAGCGCGACGGGGCCGTCAACGTTGCGCCCAATGACCGGCCTTTGTGGCCGAAGGAGGGACGGGGGGCCGGACGCCGGCCGTCCGCCTCACACCGGCTTCAGCAGCACGTGCTTCTTCTTGCCCATGGAGAGCTTCACCACCCCCTCGGGTGTGAGCGCGGCAAGGTCGATCATCGCCTTCTCGTCGGTGACAGCGGCATCGTTCACCCGGAGGCCGCCGCCCTTGATCTGGCGGCGCGCCTCGCTGGTGGAGGCGACGAGGCCGGCGTCCACGAAGGCGTTGGCGACGCCAAGGCCGGCTTCCAGCTTGGCCCGCGGCAGTTCCACCGTGGGCAGGTCCACCGCCAGCGCACCCTGCTCGAAGGTGGTGCGGGCGGTCTCCTTGGCCTTTTCGGCGGCCTCGCGGCCGTGAAGGAGCGCGGTCGCCTCGGTGGCGAGCACCTCCTTGGCGAGGTTGATCTCCTGGCCTTCCAGTGCGGCGAGGCGGGCGATCTCGTCCAGCGGCAGCTCTGTGAAGAGCTTGAGGAAGCGCTCCACGTCCGCATCGCCGGCGTTGCGCCAGTACTGCCAGTACTCATAAGGCGAGAGCAGGTCGGCATCGAGCCACACGGCGCCGCCGGCGGTCTTGCCCATCTTGGCGCCGGAGGAGGTGGTGAGCAGCGGGGTCGTCAGCGCGAAGAGGTCGGCGCCGTGCATCCGGCGGCCCAGCTCCATGCCATTGACGATGTTGCCCCACTGGTCGGAGCCGCCCATCTGCAGGATGCAGCCGTGGCGCTTGGACAGCTCCACGAAGTCATAGGCCTGCAAAATCATGTAGTTGAATTCGAGGAAGGTGAGCGGCTGCTCGCGCTCCAGCCTCAGCTTCACCGAATCGAACGTCATCATGCGGTTGATGGTGAAGTGCGGCCCCACCTCGCGCAGGAGGGGGATGTATTTCAGCTCGTCCAGCCAGGCCGCGTTGTTCTCCATCACCGCGCCCTTCTCGAGATCGAGAAACTGCGCGAAGACCTTGCGGATGGATTGGATGTTGTCCGAAATCTGCTGGTCCGTCAGCATCTTGCGGGCCTCGTCCTTGCCGGACGGGTCGCCGATCTTGGTGGTGCCGCCGCCCATCAGCGCGATCGGCCGGTGGCCGGTGCGCTGGAGGGTGCGCAGCATCATGATGGAGAGCAGGTGCCCCGCATGCAGGCTCGATGCGGTCGCGTCGAAGCCGATATAGGCGGTGATCGGCCCTTCCGCGGCCTTGGCATCGAGGCGCTCGAGGTCCGAGCACTGGTGGATGTAGCCGCGCTCGTGAAGCGTGCGCAGGAAATCGGAGCGGAAGGAGGGAGAAGTCATCACACAGATCGAGGCTTGAGGCTGGCGCTCACGCGCCGGAAAGGAGCGGTGGTGTATCAGGTCCGGCGCAAGAATGCATGTGCGTGAGGCGAGGGGGCGGATATGCGTGTCGTCGGGCTGATGAGCGGCACCTCCATGGACGGCATCGACGCCGCCTTGATCGAGACGGATGGCGAAACCGTCGCCTGGCTCGGCCCCTCCATCACCCGCCCCATCGACGCCGAGACCCGCGCGCTCCTCGTCACCGCCATGGAGGACGCGCGCGGCGTGAACCATCGCGACGACCGGCCGGGCGCGCTGGCGGAAGCCGAGCGGCGGATCACCGATCTCCACGCCGAGGCCGTGCGCGCGTTGCTGGAGCCGCTGCGGCTGACGCCCGGCGATATCGACCTCGTGGGCTTCCATGGCCAGACGGTCATCCACCGGCCGGATGCGCGCCTCACCGTGCAGATCGGCGAGGGGCAGCGGCTGGCCACGGCGCTCGGCATCCCGGTGGTCGCTGATTTCCGGGCGGCGGACGTTGCGGCGGGTGGGCAGGGGGCGCCGCTGGTGCCGGTCTTCCATCAGGCGCTGGTGCGGCGGCTCACCCTGCCGCAGCCGGTGGCGGTGCTGAACGTGGGCGGGGTCGCCAATGTCACGGTGATCGACGGCGACGCCCCGCCGATTGCCTGCGACACCGGGCCGGGCAACGCGCTGATCGATGATTTCATGAAGGCGCGCACCGGGGTTCCCTTCGACGCGGATGGCCGAGCGGCGGCTGCCGGACAGGTGGACGCGGCGCGCGTCGCAGCCGTGCTCGAAGACTCCTTTTTCCGCCAGCCGCCGCCCAAGTCGCTCGACCGCAACGCCTTTCGCCGGTCGGCCGGAGAGCGGATGGGGCTGGCGTGGCTTTCGCTGGAGGACGGCGCGGCGACGCTCACGGCCCTCACGGCGGCGAGCGTCGCAGCGGTGGTCCCGTTCCTGCCCCGGCCGCCCGCCGTGTGGATCGTCGCCGGTGGTGGCGCGCGCAACCCGACGCTTCTGGCCATGCTGGCGCAACGCCTCGGCGCCGAGGTGCGCACGGCGGACAAGGTGGGGTGGTCCGGCGACGCGCTGGAGGCCCACGCCTTCGGCTATCTCGCCGCGCGTTCGCTGCGCGGGCTGCCGCTGACGTTTCCGACCACGACGGGGGTGGCGGCGCCGATGACGGGCGGCGTGCTGTTCCGGCCGTGAACGCTTCTTTCAGCTGTCATCGCCCGGCTCGTCCGGGCGATCCACGGTGCGTCCGGGTGGAAACTTCGGGCTGCGCACAGGCCGAGGGGTGGATCGCCCGGACGAGCCGGGCGATGACGGTGCCAAATGACACACCCCCAAAACGAAAACGGCGCGCCGAAGCGCGCCGTTCAAGCGGGAAAAGTCACCCTCAGGCGGCGCTGTCCTTGCGGGTGCCGGGGAGGCGCTTGTCGAGATAGGTGCCGACCACGCCCATCAATTCCTCGGTCTTGCCGTCGAAGAAGTGGTTGGCGCCGGGCACCACCTGCTGCTCGATGACGATGCCCTTCTGCGTCTTCAGCTTCTCCACCAGCGTCTGCACCGCCGTGGTGGGCACCACCGCGTCCTTGTCGCCATGGACGAACAGGCCGGAGGAGGGGCAGGGGGCGAGGAAGGAGAAGTCGTAGAGGTTCGCCGGCGCGGCGATGGAGATGAAGCCCTCCACCTCCGGGCGGCGCATCAGCAGCTGCATGCCGATCCACGCGCCGAAGGAAAAGCCGGCGATCCAGCAGGCGCGGGCGTCCGGGTTCACCGACTGCGCCCAGTCGAGCGCCGCGGCGGCGTCCGAAAGCTCGCCCGTGCCGTGGTCGAACGAGCCCTGCGAGCGGCCGACGCCCCGGAAGTTGAAGCGCAGCACCGAGAAGCCGCGGTTCACGAACTGATAATAGAGATTGTACACCACCGGATTGTTCATCGTCCCGCCGAACTGCGGGTGGGGATGAAGGATGATGGCAATGGGCGCGTTGCGGGTCTTGGCGGGCTGGTAGCGGCCTTCGAGGCGCCCCTTTTCGCCGGGGAAGATCACTTCTGGCATGGAAGTCTGCAACCTCTGGGTGGCAATGACGCGCGGCGCTCTTTCGTCCTGGCGGACGACGGGTCCGGCGCGGGAACCCGTCAGCATGATCCCTGTCGGCTTGACGCCGGAACGGTAATGCTTGACTAACGGTCGCGCGAGACCTATCTATTTAGAATAATTCTAATTTGTTCCCGGCGGCTGCGCGAACCGATGGGCGCTGCGTTGTGAGAACGGGTGAAGTTTGACCTATGACGGAGATCGCCGGCAATTGCAAGCCTGGCACGGGTTGCGGGTGCGTTTGGCACGCGGGACCGGGAGGCGGAGATGAGCGCGGGCGACGGATCGCGGCAGTCGGGTACCGGATTGGGCTGGGGTGAGGCACACGCCTCCCGCCCGTCGGTGCCGCGCCGCGCCTATCTCGATCACAACGCCACGAGCCCCCTGCGGCCCGAGGCCCGCGCCGCGCTGATCGCCGCGCTGGACGCCGGCGGCAACGCCTCGTCCGTCCACGCCGAAGGTCGCGCCGCGCGCGCCCGCATCGAGGCCGCCCGGGCGGCCGTCGCGGCGCTGGCGGGGGCGCCTGTGCGGGGCGTGGTCTTCACTTCAGGTGCCACCGAGGCGGCTGCGCTGGCGCTTCATCCGGCCGTCGAGATCGCCGGCCGGGCCAAGCCCTGCGACGTGCTGCTGGCGAGTGCTGTCGAACACCCGGCCGTGCTCAAAGGCCATCGCTTTCCGTCCGACGCCCTCGAAATCCTTCCGGTGGACGGCGAAGGCCGCCTCGATCTCGCCGCGCTGGCCGAATCCCTCGCTGGCCACCGCGCGGCCGGCCGGCGCGCCTTGCTCGCGGTGATGGCGGCGAACAATGAGACCGGCGTGATCCAGCCCGTTTCAGAAGTCGCGCGGCTGGTGCATGAGGCCGATGGCATCGTCTTCTGCGACGCCGTGCAAGCGGCGGGCCGCATCCCGCTCGATATGGCGACGCTGGGCGCCGACTTCCTGGCGCTTTCCGCCCACAAGATCGGCGGCCCGCCCGGCGTCGGCGCGCTGGTGGCGGCGGGGCCGGACCATCGCACCGCGCCGCTTCTGTCCGGCGGCGGGCAGGAGCGCAACCGCCGCGCGGGCACCGAGAACGGGCCCGCCATCGTCGGCTTCGGCGCGGCCGCAACCGCCGTGAAGGCAGCGCTTTCCGCCGAGGCGGAGCGGCTCGCCGCGCTGCGTGACCTTTTGGAACGGGCGGTGCTTGAGGGCGTTCCCGGTATGAGAGTGGTGGGCGCGGGTGCCGATCGCCTGCCAAACACCCTTATGGTCACTTTCGCCGGACTTCGCGCCGAGACACTGGTGATCGCGCTCGACCTCGCCCACGTAAGCATCAGTGCCGGCTCGGCGTGTTCCTCCGGGAAGGTCGGCGCCTCGCAGGTGCTGCTGGCCATGGGACTGCCGGAGGACGAGGCGGCGGGCGCCATCCGCCTGTCGCTCGGCTGGTCGAGCACCATCGAGGATGTGGATGCCGCGGTCGAAGCCTTGAAAAAGGCGGTGCCGCAGCTGAGAAGCCGCGCTTCGCGCGCGGCTTAGGAGATCGAGCCGCGCTTTGCGCGGTAGGGAATTTGCGCCGCGCATCATGCGCGGCAGACGGACTTGACCCGCGGGCCTTGACCCCGCGCGGGAGAGGAGAAGAGAGATGCCTGCGGTTCAGGAAACCGTCGAGCGCGTCCGCGCGATCGATGTGGATCAGTACAAGTACGGTTTCGTCACCGACATCGAGAGCGAGAAGGCCCCGAAGGGCCTGTCGGAAGACACGATCCGTTACATTTCCGCCCGGAAGAACGAGCCCGAGTGGATGCTGGAATGGCGGCTCGACGCCTACCGGCGCTGGCTCACCATGGAAGAGCCCACCTGGGCGCGGGTGAGCTACCCGAAGATCGATTTCCAGGACTATTATTATTACTCGGCCCCCAAGGCTGCGCCGAAGTCCATCGACGAGATCGACCCGGAAATCCTCAAGACCTACGAGAAGCTCGGCATCCCGCTGCGCGAGCGCGACGCGCTGCTCGGCATCCAGCGCGAGGGCGGCTCCAGGGTGGCGGTGGACGCGGTGTTCGACAGCGTGTCGGTCGCCACCACCTTCAAGGAGGAATTGGCCAAGGCGGGCGTGATCTTCATGCCCATCTCGGAGGCCATCCGCGAGCATCCCGAGCTGGTGAAGAAATATCTCGGCTCGGTCGTGCCGGTGACGGACAATTTCTACGCTACCCTCAATTCGGCGGTCTTCTCGGACGGCTCGTTCGTGTTCGTTCCGAAGGGGGTGCGCTGCCCCATGGAGCTGAGCACCTATTTCCGTATCAACGAGCGCAACACCGGCCAGTTCGAGCGCACCCTCATCATCGCCGATGAAGGCGCCTATGTGAGCTACCTGGAAGGCTGCACCGCGCCCCAGCGCGACGAGAACCAGCTGCACGCCGCCGTGGTCGAGCTGGTGGCGATGAAGGATGCGGAGATCAAGTATTCCACCGTCCAGAACTGGTATCCCGGCGACAAGGACGGCAGGGGCGGCATCTACAATTTCGTCACCAAGCGCGGCGATTGCCGGGGCGACAATTCCAAGATCTCCTGGACGCAGGTGGAGACCGGCTCGGCCATCACCTGGAAGTATCCGAGCTGCATCCTGCGCGGCGACAATTCGCAGGGCGAGTTCTATTCCATCGCCATCTCCAACGGCCACCAGCAGGTGGATTCGGGGACGAAGATGATCCACCTCGGCAAGAACACGTCGAGCCGGATCATCTCCAAGGGCATCGCCGCCGGGCACTCGGACAACACCTATCGCGGGCTCGTCTCGGCCCACCGCAAGGCGACCGGCGCGCGGAACTTCACCAACTGCGATTCGCTCCTCATCGGCGATCTCTGCGGAGCGCACACCGTGCCCTACATGGAGGCCAAGAACGCCTCGGCCCAGTTCGAGCACGAGGCGACCACCTCCAAGATCTCCGAGGACCAGCTGTTCTACTGCCTCCAGCGCGGCCTTTCGCAGGAGGAGGCGGTGGCGCTCATCGTCAACGGCTTCGTGCGCGACGTGCTCCAGCAGCTGCCCATGGAGTTCGCCGTGGAGGCGCAGAAGCTGATCGCCGTGAGCCTGGAAGGCTCGGTGGGCTGACGAACCGGCCGGCGCGCCGCCGGCCTCCCCCTTTTCTCGCGCAGCGCGTCCCCTCGGGCCGCAGCCGCGCGGATCGACATCTCAAGGACCGAACATGCTCGAAATCCGCAATCTCCGCGCCCGCATCGGCGAGAACGAGATTCTCAAGGGCCTCGACCTCACCATCCCGGATGGCGAGGTGCATGCCATCATGGGGCCGAACGGCTCCGGCAAGTCCACGCTCTCCTATGTCCTCTCCGGCAAGCCGGATTATGAGGTGACGGACGGCTCGGTGAGCTTCGATGGCGCGGACCTGCTCGCGCTCGACGCCAGCGAGCGCGCGGCGGCGGGTGTCTTCCTCGCCTTCCAGTATCCCATCGAGATTCCCGGCGTCGCCAACATGACCTTCCTCCGGGCGGCCATGAACGCCCAGCGCAAGGCGCGCGGTGAGGAGGAGATTTCCACCCCCGACTTCCTGAAGCTGGTGCGCGCCAAGGCGCCGGACCTCGGCATCTCGCAGGACATGCTCCGGCGCGGCGTCAACGTGGGCTTTTCGGGCGGCGAGAAGAAGCGCAACGAAATCCTGCAGATGGCCCTGCTGGAGCCCAAGCTCTGCATTCTGGATGAGACCGATTCCGGCCTCGATATCGATGCCCTCAAGGTGGTTGCCCATGGCGTGAACGCGCTGCGTTCGCCGAAGCGCTCCATGCTGGTCATCACCCACTATCAGCGTCTGCTCGACCATATCGTGCCGGACGTGGTGCATGTGATGCACAAGGGCCGCATCGTCCGCTCCGGCGGGCCGGAGCTGGCGCTGGAGCTGGAAGAGTCCGGCTATGCGGCCTACGCGCAGGACGCGGCGTGAGGGACGGCACCATGACCATCAACGTCCGTCCCGCCCGAACAGCGGCGGAAGAGGCCATCGCCGCCGCGCTTGAGGCGTCGATCACCGCCGAGGCAGGGCAGGGGCGCATCCCCGAGATCCGCCGCGCCGCCCGCGATGCCTTCCTCGCGAACGGCCTGCCCAGCCGCCGCGTGGAGGAGTGGAAGTACACCGACCTGCGCGCCGCCATCCGCGATGTCCCCAACCGCGCTCCCGCGCCGGGCGCGGTGGAGGAGGCGGAGGCCGCCGCGCTGGTGCCGGCGGTGCCGAATGCCGCCCGCATCCTGTTCGTGAACGGCGTGCTCTCCCGCGCCGGCTCGGATTTCGCGGCGCTGTCGGAAGGCGTCACCGGGCTGCCGCTGGAGAGCGCCATCGCCGCCGGCGATCCACTCGCAGACCGCATCAATGCCCTGTCGCCGAGCCGCTATGACGGGCCGCTGGCCCTCAACACCGGCTTCCTCGGCGAGGGCGTCGCGCTTCGCGTCGATGCCGGGGTGAAGGCCGCGCGGCCGGTTCACATTGCCCACGCCTTCCCGGGCGCCGAGGCCGTCTCCGGCTTCACCCGCACCGTCGTGGTGGTGGGCGCGGGCGCGGAGGTGACGCTGGTGGAGACCTTCGCCGGGCGTGATGGCGTCGCCTACCAGTCCAACCACGCGGTGGAACTGGTGGTGGGCGACGGCGCCATCGTGAATCTCGTGCGCATCCAGGAGGAGGGCGACGCCGCCTTCCACTTCGGCACCCTCATGCTGGAGCTGGGCCGCGAGGCGAAGCTGAACCTGTTCGCCCTCGCCCAGGGCGCGGCATTGGCGCGCTACAACGTCTATGGCCGCTTCGAGGGCACCGGCGCCCATGCCGGCATCCGCGGCGCGACCCTCGCGCGCGGCCGCCAGCATTCGGACACGACCCTCGTCATCGACCATGCGGTCGCGCACGGCGAGAGCCGCGAACTGTTCAAGACCGTGCTCGCCGACGATGCCCACGGCGTGTTCCAGGGCAAGATCGTGGTGCGCCGCGCGGCCCAGAAGACCGATGGGCGGATGATGAGCCAGGCGCTCCTCCTCTCCGACCGCGCCGAGATGGACAACAAGCCGGAGCTGGAAATCTTCGCCGACGATGTCCAGTGCGGCCACGGCGCCACCGCCGGCGCCCTCGACCGCTCCATGCTGTTCTATTTGCGCTCGCGCGGCCTGCCGGAAAAGGAAGCCGAGATGCTCCTCATCCAGGCCTTCCTCGGCGAGGCGGTGGAATATGTGGAGGACGCCGACCTGCGCGATGTGCTGATCGAGCGGATCTCGGGCTGGCTGGAAAAACGGGTGGTGTAGGGCGCGCTGCCTCATCCGCCGTCCGGCCGTCATCCTCCGGCTTGACCGGAGGATCCATGGCGCCGCCGGATCCGTCGGATGGATGGACCCTCCGGTCAAGCCGGAGGGCGACGGCGAGCAACAGTTTCCTTGAAGACGATTGCCAAAAGGATTTGGCCATGACCAAGCCCCACTCCGCCGTCGCCAATGGCTCCTTCGACGTGGAGCTTGTGCGCGCGGATTTTCCGGCCCTGTCGCTGGAGGTGAACGGCCATCCGCTCACCTATCTCGACAATGCCGCCTCCGCCCAGAAGCCGCGGCAGGTGATCGACCGGATGGTGACCGCCTATGAGCGGGAATATTCCAACGTCCATCGCGGCCTGCACTATCTCGCCAACGCCGCCACCGAGGCATTCGAGCATGCCCGCGAGACGGCGCGCGCCTTCCTGAATGCCGAGAGCATCGACGAGATCATCTTCACCCGCTCCGGCACCGGCGCCATCAACACGGTGGCCTCGTCCCTCGGCCAGTCCATCGAAGCGGGCGACGAGATCGTGCTCTCCATCATGGAGCACCATTCCAACATCGTGCCGTGGCACTTCCTGCGCGAGCGCAAGGGCGCCGTCATCAAGTGGGCGCCGGTGCGGGAGGATGGGTCCTTCGACCTCGACGCCTTCAAGGCGCTGCTCGGCCCGCGCACCAAGATCGTCGCCATCACCCACATGTCCAACGTGCTGGGCACGGTGACGCCGATCAAGGAGATCGCCGCGGCCGCCCATGCGGTGGGCGCCAAGGTCGCGGTGGATGGCTGCCAGGCCATCGTCCACATGCCGGTTGATGTGCGCGACCTCGATGTGGATTTCTACGCCGTCACCGGCCACAAGCTCTATGCGCCCACCGGCATCGGCCTGCTCTACGGCAAGAAGGAGCTGCTGGAGGCCATGCCGCCTTACGAGGGCGGCGGAGAGATGATCCGCGAGGTGACGGAGGAGACCGTCACCTATGGCGTACCCCCGCACCGTTTCGAGGCTGGAACACCTCCAATTGTGCAGGCCATCGGCCTCGGCGCCGCAATGGAATATGTCCAGTCCATCGGCCGCGAGCGCATCGCCGCGCACGAGCACGATCTCTCGGCCTATGCCCACGAACGCCTGAGGGCATTGAATTCCCTGCGGATCATCGGCACCGCGGCGGACAAGGGCGCCATCATTTCCTTCGAGATGAAGGGCGCCCACCCCCACGACGTGGCGACCATCATAGACCGCTACGGTGTCGCGGTACGGGCGGGCACCCATTGCGCGCAGCCGCTTTTGGCACGATATGGTGCGACAGCGACGTGCCGCGCATCCTTTGCCCTTTACAACACGCGCGCCGACGTGGACCGTCTCTTCGACGCCCTCGTCAAGGCGCAGGATTTGTTCGCATGACCGATACCAAGTCGATCGAGGCGCCGAACCAGCCGCAGATTCAGTCTCCGATCCCGGAGGCGGAGCTTGCGCGGCTCACCGACGACATCGTGATCGCCCTCAAGACGGTCTACGATCCCGAGATCCCGGTGGACATCTACGAGCTTGGCCTGATCTACAAGGTCGATATCTCGGATGCCCGCACCGTTGCTGTGGAGATGACGCTCACCACGCCAAATTGCCCGGCTGCCGCCGAGCTGCCCGGCATGGTGGAGAGCGCCGTCGCGGCGGTGCCCGGTATTTCGGACGTGAAGGTGGATATCACCTTCGACCCGCCGTGGGACCAGGGCCGCATGTCCGAGGAAGCCCGCGCCACGCTCAACCTCTGGTGAGGGCGCAGCGTGGCTGACGGGCAGGGGACCGCGCGCGCCGCGCCGCCCCTCGGCCGGGTGCTGGAAACCGGCCTCTACGTCGACGACCTCGACCGGGCGCGCGGCTTCTATGAGGGTGTGCTGGGGCTCGTTCCCATGCTGGCCGACGCGCGCTTCGTTGCTTTTCCCGTCGGCGGAACGGTTCTGCTTCTCTTCCTGCGCGGCTCGGCCGATGAGGCCATCGAACTGCCCTTCGGCGGCGCCATCCCGCCCCACGACGGTGCCGGCCGCCTGCACTTCGCTTTTTCCGCCGAAGCCGCCGACATGGCGCGCTGGCGCGACCACCTCACGGCGCATGGCGTCGCCATCGAGGGCGAGGTGCAGTGGCCGAAGGGCTCGACGAGCCTCTATTTCCGCGATCCCGATGGGAATCTGGCCGAGATCGCCAGCCCCGGGCTGTGGGAGAACTATTAGGCGGTTTGGCCAACGGCGTGATTCCTGGCGGCCTGGCCTGCCGCGCGCGTCGGCTCTCGCAGGTCATCCTCTCTGCACCGTCATCCTCTCGGCACCGTCATCGCCCGGCGCGTCCGGGCGATCCACTCGCCCGCTCGTCCTGTGCCTCAATGGAAAGAGCCGCCCTGGCCGAACCGTGGATCCCCCGCACGAGGCGGGGGATGACAACGGAGGGCTGTTTCGCAGCCCAAGCCGAACTCCAAAAGAAAAAGGCGAGGCCCCGTGCGGGCCTCGCCTTGTCTAATCCACGGGTCCAGCGCCGCCTGCAGATCTAAGTCTGCTTGTTGGGGCCGCGCGGCCAATCCGTGATACCGATTCCGTATGCGCCAAGAGGCGGCCGCCGGTCGGCTTTTTCTTCGACTCCTCCCGAGACCTGAACCGCATTCACCGCCGTGGCCGGCTGGTGACGGTCCCCTTTCTTGTGCGGGGGCAAAATAGAACAAGAATCTGTCGTTTGTCATCCTTGCGCCGCAATAAGTCGTTCGCTGCGCCGCAATATGGTTGCATGGCACCGTGTTCGCGCCACCGCCCTTGTGTTTTCGGCGCCCTTCCGCTTTCACTCCCGGCGACCGCTTTTCCCTCCGCACGAGAGTCCGAGCCACCCGATGCGACTGTCCCGCTATTTCCTTCCCATTCTGCGCGAGGTGCCCAAGGAGGCGGAGATCGTCTCGCACCGGCTGATGCTGCGCGCCGGCATGATCCGGCAGGAATCGGCCGGCATCTACGCCTGGCTGCCCTTCGGCCTGCGTGTGCTGAACAAGGTCTGCAACATCATCCGCGAGGAGCAGAATCGCGCCGGCGCCATCGAGATGCTGATGCCGACCATCCAGTCGGCGGACCTGTGGCGCGAGAGCGGGCGCTACGACGACTACGGCAAGGAGATGCTGCGCATCCGCGACCGTCACGACCGCGAGATGCTGTTCGGCCCCACCAACGAGGAGATGATCACCGAGATCGTCCGCGCCTATGTGAAGTCCTATAAGGCGCTGCCCCTCAACCTCTACCATATCCAGTGGAAGTTCCGGGACGAGGTGCGCCCGCGCTTCGGCGTCTACCGTTCGCGCGAGTTCCTGATGAAGGATGCCTATTCCTTCGATCTCGACGCGGCCGGCGCCCGCCATTCCTACAACAAGATGTTCGTCGCTTATCTGCGCACCTTCGCCCGCATGGGCCTGAAAGCGATTCCGATGGTGGCGGACACGGGACCGATCGGCGGCAATCTCTCCCACGAGTTCATCATCCTCGCCTCCACCGGCGAGAGCGAGGTGTTCTGCCACGGCGACTATCTCGACATGGCGCCGCCCCCCGCCGACGTGAACTTCGACGATCCCGCCGGCCTGCAAAGCGTGTTCGACCGCTGGACGCAGCTTTATGCCGCGACCTCCGAGAAGCACGACACGGCGGCCTTCGAGGCCATCCCCGAGGCGCGCCGCCTCGCCGCGCGCGGCATCGAGGTGGGCCACATCTTCTATTTCGGCACCAAATATTCCGAGCCCTTCGGCGCCAAGGTGCTCGGCCCGGACGGCAAGGAGCACACCATTCACATGGGCTCCTACGGCATCGGCCCCTCGCGCCTCGTGGCGGCCATGATCGAGGCGTCTCACGATGAGAATGGCATCATCTGGCCGGACGCGGTGGCGCCCTTCCAGGTGGGCATCCTGAACCTCAAGGTCGGCGACAGCGCCACGGAGGCGGCCTGCGGCGCCCTTTACGCGGAATTGACCGCTGCCGGTTACGACGTGCTGTACGACGACACCGAGGAGCGCGCCGGCGCCAAGTTCGCCACCGCCGATCTCATCGGCCTGCCGTGGCAGATCCTCGTCGGGCCGAAGGGGCTCGCCGAGGGCAAGGTGGAACTGAAGCGCCGGGTGGACGGCTCGCGCGAGCTGATCGCCCCGAGCGACATTGTGGAGAGGCTGAAGGCATGACGGCAACCCATGCGACGGCAGCGAAGGCAGGCGGGGATGTCACCGGCACGCGCCCCTTCGCGCCGTTCGAGTGGATGCTGTCCCTGCGTTACCTGAGGGCCCGCCGCAAGGAGGGCTTCATCTCGGTCATTGCCGGCTTCTCCTTCCTCGGCATCATGCTGGGGGTGGCGACGCTCATCATCGTCATGGCGGTGATGAACGGCTTCCGGCAGGAGTTGCTGGGCAAAATTCTTGGCCTCAACGGCCATGTGCTCGTGCAGCCGCTGGAATCACCGCTCACCGACTACAGGGCGGTGGCCGCGCGCATCGCCGGGCTCAACGGCATCCGCCTCGCGGTGCCGCTGGTGGAGGGGCAGGCGCTCGCCTCCTCGCCCTTCGGCGCCTCCGGCGTGCTGGTGCGCGGCATGGCGGAGAAGGACCTGCGCGGCCTGCCGTCGGTGGCCCACAACATCCGCCAGGGCACGCTGGAGAATTTCGACCAGGGGCAGGGCATCGCCATCGGCAAGCGCCTTGCGGACCAATTGTCCCTGCGTGCGGGCGACAACATCACCCTCGTCGCCCCGCGCGGCGCGGTGACGCCCATGGGCACGTCGCCGCGCATCAAGGTCTACAAGATCGCGGCGGTGTTCGAGGTCGGCATGTCGGAATACGACAGCGCCTTCGTCTTCATGCCGCTGCCGGAGGCGCAGGCCTATTTCAACCGCAACGGCGACGTGAACGCCATCGAGGTCTATCTCGACAACCCCGACGACGTGGGCGAGTTGCGCGGCGCCATCCAGAGCGCGGCGGAGCGGCCGGTCTATCTGGTGGACTGGCGGGTGCGCAACGCCACCTTCTTCGGCGCGCTGCAGGTGGAGCGGAACGTGATGTTCCTCATCCTCACGCTGATCGTGCTGGTGGCGGCGCTCAACATCGTGTCCGGCCTCATCATGCTGGTGAAGGACAAGGGGCACGACATCGCCATCCTGCGCACCATGGGCGCCACGCAGGGCTCCATCATGCGCATCTTCTTCATCACCGGCGCCTCCATCGGCGTGGTGGGGACGCTCTCGGGGCTGCTGCTGGGCGTGATCGTCTGCCTCAATATCGAGAGCATCCGCCAGTTCATCTCCTGGCTCACTTCCACCGAGCTGTTCTCGCCCGAGCTCTATTATCTCTCCCGCCTGCCGGCGCAGATGAACTTCGGCGAGACCTCCTCGGTGGTGCTGATGGCGATGGTGCTTTCCTTCCTGGCCACGCTCTATCCGTCCTGGCGGGCCGCCCGGCTCGATCCGGTGGAAGCCCTGAGGTACGAGTGATGGACATGCCCACCCCGCCCGAAAGCCGCACGCCGGGCCGTGCCGCAGGATCCGGCGCCCGTCCGCAGTATGCGCTCGCGCTGTCCGGCGTGGTGCGGCGCTATGCGCAGGGGCAGGGCGCCCTGGAGATCCTGCGCGGCGCCGACCTCGCCATCGCCCAGGGCCAGTCGGTGGCGCTCGTCGCGCCGTCCGGCTCCGGCAAGTCCACGCTTTTGCATATCGCCGGGCTGCTGGAGCATTCGGATGCCGGCGAGGTGTTCATCGACGGCGCGCCCACCGCCCGCCTGCCGGACGCCGAGCGCACCCGCATCCGCCGCCTCTCCATCGGCTTCGTCTACCAGTTCCACCACCTCCTGCCCGAGTTCACGGCGCTGGAGAACGTGGCCATGCCGCAGATGATCCGCGGCCTCTCCAAGAAGGAAGCGGAGACGCGGGCGAAGGAGCTGCTCTCCTATCTCGGCCTCGGCGCGCGCCTCACCCATCGCCCGTCGGAACTGTCCGGCGGCGAGCAGCAGCGCGTGGCCATCGCCCGCGCCCTCGCCAATGCGCCGCGCCTGCTGCTGGCGGATGAGCCCACCGGCAATCTCGACCCCAAGACGGCCGATCACGTCTTCGGGGCCATGTCGGAGCTGGTGCGGGCCACCGGCGTCGCGGCGCTGATCGCCACCCACAATCTCGACCTCGCCGCCCGCATGGACCGGCGCGTCACCCTGCGCGAGGGCAAGGTGGTCGAGCTGGCCTGACCCGGCGCCGAGGCGTCCCAACCGGCGCCGGTTGCCCGCTGGGGTAAGGCGCCCTGCCGAGGTGGCATGGATTCGTTCTTCACCGTCTCCAAAGTGTTCTGGTTTCTCGTCGCGCCGTCCAATGCGCTGGTGCTGGTCGCGGTCATCGGCCTTCTGGCCGCCCTCGCCGGGCTGCGCCGGACAGGGCTGGGGCTTCTGACCGTCTCGGTCGCCGGCTTCGTGATCGTCGGCTTCTCGCCCCTCGCCAACTACCTGATGAGCCCGCTGGAAGAGCGCTTCCCCATCTACCGGGGGCAGGAGCCCATCACGGGCGTGATCCTCCTGGGCGGCGCCGAGGTGCCGGAGGTAGGGCTCGCGCGCGGCATCCCGGCCTTTGCCAATGCGGGGGAGCGGGCCATCGCCTTCGGGGCGCTGGCGCGGCAGTATCCGAATGCGCGGCTGGCCTTCGTCGGCGGCAGCGGTCGGCTCTTCTCCGATGGCGTGGGCATCGAGGCCCGCATGATGCAGATGACCATGCCCGACCTCGGTATCGCCCCCGAGCGGGTGGAGTATGAGGAGAAGTCCCGCAACACGGCGGAAAATGCGGCCTTCGCCAAGGAGGTGCTCAAGCCGAAGCCCGGCGAGCGGTGGCTTCTGGTGACGAGCGCCTTCCACATGCCCCGCGCGGTGGGCTGCTTCCGCAAGGCGGGCTTCGACGTCATTCCCTACCCGGTGGATTTCCGCACCGTGGGCCCCGACGCCCTGAACGATCCCTTCTCGCGCGCGGCGAGCGGCCTCGACATGGCCGACATTGCGGTCAAGGAGTGGATGGGCCTCGTCGCCTATTACTATTCCGGCCAGACCAGCGCGCTGTTTCCCGCGCCCTGACGAAGTCGCGGCCCAATCAGGCGCTCATTCGTCGCGCGGCAGCCCGATGCGGTAGACGCCCCGGAAGTCGGCCGGATCCACCGGACGGCCTTTGCGGTAGATCATCAGCCGGCCCTCCAGCGCGAGACGGACGGCGACGCGGCGGATCACGGGGAGCGCCCGCTGCCATTCCTCCTTCGGCATCAGCGCCAGCGCCGCGTCCATGGGGCCGATGCTCTTGCCCGGCCCGGCCTCGGCGGCGAGGCGCAGCACCAGCGCGGCGGCGGCCTCATCGTCCGGGAGGGCGGAGGAGGCGGTGGACGAATCAGAGGGACGATCGGCGCTCATGGGCAAGTCCTACCCCATCCCGCGCGGATTTTCCTGCCGCCCGTCGGCGCCCTGTAAATTGCGGGGATTGGCGGTTTGCGCATGCGAGCCGTTCGCAGGAGGCATGGCGCGGGGCTTGCCGAGGCGTTCATAAATTCTTAATGCATGTTGCAGCGCGGGGCGCCCATCGTGCCGCGAGGACTCGTCGAAAAGAGCCGCTATCCATCATGGATCTCAGCCAAGGTCATGCCCATCGCCGCTCCTGCTGGGGCGTCGCGCGCACCGCGCTTGCCGTCTTTCTGCTCGCCGTCGCGGTGATCTACCTCTATGGAGGCTTCGACGCCTCGGCGCTTCGGCCGCACTGAACGAGCCGCGGGCTCTTCATGGGAGCGCGCGGGCGGGTCCGACACTCATCCTGCCGCAATCGGCGGTGATGAGGGTAGGGCGGAGGCGGAAACCGGAAGCGGGTCACGGGCATTCGCCGACGGACCGAGGACTGCGTCGCGGAGGGCGCCATGGCGGAATGGATTGACCGAACCCTCAGCATTCTGAACAGCAATTTCGATGTCCCGGGCTGGGTCGTGCTCGCGGCCATGGTCATCGGCGCCGTGTTCGTGTTCGTGCTGTTCGTGCGGTCGGAGCCCAACGAGAACCCGCTGACGCTGCTGGTGCTCATCGGCATCCTGCTCGGCGGCCTGTCGGTGGGCAGCGCCATGCTCAAGCAGATCGTCCTCGCCGCCGCCATTTCGGAGGCGCGGGCGCTGGAGGCCCGGGCCGCGGGGCTCGATGCCGCAGCCGCCCAATCGGCGCTCGGCTGCATCGGCGCCGACCCGTCCCTCATCCAGGTGTGCGAGGCGGTGCTGTTCGAGCGGCCGGATACGGTTGCGTCCGCCCGTTCGCTGGTGCGCGCGCGCATGGCGCTGGTGGAGGATGCGTTCGAGTTCGTGCGTCGCCGCAAGGCCGACTACCTCACCGAACGGATCATCGCCTGGCGCCGCCCGCTGGAGCAGGATCCCTACGGCCTGGTGGCCTCGGCGCTGGTGGATTTCAACGGCTGCACGGCGACCTATTGCCCGCAGGCGGCGATTTTCGGCGACCCGACCCGCATCATCGCCAACATGAACGAAGGGCGCTACGCCAACCTCATCACCAAATATACGCCGGTGTGGGAGCGCAACGCGCGCAACCGGGGCATGACGGGCGGGCCGCCGCCGCGCACCGGCCCGTTCGGCATGCTGGTGACCCAGCCTGATCCCGCGCAGCCCGGCGCCCCGGCCGCCCCCGCCCCCGCGGCACCGGCGGATGACCTGGAACCGATCCCGCAGCCGCCCACCGCGCCGCTGCCACCGGCCCGCCCGGCGCGCACACCGGCCCCGCAGGCCACCGCTCCGGCCAATCCGGCCCCGCGCCCGGCGGCGCCGCGTCCTCGTCCCCAGCCCGCCGCGCCCGCCGAAGCGGAGCCCGCCGCGGAGGGCGCACCCGCCGCCCCCAACGGCCAGTAGCGCGGGCGCGATGGCGCTCCACCTCATCAAGCTGTGCGTCGGCGCCACCTCCATCGCCGACCTCGAAGGCTGGATCGCCGATCGTGCCGACACCGCGCGGCGTGCCGGCGTCCCGTTCGAGCAGATCCACGTCACCCGGATGGTGCCCAGCCGCAAGGACGAGCTGATCGACGGCGGCTCGCTCTACTGGGTCATCAAGGGGGAGGTGGCGGCGCGCCAGCGCCTGCTGGAACTGCGCCCCATGGTGGACCCGGACGGCGTGCGCCGCTGCGGCCTCGTGCTCGACCCCGCCGTCATCCGCGTGGAGCCGCGCCCCGCGCGCCCGTTCCAGGGCTGGCGCTACCTCGCCGACCGGGAGGCGCCCCGCGACCTCGGCAGCAGCGCCTGCGCCGCCGACCTGCCCGAGGCACTCAGCCGCGAATTGCGCGATCTCGGCCTGCTCTGAGGGGCGGATGCCGCTTCGTCATCTGCCGTTCAGGAAACTTTCGTCATGTTCCCCGCCGAAGCGCCTGGCTCACACGCCCGGCGCCATCGAGGGAGATGGACATGACCATTCGCTTCGCGCCGGCCACATTCGCCTGGGCCGCCGGCCTGTGCGCCGCGAGCATTCTGGCTTCGGGTGCCGCGATGGCGCAGCAGAGCCAGGCGCTGAAGGAGATTCCCGCCGACAAGGCGAAGCTCACCGGCGCCATGACGGTGGATTACAACTCCCGCTCCCTGCGCTCCACCAGCGGCACCGATCTCTACGAGATCAGCGACCTTTCGGTGGCGGACCTGATGATTCTCAAGGGCTCGGTCCAGCGCACGCCGGGCAAGAGCCTTGTCTATTCGGTGAAGTTCGACGTCATCAATCCGTCCAACCCGTCCCAGGTGGCGCGGGAGGTTGCGATCCTGCGCGGCGACCTGCAGATCGACGCCAACGGGCGCTACATCCCCGATGCCGGCCGTCTGCGCATCGACGTGGTGAAGGGCAACCAGACCTCCTCACCCTTCGGCGGCTCCATCCAGGGTCGCAACGTGACGCGCTGGTGGGAGGTGGCCGAGCAGTTCCGCCGGGCCCAGAAGGAGGCGGACAAGATCTATTCCCGCGTGGTCGACGGCAAGGTGGTGTCGATCCAGGTGAAGAATCCCGATCCGCTGCGCTTCGAGCGCACCCAGCTCGCGGCCGGCCCCTTCTCCTTCCTTCCCGAGGTGCGGGTCTCCGGCAACCTCGATTACGACTACGAACTCGGCAACTGGCTGACCGACGCCAACGGCGTGACCTTCGCCTACACCGTCGCCGACCGCTCGCTGACTGACCGCGTGTCCGGCTCGATCCGCTATGTGGAGGAGAACGGCAACTTCACAGACAAGGCGGGGAAGAAGAAGTCCTACACCGGCTATTACGAGTACAATCTGCGCTGGAACGAGCAGGCGGTGAACACCGACCAGTCGTTCTTCGACGCCAGTGCGGCGCAGGCGCAATCCGATGCCTTCTTCTCGTCCGCCGACCAGTCTAAGCCCGGCCTCTACGGCCGCGTCTATTACAACGACAGCGAGGACGCCTGCAAAAGGGTGAAGGGTGAGAACGGCCGGGACCAGTGCGTCGGCCCGACCCGCTCGGAAGTGACCTGGGACCTGAAGGCCGAGAAGCTCACCTATGCCCAGCTCGCCAATTGGGTGAAGCTGGAGATGCTGATCCTCGGCCCGCTGACCGACGAGTGATCCGACCGGAGGGGAGGGGGCGCCGCCCCCTCACTCCAGCACGGCGGCCTTGAGCAGGCAGACCATGAAGGCGCGGGCGGGTGCATCGGAGCGGTTGCGGATGACATGGCGGCGGTCGCAGCGATAGCGCACCGTCTCGCCCTCCTTCACCGTCTCCACCTGCCCGGCCACGTCCACCTCCAGCGTGCCGGAGATGACGGTAAGGCATTCCACGGAGCCGCGCTGGTGCCCGTCCGAATCGAGCTCGCCGCCGGGCGCGGCCTCCATGTCGTAATACTGCAGCCACTCCACCGTCTTGATCCACCCGATGATGGACAGACGCACCAGCCCGTCCTCGGAAAGCAGGATGGGCGTGTCGGCGCGGGAGAGCTTCTCCACGAAGGGCGCGTCGTCGGATGAGGCGAGAACCCGTTCCACCGACATGTCCAGCGCCTGCGACAGGCGCCACACGGTGGCGAGCGTCGGATTGGTCTCGTTGCGCTCGATCTGGCTGATGATGGATTTCGCCACGCCGGACTGCTCGGCAAGGTCCGACAGGGACAGGTTATAGGCCTTGCGCAGGCGCTGTATGGTCTTGCCCAGTTGCCCGGTAATCACCTGGGCGCCGGTTTCGAGAGAGCTGCCCCCGCGTTCCCTGACGGCCATGCCGTAATATCCTTCCAACCGAACGGACGTTCGCTTCAGCGGACGATATCGCTCCGATGCCGCTGATGGAAGGTGGGGAAGTGCCGGAGGCGCGCATTTCGCGGGCCTCTCCGGTAAATGGACACTCTCAACCACAGGTGGAGCGCGCTCGCCGCGCTTGAGGGGGGAAGGCCACACGCCGCACCCGCCGGTTTTGGACTTCACCTTCGCCCTGTGATAAGCGCAGGGTCCGCTCCGGTCGGGCGCCAGCCGCCCTAGCCGGGAGCCTCCACGCCATCACCGGAGACCTGCCATGGCCTCGCAGGACGCGAACCGCTCCTCCGTCTCGGAGGAAATGAACCGCTTCTTCACCGCCTCTCTCGCCGAGACCGACCCCGAGATCGCCGGCGCGGTGAAAGCGGAGCTGGGTCGCCAGCGGGACGAGATCGAGCTGATCGCCTCCGAGAACATCGTCTCGCGCGCCGTGCTCGAGGCTCAGGGCTCCGTGCTCACCAACAAGTATGCCGAGGGCTATCCGGGCAAGCGCTATTATGGCGGCTGCCAGTTCGTGGACGTGGCCGAGAACCTCGCCATCGACCGCGCCAAGAAGCTGTTCGGCTGCGGCTTCGCCAACGTGCAGCCCAATTCCGGCAGCCAGGCGAACCAGGGCGTTTTCTTCGCGCTGCTCCAGCCCGGCGACACCTTCCTCGGCCTGAACCTCGCGGCGGGCGGACACCTGACCCACGGCTCGCCGGTGAACATGTCCGGCAAGTGGTTCAAGCCCGTGCCTTACACCGTGCGCGAGGACGACCAGCGCATCGACTACGAAGAGGTGGCGAAGCTCGCCGATGAGCATAAGCCGAAGCTCATCGTGGCCGGTGGCTCCGCCTATCCGCGCATCATCGACTTCGCCAAGATGCGCGCCATTGCTGATTCCGTCGGCGCGCTGCTGATGGTGGACATGGCGCACTTCGCGGGCCTCGTCGCCGGCGGCGCGCATCCGAGCCCGTTCCCGCACGCCCATGTGGTAACCACCACCACCCACAAGACCCTGCGCGGCCCGCGCGGCGGCATGATCCTCACCAATGACGAGGGCATCGCCAAGAAGGTCAATTCGGCCATCTTCCCCGGCATCCAGGGCGGCCCGCTGATGCACGTCATCGCCGCCAAGGCGGTGGCGTTCGGCGAGGCTCTGCGGCCCGAGTTCAAGCTCTATGCGAAGAACGTGGTGGAGAACGCCAAGGCGCTGGCCGAGACCCTGAAGGGCCACGGCTTCGCCATCGTGTCCGGCGGCACCGACACCCACCTCATGCTGGTGGATCTGCGCCCCAAGCGCCTCACCGGCAAGGTCTCCGAGGCCGCGCTCGGGCGCGCGCACATCACCTGCAACAAGAACGGCATCCCGTTCGATCCCGAGAAGCCGTTCGTGACCTCCGGCGTGCGCCTCGGCACTCCCGCGGGCACCACCCGCGGCTTCGGGGTGGCGGAGTTCCAGCAGGTGGGCAACCTCATCGCCGAGGTGCTCGACGTGCTCTCCCAGAAGGGCACCGACGAGGACAGCCTGGTCGAGGCCGCGGTGCGCGAGAAGGTCTCGACCCTGCTCGCCCGCTTCCCCATCTATCCCTGAGGATCGACGACCGGGAAGGCGTGACGGATGCGGTGCCCCTATTGCGGCGGCCTTGAGACGCAGGTGCGCGATTCCCGGCCGACGGAGGACAACACCGCCATCCGCCGCCGCCGCATCTGTCCCGATTGCGGCGGCCGCTTCACCACGTTCGAGCGGGTGCAGCTGCGCGAGCTGATGGTGCTCAAGCGCTCCGGCCGGCGCGTGCCGTTCGAGCGGGAGAAGCTGGAGAAGTCCGTCAGCGTCGCTTTGCGCAAGCGCCCGGTGGACAATGAGCGCGTGGAGCGGATGCTCAACGGCATCGTGCGCCAGCTGGAAAGCGTGGGCGAAGGCGACATCACCTCCGAGACCATCGGCGAGATGGTGATGGAGGGCCTGAAGCAGCTGGACGACGTGGCCTATGTGCGGTTCGCCTCGGTGTACCGCAATTTCCGCGAGGCCAAGGACTTTGAGAACGCCCTCGCCGAGCTCTCCCACGAGGGCGAGCCGCGCACCCTCGATCCCGGCACCGAGGCGCCGTCCGCTGCGGACAAGCCGCGCGCCCGGCCCGCGCCACGGGGCGGGGAATGAACGTGCGCCCGGCCGCCTCCGCGCCCGTCCTGTCGCCCCGCGAGGACGAGCTGTTCATGGCCGAGGCGCTGAAGGTGGGCCAGACCGGCCTCGGCCGCACCTGGCCCAATCCCTCCGTCGGCGCCGTGGTGGTGCAGCATGTGGACGGCGTGCCGCGCATCGTCTCCAGCGCCGCCACCGCCCCCACCGGCCGCCCCCATGCCGAGCCGCTGGCCCTCGCCGCCGCCGGTGAATTGGCACGCGGATCGACGCTCTATGTCACGCTGGAGCCCTGCTCCCACCACGGCCGTACGCCCCCCTGCGCCGATGCCGTCATCGCCGCCGGGGTCAGCCGGGTGGTCGCCGCCATCGAGGACCCCGACCATCGGGTGAAGGGCAGGGGCGTCGCCCGTCTGCGCGCCGCCGGCATCTGGGTCACTGTGGGGGTGGGGGCCGAGCAGGCGCTCTTCGATCACGCCGGCCACATCCGCCGCGTCACCGAGGGCCGCCCCCATGTGATGGTGAAGATGGCCGTCTCCGCCGATGGCAAGGCCGCCCATGCCGGGCCGAAGCCGGCCGTCGTCACCGGTCCCGAGGCGCGGGCGCGGGCGCATCTCATGCGCGCCCATACGGACGCGATCCTGGTCGGGCTGGGCACGGTGCTGGCCGACGACCCCATGCTCACCTGCCGGCTGGAGGGCTATGAATCGCGCTCGCCGGTGCGGCTCGTGCTGGATGCCGAATTGGACATACCGCTCACCTCCGCCCTCGTGCGCACCGCCTGCGACGTTCCGCTGTGGGTGATCGCCGCAGAGGATGCCCCCGCCCATCGCGCGGCTGCGCTGAACGAGCGCGGCGTCGAGGTGCTGCGCGCGCCCCGTGGGGCGGACGGGCGCATCCATATCCCGGCCATGGTCAAGCTGCTGGGCCTGCTCGGCCTCACCCGCCTGATGGTCGAAGGGGGGCCGACCACGGCCGCCCGCTTCCTGGAAGCCGGCGTGGTGGATGAGGTGGCCGTCTTCCGCAGCCCCGTCATTCTGGGGTCGGATGCTTTCCCCGCCCTTGCCGGACGCCCGCTTATCCGGCTGACCCAGCCGGTGGGATTTGCCGAGGTGGAGCGCGCCGAGCTGGGCGCCGACCACCTCGTGCGCTTGTGGAGACGCTGAGATGTTCACCGGCATCGTGACCGACATGGGCGAACTCGTGAAGGTGGAGACGAAAGGCGAGGTGAAGACCCTCACCGTCGCCACCGGATTCGAGGCCGCGGGCATCGACATCGGCGCGTCCATCGCCCATGCGGGCGTGTGCCTGACCGTCACCTCGGTGACGGCGGGCGGCCCCCGCGCAACGCTCTTCACCGTGGATGCGGCGCCCGAGACGCTGGCCATCACCACCGTTTCTGGCTGGGCCGAGGGTGAGCGCATCAATCTGGAGCGCTCGCTCAAGATGGGCGACGAACTGGGCGGGCACATGGTGTCCGGCCATGTGGACTGCACGGCGAAGGTGGTGTCGCGGGAGGATTTGGGCACCACCACGCGCTTCGTGTTCGAGGTGCCGGAGAGACTGGCGCGCTTCGTCGCGGCCAAGGGCTCGGTGGCGCTCGACGGCACCTCGCTGACGGTGAACGAGGTGAACGGCAACACCTTCTCCTGCCTGCTCATTCCCCACACGCTCGCGGTCACCACCTGGGGCGGCGTGAAGGCGGGGGACACGGTGAATTTCGAGGCGGACCTGATGGCCCGCTACGCCGCCCGGCTTGCGGAGTTCCCCCGGGCCGGGTAGGGCTCACGCCCAATTCCGGCGCCGTGCGCCGTTCAAGTTTCGGAGAATGCCCATGGTCACGACGCGCAGGGAAACCGCCGTCGAAGCCGACCCCGCGCTCGAAGGCGCGCGCGTCGTCATCGTCGAAGGCCGCTATTACGAGGCGCTGGCCGACGAACTTCTCGCCGGTGCCCGCGCCGTGCTGGAGGCCGCGGGCGTCGCGGTGGAGGTCATCACCGTTCCCGGCGCGCTGGAGATTCCGGTTGCCGCCGAGATCGCCATCGCCGCCTCCGAAGAGGGTGGTGAGCCGGTGGATGCGGTGGTGGGCCTCGGCGTGGTCATTCGCGGCGAGACCTATCATTTCGAGATCGTGGCGGGCGAATCCGCGCGCGGCCTGATGGAGCTGGGCCTTGCCCACGCGCTGCCGGTGGGCAACGGCATCCTCACCGTGGACACCGAGGCGCAGGCTTGGGAACGCGCTCGCCTCGTCGAGGGCAACAAGGGCGGCGGCGCCGCCGAGGCCGCGCTCAGCCTGCTGCGGCTGAAACGCCGGCTGGAAGCGTGACCGCCATGAAGGACCCAGCCAAGGACGCGCCCGCCAGGGACGTTCCAGCCAAGCCCATGAAGAAGAGCGCGGCCCGCCTCGGCGCGGTGCAGGCGCTCTACCAGATGGATATGGCCGCCACGCCACTCAACGACGTGCTCGCCGAGTTCGAGAGCCATTGGCTCGGGCAGGAAGTGGAGGGCATCGAGTTTCCCGAAGCCGACCGCCGGCTGTTCCGCTCGGTGGTGGAGGGCGTGCTCAACGCCCAGCGCCAGATCGATCCGCTGGTAGATGGCACCCTCACCAAGGGCTGGCCGCTCAAGCGGGTGGAAGCCGTGCTGCGCGCGGTGCTGCGCGCTGGGGCCTTCGAACTGATGGCGAAGGATCCGCCCGCCCGCGTGGTCATCACCGAATATGTGAACGTCGCCGGCGCCTTCCTCGACCGCGACGAGACCGGCATGGTCAATGCCGTGCTCGACGCGCTGGCGCATGAGCTGCGCCCCGACGAGTTCCGGGGCGCCTGAGATGGAGGGCGGCGGCTCGGGCGAGGATCGCTTCATCGCCCGCTACTTCCGCCCCATCGCCGGGTCGCAGGGCGCGCTCGGCCTTCTGGACGACGCCGCGCTCCTCTCCCCGCCGCCCGGCTGCGATCTGGTCCTGACCAAGGACGCGGTGGTCGCAGGGGTGCATTTCTTCCCCGATGATCCGCCCGCTGCCATCGCCCGCAAGGCGCTGCGGGTGAACCTTTCCGATCTCGCCGCCAAGGGCGCCCTGCCGATCGGCGCACTGATGGCCATCGCTCTGCCCAAGGGCACGCCCGATGCGTGGATGGAAGCCTTCGCCGCAGGCCTCGGCGCAGATGCGGACGCCTTTTCCTGTCCCATCCTCGGCGGCGATACGGTGTCCACGCCCGGTCCGGTCACCATCACCATCACGGCGTTGGGCGTGGTGCCGAAGGGTGAGTTCGTGCCGCGCACCGGCGCGCAGGCGGGCATGGCCATCTTCGTCTCCGGTACCATCGGCGATGCCGCCTTGGGCCTCAGGCTGCGGCAGGATGGCGATGCGCCGGCCTTCGCCGGGCTCTCCGGCGAGCAGCGCGCGCATCTCCTCGACCGCTATCTGAACCCGCAGCCGCGCCTCGCGCTCGCGCCCGTGCTGCGCCGGCATGCGGCGTCCGCCATGGATGTTTCGGACGGTCTCGCCGGCGACCTCGCCAAGATGCTCTCTGCCTCCGGCTGCGGCGGCAAAGTGGAAGCGCGGCGCGTGCCCCTCTCGGCGGCGGCTGCGGCGTCCGTGAAGGCTGATCCCGCCCTCTTCGCCGTGGCGCTGTCGGGCGGCGATGATTACGAGATCCTCGCTTGCGTGCCCCATGCCGCCGTGCCCCAATTCACCCTTGAGGCGGCGCAGGCCGGCGTGCCCGTGGCGCTGATCGGCGAGACGCGGGCGGGCAGCGGGCTCGACGTGACCGATGCCGGTGGCCATCCCCTCGATCTCGGCAGCGGCAGCTACAGCCACTTCTGAAGGCTGCCCTCAGCCCAGTGCGACCAGCACCGCCCCGGCCGCGATGAGTGCGACCCCCACCGCCGCCACCGCCGAGAGCTTCTCGCCCAGGAAGATCACGCCGAACACGGCGACGAGCACCACGCTGAGCTTATCCACCGGCGCAACGCGGGCGGCATCGCCCATCTTCAGCGCGCGGAAGTAGCACAGCCACGACGCGCCGGTGGCAAGCCCGGACAGCAGCAGGAATAGCCATGTGCGCCCCGGCACCTCGGCCACCGGCTGCCATGCTCCGCGCATCCCCGCGATGGCCGCCACAAGAGCGAGGATGACGACGGTGCGGATGAGCGTCGCGAAATCGGAATCGACGCCCGCCACGCCCACCTTTGCGAAGATGGCGGTGAGCGCGGCGAAGGCGGCCGAGAGGACGGCCCAGAATACCCAATTGGCGAGAAGCGACCGCGTCATGTCGGCTCCGACGAGTTTTCGCCAGAATAGCCCCCGACGGGCCGGAGGATAGCGGGCACGGACGCCGCATGACCTTTCGCGCGCGGCAAACGGGGCTACCTTAAGGGAGAACGATTCTCCCGCTCAGCGAACGGCACCCCCAAGTCCCATGGCCAGCGATCCCGGCTTCATCCACCTGCACGTCCATTCCTCCTATTCGCTGCTGGAGGGCGCGCTCTCCGTCGGCAAGTTGGCGGATCTGGCGAAGGCGGACTATCAGCCGGCCATTGGCCTCACGGACACCGGCAATCTCTTCGGCGCGCTGGAATTCTCCGAGAAGATGTCGGGCTCGGGCATCCAGCCCATTCCCGGCGTGTCGCTGGCCCTCGATCTGCCGGACCCGGCCGGGCCGCGCGGCGGGCTCAGGCCGAAGAAGCCGCGCGTGGTTCTGTTGGCCCAGAATGATGCCGGCTGGCGCAACCTCATGCGCCTCGTTTCCCGCTCCTTCCTCGAAACCGCGAGCGAGGACGAGCCGCGCATCCTGCCCGACTGGCTGGCAGAGGCGAACGACGGCCTCATCTGCCTCACCGGCGGACCCTCCGGGCCGCTCGACCGCGCCATCGTCGGCGGCCATCCGGAAATGGCGGCGGACCGGCTGGACCTGCTGACCTCCCTGTTCGGCGACCGGCTCTATGTGGAGGTACAGAGGCACGGCGCCGATACCGAGCGGCTGGCCGAGCCGGCGTTGCTGGAGCTGGCTTACGCCAAGGGCATTCCGCTGGTGGCGGCCAACGAGCCCTTCTTCGCCGCGAAATCGGACTATGAGGCCCATGACGGCCTCCTCGCCATCGCCGAGGGGCGGCTGCTCTCGGAGGGCGACCGGCGGCGGCTGACGGCGGAGCATCGCTTCAAGACCCGCGCCGAGATGCTGGAATTGTTCGCGGACCTGCCGGAGGCGACCGCCAACACCGTGGAGATCGCCAGGCGCTGCGCCTATCGCGTGCGCACGGTGAAGCCCATCTTGCCCCGCTTCACCACGGCGGACGAGAAGGCCGAGGGCTCCGATCCGCTGGAGGCGGAAGCGGCAGAGCTGAAGCGGCAGGCCGAGGAGGGGCTCGCCGATCGCCTCGCCAAGCACGGCCCGGCCCCGGGACTGGACGAGGCCGCCTATCACGAGCGCCTCGCCTACGAGGTCTCGGTCATCACCAAGATGAAGTTCCCCGGCTACTTCCTCATCGTGTCGGACTTCATCAAATGGGCCAAGGCGCACGATATTCCCGTGGGGCCGGGGCGTGGCTCGGGCGCCGGCTCGCTGGTGGCCTATTCGCTCCAGATCACCGACCTCGACCCACTCCGGTTCGGCCTGCTGTTCGAGCGCTTCCTGAACCCGGACCGCGTGTCCATGCCCGACTTCGACGTGGACTTCTGCCAGGAGCGCCGCGACGAGGTGATCCGCTACGTGCAGGAGCGCTACGGCCGCGCGCAGGTGGCGCAGATCATCACCTTCGGCACGCTTCAGGCGCGCGGCGTGCTGCGCGACGTGGGGCGCGTGCTGGAAATGCCCTATGGGCAGGTGGACAAGCTCTGCAAGCTCGTGCCGCAGAACCCGGCCAATCCCGTCACCCTCAAGCAGGCCATCGAGGACGAGCCGCGCCTGCAGGCGGCGCGCGACCAGGAAGAGGTGGTCAAGCGCGCCTTCGACATCGCGGTGAAGCTGGAGGGGCTGAACCGCCACGCCTCCACCCACGCCGCCGGCATCGTGATCGGCGATCGCCAGCTCCATGAGCTGGTGCCGCTCTATCGCGATCCCAAGTCGGACATGCCGGTCACCCAGTACAACATGAAGTGGGTAGAGCAGGCCGGGCTGGTGAAGTTCGACTTCCTCGGCCTCAAGACCCTCACCACCATCGAGAAGGCGGTGAAGCTGGTGCGCCAGCGGGGCATCGACCTCGATATCTCCAAGATTCCGCTGGACGATGCCAAGACCTACCACATGCTCGGCAAGGGCGAGACGGTGGGCGTGTTCCAGGTGGAAAGCGCGGGCATGCGCCGAGCCCTCGTGGACATGAAGGCCGACCGCATCGAGGACATCGTCGCCCTCGTCGCCCTCTACCGGCCCGGCCCCATGGCCAACATCCCGGTCTATTGCGACTGCAAGCACGGGCGGGCGAAGCCGGACTATCTCCACCCCATGCTGGAGCCGTACCTGAAGGAGACGTTCGGCGTCATCATCTATCAGGAACAGGTGATGCAGATCGCGCAGGCCATGGCCGGCTATTCGCTGGGCGAAGCCGACCTGCTGCGCCGCGCCATGGGCAAGAAGATCCGCGCCGAGATGGAGAAGCAGCGCGAGCGCTTCGTCTCCGGCGCTGCCGGGCGGGGCATCGAGAAGGCGCAGGCGGACACCATCTTCGACCTGCTGGCGAAATTCGCCGACTACGGCTTCAACAAGTCCCACGCGGCGGCCTACGCGCTCGTCGCCTACCAGACCGCATGGCTCAAGGCGAACTACGCCACCGAATTCCTCGCCGCCTCCATGACGCTGGACAAGGGCAACACCGACAAGCTCGCCGAATTCCGCCAGGAGGCGCAGCGCCTCGGCATCGAGGTGGTGCCGCCGAACATCAACCTCTCCGCCCGCGAGTTCGGCGTGAAGGACGGCAAGATCATCTACGCCATGGCCGCCATCAAGGGCGTGGGCGAGGCGGCGGTGGAGGCGCTGGAGAAGGCGCGGGGCGACCGGCCGTTCCGCTCGTTCGGCGATTTCGCGGCGCGCCTGCCGGTGAAGCTCGTGAACAAGCGCACGCTGGAAAGCCTGATGGCCGCCGGCTGCTTCGACGTGCTGGAGAAGAACCGCGCCCGCGCCTTCGCCGCCATCGAACCCATCGTGGCCGAGGCGCAGCGGGTGGAGGCGAACGCCCAGTCCGGCCAGAATGATATGTTCGGCTCCGGCCCGGCCGCGGCTGCGTCATTGCCCATCCCGGAGGCGTCGCCCTGGCTGCCCTCGGAGCGGCTGCAGCGGGAATATGATTCCATCGGCTTCTTCCTCACCGGCCATCCGCTGGACGATTACGCCGAAGCGCTGAAGAAGATGCGCGTGCAGTCCTTCGCCGACTTCTCCCGCGCGGTGCGCTCGGGCGCGGCGGCGGGACGGCTGGCGGCGACGGTGGTCTCCAAGCAGGAGCGGCGCACCAAGTCCGGCACCCGCATGGGCATCGTCGGCCTCTCCGACCCGTCCGGCCATTACGAGGCGGTGATCTTCTCCGAAGGCCTCGCGCATTACCGTGACCTGCTGGAGCCCGGCACGCCGCTGCTCATGATGGTCGCGGCCGAGATGAACGGCGAGGATGTGCGGGTGCGCATCAATTCGTGCGAAAAGCTCGATCCCGTTACCGCCAAGCACCAGAAGGGCCTGCGCATCTTCCTGCGCTCGCCCGAGCCCATCGAGGGTATCGCGCGACGCCTGGCGGACGGCAAGGCGGGGGAGAAGGGCGCGGGCGAGGTGAGCCTGATCCTGCTGGTGGACGATGCCCATGCCGAGGTGGAGGTAAGCCTGCCGGGCAAGTATTCCGTGTCGCCCCAGATCGCCGGGGCGATCAAGGCTATTCCCGGCGTCGTGGCGGTTGAAGCCGCCTAGCACTGAGTTTATGGACATTGCCGAATTGGGCTTATGGCCACCCGCCGGCCCCGCCTTGTCTGAGGACATCAGCAAGTGACACAGGAAAAGCGCGCCGTCCTCGTGCTCGGCATGCACCGCAGCGGCACATCGGCGCTCACCCGCATCATCAACCTGATGGGCTTTTCCGCCCCCAAGACCCTCATGGCTGCCACCGAGGCCAATGAGGCGGGGTTCTGGGAGAGCGAGGTCTTCATGGACCTCGACGAACGCATCCTGAAGGCCTGCGGCCACAAATGGTCCTCGCGCAAGCGCATGCGGGAGGATGTGATGGCGGTGGCCCGCCGCACCGGCCTCCTGGACGAGGTGCGCCGCGCGCTCGCGGACGAATATGGCGATGCGCCCGATATCGTCCTCAAGGACCCGCGCATCTCCCGCCTCATGGCGATCTATGAGCCGGTACTGAAGGAAGCGGGCTATCGCATCGTGCCGCTGCTGGCGCTGCGCAATCCGGTGGAGGTGGCGGCCTCCATCACCAAGCGCGACAGGTTCGATCTCGGCAAGGGGCTCGGCATCTGGCTGCGCTACACGCTCGATTGCGAGATCGCGACGCGCGGGATGCCGCGCACCGTCATCGCCTTCGACGGACTCATGGCCGACTGGCGCGGCACCATGGACCGCGCCGCGCGCCAATTGGGCGAGCCGTGGCCGCAGCTTTCCGCCGAAAGCCTCGCAGAGATCGACGGCACGCTCAAGCCGGGCCTGCGCCATCACGCCCTGCCGCCCCCCTCCCGCACCAGCTGGCGCGGCCTGCTCGCCGGGCAGACCTTTGACGCCATGCAGCGCCTCATGGCCGATCCGAACGACAAGGCCGCGTGCCGCACCTTGGACCTCGTGCGGGCGGTGTTCCGTCCGTTCTGAGGCTCCCCTGCCTGCGTGACGGTGCGGGCGTCATGGTTTCGCGGTATGAAGCCGCAATCGCGTCGAACGTCCGCGCGCATCTGGGGGCAGCATGATTTCGGACCGGGATGTGGCACGCCGCGTTGCCATTGCGTGCATCGTCATCGCCCTCGGCTGGCTTTCCTGGAAGATCTACGACGTGATCCTCCAGGTGTTCGCCGCCTGCCTCGTCTCGCTTGCGCTCCACGCGCTCGCCGAGCCCTTCGCCAAATGGACGCGCTTTCCCGAGCGCTATGCGGTGATTCCGGTGGGCATCATCGTCTTCGGCGGGCTCGGGCTGGCGCTTTATCTGTTCGGCTCGACCATCCAGACCCAGGTCGCGCAGCTGGTGAACGAGCTGCCCACCGCCTGGACCGCCTTCGAGCGGCGCTTCCATCTGGAGGGGATGAGCGATGACCTCCTGAAACGGGCGGAAGCGGCGGCCCCTTCCGGCGAGACCGTGCTCTCGTTCGTGCAGGGCTTCACCTCCAATCTGTTTCAGGTGGTGCTCGGCACCTTCCTGGTGGTGGTGGGCGGCATCTATTTCGCGGTCTCGCCGGATCTCTACCGCCGCATGTTCCTGTCCCTGTGGCGGCCGTCCGAGCGCGCGGCGGCGGACCGGCGGCTGGCGCTGGTGTCGGAAGATCTGCGGCACTTCCTGAAGGCGCAGCTCATCGCCATGGTGGTGGTAGGCGTGCTCACCTTCATCGGCCTCACCATCGTGGGCGTGCCGTCCTCGCTGGCGCTCGCTCTGTTCGCCGGCCTCGCCGAATTCGTGCCCATGATCGGCCCGGTGATGGCCGCCGCCCCCGCCGTCCTCATCGCCCTCACCATGGGGGCGGACACGGGCCTTTGGACGCTTCTCGTGTTCGTGGGCGTGCAGCAGGCGGAGAGCAACATCATCACGCCTTTGCTCCAGCAGCGCATGGTCTCGCTGCCGCCGGCGGTCACGCTGTTCGCGGTGGTCGCGTTCGGCAGCATCTTCGGCGCGCTGGGCGTGGTGCTGGCGACGCCGCTGACGGTGGTCGCCTTCGCTGCCTTCAAGGCCCATAGCGAGCAGGTCGCCGAGGAAGACAAGGCGGGCTGAGCCGCGCGGCTCCCTTCAGTTCGGCAGCACCAGCCGCCCCGCGGTCCGGTCGTAGCGCCACATGGCGCCGGCGCAGATGCGCGTGCCGCCGAGGTGGCGTTCCACGGCATTGTTGGCCGCGTGGTCGAAGGCGCCCTTGAGCGCGGCGGCCCCGGCGGGGGTCAGGGACACCTCGGCGGCGGCATAGGCCCGGTAGCTGCGCTCCGCCGCGCTGCCCTCACCCGGCGTGAAGCTGAGGCTCGGGGCCTCGCTGGAGCGGAAGGGCAGCCCGGTGATGAGCGGCTCATGAGCGAAGGCGAGCCCGTCGAGGCGCAGGAAGAAGGGCAGGTCGGCGAGGAACTGCGCCTGATCCATGGAATGCACCGAAGCATAGAGATGCGCCACCTTCATCGGCCCGGCGGAGAGATGTCGCAGCATCCGTTCCTCGGTGAGCGACAGGCCGCTGGCCGGCGCCGGCAGCTCGCAGACGAGGCGGGTGAGGGCGGGCGCGAGGTAGGGCAGCGCCTCGTGCGGGCGTTCGAGGAACGTCGAGAGCGGACGCGGCGTCGGCGCGGTGAAGGCTTCCCACGCCTCCCGGGCGGTCTCCATCTGAAGATGGGTCACCGGCGTGCGCTGCGCTTCGAGGGCGCGCAGATCCTCAAGCTCCATCACGGCGAGATAGTGGGAAGCCTGCACCAGGCTCACGCCCATGCGCTCGGGCTCATGGGCGAGATAGTCGAGGATCTGAATCAGCTGGAGCTGGTCGTAGAGATCGTGCTCGAACCACAGCTCCACCTCGCCATAGGCCGAATGCACCTCCATCTGCGCGTCGCGATGGGCGAAATCGGCCCGCACCTCGTCGAACGGCAGGCCGAGGGCGGAGGAGAGGAAGTCGGCGCGCACGTCCGACACATCGTCGAGGCTGGTGGCGGCGGGGACCGGCCCGTCATGCAGCATGTCCCGCCACGGGATGATGTGGCCCTTGATCCCCGCCTCGCGCAGGCGGTCGGCCGCGCTGTCGCCGTTGGTCACGATGAGCTTCGGCATGCTGATGCCCTCGGGTTGGCCGGCGCTGCGTGGCTCCCCGGCCCGCAGCGGCGTCGTTCGTCCCCCCGGCGGCCGTCTCAAGCGACCGTCAGCCCCAGCTTCACCCGCGACCGCGATAGGGCGCAACCCCCGTGTCGGGCAGCCAGGCGCCCTCGGGCAGCTTTCCGGTCTGCCAGAACACGTCGATGGGAATGCCCCCGCGCGGATACCAATAGCCGGCGATGCGCAGGAAGCGCGGCTCCAGCAGGCTCACCAGCCTTTTGCCGACCGCAACGGTGCAATCCTCGTGGAACGCGCCATGGTTGCGGAAGCTGCCGAGATAGAGCTTGAGCGACTTGGACTCCACGAGATGCAGGTTCGGCACGTAGTCGATGACGAGATGCGCGAAATCCGGCTGTCCCGTCACCGGGCAGAGCGAGGTGAATTCCGGACAGGTAAAGCGCGCCACGTAATCGGCATCGGGGTGGGGATTAGGCACGCGGTCGAGCACCGCCTCCTCGGGCGACGGGGGCAGGGCGCTCTGGGCGCCGAGCTGCAACGGGCGGTCGGTCATCACGCTTCCTCGGGAATGGATCGGCGGCATAGCTTTCGGGCCGGCAATGTTCAACCGCCGTCGGGCGGTTTTGCGACCGATCACCTGTTTGCGATCAAGCCCCTTCGCATCCGCGAAGGTTCGCGCTAGAAGCACGGCGCCTGGAGGGCGCCTCGCCTTCCATTCCCGGGGGCGGGCGAGGTTGAAGAGTGAGGGGGTCCGTCACGGCCCCGATGGCAGCCATCAGGCCGCCGCCGCTCGCCGCCGCGGGATATCAAGGGAAGGAACCTTCATGACCGCCATCGTCGATATCATCGGCCGCGAGATTCTCGACAGCCGCGGCAATCCCACCGTCGAGGTGGACGTGGTGCTGGAAGACGGCTCCCTCGGCCGCGCCGCGGTCCCCTCCGGCGCCTCGACCGGTGCCCATGAGGCCGTGGAACTGCGCGACGGCGACAACAGCCGGTATCTCGGCAAGGGCGTGTCCAAGGCCGTGGATGCGGTGAACGGCGAGATCTTCGACGCCGTCGGTGGCTACGAGGCCGAGGACCAGGCCCACATCGACGCGGTGCTGCTCGGGCTCGACGGCACCCCCAACAAGGCCCGCCTCGGCGCCAATGCCATTCTCGGCGTATCGTTGGCGGTGGCCAAGGCTGCCGCGCAGGCGAGCGGCCTGTCGCTCTACCGCTATGTGGGCGGCGTGAACGCCCGCGTGCTGCCGGTGCCGATGATGAACATCGTCAATGGCGGCGCCCACGCGGACAACCCCATCGACTTCCAGGAATTCATGATCCTGCCCGCCGGCGCCTCCTCCTTCGCGGAAGGCCTGCGCTGGGGCGCGGAGATCTTCCACACGCTGAAGAGCGGCCTGAAGAGCGCCGGCCATAACACCAATGTGGGCGATGAGGGCGGCTTCGCCCCCAACCTCGCTTCCGCCGAGGCGGCGCTGGACTTCGTGATGGGCGCCATCGAGAAGGCCGGCTTCAAGCCGGGCGAGGACGTGTTCATCGGCCTCGACTGCGCCTCCACCGAGTTCTTCAAGGACGGCGCCTATCATTATGAGGGCGAGGGCAAGGTGCGCGACATCGAGGCCCAGGTGAAGTATCTGGCCCAGCTCGTCGCCGGCTATCCCATCGTCACCATCGAGGACGGCATGGCCGAGGACGACTGGGCCGGCTGGAAGCTGCTCACCGACACCATCGGCTCCAAGTGCCAGCTGGTGGGCGACGACCTGTTCGTCACCAATGTCGAGCGTCTGTCGCGCGGCATCAAGGACGGCGTGGGCAACGCCATCCTCGTCAAGGTGAACCAGATCGGCTCCCTCACCGAGACCCTCGATGCGGTCGAGATGGCCCACAAGGCCGGCTATCGCGCCGTCATGTCCCACCGCTCGGGCGAGACCGAGGATTCCACCATCGCCGACCTCGCGGTGGCGACCAATTGCGGGCAGATCAAGACCGGCTCGCTGGCCCGCTCGGACCGCACCGCCAAGTACAACCAACTGCTGCGCATCGAGCAGGAACTGGGCGACTCCGCCCGCTACGCCGGCAAGGCCGCGATCAAGTCGCTCGCCTGATCCCTCTGCGCCGCGCTCGCGCGCGGCGGGTGAGGAAAGAAACAGGAAAGGCCGCCGCGGGCTCCGGCTCGCGGCGGCCTTTCTTTTTCGCTCAGTTCCGATGGCGGGATGCGCGCCCTCAATCGTCGCCGCGCACCGCGATGGGATCGCTGTCGGGGAAGCTCTCCTCCAGCGCCTCGTCCAGCCGGGCGCTGATCTCGGCCTGCTCGTCGCGGACGTCGGCGGCGTGCTTGAGGGCGACGATCTGGGTGAGCAGCGCGTCGCGCCGCTGCGCCAGCTCCGTCATGGAGCGGCCGGCGGCCTCGGCCTCCACGCCGGCCACGAGAGCGGCCTGTAACTCTTCCGTCATGGCCGGGGCGCCGAGGTCGTCCCACCACGTCTCCACCGCCGGCAGCAGGTGGTGCATGAAGTGCCCGAGCCCGCCCGCGCCGCCGCCGAGATGGAAGGTCATGTGCTGGCCCATGAGCGCCCAGCGCAGGCCCGGCCCCTCGGAGACGGCGGCGTCCACGTCCTCCACCGAGGCGACGCCCTCCGCCACCAGATGGATCGCCTCGCGCCACAGGGCCGCCTGAAGGCGGTTCGCCACATGACCGGGCACTTCCTTGCGGATCTCGATGGGGTGCTTGCCGAGCCAGCGGTAGAAGGCCATGGCCCGCGCGATGGCGTCGCGACTCGCGTGCGCGCCGCCCACCACCTCCACCAGCGGGATAAGATGGGGCGGGTTGAAGGGATGGCCGATGAGGCAGCGCTCGCGGTGGCGGCAGCCCTCGGAGATGCGGCTCGCCAACAGGCCGGAGGAGGAGGAGGCGATCACCACCTCCGGCGGCAGCACCGCGTCGAGGGCGGGAAACAGCTTCTGCTTCACCTCATAGCGCTCGGGCGCGTTCTCCTGAACGAAATCGGCGCCCTCGACTGCCGCCACGGGGTCCGGCTCGAAGCGCCACGAGGTGGGGGCGATCCAGCTTTCGCCGCCGAGCTGCGAGAGCACCGGCCAGGCGCCGGAAATGAGCGCCTGCGTCGCCTCGCGCGCGCCGGGGGCGGGATCGCTCACCACCACCTCCAGTCCGCGCGACAGGAAGAGCGCGGCCCAGCTCGCACCGATGGTCCCGGCTCCGATCACGGCGACGCGGTGGATGGGGGGATGGAGATGGGACATGGCGCGACTCCGGAGCGGCAGGAGAGATGCACCGTTCTAGCAGGATCAGGGCGGGTCCGGCGTCCGCCCTCAGCGCGGCAGGTCCATGATGAGCGCATGGACACCCATCCAGATGATCTGCACGCCGATGGCGAACAGGATGAAGGCGAACAGGCGTACCAGCACATTGGTGCCGGTCTTCCCCAGCACGCGCTCCAGGGTCGGGGCCTCGCGGAAGGAGAAATAGACCGTCAGCGCCACCGCCAGCAGCCCCGCGACTGCGCCGAGAACGGTGGAGAGCTGGAAGAGCGGGTCGGTCTTCCAGGTCGGCGTGTGGCCGGCGGCCAGCGCGACGGTCGCGGCGATGGAGCCGGGGCCGACGGTCAGCGGCAAGGTGAGGGGATAGAAAGCCTCGTCCTGCGCCCGCGCCTCGTCCAACTCCTCGCCCTTGGTGACGCTGGTCGCGTTCTCGTCCTCGTGCAGGATGTTCCAGCCCACCACCGCCACCACCATGCCGCCGGCGATGCGCAGAACGGGGAGCGAGATGCCGAAGAACAGCAGGATCTGCGCGCCGATGGCCAGCGACCCGAGCAGCAGCAGGAAGCCGTAGATCGCCACGCTGCGCGCCACGCGCTCGCGCACCTGCGGCGAGCAGCGGCGCACGAAGGTGAGGAAGATGGGCGCCGTCCCGAGCGGATTGACGATGGGAAAGAGCGCCGCGAAGACGGTGATGAAGATATTGACCGCATTGGTCAGATGCATCCGGCACCCCCATGCCGCGCGCGTGGCCCGGTCCTAGTCCTCGAAGCGCTCCCAGCCTTGCGGCGAGAGACGCTCCTGCGGCAGGAAGCGCCGCTTGTAGTCCATCTTCCGTGAACCCTGCACCCAGTAGCCGAGATAGACGTAGGGCAGCCCCATCTGCCGCGCCCGCATCACATGGTCGAGGATCAGGTAGGTGCCCAGCGAGCGATCCTGCGCCAGCGGGTTGTAGAAGGAATAGACCATGGAGAGGCCGTCGGAGAGGATGTCGGTGAGGGCCACCGCCATCAGGTCTCCGGTGCCGCGTTCAAGGATGCGACTGTCCGGCCCGCGCTTGCGGTATTCCACCAGCCGGGTGTGGACGTGGGTGTCCTCCACCATCATGGCGTAGTCGAGCACGCTCATGTCCGCCATGCCGCCGGTGCCGTGGCGGGAGGTCACGTAGGTGCGGAAGAGGCTGTATTGCTCGGAGGTGGGGGTCGGCGGCTTCACCTGCCCCACGATGTCGGCATTCGCCGCCTGGACCCGCCGCAGGCTGCGGCTCTCCTTGAAATCCGCGACGCAGATGCGCACCGAAACGCACGCCTTGCAGCCCTCGCAGGCGGGGCGGTAGGCGATGGACTGGCTGCGGCGGAACCCGCCCTGCGTCAGCACGTCGTTGAGCGCGGCCGCGCGGTCGCCGACCAGGTGGGTGAACACCTTGCGCTCCTCCCTGCCCGGAAGATAGGGGCAGGGGGAGGGCGCCGTCAGATAGAATTGGGGTGTGTCGCGGGGGTGCTCACTCACGGGGATCTGGCCTCTGAAGCGGGATCATCGCGCCTGCATCGAGGCCCGTCAAAGGCGCAGTCGTCGGGCGTGTGAAATTTCAGCGGTTGCGGCGCAAAGCGTCGGCCCGTTCGAGGCTGTTGATGACCACGGTCCCGCACAGATAATCGTGCAGCAGCCGGCGCCGGTCGTTGAACAGCCCCACCAGCAGCACGAACGGGGTGAGCACCGAGACCGACACCCAGAAGCACACCGCCCGCACCGCGCCGAGCAGGCCGTAGCAGGGCGCGCCGTACCAGGTGCGCACCTCGATCTCCATGAGTCGCATGCCGAGGGTGGCCGAGGCCGGCGCGCCGAGGGTGAGGCCGTAATAGGCGATCGCCCACAGGATGAAGACCGGCCCGATCAGCCAGAACAGCAGCCAGCCGAGGCCCAGCGTGACGATGCCGAACACGAACACGAAGACGCCGAACAGCACCACCGGCCCGATCACCATCAGCGCATCCACCAGAAAGGCGATGATGCGGCGGGAGAGGACGCCCTCGAACAGCTCCGGCTGCGTCACCGGATCAAACGCATGCGGCCGATAGGCGATATCGGTGTCGGCAGGCTCGCGGGACGTGTCGCCGGTGTAGCTCATGGCAGTGCAACTCCTTCAGCACGAAACGTGGTGTCGAAGCGCGGGCGACGCAAGAGGATGCGGCAGGGAGACGGAAATAGGCGGGTAGGCTGGCCGGCGGGGAGCGGGCGGGGAGGCCTCCCGCGACGCTCACCCACCGGCCAAACCCCACGGACCCAGGAGATGCGGCGGACCTGAGCACTCCGTAGGGTTGTCTGGCAGCGAAAGGGCATTGGAGCCGGCACCGCCGGGCACGCACCTTTCGCCTCGCATCTGGAAGCCACGAAGACTAGCACAACGGGGCGAAAGGAAAAGGCGGTGATTCATCCGTCCCCACCTCATCCGCCCGTGTACTGGCGCACCGTCTCGAGGAAGCGTGCCACCGAGATGGGCTTGGACAGATAGGCCTCGCACCCGCCGGCGCGGATGCGCTCCTCGTCGCCCTTCATGGCGAAGGCGGTGACGGCCACCACCGGAATGGCGCGCAGCTCGGGGTCGGCCTTCAGCTTGCGGGTGACATCGAGGCCGGAAATCTCCGGCAGCTGGATGTCCATGATGATGAGGTCCGGCCGGTTGGCGCGGGCGAGCTCCACCGCCTCGACGCCGGAGCGCGTCTCCACCGTGCGATAGCCGTGCGCCTCCAGGAGGTCGTGGAAGAGCTTCATGTTGAGCTCGTTGTCCTCCACGATCATCACCGTCTTGGTCATCGCGTCCCCCGAACCGGCCCGACTTCGCCGCATCCTGCCACCCTTCGCAGCACGCGGCGAACGTGCTGGAATGCCGCCGACAGCTAGACCCCAATCCTTGCGGAAGCGCAAATGCCCATTCAGGACAAACCAAGGGGCCTCAAGGCCCAGCGTGATGCGGCGCAGGAGGTGGCGGTATCCGCCCTTTCCTTCATCGCCGCCGATGGCGAGCGCCTCGTCCGATTCCTTGCCGAGACGGGCCTCACCCCCGTCAGCCTGCGCGAGGCTGCGAGCCGGCGCGATTTCGGCGCGGGCGTGCTCGCCTTCGTCATCGCCGACGAGCCCCTTCTCCTCGCCTTCGCCGCCGAAAAGGGCCTCGATCCGCGCCATGTGGTTGCGGCCCATGAGATCCTCTCGCCGCCCATCGATCCGGACGCGATCGTCCGCCGTCCCATGTAGCCGGCGAAACCGTCTCCCGAAGCCATGAGCGCGCCCGGCCTCTGCCGCGACTGCCTCGCAGACGTTCCCGCCACCGGGGCGCGCGGGCTGCGCTGCCTCGCCTGCGGCAGCCCGCGGGTGGTGCGCCATGGCGAGTTGCATAGCCTCAGCGTCGCCCATGTGGATTGCGACGCCTTCTATGCGGCGGTGGAAAAGCGGGACAATCCGGACCTCGCCCATGTGCCGCTCATCATCGGCGGCGGCAAGCGCGGGGTGGTCTCCACCGCCTGCTACATTGCCCGCATTCATGGCGTGCGCTCCGCCATGCCCATGTTCAAGGCGCTGGCCCTGTGCCCGGATGCGGTGGTGCTGAAGCCGAACATGGAGAAATACGTGAAGGTCGGCCGCGAGGTGCGCGCCCGCATGAAGGCGCTGACCCCGTTGGTGGAGCCGCTCTCCATCGACGAGGCCTTCCTCGATCTCTCGGGCACCGAGGCCCTGCATCGGGCCAGCCCCGCGCGCACCCTTGCGCGCTTCGCCCGCGACGTGGAGCAGGAGGTGGGCATCACGGTCTCGGTGGGGCTCGCGGCCAACAAATTCCTCGCCAAGATCGCCTCGGACCTCGACAAGCCGCGCGGCTTCTCGGTGATCGGCCAGAGCGAGGCGGCCGAATTTCTGGCGCCGCGCCCCGTCACCTTCATCTGGGGGGTGGGGGCGGCCTTCGGCGGCAAGCTGGCGCGGGATGGCTTTTCCACCATCGGCGACCTGCAGCGCGCCGAACCGGCCGACCTCGCCCGCCGCTACGGTGCGGAGGGCCTGCGGCTCTCGCGCCTCGCGTTCGGCCTAGACACGCGCAAGGTGGAGCCGGAGCGGGAGGCCAAGAGCGTGTCCGCCGAAACCACATTCGAGCGCGATATCGGCGCCCTGCGCCCGCTGGAGCAGACGCTCTATGCGCTTTCCGAGGAAGTGAGCGACCGCCTCAAGCGCGCCGGCATCGCCGGGCGGTCGGTCACGCTGAAGCTGAAGAGCGCCGATTTCCGCCTGCGCACCCGCTCGCGCACGCTGGAGGCCTCGACCTGCCTTGCCGCCCGCATCAACGCGGCGGCCCATGAGCTTCTGGTGAAGGAGGCGGATGGCACGCTCTTCCGGCTGATCGGCGTCGGCGTGTCCGACCTCGGCCCCATCGAAGATGCTGACCCCGCCGATCTCGTGGACACCACCAGCCAGCGCCTCAAGGCCACCGAGACCGCCATGGACGCACTGCGCGCCAAGTTCGGCCGCGCCGCCGTCTCGCGCGGCATCCTGCTTGATGCCACCACCGACCGGCGCGACAGGAAAAGGTGAAGGCTCATATCTCGCGGCGGGCTCCGCTGGCTGCGAGACGGAACGCGGAAGCAGCCCCCGCGCTTACCTCCCGAGGAGGACGCGCCATGAACCATGTGATCGGTATTATCCGGGAAGAAGCGGGCGGCTTTCGGCTGAGCTTTCCGGAATTCCCCGGGCTTCAGGCGGATGGCGAGACGCTGGCGACAGCCGTGGCCCACGCCGCCGAAGTGGTGGCGGCGGAGCTTGCGGAGCGCAACGCCGACTTTCCCGCCGCCGCGAACACACAGATGCTGGACGCGGCACAGCCCGACTGGATGGGACGAGGCATTGCCGTCCTCGTCCCGCTGCCGCTCCGGGCCGCTTCAACGCAGGCGGACGCCGGTCAACAAGTGCCGGGCGATGGAGCTTCGGCGGAAGGGCAGGTTCCCCACAGCGGGCGGGTGTCGCCGGCGGAAGTGCCCACCGACCAGGCAAGGGCCGTGGCCCGGGAGAAAACGGACGGGGCGCCCGTTCAGCGATCCACGGACGACTTGTAGACCCAGCCGCGCTTGTCGCCGGTGGAAACCTCGCACCAGCTTTTGCACGAATAGAGCTTCACCTTGGTGCCGGCCTCCAGCGTGCCGATGGGCGACGCCGACCGGCGCGGCCCGGAGCGCATCGTTACCGCTGACCGGATGCGAGCGGTTTCAGCCGCGTCTGCGTCTGAAGCCGCCGCGTCGGCCGATGCCATCTTGACGGGGCGGGGCGCCGGCAGCGGGGCGGCTTCGGCAGCGGGCTTCGTCTCTGGCACGGCTTCGCCCTTGGCTGCCGTGGCGGCGGCGTCTGCATCGTCCAACGGCTCAAGAAAGGCGGGACGGGAAAAATCGGCGGGGGTCGGGCCGGCCTCGGGAATGGGCAGGGCTACCATCTCGCCACCGCCGCCGAGGAGCGAGGCGACCTTCAGCGCCGACTGGCCATGTCCCGCCTCGGCGATGCGCCGTGGCGGGGTCGTCTGCGCCAGTTTCGCCGTGGCGCTTGGGGCCGGAGCCGCTGGCGCTGAAAGGGCGGGTGTCTGCGAGGATGCCGGGGGCGAGGGTGTCGTAGCTGCGGCCTGGATGGGCTTGGCGGCGCCGGCCGGGGCAGGGGGGGTGACGAGATTGTAAGCCAGCAAACCACCCATGCCGAGGATGAGCGTGGCAGCCGATATGCCCAGAACCCGCCACAGCATGAGGCCGTCGCTGCGCTTTGAATTTCGGCGGGGCCGGCTTCCGGCGCCGATGCGGGATGGAACGGTCGGGCGCTGGGGCTGCGCGGACTCGGAGCGGTATCGAAGCGGGTATTCTGGCCGGGTGGCCTCGAATTCAGAGCGGCTGCCTGCCGCAAGTCCAAGGCGAGCCATTTCACGGCGAGCCATCGCATTCACCTCCCAACGAAGTCCCCGGCCAGACTGGCGAGGGACCGGCGTTGAAGACACTCACGGATGACCATCCCCTGACCGATGGTCCGTGCCGAACTCCCCGTGTTCACCGCGCATTCTGGCATTCGCGGCCAGTGCCCGCGCATTGGGCGCCGTTCGGCGTGCAACCTCACGACATTCTCTATTCGCCACCAAGTACAGCGGACGAAGTTTTGCCGCAAGCTACTACCGCAACCGGAGCAATGGAGCTTCGTCGGCAATTGCGGCCGTTATTTGCCCTTGCGGCATAACCTGCTGCGTTGCGGTGGGCCTGTCCAGCCCAAGCCGGGTGTTTTTAGGAGTTCCGAAGCCGCGCCAAATCTGGTTTTCCGCCCACACGGCTTACGTGCAGGAGGCTTGAGAATAGCGCATCATCGCTGCCGCACAGCAAAGGGGGCAGCCATGTTCGATCCGACCACGCTCACTGGGTTACACACCTGGATCAGTATTCTGGCCATCGTCATCGGCATACCCGTGGTCCTGGCGTTGATGCGGGGCGAGCGCGCGGGCGCCGGGCTCACCGCTGCGTTTCTCGCCTTGGCCTTTCTCGCTAGCTCGACAGGCTTCCTGTTTCCGTTCTTCGGCGTGAAGCCATCCCATGTGGTGGGCGGGATCGCCCTCGTGGTGTTGGCCGTGGCGGCCTATGCGCTCTATGGCGCCGGCCTTGTGGGCCTGTGGCGCGCGGTCTATGTCGGCTCCGCCGTGGCCAGCCTCTATTTTCTCGTGTTCGTCGCGGTCGCGCAGGCTTTCGCCAAGGTGCCGGCCTTTGCCGCCCTGGCGCCGACCCAGTCCGAGCCGCCGTTCGCCATCGCACAGGGCATCGTGCTCCTCGCCTTCGTCCTTGCCGGGGTTCGCGCGGTCCGCGCCCGGCCAGGGATGGTGCCCGCCTGAAAGGCTCACTTGCCTGGCACGCGCCACCAGGTTTCCGGCAGGGTGCCGTAAAGCGAGGCCCGCTCGGGCCGGGCGATATGCGTCCAGCGCGCAAGCCACTGCCCCGGCGTGTGGAACAGCGGCACCGCATAGGCGCCCGAGATGAGCACCCGGTCGAGCGCCCGCGCGGCGGCTACGTAGCCGGCTTCGTCCCGCGCAGCGATGAGTGCGGCGATGGTGGCGTCGATGGCCGGCGCCTTCGCGCCCATGTAGTTGCGGCTGCCCGGCGTGTCGGCGGCGGCGGCGCCGAAATAGAAGGCCTGCTCGTTGCCGGGCGAGAGGGATTGCGACCATGCATAGGGCATGAGGTCGAAATCGTAGGCCTGCCGCCGGGTGTCGAACTGCACCGCATCCACGTAGCGCACGTTGAGCGTGATGCCTGCCCGCTTCAGCTGCGCCTGCCAGGCGAGCGCGAGGCGCTCCTGGTCCCGCGTCACCACCATCAGCTCCAGCGCCAGCGGCCGGCCGCTTGCAGCATTCACCAGAGCGCCCTTGCGCAGCACGAAGCCGGACTGCTCCAGCAGATCGAGCGCGGCCTTGAGGTGGGTGCGGTCGCGGCCCGATCCGTCGGACACCGGGGGCCGATAGGTGCCCGCGAGCACGTCCGGCACGACCGAGCCGGGGAAAGGGGCGAGCAGCTTGCGCTCCAGCCCATTCGCCGGCCGCCCAATGCTGGAGAGGACCGAGCCCTCGAAGAAACTGCCGGTGCGCCGGTAGAGACCATGGTAGAAGCTGCGGTCCAGCCATTCGAAATCGAACAGCTCGATCAGCGCGCGCCGCACCCGGATGTCGTTCAGCGGCGGGCGCCGCGTATTGAAGACGAAGGCCGAGTAGGGTTTGGGAATGCCTGTGGGAATGGTCTCCCTCACCACCTCGCCGGACCGGACGGCGGGAAAATCGTAGGCTGTCTCCCAGCGTCCGGGATCGGTCTCGAAGCGGGCGTCGATGAGGCCCTTGCGGAAAGCCTCGAACTCGCTGTTCGCATCGCGGAAGTAGACGAAATCCAGGCGGTCGAAATTGTAGAGGCCGCGATTGAAGGCGACGTTCCGCCCCCAATAGTCCGGATTGCGCTCCAGCGTGAGGGAAGCACCGGCGTTTAGCTGGCTCACTTTGTAGGGGCCGGAGCCGAGGAGCGGGGTAAGCGTCGTCTCCTCGAACCGCGTGCGGTCGATCGCCTGCGCGCTGAAGACGGGCATCAGCCCCATGATGAGGGGCAGCTCGGGGTCCGGCTCGGCGAAGGTGAAGCGCACGGTATGGGCGTCCGGCGCCTCGGCCTTGGTGACCTTGCCGTAATAGAGCCGGTGATTGGGCCGGCCCATATCGCGCATGAGGGAGAACGAGAACAGCACGTCGGCGCTGGTCAGCGCGCTGCCGTCCGAGAAGCGGGCGGCCGGATCGAGGGCGAACTCGACGAAGGAGCGCGTCTCGTCGGTGGAGACGGCACGCGCGAGCAGCGGGTAGAGCGTGAAGGGCTCGTCCAGCGAACGCGCCATCAGGCTTTCGGTCACCATGCCGCGCAGGACGGCGGGCGAGGTGCCCTTCACGATGAAGGGATTGAGGCTGTCGAAGGTGCCGAGCAGGGAGAGCGTCAGCCGTCCCCCCTTGGGCGCATCGGGATTGGCGTAGGCGAGCGACGTGAAGCCGGGCGGCAGCGCGGGCGCCCCGCGCATCGCGATGGCCGCGGCCTTGTCAAGCGGCTGGGCCGCGGCTCGGTCGCCTCCGGGCGCCAGCAGAATGGCGACGGCGAGAAGGCAAGCCGTCCCCGTCGCGCGCAGGGCTGTTCCGCAGCCGGTCATCATGGCCCTCCGACGCACCTTTGCCCCCGCAAGGCCAAGCATAGCAAAGACGGGGTCTTGATTCGTATGCCATAATCAGACACCCACGCGCGGCGTCCGGTAAGCATTTGCCGCAGGTTGCAGGGGGCGCCGTCAGTTGGCCGCAATCCTCCGCAATCTAGCGCCTGCCGCCAGATGTGAAGATGACGACCGGTTTGTCACCTTCTCGCCTCAATTGGGCAGGAGAGAGCCGGTGTCCGAGAGGGGGCGCGGGCTGCTCCGGCGTGCGCGTGCGCCTGCGCATGCGGGAGCCCGGCGGCAGAGACCACAGGAAAGGCCACGATGACGAAGACCCATTCCACCGCGCGGCTCACGGCGTCCGTCGCCGCCACGCTGCTCACTGTGGCGCTCGCCGGTCCGGCCTTTGCCCAGACCCAGCCCTCCGCGACCCAGCCGGCGAAGCCTGCCGCCCCGGCCAAGCCTGCGGCGCCCGCCGCCAAGCCTGCGGCGCCCGCCGCTGCCGCGCCCGCTGGTGCGGCGCAGCCGGGCCAGGCCCAGCAGGGCGAGCCGGACGTGAAGTTCTCCGCCTCGCCGTGGCAGAAGATCTGCCAGGAAGTCCCCGAGCGGAAGAAGCAGGTCTGCGTGCTGACCCAGGTGCTCGGCGTGGAAAGCCAGGCGATCGCCAAGGTCGACATCATCGAGATGCAGGATGAGCCCAAGAAGCACATCAACATCTCCGTGCCGCTCGGCATGCGCCTCCAGCCCGGCCTGCGCATCACCCTCGACAAGGACCCGGTGAACATCCCGTTCGTGCTGTGCCAGCCCATCCAGGGCGGCGGCGCGACCTGCATCGGCGATCTGGAGGTGGACGGCACCTTTGTCGCCAAGCTGCGCAAGGCCAATGCGGTCTATCTGCAGATGGTGAACGGCACCGGCCGCACCCTGAGCCTGCCCATCTCCAACGCCGATTTCGGCAAGGCCTATGATGGCCCCGGCATGGACGCCAAGGTGGCCATGGAGCTGGAGCGCAAGCGTGTGGAGGAAGCCCGCGCCGCCGCCCAGCAGCAGGAAGAGCAGGGCAAGGCCGCTCTTCTGAAGAAGGGCCAGGAGCTGGAAAAGGCCAAGACGGGCCAGTGATTTCGGGCCAGTGATTTCCGGCCAGTGATCGGTCTGAACGTAAAAAACCCCCGGCACCGCCGGGGGTTTTTGTTTGCCGGCCCTCCTTGCGAAGGGCCGGGTCACACGTCGGGGCAGACGGGTCGGATCACTGCGGCTCCAGCACCGGCTCGATCGCAGGGGAGAGAAAGAGGTCGAGCATGCGGCTGGTGGCGATGCGCTGGGCCTGAAGCACGGCCCCTGCCATGCCCTGGGCGTCCGCCGCGGCTTCCTGCGCCAAGGATAGCGCGGTGGGGAAGGGCGCGGTCAGCTCGGCCGTCACCTCATCATGCTCGAACTTCAGCTCCGCATCATATTTGCGGGCGATCTGCTGCATCCGCCGGTTATGGGCGAGGCAGCTCATGAACAACGAACGGATGCCGCGATTGCGCGCGGAGAGGATCACCCGATCGAGCAGCAGGGTGCCAAGGCCGTGGTTCTGATAATCGGTCTCGACGCTGAAGGCGGCTTCCGCCTCGCCGGGCAGCACGTCGCCCATGGGGTAGAGCTCGGCGGCGGCACGCAGCTCGCCGTCGACGAAGCAGCCATGCACGATGGCTCCCGTGCGGAACACCCGCGACGCGTAGCGCTCGATGAATTCAGGGGATACTGCGGAGCCGAACCTGAACCGGCGGCTGTCCGTATCGAGCCTGAGGAGATGGTCCCGGAACCGTCCGGTTTCTCCGCTCCAAAGCTTCCGGATGATCCCCGGTGCGACCTCATCGGTCATAATGGTCTCCAGACTTGGCGTCTAAAACCTCCGGTTCCTCCCGGTCGCCCCCGCTTCTTGGTGGCCTCAAACTATGTGCAGCGCAGCAAAGGTCAATAGGGCTGACGTTGACCAATACGGCAAAGCCATGCCGATTTGGAGGCTTTGTCGGTTAGCTTTTTGATTTCACTCAAACAAAATGAGCCATGCGTCAGCCGCAGCTCTGCTGCGCTGCAACAGAAGCGTGCGGACATGGGGCAGCCGCAATTCGCTATGGCGGTGTCAACGCACCAGAATCGCGCGGAAATCGTTGACGTTGGTGAGCGTGGGCCCGGTCATCACCAGCCGATCGAGGGCGGAGAAGAAGCTGTAGCCGTCATTGTTGGCGAGGTAGTCGTCCGCCTTCAGCCCGCGCGCGGCGGCGTCCGCCAGCAGCGCGGCATCGAACCAGGCGCCCGCATTGTCCTCGGTGCCGTCAACGCCGTCCGTATCGCAGGAGATGGCGGAGATGCCCTCCCGCCCCTTGAGCGCGATGGCAAGGGCAAGCAGGAATTCCACGCTGCGACCGCCCCGGCCCTTGCCGCGCACAGTCACGGTGGTCTCGCCGCCGGAGAGCAGCACGCAGGGCGCGGCGGCCGGCAGGCCGTGCTCGGAGGCGGAACGGGCGATGCCGGCGAAGACGTTGCCGGCCTCCCGCGCCTCGCCCTCGATGGCGTCGCCGAGGATCAGCGGGGTGAGGCCGAGCGCTTTCGCCTTCTCCTCCGCGGCCTTCAGCGCCATGAGCGGCGTCGCGATCATGTGCACCTCCTGGCCGGGAATGGCGTCGCCCGCGACCGTGTTGGCGCGGATGACCTGCTCCAGCTTGTCGGTGATCTCGATGCCCCAGGTGCGCATCAGGCCGAGCACGGTCTCGGGGTCCGAGGCCTCGGGAATGGTGGGGCCGGAGCCGATGGCGGCGGGATCGTCGCCCGGCACGTCGGAGATGAGGTAGGTGACGGCCCGCGCCGGGGCGATGGCGGCTGCGAGGCGCCCGCCCTTGATGGCGGACATGGATTTGCGCACCCGGTTCATCACGCCGATGGGCGCGCCGGACTTGAGCAGCGCGGAATTCAGAGCCTGCTTGTCGGCCAGCGTCAGCCCCTCGGCCGGCAGGGTCAGCAGCGAGGAGGCGCCGCCCGACATGAGGCACACCACGAGGTCATCCGGCCCGGCGCCGCGCGCCAGTTCCAGGATACGGCGGGCGGCGTCGAGCCCGGCCTGATCGGGGACGGGATGGGCGGCCTCGACGATCTCGATGTGCTTCGTCTCGCAGCCATGGCCGTAGCGGGTGACGATGAGGCCCTCGCAGGGGTGGCCCCATTCCTCCTCGAACGCGCGCGCCATGCGGGCGGACGCCTTGCCTGCGCCGATGACGATGGTGCGGCCGCCCTTGGCGGCGTCGGGCGGGGCGGGGAGGCGGTCCCTGAACTTGCCTTCCGGCAAAGCGGCGGCCAGGGCGGTCTCGAAGAGCGTGAGCAGGATCTCCCTGTCGGAGGCCTTGGCCGTACCGGTTGCCTTGTCCATGGGCGCTCTCCCGTCCGCTTGTGCGAAAGTCTTATAGGCTCCGTGGCCTGTAGCGGCTCGCCGGGCACCGATCAATAAGCGCGGCGGGAAAGGCAGCTTTCCCGGGACAGGCAGAAACGTCGGGCAGAAGCGGCGGGCAGGAACGGCGTGGATGAATGGCGGGCAGGTGCATCCGCCGTCGCGAGCGCCTATATGCGGCCCATGACCCCCGCCTCCGAAACCGCGCCCCACCTTGTCTTCGATCGTGCCCTGATCCGCCGGCGTCTGGCCCGCGCGGCCGCGCAGGGGCCGGAGACCTTCCTTCTGGAGCGGGCGGCGGAAGATGTGGCGGACCGCCTGTCCGCGGTGAAGCGGACCTTCTCCAGCGCCGTCGATCTCGGCACACCCACCGGCGCGCTGGCGCAGGCGCTGTCCCGTCATCCGGCGGTGGAGCATCTCGTCCGCGCCGCGCCGCTGGCCCATGATCTCGCGCCGCCCGCCGTCGTCGCCGACGAGGAGGCGCTGCCGTTCGCTGCCAGCAGCCTCGATCTGGTGGTTTCGGCGCTGGCGCTGCAATCGGTGAACGATCTGCCCGGCGTGCTGGCGCAGGTGCGGCGGGCGCTGAAGCCGGACGGGCTGTTCATGGCCGCGCTTCTCGGCGGCGGCAGCCTCACCGAGCTGCGGCAGGCCTTCGCCATCGCCGAAAGCGAGACCACGGGCGGGCTCTCCCCCCGCGTCGCGCCGTTCGCCGATGTGCGCGATCTCGGCGCGCTGCTGCAACGGGCGGGGTTCGCCCTGCCGGTGACCGACGTGGACCGCGTGGTGGTGCGCTATTCCTCGCCCTTCACCCTGTTCTCCGATCTGCGGCGGATGGGCGGGGCCAACGCCCTCGCCGAACGGCGCCGCGTGCCGCTGCGCCGGGCGACGCTGCTGCGCGCGGCCGAAGTCTATGCCGAGCGCTTTGCCGATCCGGACGGCAAGGTGCGGGCGACGTTCGAAATCGTGTTCCTCTCCGGCTGGGCGCCCCACGAGAGCCAGCAGAAGCCGCTGCGGCCCGGCTCCGCGCGCATGCGGCTCGCCGATGCCCTCAAGGTGCCGGAGCAGCCGCTGCCGCCAGGCGACGAGCCGGACTGAACGCCGCATCGCAGCGCTTGGCCTTGCCCGTCCCCTCCCTCTAAATGGCGGGAGATGCGAAGGAGGGACTGATATGAGCGGGGCAGGGGGAACGGCGGCGCGCGAGGAGCCGGTAACGATTGATGGCTTCCATCATGTGCTGCCGATCACGACCCGGTGGATGGACGTGGACGTCTACGGCCACGTCAACAACGTGGTCTATTATTCCTACTTCGACACGGTGGTGAACGAGCATCTCGTCTCCGCCGGGCTGCTGGACCCGCAGACGAGCCCGATCATCGGCCTGGTCGTGGAGACGCGCTGCACCTATTTCCGCAGCCTCACCTATCCGGCCCCGGTTATGGCCGGGATGCGGGTGGCGAAGCTGGGCTCGTCCTCGGTGCGCTACCAGATCGCCCTGTTCCAGGGCGACGACCCGAGCGCGGCGGCGCAGGGGCATTTCGTCCATGTCTATGTGGAGCGTGAGACCCAGCGGCCGGTGCCGATTCCCGCGCCGGTTCGGGCGCTGCTCCAGACGCTGGTGATCTGAAAAGCGTCTGAAAATGCGAACGGCCCGCGTCCGGGAGGGACGCGGGCCGCCTTCATTCGCCGGAGGGCGCGATCAGCAGATGTACTGGGCGCCGTTGACAGTCATGGTCGAGCCGGTGATGAAACCGGCGTCGTCGGAGGTGAGGAACACCACCGCGCGGGCGATATCCTCCGGCTCGCCGAGGCGGCCGACCGGGATCGTCGCCACGATCTTGGCCAAAGCCTCCGCCGGCACCGCGCGCACCATTTCGGTGGCGATGTAGCCGGGGGCGATGGCGTTGACCGTGATGCCGAGCTTCGCGGTTTCCTGCGCGAGGGCCTTCACGAAGCCGATCTCGCCGGCCTTGGCGGCGGAATAATTCGTCTGGCCGAACTGGCCCTTCTGTCCATTGATGGACGAGATGCAGACGATGCGGCCGAACTTGCGGTCGCGCATGCCCTCGATGACGTTGCGCGTCATGTTGAAGGCGGAGTTGAGGTTGGTGTTGATCACCGCGTTCCACTGGTCGAGCGACATCTTGTGGAACTGGCCATCGCGGGTGATGCCGGCGTTGTTGACGAGGATCTCGATCGGGCCGACCTCGGCTTCCACCTTGGCGATGCCCGCCTTGCAGGCCTCGAAATCGGACACGTCCCACTTGTAGGCGGGAATGCCGGTCTTTTCGGTGAAGGCCTTGGCGGCCTCTTCATTGCCCGCGAAATTGGCGACGACGGTCTTTCCGGCGGCCTTCAGCGCCACCGAGATTGCTTCGCCGATACCCCGCGTGCCGCCCGTGACCAATGCGACGCGTCCCATGGTTTCCCTCCTTCACTTAACGCTATTGGCTCGACCTGAATAATCCCCACCCAGCCGAAGCGGGTCGAGCCACGCTCGGGCGGTGTGTAGCAAGTCGGTATTTCCGTTCGGAGACGAAGGGCCGCGATCCAAGGCCGCGACCCCTTTAAGGACGGGAAGGCCCGGGGCGCAGCCTTCCGTCCTGCTGCCTGAACCGGTCGGCTCAGTCGCGCTCGAGGCACATGGCGATGCCCATGCCGCCGCCGATGCAGAGGGTGGCGAGGCCCTTCTTGGCATCGCGCTTCTGCATTTCGTGCAGCAGGGTCACGAGGATGCGGGTGCCCGAGGCGCCGATCGGATGGCCGATGGCGATGGCGCCGCCGTTCACATTGACCTTGGAGGTGTCCCAGCCGAGGCCCTTGTTGACGGCGATGGCCTGCGCGGCGAACGCCTCGTTGGCCTCGATGAGGTCGAGATCGTCCTTGGACCAGCCGGCCTTTTCCAACGCGAGCTTGGACGCCGGGATCGGGCCCGTGCCCATCACCGACGGATCGACGCCGGCCTGCGCCCAGGAAACGATGCGGGCGAGGGGAGTCTTACCCTCGGCCTTGGCGCGGGCGGCGCTCATGAGCACCACGGCGGCGGCGCCGTCATTGATGCCGGAGGCGTTGCCGGCGGTCACGGTGCCCTCCTTGGCGAAGGCGGGCTTCAGCTTGGCCATGGCGTCAATGGTGGCGCCGTGGCGGATGTACTCGTCCTGGTCCACCACCACGTCGCCCTTGCGGGTGGAGATGGTGACGGGGACGATCTCGTCCTTGAACTTGCCGCCCTTCTGGGCCGCCTCGGCCTTGTTCTGGGAGGCGACGGCGAACTCGTCCTGCTCGGTGCGGGTGATCTGGAATTCCTTGGCCACGTTCTCCGCGGTCACGCCCATGTGGTAGCCATTGAAGGCGTCCCACAGGCCGTCCTTGATCATGGTGTCGGCGAAGTCGGCATTGCCCATGCGCACGCCGTTGCGCAGGTGCGCGGCGTGGGTGGACTGGCTCATGGATTCCTGGCCGCCGGCCACCACGACCTCGCTGTCGCCGTTGGCGATGGCCTGGGCGCCGAGCGCGACCGAGCGCAGGCCCGAGCCGCAGACCATCTGCACCTCGTAGGCGGGCGCCTCGATGGGCACGCCGGCCTTGATCGAGGCCTGGCGGGCGGGGTTCTGGCCCTGGGCGGCGGTGAGCACCTGGCCCAAAATCACCTCGCTCACGGCTGCCGGGGCGACGCCAGCGCGCTCGAGGGCGGCCTTGATGGCGATGGCACCGAGCTCATGCGCGGGAAGCGTGCCGAGCGCGCCGTTGAACGACCCGACAGGGGTACGCGCGGCGGCGACGATGACGACCTCGTCCTTCATGGAAGTCTCTCCTGGGAAGATCGGGCGGGTGGCTCCGCGCCTCTTTGCCGGATGGCGAGTGGGAAGGCTTGACCTCTATCGTGTCCGGGCCGGACCATGTGTCAATGACCCATCGCATGGCAAGGGGGCGGATCAAAAGCAGCTGTTCAACCTTGGTCGGGACGCCAGGGAACCGCGCTGCGAAAGGCGCCATGGGCAGCGCACACAAAGTGGTAGCTCTGCACTTGGAAACGCCTTAACCTGCCGTTCCGCCCAAGGAAACGGATGACCGGACGATGGCCAAATCGCAAGAGCCAGTCACCATCAAGAAATACGCGAACCGCCGTCTCTACAACACGGGGACCAGCACCTACGTGACTCTCGAAGACCTCGCCAACATGGTGAAGGAAGGCGAGGATTTCGTGGTGTATGACGCCAAGAATGGCGAGGACATTACGCACTCGGTATTGACGCAGATCATCTTCGAGCAGGAAAACAAGGGGCAGAACCTTCTGCCCATCGCCTTCCTGCGCCAGATCATCCGCTTCTACGGGGACAGCATGCAGATGCTAGTGCCTCGTTACTTGGAAGCGTCCATCGACAGCTTCACCAAGGATCAGGGCAAGTTCCGGGATCACCTCTCCCAGACGCTTGCCGGCACGCCCTTTCCGGTGCCGGGTGCTCCGTTCGCCGGATTGGACGAGACGGTGCGCCGCAACATGGAAGTGTTCGAGCGTGCGTTCCACCTGTTCCTGCCCTTCCCAAAGGGCGACGAGCCGGCGACGCCCGCTGCTCCGGCCGCCGCGCCCGCGCAGGCTGTATCTGCGCAGCCCGAGCGTGTCGACGAACTCGACGTCCTGAAGCGCCAGATGGCGGATATGCAGGCCAAGCTGGAGCAGCTCGTTCCCAAGCCGGAGCCTAAGCTCGTGGCCAAGAACGATGCTCCCGGTGAAGCCCGCAGCCAGCCGAAGGAAGGCAGCGGCAGCTGATCGACCCGCGTCGCCGGCCGCCCGATAGGGGGCCGGCGTCTCGAAATCCAATACATGCGGAATCCAAGAGATGCGCGGTGGCCGGTTCAGCCGGGCCGTTGCATCGCAGTGCAGTCGTTACTGCTGCACGCGCGGATCGACGCTGAAGTCGCGTTGCGCGACCCGGATCGAGACCGAGAATCCGGCCACCACGTCCAGCAGCATGATGCACAGCAGGATGGCGAACACCGAGTTTCCGGCAGGGCGCACCAGCAGGAACTCGGCGAGGCCGGCCGCGAACACGAGCATCGACAGCATGTGATCGATGATCGAGCGCGAGGTGATGCGCGTTGACTTCAGAATCTCGAAAAACAGGAAGAACAGGCTGAGGACGATGAAACCCTCCGCGAGGGTGATCGTCCATTGCGCCCCCGACATCATGTCGACCGTGGTGAGCACAGTGGTCCATTCCGTGCCGGGCATCAGGAAGACCATGATGTTGTAGAGGGCGAGGGGGACGATCAGCAACGGGACGGGTGTCAGCATTGGTGCTCCTCGGGACCGCTCAGCCGGCAAAATGCCCAGGATGGCGCTTGGGATCACCCCTTCGGCACCGCCCGGCTCCGGCCGATGCGATGACACATCGGGCGCCAAATGTCACGGACGCGGAGGCGGCCCGGGGTGCGCCATTCCGCCTGATCGCCAGTTGGGTAAGGGGAGAATCAAGGGCGGGCGAAGGCAGCACGCGCAATGCGCCGTGCGCAGGTCGCGCGTTCATGCGCAGCCATTTGGCTCATGGGATGGGCAGATTTGGGGAGAGAAAGAGCGCCGTTGGAAAGACGCGTGCCGTTTGGCCGGTCGCTCTAAAACGGTGATCCCATGCGCGGGAGCGAATCGCGTGGCGGCGACACGGGCGGGAACAGATGGGCCCGGTCGCTGAGCGTGACGCCTCCGGGGCCGAAGCGCCCGCTTGAAGGGCGCGGCGCGCCGACGGGTTGCGCCGGCGCTGCAGCGGGCGGCCGTGCGGCCGCCGCTCGCTTGAATGAAGCTCAGGCCTCGGCCTTGGGCTTCAGGATCTGACGGCCGCGATACATGCCGGTCTTGAGGTCGACGTGGTGCGGACGGCGCAGCTCGCCCGAATCCTTGTCTTCCACATAGGTGGGCTGCTTCAGCGCGTCGGCCGAGCGGCGCATGCCGCGACGGGACGGCGAGGTCTTTCTCTTCGGGACAGCCATTGTCCAAACTCCTGAACGACGGAACGAGCCAGGTGACTCGCCAACTGGCGCAACATGCGAGCGCGCCGGCTGGCGCCCTTGCGGCTTTTCGAACTTGTGATCGGTGTGCGCCGAACCTGAAGACGGAAGACGACGCCTGTGCGCGTTCGTCTAGAGCCCGGTTGCGAAATGCCTGGAAGCAATTCGCGGGGCTCGCCCTGGGGCCAGCATTCCCGATTGAAGGCGCGCCTTATACAGGCTCGCGCGTGGGAACGAAAGCCCCGCCGTGCGTTTTCCAGTCGCCGGTATGCCGCAACAATGCCCTCTTGTCAGCGGAGGACACGTGAGCAAGGTTGCGCGCGCATCGGCGCATCCGACGACACATATCCGAGGAAAACGGCCCTATGAAGCGTTCCGCTCAGCTTTCCCTCTTCGCCGCCCTGCTCGCGGCCTCGGTTTCCGCGGCCTCCATGGGGGCGGCGTTGGCGCAGGGAGCCCCGGCACCCGCGGCCGCTCCTGCTGCGGCCCCTGCGGCAGCCCCCGGCGCCGATCCGGTCCTTGTCACCGTCAACGGGACGCCCATCCGCCAGAGCGAGCTGAACATCGCCATCGAGGACATCGGCTCCGGCCTGCCGCCCGAAGTCCGTGGCCCGGCCCGCGATGAATACGTCCTGTCGTTCCTGACCGACATGACCCTTATCGCCAAGGCCGCCGAGGCGCAGAAGATCGACCAGACCCCCGAGTTCCAGAATCGCCTCGCCTACGCCCGCATGAAGGCGCTCATGGAAGCGCTCATGATGCAGGAGGCCAAGAAGGCCGTTTCCGCGGAGCTCAAGCGCAAGACCTACGACGATCTGGTGAAGTCCGCCCCCGCCGACATGGAAGTCCACGCCCGCCACATCCTGGTGGACGACGAGGCCAAGGCCAAGGACATCGCCAAGCGCGCCAAGGCCGGCGAGGACTTCTCCAAGCTCGCCAAGGAGAATTCCAAGGACAGCGCCGAAGACGGCGGCGATCTCGGCTATTTCACCAAGGACCAGATGGTGCCGGAATTCGCCGAAGCTGCGTTCAAGCTGGAGAAGGGCCAGGTCTCCGACCCGGTGAAGACCCAGTTCGGCTGGCACATCATCAAGGTCGAGGACAAGCGCCAGAAGCCGGTGCCGGCCTATGAGCAGGTCGAGGATCAGGTGGAACAGTACCTCGTCCGCAAGGCGCAGGCCGACATGGTGACGAAGCTGCGCGCCGACGCGAAGATCGAGAAGACCGCCGCCCCCGCCAAGCCTGCCGCTCCCGCTCCCGCTCCGGCTGCGCCTGCGGCTGATCCGGCGAAGAAGTGAGCCGGCGGCACCTGCCGTCGTCTTCTCTCTAAAAGAAAAACCCCCGGCTTGTGGCCGGGGGTTTTTTCGAGTCCAACGATCAGTGAACGGCTCGTCAGTTCACCAGATCGGGCCGCACCCGCCAGCCGCCGGCGCCATCTTCCGAGAGGGCCTCGGTGACCTTGGGGTGGCGCACCGGCTCCTCGGATGTGTCGCGCTCCAGATTCTGCTCGGAGACGTAGGCGACGTATTCGCTGTCCGCGTTCTCGGCGAGCAGGTGGTAGAACGGCTGGTCCTTGTGGGGGCGGATGTCCTCGGGAATCGAGAGCCACCATTCCTCGGTGTTGTCGAACACGGGGTCCACGTCGAACACCACGCCCCGGAAGGGGAAGTGCTTGTGGCGCACCACCTCGCCGATGCGGAACCTCGCCTGACGCATGCCCGCACCGAGTTCTGACGCAGCGTAATGCGTGGGGTCTTCGGGGATGCCGTCGCCAATGGGAGCAACGATTGCGGGCTTTGCGCGCGCTTTGTCCTGGCTGGCCATGTCCCGCCTCTTCCTGACTATTCCACTGCGCCCGAAACCGGGCGCGAGTGCCGCGGCGACCTTCGCCGCGGCCGCTGGTTAACTAATTCTCTCACAATCCGTAGGCTTTGCCCATTTCCGGGTCCTTGGCTGCGACAATGCGGGCAAGGTCGACGATCACCTTGGCCTGCTTCCAGGTGGCATCGTCCTGCATCTTGCCGTCGATCATCACCGCGCCCGCGCCGTCCGGCATGGCTTCGAGAATCTTGAGCGCGAACGCCACCTCGCCCGGATCGGGCGAGAACACGCGCTTGGCGATCTCGATCTGCGTGGGGTGCAGCGACCAGGCGCCGACGCAGCCCTGCAGGAAGGCATTTCGGAACTGGCTCTCGCACGCGGCGAGGTCGGCGAAGTCGCCGAACGGGCCGTAAAACGGCTTGATGCCGTTGGCGGCGCAGGCATCCACCATCTTGCCGACGGTATAATGCCACAGGTCCTGCTGATAGCCGGCGCGCGGCTTGTCACCGTCCGGATCGGCCAGCACCTTGTAGTCCGGATGGCCGCCGCCGACGCGGGTGGTCTTCATGGCGCGGGAGGCGGCAAGATCGGCCGGGCCGAGGCTCATGCCGTGCATGCGCGGGGAGGCGGCCGCGATCTCCTCCACGTTCTTCACGCCCTCGGCGGTTTCCAGAATGGCGTGGATGAGGATGGGCTTCGCGATGGAGTGGCGCGCCTCAAGCTGGGCGAGAAGCTGATCGAGATAGTGGATGTCCCAGGCGCCCTCGACCTTGGGCAGCATGATGACGTCCAGCTTGTTGCCGATCTCGCTGACGATCTCGACGATGTCGTCCAGCACCCACGGGCTGTTGAGGCAGTTGATGCGGGTCCACAGGCCGGTGGAGCCGAAATCGGTGGCCTTGGCCATCTCGATGAAGCCCCTGCGCGCGGCCTCCTTGGCGTCGGAGGGAATCGCGTCCTCCAGATTGCCGAGCACGACGTCCACCTGCTTGGCGATGTCCGGCACCTTGGCGCGCATCTTCTCCAGGTGCGGCGGCACGAAATGGATCATGCGCTCCAGCCGCACCGGCAGTTCGCGATAAGGTGCGGGCGCGCCGATGGCGAGCGGCTTGAAGAATTGGCGCGGCAGCTTCATGAGTCCCCCCGTATGGATCGGGCGAGGGGTGTACAACCCCCCGCAGAACCTGTTGATTGCAATGCAGCATAGCTCGCCCGCCCGCGCAACACGACTTCAGGGCGAAGGCGAAAGCGCATCGGGCAGGGGGACCTTGGGCATGATGATCTCGCGGCGCGGAATGCTCGGCGGTGTCGCCGGGCTGGCTGCTTCCACCCTGCCGGTGATGGGGAAGGACTTCTGGGGCCAGCGTCTCGCCAATGCGCCGCGGGACTTCCTGTTCGGCTACGGCTCCCTGATCAACGGGCCGTCGCGGACCTCCACCTCCGGGCGCCCCGTGCCCGCCATCGCGGCGCGAATCTCGGGGAGCTTCGGCTATGTCCGGTCATGGGCGTCGCGCTTCACGCCGCGCGAGGGCGCGGCGGGCTTCACCGCCCTCGGCATCCGCCCGCGCATGCCGGGCGAAGAGGCCTACAGCATCAACGGCGTCATCTTCCCGGTGAAGGATGAGGCCGAGCTCGCCGCGTTCGACGCCCGCGAGGGGGGCTATAACCGGGTGGAGCTGGATCAGGCCCATGTGGAAGCCGTCGACTGGGAAGGCCTGCCCCGCGTCGGCAAGATCTGGATCTACGTGCCGAAGAATTCCGACGGCAAAGGCCCAGCCGATCTCCAGTACCCTGACGTGAACTTCCCGCTGGTGCAGTCCTACATCGACGTGGTGCTGCAGGGCTCGCTAGAGGAGGGGCCGGACTTCGCCCGCGAACTCATCGAGACAACGCTGGACTGGAGCCCCTTCTGGCTCGACGACCGTCCCATCGCGCGCCGCGCCTGGGCCGATACGCCGAACTCCGGCGCCATCGACCGGCTGCTGGCGACGGTGGAGCCGGCCGCGAGCCAGTTCCGCAACCGGCTCTATCCCGAGCTTTATGCCGCTCGGCATCTGATGGGAAAGGCGGGGGCGCGCTGATCGGGGGCGCCTGCGCTTTCCATCCATCGCGGGGCTTTGTAGGAAGGGGGCACCACTGCTGCCTCCGCCGCCTTCCGGCCAGCCTCCGGCGATCATGAGCGACCTCTTCGGCCTTGCCTTTCCCTTCTTCGGCCTCATCTTCCTCGGCTATTTCTGCGGCCGCAGGGTGAAGCTGCCGGAGGCGGGGCTCGCCTGGCTCTCCTTCTTCATCATTTATGTGGCGCTGCCGGCGCTGTTCTACCGCATCGTGGCGCAGACGCCGTTCCACGAGCTGGCAAATCCCGCCTTCATCGTTGCCGTGCTGGCCTCCACCGCCACCATGTCGCTGCTGGCGCTGGGCGTCGGCCTGTGGTTCAGGAAGGGCAACATCGGCGAGGCGGCCATCGCGCTTACCGCCGGGGCCTATGCCAATGTGGGCTACATGGGGCCGGGCCTGACGCTCGCCGCCTTCGGGCAGGCCGCCGCGAGCCCGGCCGCGCTCATCTTCGCCACCGACAGCGTGTTCTTCTTCACCGTCGTGCCGCTGCTGATGGCGACGCGCGGGCGGGGCGAGAGCATCGTCCATACCCTTGTGCTCATCGCCAAAAGGGTGCTCACCCACCCCTTCAACATCGCGACGCTGCTGGGCGTGCTGGCGGCGGCGTTCGAGTTCAAGGAGCCGGACGCCCTCTCGCGGATGCTGGATTATCTGAAGAACGCCGCCGCGCCCTGCGCGCTGTTCACCCTCGGCGTCACCGTGGCGCTGCGGCCGCTGAAGCGCGTGCCGGTGGAGCTTGCCCCGCTTCTGGTGCTGAAGCTCCTCGTCCACCCGTTCGTGGCGCTGGTCTCGCTCTCGCTGTTCGGGCCGTTCCTGCCGGTGTGGGAGGAAACGCTGCTGCTGATGGCCGCGCTGCCGCCGGCGCTCAACGTGTTCGTGCTGGCGCGGCAATACCATGTGTTCGTGGAGGAGGCGTCCACCGCCGTCCTCCTCGGCACGCTGTCGTCGGTCGTGACGGTCACGCTGATGCTCTATCTGCTGCGCGAGCACCTCATCCCGCTCAGCCTGTTCTGATCGTCACGCCACCAGCTTCACGCTGCCAGCTTCATGCGGCCAGCTTCACGCCGCCTTGTCGCCGACGCCGAGGCGCATGAGCGTCCGCCGCAGCGGGCCGACGCGGTCGAGCAGATAGAGGCCGAAGCCGCGCACGCTCTGCACCGGCACCAGATCGGACAGGAGCGAACGGTTGAGCAGGTCCACGGCGGACATGCGGTTCGAAATGTCGCGCTGGCGCTTGTCCGCATAGCGCGCGAGCACCTCGCGGCTGCCGGGATCGCGCCCGGACGCCAACGCATCGGCCACGAGCGCGACCAAAGCCGCCGCATCCCGCAGGCCGAGATTGAGTCCCTGAGCCCCGATGGGCGGCATGATGTGCGCCGCTTCGCTCAGCAGCGCCACGCGGTCGCCGACGAGGCTTTCCGCAGTCTCCGCCGCCAGCGGGAAGGCGCCGCGGCCACCCTCCATCTCGAACCGGCCGAGCACGGAGGAGGCGCGCGCCTCCAGCTCCCGCGCCAGCGCCTCGTCGCCAAGGCCGAGCAGGCGGATGGCTTCGCGCTCGGTGACCACGCAGACGATGGAGGAGCGCTCGCCCGCGAGCGGCACCAGCGTGAAGGGGCCGCTCTCGGTGTGGAATTCGGTGGAGGTGTCCTCGTGGGGCCGCGTGTGTCGCACGGTGGCGGTGAAGGCCACCTGTGGATAGGCGCGGTTGCGCATCTTGATGCCGGCGGCCGCGCGCACCGTGGACTGCCGTCCGTCCGCCCCCGCGACGAGACGGGCGGAAAGGCGCGCGCCGTCGGCGAGGGCGAGCGTCACTGCATCCGGCGCGAAATCGATACGCTCCACAGAGGTGCGCGCGATGTGGAGGTCCGGCATCTCCATCGCGGCGGCGAGGAGGCTGTTGCGCAGGGCATCGTTCTCGATGTTGTAGCCGAAGGCGTCGAGGCCGATCTCGGCGGATCGGAAGGTCACCTCCGGCGCGCGCACAAGCCGGCGGGTGGCGTCGGCGATGCGCATGTCGCGCAGCGGCGCCGCGCGGGGCGCGATACTCGCCCAGACGCCGAACGAGTCGAGGATGCGCACCGAGCCTTCCAGCAGAGCCGTGGTGCGGTGGTCCGCGCCGCGATCGGGGCCGGTGACGAGCGCGGTCGACACGCCCCGCGCGGCGAGGCCGATGGCGGTGGCAAGCCCGGCGGGACCCGCGCCGACGACGACCACCTCGTGCATCACGTCGTGTTCCATCGCTGCCTCCTCATGGTCGGATCACGGGACACTAGAGCCGACTCTACTCCGGCGAAAGCTGCGGAGATGCCGCGGATACGTGCAGGACGAGGCCGCGGACCAGCGCGTGCGCGCCTGGTGTTGCTGTGCTTCGCACTTGCAGTCGCGCCGCGTTCCGATCAGCCTTCGCGAATCTGGGGCAGGGGAGCGCGCCGATGCTGGATTGGATCACGTCGCCGGAAGCCTGGGCGGCGCTGGTAACGCTGACGGCCATGGAGATCGTGCTCGGCATCGACAATGTCGTGTTCATCTCGCTGGTGGTGCAGCGCCTGCCGCCCGCGCAGGCGCTGCGGGCCCGGCAGATCGGCCTTTCAGCAGCGCTTCTGCTGCGCATCGGGCTGCTGTTCGCGCTCTCCTGGCTGATCGGCCTCAGAGAGTCGCTGTTCTCGGCGTTCGGGCATGACTTCTCCTGGCGCGATATCATCCTCATCGGCGGCGGCGCCTTCCTGATCGCCAAAGCGACTTTGGAGATGCACGGCGCCCTGGAAGGCGAGGACGAGCCGGGCGCGGCGGATGGGGCCGGAGCGGCCAAACGCGCCTTCGCCTCCATTGTCGTGCAGGTGATCCTGCTCGATCTGGTCTTCTCGGTGGATTCCATCCTGACGGCCATCGGCATGGCCGAGCATCTGGCCATCATGGTGATGGCGGTGATCATTGCGGTGGGCATCATGTTCGTGGCCTCCGGGCCGCTCTCCGCCTTCATCGCCTCGCATCCCACCACCAAGATGCTGGCGCTCGCCTTCCTGGTGCTGATCGGCGTGACGCTGGTGGCCGACGGCTTCGGCGCCCATGTTTCCAAGGGCTACATCTATGCGGCCATGGCCTTCTCGGTGATGGTCGAGGCGCTCAACGTCGCCGCCGCCGGCCGTCGCCGGCGGCGGATCGCGCTCAACAGGGGAGGCGAGGAATGAACGCGGACAAGGTTCTGCTCGTCACCGGCGGCAGCCGGGGCATCGGCGCGGCCTGCGTGCGGCAGGCGGCCGAAGCCGGCTACGGTCGCATCGCCATCAACTACACGCGCGACGCCGCCTCTGCGGACGATGTGGCCGCCGAGGCGCGGGCGCTGGGGGCGGAGGTTCTGGTGGTCAAGGGCGACATGGCGCGGCCGGAGGACATCGCCCGTCTCTATGAGGAGGTGGACGCCAATCTCGGCACCGTCACCGACCTCGTGAACAACGCCGGCATCACCGGCCGCGCCGGTCCCTTCGCCGATGCCGACCCCGCCGAGATGGCCCATGTCATCGATCTCAACGTCACGGGGGCGATCCTTGTGGCGCAGCAGGCGGTGCGGCGCATGTCCACCGCGCGGGGCGGCAAGGGCGGCGCCATCGTCAATATCTCCTCCATGGCGGCGACCTTGGGCTCGGCGGGGGAATATGTCTGGTACGCCGCCAGCAAGGGCGCCATCGACAGCTTCACGCTGGGGCTCGGACGGGAGGTGGCGCGCGAGGGAATCCGCGTGAATGCCGTCGCGCCGGGCCTCATCGCCACCGACATTCACGATGCGAGCGGCGTGGTCGGGCGGCTGGAGCGCCTGACGCCGTCCATCCCCATCGGCCGGCCCGGCACGGCGGAGGAGGTGGCGGAGGCGGTGCTGTTCCTGCTGTCCGAAGCCGCGAGCTACACGACAGGCGCGGTGCTCAAGATTTCGGGAGGGCGCTGACTGCGCTTGCGGCCGACCCCGCCCGCCCTATGATCCCTCCAACTTCGGGAGGATAGGGGTTGGTTGCCATGGTTCATGCGGTTCAGGTGCATCAGACGGGCGGACCCGAGGTGCTCACCTTCGAGGAGGTGGTGGTTGCGCCGCCGGGGCCCGGACAGGTGCAGGTGCGCCACACCGCCATCGGCCTCAACTTCATCGACGTCTATTTCCGCACCGGCCTCTACAAGGCCGCCAGCATGCCCTTCATTCCCGGCAATGAGGGCGCCGGCGTGGTCGAGGCGGTCGGCCCTGACGTGACCGATTTCCACCCCGGTGACCGCGTGGCCTATGCCATGACCATCGGCGCCTATGCGGAGCTGCGGAACGTGCCAGCCGCGGCGCTGGTGCATCTGCCCGCCGCCATCGACGACCGCACCGCCGCGGCCATGATGCTGAAGGGCATGACGGCGCAGTATCTCGTGCGCCGCACCCACCACATCAAGCCGGGCGACGTGATTCTGGTGCAGGCCGCCGCCGGCGGCGTCGGCCTCATCCTGTGCCAGTGGGCGAAGTACCTCGGCGCCACCGTCATCGGCACCGTGGGCTCCAAGGACAAGGCCGAGCTGGCCCTCGCCAACGGCTGCGACGAGGTGATTCTCTACCGCGACGAGGACTTCGTGCACCGGGTAAAGGAGATCACCTCCGGCAAGCTGTGCGACGTGGTCTATGACGGCGTGGGACAGGCCACCTATCCCGCCTCCCTCGACTGCCTGAAGCCCCTCGGCCTGTTCGTGAGCTTCGGCAACGCCTCCGGCGCCATCAAGAATTTCGACCTGCTGCACCTCTCCGCCAAGGGCTCGCTGTTCGCGACCCGCCCCACGCTCGGCACCTTCGTCGCCAAGCGGGCCGACCTCATCGCCACCGCCAACGACCTGTTCGAGGCGGTGCTGACCGGCGCGGTGAAGATCCCGATCCACCAGACCTATGCGCTGAAGGACGTGCAGAAGGCACACCGCGACCTCGAAGGCCGCAACACCACCGGGGCGACGCTGCTTCTGCCGTGATACTCGCGCCTCCCTCTTCCTCATGGGGAGGGGGAGGGAGGCGGGCCAAGGCATGCGCGACATTCCCACACCCATGCAGTGACAATGGCTTGCGCATCCCGCCCCCCCGCATGATATCTACGGTCCAACAGGATGGGGCGGGTGCTCAACCCGCTCCGCCGTGCTGCGACGGATCGTTCCGGCCATGATGCGCCAATACGAACTCGTCGAGCGCGTTCGACGGTATAATCCCAACACCGACGAGGCGCTGCTCGACCGCGCCTACGTCTACGCCATGAGGGCGCATGGCAGTCAGCTGCGTGCGTCCGGCGATCCCTATTTCTCCCATCCGCTCGAAGTCGCCGCGATCCTCACCGATCTCAAGCTGGACGATGCCACCATCGTCTCGGCCCTGCTGCACGACACCATCGAGGACACCAGCGCCACCAAGGCGGAGATCGAGCGCCTCTTCGGCCAGCAGATCGCGACGCTGGTGGAGGGGCTCACCAAGATCAAGAAGCTCGACCTCGTCTCCAAGCAGGCGAAGCAGGCCGAGAATCTCCGCAAGCTCCTGCTCGCCATCGCCGACGACGTGCGAGTGCTCCTCGTCAAGCTCGCCGACCGCCTCCACAACATGCGCACGCTGAAATGGGTGCCGCCGGAGAAGCGGGACCGGGTGGCGCAGGAGACGCTGGACATCTACGCGCCGCTGGCCGCCCGCATGGGCATGCAGGACATGCGCGAGGAGCTGGAGGATCTCGCCTTCCGCCAACTGTCCCCGGAGGCCTATGAGAGCATCACCACGCGCGTCTCCGAGCTTCGGCAGGTCAACGGGCCGGTGGTGCAGGAGATCGAGCGGGAGCTGAAGGACGAACTCGCCCGGCGCGGCATCGTCGCCGAGGTCAAGGGGCGGGAGAAGCGGCCGTTTTCCATCTGGGGCAAGATGGAGCGCAAGGCCATCGGCTTCGAGCAATTGTCGGACCTCTACGGCTTCCGCGTGCTCGTCTCCTCGGTGGAGGACTGCTACCGGGCTTTGGGCGTGGTCCACACCAAGTGGGCCATCGTGCCCGGCCGGTTCAAGGATTACATCTCCACCCCCAAGCCCAACGACTACCGTTCGCTGCACACCACCGTGGTCGGCCCGCGCCGCCAGCGCGTCGAGATGCAGATCCGCACCAAGGACATGGAGGAGATCGCCGAATACGGCATCGCCGCCCATGCCCTCTACAAGGATGCGTCGGGCGCGCCAGGGGAGATGCTCTCCCACGAGAGCCGCGCCTACGCCTGGCTGCGCAAGACCATCGAGAACCTTTCGCAGGGGCTCTCGCCCGAGGAATTTCTCGAGCACACCAAGCTCGAGCTGTTCCACGATCAGGTGTTCTGCTTCACCCCCAAGGGCCGGCTCATCGCCTTGCCGCGCAAGGCGACGCCCATCGATTTCGCCTATGCCGTGCATACCGACGTGGGCAACACCGCCGTGGGCTGCAAGATCAACGGCTCCATCGCGCCGCTGGTGTCTGAGCTGAAGAACGGCGACGAGGTGGAGATCATCACCTCCAAGGCGCAGACGCCGCCGGGCGCGTGGGAGACCATCGCCGTCACCGGCAAGGCGCGCGCCGCCGTGCGCCGGGCCACGCGTGCCGCCGTGCGCGCCCAATATGCCGGCCTCGGCCGCAAGATCACCGAGCGGGCCTTCACCCGCGTCGGCAAGCCCTTCACCGAGGACGCTGTGGCGAAGGCCACGCCGCGCCTCGCACGCGCTTCGGCGGAGGATGTGTTCGCCGCCATCGGGCGGGGCGAGATCAAGACCGATGACGTGATCCGCGCCGTCTATCCCGACTGGGTGCCGCCCCGCCCCGAGGAGCGGTCCGAGCGCGCCAGCGGCGAGGGCTGGTTCGAGCTGAAGCGCGGGCACAACCTGAAGTTCAAGATTCCCGAGGGCGCCAAGGCCGAGCGGCTCGATGCCATCCCCATCCGCGGCATCAACGGCGACCTGCCGGTGCGCTTCGCGCCCGATGGCGGGGCCGTGCCAGGGGACCGTATCGTCGGCATCCTCACGCCGGGCGAGGGCATCACCATCTATCCCATCCAGTCGGCGTCGCTGCAGGGCTTCGAGGATGCGCCCGAGCGCTGGCTCGACGTGCGCTGGGACGTGGACGAGCTGTCCGAGGGGCGGTTCCCGGCCCGCATCGTTGTCACCGCCCGCAACGCACCCGGCTCGCTGGCGCAGATCGCGGGCGCCATCGGCGACCGGGGCGGCAATATCGACGGGCTGCAGATGCATGCCCGATCCGCCGATTTCCACGAGATGGTGATCGACGTGGAGGTGTTCGACCTCAGGCACCTCAACGCCATCATCGCCGACCTCAAGGCCCGCGACGTGGTCTCGCAGGTGGAGCGCGTGAACGGCTGAAGTTGTTATGATTAGGCGTGTCTCACCGGTCGAGGCAGGTCCTTGAGTTGTCATGCCCCGGCTTGTCCGGGGCATCCACTGTCCCGTTTGCCGCGTGATCGATGACGGGGCACCGGCCTGTCGGCTAGGTGGATCCCCCGGACGAGCCGGGGGATGACAAAGCGGGTAACGGTGTTCTGGACCATGCAGGAACGCGCGTGACGACGGCAGGAGCGGAAACGATGGCGGTGCTGGAGCCGGTGCGGCTGGGGGTGAACGTCGACCACGTGGCGACCGTGCGCAACGCGCGGGGCGGCCTCCTGCCCGACCCGGTGCGCGCCGCCCTCCTCGCCGCCGCTGCAGGCGCGGATGGAATCACCGCCCATCTGCGGGAGGATCGCCGCCATATCCGCGACGCGGACATGGCGCGGCTGAAGGCAGACATCGACCTGCCGCTCAATTTCGAGATGGCCGCCACCGAGGAGATGGTGGGCATCGCACTCTCCATCCGGCCCAACGCCTGCTGCCTCGTGCCCGAGCGGCGGGAGGAGCGCACCACCGAGGGCGGCCTCGATGCGGCGGGTCTCGCCGCCGAACTCGGCCCGCGCATCGCCCGGCTAAAGGCGGCCGGCATCCGCGTCTCGCTCTTCATCGCGGCCGAGGACCGGCAGATCGCCGCCGCCGCCGCGCTCGGCGCCGACATCGTGGAACTGCACACCGGCGGCTGGTGCGACGCGGTGGCGGAAGGTCGCACGGCGGAGGCCGAGACCGAGTTCGCGCGGCTGAAGGCCGGCGCGCGGCAGGCCCACGGGCTCGGTCTGGAAGTTCATGCCGGCCATGGGCTGGACTATGCGACGGCGGAGCGCATCGCGGCGTTTCCCGAGATCGTGGAGCTGAACATCGGCCATTTCCTCATCGGCGAAGCCATCTTCGTCGGGCTGGAGGCGGCCATCGCCACCATGCGGGCGGCCATCGCCGCCGGGCGCGCGGCAGCAGCGGACGCGGCGGCATGATCCTTGGCATCGGCTCCGACTTCTCGGATGCGCGCCGCATCGCCAAATCCATCGAGCGGTTCGGCGACCGGTTCCTCAACCGCGTCTTCACGCCGCTGGAGCGGGCAAAGGCGGATCGGCGCAAGCTCAGGGCGGAGACCTACGCCAAGCGCTTCGCAGCCAAGGAGGCCTGCGCCAAGGCGCTCGGCACCGGGCTGAGCCGGGGCGTGTTCTGGCGCGACATGGGCGTCGTGAACCTGCCGTCCGGCCAGCCGACGCTGGTGCTCACGGGCGGCGCGGCGCGACGGCTGGCGGAGATGGTGCCGGAGGGATATGAGCCCCGCATCCATCTGTCCCTCACGGACGAAGGGCCGCTGACGGCCGCCCATGTCATCATCTCGGCGGTGCCGCGCTCCGGCGCCTGACGCTGGAGCAGGTGGGGCGGGCGCGTTGCCGGGAGGCCGGGAAGCCTCTATAGGGGCGGTCTCGCCTGTAGAGGCCGGCGCGCATCTGCCGGTATCTCCTCAGTTTCGGCGCAGTTTGTCTTACCCTGCGCCTCATTTGGGAAACCTTGGATACCAATGACCGCGAACAGCGATTCCAAGAAGGACGGCGGCACCCTCGAAACCGTCCGGGTGATCGTCCATGCGCTGCTGATCGCGCTGGTGATCCGTACCTTCCTGTTCCAGCCGTTCAACATCCCCTCGGGGTCGATGAAGGACACGCTCCTGATCGGCGACTACCTGTTCGTGTCCAAGTACAGCTACGGCTATTCCCACTTCTCGATTCCGTTCTCGCCAAACCTGTTCTCCGGCCGCATCCTCGGCTCGGAGCCGACGCGGGGCGACGTGGTGGTGTTCAAGCTGCCCAAGGACAATGAGACAGACTACATCAAGCGCGTCGTCGGCATGCCCGGCGACAAGATCCAGATGATCGGCGGCCTCCTCCACATCAACGGTGTGCCGGTAAAGCGCGAGCGCCTGTCCGACGTGAGCGAGGACGACGGCTCGGGCCGCAGGGTGCCGGTGAAGCGCTGGCGCGAGACTCTGCCGAACGGCGTCTCCTATGAGACCCTCGACCTCGTGGACAATGGCTTCTACGACAACACCCCGGTCTATGAGGTTCCGCTCGGCCACTTCTTCATGATGGGCGACAACCGGGACAATTCCGCCGACAGCCGCGTGCTGAGCCAGGTGGGCTATGTTCCGTTCGAGAATCTCATCGGCAAGGCGCAACTGATCTTCTTCTCCATCGACGAGGGCGCTTCCGCGTGGCAGGTTTGGACATGGCCTTGGACGGTGCGATGGGATCGGCTGTTCACGCGGGTGCATTGAACGGCGCGGGGCGGGATCTCGCCCATCTCGAGGAGCGGATCGGCTACCGCTTCCGCGATCGCTCCATCCTTGAGCTGGCCCTGTCCCACATCAGCGCCGTGAAGGGTGAGGCGCCGCGCCTGCGCTCCTACCAGCGGGTGGAATTCCTGGGCGACCACGTGCTCGGCTCGGTGGTGTCGCACATGCTCTATCTCGCCTTCCCGGAAGGGGAGGAGGGCGAATTGTCCCGCCGGCTCGCCGAGCTGGTGCGCGAGGAAGCCTGCGCCGAAGTCGCCGAGGACATGGACCTCGGCCCGTTCATCCGCCTCGGCCCCGGCGAAAGCCAGTCCGGTGCGCACAAGCGCCGCGCCATCCTCGCCGACGTGGCCGAGGGCGTGGTGGCGGCAGTGTTCCTCGATGGCGGGTATGAGGCTGCTCACGCGCTGGTGGAGCGATTCTGGCGCCCCCGGCTGGAGGCCCCGCGCCGACCGCTGCGCGATGCCAAGACCGTGCTGCAGGAATGGGCGCAGGCCCGGGGCCTGCCGCCGCCCGCCTATCGCGAGGTGATGCGCTCCGGCCCGGACCACGCCCCCCGCTTCACCGTTGCGGTGGACCTGCCGGGCCTCGCATCGGCGCAGGCGGATGGCGCCTCCAAGCAGAATGCACAGAAGGCGGCCGCTGCCGCCTTCCTCGTCCGTGAGGGCGTTTGGAAGAAGGACGAGGCCTGATGGCACCGAGGAAGAAGGCGGGCGCCGACACGGCCGCCCCGGATCAAAAGCCTGCCGCTCCGGAAGAGCAAACCCTCGTTGACGCTGGTGCTGCGGAAAACGTCGCCTATGCGGAGATCGCGGAAGACGATCTGTCCGACGATGATCTTACCGAAGACGATCTCGCCGAAGACGATCTCCCGGAAGATGAGGACGACGAGGACGATTTCGACGACGAGCTGGACCGCGTCGCGCGCGCCCCCCTGACGCCGCTCGAAGGACCGACCCGCTGCGGCTTCGTCGCCTTGCTTGGCGCGCCCAATGCCGGCAAGTCCACGCTCACCAATCAACTGGTTGGGACCAAGGTCTCCATCGTCTCGCACAAGGTGCAGACGACGCGCTCCATCGTGCGCGGTATCGCGCTGGACGGCGCCGCTCAGGTGGTGCTGGTGGACACCCCCGGCATCTTCGCGCCCAAGCGCCGGCTGGAGCGGGCCATGGTGTCGAGCGCCTGGACCCATGCCGCCGACGCGGATGTGATTGCGCTGCTGGTGGATGCCAACCGCGGCCTCGACGAGGATATCGAGGCGCTGCTCGGCCAGCTGAAGGACATCCGCAAGCCGCGCGCGCTGATCCTCAACAAGATCGACCTGATCCGCCGCGACAGCCTGCTGGCGTTGGCCGCCGCGATCACCGAGCAGGTCCCGTTCGACCGGGTGTTCATGGTCTCCGCGCTCACGGGCGACGGCGTGGAAGATGTGCGCCGCTGGTTCGCCGAGACGGTGCCGCCCGGCCCCTGGCTCTATCCGGAGGATCAGGTTTCGGATGCGCCCATGCGCATGCTTGCGGCCGAGATCACCCGCGAGAAGATGTTCCTGCGCCTGCACGACGAACTGCCCTACCGCTCGACGGTGGAAACCGAGAGCTGGAAGGAATTGCGCAACGGGTCCGTGCGCATCGAGCAGACGATCTTCGTGGAGCGCGAAAGCCAGCGCAAGATCGTGCTCGGCAAGGGTGGAAACACCATCAAGACCATCTCGACCGAATCCCGGAAGGAGATCTCCGAGATCATCGAACAGCCCGTGCATCTCTTCCTGTTCGTGAAGGTGCGCGAAAGCTGGGCGGATGATCCCGAGCGCTATCGCGAGATGGGGCTGGAATTCCCCAAGGGCGGCTGAGCAGGTCGCCGTGCGTTTGCGAAAGCGCAAGGCTGGATTGCGATCTTAAGGCTGGATGCGGGCATCCATGCACGACATAACCGGTGGCGAACCCAACCGGGAGACGTGTCATGTCGAAGCCAGTCGTCGCGATCGTGTATCACTCGGGCTATGGCCACACGAAGGTCGTGGCTGAATCCGTGCTTGCCGGCATCAAGGAAGTCGATGCCGTGGAAGGCGTCCTCGTCTCCGTGGACGAGGTGGACGACAAATGGGACGTGCTGGACGGCGCCGCCGCCATCATCTTCGGCGCGCCGATCTACATGGGCAACGTCTCGGCCGCCTTCCAGACCTTCGCCGAGAAGTCCTCCAAGCGCTGGTTCGAGATGAAGTGGAAGGACAAGCTGGCCGCCGGCTTCGTCAATTCCGGAGCCCAGAACGGTGACAAGCATCAGGGCATCCATGCGATGTTCGGTCTGTCGCAGCAGCACGGCATGGTGTGGGTGGGCCTTGGCCTGCATCCCGGCAACAACAATTCCAAGGGCTCGCCGGAAGACCTGAACCGCCTCGGCGGCTTCGCTGGCGCCTATGCCCAGTCCAACATCGATGAAGGTCCGGACATGGTGCCCCCTGCCACCGACCGCCGCACCGCCGCCCATCTCGGCCGCCGCGTCGCCGAGGCGACCGTGCGCTGGACCCGCGGCGCCTGATCATCGCCATCTGCGGCGCGCCTCCCTCTCGTCCCTGTCCCCGCTTCCGCTTGGTGCGGCGGCGGGGTAATGGGGGGCAGAACGCTAGCGCCGCGGAGGAATCGCGATGAGTGACCGGAGCCTGCTCGTGGTGGTGCTCGCCGCCGGGGAAGGGACGCGCATGAAGTCGCGCCTCCCCAAGGTGCTCCACAAGGTCGCCGGGCGCTCCATGCTCCATCACGTGCTGGCGGCGACCCGTGCCGCCGGCGCCACCCGCACCGCCGTCGTGGTTGGCCCCGGCCGCGAGGATGTCGCCGCCGAGGCGACGCGCATCGTGCCGGACGCGCAGGTGTTCGTGCAGACCGAGCGGCTCGGCACCGCCCACGCCGTGCTCGCCGCCCGCGCCGCGCTGGAGCAGGGCGCCGACGACGTGCTTGTGCTTTATGCCGACACCCCGCTGGTGCGCCCCGAAACGCTCGCCCGCCTGCGCGCGCCGCTGGCCGAAGGCGCCGCGGTCGCCGCGCTCGGTTTCGAGCCGGAAGATCCCACCGGCTATGGCCGCCTCGTCACCTCCGGCGACGAACTCGTCGCCATCCGCGAGGAGAAGGACGCGACGACGGCCGAGAAGGCGATCCGCTTCTGCAATGCCGGGCTGATGGCGCTCGCCGGCAAGGATGCGCTTTCCATCCTCGACCGCATCGGCAACGCCAATTCCAAGGGCGAATATTATCTCACCGACGCGGTGGAGATCGCCCGCGCCGATGGCCGCCCGGCCGTCGCGGCGAAGGCGGACGCGGACGAGGTGGCCGGTGTCAACAGCCGCATCCAGCTCGCCGAGGCGGAAGCCATCCTGCAGCAGCGCCTGCGCCGCGCCGCCATGGCCGAGGGTGTTACGCTCATTGCCCCGGAGACGGTGTTCTTCTCCGCCGATACCGTGCTCGGCCGCGACGTGATCGTGGAGCCCAACGTCGTGTTCGGGCCGGGCGTGACCGTGGGCGACGACGTGGTGATCCACGCCTTCTGCCATCTGGAAGGCGCGCATCTCGAGCCCGGCGTTTCCATCGGCCCCTATGCGCGGCTGCGGCCGGGCACGCGGCTGGAGGCGGGCGTGCGGATCGGCAATTTCGTGGAGACCAAGGCCGCCCATATCGAGAGCGGCGCCAAGGTGAACCACCTGTCCTATGTGGGCGACGCCCATGTGGGCGCGGGGGCCAATCTGGGCGCCGGCACCATCACCTGCAATTACGACGGCTTCTCCAAGTACCGCACCGAGATCGGCGCGGGCGCCTTCATCGGCGTGAACTCGGCCCTCGTTGCCCCGGTGACGATCGGGGCGGGGGCCTATGTGGGCACCGGCGCCGTCATCACCTCGGATGTGCCGGAGGATGCGCTCGCCATCGCCCGCAGCCGGCAGGTGGTGAAGGAGGGGTGGGCGCGCGAGTTCCGCGCCGCACGGGCCGAGGCCAAGAAGAAGGCCTGAGGTCGGCCCACCTGTCACCAACGGAAAGGCGATGTGATTCCGGCTCCAGCCCCGTGACGGTTAGGAGTTGCGGGTTAGGAACGGTCCATTCAGTTTTTGCAGTGCACCTTGGGCGCGACCGTCACCCGGGCTCATCTGGGGCGCCGCCAACATCGGAGTTAGATCGCATGTGCGGAATCGTCGGCATTCTGGGGAAGAGCGCCGTCGCGGACAAGGTGGTCGAATCGCTCCGGCGCCTGGAATACCGCGGCTATGATTCCGCCGGCATCGCGACCCTGGAGAATGGTCACCTCGAAATCTGCCGCGCCGAAGGCAAGCTGCGCAATCTCGAGACCAAGCTCGACAAGCACCCGCCCAAGGGCCACGCCGGCATCGGGCATACCCGCTGGGCGACCCACGGCAAGCCCTCCGAGCGCAACGCCCATCCCCACGGCACCAAGCGCGTGGCGGTGGTTCACAATGGCATCATCGAGAATTTCCGTGAGCTGAAGGAAGAGCTGAAGGCCGCTGGCGTCTCCTTCCGGAGCGACACCGACACCGAGGTCGTCGCCCAGCTGGTGGATCGCGAACTGCTCGCCGGCAAGGACCCGGTGGCGGCAGTGGCGGCCGTGCTCCCGCGCCTCAAGGGCGCCTTCGCCCTCGGCTTCCTGTTCGACGGCAAGACCGACCTTCTGATCGCCGCCCGCCGCGGCTCTCCCCTCGCCATCGGCTACGGCAACGGCGAGATGTTCCTCGGCTCGGACGCCATCGCCCTCGGCCCGTTCACCGACCGCATTGCCTATCTGGAAGAGGGCGACTGGGCGGTGCTGACGCGCGAGGGCGCGGAAATCCGCGACGAGACGGGCCGCATCGTGGAGCGCACGGTGCAGAAGGTGCCGGCCGGCGCCCTGCTCGTGGACAAGGGCAACCATCGCCATTTCATGGCGAAGGAGATCTACGAGCAGCCGGAGGTCATCTCCCACACCTTCGGCCATTATCTCGACCTCGACAGCGAGACCGTCTCGCTGCCCGAGCTGCCGTTCGACGCCAAGGAGGTGCAGCACATCTCCATCACGGCGTGCGGCACGGCGCTCTATGCCGGCGCGGTGGCTGAATACTGGCTGGAGCGGTTCGGCCGCGTGCCGGTTTCCACCGACATCGCCTCCGAGTTCCGCTATCGCGAGACGCCGCTGACGCCGGGTGGCGTCACCATCGTCATCTCCCAGTCGGGCGAGACGGCGGACACGCTCGCATCCCTGCGCTACGCCAAGGAATGCGGGCAGAAGGTGGTGGCCGTGGTGAACGTGCCCACCTCCACCATCGCCCGCGAGGCGGACGTGGTGCTGCCCATTCTCGCCGGTCCGGAAATCGGCGTCGCCTCCACCAAGGCCTTCACCTGCCAGCTGGCGACCCTCGCCTGCCTGTCCGTCGCCTTCGGCCGCGCCAAGGGCGTGCTGTCGGCGGAGGACGAGCACAAGCTGGTGCGCGCCTTCATGGAGGTGCCGCGGCTGATGACGGAGGCGCTGAAGCTCTCCCCGGAAATCGAGGTGCTCGCCCGGACCCTCGCGAAGGCCCGGGACGTGCTCTATCTCGGCCGTGGAACCAACTATCCGCTGTCGCTCGAAGGCGCGCTGAAGCTGAAGGAAATCTCCTATATCCACGCCGAGGGCTATGCCGGCGGCGAGCTGAAGCACGGCCCCATCGCGCTCATCGACGAGAAGATGCCGGTGGTGGTCATCGCCCCGCACGACCGTATCTTCGACAAGACCGTCTCCAACATGGAGGAGGTGGCGGCGCGCGGCGGCAAGATCATCCTCGTCACCGATCCCAAGGGTGCCGAGGCCGCGCCCATCAATGCGGTGCAGAAGCTGATCCTGCCCGAGATGCCGGCGACCGTGTGCCCCATGGTCTATTCCATCCCGGTGCAGCTCATCGCCTACCACACGGCGGTCATCATGGGCACGGACGTGGACCAGCCGCGCAACCTGGCTAAATCCGTCACCGTCGAGTGACGGCGGCTTCTCCCGCCGCGGGTGGCGAAATCCACGCGCGGCGATGGGAAAATATGTTGCGCTTGGGCGCGATTCGTCGCCTTGATCCGCTTGGACAAGCCGACGCTTGAGTGGGGGTTCGGACCTCGGTCGATGCCTGCTGCGACGTTTCCCCTCGTCATGAATGCCGTGGTGGCGGCCCTGTTCGCCGCGAGCTATCTCGCGCTGGCGCTGCTTCACCGTGGCTCCACTGCACCCCTGTGGTTCGCGGCCAGCTTCGGTGCCATCGTGCTGGCGCCGCTGGCGATGCTCGCTCAGTCCTACACCGGCTGGGTGATGCTGTTCGCGCCGGTGATCTACCTGTCTTTCGGCGCCTGCCTGATCCTGATGGTACCGGGCCTCGCGGTGCTCTATCGCAAGCCCATCCCGTGGCGGCTGGTGAGCGGCCTCGGCATCCTGATGTTCGCCTGCGCGGCGCTGGCTCTGCAAGTGACGGTCAACATGACGGTGCGGGTCGTCAGCTACCAGCTGCCGTTCGTGCTCGCCACGGCGGCGAGTTGCTGGGTGGTGCTGCGCGACAGCCCGCGCCGCATGCGGGACCTGCTGCTCGCCGGCCTGTTCGCGCTGTTGTGCCTCCATGTGCCGCTCAAGGCGGCGCTGGCGATCAGCCTGCGCACGGGTCCGCACCAGACCAATTACATGGACACGCCCTTCGCGGTGGTGGCCCAGATCAGCACCGGAATCCTCATGATCGCGACCGGCTTCCTGATGCTGGTGATCTCGGTCATTGAACTCGTCCGGGAGACGCAGGAGGTGGCGGATACGGACGCCCTCTCCGGCCTCCTCAACCGTCGCGGGTTCGAGCAGCGCGCCTCCGACCTCGTGCACGGGCAGGCGGGCGCGGCGCCGTTCGCCCTGATGCTCATCGACATCGATCACTTCAAGGCCATCAACGACACGTTCGGCCACGGGGTGGGCGACCTCACCATCCGCGGGTTTGGCGGCATGCTGCAGCACTCGCTGCCGCAATCCGCCCTAATCGGACGGGTGGGCGGCGAGGAATTCGCCATCCTGCTGGAGCGCGCCTCGCCGGAGATGGCGCGGCTGCAGGCGGAATCGGTGCGCCTCGCCATCATCGGCCACGACGCGCCGGACGTGCCGCCCTTCACCGTCAGCATCGGCGTCGCCATGGCGTCGCGGGCCGAGCCGCTTCAGGCCACATTCGCGCGGGCGGATGTGGCGCTCTACGAGGCGAAGCGGTCCGGCCGCAACCGGGTCTGCAGCGCGGAGGAGGAGGTTCTCGCCGGGAACGTGGTGCCGCTGCGCCGCTGAGCGGACGCCGCCTATCGGTTCGGCCGGGTCGCGATGAACACCGCGAGCGCGATGAACAGCACGCCGAGAAACGCAAGGACGAAGGTCGGCGCGCCAAGATACCAGCTGCCGGTGAAGGTGCCGACGAAGCTCGCCAGCGCGAACAGCTTGACCATGGGCGGGATGGCCCCGGTCTCGCGCCAGCGCACCACGCCGGGCCCGAGCCAGCGGTGGGTGAGAAGCCAAGCCTCGAACTTCGGCGATGAGCGCGTAAAGCACCAGGCGGCGAGGATCAGGAACACCGTGCCCGGCAGCATGGGCACGACCATGCCGATGACGCCGATGACCAGGAAGACGAAGCCTGCCGCGAACAAGAGCTTGCGGTAGATCGCGGCGCGGCTCCAGCGCCCTGCTGCCAGTGTTTCGCTCTGCGTCAGCCGGGTGCCCTGCGGGGGCGGGGGAGGGGCATCGTCGTCGGCGGCCATTGCCGGACCATGGCGCCTCATCCGGCGGAGAGCAAGCGCACCGCAGCATCTCGCTCCTGCAGGTGCAGCAGCGTGTGGAGCGTCCGCGCGCCCGGTGCGGCGAGATCGGGGTCGGCCCGCACCTGTGCCGCCGCGGCGTTGCGGGCGGCCTCGACCTCGCCGCCGTGCCATTCCATGCGGGCAAGGCGGAACCCGGGCAGGCCACTCTGCCGCGTGCCGAGCACGTCGCCTTCGCCGCGCAGGCGCAGATCTTCCTCGGCGAGGCGGAACCCATCCTGGCTCTCGCGCAGGATGGCGAGGCGGGACTTCGCCGTCTCGCCCAGCGGATGGCGATAGAGCAGCAGGCAGACGGACGGCTTGTCGCCGCGCCCCACGCGGCCACGCAACTGGTGCAGCTGGGCGAGGCCGAAGCGCTCCGCATGTTCGATGACCATCACGGTCGCCTCCGGCACGTTCACCCCCACCTCGATGACCGTGGTGGCGACAAGCAGCCGCGTCTCGCCCCGGGCGAAGCGGCCCATCGCCTCGTCCTTGGCGGCGCCGGACATCCGTCCGTGCACCAGCCCGACGGATGCGCCGAAGATGGATTGCAGCGTCTCGAAGCGCTCGGTCGCGGCGGCGAGGTCCGAGGTGTCGGTCTCCTCGACCAGCGGGCAGATCCAGTAGGCGCGCGCGCCAGAGGCCAGCGCGCGGCCGACGCCGGCCACCACCTCGTCGAGCCGGTCGAGGGGCAAGGCGCGGGTGTCGATGGCCTGCCGGCCCGGCGGCTTCTCGCGCAGCTCGCTGGAGTCCATGTCGCCGAACAAGGTGAGGACCAGGGTGCGGGGGATGGGCGTCGCGGTCATCACCAGCATGTCCACCGCCTCGCCCTTGCGCGCCAGCGTCAGCCGCTGCTCGACGCCGAAGCGGTGCTGCTCGTCCACCACGGCGAGGGCGAGGTCGCGGAAGATCACGTCGTCCTGGATCAGCGCATGGGTGCCCACCACCAGATCGGTGCGGCCGAAGGCGAGTTCCGTGAGGACGGCCTCGCGGGCGCGGCCCTTCTCTCGGCCGGTGAGGATGGCGGTGGAGAGGCCGGCTGCGGCGGCGAGGGGGGCGATGGTCTCGTGATGCTGGCGGGCCAGAATCTCGGTGGGCGCCATCAGTGCCGTCTGCCGGCCGGCCTCGGCCACCGTGGCGGCGGCCATCAGGGCGACGACGGTCTTGCCCGAGCCCACATCGCCCTGAAGCAGCCGCAGCATGCGCGTGTCGGCCGCGAGGTCCGCGCGGATGGCGGCAATGGCCTGCTCCTGCGCGCCGGTGAGCGTGAAGGGCAGGGCATCCGCGAGGCGGGTGGCGATGTGTCCGTCGCCCATGGTGGAGCGGCCGCCGGCCTTCTCCTCCTGCGCCCGAACCATCGCAAGCGTAAGCTGGTGGGCCAGCAATTCATCGAAGGCGAGCCGCCGCCACGGCCCGCCGGCGGGCGTCGCCTCATGGGGCGAAGCCGGCTTGTGCAGCCGCATCAGCGCCTCGCGGAAGGAGGGCCAGCCGCGCGCGGCGCGCACATCGTCCGGTATCCACTCAGGCAGGTCGGGCACGCGCTGGAGCGCGGCCTCGATGGCTCGCCGCAGGTGGCCGGAGGCGAGACCTTCCACCAGCGGATAGACCTGCTCCACCGCTGGGAGCCGCTCGACCCCGGCGGCGTCTAGAATGCGGTCCGGGTGCGTCATCTGCCGCATCCCGTCATAGATCGAGATGCGGCCGCACAGCCAGCGCTTGGCCCCCACCGGCAGCATCCGCTCGATGCGCGCGGGCTCGATCTTGAAATGCACCACCACCATGTCGCCGCTGGCATCGGACACATAGGTGCGGTGCGGCGCCCGGCTGCCGGGCGAGGGCGGCTGGTGGGCCTCCACCGTCACTTCCACCGTCACGTCGGTCTCGGGCACGGCCTCCGCAAGGAGGGGGCGGGCGCGGCGGTCCACGAAGCCGGACGGCATGTGGAACAGGAGGTCGATGACCCGGGGCATCTCCCGGCCCAGCAGGCGCGCATACGGCTTCATCAGCTTGGGGCCGATGCCGGAGAGGCTGTCGAGGGTTGCGAAGAGGGGGGACAGGGCGTCGGGGCGCATGGCGGCGCGAGGGTGTCTGATCGGCCGTTGCGGCGCAAGCCGCGCCGGGGCGCGTCATGGCGAAGACGGTGGACAGGCGCCGGCTGGATATCGGCGGCAATCTGCCATAGGTTTCAACGATCAGGCGGAGATGGATACCGGGATGACCACCGGCGAGGGCGACGGCGAGCAGGCGGAACGCGCGGCCTTCATCCTCCGGCTGCGCCAGCGCGGAATCCGGGATCTGGCCGTGCTGCGCGCCATCGAGCTGGTGCCGCGCCCCCTGTTCGTGGACCCCATGATGCGCCGCCACGCCTATGACGACGTGGCGCTGCCCATCGCCTGCGGCCAGACCATGTCGCAGCCGAGCCTCGTCGCATCCATGACGGAGGCCCTCGGCGTCACGGCCGACCAGACCGTTCTGGAGGTGGGCACCGGCTCCGGCTATCAGGCGGCCGTTCTCTCCCATCTCGCCGCGCGCGTGGTGACGGTGGACCGCTATCGCTCCCTCGTCAGCGAGGCGCAGACTCGGTTCGAGGTGCTGGGCCTTCGGAACGTCACCGCCTATGTGGGCGACGGCACGAACGGCATGCCCGCCCGCGCGCCGTTCGACCGCATCCTCGTCACCGCCGCCGCTGAAGACATCCCGGCGGCGCTGATGGACCAGCTCAAGCTCGGCGGCGTTATCGTCGCGCCCCTCGGCGCGCCGGAGGAGGTGCAGACGCTGGTCCGCATCGTCAAGGAGCAGTCCGGCCGGAGCCGGACGGACCTGATGAAGGTGCGGTTTGTACCGCTCGTACCGGGCGCGGCAGCCACACTCTGAGCGAAAGCAGTGCTTCCCGGTAACATGGTGCTTATGCCCGTTGCGGGGGCGGGGAGCGTCGTCTATCGGGTTCAGCTGTTGCGTTCGGGGGATCGAGAATTGAAGGTCGTGTCCGGTCTTGGGCGGCGGGTTCTGGCGTGTGCGCTGCTGGTCGGGCTTCTGTCCGGCTGCTCCGGCCGACCCGATGGCGTGCTCATTCCGGTGCCCGATACGGTGCCCGGAACCTCCCGCGTGGACATGGTGGTCGCCACCGTCCGTGAGCGCAGCGACGGCCCCGACATCTTTAACGGCGAGCGCGCCCGCACCCCGAGCTATGCCGAGATCGAGGTCTCCATCCCGCCCGATGGCGCCCGCAAGATCGGCGACGTGCAGTGGCCGCGCAGTATTCCGGGCAACCCGGCGACGGATTTCGTCACCACCAAGCTCGTCGACCTGACGCAGGATCAGGCGACCGCGTGGTTCCACAACCGCATCAGCCGCACGCCGGGCCGGCAGGCTCTGGTGTTCGTCCACGGCTACAATCAGCGCTTCGACGACGCGGTCTTCCGTTTCGCGCAGATCATCCACGATTCCGGGGCGCCGGTGACGCCGGTGCTGTTCACGTGGCCCTCGCGGGGCAGCCTGCTCGCCTACGGCTATGACCGCGAGAGCACGTCCTTCTCCCGCGACTCGCTGGAGCGGCTGCTGACCTTCATGGCGAAGGACCCGAGCGTCGGCGAGATTTCCATCCTCGCGCATTCCATGGGCAACGTCGTGACGCTGGAGGCGCTGCGGCAGATGGCGATCCGCAACGGCCGCATCCTGCCCAAGATCAAGTATGTGATGCTGGCCGCGCCGGACGTGGACGTGGACGTGTTCTACACCTTCTTCCACGAGATCGGTAAGCAGCATGAGCGGCCGGCCTTCACCCTGTTCGTCTCGCAGGACGACAGGGCGCTGGCGGTTTCTAAGCGGGTGTGGGGCGATGTCCCGCGGGTGGGTGCGGTCAATCCGGAGCAGGAGCCGTTCCGCACCGAGTTCGAGAAGAACAATATCAACGTCATCGACCTGACCAAGCTCAGGACCAACGATCCCCTTGCCCACGGCAAGTTTGCCGCCAGCCCGCAGGTGGTGCAGGCCATCGGCGCCCGCCTCGCCGAAGGGCAGACCATGACGGACTCCCGCGTGGGCGTCGGCGAGCACATCATCAAGGCGACCTCGGATGCCGCCGCCACCGTCGGCACGGCCGCCGGCCTCGTCATCGCCGCGCCGGTCGCCGTGGTCGATGAGAACACCCGCGCCCACTACAACCAGCATGTGAATCAGCTGGGCCGCTCCGTGTCGGACACTGCCGAGAGCGGCGCCAGCGTGGTCACGGTCCCCAAGGGCAACTGACGCAACGGCATCGCCCGGCGCAGGCGGGGCGCGGCATCCGCGTTCCAGACCTGTTGCAGTTCTGCCACGGGGGAGTCCAAAGTTCGGCAGGACCACGCCGAAGATACGTCATTTAAGCCGCCGTTTACGCATGGGCCTCTTAACTGCGGGCCGTAATGTTTGCGTGCGAGTTCGGCCACATGCGTAATTCCTCCGGGACACACGGACGTAACGTCGTCGCGCGGCTGGCACTGATCGGGCTCGTGTCCGGAACGGTGGCAGGCTGCAGTTCGGATACGGCCCGCTTCGCCGCCGACTCGCCCCAGCCTTCGGCCGGGGCGCCCATGGCGGGCTACCAGGGCCAGCCGGGCGGATATCCCCCCGCCGGCAGCGGCGATGTCACCGGCTCTCTTGGGTCCGGTCGTGTCGAGGCGATGCCCGCTCCGCCGCCCGGGCAGGCGGCCGCGCCCGGCTATCAGCCTTCGTCCTACGCCTCTACGGGCGGCGGCCAGCCGCTCTACGGCGCGCCGGGCTACGCGGCGGCACCGGCAGCGGCACCCGCGCGCGGCCCTGCGGCCGGCACCCATGTGGTGGTGGCGGGCGAGACGCTCGGTTCCGTCGCGCGCATGTACAACGTCTCGGTGGCCGCGCTGACCATCGCCAACAACATCCCCGCCGGCGGCACGGTGCGCACCGGCCAGACGCTCATCATCCCGCCCGGCGGCAACGGCGCGTCGCAGGCGAAAGCCACGCAGGCCGCTGCCCAGACCACCGCTGTGGCGAAGCCCCCGCAGCTCGCCGCGACTGCGCCGGTTCCCAGCACGCTGCAGGTTCCCGGCTCGGCGAAGCCCGCGACGGTCGCGGCCGCTCCGGCGCCGGCTGCTGCCCCCGCCGCCAAGCCCACCCAGACCGCCGCCGCGCCCACTCCGGCGGTGTCGAAGTCGGCCGCACCCGAGCCCAAGGTCGAGACCGCCGCCAAGGTGACGCCGGTGGACGATGCGGACGACGCGCCGCGCGCCAGCGGCTCCGGTCCCCAGTTCCGCGCCCCGGTCCGTGGCCGCGTCATCGCCTCGTTCGGTCCCAAGCCGGGCGGCGCCCACAATGACGGCGTCAACTTCGCCGTGCCGGAAGGCACCGCCGTGCGCGCCGCCGAGGATGGCACCGTGGCCTATGCCGGCAACGAGCTGAAGGGCTACGGCAACCTCGTGCTCATCAAGCACGCCGACGGCTACGTCACGGCCTATGCCAACAACAGCGAGCTGAACGTGAAGCGCGGCGACACCGTCCGGCGCGGCCAGATTGTCGCCAAGGCGGGCCAGAGCGGCAACGTCAACTCGCCCCAGCTGCACTTCGAGATCCGCAAGGGCTCGACCCCGGTCGACCCGAGCCGCTACGTCGCGGGCCTCTAAGAACAATCTTTTCCCAACGAAAACGGCCGGGCATCTGCCCGGCCGTTTTGCGTTTCAGGATGCCGATCAGGCGGCCACCGAATGCTCCATCTCGCCGCCGTAGCGCCGGCGCAGGTGGGCCTTGAACACCGAGGCGTCGAGCGGGCGGCCGGTGGCGCGGGTGAGGAGTTCGTCCGTCTCCAGCAGCGAGGCCTGGCCGTGCACGTTCACGCGCAGCCATGACAGGAGCGGCGCGAAGTCGCCCCTGGCGATGCCGGGCAGGATGCCGGGATCGGCGCGACAGGCAGCGTCGAAGAGCTGTGCGGCTGTCATGGCGCCCAGCGTGTAGGTGGGGAAATAGCCCCAGCCGCCACCCGGCCAGTGGATGTCCTGCAGGCAGCCCAGCTGATCGTCGGGCGGCGTCACGCCGAGCAGCGACTGCATGCCCTCGGCCCAGGCGCCGGGTAGGTCCGAAAGCTTCATCTCGTCGCCGATCAGCGCCTTCTCCAGCCGGTAGCGCAGGATGACGTGGGCGGGATAGGTCACCTCGTCCGCATCCACCCGGATGAAGCCGCGTTCCACCTTGGTGTAGAGCCGCCACAAGGCGTCCGCCTCCCAGGCGGGGCCGGAGCCGTTGAAGGCGGCGCGCATGCGGGGCGCGGCGAAGGTGAGGAATTCCCGGCTGCGGCAGGCCTGCATCTCCATGAGCAGCGACTGGCTCTCGTGGATGCTCATGGAGCGCGCCTGCCCCACCGGCTGGTGGATATAGTCCTGCGGGCGGCCCTGCTCATAGAGCGCATGGCCGGTCTCGTGCAGGACGCCCATGAGGGCGCGGGAGAAGTCGCTCTCGTCGTAGCGGGTGGTGATGCGCACGTCGTTGTCGGCGCCGCCGCAGAACGGGTGCGCGGAGACGTCGAGCCGGCCGCGCTCGAAATCGAAGCCCACCGTCTTCATCAGCTCCAGCCCAAGCTGGCGCTGCGCCTCCACGGCAAAGGGGCCTTCGAGCGGGGGCGTCGCCGGCCGGCGGGCCTGGATCTCCAGCACCTCCTCGGTGAAGCCGGGCAGGAACTGGGCGAGGTCGTCGAACAGCGCGTCGATGCGGGCCGAGCGTCCGCCGGGCTCATAGCCGTTGAGCAGGGCATCGTAGGGGGAGAGGCCGAGCTTCTCGCCCTTCACCCGTCCGATCTCCCGCTGCAGCCGCAGCACCTCCTCCAGATAGGGCAGGAGGGCGGGGAAATCGGCATCCGCCCGCGCCTTGCGCCAGGCCATCTCGCAGCGGGAGGCGGCGCGGCTGGAGGCTTCCACGAGGTCGGCGGGCACGGCGGTATCCACCGTGAAACCGCGCGTGATCTCGCGCACATTGGCGCGCTCCCACGGGCCGAGGTCTTCCCCCTCGGAGGCTGCGATCCAGTCGCCGATGCGCGGGTCGGTCGCCATGTTGTGGTGGAGCACGCGCAGCAAAGCGAGGCTCTCCGCGCGCGTGGAAGCGGCCCCCTTGGGCATCATGGTGTCGCTGTCCCACTGGAGAATGCCGATGCCGTTGGCGAGCGCCGCGGTCCGGTCAAAGTGGGCGGCGAGGTCGGAATAGGCCGTCATGGCGCGATCCTGTTGGCTCGGGGCCTGGGAATTCCAGGGCCGGAAAAGGGGCCGGGAAAAGGGCCAAGACGGTAGCCAAGCGGAGCCGGCATGGAAAGGGCGGGACTCACGTCTCCCCTCTCCCCTTGCGGGAGAGGGGGCGCTCTCCTTCTGCCGCGAAACCAGCAAAAGAAAACCCGGCGCGGACATTCGCCCGGCCGGGTTGGAGGTACACCGTGGTTCGGGTCGGGTGGGGCCTCAGGCCGCCTTCTCGCCGGGGGTAAGCGAGAGCACCGACTCAAATCCTTCAAACTCCGGACCGCCGATATAGTTCACGCGGTTGGATGACGCACCCGCGTCGCGGTGGGCGAGGCGGAAGGCCTCGGACTTGGTCCAGGCCTCGAAATCGGCCTTCGAGCCCCACACGGTGTGGGAGATGTAGAGGGTGTAGTCCTCCTTCTCCGGCCCGCGGCACAGGTCGAAGGCGACGAATCCGGGCACGGCGGCGATGTAGGTGTCGCGCTCGCGCCAGACCCGCTCGAACTCGGCCTCGGACCCGTGCTTCACCTTGAACCTGTTGGTGGCAATGAACATCTCGTCACTCCGTCTTGGCAATGGGGTGGGTCGGTGGCCGCCTATTTCACCGGATAGGGCGTCGCCGCCGCGATGGTGTCGGCACCGATCTTGAACTTGAGGCCGGCCTTCGCGGTGATGCCGGCGCTCGGCAGGAACTGCTGATACTGAACGTACTGCTCGTTGAAGATGTTCTCAACGGAGAGCTGGGCCAGCACGTTCGGATCGGGCTGGTAGCCGAGATAGAGGTTCACGAGATTGAAGCTCGGCGTCGGCTCGTAGGGCGAGTCGGCCGGCAGGTCGGCGGCGGTCTTGGCCGCGACCCACTGCCAGCGCACCGAGACGGAGAGCTTGTTGTCCAGGAAGCGCGCGCCGAGCGTGGTCGCGATATTGTTGGGCATCACGTTGGCGAGGGGCTGGCCGTTGTTGGTGTTCTCGCCATCGGACACGGTGGCGTTGAAGCCCGCGAACCAGACGCCGGCGTCGTAATTGCTCTCGAACTCGAAGCCGCGCAGGCGGGCGTTGGCGATGTTCTGGTACTGATAGTTCGCGTATGTGCCGAAGGGCGTCATGTCGTAACCCACCAGCTCGATGTAGTCCTCCACATCGTTCTGGTAGACGTTGGCCTTGGCGCGGAACTTGTCGCCCTTGGTGAAGATGTCATCGAACCGCAAGTTCAGGCCGATTTCCTTGTTCTTGCCGATTTCCGGCTTGAGATACGGATTCGGCACGAAGCAGAACACGCCGAAGCTGCCATCTGGACAGAAGACGAGGGGGATGTTCGGCGGGTGCGCGCCGTTCACCAGCGTCTCGGTCACGGCCGGCGCGCGATAGCCTTCCGCGAAGGTGCCGTAGAGCGTCACCCACTGCCACGGCGTGAGGCCCACCGTGATCTTGGGCGAGAGGTGGTCGCCGCTGGTGGAAACGCCGTCTCCGCTCAGGTTGTAAGTGTCGTAGCGCAGCGCGCCGATGGCCTCGAACCAGGTGGAATAATTGGCCTTCCACTGGATGAAGGCACCGCCCACGCCGCGCTCGCCGGACGGGTTGTAGCCGTCGCCGAAGCCATAATTGTCCACATTGTCCACGTCATCGTGGAAATAGTCGCCGCCGATGGTGATGGCGTTGCGGATATCGGCGAAGGTGAAGCGCGACGTGTTGTTGATGTCGAAGCCCAGCGTGTCGATGGTGAAATAGCGCGGATCGCCGATGGAGCCGGTGATGGAGCTGGGGGTGCCCGCCACCTTCAGCTGGCTCTGCTTTACCCGGTTCCAGTAGATCTGGCTGCGCCAGTCGAAGATGTTGTCGTCCGGATTGGTGTAATTCCAGCTCGCGGTCAGCGTCTGGTTGAGGACGGTGGTGCCGTACTGTGTCGAGCCGGCGGGCACTTCGTTGTTCACCAGCGCGGCGTTGTAGGTGGTGTAATCGGCATTGTAGTTGATGCCGGTGATCTTCACCTCGTGGTGCTCCACCGGCCGGAAGGTGACCTTGGCGATGCCGGTCCAGATGTCCGAGCCGGTGCCCGGCACCACATTTCCGTCGCCGTCCGTATAGTCGCTCTGCGAGCGGTAGGTACCGCCGAGGAACAGGTCGATGTTCGGATTCACCTTCGCCGCCGCGAACAGGGCGCCGTAGCCCATCGGCCCGTTGGAGCCGAATTCGCCGGCGGATTCCACGCCCCACGTCTGGCCGGGCTTGATGATGTCGTTGGCGTCCTTGGTGCGGAAGGTCACCACGCCGCCGATGGCGCCCGAGCCGTAGATGTTGGCCACCGGCCCGCGCACCACGTCCACCTCCGCCAGCAGGCCGGGCTCCAGGAAGAAGGAGCCGGCGCCGGAGCCGTGGCCGAGCTGGGTGAAGTTCTGCCGCGCGCCGTCGACGAACACCGCGACGCGGCCGTAATCCTCCATGCCGCGGATGTTGATGGAGGCCTGGGGGGAATTGCCGTTCTGGATGACGGAGGTGCCCGGCATGCCGAAGAACACGTCCTGCGTCCGCGACGGCATGAGCTGTTCAAGATCGTCCGCCCGCACCACGCTGATGGCGGCAAGCGCATCGATCGCGCGCTCCTCGGTCAGGCTGGCGGCGACCGTGATGGTGTCGAGCGAAATGGCCGTCGTGTCGTCGGTGGGCCCGGCCTCGGGGGCGCTCTGGGCGTTGACCGGCGTGGCCATCAGCACCGCGCAGAGCGCGACGCCCGCGAGCAGCGCCTTTTTCCCGCGCCGATGCCTTTCGCCCTTGAACACGCCCATGCGCTGCGGTTGTCCCGCCATGATCCTTCTCCCGGCTGATGTTCGGAGGCTGGCTGGCGTCGGCCGGAAGACCGGGGACGTGGCGGGCCGCAGGCGCTTTGCCTGAGCAGGCATCCGGCTGGGCAGTCGTTTCCCGCCCAGTCGTCTCGCCTGTCCCGATTTGGCTACCGTCGCGCCACAGAAGCGTCAAGAAGAATACATCCAACTTGCCAAAGCCATGAAATAACGTCAGAGACTGTTGCGTGATTGGCACGTAAAACATGCTGTATCGACATTGGAATAAATAAAAGAAAAGCGAATCATCGTTTGCGAAGACTCGCAGTGCGAAAATGGAGTTGCTCTAATTCCATGGTGGTTTGGCATCAAATATCTGTCCGCTCATGCTGCGCTGCGGCGGGGCCCTCCGCGATGAACGTCGCCCGGCGCCTGCTGCTGGCAACTCTAATTGCGGTGCTGACCGGCCTCGCGCCGAGCGCCCAGGCGGCTCAGCCGCAGCCGGTGGAGCCGCGCATCGTCTCCATCGGCGGCGCGGTGACCGAGATCCTGTTCGCCCTGGGCATGGGAGAGCGCGTGGTGGCGGTGGACCAGACCAGCCGCTACCCCGCCGCCGCCCGCGCCTTGCCGGACGTGGGCTATGCCCGCGCGCTGTCGCCGGAAGGCGTGCTCTCGGTGGCACCGACGCTGATCCTGGCCATGGAAGGCGCCGGGCCGCCCTCCACGATGGAGGTGCTGAAGCAGGCATCGGTGCCCGTGGTCATCATTCCGGACGGGCATGACCGGGAGGCCGTGCTGCGCAAGATTGCTGCGGTGGCGAACGCGGTGGGCGCGCAGGAGAAGGGCCGGGCGCTCGCCGCCGAGGTGTCCGAGGATTTCGCCGCCCTCGACGCCATGGTGAAGGCGCTGCCGGAGCGCCCGCGGGCCGTCTTCGTGCTCTCCGCCTCGGGCGGCGCGGCGGTCGTGGGTGGCTCCGACACCAGCGCAGACGCCATCCTGAAGCTCGCCGGCCTCACCAATGCCATGGCCCAGATCAAGGGATTCAAGCCGGCGCTGGACGAGGCCGCCATGTCGGCCGAGCCCGAGGCGGTGGTGGTGATGCGCGGCGGCGGGCAGGTGCTTGATGCCGCCACCGTCTTCGCGCTGCCTGCTTTCGCCGGAACGCCCGCCGCGCGGGATAAACGCCTCGTGTCGCTGCCCGGCTCCTATCTGCTCGGCTTCGGTCCCCGCACCCCGCGCGCGGCGCGCGATCTCGCGGCCGCGCTGCATCCGGGCGCGAAGCTGCCGGAGCTGCCGCCCCGGCCCTGGAGCGCGGAGCCGGACCAATGAGCATGGAAGGCGTTGCCATGGCCGCGTCGGGCGAGGGGACGCGGGGGCGCCCGGTCGCGGCCGGGCTGACGCTGTTCGCCGTATTGGCGGTCGCGGCCTTCGTAGGCGCGCTCGCCATCGGTCCCTTCACCATCGCGCCGGGACGGGTGTTCGCCGTGCTGTGGGAATGGATCAGCGGGGCCGCGCCGGCCGGTGCCTTGCGCGAGCGCATCGTGGTGCTGGACGTGCGGCTGCCCCGCGCCATCGTCGGCGCGCTCGCCGGCGCAGGCATGGCGGTGGCGGGGGCGCTGATGCAGGGGGTGTTCCGCAATCCCCTCGCCGATCCGAGCCTCGTCGGTGTGGCGCCGGGCGCGGCGCTGGCGGCGGTGGCGTTCGTCGTGTTCGGCGCGCCGCTCCTTGCGCTTCTGCCGCAGCCGCTGCAGGTGGTGGGACTGCCGCTCGCAGCGTTCGCGGGCGGGCTCCTCACCACCCTCCTCATCGCGCGCCTCGCCGAGCATGACGGGCGCACCTCGGTGGCGACGCTCCTGTTTGCCGGTCTCGCGCTGGGCGCGCTGGCGAGCGCGGGCACGGGGGTGATGGTGTTCCTCGCCTCCGAGCAGCAGACGCGGGACTTCCTGTTCTGGACCCTCGGCAGCCTCGGCGGCGCCACCTGGATGAAGGCGGCGCTGGCCGCGCCCTTCGTGCTGGGGCTGCTGGCCATCGCCATCGGCCTTTCGCGCGGGCTCGATGCGCTGGCGCTGGGCGAGGCGGAGGCGTTTCACGCCGGGGTGTCGGTGGAACGGCTGAAGCGCACCGCCGTCGTCGCCGTCGCGGCGGGGGTGGGGGCGGCGGTGGCGGCGACCGGCGTGGTCGGCTTCGTCGGCCTGGTGGTGCCGCATCTGGCGCGACTGGTCATCGGGCCGTCCCATCGCGCGCTGGTGCCGGCCTCGGCGCTGCTCGGCGTGGCGGTGCTGCTCGGGGCGGACATCCTCGCCCGCATGATCGCGGCGCCGGCCGAGCTGCCGCTGGGCGTGGTCACGGCTCTGGTGGGCGCGCCCTTCTTCCTCTGGCTGCTGCTGAAGCGCCGCGCGTTCGTGGGGTGAGCATGTATCGCGCGGAAAACGTCACCGTCACCGCCTCCGGCCGTCGCCTGGTGGATGCGGCAAGCATCTTCGTGCGGCCGGGGCGGGTGACGGTGCTTGTCGGCCCGAACGGCGCCGGCAAATCCACCTTGCTCAAGGCCATGTCGGGCGAGCACCGGCTCGCGACGGGGCAGGTGACGCTGGACGGGGTTTCCATCCATGCCATGCGTCCGCTGGATCTGGCGCGCCGCCGGGCGGTACTGCCGCAGGCGGCGGAGGTGGCCTTTCCATTTACCGCGGCCGAGGTGATCGCCGCCGGCCTGATGACAGGAGAGGGGCACGACCGCGCCCGTGTCCTGCGCCTGCTCGCGCGGGTCGACCTGCCCGGCTTCGCCGACAGGCGCTATGACAGCCTGTCGGGCGGCGAGCGGCAGCGGGTGCAGCTCGCCCGCATCCTCGCGCAACTGGAGGCGGGACGGGCGGACGTTCCGGGTTATCTCTTCCTCGACGAGCCCACCGCCAGCCTCGACCTCGCCCACCAGCTCACCGTGCTGAACCTTGCCCGCGCCCATGCGGATGCCGGCGGCGGCGTGCTGGCCGTGCTGCACGATCTGAACCTCGCCGCCATGGTCGCCGACGAGATCGTGGTGCTGGCTGGTGGGCAGGTGCGCGCGGCCGGGCCGGTGGCGGAGGTGTTGACCGAGCAGGTGCTGGCGGAAGCCTTCGGCATCCGCGTCCGAATCGGCGTTGCCCCGCCCGGCCCGTTCATCCTGCCGCAGAACGTGCAGGCGGCGGGGTAGGGGAGCGGCGAACGCTCCCCTTGATCTGGGCTCAGCCCAGCGGGTTTGTTGCCTTGAGCAGGGTCTAACCCAGCTCTTGCGCAGCCTTCAGCACGTCGGCGGCGTGGCCGTCCACCTTCACCTTGGGCCAGGTCTGCGCCACCTTGCCGTCGCGGCCGATGAGGACGGTGGCGCGCTCCACGCCCATGTACTTGCGGCCGTACATGCTCTTCTCGACCCATACGCCATAGGCCTCCAGCATGGCCTTGTCGGGATCGGAGCCCAGCGCGAAGCCGAGGCTGTACTTGTCGCGGAACTTGTCCTGCGCCTTCACCTCATCGGCTGAAACGCCGAGGATGTCGGTGTCGGCGGCGGCGAATTCCGCCTTCAGCCCGTTGAAGGCGATGGCTTCCTTGGTGCAGCCGGGGGTATCGGCCTTGGGATAGAAATAGACCACCAGCTTGCGACCCTTGAAATCCTTCAAAGAAACGGTGCCGCCCCCATCACGGGCGAGCGAGAAAGCAGGCGCCTTGGCACCGACCTCCGGGAAACTGGACATTCCGCCTTCCTTTCGACGTGTTCGGCGCCATACGGGGCAGCGCAAATGCGATGCCCACAAGATGGCCGCCTTCCTGGGTTGGATTCCTGGGCCAGATGGTATCATCGAGGAGTTGATCCACCTCATCTTTACGTGGCGACGGCAGGATAGGGTCATTTCTCGCGGGCCGGAGGCGAATCGACGCGCTGACCGGAGGGCACCGTGGGACCGTCGCCAGGTTGCGGACGATCGGCTGGAAACGGCTGAGGCGAAAGAGAGAGAAGGTCCAGACGGTATGGAGTTTCGGCAGGAAAGGCCGGCGGGGGCGCGGCGCGAGCCAAAGCGGTCCCGCTTCCGGGGCATTGTCGGCGCGCTCACCCCGCGCAGCCGTGCCGCGCGCCTGTTCACCGGCCTGTGCCTTGTCCTGATCGCCCTCGGTGGCGTCGCCGCCGTCACCCTGTACGTTCTCATCGCCACCGGGATGGTCACCGCCAACCTCGCCACGCCCTATATCGAGCGGGCACTGGAGGAGCGCATCGGTGGCGGCCATCAGGTGAGCATCGGTGCGACCACCATGAAGACGGTGGGCCACGGCGCAACAGCCGTGGTGGTTCACGACATCAAGGTCATCGGCCCCGACGGCCAGCTGGTCGCCAGCGCGCCGAGCGCCGAGGTGGAGCTGGAAGGCTCCCTCCTGTCGCTCATGCCCAAGGCGCGGCGCATCGACCTCATCGGCGCCGAGATGACCGTGCGGATCGCGCCCTCGGGTCAGGTCGCGGTGGCCACCGGCCGCGGCGCCAAGGCGATCCCGGCGAGCCCCTCCCACCGCGCCGACGCGAATTCCGGCGCGTCACCGCAGTCTTCGGCGGCCGTCCCCGGCCAGGACCAACAGGCCGCGCCCAACACGGCCGCCGTCGGCGATTTCGATCCGCTCAAGCCGGTCGCGCTGGCCCGCTGGATGTCGGACCTTGAGACTGCCGGTTTCGATGGGGGCGCGCTGGCGGATGTGGGCCTCAAGGACGGCACGGTCATCGTCGAGAACGAGGGTGCGGGGCACCGCATCGTCTTCCAGCACATGAGCGTGCGGCTTGCCCGTCCGGCCGGGGGCGGGGCGGAGCTGACCTTCACCACCCAATCGCCACAGGGCGTCTCCACGGCCGTCGCCCGCATCAGCGCCGCCAACAACGGCGAGCGCAGCATCGATGTCTCCATCCGCAACGTCTCGACCCGCGACCTGCTCTACGCCTTCGTGCAGGACCAGCGGCGGTTCTATATCGACACGCCGCTTAACGCCTCCTTCTCCGCCCGCGTCGCCCTCGACGGCGCGCTGACCGCTGCCGAGGCGAGCCTCGATTTCGGCGCCGGCGCGCTCGGCAACGGCGAGGACCCGGAAGAGCGCTTCGTCATCGACCGCGCCCGCATCGCCGCCACGCTGGACGTGGCGCGCCGCGTCATCGTGGTCGCGCCCATCGAGGCGGTGAAGAGCCAGAACGTCATTTCGCTCGCGGGCGAGATCAAGGTTCCGGCCAAGGCCATCGAGCCGTGGCCGTTCCAGGCCGGGCCCAAGCAGGTGGTGCTGCAAGGGCCGGAAATGCCCGAGCCGCCCCTCGTCATCTCCAAGGTGGACGTGTCCGGCCGCTTCGATCCGCCGAGCCGGCAGATCGTGGTGGACCAGGGGCTGCTGAGCGCCTCCACGGCCAGCTTCAGCTTCACGGCCTTGTTCGATTTCGGCGTCCCGGTCCCCTATCTCAAGTTCGACGGTGTCGCCTCGCCCATGCCGGTGGCGACGGTGAAGCGCTTCTGGCCGGTGAACATCGCGCCGCCCGCGCGACAGTTTGCCGTCGAGAACGTCTCCGGCGGCACGGCGGAGGGCCTCACGGTCGCGGTGAAGCTGCCGCTCGACCTCATCGGGCAGAAGCAGGTGCCGCTGCCCGAGGATGGCGTGCGTTTCACCATCACCGGCAAGGGCGTCACCATTCGCCCCGTGAAGGGTCTCCCGCCCATCACCAATTCCAGCCTCGCCATCCTCGTCACCGGCCGCTCGGTGCGCATCACCATGCCCGATGGGACGGCGGTGACGCCGCAGAACCGCAAGATCGCGGTGAGCGAAGGGGTGATGCTGATCCCCGACTATTTCCCGCGCGAGCCCTCCGCGCAGATCCGGGTGAACTTCAACGGCCCCGCCGACGCCGGCATCGAGGTGCTGGGCATGGAGCCCTTGAAGGGACCGCAGGGCACGGCCTTCGATCCCTCCACCACGCGCGGCCGGCTCTCGGCGCTGCTGCAGGTCAACATGATCTTCCGCAAAGTGCCGCTGCCGGAGGACCTCGACTATTCGCTCGAAGCCAACCTCACCGACTTCGGCGTGGACAAGGTGTTCAAGGGCCAGAGGCTGGAGGGCGCGACGGTGAAGGCCTTCGCCTCGCCGGCCGGCATCGTGCTGCGCGGGGAGGGCAAGCTCGCCGGCGCGCCGCTCGCCTTCGAGTACGAGAAGAAAAAGGACGCGGCGGATTCCGACATCCGCGTCTCCGCCACCCTCGACGACGCCGCGCGCACCAAGCTCGGCGTGGACATCCCCGGCGTGAGCGGCCCGGTGGGCGTGCGCCTCGTGGGCACCACCAACAACAAGGACACGCGCGCCAGCATCGAGACGGACCTGACGCAGGCGCGCATCGCCGATCTCATCCCCGGCCTCAGCAAGCCCGCCGGCAAGCCGCTCAAGGCGCGCTTCACGGTGAACGACAAGGGCAACTCGATCCGCCTCGACGACATGGTGATCGACGGATCGGGCACATTGCTGAAGGGCAATATCGAGCTTGCCGACAGCGGCGATCTTCTGGGCGCGAACTTCCCGACCTTCCAGCTCTCCGACGGCGACAAGGCCTCGGCCAAGGCGGAGCGCGTCGGGTCGGTGCTGAAGATCCGTATCACCGGCGAGGTGATGGACGCCCGCGGCATCATGAAGAGCCTCGTCAGCGGTCCCCCCACGGACAAGCGCAAGTCGCAGGACGTGGACGTGGAGGCGCGCGTCGGCGCGCTCACCGGCAACAATGGCGAGGTGCTGCGCCAGTTCGATCTCTCCACCACGCGGCGCGGCGTCGAGATGCGGGACTTCACCCTCACCGCCAAGACAGGCCGGGACGGCACGGTGGCCGGCGAGATGCGCACCTGGCAGGGGCGCGAGCGGGCGCTGCAGATCACCACCTCAGACGCCGGCGCGCTGTTCCGCTTCCTCGACATCTACGCCAAGATGCAGGGCGGCGATGCGTGGCTCGTGGTGGACCCGCCGCGCAGCGACAACACCCCGCAGGAAGGCGTCCTGCACCTCAGCGACTTCTCGATCAGGGGCGAGCCCGGCCTCGAGCGCCTGTCCAGCGCCGCCCGCGACAGTTCGGGCCGCATCGAGAACGGCACCGCCGCGTTCGAGAAGGCGCAGGCGCAATTCTCCCGCTCCACCGGCAAGATCGTGTTCAAGGAGGGCGCCATCTGGGGGCCGTCCGTCGGCGCGACCTTCGACGGCTCGCTGGATTTCGCCGCCGACCGCATCAACATGCGTGGCACTTTCGTGCCGGCCTACGCGCTCAACAACATCTTCTCGAAGCTGCCGGTCATCGGCCTCTTTCTCGGCGGCGGACCCAACGAGGGACTGGTGGGCGTGACCTTCGAGGTCGTCGGCCCGCTCTCCACCGGCCCCACCTTGCGCATCAACCCCATCTCGGCCGTGGCGCCGGGCTTCCTGCGCAAGATCTTCGAATTCCGCGATTCGACCGGCACGCCGCCGACGCGCTGATGTTCCCGCCGTCATCCTTCGGCTCGACCGAAGGATCCATCGTGCCTCAGCCACGAACGGGGGAATGGGTGCTCCGGTCAAGCCGGAGCACGACGGATGTTGGCTTTGCGGCATCGCCCGTGCGCGAGCCGCCGACGGTCCCATGAAACCGTCCAAAGGTGCGACCGTTTGCCCAAACGCCCCTTGCGATGCCACACGGCACCCCTCACACTCGCCCCATAAACATAATTGGCAGGAAACGAGTGAGGGTGGGATAGATGCTGGCTCTGGTGCTCATCATCGTCTGCGGCCTCTTGGCCGTGGCGTACGGCGTATGGACGATCAAGGGGTTGATGGAGGCGGACCCGGGAACCGCCAGGATGCAGGAGATCGCATCCGCCATCGCTGAAGGCGCGCAGGCCTATCTGCGCCGGCAGTACGCCACCATCGGCATCGTGGGTGCCGTCATCTTCATCCTCGTGGGACTTTTCCTCGGCTGGCTGGTGGCCATCGGCTTCGCGCTGGGCGCCATCCTCTCCGGTCTCGCCGGCTTCATCGGCATGAACGTGTCGGTGCGGGCGAACGTGCGCACCGCGCAAGCGGCGACGCTCTCGCTCGCCGGCGGCCTCGACCTCGCCTTCAAGGCGGGCGCCGTCACCGGGCTTCTGGTGGCCGGCCTCGCGCTGCTCGGCGTCAGCGTCTACTTCCTCGTCCTCACCGGCTTCCTCGGCTTCGCGCCGAACAGCCGCACGGTGGTGGACGCGCTGGTGGCGTTGGGCTTCGGCGCCTCGCTCATATCCATCTTCGCCCGTCTCGGCGGCGGCATCTTCACCAAGGGCGCGGACGTGGGCGGCGACCTCGTCGGCAAGGTGGAAGCCGGCATTCCCGAGGACGACCCGCGCAACCCGGCCACCATCGCCGATAACGTGGGCGACAATGTCGGCGACTGCGCCGGCATGGCGGCCGATCTGTTCGAGACCTATGCGGTGACGGTGGTCGCCACCATGGTGCTCGCGGCCATCTTCTTCGCCGCGAACCCGGCGACGCTCGCCACCATGATCGTCTATCCGCTCGCCATCGGCGGCGCGTGCATCCTCACCTCCATCGCCGGCACCTATTTCGTACGGCTGGGGGCGAACTCCTCCATCATGGGCGCGCTCTACAAGGGCCTCATGGCGACGGCGGGCTTCTCCGTTATCGCGCTGGCGGTGGTGACGTGGCTGCTGCCCGGGTTCGGGCCGATCCAGGGCGCCGACTATACGGGCACGGCACTGTTCCTCAGCGGCCTCGTCGGCCTCGCGGTGACCGGCGCCATCGTCGTCATCACCGAATACTACACCGGCACCGGCTATCGCCCGGTGGTGTCCATCGCCCAGGCCTCGGTGACGGGGCATGGCACGAACATCATCCAGGGCCTCGCCGTCTCGCTGGAATCGACGGCGCTGCCGACCCTCGTCATCATCGCCGGCATCCTGTGCGCCTACGGCCTTGCCGGCCTGTTCGGCATCGCCATCGCCGCCACCACCATGCTCGGCGTCGCCGGCATGATCGTGGCCCTCGATGCCTTCGGCCCGGTGACGGACAATGCCGGCGGCATCGCCGAGATGGCGGGCCTGCCCAAGGAGGTGCGCCAGTCCACCGACGCGCTCGACGCGGTGGGCAACACCACCAAGGCGGTGACGAAGGGCTACGCCATCGGCTCCGCCGGCCTCGGCGCGCTGGTGCTGTTCGCCGCCTACAATCAGGACCTCAAGTTCTTCATCTCGCAGGCGGCGCCCGGCTCCTACTTCGCAGGGGTTGCGCCCAACTTCTCGCTGGAGAACCCCTATGTGGTAGTCGGCCTGCTGTTCGGCGGCCTGCTGCCCTATCTCTTCGGCGCCATGGGCATGACCGCCGTGGGCCGCGCGGCCGGCGCCATTGTGGAAGAGGTGCGCCGGCAGTTCCGGGAGAAGCCGGGCATCATGGCCGGCACCGAGAAGCCGGACTATTCCCGCGCCGTGGACATGCTGACCAAGGCGGCCATCAAGGAGATGATCATCCCCTCGCTGCTGCCGGTGCTCTCGCCCATCGTCGTCTATTTCGTCATCTACTTCGTGGCGGGCGGCGGTGTGGCGGGCAAGTCGGCGGCCTTCTCGGCGGTGGGCGCGATGCTGCTCGGCGTCATCGTCACCGGCCTGTTCGTCGCCATCTCCATGACCTCGGGCGGCGGCGCCTGGGACAATGCCAAGAAGTCGTTCGAGGACGGCTTCGTGGACAAGGATGGCGTCCGCCACATGAAGGGCTCGGAAGCCCACAAGGCCTCCGTCACCGGCGACACCGTGGGCGATCCCTACAAGGACACAGCCGGCCCCGCGGTGAACCCGATGATCAAGATCACCAACATCGTCGCGCTGCTGCTGCTGGCGGTGCTGGGGCACTGAACCGCCCCGCTTCGCAAGGGATATGACAAAGGCCGCCTGTCCCTGCCGGGGCAGGCGGCGTTTTTGCGCGGGGGCCTATCCTGACTTTCGACATGACGCCGCAGACCCTGCTCCACATCCTCTATCTCGTCGCCATCGTGGCCGAGGCCATGACGGCCGCGCTCGCCGCCGGACGACGGGAGATGGACTGGGTGGGCGTGTTCCTGCTCGGCTGCGTCACCGCGCTGGGCGGCGGGTCCGTGCGGGACGTGCTGCTCGGCAATTATCCGCTCTCATGGGTGGCGCACCCGTCCTATCTCGTGGTCACCGGCGGCGCGGCGCTGGGCACCGTCTTCCTCGCCCGCGTCATGGACCACCTGCGGCAGGTGTTCCTGTTCCTCGATGCGGTGGGGCTCGTGGTGTTCACCGTCATCGGCTGCAACGTGGCCATCGGGCTGGGCTTGCCGGTGATCGTGGTGATCGCGGCGGGCATGATCACCGGCTGCGTCGGCGGCGTGCTGCGGGACGTGCTGTGCAACGAGGTGCCGCTGCTGTTCCGCGCCGAGCTTTACGCGACGGTGTCGATCCTCACGGGGCTGCTCTACGTGGCCGGGCCGCTGGCCGGGCTGCCGCAGCCGCTCACCATGGCCATCGCCATGGCCGCCGGTCTCACCCTGCGCCTGCTGGCCCTGCGCTTCAGCTGGAGCATGCCGAAATTCGTTTACACGAAGGATTTGCATTAGCGCCTGCATCGAAGGAAACGCATTAGCGCCTGCGCGGCGCGAACGTTGCTGCTAGCCTCTGCCCGGATACGGGCAGGGCAGCTTCACATGCGCGGACTGATCGAGCGCGTCTTCCAATTGGAGGCGCACGGCACCACTATCCCGACCGAGGTGGTGGCGGGCATCACCACCTTCCTCACCATGGCCTATATCGTCGTGGTGAACCCGCAGATCATGGCGCAGGCCGGCATCGATGCCGGGGCGGCCTTTACCGCCACATGCCTCTCGGCGGCGTTCGGCTCGGCCATGATGGGGATCATCGCCAACTATCCCATCGCCGTCGCCCCCGCCATGGGTATCAACGCCTATTTCACCTTCACCGTGGTACTGGGCATGGGCGTGCCGTGGCAGCAGGCGCTGGGGGCGGTGTTCGTCTCCGGCATCCTCTTCCTCGCCCTCAGCCTGTTCAGGGTGCGGGAATGGCTGCTGAATTCCATTCCCATGTCGCTCAAGCTCGGCATGGGCACGGGCATCGGCCTGTTCCTCGCGCTGCTCGGCCTGAAGGGCATGGGGCTGGTGGTGGCGAGCCCGGTGACGCTGGTGGCGCTGGGCAACCTCGCGGCGCCGTCCACCCTCATTGCCTGCGGCGGTTTCCTGCTCATGAGCGGCCTTGCGGCGCGGGGCGTGCCGGGGGCGATCCTCATCGGCATCGCGGCGGCGACACTGGCCGGCGTGCCGTTCGGCCTCGTCTCCTTTTCCGGCATCGTCTCGGCCCCGCCCTCGCTGGCGCCGACGCTGCTCCAGCTGGACATCGCCGGCGTGCTGCGCCTGTCCATGACCGGGGTGATCGCGGCGCTGTTCCTGCTCGTGCTGCTCGACAATATGGGCACGCTGATCGCCACCCTCTACAAGGGCGGCCTGATGCGGGAGGACGGCTCCGTGCCGCGCCTCGGCCGGGTACTGATCGCCGATTCGGGCGGCGCCATCGTCGGCTCGGCGCTCGGCACCTCCACGCTCACCTCCTATATCGAGAGCGCCGCCGGCATCGAGGCGGGCGGCCGCACCGGCCTTACCGCCGTGGTGGTGGCCGTGATGTTCCTCGCCTGCCTGCTCTTTGCGCCCCTGGCGCTGGCGGTGCCGGGATACGCCACCGCCCCGGCGCTGCTGGTGGTGGCCCTCGCCATGATCGGCGCCATGGGCGACCTACCGTGGGATGACGCCGCCGAAGCCTTCCCCGCCGCCGCGACCGCGCTGGCGGTGGTGTTCACCTTCTCCATCGCCACCGGCATCGGCCTCGGCTTCATCACCTATGTGGCCGTGAACCTCATCGCCGGCCGCTGGCGGCGCATCAGCGGCGCGGTGTGGGTGATCGCGGCGGCCTCGGCTGTGCTGCTGGCGATCGAGTGAGACTCTTCAATGCCAACCGCCGGTCCCGCGCGTCGCGCAGGGGAGGGGTGCAGGGTCGCTGCCGCTCCCGCTCTTCCCTCCCGCCGCCCGATCGTGTAGGGAACCCGCGACCTGCGCGCCGGGGCACCGTCCTGGCGCGAACGTGATGGATTCCATGCAGACGGTTCTCATCGTAATTCACCTGATGGTGGTGCTCGCGCTGATCGGCGTGGTGCTCATCCAGCGCTCTGAAGGCGGCGGCCTTGGCATCGGCGGGGGCGGCGGCGGTTCTGGCGGCGGCTTCTTCTCCGCGCGCGGCACGGCCAACGTGCTCACCCGCGCCACCGCGATTCTCGCGCTGATCTTCTTCATCACCTCGCTGTCGCTGACCATCGTCGCCGGCCTGGGCCGTGCCCCGCGCTCCATCCTGCCGCCAGCGCAGCAGAATCAGGGCGGGCCGCAGGTGCCGCAGAGCGGCGGTTCCATTCTCGACCAGCTGCGCCAGCAGGCCCCGCAGGGCTCAGGCGCCCCGCAGGGTGGCGCAGTGGCTCCGGCGGCGCCCGCCGCCCCGGCCGCGCCGTCTGGTCCCCAGGTTCCGCAGTCCAAGTGATCCGATGACGACGCGGCTTCGGCCGCGCCGTTTCTTCTCCACAGGCGAGGCGAGGCCGGATCCGGTTTCGTCCTCGCCGAATCGTGTTTGCACGAGGTAAGGTCGAGGCCCATGGCGCGCTACATCTTCATCACCGGCGGCGTCGTGTCTTCCCTGGGCAAGGGCCTCGCCTCCGCAGCGCTCGGCGCTCTTCTCCAGGCGCGCGGATACACCGTCCGCCTTCGCAAGCTCGACCCCTATCTGAACGTCGATCCGGGCACCATGAGCCCGTATCAGCACGGCGAGGTGTTCGTGACCGACGACGGGGCCGAGACGGACCTCGATCTTGGTCACTACGAGCGGTTCACCGGCCATCCCGCGACCAAGCAGGACAATATCACCACCGGCCGCATCTATCAGGACATCCTGAGCAAGGAGCGCCGTGGCGATTACCTCGGTGCCACCATCCAGGTGATTCCCCACGTCACCAACGCGATCAAGGACTTCGTGCTGGAAGGCAACGAAGGCTTCGATTTCGTTCTGATCGAGGTGGGCGGCACGGTGGGCGACATCGAGGGCCTGCCCTTCTTCGAGGCCACCCGCCAGCTCAAGAACGAGCTGCCGCGCGGACACGCCATCTTCATCCACCTCACCCTGATGCCATACATCCCCTCGGCCGGTGAGCTGAAGACCAAGCCGACGCAGCATTCGGTGAAGGAGCTGCGCTCCATCGGCATCCAGCCCGACATCCTGCTCTGCCGCACCGATCGTGAGATCCCGCGCGAGGAGCGCCGCAAGCTCTCGCTGTTCTGCAACGTGCGCGAAACGGCGGTGATCGAGGCGCGGGACGTGGACAACATCTACGCCGTCCCCTCCGCCTATCACGCGGAAGGCCTCGACAAGGAAGTGCTGGCCGCCTTCAACATCGAGCCGGCTCCCGCGCCGAATCTCAAGCGATGGACCGACATCGAGACCCGCGTACGCAACCCCGAGGGCGAGGTCACCATCGCCATCGTCGGCAAGTACACGGGGCTGAAGGACGCCTACAAGTCTCTGATCGAGGCGCTCGCCCACGGCGGCATCGCCAACAAGGTGAAGGTCAATCTCGACTGGATCGAGAGCGAGACCTTCGAGCGCGAGGACCCGGCGCCCTTCCTGGAGCATGTCCACGGCATCCTCGTGCCCGGCGGCTTCGGCCAGCGCGGCGCGGAGGGCAAGATTCGCGCGGCCCAGTTCGCCCGCGAGCGGCAGGTGCCCTATTTCGGCATCTGCTTCGGCATGCAGATGGCGGTCATCGAGGCGGCGCGGAACCTCGCGGGCATCGAGAAGGCCAATTCCACGGAGTTCGGCGCCACCTCCGAGCCGGTGGTGGGCCTGCTCACCGAATGGCTGCGCGGCAACGAGCTGGAGCGGCGCAACGCCGCCGGCGACCTCGGCGGCACGATGCGGCTTGGGGCCTATCATGCGGTGCTGGAGCCCGACACCAAGGTGGAGGGCGTCTACGGCAAGCGCGACATCTCCGAGCGCCACCGTCACCGCTATGAGGTGAACACCGCCTATCGCGACCGGCTGGAGCAGCACGGGCTGAAGTTCTCCGGCATGTCGCCGGACGGGCTGCTGCCGGAGATCGTGGAATATCCAGATCATCCGTGGTTCATCGGCGTGCAGTTCCATCCGGAGCTGAAGTCCCGCCCGTTCGAGCCGCACCCGCTGTTCGCCTCCTTCATCGGTGCCGCCAAGGACCAGAGCCGGCTGGTCTGAGCCGTTTCTTTGCAATGGCTTAGGGTGCCGTCCCGGGATTTCTTCCTCCGGGCGGTAGCCACGTCGCGGCAAAACGCACTAAGCTCCAGCCGGGCCGCCGGGGGGATGCGCCCGCCATTCAGGCGACGCGCGGACCCTTGCCGTAGCGTTCCTTCCCATGCTTCTGCCGTTGCGGAATGCGCGCCCGATGGGTCGCAGCATCGGCCCGATAAGAGGAGAAGCCATGCGACGCGGCCTCGACCACGTTGTGCACCTCGTCCGCGACCTCGACGCAGCTGGCGAAATCTACGACCTCCTGGGCTTCACCGTGGGTGCCCGCAACCGCCACCCGTGGGGCACCGAAAACCGCATCATCCAGACGCCCGGTTTCTTCATCGAGCTGCTCCAGGTCGTCGAGCCGGAGAAGATCGTTCCCGCGCAGGGGGAGACCTTCTCCTTCGGCGCTTTCAACAAGGATTACCTCGCCCGCATCGGCGAAGGCCTCTCCATGCTGGTGCTGGAGGGCTCGGACGCGGGCCACGAGAAGGCCGCCTTCGATGCCGACGGCTTCGGCGGCTTCGACATCTTCGATTTCGCCCGCAAGGCGCGCCGGCCGGACGGGCAGGAGGTGGATGTCGGCTTCCGCCTCGCCTTCGCCCGCGATCCGGCGAGCCCGGATTTCGGCGCGTTCACCTGCACCCAGCTTAACCCTGAGAATTTCTGGTCCAGCGACCTCCAGCGCCATTCCAATCAGGTGACGGGCGTTGCCGGCGTGGTGCTGGTGGCGGACGCGCCAGCGGAGCACCAGAAGTTTCTGGAAACCTTCTCCGGCTGCCAGGTCCAGCGCGCGCTCGACGCCTGGTACGTGGCGCAGACGCCGCGTGGCTCCATCGACGTGATGTCGCGCAATCTGTTCACCGACCGCTATGGCGTGCCGGCGCCGGCTGGGCCGGGCCTGCGCCTCGCCGCCATCCGCTTCGCCACCCCGGGCGCTCCGGAGCTGCGCCGCTCGCTCGCCGCCCGCCGCATGGTGGAAGAGGCCATCGAGGGCATCGTCGTCGTGCCGCCCCGCGCGGCGCTGGGGGCGACGCTGGTGTTCGAGGTGACGCCCGGCTGAGTCTGGTGGTTTCACTCTCAGGAAAATCGCATTACATCGGATTGGGCGGAGCATTCCGCCCCGGGCGCGGACGACCGCGCTCCTTCCTTAACGCGCGGCGGGGACGACCCCGCCTCTCGTGGTGTCTGCCCATGGCTTGGGTCTATCTGTTCATTGCCGGCCTCACCGAAATCGCGTGGGCCATCGGAATGAAGCAATCGGAGGGGTTCACGCGGCTCTGGCCGAGCCTCTTCACGCTCGGCACGATCGGGGTGAGCCTGCTTTTGCTGTCGCTCGCCCTGCGCGGCATACCCATCGGCACCGCTTATGCGGTGTGGGCGGGAATCGGGACGGTCGGGACAGCGGTCGCCGGTATCCTTTTCTTCTCCGAATCGACCGACCTTCTGCGGCTCGCATCCATCGGCCTGATCGCGGTGGGTATCGTCGGGCTCAAGCTCGTCACGCACTGACCCGTCCTCGCGCGCGGCCCGGCCCGTCCACCAGCGCCCGGCCGCGCGCATTCGCGATTTAGCGAAACGGCGAAAATGCTCTATCAAGGGCGCGCTCCGGCTGCATCGCTCCGCGCGGAAGTCGGAAAGCCGCATTTATTCTAGGGCTTAGGGCGCTGCCGGCCACGCGGTCGCGGTGTCCCGAGCCGTCGAGGGACTGCCCATGACCGCCGCACCTCCGCCCGTCGCCCCGCAGAGCATCGTCGAGGCAGGACCCGTGCGCTTCGGCAATAGCCTGCCGCTGACGCTGATCGCCGGCCCCTGCCAGATGGAAAGCCGCGCCCACGCGCTGGAGGTGGCCACCGCGCTGAAGGAGATCGCGACCCGCCGCAACATCGGCCTGGTCTTCAAGACCTCCTTCGACAAGGCGAACCGCACCTCCCTGTCGGCTGCCCGCGGGCTCGGTCTCCAGGCGGCGCTGCCGGTGTTCGGCGAGATCAGGGAGAGCCTCGGCCTGCCGGTGCTCACCGACGTGCACGAGATCGACCAGTGCGCCGCCGCCGCCGAGGTGGTGGACGTGCTGCAGATTCCCGCCTTCCTCTGCCGCCAGACCGACCTCCTCATTGCCGCCGCCCGCACCGGCCGGGTGGTGAACGTGAAGAAGGGCCAGTTCCTCGCGCCGTGGGACATGGCGAACGTGGTCAACAAGCTCACCGGTGCCGGCAACGGCCGCGTGCTGGTGACGGAGCGGGGCGTCTCCTTCGGCTACAACACGCTCGTCTCCGACATGCGCGGCCTGCCGATCCTCGCCAAGACCACGGGCGCGCCGGTGGTGTTCGACGCCACCCATTCGGTGCAGCAGCCGGGCGGGCAGGGGACCTCCTCCGGCGGCCAGCGTGAGTTCGTGCCGGTTCTCGCACGCGCGGCGGTGGCCGTGGGCGTCGCCGCCGTCTTCATCGAGACCCATCCCGACCCGGACAAGGCCCCCTCCGACGGCCCGAACATGGTGCCTCTGGCCAAGCTGGAGGAGCTTATTACCCTGCTCCAGGCGTTCGACGCGGTTGCGAAAGCCAATCCCGTCACCATCTGAGCCGAACCTTGGCCTTCCTTCCGTGCGATGCGGCGCGCGGGAGGTGGCCGGCCCCACCGCCTGAAGTCCCGCCTTTCCCGCCCCTGTCGGGGCCGACCCCCACGCGCTTGCCTTGACCGAGGTGCCGTGTATGGTCGCGCGCCCCTCCGCTTGAAGAGCTTCCTGATGGCCCGCGACACGCTCGACGCGACCCCGATTTCCGACCGCGGCGAACTCGTCGCCTGGATGGAAGGGGGATCGAAGCCGGAGCGGGCCTTCCGTATCGGCACCGAGCACGAGAAGATCCCCTTCACCATGGGCCGCCACGAGCCGGTGCCCTACGAGGGGCCGAAGGGCATCCGCAAGCTGCTGGAGGGCATGCGCTCCCTGCTCGGCTGGGAGCCGATCATGGAGGGCGAGACCATCATCGGCCTCGCGGACGTGACCGGCGGCGGGGCCATCTCGCTGGAGCCCGGCGGGCAGTTCGAGCTCTCCGGCGCGCCGCTGCGGACCATCCACGAGACCTGCTCGGAACTGAACGCTCACCTCGCCCAGGTGCGGGAAGTGGCGACGCCGCTCGGCATCGGCTTCCTCGCCATCGGCATGAGCCCCAAATGGTCGCGCTCCGAGACGCCGGTGATGCCGAAGGGCCGCTACAAGATCATGTCCAACTACATGCCGAAGGTGGGCACGCTCGGCCTCGACATGATGTTCCGCACCTGCACCGTGCAGGTGAACCTCGACTTCTCCTCCGAAGCCGACATGGTGAAGAAGATGCGCGTCGGCCTGGCGCTGCAGCCGGTGGCCACCGCCCTCTTCGCCAACTCGCCCTTCACCGAGGGCAAGCCCAACGGCTTCCTCTCCTTCCGCTCCGAGATCTGGCGCGACACGGACAATGCCCGCTCCGGCATGCTGCCCTTCGCCTTCGAGGAGGGGTTCGGCTTCGAGCGCTATGTGGACTACGCCCTTGACGTGCCCATGTATTTTGTGAAGCGCGGTGACCATTACGTGGATGTGGCCGGCACGTCGTTCCGCGATCTCCTCGCCGGCCGCCATCCGCTGCTGCCCGGCGAGACGGCGACGCTCTCCGACTGGATCAACCACCTCTCCACCATCTTCCCCGAGGTGCGGCTGAAGCGCTTCCTGGAGATGCGCGGAGCCGATGCCGGCCCGTCGATCAATCTCTGCGCGCTGCCGGCCTTCTGGGTGGGCCTGCTCTATGATCAGCAGAGCCTCGACGCCGCCTGGGATCTGGTGAAGCACTGGACCGCCGAGGAGCGCCAGACGCTGCGGGACGACGTGCCCCGCCTTGCCCTCAAGGCCGAAATTCGCGGCCGCGCGCTCCGCGATGTGGCGAAGGACGTGCTCAAGCTCTCGCAGGCCGGCCTCAAGCGGCGCGGCTTCCACGACCGGGTGGGGCGCGACGAGACGCGATTCCTGGAGCCGCTGGAGCAGACGCTGTTCTCCGGCCGCGTACCGGCCGAAGAGCTGCTGGAGCTGTACAACGGGCCGTGGAACGGCTCCGTCGAGCCGGCTTTCGACGCGCTCGCCTACTGATCCGGGATCGGGGCCTCTCAAACACGCCGGCTAGGGGACGCGGGGCTGCCATGCACTGACATCATGGCTCGCCTTCGTGCCACGCCGGGCGGCCCGGACGCTGATCTTCCCGCCCTTGCTGCGGCTCCGCTCAGGCTGTGCCCGCTTCCGCCGCGCGTTGCCGGAAACAGGGTGACCGCATAGGGTGCAGCACCCTCCGGATTCCACTCCATGCATGCCCCTCCGCCCCGCACCGACGGACCGCTCGGCCCGCGCGAGCTTCTGCTTTACGCGGTCTGCGTGCTCATCTTCGGCACGGGCTGGCTGCCGCTGAAGCTGCAGCTCGGCGTGGTCGCGCCGGAGGTCTCGGGCGTCTGGCGCTTCGCCGTCGCCGGCTCGGTGATGCTGGGCTTCGTTCTCGTCACGGGCGGGCGGCTTGCCTTCGGCTGGCGCGACCATGTGCTGTTCGCCGGGCTCGGCGCGACGCTGTTCTCGCTCAATTTCGTCAGCTTCTACTATGCCGGCTATCACCTGCCGTCGGGGCTGATGTCCGTCATCTTCGCGCTGTCGGCCATCATCATCCCCGTGCTCTCCGCGCTGTTCCTGCGCGTGCCGTTGCGCCGCCAGATCCTCGGCGGGGCGCTCGCGGGCGTGGTGGGGTTGGCGCTGGTGTTCGGCCCGAGCCTTTCGGAAGGCAAGGGCATCGACGGGGCCGGGGAGGGGCTGGCGCTGGGGCTGGCCGGCACCCTGTCCTTCTCGGTCGGCAGCCTGCTCACCGGCATCGCCGGGCGGCGGCAATATCCCATCGCCTCGCTGACCACCTGGGGCTTCTTTTACGGGATGATCATCCTGCTGGTGATCGCCCTCGTGCACGGCGTGCCGTTCAGGTTCGATTGGAGCCCCGTCTATGTGGGCTCCCTCGCCTGCCTCATCATCGTCCAGACGCTGGCGGGTTTTGCCGCCTACAACATGCTTGTCCGGCGCATCGGCGCCAACCGGGCCGGCTACGGCACGGTGGTGTTCCCGCTGGTGGCGCTGGCCATCTCAACCGTGTTTGAGGGCTACCACTGGACGCTGGTCTCCGCCGGCGGCATCGCGCTCGTGCTCGCCGGCGTGCTTCTGGTGCTGCGGCCGAACCCGGTGCCGCCCGTGGTGTGAGGGCCTCAGCCCTTCACGACAATCGGCATGCGCGTGGCGGGCGGCGTGTTGCGCGAGCGCTGGGTGCGCACGATGCCGTCGATGATGGTCATGCACACGCCCGGCAGGTCGCCGAGGCGCACGCTGTCCAAGAGCGTGGTGCCGGGCGAATGCTGGGCCTTGTCCATCAGCACGAAGTCCGCCGCGCGCCCCACCTCGATCAGGCCGGAATCGAGCGCCCGCATGCGCGCCGTGTTGCCGGTGGCAAGGCAGAAGGCCTCCTCCGCCGGCAACTCGCCGAGGGAGGAGAGCATGGAGACCATGCGCAGGATGCCCAGCGGCTGGACGCCCGAGCCGGCCGGCCCGTCCGTGCCGAGGATGACGCGCTGGAGTTCGCCCAGTTCACGGGCGAGGCGCAGCGTGTAGAGGGCCGAGCGTTCGTTTCCGTTATGGACGATCTCCAGCCCGCGCTTGCAGCCCTCGCAGATGCAGCGGATCTGGTTGTCCGGCAGCGCGGTGTGGCCGCCATTGATATGGCCGACCACGTCCGTGTCCGCCTCCAGCACCACGTCCTTGTCGATGAGGCCGGAGCCGGGGATGGAGGGGCCTCCCGTGTGGATCGTGGACTGGATGCCGTACTTGCGCGCCCATCCCACCATCTTGCGGGCGGTGGGGCCGTCCTTCACGCCGCCGAGGCCGACCTCGCCGAGCAGCTTCACGCCGGCGGCGGCCAACTCCTTGAAATCATCCTCCACCATCTCGTTCTCGATGACGGGGGCACCTGCATGGACCTTCACGCCGGAGGGGCGGAAGGCCGAGAAGGCGCGCTGGGCGGTGATGGCGAGGGCCTTTACCCCCACCACGTCGCGGGCGCGGCCGGGATAATGCACCTCGCCGGCCGAGATCATGGTGGTGACGCCGCCGTGGAGGGAGGAATCGATCCAGTTGATCTGGCTCTGTCGCGGCGTCCAGTCGCCCGCCACGGGGTGGACATGGCTGTCGATGAGGCCGGGGGTCAGCGTGGTGCCGTTGGCGTCGATAAGCGTGGTCGCGTCTTCGGTGTCCACGTCCTTCTCGCGGCCGATGGCTGTGATGCGCCCGTCCAGCGCCACCACCGTGTCGGCGTCCAGAATGGGCTTTGTGAGGTCGCCGCTGAGGAGAAGGCCGATGTTGCGGATCACCAGCTTGGTGGGGCCGGCGGGACCGGTTGGCGCGTCGTGGGCCATGCTCTCGTCTCCGGAGGGGGCGCGGCGACGCGCGCCTTTCTGTTTGTAGGCATATGAAGTTTACGCCCGCGCCGGGCTGCTGAAAACCGGGCGCGGGGCGGATTTCAGCGCTCGGCGAACGCCTTTTCAATGACGAAATGGCCCGGCTCGCTGCCCGAGCCCTCGGCAAAGCCGCGGGATTCCAGCAGCGTCTTCAAATCCACCATCATGGCCGGCGAGCCGCAGATCATCACGCGGTCGGTGGCGGCATCCAGCGGCGGCAGGCCTACATCCGCGCAGAGCTTGCCGCTGTCCAGCAGGGTGGAGATGCGCCCCGTGTTGCGGAAGGGCTCGCGCGTCACGGTCGGGTAATAGAGCAGCTTGGCCGCGATCTCCTCGCCGAGGAATTCGTGGGCGGGCAACTCGTTGGTGATGAGGTCCTCATAGGCGAGGTCCGCCACGTGCCGGCAGCCGTGGACGAGCACCACCTTCTCGAACCGCTCGTAGGTCTCCGGATCGCGGATCACCGAGAGGAAGGGCGCGAGGCCCGTGCCCGTGCCGAGGAGGTAGAGGGTCTTGCCGGGCAGGAGATTGTCCATCACCAGCGTGCCGGTCGCCTTGCGGCCCACCGTGATCGCATCGCCCACCTTGATGTGCTGGAGGCGCGAGGTGAGGGGGCCGTTGGGCACCTTGATGGAGAAGAATTCCAGCGTCTCCGCCCAGGCCGGGCTCACCACCGAATAGGCGCGCAGCAGCGGCCGGCCATCCACCTTCAGGCCGATCATGGTGAATTCGCCGGTCCGGAAGCGGAAGCCGGGGTCGCGGGTGGTGGTGAAGCTGAACAGGCGGTCGGTCCAGTGATGGACGCTGAGCACCTGCTCCTCGAAGAAATTGCTCATCTTCAGGCTCGGAAGGTTCGGGCGGCTGCGAGGCCACCGTCGCGGCCGCAGGAGATTGTTAGTGTACAAATGAAAATAGAGTCGGCCCGCGAAGACTGTCAACGGCTTGGCGGGGAATGGATGCGGCTCTTTTGGGCAGCGGAGCGGGATATTTTGGGCAGGTGAGGGCCGCCCATTCATTCAACTCCCGTCATCCCCCGGCTTGTCCGGAGGATCCACGGTGTGGCGGGGCTGGCTGCCGGGCATCATGCGGCCGGCGAATGGCCGAGTGGATGCCCCGGACAAGCCGGGGCATGACGGTACGCAAGAAGATTGGCCCGCTCTCAACCTCAGTGCGTCGGTGCCGCCCGCAATCTCGCCACCGTGCCCTCCAGCCCCTCCCACGCCGGCGCATCGGGCGCGAACTTGGCCCGCATGTAGCGCACGAGGTCGGCCACCTGCGCGTTATCGAGGCTGTCGCGGAAGGCGGGCATGTCGCCCAGCTCCGGGGCGGCGGGCTTGGGGATGCCTTCGAGTATGACGCGAATGAGATTGTCCGGCCGCACGGCATGGACATTGGTGTTCAGAGCCAACGCCGGCCGCGCACCGAACAGGGTCGGTCCTTCCGGCGCATGGCAGGCGGCGCAGGCGCCGGCGAAGAGGCGCCCGCCCACACTGTCCATGGGGCGGAGCGAGGCCTCGGCCCTGGCCTCCAGCGTCGCGGCGGTGGCCGCCGCATCGGCCACGGCCGGCCCCGAGAGCGAGGCGAGATAGACCGCCATGGCCCGGACATCCGCGTCGGGCACCTCCTTCAGCGCATGGACCACCGGCGCCATGGGGCCGGCGGCGGTGCCGTGGAAGCGGGAGAATCCGGTTCGCAGATAGGTGAAAAGTTCGTCCTCCGTCCAGGGAATGGGCGCCTTCGACAGCTCCGTGAGGGCCGGCGCCTCCCAGCCATCGGCAAAACCGCCGGCAAGGTAGGCCGCGCCTGTCTTCTCCGCGCCCAGCGCGTTGCGCGGCGTGTGGCAGGCGCCGCAATGGCCGAGGCCCTCCACGAGGTAGCGCCCCCGGTTCCACTGGGGGGACTGTACAGGCTCCGCCTGAAGCTGGCCGGGGCGATGGAACAGCAGGTTCCAGCCGGCCATCAGCGGGCGGATATTGAAGGGGAAGGTCATCCGGTTGTCGGGCGCCGCCGCCGTCACCGCCGGCTGCGACATGAGGAAGGCGTAGAGCGCCTGCATGTCGGCATCAGCGATGCGGGTGAACGCAGTGTAAGGGAAGGCGGGGTAGAGGTGCCGCCCGTCGCGCCCGATGCCCTCGCGCATGGCGCGCTCGAAGGCGGCATAGGACCAGCCGCCGATGCCCGTCGCCACGTCCGGCGTGAGATTGGTGGAATAGACCGTGCCGAAGGGCGTGTGCAGCGGCCGCCCGCCGGCATTGGCGATGCCGCCGTCGGCCGTGTGGCAGACCGCGCAATCCCCCAGCGCCGCCAGCACCTTGCCGCGTGCGATCATGTCCGCGGAGAAGGTTGCGGGATCGGGCGGGGCGATGGGCGCGATGGCGCCCCGGATCGGCAGCGCCAGCGTCGCCATGCCCAAGGCACCTGCAAGCGCCGCACCCGCCATCGCGAGCCACGGTCTGCGGGTCTTCTCCTTCACCGGCCGGTGCGGGGCCTCGCCGGCGAGGGCCGCGCGCACGCGGTCCGGCGTGAAGGGCGGTTCGCGCAGGCGCACGCCGGTGGCGTCGAAGATGGCATTGGCGATGGCCGCCGCACTGGGCACCGAGGCGGATTCGCCCGAGCCGAGGGGCGGATCATCCGGCCGGGGCATCAGCACCACGTTGATGACCGGCACTTCCGGGAAGGTGAGGATGGGGTAGGCGCCCCATTCCCGGCTGGTGACGGCCTTTTCGTCGAACGTTACCTGCTCCTTCAGCGCGCGGGAGGTGGACTGGATGACGTTGCCGTGGATCTGGTGCTCGATGCCGGCCGGGTTGATCATCAGCCCGGAATCCTGGCCGACAGTGACGCGCTTCACCGCGACATCGCCGGTCGCTCTGTTCACCTCCACATCCGCCACCCAGGCGGACCAGGCGGCGCCGTAGCCGGGGAATTTGGAGTGGACATAGAGGGCATAGGCGAAGCCCTGCCCGCGCACGATGTCGCCCTCCACCACCTCCTGCCGTGGCCCGGTGCGCTTGACCCAGCCGGCGCGCTCGGCGGTGGCCTTCACGAGGTCCACCGCGCGCGCGTCGTGCAGGTGGCGCAGGCGATAATCCACCGGATCGACGCCGGCCGCGGCGGCCAGTTCGTCCACATAGCTCTCGTGGGCGAAGCTGTTGGGCAAGGCCGAGACGCCGCGCAGCCAGGAGGCGCGCACGATGGGGGCCACATCGTCCACCGCCACGCGCATCACGTCATAGGCATAGGGCGGGATGGCCGTGCGGTCGCCCATCTCATAGATGGGATTGTCCGCCGGCACGCGGCCGGTGAGCAGCAGCGCGAGGGTGACGGCGGCGTTGGAGGGGTAGCGGGTGAGGAAATCGTAGAAGGCCGGCGTGCCGTCCGCGTTGATGCCGCCCTTCACCTCCATGAGCTGGCCGGCGCCCTTGGGCTCCCAGGCATGCTCCTGCTCGCGGGTCAGCTGCACGCGCACCGGCCGGCCCACGGCGCGGGAGAGAAGCGCGGCGTCGGCCGCCACGTCGTCGGCGCAGTTGCGGCCGTAGCAGCCCGCCGCCTCGAAGCGGACGATCTCGATGTCCTCTTCCGGCAGGCCGAGCAGGACGGAGATATCCGTGCGCAGCCAATAGGGGTTCTGCGTGCCCGCCCAGATGGTGGCGCTGTCCTCGCGCACGTCGGCGACGGCGCAGGAGGGGCCGATGGAGGCGTGCATCTGGTAGGGCCAGACATAGGTCGCCTCAAGCACCTGCGCGGCGTCGGCTCGGGCGCCGTCCAGATTGCCCTGCTCGTGGAGGAGCCGCGTCTTGGCCTTCTCCGCCCCGCGCAGGGCCTGCTCGGTGTTGGAGAGGTCGGGGAGGGCGGGGGTGTCGCGCCACTCGGTCTTCAGCACGCGGGCGGCCTCGGCGGCCTGCTCCTCGCGTTCGGCGACGATGCCGATGAAATCACCCATGGTGACCACCGCCACCACGCCGGGAATATGCGCGACGGAGTGCTCGTCCACCCGGATCAGGCTCTTGCCGACGAACGGGCCGGCATCGATGCCGGCATAGGGTGGGCGCACCACGCGGCCGTGCAGCATGCCCGGCACGCGCACGTCGTGGACATAGGTGAAGGTGCCCGTCGCCTTGGCCGGAATGTCCACGCGGGGCACGCGGCGGCCGACGATGCGGTGCTCGCGCGCGGGCTTCACCGCCGTTTCCTGATGGAGCATCAGCCGGTCGGCGCGGCCCTTGAGCAGATCGGCGTAGGAGAGGCCGGTGTTGCGCCCGTCCTTCGGGCGGACGATGCCCTCCTCCACCTCCAACTGGTCGGCGGCAATGCCCAATGCCTTGGCCGCGAGCCCAACCAGATGGGCGCGGGCCTGCGCCGCCGCGTGGCGCAGCGGGCGGGCGGAGACCTGGATGGAATCGGAGGCGATGGTGCCGCCCTGGTTGGGCGCGACTCCCGTATGCCCGAGCACCATGGTGACGCGATCGAGCGTCACATCCAGCTCCTCGGCGACGATCTGGGCCAGCGCCGTGCGGATGCCGGTGCCGAGGTCCACATGGCCGTTGAAGGCGGTGACGGTGCCGGTGTCGTCCACCAGCAGGAAAAGGTCGAGGGCGCCCTCCTTCGGCGCTGCGCTCGGCACGAGGCCGTGCACCACCTGCGCCGGCCGCAGGATGGCGAGATTGCCACTGGCGGCGAGGAGCGCCGCGGGATCGGGCCTCGGCTCGCTCACGGCTGGGCCTCCACGCTCTCGGCGGAGCCGGCCGCCGCGCGCAGCACCGCGCGCAGGATCTCCACATGCGTCCCGCAGCGGCACAAATTGTAGCGCAGCGCGGCTCGGGCTTCGGCCTCGGTGGGGGCGGGGTTGCGGGCGAGGAAGGCGACGGTGGTCATGATCATGCCGTTGAGACAATAGCCGCACTGGGCCGCCTGCTCGGCGATGAAGGCGGCCTGCACCGGGTGCAGCGTGCCCTGCGTCGCGAGCCCCTCGAGCGTCGTCACCGCGCGACCCTCGGCCGTGCCGAGGGTGGTGACGCAGGAGCGCGTGGCGCGGCCGTCCATCAGCACCGTGCAGGCCCCGCACTCCCCGAGACCGCAGCCGAACTTGGGACCGTTCAGCCCGAGATCGTTGCGCAGCACGTAGATCAGCGGCGTCTCGCGGGGCAGCGCGAAGGCGTGGGTTTCGCCGTTGACCTGGAGTAGGATGGAGGCGGACATCTTCGGGGGCCGCTCAGCCTTTGCCGCAAGAGAACGGAAACAAGAACGGGAACGACACCGGGACCGGCGCCGACGCGCAACGGGCTAGATTGTTTCTACACTAATAAATCATCGTCAAGCGCGAGGCCCGCCTAAAACAGAGGCTGCCGACCGCTACCGACGGGCGATGCGGTGCACCGAAAATGCTGCTTTGCGAAGGATATGTCAGCAATGCTGCCTATTGGTGCGGCCTGCCCGTTCCTTGTGCTTGACACTTTGGTCCGTCCCGATTTTCATTAGTGTACATATGAAATCGGTTGGCCCCGTCGCGGGGCCGGAGCTAAAGGTTCCATGGCCCAAGAGCCCACCATCACTGCCCGCGCCGAGGATGACAAGATCCGCTGCGATGCGTGCCCGGTCATGTGCTACATCCGGCCCGGCCTCACCGGCGCCTGCGACCGCTACGCCAACCGCGACGGCGAGCTGATCCGCGTCGATCCCCACATCGTGCTCGACCGCACGCTGGCGCAGGGCGGCAAGGTGGTGCCCTTCGACCGGGGCGGCGACTGGGACGGGCGCCTCGTGGCGGGCGGCGAATCCTTCGTCACCGCCGTGGGTTCCGGCACCACCTATCCGGACTACAAGCCCGCGCCCTTCATCGTCTCCGCCGAGGTGAACGGCGTGGACATGGTGACCGTCGTCACCGAGGGCATCTTCAGCTACGCTGGCGCGAAGGTGAAGATCGACACCGACCGCTTCATCGGCCCCGAACAGGCTGCGGTGCGGGTGGATGGCGAGGCGGTGGGCCATGTCACCACCTCCGAATACGGCTCGCAGATGCTCTCGCTCGGCGGCGTGCATCACCTTACCGGCGGCTCCAAGAAGGAAGGCCGCGTCACCTGCGATGCCCTGCTGGAGCTGTGCAACGGCAAGGCCGTGGAATTCGCCATCGATGGTGGCGCGAAGCTTGTCGTGCAGGCCGGCAAGCCGCCCATCGTGAACGGCGCGGAAGAGGCGCGCATGCGGGTGGGCTGCGGCTCCGCCACCATCGGCATGTTCGCCAAGCAGTGGCATGGCAAGGTGGATGAGGTGGTGGTCGTGGACGACCACATCACCGGCGTCCTCTCCGAGCATCAGGCCGGCAAGCTCCTCGGCATCCGCGACACCGGCATCCGCATGAAGGGCCGCCGCTCCACCCCCGGCCGCTATTTCCAGGTGGCCGAGCCGGGCCTCGGCTGGGGCGGCACCAACATTTCCGATCCGCTCTCCATTCTCGGCGCGTTCGACGCGAAGCTGGCGTGGCCGGGGCTGCGGCTGCTCCTCGTCTCCACCACCGGCGAGCATTACGGCTATTATGTTCTCGACGAGAACCTGGTGCCGGTGGAAACCGAAGTCCCCGCTGATCTCTATCCCTCCGTCGAGCGCATCCGCGAGAATTGCGAGCCGGCCCTCTCCTCCGTGCTGTTCATGGCCGGGGCGGGCGGTTCGCTGCGGGCGGGGGTGACGGAAAATCCCGTGCGGCTGACCCGCTCTGTGAAGGATTCCATCACCCGCGTCACCTGCGGCGGCGCGCCGGTCTATGTCTGGCCGGGCGGCGGCATCACCTTCATGGTGGACGTGACGCGCGTGCCGGAGCACGGCTTCGGCTATGTGCCCACCCCCGCGCTGGTGGCGCCCATCGAATTCACGCTGCCGCTCGCCGCCTATGAGGCGCTCGGTGGCCACATGGACCATGTGCGCCCCGCCGCCTCGGTGATCGAGCGCGAGGCGGTGCGCGAGATGGCGCCCTTCTCCGATATTCCGTGGCCGCTTTCCACCCGGTCGCAGGGCTGAGACCATGCTGCGCCCGGCCGACATCCCCCCTCTAGCACCCCGGGCAGCGGTTCCCGCCATGCCGGTGCAGCGGCGCCTGCCGCAGGCGGGGCTGCTGGCGGACGGGCGCCGGCTGCATCTCAATGACGGTCCCATCGATCTCGTGATCGAGGCCGATGGCCCGGCGGATGTGGTGGCCTGCGCCTATGGCGCGGCGACGCATCGCCTCGCCGGCCTTCTGGATACCCTGTGCGGCGAGCTGTCCCTGCTCCGCCGACCCGCCCATCCCGGGCCTTGCCCCCTTCAGGGCCCGGTGGCGCGGCGCATGTGGGCGGCGGTGTCGCCCCATGCGCGCGCCGGTTTCATCACCCCCATGGCGGCGGTTGCCGGCGCCGTGGCGGAAGAGGTGCTCTCCGCCATGGTACGGCCGGGCCTCACCCGCGCCTTCGTCAACAATGGCGGGGATATCGCGCTCTATCTCGCCCCAGGCGCCGAACTGGTGGCGGGCATCGTGGACAGGCCGGACCGCCCCCGCGTGGTGGGCTCCGCCCGCATCACGGCCAATGGCCCGGTGCGCGGCATCGCCACCTCCGGCTGGCGCGGACGCAGTTTCTCGCTCGGCATCGCCGATGCCGTGACCGTGCTCGCGCCGACTGCCGCGGCGGCTGATGCGGCAGCGAGCGTCATCGCCAATGCGGTGAACCTGCCCGCCCATCCCGGCATCGTCCGGGTGCCGGCGCGCGAGGTGCTCCCCGACAGCGATCTCGGCCTGCTGAAGGTGACGCGCCACGTTCCGGATCTGACCCCCGCCGAGCGGGACGAGGCGCTGGCCGAAGGGCTCGCGGTGGCCGGCGCGCTGGTGGCGCGCGGCCTCATCACCGCTGCTGCGCTGCATCTGCAGGGCGCCAGCGTCTCAACCTGTCCTCTGGGGGATGTCGGCCTGTCATCCCCTCCGATTACCCTTGCTCCGATAACCCTCGCCGCAGAACAAGAAAGAGGCGCCGCCCATGCCTGAGGTCAAGATCCGCAAGCAGGTCCGCATCCTGGAGGAGATCTTCCACGAGGGCGGCCCCGCCGTCGCCACCCCGCGCAAGCGCGGCGCCATCGTGGCGGTGATCGAGAACCCGTTCGCCGGCCGCTATGTGGAAGACATCGCCGGCTTCATGGAGGACCTGAAGCCGCTGGGCGCCGCCATGGCCAAGGAACTCCTTGCCGCGCTGGGCGGTGACGCCAAGGCCATCGACGGCTACGGCAAGGGCGCCATCGTCGGCGCCGCCGGCGAGATCGAGCACGGCGCGCTTTGGCACGTGCCGGGCGGCTACGCCATGCGCGAGGCGCTGGGCGACGCCAAGGCCATCGTGCCCTCCACCAAGAAGGTCGGCGGGCCGGGCACCCGGCTCGACGTGCCGGTGACCCATGTGAACGCCTCCTACGTGCGCTCCCATTTCGACGCCATGGAAGTGGGCGTGTCCGACGCCCCCAAGGCGGACGAGATCGCGCTCATCCTGGTGATGAGCTGCGGCCCGCGCGTCCATGCCCGCGTCGGCGGTCTCGCGGCGGAGGCCATCAAGGGCGAGGACGGCCTGCGATGAGCGCGAACATCCGCAAGATCGTCACCATCGTCGAGGAGACGCGGACCGAGATGGGCCGCCCCGTCTCCCCGCCCACCCGGCGCGCGGCGGCCATCGCGGTGATCGAGAACCCGTTCGCCGGCCGCTACGTGGAAGACCTCGCCGACCTCATCGCCATGGGCGACGAACTGGGCGGGCTTCTCGCGCAAAAGGCGGTGGAGGCCCTCGGCATCGAGGGGCCTTCCGCCGAGAGCTACGGCAAGGCGGCGCTGGTGGGCGAGAATGGCGAGCTGGAGCACGCCGCCGCTCTCCTGCACCCCAAGATGGGCGCGCCGGTGCGCGCCGTGCTCGGCAAGGGCGCGGCGCTGATCCCCTCGTCCAAGCGGCGCGGCGGCCTCGGGGCAGAGCTGGACATCCCGCTCGGCCACAAGGATGCGGCCTTCGTGCGCAGTCATTTCGACGGCATGATCGTCAGCGTGTCGGATGCCCCGCGCGCCAACGAGATCGTGGTCGCCGTCGCGGTCACCGATTCCGGCCGTCCGCTGCCGCGCGTCGGCGGGCTGAAGGCAAGTGAGATCAAGGGCGAGGACGGGCTGAGATAGGCCACGCCCTCGCGCGTAAACCGTTCATGTGAGATCATAAAAGGGGAATGGACATGAAGAAGCTGGTCGCGGCATCCCTCGCCGCTCTCCTCCTCGCCGCAGGCGGGGCGCGGGCGCAGCAGGGCGAGATCAAGGTGGGCGAGGTCAATTCCTATTCGGCGCTGCCGGCCTTCCTCGATCCCTATCGCAAGGGGATGGATCTGGCGCTGAAGGAAGTGAACGACGCCGGAGGCATCAAGGGCAAGAAGCTCGTCATCATCACCAAGGATGACGGCGGCAAGCCGGCCGACGCGCTCACCGCCGCAAACGAGCTGGTCTCGCGCGACGGCGTGGTGATGATCGCGGGCGGCTTCCTCTCCAACGTCGGCCTCGCGCTCGCCGACTTCGCCAAGCAGAAGCAGGTGATGTACCTCGCCGCCGAGCCGCTCACCGATGCGCTCGTCTGGTCGAAGGGCAACGACTACACCTTCCGCCTGCGCACCTCCAACTACATGCAGGCCGCCATGCTGGCGGAGGAGGCGGCGAAACTTCCGGCCAAGCGCTGGGCGACGATTGCGCCGAACTATGAGTTCGGCCAGTCCTTCGTCGCGGTGTTCAAGGAGCTTCTGAAGAAGCGCAAGCCGGACGTGGAGTTCGTGGCCGAGCAGTGGCCGCCGCTGGGCAAGATCGACGCCGGCCCGGTGCTCCAGGCCATCGACGCCGCCAATCCCGACGCCATCCTCAACGCCACCTTCGCCGGCGACCTCGTGAAGCTGGTCCGCGAGGGCAACACCCGCGGCATCTTCAAGAACCGCGCGGTGGTCAGCTATCTCACCGGCGAGCCGGAATATCTCGACCCGCTGAAGACCGAGACCCCCGAAGGCTGGATCGTCACCGGCTATCCCTGGTACGGCATCAAGACCGCCGAGCACCAGGCGTTCCTCGACGCCTACCAGCAGCTCCACAAGGACTATCCGCGCCTCGGCTCCATCGTCGGCTACTCGACCGTGAAGTCCATCGCCGCGGTGCTGAAGGCGACCGACGACCACTCCACCGCCGGCCTCCTCAAGGCGATGAAGAACCTCAAGGTCTCCACGCCGTTCGGCGATGTCGTCTACCGGGCGGCCGACCACCAGTCGACCATGGGCGCCTATATCGGCACGACCTCGCAGAAGGACGGGCAGGGCATCATGGTGAACTTCCAGTTCCGCCCCGGCGCCGACTACCTGCCGCCGGAAGCCGAAGCCGCGAAGCTGCGCCCGGCGAACTGAGGCGGACTTTTCCGCTTGTCACGGTGCGAACCCTCTCCCCTTGCGGGAGAGGGCAGGGTGAGGGGGGATGGGTCTCGGATTTCCGGCGCCGTTCTTCCGTCCGGCACCAGCCCCCTCACCCTCTACCCCTCTCCCGCGAGGGGAGAGGGGAGGCGATGAAGTGCAGGCGGTTCCAGTCGGCCGCCCCCGCATCCGGCCCCGGTCCTAGACGGCAGGTGGCCCAAAAAGACCAAAACTTCCAGCAGGTGAACGAGAGGCTGAAGCCGTGGAATTTCTTCTGGTCCAAGCCCTGAGCGGGCTCGCCAGCGCCGCGTCGCTGTTTCTGGTGGCGTCGGGGCTGTCGATCATCTTCGGCGTCACGCGCATCGTGAACTTCGCCCATGGCGCCTTCTACATGCTGGGCGCCTATGTGGCCTACACGCTGACGACGCGCTTCGCCGGCCCCCTCGGCTTCTGGGGCGCCATCGTCGCGGCGGCGATCATCGTCGCGATCCTTGGCGCGCTGATGGAGATGGTGCTGCTGCGGCGCATCTATCAGGCGCCCGAACTCTTCCAGCTCCTCGCCACTTTCGGCGTGACGCTGATGGTGCAGGACCTCGTGGTGGTGATCTGGGGGCCGGAAGATCTCCTTGGCCCGCGCGCCCCCGGCTTCACCGGCGCCATCAGCCTGTTCGGCCGCATGGTGCCGACCTATGACCTGTTCATGATGACCCTCGGCCCGGTGGTGCTCGGCATTCTCTGGCTCCTGTTCCACAAGACCCGCTGGGGCGTGCTAGTGCGCGCGGCGACGCAGGATCGCGAGATGGTCGCGGCGCTCGGCGTGAACCAGAAATGGCTGTTCACCGGCGTGTTCGCGCTGGGCGTCTTCCTCGCCGCGCTCGGCGGCGCGCTGCAGATCCCGCGCACCACCGTGACCCATGCGATGGACCTCTCCATCATCGTGGAAGTGTTCGTCGTGGTGGTGATCGGCGGGCTGGGCTCGGTATTCGGCGCCTTCGTGGCGGCCATCATCGTCGCGGAGCTGAACGCCTTCGGCATTCTCATCCTGCCGCAGATCTCGCTCATCACCGTGTTCCTGGTGATGGCGGTGGTGCTGGTGGTGCGGCCGTGGGGCCTGTTCGGCAAGCCGGAGAGCGCGCCCCGCGCCGCCGCCGGCCTCACCATCCGGCCCTGGCGACCGTTCACGCAGGTCGAGCGCGTGGCGGTGATGGTGGCGGTGCTGGCCGCGGCGACGCTGCCGTTCCTCCTCGGCAATTATGCGCTGACGGTGGGCGCGGAAATCCTCATCTACGTGCTGTTCGCCGCCAGCCTGCATTTCATGATGACGGTGGGCGGCCTCGCCTCCTTCGGCCACGCCGCCTATTTCGGCCTCGGCGCCTATGGGGCGGCCTTCCTTGTGAAATACATGGGCGCGCCCATGGAGGCGGCGCTCATCGTCGGCCCGCTGCTGGGCCTCGCCGGAGCGGTGGTGTTCGGCTGGTTCTGCGTGCGGCTGTCCGGCGTCTATTTCGCCATGCTGACGCTGGCCTTCGCGCAGATCGCCTGGTCCATCGCCTTCCAGTGGGTGGACGTGACGGGCGGCGACAACGGCCTGCTCGGCATCTGGCCGGCGACCTGGGCCTCGCGCCCGGCCGGCTTCTTCTGGCTGGCGCTGGGCATCGCGGTGGTGGGCGTCGGCCTGCTCAGGATGCTGGTGTTCTCGCCGTTCGGCTACGGGCTCCGGGCAGTGCGCGACAGCGTGCTGCGCTCCGAGGCCATCGGCCTCAACCGGCAGCGGATGCAGTGGGCGGCCTTCATCGTGGCCGGCACCTTCGCGGGGCTTGCGGGCGCGATGTTCGCCTTCCTCAAGGGCTCGGTCTTTCCGGACTACATGGCCATCCCCACCTCGGTGGACGGCCTCGTGATGGTGCTGCTCGGCGGTGTGGAGACGGTCTCCGGCGCGGTGGTGGGCGCGGTGCTCTACAAGGCGCTTGCCATCTGGCTGATGAGCCAGACCGACCTCTCCAAGCTGGTGCTGGGCGCCGTCATCGTCGTCATCGTGCTCGCGTTTCCCAAGGGTGTCGTGGGCTTTATCGAGGACCTGCGCCATCGCCGCCCGGGCAACGGGGCCGGCGCGCCGGTGAGCGCCACCAAGGCGGAGGCCGCGTGATGAGCCCGCTGCTCGAAGTCAAAGACCTGATGAAGTCCTATGGCGGCGTCCATGCCGTGCGTGGCGTGTCCTTCACGGTGGAGGCGGGGCAGATGCTCGCCCTCATCGGCCCGAACGGCGCCGGCAAGAGCACCTGCTTCAACATGCTGAACGGGCAGATCCCGCCCGATGCCGGCACGGTGCGCATCGAGGGCAAGGACATCAAGGGCCTGCCGCCGCGCGCCGTGTGGCGGCTCGGCGTCGGCCGCACCTTCCAGATCACCGCCACCTTCGCCTCCATGACGGTGCGCGAGAATGTGCAGGTGGCGCTCCTCTCCTTCCACGGGCTCATTTCCCGCGTGTTCGGCTTTGCCGGCGCGGCCTGCCGGGCGGAGGCGGATGCGCTGCTCGCCCTCGTCGGCCTCACCACCCAGGCAGAGCGCCCGTGCGGGGAATTGGCCTATGGCGACCTCAAGCGGCTGGAACTGGCCGTGGCGCTGGCCAACCAGCCGCGCCTCCTGCTGATGGACGAGCCCACCGCCGGCATGGCCCCGCGCGAGCGGGTCGAGCTGATGCGCCTGACCGCCGAGATCGCCCGCGCCAAGGGCATCGGCGTGCTCTTCACCGAGCACGACATGGACGTGGTGTTCGAGCACGCCGACGAAGTGATGGTGCTCAACCGCGGCCAGCTCATCGCCCGCGGCACCCCGGCCGAGGTGCGGCGCGACCCGCAGGTGCGCGCCATCTATCTCGGCGAAGGGCTGCTCTACGACGCACGGCACCGCGAGGGGACTGCGGCATGAAACTACAGGTCTCGAACCTCAACAGCCACTACGGCCCCGCCCACATCCTCTACGACGTGGGCCTCGAGATCGGCGCCGGCGAGGTGGTGGCGCTGCTCGGCCGCAACGGGGCGGGCAAGAGCACGACCTTCCGCTCCATCGTCGGCCTCGTGCCCCAGCGCGCCGGCACGGTGATGTTCGACGGCGCCGATGTCTCGCGCCTGCCGACCTACGAGATCGTGCGGCGGGGCCTTGGCTATGTGCCGGAGGACCGGCGCATCTTCAGCCATCTGACGGTGGAGGAGAATTTCGAGGTGGGCCGGCAGGCGCCGCGCCCGGGCGTCGCCACCTGGACGCCGGACATGCTCTACAAGCTCTTTCCCAACCTCGGCGAGATGAAGAAGCGCCCCGGCGGGCAGATGAGCGGCGGCGAGCAGCAGATGCTCACCATCGGCCGCACCCTGATGGGGAACCCCTCCCTCGTGCTGCTGGACGAGCCCTCGGAAGGACTCGCGCCCAAGATCGTGGAGCAGATGGCGGACGCCATCCTGGCCATGAAGCGGGAAGGGCTCTCGGTGGTCATCTCCGAGCAGAATCTGCACTTCGCCAAGCTGATCTCGGATCGCGCCTACATCATCGAGAAGGGGCGCATCCGCTTTTCCGGCACCATCGCGGATCTGGAAGCCAATCCGGAAATCCGCGACGCCTATCTGGCGGTCTGAGCCATGGCGTCGGAGCCCAAGGCCCTGCGGGCGTCCCGCGCGCCCCGGAAGACGGCCACGCCCGAAGCGGCAGCCGCGCCTCCCAAATCTGCGCCTCCCCAGGCGACGCCACCGATGCAGGTGCGCCGCCCGGTGCGGCGTTCACGGGCGAATACGCCCTATGTGCTGGACGATCAGGTCGGCTTCATCCTTCGGCAGGTGGGCCAGCGCCATGCCGCCATCTTCGCGGCCCGCATCGGCGACGATTTGACCATGACCCAGTGGGCTGCGCTGGCGAAGCTCACCGAGACCGGCCCGTGCTCGCAGAACCTGCTGGGGCGCCTGACGGCCATGGATGCCGCGACCATCAAGGGCGTGGTGGACCGCCTCGTGCGGCGCGGCTTCGTGGTGACGCGGCCCGATACGGAGGATGGCCGCCTGCTCGTGGTGGTGCTCACCCCGGCCGGTGAGGAGGCCGTCGCACGCGCCAGCGTGAACGCCTTCGCCATCACCGAGGAGACGCTGGCGCCGCTCGATGCCGCCGAGCGCGCCATGCTGCTGAAGCTGCTGGACCGGATTCGGTAGCGTCCCGATCCCGCCTCGGGAGCGATCCGCCCGTTTCCACAACGGCCGGAGGTGCTCCGATGTGCCTTGCCGATGGTAAAATGCGCGCTTCTGTCGCAGTGCGTCAACGCCAGCGCGGCCATGGGCCGGATGGCCGCCAACCTCTTGTTTCCCGCGCGAAATCGGGTTTGCCTCGGCATATCGATAGACTGGATCTATCGATATCGGAAATCTTATCTATTTCACTTATGCCCTGCCGATACCTATGTTGCATTGCGATGGCTTCGGCCCGTCGCAGCGCAACACCGCATCGAGGAATTGCCATGTCGCTCGTCAATACTAAGATCAAGCCTTTCACGACGCAGGCTTTCAAGGATGGCAAGTTCATCCAGGTTTCGGACACCGACCTTGCCGGCAAGTGGGCCGTTTTCTTCTTCTACCCTGCCGACTTCACCTTCGTCTGCCCGACCGAGCTGGGCGATCTGGCCGATCACTACGGTGAGTTCCAGAAGCTCGGCGTCGAGATCTACTCGGTCTCCACCGACACCCACTTCACCCACAAGGCGTGGCACGATTCCTCCGAGACCATCGGCAAGGTGAAGTACACCATGCTCGGCGACCCGGCGGGCGTGATCACCAACAACTTCGGCGTGATGCGCGAAGGCCAGGGCCTCGCCGACCGCGGCACCTTCGTGGTGGACCCGAACGGCATCATCCAGGCCGTGGAAGTCACCGCCGAGGGCATCGGCCGTGACGCCGCCGACCTGTTGCGGAAGATCAAGGCCGCCCAGTACGTCGCCGCCCATCCTGGCGAGGTCTGCCCTGCCAAGTGGCAGGAAGGCGAGAAGACGCTGGCGCCCTCCCTCGATCTCGTCGGCAAGATCTGAGGTTTTACCCCCGATCCGGCCTTGAGGCTGTCGTCTCAAGGCCCCACCGGCTCCCGAAAGGGAGGCGCCCCGACCGTCCGCCGCGGCTTTTCGCCTGCGGCGGACGTGGCTTCTGAACCCGTATCCCGTCTCCCGTGGCCCGTTTGCCGCGGCCGACTTATTTCCAGCCGGATCCCTGATCCGGCCCCGCATTTCTGCCGGAGGATTGCCATGCTCGATTCCGCCATGAAGACCCAGCTCAAGGCCTATCTGGAGCGTCTGGTCCGTCCCGTCGAAATCACCGCCGCGGTGGATGGCGGGCCGAAGTCGCAGGAAATGAGCGCGCTTCTCGCCGACATCGCCGAGCTTTCCGACAAGATTACCGTGCGGGAGCACCAGGAGCCGGGCGCGCGCGTGCCGTCCTTCTCCCTGTCGAGCCCCGGCCACGACATTTCCCTCACCTTCGCCGGCCTGCCCATGGGGCACGAATTCACCTCCCTCGTGCTGGCGCTGCTGCAGGTGGGCGGCTATCCGCCCAAGGTGGAGGAGGCGGTCATCGAGCAGGTGAAGGCGCTGGACGGCGACTTCGTGTTCGAGACCTATTTCTCCCAGTCCTGCCAGAACTGCCCGGACGTGGTGCAGGCGCTGAACCTGATGGCGGTGCTGAACCCGCGGGTGAAGCATGTCGCCGTCGACGGCGCGCTGTTCCAGAGCGAGGTGGATGCGCGGCAGGTGATGAGCGTGCCCACCGTCTATCTCAACGGCGAAGTCTTCGGCCAGGGCCGCATGGGCATCGAGGAGATCGTCGCCAAGCTCGACACCGGCGCCGCCGCCCGCGACGCCAGGCGCATGGGCGAGATGAACCGCTTCGACGTGCTGGTGGTGGGCGGTGGCCCGGCCGGCGCCACGGCGGCCATCTATGCCGCCCGCAAGGGCATCCGCACCGGCGTCGCCGCCGAGCGCTTCGGCGGGCAGGTGCTGGACACCATGGCCATCGAGAATCTCATCTCCGTCCCCTACACCGAGGGGCCGAAGCTCGCCGCCGCGCTGGAGCAGCACGTGCGCGAGCATGAGGTGGAGATCATGAACCTCCAGCGTGCCGTGAAGCTCGTGCCCGGCAAGGACGTGGTGGAGGTGGAGTTCGCCAACGGCGCCAGCCTGCGCTCGCGCAGCGTCATCCTCGCCACCGGCGCCCGCTGGCGGCAGATGAACGTGCCCGGCGAGGATGCCTATCGCAACAAGGGCGTGGCCTACTGCCCCCATTGCGACGGCCCGCTGTTCAAGGGCAAGCGCGTGGCGGTGGTCGGCGGCGGCAATTCCGGCGTGGAAGCGGCCATCGACCTCGCCGGCATCGTCGCCCATGTCACGCTGATCGAGTTCGACAGCCAGCTGCGCGCCGACGAGGTGCTCCAGCGCAAGCTGAAGAGCCTTCCCAACGTCACCATCCTCACCTCCGCCCGCACGACGGAAGTGCTCGGTGATGGGCAGAAGGTCTCGGGCCTCACCTATGAGAACCGCAGCACCGGCGACATCCACAAGGTGGAGCTGGAAGGGATCTTCGTGCAGATCGGCCTCCTGCCCAACACCGAATGGCTGAAGGGCGTGGTCGATCTCTCCCCGCGCGGCGAGATCATCGTGGACGCCCACGGCCAGACCTCGGTCCCCGGCGTGTTCGCGGCCGGCGACTGCACCACCGTGCCCTACAAGCAGATCGTGATCGCGCTGGGCGAAGGGGCGAAGGCCTCGCTCGCCGCGTTCGATCACCTGATCCGCTCCAGCGCTCCCGCCGAGGACAAGGAGGCGGCCGTTAGGGCCGCCTGATCGGGCCGGCCGCGGGGCGGACATCATGACCCTGCGTGAGCTGCAATATCTCATCGCCCTCGCCGACACCCGCAGCTTCCGCCGCGCGGCGGAGCTGTGCAGCGTGAGCCAGCCGACCCTCTCCACCCAGATCCGCAAGCTGGAGGAGGAACTGGGCGTCGCGCTCATCGAGCGCACGCCGAGGAAAGCCATGCTCACCCCCGCCGGCCGCGATGCGGTGGAGCGGGCGCGGCGCATCCTCACCGAGGTGGACCAGCTGAAGGAGGCGGCCCGCCGCAGCCGCCATGCCGAGGGCGGGGCACTGAAGTTGGGCGTATTTCCCACCCTCGGGCCGTATCTATTGCCCCACGTCGTGCCGCTCATCCGCCAGCGGTTTCCCGAGCTGGAACTGCTGCTGTTCGAGGAGAAGAGCGCCAATCTCATCCAGCGGCTGAACGTCGGCACGCTGGACGCGGCCTTTCTCGCGCTGCCGGTGCACGACACCCATTTCCACAGCGAGTTCCTGTTCGAGGAGCCCTTCCTCCTCGCCGTGCCCGGCAGCCACAGCCTCGCCCGGCGCGATACGCTGGAGGTGGCGGAGCTGGCTGGGCAGAATCTGATGCTGCTGGAGGAGGGGCACTGCCTGCGCGACCAGGCGCTGGACGTGTGCCACCAGACCGGCGCGCGGGAGAAATCCGAATTCCGCGCCACCAGCCTCGAAACCCTGCGCCAGATGGTGGCGGCGGGTGTCGGCATCACGCTCCTGCCCATGCTGGCGACGCGGCACCCGGTGCCGCCGGCGCAGAACATCCACCTGCTGGCGTTTACCGATTCCCGCCCCAGCCGGCAGATCGCGCTGCTCTGGCGCAAGACCTCGGCGCTGGGGCAATTGCTGCATCAGGTGGCCGACATCTGCCGCGGATTGCCGGACGAGCTGCTGGCCGCGCGCCACTGATCCGACCCCTGCCGTTGCGGTAACAGCTTATGGATACGATGAAATTTGCGCGCGGACCCCGCGCACCGATTTCCGCGCCGTTCAAGCGGTGCTAAAACGTTCCGGCTCGAGCCGGCAAATAAGCCCCCGGGGGGAGGTCGAATCCGTGATCCGGCGTACCTTTGCCGTCAGGTCCGTCGCCGTGCTCCTCGTGATCTGGGTCGGTCTCGTCGCGGCTTTCGCGACGCTCGCCATCCGGAATAACCTGTCTCGCGCCGATGCGGATGTTCAGGCCGAGGGCGTCGCCCTGCACCGGCTCCTGTCCCAGCGCGTGGCCCAGCACGACGCCCATCTCACCAGCCTCGCCGCCCTCGTGCAGGCGACCGATCCGCCGCCGGTGGAGACCATCCGGCAGGTGGCTGCCGGGATCATGCGCTATTACAAGCGTATCCTCTCCATCCGGGTGCTGGAGCTGACCGACGCGGGGGCCATCGAGACCGTCGTGGCCGTCCCCGCCGATCTGGCCCGCAGACCCTTGCCCATGTTCGCCCAGCTGGTGTTCGGGCAGAGAACGGGCGAGGCGCGCTATTATGTGGAGGCCGCCTCCGCCGATCGCTATTTTCTCGGCAAGCGCGCCGGCAGCGGCCGACGTCTGGCCATCATCCTGGAGATCGACTCGGGCGGCCTGCTGATGGCCGAGGATCGGCTCTCCAGTGATCGCCTCGCCATGAGCCTCGGGCCGCATCCGCTGAACGGCCAGCCGCCGGCGGTGGAGCCCGGCGCATTCGCGACCCTCACCTTTTTCCGCGCCGCCGACAGCGCCACCCAGCCGGTGAACCTCGGCATCGAGCGGCCGATGACCCTCTACAAGGCCATCGCGCCGGTGCCGCTCGCCGCCTTCGCGCTGGTGTCGCTGCTCGTCCTGTTCGCGGGGCGCTACACGCTCATCCAGCGGCACGAGGCCCGCCGCTCCCGGCAGCTCGCGGCGCTGGCGGAGGAGCGAAGCCGGCTTCTGGAACGCGAGACGCAGCTCGCCCACGCCGCGCGGGTCAATTCGCTGGGCGAGCTCGCCTCGGGCATCGCCCACGAGCTGACCCAGCCGCTCACCGCCTTGCTGAGCCAGAGCCAGGCCGCGCTGCGCCTGTCCGGGCCGGACGGCGATCCCGCCCGACTGTCCGAGGCGCTCGACGCCAACGTGCGTGAGGCGCGCCGGGCCGGCGAGATCCTGCGGCGGATGCGCGACTACATCGCCCGCCGCGCCAGCGAGCGCGTCGCCGTGGACGTGAATGACGTGGTGGACGACGCGGCGACCCTCGCCCGCGCCGACCTCGCAAGGCGCGACATCACGCTGGAGCTGGACCTGGAGCGGCCCATGCCCCGCGCCAATGCGGACCCGGTGGAACTGGAGCAGGTGCTGCACAATCTCATCCGCAACGCCGCCGACAGCCTGCAGGAGCGCGACGGGCGGGAAAAGCGCATCCTGATCCGCACCTTCGATGCCGGCGACATGGTGGCCATCCGCGTCAGCGATACCGGCAAGGGCATTCCGGCGGATGTGATGCCCCGGCTGTTCGAGCCCTTCTTCTCCACCAAGAGCGAGGGCATGGGGCTGGGCCTATCCCTATGCGCCACGCTGGTGGAGCGGGCGGGCGGCACCATCGAGGCCGAGGCCAAGCCGGGAGAGGGGGCGTCCTTCGTCATCAGCCTTCCCGCCTTGCCGGAACGGCAGATAGCGGCCCAGTGAGCGCGCCCCGCGTCTATCTCGTCGATGACGATGCCGCCGTGCGGCAGGCCCTCTCCCTGCTGCTCTCCACCTATGGCATGGCGGTGGAGGCCTTCGCCGATCCCGAGACCTTTCTCGCCCATGTGGACGAGGACCGCCCCGGCTGCCTGCTGCTGGATCTGCGGATGCCGATGATCTCGGGCATCCAGCTCAAGGAGAAGCTCGCCGCGCGGGGCATCGACTGGCCGGCGGTCATGATCACCGGCCATGGCGACGTGAACGCCTGCCGCCGGGCCTTTCGCGCCGGGGTGGTGGACTTCCTGACCAAGCCGGTGGACGAGCAGGTGCTGCTCGACGCCCTCGGCGTCGCCGCCCGCGCCCTCGACGCGCTCATGGAGCGGCGGGAGGCGGCCGCCCTCCTCGCCAGCCTCACGGAACGCGAGCGGGAAGTGCTGGACATGGTGTGCCGCGGCTGGGCGACGAAGGAGATCGCCGCCGCCCTCAGCATCTCCCCCCGCACCATCGATGCGCACAGGGCCAACATCGGCGAGAAGCTCGGCACCTCCTCCGTCGCCGATTTCGTGCGCATGACACTCAATGCCCGCGCGCTCGGTAGTTCTACCGATCTCGCCCGGTGAGGCGACGGATGGAGGCCATTCCCACCCTGGCCTAGACAGGCTCTGCGCCATCGCCCGGCGCGGAAGAATTCCGGCCGAATGGCCGAGACCCCAGGGAAAGGGCCAAGAATGAACCGCCTCCTCCTCGCCGCCGCCGTGTCCGCCACCTTCGCCACGCTCGCCGGCCCCGTCGCGGCCCAGGCGCTGCAGGAGCGGAACATGCCGCTGGCCATCGCCCTCGACATCGCCCGCGAGGGTGTCGCGGCCTGCGCGGCGCAGGGCTACAACGTGTCGGTGGCGGTCGTGGACCGCGCCGGCGTCCTGAGGGCCTTCGCCCGCGCCGACAATGCCGGCCCGCACACGGTCGAGGCGGCGCGCCGCAAGGCCTTCACCTCCGCCTCCACCCGCACCCCGACCACCGTGATCGTCGAGAACGTGCAGAAGAACCCCGCCTCTGCGCAGCTCGTGGCCATCGATGGCTTCCTGGTGCTGGGTGGAGGCGTGCCGGTGAAGGTGGGCAACGAGACCATCGGTGCGGTCGGCATCGGCGGCGCCCCCGGCGGCAACCTCGACGAGGCCTGTGCTGTCGCCGCCATCGCCAAGGTCGAATCCCAGCTCAAGTGAGCCGGCCCGGCCGTCGCAGGGCGGCGGCCGGTTGAAAGCTTGATCCCGGATGCTTAGGTCAACTTTCCCCGCTGTTCGGGGAGATGCCTCAAGCTCCGGGATTTGCTTTTGAATGTCCGTTGCCTTCACGCGTGAGAACGACCTCGAAGCGACCGCCGCCGATCTTCCGGACCGGCCCATCTCGCCGCATCCGAACCTCGTGACGGCGAGCGGCCTTGCCGCGCTCGATGTAGCGCTGGCCGAGGCGCGCGCCGCCTATGCCGAAGCGCAGACCGGCGACGTGCAGGCGGACCGGACGGCGATGGCGCGGGCAACGCGCGACCTGCGCTATTATGGCGCCCGCCGGGCCAGCGCCCAGCTCATCGAGACCCCGCCCTGTCCCGAGACCGTCCAGTTCGGCACCACCGTGACCCTCGACCGCGAGGACGGTCGCCGCCAGACCTTCCGCATCGTCGGCGAGGACGAGGCCGACCCGGCGAAGGGCTCGGTGTCCTACGTCTCGCCGCTTGCCGCCGCCGTGATGGGCAAGGCGGTGGGGGACGTGGCCATGGTGGCGGGGCGCGACGTGGAAGTCATCGCCATCGCCTGACCCTCCGGCAAAGCTCGGGTAACGCTCCGGCTTTCGGGCCGCGACCGTTGCGGCGCAGCATTTAGATCGATCTAAATTTTCGTTGACCCCACCCCGCGCTCTCTCCTAGACATGGGCCGTCGAGAGGTTCGTTAAGAACCCGTTACCGGCGAGGAGGCTGCGCGTGGAGGGTGCCAAGGGGCCGCAGGGCCGCCGCTTGCCGGCCGCCCGCGATGCTGCCGAACCGGCCGATCTGCCGGACGAGGTGCCGCTTGCCAGCGGCCTCCGGGTGCGGCTGAAGGACGTGGCGGCCCACGCCGGCGTCTCCCGCGCCACGGTCTCCCTCGTCCTGCGCAAGAGCCCGCTGGTGAAGGCGGAGACCCGCGCCAAGGTCGAGGAGGCCATGGCCGGCCTCGGCTATGTCTATAATCGCAGCGCCGCCAATTTGCGCTCCGGCGCCTCGCGCACGGTGGGCCTCGTTCTGTGCGAGATCACCACCCCCAACTTCGCCCAGCTCACCGCCGGCATCGACGAGGTGCTGGGCACCGAAGGCTACATGGCCTTCATCGGCAACGCCGCCGAGGACGCCGCCCGCCAGCGCGAGGTGCTGGTGCGGATGCAGGAGCATGGCGTCGACGGGCTGGTGGTGGTGGCCTCCGAGAACACCCGCGCCGACGCGCTGGAGGAGGGGGCCTGCGCCCGCATGCCCTGCGTGCTCGCGCAGCGCCGCGTGGAGGGCTTTCCCGCCGATTATGTCGGCCCGGACTACGGCGCCGGCATGGAGCTGATCACCGAGCACCTGATCGCGCTCGGACATCGCAACATCGCCTTCGTCGGCGGCGTGCGCCGCATCGCGCCGCTGGCGGAGCGCATGGCCGGCTTTCACCGCGCGCTGCGCCGCCACAAGCTCAAGAGCGGCGCTGTGGTGCCCTGCGCGGTCATCGACCGCTCGTCGGGCTACACGGCTGCGCGCGAGCTTCTGGCCAAGGGGGACATCCCCTCGGCCATCGTCTGCTACAACGACGTGGTGGCTTTCGGCGTCATGCTCGCCCTCGACGAGCGCGGCCTCGTGCCGGGCCGGGACGTGGCCGTGGTCGGCTGCGACGACGTGGACGAGGCGGGCCTGCACCGCCCCGCGCTCACCACCTTCACCACCGATCCCCGCGTGGTCGGGCGCGAGGCCGCGCGGCTGCTGCTGCGCCGCATCGCCCATCCGGAGCGTCCGCGGGAGGAGATCATCATTCCGCCCCGCCTCGTCATCCGCCAGTCGTGCGGCGCGGGGACGGTTGCCAAACGCCCGACAGGAGGCGCGAGATGAACTACGTCTTCCAGTTCGGAGACGTCTTCAACGCCTGGCCCGAACTGCTGCTCGGCGCGTGGCTGACGATCCGCCTCTCCGGCCTCGCCATGATCCTCGGCCTCGCCGTCGCGGTCCTCTGCGCGCTGGGCAAGACGCAGGGGCCGCGCCCGGTGCGCTGGCTGGTGGATGTCTATGTGGAGGTGATCCGCAACACGCCCTTCCTGGTGCAGATCTTCCTCATCTTCTTCGGCCTGCCGCGCGCCGGCATCAGGCTCGATGCCAACGAGGCGGCGCTGCTCGCCATGGTCATCAATGCCGGCGCCTATTGCACCGAGATCGTGCGCGCCGGCATCGAGACCATCCACCGGGGGCAGATCGAGGCCGGGCTGGCGCTCGGGCTCAAGCCCTTGCAGATCTTCAAGGATATCGTGCTGTTCCCGGCGCTGAAGGCGATCTATCCGGCGCTCACCAGCCAGTTCATCCTTTTGATGCTGACCTCCTCCGTGGTCTCCGCCATCTCGGCTGAAGAGCTGACGGCGGTGGCGAACAACCTGCAATCTCAGACCTTCCGCTCGTTCGAGATCTACATCGTGGTGACGGGCATGTACTTCGCCATGTCGCTGATGTTCGCGGGCACCTTCGCCCTCATCTACCGCGCGGTGTTCGCGCGGACAGATGCCGCACGCTGAAGGAGGGGAGCGACATGATCCGCCAGTTCACCTCCGCCGAATTCCTCTTCCTCATTTCCGCCGTGCGCTGGACGCTGCTGCTCTCGGCCATCGCCTTCGCGGGCGGAGCGACGCTCGGGCTCATCATCGCGCTGGCGCGCACCGCCCCGTGGGCGTGGCTGCGGGCGACGGCCGGGGCCTACATCCTCGTCTTCCAGGGCACGCCACTCTTGATGCAGCTCTTCCTGGTCTTCTTCGGCGCCACCATGGTGGGCGCCTCGGTGGACCCGCTGGCCGCCGCCGCCATCGGCCTCACGCTGAACGCCGCCGCCTTCCTCGGCGAGATCTGGCGCGGCTGCATCCAGGCCATCCCCAAGGGCCAGTGGGAGGCCTCCACCGCCCTCGGCCTGCATTACGTGACGCGGATGCGCGAGATCATCCTGCCGCAGGCGGCGAAGATCGCGGTGGCGCCGACGGTCGGCTTCCTGGTGATGCTGGTGAAGAGCACGTCGCTCGCCTCCATCATCGGCTTCGTGGAGCTGACCCGCGCCGGGCAGATCGTGAACAACGCGACCTTCCGGCCATTCCTCGTGTTCGGCATCGTGGCGGCCCTCTACTTCGCCCTGTGCTGGCCGCTCTCGCTCTACGCCCGCCACCTCGAAAAGCGTTTCGGCACCGTGTCCCGGTGACGCCTCGATTTGACCCTCAAGACCAAGGCCGCCCCGCACGCGGCGCAGACGGAGGAAGAGACGATGACTTTCGGCACCATTCTGAAGAGCGCGCGCGGCGCCGTCGCCGCGCTGGGCCTTGCGGCGCTGGCCGCCACCGGCCTCTCCCACGGCGCCTCGGCGCAGAGCATCGACGACATCCTGTCGAAAAAGAAGCTCACCGTCGGCATGCTGGTGGACGTGGCCCCCTTCGGCCTGCTCGACACCCAGGGCAAGCCGGAAGGCTATGACGCCGACGTCGCCCGCCTCATGGGCAAGTATCTCGGCGTCGAGGTGGAACTGGTGCCGGTGACCGGCCCGAACCGTATCCCCTATTTGCTCACCAACAAGGTGGACGTGCTGGTGGCGGTGTTCGGCATCACCCCCGAGCGCGCCAAGCAGGTGATGTTCTCCATCCCCTATTCCACCATCGAGATCCAGCTGATCGGCCCCAAGAAGACCGAGATCAAGAGCCTGGACCAGACGGTGGGCAAGAAGATCGCGGTGGCGCGCGCCTCCACCCAGGACACGGCGCTCACCGCCGCCGTACCGAAGGGCGCGACCATCATGCGCTTCGACGACGACGCCACCGCCGTGCAGGCCTTCCTCTCCGGCCAGGTGGACCTGCTGGGCGCCAACAACCTCATCGGCGCCAACATCGCCCAGGCCAATCCGGACATGGGCATCGAGAGGAAGATCACCCTGCGCAGCCAGTACAACGGCATCACCGTGCGCCGCGGCTCCACCGATTTCCTCCAGTGGATCAACACCTTCCTCTATTTCGTGAAGAACAACGGCGAGCTCGACGCCATCAACCAGAAGTGGTTCAAGGAACCGCTGCCGACCATGCCGACGTTCTGAGGGGCCGGGTCCGTCGCCTTCCCTCGGCCTTCAGAACCGTCATCCCCCGGCTTGTCCGGGGGATCCACTGTTCGGCCGGGCTGGTTCTAACCATCGGAGTGCCGGGCCAGCGGCCAAGTGGATGCCCCGGACAAGCCGGGGCATGACGGCACAGGTCAAGTCCGGCATCCAACGCTGACATCGACAGACACGAGAAGGGCCTCGCCATGCTCACTCCCGCCGCCTCCGACAGCACGCCCGCCGGCGACGCGCGCCCGGTCATGATCCGCATGGCGGGTGTCGAGAAATATTACGGCACCTATCACGCACTGAAGGCCGTGAACCTCGACGTGCACCAGGGCGAGCGCATCGTCATCTGCGGGCCGTCCGGCTCCGGCAAGTCCACCCTCATCCGCTGCATCAACGCGCTGGAGCATCACCAGAGCGGGGAGATCGTTGTGGACGGCACGCAGGTCGGAAAGTCTTCGCGCGGGCTCGACAAGGTGCGGGCCGAGGTGGGCATGGTGTTCCAGAGCTTCAACCTGTTCCCGCACCTCACCGTGCTGCAGAACTGCACGCTGGCGCCCCGCAAGGTGCGCGGCATGAAGCCCGCCGAGGCCGACGCCATCGCCATGAAGTATCTGGAGCGCGTGCGCATTCCCGAGCAGGCCAACAAATATCCCGGCCAGCTTTCCGGCGGCCAGCAGCAGCGCGTGGCCATCGCCCGCGCGCTGTGCATGACGCCCAAGGTGATGCTGTTCGACGAGCCCACCTCCGCCCTCGACCCGGAGATGGTGAAGGAGGTGCTGGACACCATGATTTCGCTGGCCCAGGACGGCATGACCATGATCTGCGTGACCCACGAAATGGGCTTCGCGCGGCAGGTGGCCGACCGGGTGATCTTCATGGACAAGGGCGAAATCGTGGAGGAGGGGCCGCCCGCCACCTTCTTCGCCAATCCGAAGAGCGAGCGCACCCGCACCTTCCTCGGCCAGATCCTGCATCACTGACGCCAAAATGACCTCCGCGCCGATCACGCCCGTGCTCATCACCTGTGACTGGGGCACCTCCGCGCTCCGCGCCTATCTCATGGCGGCGGATGGGCAGGTGCTCGCCAGCCGGGCGAGCGTGCAGGGCATCATGGCGCTGGGCGGCGCGAGCTTTCCCGAGGTTCTGGCCGCCATCGCCGGCGACTGGGCGTGCGAGCATGGCCCCCTGCCGGTGCTGCTCTCCGGCATGGTGGGCAGCCGCCAGGGCTGGATGGAGGCGCCCTATGCGCGCTGCCCCGCCGGCCTTCCCGATCTTGCCGCCGCCCTCGCCGAAGTGCCGGCGCAACCCGGCTTCGGCCCCATCGCCATCGTGCCCGGCGTGCTGAAGGACGACGACAAGGCGCCGGACGTGATCCGCGGCGAGGAGGTGGAGGTGCTCGGCGCCCTGGCGCGCCTCGGCATATCGGACGGGCTGTTCGTGCTGCCGGGCACGCATTCCAAATGGGTGCGTGTCGAAGCCGGCCGAATCACCACCTTCGCCACCTACATGACGGGCGAGGTCTTCGCCGCGCTCAGGGGCCACACCATCCTCGGCCGCATGATGGAGGAGGGGGCCTTTTCCGCCGCAGGCTTCCGCCGGGGCGTGGACGCGGCGGCGGCGCTCGAAGGGCCGGGCGCGCTGCTCGGCCGGCTGTTCTCGCTGCGCGCGCTCGGCCTCACCGGCCGGCTGGCGGGTGCGGACAGCGCGGACATGCTCTCCGGCCTCCTCATCGGTGCCGAACTGCGCGATGCCTCGGCCGGCGAACCGTTCACGCTGGTGGCCAACCCCGCGCTTGCCGCGCGCTATGCCGAAGCCGCGACCCTCCTCGGCCTGCCCCACGCCCGCGCGCCGGAGGGCTGCGGCCCGGCCGGACAGCACGCGGTGGCGCGCGCGGCGGGTTTCATCTGATTTCAGGAGTGCGATCCATGCCCACCTTCAAGGACGCCCTTGCCGCCTGCCCCCTCGTCGCCATCCTGCGCGGGCTGAAGCCGGAGGAGGCGCTCGACATCGGCGCGGCGCTGGTGGGGGCGGGCTTCGCCATCATCGAGGTGCCGCTCAATTCGCCCCAGCCGCTGGCCTCCATCCGCATCCTCGCCGACGCCTTCGGCGACCGCGCGCTGATCGGCGCAGGCACGGTGCTGACGCCGGAGGATGTGGACGCGGTGAAGGCGGCGGGGGGCGAACTCATCGTCATGCCCCATGCGGACGTGGCGGTGATCCGCGCCGCCAAGGCGGCCGGCCTCGTCTGCACGCCGGGCGTCGCCACCCCCACCGAAGCCTTCGCCGCCCGCGCCGCCGGCGCCGACGCCCTGAAGCTGTTCCCGGCCGAAGGCATCCCGCCCCACCTCGTGAAGGCGTGGCGCGCGGTGCTCACCGACATCCCGCTCCTGCCCGTGGGCGGCATCGACACCACCAACATGGCCGCCTACCGCGCGGCCGGCGCCGAGGGCTTCGGCATCGGCTCGGCCTTGTTCAAGCCGGGCAAGTCGGTGGAAGCCATCGCGGCGGACGCGCATGGGCTGGTCGCGGCGGTGCGGGCGGTGTTCGGGCGCTAGATCCGCGCGGCCCTCGTCGTTGGAGCGGATGGTCTGGGCAACGAGGGCGAGGTGATCGTCGGAGACACGGCGGTCGGCAGCGGCGTCGCCTTCGGCTCCTGGCGGTCTGGCCTCAGCTCCAAAAAGCGGGTTCAATCCTTCGCCCTGGGGGCGGCGAGCCCCCATATCCGGAGCGGGTGGTGAGCATGGGGGAGGCGCACGCGGCAGACGTGACACGGGGGGCGGCAGCCCCGCCGTCGCTGGCGGAGGACCAGACCCAGATCACCTGCTCGCGCAGCTTCGCCACGTGGCTGGCGCAGCATCGGGTGGGCCTCGCCTTCTCGTCCTACCAGAGCGGGCAGCTCTTCCTCGTCGGCCAGTTCGGCAACGACAATCTCTCCTTCCACCAGCGCAATTTCGTGCGCGCCATGGGGCTCGCCCCGCGCGGCGACGAGCTTTATCTCGCCTCGCTGAACCAGATCTGGCGCTTCGCCAACGTGCTCGGCCCGGACGAGCGGGCGAACCAGAATTTCGACCGCCTCTACGTGCCGCGCACCGCCTTCGTCACCGGCGACGTGGACGCCCACGAGATCGCGGTTGAGGCGAGCGGCCGCATCGTGTTCGTGAATACCAAGTTCAGCTGCCTCGCGACGGTGAGCGCCACCCACTCCTTCAAGCCGGTGTGGAAGCCGAAATTCATCTCCCGCCTCGCCGCCGAGGATCGCTGCCATCTCAACGGGCTCGCGGTGGAGAACGGGCGCGTGCGTTATGTCACCGCCGTCTCCGCCACCGATGTGGTGGACGGCTGGCGCGAGCACCGGGTCGGCGGCGGGCTGCTCATCCGGGTGGACGACCACGCCGTGATCGCCGGCGGCTTCTCCATGCCCCATTCGCCGCGTGTCCATGACGGCTGGATATGGCTGCTCGATTCCGCGCGGGGCTATCTGGTGCGGGTCGATCCCGTCACCGGCGCGAAGCAGGATGTGGCCTTCTGCCCGGGCTTCCTGCGCGGCCTCTCCATCCACGCCGGCCACGCGGTGGTCACGCTTTCCCTGCCGCGCAACCTCTCCTTCTCCGGCCTGCCGCTGGAAGAGGAGATCGCCCGGCGCGGCGGCACGCCCTGGTGCGGCGTCCAGATCATCAAGCTCGCCACCGGCGACGTGGTGGAATGGATCCGCCTCGAAGGCGCCATCCGCGAACTGTTCGACGTGGCCGTCCTGCCCGGCACCACCTGCCCCATGGCCGCGCCGGAGAGCGGGGAGGACCTGTCGAACCTGCTGACGATCGAGGCGCCGGATGGGGCGCTGGGGTGAGGGGGCGCGATCCGTTCCCTCCAACTGTAAAAAGGCCTGACGCCTGCGGTGATGTGAGATAACGTTTCGCCGTAGGTCAATCGAGGCTGAGCCGTTGATCGTCCATCGCTTCGATCAGATCCCGTTTTGGACCAATGGAGGCCAGACCGCCCTTATGGCTCTGCTTGCCATAGGGCTGATTGTTTTCATCCTCATCTACGTTCGCAAGCTTTAGCTCTTGCGCGGATGGGATTGAAATGGCGGGCCGCGTCAGAGCCAGATGAGAACTACGTCTACGCTATAGCCCTCTAAAGCCCGCTTTTGGACTTTACGCCCCGTCAGCGTTGGAGCACGTCACCGCCATCGCCTCATGGAAGGAGGACTACAACCTGAACCGCCCTCATTCTGCTCTCGGCAATCGATCCCCGGCCGAGATCGCCGCAACAATCGCACTGGAAATCCAGGCCGACTGAGTGACGTTGCCCCCAACTTCTATCCAGCGGTGAGTTCGTTCTGGCGGTTGGGTTTGCCTTCTCGGGCGTGTGGAGCGGCGGGAGCAGACGCGGAGCCGTTCATGTTGCGGAGCGTCTGATCCCGCCACGGGTGGAACGTTGAGGCGAAGGCGCTTGGCGTCTGCCATCCGAGCTTTGAGTGCGGCCGGTCGGTGTTGTAATCGAGCTGCCACCGGGCGAGGGCGGCCCTGGCCTGGGACAGGCTGGAGAACAGCGTCTCATTCAACAGCTCGTCCCGCAGGCGGCCGTTGAAGCTTTCGATGAAGCCATTCTGCATCGGCTTGCCGGGCGCGATGTAGTGCCACTCGACCCGGGCCGCGTCGGTCCAGGCCAGAATGGCATTGGAGGTGAACTCGCTGCCATTGTCGCTGACGATCATCTTCGGCCGGCCGCGCTCTGCCAGAAGCCTGTCAAGTTCGCGAGCGACCCTGACCCCGGACAGCGACGTGTCCGCCACCAGCGCCAGGCACTCGCGAGTGCAGTCGTCCACGATGGCCAGCATCCGGAAGCGCCGGCCATCGGTCATCTGGTCGGCGACGAAGTCGAGTGACCAGCGCTCGTTCGGTCGCAGCGGGATCATCATCGGCGCCCGCGTTCCGATGGCCCGCTTGCGACCGCCGCGCTGGCGCACCATCAGCCGTTCCTCACGATAGAGCCGGAACAGCCGCTTGTGGTTGACCCGGAAGCCCTCCCGCCTGAGCAGGACGTGGAGACGGCGGTAGCCAAACCGCCGTCGCTCCCGGGCGATGGCCTTCATGCGCTCACGCAGCGAGGCGTCATTCCCGCGCGTGCCTCGTATCTCATGGTCATGCGGCAGAAGCCGGTGGCTTTACACGCCCGCCGTTCGCTCATCCCATGGACTTCCATGAGGTGGGCGACAGCCCTGCGCTCGGCAGCGGACGTCACCACTTCTTTCCCAGCAGATCCTTCAGTGCGACGTTGTCCAGCATGGCGTCGGCGAGCATGCGCTTCAGCTTGGCGTTCTCGTCTTCGAGCGCGCGCAGCCGCTTGGCCTCCGATACGTCCATCCCGCCGAAACGGGCTTTCCACTTGTAGATGCTGGCGTCACTGACCCCGTGCTTGCGACACAGGTCCGAGACCGGCACCCCGGCCTCGTGCTCCTTCAGGATGCCGATGATCTGCTCCTCGGTGAAGCGGCTGCGCCTCATGTTCTGGTCCTCTCAATGGGCCAGAACGAACTTCAAACTGGATTAGCCAGGAGGGGCAACGTCATGAGGCCAAAAATCAACCCTCGGACTCTCTCCTAGCCCGGAGGAGAAAAAGGTATCAGGTTAATACCAATGAGTAGATCGAAGGCATGACGTTTGATAGGCTCCGTCAGAGTGTTGTCGGCCTTCAGGATGTCGAGCAGAGGCGCGACGAACATCGATTGGACGAGGATCCGGTCCGAGCCATCGACGGGACGCAAATGAGCTTTGCCTTTCGGCACTCGGGCGATGTCATGATCACTGACGCACAAGCCTCGTCCTGATTGCCAGGCCAGTTCTCCCGCTCTCACGGCTGGGCGCGTGCAGAATTTTGCGAGCTCACCCTGTGGGCGGAGCCCAAATGCCTCGTATATCTTGGCGAGCGCGTGGCCGTCCCCGACCCAGCGAACCCAAGCATCGAATAGATCCTTTTGCCGAGAAGCTGGAAAAAGCTTCTCGGCGAGCTTCTGCAGCTCCTCCATCAGCGCGTCATGCTCGCCGCCTTCTGAAAGCCAGCGATGCCGAGACGCGAGCAGTGCGGTAGAGAACCGGAACTGTTTCGCCTCAGCTTCTGCACCCGCCCAGTCGAACGTGCACCACAACGTCATCGCGGCGCTCAATCGCGGTGAGCGCATTTCGGCAATGAATGCCGAACGCGCTCCATCGTCGAGCCCATTCATAAACGTAGGGATGCGGCCATTGTCGCCCTTCGGACCGAAGAACAAGACACGCCAGAAACGCAGCGATTGGGCTCGGTAGACTTGCTCATCCAAAAGCCCATCCGAACGCGCCTTTGCCATGAGGACGGCAAGAAATGCTATGTCGCCGGCCAAGCGATCCGCTCTGCGCCGCTGCAGATATTCGGGGCGCTGCATGGCCGTCTCGATTTTAGCGAGCAGCCTCGTGAGCCTGAGGCGCTGTGCGTCGAGCTCCGCTTTTTCGACCGATGCGCGCTCCACCACTTCTGGCTTCTGGTCTTCGCCTTCCTTCTCTTCGTCGCTCTGTCGAACCCGGATCGAGTGCTTTTGGCTTGTCTCACCGGGCGTTCGGAAGAACGAATAGATCAGCGCCAGCTCGTCGGCTTCACTGAAGCCGCCCGGTAAGGCAGGGTTGAGGGCCGATGGCGGCCTTCCAAAGCCGTCGGCATAGATGTCGGCTTCCGAGAAGTAGGCGGGTTCGATCTCGCCCTTCAGCGTTTTGTTTGCTCCGCCCGTCTGCGATGCGTCGCGCTGAACGTGAAGCTCGAACAGTTCGAGAATTTGAAGGAAATCACGACCCAGCAGCGATCCCCGCGCTGCGGCCTCTTCGAGTTTGTCCCGAAGGATCCGCTCTGCCGGAGCCATTCGGAGAGATCGCTCGTCGTCGATCCAGCAGGGAAAAGAGGTCAGTGTACGACCATCGCGCGTGATGCCGAGAAGCGTCACCGAGCTCACCTGTTCAATGACCTCGAAATCCGCTCGGGCGGCAGACACTGAACGCGCCCTGTGAAAGACATTGGCTTGCGTCCGGATGGAAATGTCCGACAGCTCACCCTCCGCCTTGTAGTGAACGGTGAGGGTAGCGCCGTCTTTTCGTGCCGCGAGGATACGCAGCTCGCTCGTTTCGAACTCCCAATCTTCAGACGGATGGGTTGCGGGCAGCTCCGGCGGAGAATCCGTCACGAGATAAGACGACCAGAGATCGGCGAGCTCCTGATCTCTCACGGGAGAAATCGCCATGATCTCCGCGTTTCCCCAGGACGCATCGGCAAGAAGTGCGGCGCGCGAGCAATTGGCGCTACCTGCCGCGACGAATGCACCGCTGGGTGTGTCGAACACATACGCCTTCGCGTGGATGAATTTACGCCGGCCATCTTCGGAGGCGGGTTCAATGCTGCGAAGAAGGATATTCGCGGGCAGCTTCTCGACGATGTCTTGTGATAGGCCAGCACGTCTGGGCTGCAATAGGGCCCGCACCTCTTTCGCCCCGAGGTCGGCGATCCTCGCCAGGGCTGCGCCGTCCGGATCGTAGTAGGGACTCAGGACATCGATGGCCGTAGGTGTCGCGCCAATCTGAGCGAGCATCTGATCCAGCATCGATTTCGTGCTCGGCGTCCAGGCGAGTCCCCCGGCCTCCGGGAGCGCAGCTGCCCAGACGTTCTCCGCCGTCTCGAAAAGACCGAGCACTTCGGCGCGGATCCCGGCAGGGTCAGGAACGTAAGTCAGGATCGTCGCGAGATAATCCCGGAAGCTCGCGATCTGCGCACCGCCATCGCCAGGCGCAAGAAAATCCGTCCAGATCTCCTTGTTCCCGCTCCATCCACCATATGTAGCGTTGCCACTGCCGACCGCGAGTCCTGAAGCTTCGGTCCCTGCAAGGAAGAGAGCCTTAGGATGAAAGCGTCGCGCTTGCCCGAGATCGATAGGCACGACGCGATAACGCGAGCCCAGCTTCGAAACGAGAGTCTCTTGCGTCTGATAGGTTCCGGCTGAACAGGCCGCGTCCGCGAAGATCGTGACCTGGGGTGATCCGACGGCCCTGAGGCGCGGGATGACAACCGACTCGATGAACAGGAAATCAATGTTGTGCGTGAGAACGATCGCGGTGTGCGCCTTCTCTACGGCTCCGCACAGACGCTTGACGACATTCGCCTCGCTCATGCGGCCTCCAAGGCGGAAAGTTCGCCATTCGCGCCGCGGCAGAAGATGCCGATATCGACGAGGATGTTAATCGTGTTGTCGAGGCGGCTGTTGCTGAATCCCGCCCCGCTCTGGTTCGCGGTCAAACGCAAGCCTTGGCCGTCAGGGAAGAATCTCAACGAACATTTTTGCCCGCCTGACATCTTTCTGAGCGTCACCTGAAGGTGCGGGATGATCGCGCACCGCTCCATGAAGGTGCCGATGAATTTTTCGAAGGGCGTCTCGTCGGCTGTCATGATCAGTTGCAATGCCAGATCGCTCGTCGATCTGACGGGTGATCCTGGCCCGAAATCACGGAACGGACGTGTCTGCTTTTTGAGAGCGCAAACGAGAGCGAATGCCCCAAGAAGCCGGTGGGACGCACGTAGTTCCGTGAAGGCGGGGAACGGCAACGCTTTGCCCGCCATCAGATCTGGCGGGACCGAAGCAGCAGCTTCACGTGCGCTCAGCTCCCAAGCCTTCGGTGCGTCTGGCCAATGTTCGGCGAGGGCGGCAGGATCACGTAGAAGGTCGGCGCGAGCAGCCTGAACGAGTTCCGCCGGACTTGCTGTGTCGATGTCTTGCAGAAGACCGCATACCGAACTGAGCAGCAGCTCTAGCGCAAAATGATGACGTCTCCGCCACTCGTAATCGGCCCAAGCCAGGGAAATTGGACTGCCTTGCTTTTGCTTGCAACAGGCGTCGAGATTGTGGGCCAGGAGCCGGTTCGCCGAAGCTCGTTCGTTCGATGCCCAGCTTTGAATCCAGGAGCGCGTCTCGTCGAAGCGACGATAGCGCTGATCGAGTTGGGATTGGTGAGATGGAGTCGTTTGCCACGGACTGCTGAACGCCTCGCGGAGCAGTTTCGCTTCAGCGCTTCCGGCGGCCATACTGCCGAGCGAGAAGCCATCCACCGCGCGCGTCGCCAGCTCCTTTGTAAGAATGCCGCCGTCGAAGAGGAGATCGACGAGGGAGTTGTCCGAAAGGGTCGCTTGCCGTGCTTCCCAGAGCGCCGTGCCGCGAGCGGTAATTTGATAGGGTACGGGGCTTCCGATCCTCCCGTCATCGAGAAGTCCGAGTCCCTTGCACGGATTGTAGTAGGTGTTGAGAATCCGGCTGCTCTTGGATTCAGGTAGGGCAACGGCGCGGCTGGCCGCGATGGCTTTCATCTCGTCAGCGAAAACATCACTGCCCAGTATCGCACCGCCTGCGCTTTGAGACGGATCTGCCCGTGATGCGGCGATGATTAGGAATTCAACGCGCGTGAGGAACGTCGCGAGCTCGTTCGGCGCGAACGGTCGGCCGCGGTCGAGTGCGGTGGCATAGAAGGTTTTGATCGCCCACGGCAGTATCGAAAAGTATCTCCCGCGTGCAGAAACCGTCGTGACGCCGTTCACAAGGTTCGATTCCAGGCCTTGGTCCAGCTGTCTAATGCCGAGAATATCCAAGCCTTGGGTGTTTTCCTCGATATCGGTTCCCCAGAAGATCATTTTTCATTGCCTTAGTAATTGCAATGCACATCAATAACGAGCATTCTAATGTCATGTTGCTTTCTGATAGATGACCTGAGACCTTTTTCTTCCCCGGGCTGAGAGAGAGTCCGAGGGTCGGCAGCAGCCTCACGGGCACGACATCAATGCGATAGGGGAGTGCGTGGCGTCGGACGAATTGTTCGAGGCGCGTGCGGTACGCTTCCTCCAAGTCGTGGTTCCCATATTCTTCAAGTGCGACCGCGATGTCCGCTAGAAGGATTGCGATGGCACGTCCGTCGATGAAGAACTCTGGTTTGATACGGCGCAGGGCCGCACGGGCATCTGCAACGCTATCAAGAGAGGTCGCCGCGTCCGCGTGAAGCGCATCAAGCGTGGGATACCGGCCGGCTTCAACAAAGATCTGTGCCATGCCGCGCGGGCGGACCAGCAGGGTGCGAACGATTTCGACCGGTAGGTCGGGGTGGGCATGCCCGAATTGGGCGAACAGGGGCCGCCACAGCTCTGCTCCGACATAGCGCCAAGCAGCTTGCAGGCGATCGGTCGTCATCCAAACACCTCGGTGGCGAGAGGGGCGTGCATCATTCGCGGAACTTCCACAGGTCGACGGCGCTCGCCTTGCGGCTGAGCATGGTGCGGAGCATGGTCATCATGGCGTCGATGTTGATGGTGCCGACGGTTTCCGCCTGTTCCCGCTCGTCCCAGTCGTCGATGGCCCATAGGGTCAGCAAGACGGCTTCCTTTTGCGGCAGTGCCTCGATGGCGGCGCGGAGGATGGGGGCGATCGTCCTGTCGAAGGCCGTGGGGACATCGGGCAGCCCGGTCTCGTCCGCGTCGCCGAACAGCCCGTCATCGAACGGGCCATCCTGCACCTCGACGCAGATTTCATCCCACAGGGTCCGGCAGGTGTAATCATCGCCGACGATGCCGGTGGCCGGGATGCGCCGCAGGCGCCAGATCAGGCGGGAGGTGAGTTGGCCGAAGCGCAGGGCGGCGAATTGCAGGGCGGCGTGGCGGGTGGCCTCAAGAATGGCGTCCTCGGGCGCGGTGTCGGGGGCGTTCATCCGAACACCTCGGCGGAGAGCGCGGCGGCCATGGAATCAGCCTTGGCGGCGGCGGCGTCGAGCGCGCGGGTGAGGGAATCGAGGCGGCTGGCCTGTTCGGCGAAGGCGGTTTGCAGGGGGAGCGGGGGAACCCAGACGGGAAGCCGCCCGAGCTGCGTCTTGTTGATCGATGCGATGCCGGTGGTGCGCTTCGCCACTCGTAGAAAATATCCGCGCGCTGCCTCGCTTTGCATGAAGGCTCGCGCATAGTAGGGAATGATGTCGCTTCCCATGCGCACGCGGAAGATATGGTTCTGATGCAGGCAAAGATCGACTTCGCCTTGCCACATGGCGCATCGGCCAAGTTTGTCGAGATCACCGCCCTCAGTCATCAAGAGGTCTCCCGGCAGCACCCGACACCGCACGCGGTCATCGTCGGTGGCATCAATCATTTTGATTTCGGACAGATCGAGCCGATCAGCCTGGACGTTGGCCACCCGGAGATATGGCGTCGGTTCAGTCGGCGTACCGTTCAGCTTCCGCCCCTTCGTCAACCCCGATCCAATGTCTGCCAAATCGGAGAGCGCTTGCACCGCCCACCCCTTCGGATTGGTCGCCGGGTCGCCGAACATGTCGAGGAAGAGGGCGGGGATGATGGCGCGGGCCTTGGCGCGGGCGGCGTCGGCGCGGCGCCTAATCTCTGCCGCCCGGTCCAACAGCCCCACAATCCGCCGCTGCTCGTCCAGCGGTGGGAGGGGAATTTCGATCGCCTTGAGTTGTGACGTGCCAAACGCTGCTTGGCTGACCCACCTAGTGGCGCGCCCCTCGAAATAACGCCTAGAAAATAGATGATTCAAGTATCGATGGATGAACGCGGGCTCTGCGAGCCGCGTATCGACGCGTATTCGGGTCATATGATTGGAGAATGCTGCGAATAAATTCGCTTCAACAAGAGCTGATTTTCCAACCAATTCTTGAGAATTAGTATTGTTGAATAGAATGTCTCCTGGACGAAGCTCGCGCCGATTGGCGGGAACGGCTTCAATAGGGATAATCGGGGCTTCGGCAAGCGTCAGTCGGCCATCGGCTGTCACGCTGAATGGCCGAAGGTGTGGGATACCATCTGCCACAATGCGGCTCTTGCCGCATGCGACCCCGCTGGCTATCTCGGTTGAAACGGTGTCGAGGCTCAGCCAGTTCAACTCACCGGCTCCCCAAGTTCCGCCGCCAGCGCCTCGATATCGCCGAGGATCGCCGCGGTCTCGTCGCGCAGTTCCGCCAGCAAAGCGCGGGGATCGCGGTGCTGCGCCGCCTCGCGGCTTTCGGGCCGATAGCGGGAAGCCGAGAGGTTCCAGTCCTCGCGCTCGATGGTGGCGGCGTCGGCGAACCACCAGTTTTCCGTCCAGGGTTGGGCGTCGTCCCGCGCCTGCCAGTCCTCCCGCATCTCCTCGCGGCTGTTGAAGGCGGCGATCAGGCCGGGCAGATCGTCGGCCTCAATGGGCTGGTCGTGGTTGGCGTCCAGCTTGAAGCCGTCATTGCTGGCGTGCAGGAACATGACGTCTCGCGTGCGCCCGCCCTGCGTGAACACCAGCACGCTGGTCTTCACGCCAGAATAGGGCTGGAACACCCCGCCCGGCAGCGACAGCACCGCTTCCACCCGGTTGTTCTGCATCAGCATGCGGCGCAATTCCTTATGCGCACCGGTGGAGCCGAACAGAACACCCTCCGGCACGATGACGCCGCAGCGCCCGCCCGGCTTCAGATTGTCGATCATGTATTTCACGAACAGCAGTTCGGTGGCGGTGCTGCTGCCGATCCGCACGTCATCGACAATGCGGTCACGGTCGATCCGGCCGGAGAAGGGCGGGTTGGCGAGGACCACGTCATAGCCGTCGAGCGGCAAATTGCGCTCCATCTTCGCCTGCCGGTCGAAGGAGGAGGTGAGCACGTTGCGTTTCAAGATGCGCACGTCCGGCAGGCCGCGCAGCGCCAGATTCATGCTGGCGAGGCTAACCATCTTCGGGTCGACGTCATTGCCGTAGAAGGTTTCGGCCTTGAGCTTGCGCCACTGCGCGTCGTTCAGCCGATCACCGAGCCCGCGCTCGAAACTCTTGCCGTCGAACTGCGCTACCGCCCTTGCATTGGTTGAGGAGTTGGCGAGGCGGATATGCTCGTAGGCCGCCACCAGAAAGCCGGCGGTGCCGGCGGCGGGATCATAGACCGTCTCGCCGATCTTCGGGTCCACCAGATCGACGATGGCGCGGATGATGTGGCGCGGGGTGCGGAACTGGCCCAGCTCGCCCGCCTGCTTGATCTGGCGCAGCACATGCTCGAACAGGTCGCCCTTGGTGTCGGGGTCCGCATTCTCCAGACGCAGCTCGTTCACCAGCGTCACGATCTGGGTGAGGACGGTGGGCTCGTCGATGGCCAGACGCGCCTGCGCCATGAAGCTGAGGCCGAACTCATCGCCAATGGCGGCGAAGAAGGGAAACACCTCGTCGCGGACGAAAGTGACGAGTGGTTCCCCCGACATGGCATTGGCCCAGCTCGACCAGCGCATGCGTTCGCGCGGAATGGTCTCCACCCCCTTGGCCGGGGCGTTCAGCGGGTTGCGCAGGGTCCAGTCGCCAGAGAACAGCGAGGTGTGGCCGCGCCCCGTGGCCTTGGACTGGCGCACATTGGCGGCGTCGATGCCCTCGATCATGTAGAAGAAGAACAGGAAGCTGAGCTGCTCGGCGTTGGACAGCGGGTCGGGATAGCCGCCACCATAAAGATAGTCGCGGATCTGATCGACCTTGCGGCGCATATCGGGCGTAAAGGGCATACTCGGCCTTCAATTGGCGGGTTGGTCTGGGTTTTCCGGATCGGGCGTGCTGCCCGTGCTGGCGATGCCGAACACACTCCTGTTCAGGCTGGCGAGCACTTGCTCCAGTTCGCTCTCGCCGCCGAGCACCGCACAGCCGCGCGCGAATCCGCCATTCATGGCGAGCGGTGGCTGGTCGAAGCGCCAGCTCTCGAAGCTGGTGAGGTCGGCCGCATTGGCCTTGATCTGCTCCTTGATGAGATGCAGCAGCCGCAACTGGTCGGTGTCGAACGCCTGGCCGTCCAGCCAGGTCTCGAACGCCGCTCCCAAGGCTTCGGCGCGGGCTTCCTCCGGATCCATGAAGGCGCGCCCGGTTTCATCCACCGTCACCCATTCGCGGGTGGCGGGGTCGATCTCGTCATGCACATCCAGCGTCAGCATGCGGCGCGGCTGCCCCTGCGGCCGTTCGGGCGCGCGCACCACAACCGCCCCGCCTTCGCCCGGCGCCTCGTCATCGCCATGGCGCAGGGTGACGCCGGTGAAATCCCACAAAGTGAAACGATCCTTACCCGGCGCCTGCCGCGTGCCCCGGCCGCGCATCTGCTGGTAGAGGATCGACGAATGGGTGAAGCGCGCCATCACCAGATTGCGCACCTCCGGGCAGTCGAAACCGGTGTCCAGCATGTTCACGCTGACCAGGATCTGCGGGAACGGTTCGTTCTTGAACCGCTTGATCTTGGCGTTGCCGTCCACGCTGTCGTCCGGCCCCATGCCTGACACCACGAAGTCGGCATAGCGCGTGGTGGGGCTCGGCTTCTTGTCGGCGAAGACATCATCAAACATGCGCGCCAGCGTCTCCGCATGGCGTTTGGTGACGGCGAACACGATGGTCTTGCCCCATTCCGGCGCACGGCGAATGCCGCTCGGTGCGGTATAGCCGTTCTCCAGCACCTCGCGAAACTCACGCACCATGGCGCGGTTGCGCTCCGGGATGGTGAACTTACGCTCAAGCGCGGTGGGATCGACCGTGAGCGGATCATGATCCGCAAACAGCGCTTCCAGTTCGGCGCGGGTTTCCGCATCCAGCGCGCCCCAATCAATGTCGGTGCGCGCAACAGTGAACCCGTCGGTGGCGGCCGTGCGGGCAGTCATCGCGCGATAGATCTCATAGGGAACGAGATGGCCGTCCGCGATCGCCTCGGCCATGCTGTAGCTGTAGGTCGGGCGGTCCACCTCGAAGAAGCGCAGCGTGTCGCGGATCGCGGCGCGGTCCTCCTCGTCCACATCCGGCGCGTCCCGCATGACGCAGGGCGTGGCGGTGAGGCCGATCTTGATGCCGTCGAAATGGTCCAGCGCGCGCCGCCACTGGCCGTAGATGCTGCGGTGGCATTCATCAATGAGGATGAGATCGAAATAGCCGGCGGAATATTTCTCATACTCATTCACGAGCGTCTGGAGCGTGACGATCGTCACCCGCTTTTCATCCTGAAAGCGGCGCCCGGTGCGCGGCACGCGGTAGCACGGAAGATGCGGCAGATGCTCGGCGAAGGCGTCCTCCGCCTGAATGGCGAGGGTGTTACGATCGACCACGAACAGCGCGCGCGTCGACCAATTGGCATCGAACAGGCGCTTGATCAACGCGGCCGCCGTGCGCGTCTTTCCGGTGCCGGTCGCCATCTCGACCAGCATTTTCCGCCGGCCGCTGACGATCCCTCGGCAGAGGGTTTCGATGCAGGCGCTTTGATGGTGGCGCCCGCCGCCGCCAGCAATGCGGCTGTCGATCGGGATGTCGAGTGGATTGCGACGGATGTCGCGCGCTGCCTTTCGGCGCACGAGGTCATCCTGACTGAAAACGGTCTCCACCCGGCGGAAGTGCGCATCCTGCCCCTTGTCGCAGAACCAGATTTCTTCGCCGTTCGAGAGAAAGATAAAGGGCACGCCGAGCAGATCGGCATAGCGCCGCCCCTGCGCCTCGCCCGCCGTCAAGCTGACACTCGTGCTCTTCGCTTCCAGCACGGCAACCGCACGGCCGAGGCGATCAAATAGCACATAGTCCGCCCGGCCGCCGTCATCGAGCGGGTATTCATATCTGACGCTGCGACCATCCGTCAGGCGCCACGCCGCATCCTTCAGAAGTTGGTCGATCTTGATCCGGGCGAACGCTTCGTTGGTCAATTCCGTGTCGCCCCGATCTCCTGTTGAATAGCAGTCCTCATGCACCGACTCGGCGCGTCGGCCGCACATTTTCCGCCGTCACATCGCTGCGCGCGGTGCGGTGGAAGAGCGCACATTCTGCACCCGCAACGCATCCAGGTCCGCATGAAGTCCCTTCAACAGCCGGCACGTCATCCGTGCATGTGTTGAAGGTATCGCGACGATCCACCCCCGCGCCAGTGGGGCCGTAAGGCGGATTTCCCTTAGGGCGGTCGGCGGCGATTTCGTAGGGTACCGGCGTAGGGGCTTGAGTGCAGGATAAATGCCCACACATTGCGCGTTGGGTCGGTTGTTGGCGTTTCAATGGGTTAGGGTTCGCATGGGCAATGTGCGCGGAGATTTCCCAACGTAGTCTGAGGCAAGTAAAAATCATTTTTCGTTGTAAATTCAATGAGATGTCCAAAAGGTGCGTTCCGCCGAATGTGCGCCATGGCTCTCAGCCTTCAGGAGCCCCGCAGGAACCGCTTTCCATCCGAATGGACTGGGCAGACGGGTCTCCATGTGCTAGTTACATGTAACTCATGAGGAGGCTGCCATGTCATCCGCATCTAGGCCCAAGCCTTCGCGCGTGAAGGTCGGCGAGCATCGCGCGCGACTGCGCGCCCAGGGGCTTCGGCCGATCCAGATCTGGGTGCCGGATGTGCGGGCACCCGCCTTCCGGGCGGAAGCGCGGCGCCAGTCGCTGGCCGTCGCGTCGAGCGCGCAGGCCGGCGATGACCAGGCCTTCATCGATGCCGCGTCCGACTGGAGCGACGAATGAGGCGCGGCGAAGTGTGGACCGTTGCCGGAGGGCAGGACTACGCCGGAAAGCCGCGCCCGGTGGTCATCGTGCAGGACGACAGTTTCGATGGAACGGAGTCCCTCACCATCTGCGCCTTCACAACCGATGAGACGGAGGCCCCGCTGTTCCGGCTGGTAGTCCAGCCGAACGAGAGAAATGGCCTGCGCGCGGTCTGCCGCCTGATGGTCGACAAGATCACGACCGTTCGGAAGGCGAAGTTCGGGCAGAAGGTCGGTCGCCTCGACGACGAGGACATGGTCCGGCTCAATCAGGCGTTGATCGTCTTCCTCGGGCTGGCCGCGTCGCCACGGGCAGGCCGGAAAGGGAGTGGGCCATGATGCGCGTCGCCCCCGCTGTTCGAGCGTCACGCGACGCGGGGCGAAACGGTGGGCTGTGGCGTGGATATCGGCCCTTCGTCCGAGCGCGGTCCCGGGCGAAGCTGGCGTCATGGCGAGAGCGAGACGACCTCCCCCTTCCGGCGCATCCGCCGAGCTTGAGGCCCTGCTGGGTTATCCGTGGCCGTTTGCGGGCCGACTGCCGAAGCACGATCCCGCAACCTGGATCGTCAGCGATGACTGGCCCGAAGCTGTGCCGGTCACAGAGGCCGAGATCAACGTTTTCGAGCGCTGGTTCGGCGACCTGTACGATGATCTGCCCGGCCCGGACACCTGATCCTCTCGGGAGATACCAGTCATGACCGCACCTTTGCGCGCCGCCCTCTATCTGCGCGTCTCGACGGTGCGCCAGGCCGAGCACGATGTCTCCATCCCCGACCAGAGACGCCAGGGGGAAGCCTGGTGCGCCGCGCGAGGCTACCAGCTGTTTGAGACCTATGTGGAGCCGGGCGCATCGGCCACCAATGATCGCCGCCCCGAGTTCCAGCGGATGATCGAAGCGGGCACGTCAAAACCCGCGCCCTTCGACGTGGTGATCGTCCACTCGTTCAGCCGCTTCTTCCGTGATCACTTCGAGCTGGAATTCTACGTCCGCAAGCTGGCGAAGAACGGCGTCAAGCTCGTCTCGATCACGCAGGAAATGGGGGATGACCCCATGCACGTCATGATGCGGCAGATCATGGCGCTGTTCGACGAGTATCAGTCGAAGGAGAACGCCAAGCATGTGATGCGGGCCTTGAAGGAGAATGCCCGGCAAGGCTTCTGGAATGGCGCCCTGCCGCCCATCGGCTATCGCATCGTCGCGGCCGAGCAGCGCGGGGCGAAGACCAAGAAGAAGCTGGAGATCGACCCGCTCCACGCCGAGACCGTGCGGCTGATCTATCGGCTCGCCCTTGAAGGCGACGGCACCACCGGCCAGATGGGCGTCAAGAACATCGTGTCCTATCTGAACAAACGCCGCATCTTCACGCGCGACGGCGGGCGTTGGGGCATCGGACAGGTTCACCGCATCCTGACCCGGCGCACCTATATGGGCGAACATGAGTTCAATAAGCGGTCCAAGACCAAGGAGCTGAAGCCGGTCAGCGAGATCGTTGTCGTGCCCGTGCCGCCGATCATCAGCCGCGAGACCTTCGACACCGTGCAGACGCTCCTCAAGGCGCGACATCCCAGGGTGACGCCATCCGCCGTGACCAGCGGCCCGACCATGCTGACCGGGCTTATCCATTGCGCCAAGTGCGGCGGCGCCATGACCATCCGCACCGGCAAGGGCGGACGCTACCGTTACTACGCCTGCTACAGCCCGAACGATTGGAAACGATTCTCGCCACAGTGCTCGACCGGCGGCAGGAGCGATCCGAGCGCCAGCGCGAGCATATCGCCGAGTTGAACAGGCGTGCAGCCGAGTCTGAAGCCCGCCTCAGGCGGCTTTATGACGCCATAGAGGCCGGCGTCGCCGATCTGGACGACCCGGCGCTGAAGGACCGCATCGTCGGCCTCAAAGCTATCCGCGATCAGGCCAAGGCTGACGCCGAACGCGCCCAGGCCATGCTCCAGAACGCCGGGAGCAAGGCCGTTACGCCGGAGATGCTGAGCAAATTCGCGAAGGCCGCGCGTCAGCGCATCCGACTAGAAGGCGGCGGCTATCGCCGCGACCACCTCCGCGCGCTCGCCCAGCGCGTCGAGGTTGCCGAGGGCGAGGTTCGGATCATGGGATCAAAATCCCGGCTGCTTCAGACGCTGGTATCGGGGAATGGCGTAAACGCAGTGCCCACTCAGGGACTGAAATGGCGGAAGGGGTGGGATTCGAACCCACGGTGGGGTTGCCCCCACGGCGGTTTTCAAGACCGCTGCCTTAAACCACTCGGCCACCCTTCCAGGTCCCGCGTGCGGGGCGGGACGCTTGACGGTCCCATCTAGAGCAGGTGCGCGGGCGCGTCGAGAGGGGCGGGTGCGGGAGGCGGGGATAGGCGGACGAGAGCGGTCCAAGGGCTCCGGAGGATGCCGGGCGCGGTATCCGAATGGGTGTCATTATTGCCGATCGTTAACCATGGCCGCGGCGGCGCCCCATTTTCGCCGTCATTGGACCCCCTGTTGGCGCAATCTGCCGGGGTCCCTGCTGATCGCGGCGCGATGCGTTCTGTCTCTGCCGGCGGCAGCAAAAGCGGGGAACCGGGCACGGATGATGACGGGATCGGCGGGGACGCAGCGGAACAGGATCGGTCACCTCGTGCGCGCCGTCGCAGGCGCGGGGGCGGCGCCATCCATCCGCAGGCTGCGGACCCTGGCGGTGCTCTCCTCCCTCGTCGCGGTCGCGGGCTGCGGCTCGGTCGAATCCCTCGGCAGCAAGATCGATCCCATCTGGGGCGTCTCCACCAGCCCGCGTGTGGTCGCGGAGGGTGATCCCGTGCCGCGCGGCGGCGGCGGCTACAAGGTGGGCAAGCCCTACACCATCGGCGGGCGCACCTATTTCCCGGCGGAGAACCCCAATTACGTGGCCGAAGGGCAGGCGTCCTGGTACGGCAAGGATTTCCACGGCCGGAAGACCGCCAATGGCGAGATCTTCGACATGGCGTCCATCTCCGCCGCCCACAAGACGCTGCCCATGCCGTCCTACGTGCGGGTGACGAACCTGTCCAACGACCGCTCCATCGTGGTGCGCGTCAACAATCGCGGGCCCTATGTGGGCGACCGCCTCATCGACGTGTCCTACAAGACGGCCGAACTGCTCGGCTTCGCCAAGAACGGCGTCGCGCGGGTGCGTGTGCAGTATCTCGGCCGCGCGCCGCTGGACGACGACGACGACATCAAGCTCGCCTCCACCCTGCGCACCGATGGCACCCCGGCCGACCTGATCGAGGGCTCGCCCGTGCGCGTGGCCTCGGCCAAGCCCTTCGTGCCGGAAGGCCCCTCCATCCGCAGCGTCGCCGCTGCCGCGGTTCCGACGGGCGAGGCGCCGGTGCCGCCGTCGCGGCCCTACGATCTCGGCCAGGCGGGAAGCTCCGGGCAGGTGGTGGCCAGCGCCGGCTGGTCGCAGGGCTCCGCGCCCGTCTCCGGCCTCGGCTTCGCCGGGGTGCCGGGAGAACGCTGAAGCGGCGAGCGCTGAGGCGTAAAACGCCTGGGCTGAAGATATCCACCCGTCCCGGTTCCCGCAGGGCTTTACCCGAAGCCGGCGCTTCGCGATGATCCGGCCGAAGGGGAACCGCCAGCTCCAGCCGCACCCATGGCCAGCGCACGGCACCCCGCGTGCCGTATCCGGTGGAGCCTGATGTCCGTGCCCTCCCGCTTCGCCTCCCGCCTTTTCGCCGCGCTCACCCGTCCCGCCGTCGCGCTGGCGCTGATCGCCATCGCGTGTGCGCCCCTGCCGGCGTCCGCCCAGCAGGCGCAGGGCTTCCAGACCTCCGTGCCCGGCGCGGTGCTGATCGATTTCGAGACCGGCACGATCCTGTACGAGAAGGATGCGGACAAGCGCTTCGCCCCCGGCACGCTCACCAAGGTGATGACCGCGGATGTGGTTTTCGCCCAGCTCAAGGCCGGCAAGATCGCCCTCGACACGCCGTTCATGGTGAGCGTGAACGCCTGGAAGCGCGGCGGCGGCCCCTCGGGCGGGGCGGCCATGTTCGCCGAGGTGAACAAGCCGGCCCCGGTGGGCGAGCTGCTGGCGGGCGCGCTGGTGGTGTCGGGCAATGATGCGGCCATCGCGCTGGCCGAGGGCGTCGCCAACACCGAGAGCGAGTTTTCCCAGATGATGAATGCCGAGGCGAAGGCCATCGGCATGGCCAATTCCGAGTTCCACAACGCCACCGGCTTCGCCGATTCTGGCCAATATTCCACGGCGCGCGACCTCGGACTGCTCGCCGCCCACATCATCCGCACCTATCCCACCTATTACCCCGTGTTCGCCCGCCCCAACATCGAATGGAGCCGCATCAAGCAGCGCAATCGCAATGTGCTGCTGGATGCCGGCCTCGGCGCGGATGGCCTTCAGGTGGGCTGGGTGAAGGATGTGGGCTACCACGCCCTCGGCTCGGCGGTGCAGAACGGCCAGCGCCTCATCGTCGCCACCCTCGGCGCGCGGAGCGAGAAGGAGCGGCTGGATGAGACGCGCAAGCTGCTGGAATGGGGCTTCCAGTCCTTCCGCCAGCGGCAGATCTTCACGGCGGATCAGGAGATCGGCCGGGCCCAGGTGTTCGGCGGTTCGCAAGGGTCGGTCGGGCTCGTGGCGAAGGGGCCGGTCTCCATCCTCACCCCGCGCTCGGGAAATGAGCGCGTCACCGCCCGCGTGGTCTACACCGGACCGCTTCGGGCTCCCGTCGCCAAGGGCACGGAGGTGGGGCGCATGCAGGTGACGCGCGGGCAGGTGAAGGCCCTGGACATTCCGCTCTACACGGCGGAGGACGTGCCGGTGGGCTCGCTCGTGGACCGTGCCCTCGACGGCGGCATGACGCTGATGGGCGACAGCGTGCGCGACCTGATGAAGAAGGCCCTCGCGAAGGTCGGCAAATGAGCGGCGGGCGGTTCATCACCCTCGAAGGCGGGGAGGGCACAGGCAAGTCCACGCAGGCGCGGCGTCTGGCGCAGCATCTGCGTGCGCTCGGCCGCGAGGTGGTGGAAACCCGCGAGCCCGGTGGCACGCCCGGTGCGGAGGCCCTGCGCCATGTCATCCTCTCCGGCGCGGCCGAACCGTTCGGCCCCACGGCCGAGGCGATGCTCTTCGCGGCCGCGCGGGCGGACCATGTGGCGGGGCTCATCGCGCCCGCGCTCGCGGCCGGCAAGATCGTGGTGTGTGACCGCTTCATCGATTCCACCCGCGTCTATCAGGGCGCGGTCGGCGCCGTGGCGCCGGGGCTTCTCGATTCGCTGGAAGCGCTTTCGGTCGGCACCGTGCGGCCCGACCTCACCCTGATGCTCGACGTGCCGCCGGAGATCGGCCTCGCCCGCGCTGCGAAGCGGGCGGCGGGGGCCGCGGCGGACCGGTTCGAGAAGGAAGGCGGGGATTATCACGCCGCGGTGCGCGCCGCCTTCCTCGCGCGGGAGGAGGCGGAGCCCGGGCGCTGCGTGCTCATCGATGCGTCGGCCGACGCCGATGCGGTCGCGGCTGCCATCGCCGACGTGGTGGCCGCCCGCCTCGGGCTTGGTCCGCGCGAAATCGCCGACACCTACGCCATGGCGGGCGCATGAGCGGCGAGATCGCCGGGGACGTCCTGCCGGGCGCGCCGCATCCGCGCGAGCAGACCCGCCTGTTCGGCCATGCGGCGGTGGAGGCGGACCTGCTTGGCGACTTCCGCGCCGGGCGCCTGCCCCATGCCCTGCTCATCGGCGGGCCGGAGGGTATCGGCAAGGCGACGCTGGCCTATCGCCTGGCCCGCGTGGTGCTGGCCGGCGGGCCGGAGCCGGGCGCGCACGATCTCAGCCTGCCGCCGAGCCATCCGGTGTTCCGGCAGGTGGCCTCCATGAGCCACCCCGACATGCTGGTGCTGCGCCGCGCGCCGGAGGCGGGGGAGGAGAAGATCCCCACCGTCATCCCGGCCGAGATGGTGCGGCGGGTGCGCAGCTTCTTCGGCGCCACGGCGGCGGCCGGCGGCTGGCGGGTGTGCATCGTCGATGCCGTGGACGAGCTGAACGCCTTCGGCGCCAATGCCTTGCTGAAGACGCTGGAGGAGCCGCCCCCGCGCGCGCTGTTCCTGCTCATCACCCACGCCCCCGGCAAGGTGCTGGCCACCATCCGCTCGCGCTCGCGCCTGCTGCGGCTGCGGGCGCTCGCGGAAGGCGACGTGCTGGCGGCGCTGGATCATCTTTCCACCGAGATCGGCGACCTGAACGCCGCCGAGCTTCCCGCCGCCGCGCAGGCCTCGGGCGGCAGCGTGCGCCGCGCCGTGACGCTGGCGCGGGGGGAGGGGATGGAGGTGCGCCTCGCCACCCTCAAGGCTTTGGGCCAGTTGCCTCGCCCGCGCCCGGAAGACCTCCACGCGCTGGGCACGCGGCTCCAGGGCGACCGGGCGGACGGGCTCGATCTCTTCGTCGAGGCGGTGAGCGACTATGTGGCCGCGCAGGCCACTGACGCGGACGTGCCCCGCCATCGCCTTGTCCGCCTCGGCGAGGTGTGGGAGAAGGTGCGGCGCAGCGCGGCCGAGGCGGATGTCTTCAATCTCGATCGCAAGGCGCTGGTGTTCCGCATCTTTGCCGATCTGGCCGAGGCCGTGCGCTGAAGCCGCCCCTTCGCGGGGATCGGGGAAATCGTCCGAGCCTTTCGATGTCCGTCAAGCCGCCGTTCTTCATCACCACCGCCATCGCCTACCCGAACGGCGTGCCCCACATGGGCCACGCCTACGAGGCCATCGCGACCGACTGCATCGCCCGGTTCAAGCGACTGGATGGCTATGACGTGCGCTTTCTCACCGGCACGGACGAGCACGGCATCAAGATGCTGCAGACGGCCCAGAAGGCCGGCCTGACCCCGCGTGAGCTGCTTGACCGGAACGTCCCCCGCTTCCAGGCGATGGTGGAGACATTCAACCTCTCCATCGACGACTTCATCCGCACCACCGAGGAGCGGCACCGCATTTCCACGCAAGCCATCTGGGAAAAGATGGCGGCGAACGGGGATATCTATAAATCCACGTATGCGGGTTGGTATTCGGTTCGCGATGAGGCCTATTACGCGGAAAGCGAGACAACACTGAACGACGCCGGTGTCCGGCTTGGGCCACAGGGCACGCCTGTGGAATGGGTGGAGGAGGAGAGCTACTTCTTCCGCCTCTCGGCATACCAGGATCGACTCCTCTCGTACTATGCCGAACACCCCGGTTTTATTGCGCCTGACAGCCGTCGAAACGAGGTTGTCAGCTTCGTTTCGGGTGGTCTTCAGGACCTCTCCATCTCCCGCACCACCTTCGACTGGGGCATCCCGGTTCCAGGTGATCCCAAGCACATCATGTATGTGTGGGTGGATGCGCTGACCAATTACATCACCGCGCTCGATTATCCGGACGTGGACGGCGACTTCGCCAAGTATTGGCCGGCGGACGTCCATGTCATCGGCAAGGACATCATTCGCTTTCACGCGGTGTACTGGCCGGCGTTTCTCTGGTCGGCCGGGCTGGAGGCGCCGAAGAGGGTGTTCGGCCACGGCTTTCTCTTCAACCGCGGAGAGAAAATGTCGAAGTCGGTCGGCAACGTCATCGACCCGTTCGACCTTGCCGCCACCTATGGCGTTGATGCCATTAGATATTTCTTCCTCCGGGAGGTCGCCTTCGGTCAGGATGGCTCCTACAGCCACGAGGCGATCGTCAACCGCATGAACGCCGACCTCGCCAACGACCTCGGCAACCTCGCCCAGCGCTCGCTGTCGATGATCTCCAAGAATCTCAATGGCTTGGTGCCCACCCCGGGCCCCCTCTCGGCGGAGGACGAAGCCATGCTGGCGCTCGCCGACGGCATGCTGGCGAAGAGCCGGGAGGCCATGGAATCTCAGGCTATCCATTTGTATCTCAACGCAGTTTGGGCCGTGGTCGCCGAAGCCAACCGCTACTTCGCCGCCCAGGCCCCCTGGGCCCTGCGCAAGACCGATCCCGCCCGGATGGAGACGGTCCTCTGGGTCACCGCCGAGGTGATCCGGCAGGTCGCCATCCTCGCCCAGCCGGTGATGCCGGAGAGCGCCGCCAAGCTGTTGGATCTGGTGGCGATTCCGGCGGGGGAGCGGGGCTTCGACCGGCTCGATCCGGCGTTCCGCCTGGCCGCCGGCCTCGCCCTTCCGACCCCCGTCGGCGTGTTCCCGCGCTATGTGGAGCCGGAAGCCGCCACCTGAGCGAAGGGGTGTGCAGGGACCGGAAATATCTTAACCTTGCTAGGGTTTTGTAGTTTACAGCACGCGGGGCTGGAGGAACTGGAGCGGTGGGAATGACGGGCGTGAGATGGGTTTCGGTGGCCGCGGTGGCGCTGGCACTGGCCGGCTGCTCCAGCAGCTACGACCGCGCTCCGGCGCCTTCCGCCACCTATGATCCCATCCCCCCGGCCATGCCCACCGAAATGCCGCCGGCGGTGCCGGAAGGTCCCGCCGTTCCGCGGATCGAAGTGAAGCTCGCCGGTGCCGACGCCACCCTCGTGCGCGCCCGCATCGCCACGTCCCGCCGCGCTCGCCAGTACACCATCACGGTCGATCAGCCGGCCCAACTCATTGCGGAAAAACGCCTTCCGCCCGACGAGGCGATGCGGCGCACAAACGGCCAGAGCCAGGATGCCGCCTTCCGGCTGGACTACATCTTCAACACCTCGGGCGGCAACGTGACCGTGTCGCTGGAAGCCTCCATCGTCACCAACCCCGGCCGCCCCGGCGAGCGCGTGCAGCCCATCACCATGCCGGGGCCGGACGCGGACGCGCTCAAGGAAGAGATCAGCGCGGCCCAGTAGCCGGGCTCTTCAACGCTGGCGCGGGGTGCCGGTGAGGCGCTCCACTGCGATGACTGTGGCGAGGGCGGCGATCGTCTTCACCACCGCGCCGGGCAGGAAGGGCAGGAAGCCCCGCTCCAGCGCGAACATCGGTCCCATCTTGGTCGCGAGCCAGCCGGCGCCCATCACCATCAGCACCAGATGGCCCAAGGCCAGCACCCCGAGCAGCGGCAACGGCCGCAGCCGCGCCCAGGTTTCCTGAAGCCAGCCCACCAGTAGCGCCGTCACCAGAAATCCGACGATGAACCCGCTAGAGGTGCCAGTGAGCATGGCAAGCCCGCTGCGTCCGCCCGAGAACACCGGCAGGCCCATCAGGCCGGCGAGGAGATAGATCGCGACGGTGAGCCCGCCGAACTGCCAGCCCATGAGGGCGGCCAGGCTAATCAGCACATAGCTTTGCAGGGTGATCGGCACCGGCTGGATCGGGATGGAGAGCTGGGCGCTCCACGCCAGCAGGGCCACGCCCACCACCAGGCCCGCGATAGCCCAGAGGTTGGACGCATCCGCCAGACGGGCGAGGGCAGGGCGGAACGGAGGCGGGGTCTTGAGCATGTCGGTCCTGGCATCAGTGGGGCCGTCCGGGCCCGTGTCATGCCCGCGATACCTGTGCAGGTGCAGCGCGGCAAGCCCAACCGTGGCCGGGAGCGCAGGGTCGACGCCTCGACGTCGCGGATCGATGCGCTTATGTGAAGCGCGCACCGTCCGCAGGATTACCATGCTCGTCGACAGCCATTGCCACCTCGATTTCCCCGACTTCGCCGCCGAGCTGCCGGAGGTGGTGGCGCGCGCAGAGGCCGCCGGCGTCTCGCATCTCGTGACCATCTCCACGCGAGTTCGCCGCTTCAACGAGATCCTCGCCATCGCCGAACGGTTCGAGAGCGTGAGCTGCTCGGTGGGCACCCACCCGCATCAGGCGGGCGAGGAAACCGACGTGACGGTGAAGGAACTGGTGGATCTCTCCCGCCATCCCAAGGTGGTGGCGATTGGCGAGGTTGGGCTGGACTATCATTACGATCTCGGCCCTCGGGAGGCGCAGGAGCACGGCTTCCGCACCCATATCGCGGCCGCGCGGGAGACGGGCCTGCCGCTGGTGATTCATGCCCGCGAGGCGGACGAGGACGTGGCCGCGATTCTGGAGGAAGAGACCGCCAAGGGCGCCTTTCCTTTCGTGCTCCACTGCTTCACCGCCGGGCCGGACCTCGCCCGCCGCGCGCTTGCGCTGGGCGGCTACATCTCCTTCTCCGGCGTCGTGACCTTCAAGAAGAGCGAGGATCTGCGCGCCATTGCTTGCGACGTGCCGGCCGACCGCATTCTGGTGGAGACCGATTCCCCCTTCCTCGCGCCGACGCCCCATCGCGGCAAGCGCAACGAGCCTTCCTTCGTGCGCGAGACCGCGAAGGTGCTGGCGGGGGCACGCGGCGAGCCGTTCGAGGATTTCGCGGCCGCAACCACGCGGAATTTCTACACTTTGTTCTCCAAGGCCCGCCGCTGAACGGCCGCGCCGAGGGAGGGAGGAGACGCGGTGAACCACGATCGCTACGACGACGCCTACATTCGCGCCGTCCTGTCCGAGGTGAAGACCATCGCCATCGTCGGCGCCAGCGCCAACGCCGCGCGGCCGTCCTATTTCGTAATGAAGTATCTGTCGGAGCGGGGCTATCGCGTCTATCCGGTCAATCCGGGGCAGGCGGGCAAGACCGTGGTGGGGCTGACGTTCGTCGCCTCATTGAAGGATGTGCCGGAGCCCATCGACATGGTGGACGTGTTCCGCGCGCCGGAGCATGTGCCCGCGGTTCTGGACGAGGTTCTGGCGCTCGATCCGCTGCCGAAGGTGCTATGGACGCAGCTCGGCGTTCGCAACGACGATGCGGCGGCGCGGGCCGAGGCGGTGGGGCTCAAAGTGGTGATGAACCGCTGCCCGAAAATCGAATATGGCCGGCTCTCCGGCGAGATCGGCTGGACGGGGGTGAATTCCCGCACCATCTCGGCGCGCCGGCCGCAGCGGCTGGGAAGCGGGGTGCAGCGGCTTTCCATCGCACCGCGTGGACCAAAATCAAGTTGATCGGTAGAAGTACGGAATTATCGATCCAAGCCCGCCGGCATAGAAGGTAGGCACTAACGGAGAGAGCGCCCATGTCCGACGACAACACCCCCGCGGCCCCGCGCGAGCCTGGTTTTTCAACCCTCGCCATCCACGCCGGCGCCCAGCCCGATCCGACCACGGGCGCGCGCGCGACACCAATCTACCAGACCACCTCGTTCGTGTTCGACGACGTGGATCATGCGGCCTCGCTGTTCGGCCTGCAGGCGTTCGGCAACATCTATACGCGCATCACCAACCCCACCAATGCGGTGCTCGAAGAGCGCGTCGCGGCGCTGGAGGGCGGCACCGCGGCCCTTGCGGTCGCCTCCGGCCATGCGGCCCAGCACCTCGTGTTCCACACGCTGCTGACGCCCGGGGACGAGTTCATCGCCTCGCGCAAGCTCTATGGCGGCTCGATCAACCAGTTCTCTCATGCCTTCAAGAGCTTCGGCTGGAACGTGGTCTGGGCTGACCCGGACGACGTGTCGTCCTTCGAGCGTGCGGTGACGCCGAAGACCAAGGCGATCTTCATCGAGTCCATCGCCAATCCGGGCGGCGTGGTGACCGATGTCGCGGCCATCTCCGCCGTCGCGAAGAAGGCGGGCGTGCCGCTCATCGTCGACAACACGCTGGCGACGCCCTACCTCTGGCAGCCCATCAAGGACGGTGCCGACATTGTCGTGCACTCCGCCACCAAGTTCCTGGGCGGTCACGGCAATTCCATCGGCGGCGTGATCGTGGATGCGGGCACGTTCGACTGGTCGGCGTCGGGCCGCTATCCGTTCCTGAGCGAGCCGCGGCCGGAATATTCCGGCATGGTGCTGCATGAGACGTTCGGTAACTTCGCCTTCGCCATCGCCGCGCGCGTGCTGGGCTTGCGCGATCTCGGGCCGGCGCTCTCGCCGTTCAACGCCTTCCTGATCCTCACCGGTATCGAGACGCTGGCCCTGCGCATGCAGCGGCACAGCGAGAATGCGCAGAAGGTGGCCGAGTGGCTCGCCGCGCACCCCAAGGTGTCCTGGGTGAGCTATCCCGGCCTTGCGAGCGACAAATACCACGCGCTGGCGCAGAAATACCTGCCCAAGGGCGCCGGCGCGGTGTTCACCTTCGGCCTCAAGGGCGGTTACGAGGCGGGCGTCAAGCTGGTGTCGAACGTCGAGCTGTTCTCGCACCTCGCCAACATCGGCGACACCCGCTCGCTCATCATCCATCCCGCCTCGACCACCCATCGCCAGCTGACCGACGACGGCAAGACGGCGGCGGGCGCGGGGCCGGAGGTCGTGCGTCTGTCCATCGGCATCGAGGATGCGGCGGACATCATCGGCGACCTCGATCAGGCGCTGGCGAAGATCTGATCTTCCTTCCGCGCGGGCTCCCTCGAGTCCGCGCGGTTTCGGCCCCCCGGTTTCTTTCCCCCGGCTTCTTGGGCGCGAAGCATTCAGCCGGTCCCGTCGCCATAGACCTCCCGCGTCAGCTCCAGCCAGGCGCGGGCGGCATGGGACAGATAGCTGCCCTTCCGCCAGACGATGGCCATGTGCCATTCGGTGCCGGGCTCCGCGAGTTCGGACAGGCGCACCGCCGGCGTGCGGCGCTGGTAGGCAATGGTCTTTGGCAGGAATGCCACCCCGAGTCCCGCGCCCGCGATCTCCACGATGAAGTCGATCTGCCCGCTCCTTGCTGCCACCTGCGGCGCGAAGCCGTTGCGGGCGCAGGCATCCTCGAGCACCTGATTCAGAGCGAAGCCGCCTTCGAACAGGATGAAGGGGGAGGCCGCAAGATCGGCGATCGTCACCCGATCCCGCCCTGCAAGAGGGTGGCTCACCGGCAGGACGGCCATCAGCGGCTCGCGGCGCACGCCCTGACCGTCGAAGCCGTCCTTGGCGGGGAGGAGGGACCCGGCGAGTTCCACTTCGCCTTCCAGAAGCATTTCCTCCAGCCGCTTGGAGCCGTGCTCGGTGAGGCGGATCTCGATGCCCGGGTAGCGCGAGCGGAAGACCGCGAACAGGGGCGCGAACAGCGTGCTTGCCCCAAGCGGGGGAAGGCCAAGCCGCAGGCTGCCGCGCCGGAGGCCCCTGAGATCCTCCAGTTCGGCGACGAGGCCCTCGCGTTCGGCCAGCAAGGTCAAGGCGCGGCGGTAGACGATCTCGCCAGCGGCTGTGAGCTGGCTGCGATGGCCGATGCGGTCGAGCAGCGGCACGCCCAATTCGTCCTCCAGCTGCTTCACGGCCTTGGAGATGGTGGGTTGGGTGGCGTTGAGGATCTTGGCGGCTGGGGAAAAGCCGCCCTGCCGCACCACCTCGACGAGAGCCCTGAGCGTGCGAAGTTCCATATGATGCCTATATGGAATGGTCTTTATGCAATCAATTCATTTTCATCATGCTGCGGTGCATACTATCTTACTGGCATCGGCACTGGAGGTGCCAGCCATGTCTCAGATTCACACTGCCCCCAAGCCTTTTCGCCGCACCATCCGCTTCGCGTTGCACCGCAGCATGGTGGCGCAGCTCGCCGTGCTGGCCGCCTTCTGGGTGGCGGGAGAGGCTGTGGTTCGGCTGGTGAAGCTGCCGGTTCCGGGCGGCATCGTGGGCATGGTGGTCGTCCTCGCCCTGCTGGCGAGCGGCTGGCTGCGTCCGGCCAGCGTGCGGCGCGGAGCCTCCTGGCTTCTGGCGGATATGCTGTTGTTCTTCGTCCCCGCCGTCATGGCGGTGCTGGATCACAAGGAACTCATCGGCCTCGACGGCCTGAAGATCGCGGCGGTGATCCTGCTCGGCACCGTGATGGTGATGGGCGGTACGGCTCTCGCCGTCGACCTGTGCTGGCGCTGGACCCAGCGCCTGTCGCAGGAGGCGTGCCATGCCGATGCATGATCCGCTTTTCGCGACACTGTTGTGGTCCGCCGTCACCATCGGCTCCTACCTCATTGCGCGAGCCATCGGCCAGCGCTGGCGCTTCTGGTGGACGTCTCCGCTGCTGCTGACACCCATCGGTGTCGGCGCCGTAGCGCTCAGCCTGCATGCCGGCTACGGCGAATACATCGCCGGCACCCGCTGGCTGCTGCTGATGATGGGGCCGGCCACGGTCGCCTTCGCCATTCCCATCTATGAGCAGCGCGCGCTCATCCGCCGCTATTGGCCGGTGCTGCTGGTTGGCGTCGCCGTGGGGAGCACCCTCGCCATGGGGACGGCGCTGGCCCTCGCGCATCTTTTGGGACTGAGCGATTCCATCGGCCTCAGCCTGATGCCGCGCTCCACCTCCACGCCCTTCGCGATGGCGGTTTCCAGCGACATCGGCGGCGTGCCAGACCTCACTGCCGTGTTCGTCATCCTCACCGGCATTTGCGGCGCGGCGCTGGGCGAGGTGGTGCTGAAGGTGATGCCACTGCGCTCTTCGCTGGCCCGCGGGGCGCTGTTCGGCATGGGTGCCCATGGCGCTGGTGTCGCCCGGGCGCACCAGATCGGCGGGGAGGAAGGCTCCATCGCCGGCCTCGTGATGGTGCTCGCCGGTCTGTTCAATGTGATGATCGCGCCGCTCGTCGCGGCGCTGGTCTAGAGCACGCGCCGATCAGATCGCATCGCGATCTGATCGGATAACGCGTTCTCTATCTGACAGTTAGAGGGCGATTCACCGATCAGATTGTTTCAATCTGATCGGATCGCGCTCTAGGCGGCAGCCTTTATCGTCCGGGCGGCCTCCGGATCAGCGAGGCCGCTCACATGCACCACGGCGTAAATCAGCACGATCGTCGCGCCGAACTGGTGCGCCAGTGCGATGTCGATGGGCACCTGGTGGATCAGCGTCAGGATGCCGAGCGCCGCCTGCGCCGTGACAAGCGCGAACAGGATCCACGCCCGCTTCGCCGCCCGGCCGCCGTCGCGCATGGCGTTGAGCGCGTGAAGCAGGCTGAGCGCCCACAAGGCGTAGGCCATCATGCGGTGATCGAACTGCACCGTCAGCGCATTCTCGAACAGGTTGCGCCAGAAGGGCGACATGGCGCCAAGCTGCTCGGCAGCGGGGATGAAGCGTCCATCCATCAGAGGCCAGGTATTGTAGGCCATGCCGGCGTCGAGCCCGGCCACCAGTCCACCGGCAAAGATCTGCACCAGCACGAGCCCCACGAGGACGCGCGCCGTCAGCCGCACGCGGCCGGTGACCGCCTGCCGCTCCTCACCGGCGAGAGATCGGGCGACGGCGACGATGGCTGCGAGGATCACGCATGCGAGGGTGAGATGGACGGCCAGGCGATACTGGCTGACGGAGACCCGCTCCGTCAGGCCCGACGCCACCATCCACCAGCCGACCGCGCCCTGCAGCCCGCCGAGGGCGAACAGCCCGAGGCACTTCGCGAGCAATGATCCGCGCAGCACCCCCCGGACGGCGAAATAGAGGAAGGGCAGGAGGAAGGCGAAGCCGATGACACGGCCGAGCAGCCGGTGGCCCCATTCCCACCAATAGATGCGCTTGAACGCCTCCAGACCCATGCCCTTGTTCAGGATCTCGTACTGGGGAATGGACTTGTAGCGGTCGAATTCCGCCTGCCAGTCGGCCTGCGACAGGGGCGGCAGGGCGCCGGTGACAGGCTTCCATTCGGTAATGGAGAGGCCGGATTCGGTGAGGCGCGTGGCGCCACCCACGACGACCATGGCCACGATCAGCGCCGCGACGAAATAGAGCCACAGGCGGACGGCCCTGAGCCCGGGGCGGGGGCGGTCGGCGATCAGGGTAACGGCTTCGGCGTGCGACATGTGATTTCGACTCCGCGTGCGCGGTCTTGCTGCGTGGCCCCTCCGGATCGATCCGTTATAGAGAGCCTGTGTGCCGCGCAAGGGAGCGGGTGCCGCATGCCCCTTCGGCAAGCAGGTGACCCAGCGGCCAGGGAGTGATCGAGAATGCCCCAACGCCTGCGCAAGCTTGTCGGTACCGTCCTGATGCTGGTGCTGGTCGTCGTCTGGGCGCTGATGGCCATGGCGCTCGCCCAAGGCCGTGTGACGGAGCTGCACTGGGCGCTCCAGACCGTCTGCTATGTCCTCCTCGGCAGCCTGTGGGTTCTGCCAGCGGCGCTCATCATTCGCTGGATGGAGCGACCCGATAAAAAGCCGTGATACCATAGATGCTTATTCCAATGTTTTGAAATATCACATGACCCGTCATCTTGATTGCGGTCGTGAACGAAAAAAGACCCGGCTGGGCCGGGCCTTTCATCGCTGCAATCGTGAAACTCAGGCGGCGCCGGCCAGGCGCTCCGGCGGCAGCGGCGGAGCTTCGGGCAAAGCCTGAGACGTGACATTCGGACGGCTGTGCGGCGCGACTGTCGGCGGCTCAGGCCGTTCGGCGTCGATGCTCGGCACGGTGAGGCGCTCCTCACCATCCGGTATCTCTTGCTGTTGCGGCCCGGCGGCGAGGCACATCATCACCACCCGCCCGAACTTCTTGTCGGCGAGCGCATCGAAGGTCTCGACGGCGGCCGTCGGGGGCGCATCATCGGCATTGAGGCAGACGACGAGCGGATCGAGGCCGGCGAGCCGGCGCCCGCCGCGGGCGGCGAACAGGCTGGGGGCGGCGACCACGACGAAATCATAGGTCCGCTTGAGGGCTTCGAGCACCAGCGCGAGGCGCTCTGCGCCCACCACGGCGGACCCGGACAACACGTCGCGGCCGGGCGGGATGACGTGGGCGCGCGAGCGGGCGTCGCGATGGATCGTCTCTCCGAATCCGGCGACGCCGAACAGAAGCTCGCTCATTCCCGGCGCCCAAGGGTCGGAGACCAGGGCGGCCAGACTCTCGGCGCTGCCGTCGAGGGCCACAAGCGCCACGCCGGCCTCTTCCGACAGGCGGCGCGCCAGCGAGACCGCGCAGGTCGCGGAAGCCTCCGGTAGGTCGTCGGAGGTCAGGAGAATCAGGCGCGCGGTGCCGGTCGGCGAGGCGAGGTGAGCCACCAGCCGGTCAACGGCCGCCTCGGCATCGAGCCCCGCGCCTTCGGGACCGCCGATCCAGGTGATGCGATGGCTGTCGGTCAGCTCGACCGGGAGAACGGCGCCGTCTACCACCCCTTCCACCTCGGCGGGGCGGTTCAGGGTGCGATGGGCGATCAGGAGCAAAGCGGCCGCGACGCCCAGAAGACCAAGCGCGAGGGGACCAGGCGGCTCCGGCACGAGCGAGGCCCGCCCCGCTTCGCCCCGCCGGGCGACCGGGAGCAGTGAGGGCTCTTCCTGTCCGACCCGCGTGTCGCGGTCCAGCGAGAGAAAGGCGGAGACGTAGGCATCGGCGACCCGGACGGCGAGGCCGGGCGTTGCGGCGGAGACGGTGATCCGCAGCGCCCGCCCGCCCTGGGCCGGCGCCACGTCGAGATTTTCCATGAGGCGCCATGCGGCGGCGACGGCCTCCGAGCGCCCTTCCGTTCCGGCGCGAGTGATGCCCAGCCAGCCGGCCAGACCGCCGGCCGCGATCCGTCGGACATCCGTGTCCGGCAGCTGGCGCACGGCGTCGTAGGCGAGTTCACGCGAGCCCAGCATCTGCGCCACCCCGCGCATGGCGCCGGCGGGCGGCTGGGTGCCGACCTCGAAGGCCAGGATGGTGGTGGCCGAAAACCGCAAGGGAAGGAAGGAGGCGAGTGCGATGAGGGCGAAGACGATCCACGCCGCCTGCCAGACGCTCGGGCGCCATGCCAGCCGGACAGGTGCGAGACCGGCATCGGAGCCGGCCGCATCGGTCATCTCAAGGTGCGTCGTCTCCAGATGAGACATGCGCCGCCCTCCCGCGACTCGGGCGCACGACGCGCCAGTCTCATACAGAGAGCCAGATCATGGTTTATGGAATGTAAACGGGAATCAGCGATCTTCCCATTGGGCAGGGCGCTTGGCGAGGACCGCCGAGATGCCTTCGTCCGCGTCGCGGGCCAGCATGTTCTCGGCCATGACGCGCGACGCATAGGCATAAGCGTCGTCGAGGCCCAGCTCGACCTGCGCGTAGAAGGCCGCCTTGCCGAGCTTCACCGGCACCTGTGACTTCTCCGCGATCTTGCGGGCGAGGGCCTGGGCGGTCGTCAGCGCGTCGCCGGCCGGCACGACGCGGTTGACGAGGCCCATGCGCAGGGCGTCGCCCGCCTCGGTCCAGTCGCCGAGCAGCAGCATCTCCATGGCGTGCTTGCGGGAGAGGTTGCGCGAGAGCGCCACCATGGGCGTGTGGCAGAACAGGCCGATGTTGACGCCCGGTGTGCAGAAGCGCGCCTTGTCGCCGGCGACCGCGAGATCACAGCTCGCCACCAGCTGGCAACCGGCGGCGGTCGCCATGCCCTCCACGGCCGCGATGACCGGCTGGGGCAGGCGGACGATGGCCGTCATCAGGGTAGCGCAGCGCTTCAGAACATCCTCGAAATAGGCGCGGCCGCGATCCGGGTCCGAACGATGCGTCTGGATCTCCTTCAGGTCATGTCCGGCGGAATAGACTGGCCCTTCTGCCGCGAGTACCACGGCGCGCGCGGATGGATCGGCTGCCACCTCGGCCAGCGTGGCCGTGAGCGCTGCCATCATGGCCTCCGACAGGGAATTGCGCTGCGCTGGCCGCGAGAGGGTCAGCGTCACGACCCCGGCATCGTCGAAGCGCGTGACGGGCGATGGCTGGGCGGCATTCACGGCGGCTGTCGCGGGCACGATATTTCCCTTGGTGGTTCCGGATTTGACGTTCCGACCGCTATCCTATTCACAAGCGGCGTCCGGCGCGAGCCGGGGCAGGGCAGGAGACAGTGCGGGATGACTGCGGCGCGGGATGTGGTGATGACGGTGAAGGAACTCGACGCCTTCCTCGCGGCCGAATTTCCCCAGGCCTTCGGGCCGGGCCGCGCCCACCATGTGGAGCGCGTGGGCCTCAAGACCGCGACGGTGCGCCTCGATGCTGATGAGAGCCACCTGCGGCCGGGCGGCACCATCTCGGGGCCGGCCATGATGGCGCTCGCGGATGTGGCGGTCTATGTGGCGCTCCTCGCGCAGATCGGCCCGGTGGCGCTGGCGGTGACGACGAACCTCTCCATCAATTTCCTGCGCAAGCCCGCGCCCGGCCCGCTGTTCGGCGATGCCCGCATCATCAAGCTCGGCAAGCGACTCGCAGTCGGCGAGGTGGGCATCCGCGGGCCGGGGGACGACGAACTGGTCGCGCATTGCGTTGCGACCTACTCGATCCCGGATCAGCCGAAGGCGTGATGGAGGCCAAGGCAATGCGAAAACGCGGGAATTTTAGTGGTGCTATTGCACCATTTTTATAACCATATGTTTTCGCTATGCTTTTCATTGTGGCTCTGCGTTGACGCCCGCGCCGTGCTCCTCTAGAAGCACCCCATCGTCGGACGCCGCTCGGTCCTCATGGGTTGGGCCGTCCGACTTCTCATTCGGAATGATCCCATGACGACGTATTCGGCCAAGCCCGCCGAAATCGAGAAGAAGTGGGTGGTGATCGACGCCAGCGGCCTTGTTGTCGGCCGGCTCGCGACCATCATCGCCATGCGCCTGAAGGGCAAGCACCTGCCCATCTACACCCCCCACGTGGATTGCGGCGACAATGTCGTCGTGGTCAACGCCGAGAAGGCGGTGTTCACGGGCCGCAAGAAGGACCAGAAGGTCTACTACCATCACACCGGCTATGCGGGCGGCATCAAGGAACGCACCGCGAAGTTCATTCTCGAGGGCCGCTTCCCGGAGCGCGTCATCGAGAAGGCGGTGGAGCGCATGCTCGCCCGCGGCCCGCTCGGCCGCAAGATCATGGGCAACCTGCGCGTCTACAAGGGCCCTGCCCACCCGCACGAGGCCCAGCAGCCGGTCGCCCTCGACGTGGCGGCTCTCAACCGCAAGAACGTGAGGAACTGACATGGCCGAGGTTCTCCAGTCCCTCGACGCGCTCGGCGCAGCGACCGTCTCGGCCCAGCCCGAAGCCCCCGTCCATGTCCAGAAGCTGGACAAGTTCGGCCGCGCCTATGCCACCGGCAAGCGCAAGGACGCCGTGGCGCGCGTGTGGGTTCGCCCCGGCACCGGCAAGATCACCGTCAATGACCGGGACATCGAGGTGTATTTCGCCCGTCCCGTGCTGCGCCTGATGATCAACCAGCCGTTCCAGGTCGCGGCCCGCGAAGGCCAGTATGACGTGGTCGCCACCGTGTCCGGCGGCGGTCTGTCCGGCCAGGCCGGTGCGCTGCGTCACGGCCTTTCCAAGGCGCTCACCTATTACGAGCCCGAGCTGCGCAGCCCCCTCAAGAAGGGCGGCTTCCTGACCCGCGACAGCCGCGTGGTCGAGCGCAAGAAGTACGGCCGCGCCAAGGCCCGCCGTTCGTTCCAGTTCTCGAAGCGCTGATCGCTTCGGTTTCAGGTTCGATGTTTTTGGAAGCGGCGGGGATTTCCCCGCCGCTTTCTTTTTGTGTCCCGGCTTTTTGTGCCTCGCGCGTCCGCAGCGATCAGTCGAACCACTCGTCATGCGGGTCGAAGGCCGGGATCGGGATGTTCAGGATGCGCAGGCGGCCGATGGCGCGATGCCGGCAGCCCGGCTTGATGAAGATGGACGTGAGCGGCGAGACCGGCACGCGCTCGCCGTCGAGCTCCATCTCCCCTTCGCCTTCGAGGATCACGTAAATCTCGGTCATGTGCTTGTGGTAGTGCACCCGCGCGTCCTCGGTGATGTCGGTGAGGTGCACGGTCGCCAGCTTGTTGTCGTCCGTCCCGAAGGCGCGGCGGGCGAAGCCGCAGGGGCAGGGCACGGCGGGGATCTCGTCGAGGTGCGAGATCATGTAGTTCCGCGCGTTGCCCTGGCTTTTGCTTGGCGTGCTCATGGCGGGCTCCCTGGGCGACGCCCGGTGCGGCGTCCGGCTGCGTGCTCCAGCCTTGCCCACCAGAAGTAACGGCCGCGATCGTCCGGCGTCAAACCTGCCACGCTCACCCAAACGACAAAGGCCGGGACGAAGTCCGGCCATGATCTGTCATCGCGATGCGTTCAGAAGCTCGGTGTATCGCCGTCCAGCGGGCTCCACTGACCGTTGTTGGTCGGGTCGCCGGGAGGGCCGGAGCCATAGCCGCCGGTGAGGTCGGGCGGAAACACATAGTCTTCGTTGCGATCGTCGCCGATCTTCACATCGGGACGAATGGCCGGGCCGGGACCGGGGTCGAGGTAATTGCCCTGGGGAATGACAGGCAGCTGGATGACGCGCGGCGTAACCACGATGCGCTGCTGCGAGCTCTGAGCCAGTGCCTGGGCACCCGCCATGGCGATGAGCGCAAGCAGCACGCCGCCCGCCAGCCCATCCGTCCTGAAGCCCATCTCTGCCATCGCAGCGCCCCGCATAACCGCCGGATCGCAAATCTCCAGCTGCCGCCTTGAAGCATGTTCGCGGCTGTGTGTGAAGGGGCCTGCGCTGGCCGCTGGCGCGCCCGGTCGGCCATGCCGCCGCATTGGCGCGCACGGCAGGACTCGGCTAGCGTCCCGCCATCTGGGAGTTCCGGTGATGCAGACATTCAGATCCCTCAAGCGGACGGTTCTTGCCGGCGGCCTTGCGCTCGCGGCGATGTTCTCCGCGAGCCTCGTCGCGGCGCTGCCTGCCGCGGCGGTGCCGGCGCGAGTCATTCTCCTGCGGCACGGCGAGAAGGGCGGACCTCTGCAACTCTGCAGCGTCGGCCAGGAGCGGGCACGGGCGCTGGTGGATTATTACCTCGGAAAGAACGCCAAGAAGTCCCTTCTCAAGCCGGGCCAGGTGCCGACGGCCATCCTCGGACTTTCGCTCCACACGCTGGAGACCATCTATCACGTCGCCGATTCGTGGGAGCAGCCGGTCGTCTTCTATTCGGTGATGCCAGAGATGGTGGACGGCAAGCTGATCATCCGCCAGGACAAGCTGGCGGAGCGCAACCGGCAGGCGGTGCGCGATGTGTTCACCAAGCCCGAATGGGCGGGCGGCACGCTCATCATGAACTGGGAACACGACCACATCGCCCGTCCCCGCCTCGACATCGAGCTGACGCCCGCGCAGCGGGCTAAGGTGCAGGAGAAGCATCCGGGCCGGCCTGTGCCCACCAAGGCCACGACGCTCTTCGACCTCATGGATCTTGCCGGCATCAGGATGCCGGACGACTGGCCGGGCGACACCTACGACTATTTCTGGATCATCGATTTCGACCAGCAGTCCGGGCTGCCGTCGGCCTTCACCATGATCAAGCAGGAGTTTGGGCCGCCGTATGAAAACCTGCCCCACAACGATTGGGGCCAGCCGGAGAACATCTCCGCGTCCGCCGGCTGCACCAAGTGACGACCGCAGAGCGCGGCCGCTGGGAAAGAGGCTGTGTGAAGCGCGACAGGCGTGTCGTCTTCGGGCCAGACCGTGGGCCGGCCTGTCGCTTTCCGCCGATCCCTATTTCTTGACCTTCCGGAGCATCATTTCGATGGCCGTGACGGATTCGGATACGTTCAGCCAGTTCTCCGCCTGCTCGTCATTCTTGAATTCGCGCCCGAGATTGATGGGTTCATCGTGCCCGTCCACATGGAGGAAGCACGCCCACTTGCCGCTCGGCAATTGCTCGACCGTGACCTTGTGGTCGGCCATGTTATGTCCTCGCCTTGTCCTTGTTGCTTCAGGGGCGGATGGTCGGACTGCAGCCGGCCCTCGCCCGGACCGCGCAATGCAATAGCCCTGCCATTGCAAGCTGAGCGGATAAGGCGTTCTCTCACCGATGGTGCGCGGCCGTGGAGCCGCAGGGCAGCGGCCAGTTGGACAGGACCATGGAACGACCGCAGGAACGGCATTACGAACGGCGTCAGGATCGCTTGCCAGAAAGGGACGGCAGCGAGACCTTCGGCCCTGTGCTCCAGCTGGCGCTGCGGTTCGGCACGCTGGCGCTCCTGTTCGGCTGGTGCTTCACCATCGTCCAGCCGTTCCTGACCTCCATCCTGTGGGGGCTGATCATCGCCATCGCCTCCCACCCGCTCTTCACGCGCCTGTGCGCGACCCTCAACGGCCGCACGGCGGCCGCCGCCAGCCTGTTCGTGATTCTCGCGCTGGCGTTGCTCGTGCTGCCGGCGATGCTGCTCGCCGATACCCTCGTGAACAGCCTGAAGCTTCTGGCCCATCACATGGCGGACGGGACCCTGCGCCTGCCGCCGCCCCCGGTCGCCGTGCGGGGCTGGTTCCTCGTCGGGGAGCCGCTCTACAGCTTCTGGATGCTGGCCTCGACCAATCTCGACCAGGCCATAAGCTCCATCGCGTCCGAACTCACCTGGGCTGGGAAATGGATGCTCGGGTCGGCGACCGGCGTGCTGCTCGGGATCCTGGAGTTCGTCGTCGCCATCTTCGTGGCGGCGGTGCTGATGGCGAATGCAACCAGCGGTCAGCGGATCGCCGGCGATGTCGTCACGCGCCTAGCGGGTTCCGGCGGGCTCGGCTATTCGGACCTTGCCGTGCGCACCATCCGCAGCGTCAGCAAGGGCATCATCGGCGTCGCGCTGATCCAGGCGCTGCTGGCGGGGCTCGGCTTTCTTGCGGCGGACATTCCAGCCGCCGGCCTCCTGGCGCTGCTGTGTCTCATCATCGCCATCGTCCAGCTGCCGCTGGCCATTGTGCTCGTGCCGGTCGCGATCTACGCCTTCACTTTGCTAGATCCGGTGCCGGCCGTGATCTTCGCCATCTGGTGCACCGGCGTCTCGCTCATCGAGCATGTCCTGCGCCCCATCATGCTGGGGCGTGGTGTGGACGTGCCGATGCTGGTCGTGTTCATCGGCGCCATCGGCGGACTGCTGTCATCGGGCGTGCTGGGCCTTTTCGTGGGGCCGGTAGTGCTGGCGCTGGGCTACACCCTCATCCTGCACTGGCTGGAGGCCGAGCCTGCTCGCCCCGCCGTGGAGCATCGCCGCACCGACCGGCCGGCCGCAGAGTAATTTTCGCATTTTGATCTTTGCTAATAAATCGACGGCCGGGATGGTGTAGATACCTCCGTGGTAAGGCTGATGGACAAGGTTCTCAAACACCTCTCCTCCGGCCGTCTGCTCCGGTTTGTCACGAGTGCGCTCATCCTTGCAATCGTGGGGATGCAGTCCTTTGCTCTGTGGCGCTCCTATCAGGAAACCTGGCGCGACGGCGAGCGCTATACCGCGAACACCATATCGGTGCTCGCGGGAGCGATAGAGCGCGACTTTCTTCTGGTGGAAGCGAGCCTGTCGGGGCTCGCGGAGGCGCTCCGCGAACCAACCCTGATGGCGCTTCCGCCGGCGCTACGTCAACGCGTGTTGTTTCGCCGTGCGGGCGATGCCAACGACTTCGGCGTCATGCTTGTGTTGGACGCCGACGGCAATGTCGTCTTCGACGACGCGGAAGATGACCTGAGCGCGATCAATTTTGCCGATCGGGACTACTTCCGCGTGCAGAAAGACAACCCGCGCGCCGGCGTCTATGTCAGCCGCCCCTTCGTGTCCCGGATCGCGAGCTCCGAGCGGGCCATCGGGATCAGCCAGAGGCTGAACGCGCCTGACGGCTCATTCGCCGGCGTCGTCGTCGCCTCCGTCCGGCTTGTCTACTTCCGGCAGCTGTTCGAGCGGGTGAAGCTGCCGCCCGGCGGCATCATCCGCCTGACACGGACGGACGGCACCGTTGTGCTGCGCTATCCTTCCACCGATGGGCGGGGCAATGTGGGGGACAGCGTTGCGCCCGATCATCCACCGATAACAGCCGCCGACGGCTGGTGGGTGCAAACGTCCCGGCTCGACGGTGAGCGTCGCTACCTGCGGACCGCCTACGTGCAGGGCTTTCCATTGACGGTGACTGTGGGGCTGTCGGCGCGCAGGCAGTTCGCGGGCTGGTACCTGCGCGCGGCCATCACCCTCGCGCTCACCCTCACCGTGTCTTTGCTCCTCGCGCTGACGGTCTCGGCGCTGGCCAGCTCCCTTCGGCGCAGCCGCGAGATGGAGGGCCAGCTGGAGCGCATGGCGATCACCGATTCCCTGACCGGCCTCCCCAACCGTCGGGCGCTCGACCTCACGCTGGATGTGGAGGTGCGGCGCTCTCGTCGGGAGCGGCGCGAGCTTGCCGTGCTGATGATCGACATCGACCACTTCAAGCGGGTCAATGACACCCACGGTCACGCCGTTGGCGACGCCGTGCTCGCCGAGATTGCCCATCGCATTCAGCGCGCCGCGTGCCGTCCGGGAGATTTCGTGTGCCGCTATGGCGGGGAGGAGTTCGTCGTCATCCTTCCCGAAACGCCGTCGCAGGGGGCGGAACTGGTGGCCGAGCGCATCCGGGCGAGCGTCGCGGCCATCGCCGTCGTGACCCATGGTGTCGCCGTCGAGATCACGGTCAGCGTCGGGATCGCCGTCGCGCGGGCTGAGGACCAGCCAGGCGATATGGTCGCGCGGAGCGATACGGCGCTTTACACGGCGAAGCGGGCCGGACGGAACCGGGTCGCCCGGCTTGAGACGTTCGCGGCCTGACGGCGGCGGGCCGATCAATCTTCCGCGCCAAGGCCCCGCCGCGCCCGCTCCAGCTCCGCCGCATAGCGCTTCAGAACATGGGATTCCCCAAGCAGGCCGAGGAGGTGACGGTTGACCGTTTCGTCCACCACGGCGAGGTCTTCCGCCTTGGCGGCGTCGAAGGCGAGGGCGGCTTCCTTCACGTTCATGGCCGGCAGCAGCACATGGTCGCGCTGGGTGGCGAGGTCGGCCACGGATGTATCGCCGGGATTGAGCGATGCGTAGGCCTCCGACAGGCGCAGCAGGCCGCCGTAGCCGCCCGCCGCGGTGACAAGCACCACCATGCGGGTGGAGCCGAGCGCGTAGCGGGCCCGCAGGGCATCGAGGGTCCCCTCCTGCGGGAAGGTGGGGAAATCCGTGCGCATCATCTTCGCGACGGTGAGATCGCGCATCCAGCCGACATCCTGCGCCCCCCGGATGGTCTCGCCGCGCAGGTGCAGGCGCCAGGTGGAGAAGGAGTAGCCGAAGGTTTCCCGCACCGTCAGCGAGGTGACGACGGCCGCCGCCATGACGAAGCCGGAGAGGGAAATGTCCCGCGTCATCTCCAGCACGAGAAAGCTCATGGTGAGCGGCCCGCCGATGACGCCCACGGCCAGCGCGCCCATCCCCACCACCGCCGCCACGGCGGGGTCCAGATGGAAGCCGGGAAATGCGATGGCCAGCAACGCCCCATAGAGTTTGCCCATCAGCGCGCCGAGGAACAGCGAGGCGAAGAACAGGCCGCCCCGGAATCCGGAGCCGATGGACAGCGCTGAGGCGAGAATCTTGAGCCCGAACACGATGGCGACGGAGGCCGTCACCGCGCTTCCCACCTGCTCATGCAGCGCGCCATGGCCGTCGGACAGGACCTGCGGGCTGTAAAGCGCGAGCGCGCCGATCCCGAGACCCGCCACCATGGGCCGCAGGGGCGCGGGAATGCGGCTCATGCCGAACAGGGTCTCCACCGTCGTCACAAGGCGCATGATGATGATGGCGACGGCCGCCGCGGCGAGGCCGAGGAAGAGGATAGGGAGGATGTCCACCGGCCCGAGGTTCGGGTCGAGGGGCATATGCAGCGGCTCGACATGCGCGCCCAGCAGCCGCGCCGTCATCACCGCCGCGATGGTTCCCGCCAGCACGGGGGCAGCGGCCGGGATGGAATAGGAGCCTATGACGATCTCGAAGCCGTAGAAGGCCCCCATCAGCGGCGCATCGAACGCCGCGCCGATGCCCGCCGCCGCGCCCGCGCCCACCAGAATGCGCAGATCGTTGCGCCGCAGCTTGAAGGTCAATCCCAGCCGCGAGGCGATGCCCGAGCCGATCTGCGAATAGCCGGCCTCCAGCCCCAGCGAGGCGCCGAAGCCGTTGGAGACCATCGTCTGGAGTGCGACGATGATGCTGTCGGTGAGCGACATGCGCCCGCCATGCAGCGCATTGGCCTCGATGGGATCGACGAAGGGATGCCGCCGCCAGCGCTTCAGAGCGAGGGCGATCAGCCCCATGGCCGCGCCGCCGATCGCGGGTATGAGGATCAGCCAGGGCGAGGCGAGGGCAGGGGAGGAGGACAGGCGTTCGCCGGGCGCCAGCCAGTAGAGCACCTCATGCATCCACTGGGTGGTGGCGCTCATGATGCTGGCCGCGACTCCGGCCAGCACCCCCATGATCGCCGCGATGATGACGAGCGCGGCTTCCCGTGCCCGCACCGCGGACTGCGCCTGATCGATGAGCCGTCGCAGCGCCGTGCGTTCGGCGGGGGCCGGAGCGCGCCCGGTGTCGGGGGAGGGCGCGTCCATGGTTCAGCCGAACGTATTGCTGCGGGGGAAGCCCTTGGGCGGCAGGCGCCCCGCCGAGGCGCGTTCGCCCTGCCACTCGATGAGATCGGTGACCGTCCAGGTCCGGCCCGAGGTATCCTCCCAGGTCAGGCCGGAGGCCATGGGGAAGACCTTGAGGTCGGAAAGGCCGCCATCCTTGTAGCGTTGCAGACGCACACCCCGTCCGCGCGACATCTCGGGGATCTGGTTCAGCGGGAACACCAGCATCTTGCGGTTCTCGCCGATGACCGCCACCCAGTCGCCATCGACGAAGCGCACAGCCAGCGCCGCGTCCGGCGGGTCGGTCACCAGCACCTGCTTGCCCTTGCGGGTATTGGCGAGGCAATCGTCCTCCGGCACCACGAAGCCGCGCCCCTGCTTCGACGCCACCAGCAGCTTGCGCCCGGCCTGGTAGGCGAAGACGGAGACGATCTCCGCCTCCTGCTCAAGGTCAATCATCAGGCGCACCGGCTCGCCATGGCCGCGCCCGCCGGGGAGCTTGGAGGCATCGAGCGTGTAGAAGCGGCCGTTGGAACAGAACACCATGACCTTGGACGTGGTCTCGGCGAAGAAGGCGTGGCCGTGGCTGTCGTCGCCCTTGAACTGCAGGTTCGAGACATCCGCCACATGCCCCTTCAGCGCGCGGATCCAGCCCTTGGCGGACACGACGACCGTGATGGGCTCGCGCTCCACCAGCGCCTCGGTGAAGGCGTCCTCGTGAACGGTCGGTGCGACCGCGAAGGTGGTGCGGCGGCGGCCGATGGCGGTCTCGGGGCCGTAGGTCTTGCGCGTCTCCCGGATTTCCTTGGAGATCGCCTTCCACTGCGCCGTCTCCGAGGCGACGAGGCGGTTGAGCCCGTCCTGCTCCTTGGAGAGGGCATCGTGCTCCTTGCGGATCTCCATCTCCTCCAGGCGGCGCAGGGAGCGCAGGCGCATGTTGAGGATGGCTTCCGCCTGCACGTCCGTCAGTTCGAAGGTCTGCATCAGCGAGACCTTCGGCTCGTCCTCCTCGCGGATGATGCGGATCACCTCGTCAAGGTTGAGATAGGCGATGAGGTAGCCGCCGAGCACCTCCAGCCGGTGCGCGATCTGGTTCAGCCGATAGCGCGAGCGGCGCAGCAGCACGTCGCGGCGGTGATCCAGCCACTCGCGCAGCGCCTCGGCCAGCGACAGCACCTTGGGGATCTGGCCCTTGACCAGCACGTTCATGTTGAGCGGGATGCGCGCCTCAAGCTCGGTGAGCTTGAACAGGCTCTCCATCAGCACCTCGGCATCCACGGTGCGGGCGCGCGGCTCCAGAACCAGACGGATGTCCTCGGCGCTCTCGTCGCGAACATCGGCGAGCAGCGGCAGCTTCTTGTCGGTAAGCAGTTCGGCGATCTTTTCCACGAGGCGGGATTTGGCAACGCCGTAGGGGATCTCGGTGACGACCACCACATAGCTGCCGCGACCGGTCTCCTCCTTCTCCCAGCGCGCGCGGACGCGGAAGGAGCCGCGCCCGGTGGCATAGGCCTCGGCGACGCCGACCTGATCCTCCACCAGCACGCCGCCGGTGGGGAAATCCGGGCCGGGCACGAACTTCAGCAGGTCGAAGGCGAGGGCGTCCGGATGGTCGATGAGGTGGAGCGCGGCATCCAGCAGCTCAGCCGCATTGTGCGGCGGGATTGACGTCGCCATGCCCACGGCGATGCCCTGCGAGCCGTTCGCCAGCAGGTTCGGGAAGGCGGCGGGCAGCACCGCCGGCTCCTCCTCCGACCCGTCATAGGTCGGGCGGAAGTCCACCGCGTCCTCGTCGATGCCGTCCAGCAGCAGGCGGGCGGTCTCGGTGAGGCGGGCCTCGGTGTATCGCATGGCGGCGGCGTTATCGCCGTCCACATTGCCGAAATTGCCCTGACCATCCACCAGCGGATACCGTTGGGCGAAGTCCTGCGCGAGGCGCACCAGCGCGTCATAGACCGATTGGTCACCGTGCGGATGGAACTTGCCGATCACGTCGCCGACCACGCGGGCGGACTTCTTGAAGCCCTGCCCGGGATCAAGCCGCAACTGCCGCATGGCGTGGAGGATGCGCCGGTGGACAGGTTTCAGTCCGTCGCGCGCATCGGGCAGCGCGCGGTGCATGATAGTCGAGAGGGCATACGCGAGGTAGCGCTCTTCCAGCGCCTCCTTCAGCGTGACTTTCTCGATGTTCCCGTCGCCGGGCGGAAGTGTGCGGGTGGCCATGCCCCGCAGTACCTCGCGCGCGGGCGCGGGACAAGCCCGAGGCGGACACCGCCGCGAACGGGTCCGGACACGGGTCCGGCGAGGTTTCGCCGCAAGGCTGAATGGATCGTCAACTCCGGGGCAATTTGCAGCGTAAAGCCTCAATGAAATACCGGAAACAGCCATAATCTGCGGCAAAGCACACGCTTAAAATTCCATGTCCGGAACAAACTCCCGCCCCTGCGACGTTTCAGCATTGAACTGCGAGCACTTCTCTAGTTCGCGTGGAGAGGAGATGGTCCCATGAAGGTTGCAATGCTTGCGGCGGGGGGAGTGGTTGCGTTGGCGCTTCTTGGCACGGCGCCGTCCGCATCTGCCGGATCACTTGCCGGCGGCGTGGGAAGCTTTGCCGGTACGGCGCACGAGCAGGCCAAGGTGCAAGATGTGCGTTGGGTGCGGCGGTGCTGGCAGGTGCGCCGTTGGTGGAACGGTCGTCCCCACTGGGTGACGCGCTGCCGCAACGTCTGGGTTGCCCCCCGCTACTACCGCAGGTGATCGGTAACCCGTCGCCAGGCAGTAAGGAATGACGCGCGGGTTTCGGAAAATCCGAGCCCGCGCGGCTCAAGCGCGCGAGCCATTAGGAAGTGACCCGTTATGGCCAGCGCCGCTTCCACGTCGTCCGCCGAAGGGCGTGCGCCCGTCAGAAGGAATGCCGGCAGCGGAAAGAGGCGGTCCTGATAGGGGGCGCCCGCAGAGCGGCAGACGGCCCGTCCGCTCCTGGGCGAGACGTAGACGAGATCATCCTGCCGGCCGGTCGCCGCGCAAGTCTCAAGCTCCAGCCCGAAACCCAGCTCGGTCAGCATCGCAAGCTCGAACCGCGCCAGAAGCATGCCCGCAGCCTCCCGCTCGCCCAGCGCATCCAGAATGGCGCCGAGCGTTAGGTAAAGCTCTTCATGGGGGTCGCGCTCGGGCAGCAAATGAAGCAGTTGCGCCATATGGGTGAAGGCGAACGCGGCGTGGGGCGCTTCCATCAGCAAGGCGGCCCGAACGGTGGAGGGCTCCAACGCGTAATTGCCCATGTGCTCGTCGAGGCGGGCCCGCCAGGTGGCGGTCACCGAATTGCCCGGCTGGAGCACCGGCGCCAGGCGCCGCGAGGCGCCGCCGCGCACCATTCCCAGATGGCGCCCGCGATGGCGGGTCAGCAGCTCGACGATGGCGTTGCCCTCGCCATGCCGCCGGACACCCAGCACAATGCCTTCGTCGGTCCACTCCAAGACCTGACCCTCACAGAATCTCCACGCTGCACTTGAGGCCCTCACGTCGTCGGGCGCAACCGGGCGGCGCGCGCGTCTTAACAGGACGGAAACCCAAAAACGCGAGGATGGCCGCATGCAAAGCCGCTCGCGACTCCAGACCATCCTCGCCACGCTTGCCCTGCATGTGGGGGCAGCCGCGCTCATCGGCTACTTCGCGTATCATGCCTATATTGGCGATCACGGCCTGCTCGCGCGCCGCAACTACGAGCAGGAGATGAAGGCGCTCGAATCCGAACTGGCGGGCCTGAAAGCGCAGCGGCAGGCGATGGAGAACAAGGTCTCCCTTCTGGCCCCGAGCCAGCTCGATCCGGACATGCTGGACGAGGAGGCGCGGCGGCAGCTGAACTTCATCAACAACAAGGATCTCGTGCTGCTTCGCACAAAATGAACTGAAATCTAATTCATAGCATGATTGAACCATTAACCGGTTCATTCCTTCAAGCGTAAGTGTTTGCAACGTGTTGCGATGCAGCATCGAAAAATTCGTGCTTTCAGGCGGCTCTGCTGTGCGTTAGAGAGGCGCAGTTCCAGCGCTTCCTGAGGATGCCGATGGCCGCCAAGAAGACTTCCCCCCGGACCGCCGTGCCGTCCGGCCCGGTACCCTTCACCAAGGAACAGGACCTCGAAGCCTACCGCGAGATGCTGCTCATCCGCCGCTTCGAGGAGAAGGCCGGCCAGATGTACGGCATGGGCCTCATCGGCGGCTTCTGCCACCTCTACATCGGCCAGGAGGCCGTGGTGGTTGGCATGCAGATGGCGATGAAGCCGGGCGATCAGGTCATCACCGGCTATCGCGACCACGGCCACATGCTCTCCACCGGCATGGACCCCAAGGGTGTCATGGCCGAGCTGACCGGGCGCCGTGGCGGCCTCTCCAAGGGCAAGGGCGGCTCGATGCACATGTTCAGCATCGAGAAGCAGTTCTTCGGCGGCCATGGCATCGTCGGCGCGCAGGTGTCGCTCGGCACCGGCCTCGCCTTTGCGGACAGGTATCGCGAGAACGGCAACGTCTCGGTCACCTATTTCGGCGACGGAGCGGCCAACCAGGGCCAGGTCTACGAGAGCTTCAACATGGCCGAGCTGTGGAAGCTCCCGGTCGTGTACGTGATCGAGAACAACAAGTACGCCATGGGCACCTCGGTGTCCCGGGCCTCCGCGCAGCAGGATTTCTCCAAGCGCGGCACCTCCTTCAACATCCCCGGCGAGCAGGTGGATGGCATGGACGTGCAGGCGGTGAAGGCGGCCGGCGAGCGGGCACTCGCCTTCGCCCGCGAGGGCAATGGCCCCTACATCCTCGAGATGCAGACCTACCGCTATCGCGGCCACTCCATGTCGGACCCGGCGAAATACCGGTCCAAGGAGGAGGTGCAGAAGATGCGGACGGAGCACGATCCCATCGAGCAGGTCCGCGCCCGTCTCCTCGACGGACACAAGGTGACCGAGGACGATCTCAAGAAGATCGACGCCGAGGTCCGCGAGATCGTCAACGCCGCGGCAGATTTCGCCAGCAACGATCCGGAGCCCGATATCAGCGAGCTCTACACGGACATCCTGCGCTGAGGCCCGGCCCGTGGCCGAACTCTTCCACGTGATCGCCGGGGCGGCCCTGTTTGCCGCCATCGGAGCCTGGGTGGTCGCCGTGCGCGGCGGCCGCTCCGCCCTTGCCGCGGAGCGGGCGGCCGGTCGCCCCGTCGGCGCGGGAAGCTACCTCCTGCTCGCGCTCTGGCCCTTTGCCGTGGGCCGCTCCGGCGCCGCCGAGGATGCGGACCGGGTGCGCTCCGGCAAGGCGGCCATCGCCTTCTTCGTTTCCCTCACCGTCGCCATCGCGGCCTTCTCCGCCTACACCAACCTCACCTTCAAGCGCGACCACGCGGTCCCGGCCGGCGCCACGCCGTCTGTCCCCGCCACCGCGCCGAGCAAGAGCTGACAGCCATGGCCATCGAAATCCTCATGCCGGCCCTGTCTCCCACCATGGAGAAGGGCAATCTCACCAAGTGGGTGAAAAAGGAAGGCGACACGGTCAAGTCGGGCGACGTGCTCGCCGAGATCGAGACCGACAAGGCCACCATGGAGGTGGAGGCCGTCGACGAGGGCATCCTCGGCAAGATTCTTGTGCCGGAAGGCGCGCAGGACGTGGCGGTGAACACGCCCATCGCCACGATCCTGGCCGAGGGCGAGGATGCGAGCGCGACGCCGGCGCCTGCCGCCTCCGCCAAGGCCGCCGAGAGCGCGCCGTCTCCGGCCGCCGCGGCGGCTCCGGTCGCGCCCGTCACACCCGCGCCCTCCGCCGTCGCGTCCCCGCCGCAGGTGAGCGCCCAGCCCGATCCGGAAGTGCCGCCCGGCACCGAATTCGTCACGCAGACGGTCCGCGAGGCCCTGCGTGACGCCATGGCCGAGGAAATGCGCCGCGACGGCGACGTCTTCGTCATGGGCGAGGAAGTGGCCGAGTATCAGGGTGCCTACAAGATCACCCAGGGCCTGCTGCAGGAATTCGGCGCCCGTCGCGTGATCGACACCCCGATCACCGAGCACGGCTTTGCCGGTGTCGGCGTCGGTGCGGCCATGGCGGGACTGAAGCCCATCGTGGAGTTCATGACGTTCAACTTCGCCATGCAGGCGATTGACCATATCATCAACTCCGCCGCCAAGACGCTCTACATGTCGGGCGGTCAGGTGCAGTGCTCCATCGTCTTCCGCGGCCCGAACGGTGCGGCGGCGCGCGTTGCCGCCCAGCACAGCCAGGACTACACGGCCTGGTACAGCCAGATTCCCGGCCTCAAGGTCATCGCGCCTTATTCCGCGGCCGATGCCAAGGGCCTGCTCAAGGCCGCCATCCGCGACCCGAACCCCGTGATTTTCCTTGAGAACGAGATCCTGTACGGCCACTCGTTCGAGGTGCCGAAGCTGGATGATTACGTCCTGCCCATCGGCAAGGCGCGGATCGCGCGGGCGGGCAAGGACGTGACGCTGGTCTCCTTCGCCATCGGCATGACCTATGCCCTCAAGGCGGCTGAGGAACTCGCCAAGCAAGGCATCGACGCCGAGGTCATCGACCTGCGGACCATCCGCCCAATGGACGTGGACGCCATCGTCGCCTCGGTGAAGAAGACCGGCCGCTGCATCACGGTGGAAGAGGGCTGGCCGCAGTCTGGCATCGGTGCCGAGATCGCCGCCCAGTTAATGGACAAGGCGTTTGATTATCTTGACGCGCCGGTTCTGCGCGTGACGGGCAAGGACGTACCGATGCCCTACGCCGCGAACCTCGAGAAGCTTGCCCTGCCGTCGGTCGCCGAGGTGATCGAAGCTGTGCGCGCCGTCACCTATAAGTGAGGAGGGAGACATATGCCCATCGAGATCCTGATGCCGGCCCTGTCTCCCACCATGGAGAAGGGCAACCTCGCCAAGTGGCTCAAGAAGGAAGGCGACAAGGTCAAGTCCGGCGACGTGCTCGCCGAGATCGAGACCGACAAGGCCACCATGGAAGTCGAGTCCATCGACGAGGGTGTGCTCGCCAAGATCCTGGTGCCGGAAGGCTCGCAGGACGTGCCGGTGAACCAGCTCATCGCCATCCTCGCCGGCGAGGGTGAGGACGTGGCGACAGCTGCCGCCGGCAAGGGCGCGGCCGCTCCGGCCCCCGCCGCTGCTCCCGCGCCTGCCGCTGCTGCTCCGGCTGTGAGCCCGGCCCCTGCTGCCGCTCCCGCCCCTGTGGCGGCTGCTCCGGCTCCGGCGTCGAACGGGCAGGGGGGGCGCGTGTTCGCCTCGCCGCTCGCCCGCCGGATCGCCAAGGACAAGGGCATCGACCTCGGCAGCCTCTCGGGCTCCGGTCCGCATGGGCGCATCGTCGCCCGCGACCTCGAAGGCGCCCAGCCCGGCGCGAAGCCGGCGGCGGCCCCCGCTCCGGCGGCAGCCGCAGCTTCGGCCCCCGCCGCTGCGGCTCCTGCGCCCAAGGCCGCGGCCGCTCTCACCGGTCCCACGGCGGACCAGGTGAAGGCCATGTTCGAGGCCGGCACCTATGAGGAAGTCCAGCTCGACGGCATGCGCAAGACGATCGCACGCCGTCTGGTCGAGAGCGAGCAGCTCACCCCGCACTTCTACCTGACGGTGGATTGCGACCTCGACGACCTCATGGCCCTGCGTGAGCAGGTCAATGCCAATGCGTCGAAGGACAAGGACGGCAAGCCCTCCTACCGCGTCTCGGTCAACGACTTCATCATCAAGGCGCTGGCGCTCGCGCTCCAGAAGGTGCCGGCGGCCAATGCCGTGTGGGCCGAGGACCGCATCCTGCGCATGAAGCATTCGGACGTGGGCGTCGCCGTCGCCATCGACGGCGGCCTCTACGCGCCCATCGTCAAGAAGGCCGAGCAGAAGACCCTCTCCACCATCTCCAACGAGATGCGCGACCTCGCCGGCCGCGCTCGCACCAAGAAGCTGAAGCCGGAGGAATACACCGGCGGATCCACCTCCGTGTCGAACCTCGGCATGATGGGGATGCGCAACTTCACCGCCATCATCAATGCACCGCAGTCCTCCATCCTCGCGGTGGGCGCCTCGGAGCAGCGGGCTGTGGTGAAGGGCGGCGAGGTGAAGGTCGTCACCCAGATGACCGTCACCATGACCTGCGACCACCGGGTGATGGACGGCGCGCTCGGCGCCGAACTCCTCAGCGCGTTCAAGGGCTTCATCGAGAAGCCCATGGCGATGCTGGTGTGAGCGCGCGGCGGGTGAACTGAGCCGACGCGGGGCTACCGCCTCCGCCGGCCGGCCGACACGGGCTGCGGCAGATCAAATCCTGCCGCAGCGGAGCAGTGTAGCTGCGGGACAGCGGTGCCCGGCGCCGTTCGACCTGAGAAAGGAACAACAATGAGCCACACGCCCCACGAGCTTGCCGCCGACTTCCCGGAATATGCCGAGAAGATCCAGGCGCTGAAGCAGTCCGACGCGCATTTCGCCAAGCTCCACGAGGCCTATCACGAGGTGAACCGGCAGGTGCACCGGGCCGAGACCGATGTGGAGCCCACCGGCGACGAGGAGATGGAAGCCATGCGCCGCGAGCGCATGCGCCTCAAGGATGAGCTCTACGCCATCCTCACCAAGTGAGGGGCTGAGGGGGGCCTGTCATGGTGTGAGCCCTCTCCCGCTTGCGGTGGAGGGCAGAGAGGGGGAAGGCCTCGATGCCTTCCGGCTGCGGGGCTTCTGCCCGGCCGTCGCCCCCTCCCCAACCCTCTCCCGCAAGCGGGAGAGGGAGCGCTCGTGGGAACGGAAGGACAAGCCCACCCGATGAAGCTCTATCTCGCCGGCCCGGAGGTGTTCCTCGACGATGCGCGCGAGATCGGCCGGCGCAAGGTAGCGCTTTGCGCCCGCCACGGCTTCACCGGACTGTTTCCCCTCGATGGCGAGATCGCTCTCGACGCGGCGGGCGGGGTCTCCGCCGAGATCTTCGCCGCAAATCTCGGCATGATGCGGACCGCCGACGCGGTGCTCGCAAACCTCACGCCGTTCCGCGGCATCAGCGCCGATCCGGGGACCGCCTTCGAGGTCGGTTTCGCGTTCGCTCTCGGCAAGCCGGTGGCCGCCTATTCCAACTATCCCGGCGAGCTGAAGCACCGCGCCCGCGCCACCATCGGTGCCGCGCCGGAGGGGCCAGATAGCCTCATGGCGGACGGCCTCCATGTGGAGGACTTCGGCCATTTCGACAATCTCATGCTGGCCGAGGCGCTCCATGCCTTCCGCCTGCCGGTGATCCAGGCGGCGACGCCGGCCTCCGATCCGTTCCGTGACCTGTCCCTGTTCGAGGAGGCGCTGGCGCGCCTCGCCGAAGCCCACGCCGGCGGCCGCCTCGCGACGCCCCGATCCTCATCACGACCAGAGCCCGCCGCAACAGCGCGCGGCGAGGAGACCTTCCATGGCTGATACCTACGACATCATCGTCATCGGCGGCGGGCCGGGCGGCTACGTGGCCGCCATCCGTGCCGCGCAGCTCGGCTTCAAGACCGCGGTGGTGGAGAAGAGCCACCTCGGCGGCATCTGCCTGAACTGGGGCTGCATCCCCACCAAGGCGCTGCTGCGCTCCGCCGAGATCTACCACTACATGGAGCACGCCAAGGACTACGGCCTCTCCGCCGAGAAGATCGGCTTCGATGCTGCCGCCGTGGTGAAGCGCTCGCGCGGCGTCTCCTCCCAGCTTGCCACCGGCGTCGGCTTCCTCCTCAACAAGAACAAGGTGGACGTGATCTGGGGCAAGGCCACCTTCACCGCTCCCGGCAAGCTGAAGGTCGAGGCCGCCCAGAACCCGCCGAAGAATGCCAAGGGCGGCGGCGACTACACCGCCAAGCACATCATCGTCGCCACCGGCGCCCGCCCGCGCGCGCTGCCCGGCCTTGAGCCCGACAAGAAGCTGATCTGGACCTATTTCGAGGCCATGGTGCCGGAAAAGATGCCCAAGAGCCTGCTGGTGATGGGCTCCGGCGCCATCGGCATCGAGTTCGCCTCCTTCTACCGCACCATGGGCGTGGACGTGACCGTGGTGGAGGTGCTGCCGCAGATCCTGCCCGTCGAGGACGAGGAAATCGCCGCCATCGCCCGCAAGCGCTTCGAGAAGCTGGGCATGAAGATCATGTCCGGCGCCAAGGTGACGGGCGTCACCAAGCACGCCGACAGCATCACCGCCCATGTGGAGGATGCCAAGGGCGCCAAGCACGACATCACCGTGGACCGGATGATCTCGGCCGTGGGCGTGGTGGGCAACGTGGAGGGCCTCGGGCTGGAGGCCATCGGCGTGAAGATCGAGCGCGGCATCATCGTCGCGGACGGCTACGGCCGCACCAGCGTGCCCGGCGTCTATGCCATCGGCGACATCGCCGGCCCGCCCATGCTGGCGCACAAGGCCGAGCATGAGGGCGTGATCTGCGTGGAGACCATCAAGGGCCTCCACACCCACCCCATGGACAAGAACAAGATCCCCGGCTGCACCTACTGCACGCCGCAGATCGCCTCCGTGGGCCTCACCGAGAAGAAGGCGAAGGAGGCCGGCCGCGAGATCAAGGTCGGCCGCTTCCCCTTCATCGGCAACGGCAAGGCCATCGCGCTGGGTGAGCCGGACGGCCTCGTGAAGACCATCTTCGACGCCAAGACCGGCGAACTGCTCGGCGCCCACATGGTGGGTGCGGAAGTGACCGAGCTGATCCAGGGCTTCGTCATCGCCATGAATCTCGAGACCACCGAGGAAGACCTGATCCACGCCGTGTTCCCGCACCCGACCCTGTCCGAGATGATGCACGAGAGCGTCATGGCGGCCTACGGACGCGCGATCCACGTGTGAGGGCGTCTCGCCAAGCTGAGCCAGTCGCGGCATGATCCAGCGGCGCCTGCGCTGCCGCTGGCGTTTCGGAGGGGCCATTATGGACCAGCAGACCTACGCCTTCCTGAGCCAGCCGGGCGTCGGCTTCTTCTCGCTCATCATCATCGGCATCATCGCCGGCTGGGTGGCGGAACGGGTGACGGCGAGCAACCACGGCCTGCTGACGAACCTCCTCGTCGGCGTGGCCGGTGCCTTCATCGGCGACAAGCTGGCGGGCGTGCTGGAGGTGCCGGTGCACGGCTTCTTCCGCACGCTGATCGCCGCCATCATCGGTGCCATCATCCTGCTGTGGGTGTGGCGGGCGATCAGGTCGCGCTGACGGACGGTCCGCGCTGGGGTATGCCGGCCCTGCGGCGCCGTCCCTTCCGGGCGGCGGCGCGGGCCACTATGTTGCAAGGATGCAGGCGCCGTCACGGCGCACTGCCGGGTATGGAAGTTCGCACATGGTCACGGTGATCGACACGCGGGAACGGCCCCGCCATCCGGAGAAGGCCCATCGGCCGGAAACCGAGGTGCTGCGCAAGCCGGACTGGATCCGGGTGAAGGCGCCGGGTTCAGCGGGTTGGTCCAAGACCGCCGGCATCGTGAAGGAGCATGGCCTCGTCACCGTGTGCGAGGAGGCGGGCTGCCCCAATATCGGTGAGTGCTGGGAGAAGAAGCACGCCACCTTCATGATCATGGGCGACACCTGCACCCGCGCCTGCGCCTTCTGCAACGTGCGCACCGGCCTGCCGGACGCCCTCGACCAAGACGAGCCGCAGAAGGTGGCGGATTCCATCGCCAAGCTCGGCCTCTCCCACGCCGTCATCACCTCCGTGGACCGGGACGACCTCGCCGACGGCGGCGCCGAGCATTTCGCCCGCACCATCGCCGCCATCCGCAAGGCGAGCCCGAAGACCACCATAGAGATCCTCACCCCCGACTTCCTGCGCAAGGACGGGGCGCTGGAGGTGGTGGTCGCGGCACGGCCCGATGTGTTCAACCACAATCTGGAGACGGTGCCCTCGCGCTATCTCTCGGTTCGGCCGGGCGCGCGCTATTTCCACTCGCTGCGCCTGCTGCAGAAGGTGAAGGAGCTGGACCCCACCATCTTCACCAAGTCCGGCATCATGGTCGGCCTCGGCGAGGAGCGGCCCGAGGTGCTCCAGCTGATGGACGACCTGCGCTCGGCGGAGGTGGATTTCATCACCATCGGCCAGTATCTCCAGCCCACCCGCAAGCACCACAAGGTGGAGCGCTTCGTGACGCCGGACGAATTCAAGGCGTATGAGACGGTTGCCTACGCCAAGGGCTTCCTCATGGTCTCGGCGAGCCCGCTCACCCGCTCGTCCCACCATGCCGGCGACGATTTCGAGAAGCTGCGGGCCAACCGCGCCGCGCGGCTCGGACGGGCCTGACGTGCCGTCCTTCTCCAACAGCCGGCGCGTCCGTCACTCCGCTCCCCACATGTTCGACCTGGTGGCGGACGTGGAGCGCTATCCCGAATTCGTGCCGCTGTGCCAGGCGCTCCGGGTGAAGCGGCGCACCCAGTCGGACGAGGGTGTGGAAATCCTCGTGGCGGACATGACGGTCGCTTACAAGCTGATCCGAGAGACCTTCACCTCGCGCGTGACGCTGGACCGCCCGCGCCTCGTCATCCATGTAGAATATCTCGACGGCCCCTTCAGCCGCCTCGACAACCGCTGGGAGTTCATCCCCCAGGGCGAGAGCGCGTGCGATGTGAAGTTCTTCATCTCCTACGAGTTCCGCTCGCGCACTTTGGGCATGCTCATGGGCGCCATGTTCGACGCCGCCTTCCGCCGTTTCGCCGATGCCTTTGAGAAGCGGGCGGACGAGGTCTACAGGACGGTCGGGTAAGCGGTCGGCGCTTCCACCGGCGCGTGCGCCTCGCGCCACGCCTTGAAGCCGCCCTCCACATGGGCGACCGGCTTCAGCCCCATGTCCTGCGCCGTCGCGGCCGAGAGCGCAGAGCGCCAGCCGCCGGCGCAGAAGAAGATGAAGGCCCGGTCCTCGCCGAACACCGGCTTGAAATAGGGGCTTTCCGGGTCGATCCAGAACTCCAGCATCCCGCGCGGGCAATGGAAGGCGCCGGGCACGCGGCCCTCGCGCTCCAGTTCGCGCGGGTCGCGCAGATCCACCAGCAGCGCGCCCTCTCCGGCCCGGCGCAGAGCCTCCTGCGGCGTGACCGTCTCGACCTTCTCATTGGCCTCGGCGAGGAGGGCCTTGTAGCCGCGGGTGATGGTCTGGGGCATGGCTTCATCCGGTTGCGATCCCGCACGGCGAGCTCCCCTTCCCCTCGCGGGAGAGGGGGTGGGGGTGAGGGGGCCGTCCAGCGAGCCCCTTCATCCGGCTCGCGGCTGGCGCCGCGAGCCACCTTCTCCCGCGAGGGGAGAAGGGAACAGGCGCCTACAACTCGCTGTAGCCGCCGTTCTTCCACTCATAGACCACGAAGTCGGGCTTGGTGATGTCGCCCTTCTTGTCGAAGGAGAGCGGGCCGAGCACCGTCTGGAAGGTCATGCCGGTGTGGATCTGCGCGGCCACCTTCTTCGGATCGAGGGATTTTGCCGCCTCGGCCGCCTGCTTGATGACCTGCAAAGCGGCATAGGAATAGAGCACATAGCCCTCGGCATCGATGCCCTTGGCGGTCATGGCCGCGACGATGTCCTTGGCCGCCGGGTTCTTGCGTGGGTCGGGACCGAAGGTCATCAGCGTGCCGGTGCCGCCGTCGCCGGCGATAGACCAGAATTCCTTGTCGGCCAGGGCGTCGCCACCCATTAGCAGGGTCTTCATGCCCTGGTCGCGCATCTGGCGCACGATCAGGCCGGCCTCGGGATGCAGGCCGCCGTAATAGATCACATCGACGCCGGCCGCCTTCATCTTGGAGACGAGGGCTGAATAGTCCTTCTCGCCGGGGTTGATGCCCTCATACATCACTTCCTTCACGCCGGCCTTGTTGAGCGCCTTCTGCGTCTCGTCGGCGAGGCCCTTTCCATAGGGCGTCTTGTCGTGGACGATGGCGATCTTGCCGCCCTTGAACTTCTGCGCCAGGAAGTCGCCCGCCACCGGCCCCTGCTGGTCATCGCGGCCGGCGGTGCGGAAGGTGTTCCACAGCTTGCGCTCGGTATAGGTGGGGTTGGTGGAGGCGGGGCTGATCTGCAGCACGCCGGCATCGGCATAGTCCGACGAGGCGGCAATGGAGATGCCGGAATTGACGTGGCCGATGACGAAGGTCGCGCCATCGGTAATGAGCTTGTTGGCCGCCGCCACGCCCTGCTCGGGCTTGCCGCCGTCGTCGGCCACCAGAAGCTCGATCTTCTGGCCGTTGATGCCGCCGGCGGCGTTGATGTCGCTCACCGCCTGCTCGACGCCCATCTTCATCTGCGCGCCGAAGGCGGCGATGGAGCCGGTGAGCGGGCCGGCGGCTCCGATCTTCACGTCGGCGTTGGCTGCCGGCGCAAGGACGAGGCCGGCGCAGACGGCGAGCGCGGCGAAGGAAAGCCTGTTCATCCCGATCCCCTCGAAATGAGTGTGAGAAATCTGGCGCGGAGCCGTTGAGCCGGCCTTTGGCGCGCCGGGCTTGCGTCGCTCGAAAAAGCGCCTGCCCTTGTGTCAGCATGATTGCCAAAGCGGGGTCCGAAGACAAGCGCGTCACGCGAGGCGCGATGCCGAAGTTTGGCTCAAACGAAAAAGCCTGCGCCGTGAGGCGCAGGCTTCGGATGGATCACGCTTCGATTTGAAACGCGGGCCTCACAGCTCGCTGTAGGTGCCGTCCTTCCAGACGTAGACCACGTAGTCGAGCTTGGTGATGTCGCCCTTCTTGTCGAAGGTGAGCGGGCCGAGCACGGTGTCGAACTTCATGCCCGAATGGATCTTCTCGGCCACCTTCTTGGGGTCGAGGGATTTCGCCGCCTCGGCGGCCTGCTTGATGACCTGAACGCCAGCGTAGGAGTAGAGCACGTAGCCCTCGGGATCGATGCCCTTGGCCTTGAACTTGTCCACGATGGCCTTGGCCGCGGGGTTCTTGCGCGGGTCGGGACCGAAGGTGGTCAGGGTGCCGGTGGCGCCGTCGCCGGCGATGGACCAGAACTCCTTGTCGATCATGCCGTCGCCGCCCATCAGCACGGTCTTCATGCCCTGGTCGCGCATCTGGCGCACGATCAGGCCGGCTTCCGGATAGAGACCGCCGAAATAGACGAGGTCGGCGCCCGACGCCTTGATCTTGGAGACGAGGGCCGAATAGTCCTTCTCCTTCGGGTTGATGCCCTCGTAGAGAACTTCCTTCATGCCGCCCTTGTTGAGGGTCTTCTGAGTCTCGTCGGCGAGGCCCTTGCCGTAGGGCGTCTTGTCGTGGACGACGGCGACCTTCTTGCCCTTGAAGTTCTTCAGGATGTAAGCGCCGGCCACCGCGCCCTGCTGGTCGTCGCGACCGCAGGTGCGGAAGGTATTCCACATCTTGCGCTCGGTGAAGGTCGGGTTGGTGGAGGCGGGGCTGATCTGCAGCACGCCGGCCTCTTCATAATCCTGAGAGGTCGGGATGGAGACGCCGGAATTGTAGTGGCCGATCACAAACTTGGCGCCGTCGGTGATGAGCTTGTTGGCCGCCGACTTGCCTTGCTCGGGCTTGCCGCCGTCGTCGCCCACCAGGAACTCGATCTTCTGGCCGAGGATGCCGCCGGAGGCGTTGATATCGGCGATGGCCTGCTCGGTGCCGTTCTTCAGCTGCGCGCCCACGGCGGCGAGATCGCCGGTGATGGGGCCGGCGACGGCGATCTTCACCTGCGCCTGAACCGGCGCCGCAAGGGCGAGGCCGGCGCCGAGCGCCAGCGACGCCATCAAAAGCTTCTTCATGCCTTGTCTCCCCTTCTGCACCCCGCCGCCATCACGACCGGTCGGGGTGAATCCGTTGGCGGCGCATTGTGCCGCAATCGCTGATCAAGTCGATGCCCCATCGACACCCCGCCTGGGGCGCCATGCCATGTGACCCTCGCGCTCGTACATCCAGCCGTATTGCACGGTCATCTGCCGCTGCCGCATGGCCCGGAAGCCAAGCGTCGCGATGGAGGCGAGCAGCACGAACTCCACCAGCAGCGGCTCAAGATCGAACAACGTCGCCTGGAACAGCGCGAAGTGGCAGAAGCGCACGGCGCAGGCGAGGAGGGCGCAATAGGCGACGAGGGCGAGGTAGGGATCCCAGCTCCGCGCCACCGCCTTGCCGGTGAGCCAGGCCGCCCCGCCGCCGAGGAATAGTGTCACCAGCAGGAAATCGCCCAGCGAGGCACCGATCAGCTCCTTGGGCCACACGAACAGCGTCGCCACCAGCACCACCAGCGCGATCGCCGGGCCGATGAGCATGGGCGAGGTGGCGCGGCCGGGATCGCGGGCGGCATGGATCGCGGACATTCAGCGCCCTCCTTCCAGATAGGCGGCGCGCACCTCCGGCCGGGCCAGCAGCTCCGCGCCGGTGCCGGACATGGTGACGAGGCCGTTGACCATCACATAGCCCCGGTGGGCAAGCTTCAGCGCGTGGAAGGCGTTCTGTTCCACCAGGAACACCGTGAGCCCCTCCGTGCGGTTGAGCATGCGGATGGCGTCGAAAATCTGCCGCACCACCAGCGGCGCGAGGCCGAGGGAGGGCTCGTCCAGCAATAGCAGGCGCGGACGGCTCATGAGCGCGCGGGCGATGGCCAGCATCTGCTGCTCGCCGCCGGAGAGCGTGCCGCCGCGCTGGTCGATGCGCTCCTTGAGGCGCGGGAACAGCGTGAACATGCGCTCCAGATCCTCGGCGAAATGGGCGTTGCCGTCGATGGCGGCGCCCATCTGGAGGTTCTCGTAGACCGTCATGCGCGGGAAGATGCGCCGGCCCTCCGGAGACTGCGCGATCCTGAGGCGCATGATCTCGTGGGTCGGCAGGGCGGTAATGTCCCGCCCGGCATAGACGATGCGGCCGTCGCGGGCACGAGGGGTACCGCAGATGGTCATCATCAAGGTGGACTTGCCGGCCCCGTTGGCGCCGATCAGGGTGACGATCTCGCCCTCATTCACCTCGATGTCCACGCCTTTGAGCGCGATGATGTTGCCGTAATAGGCTGTGACGCCCGATACGGAGAGCAGCGGCGCCTTGCGCGCGGCGGGCGCGGGAGCGGCGGCGGTCTGAGTATCCGGCTGCATGCTCATGCCCCGGCCTCCACAACCGCGACGGCCTCTTCCTCGTCCTCGACACCGAGATAGGAGGCGATGACGCGCGGGTCGTTGCGCACCTCGTCCGGCGTGCCGTCGGCGATCTTGGAGCCGTATTCCAGAACGACCACGTGGTCCGAGATTTCCATCACCACCGACATGTCGTGCTCGATGAGCAGGATGGACGCCTGATGCTCGCGCCGGATGGAGAGCAGCAGCTCGTTCAGCGCCGCCGATTCGCGCGGGTTGAGGCCGGCGGCGGGCTCGTCGAGGCAGAGCAGCACCGGGTCCGTGCACATGGCGCGGGCGATCTCGAGCCGGCGCTGGTCGCCATAGGGCAAATCGCCGGCCGGGTCGTCGGCGCGGTCGATCAGGCCGATCTTGTGCAGCCAGTAGAGCGCGCGGTCCACGGCGCCCTTCTGCTTCCGCTGCCAGGACGGCAGGTTCAAAATGGCGGCCGGATTGAGCAGGCCCGAGGTGGTCAGCGACATGTGCTGGGCCACCAGCAGGTTTTCAAGGATCGTCATGCCCGAGAACAGGCGGATGTTCTGGAAGGTCCGCGCCACATGGGCCCAGGAGGCGACCTTGTGGTCGGGCAGGCGCTCCAGCAGGTAGAGCGCGCCGGCCTCCGACTTGCCCCACGCGAGGCCTGAGGCGGTGACGCCATCCACTTCCGCGTCCGTCGCCGGGCCGCCGTGGAACAGAGCAAGGCGGCCGGTGCTGGGCTTGTAGAAGCCGGTGATGCAGTTGAAGGCCGTGGTCTTGCCGGCGCCGTTGGGGCCGATCACCGCCGTCACCTCGCCCCGCCCGGCGGCGAAGGACACGTCGTTGACGGCGATGAGGCCGCCGAAGCGCATCGACAGGTGATCGACCTTCAGGATCGGGTTCAGATCCCACGGCCGGGCCGGGGAGAGGGGCGCGCCCGCCATCAGCCGTGCCCTTCCTTCACCAGCGACCCCGACACTGCCTTTCGCTCCTTCAGGAAGATGGTCGGCATGCGGCTGGAGACGAGACCGCGCGGACGCCACACCATCACGGCCACCATGGCGAAGCCGAAGATGAGCATCCGATAGAGCGAGGGGTCGAAGTCCGGGCCGAACAGAAAGTCGGCCTTGAGGAAGGAGAGGTTGCGCAGCAGCTCCATGCCGCCGATGAGCAGGATCGCGGCGCCGGCGACGCCCATCTGCGAGCCCATGCCGCCGAGCACGACGATGGCGAGGATCACCGCCGATTCCATGAAGGTGAAGCTCTCGGGCGAAACGAAGCGGATGCGCACCGCGAAAAAGGCACCGGCGAAGCCGCCGAACATGGCGCCGGTGGCGAAGGCGGTGAGCTTGGTGAGCGTCGTGTTGATGCCGAGCGAGCGGCAGGCGATTTCATCCTCGCGCAGCGCCTCCCAGGCGCGCCCCACCGGCATCTTCCGAAGGCGAATGGTGACGATGGCGGTGAGCGCCGCGAGGCCGAGGATGACGAAATAGAGGAAGAACATGCGGTGCATGGAGTTGAACTCCAGCCCGAAAATGCTCGCGAACCCGGTGTCGGAGGAATCGAACGGCACGCCGAAGAAAGTGATGGGCGGAATGGAGGAGATGCCCGCGCCGCCATTGGTCAGCGACACCCAGTTGATGAGCACGAGCCGGATGATCTCGCCGAAGGCCAGGGTGACGATGGCGAGATAGTCACCGCGCAGCCGCAGCACCGGGAAGCCGAGGATGACGCCCCACATGGCGGCGAGGATGCCGGAGAGGGGCAGGCAGATCCAGAAGGCCCAGGCCGTCCAGAAGTCGTCGCCCAGCGTGCCGGCGAGGAAGTCGTTGATGGGCACGCTGGTGGAGAGGAGGGCGAAGGTGTAGGCGCCGACCGCATAGAAGGCGACGTAGCCGAGATCGAGCAGGCCGGCGAGGCCCACCACGATGTTGAGGCCCCAGCCCAGCATCACATAGGTGAGCACGTAGATGCCGAGATCCACCCAGTAGCGGCTCGGGCTCAGCCCCCCGGCGAGCAGGATGGACAGGAACGGATAGGCGAGTGCGAAGCTGAAGAACACCGGCTTGATCGCCGGGGCGGCCAGCGCGCCAAGGCGGGCCATGGCGCCGGGCGTGGTCGAGATTCGGCGCGGCGGCCGGTTCGGGTTCCACACCGTGACCATGAGCAGGAAGCGCCCCACCATCACGATGCCGGCGAAGATGGCGACGAGGCCGAAGCGATAGGTGAGCACCAGTGAGCCGGTGTTCGATTCGCTGGCGCGGAAACCCACCAGCGGCAGGAAGAGCAGGGCCGTCAGCAGGCCGCTGACGAGGGCGTCCCTGAGCGCGCCCGCCACCGCCGAAGGGCGGTCCTTCGCCGGCGGCGAAGGGAGGGGAGGGGCCGCGTTGGAGGGGGCGTCGGCGAGGTCCGCGGCCGGCACGGGCGCCATCACACCTTCTCCACTTCCGGCCGGCCGAGCAGGCCCTGCGGCAGGAAGATGAGCGTCACGACAAGGATGGAAAAGGCGGCCACATCCTTGTACTCAATGGAGAAATAGGCCGACCAGAAGGTCTCGATGAGGCCGATGAGGATGCCCCCGAGCACAGCCCCCGGCAGCGAACCAATGCCGCCCAGCACGGCGGCGGTGAAGGCCTTTACGCCGGGCACGAAGCCGTCGGCGAAGTTCACCACGCCATAATACATCAGGTACATGACGCCCGCGACGGCCGCGAGCGCGGCGCCGATGACGAAGGTGAGGGCGATGGTCTGGTCCACGTTCACGCCCAGCAGCGCCGCCATCTTCCGGTCCTGCTCGCAGGCGCGCTGGGCGCGGCCGAGGGAGGTCTTCTGGACGAGATACCAGAACCCCATGAGCAGCACCGCCGTCACCACCATGATGATGATCTGCTTGTAGGCGAGGGTGACCTGATAGCCATTGGTGTCCATCACCACGATCACGTCCGTGACCATGGGCGGCAGCGGCTTGTTGCGCGGGCCCTGCGCCACCTGCACGAAATTGGAGAGCAGGATGGACATGCCGATGGCGGAAATCATCGGCGCAAGGCGGAAGGAGCCCCGCAGCGGCCGGTAGGCCACCCGCTCGATGGTCCAGCTGACGAGCCCGGTGAAGAGCATGGCGATCACGAGGGTGATGGCGAGGATGAGGAAGATCGAGCTCATCCCGATGACCGTGGTCAGCAGCAGCACGCAAATGAGCGCGATGAAGGCGCTGACCATGAACACGTCGCCGTGGGCGAAGTTCACCATTCCGATGATGCCGAAGACCATCGTGTAGCCGATGGCGATCAGTCCGTAGATCGACCCGAGGGTCAATCCGTTGATGAGCTGCTGGAGGAAGATATCCATCCGCCGCTTAAACCCCTCTGTTCGGACGCCTCTTATCTCATCGTGCCCGATGATTGTGCGCTGCCGTATCTGAGAGTCATAACCCGGCCCATCAGCTGACACAATTGCGTCGCCAATGCCGTCAACGAGAGCTTTCGGCCAAGTTTCCAGAACGCTTCCGAGGAGGCTCCTGACTTCCGTCGCTGACCAAATTTCGCCCTTGCGGGGACAAGCGCAGGTGGATACCTTCCTGGTATATTGTCGACAACAAGATCGGCGCAGCCGCCGCCGGGCATCTCAGATGCTCAGGTGACGGTAAAAGCGGAGCCTTCTGGAGCCTCAGGCGCCAACGGCTTTGACGGGACAGGAAACGGCCGCGGGGAGGGGACATCATCCCCACGCCTCGTCACACGGCTCATGTTGTCACGACTGAAGCTCGATCCCTTTCTCGTCGCCCTCGCCACCGCCGTCGTCCTTGCCCTCGCCTGGCCCAAGCCGGGCGTCACCGGCGGCATCCTGCATGCTGATAAAGCGGCGACGTGGGGTGTGGCTCTCATCTTCCTGCTCTACGGCGTCTCGCTCTCCCCGCGACGGCTCATCGAGAGCGCGGCCCGGTGGAACATCCACCTCGTGGTGCAGGCCACCACCTTCCTCGTCTTCCCCGCCGTGGTGGTGGGCGCGCTCGCGCTGGCCGGCGGGCTGTTTCCGGAACCGCTCGCCATCGGCTTCTTCTTCCTCGCGGCGCTGCCCTCCACCGTCTCGTCCTCGGTGGCGATGACCTCGCTGGCGCGCGGCAACGTGCCCGTGGCCATCTTCAACGCCTCCATCTCCAGCCTCATCGGCGTGTTCGCCACCCCGGCCCTGATGGCGTGGTATCTGCACGCGACCGGCGACGGGCTGGACCTCGGCGCGGTCATCCTGAAGCTGCTGACGCTGGTGGTGCTGCCGCTCGCCATCGGGCAGGGGCTGCGGCCGCTGCTGCTCAAGACGGTGGAGCGTCACCGGGCGATCGTGAAGGCGACGGACCGGGCGGTGATTCTCGCCATCGTCTACAATTCCTTCTGCGACAGCGTGGTCTCCGGCGTGTGGAAGGGGCTCAGCCCGCTGCTGCTGGCAGAGGTGATCGTCGCCGTCGTGGCGTTGTTCGCGGTGGTCTACGCTCTGACGCGCGGCATCTGCCGGCTGTTGGGCTTCTCCGCGCCGGACACGGTGGCGGCAGCCTTCTGCGCCTCCAAGAAGTCGCTCGCGACGGGCCTGCCCATGGCGCATGTGATGTTCGGCGCGGCTCCCGCCCTGTCGCTCATCATCACGCCCATCATGCTCTACCACTTCCTCCAGCTGGTCATCGTCGGCGTTATAGCCAACCGCTTCGCCTCCCGGGCCGATGCGCTGGCGATCATGGAGGCGGAGGAGAGCGAGCCCTCGCTGATCGCCGAGGACGATTCCCTGCCCATCCCGGAGCCCGCGCGCACGAGAGCGTGACGGGTTCCCCATCCGAACACCGACGTCTTGACCGCGTCACGCGCGCCGTCCCACATTGGAGGAATGAAAAACGGCCGGCTGCCGTGAACACCGGACGCGGGGACGAACCCCGCGCCGAGAATGACCGGGTAACCGGGCGCCGGCTCAGGGAGGTGAGGCATGTCCGAGGCGACGACCATCGTTCGCGTCCCCGTCCGACTGACCGTGAACGGCAAGTCCGTCTCAGCCGAGATCGATCCGCGCACCCTGCTGGTGCAGTTCCTGCGCGAGACGCTGGACCTGACGGGCACGCATGTGGGCTGCGACACCAGCCAGTGCGGCGCCTGCGTCGTCCATCTCGACGGGGTGGCGGTGAAGTCCTGCACCATGCTCGCCGCGCAGGCGGACGGCGCCGCCGTGACCACCATCGAGGGGCTGGCGACCGGCGGCAAGCTGCACCCCATGCAGGAAGCCTTCCGCGAGAATCACGGCCTGCAGTGCGGCTTCTGCACGCCGGGCATGATCATGAGCGCGGTGGATCTCGTGGCCCGCTTCGGCCCCGGCCTCGATGAGGCGACCATCCGCGAGAACCTCGACGGCAACATCTGCCGCTGCACGGGTTACCATAACATCGTCAAGGCCGTCGCCGCGGGCGCCGCCGCCATGGGCTCCGCCGAGGCGCCGCGCGCCGCCGAATAGGCGGCTGCCGCACCCCGTCCGCCACGCATTTCGCAGACATAGCCCGCCCCCGAAGGGCGGCGCCGGGAGGATCCCGATGAACGCCAGCGTTTCCAGCTCCGTCACGCCCATCGGCGCCGCGGTCCGGCGCAAGGAAGATCACCGCTTCATCACCGGCAAGGGCCGCTACACGGACGATCTCGACCGTCCCGGGCAGGCCTACGCCTATTTTGTCCGCTCGCCCTATGCCCACGCCCGCATCCGCCACCTCGACGCCACCACGGCGAAGACCATGCCCGGCGTTGTGGACGTGCTGACCGGCGCCGACCTCGCCGCCGATGGCCTCGGCGACCTCATCTGCGGCTGGATGATCCATTCCAAGGACGGCAGCCCCATGAAGATGGGCTCCCATCCGGCGCTGGCGAAGGAGAAGGTGCGCTATGTAGGCGACCACGTGGCCGTCGTCATCGCCGAGACGCTGAACCAGGCGAAGGACGCCGCGCTCGCGGTGGAGGTGGAATACGAACTGCTCCCCGCCGTCGCCGACCTCGCCACCGCCACCGACGGCGAGCAGATCCACGATTGCGCCCCGCGCAACACCGCCTTCGAATGGGAATTGGGCGACAAGGCCGCCACCGAGGCGGCGTTCGCCCGCGCGGCCAAGGTGACGAGCATCGACATCGTCAACAACCGCCTCGCCCCCAACGCCATCGAGCCGCGCGCGGCCATCGGCGAATATGATTCCGGTGACGAGGCCTACACCCTCTGGACCACCAGCCAGAACCCTCACGTCGCCCGCCTTGTGCTCTCCGCCTTCGTCGGCATCGCGCCGGAGAACAAGCTGCGCGTCATTGCCCCGGACGTGGGCGGCGGCTTCGGCTCCAAGATCTTCATCTATGCGGAGGAGACCGTCTGCGTCTGGGCGGCGAAGAAGGTGGGCCGGCCGGTGAAGTGGACGGGCGACCGCTCCGAGGCTTTCCTCTCCGACGCCCACGGCCGCGACCACATCACCCATGCCGAACTGGCGATGGACGAGGCCGGCCACATCATCGGCTTCCGGATCAAGACGCGCGCCAACATGGGCGCCTATCTCTCCACCTTCGCCTCCTCCATCCCGACCTATCTTTACGCGACGCTGCTGTCGGGCCAGTACGCCATTCCCGCCATCTATTGCGAGGTTGACGCCGTCTACACCACCACTGCCCCGGTGGACGCCTATCGCGGCGCCGGGCGGCCGGAGGCGACGTTCCTCCTGGAGCGCATCGTGGAGAAGGCGGCGCGCGAGCGTGGCGAGGACCCGGCGGAGTTCCGCCGCCGCAACTTCATCACGTCCTTCCCGCACCAGACGCCTGTCATCATGTGCTACGACGCGGGCGATTACATCGCCTCCCTCGACAAGGCGCTGGAGGTGGCGGACTACAAGGGCTTTCCGGCCCGCCGCGCGGAATCCGAGCGCAATGGCAAGCTCCGCGGCATCGGCATGTCGGCCTATATCGAGGCCTGCGGCATCGCCCCCTCGGCGGCGGTGGGCTCTCTAGGGGCGGGCGTCGGCCTGTGGGAAAGCGCGGAAGTGCGCGTGAACCCGACCGGCAATGTGGAGGTGCTCACCGGCTCCCACAGCCACGGGCAGGGGCACGAGACCACCTTCGCCCAGCTCGTCTCCGCCCGCCTCGGCATCCCCATCGACCAAGTGACGGTCGTGCATGGCGACACCGACAAGGTGCAGTTCGGCATGGGGACCTACGGCTCGCGCTCCGGCGCGGTGGGCATGTCGGCCATCGTCAAGGCCCTAGACAAGGTGGAGGCCAAGGCGAAGAAGATCGCCGCCCACATGCTGGAGGCCTCGGAAGGGGACATCGAGTTCAAGGACGGCAAGTTCACCGTTGCCGGCACCGACCGCTCGCTCGCCTTCGCTGAGGTGGCGCTGAACGCCTATGTGGCGCACAAATTTCCCACCTCGGAGATCGAGCCCGGGCTGAAGGAAGGGGCGTTCTACGACCCCACCAACTTCACCTTCCCCGCCGGCTGCCACATCTGCGAGCTGGAGGTGGACCCGGAGACCGGCGTCGTGGAGATCAAGTCCTTCGTCGCCATCGATGATTTCGGCGAGATCATCAATCCGATGATCGTGGAGGGGCAGGTCCACGGCGGCATCGGGCAGGGCATCGGCCAGGCGCTGATGGAAGGCGTCACCTATGACGAGGACGGCCAGCTCGTGACCGGTTCGTACATGGACTACACCATGCCCCGCGCCGGCGATCTGCCCTCCTTCACCGTAGGCATGACGCAGACCCGCTGCCCCTCGAACCCGCTCGGCATCAAGGGCTGCGGCGAGGCCGGGGCCATCGGCGCGCCGCCCGCCGTCATCAATGCGCTCACCGACGCGCTCGGCACGGAGGACGTGCCCATGCCGGCCACGCCCTCGAAGGTTTGGGCCATCGCCCAGGCGCGCGCCGCCCGTCTTGCTGCGGAATAGGAGGACGCCATGTACGCCTTCGACTATCAGCGTCCCGACGCCATCGCCGCCGCCGCCGCGCTGCTCTCCGCCGATCCGGAGGCCAAGGCGCTGGCCGGCGGGCAGACCCTGCTGCCGACCCTGAAGCAGCGCCTCGCCCAGCCCACCGCGCTGGTGGACCTCTCCCGCATCCCGGAGCTCTCCGGCATCTGCACCACGACGGAGGGCGTCTCCATCGGCGCCATGACACGCCATGCGGAGGTGGCCGCCTCCGAGGTGGTGCGCGCCGCCATCCCGGCCCTCGCCGACCTTGCCGGCATGATCGGCGACGTGGCGGTGCGCAACCGCGGCACCATCGGCGGCTCACTGGCCAATGACGACCCCACCGCCGACTATCCCGCCGCCGTGCTCGCCCTCAATGCGACAGTGGTGACCGACCGCCGGTCAATCGGCGCGTCCGACTTCTTCCGCGGCCTGTTCGAGACGGCGCTGAAGGAGGGGGAGATCATCACCCGCGTGGACTTCCCCAAGGTGGAGAAGGCCGCCTACGCCAAGTTCCGCAACCCGGCCTCGCGCTATGCCATGGCCGGCGTGTTCGTGGCGAAGACGGCGGCCGAGGTGCGGGTGGCGGTGACCGGGGCAGGGCAGTCCGGCGTGTTCCTGTGGACAGAAGCGGGGGACATCCTCGGCTCGGACTTCACCGTCCAGGCGGTTTCCGGCCTCGCGCTCGACCCGTCGAACCTCATGAGCGACCTGCACGGCAGCGCCGAATACCGCGCGCAGCTCGCGAAGGTGATGCTTAAGCGGGCGCTCGCCTCGATCACGGGGTGAGAGGGTCCGGCCCTATCGACCTCTGGCTGTCCCGAAGACGACGCATGCGGCCACCCAATTATGCAATTTCCGCGTGTTGGGATTGTTTCGATTACGGCCAAATGTGATTGCCGCAAAAGAAGCTGACGTGCGCGTTGCGTGGCTGTCGAGGGGCGGGCGAGATGCCCGGTGGTGACCGTCCCTCCCGGCCGGGCTGTCGCGTGCGTCGCGCCAGCGGCCAGGAGCACATGGCATGCAACCCAGCGGCAGGAGCCTCTTCCCCAAGGCGCGCGTGGACGCCCTGAGCGACGGCATCTTCGCCTTCGCCATGACCCTGCTGGTGCTGGACATCCGCCTGCCGGACGACCTTCCGCTCACCTCGGCGGCGGAACTGACGGCGCATCTGGTCTCGCTGTCGCACCAGATGCTGACCTATGTGATTTCCTTCTTCGTGCTCGGCGCCTTCTGGCGCAGCGGCATCGAGATCCGGCCCACCAGCGAGAGGGTGGACCGGCACACGGTGCGCCTCGCGCTGCTGTTCCTGTTCTTTGTCACCACTGTGCCGTTCTCGTCGGGGCTGGTGGGACGCTATGGCGGGCTGGCGCCGGCGGTGGTGGTCTATGCCGGCAACATGACCATGCTGGCCGTGCTGACCATCGCCATCAGATATCTCGACGTGGAACCGCGCCACCGCTCGCTGCGGGGCGCCGCCGGCGGGGTGCTGCCGCTGTTCATCGCGACCGCCATTCTCTCGGTGCTCATCAGCGCCGTGGCACCGCGGCAGGCGATGTACGCCTACCTGCTGACCGGCCTGGCACGCCTGCCCTTCTGGCCGCGCGGCGGCTACGGCGCAGCGGACTGACCAAAAGGAAAGGCCGGCGCAGGGGAGCCCCGCGCCGGCCTTTCACTCAATCACGTGGCGATCACTTCACGCCCGATCACTTCACGCCGATGACACCGCCCACGGCACCACCGACCGCGCCGACCGCGCCGCCGACCACCGCGCCCACCGGGCCGGCAGCCTTCTCGCCTTCCTTGGCGCCCTTCTCGGCGCCGGTGCCGGTGCCCTTGACGCCGCCGGCGACACCGCCCGCGACTGCACCGCCCACACCGCCGACCGTGCCGCCGACACCGGCGCCCACGGGGCCGGCCGCCTTGTCACCGGCCGAAGCGCCGGCATTGGCGCCCTGCTCGGCACCCTTCACCACGCCCTGCGCGAAAGCGGCGGCGGGAGCCAGAGCCAGAGAGAGAGCGGTAGCGGCCAGAATGATCTTCTTCATGGCATTCCATCCTTCGGTTCGTCACTTCGACAGGCGACGGGAGCCGTTGCTTCCGCCGCCGAGCGCGCGACCGTGGGGCGTCGTGGTGCGCAGACCCGCCCCTACGATAATCCGCCGGTCGACCTCCCGCCAGACACGCTGACGGGAGCTTCGCCGCAGCGCTGGTATCAGGCGGTCTTGTCGAAAAGCTGGCGGCCGATGAGCATGCGGCGGATCTCACTGGTGCCGGCGCCGATCTCATAGAGCTTGGCGTCCCGCAGCAGGCGGCCGGTGGGATAATCGTTGATGTAGCCGTTACCGCCGAGCGTCTGGATGGCTTCGAGCGCCATCCAGGTCGCCTTTTCCGCCGCATAGAGGATGGCGCCGGCCGCGTCCTCGCGGGTGGTGGCACCGCGGTCGCAGGCCTTGGCCACGGCATAGACGTAGGCCTTGGTGGCGTTCATCGTCACGTACATGTCGGCGATCTTGCCCTGCATCAGCTGGAAGGTGCCGATGGGCTGGCCGAACTGCTTGCGCTCGTGGACATAGGGCATCACCACGTCCATGCAGGCCTGCATGATGCCGGTGGGGCCACCCGCCAGCACCGCGCGCTCATAGTCGAGCCCGCTCATGAGCACGTTGACGCCCTTGCCCACGGCGCCCAGCACGTTCTCCTCCGGCACCTCGCAATCCTCGAACACCAATTCGCCGGTGTCGGAGCCGCGCATGCCGAGCTTGTCGAGCTTCTGGGCGGTGGAGAAGCCCTTGAAGCCCTTCTCCACCAGGAAGGCCGTCATGCCCTTGGGGCCGGCGGCGGGGTCGGTCTTGGCATAGACCACCAGCGTCTCGGCGATGGGGCCGTTGGTGATCCACATCTTGGAGCCGTTGAGGACGTAGCGGTCGCCCTTCTTCTCCGCGCGGGTGCGCATGGAGACCACATCCGATCCCGCGCCCGGCTCGGACATGGCGAGCGCGCCCACATGCTCACCCGAGATGAGCTTGGGCAGGTACTTCGCCTTCTGCTCCGGCGTGCCGTTGCGGCTGATCTGGTTGACGCACAGGTTGGAGTGCGCGCCGTAGGAGAGGCCCACCGAAGCGGAGGCGCGGGAAATCTCCTCCATGGCGATGACGTGCTCGAGATAGCCGAGGCCCGACCCGCCATATTCCTCCTCCGCCGTCACGCCGAGCAGGCCCAAGGCGCCGAGCCTCGGCCACAGGTCGCGGGGGAACTGGTTGGTCTTGTCGATCTCGGCGGCGCGCGGGGCGATCTCGGCCTGAGAGAAATCGCGCACGGTGTCGCGCAACATCTCAGCGGTTTCGCCGAGGTCGAAATCGAATCCCCCGGGGGCGTTCGGCAGCATTGGTCACATCCTCCCTCGCTCTCCGGATTATCATGCGCGGTCGCGGCCGCCGCCGGGAAGCGGGAGTTAGAATAAAACGGTTGTCCGTTTAATCAATGGGCCGGAGCCACGCGGCCCGCAGACTTTCGTCAGGCGGCGGGACGGGTGATGCGATCAGTGAGGTTGAGCCGCCCGCGCGCGATCTCGGCCACCTGAAGCCGCACGGCCTCCGAGCCGGAGAGCTGGTCCAGCATCTCGATCTGGTTGCGGGCGATGAGCAGCAGCAAATCGTCGCGCACCGCACCGTCCGGCCCCTTGGGCAGGGCCGGCACGATCTGGAGATGGTCGAGGTGCGGCCGGTCGGGCAAGGTGGCGGCGAGATGGGCGCGCAGGGCGTCCGCCGTCACTGGCGCCGACGGCGCGACGAAGGCGTAGAGGCCCACCTTGCCGCCCAGCGTCTGGAAGTCAGACATATGCACATCCGCCACGGCGGCATGGCTGGCGAGGGCGTCCGCGATGCGCGGCCCCACCTGAGTCACCCTGGGGCCGCGACCTTCGGTGTCGGAATAGGACATCAGCCGCCGGGTCACGAAGCGATAGACCTTCTTGCCGGTCGCCATCCACACGCGGGTGGGCAGGCTCTTGGTGGCCAGCACCTTCTTCTCGCGCGGGGTCAGCCGGTCCGGGCAATAGGTGCGCTTGTGCTTGAGGAGGTGGCGCAAATCCTCATAGGCCAGCACGCGACCGAGCTTGGAGCGCCGGCTGAAGGGCAGGGCGAGCTGAAAATCCATCAGCCACGCCTCGCCGTCCGCCCCGCGCAGCCAGTTCTGCTGCTTGGCGAGGTCGTTATGGACGTAGCCGGCGCGGTGCAGCGTCAGCAGCGCGGCGCGGGCGGAGTGGAAGAAGTGCATGTCGCCGGCCGGACGGGCGATCTGCAGCGGCGCGCCGTCGATCCAGCCGCGCACCAGGAAGCGCTTGCCCACAGCGAGCAGGGGCGTGGTGACGCCAGTTCGGGTCACCTTCTCCAGCGCGTGGATCTCATGGGCGGCCAACTGGTAGGCGATGGGCGCGAACCAGAGCGAGACGTCATTCCAGCGCCGGCGCACGGCGGGCCACTCCCGGCCGTGGCGGTCGGTCCAGGTGCCCCGCTCCACGGTGGAGAAGACATCGCGCTTCAGCACCGTATCCACGGCGAAGCGGGACGGATCGGCATCATATTCCAAAGGCGGCGGCGTGACGGACTGGCGCGGCATCCGGGCCTCTTAAGCCGCCTCTGGCGGGCTGTCGAGCCAGGTGAGGATGTCGGTGAGCGCGCGCGCGGCGAGCGCCTTCTTCTTGGCGAGCGTCTTCTCCGCCCCGCGCAGCCGCTTGCCGGCCTCGCCCTTGGGCGCCTCGGCGAGCGGAGGGAAGAGGCCGAAATTCACGTTCATGGGCTGGAAGGAGCGCGGCCCGCTTTCCGCCTCCGCCTCGATATGCCCGCCGGTGATGTGGGCGAGCAGCGCCCCGTGCGCAGTGGTCAGCGGCGGCAGCGGTGCTTCCTGCCCCAGCCGCTCGGCGGCGGCGAAGCGCCCGGCCATGAGGCCCACGGCGGCGCTTTCCACATAGCCCTCGCAGCCGGTGATCTGCCCGGCGAAGCGCAGGCGCGGATCGGCCTTCAGGCGCAGGGTGCCATCGAGAAGGCGCGGGGAATTGAGATAGGTGTTGCGGTGGAGGCCGCCGAGCCGGGCAAACTCCGCATTCTCCAGCCCCGGAATGGTGCGGAACACGCGGGCCTGCTCGCCATGGCGCAGCTTCGTCTGGAAGCCCACCATGTTGTAGAGCGTGCCCAGCTTGTTGTCCTGCCGCAGCTGGACGATGGCATAGGCCTTCACGTCTGGCGCGTGGGGATTGGTGAGGCCCACCGGCTTCATGGGGCCGAAGCGCAGCGTCTCGCGGCCCCGCTCGGCCATCACCTCAATGGGCAGGCAGCCGTCGAAATAGGGGGTCTTGGCCTCGAAGTCGCGCACCGGGGCCTTGTCGCCCGAGATCAGCGCATCGACGAAGGCGTTGTACTGCGCCTCGTCCAGCGGGCAGTTGATATAGTCGGCTCCCGTGCCGCCCGGCCCCGCCTTGTCGTAGCGCGACTGGAACCACGCCTTGCCCATGTCGATGCTTTCGAAATGCACGATGGGCGCGATGGCGTCGAAGAAGGCGAGAGCACTTTCGCCGGTGAGGCCCAGAATGGCCTCGGCCAGGGCCGGGGAGGTGAGGGGGCCGGTGGCGAGGATCACATTGTCCCACTCGGCGGGCGGCAGGCCGGTGATCTCCTCGCGACGGATCTCGATGAGGGGATGGCTCTCCAGCGCGGCGGTGACGGCGCGGGAGAAGCCCTCCCGGTCCACCGCGAGCGCGCCGCCGGCGGGCACCTGATTGGCATCCGCCGCCTTGAGGATCAGCGAGCCGGCGCGGCGCATCTCGGCATGGAGCACGCCCACCGCATTGCCCTGCGGATCGTCGGAGCGGAAGGAATTGGAGCAGACCAGCTCGGCGAGGCCATCGGTAAGGTGGGCTTCGGTGCCGCGTACCGGCCGCATCTCGTGAAGAACCACGGGAACGCCCCGCGCGGCCAGCTGCCAGCTCGCCTCCGAGCCTGCGAGACCGCCGCCGACCACATGGACGGGTGCGACATTATCGCCATTCGGACGGTCAGGCCAAAAAGTGTCAGGCATCGCGGCTCCAGTGTGCCGCCGGCGATCAGGGGCACCCGGCGGGACAAGCGGTGTGCCACACGCGCCGCTCGCTCTTCAACCCTCTGCGCGTTTCACGGGCTATTGGCCGCGCACGCAACCCCACAAACGAAAATGGTCCCCTGAGGGACCATTCTCCGGTACCTGCCCGAAGGCAGGCTCAGCCAAGACGGTACCGCCTGAAATCAGGCGGCGACCGAAGCGTGGCGCGCCACGGCGCGGATCTCGCTGCGCGACACGTTGATGTCGGCGAGCGAACGATCGTCAAGGCTGGAGAGCTCGGCAACGGTACGGTTGTAAACCTGCCACCGGCGGAACTGGCGAGCCAGGAAACCCCAGAGCAACATCTTACTTCTCCTGATGTGGCCGCCGACCCGGCGACTCCACTCAATGCCGCAAACATATGCGCACATGCTGCAGCGCCATAGGACCGCTGACGCATTGCTGCAATGCAACGCGCGCATGGTAGGAGAACCTCTCGTTAAACTATGGGAATGCTGCAATGCTGCATTGCAATCAGCGCAGCCGCTCGCGTTTTTGTAGAGGTATTTTTTTGCCGCTCGATAATATTAAATCCTGATCGGGCGAAACTCGACAGTACGCGTTGCTCAGGTTGCGCGCGTCGTATGCGTAAACCATGCGGGGGCATGTGATGAATTCGGCACACGCGGTCGAATTGGCCGGGAACGCGATCTACACGGCCCAGGAAGAACGGGGACTTACCTCGCGCTTTCTTGGCTCGGCGGGCACCTTCGTGGAGGTGGGGGCGTACGATCCCGTCTTCCAGAGCCAGACCCTGCATCTCGAATTGACCGGCTGGAGGGGGCTCCTGGTGGAGCCGGTGCCCGAATTTGCCGAGAATCTGCGCCGCGCGCGCCAGGCGCAGGTTGTGCAGTGCGCATGCGTGGCGCCGGAGGCGTCCGCTGCCGGCCGCGTGGCGCTGCTGGAGCGGCGCGGACACAGCACCATCATCTTCAATCCGCGCAAGGTGCGGCCCGAGGAAATGGTGATCGAGGTGCCGGCCGCGACCCTCGACAGCATAATCGACGGGGCCGGTCTCTCCCGCATCGACTTCCTCTCCGTGGATGTCGAAGGCGCGGAGCCCGACGTGCTGAAGGGTGTCACCCTGAGCCGTTTCCAGCCGAAGCTCGTCGTCGTCGATGACCGGGAGCGCTTCGGCGAGACCTGCGCCGTTCTACGCGCGGGCAATTACCATCTGGTGCGCCGCACCGGCCACAATGCCTGGTTCGTGCCGCACGAGACCGCGCGGCACCTGCACTGGCGGGCGCGGGCGCAGCTCATGTGGACCTACGGCGTCGGCCGCCTGCTGCGTCGCGGCCTGCGGCCGGGCGTCGCCCAGTCGGCCTGAGCCCGGCGGGAGCCCCTACTCGGCTGCCTGACGGCGCCTCCGACCGCGCGCGGGGCGTGATGTCTCCCCCGGACTGTCGGCCTCCCGGGAAATCTCGGCGGACGGAGCAGGGGGCGCCGAAGCCTCCTGCGCAACGGAAGGCCCGACGACCGCCGCCTCTTCGGCGGCATCCCGCTCCGCCTCTTCAGCCACGGCGGCGCGCCTGAGCGTCTTGCCGCGGCCGGCAGCTCCCGACTTCCCGGCATCCTTGCCGGGCGCCGCCTTCTGCCCATCCGCGAACGGACGGCGGGCGAGCACTTCGGCGAGGAAGTGGCCGGTGTGGGAGCGCTTGTCCGCCGCCACCGTCTCCGGGGTGCCGGCCACCACGATCTCCCCGCCGCCGTCGCCGCCCTCCGGGCCGAGGTCGAGAATCCAGTCGGCGGTCTTGATGACCTCGAGATTGTGCTCGATCACCACCACCGAATTACCCTGCTCCACCAGCTCGTGCAGCACCTCCAGCAGCTTCTTGACGTCGTGGAAATGCAGTCCGGTGGTCGGCTCGTCGAGGATGTAGAGGGTGCGCCCGGTGGCCCGACGCGACAACTCCTTGGAGAGCTTCACCCGCTGCGCCTCGCCGCCCGAGAGCGTGGTCGCCTGCTGGCCGACCTTCACATAATCGAGGCCGACGCGGTGCAGCGTCTCCAGCTTCTCGCGGACGGACGGAACGGCCTTGAAGAACTGCGCGCCCTCTTCCACCGTCATGTCGAGCACGTCGGCGATGGACTTGTTCTTGAAGGTGACTTCCAGCGTCTCGCGATTGTAGCGCTTGCCCTTGCAGACGTCGCAGGTGACGTACACGTCCGGCAGGAAGTGCATCTCGATCTTGATGACGCCGTCGCCCTGGCAGGCCTCGCAGCGCCCGCCCTTCACGTTGAAGGAGAAGCGCCCGGCGCCATAGCCCCGAGCCTTGGCTTCCGGCAGGCCGGCGAACCACTCGCGGATGGGCGTGAACGCGCCGGTATAGGTCGCCGGATTGGACCGGGGCGTGCGGCCGATGGGCGACTGGTCGATGTCGATCACCTTGTCGAGGTGTTCCAGCCCCTCCAGCTTGTCGAATGGGGCAGGGGCCTCTGAGGCGCCGTTCAGCCGGCGCGCGACCGCCTTGTAGAGCGTGTCGATGAGCAGCGTGGACTTGCCGCCGCCGGACACGCCGGTGATGCAGGTGAACAGGCCGAGCGGGATTTCCGCCGTGACGTTCTTCAGATTGTTGCCGCGTGCGCCTGAGAGCTTGAGCATGCGCTTGGGGTTGGGCTTGCGCCGCGCCGGCACGCCCACGCTCAACTCGCCGGTGAGATAGCGGCCGGTGAGGGACGCGGGATTGGCGAGGATTTCCGCTGGCGTGCCCTGCGCCACGATCTCGCCGCCGTGAATGCCTGCGCCCGGTCCCACATCCACCACATGATCGGCGGCGAGGATCGCGTCCTCGTCATGCTCCACCACGATCACCGTGTTGCCGAGGTCGCGCAGGTGCTTCAGCGTGCCCAGCAGCCGCTCGTTGTCGCGCTGGTGGAGGCCGATGGAGGGCTCGTCCAGCACATAGAGCACGCCGGTAAGGCCCGAGCCGATCTGCGAGGCAAGGCGGATGCGCTGGCTCTCGCCGCCCGAAAGCGTGCCGGAGGAGCGCGCCAGCGTGAGGTATTCCAGCCCCACGTCCAGGAGGAAGCGCAGCCGCTCGCGGATCTCCTTCAGGATTCGCCCGGCGATCTCGTTCTGCTTGTCGGTGAGCCGGGCGGGGAGCTCCTCGAACCACCCGGACGCGGCCCTGACGGAAAGCTCCCCGATCTCGCCGATGTGCCGCCCGTCGATCTTCACCGCCAGCGCCTCGGGCTTCAGCCGGTAGCCGTTGCACACCTTGCAGGGGACGGTGGAGAAGTATTTGGAAATCTCCTCCCGCGCCCAGTCGCTGTCGGTCTCCTTCCAGCGCCGGTCGAGGTTGCGCACCACGCCCTCGAAGGTCTTCGAGGTCTCGTAGGCGCGCATGCCGTCGTCATAGTGGAAAGTGATCTTCTCGCTGCCCGAGCCGAACAGCAGCACGTCCCGCGCCTGCTCCGGCAGGTCGGCGAAGGGCACGTTCAGCTTGAAGTGGTAGTGCTTGGCCAAGGCATCCAGCGTCTGCCCGTAATAAGGCGAGGTGGACTTGGCCCAGGGGGCGATGGCGCCCTGCTTCAGCGAACGGGCCTTGTCCGGCACCACGAGGTCCGGATCGATGGTCTGCTCCACGCCGAGGCCGTCGCAGGCGGGGCAGGCGCCGAAGGGATTGTTGAAGGAGAACAGCCGCGGCTCGATCTCCGGAATGGTGAAGCCGGAGACCGGGCAGGCGAACTTCTCGGAGAAGATGATGCGGCGTGGATCGCCGTCCTCGTTCTTCTCGTCGGCAAACTCGGCCACCGCGATGCCATCGGCGAGCCCGAGCGCAGTCTCGAAGCTGTCGGCGAGCCGTTGGGCGAGATCCGCGCGCACCACGATGCGATCCACCACCACGTCGATGTCGTGCTTGAACTTCTTGTCGAGGGCCGGCGCCTCCGCGATCTCGTGGAATGTGCCGTCGATCTTGACCCGCTGGAAGCCCTTCTTCATCCACTCGGCGAGTTCCTTGCGGTACTCGCCCTTGCGCCCGCGCACCACCGGCGCGAGCAGGAAGAGCCGCGTGCCTTCCGCAAGGGTAAGCGTGCGGTCCACCATTTGAGAGACGGTCTGGCTCTCGATGGGCAGGCCCGTGGCCGGCGAATAGGGCACGCCGGTGCGCGCCCATAGCAGGCGCATGTAATCGTAAATCTCGGTGACCGTGCCGACCGTGGAGCGCGGGTTCTTGGAGGTCGTTTTCTGCTCGATCGAGATAGCCGGCGAGAGACCGTCGATCTGGTCCACGTCCGGCTTTTGCATCATCTCGAGGAACTGGCGGGCGTAGGCCGAGAGGCTTTCCACATAGCGCCGCTGGCCTTCCGCATAGATGGTGTCGAAGGCGAGCGAGCTTTTCCCCGAGCCGGACAGGCCGGTGAACACCACCAGACTGTCGCGGGGGATTTCGAGGTCCACGTTCTTGAGATTGTGCTCACGCGCGCCGCGCACCGAAAGGGTGCGGGCATCGCGGCGCGGAGTGGGGGACGCGGGACGCTGGGAGGCTGCGCGATCAGACATGGGCATCCGCTGGCGCCTGCGGCGCAAAAAGGGGTCAGGGCCTGAGGAACGATCGTGCCGCCCAAGCGGCGGCGGGCACGCCAGCGGCCGAAAGGCCCCTCTGCGCACCCGGGAGCGTGCTCATGAACTCATGGAAATGTAGTGGACCTTGTGCGATGCGGAAGAGAACATAATCAGAACCCCTGAAAGCAGCCAGCCAAAAAGAGCGGCGAGTCGCGTCGAATGCCCGCGACGCTCTTGCCAGTGTGGCGGAAGTCGATTAAGAACACAACGTGAACATTAAGACCTGTCCTGTTACGCACGGCGGCTGGCGAAGGTTCACCGGTTCATGGGGATAAAGCCGCGCCGGGGGTCGCATGGCCAGCCGGGAGCGCTAGGGTGCGAGTTTCGCGGAGCGCCGATAGCGGCCGCGGCGAACGATGGAACTACGGCAAGGAGAGCGGGATGGCCGGCAGCGTCAACAAGGTGATCCTGATCGGCAATCTGGGCCGCGACCCGGAGGTGAAGTCGTTCCAGAGCGGAAACAGAGTCTGCAACCTTACCGTTGCGACGTCCGAGAACTGGCGCGACAAGGCCTCTGGCGAGCGGCGTGAGAAGACTGAGTGGCACCGGGTTGTCATCATGTCCGACAATCTCGTCGGCATTGCCGAAAAATATCTCAGGAAGGGCTCCAAGGTTTACCTTGAGGGCCAGCTTGAGACTCGGAAGTATGAAAAAGACGGCCGTGAAGTTTACACCACCGAGGTGGTGCTGAGGCCTTATCGCGGCGAACTGACGCTGCTCGACGGCCGCGAGGGCGGCGGCGGGGCCGGCGCCGACGATTACGGTGGCGGCTCGGACTTCGGCTCCGCGAGCCCCATGGGCGGCGGAGGCGGCGGCTACAGTGGCGGCTCCGGCGGCGGGCGTCGTCAGGCCCCGGCCGGCGGCGGCATGGGTGGCGGATCTGGCGGTGGACGACCCGTCGCCGACCTCGACGACGAAATTCCCTTCTGAGCGGATCTTGGCGGACGGACGGAACCGGTTGACGGGCGGCCTCGCCTCCCGCTCGGCCTTCGTTCCGGCGCCTTGCGCTGGTTCCCGGCCACCGGGGCATTTGCATTATCGTGCGGTGCCGGCAGGAGCTTTCCACCCCGGCGACGCGGACGCTTGGCGGCTGGCTTTTCCGCCTTTTGCGGCCCTGTTTGACGCAAAAGCGCCAGATTGTGCGAATGCCCGCGAGATGCGCCCCATAAGTATCTGATTTTTAAGGTGAAAATTTAAGCCTGCTGGAGGGGTTTTACTGGCGCTGGAAGGGTGAATCGGCTAGAAGGAAGCACCTCACCAATCCATGCGAGTATTGACTTTTGGCCGAATCCGAAACGCCGAAGAGTGGCGGCGAGCCGCCGTCCGACATCCGGCCCGTTTCCATCACGGAGGAGCTGTCCCGCTCCTATCTCGACTATGCCATGAGCGTCATCGTCGCCCGGGCCCTGCCCGACGTGCGCGACGGCCTCAAGCCCGTGCATCGGCGCATCCTGTTCTCCATGCACGAGAATGGGTACGAGTGGAACAAGCAGTACCGCAAGTCGGCCCGCGTGGTCGGCGACGTGATCGGTAAGTACCATCCCCACGGCGACCAGTCGGTCTACGACGCGCTGGTGCGCATGGCCCAGACCTTCGCCATGCGGCTCCCTTTGGTCGACGGTCAGGGCAATTTCGGCTCGGTGGACGGCGACGCCCCGGCGGCCATGCGCTACACCGAGGTGCGCCTGGAGAAGGTGACGAACACCCTTCTCGACGACCTCGACAAGGAAACGGTTGATTTCCAAGAGAATTACGACAATTCCGAGCGGGAGCCGACCGTCCTCCCGGCCAAGTTCCCGAACCTGCTGGTCAACGGCGCCGGCGGTATCGCGGTGGGCATGGCCACCAATATCCCGCCCCATAATCTCGGCGAGATCATCGACGTCACCGTCGCTTTGCTGGACGACCCGCTGCTGGAGCCCGAGGCGCTGCTCGATCTGCTGCCCGGCCCGGACTTCCCCACCGGCGCGCTGATCCTCGGCCGCACCGGCATCCGCCAGGCCTATCTCACCGGGCGCGGCTCGGTGCTGATGCGCGCGAAGGTCGCTATCGAAAATATCCGCAAGGATCGCGAAGCTCTCATCGTCACCGAGATTCCCTATCAGGTGAACAAGGCGACGATGATCGAGAAGATCGCCGAGCTGGTGCGCGACAAGCGGGTGGAGGGCATCTCCGAAATCCGCGACGAGAGCGATCGCGACGGCATGCGCGTGGTCATCGAGATCAAGCGCGACGCCCAGGCCGACGTGGTGCTGAACAACCTCTACCGGCTCACGCTGCTGCAGACCTCCTTCGGCGTGAACATGGTGGCACTGTCCGGCGGAAAGCCGGGCATCCTCACCCTGCACGACGTGCTGACCGCCTTCATCGCGTTCCGCGAGGAAGTCATCAGCCGGCGAACCAAGTTCCTGCTGCGCAAGGCGCGCGACCGTGCCCACGTCTTGGTGGGCCTCGCCATCGCGGTTGCCAACATCGACGAGGTGATCCGCCTCATCCGCACCGCGCCGGACCCGGCGACCGCCCGCGAATCCCTGATGGGCCGCGACTGGCCGGCCAAGGACATGGCCCCGCTCATCGCCCTCATCGCCGATCCCCGGCACAAGCTGAAGGAAGACGGCACCTATCGCCTCTCCGAGGTGCAGGCCCGCGCGATCCTCGATCTGCGGCTCCAGCGCCTCACCGCCCTCGGCCGCGACGAGATCGCTGACGAGCTGGACAAGCTCGCCGCCGAGATCGCCGATTATCTGGACATCCTCGCCAGCCGGCCGCGCATGCGCGCGATCATCCGGGATGAGTTGCTCGCCATCAAGGCGGAGTTCGGCACGCCGCGGCGGACCGAGATCGTCGAAGGCTTCGGTGATCTGGAGGACGAGGATCTCATCCAGCGCGAGGAGATGGTCGTCACCGTTTCCCACGCGGGCTACATCAAGCGCGTGCCGCTCTCCACCTACCGGGCGCAGCGGCGCGGCGGCAAGGGCCGCTCGGCCATGCAGACGCGGGACGAGGATTTCGTCACCCGCCTGTTCGTGGCCTCGACCCACGCGCCGGTGCTGTTCTTCTCCTCCAAGGGGCAGGTCTACAAGATGAAGGTGTGGCGCCTGCCGCTGGCGGCGCCACAGGCCCGTGGCAAGGCCCTTATCAACATCCTGCCGCTGGAGCAGGACGAACGCATCACCTCCGTCGTGCTGCTGCCGGAGGACGAGGGCGAGAACCAGCGCCTGCAGATCATGTTCGCCACCACCGGCGGCACCGTGCGGCGCAATGCGCTCACGGACTTCCAGCAGGTGAACCGCAACGGCAAGATCGCCATGAAGCTCGCCGAGGGCGAGGCCATCGCGGAGGTGGGCCTGTGCACGGAGGAAGACGACGTGCTGCTGACCACGGCGGCCGGCGCCTGCATCCGCTTCCCCGCCACCGAGGTGCGCCTGTTCAAGGGGCGCGACAGCGTCGGCGTGCGCGGCATCCGGCTGGAGGAGGGCGACAGCGTCATCTCCATGGCCATCATCCGCCATGTGGATGCCGACGCCGAGCAGCGGCTCGCCTACATCAAGATGAGCCGGCGGGTGCGCGGCGAGGCGGGCGAAGCGGCCGAGGCGGACCAGGAAGAGGCCGTGATCGGCAACGGCCAGCTCGGACAGGATCAGTACGCCGCCATGGGCGCGGCCGAGCAGTTCATCCTCACCGTCTCCGAGAACGGCTACGGCAAGCGCACCTCGTCCTACGAATATCGCGTCACCGGCCGTGGCGGTAAGGGCATCGTCGCCATGGCGGTGAACGAGCGCAACGGCCGGCTTGTCGCCTCCTTCCCGGTGGAGGATGCTGACCAGATCATGCTCGTCACCGATGGCGGCCAGCTCATCCGCTGCCCCGTGGACGGCATCCGCATCGTCGGCCGCGCCAGCCAGGGCGTGATCGTGTTCGATACGGCGGAAGGCGAGCGCGTGGTCTCGGTGGAGCACATCAGCGAGGACACGGGCGCCGAGGGCGCAGAAGCGGGCGAGGGTGGCGCGGACGCCGCCGGAGACGACACGCCGGAGGCCTGAGCCCCGAGCGGGCGGGGCCTTTCGGGAGGGAGAAGACGATGATCTCGGCTGAAAGCCTCGCCCTGTTCGTGCTCGCCTGCATCGCGCTGGGGGCCACGCCGGGGCCGAACGTGGCGCTTATCGTCGGCACCAGCCTCAAGCATGGACGGCAGGCCGGCCTCCTCACCGCCACGGGCGTCAATGTGGGCCTCATCGCCCAGCTGGCGCTGGTGGCGGGGGGGCTAGCCTATGTGGTGGAAGCCTTCTCCCACCATTTCGATCTGGTGCGCTATGCCGGCGCGGCCTACCTCGTGTGGCTGGCGGTGATGCAGTGGCGCGCCGCCGGCAAGGCGGTGGAGGCGCCCGCGCCGTCCGCCCATGCCGCCTTCGGGCGCGGGCTCGCGGTGGCATTCGCCAATCCCAAGACGCTGCTGTTCCACGCGGCCTTCCTGCCGCAGTTCGTCACCGACACTGCGAACCCCGTGCCGCAGATCGCGCTGCTGGCGGCCATCTTTGCCGTCATCGCGCTGGTGGGCGACATGCTGTGGGCGGTGGTCGCGGACAAGGCGCGCGCGGCGCTGAAGGGCCGCTTCACCCTCGTGGCGGATCGCGTGTCTGCCGGCATTCTTGTGGGCGGCGCGGCGCTGCTGCTGGCGGCGGGGCGCCGATAGGCGGCGCGGCTCGATCCCGCATTGCCCGGCGAGGGCAGGGGGCTATAAGGCCCCATGTCTGCGACGCTCGATGATTCCACCCCGCTTGAGGTCCTGCGCCACGTCTTCGGATACGAGGCGTTCCGTGGGCGGCAGCGGGAGATCGTGGAGCATGTGGTGGGCGGGGGCGACGCCCTCGTGCTCATGCCCACGGGCGGGGGAAAATCCCTGTGTTATCAGGTGCCGGCGCTGGTGCGGCCGGGCACCGGCATCGTGGTCTCGCCGCTCATCGCTCTGATGCACGACCAGGTGCAGGCGCTGCGCCAGCTGGGCGTGAAGGCGGCCATGCTCAATTCCTCCCTCGCCCCCGGCGAGGGGCGGCAGGTGGAGCGAGCGCTCGCCATGGGCGATCTCGACCTGCTCTATGTGGCGCCCGAGCGGCTGCTGACGGACGGTTTCCTCAACCTGCTCGATGGGGCGCGCATCTCGCTGTTCGCCATCGACGAAGCCCATTGCGTGTCCCAGTGGGGGCACGATTTCCGGCCTGAATATCGCCAACTCACCATCCTGCACGAGCGCTATCCCGGCGTGCCGCGCATGGCGCTGACCGCGACGGCGGACGGGCCGACCCGCCGGGAGATCGTCGAGCGGCTCAATCTGGAGGAAGGGCAGGTTTTCCTGTCCTCCTTCGACCGCCCGAACATCCGCTATCGCATCGCGCCCAAGGCCAATCCGCGCGTCCAGCTCAAGGCTTTCCTTGATGCCCATGATGGCGAGGCGGGCATCATCTATTGCATGAGCCGGGCGAAGGTGGAGGCGACCGCCGAAATGCTCGCCACCGAGGGCCGCACCGCGCTGCCCTATCACGCCGGTCTCGACGCCGACACCCGCGCCCGTCATCAGGACCGCTTCCTCAAGGAGGAGGGCGTGGTGATGGTCGCGACCATCGCCTTCGGCATGGGCATCGACAAGCCGGACGTGCGCTTCGTCGTCCATCTCGATCTGCCCAAGAGCATCGAGGCCTATTACCAGGAGACCGGCCGCGCCGGCCGCGACGGGCTGCCGTCCGAGACGCTCCTGCTCTATGGCGTCGAGGATGTGGCCAAGCTGATCCAGTTCGTGGACGGCTCGGATGCTCCGGAGGCAAGGAAGCGCGTGGAGCGCAGCAAGCTCGATGCGCTGCTGGGGCTTGCCGAGACGGCCTCCTGCCGCCGGCAGGTGCTGCTGAAATATTTCGAGGAAGACCTGCCGCAGCCATGCGGCAATTGCGATACGTGCCTTGATCCGCCGCGCACCTTCGACGGCACCGAGGCGGCGCAGAAGCTGCTGTCCTGCGTCTATCGCACCGGGGAGCGGTTCGGTGCGGGCCATGTCATCGATGTGCTGCGCGGCGATGCCAATGACAAGGTGACCAAGTTCGGCCACGACAAGCTCTCCACCTTCGGCATCGGCGGCAACTTCTCGCGCGACGAATGGCGGGCCGTGGTGCGCCAGCTGGTGGCCATGGGCTATCTGTGGGTGGACGTGGAGGGGCACGGCAGCCTCGGCCTCACCGAGAAGTGCCGTCCGGTTTTGCGCGGCGAGGAGCGGGTCGAACTGAAGGCCGAGGCCCGCCCGCGCGCCGCCCGCGTCACCGGCGGTGGGCGCGGCCCTTCCGCCGCTTTGGCCGATCCGGCGGACGAGGCGCTGTTTCAGAAGCTCAAGAAGCTGCGACTGGAGCTGGCGCGGGCGCAGGGGGTGCCGCCCTATGTCATCTTCCACGACACCACGTTGATGGCCATCGCCGAGCTGAAGCCCACCTCCATGAAGGCGCTGGGCATGATCTCCGGCATCGGCGAGGCCAAGCTGATGCGCTACGGCCAGCAATTCCTGCAGGTCATCGCGGAGGGGTGAGTGGGCGGGGCTCCCCTCTCCCCTTGCGGGAGAGGGGTTGGGGGTGAGGGGGCCACTCGGAACAGGGAAGCACCAGCACAACCGGCACCATACCCCTCACCCTAGCCCTCTCCCGCAAGGGGAGAGGGGAACCTGACGGCCTCCCGCTCACGCCGCCTTCAGCGCCACCCCCAGCCGGCCGGCGAGATCCTGCACGAACTGGTAGGCGGTGCGGCCGGAGCGGGCGCCGCGGGTGGTGGCCCATTCGAGGGCCTGCGGCCGCCATTCCTCTTCCGTCGCCGGAATGCCGTGGTGCTCCACATAGGCCGCGACCATGGCGAGGTATTCGTCCTGGCTGCACTTGTGGAAGCCGAGCCACAGGCCGAAGCGGTCGGAGAGGGAGACCTTCTCCTCCACCGCCTCGCCGGGATTGATGGCGGTGGACCGCTCATTGTCCATCATGTCGCGCGGCAGCAGATGGCGGCGGTTGGAGGTGGCGTAGAAGATCACATTGTCCGGCCGCCCCTCGATGCCGCCTTCCAGCACCGCCTTCAGCGACTTGTAGGACGTATCGTCGGAATCGAAGGAGAGGTCGTCGCAGAACACGATGAAGCGGTGATGGGAGCCGCGCACCAGGCCCATGAGCGCCGGCAGGGTCTCGATGTCCTCGCGGTGGATCTCCACCAGCTTCAGGCGCGGACCGTCTGTGGAAAGCGAATGGTTGATGGCGGCATGAGCGGCCTTCACCAGCGAGCTCTTGCCCATGCCCCGCGCGCCCCAGAGCAGCGCATTGTTGGCCGGCAGGCCGCGGGCGAAGCGCTCGGTGTTCTCCACCAATTGGCCACGCACCCGGTCGATGCCCTGCAAAAGGTCCATCTCCACCCGGTTCACCCGCGCCACCGGCTCGAAGCGGATGGGATCGGTGTGCCAGACGAAGGCGTCGGCCGCCTCGAAATCAGGCGTGGGCACCGCGGGCGGGGCCAAGCGCTCCAGCGCCCCGGCAATGCGGGTGAGCAGATCGAGGGTCGCGCTCGAAAGGTCCGGCTGTGTCATTCTCATCCTCCCGCGGGGGGGATTAGGACGCGCCCGGCCCGGCGGCAAGGCGGCATGGCGCGGCTGTGGCGCAAAAGCCATGCGGCGCGCGCATGCGGGGGCGGACGCTGCAGCGCAACAATTCCGCCTTAACTTCTCCCCATCCATCCTCGACCAAGCACCCGAGAGGAATGGTAGCTGCGTGCGCGCTGCCGTTCCGCCGCCCACCCTCTGCCCCGGGAGGTCGAGACCCATGGCGATCCGCCCCTTCACCTGCGCCGCGCTTCTGGCGACCCCGCTGTTCGCCGCTCCGGCTCTTGCCGACGGCACCGAGGCCAAGACCGCGCTGAAGGCGGACGGCTCGACCTCGCTCACCTATTCGACGCCCGTGGAAGACTATGGCGCGGTCGTGGGATTGGACCTGTCGGCCGCAGGCTCCAGCGTCGCGCCCACGGTCGGCCAGAGCGCGGACGGTCTCGGTGGCACCGCCTATGCGAAGGTTACGGTCGCCCGCCTGCCGGACTGGATGGTGTGGGAGAAGGGCACGGTGAACGTCTCCGTCGATCCCAATGATGCGGCGAGCAAGCTCGCCACCACTTTCGAGCGCAGCATTTCCCTCACCAGCGGGCTCGCCGCCACGCTGGCGGACACCTATCAGGTCAAGGCCGGCTCGCAGGCGTGGGAAACCGACAAGTCGCTGAGCCTGAAGCTGACGGAAACCGGAACCACCTTCGCCGTCGCGGCCAAGACCACCAGCACTTCGTCGCAGCTTCTGCCCACGGTGAGCGCCCAGCAGCAGTTGGCGCCCGACCTCACCGTCACCACCTCGGTGGCCGATACCGGCTCGACGCTGAACAAGAGCATCACCGCCGGCTTCACCCATCGCTGGTGATTCGGCGAGCGCCCGTCAGCCGTGGATGATGGCGACGAGAAAGCGCACGCCGATCACCATCAGGAACAGGCCGAAGCCGATCTCCAGATGGCGCCGGCTCATCCGGTGCGCGAGGCGCGCGCCATAGGGCGCCACCAGCGTCGCCACCGGGGCGATGCACAGGAAGCCGATCACCGACACATAGCCGATGGACAGCGGCGGCAGCTCGAAGAGGTGCGACCAGCCGGCGATGGCATAGCCGATGACCCCTGGAATGGGGATGATGACGCCGATGCCCGCGGAGGTGGCGACAGCGGCGTGGATCGGCACGCCATAGAGCAACAGGATATTGGTGGAGATGCCGCCGCCCGAGATGCCCACCAGCGACGACGCAAGCCCGATGAAGAAGCCGTAGAACCGCATCATCGCTGAGGACGGCAGGAGGTCGGAAATACGGATGTCGTTGCGGCCGATGAGGCTCTTCAGCCCCAGAAGCGCCACCACCGCCACGAACACCGCCTGCAGCACCCAGCCCGCCGCCACCGCCGCGATGGCACTGCCGACGATGATGCCGATGATGGCCGGGATGCGCCATTTCGCCAGCACGCCCGGCATCGCCGCCCCCTTGGCGACGTGGGTGCGGTAGGAGGCCATGGCGGTTGGGATGATGATGGCGAGCGAGGTGCCGACGCACAATTGCATGCGCACGCTGTCATCCACCCCGAGGAACCCGAACACCTCGTACAGCACGGGAACGATGACGCCGCCGCCGCCGATGCCGAAGAGGCCAGCGAGCAGGCCGGTCAGCACGCCGCCGGCCAGCATGGCGCCGACGAGCAGGACGAGTTCCTGCACCGGAACGTTGGAAAACATGAGCGGGACCGGAAACTTGCGGCGGGAAGGCCCCGAGGAGTGGCCCGGAATTCGCGCCCTGTCCACTGCGATGGCCGCATGGCGTTCGCAGCAGGCCCGCTGTTCACGCAAATCTCGTTGTGATGCCGCCCAATCAGGCCGCCAGTCGGTCCCTGCTGCGCACCTCATCGACCGCACCGCGCAGCACATCGAGCCCGGCGCCGGGAATGATGGCTTCCGTGGACAAGCGGCGGCGGAAGATGCGCGCGCCCTTCTTTCCGCCGAACAGGCCGAGCATGTGGCGCGTGATGTCGGAGAGCCGGCCACCGGCCTCCAGATGCCGGGCGATATAGGGCTCGAACGCCTCCAGCGCGGCGAAGGTGTCCGCGTGCGGCGCCGGGACGCCGTGAAGGACGGGATCCACCTCCGCCAGCAGCTCCGGCGAATGGTAGGCCGCGCGGCCGAGCATGATGCCGTCGAGCCCTTCCGCCTCGCTCAGCCCCTGTGCGAGGCTTTCGAGGCCGCCATTCAGCGCGACCGGTACATGGGGCAGGCGGGCCTTGAGGCGGCGCACGCGGTCATAGTCGAGGGGCGGGATGTCCCGGTTCTCGCGCGGGGAAAGGCCGTTCAACCAGGCCTTGCGGGCATGGACGATGAGCCCGTCGCAGCCCGCCGCCAGCACGGCATCGGCGAGGGTGTCGAGCGCTTCCTCGGGATCCTGATCGTCCACGCCGATGCGGCACTTCACCGTGACGGGCAGGGCGACCGCGCCCTTCATGGCGGCCACGCACTCGGCCACCAGCTGGGGCTCGCGCATGAGGCAGGCGCCGAAATTGCCGCCCTGCACCCGGTCGGAGGGGCATCCGACGTTGAGGTTGATCTCGTCATATCCAAAGTCCGCGCAGACGCGCGCCGCCTGCGCCAGCAGCGCCGGGTCGCTGCCGCCGAGTTGCACCGCCACCGGATGCTCCGCCTCCGAAAACCCGAGCAGCCGCGCCCGGTCCCCATGGATCACCGCCGGCGCGGTCACCATCTCCGTATACAGCAGCGCATGGCGCGAGAAGGTGCGGTGGAAGGCCCGGCAATGGCGGTCCGTCCAATCCATCATAGGGGCGACCGAGAGCGTAAATGATTGATTTCTAAACATTAGTATCGAAGCTGCTGCCGTTGCGCGGACACGAGGTTAATTTGCCTGCGCCTGTCGCTCGAAGTCGATGGGCCGAGAAGGCCGAGCCCGAGTGGCGCCGCGGCGGATCGTTGATGCCCTCGATATAGTCGATCACGACGGCCTTTGCATGGTGATACAGCCAAGTCGTGGCCGTTCGCCGCCAGCGGCTTTTCGGGGAGACGCAATCGCGCTTATTGCTCTTTTGTCCGGCGGACAGCAATCTCCGACCTCGGGCTTTGCTGGGGGCGGGAATGCCGGTTGGTGGGATTGCGCAGAACCGTGCGCCGCGCGGCGCGGCATCGACCGTCTATGGCGCATCCACCGCGCGCATGCTGCTCTCCACGGCCCTCACCACATCCCTGTGCGGATTGGCTCTTGTGGCTATTCCCGCCGCCGTCCCGCCGGCGACGGCGCAGACCGTGGTCACGATGCCCTTCAGCCAGACGATAACGGGCTCGGCCGGGTCGAACGGGGCGAATTACAACTACGATTTTGAAAGCGCTACCGGCGGCAGCGGCGACATTGGAGCCGCCATCGGGGCGACATCCATCACGATCAGCGGCGGATCGACCAGCACCTACGCCATCAAGAGCACGACCCAGGGCGGCATGGGCGGATCGGGCGGCGAAGGCACGGTCGCTTACGGGACCGGCTCCGGGACGGGGGGCTCGGGTGGCACCGGCGGCGATGGCGGCGCATTCTCGGCAATCCTGAACGGTGTCACGGCCAACCAGGCCAGCGGGACGGTCATCGCCGCCAGCTCCATGGGCGGCGCAGGCGGCGCAGGCGGTTACGGCTTCAGTTATCTCGGCCAGGCATTCGGAGGATCGGGCCAGACCGGCGGCAATGGCGGCAACGTCAGCATCTCGGTTTCCGGTTCAAACCTGTCATCCCAGGCGGGCGGCATCATCATTTCGACCGTCGGCGGCGTCGGTGGCCTGGGCGGAGAGGGCCGTGGCGCAGCCGATTCCACAGGCGGCAGCGGCGGCAATGGCGGAGACGGGGGCATCGCCACCGTCACGATCTCGTCGTCCACCGTCAGCAGCGGCAGCGGACCGGCCGTCAGCGTGATCTCGGCCGGCGGGGCGGGCGGCAACAGCGGCGAAGTGCACGCGCTTGCGGCGGCGACCGGCGGCGCCGCGGGCGCGGGTGGGAACGGTGGCGCGGTGAGCGTCACCCTCTCCAGCGTGACCCTGACGAGCGCGGGTGGCGTTGGCCTGTATGCGGCCTCACTGGGCGGTGCAGGCGGGGCATCGGCGGAAGCCGATTCCACGACGGCCAACGCCACCGGGAAGGTTGGCGGCGGCGGTGGCAATGCCGGGAGTGTCGAGATCGTTGTTTCCGGCACGATCTCATCGCCGCAATCCGGCATCGTGGCTCAGTCAGTTGGCGGGGCAGGCGGGCAAGGCGGATACGGCTATGGCGGCTTCTCCGATTCCTGGGGCGGCAATGGCGGCGCTGGTGGCAATGGCGGGACCGTTTCCGTCACTGTCCAGCAGCAATCCCAGATCACGACCACCGCAGCATCGGAGTCGGCCATCATCGTCTCCGCCAACGGCGGCGCGGGCGGCTCCGGCGGAAGCGCGAGGTCTGATGCCACGGCCTTTGGCGGCAATGGCGGAACGGGCGGAACGGGCGGAACAGCCAGCCTCACGGTCCAGGGCGGCGTCACCATCACCACCAGCGGCGACGCGGCGCATGGCATCATCGTCTCCGCCAACGGCGGGGCGGGCGGCAACGGTGCGCCCGGTGACGATTCGCTCAACGAGATCGGCGGCAATGGCGGTACGGGCGGCAGCGCCGCGAGCGGCACCGTGGTCAATGTCAGTATCGCAGCCGGCGCAACCGTCAGGACCTCGGGCTATGCCGCGAATGCCGTCGTCGCGCAGAGCCTCGGCGGCACCGGCGCCAACGGCGCGTCCGTGGGCGGTTTCATCACCAGCTCGGGCGGTGTCGCCGGGCCGGGCGGCACCGCCGGCAACGTCTATCTGAAATCCGCAGGCGCGGTCTCGACCACCGGCAACGGCTCGGTGGGCATCGTGGTGCAGTCGGTGGCGGGCGGCGGCGGCAACGGCGGGTCGGCCGATGCGGTCTTCGTCTCCATGGGCGGCAACGGCGCCATCAGCGGCGATGCGGGTTCGGCGACGGGCATCAATGCCGGCACCGTGACCACCACCGGCAATTACGCCCACGGCATGCTGGTGCAGTCGGTGGGCGGCGGCGGCGGAAACCTCGTTATCGGCTCGTGCGGCAGCACGACGAGCGGATGCGTGGCGGTGGGCGGCTCCTCGGCCGGGACCTCCGGCACGGGCACGAGCAGCGGGGCGACGGCGACGAACTCTGGCTCCATCACCACCAGCGGCGCGTTCTCCGACGGCATCCTCGCCCAGTCCATCGGCGGCGGCGGCGGCAATGGCGGCGGCGCGGGCGGTGTCGCCTCCCTTGGCGGGCAGGGCGCCGCCGGAGGCAACGGCGGAACGACGACGCTCACCAACACCGGGACGATCGTCACCACCGGCGACAATGCGCTCGGCATCGTGGCGCAATCGGTGGGTGGCGGCGGCGGACGTGGCGGTGGCGCCATGAGCCTCGGCCTCGGCATCTCGGCGGCCATCGGCGGCAACGGCAGCGGCGGAGGCCACGGCGGCAACGTTTATGTGACGAATACCGGCGCGACCCCGAGCACCGTCACCGTCTCCACCGCCGGCGACTACGCCACGGCCATCCTCGCCCAGTCCATCGGCGGCGGCGGCGGGGCGGGGGGCAGCGCGTCGGGGACGACGGCCGAAGGCCTCTCCCTCACCATTGGCGGCAGCGCCGGCAGCGGCAATTACGGCGGGATCGTCCAGGTGAACAACGCCGCCGGCGTCGTCACAACGGGCGACCGTGCCTCCGGCATCATCGCGCAATCCGTGGGCGGCGGCGGCGGATCGGGCGGCAGCGCGCTGTCGCAGAGCGCGGGCATCTATTTCAGCGCGGCGGTCGCGCTGGGCGGCAGCGGCGGCTCCGGCGGCAACGGGGGAAATGCCACCGTCACCAATTCCGGGGTCATCGTCACGAGCGGCCTCGATTCCATGGGCATCGTGGTCCAGTCCATCGGCGGCGGCGGTGGCAACGGCGGTTCCTCCGCCGCCAAGAGCCTGACGGTCGGCGCGGATACCGCGGTCTCGGTGAATGCGAGCCTGGGCGGCAGCGGCGGCAGCGGCGGCTATGGCGAAAAAGCCTATGCCACCAACACCGGCAGCGTCAGCACCAAGGGCGCGGGGGCGACCGGCATCCTCGCGCAGTCGATCGGTGGCGGCGGCGGCACCGGGGGCGATGCCAGCGCGCTCGGCGTCTCGGTGGCGGCGGGCGTGCCCGTCACGGTGTCGGTCACGCTGGGCGGATCGGGAGGCGAGGGCGCGAACGGCGGGCTCGTCAACGTCGACAATTCCGGAATGGTCGTCACCACGGGGAATTTCGCCGACGCGATCATCGCCCAGTCCATCGGCGGCGGTGGCGGCAACGGCGGCGTGGGCACCACCTCGTCCAATGCGGCATCCCTGTCCGGCAAGACCTCCGTCAGCCTGTCCCTTGGCGGCGGCGGTTCCGGCACATCCGCCGGAAACGGCTCGAACGTCACCGTCACCCAGTCGGGTAGCATCGCCACGTCCGGCACCAGCGCGCGCGGCATCCTCGCGCAATCGGTGGGCGGCGGTGGCGGCACCGCGGGCGGCGGCTCGGCCGATGCGACCGGGGGAACGGTGGACCTCTCGGTGGCGCTCGGCGGCAAAGGCGGCGGCGGCGGCGCGGGCGGCCAGGTTACGGTCACCAACACCGGGCAGATCGCCACGAGCGGCGCCGATGCCGACGCGATCCTCGCCCAATCCGTGGGCGGCGGCGGCGGCACGGGCGGCTCCGCCTCCGGCAAGACCGATACGAAATCAAGCGATCTTTCAGGAAGTTCCTCGTCGTCTTTCACGCTCAACGCGAATCTTGGAGGCGCCGGCGGGCTCGGGGGGAACGGAGAAGCAGTCACCGTCACCTCCACCGCCAGCGGCGTGACATCCACGGTCCAGCTTCTCACGACGGGCGATCACGCCTCGGCCATCGTGGCACAGTCCATCGGCGGCGGTGGTGGCAAGGCCGGCGCGGCGGCGGGCTCGGCGAGCGGCGGGCAGGCGAGCCTCGATTTCACCCTCGGCGCCAAGGGCGGCAATGGCGGCACCGGCGGTGACGTGACCGTGACCACCGATGCCGTCATCGCGACCAGGGGCGACCAGTCCGCCGCGATCATCGCCCAGTCCATCGGCGGGGGCGGCGGCATCGGCGGCAACACCAACGCGGTCGCGACCTCGAAAATCTCCCTCGGCGCCGCCATCGCCGGTGGCGGCGGGAATGCCGATGGTGGCGGCAGCGTCACGGTGACGACGGCGGGCAGCATCTCCACATCCGGCAAGATGTCGGACGCGATCATCGCCCAGTCGGTGGGCGGCGGCGGCGGCATCGGCGGAAGCGCGGGGGCGGACGCCCACGCCTCGGGCAGCCAATCCGTCTCGGCGACGCTGACGCTCGGCGGGGTCGGGGGTGCAGCCTCTTACGGTGGCGTCGTGACGGTCAACAACACGGCGGATATCTCGACCTCGGGCGCGATGTCCAACGCCATCCTCGCCCAATCGGTGGGCGGCGGCGGCGGCAAGGGCGGCTCGTCCACCGCGAAGGGGTCCGGCGGCAGCTATTCCATCGGTGCCACCCTGGGCGGCGCGGGCGGCGCCGGTTCCCACGGTGGGGCGGTGGCGGTCACCAGTTCCGGCAAGATCGTGGTGACCGGTGATGAATCAAGGGCCATCGTCGCCCAGTCCATCGGCGGCGGCGGCGGCGTGGCGGGCGCCAGCGCGGATGCGAGCGCGGCCAAAACCGCGAGCCTGAGCTTCTCCCTCGCCGGCACCGGCGGCACCGGGGGATACGGCGGGGCCGTGACGGTCACCAGCACGGGCGATATCCGCACCGAGGGCCAGAACGGCACCGGCATCCTCGCCCAGTCCATTGGTGGCGGCGGCGGCAATGCCGGCAGCGCCACCAATGCGGCCAACGGGAAATTCGCGGTGGGCGCCGCCATCGGCGGCACAGGCGGGGGCGGCGGCAACGGCGGCACCGTTACCGTCACCCTCGACAATGCCAAGCTGGGCAGCCTCGTCACCACCGGCAACTCTGCCGACGGCGTGCTGGCGCAATCCATCGGCGGCGGCGGCGGCAACGGCGCCGCGGGCTCCGGCAAGGCGGACGGCGCGGGCGGCAACAGCGCTTCCCTTGATGTCGCCGTGGGCGGCGGGGGCAGTTCCGGCGGCACCGGCGGCAACGTCTTCATCAACAACGGCAGCGCCACCACCGACGGCGTCTCGATCGCCACCTTCGGCACGGGGTCCAACGGCCTCGTGGCGCAGTCCATCGGCGGTGGCGGCGGCAAGGGCGGCGCCTCCACCTCTTCGAGCGCCACCAAGGGATCGTCCTCCACGGCGAGCCTGTCGGTCGGGCTCGGCGGCAATGGCGGCTCCGGAAATACGGCCGGCAACGCCTATGTGAACACGGTGGGCGGCACCATCGTGACGGCGGGGGACCACGCCTCGGGCATCGTGGTCCAGTCCATCGGCGGCGGCGGCGGAATGGCGCTTGCCACCCACGCGGCAGCGGAATCGACCAGCGCCGAGGCGGTCGTGACCGCGACCCTCGGCGGCGCGGGCGGCTCCGGAAACACCGGCGGCATCGCCGAGGTGAACAACGGCGCCGGCATCCTCACCCAGGGGTCCTTCAGCTACGGCATCCTCGCCCAATCCATCGGCGGCGGCGGTGGACAATCGGGCACCTCGGGCGGAGCCGCCAACGGCGGAACGGCGAATGTGAGCCTCGCCCTCACCGGCTCCGGAGGGAGCGGCGGGGCGGGTGGCACAGCCTCGGTCTACACCTCGGGCAGCGTCTACACGCTGGGGCAGGGGTCGACCGCCATCCTGGTGCAGGCCATCGGCGGCGGAGGCGGCGCGGCCGGCAGTTCCGACAATGCGGCGACGGGAAAGATCAGCATCGGCGCGGCGGCCGGCGGAACGGGGGGCGCGGGCGGTGACGGCGGGCTCGCCACCGCCGTGCTGTCAGGCACCGGTGGCGGCAAGATCATCACCTCCGGCGACGCGGCGGACGCGGTGCTCGTCCAATCGATCGGCGGCGGCGGCGGATCGGCGGGCGCGGGCACCGGCAAGGTGGATGGCAAGGGCGGCAACGGCCTCGGCCTGTCGGTGGACATCGGCGGCGGCGGCGGCAGCGCTGGAAATGGCGTATCCGCCACCATCATCAACGGCACCGGATCCGATCCCGGCTCCACCGCCTTCACTGTCGTGACACTCGGCACCGGCTCCAACGGTCTTGTCGCCCAGGCCATCGGCGGGGGCGGCGGCAAGGGCGGCGCCGCATCCTCCACCGCGTCGGGCAGCGATGCCGCGAACCTCTCCGCCAATCTCGGCGGAGGCGGCGCGACGGGCGGAAACGGCGGTCTCGCCGGCGTGGTCAACGCCGGCCTCGTCCAGACCCAGGGCGACCACGCCAGCGCCATCGTCGTGCAATCCATCGGCGGGGGCGGCGGAAACGCGGTGTCCACGGTCTCGACCGCCTCGGGCCAGAGCGCGAAGCTCAATCTCAGCGCGAGCCTCGGCGGCAGCGGCGGGGGCGGCGGCAACGGCGGCGAAGCCAGCGTCACCAATTCCGGGACGCTCGTGACGATGGGCGATTTCGGCCACGGCATCCTCGCCCAGTCCATCGGTGGCGGTGGCGGCGCGGCCGCCGTTACGGGCGACAGCGGCACCGGCGGCTCGGCCACCGTCTCCCTCTCCCTGAGCGGCAGCGGCGGAAGCGGAGGCTTCGGCTATTCGGTGGCGGTCTACAACACCGGCAACATCTCGACCTCGGGCACGGGCGCCAGCGCCATCCTCGCCCAGTCGGTCGGCGGGGGCGGCGGCTTCGCCGGCAGCGCCCAGAATGCCACCAGCGGCCAGATCGCGGTGGGCGGCATTGTCGGCGGCACGGGCGGCAGCGGCGGCAATGGCGGCGGCGTCATCGTGTCCGCCCAGGCGGATGTCACCATCTCCACCACCGGCGGGGCAGCGGACGCCATCGTCGCCCAATCCATCGGCGGCTCCGGCGGCGTCGGTGGCGCGGGCAAGACCAAGGCGGACGGCAAGGGCGGCAACGGCTTCAGCCTGTCCGCCGCGGTGGGCGGCAGCGGCGGCTCGGGCGGCAACGGCGGCGCGGTCGAAGTGCTGTTCGGCAGTGGTGGCAACGCCCTCGTCGCGACCAGCGGCCACGATTCGGCGGGCATCCTCGCCCAGTCCATCGGCGGGGGCGGCGGGAAGGCCTCTGTCGCCACCTCGACGAGCGGCTCCACCGGGGCCGCCAGCGTGGGCGCTACCCTCGGCGGCACCGGCGGCGGGGGCGGCAACGGCGGCAACGTGACCGTGACCGTGGATGGAAGGATCCAGTCGCTGGGCGCCGGCTCGGACGGCATTCTCGCCCAGTCCATCGGTGGCGGCGGCGGCAATGCGTCTGCGGCCAACAGCACCGCGAGCGGCGGCCAGAACACCGTGACCGCCACCCTGACGCTCGGCGGCGCCGGTGGCGTCGCGGGGAATGGCGAGACCGTCACGGTCAACCAGCAGGGCACCATCCTCACCAAAGGCGACCTGTCCAACGGCATCGTGCTCCAGTCCATCGGCGGCGGCGGCGGTCGGGCCTCGACGGTGGCGACGGATTCCGGGAACGGATCGTTCGCGGCCACCGTGGGCCTCGGCGCATCGGGCGGGGCGGGCGGCGCCGGCGGGGCGGTCTATGCGAACGTCTCCGGCGTCATCCAGACCTTCGGCGATGCCTCGATCGGCGTTTTGGCGCAGTCCATCGGCGGCGGCGGCGGCATCGCCGCGACCAGTTCATCGGCGACGGGCGGCAGCCATTCGGTGGCGCTGACTTTGGGCGGCGATGGCGGCAGCGGCAGCACGGGCGGTCTGGTCACCATCGATCTTTGGTCCACCTCGGTGATCCGGACCTCCGGCACCAATGCGTTCGGCGTCCTCGCCCAGTCGATCGGCGGCGGCGGCGGAATGGGTGGCACCGCCTCCTCGGACGCGACGGCCGCCGTGGCGTTCGGCGGCGGGGCTGGAAGCGGCGGCAATGGCGGCGACATCTATGCCCTCGCCGCCGGAACCATCGTGACCAGCGGGCAGGGCGCCTCCGCCATCTTCGCCCAGTCGGTGGGCGGCGGCGGCGGCATCGGCGGCTCCGCGGCGAGCGCTGCCTTCTCCCTTCAGGACGGCATTCAGGGCACCGGCGGCGGCAACGGGAACGGCGGCGCCGTGACAGTGACCGTCACCGGCGTCGCGAGCACCTCCGGCGCCAACGCACCGGCCATCGTCGCCCAGTCCATCGGCGGCGGCGGCGGCATGGCTGCGACGGCGGGCGGCGTCGGACTCGGCACCGCGGGCGGCTCGGGCACCGGCGGGCCGGTCACGGTGCTGGTTGCCGGCAGCGTCATCGCCACCGGCGACAATTCAGCCGGCATCTTCGCGCAAAGCCTCGGCCCGAGCGGAAACGGCCAGATCCAGATCCTTGTCGCCGACGGCGGCGTCGTGCGGGGCGGGGCGGGCACCTCGGCCATCGTGCTCTCGGGCGGCGAGCAGAACACGGTGACGATCGCGCAGGGCGGGACAGTGACCGGCCTCGGCGGCTCCGCCGTTCAAGCGGGCATTGGCGACGACACGGTCATCAACAAGGGCACGCTCAACGGCAGCGTCGATCTCGGCGGCGGCACCAATGGCCTCATCAACGAGACCGGCGCCACCTTCAATTCCGGTACCCTTGTCAGCGCCACATCGGACACGGGGCCGACCCTGCGGAGCGCGGGACTTTCGGCGCCGGGTTTCACCAACCACGGCACCGTCAACCCTGGCGGCCTGGGGGTGATTGCGACCACCAATGTCGCCGGAGGCATCGGCTCCGATGGCGTGCTTCAGGTGGACGTGGATTCGGCCTCCGCCCGCCACGACCAGATCCGCGTGGTCGGCGGCGCGACCATCAGCGGCACAATCGATCCGCGCGCGTCCAGCATCGCGCCTCAGGACAGCTACACCATCCTGGTGGCCGACCAGCTCACCGGCACCGCCGTCGCCAAGGACAGCGGGCTCGCCTACAGCTGGGCCGTTCATGCGGACGCCACCTCACTCACCATCAGTCCCATCGCGCACTTCCTGCCGCAGGGCATCTGGCTGTCGTCAAACGAGGCCTCAGTCGGCGGTGGCCTTCAGCGAGTGTGGGACACCGGCGATATCGGCGGCATGTCCAAGGTGTTCAACGGCCTCATCGACGTGAGTTCGCCGCTCGCCTACCAGAGCGCGCTGGGCCAGCTCTCCCCGCAGTTGCTGCAGGCGCCGGCCGGGCTGCGCATCGGCGAGAGCCAGGCCTTCCTCGACCGCACCATGAGCTGCCCGGTCTTCGTGGCGCAGAGCACCCAGCTGAGGGAGGACAATTGCGCCTGGGCGCGCATCATCTACGACCGCACCAGCCAGTCCACCACGGCGCAGATGGCGGGCTTCGCCTCGGACAGCGTGATCTTCCAGGCCGGCGTGCAGCGCGAGCTTGCCACCGACTGGTTCCTCGCCTTGTCCGGCGCCTACCAGCAGTCCTCGGTCTCCAGCACCAGCGGCTGGTTCTCGTCGAGCGGCAACGGCGGCGATATCGGCGTCGCCTTGAAATACCAGACCGGCCCCTGGCTGTTCTCGGCCGCGCTCGATGCCGGCTGGGTGTCCTACGACAACACGCGCATCATCGGCCTCGCGGGCGGGCAGGCCACAAGCACGTCCGATGTCTACAACCTCACCGGCCGGCTGCGGGCAGCCTATGAGTTCACCTACTCCAACTTCTACGTCCGTCCGCGCGTGGACCTCGATGTGGTGCATGTGGAGATGCCGGCCTTCACCGAAATGGGCCTGACGGGCGCGGAGCTGGCGTTGCAGGCCTCAAGCCTCACCACCTTCATCGCCACGCCGGCGGTGGAGTTCGGCGGCCGGATCGACCTGCCGGACGGCATCGTCCTGCGGCCCTACATGACCCTCGGCGCCTCCTTCGCCTCCAACGACGCGTGGCAGACCTCCGCCCGCTTCCTGTGGGCGCCGCTCTCCGCCGGCAGCTTCACCACCACCACGCCGATCCCCAACGTGCTCGGTAATCTGGACCTCGGCCTTCAGGCCGTGACCCGCGACAATCTGGAACTCAAGCTGGAGTACGGGCTCAACGTGGGCCAGGACTTCGTGTCGCAAAGGGGCGTGGCGCGGCTCGCCATCCACTTCTGAGGGGCGTGGCCAGGGGCAGGGGGCCGACGCCGCGTGGCGGCGGATGACTTTCCACGCCGCGCCGTTAACATGCCGGCCCATGGTCGAGGTTCGGGAGCGACGGGTGGCGCACTGGCGGAGGGCAATGTGGATACGCGGCGCGCTCAGCGTCGTGCTCGCCTATGCCTTCCTTTTGCAGCTGGTGGTCGCCGGTCTGGCCTTCGATCGCTCCGGCGCCATGGACATGGCTGCCGGCACCGATGGCAGCGTCCTGTGCATCGGCACGGCCGACGGGCAGGGTGGCGATCCGTCCATGCCGCGGGCGGACCATTCCGTCTGCTGCGCCTTATGCGCCGGCCATTCTCCAGCCCCGTTGCTGCCCGCCGTCGCCGGGGCGGGGATGCCGGTTGCTTCGGATCATCGACCGGGCGCCCTTCCGCTCGCCGGCATCGAGGGGACGGGCCGTGACCGGCGCGAGCCGCGTTCGTCCCAGGGACCGCCGCTGGCTGGCTGACGCTGTCTCGCGTCCTTTCCTTTAGCCGTTATGGGTCTCCGCGCACCCCGATGCGCTGGCACCGCGCCGCGCGCGATCCCTTTCATCCAGCCCTTCACTCCATCCCGCCGAGCGGCAGCAGCCCCCGGCGCCATGCAGGAGCACACATGTCCATCTTTCACCTCACCCGCCGCACCATCATCGCCGCCGCCATCGCCACCGCGGCGCTGGCCGGCGCCGCCGTCGCGCATGACTTCAAGGCCGGGTCCCTGCAGATCGACCATCCATGGTCGCGCGCCACGCCCGGCGGCGCCACCGTCGCCGGCGGCTATCTCGTGGTGAAGAACACGGGAACCGCCCCCGACCGCCTCGTCGCCGCCACCGCGCCCTTCGCCGGGCGCGTGGAAATCCACGAAATGAGCATGAAGGACGGCGTGATGGTGATGCGCCCCCTGCCGGACGGTCTCGCCATTCCGGCCGGGGGCAGCCTCGAGCTGAAGCCCGGCGGCTACCACATCATGTTCCTCGACCTGAAGGCCCCGCTGAAGGAGGGCACGCTGGTGGACGGCACGCTGACCTTCGAGAAGGCGGGCACCGTCCCTGTTCAGTTCAAGGTGGAGGGCATGGGCGCTCAGGGCGGCGGCGCCCACTCCAGCCACTGACGCGGAGCTTCCCGCCCCGAGCGGCAGGATGCGCGCCCGGCGAAGGCCACGGCGCGCGTCCCACTGCTACGGGATTGCTTGACAGGGCGGCGGCGTTCGGTGCCTGCTGCGCTTGCGAACGGTGCTCCGGCTGCCTCGGCATCCGGAGTGAAACGGGAATGGGGTAGGGCGGGATTGCGCGGAGAATCATCCGCGAGATCCGGCCGAAGCCTCAACCGCCCCCGCGACTGTAAGCGGCGAGCGATCTTCCAGCATGCCACTGGCCACAGCCCTTCGGGCCGGCCGGGAAGGCGGGGGTGAGCGTAGACCCGCGAGTCAGGAGACCGGCCGGTCGCATGATGAACCCCTCGGGCCGTCGGGTGAGACGGCAACGGAGACGAACATGCATATCGAACCCGGACTCGTGGACGGGGCCAAGATCGGCCTCAGCTATGTCACGGCGGCCGCCGCCGGCGGCTACGCCCTCAAGCTTGCCTATGAGGCGGCGCGTGAGCGCGGCGTCCTCTCGCTGGCGGGCCGCACCCTCGCCACCACCGCCCTCGTCTTCTCCTTCTTCGAGGTTCTGCCGCACTATCCGGTGGGTGTCTCGGAAGTGCACCTCATCCTCGGCTCGACCCTGTTCCTGATGTTCGGCGCGGCTCCGGCGGCCCTTGGCCTCGCCTTCGGCCTGCTCGTCCAGGGCCTGTTCTTCGCGCCGTTCGACCTGCCCCAGTACGGCATGAACGTGACCACGCTGCTGGTGCCGCTGTTCGGCGTCGCCGCCGTCGCGCGCCGCATCGTCGCGCCGGGCACGCCCTACGTAGAGCTGAAGTACGGCCAGGCGCTCGCCCTCTCCACCACCTATCAGGCCGGCATCGTCGGCTGGGTGGCGTTCTGGGCCATCTATGGCCAGGGCTTCGCGGCGGAGAACGTCGCGTCGGTGGCGACGTTCGGCGGCGCGTACCTGCTCGTCATCATCGTCGAGCCGCTTGTGGACCTCGCTGTCCTCGCCGCCGCCAAGGCGCTGCATGGTGCCTTCAAGGGCGGCAGCCCGCTGCTGGAGCGCCGGCTCTACGACGCGGCCTGATCGCGTTTTTTTAGAGAGAAGACGAACGCCGGCGGTGCTCCCGCTGGCGTTCTGCGTTTCGGGGCGGGGGCCAAGACGGTCGGAGCACTCTCTGGACCGCGCTCACGCAGCCGCTATGGTCGCCCCAAAACGGCCAGCGGCCAGTTGAATGCCAAGGAACCGGCAATGAGCAAGACCGTGACCCTTCCCAGCGGCGAGACGGTGCCCGCCCTCGGCCAGGGCACCTGGTACATGGGCGAGCGCTCCACCGCCCGCGTCGCGGAGGCGAACGCGCTCCGGCGCGGGATCGACCTCGGCCTGACCCTTATCGACACGGCGGAGATGTATGGCGATGGCGGTGCCGAGGAGGTGGTGGGCGAAGCCATCGCCGGACGTCGGCACGAGGTGTTCCTCGTCAGCAAGGTCTATCCGCACAACGCCAGCCGGGCGGGCGTCGCCGCCGCCTGCGAGCGCAGCCTGAAGCGGATGAAGACCGACGTGATCGACCTTTATCTGCTCCACTGGCGCGGCAACCATCCCCTGTCCGAGACCATCGCGGGGTTCGAGGCGCTGCAGAAGGCCGACAAGATCCGGCATTGGGGGGTGAGCAACCTCGATACGGACGACATGGAGGAGCTTCTTGCCGCCAGGGGCGGAACCGCCTGCGCCGCCAATCAGGTCCTGTACAATCCGAGCCGGCGCGGGCCGGAGTTCGACCTGTTTCCGGCCTTGCGCGCCGCCCGCATTCCTATCATGGCCTACAGCCCCATCGAGCAGGCCCGCCTGCCGCGCAACGGGGCTTTGGGCGCCGTGGCGAAGAAGCACGGCGTGGACCCGTTTCAGGTCGCTCTGGCGTGGGTGATGCGGAGCGGCGATGTGATCGCCATTCCCAAGGCGAGCCGCATCGAGCATGTGGAGATGAACGCCGCCGCGCGCGATCTGGCGCTCGACGCGGACGACCTCGCCGCCATCGACAAGGCCTTCCCGCCGCCCCGGCGCAAGGTCGGGCTGGAGATGCTCTAGGTCGCCTCGGTCGCCGGATCATAAGGCGCGGCGATCACCACCACGTCGGCATCGGGAATGGCAGCGGTCAGCGTCTGGCGCAGGCCCTCCGTCACCGAGCTGACGTCGGCGATGGTGCGATCCGGCGCGAAGCCCACCGTGATCTCCACATAAGCGACACTGCCGGATTTGCGCGTCCGCACGCCAATGAGCTGCTCGTAGCGATCGAAATTGGCGGCGAGCGCGGCGTTCACCTTCATCTGCAACGGTTCGGCGAGCGCGCGGTCCAGAAGGTCCGGCAGGGCTTCCGAGATCATGCTGCCGCCGATGACCAGCATGAAGGCCGCGCCGATGAGCCCGCCGATATCGTCGGCCACCAGCGCCACCTTGGTGTGCGGAAGCAATACGTCGAGGGCGACGCACACCACCACCGTCACCGAGGCGATGGCCTTGGCGATGCGCGCGCGGAACTGGCTGAGCACGATGATGGACGTACCCGCGCGCGTCGCCCGCCACAGCGGAACCAGCGGCGCCAGATTCGTGAACAGGTTGTAGATGACAAGACCCAGAGCGGCCGCCACCCAGAAGGGTGGCAGGGGCTCGGATTCAGTCGAATCCATCACCTTGATGAGAATGAAGACGGCCGCCAGCAGCAGCAGCACGCCGATGGCTGCCGCCAACATGCGCTCGAGCTTGCCGATGCCGAAATCGTAGAAATAAAGGCGGCCGCGATGGGCAGCGCGCAGCGTCAGCAGGGCGAGGCCCTCCACCAGCAACAGCAGGCCGCCGCGCAGCATCTCCGCCAGCATGGCCAGGGAGCCGATCCGCCACACCGTGACGAGGTAGGGGACGAAGACGCTGAAATCGAGAAGGATCGCGAACAGGATCGCGCGTTCCTTCTGGAGATCGGTCGCAGTGGGGACGCGCATCGGGGTTCGCAGATCAGGCGGGGTGGACGCCCGAAAACCTAACCGAGGCGGGCAGCGAGCGGAAACACAATCATTTGCCGCCGCGCATCACGAGCTTGTCGCCGCGGAACTCGAAGCCCTCGAGCCGGGACAGGAAGCTCATGCCGAGGAGGCTCGTGCGCAAGGCGCCGGCGGGCGAGACGAGGGCGGGCACGCGGCGCTCGACGATGCTGCCGATGGTGATGGTGTCCAGCACCACGGCGGCGGCGCGGGTGCGGCCGGCGGCGGTATCGACGGGCACGTCATACTTCAGAAAATCCACCGGCAGGCCCACCGCCTGCGCCGCCTCATGGGTCAAAACGACGGATGAGGCGCCGGTGTCCACCAGCATGCTCACCCCCGAGCCGTTGATTCCCGCGCGCACTGCGAAATCGCCGGCCGCCCCACGCGTCACCTCCACCATGCTCGTGCCGGTCTGCGCGAGGTTCACCGCATAGCCCGGCGCAACCTCGGCCAGCACCTTGCGGCCGACCTGGGCGAGGGGATCGCGATAGGTGTAGCCGAGCGCCAGCATCGCCGCGAGCACCAGCCAGAAGGCGGCCGCCATGAGCGATTCGGCGATCCGCCCGCGAAAGACGGACCACGCCGCCGCGCCGATGAAGATCGCGATCGAGAGCTGACCCACCAGCGCGCCGAACTTGTTGATGTCGATGCCCGCCACCTCGCCCTGCTCGTGGTTCACCGCGAGGATGACGCCGCCGGCGAACAGGCCGATGAGGAGGATCCAGAGAAGACGGTCGCTGCGCATGGCGGCCTATTCCATGAACGCATCCGGCGCCGTCTCCTTGAGACGCGCCAGCCGGTCCGGCAGGACAGCCATGATCCGCTCCCGCGCATCCGGCGAGAACGAGGCCCAGCCGCCGATCTCCCGCAGCGTGCGTCCGCAGCCGATGCACAGGCCGCTCAGTGGCTCCACCACGCACACCTTGATGCAGGGCGAGCGGATGGCGCCGGGGCGGGAAACGGTCCGGGGGTCTGGCGGCTGGGTCATGGCTGCGCGGTCGGGCGCTCGGCTCCTTCCGACTGAGGCGGGGCGGGAATCGCCGCTCGCCTACCGTCCGCCGAAGATAAGCACGCCGAGGAGGAACACAATCACCGCCACCTGCTGGGTGGCGCCCGCCACGTCGCCGGTCTGTCCGCCGATGAGCCGGGCCGACAGGCGCATCATCACGAGCAGCACCAGCGCAGGGCCGATCAGTCCGGCAAACGCGGCACCGATGCCGAAGGAGGCCACCATCAGCACCGAAACGATGAGCGCCGCGACCAGCGCGCAGGACAGCGCCGCCGCCTCCGAGGGCCGGCCGACGGACGCCCCGGCGCCATCGGTGCGGGCCGGCGGCAGGGCGGCGATGAGCAGCACGCCGGCGGCGCGGGAGGCGGCCTCGCCGGCAATGAGGACCAGGCCCGCGCGGAGCGGTCCCACCGACAGGGCAAGCGCCTCCAGCGCGCCGATCCGCAGCAGCAGGCCCAGCAAAAGCGCGGTGGCGCCATAGGTGCCGATGCGGCTGTCGCGCATGATGGTGAGTTTGTGGATGCGGTCCCGCCCGCCGCCGAGGCCATCGGCGGTGTCGGCCAGTCCGTCCTCGTGGAAGCAGCCGGTGGCGAGCGCCAGCGCCGTCACCGCGAGCGTGGCGGCAAGGAAGGCCGGCAGCTTCAGGGCCATGGCCAGGATGAGGACGAGCGCCCCGATAAGGCCCAGCACCGCGCCGGCCACCGGCACGGCATAGGCGATGCGGTCGATGTCGGGGGCCGCGAACGCGGTTTCGTCCCGGGCCGGCAAGGGCAGGCGGGAATAGAAGCGCAGCGCGGCGGCGAGGTCCTGTCCGAGTGTTCTGGCCATCGGTTCGGGCTCGTCGCTCCGGGCAGGCATTGCGAAGGGAAAAGCGTGGCGTAGGGCAGGACGTCGCGAAGGGGCAGGGGCTCCGGCGCCGCCCCCCTTGGGAGCGTCATTCGCGACTGAGGTCAAGGTCTCCTCAGGTCGCTGTCCGGCGCGCGCGATGCGCGGCCGGACTGTGCTGATACCAGATCAGAAGGTGATGAGGCCGATCAGCTGACGGATAAGGCTCAGCTCCTCGCCGCTGGTGGGCGTGGTCTGCGACACGAAGTCGAACACCTTGCCGTCCTTGATCCCGTACTGGGCGACGCGCGTCACCCGCTTGTTCTTGTCGAAATAGACCGCCAGCACCTTCTGCTCGGTGATTTCCGGCTTGAGGAAGGCAACGCGCTGCTGGGTCTGGGAGATGTAGAAGAAGGCATCGCCGTTCAGGGTCGCGACCGTCGACGGGGTGCCAAGCACCAGCAGCACCTGTTCCTGGCTCGATCCGACCGGGACCTGCTCCAGCGCACCCTCCGCCAGCACGTAACCGCGCTGATAGGTGCGAACGACACCGGTGAGCTGGCCGCCCGTGCCGTTCACGGCCACCTGGTCGCAGCCCGTAAGCGCCATGCCGGCGAGCAGGAGGGCGGCGGTTCCCGCAAGGCCAAGCCTCCGGCTCGTGGTGTTCCGGCCGTTCCCCGTGTGCTCCTGGCTCTTTTCTCGTGACGCCACACGCATCCCCATCATTGTGCTGTGAACAGTGCCCCGAAGCGTCGCCTCGGCTACCGCCCCTTGCCATGCGGGCGATGGCGCGTTACGCCGCTTGCCCGTTCAACTCCTCGCCGGACCTTGGCCCGGGATTTTAAATGCTGAACCTGTTCCGCTCGTTAAAGCGTGCCAAGTCCCGCGAGACCATCGAGCGCCTGTATGGCGCGATCGTGGCACAGTCGCGGCGGGCGGAGTTCTACACCGACTTCGGCGTTCCCGATACGCTGGAGGGACGCTTTGAAATGGTCGTGCTCCATACCGTGCTTGTCTGCCACCGCCTGAAGGGCGGCGACGACACCGCGCGCGCCATGTCGCAGGAGATTTTCGACGCCTTCGCGGCCGACATGGACAGCACCATGCGCGAGCTGGGCGTGGGCGATCTCACTGTGCCGAAGAAGATGAAGAAGATCGGCGCAGCCTTCTACGGCCGTGCTGCGGCATATGATACCGCGCTCGCCGCCCCCGGCAACGCCCTCCTCGCCCAGGCCCTCGCGCGCAATATCCTCGGCACGGACGAAGCCTCGCCGCGCGCCGAGCCCTTCGCGGCCTACGTCCGCGCCGCCGTCGAACGCCTTGAGGCGACGCCTTTTGAAACCTTCGCCCGGGGCGAGCTGCTGCTGCCGCCCCCCGAACACGGGCATGCGCCGGAGGCCGGACAATGAGCGACCTTCCTTATTCCCACATGATTTCCATCGCCGACCTCCCGCCGCTCGGCCTCCACCTCAAGCTGGAGCCCGACGCCGCGACCACGGCGGTGCTGGCCCGCCATGTGGGTGTCCTTGAGGCCGAAGGCATCCTGGCGACCCTTCACATCGTTCCCCAAGGCAAGGAGGGGGTCCACGTCTCAGGCCGGCTCCGCGCCACCGTGCGCCAGACCTGCGGTGTTACGCTGGAGCCGTTCGACGCGCCCATCGACGAGGAAATCGACGTCCACTTCGCCCCCGCCGGCACCTATAAGCCTTCCGAAGAGGATGAAGAGAACGGGATCGATCCGCCCGACGAGATCGTCGACGGCCGCATCGATGTGGGCGCGCTCGTGTGCGAGTTCCTGGCGCTCGGCGTCGATCCCTATCCGCGCAAGCCCGGCGCGGTGTTCGAGCCGCCGGCGGAGGATCCCGCCGCGCTGTCGCCCTTCTCGGCGCTCTCGCGGTTGAAAGACAAGGAGTGAACAGCGTCCCGGGGCAGTTGCGATGGCGCGGCGACGCGCTATTGTCCGCGCGCCGCACCGGCCACGGCTGCGACGGGACATGATTGCCGGGATTTGTTGCGATCCTCACCTTTTCCGCCAGGGCAGTGCCCGCCGCCATTCGATCGAAGCAGGGATTTAAGCCTGAGATGACCGTAGCCGTCCGCATCGCCGTCGACGCCATGGGCGGCGACCATGGACCCGCGACGGTCCTTGCCGGAGCGGAAATTTCCCTGGGACGCCATCCGGATACCAGCTTCCTGCTCTACGGCGACGAGGCCCGCATCCGCGAGGTGCTCAAGAGCCACCCCAAGCTCGCCGCCGCCTCCCGCATCGTCCACACCGACGTGGTGGTGGGCATGGACGACAAGCCGAGCCAGGCGCTGCGCCGCGGCCGCTACAAATCGTCCATGTGGAAGGCCATCGACGCGGTGAAGATCCATGAGGCGGATGTGGCCGTGTCCGCCGGCAACACCGGCGCGCTGATGGCCATGGCCAATTTCAACCTGCGCACCATGCCGGGCATCAGCCGCCCCGCCATCGCCGCCATCTGGCCGACGCTGCGCGGCGAGACGGTGGTGCTGGATGTGGGCGCCTCCATCGGCGCCACCGCCAAGAGCCTGGTCGAGATGGCGATCATGGGCTCGGCCATGGCGCGGGTTCTGTTCGACATCGAGCGGCCCACCGTCGGCCTGCTGAATGTTGGCGTCGAGGAGATCAAGGGCGTCGAGGAGGTCAAGGAAGCCGCGCGCATCCTCCGGGAGGAGGAGGGGGCGGTGAACTACCACGGCTTCGTCGAGGGCAACGACATCGGCGCCGGCACAGTGGACGTGGTGGTCACCGAGGGCTTTTCCGGGAACATCGCGCTCAAGACCGCCGAGGGCACGGCCAAGCAGCTCGCCTCCTACCTGCGCTCTGCCATGAGCCGCACGCTCAGGGCCAGGATCGGCTATCTCTTCGCGCGCGACGCTTTCCGTGTGTTGAAGGAAAAGATGGACCCGCGCCGGGCCAACGGCGGCGTCTTCCTGGGATTGAACGGCATCGTCATCAAGAGCCATGGCGGCACCGACGCGAAAGGCTTCGCCGCCGCCGTCGACCTCGCCTATGACATGGTGCGCCACGAGCTTCTGGCGCGCATCGAACAGAGCCTTACCAGCCGCAGGGCGCAGGAGATTTCCGAGCGCCGGCCGGAGGCCGCAGGGGCGGAAGGACAATCGTGAGCGGTATCAGGTCCGTCGCCCGGGGCACCGGGTCCTATCTCCCCGAGCGGGTTCTCAGCAACGCCGATCTCGCGGCGCGCATGGACACGTCCGACGAATGGATCGTGCAGCGCACCGGCATCCGTCAGCGGCATATCGCTGCGGAAGGTGAATTCACCTCCCACCTCGCCATCAAGGCGGCCGAGCGGGCGCTGGCGGCATCCGGCCTCACCGCCGCCGACATCGATCTCATCGTCCTCGGCACCGCGACGCCGGACCAGACCTTCCCCGCCACCTCCGTGACGGTGCAGGCCGAGCTGGGCATCACCCGCGGCGCGGCCTTCGACGTGCAGGCGGTGTGCTCCGGCTTCGTGTTCGCGCTCGCCACCGCCGACGCCTATCTGAAGACGGGCGCCTTCAAGCGGGCGCTGGTGATCGGCGCCGAGACCTTCTCGCGCATCCTCGACTGGGAGGACCGCGGCACCTGCGTGCTGTTCGGCGACGGTGCCGGGGCGCTGGTGCTGGAAGCCGTGGACGCTACGGCGGCCGGCAATTCCGGTCTCCTGACCTCTCACCTGCGCTCGGACGGCCGCCATCGCGCCAAGCTCTATGTGGACGGCGGACCGTCCACCACGGGCACCGCCGGCCATCTGCGCATGGAAGGCAAGGAAGTGTTCAAGCATGCGGTGGGCATGATCACCGACGTGATCGAGGATGCCTTCGCCGCCACCGGCGAGAGCGCCGCCAGCATCGACTGGTTCGTGCCCCATCAGGCCAATCGTCGCATCATCGACGCCAGCGCCCAGAAGCTGGGCATCGCGCCGGAGAAGGTGGTGACAACCGTCGACCTGCACGGCAACACCTCCGCCGCGTCCATCCCCCTGGCACTCGATGTCGCAGTGCGGGATGGCCGGATCACCAAAGGTGATTTGGTATTGCTAGAGGCAATGGGGGGCGGATTCACCTGGGGGTCGGCACTGATCCGCTGGTAGGCCACATAAAGCGTTGACCTTGTTCGGCCGGCGCGGCTAGTTTGCCGGACGCCGTTGCCCACAGGCGCTGGGGCTCGTGGACGTTCGGCGGCGTATCCGTCACATTCGTGCAGCCTCAACTGTTAAGAATTGCTGCATTTGCATGGCTGGGCGGTCGCAGGGCGTTGGCGGCCGGTCCGAGCGCGCTTTCAGGGGTCGGGGAGACATATGGCTGGTCGGACCGTAACGCGGGCGGATCTGTGTGAGGCCGTCTATCAGCAGGTGGGACTCTCTCGCACCGAGTCTGCCCAACTCGTCGAGATGGTTCTGAAGGAGATCGCGGACTGCCTCGCCCGTGGCGAGACGGTGAAGCTGTCTTCGTTCGGCTCCTTCGTCGTGCGCGACAAGGGCGAGCGCATCGGGCGCAATCCCAAGACCGGGCAGGAAGTGCCGATCGAGCCGCGCCGGGTCATGGTGTTCAAGCCCTCCAGCATCCTCAAGCACCGCATCAACGGCACCGAGCCGGACGGAACCGACGAGGATTGATCCTCGCCCCCGCCGTCGGACAGGATTTCGTAACCGACCGCGCGAACAACCGGGGACAAGCCCTTGTGGCGGCTTGCCCGCCTTTCCGCACGCGCCAATCACACCTATGATTCCCGCACGGGCTCTGGGCGATTCGGTCGAACGAGGCGGGAGACAAGGTGGGCGACGCGCGCGAGACGGAGAAAGCTCCGGACGCCTTCCGGACCATCAGCGAGGTCGCGGACGAGCTTGAGCTTCCGCAGCACGTCCTGCGTTTCTGGGAGAGCCGCTTCACCCAGATCAAGCCGGTGAAACGCGCCGGAGGCCGGCGCTTCTATCGGCCGGAGGACGTGGACCTCCTGCGCGGCATCCGCCACCTGCTCTACACCGACGGCTTCACCATCAAGGGCGCCCAGCGGGTGCTGAAGGACCAGGGCGTGCGCTACGTCCAGGATCTCGGCATCGAGCGCGAGGTGGCCTCCATGCGCTCCGCCCGCCCAGCCCGCGCCGCAGGCGGGGAGGGGGTGACCTTCGGCGGCCTGCTCGGCCTTCTGCCGCGTCGGCGCGGCAAAGGCAGGGGCGGGGAGCAGGATGTCCTTCCCGAGCTGCCGGAAAGCGCCGAGCTGCCGCTTCCCTTCCCCGATCCGGAGGCCGACCGCGATCTCGCCGCCGAGCCGGAGGCTCCGCCCCGGCCCTTGCGGGACGCCCGCGCCCGTGCGGGCGGTGAACGGCGTGACCCGGCGTTCGACGCCCCGCAGCGGGAGATGCCGTTGCGCGATGCACCTCCGAGGGACGAGCCGGCCTTCGACCCGCCCCCCCGTCCGTCCGAACGCGGGCTGCAACGCGACGACCGCCGCCGCGCAGGGGATACCCGCGCCCCGGACGCCGGCCGGCGCGAACCCTCGTTCAGGTCGCTCGACGACGATCAGGATCACGTGCCGGCAGGGCGTCCCGCATCCCGGCAAGGCCAGGAGCCCGAAGGCACAAGCATTCCGCAGGGTCGGCGCGACCCGAGGCTTGAGCCGCTGGCGGATCCGCGTGACGATCATCCGCCCCACCGCGAGATGGATGCGCAGGATACCCGCGCCCATTCCCGCGACCATTCGCGCGACCAGTCGCGGGAATGGGACGAGCCCCGCCGCCCGCCGCCGGACGGCCGCTCCGAGGAACGGATGGAGCCCCGGCTGCGTCCCATGCAGCGTCCGACCCGGGGGCCGGCCTCGCGCCTTGCCGGGCCGAGCGACGACAGCGCGCCCCGTTCGCCCGGGCTCGACGACCCGCTGCTGCCGTTCCTCGACGATTTCGCCCCGGCGCCGCAGGTCTCCGAGCCCATCGAGGACCGCATACGCCGCCTGAAGGCCCAGGACAGGCGACCACCCCGTCCCCACGAGGTGCCGGAGCAGGACGCGCGTCATCCGTCTCCCTACGCGCCGGCCCGTCCCGAGCGCGCCGGGCCGCCCATCGACCCGGAGGACGATGACGGCCCGCCGGCGGAATTCCTTCCGCATCGTCCCCATCGCGCCGCCCCCGGTGAGCGCCGCGACTGGATCGCCGGCGAGCCGCCGCTCCCGCGCGAGCGGGATGCGCGGGATGGCCGCCTGCTGCGCGACGGCGCATGGCAGCAGACCGACTGGGTGGAAAGCACCGCCATCGAGCCAGAAAACCGCGCGCCTGAGCAGCGCGAGCCGCTCCGGTCGGCGCGGGGGACCAGCGACGGGCGCGCTACTTCCGCCATGCGCGACCCGCGCCAGCAGGGAGAGGAGTGGCTGGAGGAAGACCGCTGGTCCAGCAATGACCCGCATGAACTGAGTGAGGACGTCATCCGCGAGCAAGAAGCGCGCGAGGGCGCCTATCCGCCCGCGCCGCGCCAGGCCGACGACCATTGGCCTGATGCCGCGCCTCTGCCGGCCGAGCCGGCGCGCCCTTACCGACAGGCCCCGAGGGCCGCCGAGCCGGAGCATTTCATGAACGACCCGAACAGGTCACCGGACCGGCGCTCCTTCGAGCAGACCGGTGACCGCCCCCGCAGGCCCGAGCTGCGGCGCGAGCCCCCGTTGGAGGCCCCCCCGGCCTATTCCCAGCGCGGAGCGGAGCGACCCGCGCCGCGTGAGGCCTACCCCTCTGAGGCATACGGCCCCGCCGAGGTGCAGGCCCGCATGCCCCGCTCGCCTGCGAACTGGCCGGGCGAAGCCATGCGCCGCGCCATCGATGAGGAATGGGGGGAGGGCGCCCCGCAGGCCCTTCCGCGCGCCACACGCGTCGGGCCGCTGATCGGCCCCATCAGCGAGGAGGGCCAGGACGGATTTCCCATGCCGGAGGCGGAGCAGCGGCTTCTGGCAGAGCGCATGGCCAGCCGAAGCATCGCGCCCCCGCCGGCGTCTCCGGCCCCGGCGCCCGTGGCTCCGGCCCGTCAGCAGCCGGAGCGAATCTGGTCGGCATCCACACCCGTTGAGGAGGTCGCCGCACGGGCACCAGCCGAGCCGGGCCAGCGTCTGCCGCGCGAGCCTTTGCGCCCCGGGCCGCCCGAGCAGTATCTGCCACCGCATCTGAGGTCGGAGCCGCGTGTTTCGGGCCAGCCGCCCATGGCGGCGCCCGTGCTCTCACGCGACGACGTGCATCGCATGCAGTCCGCGCTGTACGAGCTGGGCGAATGCCGCCGGCTGATGGAAGGCCTCACCGGCCACCGGGGGGCCGCGCGGGCCGAGGACTGAGGCGCGCGCGCATCCAAGCGCTCATGATTGATCGGGAAGGCCGGGCGGCGCCCCAAGGCGCGCCGCGCCCGGCCTTCTTCACATGTGCCGCGATATTGCACGCGGCATGGGCCGCGACATGTGCCGCGAGCTTGGCTCCGTGCTCAGTCGATCACAGCCAGAGAGACGCGGGTGATGCCCGAGCCGGTAAAACCGAGCTCGGAGGCTGCGGCCTTGGACACGTCGATGACCCGCCCGCGGACGAACGGTCCGCGATCGTTGATGCGGACCACGACGGCTTTTCCATTACGGAGATTGGTGACACGCACCTTGGTGCCGAAGGGTAGGGAACGATGGGCGGCCGTGTAGGCCGAGGGGTTGAAACGTTCACCACTCGCGGTGCTGCGGCCTTGCCAATAGTAGGAGGCGATGCCGGTGGAGGTGTCCGCGTTCGCCATGCTCGGAACGGCCATGGAGGCCGGCAGGGACAGGGCGACGCAGGACAGGACCACGCGTATCTTCATCCGTTCAATCTTCCGTGTTGTTGAGGAAGATCGCCGAATGACCGCGCAATCGGGCCACATTGACACCATTCGCCGGCGAAAGAGTGACGATTCGTTCTCCTTGCCACAATCCTGCCGCGATAATTGGCGGAAACGCACAGCTTAAGGTGGTATCTTTTTCCCGTCTTCTGGAAGGCTGGGGAGAGCTTATCGTCTTGGGCCCAATCGGGAGGGTAGGGGCTTGCCGCGGTCCCGGCGATGGTCTAAACCCCGCCTCCACGTCGGAGCGTAGCGCAGCCCGGTTAGCGCACTAGTCTGGGGGACTAGGGGTCGGAGGTTCAAATCCTCTCGCTCCGACCATTTCCATCTCCATCATATGCCACCGCCCTTCCGTCAGCCGCGCGCGATGGCTGTCGTCGACCCCCTTATGGTGGCTCGCCTTCCTCTCCCTGCCCCTCGCCTTATCCGCTGCCCTGACCCGATCCGCTGCGTTGACCGGCTTGGGCCGCCACCGCATGGCTATGGTCGCCGCTCAGCGGCCGCCTCCGCGTGCCACAACGGCTACTGCGACCCCTTCATCTGAAGTGTTAAGCGAATCGCGACTCGCATCCTTATGATGACGCAGGCTTTCCCGCTCAGATTCGTGTGGCACATGAGGGGGCGGAGACCAGAGAGATTGCCCAACGATTTCGGCCAGACTGAAATATGTTGCATTCCAGCCGCGACGGTGTGACTCCCGCGCCGAATTGGAGCACCCTTCCGGCGATTCTGCACCGGGCGACGCCCGCCGCCGGGAGAGACGTGATGCCCCCCTCCAGCGAGACCGCGACGCTCACCTTCACCATCCTCGGCTGCGGTTCGTCCGGGGGCGTGCCGCGGGTGGGGCAGGGCTGGGGCGCGTGCGATCCGGCCAATCCCCGCAACCGCCGCCGCCGGTGCTCCATGCTGGTCGAGCGCGCAGGGCCTGAGGGCAAAACCACTGTCCTCGTCGATGCTTCGCCGGACTTGCGGGAGCAGTTGCTCGACGTCGGCGTAACCCATCTGGACGCGGTCCTCTTCACCCACGAGCATGCGGACCACACCCACGGCATCGACGACCTGCGGCCGCTGGCCATCCACAATCGCAGGCGCGTCGACATCTATGCCGACGACGAGACCGCCCGGATGCTGCATCAGCGCTTCGGCTATTGCTTCGCCACGCCGCCCGGCAGCGGCTACCCCCCGATCCTGTCCGACCACCGGTTCCGGGAAGGCCGCGAGATCGTCATCGCCGGCGCAGGCGGTCCCATCACCGCGCTACCGTTTCGCCAGCGACACGGCGATATAGACGCCTTCGGCTTCCGCTTCGGCGACGTGGCCTACTCCAGCGACGTGAACGGGTTCCCCGAGAACACCCTGTCGCATCTGCACAATCTCGAAGTCTGGATCATCGACGCCCTCAGGGAGGCGCCGCATCCCTCGCATTTCACGTTGCAGGAAGCGCTGGACCATGTGGGGCTGCTCAAGCCCAATCTCGCGATTCTGACCAACCTGCACACGGACCTCGACTATTCGGTACTCGCGGCGCGCCTGCCGGAGGGGGTCATCCCGGCCTATGACGGACTGCAATTCACCTCGCAGATGCGCGATGGGACAATCCTGAATGAGCGCGGCGGCGCCGAAGCTTCTGGGTAAAACTGATTCGCTCATCGCTTTTGAAGCGAGCGACAAGCTCCTGAAATGATGTGAGAATTTTGTGAATTCATTCGGACTGAAGGCGGCGGGAACGATCAGGCCTCACCTTGGATATTCCATAATATCTCTTCTGCGTTTTTGATGCCGCGCCGTTATCCGGTCACCCATGCTGCACCTTGAGGTCGACAAGCGGCGTGCCGTCGAGGCAGTCGAGGCCGCGGACCATCACGTTCATCCCCTCCACGCCCACGAGGCTCACGACCGAGGATGCGATGGGATTGGGCCGCACGGGCGAGCGCAGGGCGAAGGTGCCGCGCGTGGCGCCGTCGCGCGGGCTCTGGAGCACGAGGTCGCGGCGCGCCCGGTCCATCCAGTAGAGCACCTGCAGACGTGGACAGTCGGCAACACCCGCCAGCGCATCGGCCCAGCGCGGATCAATCTCCAGCGTGCAGACCGGCCCCTCCTCCGCATCGCCCCGGCGCGGACAGGTGCCGCGCTCGGTCCAGGGTGTGCGGATGCGGCCGATGAAATAGAGCCCGGCGTCGAACCGCTCCGGCAGCGGCACGCTCACCTCGCCGGCGCGGATGTCGTCATCGGTGGGGCGGTCGGGGGCGATCTCGATCATGGGGAATTCCTCGGGGGTGCAGCATAAGCGTCGCCGCCCCACGCTCAAAGGCGGCATCAGGCGCAGTCGCGCCCGGACGCCTGCCGCATTAGGATGGAGGCTCATTCTCCGGAGCCTCCCATGCTGCCCTCCCGCGACATCGCGCGCCTCATCGAGATCATGGCGGCCCTGCGCACCCCGGGCAGTGGGTGCCCGTGGGATCTGGAGCAGACGTTCGCCACCATCGCCCCCTATACGCTGGAGGAGGCCTATGAGGTGGCGGACGCCATCGCCCGCGCCAATCTGCCGGACCTGAAGGAGGAACTCGGCGACCTGCTGCTTCAGGTCGTGTTCCACGCCCGGATGGCGGAGGAGGAAGGGGCATTCGCATTTCCCGATGTGGTGGAGGCCATCACCACCAAGCTCGTGCGCCGGCACCCCCATGTATTCGGCGACGCGCGCGACCTGTCGCCGGAAGCGGTCAAGGGCCTGTGGGCGGAGATCAAGGCGCAGGAGAAGGCGGAACGCGCCCAGGCCCGTGCCGCGGCGGGGCTGCCGCCGGAAGAGGCGGGCACGGGTGCCCTCTCCGGCGTCGCCCTGCCCCTCCCTGCCCTTACCCGCGCGCTGAAGCTTCAGGAGAAGGCGGGCCGCGTCGGCTTCGACTGGAACGACGCGCGGCAGGTTCTGGCCAAGATCCGCGAGGAGACGGAGGAGGTGTCGGAGGCTCTCGATGCGGGCGGGCCCGAGGCCATTCGCGACGAGATCGGCGACCTGCTGTTCGCCGTGGTGAATCTCGCCCGCCATGCCAGCGTCGATCCCGAGACAGCGCTGCGCGGCACCAACGAGAAGTTCACCCGCCGCTTCGGCCATGTGGAGGCCAAGCTCGCCACCGAAGGCCGCCGGCCTGAGGAGGCGAGCCTCGACGAGATGGAAGCCCTCTGGCAGGAGGCCAAGCGGCTGGAGGCGCAGAAGGAGGCGCCGGCGAAGCGCGCAGCCGAATAGGCGCCGCGCACCCTCTTACATGCTGTGAACGCGCCGCGCGCCGAATCGTCGGGTAACGAGGCCGGCGCGTTCGGGGGGAATGCGCAGCGCGACCTGCAGCACGCCGTCCTCGCCGGTGGAGCGCTCCAGCACCTCGCCATGGCGGTAGAGCCAGCCGAGGCCTTCGCCATCCTCTGCCGCGAGCGTCACCGAAAGGGTCACGCGCCCGGAGGTGATGCGGCGCTCGATGACACCGAGGAGGTCGTCGGTCCCCTCCCCGGTCAGGGCCGAGACGGCAACCGGCGCCTCGGCGCCCGCACGAAGGGTCTGGTTTTGCACCTGCTCGCGCGCCTCGGGCGAAAGCCGGTCGATCTTGTTCCACACCTCGATGACGCGGCCGCCGTCCTTCACCTCCACGCCAAGGTCTTCCAGCACGTCGGCCACGTCCGCCGCCTGCGCCTCGGTGTCCGGGTGGGAGATGTCGCGCACGTGGAGGATCAGGTCCGCCTCCAGCACCTCTTCCAGTGTGGCGCGGAAGGCGGCGACGAGCTGGGTCGGCAGCTCGGAGATGAAGCCCACCGTGTCGGAGAGGATGATGCGCGTGCCGTGCGGCAGGTCCACCGCCCGCAAGGTCGGATCAAGGGTCGCGAACAGCAGGTCCTTGGCCATCACCTCGGCGCGGGTGAGCCGGTTGAACAGCGTGGACTTGCCGGCGTTGGTGTAGCCCACCAGCGCGACGATGGGATAGGGCACCCGCTTGCGGCTCGCCCGGTGCAGGCCGCGCGTGCGCTTCACCTGCTCCAGCTCCTTTTCGATGCGCAGGATGCGCTCGCCGATAAGACGGCGGTCGGCCTCGATCTGCGTCTCGCCCGGGCCGCCAAGGAAGCCGAAGCCGCCGCGCTGGCGCTCCAGATGGGTCCAGGAGCGCACCAGCCGGGAGCGCTGGTAATTGAGGTGGGCCAGTTCCACCTGCAACGCGCCCTCCTTGGTACGGGCGCGCATGCCGAAGATTTCAAGAATCAGCGCAGTGCGGTCCACCACCTTGGTGGACCAGGCCTTTTCCAGATTGCGCTGCTGCACGGGAGACAGAGCGGCGTCGAAGAACACGAGGTCGATATGCTCGGCCTTCACCACGTCGGCCAGCTCTTCCACCTTGCCGGTGCCGAGATAGGTCGCCGGCCGGACTTCCGAGAGCGAGATGAGGCCGGAAAAGACCACGTCGAGCTCGATGGCGGCGGCGAGGCCGACGGCTTCGTCCAGCCGCGCCTCGGGGCTGCGCCGCTCGGGCGCGCCTCCCCTGCCCCGCCGGCTCACCACCGGGGTCACGACGGCACAGCGCACGGCCGGCGCGCGGCGATCTATGCCTCGCGTCGGGCCGTGCGGCGTGGTGTGGGGAGGATTTTCGGTATCCGTGCCGGTTTCGGGCAACAGCGCCTCATCTTCGCCGGGGACCGCAATATCTTCCCCGGTGGCGATGGGATCTTCAACCGTGAGGCCTGCGAGCTTGGACGTTGCCGTCTTCGACGTTTCGGTTCTGGACTTCGAACGTCCGCCCGCCTTCTTCCCGCTTTGATGCTCCACGCTTAAGCCTTTTCTCCCCCATCATCCGTGGGATCGAACAACTGAACCGGATGTCCCGGCATGATGGTGGAAATGGCGTGCTTGTAAACCAGCTGCGAATGACCGTCCCGGCGCAGGAGCACGCAGAAATTATCAAACCAAGTGACGACGCCCTGCAATTTCACTCCGTTCACCAGGAAAATCGTGAGGGGAGTCTTGCTCTTGCGGACGTGATTGAGAAAAGTGTCTTGGAGATTTTGTGTCCGTTCCGCCGCCATTTTCGTATCCATTGTTTCGGCGTTGAGGCCCACGGGGCAAGAGCACGACTCGAGCACTCGTCTGGAGCGTACACCCCCGTGAGAGTTGGACCGCTAGAATGGCACAGCCCCATGGCGGCGCAATATTATTTTGCTCCGCAACATGATGCGGCCTGGGGCAAAGTCAGGCGATTTCCGAAAAGTCGTGGAATTTCAGGCGCAAAGCCAGGGCGACGGGGCCTGGGACGCCCGCCCCGACCGGCGTTCCATCGATGGAAACCACCGGCATGATGACGGTCGTCGCCGCAGAAATGAACGCTTCGTCTGCCGCATGGGCTTCCGCGACGGTAAAGGGCCGCTCCTCCACCGTGTAGCCGAGGTCCGCCGCAACCTCGAACGCCACGGTGCGGGTGATTCCCCGCAGGATACCGTTGTCCGCCGGACGGGTGACGATGGTGCGGCCGGCGGTCACGATCCAGGCGTTGGTGGACGCGCCCTCTGTGACGTATCCGCCAGCATCGACGAACCAAGCCTCCCGCGCGCCGGCCTCCTTCGCCATCTGCTTGGCGAGCACGTTGGGCAGGAGGGACACACTCTTGATGTCCACGCGCGGCCACCTGTTCTCCGGCACGGTGATGACCGCAATGCCCTTGCGCGCCAGCGCCTCCTGCGCTTCCCGGTCGGTGCGGCGGGCGGTGACCACTACGGAGGGAACCGTGTCGGGCGCCGGAAAGGCATGATCGCGCCGGGCGACACCCCGCGTCACCTGCAGGTAGACCATGCCGTCGCGCACCCCGTTGCGCCGCACCACTTCCCTGAGAACCGCGGCCAGCGCCGCCCGCGACATGGGCGCGGATATGTGTAGTTCGCGCAGCGAGCGGTCGAGCCGGTCGAGATGCCGCCGCTCGTCCACCAGCCGGCCGCCGAGCACCTCGCAGACCTCATAGACGCCATCGGCGAACTGATAGCCGCGATCCTCCACATGCACGCTGGCGTCGCGGTGGGGGAGATAGCGTCCATTGACGTAGGCGATGCGGGACATGACCGTGCCGGCCCTCAGGTGCGCCAGATGGCGAGATGGATGAAGACGAAGAGCCCGATGATCTCCAGCCGCCCGGCGATCATGCCGATCCCGGCAACCAGCACCGAGCCCAACGGCAGCGAGGAGATGGCCGGCCAGCCGCCCGAGGCGTCGTAGACCGGGCCGGTATTGGTCACCACCGCCGCAGCCGCCGCCAACGCCGCCTCCAGCGAGGGCAGTCCGGGGCTCAGCGCGATCACGCAGACGGCATACATGAAGGCGAGGCTTGCCGCCCCCGCCCACACGCCCCGCATGGCGGAGCCGACGCCGCCCTCCAGCGCCGAGGGCAGCACGATGTGCGGATAGACCAGGCGCAGCAGATCGCCCCTGGTGCGCAGAAGGATGGCCCGCAGCCGCAACATCTTGAGCCCGCCCGCCACGGAAAGCGCGCCGCCGCCCAGCAACACCACGAGAATCACCAACCCCAGCGGCAAGCTGCCATAGGTGCCATCGTGCGGGCCGATGCCGCTGGTGGAAATCAGCGACGCGGCGGTGAACAGGCCGTCCCGCACGGCGTCGAGGGAGGACATCTCGTCGGTGCGGAACAGCAGCGCGCCGAGGATGATGCCGAGCACCGCCCACCAGCCGATGATGATGAGGCTTTCCACCTGCTCCGGTGCAGCGTTGATGCGGCGGGTGATCAGCGCCCGGTGCCAGCGCACGCTGGTGGCGCTGAAGATGAGGAAGGGCAGCAGCAGCCACTTGGGGGTTTCGTCCATCGCCAGCGCCAGCTGCGCCTCGGGCGGCAGGTGCGCGCCGGCGGAGACCACGGCGGTCGCCAGCGTGAAGGCCACATAGAGCGTCTCGCCCGAGACCAGCAGCACCAGCATCGCCAGCGCGGTCGCCGCCAGATAGGCGGGCGCGATCTCGCGCAGCACCTGCACGAGGTCCACCACATCGAGCGCTGTGCCGCCGCGCGGCGTGCGGTCCGGCAGACCGCCGAGCCCCGCCGGTGCCAGCACGGCAACCGCCGTGACCACGGTCAGGAGACCTCCGGCCCATTGCAGCAGGCCGAGGAACACGTAGAGGCTCGCCGGCCCCCGCTGGAGCGCGGTGAGACCCGTCGCGGTGAAGGCGGAGAGCGCCTCGAACCACGCCTGAAGCGGCGACAGGCCGGCGACGATGGCGACCGCCGGCGTCGCCATCAGCGGCAGCACCAGCCACATGCACGCCACCAGCGCCACGGCGCCCGCCCGCGTTATGCGCGTCTCAAGTCCGTGGGTGGTGAAGCGCAGCAGGCCGGCGAGGAACAGGCAGAAGCCGGCCGTCGCGACCCAGACCGCCACCGGCCCGCCGCCGCCGCGCGCGGCGACCGCCATCGGCAGGAGCGCGAGCGCCCCGATGCCGGCGATTCCAGCGGCGAGCGGGCGAGCGGCGTTGGCCATGAGCGCGGAACCTTGCGGTCGGTTCAGAAGAATTCGAGGGCGACGCGGAACAGCTGCTCCACGCGCTTGATGCGGTCGGCGAGGGCGAACAGCACCACCCGGTCATGGGCGCGCACGACGAAATCGCCACGCGGCAGCAGCACCTGGCCGTTCCGCACCACCGCGCCGATGCGCAGCCCGTCGAGCAGGCCGAGATCGCGCAGCGGCTTGCCCACCAGCGGCGAGGTTTCCAGCGCTTCCGCCTCGATCAATTCGCCCGAGCCGTCGAGCAGCGCATGGACGCCGCGAATGCGCCCGCGGCGCACATGCTGGAGCACCTTGGAGACGGTGATCTGGCGCGGGTTCACATGGGCATCGATTCCCAGCCCCCGGGCGAAGGTGGCGTAGCCCTGCTCGTTCAGCAGCGCCAGGATGCGCTTCGCCCCCACCTGCTTGGCGAGCAGGCAGGAGAGGATGTTGATGCGGTCGTCGTTGGTGAGGGCGATCATGGTGTCCGCCTCCCCGACGCCGGCCTCGTCGAGGATCGCGCGCTCCAGCGCGTCGCCATTGAGCACGACGGTGCGGCGCAGTTCCTCCGCGATGGTCTGGGAGCGCTCGCGGGAGGCCTCGATCAGCTTCACCCGGGCGGCCGCGTTGCGCTTCTCCAGCTCGGTGGCGACGTAGTAGCCGATGTTGCCGCCGCCCGCGATGACGATGCGTTGCGCCGGTACCTCGTCGTGGCCGAACAGGGAGAGCGTGCGCTGCACGTGATCGGCCTGCGCGACGAAATAGACGAGATCGCCGGTGAGGATCTGGTCGTTGGAGCGGGGCACGAAGGTGCGCGTCCCCCGGCGCACCGCGACGATGGTCGCCTGGATGTCCGGGAACAGCTCGGTGAGCTGCTTCAGCGGGGTGTCCACCACCGGGCAGTCCTCGAGGCACATGACGCCGACGATGACCACGGCCCCGTCGGCGAAGCTCACCGTATCGGAGGCGCCGGGCAGAGAGAGGCGGCGCAGCACCATCTCGCCCACCTCCACCTCAGGGGAGATGATGACGTCGATGGGCAGCTGGTCGCGGGCGAACAGATCACGCCATTCGGGGGCGAGATAAGTCTGGGCGCGGATGCGGGCGAGCTTGGTCGGCACGTTGAACAGCGCATGGCCCACCTGGCAGGCCACCATGTTCACCTCGTCGTGGAGGGTCACGGCGATGAGCATGTCCGCCTGCTCGATGCCGGCGCGGGCGAGCACGTCCGGGTGGGAGCCCTGCCCCACCACGCCGCGCACATCCAGCTGTTCCGTCACCATCTGGATCCGGCGCGGGGACGTGTCGATGATGGACACGTCGTTCTGCTCACCGGCGAGGCGCTCGGCAATGCCGAACCCCACCTGGCCCGCGCCGCAGATCACGACCTTCATGAACCCTCCCCCCGGCGCCCGGTCCCCTCCGCTCAGCGGACCGGACCTGCCGATGCAGCCCCCTTTTTGGGCACCCCGTCAACCCATCCCGATCTTCACCGGGGCCATCAGCCTACGCCGAGAGCCTTAAGCTTTCGATGAAGGGCCGAGCGCTCCATGCCGACGAATTCGGCGGTGCGCGAGATGTTGCCGCCGAAGCGGTTGATCTGGGCAGCCAGATACTCCCGCTCGAATACCTCCCGCGCCTCGCGCAGCGGCAGGCCCATCAGGTGCTCGCCGCCATTGCCGTTGGGCAGGGTCGGCACCAGCGCGCCCACGTCCGGCGGCAGCATGGCGGCGGTGATGGTCGCTTCCGGATCGCCGCCGGCGAGGATGAGCAGGCGCTCCACATTGTTGCGCAGCTGGCGCACGTTGCCCGGCCAGTCGTGGGATTGCAGCACGGCCATGGCGTCCTCGCCGATGGGGCGGCGCGGCAGGCCGGTGGTCTGGGAGATGCTGTCGAGGAAGAAATCCACGAGATCGGGGATATCCTCGCGCCGCTCGGCCAAAGGCGGTACACGGATCGGCACCACCGAGAGACGGTGGTAGAGATCCTCGCGGAAGCGGCCCTTGGCGATCTCCTCCTCCAGGTTGCGCCCGGTGGAGGAGATGATGCGCACGTCCACGGTCACCTTGTCGTTGGAGCCGAGGCGGGTGAAAGTCTGCTCCACCAGCACGCGCAGCACGCGGTTCTGCGTCTCGCGCGGCATGTCGGCGATCTCGTCGAGGAAGAGCGTGCCGCCGTGCGCCTCCTCCAGCGCGCCGCGCTTCTGCTCCTGCCCCTCTCCTTCCGCCACGCCGAACAGCTCGAACTCGAGCCGCTCAGGCGTCATGGCGGCGGAGTTCAGCACCACGAAGGGCCCTTGCGCGCGCCCGGAGACGCTGTGGATGAGGCGGGCAGTGAGTTCCTTCCCCGAACCGGAGGGGCCGACGATGAGAATGCGGCTGTTGGTGGGGCCGACCCGCTCGATGGTGCCCTTCAGCTGCTGGATGGCGCTGGAGCGGCCGACCAGGATTCGGCCATGCGGCGTCAGCTGCTTCAGCTCCTTCAGCTCGCGCTTGAGGCGCAACGTCTCCAGCGCCCGCTCGGTGACCATCACCAGACGGTCGGCGTTGAACGGCTTCTCGATGAAGTCGTAGGCGCCGCGCTTGATGGCGGCGACCGCAGTCTCGATGTTGCCGTGGCCGGAGATCATCACGACCGGCAGGTCCGGGTGCTGCGACTTGATCTCGTTGAGCAGTTCCAGGCCATCGAGGCGGCTGCCCTGCAGCCAGATGTCGAGGAACACGAGATTGGGGCGCCGCGTGGCGATGGCGCCGAGCGCGCCGTCGGCATCCCTGGCGGTGCGGGCGGAATAGCCCTCGTCCTCCAGGATGCCGGCAACCAGCTCACCGATATCGGCCTCGTCGTCGACGATGAGGATGTCCATGGCCATGGATCAGGCCCTCCCTGCTTGAGGGACCGGTTGCGCCCCGCCCGCGCCGGCCGGTGGTAGACCATCCGCCCGCATGCGGAGCCTGATCCAGGCGCCGCGACCCTCGGGCGAATCATTCAGTTCGATGCCGCCGCCATGCTCTTCCATGATCTTGCCGACGATGGCGAGGCCGAGCCCCGTCCCCTTCTCGCGGGTGGTGACATAAGGTTCCAGCAGGCGGCTGCGCTTGTCGCGCGGCAGACCCGCGCCGTTGTCGATGACGTCGATCAGGAGATCCTCCCCCGCCTCGGTGACGCGGACGCAGATGCGGCCCTTGCCGCGCTCCGCGTCCGGAACGGCCTCGATGGCCTCGGCTGCGTTCTTGAGAATGTTGGTGAGCGCCTGGCTGATGAGCCGGCGATCGAAACGGGCCGGCTGCGCCGCGGGCAGCTCGGCCTCGAAGGTGACGTCCGGGTGTCCGACGCGCATGAGGAACACCGCCTGCCGGACCGTCTCGGCGAGGTCCTGCGCATCCACCACGGGCTTGGGCATGCGGGCGAAGGAGGAGAACTCGTCCACCATGCGGCCGATATCGCCCACCTGCCGGATGATGGTGTCCGTGCACTGGTCGAACACGTCGCGATCCTGGGTGATGTGGCGTCCGTACTTGCGCTTCAGGCGCTCGGCGGACAGCTGGATGGGAGTGAGCGGGTTCTTGATCTCGTGGGCGATGCGCCGCGCCACATCCGCCCACGCCGACGTGCGCTGGGCGGTGATGAGGGCGGTGATGTCGTCGAGCGTCACCACCCAGCCGTGCGCCTCCGCCCCCGATTGCTCGGTGGTGACGCGCATGGCGAAGATGCGCTCGCGGCCGTCGCGCTGCACCGTGATGTTGCCCTGCACCGCCCGCTGGCCGGCCCCGCGCGCCTCCTCGAGCAGCGCGGCGGTCTCCGGCACCACTTCGGCGAGCGGGCGGCCGAGGCCCTCGGCCTCGGTGACGCCGAGAAGCCGCTCCGCCGACAGGTTGAGGATGGTGACGCGCGCGTCCGCGTCGAGGCCGATCACGCCCGCGCCGACACCGGAGAGCACCGCCTCGGTGAAGCGGCGGCGGCTGTCCATCTGGTCGCGGGCACTGACGAGGGCGTTGCGCTGGGTCTTCAGCTCGCCGGTCATCTTGTTGAAGGTCTCGCCGAGAGTGGCGAGGTCGCCCTCGGCGCGGTTCACCGGCACCTGGATGTCGAGATTGCCTTTGGCCACGCGGTCCGCCGCCCACATCAGCCGGCGGATGGGCGCGACCAGCCACTTGGAGAAATTGATGGCCATCCACCCGGCGGAGAGCAGAACAATAAGGGTAATGAAGGAATACATGAGCGCGAAGGTGATCTGCACGCGGAAGCGCCTGTTTTCCAGCGCGCGATAATCGGCGAGCGTCTCGCTCGTGACCTTCAGATAGCCGAGCACCCGTGGGTCGATCGGCCGCGCCACATAGAGGAAGAGATCGTCGAAGCCGGTCAGCGGCACCACGGCGCCCACATAGTCGGCATCGACGTAAATGATGGGCTGCTCGGCGGTCGCCTCATTGATGGCGATGTTGGTCGGGACGAGGAATTCGCGCCCCGTGCGCAGGTTCGCGCGTTCCACCACGGAGAGGTCGCGATGGATGATCTGGGCACCCGGCACGTTGCGGAGTGCCGCCTGCGCCGTCAGCACCTGGCGGAACTTTTCGATGTCGGTGTCGTAGAGAGTTTTCTGCTGCGACAGGTCGTTCGCCATGGCCAGCGCGTCGCCCCGGATGGAGAGCGCGTGCTCGCGCACGTAGGTTTGCGCCACCGAAGACGCCGAGCCGACGATTTCCTGCGTCCGCTCGGAGAAATAGCGGTCGAGCGTCCGGTCGAGGGTAAAGCTCGCCACCAGCGCCACCACCACCGCCGGCACCACGGCGACGCCGGCGAACAGACCGATGATGCGCACATGCAGGCGCGAGGCCGCCCGCCCGCGCGCGCGGGCCCGGAAAATGCGCCAAACTTCCCGGCCGATGATGGCAACGAGAACAAGCACGGCGGCGCCGGCCGCCGCCAATACCCCGTTCACCACCTCCTCGGTCGGCACGATGGAGGTCAGGCCCATGATGATCGCGAAGGTCGCGACCGCCAATGCCAGCGACAGGGCAACCACAATCGGCACGACCAGACGCGCGAACAGGCTGCGCCGCGGCCTCATGTCTTTTGCGGCGTATCCAACCGCCTCATCGCTCATGTGTGCCTGACCATCCCAGAGCTACCGGCCGGCGCGACGACTCGCGCGACCCCGAGTGATGCAGTGGAACGACACTGGTGCAAAAATGTGACAGACGCATCCCCCCTCCACCGCATTTCAGGTGATGAGGCGAAAGGCAGGTAGCCAGGTCACGGAATATCCGGCCACGCTCCCGACGCCGGTGCGTCCAGCAGCCGCAAGACCTCGCCGGGGCGGAAGCGGGGATTTCCGGCTCAACCGAATCGGCGCGTGGCGGCCCGCGCCGGCGGGATGGGGCCAAAATCCGCCAGGGCCTTCGGGCCGGCCGGGCGGCGTCTGAGAGCGCCGGCCATGAAAAACCCCGCGGATGGAGCCATCCGCGGGGTATTCGATTCAGATCTTGCGGCCGGACCGAGGGGCCGAAAGGCTCACCGGGAGGTCCGGATCACCTGGATGTCGAGATCGCGAATCTTCTTGCGCAGGGTGTTGCGGTTCAGCCCCAGAAGCTCCGCCGCCTTGATCTGGTTGCCCCGCGTGGCCGCGAGCGCAGCCGAGAGGAGCGGATATTCCACGTCCTTCAAGATGCGGTGATAGAGGCCGGGCGGGGGGAGGTTCTCGCCGAAGCCGGAGAAGTAGGTGTTGAGGTGGCGCTCGACCGAGGCCGCCAGCGTCGCGTCCACCGGGCCCTCTTCCGATAGCATGTTCGGCATCGGCTCGGAGAGCTCGGCCTCGATGATGGCGGGGGTGATGACCTCCTGCGGGTAGAGCGCGGCGAGGCGGCGGACGAGGTTTTCAAGCTCGCGCACGTTCCCCGGCCAGCGATAGCGCTTGAGCCGGTCGAGGGCGGCGGAGTCGATCTGCTTGGCCGGCAGGCCCTCCCGCTCGGCCTGCAGGAAGAAGTGCCGCACCAGGTCCGGTACGTCCTCGGAGCGCTCGCGCAGGGGCGGCAAGCGAAGGGGCACCACGTTCAGGCGGAAGAACAGATCCTCGCGGAACAGGCCCTGCTGGATGAGCGTCCGCAGATCCTTGTTGGTCGCCGCGATGATGCGCACGTCGGTCTTGATGGGCGTGCGGCCGCCCACCGTCGTGTATTCGCCCTGCTGCAGCACGCGCAGAAGGCGCGTCTGCGCCTCCATGGGCATGTCGCCGATCTCGTCGAGGAAGAGCGTGCCGCCCTCCGCCTGCTCGAAGCGGCCGGGGTTGCGCGTGGTGGCGCCGGTGAACGAGCCTTTCTCGTGGCCGAACAGCTCGGATTCGATGAGGTCGCGCGGGATAGCCGCCATGTTGATGGCGACGAACGGCCCGGTGCGGCGCTTGCCGTAATCGTGCAGCGCGCGGGCCACCAGTTCCTTGCCGGTGCCGCTCTCGCCCGCGATCATCACGGTGAGGTCGGTCTGCATCAGCCGGGCGAGGAGCCGGTAGATCTCCTGCATGGCGGGCGAGCGACCCACCAGCGGGATGTTGTCCTGCTCCTCGGGGGCGTGGTGGTGGCCATCGCCCTTCTTCGGCTCCGAGAGCGCGCGGCCGACGATGGAGATCAGCTCCTTCAGGTCGAAGGGCTTGGGCAGATATTCATAGGCCCCGCGCTCGGAGGCGCGGATGGCGGTCATGAAGGTGTTCTGCGCGCTCATGACGATGACCGGCAGGTCCGGCCGCGCCTTCTTGATGCGCGGCAGGAGATCGAAGGCGTTCTCGTCGGGCATCACCACATCGGTGATGACGAGATCGCCATCGCCCTGGCTCACCCAGCGCCACAGCGTGGCGGCGTTGCCGCACGAGCGCACCTCGTAGCCGGCGCGCGAGAGCGCCTGGTTGAGCACGGTGCGGATCGCGGCATCGTCGTCGGCGACCAGGATGCTTCCGGATGGCATCGACACCTCAATGGTCCTCTCGAACAGGGCTCTTGCCGCGATACATGGGCAGGAGCACGCGGAACGTGGTGCGGCGGGGCTGGCTATCGCATTCGACGATACCGCCGTGGTCGCCGATGATCTTCGCCACCAAAGCAAGACCGAGGCCAGAGCCGGTCGGCTTGGTGGTCACGAACGGGTCGAACAGGTGCGGCACCAGATCCTCCGGCACGCCCTTGCCGTTGTCCCGCACGCAGAACTCAAGCGGCAGGCTGACGCGCGTGGAGGCACCGGGGACCATCAGCCGCACGCCGGGGCGGAAGGCGGTGGAGAGCAGGATTTCGCCGTCCTGATCGCTGTCGATGGCTTCCGCCGCATTCTTCACCAGGTTCAGGAACACCTGGATCAGCTGGTCGCGGTTGGCCAGCACCGGCGGCAAAGAGGGGTCGTACTCCTCCACGAAGCGGATGTGGCGGGCGAAGCCCGAGGCCGCCAGCGTGCGCACATGCTCCAGCACCGCATGGATATTGACCGGCTCGCGCTCCACGGGGCGCTCGTCCGAGAACACCTCCATCCGGTCCACGAGCTTCACGATGCGGTCGGCCTCGTCGCAGATGAGCCGGGTCAGGGCGCGGTCGTCGTCATCGGCCGACTGCTCCAGAAGCTGGGCCGCGCCGCGGATGCCGGAGAGCGGGTTCTTGATCTCGTGGGCCAGCATGGAGGCGAGCGCGCTCACCGAGCGGGCGGCGCCGCGGTGGGTGAGCTGGCGGTCCATCTTGTCGGCGATGGTGCGCTCCTGGAGCATCACCACCACGTTGTCGGGCTGCTCGTTCACCGGCGCGACGTGGATGTCCACGATGCGCTCGCCGCCGTTGCGGGGCGTGCCGAGGTCCACGCGATATTCGTTTACCGGCGCGCCGCGCTGGCGCACCTGGTCGATGAGGCCGAGGAGCGGCGTGCCGAAGGGCACGAATTCGCTGAGGGGCCGCCGGCGCAAAAGGGGTGCGCTGACTTCGAAGAAGGCTTCGGCCGCCACATTGGCCTCCACCACGTGCCCGTTGCCGGCGATGGTGAAGAGAGGATGCGGAACGGCATCGAGAATGGCGCGCGTCATGCCCGGCTCGGCGCCGCTGGTCTTCGCAACATCCTTTACGGCTTCCGGCGCGGCCGGCTGAGGCGCAGGCTTCACGGTCTCGTCTGCCGTCGCAGCCTTTCCGGCAGTCTTGCCCGCAGCAGTCTTGCCCACAGTTTTTGGCGCCGTCTTCGGCGCGTCTTTCTGCGAGTTCGAATTGCCCTTGCCCTTTTTATCCATCTTGATCGCGTCTTGCTTTCTGGCTTCGGCCGTCATGCCGCCGCCCTCCACATGAGTTCGTCGTAGGCCGTCATGATGCCGTTCTTCACGCGGCCCGGTTCATCCAGCACCAGCAGCGCCTTGCGCCAGCGCGCCACGAAGGCGGCGCGCTCTGGGCCCTGCCCTGCATTCGCCGCTTCAAGCGCCCAGCCCACATGTTTGCGCGCCTGTCGAACGCCGAGGGCGGTGCCATAGAGCGACAGCCAGCCCTCGTAGAGCTCCAGCAGGATGTCTCGCTGGATCTCGATCGGCGGGTCCTCGTCCACCTTCTGACCGGCCAGCGTCTGCGCCACCCGGCCGGGAAACCACGGGCGCCCCTGCGCGCCTCGGCCGATCATCAGCCCATCGGCGCCGGATGCCGCCAGGATCGCCGGCCCGTCCGAAAGGTGGACCACGTCGCCGTTGGCGATCACCGGGATGGAGACGGCGTCCTTCACGGCACGGATGGCCGTCCAGTCGGCACGGCCGGTGTAGAACTGGCAGCGGGTGCGCCCGTGGATCGTCACCATGGAGAGGCCGCACGCCTCCGCCATCCGCGCCAGCGCGACGGCGGTGGGCGAGCCGTCGTCCCAGCCAAGGCGGGTCTTCACCGTCACTGGAACGCTGACCGCCCCGCGCACCGCTTCGAAGATGGCGCGCGCCAAGGGCAGGTCCCGCAGCAGGGCCGCGCCGGCGGCGCCTGTCGTGACGCGCTTGGCCGGACAGCCCATGTTGATGTCGATGAGCCCGGCGCCCGCCGCCTGCGCCACCCGCGCGGCCTCGCCCATGAGCCTCGGGTCGTTGCCCGCAATCTGCACGGCGTGGAAGGAGACGCCCTCCCCTTCCGCGCGCAGGAGCATCTCGGGGTTGCCCTCGAGGAGGGCTTCGCTGGCCAGCATTTCTGATATGACGAGGCCCGCGCCGTGGCGGACCGCCATCCGTCGCACCGGCGCGTCGGTGATTCCCGCCATGGGGGCGAGGATGACCGGGTTTGGGAGAGTCGCGGCGCCGAGGCGCAACGCCGGAATGGACAATGGGACAGTCTCTTGCACAGAATTTAGGCCAGCTGTGTTCTGCCTACATCTTAGACAAATGCGCGAGGCACGCAAGGGCAGTGTGTGCACCGCTGCATCGCAGCATGGCTGACCGCGTTCCGACCCGCCAATTCGTGGCCCGCCCGTCTGCTTCGGCGGAGGAACGGCCGTGACCGAATCTCAAGCCGGGAACTGCGTGGCGATTGTCGTTGCAGCTGGCAGGGGAAGCCGGGCGGGCGGCCCTTTGCCGAAGCAATATCAGCAGATAGGTGGCGAGCCCGTGCTGCGCCGCACGCTGCGCCTTTTTTGCGAGCACCCGTCCATCAAGGCCGTGCTCACGGTTATCCATAGCGATGATTCAGGCCTCTTTGCGGACGCTGCGGAAAGCTTGCCCAAGATTCTGGCACCGGTCTCCGGCGGCGCGACGCGGCAGGACTCGGTACGCGCGGGGCTGGAGGCGCTGGCCGGCCCGGACGCGCCGACCATCATCCTCGTTCATGATGCCGCCCGCCCCTACGCGACGCCCGACCTCATCACCCGCGCCGTCGCCGCTGTGGGCGAAGCCGATGCGGCCATTCCCGTACTTGCCGTCACCGATACGGTGAAGCGCGTCGATGCGGCCGGGCTGGTGGCGGAGACGCCGGATCGCGCCGCGCTGCGGGCCGTGCAGACGCCGCAGGCGTTCCGCTATGGCCCGCTCCTCGCCGCCCATCGCGCGGCGGCCGGGAGCGGTGTCACCACGCTCACCGACGACGCCTCGGTGATGGAATGGGCCGGCCATCGGGTTGCGACCTTCGCCGGCGAGACAGGGAACATCAAATTGACCACTGCCGAAGACATGTCCCGCGCCGCCGCAACCACCCTCGCCGATCTGCCTGACGTGCGGACGGGCACGGGATTCGACGTTCATGCCTTCGGGCCGGGCGACCACGTGATGCTCGGCGGCGTCGTGGTGCCCCACGGCTTCGGGCTGGTCGGCCATTCGGATGCGGACGTCGGCCTGCACGCGCTCACGGACGCGCTCCTCGGGGCGCTGTGCGACGGCGACATCGGCGCCCATTTCCCGCCTTCCGATCCACAATGGAAGGGTGCCTCCTCGGACCGGTTCCTCGCCCATGCGGTGGAGAAGGTGACGGCGCGCGGCGGGCGCATCGCCCATCTCGACCTCACCCTCATCTGCGAGGCGCCGAAGGTCGGCCCCCATCGCGACGCCATCCGTGCCGAGATCGCGCGCATCACCGGCGTTCCACTCGCGCGCATTTCGGTGAAGGCGACCACCACGGAGAGGCTCGGCTTCACCGGCCGGCGAGAGGGCATCGCCGCCATGGCCAGCGCCACCATCCGCCTGCCGGCGGGCGACGACATCTAGCGGACGGAGATCTGACGATGGACGAGGAGACCTACGCCCGCGCCGTCAGCGTCCTCGACGCCTTCCGCGCCCGCGGCTGGACTTTGGCGACGGCAGAATCCTGCACCGGCGGGCTCGTGGCTGGCGCCCTCACCGAGGTGCCCGGATCGTCCGACGTGGTGGACCGCGGCTTCGTCACCTATTCCAACGCCGCGAAGATGGCGATGATCGGCGTGCCAGAAGCGACCCTCGCCTCCCATGGCGCCGTGAGCGAGGCGACCGCCCGCGCCATGGCGGAGGGTGCGCTGAAGGCGGCCGGCGTCAATGCGGCCGTGGCCATCACCGGCGTCGCCGGGCCGGGGGGCGGATCGGAGACAAAGCCCGTGGGGCTCGTGCATTTCGCCTGCGCCCGCCGCGATGGAGAGACCATCCACCGCGAGAAGCGATTCGGCGAGATCGGCCGGGCGGAGGTGCGCCGGCTCTCGGTGCTCGAAGCCCTCGACCTGCTCCGCAGCGCGGCCTCCTGAAATGAAAAAGCCGCCCGAGGGCGGCTTTTCTGTCTCGCTGGCCCCGAAGGCCGCTCAGTTCCGGGTGACCACGCAGTCGCCGCCCTGCGCGCGCAGGGACTGGCAAAGTTCGTTGGCCTGATCGCGGCCGGCGAAGGGGCCGACCTGGGCGCGGTAGTACACGCCCTTGTCGCCGAGATCCGCCTTCTTGACCGTAGCCTTGTAGCTGCCGAGCAGGTTCGGATACTTGGCCTGCAGCGCTTTCCACGAGCCAAGCGCATCGCTCTCCGAACGCTGCGAGGCCACCTGCACCACATAGGTGCCGGCCGCCGTGGGCGCCGGGGATGTGCTGGCGGTCGCGTCCGCCGGCGGAGAGGCGGGCACGGTGGTGACGGGATTGGGCTGGGGCAGACCGACCGGAATCGGGTTCTGGCTCGGCGCATAGGCCGAAACCGCGCTGGTCGGCACGCCAGGTGTCACGCTGCCATCGGCGCGCACGGTCATCGTGCGCACGCGCTTGGGCTCGGTGAGGTTCTGCGTCGTCTGCATGGGCTGCGCGGCGGGCGCCGGACCGGCATCCGCGGGGGCACGGGCGGCGGAGGTCACGTCCACCGGCTGCTCTTCGCGGGGGACCATCTTCTCGTTTCCGGCCGTCACCGGGCCACCGACGCGATCATAGATGGACTTCTGCGCGTCGGTCGTGGCCTGCGGTGGGGTCGTGGTCTTCGCCGGCGCCGAATCGGCCTTGATGACCGGCGGGCCGCCGGAGGAGGACATCAGGCCGGAGCGACCCACCGCCATGTTGTAAGCGAACACGCCCGCGACGCCGGCCACCACCAGACCCAGCACCGAGATGCCCAGAAGTAGCGCGGTGCGGCCGCGACGGCGGCGGGGCTCGGGCTCGTACAGATCCTCGCCGTGGGGCGGCATGTAGCCGTCATCCGCATATTCGGGATCGTAGCGGTCGTCATAATCGTCGTAATCGTAGTCGTCGTCCCGACGGGCGGCGGAAAAGGCATAACCGGCCTCATCCGTCTCATCGTCATAACGCGACGTCTGCCGGGACGGCTGACCCGGCGTGGCACGGCGATCATCCTGCTGACGGGGATCCTGATACCGCGTCTCTTGCCGATACCCCTGCGCGTCGGCCCGGCCATAGGCCTGGGGGGCCTGACCCTGCCCATAGCCTGCGGCGCGGGCGCGCGGATCGGCCTGACGGGGATCGGCCTGACGCGGATCGTCTACGCCGTCGTCATCGTAATCGTCGTCATAATCGTCATAGTCCTGCTCCGGCTGCTGCGGCACGGCGCGGGCGGCTGCAGCGTCGCGGGCGAGGGAGCCGTAGCCGGTCCGCACATCGGCCGTGCGTGCATCCGCCGCCGGCCGGGGTGGCGGCGCATAGGACGGAGCGGGCTGCGCGTAACCCGGGGCATTGTAGCCCTGCGGCGCGCGGGACTGGGGCTCCGGCGCGTAGGAGGACCCGGCGCGAACCGGAGCGGCAGGCTGGCGCGCGGGCACGGTGTTCGCGGGCGCGGTGTTCCACGCCTCCGCGTCGTCGTCCTCGTCATACTCGGGCTCGGGCTCGGGAGCCGGACGGGACGGCGGCTGGAGCACGGCGCGCGGCGGCTGAGGGGGCGCGAAACGCTGCGCGGGAGCGGCAGGCGCTGGGGGCGCCGGAGGCATATAGCGCTGGACGGCCGCACGGCGCGGATCGAACGGCTGGGCCGCGCCCTGCTGCGGCGGCGCGGAGCGCTGCGGCGTCTCTGGCGGAAGCCCGTCGAAATCGTCAAACGGATCGTGATCCATGAGCCGAGCCAGCTCGGCGAGGGGATCACGACCACCCGCGCGATCGGCACCCGCGCGATCACCGGCGGCGGCCTGCGCCGGCCGGGAGCCGGGGCCGCTTCCCGTGGCAGCATCGTCACGCCGGTAGCGGTACCTGCTTTCGTCGCCCATGTCGCCTCGATGTGTTGCGCCGCCCACCCGGCCGGATCCTCGCGAAACGGATCTTCGCAAACCGGCCAACAAGCCCCGCCCGCACCTCGGCCAGCATACGCCGGACCGCAACCGGACGAGCGATTATTTCATCTCGTCAACGGCCTCCACTCCGAGCACCTTGAGACCGGAAGCGAGTACCGTGGCCACGCCATGCACCAATGCCAAGCGCGCCGAGGTCAAATCTCGATCATTCTCGATAATGAAGCGTAAATGTGGCAAGTCTTTTCCCCGGTTCCACTGGGCATGGAACTCGCTTGCCAGCTCATGAAGGAAGAAGGAGACGCGGTGCGGCTCTCGCGCCGTCGCGGCCTGCTCCACGAGGCGCGGCCATGAGGCGATGCGGCGCAGCAGCGTCAGTTCGCCCTCGTCGTCGAGTCGCGAGAGCGCGGCTCCGGCGAAGTCGGCGGGATTCGCCGGCAGGTCCGGAAACTGCTCGTTCGCGTTGCGCAGGATCGATTTAGCCCGGGCGTGTGCATACTGCACGTAGAAGACCGGATTCTCGCGGGATTGCTCGATCACCTTGCCGAGGTCGAAGTCCAGCGGTGCGTCGTTCTTGCGGAACAGCATCATGAAGCGCACCGCGTCGCGGCCCACCTCGTCCACCACCTCGCGCAGGGTCACGAACGAGCCCGCGCGCTTGGACATCCGCACCGGCTCGCCATTGCGGAACAGTCGCACCAGCTGGATCAGCTCCACGTCGAGGCTGGCCCGACCCCCGGACACGGCCTTCACCGCCGCCTGCATGCGCTTGACGTAGCCGCCATGGTCGGCGCCCCAGACGTCGATCATCTTGAGGAAGCCGCGCTCAACCTTGTCCTTGTGGTAGGCGATGTCGCCGGCGAAATAGGTGTAGCTGCCGTCTGACTTCTTCAGCGGCCGGTCCACGTCGTCTCCGAAGTCGGTGGAGCGGAAGAGCGTCTGCTCGCGGTCCTCCCAATCCTCGATGGGCGCGCCCTTGGGCGGCGGCAGGCGGCCCTCATAGACCTCGCCGGACGCGCGCAGCGCCTCGATGGTGGCGCCCACCTTGTCCACGGCGCCGAAGGCCAGCGAGCGTTCTGAGAAGAACACGTCGAACTCGATGCCGAGCGCGGTCAGATCCTCCCGTATCATCTCCATCATGCAGCCGATGGCGAAGGAGCGGAATACAGGCAACCACTCGCTCTCCGGCGCGGCCATGTATTCGCCGCCGTGCATCTCGGCGAGCTGCTGGCCGACGGCGATGAGGTAGTCGCCGGGATAGAGTCCGTCCGGAATGTCCGCCGTCTCACCGGTCACTGCCTCCCGGTAACGCAGGAAGGCGGAGCGGCCGAGCACGTCCACCTGGGCGCCGGCGTCGTTGATGTAATATTCCTTGGTGACGGCAAAGCCGGCGAACGCCAGCAGGCGCGCCATGGCGTCACCGAATACCGCGCCCCGGCAATGGCCCACGTGCATGGGGCCGGTGGGGTTGGCGGAGACGTATTCCACATTCACCTTCTCGCCCGCCCCCAGTGTGGAGCGGCCGAAATCGAGGCCGGCCGTCAGCACGGCGGCGAGCACCTTGGGCCAGAAGGCGGGATCGAGGGCGATGTTGATGAAGCCGGGCCCGGCCACGTCCACCCGCGCCACGCCCGGCACCGCCTTCAGCTTGCCCGCGATCATCTCAGCCAGATCGCGCGGCTTCATGCCGGCGTCCTTGGACAACACCATGGCCGCGTTCGTGGCGAGATCGCCGTGGCTCGCATCGCGCGGCGGCTCCACCACCACACGGGTAAGGTCGAGGCCGGTTTTGACGAGGCCCTCGGCGGCAAGGGCGGCGACGGCTTCGCGGACGTGATCGGCGAAGATCGCGTAGACGTTCATGGAATGGGGTCCAATCGGGTTCGGTTGCCGGCGCGCCTAACGCAAGTCCGGGGTCGAGTCAAAAAAGCGGGCGTGCTGGTCGAGGGCGTAGCGGTCGGTCATGCCTGCGATGTAGTCGCAGACCCGGCGGGCGAGGCGTTCGCCCTCCATCGCATCGATACCATCCTGCCAGGACGGTGGCAGGTCCCTGGGGCGGTTGATGAAATAGGCGAACAGGTCGCGGATGACGCCCTGCGCCTCGGCCATGATGCGGTTGACCCGCTCGTGGCGGTACATGCGCGGGAAGAGGAAGCCCTTCAGCGCCTTCTCCTTATCCCGCATGGCATCCGAAAAGGCGACGATGGGCGCGCCGAGCTCCCGCACGTCGGCGGCGGATGTGACGCCGGCGGCCCGCGCCCGGCGCAGGCTTTCCGCCACCACGTCCTCGATCAGCAGGGTGATGACCAGCCTCAGCACCTCGTTCACCGTCCGCGGCACGTCGAGGCCGGGATAGCGCGCGCGGACACTCGCCAGCGCCTCGCCCACCAGGGGCAGGCCGGCGATGTCGTCCAGCGTGAACATGCGGGCCCGCAGGCCGTCGTCGAGGTCATGCACGTCATAGGCGATGTCGTCGGAAATGGCCGCGACCTGCGCCTCCGCCGAGGCGTGGCTCCACAATTCGAGATCCTGCTGGGCGGAATGCACGCGGATGGCGTGGGGCAGGCCGTCGCGATAACGGCCGATGCCGTTGCCCTCGCGGTCGGTCAGGGGGCCGTTGTGCTTGGCGATGCCCTCCAGCGTCTCCCACGTCAGGTTGAGGCCGTCGAAGGCGGCGTAGCGGCCTTCGATACGGGTGACGACGCGCAGCGACTGGGCGTTGTGGTCGAAGCCCCCCTGCCCCGCCATGCAGGCGTCCAGCGCCCGCTCTCCGGCATGGGCGAAGGGTGGATGGCCGAGATCGTGGGCCAGCGCCAGCGCCTCGGCGAGATCCTCATCCAGCCCCAGCGCGCGGGCGATGGAGCGGGCCACCTGCACCACCTCCAGCGTGTGGGTGAGGCGCGTGCGGTAATGATCGCCCTCGTTGAAGACGAAGACCTGCGTCTTCTGCTTGAGACGCCTGAATGCGGTGGAATGGATGATGCGGTCGCAATCGCGCCGGAACGGGCTGCGCGGCGGCATCTCGGGCTCGGGAACGAGGCGGCCGCGGGAATGCTCGGCCTCGCACGCCCAGGCCACGCGGGGCGTCGCGCCGCTCACCGCCATGCCTGTCCCTCCCCGCTTCCCGAACGCGCGATGCAAGGCATCGTTGCCCTGCACAAAACCGTTTCGCACCGCCCGCCCTTTAAATCGGAGGCGGATGGACTTACCTTAGAGGCCATTGCCAGCTTCAATTCGTAAAGTCGATACCATGGAAACATCCCTCGCCCCGACCGTTCCCGCCGAAGTCCCCGTGACCGAGGTGGATTTTACCGTGACGGAGGCGGCCGCCCGCCGCATCTGCCAGATTCTCTCCCCCGAGCCTGCGGGCACCTTCCTGCGCATCAGCGTGGAAGGCGGCGGCTGCTCCGGCTTTTCCTACAAGTATGACGTGACGCAGGAACAGTCGGACGACGACCTCGTCATCGAGAAGGAAGGAGCCAAGATCGTGGTCGATCGCATGTCGCTCGACTATTTCAAGGGCTCCCAGCTCGACTACAAGGCCGACCTGATGGGCTCGGCCTTCAAGATTTCGAACCCCATGGCCACCGCCAAGTGCGGCTGCGGGTCCAGCTTCGCCGTCTGACCCGACATCAGACGCAATTGCACGCGAGCCAGACCATTCGGCGGCCGACGCGTCGCGCGGTTTGACGCGCGCGCGACTGCGGCTCGCTATGGCGCGACGTTTCGCGGGACCGCGTTGCGCCACAGGCGCGGCAGGCCCTTCGGCCAGTCATCGCCGTAGCAGGGGAAAAAGCGCTCGGTGCGGGCATAGATGATGAGGTCCGGCGCGTAGCGCTTCACGTCGTCGAAGCTGAAATCGCAATTGCCCGTCACCCGCGCGGAGGCGTGCATCCACGCGACTTCCTTGACCGGCGCATTGGCGAACAGGCGCGGCCACGAGGTGGCGGTGAAGGAATCGCCCATGATGAGGACCCTGAGCCCCTCGGGCGTGTAGTCGCGCACCACCGACTTGAACGCGATATGCTCGTTGAGGCTGCGCAGCACAGGGTCGGGGCGCGGCCGCGATGCCTTGGCCGGCACGTTGAGGCGGAAATCCTCTTCCTTCACCTCGGGCGGCATGCGCATGGCGCGCAGGAGGTCGCCGCGCGCGGCCGGCTCAAGTCCGCCGACGACCTGCGCCGGGTCCACCTGCCAGTCGGGATGACCGGCGGCGACCATCACCGCATTGAAGGCGAGCACGCTGGAGCGCGCATTCCAGTGGGTATCGGTGAGGAGATAGCGCGGCGCCGGACTCGCCTTCAGCACCGGCCGCAGATCCACGGTCGTAATGCCCCGCGCCTTCAGCCCGGCCAAAGCGAGGTCGTATTCCGTCGTCGGATAGGCGAGCGCATCGTTCCATAGCGGCAGCGCCTCGGTCTCCACCGACTGGGCGTTGGGCGGCAATGCGACGACGATCCTGGTGCCCGCGGGCGCCAGGATGCGCTGCATCTCGCCGATCATGTCGACGAAGCGCTCCACATTGGCCGCCCGCACCAGCGCGCCGGCCGATTGGGCGGGTGTCTGCTCTCGCCCCCAGAACAACTGTCCGTCGCGGCCGGCGTAGAAGGGCTTGCTGTCCGGCGAGTTCAGCTCCGCCCGCAGCTCGCGGCGGAACACCGGGAGGGTGGCGCGGAAGCCGAAATTGTCCTGGATGAAGATGCCGATGTTGCGGAACCACAGGTTCAGCTTGCGATCGAGGGACCATTCCGGCGCCACCTTCACCCGCCACTGCATGCTCGCCAGCGGGTCAGGAATGAGGTTCGACAGCAGCAGGAAGCCGAACAGGCCGGCGACCAGGATGCCCAGATAGCGGCGATGCCGGGAGAGCAATGTCATCGGGCGCGCCTCAGAACCGGTAATAGAGGAAGGGCGTGCCATTGGTGCCGCCCACCCAGGCGACGCTCGCCAGCATCAGCACCGCGATCAGCGCGAAATCCGCCACCCGCGCCATGGCCCCCTCCCCCGACACGATCTTCCAGCGCGGCCAGCGGAAGAAGCCGATCAGCCCGCCGGCCACGAGCGCCATGATGGCCAGCGGCGTCAGGCCGAAGCCGAGCGCCATGGAGGCGCGGCTGAAGCCGTTCAGGCCGGCGAGGCCTTGGAACATGTCGATGGCGCCCGGCAGGCTGTCGGCGCGGAACCAGACCCAGCCGATCATCACCACCAGCACCGTGTAGAGGTGGCTCACCGGCCCCGGCATCCGCTTCAGCCAGCGGCCGAGGAAGGCGCGCTCGATGATGAGGAAAGCGCCATGGTGCGCGCCCCAGATCACGAACGTCCAGCTCGCCCCGTGCCAAAGGCCGCACAGCAGGAAGACGATGGAGAGGTTGATGTAGGTGCGCATCTCCCCGCCCCGGTTTCCGCCCAGCGGGATGTAGAGGTAATCGCGCAGGAAGGCCGACAGGCTCATGTGCCAGCGGCGCCAGAAATCGGTGATGGAATGGGCGGTGTAGGGCAGCCGGAAGTTCCGCGGCAGCACGAAGCCCACCATCACGCCGAGGCCGACCGCCATGGTGGAATAGCCGGCGAAGTCGAAATAGATCTGCACCGTGTAGGCATAGAGGCCGAGCCACGCCTCCACGAAGGTGGGATGGGTGGTGGTGTCGAACACCCCGTCCACCAGCCGCGCCACCTCGTCGGCGATCAGCACCTTCCACGCAAGGCCGATGACGAACAGCCGCGCGCCCGCCGAGAACCGCCCGATCGTCACGCGCCGATCCGAGAGCTGCCGCGCCACCGTCGCGTACCGCACGATGGGGCCGGCCACGAGCTGCGGGAACATGCACATGTAGAGGGCGAACTGCGCCGGATCGCGGTTCGCGTGGACCTTCTTCTTGTAGATGTCCGCGAGGTAGGAAATGGCGTGGAAGGAATAGAAGGAGATGCCCAGCGGCAGCGAGATCTGCGGCACCGGCAGCCCCACGCCCATGGGTTCGATGACGGCGTTGAGATTCTCCACGAGGAAGCCGGTGTATTTGAACACGCCCAAAAGGAGGAGGTTCAGCGTCACGCCCAGCACCAGCACCCGCTTGCGATCGGCCCCCTCGCGGCCTTCGATGGCCTTCGCGAGAAAGAAATTAGCCGCGACGGACGCGAGCAGGATCATGATGTGCGGCGTATAGCCAGCCGAATAGAAGACGAGCGAGAAGGCGAGAAAGATGTAATTCCGCGTCGTGATCGTCTTCGCGGAGAAATAGGCGACCAGAAAGAGCGGGAAAAAATAGAACAGGAATTCGATGGACGCGAAGGTCATGCCGCCCGGCCGCCAGAGATGGTCATGCGCGTGATAGTCATCCGGCGTTCCTGCCACTCTTTGCCCGAGGTCGCAAGCCTTTGGCAGGCATCGATAGGGAAGGTGCGCCGCCCCATTGCCTCACCGGCGGGCGGGGGTATCCTCCGCCGCGAAGGAGCCCCCATCCCATGCGCATCGCCACCTGGAACGTGAATTCCATCCGCCAGCGCCTTGACCATGCGGTCCGCTGGCTTGGCGAGACCCGGCCGGACGTGGTCTGCATCCAGGAGATCAAATGCCAGACGGAAGCCTTCCCGAAGGAGGCCTTCGAGGCGCTGGGCTATAACGTCACCGTCCATGGGCAGAAGGGCTTCAACGGCGTCGCCCTCCTCTCCCGCCTGCCGCTGGAGGACGTGACCCACGGCCTCGCCGGCGACGACGGCGATGAGCAGGCGCGCTTCATCGAGGCGGTGGTCTCGGTGAAAAGCGGCGTGGTGCGCGTCGCCTGCATTTACCTCCCCAACGGCAACCCGCCAGACACCGAGAAGTATCCCTACAAGCTCGGCTTCATGGAGCGCCTCTCCGCCTTTGCCGCCGAACGGCTGAAGCTGGAGGAGCCGCTGGTGCTGGCTGGCGACTTCAATGTGATTCCCGAACCGCGCGACGCCGCCGACCCCGCGGCCTGGACGGGCGATGCCCTCTTCCTGCCGCGCACCCGGCAGGCCTTCCGCTCGCTGGTCAATCTCGGCTTCACCGACGCCCTGCGCGCCACCTCCGATGCCGGGCGGCTGTTCACCTTCTGGGACTATCAGGCCGGCGCCTGGCAGCGCGACAACGGTATCCGCATCGACCACCTGCTGCTGTCGCCGCAGGCGGCCGACCGGCTCATCGCCACCGGCGTGGACAAGCATGTGCGCGCCTGGGAGAAGCCGTCCGATCATGTGCCGGTCTGGGCTGACTTCTCCATCGCGGCATGACCGCGATGGCGGATGACGCGACGCGCCTTGAGGGTGGCTGCCTGTGCGGCCGCCTGCGCTACCGGCTGGAGCGGGTGAAAAGCGCCTATTGGTGCCACTGCACCCTATGCCGCCGCGCCTCCGGCTCCGCCGCACTGCCCTGGGTGTCCGTGGCCCGGGAGGATTTCGCCTTCACCGCCGGCACACCGGCCATCTTCGAATCGAGCCCCGGCGTCGCCCGAAGCTTCTGCGGGACGTGCGGCAGCCCCATCGTGTTCGACATGGCGCGGGAGAGCGACGTGGACATCACCATCGGCACGCTGGACGCGCCCGACCGCGTGACGCCGACGCACCACATCTGGGCCGCCTCGGCGCTGCACATGGCGGATGATCTGGGATCGGGCGTGCCGCGCCACGAAGGCGAGCGGCCTGACGAGGGGTGACGGCGAACGCGCGGATCAGCGCTTCGCCGTCTTCAGCCACACTTCGAGATAGTCGAGCGCCTTCTCGCGCTCGTCGGGCGTCGCCTCGGCGAAGGCCTGCTCGTGGGCGTTCACCACCCACTTGTCGCCGGGGCGGACGGCGGCGTCGCGGGCCAGCGTCAGCCACATGAGGCCGCGGGCGCGCTGGCGGGGCACGCCTTCGTCGCCACGGAAAAGCAGCACGCCGAGGGTGGCCTGCGCTTCATACTGGCCCTTCTGCGAGGCGAGCGTCAGCCAGCGGCCGGCGTTGCGCGCGTCGCGGGGACCGCCGACGCCTTCCAGATAGAGCTTGCCGAGCTGGTACTGGCCGTCCGCGTCGCCGAAATAGGACGCGGCGTAGGAGAACATGTCCCGCGCGCGGGACGGATCGCGCCTCACCCCGGCGGAGGGGATACCGACGAGGTAATAGGAGCCCAGCGCCACGAAGGCATTGGCCACGAAACGCGACTGCGCGGTGCCGGGATAATCCTCGGCGTGGCTGCTGGCGATCTTCTGGAAATATTCGAAGGCCTTGGCGTCGTCGCGCTTCACGCCGTCGCCGTCCATGTAGATGCGGCCGAGCTTCCATTGGGCCATGGCGTGGCCCTGGGCGGCGGCATAGCCGAGGGCGTCGATGCCCTTGGCGGTCTGGCCGGCCCGCAGCGCCTGCGCGCCGGTACGGAAGGCTTCGTCCACGGGGCGAACCTGCGGCGCCAGCGGCACGTTCGCCGGCGGCGTCAGCGGCTGCATCTCATAGGGCTGGAGGGTCTGGGCGGTGCCGTCGAAGGCATAAGCGCTGCCGGCCGAAAGTCCGGCGGCGAGAAGAAGACTGGCGATGGCGACGGGCGTGCGCATGTGGCCGGACCGGCGCGTCAAGCGCTTTGCCGGCCTGCTCGCCCCGCCCCCCGATGTCCCGTGTGTCGCAACCAGAGTCATGATCGACGAAGCATGACCGGACGCAGCGGCAATATCGGGGCCGAGGAGAGGCCGACCGGCGGCACCTCTGAGGCGACCTTTCGGGCGCAGCCCGGCGCGGCCCGCCGGGGCATCCTCTCGCCATGTGCAACGACCGTCCATCCGGACCCACCCCAGGCGCGGCGTCCGGAAACACTTCCCGGGCTACACTCACCGCCACGCGTTGAGCTTCGATTTCATGTCGTTTTGTGGCGAGTTCGCGGCGTAAGGCCCTAACGGGAACTGCGCGCGTTCAAAGGATCGGGAGTGTGTCTTCTCTGTCACAATTTGCAGGCCCAAGACCCCTGCAAGACGGCGGCCGGTAACTACAAGTCTTTACCATGTCCGAGACCGACGGCAGAAGCCGAGGCGCGGGGGCAACACTTGCCCCGCGCCTCCCTGGATCGCCGGTGAGAGGGGGAACGCCGCGCGCTCAGGCGCCGCCGGAGAGCTGGCTGATGGCCGCGCGGACCTTTTCCTTGCGCAGGATGTATTCCTCGCGCTTCTCGCGCTCCGCCTCCACCACCTCCTCGGGCGCGCGGGCGACGAAGCTCTCGTTGCCGAGCTTGGCGTCGATGCGGGCGACTTCCTGATCGAGCTTGCCCTCTTCCTTGTTGAGGCGGGCGAGTTCGGCACCGAGGTCCACCACGCCGGCGAGCGGCAGGGCCACCACTTCGCCGCGCACCACCATCTGCACCGAGCTGGCGGGCACAAGGTCCGACACCGAGACGTCGGAGAGGCGGGCGAGCCGGCGGATGGCGTCGTCCCATGCCGCGACGCGCGCGGTTGTCTCCGAGCCGGGCTGCACCAGCACGAGGGGCACCTGCGCGCCGGCCGGCACGTTCATCTCCGCCCGCACGGAGCGGATCTCGGTGATGAGGTCCACGACCCAGCCCACCTCGGCCTCGGCGTCCGGCGCCTCGAGGCCAGACAGGTCCGGCCACGGCGCCAGCGCCAGAAGGCTGGTGCGCGCCGGCCCCTCCTTCCCGGTCTCCGACCACAATTCCTCGGTCAGGAACGGCATGAAGGGATGCAGCAGGCCCATGGCCACGTCGAGCACATAGGCGGTCGCGGCGCGGGTCTCGTCCTTGGCCGCGCCATCGGGTCCGGAGAGCACGGGCTTCGCCAGCTCCAGGTGCCAGTCGCACACCACGTTCCAGATGAAGCGGTAGACCGCGCCCGCCGCCTCGTTGAAGCGGTAGGCGAGGATCGCCTCGCTGACCTCTGACGACGCACGCGCGGCCTCGCCGATGATCCAGCGGTTGAGGGTGCCTTCCACCTTCGCCGGGTCGAAGCCCTCGGCCCGCACGCAGCCGTTCATCTGGGCGAAACGCACGGCGTTCCACAGCTTGGTCGCGAAATTGCGGTAGCCCTCGACGCGGGAGGTGGCGAGCTTGATGTCGCGCCCCTGCGCGGCCATGGCGGCCAGCGTGAAGCGCAACGCATCCGCGCCGTACTTCTCCACGAGGTCCAGCGGGTCGATGACGTTGCCCTTGGACTTCGACATCTTGGCGCCCTTCTCGTCGCGGACGAGGGCGTGGATGTAGACGTCCTTGAACGGCACTTCGCCGTCCATGAAATGCAGGCCCATCATCATCATCCGGGCCACCCAGAAGAAGATGATGTCGAAGCCCGTCACCAGCACGCTGGTGGGATAGAACTTCTTCAGTTCGTCCGTCTCGTCCGGCCAGCCCATGGTGGAGAACGGCCAGAGGGCGGACGAGAACCACGTGTCCAGCACGTCCTCGTCGCGGGTGAGGAATTGGGCGCGCTTGTCGGCATCGTCGATCAGCGCCTGCGCCTCGTCGGGCGAGAGGCTCTCGTTGCCGACATTGTGGGCCAGCGCCTCTTCGAACGCCTGGTCCTCGTCCTCGGCCACAAAGACGTTGCCGAAGGGGTCGTACCAGGCTGGGATCTGATGGCCCCACCACAGCTGGCGCGAGATGCACCAGGGCTGGATGTTCTCCAGCCACTCGAAATAGGTCTTCTCCCAGTTCTTTGGCACGAAGGTGGTGCGCCCTTCGCGCACAGCCGCCAGCGCCGGCTGGGCGAGGGTCTTGGCGTCCACGTACCACTGGTCGGTCAGCCACGGCTCGATGACCACGTTGGAGCGGTCGCCGTGCGGCACCATGTGGGTGTGCGGCTCAATGGTCTCCAGCAGCTCCAGCGAGGTGAGCAGCTCGACGATGTGCTTGCGCGCGGCGAAGCGGTCCATGCCCGCGAGGTGCGTGAGCACGCCCGCGGCGTCCGGCAGGTCCACATAGGCCTCGGGACGCTCGGCGTAGTCGTCCTGGATGCCCTGCGGGTCGATCCGCGCCTCGGCGTCGAGCACGTTGATCATCGGCAGGTCGTGCCGGCGGCCGACCTCGAAGTCGTTGAAGTCGTGCGCCGGGGTGATCTTCACCGCGCCGGAGCCCTTCTCCGGGTCGGAATACTCATCAGCGACGATGGGAATGCGCCGGCCCACAAGCGGGAGAAGCACATTCTTGCCGATAAGGTCGCGATAGCGCTCGTCGTCCGGATGCACCGCCACCGCCGTGTCGCCGAGCATGGTTTCGGGCCGGGTGGTGGCGACGACGATGAAGCGGTCCTTCTCGCCCTCGATGGGGTAGCGCAGGTGCCAGAGATTGCCCTTCACCTCAACCTGCAGCACCTCGAGATCCGAGATGGCGGTGATGAGCTTGGGGTCCCAATTGACGAGGCGCTTGTCCTTGTAGATCAGCCCCTCGCGATAGAGCTGCACGAACACCTTGAGGACCGCGCGGCTGAGCCCCTCGTCCATGGTGAAGCGCTCGCGCGACCAGTCGCAGGAGGCGCCGAGCTTCTTCAGCTGGTTTACGATGGTGCCGCCCGATTCGGCCTTCCACGTCCACACCTTCTCGATGAAGGCCTCGCGGCCGAGATCGCGGCGGCCGGGCAGCTTCTGGGCGGCGAGCTGGCGCTCCACCACCATCTGGGTGGCGATGCCGGCATGGTCTGTACCTGGTTGCCAGAGCACGTCCTTGCCGCGCATGCGCTCGAACCGCGCCAGCACGTCCTGCAGCGTGTTGTTGAGCGCATGGCCCATGTGCAGGGAGCCGGTGACGTTGGGCGGCGGGATGACGATGGAGAAGCCTTCGGCATCCTTGCGCTCGGGGCGGCCGCAGCGAAATGCGCCGGCGTTCTCCCAGCGATCGGCGATGCGCTCTTCAACGGCGGCGGGATCGAAGACTTTTTCCAGCATGAACGGGACTCCGCGGTGCCGCTCGGCCGCCGCCGGCGCAGCGCGCCGGGCCGGCTCCGCGTCCGCTGTGGTCGGAACGGGTCAGCGGGCGTTTAAGCCGGACGCGCGGTCCGGCGTCAACACACCGCCCGCACGGGAATGGAAAGAGAGGTGAGTGGCGGACCCGCAGGTCTAGAGCGATCCGATCAAGCTGGAAACGACTTGAACGGTGAATCGCCCTCTCAACCTAAGAACGAGAGCGCGGTAACCGATCTGACTGCGACGCAATCAGATCGCCGTGTTCTAGCGCTGGCGGCGGGCGACGCGCTCGATCTCGGCGCGCACCAGATCCTCGACGATGGTCGGGAGGTTGGCGTCCAGCCAGTCCTTGAGCATGGGGCGCAGGATCTCCTTCACCAGATCCTCCACCGTCCGCTCCTTCTGCGGCAGCAGCACATCGCCGAGATTGCGGAAGGCGGCCATCACGGCGGCATCCGCATTGGCCGAGAGCAGATCGCGACGGCGCACGGCCTCCCCGGCAGGCTCGTTCGCGGGCTGGCCCGCACGATCCTCGAAGGCGGCAGCGGCCGGCTGGGGACGCATCGCGCGCGGCTGGGCCGCGGGAGCTGCGGTGGGGGCGGCGTGGCGCTCGTCCGCCGCCTCGGCTGGGTGATGGGGATAGGGTTGCTGGGCCATCGGCCGCGCGGGACGGGGCGCCTCGGCGTGATGCTCGCGCTGAACTTGATGCTCGCGCTGAACTTGCCGCAACGCATCAGCCGCTTCGGCGAAAACCGCTTCGTCCTGCTCGTCCAGCCACGCACGCTGCGCTCTCTCGGCCGCGGCCGAAGGCAGACGTTCCCCATTTCCACGGCCGGTGGGGGCTGGACTGGGGGCCGGCCTCTGCTGCGCCGCATAGCCTGCCGGCGCGGCAGGGGCCGCATCGTGCGGAGGGACGGAACGGCGCGGGACCGGCGGAGGCTCAAGCGGCGCCTGCCGCTGGGCAACCACGCGAGGCTCAGGTGGACGCCGGGTCCGCGTCTCGCCCGGGTGCGGCGGCTCGCTGCGGCGGTGGGGCGGCTCGGCATGCTGCGCCGGCTGCTCGTCATCCGCCATGATGCGGCGGATGGAAGCCAGAATCTCTTCCATCGACGGTTCCTGCGCCTTGGGGCTTGCAGCCATGTCCCGACCCCGGTCGAAGACGGGCCGACGAACATGGCCGAGCGAGGCGATCCGTGAGCGGATGGCCTCGCAGCCGATGCCGACGGCGAGAATCACTATCTATCAGAGGAGTATGGCACCGCCCCAGTTGGCAGCAAGAACAGACGTGGGGCGGCTACCGGTATTATTTACCGTCCGGTGTGCGGACACCGGCCCAGCTGTCGCGCACCTGATTGTAGTGCACGCGCGGGTCGTAATAATTCACCTTCAGGCCGAGCGAGAGGGCGTCGAGCCGGCCGACGGTCGAGACCAGCGCATAAGCGGCGACCACCCGGTCGCGCTGGGCGACGACGAGGGACGATTGCGAGTTGGTCAGGTCACGCTGCGCGTTCAGGACGTCCGTCGTGGTGCGCTGGCCCACGCGCCATTCCTCGCGAACGCCTTCCAGCGCCAGCGTGTTGGCGGCCACGGAGGCCTGCGCCGCCTGGATCTGGGCCTTCGCGGCCTGGAGCGCGCCCCAATACTGAACCGCCTGCGCACGGATGGTGTCGCGGTTCACATCCACCTCGATGCGCGCCTGCGTCAGCAGTTCCTTCGCCTGGCGGATGTTCGCGTATTCGACGCCACCCTGGTAGATCGGCACCGAGAGATTGAGCGTCACCGCCGCCCCGCTCTGGGAATCCACAGAGAAGTTCTGGTCGTAGGACTGCGAGAGCTGACCCTGCAGCGAGAGGTTCGGCATCAGGCCACCCTCGGCGACCTTCACCTGGAACATGGCCGCATCCACGGCAAATTCCGAAGCCTTCACGGCCGGATGATTGCTGAGGCCGGTGGCGATCACCTTGTCCACGGAGGGCGGCAGCGTGCCCTCGATGGGGCGCGGAGTCGTGAGCTTGCCCGGCTCCACTCCGATGACCTGCCGGTAGTTCGCCTTCGCCGTGGAGAGGTTCGCCACCGCCTGGCTCACCTGATACTGGGCGTCCGCCACCCGGGCCTCGGCCTGGGCCACGTCGGTGCGGGTCACCTCACCCACGTTGAAGCGGTCGCGCGTGGCGCGCAATTCCTGCTGGAAGGCCGCGAGGCTCTGGTTCTGCAGGTCCAGAAGAGCGATCGCCTGGATGACGTTCATATAGGCCGTGACGCCATTCAGCATCACCGACTGCTCGGTGTTGCGCAGCGTCTCCCGCGAACCGCGCACCTGCGATTCGGCGTTGCGGGTCTGGTTCGCGGTCACGAACCCGTTGAACAGCGTGTAGGCGGCATTGAGCGCGAACGCCCGGGGCCAGAGCCAGCCGTTGGTCTTCACGCCCGAAGCCTGCTGCTTGGCATATTCCGGGCCGGCCTGCGCGGTGGCGTTCAGGGTGGGGCGATAGCCCGACAGCGCCTGGGGCACGGTCTCGTCCGTGGCGCGCGTGCCGGCGCGCTGGGCGTTCAGCGTGGGGTTGTTGGTGTAGGCCATGGCCAGCGCCTGATCCAGCGACTGGGCCGACGCACCACCCATGGCCAAAGCAAAGACACCAACGCCCGCCAAACATGCAACACCGCTGAGGCGAATGCGCTTTGCAACCGACATCCCAATCTCCCGATCCGACACGGCCATGCAGACTCGCCGCACCGACTCTGCCGCGCGGTAACTTTTCGGTAAGATATCGATCCTGATCCCGATCCGAAACCGATCGGTTCGATCCCGGCGGCGTTTTCAGCCTACCGCTGCAAACGCGCCACAGTGCTCAGAAAGTGAAGCGCGGCGCGGCTTTGAAGCCGGGGAGCGGCGGAACGGCCGCGTTGAAGGCGACCCGCTCGCTCACGGAACCTGCCACCTTGGTAAACACACAGGCCTTTCCGGCACCGCCGTGACCGACCACGGCGACGAGGCGGCCGCCCTCCTTCATCTGGTCGAACAGAGCGGCCGGAACCTCGTCCACCGATCCGTTGAGGAGGATCAGGTCGTAGGGGGCTTCCGCCTTCCATCCGGCGTTCAGCGGTCCCTGCATGACCGCGACATTGGCGACGCCGATGTCGGCGAGGGTCGTCGTGGCCGTCGCGGCGAGGCCGGCGTCCTCCTCGACGGCCACCACCTGCTGGGCAAGGCGCGAGAGCACGGCCGCCGAATAGCCGGTGCCGCCGCCGATATCGAGCACGTGGTCGTGCTCCTGCACGTCCGCCTGCTGGATGAGGCGCGCGAGGATCATCGGCTCGATGAGGTAGCGCGGGGGGCTGCCGCTGGTGAGGGCGAGGTCGTCGTCGATATAAGCGAGCGACTTGAGCTGGGCGGGGACGAAAAGCTCGCGGGGGATTTCGAGCATCGCACCGACGATGCCCGGGTCGGTGACGTTGTTGGTGCGCACCTGGCTATCCACCATGCCGCGGCGCAGCTCGACGTAATCGATCATTTTCCCGTCTCCGGCCATCCCCTTGGCCCGGGGCGCTCAGCGGAGGCGTGTCCCGTGCCGTCGGGCTCAAGAGCCATATTGCCGCCCCTTTTGCAAGGCGCCGATGGGCAACGGCGCGCGGGCCGGCGCGTTCATGTGGCCGCAAGTCGCATGGTTCCGGACGCGTTGCGGCGGGAGTGTCCCCACCGACCCGCGGCGTGGACTTTCCTTCATGGGCTGACCCTTGCCGGAGGCCACCGCAATGGCGCCCACAGGGCAGCCAGGAAGCACAATGCAATGATGGCACCTGACACCCCTTCCCCGACATCGCAGGGAGCCCACCCTGAAGGTCTTGACGAGGCCGGGGTCCGCCGCCTGGTTCACACCTTCTATGCGCGCGTGCAGAAGGACGCAGTGCTCGGACCCATCTTCGGCGGCCGCATCGCCGAGGATGCCTGGCCCGTCCATCTCGCCAGGATGTGCGACTTCTGGTCCTCGGTGCTGCTGAAGTCCGGCCGGTACGAGGGCCGTCCCCTGCCCCCGCACCTCGCGCTCGGCAGCGATGCGGGCGAGGCGCAGTTCGCGCGCTGGCTCGCCCTGTTCCGGCCGACCGCCCTCGAGGTCCTGCCGCCCGCCGCCGCACAGCAGGCCATCGCCCATGCCGAGCGGATGGCCCACAGCTTCCGCATCTCCATCGCCATTCACAATGGCGATGACGCCACGCGTATCCGGCCCATTTGAATAGCGTTTTTGACGGTCACGATTCCCTTGGGTAATAGGATGTGCAGGGGCGATGCCCGGGAAAATCGGGCGCTGGAAGGAATGTCGGCGTTTGTCCATATCGATTGCCGCGGTCATCCCACTTTATAATGGCGCGCCCTTCATCGCCGATGCGCTCCGAAGCGTTCTCAACCAGACCCGCCCGCCGGATGAGGTGATCGTCGTCAATGACGGCTCCACCGATGAGGGCCCCGGGATCGTTGAAGAGATTGCGCGGCATCATCCCGTCCGCCTGCTGAACAAGCCGAACGGCGGCCAGTCCTCGGCCCGCAATCTGGCGATCCGCGAGACGGCCTGCTCCCATATCGCGCTGCTGGATCAGGACGATCTCTGGTACGAGAATCACCTCGCCCTGTTGCAGCGGCCTTTCCTGGACGGCGACATCCGCCGGCTCGGCCTCGTCTACGGCAATCTCGACCAGATCGACCGCGGCGGCCGGCTCATTGCCGAATGCTGCCTGGATCAGGTGCCGACATCGCATCCCAAGCGCTCGCTGCAGCAGTGCCTGGAGCATGACATGTTCATCCTGCCCGGCGCCTCGCTGGTGGAACGGCAGGCCATGCTGGACGCCGGCCTCTTCGACGAGCGCCTGTCGGGCTATGAGGATGACGACCTGTTCGTCCGGTTTTATTCCATGGGGGTGAGGAGCCGCTTTCTCGACACGGCCGTCACCATGTGGCGCATCTACCCCCAATCGACCTCGTTCAGCGCCCGCATGGCGAAATCGCGGATGATCTATTTCGCCAAGCTCATCGAGGCGCATCCGGACGAACCCCGCCTCGGGCTGAACTGGCGGCGCGATGTGATCGCCCCCCGCTTCGCGAAGATCCTGCGCAACGAATTCGTCGAAGCCTCAAGGGCCGGCGACTGGTCCCGCGTCGAGCGCGCGTGGGCGGATCTGAAGACCGTGGCGCCCTATATGAAGAGCAGCGTTCAGACGCGGATGAAGCTGCTGGGGCCACTGATCAACGCGACTCTCGCCGGCCGGCTGCCCAGTCTGTCGCGCCGCCTGCTGCGCCACACCCTGCGCTGATGCCGGCGAACCACCAAGACGGGGGACAATCCCAACCGGCGCTTGCGCGGTCTGGGCGAACGCCTTAAGAACACGCGCTCGTGAGGCCACGTGGCGGAGTGGTGACGCAGCGGACTGCAAATCCGTGTACGGGGGTTCGATTCCCTCCGTGGCCTCCAGCTCCCCGATATCTCTCTCCATAGAAGCGCACACGCTCCGGCACCCGCCCGAGCTGCGGCGCTGCGCTGCGGCATGGCTGGCGCCCGGCAAGTTGACTTAGCCTCCCGCTGGCAGTTCATGGAGCCACCGAAGCGGTCCCGCCCCCGGACGCCGCCGGAGATGTACATGAACGCGAAAGCCGCCCAGCAGCGCCTCGGGCCTCCGCCCTCGTCGGACGAGACGAATGCCGTCCTGCGGCGCCTTCTCCTGTCCGACGGTCGCAAGCACTGGAAAGGCTATGTGCTGGCCTTCGTCTTCATGGGCGCGATGGCCGCCTGCACGGCAGGCCTCGCCTATCTGATGAACGACGCGGTGAACGCCATCTTCGTCCACCCCACCCCGGCGGCGGTGTGGGCGGTGTCGGGCATCGTCATGGCGCTGTCCATCATCAAGGGCGCCTCGGCCTACGGGCAGAGCATCACCATGGCCCGCATCGGCAACCGGGTGGTGGCGGACAACCAGAAGCGCGCCTTCGACCGGCTGCTGCTGCAGGATGCCGCCTATTTCGGCCACCGCCACACGGCGGAGATCACCACCCGCTTCACTGCCGGCGCCGCCGGCGCACGCGGCGCGCTGGACCTCATCGTCACCAGCATCGGCCGCGATTTCCTCTCGCTGATCATGCTGGCCGCGGTGGCCTTCGTTCAGGATCCCTTCCTGGCGGTCATCGCCCTCGTGGTGATGCCGGCGGCCGTGCTCGGCACGCGCAAGCTCATCAAGAAGGCCAAGACCATCTTCACCACCGGCTTCACCTCCGGCGTGAAGCTGTCGTCCATCGTCATGGAGGTGTTCCAGGGCATCCGCACGGTGAAGGCCTACACGCTGGAACCCGTGATGCGGGATCGCACCCACAAGTTCATCGACGACGTGGAGATCAACGCAAACCGCCTTGTGCGCACCCAGGCGAAATCCAGCCCCCTGATGGAGACGCTGGGCGGCCTCGCCATCGGCGGCGTCATCCTCTACGCGGGCTACAACGTCATCGAGCTCGGCCGCTCGCCGGGCCAGTTCTTCTCGGTGCTCACGGCTTTGCTGCTGGCCTACGAGCCGGCCAAGCGCCTGTCGCGCCTCCATGTGGAGCTGGTGAGCCATGTGATGGGCGCGCGCATGCTGTTCGACCTGCTCGACGCGCCCGCCCCCGATTCCGACGCCCCTGGCGTGACCGCCCTCCCCCGCCCCCGTGGGCGGGTGGAGTTCAAGGACGTGGTGTTCGCCTATCGCCCCGGCGAGAACGTGCTGCGCGGCCTTGACCTGCTGGCGGAGCCGGGGCGCACGACCGCGCTGGTCGGCCAGTCCGGCGGCGGCAAGACCACCATCATCAATCTCATCGAGCGCTTCTACGATCCGCAGTCCGGCGCCGTGCTGATCGACGACGTGGACACTCGCACCGTGTCGCGGACCTCCGTGCGCGCCTCGGTGGCCCTGGTGAGCCAGGATGTCTACCTGTTCTCGGGTACCATCCGCGAAAACATTGGCTTCGGCCGGCCGGGTGCCTCGGAAGAGGAGATCGTCGCGGCGGCCAAGGCGGCCCACGCGCATCCCTTCATCATGGGCTTCGAGCGCGGCTATGACACCGCCGTGGGCGAGCACGGCGCGCAGCTCTCCGGCGGCCAGCGCCAGCGCATCGCCATCGCCCGCGCCTTCCTGAAGAACGCGCCCATCCTGCTGCTGGACGAGGCCACCGCCGCGCTCGATTCGGAATCGGAGGCGGAGGTGCAGAAGGCACTCGCGGAACTCGCCCACGAGCGCACCACCATCGTCATCGCCCATCGCCTGCAGACGGTGGTGCGCGCCGACCGGATCTGCGTGGTCGAAGGCGGCCGGGTGGTGGAGAGCGGGACCCACGACGAGCTGATCGCCCGGCGCGGCCGCTATTATGGATTCTATTTCGCCCAGTTCGCGCACGAGGCTGATGCCTCCTCCAGCGCGGGCGGCGCGGTGGACCTGGGGCCAGACGGCGATTTGTTGAGGGCCTGAAAATCCTGCGCCGGCGCCACTTTGCGCGTCGGTGCGGCAACTTCCCCCGGAAAAGCGCGTCTTACGGCTTCACAAGCGGCGATGTGGTTGCTATATCGCCGGCCTCGGTCGCGAGACCCACGGTCCCTGATAGCTCAGTTGGTAGAGCGTTCGACTGTTAATCGAATGGTCGCAGGTTCGAGTCCTGCTCAGGGAGCCACTTCTACCTCCACCCGATATTCGCTTTGCACCAGAGCCGATGCTGTCGTTCGCTTGCTGCCGCAGGAGCGACGGGGCTGCATCTTCGGCATTTCAAAGACCGCGCGCTTTCGGGAGTGTTTCGGGACTTTGCGTCACGGAACACCGCATTCGTCCACCATTCGTTCTCGCAAGGAGGGCACCTCCCCTTGCGCCGACCGTCCCGAAAATGTAGCAACGAAGCCGTTCGGCGGAATGTCGGAGCATAGCGCAGCCTGGTAGCGCATCTGCTTTGGGAGCGCGGGGCCGAACAGCCGACATCACATTGAAATGTCACCGCTTCTTGCGGACTGGTCCGGGCTTTTCCGGGACTTTTCCGGGATTCCGTGTCGCGCGCTTCTTGGGGGCCTGCGCCGCCTCCACCTCCTCCATCGCCCGCCGCAGATCCTCGTCGTGGGCGTGGGCGTACTTCGTGGTGGTGGCAACGTCCTCGTGGCGGAGGAGCTTCTGCACCAGCTTGAGATTGCCGCTCGATCGCAGGAGCCGGGTGGCGGCGGTGTGGCGGGTGTCGTGGAACCGGAAGTCGGAGAGCTTGGCGGCAGACTTGGCCCGGCGCCATTGCGTCTTCAGGCCTTCATAGGTCATGGGCATGCGCTGCCCCTTCCGCACCTCGCCGTCCGCCCTGTCGGCCACATAGGTGAAGACCGCCTCCGCATGGCCGCCCTGGAGCGGCCACAGCAGGGCGCGCAGGCCGGCGGTGAGCGGGATGGTGGCGGGCTTGTCGCCCTTGCCGCGAATGGTGAGCGTGCGCGCGCCCCAACTCACATCTTCCCATGTGAGGCCGACGCACTCGGCGAGCCGGCATCCGGACATGAGGGCGAAGCGCACCACGGTGTGATAATCCGGCCGCAGCGCCGCGAAGAGACGCGCCTCCTCCTCCTCCGACAATTCGCGCACGCGCTCCTTGGGCTCGGCGAGGAGGAAATCCCGCCACGGGATATCCTGCACCGGCTGTTCCCAGTGCTGGCGCGCGCGGGCGAGCACGCGGCGCAGGGGCTCGGTGACGGTGCGGTTCACTGTGGCGTTGCTCACGCCTTCGGCCCGCCGGCGGGCGATGGCGGCGGAGACCTGGCGCCGGCCGATACTAGTGAGAAGGGTGGCCTTGCCAAGCTCGGCATTCAGCCAGCCGAGGGCCGCGAAGAAGGTGGCGTTGTAGCCGCCGCGATAGTGCTTGCCGACTTCCGTCCAGAACCGGGCCGTGGCCTGGGAAAGCGTCATCGGCGCGCCGCCCTGCCGCTGCTCTACCGCCTGTTTTGCGGCCTCCCGCTTCTGTTCTTCGACGCGCTCTGCTTCTCGGCGGCTCGTGCAGCCTGTAGAGCCGTGAAATCGTACACCTCGATATTGGAAATCGTAGTGGTACAGCGGGCCGTTTTTGGCTCGATAGACGGACACGGCTCGCGCTCCCTGCGTGCGGCGACGAAGGCCTGAAGGTCGGCTGGGTCGAACATCCGACGCTTGCGCTTTTCCCCGCGCCCCATGGAAATGAACGGCATCTCGCCATGGCGCACGTGCTCACGCAAGGTCTTGATGCCGATGCCGAGCTGCTCGGCGGCCTCTTCCATGGTGAGGAGGCGGGGCATCGCTCAGCTCTCCCCCGGCTGGGTGGGGAGGGCCGCGAGAATGCGGCGGCGGACCTGATAAGCGAGGATGTGCTTTTCGGGGTCGAAGGGCACGCCTGTGACGGTCATGTCACCGTTGTCGTTGAAGACCGCATCAGCGAAGTATTCGAGCGCGCAAACGGCTTTCTCAAGCAGCAGGCGCGTATACGCCTCCGCCGGCAGCGCTGGGGCGGGGTGGGCGCTCTCCCCTTCCCCAGCCGGCCCCACGCCGAGCATGATCGGCGGGTGCGCGGTGCCGAGGATGCGGACGTGAACGGCGGCGCCGGCCATGAGGGCGGCCACCTCGTCGGGCGTGGGTAGCCATGCCGTGACCATGCTGGGCGTGGCGGGGCCGTTGACGGTGCAATGCACCGGTTCATCGCGCAGCGGCAGGCCGAGATAGCCCTGCCCTTCGCCGATCGTGCGGGTGGCGCCGGGAATGTGGGCGATGTCCATCAGCGAGGCTCCTCGGTCGCGTTCGCCAGCTCGATCAGCACATCGGCGTGGCAGGGATCTTCAAGGGCGCACCAGCACGCGAGGGGCTTTCCCTTCAGTTCTGGCAGGCGGCGCAGGATTTCCGCGCGTCTGGCGTCGTCGCCGGGGGGATGACCCGCGAGCCAGCGGCGGTAGAGATGCGTTGCGTGTCCGTTGCCGCCGGGCGACGCCGGGAACGGGTTGCCCCACACCGTGGGGCGGCTCACCACCACGGCGCCCTCCGGCATGCGCCAGCCGGCGCGCCGCTGGCGCTGGATTCGAGCGGGGTTCATCGCGGAACCCCCGGGCGGGCATCATGCAGCGCACCGTCAAGAAGGCGGCCGGACGCAGCCTTTCCAATCTTGCGAGCGCCGACTGCTGGGGCGGATTCGACGAAGGGCCAATGCACCCACTCGCCCTCCTGCCAAAACCGGCACTCTTGGTCCCGATGCGCACTGGCGGCCGAAAACCCAGCCATCGGATACGCAGGGCCAAGCCTACCGTCCTCTTCCTCCACGATCTCGACGGGACTCCATTCGCCGTTCTGCTTATGGTGGAAGTAGCAGCCGGCCGTTGCGCACAGATCGCGGATGTCCCGAAACCACTGCGGATGCGATGGGCGCGCCTGGTGGCCACCTTGATCGGTCTCGCCCCCGGTGATGACCCAATCCAGATCACCAATCCACGGGTAGAGGTTGACCGGGCCGAGCAGCGGTTCGCACGACAGAAACGTCAAGGCCGGCTTCAGGATTTCTGCCGCCGCGACCAGCGCGGGCACGTTGCGATTGGCGCGCTCCTGATCTTCGACCGTGGTGCCCAGCGCGCAGTTCGGGGGAAGGCCGCCGGCCTCCTCGCCGAGCTTCACCATGTTCTGCGGGCGCTTACTGAGCAGCAGGTAGACCAATCGTGGCGTCCGGCGCATTACGTCGAAGGCGTCGCGCCGCCAGTCCGTCGACACCGCGTTGTCGAAGATGTCCGCCAGCGAGGCGCAAAACACGAACGGGCGCGTGCCTGCAGCTTCAGCCGTCCGGTTCCAGCGCAGCGGATCATTCCAGAGCGAGGCCGAAGTCCGGACGCGGGTTCCGGTACCGCGCCCCGGTGCGCCCCACTGCACGCGGCCATAGCGCTTGTCCATGAGCGCTTCGGCGTAACAGCCGTCACACGCCGGGCTGACCTTCGTGCAGCCAATCCAAGGGTTCCACGTGTGATCGCACCAAGAGATGGCAGTTATTTCGCCCATCGCGCCACCTCAGAACGGAATTTCGTCATCCACCCCGCCGGGCGGCGGAGAGGCGGTGTCGCGGGTGCGGGTGGTGCCGTAGTCGTCGGGGTCCGGCGCCGGCGCGCGCTCGGCGCGATCGAGGATCGTCAGCTCGCCGCGGTAGGGTCGCAGCAGGATCTCGGTGACGGTCACCTCGACGTTGTTCTTGTTCGTGTACTTCCGGGTGCCGAGCTGCCCCTCGACATAGACGTGCGAGCCCTTCTTGCAGAAGCGCTCGGCCGCATCGACGAGATTGGTGTTGTAGACGATGACACGGTGCCACTCGGTGCGCTCGCGCCGCTCGCCCGTGGCCTTGTCGCGCCAGCCTTCCGAGGTGGCAACACTGAGGGTCGCCACGCGGGAGCCCTCGCGCAGGGTGGAAATCTCCGGGTCGCGGCCGAGATAGCCCACGAGAATGACCTTGTTGACGCCAGCCATGGGCTAGTCCTCCTCGTCTTCGCCCGCTTCGGGCTCGGGGGTCACGGCGACGCAGGCGACGGCCACGTGCGTGCCATTGAATGACGGAAATGGGAGGCAGAGGATCGGATCGCGGCTTGGCGCGAAATGACCAAGCACGTACACGGCGGCGATCAGGCGGTCATCGGGGACCATGTACACGGAATATGAGCCGCCATGCTCTTTCTGATGGGCCGCCGCCGCCACGTTGGCGGCCATGACGGCCGCTTTTGCTTCGAGCATCTCCGCGAGCGAGATGTCCTTGAGGTTGCCCAAGGCCACATCCAGCCCGGCCGTAACCATGGCGCGGGCGTTGATTGCCCTCACGATCTCCGTTGCGCGCTCAAGTTCCATGGCTAGACCCTCATCGGCATGATGACGAAGAGGGAGCCGGAGGCCCCCTCCGGGGTGATGAGACAGGGGGAGCCGGGATCGGCGAAGGCCATGGCCACCGCCTTGCCTGGCTGGGCGCCGAGCATGTCGAGCACATAGCGGCCGTTGAAGCCGATGGTGAGCGGCGCGGCGGCGTATTCGGCCTCCAGCTCGTCGGAGGCATCGCCCGCGTCCGGGTTCTTCACCGACAGCGTGAGCTTGCCGTCCTCGAGGTGGAAGCGGACGGCGCGGGACTTGTCGCTGCAGACGGCGGCCACGCGATCGACGGCGGAGGCCAGTTCGTCGGCGGCGAGGCGCGCCATGTGGGGATTGCCGCGCGGCACCACGCGTTCGTAATCCGGAAAGGTTCCGTCCACCAGCTTGGTGGACATGGTGGTCACGCCGGCGACAAGCACCAGCGTCGTGGCGCGCACCGTCACGGACACCTTCTCCTCGCCGAGGGGCTTCAGCAGGCGGGCCATCTCCTCGACAGCCTTGCGGGGCACGATCACGCCCGGGAGCGCAGCCGGGAGCTCGGGCACCGCCACATCATGCAGGCCGAGCCGGTGACCGTCCGTCGCGACGCCGCGCAACTTCAGGGCGCCGCCCTCGACCGTGACCACGTGAAGATAGATGCCATTGAGGTAATAGCGGGTCTCTTCGGTGGAGATGCAGAAAGACACCCGATCGAGGAGCGTGAGCAGGTCGGAGGCCGGGATATCCACCATGTGAAAATCGCCACCGGCGGCGGCAAAGTTCGGGAAATCCTCGGCCGGGAGCACGGGCACGCTCACGCGGCTGCGCCCGCTGGAGATGGCCAGCCGGTCGCCTGTGAGCTTAAGGGCCACTTTCGCGCCGGCGGGGAGCTTGCGGGCATAGTCCCGCGCGATGGCGTGGGGAAAGGTGGTCTCCCCCAGCGCCTCGATCTCGCCGGCAATGGTGGTAGCGATCTCCATATCGAGATCGGAGCCGCGCAGTTCGATGCCGCCCTTGCGCGCCACCATCTTCACGTTGGCAAGGATGGGGATGGTGGTGCGCTTCTCCACCACCTTGGAGAGTCGCTCCAAGGCGGCAAGGAAGGCGTCGCGCTCCAGCGTGAGATTCATGTGGCGGCCCCGATGCGGGAGAAGAGATCGTCGACGGACGCCTTGGCCTGCCGTTCGGCGCGGATCTCGGCGCGCAGCAGGTCACAGGTCGTCTGCACGAGGGTGCGGGACAGGGCCGCGCAGCGGGCGTGCCGCCGCGTGGCCTTCTCATAGTCCGCCGCCAGCGTGCGCCGGCGGCTCCTGAGGGTGGGGATCGAGGCCATGGCGAGCCTCCTCAGGCCGGCGGGGTCTCGGGCGAGCCCTCATAGCAGGGCAGCTCCGTGGCCTTGGCGGCGAAGGCGGCATCCCGCTGCACGCGCTCGCGCAGGAAGAATTCCCAGCGGTACAGGTCATAGAACCACGCGATGGCACCGCCGGTGATGCGGTAGCGGATGCGCGCGGGGATGCGCACCCTCTCAGGCTCGGCCTCGCCGGACAGGAACGGCGGAACCGACACCATGAAGATGCCGGGGATATCGACCGGCTCGCCGTTGGCGTCCATGTGCTCGGTGGTGAAAACCACCTGGCGCTCGCCGGTCTGCAGGCGAACGGCTTGCTTGACCTTGGCGCCCTCGTGGATTTCGAGGCTGCGCGACAGGTCGATCAGCTCGGCCGGCGAGGCGAAGCGCGCCTTGAACAGCGCCTCGAACTCGGCTTTCTCGCCATCCAGCGGGGCGGCGAGTTCGGCCGAATGGTCTTCAAGGAAGGCGGCGAACTCCACCTGTGTCAGCTTCCTGCCGTCGCCCTCCACCCACGTCTTGAATTCCTCGGTGAGGGGAAAATCGTAGACCACCCGATGGCGGCAGTGGCGGGCGACGCGCGCGGTGTCGTGATAGTCGATCACGGCCGTCAGGCTCGGCTGGGGCCAGCTGGTGCGGGCGAAGATGGCCGAGCCTTCGTCCTTATGCCGGTCCACCAGCTTGATGAAGCTGTCGAGCGTCGTTACCGCCGCCGAGCCCATCCGCTCCAGCGGCGGCCGCGCGTCAAGGATCTCCTTGACCACCGGAATGGCCTTCTGCGCGTGGCGGTCCCACAGGAAGGGCACCGTATCGGGGAGCCCGCGGCCGAGGCCCTTGGTGGGGATCTGCAGCACTTCGGGCTTGCTGGCTTCGCGAGCCAGCTGGGCAACCGCTTCCACGGTCGCGCCTTCGAGCGCGCCGAGGAACGTGGGCGGCGCCAGCAAAGCGGCGGGCTCAAGGGGCGCGTCCTCGCGCGGGGTGGTCTGCGTCATGGTCTGCCTTTCTTCGGGTGAGGGCTGGGGTTCACGCGGGCTCGCGCCGGGCGTTGGCGTCGCGCGGGGTGAACATGTCGGATTGGCTGGGGTGCTCGATGGACAACCCGCCCTCGAGCGGCCAGAAGGTGGCGGAGCCGAAATCCTTGTCCTTCGGCAGCTTCGCCTCGACTTTCGGCTTCACGTCGAGCCGGTCGCCGAGCTTGGTCACGGTGACCGTGAGGGTGAGCGTGCCGCTCGCCTTCTCTTCGGGGTGCTGCTCGACGGCCTCCAGAAGGCGGGCGAGCTCGGTGTTGAGTTTCTCCTCGACGCGGCCACGGTGCATGATGCCGATCGCCTGGAAGAAACTGCGGATGACGCGGGCGGCCATGGACTCTCCTTGAAGATGCTGTGGGTGGACGCCTCAGGGGCGCCAGTTGCGGCGGCGGGCGCTGGCCTCGTCGCGGGCGGTGAGATCGCCGGCGCCGAGGGCAATGGCGACGATGCCGGCGAACCACATGGCGCCGGCACAGGGGGCGAGCGCGCCGACAAACGCCCAGCCGTGCCACCAGCCGAGCGCGGCGCCGAGGAGGCCGGCGACGGTGACGAGGGGATAGAACAGCCGGTCGCGGCGGCTGGCGTCCGGCGCCTGGATGGCGGGGCCGGTGGGGCGGCGGGGGCCGTTGTCCACCACAAGGCGCGGGCGGGGTCGCGGGAGGAAGATCACGTCGCCCATGGCTCACCCCTTCCCGTCCGAGCCAAGGCGGCCGGTGATCCAGTAGAAGAGCCAGAGGCCGAGGAGCGTGGAGACCGCGCCGCAGGTCCACACCACGATCAGCAGCGGCACGGCCACAAGAAATTCGAGGAGCGGATCGCACATGGCCGTCACCTCAGCGCTTGGGCGCCGGGCGGTCGCAGCCCGGGGTGGCGCCGTTGTCGATGTCAATGATGACGATGCCGGCGACCATCTTGAGCCGCTGCTGATCGAACCACTGGGATTCCGCCAGCGATCCGTCCGGCTTCACCGGGGGCGCAAGCAGCACCTGACTGCAGCCAGAAATGTAGACGGTGTGGCCGACGGCAATCCCGGTGAAGCCGGTGATGCGGTCTCTGTAGGTGGCGCCGAACATCACGGCGCGTTGGGTGATGCTGTTGTCGCTCATGGCTCACCTCACGCCGCGCGGGAAGTGACGGGGCCGAGCTGGGCAAGGGCGGCAGGCAGCAGGCGCTTCACCTGCTGCGGGCGCCAACCGAGACGCGCGAGATCTTCCTCGGTGGCGGCGCCGAGCGCGGCGTAGAGGTCGCGCATGTCGGAGACCAGCCGGTCAAGGGCTGTGGGGGTGCGTTGTTCGGTGACAGAAGGCATGGCCCGCGTCCTTTGTGGAGACGGGGCGAGTAAAGTATCGCTTACCAACTATGTCAAGCGATACTTTCCATGCTTTCCTTTCTGGCGCTCAGGATGCGCCGACGCTTGTGGCTGTGATCCGGAGCTCGTGGGTGTCTTCTCCGACCGGGATTCGCACCACGTATTGCTTCCCGGTGCCGCTGTCCGTCGCAAGGTTGAACTCGATCGCACCGCCGTAAGCCTCGCCGGGCTGCAACGTCTGGTCCATCAGCATGATGCTTTCCAGCTCCTGCACCTTCCGTTCGCCTTCAGCGAATGCAGCCGCCGCCCCGGCCGCTCCTGCGGCAGCGCCTGCGGCCTGAGCGGCCTGTGCGGCAGCGGGGTTGTAGGTGCGCCAGACATAGTTGCTCGTGCCGTAGGGCGAGCGAACGGTGCCATAGGTGGTCGTGGTACCCACGTTGTTCGCTGCCACGGCGCCTGCCGCGACGCCGGCGCCCGCCATGAGAATGGCCCCCGCCAGAGCTTCGCCCTGCGCTTCCGATTGAAGATCGTCGACCGAATAGACCTTGATCGGCCTATCGGTGGCGGCGTCCCACACTCCGATCTCAGCATAATGGACGGTGACGGCGCCGCGGCTCCGGTTTTCGATGATCGCGACCATCCGGGGCCGCGCCATGGTGCCCGACTTACGCGCCATCGGCATCAGCGTGACGGTTGACCCGGCACGACTGGAGACCAACGCCTCCCGGCCCTGGCGCGTGACCACCTGCTGTTGCGGACCTGGTGCGAAGCTGTATTTCGCAAACGTCTGGCAGCCCGCCAGCGCCGCGCTCATGGCCGCTGCGAATGCGGCACCCTGTAATCCGCGCATTTCCGTCCCCTGCCCTTACCCGCTCAACTTTAGCGCGAGGATCGAGACGGAGTCGATTCGTGCTTACCCTACGACGCCAAAGCGGCGCAGAACGCGACCGATGATCTGGAGTTCGGACAGGTAGCGCGTTTTCGGTTCGTGCTTGGGATTGTCGGAAATGATCCGCACCTGCACCTCTTCGTCGCGCGGGCGACTCACCACCTCAAGACGCTTGACCACGAGGCCGCCGAAGTCGTCCGTGAGGCAATAGATGCCGTCAGGGGACGGCAGCCGGTGCCGTGTATCGACGAACACGAAGTCCCCTTCCGCAAGCGTGCCCGACATGCTGTCGCCCTGGACCGGAACGACGATCACATCCCGCGCGCGCAGCCCCAGCGCGGCGAGCACCTCGGTCGGCAGGCGCCAGAAGTCGCGCACGTGCTCGGCGGCAAACGTCATCCCGGCCCGTCCCGGTACGCCTTCCGACACGATCGTCAGGCCGCCGCCCCCCATGCCTGCTGTCACATCCAACTGGGCGGAGGCGTCGTCAGGAATATTGCGGCGGCCGGTTTCCGAGCCGAGCGTCATCGGACCTTTCGCGGGGGTCCCAATGGTCGCGGCCACATCTTCTGAGCTGATATCGTTCGGGGCTTCACGATCGCCGCGCCCGGTCGCGAGCCACCCATAGTTCACGTCGGTCCACTCAGCCAAAGCGCGCAGGTTCTCGGGGGTTGGCTCGGTCTGGCCTTTTTCCCATTGCGTGACGGCGGCGCGGCTCACCCCGACCAGCAAACCCAACTCCGCTTGGGAGCGGGAGCCGCGAGCGTCGCGAATCCGCGCGCCGAGCGCTGCTTTTGAAGGCGTGACCTTGCGAGGTGGGTTCATGGCGGGACATTCCGACAATCGTTGCTTACCTGCGAGGAAAGTTTTGCTTGACGCATGTGGATAGCGTCGCTTACCTAGCTGGTTATGGATGGGCTCAGAAAAGCGATCGAAGCGGCAGGTGGTGGCGCCGAGTTGGCGCGGCGCCTGAACGTCCGTCGACAGGCGATCTACCAGTGGCGGGAAGTTCCGCCGCTGCGTGTGCTTGAGATCGAGCGGGTCACGGGTATTTCCCGGCACGTCCTGCGCCCGGACCTCTACGGGCCTGCGCCCTCGCCCCTTCCGCAGGAGACCGCCGCATGATCACCGTTCGGGATTTCATCCCTTCAGACTTCGTCGAGGCGGGCCTTGCGGGCGATGTCGAACATTTCCTTGAGACCATGCTCGGCCTGGAGGATGGCCTTGGCCGCGTCGAACTTGAACTCGGGGATGAGGGCGCGCCGCTTGCCGACTTCTATCAGGACGTTCCGCTCGATCTCTTCTATCTGGGCCTCGTCGAGGCGGCGCTTCGTGCTGGCCCGAGTGAGGTCGAGGTAGAGTTTGATGTAGGCGTTGATGGTGAGCAACCTCACCATTTCGTCTGCCGTCCTGGGGACCATCCGCTTCTCCTCTGCCTGCTGAGTTCCATCGCTGGGTCGTGCCCCGGCGGGGCAGTGTAGCATGACGCGCGCGCTCTCTTTCCTTCCCGTGCCACTCCCCCGGTGGACCACCTCGGCGCCGCTGCGTTCGCGCGCGGCGCCGCTTTTTCTTTTCGCGCCGGCTTGCGTCTCGCGCCGCGCGTCCGTGCTCCTCGGTCCCGTCCGTGTCATCGCTGCCGCTCCATCGCCCCCGGGGCTGTAGCCCGGTGTTCTGACGGGACCGAGGAAACCACACAGATACCGTTCCCACACCGGGAAAGCGCACCCGCTTTTCCCGGCTCGGGAAAGTGCGTCAACGCCTTGAACCAAAGGCCTTTCACCGGGAGACGAAGCCATGGCCGAGCGGCCCCTTTCCGATCAGTTCCTGTTGCGGCTGAAGGCGGCAACGCGCGACCTCGTGAGCCTGTGCGGCGGGGTGGAGCGGGCGGCGCAGGTGTGCAGCCTGAGCAAGAGCGCCATGTCGCGCTTTCAGGTGGTGGACGCCCCCGATGTGATCGACCTGCCGGCGGCGCTGGCGCTGGAGCGCGAATGCGGCGTGCCCGCCGTCACCTCGGTGATGGCCGAGATGCATGGCCGGCGCCTCTCCGACGGGGTGGCCGTGGCCTCGGCCGCCAGCGTGCTGGAGCACCATGCGGAGGTGATGCGCCGCACGGCCGAGACGGCCACCAAGGTGGCGGTTGCCCTGGCGGACCAGACGGTGACGCCGGCCGAGGCGGTGCAGATCGACCGCACTTTGGCCGAGCTTGAAACCGCCATCCGGGCCATGCGCTCCTCCTGCGCCGGCATCATGGCGCAGGGCGCCACGCCCGCCGCCGCCCCGCTCTCCAGCCTTCGGGCGGTGCCGTGATGCCCCGCCGCGCGCCCTGCTATGCGCCGCGCCATTTGCCGCCATTGCAGCGGCAGCCGTGGCGCATCCGCACCCTGCACCCCTCGCGCCATTTCAGCGTCGACGGCGTGCGCGAGGCCTTCACGCTTGACCAGGTGGAGTGGATCACGCTCGCCCGCCTGCGCTGGCTGGAGCGGACCGGGTGGACGGGATGAGTGGACTCGACGCCTATCGCGCGCTTTGCGCGGCGAAGAAGCCAAAGGCGCTCGCCCATGGCATCTCCCGTGACATTGCGCTGAACTCATCACTGTTCGCGCATCAGGAGCATGGCGTGCGCTTCGCTTTGCGTGCCGGGCGGGCTGGGCTGTTCTATGACACCGGCCTCGGCAAGACGCGCATGATGCTGGAATGGGGCCGGTGCGTCGTCGAGGAGACCAATCGCCCAGTCCTGATGCTGGCGCCACTCTCAGTATCGACGCAGCACCTGCGCGAGGCGGAGAAGATGAGCATCGAGGCGAAGGTATCGCGCCTCGGTACCGTGCCGGCCGCGCCTTGCATCGTCCTCACCAATTACGAGCGACTGGAGCGATTTGACCCTGCCGACTTCGCCGGTGTGATCCTCGATGAAAGCTCCATCCTGAAGAGCTTCACCGGCAAGACGACGCGGCGGCTGATCGATGCGTTCGCCGACGCCCGCTTCCGCCTCGCCGGCACCGCGACGCCGGCGCCGAACGATCACACCGAGCTTGGCCAACATGCAGAGTTCCTTGGGGTCATGCCATCCAACGAGATGCTCTCCCGCTTCTTCCTCGCGGATCAGGCGAACGCGGGCCGCTATCGGCTGAAGCGTGCCGCGGTGCGGCCCTTCTGGGATTGGGTGGCGAGCTGGGCACGGTGTGTGGGCAAGCCATCCGACCTTGGCTTCAGCGATGACGGGTTCGCTTTGCCGCCGCTGGAGGTGCGTCGCCATGCAGTCGCCGCCGACCGCAGTGTCGATGCCGGCGGCGAGCGCGACGGGCAAGGTCGGTTGTTCCGCATGCCGGATACCTCGGCCACGGCCATTCACAGGGAAAAGCGCCTCACGTCCGCCAAGCGCGCGGATCTTGTCGGCGCGCTGGCGGCAGAGCATCCGGGCGATCCCATCGTGATTTGGGTGGACACGGACTATGACGCCGATGCCGTGCGTGCCGCCGTGCCCGAGGCGCAAGAGGTGCGCGGCTCCATGCCCATCGAGCGCAAGGAAGAGGTGCTGGACGCCTTTTCCCGCGGCGAGCTTCGGGTGCTGCTTACAAAGCCCTCCATTGCCGGATTTGGGCTGAACTGGCAGCACTGCAACACCACCATCTTCGCCGGCGTGAGCTTCTCCTACGAGGCTTTCTATCAGGCGGTGCGGCGCTTCTGGCGGTTTGGCCAGCGGCGGCCGGTGACCGCGCATGTCGTATGCGCCGACACCGAGGCGGAGATTGCCGCCGTGGTCTCACGCAAGTCTGGAGACCACGACCGCATGAAGCGCGAGATGTCCGCGGCCATGCTGCGCGCCGCTCAAGTCCACGAAATCCTAGACCCCTACCAGCCCCACATGGAGGCGCGCCTGCCGGCGTGGATGCAATGACGCATGTATTCGATCAGGCAGCCGGCGAGCGTTTCTCGGCTTATTGCTGCGATACGGTAGAATTCACTGCGGCGCTGCCGGACAGCTGCCTCGACTTTTCCATCTATTCCCCGCCGTTTTCCTCACTCTACGTGTATTCGGAAAGCGAGCGGGATATGGGCAATGTCGAGAGCGACGACGCCTTCTTCGCCTCCTACCGCCACCTGGTGCGCGAGCTTCTGCGCGTGACCAAGCCGGGCCGGCTGACAGCCATCCACGTCAAGGATCTCGTCTATTATTCAAACAGCTCGGACAAGGGCGACCGGGGCCTGCGCGACTTCACCGGCGGGTGCATCCGCGCCCATGTGGAGGAGGGGTGGACCTATCACCGGCGAGTCACGATCGACCGCTGCCCCGTGCGGGAGATGCAGAAAACCAAGAGCGACCGGCTACTCTATAAAAATTTCCGGACGGATGGTGCACGCACGGGCGGAGGCCTGCCGGAATACCTCGTGGTGTTCCGCGCCTGGAAAGAGGGCATGGAGAACGTGCCGCCGGTCCTGCACGATCCGGCCGAGTTCCCCCTCGATGATTGGCAGGCACTTGCACAGCCAGTGTGGATGGCCGGCGACATCTGGCGCGGGACCCGCGAGACCGACACGCTGAACGTGCGCGTGGTGCAGGATGATGAAGCTGAAAAGCATCTCTGCCCTATGCCGCTGGATATCACCGAGAGGGGAATCCTGCAGTACACCAACCGTGGCGACACGGTTTACTCGCCCTTCATGGGCATCGGCTCTGAAGGCTATGTGGCCCTCAAGCTCGGCCGGCGGTTCCTCGGCACTGAGCTGAAGCCGGCCTATTTTGCCCAGGCGCGCAAGTACCTTGCAGAGGCAGAGCGGCTTGGTCGCTCTCTGTTCGAGCGTGAGGCGGCCGAATGATCCGCACCGGCCTGTTCTGTTACGTGCGCCATGCGGACGCCTTCGACTTCATGGCGCGGGGCTGGATGGTCGTGCGCGACCTCGGCCCCACGCACGGCATATGGTCCGTTCTAATGTGGCATTGCGAGTGCGGCGAGGTAAGCCCCGATGCCGTGGCGAGGCAGGAGGCGGCAGAGTGAGCCGCACCCCCTCCTCTGAATTCGCCGCATGGGCCTCCGACGCGCGCGCCGTGTCGGTGCTGGAAGTGATCGACCGGCGCGGCATACGCCTGCGGCGGTCGGGGACCGAGCTGGTGGGGCCGTGCCCTGTCTGCGGCGGCACGGACCGGTTCGGCGTGAGCATCCGAAAGAACGTCTTCCACTGCCGCGGAAGCGGCCGGGGCGGCGATGCGATTTCGCTTGTGCAGTATCTCGACGGGGCCGACTTCCTCGCCGCCTGCGAGGATCTGACGGGCCGCCCTCCGCCGCGCGGAGAGGGCACGCGGGCGAGCCTCGAGGAGCTGGCGGCGCGCGAGGAGGAGCGGCGGCGCAAGGCGGCCGAGCGCGACAAGGATGCGGCGACCTTCCGCGAGCGCGAACGGCACCGGCTGTATGGCCTCTGGCGGGCGGCGCGAGCGTTGCGGGGCTCCATGGCCGAGGAGTATCTCGCCCTGCGCGCCATTGCGCTGCCGCCCACCTCAGCACTGCGTTTCGCGCCCTCGGTGTCCTATTTCCACGGGTCCGAAGCCCTGGAGGATGGGCGGCAGGCCATGAAAGAGCTGGGGCGGGGGCCCGCCATGCTGGCGGCCATCACCGACGCGCGGGGTTTCTTTTCCGGCCTCCACATCACATGGATCGACCTCAACCGGCCCAAGGGGAAGGCGGAATGGATAGACCCCGAAACGGGGTTGGTGCTGCCCTCCAAGAAGGTGCGCGGGTCGAAGCAAGGCGGCGCCATCGTGCTGGTGAAGGCGCCCGATGGCGCGCGGCGCATGTTCGCGGCCGAAGGAATCGAGACCGTCCTTTCGGTGTGGACCGCCATGTCCGCCAAGGGGCTGGTGGCGCCGGACATGGCGTTCGTCTCCGGCGTGGATCTCGGGAACCTCGCCGGGCGGGCGACAGAAACGCTGTCGCACCCGTCGCTCAAGGTGGCTGACAAGTTGGGGCGCAAGCGCGCGCCGCGCGTGCCCGGGCCGGTTCCCGACTTCTCCAGCGCGGCCATGCATGTGCCTGACAGCGTGAGCGACCTGCTGCTGTTGGGCGACGGCGACAGCGAGGCCGTCGCGACGCAATGGTCGATGGAACGGGCACTGGCGCGCCATTCCCGCGCGGGGCGCAAGGTGGCCATCGCATGGGCGCCGCCGGGCCGCGACTTCAACGATGTGCTGAGGGGCACCGAATGACGGACGTCTCCCAGCACCCCGCCTCCGGGCCGGAGGCGGTGCTCGCCATTGTGCAGGCTGCCGCCGCTGGGCTTTCCCAGCCCGATCCTGCCGTGCCGGGCGAGGGCGCGGCGCCTGATTTTGCGGCCGAGGCCCCCGCTCCCGCGGCTGATGATGGCGACGGCGGGGTGGATGACGGGCGCACCTGGCAGGAGGGCGAAGAGGTTCGCGGTGCGCGCCCGCTCGGCTTCGATGTGGACGATATGAACGATTCCTATGCGCTTGTGCTCATGGGGTCGAAGGCTGTGGTGGCGAAAGAGCAGCCCTCCGGCCCGGTGGAGGACCGGCTGCGCATCGTCGCCCTTGACGCCTTCATGAGCTGGTTTGCCAACACCTACACCGAAGTCGTCGCGCCGGACGGCAAGGTGAAGGGCATGACATGGGGCAAGCGCTGGCATACCCACCCGCGCCGGCGCTCCTACGCCGGAATCGAGTTCTTCCCCAATCCGGACGGGGCGGCGAGCACGCCGGGCTATCTCAACCTCTGGCGCGGGTTCACAGTGACGCCGAGGGCCGGCGGCTCCTATGGCATCTTCCGCGATCACCTGCTGACCAACGTCTGCGAGGGCGATGAGGCGCTGTTCCGGTGGGTGTTCGGCTGGTTTGCCCATCTCGTGCAGCGCCCGCGCGAGAGGGTGGGCACGGCGCTGGTGATGCGCGGCAAGATGGGCACCGGCAAGACGAAGGTGGGCGAGGTGATGGGCTCGCTCTTTCAAGCCCACTATTTCGCCGTGGATGACCCGCGCTATGTGACGGGGCAGTTCAACGCCCATATGGCGAGCTGCCTGCTGCTGCAGGCCGAAGAGGCGGTGTGGGCAGGCGACAAGGCGGCCGAGGGGCGGCTCAAGGGCCTCGTCACCTCCAAATTCCAGATGATCGAGGCCAAGGGCATCGACCCCATCCGCCTCGACAATTTCGTGCGCCTGCTGATGACCTCCAACGAAGATTGGGTGGTGCCGGCCGGCAAGGATGAACGGCGCTTCTGCGTGCTCGACGTGAACCCGAGATGCGCTCAGGACACCACCTATTTCCGCGAGATGGACGAAGAGCTTGCGGCCGGCGGGCGCGAGGCCCTGCTGCACGATCTCCTCGCCTTCGACCTCTCGCAGGTGGACCTGCGCAAGATCCCGCGCACGGGTGCGCTCCTTGAGCAGAAGCTGCGATCGCTGGATAGCGTCGACAGCTGGTGGTTCGAACGGGTGATGGCGGGCGCCACCACCTCGGGCGGTGAGCAATGGGTGGGTGTGATCCCCATCGTGACGCTCTTCGACGATTACATCGCGGTCGCCGAGAAGGTGGGTGTGCGCCGCAAGAGCGAGATGACGGCCTTCGGCATCAAGATGCAGAAGCTGGTGCCGGGCCTCGCCCGGGTGAAGCGCATGATCGACTATGCCCCTGGCGTCTCAAAGCGGGTCTGGTGCTACCAGCTGCCGACGCTGTCCGCCTGCCGCGACGCCATAGAGGCGGACCTTGGGCAGGACATCGGTTGGAGCCGCGAGGATGAGCAGGAGGCCGGCTATGCCGATGATCCCCTGCCGTAACCCCTGCAGCGCCCCACCTGAGGTGGGACGCACCGGCAAGGTGGGTCGCCCGCAAACCGTTGCCGCACAAGGGCGCGCCCCACCTGCCCCACCTGCCCCACCTTGATCCTCGCGTGTACGTACGCGCGCGCACGACCCGCCCTGTCGGGGTGATGGGAATTTCTGGCAGGCGATTTGAGGTGGGACAGGTGGGACAGGTGGGACAGTTCAAGTGATGCCAACGGTTTGAGTGCGCCCCACCTTCTTCTTTCTTCTTGAGAGAGGTGGGACAGGTGGGACGCAGAGGAGACGGCGGCGCGGATGATCCGGCGAGAGAACGGGGCTGTTGACGGCAACCCCACGCATCGCCACTCCCCGCGCTGCCCCGGACCGCCGCCCCGGCATGGCGGTGACCCTGGACCTGACACTGAATGGGCCGAGGGTGGCGCGATGAGCACGAGATGGGTTTCCGTTTGCACGTTCGAGGGGCGCGAGTTCGATGCGGAGTTCGAGCTGTCGCGCGCCGGCTTCCGGGTGTTCGCCCCGTGGGAAATGGACGATGAGGAGGTGTTCCGGAATGGCCGCATGCGGCGCCGGTCCAAGAAGGTGGCCCGGTTCCCCGGCTACATCTTCGTCGAGCTGCTGGATGGTCATTCGCTCTACCGGCTCCAGCGCACCGGAGACGTGATATCCGTGGCGCGTCGGCAAGACGGCGCGGTGCTGCCCATCTCGGACAAGGTGATGGGCCTGCTGCGCGAGGCCTGCACCCTTGACGGCTATTGGCTGCCTGAGGCGGCCGAGGTGACCGAGAAGCGGCAGGCTTCGGGAGGGTTCCTCGTGGGTGAGGTCGTGATGATTAACGAGGGTCCGTTCAACGGCTTTCCCGGTATCGTGGAGAGGATTGACGCAGGCCGGCAAATCATGGTTGTGTCGATTTCTATATTCGGTCGCTCCACCTCTGTGGAGTGCTCCACATCCTCGGCCTCCCACACCAAGGCCATGGCAGGATAGCGGAGCGGATCGGCGGAAGGGGCAGGACGGCCTCCCGGGGTACATCACCTCCGCCGCGTACGGTCGACGAACCGGAGTGACTGCACCTGCAGTCACCCGGAGTGCGCTAGCTTGGAGCGCCTTCCTGACACATCGCCCTCGGCTGTTCCGGCCCGGTCATATCCGGGAGCGGGCGGAGCTCAATCGCGAATATGACCGGCATCGGGGTTCGGCGCGCGAACGCGGCTACACCTCGGCGTGGGACAAGGCGGCCAAGGCGCATCTGCAGCGGCATCCGCTGTGCGTCTACTGTCAGCTGGTGGACAGGCTGACCCCCGCCACCTGCGTTGATCACCTGTATCCGCAGCGCCAGTTCGCCGAGACGTTCTGGCGGTCCGAATGGTGGTGCTCGTCGTGCAAGGAGTGCCACGACGGCTTCAAGCAGACGATCGAGCGCAAGGGCCGCGCCGCCCTCGACGCCCTCGCCCAGCGCCTCGGCCTGCCCCTGCTGGGCTGACAGTGCTGGGCACCCTTGTACCGTACAAGGGCATTTTCATGCTGCTTCGTGTGGCAGGGGGGGGTGGGTCAAAACTCTGGCCCCTTCGAACCCCGGACCGGCGGGTCAAGACACTCTTTTCCGGCGCGGAATTGGGGGAAATGTTTTTTTGTCCCAGCCACTTGATGGAGGCGGACCATGACGCGCGGACGACGCGGCACCCCGCCCGACCTGGAGAAGGCGAAGGGGTATCCCAACCGGCGCAAAACGAAGGTCGACAAAGCGATCGAGCGGCAGCACCACCTCGCCGAACTTCTGGCGTCGGCGCCGGGCGATGGTGACGGGGCTCTGTCCCCTCCCCGCTTCATGGATGAGCGCTTTGCCGCTGCGCTGGCGGTGTGGCGTGACTACGTGCCGAAGCTCGCCAAGCTGCACCTGTTCGAAGCCCTGGACCGCTTCACCTTCGCCCTGTTCTGTGTGGCGGTTGGCGAATGGGCCGAGGCCAATGAGGACGTTGCCGCGAACGGCTTCTCGCGCAACGTCAAGACGGTCTCCGGAGACCTGATGCCGAGGGTGAACCCCTCCGTCGACCGGCGCGAGGCTGCGTCGAAGATCATGCTGGAGATGTCCAAGCGGTTTGGCCTCACGCCCCTCGACCGCGCGAACCTGTTTCGCAGCCATGCCGAATTGCCCAATGGGCGGGGCCTGTTCGGCGGCGTCGGCCGACCCGACGCGGACCAGCAACCGGCGCCTGCCCAGCCGGAGGCCTCACCGGCGGATGACGCCATCGGGTTGCTTGGCCGCTTCGACAGTCTGCCGCCGGGGTCACGTACCAACTGATGAGGCTTCATGGACGCTGCCGCCGGCGCAGCGCAGGTATCCGCAGCGGCGTTGCAGGCGGCGGCCGGCGCTCAGCTGTTCCCCGAGCCGGAGTGGCTGCGCCGCGCGGCTGACGATCTCGGGTATGAATGGGCGCGCCTCGCCTGGCGCCGGGCAGCGGCTGTACCTGGTGCGTGGTTCGATTCCGCCAAGGCCGACGCCGCCGTTCGCATCTGGCCGACCGTCTTCCGGCTGACGAGCGACCGATTTGCGGGCAAGCCGTTCGTTCTGATCGACTGGCAGGAGCTGATCGTCCGGCTCCTCGTGGGGTGGAAGGCGCCCGTCGAAGTCTCGGACGAAGACACGGGGGCCGTCCGTTTCGAGCATGTCAGGCTGTTCCGGCGGCTCATGCTGTGGGTGCCGCGAAAGAACGGCAAGAGCGAGTTCCTGGCGGCCCTGGCGCTGCTCTTCTACGCGGTCGATGGCGTGTTCGGGGGTGAAGGCTACGTCTTCGCCCGCGACGAGAAGCAGGCCCGCATTGCCTTCAACAAGATGAAGGTGATGGCGTCGCTCTCGCCCCACCTGCAGAAGCCGATCAAGGCTTACAAGTCCTCGCTTTGGGTACAGCAGACGCAATCGAAGTTCGAGCTGCTGACCGGCAAGGCCGAAGGCAAGCATGGCATGGCGCCCTCCGTCATCCTCGGCGACGAGATGCACGAATGGCGCTCCGACGACATGATGACTTTCCTGCGGCAGGGCACGGGAACGCGGCTCCAGCCGATCGAGCTTTACGCCTCGACGGCTGGCCTGAAGTCCAACGCCACGGGCTGGGCGCTGTGGGAAGAAAGCCTCGCCATCCTCGACGGGCGGATCGAAGATCCGTCCACGCTGGTGGTGGTGTTCGCGGCCGATGCGGATGCGGACTGGCAGGACGAGGAGGTATGGCGGAAGCCGAATCCGTCACTCGGGCGCTCGCCCACCATCGCGTTCCTGCGCCGCGAGGCGCAACTTGCGAAGGACAATCCGAGGGCCGAGGCCAATTTCCGGCGCTACCACCTCAATCAGTGGGTGGAGGCCACGGTACGCTGGCTGAACCTCAAGAAGTGGGATGCCTGCGCCAGCGACCCGCAAGCCTGGCGGCGCTACGCCGAGCCGGATTGTAACATGCTCCGCGGGCGTCGCGCATTCGGCGCCATCGACGTGTCGTCGACGCAGGACGTGACCTGCCTCCTCTGGCTGTTCCCGCCGTGCGAGGACGATCAGGCGTGGCGGATGGCCTGCCGCTTCTGGGTGCCGGAAGCAACCGTTGCCGCCCGGGTGAAGAATGATCGCGTCCCCTACGACCGGTGGGTCGCATCGGGCGCGCTCTCCACCACGCCGGGCGACTATGTGGACCAGTCGTTCGTCATGAAGGCCCTGCAGGAAGGTCTGGGGCTTTATGACGTTGCCGGCATTGGCTTCGACCCGTGGAACGCCCGCAAGCTCTACACCGACATGGTGGCCGAGGGCATGGACCCTGCCCTCATGGTGGAGATGCGGCAGGGCATCCGCACCCTCGGCGAGGCCAGCCGGCACTTCGAGCGCATGGTCTACGCCGGCCAACTCGATCACGGCGGCCACCCGGTGCTGCGCTGGATGGCCGGGAATGCGCAGGTCCGGTTCGACGAAAACATGAACTTCATGCCGGCCAAGAAGTCATCCGCCGAAAAAATCGACGGCATCGTTGCCGGCGTGATGGCGGCCGGGCTCACGATCACGGGGGAGGACGCGGTGAACATCGACGACTTCCTCAAGAATGGGATCATGGCCTGATGGCTGGCTGGCGCCTTTCCGACCTGCTGTCGCTCTGGCCCGCCGTGAAGGTGCGCGACCCGGAGAACGCCCGGCAGGCGCAACAGGGCATCTGGTCCGGCCGGGCGGTCGGCGCGCAGGGCGCGATGCAGATGGCGGCGTGGTGGGCGTGCGTGCGTCTGATTTCCGAGACCGTAGCGACCCTCCCTCTGGGGGTATTCGAACGGATGGACGGGGGCGGAGCGCAAAAGGCGGCAACCCACCCGCTCTATGCGCTTCTCCATGACAGCCCGAACGCTGATCAGACCGCCGTCGAATTCTGGGAAGGCGTGCTCCTCGCGCTTTGCACCTATGGCAACGCCTATGCGCGCATCGAGCGGATCGGGGAGCGGATTGTCGCCCTCACGCTGCTGCCGTCTGCTCCGGGCCTGATGACGGTCACGCGCGATCGCAATAATGCGCTGCGGTATCGCTACACATTCCGGGGCGTATCCGAGGACCGGGGGGAAGCGGACATATTCCATGTGCGCGGGTTCGGGGATGGCGGCGATCTTGGCCTGTCTCCGGTCTCCTATGCGCGCCAGACGCTCGGCCTCGCCGAGGCCATTGCAGCAAGCGCGGGCGCGACCTTCAAGAATGGTATGAAGGCCTCGGTTTTCTTCACAGCGCCGCCCGGCGTCAAGATGGGTCCGGACCAGCGAGCGGACTTCCGCAAGACCTTCATCGATCCTTATGTGGGCGCGGAGGCGACAGCGTCGGCCGGCCTCCTCGAGCATGGTTTTGACGTAAAGACGGTGAGTCTTCCGCCGAAGGATGCCGAGATGCTCCTCAGCTGGAAATTCAGCGTCGAGGAAATCTGCCGCTGGCTGCGCGTTCCCCCGGTGCTGATCGGACACTCGGCCGATGGGCAGACCATGTGGGGCTCCGGCGTCGAGCAGATCATGTTGGGATGGCTCACGCTGGGGCTGCGGCCGTACCTCACCCGAATCGAGCAGGCCATCAAGAAGCGGCTGATCGCGCCTGGCGAGCGGACGCGCTTCTATGCGGAATTCAATGTCGAGGGCCTGCTGCGTGCCGACAGCGCGGGCCGCGCCAGCATGCTCGGCGCGCTCGGCCAGAACGGCTACCTCACCCGAAACGAAGGGCGCGCGATGGACAACCGCCCGCCCCTGCCGGGCGGCGACGTGCTCACGGTGCAGTCCAACCTCGTGCCTCTCGATCAGCTGGGGAAGTCTCCGCCCCGCGCAGTCCAGCCGGCCCCCGGCGAGCCCGTCTAGGAACTCCCCATGAAGACCAAGGAATTTGCGCTCAGCATCAAGGATGTCTCGGCCGAAGGCGTGGTCGAGGGCTACGGCAGCACGTTCGGCGGGGCGCCGGACAGCTATGGCGACATTGTGTTGCCCGGGGCCTTCGCCGAAAGCCTGGCCAAGCACCAGAAGGACGGCACGATGCCGCTCATGCTGTTCGGCCACAAAGCCGACGAGGTGCCGATCGGCACCTGGGATGAAATGAGCGAGGACCGCAAGGGGCTTTGGGTCAAGGGCACCATCTCGCTCGATGATCCGCTCGGCGCGCGCGTGCATACCGCGCTCAAGCGCCGGGCCATGCGGGGCATGTCCATCGGCTATGAAGTGATGCCCGGCGGTGCCGAGCCCGATCCGAAGCGGGCGGGCGTCACAATGCTGAAGGCGCTGGGGCTGTGGGAGGTTTCACTTGTGAACTTCCCCGCCAACCGCCGCGCCACCGTCACCTCCGTCAAGTCGGAGCGCATGGAAGAGTTCGCCCGGCGCCTGCGCGACGGTGAGCCCATGCCCGTGAAGGAATTCGAGGACATCCTGCGCGAGGCAGGCGTCCCCAAGTCCATGGCCGTGCAGATCGCCTCTGTCGGCTATGCGAAGGCCATTCGGAGCGAGTCCGAGGGCGAGAAGGCGAAAGACGACGCTTTGCGTGCACTCAAGGAGGCCGCGGCGTCCTTCCTCCCCCGCACCTGACGGAGCGACAGATGTCCGACGAAAACGAACTCAAGACCCTCGCGGCCGACCTCAAGAAGGCGGCCGACGAGGTGAAAAAGACCGCCGAGACCACGCAGGCCGAGATGAAGAACCTCGGCAAGGTGACGGAAGACACCAAGAAGGCGGCCGACGAGGCGCTCATCAAGCACAACGAGCTGTCTGCCCGGCTCGGCGAGATCGAACAGAAGCTCGCGCGTGGCCAGGGCGAGCCGGAGAAGCGGAAGTCTGTCGGGCAGTCCGTTGCCGAGCACGAAGATCTGAAGGCGTTCGTGAAGTCGGGCGGCAAGGGGCGCGTGAGCATCCCGGTCAAGGCCATCATCTCGGCTCTCACGACCGATGCGGACGGCTCCGCCGGCGATCTCATCGTGCCGCAGCGCCAGCCCGGCATTCTTGGCCTGCCCCAGCGCCGCATGACCATCCGCGATCTGCTTACGCCCGGCCGGACGGCGTCGAATGCCATCCAGTACGTCAAGGAGACGGGCTTTACCAATTCCGCCGCCACCGTCTCGGAAACCGCAGGCTCGGCGAAGCCGCAGTCCGAGATCAAGTTCGATATCGTGACCACGGCGGTCACCACCATCGCCCACTGGGTTCTGGCCACCAAGCAGATCCTCGACGATGTGCCGCAGCTGCAGAGCTACATCGATGGGCGGCTTCGCTACGGCCTGATGTATGTCGAGGAGAACCAGCTCCTCAACGGCGGCGGCACCGGAACGGACCTGAACGGCATCTACACGCAGGCGACCGCCTACGCGGCGCCCATCGTGCCGTCTGCCGCGGGCAACCTCACCAAGATCGACATCATCCGGCTCGCCATCCTGCAGGCGTTCCTCGCCGAGTACCCGTCGAACGGCATCGTCATGCATCCGTCCGACTGGGCCGACATCGAGCTCACCAAGACCGATGAAGGCGCCTATCTGTTCGCCAATCCGCAGGGTGGCGTCGAGCCGCGCCTCTGGCGCCTGCCTGTGGTGGAGACGCAGGCCATGACCCTGGACAAGTTCCTGGTGGGCGCCTTCCAGCTCGGCGCGCAGATCTTCGACCGCGAGGACGCCAACGTCGAGATCTCGACCGAGGACAGCGACAACTTCCGGAAGAACCTCGTGACCATCCGCGCCGAGGAGCGCCTCGCCCTTGCCGTCTATCGGCCGGAGGCCTTCGTCAAGGGCGACTTCAGCGACGCCCTGGCGGCCACCTGAGCGGGGCACTGACACCGGCGGCGGCGTTTCTTCGCCGCCGCCACAACCTTCGGAGGACAAGCCATGAAGTTGCGGGCAACCGACCAGATCAGCATCAGCGCGGTGAAGGCGGACAGCCTGCGGCCGGGCGAGGAATTCGAAGTCAGCGAAGCGCTGGGCAGTGAGCTCCTGAACCGGCACCCGGCCCGCTTCGTGCGGCTGCATGCCGAGGAAAAGGCCGCGCCTTCCCCTCTGAACAAGGCCGAGCCGGCTCCGGCGAACAAGACCACCCGAAAGCGGTCCGCCAAGTAGGGCTGCGCAACAGGCGCTCCGGCGCCGAGCAAAGGAGATCGTCATGCGTCGCTACAAAGTCGCCATCACCACGGCAGCGGACGGCAGCGCTGTTGCCTATACCCCGCGACTGTCCGGCAAGGTCCATCAGATCGAGTATGTGAAGGACGGTTCGAACGCCTTCGCCAATGGCGTCGATTTCACCATCACGGGCGAGGCGACCGGCGTCAATCTCTGGACGGAAAGCGACGTGAACGCTTCCGCCGTCCGGGCGCCGCGCCAGCCGACGCATTCGCAGGCCGGCGTCGCGTCCCTATTCGCCTCCGGCGGCACCGCCGTGCAGGACAAGGTCGGCCTCGCCAGCGATCGGGTGAAGATCTCCATCGCGCAGGGCGGAAACGCCAAGGCCGGCGCCTTTCACGTTCTGATGGACGACTGAGGCCACATGATTCCTTCCACCCGCGTCGTCAGCGTCGTCGAGCCCCCCACCGACACCTTGGTCTCTCTTTCCGAAGCCAAGGCACATGTGCGGGCGCAGGATTTCGCTGACGACGATCTTTATCTCAGCGGCCTTCTGGTTGCGGCGGAAGCGCATCTCAGCGCCCCCGGTCAATGGTTTGGGCGCTCATTGGCCCGGCGGACCCTTGAGCTGTCCGTCGCGTGCCCGGCCGGCCCGGAAGTGCTCCCCGAGCCGCCTTTCCATGAGATCGTGGAAATCACCTTCGACGATGTCGCAGGAGTATCCCAGACCTTGCCGCTTGCGGATGTGCGGAAAATGCCATGGGTCGGGGATACCGTAGCCGTGTTCCCATTATCCGGGCGGTGGCCGGACATCGGTCCGTTTGGCCGGCTACGGGTGCGGTACACGGCGGGTTACCTTGCCGAAGACGAGCGTGCGGCCCCCATTCGCCAAGCTGTTCTGCTGATGGTGGCGCACTGGTACGCCAACCGCGAAATGCTGGTCGACGGAAGGTCGGCCCCCACCCCCATGGGGGTAGAGGCCCTTTTGAACCCCCTCCGCATCTGGGGCGTTTGATGCCGTGGGTGCGGTTTCTCGCGCCGTTTCCCTGGAGCCCGCCGGAGCGCGGCGGGCGTGTCACCATCCAGTTTCCCGCGGGCGCCGTGCTGCTGGTGCGGCGCCGCTGCGCCGATGACGCCATCGCGGCGGGTGCCGCAATCCTTGTCCCGAAACCTGAGGATCACCGCCGATGACCATCACCGCCGACATCTATGGGGGCATCAAGGGGCGTGAGCATGTGGTGGACGGCCCGACCGGCCGCGTCGTCACGCACGAGGTGGGGCTCAACACCGCCTTCGTCGATGGCCTCACGGACTTCAAGGCCGACCGCATCTGGTCCGATGAGCGCACCCTCTCCGCGAGCGCGTCGGACAGCCTCGATCTCGCCGGCGGCCTCACGGATTCGGCCGGCGCGGCGATCACCTTCGCCAAGGTCCGCGCCATCGTCGTCAAGGCCGCCCTGGCCAATGGCGCCGATATCGTGGTGGGCGGCGCGGCCTCCAACACCTTCACCGGGCCGTTCGGCGGCGCCACGCATACCGTGGCCGTCAAGCCCGGCGGAACCCTCGTGCTGTGCGCGCCCAAGACGGGGTGGCCGGTGACGGCCACGACCGGGGACATTCTCAAGATCCTGAACGGCTCCGGCTCGGCGTCCGCCACCTATCAGATCGCCATCCTCGGCAACTCGGCCTGATCGGCCTCGCCATGCCGTCCGCCGGTGCCATGACCCGCCGCCTCCGCTTCGAAAGCCCCGCCCCGGCGAGCAACGCGCTCAACGAAGTGGAGGATGGCTGGCGGGAAGAGTTCACGGTGTCCGCCGAGGTGTTCTCCCGCATGGGCTCGGAAACGGTGCTGGCGGCGCGCCTGACGGGCCTCCAGCCGGTGGAGATCACCGTGCGGCGGTCCACCTCCACCCGGCGCATCACTGCCGCGTGGCGCGCCGTGGATGTGCATAGCGGCGAGGTGTTCGCCCTCACCAGCCCGGCGGCGGACCCGGACGGCTCCCGCGCCTGGCTGAAGATGATGGGCACCGCCGGGGTTGCGGCCTGATGGCCATCAAGGGGCTCGCCAGCCTGCGGCGCAAGCTGAGGGCCATCCCGGACGCCGCCCGGGAGGAAATCCGCAGGGCCATGGAAGAGGCGGCGCAGGAGGTGGTGAACCTCGCGCGCCATCTGGCCCCGGTGGATGCCGGCGACCTGCGCGACAGCATCGGCTGGACGTGGGGCGACCCTCCCCGGGGCGCCATCGTGCTGGCCAAGTCCCGCCCCCGCAAGGGCGCCAAGGATATGCGCCTCACCATCTATGCGGGCAACGACAAGGCCTTTTATGCGCGCTGGGTGGAGTTCGGAACGGCGGCGCACCCGAACAAGGGCAAGTTCACCGGCACGCGGCATCCTGGCACGCGGGCGCAACCCTTTTTCTTTCCGGCCTACCGGGCCGAGCGAAAGAAGATGAAGTCCAAGGTGTCGCGCGCCATCACCAAGGCGGCGAAAAAGGTGGCGGCCTCATGAGCGACCCCTACGTTCCGCTGGTCTCCGCCGTGGTGGCGGCGCTGTTGGCCGACACGACGCTGGCGGGCCTTGTGGATGGCCGCGTCTATGGCGCGCTGCCCACGGGCGATGCGCCCACCATGCCGTATGTGAACATCGCCGCCTATCAGTCCCTCGACGCCGGGACGGGCTGCACGGACGAAACCGAGGCGTTCCTCGACATCGACGTGTGGACGCGCGAGGGCGGCCGCCAGCGGGCGGGGCTCATCCACGCCGCCATCCGCTCGGCCCTGCACCTCGCCGCCCTCGATCTCGGTGTCAGTCAGGTGCTGGTGGAAATCACCTATCGCGACGGCCGCATCTTCGCGGACCCGGACGGGCGCACCACCCACGGGGTTCTCACCTTCCGGGCGCTCACGGAAACGCCCTGAGCCGGCGCCGCCGGCCCGGACCTTCAACCTTGGCGAAAATGGAGCATTTACGATGACGCAGGGCATTTCCGCCTCGGGGCGCAAGATGCTGGTGAAGCTGGGCGATGGCGCCAGCCCGGAGGTTTTCGCGGCGCCCTGCGCCATGACCTCGCGCGGGCTCAACCGCACCAAGGAGGTGAACGCCTCCACCAGCCCGGATTGCGACGACCTCGACGCCGTGCCGTGGACCGAACAGGAGGTGCTGTCCCGCTCGTGGGCGGTCTCCGGCTCCGGCAAGATCCTGAAGGCGCATGTCGCCATCTGGGATGACTTCTTCGACCTTGACACGGCGAAGAATCTGCAGGTGGACATCACCTTCTCGGATGCGACCGTGCGGCGCTACAGCGGCGCCGCCCACCTCACCGAATTCAACATCACCGGCGAGGACGGCGACAAGGTGACCTATGATGTCACCCTCACCGGCGATGGCCCCCTCACGGCGGCGACCGTCTGATGGCGGCCTTCGACGCCCGCGTCGTCCTGCCGTTCGGAGATGGCGACCAGACATTCCGCCTGGCGCTGGCGCAACTCCTCGAGCTGCAGGAGAAGACGAACGCCGGCCCCATGGATCTGTTCATGCGGCTGCGCGGCACCAGCTGGCGGGTGGAGGATATCCACGAGACGCTGCGGCTCGGCCTGATCGGCGGCGGCATGTCGGCACCCGACGCGCTCCGCCTCGTGCAGCGCTATGCCTATCCGGCCCGCCCGCTGCTGGAATGCGTGCCGATCGCCGCCATGGTGGTGGGCGCGACGCTGTCCCCGCCGGAGGGGGAAAGCGTGGGGCGCCAGCCGGGAAAAGAGGAGGCGGAAGCGGAGACGGGCGTCTCTCCGCCTCCGCCGTCTACGGAGCCGGCGCCATCCTCGGGCTCGGCCCCGATGTCATCGGAAGCATGAGCCTGTTTCAGTTCGGCGCCTATGTGGATGGTTGGCAGCGCGCGCACGGCGCGGACGCGCCGGCGGCGCCCACGGATGCCGAATATGAGGCGATGGTCGCGGCGAGCGATGCGCTGGATGCGCAGGCTGCGGCGCGGGTGGCGGCGAGGTGACGAATGGCGACCGAGCTTGAGCGCCTGACGGTTCAGCTGGAAGCGCAGACCGCGAAGTTCGAGAAGGCCCTCGCGCGCGCCGAGGGCCGCTCTGCCGCCACGGCCAAGAAAGTCGAGCGCACCTTTGCCCAGATGCAGGGCAATATCGGGCGTTCATTTTCGGGCGTGGGCGGGCAAGCCCTGGGCGTCCTCGGCGTCGGCCTCGGCGTGCGCGAGGTGATCCAGTATGCCGATGCATGGACCAAGGCGACCAACTCGCTAAAGGTGGCGGGCCTCTCCGGCGCGGCGGTGAAGGATATCCTTGACGCGCTTTATGGCGCCGCGCAGCGGCAGGGCGTGCCGCTGGAGGCATTGACGACCCTCTATGGCCGCGCGGCGCAGGCGCAGAAGGAATTGGGCGCCAGCAGTTCCGAGCTGATCCAGTTCTCGGAAGACGTGGCCATGGCCCTGCGTGTCGCCGGCACCTCGCCGGATGAGGCGACGGGCGCGCTCCTCCAGCTGTCCCAGCTGCTGGGCTCCGCCCGCGTGCAGGCTGAGGAGTTCAACTCCATCAACGAAGGCGCCCGGCCCATCCTGCAGGCCGTGGCGGCCGGCATCGAGGAGGCAGGCGGCAGCGTCTCCAGGCTGAAGCAGCTGGTGAATGACGGCGAGATTTCTAACGTCGCATTCTTCAAGGGCTTTCAGGCCGGGGTGCAGACCATCCGCGATGCGGCGGCCAATGCCGAACCGACCATCTCGCAGGCCTTCACGCGGGTGCAGAACGCGGTCACGCGGCTGATTGGCGAGATCGACGCCGCCAACGGCTTTTCGAAGTCGTTTGTGGCCGAGCTTTCATCCATGGCGGATGGCTTCAAGGAGCTTCAGCCGGCGATCCAGTTCGTGATTGACGCCCTCAAGATGCTGGCCGACCTGCAGGACTATGTGAACAAGAATGGGCTCAATCTTGGCACCAAGTTCAATCAGGCCATTTTCGGGGCCAACACTGTTTCCGATTTTATAAACGGGGCTCCATCTGGCCGCATTCTTGTGCCCATCGGCCCCGCCGCGCCTTTTGGGTCTGGCGGAATCGGCAGTGATCCGGATCGCAATCTTGCGCCCCCCACCAAGCCCATCAAGGCGGCGGACTATCCCGTCGCCGGCGGCGCGTCAAAGAAAGGTGGGTCTGGCTCCAGCGATTACGCGCGCGAGACGCAGCAAATTCGGGACCGCACGGCAGCCTTGGAACTTGAAGCATCGACCGTGGGAAGGTCGACCTTCGAGGTAGAGAAGGCCCGCGTTGCTCAAGAGCTTCTCAACGCTGCAAAGGCGGACGGCAAGGCCATCACGCCGGAACTGACGGCGCAAATCAACGCCGAGGCCGAGGCCTATGCCCGCGCCGCCGAGAAAGTGGACAAGGCGCGGGAATCCTATCGCATGGTGGAGGATGTGCAGGACGGCCTCGCCTCCTCGCTGTCCGCCGGCATCTCCGCCATGCGCAAGAGCGGTGACGCCATCGATGCCGTGACGGACTCGCTCGGGCGGATGCTCGATCAGCTTCTCGACATGATTTCCAAGCAGTTGTTCAAGCAGCTTTTCGAGGGCTTTGGCATCACCGGCTTCGGTTTCTCCGCGGGCGGCAGCGTCGGCGGTGGCGCGGTGAAGGCAGCCACGGGTGGCCGAGTTGTCGGTCCCGGAACTGGAACCTCAGATAGCATCCCCGCTTGGGTGTCCAATGACGAGTTCATCGTTCGCGCTGCCCCAGCGCGCCGCTATCGCAAGTTGTTGGAGGCCATCAACTCCGGAGGCTTGCATGTCCCGCATTTCGCCACGGGTGGCGCCGTGGGCGGGCTCCCGGCCCGCGCCGGTGGCTTTGGTGGCGGCACATCCGTGCAGGTGGTGAACAACACTGGCGTGGAAGCCGGCGCGCGGGCGGAGACGACGCGCGGCCCCAATGGGCAGGCCGTCCTGCGCATCTTTCTCGACGCCGCGCGCAAGGATTTCGCCTCGGGCGGCTATGACACCCCGGCGCGCGGGCGCTACTCGCTGATGCCGGCGCCGGTACGGAAGGGCTGACATGGTGGATTGGCCTTCGACCCTCCCCTGCCAGCCGGAACAGGGCACATGGCAGGAGGCGCCCAGCCCAAGCCTCGCGTCCTTCGCTCCGGAGGCGGGGCCGACCATCGACCGGCGGCGCGGCACGGTGTTCACCATGGCCAGCGGCGGCACCTTCCTGTTCACCAAGGCGGAATATCTGGTGTTCCTGGCCTGGTATCGCGACGACCTGAAGGCCGGCGCCATGCCCTTCAATTTCGACCACCCCCTCACCGGCGTGCCCGCCCGCTGGAAGTTCGATCCGAAGCCTGGATGGGCGCTCGCGGGGGTCACCAACCGCAAGGTGCGCGTGGCCATGCAGTTGCGGCAGCTGCCCTGATGCGCCGCGTCATCCCCTCGTCGCTGCGGCGCGTGCTCGATCTGCAGGAGAGTGGCGAGGCCATCATCGGCTTTCTCACCATCTCCCATGCGTCGCTGGCGACCTCGATCCGGGTCGCTGCCGATGGTGTCGACTACCTGTGGCTTGGCGAGACGTGGATCGGCTTCCCGTTCAAGTTCGCCCTGCTGTCCGATGGGGAGGGCGCGCCACGCACGCAGATCGAGGTGCAGAACGTCGACCGCAAGATCGGCGACGCGTTGCGTGCCATCACGTCCCCGGCGCGGGTGCAGATCGATATCCTCGCCGCGAGCGAGTTCGATCAAGGCGCCGACCCGCGCACGCCGCTCGGCACGCCGCTGGTGGCCTATTCGGCCAAGCACCTGTTTCTCGTCAATGTCTCGGTGAACCCCCTCGCCGTCACCGGCGACCTCGTAAGCTGGGACTACACCCAAGACACATGGCCCGGTCGGCGCGCGACGCAGGAACGGTGCCCGGCCCTGTATCGGTAGATGGCATGACATCGCAGGACTTGCGCCTCCCGGCTCCGGCCGGGTGGGCGACCCCCTATGTCGGCATCCCCTTTCTCGACGGCGGGCGAGACCGCACCGGCTGTGATTGCTGGGGCCTCGTGCGCCTGGTGTTCGCCGAGGTGCTGGGGATCGATCTGCCCACCTACGGGGAGATTTCGGCGGGAGACCTCGCGCGGGTGACCCGCACCATTCGGGATCACAGCGCCCTCGCGCCCTGGCTCCCCGTCGCCGGCGATGCCCGCCCCTTTGACGTGCTGGTGATGGCCGGGCGGCCCCAGCATGTGGGCGTGATGGTGGACGCCCGGCATGTCCTGCACGTGGAAGCCGCGACCGCGGCCGTCATCGTTCCCGCCGCCCGCTCGCCACAGGTGCGATGGCGGCGGCTGTCCCTTCATCGACACGAGGCCCTTGCGAGGGAGGTTCCCGCGTGAAGCATGTTCTCCCTCCCGAGGGTGCGCCCGTCTATTCGGTGGCTTATGGCGGCCCGTTCATGGGCGTGCATGGGCGATTCTATGCCGAGCACGGGCCGACCATCGGCGAGCTTGTGGCGGCGACGCCCGACCTGCCGCCGGGCTTCGAGCGCTATGGCGAGGTGCGCATCAGCGGCAACCTCGTGCCGCGCGAATTGTGGTGCTGGGTGCGGCCGAAGCCCTCCGCCTCCGGCCTGCCCACCTATGTCACGCTGCACATGGCGCCGCGCGGCGGAGGCGGCAGCGGCGGCGGGGACAGCGGCAAAGCCATCATCGGGATCGTGGCGGCGTTGGCCCTCACGCTGGCGACGGCGGGCATTGCCGGCGGCTTTCTGGCGGGCGCGACCGGCTCGGCCCTCACGGGCGGACTCTTCGCTTCCGGCGGCGCGCTGTCGTTTCTCGGCACCGGCATCGGCGCCAAGGCGCTGGCGCTGGGCGTGGGCCTTGCCGGCGCGCTGGCGCTGGGCGCGCTCACGGCGGCGCCCACGGACACCGCCCGCACCCGCAAGGCGGACAATCGCGGGGCGGCCTCCGCCTCGGGAAACATCATCGGCCCCGGCGAGGCGCTGCCGCGCGTGATAGGCACCTATCGCGTGTTCCCGGCGCTGGTGAATGATGCCTATTACGAGCTTGTCGATCAGGACGAATATGTGACCGTCGTCGGCATGCTCGCCGGGCCGCACAAGCTCGAGCAGATTCGCATCGGAGACGCGGGGATCGAGGACGCGGACGATGTGGAATACGAGGTGCGCGAGGGGTGGGGCAGCGACACCGCCCTGACGCTCATCACGAAACAGAGCCGCATCACCGGCTCGTCTGTCGAATTGAGCCCCCATGTGCTCAACCCGGACAGCCAGAAGCGCCTGAAGCATCAGGACAACCCGGCGCAGGACGTGCCGTCCTGGCAGATGGTGGCGACGCGGCGCAATCCCGACCGCGCCCGCATTCGCCTCGATTTCCCGCAAGGGGTGGGCTCCTCGGCGTCGGACACCGAAAACGCCTATGTGATGATGGCGTTGCGGGTGGAAATCCGCCCGCGCGGCGCCACGGCCTGGACCGTGCTTCCGGAACTCTGGTATTCCTCGCGCCGCACGGACCCGAAGAAAGGCGAGATCGTCCTCGACTGGACAGCCGAACCGGGGACCGTGCCGAACCCGCCCGCGAACAAGGGTTTCGTCTACGCCTTCCGCTCGGTGCCGGTGCAGTCCGGGGCTTCTCCGGCCGGCATCGGCGGGCTCACCGCGCACAGCTATTTTTCCGATCCGACCAAGACGGTCAACGTGCTGGAAGATGGCAACACGGCCACGACCGGCGTGCTGCACACCCATCTCACCAGCGACAGCGCCACTTTCTATCTCGACCCCGATCTCTTCCCGAAGGCCACCTATGAGGTGCGCATCCGCAGGAGCGCTCTGGTTCTCAAGAGCGGGCTCACGACATCCACCTATGCCCAGCCCCTGACAGGCTGGGTCTACGACTATTTTGGCTATTTCCTGACGGCCGGCGTCTACGTCATCAACAACGACGACGATTGGTTTGGCTCCTGCTACATGCTGCGGTGCCAATCCGAGTGGGATGCCAGCCCGGCGCCCTTGCCCGGCGATGCGAAGATCGTGGTGCGGGCAAAGAACCGGGCGATCGAGAACGTCTCGGTGCTGGCCTCCGGCTATGTTCCTGACATCACCGATCTCGACGCACCGTGGATCACCACCAGCAACCCGGCCCATCATTACCGCTTCGTGCTCGCCGGCACCCTGAACGCCGATCCGCTCCCGGTGGATCTCCTCGACGAGGACAGCCTCGACGACTGGCGGGCGAGCTGCGCGAGCGAGGGCTACCAGTGCAACGCCATCGTGCAGGGCGATGCCGTGATGGACACCCTCGCGATGGCCGCCGCCTGCGGCTATGCGCGCCCCGCGCAAAGCGAAGTGTGGGGCGTCTATGAGGACAAGGATCGCTCGGCGGAGGCCCCGGTGCAGATCTTCTCGGCGCGCAACGCGGCCGGGCTGCGCTGGGAAAAGGCGTTTCCGCGCCTGCCGGATGGGTTCCGCATCACCTATCCCGACAAGGGCGCGGACTATGAGGACCAGCAGCTTGTGGTGATGCGCCCTGGCGCCACCGGAAGCAACCTCGAGGGGGTGACATACAAGGGGCTGGTAAGCGTGCCGGAAGTGACGGCGCGCGGCGCCTTCGACCTGGCGCAGGGCGAGGCCCGATCCACCTTCTATTACTGGACCGCCCCGGCCGAGGCGATCGTCTGTCGCCGGGGCTCGCTGGTGGGGCTCACCCACGACGTGCTCACGCGACAGGCCGGCGCCGCGCGCATCAAGTCCAAGATCGTGTCCGGCGGGAACATCACCGGCCTGGTGCTCGACGCCGGCATCTATGTGACCGCCGAGACCTTCGGCGACATCACGGACATGGGCGAGGTGGAAAGCCTGGCGGATGTGGGGGTGCTCGGCCCGGTCGGCATCGTCATCCGCCGGGCGGACGGCACCTTCTCCACCCATCGCATCACCGAAGGCATGGGCTGGCACGAAACGGTGACGCTGGAGACGCCCATTGCCGACGCCACGGTGACGGTGGTGTCCGGCTTCGACGTGCAGACGGTGCCGGCGATCGGCGCGGGGGATGAGGCCTCGCTGGTTTTCTGGGGGCCGGTGGATGAGGAGACGACCCGCGTCCTCATCTTCAATATCGAGCCCGGCGATGACGATCTGACATTCGCCCTCACCGCCGTCGATGAGGCGCCGGAGCTGGTGCGCACTGCCTCCGGCACGTTCGATGCGCCGGGAAGCGTCACCTATGACCACGAGGGCTCCTTCTATTTCGTGGTGCCGAACTATGAGACCAGCTTGAATGTGACGCTGGTGGGCGGCTCGGCCGGCTCCCACGGGATCACCAACTCCAGCACCTTCCCGGCCGGCACGGCAGGCGGCGACACCATCTTCGACGGGATGGTGGCGGGTGGCTCTCCGGTGCCGGCGAGCCGCACGACGGCGGGGCCTGGCGGATCGACATCCGGCCCCGGCACCGGAACAACTGGAAATGCCGGCGGCGCGCCCACGGGCACCACAGCCTCCGGCGTGGGCGCAAACGCGCTCGGCACGACGGGAACCGGCGGCGCAGCCGTCACGGTCAACGGCAATGGAAACCAAGGCTCTGCGCCCGGCGCGGGGGCTTCGGGCGCGTTCCGGACCATTTCCGGCACGAACTACCTCACGTCCGGCACCGGTTCGGGCGGCAGAAAGGTGCGCACCTACGCGCGCGGCGATCTCGTGCCCGGCACCGTCATGGTGGTGACCGTCGGCGCCCCTGGTGCCCCCGGCGTCGGCAATTCGCAGAACGGCGGCGCGGGCCGGCGCGGCGAAGCATCCTTCAGTTGGAGTTGATGGCATGGTGACGCCGGTCTACCCCCCGAAGCATCCGGACACGGACATTGACGGCAACACCTATGCCGAGGGCGTCTATGACGCCATCGCGGCGTTGTGGGCCATCGTGGCCGGCGTGGGTGGTGGGCTGATCGGATCGGAAAGCGCGCTCGGCCTCGTGGCGCCGCACGAGCTGATCGGCTCGGGCGAGACGCCGGTTGCGTATATCGGCGACGATGCCGGCAACGGCGCGGCGGCTGTGCTGGATGACGGCACCTTCGCCGTGCCGCTTCTGCGGGCCGTGTCCGGGGCCATGCGCGAGCTGCGGCTGGGGAGCCCCACCGGCAGCGACGGGCTGCTGCACGAATTCCACGCCGAGGCCAACTATCACTGGGCCATCACCGACGAAGACGGCAACGTGGTGATGGGTGTCGGCGACGACAACACCCTTTATCTCGCGCCTTCCCCTCTGTCCGGACAGGACATCGTGGCCCTTGACCAGCGGAACAAGCTGGCGGCGGCGGCGTGGAGGGATATCCCGATGACGGATATTCAGCTACCCATGGCCGATCACAACACGATCGTCCTTTATGGGCAGTCCCTTGCCGCTGGGCAGGAGACGTGGCCGGCCCTGAGCAAGACGGCGCTGTTCGGGGCCACCATGCTGGGCGGCGACGTGCGGCCTCAGGAAGAGGACGGTACCACCTACACCCAATTGTCGCCCACCGGGTTTCAGCCGCTGGTGGCGAAGTGCCGGGCCGCCGCCGCGACCACGGTCTACTCCGACGCGGAGGTTGCAGCGCTCTCCCCTGGTGACCCTGCGCGCGGCGAAAGCCCGGCCATCGGCGCTGTCCATGTCCTCGCCTGGCTGCTGGGCCGCCGCAGCCTCGGCGCGCCGCCGTCGTTCAATGTCGTGTGCCCGGCGGTCTCCGGAAAGACGATCGAGCAGCTGTCCAAGGTCAACGGGCAGGACGCGACGAACCGCTACAGTCGCCTGATCTCCGCGGTGACGCAGGCGCACGCCGCCGCGACCGGCGCCTCCCAAACGCACGTCGTCACCGCCATCATGTGGATGCAGGGCGAATACGACTATGCGACCACGTGGGGCTCCACCAAGGCCACGCGGGCGGCCTACAAGGCGGCGTTGGCGCAGCTGCACGCGGATATGGTGGCGGACATCAAGTCTATCACCGGACAGACCGAGGCGCCGTTGCTGCTCCTCTACCAGACGGGGGCGACCTATTCGCAGGATGCCGACAGCGCCGGCACGCCCGGCCTGCATGTGGGCATGGCGCAGCTCGATTATGCTCTGGAGAACCCCGCGACCGTCATTCTGGCCGGGCCGGTCTATCCGATGCCGGACAAGAGCGGGCACCTCAACAGCAACGGCTCGCGCTGGTTCGGCCAATGCATGGGCCGGGCGGCGGCGCGGGCAATCGGCGAGGGCCGCAGCTGGCGGCCGTTGTCCCCACTCGCTGTGGAGCGCGTGACCGCCCGCCGCCTGCGCGTCCATTTCCATGTGCCGACGCCGCCGCTCCAGTGGCTGGATGCGCTGGTGGTCAACACGCCCACGAGCTTTGCGACGAAGGGCATCCGAATTTCGACGGCAGCCAACGTCAACGTGTCGATCGCCTCGGTGACCATCGTGGCCGACACCATCATCGATATCGAGACCTTCGCCGATATCCCGGCCGATGGGCTGTTCTGGATTGCGCCGAGCGCAGTATTCGGTGGCGTATCCAACATCGGCGACAGTGAAAACATGCCCGCGTATGATCTTTATTCCTACACCAGCGGCAGCGGGCAATATGCCGGTGAGAACATTGCGCCGCTTGTGGGCAAGAGATACCCGCCGAACAACTATTCCGTCGCCGGCTGTTGGCCGATCGGATATTCGGAGTTCTGACGATGCCGCTCAAGATTGTCATTCCGGGGGCGGACTTTTCCGGCCTCGGCCTGCCGCGGTTCACACCGCGCGCGCTTGGCTTCCCAGCCGAAGGGCTCGCCGGGCTCTATCTCTTTGAGGATGGGGAAGTGGGCGACGCGGTATCCGTGGCGGTCGATTCCTCAGCAGCGGGGGCAAATGCCACCCTTCTCTCCGGCTCCGCCTCTCCGACCCGTTCGGCCGAGGGCATCGCATTCACGACCGGCAACGGCATCATGTGGGCGCCTCCCTTCGCCTATGGCGGTGCCATGTCCGGCGTCGCGGTCCTGCGCTGCACGACCGCCGCCGCGTCCGGCCTTTACCCGGCCCTGGCCAACCGCAGCGGCGCGGTCCCCAACCTTTCCGGCGACCCGTCTTATACGAATACTCTTGCGATCACGCTGTTCCGCGATCTCTCCACCACGACGCCCCGTCCGGCGCTGTTCGCCAACCCCGATTGGGTGTCTCCCTCCGGCGCCGCCAAGGTGTTGACCCTGACCGGCGCGGCCAATGATTGGTTCGCCTTTGCGTGGTCGGTCGATCCGGTCACCGGCGCGGTGCGGATGCGGACCAATCAGGACCAAGAGGTGTCCGCCACCGAGACCGCGCGCGTGGCCGAATATGCGGCGCGCTCGGCCGAGTTCTGGCGCATCGGCCTCACCCGCATCAACGGAATCTCCGTGGCCGGCGGCATGGGGCTCTTTGCCCTCTACACCGGCGCACGCGACCAGACCGGCCTTGCGGAACTGATCTCGTCGGCGCGGACCCGCATGGCGGAACGCGGCGTCACGATCTAGCCGGCCTGCGCCGGCCCCCTCCTGATCGAGAAGGCCCATGCCCCCATCCATCCCGGGACACTACGACCTCCCCATCTGGCGCGGCACGACCGAGCCGGCATTCGTGGTGCAGATCAAGATCGACGGCACCGGCAGCGAGTGGCGCTTGCGGGTCGCTGTCCGCGGCAAGTCGGCGCTCGCCCTCAGCACTGAGGATGGCAGCCTCGTGGCGGAGGCGGTGACCATCGACGGCGCAGCCTGGACCCGCATCACCTGGCCGCGAACGCTGGAGCAGAGCCGGATTTTTCCGCTCGGCCGGCTGGCCTCCTACGAGCTTGAGCAGGTGGAGCCCGGGGGCGGACAGGGCTTGTGGCTCGAGGGTGGGATCGAGGGCCTTGGGGGGCTGAACGATGACTGAGGTGCAGGTGATCGTCGATGCCGTGGTTATCGACGTGAACATTCCCGCCATGGGCGCGCAGGGGCCGCCCGGGCTCAATCCGTGGGTGGTGGTGACATCCGCCCGCACGGCCGCGCATGGCGACCGGCTCCAGTGCGACACCTCCGGCGGGGCCTTCACGGTGACCTTGCCGCCCACGCCGGCCGAGGGCGCCGAGGTGTGGATCTACAAGGCCGGCGCGGCGGACCTCACGCTCGGCCGCAATGGCGCGACCTTCAACGGCGCGGCCGAAGACCTGGTGGTCGATGTGAGCGACGTGACGCTCATCCTCAATTTCCGCAATGGCAGCTGGAGATACTGAGATGCCGAGGGTTTCCGACACCGCCGGCGCCGCCCGGCTGGGGGTGCTCGATGACACGGGCGTCGTGATCTATCCGGACAGCCTGCCCATGACCGGCGCCACCTATGACGTGGATGGCAACCCGCTGACCATGACGAAGACGGACGGCACGGACTCGTGGGTGATGACCTTCACCTGGGACGGCAGCGGCAACCTGCTCACGCAGAGCGTTTGGGAGCGCCAGTGATGACCTTCGGGGAAATGGTGGCCCTGTTCGCCACGCGGGCGGGGCTCAAGAAGGTGCGCGAGCGGGCGGAGGGGGCCGCCAGCCTCGCCACAAATTTCGCAATGGGGGGGCCCGCAAATCAGCAGTATACGACAATCGGCGATAGCCGAATGGCTTATATGTACGGCGGCGCGTCGACCCCCCGAAGTTCTGCGTTGAGCGCCAATAGCGTCATGAACATGGCCAACGCCTTGCTTGGCCAGCGGATGACGCCTCTCGCGAACTACGCGGTTCCCGGTGAACGACATGATGAATACTTAGCGCGTCTACCTCAGGCGCTGGCCTCTGGGGCCGGGTACATCGTTATTCATGGATACTTCAACGATATACAGTTTGGACTGACGGCCGATCAAATCTGGAATGGGTACTCCTCTGGGGCATGGTCAACCGGGCTGAAAGCGGCCCTTGATGCGTGCCGCGCGGCAGGACGCCGTGTCATTCTGTTCACGGAAACCGGCGGCGGCGGTGGGCCCTATCAGTTCGATCTCACCAAGCTACGCGAGACACTGAAGATCAACCAGAGACTCAGAGAGTATGCATGGGGCAACAACGCCGTGATCTTGATCGATGCGGCGTATATTTGCTGGGAGCCTTCCGCAACGACGCAGATCACACACCGCAGTGGGTATTTTGATGACTATGTTCATTGGAACCACTTTGCAAACTGGATGATCGCAAAGGCATTGGCCGCCGCGCTGCTCCCGGTGACGGTTCCGGCCCCATGCATGTCGGCGGCAGGCTTCGAATATCAATCGGCCCTCATGGAAGGCATCAATGCCATCCAGAACGGGCTGTTCTTGACCACTACGGGAGGGCCCACCCTTCCGACAGGCATCACGGGGGTGCGGCCGGCGAACTGGACGTACTCTCGTGTCGGCGTACCCACTGCTGACATGTCGCTCGTGGCCAACGCTGATGGGTATGGCAATGACCTGGTTGTTGCGGCGACATTCACGCAGCGTGGCGAGCAAATCATTCTCAGCCAGTCAATCTCGGCAACTCATATGTCTCCCGGAGATATACTGAGGGCCGGGTGCGTAGTGAAGATTGACGCGGGTGCGACCAACTATTGGGGCTCCTTTATGCGCAACGAGGTCCTCAATACGACAATGCAGGACTTTAATGTGACCACCTCGTTGGGGCCTTCGGGTGCTCCGGCTGTAGCTGGCCCGGATGACGCCCGCCTTGTGACCCACCGAACGGCCTACTGTGTCGTCCCTGATGCGGCGGGAAACTTCACGTGGACGCTTCGGCTTGTCAGCGCCGGGGCGGGCAGCGTGACGGCCCGAATTTCCAGATGTTGGGAGCGGCAGCAGTTCACGGCCGTATGAGCATCTTTGGGCTCCAAGTCGTCTTCAGGCGGCCTCCCAAGCCTTGAGGGCGAGCCGGGCGGCCATGGTTTAGGGGCCTTGCCGCCCGGCTCTGACCGGCTCCACGTGGCGCGTGAAAGACGGCTGAAGCCTCTCTATCAGGAAATTGCTGCACCGCGAAGGTCAGCCGGCCGACCTATAGGCCCGACGTGATCGCCTGGCGGTCAGGAGCCTTGCGGTAAAAAGAAAACCATCCAGAGGATGATCAGCAGGGACAGGCCAACAGCGATCATCGTTAGCCCCCTTCAAGCTGTGGGCGTGACCATGTTTGTGGCGTAGCACAAGTCTGATTGCGTTGCGACACGGAAGGGCGAGCCGGGCGACCTATGGGGGTAGACCGCCCGGCTCCCGTCCGCCCAAGTGTCAGGGCTTGGGGCAGACACACTCTTTTACCACGGCCGCCTTCGGGCGGCCTTTCCTTTTCTCAACCCATCGACAGGTGATCCATGGATCTGCGCGACCTGCAGTCGGCGCTGAATGCGCGCGGCTGGACGCCCCCGCTTGGCCTTGATGGCGAGTGGGGGCCGGCGACCGACAAGGCCGTCTCTGACCTCCTTTCCGAAGCGGGCGTCGCATGGGAGGAATGGCCGTCGAACCGCCGCGCGCTGGCGGCCAAGCAGGTGATCTGCAAGCTCGCCGGCATCGACGCTGGCACCATCGACGGTCGCGAGGGGCCGCAGACGCGCCATGCCCTTGAGGTGTGGGATGCCCGCCAGCGGGGCGACACGTCGGCCGAGACGTGGCGCGACCCGCCGGCGGTGCAGCCGATGGTGTGGCCCAAGCAGGTGGACGTGCAGCGCTTCTACGGCGCGCCGGGTGAGAACCAGACGATGCTGGTGCTGCCCTTCCCCATGCGCCTCGCATGGGAGCCGGACACCATCGTCAAGCGCATCTCCATCCACGAGAAGGTCCACGACAGCGCGGCCCGCGTGTTTGACCGGGTGCTCGACCATTACGGCATCAGGGGCATCCAGACGCTGGGCGTGGATCTCTTCGGCGGATCGCTGAACGTGCGCCGGATGCGGGGCGGCTCGGCCTGGTCTATGCACTCGTGGGGCATCGCCATCGACTTCGACCCCGACCGCAATCAGCTGAAGTGGGGTCGTGACCGGGCGCGCCTTGCCCAGCCCGACGCCGAGGTGTGGTGGCAGCTGTGGGAAGAGGAAGGTTGGGTTTCGCTGGGGCGGGCGCGCAACATGGATTTCATGCACGTTCAGGCGGCGCGCCTGTGAGCGACGCCGGTCCCGATCCCGACGATTCGCCGTTGGCGCGGCCGTCCTGGAGCACGCGGCGCCGCATCATCCTGGTGACGCTCCTCTTCTGTGCCGGCGAAGTGGTCTACCTCACCGCGTGGGGGCGAGACACCAGCCTGCACGAGACTATCGCCAACGGCGCCTTCATCCTCGCCGGCGCCGTCATCGGCGCCTACGTGTTCGGCGCCGTGTGGGACGACGCCAACGTCATGTCGAACCTCGGCCGGCCACGCCGCCCCAAGCGGATGGACTTCGAGGGCATCGACGCACCCCAGCCCCCGAAGGACTACGGCTCATGAGCATTCTTGCCATGTTTGCGTCCGGCGCCATCTCCTGGCTGCTGGCGCTGGTGACCGGCGCTGCGCTGCTGGTGGGCATCGCCGCCCTCGTCTGGTCGCGCATTCCGCCCCTGCCCTATCGCCACGTCGCGGCCGGACTTGCCGGGCTGCTCCTCTTCATCGCGGGCTGGGCGGGGCATGCCTCCGACCAGCGAGGGCGGATGGAGCGGCAGGCCCTGATCGCCGCCAACCGGGCACTCGTGAAGGAGGCGGCCTCGGAGCGGGCCAAGGTGGCGGCGCTCGCGCGGGACGCGGAGCTGGCCTCCGCCCATGCCGCCGCAGCGGAGGCCAAGGCGCGGGCGCTGGAGGATCTGATTGCCCAGACGCCTGACACGCCCGCCCTCGATGCCGACACCAGCGCCCGCGTGCGCGGGCTGTGGAGGTGACCATGACCTCGACGCGCATCCTGATCGCAGCCGCCTGCCTCGTTGTTCTCGCGTTTGCTCTGGCGGGGTGCGGCGCCACCACGGGCCGGCCGAGGCTAGATCTCGCCCCCATCCCGGAGGATCTGCGCGCATGCGCCCGCCGCTCCGTCCCGGCGCCGGCCGGCGACAAGCCCCTGACACAGCGCGAGGTGGTGGCCTTGATCGGCCGGCTCAAGGCCAGCGACGAGACCAAGAGCGGCTGTCTGGCCCGGCTCATCGCCCTCTACGAATCGCAGGCGGCCATGGTGCGGGAGGCGCTGAAATGACCACGGAAGCGAAAGCAGCGGCGGACCAGATGGCGGAAGACAGCCCACCCCCCAAGCGGGAACATTGGACCATCGACAAGCGCATTCCTCTGGCGCTCATGACGGGGCTGCTCTTTCAAGGGGCCGTCTTCACCTGGTGGGCCTCGAAGCTCGACAGCCGGGTGGAGGCCGGCGACCACCGAATCGCCAAGCTGGAGAGCAAGGACAGCGAGCAGCGGGCCGACCGCGACCGCATGATCCGGCTGGAGGAGCGAATCATCTCGATGGTCGAAGAGCAGCGGCGCATGAACGGCAAGCTGGAGCTGCTGCTCGACGAGCGCCGGCCGGAGCGGCGGTAGTGACGCGCCTCCGATTCGACTGGGATGCGGACGGCGCGTTCGCGGCGCTGACCCGACCCGGCGCCGCAGCCGAGGAGGTGCGCCTTTCGCCGCAGGAGGTGGATACCTTGCTGCGGGACCTACTCGCCGCCGCGCTCGCCCAGCGGGGGCGGGTGGTGGTGCGGCCGGTGCGGTGGCCGAGCAACATGCAGAATGCGCTTATCGCTGATGATGCGCCCGCACCTCAGATTGGTCGGTTTGGGGAATGAACTTCAAGCTTGTCCACGGGTCGACAGTCCCCGTGGGGGGGGCTTAGCGGGCGGCCCCCTTTCGGCGATGTGGCCTTTTTCCCAAGCAGTCTTATGCTCCTCCACTATCTTGAGCGCAGCGATAAAAGGGGAGAAGGCCATGCAATTGAACGATGTGAACCCTGTCGCAGCGGTCGATACAGAGGCCGGGCCGCGGCCGGGCGTCACTATGGTGAGCTTGCCGCATCGCGTGCCGATCTTCACCGTGACGATGCCTACTCGCGACGGTGCCGAACATGTCCGCGAATTCCTACTGGATGTGATCAAGGCCGGAGGCCAATTTCGTTAGCCGATTGTTCCACTTATCCGCCCCATCTGAAGCGCCCGGCGTCAATATGGCGCTACGGCTGGGTCATCGCGGCCAAGGTTTGTCCGAGGGCGAGTTTGGGTTGCCTGTAGCGCCGTCTTGGTCCACGGCTTTAGTCGAATAGCCCTAGTTGCTATTCCACAGATGGCTGGGCATGTTCCTTTCGGGAAGGCGTCAGGGAAGCCAGAGGGCCGGATAGAATGAGTATGCGGCGGCTCATTGCTGGCGGGTACGTGCCGCTGATCGTGGGCGGGCTCGTCGCGGTCATTATCGCAGCACAGGCCCTGACGCTGTGGCGGTCCTACCAGGCCACTTGGCAGCTCGCGCTGCGCTCGGGCGAAAACGCACTTAACACGCTCTCGTCGAGCATCAGCCGAAACCTTAGCCTGCTCGACCTCTCTCTGCGCGGGGCGGAGGAGGCGGTGGCGACCTCGGGTCTAAGCGATATTTCTCCTGAGCTCCGCCAGATGGTGTTGTTCGATCGAGCAGCCGGCGCGCAGTTCCTCGGATCCATGCTCGTGCTCAACCGAAACGGGTCCATCGTCTATGATTCCGGCTCGGTGCCGCCGCGGGTCGGCAACTTCGCTGATCGTGATTACTTTACCGCGCAGATGGATGGGTCACGCGGTACCTATGTGAGCGCCCCGTTCGAAAGCCGCTTGCGGGCCGGCGACCCCAGCATTGCTTTGAGCCGTAGAATTTCCGGCCCGGGGGGCAGCTTCGATGGCGTAGTCATCGCCGCGCTGCGCATCGCGTTTTTTCAACTGCTGCTGGACAATGTGGATCTCGGGCCCAGGAGCGTCATTGCGCTCACGCGCAGCGACGGCACAGTCATTCTCCGGCATCCGTCGACGGACGGGAAGGGAAACACGGGCGTGAGCGTTGCCGCGTCGCCGGTCTTCCAGCGCATGATGACGAGGCCTGGCGAGCCTTTCTCGGACCGATCGGTCTTTGATGGCGAGAACCGCTACTATTTGCACACGCAGATCGCAGGCTTCCCCCTTCTTTTGTCGGTCGGAATCTCGACCCAAGCGGCTATGGGCGAATGGATTGAAAGCGCGATGACCTCGTCGGCGCTGACGCTCGGCATGTGCGTTCTCCTGATCCTGCTGGTCCGGGCGCTTCGGCTGGCATTGATGCACAGCCAGGACATGGAGGCGCAGCTCGAGGTTCTGTCCGTCACAGATCAGTTGACAGGCGTGCCAAACCGCCGGGCCTTCGACCTTGCCGCCGCGACCGAGATGCGTCGTGCCGCCCGCAATCGGGAATGCCTCGCGATCCTGCTCGTCGATATCGATCACTTCAAGAAGGTGAACGACCGATATGGGCATAGCGTTGGCGACGAAGTTATTGCGCGAATTGCGAAACAGATCGTCCGTTCCGTGCGGCGGCCGGGCGATTTCGTAGCCCGGTACGGAGGTGAAGAGTTTATCGTGATCCTGCCTGCTACGGACGGTGCCGGGGCGACGTTCATCGCGGAGCGAATACGTTCCGAGGTCGCCTCGATGGTTCCGAGCCCAGCGGAGGCGGCATTGACACAGGTCACCGTCAGCATTGGTGCCGCAGTGGCCGAAGTAGAGCCGTCCTCCTCCCTCGCCACGCTGGTCAACAGTGCGGATCGGGCACTCTATGAGGCCAAGGGCAGCGGGAGGAACCGCGTAGTGATTGATCAGGACGGTTAGACGGCTGCGGCGGCAGGTTGCCAGGGAAACTCACCGGTGCCTGATATCAGGATACTTCGGAACGCCCCGCATCGCCGGCACCGAAACCGCATCTCCCGAAGCGGGTAAGGCGGGAGCTTGGCCAGCGGAACGTGAACGATCAGCTGGCAGTGATAGACCTCGACGGCCTCATATTCGAACCGGGCGGCGTATTCCGGTGTGGCGTCCATGGCGAGCATGGGGCACAGGATAGCGCGGAACGGAGGCAGAACAAATTCCGGGACTTTTCCGGGACTTTGTGTCGCCAACCTCGGTTTTCGTCGCCCTTATGTTCCCTTATTCACTCCCCCTCCCCTTGCGCCGACCGTCCCGAAAATGTAGCAACGAAGCCGTTCGGCGGAATGTCGGAGCATAGCGCAGCCTGGTAGCGCATCTGCTTTGGGAGCAGAGGGTCGCAGGTTCAAATCCTGCTGCTCCGACCATCCATCTCCCCGCCAGCCCTCAGCGCCCGGGCGGGTCCACCTTCACACCGTTGGGGCCGATCTCGATCTGCATGGTGTTCCGGTCGCGCTCATAGGCCTGATAGGCGAACACCCCGCCGACCACGACGAGAAGGGCGATCAGGCCATAGAGGACGCTGCGCGGCATCTTGCTGCTCCGGTACTGTTTTCTGGTGGAGCGGCAACGCCCTCGCTTGGCGGATGGTTCCGCTGAAGCCGCATCAGGGTTAATCTCGCCCACCGATGCCTCGCTGCGACCGGGCGGCTCCGTCCGCTTGTGGCGGGCATCGCGCCGAAGCGGCACGGTTTGCGCCGCACGGCCCGATTTCAGGAAGGACGATTGCGCATGGCTTCGGATACGGAGCTGGCCGAGTGGCTCGCCTCGATGGTCAAGGCGGTTGGCACCACGCAGGCCCACACAATGGTGCAGCACTACATCCTGCGCGACATCGTCGCCCAGCTCGCCGGGGCGCAGGAGCGGCCGGACGCCTTCATCGCTGACATGTTCGAGCGTGTCAGCGGCCTCGTCGACCAGTGCGAGCTGGCCGGCAAGCCGGAGATCGAGGCGGAGATGCGCTGGTACGCGGAGACGTTCTTCACCTCCATCGGCAAGAGGCTTCAGCCCCGGTGAGAGCGGCCCCTCGGCGCGCAGGGACGTTCCGCCTCCGCGCGCCGGCGCCCCGAGATTACTTGTGCAGCAGAGCCGTCTGCTGCGTCGCCGCTGGCGGGTTCCAGAGCGGCACGATGATGCGGCCCCACAGGCGGGTGTCCTTTCCGCCGTAGTTCTGCTCATAAACGTCGGTGGTCAGATAGGCCTGCAGGATGACCGGACCGAAGTCATAGCCAACGAGGCCGCCCACCGCGAACTGGCTTTGCTTCTGATAAAAGGGGACCGGATTGTTCAGATCGGTTGAATAATAGGCAACGGGGCCGATCTCGAACTTTCCGAACTTCTTGGTGGCGGTGAGATCAACGTTCAGGAAATTCGGATTGATTGTCGTGCTCACCCCGTTCGCCTGGATGCCCCAGATGGCGTTCGCGGTGAGATTCCAGCCATCCGCCGTATAGCTGAGGGCGAAGCGCTGGTTGAACGAGGTGGAATCGAACGCGACGCCTGTGTTCACCCCCAGATAGAAACCGGCCATGTAGCTGAAGCCGAAGCCGTTCCCAAGGTCCCAAGCGACCTGGGCGGCAAAGAAGGGATTGTAGAATCCGGACGTATAGTCGCCATTCTGAACACCCACCCCGACGACCGGAACAGCCGTGAGAAGTTGCAGGCGCCCACCGAACAGGAACACGGGTGTCGCCCAGGCGAGTACAGGAATATCCACGCCCACACATGTACTGTCCGGCGAGGTGTTGCGGCATCCGTAGTCTGCCGTATTCACGGCATAGACACCTTCCGGCAGCGGAGCGCCGGCCGCGAGACCCACGGTCTCGCCCGGCTGTGTCACGGATCCGGCATGCGCGGGCATGGTTTCGGGCAGCATTGCCGCCGCAGACAAAGCGGCTACGGCCGCCATTCTTGCGAATGTCGTCATTGTTTCCTCCGAAAGGCGAAGCCCACGGCCGCCGTCCCAACGGCAGGGCTCGTCGCTGGCGCTTCCTCAGGCGCTGATGCGCCGCACTCTTTTTCGCCCACGGCGTCGAGGCCCTGGACGCAATCACTGCAAGCCCCGCGAACGGGGCAGTGGACACTGCGGGCACGCGCCCGAAGTGCAGAGGCTTCAACTGGGGAATGCTAGCGGCAGCGTGTCACGACCTTGGCGGCGCGGGGCCTGAACCCAGGGGCCGCCCGAGACCTTCGAGGATGTCCGGTGTCCCCGCCGGATCCTTGAAGCCGAAGCATCAGCGACGTTAGCTCAAATTTCGGGCAGACAACACAGATCAAATGGCCAGTCCGCCCAATTCCAACGCAATCATCCCATCTGTGACGTTCGCGCAACAGTATCGGGGGCGGGCCGGTACCGGGTTGCGGACGGCGCATCGGGAGGCAGTAGACATCCGATCGTGGCCGACGGAATGTGTTGCGCTGCTTCGGATTCGGTTTCTTCTCCCGAATTCCGGGCTTCAACGAATCCGGGCTGACCCAAGGTGAGCACGCCGCCATGCTCGATATCCACTACCGTGAATACAAGATTTTGCTCCGGCCGCAGCAATTCTACTCGCCCAAGCGCTTCGAGGACTATTGGAACGAGGTGAAGACGGTCGCCAAGAAGCACGGCGTCGGCGTCGTCACCAACAAGGATGCATTTCAACGGCAGGTCCGGGAAGTCCTGTTCTATGACACGCCGGATTTCGACCTCTACCGAAACTCGTTCATCCTGCGCAAGCGCACCTTCTACGATGATGGCTGGCCGCGCCCGGAGCACGAGCTTGCCTTGAAATTCCGCAGCCCGGACCAGGCCAAGGCCACCGGGATGGACATGGCGCCGCGCATCACGGGCGCGGTACAGGTGAAGTTCAAGGAAGAGCTGCTGCCGCTCAAGGAGGAGATCGGCGGCATCCGCTCGCTCTATTCGCACAATTGCATCATCACCTCGCTGGGCGTGGTGCTGAACCCGGCGCTGAAGAACATTATCACCGTCTTCCCCTGCATGACGGCGGTGGATGCCGACGGCGATTGCTCCGTCGACCTCGTGAACAGCATGGCGGTCGAAGAGATCCAGGTCGATCCCGGGCATTTCGATTTCGGCCATGGCTATGAGGCGAAGGCCACCATCGCCATCTGGCGCAACCGGGCGTCGGAGCAGTCCCTGGTGGGGGAATTCGCCTTCCAGGCGAAGTTCGATCACTACAGCGACATCAACGAGAAGGCGAAGCGCCTTTCGGAAGAGTTCTTCCGCGATGTCCAGAACATGGCGCCGGAATGGGTGCAGCTCGGCACCACCAAGACCGCGATGGTCTATGGCATCGGCGCCAAGGACGTCGCCCACTCCGAGTAGACCTACGGCGGGCAGCCCACGGCCCGCCCCTCTCCCTTCCGGCGGAAATCCATGAGCGCCATCAAGCCGCCCCTCCCCTCCCCCTCGCCCGAAGTGGGCGCCGCCGGCGAGACCCCGGTGTCGCTGCTGGAGATCTTCATCACCTTTCTCATCATCGGCGGCATCAGCTTCGGCGGCGGCGTGGTGGCCTACCTGCGCAATGCGCTGGTGGTGCAGAAGGCATGGCTGGATGAAGAGGAATTCCTCACCGCCCTGGAGATTTCCCAGGCCCTGCCCGGCCTCAACGCCACCAACATGAGCGTCATCGTCGGCGACCGCCTGCGCGGTCCGGTCGGGGCGATCGTCGGCTTTCTCGGAATGACCCTGCCGGGCGGCCTGCTCGTCTTCGTGCTCGGCATCGTCTACGTGTCGAACCACGGCAACCCAACCATGCACAGCATCCTCGCCGGCATCGGCGCGGCGGCTGTGGGCCTGCTTGCGGCGGTGACGGTGCAGATCGGCCACAAGCAGCTGGAGCACCTGCGCGAGATCCTGCTCATTCTCATCACCGTGGTGATGGTGAGCTTCCTCCACGTCTCGCTGGTGCTGGTGCTGCTGACCGTGCTGCCACTCGCCCTCTTCATCTACCGTCCGGGCCGCGGGGAGGCCGGCGAGCCATGAACAATCCGCACACCGATCTCAGCGTCCTCGGCGTCTTTTCGCTCCTGTCGCTCCTTGCCATCGGCGGCGGAACGGCGGTGCTGCCGGAGATGAAGGAACTCACCATCAACGCCCACCACTGGCTCACCGACAGCCAGTTCCGCGACATCTACAGCCTCGGACAGGTGGCGCCGGGGCCGAACATGCTGATGGTCATCGTCATCGGCTACCACGTCGCCGGCACGCCGGGAGCGCTTCTCGCCTTCGGCGGCTTCTTCCTGCCGGCATCGGTCCTGGCGCTCGGCTCCTCGCGGCTGTGGAACCATTTCGATGGCTCGCCCTGGCGGCTCGCCCTGCAACTGGCGCTGGCGCCCATCGTCGTGGGGCTGATGGCGGCGGGAACCGTCGCCGTGGCGAAGACCGCCATAACCGGCACGGAGACGACGCTGATCGCGATCGCCGTGTTCGTCCTCGTCTATTTCGGACCGAAGATCACCGGGGCCAAGATCAACCCCGCCTTCTACATCTTCGCGGGGGGCCTGCTGGGCTACCTGACCCTGAATTAGGGCGGACCGCTCGCAATTTGAACGGTGGGTCTATTTGGCGGGAAACATGGGGTGGGCGATCCGGTCGCCTGCCTTCAGCCCGAGCCGGCGCGCCTCGCCGCCGCCGATCTCCAGCACCGCGCGCACCGGCTCGCCGGAGGAAATGGTCTCGGTGGAGAGCGGCGTCGTCATCGCGGCGATGCGGGCGATGCTGCCGTCCGCGCGGATGAACACCATGTCCAGCGGAATGAGGGTGTTCTTCATCCACATGTAGACCGGCTGGTCCACCTTGAAGTCGAACAGCATGCCGCCCCGCTCGGGCAGCGACTTGCGGCACATGAGGCCCTGAGTGCGCTGCTCGTTGGTGCGCGCCACTTCCACCTGGAAGGCGAGCACGCCCTTGGCGGTCGCGATCTCCAGCGGGTCCAGCACCGGATTGGGATCGACCTTGATCTGCGCGCATTCGGCCTCGGCCGCACTTGCGACGGCAGGCACCCCGGCGAGCGGAAGCGCAAACGCGAGTGTGGCCGCAAGGGCGGCCCGCGACAGAATCTGGCTCATCAATTGTTCCCGCTGGGGCCGCTGTCGGCCTTCACTTCCGCGGCCATGAGGCCCTTGGAGCCATCGCCGTAGCGCACCAGCACGCTCTGGCCGGGGCGCAGCTCCGTGAGGCCGTGGCGGCGCAGGGTTTCCATATGCACGAAAATGTCGGGCGTGCCGTCGCCCTGGGTGAGGAAGCCGAAGCCCCGCAGCCGGTTGAACCATTTCACCGTGGCCCGCTCGAAACCCGTGGTGGGCTCCACCACGTCGCGCGTGCGGGGGGCGGCCGGCGCGGTGTGGACGGCGGTCGACAGATCGAGCGAGAGCACGCGGAAGGCCTGGCGCCCCTTGGCGCGCTGGATGGCCTCGCACACCACGCGCGCGCCCTCCATGGCGGTCTGGAAGCCGTCGCGGCGCAGGCAGGTCACATGAACGAGGACGTCGGGGCCACCGTCGTCCGGCACGATGAAACCGTAGCCTTTCGACGCGTCGAACCATTTGATGGAGCCGATGACCTCGACGAGCCCGGCCGGCTCCTCGGTCCCGTCCTCCGAGCCGGCGGTCCGTGGCCCCAGCCCCAGTGCGTCAGACCCCATGACCACCCCGAAACTACGCGCGGCGGCGCACACGTTGCCGCGGAGATGGTAGGATAGCAACTGAATGGCGCAACGCCCACCCTCTTCGCGCGCCTTCATCACCCATCGTCGGCGAAGGATGCGAGCACGGCGCCGATCTCGTCCCGGACCACCAGATCGGCCATGTCGTCGAACTCGGTGGGCTCGCGGTTAAGGATGATCAGCCTCGCCCCCTTCTGGCGCGCCTTGAGCGGAAATCCCGCCGCCGGAAACACCACCAGCGACGAGCCGATGACGATGAACAGGTCGCTCGCCTTGGTCAGCGCGTCCGCCCGCGCCATCTCGCGCTCGGGCATGGCCTGGCCGAAGGAGATGGTGGCCGCCTTCACCGGCCCGTCACAGGCCGGGCAATCGGGTGCGACGCCCCCGGCGGCATCGAAGCGCGCCTTCACCCAGGCGAGTTCGTAGCGCGTGCCGCAATCGAGGCAGGTGGCATAGGTGCCGTTGCCGTGCAGTTCCACCAGCGCGTCATCCGGCACCCCGGACGCCTGGTGCAGGCCGTCGATGTTCTGGGTGATGACGCCGGCGAGCCTTCCGCGCCCCAGAAGCCGGGCGAGCGCCCTGTGCCCCCGGCCGGGCCGCGCCCCGGCGAACGCCTCCTCCATGGCGAACTTGCGCCGCCACGCCTCGTTGCGCGCGGCCTTGTGGGCCACGAACACGTCGAAGGGAATCGGCTTGTTCTGCGTCCACAATCCGCCGGGGGAGCGGAAGTCGGGAATGCCGCATTCGGTGGAGATGCCCGCTCCGGTAAAGGCGACCGCGCGCGCCGACCCGTCCAGAAGTTCGCGGAGGCGCTGCTGCGCCCCCTTGAGATCGCCTTCATAGATCATACGTCACCTGCTACTTCACTCCGGCCGGCCCGCCGGCCTGCGCCCCTCATACGGACGAGACCCCCGATGCGCTTCCTGCACACCATGGTCCGCGTGACCGACATCGACCAGTCGCTGGACTTCTACTGCAACAAGCTGGGGCTCAAGGAGGTGCGCCGCAAGGAGGTGCCGCAGGGTCGCTACACCCTCGTCTTCCTCGCCCCTCCCGGCCAGGAGAACGTGGCCGAGATCGAGCTCACCTACAATTGGGACAAGGAGCCCTATGGCGAGGGCCGCAACTTCGGCCATCTCGCCTTCGAGGTGGACGACATCTACGGCCTGTGCGAGCGCCTGATGGCCTCCGGCGTCACCATCAACCGCCCGCCCCGCGACGGCTACATGGCCTTCGTGCGCTCCCCCGACAATGTCTCCGTGGAGCTGCTGCAGAAGGGCGGCCCCAAGCCCCCGGCCGAGCCGTGGGCTTCCATGCCCAACACCGGCAAATGGTGAGTCTCTCACTCTCGCCGGGTGAGCGGCCGCGCATCCCGCGCGCGGCCATTTGACCGGGGACCCTCCCGCTATTGACGCGCCGGTCCCGTTGGAAGCCCTGTCATCCGGCTGTTGCCCGATCCCCGCAGCGCCCTTCGCCCACATGGCGGGGGCGCGCGGCTTTGGATAATTCTCCCACAGGCTTGCAGCCAAGGCGCCCGCCCCCTATAAGGACGCCCTCTCCGGCGGCTCAAAACCCCGGAGCGGCCGCGCGCCCTTCGTCTATCGGTTAGGACGCCACCCTTTCACGGTGGAGAGAGGGGTTCGACTCCCCTAGGGCGCGCCAGCATCATCGTGCCAATCTGCTCACAATAGCCGCTGTCACACCTTCACCCGAAACGGTGTGAAGTTCGTGCCCACGTCGTACACGTCCACCCCCTCCCGCCGTTTCATGAAGCCAACGATCTTGTAGGTGACGGGGGTGAGCACCGCTTCCCAGCCCACCTTGAGCAGGTAGTTGGAAACCATCACCGTCAGCACGAGGTGGGTGTCCCACACGCCGAGGAAGGCGAGCGGGTAGAAGATGAGGCTGTCCACGGCCTGCCCGACGATCGTGGAGCCGATGGTGCGGGTCCACAGCATCCGGCCGCCGGTGAGCACCTTCATCCAGGCCAGCACGAAGGCGTTGGCGAACTCGCCGCACCAGAAGGCGAGAATGGAGGCGAAGAAGATGCGGGGCGTCTGGCCGAACACGCTGGTGATGGCGTCCTGCCCTGTCCAGCCCGGCGCGGGCGGGATGGCGACGATGATGGCGGTCATCAGCGCGGCATAGACGGAAGCGGCGAAGCCCACCCACACGATGCGCCGCGCGCGGGCATAGCCATAGACCTCGGTCAGCACGTCGCCGAGCACGTAGGACAATGGAAAGAACAGCACCGCCGAGCCGAACACGAACGGCCCGATCACCGGCAGCTCGATCACCGAGACCTTGGCGGCGCCGACGAGGTTCGCGCAGATCAGGATGACCGCGAAGGCCACCATGCAGTAATCGTAATAATGCAGGCGCCGGCCCTCGAGGGCGCGCGCCTCCACCGGTGTGATGCCTGCGCGTGTCTCGACGCCACCGACGGCGAAAGGGGTCTGGTCGGGAAGCATTTGGGGGCAGCCTCTATGCTGCGCCGCATTAGACCCCAAAGCGCGCCCCAAGCCCAGCTTGCGCTACGGAAAGCCGGAGGGAGATCAGCGCGAGAAGGTCGCCACCAGCTCCACATGGGCCGAATAGCGGAACTGGTCCACCGGCACCACGCCCTCCAGTCTCATGCCGCCCGCGACGAGCAGCGCCGCATCGCGGGCGAAGGTGGCGGCGTTGCAGGAGACATAGACGAGGCGCGGAAGCCGCGAGACCGCAATCTCGCGCGCCTGCGCCTCCGCGCCCTGCCGGGGCGGGTCGATCACCACGGCATCAAAGGCGGCAAGCTCAGCCGCCATCAGCGGCCGGCGGAACAGGTCCCGCGCCTCGCCCTCCACCGACTTCAGCCCCGGTGTGTGGCCGGCCTTGAGCAAAGCGGCGAGCGCGCCGGCATGGCTCTCGGCCGCGAACACACGCGCCGTCTCGGCGAGGCGCAGCGCGAAGGTGCCGACACCGGCGAACAGGTCCGCCACCTTGCGGGCGCCGGCCATGCCCGCCGCCACCCGTTCCGCCAGCACCCGCTCGCCCTCGGCGGTGGCCTGGAGAAAGGCCGCCGGCGGCAGATCCACCCGCGCCCGGCCCATGGCGAGGCGGGGCGGCTCGCGCTGGATGACGAGTTCGCCGTGGCGCGTCAGCCGGGCGAGGCGGAAGCGGTCGGCGATCACCGCAAGGTCGGTGAGGAGCGCGGGTGGCAGCGGGCCGGAGCCGCGCACGTCCATGTCGAGGCCGGTGTCCGTGGCGATGATCTGGAGGTCCAGCGGCTTCTTCAGCGGTGCCAGCGCCTCCGCCACCGCGCGGGCGGCGGGCAGCGCCTGGTCGAGGCTCGGCGCCAGGACGGGACACGCATCGATCGCGACCATGGCGTGGGACTTGCGCTCGGCGAATCCCACCACAGTGCGCGCGCCATATTGGCGGGCGTGGAAAATCACCCGGCGGCGCCCCGGCCCGTGGGCGTCGATGGTTTGTGCAACCTCCCCCGCGATGCCTTCGCGGGCGAGCGCATCCACCACCAGCTGCCGCTTCCAGGCGAGATAGGGCGCACGCTCCCAATGCTGGAGCAGACAGCCGCCGCAGCGGCCGAAATGGGGGCATTCGGGGGCCACCCGCTCGACGCTCGGCTCGACGATGGCATCGAGGCGGATGCGCTCGCCCTCCACCTCCCCACGCACCAGTTCCCCGGCGAGGGTCAGCGGCGCGAACAGCGGGCCGGCGGGCCCGCGCGCGATGCCATCGCCCTGCGCGCCCATGCGCTCGATGCGGAACTCGGTCACGGTCGGATCGCCCCCACGAGATATTCCTGATTGCCGTCGCCACCGGCGATGGGAGACGGGATGCGGCCGACGATGCGCCAACCGAGCGACGCGATTTCCGCCTCCACCCTGACGCACACCTCGTCCCGCACCGCCGCGTCGCGCACCACGCCCTTGCGGATGAAGGCGCGTCCCGCCTCGAACTGCGGCTTCACCAGCGCCACGAGCCGGGCGCCGGGCGCGGCGAGCGTCAGCGCGGCCGGGAGCACCAGCGCGAGCGGGATGAAGCTGACGTCGATGACGATGAGATCGAATCCGCCCGGCACAAGCGTGGGGTCGAAGGCGCGGATATCCGTCTCCTCGAACAGGCGCACGCGGGGATCGTCCCGGAGGCGGGCGTGGAGCTGGTCCCGCCCCACATCCACCGCATGGACGCGGCGCGCGCCCCGGCGCAGCAGCACCTCGGTGAAGCCGCCGGTGGAGGAGCCGACATCCAGCGCCTCGGCGCCGGTGGCATCTATCGCGAAGGCGTCGAGGCCCGCCGCGAGCTTGAGGGCGCCCCGCGACACATAATCGTGCACGTCCTCGGCCTCGATGGATGCGCCGAGGTCCACTTCGGCGGATGCCTTGAGCACCACGGTCCCATCGACCTTGACCAGACCGGCCGCAAGTGCGGCCTGCGCGCGGGCGCGGCTGTCGAACAGGCCGCGCTCGACCAGCAACCGGTCCAGCCGCATGCGCCGGGCGGTGTCCTGTCGGCCCTCGGGGGCGGGATGCGAATGAGATTTCAACATTTTTTGCCGCGCGGCTCCCTGCCCGATGTCGCGGGCGGCCGGGGGCCGTGATATGCGATGACTTCGGGGGAAGCAAACACCAGTCGGCAGTTGCGAATCGCAGATCGGAGGCGTGTCCGCCGGTCACCGCGCCTGTCGACCATGCGGCGAGGGGCAGACCCGGTGGCGAAGGGCGGATGGTTCTACGGCCGGTGCGCGATCCTGATGGTCGCCGCGGCGTGCGTGCTCGCACCGGGTCTAGGCGAGGCTGCGCCCAAATCGACCGGCAAGTCCGGGGGGAAATCGGACTCGAAAAAGGCCGAGACCAAAACCGATCCCCGTGTCTGGATGATCGTCAAGGTCGACGACACCTATGTGCTGCGCTTCGGCCTTCCGAAGGTCGCTGATCCGGTGTTCGCCGTGTCCTGCCAGCCGGGCGCGCAGCTCATCCAGTTCACCGCGGAAGTCCCGGCCGGCAAGGTGAAGGCCGGCGACGGCGTGGCACTCACCCTCGCCGCTGGCAAGCGGCGCCTTGAGCTGGCGGCGTCGGCGTTCCGGGGTGCGTCCGAGGGCAAGGTGGTGGTGGAGGCGGCGGTCGCGCTCGACGGCCGCGTCCTGGACCTGTTCTCGGATGCGGACAATCTCATCGTGCGCCTGCCCGGGGCCACCGAGACCTATCCGCTTGCCGGCGCCAAGGCCAAGCTGCCGGACTTCCGCCGCGCCTGCCTGACCACCATGCCGGCCCCGGCCGACCGCCGGTAACTTAGCGGCTGGGAGGCATCTTTCCCTTTTGGGACGAGCCGGTATGATCCGCCGCCGCAAAAGGGACCCTGATATGCTTCGTACAGCTCTCGCCGCTGCCGCCGTTTTGATCTGCGCCGCTGTGCCCGCCACCGCGCAGGAAAAAATGACCTGGCACATCCAGGACGGCGACGATACCGCCGCTCTGGTGTTCGGCGTGCCGGACAGCGACAAGGCCGCCATCTTCTTCCTGTGCCACAAGGATGCGCCGGGCCTCACGGTTCAGTCCATGATCGGCTCCAAGGACCTGACGCGCGGCGCCCAGACCGCCATCGTGCTGACCGCCGGCAGCGTGAAGAAGAGCTTCCCCGGCAAGGCGGTGGCGATGGAGGAAGGCGACGCGGTGAATGTCGAGGCGTCGGCCCAGATGACGGACCTCAAGGCACTGGCGAAGGCCTCCGGCAACCTCACCATCGAGGTAAAGGGCGCCAAGCAGGCCGTCGCTCTCTCCGGCATTGGTCCTGCGGTCACCAAGTTTGAGACCGCCTGCAAGCCCAAGACCTGAAGCCCAAGACCTGAAAGCCTAAGACCTGAGGACAGATCCGCCCGCCGGTGGCCGTTGTCGGCGACCGGTCAGGCGGCGCGCGTCAGTCCTCCGGCCTTCTCGATGAAGGCCGCGACGACCTCCACGCCCACACCATTGCGGATGGAAGAAAACACGTAAGGCCGCCCCGCCCGCATGCGGATGGTATCCGCCTCCATCACCGCGAGGTCGGCGCCGACCATGGGCGCAAGATCGGTCTTGTTGACCACCAGCAGGTCCGACCGGGTGATGCCGGGCCCGCCCTTGCGCGGGATCTTCTCTCCCCCCGCCACATCGATGACGTAGATGGTGATGTCCGCCAGCTCGGGCGAGAAGGTGGCCGCGAGATTGTCGCCGCCGGATTCGATCAGCACCAGATCGAGATTGGGGAAGCGGGCGTTCATGTCCGCGACCGCGCGCAGGTTGATGGACGCATCCTCGCGGATCGCTGTGTGCGGGCAGCCCCCGGTCTCGACGCCCAGGATGCGCTCGGGCGGCAGCGCGCCGGCGACCGTCAAAAGGCGCGCGTCCTCCTTGGTGTAGATGTCGTTGGTGATGGCGCAGAGGTCGTAGCGGTCGCGGAAGGCCTTGCAGAGCGCCTCCATCAGCGCCGTCTTGCCGGAGCCGACCGGACCGCCGACACCGACACGCAGGGGATTCTTGCCGGAACTCATGAGCGGAACAGCCTCGTATATTGGGTTTCGTGGCGAAAGCTGCCGAGATCGGCGCGGAAGGTGGCGCTGCCGAGATCATCCAGCGTGAGGGCGGGAATGTCCGCCGCGAGCGCGCGGACGGTCGGGGCGAGGCCGGCGACGACACGGGTGCCGGCCGTCTGGCCCACGGGCGCGAGACGGATGCCGGACGATACCAGCGCCTGCACCAGCGCCAGCAGGAGGCCCTCCAGCGTCGGCGCGAGCGGAATACCATGCGCCCCCGCCGCCAGCCCCACCGCGACGGGATAGGCCACCTCCCCGGAGAGGGCGCCGGCTGCTGTTTCCAGCGCAGGCGAAGGCCAGGCCGCTCGCACGGCATCGAGGAAGGACCGGCCCTGCTGGCAGGTTTCCAGCCGCAGCTCGGCGGAGGGCGCAAGGCAGACCGCCAGCGCGTTCACCTCGGCGAGCGCCGCCCAGTCGCCTCCCACCACCGCACGCCAGGCATGGGCCAGAAGGATGCCGTCGGACCGCCCGAAGCCGATGCGCATGAGGTCCGATACTTGCGCGGCGAGGCTCGCTTCGTCCCGCACGTCGCCGGCCTCCACCGCCCATTCCAAGGCGTGGGAATAGGCATAGGCCCCCACCGGGAACGACGGCGACAGCCACGCGAAGAGCGGAAGCAGATCGGGCGGGTCAGCCATGCTTGTGGTCATGCCCGCAGCCGGGGCCGTGGACATGACCTTCGGCGTGGTCGTGCTCGTGCCCATGCTCATGGACGTGATGGGCATCGCCATGATGGGAATGGTCGTGGTGTGCGTGATCGTGGCCGCATCCACACGCGTCGTCGTGAGCATGGTCATGATGCTCATGACCATGGTGTTCGTGCGCGTGGTGCTCGTGCCCATGGTGCTCGTGCCCATGAGACTCATGCGCGTGACCATGCCCGCCATGGGCCTCGGCGGCCTCGTAGGCGCCCTTCTCCGGGCGGAACGGGCGCGTCACCTTGGCAACGCCGGCACCGAGGCCGCGAACCATCTCCGTGAGCACATGGTCATCCACGAAATAGACGGCGGTCTCGGTGATCTCCGCCGGGACATGTCGGTTGCCGAGGTGCCACGCGACCTTCATCAGCCGCAGCGGATTGGCGGTGGTCACCTCGACCAGCTCCTCGGGCGCCGCCTTGATGCGGATGAGGCGGCCATCCTCCAACTTCACCGCGTCGCCATCGTCGAGCACGGTCGCCTTGTCGAGGTCGAGCAGAAAGGCGAGGCCGCCGTCCGCCGTGAGGGCGAAGCGGCGGCGGTGGCGCGCGTGGTGATCGAGGGTGATCTCGTCCGCCACCTTTTCCGGGCGGACGGCGGGACGGCGGACGACGGTGGTGGCGCGGATCATCGGGTTACTCCGGTACAGCCACCCGAGCGCCCTGCCCCACCGCCTTCGCGGGTTCCGGCTGCGCTCAGGTGGCGCTGTCCTGCCGATTCTGGTTGGTCTCGAACAGGAACCACAGGCGCTTCTCGGCCTCGTCCACATATTCTTCCAGCAGGCTGGCGGTGGCAATGTCCTCCGCCTCGTCGCAGATCTCGTGGGCCTCGCGCATGGTCTTGATGGCCGCCTTGTTGTCGGCGATCAGCTCCGCGAACATGGCCTCGGGCGAGACGTAGGGCTCGTTGTTCTCCTTGAGGCCGGTGAGCTTCAGGATCTCGCCATAGGAATGCACCGTGCGGCAGCCGATCTTGCGCACGCGCTCGGCCAGCGGATCGATGGTGGCCTGGATGGTATCGGCCTGCTCGTCCAGCAGCAGGTGATAGTCGCGGAAGTGCTTGCCGCTGACGTGCCAGTGGAAATTCTTGGTCTTCAGGTACAGCACGAAGCTGTCGGCCAGAACGCGGTTGATAGCGTCCGCCACCTTCTGCGCCTTCGCGCTGTCGAGGTCGGTGGGGGTGGCGAGGGCAGAGGTCTTCGCCGGCTTCTTGGACAATGAACGAACGACGGCCATGGGTGTGGCTCCTGAAAGGAAGCGTTGCAACACCCGCTGCAACGAGGAACCACGGCAAAGGTTCCGCCGCGCCGGCGCGATATTCGCTCAAAACAGGAAGTAACGCTGCGCCATGGGCAGAACCTCCGCCGGCTCGCACACCAGCAGTTCACCGTCCGCGCGCACGTCGTAGGTCTCGGGATCGACCTCGATATGGGGGGTCGCGTCGTTGTTGATCATGCTCTTCTTGGAGATGCCGGAGCGGGTATTCTCCACCGCCACCAGCTCCTTGGAGATGCCGAGCCGGCCGGCGAGGCCGTCCTCGATGGCCACCTTCGAGACGAAGGTGAGCGAGGTGTGCGTCCGCGCCCGGCCATAAGCGCCGAACATGGGGCGGTAATGCACCGGCTGGGGCGTGGGGATGGAGGCGTTGGGATCGCCCATCTGCGCGATGGCGATGGCGCCGCCCTTGATGACGAGGTCCGGCTTCACGCCGAAGAAGGCCGGCGTCCACAGCACGAGATCGGCGAGCTTGCCGGCTTCCACCGACCCGATATGCCGCGACATGCCGTGGGCGATGGCCGGGTTGATCGTGTATTTCGCGATGTAGCGACGGGCGCGGATGTTGTCGCTGTCGGTCTCGCCCGGCAGCGACCCGCGCTGGCGCTTCATCTTGTCCGCCGTCTGCCAGGTGCGGATGATGACTTCGCCCACCCGGCCCATGGCCTGCGAATCCGAGCTCATCATGGAGAGCGCGCCGATGTCGTGGAGGATGTCCTCCGCGGCGATGGTCTCCTTGCGGATGCGGCTTTCCGCGAACGCCAGGTCCTCGGCGATGTCGGGGTCGAGGTGGTGGCACACCATGAGCATGTCGAGATGCTCGTCGATGGTGTTGCGGGTGTAGGGGCGCGTCGGGTTGGTGGACGAGGGCAGCACGTTCGGCAGCCCCGCCACCTTGATGATATCAGGCGCATGTCCCCCGCCCGCCCCTTCGGTGTGGAAGGCATGGATGGTGCGGCCCTTGAAGGCGGCGATGGTGTCTTCCACGAAGCCCGACTCGTTCAGCGTGTCCGAATGGATCATCACCTGAACGTCGAGCGCGTCGGCCACGGTGAGGCAGCAGTCGATGGCGGCGGGCGTGGTGCCCCAGTCCTCGTGCAGCTTGAGGGCGGCGGCCCCGGCCAGCACCATTTCCTCCAGCGCGCCGGGCAGGGAGGCGTTGCCCTTGCCGGCAAAGGCGAGGTTCATGGGGAAGGCGTCGGCCGCCTCGATCATGCGCGCGATGTGCCATGGCCCCGGCGTGCAGGTGGTGGCGAAGGTGCCGGTCGCCGGCCCGGTACCGCCGCCGAGCATGGTGGTAACGCCGGAAGCCAGCGCCTCCTCGATCTGCTGCGGGCAGATGAAATGGATGTGGCTGTCGAACCCGCCGGCGGTGAGGATCTTGCCCTCCCCGGCGATGATCTCCGTGCCGGGGCCGATGATGATGTCCACCCCGTCCTGCACGTCCGGATTGCCGGCCTTGCCGATCTTCGCGATGCGCCCGTTCTTGAGCCCCACGTCCGCCTTCACCACCCCCCAGTGGTCGAGGATGACGGCATTGGTGATGACCGTGTCCATCGCCCCGTCGGCGTTCGTCACCTGCGACTGGCCCATGCCGTCCCGGATCACCTTGCCGCCGCCGAACTTCACCTCCTCGCCATGGACGGTGAAATCCTTCTCGATCTCGATCACGAGCGATGTATCGGCAAGGCGCACCCGGTCGCCCGTGGTGGGGCCGAACATATGGGCATAGGCGGCGCGGGGCATGCGGGAGGAGGACATGGAACGGGCCTTCTAGGAAAGACGCGTGAAGCCGGATTGGTCAGGGGCACCCTTGTCGAACGTCATCGTCGTCGGGCTGCCCGCCGCGGCATTGAGCTGGGCAATAAGCACATCGGTGAAACCGCCGATCCCCTCGCGATAATCCTGTAGCGCGACCAGCACGGATTCCCGGTGAAGGATGACGAAGACGGGGTTGCCGACGAGATCATCGAGGATCGACACGATCTCTGCACGGCTCGCCCTGTACTTGGCACGCAGCACCCAGACCAATTCCGCGAGGACCACGGCATTCACCACGGCAGGGTCATCGACGCTGCGCGCCATGAGAAAGTCGCGTGCCAGAGCCGATTGGGCCGGGTCGTCGTCCGCCACGGCTCGCAACAGGACATTGGTGTCGAGGCCGATCATTTCCGGGTTTTCGTCTGGGCGTCATGGGTTGAGACAGCTTCGCCAATGGCCTCATCATCGGTCATGGCAGCCGCTCGGCCTTTTAACCGGGAGAACAGGCGAGACGTCGGTGTCTTGCGGGCATGGACGAGCACCCGCCCGTCGCGGTGGACAAAGAACTCCACCTGATCGCCTTCCACCACGCCAAGAGCGCGCCGCACCTCCACAGGAAGCGTGACCTGCCCCTTGGCCGTGATCCGTGCATCCACAGCGATGTTCACGGCGTCGCCTCCTTACCTTTTCAAGAATGTAAGGAACTTACCTGAATTTTCCGCCCCGAGAAAGGTTGCGATCACAGCCGGCCCGTCACCGCCGCGCGGAAGCCATAGACCTCGCGCTTGCCGCCGAACGGCACCAGCGTCACATCCCGCGTCGCGCCGGGCTCGAAGCGCACGGCCGTGCCGGGGGCGATGTCGAGGCGCATGCCGCGCGCCTTGTCGCGGTCGAAGTCCAGCGCCGGGTTGGTCTCGAAGAAATGGTAGTGGCTGCCCACCTGGATCGGCCGGTCGCCGGTGTTGGCGACGGTGAGATGCACTCGCTCGGCGCCCTCGTTGAAATGGATGTCGCCTTCCTGCGGCAGCAGTTCGCCGGGCACCGTCTCGGACGGCGTGCCGCGGATGGGGTGGTGGACGGTGACGAGCTTGGTGCCGTCCGGAAAGGTCGCCTCCACCTGGATGTCGTGGATCATCTCCGCGATACCCTCCATCACCTGATCGGAGGTCAGTACCTTGGCGCCGGCCTCCATCAGATCGGCGACGGTGCGCCCGTCGCGCGCGCCCTCCACCACGAAGTCGGTGATGAGGGCGACCGCCTCCGGATGGTTCAGCTTCACGCCGCGGGCGAGGCGCTTGCGCGCCACCTCGGCGGCCATGGCGACCAGGAGCTTGTCCTTCTCGCGCGGCGTCAGCAGCACGGCATCTCTCCTTGAACGAGCATCAGGTGGCCCATACGCGGGGCAGCGGAGCCTTTCGGAAGGCCATCAGAAACGAGGTCGCGGCCCGGCGCAACGTCCCGATGTCCGGGGCGAGCCAGCGGACGGCGAGAATGCCGTTCCAGACGCTGGCGCCGGCCTCGCAGGGCACGCTCTCCATGAGGGCGCGCGCCTCCTCCAGCCGCGCCTCGGCATCGGGCGCGATGTAGAGGAGGGTCGCAAGCGCGCGCGCTCCGCCCGCGACGGCCGGCCGCTCCAGCAGCGCGCCGATGGGTCCGGACAGGCGGAAGGCGTCGGCGAAGATGAGCCCGCCGCCGCGCCGGATGCGCCAGTGGTCCTCCAGATGCCCCTCGCCCATCGCGTCGCCATAGGCGAGGCGGCCGAGCATGAGCCCCTCGAAGGAGAGAAAAGTGGCGTTGGGTGCTATATCCACCTCATAGCGGCGCCGGAGGCGGGCGCGGTCGAACAGGATGGTTTCCTGCGGCAGCCACTCCAGCCGCGCACCGTCCCCGGCCGCGAGAGCGACGCCGATTTCAGCCAAGGGCCCATCAGAGCGATAGACCTTCTCGGCGGCCGGCGTCGCGACCGTGAGGTGCGCGCCCGGCCCGGCCGAGACTTCGATGGTGAAGCGGTCGCCGCAGCAGACCCCGCCGGCGGTGTTGACGATGACGGCTTCCAGCCCCGTCCCCCCGCGCGGCACGCGCAGGCGCATGGCCCCGCCTTCCGCGAGATCGGCGACGCGGGTCACCGCGCCGAACCGCGCGGCGGCGATGCGGACGCGGCCTTCGCTGCGCTGGCGCTGGGGCGGGAGGGCGGCCGGGGTATCGTCAGATCGCCATGAGGCGGCGAACGTCGTCGCCATCCAGCCCGCTCCTGTCCCCGCTCGCCACCACCTCGCCGCGCTCCATCAAAATGAAGCTGTCGGCGAGATCACGCGCGAACTCGAAATACTGCTCCACCAGTACGATGGCCATGTCGCCCTTGTCACGCAGATAGGAGATGGCGCGGCCGATGTCCTTGATGATGGACGGCTGGATGCCCTCCGTCGGCTCGTCCAGCACCAGGAGACGCGGTCGGGTGACGAGGGCGCGGCCGATGGCGAGTTGCTGCTGCTGTCCGCCGGAGAGATCGCCGCCTCGGCGCCGGAGCATGGATTTCAGCACCGGGAAGAGGTCGAACACCTCCTGCGGCACGTACTTCTCCTTGCCGGGCAGCCGGGCGTATCCCGTCTCCAGATTCTCCTTCACGGAGAGCAGCGGGAACACCTCCCGCCCCTGTGGCACGAAGCCGATGCCGAGCGCCGCGCGGTCGGGCGTCGGGAGCCTTGAAATCTCCTTGCCGTCCAGCGTGATGGAGCCCCCGGCGATGGGCCGCTGGCCGACGATGGCGCGCAGGAGCGAAGTCTTGCCCACGCCGTTGCGGCCGAGCACGCACGTGACCTTCCCAGCCTCGGCCGAGACCGACACCTTCTTCAGGGTGTGGGCGGCGCCGTAATAGAGGTCGAGGTTTTCCACCTTCAGCATGGCCTCACCTCCCCAGATAGACTTCGATGACGCGCTCGTCGGCGCTCACCTGATCGAGCGGGCCTTCGGCCAGCACCGAGCCCTCGTGCAGCACCGTGACCTTCACGTCGAGGTCGCGCACGAACTGCATGTCGTGCTCCACCACCACCACCGAGCGGGTCTTGGCGATTTCCTTGAGGAGCACGGCGGTGTCCGCCGTCTCCTGGTCGGTCATGCCGGCGGCGGGCTCGTCCACCAGCAGCAGGCGCGGCTCCTGCGCCAGCAGCATGCCGATTTCGAGCCACTGCTTCTGGCCGTGGGAGAGATCGCCGGCGCGACGGTAGCGTGAGTCCTTCAGGCGCACGCGCTCCAGAAGCTCCTCCACCCGCTCGCGCTCGTGGCGGCTCGGATTCCACTCGATGTTGGCGAAGGGGCGGCGGTCGGCCTTCACGGCGAGGAGGATGTTGTCCTCCACCGAGTGCATGTCGAACACGGTCGGCGTCTGGAACTTGCGGCCGATGCCGAGCTGGGCGATGGACGCCTCGTTCAGGCTCGTCAGGTCGTTGACGCCGGCGAACAGAGCGACGCCCTGGTTGGGGCGGGTCTTGCCGGTGATGACGTCCATCATCGTCGTCTTGCCGGCGCCGTTGGGGCCGATGATGGCCCGCATCTCCGCTTCGCCGATGACGAGGGAGAGGGCGTTCAGCGCCCGGAAACCGTCAAAGGAGACGGTGATGTTGTCGAGATAGAGCAGCGCCGGGGTCAGGGCCTTGGGGTCCGGCGCGGGCTGCGCCTCCTGGAGGAAGCCCAGCTCGGCCTCCAGCGAGAGCGCGCCCTGCGACTTGACGGCATAGGGATCGGTGGAGGGAGACAGCATGCTCATGGGGCTCACTCCGCCGGTGTCGCGCTGGGGGTGGGCGCTGAGGCGCTACGGCGGGCCTTCCACTTGTCGGAAAGGCTCGCAGCGAGCCCCAGCACGCCCTTGGGCAGGAACAGCGTGACGAACACAAACAGCGCACCGAGGGCGAACAGCCAGGCCTCGGGCAGAACGCCGGTGAACCAGGTCTTGCCCGCATTGACGATCAGCGCCCCGATCGCCGCCCCCACCAGCGTTCCGCGGCCCCCCACCGCCACCCAGATCACCATCTCGATGGACTGGGCCGGCGCGAATTCGGACGGGTTGATGATGCCCACCTGCGGCACGTAGAGCGCCCCGGCGACGCCGGCCAGCATGGCCGAGAGCACCCAGGCAACCAGCTTGTAGTTCTCCACCCGGTAGCCGAGGAACCGCGTCCGGCTCTCCGCATCGCGCACCGCCACCAGCACCTTGCCGTATTTGGAGGTGACGAGCGCCCGGCAGATCAGATAGCCCCCCGCCAGCGCGACGGCGGAGAGAAAGAACAGCGTCAGGCGCGTCGAGGGCGCGGAGATCGGGAAGCCGAGAATGTCCTTGAAATCGGTGAGGCCGTTGTTGCCGCCGAAGCCCATGTCGTTCCGGAAGAAGGCGAGCATGAGGGCGAAGGTCATCGCCTGGGTGATGATGGACAGATAGACGCCGGTGACCCGCGAGCGGAAGGCGAACCAGCCGAACACGAAGGCGAGCGCGCCCGGCACCAGCACCACCATGAGCATGGCGAAGGGGAAGATGTTGAAGCCTTCCCAGAACCAGGGCAGTTCCTTGTAGTTCAGGAACACCATGAAATCGGGCAGCACGGGATTGCCGTAGACGCCGCGCGATCCGATCTGGCGCATCAGGTACATGCCCATGGCGTAGCCGCCGAGGGCAAAAAAGGCGCCGTGGCCGAGCGAGAGCACCCCGCAATAGCCCCACACCAGATCCACCGAGACGGCGAGCAGCGCGTAGCACAGATACTTGCCGAGCAGCGGGATCATGTAGTCCGGCACATGCAGCGGATTGCCGGGGGGCAGCAGCAGGTTCGAGGCGGGGATGAGCACCCCCGCCGCCAGCACCACGATGAGGAAGATGCCGCCGGTGCGGTCGATGATGCGGGTGCGGTTCATGATTCCACCGCCCGGCCCTTGAGCGCGAACAGGCCGCGCGGGCGCTTCTGGATGAACAGGATGATGAAGACCAGCAGGAGAATCTTGCCCAGCACCGCGCCGGCAAAGGGCTCCAGCAGCTTGTTGGCGATGCCCAGCGTGAAGGCGCCCACCAGCGTGCCCCACAGGTTCCCGACGCCGCCGAACACCACCACCATGAAGCTGTCGATAATGTAGCCCTGGCCGACGTTGGGGCTCACATTGTCGATCTGCGAGAGCGCCACGCCCGCGATGCCGGCGATGCCCGACCCGAGGCCGAAGGTGAGCGCATCGATGCGCCCGGTGCGGATGCCCATGGCGGCGGCCATGCGCCGGTTCTGCGTCACCGCCCGCACATAGAGGCCGAGCGGCGTTCGCCTGAGCACCAAAAGCAGGGTGAAGAACACGATCAGCGCGAAGCAGATGATCCAGAGCCGGTTGTAGGTGATGGACAATTGCCCGATCTGGAACGCGCCCGACATCCAGGAAGGGGCGCCCACCTCCTGGTTGGTGGGGCCGAACACGCTGCGCACCGCCTGTTGGAGAATGAGCGAGACACCCCAGGTGGCGAGCAGGGTTTCCAGCGGACGACCGTAGAGGAAGCGGATCACCGTGCGCTCGATGAGGATGCCCACCAGCGCGGTGAACAGAAAGGCCAGCGGCAAGGCGATGGTGAGCGACCAGTCGAACAGATACGGCGCCTTCTGACGAATGAGTTCCTGCACCACGAAGGTGGTGTAGGCGCCCAGCATCACCATCTCGCCATGGGCCATGTTGATGACGCCCATGACGCCGAAGGTGATGGCGAGGCCGATGGCGGCCAGCAGCAGCACCGAGCCGAGGGAGAGGCCGTACCAGACGTTCTGCGCGATGCCCCACAGCCGGAGGCTCTCCTCCGCCTTGGTGATGCCGGCCTCCGCGGCGGCCTTCAGGGCCGGAGGCGAGTTCGCGGGCAGGCTGCGCAGCAGGCTGATGGACTCCTGATCGCCACGGGCGGCGATGAGCTGGATCGCGGCGCGGCGCTCGGTTTCCGGGGCGTCGGCCATGCCGATGAGGATGGCGGCGCGGGCCTGCGCCAGCGCAGCCTTCACGGCCGGAACGGTTTCCTTGGCGATGGCCGCGTCCACCGTCGGCAACGCGGCGGCATCGCGCGACTTGAAGACGGCACCGGCGGCGTCGAGCCGCTTCGCGGGATCGGGATTGAGCAAAGTCAGCGCGCCGGCCGCGGCATCCAGGGCGCGACGCACCCGGTTGTTGGCGCGTACCGGCGAGAGCGGGGCGGGTGCGTTGCCGACGATGGTGCCGGTCGCCGCGTCGGCCATGCCGGCGGGGGTGCGGATGAACACCGCCTTGGTCGACGGATCATAGAGCAGATTGCCGGACGCCAGCGCCTCGACGACTGCGACGGCCTGCGGGCTGCCGGATGTGGCGAGCGCGGCGACCGCATCGGTCGTGTCGGAATAGCTGTCGTTGCCGAATTTGGCGACGATGCCGGAGATGTCCGGCTGGCTTTGCGCGCGGACGGGGGCCGAGGCGACGATCCCGGCCATCAGCACGACCAGAAAAGAGAGAAACAACGTCCGCAGGGCGCGCAAAGGCGAGACGTGAACCGTCGGGACGAAAAGGGGCAGCCGCATCATTCAGATCATCCGCTCCGGCGCGGCCGGCCATGCCGGCGGCCCTTAATCGGGAGTGCAGCAGGGCTCCCCCTCCCCTTGCGGGGAGAGGGAGAGGCGCCCCGAAGGACGGTACGAGAGGTCGAGATGAAAACCTTAAGAGGCCTCGGAAAGGCCGCGGGAACCGACGATCCCCGCGCAATGACAGCCGCTTACTTGGCGGCGGCGCCCAGGCACTTGTTGGTGGTGGTGTCGTAATTGCCGCAGTTATACTTGACCCAGTCGGCAACGAGGTTCTTCGAGCCGTCCAGATACTTGGACCAGGCTTCGCCGGGGATCAGGTCCTTGGTCTTCCACACCACGTCGAACTGGCCGTTGTCCTTGATCTCGCCGATGAAGACCGGCTTGGTGATGTGGTGGTTCGGCAGCATCTCGGAGGTGCCGCCCGTGAGGTTGGCCTGCTTGATGCCGGGCAGAGTCGCGATCACCTTGTCCGGATCGGTCGTGCCGGCCTTCTCCACCGCCTTCACCCACATGTTGAAGCCGATGTAGTGGGCTTCCATCGGGTCGTTGGTGACGCGCTTCGGGTTCTTGGTGAAGGCGTGCCACTTCTCGATGAACGCCTTGTTCTCGGGCGTGTCGATGGACATGAAGTAGTTCCAGGCCGCGAGGTGGCCGAGAAGAGGCTTGGTGTCGATGCCGGCCAGCTCTTCCTCACCCACCGAGAAGGCGACGACCGGGATGTCGGTCGCCTTGATGCCCTGGTTGGCCAGCTCCTTGTAGAAGGGCACGTTGGCGTCGCCGTTGATGGTCGACACCACGGCGGTCTTCTTGCCGGCCGAACCGAACTTCTTGATGTCGGAAACGATGGTCTGCCAGTCGGAATGACCGAACGGCGTGTAGTTGATCATGATGTCCTCGGCCTTCACGCCGCGGGACTTCAGATAGGCCTCAAGGATCTTGTTGGTGGTGCGGGGATAGACGTAGTCGGTGCCCGCGAGCACCCAGCGCTGCACCTTCTCCTCGTTGGCGAGGTAGTCCACCGCCGGGATGGCCTGCTGGTTCGGCGCGGCGCCGGTGTAGAAGACGTTGCGCTCGCTCTCCTCGCCCTCGTACTGCACGGGGTAGAAGAGGATGTTGTTCAGCTCCTTGAACACCGGCAGCACGGACTTGCGCGACACCGAGGTCCAGCAGCCGAACACGGCCGAGACCTTGTCCTTGGTGATCAGCTCGCGCGCCTTCTCGGCGAACAGCGGCCAGTTGGAGGCCGGGTCCACGACCACCGCCTCGAGCTTCTTGCCGAGGAGGCCGCCCTTCTTGTTCTGCTCCTCGATGAGCATGAGCATCACGTCTTTCAGCGTGGTCTCGCTGATGGCCATGGTGCCCGACAGTGAATGCAGGATGCCGACCTTGATGGTCTCCTGCGCCTTCGCCGCGCCAACTCCCATCGTGCCCGCGACGACGGCGGCAGCGGCGAGCGCGCCGAATCCCCTCCTGGTCGTCCGTCCCAGCAATCCGAGCATGCGCTCTCTCCCTTATCCGACGGCCCCATCGGGCCGACCAGCGGAGAGTGAGCAAGGCGCGTGCCAAGGGCATGCGAGCCAGCGCTTACGGCAAAGCACAACAGCTCGACCTCACCCGCAACCGCCGGCAGGTAGAGAGATGAAAGCAAGCGATGAATTTTTGGGCACCGAAGAACGCCGACGCTGGGCAGTTTCTGGGCAGATCTGCCGGGCGACTGATGAAGGCGCCACAAAACGGACTTTGATACCTCCATTCTTAACCGAATCTTACCGCCCTAGCGAAGCTGTGCGATCTGACTGAGTGGCGCCAAATTAATCAGTCCCCGGCTCGCGACCGGCACGGCCCTGGGCACGGAGACAGCCAGAGCACGTTGAACAGGTCGAGCAGCAGGGCCGAACGGAACGCTCATGGCTCATCACAATGGGGGCGCGTTCCTGACCCCACACGGTTTCAAGCTGCTGTGCTGAGGACCTGCTGTCAGGACGCCGGCGATCCGCGCATGCTCTTGACTTGTTTGCCAAGCTCAGACTTCCGTTGCCCACCAAGCGCAGGGAGCGATCGCGTGGACGAACTGATCTCCGGCTACCAACGGTTTCGCGAAACGGCTTGGCCCGAACGCAAGTTGCTGTTCGAGCAACTTGCGGCGCGCGGCCAGAAGCCGGAAACCCTCGTGATCGCCTGCTCGGACAGCCGCGTCGACCCGCAGATGATCTTCGATGCGGGCCCAGGCGAGATGTTCGTCGTGCGCAACGTCGCCAATCTCGTCCCGCCCTTCATGCCGGACTCCAATTACCACGGCACCTCGGCGGCCATCGAGTTCGCGGTGCGGGTACTCCGCGTGAAGGAGGTGGTGGTGCTGGGGCATGCCCAGTGCGGTGGCATCCATGCCCTTCTCGACGGCGCCCCTCCCGGCGCACGGGACTTCGTGGCCGGGTGGATGAAGATCGCCGAGCCGGCGCGGCTGATGGCCGAGGACGCAAACCTCCCGCCCGACGAGCGCCAGCGCTTCTGCGAGCAGTGCTGCGTCAAGCTCTCGCTCGCCAACCTCGCCGGCTTCCCCTGGGTGGCGGAGCGGGTTGCAGAGGGCGACCTGAAACTCCAGGGCGCCTATTTCGGCGTCGCCACCGGGCGCCTGGAGATTCTCGGCGACGACGGCACCTTCTCGGCCGTCTGAGGCGTCTCGGCGCGCCTGCGACCGGGTGACCCAAGGGCGTGCCGCGAGGTCAATGTGGCCGGTTGTCCCGGTCGCGTTTCATCCCCTTGTATTAAATGGCGATTATCCGATATGGGTCGGCTGGACCGGCACCTTGTATTCGACAGGGCCGTTTCTGCTTGAACATCCCTCAAACCGGGGACACCCATATGACCGACGCGGCACTCGCTTCGCGGCTCGGGCACGAGCACGTCGCTGACATCGTCGAATTTCTGAATGGCAAGACCGCCGAGGAAGCGATCGGCGTGGTCTCGCACATGCCGCTCAAATGGGCGGTGGAGGTGCTGGACCAGCCTCAGTTCCACGATGCCTGCGAGGTCATCGAAGCGCTGCCGCAGGAAAAGGCCGTGAGTATCCTTGAGGGCATGTCCGCCGACCGCGCGGCCGACGTGCTGCGCTGGATCGAGGAGCCGGCCAAGGGTCGGCTGCGGGATGCGCTCAATCCAGAGACGCGCACAGCGATCGACCACCTGCTGACCTATCCGGAGGGCACGGCCGGGGCGCTGATGACCACCGAGTTCGTCTCGGTGCCCTCAAACTGGACGGTGCAGCAGACCCTCGACCATATCCGCGAGGTGGAGCGCAGCCGCGAGACGGTCTACGCGATCTATGTCCTTTCCCCCGGCACCCGCCGTCTGGTGAACACGGTCTCGCTGCGCCGGCTGATCTCGGGCAATCCGGGCGATTCGATCCTGTCGGTGGCGAACCCCTACACCCCGATCACCGTGCCGCCGAATCTGCCGCAGGAGGAGGTGGCGCGGACCATCTCCAAATACGACTTCCTTGCCGTCCCCGTCGTGGACACCACGGGCCACGTTCTCGGCATCGTCACCGTCGACGACGTGATCGACGCGATGATCGAGGAGCAGACGGAAGACGTCCAGCGCATGGGCGGCATGGAGGCCATTGACGAGCCCTATCTGGAAATCTCCTTCAGGGAGATGATCAAGAAGCGCGCCGGCTGGCTGAGCATCCTGTTCATCTCCGAGATGTTCACGACGAGCGCGATGCAGTTCTTCTCCGACGAGCTGGAGAAGGCCATCGTGCTGGCCCTGTTCATCCCGCTGGTGATGAGCTCGGGCGGCAACTCTGGCTCGCAGGCCACCTCCCTCATCATCCGCGCCCTCGCGCTGCATCAGGTGCGGCTGCGCGACTGGTGGCGCGTCGCGCTGCGCGAGCTGCCCACCGGCCTCACGCTCGGCGCCATCCTCGGCGTCATCGGCGTCATCCGCATCATCGTCTGGCAGCAGGCGGGATTCTTCGACTATGGCGAGTACTGGAAGCTGCTCGCCGTCACCATCGGCGCCGCGCTGGTCGGTATCGTCACCTTCGGATCGCTCGCCGGCTCGCTGATGCCCTTCGTGCTCAAGCGCCTCGGCTTCGATCCGGCCTCCGCATCGGCGCCCTTCATCGCGACGCTGGTCGATGTGACCGGCATCGTGATCTATTTCTCGGTGGCATGGCTGTTCCTCCACGGCACCATTCTGTGACGCCTCAGGACTGCCGGACGAAGCGCATGAGCGCGCAATAGCCGTCCTCCTCCTCCGCCGCGTCGGCCGGCGCCTGCGTGTCGCTGGCGGCGGCGGCGAGGTCGGATGAGGTCACCTCGAATCCTCGCGAGGCGAGGAACCGCACCGCATCGTCGGTGGAGGAAAAGCCCTCCACCGCCTCCGCGAGCACGGCGCTGAGGCCGGTGTTGCCGGAGGCGTCTGCCTTCAGGCGCTCGATGTCCGCATTAGTCATTTCAGTCCCTCTCGGTGGATATGCGTTCTCAAGCGGAACACGGGACCCACCGCGAAGTTCCGCTCTCCCTCTCCATCGGTCGCGGCCGGCTTGCGTTCTGGACCGCTTTCCCGTCTTCTTGCGCCTGTTTCCGCAGAGTGATCCCCGACCCGCCATGGTTAAGCTTGCCTTCCTCCTAGTGGGAGCCCGTGCATTGCGCGACCGCTGGTGGGTTCTCACCTTGCTCTCGGCCGCGCTTTTCTTCGTCGCCACGCTGATTCTCCTTGACGCCATGGACGGCACCATGTCGGTGGCGACGCAGGTGTTCGGCGGGGTATTCCTGTTCGAGGGGCTGCTGGGGCTTGTCACCGCCTTCGCCTTTACGGGCGCGCGCAGCAAGGTGCTTGCGCTGGGACGGGCGGCCGCGCTGATCTTTTTCGGAACGTTCATTCTCGATTACCCCTCGCGGAACGGCATGGCGCTCTCGCTGCTGTTCGGGGCCGCCTTCTTCGTGGATGGGATCGCGCGCATCGTCACCTCGGCGGTGGTGCGGTTCCGCCTGTGGCGGTCAACCGTGGCGGTGGGCGTGATCGAGCTGTTCCTGGCCCTGTTCATCGGTAGCCACTGGCCACTGGCCCACGAGCTCAAGGTGCCGCTGGCGGTGGCCCTGCTCACCCTGATGTCCGGATGGATCATGCTGCGGGTCAGCCTGATGCTCCGCGCCCACCTCGCCGAGGTCGCCATCCTGAGCCTGCCCATCTATGGCGGGCGTCAATGGTACGACAACGCGCCGGTCATCGTGGACGACAGCGGCCCCCTGCCCCCTTGGGAAGGCCCCATGATCGTCCATGTCTGGACCCCCACCGGATCGGCGGACGTGAAGGAGCACCGCCCGGTGATCGATCGCTACATCGCGGCGGTGGACCGCAGCGGGGCGATCTCCACCGGCCATGCCTCCCTCGAGCTGAAGCCCGATCTCTACATCAGCCATTATCCGGCGGATGAGATCGAGCGCCCGCCGGAGGAGTTCGCCCGCATCCTGCGTGCAACGCACGATAACGACGTGAAGGGCCGGTTCCAGCCCTCCTACGCCTATGAGTGCGCCAATTGGTGCGAGGCGGATCAGAAGGTGGAGTTCACCCGCTTCGACGTGCGGCGGCTGATGGCGTTCTGGGCCGGCTACCGGCAGGTGGACACCTACAACCTCACCGACCGCAATTGCTCAGTCGCTGTGGCGGCGGCGCTCGATTCAGCGCTGGAAGGAAGCCTTGCGAGCCGCATGCCCTGGGCGCGGGTGGCGACCCTGATGTTCAATCCCGACATCTGGGCCGCCGCCTACATCCGCTCCCGGGCGGAAGCGATGAGCTGGACCCCGGGCCTCGTCCTCGACTACGCCCGGACCATGAAGCGCATCATCGAGCCCGCGCCACCGCCCTTCGCCCACCGCCTGAGGGACTTCCTGCGCCAGTTGTCCCTGCACAAGGGCGGCGCGGCGTCCCCTTCCGCAGCCCCCGATTCCACCCGGCCGGCGGAGCCTGCGCGCCCGTGACCCACCAGAGCATCGAGCCGTCCCCAGCCGCGCCCACCGAAGCCTCGACCGTGCTGGCGCGGGGCGCGGTGATCGCGACCGCCATGGTCTTCGGGCTCACCTATTCCCTCAGCGCGCCCCTGATCGCCTTCGATCTTGCCGCGCGGGGCCTCAGCGAGGCGCTCATCGGCGCCAACGCCGCCATGCATGCGGTCGGCGTGCTGGTGACCGCCGTGGCGCTGCCGCGCATGGTGGCGACGCTGGGGCCGCGCCGGCTGATTCTCATGTCGATCGGCCTCTCCGCGCTGACGCTCGCAGCGTTTCCGGTGATGCCGGCCGTATGGCTGTGGTTCGTGCTGCGCCTGTTTCTCGGCATGGCGGCGGAGGCGCTGTTCGTCACCTCGGAGACGTGGATCAACGCGCTCTCCACAGAGAAAACCCGTGCAAGGTCCATGGCGGCCTATACGGCGGCGCTATCGGTGGGGCTTGCCCTCGGCCCGCTCATTCTGTCGCTGGTGGGCACCGAGGGCGCGGCACCCTATCTGCTGGGCGCCGGCGTCGCGCTGACGGCGGCCGTGTTCGTGGCGTCGCCGCGCGTCACCGCCCCGCATTTCGACGAGCCGACCATCGGCAATCCGGTCCATTTCGTTCGGCTCGCGCCCCTCGCTTTGTCCGCCACCATGCTGAATGCGGCCATCGAGACGGCGGGCCTGTCCTTCCTCGCGCTCTATGCGGTCGGGCTCGGCTGGGCGGAGGAGCATGCGACACGGCTGATGTCGGTGATGATGATCGGCGCCATCCTGCTCCAGCTGCCGATTGGCTGGCTGGGCGACAACATGGACCGCCGCCGGCTGGTCATCCTGCTCGCCCTGGTCTCGGCGGTCGGCGCGGCCGTCTGGCCGCTGGCGCTCGGCAGCGCGATCGCGACCTATGCCCTGCTGTTCGTGTGGGGCGGCGCCTTCGTCGGCATCTACACCATCATGATCACGCTGGTCGGTAGCCGCTTCAAGGGAGGCGACCTCGTGGGCATCTACGCCGTCTCCGGCCTGTTCTGGGGGCTCGGCGCCCTCGTCGGGCCGCTGGGGGCGGGATTCGCCATGCAGGTGCATCCCCACGGGCTCGCCGTGTTCGCAACCCTGGCCTGCGCGCTGTTCGCCGCCGCGGCCTGGCGGCTGCGCGGAAGTGCATGAGCCGGCCGTGAAATCAGAGGGCGGAAGGCGCTCCACAGTGGATCCGTGCCCACGCGCCATCCGCGCCGTTCCTTTACGGGCACTCAACGGATCCCGAGGCGTCCTATCCCCGCCAGGAAGCCCACCAGTTCGGCCTGACGGTGCATCCCCGACTTGCGGAGTACCGTCTTGAGATGAGTTCGCGCAGTTTCCACCGTAACACCACTTTCACCCGCAATCTCTTTTAGGCTGAGCCCCTGCGTCAGACGCTGCGCCAGCCGTGCCTCGGCGGGCGTCAAATCGAAGAGGGTATTCAGCATATCGAAGGGGGGCGCAGCGGGCGCCCGCACGGGCATGGCGATAACCAGAGCCGTGGCGGCCCGGAACAGATCGTGTGCCTGACGGCGCAAAGGCAAGACGTGAATGACCAATGCGTCGTGGTTCACGCCGGCAGGCATCGGGATGGAACGCGGCGCGGCATGTCCACGGGCAGCCTTGTCGATCGCTGATACCAGCAGCGCATTGGTCGGCCCGTGGGCAAGGGCCAATCTTCCAAAGGCGCGGGCGATCAGGGCCGGGGCGAGCCCGGAGAAGGACGCTCCTGACGCGAGCACCCTTTGGTCAGCCCCAACCACGGCGGCAGGCAGACCGATGGCATCAAGGCCCGATACGGTGCTTTTTAACTGCTCAAGATGAAGCCGCGCGGCCATGATTGCGGCCCGCGCCAGATGCGGCCGGGCCTGATCGAGCATCGCGACGACAGCTCCGGGTACAGGCCCACGACGGTAATCCTGCTCGAAACTGATGACGACCATTTCCCCGGTGTGGATCGGAACCGCCGTCCCCACCGAAGCGCCACAGCCACGCGGATACATGAATTCCCGATAGACGGGCTCGTTCGCGCGCTCCTCTTCGCTCAGGAAGTCCGAGTCGCGGGTGAAGCCGGGGTGATTGAGGGCAGTTCCCTTGGAGATCCGGGGATTGCGCAGCATCCACCCCTCAGCGACGAATGCCGTGATCGTCTCGCGAAAATTGTCGGTTGCGGCCCACGCGTGTCTGTCGCGCGCGCCGACGAAAATCACCCCGCCAGTCGTTCCAGAAAGCGAATCGAGACGCGCCAGCGCCTGCGGCCACAATTCCGGCAGCAGAGCCGCCTCGTAGATCTGGTCCAAAACGTCGTCGAGCAAATCCACCTGGCCCCCCGGTGTTTTGCAAGCACGCGAAACCTTCGCCCCGCACGTCTTTCGTATCGCCGATGTGTCGGGGCATGAAGACGAAATTATGGGACGCAGGACCGGGTCGAAAACCCGAAATCATCTGGTCGGAGTGGCAGGATTTGAACCTGCGACCCCCACGTCCCGAACGTGGTGCGCTACCAGACTGCGCTACACTCCGATCCAGAGGCGCCGCATCTAGCATCCGCTCCGGGGGGATGCAAGGGGTACGACGCGGCAGCTTCGCTTGAACGGTGGATGGCCCCATGCCATAGGAAGCGCGCTCATGGTGCGTCTTCCGGCAGGACCATGGGTTTCAATGGCTTGAGCATGTGGAGTTGGGTCTATGGCGACGGACGGTTTCGCGAGCGGTCTTCTGAAGGGCAAGCGCGGGCTGATTCTCGGTGTCGCCAACAATCGATCCATCGCCTATGGAATCGCCAAGTCGGCCCGCGCCCACGGTGCCGAACTCGCCCTCACCTATCAGGGTGAAGCGCTAAAGAAGCGGGTGGAGCCACTGGCGGCCGAACTGGGCGGTCATCTGGTCGGCCATTGCGACGTGACCGAGCCGGAGACGCTGGATGCCATCTTCGCCGAGACCGAGCGCCTGTTCGGCACGCTGGATTTCGTGGTTCATTGCATCGCCTTCTCCAACAAGGACGAGCTGGACGGCCGCTACGTGGACACCACGGGCGACAATTTCACCAAGACCATGTTCATCTCCTGCTACTCCTTCACCGCCGTCGCGCAGCGGGCCGAGAAGCTGATGACCAATGGCGGCTCGCTCATCACGCTCACCTATTACGGTGCGGAAAAGTGGATGCCCCACTACAACGTCATGGGCGTGGCCAAGGCGGCGCTGGAGGCCAGCGTGCGCTATCTTGCCGCCGACCTCGGCCCCAAGGCGATCCGCGTGAACGCCATCTCCGCCGGTCCGATCAAGACGCTGGCCGCCTCGGGAATCGGTGATTTCCGCTACATCCTGAAGTGGAACGAGCTGAACTCGCCGCTGCGCCGCACCGTGACCACCGACGAGGTGGGCGACACCGGCGTTTATCTGCTCTCCGATTTGTCGCGCGGTGTGACCGGCGAGGTGCATCATGTGGATGCCGGGTACCATATTGTGGGCATGAAGCACCCCGATGCGCCGGACCTCGCCCTCGTCCGCGACTGAGACCGGCGCCCGCGCGCTCTAGGAGAACGACGATGACGGCGCTTAATCTCCAGGTGGCACGTCGCCCGCTTGCCGGCCTTGCCACCCTCGCCGTGGCCATCTCGGCCGGAATGCTCCCGACGGCTGGCGGCGCGCTGGCGCAGAGCCCGCCCTCCTTCGAGCAGTATCCGCTGCGCGACCGCGTGTTCGGTCCCGGCGGCGCGGTTTTCCCGGACTATGTGACGCCGCCGGAATATGGCGTCAGCTTCATGATCGGCGGCGGCGGCAGCCGCAGCGCGCTCTTCGCTGCCGGCACGTCCGACTACAACTGCCAGCAGACGCAGATTCCCGCCATCCAGGTGCTCTCCGCGCCGCCCGGCGGCAAGGTCGGCATCCAGTATGGCCGCTTCGTCGCCACCGGCATCGACGGCGGGCACACGACCCGGTGCCTCGGCCAGCCAGCCAAGGGGCTCATCGTGAGCTTCAAGGGCAAGGCGGCGCCGGGCTCCACAATTGCGCTGCGCGTCACCTACCCGCCGCGCGGCGCCTGGTACGATCACGTAATCACCATTCCGCCGCGGTGACTGACGCCGCGCCCGAGGGGGCGGGCCGGAGAGCGATGACCACGCGACGCTTTTTCCTCGTCCGCCATGGCGAGACAGACTGGAACGTGGTGGGCCGGCTGCAGGGGCGCCGCGACGTGCCGCTGAACCCGCTCGGCCGGATTCAGGCGGGACAGGTGGGCCGCGTCCTGGCCCAGCTCGCTGGCGACACCCGCGCGCTGGCCTATGTCTCCAGCCCCCTGTCCCGGGCGGTGGAGACCATGCGCATCCTGCGCACCGGCCTCGATCTGCCGGTTGGTGACTTCAAGACCGACATCCGCTTCGCTGAGATATCCTTCGGCATCTGGGAGGGCCAGACCTGGCCCGAGCTGCGCCGCCGCGACCACGACGCGGTGCGCCGGCGCGATCTCGACCCCTGGAACTTCGCGCCCCCCGGTGGCGAGAGCTACCGCACCCTCTGCGAGCGCGTCAGCGCGGCCTGCACCGAGATCGATCAGGACACCGTCATCGTCACCCACGGCGGTGTCATCCGCGCCCTTCTGCATGTGAAGGCCGGGATGCCCGAGGCCGAGGCCTCAAACCTGCCGGTGCGCCAGGGCGCGGTCTACGTCGTCGCGCAGGGTGGGTTCGAGGTCGCGGACTGAGGCGCCGCGCCGCCCGCACCCGCCATTTCCCTTGGCATTTTTCTTGCTGTCTCAACCGAGTAGAGCCGGCGCCTGTGTCGTGAACGCGACGGGCGGCGTCTTTTCTTGACGCCTTTTCACCCGAGCCCGGGGGGACATTTCATGACCGACATGGCCGAATTGCAGAAGCGGAAGATGCCGCTCAACCTCGCCATCGTCCATGTGGATCCGGACGCCTTCATCGCCCACTACATGGGCTGGCTGGAAATCACCAAGTTCATCTCCGCCCTGCGCGCCGGGGATGCGAGCGTGCCGGCGGATGGCAAGACCCCCATCCTGACGGCGGCGGACCTCGCCAATGGCGGTGTCCACAATGTCGCGAACGACGCCATGTTCGCCTTCTGCATGACGGCCGCGCTGAAAGGCGACAAAGCCGCCGTGGACAAGGTGGAGGCGGCCTTCATTGAGGCGTGGGGCAAGGAGTATCCGGGCAATTTCGCCCTCTGGCATTTCCGCACCAACATCGAGACGCCCATCACGCTCGAGGATTTCGTTGGTCAGGCCGGCAAGAAGATGCTGCTGGGCGACATCCCGCCCCCGCCGCTGCGTGCCAAGGAGAACTGGAGCGCGGGCCTGCGCTTTTTCGAGAAGGCGCGCAAATCCAACTTCGTCCACGAGATCATGTACCCGCTGGCCCTGTGGCACCGCGCGAAGTGGACCGAGACGCTGGAAAAGGGAATCGCCTTCCTCAAGCACATCGAGGACACGGTGCCCGTGCTGCGGGACACGCTGGACGAGAAGCGCAACGACCAGCCCTTCATCGCCAACATCCTGCTGAAGAATGCCTTTGGCGTGGATATGGAGCTGACCGAGGAATACGAGGGCTTCCTGCGCTCCCTCGCCCGTCGGGATTGAAGCCAACAGGCGCGGGCGGGGCCTCAGCCCTGCCCGGCAACCTCCTGCCGGTGCAGGACGCGGGGTCGCGACACCAGTAGCTTGTCGATCCGGCGGCCGTCCATGTCGACGATCTCGAACCGCCAGCCGAGCGCGGTGAAGACCTCGCCTTCCTCCGGCAATTCCTTGAGGTGGGACAGCGCGAAGCCGGCGACCGTATAGTAACCGTCATCCGTCGGCAGGGCGACATCGAGCAGATCGCGCAGCTCGTCCACCGGCGTGTCGCCGGCCACGAGGTAGCTGCCGTCGTGCCGCTGGACCACATGGCGCTCGACATGAACCTCGCCGGGCTCCGATCCGGCTTCCACCGAGCCGGTAATGGCGACGAGGAGGTCATATCCGGTTACCACGCCGGCCATGTCGCCATACTCGTCCACCACGATGGCCATGGGCACCTCGGCCCCGCGCAAGATGCGCATGGCCTCCAGCGCCCCGACATTCTCCACGATGAAAGGCACGGTCTGCACGTACTGCCGCGGGTCCGGCCGCTCGCCCTTCAGATAGGCGTCGAGGATGCGCTTGGCCTGGATGACGCCGATGGTCTCCTCCGGCGAGCCGTCGCAGGCGGGCAGGCGCGAATGAGGCGTGGTGAGGAGGACATGGCGCACCTCTTCGGCGTCCTTGGAGATGTCCACCCATTCCACGTCGGGCCGCGGCGTCATGATGGCCGTCACCGGCCGGTCGGCCAGCCGCATGACACCAGAAATCATGCGGCGCTCGGCCGGATCGATGACGCCGGCGGTCTCCGCCTCGGTGATGATGGCGCGGATCTCCTCGTCGGTGACCGAACTGGAGCGATCGCCCCGCCGGCCAAGCAGCGCCAGCACGGCACGGGTCGAAGCGTCCAGCAGCCAGACGGCCGGGGCCGCGACCTTCGACAGACCGATCATCAGCGGCGCGAGGACGGAGGCGAGCGGCTCGGCATTTTGGAGCGCCAGCCGCTTGGGGATGAGTTCGCCGATCACCAGCGAGACATAGGTGATGGCGGCCACCACCGCCGTATAGCCCAACGGATGGGCGACGCTGGCTGGCAGGCCGGCCCCCTCCAGCGCCAGGCCGAGCTGGTCGCCCAGGCTTGCACCGGAAAAGGCACCGGCCAGGATGCCGATCAGCGTGATGCCGATCTGAACCGTGGACAGAAAACGCCCGGGGTCCTCACCCAGCTTGAGCGCTGCCTTCGCACCCTTGTTGCCGCGTTCCGCAAGGGACTGCAGGCGGGCCGGCCGGGAGGAAACGATGGACAATTCCGCTGCTGCAAGAACCGCGTTGAGCAACACCAGAACGATGACGATCAGGATCTCGAGTAAGGGCATGGCGGGGAATGAGTGCTCCGTCGGCGCTCCTCATAGCACAGGATGGCCGTGCTGTGTGACGACCGGGCCACAATTGCGCTGTGAGTCGCAGGACGTTTCCTTGCTGCCCGTCCTCGTCTATTGAGCCGGGAGCATCTTTAGGACCCCAGGGCGCCATGTCGTTCAATACCTTCGGCCACATGTTCCGCGTCACCACCTTCGGCGAAAGCCACGGCGTCGCCATCGGCTGCGTGGTGGACGGCTGCCCGCCCAACGTGCGCTTCACCCTCGATGAGGTGCAGGCGGCCCTCGACCGGCGGCGGCCGGGCCAGTCGCGCTTCACCACCCAGCGCCGCGAGCCGGACGCGGTGAAGGTGCTCTCCGGCACCCTGCCCCATCCCGGGGGCGGCCTCGTCACCACCGGCACCCCCATCGCCCTGCTGATCGAGAACGTGGACCAGAGGTCGAAGGATTACGCCGACATCGCCGGCGCCTACCGGCCCGGCCATGCGGATTTCACCTACGACATCAAATACGGCATCCGCGACCATCGCGGCGGCGGCCGCTCCTCGGCGCGCGAGACGGCGACGCGGGTCGCAGCCGGCGCCATCGCCGCGAAGGTGCTGCCGGGCGTGACCGTGCGCGGCGCCGTGGTGCGCATCGGCGAGATCGAGATCGACCGCACCCGCTGGGACTGGGACGAGGTAGGCAACAACCCCTTCTTCTGCCCGGACCCCGGCACCGTACCGCTGTTCGAGGACTATCTCGACGCCGTCCGCAAGGCCGGCTCCTCGGTGGGGGCGGTGATCGAGCTTGTGGCGGAGGGCGTTCCGCCCGGCCTCGGCGCGCCGCTCTATGCCAAGCTCGACGGCGACCTCGCAGCGGCCCTCATGGGAATCAATGCCGCCAAAGGCGTCGAGATCGGCGAGGGCTTCAACGCCGCGCGGCTCACCGGCGAAGAGAATGCGGACGAGATGCGCCTCGGCAATGAGGGGCGGCCGCACTTCCTCGCCAACCATGCCGGCGGCATCCTCGGCGGCATCTCCACCGGCGCGCCCATCGTCGCGCGATTCGCGGTGAAGCCGACCTCCTCGATCCTCACCCCGCGCCAGACCGTGGACCGGACGGGGCAGGAAGCGGACATCTTCACCAAGGGCCGCCACGACCCGTGCGTCGGCATCCGCGCCGTGCCGGTGGGCGAGGCCATGGTGTGGTGCGTGCTGGCCGATCACCTGATCCGCCATCGCGGACAGGTGGGCCAGAGCCCGGCCTGGCCGTTCCCTGAAGGATGACGGCGGGAGGCGGCATGACGCGGAAAGGCCACCTCCCTCGCCTTCTGCTGGCGGCGTCCCTGCTCCTCTGCGCGCCCGGCCCGGCGCTCGCCTGCGGGCCGGAGGCGCTGGGCACCGCGCGGGTGATGGAGATCGACCCCAAGGGCCTGCGCGTCGGCAAGAAATCCTTCCCCGAGACCTTGCCGCTGGCGCCGAAGGAGGTCGTGCTGACCTTCGACGACGGGCCATGGCCCGCCACCACCGCCGCCGTGCTCGACGCGCTGAAGGCGGAATGCGTGCGCGCAACCTTCTTCCTCATCGGCGAGAATGCCCGTGCCCGGCCGCAATTGGTGAAGCGGGAACTGGCCGAGGGCCACACCGTCGCCCACCACACCATGACCCATCCGTCGGCGACGCTGGCGAAAATCCCCTTCGACGCCGCTGTGAAGGAGATCGAGCGCGGCTTGGCGGCAGACGATGCGGCCGCCTATGGCGCGGCCGGGACGGCGCCGCGCGTGCCCTTCTTCCGCTTTCCCGGATTCGCCTCGACGCCGCAGCTGCTGGAGTATCTCGACCGCAAGGGCATCGCCGTGTTCGGCGCGGACCTGTGGGCCAGCGACTGGAACGTGATGACGCCGGAGGCCGAGCTGGACCTCGTGATGAAGCGGCTGGAGGCGACGGGCGGCGGCATCGTGCTGGTCCACGACACCAAGCCGTATACGGCGGCGATGATTCCGGCCTTCCTCAAGGCCTTGAAGCAGAACGGCTACAGCGTCGTTCACATGGTGCCCAAGCCAGCCTCCTGATCCGCGATGCGCGGTGAAGGTTCGTCCTCTGTCGCAACGGCATACAGCGTTTGAGGGAAGCGCTTGTGGCATCAGGGTGTGCATATCGCTCCGCACGAACTGCGGAGACGATGGCATGTCCGATGCACCGCCTGCCCTTATGGTCTTCGCAGGCACCTATGCGGCCATGGTCCTGGTGCCCGGCGCCAACTTCCTGGTGGTCAGCCGCGCCAGCCTCGCGGGCCGGCCGATCGGACTGGCGGCAGCGCTCGGTGTCTCGGCGGGTGCCACGGCCAATGTCACCGCGGTTGTCATCGGCCTCCTCTTCCTGAGCGGCGTTAACCCCTCGGGCGACCTGGGGTGGCTCCAGCTGGCGTTCTGCCTCCTTTACGCCGTGCTCCTCCTGCGGGCGGGAATCAGCTGCCTGCTTGAGGTCTGGATGTCGCGCGGCCACGTCGGGCTGACGCCCCAGGCGGTCGTCCAGCGAACCGGGCGGGAAGCCTTCCGCCTCGGCTTCCTCACGGCAGCGACCAACCCTATGTCGCTGTCGTTCTTCCTGGCCTCGGGCGGACTGCTCGCCGCGGCGGCCGGACGGGAAGCGATGTTCGCCAGCCCCGTGCTGGTGTTTTCCGTGGCCGCCGGTTGGTTCGGTATTCTCGCCCTGCTCTTCTCGGCTCCGCCTGCCCGCCGCCTCTACCTGAAGATGCGCCTGGCGGCGGACACCTGCATCGGGGGCCTGCTCGCCGTCGCAGGCGTCCTCGTGCTGCTGCGGGTGTTCTCCCGGCTCTGAGCGAAAGATGCGGAAAACGAAAAAGGCCCTCGCCGAAAACCGGAGAGGGCCTTTTTCAAAAGCCAGATCAACCTGGTGCGGACGAGAGGACTCGAACCTCCACGGGTCTCCCCACTAGCACCTCAAGCTAGCGCGTCTACCAATTCCGCCACGACCGCAGTCAGGGATGGCACCGGCCTCAGGTTCCTCGGGAGAGGACCGCTTCCGGCCGGGGGCCATCGTCTAACAGATCGAATGTGCCGCCACAAGTGCCCGGCAAAGGTAAGCTGCACCACAGCGCCCGGCCTGTGGATGACGGTTCCGCGAACCCTGTGACGGCGGGGCTGGACCGGACGCGCGGATGGATTAAAGCAGTTCGCATGAACGCCAGCGCCCCCCCAGCCGCCACCCGCGCCAGCCTAGAGACCGCCTTCCACCCCAGCGATTCCGCCGCGCCACCGGTGGAGTGGGTGGTGAGTGAGGGGCTCGTCGCCTATCCGGAGGCGCTTGCGGCCATGGAGGCGCGCGTCGCGGCCATCGCCGATGGTACGGCGGCGGAATGCGTCTGGCTGCTGGAGCACCCCCCGCTCTACACCGCCGGCACCAGCGCGCGGCCGGAGGACCTCGTGGACGCGCGATTCCCCGTCTACGAGACGGGCCGGGGCGGCCAGTTCACCTATCACGGTCCCGGCCAGCGGGTGGCCTATGTGATGCTCGACCTGAAGCGCCGGTCGCCGGACGTGCGGCGCTATGTGAGCGCGCTGGAGGCGTGGATCATCGGCACCCTCTCCGCCTTCAACGTCACCGGCGAACGGCGTGAGGACCGGGTGGGCGTCTGGGTCAGGAGGAAGGGCGGCGGAGAGGACAAGATCGCCGCCATCGGCATCCGCGTGCGCCGGTGGGTGACCTTCCACGGCATCTCGCTGAACGTGGAGCCGGACCTTTCCCACTTCGGCGGCATCGTGCCCTGCGGCGTGAGGGAGCACGGCGTCACCAGCCTCACCGACCTCGGCCTGCCGGTGACCATGGCCGAGGTGGATGCGGTGATGCGGGTGGCGTTAGAGGAGGTTTTTGGGGAAACGGTGCCAGGCAAGCCGCTCGGCTAAGGGCGGAAGCCATTCGGCCTCCCCTCTCCCCTTGCGGGAGAGGGGCCGGGGGTGAGGGGTGGCCCTCCTCGCCAGAATCGAAGTCCGATCCTTGGGGCGCCAGACCCCTTACCCCAACCCTCTCCCGCAAGGGGAGAGGGAGTAAGGGCAGCGCCGCGGCGGCACGCTTCTCCCACCGACAGAGAGACGAGCCCCTCAGATTCCCAGCTTCGCCTTCAGGATGTCGTTCAGCGCCTGGGGATTCGCCTTGCCGCCGGAGGCCTTCATGGCCTGGCCGACGAACCAGCCGAGCATGGTGGGCTTGGCCTGCACCTGGGCCACCTTGTCCGGATTGGCGGCGATGATCTCGTCCACCACCTTCTCGATGGCGCCGGTGTCGGTCACCTGCTTCATGCCGCGGGCCTCGACCACCACGCGCGGGTCGCCGCCCTCGGTGAAGACGATCTCGAACAGGTCCTTGGCGATCTTGGAGGAGATGGTGCCCTCGGCGATGAGGTCCAGGATGGCGCCGATCTGGTGGGGCGTCACCGGCGAGGAGGTGATGTCCTTCCCCTCCTTGTTCAGCCGGCCGAACAGCTCGTTGATGACGAAGTTGGCCGCCGCCTTGCCGTCGCGCTTGGCGCCGCCGCCTTCCACCACCTGCTCGAAATAGTCGGCCGTCTCGCGCTCGGCCACCAGCACGCCGGCGTCGTAGGGCGAGAGGCCGTAGTCGGCGATGAAGCGGGCCTTCTTCTCGTCCGGCAGTTCGGGCAGGTCGGCCTTCAGCGCCTCCACCCACTCGGCCTTGATGTCGAGGGGCAGGAGATCCGGGTCAGGGAAATAGCGGTAGTCGTGCGCCTCTTCCTTGGAGCGCATGGACCGCGTCTCGCCCTTGCCGGGATCGAACAGGCGGGTTTCCTGGGCGATGGTGCCGCCGTCCTCGATGATCTCGATCTGCCGGCGGGCTTCCGCCTCCACCGCCTGGCCGATGAATCGGATGGAATTGACGTTCTTGATCTCGCAGCGGGTGCCGAGCGGGCCGCCGGGCCGGCGCACGGAGACGTTCACGTCGGCGCGGAGATTCCCTTTCTCCATGTCGCCGTCGCAGGTGCCGAGATAGCGCAGGATGGTGCGCAGCTTGGTCACATAGGCCTTCGCCTCGTCCGCCGAGCGCAGGTCGGGGCGGGAGACGATCTCCATCAGCGCCACGCCGGAGCGGTTGAGGTCCACGAAGGAGAGGGTCGGCGACAGATCGTGGATGGACTTGCCGGCGTCCTGTTCCAGATGCAGGCGCTCGATGCCCACGGTGAAGCTCTCGCCGTCCGGCAGGTCGACGATCACTTCGCCCTCCCCCACCACGGGCTGCTTGTACTGGCTGATCTGGTAGCCCTGCGGGAGGTCCGGATAGAAATAGTTCTTCCGGTCAAACACCGAATGCAGGTTGATCTCCGCCTTCAGCCCAAGGCCGGTGCGCACCGCCTGCGCCACGCACTCCTTGTTGATGACGGGCAGCATGCCCGGCATGGCCGCATCCACCAGCGACACATGGTCGTTCGGCTCGCCGCCGAAGGCGGTGGAGGCGCCGGAGAACAGCTTGGCATTGGAAGCGACCTGGGCATGCACTTCCATGCCGATCACCACCTCCCAATCGCCGGTGGCGCCGGAAATGAGCTTCTTGGCCTCCGAGGGCCGGGTGTGAAGGGTCATGGTCGTCCTATCGTCGTGCGCGGATGGCCTACGCTGCCTGATCCTTGCGGCAGCGCCGCAATCTGGTCGGTGTCGTACCCCTAGGCGACATAGCAGGCAACGGCCATGGGGTGCCGCAAGGTCAAGATACACTTTGTTACACTAAGTTATCGGCGCCTCATTTCACCCGCAAAACCGCCGCGCTCCCGCTCTCAGTATACCCAAATTCCGCTCTGCCCGCCTTTAGATTGGGCCCCGGGCTTGTAGGAGTAGGGCAGATGAGGCTGGCGGGGGTCTCCGTCGTCCGCGATGAAGCGGATATAATCGAAGCTTGGGTGCGTCATAATCTATTTTTCTTAGACCACCTTTACATTGTAGACGACGGGAGCACGGACCAGACCACTCGCATCCTCGACATCCTGGTCTCCGAAGGTCTTCCCGTATCGGTGACTTCTGAAAAGTCACTGGCGGCTTATCATCAGGGCGAGCGCACCACGGCCCTCATCGCCTACGCAATGGCAGCATCATCCTGGGACTTCGTTTTCCCACTGGATGGCGATGAGTTCATTGTCGCCGAGGACCGTGCAGCCCTTGAGACGGACCTCGCAGCCATCGGTGGCTACCGGCTCGGCGGGCTGAACCCGCGTCACTACCTGATGACCGAGCAGGACGATCTCGAAGAGCCCTGCCCGCTCACCCGGCTGCGGCATGTGGCGGTGCATGAACCCTACATTTTCAAGGTGATCGTGCCGGGCGCGCTCGCCTGCGAGCGCGGCTTCGCCATCGTCGATGGCAACCACCGCGCCACCAAGTGGGATGTCACCCTGCCGGCCACACTGCTTCCCAACGTCCAGCTCGCCCATTTCCCGGCCCGCTCGGAAGCGCAACTGGTGAGCAAGGGCATCGCCGGCTATCTCCGCTGGACCGCGCGGACGGACTTTTCCCATGGGGCGCCGGACCGGCTCCTCGAAGGGGTCGGCATCCTGAAGGAAGAGGACGACATCAAGGTGCGCGCCATCGGCCGACTGGCCGAGGCGCTGGGCGCCGACCGGGGCGGCCGCACGGCGCGGCTGCAGCCCTTCGTCGAACGCAGGGGCGAGGTGCGTTATCCCGAACTGGCGCGTATCTTCCCCTATCGCAGGGTGCTCTCGGCGACCGACGATCTCGTCCATGCCTTCAAGGCAGCGCTCGACGAGAACAGGGAACTGCGGCAGGGCGGCGCGACGTTCCAGTCCCGCCTCTTCGGGGCATTCTCACGGCATCAGAAGTCGCTGCGCCGACGCCTCACGGCGCTCCGCCACGGCCAGGATGTGCCCAAAGAACCGATTGGATACTATTGAGCCGAGCGGCTCCGGTGGCCCGCCTCAGAGCTTGATCGCCCGCTTGAGCTGCTGCGGGCAGCTTTTCTCGAAACTGTCTTTGGCGCCAAGCGCCTGAGGACTGGGGGCGCCGATGCCGCGCGGTAACACGCGGGGCGGGGGATCTTTCGCGGGGTGCGGAACCGGAGCAAGGCCCCGGTTCCGCTTGGAAGCGATCTCAGCTCTTCCACCACAGGTCTTCGACCGGGAAGCGGCCCGCCGCCTCCTCGATCACCTCGGCGAGGGAGAACAGCGTCTCTTCCTCGAACGGCCGGCCAATGAGCTGGAGGCCCAGCGGCAGACCATCGGCGGAAAGGCCGGCGGGAACGGAGATGCCCGGCAGGCCGGCCATGTTCACAGTCACGGTGAAGACGTCATTGAGATACATCTCGACCGGATCAGCCTTCAGCTTCTCGCCGATGCCGAAGGCGGGCGAGGGCGTGGCCGGGGTCAGCACGGCATCGACGCCCTGCGCGAAGGCGAGGTCGAAGTCGCGCTTGATGAGGCTGCGCACCTTCTGCGCACGCAGGTAATAGGCATCGTAATAGCCGGCGGACAGCACATAGGTGCCGATCATGATGCGGCGGCGCACCTCCGGGCCGAAACCGGCGGCGCGGGTGTTCTCGTACATCTCCACCACGTCCCTGCCCGGCACGCGGGCGCCGTAGCGCACGCCGTCGTAACGGGCGAGGTTGGACGAGGCTTCCGCCGGAGCGACGATGTAATAGGCCGGCAGGGCGTACTGCGTATGGGGCAGCGAGATGTCGACGATCTCGGCGCCCGCCTCTTCCAGCCACTTGGCGCCCTCGCGCCAGAGGGTGTCGATCTCGTCGGCCATGCCGTCCATGCGGTATTCGCGCGGAATGCCGATCTTCTTGCCCTTGATGGAGGCGCCGACCGCCTCTTCATAATCCGGCACCGGCCGGTTGACGCAGGTGGAGTCCTTCGGGTCGTAGCCGGCCATGGAGCGCAGCAGCACGGCCGCGTCGTTCACCGTGCGGGCGAAGGGGCCGGCCTGGTCGAGGGACGAGGCGAAGGCGACGATGCCCCAGCGCGAGCAGCGCCCATATGTGGGCTTGATGCCCACCGTGCCGGTGAAGGCGGCGGGCTGGCGGATGGAGCCGCCGGTGTCCGTCCCGGTCGCGCCCGCGCACAGGAAGGCCGCCACCGCCGCCGCCGAGCCGCCGGACGAGCCGCCGGGCACGATGGGGGTGTCGTCGCCGTCGCGGTGCCAGGGCGACACAACCGGCCCGAAGGCCGAGGTCTCGTTGGACGAGCCCATGGCGAACTCGTCGTTGTTCAGCTTGCCGAGCATAACCGCGCCGTCCCGCCACAAATGGGAGGTGACGGTGGACTCGTACTGCGGCACGAAGTTTTCCAGGATCTTCGAGCAGGCCGTGGTGCGCACGCCCTCGGTCGCGAACATGTCCTTGATGCCGAGGGGAATGCCCTCCAGCGGCCCGGTGTCGCCGGAGGCGATGCGCTTGTCACTCTCCCGCGCCATCTCCAGCGCGATGTCCGGCGTCTCAAGCACGTAGGCGTTGAGAGGGCGCGCCTCCTCCATGGCCTTGAGATAGGCCTCGGTGAGTTCCACGGAGGTGAACTCGCCCTGGGCCAGCCCCTCGCGCGCCTGGGTGAGGGTGAGCTTGGTGAGCTTGGTCATTCCACCACCTTCGGCACGGTAAAGAAGCCACCCTCGGCGTCGGGGGCGTTGGCGAGCACCTTCTCCGGGCAGTTTCCGTCGGTAACGGCATCCTCCCGCATGGGCAGCTCCACGGGAACGACGCTGGTCAGCGGCTCGACCCCGGAGACATCGAGATCCGCCAGTTGCTCGACGAAATCGAGGATGGCGTTGATCTCGTTCTGAAGATGGCCGAGTTCCTCCTCGCGCACCGCGATGCGCGCGAGATGGGCCACCCGGCGGACTGTCGCCTGATCGACGGACATGAGTACGCTCCCAAAAGCTGCCCGCCGCTATAGCAAGGGGTATGCCGCGGTGGAAGGGTTTGGCTTGGGGGGCCCGATCAGACCGGCGCAGCGCATGCGCGCATGCCGCATCGAATGATGCTACTATTCGTGCCTAGAGAACTCACCAAAGGCTAACTCCAAATGCGGACGACCCTCGCCATAGATGACGAGCTCCTCTCGCGGGCGCAGGCATTGACCGGAGTGACCGAAAAGTCCGCCCTGGTGCGCGAGGCGCTGAAGGCGCTGATCGCACGAGAGAGCGCGTTGCGCCTCGCACGTCTCGGCGGGAGCGAGCCCCAGCTGGCGCCGATCCGCCGACGCCGGCCCGACGAATGATTCTGGTCGATACCTCCGTCTGGATCGACCACTTTCGCCAGGGGGATATGAGGCTGCAGCAGGTGCTGGCGGCGGGCGCCGCGATATTGCACCCCTTCGTCATCGGCGAACTGGCACTTGGAAACCTGCGCCGGCGGGACGTCATCCTGGAAGCCCTCGCAGCATTGCCGCAGGCTACCGTTGCCGAAACGGAGGAAGTGCTCGGCCTGATAGCGGCCGAGGCTCTCTATGGTCGAGGGATTGGCTACGTAGATGCGCACTTGGTCGCTGCGGTCCGATTGACGCCCGGAGCGGTTCTTTGGACTCGCGACAAGCGATTGGCAGCCGTCGCAGAACGCCTGGGAATCGCGTTCCAAACGTGACCCCCTTGCCCCGCCCGCCAATTCCTCTAACCCTCGCGCATGGCAGATACGCCCCTCCCCGCCCCCGTCGGTCCGCTCGCGGACATCGCCGCCCTGCTGCCGCCGCGCGGGGCTCTGATCGGGCTTGATCTTGGCACCAAGACCATCGGCGTCGCCGGGTCCGACCCCGACCGGCGCATCGCCACCGTGATCGAAACGGTGAAGCGCACGAAATTCACCGCCGAGGCCCAGCGCCTCGTCGCGCTGGCTGATGAACGGCGGGCGGTGGCCTTCGTGCTCGGGCTGCCCCTGAACATGGACGGCAGCGAGGGGCCGCGCGCGCAGGCGAGCCGGGCCTTCGCCCGCAATTTCGCGCGGCTCGCGGGACGGCCCATCGCCTTATGGGACGAGCGCCTGTCCACGGCCGCCGTGGAGCGGGCGCTGATCTCGGCCGACATGAGCCGCGCACGCCGGGCCGAGGTGGTGGACCAGCACGCGGCGGCCTTCATCCTCGACGGCGCCCTGGGCTTTCTCGCCCGTCTCGCGGAGAACGCGGCAGGAACCGAGTTCGAGGACTGATTCGGTCCACTCCTGTTCCCGAGCCATTCCCGCACCAGCGACGGCCCGCCCCAATTCGGGACAGCGGCACTTTCCTTCTCCCGGCCACGGGCCTAAAGCGATCGCGCGGCGCATTCCTACCGTCGCGGAGGAATAATTGCCTGCGGCCAAACCGCGGGCACGGTAAGCGTCTGCCCCATGAGCCTCATCATCACGGCCCTCGTGCCGGTCTTCCTCATCATCGCCCTCGGCGCCGTCCTGCGCCGCATCCTGCTGAAGGATCCTGCCCATTGGGCGGCGCTGGAGAAGCTCACCTATTTCGTGCTGTTTCCCGCGCTGCTGGTGGTCTCGGCGGTTAAAGCGGACCTGAGCACCGTGAACGTCATCGCGGTAGCCGGGGCGCTGATCGGCACGGTGGTACTGCTCTCGGTCCTCATCCTCATCCTGCACAAACCGCTCATTGCAGCGCTGGCGGCGGACGGGCCGGGCTTCACCTCCCTGTTCCAGGGCGCGGTGCGGTGGAACACCTACATCGTGCTGGCGGTGGCCGGGGGCCTTTACGGCGCGGCGGGAATCACCATCGCCGCCATCGCGCTCGTCGCCATGATTCCCGTGGTGAATGTGATCTGCGTTCTGGTGCTCGCCTCCTTCTCGGGCCGCCATCCGCCGACCTTCGCCTATGTGGCGGAGCAGCTGGCGCGTAATCCCTATATCTGGGCCTGCTCGGCCGGCGCGCTGCTGAACGCGACCGGATTTCCCGTCCCGAAGGTGATTCTGGAGTTCGGCGACATCCTGGGCCGCGCCTCGCTGGCGCTGGGGCTGCTGGTGGTGGGCGGCGGCCTCATTCTCGACCGGCTGAAGCGGCTCCGGCCCATCGTGTTCGCCAGCCTCGCGCTGAAACTGCTGGTGAAGCCGGCGATCGGCCTCGCTTTGGCGCTGGCGTTCGGCCTCAGCGGCACGGAGTTGGTGGTGGTCGCGATCACTGCTGCCGTGCCGTCAGCGCCCAACGGCTATGTGCTCGCGCGACAGATGGGCGGCGATGCGCCGCTTCTCGCGGAGATTTTGACCGTCCAGATCATCGGCGCCGCCATTACCCTGCCGCTGGTGGTGACCATCGCCAAGATGCTGGCGTAACGAATGGAAAGGGCGGCCGAAAACCGCCCCTGAGCCATTCATTCGCCCCTCAGCAGGGGGAGAAATAGCCCTGCCCGCCGGGGCCGGTGGCGATCCAGCAGCTGCGCGGGCGCGGCGGCGGTGCGGGTTCCAGATAGACGCGCGGCGCGGGCTGGTAATAAACGACCGGCGGCTGCTCGTAATAGACGACCGGGGGCGGCGGGGGCGCGGCCGCTGCGCCGGCAATGGCCGCCGCACCCAGCACGCCGATGGCGACGCCGGCCCCCAGGGCGGCGCCGTTGCCGCAGTTCCAGCAGCCGCCGCGATAATAGCGGCCGCGATACCAGTAGCCGACATCGGTGGCGGTCGCGGCCTTGGCCGGAGCCATGGCCAGCGCGCCGGTGCCGATGGCTGCGGCATGGCCCGTGGCAACGCCGCCGGTGAGCAGCACGGCGACGCCGAGCGCCATGAGGCTTGTCCGCTTGAGAATGGACATGACGAGTAACTCCCAACCTCCCGGGGCGACGGTCTTTGGGCTCGCAAAAGCCCCACCGGTCCGGCTGCGTAAAGGCTCCGCGAGACTTCGTTCCAAAGTGTGGCGACGCTGGGGAATCACGAGGACCGCCCTTCACGGATGGTGAACGGCCGGTAAATCACAGCGATCATGGACTTGCGGCGCCTGCTCCCTTGCCGGGGCGGCGCTTGGGGGATATGCCTCCCGCCTGCCATGCAAGATGCTTCCGCCTTCACGCTCTCCGGCCGAGACCTCATCGGCATGGAAGGGCTTTCCGCCGGCGAGATCACGGGTCTGCTCGACCTCGCCGAGGAGTTCGTCGAACTCAACCGGCAGATCGAGAAGAAGCGCACGACGCTGCGCGGACGCACCCAGATCAACCTGTTCTTCGAGGCCTCCACCCGCACCCAGTCCTCGTTCGAGATCGCGGGCAAGCGGCTCGGCGCCGACGTGATGAACATGTCGGTCGCCTCCTCTTCGGTGAAGAAGGGTGAGACGCTGATCGACACCGCGATCACGCTGAACGCCATGCACCCGGACATCCTCGTCGTCCGGCATCATGCCTCCGGCGCGGTGGCGCTGCTGGCGCGCAAGGTGGATTGCTGCGTGGTGAATGCCGGCGACGGCGCCCACGAGCACCCGACACAGGCGCTGCTCGATGCCCTCACCATCCGCCGCAACAAGGGGCGCATCCAGGGCCTGACGGTCGCCATCTGCGGGGATGTGCTGCACTCGCGCGTGGCACGCTCCAACATCGCGCTGCTCAACACCATGGGCGCCAAGGTGCGCGTGGTGGCGCCCTCCACCCTGCTGCCCTCGGGCGTGGAGACCCTCGGCGTCGAGGTGTTCCGCACCATGGAGGCGGGGCTGGAAGGGGCGGACATCGTGATGATGCTGCGGCTCCAGCGCGAGCGCATGGCGGGCTCCTTCATTCCCTCGGTGAAGGAGTATTTCCACTATTTCGGCCTCGACGAGGCCAAGCTGCGCTACGCCGCGCCCGACGCGCTGGTGATGCACCCCGGCCCCATGAACCGCGGCGTGGAGATCGATTCCGCCATCGCCGACGGGGCGCAGTCCCTCATTCGAGAGCAGGTGGAGATGGGCGTCGCCGTGCGCATGGCGGTGCTCGATTCCCTCGCGCGGAAGCTTCCCAATGCGTAACGGCCGCCCCCATTCCAACGAAACCCGGCCGCTGCTGCTCGCCAATGCGCGGGTCATCGACCCCTCGCGCGGCGCGGACTTCCATGGCGATGTCTTCCTCGCCGACGGCGTGGTGAAGGACGCCGGCTTCGGCATCGCCGCCGCCGGCATTCCCGACGGCGCGGAGGTGGTGGACTGCGCCGGGGCGGTGGTCGCTCCCGGCCTCGTGGACATGCGCGCCTTCGTGGGCGAGCCTGGCGCCGAGCATCGCGAGACGCTGGCCTCGGCCAGCCACGCGGCGGCGGCAGGCGGCGTCACCACCATCATCTGCCAGCCGGATACGGACCCGGCGGTAGATGATCCGGCCATCGTGGACTTCATCCTGCGCCGGGCGCGGGACACGGCGGTGGTGCGCGTGCACCCCATGGCCGCCATCACCAAGGGCCTCGAAGGCCACGAGATGACCGAGATCGGCCTATTGCAGGCCGCCGGCGCGGTGGCCTTCACCGATGGCCACAAGTCGATCATGAACGCCCAGGTGCTGCGCCGCGCGCTCACCTATGCCCGCGACTTCGACGCCCTCCTCGTGCACCACACCGAGGACGCGTCCATGTCGCAGGGGGCGATGAACGAGGGCGCCTTCGCCTCCCGCCTCGGGCTCTCGGGCAATCCGAAGGCGGCCGAGACCATCATTCTGGAGCGCGACGTGCGGCTCGTGGGGGCAGCGCGCTCGCGCTACCACGCGGCGGCGCTCACCTGCGCCGAATCGCTGGAGGTGCTGGAGCGGGCCAAGGCGGCCGGGCTGCCGGTAACCGCCTCCGTCAGCATCAACCACCTCTCGTTCAACGAGCTGGATATCGGCGCCTACCGCACCTATTTCCGCCTTGCCCCGCCCCTGCGCGGGGAGGAGGACCGGCAGGCGCTGATCCGGGCGCTCGCCTCCGGCCTCGTGGATGTGGTCGTTTCCGATCATCTCCCGCAGGACGTAGAAGGCAAGCGCCTGCCCTTCTCGGAAGCCGAGCCCGGCGCCATCGGGCTGGAGACGCTGCTCTCCGCCGCTCTGCGCCTCGTCCATTCCGATCAGGTGGACCTCGTGAACCTGCTCGCGGCCCTTTCCACCCGGCCAGCGGAGATTCTGGGGCTCGATGCCGGCACGCTCCGGCCCGGCGCGGCGGCGGACGTGATCGTGTTCGATCCCGGCCTGCCCTACGTGCTCGATCCCGCCTCCCTCAAGTCGCGCTGCCGCAACACGCCGTTCGACGAGGCGCGTCTGGACGGTCGGGTTCTGCGTACCGTCGTTGCCGGGCGCACCGTCTACGAATACGTTTGACCGACCGTGACCTGTGCCGTCCCGCCGCGGCGGCGCGGCGAGACCGTTCGAGGTGCGCATGCCTGATACCCCGCCCGCGCTCGTGCTGCTGATCGCCCTCGCGTTCGGCTACCTGCTCGGCTCGGTCCCGTTCGGGCTCCTCCTGACCCGCTTCGCCGGCACCAAGGACCTGCGCTCCATCGGCTCCGGCAACATCGGCGCCACCAACGTGCTGCGCACCGGGCGCAAGGATCTCGCGGCCGCCACCCTTGTACTCGATGCGCTAAAGGGCACCGTCGCGGTCCTCGTCGCCCGCCACTTCGCTGGCGAGAGCGCCGCCATGGCGGCGGCGGTCGGCGCCTTCCTCGGCCACATCGCGCCGGTATGGCTGCGCTTCAAGGGCGGCAAGGGCGTCGCGACCTTCCTTGGCGTAACCATCGGCCTGTTCTGGCCGGCCGCCATCGCCTTCGCGGTGGTGTGGCTGGGGGCGGCCTATTACACGCGATATTCTTCCCTGTCCGCGCTCATGGCGTCGGTGGCCACCGTGGTTGCGGCCATGGCCCTCGGGAACAACAATCTGGCCGTGCTGCTCGCCGTCCTCGCCATACTCTTGTGGCTGAAGCATCACGAGAACATCCGCCGGCTGCTGGAAGGCACCGAGGGCAAGATCGGCGCGAAGGGCTGATCCGCCATGGCGCGGGGGAAGGCACAGGGGCCCGCCAAAGGCGAACTGCTGGGGCCGGAGCAGCGCCGCGACTGGCTGCGGCTGATCCGCACCGAGAATGTCGGCCCGCGCACCTTCCGCGCCCTCATCAACCAGTTCGGCGGTGCCGGCGCGGCGCTGGAGGCGCTGCCCTCCCTCGCCCGACGGGGCGGACGGCTGATGCCGCCGCACACCCCGACCCTCGCCGAGGTCGACGCCGAAATGGAGGCGCACGCCCGCATGGGCGCCCGGCTGGTTGCGCTCGGCGAGCGTGACTACCCGCCGGCCCTCGCCGCCCTCGACGACGCGCCGCCGCTGATTTCCGTGCGCGGACAGGCCGAGGTGCTGCGCCGGCCCATGGTCGGCATCGTGGGCGCCCGCAACGCCTCGGCCGCCGGCCGCACTTTCGCCGCCCGGCTCGCCCGCGATCTCGCGGCCGGGGGATGGGTGGTGGTGTCCGGCCTCGCGCGCGGCATCGATGCCGCCGCCCATGAGGCGAGCCTTGAGGGTGGCACCGTCGGCGTGTTCGCCGGGGGGCTCGCCAAGCCCTATCCGCCGGAAAACCTCGGCCTGATGGAAAAGGTGGCCGCGACGGGAGCGCTCGTCTCCGAGATGCCCGTCGGCTGGGAGCCGCGCGCCCGCGACTTTCCCCGCCGCAACCGTCTCGTGTCGGGCATGAGCCTGGGCGTGGTGGTGGTGGAGGCGGCGGAGCGCTCCGGCTCGCTGATTACCGCGCGGCTCGCCGCCGAGCAGGGACGCGAGGTGTTCGCCGTACCCGGCTCACCGCTCGATCCCCGCGCGGGCGGCACCAACCGCCTGCTGAAGCGCGGCGCGACCCTCGTCACCGAAGCGGCGGACGTGATCGAGGTACTCACCCCCATCGCCGGGCGGCGGGAGGATCCGGTGGTGGAAGCGGAAGCCCCCTTCGTCCCCTCCGGACCGGCAACGCCCGGCGACGATGCGCGCGCCCGCGTCGTCTCGCTCCTCGGACCGGTGCCGACACCCATCGACGATCTGGTCCGCCTCTCCGGCTGCACGGCGGCGGAGGTGCAGATCGTGCTGCTGGAGCTGGAACTGGCGGGGCGGCTGGATCGCCCGGGCACGGGGCGGGTTGCGCTCAAATAGGAGGAAGTGGCCTACCGTGGCCCGGCGTCGGCGCTGCCCGGACCGCGGGAGGAGACGCTGTCAGCGAGGACGCGGGCCTCCTGGCGTGCCATGTCAAGCACATAGGCGAGGGTTGAAAAGCCATGGTTGCGGGCGAGACGCGCCAGCTCGGCGGTGATGGCCGCGACATAGGCGGCCGTCGCAGCCGCATCGCCCGCGACATCGGCGGGAGACCGTTCGGACATGTCGTTTGCGAAGCCCCGTTTGGTATCTGAAATACCGTCTTAAAGATTGAGTTTGATATTGAAACATACTCTGGGTTGTACTTTCATCAAAGGCGTTGCCGCGCCTTGGACGGGTGGACGATTTGACAGGCGACCCGACGCTCCCCATGTTGCGGCGCTCCCGGTGTCTTGGTCCGCTCATGCTGGGTGACGGATCTCGATCAGGCGCCGGGCGCCGGAGCCGGAGCGTCTTGCTTCGCCCGCCGGGGAGCCGATCGGAACTCCGGCTGCTCCCTCCCCTTTCCAAGGCCGCGCAATGGGGCGGCGGCCCTTGATTGAGACACGGTTCGTCATGCAGGTCGTCATCGTCGAATCGCCGGCCAAGGCGAAGACGATCAACAAATATCTCGGTCCCGGCTACGAGGTCATCGCCTCCTACGGCCACGTTCGCGACCTGCCGTCGAAGGACGGCTCGGTGGATCCGGACGCCGACTTCCGCATGCTGTGGGACGTGGACCCCAAGGCGCAGAAGCGGCTCAACGAGATCGCCGCCGCCGTGAAGGGGGCTGATGGCCTGATCCTCGCCACCGACCCGGATCGCGAAGGCGAGGCCATCTCCTGGCACGTGCTGGAGGTGCTGCGGCAGAAGAAGGCGCTCAAGGCCCAGAAGGTCGAGCGCGTCGTCTTCAACGCCATCACGAAGCAGGCGGTGCTGGAGGCCATGAAGGCGCCCCGCGCCATCGACACCGCGCTGGTGGACGCCTATCTCGCCCGCCGAGCCTTGGACTATCTCGTCGGCTTCACCCTCTCCCCCGTGCTGTGGCGCAAGCTGCCCGGCGCCCGCTCCGCCGGCCGCGTGCAGTCGGTGGCGCTGCGCCTCGTCTGCGACCGCGAGCGGGAGATCGAGACCTTCGTCCGGAAGGAATACTGGTCCATCCTCGCCAAGCTTGCGACGCCGCGGAACGAGGAGTTCGAGGCGCGGCTTTCCGGCGCCGACGGCAAGAAGATCACCCGCCTCTCGGTAGGCACGGAGGAGGAGGCCAAGGCCTTCCGCGCGGCGCTGGACAGCGCGGCGTTCCGGGTGCGCTCGGTCGAAGCCAAGCCCATGAAGCGGCATCCCCAGCCGCCCTTCACCACCTCCACTTTGCAGCAGGAGGCGAGCCGCAAGCTCGGCCTTGCCCCCGCCCGCACCATGCAGATCGCCCAGCGCCTGTATGAAGGCGTGGACGTGGGCGGCGAGACGGTGGGTCTCATCACCTACATGCGAACCGATGGCGTGGACATGGCGCCGGAGGCGGTGGCCGCCACCCGCAGCGCCATCGGCAAGCAGTTCGGCCCGAAATACCTGCCCGGCGTGCCGCGCAAGTACACCACCAAGGCCAAGAACGCGCAGGAGGCCCATGAGGCCATCCGCCCCACCGACCCCTCGCGCCATCCCCGCGAGGTCGCCCGCTATCTCGATGGCGAGCAAGCCAAGCTCTATGAGCTGATCTGGATCCGCACGGTCGCGAGCCAGATGGAATCGGCCGAGCTGGAGCGCACCACGGCGGACATCGAGGCGAAAGCCGGCGCCCGCACGCTGGACCTCACCGCCACCGGCACGGTGGTCAAGTTCGACGGCTTCCTCACCCTCTACCGCGAGGGCAAGGACGACGAGGACGACGACGAGGAAGGCCGCCGCCTTCCGGCCATGAGCGCCAACGAGGCGCTGGCGAAGCGCGACATCTCCACCACCCAGCACTTCACCGAACCGCCGCCGCGCTATTCGGAAGCCTCGCTGGTGAAGCGGATGGAAGAGCTGGGCATCGGCCGGCCCTCCACCTACGCCGCCGTGCTCGCGGTGCTGCGCGACCGCGAATATGTGAAGCTCGAAAAGAAGAAGCTGGTACCCGAGGACAAGGGCCGGCTCGTCACCGCCTTCCTCGAAAGCTTCTTCAAGCGCTACGTGGAATACGATTTCACCGCCGACCTGGAAGAAAAGCTCGACGAAGTGTCGGCGGCGGAACTGGACTGGAAAGAGGTGCTGCGCGCCTTCTGGCAGGATTTCCACGCCGCCATCGAGGCCACCAAGGACCTGCGCGTGTCGCAGGTTCTGGATGCGCTCGATGAGATGCTCACCGCCCACATCTTCCCGCCCACCGAGGATGGGACCGACCCACGCCTGTGCCCCACCTGCGGCACCGGCCGGCTGTCGCTGAAGATGGGCAAGTTCGGCGCCTTCATCGGCTGCTCGAACTATCCGGAGTGCCGCCACACCCGTCCGCTCACCGGCGACAATGCGCAGGAAGGCGACGGCACCCGCGTGCTCGGCCTCGATCCGGATTCGGGCGAGGAGGTCACCATCCGCTCGGGCCGCTTCGGCACCTATCTCCAGCTCGGCGAGGGCAAGGAGGGGGAGAAGCCCAAGCGCTCGTCCCTGCCCAAGGGCCTCGCCCCGGCCGACGTGGATCTGGAAACGGCGTTGAAGCTGCTCGCCTTGCCACGGGAGATCGGGCTCCATCCGGAGGATCGCGAGCCCATCCTCGCCGGCATCGGGCGCTATGGCCCCTATGTCCAGCACGGGCGCACCTACGCCAACATCGAGGACGGCGACGACATTCTCGCCATCGGCCTCAACCGGGCGGTGGCGCTGATCGCGGAGAAGCAGTCCAAGGGCCGTGGCGGCCGCGGCGGCACGCCGGCCGGGCGGGTCGTCGGCGATCATCCGACGCTGGGCGGGCCGATCACGGTGCGGCCGGGCCGCTTCGGGCCTTATGTGAACCACGGCAAGGTCAATGCGACCCTGCCCAAGTCCACCGATCCCGAGGCGCTGACGCTGGAACAGGCGGTGCAGCTCATCGACGCCAAGGCGGCGTCTTCGCCGGCCAAGCCCGCGCGGGGTGGCACTCGCAAAGCTGCCTCGGCGGACGGAGAGAAGGCCGCGCCGAAGAAGACCGCCGCGAAGAAGCCGGCGGCAAAGTCCACGGCGACCAAGAAACCCGCTGCCAAGAAGCCAGCCGCCAAAAAGGTCGCCGCAAGCAAGCCCGACGCGGCCGAATAGGCGCCGCGTCCTTCCGGCCGGGGCAGCGTCACATGAGGCTGCCCTCGCCCTCGCTGGCGTGGACCGACGTGCGCAGCGGCCGCTCCGGCAGGAATGCCAGCGCCACGGCCGCCAGCGCAACCACCACCGTCATGGTGAGAAACACCCGGCTGAACGCGCTGGCGAGGCGCGCCGGGTCCGCGTTGCGCGCCAGGGTCTCGATATCTCCCGCCCCGCCGCCGGCCAGCACGGCCAGAAGCACGGCGCCCAGAACCGCCACCGAAAGCGCGCCGCCGAGCTGGCGGAAGAAGGTCATCACGCCCGTGGTGGTGCCCATGAGACGCGGCTGCACCGCGTTCTGGATCGACACGGTGCAGACCGGCAACGGCGTGCCCATGCCGACGCCGATCACGACGAACAGCGCCAGTGCCAGCGGCAGCGGCATGGCGGGGAACAGCGCGATCGCGAGGAGCCCGGCCGTCGCGAGCGTCAGCCCGGCGAGGGCCGGGCGCTTGTAACGGGCGAGGCGCGCCATGGACCGGCCGGAGAGCACCGCGCCCATCACCACGCCACCCATGAAGGGGATCAGCCCGAGCCCGGACTGGGTGGCCGAAAGCCCCCGCGCCGTCTCGAGATAGAGGGGCACGAAGATGGAAAGCCCGACCATGCCCCCGAAGGCGAGGAATGAGGCGATCATCCCCCAGCCCACCACCTTGTCCGCGAGGAGCCCGAGAGGCAGAAACGGCTCCTCCGCCTTCCGCATCCGCCAGATGAACAGGGCCACGAACGCCACCGCGCCGGCGAACAGGGCGAGGATGAGCGGCGAGTCCCAGGGATAGCGAACGCCGCCCCACCCAAGGGCGAGCAGGAGAATCAGGCTTGCCACCGCCATGAGCGCCGCGCCCAGATAGTCCATGGCGTGGCGACGCTCGTGGCGCGGCAGGTCGCGCAGCCGCCGCTCGGTGATGAGCAGAGCCGCGACGCCGATGGGCAGGTTGATCCAGAAGATCAGCGTCCAGTCGAGATATTGCGCGAACAACCCGCCCAGCACCGGCCCGGCGATGCTGGAGGCGGCGAACACGCCCGCGATCTGGGCCTGATAGCGCCCGCGCTCGCGGGGCGAGACCAGATCGGCAATGATGGTCTGGGACAGAGAGATCAGGCCCCCGCCGCCCAGCCCCTGCACCGCCCGCGCGATGATGAGCGCGAGCAGGTTCGGCGCCAGCGCGCAGGCCACCGAGGCCGCCGAGAACACCGCGACGGCGGTGAGCAGCATCACCCGCCGCCCATGGATGTCGCTGAGCTTGCCGTAGAGCGGCGTCGCCACCGTCGCGGTGAGGAGATACGCCGTCACCACCCAGGAGAGGTTGGCGAAATCGCCGAACGCATCGCCGATGGTCGGCAGCGCGGTGGCGACGATGGTCTGGTCCAGCGCCCCCAGCAGCATCGCCAGCATCAGGCCGAAGATGATGCGGCGGATTTCGGCATGGTCCGGCGGTGCGGACGGGGCGCGGTTCGGCTGCGGATCGGTGTACTGCATCAGGGGAATCGGGAACCCGGCGGGAGACGCCCATGGGCACCCCACGGGCGGGCGAACGCAAGGCCGCCGATGCGGAAGGGGACACGCCACCCCCTTCCGCCAAGCTTCACGACTGCGTGAAGATATCAGGCCACCGCGGCGACCGGGCTGCCCTCAGGTGCGTCGGCGGCGTTTTCCCCGCGCCCCGGCGGCACCTCCTCGGGCACCGTGTCCGGCACCGGGTCCGCCTCTACCAACCGATGGGCCAGATTGTGGATGAAGCCGATCTTTTGGATCACGCCCGGCCCGAGGATGAACGGATAGGCGTCCGACATGCCGAGGCAGCGGTTGAGATTGTTGAGCGCGAACGAGATGGGCAGCCAGGAATCGACCATCTGCTGGATGGCGCAGGCGCGATAGGGATTGAAGTCCACCTCCGCGCCGAGTTCGCCCGTCCGATCGAGACGGGGCTGAACGCGCATGCCGAAGGCGGAGGCCATCTCCAGCGTGTCCACGATGTGGATGTAGTGCTTGAACGTCTCGGCGAAGTCTTCCCACGGGTGGGCGGTGGCATAGGCCGAGACGTAATTGACCTGCCAGTCGGGAATGGGACCATTGGCGTAATAGGCCTGAAGGGCCTCACCATAATCCGCGGTCTCGTCGCCGAACAGGGCACGGAACGCCTGGAGCCGGCCGGCGTCGCGCACCAGGCGGTTCCAGTAATAATGCCCCGTCTCGTGACGGAAATGGCCGAGCAGGGTGCGATAGAGCTCGCCAAGCTCGCCCTTGCGATGCTCGCGCTCGGCGTCGTCAGCCTCGGCCAGGGCAATGGTGATGAGGCCCTCATCGTGGCCGGTCATGATCTTCGGCGTGGTGCCATCCGGATCATCGGCGAGGAAGTCGAAGCACAGGCCGCCCTCGCGGTCCTTGTTGCTCTCCAGCGGCAGGTTGAGGCGCAGCATGGAATAGATGAGCCGGTGCTTGGCGATCTCCACCTTCTGCCACTTGCGCAGGTTCTCCGGCACGGTCAGGTCCGGCACCATGCGGTTGTGGCGGCAGGCGAGGCAGAATTCCTCCTCCTGCTCCTCGGGCACGAGCCAGTTGCAGGCGTCCTGGGCGGCATTGGCGCAGAAGCGGTAGCGCTGCTCGTTCCGGCCGACGGGGCGCCACAGCCCGCTTTCCGGTTCCCCCTCGCGCTCCAGCGGAACGAGCGCGTTGGCCTCGGGAATGTAGCCAAGGTCGTGGCCGCACTTTTCGCAGCGACGGTTCTCGAAATACAGGAGCTGATCGCAGGCGGCGCAGCGAAACAGACGCATTGTGGGTTCTCCCCCGGGAAAACAAACTCATGCAGACGGCCGTCATGCGACGCCCGTCCGGGTGGCCTTTGAACCCGTTGGGCGCCGCACGGTTCCCCACAGACCGCTCGCCACCCCAAGAAAGTGGCCCTTTCCCGACAGCAAGTCCATTTCGCACCTGCGAATACCGCCGCGCGGGATGACGGGTCGCCTCGCAGGGGGCATGATCGCCGCCATGACCAGCCGCGCAGATACCGCCCTCTTCACCATCGGCTATGAACAATCGACGCCCTCGGCCTTCCAGGCGGCGCTGGACGAGGCGAAGGTGGGCCTCCTGGTGGACGTGCGCGCCGTCGCGGCCTCACGCCGGCCGGGATTCTCCAAAACGGCGCTGGCGGCGGGTATCGCGGAGCATGGGGTCGCCTATGTCCACCTCAGGGCGCTGGGCACGCCCAAGGAGGGGCGGCTCGCGGCGCGCAGCGGCGACCATGATGCGCTGATGCGTATCTACGACGCCCACCTCGCCACCGATCCGGTCAAGGCGGCGCTGGAGGAACTCGCCGAGCTGGCGCAGGGGCGGCGTATCTGCCTCATGTGCTTCGAGCGCCATGTGGAAGGGTGCCACCGCCTGCGGCTGGCCGAGTTCCTGTGCGAACGGCTGGACCTCGGCGTCACGCACCTTCAGCCGGCACCGTTCTGAGCGTTTGCTCCCCCTTGCCGGCCGCCTCGCGCGCCTCGGCGAGAAGGCGGGGCGTGTCCACGTCGAGGAAAGCGCCCTCCTCCGCCGTCACCGGCACTTCGGCCACCAGCTCGGCGTTGGCGGCGAGGATGGCACGGGCGCCGACATCGCCCTCCAGCGCGGAAAGCTCCCCGAAGAAGCGGCGTGACCACAGCACCGGATGGCCGCGCTGCCCGCCCTCCACCGGCGCGGCGATGAGCCGGCCGGCGGCGGGCGCATGGGCATCCATCAGCCGGTCGAGCAGGCCGGGCGCGAGGAGCGGCATGTCGCCGAGCACCACCAGCGCCCCCGCCACCGTCTCGGGCACGGCGGCAATACCGGCGCGCAGCGAGGAGGCCATGCCCGTCGCATGGTCGGGATTGTGGACGAAGATCACGTCGAGTCCCGCCAGCGCCGCCTCCACGCGGGCGCGCTCATGCCCGGTGACCACGATGACCGGCCGCGCCCGCGAGGCCAGCGCCGCTTCCGCCACCCGGCGGATCACCGGCCGGCCGCCCACCTCGGCGAGCAGCTTGTTGACGCCCTCCCCCATGCGCGAGGAGCGCCCGGCGGCAAGGATGACGGCGGCGAACCCCTCCTCCGCCTCGTCGGTTTCGGCACGGGGTTGGGGACGGGCGGCGATCTCCTGCAGCAGCCCGCCGGACCCGAGCCGGGCGATGTCGCGCGCGCTCACCTCCAGCCCGGCGAGGAGACGGTGGAGGATAAAATCGAAGCCGTTCTCCTTGGGGCTGCGCGCGCACCCCGGCGCGCCCAGCACCGGCACGGGGCCGAGCCGCCCCAGCATCAGGAGGTTGCCGGGGTCCACGGGCATCCCCAGCCGCTCAACCTCGCCACCCGCCGCCATGAGGCCGGCGGGGATCACGTCGTTGCGGTCGGCGATGGCCGAGGCGCCGAAGACGATGACGAGTTCCGCCCCACTTGCCACCGCATCCTTGAGCGCGGCGGCGAGGGCGGACGTGTCGTGGGGCAGGGTCCGCTCCAACGCCACCTCGGCGCCAGCCGGCGCGAGGCGGGCGCGGGTGATGGCGAGCGTCTTCGCGACAACCTTGTCGGCGAGGCCCGGCAGCAACGTGGAGAGCACCGCCACGCGCTTCAGCCGGAACGGCGCAATGGAGATCACACCCCGTGCAGCGGAGGCGGCGGCTTCAACCAGTGCGCCCGGCACGGCATAAGGAATGATCTTGACCGTCCCCACCATGTCCCCGGCCGCCACCGCGCTGAAATCGCGCAAGGTGGCGAGGGTGATGGCCTCGTCCACCGCATTGAAGGCATCGAGCGCCGCATCCGAGATGCGCAGCACGCCGGCTGCCCCCGCATAAAGATTGGCCCGGCCGGTAAAGGCGGTGTCGGGCGTGACATGGGCGCCCGCGACCGCCTCCGCGAGACGACGCGCGGCGGCATCTTCCGGGACGTCCTCTGGCTCCATGCGCGCGGCGACCACCTCCGTGAGACCGGCGGCGGCCAGGCGGGCAATGTCGGCGGACGCGAGATGCGTGCCCTTCTTGATGGTCCCGCCGGGAAGCCGCACGGAATGGGCGGCGATGGCGCCTTCGGCCTCGGCGAGCGGCAGGGGGCCAAATTTCACGCGGCCGCTCCGGCCGTAGCGCTCGAGCCGGTGCGCAAGGCGCGGATCACCTCGGCCAGCACCGCGACGGCGATCTCGGCGGGGCTGGAGGCGCCGATGTCCATTCCGATGGGCGCGTGGATGCGCGCCAGGGCCTGCTGGGACAGCCCCGCCGCCGCCAGCCGCTCGACGCGCTTGGCATGGGTGCGGCGCGAGCCCAGCGCGCCCACGTAGAAGCAATCGGCCCGCAGCGCGGCGGCGATGGCCGGCTCGTCGATCTTGGGATCGTGGGTGAGCGCCACCAGCGCCGTGAAGGGATCGAGCATATAGGCCGGCAGCGCCTCATCCGGCCATTCGGCGATCACCGGCACGTCGGGGAAGCGCTCGGGCGTCGCGAAAGCGGTGCGCGGATCAAGGATCGTCAGGTCGTATCCCGCGAGGCGCGCCATGGGGGCCAGCGCCTGCGAGATATGGACGGCGCCGATGACCAGCATGCGCGGCGGCGGCACATCCACCGCGAGGAAGACGCTGCCCTCCGCCGCCTTGCCGCTGCGCCGGGCGGCGAGCGCCGCCGCGATCTCCGCGCCGAGCGGATCGGTGGCGAGCGTCGCGGCGGTGGCGAGGCGCTGGGCGCCAGTGGCCAGCTCGGTCACGACGACCGTGGCGCGGCGGGCGGCGCGCTCCGCATTCAGGGCGGCGAGCAGGTCGAGACGCATGGTGGTCCTCCCTCAGGGAGCATCCGGATCATCTTCCCCACTGAATATAACGCCGCGCGCCCCGCGTCACGGCGCGCGTCAGTCAGTCCACCGGCTCCACATAGACGGCGATCTTGCCGCCGCAGGAGAGTCCGACCTTCCAGGCCGTCTCGTCGGCGACGCCGAATTCCAGCGTGCGCGGTGTTCCGGCCGCGATCACCTCCGCCGCCTCGCTCACCACGGCGCCTTCCACGCAGCCGCCGGAGACAGAGCCGAGGAAATTGCCCTCCGCATCGATGACGAGGCGGCTGCCCACCGGGCGCGGGGCCGAGCCCCAGGTTTCCAGCACGGTGGCGATGGCGACCCCCCGCCCCTCGCGGCGCCAGCGCTCGGCGGCGGCGAGGACATCACTGTCGGTCACGTCCATGGGCGGCTCCCGTGTTCATTTGGCAGGGCGGCTGGCTTCCCATATAGCTGTCGCGAAGCCGATGCCGAACCCTCTCACCAAACTTGTGTCCTTGGCCGCCCGCGATCAAGGGACGCTGCGCACCGCCGATGACCTCATCAGCGCGGGCCTCGCCGCGCCTGACGCGCGCCCGGTGTTGGAAAAGGTGGCCGCCCGTTATGCCGTGGCGGTCACGCCCACGCTTTCCGCCGCCATCGACCCGACGGACGAAGCCGATCCCATCGCCCGCCAGTTCGTACCCGATCCGGCCGAGTTGGAGGTGCGTCCGGAGGAACTCGCTGATCCCATCGGCGATGACGCCCACAGCCCCGTTCCCGGCGTGGTGCATCGCTATCCCGACCGGGCGTTGCTGAAGATCGTGGGCGTCTGCGCCGTCTATTGCCGCTTCTGCTTCCGCCGCGAGATGGTGGGGCCGGGTGCGGCCTCCCTGCTCTCGGACGATGCGCTGGAGCAGGCGTTCGCCTATTTCGCCGCCCATCCGGAGATCTGGGAAGTCATCCTCACGGGCGGCGATCCCTTCATGCTCTCGCCCCGGCGCATGGGCGAGGTGGTGGGGCGGCTGGCCGCCATTCCCCATGTGAAGATCGTGCGCCACCATACCCGCGTGCCCATCGCCGCGCCGGAACGGGTGACGCCGGCCTTCGTCGCCGCGCTCAAGACGCCGGGCATCACGCCCTATGTGGCGGTGCATGTGAATCATGCGCGCGAACTCACCCCCGACGCCCGCGACGCGCTGGCCCGGCTCGCCGATGCGGGCATTCCGCTGCTGTCGCAAACCGTGCTGCTGCGCGGGGTGAACGACAGCGCGGAGACCCTCGCCGAGCTGTTCCGTGCCCTCGTGGAATGCCGGGTGAAGCCCTATTACCTGCACCATCCCGACCTTGCCCCCGGCACCGGCCATTTCCGCCTGCCGATCGCTGAGGGGCAGGCGATCGTGCGCGCGCTGCGCGGGCGCCTCTCCGGCATCGCGCAACCCACCTATGTGCTCGATATCCCCGGCGGGGCCGGGAAAGTGCCGCTCACGCCGGGCCATCTGGCCGCGACCGGGGGCGGCTATCAGGTGAGCGACAATTGCGGCGGCCTGCACGCCTATGCCGATGAGGGAACGAATGGCTGAGCTTCGCCGCATCACCCAGCCCGGGCCCGTCGCGGCCGAGCGCATCGAGAGCGCAGTTGGCGCGTTGAAGGTGCTCGATTTCACGCTCCAGGCCGGCCTCACCATCAATGCCGCCATCTGCGGCCCGCTTCTGGAAGCGGGCATGGGCGCGGCGCAGGTGGAGATTTTCGGCGGCGCGTTCGGACCGTTCACCTATGTGATGCCCGCTGCCTCGCCGGATGCCACCCACGCCGCCTGGTACAGCCGCGCATTCTCGCCGGAGGGCGTGACGAAGCTGGAGCGCGGCAACGTCACCTTCGGCCGGAAGGAGGGCGCGCCGTTCATCCATTGCCACGCCTTCTGGATCGAGCCGGACGGCAGCCGCCACGGCGGCCATGTGATGCCCCATGAGGCCGTGGTGGCCGAACCCATCCGCGCCCGCGCCTATGGCGCCGCCGAGGTGGAGACCACCGCCGATTTCGACCCCGAGACCAATTTCCCCCTCTTCACCCCCCATGCGGGGAATGCCCCGGCCGATGGCCCGCGCATCGCCTTCGCGCGGGTGCGGCCGAACACGGAGCTGTTCGGCGCGGTGGAGGAGATCTGCCGCCGCCACGGCTTCAAGGGCGGGCGGCTGCGCGGAGGGGTCGGCAGCATCATCGGCGCGCGCTTCCATGATGCGCCGCCGGTGGAAGACTACGCCACCGAGGTATTCGTGACCTCCGGCGTGATCGCCCCCGATGCGTCGGGCACGCTGGCGGCGGATATCTCCCTCTCCCTCGTCGGCCTCTCCGGCGTTCTGGCCGAGGGACGGCTGGTGCGGGGGGAAAACCCGGTTCTCATCACTTTCGAACTGGCGGTGGAAGAGACCGCCGGCTGATGGGGCCGGACAAAGCCGCCACCAAGCTTTCGAGGCTTTTCAGATCGTGGACGGGGCGCATCTCGTCCACCTGCGGCAGCATGGCGGCGACGCCCTGCGCCTTCGGCTCGAACCCCTCGTAGCGCAGCAGCGGATTGAGCCAGACGAGCCGGCGGCAGGAGCGCTTCAGGCGCGCCATCTCGCCCGGCAGCGTGTCGTCCACCTCGCGCTCCAGCCCATCGGTGAAGAGCAGGATGACCGGGTTCTGCGCCGTCACCCGCCGCGACCACTCCACGTTGAAGGCGCGCAGCGAGGCGGCGATGCGGGTGCCTCCGGCCCAGTCCCGCGCCGAGGCGGAGACGGCCGCCAGCGCCGCATCGGGATCGCGCCGCGCAAGTTGCCGCGTGACATTGGTGAGGCGGGTGCCGAACAGGAAGACGGACACCTTCCGCCGCGCCGCCAGCGCGTGAAGGAAGGACAGGATGGGCCGGGAATAGTCCGCCATGGAGCCGGAGATATCCACCAGCGCCACCACCGGCGGCGGCTTCTCCTTGGGGCCGCGCCGCTTCAGCAGCACGAGATCGCCGCCGGTGGCCACGGCCGCGCGCAGCGAGGCGCGCAGATCGAGCCGGCGGCCCTTCGGATCAGGGACGAGCCGGCGGGTGCGGGCGCGGTCGTCCGGCATCCGCAAATGCGCGATGCGGCGGCGCGCCTCGGCGAGTTCGGCCGCAGACATCTGCGCGAAATCCTTGGTGCGCAGCACGTCCTCGACGGAGGCGGAGAGGCGCGCCTCCACCTCCACGCGGGGCTTTTCCACCTGCCGCTCGGTGCCCACCCCGGCGAACAGGGCCTCCTCCACCCGCCGGAGCACGCTTTCGCGCTTCTGCTCGCGCTGCGGCACGGCCACCGGCGAGAGCATGGCGATGAGCCGCTCCTGATGCGCCCGGCGGCGCCAGAACAGACGGAAGGCCTGGTCGAACACCACGCTGTCCTCGTGGCGCGAGACGAAGAGGGCATGGAGGGTCCAGTAGAAATCCTCGCGCGCGCCGACGCCGGCCATCTCCACCGCCGCCACCGCGTCGAGGATGCGCCCCGGCCCCACCTTGAGGCCGGCGGCCCGCAGGGCGCGCCCGAACCATGCGATGTTCTCGGCGAGCCGCCCGTCCAAGGCCACGCCCGTGCCGATCACTCCGCCGCGCGCGAGGCCTGCCGCGCCTCCTCGATAAGGCGCTCGATGCGGGGCGCATCGGTGCGGGCGATGTCGTCCTGATACTTCAGCAGCACGCCCAAAGTGTCGCCGACGAGGCCGGGATCAAGCGAGACCGCGTTCAGCTCCACCAGCGCGGAGGCCCAATCCAGCGTCTCGGCGACGCCGGGCACCTTGAACAGGTCTTCCTTGCGCAACGCCTGCACGAAGGCCACCACCTCGGCCGACAGGCGCGCAGGCGCATCCGGCAGGCGGGCGCGCAATATCTCCATCTCGCGGGCGGCGTCGGGATAATCCACCCAGTGATAGAGGCAGCGCCGCTTGAGGGCGTCGTGGATTTCGCGCGTGCGGTTGGAGGTGAGGATCACGATGGGCGGGGCGGCCGCCTTGATGGTGCCCAGCTCCGGGATCGTCACCTGATGGTCGGAGAGCACTTCCAGCAGGAAGGCCTCGAACGCCTCGTCCGTGCGGTCCAACTCGTCCACAAGCAGAACGGGCGGGCCTTCGGCGTGGGGCTCCAGCGCTTCCAGAAGAGGGCGGCGCAGCAGATAGCGGTCGGAAAAGATATCTGCCGCGATGGCGCCCTTGTCGCTCTCGCCGGCGGCTTCCGCGAGGCGGATGGCGATCATCTGGGCGGCGTGGTTCCACTCGTAGACGGCGGCCGAAAGGTCCAGCCCCTCGTAGCATTGCAGGCGGATGAGCCGGCGCCCCAGCGCCGCCGCCAGCGTCTTCGCCACCTCCGTCTTGCCGACACCGGCCTCGCCTTCCAGCAGCAGCGGGCGGCCCATGCGCAGCGCCAGGAAGACGACGGTGGACAGCGCCCGATCGGCCACATAGCCCTGCCCGGCCAGCAGCCGGCCGGTGTCATCGATGGAGCCGGGCAAGGCCCCGCGTGTCGCGTCCGCGGTCATGGCGCGAGTAGAGCATGGGGGAAGGGATGGGCCAAGCGGGGGTGGCTCGGTCTCCTTTTCCCTAGCGGGAGCAGAGAGCCATGGCTCTAAAGCCCCTTCTTCTTCGCGAGGTCGGCCAGCTTCTTCAGCACCGTCAGCGTGCCCTTCAGCCGGTGCTCGGCGTTCGGCCAGTCGCGCAGGAAGACGACCTTGAAGTCCGGCCGCACCTTGGCCTGCGAGCCCTCGTTGGCGATCAGCTTCACGAGGCCCGAGGGGTCGGAGAACTCGTTGTTGCGGAAGGTGAGCACCACGCCCTTGGGGCCGGCATCCACCTTCTCCACATTGGCCTTGCGGGCGAGCGCCTTGATCTGAGTGAGCTTGAGCAGCTGGCCCACCTCCTCCGGCGTGGGGCCGAAGCGGTCCACCAGCTCGGCGCCGAAGGCGTCGATCTCGGCGTCGTCCTGGATGTCGGCGAGGCGGCGGTAGAGGGCGAGGCGGACATGCAGGTCGCCCACATAGTCCTCGGGGATCAGCACCGGCATGCCGATGGTGATGTTGGGCGACCACTTGTCGTCCACATAGTCGGTGATGCCGGCCTTGATGTGGGCGATCGCCTCCTGAAGCATCTCCTGGTACAGCTCGTAGCCCACTTCCTTGATGTGGCCGGACTGCTCGTCGCCCAGCAGGTTGCCGGCGCCGCGGATGTCGAGGTCGTGGCTCGCCAGCTGGAAGCCGGCACCCAGAGTCTCCAGCGATTGCAGTACCTTGAGCCGCCGCTCCGCCTGCACCGTCACGGGCTTGGTGGCCGGAACGGTGAAGATGGCGTAGGCGCGCGCCTTGGCCCGGCCGACGCGGCCGCGCAGCTGGTAGAGCTGGGCGAGGCCGAACATGTCCGCGCGATGCACGATCAGCGTGTTGGCGTTGGGCACGTCGAGGCCCGATTCCACGATGGTGGTGGAGAGCAGCACGTCGTACTGCCCATCGTAGAAGGCGGTCATGATGTCTTCGAGGGCGCCGGCGGCGAGCTGGCCATGGGCCACCGCCACCTTCACCTCGGGCACGGACGCGGCCAAAAACTCGCGCACCTCGGCGAGATCCTCGATGCGCGGCACCACATAGAAGCTCTGGCCACCGCGATAGCGCTCGCGCAGCAGCGCCTCGCGCACCACCAGCGCGTCGAACGGCGTGATGAAGGTGCGCACCGCGAGGCGGTCCACCGGCGGGGTGGCGATGATGGAGAGTTCGCGCACGCCGGTCATGGCCAGTTGCAGGGTGCGCGGGATGGGCGTGGCGGTGAGGGTCAGCACATGCACCTCGGCGCGCAGCTGCTTCAGCCGCTCCTTGTGGGCGACGCCGAAATGCTGCTCCTCGTCCACGATGACGAGGCCGAGATCCTTGAAGGCGATGGCCTTGCCCAGCAGCGCGTGGGTGCCGACCACGATGTCCAAAGTGCCGTCGGCAATGCCCTTCTTCACCGCCGTGAGGTCCTTGCCCGTCACCATGCGGGAGGCCTGCCCCACCTGAACGGGCAGGCCCTTGAAGCGGTCGGAGAAAGTCTTGAAATGCTGGCGGGCGAGCAGCGTGGTGGGCACCACCACCGCCACCTGCTTGCCGGAGAGCGCCACCGCGAAGGCGGCGCGCAGGGCCACTTCCGTCTTGCCGAAGCCCACGTCGCCGCAGATCAGGCGGTCCATGGGGTGGCCGGAGGCGAGGTCGTCCAGCACCGAGTCGATGGCGGCTTCCTGGTCGTCCGTCTCCTCATAGGGGAAGCGGGCGCGGAATTCGTCGTAGAGGCCCATGGCGGGCACTAGCTTCGGAGCCTCGCCGAGCTGGCGCTGGGCGGCGATCTTGATGAGTTCGGACGCCATCTCGCGGATGCGCTTCTTCATCCGCGCCTTGCGCTGCTGCCAGGCGCCGCCGCCCAGCTTGTCCAGCTGGGCCTCGGTCTCCTCCGAGCCATAGCGGCTCAGGAGTTCCAGATTCTCCACCGGCAGGAACAGCTTGTCGCCGCCCGCATAGTGCAGTTCCAGGCAATCGTGGGGCGAGCCCATGGCCTCCACGGTCTTGAGGCCGATGAAGCGGCCGATGCCGTGGTCCACATGCACCACGAGGTCGCCGGCGGTGAGAGCGGTCAACTCCGTGAGCACGTCCTGCGGGCGGCGCGCCTTGCGCTTGGGGCGCACGAGGCGGTCGCCGAGGATGTCCTGCTCGCCGATGACGGCGAAGTCCGGCGTCTCGAAGCCCGCTTCCAGCCCGAACACGGCGAGCGCCGCCTGGTTCTTCGGCAGGGCGGCGAGGCTGTCGAAGCGGGAGATGGCGGCGCAGCCCTTCAGGCCGTGGTCCGCCAGCACCGTGCCGAGGCGCTCGCGCGAGCCTTCGGACCAGCCGGCGAGAATGACCTTCTTCGATTTCTGCAAGTCCCGCACATGGGCGATGGCGGCATCGAAGACATTGGCATCGGGGTCCGCCCGCTCGGCGGCGAAGGAGCGGCCCTGCACGCCGCCCAGGTCGATCACCTTCCCTGCCCCGCCGTCCGGCACCGCGAAGGGCGAGAGGCGGGCGAGGCGCATGCCGGCGAGGCATTTCGACCATTCCGGGCCCTGCAGATAGAGCCGGTCCGGCGGCAGCGGATTGTAGGTGGCGCCGCCGTTCAGCTCCTGCGCCTGCCGGCGGGCGTCGTAATAATCGGCGATCTGGGCGATGCGCTCGCCGCCGGCTTCCTCGGCGAGCGGATCGAGCAGCAGCGTGCCGCCTTCGAGATAGTCGAAGAGGGTGTCCATGCGCTCGTGGAACAGCGGCAGCCAATGCTCCATGCCGGCGTGGCGGCGGCCCTCGCTCACGGCCTCATAGAGCGTGTCGCCCTTCTGGGCGGCACCGAATTGGGCGATGTAGGCCATGCGGAAGCGGCGCATGGTGTCGGTGGTCAGCTGGAACTCGGCCATGGGCACCAGTTCCAGCGCGCGCAACTGCGAGGTGGTGCGCTGGGTCTCGGGGTCGAAGGCGCGGATGCTCTCCAGCGTGTCGCCGAAGAAGTCGAGGCGGATGGGCGCGTCGAGGCCGGGCGGGAAGAGGTCGATGAGGCCGCCGCGCACGGCATATTCACCGGTGTCGCGTACCGTCGGGGTGCGCAGGAAGCCGTTCTGCTCGGCCCATTGGGTGACGCCATCGAGCGCGATGGCATTGCCCGGCGCCGCCACCAGCGACTGCGCTGCCACCAGCCCCTTGGCCGGCACGCGCTGCACCGTGGCGTTGACGGTGGTGATGAGCACGCTCGCCGCGCCGCCCTTGATGCGGGCAAGCTTCGCCAGCGCCGCCATGCGCCGCGCCACGATCGAGGCGTTGGGCGAGGCGCGGTCGTAGGGCAGGCAGTCCCACGAGGGAAAGGAGATCACCTCCAGCTCGGGGGCGAAGAAGGCGAGGCCCCGTTCCAGCGCGGCCATGCGCTGCCCGTCGCGGCACACCACCGTCAGGCTCGGCCACGGCGCATTCTTCTGCGCGGCGAGGGAGCGCGCGAGGTCCGCGACCACCATGCCCTCCATGCCGTCGGCGACGCGCGAGAGGGTCAGCGGCCGGCCTTCGGCCAGCACGTCGGCGATGGGCTGGGGACGCTTCAAGACAGGAACTCCGGAAGGACGGCGGGGGGCGCAAGATCAGCCCGGCAAGATCAGCCCAGCAGCCCGCGGCCCGAGAAATGGAAGGCGCGGATCTTGCGGAACAGCTCGGTGTCGAACTCCGGCGGGATCGGTTCGGTGCCGCTCACCCAGGAGAAGACCTTCTGGTCCTCGGGCTCCAGCAATTCCTCGAAATCTGCAAGCTCCGCGTCCGACAGCGCGGTGATCTCGGCATCCGCGAAGCCACCGAGGATGAGGTCCATCTCGCGCATCCCGCGATGGCGCGCCCGGAACAGGATGCGGCGGCGCCGCTCGTCGAGGCCGTCGCTGGACCTGATGATGCCGGACATGAGGAGACCTCCAAAGCATGCGAACGGCCGGGCCAAAAGGCCCGTCCGTTTGGCGCATATAGGGTCATCGCCCCCGCTTTGGCCAGTGGGGACCGGGATGGCGGCTGGTCGCGGTGGGTTTTGGGCGGCGAAGGCCGCCGCTGGTAGCCGGGCGCCACCGCGCGCCCTCTCCCCTTGCGGGAGAGGGCGGGGGTGAGGGGTATCGTCCCCTTTGACCCAAGCCCGGGAAAGCGGCGCCAGCCCCCTCACCCGTCTCGCGGCAAAGCCGCGATCCTCTCCCCTCGAAGTCGGCTGTTGCCGACTTCGACCCTAAAGACCCGAACTCGGCAAAAGCCGAGTTCGAGGGGAGAGGGGAAAATACCGGGATCCGCCTGTCCTCAGCCCGCCGCCCGCGCGATGGCGAGGAAATCTGCGGCCTTCAGGCTGGCGCCGCCCACCAGCGCGCCGTCCACGTCAGAGACGGCGAGAAGGGCGGCGGCGTTGTCCGGCTTCACCGAGCCGCCGTAGAGGATGCGGATGCCGTTGGCCTCCGCGCCGAAGCGTTCGGTGAGGATATGGCGGATGGCGCCGTGCACCTCGGCCACGTCATCGGTGGTGGGGGTGCGGCCGGTGCCGATGGCCCAGATGGGCTCGTAGGCGATCACGAGGTTCGCCGCCGTCGCGCCCTCCGGCACGGACTGGCGCACCTGCCGCGTCACCACGGCGCAGGCCTCGCCGGCGTCGCGCTCCACCAGCGTCTCGCCGACGCAGACGACGGGCAGCAGGCCCGCCCGCCACGCCGCCTTCACCTTGGCCTTGATGATGGCATCGCCTTCCTGATGGTCGATGCGGCGCTCGGAATGGCCGAGAATCACCGCCACCGCGCCGGCATCGCGCAGCATCTCGGCGGAGATGTCGCCAGTATGGGCGCCGCTCTCGGCCGGATGGCAGTCCTGCCCGCCGATCATCAGCTCAGTGCCCGCGACATCGGAGGCGAACGCGCCGATGAGCGTAAAGGGCGGACAGATCATGGTTTCCGCGGAAATACCGGCAAGGCCGGCCGCCACAGCCCGCAACTCGGACTTGGCTGCACGCAGGCCGTTCATCTTCCAGTTGCCTGCGATCAGCGGGCGGCGCTCGGCCGTCATGTCGGTTCCTCCAGGGTTTGAAACAGCAGCATGGCTCACGTAGGGCCTCACCTACCAGAGCGGTGCGCCCGCTGGAAAGGGGTGCGACCATGCGCCGTTGCGAGGCCTCCTCCCCCTCCCTATGATGCGCCGCTTCCGCGCCGGGGCCTCCGGCGCTCTTTGAACGAATGAGCGATGGTCCTTCAGACACTCCGCAAGGGCGCCTCCGGCTGGGTCGCCAAGATTTTCCTCGTCGTGCTCACCCTCAGCTTCGTGGTGTGGGGCATCGCCGACGTGTTCCGTGGCATGGGCGCGTCATCTGTCGCGAGCGTTGGCGGCACGGAGATTTCGGCCCAGGTGTTCCGCCAGGAGTATCTCGACCAGCTCCAGCGCATCAGCCGTCAGGCTGGTCGCGCGATCACGCCCGAGCAGGCCCGCGCCTTCGGGCTTGACCGGCAGGTGCTGAACCAGATGATCGCCGACGCGACGCTGGACGCCGAGGCGGCCCGCCTCTCCCTCGCCGTGTCCGACGCGCAGATCGCCCGCGAGATCGCGGAGAATCCGAACTTCCGCGCGCCCGGCGCCAAGGCATTCGATCCCGCCTATTTCCAGCAGTTGCTGCGCTCCAACGGCCTGACGGAGCAGCGCTACGTCGCCAGCGAGAAGCAGCGGCAGGTGCGGGACCAGCTGTTGCAGTCGCTCGGTGCCGGCGTTTCCGTGCCGCAGGTGCTGCTGGAGGCGGTCAACCGCTTCGAGGGCGAGACCCGCACCGCCTCCTACATCCGCGTGACGCCCGCCGCCGCCGGCACCCTGCCTGCGCCGACCGAGGAGGCGCTGCGCACCTATTTCGATGCGCACAAGCTGACCTTCCGCGCGCCCGAATACCGCAAGATCAGCGTGCTCGCGCTCACCCCCGCCACCCTCTCGGCCGGAATCACCGTGACCGACGAGGAGGCCAAGGCCGAGTACGACCGCACCCTCGCCCGCTTCGGCAAGCCGGAGATGCGCGAGGTGCAGCAGATCGTCTTCACCAACGCCGCTGATGCCACGGCCGCCGAGGAGAAGATCAAGGGCGGCGCGACCTTCGCCGACATTGCTGCGGCCCGCGGCCTGACACCCAAGGACACCGACCTCGGCCTCGTCGCCAAGTCGGCCATCCTTGATCCGAAGATCGCCGATGCCGCCTTTTCCCTCGCCGACGGCGCGGTGAGCGCCCCGGTGGAGGGCCGCTTCGGCACGGCGCTGGTCCATGTCACCAAGATCGTGCCCGGCGCCTTCCAGCCGTTCGATCTGGTGAAGCCGCAGGTCGTCGCCGAGCTGCAGCTGGACCGCGCCAAGCGCATCATCCTCGACATGCACGACAAGGTGGAGGACGAGCGCGCCTCCGGCGCCACGCTCGCGGAGACCGCGCAGAAGCTCGGCCTCAAGCTCGCGAGCTACGACGTGGACCGCTCCGGCCGCGATACGGCCGGCGCCGCCGTGGACGTGCCCGGCGGCGCGGACGTGATCTCCGGCGCCTTCGCAGCCCAGCCGGGCGTCGAGACCGACACGGTGCAACTGCCGCAGGGCGGCGGCTTCGTGTGGTACGAGACCGCCGCCATCACCCCCGCCCGCGACCGCACCTTCGAGGAGGCCAAGGAGGCCGTGACCGCCCGCTACACCGAGGCGGAGACCGAGAAGGCGGTGGAGGCCAAGGCGAAGGAACTGCTCGACAGGGCCAAGGCCGGCACGCCGCTCGCCCAGGTCTCGGCCGAGGCCGACATCCCGCTCCAGATCGCCGAGGGGCTGCGCCGCGGGCGCGCCGAAGGCCCGTTCAGTGCCGAGAGCGTGACCTCCGTGTTCGACGTGAAGGACGGCGGCTTCGGCATCGCCCTCGGCGCGCCCGAGCCGGACCGAATCGTGTTCCAGGTGACCAAGGTCGAGATTCCCCAGCAGATGCCGCCGGACACCAGCCGCGTCACGCAGGAGCTGTCGCGCCAGCTGGAGAACGACGTGCTGGTGCAGTACCTCGGCGCCATCCAGAAGGAGCTGGGCGTGAAGATCAACGAGCGCCTGTTCGCCCAGGCGGTCGGCGGCAGCCCGGCGAACTGAGGCCGGCCCGTGAACGCACCCACCGACTTCGACCTCTTCGCCTCGCGCTATATGCGGGGCGAGGCTCAGGTGGTCTCCACCACCCTCGTCGCCGATCTTGAGACGCCGGTCTCGGCCTTCCTCAAGCTCGCCGGCGACCAGCCCAACGCCTTCCTGCTCGAATCCGTCGAGGGCGGGCAGGCGCGCGGGCGCTATTCCATGATCGGGATGAAGCCCGATCTCATCTTCCGCGCCTCCGGCGATGTCGCCGAGATCAACCGGACGCCGGACGCCGACAAAACCGCCTTCGTGCCCTGCGGGGAGCCGCCGCTGAAGGCCCTGCGCACGCTGCTGGCCGAATCCGCCATCGAGCTGCCGGAGGGCGCCCCGCCCATGGCGGCCGGCGTGTTCGGCTATCTCGGCTACGACATGGTGCGGCAGATGGAAAAGCTCGGGCCGGCCAAGCCCGATCCCATCGGCGTGCCCGAGGCCCTGCTCATCCGCCCCACCGTGATGGTGGTGTTCGACGCCGTGAAGGACGAGCTGACCGCCGTCACCCCCGTGCGGGCGAAGGAGGGCGTCTCGCCCCGCGCCGCGTGGGAAGCGGCGCTGGAGCGGCTCGACCAGGTGGTGGCGGACCTCGACCGCGCCATCGCCCACCCCGCGCCGGAGCCGTTCCACGGCGAGGTCTCGCAGGTCTCCAACACCGGCGCAGAGGAATTCTGCGCCATGGTGGAGAAGGCGAAGGACTACATCCGCGCCGGCGACATCTTCCAGGTCGTGCTCTCCCAGCGCTTCGAGAGCCCGTTCACCCTGCCGCCCTTCGCGCTTTACCGCGCGCTGAGGCGGGTGAACCCGGCGCCGTTCCTCGTCTATCTCAACTTCGACGGCTTCTCGGTGGTGTGCTCCTCGCCGGAGATCCTGGTGCGGCTGCGCGACGGCAAGGTCACCGTGCGCCCCATCGCCGGCACCCGCAGGCGCGGCGCCACCCATGCCGAGGACGAGGCGCTGGCGGCCGAACTGCTCGCCGATCCCAAGGAGCGCGCCGAGCATCTGATGCTGCTCGACCTCGGCCGCAACGATGCCGGCCGCGTCTCCCGCGTCGGCACGGTGAAGGTGACGGATTCCTTCTTCATCGAGCGCTACAGCCAGGTGATGCACATCGTCTCCAACGTGGAAGGCGCCATCGACAAGCGCTTTGACGCGGTGGACGCGCTGGCGGCGGGCTTTCCGGCCGGCACGGTCTCCGGCGCGCCCAAGGTGCGGGCCATGGAGATCATCGACGAGCTGGAGAGAGACAAGCGCGGCATCTATGCCGGCGCCATCGGCTATTTCGGCGCCAATGGCGAGATGGACACCTGCATCGTGCTGCGCACGGCGGTGGTGAAGGACGGGCGCATGTTCGTCCAGGCCGGCGCCGGCATCGTCTACGACTCGGTGCCCGAGAGCGAGCACCAGGAATGCGTGAACAAGGCCAAGGCCCTGTTCCGCGCCGGCGAGGAAGCCGTCCGCTTCGCCGCCCGCGCCGGGAAGGGGCAGTGAGGGGATGGGGATGACACGTCACGAGCGATGGTGAAGCGGGAGCAGCCCTGACTCCCTCTCCCCTTGCGGGAGAGTGCCGGGGTGAGGGGTTCGCGCCGCTTGCGCGAGGGCCGGGACGGCTGAGCCGCCCCCTCACCCCCGACCCCTCTCCCGCAAGGGGAGAGGGGGAGCTACGCGAGTTACCTGCCCATCACCATTGACCGTCCGTCATTCCTCGCCTTAACACCCGCTATTCCCGCTAAAGCGGCGCGGGGCCGGAGTTCCAGATGTCCGCCACCCAGGTTTCGGCCAATCCCTCCCCGAAGGTCACGCTGATCGATAATTACGACAGCTTCACCTACAACCTCGTCCATTATCTCGGTGAGCTTGGCGCCACCGTCACCGTCCACCGCAACGACACCGTGAGCGTGGAGGACGTGCTGGCCGAGAAGCCGGACGCCATCGTGCTCTCCCCCGGCCCCTGCACGCCCAACGAGGCGGGCATCTGCCTCGATCTCATCGCCAAGGCGGGGGACACCGTGCCGATGTTCGGCGTGTGTCTCGGCCATCAGGCCATCGGGCAGGTGTTCGGCGGCGACGTGGTGCGCGCGCCCTCCCCCATGCACGGCAAGATGAGCGAGATTCTGCACGAGGGCAAAAGCGTCTTCCGCGGGCTCAACCATTCCTTCCAGGCGACGCGCTACCACTCGCTGATCGTCGAGCGGGACACCCTGCCGGACGCGCTGGAAGTCACGGCCCACACCGGAGACGGGCTCATCATGGGCCTCGCCCACAAGAGCCTGCCCATCCACGGCGTGCAGTTCCATCCCGAGAGCATCGCCTCGGAGAACGGCCACGCGCTGATCCGCAATTTCCTCGAGATCGCCGCCGCCTTCAACGCGCAGAAGGCCAAGGACTGAGACGGGGGACGAGGACACACCATGGACCAGTTCAAACCCCTGCTCGGCAAGGTGGCCACCGGCGCAAGCCTCAGCCGCGAGGAAGCCGCCTTCGTGTTCGACCGCATGATGTCCGGCGAGGCGACGCCCTCCCAGATGGGCGCGCTGCTCATGGGCCTGCGCGTGCGCGGCGAGACGGTGGAGGAGATCGCCGGCGCGGTCTCCGTCATGCGCTCCAAGATGCTCACCGTGGAAGCCCCGGACGAGGCGGTGGACGTGGTGGGCACCGGCGGCGATGCCTCCGGCTCCTACAACATCTCCACCTGCGCCAGCTTCATCGTCGCGGGCGCCGGGGTGCCGGTGGCGAAGCACGGCAATCGGGCGCTCTCTTCCAAGTCCGGCGCGGCGGATGTGCTCTCCGCGCTGGGCGTGCGGCTGGATCTTGATCCGGCCGGAATCTCCCGCTGCATCGGCGAGGCCGGCATCGGCTTCATGTTCGCCCCCTCCCACCACCCGGCCATGAAGCATGTGGGCCCGACGCGGGTGGAGATGGGCACGCGCACCATCTTCAACCTGCTCGGCCCGCTCTCCAATCCGGCCGGCGTGAAGCGGCAGATGGTGGGTGTGTTCGCGAAATCCTGGATCGTGCCTTTGGCCGAGGTGCTGAAGGCGCTGGGCTCAGAGAAGGCGTTCGTGGTCCACGGCTCGGACGGGCTCGACGAGATCACCATCTCCGGCGGCACCGACATCGCCGTGCTGGAAGACGGCCGCATCCACACCTTCACCCTCAATCCGGAAGATGTGGGCCTTTCCCGCGCCCCCGCCGAGGCGCTGAAGGGGGGCGATGCCGCCTACAATGCCGCCGCCCTGCGCGCCGTGCTGGACGGCGCCCCCGGCGCCTATCGCGACGTGGCGGTGCTGAACGCCGCCGCCGCGCTCGTGGTGGCCGGACACGCGAAGGACCTCACCGAGGGCGTCGCCTTGGCGCAGACGAGCCTCGACACCGGCTCCGCCCGCGCACGGCTGGAACGGCTCGTCACCCTCTCCGCCTCTCTCGCCCCGGAGGCCGCGCAATGAGCGACATCCTCACCAAGATCGAGGCCTACAAGCGCGAGGAAATCGCCGCCGCCAAGAAGGCCCGCCCGCTCAACGAGATCGAGGCCGCCGCCCGCTGCGCGCCCCGGGTGCGGCCCTTCGCCGGGGCCATCGAGCAGAGCCTCTCGGAAGGTCGCACCGCGCTGATCGCCGAGATCAAGAAGGCCAGCCCCTCCAAGGGCCTGATCCGCGCGGACTTCGATCCGCCGTCGCTTGCCCGCGCCTACCAGCGCGGCGGCGCCACCTGCCTCTCGGTGCTCACCGACACGCCCTCCTTCCAGGGCGCGCCGGACTATCTGAAGGCCGCCCGGACGGCGGTGAGCCTGCCGGTGCTGCGCAAGGATTTCATGTACGACACCTATCAGGTGGCGGAAGCCCGCGCCTGGGGGGCGGACTGCATCCTCATCATCATGGCCGGGGTGGACGACGCCCTCGCCCGCGACCTCGCGGATGCGGCGGCAGCGTATGGCATGGACGCCATCGTGGAAGTCCATGACGACGCCGAGCTGGACCGCGCGCTGGCGCTGCCCTGCCGGCTCATCGGCATCAACAACCGCAATTTGCGCACCTTCGAGACCACGCTCGAAACCTCCGAGCGCCTCGCGCCCCGCGTGCCGAAGGATCGCATCGTCATCGGCGAGAGCGGCATCTTCACGCCGGCCGACGTTGCGCGGCTGGCGCAGGTGGGCATCGGCACCATCCTCGTCGGCGAGAGCCTGATGCGTCAGGAGGATGTCGCTTCCGCGACGTGCCAGCTGCTCGCAGGCTAGGCTTGCCGTATACGTGAAGTTACGCCTTAATACGTGAGGTGGCCCGAGAAGAGGCCGCAGCACCGGCCCCTGCGTCGCCGGTGCCTCACGGGAGGAACAGCTTCATGAGGACCACGCTTTTCACGGCGCTCGCCGCCGCCAGCCTTCTCGCCATCCCGACCTTCGCCACCCCCGCCTTCGCGGCCGACCCGACGGGCCTGTGGCAGACCCCCACCCGCAGCGGGCAGGTGGAAATCTCCAAATGCGGCGCCAGCCTCTGCGGCCGCCTCGTCTCCTCGGAAGGGCTGAAGGCCGATCCGGCGCTGAAAGACGTGAACAATTCCAACGCCAGCCTGCGCGGCCGGGCGCTGAAGGGCCTCACCATCCTCACCGGTTTCTCCGGCGAGCCACAGGAATGGACCGGCGGCAGCATCTACAATGCCGAGGACGGCAAGACCTATTCCGGGACCATCACCATGGACGGCGACAACACGCTGAAGCTGCGCGGCTGCGTGGTGGTTCCGCTCTGCAAGACGCAGGTGTGGACCCGCCTGCGCTGAGCGCCGACCCGCGCCGGCAACACAGCCTTTCCGCGGCCCTGCGGCTGCGGCGGTGGACAGGCGCCGCCGCGGACGCCATCTTCCCGTCCGACATCGAATCCGGGAAGACCGCGACGGCCATGGCCAGCCTGACCCATCTCGACGACCAGGGCGCCGCCCGCATGGTGGACGTCTCCGACAAGGACGCGACCACCCGCGAGGCGCTGGCCGAGGGCCGGGTGGCGATGGCACCGGAGACGCTGGACCTCATCCTCTCCGGCAACGCCAAGAAGGGCGACGTGCTGGGCGTGGCGCGCATCGCCGGCATCATGGCCGCCAAGCGCACCCACGAGCTGATTCCCCTCTGCCATCCGCTGATGCTGACCAAGGTGGAGGTGGAGGTGGTGCCCGACCCCGCTTTGCCCGGCCTTCACGTCACCGCCCGCGCCAAGGTCACGGGCCAGACCGGCGTGGAGATGGAGGCTCTGACCGCCGTCTCCGTCGCCTGCCTCACCATCTACGACATGGCCAAGGCCGCCGACCGCGGCATGCGGATCGAAGGCATCCGCCTCTTGGAAAAATCCGGCGGCCGCAGCGGCCATTTCCGCGCCGACGCCGGAGCGGCCTGAGCCTTTTCCGCTAATCACAGCACGTCCAGAGTGAGGGAGCCGCGCCATGGCGCTCATGACCGTCGAGGAGGCCACCGCGCTCATCACCCAGGGCGTCGTCGCGCTCGGCGTCGAGGAGGTGCCGGTGCAGGCCGCCGCCGGTCGCGTGCTGGCGCGCGATCTCGTGGCCCGCCGCACCCAGCCGCCGGCCGACATGTCGGCCATGGACGGCTACGCCGTGCGCGGTGCCGATATCGTCGAGACACCCGCCCACCTGACGGTCATCGGCGAATCCGCCGCCGGCCGGCCCTTCGCGGGCACGGTGAGCACCGGGCAGGCCGTGCGCATCTTCACCGGCGCGGTGGTGCCGGAGGGCGCCGACACGGTGGTGATCCAGGAGAACGTCACCCGCGAGGGCGACACCATCACCACCACGGCGCCGACTGCGGCCCTGCGCAACGTGCGCAAGCGCGGCTGCGATTTTTCTGAAAGCACGCCGGGCCTCTTTGCCGGCCGCCGCCTGACCGGCCGCGACATCATGCTCGCCGCCGCCATGGACCATGCGACGCTGCCGGTCGCCCGCCGCCCGCGCGTCGCGCTGCTGCAGACCGGCGACGAACTCGTGCTGCCGGGCCAGGGCACCGGCAAGGACAGCGAGATCGTTGTCTCCAACGCCTTCGGCCTCGCCGAGCTGGCCCGCCGCGCCGGGGCGGAGGTGACCGACCTCGGGCTCTTCAAGGACGATCTCGCCGCCATCCGGGCCGTGGTGGCGCGGGCGCTCTCCGGTGAATTCGATCTCGTGGTGTCCTCGGGCGGTGCCTCGGTGGGCGATCATGACCTCATGGCGCCGGCGCTGAAGGCCGAGGGGGTGGACCTCTCCGTCCACAAGATCGCGCTGCGCCCCGGCAAGCCGCTGATGTTCGGCCATCGGGGCGATGTGCGGGTGCTGGGGCTGCCCGGCAATCCGGTCTCCTCCCACGTCTGCGGGATGATCTACCTCGTCCCCCTCGTCCGCGCGCTCCAGGGCGATTCCCGCCCCGGCCCCGAGACCGTGCCGGCGCGCCTCGCAGCCAACCTGCCGGCCAATGACGTGCGGCGGGATTTCATGCGCGCCACCCTCGAGCGCCGGCCGGACGGCACGATCCACGCCACGCCCTCTCCCTCCCAGGACAGCGCCATGCTGAGCATTCTCGCTGCCGCCGACTGCCTTCTGGTGCGCCCGCCTTTCGCGCCCGAAGGCCGCGTCGGCGATGCGTGCGAGATTATTCTCCTCGACGATTGAGCGCTTAACGGAGCCTTCACCACTTGCGGAACACAAAAGGAACAGATAAAGACTGTTCATGATTTGTTTCGCGGCGCACCGGGCTGGGTGCGCCTGAAATCGGGACCGGCCAGAGGCGCTGGCTCCAGACGGTGCGTGCAAGGAACGGGGCCAGGGAATGCTCACTCGGAAGCAATACGACCTTCTGCGCTTCATCCATGAGCGGCTGAAGGAAACCGGTGTTCCCCCCTCCTTCGACGAGATGAAGGAGGCGCTGGACCTGCGCTCCAAGTCCGGCATCCATCGTCTGATCACCGCTCTGGAAGAGCGCGGCTTCATCCGCCGCCTGCCCAACCGCGCCCGCGCGCTGGAAGTCGTCCGCCTGCCCGACAGCGTCGCGCCGGGCCTTGCCTCCGCCCGCTCGGCGGGGCGTGGCTTCTCCCCGTCCGTCATCGAGGGCAGCCTCGGCAAGGTGCGCCCGGTGCCCGAGGATGATGAGGCGGGCCAGGTGGTCTCGGTGCCGGTCATGGGCCGCATCGCCGCCGGCACGCCCATTTCCGCCATCCAGAGCCGCAGCCACACCCTGAACATCCCGCCGGAAATGCTCGGCAGCGGCGAGCATTTCGCCCTTGAGGTGCGCGGCGACAGCATGATCGAGGCCGGCATCCTCGACGGCGACACGGTCCTCATCCGCAAATGCGATTCCGCCGACACCGGCGACATCATCGTCGCGCTGGTGGACGACGAGGAAGCCACCCTCAAGCGCCTGCGCAAGAAGGGCGCCTCCATCGCGCTCGAGGCCGCCAATCCGGCCTATGAGACGCGCATCTTCGGTCCCGACCGCGTGCGCATCCAGGGCCGCCTCATCGGCCTCATGCGCCGCTACTGATCCTTATTTCTCCTGCGGGAGATTCGGAACGGGGTGAGGGGCGCGGCGGTCCACGCTCAACGGGCGCCTGCGCTTTCCTGAAGGCGTTGCCCCTCACCCCGACGCTTGGCCGACATGTCACGGAGCCATTGCATCCGCCTGCGGATCGCCGGCATCGGCGGCGCCGGGTTCGGATGCGGGCTCCGGCGGCAAGGGCGCCATCCAGGGGCGGGATACGGCGGCCTTCCGGCTTGGCTCGGCGACGAGCGTGCCATCGCGGAGGGAGAAGGCGAGCGTTCCCGTCCGCACCAGCTTTTCCAGCGTCAGCACGTCCGCCTGGCAGGCGCGCGGCGGGACGTCTCGGGTGACGACCATGCGGGAATTCAGGCAATCCGCCTCCAGGCTTTCGACACGTCGGGACACGGCGATGGTGCCGCCGCCGGGCAGCGGCGCGGTGCAGCCCAGGGGATCGCAGGTGAAGCCGGCGGCAAGGTCCCTGGTTCCGGCCGTGCGGCGGTCCCCCTCCCGCGTCAGCCACTGCTCCACCACCAGCTTCTGGCCGGAGGCGCCGAGCACCGAGAGGCGGCCGTCCGGCATCCGCACCGCCACCGTCTGCGCATCGGGCGCGACGAGGAGGTCCGGCCTCATCGGCGCACCCGCGACAAATCCCGCGATGCCGAGGGGAACCAGCGCCGCGAGGGTGAGCACACCCCGCAGCAGGCAGAGGGCCAGCAGCGCGAGGGACAGCCACAGCAATGTTCCGGCGCCGATGAAGGCGGCGCGGATGTCGGCGCCCGGCAGGGTACCCACCCAGTCGGACACCGCCGTCATGATCTCGATGCCACGCCCCATCACGGGCCAGGCGAGATGATCCCAGCCGAACGGCATCAGCAGCACGCCCGCAAGTCCCGCCGGCATCACCAGGAAGGAGACCGCCGGCATGGCCGCGAGGTTGGCGAGAAGCCCGTAGGGGGCAACCCGCTGGAAATGGAAAATGCCGTAGGGTGCCGTCGCAAGGCCCGCCACCAGCGAGGTGAGCGCCGTTCCCGCCACCAGCACCGCGACCCAGGAGACCACCGCCCCGGCGATCCCGTCCGGCCGGGGGATCGCCCGCAGCGGCTGGAGCCGCTCATAGGCGGCGACGAGGGCGAGGGTGGCGGCGAACGACATCTGCGTACCCGGATCCAGCGCCGCCTCCGGCGTCAGCGCCAGCACCAGCACCGCCGCGACACCCACCGACCGCAGCGAGAGGGACGGTCGCCCCACCATCACGCCGGCCAGCACCAGTCCGGTCATGACGAAGGAGCGCTGGGCCGGCACGTCATTGCCCGACAGCACGAGATAGAAGGCGCTGCCGGAAAGCGCGATCAGCGCCGCCATGGACTTGATGGGCCACGCCAGGGCCAGCCCCGGCACCAGCGCCAGCACGCCCCGCGCCAGCGCAAACAGGGTGCCGGCCACCAGCGCCATGTGCAGGCCGGAGATCGAGAGGATGTGCGAGAGGCCGGACACCCGCATGCTCTCCTCCACCGCATGGGGAATGCCGGAGCGGTCGCCCGCCACCAGCGCTACCGCCACCTCCGCCGGCACGCCGGAAAGCGAGGCGCGGATGCGGGCCGACAGGCTCTGGCGCACCCCGTCGAGCGCCATGGCGAGGCGCACGGACAAGGGCGGGTCGCGCGCCGGCGCCGCCTTCGGCCGGCCGAGCCCGTAGCCGATGGCGCCGATGCCCTGAAACCAGGGCGCGCGACCGAAATCATGGGCACCCGGCATGGGGGGGCCGGAGGGCGGCAGCAGTTGGGCGAGCTGCGTCACATGGCTTCCGACCGGCGGCGCCCAGCCCTTGCGCAGCGAGAGCCGCACCAGCGCCGGCGCCGTGGCGAGCCCGCGCACGGCATCGCCATCGAGCCGCAGCAGGATGCGGTCGCCGGTGGTGCGCCGTTCCACCCGCTCGATAAAGCCGGAAAGCCGCACCGGCGTCTTAGGCGGAACGATCGTTTCGTGGGCGATGAGCGCCGTCCGCGCCCCGCCCGCCGCAAAGCCGGCGACAGTGGCGATAAGCACGGACGTTAGGGCGAACATCACCGGCCGCGCCCGCGCCGCCACCGCCGCACCCGCCAGCAAGGTGACCAGAACGAGGCTGGCGGCCAGCGAGGGTTCAGTGGAGGCGCCGAAATACAAGAGAATCCCGGCGGCAAAGGCGGCCGGCAGCCACAGGATCAGCCGGCCGGATGCGGCCTCGGCCGCCGCGTCGTGGACGATGCGGGCGGTCAGCGCGTCGGCGAGGCGGAGAAGCCCGCGCGCGGAGGGGAGCGGGAGCGTCCGCGCGCCCGCCCGTGATCCCGTCCGCGCGTGCCCCGAAGCCCGCTCGTCCATCCCCGCCCGCCCGGGGCACGGCCGGGCCGCGCCTGCCCCCGTGTTCCTTGTGCCCCGCCTCTATGCTACACGGGCGCCTCCCGCGCGCCATGTGGTTCGGTTTGCGTTCCGCAGGGCTGCCGCACGCGCGTTTCCCGTCCAAGCGGACCCAAGCCCGCCGAGCCCCGCCCGATGTCGCAGATCGTCACCCGCTTCGCCCCCTCGCCCACCGGCTTCCTGCATATCGGCGGGGCGCGCACGGCGCTGTTCAACTGGCTCTATGCCCGCCACACCGGCGGCAAGATGCTGCTGCGCATCGAGGATACGGACCGCCAGCGCTCCACCAAGGAAGCCATCGACGCCATCCTCGAAGGCCTTTCCTGGCTGGGCATCGAGTGGGACGGCGATCCCATCTACCAGTTCGCCCGCGCCGAGCGGCATCAGGCCGCGGTGGCGGAGATGCTGGCGAAGGGCAATGCCTATCGCTGCTACGCCACGCCCCAGGAGCTGGACGAGATGCGCGAACTGGCCCGCAAGGAGGGCCGCCCGCCGCGCTATGACGGCCGCTGGCGCGACCGCGACCCCTCCGAGGCGCCGGCGGACCGCGCCCCCGTCATCCGCCTGCGCGCGCCGCAGGAGGGCGAGACGGTGATCGACGACATGGTGCAGGGCACCGTGACCTTCCCCAACAAGGATCTCGACGACCTCGTGCTGCTGCGCTCGGACGGCACGCCCACCTACATGCTGGCCGTGGTGGTGGACGACCACGACATGGGCGTCACCCACGTCATCCGCGGCGACGACCACCTCACCAACGCCGCCCGGCAGACGCAGATCTACCGGGCGCTCGGCTGGGACGTGCCGCGCATGGCGCATATCCCGCTCATCCACGGGCCGGATGGCGCCAAGCTCTCCAAGCGCCACGGCGCGCTCGGCGTCGATGCCTATCGCGACATGGGCTATCTGCCGGCCGCGCTGCGCAACTATCTCGTGCGCCTCGGCTGGAGCCATGGCGACCAGGAGGTGTTCTCCACCGACGAGATGGTCGAGTTCTTCGATCTCGACAAGGTCGGCCGCTCGGCCGCGCGGTTCGACTTCGCCAAGCTCGAAAGCCTCAACGGCCATTACATGCGCGCCTCCAGCGATGCGGAACTGCTCGCCGCCATCGACGCGCTGGTGCCCTACCTGCCCGACGCCGAGCACCGCCTGCCGCGCATGACCGACACGCGCCGGACCCAGCTCGCCGCCGCCATGCCGGGCTTGAAGGAGCGGGCGAAGACGCTGGTCGAGCTGCTGGACAATGCCGAGTTCATCTTCGTCGAGCGGCCCATCCCGCTGGATGAGAAGGCGACCACGCTGCTTTCGCCCGAGGCCCGCGCCCATCTCGCCCGCCTCGTGCCGCTGCTGGAAGCCGTGGAGTGGACCGCCGCCGCCACCGAGGCCGTGGTGCGCAGCTATGCCGAGGCGCAGGGCGTGAAGCTCGGTGCCGTCGCCCAGCCGCTGCGCGCCGCGCTCACCGGCAAGTCCACCTCCCCGCCGGTGTTCGATGTGCTGAGCGTGCTCGGACGCGAGGAGAGCCTCGGCCGGCTGAAGGACCAGATCGCGGAGGCTGTGGCTTGAAGGCGGCCGCCGTCACCGTCGCGCTGGATCTGAAGGGGCTGAAATGCCCCCTGCCCGCCTTGCGCACCCGCAAGGCGCTGGCAAAGGCGGCGGCGGGCACGCGGCTCGTCGTCACCTGCACGGACCCCATGGCGGTGATCGACATCCCCCACCTCGCGCATGAGACCGGCGCGGTGCTGGAAAAGCAGGAGGTCGAGACCGGCCTCCTCACCTTCGTGCTGGTGAAGGCGTAGCGCTGCCTCGCTCAGGCGCCGCGCGGGCGCTTTGCCTCGCTCAGGCGCCGCGCGGGCTTGGAGGCCTTACGCCGTGAGCGGCAGCGCCCGCTCCACCAGCCGCACCCAGTAGGATGCGCCATAGGGAATGGCCGCATCGTCGAAATTATACTGCGGATGATGCAGTCCGGCCGACGGGCCATTGCCGATGAAGATGTAGGCGCCGGGCTTCTCTTCCAGCATGTAGGCGAAGTCCTCGGCCGCCATCAGCGGCGGTGCGGCGGCGTCCACTTCCGAAGCGCCGGCCACCTCGCTCGCCACCTCGGCGGCGAAGGCCACCTGATCGGCGTGGTTGCTGGTGACCGGATAGCCTTCCTTGAAGCTCACCGTCGCGGTGGCGCCATAGGCTGCCGCGACACCCTCGGCTACCTGCCGGATGCGCTCGCGCAGCTGCGCGCGGACACCCTGATCCAGCGTGCGGGCGGTTCCGACGAGAGTAGCCGAAGGGGGCAGCACGTTGTCCGCCTCGCCCGCGTGGAACATGGCGATGGAGACCACCGCCGCCTCCAGCGGATCCACATTCCGCGAGACGATCTGCTGCAGCGCCATCACGATGGCGGAGCCGGTGAGCACCACGTCCACGCCCTGGTTGGGCCGCGCCGCATGGGCGCCGCGCCCGTCCACCACGATCTCGATATGGTCGGCGGAGGCCATGATGCCGCCCGGCCGCATGGCGAAGCGGCCCACGTCCAGCCCCGGCAGATTGTGCATGCCGTAGACCTCGCGGACCGGGAAGCGCGTGAACAGGCCGTCGTCGATCATGGCCTTGGCCCCGGCTCCCCCCTCTTCCGCGGGCTGGAAGATGAGCACCGCCGTGCCGGAAAAGGCGCGCGTCTCCGCCAGATGCTGCGCGGCGCCGAGCAGCATGGCGGTGTGGCCGTCATGGCCGCAGGCGTGCATCTTGCCGGGGGTTTCAGAGGCATAGGCGGCGCCGGTCTTCTCCAGTATGGGCAGCGCGTCCATGTCGGCGCGCAGGCCGATGAGCGGGCCATCTCCCTTGCCACGCACGATTCCCACCACGCCGGTGCGGCCGATGCCGGTGATGACCTCGTCGCAGCCGAAGGCGCGCAGCTTTTCCGCCACCGAGGCGCTGGTGCGGTCCAGGTCGTACATCAGCTCGGGATGGCGGTGGAAATCCTGCCGCCAGGCCGCGATCTCTTCGGCGCGGGCGGCGATGTGGTTGTTGACCGGCATGGCAATTCCAGAAGCAATGGGACGGCCATGGTGCGGAAGCCGTCCGGCCCGGTCAATGCCCCGCCCGCGCCGCTCCCCGCTGAAATGCCGGGACATCCCGCCCTCCCGGCCTTGACCCCGCCGCCTTCGCACCCTAACCAACGCGTCAAGTGAGCCCGTAGCTCAGCCGGTAGAGCACGTGACTTTTAATCATGGGGTCTCGGGTTCGAATCCCGACGGGCTCACCACCTCTTCCGTCCCGCGCGTCGCAGCACCTGTCATCCGCCCCGCGCGCGGGCACGGGCGACATTCCGGCGCACCCGAACCATGATCGCCAGGTGGACCGCGATGGCGATGGCGAGCGCGAGCAGGTGCTGCGCGGCGCTGGCCGGCACCGCCATTGCGGTGGAGAGGCCGAAGGGGATGAAGATCAGGGCGCCCGTCGCAAGGCCCGGATTGTAGCTGCGAAAGCGCGCCGCCATGCCGAGATGTGCGATCCCGTTCACCAGGATGAGATAGGCGGCCGCGAGGCCCCAGCCGGGGCCGGCGAGCCAGGCGGCGTAGAGCGCCAGAAGGTTGAGGCCCCACACCCCGGGCAGGTTGATCCACAACACGTCGCCGACCGTGAGCGCCTCGGCTCCGCCGAACACCACCCTGTTCACATACGAGCGGAAGCGGTCCCCCGCGTGCTCCTCGATCTGGTGCAGCATGTAGACCGGCGAGGCGATGAAAATGGCGAGGACGCCCCAGCCCGCCCCCGCCACCAGCGGGGCAACCAGCAGCAGGGCGCCGGCCATGAAGCCCGCGCCGCTCACCCAGACGCGTGCGAGCCAGTCCTTCATCGGCGGCGCTCTCCTCAATCCGTCGCCGCCATCATCTTGCGCAATACCGCCTGAGCCAAGCATCGGCCGCGACGACCATCGCAGCCCGGTTAGTGGATTCTGCCGCCCAGTGCCTTCAGAGCCTGATGCTCCCGGCGCTGAGGGTGGTTGTGTTGTTGAGGGCGATGAGGAGGTCGGCGGTGCCGTCGCCGTTGGTGTCGCCCTGGAGCTGGCCGCCGGAGAAGCGCAGTTCCCCCGCCGTGCCGGAGAAGGCGGCCGCGCCCACATAGATGAAGGCGTCGTCCGCCGTGCCGCCCACGGCGTTGGCGTCGATCGCCGACAGGTCGATCAAATCGCCCTCGCCCGCCGAGAAGTCGGCGATGGTGTCGAACAGGCCCGCGCCCGACTGCGCCGCATCCGTGTAGACGAACACGTCCGCCCCGGTCCCGCCGGTGAGCGCATCCGCGCCGAGCCCGCCGATCAGCGTGTCGTTGCCGGCCGCCCCGTTCAGCAGGTCGTTGCCCGAGCCACCGGCCAGAATGTTGGCGAGGCCGTTGCCCGTGCCGGTGAAGTCCCCGGCCCCGGCGAAGGTCAGGTTCTCCACCTCCGCCGCCAGCGTGAAGCTCGACGCCGTGGAGAGCGCCGTGTCCGTTCCCCCACCGGAATATTCGGTGATCACGTCCAGCGCGCTGTCCACCAGATAGGTGTCGTTGCCCGAACCGCCGATCAGCGTGTCGGCGCCCGTGCCGCCGTCCAGCGTGTCGTTGCCGGACAGGCCATAGAGCGTGTCGTTGCCCGCGCCGCCCGTGAGCACGTCATGGCCCGTGCCGCCCTTCAGCGTGTTGGCGAGGCCGTTGCCCGTGCCGGCGAAGTCCGTCGTGCCCGTATAGGTCAGGTTCTCCACCTCGGCCCCGAGCGTGTAGGCCGACAGGCCCGTGCGCACCTGGTCCGCCGTGCCGCCCCCGGCCGCCTCCACCACCACGTCGCCCGCCGCGTCCACCACATAGGTGTCGTTGCCGGCCCCGCCGATGAGCGTGTCGTTGCCCGCCTTGCCGTCCAGCGTGTCGTTGCCCGAACCGCCCGTGATCACGTTCCCAAGGCTGTTGCCCGTGCCGGTGAAGCCCGCGCTGCCGGTGAACGTCAAATTCTCCACCTCGCCCGCCAGCGTGTAGGTGGCGAGCGCCGTGCGCACCGTGTCGGTGCCGCCGACCGCATATTCGCTCACCACGTCCCCGGAATTGTCCACCACATAGGTGTCGTCCCCCGAGCCGCCGATCAGCGTGTCCGCACCCGAGCCGCCGTCCAGCGTGTCGTTGCCGGTGAGGCCATAGAGCGTGTCGTTCCCCGACCCGCCGGAGAGCACGTCATGGCCCGCGCCGCCCTTCAGCGTGTTGGCGAGGGTGTTGCCCGTGCCGGTGAAGGCCGCCGTCCCGGTATAGGTCAGGTTCTCCACATTGTTGCCGAGCGTGTAGGCGGCGAGCGCCGTCTTCACCAGGTCCGTCCCCCCGTCGGCGGCTTCCGAGACGCTGTCGCCCGTGTCCACCACATAGGTGTCGTTGCCCAGCCCGCCGATGAGGGTGTCGTTGCCCGCCCCGCCGTCCAGCGTGTCGTTGCCGGCCCCGCCGGTGATGACGTTGTTCGCCGCATTGCCCGTGCCGGTGAACGATCCGGTGCCGATGAAGGCGAGGTTCTCCAGCTCGGCGCCGAGCGTGTAGGTCGCGCGGGTGGTGCGCACCGTGTCGGTGCCGCCGCCCGCCGCCTCCACGAGCACGTCGCCCGCCGCGTCCACCACATAGGTGTCGTTGCCGGCCCCGCCGGTCAGCGTGTCGTTGCCCGTGCCGCCGTCCAGCGTGTCGTTGCCCGCACCGCCGATGAGGCTGTCGCTGCCGGCGCCGCCGATGAGCGTGTCGGCCCCGTCGCCGCCGTCCAGCGTGTCGTTGCCCGACCCGCCGGTGATGATGTTGGCCGAGGCATTGCCGGTGCCGGTGAACGCCCCCGTGCCGACGAAGGTGAGGGCCTCCACCTCCGCCGACAGGGTGTAGCTCGACGCCGTCGCGCGCACCGTGTCGGTGCCGCCGCCGGAATATTCGGTGATCACGTCCAGTGCGCTGTCCACCAGATAGGTGTCGTTGCCCGAACCGCCGATCAGCGTGTCCGCGCCGGTGCCACCATCCAGCGTGTCGTCGCCGGAGAGGCCATAGAGCGTGTCGTTGCCCGCCGCGCCGGCGAGCGCATCATTGCCCGTGCCGCCCTTCAGCGTGTTGGCGAGGGCGTTGCCCGTGCCGGCAAAATCGCCCGTGCCGATGAAGGTGAGGTTCTCCAGTTCCGCCCCAAGCGTGAAGCTCGCGACGGCGGCGCGCACCTGGTCGGCCGTCCCGCCGCCGGCCGCCTCCACGATCACGTCCCCGGCCGAATCCACCACATAGGTGTCGTTGCCGGCCCCGCCGATCAGGGTGTCATTCCCCGCGCCGCCGTCCAGCGTGTCGTTGCCCGCGCCGCCCGTGATGGCATTGGCGAGGGCGTTGCCCGTGCCGGTGAAATTGCCCGCGCCGGTGAAGACGAGGCTCTCCACCTCATCCCCGAGCGCGTAGGACGAACGCGACGTGCGCACCGTGTCGATGCCGCCCCCCGCCGCCTCCACCACCACATCGCCCGCCGCATCCACCACATAGGTGTCGTTGCCGGACCCGCCCACAAGCGCGTCGTTCCCCGAGCCCCCGTCCAGATAGTCGTTCCCGGTGCCGCCGGTCAGGGTGTCGTTACCGGATCCGCCATACAGCTTGTCGTCGCCGTCATCGCCGAACAGGAGGTCGTCGCCGCCACCGCCGTTGAGCGTGTCGTTGCCGGCGCCGGCCCAGATGCCGTCGGCACCCGCCGTGCCATTGAGAGTGTTCGCCCCCGCATCGCCGATCAGGACGGAGGGCGGCTCGGCGAAGTCCGTCACCGTGACGGCGAGCGCCTGCTGCGTGGTCAAGGCGCCGTCGCTGGCGGTGAGGATCAGGTCATAGACATTGTCGCCGCCCGCATCCGCCGGCGCCTCGAAGTTCGGCGGGCTCTTGAAGGTGAGCCGGCCATCGGCGGACATCTCGAACAGCGCCGCATCCGTGCCCGAGATGCCATAGGTGAGCGCATCGCCGTCCGCGTCCGTGGCGCTGACCTGGAGGACGAGGCCCGAGCCGTTCTCCTCGAAGCCCGCCGCCGTGGGTGCGGTGATGACGGGGGCGTCGTTGATGTTGGTGAGGGTGACACTGACGGACTGCGTGGTGCTGTTGCCGTGGCCGTCGTCGAGGGTGAGGGTGAAGACCTCGACCCGCGTCTCACCGCCCTGGAGACCGGAGAACTGCGCCTGATCGATCGTGTAGTTCCAGTCCACGCGGTCGGGACCGGATGGCCGGTCGACCACGATGGCCGTCAGCGTGCCGAGCGTGCCGGCTTGAGGCGTGACGGAGACGGTGTGGGTGTCGCCGGCATCGCTGTCGCTGAAATAGATCTTCCCCTCGGCCGCAAGCCCCTGCGCACCGCCGGCTTCGGTGAGGCTGCCGGATGTAACGCTCTCGTCGCCGAGTTCCTTGATGAAGATGTCCTGGGCGCTGTTGGTGTCGCCCGGGACGAGGCTCGGGGCGTAAGACGTGAAAATCACGCTCGTCCCGTCCGCCGAGAACGACGCGTGCATGTCGGTGTATCCCAGCTGGACATTTGCCGCGCTGGAGGACACGCGCTCCACATCTCCGGTGATGAGATCCTTGATGTAGAAATTTGCCCCAGACTGCGAACCGGGCACCAGATTTTTCGCATTGGACCGGAACAGGATCTTGGTGCCGTCCGGCGAAAATTGCGGCTGCTCGCTCGAATTATTGCCCGCCACGCCTGATGCGCTCGTGGACACGCGGGTGATTTCCCCCGTCACCAGATCCTTGACGAAGACATCGACCGAATTATTGGTATCATTTGGGACGAGATTGCTCGCGCGCGAGGAAAACGCCACCTTGGTCCCGTCGGGTGAGAAGACCGGATCCAAATTGAGATAGTCGTTTGCGGCGCCGCCGGCGGCATTGGTCGAAACGACGGAGAGCGCGCCCGTCGTCAGATCTTTGACAGTCACCCGGCCACTGCCGTCGACAAAAACGATCTTCGTGCCGTCCGGGGCAAATGAAAAATCCCGCTCCGAACTATCACTGACGTAGCTATTGCCCTCGGTCACGAGGGTGAGCTCTCCGGTTGAGAGGTCCCGGATGTAGAGGTCCTCCGAACCGTCCGTATCGGAGGCGGTCAATGCGGACGACGAGATGAAGGCGACCTTCGTACCATCCGGCGAAAAGCGCGGCTCCCGGCTGTTGGAGGTCCCGAAACCACCCGTGTCGGTGCCCGAGACCAGCGTCACCGCTCCCGTCGCAAGATCTTTGACAAAGATATCCGCGGACCAATTTCCGTCCCCGTCGACCAGATTGCCGGCAGTGGAGGCGAAGGCGACCTTGGTGCCGTCCGGCGAGAAAACGGCATCGGTCGAGCCGCCGATGGCTGGCGCGCCGCTGGACGTGGCGGACACGATCGACACCGCGCCCGTCGTCAGATCCTTGATGAAGACGTCGTAATTCCCGTTGGTGTCGCCCGGCACATAGGCGTTGGACCCCGAATAGAAGACCACTTTCGTGCCGTCCGGCGAAAATTCCGGCTTGAAACTATCGAGCGATATCTGCGCGCCCGTGGCCGTGGTCGAGACGCGGGTGATGCCGCCGCCCGGCTTGCCGTCGAGAAATTGTGGAGCGGCGTTGCCGGTCTCGACCACGTCACCGACGGTCACGGTGATGGCCTGCGTCCCGCTCTGCGTTCCGTCCGTGGCCGTCACCAGAAGATCGTAGACATTGTTGGCGCCCGCGTCCCCCGGGGCCTCGAAGTTCGGCGGCGCCTTGAAGCTCAGGGTTCCATCCGGCGCAAAGTTGAACAGCGCAGCGTCCGTTCCCGACAGGGTGTAGCTGACCGGAAGGCCATCGGGATCCGTGGCCACCACTTTCAGCACCGCCCCGCCGCTGTTCTCGCTGACCGTCACGGCCGCAGGCGAGGAGAAGGCGGGGGCGTCGTCGATGCCGTTCACCGTCACGGTGACGGTCTGGGTAATGGTGCCGCCCGGGGTGCCGTCGCTCAGGGAGAGGGCGAAGGTCTCGGTCCGGCTCTGTCCGGCTCCCAGCGAGGCGACCAGTGCGCTGTCGATGGAATAGCTCCAGTCGATGCGGTCGGGACCATCGGCGCGCGGCACGACGCTCGCCGTCACCGAGCCCAGCGCGCCGGCCTGCGGCGCTACCGAGACGGTGTGGATGTCGCTCGCATCCGCATCGGTGAAGTAGAACCGCCCGGCGGCCGTCAGTGAGGATTTGGCGGCATCGTCGGTGACGATTGCGGACGAGACGGTCGGGGGCGTGGCGTCCTTGATGAAAATGTCCATCGCGGCGTTGGTATCGCCCGGCACCAGGTTGGACGCGTAAGATGAAAAGACGACCGATTTTCCATCAGGTGTGAAGGCAAGGCTGGCGCCGAGCAGGCCGTTTGCTTCAACTCCGTCAGCCGAGGTGCTGACCCGTGTGATCTGGCCGGTGGCAAGATCCTTCACGAAAACGTCGTTCTTGGCGTTGGTATCGCCTTCGACCAGATTGGAGGAGGAGGAGATGAAAGCGAGCTTCGTTCCGTCCGGAGAGTATGCCATGAGGGAATAAGTGGACGGAGCGACGAACTCTATTGCCCCAGTCTGGATATCCTTGATGTAAATGCCGCTGTTGGAGATGCCCGGCATCAGATTTGTGGCGCTCGAGTAGAAGGCCACCTTCGTTCCGTCGGGAGAGAAGACGCCGCCCTGGCTCCCATAATTTCCCGGCGCGCCGGCTGCGGACGTGGAAAGGAGCGTAACTGCGCCGGTGGTGAGATCTTTCAGGAAAACATCCGACTGTCCGTTCGTGTCGCCGGACACGAGATTTGTCGCGTAGGACCAGAAGACAATCTTGGTGCCATCTGGCGAGACGACAGCATCGTGGCTGCCAAAATAGTTATTCTGAACGCCGATTGCCTCCTGACCGGAACTATTCGTCGAAATGCGACTTATGGCGCCAGTGTTCAGGTCCGTTACAAATATATCCGGAATATTGTTTGTATCTCCGGAAACAAGATTGGAAAAACCAGATGAATACACGACCTTTGAGCTATCGGGCGTGAAGGTGGGATTGTAGTAGCCGAGCGCGTTTCCACCGGTGCCCTCCGCCCCCGAAGCGCTGGTGATGCGCGTCACCGCCCCGTTGGTCAGATTGAGCACGAAGATGTCATACTGGCCGTTGGTATCGCTGCCGACGAGGTTTGTGGCCTGCGACGCAAAGGCGATCTTGGTCCCGTCCGGCGACAAGGAGAGTTCGTAGGCGCCGCAATCGTTCAGCAGGCGCGTCACCTGACCGGTGGACAGGTCCTTTACATAGAGATCGCTCCAGTTCGCACTCGTCGTGCCGGAGACCAGATTGGTCGCCCCCGAGATGAAATAGAGTTTCGTCCCGTCCGCCGAAAGCACGCCCTCCGAGCTTGCGCCGTTCGCCTGCGCCCCCGCGGATGAGGTGGAAACACGGGTGATGCCGCCCACGCTCGCCCACTGGGGCGCGTTCTCGCCCACGTCCGTCACGCTCACCGCCACGTCCTGGGCCGTGGACAGCGCCCCGTCGCTGGCGGTGATGGTGACGTTGTAGATGTTGTCGGCGCCGGCATCGGCCGGGGCTTCGTAGTCGGGGGCGGACTTGAAGCTGAGGATGCCGTCGGCGGCAAGGTCGAAGAGCGCCGCATCGGCGCCGGAGAGGGCGTAGGTGAGCGCCGCGCCCTCCGGGTCCTGAGCGGCTACCTGCAGCACGGGGCCGGTGGCGGCCTCGGCGAAGCTCACAGTCGCGGGCGAGGTGAAGACGGGCGCGTCGTCGATGCCGTTCAGCGTCACCGTCACGTCCCGGGTGGCGGTGCCGCCCTGCCCGTCGTCGAGGGTCAGGGTGAAGGTCTCGGTGCGGCTCTGGCCGGTGCCGAGGGCGGCGATCAGCGCCGTGTCGACGCTGTAGCTCCAGTCCACATGGCTCGCGCCCCCGGCAACCGGCACCACGACGACCGTCAGCGTGCCCAGCGCCCCCGCCTGCGGTGCGACGGAGACCGTGTGGCTGTCGCCCGCATCGGCATCGGTGAAGAAAATCTTGCCGGCACCCGTGAGGGCGGATTTGGCGGCGGCGTCGGTGAGGGTGGCCTTGGCGACGGAGAGGTCTTTGACGAAGATGTCGGTGGTGTAGTTGGTGTCGTCAGGAACGAGATTGGGTGCGCCGGAATTGAAAACCACTTTGTTTCCGTCCGGTGAGAACACCGGAGAATCACTATAGCCATTCCCCTGCGCGCCGGCCGCATCGGTGGACAGACGGGTGACGATACCCGTGGTCAGATCCTTCACGAAGACGTCGGGGGTGTTATTGGTGTCCCCCGGAACGAGGTTGGTGGCATAGGAATAGAATACCAGCTTGGTCCCGTCGGGGGAGAATGTCGGGATATAACTAGAGCTGTTCGCCTGAATGCCGCCAGCATCAGTCGAAACGCGCGTAATAGCGCCCGTGGTCAGATCCTTCACGAAGATGTCGTAGGAGCCGTTGGTGTCGCCGGGGGCGAGGTTGGAGGCAGCGGAATAGAATGCCACCTTGGTCCCGTCCGGCGAGAAGACCGGACTGTAGCTATAGCCGTTCGCCTGGATACCGCCGGCATCAGTCGAAACGCGCGTAACAGCGCCCGTGGTCAGATCCTTCACGAAGACGTCGGTGGCGCTGTTGGTGTCGCCCGGAACAAGATTGGACGCGTCGGAAAAGAATGCCACCTTGGTCCCGTCCGGCGAGAACACCGGAAGGTAGCTGCCGGAATTCCCCTGCGTGCCGCTCACGTCGGTCGACACGCGCGTAACGGCGCCCGTGATCAGATCTTTCACGAAGATGTCACTGGCACTGTTGTTGTCGCCCGGAACGAGTGTGGAGGCAAAGGAATAGAACGCCACTTTGGTTCCGTCCGGCGAAAACACCGGCCAGTAGCTGTATCCATTCGCCTGAGCGCCTGTTGCGTCGGTGGAGACGCGGGTGACGACACCTGTGGTCAGGTCCTTCACGAAGATGTCGTGGGCGCCATTGGTGTCGCCCGGAACGAGGTTTGATGCGCCAGAACTGAATGCCACCTTCGTCCCATCGGGCGAGAACACTGGCTCATAGCTAAAGCCATCCGCCTGCGCACCGCTCGCGTCCGTCGAAATACGCGTAATGACGCCTGTGGTGAGGTCCTTCACGAAGATATCGCCAGCGCCGTTGCCGTCGCCCGGCACGAGATTTGACGCATAGGAATAGAACGCGACCTTCGTCCCGTCCGGCGAGAAGACCGGACGGTAGCTGTCGGAATTCCCCTGTCCCCCTGCCGCATCCGTCGAGACGCGCGTGATGGACCCGCTCTCGGTGAATTCCGGTGCCGTATTCGCCATGTGCCGCCCCCGACCAGACCGCGGCGCCCAGCGGGGCGCACGCCGCGCGCGTAGCCGCGCACGTTTTCATTCTGGACCGTAGCGGGTTCCGGTCCGGCGGACATACTCCATCTAGGGTAGGTGTTCCGAAAAGGCGGGCTCGGCCCGCGGAGCGTTCACCATCACCGAACACCACTCGGCTTGAGGCGCTCCACAAATTTCATTGTCACTGAAATTCGCCCTGCTATGCTTGTCCCATGAAGCTCGCGGAATGGCTCTCGGCAACCGGAACGAAGCGCAGTGCGTTTGCGCGGCAGGTGGGCATGTCCCCGGCCAGCGTGACGGCGTTGTGCAATGACGAGCGCGCCTGGATCTCCCGCGAGACGGCCGAAAAGATCGCCGAGGCGACCGGGCAGCAGGTGACGCCCAACGATTTCCTCGGCCTCGTCCCGCTCATCCGAGGTTTGCCCGTGACCGACACCACCCAGACCCGCGTCCAGTCCGCCATCGAAGCCATCGCGCGCGGGGAGATCATCGTCGTCACCGACGACGACGACCGCGAGAACGAAGGCGACCTCATCCTCGCCGCCTCGCTGGCGACGCCGGAGAAGATGGCCTTCGTCATCCGCAACACCTCCGGCATCGTCTGCACGCCGCTGCCCCCGTCCGAGGCGAAGCGGCTGCGGCTCGATCCCATGGTGTCGAACAATGACGCGCCAATGGGCACGGCCTTCACCGTCTCCATCGACGTGCGCCACGGCACCACCACCGGCATCTCGGCGGAAGAGCGCACCAACACCGTGCGGGCGCTGGCCAACCCCAACATGGGCGCCGGCGATTTCGTTCGGCCCGGCCATGTCTTCCCGCTGATCGCCCGTGAGGGCGGCGTGCTCATCCGCTCCGGCCACACGGAAGCGGCGGTGGATCTGTGCCGCCTCGCCGGCCTGCCGCCCATCGGCGTCATCGCCGAGCTGGTGAACGATGACGGCACGGTGCAGCGCGGCCCGCAGGTGACCGCCTTCGCCGAGAAGCACAACCTCACGCGCATCTCGGTGGCGGACCTCATCGCCTATCGCCAGGCCCGCGAGAAGCTGGTGAGCCGCGCGGCGGAATTCCCGGTGCCCACCATCGTCGGCGAGTTGCAGGGCTATTCCTACGTGACGCCGTTCGATCCGGTGAACCACCTGGCCCTCGTCAAGGGCCGCATTGGCGACGGCGAGAAGGTGCTGGTGCGCCTGCATCGCGCCGACCCCATCGGCGATGCCTTCGGCGGCGGCAAGGTGTTGCAGAAGAGCCTGCAGCTGATCGAGGCGGAAGGCCGCGGCGTGCTCGTCTACCTGCGCGACGGCACCAGCGGCGTCCCGGCGGTGGCCATGGGCCAGTCGACGGAGAAAAGCTCCAGCGAGCTGGAGCGGGATCGCTACTGGCGCGAGGTCGGCCTCGGCGCGCAGATCCTGCGCGATCTCGGCATCCAGTCGATTCGGCTCCTCACCTCAAAGACCCGCACCTATGTGGGCATCGCGGGCTTCGGCATCGAGATCGTCGGCACCGAAACGCTGGATTGAGCCGGTGACGGCCGCGGCCGGGGTGCCGCGGCTAACCCCTTGTGACGATTCGAAGACATCTGCGTGACGGGCGCGGCACACGCGCCTGCAATGATTCCGCCGCAAAACGTGACAGGCCTGAAGGCGGCAAATCTCTTCTCCCGGCGCGGGAACGGTGTCAGCATTTCTCGGACGTGATGCCGCACCGTTCCTTCCCCGGGAGGAGGCCGTCCATGTCTCTGCATTCGATGTCTTCGCACTCGATGTTTTGGCGCCCCGTTTTCAGGCGCGTCCCTCCCCTGCGTCCCGCCGCTCTGGTCGCGGCCGGGCTTCTCGCCCTCGGACTTCTTCACGCCGCGCCAGCCAAGGCCGGCGGCGCGGGCCGGCTCCCGGTGGATGTGGAATTGGTGCTGGCCGTCGATGTCTCCTACTCGATGGATACGGACGAGCTGGCCCTCCAGCGTGAGGGCTATGCGTCGGCCATCGTCTCGAAGGAATTTATCGACGCGCTCCGCCTCGGCCCCAATGGCCGCATCGCCGTGGAATATGTGGAGTGGGCGGGCGAGAACGAACAGAAGATCGTGGTGGACTGGCGCGTTATCGATGGGCCGGAAAGCGCGAAGGCCTTCGCGGATGCTGTCCTGGCGGCACCCATCCGGCGCATTTACCGCACCTCGATTTCCGGGGCTCTGCTGTTCGCGGCCGACCAGTTCGATCTCAACGGCTTCAAGGGCCTGCGCAAGGTCATCGACGTGTCGGGCGACGGGGTGAACAATCAGGGGCCGCCGGTGGCGCTGGCGCGGGATTCGGTGGTCCGCCGCGGCATCACGGTGAATGGCCTGCCGCTGCTGATGAAGCGCTCCACGGCGTCGGCGCTCGATATTCCGGAACTCGACGTCTATTACGAGGACTGCGTGATCGGCGGGCCGGGTTCCTTCGTCATCCCCGTGGAGAAGATGGAGGAATTCGCCCGCGCCATCCGCACCAAGCTGGTGCTGGAGGTGGCCGGCGTGGTGCCGAAGCCGGGGCCGGGCCTCATCCAGCATGCCTCCGCCGAGCAACCCCGCATCTCCTGCACCATCGGCGAGAAGATCTGGATGGATCACTGGTCGAATTGAGGGATGGGCTGCATGCCCTCACATTTCGGCCCGCCGTCGCCCCCTGCTTGACGGGCAGCCCATCCCGCCGCCTCTGCAAGCTTTCGGGGTCAGGGACAAATGGCGCCGTGGGTCCTCCGGTCAAGCCGGAGGACGACGGCATTGACGTTTCTCACCGCGCCTCGACCAGCGGCACGCCCCGCAGCGCCGCGAGATTGCCCGCGCCGGCGGCGAAGGCGGCGATGCGCAATTGCTCCACGAGCACCTCGAAATGGGCGATGACCGCCTCCGTGGAGGTGACGGCCGCCTTCAGCGTCGCCGCGGCCTGTCCCACCAGATCGGCCCCGAGGCGGATGGCCTTGGCGGCGTCCACGCCGTCGCGGATGCCGCCGGAGGCGATGATCGGGATGTCCGGCAGCGCCGCCCGCAGGTCCACCACCGCATCGGCGGTGGGAATGCCCCAGTCAGCGAAGGCGGAGGCCAGCGCCTGCGTGCGGCCGGACCCGCGCGCGCCCTCCACCAGCGCCCAGTTGGTGCCGCCCGCCCCGGCCACGTCGAGGGCGGCCACGCCGCAATTCACCAGCCGGCGCCCCACGGCGGCGGAGAGGCCGAAGCCCACCTCCTTCACCACCACCGGCGCACGAAGCGTGGCGCACAGGCCGGTGATGGCATGCAGCACGCCGTGCCAGTCGCGGTCACCGCCCTCCTGGATCGCCTCCTGAAGCGGATTGAGATGGATGACGAGCGCATCCGCGCCGATCATCTCCACCGCGCGCCGCGCATGGTCGCGCCCGCTGGGGGAGAGAAGCTGCGCGGCGCCGAGATTGGCGAACAGCAGGGCGTCCGGCGCCCGCCGCCTCAACTCGCCGCCGAGCCCCGCCGCCGCGCCGGTCTCGACCGCGATGCGCTGGGAGCCGACCCCGAGCGCGATGCCCAGCGCCTGCGCCGCCTCGGCAAGGTGGGCGTTGATGGCCTCGGAGCGCGCCGGCCCGCCGGTCATGGCGCTGATGAGCAGCGGCGCCTTCAGCCGCCGCCCGAGCATCCGGGTCGAAAGATCGATGGCGTCGAGGCTGAGTTCCGGCAGTGCGCAATGGACGAAGCGCCAGCGATCGAACCCCGCGTCCACGCGGGAGGCGACGCGATCGCCGGACAGCACGATGTCGATGTGGTCTTCCTTGCGCCGACCGGCTGCGTTCTCATTCATGCGCCTGCGGCACTCCCCATCCTGCGCGCCCGCCCGCGCCCGGCCGCCCTCGCGGCACGCGCGCCACACGCGAGCAAAATGTGCGGCGCACCACGGGCCGCGCACTGGCATGATTGTGTAAGCGGTGATCTAAAGTCATTCAAGGCAACGTATGTGCCTGTTGTGAGGGGATTGTCGCCCCCGGGCGGCCAACAACAGAGTGAGGGGGCGTATGGGGCAGAAGGGCGGACGGGACCGGCGGACCGAAGCTTCGGCGGCGGCGTCCCGGGAGGCGCTGTCGGCAGCGGCCGGCGGTATCGCGCTCGCCGTTGCGGCGCCGGACATGGAGGCTGCGCCGGCCCACGATGACGCCCTGCCGGACTTTCCGCCCCGTTCCCGCGACCTCTCCTACCTCCGCGCGGTGGTCGACCGCCGGCTCGGCCTGCTGGTGCCGCCCGCCGCCTCCCATCCGGCGGTGCTGCATTCCGCCATGCGCCACATCCTGCTCGCGCCGGGCAAGAGGCTGCGTCCGCTGCTCGCCATGGCGGCGGCGATGCAGCTCGACGCCTCCGAGCACGCCGTGCTGGATTTCGGCTGCGCGCTGGAGATGATCCACGCCTCCTCCCTCATCATCGACGATTTGCCGTGCATGGACGACGCCATGGTGCGCCGGAACCAGCCGACGACCCATGTGAAGTATGGCGAGGATGTCGCCGTGCTGGCGGCCGTCGCGCTGCTGTCGCGGGCGCTCGGCGTCGCCGGCGCGGCGCCGGGCACGAGCGACCCTGTGCGGCTCGACGCGGTGTGCATCCTCTCGAAGGCGGTGGGCTCCCTCGGCCTGTGCGGGGGGCAGTATGACGATTTGCGCCCCAGCCCCGGCCGCTCGCTCTCGGCGACCGAGGATGTGAACCGCCGCAAGACCGGCGTGCTGTTCTCCGCCGCCGTGGAGATCGCCGGCCGCGCCGCCGGAGCGGACGAGGCGCAGGCCGGTCATCTCCGGGCACTCGCCGGACATGTGGGCAGCGCCTACCAGATTCTCGACGACATCCTCGACACCTCGGGCTCGGCCGCAACGCTGGGCAAGGATGTGGGCAAGGATGCCAACAAGGCGACGGTCATCGCCTCCCTCGGCGCGCCGCGCGCGCGCAAGCTGTTGTCGGAGCACTTGGCGGGGGCGCTCGCAGCCTCTAAAGACATCGGGCCCAACAAGGAGGGCCTGCAGCCCCTGCGAGACTTCATGACCGCTGCCTTCGGTGAACTGATGGGGCCGCTGGCGCCGTGAGCGCCGCTGCCCGCCATTACGACGACCCGATAGACGAAAGCCCGGCACCGCCCCTCGCCATTCTCGGCCTCACCGCAGGCTATGGCGCGCGCACGGTGCTGGCTGGCGTGGACCTCGTTTTGCGTGCGGGAACGGTGACCGCCCTCGTCGGGCCCAACGGCGCCGGCAAGAGCACGCTGGTGCGTGCCATCTGCGGGCGCATCCCGCCCCGCACCGGCATCATCCGCATCTGCGGCATCCCCGCCGCCGAGAGCGAGGCGCGCGCCCGCATCGGCCTCGCGCCGCAGGACATCGCGCTGTATCGCGCCCTCACCATCGCCGAGAATCTCGCCGTCTTCGCCCGCCTCGCCGGGGTCCGCCGCGCCGATGTGCCCGCCTGCGTCGCCGGCGTCATGGCGCGCACCGGCATCGAGGAGCGCGCCAACGAGCGCATCGACCGGCTCTCCGGCGGCTGGCAGCGCCGCGCCAACGTCGCCGCCGCACTCGTCGGCAATCCGCGCCTTCTGGTGCTGGACGAGCCGACCGTTGGCGTCGACGCCCCCGCCCGCGCCGACCTCGCCGCGCTGGTGCACCGGCTGGCGGCGGACGGGCTGGGCATCCTCGTCATCACCCACGATTTCGCCTTCGCCGAGGCGATCGCCGAGCACGTCGCCATCCTGTCCGAGGGGCGGATCGCGCTGGAGGGGCGGCTCGCCGCGCTCATCGCCGCCCGCTTCCCCAACCAGCGGCGCGCCGCCGTGACCTTCGCCACGCCCCCCTCGCCCGCCGGCCGGCAGGTGCTTGCCTCGCGCGGGCTGACCGGGGACGAGGGCGGCACCTCCTTCAGCGGCGTCGTCTCCGACACGCCGGAAGGAGCCGGTGGGCTCATCGCCGCGCTCAAGGTGGCCGGCCTCGTGCCCCGCACCATCGCCTTCGAGGCGGCGGGCCTCGACGCCCTCTATGCCGACGTGACCGGGAGCGACCATTCATGATGGGCGCCATCGTCCGGGCCATGGCGCTGACGCTGATGCGCGACCGCGGCGCGCTGATGATGACGTTCGTGCTGCCGCCGGTGCTGTTCATCCTCTTCGCGGCGGTGTTCGCGGGCACCGGGGGCGAAACCTCGGTCATCAAGGTCGCCGCGGCGAAGGCGACGCAGGCGGCCTCCGCCGACGCCTTCCTCAAGGCGCTGGGCGGCACGGCGGATGTGGATCTCGTCACCGTCACGCCCGAGGAGGTCCGCGCCCGGGTGGCGGACGGCCGCGCCGACGTGGGGCTGGTGGTGCGCGGCGACGTGGCCGCCGCAACCGACAAGCCGCCGCTCCTCCTCGTCACCGATCCCGCCCGCAACGTGGCCGCGGCCCTGCTCTCGGCGCGCATCCAGCGCGTGTTCACCGAGGATCTGCCCGGCCTCGCCATCCGCCGCGTGGCGGCGCAGATCGAGGTGCTGGTCGGCCCCTTCTCGCAGACGCAGACGTCGCGGCTGGAGCAGTCCATCGCCCGCGCGCCAGAACTGGTGGCGGGCGGCGGCGCGGATCTGCTGGAGCGCCAGCCGCTCACCCGCCGACGTTCCGAGCCGGGCGTGAGCTATTATGCCGGCGCCATCGCCATGCTGTTCCTGCTGTTCTCGGCGGTGCAGGGCGCCGGCAGCCTGGTGGACGAGCGACGCTCCGGTGTGTTCGACCGCATCGTCATGAGCCGGGGCGGCGTGCTGGCGCTGGTGGGCGGCAAGCTCGCCTTCCTGATTCTCCAGGGCCTCGCGCTCACCGCCGTGCTGTTTGCCGTCGCGCAGGCGGTTTACGGCGTGGACGTGCTGGAGAATTTCTGGACCTTCGCGACCGTCGCCGTCGCAGCCTCCGCCTCGGCCGCCGGCATCGCGCTGCCGCTCGCGGCGGTGTCGCGCACGCGGCAGCAGGCGCAGACGCTCTCCACCTTCGCCGTGCTGCTGCTCTCGGCCGTCGGCGGCAGCATGGTGCCGCGTTTCCTCATGCCCGAATGGCTCCAGCACGCGGGCGTGCTCACCCCCACCGCCTGGGGCATCGAGGCCTTCCAGGGCGCGCTCTGGCGCGGCGAGGGCATGGCGACGCTGGCGCCGTCCCTGCTGATCCTGCTCGGCTGGGCCGCCGCCGGGGCGGCCGTGACGCTCTGGTTCATCCGGCGACAGGTCCGGCTCGCCTGAAGCCGCACCGGCGGACCCTGCGACACGAAATCCTGAACGTCCTCGGCGCTTCCATCCGACGCCTGCCCGCACTAGAACGCCTCCATGGCGATCCTCGACCTTGCCAATCCGGTCCGCTTCCTCAGCCTGTCCGCGCGCATCCTGCCCTGGATCGCCGCCGCAGCGGTGGTGACGCTCGCAATCGGCTTCACTCTCGCCTTCCAGGCGCCGCCCGATTACCAGCAGGGCGAGACGGTGCGGATCATGTACATCCACGTCCCGTTCGCGTGGCTGGGCCTGTTCGGCTATTCCATGATGGCCGCCTCCTCCATCGGCATCCTCGTGTGGCGGCATCCTCTGGCGGACGTGGCGCACAAGGCGGCCGCGCCCGTGGGCGCCACCTTCACGGCTCTCTGCCTCATTACCGGCGCGCTGTGGGGCCGGCCCATGTGGGGCACCTATTGGGTATGGGATGCGCGGCTCACCTCCATGCTGGTGCTGCTGCTGCTCTATCTCGGCCTGATGGCGCTGCGCGCGGCCATCGACGATCCCAACCGCGCCGGCCGGGCCGCCGCCGTGCTCACGCTGGTGGGCTTCATCAACGTGCCCATCGTGAAGTTCTCGGTGGATTGGTGGAACACCCTGCACCAGCCGGCCTCGGTGTTCCGCATGGGCGGCTCGACCATCGATTCCAGCCTGCTCTGGCCGCTGCTCATCTGCGCGGTGGGCTTCACGCTGGTGTTCATCGCTTTGCACATGCTCGGCATGCGCACGGAAATCCTCCGCCGCCGCGTGCAGGCGCTGGAGGCCCGCGCCGCTGCGGAAGCCCTGGCCTGAGCCCGCGCGCATGACCCATTTCGTCTTCATCGCCGCATCCTACGGCGTCTCCCTCCTCGCCCTCGGGCTCCTCGCCCTCTGGCTGATGCTCGATTACCGCAGCCAGCGCCGCGCCCTGTCGGAGCTGGAGGCGCGCGGCGTCGGCCGCCGCAGGGCCAACCGCACGGGAGAGGCGGAATGAGCGAGCCCGTCGGTACCCCCGCCCGTCCGCGTCGCCGCCTGTGGCTGGTGGCGCTGCCGCTGGTGGTGTTCCTCGCGCTGGCGGCGCTGTTCTTCTCGCGGCTGGAAACCGGGGGCGACCCCTCGCGCATTCCCTCCGCGCTGGTGGGCCGGAAGGCGCCGGTCGTCACCCTGCCGCCGCTCGCCGGGCTCAAGGGGCCGGATGGCCAGCCCCTGCCCGGCATCGACCTTGCCGCGCTCGGCGGCAAGCCGGCGCTGGTGAACGTGTGGGCCTCCTGGTGCGGTCCCTGCCGCGAGGAGCATCCCCTCCTGATGCAGCTCGGCAAGGACCCGCGCTTCAGCCTCGTGGGCATCAATTACAAGGACGCGCCGGACAATGCCCGCCGCTTCCTCGGCCAGTTCGGCCTGCCCTACAAGGCGGTGGGGGTCGACCCCAACGGGCGCGCGGCCATAGAATGGGGCGTCTACGGCGTGCCCGAGACCTTCGTGGTGGCGAAGGACGGCACCATCGTCCACAAATTCGTGGGGCCGCTGACACCCGAGGCGGTGACGGGCACGCTCCTGCCGATGATGGCGCGCCTCTCCGGCGGCTAAGGCGACGCCCGAGGCGTTGCCCGAGGATGATCGATGGCCTTCTCCCCCGAAGAGATCGAGCGCTACGCCCGCCATATCGTGCTGCACGACGTGGGCGGGCCGGGCCAGCAGAGACTGAAGGCGGCCACCGTGCTGGTGATCGGCGCCGGGGGCCTCGGCGCGCCGGTGCTGCTCTATCTTGCGGCGGCAGGCGTCGGGCGGCTGATCCTGGTGGAGGACGACGTCGTCTCTCTCTCCAACCTCCAGCGGCAGGTGATTCACCGCACGCAGGACGTGGATCGGCCGAAGACCGATAGCGCCCGCGACGCGGTGGCCGCCCTCAATCCCCATGTGGAGCTGGTGACGCATCCGGTGCGCATCGATGCCGGCAACGCTCTGGACCTCATCGCGCAGGCCGATCTGGTGGTGGATGGCTCGGACAATTTCTCCACCCGCTATCTCGTCTCCGACGCCTGTGTGCTGGCGAAGAAGCCGCTGGTGACGGCGGCGCTGGGGGCTTTCGACGCCACCGTCACCACCATCCGCGCCCATGAGAGTGGGCCGGATGGCACACCCAACCCCACCTATCGCTGCCTCTTCCCGGAGCCACCGCCGGCCGGCACCGTGCCCGCCTGCGCCGAGGCCGGCGTGCTGGGCGCGCTCGCTGGGGTGGCCGGATCCCTCGCGGCGCTGGAGGCCATCCGGGCCATCGTCGGCTTCGGCGAGGGACTGGTGGGGCGCCTGCTGATGATCGACGCCCGCTCCATGCGCTTCGAGACGCTGAGCTACGCGTGGGACCCGGAGAACCCGCTGACAGGCGAAGGCCCGCGCATCACCGACCTCTCCGCGCACAGGCGCAGCGCGGCGGCCTGAGGCATGATGGCACCGACCGGGCGCGCGTGCGTCTATACCTGCCTGATCGGCGGCTACGAGGCGCTGAACGAGCAGCCCATGGCCGCGGCCTCCGGCCTCGACTTCATCTGCTTCACCGACGATCCGGCGCTCACCAGCGCGAGCTGGCAGATTCGCCGCCTCGACCCCGCCTTCCCGCTCGATCCCGTGCGCAGCCAGCGCATGGCCAAGCTCTCTCCCCACGAACTGCTGCCGGATTACGATCTCTCGCTCTACATCGACAACAGCGTCATCCTGACCGCGCCGCCGGAAGAGGTGATTGCCCGCTACCTGCCCGATGGCGTCGCCGTGGCCATGCCGGGCCACAGCTTTCGCGCCAGCGTCCGCGACGAGTTCATGGAAGTGCTGCGCATGGGCCTCGACGATGGCGGGCGCGTGCTGGAGCAGCTCAACCATTACATGATGAGCGATCCGTTGGTGCTGGAGGCGGTGCCCTTCTGGTCCGCCATCATGCTGCGTCGGCACCACGACCCCACGGTCGCTGCCGCCATGCGCCTCTGGCTGGCGCAGGTGCTGCGCTACTCCCGCCGCGACCAGCTCTCCGGAACCCATGCCTTGGGACGCTCTGGGCTGGAGGTCGCGCGGTTCGAGGTGGACAATCTGGGATCATGGTTCCACCGCTGGCCGGTGACGCAGGCGCGCGACCGCGACGCCTTCCCCTTCTCGCCCATCCTCAGCCAGCTGCCCGCCGGTCTCCTGGCCGACGACTGGCGCCGCGAGCGTGCGGCGCTGGTAGCACGAATCACGGCGCTGGAGACGGAGCTGGTAACGGCGCAGAGCGAGCGGGTGATCGTGGCGGAGACACCGCCGGTCGGCGACGCCCCGGAGAGCGATCTCGGAAGGCAATTTAATACCGCCGCTAACGTCAGCCCCGCAGCTGACCGCGCGTTCGAACCTGAGTGCACCTCGAACCCGCCGATATCGGCCCCGAACGGCACCCGAACCGCATCGACATCGACGCCTTTCGGGTGGCTCGTCGAGGTCGCGGCCCGCCTCAAGGGCGACCGCGACCGCTGACGGGCCGACCGCCTCAGAGCATCGCGGGCAGCACCCGATCCGGCGGCCGGTGGCCGTCCATGAAGGTCTTGATGTTGACGATGACCTTCTCGCCCATGTCCACGCGGCCTTCCAGCGTCGCGGAGCCAAGGTGCGGGAGAAGCACGACTTTTCCCTGCCGGGCGAGGCGGATCAGCTTGGGGTTCACCGCCGGCTCGTGCTCGAACACGTCCAGGCCGGCCCCGGCGATCTCGCCGGCTTCCAAGAGGCGCGTGAGCGCGTTCTCGTCGATCACCTCGCCGCGCGCCGTGTTCACCACATAAGCGTCTGGCTTCAACAGCTTAAGGCGGCGAGCCGAGAGCAGATGGTAGGTCGCGGGGGTGTGCGGGCAGTTCACGGACACGATGTCCATGCGCGCCAGCATCTGGTCCAGGCTGTCCCAATAGGTGGCGTCGAGCATTTCCTCGATGCCGGAATTGAGGCGGCGGCGGTTATGGTAATGAATCTGCAGGCCAAATGCCTTCGCCCGCCGCGCCACCGCCTGGCCGATGCGCCCCATGCCGATGATGCCGAGGCGCTTGCCCCAGATCCGCCGGCCAAGCATCCAGGTGGGTGACCAGCCGGCCCACTCTTCCTTGTCCGCGATCATCACCTGCGCGCCCTCGGCCAGCCGCCGGGGCACGGAGAGGATGAGCGCCATGGTCATGTCCGCGGTGTCCTCGGTGAGGACGCCGGGGGTGTTGGTGACGGTGATGCCCCGGTTCAGCGCGCTGGCGACATCGATGTGGTCGACGCCGTTGGAGAAAGAGGCGATCAGCCGCAGGTTTTCCCCAGCCTGCGAGAGCACGGCCGTGTCGATCCGATCGGTCACGGTGGGCACGAGCACATCCGCCATCTTGACCGCTTCCACCAACGCGGCCTGATCCATGGGCACGTCGTCGATGTTGAGTCTGGCATCGAACAGCTCACGCATCCGAGTCTCGACCGAGTCGGGCAGCTTGCGCGTGACGACGACGAGGGGCTTGCGACGCACCATCGTTACTCCCCATTCCCCATTTCTTAACGGTTCTGGTCCCGTCTATCAGACAGCCGGGGAAACACAAGGCGCGCCGAGACGCAGGGCCTTGACGTGCCCGCCGCGGCGGCGCACCCCTCCGGTCTGTTAGGTGCGATGCGAAAGGACGGTCCCATCATGCCCGCAAAACGAACTCATCTGAAGCGAAGCCTCGACAGCCGGTCGGTGAAAGCCCTGGCCCTTGCGGCGGCGATGATGGTGGGAACGGCTGCGGGTGCAGTCGCCGCCGAGCCCGGCACCTCCGGCCTGCCGGTTCCCCGCTTCGTCTCGCTGAAGGCAGACAAGGTGAACGTCCGCAACGGTCCAAACCGGGACCAGGACGTGGCCTGGGTGTTCAACCGCGCCGGGCTGCCGGTGGAGGTGACCGCCGAATATGAGACGTGGCGCCGCATCCGCGATGCCGACGGCGCGGAGGGATGGGTCTACCACTCCATGCTGTCCCTGCGGCGGACGGCCCTCGTCGCCCCCTGGCTGAAGGGCGAAACCGTGCCCCTGCGCAGCTCGGCGGATTCCGATGCCAAGGTCGTGGCCAAGCTGGAGCCGAGCGTGCTGGGCGTGGTGAAGGCCTGTGATGGCAAGGTCTGCCGCATCACCGGCGACGGCTTCGACGGTTATGTCCAGCAGAACCAGCTGTTCGGCGTCTATCCCGGCGAAAAGGTGGACTGAGGGGAGCGCAGCTCCCCCCAGGATCGGACCTCAGCCCTGGTTTTCGGGCGTGTGGAGCACCAGGCCGTCCAGCGCCGCTGTCAGCTTGATCTGGCACGACAGACGGGAGGTGGGGCGAAGGTCGGTTGCGAAATCGAGCATGCCCTCCTCCATCTCGGAGGGCTGGCCGACCTTCTCAATCCACGCCTCGTCCACATAGACATGGCAGGTCGCGCAGGCGCAGGCGCCGCCACATTCCGCAACGATGCCCGGAACGCCATTGCGCACGGCGGTTTCCATGGCGGTAGCGCCTTCCGGCCCGTCGACCTTATGGACAGCGCCGGTGTGTTCGATGAAGGTAATGGCAACCATAGAGTGTCGCTTCCCGGCTTCCGCCGCGGGCGCGACGGTGGCTTGATTTGCCGGCTCGCAAGCCTCAGCCCGAAGGCCAAGGCGCAGCCGCTTTCCGGCCACTGGCTATAGCGGCTTGTCCCGCGCCGCACCAGCGCGGGCGCCGATTGTCGCGGATCCCGTCCCCTCACCGGGAATGCCCAAGCTGAAGCCAAGCCGCTCGATATTAACGATATCTTCATTAATGCGGCACGGGCGGTTCAAACGGAGGCGAGGCCTGTCTAGGATAAGAAACGGTAAACCATCTTCGTCCGGCGTGGCCGGATGATGGGGGCGTGTACGGGTATCGGAGCCATGGGCGGCATCATGCCCCGGCACCGAAAGCGGGCAGAGGCGACAGCGAGATGAAGAACCCGAAGAAGATCCAGGATCCGACCGAGGCGGCTCTGTCGGCCATCCAGGAGGCTCTGACGCTCGAGCTCGACAATGCCGAGGCCAATGCGGCAGCGGCAAAAGGAGGCGAAGCGCCCCTGCCGCCGGATCGCGGCACCCCGCTGGACCGCCCGCCCTCTCCCGATCGTGTCATGACCGGCCCCGGACAGCAGCGCGAAGGACGCCCCATCAATCGTCGCCCCCGTCCCCCGGAGGGCGGTGAGGTGCGTGTCGACGGCGGCCGCCGCGAGGGAGCGCCCCGCCCGCGCAGCGAGGCCGAGCGCCGCGCCGCCAACGACGATCGCCAGCCCATCGGCCAGCTTCTCGGCCAGTTGCAGAAGAAGCCCCCCGTTACGCCCTTCTATTGGGCAACGGGCGCCTCGCTGGTCTGGATCGTGGTCGGCATCATCTTCGCCTACACCGTCCATCATGGCCTGATGGCGAGCTCCAACGGGCTGCAGTCGCTGGGCGACTCCCCGGCCCTGCTCGGCATCTTCGCCGGCATCCTCATTCCGCCGCTCGCCTTCTTCGGCATGGCCAGCATCGTGCGCCGGTCGCTGGAGCTGCAGGGCATCGCCCGTTCCATGACCGAGGTCGCCCTGCGCCTCGCCCAGCCGGAGTCCATCGCCACCGAGAGCGTCGTCACCGTTGGCCAGGCGGTGCGCCGCGAGGTGGCCGCGATGGGTGACGGCATGGACCGCGCCGTCGCCCGCGCCGGCGAGCTGGAGGCCATGGTCCGCGCCGAAGTCTCCACCCTCGAGCGCGCCTACGAGGAGAACGAGACGCGCATCCGCACGCTCATCGACGACCTGCAGGCCGAGCGCCACAATATCCAGATCGAGACCGAGCGCCTGCGCGAGGGCATCATCGCCGCCGAGACGGTGCTCTCCAGCGAGGTGAAGGACGTCGCCTCCCGCATCCACACCACCATGCTGGAGGCGAGCGAGCAGGTCACCGAGATCCTCGGCCAGAAGGGCGAGCACATCACCGCTGCCCTCGCCCGCGTGGGCGACAGCATGATCGACAGCCTCACCGCCAAGGGCGGCGAGCTGATCGACCGCCTGCAGCTCACCGGCTCCGACATCCGGCAGGACCTCTCCGAGTCCGGCGATCTGCTGGTGGAGACGTTGCGTTCGCGCACCGACGACCTCGCCTCCAACCTGCTCGCCACCACCACCGACGTGTCGCAGCTCGTCGAGCGCTGGGGCGACGAGGTGAACAGCAACATCGACCGCCTCAAGCAGGGCATCACCGAAACGCTGGCCGAGAACGTGGGCCGCTTCGCCGACGACATCGACGTGCGCGTGGCCGAGGTGAACTCCGCCTTCCGCGCCACCAGCGAGAGCGCGGTGGTGGAATTCTCCACCCGCGGCGGCGAACTCGTCCGCAAGCTGGAGGAGACCGGCGAGCGGGTCGCGGAGACGCTGGCCGTGCGCGGCACCGACCTCGCCGACCGCATCGAGGCCACCGGCAACCGCATCTACGAGGCCGTCGCCGTGCGCGGCGAGGACCTCCAGCAGCGCCTCTCCGAGACGGGCGAGCGCATCACATCCTCCCTCGACCGCTCCAGCAACCAGGTCGTCACCGCGCTGGTGGACAAGGGCAACGAGGTCGCCGCGTCCCTCAACGGCGCCGGCGAGGACATGACCGAGCGCCTGTCGCGCGTCGCCACTGAGGTCACGCAGGCCATCGGCGCCCGCGGGTCCAAGGTCACGGAAGCCTTCCGCGAGACCGCCGACATCCTGGTCGCCACCATCGGCACCAAGAGCGACGCCATCAAGGAGATGCTCACCGCCCGCCTGAAGGCCATGGAGGAGACCATCACCGTGCGCGGCGCCGAGCTCGCCGATCGCATGCAGCATGACTCCTCGCACCTCGCCCGCGTCATGCAGGACGGCGTGAAGAACTTCGACACCACGGTGAAGGTCCACGCCCCCGAGCTGGTGGACCAGATCACCCACCGGGTGGCGCTGGTGAACGAGAACCTGCGCCTCGCCACGTCCACGCTGGACGAGCGCCTCTCCGCCACCACCGACACGGTGGCGACCATCATGGACCAGCGCTTCTCGCGCATCGAGCAGACGCTGGACCAGCGGGCTCAGAGCCTCACCGAGACCCTGGCCACCCGCACGGTCAACTTCGCCCGCACCATCGCCGAGGGCACGAAGAACGCCACGGACTCCCTCGACAAGTCGGTGGAGACGCTGGAGAACTTCTTCGCCACCCGCTCCAAGGCGCTGGGGGAGGTGCTCACCGACCGTGCCGACGCGGTGAACCGCAACATCGGCGTCCGGGCGCAGGAGATCGCCTCCGTGCTGGATGGCCGCGTCCATCGCATCGAGGAACTGGTGCTCGGCCGCCTCGACGGCGTCGCCACCTCGCTTGAGGTGCGCGGCACCGCCATCGCCGATGCCCTCGTCGGCCGCATCGAGACCGTCTCCGGTGCCCTGCGCGCGGAGGCGAGCCAGGTGGAGCGCTCGCTCACCACCCTGTCGAGCAACGTCAGCCGGACCCTCACCGAGCATTCGGAGAAGGTGGCGGACAACCTCGGCACACGCCTGACCGAGATCGCCCACCTCATCGACGACAAGAACGGCACCTTCCTCTCCGCGCTGGAGCGCACCAGCCAGCGCGCGGTGACGGAGATCACCGCCACCAACAGCGCCCTGCGCACGGACGTGGGCGTCATCATCGAGCGCCTCGACGACGCCAACGCCACCTTCCAGGGCGCCCTCACCCAGGCGGTGTCCAACCTCGACGCCTTCGCCGGCTCCTTTGCCCGGCAGGTGGAAGGGTTCGGGGGGACGGTTGCGGGCATCGCCCTCAGCGCCGATGCCACCGCCGATCGCTTCCAGTCGCAGATCGGCTCGCTCAAGGAAGTCTCCGCCAGCGCGCTGGCGCAGATGTCCTCCCTGTCCGAGCGGCTCGACCAGAACCGCCGCCTGATGGACGAGGCGACCCAGACGCTGGCCTCCACCCACGATCAGGTGGACAGCACCCTCGCCGCGCGCCGCGAGGCGATGGAGCAGCTGGCCAGGTCTTTGGCGCAGCGGGTCGGAGACGTGGAGAGCCGGCTCGCCGCCTTCCACACCATGCTCGACGAGACCTATACCGCGTCCCAGCAGCGGGCCGGCGAGATCGCCAACGTCATCGCCGCGGCCACGTCGGGCTCCACCGAGGCGGTGTCGCAGCAGCTCGCGCTGGTGCGACACGCGGCCGAGGCCGAGCGGGAGCGCTCCGCCGCCGCCCTGCGCCAGACCTACGAGGCCGCGCTCAACGACGTGCACACCCTGTTCGGCGAAACCGGCAACCGCTTCACGGCCGTGGCCACCGACCTCAAGCGGGTGGCAGAGGACGTGCAGCAGGCCATCACCCTCGCCCGCGAGGAGATGAAGCGCGGCATCCTCGAACTGCCCGCCGAGACCGAGGCGAGCGCCGCCACCATGCGTCGCGCCGTGGCCGAGCAGATCAAGGCCCTCGCCGAACTCAACGAGATCGTCGCCCGCCAGGGCCAGGCGCTGGACGTGGTGGAAGCCTCGGCCCGCGCCGCCCAGCAGGACAGCGCCCGCGCCAGCCGCGAGACGGCCTCCGCCCTGCGCAGCCGGCCCGAGCGCGAGCCCCGCGCCGAGAACACCCGCTCGGACATCCAGCGCGCTGAACCGACCCGCGGCGAAACGAGCCGTAGCGAGACCGGCCGGCAGGACCTTGCCCGTGGCGACCTCGCCCGCGGCGAAACCGGCCGCACCGAGCCGGCCCGCAGCGAAGGCGCCAGCCTGCTCCAGGCCGAACTGCGCCGTGCCCCCGCCACCCCGGCGAGCCGCCGCGCCGAGCCTGCGGAACGTCCCGCAGCGCGTCCGGCCAGCCGCGCCGAGAACACCGGCGAGGAACGCGACAGCTGGCTGAGCGAGCTTCTTGCCCGCGCTTCCAGCGATATCGACGAGGAGGCGCCGCGCTCGCCCCGCGCGGCGGCCCCGGCTCCCGTCGCGGCCCCGGACAGCCTCGACGACCTCTCGTCCGACATCGCCCGCATGGTTGATCATCAGGCGGCCGTCGAGATGTGGGAGCGCCACAACAATGGCGACAGCCACGTCTTCTCCCGCCGGCTCTATACCCTCCAGGGCCAGCAGACCTTTGACGCCCTCAAGCGCCGCTACCGCGCCGACGCAGGCTTCCGCGAGACCGTGGACCGCTATGTCGCCGAGTTCGAGCGGCTGATCGATCAGGTGTCGGGCGACAACCGCGGCAGCACGCTGGCGCGCACGTACCTGACCTCCGACACGGGCAAGGTCTACACCATGCTCGCCCACGCCTCCGGTCGTCTCGACTGAGGAAGGCGCTCGCCCATCCCGGACCAAGTGCCGGAAGATCAGAACCGCGCCGGGCCGATGACGCCCGGCGCGGTCTTTTTTATCCCGTGCCCTGTCGTATCGTCGGCCGAACGCCGTCCAGCCTGAGGAGCGCGCGCTGCGCAATCTGATTACCGACGTCCCCGGCCTCCTGGTCGGCAACGCCACCGAGCCGCACATCGGCACCGGCGTCACCGTGATCCTCGCCGAGGAGCCGGCGGTAGCGGCGGTGGACGTGCGCGGCGGCGGGCCGGGCACGCGGGAGACCGACCTCCTCGACCCCGCGGCGACCGTGGAGCGCGTGGACGCCATCACGCTGTCGGGCGGCTCGGCCTTCGGGCTGGATGCCGCATCCGGCGTCATGGCGGGGCTGGCGGCGCGCGGACGGGGCTTTGCGGTCGGCGCCGCGCGGGTTCCCATCGTGCCCGGCGCCATCCTGTTCGACCTGCTCAATGGCGGCGACAAGGGCTGGGAGGGCCATCCGCCCTACCTCCAGCTCGGCCGCGACGCTCTTGAGGCGGCGGATGTAGACTTCCACCTCGGCTCGGTCGGCGCGGGCACGGGCTGCACCACCGCGACGGTCAAGGGCGGGCTGGGCTCGGCTTCGGCGATGACATCCACCGGCCATGTGGTCGGGGCCATCGTCGCGGTGAATGCCGCCGGCAGCCCCTTGTTCGGCGATGGCCCGCATTTCCGCGCCGGCCACTATGAGCGGGATGGGGAATTCGGTGGACGTGGCGTACCGGCGCGGGTTCCTGACGAGGCCGGCGATCCCCGGCTGAAGGGCGGCATCTCTCGCTTCGCCACCACCATCGCCGTTGTGGCGACGGATGCGGTGCTCTCGCCCGTGCAGGCGCGCCGCCTCGCCATCATGGCGCAGAACGGATTGGCGCTCTCGCTGTTTCCCGTTCACACGCCGCTGGATGGCGATGTGGTGTTCGCCATGGCCACGGGACGCAAGCCGCTGGAAGCGCCGCTGCCCGATCTCGCCCGGCTGGGTGCGCTCGCCTCCATCGTGCTGGCGCGGGCCGTGGCGCGGGCGGTCTACGAGGCGCGGCGGCTGCCCTTCGCGGATAGCCAGAAGACCTGGCGCGACCATTTCGGCGCCTGACACAGCTTGCAGCGTGTCAGGCCGGGGTTGCCGGGTGCATGGCGAGCGGGATCGTCTATAAGCCGGAGGATCCGAGGATCCTCATGACCGCTCCCTCCATGCCCCAAGTCCCGCTCCGCGCCCCCACCCCGCCCACCGACCCGGCCCAACGCCCGGCCCGTCTCGGCGGGCCGCTGGCCTTCCTGTTCTGGTGCGCCTGCGGCATCGCCGCTTTGCCCTTGGCCGGGCTCTTCACGCTCATTTCGGCGCTAGGCGTCACCGGCGCGCGCTCGGCGTTGTTTGATTCATTCGCTGGCTCCGGGGTGCCGCAGCAGGTGATGCGGCTGGGGCTGATGCCGCAGGCGGTGCTGTTCGGCTGGGCGGTGACCATGGTGGTGCTCACCGTCGCCCGCGCGCGCATCGCCCTGCTGGTCCTGCCGTGGCTGCTTGTGCTGTGGCTGTTCACCACCGGCTACTGCCAGTTCGCCATCCGCGACGCCATTGCTCCGGACGGCGCCGATCTCGGCGCGTTCGCGGCGCTGATGCCGGGGCTTCTGGCGCAGGCGGCCGGTGTGGCCGCGTTCTTCGGCTATTTCCGGGAAGGCACGCGCCCGCAAGCCTTCTATCGCCGCTGAGGCGGCGCCTCCTCGTCCGGCTCTCCATGCGGATCGAGTCCGTCCGGACGACGGCGGCGGCGGGTGCGCTCCAGAGCGGCACGCTCCGCGAGAGCGGTGGCCCAGCCGGACGCCGCATGCAGCGCCGCGCGCGCCGCGTGACGCGAGGCCGAGGCGGCGGAGGCGAGGCTGCGGCGCACGAGGGCGCCTGCCGTGGCCGGCGTCGGCAGAGGCTGCGAACCGTCCGCCGCCTGCGCTGGCGCCGATACCGGCGCGGCCTTGTCCAGATGCAGGCGGGCAGCGAGGCGGACGTGCCAGAAGGAGGCGAAGCGCGCCGCGCGACCCGTCCAGCCGGTCAGCCCGCCCGTCGCGAATGGCTGGAGGAGCGCGATCCGATCATCGCGCTCGGCGATGGCGCCGACAATGAGCCGGGCGGCCAGGAACTCCAGCCCCAGCGATCCCGCCCCCGGCGCAAGCGCGTACCAGACGCCCCGCTCCCCCTCATATAGCAACGGCATGCCGCCGGGATCGGGCACATTGCGCCCCCGTGCGCCCTCCACCAGCCCGGTGCCGACCGGATAGACCTCGGCCCCTTGGCGCCGCAGCACGCGCGCGGCGCCGACCCGTGTCATCACCGGCAAGGCGCATTGCGCCGCCAGCGCCAGCCGGTCGCCGTCGAAATGGTAGGCGAGACCCGACAGGCCGAATTCCTCGACGAGGCCCCCATACGGTACATTGCTGTTCGGCAGGCGAAATCCGCCGGACACCCACGGCGCGCGCGGCAGACGGGCAACGCCGGACCCGAGGCGGGCAAAGGCCGCCGCGCCGCAGACCGCGACCTGAAATGCGCGCACCCGCTGGTTTGACGTATCTAGATACTTCCGAACGCCCTTGAGATCGACCGAAAGCGCGCTCTCCACGCTGAAGAAGCGGACGCCGGCGGTCCGTGCCGCCTCTTCCAGCGCGGCGACCAGCGATGTCGTGCGGACGCGCTCGGCCGGCACGACGCCGATGCCGGCGGCAAATGCATCGGTCCCGAGAAGGGCGGCGAGATCCTCCGCGCCGACGAAGACGGTGGTATCCGGCACCAGATCCTGGCGCAGCTCCTGCTCGCGATGAAGGTCCTCGGCGGCGTGTGCACGCGCCACGGTCAGCCGGCCGCGCGGGCCGATATCCACTCCGAGCCGCTCGGTCAGCGACAGCCCCGCCTCCGCGGCCTGGGCGGACAGAATGAGCAGCTCCTGAGCGTCATCGCGGCCAATGCGTGCGACAAGCTCGCGCGTCGAAAGCGGAAACCCCGCCGCGATGACCCCATCGAGCGACCACGACGGAACGGCAGCGGACGGCCCGGCCATTGCCAGCAGCACCACGTCGCGGCCGCGCCGCGCGAGATCTCCGGCCAGAACGAGACCGGCGACATCGCCTCCCACCACGCAGACGTCGCAGTCGATAATCCGTTTGGCGCCGGAAGAGGCGCGTTCGGACCCCATCGCATCGTGCGCTTGGGGCCGGGGCGCGGACGACTGGCTCATGAATTGGTCCAATGAGAGACAGGCGATGCTGACGCCGCCAGCTTGAGAAAGCGTTTATTTGCGGCGCTCTAATGACGTTTCCGTCATCGCCGTCCGTGGGGGCGTGACGCTGCGGCGCGGCAGCAGGCGTTGCGCTGCACTAGCCGCGTGCTTCATAAGGGTCCGCCTTTCGTCCATCGGTTGGTAACCATGCGCCGACTCATCTTGCTGCGCCATGCGAAGTCGGACTGGCCGAACGGCATCGCCGATCCGGAACGCCCGCTTTCGGCGCGGGGCCGCAACGCAGCGCCCCGCATCGGCGTCTATATCGGGCAGGAACACCTGCTGGCCGACCGCATCCTGGTGTCACCCGCCCGCCGCACGCGGGAAACCTGGGATCTCGTCGCCGCGCGCCTGCCGCCGGCCAAGGTGGTGGCCAGCGAGCCGCGCATCTACGACGCCTCGGCCGCGCGTCTCATGACCGTGCTGCGCGAGCAGCCCAAGGACGCACACAGCGTGATGTTTGTGGGCCATAATCCCGGCCTCGAAGACCTCGCCGAGCTGCTTGTGGCTTCCGGCCCGGCCCCCCATGTTGCAAGCATGGCAGAGAAATTCCCGACCGGCGCCCTCGCCGTCATCGACCTTCCCGTGGACGAGTGGAGCGCCGCAGCCCCTGGCATCGGCCGGCTCGACCGCTTCGTCACCCCGCGCGATCTCGGCGGAACCGACTGAAGATGGCGTTCTTCACGGACGCCGTGGACGATGCGCGCATCGCGCTTCAGGCTCTGGCGGACCGGGTGGAGGGAATCGCCCATCCCACCCTGCGTCTTGGTGTGACCGGCCTCTCACGGGCGGGAAAGACCATCTTCACCACAGCGCTCATCCATGCCCTCACCAAGGGGGCGCGGATGCCGGTGTTCGAGCCCTACCAGTCCGGCCGCATCGCCCGCGCCGAGCTGCAGCCCCAGCCGGACGACGCGGTGCCGCGCTTCGCCTATGAGGGCCATCTTGAGATGCTGGGAGCGGAGCGGCGCTGGCCGTCCTCCACCACCCGCGTCAGCGAGCTGCGCCTCGCCATTCGCTACGCAAACCGGCGCGGCAGCCTGAGGACGCTGACCCTCGACATCGTGGATTATCCCGGCGAGTGGCTGCTGGACCTGCCGCTGCTCAACATGTCCTACGCCGAATTTGCCCGGCAGAGCTTGGCTCTGGCCCGCGCTGGCGTGCGGGCGGAGGTTGCGGCGCCGTTCCTGGCGGCAGTGGCCGACGCGCCGGTGGACGGCCCCGCCGACGAGGCCCGGGCGCGGGAGGTGGCGGCGCGGTTCACGGACTATCTCGCCGCCTGCCGCAGCGAGCGGCTGGCCATGAGCCTGCTGCCGCCCGGCCGCTTCCTCATGCCCGGCGACCTCGAAGGCTCGCCCGCCCTCACCTTCGCCCCTCTGGACGTGCCGGATACCCCCGCCCGCGCGAATACGCTGGGCGCGATGATGGAGCGGCGCTTCGAGGCCTACAAGAACGCGGTCGTTCGCCCCTTCTTCCGCAATCACTTCGCCCGGCTCGACCGGCAGATCGTGCTGGTGGATACGCTCTCCGCCCTGAATGCGGGGCCGGCCGCCCTCGCCGATCTGGAGCGGGCGCTGGATGGCATCCTCGCGGCATTTCGTACCGGCCGGAACAGTCTGGTGAGCGCGCTCTTCCGGCCCCGCATCGAGAAGGTGCTTTTCGCCGCCACCAAGGCGGACCACCTCCATCGCGCCAGCCACGACCGGCTGGAGGCGGTGCTGGGGCGGCTTGTGGAACGGGCCCGCGAACGGGCGCAGGATCACGGCGCGGCCCTCGACGTAGTGGCGATCGCCGCCATCCGCGCCACGCGCGAGGCGCGTGTGCGGCGCGGTGGGCATGAACTCGACGCCATCGTGGGCACGCCGGAGGCCGGGCAGGACGCCGGCGGCCATGTGTTCGATGGTGAGGAGGAGGTGGCGGTGTTTCCGGGCGAGCTGCCGGCCAATCCAGATGCGCTGTTCGATCCCTCCGGCACCGGCTTTCGGGGGCTCTCATCGTCCATGGCGGGCGAGGCGGAGGGGGATGTGGACTTCCGCTTCCTGCGATTCCGTCCGCCGTCCGGCATCGGCGACGGGCCGATCCCGCATATTCGGCTCGACCGGGCGCTTCAGTTCCTGCTCGCTGACCGGCTCACCTGAACCGGCGGGGGCTCCGCTCAGAACTTGGCCCGCTCAGAACTTGGCCGAAGCCCAGCGCACCATCTGCACCAGAACCTGTTCCTGCGCCTGATCGAGCGCGGCCGTCGCGTTGGCACCGGCGGACGACGCCGCAGGCACGGCGGCGCGGAACACCTGCGCGGCAAGGATGCGGCCGCTCTGGGTGCCGATGAGCTTGGCGGAGACCTCCACCACGGCCACCGGCCCCTGATCGGTAATGCGCAATGCGAAGGTGCGGATATCCGTCACCAGCGTGTAGTCGGCGTTCACGCCATCACCCGGGCGGGCGACACGGCGCAGCTTGCTGGCGTTCTCGAACGCCTGGATGGTGCGGGCGTGGAGCAGCGCGGGAAGATTGTCGCTCCACTGGGCGTCGGCGAGATAGGCCACCTGCCCCGCGCCCGGCTCCACCATGATCTTGTCGGTGTTGAGCACAGCGAGCGCCGTCGGCGCCACCACCACCAGTTGCCCGTTGCCGCTGCCGCCGGCGGTAAAGCCGCTGGGGGCGGAGAGGTTGTAGGTCGGCAGAGGGGTGGAACCACATCCGGCGAGGGACAGCGCGGCGGCAAGGAGCAGAACCGCGCCAGCGACCCCGCGCGCGAGGGCGGAGACGCTACGGACCAGCAGTTCAGTACGGAGGGCGAAACGGTCGCTCATGATCGGCTCATCGCCCGTATTTCGGAATGGAGTTGCCGCCGCCCAGGATGAACTGCTGCGGATTGCGCTCGATGCCCCTCAGCACTCGATCGATCTCGCCCAGGGTGCGGCGTCCGTCGGTCGCCAGCGCCTCGAACTGCTTGAGGCCCGGTCCGGTGAAGCGGCTGATCTCGTTGGTGAGGAGCGCGGTCCGCTGGTCCAGATTGTCGGCGAGCTTGCGCACGGACGTCGCCGCCTCGGTGGCCTGGTTGAGCAGGCCGTTCTTGTCCTCGGTCGCGGACTTCAGGTTCACCACCACCTCGTCCACCCGCTGGGCCACGCCGTTGAGCTGCTTCACGAGGGCGTTCGCCTGCTCGATGACGCTCGCCACGTCGTCGGACTTGGAGGCAACGGCCTGCGAGAAGGTGTCGATGTTGCGGATGATGTTCTTGATCTCTTCCGGGTTGATGGAGTCGAGGACCACCTCGATCTTCTTCGCAACGCCCTGCGCGGTGTTGATGAGCCCCGACATGCCCGCACCGCCGTCCGCCATGATGCGCGGGTAGCCATTCGGTCCGGGCGGAAGCGGCGGCGCGTCGGGCTTTCCGCCGCGGATGGACACCGCGATGATGCCGGTCAGGCCTTGCGACTCCAGGCCGGCGCGCGCATCCGCCAGCACCGGAACCTTGTTGTCGATGCCGACATGGACGAGCACCTGTCCGGGCTGGCCCGGCACCAGGCCGAGGCTGGTCACCTGGCCCACGGGAATACCGTTGAACAGTACCGAGTTGCCTTGGCGCAGACCGGCCACGGACCCGTCGAAGACGATCTCGTAAATCTTGCGGGCCGTGGAATCCTGCGGCCTCGCGAACCAGTACACGAAGCCGAACGCAGCCGCGATAACGGCCATCGTGAAGGCTCCGATGATGGTGTAGTTGGCCCGTGTTTCCATGCCTCATCCCGGTTCCGTTGCAACCTGCCCCGCTTGACCGGCCCACTCCTTGTCCCGGCGCGCCAGACGCGCGCGATTGGCCTCGATTGCGCCTAGCGGCGCACGTTCTGTACCGCCCTTGCCCGCGTGCCATGGAAATAGGCCCGCAGCCAGGGATGTTGTTCCGCCATCATGTCCTCGATCGTCCCCTGCGCGATCACCTTGCCATCGGCGAGGGCCGCGATCCGGTCGCACACGGTATGCAGGCTGTCGAGATCGTGGGTTACCATGAAAACCGTAAGCCCCAAAGTCTGTTGCAGCGTCCTGATCAGCTCGTCGAAGTCGCCGGCACCGATCGGATCGAGACCCGAGGTCGGCTCGTCCAGAAAGAGGATTTCAGGGTCGAGCGCCAGAGAACGGGCCAGAGCGGCACGTTTTATCATGCCGCCGGAAAGCTCGGAGGGTAACTTTTCGGCCACATCGCATTTCAGGCCGACCATCTCGATCTTGGTGAAGGCGATCTCGTCGAGCAACCGCTGCGACAGCTTGAGATTTTCCCGGAGCGGGAACTGGATGTTCTGCTTGACCGTGAGCGACGAGAACAGCGCGCCCTGCTGGAACAGCACACCCCAGCGCCGTTCCAGCGCGGAACGCTCGCGCTCGGAGAGGTCGTCGAGATTCTGCCCGAACACCTCCACGGTGCCGGATGTCTTCGGCACGAGGCCGAGGATGGTTCGCGTCAGCACCGACTTGCCGCCGCCGGACGTGCCCACGAAGCCGAGGATCTCGCCGCGATACACGTCGAGATTGAGGTGGTTGAGCACTACCCGGTCGCCGAACCCGACCACGATGTCGCGCACCCGGATGATGGCTTCGCGACCGTTGGTCTGGAGGGTGGAGGGTAAGGTCTGTGCGTCCATGGCCGCTCACATGTCGATCGCGGCGAAGAACATGGCGAACACACCGTCCATCACAATGACGAGGAAGATGGCCTTCACCACCGATGCGGTCGTGTGCGCGCCGAGCGATTCCGCGCTGCCACCGACCCTCAGGCCTTCCATGCAGGCGACCAGGCCGATGGTGGCAGCCATGAAGGGCGCCTTGTACATGCCGACCTTGAACTGATCGAGGTCAATGGCGAGCTTCAGCCGGTCGAGGAACACGTCCGGCGTGATGCCACCGTAGCCCCAGGACACGAGACCCGCGCCGAAGATGGCCGACATGGATCCGATGAAGGTGAGCAGCGGCAGGGCGATGATCAGCGCGAGGATGCGCGGCACCACCAGCACCTCGATGGGATCAAAGCCCATCACCCGAAGCGCGTCGATCTCCTCGCGCATGCGCATCGAACCAAGCTCGGCGGTGTATGCGCTGCCCGAGCGGCCGGCGATCATGATGGAGACGATGAGCACGCCAAGCTCGCGCAGCACCAGCACGCCCACCATGTCCACCACATAGATGTCGGCGCCGAACCTGCGGAAATTGAAGATGCCCTGCTGGGCCAGGATGCAGCCGATCAGAAAGGTGATCAGCAGGATGATCGGCACGGCGCGAAAGCCCACGCGGTCGATCTGGTTCACCATGGCGGTGAAGCGGAAGCTGCGCGGGCGGGCCACCACCCGCAGCATGGCTGCAACCGTCGCGCCGATGAAGTTCAACAGCGAGAGCGCATCCTTGGCGGCATTGACGACCTCGTGGCCGAACCGCTCCAGGATGCCTTCGTGACGGCGCGTGGGCGGCGCCGGCTCGTGGCCCATGCGCGCCAGCTCTTCCAGGAGAACCTTGTAGCGCGGCGCCAGCCCGACCACCGTCGGTTCGATGCCCGCGCCGGCCCAGGCGCGGCGCAGCCGCTCCAGCAGCAGGGCGCCGAAGGTATCCATGCGCTCGACGGAGGCGAGATCGATCTCCACGCCCTTGGGCTTGGCATAGGCATGGGCGGTGTCGTTGACCGCCGCTTCCAGTTCGTCGGCATATTCGGATGTCCACGCACCGCGACCGGCCACTGTCAGGCGGTCGTCCTGGCTGTGCACGGAAATCAACGAGGCGTGCGGCAACGCGGCGTCTCCAACGGCGACCGGCGCGACGCACCGGCTGGTCTCAACCTCAAACAGGCATTCGGGCCGATAGACCCGACGCCCTACCACGGCACCAGCCGCGGTCAAGTCCGACGCCCCGCTTGATCCACCGGCGGCGCAGGCCTCCTGCGGATGCGCCCGCACCGGAGGCGTGGGCACAAACTAGCCATACAGATACGCGGTGGCGGCGTCGAGATCAGCCAGGACACACCGCGCCACCATCGTCACATGCCCGGCGATGGGGCGCCCGGAATCGGCTATTAAGCTTAATCCATGGCCGAACTGTCCCTCAGCGTCGAACGCTTCCCCATCGCCGGAACCTTCACCATTGCCCGCGGCTCCAAGACCGAGGCGGTGGTGGTCGAGGCCCGCATCACCTCGGGCGGCATCACCGGCCGGGGCGAATGCGTGCCCTATGCCCGCTATGGCGAAACCGTGGAGGGCGTCCTCGCCGCCATCGAGTCCCTGAGGGCGGATCTCGCGTCGGGCCTCAGCCGCGAGGCGCTCCAGCACCGCCTTCCCGCAGGCGCCGCCCGCAATGCCGTCGACTGCGCCCTGTGGGATCTCGAGGCGAAATCCTCCGGCATGGGCTGCGCCGAGCTTGCCGGCCTGCCCACCCTGCGACCGGTGGTCACGGCCTACACGCTGAGCCTCGACACGCCAGAGGCCATGGCCCGCGCAGCGGCCGCCGCGACAGACCGCCCCCTGCTCAAGCTCAAGCTCGGCGCGCCCGGTGACCGCGAGCGCCTCTCCGCCGTGCGGGAGGCGGCGCCCGACACGCGGCTCATCGTGGATGCCAATGAGGGATGGAAGGCCGCCGACCTGCCCGGCTTGCTGGATGCCTGCGCGGCCGTCCGGGTCGAACTCGTCGAGCAGCCGCTGCCGGCGGATGACGACCGCCGCCTCGCCCGGATCGATCGGCCGGTCCCCGTCTGTGCCGATGAGAGCGTTCACGACCGGGCCGGGCTTGCCGATCTGCGGACGCGCTACGACGCCATCAATGTGAAGCTGGACAAGGCGGGCGGCCTCACCGAGGCGCTGGCCTTGGCCGAGGTGGCGCACGGCCTCGGCTTTGGCGTCATGGTGGGGTGCATGCTGGCGTCGTCGCTGGCCATGGCCCCTGCCCTGCTGGTGGCTCAGCGGGCGAAATGGGTAGACCTCGATGGGCCGCTTCTGCTCGCCCGCGACCGCCTGCCCGGCCTTCACTACGAGGGTGCCGTGGTCTCCCCGCCCGAGCCGCTGCTGTGGGGCTGAAGCCGCGCGGCGGCGAGGGCCGCGCCCACGCCCGCGAGGCCGAGCGCGCAGCCGGCCAGATACGCCAGCGGGCCGAACGCCGCCCAGAGCGGTCCCGCGGCCACGTTCGCCGCCGATGACATGAGGCTTGAGGTCCAGGCGGCGGTGGTCTGCCCCGTGCCGGAGCGATGCTCGCTCACGCCCCGCGCCACGAGATCCACCATGGCGAGGTAGGTCGCGGCGAAGGTCAAGGCGTGCAGCAATTGCAGGGGCAGCAGCACGGCCAGCGGTGGATCGCTCGCCATCACCGCGAAGCGCAGCACCGCCCCTGCGCCGCCGATGGCGATCATGCCATAGGGACCGACCCGGCCGAGCAGTGGACGGCCGAAGCGGAACAGCACCATCTCGGCCGCGACACCCACGGCCCAGAGCACGCCGACGACCGACAGCGAGATGCCTTCCGAGCGCCAGTGGACCGTCGCGAAGAGGTAGAGCACCGCGTGGCTCGCCTGCACGAGCCCGGCGGCGACGATGCCGGCCAGGAAGCCGAGCCGCGCGCGCCGCCCCACAAGGGGAGAGGGCTTGGGCTCGGCGCGCGGCAGTTCCGGCAAGGCGAAGGTGGCGAGCACATAAGTTACATGCCCGGCGATCATCAGCAGCACGACCGAATCCGCGCCGAGCGCACCAATGATCACGCCACCGGCGAGATTTGCGGCGAGGAAGCTCGCCGAGCCCCATTGCCGCGCCCGCCCATATTCCGCGCGTCCCGCCCGGGCGAGGCGCGAGGTGTAGGAATCCAGCAGCGAGAAGCCGGGAAACCACACCGCCGACATGACGCCGAGGATCAGGAGAATGGCCGGCAGGCTGGACGTGAAGGCCAGCAGCGCCATGGCCGCGACCGTGGCCATGCCCAGGAGGGTCAGCAGCGCCCTTGGACGTCCCAACCGGTCAGAGAGGAGGCCGAGAAGCGGCGTTGCGGCAAGACGGCTCAGCATAGGCACGGCGAGGACGAGGCCGATAGCCTCGGGCCCCAGTCCGCGCGCCTGCAGCCACAACGGCAGATAGGGCTGGAAGATGCCCAGGGCGACGAAGAAGGCGCCGTAGGTCGCGCCAAGCCTCAGCGCGAGCGAACGCGGTGATAACGACCCCCGCCCGGTCTCCTCTCCTCTGCCCTCCACGATGCGTCAGGCGGCGGCGAGGCAGCGGGCGAAGGTCTCCGCATCCACATTGCCGCCGGAAAGCACGATGACCGCCGTGCCGCCGGAAACGCCGAGCCGCCCCTCCAGCAGGCTCGCCAGCGCCACGGCGCCGCCCGGCTCCACTACGAGCTTCAGCTCGCGGAAGGCATATTCCACCGCGCGCGCCACCTCGGCGTCGGTTACGGCCGCAGCCTCGCCGACGATGCGGCGGGTGATCTCGAAGGTGATGGCGCCGGGCGTCGGGGCCAGCAGTGCGTCGCAGAACGAGCCGTCCGGCTGGGCATTGCGCTCGCGCACGCCGGAGCGGAAGGAGCGGGCGTGGTCGTCGAAGCCGGCCGGCTCGCAGACCACCACCCGCGCCTGCGGCGCGACGCGCTTCACGGCCAGCGCGATGCCGGCCACGAGGCCGCCGCCGGAGGCGTTGGCCGCCACAAGGTCCGGCACGCGGCCGAGCGCGGCGAGATCCTGCACGATCTCCAGACCCACCGTGCCCTGCCCGGCGATGATGTGGGGATCGTCATAGGGCGGCACCATGATGGCTCCGCGCTCGGTGGCGATGGCGCGCGCGATGGCGTCGCGATCTTCCGTGCGCCGGTCGTAGCCGACCACCTCGGCGCCGAGCGCGCGGGTGCGGTCGCGCTTCAGCGCCGGGGCGTCGTGGGGCATGACGATGACGGCCGGCATGCCGAGGATCTTCGCCGCGGCGGCGACGCCCTGCGCGTGGTTGCCGGAGGAGCAGGCGACGACGCCGGCGGCGCGCGCCTCTTCCGGGATCTGCACCATGCGATTGAAGGCGCCGCGGAACTTGAAAGAGCCCGTGCGCTGCAACGTCTCGGGCTTCAGGAAGACATCCGCGCCGGCGCGCTCGCTCAGCACCGGAGAGAACACCAGCGGCGTGCGCACGGCGAAACCGAGCAGCCGCGCGGCGGCTGCATCGACATCTTCGGCAGTGGGAAGCGGGGCGGGCTGAATCTCTGAGGCGCTCATGCGCCGGAAGCTACCCGACGCCGCCGCCGAAGGCGATAGCGCCGCGCAATGGGCCCGATATCGTGGGCAATCAGCACGTTGTCGAGGAACTGTCGGGCGCTCTCCCGCCATGTGTAGCGCAGCGCGAAGCGGCGGGCGGCAGCGGGCGACAGCTCCAGCGCCTTCAGGCAGGCGGTGCGCAGGTCCTCGTCGAGAACCCCCACGGGCTCGGTGGCGTCGGCCAGCACGTCCGTCGGCCCGGTCACCGGATAGGCAGCCACCGGCAGGCCGCTCGCCATCGCCTCCAGCAGAACGATGCCGAAGGTGTCGGTGCGGCTCGGAAAGCAGAACACGTCGCAGGCGGCATAGACCTGCGCCAGATCCTCGCCTTCCTTGGCACCGAGGAAATGCACGGCCGGAAAGCGTTCTTTCAGGCTGGCGAGGGCCGGACCATTGCCCACGACCACCTTGGAGCCGGGCAGGTCGAGATTGAGGAACGCCTCGATGTTCTTCTCCACCGCCACGCGGCCGACGAAGAGATAGACGGGGCGCGGCAGGTTCAGCGTGGCCTCGGGGCGCGGGCGGAACATGTCCGCATCCACCCCACGCGACCACCGCATCAGCCGCTTGAACCCGCGCGCCTCAAGGTCCCGCTCCAGCGTGGCGGTCGACACCATGACACCGCCGCCGGCATTGTGGAAGGAGCGCAGCCACGCATAGGTCAGCCGCTCCGGCACCGGTGCGCGGGCGGCCAGATATTCCGGAAACTTGGTGTGGTACGAGGTGGTGAAGGTGCGGCGCGAAGCGATGCAGGCCCGGCGCACCAGGATGCCGATCGGCCCCTCGGTGGCGATGTGCACGAAGTCCGGCTGCAGGGCCTCGATGCGCCGCATGATCATGCGCGGCGTGGCGAGGGCGAGCCTGATCTCGTTGTAGGTGGGAAGCGGAACGGTTCGGAAGCCCTGCGGGGTCAGGAACTGCATGTCCGCGCCAAGGCCCTCGGCCTCGCGGGCGGTATGCTCCAGGGACCGCACCACGCCGTTGATCTGGGGATGCCACGCATCGGTGGCGACAAGAACCCGCATCAGGCCGCCGCGCGCGCCCCCTCGACCACCTCGCCCTCCTGGGCCGGGCTCTTCTTCTCGACCTTGCGAGTCCAGGAGATGATCTCGAGGCGTCCGTCCTCATGCTCGGCGACGGCGGTGCAGCTCTCCACCCAGTCGCCGCAGTTCACGTAGCGGACGCCGAACTGGTCATGGATCACGGCGTGATGGATATGGCCGCAGATCACGCCATCCACCTGATGGCGCTTGGCCTCCTCGGCCACCGCCTCCTCGAACTTGCCGATGTAATTCACTGCATTCTTCACCTTGAGCTTCGCCCACTGGCTAAGCGACCAATAGGTGAGACCGAGGCGACGGCGAACCTTGTTCAGGTAGGTGTTGATGCCGAGCGCGGCCGTGTAGGCCCAGTCGCCGAGGAAGGCGAGCCAGCGGGCGTGGCGCACGACCAGATCGAAAACGTCCCCATGGATCACGAGGTAGCGCTTGCCGTCCGCCGCTTCGTGGATGGCCGTCTCCACCACCTCGATGCCGCCGAAGTGGGTGCCGTAATAGTCGCGCAGGAATTCGTCGTGGTTGCCGGGCAGGTAGACCATGCGCGCGCCCTTGCGGCCCTTGCGCAGCAGCTTCTGCACCACGTCGTTGTGCTTCTGCGGCCAGTACCAATTGGCCTTCAGCCGCCAGCCATCGACGATGTCGCCGACGAGATAGACGGTATCTGCGTCATTGTACTTGAGGAAGTCGAGGAGCAGCTCGGCCTGGCACCCCTTGGTGCCGAGATGAACGTCCGAGATGAAAAGGGCGCGAAAGCGGCGCGTTTCAGGACTGTCGCTCACGCCCGATACCTCCACTTTCCCGCGGCCCGACGGAGAAGCCATGACGGCTCAACCGGCTAAGGCGGCATCGTGGCACCGATGTGGCGCCCCGTTCGAGATCGCCGGCGGGCTTGCCGGATGGCCTTCCCCAGGGTCCGGCACGCTTGCCTTGCACGCTCCGGACTTAGCCGGAGTCGTGTATCCCTTTTATGACGCCGGCCCTTGAATTGGAAGGCCGCCTGCCCAATCAAACGTCTTGCACAGATTAGATGCAGGTCCCGCACGCACAGGGAAGACGGCTAATAGTCGAAGGCCGAACGCGATCAAGTCGTTCCCGCCCCCTCCGGAGGCGGCAACCTGTCGAATCGCGCCGCTTCATCTCTGGCTGCCATCGCCTGCGAGGAGGCACCGGCCGCGGCATATTGGCCGTGGACGCAGCTGGATGGCCCCGCATCGCTGTCGCGGGCGCGCGATCCCCCGACGGCGAAAAATGTGGCCGGCGCCATTGACCTGAGCCCAAGTCCGCGCGAGCGTGCGCCGCCCTGGACGGAGCGGCGTTCGCCACGCGCCGCCCGCACAAGAACAACGCCATACAATTCGATCAGGAGTTTCCCGATGAAGCTGGTCCGCTTCGGCGATTTTGGACAAGAGAAGCCGGGTCTAATCGATTCAACCGGCAAGGTCCGAGACCTGTCCGGCGTCATCGCGGATCTCAACGGCGAAACCCTCGCCCCCGAGAGCCTGAAGAAGATCGCCGCGCTCGATCCCGCCTCCCTGCCGCTCGCGCCCGAGGGGGCGCGCCTGGGCTCCTGCGTCGCCCGCCCCGGCAATTTCGTCGCGGTCGGCCTCAATTTCGCGGACCACGCGGCCGAGACCAACAATCCCATCCCCGAGGAGCCGGTGCTCTTCAACAAGGCGCCGAACTGCATCGTCGGCCCGAATGACGACGTGATGATCCCGAAGGGCTCCCTGAAGCTCGACTGGGAGGTGGAGTTCGCCTTCGTCATCGGCAAGCGCGCCCGTTACGTGGAGGAGGAGGACGCCCTCGATCACGTCGCCGGCTATTGCATCTGCAACGATGTCTCCGAGCGTCATTTCCAGATCGAGCGCTCCGGCCAGTGGATGAAAGGCAAGGGCTGCGAGACCTTCGGGCCGCTCGGTCCGTGGCTCGTCACCACCGACGAGATCGCCGATACCTCCACGCTTGCCATGTGGCTGGAAGTGAACGGCGAGCGCGTGCAGAACGGCTCCATGAAGACCATGATCTTCCGGATCCCGTTCCTGGTGCACTACATCAGCCAGTTCATGGTGCTGGATCCCGGCGACGTCATCACCACCGGCACCCCGCCCGGCGTCGGCCTCGGCTTCAAGCCGCCGCGCTTCCTCAAGGCCGGCGACGTGATGCGTGTCGGCATCGAGGGCCTCGGCGAGCAGCAGCAGACGGTGGTCCCGTTCAAGCTCTGAACTTTTCACGTCGTTTCGATGTAATTAACGGTCGCCGCTTCATCGGCGGCCGTTTTCATGTCCGATGGACGGTTGCAACGCCCATGGCATAGCGCTTCACCCGTTGCGCGCAGGCGAGATAGACGAGGGTGATGCCGGCAACCGCGCCAAGGGTGGTCGCCGGCAGCGGGACGAAGCCGAACCACCCCCCGAGGCCGCTGAGGGGCACCACGAACGCGACGGCCAATGCGCCGACGGCCGAAAGAACAAGCCTCCGGTCCGGCGGTGTCTCGCCAAGCGGCAGGCGGGTGCGGATGAGGAACACCACCAGTACCTGTGTGGCGATGGATTCCAGGAACCAGGCTGTGCGGAATGCCTCCACCCCTGCCCCGAGGACCAGCAGCAACACGCCGAACGTAAGGAAATCGAACAGCGAGGAGAGCGGCCCCATCACCGCCGCGAAGCGCACCAGCCCCGTCATATCCCACTGCTGCGGCGTCGCGAGATCCGCCTCGTCCACGGCGTCGAAGGGGATGCCGACCTCCGAGAGGTCGTAGAGCAGGTTGTTGAGCAGGATCTGGGTGGCGAGCAGCGGCAGGAACGGCAGGAACAGGCTTGCCGCCGCCATGGACAGCATGTTGCCAAAGTTGGAGCTGGCGCCCATCCGCACATATTTCAGGATGTTGGCGAAGGTCCGCCGGCCCTCCTCCACCCCGTCCGCCACCACGTCGAGGTCGGGGGCGAGCAGGATCATGTCGGCGGCGGCGCGGGCGACGCCCGTGGCCCCGTCCACCGACAGGCCGACGTCCGCGAGCTTCAGGCCGGGCGCGTCGTTCACACCATCGCCGAGGAAGCCCACGGTCTCGCCGTTGGCCATCAGGGCCCGCACCACCCGCACCTTCTGGTTCGGCGTCATCCGTCCGAAGACGTTGACGCTGCGCACGCGCACCCGCAGCGCATCGTCGGACAGGTGCGCGACCTCGGCGCCGGAGAGCATGTCGGCGGCATCGATGCCGAGTTGCCGGGCGACGTGAGCGACCACCGTGGGGTCATCCCCCGACAGCACCTTCACCTTGACCCCCGCCGCCGCGAGCCGTGTGAGTGCATGAGCAGCGGTGGGCTTGGGCGGGTCCTCGAACAGGCAGAAGCCTTCCAGCACGAGGCCGGACTCGTCCTCCGGCTCAAGGCTGCCGGTCCGGGCCATGCCGTCAGGGGTGCCGGCGCGCGTCGCCACCGCAATCGCCCGAAGTCCCTGTTCCCCGTGACGCTTCAGCTGCGCGGCCAAAGCGGCGCGGGCCTCGGCATCGAGATCGGCTATGGCGTCTCCGACCCGCCGGCTGGTGCAGACGTCCATCACCGCTTCCGGCGCGCCCTTGCAGACGAGGAGGCGCTCGGCGCCACCGTCCCCAGCGCGCTCCGCCAGCACCGAGCCCCGGCGGCGCTCGTAGCCGAAGCCGAGGCGGGAGGGCGCCGACCAGCCGTCGTCCGCATCCGGCGCGGCGGCGGCGAGCGCCGTATCCATCCAGCTGCGGTCGCCGGCCAACTCCGCGCACAGCGCGGCAAGCTCGGCGGGCCGGTGCGCCGCCTGCCCGCCCCCGTCCTCGCTGGCCGCGAGCACGATCTCGGCGGAGGTGAGGGTGCCGGTCTTGTCCGTGCAGAGCACCGTCATGGCGCCGAGGTCATGGATGGCGGTGAGACGCTTCACGATCACCTTGCGCTGGGCCATGCGCACCGCGCCGCGCGAGAGGGTCACGGTGGTAATCATGGGCAGCAGCTCGGGCGTGAGGCCCACCGCCAGCGCCACCGCGAACATGAGCGATTCCAGCAGCGGCCGACCCAGCACGAGGTTCACGGCCAGCACCGCCACGGACAGGACGCCGGCCGCCCGGGCGATGACGAAGCCGAGCGCGCGCAGATCGCGCTGGAAGGGTGAAAGCCCGCCATCCTCGGCCAGCAGCGCGGCTGCGGCGCCGAACAGGGTGGCGCGGCCCGTGGCCACGGCGAGCGCCACCGCCTCGCCGCTTTGCGCAACGGCACCCCTGAACAGCGCGTTCGTCGCCTCCGCCGCCACTGTGGACGAGACGGCCCCGGGCCGCTTCTCCACCGCGAAGGGCTCGCCCGTGAGTGCGGCCTCGTTCGCGGAAAAGCCATCGGCGGACAGGATGACGGCATCGGCAGGGATGATGTCGCCGGCGCGCACGCGGAAGACGTCGCCGGGCACGATCCGGTCGGTTGAGAGGGTACGGAAGACGCCGTCGCGGCACACCTCGGCGGTGAGCGCCACCTGCTCGCGCAACGCCGCTGCGGCTTTGGAGGCCCGAGCCTCCTGAACCGTGTCGAGGCCGATGGAGGCGACGATGACGAGGACGATGATGACCGCGCTCGCCGCATCTCCCGTCGCCGCCGAGACCCCGGCGGCGAGGAGGAGCATCAGCATCAGCGGCTCCAACAGGCGCCGAAGCAAGGCGCGCAGGGGGCCGGTGCGGCTGGGAGGCTTGTCGAGGTTGGGGCCGAAACGGTCGAGGCGCTCTGCGGCCCCCGTGGAGGAGAGGCCCGCACTGCCGCAGCCGAGGCGCTGGCAGAGCAGCTCATGCGGTTCGGTCCAGAACGCCCCCGCACCGGCGTCGCCCGCGACCGTGGGGTTGGCGGATCGACGCGCCGCGTCCGGGAAGTGCTGTCCGGCGATCTCCACGGGGCGGCCTCCGACCCTGTTCAAGCGGCCGGGAGCCTAGAGCATATTGTCGGCCGGCAGATACCAGCCTCGATCAAGAACGGCGGCGAAAATCGTTCCTTTCGCAGCGGCCTCATTGCACCGTCGTGGTGGCGAGCCAGCTCTTCACCGCGCCGAGAGCCTCGGTACGGTTGCCGGTGCGGTGCTGGGCCTCCTGGAAGACGGCGAGCTGCACGTCGGCGCTGGTGCCCTCCTCGGCGATGGTGCGCACGCGCAGGAGCGCGTCGAGGCACCCCAGCGCCTCGGCGTCCGAGGCCACGAGATTGACGAGCCCGTCCACCGCATCCCGCACCGCCACGGCGCGGCGCTGGGCGAGGTCCACGAACGACCCGTGCACGCCATAGCGCTGGGCGCGCCACTTGTTCTCGTCTGCGATGGCCCGATCCACCGGACCCACATCGCGATTGTGATGGGGATTGCGCACGAGGAAGCGCACGAGCGCGCGATAGAGGGCAGCGATGGCCACCGTATCACCCGAGCGGGTGCAGCTGTCCGGCGCGCGCAGTTCGAGCGTGGGCAGCTGGCGCGAGGGGCGGATGGCCCACCAGACATAGCTTGAGTCGGTGATGGCCCGCGCCGCGACCATGGCCTCCACATAGCGCTCGTAGTCGCCGCTGTTCTCGAACATCTCAGGCAGGCCGGTGCGCGGCAGCTCGTCATAGGCAGCGAGCCGGTAGCCCATCAGGCCTGTCTGCTTGGCACCCCAGAAGGGCGAGGAGGTGGAGAGCGCGATGAAATGGGGGATGTAGGGCACCATGCGGCGCATCACATTCACCCGCTGGTCGGGGTCGGGCAGTTCCACATGGACGTGCAGGCCGCACACCATGTTGCGCTCGCCGAGCATCTTGAGGTCGTTCATCACCCCGTCGTAGCGATTGGCCCGCGTGGCGCGCACGCCGTCCCAGGTGGCGGTGGGATGGGTCCCGGCGGCGATGACGGCGAGCCCGTGCTCCCCCGCGACCTGCGACACCGCATGGCGCAGCCCGCGGATCTCATCCTGCGCGCTGCCGATGCCGGTGGTCGGCCGCGTGGCGATCTCAAGCTGCGACTGGAGCATTTCCACGGAGACGGACTCGCCCAGCCGGTCCTTCAGCTCATCGAAGAACCCAGCCGGCATGCGCCTTTGCACCGCCTTGGTGTGGGCGTCGACGACGAAGAACTCCTCCTCGATTCCAAAGCTGTAATCGTTCGACACGGAGCCCTCCACAGAACCTGACGCTACGGCGAGCCAGTAACGCTCATCCCATTGCGAAGTTCCGGGAGACTGACGCGAAATCAGTCCAAATTTGGGCAGTGAATCTCGCCGCTCAATGCGCGTGGAAGCTCAATATGTTCCCGCACCGCACGCGAAATGGACAAATGCGAAAGTACATTGCATGCGATTCGCAAGAATAGATTTATCGAAACCAACTGGAACAAAACCGCCCCAATGGCGTTTAATGCCCCTTCACGGCCGCGCGGCATTCACCAGAGCCAGCGCCGCGACGGCGGCGGTGTCGGCGCGCAGAATGCGCGGGCCGAGGCTGAGGGTGAGCCCACGGGGGGCGATACGCGCGCGCTCCTCCGGGCTGAACCCGCCTTCCGGCCCGATGAGAACGCTGACCGGCCCGGGGCGCGCCTGCCTGAGGGCGGCGATGGGGTCCTCGACCGCCGACGCTTCGTCGCAGAAGACCAGCAGGCGATCCTCCGGGAGGGACGCCAGCCATGCGTCCAGCGCGCGCGGCTCCTCCACGCGGGGAAGGCTCAGGACGCCGCACTGTTCGGCGGCCTCGATGGCATTGGCCGCCATGCGCTCCCCGTTCACGCGCGCAACCTGCGTATAGCGGGTGATGACGGGGCTCAGGATGCCGGCCCCCATTTCCACGGCCTTCTGGACCATGTAGTCGAGCCGCGCATGCTTCAGGGGCGCGAAAGCGTATTCCAGGGTCGGCGCAGGCGGCTGGGGACGTGTCCCGCGCAAGACCTCGAGCCGCACCTCACGCTTGCCGCCCGCGATCCGTGTCGCCCGCCATTCGCCGTGACGGCCGTTGAACAGCAAGATGTCCTCGCCGACGCCGAGCCGGATGACGTTGGCGACGTAGTGCGCCGCCTCCCGCTCCAGCACGATCTCGGCGCCCGGCGTGAGATCGGCGGCGACATGCAGGCGTTGGGCGTGGAAATCGTGCTCGGGCATGGCGGCTCCTCTCGCGGGAGGGACACCACGGCTCGGCCCCGGTTGCAAGTCCAGGCGCCGAAAGCACGCCCGCAACGCAAACAGGCGGAGACCCGAAGGGCCCCGCCTGTCTCACCCCCCGAACGCCCCTCGGGAGACGACGCCCTGACCGGCGCACCAGCATAATCAACAAGCTTGACCTGCAGTTCCATCCCCCGAATGGAGGATGCGATGGCGCTGGTCCTGTGAAAATGCGCGGCGGCCTTTGACCGGGGCTTACGACCAGCGTCCTACTTGGAACCGTCCGCCTTGAACTGGGCGAGATAGGCGATCAGGTCCTTGCGCTCGTCCTCGTTCTTGATTCCGGCGAAGGCCATCTTGCCCTTGGGGGCCAGAGCCTTGGGATTGGTGAGGTAGGCGTCGAGCGTCGCCGCGTCCCACACCTTGCCGGCGGCGGCGCCGTCCTTGATGTCCTGGGAATAGGCATAACCCTCGAAGTGCGCCCACTTGGCGCCGACGATGCCGTTGAGCGGCGGGCCGACCTTCACCTTGGCGTCGGGGCCGATGGCATGGCAGGCCATGCACTTCTTGAAAGCGGTCTCGCCCTTGGCGACGTCGGGATCGGCATAGGCCGAGCCGGTGGCGGCGGCGAGGACAAGGGCAGAAGCCAGAACAAGACGCATTGAGCAATATCCTCTCTGTCGGCCGGGCCGCCGCGTGCAGGGCGTATGCTCACACCTGCAAAATCGCGGAAGCCAGATTGTGATGCTTTACCGGGCAGACGCCTCCGCCTAGGACACCCGTTGAAGGCCCGGCGAAGGGGTCGGGTTCCTTAGCATGTTTCCAACCCGGCCTTCGATGCGACCTTGAGACCTCCCGCCATGTGGGCTCCAGCGTGACCATTGTCGTGAAGATCGGCGGAAGCCTGACGCGGACGGGGCCGCCCCGCCGCCTGCTCGAACGCATGTGCGGCCGGCCGGGGGTGGTTCTGGTGCCGGGCGGCGGGGCACTGGCCGATCAGGTCCGCGTGATGCAGCCGCAGATGGCCCTTTCCGATGGGGCAGCCCATCGCATGGCGATTCTCGCCATGGAGCAGATGGGCCACGCCTTCCTCGACATCGCGCCCGCGCTGTTCCCCGTGCGGACCTTGGCCGACCTAACGTCAGCCGGCGGCGGCACTGCCCTCTGGCTGCCCGCCGCCATGACCCTCGATGCGCCGGACATCCCACAAGGCTGGGACGTGACCTCCGACAGCCTGGCATTGTGGCTCGCGGCCCGCCTTGCCGCCGAGCGCCTTGTTCTGGTCAAAGCACCGGGCGTCGCCGTGCCGACGAGCACAGACCGCGCCCGTGACCTTGCGGCCTGGTCGAGGCAGGGGCTCGTGGATGCGGCTTTTGCGACCATGGCACTGGGCTATTCTGGCGATATTGTCCTCATCCCCGCAGACGACGGGGCGCTGCTGGACCGGGTGCTCGAACCGCCCCCACCGCAGGGCATCGAGGAAAACCAAGAAGGCCGACGCCGATCATGAGCGAGACCCGTTCCAGCAAGAAGCCGCCCCGCTGGGCCTGGGCCCTCACCGGCTCGGGGCACTATTTCACCGAGAGCATCGAGATCATCCGCGAGCTTCAGGACGTGGACCTGTTCATCTCGGACGCGGCGGACGAAGTGCTGCGCATGTACAAGCAGGACAAGGAACCTCTGCCCGCCCAGACGCAGGTGTTCCGCGACAATTCGGCCTCCTCCGCCTCCGTCGGCCGCTTCTATCACGGCGAGTATCACACCCTCGTCGTCTCGCCCGCCTCATCCAACACCGTGGCGAAGGCGGTGCACGGCATTTCGGATACGCTCGTCACCAATTGCTTCGCCCAGGCCGGCAAGTGCCGGGTGGCCTGCATCGTGTTCGCCTGCGACAGCCAGCCGGAGATGATCACCATGGCGCCGGAAGGCCCCGTGCCGGTCTATCCGCGCCGCATCGATCTCGAGAACACCGCGAAGCTCAAGACCTTCGACGATACCGTGGTGGCCGAGACGCTGGAGGAGCTGCGTCTCGCCATTGCCCGCCGCCGCGCCGAGCTGGCCGCCCTGTCCCCCGTCTCGGCCTGAGCCATGGCCGAGCGCGTCGCCCTTGTCACCGGCTCGCTGGCCGAGCCCCGCATCCGCCGCATCGCCGAGGAACTGGCGGACGGGACGCTGGAGCCGGTGGTGGTGAACATCGGCGTCAAGGTCGCGGCGCTGATGACGGCGGAGATCGTGGAGCGGCGCCTCAAGCTTCCCGAGGGCACGGACAAGGTGCTGATGCCCGGCCGCTTCCGCGGCGACCTTGCACGCCTCGCCGCCCGCTTCGGGCTCCCGTTCGAGCGCGGGCCTGACGAGGCGGCGGATCTCCCCGCCTATTTCGGCCGGGGCAAGGGCCGCAACGTGCCCCTGGACCGCCACGACGTGATGCTGTTCGCCGAGATCGTGGACGCGACCCGCCTCACCATTCCCCAACTGCTGGAACGCGCCCGCTTCCTGAGGGGCGAGGGCGCGGATGTGATCGACCTCGGCGCCCTGCCGGACCAGCCCTTCCCGCATCTTGAAGACGCCATTGCCGCCCTCAAGGCGGAGGGCTTCAAGGTGAGCGTGGACAGCTTCGACCCGGAGGAACTGCGTCGCGGCACACGCGCGGGTGCGGACTATCTCCTCAGCCTCAACGAGACCAACCTTTCCATCGCCGACGAAGGCCCGGCCGTCCCCGTGCTGGTGCCGGCGCAGGCCGGCGATCTCGCCTCACTCATCCGCGCCATCGAGGCGTGCGAGCAGGCGGGCCGGCCCTTCCTCGCCGATCCGATCCTCGATCCCATCCATCTGGGCTTCACGGCATCGCTGGTGCGCTATGCGGAGCTGCGGCGACTGAAGCCGGATATCCCCATCCTGATGGGCATCGGCAATGTCACCGAGCTGACGGACGCCGACACCACCGGCATGAACGCGCTGCTGATGGGCATCATCTCCGAGCTGCGGCTCAATGCCGTGCTCGCGGTGCAGGTCAGCCCCCATTGCCGCACGGCGGTGCGCGAGTTCGATCGCGCGCGACGGGAATATTACGCCGCGCGGGAGGCGGGCGCCCTGCCCCAGGGCTTCGGCGGCGGGCTGATGGCGCTGCGCGACCGGCGCCCCTTTTCCACCACGCCGGAGGAGGTTGCGCGGCTCGCCTCGACGGTGGCCGACCGCAACTTCCGCATCGAGGTGACGCAAGAGGGCATCCACGTCTACAACCGCGACGGCCACCATGTGGCGGCGGACCCCTTCGCCCTCTTCCCCCATCTCAAGGTGGAGGACGACGGCGCGCACGCCTTCTATCTCGGCGTGGAGACGGCGCGGGCGGAGATCGCCCACCACCTCGGCAAGCGCTATGCGCAGGACGAGCCGCTGAAATGGGGCGTCGCGGGAGAGACCGGCGGCAGCGCCGAGGAGGCCCATCGGTTGACATTCAAGGAAGCGGGCTCGACGCTTTCTGCCGCAAAGAAGAAAGGCGACAGCGCGTGATCCGGGAGACCATCGTCACCACCGTCTCGCCCGCCGGGGAGGCGCACATCGCCCCCATGGGCGCGAGCGTGGTGGAAGGCGGCTATCTGCTCCAGCCCTTCCGCCCCTCCCGCACGCTGGACAATCTGGCGGCGGCGAAGAGCTGCGTGGTGAACTTCTCCGACGACGCACGCATCTTCGCAGGCTGCATCACCGGCCGGCACCGCTCCTGGCCCACCGTTCCCGCCACCCGCATCCCCGGCGCTGCGCGCCTTGCCGACTGCCTCGCCCATGACGAGGTGGAAGTGGTGCGCATGGAGGACGACCCCACCCGCCCGCGCTTCTTCTGCCGCACCATACACCGCGAGACCCATTCGTCCTTCCTCGGCCTGAACCGGGCCGTGGCGGCGGTGCTGGAAGGCGCCATCCTTGTCTCGCGCCTGCACATGATGGACCCGGACCGCGTGGACCGGGAGATGAACTACCTCTCCATCGCCATCGACAAGACCGCTGGCCCGGCCGAGCGCGAGGCGTGGGACTGGCTGTGCGAGACCATCGCCGATCACCGCGCGCGGGCCGCCTCATGACGGCGCACGTTCCGACCCGTCCGGGCCTTCTGGCTTCCGTGGCGACCCTCGACGAGATGCGCGTGGCCTTGAGCGCGGGCGTCGATATCGTGGATCTCAAGAACCCCGCCGAGGGCGCGCTGGGCGCATGGGCGCCGGACGCGCTGAGCGAGGCGGTGGCCCTGTGGCGCGCGGCCGGCGCGCCCGGCAGCCTCAGTGCCACGGTCGGCGACCACCCGCTCGACCCGGACCTTCTGCGCGCCGCCGCCGAGCGCACCGCCGCAACCGGCGTGCCGCTGGTGAAGATCGGCTTCACCTTCGGCGATGGCGCCCGCCTGCCGCCGGTGCTCGACGCCCTTCGCCCCCTCGCCCGCGAGACGCGCCTGATCGCCGTCCTCTTCGCCGATCAGGCCCCCGACTTCGCCGTGGTGCCACAGTTCGCCGCCGCCGGCTTCCATGGGGTGATGCTGGACACGGCGGACAAAGCAGCCGGTGGGCTTCTCGCTCACATGGGCGTGGAGACCCTGGCCCGTTTCGTCGCGACCGCGCGGGCCGAAAGGCTCATCACCGGCCTCGCGGGCTCGCTGAAGGTCGCCGATATCGCCCCGCTGGCGGCGCTCCGGCCGCACTATCTCGGCTTCCGCGGTGCGCTGTGCGCCGAGGGGCGGACGAGCGCGCTCGATCCGCTCCGTCTGGCCGCCGTGCGCGATACTCTGGGGGGGCGCATCCTCGCCTGAGGCCGGTCAGGCGGGCGGGATCGCAGCCACCACCGCGTCGAGGATGTCGCCCGCCGCTGCAATCTCCGTCTCGGTCACGGTCAGCGGCGGCAGCAGGGCAAGGACGTTGCCTACGGGCCGGACGAGAAGCCCCTGCCCGGCCAGAACCTCCGCCAGAGGTGCGGCCGGCCCGGCACACACCAACCCCTGAACGAGGCCGGTGCCCGCTGTATCCGAGAACAGGTCCGGACGGCGCCAGCGCAGGGTGGCAAGCCGATCCTCCAGTTTCCAGCCCAGTTCCTGCACCCGTGCCTCGAAGCCGGGGGCGAAGGCGGCCGAGAGCATCGCGTGCAGACCGGTGGCTGCTTCCTCGTCCAGCAGCGGCAGGCCGGAAGGCAGGCTGCGGGCGAGACGCGCGCCGAGCACCAGCGCGGAGGCGCCCTCCCCGTCCTCGGCACCGCCCGACAGATCGCCGATCACCATCACGTCCGGCGCCACGCCGCGCCACTCGTGGGCGAAGGCCATGCCGGTGCGGCCGAGGCCGGCATCGGTCTCGTCGAACAGCAGCACCACGCCATACTCATCCGCCATCTGGCGCGCCGTCGCGAGGATGGATCCCGACAGGAAGCGCAGGCCGGCGTCGATGGAGGCAGGCGAGAGCAGCAGCGCCGCCACCTGCGGCCCCATGGCGGCTTCGATGGCGGCTTCCTCCTCCGGGATGCGCCGCACGCCCGCATCCGGCGCCAGCGCCGGGGGGAGACGCGGATCGTCAGAGACGACGACGATCTCCCGTCGCTTGGGCCGCCCCGCCGTGCGGTGATGGGCGCGGATCGTCTCAACCGCCACCCGCCAAACCGTCGTCCGATCCGGCAAGAAGCGGGCCACGTCGCCGAAGGAATTCTGCGTCAGGAGGGCGGCGCAGCGGACAGAGGCAGAAGCGCTGTCAGCATCGTCCGCCTCCCCTCCGATGACCCGCGCGGGATCAAAGCGGACGGCGCCCGAGAAATCGAGCACCGGCGCCAAAACGGCGGCGGAGTCGTCGGGCGGCGCTTCGATGCCGTCAGCGTCTGGGGTGGTTACGGACACACGCGCCTCCATGCCCCACCCGAAGCAAGGAGCGCGCCGGGATCAGTCGTACTTGATGTAGGAAAAGCGCAGATCGTGCTGCGGCGTACCTTCCAGCGGCGAGTCTTCCGCCGCGCCGGGCTGCCACTGCACCACCTCCTCGATCTTCTTCGCCAGCGCGAGGTCGCGCACGGTGATGCCCTTGGCGTCGTGGGACTGGAGCCGCACCTCCACCCAGGCATAGGAGGCGGTGATGTCCGGATGGTGCCAGGCCACCTCGGCCAGATGACCCACGGTGTTGATGACCATCAGCGTGCCCTTCCAGCTGTTGGTCTTGTAGGTGCGCTTGATCCAGCCGTCCTCGTAGCGCCAGTGCGGCAGCTCGGCGGCGAGGTGGGCCATCACCTCTTCCGGCGGAAATGTCTTCTTGCGGTCAATGCTCATGGGGGCTCCCAAGACGACCCAAGCGGCCGCCGTTCATCGAGTTGATCTCGCACAGTGCGCCATGGGGCGGGTGATGCTGTATAAGGACGAGGCCCGCGACAGGCCGGCGACGTAACCCGCACTGTCGCAGCGGATGGAGAACCATGTCGAACACGCTCGCCTTTCTCGTCAACACGTCGATCGTGCTCCTCACCGTCGCCGCCATGGAAGGCGTGGCGTGGGCGGCCCACAAATATGTGATGCACGGCTGGGGCTGGGGCTGGCACAAATCCCACCACGAGCCGCGCGAGGGCGTGTTCGAGCGCAACGACCTCTACGCCGTCGTGTTCGCCGGCATCTCCATCCTGCTCATCTATTTCTATCGCAACGGCGGGCCGCTGCTGTGGGTGGGCGTGGGGATGACCGTCTACGGTTTCCTCTATTTCTTCGTCCACGACGGCATCACGCATCAGCGCTGGCCGTTCCGCTACGTGCCACGCAACGGCTATCTCAAGCGCTTGGTGCAGGCGCACCGGCTGCATCATGCGGTGGAGGGCAAGGAGGGCTGCGTGTCCTTCGGCTTCATCTACGCGCCGCCGCCGGCCGCGCTGAAGGCCAAGCTGAAGAAACTGCACGGCGGCAGCCTCAAGAACAGCGAGCCCGCGGAATAGCCGCGCAATTCCTGATCCTGAAACGAAAAGAGGCGGCCCATGGGACCGCCTCTTTTGCTATTTGCGCTGTCATGCCCAAGCTTGTCCGGGGCATCCACTCCGTCGCAGTTCGGATGCATGGTCACCTGAGAACCAGCTTGGCCGACCCGTGGATCCCCCGGACAAGCCGGGGGATGACGGTAGCCCGACGGCGCGCTCAGGCCTTGACCAGCGGCAGCTTGGGCACCGGGCTTCCGGAGCGGCCTGAGCCGCCGGCCGGTCCGCCCTTCGGGCCCTTGCCCTTGGGGGTGGGCCGGGCCTTCGCCTTGGCCGCGGGCTTGCGGCGCTTGGCGGGGGCCGGGACGATCTTTTCCGGCTTGGGGGTGACGGGGCCTTCGGGGAATTCGAAGCCGAGCTTCGATTCCTTGCCCTCGCCCTCCACCACCACGCGGACGTGGCCGCCGTTCTTGAGCGCGCCGAACAACACCAGGTCCGCCAGCGGAGTCTTGATGAACTCCTGGATGACACGGGCCATGGGCCGCGCCCCCATCTGCTCGTCGTATCCGCGATCCACCAGCCACGCGCCCGCCTCGTCGGAGAGCTCGATGGTGACGCTGCGGTCGGCGAGCTGCGCCTCCAGCTGGAGCACGAACTTTTCCACCACCTGGGTGATGACCTCGGTCGGAAGGTGGCCGAACGGGATCACCGCGTCGAGGCGGTTGCGGAACTCCGGCGCGAAGGTCCGATTGATGGCCTCCGAATCGTCGCCCTCGCGCTTGCTGCGGGTGAAGCCGTAGGCGGCCTTGGCGAGATCGGCGGCACCGGCGTTCGTGGTCATGATGAGGATCACGTTGCGGAAGTCGATCTGCTTGCCGTTGTGGTCAGTCAGCTTCCCGTGGTCCATCACCTGCAGGAGGATGTTGAAGAGGTCCGGATGGGCCTTCTCGATCTCGTCCAGCAGCAGCACGCAGTGCGGGTTCTGATCCACGCCGTCGGTCAGCAGGCCGCCCTGGTCGAAGCCCACATAGCCGGGAGGCGCGCCGATGAGGCGGCTCACGGTGTGGCGCTCCATATATTCCGACATGTCGAAGCGCAGGAGCTGCACGCCCAGGATCGAGGCGAGCTGCTTGGCCACTTCCGTCTTGCCGACGCCGGTGGGGCCGGAGAACAGGTAGCAGCCGATGGGCTTCTCCGGCTCGCGCAGGCCGGCACGGGCCAGCTTGATCGAGGCGGAGAGCGCCTCGATCGCCTTGTTCTGCCCGTAGACCACCCGCTTCAGGGTCGTCTGCAGGTTTGCCAGCACCTCAGCGTCGTCCTTGGAGACGGTCTTTGGCGGAATCCGCGCCATGGTCGCGATGGTCGCCTCGATCTCCTTGAGGCCGATGGTCTTCTTGCGCTTGGCCTCGGGCAGCAGCATCTGGGCCGCGCCCGACTCGTCGATCACGTCGATCGCCTTGTCCGGCAGCTTGCGGTCATGGATGTAGCGGGCCGACAGCTCCACCGCTGCCTTGATGGCGTCGTTGGTGTAGCGCAGCTTGTGGTAGTCCTCGAAGTAAGGCTTCAGCCCCTTCAGGATCTCGATGGCGTCGGGCACGGTCGGCTCGGCCACGTCGATCTTCTGGAAGCGGCGGACGAGGGCGCGATCCTTCTCGAAATACTGGCGGTATTCCTTGTAGGTGGTCGAGCCCATGCAGCGCAGCGACCCCGAGGCCAGCGCCGGCTTCAAAAGGTTGGACGCATCCATGGCCCCGCCCGAAGTCGCACCGGCACCGATGACCGTGTGGATCTCGTCGATGAACATGATCGCGTTGGGATAGGCCTCGATCTCCTTCACCACCTGCTTGAGGCGCTCCTCGAAGTCGCCGCGATAGCGGGTGCCGGCGAGCAGCGCGCCCATGTCGAGGGCGAAAACGGTGGCGGTGGCGAGGACGTCCGGCACGTCGCCGTCATTGATGCGCTTAGCGAGGCCCTCGGCGATGGCGGTCTTGCCGACGCCCGGATCGCCCACGAACAGCGGGTTGTTCTTCTGCCGGCGGCAGAGCACCTGGATGGTGCGGGTGATCTCGCTGTCGCGGCCGATGAGGGGGTCGATCTTGCCCTCATGCGCCTTCTTGTTGAGGTTGATGCAGTATGCGTCGAGCGCGTCGGCCTTCTTCTGCTTGTCGTCGCCGGACTTGGTCTCGGTCTCCTCGTCGGCGCCGCGCACGGGCCGGCTCTCGGACATGCCGGAGCGCTTGGCGATGCCGTGGGAGATGTAGTTGACGGCGTCGTACCGCGTCATGTCCTGCTCCTGCAGGAAATAGGCGGCATGGCTCTCGCGCTCGGCGAAGATGGCGACGAGCACGTTGGCCCCCGTCACCTCCTCGCGGCCAGAGGACTGGACATGAATGACGGCGCGCTGGATGACGCGCTGGAAACCGGCCGTGGGCTTGGAATCGTCAGAGCCGGACTGGACGAGATTCTCCAGCTCGGTGTCGACATATTCGATGAGATTGCGGCGGAGCTTCTCCATGTCGACGTTGCAGGCGCGCATGACGGCGGCCGCATCCTGATCGTCGACGAGGGACAGAAGCAGATGCTCGAGAGTCGCGTACTCGTGGTGGCGTTCGTTCGCGAGGGCCAGAGCGCGATGGAGCGACTGTTCGAGGCTTCGTGAGAATGTGGGCATCGACACCTCTTTCGCGCGTCGCTCCGGACTTTCGGAATCTTCCCCCAGATCCGGAGCACGTGCACCATTCACACAAACTTCGTACTGGATGCCGCAGTGCGCAAGTCCCCCGCGGACAGGAATGCGCTTTCGCCCGGCGCCGATTTCACTTGACGGCGCGCGAACGGCCCACCCGCCCGAGCTTTGGCTCGGGCGCCGAGACCATTATTTTTTCTGCGGGAAATTTGAACGCCGCCGGATGCGGCTCACTTCTTTTCCATCACGCACTGAAGCGGATGCTGATGCTTGCGGGCGAAATCCATCACCTGCGTCACCTTGGTCTCGGCGACCTCGTAGGTGAAAACGCCGCATTCACCCACGCCATGGTGATGGACATGGAGCATGATGCGGTTCGCCTCGTCGCGGTTCTTGCTGAAGAACCGTTCGAGCACATGGACCACGAACTCCATCGGCGTGTAGTCGTCATTCAGCAGCAGCACGCGATAAAGGCTCGGCCGCTTGGTCTGCGGCTTGGTGCGGGTAATGACGGATGTGCCCGGCCCGTCGCCCTTGCGCGGCGGCTCGCCCGCCATGGCGCTGGTCGGCACGAGGTCGGGCGCCGTTGAGGCGGAATGCGCCGGCTGAGACGACTGAATAAAGTGCTTCATGTTCCTCGCGCCCTACCGCGATCTCCGGCGGCAGCCCGGAGCCTCGGCGCAGCCCCTCACGGCTGGCAATAATAGAAAAATAGGTGCCGCTGCGCCAGTACCGCTGCGCACGCGTCACCGGTCAGGTAACTGCCGCCTTTATGTCGGGAGGAACGGCGCGTGGCGCAAGGTCAGCGGAACAATTCCGGCCTGCGGCGCTTTGGCGGAGGCCTGAACGCAACAGGTGCGTAGATCGTGCCGCCTTCGATGCCCCTGAACGCAAAAAGCCCGGCACGGGCCGGGCGGGGATGGCCTTGCGGCCGCATCATCAAAGGAGGGCGCCGGGGCGCGACGCGAAACGAGCCCCCGGCGCGGAACCGTGAGGCCGCCCCCCAGGGGCTGGCCTCGCGGCATCATCAAGGCCCCGGCGCGCCTGGCGCGCCTGTGGGCCAAACCTCAGGCCAAAGGCCTTGGCGTCCAGCCTCAGCGGCCGAACTTGCCGAAAGAGGTCTCGAAGGGCTTGTAGCCCTCCTTCGCCAGCTCCGTGTAGAGCTCGCCGAGCTTGGTCGCCTGGGCGACGGCGCCCTCGTAGGCAGTCTTGAGGTAGGACTGCTGGATCTCGATCGCCTGCTCAAGAGTCTTGGCGCCGAGCAGCTTCTCGAGGGCAGCGCTGCCCTGCTCGAAAGAAGCCTTGGTGTAATCGGCGATTTCCACCGCGATCGCCTGGGCGCTCTTGGAAAGCGTGCCGAAGCTCTTCACGGCGGCTTCGATGTTGTCCTTGCTCATCTTCTGGAGCTCTTCAGCGCTCTGAACCATTGGGTGTCCCCTTTCGCGCCAGCAAACGCGCTGGCATTGCGTCGAGTGGATTATGCCTCCGCTCAGTTGTGGATATTATGCACTGCACAACGAAAGTCAAGCGTTTTTGTGCAGCGCACAATGTGGCAGGGGCGCCCGGTTTACGCCTTGGTAACTCCGCGTTTTTAGGGTCAGGCACTGGTCGCTTCCCTGGACCTCCGGTGCGACGCACAAGCCTGCCACAAGGCTTCCCTGTCACATCGGTGTTTCGGAAGAGGGGCGGCTTCTGCGACCAGCGACACGGGACAAAAGTACATGCGTTACGCTCGCGGCGGTCTGCCACATTGCTCGAAAGCCCTTGCACTTGCAGTGCTCGCGGCCTTCTCACTGACCGCCACCGTGGCCGACGCGAAGCCGCGCAAGAAGACACAGGTGGAGCGCAGCGCGAAGTCTTCGTCCAAGTCGACGTCGAAGTCCGCATCCAAGGCCAAGCCGTCCTCGAATACCAAGACGACCGCTGCCGCCGATCCCGATGGCGGACGCTGGCGCTACGGCTCGGCTGCGATCATCGTGGACGGGAATACCGGCAAGGTGCTGTACGAAGAAAATTCGGACGCCCTGCGACATCCTGCCTCAGTCACCAAGATTATGACGCTTTACCTCCTGTTCGAGCAGCTGGAGGCCGGAAACCTTCGCCTTGACAGCAAGTTGGAGGTATCCGCGAAGGCGGCGTCACAGCAGCCATCCAAGCTGGGCGTCAGGCCCGGCCAGACCATCGAGGTGGAGGACGCCATCAAGTCGCTGGTCACCCGCTCGGCCAACGACGTGGCGGTGGTGATCGCTGAAAATCTCGCCGGCTCTGAATCCGCCTTCGCCGAGGCGATGACCGAGAAGGCCCGCGCGCTGGGCATGAGCCGCACGGTCTATCGCAACGCCTCCGGCCTGCCGAACGTGAACCAAGTGACCACCGCGCGCGACCTGTCGATCCTCGGCCGCGCGATCCAGGACCGTTTCCCGAAGCAATACAAATACTTCGCCACTCGGACCTTCTATTACAAGGGTCAGGCCATCGGGAACCACAACCGGCTGCTGGGCCGGATCGAGGGCGTGGATGGCATCAAGACCGGCTACACCAATGCCTCGGGCTACAATCTGGTGACGTCCGTGAAGCGCGACGGCCGCTATCTCGTCGGCGTCGTCCTCGGCGGCTCCAGCGGCGGCTCCCGTGATGCGCGGATGAGCAGCCTCATCAGCCAGAATCTCCCCACCGCCTATGCCGGCGGCCGTGTCGCTCCGAAGATCACGGAGGTGGCCGACAACGCCTTCTCCATCGGCAAGCCGGGCAGCTTCAGCGCACCCATGCCGATCGCGGCTGCCCGCGACGAAATTCAGCCCCATGCCGTGGCGCCGCTACCGAAGCCGGTGGTGGTGGAGGCCAATGCGGAGCCGGCGAGCACCGCCTCCATCTCGGCAAAGCCCGGCGCGCGCAGCGCCAACGCCGTCGTGGTGGCCGCCGCCCCGAGCGTCCCGCTCCCGCAGGCGCGGCCCGAGGTCAAGCCAGGCTCCGCCGAGCCCATCAAGCCGGTCGCCGTGAAGACGGTGGCGATCCAGAAGCCCACCGCCGCCAGCGTCGCCGCAGCGCCTGCCCCGGCCCCCATGCAGGTCGCCACCACCACCCAGTTCACGGCCGCCCCCGCCGGCATGCTCGGCTATCTCGGACCGTCGAGCCTCGCCCAGTCGCCGGCCGCCGCGGCCGCGACCGCCGCTGCCGAAGGCCGCGCCCATGTGAAGCCCCAGCAGGTTGCCGCCCGCGCCGAGGCTGCGGCTGCGACCCCGGCCGGCAAGGACACCTCGAGGCTCGGCGCGCCCGATGCCGCCGCCGAGCAGGCGATGCGGGCCGCGCGCATCGCCGCCATGGAGCCGGACGATCCCTACGCCCGCGCCCTGCGCTCCGCGCGCGAAGGTGTCGTGGACAATGCCGCCCGCGCACAAGCCGCCCCGCAGCCCGCAAGGCCGGTGCGCACCGCGTCCCTCGCTCCTGTGGCGGTCCCGCATCCCGCGGCCGCTCCGGCATCCTCCCAGCGCAGCCATGCCCCCGCCTCGGCCAAAGCCGGATGGAGCATCCAGATCGGCGCGTTCGACGGCGAGCGCGAGGCCCGCAGCAAGCTCGACGCCGCCCGTGCCCGCGTGAAGTCCGCGCTGACCGGCGCCGATCCCTACACCGAGAAGGTGTCCAAGGGTTCGTCCGAACTCTACCGCGCCCGGTTCGCCGGCTTTGACGAGAAGTCGGCGAAGGAAGCTTGCCGTTTACTCAAGCGTAACGATTTCGACTGCATGCCTATCAGGAACTGAAGTCCTGCCAGAGAATCAGCGATGCTTGCGCAAGATCACGTCCTTCGCTCGGTTGATCCTCGACGCGAGATAGTCGCTTCCCCCGTGATCGGGGTGGAGCTTCTTCATGAGGGATCGGTGCGCCGCGCGGACAGCCTCCGCGCCCGCGCCCGGCTGAAGGCCAAGGACCTGATAGGCTTCCTCCTCGGACATCGCAGCGTCCAGGCCACCGCCTCCGCCCACATCCCCCGCACCCGCGTATCCCTGTGCGTCCTCACGCCAGGCGGGCGCCCGGCGGTCGAGATAAGCTTCGAGTAAAGCGAGCGACTGCGCATCGCACTGCGGGCGCAGCGCCACAAGGGAGGGGATGTCCATCTCCTCCAGACGCCGCCCCGCATGGGCACCGGCGAGGATCGTACCGCCCATGTCGCCGGTGGCGTGGTCCAGTTCCATCTCGAACATCGCCGTGCGGACACCCGAGGTCTTCGGCGCGCTGCGGCGCTTGAACAGCCCGCCGAGATAGCCGCCGATCCCCTGAGGGTCGAGCCGTCCCAGAAGCGCAATGCCGGCGGCGCCGAGCGGAAGCGCGATGCCGATCCGCCCCGTCACCAGCGCCCCGGCGGCGCCGAGCAGCGCCGCATAGGCCAGCGTCCGCATCATCGTCGCGATCAGCACCTTGGGGTCGGCCTTGGTCCAGACCGAGAGGCCATAGAGTCCGATCAGCAGCAGCAACGCACCGGCAACAAGGGTAATCACGCAAAACTCCGGAGCGATCGCCGCGCTGTTGCGCCGGCGGGATGCGTTAAGGGGTGAAGGTCCACCGCCGTCAACGGCCCATGGCCGCGATCAGGCGCCGGGCGCCATCGTCGCGGCGGGAGGTCAGGGCACGCTGCCCGCCGGCCGCATAGGCCGCCACGGCCGCAAGCAACTGCCTCAGCTCGCCGGCGGCGGAGGGATCGAACCGGCACCAGGCACCACCGGTGACCTGCGCCAGGCCACGAAAGACATCCTCCACGCGAGCGTCGTGCCCCTCCTGGAACATGAACAGCTTCACGCCGCGCAGTGCGAGCTGCCCGGCCGCCTCCTTCAGCGCCGCCGGATCCTCCTCCACCGCGTCGCCGACGAACACGGCGGCCCTCAGCCCAGAGCGTTCCGCCTCCTTGCCGAGATGGCCAAGGACGCGGTTGATCTGGGTGAGGCCGCCCATGCAGGAGATGCGGCGCATCATGCCGCCGAGGGTCGCGGCATCGCGCACGAAGGGCGAGGCGCGGCACTCGTCCTGGCCCCGGTAATACACGATCTGCATATCCAGCCCGCCGTGGGCGGCGGCGGAGGCAAACATGTCGGCCTGGATGTCGCAGGCAAGCGCCCAAGTGGGTTGGCGCGACCCGGTGGCGTCCAAGGCGAAGGACAGCCGGCCCCGTCCGTCCACCGGTCGGGCCGGAGGCATGCTGCGGGCCGCCGCGAGAAACGCCTCAACCTCGCCGGCGCCGGAAACGGGCACGGATGCTGCCGCCCGGGTTTCCGCCAGTTTTCCCTTGCTGTCGTCGCGCGTGGCCATCCGATCCTCTCCGTCTCACACATAAGCTCCAACGGCCGCCCCACCAAGGCCCCTGCCCGCCCCGCGACGGACTATGGCTTGATGCCGGGCGGCGCAGGGCCTATCTGCACCCCCCAAGCGGCCGTGCGCCGTGGCGAGGGGATGGGATGATGGCGACTTTGCCGAAGGTTGTGGGCCGCGTGCGCGACCTGCGGGCGGCGGTGGCGGGCTTCCGCGCCGAGGGCTCGAAGGTGGCGCTGGTTCCCACCATGGGCGCTCTGCACGTGGGCCACATGGCGCTGGCGGAAAAGGCACGGGAACTCGCCGGACGAACCGTGGTGTCGATCTTCGTCAACCCGGCCCAGTTCGCCCCGCACGAGGATTTCGACAAATACCCCCGCGCGCTCGAGGCGGACCTCAACAGGCTGGCGGACGTCGGCGTCGATCTCGTCTATGCGCCCACCGCGACGGAGATGTATCCGGCGGGATTCGCCACCCGCATCGCCGTCGGCGGGCCGTCCGAAGGGCTTGAGACCGATTTCCGGCCGCATTTCTTCGGCGGCGTCGCCACGGTGGTGGGCAAGCTTTTCATCCAGTGCGCGCCGGACTACGCCATGTTCGGCGAGAAGGACTACCAGCAGCTCAAGGTGGTGACCCGGCTGTCGAAGGATCTCGATCTCGGGGTGGAGGTCGTGCCCGTCCCGACGATCCGCGAGGCGGACGGGCTCGCCCTCTCCTCCCGCAACGCCTATCTGGACGAGGAGCAGCGAAAGGTTGCCCCGGTGATCTATGCCGCCCTCACCCGCGCCGCTGAACAGATTCGCGGGGGAACCGATCCTCAGGCGGCCGTAGACACGGCTTCCGGAATGATCTCAGCGCTCGGCCTCAGGGTGGATTACGTCGCGGCCCGCCACGCGGAGACCCTGGCGCCGCTGAAGGACGCCAAGGAGCCGATCCGCTTGCTCGCCGCGGCATGGCTCGGCGAGACGCGGCTGATCGACAACATTCCGGTGTGAGTTATGGGCGCGCCTAAACCGCGCCCATGTAGCTCGCGGCAAAGCCGATCACGACCAGCGCGAGGCCCACGGACAGGATCATCAGCACGCGGCCCGAGGTGACCCCCTGCCGCGCCTGGACCGCGGGCTTTACCGGCGCGCCATCCCTCGTGCGGCCATCGGTACGATGGAATTCCACGTCCTCGCGGACTTCGTTCGGGTCCTGCATTACGGCCTCCTGACAATGTTGTGTCTCGTCAGGACAACGCTCGCCCGCGCGTCAGGTTTCCCCGATACCCAAAGCGTCTAGCCGCCGGCCACTTCGCGCATGCGGGCGAAGGCGCGGTCGAGATCGGCCTTGAGATCGGCCGTGTCTTCCAGCCCGATGTGGATGCGCACGGCCGGCCCTTCCACCTGCCACGGCGTCGCGGTGCGGTAGTCCTTGCAGTCGAACGGGATGGCGAGGCTCTCGTAGCCGCCCCACGAATAGCCCATTCCGAACAATGTGAGCGCATCGAAGAAGGCCGCGACCGCCGCCTCTGGCACCGGCTTCAGGATGAGGCTGAACAGGCCGCTGGCGCCGCAGAAGTCGCGCTTCCAGATGGCGTGGCCGGGATCGGACGGCAGCGCCGGATGCAGCACGCGCGACACTTCAGGCCGCGCAGCAAGCCACTCCGCCATCTCCAGCCCCGCCTTCTGGTGCTGGGCGAGGCGCACGGCCAGCGTCCTGAGCCCGCGGGCCGCGAGCGCGATGTCGTCGGGACCGACCGTGATGCCCAGCGCGCTATAGGTGGCGCGCACCTTGCGGAGCGCGTCTCCCACGGCGGAGATGGTGCCGATGCTCACGTCCGCATGGCCGCAGATGTATTTGGTGCCCGATTGGATCGAGATGTCCACGCCGAAGGCATGGGGCTTGAAGAAGACCGGCGTCGCCCAGGTGTTGTCGATCAGGGTGGTGATGCCGCGCGCCTTCGCCACCGCGACGATGGCCGGCACGTCCTGCATCTCGAAGCTCTGGGAGCCGGGCGCCTCCAGGAAGATGGCCGTGGTATTCGGGCGGATCAGCGCCTCGATCCCGGCGCCGATCAGGGGATCGTAATAGGTGGTCTCGACGCCGAGGCGGGCGAAAAGCCCGTCACAGAAGTTGCGGGTCGGTCGGTAAACGCTGTCCACCACGAGGACGTGATCGCCGCTGCCGGCCACCGCGAGCAGCGCCGTCGTCACCGCCGACAGGCCGGAGGGGGTGAGCACCACGCCGTCGCCCCCCTCCAGCGCGGTGAGCGCCACCTGCAGGCTTTCGCTGGTGGGATTGCCGTGGCGACCGTAGGTGTAGCGGGCGCGATGGTGGATCAGGTCATCATAGTTCGGATAAAGCACGGTCGAGCCGCGCACCACCGGGGTGTTCACGAATCCGTCGAAGCGGCGGGGATCGCGGCCGGCATGGACGATCGTCGTAGCCGCGCCCAGGGTCGCGCCTGACGCTCCGTGTGCCCCTTGGTCATCCCTGCTTGCGTCCGACATGCATGTCTCCTGTGGTCACGGTAGCTTGCGACCGGCCGGCCGCTATTGACCGCTCCGCTGTGAGGGGTTGTGATGGGCGGGATAGACGGCCTTGATCCGTCCGTCGAGCCATCTCGTGCCGGACAGCGGCAGGAGCGGCGGCGGAAGGGCCGGCATCGCGATAAAAGGAACCTTCCGTGAAACGACTCCTCTTCGCAGCAGCAGGACTTCTGTCGCTGGCTGGCGCCGTGCAGGCCGCGACCCTCGACGACGTGAAGGCGAGAGGCGCCCTCAACTGCGGCGTGACCCAGGGCCTGCCCGGCTTCTCCAGCCCCAATGACAAGAATGAATGGAGCGGGCTCGACGTCGACTTCTGCCGGGCCATCGCCGCCGCCATCTTCAACGACCCGTCGAAGGTGAAGTTCACCCCCCTCTCCGCCAAGGACCGCTTCACCGCGCTGACCTCCGGCGCCATCGACGTGCTGTCGCGCAACACCACCTGGACCATGTCGCGCGACACCACACTGGGCTTCAACTTCGCCGGCGTCATGTATTACGACGGCCAGGGCTTCCTCATCCGCAAGTCGGTCGGCCTGAAGTCCGCAAAGGAGCTGCAGGAAGCCTCCATCTGCGTGCAGACGGGCACCTCCAACGAGCTGAATGTCGGCGACTATTTCCGCGCCAACAACATGAAGTATCGCGAGGTCATCGCCTTCGCGACCCTCGACGAGACGGTGAAGGCCTATGAATCCGGCCGCTGCGACGTGTTCACCTCGGACAAGTCCCAGCTCGCCGCGGTGCGCCTGAAGCTCACCAACCCGGCCGACCATGTCCTCCTGCCCGAGACCATCTCCAAGGAGCCCCTCGGCCCGCTGGTCCGCCATGGCGACGACCAGTGGTTCGACCTCGTGAAGTGGACCTACTTTGCGCTGCTCAACTCCGAAGAGCTGGGCATCACCCAGAAGAACGTGGACGAGCAGGTGAAGTCCGAGAACCCGGACATCAAGCGCCTGCTCGGCACCGACGGCAAATATGGCGAGGGCATCGGCCTCACCCCCGACTGGGTGGTGCGCATCCTCAAGGCCACCGGCAATTACGGCGAGATCTACGACCGCAACGTCGGCCCCGCCACGCCGCTCGGCATCGAACGCGGCCTGAACAACCTCTGGACCAAGGGCGGCATCCAGTACGGTCCGCCGGTGCGCTGAGGCTGATCCGGGCCGTTGGCCCGCGCCTTGCCTGAGAGCTGGGCTTGAAACGGGACGGAGGACGCGGCCATCGTGCCCTCCGTCACCAATAACACAGGCCAAAGGCCTGAGCTTTCGGGGGTTTCATGTCTGAAGTCAGCCCTGCCGCGCCGCCGCGGCCGACGGGCCGTCGCTGGTCCTGGACGGATCCAAAGCTGCGGTCGCAGGTGATCCAGATCACCGTCGCGATCATCCTCGTCTGGCTGCTGTGGTCGTTCTATTCCAACGCCCAGTCCAACCTGACCCGGCTCGGCATCGCCTCAGGCTTCGGCTTCCTCGACAACCGCGCCGGCTTCGCCATCAGCCAGTCGCTGGTCCCCTACAACGAATCCATGTCCTACGGCCGCGCCTTCCTGGTGGGCCTGCTCAACACCCTGCTGGTGGCCTTCCTCGGTGTCATCCTCGCGACCCTCATCGGCTTCCTGATGGGCGTGGCCCGGCTGTCGAAGAATGTGGTCATCAAGGCGCTGGCCTCCGCTTATGTGGAGATCACGCGCAACCTGCCGCCGCTGTTCCAGATCATGTTCTGGTACCTCGCCGTGCTGGCCACCCTGCCGGGACCACGCCAGAGCTGGGGCTTCGGCCTCCAGCCGCTGCTCGGCGCCATCGGCTCGGGCCTGTCCTCCATCGGCCTCGGCTTCCTCGGCGCCCCGCTCTCGGCCTATGCGGCCACCCTCGCCGCCCCGGGGGTGTTCATCAACAATCGCGGCCTCGTGGTGCCGCGCCCGATCTTCGAGGACGGCTCCATGGCCATCCTCTACGCCCTCATCGCCGCCTTCGTCTTGAGCTTCCTGCTCGCACGTTGGGCAAAGAAGCGGCGGGAGGCGACGGGTCGTTTCTTCCCCGTCTTCTGGACCTCCCTCGGCCTGATCATCGTGCTGCCCCTCCTCGCCTCCGCCGCGATGGGCTTTCCGGTGAGTGTGGAGAAGCCGGAACTGCGTGGCTTCAACTTCGCTGGCGGCCTGCGCGTCATCCCCGAATTCGTGTCGCTGCTGCTGGCACTCTCCATCTACACCGGCGGCTTCATCGCCGAGATCGTGCGCTCGGGCATCCTGGCGGTGTCGAAGGGCCAGAGCGAGGCGGCCCATTCGCTGGGCCTGCGCAATGGGCCGACGCTGCGCCTCGTCATCATCCCTCAGGCCATGCGGGTGATCGTGCCGCCGCTCACCAGCCAGTATCTCAACCTCACCAAGAACTCCTCGCTTGGCGTCGCGGTGGGCTATCCCGACCTGTTCGCGGTGTTCGCGGGCACAACGCTGAACCAGACCGGACAGGCCATCGAGATCATCGCCATCATCATGGCGGTCTATCTCACCATCTCCATCGTCACCTCGGCGATCATGGGCTGGTACAACAAGCGCGTCGCGCTGGTGGAGCGGTGACATGACGGACATCTCCGCCCCCCGCCCCTCCATCACGCCCGCGACACCCTTCGTCTCGACGGCGTTCCACGAGCCCCAGCCGGCTCCGGTCGCGACCCGGGGGCCCATCCTGTGGGCCCGCCAGCACCTGTTCGGCTCCGTGCCCCAGGTGCTGCTGACGCTGTTCGGCCTGTGGCTGCTCTATGTCACCGTGCCGCCGCTGATCAAATTCTTCCTGATCGATGCGGTGTGGACCGGCACCAACCGCGACGCCTGCCTCGCCGAGAAGCTCGGCCGTCCGGTGGGCGCCTGCTGGCCCTTCATCTGGGCCAAGCTCGACCAGCTCATCTACGGCTTCTATCCGGCCAGCGAGCGCTGGCGGGTGAATGTGGTCTACTGGCTCGGCGCCCTTCTGCTGCTGCCGCTGCTGATCCAGAGCGTGCCGTACAAGCGGCTCAACGCGATCCTCTTCTTCGGCGCCTATCCGGTGGTCGCCTTCGTGCTGCTCACCGGCGGCAACCTCGATCTCCAGCGCTTCGTGCTCGGCTGGCTCGGCGTCAACTTTTCCGCCCTCGGTGGCCCGCAGGGGCTGAGGACCGGCTTCTGGATCGACTATGCCCTTTCCACCGTGCTCCTGACCGCCATCGCCTACGGTATCTCCCGCGTCCTTGCGGGGCCGGAGGGTGGGCGCTCGTCGGCGAAGACCACGCTGAGCATCCTCGGCGTGCTGGCGGTGGTGCTGCTGGCGGTGGACATCGACGTGGGGCTGCCCCAGGTCGAGACGCGCCTGTGGGGCGGACTTCTGGTGACGCTGGTGATCGCCGTCACCGGCATCACCGTTTCCCTCCCGTTCGGCATCCTGCTGGCGCTGGGCCGGCGCTCGCGCCTGCCACTGGTGAAGTGGCTGTGCATCATCTTCATCGAGTTCTGGCGCGGCGTGCCGCTCATCACGGTGCTGTTCTTCGCCACCTACATGCTGCCCCTGTTCCTGCCCGGCCGCTTCACCATCGACGGGCTGCTGCGGGCGCTGGTGGGCGTCGCCTTGTTCGCCTCGGCCTACATGGCGGAGGTGGTGCGCGGCGGCCTGCAGGCGATCCCCAAGGGCCAGTATGAGGGCGCCATGGCGGTGGGACTGCGCTCGGGGCTCATGATGCGCCTCGTCGTGCTGCCGCAGGCGCTCAAGCTGGTTATCCCGGGCATCGTCAACAACTTCATCGGCCTGTTCAAGGATACGACGCTGGTGCTGATCGTCTCGATCTTCGACCTGCTCGGCTCCATGCGCGCGGCCTTCACCGATCCCAACTGGGCCTCGCCCACCACCCTGTTCACCGGCTTCGGCTTCGCCGGCATCATCTACTTCGTCTTCTGCTTCGGCATGTCCCGGTATTCGATGGCGCTGGAGAAGCGCCTCGATCGGGCTCACCGGCACTGAGAGGGGCAACACACGTGAGCGCAGATCCCATCATCGCCGCCGACGAGGCGACCGCCCCCAAGATCGCCGTCGAGATGACCGGCGTGAACAAATGGTACGGCGACTTCCACGTCCTGCGTGACGTGAACCTGACCGTGGAGCGGGGCGAGCGCCTCGTCATCTGCGGGCCGTCCGGCTCCGGCAAGTCCACCCTCATCCGCTGCATCAACCGTCTGGAGGAGCACCAGAAGGGCCGCATCGTGGTGGATGGCATCGAGCTGACCGACGACCTCAAGCGCATCGACGAGGTGCGCCGCGAGGTGGGCATGTGCTTCCAGCACTTCAACCTGTTCCCGCACCTCACCATCCTCGAGAACTGCACGCTTGCCCCCATGTGGGTGCGCAAGATGCCGAAGAAGGAGGCCGAGGAACTGGCCATGCACTTCCTCGAGAAGGTGAAGATCCCGCACCAGGCCCACAAATATCCCGGCCAGCTCTCCGGCGGCCAGCAGCAGCGCGTCGCCATCGCCCGCGCGCTCTGCATGCGGCCGCGCATCATGCTGTTCGACGAGCCCACCTCGGCCCTCGATCCGGAAATGGTGAAGGAGGTGCTCGACACCATGGTCTCGCTCGCCCAGGACGGCATGACCATGCTGTGCGTGACCCATGAAATGGGCTTCGCGCGTCAGGTGGCGAACCGGGTGATCTTCATGGATGCGGGGCAGATCGTGGAGATGAACGAGCCCAACGCCTTCTTCTCCAACCCGCAGCACGAGCGGACCAAGCTGTTCCTCAGCCAGATCCTGCATTGAGGCGCCGAAGAACGTCGTCCTCCGGTTCCGCCGGAGGACGACTCCCAGCAACCAACGCCCCCGCTCAGGTCACGGCGCGGTTGGCGCGCCGTTCACGCAAAGCGAACTGAAGGTTGCGGATGTAGATGAAGGTGGAGAGCGCCTGTCCGGCGATGAACACCGGATCCTTGCGGTAGATGGCATAGACCAGCAGCAGCGAGCCACCGCCGAGCGAGAAGGTCCAGAAGGCGAAGGGAATGACCGAGCGCTGGGCGCGCTCGCTGGCGATCCACTGCACCACGAAGCGCATCGTGAACATGAACTGCGCGACGAGGCCGAGCGCCACCCACCAATCGAATTGGTCGATGAACACCTCGTGGAGGTAGTTGCCGATCTCCGACAGGTAATAGACCATCAGCCGCGCTCCACCACGCGCGGCACCCGCCGCCGACGGATAAGCCAGAACACCCCGAACATGTCGGCGATGCCGACCCAGAGGCGGTTCCAGAAGCCGTACTTCGACACGCCGTGCCAGCGCTCGCGATCCACCACCTTGACGGTGCGGATCTCGTAGCCCTCGCGCCGCACCAGCGCCGCCATGAAGCGGTGCAGGCCGTCGAACACGGGCAGGCGCAAATGCACCTCGCGACGCACCGCCTTGAGGCCGCAGCCGGTATCGCGCGAGCCGTCATTCAGCAGGCCACGGCGAATCTTGTTGGCGAGGCGCGACTGGTAACGCTTGAAGGCGGTATCCTTGCGGCCCTGACGCTCGCCCTGCACCATGCCGACGCGGGGACCGCCCTCGTCGATGACGCGGATCATCTCGGGCAAATAGGCGGGATTGTTCTGCCCGTCGCCGTCCAGAAGCAGCAGGAGCTCGCCGCGTGCCGCCCAGGCGCCGGTGTCCACGCCGGCGGTCTTCCCGCAGGCCCTCTCGTGGACCAGGACGCGCATATAGGGGCGTGTCTGCTGGGCCAGCCGCAGGTTGGCGAGGGTGGCGTCGGTGGAGCCATCATCCACGAAAATCAGCTCGAACGGTTCGAACGACAGCGCCGCATCGATCTCGTCGATGAGCGGCAGCACGTTGTCCGCCTCGTCCTTGACGGCGATGACCACCGACAGGCGGGGTGCCGCGGAGGTTTCGGAGGAAAGGGAAGTCACGGTCTCGCCTCTTCGGCTGGAACGGCGGTGCCCCCGTCCCTCGGCGGCGGCAAAGGCAGGCCGGCGCGCGCGGGAATGACGGGAGCGAGGAGACGGGCGAGCCGCCTGGCTGACGGCCCCGCCATGGGCACGATCGTGCCCGCCGCGTCAACTGCGAAGACGACGCGGCGGGCCGCGAACAGCTTCACGGTCCACAGGGCGGCCGCCGTGCCAAGCACCGCGCCGGCCACCACGTCGCTGGGATAATGGGAGCTCAGCACAATCCGGGTCGCGGCGACGGGAAAGGCCGCCAGCAACAGGATCGTCCGCGCACGCGGAAACAGCGCGGCAAAGGCCACGGCGGCGGCAAAGGTGGTGGTGGAATGGCCGGAGGGGAAGGACGCGAAGCTCGATTTCCAGATGAGGAAATCGAAGGTCATTTCCGGGTTCGGCCCCTTGATATGCATGGCGGCATGGGGCCGCGCCCGGCCAAGCGTGTGCTTGACGATGGCCACCAGCAGCCCGACCGGCGCGATGGCGAGAAAGAGAAAGCCGAGCCGCGCGGCCACGCTGGCGGCGATCTGCCGGCTGACGGCATCGCCGGTGTTGGTGAGCATCAGCGCATAGGCGAGCCCGATACCGAGCGGCCACAGCACCACCCCGCTGAAACCAAGGTCCGTGATGCGATCGGCGAAGATGACCAGCCAGGTGGGCAGCCGGAGCCTGAGGCCGATGGTCGCCGGATCCACGAGCAGCATCAGAGCCGCCACCACGCCCGCCGCCAGGAAGCCGAGCGCCAGCGCTTCCCAGCGCCCCAGCAGGCCGAGGCGCGGGCGCGGCACGCCGACGCGCCGGTCGCGCAGGTAGGTGAGGCCCCGTGCGATGGACAGGAGCAGCAGTGCGGCCGCCTCCCCGACGCGGCGAAGCGCCGCTGTCAGGTCAGCGGAGCGGTCCGCACCGAAGGCCTCCCGGTCCCCGGTCAAGACCCCGCCTCGTCGGAGCGGAAGACGGTAATGGAGGTGGGGCGGCCGCCGTTGTAGGTGAAGCCCGAGATGGTCGCGACGGCGTGGTATTTCAGGGCCAGCGCATTCGCGTGCTTCTCGAAGGCCGGGGTGAAGCGCTCGTCGATAAAGGCCAGCGCGCACCCGCCCTTCTTGAGCAAGGCCGCGGCTTCGTTCGGCAGCCCGTAATTGATCTGTGTCCCCACGAGAAACACGAGGCTGGGTTCCTGATAGGGGAAGGAGGCGACCTGCGCGGCCGGGCAGCCCTGCTGGCGCACCACGGCGGCGAGGCGCTCGGAAATCCACAGCGCCCGCATCTGCGGCAGCATCACCTGCCACGCCGCGAGATACAGCAGCAGCGCTCCTGCGAGCGCGGTCAGGAACGCCCCCTCGATCCCGACGCGCGGGAACGATCGCGCCGCCCACCACAGCAGGACGACGCCGAGCAGCAGCAGCGGCCACGCGGCAAGGCCGAATCCGCTGCCGAAATAAAGATAGGCGCCGCCCAAAGCCAGAGACACGGCTACGGCGAAGCCCGGCCAGAACCACACGAACCCGGCGAGTCGCGACCCCGCCCGGGCCAGCCCGCCCCGCTCGATGGCGAGCGCGGAGAGGATGGCGAGCGCCGGATAGACCGGCAGCACATAGTGCGGGAGCTTTGTGACGGCGATCTCGAAAATCACCCAGCTCGGCACCAGCCAGCACAGGAGGAAGCGCACCGCGGTTTCGCGCCGATTGCGCCAGACATAGGGCACGGCCATCGCGGCAACCACGATGGAGGGCCAGAACGTGCCCCAGGCCGCGAGGAAGTAGGTGCCGGGCGGCCCCCAGTGGCCTTCCGCCCCCTCGGCGACCTTGCCCATCATGTCCACGCCGACAGCGTGCTGGTAAAAGGCGCCGTCGGTGACGATGTAGATCGCGACGAACCAGGGCAGCACCAGCAGCAGGCACCACGCCAGCCCCAGCAGAGGCTTCAGCGGGCGCAGGAATCCGCCCGAGCGATCGGCGATGGCGAGGGCTGCGATGGCGGGGCCGACGAATAGCGGCGCGACGGGTCCCTTCACCAGAATACCGGCCGCGAGGGCCGTCCAGAAGATGAGCGCGAGGGTCAAATCCCCCTGCCGTGCCTCGGGCGGGCGCACATAGGCCCGCGCGAGCGCACCGAAAGTCGCGATCACGGTGAAGAGCAGCACCGCATCCGTCTTCGCGAGACGCGCCTCCACCCCCAGCAGCACGCATCCCGCCATCATCAGCGCCGCGAACAGCGCGCCCCGGCGGGACAGGAAGACGAGCGCCGTCCAATAGGTGAGCAGCACAGCGCCGATGGCGGCGAACAGGGACGGCAGGCGATAAAGCCAGATGGAGGCGCGGGCGGAGGGGCCGATCACCGCCTCGCCGGCCTTCACGCTCGCGGCCTGCAACCAGTAGATGCCGATGGGCTTCTTGTGCCGCGCCTGGGTGTGGAAACGGATATCGACGTAGTTGCCGCTCTCCAGCATCTGCTTCGTCGCCTGGGCGAAGCGCGCCTCGTCGCGGTCGATGGGCGAGAGGTTGAAGAAGCCCGGCAGGAAGGCGATCAGCGCGACCGCTACGAGCAGCAGCACGGCGCGCCCATGGCGCTCCGATGCCGCGTCGAGGAGCCCAACGAGGCGCTGCGGCAGGTCGAGATCAAACGCCCGCCTCTTGTCGGACGCGGGCTGTAAAATGGCCATGCTTCGGTCTGGGTCCGCTCGAATTGGGCGCGGACAATAGCAGAACCGCCCGTGCCGAAAAGGCCCGGTGGAGGACGCGGGAGCGACCTTACGCCGGACCGGCCCCTGATGCAGACGAAAGGCGGCGAAGGCAAGGCGACCAAGGCGGAGAAGCCAAGACGCGCGGCAAGACGCGCGGCATGCGCCGCCTTCGCGCCTCCGGTGCTGCCCCAGCCACGACCGTCCCCCTCCGGCTTACTTGGTCAGAATGAGCTTGTTCTGCGCGGTCAGGCGCAGTTGGTAGGTCTGCTCGCCGTGGGTGATGGTCACCAGACGACCGGCGGCGAAGAGATCGCGGCTGTCGAGTTGCGCGCGAACCATCGGTATGGCCCGGCAGGTGTCGTCGGCGGGCCGGAATGTCCACCCTTCACCCGCCTCGACGCCATTCAGATGAGAGATCCTGTGTTCATACCTGCTCATTTTGAATCGCTCCAGATCAGGGCATGCACCCCGACCAGTGCAGCCAGCCGAGGCTCTCTTTAGAAGCATTCAATACTTGAATACCATCATCCTCTCCTTGAGTAATACAGTCCGCCCCGGCGATCAATCCCCGCCGCGGCTTACCGTCTACTTCCGTGCGAACGCGATCTCCCACGACGCTTCGCGCCCGCGCCTTGCGGCGCGCGCGGCATGCCCCTCCAGCGGCGCAGGAGAGCCTCAGAAGGCCTTGAAGGTGATGATGGTGCGGGTGTCCTGAATGCCGGGAATGGTCTGCACCTTCTGGTTCACGTAATGGCCGATGTCGGTGTCCGGCTCCACGTAGAACTTCACCAGAAGGTCGAACTCGCCGGCCGTGGAATAGATTTCGGACGCGATTTCCGCATTGGCGAGGGCGTCGGCCACCTCGTAGGACTTCCCGAGCTGGCACTTGATCTGAACGAAGAAGGGAACCACGGCGTGCTCCGCTGGCGGCGGGATCGGAAGGCCCTCGCGGGCCGCGCCAAGGTGGACAAATCCGCCGGGACTGGCAAGGGTGGCGCCTCGCCCACTCTTTCTACGGAGCTTTTGTCCGTCCATGAGCCGGCCCATTCCCATCGCCCTCACCATCGCCGGCTCGGATTCGAGCGGCGGCGCCGGCATCCAGGCGGACCTCAAGACCTTCTCGGCGCTCGGCGTCTACGGCGCCAGCGTCATCACCGCGCTCACGGCGCAGAACACGCGGGGCGTCAGCGCCATCCACGACGTGCCGGACGATTTCATCGCTGCCCAGATGGACGCCGTGTTCTGCGATCTCACGGTGAAGGCGGTGAAGATCGGCATGCTGTCACGCCCCGGCGCCATCCGCACGGTGGCGGAGGGGCTTAAGCGGCACAAGGCAAGGCCGGTGGTGCTCGATCCGGTGATGGTCGCGGCCTCGGGGGCACGGCTGCTGAGCGATGATTCGCTGAATGACCTGCGCACCATCCTCATTCCCGCGGCTGATCTCATCACGCCCAACCTGCCCGAAGCCGGCGCGTTGCTGGGCATCGAAGCCGCGCGGACGGAAGAGGAGATGCAGCGCCAGGGCGCCGCCCTGCTGGCGCTCGGCGCCCGCGCAGTGCTGATGAAGGGCGGGCACGGCGAGGGGCCGCAGAGCATCGACCTCCTCGTCACTCCGGACGGAACGCAGCGCTTCGCCGCGCCGCGCCACGCCACGAGAAACACCCACGGCACCGGCTGCACCCTGTCTTCCGCCATCACCGCCGGTCTCGCCTCCGGCCTCGCGCTGGCGGACGCGGTCGCGCGCGCGAAGAGCTACATCACCGGCGCCATTGCAGCCGCCGACCGGCTCGACGTGGGCACCGGCCACGGGCCGGTGCACCACTTCTTCCAGCTTTGGGACGTCGCAAGCAACTGACGCCGCCGGAGCGCGCCATCAATTGCGGAAATTGATCGCCACGCCGAAGGTCATGCCCTTGCCGTCAGGCGGCGCCGGGAAGGGCGAGGCGCGCCGGGCCATGGCCATCGCCTCCTGATCCAGCACAGAATTGCCCGATGAACCCGCCAGCGACACGCCGGTCACCGCGCCCGACCCGGCGATCGTGATGCTGATGCCCGGCCGCCCCACGTTCGAGCCCTGGGGCCGCTTGAAGCGGTTGAGATGGGCGAAGGCGCGCGATTTCCAGTCCGCGAGCGCGGCGGAACGGGCGGCGGCGGCTCCCGGCGATGGCGCGGCCGTCGTCTGGGCGGTCGGAGCGTCGGAACGCGGCGCGGCGGAGGTGACGGGCGCCGAGCGACGACGCGTGGGCTTCGCCTCCTTTTTCGGCTTCTCCGGCTCCTTCGGTTTTGGCTTCGCCTCCTCCACCTTCTTAGGCTCGGGCTTAGGCAGCACCACCTCGGCCTCGGCCGGCGCGGGCGGTGTCTCCGGCATCTTTTCGACCGTCTGCTGAACCTCGGGCTCCGGCGGCGGTGGCTCGGCGTCCTCGGGCTCGTCTGGGGCGTCGGGCACCGGCTCGGGCGCCTGCACCATCTGCGGGCCGGGTGCGACCTCTTCTTGAGACTGTTGGCTAACCGCCATGGGCGCCAGCTCGATCATGATGGCGGCGGGCGGAGACTGCTCGCCCGTCGGCTCCTTGTTCCAGTTCAGCGCCACATAGACCGCGGCGGCATGTAGTCCGACCACCACCAGCACGCCGACGGCGAGCCGCAGGATCATGTTGCGCAGGTGGTAACGGTCGAAGTCGTGCCAGTGGTGGTGATGGTGAACCGCGCTCACCGGGGCGTTTCCTGGCGCGTGCCCTGGCCCGTTCCCTGGGGCGCTCCCGGGGGGACTGGCGCGGCCGCAGCCGGCGCCGCAGGGCTGGCGGCGGGTGCCGCGGGTACCGCTTCGCCCCCTTCCAGACCCACCAGGGCCACCTTGAGATAGCCGGCGGTGCGCAGAAGGTTCATCACCTCCATCACGTCGCCATAGGGCACCGTCTTGTCGGCGCGGACGAACACGCGCTGCTGGCGGTCGGCATTGGTGCGCCCGTCCAGCATGGCCCCGAGGCCGGTGCGGGTGACGGCATCATCCCCCAGCGCCAGCGTCAGGTCCTTCTTCACCGAGAGGAAGAGCGGCTTGTCCGGCCGCGGCTGCGGCTGGGCGTTGGAGGCGGGCAGGTCCACCTTCACGTCCACCGTGGCGAGGGGCGCCGCCACCATGAAGATGATGAGCAGCACCAGCATCACGTCGATGAACGGCGTGACATTGATCTCGTGGTTCTCGGCGAGGTCGTCCCCGCCGTGGTCGAGCTTGGCGGCCATCGGGGCTCACTCCGCGGCGGCGCGCAGGCGCGGGAGTTCGGCCTCGCCCTCGATTGCGGCGCGGTCGAGGTCGCGGGACAGATGCCGCATCACCTCGGCGGAGGTGTCCGCGAGGTTGGCCTTGTAGGCGGCGATGGCGCGCGCGAACACGTTGTAGATCACCACCGCCGGAATGGCGGCGACGAGGCCGATCGCGGTGGCGAGCAGCGCCTCGGCGATGCCGGGGGCGACCACCGCGAGATTCGTGGTCTGCGCCTTCGAGATGCCGATGAATGAGTTCATGATGCCCCACACCGTGCCGAACAGGCCGACGAAGGGCGCCGTGGCGCCGATGGTGGCGAGCACGCCTGTGCCGGCCGTCATGCGCCGGCCGGCCTTGGCCTCGATACGGGAGAGCGCGACGGCGACACGCTCCTTGATACCGTCCACCGGAAGGCCGGCAGAGGCATGCCATTCCGCCAGCGCGGCGCGGACCGTGGCGGTGGCCGGGCTGTTGCGCTTCGGCATCTCGGCGGCCGCATCCGACAGGGTGACGGCACCGCGCAGCGCCTTCAGCGTGCGGGCGACGGCGCGCCGGGCGAACAGCAGCTCAAGGGATTTGGCGAACCACACGCTCCAGGTGAGAACCGAAGCAAAGGCAAGGCCCAGCATCACCACCTTCACCACCATGTCGGCGGCCATGAACATGCCCCACGGGGTCAAGTCATGCGGGAGGCGCCCGTCCACCCCGACTTCCGGCGCCGGCGCGGCGGGCGCGGCCTCGACGGGGGGTGCAGGCGCTGGGATGGGAGACGCCGGGTTGGGAGACGCCGGGTTGGCGGACGCAGGCGCGGTTGCGGCATCTACGGCCGGTGCAACTGCGGCAGGTGCAGATGTAGCAGGGGCAGATGTAGCAGTGGACGGAGCTGCCGGCGTCGCGTGCTGGTGCGTCTCGGCCGGGGCGGCCTGCTGAGCCCAAACGGCGCCCGGCCCCAGATTCACGGCCAGAAATAGGCCCAGGGAAAACGCCACCACGCCCTTCGGCGCGAGCGAAGATACATGGAAATCAGCACGCCCGGCAGACGTGCGCGAGATCAAGCCAAAGGGCATCGCATCACCAATAGTCGAAACGGACAGGCTGGCGATCCCTCCAACCGGGATTAGCTGGCTACCCTGCTTATAGCCCCAAATGGCTCCGAACGCTAACCCCGCCTGGTCATCGACCGTGAGCGGCGGCATGACGCAGGCGCATGTCTTCTCAACGCCCCGGCTAAAAAGCTACCTTCTGCTTGGGGATATCCGGCTTGCAAGTCCGGACCGCATCTGGGGCTTCATGGCGACGCAAAGGGCACAGCGCACGGCCGCGCGAACCGGGAGCGATCCCGTGCGGGCACCGGTGCGTGCGCCAGGTTCCGTCGCCCGGCTGCGACCCCTGGCGCGGCTGCTGGCGGTCTGGCTTCTCGCCTATGTGCTGCTGCTGCAGTCGGTGCTCGGCGCGGCCGCCATGGCGACCCACACGGCTACCGGCACGGTTGAGGGTCTTTGCCTTTCCTCCGTCTTGGACGGGGCGGCCGACGGCGTGGCGCACCCGGACGACCCCGGGCCGCACGATCGGGCGCCGGGGGTCCACTGCGCGCTCTGTCCGGCCATCGGCGGGGCGCCGGCGCTTCCGGCTGGTCCCGCATTACCGCAGCCATTTGCGGTCCTGACGGCGCAAGAGGCCGGAACGGTCATCGTGCTTCCCCGCGCCGTGCTGCCCGCGGGCGAGCAGGCCCGGCCCCGCGCGCCCCCGGCCGCCTGACCCCGCACAGCACCGCCCTTTCCCCGTTCATCCCGTGGCCGCCGCTGACCGGCGCCAGGAATACCTGTCATGCCCCATTCTTCCCGTGCGCGCAGCGGCGCGCCGCGTCGACGCCTGTCGTCGGCGCTTCTGCTGTCCTCGACCGCACTCTTCGTCGTGTTCTCAAGCCCGGTCGCCGCCCAGGATGCCACTTTGCCGGAGGTGCAGGTGGACGGCGGCGCCGGCTCTTCCCTCACCGTCGCCAGCGAGGCCCAGGCGCGCGCCGCCATCGAGCGCACGCCCGGCGGCGCGGAGGTCGTCTCCGAACAGGCGTGGCAGGACACCCGCGCCACCACCGTCAAGGACATGCTGGATTTCGTGCCCGGCGTGTTCGCGCAGACCAAGTGGGGTGAGGACACCCGCCTCTCCATCCGCGGCTCCGGCATCGCCCGCAACGCCCACCTGCGCGGCATCCAGCTGTTCCAGGACGGCGTCATTCCGCTCAATACGGCGGACGGCAGCGGCGACTTCCAGGAGATCGACCCCACCGCCTACAAATATGTGGAGGTCTTCAAGGGCGCCAACGGCTACCAGCTCGGCGCCAATGCGCTGGGCGGCGCCATCAATTTCGTGACACCCACCGGCCGGGATGCGCCGGGCGTCACCGTGCGCATGGATGCCGGAAGCTGGGACTTCTTCCGCCTGCAGAGCAGCGCCAGCGGCTACCAGGGCGCGTTCGACGCCTTCGTCACCGCTTCGGCCCTGACCGCGCAGGGCTTTCGCCAGCATTCCGCAGGCGATTCCATCCGTGCCTCTGGCAATATCGGCTGGCGCCCGACGGAGGCGTTCGAAACCCGCTTTTTCTTCAACGCCAACGACATCGAGCAGCAGATCCCAGGTGCCGTCACCAAGACGGCGGCCCTCACCGATCCGCAGGCGGCCAACCCGACCAACATCAAGCTCGATTACCAGCGCAACATCCAGTCGGTCCGCCTCGCCAACAAGACAACCTGGGTGATGAGCGACAACACAAAGCTGGAACTGGGCCTGTTCGGCTCCGACAAGGACCTGAACCACCCCATCTTCCAGATCCTCAACTATGATTACCTGACCTTCGGCGGCTTCGCCCGCGTGGTGGATGAGCGCCTCATCGGCGGTTACGCCAACCGCCTCACGGCCGGCGTCACCACCGCCATCGGCTCCACCGATGCGCAGCGCTACGCCAGTATCGGCGGCAACGAGGGTGCCCTCACCTTCTTCGCCGATGAGGACGCCACGACGACCACCTTCTACGCCGAGGACAATTTCTACCTCACCAAGGACTTCTCTTTGGTCGGCGCCTTCCAGTATCTGACGGCGACACGCGACCGCGAGGGGTTCTACAAGGCCGCCACCGGCTCCCAGGACTACAATCTGTTCCTGCCGAAGGGCGGATTCGTCTGGGATCTTGGCGGCGGTGCACAGCTCTACGGCAACATCTCCAATTCCGGTGAGGTGCCGACCTTCTCGGAACTGACCAACTTCGCCAGCATCATCCTCTCGAACCTCAAGGCGCAGACGGCCACGACCTACGAACTGGGCAGCCGCGGCCGCACGGAGGATTTCAGCTGGGACGTCTCGCTGTACCGGTCGAACGTGCAGAACGAGCTGCAATGCAACGCCACCACCGTCTCCGGCGTCTGCACGGTGGTCAACCTCGGCTACACGGTGCACCAGGGCGTGGAAGCCGGCTTCGGCGGCACGCTCTGGAAGGGACTGTGGGAGAAGGGCCCGGCGCCGGACAAGCTCTGGTTCAATTTCGCCTACACCTATTCGGACTTCTTCTTCGACAATGACCCGGTGTGGGGCAACAACCAGCTGCCGGGCATCCCCCCGCACTATTTCCGCGTGGAGCTGCTCTACAAGCATCCGAGCGGCTTCTACGCGGGGCCGAACGTGGAGTGGGTGCCCGTTCCTTATTACGTGGACAATGCGAACACGCTGAACACGGCGGCCTATGCCCTGCTCAACTTCCGGCTCGGCTATGACAATGGCGGACCGTTCTCCGCCTACATCGATGCGCGCAACCTGTTCGACACGGCCTATATCGCCACCGTGAGCGTCACTGCGGTCGCCGCGCAGAACTCCGCCTTGTTCGAGCCCGGCTCCGGCCGCGCCGTCTACGCGGGCGTGCGCTACACCTTCTGAGAAGGCCAGGAAACCCGAGCGGGCCAGGAAACCCGAGCGGGCCAAGAAACCTGAGCGGGTAGAAACAAAAACGGCCGGGCGATGGCCCGGCCGTTTTCGTATTTTCAGAAGTCCATGCCGCCGCCCGAGCAAACCGGCCTGCCGGTTTGCGACCTCGCGAAGAAGCCGGGCGGCGTCAGGGGGTACGCTCTACCTCAGAAGTCCATGCCGCCGCCCGAGCAAACCGGCCTGCCGGTTTGCGACCTCGCGAAGAAGCCGGGCGGCGTCAGGGGGTACGCTCTACCTCAGAAGTCCATGCCGCCGCCCGGCATGGCCGGGGCCGCGGGGCCGGACTTCTTGGGCAGCTCGGCGATGAGCGCCTCGGTGGTGATGAGCAGGCCGGCGATGGAAGCGGCGTCCTGCAGAGCGGTGCGCACGACCTTGGTGGGGTCGATGATGCCCGCCTTCACCATGTCCACATATTCGCCGGTCTGGGCGTTGTAGCCGAAGGTGTAGTCGTTGGACTCGAGGATCTTGCCCACCACGACGGAGCCATCATCGCCGGCGTTCTGCACGATCTGGCGCGCCGGAGCCTGGATGGCGCGGCGGACGATCTCGATACCGGTCTTCTGATCGGCGTTGTCGACCGTCAGGTTTTCAAGGGCCTTGATGGAACGCAGCAGGGCGACGCCACCGCCGGGGACGATGCCTTCTTCCACCGCGGCGCGGGTGGCGTGCAGGGCGTCGTCAACGCGGTCCTTCTTCTCCTTGACCTCTACCTCGGTCGAGCCGCCAACGCGCACCACGGCGACGCCGCCGGCGAGCTTGGCGAGGCGCTCCTGGGCCTTCTCGCGGTCATAGTCAGAGGTGGTGGTCTCGATCTGCGCGCGGATCTGGGCGATGCGGGCCTCGATGTCGGCCTTCTCGCCGGCGCCGTCGACGATCGTGGTGTTCTCCTTCTCGATCACCACCTTCTTGGCGCGGCCGAGCATGGAGAGGTTGACGCTGTCGAGCTTGATGCCGACTTCCTCGGAGATCACGGTGCCGCCGGTCAGGATCGCGATGTCCTGCAGCATGGCCTTGCGGCGATCACCGAAGCCGGGGGCCTTCACGGCCGCGACCTTGAGGCCGCCGCGCAGCTTGTTCACCACGAGGGTGGCGAGAGCCTCGCCTTCCACGTCCTCGGCGATGATGAGCAGCGGACGGGCCGACTGCACCACCGCCTCGAGCACGGGCAGCAGCTCCTGCAGGCCGGCGAGCTTCTTCTCGTTGATGAGGATGTAGGGCTCCTCGAACTCAACGCGCATCTTCTCCGCATTGGTAATGAAGTACGGAGAGAGATAGCCGCGGTCGAACTGCATGCCTTCCACGACATCCAGCTCGGTCTCGGCGGTCTTGGCTTCCTCGACGGTGATGACACCCTCGTTGCCGACCTTCTTCATCGCCTCGGCGAGGAACTTGCCGACCTCGGCGTCGCCGTTGGCGGAGATGGTGCCGACCTGGGCGATCTCGTCGTTGGAGGTCACCTTGCGCGAGTTGGCGGCGAGATCCTTGACGATGGCCTCGACGGCGAGATCGACGCCGCGCTTCAGGTCCATCGGATTCATGCCGGCGGCAACCGCCTTGGCGCCTTCCTTCACGATGGCCTGGGCCAGCACGGTCGCGGTGGTGGTGCCGTCGCCGGCGAGATCGTTGGTCTTGGAGGCGACCTCACGCACGAGCTGCGCGCCGAGGTTCTCGAACTTGTCCTCGAGCTCGATCTCCTTGGCCACCGACACACCGTCCTTGGTGATGCGGGGGGCGCCGAAGCTCTTCTCGATCACCACGTTGCGGCCCTTGGGACCGAGGGTGACCTTGACGGCATTGGCGAGGATGTCGACGCCGCGCAGAACCTTGTCACGCGCGTCTACGGAGAATTTTACGTCCTTGGCAGCCATGGGGCGTGCTCCTTCAGATTGGGACGATTGAATGGGATGGCGAATGCCGCGGGACCGGGCGCCTCGGGCTGCCTCGATCCTGCGACCGAAAATTCGGGCTGCCTGAGATCAGGCCGCCTTTTGGGCGCCGGCCGCGTTCTCGATGACGCCGAGGATGTCGCTCTCCTTCATGATGAGGAGATCCTGGCCGTCGATCTTCACTTCGGTGCCGGACCACTTGCCGAACAGCACGATGTCGCCAGCCTTCACGTCGAGCGCCACCAGCTCGCCCTTCTCGTTCCGGGCGCCGGGACCGACCGCGACGACTTCGCCCTGCTGCGGCTTCTCCTTGGCGGTGTCGGGAATGATGATGCCGCCGGCCGACTTCTGCTCGGCCTCGATGCGCTTGACGACCACGCGGTCGTGCAGGGGACGGAAACCCATTGGGAAACCTCCGGTTCGATGTTGTCCATCGGGGTTGCCTGTTTTGAAGGCGCCGGGAACCCCTCCACCCGGCCCGACCGCGATCTAAGGGCGGCAAATCCGAGCCGCAAGGGGTCCGCGCAAAAAATTTGGCACTCTCGGGAACTGAGTGCCAGCAGTCGATATTCTGCGGGCTTTCAGCGAGTGGGCCGCCTCCAGGTCCGCCGCTCCGTCACGCCCGCCATCCGCGCGACGGCTGTCAGCAGTCCCGGCCGAAGGCTGCTAGATCATTGTTTTTGCAGACGGAAACCATTCTTTAGCCTTGGCGTTGGCAAAGTCTGTAGCCGACAATGAGGTGTCCGGTCCCGCCCCTTCCCTTTTCGATGGCAGCGGGGCCGCGGATTGGAGGTGTGACCCATGGTTTCCAAGGTGTCGCGTGACTTCGTCCTGCAGATGGAAGGCTACGGCCTCGCCACGGCCGAGATCCTCTACCGCCTGCCCGACCATCCCAACTTGCTCCAGACCTTCCTCTGGCAGGAGTACGATCTCTGCCCGCGCTTTCCGGAGCTGAACAAGTTTCTGGAGTTCTGGCAGCGCGAAATCGAGGGGCGGCTGCATTCGGTCCGGGTCGCCCATTCCGGCCTCATCAAGCCGGCGGAGCTGAGGTCCGTGGACGGCATGTTCCTGCTGAACTGAGAGGTCGGAGGCCCGGCAGGGGCTTTGCCTATCGGTCTGTCGTCTTTTATGGTCCCCATGGGCGGACAGCACATGCACGTCCCCGCGGGGGTGGGGCGTGCATGTCGGCTCCATCCGGGCCGGCCACGCTAACGCTGCGGCAGTTTTCGAGGGCCGTGCCCTGCCACCGCCGTTTTCCGGTTATAGCTGAAGCGTCCAATCCATGAGGGCGCCTTGGACCATCGCACTCCCCGCACCTCCGAGCTCCTGGCAGCTGTGCTTGCCGCGCAGGAACAGGATCACGTCGCCATCGGCGATCTGGTCAACGCGCTGCGAAACCGGGCTTTCGGCATCCTTTTCCTGATTTTCGGCATCCCCAACTGCATCCCCATGCCGCCGGGCATCCCGGTGGTATGCGGCATCATCCTGGGACTGATCGGCCTGCAGATGATGCTGGGCCGGCAGGAATTGTGGCTGCCGGAGGGGATTGCCCGCCGTACCTTTTCCCGCGCCATGCTGGAATCGATCGTCACCCGCTCGCGGCCGTGGATCGAACGGTTCGAGCGCATCTCGCGTCCCCGCTTCGAGCAATTCGCCGGACCGACGGCCCGACGGCTGGTGGGGGCGACGGTGGTGGTGCTCGGCTTCATCCTGATCCTGCCTATCCCGTTCCTCGGCAATCTGCCGCCGGGATTTGCCATCTGCATCTTCGGCCTCGGGCTCGTGGAGCGGGACGGCCTCGTCATTCTCGCCGGCTTCGGCGCCACGATCCTCGGCCTGATGGTGACAGCGCTGATGAGTTGGGCCATCTACCAGGGCGCCATCGCCATCTTCTGAAACCCCTGCCCATCCCATGCGTGTTGACGCCTTCGATTTCCACCTCCCCGAGGCCCGGATCGCCCTGCGCCCCGCCGAGCCGCGCGACACGGCGCGGATGCTCGTCGTCCGCCCCGGCGCCGCGCGAGAGCTGGAGGACCGCAGCGTCCGCGACCTGCCGGATTTCCTGCGCCCCGGCGATGCGGTGGTGGTGAACGACACCCGCGTCATCCCCGCCGCGCTGGAAGGCGTGCGCTCGCGCGAGGGCGGCTCGGACGTGGCGGTGGAGGCAACCCTCATCAAGCGCCTCGCGCCCGACCGCTGGCGCGCCTTCGCCAAGCCAGGCAAGCGCCTGCGCGTCGGCGACCGAATCCGCTTCGGCGGCGAGGGCGGCGCCTGCCTCCTCGGCACGCTCGACGCGACCGTGGCGGGCAAGGAAGAGGACGGCTCCATCGTCCTCGCCTTCGATCTCGCCGGCGATGTGCTGGACGAGGCGGTGGCGGCGGTGGGGCACATGCCCATCCCGCCCTACATCGCCGCCCGCCGTCACGAGGACGCGCGGGACAAGGACGACTACCAGACCCTGTTCGCCCGCGTCGCCGGCTCCGTGGCGGCGCCGACCGCGAGCCTCCATTTCACGCCCGACCTCCTCGCCCGCATGGCCGCCGCCGGGGCGACCTTGCACAAGGTGACGCTGCATGTGGGCCCCGGCACCTTCCTGCCGGTGAAGGCGGAGGACACGTCGGGCCACACGATGCACGCCGAATGGGGCGAGGTGTCGCGCGAGACGGCGGATGCTCTTAATGCCGTGAAGGCCAAGGGCGGGCGCATCCTCACCATCGGCTCCACCTCCACCCGCCTCATCGAGAGCGCGGCGGGGGAAGACGGCACCATCCGCCCCTTCGTGGGGGAGACGGACATCTTCATCACCCCGGGCTACCGCTTCCGCGCGGTGGATGCAATGCTCACCAACTTCCACCTCCCGCGCTCGACGCTGGTGATGCTGGTGGCGGCCTTCATCGGCCATGAGGCGCAGAAGCGCGCCTATGCCCATGCGATCGCGGAAAACTACCGCTTCTATTCCTATGGCGATGCGTGCCTGCTTCTGCCACAAGGCGGCGCATGACGCCCGACACGCCTGCCGACACCTTCTCCTTCACCCTCTCCGCCACCGACGGCGCCGCCCGCACCGGCTATGTCTCGACGCCGCGCGGGCGCATCCGTACGCCGGCCTTCATGCCGGTGGGCACCGTCGCGACGGTGAAGGGGCTCTATTTCGACCAGGTGCGGGCGGCGGGCGCGGACATCGTGCTCGGCAACACCTACCACCTCATGCTGCGCCCCGGTGCCGAACGGGTGGCGAAGCTCGGCGGCCTGCACACATTCATGCGCTGGGACGGGCCGATCCTCACCGATTCCGGCGGCTTCCAGGTGATGAGCCTGTCGAGCCTGCGCAAGATGAGCGAGCAGGGCGTCACCTTCCGCTCCCATGTGGACGGGGCCTATCACGAGATGAGCCCGGAGCGCTCGGTGGAGATCCAGGGCCTGCTCGGTGCCGACATCCAGATGCAGCTCGACGAGTGCGTCCGCCTGCCCTGCACCGACGAGGAAGCGGAGCGCGCCATGCGGCTTTCGCTGCGCTGGGCAGAGCGCTCCAAGCGCGCGTTCGAGACGCAGCCCAAGGGGCGGGCCATCTTCGGTATCGTGCAGGGCGGCGCGGTGCCGGCGCTGCGGGTCGAATCGGCGCGTGCGCTGGCTGACATGGATTTCCCCGGCTATTCCATCGGCGGCCTCGCGGTGGGCGAGCCGCAGGAGGTGATGCTCGCCATGATCGAGACGGTGGCGCCGCACCTCCCCACGAACAAGCCTCGCTATCTCATGGGCGTCGGCACGCCGGACGACCTTCTGGAGAGCGTCGCGCGCGGCATCGACATGTTCGACTGCGTCATGCCCACCCGCTCCGGCCGGCACGCTTTGGCCTTCACCCGCTTCGGCCGGATCAACCTCAAGAACGCCCGCCACGCGGAAGACCCCCGCCCGCTCGACGAGGAGAGCGACTGCCCGGCCCTGCGCGACTATTCCCGCGCCTATCTCCACCACCTCGTGCGCTGCGAGGAGATGCTGGGGGCCATGCTGATCTCGTGGGCCAACATTCACTATTACCAGCAGCTCATGGCCGGCGCCCGCGCCGCCATCGCCGCCGGGCGGTATGCGGACTATGTGGCGCAGACCAAGGAAGGCTGGGCGCGCGGCGATCTGCCGGTGTGGGAAGGCTGAGGGCGGGCGCTGCCCGACCTTTCCTGATGAGCCGTCATCGCCCGGCTCGTCTGGGGCATGACACCGTTAGGGGATGAGACGGCCTCTTAGAACCAGATCCGTCCGCGCACCGCCTGCTGGGCCGCCCACCACAGAGCAAACTGCCGGCGGAACGGCGAGAGGCCGGCGGGCTGGCGGAACGGGTCGCGGACCTTGGCGAGGGCCTTGAGATCACCCGCAACCAGCGCCAGCGGCAGGAAGGGCGCGGCGATGGAGGTGGCGGCATAGGTCTGCCTGGCCGCCTCGCGGGCTTCCCAGAGATGGCGGGCCGCCGTCTCCCGCAATTCCGCGAGCGCCGCCAAAAGGCCGGGCGTGACCGTGCCCGACACCGCCTCTTCCCGTCCGACGCTATGGCGGGCCAGAAGATCGAGCGGGATGTAGCACTGCCCGCGCGCGGCATGGATGGGGAAGGCGCGCATCAGCCCCGTCATGGCAATCGCGACGCCGCCATGCCCCGCCAGATCGCCGGACCGGCCTACGTCCGGCAGCAGGATGAGCGCAGAGAGCTGGAGCAGCGCCGAGGCGGTCTCGCCCGCATAGCCCTCAAGGTCGCCGACCGTAGGCATGGGATCGTCGTAAAGGTCGAAGATTCGCGCATCCGCCATCGCGATCAGGCTCGGGCGCGGCAGGCGAAAGCGCGTGATGGTGTCGAGCAAGGCTGCGGCGATGGGGTGGCCGGAGACATCGCCCCTGCCCTCCCCCTCGATCACCTCCCGCCACCAGGCAAGCCGCACTTCACCCGGCAGGGGCTCGCGCACCACCTCGCGCACGCGGGCGACATCGAGATTGTAGGCATAAAGGGCGAGAAGGTGCTTGCGCTTGTCCTGCGGAGCGAACAGGGCGGCGAGGAAACGGTCGCGGTCCTGGGCCTGCACCTGCGCGGCGCAATAGGCATAGGCTTCGTCCAGCGCTTTCCCGTCCGTCTCGCTCATGGCTCAGACCGCGATCAGCGCCGCGCCCACCCGCCGGCCTTCGGCAAGGAGCACGTTGTAGGTGGCGGCGGCCGAGGGCGTGGGCATCAGCTCGAAGCGGATGCCGGCCTCGCGCAGAACCTGCTTCAGCGGCTCCTTCAGGTGCGCGGGGTCCTTGCCCGTGCCGATGAGCAGCAGTTCGACGGCCCCCGCATCCGCGACCACGGGGGCGAGCGAGGCGGCATCGATCTCCGCCATGCGCATCGGTGCCCAGCCCCGGATTCCCGAAGGCAGCGCCAGGATGGAGCCGGCGTGGGACATGCTGGCGAAGTGGAAGAAAGTGTCGCCATAGCCGTCTATGGCGACCTGTCGCGGCAGGAAGGGCGCGCCGTCCGGGGCGGCCACCACCCGCGCCTCAGGCCTTGGCCGGACGGGCGGGGCCGGACTTGCCGCCCGGCTTGCCGGTCGGCTTGCCATTCTTGCCCTTGGCGGAAGAAACGCCGGTTGCGGGCGTGGCCTCAGGCGGAACGCTGGCCGCGGCGTCCTTCGCCTCCATCTTCACCAGCTCGTCCAGCTCCTTCACCTCGGGATCGGCTTCCTTGGCGGGAAGGCTCACCGTGGAGGCGCGCAGGCCGAGATGGATGAGGATGGGGGCCGCAACGAAGATGGTGGAATAGGTGCCGATCACCACGCCCACCGTCATCGCCAGCGAGAAGCCGCGCAGCACCTCGCCGCCGAAGAAATAGAGGGCGAGGGTGGCGAAGAAGGTGGTGGTGGAGACGATGATCGTGCGCGAGAAGGTGGCGTTGACCGCGATGTCGAGCAGCTCCGGCAGCGGCAGCTTCTTGTAGCGGCGCAGCATCTCGCGGATACGGTCGTACACCACCACCGTGTCATTGAGCGAATAGCCCATGATGGTGAGGATGGCGGCAATGGACGTCAGGTCGAAGTCGATGCCGAACGCCGAATAGATCATCAGCGTGACGAAGATGTCGTGCAGCGTCGTCACGATGGCGCCGACGGCGAACTGCCACTCGAAGCGGAACCACAGATAGGCCAGCACCGCCACGGCACCGAGCACCAGCGCGAGAATCGACTGGCGCACCAGTTCGCCGGACACGCTCGGGCCGACCGTCTCCACGCGGCGGACCGTGTAATCGGAGCCGAGCACGCCGTTCACCTTGGCGAGAATGGCCTGCTGGGCCTCATCGGTGGTGCCGAAGGCGCCGATGCGGATCAGCACGTCGCGCGGCGAGCCGAACTCCTGGATCTGCACGTCGCCCACGTCGAGATCGGTCAGGTGCTCGCGCAGCGCGCCGATGTCGGCCTGCTGCTGGCTGGTCTGGGCCTCGATGAGCGTGCCGCCCCGGAAGTCGATGCCGAGGTTGAAGCCGTGGATAGCGAACAGCAGGCAGGCCACGATGGACAGCGCCGCGGAGAGCGGGAACGTCCAGTGCCGCAGGCGCATGAAGTGGATGTTGGTCTGCGCCGGGATGTAGTCGATCAAAGGCATGTGCGGCGCACCTTCAGATGGGCAGCTTCGCCGGCCGCCGCCACTTCACCCAATAGGCGATCATGAGCCGCGTCAGGGTATAGGCGGTGAACATGGTGGTCAGAAGGCCGAGGATGTAGGTGACGGCGAAGCCGCGCACCGGACCCGACCCGCCCATGAGGAACAGGATGACCGCCGTGGCGAGCGAGGTGATGTTGGCGTCGAGGATCGTGCCCAGCGCGTTCACGAAGCCCTTGTCGATGGCCGAGATGGCGGACCGGCCTTCCCGCGCCTCGTCGCGCATGCGCTCGAAGATGACGACGTTGGAATCCACCGCCATGCCGATGGTAAGCACCACGCCAGCGATGCCGGGCAGCGTCAGCGTCGCGCCGAGCACGGACTGGAGCGAGAACATCAGGATGATGTGCACGGCCAGCGCGATGAGCGCGAACAGGCCGAACAGGCCGTACACGGCGACCATGAACACGGTGACGAGGCCGCCGGCCACATAAGCGGCGGTCTTGCCCGCCTGGATCGAATCCGCGCCGAGGCTCGGACCGACCGTGCGCTCCTCCACCACCTTCAGCGGGGCTGGCAGGGCGCCGGCGCGCAGCAGGATGGCGAGGTCGTTGGCCTGCTGGACGGTGAACGCGCCGGAGATCTGGCCCGAGCCGCCGAGGATCGGCTCGCGGATCACCGGAGCGGAGATCACCTGGTTGTCGAGCACGATGGCGAAGGGCCGGCCCACCGCCTCCTGCGAAACCGTGGCGAAGCGCTTGGCGCCGTTGTTGTTGAAGCGGAAGGAGACAATGGGCTCACGCGAGTTCTGGTCGAAGCCCGGCTGGGCATCCACCAGATCCTCGCCGGAGACGCGCACCTGCTTCTCCACCAGATAGGGCTGGCCGTCCTGGCCCTTGAGCACTTCGGATTCCGGCGGCGCCCGTCCGTCCAGCGCCTGCTGCGGCGACATGGACTGGTCCACCATGCGGAAGGAGAGCTTGGCGGTCTGGCCGAGCAGGTTCTTCAGCCGCTGCGGATCCTGCAGGCCCGGCACCTGCACCAGAATGCGATCGAGGCCCTGGCGCTGGATGTTGGGCTCCACCGTGCCGAGCTGGTCGATACGGCGGCGGATGATCTCGATGGACTGGTCCACCGCCGAGCGCATCTTGGCGTTGAGGCCGGCATCGGTGAGCTGCACGGTGACGACGCCGTCGGCGGCGGACGAGACGGTCATGTCCATCTCGCCCGAGGAATTGCCGAACAAGGCGTTGGTGACCGGAGCGGCGAGCTTGCGCAGCTCGGTGACGGCCTTCTGCGTGTCGTTGGGATCACGCAGGCGGAGCGTCACGCTGGTATCGCGCAGCGCGAGGTTGGAATAGCCGATCTTCTGGTCGCGCAGGACGCGCCGAACCTCGTCGCGGAGCTGCTCGGTGCGTTCCTTGCGGAGCGCCGGCCCGTCCACCTCCAGAAGGATGTGGGAGCCGCCCTGCAGGTCGAGGCCCAGCGTCACCCGGCTCGACGCAAGCCACGAGGGCAGATGGGCGAGCGCGCTGGGCGGCAGCACGTTGGGCAGCGCGAACAGCATGCCGATGGCGATGGTGATGAGGATCGCCGCAGTCTTGAAACGGGAGAAGTGCAGCATGTCGCGCGCGGTCTTTCAGAAAGCGTGAGGCGGCCGGATCAACCGGCCGAGGCCTCGTCCTTGGCCGGTTCGCCCTTGGCGCGGACGGTGGCGATCTGCGAGCGCATCTGGCGGATGCGGACGTTGTCGGCGATCTGCAGCTCGACCTCGTTCTCGTCCACCACCTTGGTGACCTTGCCGACGAGGCCGCCGCCGGTGACCACCACGTCGCCGCGGCGCAGGGAGTTCACCATTTCCTGATGCACCTTGGCCCGCTTCTGCTGCGGGCGCAGGATGAGGAAATACATGACCACGAAGATCAGCAGGAACGGGGCGAGCTGAATGAGCATGTCGGCCCCGCCGCCGGCTCCCGTGGCGCCTTGGGCGAAAGCGGGCGTGATGAACATCTCGATCCTCGTTCGTCTGTGAAGGGAATCCGCATACCGCCGGGGTCCGGCGAAGCGGCGGGACTATAGCGGCCGGCCCGACGAATGCAAACGCGGGGCCGGTTCGTTCACGCAGCTGTTGAAAAGAGGGACCCGCAGGACGCCGATATCGTCCCCCGGACAGGCGACACCGAAGGTGGAGCGCCGAGCCGGGGGCCAGCGCAAGACTCGGGACTGCGCCGCTATTGGCGGGAAGCGCCCTCCCCTCTCCCCCGCGGGAGAGGGGCCGGGGGTGAGGGGTTGGTGCCGCTCGCCCGGCGGCAGGTCAAAGGGAAATACACCCCTCACCCCAACCCTCTCCCGCAAGGGGAGAGGGAGCCCATCGGCGCGATACCGACCAAGACGCGCAGGTTACTTCCCGTCGAACAGCAGGGCGAGGCGAGTCATCCAGGGCTCGTCGGTCTGGTCGAGGCGCAGGGGCGTGACGGAGATGCGGCCCTCGTCCAGCGCGCGCAGGTCCGTGCCGGGGGAGGTTTCGTAGATTCGGCGCTCGAAGGCGATCCAGTAATAGGGGTTGTTGCGGCCGTCGCGGCGCTCGTCGATGCGCATGAGGCGCTGGTCGCGCTTGCCCTGGGCGGTGGCGGCGATGCCGGTAATTTCTTCCGGGAGGCGGTCCGGGAAGTTCACGTTCATCACGATGCCGGGGGGAATGCCCTCGTCCAGCAGCATCCGGATGATCTTCGGCGCGTGGGTCTCGGCGGTGACGAAATTCGGATTTTCCCGCGTGCGCATGCCGAAGGCCTGCGACAGAGCGATGGAGGGAATGCCGAGGATCGTCCCCTCGATGGCGCCGGCGACGGTGCCGGAATAGCTCACGTCCTCGGCGATGTTCTGGCCGCGGTTGACGCCGGAGAGCACGAGGTCGGGCGGATTGTCGATGAGCAGATGGCGCACGGCCATGATGACGCAGTCCGTGGGCGTGCCCTTCACCGCATAGCGCTTCTCCTCCACCTGCCGCAGCCGCAGCGGGTCGGAGAGGGACAGCGAATGGGCGACGCCCGACTGGTCGAACTCCGGCGCCACCACCCACACGTCATCCGTGAAGGTGCGCGCGATGGCCGCGCAGCTGTCGAGGCCCGGCGCGTGGATGCCGTCGTCATTGGTGACCAGAATGCGCATCGGATGTCCCTTTGTCCGGCCCACGGCCGGCAGTAACTGCTTCCGTCGCCTCCCGGCCGTCATCCCCCGGCTCGTCCGGGGGATCCACGGTTGGGCTGGGCGCCGGTCCGCCGAGATCGCTCCGGCGGCGGGGTGGATGCCCCGGACGAGCCGGGGCATGACAACATCACAGGACGGAGGCGACCGGGACGGCCCTTGCGTCCCTACTTCAGCTTCTCGATCAACTTCAGCCCGCCCATATAGGGCAGCAGCGCGTCCGGCACGGCCACGGAGCCGTTCTCCTGCTGGTACGTCTCCAGCACCGCGACGAGGGCGCGGCCGACCGCCACACCCGAGCCGTTGAGGGTGTGGACATAGCGCGGCCCCTTCCCTTCCGCCGGGCGGTAGCGGGCATTCATGCGCCGCGCCTGGAAATCGCCGCAGACGGAGCAGGAGGAGATTTCGCGATAGGCGTTCTGCCCCGGCAGCCAGACCTCGATGTCGTAGGTCTTCTGCGAGGCGAAGCCCATGTCGCCGGTGCAGAGCGTGACGACGCGATAGGCGAGGTCCAGCTTCTTCAGTACCGCCTCGGCGCAGGCGAGCATCCGCTCGTGCTCCTCGATCGACTTCTCCGGCGTGGTGATGGAGACCAGCTCCACCTTGGTGAACTGGTGCTGGCGGATCATCCCCCTTGTATCCCGCCCCGCAGCGCCCGCCTCGGCCCGGAAGCAGGGCGTGCAGGCGGTGAGGCGCATGGGGAGCTCTTCCTCGGAGAGGATGGACTCGCGCACGAGGTTGGTCAGGGGGACTTCGGCGGTGGGGATGAGCCAGAGGGCATTGTCATCGAATATGACAGAGTCGATTGGTCCGCCCCAATCGGCTCCTCCAAGACCACGAGCCGTCAAGAACTGATCATTCTGGAACTTGGGCAACTGCGCCGTACCAAACATGGCGTCATCCCGCACCATCAACGGCGGATTGACCTCCATGTACCCATGCTCGCCCGTATGCACATCGAGGAAGAACTGCCCCAGAGCCCGCTCCAGCCGCGCCAGCGGGCCCTTGTTCACGACGAAGCGCGCGCCGGAGAGCTTGGCGGCGGTTTCGAAATCCATCTGGCCGAGGGCCTCGCCCACCTCGAAATGCTGCTTCGGGGTGAAGCTGTAGGTGCGGGGCGCGCCGAAGCGGCTCTTTTCCACATTGTCGTGCTCGTCGGCACCCTGCGGCACCTCGGCGAGGGGGGCGTTGGGGATGGCGGCCAGTTCGCCGTTCAGCTCGGCCTCGATGCTCTTGGCTTCCGCCTCCAGCGCCGGCACGTCTTCCTTCAGCTTCGCCACCTCGGCCATGAGGGCCGAAGCTGTGGCCTCGTCCTTCTTCGCCTTCGCCTGACCGATCTCCTTGGAGGCGGCGTTGCGGCGGGCGAGCAGGGTTTCGAGCTTTGTCAGAGTCTCGCGGCGACGGGTGTCGAGGTCGAGGAGCTTGGCGACGAGGGCCTCCGCCGCCGCCTTGGCCTCGTCAGAGTGATTGCCGCGGCGGGCCAGCGCGCCGATGAGGCCGGCCGGTTCCTCGCGGATCCATTTGATGTCGTGCATGGCAAGCTCCGCCGTGGCCCTCGGGCCATTAAGGCAGCACTTCGCGCCCTCACCACCGTCATCCCCCGGCTTGTCCGGGGGATCCACGCTTCCGCGTAGACCGGCGCCCGGCGGCGCGGTGGATGCCCCGGACAAGCCGGGGCATGACGGCGGTTCACAGGAGAACCCGCGCGCCCAAGAATCCAATAATCCGGGAAGGCCCCGCCGTCCGCGTCAGTCGGCCGTTGCGGCGTCGGCTGCGTTGCGCGCCGCTTCCGCCACGAGCCGCCGCTTCTCGACGATGCCCACCAGATAGACGGACACCTCGTAGAGAAGCAGCGTCGGCAGGGCAAGGGAGAGCTGGCTGATGACATCCGGCGGGGTCAGCACCGCCGCCAGCACGAACACGCCGACGATGGCGTAGCGCCGGGACTTCACCAGCATAGCCTTCGTCACCACACCTATCTGCCCGAGCAGCGTGAGGATGACCGGAAGCTGGAAGCAGATGCCGAAGGCCAGAATCAGCGTGGTAATCAGCGAAAGGTATTCCGAGACCCGCGGCAGCAGGGAGATTTCCGCCTGCCCGTCGCCGCCCGCCTGCTGCATGCCGAGGAAGTAGGTCATGGCGAGCGGCATGGCGACGAAATAGACGAAGGCCGCGCCGATGAGGAAGCAGATGGGTGTGGCGATGAGATAGGGCCGGAACGCGTTCTTCTCGTGCTTGTAGAGCCCCGGCGCCACGAACATGTAGACCTGCGTCGCCACCACCGGGAAGGAGATGAAGGCGGCGCCGAACATGCCGAGCTTGATCTGGGTGAACAGGAATTCCTGCGGCGCCGTGTAGATGAGCTTCACCCCGTTGCCGAAGCCGGAGGCGAACTCGTAGGGCCACAGCAGGATGTTGTAGATCTGCTTCGCCAGCATGAAGCAGGCGATGAAGGCCACGAGGAACGCCACCAGCGACTTGATGAGCCGCGAGCGCAGCTCGACCAGGTGCTCGATGAGCGGGGCCTTGGAGGCGTCGATCTCGTCCTGGTCGCTCATCACGCGCTCTTCGCTTCGCCTGCGGCGGGCTTGGTCTCGCCTGCGGCGGGCTTGGCTTCGCCTGCGGCGGGAAGGCTCTCGGGAGCCGGCTCAACGGCAACGGCAGGCGGCGCAACCGGCGCGGGGGGCACGGCAGCCTCGACCGAATTGCGGATTTCGGCGCGGATGGCGGCCATGGGGTCGGGCAATTCCACGGGCGGGGGCAGATCGGGCAGCGCCGCCGGGGTGGCAGGGGCCGGCGGCGTCGGGTTCGCGCCTTCCACGGTGGAGCGAATCTCCTCGCGGATGGAGCGCAGCGGGTCGAACATGTCGGAGGTCGCGAGAGTGGAGCGCGTTGTTTCCGTGATGTCGCTGATTTCCTTGCGCATGTCGGCGATGTCCGCCTCGCGCAGGGCTTCCTGGAACTGTCCCTGAAACTCGCCGGCCATGCGGCGCAGCTTCGTGACGGTGCGTCCCACGGTGCGCAGCACCGTAGGCAGCTCCTTGGGACCGATGACGATCAGCGCGACAATGCCGATCAGCATCAGCTCGGACCAGCCGATATCGAACATGAGGCCGTCTGTCCGGCGGGGGTGCCGCCGCCCTCTTCAAGTGTTCAGGGGCAGAGGTCCGTCAGACGGGCTTCTTCTCGGCTTCGGGGGCGCTCGACGTCTGGTGCGGAAGCGGGCGCGGCACCTCGGGGGCGGCCGGGGGAGCCTTCGCCGGCTCGTCGTCGTCCGCCATGCCCTTCTTGAAGGACTTGATGCCCTTCGCCACGTCGCCCATCAGATCGGAGATCTTGCCGCGACCGAACAGGAGGAGCACCACGGCCAGCACCACGATCCAGTGCCAGATGCTCAACGAACCCATCTAACCACCCTCCAAGGATATATTTTGCGCCCCAACGGCAAGCCGTGAAGCATTTCGGACGGCGACACTAGGCTCCGCCCGCGGCGAAAACAAGGACTTCACCGGGATCGACCAGAAGCCCGACCTCGTCGCCTTTTTTCACGTTTCCCGCATCCCGCAGGCGCAGCACCAATGGCCGCTCCAGCGCGTCCACGATCACTTCCACGAGATCGAGCTCGCCCAGAAAGCGACGCTCCAGCAGCCGCCCCGGCACGCCCTGCCCGGCCGCGGACAGCGCCAGGCCCTGCGGGCGGATGGCGACGATGGCCGGACCATCGGGCACCTGCGGAGCCGCGAACCGGCCGAGGGGCGTATCCGCCACGCCGGCGACCACATTGGCCTCGATCTCGTTCAGCTCGCAGAAGAAGCGCGCCACGCCGATGTCGGCCGGGCGCCGGTAGAGTTCCGCCGGCGGGCCGAGTTGCACCAGCTTGCCATGGCGCAGCAGGGCGATGCGATCGGCAAGGCGCATCGCCTCCTCGGGATCGTGGGTGACGATGATGACCGTCGCCTTCGCGTCGCGCAGCACCGCGAGGGTGTCCGCGCGCACCTGGTCGCGCAGACGCCGATCGAGGCCGGAGAAGGGTTCGTCGAGCAGGAGGATGCCCGGTCGGGGCGCCATGGCGCGGGCCAGCGCCACCCGCTGCTGCTGGCCCCCGGAAAGCTCGTGGGGATAGACATCGGCGAGGTCGGCGAGGTCCACCCGCGCCAGCGCGAGGCGCGCCTCCCGCATCGCCTCCGCGCGCTTGAGGCCGTTGAGGCCGAACATCACGTTCTCGAGGTTGGTGAGGTGGGGGAACAGGGCGTAGTCCTGGAACACCAGCCCGACGCCACGCCGCTCCGGCGGCACGAAGATCCCCTGCCCCGCCACCACAGCACCGTCGATGAGAATGCGCCCGCCGTCCGGCTGCTCGATACCCGCCGCGAGGCGCAGGAGCGAGGTCTTGCCGCAACCCGACTGGCCGAGCAGGCACAGCACCTCGCCCGGCTCCACCGACAGGCTCACGCCGCGCACGGCGGCGACATCGCCATAGGCGAGGCGCACGTCCTCGAAGGACAGGCCCTTGGCGAAGGCGGCGGGGGTGCGGCTGCGGCTCATCCCCAGCGTCTCGATCTCGTCAGCCAGAACAGCCTCCTCATGCGTCGCCATCATCGTCCGGCTCGGAGGCGCCTTCCAACTCCTCCTCCGTCGGCGGAGAGAGGTGGAAATCCAGCATGTCCGGCTCCAGAGCCTCTTCGTCCTCGCGCAGGCCCGGATCGTCGGACGGCAGGGGAATGGCGAAACCGGCAGGGATTCGCCCGTCGATAAGGCCGGCGCCCTTCAGCTCGTCGAGGCCCGGCAGATCCTGCACCGCATCAAGACCGAACTGCACAAGGAAGGCCGGCGTCGTGCCGTAGGTCACCGGCCGCCCCGGCGCCTTGCGGCGGCCGCGCAGGCGCACCCACCCCGTCTCCAGCAGCACGTCCAGCGTGCCCTTGGAGGTGGAGACGCCGCGAATCTCCTCGATCTCCGCGCGGGTGACCGGCTGGTGGTAGGCGACGATCGCCAACACCTCGATGGCCGCGCGCGAGAGCTTGCGCGCCTCCGGCACGGGGCCGGCGACCACGCGGGCGAGGTCCGGCGCCGTGCGCAGCATCCAGCCACCGGCGGCCTTCACGATGTTGACGCCGCGCCGGGCGTAATCGGCGGTCAGGGCCTCCATCAGCGCGGCGATGTCGGCGTCGGCGGACAAATGCGGCTTCATCGCCTTGCCATCCACCGGCAGCGGCGAAGTGAACAGAAGCGCCTCGATGGCCCTCAGGTCGCGCGCGAAGGCGTAGGCGCGCTCGTCCTCCGGGCGCACGTCGAACAGGTCGATGCGCGGGACGGGACGGGTCATCTCTCCTCTCCGGGCGCCGTATCGGACGCGTCAAACGGCAGAAGCGGCTCCGGCTCCACGACGGGTCGGGGACGCAGCCACAGGGGGGCGAAGGGGGCGTCCTGGCGAATGTCGAGCATACCCTCGCGCACCATTTCCAGGCTGGCCGAGAAGCTCGACGCGAGCGCGGTTGCCCGCTGCTCGGGCGTCGCCGTGTAATCTAGCAGGAATTGGTCGAGCCGCATCCACTCGCCCACCACATCCGCCCCCAGCAGCCGCTCCAGCCGGGCGCGGGCCTCGGCGAGCGACCAGACGGTGCGCGTCTTGAGCGTGACGTGGGACAGCGCCTTGGTCTGGCGCTGGCGGGCATAGGCGGTGAGCAGGTCGTAGATGGTGGCCGTGTAGACCGTATAGAGCGGCTCCTTGGAGGGCGGCGGCAGAGCCCGGGCGAAGGCGTCGCGGCCCATCTGCGGGCGGGCCATCAATTGCGCGGCGGCGCGGCGGATGCGCTCCAGATGGCGCAGACGCCGGGCGAAGGCGGCGGCCATCTCCTCGGCGCTCGGTCCCTCCTCCTGCGGCGGAGCCGGCAGCAGCAGACGCGATTTCAGGTAGGCGAGCCACGCCGCCATCACCAGATAGTCGGCCGCCAGCTCCAGCCGGCCGCGCCGCGCCTCCTCGATGAAGGTGAGGTATTGGTCGGCGAGGGCGAGGATCGAGATTTTGGCGAGATCGACCTTCTGCGTCCGCGCCAGCGCGAGAAGGAGGTCGAGGGGTCCCTCGAAACCGTCCACGTCCACCACGAACGTCTCGTCGGGCGTCGCCGGGGCGCGGTCCGTGCCGATCTCGAAGGCGTCCGGTATGGAATCGCCTGAGGCCGGCCCCGTCACGGGTCAGCCCACCGTCTTGAGCTGGGCCGCGACCGCCGCCCGCAGTTCCCGCGCATCCACCGGGTCGGGCACCACGCGAAGTGACAGGGCCTTGGCGGCGCGCGCATAGGCCTCGCCGGTGAGGACGGGCGCGGACGCGGCCACCTTTTCCATCTCCTCCATCTTGCCGTTGCAGTGGAGGAGCATGTCGCAGCCCGCCGCCAGCGCATCGCGGCCACGGGTCTCCATGGTGCCGGCGAGCGCGCCCATGGAGAGGTCGTCGCTCATCAGCAGGCCATCGAAGCCGATGGAGCCGCGCACCACCTCGGCGAGCACCACCGGCGAGGTGGTGGCGGGGCGGTCGGGGTCGATGTCGGAATAGACCACGTGGGCGGTCATGCCGAGGGGCAGATCGGAAAGGTCGCGGAAGGCCGCGAAATCCATGCCCTCCAGCTCGCCGCGCGTCGCGGTGACGACAGGCAGCTTCTCGTGGCTGTCCACCGGCGCGCGGCCATGGCCGGGGATGTGCTTGAGGACGGGCAGCACCCCACCCTCCATCAGCCCCACCGCCGCCGCCCGCGCCAGCGCCGCAACCGCAGCTGGCTCGGTGCCGTAGGCGCGGTTGCCGATGATGCCGTGGCCATCGGGGTGGCGCAGATCCGCGCAGGGCAGGCAATCGACATCGATGCCGAGGGCGTAGAGGTCCGCCGCGATGGCCCGCGAATTCAGCCGCACCGCTTCCAGCGCCGCGATCGGATCGGACAGGTAGAGGTTGCCGAACGCCTCGGCGGGCGGATCGTCGGTCCAGTGCGGCGGGCGCAGGCGCTGCACCCGGCCGCCTTCCTGATCGATGAGCACCGGCGCGGTCCAGCCCACCGCCTCGCGCAGGTCGGCGACCAGCGCGCGGACCTGATCGGGGTCCGCGATGTTCCGGGCGAACAGGATGAACCCCCAGGGCTCGGCATCCCGGAAGAAGCTGCGCTCAGTGGCCGAGAGGTTCGGGCCGGCACAACCGGCGATGAAGGCGCGCGACGTCATGTCTCCGGCCTATAAGCGGGCATGGGCGCCGTCAAGCGCGCCTGCGCAGCGCTCCCGCCTGTCCCCTCGCAGATTTTGCCCCGGCCTGTCGGGCGTGGTCATACTCGCGCGTCCTCGTCGTGACCCAAGGGAGCCCCGCCCATGATGTACGCCATCCTCTGCTACCACGAAGAAGATGTGGTCTGCGCCTGGAGCCAGGAGGAGGACGCCGCCGTGATGGCGAAGCTCGCGGTGGTGCAGGAACGGCTCGTCAAGGCCGGCAAGATGGGCGCATCGCTGCGGCTGCTGCCCACCACCGCCGCCACCACCCTGCGCAAGACGCAGGAACCGCCCCTCGTCATCGACGGCCCGTTCGCGGAGACGAAGGAGCAATTGCTCGGCTTCTACCTGGTGGACGCCGACGACCTTGACGGGGCGCTGACCATCGCCAGGGACCTCGCCGCCGCCAATCCCGGCGGCGCCTACGAGATCCGCCCCGTCGGCATGTTCTTCCCCGACCAGCGCACCGCGGACCGGAAGACCGGCACATGACCACGCCCGCCCTGACCGATCCGGACTGGATCAACGGCACCCTCACCGCCGCCCGGCCGCAGGCGGTGGCGGCGCTGCTGCGCTATTTCCGCGATCTCGACACCGCCGAGGAGGCGTTTCAGGAAGCCTGCCTCAGGGCGCTGCGGACCTGGCCGGTGAACGGTCCGCCACGCGATCCCGCCGCCTGGCTCATTCTCGTCGGCCGCAATGCCGCCCTCGACGGCGTGCGCAAGCGGGCGAAGCACGATCCCCTGCCCCCCGACGACCAACTCTCCGACCTCGACGACGCCGAGGCGCCGCTGGCCGAGCGGCTGGACAATTCCCACTATCGCGACGACGTGCTGCGCCTGCTCTTCATCTGCTGCCACCCGGAGCTGCCGGCGACGCAGCAGATCGCGCTTGCCCTGCGCATCGTATCCGGCCTCACGGTGAAGGAGATCGCCCGCGCCTTCCTCGTCAGCGAGGCGGCCATGGAACAGCGCATCACCCGCGCCAAGGGTCGCATCGCCCGCGCCGACGTGCCGTTCGAGGCCCCCGGGCCGGTGGAGCGGGCCGAGCGGCTGGGGACGGTGGCGGCCATGGTCTATCTCGTCTTCAACGAAGGCTATTCCGCCGGCGGCGAGCCGAGCCGCGCGGGCCTGTGCGACGATGCCATCCGCCTCGGCCGGCTGCTGCTGCGCCTGTTTCCCACCGAGCCGGAGATCATGGGGCTGGTGGCCCTGATGCTGCTCCAACACGCCCGCGCCACCGCCCGCTTCGATGGGGACGGCCGGGCCATCCTGCTCGACAGGCAGGATCGCTCGAAATGGGACCGCGAGCGCATCGCCGAGGGGCTGGCGCTCATCGACAAGGCCATGCGCCACCGTCGGCCCGGCGCCTACCAGATTCAGGCGGCGGTGGCCGGCCTTCACGCCCGCGCCCGCACGCCGGAGGAGACCGACTGGATGCAGATCGACGCGCTCTATGCGGCGCTCGAATTCCTCCAGCCATCGCCGGTGATTACTCTCAATCGCGCCGTCGCGGTCAGCAAGGTGAAGGGCGCCGAGGCGGCGCTCGCCATGATCGAGCCGCTGACGCCTCAGCTCTCCGGCTATTTCCACTTCTTCGGCGCGCGCGGAGCGTTCCTGCTGGAGCTTGGCCGGCATCAGGAGGCGCGCATTGCGTTCGACCGGGCCATCGCGCTCGCCAATACTCCGGCCGAGGCGGAGCATATCCGCGCGCAGCTCGATCTCATCCAGTCACGGGCCTGAGAAAAAATGCGGGCAGGCTGTCGGGAGCGGCACCGCCCGCCCGTCATCACAACAGGCGCGATCCGGCGCCGGAGGAAGAACGCATGTCCGACACCGCCGAGACCACCATGCCGTCCATCGATCCCGCCGCCATGCCGCCGGTGAAGGGCGGCGTCACGGCCTATGTCACGGTGGAAGGCGCCATGAAGGCCGTCGATTTCTACCAGAAAGCCCTCGGCGCCGAGCTTGCCTTCGCCATGCCGCCGGACGAGAGCGGGCGGACGATGCACGTCCACCTCTACATCAACGGGTCGTCGGTGATGCTCGCCGATCCCTATCCGGAATATTGCTCCGGTCCGGTGGAGAAGATCGGCGGCTTCAACCTGTCCCTCCATGTGACCGACACGGACGCCGCCTTCGCCCGCGCGGTGGAGGCCGGCGCGACGCCGGTGATGCCGCCGGAGGACATGTTCTGGGGCGCCCGCTACGCGCAGGTGCGTGATCCGTTCGGCGTGCTCTGGGCGTTCAATCAGCAGCGCTGAGCGCGCGGGAGGGGCGGCTCAGCCCACCGCGCTCACCCGCTCCTCGTCCATGCCTTCCTCGTCCGGGTGGCGCGCCGGCACAATCTCCAGCGCCTCCTCGGCCTGCGCGCGGGCGAGGGCCGCGGCGGCGTCCTCCGCCTCCCGCTGGCGGTTCCAGAGGGCGGCATAAAGCCCGCCCTTCGCGAGCAGCTCCGCATGGCAGCCGCGCTCGGCGACCTTGCCGTCGGCGAGGACAAGGATCTCGTCCGCGCTCACCACGGTGGAGAGCCGGTGGGCAATGACCAGCGTGGTGCGCCCCTCGGACACGCGGTCGAGCGCGTCCTGGATTTCCTTCTCGGTATGGCTGTCCAGCGCCGAGGTCGCCTCGTCCAGCACCAGGATCGGCGGGGCCTTGAGCAGCGTGCGAGCTATGGCCACGCGCTGCTTCTCACCGCCGGAAAGCTTCAACCCGCGCTCGCCCACCTCGGTCTTGAAGCCCTTGGGCGTGGCGCGAATGAAGCCGTCGATGCGGGCGAGGCGCGCCGCTTCCTCCACCTCGGCCTCCGACGCCGCCGGGCGGCCGTAGCGGATGTTGTAGGCAATGGTGTCGTTGAACAGCACGGTATCCTGCGGGACCATGCCGATCGCGGCGCGCAGGCTCTCCTGCGAAATGTCCCTGAGATCCTGCCCGTCGATGGTGATGCGGCCGCCGGAGACGTCATAGAAGCGGAACAGCAGGCGCGACAGGGTGGACTTGCCCGCCCCCGAAGGCCCGACGATGGCCACCGTGCGCCCCGCCGGCACCTCGAAGGAGATGCCCTTCAGAATTTCCCGGCCCTCGTCATAGGAGAAGCGCACGTCCTCGAACCGCACCGTGCCGCCCGAGACCACGAGGTCCGGCGCGCCCGGCCGATCGGTGACTTCCGGCGCCACCTGCAGCACGGCGAACATGGCCTCGATGTCGACGATGGCCTGCTTGATTTCGCGATAGATGAAGCCGAGGAAATTCAGCGGGATGTAGAACTGGATCATCATGGCGTTGACCATGACGAACGAGCCCACGGTCTGCCGGCCGGCGCGGATGTCCAGCACGCACATCACCATCACCGCCGCGAGGCCGATGGAAAAGATGAGCGCCTGCCCGGCGTTGAGCCACGCCAGCGAGGTGTAGGTGTTCACCGTCGCCTTCTCGTAGCGCGCCATGGAGCGGTCGTAGCGGGCCGTCTCCCAGCGCTCTGCGCCGAAATACTTCACTGTCTCGTAGTTGAGCAGGCTGTCGATGGCCTTGGTGTTGGCGTCGGTGTCGCTCTCGTTCATCTCCTTGCGGATGGCGAGGCGCCACTCACTGGCGACATAGGTGAAGAGGGAATAGAGCACCACGGTTGCCGCCACGACGGCCGCATAACGCCAGTCGAAGGCGAAGAACAGCACGCCCAGCACCATCACCAGCTCGACGAGGGTCGGCGCCAGCTGCAGCGCCAGCATGCGCACGATGGTCTCGATGCCGGAGCGCGCCCGCTCCAGCACACGCGTCAGCCCGCCCGTCTTGCGCTCCAGATGGAAGCGCAGAGACAAGGCGTGCATGTGCTCGAATGTCTGCATGGCGAGGCGCCGCACGGCATTGAGCGCCACCTTGGCGAACAGGCCGTCTCGCAGCTGAGTGACGCCCGCCATGAGAATGCGCCCAAGCCCATAGGCCAGCGTCAGCGCCACCGGCGCGCCGATGACGAGCGCCCAGAAGCCAACATCCGGCGTCGCGGCCTTGCCGGCGGCGACTTCGGCGGTTAGCGCGTCCGTCGCCCATTTGAACAGGAAGGGCACCGCCATGGTGGCGCCCTTGGAGGCGAAGAGCAGGACAAAGGTGACGACGACGCGCGCGCGCAGGTCCGCCCTGTCGGCCGGCCACAGATAGGGCCAGAGGCTGCGCAGGGTGGAAAACATGGCGTCGGAGGAGACGGCGGCCCGCCGGGCTGCGGGCTTCTGGGTCTTTGACATGATGGCCTAACTTTGGTCCGAAGCGCCGGGCGTGCAGCACCCTGACGGACGGCGGAGCGCCTTGAACAGCGCGTCGATCTCTTCAGCCAGCGCATCAAGCGCTGCCCGATCAAGGCAGTAGCTGGACCGCTGCCCCTCGGTACGGCTGCGGATCAGCCCGGCATCGAGGAGAACCTTGAGATGTTGCGAGACGGTGGACTGCGCAAGGGGCAGCGCGCGTACGATCTCGCCGCACACGCACCGCTCCTGCCCGGCCAGCGTGTCCAGCATGGCGAGCCGCGCCGGGTGGGCCAGCGCGCGCAGCTTCGCCGCGAGATCGGCCCTTGCGGCGCCGGCTTCATCGGCAACGGCCAGGTCTGGGCTTGGGAAGGTCGGCACATTCATCGTTCATCGACGATAGACGATGAACGACCATCCAACAAGCTTGTTGCCCCCGCCCGCGTCACGCCGCCGTCGCGCGTGCGCACTATTCGCGCTTGGGCGGCCTGCCCTACCGGCCGCCAAGTTTGGTAAAGTGCGCGCATGGCCAGAATCGACAGTGTCTGTGTGTATTGCGGCTCCGCCAGCGGCAGCGACCCGGTGTTTGCCGAAGAGGCCCGGCGTTTCGGGCGCATCCTTGCCGCCGAGGGCGTGCGCCTCGTCTATGGCGGCGGCGGCATCGGGCTGATGGGCGAGGTGGCGAGCGCGGTGGCGCTGGCCGGCGGCGCCGTCACCGGCATCATCCCGCGCTTCCTGATGACCCGCGAGCGCGCCTTCGCCCACGAGGCGGAGATGATCGTCGTGGAGGACATGCACGAGCGCAAAAGGCTGATGTTCGAGCGGGCGGACGCCTTCGTGGCCCTGCCCGGCGGCGTTGGCACGCTGGAGGAACTGGTGGAGCAGCTCACCTGGGCCCAGCTCGGCCGGCACAGGAAGCCGATCCTGATCCTCAACACGGCCGGCTTCTGGGATCCATTCGTGACGCTGGTGGATCACATGCGCGGCGCCGGCTTCATCCGCTCGGACACGCCGGTGGACATGCTCACAGCCGACCGCGCCGAGGACATTCTGCCCCGCCTGCGCGCCGCTGCCGAAAAGGTGCCCGAGCGCGCGCTCCATGCAGCGGACGGCACCATCGCCGAACGCATGTAGACGCGCGTTTCGCCCCGATGCGCGGATCAGCCGTGGGGCTGGTCCAGCGCGGCGATGGCGACCATGACCACGGACCCGATCAGCATGATAGCGACAACGGTCTGCATCTCCTGAACCCTTGCTGCACTGCGGCAGAAAGAGCGTAACCCCGGAAGAATAATTGTTGCATTGCACAACACGCAAGGCACCGATGTGCCCAACGCAACGCAGCGGTACCAAGGGTAGCGAACCGGCCCGCCGCTGCGGCCCGGCCCCGTTCACGGCTCTCCGAAAAGGCCGCGCGCCGGCGGGACGGGCGTCCTCGAAAGGCGACCGGGTGTGGGGCCGGTCGATGTAGGGCTGAGCAACGAGCCGGTGTACTGCGGCTCACCGCTGTCGATGTTCAGCTTGAGAAGCGAGGCTTGAACCAGTTTGAAGCGAAACTGATCACTGAGCGCATTGATCCGCAGCGAGGGATCGCTGACGGGATGGCTGTCCTGGAGGGGTGAGACCACCGAGGACGGGTGGCGTGTGAACTTGACGGAAGTGTTCGAGTTCGGCACGCATCCCTTGGAAGTCCCGCCCCCCAATGCACCGCCGCAAGGACCAATCATGAAGCGCATTCACGGCGTGTTGCCTAGCATCTTCGCTGCTGCAGCTCTGGTCGCTGCGGTCGGCTGCTCATCTACCGCACAAGCGCAATCCAATCCGATGGTCAAGCTGACCGATCCCTGCCCGATTAAGGCTGAGAACTGGCGTGGCAAGGCCTTCTACGAAATTCTGTTCATGTTCCGCCAGCCCGACGGCGGCGGGATCGGCAACTATTTCAACTCGCTCGGCAACACACTTCCCGAGCCCAACGACGCGATGGACGCGCGCTTCCGTGCTCTCAATGCGGACACCCTGAAGAAGGAATTCGGGGGCGACGGGGTCTTCTTCAATGGCCCGCGGCGTCTCGTGGCGAACACCGTAACCGGGATGTCCTGGGATGGCTGTAAGCAGAGAGTGATCGCCGGGATCCCCTTGAACCTGGACGGCGTCTTCGAAGTCCCGAGCCTGGAAAAGTTCGTTTCGGGATCGCTGCCGACCTACAGGCCAATGGTCTCCAAACGTACCAGTGCCATGATCTTCAATGCGGGCGAAACGGTGTACGAGTTGATCACGCCCGAAGGCGCCGTCTACACCATGTTCAGCCTCTCCCTGAAGACCGATCCCGAGAACACCATCGAAAACCTGCCCACCCTGAGCAAGCGCCTGACCTTGCCGACCGGATGGCAGTTCAGATCACGCAAGCTGGACAATGAGATGGTTCTGACGGCCAACGCCGACTCCAACCCACCCAATACCGTCGTTCTCGACCAGCTTGAGGGCAACTACCAATACAACGCTGGCGCCAGCGCCAAAAAATAGCCCGTGTGCCGCCCGGCGAAGGCAGCCGGGCGGCCGGCATTCGCCAGAGGTATTCCACGCTTTCATCACGTTCTGGGTGCGACCTGATAGCGAGCGAAGCCGCGTACCCGTCGGCGCGGTCGCCATCCCGCCCGGGGTCGCCGCCTGAGCCGCGGTCTCCGCGCACTGGAAGGATGGAAGAAAGGATAGACGTGGCGACCCCGGCAGGGCTCGAACCTGCGACCTAGTGCTTAGAAGGCACTTGCTCTATCCAGCTGAGCTACGGGGCCTCGATCCGCCTTTTACGGCGGGCGGCCGCACAGCGGAAGCGCCTTTCCCGATGGGGATCGGAACGCAGCCGGCTCAGTGGGTCCACTGGCCGCTGCGGTTGAAGGCGAAATTGTCGGAATAGGCCATGCGGCGGCGGCCGGCCTCATGCGGCTCGGACACCCGGTAGGGGATGCCGCGCTTCTCGCAATATGCCACGGCCTCTTCCTTCGTCTCGAAGGACAGGTGGATCTGGCTGCGCATGTCGGCCGAGGAGGTGTAGCCCATCAGCGGCTCCACGCGGCGGGCGTGCTCCGGCTCGTAATCGAGCACCCAGTGCTTGGTCTTCGCCACGCCGGACTGCATGGCGTTGCGCGACGGCTTGTAGATGCGAGCGACCATGGTTCGAACCCGTCAGAATGCCGGGCGGCCCCAGCCGGGCGGCCCATTTCGTCTATAATAAAGCCGCGCGGGCGAGGCAACCGAACACGGTGCCGCGCCGGACCTCAACGCCTCAGCGCAGGATCAGGCATTCCGCCGCCGCCTGCGCCGATTCGGCGGCGGTGAGGTGGCTCACCTTGCCGGAGAGCACCAGCGAGCGGGTCTGGTCGGTCACCACGGCCCGGCCGTCGGCACCCTTCACCAGAAGGGGGGCGCTCGCCACGTAGATCGCGCGGGCATCGGTGGAGAGCTTGGCCGCGCAACGATCAGCGGCGGCCTTGTCGGCGAAGGCGGGAGCCGTCGAGAGGAGCCCTGCGGCCACTGTCATCGCCGCCATGTTCCACGAGGTCGTCCACGCCTTGGTCCGCATCCGCTCACCCTTCACCACGTCCCGGCACCCGCCGGCGCGCCTTCTTGTTGAGGAGAACGCAGGGGAATGCAAGCCGGGCCGGTCAAGTGGCGAACCACCATGTGGCGAGGCCGAGGAAGGCGAAGAATCCCACCGTGTCCGTCACCATCGTCACGAACACGCCCGAGGCGACCGCCGGATCGAGCTTGAGCTTCGAGATGGCGAGGGGAATGAGGATGCCGAACAGGCCGGCCGCGATCATGTTCAGGATCAGCGCCGAGGAGATCACCACGCCGAGATGCACGTTGGCGAACCAGAACCCGGCGATGACCCCGAGCAGGCAGGCGAGCGTCGTGCCATTCACCAGCCCCACCAGGACCTCGCGCGAGACGATGCGGCGGGCGTTATGGCTGGACAATTCCTTGGTGGCGAGCGCGCGCACCGCCACCGTCATGGTCTGGGTGCCGGCATTGCCGCCCATGGAGGCGACGATGGGCATGAGGATGGCGAGCGCCACCATCTTCTCGATGGTGCCCTCGAACAGGCTGATGATGGAGGCGGAGACGAAGGCCGTACCCAGGTTCACCACCAGCCACGGCAGGCGGCTGCGCGCGGTGAAGGCCACAGTATCGGACAATTCCTCGTCGCTGCGCACGCCGCCGAGGGCGCGCAGGTCTTCGTCCGCCTCTTCCTGGATCACGTCCACCACGTCGTCGATGGTCATGACGCCGACGAGCCGCCCGGCATCGTCCACCACCGGGGCGGAGACGAGGTTGTAGCGCTCGAACATGCGCGCCACGTCCTCCTGGTCCTCGGAGGCCTTGACCACCTTGGCCTGCTCGGCCTTCACCGCGCTCATCAGCACCGGGCGGCGGGTGCGCAGCAGCCGGTCGAGGGGCACGGAGCCGACGAGGCGATAGGCGGGATCCACCACGAACACCTCGTAGAAGGTGTCCGGCAGGTCGGCGGTCTCGCGCATGTAGTCGATGGTGCGGCCGACGGTCCAGAAGGGCGGCACGGCGATGAACTCGGTCTGCATGCGCCGTCCGGCGCTTTCTTCCGGATAGTCGAGAGAGCGCTGCAGGGCCACCCGCTCCGGCGCCGGCAGGTGCTCCAGCACCGCGGCCATTTCATCCTCGTCGAGATCCTCGAGGATGTAGACGGCATCGTCCGAATCGAGGTCCCGCATGCCGCGGGCGACGGTGATCGGCGAGAGGCTGCGCAGGATGGAGACGCGGACCGTCTCGTCCAGCTCGGTCAAGGCGGTGAAGTCGAACGCCGGGCCCAGCATCTCGATGAGCCGGCGCCGCTCGTCGGCGTCCAGCTCCTCGATGAGGTCGCCCATGTCGGCTTCGTGCAGATCACCGGTGACCGCCTTGAGCCCATCCACGTCGCGCGCGGCGATGGCCTCCTGCACGCGGGAGCGGAAGGCGTCCGAGAGATTGCCCTCCTCGTCGCGCACGCTCAGGGCCGCGCCCTCGGCCCTGGTCTGGGCACCAGCCAGTGCGGCGGCCGGATCAGCATCGTCGCGCATGGGCTCCTCCCGAAGGGTAGGACGGGTACGGACGCCCGCTTCCGTCGCGGATGCGGGCATGGGCTCTGGGGATGCGGCGCCGGCCGCTCCGCATGGCGGCGGAGGGGCAGGCGCCTCCCGCTGCGTCTAGTGATCCCCGGGACGTTTGTGAAGCCTTCAGCCGGCGATCCGCCCTTTTCGCTGGACCCCGTGGCGAACATGTCATTATGAACGCGCACCCGCCGGCCGGACGGAGATATCGCCAGATGACCACCCTGCCCTATTCCGAGCGCCCGCTCTTCCGCCCCGGGCCGCGCACGCTCAACTGGATGATTCCGCTGGGCATGGGCGCCGTCGGCTGGGCGCTTTACATGCGCTACATGGTGGTGGAGCCGACCCTCGTGTCCCTCGCCTGCGAGGCGGGGCTGGAGAGTTCCGGCTGCTACGGCCGCGCCGCCGTGCTGGCGCTGTCGCTGTGGAACGTGTTCGGCGGCGTGGCTCTGGTGGTGGCGCTGATCCAGCTCCTGGCGCCGGGCCTCGCCACCTTCTCCGTGGGCATGGTGTTCGCGAGCTTCGCCCTCGTCTTCCATAACGAGGTTGCGGGCGCGCTGGCGGCGATGATGCTCATCCTCTCCTTTGCACGGCCTGGACCCGCCACAGCGTGAAGGCCATGACGAGGCAGAGCGCGCCGAACCAGGCCGCCTGCCAGTTGGCGAGGGTCTCGTTGAGCGGCACATAGACGCCCGCCAACAAGAAGCCCCACATGGCGATCAGTTCGCCGAGGCCGGCGCCATCGCGATCCGCCCGCCGCACCAGCAGCGGCGCGGCCACCGCCGCGACCAGCGCGGTGAGCGGGAACACCGGGAAATCCTTGTAGCGCGGATCGAACACCAGCTCGAACGCGACCGAGCCCACCGCGACCGTGGCGAGCGCCAGCACCGCGGCGGAGGCGATGGCAGCGCCGGACGCCACGGACCAGCGGCGGGAATCGAGCGCCACCGAGAAGGGGGCGAGCCCCTGCCCGCGCACGATCACCGACGGCATCACCACCATGGCACCGGCGGCGGCAGCGAAGATGAGGCCGTTGCGCAGCCAGCCGACGAAGCCGAGGCTTTCCAGCGGCAGCGCCGAGAGCGCGGCACCGAGCGTCGCCCCGCCGAACAAGGCGATGAGGGCGACGGCGTACCATTCCATCGGCCGCACCGGCTCCGGGCGGCGGCGGGCGGCGGCGAAGGCCGCGCCGAACACCGCAGCGACGGACAGGAGGCCCACGACGATGTGCGTGCGCCAGCCGGGGAAATCCTCCACCGGCTGGCCCCAGGCGAACTTGGGCAGGCGCGTGCCGGCGTCGATCACGCCCCAGTGGCCGCCCACCGTACCCTCGCTCCGCCGCTTCCAGGGCTGGTCGAAGGCCTCGATGACATTGACCCGATAGCCCTGGCGCTTGGCCAGCGCCACCACGTCGTGCATCACCCGGGCCTGATTGGCCGGCGAGGGCAGCGCATCCTCGCGCATGCGCCCGGCGCTGGGCCAGCCGGTCTCGCCGATCAGGATCTCCTTGCCGGGAAATTCCTCGGCCATGCGCTGGCGGATTTCATCCACATGCGGGCCGGCATCCTCGGCGGAGACGGGCAGGTCCTCCCAATAGGGCAGGATGTGGATGGTGACGAAATCCACGTTCTCGGTGAGGCCCTTGTTGCGCTCCCAGAACTCCCACACGTCGGCATAGGTGACGGGCACCGTCCCCACCTCGCGCTTCACGCGGGCGAGCACGCTGGCAAGCTCGGTCGCCGACATTTCGCCGCGCAGCAGCACTTCGTTGCCGACCACCACGCCCTTAACCACGTCCGGATTTTCCTTGGCGAGGCGGATGCCCGTATCGAGTTCGACACGGTTGCGCTCGGCATCCGGGCCGAGCCAGATGCCGAGGAGCATGGTGAGGCCATGCTTGCGGGCGAGCGCGGGCGCCTTGTCGAGCCCCATTTCAATGGAATAGGTGCGCACGCAGGACGTGATCTGCGCGAGGCGGACGAAATCCTCCTCGATCTGCGCCTCGGGAATCACCAGCCCCTTCTGGAACGGCGACTGCCCGTCGCGGAACGGGGCGTAGGAAACGCACGGCAATTTCTCGCCCGCGGCCAGCGGCGACGGTGGCATCTCCTCGGGGCGGCCGAGATAGGTCCACAGGCCGGCGATGAGCCCGCAGACCAGGAGCGCCAGCACCAGAGGCAGCCGCACAAAGGAAGGCATCTCGTCTCCAGGGGTGAAGGTGTTCCCCCGCGCCACATAGAGCCTTGGGCGGGCGGTGTGAAGCCTCCGCCTGCGGGCGCCGGGAACTCCAGGGGGCCCGTTACCCTTACCAAACGGCATGTGCCGAAGAACGCGCCGTCATGCTGACAAAATCACTTCCTTCTCCTAGGGTGTCGGGCGCGGCGCCCGCCGACCATTTTCTCGAGATCATGATCCTCATGCACCCCTACCGCCTCCCGCTGCTCGCGGCCGCAATCGTTTTCGCGTGCCTCTCGCCGGCCTCGGCCCAGAACCAGCCGGCCGACCAGAAGCCGCCGGCGGAGCAGCAAATGACCCCCGAGCAGAAGGCTGCAGCCGACCAGCGCCGTTCGGTCGAGGAGTTCAACGAGGCAGCCAAGCTTCCCGGTGCTGCCGGCCTGCCCGAATGCGTCTTCACCGGGCGGCGGATCGCCGCACTGATCTGGAACGACGACGTGGACACCGCGCGGCGCCACCTGGAATTCTACGAGCGCTTCGGCTGCCCCACCGAGCATCTGAAGGTGGCCGTCCGCTGCCTCGTGCGGCAGGGCAAGATCGACACCAAGGCCCGCGAGCGGGTCGATGCGCGCGCCCAGCAGTGCTGGGTGAACCCCGATTACGTCGCCGCTGCCGCCGCCCCGGCCTCTGCGGCCGGTGCCGCACCTGCCGCCGCCCCGGCTCCAGGTGGCGCAGCGCAACAATAAGATCATGGCGCAGACACCCGGCTGACGCAGCGACGTCGAAGAGGCGCCATGATCGGGATTTATCTCTCTGCGTGAGAGTGTTAGTGTCTCGATGCATTGCAGCGTAAATTTACCGTTAACGCTGCAATGTCGACCTAGGGGCAGGTCGAAAGGGTGCCTCGGTTCGTTCTCGTAAATCCTCTGAAAACGTCCTTTGGAACCTGCGCCCTAAGCCAGCGTTAGGTTCCGACTTCCCCTATGGGTGGGCCTCGCCATGCGTCCCGGTCTTGCTGCTGCGGCAGCGGTCATTGCGGTTGTGACTTCGTTCCACGCCGCGATGTGGCTTTCCATGCGTCCTGAGGCAAGCGCTCCGAACATCACGGACCGCTTTCAGAGCCTGTCTTTCGCGCCCTTCTCGCGCGACATGAGCCCGGAGGGCGACGCGCCCACCACCGAGGCTCAGGTCCGTTCGGACATGGCCGTGGTCGCGCCCTACAGCCGCGGCGTGCGCACCTATTCCTCCACCAACGGCAAGGAACTGATCGCCCCCGTCGCGGCCGAGCAGGGCTTGCGCGTGACCGCCGGCGCCTGGCTCAATCGCGAGGTCGATCCGAAGACCGGCGAACAGATCAAGGTGAAGGACAAGAAGACCGGCGAAAAGGTTCTCGCCAAGGACGGGAATGACCGCGAGCTTGAGAACGTGGTCAAGGTCTCCCGCCAGAACCGCAACGTGAACGCGGTCATCGTGGGTAACGAGACCATCCTGCGCGGCGACATGACGAAGCCGGAGCTGGCCGCCGTCATCCGCAAGGTGAAGCGTCAGGTCAACGTGCCCGTGAGCACCGGCGAAATCTGGAACACCTGGCTGGAGCCGGACGCCGGTGAGCTGGTGGCTTCCGTGGACTTCATCCTCGCCCACATCCTGCCCTACTGGGAGGACGTGCCGGCGGACCAGGTGGTCGACTATTCCATCAACGCCTACAACCGCCTGCGCGCAGCCTACCCCGGCAAGCGCATCGTGATCGGCGAGTTCGGCTGGCCCTCGCACGGCTACAACCGCGGCGCCTCCGTGCCTGATCCCATGGAGCAGGCCAAGATCATCCGCAATTTCGTCGCCCGCGCCGATGCGCTGGGCATCGAGTACAACATCATCGAGGCGTTCGACCTGCCCAAGAAGCAGAACGAAGGCTCCGTGGGTCAGTACTGGGGCGTGTTCGATGCCGACCGCACCCTGAAGTTCCCCCTCACCGGCCCGATCTTCGAGAAGACCTACAACCAGACCGCCATTCTGGCGCTGCTGCTGGGCGTGCTCTTCACCCTGCCGCTGCTGCGGATGCGTGACCTCACCATGACGCAAGGCCTCGTGCTGGCCGCCTCCGCCAATGGCGTCGCCGCGTGGCTGGCCCTGGTGGTGGACTACTGGCTGAACCATTATGTGAGCGGCGGTGACTACCTCACCCTGGCGCTGAGCGTGGTGATGCTGGTGCCGCTGGTGTTCGTGCTGCTCTATCGCATCGAGGAGCTGGCGGCGGTGGCTTTCGGCAGCGGCCCCAAGCGCCTCGTCGAGGAGCAGGCGCACGCCGCGCCCTTGCGCTTCCCCAAGGTCTCCATCCATGTGCCCGCCTATCGCGAGCCGCCGGAGATGCTGATCCAGACCATCGATGCCCTCGCCCGGCTGGAGTATCCCAACTACGAGGCGATCATCATCGTCAACAACACGCCGGACCCGGCGATGGTGGAGCCGGTGCGCGAGCACTGCGCCAAGCTCGGCGACCACATCAAGTTCATCAACGCCGAGAAGGTGGCGGGCTTCAAGGCCGGCGCCCTGCGCATCGCCCTCGACGCCACCGCCCCCGATGCCGAGATCATCGGCGTGATCGACGCGGACTATGTGGTGACGCCCGACTGGCTGAAGGACCTCGTGCCTGCCTTCGACGATCCGACCGTGGGCCTCGTCCAGGCGCCGCAGGATCATCGCGACGGCGAGCGCAGCCCGCTGCACGAGGCTATGAACGCCGAATATGCCGGCTTCTTCGACATCGGCATGGTCCAGCGCAACGAGGATGACGCCATCGTCGTCCACGGCACGATGTGCCTTATCCGTCGCGCCGCCATGGTGGAGGCCGGCAACTGGTCATCCGACACCATCTGCGAGGACACCGACCTCGGCCTGTCCATCGCCGAGAACGGCTGGAAGACCCATTATACCCGCAAGCGCTACGGCTATGGCCTGCTGCCCGACTCGTTCGAGGCGTTCAAGAAGCAGCGCCATCGCTGGGCCTATGGCGGCTTCCAGATCATCAAGAAGCACTGGCGCCGGTTCCTCCCGGGCAACTCTCGCCTGACCACGGCCCAGAAGCGGCACTTCGTGCTCGGCTGGATCTCCTGGCTTGGCTCGGAATCGGTGGGCGCCTTCATGGCCATCGCGTCCCTGCTGTTCGTGCCCTTCGTCGCCTACTTCTCCATCTCGGTGCCGGCCCATGTGCTGACGCTGCCCATCCTCATCACCTTCCTGGTGTACGTGCTGCACTTCATCAGCCTGTATCGCCTCAGGGTGGAGACCACGCCGATGCGCATGCTCGGCGCGGCGGTGGCCGCGAGCGCGGTACAGTTCACGGTGGCGAAGGCGGTGTTCGACGGCTTCCGCTACAAGGACCTGGCGTTCGCCCGGACCGCCAAGGGCAACAACTGGCTGGCCGGCGCGGCGCGCTCCTTCCCGGCGCTGCCCGAGGCGATCATCGGCGGTCTCCTGATCGCAGCCGGCACCTACATGCTGGTGGCGAACAACCTGCCGGGCTCCGCCATCGTGAAGACCTCCAACGACTGGCGCCACATCCGCGAGATCAACCTCTACGGCATCGCCCTCTTGGTGCAGAGCCTGCCGTTCGTGGCCGCCGCGATCATCGGTGCCTTCGAGCCCTCGCGCCTCAATGACTTCGCCACCTGGCGGGCCGTGCGCGCCAAGCTCGCGGCGGTGCCCCGCCGCCTCGGCCTCAACGCCCCGCCCGCCGTCGCGGACTGAGCGGCCCTGCATCTGAACCGAACGCCCGGCCCTCGCGCCGGGCGTTTGCTTTTGCGCCCCTTCCCGCGCGGTCGGGGGCCCCTGAGAGCGATCCGACGTGGCCAACACCCCACCCTCCACTCCAGCCCCCCCGCCTCCCGTGCTGATTCTGGCGGGCGGCCTCGGCCGGCGGATCGACGCCCCCGCGCTGGGCGCGCCGGAAAAGCCGCTGGTGCCCCTGGCCGGGCGTCCCCTCATCGCCCACGTCATCGACAGGATTCGGCCGCAGGCCGGCCAGATCCTCATCAATGCCAACGCACCTGCTGGGACTTACGAGGGCTTCGCCCTGCCCGTCCTGCCGGACACGATCGCCGGACATCCCGGGCCGCTCGCCGGCGTGCTCGCCGGGCTGGAGCATCTCGCCCGGTCAGAGCCGGCGTCCAGCCTGGTCACGGTTCCCGCCGACACGCCCTTCCTGCCGGATGACCTCATCGCGCGCCTGACGCAACGGCACCTTGAGACTGGTACGGTGGTATGCGCGGCATCGGGCGGACAGCGCCATCCGGTCATCGCTTTGTGGCCGGTGACGGTCCGCGCCGCGCTGCGGCAAAGCCTTGAGGCGGGACGGCTGAAAGTCGGGCTTTTCCTCGACGGCCTCAATGCCGTAACGGTGGCATGGGAAGGGCATCCGGATGACCCGTTCTTCAACGTGAACACGCCGGAAGACCTTGCCATTGCAGAGAAACGCCTCGCTGCCCGCCGATGAAGCATGGTCATGCTTGCGGCAGGAATGGGGAGGGTTTAGGACTGCAGGACGGCGGCTTCGCATTCGCGAAGATGCTGGAGCGGAGACGGACTTGCCGCTCGGAGACCGGACCGCCACCTCCGGATCTCTGCCGAAACGGGTCTGTCCGCCCAAAGGATGAGGGATCCATGGACGCCACCACCAACACCGGGGCAAAAGCGGCCAAGCTTAGCTTGGGGGACAAGAGCTGGGACCTTCCGATCCACGAAGGCTCCATCGGACCGGAAGTGGTCGATATCTCCAAGCTCTACGGCCAGACGGGGATGTTCACCTACGACCCCGGCTTTACCTCGACCGCTTCCTGCGAAAGCAAGATCACCTACATCGACGGCGACGAAGGCGTGCTGCTGTATCGCGGCTACCCCATCGAGCAGCTCGCCGAGAACGGTGACTTCCTCGAGACCTGTTACCTGCTGCTCTACGGCGAGCTCCCCACTGCGGCGCAGAAGGCGGAATTCGACAAGTCCGTGACCAATCATACGATGGTCCACGAGCAGATGACCCGCTTCTTCCAGGGCTTCCGCCGCGACGCCCATCCGATGGCCATCATGGTGGCTTCGGTCGGCGCCCTCTCGGCCTTCTATCACGACTCCACCGACATTTCCGACCCCACCCAGCGCCTGATCGCATCCATCCGCATGATCGCGAAGATGCCGACGCTGGCGGCGATGGCCTACAAGTATTCCATTGGCCAGCCGTTTGTTTATCCGAAGAACGATATCGACTATACGTCGAACTTCCTTCGTATGTGCTTTGCGGTTCCGTGCGAGGAATACAAGGTCAACCCCATCCTCTCGAAGGCGATGGATAAGATCTTCATCCTCCACGCCGATCACGAGCAGAATGCCTCCACCTCCACGGTGCGCCTCGCCGGCTCCTCAGGCGCCAATCCGTTCGCCTGCATTGCGGCCGGCATCGCCTGCCTGTGGGGTCCCGCCCATGGCGGCGCCAACGAGGCGGCCCTCAAGATGCTCGCCGAGATCGGCTCGGTGGATCGCATCCCCGAATACATCAAGCGCTCGAAGGACAAGAACGATCCCTTCCGCCTGATGGGCTTCGGCCACCGGGTCTACAAGAATTACGACCCGCGCGCCAAGATCATGCAGCAGACCTGCCACGAAGTGCTCACCGAGCTCGGCATCAAGGACGATCCGTTGCTCGACGTGGCCGTGGAGCTGGAGCGGATCGCGCTCTCCGACGACTACTTCATCGAAAAGAAGCTCTACCCGAACATCGACTTCTATTCGGGCATCACCCTCAAGGCGATGGGCTTCCCCACCACCATGTTCACCGTGCTGTTCGCTCTCGCCCGCACCGTGGGCTGGATCGGCCAGTGGAAGGAGATGATCGAGGACCCGAGCCAGCGCATCGGCCGTCCCCGTCAGCTCTACACCGGCGCCGCCCAGCGCGACTACGTGGCCATGTCCAAGCGCAAGTGAGCGCAACTGCATCTCCGGAAATGGAAAACGCGGCCTCCTGGCCGCGTTTTTCGTTTCAAGGATCGATGCAAGCTAGAGCACGCGCCGATCTGATTGCGTCGCAATCAGATCGGACCACGCGTTCTCTTTCTTGAGTTTAGAGCGCGATCAGCCCGGCGGCGGCAGCGCGCCGGGGCGGCCCTCCCGGGCAAGGCGCAGCACCACCTCTGCTGCGCGGGCGCTGGGGCTGGGGCCGGCGATGCCGAAGATGTCGTCGAAACTGGCAAACGCCGCCTCCTGCCGCTGCCGCGCCGGGCTGTCCTCCAGCAGGTCGCAGAGGGCGCCGGTGAGCGCCGGCACCGTGCAGTATTCCTGAAGGAACTCCGGGACCACGTTTTCCCCCGCCACCAGATTGGCGAGAATCACCGTCGTGCCCTTCAACACACGCCGGCCGATCTGAGCCTCCAGCCAGCCGATGCGGTAGGCGGCGACATGGGGAATGCCGGCAAGCGCCAGTTCCAGCGTCACCGTGCCGGATGCCGCAAGGGCGGCGTGGGCCGAGCGGAAGGCGGCGAGCTTTTCCGCCTCGCCGGTCACGATCCGCGGCTTCAGCGACCAGTGGGCGATGGTCTCTCGCACCAGCCCCTCCAGACGCGGCAGGGTGGGCAGAACCAACTCCATCTCATGGACGCGGCCGACCTCGGCCAGCGCTGCGCCGAAATCCGCGCCGATGCGCGAAATCTCCCGCCGCCGGCTTCCGGGCAGCACCAGCACCAGCGGCGGCTTGGCCCGGCGCCGTTCGGCCTCGGCGGGCGACGGCCTCAGTTCGCCGAGCCGCTGAAGGAGGGGATGGCCGACATAGACGGTGGGCGGCCCGCCCAGCCTGCGGTGAACCTCCGGCTCGAAGGGCAGCAGCGCAAGCAGCGCGTCCACATAGGGCCGCATGGCTGCGGCGCGGCCGGATCGCCAGATCCAGACCGTCGGCGAGACATATTTGACGATGGGAATATTCGGGTTGCGTGCCCGCACCCGCGCGGCCACACGATGGGTGAAGTCGGGCGCATCCACCAGCACCAGCACGTCCGGCGGATCGGCGAGCACCGCCTCCACCGTCTCCTTGAGGCGCCGGAGGATCGTAGGCAGCTTGCCAACCACGGCCGCGATGCCGATGGCCGTGAGATCGTCCATGGGATAGAGGCTTTCGAGCCCCGATGCCGCCATGCGCCGCCCGCCTACACCCCGGAAGGAGGCCCCCGGCGCGCGCGCGGCCAGCGCCTCCATCAGCGCGCCGCCCAGTTGGTCGCCCGATTCCTCGCCCGCGACGATGAACACGTTCGGCGCGCGGCTGGCCTCCCGTGCGTTCACGTGCCGCCCCCTCCGATGCCGGCAACGAACAGGCCGGCCACATCAGCCGCCTCCACCAGCGCCTGCGCATCGGGCACGATCGCGCCCCCCGCCTCGAAGGCGATGCCGGCCAGGCCCACCTCCGCAGCGCGCGTCACCGTCTGCGGGCCAAGGGACGGCAGGTCCACCCGCCGATCCTGGCCGGGCTTCGGCGCCTTCACCAGCACGCCGTTGCCGGCGGCAAAACGCAGCCGGCCGGAACGGCGCATCTCGCCATAGCGCGCCAGCATCTGGTCCGTCCCCTCGGCTGCCTCCACGGCCGCAACGAGCCCGTCCACCACGATCACCCCCTGCCCCACATCGAACGGCCCGAGGGCGCGGATGACGTCGAGCCCGCGCGCGATGTCCGCCTGCTGGGCTGCGCTGGGCGCGTGCGCGCCGAGCACGCCCTGAGGCAGCAAGAGGCGTGGTGCGACTTCGTGCGCGCCGACCAAGGTGAAACCCTGCTCGGCCACCAGCCCCAGCACGCCGGACAAGAGGTGGTTGTCCCCGCCCCGGAACAGACGGGCGATGCGCGGCAGCAGCCGCAGCATGGTGAAATCAAATCCAAGGTCGCGCAGGCGTGGGCGCGTGAGGGCGCCCACCATCACCACCTCGCGCACCCCGCGCGCCCTGGCCCATGCGGTGACGGAGCCGAGCGAGCCGAGGCGGAACCAGCGGTGCGGCCAGCGCTCCAGCGCCGGATCGGCGAAGCCCTGAATGAGGAGCATCACCACCTCACGGCCGTCCGCCGCCGCAGCCTCCGCGACCGCCGCGGGAAAAGCCCCGCTGCCCGCGACGATCCCCAAGGACCCGTTGCCGAGTGGAGCGGGGCCGAGCGGGGCGGTGCCGCGCGCGGCCCCCGTGGCACGCCCCTGCCCGTCTTCCCCCGGCAGGCCCACGGCTCAATCCTCCTTGATGACGCCCCGCGCGGGATGGCAGATGGGGCGCTTGCGATCGGCATCGATGAAGGCCACGACGGCCGCCGCGAACGCCGATTCCTCCACCATCTGGCGCACCTTCTCGAGGCGCTGGTCAAACGTGCCATCGCCGAAGAAGAGGTCCCGATAAACCGCCCGGGCGGCATGCAAATCGGACTTGGTGAAGCCACGCCGCTTCATGCCCACCACGTTGAGGCCGACCAGCTTACCGGCCTGGCCCAGCACGTTGGCGAAGGGGATCACGTCCTCGCGCACACCGGTGAGCCCGGAAATCATGCACTGGGCACCGATACGGGTGAATTGGTGCACCGCGCACTGCCCGCCGAGAAAGGTGAAGTCGCCGACGCTCACATGGCCGCCGAGCACCGCATTGTTGGCGAAGATGACTCCGTTGCCGACGGTGCAGTCGTGGCCCACATGGGAGCCGGTCATCATCATCACGCCGTTGCCAATCCGCGTGATGCCGCCGCCGCCCACCGTGCCGGTGCTTGCGGTGGCATGCTCGCGCAACATGCAGTCCGAGCCGATGACGAGCTTCGTCGGTTCGCCCTTGTAATGCACCGACTGGGGCGCTGAACCGAGCGAGGCGAAGGGGAAGACCTGGGTGCGGGCGCCGATGGTGGTGACGCCCTGGATGACCACGTGGGCGTGCAGCTTCACGCCCGCTTCGAGCACCACATCGGGACCGAGGATGGCATAGGGACCGATCTCGACATCATCCGCGAGCCCTGCCGGGTTCGCCACCCGGGCGGTGGGATCGATCTTCGCCACTAGCTGTTCTCCACGATCATCGCGCCGACCTTGGCCTCGGCGACCAGTTCGCCGCGCACCTTGGCCTCGCCGCGATACCACCACATGTTTCGCCGCCGGCTGATGCGGGTCATGTGGTATTCAAGCACGTCGCCCGGCACCACGGGGCGGCGGAACTTCGCCTCGTCGATGGTCATGAAATAGACCAGCGCGGGCTTCTCCTTGTTTTCCTTGCCCAGTACGCAGACGACACCCGCCGTCTGCGCCATGCCCTCAATGATGAGCACGCCGGGCATCACCGGATTGCCCGGGAAGTGGCCAAGGAAGTGCGGCTCGTTGGCGGTGACGTTCTTCACGCCGATGCAGGAGAGATCACCGTCGATCTGCTCGACGCGATCCACCATCAGGATGGGATAGCGGTGCGGCAGGCATGCGAGCACCTTCTGGATGTCCGCGCTGCCGAGCACCTTCGGAGCTTCGGCGGGGGACGCACCGGCCTCGCCGGCTGCGCGCGTGGTGTCGTTCATTCCTGCGGTCCTTCCCCTTCCTCGTCGTCCTTGCCCCTTCGGGCGCTGGCCGCGGCGATGCGCTTGAGCGTCGCCACCTCCCGGAACCACTCCCGCACGGGCTTCGCCGGCGAGCCGCCCCAACGCACGCCGGGGGGCACGTCGCCCTTCACATTGCTGGAGGCGGCGATCTGCGCGCCGGTGCCGATGGTGACATGGCCCACCACACCCACCTGCCCGCCGAGCATCACGAAATCGCCCAGCGTAGTCGAACCCGAAATGCCGGTCTGGGACACGACGATGCAATGACGGCCGATCACCACGTTGTGGGCAATCTGCACCAGATTGTCGATCTTGCTGCCCTCGCCGATGACAGTGTCGGTGATGGCGCCGCGATCGATGGTGGTGTTGGCGCCGATCTCGGCATTGTCCTGAACCACCACACGGCCGAGCTGCGGCACCTTCACATGGCCCGCCGGGCTCGGCTGGTAGCCGAAGCCGTCGGAACCGATGCGGGCACCGGCGTGAATGATGACACCGTTGCCGAGGTAGGCGTGGATCACGCTGGCACCGGGTCCGACGGCGCAGTTGCGCCCGATGCGCACATTCGGCCCGATGATCGCGCCGGCGCAGATGACCGTGCCGGCGCCGATCTCCGCGCCGGGGCCGATGACGGCGCCTGGATCCACGGTCACCCCATCCTCGAGCCGTGCCTTGGGATGGACCTGCGCGCCGGGCGCGACACCCTCATGGCCGAAGATGGGCAGCGGCCGGAGCGCTGCGGGGAACATGCGACGGGATACCGCGAGGAAGGCAGCGGCCGGGCGCGCCGCGATCAGCAGCGGCAGGCCGGGCGGAGCCTTGGGCGCGAAACGCTCGGATGTGATGAGCGCGCCGGCGCGAACATTTCCGAGTTTCTCGGCAAACAGAAAGGAATCGCAGAAGGCGAGTTCGTCCGGTCCGGCGGTTTCAAGCGTCCCGAGGCCCATAATGCGGCGCGCACCGAACGCGGCCGCCTCCTCCGGACCGGACGCGACGAGCCGCGCGCCGGAGACGGAGGCGACTTCCGCAAGAGTCATGGGCTCCGGAAGGGGGAAGAACAGGTCGTGACTCATGACGGATACGGCCCCGGCGCCGGATGACGAAACAGGCGATTCACGGACGAGGCGCGCAGCCCTCAACCTTGCCCCGGCGGGAGCAGGATGTCCGTGGGCAAGCCGCCCCCAGGCGCCAGCAGGCCCACCGCGGACTTTCTCTTCGGGACCGGGCTCGCCGAGACCCTGCCGTTCCACCCACACGACCCCGGCACCTTCAAGGCCCGGCATGAACGAAAGCCGCGAGAAGAAGGGGTCTCGGAAGGTACAGACGCCTGTTGAGAAAACCACGCGGTGGAAAGCCGGTGCGTGAACGCGAAATGCGCCCCTCCCATAACGAGACTGCCTCCCCGATGCAATGCACCGGGGAGGCAGTCTCGAAGTGAGGTTTCTGACTGGAACCGCTGGATCAGAAACGGGTACCGCCGGAGAAGCGGAACGCCTGGGTCTGGTCGTAGGTCGCCTGAGAAAGCACCCAGGCATAGTCGAAGCGCAACGGACCGAACGGCGACTGCCAGATCAAGCTGACGCCCACCGAAGAGCGAACCGCGTTGTCGTCATTCACGCAGACGTTGTTGTAGCCCCAGGTCTTGGACGACGGGATGGTCGAGCAGTTCACCAGGTTCGGATTGCCATAGAAGTTGTCCTTGTCCCAACCGTACACGCCCGGGAACTTCGTCGGTCCACCGTAGTCGAACAGCGACCCGGCGTCGGCGAAGATCGCGCCCTTCATGCCGATATCCTTGGGCAGGAAGGCAAAGGGGAACTGAATTTCCGCCGAAACACCCCAGTAGGTCGTGCCGCCGAGCGCGTTCAGCTCGTTATTGGCGCAGTTGTAAATGAGGGGCGAGCCCTTGTTGGACGCCGCACAGGGCGCGAGGTCGCGGGGACCGATGCCCGACGGCGCGAAGCCGCGGACGAGGTTCGGCCCCATGTAGAAGTTGTCGAGCACGTCGAGGCTGTCATCGCCCCACGACGAGACGTAACCAGCCTGAGCGCGAAGGATAAGCACGCTGTCTCCAGGCAGGGGCGTGTAGTGGCGGACGTCACCCGTGGTGCGGATGAAGTTCACGTCACCGCCGAGGCCGGCCATATCCTGCTTCAGCTCGGCATAGATGCCCTGGGTCGGGTTCACATTGTTGTCGAGGGAATTGAACGACAGAGTGTAGCCGAGAGCCGAAGTGATGGTGGCACCCTGCGCAGCCGCATCTCGAATGGCCCACGAGATCGAGGACGCGCAATAGTTGTAGTACTCATAGGTCGCGGTGTAGTCGTCGCAGAGATTGATCTCGCGCTGGTAGAGATTGTAGCGCAGCGCGAGCGTCACCTCGTCGGTGATGGGCAGGCCGAAGCGCAGGCCACCGCCGATCATGGTGGTGCCATAGGGCGTGTAGCTCGTGGTCTGCGTCTCTTTCCAGTAGAGATCGAAACCAGCCGCGAGGCGATAGCCGAGGAAGTAGGGCTCGGTGAAGGAGAACTCGGCGCCCTGGGCATTCTGGCCCAGCGTTCCCGACACCTTCACGTACTGGCCACGGCCGAGGAAGTTCTTCTCTCCCAGCGACACCTCGCCGATGATGCCGTCCGAGGTCGAGTAGCCGCCGGAGATGGAGAACTCACCCGTGGGCTGGTCTTCCACATCCACCGCGAGGATCACGCGGTCGGGCGCGGAGCCCGGCTCGGTGGTGATCTTCACGTTCTTGAAGTAGCCGAGGTTCCGCAGCCGGCGCTCGGCCCGATCGACCAGCACGCGGTTGTAGGCGTCACCCTCGCCGATATCGAACTCGCGACGGATCACATAGTCGCGGGTGCGGGTGTTGCCGCGGATCTCGATGCGCTCGATGTAGACCCGCGGGCCTTCCTCAAGCACGAACACCACGTTGATGATCTTTGCCTGGAAGTCGCGGTCGCCGCGCGGACGCACCTGGGCGAAGGCGTAGCCGGACTTGGACGCCTCGATGGTCAGGTTCTCGACCGACTTCTCGACGAGCTCGGCGTTGTAGATCTGGCCATCCTGGGCCCGCACGACGCGCTTCAGGGAGTCGCCCGGCAGATCGCGGATGTTCGAGACCACATCCACCTTGCCGAAGCGATACTGGTCGCCTTCATCCAGGGTGAAGGTGAGGATGTAGCCGCCGCCGGCCGGATCGAGCTCGGCGGTCGCGCCGATGATGCGGAAGTCGGCATAGCCGTTCTTCAGGTAGAAGCGGCGCAGCAGTTCCTGGTCCGAGTTCACGCGGTCCGGATCATAGGCGTCGGTGGACTTCAGGAACGACAGCCAGTTGGTCTGGGTCGTGGAGATGACGTCCTTCAGCTTCCAGTCCGAGAAGGCCTTGTTGCCGACGAACTTGATGTCCTTGATGCCGGTCTTGTCGCCTTCCTTGATCTCGAAGACGAGGTCCACGCGACCGTTGCCGCGGTCGATGGTGACCGGGTTGACGCGCACGTCGCTGCGGCCGGAGCGGCGATAGATCTCGATGATGCGCTGGGTGTCCGCCTGCACGGTGGACTTGTTGAACGGCGCGCGGGGCTTGGACTGAACCTCGCCCTCGAGCACCTCGTCCTTGATCTTCTTGTTGCCCTCGAAGACGACGCGGTTGATCACCTCGTTCTCGGACACGCGCACGATGATGCGCCCGCCGGACTGGTTGACCTGCACGTCGGAGAACAGGCCGGTCGCATAAAGCGCCTTCCAGGCCTCGTCGATCTTTGCAGCCGTATAGGGACCGGAGCCGAAATAGGAGCGGATGGTATCCGCATCCACACGGCGGTTGCCCTCAACCACGATGGAGCTGGACTGGGCTGCGGCGGGGGACGCCACAACGAGAGAACCGGCAACCGACCCCGCCGCAATCATCGCGGAGAGACCAAAGGCGGCGGCCAGATTTCTCAGAACCCGGAGCGGAGCAGTCATATGGTGCGCAACCTTGAAATATCGTTGTTCTCGAACCCGCCGCCCTTACCGGACAAGCGCCCGGACACAGGGACGGATTCTCACCCTGCGCTGCCGCTTGTACAGTCTTTTACCGCAGGTGCAAACCGAGCGGCGGCCGAAGACTGCCCTTTTCCGGAGACCGTTGCCCGCTCGCCACGACCCCGGTGCGGCAAATCAAAATCCCTTACATCGCAGCAATATGCAGCACGTCGTTCCAGGTGGCGAAGATCATCAGCATCAGCACCAGCGCGAGGCCGATGCGGAAGCCGATGTCCTGCGTCCGGGCACTCAGCGGGCGGCCACGGATCGCCTCGAAAGCGTAGAACAGAAGGTGGCCGCCATCCAACAGCGGGATGGGAAAGAGGTTAAGCAATCCGATAGAGACGGACAGCACCGCCGCCAGGGATAGAAGTGCTCCGATACCAAACGTCGCGACCTGCCCGGACACCTGGGCGATGCGGATGGGTCCGCCGAGCTGGTCGGCCGACTCGCGCCCGGCCACGAGGCCTCCGAGGTAATCGAAGGTGCGGGCCACCACGAACCAGGTCTCCTGCACACCCATGCCGATGGCCTCGACCGGGCCGAAGCGCTGGGTCGTCACATCGCCTGCCGCGAGCGAGCGGGAGATTCCGAGAAGCCCGGTGCGGTGCGTGTTGCCGAACGGGTCCTTGACTTCCTTCAGCTCAGGCGTGGCCGTGAGAGTGACCTGCCGGTCGCCGCGCTCGACGGTGAACGCCAGCGGCTGGCCGGCGTGGGAGCCGACGATGCGCTGCATGTCGGAGAAGCTCGTCACCTTGGCGCCGTCGATCTCCACCACCAGGTCGCCGGGCTTGAAGCCGGCCACGTCCGCGGCGCTGCCGGGATTGATCTGATCCACGCGCGGCGCCGTCACCTGCTTGCCGAACACCATGAAGACGATGGCGAAGATGGCGATGGCCAGCAGAAAATTGGCGATGGGGCCCGCCGCGACGATGGCCGCGCGCCACGCCACCGGCTTGTAGAAGAAGCTCTCGCTGCGCTCGGCGGCCGACATCTGCGACAGGCGGGCGGCATCCGGGGTGGAGGCAGCGTCCTCGTCGCCGAAGAATCGCACATATCCGCCGAGCGGCACCGCGGCGATGCGCCAGCGGGTGCCGTGCCGGTCGTTGAAGCCGGCGATCTCGGGCCCGAAGCCCAGGGAGAAGGTCATCACCCGAACGCCGGCCCGGCGCGCGACCCAGAAGTGCCCCAGCTCGTGGAAGAACACCACGATCGTCAGGACGAACAGGAAGGGGATGACATAACCGAGGAGAGTGGAGGACAGCGTGCCAAGGTTCGCACCGAGACCGGAAATCACATCCATCATCCGTTCCTCTTCTCGCGGCCACCCGCGGGGGTGGCCAAACCTACACACTTATCGCGCGCTCGCCAGCCTCGGTGCACCGGAGCCGCGCGACGGAAACTGCTCTTAGGATGCCTTTGCGGCAAACTTGGGCAGAAGTCCGGTTGCCGTTCTGCGCGCAAGCTGGTCGGCGTCCAACGCCTCGGCGATGCTCGCCGGTGCCGGACCACCGTTGATGCGGTCGAGGGTCGCGGCCACGATATCGGTGATGCCGTAGAAGCCGATCCGCCCCTCCAGGAAGGCCGCGACGGCGATCTCATTCGCCGCATTGAGGATGGTGGCTGCGACGCCGCCCTGCTTCAGCACCTCATGGGCGAGGCCGAGGGCGGGGAAGCGCGCGAGGTCCGGCGCTTCGAAGCTCAGTCGGCCGAGCGCCACGAGATCGAGCTTGCGGCAGGAGGTGGCCACCCGTTCGGGGTAGGCGAGGCAATGGGCGATGGGCACGCACATGTCCGGAAGCGCCAGTCCGGCAGTCACCGAGCCGTCGATGAAGGAGACAAGGCCGTGCACCACCGACTCGGCATGGACCACGGCGTCCAGCTGGTCGGCGGATACCCCGAACAGGTGCTGGGCCTCGATCAGCTCCAGCCCCTTGTTCATGAGCGTCGCGGAATCGATGGTGACCTTCGCGCCCATGTTCCAGTTGGGATGCTTCAGCGCATCCTGCGGCAAAGCGCGGGCGATCTCCTCCCGGCTCTTGAGCCGGAACGGGCCGCCGGAGGCCGTGAGCGTGATCTTCTCCACCGCCTTGTGGGGACCGGCCGAGAGCGCCTGGAAGATGGCGTTGTGCTCGGAATCCACGGGCAGGATCTCGGTGTCGAGCCGGGCCGCCTCGGCCATGAAGAAGGCGCCAGCGGCGACGAGGCACTCCTTGTTGGCGAGCGCGACGCGACGGCCGGGCGCGAAGGCGGCGACCGTAGGGGCGAGCCCGGCGCAGCCGACGATGGCGCTCACCACCACGTCCGTGTCGCGGCGCGCGGCCTCCAGCACCGCCTCGGGTCCGGCGCCGCTCTCGATGCCGCTACCGGCGAGGGCCTCCTTCAACGCGGCGCCCCCGGCGGGGTCGGCCAGCGCCGCGAAGCGGGCGCCGAGGGCGCGCGCTGTCTCGGCCAGGGCCGCGGCATCGCGCCCGCCGGCCACGGCCTCGACCTCATAAAGGCCGGGCGCATCCGCCAGAACCTTGCGGACGCTGTGACCGATGGAGCCCGTGGCCCCGAGCACGGAGAGACGTTTCATGGGAGCGTCCTACCACAAAAGCAGACCGGCCGCCGGGTCGCCCGCATTGCGCAGCACCGCGGCGACGACCGCCACCAGCGCGGCCGCGGCGAAGCCGTCAAGCCGGTCGAGCAGGCCGCCATGGCCGGGAATGAGCCGGCTCGCATCCTTCACGCCGAACAGGCGCTTGACCGCCGATTCCGCGAGGTCGCCGGCCTGGCTGACGATGCTGAGCAGGAGGGAGAGGCCGGCGAGCGGCAGCAGGGCCGGCGCGCCGGACGCGTAGGCGACCGCGAGGCCGCAGAGGGTTCCAAGAAGCGTTCCGCCGATGGCGCCTGACCACGTCTTGTTCGGCGACACCCGTGGCCACAGCTTCGGCCCGCCAAGGGCGCGGCCGGTGAAATAGGCGAAGATGTCAGTAGCCCAGACGATGGCGCACAGATAGAGCACGGCCGAAAGGCCCAGCGGCGAGGTGCCGCGCAGGACCACCACGGGGAGCGCCGCGCTGGCCGCCGCCAACACGCCGGCCAGCGCCCAGGCGCTTTGCCGCGGCACGGCAAGGGTGCAGGCGGCGGCGCTGAGCACGGCCGCGCTGAAGGCCCAAGTGGGATCGGACGTCACCGCCAGCACGCCGCCGGCCACAAGGCCGAGGCCGCCGAGGCCAAGATAGACCGGGCGATGATCGAGCCGCGCGATGACAGCCCATTCGTTCAGGACAAGCAGCCCGGCAACCACCCAGAGAATGGCGAAGGGGATACCGCCGAACCACGCCGTGGCGAGCACCACCGGCACGAGGACGAGGGCGGACAGGGTGCGATTGCCGAGGTCTGAGCCGAAATGCACGAGGGTCAGGGTCCGGTGCGGGGCGTCACGCCGCCGAACCGCCGGTCGCGCCGGGCAAATTCGTCGATGGCCGCGAGGAGGGCGGCCTTGTCGAAGTCAGGCCAGTAGATGGGCAGGAACACAAACTCGGAATAGGCGGCCTGCCACAGCAGGAAATTCGACAGCCGCTGCTCACCGGAGGTGCGCACGATGAGGTCAGGATCGGGGATGCCGGCGGTTTCGAGCCGCTGGGAGATCATCTCCACGTCCACGTCCTCGGGCTTCACCCGCCCGGCCGCCACATCCGCCGCGATGCGCGCGACGGCCGAGGCGATCTCCTGGCGCGCGCCATAGTTGAAGGCAACCACCAGCGTGAGGCCGGTATTGTCGCAGGTCAGCGCTTCGGCATCGTCGAGCAGCTGGCGGATGTCGGGGGCAAGGCCGGCCCGCTCCCCGATCACCTTCACCCGCACGTTGCCGGAATGCAGCTCGGCGAGATCGTGACGCAGGAAGAACTTGAGCAGCCGCATCAGCTCCGTCACCTCGCTGACGGGGCGCGACCAATTCTCCGCGGAGAAGCTGTAGATGGTGAGGAAGCGGATGCCGATCTCGCGCGCGGCCCGCACGCAGCGGCGCAGCGCCTCGACGCCGCGGCGATGTCCCTCCACGCGCGGCAGCTTGCGGGACGTCGCCCAGCGGCCGTTGCCGTCCATGATGACGCCGACATGCACGGGAACGCATCGCGGCGCCGGTGCGGGCGTCGGCTGGCCACCCGCCACGGGAACGGCGGGCGGCGTCCGGCCGGGTACGGCGGTCTCGCTCGCGGCACGCGCGGTCATGGCTTGCTCAGGGCTCACACCTTCGTCCTCAAACCGCGTTGGCTCTCAAACCGCGCCGGCCGACAGAAACTGGCCGGCCGCCCCTGCCCCGCCGCGTTGCCTGCACTCAGACGGAAAGGATTTCCTTTTCCTTCTGGGCGAGGGTCTGGTCGATCTCGGAGATGGTCTCGTCGGTCGCCTTCTGGACATCCTTCGAGAGGCGCTCCAGCTCATCGGACCCCATCTCGCTGTCCTTTTCCAGCTTCTTCAGCAGGTCCATCCCGTCGCGACGCACATGACGTACCGCGACCCGGGCGGCCTCGGCGTACTTGTGCGCAACCTTGACGAGCTCCTGGCGGCGCTCCTGGTTGAGTTCCGGGATGCGCAGGCGAAGAACCTGGCCCTCGGTCGCCGGATTGAGGCCGAGATTCGAATCGCGGATCGCCTTTTCCACGGCATTCACCATGCCGCGGTCCCACACCTGCACGGAGAGCATGCGGGCCTCGGGGACGGAGACGGTGGCCACCTGGTTCAGCGGCATCCGCGCGCCATAGGCCTCGATCGTGATCGGTTCGAGAAGGCTGGCCGAGGCGCGGCCGGTGCGCAGGCCGCCCAGTTCTTCCCTGAGCACGCCGACCGCGCCATGCATGCGGCGCTTGAGATCGGCCATGTCGAAGGTCCCGGTGGTCATGACTATCCTCTGTGTTCAAGATCGCGGGCAGGCTTCAATCGCACGGAAACGTTTCAGATTCCATGCGTCGGTGCGGCCCCGACAGGAAAGGCCCGGCGGGCGGTGACGGATCCGGGTGCCCGGAGACTGTCGCCGCGACAATCGGCATGGCAGCGCGACACGGCGATTCGGTGGCCGCGCAGCGCCCGCCCTCGCCGAGCCGGATCAGGGCGCGACGACGGTGACGCGCCCCTCGCCCATCGCCGCCGTGGCGATGGCGCCGGGCTCACGGATGGAAAACACGATTATCGGCAACGCCGCTTCGCGGGCAAGCGCGAACGCAGCCGCATCCATCACCTTGAGATCGCGGGAGAGCGCCTCGTCATGGGTGATGCGGTCGTAGCGCGTGGCCGAGGGATCGAGCTTGGGATCGGCGGAATAGACGCCATCCACATTGGTCGCCTTCAGCACAGCGTCGCAGTCCAGCTCGGCCGCGCGGAGCACGGCTCCGGTGTCGGTGGTGAAGTAGGGATTGCCCGTTCCGCCGGTGAGCACCACGATGCGGCCGCGCCGCAGGTGCCGCATGGCCGGCTGGCGGGCGTAGGGCTCGCACACCGTCGGCATGGGAATGGCGGAGAGCGTGCGCGCCGGGGCGCCGGCAGCCTCGATGGCCCGTTCCAGCGCCAGGCCGTTCATGACGGTGGCGAGCATGCCCATGTGGTCGGCGGTGGCGCGGTCGAGGTTCTCGTCCGCGACGCGCGCGCCACGCAGGATGTTGCCGCCGCCGACGACGACCGCCACCTCGCACCCCGCCGCACGGGCGGCGACGAGGTCACGGGCGATGCGGGCGACGGTGGGCGGATGCAGGCCGAAGGGCTCGGCGCCCATGAGCGCCTCGCCGGAGACCTTCACCAGGATGCGGGGATAAGGCAGTCCCGGCGCCGCGAAGGGCGCCGGGGGTTCGGGATAGTCCGAATCGTCGGAAATCGCGGTCATGGGAGCCCCCTCCCCGCCTGCGATCAGGACTGGCCGGCGGCGGCGGCCACCTCGGCCGCGAAGTCGGTCTCTTCCTTCTCGATGCCCTCGCCGAGCGCGTAGCGCACGAAGGCGGTGAGCTTGACCGGAGCGCCGACCTGGCCCTCGGCCTCCTTCAGCACCTGCGCGACGGACTTGGAGCCGTCATGCACGAAGGGCTGGTCGAGGAGGGTGTTCTCCTTGAAGAAGCTCTTCATGCCGCTTTCGGCGATCTTGTCCTGCACGTTGGCGGGCTTGCCCTGGTGCTTCTCGAGCAGGATGGCCTTCTCGCGGGCGATGGTGGCCTCGTCGATGCCGGAGGCGTCGAGCGCCAGCGGGTTGAGGGCCGCCACATGCATGGCGATCTGCCGGCCGAGGGTGGAGAGCTTCTCCACGTCGCCCTCGGACTCGAGCGCCACGAGCACGCCGATGCGGCCCTGGCCCTCGACCACGGCACCGTGCACGTAGGAGGCGATCACGCCCTTGGAGACCGTGAGCTTCACCGAACGGCGGAGCGTCATGTTCTCGCCGATGGTGGCGATGAGCGCCGTGAGGCGGTCGGCGACGGTGACGTCCTCGCCCGGAAACTTGGCGGCGGCGACGGCCTCCAGGGAGCCGTCCGTGTTGAGGGCGACCTTGGCCACCTCACGCACGAACGCCTGGAAGTCCGGGTTGCGCGCCACGAAGTCGGTCTCGGCATTCACCTCGACGGCGGCGGCGTAGTGGCCGGAGGACTCGACCGCAACCAGGCCCTCGGCGGCCACGCGGCCGGCCTTCTTGGCGGCCTTGGCGAGGCCCTTCTTGCGCAGCCAGTCGATGGCAGCCTCGACGTCGCCGTTCGTCTCGGTGAGCGCGGACTTGCAGTCCATCATGCCTGCGCCGGTCTTGTCGCGCAGTTCCTTCACGAGCCCGGCGGTGATCGCAGCCATGTTCAATCCCTTCTTCTCGCGCCACGGCCGGCCACGGTGCGCCCGAGCCGGCCGTGGGGGCGCGGTGCGCCCCATTACTCTCGATTCGTTTTCAGATCTGCGACAAGGTTGGTGACAGGTGTCACTCGACCTCGGCAGACAGCTCCTTGGCCTGGGCGATCCAGCCGTCGACACGGCCCGGCAGACCCACTTCCTCGCCGATGCGGTGCGCATCGGTGGCATCGAGACCGGCGATCTGGCCGAAGTGGAACACGCCGAGATCGTTGAGCTTCTGCTCGATCTCGGGGCTGACGCCGGTGAGCTTCTTCAGGTCGTCGGCGACGCCGCGCGGACCGGAGAGCGGCTCGAAGGACGACCACACGCTGGTCTCGACCGGCAGGTCCTCGACGAGGGGGGCCTCTTCGGCGCCCGTGTCGTAACCGAGGTCGCTGTGGCCACGGCCGATGCCGTCGATGGCGGCGCGGGCGATGAGGTCGCAATAGAGCTGGATGGCGCGGCCGGCGTCATCGTTGCCCGGGACCGGGAAAGCGATGCCGTCGGGATCGCAATTGGTGTCGAGGATGGCCGCCACCGGGATGCCGAGGCGCTGGGCTTCCTTGACCGCAATGTCTTCCTTGTTCGTGTCGATCACGAACAGCAGGTCCGGCAGGCCGCCCATGTCGCGGATGCCGCCGAGCGCCTTGTCCAGCTTCTCCTTTTCACGGGAGAGCGTCAGGCGCTCCTTCTTGGTGTAGCCGGAAGACGCCTCGGGGGCGGCCAGCATCTCCTCCAGCTTCTTCAGCCGGGCGATGGAGTTGGAGATGGTCTTCCAGTTGGTGAGCATGCCGCCGAGCCAGCGGGAATTCACATAATACTGGGCGGAGCGGCGGGCGGCGTCCGCCACCTGCTCCTGCGCCTGGCGCTTGGTGCCGACGAACAGCACGCGGCCGCCCTGGGCCACGGTGTCGGACACGGCCTGCAGGGCGCGGTGGAGCGCCGGCACGGTCTGCGACAGGTCGAGAATGTGGATGTTGTTGCGAACGCCGAAGATGTACGGAGCCATCTTGGGGTTCCAGCGGTGGGACTGATGTCCGAAGTGCACGCCAGCTTCGAGGAGCTGACGCATCGAATAGTCGGGAAGAGCCACTTGGTATTCTCCGGTTGAGCCTCCGCGGACGTACCTTCGCCAATGACGATAGGCACCGGATGGCCGATCTGGCCTGTGTCCGCGTGCGGAATGGGTCGGGCACATACACGAAGGATGCCCCGCAGGCAAGCGTGGCGGCTCCCGGCAGCCCTCGCTACCGCGCTTGAGGAGCCAGAATCGTGCCATGATGTGAACGGCCCGATGGGAGCACGGGGGAAGCCGATCGCGCGGGCCGCGCCCGGCGTGGCCCGCCAACTGGCAATGACAAGGATAAGAACATGTGCCGCTTCTGCGTGGGAACCCTGTTCACGAACAAGAGCCTCTTCAGCGACTGGTCCATCGGTTCCACCGGTCCGGCGCCCTGGCGCGAGGGTCCCTCGCGACGCAGCTTCATGACCCTTGCCGGCGCCGTGACCGGCATGGCCGGGCTCGCCCTGCCGTCTGACGGCGCTCGAGCGCAAGTGGCGGGGGGCGCCGACATGATCTTCCAGGGCGGCACCATCCTGCCTCTGGCCGCCGCCGGCCCCAAGTCGGTTGAGGCCGTGGCCGTCAGGGGTGGCGCGATCATCGCGGCAGGCTCCGTCGCGGATATCGCCGGGCTGAAGGGCGCCGCCACGAAGATCGTCGATCTGGACGGACGCACGCTCCTGCCCGGCTTCATCGATCCGCACCAGCACAGCTGCTTCGTCGCCCTGTTCTCCGAACTGCTCGCCGATGTGGGCTATTCCAATTACCCCACCCGCGCCGACCTGATCGCCGGCCTCAAGGCCCTCGACGCGAAGCTGCCGGCGGGCCAATGGCTGCTCGCCTACAATTTCGACAATCTGCTGCAGGGCGGCGACCTGTCCATGGCCGAGCTGGACGGCGTGTCGAAGGATCGTCCGATCCTGGTCTGGTACATCAACATGCATGACGGGGCGGCCAATTCCCCAGCCTTTCGCATCGCCGACATTCCGGCGGATGTGGGTATGCTCCCGGGCGGGGGGCATTTCGGCCGCGGCGCGGATGGCAAGCTGAACGGGCTCATCTACGAAGAAAGCGCCCTGCTGAAATTCGTCACGCATGCGCTGCCGAAGATCACGCCGGCGATCTTCGCCAAGGCGATGACCGACTTCTTCAAGATGAGCGCCTCGCTCGGCAATACCGCGACCCATGAGCCGGGCACCGTCCAGCCGGACTGGATCGAGGGGCTGACCAAGCTCACCGCCACGGGAACGGGCCGCCTGAGCGCCAGCCTCATGTATGACAACATGGCCGCCGCCGATGCCTACAAGGCCCTCGGGCGCGGCGCCAAGGCGGCACTATTTCCCGAGTCCCGATTCTCGCTCTACGGCATCAAGATCGTGGACGACGGCTCCAACCAGACCAAGACTGGCGCGCAGACGATCCCCTATCTCGGCGGCGACGAGAAGGGCCAACCCAATTATGCGCCGGCCGAGCTGAAGACCATGGTGGCGGCGATCAAGGCGGCCGGCTGGCCGGTGCAGATCCACTGCAACGGCGATGCCGCCATCGACAATGCGCTCGATGCCATCGAGGCCGCCTATGGCGCCAATCCGTCGACGGGAATCAACCGCATCGAGCATGCCACCCTGGCGCGGCCCGACCAGCTGGTGCGCATGAAGAAACTGGGCGTCCAGCCCAGCTTCCTGATGAACCACGTCTATCTCTACGGCGCCGCCTATCGCGACCAGCTGTTCGGTCCGCAGCGCACCGCCTTCATGGATCCGGCCGGCGCCTGCGTGAAGGAGAGCCTGCCCTTCACCCTGCACACGGACGCGCCCTGCTCTCCCCTCGGGTCCCTGCGTCTCGTTCAGACCGCGGTGACGCGGCGCTGCGCCATCGACAATTCCATCATCGGCCCCGACCAGGCGATCGCCGTGGAGGATGCGCTGCGGGCGGTGACCTCGGCGGCGGCGGCACAGATCGGCCAGGCCGATCGCCTCGGCACGCTGGAGGTGGGCAAGCAGGCCGATCTGGTCGTGCTGGAGCAAGATCCGTTCAAGGTCGCGCCCGACGCCATCATGAAGATCAAGGTCTCGCAGACCTGGGTCGGCGGCGAGAAGATCTTCGGGTGACGGAGCGAGGCTGACCTCTGCCCGCGGGGGTCAGCCCTGTGCCCGCTGGCGCTCCTCCTCCACCAGTTCCTTCTTGGAGAGCTTGCCCACCACGGTCTTGGGCAGGCTCTCGCGGATCTCGATGGCCTTGGGCATCTCGATCTTGGATATCTGGGCGGAGAGGAATTCCATCAGCTCGGCCGGCGTCGCCTCGGCATTCTGGCGCAGGGTGACAAAGGCCTTGGGCGCCTGCCCGCGATAAGTGTCGGGGATGCCGATGGCCACAGCCTCGGCTACCGCCGGATGGAGGTAGAGCGCCTCCTCGATCATGCGTGGGTAGACGTTGTAGCCGCCACAAAGAATCACATCCTTGATGCGGTCCACGAGGAAAAGGTAGCCGTCCTCGTCCAGATAGCCCACGTCGCCGGTCCTGAGCGCCCCCTCGACGAAGACGGCAGCGGTCTCGTCCGGACGGTTCCAGTAGCCGGCCATCACCTGCGGGCCGCGCAGGCAGACCTCGCCTTTCGCGCCCACCGGCATCAGGCGGGTGGAATCGGCCAGATCGCGGATCTCGATCACGGTCTCGGGCAAAGCAGTGCCCACCGACCCATCCTTGATGAGGCCAAGCGGCGGATTGGCGCTGACCACCGGCGAGCTTTCGGACAGGCCATAGCCTTCCACCAGCGGGCAGCCGGTCAGCTCCTGGAAGCGCATGCGCACGTCGAGCGGCAGCGGCGCACCGCCGGAGATGGCGAGCGTGAGGGACGACAGATCGCGCTTCTCGATGTCCGGCACCGCGTTGATGGCGGCATAGATGGTCGGCACGCCGGGGAACATGGTCGGCTTCTCGCGCTCGATGTCGTCGAGCAGCGACATGAGGTTGAAGCGCGGCACCAGGATGATCTCGGCACCGAGGCAGATGGGAATGAGCATCACCGTCTGCATGGCGAAGACGTGGAACAGGGGCAGCACCCCCAGCACCCGCTTCACCCCGATGCGCTCGCACTCGGCATGCTGCACCAGTTGCCGGGCATTGGCCGAGACGTTGGCGTGGGTGAGCATGGCGCCCTTGGGCACGCCCGTGGTGCCGCCGGTATATTGCAGGACGGCCAGGTCCTTCGCCGGGTCCACCTGCACCGGCTGAGGCCTGTCGCCGTGCTTCAGCAGGGAGGCGTAGTCCACATGCATCCCGTCGCCGGTGCTGTAGACCGCCTTCTCCTTGCGCTTGAACAGGTTGAAGAGAAGGCCCTTGGGAAACGGCAGGATACCGGCCATGGGGCAGACGATGATGGATTTCAGTCCCGTCTCGTGCGCCACGGCGGCCACGCGGTCGTGGATGAGTTTCAGGTCCGGAACCACCATGATTGTGGTGCCGGAATCGCGGATCTGGTGCCTGAGCTCGCGCTCCACATAGAGCGGGCTGAAGTTCACCACCGTGCCGCCGGCCTTCATCACCGCGAAGAAGAAGATGACGGAATAGGGCGTGTTGGGCAGGCAGAGGCCCACGTGGCTGCCTTTACGCACGCCCATGGCCTGAAGCCCGGCCGCCACTTTGTTCACGGCCGTTCCCACCTCGGCATAGGTCCATTTGCGGCCGAGGAAGCTCAACGCCGGCTTGGCGGCGTGCGCGGCGACGCTGGCCTCCAGAAGCTCGGGCACGGGCGAGATGGCGAGGCGCGCCGCATCGGTGCGATGGAGCATGATGTCCCTCCTGCGCCGGCGCTTTTCTATTCTTTGGCAAGCCGGCAGCGTGATCCCCGACGATGCGTTCAGCAGCGCCGTGATTCAATGATCCTGGCGCTTGATTGCGCCGGAAAGACGTATGGAGCGGGTGTCCCGCATGGACGCCGGCGACGCGGACGCCGCCGGCTGGTGCAAACCCTACTTGGTGATGAGAGCCGCCGCCTGCGGCGCGTCGAACTTGTAGCGCAGGCCGACCGAAATCATGTCGGCATAGCCATCGCTCACCTGGCCGACCAGCGTGCCGCGCAGCGCGTTGGCGGGGTCCGCCGGCGTGAGGAAGATCGGGCTCGTCTCGCCGAACAGGTGCGTGTAGGCGAAATCGAACGAGAACTGCTGCGTGAAATTGTAGGTGAAGCCGGCCGAGACCCACAGACGGTTGGTGTCCGGCAGGCGCGGGGAGCGCGTGGAATCAGGCACCGGGGTCAGCTCGTAGCCGATGCCGGTGCGCAGGGCGAGCTTCGGATCCCACTGATATTCGACACCGCCGGAGAAGAACCATCCGTCATTCCACTGGAGGTCGAGGGTGCTGACCGGGATGTTGTTGGCCTTCACCACCAGTTCCTGCACCGTGGACCAGTTGGTCCACTCGACGGTGCCGAGCACGGTCCATTTGGGATCGAGCTGCGAGCGGAAGGAGGCCGTGACCTGATCCGGCAGGGTGAGACCGGCAGTGACATAGCGGTTCTGCAACGGGATGAGCTTCGCGACCGAAAGGTCCAGCTCGCCGTTGAGCGTGTGCGTGACCTGGGACTTGTACCCGATGCCGAGGGTGGTGCCGGGCGCTAGGGTGAACAGGACGCCGAGATTGATGCCGAAGCCGATGTCGTCGCCGTCCACCTGCGCGTAAAGATTGTTGGCGGGCGGCACGAAGCCGGCGAACTGGGCGTTGGTGAGCTTGGCGTCGATGTAATTGACGTTGAGGCCGCCGCCGATCGTCATCCAGTCGGTCACCTTGTAGGCCACCGAAACCTGGGCGTTCATGTCGAAGATGCGGCTGTAGCAGCCGTAATAGCGGCCGGACCAGTTGCACGGCGCATCGGTGACGAGGCCGTAGGGCGAGGTCATGCCGAATCCGATCGCCCACTTGTCCCAGGCGTAGGTGGCGAAGAAGGTCGGCAGGGTGCCGTTGTCGATCATGTCGCTGACACCGACGGTGCCGAGGCTCGTACCGGTGATGGGCGCGCCCGCCGCGAACACGTCGATGGACGCATGCGGCGCGATGTAGGTGACGTTGCCTTCGACATTCAGCCCCGGATTGAAGCTGATGGCTGCGGGGTTCCAGGTCATGGCGGCGAGGCCGTCGCCGCCCGCCGCCGTACCGGCAAATGACGTGCCCTGGTAATAGGAACTCTGCTCGCGCAGCCCGAACCCGCCGGCCTCGGCCGAACCGCCCGCCAGCACGGCGGGAATCGCGACGGCAGGAATGGCAAGCACCGGAGCCACGCGCCGCGACCAAATGTGAATCGCACTGGCCCGATTGTGCGTCGTCATGAGACCCCCTCCTAGGCTGTATTCCTCCGGGCCCGGCACGCTGCGGTGCACTATACGTTTTATCGGTGCCCTATACGTCACCTAGCATGCCGTTCGCCGATGATCCGTCAACCTGCTTCCTACGGCGTCGCGGGGCTCGACGCTGGGGAATCCGGTGGGCGTGGCTCCGATGCAACAGTGCAGAAAAGACAGCGATACTGTCCAGAAGTGTCGACGGTCGCAGGGCTTCTAGCGACCGGCTTATAGCCGCCTCCTGCTCCGTTCCTTGTGAAGTCGCGACCGGAAGGTCATCTGCCAAACGGGTCTTGCGGCGGAGGTCAAAGCATGTATCTTCAGGGCGACTGGGTGACGTATAGGTGAACCGGTGGCATCCTCTGGCAAACGTGGTGGCGCGTCCGCATTGACCGACACGTTCTACACCGTGACGCAGCTGGCGCGGGATCTCTCCGTCACGCCGCGGACCATCCGCTTCTATGAGGACAAGGGGCTCATCACCCCCCGCCGCGCCGGCACGATGCGCGTTTACACCAAGCGTGACCGCGCCCGGATGGCGCTGATCCTGCGCGGCAAGCGCCTGGGCTTTTCGCTGCGCGAGATCAAGGACTATCTGGACCTTTACGACCTCGACCCGAGCCAGGCCGAGCAGATCCGCCTGCTGCTGAAGAAGGTGCAGGATCGCCTCGAAATGCTGGAAGATCAGCGTCTTGCGCTTGAGGAAAGCATTATCGAGCTGAAAGACATAGAGGAGCAGGCGCTCGCTGCCCTCGCCATCGAGACCGGCGACCAGAAGGCCGCCGGCTAGGCCGGTGCCGCCCGGGTCGCGCCGGGCCGGGCATAGGCCATCCTGAGTTTCATGAGGAGCGTTGCCCGGGCGAAATGTCTTTCGCGCGGATCGCCTCCTTACGTCCTACGCCCAGGCCAACGGAGCATTCTGGCCGGCGGAGGACATACGCAAAACCCGCTGCACCAAGCGGCGGACGACAAGAATGGACAGGCAGGAGAGCCCAATGAACGCGCCGATGCGAAACGTCGTGATTGCAGGCTATGCCCGCTCGCCTTTCACCCTCGCCAAGAAGGGTGATCTGGCGCGCGTGCGCCCCGATGATCTCGCCGCCCAGGTGGTGGCCGATCTCGTGGCCCGCACCGGCGTGAAGGTGGAAGACATCGAGGACCTGATCGTCGGCTGCGCGTTTCCCGAGGCCGAGCAGGGCTTCAACGTCGCCCGCCTCATCGGGATGATCGCCGGCCTGCCGGAGAGCGTGGCGGGCGTGACGCTGAACCGTTTCTGCGGCTCCTCCATGCAGTCGGTGCACAACGCCGCCGGGCAGATCCAGCTGGGTGCAGGCGAGGTGTTCATCTGCGCCGGCATCGAGAGCATGAGCCGCGTGCCCATGACCGGCTTCAATCCCATGCCCAACCCCGCCCTCTACAAGGCGATGCCGCAGGCCTACATGGGCATGGGCGAGACCGCCGAGAACGTCGCGGCGAAGTGGCAGATCACCCGCGCCGACCAGGACGCCTTCGCCCTCAAGAGCCACCAGAAGGCGACGAAAGCCGAGGCGGAAGGCCGCTTCAAGGACGAGATCGTCGCCATCAAGGCCAACGGCAAGGTTAACAAGACGGTCGATCAGGACGGCTGTATCCGCCGCGACGCGACGGCCGAGGCCCTCGCCGCCCTCAAGCCCTCCTTCGACGAGCATGGCACGGTGACGGCCGGGACGGCCTCCCCCCTCACCGATGGCGCTTCCGCCGTGCTGGTGTGCTCCGAGGACTATGCGCTGAAGAACGGTCTTACCCCCCTCGCCCGCATCCGCAGCGTGGCGGTGGCCGGCTGCGCGCCGGAGATCATGGGCATCGGCCCTGTCGCCGCCACCCGCAAGGCGCTCACCCGCGCCGGCATCGATATCGGCGAGATCGACGTGGTGGAATTGAACGAGGCCTTCGCCTCCCAGGCCCTCGCCTGTCAGCGGGAATTGGGCATCAAGGACGAGGTGCTGAACCTAGATGGCGGGGCCATCGCCCTCGGCCATCCCCTTGGTGCCACCGGCGCCCGCATCGTCGGCAAGGCGGCGGCGCTCCTGAAGCGCGAAGGCGGCAAGTATGCCCTCGCCACCCAGTGCATCGGCGGCGGGCAGGGCATCGCCACCATCCTCGAGCGCGTCTGAGGAGGGCCGGATGTCTTTTGAAATCAGGAAAGTCGCCGTCATCGGCGCCGGTGTCATGGGCGCCGGTATCGCCGCCCACGTCGCCAATGCGGGCATTGAGGTGCTGCTCCTCGACATCGTTCCCGAGGGCGCGGCCAACCGCAACGTCATCGCAGAGAAGGCCGTGGAGAAGCTGCTGAAGGCCGATCCCGCGCCCTTCATGTCCAAGGCGGCGGCGAAGCTGGTGAAGCCCGGCAACATCGAGGACAACCTCGCCGACATCGCCGATTGCGACCTCATCATCGAGGCCATCATCGAGCGGCTCGACCTCAAGCAGGCGCTTTACGCGAAGATCGAGGCCGTCCGCCGGCCGGGCTCGGCGGTGTCGTCCAACACCTCGACGATTCCGCTCGCCGACCTCACGGCCGGACTGCCGGAGAGCTTCCGCCGCGATTTCCTCATCACCCATTTCTTCAATCCACCCCGCTACATGCGGCTGCTGGAGATCGTCTCCGGCCCGGAGACGAATCCGGACACGGTGGCCGCCGTCGCCCGCTTCGCCGACGTGAAGCTCGGCAAGACGGTGGTGATGTGCAAGGACACCCCCGGCTTCATCGCCAACCGGCTCGGCACCTACTGGCTGCAGCTGGCGGTGGGCGAGGCCTTCGCGCTGGGCATGAAGGTGGAGGATGCGGACGCGGTGATGGGCCGGCCCTTCGGCTTTCCCAAGACCGGCGTGTTCGGCCTCATCGACCTCGTGGGCCTCGACCTGATGCCCCATGTGCAGGGCTCGCTGAAGCGGGCGCTTCCGGCCACGGACCCTTTCCACGCAACGCTTCGCGACGAGCCGCTGATCGAGAAGATGATCTCGACCGGCTACACCGGCCGCAAGGGCAAGGGCGGCTTCTACCGCCTCAACCGCGACGGCGGGCAGAAGCTGAAGGAGGCCATTGACCTTTCAACCGGCGCCTATCGCCCGCAGGCCAAGGCGCAGGTGGTGGAGCTGGAGGACGGCGGCGGCCGGGACCTCTTCGCCCTCCTCTCCGCCCCCGGCGAAGGCGGGCGCTACGCCCGCGCGGTGATGGTGCGCACGCTGGCCTATGCCGCGCGGCTGGTGCCCGAGGCGGCCGACGACATCGTCGCCATCGATGATGCCATGCGCCTGGGATATAATTGGAAATCCGGCCCCTTCGAGCTGATCGACAAGATCGGGGCCGCCCGCCTCATCGACCTCCTGAAGGCCGACGGGGATGAGGTACCGCCGCTCCTGGCGCTTGCTGCCGACACCCCCTTCTACCGGGTGGAAAACGGCCAGCGCCAATACCTTGGCCTTGATGGCACCTACCGCGACATCGTTCGCCCGGAAGGGGTGCTGCTGCTCGCCGACATCAAGCTGAAGTCGCAGCCGCTCGCGAAGAACGGATCGGCGGCGCTGTGGGACATCGGCGATGGTGTCGTGTGCCTGGAATTCACTTCCAAGAGCAATTCGCTGGACGAGGGCATCATCACGATGCTCGCCAAGGCGCTGAAGCTCGTAAAGGACAAGTACAAGGCGCTCGTCATCTATAATGAAGGCTCCAACTTCTCGGTGGGTGCCAATCTCGGCCTCGCCCTGTTTGCCTGCAACATCGGCGCCTTCGGCGAAGTCGAGAAACTGGTCGCAGCCGGGCAGAAGACCTATCAGGATGTGAAATACGCGCCATTCCCGGTGGTGGCGGCGCCGTCCGGCCTGGCCCTTGGCGGCGGATGCGAGATTCTCCTGCATGTCAGCGCGGTTCAGGCCCATGCCGAGAGCTATATCGGGCTTGTCGAATGCGGAGTCGGCGTTCTGCCGGCCTGGGGTGGCTGCACCGCCATGCTGGAGCGCTGGGCGGCCGACCCGAAATTCCCGAAGGGACCCATGCCGGCCCCCTCGAAGGTCTTCGAGACCGTCTCCACCGCCACCGTCGCCAAGTCCGCCGCCGAGGCGAAGGAGCTGAAGTTCCTGCGCGAGGGTGACGGCATCACCATGAACCGCGACCGCTTGCTGGCCGACGCCAAGGCGAAGGCCCTCGCCATGGTGGATGGCTACCAGCCGCCCAAGCCCGTGGAGTTCTTCCTGCCCGGTCCCTCCGGCAAGGCGGCGATGGACATGGCGGTGGAAGGCTTCGCCAAGAAGGGCCTGGCGACCCGGCACGACAAGGTGGTCTCCGCGGCCCTCGCCGAGGTGCTCACCGGCGGCGACGCCGACCACATCGCCCCGGTCTCGGCGGCGCGGGTGCTGGAGTTGGAGCGGGAAGGCTTCATGAAGCTCATCCGCACCACCGCCACGCTGGACCGCATCGAGCACATTCTTGAGACGGGCCGGCCGCTGCGGAATTGAGGGAGCAAATCCCCTCTCCCCTTGCGGGAGAGGGTCAGGGTGAGGGGTATGGCTCCGCCGGGCACAACCGCTCCGGAGACGGCGGCCACCCCCTCACCCCGCCCCCTCTCCCGCAAGGGGAGAGGGGAGCAACACAACAAGGGAGCCAACGCCATGCAGGTCTATACCCCCCCGCTGCGCGACATGCGCTTCGTCCTCCACGAGCTGCACGGCAGCGAAGAGCTGAGCACGCTCAAGGGGCTGGAGGAGCTTTCGCCCGATCTCATCGATGCGGTGCTGGAGGAGGCGGGCAAGTTCGTCACCGAGGTGCTCGCGCCGCTCAACCAGTCCGGCGACCTTGAGGGCTGCACCTATGAGAACGGCGTGGTGCGCACGCCCAAGGGCTTCAAGGAAGCCTACACCGCCTTCCGCGAGGGCGGCTGGAACGGCATTGCCTGCGATCCGCAATATGGCGGCCAAGGCCTGCCGGCGAGCGTGAACAAGCTGGTTGAGGAGATGCTCTGCTCGGGCAACCTCGCCTTCGGCATCTGCCCCGGCCTCACCCACGGCGCCTATCAGGCGCTCAAAGCCTATGCCTCCGAGGAGCTGAAGGAGCGCTTCCTGCCCAAGATGGTGGATGGCGTGTGGTCCGGCTCCATGTGCCTCACCGAGCCACAATGCGGCACCGATCTCGGCCTCGTGCGCACCAAGGCGGAGCCGCAGCCGGATGGGTCCTACAAGGTCACCGGCAACAAGATCTTCATCTCCGCCGGCGAGCAGGACATGACGGAGAACATCGTCCATCTGGTGCTCGCCCGCCTGCCGGACGCGCCCAAGGGAATCAAGGGCATCTCCCTGTTCCTGGTGCCCAAATTCCTGCCGAAGGAGGATGGCTCCGTCGGCCCGCGCAACGGCGTGCTGTGCACCGGCATCGAGCACAAGATGGGCATCCACGGCTCGTCCACCTGCCAGATGTCGTTCGACGAGGCCACCGGCTGGCTGGTCGGCGAGCCCCACAAGGGCATGCGCGCCATGTTCGCCATGATGAATTCGGAGCGCCTCTCCGTGGGCACGCAGGGCCTCGGCCTTGGCGAAGCCGCCTATCAGGCCGCCGTCGTCTACGCCAAGGAGCGCCTGCAGGGCCGTTCGCTGACCGGCGCCAAGCATCCGGACAAGCCGGCCGACCCCATCATCGTGCACCCGGACGTGCGGCGCACGCTGATGACCATGCGCGCCTACAACGAGGGCTGCCGGGCCCTCGCCGGCTGGGTCGCCCGCGCGCTCGATCTCATGGAGCGGGCGGAGGATCCGGAGGAGCGCAAGCGCGCCGAGGACTTCACGGCGCTGATGACGCCCATCGTGAAGGCGCTGTTCACCGACCTCGGCTTCGAGGCGACCTCCATGGGCATGCAGGTCTATGGCGGCCACGGCTACATCCGCGACCACGGCATGGAGCAATATGTGCGCGATGCTCGCATCGCCATGATCTACGAGGGCACCAACGGCGTGCAGGCGCTGGACCTCGTGGGCCGCAAGCTGCCGGCGCACATGGGCCGCTACCTGCGCTCCTTCTTCCATCCCGTGCTCAACTACATGGATGCGAAGCTGGACGACGAGAATCTCGGCCCCCTCATCACCCCCCTCTCCAAGGCCTTCGGCGCGCTCCAGCTCGCCACCGCCCATATCGCCGAAAAGGGCCTGAAGGACCCGGAGGAGGCCGGCGCCGCCGCGACGCAGTACCTTCGGCTGTTCGGGCTCGTGGCGCTGGGCTACATGTGGGTGCGCATGGCGGAAGTGGCCTACGAGAAGCGCGTCTCCAACCCGGACGACGCCGCCTTCTACGATGCCAAGATCGTCACCGCGCGCTTCTTCATGGAGCGGATCCTGCCGGACGTGGCGGCCCTGTGGGGTTCCATCAAGGCCGGCAAGGGCGCCATGATGGCGCTGGACGAGGCGATGTTCTGAGGGCGTGTTTCTGACTTAGGACGGCACCGCCCTCGCCTTTTGCACCCCCCTCTCCCGCGTGCGGGGGAGGGTTGGGGAGGGGGCCATCCCTCTCCACCTGATGCGGCCGGGTGAGCGCGGACACCGCTTCCCCCTCCCTGCCCTCCCCCGCACGCGGGAGAGGGTTCAAACAATTCCGGGGCCTACAGCATTTTCCGCCCGCCTTGGCTCACGGAAACCGCTCTAAAGGGCCTCTCACAAGGACACTCCATGGCCGATCTCTCCTCCCTCGTCGAAGCCATCCGCGAGCGCGCCGATGCCCTCTCGGAGCTGGGCTACAAGGTGCGCTTCGATCTTTCCGATACCGGCGAGGCCATCCTGCTCGATGCCACCGGCGGCGGTGTGGAGGTGGGCGAGGGCTCGGGCGAGGCGGATGCGGTGCTGAAGCTCTCCACCGATACGCTGGACAAGCTCATCACCGGGCGAATCGGGCCGATGATGGCCTTCTCCACCGGCCGGCTGAAGGTGGAGGGCTCGCAGGGCGTCGCCCTGAAGCTCGCCGGCCTGCTCGACAAGGACTGAGGCCGGACGGGCGCCCCTCTCAGTCGTTCGGCGCCGGGAGCTTCGCGCCACCGGCGGCGAGCGCCGCCAGCAGCGTCTGGCGCAGCGCCTTGTTTTCGAAGGCGTGGCGTGTGCCGGCGACGGAGAGGTGATCGCCGTCCACGTAGTAGAAGCGCGCGCCCTCTCCCGCCGTGCAGCGGTCGTCCCGGCAGAAGATGTCGGCCATGCGGAAGGCCGCCGCGCCGTCATGCCGGCCGGCGGTGGCGAGGATGACCTCGTTCGCCGGGCCGATGATCTTCATCGCCTTGTCGCGCGTCTGGGTCATGCAGGCGTCGGACCCGCCCGTCTGGTTGAACTCACGGGTCGCAACGCAGCCGGCAGGGGCCGGCTTGTATTCCGGCGACTGGCCCAGCACGATCACCTGCGGCCCGATCTTGCGCAGTTCGGCGACCGTGCGCTCCATCATGTGGGCGAACACCCGCTCACTTGAGGCCCGGTCGCGGGCGGTGCCGCCCGGCACCTCGGGGCTGACCAGCGCGAAGCCCTTGCCGGACAGGGTGGTCCACAGGGACCAACGGCTCACCAGCACCACCACCTTGGGCTTGACGCGGCGAATCTCGTCCATCACGGCGTTGACGTAGCTGGCGCAGACGGCGCCGTTGTTGTGCTCCTGCCGGGCGATGCCGCCCACCAGCGGCGGGCAGCCGGCCATGGTCTGGAGCCGCGCCGTGAGCCCGAGCTTCTCCACCGCCTCCGCGAGGCCGAGGAAGGTCGCACCGGCGTGGGAATCGCCCCACACCAGCACGTCGTAGCTGCCCGTCGCAGCCCCCGGGCCGCGCGCGCAGAGGGCGATGGGCTGCATCTGGTCGGGGGTCCAGAATCGGGCGTTGTTGTTGCATGTCCGCTGGAACACGCTGCGGTCGTCGGCCGCTGCCTCGGCCGCCGCGCCCAGCCGGGAGATGGGAAAGACGCCCCGGCCGACCTTCTGCAGGGCCAGCGCCACGCCCACGGTGAGGAGAATGGCGCAGGCTCCGGCGCCGATGCGCAGAAGCCGCCGCCCGCCCAGCGCGCTGCCGCGCCGCAGCGGCGTCTCCACATATTTCAGCGACAGGCCGGAGATGACGCCCGCCGCGAGGATGACGATGCCCGATTCGATATAGGTGGTGTGCCGCCCCTTCCAGATCGCAATGAGCACCAGCATGGGCCAGTGCCACAGATAGAGCGCGTAGGAGATGCGGCCCACATAGACCATGCCCTTCAGGCTCAGCGCGCGGGCGACGATGCCGCGCGGCGCGAAGGCGCCGGAATGGATGATCGCCACCGCGCCCAGCACCGGCGGGAGCGCCCACAGGCCGGGGAAGACCGTCTGCTTGTCGTAGGCGAACACGGGGATGACGATGGCCGCCGCCCCGGCGATGCCGAGCCAGGAGGCGGCTTTCTCCGGCAGGCGTGGCAGCGTGACCATGGCGAGCAGCGAGCCCGCGAGCAATTCCCACGCCCGGCTCTGGAGCAGGAAGAAGGCGGCCGACTGCTCGCTCTCCACGATGCTCTCGGCATAGGCGAGCGAGGCGAGCGCGATGAGCGTGAGCCCGCCGACCGCCAGCCGGCGGCCGCCCAGCTTCATCAGCACGAACAGGACGAGGGGGAAGAAAATGTAGAACTGCTCCTCCACCGCCAGCGACCACAGATGCAGCAGCGGCACCTCGTCGGCGGCGGGACCGAAATAGTTGAGCAGGTTCTCGAAATGGATGTTGGCGAAGAACAGGGCCGAGGGCACCAGCGTGCCCACATAGCCCTGCATCTGCCGCGGCATCAGGATGAGCGCCGCGAACAGGGTGGTCGCCGCCATCATCAGGAAGAGCGCGGGGAAGATGCGGCGGATGCGGCGGTCGTAGAAATCCGCCAGCGAATAGGTGCCCGCCGTCATCTCCTGATGGAGGATGGACGTGATGAGAAAGCCGGAGATGACGAAGAAGACGTCGACGCCGATATAGCCCCCGGTGAAGGGCGGTATGCGTGCATGGAACAGAACCACGCTGCCGACGGCGATGGCCCGAAGGCCGTCGATGTCGGACCGGTAGGCCAGACTCATCCTGGTGTCCTTGATCGGCGCGCCATACGCGCACGCCCCCGCGGCGACCGCCTTACCGGCAAAATTCGGCCGGGGCAAATCGCGCATTGGGAGCGCGCGGCGCGGCGTCCGGCCTGCCGCAGCGTCGTGCGGTCAGGTCCACGGCCGCGCTTCAGCAGAGCGAGTCCGGTGGCGGCAGGGGCCGCGGCAACGTCCGCCGCGTGCGGATCCTTGGCGGTGATTCCTTGGCGGTCAGTCCTTGGCCGTGCGTCCTTCGCCGGTCGCCGGCGCGAGGGAGGCGCTGGTGTTGCCGCCTTCGCCCAGCGCCTTGAGCAGGGCCGTGCGCAGGGCCGGGTCACGGCTCATGTGGTGGGCGCCGGTGGCGGAGAGGTGGTCGGCGTCCACATAATAGAACTGCTCCCCCTCCCCGGCGCGGCAGGTGCCGTTGCGGCAGAAGACATCCGAGAGCAGGAAGGTGGTGGTGCCGGGATAAGTCGCCGCCGCCTTGGTGATCATCTCGTTGCCGATGCCCACCACCTTGTCCACCGATGCGCTCGGCAGTTCCAGGCAGTTGCCGAGATTGCGCTTGTAGAATTCGCTCTCGGCGACGCAGCGGCCGGGGGAGCGGCCGAACTCCGGCGTCTGTCCCACCAGCACCACATGGATGCCGAGGCCGGAGAGTTCCTTCAGGGTGCGGTCCAGCATGTGGGCGAAGACCTTCTGGCTCACCGCCTTGGAGCGCACGTCGCCGCCGGGCACCTCGTCGGAGGTGAGGGTGAAGGCGGGGCCAGCCTTGCTGGTCCACATGGCCCAGCGGCCGACCAGCACGGCGACCTGGGGCTTCACGCGGCGGATTTCATCCAGCACCTCGGAATTGAAGGCGGTGCAGGTCCAACTCGGCATGTCGTCGCGGTGCGCCTGGCCGCCGATCAGGGGCGGGCAGCCGGCCATGGTCTGGAGGCGTGCGGTGTGGCCGAGGGCGGCCACTTGCTCGGCGATGCCGATGAAGGAGGCGCCGGCGTGGGAATCCCCCCACACCACCACGTCATACTCGCCCTTGGCCGCGTCAGGTCCCACCGAGCAGGCCGAGGCCGGATTGAGCGCGGCCGCGCTCCAGCCCTTCGGCGAATTGTTGCATGTACGGCTGAAGGGGCTCTTGTCCTCCATCGCCGCCTCGGCGCGCGCGCCCAGCGGTGAGATGGGATAGAAGCCGCCGCCCAGGCGCTCGAACAGCACGCCCACCGCCAGCGTCATGGCCATGGCCATGATGCCCACCGCGAAGCGCGCCCGGCGCTTGCCGCCCAGCGAGCCGGCGTGGCGCAGCGGCGTCTCGACATATTTCAGAGACAGCGCGGCGAAGATGAAGGCGACGACGAGCAGCCCGCCGCCCTCGAAATAGGTCAGCGCGCGGCCCTTCCAGATGGTGCCGAACACCAGCAGCGGCCAATGCCACAGATAAAGCGCATAGGAGATACGGCCGACATAGACCACCGGCGGGCGGCTGAGGAACCAGTTGGCGTAGCCGCCCATGTTGATGGTGCCGGCATAGATCACCGCCGCCGTGCCGAACACGATGGGCGCGGCGGACAGGCCGGGGAAGGTCATGTCGTGGCCGTAGGCGAAGACCGGCACCACGATGGCCGTCAGTCCCGCGACGCCGATCCAGTTCGCTGCCTTTTCCGACACCTTCGGCATGTGCACCAGCGCCAGCAGCGCGCCGACCAGAAGCTCCCAGGCGCGGCTCTGCAGCAGGAAGAAGGACGCGGTGGGCTGGGTGCGCGCGCTCAGCTCCGCGTAGACGCCGGACACGACCGTGATGATGAGGAAGCCGAGGATCGCCATCCGGCGCGGGCCGAGGGTGACGCGCCCGCCCATCTTCAGGAAGGCGAACATGAGCAGCGGGAAGAAGATGTAATACTGCTCCTCAACCGCCAGCGACCACAGGTGCAGCAGGGGCGTCTCGTCGGCCTTGGGGCCGAAATAGCTCATAAGCCCCTGGAAGTGGATGTTGGCGTAGAACAGCGCGGAGGGAATGATGGATTCCGCGAACTGCACCATCTGCCGCGGCATCAGCAGGAAGGCGGCGACGAAGGTGCTCACCGGCAGCACCACGAACAGCGCCGGGAAAATGCGGCGGATGCGGCGGTCGTAGAAGTCGACGAGCGAGAACTCGCCCTTCATCATGTCGTTGTAGAGGATCGAGGTGATGAGGTAGCCGGACAGGACGAAGAAGATGTCCACGCCGATGAAGCCGCCCCGGAACGGCGGGATGTGGGCGTGAAACAGCAGGGCGACCACGACTGCAACGGCCCGCAAGCCATCGATATCCGGCCGATACTTCAGATTCATGCCCCGCCCCCGGATCAAGGCGCGCAGCCGCCCGCGCGCAAACCTCGTCTTTTTCCGGATAACAAACAGGCGACCTTGGGGCAATTGCCGGGCATGGCCAAGATTTGGTCACACCCGTTAATCATCCCGTCATGGGGCGCGGGCGCAACACCCGGAGGTACCACCGACCCGCATGCGCGGCCCGGTAGCATGCCCCCTACTCCGCCGCAATTCGCTCAGCGGGCGCGGGACGGGGCGCGTGGGCACGTTCGTCGTGACGGCCGGAGACCGCGTGGTGCACGATAGCGTCCAGCCGGTCGAGATAGAGATAGATCACCGGCGTTATGAACAGCGTGAGCAGCTGTGACACCAGGAGCCCGCCGACGACCGCGACGCCCAGCGGCTGGCGCAGCTCGGAGCCCGCGCCCGCGCCGAGCGCGATGGGCAACACGCCGAAGATGGCGGCGAGCGTCGTCATCATGATGGGCCTGAAACGCAGCAGCGCCGCCTCGCGGATGGCATCCTGCGCCGCCGCGCCGGCGCGCCGGCGTTCCAGCGCCACGTCGATCATCATGATCGCGTTCTTCTTCACGATGCCCACCAGCATGATGATGCCGATGATCGCGATCACCGAAAGCTCCATGCCCGCCGCCATGAGCGTCAAAAGCGCGCCGATGCCGGCGGAGGGCAGGCCCGAGAGGATGGTGATGGGGTGGATGAAGCTCTCGTAGAGCACGCCCAGCACGATGTAGATGACGACCACCGCCGCGAGGATCAGCAGAGGCTGGTTGGACAGCGAATCCTGGAACACCTGCGCCGTGCCCTGGAAGCCGGTGACGACGCTGTCCGGCACCCGCGCCTCGGCGGCCGCGGCGTTGATCTCCTCAACCGCCTGGCCGAGCGAGGTGCCCGGCGCGAGGTTGAAGGAGATGGTGACGGAGGGCTGCTGCTGCTGATGCTGCACAGACAGCGGGCCGACCGTGCGCTTGATGTTCGCCACCGCCTCCAGCGGCACCACGTTGCCGGAAGAGGTGCGCAGATAGACCCGGCCGAGGTCGCTCGGGTCGCGCTGGAAGATGGGCTGCACCTCGGCGATGATCGCGAACTGGTTGGTGGGCGTGTACAGCGTCGCGATCTGCCGCGTGCCGAACTGGGTGTAGAGCGCGTCCCGCAACTGCTGCTCGGTGATGCCGAGGGCCGCCGCCTTGTCCTTGTCCAGCTCGATGGTGAGCTGGGGATTGGTGATCTGGAGGTCGGAGGTCACGTCCCTGAGGCCGGGCAGCGTGGCGAGCTTCTGCTCCATCTGCTGGGCGAAGGTGTAGAGGGTCGCGGTGTCGGGGCTCTGCAGCGTGTACTGGTACTGGCTCTTGGAGGCGACGCCGCCGACGCTGATGTTCTGCACCGCCTGGAAGAACACGTTCACGCCCGGCACCTGCCCGACGCGCTTCCTCAAATTCTGGATGACCTCGTTGGCGGAGAGCTTGCGCTCGCCCGGCCCGGAGCCCTTGGGCTTCAGGGCGATGAACATGCGGCCGGTGTTGGTGGTGCGGCTGATGCCCGTGGCACCGGCTGTGGAGACGAGATAGTCCACGTCCGGATCGGCGCGCACCACGGCCGCAACCTGTTTCTGGCGCTCCACCATGGCCGCGAAAGAGCTGTCGGTCGCCGCTTCGACCGTGCCGGTGATGAAGCCGTTGTCCTCCTGCGGGAAGAAGCCCTTGGGGATGACGATGTAGAGATAGACCGACAGGCCGATGGTGGCGAAGGTCACCAGCAGCATGAAGGGGCGGTGGCGCAGCACGAAGTCGAGGCTCACCCGGTAGGCCGCGAGCCAGGCGTCGAACATCCGCTCGGTGACGCGGAAGAACCAGCCGGGCTTCTTCGTGTGGTCCACCGGCTTCATCACGCGGGCGCACAGCATGGGCGTGAGCGTGAGGGAGACGAAGCCGGAAACCAGGATCGCGATCGAGATGGTGACCGCGAATTCGCGGAACACCCGGCCCACCACCCCGCCCATGAACAGCACGGGGATGAACACTGCCACCAGCGAGAGCGTCATGGAGATGATGGTGAAGCTGATCTCCCGCGAACCCCGCAGCGCGGCGCGGAACGGGCTCTCCCCCGCCTCCACATGGCGATAGATGTTCTCCAGCACGACGATGGCGTCGTCCACCACGAAGCCGACGCACAGCGTCAGCGCCAGCAGCGTCATGTTGTTGATGGAATAGCCGAAGCCCCACATGGCCGCGAAGGTGGCGATGATGGACAAAGGCAGCGCCAGCGAGGGGATGAGGGTCGCGCGCACGTTGCGCAGGAACAGGAAGATCACCAGCACCACGAGGACGATGGCTTCGAACAGGGTCTTCTGCACGTCCGCCACCGCGTCGCGGACGGAGACGGAGCGGTCGTTCAGCACCTCGATGCCCACCGAGCCGGGAAGCTGAGCGCGGAACTGGGGCAGGCGCCGGCGCACCTCGTCCACCACCTGCACGGTGTTGGCGTCGGGCTGGCGGACTACGGCCAGCACCACGGAGCGGCGGTCGTTGAACCAGCTGGCGACGCGCTCGTTCTCCACGCCGTCGGAGACGACGGCGATCTCCTCGAGGCGCACCACCGAGCCGTCGCGCGCCTTCACCACCACCCTGCGGAACTGGGAGGCGTCGGCCTTGGGCGTGCCCATGTCGATGGTCTGCGCCTGCTTCGGACCGGAGACGATGCCGAGCGGCGTGTTGGAGGCCGCCGCCTCCACCGCGCGCTGGATGTCGTCGGGCGAGATGTTGCGGGCGCCAGCGGCGGCGGGATCCACCCGGATGCGCACGGCATATTTCTGTGAGCCGTAGATCTGCACCTGCGCCACGCCGGGCAGCTGGGAGATCTGCTGTCCGACCAGCGTGTCGGCATATTCGTTCACCGCCGACAGCGGCAGGGTGTCGGAGGAGATGGCGAGCAGGATCACCGGCGCGTCGGCGGGGTTCACCTTCCGGAAGCTCGGCGGGGTTGTCATCTCGTCCGGCAGCTGGCGCTGGGCGACGGAGAGGGCCGACTGGACGTCGAGGGCGGCCGCGTCGATGCTGCGGTTCAGGTCGAACTGCACCGTGATCGAGGTGGAGCCCTGCGTGGACGAGGAGGTGAGCGAGGAGATGCCCGCGATGGTGGCCAGCTGGCGTTCGATGGGCGTCGCCACCGAGGTCGCCATGGTCTCGGGGCTCGCGCCCGGCAGCGTCGCGGTGATGTTGATGGTGGGGAAATCCACGCGCGGCAGCGCCGCCACGGGCAGCTGGCGATAGGCGAACAGGCCCGCCACCACGAGCGACAGCATGATCAGCGTCGTCATCACGGGGCGGCGGATGCACAGTTCGGAGAACATGGGCTCAGCTCCCGGTGGCGGGTGCGGCGGTGCGGGTGCGCACGTTCACGCGGCTGCCCTCGCGCAGGGAGAGCTGTCCGTCGGTCACCACCGTCTCGCCGCCGCTGAGGCCCTTGGAGATCACACTTCGCCCATCCACCGTGCGGGCGACGGTGACCGGCCGCACGTGGGCGATGCCATCGTCCACGACGAAGACAAATGGCCCGTCCTGCCCGTTCTGGACCGCCTCGCTCGGCACCGCGACCACATTGTCCTCGATGCGCAGCGTCACCGTCACCGCGCCGAGGGCGCCGGGCCACAGGCGCTCGTCGGCATTGGGGAAGATGGCGCGGGCGGTGAGGGTGCCGGTCTGCGGCTCGATGGTGTTGTCGATGACCGCGACAATGCCGCCGGAGATGGTCTCGCCGGTGCCCTGGAAGGTGAAGGACACCTTGGCGTCCTTCGCCTCTCTGAGGCCGGCGATGTAACGCTCCGGCAAGCCGAAGGCGACATAGATGGGAGCGAGCTGGCGCACGGTGGCGAGGGTATCGTCCACCCGGATCACCGCGCCGGGGCGCACGGCGGAGACGCCGATGCGGCCGGTGACGGGCGAGCGGATCTCGTAATAGCCGCGCTGCACCTTGAGCGCGGTGAGGTTGGCCTCGTCCTGCGCGACGGTCGCCTTCTGCACGTCGGCGGTGGTGCGGGCATCGTCCACCTGCACCTGGGAAACAGCGTTGCGGGTGGCGAGGCCGGCATAGCGCTCCACATCGCGCAGGCTCTTGTCCAGTTGCACCTTGTCCCGGTTGAGCGTCGCCTCGGCCTGAAGAATCTGCGCGTCGATGACGCGGGCGTCGAGCCGGTAGAGCAGGTCGCCCTCCTTCACGCTCGCGCCGTCGGCAAAGCCCACCGTCTCCACGGCGGCGGCGACGCGGGAGCGCACCGGGACCGTGACCATGGATTCCACCGTGCCCAGCGCCTCGACCCGCACCGGCAGGGAGGTCCGCTCCGCCGTTCCGGCGAGCACGGCGATGACCCGCTGCTGCGGTGCCTGCGCCTTCTGGCCGCCCGCGGCGAGCCACGGCTTCTTGTCCCACACCCATGCCCCGCCGCCGAGGAGGGCCAGGAACAGGACCGCGAGGACAATCTTGCGACCGGCCGATCCGCCGCTCTTTGCGCTATCCGGTGCGTGCTCGGCTGGCATGAAGTCCTCGATACTCCCACGGCGTCGAAACGTTTCGCGCCGCAATGCAACAACAATTCAGCGCGCTGGTCCAATTAAGCTTTTGTCACGGCATCTCGCCATGGAAGCGCGCGCAATGACGCATTCGTGAAGGGTGAGGGCCACGCTTAAAGCCCCCTCCTTTACGTGACCTTTGGTCAGAGTCGGCCAGCAAGACCGGCCAGCTGCTCCAGCGCGCGGTCGATGGTGGCGTCGTGCTTGGCGAAGCAGAAGCGCACCACGCTCTTCACTGCATCCTGCGCATAGAAAGCCGACACCGGGATGGCCGCCACCTTCCGCGTCTTCACGAGATCGAGACAGAAGGCCTCGTCATCGATGGAGACACTTTGGGGGGAGAGGTCGATGGAGAGGAAATAGGTGCCGCGCGAGGACAGCACGTCGAAGCCCAGTTCCTTGAGCCCCGTTGCGAGGCGGTCGCGGGAGCGCTGGAGGCCGGCGCGCATGGTGGTGAAATAATCGTCCGGCTTGCCGAGCCCGTAGGCCACCGCCGCCTGGAGGTTCGGCGGCGTGGTGAAGGTGAGGAACTGGTGCGCCTTGGACAGCACCTTCATGAGGTGCGGTGCGGCGAACACGAGGCCCACCTTCCAGCCGGTCATGCCGAAGATCTTGCCGGCGGAGGAAATCTTGACCGTGCGCTCGCGCATCCCCGGCAGCGCCATCAGCGGCTCGAAGGTGAGGCCGTCGAACACCACGTGCTCCCACACCTCGTCGCACACCGCATAGGCGTTGAAGCGCACGCAATAGTCGGCGAGGAGCTGCATCTGCGCGCGGTCGTAGACGACGCCGGTGGGGTTCTGGGGATTGTTGAAGAGCACGAGCTTGGTGCGCTCGGAGAATACCTGGTCCAGCTTCTCCGACGTCATGCCCCAGGAGGGCGGCTCCAGACGCACGAGGCGGGGGATGCCCCCTGCCCGCTGCACCAGCGGCAGGTAGGCATCATAGAGCGGCTGGAACAGCACCACCTCGTCGCCCGGCTCGATCAGCGCCAGCAGCGCGCCGGCCAGCGCTTCGGTCGCGCCGGAGGTCACCATGATCTCGGCGTCTGGATCGAGCTCCAGCCCCTGCCAGTGGCGATAATGCGCCGCCGCCGCCTGACGCAGCTCCGGCAGGCCCATCATGGGCGGATACTGGTTCCAGCCATCCACCACCGCCCGCGCAGCGGCCTCGCGCACGTCGAGCGGCCCGGGATCGTCCGGGAAGCCCTGGCCGAGGTTGACCGCCGCATGGGTGCGGGCAAGGCCGGACATCACCTCGAAGATGGTGGTGGGCAGGCCGGCATAGAGGGGATTGAGCGGACGCGGCGTAAAGTGCGGCTGGGACATGGGAAATTCGCAAGGCAAGGAAGGTGGGGCGACTGGCCAGCGCCGTTTAGACCCTTCCGTCCTCCTGCGAAAGCCCGGTGGACACCCCCGCCTCCCCCGGCATCAGCGGCCGCAGGGCCGCCAGCAGCGCCTCGGGCGTCACCTGCGCCATGGGCATCAGAACCTTGGCCGCCTCGGTGCGGCGGCCGGGGCGCATCACCAGCACCACCGTTTCCGCGCCGCCGCAGGCCGGATCACCGCAGGAGATCTCGGAGACGGAAACGGTGGCCGCCTCCTCCAGCGCCAGGGTGGTGCGCACCAGGTCGGCGAGGGTGCGCGAGGCGTCGAGGCCGGGTCCGGCCTCGCCGCGGCGGCGCATGAACAGTCGCATCCGTTGGGTCTCCACATACGCACGACTTCAAGAACGCCCCTGTTTCATCCACGCTCGCGGCATGAACATGACGGCGGCGGTTGTCGGCCTCTATTCGTCGTCCTCGTCCTGCTCCGGCGGAAAGCCCAGCAGGCGACGGGCGCGGGCGATGGAGCGCTTGAGTTTGCCGGCCTGCAGCCGCAGCACCACATAGCTCACCCGCCCGTCGGTCACCGCCCGCACCTCTATCACCGCTTGTCCGTAGGCGATGCGCATGCCCGGCGCGGGCTTGTCGTCGGAGCGGTCGGCGAAGGCGTCGGCGATGGTGAGGCCGAGTTCGGCGTCCGGAACGGCAAGGCCGTAGAAGCTGGCGAGATCGCCCAGCCGCACCTCGCCGACGAAGGGGAAGGCCGCGCTGTCGTCGAGCGGCGTCGCTTCCTCGGGCCGGAACAGGCGGTCGAGCTGGTGCACACGCTTGGGCGGCGCCAGCACATAGCCGTAGTCGCCGGTCTTGAGGGGGCCGGCCGCCTCGGGCGTGAGCGTCTCGTTGGCGCGCACCACCATCATCAGGCGCGCCCACTCGGGCAGTTGCGCCTGCCCCACCACGGGCGTCGCCGCCATGACGGGATAGGCGACCAGCTCCATTTCCGTCTGTCCCGGCAGGTCGATCTCGAAGCGCCGAACGCCGGGATCGGGATCGGACAGGGCCACGTCGAGCCGCCGCGCCGCGTAGCCCATGGTCCAGCCGTGCAGGATCAGCGAGACGACCACCACCGCGAAGGCGACGTTGAAATACACCTCCGCCATGGGCAGGTGCGCCAGCATGGGGATGGTGGCGAGGAAGATGGATACCGCTCCGCGCAACCCGGCCCAGGAGACGAACAGCTTCTCCTTCAGCGAGAAATGGAACGGCGCGAGGCAGGCGAACACCGCCGCCGGCCGACCCACCAGAATCAGGAAGGCCGCGACGCCGAGCGCCGGCAGGGCGTATTGCAGGAGCTTCTCGGGCGAGACCAGCATGCCCAGCATCACGAACATGACGATCTGGCAGAGCCAGGTGATTGTATCGAGAAACGAGGTGATGGAGGCGATGGCCCGCACCGGCCGGTTTCCCACCACCAGTCCCGCCAGATAAACGGCGAGGAATCCCGAGCCGTGCAGCAGCGAGGTAAGCGCGAACAGCAGCACCGCCACGCCCACCACCATCACCGGATGAAGACCGCCCGGCAGGTCCACGCGATTGAGCAGCGCCACCAGCGCATATCCGCCCGCGACGCCGAGCACCGCGCCCAGAACCATCTCGCGGAGCGCGCCGAACACCACCACGAGACCGGGATCGCCCACATGGCCGCCGGCGCTGCTCGTGAGCATTTCCACCAGCAACACGGTGAGGAATACGGCGGCAGGATCGTTGGTGGCGGATTCGATCTCGATCACCGAGCCGACCCGGCGGCCGAGGCGCAGCCCCTGCGCGCGGACCAGGAACAGCACGGCCGCCGCATCGGTGGAGGCGACGATGGCGCCGACCAGCAGGCCCTCCATCCAGCCAAGGCCGAGGAGTGGCACGGCCACCAGCGCCACCAGCGCGGCGGTGAAAGCGACGCCGACCGTGGAAAGTCCCACAGCGGGCAGGATGGCGCCGCGCATGGAGGCGACCCGCATCCTCAGGCCACCGTCGAACAGGATTACCGCCAGCGCGGCGGATCCCACCATGTAGGTGGCCCAGTAGTCATCGAAATGGATGCCTCCCGGCCCCCCCTCGCCGGCCGCCACGCCGACCACGAGGAACACCAGCAGGATGGGCGCGCCGAACCGGGCGGCGAGCAGGCTGGAGAGCGTTCCAACCACGACCAGCGCCGCAACCACGAGGAGGACTATGTTTGATACAACAACCGATCCCATGTGTCCAAAAAGCCCTGGCCCCGCCGAATCCTGAACGTCACAGTAGCGCGGCGACCGTCTAAGGCGTAAGGTTCTCGCATCGTGGTGCGGAATTACCAATTCTGTATTACGAACGGACCGATCCGGGGGCGGAAAGGGACGCGAATGACATCAAGCGCCACCCCCAACGCCTATCTCGTCATGGCGATGGTCAGCGAAGAGGGGAAACTTCTCCTCCAGAGCGAAACGATTTGCTTCGACCGCGAACTGGCTTTTTCCATCGCGGACGACGAGGGAGACCATCGCACCTGGGTCGGGGTTTATGCCCTCGATGCCGATGGCCGCAGCCTCCAGAACAGCGCCGTCTATTGCAGCGGCTGCCTCCACGCTCCCGGCACCGGCACCCCCCGCCACCTCACGGGCAGCGCGCAGGCTGGCGTGATCTTCTCCTGACGCGCGCCGCTCAGCCGCCGGAGCGATCCGGCGCGAGCCTCCCGTTGATGAAGGCGACGGCCTCGAACGGCGAAGCCACCCGCACGAGGCGCACGCGACGGCTGCCGCACAGGTCGCAGCGCAGGCTGTTGGCCCGCATTTCAGATGTGTCCTCCAGCCGGCCGTCCTCGTCGCCCCGAGCGGAGAGGATGGAGCGGCGGTGGCAGCGGTCGCATTCGGCGCAGATCATCCCCCTCCACTACCACGCGATCGCGGTCACATGATGGCCGCATTTGCGCCCGCGCGCTCGGAAGGTCGCGTCACAGCAGCGCGCGCACCTCGAAGAAAAGCCGGACCTGCCGCTCGGCGAAGGCGATGTCCTCCGGCCGCCCGGCCTCGGCGGCGCCGATGAGTGCCTTCAGGGCATTGTCCAGCTCCGGCCCCTTCTCACCTTCCGCGAAGCGGTGCAGCAGCACGCGACCGCAATCGCCGAGCGTGGCCAACCACGATCCGTCGTGGAGCCAGATGGGGCGGATGAGTTGGGTTTCCCAGAAGCGTGCCATGGTGGAGGACTAACGGGGCCAGGGCCGGTTTGTTTCCCGGTTCAGACAGCTTCCAGCACCGCCACCGCGAACCAGCGGCGCGGGTCGGTCCACAGTGCCGCCTGCCGCCAGCCGGCGGCCTGCGCCATGCCCATCAGCCGCGGAGCCGCATACTTGTAGGAATTCTCCGTGTGGATGGTCTCGGCGGGGGCGAAGGTGAAGCGCACGCCGTCGAGCCGCACGGTCTGCGCCGCCCGGCTCTCCAGATGCATCTCGATGCGGCTCTCGGCCTCATTAAATACGGCGCGATGGTGAAAGGCGGAGAGGTCGAAATCCGTCCCCAGTTCCCGGTTCATGCGCGTCAGAAGGTTGAGGTTGAAGGCGGCGGTCACGCCCTGATGGTCGTCATAGGCGGCTTCCAGCACCGCGCGGTCCTTCGGCAGGTCAAACCCCAGCACCAGCGCCGCGCCAGCGCCCAGCGACTGCCGCGCATGGGTCAGGAACGCCTCAGCCTCGGCCGGCGTGAAATTGCCGATTGTCGAGCCGGGGAAGAAGCCAATGCGCCGCCCTCCTTCGCCAAGATCCGGCAATTCCAGCGGCCGGGTAAAATCGCCCTCCACCGGCGTCATGGCAACCGACGGATAATCCCGTGCCAGCGCGGTCACGGCAGCCCTCATGTGCGGGCCGGAGATGTCGATGGGCACGTAGGCGGCGGGGCGCTCCAGCGCATCGAGCAGCAGGCGCACCTTCACGCTCGATCCGGAGCCGAACTCCACGAGGCTCGCGCCCGGCCCGGCGAGGGCGGCGATGTCGCCGGCATGGGCCTTCAGCACACCCAGCTCGGTGCGGGTGGGATAGTATTCGGGCAGGCGGCAGATGAGGTCGAACAGGCGCGAGCCGGCCTCGTCATAGAAATACTTGGGCGAAAGCTGCTTTGGGCTGGCAGAAAGCCCCTTGATCACGTCGGCGCGGAAGGCGGCGCGCTCGGGGGACTCTCGGCTCTCAGGGGCGCACAGAAGGGACGAAGCGCGCATCAGGCATCCTCGGCAAGGCGCAGGCCGGCGAAGGCCCAGCGCTGGTGGGGATAGAAGAAATTGCGGTAGGTGGCCCGCACATGGCCTTCGGGCGTCGCGCAGCAGCCGCCGCGCAGCACCATCTGCGACGACATGAACTTGCCGTTGTATTCGCCGAGCGCGCCCGGCGCGGGGCGATAGCCGGGGTAGGCCACATAGGGGCTCTGGGTCCATTCCCAGACATCGCCGAACATCTGCGCGGGCAGATCATCCGTGGCGGCGGGAAGCGGGCGCAGCGCGTCGCTGTCGAGGAAATTGCCGGCGACGGGCAGGCCGCGCGCCGCCACCTCCCACTCCGCTTCGCTGGGCAGGCGCTTGCCGGCCCAGCGGGCGAAGGCGTCGGCCTCGTAATAGCTCACATGCACCACCGGCGCGGCCGGATCGAGCGGGGCGAGGCCATTGAGGTTGAACGCCTGCCAGTCACCGTCATGAAGCTCCCAATAGAGCGGCGCCTCATATTCCCCCGCCTTCACCCGCGCCCAGCCGTCCGCGAGCCACAGGTCCGGCCGGCGATAGCCGCCATCCGCGATGAAGGCGCGCCACTCGCCATTGGTCACGGCGCGGGAGGCGAGGCGGAAGGGGCGCAGCAGCACCTCATGGCGCGGCCCCTCATTGTCATAGGAGAAGCCCTCCCCCGCGTGGCCAATCTCGAAGATGCCACCGGGATAATCGACGAACGCCAGCGGCCGCGCCTCCGCCGTCGGCGCGGGCACCGCGGGCCGGTAGGCGGGACGCAGGGGATTGGCGGCGAACAGGTTCAGGATGTCCATCAGGATCAGTTCCTGATGCTGCTGCTCGTGGTTGATGCCAATCTCCACCAGCGGCGCGAGACGGGCGACGGTCTCCTCGTCGGCCCCGGTGAGGAGGTCTGTCATGGCGTGGGTGACATGCCGGCGATAGTCCGCCACATCCGTCACCGTGGGGCGGGTGATGAGGCCGCGCGCGAAGCGGGCATGGCGGGGACCGGCGGCCTCATAATAGGAATTGAAGAGGAAGGCGAAATCCGCGTTGGCGACCTCGTAGCCCGGCAGGTGGGGCACCAGCAGGAACGTCTCGAAGAACCACGAAACGTGCGCGAGGTGCCATTTGGTGGGGCTGCAATCCGGCATGGATTGCACCGTCTGGTCCTCGGGATGGAGGCGCTCCGCCAGGTCTTCGGTCTGTCTGCGCACCTTGAGAAAGCGGGCGATGGCGGGGCCGCGCCCGGTCTCATCCGAGGCCTCGGGCCGAAACGTCTGCGGCGTCGCGAGGGGTTTCCAGGGCTTGTTCATTCGTCCTCGCTCACCGATGCGGCCTCGGACCGCCTCCGACATCAACGCCACAGACGCCGTGTGGTTTCTACGGCCGAGTTCGGGCCATGGACCTCCGGCGTTACATTGAAGCCACGCACGATGTCGCGAGGCTGTGGGACCTGCTCAGCCGCGAGCCAGAGCCACGAGGGCATCGATGGAGCGGCGGGAAGGGCTCGCGGCGCGGAACAGCGCCAGCGTGCCCACCCGCCCACGACCGGGGGGAAGAGGGCGCGTTTCCACCTCCCCTGCCCTGCGCCAGCGCTCCACCGCCGCTTCGGGCAAAAGCGTGCGTCCGAGCCCGGCGGCGACGCAGCCCATGATGCCGTCCAGCGTGCCCAGTTCCAGCAATGGTAGGTCGCCAAACGCCTCGGCGAAGCGCGCGCGGTAGCAGCAGCCCGCCCGGAAGACGACGGCGGCCGCCTCCGCCGCGCCGCCGATGGGCAGCACCTCCACCAGGTCTTCCTCGAACAGCGGCACGCTTTCAAAACGCGCCTCCGCCGCCTCCTCGGCCACGAAGGCGAGGTCGATGTCGCCCCGCCCGAGCGCCGCGACCAGTTCGCCGCTGGTGCCAGTGGTGATGGAGAGGCGCAGGTCCGGCAGCTGCGCCCGCGCCGCTTTCAATAGCGGCGGCAGGCGCACGGCGGCGGTGGTCTCCATGGTGCCGAGGCGCAGCGGCGGGAAGGCCTCGGCCGCCGAACGCAGCCGCTTCTCCGCCTCTTCCGACAGACGCACGATCCGCGCGCCATAGTCGAGAGCCATCGCACCGGCGGCGGTGGGCACCATGCGGCCGTCGATGCGCTCCACGAGCTTCTGGCCGAGCCGGTCCTCCAGCTTGCGCAGGCGGGTGGTGACATTGGACTGCACGCAGCCGAGGCGCCCGGCGGCGCGGGTGACGCTGCCGGTCTCGGCCACCGCTTCCAGGAAGCGGAAATCGCGCAGGTCCATCATCAGAAGTGAACGATAATATCAGAATGTTTCAATTTCAATGATTGATGGAAGCGCGATAATGGCGGCGACCCCTCGGGAGACAACGCCATGACCGCCGCCACGCCCGATGCTCCCGCCGCCGCCCGCTGGCCGGACCGGCGCATCCTCGACCTGTTCGGCATCGAGCACCCCATCCTTCTCGGCCCCATGGCCGGCCCCGGCTCGCCGGAGCTGGCCATTGCGGTGGGCACGGCCGGCGGCCTCGCCTCCTTGCCCTGCGCCATGTATGGGGCGGACGATCTGAAGGCGGCGGTGGCGAAGATCCGCGCGGGCCTGCCGGGCAAGCCGCTCAACCTCAACTTCTTCTGCCACACGCCCCCGCAGGACGATCCGGCGCGGGCGCTGCGCTGGCGGGCGCGCCTGGCCGATTACTACGTCGAGGCCGGGCTCGACCCGGCCGCGAGCACCCCCTCCCCCTCCCGCGCGCCGTTCGACGACACGTTCTGCACCGTCGTGGAGGAGGTGTGCCCCGAGGTGGTGAGCTTCCATTTCGGCCTGCCGGCGCCGGACCTCGTGGCGCGGGTGAAGGCGACGGGCGCAAAGATCATCTCTTCCGCGACCACGGTGGCCGAGGCGCGCTGGCTGGAGGATCACGGCTGCGACGCCATCATCGCCATGGGCTTCGAGGCCGGCGGCCATCGCGCCCTCTTCCTCGGCGGCGATTATTCGCAGACCCCCATCGGCTGGCAGGACGTGGCCCGGCAGGTGGGCACCTTCTCCCTCGTGCCGCAGGTGGCGGATGCGGTGAAGGTGCCGGTGATCGCCGCCGGCGGCATCGCCGATGCGCGCGGTATCGTGGCGGCGCTGGCGCTGGGGGCTTCGGCGGTGCAGATCGGCACCGCCTACCTGTTCTCGCCGGAAGCGAAGGTGCCAGCCGTCCACCGCGCCGCCCTGGAGGCCGCGACGGACGAGAGCACCGCGCTCACGAACATCTTCACCGGCCGCCCCGCGCGCGGCATCATGAACCGCGTGATGCGCGAGATCGGCCCCATCGCGCCGGAGGCATCGGCCTTCCCCACCTCCGGCGGCGCCCTCGCCCCGCTGCGCGCCAAGGCCGAGGCCGAGGGCCGGGACGATTTCACCAACCTCTGGTGCGGCCAATCCGCCGCCCTGAGCCCGCGTCTTCCGGCCGCCGACCTCACGCACAAGCTCGCCACGGAGGCGCTCGCAAGGCTCGCCTGAGCCCGCGGACGCAACTGGCCCCTCGTTTGCACCTCCCCCAATCAGCGTTCCTGTGCGGATGGTTTGGAGGATGCGATGTCGGACGATGCCCTGAGCCCGGTGATCGTGGCCAAGAAGACGATCGAGGCCGAAAACATGGCCTCCTTCGAGCTGATCCCCGCCGAGGGCGGCGAACTGCCCGCCTTCACTGCCGGCTCGCATGTGGATGTGACCATCCCCGGCGGCCTCGTGCGGCAGTATTCCCTCATCAACAGCGAGAGCGAGCGCCATCGCTACGTGATCGGCGTTTGGAAGGATGCCAACAGCCGCGGCGGCTCCAAGGCCCTGTTCCAGCAGGTGAACGAGGGCGACCGCCTCGCCGTCGGCACCCCGCGCAACCGCTTCGCCGTGCCGCGCGACACCAAGCGCGCGCTGCTGTTTGCCCGCGGCATCGGCGCGACGCCCATTCTCTCCATCGCCGATCATCTCAAGGCGAAGAACATCCCGTTCGAGTTCCACTATCTCTTCGCGGGCGGCTCGCCGGGCGCGTTCAAGTCCACCATCGAGGCGTCCGCCTTCGCGGCCAACACCACCTTCTATTTCGAGGCCGCCGAGCCCCGCCTCAACGCCGCGAACCTGCTGGCGGACCGGCCGGACGACACGCACGTCTTCCTCTGCGGGGTGGACTGGTGGCTCGACCCCATCATCGCCAGCGCCCAGCAGAAGGGCTTCGGCGTCAACCGCATCCATGTGGAGCGCTTCACCGGCAAGGCGCCGCCGCCGCTGCTGGACAAGGTGTTCGACGTGAAGATCGCCTCCACCGGCAAGGTCATCAAGATCCCCGGCGACCGCTCCGTTTCGACCGCCATGGAAGAAGCAGGCGTGAAGATTCCCACCTCCTGCGAGCAGGGCGCCTGCGGCACCTGCAAGGTGAAGGTGCTGGAAGGCGAGGTCGATCACCGCGACAAGCGCCTCAAGCCCGAGGACAAGGCGCAGGGCTGGTTCCTGGCCTGCGTCTCGCGTGCCAAAGGCGACCTGCTGGTGTTGGATTTGTGACAATTCCGCCTGGCGCTTGCTGCCCCCTCGCGACGGAAGGATGAGAGCATGGTCACTGAGGAAGATGTCTGGCGCACCGCCTTCATCATCGCCGAGCAATACGGCCCCGAGGGCGTCGCCTTCGCCCATCGCATGGCGGAGAGCTTCGAGCTGGGTGGCAAGGTCGAGGCGCACCGCACCTGGGTCTCCATCATGAGCAAGGTGGAAGAGCTGGTCCAAGACGAGGACGACGACGCCCCCGCGCGCGCAAACTGAAGCCCGGCGACACGCGCCGCGCCCGGCGCACCGGGCGCGCGCCCGCGCCAGCGCTGGATTTTACCCGGCGCGCAACACCGCTGTGATCAGCGGCTTTCGCCCCCTTGAAATTGCAGAGCGCCCCGCGTAGGTTCCGCGCTCTCTTCCGGCGCCCGACGCGCCGGAGCCGTGCAGGTGTAGCTCAGTTGGTTAGAGCGCCGGTCTGTGGAACCGGAGGTCGGTGGTTCGAGCCCACCCACCTGTACCATACAGGCACTGCCCTTTCTCATATTCCCTAGTTCGCTGCCGCGCCGGTTGCGTGTTTGCGCCGTCGCTGCCGTCTTCGTCACGCGTCGCAAGAAAGCTGTTGCGTGAAATGTATGCTTGACCCTACATTCATATAAAGCCGGTGCAGACGGCCTTCGCGGTGGTCCAGCGCCAGCGGACCAGAGGGTTCTGCGCCAAAGGTGACGCGCCAAAGGTGACGCACCAGGGGTTACGCGCCGGGGTGACGTGCATGTCCGAGACGCTGACCAACGTTGCACCGCTCGACGCCGAGGGGCCTTTCCCGCCCCTCGACCGCGCCTCGCCGCTGCCCCTCTATGCCCAGATCAAGCAGCGGCTGATCGGCCTCATCCTCAAGTGGGAACAGGGCGACCGGCGCTTCTATTCGGACGAGCAGCTCTGCGCCATGTTCTCGGTCAGCCGCGACACGGCGCGGCAGGCGGTGGCGGAGCTGGTGCAGGAGGGCCTGCTCACCCGCAGCCGCGGCCTCGGCACGTTCGTCGCCGTGCGCAAGCTGGAAGAGCGCTTCAACCCGGGCATGGATTTCCTGAACCAGTGGGCCGCCACCGGCATGCCCATGCAGGCGACCGTGCTGGCCTTCGAGCGCATCGTCGCCGACGAGACCATCGCCGCCAGCCTTGAGACCGAAGCCGGCGCGCCGGTGCTGTTCATCAAGCGCCTGCGCGCGGCGGCCCGCGTGCCGCTCGCCATCGACTATCGCTATCTGCCGGCCGATCTCACCATCGGCTGGACGGAAGAGGCGGTCCACGGCTCGCCCCTCCATCGCCTGTGGCAGGCGGTGGACCTGAAGACCGGCGACTTCACCATCGAGGCCGGCGTCGCCGGGCCGGAGGAGGTGGAGTATCTCCACCTCACCAAGGGCGCCCCGGTGCTGATCCGCACCCTGAGCTATCGCGACGCCGCCGGCCGCCTCGCGCTCTCCGGCCACACCGTGCATCGCGCCGATCTCGTGCGCTATTCGCTCAGCGTTCCCCTCTCCCGCGACGGCGGCCCCGCCGCCGAAATCGACCGCAGCGGCGTCCACGACGACTGACTGCCATGCCCGCAGCCGTTTCCGCTCCGGGCATTCCGTCCGGCGCACGATGAACGAGGCGCACGAAGCGCCCTTCCAGAGGAGGCCAGAAGTGCAGTTCGGACGACGCAGCTTCCTGAAGATGGTGCCCGCCGCCGCCCTCGCGGCCACCGGCACCGGGACCGTGGCCGGCCTGTGGAGCAGCGCCGCCCGCGCCGCCGAGCCGCTGCGCGTCGGCTCCATCCTTTCCGTGACCGGCCCCGCGGCCTTCCTCGGCGAGGACATGAAGGCCGGCCTCGAACTCGCGGTGGAGGAGTTCAACGCCGCGGGCGGCCTCGGCGGCCGCAAGATCGAGTGGACCTATTACGACGCCGAGAGCCAGACCCAGAAGGGCATCACCGCCACCCGCCGGCTCATCAGCCAGGACAAGGTGGAGCTGATCCTCAGCGGCGGCAACATGAGCGGCATCGCGCTGGCCATGGCGCCCATCACCAATGCCGCCAAGGTGCCCTTCATCTCGTCCGAGGGCGCGCTCGCCATCGTGACGCCGGTGGCCGAGCGCCAGTATGTGTTCAAGAGCACGGTGGACGACGGCGACGTGCTGGAGCGCATCGCCGATTATCTCGAAAAGAAGAAGATCAAGAAGGTGGCGCTCATCGCCGACACGTCCGGCTTCGGCCAGGGCGCGGTGGGGCAGATGAAGATCGTCGGGCCGAAGCGCGGCCTCGACGTCATGTATGAATCCTTCGCCCCCTCCGACACCGACATGATGCCCCAGCTGACCCGCATCCGCGATGCCGGCGCCGAGGCCATCATCTGCTGGACGGTGACGCCGGCCGGCGTCGTCTTCCTCAAGCAGGCGCAGCAGCTGGGCCTCGACAAGAAGACGCTGATCCACAGCTACGGGTTCGTCTCGGCGGACTACATGAAGCTCGCCGGCGACGCCGCCAACACCCTGCTCCTCGCCAGCCTGAAGCTGCCCGTGGGCGACCAGTTGCCGGACAGCGACCCGCTCAAGGCCGGCATTCTCAAGATGATGAAGGCCTATGAGGCGCGCTTCAAACGCCCGGCCAGCATCTATGCGGCGGAATCCTACGACGGCGCGCTGCTCGCCCGCGAGGCGCTGAAGAAGGTGGGGGGCGACATCTCCAAGCTCAGCCAGGGCATGGAGCAGATCAAGGATTTCCCCGGCATCTCCGGCGTCTTCACCTTCTCGCCCGAGCGCCATTCCGGCCTCTCGAAACAGGACATCGTGCTGGTGAACTGGCGCGATGGCCGCTTCAACCTTGCCGACTACGCCTGACGGGAAACACCAACGGGAGGAAACACCCATGGCCCTTTCGCGTGACATGTCCGCCGAGCAGGCGTTCGAGGTGGTCCAGACGCTGCTGGACGCCCCCGAGGACCGCTTTCCGCTGACCTTCAATTCCGATCTGCCGCGCATCCGCGAGCTGTTCCACGCGGCCACGCGGAACCAGTGGGACCCCAAGACCGACGTGGATTGGGACCAGCTCGACCCCTCCAAATACACGGACGAGCAGCGCTACGCCGCCCGGCTCTACTGGAGCCGCCGGGCGTGGAGCGAGTATGGCGCCATCTCCGAAAGCCCGGCGCTTCAGGTGCGCTTCGGCGTGGAGAACCGCCCCTCCGACATGCAGCTCTTCTTCACCATCCGCTCCCAGGAAGAAGCGCGCCACGCCGAGGTCTGCCACGCCATGGCGGAGAAGCTCGGCGGCTATATCGAGAAGCCGGTGCAACAGCTCTTCGAGGGCTCCGTCTCCACCCACGGCGTGCGCCGCGCCGCCCTCAATGCGGACGTGCCGCTGGAGGGCATCATCGCCGCCCTCGTCTGCACGGCGGAGGAGATCGCCTTCGACGTCTTCAAGCACCTGAACGACGTCACACACGATCCCGTCGCCAAGCAGATCGTGCGCTACATCATGCGCGATGAAAGCCGGCACTGCGCCTTCGGCTGGTATTTCCTCGAAGCCATCTGCGAGCAGCTCACCCCCGATCAGAAGAAGATGATCGAGGATGCCGTCATCACCATGATGGAGAAGGTGGAGCTGAACGGCTACCACAGCGCATGGCTGGCGCCGGAGAACCCGGCCTCCAACGCCGAGGTGGAGGCCGACCGCATCACCTACGAGGCGGGCCTCGGCGCCACCGTGGAGGACGAGGAAAAGCCGGTCTTCATCGCGACCGTGCAGCGTATCCGCGAGCAGATGCGCGCGCTCGGCATCGAACTGCCCCCCTTCACGCATCCCAAGCTCGGGACCATCTGACATGCCGCTCCACGCCACGCGGGCCGAGCCCTCGCTGCCGCCGGTGCGGCTTCTCGTCGAGCGGCGGTTTCCGCTCGAGATGAACGTCACGCTGCCGGAGATCCGCGCGCTCTACGACACGGGCAAGGCCGGCCGCTGGAACCCGCATCGCGACGTGGACTGGAGCGCGCTCAGGCCGGAGACCTATCCGGAGGAAGTGCGCGCCGCCGCCCGCCGCACCTGGAGCCGGCGGGTGTGGACCGAGGCCACCGGCCTCACCGAGACGCCGGCCCTCATCGTGCGCTTCTGCATGGAGGTGGGCCGGGAGATCGACCCGAAATTCTACCTCACCACCCGCAACACCGAAGAGGCGTGGCACGTCGAGTGCTACGACAAGATCGCCGAGACCTTCGGCGGTCGCCTCGCCCGGCCGGCGGCCAAGGCCTATGAGGCCGTCTTCAACCGCCACCTGCACCGCCGGGTGATGGATGCCGGCCAATTGCTCGACGCCTACGTGGCCGCCCACGCCGCCTTCGAGGACGGGCTGGAGCTGGAACTGGCCAAGGCCTGGCGCGCCGCCGCCACCAACCCGGCCGTGCAGTCCATGCTCGACTTCGTGATTGCCGACAAGGAGCGCCACGCCGCCTTTGGCTGGCTCTATCTCGCCGCCAAGGCGGAGGGCTGGACGAAGGCGGAGCGCGAGACCATCGCGGCCGAGCTGTCCGACTATGTGCGGGACGTGGTGCTTAAGGGCTATCACTGCCCCTGGCTCGCGCCCGAGCACGCTGCGGCCGAAGCGGAGGCCGATGCGATCACGGCCGAGGCCGGCCTCGGCGGCGCGCCGCGCGCGGCGGAGGAGGATGCGCTCGCGACCTTCGCCGGCAACGCCCGCACGCGCCTCGCGGAACTCGGGGTCATGGTGCCCCTGTTCGAGACCAACCGCATGCGCAGTTTCTGACCCCTCGGACGTCTCGTTCCGAGGAAACGGGCGGGCCTCGCGCCCAACCCGAACCTGTCCCGGCCGTCCGCGCCCCCCGGGGCAAAGCCCCGATTGCTCCGGAGCGCGGTGGCCGGGACCTTCATCCCCCTGATGGGGCACGTCATTTCCAACGCGCCGAAGGCTGGCCGTCACCCCATGCAGACCGCAACCGCCCTCCTCCAGGTCCTGTCCGCCGGCATCGGCACGGGCGCCGTTTATGCGCTGGTGGCGCTTGGCTTCAACGTGGTCTTCAAGAGCACCGGCGCGATGAATTTCGCGCAGGGGGAATGGGTGGTGATGGGCGGCATGGTCACCGCTCTCCTCATCGGCGCCTTCTCCAGCATCGGCCTCGCGGTGGTGACGGCGGTGGTGCTGGTGGGCGTCGTCGGCCTTCTTTCCGAGCGGCTGACGGTGCAGCCGCTGAAGAAGCCGGATGCCCTGGTCATCACCCTCGTCACCATCGGCCTCTCCATCGTCAGCCGAAGCCTCGTGATGCTGGTGCTGGGCAAGAAGCCGGTGGGCTATGCCGGCTTCTCCGGCAACACCGCGCTCTCGGTCGGCGGGGTGAGCATCCAGAGCCAGACGCTCTGGATCATCGCCATCACCCTCGCCTTCCTGGTGGTGATGCACGCCTTCTTCGAGCGCACCATCCTCGGCAAGGCACTGCGCGCGGCGGCGGCGGACCGGGAGGCGGCGGCGATCGTCGGGGTGAATGTGGGCAGCACCGTGCTGCTCTCCTTCGGCATCGCGGCGCTCGCGGGGGCGCTCGCCGGCGCCATCGTCACGCCGCTCACCCTCGCCTCCTACGACCAGGGCGCCATGTTCGGCTTCAAGGGGTTCAGCGCCGCCATGCTGGGCGGGCTTGGCAGCCTGCCGGGCGCCGTGGTGGGCGGGCTGGCGCTGGGGCTGCTGGAGGCGTTCGGCAGCTTCTACATCTCCTCCGCCTTCAAGGATGCCATCGCCTTCGCCGTGCTGCTGCTCATCCTGTTCGTCCGCCCCTCCGGCCTGCTCGGCCGCGCCGACATCGTGAAGGTGTGAGGCCATGGCCAGCATCGAGGCGGAGACCGGACCGATGACCCACAGCCGCCTGCCCCGGCGCGGCCTCTCCCGCCATGCCCGTCTCGCGCTGGTGTGGCTCGCACTGGCGGCGGTGCCCTTTCTGGTGCCCAACGCCTATTGGATCTCCCTCGCCAATCTCGCCCTCATCAATCTGGTGCTGATCGCCTCGCTCAATCTGCTGATGGGCTATGGCGGTCAGATCTCGCTGGCCCATGCCGGCTTCTTCGGCCTTGGCGCCTATGCGAGCGGCATCCTCAACGTGCGCTATGGCGTGCCGCCCTGGGCCGGGCTGCCGGCGGCCGCGACCGTCGCCGGCCTCGGAGCGCTCCTCATCGGCATTCCGGCGCTGCGGCTGCGCGGGCATTACCTCGCCATGGCGACGCTGGGGTGGAATGCCATTCTCGTCGTCTTCTTCACCCAATTGGTGGGGCTCACGGGCGGCCCCAACGGCCTCCTCGGCGTCGAGCCCTTCTCCTTCTTCGGCCACGCGCTGGACACCGAGGCCAAGGCCTTCCCGCTGGCGTGGGGCGTGGCCTTCCTGGTGATGCTCGCCATCTCCAACCTTCTCGCCTCGCGCATCGGTCGCAGCATCCGGGCGGTGGCGACCAACGAACTGGGCGCGCAGTCGCTGGGCATCGACAGCTTCCGCACCAAGCTCGCGGTGTTCGTGCTCAGCGCCGGCATGGCGGGCATCGCCGGCAGCCTCTATGTGCACATCAACCAGTATGCCTCGCCGGAAACCTTCGGCATCGCGCCGTCCATCATGCTCCTTGTGATGGTCGCCATCGGCGGGGCGGGCACCTTCTACGGGCCGATGATGGGGGCGCTGATCTACACGGCGGTGCCGCAGATCCTGCTCGATTACGAGGATGCCGAACTCATGCTGTTCGGCCTCGGCCTTCTGGTGGTGCTGATCCTGTTCCCGCGCGGCCTTGCGGGCGTTCCGGCCGCGCTGGCCGGCCTCATCCGCAGGAGGCGGGCATGACGGCGCGCATGAGCGATCTTCTGCAGGTCGAAAACCTCACCTGCCGCTTCGCCGGCGTCACCGCCGTGGACGATCTCTCCTTCCGGGTGAAGGCCGGGGAGATCAAGGCGGTGATTGGCCCCAACGGCGCCGGCAAGTCCACGCTGTTCAACATGATCGCCGGCGTCACCCGACCGACCGACGGCGCCATGAAGTTCGATGGCGCCCGCATCGATCGCCTGCCGACCCACGAACGCGCACGCCGCGGCATCGCCCGCACCTTCCAGAATTTGCAGATCTTCCGCGAGCTGACCGTGCTGGAGAACGTCATGGTGGGCCGCCACCTGCGCGGCCGCGCCACCACGCTTTCCGCCCTCCTCCACATCCCGGCGGTGAGCATCGAGGAACGGGCGATGGAGGCCACCGCCATGGGGCTGCTGGAGCGCTTCGGCCTTGCCGCCAAGGCACATGCGCCGGCAGGGTCGCTGGCCTTCGGGCAGATGAAGGTGCTCGAACTTGCCCGCGCCCTCGCCTCCGAGCCGCGCCTCCTGCTGCTGGACGAGCCCGCCGCCGGCCTGCCCCATGCCGAGGCGGACAGGATGGCCGAGACCATTCGCGACCTGAACCGCGACGGCATGACCGTGCTGCTGGTGGAGCACAACATGCGCATGGTCATGTCGCTCTCCCACGACATCCTGGTGCTCAACAACGGCCGGCGCATCGCCGAGGGGACGGCGGAGGAGGTTCGCCGCCATCCCGAGGTGCTCTCCGCCTATCTCGGCGAGGAGGCGGCCGATGCTTGAGGTGCAAGGTCTCGTCGCCGGCTATGGCGGAACGGATGTGCTGCACGCGGTTTCCCTGAAGGTGGCGCGCGGGCAGTCCGTCTGCCTCATCGGCGCCAACGGCGCGGGCAAAACGACCCTGCTGCGCACCCTCGCCGGCCTCATCCGCCCCACGGGGGGGCGCATCGTGTTCGACGGGGCGGACATCACCAACCTCTCGACCTCCTCCCGCCTGTCGCGCGGGCTGGCGCTGGTGCCGGAAGGGCGCCGCGTGTTCGCGCCCATGACGGTGGAGGAAAATCTGGAGATGGGCGCCTTCCGCCGGCTGTGGCCGCGCCGGGCGCAGGGTGTCGCTGCCGACCTCGACATGGTGTTCGCGCTCTTTCCCCGCCTCGCCGAGCGGCGGCGGCAGGCGGCGGGGCTGCTCTCCGGCGGCGAGCAGCAGATGCTCGCCATCGGCCGCGCCCTCATGGGCAGGCCCCGCCTTCTGCTGCTCGACGAGCCCTCCATGGGCCTCGCGCCCAAGGTGGTGCAGGAGATCTTCGCCACCATCCGCCGCCTCAATGCCGAGGGCATGTCCCTCCTCATCGCCGAGCAGAATGCAAGCATGGCCCTGCGCAGCGCCGCCCACGGCTATGTCCTCGCCGAGGGCGCCGTCGTGCGCGACGGTGCGGGCGCCGACCTCCTCCATGACGACGGCGTGCGCGCCGCCTATCTCGGCCTGTGAGTTTTCGGAAATCCCATGCCGCATACCCTCATCGATCCCGCGCTCGAAGCCGAATACGCCCTGCGCCGACGGCATCCCGAGCGCGAGAGCGTCTATGACGGCCACCGCCGCCTCGGTGCGGCGCTGCGCGCCAGCGGTGGCTGGCGGCTGGACCAGCGCTATGGACCCGGCCCGCGCTGCCTGCTGGACGTGTTTCCGGCCGGCGACGGCGCGCCGGTGCTGTTCTTCATCCATGGCGGCTACTGGCGCGCGCTGGACAAGTCCGATGTCTCCTTCATCGCTGGCCCCTCGATCGCCGCCGGGGTGACGCTGGTGGCACCGACCTATGATCTGGTGTCCGGTGTGCGCGTTGCCGACATCCTGGACGAGATGCGTCTCGCGTTGCGCTGGGTGGTGGACCATCTGGCTCCGTCCCGCATCGTGGTGGCCGGCCATTCGGCGGGCGGGCAGCTCGCGGCCATGCTGGCGCTCGATCAGGCGGAGCGGGGCGACGGCCCCATCTGCGCCCTCGCCGGCCTCTCCGGTGTCTACGACCTGCGGCCGCTGCGGCACACCTCCATCAACGCCGACCTCCGCCTCTCAGGGCCGGAGGCAGCGGCGGCGAGCCCGCTGCTGCGTCTCGGCGACCTGCCGCCAAGCGCCCGGCTCATGCCGCTCCTGTGCGCCGTGGGCGGGGAGGAGACGGACGGTTTCAAACGCTGGAGCCGCGATTTCGCCGCGCTGTGGGCGGCGCGCGGCGGCGCGGTGCAGTCCATGGAGCCGGCCCGGCGCAACCATTTCACTTTGCTCGATCCCCTGGCCGACGGCACCGACCCGCTCACCCGCGCGATCCTCGCCCTCGCCAGCCCTTCGGAGGCCTGAATGTCCGTTCTCTCGCCCGTGCTCGCCAACCCGGCTGATGCTGCCCTGCCCTACAGCCCCGCCGTGCTCGCGACTGGCCCGGTGCGAACGCTCTACATCTCGGGACAGGTGGGCATCGACGCCACGGGGCAGGTGCCGGCCGACTTCGAGGGTCAGGTGCGCGCCGCCTTCGCCAATCTGGAACAGGTCCTCGCGGCTGCCGGCATGGGGCTCGGCGACCTCGCCAAGGTCACGGCCTTTCTTACCGATCCGGCCGACTATGCCGGCTACGGATCGCTGCGCACGGAGCTGCTCAAGGGCCAAAAGCCCGCCTCGACGCTTGTGATCGCCGCCGCCCTCGCCCGCCCGGAATGGCGGTTCGAGATCGAGGCCGTGGCGGTCGCCGCAGGCTGAGCAAGAAGGGCCGCGGCACAGGCCGCACGCTCCATCTCCCTGGCTTCCGCTTGCCATGGCCACGCCGACATGAACTCGGCGAACCGCCGCTCCTGACCTTTCATCGCCCGCCACCGCTCAAGCCTTGCGCCCTGCCATGGGAAGCATTAGGATCGCTCATATCTCAACATATCTTGAGATATGGAAGTATGAACGAAGCCTCGGCCCTGTCTGCATTCGCCGCCCTCTCGCAGGAGACGCGGCTGCGCATCGTCCGGATTCTGGTGCAGGCGGGGCCGGAAGGGCTGGCGGCCGGCGCCATCGGAGAGGCGATGGGCGGCGCCTCGTCCTCGCGGATGTCCTTCCACCTCGGCCATCTGGAACAGGCTGGTCTGGTCCGTTCGCGCCGGGAGGGCAGGTCCATCATCTACAGCCCTGTCCATGCCGCCCTGTCCGGGCTCATCGCCTTCCTGATGAAGGACTGCTGCAACGGCCATCCCGAAGTCTGCGCACCGGCCGTGGCTGCTCTTTCCTGTACCTGTCCACCCAACGCGGAAACCAAAAGACGCGAGAAGAGCCATGTCTGAGACAAGAGACACCTTCAACGTGTTGTTCCTGTGCACCGGCAATTCGGCGCGCTCCATTCTCGCAGAGAGCATTCTGGCGAAGGATGGGGGCGGTCACTTCCGCGCCTTCTCCGCTGGAAGCGCGCCCAAGGGAGAGGTGAACCCGTTCGCGGTCCGGACCCTGACCGCTTTCGGTTATCCCACCTACGGCCTGCGCTCCAAGAGCTGGCTGGAGTTTGCCGAGCCCGGCGCGCCAGTGATGGATTTCGTCTTCACCGTCTGCGACAACGCGGCCGGCGAGGCCTGCCCCATCTGGCCCGGCCAACCCATGACCGCACACTGGGGCATCGAGGATCCCGCCGCTGTCGAGGGCAGCGACATTGCCAAGGAAGCCGCCTTCAGCGCCGCCTTCCGCTATCTCAAGAACCGCATATCGGCCTTTACCGCGCTTCCGATCGCCAAGCTGGACCGGCTCGCCCTCGGCACCCGGCTGCGGGAGATCGGGCGTCTCGACGGCGCCACGACGCGCCGGCCCGACGTCGCCTGAGTTGGCCGACAGAAGCCGCGGGCCTGTGGTGGGATCAGCGCCCGCGCTGATCCCAGCGTCCACCCATGGTGTTCACGAGGTGGACGTAGTCGAACAGGTCGCTCAGCATGAAGTGCCGGTTCTCGATGGTGGTCATGTGCGCCACCGTGTGCGGATCGCCCTCCAGATAGCGGAAGGCCGTGGAGCGGAACTGCTCCGGCAGGGCCAGATTGAAGGGCGTAGGCTGGGTCAGCATGCGGCAGATCTGGTCGAACAGCAGGCGGAAGCGCTCGTCCTCCGGGTCCATGTAGACGTCCCCGAAATCCGCCTTGTAGCGCCCGAAGAGCGCGAGATAGTCGTCGGCATCCGGCTTTGGCTGCATGGGCCTGTCCCTGGTTCCTCTGCCGAGGTCGAAACAAGTTCGATGCCAGAAGAACTCCTCGACAGCGTGAGGGACATTAGGCCGCAACGCCCCTCGCGATCGCCCCTCAGGACAACAGCCGGCCCACCAGCACGCCGGCCGCGGCGGCAGAGGCGGCGATGGCCAGCGTTTCCGCCGTGGCTCGCAGGATGGAGCGTTTCGCCACGATGCCGCGCCCGATTCCGAGCGCCACCAGCAGCACCGTCGTCAGCACCAGCGAGACGATCCGCGCCTCGTCCATCGGCAGGAAGGCGAAGGGCAGCACCGGGGTGAAGCCGGCGAACAGGTCCGAGACGAACATCCAGAAAGCGTGCGAGGTGGGGCTGGCGCCGTCGTCCGCCTCGTCCAGCTCGGAGCGCAGGCCGAGGGTGGCACGCGGCGCGCGCTTCAGCGCCTCCGCCACTTGCGTCACGTCCGCCGCCGCCATGCCGCCGCGCGTGAGGGCCGCAGCGACCGTCTCGACCTGCGCCGCGGCTTCCGCCGCATCCACCGGCCCGTTGCGCCGGGCACGACGCGCATCGCGCACGGATTCCGCATCGAGATAGCTGCCCGCCATCATGGACACGGCCGCAGCGGCCGCGCCGGTGGCGCCGGCGATCAGCACCGCGCGGGGATCGTTGGTGCTCATGGCGACGCCGAAGACGAGGCCGAAGATGGAGACGGTGCCGTCCTCCATGCCGAACACCACATCGCCGATGGAGGCCTTGAGCGAGGCGACGACACGCGACGGCAGCGACATGACACGGCTCTCCAGCCCGATCCCGACACCACCGCTCATGGCACGGCCGGCGGACCGACGGAAGCGCATTCCATTTCCTGCGCCATGGTTGTCCTCGACCGGCAGGCGACATGGAACGGGTGCCGGCCGCCCCGGCGGCGGCGCTCCGGTCTCGCCATGCGGCGGGGGGCGGTCAAGGGCGGGGGGCGATCAAGGGGGGGCTCGGCCGCGACGGTGCGGTGCAACGCCTTAACCACGCCCGAGAACCGTTTGAAATGAAGCGGGAGATGCGCTCCCGGCGGATTGCGCGCGAGCCGAATCGAGAGGTAACTTCGCAGAGGTTCCCACTCGTCCCTTGCATCCAAAGCTGTCCCGCCCCCCCGGGAGAGGTGCGCATGTCCCGCCTGCTTGCGACCAGCCTGCTCGCCTCGACCTCTCTGCTGGCGCTCGCGCTGGCCGGCCCGGTGGCGCGGGCGGGGGATTATCTCGTTCCCTCGGGCACGGTGCTCACGGCGCCGGTGTCACTCGATAGCGCCTCGCCGGGGGCACCCTTCAGCGGGGTCAGCGTGCTCGGCGGCATCGTCTATACCGAAACCACCAAGAACAGCGCGGCGGCGCTGGAGATCAACCGGTCCGCTTTGACCGACGGCGCCGGCATCGTGAACACCGGTACGGTGAGCGTCACCCAAACCATCACGAAGCTGAAGATCCATTCCGGTGGCACAGCGGTCGGTGCCTCCGGCACCACCAAGGGCATCGTGCTCTATGGCTCCGCCCCCTCCACCGGGAGCGTGCTGAACAGCGGGACCGTGCTGTCTCACCGCATCGTCACCGACCAGCCCGTCATCAAGACCAGCGGCAACGTGGGCATCTCCGAATATGCCTATGGCGTGCAGCTGGACAGCTATTTCGCCGGCGGCGTCACCAATGCCAGCAGCGGCGTCATCGACGTCGCCAATACCGCGAACGTCGCCATCAGCGCGTCCGACAAGATCACCGGGCTCGACATCGTCACCGGCATCTTCGCCCATGGCTATGCCACTTATGGCACAGGCGCCGCGAACAGCTTCGACAATGCCGGCACCATCAAGGTGCGCGCGGCCGCAGCCATCAGCGAGAGCTTCGCCCAGACCTCGACGGGCACGCTCCAGGCCTCGGCCACCGCCACCGCGATCGGCGTGAGGATGAGCCAGTCGGGCCTGGCGACGCCTGCCGGCGCGACGGGCACCCTCACCAATTCCGGCATCATCGATGTCGCCGCGTCCATCACCGCCGCCACCCAGTTCTCGGTGTCGACCTCCGCTGCGAAGGCGACCGGGCTGATGCTCCAGTCCACCGCCAATGCCGAGGCGTCCGGCGTCATGTCGAACGGGCTGACCATCGGCAAATTTGAGAATACGGGCACCATCTCGGTCGCCGCCTCGGCGACGGCGACCTCCTCCGGCAAGGCGACGGCGGACAAGATCGCCCGATTGGTGAACTACAATTCCCCCGCCGGGCCGACGACCTCCCTGGAGTCGGGCTCGGTGGGTGCGGCGGTGATCGCCTACGGCGTCGATCTCGCCAATGGCAGCCTCGGCGGACTCACCAACAGCGGGACCATCGAGGTCACGGGCATCGCGACGACGGTCGCCACCGCCAGCGCCATGGCCAGGGAAGAGGCGCTGGTGGCGCAGCAGGACTTCGCCGCCGTCCAGCTCACCGGCATCAACGTGTCCGTGGACAACCTCACCGGGCCCATCGTCAACAGCGGCACCGTGGCGCTGACAGCCACCGCCTCGGCGAAAGGCACGCTCGTCGCCTCCGCCGAGAGTGGTCCAACGACCAAGCAGGCGACCGCGAATGCCTCCGGATATCTGCAGACGCGGCTCATCGGCATCGATGTGGAGGCCAGCAGCTTCCAGGCCGGCACCTACAGCGCCACCGTGCGCAACAGCGGGCGCGTCCTCATCTCTTCCGGCGCGGTCGGTTCCTTCGCCGGCTCGGCCCTGTCGGACGGCGGGGCGGTGGCGGATGTCACCTACTCCTCGGGATCGAGCGCCCTCATCGCTGGCCTGCTCTACGCCACCAACCAGGCGATCGGCATCCTCGTCGACACGCCGAACATCGCCGAGGTGACGAACTCCGGCATCATCGACCTCACCTCGTCCTTCGCCTCCACCCAGACGGCGACGGCCTCCGGCGGGACGAGTGCGAGCGCCGCGGCCAGTTCCGCCTCGCCGAACCTCAACAGCTTCGGCCTCAACATCACGGCGGTGACGACCGCACCCGCGAGCGGCGTGGTGCCGACCACGGCGATCACCAATTCCGGCATCATCGATCTGTTCTCGACGGTGACGCTGACCAACAGCGCCACCGCGAACGCAACCACGGGCTCGGCCGTGGCCTCGGCGCTCAGCCAGTCCACGCAGCTCAGCACCCTGCCCGGCCTCGACGGCGCCATCGCCGCGAGCTACGGCATCTATGCGAGCCTCAACGGGCTCGACGGCAGCTTCACCAATTCCGGCGTCATCGCGGTGGAGCAGGCGCTCGCCATTTCGGGAACGGCCACCGCCATCGGCACGAGCGCGCAGGCGACCACCGTCTCGGACGGCCTGTCGCTGGCCATGGGGGTCCTCGCGCTGCCGGGCCAGGTGACGGGCTCCATCGTCAATTCCGGCGCCATCTGGACCCGCGCGTCCGGTCTTTTCAACGCTGCCGCCAACGCCTCGGGCGGAAGCGGCACGGCGGAAGCCGAAGCCACCGGGCTCGCGCTTGCAAGCGGCCTCATCGCCTCCACCGACGGCATCGGCGGCTTTGCCAACAGCGCGGACATCCTCTCCGGCGCCACCGTCACCACGCTTGTCTCGGCCACCGGCGGCGGCAATGGGACCGCGACCGCGACCGGCTTCGGGTCGGCGCTCTCCATGGGCGTGATGCTGACCGGTACGGCGGGAGTTGCGGGCAATTTCACCAACACCGCCACCATCGGCGCGACCGCATCGGCCAGCGTGATCGCATCGGCCAGCGGCGGCACGGTCTCCACCAAGGCAGACGCCGTCGCGTCGGCTTTCGGGCTTCTCACGGCGGGCGGCGCCGGCATCGGCGGCGATCTCGTGAATACCGGCACCATCGGCGGCATCGCCACCGCGAATGCGTCCGCCAGCGGCGGCAAGGCGGATGCGTCCGCTTTCGCCTACGGCATCGCGCTCGATGCAACGGGCGGCGTCGGCGGCAGCATCGTGAATTCAGGCATCGTCATCGCGGTCGCCGAGGCGGGTCTGGCGGGCGCGAGCGGCACGGCGCAGGCGAAAGCCGTTGGCCTGCAGATCGCCTCCGGCGCGGTGGGCGGGGCTCTCTCCAACACGAGCGTCATTGCCGCGCAGGCGAACGGCACGGACGCCACCGCCATCGGCATCGCCATCGGCGCGCCCATCGACGGCAAGGCGCTGGGCGCGGCGCAGCTGACCGCCCTCGGCACGCTGGGCGTGGACCCGGCGCTCGCGACCGCCGGGGCGGTGACGATCAGCGGCGGCCTCGTGAATACCGGCGGCATCACCGCCTCTACCGGCGCTACGGGCAGCGCCACCGCCATCAAGGTGGCGGGCGGCAGCAGCATCGGCACGCTCACCAATCGCGGCGGCATCTTCGCCTTCGAGGGGGACGGGGCGGGCATCGCCGTCGACCTCACCGGTGAGGGTGCGGCCACCCGCATCCTGCTTGAGGACGGCACCGTCTTCGGCGACCTCGCGCTCTCCTCGACCTATGCCGATGCCATCACCTGGAGCGGCGGCCTCCTCAACGGCGACGTGCTCGGCGGTGGACTCGGCAGCCTCACCGTTCTGGCCGGGGCGGGCACGAGCTTCGCCTATTCGGGCACGCTGGAGAGCCTCGCGACCGTCAGCGTCGGCGGCGACGGCACACCGGTGAGCCTCGCCTTCACCGGCACGGCGGTGGGCATCGGCACCTTCGCCGTGAAGGATCAGGGCACGCTGATCCTCACCGCCGACAGCGCCATCGAAACGAACGCCTACACCCAGGCCGCCGGCGGCACGCTGGGCCTCTACCTCTCCCCGCAATGGACCGCCGCGCCCATCGTCGCGACGAGCGCCGATCTCGACGGCACGGTCGCCGTGCTGGGCGCCACCGGCATCCGGGCGAAGACCACGAACTACGATCTCGTCGCCTCCACCGACATCTCCGGCGCCTTCTCCGACGTGACCACGCCCAACAGCCTGCTCTCCGCCGCCGTCACCTATGACGCGGACGGGGCGACGCTGGTGCTCACCCGCAACGCCACCACCTCCCTCGCCGGCCTCACGCTGGCGGGGCGTTCGCTCGCGGCGGGCATCGATCTCAATTACCAGCGGCTCTCCCTGTCCTCGCCGCTGAGCCCGGTGCTGGACAGCTTTTATGTCGGCACCGACGGGCAGGTGGCCAACCTCCTCAACCAGATGTCCGGCGCGCCTTTGGCCGATGCAAAGACGGCCGCCATGGCGACCTTCGGCACCATCAACGGGCAGATCAGCCAGCAACTCGCCGCCACGCGCGGCACGGGCGCCCTGCCCAGCGGCGGCAGCGCGCTTCTCTCCTATGGCGCGGGCGAGGTGAGCCTCTCCGCCAACGCCTATGCCGCGACGGCCCCCTCCTCCGGCGCCTCCGGCCCGTGGGCCGCCCTCTCCCCGGCACCGGCCGCGCCTGAGAACAGCGTGTGGCTGCGCCCGTTCGGCAATTGGGGCAGCACGGACACCGGCAACGGCACCACCACCAGCTCCGGCGGCGGCGTGCTCGGCGGCATCGAGCGGGCGTTCGGCGCGGATGCGCGGGGCGGCGCCGTGTTCAGCTATCAGACGGCTGATCTGGGCTTCACCGGCCCCGCCTCCGGCTCGGTGGATCAATGGACCGCCTCGCTCTATGCGGAAAAGCAGTGGGGCGCCTTCTACGCCAACCTGTTCGGCACCTACGGCTACCAGACCTACGACATGAGCCGTTCCATCGCGTTCGGCGGCACGCTCTTCACCGCGCGCTCGACCTATGCGGGCAATGCCGGCGCGGTGGTGGGCGAGGCGGGTATTGACTATGCCTACGCCCCCGGCGCGAAGCTGGAGCCCTATCTGCGCCTCGCCTACGCGGCGCTGGGCACCGAGACCTTCGCCGAGCGCGGCGCCGGCGTGTTCAACCTGAACGTCGCCGCCGATACCACCCAGTCGCTGCAATCCACCCTGGGCCTGCGTGTCGTGCAGCCGTTGTCTCTCTCCACCCTGCCGGTGACGCTGCGCCTGGAGGCCGGCTGGCAGCACGAATATCTCGACACCGGCGCGAGCCTCGGCGCCACCTTCCTCGCCGACAGCACCATCGGTTTCAACATCCTCTCCGGCGGACCGAGCGATCTGGCGCTGGCGGCAGCGGGCCTCTCCTTCGCCTTCTCGGCCAATTTCGACGGCTACATCGAGTATCGCGGCAGCTTCGGCGACAGCTATTCCAACAGCACCGCCTCCGCGCAGCTGAGGCTGCGGTTCTGAAGGCGCGGGAGATGGGCGCGGATCGCGGCGGGCCGCCCACGCTGGAGCGGGCCTGGGAACTCTACCACGCCGGCGACAAGGCGGGTGCCGAAGCGCTGGCGCGGGCCATCGTCCGGCGCGCGGTGCTCGGCCAGCAGGCGGCGACCGCCGAGGCGGCGCACCTCGTCGGGGTCATCCTCGCGCAGACAGGCCGCACGCAAGACGCCGTGAGCTTCATGGCGCTTGCGGCCGAGACCGATCCCGGACGCGCCTCCTACCACAGCAATCTGTGCGAGATGCGCCGCCAGACCGGCGACCGGGCGGGCGCCATTGCCGCCGGGCGCGCGGCGGTGGCGGCGGATGCGGCCTATGCCGCCGGTCACAATAACCTGGGCATCGCCCTGTTCGAGACCGGCGCGCTGGAGGAGTCCATGGCCTGCTATGAGCGGGCCATCGCGCTGCGCCCCGCCTTTGCCGAGGCCCACAACAATCTCGGCAATGCCCTGCGCGCCCAAAGCCGTCCGGGCGAGGCCATCGCCGCCTTCCGCGCCGCCCTCGCCCACCGCGGGCATTATCCGGAGGCCTGGAACAACATCGGCAACGTGCTGCGCGAGCAGGGCGACTTCCGCGAGGCCGACGCAGCCCTCCATACGGCCATCGCCCAGCGACGGGACTATGTGGAGCCCTACAATTCGCTCGCCCTCTCCCTGTTCGCGCAGGAGCGGAGCGAAGAGGCCTTCGCGGTGCTGGCCCTCGCCATTTCCGCGGCGCCGGAGCGGCCGGAGCCGGCCTTCTATTTGGCGCAGGGACTGCTGAATGAGCGCAAGGCGGAAGGCGCGCGCTCGGCGTGCCAGCGTGCGCTCCGGGCCAATCCGCACCATGTGCCGACCCTCGTCCTCCTCGCCCGCATCCTGCGCGATCTGGAACGCGGGCCGGAGGCCATGGACGCCGCCCGCCGCGCGCTTGCGCTTGCCCCGGACGATCTCGACGCCCTGAACGTGCTCGGCCTGCTGCTGATGGAGACCGGCGACCTGCGCGGCGCCTGCGCCCTGTTCGAGCGGGCGCTGGCGAAGGATCCCGCCTCCCTCAACAGCCGCGTGAACCTCGTCGCCGCGCGCAAGGTGCGGCCGGAGGAAGACATGGTGGCGGCGCTGGAGACGGCGCTGTCGCGCGAGACCGGCGTAGTGGAGCGCATCCCGCTCCACTACGCGCTCGGCAAGGCCTATGACGACCTCGGCCGCCACGCCGAGGCCATGGACCAGTTCATCGCCGGCGCGAAGCTCAAGCGCGCGCAGGTGACCTATGACGAGCCCGCCGCGCTCGCCACCTTCGAGCGCATCCGCGCCATCTTCACCCGTTCCTTCATCGCCGAGCGGGCGGGGATGGGGACTGCCGAGGCCCGGCCCATCTTCATCGTCGGCATGCCGCGCTCGGGCAGCACGCTGGTGGAGCAGATTCTCGCCAGCCATCCCGCCATCCAGGGCGGCGGCGAGATGGACCTGTTCCACCACGCTGTGAATCGCATCGACCAGGCCTTCGGCGGCATGGTCCACTATCCCGAGCTGATGCACCTCATGGAGCGGCCGGAGATGGGGGAGATCTCCTCCGCCTATCTCGATGCCTTGCCCGCCCGCGCCCCCGGCAAGCGGCTGGTGGCGGACAAGATGCTCAACAACTACTTCTATCTCGGCCTCATCCACATCCTGTTTCCGCGTGCGGTCATCATCCATTGCCGGCGCGATCCGGTGGACACCGCCATCTCCTGCTTCTCCAAGCTGTTCCGCGACGACCTGCCGTACAGCTACGATTTCGCCGAGCTTGCCCGTCACCATCACGCCTATGCCGGCCTGATGGCACACTGGGGCGCGGTGCTGCCGGAAGGCACGATCCTTCCCATGGACTACGAGGCGGTGGTGGCCGACATCGAGGCCGCCGCCCGCAGTCTCATCTCCGCGTGCGGGGAAGACTGGGACCCGGCCTGCCTGAAGTTTCACGAGACCGAGCGGCCGGTGCGCACCGCCAGCATCACCCAGGTGCGCGAGCCGCTCTATGCCTCCTCGGTCGGACGCTGGCGCCGCTACGGCCCCGCCATCCAGCCGCTGCTGGAGGCGCTGGGGCGCTGATGCTCACCTTTTGTGCCGGCTGAGCAGGCGCATCTGCATCCGCGCGAGGAGGCTGGAGGCGACCCCCTGCAGCCGCGCGATGGCTGCGAGCTGCGCCGTCGGCGCGGACAGGAACCCGCCGCGCTCGGCGGTGCGGATGAGATGGGCGGCGACTACCTCGGGCGGCAGCGGCCGGCCGGACCCGGCGAAAGGCGCGATGGCCGCCGGACGCAGCGGGCGCTCATAGGCGAGCTGCGGCGTGTCTGTATCCGGCGGCACCGCCACCGTCACGCTTACACCCGAGGCGGAAAGCTCAATGCGGAGCGCCTCGGCGAATCCCCGAACCGCGAACTTCGACGCGCAATAGCCCGCGTAGCCCGCCACCCCGAAGAGGCCGGCGGCCGAAGCGACCATCGCCACATGCCCCCGCCCCGCCGCCAGCATGGACGGCACGGCGGCGCGCACGAGATTCGCCGTGCCGAGGAAGTTGGTCTCCATCTGGTCGCGGGTGGCGGATTCGCCCTGCTCCAGGAAGAATCCGGGCTCCACGATGCCGGCGCTCGCCACAACCCAGAGAGGCGGGCCATGCCTGAAAGTCAGCGTTTCGACGACGGCCCGGCATGCCTCTGCGTCACGCACGTCGAGGATGCAGGTGACGACTTCGATACCGTCAGCCTCCAGCGCCGCCCGGGCTTGCGCGAGGCGCTGCTGATCGCGGGCAAGGAGGGCAATGCGGTATCCCTTTGCGCCGAGAATTCTTGCAGCGCACAAACCGATGCCGCTCGATCCGCCGCTGATGATGGCGAGGGGGGCGCTGGGGCGATCGATCGATGCTGCGACACCGTGTTTCAACCCCTCCTCCTGCCTTTCGAGATTATTAAAATACCGTCCCCACGTTCCGCGGATGGTATGATCGAGCCGGCGATACCACGTAAAGGCGCGCGACGACTGCGGTATTTTGGCGGACAACGCTGACGTGTTGCAACACGGCAACGCTCCCTTAAACGTTGTGTGGCTAGGTCGCTGTGAACGGTGCCAGGATGTATAACAGCCCTGCTCCTCCAGCGGCGGGACCGTAGCGCGTCAATGTTGTCTGCAAAGAAGATCCTCGTGTCCCTGCTGCTCGCAGCCGCAACCAGCGGGTGCACGGCGCTTCCGTCTTCCGGCCCGTCGCGGGTCGAGATCGAGATGACGCAGCCCACGGACGACCAGCGCTACCTGCTGGTCGACGTGGACGATCGCACCCTCTCCCTTCTGGCGCAGGAGCGCCCCGCCTCCTTTGGCGGCCGCTTCGGCGACTACCGCCCCCCCACCCGCTACGTGGTGGGCGTGGGCGACGTCATCTCCGTCACCATCTGGGAGGCGGCGGCCGGCGGCCTGTTCTCCGGTCCGGTCATCGACCGGCTGGGCACCGGCTCGCGCAGCGCCGCCATCCCCGAGCAGCAGGTGTCGCAGGACGGCTCCATCACCGTTCCCTATGCCGGGCGCATCCAGGTGGCCGGGCGCACCACCGCGCAGATCGAGTCGGCCGTGGTCGAGAAGCTGAGCGGCAAGGCCATCGAGCCGCAGGTGGTGGTGGTGGTGACGCGCAGCGTCAGCAATGCCGCCACCGTGCTCGGCGAGGCGACCTCCGGCGCGATCGTCCCGCTCTCCCCGCGCGGCGACCGCGTGCTGGACGTGATTGCGGCAGCCGGCGGCATCAAGATTGCCGCCCATGAGGTGTTCGTGCGCCTCAGCCGCAGCGGCACCACCGTGACCGTGCCCATGCAGACCCTGCTCAACGATCCCAAGGAGGACGTCTACGTCCGCCCGCTGGACAAGATCGTGCTGATCCGCGACCCGCAGACCTACACGGTGTTCGGCGCCGCCGGGAACCCGACCATCGTGCCGTTCGACGCCGTCGGCATCACGCTGGAAGAAGGGGTCGCGCGCGTCGGCGGCCTCATCGATTCCCGCGCCGATCCCTCCGGCGTCTATCTCATGCGCATCGAGCCCGTGCGCTTCGCCAACCGCCTGCGGCCGGACGCCCAGCCGCTGGAGAGCAACGGCTACGTGCGCGTGATCTACCGCTGGAACATGCGCGACCCGAATTTCGTCTTCCTCGCCCGCGGCTTCAATATCCGCAACAAGGACGCGATCTACGTGGCCAATGCGCCGCTGGCCGACCTGCAGAAGGTCACCTCGCTGTTCAACTCCGTCGCGCAGCCCGTGGTCAGCACGGCCGCGGTCGCGCAATAGGGCCGGCATGACCGCCCCGGCGCAGGCGACCCGGGACAACGGATCGACCCGCGCGCGGGGCGGCAGGACCACCGCCGCCCCCGACAGGGTCACTCAGGAGCCAGCCGTGGCCCAGGAACCCGCCGTCGCCGCATCCCCGGCCGTCGCGCGGATCCAGCGCTTCCTGCCGCTTCCGCTGCTGCGCGGCGTCGGCGCGGCCATCTCCCGTCGCCGGGCCGCGTTGCGGAACGAGGCGCAGGCCACCCTCGCCGAAGGACGCCGCGCCCGTCTCACCCGCACGGAACTCGCCCTTGGCAGCTTCGGGCTGCTGGTGCTGCTGCCGGCGGTCGCGAGCCTGCTCTATCTCACCTTCGTCGCCGCCCCCCAGTTCCGCTCCGAGGCGCGCCTCGTGGTGCGCGGCAATCTGGAAACCGTCTCCAATGCCTCGGCCACCCCCGCGGCCAATGGCATACCGCAGGTGGCCAACACCCAGGAGGCGCGGGTCGTCGTGGACTACCTGCGCAGCCGCGCCATGGTGGACGCGCTCCAGGACCAGCTCGACCTGAAGCGCATCTTCGGCATCTCCGATCGCGACCCGGTGTTCGCCCTGTCGCCGGAGGCCAGCACGGAAGACCTCGTCACCTACTGGAACCGGCAGGTGAGTGTCAGCCTCGAGCAGATGTCGGGCGTCATCAAGGTGCAGGTCTATGCCTTCAGCCCGCAGAGCGCGGCCCTGCTCGCTGCCGCCGTGGTGCGCCAGGCCGAGCAGGTGACCAACGATCTCACCGCCCGCAACCGCAGCGACCGCGTGGTGGAGGCCGAGGCGGAGGAGCGCGCAGCATTCACGGAACTGGCGGTGGTGCGCACCGGGCTCGAAGCCTTCCGCAACAGTCAGGGCACGCTGGACCCGACCAAGAGCGCCAGCGACGCCTTCGCCGTCATCTCCAAGCTGCGCGACCAGCGCTCGGCCCTGAACACGGACCTCAACGCTGCCCGCGCCCGGCTCGACGAGGATTCGCCCGTGATACGGGCGCTGAAGGAGCGGCTGCGCTCGCTGGACGAAAAGATCGCCGCGCTCGACGGCTCCCTCCTCGGCGATGCGGCCTCCTCGGGCTCCAGCGTCAACCTCGTCGCCGGCGCCGAACTGGAAGCGAGCCGCCGCCTCGCCGAGCAGCGGCTCAAGCAGGCCGAGGCCGAACTCATCGAAGCCCGCATGGACCGGGGCCGGCAGCAGGTCTACATCCTCGCCTTCATGGCCCCCACCCTGCCGCACGAGAAGGCTTTCCCCATCCCCGCGCTTCAGGCCGGCGCCCTCTTCGCCATCCTGTTCGCCGCTTGGGCGGTGGTGGCACTTTATGTGGCGAGCGTCTACGCGCGGACGCGGTAGGACGGGCTTTCCGGATCATGAGGCCGGAACCCGCGGCCTATCCGGGGCCGGCCTCTCCCCGGGCCTGGTCCGGCGGACCGGAAGCGACCTGACGGCTGCTCTGACCGACTGACCGCTCGCCGGTGCGCCCTATGGGACACCTTCCTGGACGCCTTCCTGCGCCGCCTCGTCCGTGGCTTCATCCACCCGGCCGACGGCAGCGGTGACGTCGGAGAAGATGCGTTCGTCCACGGCGAGGAGATCCTGCGCCGCCGGCCACTCGGCCACCTGCTCACGCAGTTCGCCGACCTGCCGCGACCAGGCGAGTTCCGGCAGAGGCGGCAGGTTCAGCTCCATCACCGCGCGCATGGTCTCCCACCAGACGTCCTCATCGCCGGAGAGGCCGACCACGTCCATCTCGGAGAGCGTGTCGAGGGCGTTCTCGACCGCCGAGGTCTCCAGCACGTCGTCGGAGCCGCGACAGGTGAGCAGTCGCGCCATGGGATTGGCGACGAGGCTGCGCTCGAACGGAGAGAGGGTACCGAGCCAGGTCTCGAGATCTGCCATCTCGGCGAGGTCCGCCTTGGCGAGGCTGTCCAGCAGGGGCTTGTAGACATCGCTCAGCACCGACGCAGCGAGGTTCGGGGTCTTCACCGCCCAGCGCAGCACCAGAAGCTCTTCGGCGAGTTCCTCATAGGGATCGCGCAGCAGCACGGTGCACTTGAATCCGCGGTCGCGCAGCAGCGGCTCATAGGTGCGGAAGAACACCCGCCCCGTGCAGAAGATGGACGGCGTGAAAGCGATGCCGAGGATGGATTTCACCGCCTCCTCGGGGGTGCGCTCCAGCCGCGTGAACGGCATGTGGAAGAGATCCTGCAGCGGCAGGTTCAGTTGCGCCTGCGCCACCACCCGCGTCTCCAGCCGGAACAGCTTCTGGTCCGCCTTCGCCGTCGGTGGACGGCGGCGGTAGATGCGGATGTTGGTGGTCTCGTCGTAAAGCTCGATGTCGATGATGCTGGCGAGATCGGCGATCACATGGTCGTCCACCACGAAACCGCAGATGCCGGTCTCGTGCAGGCCCTGTTCGCGCAGCAGCGGCCGCAGCACGGTGGCGGGGATCACCTTGCGCAGTTCACCGCCCACCATCACAGTGACACGCGGCGTGGTGGCGGGATTGTCCGGCATGATCCAGCCGACGATACGGCTGCCGGCGTCTTCGTCGATGCTAAAGAGCACGCCGGCCCTCCTGGTGGTGGTCGCGATGGGGCGCGATCATGGGCGGCGCCTCACCGGCGGTGATCGCGGATGACCGCGATCAGGACCATGACGTTGAGCCAGAAGATGCCGGCCAGCACCAGCACGAACAGGCCGGTGCGCCACCAGCTCGGCTCGGTGGAGGTGGTGGGCAGGCTCGGCGGCACGAACACGTTGACGAAGGCGCTCTGCGCCCGCATCCGTCGCTCCGCCTCCTGCAGACCGGCGACGGCGATGGACTGCATCGTCTCGGCGAAACGCACTTCCATCTCGGCCTCCTCGAAGGCGGCGAGGGCGTTCACCGTGCTCCCCTCGGAGCCACCGGGACCGCCAAGGCTGGCGCGGAAAGCCGCGATCTCTGTGTCGATGGCGCGCACGCGGTCGCGCAGCACGCCCAAAGCGGGGCCATCGGGCGCGGAGAGCTTCTCCAGCGCGCGCATCTCCTTGTCGGCGGAGATGCGCTCCTGCTCCAGCCGCAGGAGGCTCGTGCCGAGCGCCTCGGCCGCCTGCACCGGATCGATCGCGCGCTGGCGGCTACGCCATTCCTGCTGGTGGGCGAGCGCCGCCACATAGCGCGCCTTGGCGCGGTTGAGCTGGTCCGCGGCGCGGGTCACGCTGTCGGCCCGGGAGCGGGAGATGATGTCGTTGAGCAGCACCTCGCCGGCGTGCACGACGCGCTGGGCGATGGTGCGGGCATCCTCGGGCGAGAAGGCGCGCACCCGCAGGAGCACGATTTCGGAGCGGCGGTCCACCGCGGCGGTGACGTGGCGATTCCAGTAGCGCCACACGTCCTCCAGCGTCGCATCGGCGGAGAGCCGCGAAAGCGGATCCAGCCCCGGGCGGGAGAAGAAGGCGCGCAGCCAGCCGTCGGCATCGAGGGCGGCGACGAAGGAACGGCTGGTGACGTAGCTGGCAAGGACGAAGGGAGCCTGCGCCTGGCTGCCCCCGGCCCCGCCGCCGAACAGGCTGGAGAGGCCCTTCATCACCCCGGCCATCGCGCCTTTCGAGCCATCCTCGCCGTCATCGGCCGTGGCCCGGTCGGGCTGGGATTCGCGCACGGCGAGCCGCGCTTCCGAGACATAGATGGGGCTCGCGATCACTCCCGCATAGAAGGCGCAGACCGCAGCCGGCAGCAGCACGCAGGCGACGAAAGAGAAGCGCAGCAGGCGAAACCAGCGCTGCGAGGCCGTCGCGCCGGTTCCGAAGGTGCGCGGCAGCCGCCGCCAGCGCAGCGCCGGCTGCACGAACGGCAGCACCACGAAGGCACGGCTGCGCTCGATCAGAACCCGGATGGGCGGCGCCGACGGCAGGCCCATCGTCACCTCGCTCTCAGGACCACGACATCCTGGAAATCATGCAGCGCGCCGGAGCCGATGGCCACCACGTCGAAGAAGTGGCTCCATTCGGCCTGAACATAGGCCGCGCTGATGAAGGTGATGCCGTATTCATAGGCCGTGCTGGTGAGGTGCCCCTCCTGGCGGATGAAGACGTAGCCGCGCCCGCCCTCCATCACCGGCTGCGCAGCGGCAAGCTCGGGCTCCGGGATGGACAGCATCTCGAAGATGCGTTCCTCCGAACGGGCGCGCGCGAAGGCGCGGTCGCCATGGATGGACAGGAACAGGAGCGCGCCGGGGGCGCACACGCGGCGCAGCTCGTGAAGATAGAACAGCTGGTCCTGCTCGTTCAGGTGGCTGAAGACCGAGATGGAGACCACCGCATCGAAGCTGCCGTCCGCCACCGGCAGTGGCGCGCGCGGCACGCTCAGCACCGGCTCCACATGGGCGAGATTCTGCCCGACCCAGTCAAGATGGCGGGCGTCCACATCCATGCCCACGTAGCGACCGGAGAAGCCGTGGAACATGCGCGCCAGCCGCCCGACGCCGACGCCGAAATCCAGCACCGAGCGGAAGCCGGCGAGCGGCACCGGGCTCAGCCCTTGCAGCGCGCGCAGGAAGTCGACGCCGTGGCTGGCGAAATCGCGCGGTGCGGTGAGCCCCGTCGTGTTGTGCATCAGCTCCTCGGGCGGGAACGGCGCGATGGCGCCTTCGGGCGCATCCTCGGCGCGGTTGAGCGCGAGCCAGGCGTCGAAATCCCCGGCGATGCCCGGCGCGACGCTACCCGGCGCCGCGGCCTGGGCGCGCGCGCCCGCCCCGTCGTCCGCCCGCTCACCCGCTGTCGTGCCGTCGCTCTGCGAACCCGCCATCGTCTCCGCCTCGATGCTCATCACGCCTCTTCCGTCTCCCCGCTCAGTACCCCGACGCCCTCAGGCCGACGCCCTGCCTTGGCGGGCGCGATCATAGAAGGCGACCACATCCTCCACCATATGGCGCGAGGTGCGATCGTATCGCGTGCCGGCGGACAGGGTGCGGGCAAGGCCCGGATCCCGCGCGAAGGCTTCCAGCCTGCCATACAGCGCCTTCACCGAGCCTTTTGTGAACGTGAAGCCGTTGACGCCATTTTCCACGAACTCGCTCATTCCCTCCACGTCGGAGACCAGCACCGGCGTGTGGGTGGCGAGGGCCTGGAGCAGGATCAGCGGGCTGTTCTCCACCCACACGGAGGGGATGACGAGCACGTCGATCTCCGCCAGCACCGCGGCCATCCGCTCCACCGGGAAGGTGCCGCGGAACGCCACCTGAAGCCCGGCCGAGGCCGCGCGGACCTCTGCGGCATAGGCCGGGTCCATCCGCTCGTCGCCATAGATGTCGAGGCTGAAGGCGCCGGCCGGCGCCGACGTCATGGCGTCGAGGAGGAGATGGAGTCCCTTGTGCGGTGCGAGCTGGCCGATGAAGCCGAGGCGCAGCGGCCCGGCGGATCGTTCGGGCTTGGGGGCACGGTCGATGTCGATGCCGAAGCGGCACAGGTCCAGTGGCACGCGGATGTCCGAGCGGCGATAGCTCTCCAGCATGAAGCGGGTCGGTGTGAGCGCGCCAGCATAGGCGCCATAGGCGGCGGCGAGGTGCCCCGGCCGCTCCTTGAGGGCGGCGATGGTGCCGCGCCAGTCGGCCGGCGCAAGGCGCGGCACGCGCGCCACCACCGGCGGCACCACGGCGCGCAGCAGCCCCTGCACGGCCCCCTTGTCCTTGCCGCCGGGGAAGAAGGCGCAGGCGATACAATTGGCGCGGTCGGCATCCGGCCCGGCACACAGGCTGCCGTCGGCGGCATCCAGCTTGTTGTTGAAGCAGAAGCCGAAGAAGTCTGTGAAGGTGGCGACCGTGGGCAGGCCGAGCCGCCCCGTCACCTCCAGCAGCGCCGTGGTGTGGTTGATGAGATGGCACACATGCACGATGTCCGGCCGGATGTCCCGCAGGATGCGCTCGTGGATGAAGCGCAGGGCCGGCAGGTGGAAGGTGTCGCGAACGGCGGCATTGGGATGGACGTTGCGGTCGATGCGGATGACCGGGATGTCGTCGAAGCTGTCGCGCTCCACCAGTGCGCCCTGGGCCGGCTCGCCCGGAAAGGTGGCCGTGACCACCACCGGCTCGTGCCCGAGCGCCTTCAGCTCCCGCGCTACGGTGCGAGTATAGCTTTCGGTGCCGTAGAAATGGTCGGGGAAGTAGCAATGGACGTAAAGGGCGACCCGCATTGAACGTCTGCTTCGGTCCTCAGCTCGTTGACGAGCATCTCGATGCCGAGATCGAGATCGATGACGGGGGCCCAGCCAAGCCGCTCGCCGGCGCGGCGGATGTCGAGGACAGAGGCGGGGACGTCGAAGGGACGGGCCGCGATGGGCTCGATGATGATGCGCCGCCCGACCGCTGCCTCGACCTTGGCGATCAGCTCCGACAGGGAATGGCCGGTGCCGGAGGCGATGTTCACAGGGCCGGGCACATTGTGCATCCGTCCGGCGGCGAGCAGCGCGCTCACCACGTCGTCCACATGCACATAATCGCGCACGATGGAGCCGTTTCCGAACAGCTTCACCGGGTCACCGCGCAGGGCAGCGCGGGTGAAGAGGGTGACGGCGCCGAGACCGCCCAGCTCGGTCTGCCCCGCGCCGTAGCAATTGCCGATGCGCAGCGCGATGCCGTCCACCCCGTGCAGGCGGCGGAACTTCTCCAGATAATGCTCCACCATGAGCTTCGAGATGCCGTAGGCGCTGAGCGGCTTGGCCGTGTGATGCTCCGCGACGGGCAGGTGTTCCGGCGCGCCATAGACCGCGCCGCCGGACGACGCGAAGACGATGCGGATGCCGGGATAGCGGCGCGCGGCTTCCAGCAGGCGCACGCTGCCCACCACATTTTCCAGAATGTCGCGGGCGGGATCGAGACCGGCGCTGGAGGGGATTGTGGACCAGGCCAGATGATAGACAGTGCTGACGCCGTCGAGCAGGTCATCCCAGCCGGTGAAGGTCGCAAGATCGAGGGCACGCCAGCGGACGCCACGATGGAAGGGGGCATGATCGAGCCGGCGGGTGGTGGCGATGGTGCCGACCGAACTTTCCGCAAGCCTTTGACACAGACGACGCCCGATGACTCCTGCGCCCCCCACAACCAGTGATGTCATGCCCCGCCGGCGCGAGGCCCTGCCTCCCCGCACCCTCCACCGTGTGAAGTTTACAGAAACGGCCAAGATCAAGTCCCCCCGGCACCTTCCGTTAGGACCTGCCTACCGCCTAAGCTGCTACCCTAGCGCGAACGATCCGGACCCGCCAGTCCGTATCGCACCGCAATATGCAGCAATGTTGGTTAAACTTCAGCGAACAGGCTGGCCCGAGGGAAGCCAGGCATGAGGTCTGTGGGTCGGCCGAGTGCCTGTGCATAAACCTCGGCATAGGCCGCGATCATGGCGCCGAGGCCGAACATCCGCGCCCGTTCGCGATTGTGGGCGCCAACGGCATCGAGCTTCGCGGGGTCGTCCAGGAGGTCGCAGATGATGCCCGCGAGCCCTTCGGACTCCTCGGCCAGCGTCTCCGACGTCCCGAGGATTTCCGGCAAGGCACCGACCTTGAAGCCGGCCACCGCCTGCCCCATGGCCATCGCGAAGGGCGTCACCTGCCCGAAGCTCTCCCGCACCACCGGCGCCACGAAAAGCCGGAAGCGGCGATAGAGCGTGGGCAGGTCCGCATAGGGCACGGTGCCGGTGAACTCGAAGTTGTGGAGGACTCCGGCCGCAACAGCCTTGGCGTGGAACACGGGCAGAAGCTCGCCGTCGCCTACCACGATGATCCGTGTCTTGGGCCGGCGCCGCGCAACCGCGATCAGCGGGTCGATGGAAGTCTCGCCAAGCTTGTCCGGATGGAGCCGGTAGACCATGCCGATGCTGTCCGCCGCGTCGCCGATCCAGGGGCCGGGCGTGAAGGCGTCGAGGTCGATGCCGGGATGGACCACGCGGCCGTTGACGATGTCCGGCGCGAAGGCGGCGCGGATATAGTCCGAGACGAAGACATAGGAGGAGATCCGCGCATCGCGCAGCGGCTCCACCGGCGTGTTGACGTTCTCCACCAGCACGGCCGGGGTCGGCCGCGTCGCTTCGAGCGCCGCCTCATACCAGGGCCGGTCGCTGTCGCCCCAATAGTGGATATGCACGATGTCCGGCGCCACCTGCGCCAGAACATGGGCAAAGGCGCTGACAGGGCTGCCAAGGGGCAGGTGGTGGATCACCATGCCCTCGTGCCGGCCCTGAGGCGGCAAGGCGGCGGTCAGCACCTGCATCTCGTAGCGGTGGCCGAGGCGCTCCATGAGGTCCACCACCAACTGCGTGGAGCCCCCCACGAACACGTTGGGGATGATGTGGAGCATGCGCGGGCGCGCCGGCACCGGCGGATGGTGCGGCCGCACGCGGTAGACCACGCCCTTGCGCCCGAACACGAGGCCAGCGAAATCGCGACCGAAGGTGCGGGCGCGACGCACCGGCTGCGCGCGCGCCTTCAGCAGGCCGGCGCCATCGCGTTCCGGCACCATGGCGGTGCGGCCGGCGGCGCGCCACATCTCGGCGAGCGCGCCGACGGACGGGCCGGGCGCCACGATGAGCTCGCGCAGCCGCTCCAGCGGCAGCGGCAGATTGAGGTGGAAGGTGCGCGACGGTTGCCCGGCGGCGATCTGCTCCACCTTGTAGCCGACGAGATTGGCATGGTCCTGAAGCGCCTCCAGCCGGCGGACGATCTCCTCCTGCCCCGCCGCGAGGTTGGCAAGGCTCCTCTCGATCCGGTCGAGGCGGGCGGCAAGGGCGTCATCCCCGTCCGGCACGGGATCGGCTGGGGGCGGACCGGCGACGAACGGACGAGACATCTGCAACGCGAACCTTTTGTTGGGTCATTTCGGGCCATGGTCTGGCCGACGGGCGGCGAGGATAGACACACAAGCCCGCCGGCTGCTAGTAGCGGCGTGTCCCGGCACGCGCGCCGGTTGCGGTCGCGCACAGGCTGGAGAACTGGGGCAATATGGGGCGCTCCGGGAGGGTCGAGGAGTGAACCAGGAGGTCGCATCGCGCGTCCGGCTGCCTGCACAGGGCCGATCGCCAGACCTTCTCGTGCGCCGCAATTCGCGGCTGCGCGAGGAGCTCAGGCGACAGGCCCGCGAGGCGCGCCTGCAGCGCTCCGTGGTGCGGCCCTCGGCCGCGGCGTTCTGGGGCGCGGAAGTGCGCGCCATCGCAGAGTTCCGCCTGCCGCTGATGGCGAGCTTCATCGTGGTGGCGGCGATTCCGACCCTCCTCGCCACGCTCTATTTCGTCTTCTTCGCATCGAGCCAGTACCTCTCCGAGGCGCGGTTCGCCGTGCGCGCGTCCGAGCATGCCGGCCTCGAGTCGCTCTCCGGCGCCGCCAGCCTGGGCGGCCTTGCCGAGGTGCAGGACAGCCTCATCATCGCCAATTACGTGAAGAGCCTCGCCGTGGTGGAGGCGCTGGAGGAGCGGGTCAACCTGCGCCAGCTCTATTCCCGCCCCGGCATCGACTGGTTCTCCCGCTTCAACCCCGATCGCCCCATCGAGCGGCTGGAGCGGGCCTGGCGCAGCCAGATCGACACCGCCATCGAGTCGCCATCCGGCATCATCACGGTGAAGGTGTGGGCCTTCTCGCCGCAGGATTCGCTCAAGATCGCGCAGGCCATGGTCTCGCTCTCCGAGGACATGGTGAACAAGCTCGGCGAGCGCACCCGCACCGATGCCATCTCCCAGGCGGAGAAGGAGCTGGAGCGCGCGGAGGCGCGGCTGCGCAAGGCCCGCTCCGCCGTGCGCGACCTGCGCAACGAGGTGGGCGTGATCGATCCCGCCCGCACCAACGAGGGCATCGGCAAGCTGATCGCGGACCTCGAGAGCGACCAGGTGCTCATCGACCAGGAGATCGCCACCGCCCGGCGCACGCTCAGCCCGGGGGCGCCGCAATTCATGCTGCTGGAGGCGCGGCGGCAGGCGGTGCGCGAGAACATCGCGCTGCTCAAGGCCCGCCTCACCAGCGGCCCCGGCTCGGACAAGGACACCCTCTCCGCGGTGATGACGCGCTACGACACCCTCGACCTCGAACGCCAGATCGCCGAGCGCCAGTACACCGCCGCCGCGGCGGCGCTGGAGCAGGCGCGGGTCGCGGCGGAGCGGCAGGGCATGTATCTTGCCACCTTCGTGAAGCCGGTGCTGGCGCAGGAGCACGACTGGCCGAACCGCTTCTGGATGCCGATGGCGGCGGCGCTGCTGTTCGGGCTTTTGTGGCTGCTGCTGGTGTCGGCCTTCGAGCTGATGCGGCATATCAAGTCGTGAGGCGGGCATGATCGTCACCGACCACCTCACCAAGACCTACTGGACGCACCTGAAGCGCAAGGTGGTGCTCTCCGACGTGTCGGTGAACCTCGACACCCGCGCCAGCTACGGGCTGCTCGGCCAGAACGGGGCGGGCAAGTCCACCTTCCTCAAGCTCATCGCCGGCACCGAGGCGCCGAGTTCCGGCCGCATCTATCGCTCGGTGCGCATCTCCTGGCCGCTGGGGTTCGCGGGCGGCTTCCACCCGATGATGACCGGGCGGGAGAACATCCGCTTCCTCGCCCGCGTCTACGATGCCGACATCGCGGAGGTGACGGAGTTCGTGGAGGATTTCTCCGAGCTCGGGCGCGATCTCGACATGCCGGTGAAGACCTATTCCTCGGGCATGACCTCGCGCCTCGCCTTCGCTGTCTCCATGGCCATCGAGTTCGATTTCTACCTGGTGGACGAGATCACCGCCGTGGGCGACTCGCGCTTCCAGCTCAAATGCGCGCGCGCCTTCGCCGAGCGGCGGGCGCGGGCCGGGCTCATCATGGCGTCGCACTCCACCGGCACCATCAAGGAATACTGCTCGGCCGGGATGGTGCTGCAGAAGGGACGGCTGATGGTGTTCGAGGACATCAACGACGCCATCGAGGTCCACCGCCAGCAGATGGAGGCCTGACGATGCAGCGCCCCCGTCACGCGCCGACCCATCACGCCCGGACGCGCCACGCGACCGAAACCTGGGCCGCCGCCTCCGGCATGCACGCCCGCGTGGTCGGCGCCGTCATCATGCGCGACCTGCAGACGCGCTTCGGCACCGGCTATTTCGGCTTCCTGCTGGGGCTGATCATGCCGCTGGGGCATTTGACGATCGCGATCGCAATTACGATGCTCGTCGGGCGGCCGACGCCCATCGGATCGGATACCGCCGTATTCCTGATGACGGGAGTGTTGCCCTTCATCATCTGGCTGTACGGCCACCGCCAGATCATGATGACGATCGTTCAAAACCGCCCCCTGCTCTATTTTCCGGGCGTGGACATATTCGACCTGTTCGCCGCTCGCATTGTGGTGGAAATCGTCACCAGCACCCTGGTGGTGGCCATCGTCGTCGGAACGCTCGCGCTTCTTGGGCATGACTTGGTCATCGCAGATTATCAGGGCTTCCTGCTTGCGCTGGTGCAGTCCTGGCTTTTAGGTGTCGCAACCGGGCTGGTCTTCGGCACATTCGGCGTCTTTGCCCCGATCGGATTTCTTCTTGGCAACATAATCGGCCCTCTGCTGTGGGCGGTGTCGGGAATCTTCTTTCTTCCTGACTCACTGCCAGACAAGCTCCGCAACGTATTAATTTGGAATCCTTTGTGCCAGATCGTTGACGCCCTCAGAGTAGCTTACTACGCAGAATATTCGAGCTCATTCCTCGACCACAACATCTTGAATGCGAGCATTCTTGCAATTCTATTGCTTGGAATGTTTATGGTCTCGGTGACTAGAAAATTCACGTAGAAAATATAGATGCGAGATAAGAACAATGGAAATCGCAATTATTTGCCTTGGATATTTAAAAAGCGCGACCGGAGCCGCACTCCTCGCCGATTATTTTGCTGATTGGGCAGATTTCTACATTCACATTGATGCAAAATCAGATATTTCGCCTTACAGCCATGCTGCGGCGACCCACGCGAACATCCGCCTCGCTGAGCGCCGTTTCCCCATCTTCTGGGGAGGATTCAATACGATCCGCGCCTGCGTGACCACGATCGAGCAGGCCCTGCGGGCAAAGAACTACGACCGCATTGCCTTCATCACCGAAGATACCATCCCACTGGTCGGACGCTCCGAGTTCTTGAGGTGCATGTCGGAACCGACAGAATGGATACAGACCTATCGTTCCACAAATGAGGAATGGATCGCGAGATATCGGGGCTTTTATTTCTTCGATTCGCTAGCCACCAACCCTCGGCACGTCCCCCCGCTGGATCGGAGATGGACGACGCATGAGCTCGCCAGCCTAAAGCGTCTCGAAGCGTTGCAACAGAGAGGAAAGGCGAACATCGAGCTGATGTTCGGCGGTGGCACATGGTGGTGTCTGTCGCGGGCGCAGATCGACAAGTTCCTGTTGCACTACCATGCGAACGACCATGTTCGCGAAAGTTTTGAATTTTCAGCAATTCCCGAAGAACAATACATCCACACAGTGCTCGGAAGTCTCGCCGAAAGCCGGACATTTGTACACACCGACTGGTCTCGCGATCCCCGTCCTTATGTTTTCCAATCCATTGATGAGATAAGTTCGCTGGATGCGCGCGGCGCCCCGATGCTGCGTAAAGTTGCGCTCGATGTTCCCGAGATCGAGACCTTCGTCCGATCGTTGGCGCGGTGCTGATCACGTCTGCTGCCGTACAGAAAGTTGGAGGGCGGCACAAGCGCCACCTTCCGTAAGGTTGCATAGCCGGCAACGCTCGTTCATAAAGCGTGGCGAGAAACATCAAGGGGGGCAGGATGAGCGGTGATGCGCGGCTTTGCGTACTTTTTGACGCGCACCCACAGGTTGACCCCGAGTTCCTGGTAGCCAATTTGGAGCGGGTCGCCGAAGTTTTTTCGGGCTTTGCCGATGTCGTTCCGATCCTCGACGCAACGCAGTCGACGGCTCCCGATCTGCCCGGTGCGTTGATCCTGTCGCGCTCAGACATTTTCGATGGCATCGCGCACAGCAAGGGCGATTTCGTCGTTCCAGGAAATTGCGACCTAAAGCTCCTCGCCGCCGTGTCCCGTCTGGAGCAGTATAGCCATTTCATCCGCCTCGAATTCGATGTTTGGCCAACCGACATTGCGCAGCACCGAGTGCGCGAATTCTGTAAATTGGCCACATCAGGGGCCTTTGGCGCCAGCTATCTGCGTTCCCAGCCTCAGGACGCCGCATGGGTCTACTGGCCGACGCTGACAACCGGCTCCTTTACCGTGCCGGACGACGAAAAGCAGGCGGCGTTCCTTCCCCTCATCTTCTTTCCGCGCCAATTTGCAGACTTCTATGCGGCTCGATTGCGCGAGGGCTGGTCGGGCCACTACGAGGCGTTGATGCCGACCCTCGCGCGGCAGGCGGGACTGAAGCTCATCGACCTCGGCAATTCGGGGCGGAAGTTCACTTTGATCGAAGAGTTCAATGTGGTTCCGCAGTCCTTCAGTGCGCCTCCACGCGCAGCGTTTGTGCATCCCGTCAAGCGTTTGACGCAGATCGACGCGGTTCACTTCCGGCCTCAGGAGCATATCGAGGGCTCGCCGGCCGAGATCGAGGCGCTTAAGGCGCGTCTATCCCTCTCCAACGACTATCTTGAATTCGGAGCCGGGGGTTCGACCGTTCTTGCCTGCCGGATGGGCGTACAGACCGTCACGTCGATCGAGACCGATCTCACTTTCTGCAGCGATCTCATCGATCGCTTCTCGCTGCGGTCTTATATCGACACTGGCCGGCTGCATCTGAGGCATGTTCATGTGGGACCGACGGGTCCGTGGGGTTTCCCGATTGAAATGCCGGCAGATCGCCTGATTGAAAATTACGTGGGTTGGCCGTCGAAACAGAAGAGCGCCGACCTGATCTTGATTGACGGCCGCTTTCGCGTTGCCGTCGCGGCGGATTGTGCGCTTTCGCACGGTAGCGACACAACTATTATGATACATGACTATTTTGATCGCCCGCAGTACCGGCCGATCGAGGAGTTTCTGACCCTGCGTGAGCGCGTTGACAGCCTCGCAATCTTCTCCGTCCGCGAGGATCGAAGAAACGCAGCCGAGCAAATACGTCAACAGTACTTACATGATATGCAATAGCCTTACCCTTCGATAGGGGAAAACGTTCCAACCGGCCTATTTATAGGCGCTTGATCGCTCCGCCGGACACCGAGAACGATGTAGCAACCTACCGCCGTGCTGCACCGCCGCAGGAATTTGACACCGCCCTAGCCGAACGTTAATTGAACTTTTCGGCACCCAAACCTGAGCGTGCGGCGGTTGCGGTGAAGCAGGGCGGAGCAAGGTGATGGGCTGGCTCGCAAGTCTGCTGCAGCGCGGCAAGGTTGCTTCGGCTGGGGCGATTCCCGCGGCGCGAATCGAGGCGGACGCGCCGCCGGTGGACCAGGGTCCGCCCCCGGACCACCCCATGCCTGCTGCCCCCCCTTCCGCCGCCGTTGAGACCGGTCCCATCTGGTCGCCCCTCTTCGATGGCAAGGCCGAGCATCCGACGGACGGGGCGGGTCTCGACCGCCTGTTCCGCGACCGTGACCTGCTGGTCATCACCGGCTGGGTCAGCGGCGACGCTTCGCTCCGTGTGGAGAGCGACGCGGGGGTGATCGAACCCAAGCTGCGCGTGCAGGTTGCCCGCCCCGACGTCTCCGCCGCCTACGGATTTCCGGCGCGGGTGGACGGCCTGCTCCTCGCCTATCGCCTGCCGGCCGGCCACTCCGCCCGCGTCGTCGCCAGCGCCGGCAAGCACAACCGCTGCGGTGAGATCACCGCCTTCCCGGCCGATGGCTGCGAGCGCGACCTCGGCCGCATCGTTGCCGAATACGCCGTGGCCCGGGCGCCGCTGGTGGACGTCGTCTACGACCTGCCGCAGCACCTTGCCGCCGTCGTCCGATCCGCCATCCCCTCCACCGAGCCCGGCGCCCCTCAGGGTCACATGGAGATCCTGAAGTCGGTGCCCGGCGCCGGCGGTCTCTGCGTCGGCTGGACGCTGGGAGAGGGTCCCTTCTTCCTGATCGACGAGAACGGCCTGTGCCAGCCGCTGGAGGCGCCCGAGCGCTGGAATCGCCCGGACATCTTCAGCGCCTTCGCCGCGGACTACGGCGCCGCCTGCGCCGACGCCGGCTTCCTCCAGGCCCTGCCCGCCGGCTTCGGCCGCCACGCCCGCCTCATCGCCCGCCACGGCGACACCCTCGTCCTCGCCCACGAGCGGGACGTCGAGCCCGCCCCGCGTGACGCGGTCGGGTATGCCCGCTGGGCGTTCTCCTTTCCGGTCCCGCCCGAACGGATGGCGGCACGTTTCAGCCGGCATGACGGAGCGGTGCTGAAAACCCTCATAAACCGCATCGAACACCCCAAGAATACTTGGGTGGAACGTGCTGGAATCGTGCCTGCTCAGCCCGAGGTGTCGATCGTGGTGCCACTCTACGGGCGCTACGATTTCGTCGACCACCAGTTGCTGGAATTCGCCGAAGATCCCTTTATTCGCAAGCGTTGCGAGGTGATCTACGTGGTCGATGACCCGACCATCCGCGCGCCCGTCTTCGCTAATCTGGACACCTGGTGGCAGCTCTACGGCGTTCCCCTTACCCTGGTATGGGGTGGACGCAATCGCGGCTTCTCCGGCGCGAGCAATCTGGGCCTCTCGCAGGCGAAGGGGCGGCAGGTGCTTTTCCTGAATTCGGACGTCATTCCAACGCGTTCCGGCTGGCTCGAGGACCTGAGCCGGCGCCTTGACGACCACTCGGACTACGGCCTCCTCGGCACTCGCCTGCTGTTTCCCTCGGGCGGCGTCCAGCATGACGGTATGGTCTTCGAATATAACGGGAAATACGGGGTCTGGCTGAATCAGCATCCGGGCAAGGGCCTGCCTCCGTTGAGCGCCACGGCGGGACAAATCGTGCCCTGGCCCGCCGCCACCGGCGCCTGCCTCCTCGGCGACCGCGCGGAAGTGGCGGCGCTCGGCGGCTTCAGCGAAGACTATCTCATTGGAGACTTTGAAGATTCCGACCTGTGTCTGAAGATGCAGGCGGCCGGCCGCTCTGTCGGTGTGTGCCCGGACATCGCGCTGACGCATCTCGAGCGCCAGTCCTTCGGCCTCCAGGGTTCGGGTGATTTCCGCATGCGGGTGATGCTATTCAACGCCTGGCTCCATCAGGAACGCTGGCGCCCTGCCATCGAGCGCCACTCGGTCACCGATGCGGGAGCCGCGGCATGATCGGCACAGCCCTCATTATCGCTCACGGCCATCTTGATTTCAGCGCCGGCGGCGCGGAAGTCGCGGCACATCAATTGTTTACGGCCCTGCGCGAGAGCGGCGCCGTGCGGCGGGTCGCACTTCTCGCCCGCCACGGCGGCACTGCCACCGGCCTCGTGACCATGCTGCGCGAGGACGAATACCTCTGGCGCACAGGCATGGGGGACTGGTTCACTTTCCGCTCGTCCCAGCCTCAGGCCGTGACCGGTCCGTTCCGGAACTTTATCGAGCGGCTCAAGCCTGACGTGGTGTTCGTCCACCACTATGCCCATATGGGCCTGGAAATGCTGCGGGAACTCCGCCGCATCTGTCCGGACACGCGGATCATCCTGACGCTTCATGAATTCCAGGCCATCTGCAACAATAATGGACAGATGGTGAAGCCCAGAACCACCGAGCTTTGCTTCAATGCCTCCGCCGAATCCTGCTCGGTCTGCTTTCCCGAGCGCAGTGAAGAAGACTTCTGGCTGCGCAAGCATTTCATCAGCCGACACTTCGATATGGTGGACCGGTTCATCGCTCCCTCGGAATTCCTGCGCCAGCGCTATATCGACTGGGGCATTGCGCCAGAGCGCATCGCGGTGATCGAGAACGGCCAGCCATCCGGCAAGCGCCTGCCGCCGCGTCCGCTGACCGACAACGAAAGGCGCAACCGCTTCGCTTTTTTCGGCCAGGTGACGCCATTCAAGGGCGTGGACGTGCTCCTCTCTGCCCTCGCCAACCTCAGCCGCGCCCAGCGGCGCGAGCTGCATGTGGAAATTCACGGAGCCAACCTCGAGAAGCAGTCGGACGCCTTTCGCGACCGCATCGAGGCGCTGCGCCAGCCGCTGATGAAGGAGGGCGTGCTGCACTGGCCCGGCGCCTATCATCGCGATGATCTTGAACGGCGATTGTCGCGCATCGACTGGGTTGTGATGCCGTCGGTGTGGTGGGAGAATTCGCCGGTTGTGATTCAGGAGGCGCGGCGTTTCGGCCGACCCATCCTGTGCTCGAACATCGGTGGCATGGCGGAGCATGTGCGCGACGGTGTGGACGGACTTCATGTCGGCGTGGGGAACGTGACGGACTGGGGCGAAAGCCTTCTTGCCGCCACCGACCCGGACCGCTGGGATCGTCTTGTTCAAAGCCTGCGGCCACCGGTTCCCGTCGCAACTGCGGCGCGGCAGTATCTCGAATGGGCTCTCGACGACACGCCGCGTCGGGCGTCCGAACCACCCCGGGTGATTTCGGGCCGCGTCTGACCGCGCGAAAGTGCAATGGCGGCATTGTCGGGCGCGGACCCGAAAAGCACAGCGGGAGACGACAGGGTTGCGTTCTGAGATTATTTCCAGTCAGGGTGGCTTTGATCTTGCGGTCATTGGACAGGCTCTGCGCCTGCCTGGCGCTGCGAATACGGATGCGCTGTGGCGTCTCCTGAAGTCCGGGCAGTCATCCGTCCGCGACTTTCCGATCGGGCGCTGGCCCATCGAGCGCGCGCTGCACCCGCGCCGCTCCGAGCCGGGGTTCAGCTACACCTTCGCGGGCGGCTATCTTGAGGACCCCTTCGGCTTCGATCCAGCGGTGTTCGGCATTTCGCCGCGCGAGGCGCAGCAAATCGACCCGCAGCAACGGCTGCTGCTGGAGGTGGTGTTCGAAGCGCTGGAGGATGCCGGCCTGCCACCCTCGCGCACGGCGGGGCAAGATATCGGCGTTTATGTCGGCGCTTCGAACGTGGACTACCAGTCCGGCGCTGCGGGCGACCCTGCCGCCATCGAGAGCCATTTCATGACGGGGAATTCCCTGTCGATCATCTCGAACCGGATCTCCTACATCTTCGACTGGCGCGGCCCGAGCTTCACGGTGGACTCCGCTTGCTCGTCGTCCTTCGTAGCGCTGGTCCAGGCCGCTGCCGCGCTCGATGCGGGATTGATCGACACCGCAGTCGTCGCGGGCGTCAACCTGCTTCTGTCGCCGGCCCCCTTCATCGGCTTCTCGCGCGCCTCGATGCTGTCGCCGACAGGTCGCTGCCGCCCCTTCTCCGCGGGCGCAGACGGCTACGTGCGATCGGAAGGGGCCATCGCCATCGTCCTGCGCCGCGCGACGGATGCCCGCGCGGCCGGCCAGCGGATTCGCACCGGGATCGTCGGCGCCGCTGCCAATTCGGACGGTCGCACCTCCGGCATTTCGCTGCCGTCCGCGGAGGGCCAGGCGGCCCTCATGTCCGCGCTCTACCAGCGGCTCGGCATCACGCCGGACCAGCTCGCATTTGTCGAGGCGCACGGCACCGGCACGCCGGTGGGCGACCCCATCGAGGCGAGCGCCATTGGCTCCGCGCTTGGCAGGGGCCGCTCGACGCTGCTGCCCGTGGGCTCGGTGAAGTCCAATATCGGCCATCTCGAATGCGTTTCGGGCCTCGCGGGACTGGTCAAGGCGGGCATGGCCCTCGCAGAAGCCCGCCTCCCGCGCACGCTCTATCTCGACGAGATGAGCCCCTACATCGATTTCGCCGCACTCAACCTCATGCCGGCGCGAGAAGAGGTGGCTCTCGACCTGGCCCGGACGCCGTTCGCCGGAGTTTCCAACTATGGTTTTGGCGGCACCAACGCGCACGTGATCCTGCGCGCGCCGGACACGGAGCCCCAGCCGCAGACGGCATCGGACTCACGCCTACTGCTGCTCTCCGCGCGGTCCCAGGCAGCGCTACGGGGGCTTGCTGCCGGCTATGCCGAGCGGATCGAGGCCGGCGATGTGTCGCCCGCGACGATCGCCTCCGCCGCCTTCCATCAGCGCGAACGGATGGACCTTCGGCTTGCACTGCCGGTGGGCGATGCCAGGGACATGGCGGCAGCCTTGCGCGGGTTTTCCCGGGAAGAGGCGGCCCCCTCCGTTGCCACGGGCAAGGTTCAGGTGCGCCCCGGCAAGACGGTCTTCGTCTACAGCGGCAATGGCGCGCAATGGGTGGGCATGGGGCGGACAGCGCTCGTCCGCAACCCCGCCTTTCGTGCGGCCTTCACCGCGATCGATGCGCTCTATCGGGACGTCGGCGGCTGGTCTCTGGCGGAAGCGCTGGAAGCACCGGACCTCGCCACCCGCCTCGGCCGCACCAGCGTGGCACAGCCGCTGCTCTTCGCCATCCAGGCCTCACTCACGGCCGCGCTGGAGGCCGAGGGCGTGGTGCCTGACGTGGTGCTGGGCCACAGCGTCGGCGAGGTCGCCGCGGCGCTGGCGAGCGGAGCGCTCGACCTGGAGCAGGCCGTCCATCTCATCCATCACCGCAGCCAGCGGCAGGAGAGCGTTGCCGGCCTCGGCCGCATGATCGCGCTCGCCGCCGGGCCGGCGCAGGCGGATGCCTTCGTCGCCGGTCTCGCTGCGCCCGGCCTTGTGGTCGCGGCCTATAACGGCCCTGGATCGGTGACGCTGAGCGGTCCGGAAACCTCGATTGCCCTCGCAGAAAAGGCAGCTCGGCTGCAGCGGATCGCCTCCGTCGCACTCGATATCGCCTATCCGTTCCATTCCGGCCTCCTGGACGGGGCCGAACAGGCCATCCGCGAAGATCTGGCCGGCCTCGCCCCCCGCGAAACCCGCGCCACCTTCGTCTCGAGCGTGACCGGGTCGGTCCTCACCGGACCCGCCCTCGACGCCGAATACTGGTGGCACAACATCCGCCTGCCGGTGCGTTTCGCGGCAGCGGTCGAGGCCGCCGGGGCACTGGGCGGCACCCATTTCGTGGAGATCGGTGCACGGCCGATCCTGGTCGGTCCCACAGGCGACACTTTGCGCGAGGCCGGCGTCACCGCCGAATGCCTTGGCAGCCTTTCCGAGCGGGACGACCAGGCCGATGGCGATCCGGTGCATGCGCTGGTCGCCCGCCTTGCGGCGCGCGGCCTCGAGCCCGATGCGGAACGGAGCTTCGGCGCCCCTCCCCCGCCCCTCTCCCTGCCGCATTATGCTTGGGACCGGCAGCACTATGTGCTGCCCACCACGTCCGAGGCCATCGGCCTCTACGGACGACTCAACGATGCACCCGCGCCCCACCCTCTGCTCGGTCTCAAGGTGAGCGAGGGCGTGCCGGAATGGCATGCCTGGGTTGACGCCGAGATCGTGCCCTATCTTGGTGACCATCGGGTGGACGGCGAGGCCGTGGTCCCCGGAGCTGCGCTCGCCGAGATGATGCTTTCGGTCGGCCGCGCGGAACTCGGCGAAGGCCCGCTGGAGCTTTCCGATTTCGACATCCTGCGTCCTCTCGCCCTTGCCGAAGGCAGCATGCGCGAGGTTTCCACGCGCTTCGAGGCGACCACCCGCACCTGTGAGATCTGGTCCCGCCACCGGCTCGCCGGCGGCGCCTTCGTGCTGCACGCTACCGGCCGGCTGTCGCTCGCGGTGGGTGAGGCCGCCCGCCAGCCCGGGCCGGTGCCTTCCGACGCCTGGCAGGTGAGCGAGGACGAAGTCTATGCCGCCGCCATGCGCTGTGGCCTCGACTACGGACCAAGCTTCCGCCGCGTGCGCCGCGTGGTCCGCGATGCCGACTCCGGCATCGCGCAGATCGCGCCGGGCCGTCCGCCGCTCGGCGCATATCAAGACAGGCTGCTGATCGATCCGACCGCGCTCGACGCGGCGCTGCACATGCTGTTCCTCGACGCCGACGTGGTGGAGGGCGAGACGCGCACCCACCTGCCGGTGCGCCTCGGTGCGCTCCGGGTCTGGCAGCCGGGCGCAGCGGTCACCCGAAGCATCATGCGCCGCAAGCGCAAGAACCGCTTTACCGCGGTGGTGGACCTCACCTTGCTGGCCGCCGACGACAGCGTCGTCGCTGAGGTCGCCGATCTCGTGCTGCGCGAGGTGGTACTGTCGCAGCGTCCGGACGAGGAACGCCAGTTCCACGTGGACATCGAGCCCGTGCGCATGGACGCGGCGACGCCGCCCGGCCGCGCGATCGAGGTGCGGCCCGAGGCGAGCGATGCGGCACTGTTGCTGCGCGCCTTCGTGCGCTCCTTCGCTTATGAGTGCGCATCCCAAGCCGATACCGGCCTCCTCTTGCGCGCCTCCGAAGGCCGCTCGGCGGTGCTCATGGGCTATCTGGCCGGGTGCGGCCTTGCCGAGCACTCTGAAACGGGCTGGCAACTGAAGGAGGCAGCTCCTCCGCCGTCCCAGTTGATCTTCCGCTCACTCGCCGAGCGATTTCCTCAGGCGAACGCCGAGATCCGTCTTGCCGCGCATCTCGTGGCCAGCCAACCCGCTTCGCTCTCGGAAGGTGGCTCCGACCTTCCCGCCCACCTCGCTGAGCAGTTCGAGACGGAGTCGGTATCCGCCGCCGCGACGCTCGGAACGTTGCGGGATGCCATCGAGGCACGTATTGCCGCCTGCGCGCCGCGACCGATCCAGATCGTCGCCGGCTCGCGGCCCGGCGCGGCTCTGATCGCCCTCCTGCTTCCGTTCGCCCGTGACGGGCGCGCTCAGGTGACGATCTTCGGCGCGAATGCCGTCGAGTGTGAGCGCCTCGCGTCCATGCCCGGAATGGACGCCTTTTCCGTGGTCGACGGCGCCGCACCGGATGCCGCTGTCCCGCCGATCGATCTCGTGCTCGGCCTTGCCGATACCACCGCCGACGTCGACGTGCTTGAGCGCGTGGTGCCCCGCTGCCCCGGTGCGCAGGTGACGGTCGCCATCCCGGCCTTCGACGCGGCCCTCGACCTTCTGCTGGGTGCGCCCGATCCCGAGGCCGCCGCGGCGAGACAGCGGCCAGCCCCTGAACTGGTGGAAGATGCCCTGCGACGCGCGGGCGCGGTCGATGCCATCCGGAGCGACGGTTCAGGCACCGTCCTGCTCACCGCTTCCATCGCCCCCGCACCGCCACCCGAGGTGAGCGCGCCTGTCTGGGTCGTCGGCGATCGCGCCCCGACCTTCGCACTGGCGTTGGCGAGCGCCGCCGATCGGGTCATCGGCGGAACGCCGCCCGAGCCGGAGACCACCCTGCGGGCACTGGTCCTGCCGATGGTCTTCGACGCCGAGGCCACACCGCGCGATGCATTGGCTTCCGCCCTGCTCGATCTCAAAGCGCTGATCGCCTGGGCGGCAGCGGCGGACACGCGGTTGTGGGTCATCACCGCGCAGGGCCGTCAACAGCCGGGTGAGGTGCTGGATCCGCTGGCGGTAGCCGTCTCGGCCTTCGTCCGGGTGGCGATGAACGAAACGCCCGGTCTCGACCTTCGCGTCATCGATGTGGGGACCCTCGACGCTGCTGCCGCACGCCGCGTCCGCCGCATCATCGACGCTCCCGGTCTGGAGACGGAACGGGTTTCGCGCCCCACGGGGGAGTACGCTGTCCGGGTCCGCCGCGGCCCTGCGCACGCGGCGATTTCGATCGACGACGCCCATCGCACACGGCTCCATGTAGGCCGCCAGGGCGCGCTCGGGGCCATGGAGTGGCGCGCCGAGCCGCGCATCGCCCCCGAAGAGGGGCAGATCGAGATCGAGGTGGCCGCGACCGGCCTGAATTTCCGCGATGTGATGCTGGCGCTTGGGGCGCTCGATGATGACATCCTCGGCCCGGGCCTCACCGGCGCGTCACTCGGCTTCGAGATGGCCGGCACGGTGACGCGGGTGGGTCCCGGTGTCACGGACCACGCCGTCGGGGACCGCGTGATGGGCTTTGCGCCGGACGCCTTCTCTTCTCATGTGACGGTGCCGGCGTGGTTCGCCTTCAGGGTGCCGGAGACCCTTGCCCTCGAGGCGGCGGCCGCCGTGCCGGTGGTGTTCGCCACGGCCTGGTACGCCCTTATCGACCGCGCCCGCCTGACTGCTGGCGAGACTGTGCTGGTGCACGGCGCCGCCGGCGGCGTGGGCCTCGCCGCCGTGGGTATCGCCCTCGCGCGCGGCGCGCGGGTGATTGCCACCGCCGGCACGCCGGAGAAGGCAGCGCTCCTCAAGGAGCTGGGCGTGGAGGCCGTCTACAACTCCCGCGATCTCGCCTTCGCCCGCGACATCGCGCGCGATCACGGCAAGGTCGATGTCGTGCTGAACTCGCTGGCCGGCGACGCCATGGCGGCGAGCCTGAAGCTGGTGAAGCCGTTTGGTCGCTTCATCGAGCTGGGCAAGCGCGATTTCCTGTCCAACACGACCGTGGGATTGCGCCCCTTCGCCCGCAATATCAGCTATTTCGGCGTGGACCTCGACCAGTTGCTCGCCCACGACAAGGCGCGGGCAACGGCGCTGATGGCCGAGATCGGCGAAGCGTTTGCGAGCGGCTCGCTCCAGCCGATTCCGTACCGCATCATGGAAGGATCGGCGACGGAAGATGCCTTCCGCCAGATGCAGGCGGCGCGGCACGTGGGCAAGATCGTGGTGCGCCCGCCCCGCTCGGGGCGTGTCGTTTCCAATACGCGGGAAACGCCGGCCCTGCGCACCGGCGTGCATCTCGTGCTAGGCGGCAACGGCGGCTTCGGGCTGGAGACGGCCCTGTGGCTGGCGGCACAGACCGCCGGCACAGTGGCCATCGCCTCCCGCTCGGGCGTGCGTGCGGCCGGCGACCTCGCCCGCATCGAGGCCGCCCGCGCGGCCGGCGCTCGGATCGTCGTCGCGCAGGCGGATGCTCGCGACCCCGCGGCGCTGGAGGCGCTGGTGGAGCGGCTCGTGGCCGATCACGGCCCACTTTCGAGCGTGATCCACACCGCGATGGTGCTGCGCGACGGCGCCATCCCCAATCTCGATGCGGAGAGCCTCGACGCGGTTCTGGCGCCGAAGGTGGACGGCGTTCTCGCGCTGGACCGGATCACCGAACGGCATCCGGTGGACCATTTCATCGTCTATTCCTCCGCCTCGGCCATGATCGGCAGTCCCGGACAGGGCGCCTACGTGGCGGCCAACGCCTTTCTGGAAGGCGTGGTGCGCAACCGCCGCGCGCGTGGACTTCCGGGCCTCGCCGTCGCGTGGGGCGCGATCTCCGATGCCGGCGTCATCGCCAAGGACCAGGACCTCGGCCAGAGGCTGACGCGGGCTACCGGCGTCGCCGGCATCGCCTCCGCCGAGGCGCTGGGCTTTCTCGGCCGGCTGATGGCGCAGGGCGATGCGGCGGACGTGGTGAATGTCTACGCGCAGGTGAACCGCACCGCCATCGCCAGCCAGCTGCCGGTGCTGCGCACGCCCACCTTCCCCCGCCTGTTCTCCACCACGGCGGACGGCGCGGCGGGCAGCGGCGAGGATCTGATGGAGCAGCTTGCCGGCCTCGGCGATGTCGAGGCGCGCGCGCTCATGCGCGACGTGCTCGGCCGCGAGGTCGCCGGCATCCTCCGCCTCGCGCCGGAGGCCGTGACGGGGACGGCGGCGCTCTCCGAACTCGGCATGGATTCGCTGATGGCGCTGGAACTGCGCCTCACGCTGGAGAAGAAGTTCGGCTTCGAGCTGCCGCTGCTCTCCATCGGCAGCGGGCGCACGCTCGACGATCTGGCCGCCGTGGCGCTGTCCAGCCTCCGGACTCCCGAGAGCGCGCCGCCGGCCGAAAGTGCTCCGGCGGTGGTGCTCGCCCCCGAGCAGGCCGCCCTCGCGGCCCGGCACGGCATCGACCTCGACGCCAAGTCCATCGAAGCCCTGACGGAAATGGCCGCCGGCTCACGCGACGCCAGGGGGACCGCATCATGAGGCTGCTGCCGTGAGCGGGCGTCGCGGACTGTCCGACGACGACCTTGCGCGTCTCCTCGGCGAGATGCGCGAGGGCAGCGCCGTGCCGGCGCCCGCCGCCTCCCCCGCCTTCGTGGATCGGGACAGGCTCCTCTCGTTCGAGAACCTGCCCCGCTACAAGGAACTGTCCGCGCAGCAGGCGGCGGCCGACATGCTGGGCCTGAAAAACCCCTACCACCGCCTCCATGAGGGACGGTCCGGCGCCACCGCCCGCATCGAGGGGCGGGATGTCGTCAATTTCGCCAGCTACGATTATCTCGGCCTCAATGGCGATCCGCGTATCATCCGCGCCGTCGCCGAAGCGGCCGAGACGTGGGGCACCAGCGTGTCGGGCAGCCGCCTCTCGTCCGGCGAGCGCCCGGCCCATCTGGCGCTGGAGCGGGCGCTGGCCGGCCTTTACGGGGCCGAGGATGCGATTGCCTTCGTGAGCGGCCACGCGACAGCCATCGCCGTCCTTCCGACGCTGATGGGGCCGAAGGATCTCGTCGTCACCGACGCTTTCATGCACAATTCCGTGGTACTGGGCGCGCAATATGCGCCGGCCACCCGCCGCACCTTTCCCCATAACGATCTCGACGCGCTGGAAGCCATGCTGGAGCGCGAGCGCCACCGGTTCGAGCGGGTGCTGGTCGTCAGCGAGGGCCTGTTCTCCATGGATGGCGACGGGCCGGAACTCGCCCGTCTCGTGGCGCTGAAGGAGCGGTTCGGCTTCTGGCTGATGATCGACGATGCGCATGGCCTCGGCGTGCTCGGCGCGACGGGACGTGGCATCGCCGAACATGCGGGCGTCGATCCGCGGGCGGTGGATATCTGGTTCGGCACGCTTTCGAAATCGCTGGTGAGCTGCGGCGGCTACATCGCCGGGCCGGCCGCGATGGTCGCTTATCTCAAGGCGTTCGCGCCGGGCATGGTCTACAGCGTCGGCCTGCCGGTGCCGGTGGCGGAAGCCGCGCGCATGGCGCTCGGCCTGATGCTGGAGGAGCCGGAGCGCGTTCAGCGCCTCCAGGCCAACAGCCGGACCTTCCGCGATGGCGCCGCCGCGCTCGGTCTCGATGTAGGGCCGTCCTGGGGCGCCGGCATCGTGCCGATCATGGTGGGCGAGACCATCAAGACCGTGATCCTCGCCCAGCGCCTGCTGGAGCGCGGCATCAACGCCTTCCCGGTGCTGCCGCCGGGGGTGCCGGAACGCTCGGCGCGGCTGCGCTTCTTCCTCTCCGCCGCGCATAGCCCCCAGCAGATCGACGCGGCGCTTGAGGCGCTGGCCGAAGAAGCCTCGGCTCTGGGGCTTACGGGGGATCGTCCGCGCTGAGTGCATCGCGCCACGCCGCGAACGCGCTGTCCCAGTCCAGCAGGGGGCGCTGCGCCAAGGCCCCCTCGCGGAGGGCACGACGGGCGTCCTCGTCCTCCACCAATCGCGCCAAGCCCCCGACGAAGCCGGACGCATCGCCGGGCCTGAACAACAGGCCATCGACGCCGTGGCGCACCTGCCCCGGCAGTCCGCCGGCCTCGAGGCCGAGCACGGGAAGGCCGCTGGCCAGGGCCTCATAGACCGCAAGGCTGGCGTTCTCGAAGCGGGACAGGGTGGCATAGAGGTCGCTGTTGGCGAGCAGCGCGCCCATCTCCGCGCGGGGCACCGCACCCGTGAGACATCCCGCTGGCAGAGGCGCGACCAGCCGCTCCACCTCGCCCCGCAGGGCGCCATCCCCCGCGACCACGATCGCGAGAGCATCACCCAGCCGCACGGCGAGCGCCGGCAGCACGCGCTGCCAGTCCGCCCACCCCTTGTCGGCGGTCAGCCGGCCGGCGATCAGCATCACCACGCGCCCGTCGATGTCCGGTCGCGCCCAGCGGTCGGCCCAATAGCCGGGCTGGCGCAGATCGGGGCGGAAGCCGCGCGTGTCGGCACCGTTGAACCGGCCAGCGCGGCCATTCGCGAGGCCGAAGCGCCGGAGCCGCGCGAGCGAGGCCGCGCTCGGGACAAGGGTCGCGTCATAGCGATTGTAAAGCTGCGCCACCACACGCCAGACCACAGCGCGAACTGGCGCGACAAGACCGTAGTAGCGGCCTTCCGCGCCGAGATAATCGGCAAAATTGGTGTGGAAGAAGGCGACCAGCGGAACCCGGTGGCGCCGCGCGAACGCCTGCCCCGGAATGCGGCGGAGACCGAGGGCCAGCCGTTCGGGTTCGTCCACATGGATGAGATCGGGCCGGAAGGCGGCCAGCGCCCGGTCGATCTCCCGGGCGGCGGCCGGCACCACGTTTCGGTCGGAAGCCGCCGCGCCGAAGGGCACGCTCGGCAGGCCCACGAAAGTCACGGCCTCAGGGAGACCTGCGGGGCGCGCACCGTCGGCGGCGGCAGGCGCAAGCAGCAGCACCTCGTCGCCGCGCGCCACCAGCCGGCGGACCCGGGCATCGACGCTGACGGTGACGCCATCGAGCACCGGCAGGACGCCGGACGCGAGGATGGCGATCCTCATGCCAGCCCCCTCAAGCGGAGACCGCGACGGTTCCGCCCGGCACGACGCCGAAGGCGCTGTAGAAGGCGAGAAGGTCCAGCGCCATGTCGCGCTCGGTGCGGTCGTAGGCGGTCGTCCGGCTCATGTTGGCGGCAAGGTCAGGCATGTCCACGAAGCGTTGGAGCACGAGGGCGAGCGCTTCCGCATCGCCGCGCGGGAAGGAAAAGCCGTTGACGCCCTCCTCGACGAACTCGGTCATGCCCGGCACGTCCGAAACGGTCACCGGGGTATGGGTGGCGAGGGCCTTGAGGAGGGTCAAGGGCGCATTCTCGAACCAGGTGGAGGGCATCACCAGCACGTCCACGTCGGCCAGAAGCCGCGCCATCTCGCTTTCCGCGAAGGTGCCGCGGAACCGCGCCGGCAAGGGCGGCACCGTCTGTTCCGCCACCGCGCGCAGGTCGCGGGCATAGGCCGGCGACAGGCTCTCCGATCCCCAGATGTCGACGGTGAAGGCGTCGCGCGGCAGCGCCCGCAACGCCTGGAGCAGCAGGTGCGGGCCCTTGTGATAGGCCAGCTGGCCGATGAAGCCGAAGCGCACCGGCCGGGTCGGCGCGGGGGGCTTGGGCGTCCGGTCGATATCGACGCCGAAAGGAGAGCGGAACAGCGGCGGTCCCGCCCCATGGGCATCGAACAGCTCGGCCAGAAAGGTGCTGGGCGCGAAGGCGGCCTTGCAGTGGGCGAGGGCAACGCGGAGCACCTGCGCCCGATCTCGAACCGCCCGCGCGTCGCGGCCGAGGGAAAAGGGCAGGACTGGCGCAAGCATCGCGGCGGTCACACCCGCAGCCGTGCGGACGGCAGGCTGCGCGAGGATCCGCCAGAACGCGCTCGGCCGCTCCACGGATCGCGCGAGCATGCCGCAGGACAAGCAATTGCTGCGGCTCGCGTTCGGCCCGTGACAGAGCCTCCCGTCCGGCAACTCCAGCCGCGTGGTGATGCAGAGATTGAAGAAATCCGTGAGCGTCGCGAACGTCGGAATGCCCATCCGGGCGGTCACATGCGGGAGCGTCGCCGTGAAATTGGCGAGGTGGGCGATATGAACCACATCCGGATTCAGATCGCGCAGGATGCGCTCGATCAGCGGGGCGAGCGCGGGATGGTCATAGTCCTCGCGCGCGGAGCGCGACGGGCTCCGGTTGCGGTCGATGCGGACCACCGGGATGCCCTCGACCTCGTATCGCACGACCTCCTCGGCCTGCCCCTGCTCGCCCGCCCCGCGCGCGGTCACCACGGTCGGGGCATGGCCCAACGCCTTGAACTGGCGCGCCAAAGCGAGGGTGTAGGCCTCGGTTCCATAGAGGTGGTCCGGATAGAAGGCGTGCACGAACAGCGCGACGCGAAGCGGACGCGGGGATGATGCACTCGGTACTATCTGCGGCACGCCGCACATCAAAACGCAAACCCCGTCACTTGCGACGCCATCCGCTGACTTACCCTGCGTTGTGATGGCGGTGCAACAAGGACGTGGGGAATGGGGACAACCCCCGCACCCCAGCCTGCAGCGCAACACGTTTTTGTTGCATCGCCAGAGGGAATGGAGGAAAGACATCGAAACGCTGGAGATCAGCACGATGGCGATTTTGGTGACGGGTGGTGCTGGTTATATTGGCAGCCACATGGCGCACGCTCTTGTCGATCGGGGCGAAAGCGTCGTCGTGCTGGATGACCTCTCCACCGGGCACCGCCATGCCGTCCCGTCGGCCGCGACACTCGTCGTCGGTGATATCGGGGACATCGCGCTGGTCCGGTCTACGATCAAAGCGCACGACATTCGGGACATCGTCCACTTCGCAGCGCGAATTGTCGTCGTGGATTCCATTGCCCAGCCGCTCGATTACTACATGAACAATACGGTGCGCTCGCGCGCCCTGTTCGAAGCCGCAGTCACCAGCGGTGTGGAACGCCTGATTTTCTCCTCCACCGCCGCCGTCTATGGCGAGGGCGGCACCGACCTCATTCCGGAAACGGCGGACAAGCGTCCGATCACCCCATACGGCCGGTCGAAGCTCGCGACCGAATGGATGCTTACGGACATTGCCGCGGCACACCCGCTTTCCCACGCCGTGCTGCGTTACTTCAACGTAGCGGGGGCAGATCCGGCGGGCCGCTGCGGCCAGTCCTCGCGCCGCGCGACCCATCTCATCAAGGTTGCGGCCGAAGCGGTTGCGGGCCGTCGTCCCCACGTCGATCTCTACGGCGAGGATTACGATACGCCTGACGGCACCTGCATCCGCGACTATGTGCATGTGGCGGACCTGGTGGCGGCGCACCTTGCCGCTCTCGATGGGCTGAGGGCTGGCGCGACACGCCTCGTCTACAATTGCGGCTACGGTCGCGGCTTTTCGGTGCGCGAAGTCCTCAATGTGGTCCGCCGGGTGTCGAAAGTCCAGTTCCCGGTCATCGTGCGCGAGCGCCGGCCGGGCGACCCCGCCCGCCTGGTCGCGGATTCGAGCCGCATCCAGGCCGAACTCAACTGGCGACCCCGGTTCGACGATCTGGAAGTCATCGTCCGTTCGGCGCTGGAGTGGGAAGAAACGCTCGCGCGCAGGCAGCTTCAGCCGGCTTAAGCCTTCCCGCCCGCTTTCTAGCCGTGGACGACAGCCTCGCATAAGCTGCCGCATGCGCCCGTTGGCGCACAGGCGGGATCGGGGGCGTCCATGTTCGACGCGGTTATCATCGGCGGGGGGCCGGCGGGGGCGTCCTGTGCGCTCTGGCTGAAGATGCTCGGCTTCCGCCCGTGCATCGTCGAGCGCCGCCCCGTCCTCGGCGGCCTCGGCAATGACAATCCGTACCCGAACCAGTGGATCGCGCCCATTCGCGACAAGACCGGCATCGAGATTGCCGCCGAAGTCGACCGCCACATGCGCGACCACGACATCATCTGCCGCACCGGCGAGGCGGTGAGCGAGCTTGAGGTGATCCCAGAGGGCTTCCGCGTCACAACCGCCACCGGCGAGGTGGTGATGGGGCGCACCTGCGTCCTTGCAACCGGCGTGCGGCCGGTGAAGGGGGGGTTCAGCGCGTCCGAGGAGGTCATCATCGGCCCCGGCCAGACCCTCTTCAACGCGGATTTCGAAGGTCGCTCGGTCGCGATCCTCGGCGGCGGAGACAACGCTTTCGAGAACTACATCTTCGTGAGAAAACGCGGCGCCACCCGTGTCACCCTGTTTGCCCGCACCATCCGCGCGCGGCGCGAGTTTCTGGAGAAGGTGCCGCCATCCGACGTACGGATCGGCGCCTATCCGGTGGAGCCCGAGGTGCCGGCGGTGGCAGGCGAGCGGTTCGACAGGTTCCTCGTGCTGTACGGCTGGGAGCCGTACCTGCCCTACGCCCGGCATCTGGATCTTGCGCGGGATGTGCGCGGCTTCGTCGAGACCAGCGCCGATTGCGAGACGTCCGTTCCCAATCTCTACGCCATCGGCGAGATCGCCCAGCGCATGCATCCCTGCTGCGTCACCTCCATGGCGGATGGCGTGGTGGCGGCCAAGGCCATCCAGCGCACGCTGGAGCAGGACGCCGTGGCGCGCTTCGCGGAGCGGGTCCGCCGCTCTGCCGTTGATGCGGTGCCTCATCCGGTTCGCTCGCCGCGTGTGAAATAGGCGCCAGTTGCAAGGGGAGACGACCGAACGCTTCGCGCGAAGGCGGAGGGGTTGCTTTCGCGCCACAATGCGCGCCGACCTATCCAGTCCGTGCACGGAAGTCCTTGGCCGCGCCGGGCGGGCCGGGCAAGATCGGCGGAAGGGATCCGCGGGAGGCGGCGGACACGGGGGCGGATATGCGGACGGGTCTGGGGGCAATTATCGGTTTGGCGATCGCTGCGGCGTTTCACGCCAGCATCAGGACCACGGGCGCGCGAGGCGCGACGGTCGCCGCCCTTCTCCTCGCCGCGCTCGCAGTTCCGGCCGGCGCGCAGACGCTGGATCGCCTCACCAAGGGAGAGCCCTTCCGCATCGGCTATCGCCAGTTCGCGCCGCCTTATTCCTATGCGGCCAGCAATGGCCAGCCCTCCGGCTATATCGTGGATCTCTGCCGCGAGGTGGCGGACGCCCTCAAGCGCTCCCTCAAACTGCCGAACATGGCGGTGGACTATGTGAAGGTCTCCGCCGAAGACCGCTTCGAGGCGGTGCGCGACGGGCGGATCGACATCCTGTGCGAGCCCACATCCATGACCATGTCGCGGCGGGCACTGGTGGATTTCTCCCTGCCCACGTTCCTCGACGGCGCCGGCGTGGTTACGCGCGGTTCGGCGGTGAAGGGGCTGGAGGAGCTGCGCGGCAAGAAGGTCGGCGTGCTCAAGGGCACCACGACCGAGGAAACGCTGCGCGCCACCCTTTCGCAGATGGGCATCACCGCCACCATCGTCACCGTGACGGACCATCCGGACGGCCTCAAGCAACTGGCCGACGGCAAGCTCGACGCCTATTTCGGCGACCGCGGCATCCTCAATTATCTCATCGCCAACACCGCGTTCGGCAGCCGCCTGAGCCTCTCGGATCAGTATTTCACGTTCGAAACCTATGCGCTGGGGCTGCCCCGCGGCGACCAGACGTTCCGCCTTCTGGTGGACACCACCCTCGCCGACCTCTACCGGACCGACCGCATCCGCGACATCTATGCCAAAAGTTTCGGCAAGTTCCCGCCCGACCAGTTCCTCAACGCGCTGTTCGTCATCAACGGCGTGCCGAAATAGACAGGACTTTCCCAAAGGGCATATTTGTTGCTTATCGCTAGGGCCTGAGGACGCGGCAGATGCGCCGCGCCCGCCCGATCGGAGCGCGCCATGGCTCATGTCCATCGCATCGGAGCGAAGTCGTTCGTCTTCTCCGACCTCAAGGACCTGATGGCCAAGGCGACTCCGCCGCGCTCCGGCGACATGCTCGCGGGTATCGCCGCCGCCACCGCCGAGGAAAACGTCGCGGCGCGCATGTGCCTCGCCGACCTGCCACTCAAGACCTTTCTCGCCGAGCCGCTGGTGCCTTACGAGGGCGACGAGGTGACCCGCCTCATCCTCGACAGCCACGACAACGCGGCCTTCGCACTGGTCTCCGCCATGACGGTGGGCGACCTGCGCGACTTCCTGCTGTCGCCGGCCGCGACGCCGGAAGTTCTGGCCGCGCTTGCCCCCGGCCTGATGCCGGAGATGGCGGCGGCGGTCTCCAAGATCATGCGCAACCAGGATCTGATCCTCGCCGCCCGCAAGTGCCAGGTGGTGACGCGCTTCCGCAACACCATCGGCCTGCCCGGCACCATGGCGGTGCGCCTCCAGCCCAACCACCCTACCGACGACGCCGCCGGTGTCTCCGCCGTCATCCTCGACGGGCTGCTGTATGGCTGCGGCGACGCCGTGATCGGCATCAACCCTGCCTCCGACAGCGTGCCGGTAATCGACCGGCTGTTGAAGCTGATGGACGAGATCATCACGCGCTTCGACATCCCCACCCAAAGCTGCGTGCTCACCCACATCACCACCGCCATCGCGCTCATGGATCGGGGTGCGCCGGTGGATCTCGTGTTCCAGTCCATCGCCGGGACGGAGGGCGCGAACCGCTCCTTCGGCATCGACCTCAAGCTGCTCGCCGAGGGCACCGATGCGGCGCGGTCGCTGAAGCGCGGCACGGTGGGGCAGAATGCCATGTATTTCGAGACCGGGCAGGGCTCGGCCCTCTCCGCCGGGGCGCATCACGGGGTGGACCAGCAGACGCTCGAGGCGCGCGCCTATGGCGTCGCCCGCACCTTCGATCCGTTGCTCGTGAACACGGTGGTCGGCTTCATCGGCCCGGAATATCTCTATGACGGCAAGCAGATCATCCGCGCCGGGCTGGAGGATCATTTCTGCGGCAAGCTGCTCGGCGTGCCTTTGGGCGTGGACGTCTGCTACACCAACCACGCCGAGGCCGACCAGGACGACATGGACACGCTGCTCACCCTGCTCGGGGTGGCGGGCGTCACCTACATCATGGGCATTCCCGGCGCCGACGACGTGATGCTGAACTACCAATCCACGTCCTTCCACGATGCGCTCTACATCCGCGAGGTGCTGGGGCTGAAGCGCGCGCCGGAGTTCGAGGCGTGGCTGGAGAAGATGGACATCACCGGCACGGACGGGCGCCTGCTGCCGGCCGACGCCCGCAATCCCCTGCTGGGCTATGTGGCGGAGCGCGCCGCATGATCGAGCGCGACCCCTGGCTGAAGCTCGCGCGCCACACGCCGGCCCGGATCGCGCTGGGCCGCACGGGTGCGAGCCTGCCCACGGAGGAGGTGCTCCGTTTCGCCCTCGCCCATGCGCAGGCGCGCGATGCCGTTCACACGCCGTTCGATGCGGATCGGGTGGAGGAGGAGGTTCGCGCCCTCGGCTTTTCCACCCTGCGCGCAGAAAGCGCGGCGGCGGCCCGCGACGTCTATCTGCGCCGGCCGGACCTCGGCCGCCGGCTCTCGGACGGGAGCCGCGCCCGCCTCGCAGCGTCGGCAGGCGCGCCGGTGGACCTCGCGCTCGTGGTGGCGGACGGGCTCTCCTCCGCCGCCGTCCACGCCCACACCCGCCCTTTCCTTGCGGCATTGAAGGGCCGCATCGCCGATGCCGGATGGACCACCGCACCGGTGGTGATCGCCTCTCAGGCGCGGGTGGCCCTGGGCGACGAGGTGGGGCATTTGCTGAAGGCCCGCGCCGTGGCGCTCCTGGTGGGGGAGCGGCCCGGCCTCTCCTCCCCCGACAGCCTCGGCCTCTACCTCACGTTCAGCCCCAGGCCGGGACGCTCGGACGCGGAGCGCAACTGCATCTCCAATGTGCGCCCCGAGGGCCTTGCCTATGATCTGGCCGCCTTCAAGCTGGCCTGGCACGTTCGCGAAGCATTCGCGCGGCAGGTCAGCGGCGTCGAGCTGAAGGACGAGAGCGATCTGCTGCTCGAAGCGGGAATTCCACCCCTGAAACTGGCGCCAACACTGACTTGACGTAACGTAATATACTGATCTGGCTTTGAACTTGCTTTTATTCCTGGTCTGGCGGGATCGACCGCGCACGGAGGGCTGGGCATGGCCGAAGGCAGCAAATCCGGCGTCACCTACACCACGGTGGACGTAACCTACTTCGAACAGCGGGCCCTCAAGCGGCACGCGCGCGTCTGGTCGCTCTGGGCACTGGGCGTGGGGGCGGTCATCTCCGGCCATTTCTCGGGCTGGAACCTCGGCATTGCCTCGGGCGGCTGGGGCGGCATGTTCATCGCGGCGGTCATCATCGCCATCATGTATCTCGGCCTCACTTTCTCCATCGCCGAGATGTCGCCGGCCCTGCCCCACACGGGCGCCGCCTATTCCTTCGCGCGCACCACCATGGGGCCGTGGGGCGGCTTCGTCACCGGCCTGTGCGAGAACGTGGAATATGTCATCACGCCCGCGGTGGTGGTGTCCTTCATCGGCTCCTACATGGGCTCCATCTTCGGCACCCCGCCCGCCTTCCAGCCGGTCTACTGGATCTTCGGCTACATCATCTTCGTGGGCCTCAACATCGCCGGCGTGGAGCTCTCCTTCCGCGTGACGCTGGTGGTGACGCTGGCAGCGCTGGCCTGCCTCGTCGCCTTCTGGGTCAGCGCCCTTCCGGTGGCCAACTTCTCCCGCTGGGCGCTGAACATCGGCGTCGGGCCGGACGGCGCGGCGGTGGAGCTGCCCAACGGCGGCGGGCCTTTCCTGCCCTTCGGCATCGGCGGCGCGCTGGCCGCCCTGCCCTTCGCCGTCTGGCTGTTCCTCGCCATCGAGCAACTGCCGCTGGCGGCGGAGGAATCGGTGGACCCCAAGACCGACATGCCCAGGGGAATCATGGCCGGCATGGCGACGCTCATCGTCTCCGCCTTCATGATTCTGTGGCTCAATTCCTCGGTGGCCAACGGCGCCTTCGGCCTCTCCACCTCGCTGGAGCCACTGCTGGACGGCTTCAAGGCCATTTATGGCGACGGCCTCGCCAAGCTCCTCGCGCTGGTGGCGGTGATCGGGCTGATCGCCTCGTTCCACACCATCATCTATGCGCAGGGCCGGCAGATCTATTCGCTCTCCCGCGCCGGCTACTTCCCGCGCGGCCTGTCCGTGACCCATGGCGGGCGCAAGACCCCGCATGTGGCCATGGTGGCCGGCGCGCTGGTGGGCCTCGTCATCATGCTCGGCATCTGGTTCGCTCTGGGGGCTGAGGCGGGCGCGGCGGCCATCGGCGGCACGCTGCTGAACATGGCGGTGTTCGGCGCCATGCTCTCCTACGTGATGCAGGCGGTATCGTTCATCCTCATGCGGAAGAACATGCCGCACATCGAGCGGCCCTATAAGAGCCCGTTCGGCGTCCCCGGCGCGGTGGCGACCATCGTGATCGCCATCATCACCATCTGGTTTCAGCTCTCCGATCCCATCTACCGGAACGGCGTGATCGGCGTGGCGATCTGGTTCGCGGCCGGCATCGCCTACTTCGGCCTCTGGGGCCGGCACAAGCTGGTGCTTTCGCCGGAGGAGGAGTTTGCCCTCTCCAAGGGCACGGCCGAATACAAGAGCTACTGACAAACCCGCGGTCCGCCCCGACGGGCGGACCGCCTGCCCCCTTCAGATCACCGAGACCACCCGGAAGGTGTGCATCTCATCGTCCTCATGGACGGAGACATATTCCCCCACCTCGAACCGCTCGTCGCCGAAGCGGTAGCCGGCCTCGTCATCGTCCGTACCGGAAATGTCATAGCGAAACGCCCAGCTGCCGCCCGGGCGACGCACCAGATGGCCCACCTCATCCGCCTCGTCCGGGCGGAACTTCACCACGCGGCAGCTGTCGCGGTGCTTCGCCCACTCCGCCGCATCGATGCGGCCGGCGCTGTCGAGGGGCGCCACGAAGCTGTAGCCGTGATTGCGGGCGCCGTCCGGATGCCCCTTCTCACGGGCAAGCTCCATGCGGATCTGACGGAAGCCGTGCGGCAACTGGGTCATGTTGTCTTCTCCCCGACCTTGCGGCCTGTGGCTCCGTCCCGAGCGCGGACATCACGATGCGTTGACGGAAGCCTGTTTCGCCCTTCGCCGGGCTGGCGCAACCATAGGCAGCGGGCCGGCGGAGTGCGATGATGATGTCGCCCGAGGGGCGACGCGTGGAAATGTGATTTTCCCCGATCCGGCGCGCAAGGCATTTGACCTTCCGCAACGCCGAAGTCTCACATCCGTGAAACGGTATTTCCAATGGGCGCTGGGGGGTGCTCAGGTCCGGGGGTCATCGTCAGACGGGAGAAATGGACATGAACGACTCAGTGATGTTCCAGGGTCTCGCCCGCGCGCTGTCACCGGCCACGCCACCCATGGCTTGGCCGGTGACCGCATGGAAGAACCTGTTCTTCGACTGCCCGGTCGCGGTCAGCACGCACCTGCAGCAGTTCGTCGGCCGGCAGGTGCAGGAGCAGGTGGAGCTTCTCGGCCAGCTCTCGCGCGAGCAGAACCCCTCCGCCTTCGTCACCCGCGAGGCGGCTTTCCTCCAGCAATCGGCTCTCGCCTGGAGCACCGAACTGGTCGCGGTCGCCGAGATCGTCCAGTCCAAGCTGCTGAACGCCACGCAGGCGGAGCAGCCGGAGGACCAGCCGCCGTTTGCAAAGGCGGCGTGAGCGGGTTCGGATAGGCCCGACACACCGCCATCCGCGGCTGGAGTCGCGGATTGGGGGAGGCCGTAGCGGCCGGGCGTCGCGGCGGAGCCTGCGTCGTCTCGCCCGCGCGGATTGCCCCGGAGGCGCCATGGCGCCATGGTGGGACCGAAGCGTTCTGAATCGGTCGCCCCCGTGCTTATCGTTGAAATTCCGTACCGCGACCCGTTCGCCGCGTTCCAGGCCTTCGCCGACGCCCCCCAATGCGCCTTTCTCGACAGCGCGGCGGAGGGCGACGTGCGGGCGCGCTGGTCCTATATCGGCGCGGATCCCTATGCCTTCATCACCTCCGGCGCGGATGGCGTCCGGCTGAACGGTGCCTTCGTGCCCGGAACGCCGTTCGACGTGCTCGCGCGCGCGCTCAATCCCGGCGACCTGCCGCCCTGCCTCGGCCCCTCCTCCGCCCCCGTGCCCTTCCTCGGCGGGGCCATGGGCTATCTCGGCTATGAGCTCGGCCGGCATCTGGAGCGCCTGCCCCCGCCACGCAACGCTGATCCGGCGGTGCCGGAAATGGCCATGGGCCTCTACGACGCCATCCTTGCCTTCGACCGGCTGGAAAAGCGCGCCTTCATCGTCTCCAACGGACGGCCGGAGACTGGCGACGCCGCCGAGGCTCGGGCCCAGCGCCGCGCGCAGGAGCTGTTCGACCGGCTGGCCACCGCGCCCGCAGCGGCGCCCGCCGCCGATTTCAGCCGCACCGGCACGTTCACGCCCGACCAGCCGCGCGCGGAGGTGGAGGCGGAAGTGGCGCGGGTGATCGAGTACATCCGCGCCGGCGACATCTTCCAGGCCAACCTCACGCACCAGATGCGGGCGAGGGTGCCGGAAGGCCTCACCGACCTTGCCCTCTACACCCGCCTGCGCGCATTGAGCCCGTCCCCCTTCGCCGCCTTCCTGCGTGCCGGCGACAACCTCGCGGTGCTTTCCGCCTCCCCCGAGCGCTTCCTCTCCCTCACCTCCGATGGGCGGGTGGAGACGCGCCCCATCAAGGGCACCCGCCGCCGCAGCGCCGATCCCGCCGAGGACAGGGCGCTCGCCGACGCCCTCCTCGCCTCGGTGAAGGACCGTGCGGAAAACCTGATGATCGTGGACCTGATGCGCAACGATCTTTCGCGCGTGTCGGAGGTGGGCAGCGTGAAGGTGCCGGTCCTGTGCGGGCTGGAGACCTTCGCCAGCGTCCACCATCTCGTCTCGGTCATCGACAGCCGGCTGAAGCCCGGTCTCGGCCCGGTGGACCTCCTGAAGGCCTGCTTTCCCGGCGGCTCCATCACCGGCGCGCCGAAGATCCGCGCCATGGAGATCATCCACGAGCTGGAGCCCTCCCCGCGCGGGGTCTATTGCGGCTCGGTGGCGTGGATCGGCTTCGACGGAGCGATGGATTCCTCCATCGTCATCCGCACCATCACCCGCTGCGGCGACACGCTGCTGACCCAGGCGGGCGGCGGCATCGTCGCGGATTCCGATCCGGCGGACGAATATGAGGAGAGCCTCGTCAAGCTCTCGCCCATGCTGCGCGCGCTCTCGGGGGACGGTACATGAAGCTATTCCTCGGCACCGGGCTGGTGGAGGAGGCAGATGCGTCCGTCTCCCCGTTCGATCGCGGCTTCACGCTGGGCGACGGACTGTTCGAGACGCTGAGGATAAAGGGCGGCAGGGTGCTGCGTGTCGGGGCGCACCTGGCCCGGCTCGCTGCCGGCGCGGGCGTGCTGGGGATACCGTTGCCGGCCCTCGACCTTGGCGCGGCGCTGGCGCAGACCGCCGAGGCCAATGGCCTGAGCGAAGGCGTGCTGCGCCTCACCCTCACCCGGGGTCCCGGCCCGCGCGGCGTGCTGCCGCCGGCCGAGCCGAAGCCCACCCTCGTCATCACCGCAGCGCCGCTCTCGCCGCCTTTGCCTCCCGCGCGGCTCGTGATCGCGCAGGGCACACGCCGCAACGATCGCTCGCCGCTGGCGCAGGTGAAATCGCTGAACTATCTCGACGGCATCCTCGCCCGTCAGGAGGCCGCGCGACGCGGTGCGGACGATGCGGTGATCCTCAACACGCGCGATGGCGTGGCCGAGACCTCCATCGCCAATCTGTTCGCGGTCATCGACGGCGCGCTGGTGACGCCGCCCCTGTCAGAGGGCGTGCTGCCCGGCATCATGCGGGCGGAGGTGCTGCTCGCCGTCGGAGCGACGGAGCGGCCGCTGACGGTGGACGCCCTCGCATCGGCGGATGAAATCCTGCTCACCTCCGCGCTCGGCATCCGCTCCGTGGCGACCCTGGAAGGCCGCCCCCTTCCCTCCACCGCAGCCGCCGACCGCCTGCGCGCGCTGATCGAGGGTGCATGAGACGGCCATCATGAGCGCGCCGACGCTCAAGACGCACCGCCTCCTGCTGCGCCCGTGGCGACCATCCGACCGCGATGCCCTGTGGCCGATGCAGTCCGATCCGCGCACCATGGAATTCCTGATGCCGATCGCCGACCGAACCGCCAGCGATGCAGTGGCGGAGCGGGCCGAGGCGCATTTCGCGCGGCACGGCTTCGGACTGTGGGTGGTGGAGGTGCCCGGCGTCATCGACTTCGCCGGCTATTGCGGGCTCGTCCATGTGCCCTACACGGAGCACTTCACGCCGGCGGTGGAGATCGGCTGGCGGTTCGATCCCGCCTTCTGGGGCCAGGGCTACGCCACCGAGGCGGCGCGGGCGGCGCTGGACTTCGGATTCGCGTCTCTGGGACTGGAAGAGATCGTCGCCATCACCGTGCCGGCGAACCTCCGCTCGCGGGCGGTGATGGAGCGGCTCGGCATGGCGCGGGACGAGAGCGGCGATTTCGACCTGCCGTCCACGCCGCCGGGCCACCCGTTGCGGCGGCAGGTGATCTATCGACTCAGGCGGTCAGAAGTGCGGGCCTGACCACCGCCGCCTCGATGAGATCGGCGGCATCGGTCACGCCGCGCCCCTGTGCCATCTCGGCCGCGATCCGCCGGGCGTTCTCGCGATAGCGTGGCTGCTCCAGCACGGCCCGCAGCGCGGCGGTCAGGCGCTTCTGGCTGGCACGGCCGGCGGGCACCACCTCGGCAACGCCCGCATAGGCGAGGCGCGCGGCCGTGGCCGGCTGCTCGAAGGCGATGGGCATGGCCACCAGCGGCACGCCCTCGGCCATGGCATCGAGCACCGTGTTCATGCCGCAATGGAGCACCGCCGCCGCGCATCGCTTCAGCACCTCCTGCTGGGGGACGAACGCGCGCACCTCTGCAAGCTCAGCGAGCCGCGCGGCCTCGGCCTGCGACAGAAGCCCGCCATGGGCGATGAGGAGGCGCACGCCCACCTCCCGCGCCGCCAGCGCCACCTTGCGGAACAGATCGGCCCGGGCGCCCTGCAGGGTGCCGAGGGAGCAAAAAACGAGCGGCTTGTCCCCCACTTCCGGCAGCGGTGCGGAGGCTACCGGGATGGCGGCGGCATCGCGCCAGGGGGAGCCGTAATGGAAGGTGGTGGGGAGCTCGGTGCGGGGAAAGTCCAGCCCCTTCGGCATCTGCGCCACGGTCAAGAGCGATGAGAAACCGCCGTCGGCGAACGGATCCAGCCCGAAGGTCGCGCCGTGCCGCGCCAGCACCTTGCGCATGGGTGACATGAGGAAATCCGTCACGCGATAGCCGCCCTTGTTGCGGACGAGCGCCTTCTCGCCTTCCTCATACGGCCACGGCACGAAGGGCGGCGGCACGCCCACCTCGCGATTGAGCGGCAGCGCGGTCGCGGTGGAGATCACGGGCAGGCCCAGGTGGCGCGCGACCAAGGTGCCCGCCGCCTCCGTCTGGTCGGCGATCACCGCGTCAGCACCGATGTCGCGCAGCACGCCGGGCAGATCGCGGCACAGCATGTCCGTCTGGGCGGCGGTCGCGCGCAGTGTACCGAGAAGGCCGAACAGCCCCGTGGGCTTGGCGAGGCGGTTCACATAGGCGTCGAGGGCGCCAGCGGGATAATCGCGCGTGCCCACCGCAGCGAAGTCCGCCCCCTTGCCCTTCACCAGCCGCGCCGCATCCACCATGTGGACGAAGGTGACGCGATGGCCCCGCGCGCCGAGTTCGCGCGCCAGCACCAGCAATGGGTTGTAATGCCCCGGCAGCGGCGGGGCGACGACGGCGAAATGGGTCATCGCGGCCGCGTCCACAAATGCTTCGGGCGCGGCGGCTGCGGTCCGCTGCGGCGGGTCGAGAGGGCAAGCCCGATGCCCTGCATCAGGTAGCCGATCTTCTGCGCCTTGGTGGTGGAGACACGCGCATCCCACGCCTTCGGCCCGCGCCGTCGCACCTCGGTGCCGATGGCGCGGTAGACGCAGCGGGCGGCGCCCACGGCGGCGGCGGCGCGGAACGGCAGGGCGCCCATGCCGATCACCGCCTGCTCGTAATAGGGCTCCGCCACATCCAGGAGCCGCGCGACGGCGGCGGCGACGCCGGCGCGGTGTCCGGGCGCGGCGATCTCCGTCTCGGGCACGCCTTCCACGTCGAGGAACGTGCCCGGCACATAGATGCGGCCGATGCCGGCATCCTCGATCACGTCGCGGGAAATGTTGGTGAGCTGGAAGCCGAGGCCGAGGTCGCTCGCCCGGTCCAGCACCACCTCGTCCCGCGCGCCCATGATCAGCGCCATCATCACCCCCACCACGCCGGCCACGTGGTAGCAGTAGGTGAGCGTGTCATCTAGGGTCTCGTAGCGGCGGCCTTCCACGTCCATGCGGAAGCCCTCGAGCAGATCGAGGGGATGGCGCTCGGGAATGTCATTGCGGCGGACCACCTCGGCGAAGGCGGCGAAGGCGGGATGGGAAGACGGCGCGCCGCGATAGGCCCGGCGGGTCTCCTCAAACAAGGCGTCGAGCCGCTCGGCCGGCGTCTGGGCGCTCGCGATGCGGCCGTGGCCAAGCTCCTGCCCGTCCACCACGTCGTCGCAGTGGCGGCACCACGCATAGAGCATCACCGCATCTTCGCGCATGCGCGGCGAGAACAGCCGGGCGGCGGCGGCGAAGCTCTTCGAGCCCTTGGCGATGGCCTCCTCGCTCGCGCCCACCACGTCCGGAGCAGCGTCCGTCCCGCTCATGCGGGGGACCGGGCGGCGATACCGAGGTCTTCGAGGATGAGGCCAGCCGTCGCCTTGGCCGAGCCCACCACCCCCGGAACGCCCGCGCCCGGATGGGTGCCGGCGCCGGCGAAATAGAGGTTGCCGATCTTGTCGTCGCGATTGTGCGGCCGGAACCACGCCGACTGGGTGAGGATCGGCTCCACCGAGAAGGCCGAACCGAGATGGGCCGAAAGCTCGTCCCGGAAGCCGAAGGGGGTGAGGATGCGCGTGGTCACGAGGCTCTCTTTCAGCCCCGGCAGCAGGCGCTGCTCGAGATGGCCGAGGATGCGGTCGCGATACTTCGGCCCTTCCACGTCCCAGTCGATCTCAGCCTTGCCGAGGTGCGGCACGGGGGAGAGCACGTAGAAGGCGGTGGAGCCCTCGGGCGCCAGCGATTTGTCGGTCACGGTCGGCGCGTGGAGATAGAGGGAGAAATCCTCCGGCAGATCCGGGCCGCTGAAGATCTCGTTCACGAGGCCCCGGTAGCGCGGGCCGAACAGCACCGTGTGGTGCTGCAGATGATCCCATGTGCGGTTGGCGCCGAAATAGATGACGAACAGCGACATGGAATGCCGCTTCTTCGCGAGCTTGGCCCCCTCCGCCTTCCCGCGCGCGCTGTTGCGCATGAGGTGGGCGTAGGTGTGCACCACGTCCGCGTTGGAGGCGACGAGATCGAACGGGCGCATTTCGCCGCCGACGCGCACGCCGGTCGCCCGGTCAACCTCGACCACGATCTCGTCCACCTTGGCCGAGAGGTGGATCGTGCCGCCGAGATCGGTGAACAGCTTCACCATACCGCGCACCAGCGCGCCGGTGCCGCCGCGGGGGAAGAACACGCCCCATTTGCGCTCCAGCGCATGGATGAGGGCGTAGATGGACGAGGTGGAGAAGGGGTTTCCGCCCACCAGCAGCGAGTGGAAGGAGAAGGCTTCCCGCAGGTGCTCGTCCTTGATGAAGCTCGATACCATGGAATAGACCGAGCGCCACGCCTGGAGCTTCGCCAGCTGCGGGCCGGCCTTCATCATGTCCGAGAAGCTGAGGAACGGCACGGCGCCGAGCTTGAGGTAGCCCTCCTCGAACACCGCCTTGGAATAAGCGAAGAAGCGCCGGTAGCCTTCCACGTCCGCCGGGTTGAAGGCGGCGATCTGGGCATCGAGGGCGGCCTGATCGTTCACATAGTCGAACTGCCGGCCGTCCGACCACAAGAGGCGGTAGAAGGGCGAGACCGGCATCAGGTCCACGTAGTCGGAGAGGCGCCGGCCCGCGGCCTCGTAGACCTCTTCGAGACAGGAGGGGTCGGTGATGACGGTCGGGCCACCATCGAAGGTGAAGCCCTTGTCCTCATAGACATAGGCCCGGCCGCCGGGCTTGTCCCGCTGCTCGAAGACGGTGGTGGCGATGCCGGCGGCCTGCAGGCGGATGGCAAGGGCGAGACCGCCGAAGCCGGACCCGATGACGGCGGCGCGGCGGGGGGACGTGGTGGCATCAAGCATCATCAGGAACCGGTGGCGGCTTTCGTCTCGGGCAGGCAGGAAATGGCCTTCAGCACCGATACGGGTGGGCGGCCCGTGAGGATGCGTGCCTTGTCCTTGAAGGTCAGGCGATCCCCGTAAAAGCGCGCGATCAGGTCTTCGGGCAAGCGATAAAAGCGCTCAAGGATGGCATAGCGGCGATCCGGCGCGGCGGCGCGGAACAGCATCCTGTTGAGCAGCCGGAAAAAGCCGCGGCTGTCCCACCGCTTGCGCGCATAGTCGCGCACGAAGGCGGAAAGGGCCGGGCCGGAGAGGTCCGGCAGCTCGCTCACGAGGTCGGCGAGTTCCATCGCATCCGGCAGGGAATAGCCCGTGGTGGGGTGGAACAGCGCGGCGCGCAGCCCGACGCGCGCCACCCCGGGCGGCGCCTCGGCCAGAAAGGCACCGATGTCCCCGCCGAGGGCGATGGGCAGGACGCCCTCCTCCTCGCGCACCACATGCTCGATCTCCCAGCCCTGCGCGGCGGCATAGGCCTTGACGCGGCGCCGCAAGGTGTCGGCCGGAAGCTCGGGACCGTCGGAATAATAGGTATCCTCGATCAGCAGCGTCTGCGGATCGAGCGGCAGCACGTAGACGAAGCGATAGCCGTCGATCTGCTCCACCCGCGCATCCATGATGATGGGCCGGGCGAGGCCATGCGGCCGGGCAAGCTGCACCTCCTGGCCGATGAATTTCTGGAACCCGAGGTCGAGATGGCGGGACGGCACCTGCCCCCGCCCGTCGATCACCGCTCCCGCGTCGATCCGCTCTCCGCCGGCGAGAACGACGTGGTCCGCCGCCACATGGGCGACCCTGGCGTTCAGGCGGATGGACGTATGGAGCCGCTCGTGCATCACCTGCGACAGGCGCTCGGACGTGACGGTGCCGTAGTGGCCCTTGAGGATGCGGGAGTAGGCGGGGAAATGCACGTCGTTGCCCATCCACACATGGGCGCGGAACGGGCTGAGGAAGGCATGCTGCATGCGCTCGAAATCGCTGGAATGGTACGACCAGCTGTGGTTGCCGCCGACGCTCTCGCCCGCCTCCAGCAGCAGCATGCGGACCCGGCCGCGACGCTGGGCGATGCGGGCGGCGAGCAGGCAGTTGGCGAGCCCGGCACCGACGAAAACGATATCCATGCCCCGCCCCGCTTCTCGTGCCGCGTTCCCTTGGGTCGCCCTTCCTTAAAGCCGAATAGCTGGAGCCCGCCCGCCTGTCACCCCCTGCGTCGGCAGGGATGCGGCTTGGTGCCGCTGCGACTCGCTCTCACTTGCGGGTAGGGGCGCGGAAACTTACCTCACGGGAGCACACTGCGCCGGCGAACCATCGCCAGACCCGCGTGACGCCGGACGGGCGGAAGCCCCAACCGGCCCGGGAGATATCATGAACGAACAGCATTGGCCGCATCTCTCGCCCCTGTCCACGGGCGTGCGAGGCCGCTGCCCCCGCTGCGGCGAGGGCCACCTTTTCAATGGCTTCCTGACCATTGCCCCGGCCTGCGAGGTCTGCGGCCTCGACTATTCCTTCGCCGATCCGGCGGACGGGCCGGCCTTCTTCGTCATGTGCTTCGCCTGCGTGCCGGCGGTGCTGTTCGCGATCTGGCTGGAGGTGGCCTATCAGGCACCCTACTGGGTTCACCTCGTGACCACGCTGCCGCTCTTGCTACTCACCTGTATACCACCCCTCCGACCGTTGAAGGGTTGGCTGGTGGCGAGCCAGTATTATTACAAGGCCGAGGAAGGCCGCCGCGTCATCACCCCGTCCGCCCCCGAGGGACGGACGGGCGCCTGACCCGCCCCAGCCCCTCGTCAGCGGCCCAGCCCCATGGCGTGGGGCAGCCAGAGGGTGAGGCCGGGGATGTAGGTGATCGCGAGAAGCGCGATCATCAGCGGCACCAGCCAGGGCAGGATGGCGATGGTGGTGCGCTCCACCGAGAGCTTCGCCACCCGCGCCAGCACGAACAGCACCATGCCCAGCGGCGGGTGCAGCAGCCCGATCATCAGGTTCAGCGTCATGATGAGCCCGAAATGGATCGGGTCGATGCCGAGCTTGAGCACGATGGGCAAGAGGATGGGCACGAGAATCGTGATGGCCGCGATGGTGTCGATGAAGCAGCCCACGAACAGGATCAGCAGGTTGGCGAGCGCCAGAAACACCCATTTGTTCTGGGTGAAGCCGAGGATGGCGTCGGAGAGCATCTGCGCCGCCTGACTGGCGGTGAGCAGCCACGCGAAGATGGACGCCGCGGTGACGATGAACAGCACCGAAGCCGTCGTCTCGATGGTGTCGAAGGTCGCCTTCGCCAGCGTCTTCAGCGTCATGGAGCGGTAGCGCACGAGGCCGAGGAAGAGCGACCAGATCACCGCCGCGACCGCCGCCTCGGTGGGCGTGAACCAGCCGAGCGTCATGCCGCCGATGAGGATCACCGGCGTCATCAGCGCCATGACGGCGGAGAAGTCGAAGTACCAGTCGAGCGCCACGAGCACCGCGAGCGCGATGAGCACGGCCTGGTTGGTGGAGAGCCCGAGGGCGATCATCACATAGACCGCCGCCGGGAATGCCAGCACGATCACCACCTCGACGCTGGCCGAGAGCAGTTGCCTCCAGTTGAACGCGGCATCCGAGCCCCAGCCGTTGCGGCGGGCGAAATAGGCAACCGTCCCCATCATCAGCAGCGTCATCACCACCCCGGGCACCACGCCGCCGAGGAAGAGCGCGCCGATGGAGACGTTGGCCAGCATCCCGTAGATGACGAACGGCAGGCTGGGCGGAATGATCGGCCCCAGCGTCGCCGAGGCGGCGGTGACGCCGACCGCGAACTCGGTGGAATAGCCATGATCCTTCATGGCCTTGATCTCGATGGTGCCGAGCCCGGCCGCATCCGCGATGGCGGTCCCGGACATGCCGGAGAAGATCACCGAGCCGATGATGTTCACCTGCCCCAGCCCGCCGCGCATCCAACCCACCAGCGATACCGCGAAGGCATAGATGCGCCCGGTGACGCCGGCGATGTTCATGAGATTGCCGGCCAGGATGAAGAACGGCACCGCCAGCAGCGGGAAGCTCTCCACGCCGGCGATCATACGCTGGGCGATGACAACGTCCGGCACCGTTCCGGAAACGAGGATGTAAACCAGCGATGCCCCGGCCATGGCGATGGCCACCGGCACGCCGCAGAGCATCAGGACGAGGAACCCGCCGATGAGCAGCCACATGGCTCAGTCCCCCTTGTGATCGTAGGTGCCTTCGAACGCCTCGGGGCGTTCAAGCACGCTGTAGCCGCGGCGGATGTTGCCGACGGCCACCTGGACCGAGCGGATGAGCATCATCACGAAGCCGAAGAGGACCGCGTAGTAGACGACGCTCTTGGGCGCATCGACCATCACCATGGGCTCGTCGCCCACGAGCGCGATGTAGCGCACCATCAGCCACACGCCGTAGGCGATGAAGCCGGTGCGCACGAGGTCCACGAACAGCGACAGCACCCGTCCCGCCGGCTCCGGGATGAAGCGGTAGATGAGGTCCACCTGGATGTGTCGCGAGAGCCGCACGCACATGGCCGCGCCGATGAACACCACCGCCACGAGGCAGTAGGTGGCCAATTCCTCGGTCCAGGAGAAACTGTCGTTGAGCACGTAGCGGGTGAAGAACTGGGTGAACACCAGCCCGGCCATGATCCAGAAGATGGCGAGGGTGATCCAGTCTTCGAAGGCGTAGCCGGAAAGGTCCACCTCCTCCTGCTGCTCGAACGTATGGGCGAGTTCCTCGCCGGTAACGCGGGTGTGGACTTCCTGAGCCATGAAGGGGTCCGGGATGGGGGAGAAGTGCGCGGATGGAAATTCAAGAAAGCGGAGCCCCGCCCTCCGTCGTCATCCCCCGGCTTGTCCGGGGGATCCACGTCTCGGCGAAAGCTGAGCCTCAGGCACGAAAACCGACCGAGCGGCGCCGTGGATGCCCCGGACAAGCCGGGGCATGACGAACGTCGTGGCATTGACAATGCGGGAGCCGAGCGCTCCCACCCGGCCTCACATATTGCTCTTGATGGCCTGGATGCGGTCCCAGTCGGCCTTGCGATAGCCGAAGCTCTCGAAGGTGATGTTCTTCATCACGGTGTTGCGGAAGTCGTCCGTGTCCACCTCCACCACTGTCAGGCCCTTCTGCTTGAAGATGTCGAGCAGTTCCTTCTCCCGCTGCGCCACCTCGGCCGTGGCCTTGGCGGCGGCCTCCTGGGTGACCTCGGTGAAGATCTTCTGATCCTCTGGCGAGAGCTTCTTCCAAAGGTTGGCGGAGATGATCGTGTTGAGATGGTCCACGATGTGGCCCGTCAGCACGATGTTCTTCTGGACCTCGTAGAATTTCTTCGCCTCGATGGTGGTGAGCGGATTTTCCTGCGCATCCACCGTGCCGTTCTGGAGGGCGAGATAGACCTCGGCGAAGGCGATCGGGGTGATGTTGGCACCGCAGGCCTTGGGCATGGCAAGATAGGCCGGGGCGTCCGGCACCCGGATCTTGAGGCCCTTCATCTCGGCGCAGGACTTGAACGGCTTGTTCGAGGTGGACTGGCGCACGCCGTAATAGGTGACGGCGACGATGTGGTTGCCGGTCTTGTCCTCGTAGCCCTTGGCGAGATCCTTGAAGACATCGCTCTTGGCATAGGCCAGCAGATGGTTCGCATCCCGGAAGGTATAGGGATAATAGGTGACGCCGATGGGCGGATAGGCCTTTCCGGCGAAGCTCGAGCCGGAGATGATCATGTCCACCGTGCCGAGCGTCAGGCCCTGGTTGATGTCGCTCTCCTTGCCCAGCTGCGAGGAGGGATAGACATCGATCTGGTAGCGGCCATTGGTGCGCTTGGCGATCTCACCCGCAGCCCAGACGGAGGCGGTGTGGAACGGCTCGGACGGCTCGTAGACATGCGCCCACTTGAGCTTGGTCTGGGCGCTGGCCGGCGCGGCGAAGGTAAAGGCAGCCGCGAAGGCGAGCGGCAGGGCGAGCGCGGCCGCTAGGCCACGACGACGGTCGATCATCAAAAATCCTCCCACACGGAATGCGGCGTCTTCGTCCGCTTTTTGCTCAATGAGCGTGGTGGCAGGCCGGCGAGTTAAATCGTTTTGAACCTTGGCCGGATGCCGCCCTTTTCCATGGTACTCAGTCCGGGGCGGTGGGCAAGGGCCATTGTCGACAAGAGACGCAGCCACGCGCGATGCCTGCAGCCGGGGCGGCGTGCGTTCTAGCGAGCGGGCGCAGGCGCGCCCCGCCGGTCGAAGAACTGCGTGACACCCGCCGCGATGGCGTCGGCCATGCGGTCGCGACCGGCCTCGGAGGTGAGCTGCTTGAGGTCGTCCGGGCTCGACATGTAGCCAAGCTCCACCAGCACGGACGGTACGTCGTGGGCGCGGAGCACCCGGAAGCCGGCGGACTTCAGCGGCGTGCCGTGCATGCGGATTGAACTCTTCATGCTGCCGACCAGGCTGCGGGCGAACAAAGCCGAAAAATTGCGCGTCTCCCTGTAGGCGAGATCCACGAGGATGCCGGCCACCTCGTCCGTTTCTTCGGATAGATCGACACCGGCGATGAGGTCCGCCTTGTTCTCCTTGTCCGCCAGATGGGCGGACTCGGTATCGCTTGCCGTCTCGGACAAGGTGTAGACGCTGGCACCCCGCGCCCTGCCATCTCCCCGCGCCAGCGCATCGGCGTGGATGGAGATGAACAGGTCGGCCCGGTTGGCGCGGGCGACGGCCACCCGGTCGGCGAGCGGCACGAAGGTGTCGGTCGTGCGCGTGAGGACCACGCGATAGCCACCCGCCTTCTCCAGCCGGTCACGCAGCGCGAGAGCGGTCTCCAGCACGATGGTCTTCTCGACGAAGGCCGAATAGCCGGACGTGCCGGAATCGATGCCGCCATGTCCAGGATCGATCACGATGACCGGACGGCTATCGCCGGGCGGTGGGAGAGCTACCGGGGCTGCCGGTAGAGCGGTGCGCTGCTCTGCCTCGGTGGCGATGGAGCGGGCAAAGGTATCGGGATCAGCCTTCACCAGATCCACCACGAGCCGGGCCGGCTGATCGTCCACGGCATCGAGCACGAACGCCTTGTCGATGGCGACGGGGCCTGTCGCCTCCAGCACCATCCGCGCCTTGCCCGGCGCGAAGACGCCGAATCGGTAGGCGCTCACCAGCCCGCGCCGCATCTGGCTGCCGTCCGGCTTCAGGGCGAACGTCACGTCGGAAAGGTCGAGAATCACCCGGGGCGGGTTGGCGAGGGTGAAAGCCCGGAAAGCAGGGGCGCGATCGAGATCGACGATGAGCCGCGTGCGCTTGGCATCGCCGGCCAGCCGCACCTCCCGCGCCAGCGCCTGCCCCTCCCCCTCGGCGCGCGCGGCACCATTGAAGAGCGCCACAAAAGTGAACAGGACCAAGAAACAGGCAGCGCCGAGATGGCTCCGCGCCGGGATAAAAGACAGGACGGCGGGGCCGGGCCGGCGTCGGATCATCGCAAATCCACCCTCGCGCCGCCCTCCCCCAGGGCGGGCTTCGAAGCGAGCCACAAGAGAGGGGCAGGCATAAGGCGGCGCGCGTAAACGATGCGTTGACGCAGCGTTATAGCCCCGTGGCGCGCGGTTCGGAACGCATGATCCTTGCCAAGCGGGAAGTCCGGCGGGTAAGAAGGGAACCGTACACAGTTCGCGTTCCGGAACAGGCTCTTCGGCCCCGGTTGCCGCGGCTGCCGCAGGGCGTGTCGAAAATCCGGGCGGGTCGCTGCGCATGCGAGAGCCCGGTTTCAGGCATCCCCTATTGCCGAAGGCGGCATCCTCAGGGGCGTTCCCCCGTCACCGAGGGCCCTTAGGCAAGCGCCGGACGGCGCGGGCGGCATGCCTCGCAACCAGTTTCGCCGATGGTCCGCGAGGGGACGATCTGGGGAATCGGGCGAGTGTGTACCGTGGCCGGAACGAGGCGCCCGCCTCCGCCCCGGCCTGAACCCTTCATCGAGGAGCGGGTAACCGAGGGCATGGAATTTTTCCCGCACGACATGCGCGCTGAGCGCGCTCCCGTGTGCCCCGCCCCCGAGCGTGCGAACGACGCGCTTGGGCGTACCTGCGCCTCCCCTTCTTCCTCACGTCATCACATCCGGCGCCAGAACGGCGTCGCGGCAGCGCCCGAAGGGGTCGAGCCGCGGCCGTCGCGGAGCATTGCTCCCGGCGCCGTGAAGAGAGATTTCCATGGCCAACAAGATGCTCATCGATGCGACCCACCCGGAGGAGACCCGGGTCGTGGTCGTGCGCGGGAACCGGGTCGAAGAGTTCGACTATGAGTCCGCATCCCGCAAGCAGTTGCGGGGCAATATCTATCTCGCCAAGGTGACGCGCGTGGAGCCGTCTCTCCAGGCGGCCTTCATCGAGTACGGCGGCAACCGCCACGGCTTCCTCGCCTTCAGCGAGATCCACCCCGATTATTACCAGATCCCGGTCGCCGACCGCCTCGCCCTGATCGAGGAAGAGGAGCGCGCCGCGCGTCTCGCCGAGGACGAGGCCGACCTCAAGGATCGCCGTCGCGAGCGCAGCCGCGCCAAGCGGTCCCAGCCCGACCAGAGCATCAGCGCCGCTGCCGAGACGGTTGAGGCGGTCGCGTTCGAGGCCGGCGAGGCCGTTGACCCGGCCGAGCCCGCCGGAGATACCGCCACCGCTTCGGTCGCCGAGTTCGGTTCCGAGACGCTGGCCGAGGCCGTGTCGGCTCCGTCCGAGTCCCATGCCGAGCCGATGAGCGCCCTGGTCGCCCCCGCCGAGGCGGTGGAAGCGGCTGCCGCCGTGGCCGAGGCCGCCATCGACGCGCCCCTCGGCACCCCCCTGCCCGCTCCCCAGGAACAGGCGCCGGACGAGGAAGAAGCCGCGCGCCGCCGCGAGGCCGCCGAGGGCGAGAGCGTTTCCGCGCCGATCCTTGAGGGTGGCGCTGTCGTGCGCGACACGGCGCCCGCCGGCGATGACGAGGCCGGTGAGACGGAAGCCGGTGACGACGACGAGGAAGACGACGACGCCGAGCACGACGAGGACGGGCACGACCACCCGGATCGGGACGAGGACGACGAGGAAGCCGAGGAGACCTCGGAAGACAAGGCGCCCGAGGAGGTTTCCGCTCGCGAGACGCGCTATGAGGATGGGCAACGCTCCCGTCGCCATCGCGGCCGCCGGAACGACCGCAAGCGCGACAAGGACGAGGACGACGACGAGGACGACAGCGATGTCGACCAGATCGACGAGGAAGAGGAAATCGAGCACCTCGGCGCCGACGACGACGCCCTCGAGGAGGTGCCGGAGCGCGCGCCGCAGCGCCGCGCCCGCAGCTACAAGATCCAGGAAGTCATCCGCCGCCGTCAGGTGATGCTGGTCCAGGTGGTCAAGGAAGAGCGCGGCAACAAGGGCGCGGCGCTGACCACCTACCTCTCCCTCGCCGGCCGCTATTCCGTGCTGATGCCCAACACCGCGCGTGGCGGCGGTATCTCCCGCAAGATCACCAATGCGGTCGACCGCAAGCGCCTGAAAGAAGTGGTGCAGGACCTGGAGGTGCCGGAAGGGATGGGCATCATCCTGCGCACCGCAGGCGCCAACCGCACCAAGACCGAGATCAAGCGCGACTTCGAATATCTCCTGCGGCTGTGGGAGACGGTGCGGGAGATGACCCTCTCGTCCTCCGCGCCGAGCCTCGTCTATGAGGAAGGTTCGCTCATCAAGCGCGCCATCCGGGACCTCTACAACAAGGACATCGACGACATTCACGTCGCCGGCGAGGAGGGCTTCCGCGAGGCGCGCGACTTCATGCGCATGCTCATGCCGAGCCACACGAAGTCGGTGATGCCCTACCGCGAGCCGCAGCCCATCTTCGCCCGTTACGGCGTGGAGCAGCAGCTCGATGCCATGTTCTCCCCCGTGGTGCAGTTGAAGAGCGGTGGCTACATCGTCATCAACCCCACCGAGGCGCTCGTCTCCATCGACGTGAACTCGGGCCGGGCGACCCGCGAGCACCATATCGAGGACACCGCCCTCAAGACGAACCTCGAGGCATCCGAGGAAATCGCCCGACAGTTGCGCCTGCGCGACCTTGCCGGCCTCATCGTGATCGATTTCATCGACATGGAGGAGAAGCGCAACAACCGGGCGGTGGAGCGCAAGCTCAAGGATTGCCTCAAGAACGACCGTGCCCGCATCCAGATCGGCCGCATCTCGCATTTCGGCCTCCTGGAGATGTCGCGCCAGCGCATCCGCACCGGCGTGCTGGAAAGCTCCATCGAGGTCTGCCCGCACTGCGGCGGCACCGGGCACGTGCGCTCGGCGGCCTCCGTCTCGCTCCAGCTGCTGCGCGCAATGGAGGAGCAGCTGCTGCGCTCGCAGACGCACAATCTCATCGCCCGCACCCGCACCGAGGTGGCGCTCTACGTGCTCAACCAGAAGCGCGCCCATCTGCGCGAGCTGGAAGAGCGCTTCAGCGTGACCCTCTCCGTCGCGGCGGACGAGAGCGTGACCGGCCACCAGCCCTTCATCATCGAGAAGGGCGATCTCGCAGCCCCCGCCCCCGCTGCGCCGCGGCCGAGCTCTGTGGTGCAGCCTGATTCCATCCTCCCCGACGAAGACTTCATCGAGGAGGATGAGGAGGAGATCGTCGAGGAAGCCGAGACCGAGGCCGAGGCCGAGGCCTCCGAAGGCAATGGCGAGCGGTCCGACGATGCCGGCCGCAAGCGCCGCCGCCGCCGCCGCCGGCGGCGGGGTGAGCGCGAGGAAGGTCGCGAAGGCGCCGAGGGTTCCGAGGGCGAGGAGGAGGATGACGCCTCCGCCGATACAGCCGAAGCCCAGGACGGCACCGCCGATGGTCAGCGCGATGAGAACGCCCGCGATGACGACGAGCACGACGACGAGGAGCGCGGCGAGGATGAACGCGCCGATGGCGAACGTGGTGACGACGAGAACGGCGACCGCCGTCGCCGTCGCCGGGGTCGCCGCGGTGGCCGTCGCAATCGCCGCGAGCGGGACGACGAGGCGCCGCTGAGCGCGGACGGCGACGCCGAAGGCTCCGAGGAGAGCGACGAGGATCAGCCCCCCGCGGCGGAAGCTCCCGCAGCAATTGCCGAGCCCACCGACGCCACGCCGGCTTTCGCCGAGGCCCCTTCGGAGCCCAAGGCCGAGGCCGCCGCAGCGCCTGCCGCCGTGGCCGCGCCCGAGCCGATCGCCGAGGCGGAAAGCCCCGAGGCCGCCCGTCGGCGCCGGCGCTCCACCGTGCGCGAAAAGGCTCCGATCATCCTGACGGACGGCGGCGTCGCCGCCCCGGTGGCGGAAACGCCGGCCGAGCCCGCGGCGCCCGCTGCTGTTGCGGAGGCCTCCCCTGCGCCCGAGCCCGAGGCTGCCCCCGCTGCTGCAGAGCCCGTCCCCGCGCCGGAAGCACCCGCCGCGCCGGCCGAATCCAGCGAGCCCCCTGCCAAGCCCCGCTCGGGCTGGTGGCAGCGCAAGCTGTTCGGTGGCTGACGCCATCCGGACGCAAAGCGCTGAACGTCTCCTGATTGTGAAAGGGCCGCCTCGAGCGGCCCTTTTCATTTCGGGTGCCAGCCAGACGCAAGTCCACTGAAAGCTCCCCGTCCGTCGCGAAGAGGCCACGTTTCGCCCGCATAGCGGTGCGCGTGCGAGTCCCCCCGGGATGCCACAGCGAAAGCGGTTCCAGACAGGGCTTAACGTCAAGGCCGATGCAGGGCAGTCGGGAACGGTTGCCTTGAGGCAGCGGGTTCCTCAATCTAGCTGCTTCGCATCCGCGCCAAGGCGGGCTATGGCAAGGATGGGTTTCAGGTCGGATTTGGGCAGGCTGCGCCAAGGCGGCCCGAAGGGCGGTGATATCCGGTATCGACTGCGCCACTCAGGCGCGGGGCGTCGGGCATCCCTCGGGTTGCGGCGGGAGGAAGCTGCGAGATGCGGGTGATTTTGAGGTTCCTGGGTTTCCTGTTCGCGCTCGCGACGCTGGTTCTGCTGGCGGGCGCGGCTGGCGCGACATATCTGGTCTGGAAATATTCCCAGGACCTGCCCGACTACTCCCAGTTGCAGAATTACGAGCCGCCGGTGATGACCCGCGTCCACGCGGCGGACGGCGCGCTGGTGGCGGAGTATGCCAAGCAGCGGCGCCTCTACATCCCCATCCAGTCCGTGCCGCGCTCCGTGATCGAGGCCTTCCTGTCGGCCGAGGACAAGAATTTCTACGAGCACGGCGGCATCGACCCCACGGGCATCTTCCGCGCCGCGCTCAATCTCGCCCAGAACTACGGCAAGAACGTCCGCGCCCAGGGTGCCTCCACCATCACCCAGCAGGTGGCGAAGAACTTCCTGCTCACCAACGAGCGCAGCCTCGACCGCAAGATCAAGGAAGCCCTGCTCGCCCTGCGCATCGAGCGCGCCTATTCAAAGGACCGCATCCTCGAGCTCTATCTCAACGAGATCTATCTCGGCATGGGCGCCTACGGCATCGCCGCGGCGGCACTGGTCTATTTCGACAAGTCGGTGGACGAGCTGAACGTGCAGGAGGCCGCCTATCTCGCCGCTCTGCCGAAGGCGCCGTCCAACTACAACCCCTTCCGCGAGCGCAACCGGGCCACCGATCGCCGCAACTGGGTTATCGACCGCATGGTCGAGAACGGCTTCGTCTCCGCGCAGGAGGGCGAGGCGGCCAAGAAGTCTCCGCTGGACGTCACCCCCCGTGCCACCGGCGCGCAGATCTTCGCCGCCGAATATTACGCGGAGGAAGTGCGCCGGCAGATCTACGAGCGCTACGGCGAGCGCAAGTTGTACGAAGGCGGCCTCTCCGTCCGTACCCCGCTCGACCCCAAGCTGCAGGTGCTGGCCAAGAAGACCCTCACCGACGGGCTGGTGCGCTATGACGAGGAGCGCGGCTGGCGCAAGCCCGTCACCCACATCGATCTCCTGCCCGGCGACGACTGGGGTGTGAAGGTGGGCGAGGTGAAGGAATGGACCGACATTCCCTGGCGCCTCGCGATTGTCCTCGACGTGAGCAAGGACAACGCCCGCATCGGATTGCAACCGCAGCGCACCAAGTCCGGCCAGCGCTCCATCGAGCGTGAGGTGGGCCTGATCCCGGCCGAGGGCGCGAAATGGACCCGCAAGCCGATCAGCCAGGTGCTGAAGCCCGGTGACGTGGTTTATGTGGAGCCGCTCGGCGGCTCCGGAGGCCAGTGGCGCCTGCGCCAGCCGCCCGGCGTCGAGGGCGCCATGGTGGTCATGGAGCCCACCACCGGCCGTGTGCTCGCCCTCTCCGGCGGCTTCTCCTACGACGAAAGCCAGTTCAACCGCGCCACGCAGGCAATGCGGCAGCCCGGCTCCTCGTTCAAGCCCCTCGTCTATTCAGCCGCCCTCGACAACGGCTATACGCCGTCGACCATCGTCATCGACGCGCCGTTCGAGTTGGAGCAGCAGGGTCAGGACACCTGGCGGCCGGAGAACTACTCCAAGAAATATTACGGCCCGCAGACGCTGCGCTTCGGCCTGGAGCAGTCGCGCAACGTCATGACGGTGCGCCTCGCCAACGACGTGGGCATGCCGATCATCGCCGAATATGCCAAGCGCTTCGGCATCTATGACGACATGCCGCCCTACCTCGCCATGGCACTGGGCTCGGGCGAGACCACGCTCATGCGCATGACCGGCGCCTACGCCATGATGGCCAATGGCGGGCGCAAGGTGACCCCATCGCTCATCGACCGCATCCAGGACCGCTACGGCCACACCATCTATCGCCATGACGAGCGCGAATGCCGCGGCTGCGAGGCGACGTCCTGGGAGAACCAGCCCGAGCCGTCTTTGATCGACCGGCGGCCCGTGGTGCTCGACCCGATGACTGCCTATCAGATCACCTCCATGATGGAGGGCGTGGTGCAGCGCGGCACGGGCACGGCGCTCAAGGAACTGGGCAAGCCCATCGCCGGCAAGACCGGCACGACCAATGACGAGAAGGATGCCTGGTTCATCGGCTTCACGCCGGAAATCGTGGTTGGCGTCTATCTCGGCTACGACAAGCCCAGGCCCATGGGCAAGGGCTCGACGGGTGGCCTCGTCGCCGCGCCTATCGTGCGCGATTTCATGAAGGTGGCCATCGCCGATCGCCCGGCCATTCCCTTCCGCGTGCCGGCAGGGATCAAGCTCGTCCGCATCGATCGCAAGAGCGGCCAGCGCACCAGCGCCGGCGACGGCAACGCGATCCTCGAGGGCTTCAAGCCGGGTACAGCGCCGCCGGACGGCTATTCGGTGGCGGGTTATGCGGGCACCGACGGCACCAATCCGGAGCCGGTCACGCCGGTGGCCAGGAGCGGGACGGGCGGCCTCTACTGAGGCCGGTCCCTGCGGGCACCGCCGGCGCATGGCGGGCCCTTCAAAACCTCAGGCTTAAGCTTGGCCGTGCGTCAGTATGCAGCAGGCGCAGAGCCATCATTCAGCCGAGCATCGCAGCGCCAGCACTGATTGCAGAACGGGCGGCGACGCACGATCGAAGCGGACGAGACCGCACGGGCAGGCCCGGTTTTTGACGCAGATTAACCTCATTGTCGTACCGTTCCTGTACAAGCCGCCAGAGATAGGTAAGCTATTAGAGCATGCCACTGGGTAAGCTGAATTTTTCGGGGGTGGTCAGCTAGGTGGCGTCCTCTTGACGCCGGGGGCAAGCCAGCCGGGAGTTTCAGCCATGGACGGGAAAATGGCGGATCGCCCAGCAGCTGCCCGCGCCCTTGGCCGCGAGGCCGTTGTCTTCTTCGACCAGAACAACCTCGTGACCTTCATCAACACGGACGCCGAGCGGCTGTGGGGATTGAGCCAGGCCGAGGCAATCGGTCGCGACGTGGGCGAGCTGATCCCGGGCGCTCATGCTTCGTCGCGGGGAAAGGACGTCGTCCCGGCCATCGAGCTTGCCCTCGATATCGTTCGGGATGATGGCTCAAGGGTCGAGGGCATCGTCTCCGTCACCCGCGCCCAGCACAAGCGGGAGACCTGCTACGTCGCCCTCGTGCGTCCGATGCTGAACGGAGCGGCGCACAACAAGAGCCTCGCGGCGCTCACCGCCGTGGCCGAGAAGACCGATCGTGGCGTGATCGTCGCCGACGCATACGGCAAGGTGATCTACGGTAACCCGGCATTCCATGACATGCTTGATGCAGGGTCGGATGGCGCTGCGGGCCTTACGCTGGCCGAGCTGTTCTGCGGACGGCTCGAGAACGCTGATTTTGCGGAACACGTCCAGGACGCCTTGGACCGCCGCGTCGCCCTTTCGGAGGACGTTCCCCTGAAGGGCAAATCGGGAATGGAGGTCTGGGTGTCGGCCAACGTCACGCCGGTCGTGGACCGCCAATCCGGAGATCTGGAACAGCTTGTCGTCGTCGTCGCCGACATTACCCACACCAGGCTGGTCGAGGACCTTCAGCGTCAGGTGCTCAGCGCGCTTGCCGCCGATGCGCCCATGGCCGACATCATGGATGTCCTGTGCCGACAGGCGCATCTTCTCGCGCCGGAAGTGCTCTGCTCCATCATGGGCATTACCCCGGATGACCGGCTGACCGTGCTGGCCGCGCCCAGCCTTCCGGCTGAATTCGCCGCCGCGTTGGAGGGCATCGCCATAGGTCCGCGCGCCGGCAGCTGCGGCACGGCCGCCTTCCGGGGCACCCCGGTGCTGGTGGAAGATATCGCCAGCAGCCCCCTGTGGGAGGATCACCGCGACCTGCCCATCCCGGCCGGCATCACCGGCTGCTGGTCGGTCCCCGTGAAGCTGCGCGACGGCAAGGTGGCAGCGACATTCGCCTTCTATTTTCCGAAGGGCCGTGGCCCGACGCCGTGGCTGGAAAATGTGGTCTCGTCCTGTTCCGATCTCTGCGCGCTGGCCATGGAACGGTTCGAGGCCAAAAAGCGCATCGAGATGCTGGCGAACGTGGATTCGCTCACCGGCCTCGCCAACCGCCGCCAGTTGCACGCGGTGCTCGAGGAACTGCTGACCGAGGCGCGCGCGTTGGAGCAGCCGGTCGCGGTGCTCTACCTGGACATCGACCACTTCAAGGATGTGAACGAGACACTCGGCCACTCCACCGGCGACCAGCTTCTGGTGGAGGTCGCGCGGCGGCTGAAGGCGCAGCTTCGCACCGGCGATGTGGTGGGACGCACCGGCGGCGACGAATTCCTCATTACGGTCCACGACTGCGCGGCCGAAGAAGCGGCGCGCATCGCCCGCCGGCTGCTGGAATATGTGGCGGCGCCTATCAGCGCCCAGGCCCTGCATCTCACCATGTCCGCCTCGGTCGGCATCGCACTCTATCCCGAGCATGGTGCGGATGCGGAAACCCTGCTGAAGCACGCCGATACGGCCCTGCACGAGGCGAAGCGCAAGGGGCGCGGCAAATTTCATTTCTTCACCGAGGAGCTGAACCGGCGGGTGCTCGACCGGCTGGTGCTCTCGGTGGCGCTGCGCGAGGCGATCGAGAATCGCGCCCTGCGTCTTGTCTACCAGCCGCAGGTGCTGCTCGCCTCCGGCGCGCTTCATGGCGTCGAGGCGCTCGCCCGCTGGACCGATCCGATCCACGGCGATGTCCCCGCCACCCGCTTCATTCCGCTCGCCGAAGAATATGGGCTCATCGAAAGCATCGACGAGTGGGCGGTGGAGGCGTCCTGCCAGCGCATCGCCGCCTGGCGCGAGGAAGGGGTGGAGGTGCCGCACATCTCGGTCAACCTCTCCCCGCTCAGCTTCCGCAGCGGCGATATCGTGGGTTTCATCTCGGGCGCGCTGCGCGAGTACAGCCTCAAGCCGTCGGACCTCAGGGTCGAGATCACCGAGCGGGTGATGATGGACCAGCACCCGAACTCGTTCGCCACCGCGCGGGCCATTGAGGCCCTCGGCGTGCGGATCGCCATGGACGATTTCGGCACCGGCTATTCCAGCCTCAGCGCGCTCTCGCGCCTGCCCATCGCGGAGCTGAAGATCGACCGCTCCTTCATGCTCTCCCTTGAGCAGGACCAGAACGCCCAGGCGTTGGCGACGGCGGTGATCCGCATCGGCCACAGCCTCGGCATGACGGTGGTGGCGGAAGGCGTGGAGACGCGGGCGCAGGCCGACCTGCTGCGATTCCTCGGCTGCCATGCGGCCCAAGGCTTCCTGTTCGCCCGCCCGATCGAAGCCGCGGACATCGGCTCCTGGCTCGCCGCGCGGCGCGCGGGCTGAAGCTTTCCGCCCCTCACACACCCATCCGCCGGCCCGGCGTTTACACCCGCGCGCCCCGCCGCTATTTTCCGCGGCCCTCAGCCGGAGAAAGATGAGCCATGCGCGCGGAACTCGCCGCAAAAGTCGAAGAGATCAAAGCCTCCCTCGACCTGTTGCGGTCCCACCTCGACGTGGATCGCTCGCGCCGTCGTCTCGCGGAGCTGAACGCCATCGTGGAAGACCCCAAGCTCTGGGACGATCCCGAGCGGGCGCAGAAGCTGATGCAGGAGCGCACCAGCCTGGAGGACGGCCTCGGCGCCATCGACCGGGTGGAGCGCGACTTGGCCGACAACATCGAACTGATCGATCTCGGGGAATCGGAAGGCGACGAGGGCGTGATTTCCGAGGCCGCCGGAGCCCTCGACGGTCTGAAGGCAGAACTGGCCCGGCGCGAGCTGGAGGCCCTGCTCTCGGGCGAGGCCGATTCCAACGACACTTATCTCGAAGTCCACGCCGGCGCGGGCGGTACCGACAGCCAGGACTGGGCGGAGATGCTCCTGCGCATGTATCGCCGCTGGTGCGAGCGCCACGGCTTCAAGGTGGAGTTGATGGACGAGAGCCAGGGCGAGCAGGCCGGCCTGAAGTCCGCCACCATCCAGGTGAAGGGCCACAACGCCTACGGCTGGCTGAAGACCGAAGCCGGCGTCCACCGCCTCGTGCGCATTTCCCCGTTCGATTCCAACGCGCGGCGGCAGACCTCCTTCGCCTCGGTGGATGTCTATCCCGTGGTGGACGACCGCATCGTGGTGGACATCAAGGAAGCCGATGTGCGGGTCGATACCATGCGCTCCGGCGGCGCGGGCGGCCAGCACGTGAACAAGACGGAATCGGCGGTGCGCCTCACCCACATTCCCACCGGCATCGCCGTGGTGAGCGAGGGCGACCGCTCCCAGCACAAGAACCGCGCCACGGCCTGGAACATGCTGCGCGCCAAGCTCTACGATCTCGAGCTGAAGAAGCGCGAGGCGGAGGCCATGGCCGAACAGGCGGCCAAGACCGACATCGGCTGGGGCCACCAGATCCGCTCCTACGTGCTCCAGCCCTACCAGTTGGTGAAGGACCTGCGGACCGGGGTCACCTCCGGCACGCCGCAGGAAGTGCTGGACGGCGACCTCGACCCGTTCATGCAGGCAGCCCTCGCCCAGCGCGCATATGGTGGCGGCCCGGAGAGCGTCGACGACGTGGACTGATCGTCTGCGAAGACGTCCCACGGCCGCCTGAGCCCGGCGGCCGTGTCGCAGAGCCGACATTCCGGGCTCCATCCCGGCGGCCTGTTTCTTGCTTCAAGCATCCCGGCCCCTCCGGACCGGAAGCTTTGTTGTAATGACCGAACTCTTCGCCGTCTGCGCCACCTACGAGATCCAGGATGGCGACGCCCGCGGCTTCGTGCTCGCGCGGCTCGACGAGGACGGCAACAAGACGGCGTGGCCGATCTTCATCCTCCGGCGCGGCAACAGCTTTCATGCTTATGAGAACGTCTGCCCGCACGAGGGCAAGCGGCTCGACGCCTATGCGGGCGAGTTCCTGGACCGCGAGGCCAACTTCCTCGCCTGCGGGCGGCATCAGGCGAAGTTCGACCCCGACACCGGCCTCTGCTTCATCGGCCCATGCAAGGGCAAGTCTCTCACCCCCATAGAGATCATCGTCGATGACGGCGACGTCTGCCTCGTCAACGTCCCCCTCGCCGAGGAGGACGGTCTGGACGTGGAGGACCCCAACGAGATGCCCGAGGTATTGATTACCGGCGATTGAGGCGCATCGCCTCCGCTGGACCAGAGGTCGTGTCCGAAAGGGCACGGCAGACCGGGGCCCCGTGCCCGGTCCGACCACGCATGGCCGGCGCACACGGGGTTCTCCGGGGCACGCCCATAGGGGCACGCCCGTCACGACCTCACCCAAGGATCATTTTCATGACCGCTGTTGCTGACACGCCCTTTGCCACGCTGAGCACCGAGGGCCGGCTCCTGAAGCCGACGCTGAACGCCGACACCCACGTGGCCGGCCGCTTCGGCTTTCGCGGCGAGATTTCCTATGACGGCCCGGAAACGGTGCTGAAGGAGGTGTTCTCGGTCAGCGAAGACGGCAAGCCCGCCATCGGCTTCCTCGCCGGCTCCATCACCAGCTACGAGGACCTGCCCAAGCTGGTGGAAAGCCTCGGTGCCGCCCTTGATGGCGAGGGCAAGTATTTCGTCTATATCGCGGACCTGCCGCAGGGCAACCGCCTGCTGATCCGCTTCGGCGACGTGAAGATCTTCGCCATCTTCATCGACGAAACGTCGGTCTACAACGAGCTGATCGACACATTCTACGTGGACAAGGTGAAGCTCAAGAAATTCGACACCGCTGCCAAGCTCGACGCCCTCGCCGACGTGGGGCTGAAGTACGACGAAGTCTCCAACTACAAGGAAGTGTCCTACGCGGACGGTTTGGCCATCAAGAACGCCGCCTGACAGGGCGCTTTGCGGCGACGGAGGGCTGCCCCGCCTCCGTCTGCCCCGCCCCTCTTGGTCTGCCCCTCTTCCCTGCCTCCCACCGCCGCGATCCTCCGCCGCGATGCGCCCTTCCACCGCGGAAGTGAGCCGGATCATCAAGCACACGCGGGAGGTAACATGCTAGATGAGACGCGCTTTACCTCCCGCCTCCGAGGGATGTCTGTGCGCTTGTTTTGTCTTGTGCCCGGGAAGTCCGCCCCATAGCCTTCTTCCGCTTGGGAAATCCGCACGAAATGCCGGCGGATTATTGAGGGGCGTTGGAATGATGAGACGTTTTTCGTCAAGACTGCTGACAGCGGCGGGTCTCGGCTTGGCTCTTGCGGGGTTTACGGGCGGCGCGGCCCACGCCTTCGGAGCGGGCGACTGCACCATGTTCGCCCAATCGAACGTCGCGCGCGTCCAGGAGATCTCCATCAACACCAACAACGCGGATTTCGGCGACTTCCCGCACCTGTTCGGCGCCCCCCTGGGCAAGGCGATCATCTGCTGGGGGGCCGATGGCCGGGTGGGCGTCAGGGGAACGCTGTTCGCCGACGATTTCCGCGAGCCGATCCAGGCGATCCTCAAGGTCCGCTACCAGGCCGCGGATGGAACATGGACACCGTTCGCCCGCGGCGACGTGATCGGGCAAGGCGGGCTCGTCGCCTTCCAGCGGTTCGTTCACACCTCGCCGCGCGGGCGCTTCAACCGCGTGCAGATCCGGCTGGAGACCTTCCAGGATTCGCCGCTGCCCAACGACCAGGCGGTGCGGGTCGCCAATCAGGTGTTCCGGCGCTGATAGCCGTTTCGGGACGGAACGAAAAATGCCCGGGACCAAGGTCCCGGGCAACGATCATGTCCGCGACTGGAAATCTGGCGCGATCGGTCTTTCGTTGAGGTTGCAAGCAGAAGCGTCGGAGTGCGTGCTCCAGCGCTTTTCTTTTCATCCCTGCATCGCGTGCCGCGCGAAATTCCGGGACACCGCCCCGAGCCAAGCTCGGGGCGGTAGTCGTTCAGCTGCAGCCGGTGGTCCCGCCGCAGGTGTCGCACTTCAGGCAGGTGCCGTTGCGCACCATGGTGAAGTTCATGCACTCGGGGCAGGCTTCGCCCTCGTAGCCCTTGGCCTTCGCCTCGGCGCGGGCCTCGGCCTTGCGGGCGGAGGCGGACCAGGGGAGCGACTTCTCCATCAGGCTCTCCACCGCCGCTTCCAGCTCGCCCACCTCGGGGGTGGCTTCGGCCAGCTCGGCGGGGTCCGCCTTGAGCGCGGTTGCGCCCAGGGTCTGGGTGCCGGAGGCGCGCAGCACGGTCACGTTGTCCGTGCCGGACCGCGGCTCGGTGGAGACCGTCTGAGGCACCAGCAGGTTCACCGTCTTGCCGCGCACGAGGCCCTTGGAGACGATGCGGGCCGACGGATTGGTCGGCGCCTTGCCCTCGTCCACGCCCTTTCCGAGGGCATCGAAGCCGGTCTCGGAGAGGTCCACGTGGCCGAGATCGTTGCGGCCGAGATAGCTCACCGCCAGTTCGCGGAACACGTAGTCCAGCATGGAGGTGGCGTACTTGATGGTGTCGTTGCCCTGCACCGGGCCGGCGGGCTCGAAGCGGGTGAAGGTGAAGGCGTCCACATATTCCTCGAGCGGCACGCCGTACTGGAGGCCGAGCGAGATGGCGATGGCGAAGTTGTTGAGCAGCGAGCGGAGCGCCGCGCCTTCCTTGTGCATGTCGATGAAGATCTCGCCGAGGCGGCCGTCATCATATTCGCCGGTGCGCAGGTAAACCTTGTGGCCGCCCACCACCGCCTTCTGGGTGTAGCCCTTGCGGCGGTCGGGCATCTTCTCGCGCTCGCGCACGCGGTGCTCGACGATGCGCTCCACCACCCGCTCGACGATCTTCTCGGTGACCGACGCGGTGCGGGCCGCGTTGGGCTGGGCGAGCACGGCCTCGAGCGCGTCGTCCTCGTCCTCCTCGTCCGCCACCAGCTGGGCGTTGAGCGGCTGGGAGAGCTTGGAGCCGTCGCGATAGAGCGCGTTCGCCTTCAGCGCCAGGCGCCAGGACAGCAGGTAGGCCGCCTTGCAATCCTCGACGCTGGCGTCGTTGGGCATGTTGATGGTCTTGGAGATGGCGCCCGTGATGAAGGGCTGCGCCGCCGCCATCATGCGGATGTGGCTCTCCACCGACAGATAGCGCTTGCCGATGCGGCCGCACGGGGAGGCGCAGTCGAACACCGGCAGGTGCTGCGGCTTGAGGAAAGGCGCGCCTTCCAGCGTCATCGCCCCGCAGACGTGCACATTCGCGGCGTCGATGTCAGCCTTGGAGAAGCCGAGGAAGGCGAGCAGGTCGAACTTCGGGTCGGCGAGCTGGGCGGCCGGCACCTTCAGGGCGCTGGCGAGGAACTCCTCGCCGAACGTCCAGCGGTTGAAGGCGAACTTGATGTCGAACGCCGTCTTCACCGCGGCCTCGGCCTTGGCGATGGCCGCGTCATCGAAGCCCTTGGCGCGCAGCGAGCCATGGTTGATGGCCGGCGCGTTGGCGAGCGAGCCGTGGCCCACCGCATAGGCCTCGATCTCCGCGATCTCGGCTTCCTTGTAGCCGAGGGTCCGCAGCGCCTCGGGCACGGCGCGGTTGATGATCTTGAAGTAGCCGCCGCCAGCCAGCTTCTTGAACTTCACCAGCGCGAAGTCGGGCTCGATGCCGGTGGTGTCGCAATCCATCACCAGGCCGATGGTGCCGGTGGGGGCGATCACCGAGACCTGGGCGTTGCGGTAGCCGTACTTCTCGCCCAGCTCCAGCGCCTTGTCCCAGGCCGCGGTGGCGCGGGCGACGAGGCGGGTGTCCGTGCAGGAGAGGTGATCGAGCGGCACCGGGGCGATGGACAGGCCCTCATAGCCCTCGGCGATGCCATGGGCGGCGCGGCGGTGGTTGCGGATCACCCGCAGCATGGACTGGGCATTGGCCGAATAGGCCGCGAACGTGCCCAGCTCCTTCGCCATCTCGGCGGAGGTGGCGTAGCAGACGCCGGTCATGATGGCGGAGAGCGCACCGCAGATGGCGCGGCCCTGGGCCGAGTCATAGGGAATGCCGCTCGACATGAGCAGGCCGCCGATGTTGGCGTAGCCGAGGCCCAGCGTGCGGTATTCGTAGGACAGCTCGGCGATGCGGCGCGAGGGGAACTGCGCCATCAGCACGGAGATTTCCAGCACCACGGTCCACAGCCGCACCGCGTGCTCGTAGCTGTCCACGTCGAACCGCTTCTCCGCGTCGCGGAACTGCAGCAGGTTCAGCGAGGCGAGATTGCAGGCCGTGTCGTCGAGGAACATGTATTCCGAGCACGGGTTGGAGGCGCGGATCTCGCCGGCCGCCGGGCAGGTGTGCCAGTCGTTCACCGCGGTGTGGAACTGGATGCCGGGGTCGGCGCAGTGCCACGCGGCCGAGCCGATCTTCTCCCACAGGTCGCGGGCCTTGACGGTCTTCGCCACCTTGCCGTCGGTGCGGCGGATGAGGTTCCAGTCCTCGTCGGCCTCGACCGCGCGCAGGAAGTCGTCGGTGACGCGAACGGAATTGTTGGAGTTCTGGCCGGCGACGGTGATGTAGGCCTCGCCGTCCCAATCGGTGTCGTAGATGGCGACGTCGATGTCCTTGTAGCCCTGGCGGGCATACTGGATCACCCGGCGGATGGCGGCATCGGCCACCGACGCCTTGCGGGCGGCCTTGATCTCGCGCTTGAGGGCCGGGTTCTTCTCCGGATCGAAGCAGTCGTCGCCGTTGCCTTCGCAGTTCACGCAGGCCTTGAGCACGGCCTTGAGGTGCTTGGCATTGAGCTTGGAGCCGGTGACGAGGGAGGCGACCTTCTGCTCCTCGATCACCTTCCAGTCCACATAGGCCTCGATGTCCGGGTGGTCGGCATCGACCACCACCATCTTGGCGGCGCGGCGGGTGGTGCCGCCGGACTTGATGGCGCCCGCAGCCCGGTCGCCGATCTTGAGGAAGCTCATGAGACCGGACGACCGGCCGCCGCCGGAGAGCTTCTCGCCCTCGCCGCGCAGCGCGGAGAAGTTGGAGCCGGTGCCTGAGCCGTACTTGAACAGGCGCGCCTCACGCACCCACAGGTCCATGATGCCGCCGTCGCTCACCAGATCGTCGCTGACGGACTGGATGAAGCAGGCATGCGGCTGGGGATGCTCATAGGCCGAGGTGGAGGCCGTCAGCTCGCCGGTCTGGTAGTCCACATAATAGTGGCCCTGCCCCGGCCCATCGATGCCGTAGGCCCAGAACAAGCCGGTGTTGAACCACTGCGGCGAGTTGGGTGCGGCCATCTGCATGGCGAGCATGTAGCAATGCTCGTCGAAGAAGGCCTGCGCATCGGCCTCGCTGTCGAAATAGCCGCCCTTCCAGCCCCAATAGGTCCAGGTGCCGGCGAGACGGTCGAACACCTGCTTGGCCGAGGTCTCGCCGATCAGGCGCTCCTTCTCGGGCAGGCCCGCAAGCGCCTCGTGGTCGGCTACGGAACGCCACAGGAAGGAGGGGACGGAATTCTCCTCCACCTTCTTCAGGCGCGCGGGCACGCCGGCCTTGCGGAAATATTTCTGCGCCAGAATGTCGGAGGCCACCTGCGAGAACTGGGCCGGAACCTCGATGCCCTCCTGGCGGAAGACCACCGAGCCGTCGGGGTTCCTGATCTCGCTCACGGTCTCGCGGAACGGAATGTCCGCGTAAGGGGAACGACCCTCTTGCGTGTAGCGGCGTTCAACGCGCATGACCGGTGCTCCTTCGGCTCGGCCTCGCTTGGGCCGATCAGTCTACAGGACGAATATGGCGGACAGCTTCCCGTCAGGTACGGCGCAGCGCGCCGTCCCTTTGCAAGGACTGCCGACTTCGGGTTCTGGTGAGGTGCCCATGCCGCATAAGCTACGCGAGGCGTGGGTCGTTGATAGGCGTGACGCTAGTGTGAGTCCGCGCCGTCCGTCAACGCACCTCAGAGTGGCCCGAAGTGCCCTCGAACTACGACCAATGGTGCTCCATCGACCCGCAGGGCACAAGATGTTGGGTCTCATATGGTGAGGAAACGCTTAATTTCAATGTAGTGCCGGGGCGTCGCGGCCGGCGCCGGGTCGATCGGGCCGCGCCAGTCCGCATTTTTTCCGGCATGCCCGTCATCCACAGCTTGTCCAAAAATTTGCCATCCCATTGTCACGTTCGAGATCCGCGTGGGCTGCAACCGAGGGGATAGGGCGACACCGGACGTATGCGCCCGCCACATAGCGGGCTTGTCTCAGGGCGATAGAGACCGTCTGGTCATATAGCGCGCAACAATCTATCAACTGGCGGCAACCGTTCGCGCCGTTGGCTCACTGCCCCATCCAGCCGCGACATAAAATTGCCGGACCCCGCAGCCGACGCCAAGCGGCTCCCGGCCCGCGCCCCGGGGCGCAGTTGGAAAGTACCCCATGTCCACGACCTTCGCCGCCGATGCGGCGCCCGCCGTCAATCCCCGCTCGCGCGTCATCCTCGCGAGCCTGGTCGGCACCACCATCGAGTTCTACGACTTCTATGTCTATGCCACGGCGGCGGTGCTGGTGTTCCCGCACCTGTTCTTCCCGGCCGGCAACGACACCACGGCGCTCCTCGCCTCGTTCGCCATCTTCGGCGCGGCCATGGTGGCGCGGCCGCTCGGCGCCATCTTCTTCGGCCACCTCGGCGACAAGAAGGGCCGCAAGATCACGCTGGTGGGCGCGCTGCTCACCATGGGCATCGCCACCTTCCTCATCGGCCTGCTGCCCACCTTCCAGACGGCCGGCTGGTTCGCTCCCCTGCTGCTGGTCATCCTGCGCCTCGCCCAGGGCTTCGCGCTCGGCGGCGAATGGAGCGGCGCGGCGCTGGTCGCCACCGAGAATGCGCCGGCCGGCAAGCGCGCCGTCTACGGCACCTTCCCGCAGCTTGGCGCGCCCATCGGCTTCATCATCGCCAACGGCCTGTTCCTCGCCATCGCGGCGCTGATGCCGTCGGAAGATCCGTCCCGCCCGTCCGACGCCTTCCTCTCCTGGGGCTGGCGCCTGCCCTTCCTGTTCTCGGCGGTGATGGTGATCGTCGGCCTGTGGGTGCGCATCTCGCTGGTGGAGAGCCCAGCCTTCGCCAAGGCGGTCGAGCATGGCCGCATCCAGAAGCTGCCGCTGGCCGCGGCGTTCAAGACGCACTGGCGCGAGCTGATCCTTGGCACCTTCTACATGCTCGCGACCTACGTGCTGTTCTATCTGATGACCACCTTCTCCCTGAGCTACGGCCGCGCCCCGACCACGGCGGCGGTGCCAGGGCTCGGCTATGACTATCGCACCTTCGTTCTGATGATGATCGGCGGCGTGGTGTTCTTCGGCATCTTCACCCTCGTGTCCGGCCCCTGGGCCGACCGCTGGGGCCGCCGCCGCACGCTCATCGGCATCACGGCCGCCATCGTCCTGTTCGGCCTCTTGTGGGTGCCGATCCTCTCCGCCGGGCCAGTGGGTGTGATGGCGTGGCTCGTCATCGGCTTCACGCTGATGGGTCTCACTTTCGGGCCCATGGGCGCGCTGCTGCCGGAGCTGTTCCCCGCCAACGTGCGCTACACGGGCTCGGGCATTTCCTACAACGTCTCGTCCATCCTCGGTGCGGCGGTGGCCCCGTTCATCGCGGTGGCGCTGTGGAGCTATGGCGGCGGCAGCCCGTTCTGGGTGGGCATCTATCTGTCCGTCATGGCGCTGCTCACGCTCGCGGCACTGGTGATCGGCAAGGAAACCCGCGACGTGAACATGGACCACTGACGCGCCCCAACAACAACGCGCCCCTTGCGCCGGACGGGAAAAGGGAGTGAACCTCCCTCGTCCCGTCCGCGTAGGAAGGTGCGTCATGACAGCCGCTCCATCCCTCCTGTGGTTCCGCGACGATCTGCGCCTGGCCGATAACCCGGCGCTGAACGCCCTCGCGGAAACCGGCGCCCCCATCGCCGCGCTCTATGTCCTCGACGAGGATAGCCCCCACATCCGCCCGCTCGGCGGCGCGTCCCGCTGGTGGCTCGCCCAATCGCTAAGGACGCTCAAGGCAGACCTCTCCCATCACGGCATTCCGTTGATCCTGCGACAGGGTCCGGCCACCCGCATCGTTCCGGAGGTGGCCTCTGCGCTGGGCGCGGCCACGGTCGCGTTCAATGATCGGCCGGGCGAGGCCGAGGGCAAGCTGGACCGGGCCATCACCTCCCGGCTCAACGCCGAGGATCGGCGTGTGCTGCGCTTCTGCGCCCACCTGCTCCACCCGCCGGGAACGGTGCTGGGCGGATCGGGGCGCATGCCGCGCACCTTCTCCTCCTTCCACCGCGCGGCCCTGCGCGAGCGCGATCTCTCCCCGCCCCTACCCGCTCCGAAGCATCTCAAGGGCGTGGCCCGTGCGCCGGAGGGCGACACGCTGGAGAGCTTCGCGCTGGAGCCCGAAAAGCCGGACTGGGCCGGCGGGCTCCGTGCCGCATGGAACGTGGGCGAGGCGGCGGCGCGGCAGCGGCTTTCCGCCTTCATCGACGACGGCCTGAAAGGCTACGCCACGGGCCGCGACCGGCCGGACCTCGATCACGTCTCCCGCCTGTCCCCCCATCTCAGGTTCGGCGAGATTTCCCCCCGCCAGCTCCTCTTCGCCGTGCGTCATGCGGTGGATGCGGGCGAGGTGCCGGGGAGCGACGCCGCGAAGTTCGAGGCGGAACTCTACTGGCGCGAATTTTCCTATCACCTCCTCGCCGAGGAGCCGGACATCGCCCAGCGCAACATCCAGCCGAACTTCGATGCCTTCCCGTGGCGCGAGTGCTCCGGCGAACTGAAGGCGTGGCGGCGCGGCCTCACCGGCTATCCGCTGGTGGATGCGGGCATGCGCCAGCTCTGGCAGACGGGCTGGATGCACAACCGGGTGCGGATGGTGGTGGCCTCCTTCCTCGCCAAGCACCTGCTCATTGATTGGCGCGGGGGCGAGGACTGGTTCTGGGACACGCTGGTGGATGCCGACGCGGCCAACAACGCCGCCTCCTGGCAGTGGGTCGCCGGCTCCGGCCTCGATGCCGCGCCCTATTTCCGCATCTTCAATCCGGTGACGCAGGGCGAGAAGTTCGACCCCGAAGGCACCTATGTGCACACCTTCGTGCCGGAGCTGAAGCGCCTGCCGGCCAAGCTCATCCACCAGCCGTGGACCGCCCCCCAGGACACCCTCGCCGCCGCCGGCATCAGGCTCGGCCACACTTACCCCAAGCCCCTCGTGGACCACGCCGCCGCCCGGGACCGCGCCCTGCGCGCCTTCGAACATGTGCGCAAGGCAGCCCCTGCCGAGGCCCACGCGGCGGCGCGCTGAAACCGTTCCCGGCGCAACCGATCGGTTTGCGCCGGGCTTCCAACGCCGCTATTGAGGTCGGAGAAAAGCCGAGGCAGCATAAGGCCGATTAAATTTCACATTGCGATGAAGGTATTCGTTCCATGATCCGTAGCGGCCTTGTGGACACCATTGGAAACACACCTCTTATCCGTCTGAAGCGCGCCTCCGAAGAGACCGGCTGCGAAATCCTCGGCAAGGCGGAGTTCCTCAATCCCGGCCAGTCGGTGAAGGACCGCGCGGCGCTCGGCATCATCCAGGACGCAGTGGCGCGGGGCGAGCTAAAGCCCGGCGGCGTCATCGTCGAGGGCACCGCCGGCAATACCGGCATCGGGCTCGCGCTGGTGGCAGCGCCGCTGGGCTTCCGCACCGTGATCGTGATCCCTGAGACCCAGTCCCAAGAGAAGAAGGACATGCTGCGGCTCGCCGGCGCGACGCTGGTGGAAGTCCCGGCCGTGGCCTATGCCAACCCGAACAATTACGTGAAGGTCTCCGGCCGCCTCGCCGAGGCCCTGGCCAAGACCGAGCCCAACGGTGCCATCTGGGCCAACCAGTTCGACAACGTGGCGAACCGCCAAGCCCATATCGACACCACCGGCCCGGAAATCTGGGAGCAGACCCAGGGCAAGGTGGACGGCTTCATCTGCGCCGTGGGCACCGGCGGCACGCTGGCCGGCATCGGCATGGCGCTGAAGGCCCGCAACAAGGACATCAAGATCGGCCTCGCCGACCCCATGGGCGCGGCGCTCTATTCCTATTACACGACCGGCGAACTGAAGGCGGAGGGCTCCTCCATCACCGAGGGCATCGGGCAGGGGCGCATCACCGCGAACCTCGTGGATGCGCCGGTGGATGCGGCCTTCCAGATCCCGGACGAGGAGGCGCTGCCCATCGTGTTCGACCTCCTGGAGCACGAGGGCCTATGCCTCGGCGGCTCCTCGGGCGTGAACGTCGCCGGCGCCATCCGCCTCGCGAAGGAGCTGGGGCCGGGCCACACCATTGTGACCATCCTGTGCGACTACGGCACGCGCTACCAATCGAAGCTGTTCAATCCGGAATTCCTGCGCTCCAAAAACCTGCCGGTGCCGGCATGGCTGGAGCGCAAGGCCGAGGTGCCGAACGTTCTGGTCTGACCGCTTGACGCGGGGCGCGATCCGGCCGAGGAAACCGCGCCCCGCCCGACAGTGCGCGAGATCGACATGACCACTGCCTCCGAGACGACCCAGCCGGTGGATACCCCCGAGAGCCCCTTCGTCTCCACGGAATGGCTCGCCGCCAATCTCGGCGCGCCGGACCTTGTGGTGGTGGATGCCTCGTGGCACATGCCGGGCTCGGGCCGCAGCGGCGCGACCGAATATCTCGCCGAGCATATTCCCGGCGCGGTGCATTTCGACATCGACACGATCGCCGACCACTCCACCCCCCTGCCCCACATGCTGCCGGACGCGCACAGCTTCGCGATAGCCGTGGGCGCGCTGGGCATCGGCGATGGCCAGCGCATCGTGGTCTATGATTCACTCGGCCTGTTCTCGGCCCCGCGCGTGTGGTGGACATTCCAGACTTTCGGCGCGCGCGACGTGAAGCTGCTGGATGGCGGCCTGCCCAGGTGGAAGGCCGAGGACCGTCCGCTCGAAGACGGACCTGTACGCCGCCTGCCGGCGAGATTCACGCCACGCTTCGACCATTCCCAAGTCGCCGATATCGATCGCGTGGAACAGGCGCTCAAGACCGGCTCCGCGCAGGTGCTGGACGCCCGCCAGGCCGCCCGCTTCCACGGCGAGGCGCCCGAGCCGCGCGAGGGGCTTCCCTCCGGCCACATGCCCGGCAGCCTCAACCTTCCTCATGGCGGCCTCGTCCAAGACGGCCGCCTGCTGCCGCCGGACGAGCTGCGCAAAGCGATTGTAGCGTCCGGGCTCGACCTGTCGCGCCCCGTCATCACCACCTGCGGCTCCGGCGTCTCCGCGGCCATCCTCTGGGTGGCGCTGGAGATGATCGGCGCGCGCCCCCTCGCACTGTACGACGGCTCGTGGACGGAATGGGGCGCCAGCGGCAAGGCAATCGCCGTCCGCGAAAGCTGATCAAGCATTGGCGCCAAAGTTCGCTCGAGCTTTCAGGACGACTATCATTCAAATGCCGGCAACGTCCCGCAAGGTTGCCAGACTCTCGACGTCGTGCCCCAATATACCAGATCGAGATGATCTCCAGGATCATGCCGGACAATCTGCATTTTAAGGGAATTCAACAGCCTGTTGGAGTGTTGAATCATAGTGCGTTCACGGTTCCGCGTGAGTGAGACGCACGGTAAAAGACCCTCCGGCTCGCGCCTTTGCCGCCTTTCTGTTTTCTTCTCAAGGCTCGCCCGGCCACGGCCGCCCTGTGTTCCGGTCGCAAACGGGGATTGATCACCCCTGTCTGCGTCACTGAGCGGAGGTCCAGCAACGAGCGCGAAAAAATGTGCGGCACCTGTCTCGCACAACAAGTCGCTGACGTTACAGCTGAGCAATGTCTCCCGCTCCACCCCAACGCACCGTCTATCAGATCGTAGTGCTCCGAGCAGAAACGGGGCGGAGACGATCAGCGAGGGAGCGGTCAGGATAAGGAGACAAACTCTCCAAGGACCAGCACCGAGATTGCCCAACTCCTGGTCCACCTTTTTTGACCCACGCGGGCAAGAGCACAGACGCCGGTCGAGCTCGCCAGAATGACACGAGTCAGCACCCTAGTGGACGGCAGGCTTGCCGAAGCTTGTCGGCAAAGTGCCCGGCAGCGTTCGATAGTCCACCGTTACAACAATCAAGCGAACGATCCAGGGTCCGCCAGCCCCCAAGCGAAAGGGCGTTCCGGGCCAATGCGATCGGTTTATGTCGACAACTGGCGAGTCATGAAATGACATGCTCGTGCCGAACGCCGGCATGTCACCCCTCCATTGCAGCATTCGGGTACCACCCAGAACAAGAGCTACACTATCATAGCACCGCAACACACCCGTTGGGGGTTTTTTTGGAGCTGACATAAAGCTAATGAGACGCTTGCAAGTGTCCCGTTAAATGTGCGCCGCAGTAGGCATGGCTGGTCCGCAAGTGCAACAGAAAGCCGCTTAAGTTCGATTTTTCATCTACTTATAGGTCATTACCGCCGCAGCGAAGCCAGTCTGAAAAGGTTCGATTATGAGGACACCCATTGACATTAATGCGAACAGCGTGCCTTATGAGGCTCGCAGACAAGCAGTGTCACGACCGGATACGGCGATCGCATCTGTTCACTGAGCGGAGCGTCGCGCAAGCAGGAAATAATCATGAAATTGTCCCCGGCCGAGAGACTTATACTTACAATGCTTGCCGAAACACAGATTGCATTGAATGGCGAATTTTCGATTGATCCATTAGCTGTTCGGGATGCCATCGCATACGATCAGCTATGGGCGTTAGATTTTTTAACTGATATTGATGAACAAAATCACCACATTCCAGAAGTTGTACTTGAAACATGTCAAATGCTCGAAATGTGGTCAAACATAGAGTCGTCAATCAGAAACATGACTGATTCCGAAAGGGGCAAACTAATTGGCGATGTTGGAATTGAAAATTGCTATTTTAAAGGATTTTACCCCAACCAAAGCGAACATTATATCATTTCACTTATATTAATTCACAGACTTAAGAGATTTTCGGATTTTTCAGATCGACGAATGGCATCATCAGACTCGTTTTCTATTGACAGAAATCGTGATATGATGCATTTTATGGAGGAAAAAAAACTTACTTTTCCGCTTAGCGGCGAAGATTTGAGATACGTTCTACTATGCAACATTTCGACGGATACTATAATTTCATCAAATTGTATTTCTAGACCAGATAACGACTCAAAACTTATCGCCTTGTCGGATATCGAGTGGACGCTAATCGACTCGATGCTACCGCGAAAATCTAGAGGCGTCGCCCGAATTGATGATCGACTCGTCTTTGACGCCGTCCTTTGGCGATTTCGTTCAGGACGCTCCTGGCGCTCGTTGCCCGATCAGTTTGGAAGCTTCAAGACCGCCTATAACAGGCTTAAGAGGTGGAAGAATTCGGGGCTATGGCAAAAGGTTGTGGCGGCCATTCACCGCCTGCACGGGCCAGATCTGGTGCTGATAGACGAGGATGGAAATAGGACTACGGTGAAGGATTCCGACCAAATTCTTGATCGTCACGTTGCTTGGGAAGTCCCTCTAATCGCGGAAAATGCACGTCGGACCAAGCCGTCACGCCACGCCGAAGTTCGAAAAGCACGAAAATCCCGAGAAGCTAGACCGCAGCGGACGACAGAAGCCCATGAAAGTTCGATTGGCCTTGCTGGAGGAATTCCTCCTGACAGCGTAACATTAGAGTTGGGCTCATTGGCAGCAATAGTTGAAAAAATCCAACATACGGCGAGCGACCATGCTCAAGTCTCTATTGATCAACGTATTCGTCCCCGCCAACATGAAGAAGAAAGTTCGATACAAATCGATTCCGAACATGATATTACATCAATTAATAGTCATTAAATAACATGAGAATGAAGTGAGATCTCGAAATGAATCCAATTCCTGAGATCATTAATTACAAAAAACATGAAAATATTTTGGATAGAATAGACCGTGATTTATTTATGATAAAAATTATTTCATTTATAAATGTTTTGCTCGTTGTATTATTGCTATTTTCGACATAATTTTGATCTCTGGCCATTAATGGAAGTTTGTATACCGACAACTCAACCCGAGATGTCGAATTATTCTCTCCGTTCGAAGCAGGACCACGTAGGTCTGCGAGCTGATGGGGACGGTGCCCCCTGTGGCTTGTATTGTGTCCGTGACGTGTGAACCGCCCCGGGTTTGTCGGAGGCTCCAACTCCTGAGAAGGTGGAGCCATGACGGGCAAGACGACGAACAAGTTCTCCTCCGAGGTGCGCGAGCGGGCGGTGCGGCTGGTGCTGGATCACGCGCATGAGTATCCGTCCCGCTGGCAGGCGATCCTGTCGATCTCGGCGAAGATCGGCTGCTCGGGACACTCGCTGAACGAGTGGGTGAAGAAGGCCGAGGTGGATGCCGGCAAGCGTGTCGACGGACATGGCCGCGAAGCTGAAGGCGCTTGAGCGTGAGAACCGGGAGCTTCGGCAGACAAACGAGATCCTGCGCAAGGCGTCGGCGTATTTCGCGCTGGCGGAGCTCGACCGCCTGTCGAAGACATGATCGCGTTCATCGACGATCATCGCGGTGCGTATGGGGTCGAGCCGATCTGCAAGGTCCTGCCGATCGCCCCATCGACCTATCATGCGCATGTCGCCCCGCGGCTTGATCCCTCGAAGTGCTCGGTACGGGCGCGGCGGGACGCGGCCTTGCGGCCCCAGATCGAGCGCGTGTTCGCCGAGAACTTCGAGGTGTACGGGGCACGCAAGGTCTGGCGGCAGATGGTGCGGGAGGGGGTCGATGTCGCCCGCTGTACCATCGGGCGGCTGATGCAGGGCATGGGCCTCGCCGGCGTGATCCGCGGCAAGCCGGTCCGCACCACGATGCGGGACAAGGCCGCGCCATGCCCGCTCGATCATGTGAACCGGGTCTTCCATGCCCCGGCACCGAACAGGCTGTGGCTGTCGGACTTCACCTATGTCAGCACTTGGTCGGGCTTCGTCTACGTGGCCTTCGTGATCGATGCCTATGCCCGCCGCATCGTAGGCTGGCGGGTGACCCATGCCAGCTTCGTGCTGGATGCGCTGGAGCAGGCCCTGCATGAGCGACGGCCCGTTCATCGCGGCGGCCTCGTGCGCCATAGTGACCGCGGCTCGCAATACGTGAGCATCCGCTACACCGAGCGCCTGGCGGAAGCCGGCATTGAGCCCTCCGTCGGCAGCGTGGGTGACAGCTACGACAACGCTCTCGCCGAGACGATCAATGGCCTCTACAAGGACGAGGTCATCCATCGGCGGGGGCTCTGGCGATCCTTCGAGGCCGTCGAGTTCGCGACGCTGGCCTGGGTCGATTGGTTCAACCATCGCCGGCTGCTGGAGCCCATCGGCAACATCCCGCCGGCCGAAGCCGAGGAACGCTACTACGCCATGCTCGACGAGCAGAAACGGGCGGCGTGGTTCACACCAAACAGCCTCCGGCAAACCCGGGGCGGTTCACGGGCGCCGCGCCGGCGCCGACGCCTGTGGTGCGAGATCTCACACCCACCGTCGCAGCACCGTCTCATGCAGCCCCAGCTCCTGCGCCACCTGCCCGGCGGGAAGACCGCTGGAGGTCACCCGGTCAACCGCCTCCCGCTTGAACGCCTCTGGAAACACCCGGCGCCGTGTGCCCATCGAACATTCCTCTGAAGCTCGCAAGAGCTAACTTGCGTGTCCACCAAATCGGGGGAGGATCACTCCGGTGACGCCGGGGCGGTTCACACCGCCTAGTTTTCGAAGTGATCCTTCCCTATAGTCCGTCCCCAAGCACAGCGGGATCGAAGGAGCGTCGGATGGGTCTCAAGCAGTGCGCTGTGGGAATCGTGGAGCTGATCCTGGGCCCGCGGTTCGTTGCACGACGACGTCTTCACTCGCAGCTCAAGACCGGTGAAGTGGAGCTTGGCCTGCTCCCGATTTTGGGAGACCCCAACAGGGATTTCGTGGATATCGGGGCTAACAAAGGCGTTTACTCGATGTATGCTGTGTCCTTTTTTCGGAAGGTCATCGCTTTCGAGGCCAATCCGGACCTTGCAGCTCCGCTCGCGAAAATACTTGGCGACAAGGGCGAGGTTCGCGCGGTGGCGCTGTCTGACAATGAAGGCTCGGGCAAGCTTTGGATCCCATTCAGTGGCAAGCGGGAGATCAATTCACGCTCATCGCTCGAAGCCGAAGCCAACGAGGGCTTCGAGCAGCGCGGCATTGAGGTTCCGCTCACGACACTTGACCGGTTTTCGCTAGACGATGTCGCGGTGGTTAAGATCGATGTGGAGGGGCATGAGTTCCGGGTGCTCCAGGGTGCGATCTACACCCTCAGCCGCAACCGGCCTATCGTGCTTCTCGAATGTGAGGAAAGACATAATCCAGGAGGCATCGCACGCGCGTTCTCTTTTTTTCGAGACCTGGATTTCCACCCCTGGTTTCTGCACCGCAACAAGCTCTGTGATGGCGACACCTTCGACACGAATGTCCTGCAGTGCGGGACCGCTGCCAAACAGGTAAGCGGCCATCGGTCAAGCGATTACATCAACAATTTTGTCTTCGTCCCTCGGGAGCGGTCCGACGTGCTCGACCGCTTGAGGCAAGCGCATCCCTGAGCGAGGTCGGGGGGCATCCTCGCGGCCGCATAGCGGCGAATTGCCGCCACCGCCGAGGTCCAGCCTCTCGTCCTCCCTTTGCAGCATCGAGTGCCCACGCCCGCAACCGACATTAAATCGGTCGCGTCGACCACCGTGCGAGAGCACCTCGGCCGGTTGTCGCACTTGTCTTGCTGCGCCGCAGTATGTAGGTTGATCGCTGTGAACTGCCGTTGTTTGCCTAGCCTGCCGCATGCCCATTATCAGTTGTAAATTGGTAATTCCACACTCTCGTGTCGCGGACCGAGCAGATCAAGCTCGTCTCCTGGCGGGACCGCGGCATGCCGAGCGGGCAAACTCTTCGCAGAACGCAAAAACAATTTCATCTCGGCGTCTCCGTTGGCGCGGAACATCGAGGTGAGCGTGGCGCTCATGCGCTCGGTAACTTCCTGAGGGGGCGAGTTGGATGCGTATCGCCATTTTCGGTCTGGGCTATGTGGGCCTCACTGCAGCAGGCTGCCTGACGACGCAGGGGCATGAGGTTCTCGGCGTCGATGTTAGTGAGACCAAGGTCGAGCAGGTGAACGCAGGTCTCGCGCCCATCACCGAGCCGGGCCTCGACGAGTTGATCTCGGACGCCGTGAAGGACGGTCGCCTCAAGGCGACCCAAAAGGTTGCCTCGGGCCTCGACGATTGTGATATCGCCATCGTCTGCGTAGGTACCCCGAGCGCCCCGGACGGGTCGCACAATATGAGCTACATCGCCGAGGTGTCGCGCCAGATCGCCGGTGCCGTCACCGCCGGGCGGGCCGAGCCGCTCACCGTCGTCTACCGCTCCACCATCCGGCCCGGCACGCTGGATCAGCTCGTCGCGCCGATCTTCAAGTCGGTTCTCGGCGAGACCTGGGAGAAGGCGATCGAGCTCGTCTACAATCCCGAATTCCTGCGCGAATCCGTCGCGATCAAGGATTTTTTCAATCCGCCCAAGATCGTCGTCGGTACGAAGGACGGCAAGCCATCGACGAAGATGGATGCGATGAACGCCGGCCTCGACGCCCCGGTCTTCTACACCCAGTTCCGCGAGGCCGAGTTCACCAAGTTCGTGGACAACACCTTCCATGCCCTGAAAGTGGCCTATGCCAACGAGATCGGGCGGGTGTGCGTCAAGCTCGGCATCAGCGCCAAGAAAGTGCATGAGATTTTCATCTCCGACACCAAGCTGAACATCTCGCCCTATTACCTGCGGCCCGGCGGTCCTTTCGGCGGCTCGTGCCTGCCAAAGGACGTGCGTGCGCTCCAGTACATCTCGGGGGATGTGGGCGCGGCCACGCATGTGGTCGATTCGCTGATCCGCTCGAACGAAGCGCACAAGCACTTCCTGTTCGAATATTGCATCGCCAACCTGCCGCCGAAAGCCAAGGTGCTGATGATCGGCCTCGCCTTCAAGGCAGACAGCGATGACCTGCGCGAGAGCCCCAACCTAGACCTCGCCCGCAAGCTCCTGAACCAGGGCTTCGACCTGAAGATTTTCGACAAGGCGCTGGCGCCGGAGAAGCTGGTGGGTCAGAACCTCGGCTATGGCATCGCCCACCTCCCCAGCATGGGGGCGCTTCTGATTTCCGAGGCAGAGGCGACCGCTGGCGCATTCGACATCGTCATCGATACGAACGGCACAAGCAAAAACCTGGCCCTCTCCAGCACCAATGTCGTGTTCACCAATAGCCTCCCCTGAGCATTTCTCGCCGAGGCCGCCTGCAAGGACCACCCGCCGCTACCTCTTCGATTTGACTCAAAATTCGGGAGAAATCCGTGCAAGGGTCAACTTCCGGCCTCCCCAAGGTCATGGATGTGGCGGCAGCAAGCCGCCCTTTGAAGATTGCCGTCGTCTATAGTCGCATACCGCTGCCAATGCGCCATGCCGACCAGCTCACGGTGGCACATCTCCTCTCCTTTCTCAAGGCACGCGGGCATGCCGTCGATCTTTACACCATCGAAGCCGGCGGCCAGGCGGAGAAGGCGCATCACGACTGGCTTGAAGCACATTGCCGGCGAGTGAAGCTCTATCCTCACTCGAAAGCGCACATCGCTCGGGGTATGGCAAAGCTCCTCCAAGGTGCGCCGGTTCAGGTCGGGCTGTTCTCTCATGCCGACCAGATCGCCGATCTTCGGCAGGCGGCGCGCGAAGAAGATTACGATATCATCTATACGTACTATTTCCGCAGCGCTGAGGCGACGCGGGGGCTTAACCAAGTGGTCAACGCCAAGGGGAAGCGCAACACCACGTTTCTCGCACTTCAATTATCACAAGCGCTGAACACCGAACGTATCGCGGCCAACGCCCCCAACCTGGCACTCAAGCTATTCTACCAGATGGAGTCGCGGTTAGTTGCCGATTACGAGTCGCGGATATGGCGCGATTTCACGAAATCGGTTCTCATCGGACCGAAGGATGTTGAGGCCATCACCAAGGTCTGCCAGCGCCTGGGCCGCCCCCCCATCTCCAATTGGGTCTACGGCGCCCACGGGACGGACGTGCAGCGTTTCGGTCCGCGGCAGGATGTGGTGCCGAGGGAAGATCATCTTGTCTTCTCGGGCGTGATGCGGACTCCGACGAACGTTCAGGCCGTACAATGGTTCGCGCGTCATGTCTGGCCCCAGGTCAAGGCTGCGCGCCCCGGCGTTACCTTGGACATCGTCGGTCGCGAACCGTCAGGTGAGGTGCGAGAGCTTGAGCGCCTCGAGGGCGTCCGGGTTACCGGATCCGTTCCAGACACCGCGGTGAATATTGCCGAGGCCGCCGTCTGCATCAATCCCATGCAGGCCGGTGGCGGCATGCAGAACAAGCTGCTCGAATACTTGGGATGCGCCAAGGCCGTGGTCGCCACATCGGTCGCGAATGAGGGCATCGGCGGCGTCTCAGGCCGCCACCTGATCGTGGCGGACAGCCCGTCCGACTTCGCGAATGCCGTCATTTCACTCCTCGAAAGCCCGGACCACCGCGAAGGGCTCGGCAAGGCGGGGCGTGAGTTCGTGCTGGAAAACTGGACCTGGGAGTCTCACTTCCTCAAGCTGGAGGCGGATTTTTACAGGGCAATTGACGGCCAGACACCCGCCGATCGGGTGGAGGCCTAGCACTATGGCTCTGAAAGTCCTCTTCCTAACTCACGACTATCCGTTTCCCGTTACATATGGCGGCGCCGTCTATACCGGCAATGTCATCAAGGAATGGAGCCAGCTTGCCTCCCGCTTCGACGTGATTTGCTTCCGCAAGGACTCTTCGAAGCCAGAGCTGTGGCAAGAAGCCGGGATCGGCTGGCACACATTCCCAGTCCCGCCGGCGCCCTCGATTGTCCGCCAGGTGGCGACCTTCCAGCCGCGCATCGCCACGCTTAACACCCACGCGGATATCTTGCGCGCCGCCGAAAAGCTGCTGTCGCAGTGCGACTACGACTATGTGATTTTTGACTACATCGCAATTGGATGGGCCCTGCAGCCACTGCGAGCGTTTATTGAACGTATGGGAAAGAAGAGGCCCTCACTCGTCTATGTTTCACACAATGTAGAAACAATTCTGCGACAGCAGATCGCCGAAAACTACAAGGGCGGTTTGGTCAAGCGCGCCGCCGCGCAATTCGATGCGTGGCGCGCGGGACTGCTCGAACGTGATCTCGTCACTAAATGCGATCTGGTGACGGTCGAAACCGCCGAAGATGCGGCAGACATGCACCGGTTGTTCGGCCCGCACACGTCCCTTCAACTGCTGCCAGGCTATGATGGCGAGATCGTCGACGACCACGCGATCACGGCAGACATGCCCCGGAACGTCGTCGTCCTTGGCGGCCGTCTCTCGACCATGAAGCAGATCGTGCTCGACGCATTCCTCGACCAGGCCGCCGAGGAGATCGTCAATTCCGGAATCGGGCTCCATGTGGTCGGGCCCGCCACCGACACCTACCTCGCGTCGTGTAGAGATCGGTTCCCGCGCGTTACCTTCCACGGTTTCGTCAAAGATGTGCGCCCACTTTTGTCGGAGATGCGCGTGGGGGTTGTGGCCGATCACGTAGGAGGCGGCTTCAAGCACCGCATCCTCACTTACATCTTCTATCGGGTGCCCATTATCGCAGTGCCGGAGGCCATGGCCGGCCTTCCTCTCACGGCTGGAAAGGATTTCCTGTCGGTCTCAAGCTACGCTGAAATTCCAGCCGCGCTCGAGGAAGCGATCGACCAAGTTGAAACGCTGGATAGATTGCAGAACAACGCTTTCGAAACATGCCGCGCGGCGTTCTCCTGGCCACGGACCGTGGCGACCTTCGACGAGGTGATGCGAGAGTTCGCGCAGAAGCCAGATCAACCGGAAGCTGGCGCCGGCTCGGGGCCGGCCCCGCGATGAAGAACCTTATCCGGAAGCTGTTTCGGCCGACCATCGGCGCCATCTACGATCAGCTTCTTCAGTCCGGCTGCAACTTTATCGCGCTTCTCGTCCTTGCCTCGCTCCTCCCTATCGAGGATTTCGCGGCTTTTGCCCTGGCCTTCGCGCTCTGGCAGGTACTCCAGGGGCTGCAGCGGTCTCTCGTCGTTCTACCGTTCATCGTTGGTCAGCCATCGGGACAGGGCAAGGAACACCCGTGCCAGTGGGCCTATCTCAACCTCGTCTTCGTTATGGCCATGCTGGCCAGCCTCCTTCTGGCGCTGGCCTTAGTGGAAAGTGTCGGGATATTGCCCTGGCTGCAGAAGCCGCTCGAATTGTCGCTGTTCGCCGTTCCTGGCCTCGGCGTCTATGAGTTCGCGCGACGGCTGATGTATCAGCTCGGGCGCTATGTCGACGCCAGCATCATGTCCACCATCCTGGCGATCTTCTATCTGGGCGGCATTGCGTCCAGCCACGTGTTCGCGCCGTCATCGCTGTATGTCGCGCTTGGCATCGCCGCGGGCGCCCTGCTCGCTGCGTCTTACGGTCATTGGAGGGTACGCCATGACCTTCGAACACCGAGCCTTTCTGCCTTTCGCGTGTGGCGCAGCAGGGTCGACCAGATCGCGTGGCATCTCCTGAGCTACATTGCGCACGCAAGCTATACATCTGCTCTTCCTCTGGTGGTTGGCTTCTTCGCCCGGCCAGAAGTGGTTGCAGCCTTCTCAGTTACGCGCGCTCTGGTGACGCCCGCACTGACCGCAAGCACCGCTATAGACAGCATCGACAAGCCCCGTGCCAGCAGGGCCTACGCGACGAACGGCTATGCCGGCCTAAAGGCGTCCATCGCACAGACGCGGCGTACCCTCTGGATACTGACCGTCCCCTTCGTCTTGTTTATCAGCATTTTCTCGCAGGACATCCTGCACCTGCTTTACGGCGACAAGTTTGCCGGAACTTCGCTCACAGTGATTGGCTGGGCGCTCTTTATCGTGCTGACGGTTACGAACCAGCCGGAGGAAACGCGGCTCATTATCACCCAGCGGTCACAGACGCTATTTGTGTCAAAGCTGCTCAGTTCAATCGTGGCTCTCGGCCTCGCCCCAGCGTTGATCCCGCCCTATGGCACGCTCGGTGCCGTGACAGCCGCGGTGAGCGCCATTGGCATCAACCTTGCCCTGAACTTGGCAAAACGATGAGGGCGGGCGGCAAGGTGGCAGCCAAGCAGAGGAACATCATGACGCGAGGTGGCGACGTCTCGATGGCCCCCGATCCGGGCGACGACCGAAAGCCTGTGAAGGTCTCGGAGCCGATGTCCATTTTCTTGGACCATGTCCGCTGGATCTCAGCCCTTCTGGTGGTGATCGGCCATATTCGCCAAATCTATTTCGTAGATTATCACGAAATTGCGCATCCATCCACCTTCTGGGCTGCCTTCTACGGCATCACCCGACTCTCCCATCAAGCCGTCCTGATGTTCTTCCTGATCAGCGGAGCGGTCATCGCCGGCCGCTTCATGCACGCTTCGGGGTGGCAAAACTTCAGCTTCACTTCCTATGCAGTCGCCCGCCTCACCCGCCTGTGGTTGGTGCTGCTGCCGGTGGTGACCGTGTGCGTTGCGCTGCTCATCGTGACCCCTGCGCGCTATCTACCGGACGATTGCACCCTGTCGACCATCCAGGTGCTGGGCAACATTTTCTTCACCCAAGAAATTCTCGTTGCGCCCCTGTGTAACAATGTCCCGCTGTGGAGTCTCGCGAACGAATTCTGGTACTATGCCATCGTGGGCGTCGCCGTCTTCGTGATGGGCGCGGGCTCGCATTTTGCGCGGATCACAGCCGCAATTGCCCTGCTTGCCTGCATCGCGATTATTGCGGCCAACGACGCTTTCACAGAGAAGAACGTGCTCGCCTATTTTCCGGTCTGGGTGCTTGGCGCCGTGGTGTTCCTGCCGCGCCTGTCGTCTCCCCCAGTCTCGCTTGGCCTCGGCGCGTTGGCCGTCGCAGCCTTAGTGGTACGCAGTCCGTCACTTCCGTTCGATTTCTACGTCCGCGACTTGATCTTCGCGGGCGCCGCCTTCCTCGCGCTTCTATCGGTGCGAGACATTTCCGCAGAAAGCTGGTTCGCGAAGCTGATGCTCCGGACCTCCGCAATCGCAAGGCCCCTCGCCGGACAGTCCTACTCACTCTACTTGATCCACTATCCCATTGTGATCCTGTTCCTCCCCCTGGGGTTCGATGCCGAAGGCATTGCACGCCAGCAACCCTCCGCCTCTGGGGTCGGCCTCATGATCGTGATCCTCGCGGCATGCTACATTGCCGCGCATGCGTCCTACCTCCTGCTCGAGTCAAAGACCCACTTGGTAAGGGCACGCGTCTCCGCGCTGCTGGCTGGTTCCCATGCGCGAGCCCGGCCGCCTGGATGATCCAACGAGTGCGAAAAGAGGCCGTCTAGCCATCCGATGCCTCATCAGGTATTTTGGAAAGAACCGTTTTGCGCAATCCGGTGCCTTGCTGCAGCTGACGCAGGAGACACTGCCGCGGTCATGTTGTCGTGGTGGGTTACAGCGACCGGTTCGATACCGCCCCTCGCAGGTCACATCATGGCCGTCCGCGAACAGAGGAATAGAGCGTGTCATTAGCAACTTCCTCCGGTCGGCGCGGCTTGCGTTATCCACCCAGACATTCGGCGGCGCCGGTAACGCGCAGCTTGCCGACCGCGCGCCTGATCAACGCCAGCCTTGCATTTATTTACGTGTTCATTTTGTGGCTTAACTACCGGGATTTCATCAGTCCCGCCTTTCGTTATATGTCATTCGTCTATTATGAGCACGATCCATTTTTCCTTTTAATTGACTCAGTTCTTGTTGCTATTGCCGCGGCCGCCATTTCGCCAAACTTCAACAAACCTTCTGATTATGCGATCACTTTGATTTTTACGATCGTGTTCATACCGGGCATGTTGCTAACAACCTTCGCGACATCCGAAGTGACGAGCGACCATATTGCGTTGAAGCTGGTGATGCTGGTCAGTCTACTCTATGTGAATGCTCTTGCAGGGATCCAAATCAAGCTGAAGATGCCCGCGATAAAGTGGCCGCCGGGCATCTTCATTTTAATGATCGTTGGGCTTGCGGGCATTTGCGTTCTCGCGCTCAGTCTCACTTATGGTTTCAAGCTACAAATGCACGCCTTGACCGAGGTTTATGAACAGCGAGACCAATTTAAGGAAGGACTTGCTGACGCGAGCTACAACCGCATCTTCCTCGGCATGGCAGCAAACGTACTTTGCCCGATCCTCATCTCATACGGCCTCGCGAACCGTTCCTATCACTACTCCTTCATCGGCGCCGGCCTTGCCTTCTACATATTCAGCATCAGTGGGCTGAAATCGTCACTGCTTTCGACCATTTACGTCATCGCTACCTTCGTTCTTATAAGTTATTTCGCCAAAAATGCCGTCCGCATGGTACTGGTTGGCGTTATAAGCTTGAGCGTTATCGGCATGCTGGCATCGGGCACGTCGCTCGAGTTGTTGAATGACCTATTCGTGCGCCGGACCTTCATTATTCAGGGCCTTCTCACGGAGTTCTACTTCTCGTATGCACTGGACAATGTCTTCTTGTATTGGTCGCATTCCATCCTGTCCGCATTCTTTGATGCAGCGATTGTTGCCAATCCCGACGACACGATTGGTGCACTTTTCTTTCCCGGCCAGACAGTTCATGCAAACGCGAGCCTTTGGTCGGACGGATTTCTGAATGCAGGATTTCCTGGAATATTCCTCTCGGCGACCGTCGTCGGCCTGTTTTTCTCAGCTGTGAATTATTGCACGCAACGCACCAATCTCACTCTCGCCTGCTCTGCTTTTGCCATGCTTTTCATGATGACTTGCCAAACCGGCATCGTGAAAGTGGTCGGTATGCACGGAGGCCTGATTGCATGTGTGCTTTTCCTGATTGGCGATTTCCGAAACGCTCGGCAGCAATCGCAGAAGCCATCGGGCCGGGGCAGCGTATCCTGATCTGGCCGCCCCTTCTCGCAGCCACGGCAGCGGCCCTGCTGTCAATCCAGAGCCCGGCTGTTGCTTTGGCCGATGATCTGAAGAACCCCTTCGCGCGGGTGTTTCAGCCGCCCGCGTCCAACCGGCCCGCAAACTGCCCCGAACTGGTGGAGCCCATCCACGATATTTCGGGGGTCCGCTATTATGTCGATGGGCGCTCCTCGGTGGTGGACAAACATAAGCAAGAAGCCAACCGGGAGCGCGCACAGCCGGCGCTAACCTATCTTGCTCTCGTCGCGCGGCAGACCGCCTCGGCTTTGGTGTCCGCAGACAGCGGACAGGCCGAATGCGTGCTCAACCTTCTCTATCATTGGGCAAAGGACCGCGCGCTATTCGGAAACTTCAATGCTCAAGGCTACGGCTATCGCCGCTGGCTGGTGAACGCGCTGGCGCTCAACTTTCTAAGCATCCGTGACGCGGCCCAGCTCTCGCCGGAAAAGATCTCGGAAGTAGAGAAGTGGTTTCGCGAACTTGGCGCCGACCTCATCAGGACCGATGCCGGATACGAGAACAATCTGCTCTACTGGTCGGCGGCGGCGGTTGGTGCCACCGCAATAGCGGCCAATGAACCCAAGCTTTTCCAGTGGGCTATGACGAAGGCCCGCAGCGGCATCGACGAAATTGACGCCACAGGTGCCCTCCCGCGCGAAGCGCGGCGCGGGGAGCGGGCCATGCGATATCACGCCTTTGCCCTCGAACCTCTGATGGAGCTTGCGGTGTTGGCCAAGGCAAACGGGATTGACCTGTTCGCCGTCAACGACCGTGGATTGGAACGCCTCGTGCGGCTCGTGGTCCGCAACAGCGACAAGCCAGAAGAGGTGGCCCGACTCGCGGGGGTCGCGCAGGACTGGCCGACGTCTGGAAGCTACCGCTCAGCGTGGACGGTTCCCTACTTTACCCTGACAGGTGATTGCAGCATCCTTGCCATCTCTGCTGGGGAAGGGCCCATCGTTCGGTATTACATGGGCGGCCGGCTCGACCTGCTCTATCGCACGTCAATGAAGTGCGGGGCGCCATAGTGAACTCATGTGGTGGATGCCCCCTCCAGCCGGCATCGTATGATGTCGGCGAAGCGCCTTGTCGGCGCATTCAGGGGAGGACCACATGCCGGATGTTCATGTCCTCGCGATCGACCTGGCGAAGCGGAGCTTCCAGGTCTGCGGTGATCTGACGTTGCCCCTCCTGGCTAATCCATTGACGTGCCCCCCGTTTTTTAGGCCGATGTTGGCTGGAATTTTCCACTTATGATCCCCGGCTCGGGGACGAGGAGAGTTCCATGAAGGCGTCGAAGTTCACAGAGGCGCAGATCGCGTTCGTGCTGAAGCAGGCGGAAGACGGAACACCGGTGGCGGAGGTGTGTCGGAAGGCCGGGATTTCGGACGCGACATTCTACAACTGGCGCAAGAAATACGCCGGCCTCATGCCTTCGGAAATGCGGCGGCTGCGCCAGCTGGAGGATGAGAACGCGAAGTTGAAGCGGATCGTGGCGGACCTGTCGCTGGACAAGGCGATGTTGCAGGACGTGCTGTCAAAAAAGCTCTGAGGCCTGCGCGCAAACGCGAGCTTGTGGACAGGCTGCGCGACGATTGGAAGGTGTCGGCCAGGCGTGCCTGTGCCACCCTGGCGGTCGATCGAGCGCTCTATGCCTACAAGTCGAAGCGAGGCACGCAGGCCGAGCTGAACCAGCGGATCAAGGAGATCTGCGAGACACGCGTGCGCTATGGGTATCGCCGCGTGCACATCCTGTTGCGCCGAGAGGGCTGGGCGGTCAATCCGAAGCGGATCTATCGCCTTTACAAGGACTTGGGTCTTCAGTTGCGGAACAAGGTGCCGAAGCGCCGGGTGAAGGCGAAGCTGCGGGACGACCGTCACCCGGCGACGCGGAGCAACGAGACCTGGGCGATGGACTTCGTCCACGACCAACTCGCCACGGGCCGCAAGATCCGGGTTTTAACCATCGTCGACACCTTCACGCGGTTCTCGCCGGCGGTGGATCCTCGGTTCAGCTATCGGGGTGAGGATGTCGTGCTGACGCTGGAGCGGATCTGCCGGAGCACCGGCTATCCGCAGAGTATCCGGGTGGATCAGGGATCGGAGTTCGTCAGTCGGGATCTCGACCTGTGGGCGTATCAGAAAGGCGTGGTGCTGGACTTCTCGCGGCCCGGCAAGCCGACGGACAACGGCTTCATCGAGTCCTTCAACGGCAAGTTCCGGGCGGAATGCCTGAATACGCACTGGTTCATGAGCCTTGACGACGCGCGGGCGAAAATGGAGGCTTGGCGTAGAGACTACAACGAGGTTCGGCCGCACAGCGCGATCGGCAACAAGCCGCCGATCGCGCTCATGAATGGCTCTCCGGCATCCCCGCCGGCATGAGCCCTAACCCCGGAATTTTCCACCTCCGGATGGCCTAGAAATGGGGAGCGCTTCACCCAACCGCCAGAACGAACTCACCGCTGGATAGAAGTTGGGGGCAACGTCAACACCGTCCGGTTGAATTGAACCGCTCCGCCCCGATCCGTGCCGCAGTCGCGGAAGCTCCGCTTCACCAGGTCGATCGCAAGGACATAAACATCCAGCATGTGCTCCTCCCCTGAATGCGCCGACATCCTACGATGCCGGCCGGAGGGGGCATCCACCCGATCAGTTCATAGCCACGTACCAGAGCGGCTGCCGCCCGCTCCCCGCGAGCAAACCTTTGCCTCCGCTTAAAAGAACTCTCTTCCGTTAGGAGGCCGGTGCCCCGGAAGTCATCATCTTCCTGAGTCGGCCCAACGGACGGCAACGCTGATTCCGTCTGCCAATGCCGCCTTGAACAAGGGAAGCTCCGCCTGCGCGATATGATTGCTGTCGGCGAACAGTGACCGCCCATCGCGAACATAATGGCAGTGCGCGTCGTCACATTGTATCTTGTCTGGGCGGACGAGGGTCAGGGATGGGTCGCCGCCGAAATGTTCAAAGACACCCGCATACCGGTTCCGAAAATCGGCGACCGAAATGTGATCGGGATGCTCCAGGGGCCGCCCAAATGCCAGGCTGCGACTGACGACAGACGCCACGTCCCAGCCAGGCACCGCGATCGGCCCCACTAGGACGACCACCTTACCCGCCTTCTCCAACCGGGCGATGGTATCCGAGACACCGGCGGTCAGTGCCTGCTCCTTGGTGCCGGCAAATAGTTTGCCGTACTGATCGACGAAACCGTCGGTCTCCGGGCTCCAGTTCAGGCTGACGACCACGACCTTTGCCGGGAGACGAACGACATCCTCGATGTAACGCTCGGCGAGACGACGGCAATTCTCGTTGAAATTGATCGTTGCAGAGGGGATGCAGCGATTGGCCATGACGAGGAGACCGGTGAGCCCCTTCTCCTTAAGGATGCTACCCACGACAGGCGCATACATAAGGGCGTGGGAATTGCCCATCAGCACCACCTTGGCCTCTGCGGGATCTCCGCTCGGCAGGTTCAGCTTGCAGCCACGCGAGAAACCAACGACGACGTGATCCGACACGGCGCACCGGAAGGTCGTCCCGACGGCAGCATTGATGCGTGCCGCCGACTCGTTGAGCCTCCACGGCAATCCTTGCCAAGCGATAAGAACCAAAGCGGTGCCGACGTTGATGGCCGCGCCTGCACCGGTCCAGACTAGAAGCGTCGGGACACGGAAGGTCTTATCGCGAACTGGCCGTTCGACATAGCGCCAGGAAATGACAGCGCACGCGAACATGATAGCGATCAGAAGCGAGCCCTCGATCAGATTGACTTCGCGGACGAGGTAATACTTCGCGAAGACGATGATGGGCCAATGCCAGAGGTAGAGCGAGTAAGAAACGAGACCGACGAAGACGACCGGACGCAATGCCAGGAGACGACCCACGCCGGCGATTCCAAACTGGCCGCTCCAGATCACCATGCAGGTACCGAAAACCACAAGGAGCGCATTCGGGATGTCGGATAGCGCCGACAGCCGATGAGCGATCCCCACGATGACCATGACAAGCCCGGCGACGCCGATGGCGATGATGAGGGGACGCGAGAGCGGGGGCCGGTTGGGGGTTGCCAGAAGCGCAAGAAAAGCCCCTGCTCCCATCTCCCATGCGCGCGTCGGCAAGAGATAGAATGCCGGAAAGGTGAGGCCTGCCCGCACCGCCAGGACATTGAGCGCCAACGAGGCGATGGTAAGGACCAAAACGGCAGCAACCGCACCGCGACGCCAGAATTTTGCAAGCAAAAATATAACAAAAGGGAAAAATATATAGAACTGCTCTTCGACACCAAGGGACCACATATGGAGCAAAGGCTTTTCTTCAGCCGTCCTAGAAAAATAGTTCGTATCTCTCCAAAAATATATGTTCGCGACAAAGAAGATCGTTGCAACGACGCTTTTCCCGTAGCCCACGAGGTCCACAGGTAGCAGCACGAAGCACGCGCCAACCGTGGTGGCGAGCAGCATCACGAGGAGCGCCGGCATGATGCGGCGGATTCGCCGCTCGTAGAACCGGGCGATTGAGAACCGGTCGGCGATCGATTCGCGCCACAGAATCTTGGTAATCAGGAAGCCCGAAAGCACGAAGAAGAGGTCGACGCCCATGAAGCCGACGGGCATCGCGTCCCGCCAGACATGGAAGATTACGACCGCGCTCACCGCTATTGCGCGCAGTCCGTCGATGTCTGGCCGATAGGCAGGGTGCAGGTCGTCGGGCGCCCGCGCTGAAGAACCGCTGGGCGTTGTGGGGGGCAGTAATGGCATCCACGCGGACTTCACTTCGAGGGCTGCCCCGTGCTCGGCCAAGACGCGGCTCCTGTGGCTGTGATCATCATTGCCGAACTCGCCAGAGTCCCGATTTCCTTAACCGAAAATCGTTGTGCAACGCAACGACTCCCGCCGAACCTCACATCCGAGTTCCCATCTGAAGGGCGCGATGGCACCTGCAAGTGCAGGGGAGGCCTATGTTGCTGCGCACAAAAAGCCGTGACTGACGTAGCTAGTTGTGACAACGTGCCGGCATCAAACACGAGGCGAGCAATGAGTGTTTTGGCCAGCGCAAGCGCAGGTGCGACGAAGTTCATGCGGATCGTGCCAGTCATCCTCGCTGGCGGAACCGGAACCCGGCTCTGGCCCCTGTCGCGTACCAGCCTGCCGAAACAGTTCCTACCCCTTGCTGGGCCAAAAACGCTATACCAGGACACCTTGCTGCGCGCGTCCCCGAGTCCGCTCTTTGCCGACCCCGTTGTGGTGGCGAATGAGGAATTCCGATTTTTCGCCCAGCGCCAGGCGGCCGCCATCGGCATCAATGCCACGGTCATGCTGGAGCCGGCCCGGCGGGACAGCGCTCCCGCCCTCATTGCCGCCGCGTGCTACGTCGCCCAGACCTATGGGCCGGACACCCTGGTGCTCGCGCTCGCCTCCGACCACGTGGTTCTTGATCCCGAGGGCTTCCGGCTCACGGTCGAGATCGGCGCGGACGCCGCGCGGCTTGGCAAGATCGTGACCTTCGGCATTACCCCGACGGAGCCGCGCACCAGCTACGGCTACATCCGGCTCGGCAAGGAACTAGACGAGCGCGGGGCATTCGAGGTGGAATCCTTCGTGGAGAAGCCGGATCGTGCCACCGCGCAGCACTATGTGGAGGCCGGCTATCTCTGGAATTCCGGCAACTTCCTGTTCCCCGCCGGGCTGCTGCTGAGCGAGGCCGAGACGTTCGAGCCGGTGATCGCGGAATGCGCCGCCGCAGCGGTGGCCGCCGCTACCTCCGACCTCGGCTTCCTGCGGCTGGACCCGGCCGCCTTCAAGGCCGCGCCGGCCAAGTCCATCGACTTTGCCGTGCTGGAGCGCACCCGCCATGCCGCGGTGGTGAGGGGGAGCTTCGGCTGGTCGGATGTCGGCTCCTGGGACGCGCTGCACGAGATCGGCACGCCCGACGACCGGGGCAATGTGTGCGTCGGCTCCGTCACCATGCTGGACAGCGATGATTCCTTCGTGCGGTCCGAGGGGCCGCTGGTCACGGCCATCGGCCTGAAGGGCATTTCCGTCGTCGCCACCGACGACGCGGTGCTGGTGATGCCCTCCAACCGCAGCCAGGACGTGAAGGAGCTGGTTTCCCGCCTGAAGGCCGCGAAGCGGAACGAGGTGGACGAGCACCTGACCATCCATCGTCCGTGGGGCACCTACCAGACCGTGTGCCGCGGCGACCGCTTCCAGGTGAAGAAGATCGTGGTGGAACCGGGCGGCGTGCTCTCCCTGCAGAAGCACCACCACCGCGCCGAGCACTGGATCGTGGTGCGTGGCACCGCCGAGGTGACGCTCGCGGAACGCAAGTTCACGGTGAACGAGAACGAATCGACCTACATCCCCATCGGCGGCGTCCACCGGCTCGCCAATCCCGGGCGAATCCCGCTGGAACTCATCGAGGTCCAGACCGGCTCCTACCTCGGCGAGGACGACATCCATCGCTTCGAGGACATCTACCAGCGCGCCTGAGGCAACTCGGGCGAGGCACCGTCAGGCCGCCCCGCCCACCCTCAGCAGCACCGCGAAGGCCGACACGATGTGGTAGAAGGAGGAGGCGGGCGCAGCCTCCTCCACGAAGCTGCCATCGGCCAGAAGCTGATCGCGCCACAAGCCCGGCACCCCGACATCGAGATAGGACCGCGTGACCGCGAAGGCCTCCTGTGCTGCCGCGATGAACGGGCCCCGCTCCCCCTCCCCGGCCGCCTCGGCGAAGACGAGGGCCGTGCGCAGGCGCTCCGTCTGCGCCCACAGGCGCGCACGCGGATCGATGACGGCGCCCGCCGCATCGAGGGCGAACACCGCAGCGCCGCGCGCGGGATCGATGCCGAAGCGATCGCCGAAGGCATAGAGGCGCCGGCTCTCCACGTGCCGGTCCTCACCCAGCAGCGGGCCGGCGCTGTCGAGCAGATAGGCCCATTCGAACTGATGGCCGGGCTCACGCACGCCGCCATCGGGCCCGGGCGCGAACCGCCAGTCGCCGTCGTAATATTCGCCGATGGCGCCGGTCTCGGGATCGATCATGCGCCGCGCCGCGAGGGCGACGATCTCCCGCGCCACATCGGCGAACGGCGCGTCGATGCCCGCCGCCACCCACGACAGGTTCGCCTCGAGCATGTGCATGTGCGGATTGGAGCGTAGCGGCAGGCTGCGGGGCCGCGCCTCCTCGAACCCGGCCTCGGGATGGCCGCGCTCGGCCTTCAGCGTGGCAATCAGCGTGCGCGCGGTGTCCACCAGCGTCCCGTCGCCCAGCCCCATCGCATGGGCCTGGGACAGAGCGAAGAGGACGAAGGCCTGATCGTAGAGATCCACGGTATCGTCCAAAGGCGCGCCCTCGGCCGAAACCAGGGTGCGAAACAACCCGTCCGGCCTGCGGTAGCGGGCCAGCAGGAAGCCGAGCCCGTGCTCGGCCGCCGCGCGCCATGGACCGTCCCAGCCGAGGCGACCGGCCTCCGCATAGACATAGGCCTGCCGGGCCTGGACCCGCAGCCGGCGCGGGGCGGAAACAGGCTGGCCGTCCAGCCCGATCTTCTCGTGGAAGCCGCCCCCGCTGTCGGCGCCGCGCTCCCACCACAGCGGCAGCGCCTTGTCGAACAGCCATTCCCGCACCCAGCGGGCCTCGCTTTCCATCAACGCCATTACCCTACTCCCAGCAGCCTGACGCGAGGATATCGCGGCGTTTGCCGCAGTGCGAAGAAGGCCCGGGGATTGTCTCCGGGGATGGACAATTTGCCACATCGCGCAGAGGCAGGGCGGACGCGAGCCCATATTGGTCAGCCGGCTGTCATTGAAGCCGCAGCATCCTCCTGTATATCGGCGTTGCGTCGTCCGGGGTAACGCTCCAGGTTGAGATTCATGGGTGCTACATGCAAGTCGCGATGATCGGTGCAGGCTATGTGGGCCTTGTTTCCGGCGCCTGCTTTTCTGACTTCGGCCACCGCGTCACCTGCGTGGACACGGACACGGCGAAGATCGCCGCGCTCAAGGCCGGGGACATCCCAATCTTCGAGCCGGGCCTCAGCGAGCTTGTGGCCACCAATGTCGCCGCGGAGCGCCTGTTCTTCACCACCGACCTTGCGGGCGCGCTGGAGGAGGCGGAGGCCGTCTTCATCGCGGTCGGCACCCCCTCGCGCCGGGGCGACGGCCATGCGGACCTGTCCTACGTCTACCAGGCGGCGCGCGACATCGCCCGGGCCATCCGCCGCTACACGGTCGTGGTGACGAAATCCACGGTCCCGGTGGGCACCGGCGACGAGGTGGAGCGCATCATCCGCGAATTGCGGCCGGACGCCGAATTCGCCGTGGTCTCCAATCCCGAATTCCTGCGGGAGGGCGCGGCCATCACCGATTTCAAGCGGCCGGACCGCATTGTGGTCGGGACCGAGGACGAGCGCGCGAAGCAGGTGATGACTGACCTCTACCGGCCGCTTTACCTCAATCAGGCGCCCCTGCTCTTCACCTCCCGCCGCACGGCGGAGCTCACGAAGTATGCGGCGAACGCCTTCCTCGCCACCAAGATCACCTTCATCAACGAGATCGCCGATTTGTGCGAGAAGGTGGGCGGCAACGTCCAGGACGTGGCGCGCGGTATCGGCCTCGACAACCGGATCGGCTCCAAGTTCCTGCACGCCGGGCCCGGCTATGGCGGCTCCTGCTTCCCCAAGGATACCCTCGCCCTCATCAAGACCGCGCAGGATCACGGCGCCCCCACCCGCATCGTCGAGACGGTGGTGGCGGTGAACGACCAGCGCAAGCGCGCCATGGCCCGCAAGGTGATCCAGGCGCTGGGCGGCTCGGTGCGCGGGCGGACCGTCGGCATCCTCGGCCTGACCTTCAAGCCCAATACCGACGACATGCGGGACGCCCCCTCCATCGCCATCATCACCGCGCTGCAGGATGCCGGCGCCATCGTGCGCGCCCACGACCCCGAAGGTGTCGAACAGGCCCGGCTGGTGCTGTCGGACGTCACCTATGTGGACAGCCCCTACGAGGCGGCGACGGGGGCGGACGCTCTCGTCATCGTCACCGAATGGGACGCCTTCCGCGCCCTCGACCTGAAGCGCATCCGCGCGCTGATGGGTCAGCCGGTGGTTGTGGACCTCAGGAACATCTACCGTTCCGACGAAATGGCCGCGCTCGGCTTCGACTATTCGAGCGTGGGGCGTGAGCTGTCGCCCGGCTGAGACCTTCTGCCGCGACCCGGCTACCGGCCGCCTTGCGACCCAACTTCTCCCAGGTTTCCCATCGACCGAAAACCCATTAGAAGCCATGCCATGACCGCATTCACTCCGCTTGCCATCCCGGATGTCGTCCTGGTCCAGCCGCGCCGCTTCGGCGACGCCCGCGGCTATTTCTGCGAGACCTATGTGAAGCCGCGCTACGCCGCCAACGGCATCGGGGCGGACTTCGTGCAGGACAACGAGTCGCTGTCGGCCGAGACGGGCACCATCCGTGGCCTGCACATGCAGGCGCCTCCCTTCGCACAGGCCAAGCTCGTGAGGGTGCTGAGCGGCGCCATCTATGACGTTGCGGTGGATGTGCGCAAAGGCTCGCCGACCTATGGCCGATGGGTGGGGGCGCGGCTCACCGCCGAGGGGGGCGAGCAGCTCTACATTCCTCAGGGTTTTGCTCACGGCTTTTGCACCCTCGCGCCGGGCACGCGCGTCGCCTATAAGGTGGACGCGGGCTACGATCAGGCGAGCGAGCGCGGAATCATCTGGAATGATCCCGACCTTGCCATCGACTGGACCTGCGGCGACGGCGAGAAGATCCTCTCGGACAAGGATCGCATCCTGCCGCGCCTCAAGGATTTCGACAGCCCGTTCGCCTATCAGGGCACGGCGAGCGAAAGGTAGATTGATGCGGGTGCTGGTGACGGGAGGGGCCGGCTTCATCGGCTCGGCGGTGGTGCGGCACCTCGTGGGGCTCGGCCACCATGTCCTCAATTTCGACAAGCTGACCTACGCCGGGAATCTCGCCTCCCTCGCGCCGGTCGCGGGCAGCCCGCTTTACGCCTTCGTGCAGGCCGACATCTGCGATGCCGCCGCGGTGCGCTCCGCGCTGGAGGGGTTCAAGCCCGACCTCGTGATGCACCTCGCGGCCGAGTCGCATGTGGACCGTTCCATTGACGGGCCGGGCGACTTCATCTCCACGAATGTGGTGGGCAGCTACACGATGCTGCAGGAGGCCCTGCGCTACTGGCGGGCGCTGCCGGGGCCGCAGAAGGAGGCCTTCCGCTTCCATCACATCTCCACCGATGAGGTGTTCGGCAGCCTCGGCGCGGAGGGACTGTTCCGGGAAGACACCCCTTACCAGCCGAATTCGCCCTACTCCGCCTCCAAGGCGGCCTCCGACCATCTCGTCCGGGCGTGGTTCCACACCTATGGCCTGCCGGCGGTGATGTCGAACTGCTCGAACAATTACGGGCCGTACCACTTCCCCGAGAAGCTCATCCCCCTCGTCACGCTGAACGCGCTGGAAGGGGCCGAGCTGCCGGTCTACGGCACGGGCGAGAACGTGCGCGACTGGCTGTTCGTGGAGGACCACGCGGAGGCGCTGGTGCTCATCGCCACCAAGGGCCGCCCCGGCGAGAGCTACAATGTGGGCGGCGCCTGCGAGCGGCGGAACATCGACGTGGTGCGCACCATCTGCGTCATCCTCGACGATATCGTGCCGGATGCCGCCATCGGAAGGCGCGAGGGGCTGATCCGCTTCGTCACCGACCGGCCCGGCCATGATGCGCGCTACGCCATCGACTTCTCCAAGCTGAACGCCGAGCTCGGCTGGTCGCCGCGCGAGACGTTCGAGACCGGGCTTGAGAAGACCATCCGCTGGTATCTCGCCAACCGCCCGTGGTGGGAGCCGCTGCGCCAGCGCTATCAGGGCCAGCGGCTGGGGCTGGACAAGGCACCGGCGGCCGGCGCCAAACTGGGGCTCGCATCTTGACGCGCATTCTTCTGTTCGGTGCCGGGGGACAGCTCGGACGTGAAACCGTGGCGCTGGCCGCCGAGCGCGGCATCGGGCTCACGGCGCTCGGCCATGCCGAACTCGATATTTCCGATCCGGTCGCCGTCGCGCGCGCGCTTGAGGCCGCACGGCCGGATGCGCTCATCAACGCCGCGGCCTACACCGCCGTCGACAAGGCGGAGAGCGAGCCGGACCTCGCCGCCCGCATCAATGCCTTCGCGCCCGGCCTCATCGCCGAACGCTGTGCGCGCTACCGCACGCCCCTCGTCCATGTCTCCACCGACTACGTGTTCGACGGCACCAAGCGCGGCGCCTACGTGGAGGCGGACCAGGTGGCGCCGCTCGGCGTCTACGGCCGCACCAAGGCGGCGGGCGAGGCGGCGCTGCGCGCGGCCTGCGATCGCCACGTGATCGTGCGCACCTCGTGGGTCTACGGGGTCCACGGGAACAACTTCCTGAAGACCATGCTGCGCCTCGCCGGCGAGCGCGACCAGCTGCGCGTGGTCGCCGACCAGCACGGCTGCCCCACGGCCACGCGCGACCTCGCCGAGGCGGTGCTGGCCGCAGCTCTCGCGGCCGCGAGCGGCGATGCCCGCTGGGGCACCTACCATTTCGCCGGGCGCGGCGTGACCACCTGGCACGGCTTCGCCAGCGCCATCGTCGCAGCGGCGGAGCCCCACACCGGCCGCAAGCCGCAGGTGACGCCCATCACCACGGCCGACTATCCGACCCCCGCCAGCCGGCCGAAGAATTCCGAGCTGGCCAGCGACCTGTTCGAACGCGCCTTCGGCGTGCGCGCCGCCCCGTGGGAGCAACGCACCCGCGAGGTGGTGGACACGCTGCTGGCCAAAGTGCCCCAGCCGGAGGCGCCCGCACATTCCGCGCCGGCAACGCCCGCGCCGCAATCCGAGGAAGCATCGTGAAGGGTATCATCCTGGCCGGCGGCTCCGGCACCCGGCTTCATCCCATCACGCTGGTCGTCTCCAAGCAGCTACTGCCGGTCTACGACAAGCCGATGATCTATTATCCCTTGTGCACGCTGATGATGGCGGGCATCCGGGACATCCTGATCATCACCACGCCGCACGATTCCGCGCTGTTCCAGGCGCTGTTGAAGGACGGCAGCCAGTTCGGCATCAACCTCACCTATGCGGTGCAGGAGCATCCGCGCGGGCTCGCCGACGCCTTCATCGTTGGCCGCGAGTTCGTGGGCAACGACCGCGTGGCGCTGGTGCTGGGCGACAACCTCTTCTTCGGGCACGGCCTGCCCGAGTTGCTGGCCGGCGCGGCGCGGCAGGAGACGGGCGCGACGGTGTTCGGCTATCCGGTCCATGACCCCGAGCGCTACGGAGTGGTGGAGATGGACGCATCCGGAAAGGTCCTCTCCCTGGAGGAGAAGCCGAAGGCGCCGAAATCCAACCTCGCGGTGACCGGCCTTTATTTCTACGACAACCGGGTGGTGGACATCGCCGCCGACCTCGCCCCCTCCCCCCGCGGCGAGATCGAGATCACCGACGTCAACAAGGCCTATCTGGAGCTCGGCGCGCTGCACGTCGCCATGATGGGCCGGGGCTTCGCCTGGCTCGACACCGGCACGCCGGATTCCCTCGTCGAGGCCGCGCAGTTCGTCCAGATCCTTGAGAAGCGGCAGGGGCTGCGCATTTCCTCCCCCGAGGAAGTGGCCTATCGCGCCGGCTTCATCGATCGGGCGGGCCTGGAAGCGCGGGCGCACGACCTCGCCAAGTCCAGCTACGGCCAGTATCTGGCGCGCGTTGCGGCCGGAACCGCCTGAACAGGGCTCGATCCGAGGGGCGACTGCGGACACCCGCCGCACTTTTGAAGCGCGGCCGCATCCTGTAGGGTGACGGCCGTCTTCCCTTGAGCATTGCGGGATTTTCGCCATTCCGGCGCGCCGCACCTTGTCGAGACCGGACTTTCGAGATGAGCAATTTCAACGAAGAGACCGTCACCAGCGTCCACCACTGGACCGACAACCTCTTCTCCTTCACCTGCACCCGCGATCCCGGCCTGCGCTTCCTCAACGGCCAGTTCACGATGATCGGCCTGCTGGTGGACGGCAAGCCGTTGCTGCGCGCCTATTCCATGGCGAGCGCAAACTACGAGGAAGAGCTGCAGTTCTTCTCCATCAAGGTGCAGAACGGCCCGCTAACCTCCCGCCTCCAGCACCTCAAGGTGGGCGACAAGATCCTCGTCGGCCGCAAGCCCACCGGCACGCTGGTGCAGGACAGCCTCCTGCCCGGCAAGCGCCTGTATCTGCTCTCCACCGGTACGGGTCTCGCGCCCTTCCTCTCGGTGGTGAAGGACCCGGACGCCTACGACCGCTTCGAGAAGGTCATCCTCATCCACGGCACCCGCACCGTGGCCGAGCTCGCCTATGACGAGTACCTGACCAAGACTCTGCCTAACGACGAGATCCTCGGCGAGGAAGTGCGGGAAAAGCTCGTCTATTACCCGACCGTGACGCGCGAGCCCTTCCGCAACCAGGGCCGCATCACCGATCTCATCACTTCGGGCAAGCTCTTCGCCGACCTCGGGCTGCCGGTGATCTCGCCGGAGGAAGACCGCCTGATGCTCTGCGGCAGCCCGCAGATGCTGAAGGACGTGGTGGAGCTTCTGGAGTCGCGCGGCTTCAGCGAGGGCAGCCAGTCGGCCCCCGGCCACTATGTGATCGAGAAGGCATTCGTGGAGCGCTGATTTGGCGTCTGGTTTGGGGCACTGAGCGGGGCGCAGGAAATTCTCCACGGCCCGCTCAGTCGGTTGGAACTCAAGCGGTCTGGCCGGCCCCGACATCCGAGGCAGACGACGCCTCGGGCGCGGGCGTAGCTTGCGCCGCGCCGGTTGGCCGGCGCATGACCTTCCTGCGCATCACCTTTCGCTCCTCCCGCGGCAGGAAGGACCGGGCGAGGCCCAGCCCGACCACCGTCAGGTAGATGATCAGGAAGCCGGGGATCTGCAGCGGGAAGTCGAAGCTCGTGTGGAGCATGCCGAGGGTGCCGACCAGAAGGGCGCCGAGGATATACGGATCATCCGGCCGCCGGAGCGCGCCGCGCACCAGCACCGCGCCGCAGATCAGCACATAAGCGAGGACCAGAAGCGCGAGCGGATAGCCGCCCTCGAAGATCAGCTCGATGGGCGTGCTGTGCCCGATATCGAACATGGCCGAGGTGCCGAGCTGTTCGGTGCGGAACTGGGGGAAGCTCTCGGCGAAACTGCCAAGACCGTAACCCAGCATGGGCCGGGCGGCGGCGGCATCGAGCATCATGCCATAGGCATCGAGGCGCCCCAGGCTGTCGAAGCCCACCAGCGCCTGACGTTCGCGCCACCCCTCGCCGGATAGGGCGTAGATGAAGGAGAACAGGACCAGGACACCCAGCACAAGCTTCCAGACCATCCCGCGCCCGGTGAGCCGGATCTTGAGCGCGACGGCCGCCAGCGCGAGGACGACCGTCAGCATCAGGCCGGCGCGCGACAGCGTGAGCGGCAGCAGGACAAGAAGGAAGAGGCCTGCCAGCGCCGCGATGATGCGCTTGCGGCCGCCCTCGCCACGAAACAGGCCGGAGAGCGGCTTGTGCTCGCGCAGCGCGTTCAGGGCCTTGGGCAGCAGCATGGCGAACACGATGAGGAAGGCGGAGCCGAGATAGGTCGCCGTGGTGTTCTTGTTGAGGAAGAAGGTGGTGAGCGCGCCGCCCTGATCGAACGGGCGCAGATTTTCGGAATCGATGACGAAGCCGAGGAAGCCGATGAAGCCGTAGAGGCATGCGGCCCCGACGATGGCCCTCAGGACGACGCCGGTGCGGTGCCGGTCCGGCCCGATCAGCATGGCCGCGGTGAGCACCAGCGCGGCGAGCAACGGCCGGCCGAGGAAGAGCAGAGGCGTGTTGCGCACGGAGCCCGACAGGGGCGCGATCTCCATGCCGAGGATCTTGCCCGCCTCGGACCAGATGGCGAGCGGCGCGGGGCCGGGCGAGACGGACTGCAGAAGGGCAACGGCGCCGTAGCCGGCCAGCAGCAAAAGCTGACCGGCGAGCAGCAGGGCGACCCCGCGGGAGACATCACGATAGCTCAGGAGCAGAACCGCTATGGCCGCAAAAACCGTCCAGACCTGGATCCAGATCAATGCGACAGAGCCGTCTGGTATCGGCGCCAGGAGCACCATGGCGAGGAAGAACCAGAAGCCGATCCGATCCGGTAGGGAGCGCTTCGAGCGCCGCCGGCGCTCCGACGCAACGGGGGCGTCGGCCCGGTCTGTCACTTCCACGGCCGGCTCCCCAGGGGCTCGATCAACGGCAGGTCGATATCGTCGCCGCCACTGCGGATGACTTCCGCCGCCCGCTTCTGGGTGCGCTCGGGGGCCGCGGCGAGCATGTCTCGCAGCAGCCGGCGCTGCTCCGGCTTCGCCGAGACATAATGCTCGCCGATGAACTCGCTCATCTGGAGGGTGATCATCCAGTTGATCGCCTGCTTGAGATTGGCAAGCTCCGCCGCGTCCAGCGCGGGATAGAGCGCCAGCAGAATCTCCATGCGCCGCACCAGCGCCCAACCCTCGAACGGACCGGAATCGTGAGACTTGGCCAGATAGGTGTGCAGCAGCGGCGTGTCCTCGTTCCGGATGTATTCCACCCAAGCCAGTATGGTCCACGCGCGCGCAGAACCGGGACTGCAGGCAAGGCTGGCCCGCGCGGCCTCGGTGGCCGCTGTGAGCCGCCGGTCGGCGAGGTCGGCGTCCTCGCCCTGGAACGCGACTTCGGCAAAGGCGGCACGCACCACGGCGAGATCCTGAAGCGCCTGATAATCGCAGACGGGATCGGTGAGCACGACGGACATGTCGGCCTCCATGGCCGAAATGATGTCCGGATCATAGGGCTGGCCGGCCATCATCCGGGCGGCCACGGGGCGCAGAAACAGGCCAGAATCGAAGCGCTTCACGCCGACGGACGCGACCAGCCAAACTACGGTCGCCCCAACCAGCGCGACGCCGAGGAGGCGTGCGGCATAGATCACAGCAGGTGAGCGCGCCCGCTGCCGAAGGCCCGACGGCGTATCGGAAGGCCCGATACCGGACGCGTTATCCGCAGCGGCTGGCGCAGCGCCGTCCGCGTCAGGAGTTGCGGCCATAGCTCGCATAATATTTGTGGTAGTAATACTTGCTTCCGTAGTCCTCGAGGCTGCGCATCGCCTTCAGGTCCACTTTGTTCAGCAGGCAGCCGAGCACCTTGTCATAGACCTTCGGCGCATTCTGGAGCGTATTCGCAACGAGATCCCGGTTCGAGGAGCCCCAATCGAGAACATAGACGTAACCATCCACCATGTGGGTGGAAGCCAACACGTCGACCACCGGCGCCAGCGGCGGGAAATCGATCACGATGTAGTCGACGTCCCGCTTGAGTTCGTCCAGAACCGCCGACATCTGCTCGGAGGCGAGAATCTCGTTGGTGTGGACGATATCTCCGGGCACAACCGCCGGAATGAACCGCAGCCCGGTCATCCGGTCGACGATGCTGACGTCCTCGAGCGACGCCTTCCCGAACACCAGCTCCAACAGGCCCGCGGTGCTGCTGGGCGCCAAGCGTCGGGTCAGCGTGGGATTGCGCAGGTCGCCGTCGATCAGCACGCAACGCTGGCCACTGTGCGCGATCAGCTGGGCGAAGTTCGCGGATACGGTGGACTTGCCTTCCTTCGGAAGCGTCGAGACGATGCCGATGACCTTCACCGAACGGCCATGGATCGAGACATCCGCCGACACCTTCACCGAGCGCAGGGTCTCCGAGAAGCGCGAGAAGGGATCCGACGTCACCTGCCGCATGATGCCCGTGGAACTGTCGAACGCGCTCTGTCCTGCGGGAACAGGCGTCGCCACCGTGCTAGGCAGCAGCGGCAGTACGCCAAGGCATTCGAGGCCCAGGTAACGCTCCACATCCGCTGGCAGCCGGATGGTGCGGTTCATCCGCTCGCGCCACATTCCGACGCCGAAGCCAAGGACGAGCCCCGCGAACAAACCGCCGGCGACGATCAGCGGCGTGCGGGGCGAGGACGCCTTGAGCGGCGCCGAGGCATCGGTGATGACACGGGCTTCGGTGACAGGGAAGGACTGTTGCTGGGTCGCCTGCATGAAACGCTGCAGGAAGTTGTCATAGAGCGCCCGATAGGACTGCGCGTTGCTCTCCAGCTCGCGCAACTCAACCTGCGCCTGCCCCGTCAGCTTGGCCTGCGCCATCAGCTGCTCGAGGCTCTTGGTGAGGCTCTGCTCGCGGGCGCGGGCGATCTCAAGGTCCGACTTGTAGGTCTCCGCGATCCGCGACAGCTCGGTGAAGAGCGAACGCTGAAGTCCGCGAATCTCGTTGTTGAGATTGATAACTGCGATATGGTCGGGCCCATAGCGCTTGGACCAGTCGGCCTCTCGTTTTATAGCGTCGAGATACTGAGTACGAAGCCGGCTGATAACATCATTGTTGAGCACGTCGGAAACGACTTCGTCGCTCGTACCGGTCACGCCGCCCTGCTTGATAATATTGTTCACCCGCTCGTAACGCGCCTGCGCCTCCGCGACAGCGGTACGAGCGGTGATGAGCTGAGTGTTAAGCTCCGACATCTGCTGGTCGGAGATTAACCCTCGCTGAGTGTCGATGATGTTATTGCGAGCCTTGAAGTCCTGAACCGCCCGATCAGCGGCGAGCGCCTGGTCGCGCAGCTCGGCAATGCGGTCCTGAAGCCATACGCTGGCGCGTCGGGTTGCCTGATACTTTGCCTCGAGTTGATCGACAATGTAGGCCTCAGCCACTTGGTTGGCGACATCGGCCGCCATAACCGGATCGGCAGCCTTGAAGTCGATACCGATCACATAGCTCATGCCGACGCGCTTGACTTTGAGGCGGTCGACGAAGTCATCGACCTGAGCACGCTCGATCTCGTAATCACTGAGAGGCGTGGTCCGTACGAGGAACGGAAAAAGAAACCCGCCTACAGTCTGAACAATAGAACTGCCGTTCTCTTCTATGGCCTTCTTCTTGGCTTCGACGAGCTTCAGCTCCTTGATGACGGCTTTTGCAATCCGCTCTGACTGAAGAATCTGGACTTGGCTATCTATGCCCGCCGAGTCCATGATACCCGTCAACTGAGGCATGACCTCAAGGCCACGCGCTTGCTGGGTATCGATAAGAAGCTCTGCGCTGGCTGTATATTGCGGGGTGACAATGAAGCAATAAAGCGCAGCAAGGCTGACAACCGCACAGGCAACGGTCGCGATGACCCACTTTTGGCGCCGGAGTACCTGGAGAAGATAGACCAGATCGAGCTCGCTCTCGTTCTGGATACGCAGGGAGTTTTCCGGACCAGACTTGTCAATACGAAGCATGCCGCTTAAGCCCCGTTAACATCGCAACAGACGACACGCCTGCATTCGTCGCGCAGAAGCTTTGCACTCATTTGGCCATGCTCCCGAGGGTCTGGGTCAACCCCAAACGATCAATCGAACCGCCGCACACCCCAGACACGCTTAGCCGGGACACCTAAAAAAAATTGGCCCAGTTTCACGTTTTACCGACCGACTTTCGCCGGCCGGAACAAACACGAAATGGGCCAATGATCAGCTGTAGGCCGAGATCAGCAGAAGAAGCGGCAGAAGGGGCTCACCTGACGGCCCAGGAACCGGCTGATCCGCTGATCATACTTGATCGCGCGATACTGGATCAGCGACCACTTCCAGCCACCGCCTACAGACTGGGTCTGCGTGGTGCGCAGAGACGCAAAACGCTGACCCCAGAGGCCGGCCGCCTGCGACGGAACAACAGTTCCGAGGACCATGCCCGCAACTGCAGCGCCGGTGAGCGCCGCCTTGATCTTGGAAACTTTCGCCATCGCCCACACTCCAATTAGGTACGTCATGTTTACCACAGGGCGTGTGGCGCTGCAACAATCCCGCTGGGTACCTCGAGCAGAGCGCGTGCCGGCGCGACCTTTGCACCCTTGTGATAATTACTAAGCTACCGCCCCGCGCCTCCACGACGTCAATCCACCTCGCGCAAGCGTCGGCCCGTGGGGTCGCTTCTGCCAACCAAGCCGCCTGATGGGAGGCTGGGCCGGCGGCTCTAGAACCTTGCGATCGCTTGCCCATGGCGAAAAATCCATACTCTTTGGTTGCCAACAGATCATCGCCTTGCCTTGCAGCCGGGGGATCGGGTGTTGCCCCCTCGCGACATAAGCCAAATAATCCTGACGCCACCTCCCCCGCGATCACTTTGGCTGAGCGAATCTGCTGATCGCCTGCCCCCACCTTCAGGTTTGCCCGGGTCCTAATAGCATGACCGCGAAGGCTGGCTTGTTGGGTGCGGGGGACACGGTCGGCAGGTTGGCCCACTCCGCATGCCGGCGGGGCCATGAACGCCGTGTCCGCCAGCCGGGCCACATTCACGGAGGCTGCGTTCGTCCAATCGGGGGATGACGTGAGCGCCCGGCACGAGATAATAAGTGCAGGTGAACCGGTTGGCGCGGATGCACACATTTGCGGCGCCTGGCCGGCCAAAGCGTAGACGGTACAGGCAGGGGCAAGGTCCTACAGAACGACGTCAGCCGCGGCGGACCTCCCGGAAAAAGCACTGGAAGGCGATCTTGCAATGCAGCAATGCCCACAAAATAGGCTCATCGATACTCGCAATCCATTGTTGAAGTAATTAATTGCTCCGATTTTCCATTAAGCAAAATTACGGCTTTTCGATCTTTGCTTATTACTCGATCGATCGAGATTTATATCCGTGATTTTGGTGCAACGTCACGGGGACAGAGAAACATTTCAGCCAATTTTGCATTTCGCGACAGATTGATTACATCTGGCATTGGTTGGCTTATTGGCCTATACTCACTTGTGGCGCGCGCGCCCCAATGCTATGTTAGCAGAATAATAGCGATCATGGTTGCGGTATCGTTCTGCGGAAGCGGCCGATCCCCTTCTCCATCGGTCAGGCGGACTTGAGGGACGAATGTCGCTGTCCACGGACAATGTGCGAATTGACCAGGCGAGCGGGGTGCGGGGCTCCGGAACCGTTGCCCGTTTCGATTACGCCTCCGTCACCCCTCTCTTCATGCTGACGGACGTGGCGCTGATCCTCGGTCTCAGCGTGCTCGTCGATTTCTTTTTCTCCACCCAGTTCAGCGCGGGGTTCGAGATCACGCGGCCGCTGGGGATCGGCATTCTCGCGGCCGTGGCCTTCGTGCTGACCAACGTATCCGGCGGGCTTTACAAGCCATGGCGGATGGTCCGGCTCGTCGAGGAAACCCGCGCGGCCGTGGTGAACTGGACCTTCGCGATCTTCCTGGTTGCCACTGTCATCTTCTGTCTCAAGGTGGGCGACTCGACCTCACGCCTGTCCACGGGCATCTTCGCCGTGCTCGGCTTCGTCGCTCTACCCGCCTCCCGCTGGGCGCTGGGCATCTGGCTGCGCCGCGCGATCCGTACCGGCGCCGTGCGGGGCCGGCCGTCGATGCTGATCGGGGATGCCGCCGAGCTGGATAAGGTGGTGCCCGCCCAGATGCTGATGCGTCTCGGCCTCGACGAGGTGCGTCGTTTCGGTCTTTCCACTCCGGCGCCGGGCATCCACGGCAGCGCGCTCATGCCCGCAGACGTGGATGCGCTCAAGAGCGCGCTGCAATTCGCCCGGCAGAACCGCATCGAGGAAATCGTCCTCGCCATGCCGTGGAGCGACATCGAGCGCCTCGATGCCGTCCGCGCCAAGCTGCGCTCCGTGCCGCTGCCGGTGAAGCTTCTGCCCGACGAGGTGATGAGCGAGCTTCTGGATGCGCCGCGCGTGGATTTCGGCGCCTCCATCGCGATCGAGGTTCAGCGTGCGCCGCTCTCGCGCTTCGAGCTGGCGCAGAAGCGGTCGCTCGATCTCATGGTCGCCAGCGTTGCGATGCTGCTGCTGCTGCCCTTGTTCACCATCATCGCGACCGCGATCAAGCTGGACAGCCGTGGACCGGTCATCTTCCGCCAGCGCCGCAACGGCTTCGGCGGACGGGAATTCACGATCTTCAAGTTCCGGTCCATGACCGTGATGGAAGACGGCTCCAAGGTCGTCCAGGCGCAGCGGCACGACAAGCGCGTGACGCGGGTGGGACGCTTCCTGCGCGCCTCCAGCCTCGATGAGTTGCCGCAGCTGCTGAATGTGCTGCTCGGACAGATGTCCATCGTCGGTCCGCGGCCCCATGCCATTGCGCACGATGACGAATATTCCAAGCTGATTTCCGGCTACGCGTTCCGGCACCATGTCAAACCCGGCATCACCGGCTGGGCCCAGGTGCAGGGCCTGCGTGGGGAAACGCCGGAACTGGGTCTCATGGAACGCCGCATTGAGATGGACCTCTGGTACATCAACAATTGGTCGGTATGGCTCGACCTCAGGATCATCCTGCGGACCTTCCTCGAGGTCTTCCGCAATGACGCCTATTGAGGCTTGGATAGACCTCAGGTAGCGGCGCACGGTCGCGGACCTATCGCCATACTGCTCGTGATCGACCCGACAGCGGAAGTTCCAGCCGTGCGATGCGTCTGGGCTGATCAACTGCGGTCGTTCACCCTCAAGCGTGCCGCCTGATGAATATGACCTGAGCCCGCGGGCCGGGCATCGACGGCCAAGCCCCCTACCCCAATTGGGTGGCGACGCGCCCGTCCCACCCCGGCACATTCGCTGCTTCCGTCGGAAGTTTTGGAGCGGCCATGCGGATGGATTGGATCGCCGTCGTCACGACGGCAGCGGTGCTGGGCGGCCTCTGGCTTATCCTTCATTAGCGGACAGGGCGCTCAGCCAAGCGTTTCGGGGGCCAAGCGTTTCGGGGCCATGCGTTCGGCGATGCGCCACGCCGCAATCTATGCGCCTCGTCCGCTCCGGCGTTCCCGCCAGATGAGCGCGAGGCCAGCCCCCACCACCACGGCGGCGCCCAGCACGACCAGTCCGCTCGGCCACTCGCCGAGCAGGGCCACGCCGAAGAGGGTGGCCCACAGCAAGGTCGCGTAGTTCAGCGGTGCCACGATCGATGCCGGCGCGTAGCGCGTCGCCAGCGTCATGCAGATCTGCGCCACACCGCCGGAGACGCCCAGCCCGATCAGGATCGCAACCGTCCGAGCGTCCGGCATCACCCAGCCGAGCGGCAGCGTCGCCAGGCCGACGCAGGAAGACACGATGGAAAAATAGAAAACAATCGATTCCGCGGTTTCGCTCCGGGTCAGCTGGCGGACCTGGGTCAGGGCGAATCCCGCGCCCACGGCCCCCGCCAATGCCAGGATCGCCCCCGTCAAAGGCCCCTCCCCCGATCCAAGGGAGGCGTGGGAGAAGGACGGCCACAGCATCAGCACGATACCGCTGAAGCCGATGCCGAGCACGCCCCAACGAAAGGCGGGCACCCGCTCCCCGAGCAGGATGGCGGCCAGGATGACGACGACAAGCGGCGTCGTGTAGGTGAAGGCGATGGCTTCCGCGAGCGGTATGAAGGCGAGGGCGGCAAAGCTCAGCCACATTGAGCCGACGCCGATCAGGCCCCGCATCATGTGGCCGAAAGGCTGACGAGTCGCCAGCGCACGGGCGAGGCGCCGCGTCCACAAAAGCCAGACGAGGAGGGGCAGCAGGCCGAACGCGCTGCGGAAGAAGACGATCTGGCCGCTGGGCACCTCATCCGCCAGAACCCGCGCCAGCGCGGACATCACGGCAAAGAAGAATGTCGCGCTGAGTTGCAGGGCGATGCCTGCGGGAACATTCATGGGATGATGGGACAAAGGCGGGTTGCGGGGCGTGTTCCCTATAGCGCTTTGCCGGCCACAACGGCATGCAGTTCACGCAAGTCTCGCGACGCAGCCCTGCGTCGAGAGCCAGAGACGGCCTGAAGGCCGGCTTAAGCTCAACCGCCAAATGCCTGCGCTCCAGCCTGTCCGTACCCCGGCGCTCAAGGGGATCGTCCGCGGACGCGTGACGGGCCTCGGAATTACCGGGGGCTTTAGAGAAGCGCGTCAGTGGGCTAGAGAAACGGCATGTCCATCATCGACCAATTCTCCCAGGTCCGCGTGCTGTGCCTCGGCGACGTGATGCTCGACCGCTTCATCACCGGGGCCGCCCGCCGAATCTCGCCTGAAAGCCCGGTGCCCGTGCTGTCCGTCAGCAGCAGCGCCACCATCGCCGGCGGCTCGGCCAACGTGGCGCGCAACATCGCCTCGCTCGGCGGACAATGCACGCTGGTCGGCGTGATCGGCAGCGATGGGTGCGGTCACGAGCTGCGGCACATCCTGGAGGAAACACCTGGCGTCAGCCCCCTGCTCGTTGCCTCCGGGGATCGGCCCACGACCGAGAAGATCCGCTTTGTCGCGCAGGGCCAGCACATGCTCCGGTCAGACCGCGAGGAGACCGGGCCGGTTCCCGCCGAGGTCGAGGCGGCCATCCTCGCCCATGTGGCGGCGGCCCTGCCCGATCATGATTTGGTGGTGCTCTCGGATTATGCGAAGGGCGTCCTGACGCCCACCCTCATCCGGGAGGTGCTGGCGCTCGCGGCCGGGCGCGGGGCGCCGGTCATCGTCGATCCCAAGAGTTCGGACCTCGCCCGCTACGACGGCGCCACGCTGGTGACGCCCAACCTCCAGGAGATCTGGCTCGCCACTGGCATTTCCGGCGAAAGCGACGAGAGCGCTGTTGCCGCCGGCCGCAAGGTGCTGGAGCGCACCGGCATCGGGGCGGTTCTGGTGACGCGCTCGGAAAAAGGCATGACGCTGGTGCAGCGGACCGCCGAACCTGTGCACATCCCCACCGTGGCCCGGGAAGTCGCCGACGTGGTGGGCGCGGGCGATACCGTGATCGCGGCCCTGGCGCTGGTGGTCGGCGCGGGCGGGGCGCTTGACGAGGCGGCCTATATCGCCAATGCGGCGGCCGGCGTGGCCGTGGGCAAGCGCGGGACCGCGACGGTGTCCCGCGCGGAGCTTGTAAGCGAGCTCGACCGCCAGAGCCGCACGGCCGTCACCTCTTCGGCGATGAAGGTGGCCTCGCGCGCGGCGGCGGCGGCTCAGGTGGAGACGTGGAAGCGGCACGGCCTGTCCGTCGGCTTCACCAACGGCTGCTTCGACATTCTCCATGTGGGACACATCGGCATCATCGAGTTCGCGCGCGCCCATTGCGACCGTCTGGTCGTCGCGGTGAATTCGGATGCGTCGGTCTCGCGCCTCAAGGGGCCGAGCCGCCCCGTCAATGGCGAGATGGACCGCGCGCAGGTGATCTCCGCCATCGGCGCGGTGGACCTTGCTGTCATCTTCGACGAGGACACGCCGGAGCAGCTCATCGAGGAGCTTCAGCCGGACGTTCTCGTGAAGGGGGCGGATTACGAGGTTTCCGAGATCGTCGGCGCCGCGAGCGTGATGGCGCGCGGCGGCAGGGTGCTGCGCTTTGAGCTCGTGCCCGGGCGCAGCACAACGCAGGTCATCAGCCGCATGACGGCGGGCGCGCGATCCTGAGGCCCTAGATTGGCGTCAAGCGTCGCAGGACCGCGGGTGAGTTGGTCGAAGGCTCCGTTCATTTTGCAGGATTGCCAGACATGTATGTGATTACCGGTGGCGCCGGCTTCATCGGCTCGAACATCGCTGCCGCGCTCGACGACGCCGGCGAGGAGATCGTGATCATCGACTGGCTCGGCGCGGACGACACCAAATGGCGCAACATCGCCAAGCGGCGGCTGCTGGACCTCGTGCGCCCCGAGGCAGCCTCGGCCTTTCTCGCGGCCAACGCCGGGAAGATCGAAGGCATCGTCCACATGGGCGCGATCTCGACGACCACCGAGACGGACGTGGACCTGATCGTCCAAAGCAACATCCGCCTGTCGATTGACCTCTGGGACTTGGCGGCCCGGCACGCCATCCCTCTCGTCTATGCCTCCTCGGCCGCGACCTATGGCGGCGGCGAGAACGGCTTTGTCGACGACGGCAGCGAGGCCTACCTCTCCACCCTCCGGCCGCTTAATCCCTACGGGTGGAGCAAGAACGTGTTCGACCGCTTCGTGGCCGAGCGCGTGAGGCGTGGCGAGCGGACGCCGCCGCGCTGGGCCGGGCTCAAGTTTTTCAACGTCTACGGGCCGAACGAGTATCACAAGGGCGGCCAGCGCTCCGTGGCGGTGCAGCTGTTCGAGCAGATCCGCGCGAAGGGCTCAGTGCGCCTGTTCCGCTCGGACAATCCCGCCTACGCCGACGGCGCGCAATTGCGCGACTTCGTCTGGGTGCAGGATTGCGTGGACGTGGCGCTGTGGGCCCTGCGCACGGAGGGCATGACCTCCGGCATCTACAACGTGGGCTCCGGCACCGCCCGGTCCTTCCTCGACAAGGCCAGGATCATCTTCGCGACCCTGGGGATGGAGGAGCGCGTCGAATTCATCGATCTGCCCGAGCAGCTCAAGGGCAAGTACCAGTATTACACCTGCGCGAACCTCGAGAAGCTGTCGTCCGCCGGCTACAACTCTCCGACCACCGACCTTGAGCAGGGGCTGTCGCGCTACGTCAACGACTACCTGCTGAAGGACGATCGCTTCCGCTGAAGCGCCGGCGGCGATGGGAAGATCAGTTCCCCCGCCGTCGGCCATGCTCCTGCCTCTGTCCACGTTGATGCAGCTTGGGCATCGCTCTAAGGAAGGCGCGATGGCGCAACGCGGCAGGATAGGACGGGCGTGACCATATCGACCTTGCAGGGTGCCAGCATCCTCGTTACCGGCGCGGCCGGCTTCATCGGCGCCGCTGTCGCCGAGCGGCTGCTTGCGATGGGGCATTCCGTCGTCGGGGTTGACGACCTCAACGCTTATTACGACGTGCGCCTCAAGGAGGCCCGGCTCGCGCGCCTCCTCTCCCATCCCGGCTTCCGGTTCGAGCGGCTGACGCTGGCGGACCGCGCGGCCACCGCCGACCTCTTCGCCCGCCACCAGCCGACCCATGTGGTCCACCTCGCCGCCCAGGCCGGGGTGCGCTACTCCATCGAGCATCCCGAGACCTACATCGATTCGAACCTGGTCGGCTTCTGCAACGTGCTGGAGGGCTGCCGGCACGGCGGCGTCGCCCACCTCGTCTATGCCTCGTCCAGCTCGGTCTACGGCGCCAACACCGACCTGCCCTTCCGGGTGGAGCAGACGGTGGACCACCCCATCAGCCTCTATGCCGCCACCAAGAAGGCGAACGAGCTGATGGCCCACGCCTATTCCCACCTCTACCGGCTGCCGGTGAGCGGGCTGCGCCTCTTCACCGTCTACGGCCCATGGGGTCGGCCGGACATGGCGGTGTTCCTGTTCACCGACGCCATCTGGCACGGGCGGCCCATCAAGGTGTTCAACAACGGCGACATGCAGCGGGATTTCACCTTCATCGACGATGTGGTGGATGCCGTGGTTGCCCTGCTGCCGACCCCGGCGACGCCGGACCCGGCGTGGACCGGGGCCGATCCCGACCCCGCCACCTCCAACGCGCCGTATCGCATCTACAATGTGGGTAACCACAGCCCCGAGCCGCTGATGGCGCTCATCGGCCATATCGAGGCGGCGCTGGGCCGCAAAGCGGAGCTGGATTTCCAGCCCATGCAGGCCGGCGATGTCCCGGCCACCTTCGCCGACGTGACGAGCCTCGCGCAGGCCGTGGACTTCGCGCCGCGGACGCCCCTGAAGGAGGGCGTCGCCCGCTTCGCCACCTGGTATCGCGAGGTCTGGCTGGCGGAAATCGCGAAGGGCTGAAGCGGCTCAGCTCTTGACGCCTCAGCTGTTGACGCCTCAGCTCTCGATGCCTCAGATCTTGGCGCTGTCCTCGACCATCCGGGCCACCGCATCGCCGGCGGCGGCCAGCGTGTCGGCCTCGCGGGCGCGGACCACGAGATTGGTCTTGTAGCGCCCGTCCGCCTCGTCGCGGAACGGGTAGGAGCCGATGATGGCGTCGGGATAGGCCTCGGCGATCTTGCGCAGCGGGGCGGCGATGTCGCCCTCCTTCGCCTCGGCGAGGATGGTGCGCGAGAGCATGGGCCGGCCCTTGCGCAGGTCGGGCAGCACCGCCTCCAGCATGGACTGCATGATGCGCGGCACGCCGGCCATCACGATGACATTCTCGATCCGGAAGCCCGGCGCCTTGGACACCTCGTTCACCACCAGGCTCGCGCCGGCGGGAATGCGCGCCATGCGCAGGCGCGCCTCGTTCAGATCCTTCTCGGCGATGTATTCGAGCAGCATGGCGCGGGCGCGCGGGTCGACATCGATGGACACGCCGAAGGCCTTGGCGATGGCGTCGGCGGTAATGTCGTCGTGGGTGGGGCCGATACCGCCGGTGGTGAACACATAGTCGAAGCGGGCGCGCAGGGCATTGACCGCCGCCACGATGTCCTCTTCCACGTCCGCCACCACCCGCACCTCGCGCAGGTCGATGCCCACGTCGGTGAGGCGTTCGGCGATGTGGCCGATGTTCTTGTCCTTGGTCCGTCCGGAGAGAACCTCGTCGCCGATCACGATCAGCGCAGCCGTGACCGATCGCGCGTCGTCTGCCTCGCCCATGTTTTCGTTCCCTGCCCTTGCCGGCGCCAGCCGGTGTTAAATTGCCCAAAATTCATGCACGTTTAAAGCGTGAGCGGCGCCTTCGCTGCGCTTTCCCGTTTAGCACTTCTTTGGCACGATGTTTGTTAAGTTCACGGGGAGCCCCCCCGGGGCGCGGAGTGTCGATCCCAATGCCGCATGCGTTCGATGAAATGTCCAGTACCGACGGCGCGGTGAGGCCGGCCTACGAGACCCTCCAGCGCTGGCTGGCCGAAGTGCCCCAGGACGTGCTGGACCACCGGCGCAAGGAGGCCGAGTTCATCTTCCGGCGAATCGGCATCACCTTCGCGGTCTATGGCGAGCAGAACGCCCAGGAACGCCTGATCCCGTTCGACATCGTGCCCCGCATCCTCACCAAGGAGGAATGGACCCGCCTGTCGCGCGGGCTCGAGCAGCGCGTCAAGGCGCTGAACATGTACATCAAGGACGTGTACTCGAAGCGGGAAATCCTGAAGGCCGGCGTGGTGCCGGAGAACCTCGTCTACCAGAACCCCGCCTTCCGCCCGGAAATGAACGGGCAGCGCGTGCCCCACGACCTCTATGTCCACATCGCCGGCATCGACATCGTCCGCACCGATCCCGACAAGTTCTACGTGCTGGAAGACAATGCGCGGACCCCCTCCGGCGTCTCCTACATGCTGGAGAACCGGGAGATCATGCTGCGGCTGTTCCCCGAGTTGTTCTCCATGCACCGCGTCGCACCGGTGGAGAATTACGCCGACGACCTCCTCGCCACCCTGCGCTCGCTCTCGCCCCACGGCGGGCATGAGCCGAACGTGGTGATCCTCACCCCCGGCATCCACAATTCGGCCTATTACGAGCACTCCTTCCTCGCCGACAAACTGGGCGTCGACCTCGTCGAGGGCCGCGACCTGTTCGTGAAGGACGGGGTGGTCTACATGCGCACCACCGAGGGGCCGAAGCGGGTGGACGTGATCTACCGCCGCCTCGACGACGACTTCCTCGATCCCCTCGCCTTCCGCCGCGACAGTGTGCTCGGCGTTCCGGGGCTGATGAGCGCCTACCAGGCCGGGAATGTCACCCTGACCAACGCCGTGGGAACGGGCGTCGCCGACGACAAGGCGGTCTATTCCTACATGCCGGACATCATCAAATTCTACCTCGGCGAGGAGCCCCTGCTCCCCAACGTGCCGACCTGGCGCTGCCGCGAGGCGGACCATCTGAAGTATGTGCTGGAGCACTTGCCCGAGCTGGTGGTGAAGGAAGTTCACGGCTCCGGCGGCTACGGCATGCTGGTGGGCCCCGCCTCCGACAAGGCGCAGATCGAGAAGTTCCGCGACAAGCTCAAGGCGGACCCCGCGAACTTCATCGCCCAGCCGACGCTGGCGCTCTCCACCTGCCCGACGCTGGTGGAAAAGGGCATCGCGCCCCGCCACGTGGACCTGCGCCCCTTCATCCTCTCCGGTTCCGACAAGGTGCGTATCGTCCCCGGCGGCCTCACCCGCGTCGCCATGAAGGAGGGCTCCCTCGTGGTGAACTCCAGCCAGGGCGGCGGCACCAAGGACACGTGGGTACTGGACGCATGAGCACGGGTGCCCATGCTTCGGGTTCTGGACGCATGAGCGCGAGCGCCCATGCTCTGGGTTCTGGACGCATGAGCGCGCACGCCCGCGCTATCGCTTTTCGGCGCGCGAGCGCTATCGTCGGTCAAGATCTCTCCCCGCGCACGGCCCTCCCGGTCCGTGCGACAGCCGGAGCCGGGGCCCCGCCCGGTTCCGCCGCCTGAACCGCCTCCGGAGGGCGCCACGCCTTCCGGGTGCAGGACGCCTGAGCGCGGCTGAACCGCGCCGCGCACTCTCTCCTTCCGCAACGGGCTCCCCATGCTTTCCCGCACCGCCGACAACCTCTACTGGCTGACCCGCTACGTCGAACGCGCCGACTGCCTGGCCCGCATCCTCGACGTCTCCCAGCGCCTCGCCTACACGCCCGTGACCTACGGCGGCTCCACCAACGAGTGGAGTTCGGCCGTGCTCACCGCTGGCTGCGCCGACGAGTTCGTCGCGCGCTATGGTCCGCTGGAGGAGGCGAAGGAGGAGAACGTGGTCTCGTTCCTCGCCTTCGAGACGGAGAACCCCTCCTCCATCCGCAACTGCTTCGAGGTGGCGCGCACCAACGCGCGCTCGGTGCGCACGGCGCTGACCTCGGAGATGTGGGACGTCATCAATTCGGCCTGGATCGAGCTGCGGAACTTCCCCAACCGGCCGCTCACCCGCGACGAGCTTTCGCGCTTCCTCGCCTTCGTGAAGGAGACCTCGCTGCGCTTCGACGGTGCGACCTTCCGCACCATGCTCCGCAACGACGGCTACTGGTTCGCCCGCTCCGGCGCCCAGCTCGAGCGCGCTGACAACACCGCCCGCATCCTCGATGTGAAGTATCATGTGCTGCTGCCGGAGAAGGAGCACGTCGGCGGCCCGCTCGACTATTTCCAGTGGGCCTCCATCCTGCGCTCGGTCTCGGCCCTCACCGCCTTCCACTGGGTCTATCGCGACAGCGTGAAGCCGTGGCTGGTGGCGGACCTTCTCATCCTGAACCGGCAGATGCCGCGCTCGCTCGCCGCCTGCTACGACAGCCTCGCCCGCAATCTGGACGACATCGCCTCGGTCTACGGCCGGCAGGGCCCGTCCCAACGGCAGGCCCGCACCATGTTGGCACGGCTTACCAACAAGTCCATCGACGACATCTTCCAGACCGGCCTGCACGAGTTCATTTCCGAGTTCATCTCGGACAACAACAAGCTCGCAGCCGAGATCACCGAGCAGTATCTGACCTGATCTTGCGGGCTGCGGCCCGCTCAACGTCCCCGTCGGCGCGGGTGGGCCGCGCCGGGGAAATGTCCGTTGCGGCGCCAGTGTCGCGCCGTTATCGCCGCGCCGTCACCAGGGACGACCGCAATGCGCATCCGCATCCGCCACGAGATCACCCAGCACTTCGAGCCCGGCACCCGCAACATGGCCGTGACCGTGCGCCTGACCCCGCGCGCCCATGAGGGCCAGTTCATCCTGCGCTGGGCGCTGGATCTCAATTCCGATTGCCGCCTGCACCCGCAGGAGGATGCGTTCGGCAACCTCTGCCACACCTTCTCCGTGGACGGGCCGGCGGACCATCTCACCGTCTGCGCCGAGGGAGAGATCGAGACGCAGGACACGACCGGCATCGTGCGCGGCACGGTGGAGCGCTTCCCGCCCTCCCTGTTCCTGCGCCAGACCGACCTCACCGAGGTCGATCAGGCCGTGGCCGCTCTCGCGGATGCCGTCACCGCCCCCGCGGACGACCCGCTGGCCCAGCTCCACGCCCTCATGGTCAAGGTCCACAAGGCGGTGGAGGAGCAGGAGGGCCCGACCCTCGGTGATCCCCTGAGCGCCGTGGAGGCGCTGAAGGCGGGCACCGCCTGCGCCGGCAGCATCGCCCATGTCTTCACCGCTGCCGCCCGCCACCTTGGCCTGCCCGCCCGCCACATCTCCGGCTATGTGGCGCCGGAGACCGGAGAGGAAGGCGAGGGCGAGGTGCGACACTGGGCCGAGGCCCATGTGCCGAAAATCGGCTGGGTCTCGTTCGATGCCGGCCGCAAGATCTGCGGCACGGAGAATTATGTGCGCCTCGCGGTGGGCCTCGATGCCGTGGGCGTGCAGGCGCTGCGCAGCACCGGGCTCGACGTGGAGGAGCGCATCAGCGCCCTCGACGGCCGCGCGCCTCAGAAGCTCGTGCAGACCCAGAGCCAGGGCCAGAACTGAGCCCCATCGAGCCGCCGCGCACAAGGTGAGCCGGCACAGGATAGATCCCGCGTCCGGCCCCCGGCAAAGCCGCGCCGCCGCTGGATTTTTCGCGTGGCATCGGGCAGGCATGAGCTAGCGCAAGGACAGCCCGCCGAAGCGGGTCTAGGCAGGAGGCATTGGCTCCTGTCGAGGATTGCTGCCATGTCTATTCACACCCCGTCGTCGCTGCCCCCGGACGGCTCGGCCCATGCCGGCCTGCCCGCGCCGATGGTCTTCGCCAGCCGGCAGGCGATGCTGCCTCCGGTCAAGCTCTCCGTCCGGAACCTGAGCTTTCGTTACGGCGAGGCGATCGCGCTGCGGAACATATCGGTCGATCTGAGGGCGCATTGCGTCACCGCCTTCATCGGCCCGTCGGGCTGCGGAAAGTCGACCCTGCTGCGCATCTTCAACCGCATGTACGAGCTCTACCCCGACCAGACTGTTGAGGGCGACGTGCTGCTCGACGGCGTGAGCATCCTAGGCGACGCCATGGACCCCGCCAGCGTCAGGGCGCGCATCGGCATGGTGTTCCAGAAGCCGACACCGTTTCCCATGTCGATCTACGACAACGTGGCCATCGGCCTGCGCATCAACGAGGAGCTGACGCCGGCCGACCTCGACATCCGGGTGGAAGAGGCCCTGCGCAAGGCGGCGCTGTGGGACGAGGTGAAGGACATCCTGCCCCAGACCGGCCTCGGCCTCTCCGGCGGCCAACAGCAGCGCCTGTGCATCGCCCGCACCATCGCGCTCAGGCCGGAGGTGATCCTGCTCGACGAGCCGTGCTCGGCCCTCGACCCCATCACAACGGCGCGCATCGAGGAAACCATCGAGGAGCTGAAGGCGCAATACACCTTCGCCATTGTCACCCACAACCTCCAGCAGGCCGCCCGCATCTCCGACTTCACCGGCTTCATGTACCTCGGCGAGATGGTGGAATTCGGCCCGACGCAGGACCTCTTCACCCACCCGCAGGACAGGCGGACGCAGGATTACGTCACCGGCCGGTTTGGCTGAGGCTTCGTCGGCCTGCGAGGAGTGCGGGCTTGACCCCCCGCCCGCACCCTGCAATCTCCTCCCCAACAGGGAGAGACACGCATGACCGCCACGCCGGCTTACGATCCGCAGAACATCTTCGCCCGCATCCTTCGCGGCGAACTGCCGGCGCACAAGGTCTATGAGGACGACAAGGCCCTCGCCTTCCTCGACATCATGCCGCGCTGCCCCGGCCACACGCTGGTCATCCCCAAGGCGCCGGCGCGCAACATCCTCGACATCGCGCCCGAGGGTCTCGCCTATGTGGCGACCATCGCCAAGAAGGTGGCCATCGCCGGCATGAAGGCCTTCGAGGCGGATGGAATCACCATCCAGCAGTTCAACGAGGAGGCCGGTGGGCAGGTGGTGTTCCACCTCCATGTCCACGTCATCCCGCGTCACAACGGCGTGCCCATGAAGCCGCCAGCGAGCGCGATGGAGAAGCCCGACGTGCTCGCCGCCCATGCGGAGCGGCTGCGCGCCGCCCTCGCCGGCTGAGTCGCCGCGTGGATCTCATTCATGCGGCCGGGGTGAAGGTGCGCGCGCCGGCGCGCCTCCATCTCGGCTTTCTTGATCTCGGCGGATCGCTCGGCCGCCGCTTCGGCAGCCTCGGCATCGCGCTGGAGCGGCCGGCCACCGAGGTCACGGTCCGCCGCGCCAGCGCCGACACCGCCGAGGGCCCGGACAGCGACCGCGCCGGCCGCGCTCGGGATCTGGTGCGCGACAAGCTCGGCATTGAAGAGCACTTCGCCATCGACGTGGACTCCGCCTTGCCGGCCCATGGCGGCCTCGGCTCCGGCACGCAGCTGGCGCTGGCGGTGGGCGTCGCCGTGGCGCGGCTTTCGGGACACGACTTCACGCCGCGCGAGGTGGCGGGCGTGCTCGGCCGGGGCCGTCGCTCGGCCATCGGCATGGAGGCGTTCGCCGCCGGAGGCGTGATCCTCGACGGCGGCAAGGCGCTCGACGGTCCGCTGGCCAACGCGCCGCCGCCCCTGCTCGCGCGGTTCGCGGTGCCGGAGAGCTGGCGCATCCTGCTCGTCTTCGATACCGCCCGCGAGGGGCTCAGCGGCCCGCAGGAGACGGCGGCCATGGCGAGCCTTCCGCCCTTTCCGGCGGAACAGGCGGCGGTCCTTTGCCACCTGATGCTGCTCCAGGCCCTGCCGGCGCTCGCGGCGGGGGATGCGGTGGGGTTCGGCCGCGTCATCGGCTACTGGCAGCGCGTGCTGGGCGATCACTATGCTGCGGCGCAAGGCGGCGGGCGCTTCCTGAGCCCGCAGGTGGCCGAGGTCATCGCCGCCATCGAGGCGGAAGGCATTCCCGGCGTCGGGCAAAGCTCGTGGGGGCCGACCGGCTTTGCCATCGTGGATGGCGCGGAGACGGCGGCGCGACTGGCGGCCACCTTGCGTGAGCGCTTCGCATCGTTCACAAACCTGTCATTCGATTGCGTGCGGGGAAACAATCAGGGCGCGGAAATGATCGCTCTGTGAGGTCCGTCTGCACGACGCCGGACAGGACGGGAGGACGCGCGGTACCCCAAGGGCCGCGCCATATAAAGGGCCCCGCAAGTGGGCTCCGAACCAACAGGCTGGGATCCAGATGGATATTGCTCTGATCGCCATTTCCGCCCGGCCGCTGGCGGCCAGCGCCGCCCGCGCCGGCTTCGCGGCACTCTCGTTCGACCTGTTCGCCGATCTGGATACCTGTGCCCATACCGCCCGCTGCGTGCGCGTGCACAAGAAGAACGGATGCGCCTTTGATGGCGACGACCTGATCCAGGCGCTGCATTCCCTCGCGCCCACCGGCCTGCCGGTAGTGCTCGGCGGCGGGCTGGAGGACGACACCGCCCTCATGACCCGCATCGCGGAGCGCAACCCCATCCTTGGCAACGCGCCGGCCATCGTGCGCGTGCTGAAGGACCCCATCGCCCTCGCCGCCCTCGCCGCCCATCTCGGGATTCCCTTTCCCTCCGCCACGCTCGAAGCGCCCACTCCCGACACGTTCGGCGACGCGCCCGTGCTGGAGAAGAAGATCGGCGGGGCTGGCGGCGCGCACATCCGCCGACGCGCGCCGGGCGACCTCTCTCCGCCCGCGGCCGGCCACTATCTCCAGCGGGAGGTGGACGGGCAGTCCCTCTCGCTCCTGCTCCTGTCCAATGGCAGCGCCGCCCGCGTCATCGGCGCCTCGCGGCAATGGCATGCGCAGGATGAGGAGCACCCCTTCCGCTATGGCGGCGCCACGGGGCCCGTGGCGCTGCCGGAGCCGTTCGCGGGCGAGATGCTCAAGGCCGCGATCAGCGTGTCGCTCGCCTGCGGTCTGGTGGGGCTCGTCTCTCTGGACTTTGTGGTGAACGCGGACGGCTGGTTCATGGTGGAGGTGAACCCTCGCCCCGGCGCCACCCTCGACATCTTCGACACCGATCCCCTGCCGCCGCTGCTCGGCCTGCACCTCGCGGCCTGCGGCGGGAAGCTGCCCGAAATGCTGCCCGCCCCTGCGCAGGCCCACGCTGCCGGCGTCATCTATGCGGCGCACGACATGGTGGTGCCGCAGGATGCGTGGCCCGATTTCGTGGCCGACCGCCCGCCGGCCGGCGCCTCGGTGCTGAAAGGCGCGCCCCTGTGCACGGTACGCGCCACCGGCCCGACGCCCGAGGTGGCGGAGGCGCGGATGCGCGAGCGCACACAGGCCCTGCTGCGCGATTTCGGCCTCGGCGCGGTGATGGAACCCGCCCCGTGAGCGCAGCCGCCATCGCCGCATGAGGGCGCTCGCTCCGGACGAGGTGGCGCAGGCCTTTCACGCCGCCTGCCTCGCCGAGCTTTCGGCCCTGAAGCCGGGCAACGTCCATGTCTTCGCCGCGGGGCACGGCATGGAGACCGCCCAGTTCGAGGCGGCTGCCAAGGCGGCCGCGCCGGCACTGGCCGCGCCCGGCCCTGTCGGCAGACGGGTGCGTGCGGCGGTGGAGGCCTCCCTCGCGGTCGCGGGCTGCAACACCAACCTCGGCATCGTCCTGCTGTGCGCACCTCTGGCTGTCGCGGCAGAGGGCGGCGGCCCGCTTGAGGCGCGGCTTGCGCAGGTGCTGGAGGGATTGAACATCTCGGATGCGGAGGAGGCCTTCCGTGCCATCGCCGCCGCCTCTCCGGGAGGACTCGGAGCTTCGGCGGAGGCGGACGTCCGGGCGCCGGCCAGCGTCACGCTCCGCGAGGCCATGGCGCTCGCGGCGGACCGGGACGCCATCGCCCGGCAATATGTGACCGGCTATGCGGACATCTTCGCTCTCGGCGTTCCCGCGCTTGCCGGCGGGCCGCTGGAGCGACGGCGCATCGAGGACGCCGACCTTGCCTTTCTCGCGACGCTGCCGGACAGCCACATCGCCCGCAAGTTCGGTCCGGGCCAAGCGGAGGCCGTGCGGCTGGAGGCTGTGGCGCTGCGGACGCGGCTCGAAGGCCTTCCGCCGTCAGAACGCCACGCGGCGCTACTTGCCTTCGATGCCAGCCTGAAGGCGCGGGGGCTGAACCCCGGCACCAGCGCCGATCTGACCGTGGCGAGCATCTTCGCCGCGCTCATCGAGGAGCGGGCGGCTCCGATCACAGTCGGATAGACGCGCCACCGGCGGCCGTTCACGCTTGCCGGAAGATCGCGGCGGGGCTCTCCGCCGCGTCCCCCAAAGGCGTTCTCAGAACTTCACCGCCAGCGTCGCCTTGCCGGCGTTGTAGCTGGTGCCGTCGCCGGCCATGCCCTCGTAGCCCAGCGAGAAGGTGGCGCCGGTGGCGAAGGCGAAATCGATGCCCACCGAGCCGACGATGCTGTCCTCGGCGATGGCGAGGCCGTCGATGCCGAAGGCCGTGCCGGTGTTGATGAAGCTCAGCACCGTCTGGGGCGTCACGTCGCCGAAGGCATGGCGCCAGCCGGCCGAGGCGTGGGGCGTCACCACGAGGCCCGAGGCGTTGAAGCTGGTGGCGACGCGCAGACCCAGCGTCGAATAGGTCGTGTCGAACGACGTGCCGGTGGAGGCGAGGCCGGCGACGGGCGCGTTGTTCTCGATGAAACTGCCGAGATCGACGCTGGTCCAGCCGATGCCCGCGAAGGGCTCCAGAGCGACGCCACCGAACGCAAAGGTGTAGCCCGCCTCGGCGAAGAGGTTGCCGGCGGAGCCGTTGTAGCTCGCCTTCGGGCTCTCGCCGGTGAGGGCGACGAAGCGGCTCTGGTCGATGCTGCTCCAGCCGTAGCTGGCGCCCGCCCGCAGCTTCACGGCGTCGAAGGAGGCGCCGCCATAGGCCGCGATGCGCCAGGTCTCGGTGTCCGCCGAGGCCCCATCCGCGCTCGTGGAGGCGGAGGAATAGCCGGCGGCGAGGCCCATCACCCAATTGCTGGCGGAGAGGTCGGCACCGATGAGCAGGCCGCCGAGATTGGTGTCGGCCGCCGCGGCATTGCCGTTGGCCGAGGTGGACAGCCACTGGCCGTAGCCCTGCGCCCAGGTGGTCCACACCGGCGTGGGCTCGGGCGCCTTGATGGCCTTGAACGCCTGCGCGCCGGGCGTCGCCGGATCGGCATAGGCGCGGGCCGGGCCGCCCGCGCCGAGCGCCGCTTCCGCCCCCCTGGCGCCGGTGTAGCCGGCCTGCCGCAGACGGCCGAGGATGAGGTCGTTGACCATCATGTTCTCGTTGGCCAACTGGCCGGGCAGCGTGGCGTAGAGATCGCCGGAGAGCTGGGAGAGCGCGAGGTTCGGGCTGTCGCCCAGCGACTGCGTGACGAACGCGGTGTAGAGCGCGGAAGTCTTCGTCGGTCCGACGCCTGCGCGCTCCAGAGCGCCGGCCACCGAACGCTGGTTCGGGGTCGTGGCATAGACGGCGAACGCGATGCCGTTGCGCTCCAGTTCCAGATAGACGTGGGTCGCGTCGTAGCTCAGTTCCGGAGCGATGAAGAGATAAGTGGGTCCGTAGGTGTTGAGCGTTCCGAACGTCCCGCTGATCCCGCCCGCGGACGACAGGAGGGTGTAGCGCGCACCCCATTCGAGATCACCGATGACGAAGACCCGATTGTCCGTGCCGTTGAGTGTCGTCTTGCCGTCGACCTTGATCAGGTCGGAGGAGCCATCGGGATTGATGTCGGCCCAGTAACTGGTGTTGGTCAGGGAAACATCGCCCTTCACGGCGATGGTGCCCGTCGCGTTGGACGGGCCGGTTGACGGGTCGATGATGAGGTCCACCGCGTCGAGGCTGCCGATGGTGCCATGGCCCCAGATTCCGCGCGGCCCGGTGGCACCGGCCTCACTCTTGAAGTGGGCGTCGGGGGCATCGAGGCCGTTGAGACCGAAGCTCCCATTCTTGCCCATGTTCATGGTGCCGGAGAAGGTGCTGGTGCCGGAGAGGTAGACCGAGCCGTCGGTGGTCACCTGCTCGAAATGACGATAGGTCGCAGCGTCCCCGACCTGACCGAGATCGAAATTGAGGACCTCGCTCGTGGTCTTGAGCGAAAGCGTGTCGACGCCGCCTTCCGCGTCCACGATGCCGACCACCTTGCTGCCGGCGCCGACGACGAACAGATCGTTTCCGTTGCCCATCTGCACCGCATAGGTGGTGCCGGAGATGGTGCCGTAATTGGTCACGGTCAGCGACTTGGTGGGGTCGACGCCGGAATTGACATAGCGGATGCCGTAGCCGTCGAGGCCCTGGATGGTGCCGTAGTTGGTAACGGTCGCGGCAGCGTAGGCATCGCCGCTGTTGCTGTCGTCGATGAGGATGCCGTTGTTGGCGCCGGAGATCAGCGCCGAGGTGTGGGCCGCATCGCCGTTGACCATGGTGCCGCCGCCGATGGCGATGCCCTCGGAGGTGCTGGGCTTGGTCTCGCCCGGCTTGATGCCCTTGGAGCCGAGGCCCTCGATGGTGCCGTAGTTGAAGATGGTGCCGGCCTGGTCGAAATCCACGCCGTCGCCGTCGCCGAAGCTCGCGGCGGGATCGAAGGTGCCGGAGATCGTGCCGTAGTTGAGCAGCGTGCCCGTGCCGTTGGAATTCACGCCCGAGCCGTTGCGGCCTTCGATGGTGCCGTTGTTGGTGACGATCAGATTGTCGTCGGTGCCGGTGGCCTTGATGCCGTGGTAGGCGCCGGTGATGAGGGCGCCGGTATAATTGTTCACCGTGAGGGTGATCGCCTTGCCCTGATCGTCGCCGCTCACCTTGACGGCGGAATTGTTCTGCGTGTCGGCGGTGCCGGCCGCGTAATAGGACGAGATCGTCCCGTAATTGTTGATGGTGAGACCGTTGGTGCCCTGGATGCCGTCATTGTCGGCGGCGGTGATGAGGCCGGTCTTCTGGTTGGTGACGGTGATCGTGGCGTTGGTCGAATAGATATCGCCGAGATCCAGCCCCTGCCCGCCCGAGGTGGACTGGATCGTCCCGGCGTTGGTGATGGAGATCACCGGCGCGGCGGTGCTCAGGGTGGTGGACGAGATCTTGATCGCGTCGTCCGTTCCGGTGATGAAGCCGCCCGCCGCGTTGGTGATGGTGAGGCTGTTGAGCGTGTCGAAGCTCGATGCGGTGTCGAACTTGATGGCGCGCTTGCCGGACGAGGTGGTCTCGATCGTCCCGGAATTGGTGATGTCGATGGTGCCGCCGCCGAGGCGGATCGCATCGGTGCCGGCCGAGGTGATGGTGCCGGTGTTGCCGATGGTGATGGTGGCGCTGGCCGCGTTCGCCTTGTCGAAGTCGAGCGCCTGCCCGTTCTGCGAGCTGATGGTGCCGGCGTTGTTGACGATCACCGTGCCGTTGGCGAGCGGGCCGTTGATACGGAAGGCGTCATCCTTGGAGACGACCTGACCGCTGGCATTGTTGTTCAGCGTGAAGGTGCCGGTGAAGGCGCCCGTGGTATCGATGGTCCGGCCGGTGGAAGTGACGGTGCCGGAATTGGTGATGACCACGCCGGGCGTCGTCGTGGCGTTGCCGTTCCACACGATGGAGTTGGACCCGCCCGTGTTCAGCGTCGCGCCCGCATCGATGGTGCCGGTGTCGCTGCCGGAGACGGTCTGCTGGCCGGAGGCCGGCGGCACCGTGAACGATCCCGCGAGCGCGGGCACCGCCGCGCCGGAGCACACGAGCGCCAGAACGATGCGGCTTGCGGACGAATGGAGCGGCAGGCGGATCATCATGGAAAGGCAATTCCGGGCGGGAGGAGCGTGAAGCTGGGCCCTGCCTAGGCGGCGGATGATACAGTTCCGTGACAACCGGTTTCGCCGCGGCACCTCGGCTGGCGACTGTGGCTCGCAGGTAACAGTGAACCTTGCCCAAGCCTAAGCATCGGTGACCGCCGCAAAGCGATGGGCGGGCCGCGCCTCAGGCCCAGAACCGCGCGCTGTCACGGTCGATGCGGCCATCGTGAAGGGCGCTCGCCACCAGCGCGCCGGCGATTCCGGCCTCGGCGAGGGCTGCGAGATCATCCGGTCCGCGCACGCCGCCGGCGGCGTAGAGGGCGGGCACGACACCCTGCCCCGCCGCGCGGCGGGCGGTGCGGTCCAGCGCCGCCATGTCCGGCCCCTCGCCGCTGCCAACGCGGGCGAGCGTCATGACGATCACGCGCGCCGGCCACAGGCGCGCATCGTTGTGCGCGCGCTCCGGCCCGCGCGCCCCGGTGGCGTCGTGGTCGAGGGAGAGAATCACGCCCTCGGCGCCGAGGGCGGCCTCCACGTCCGCCTCCCCGAGGCTCTCAGTGCCGACGATGGCGGTGCCGAGGCCGCTTTTGGCGCGTGCGGCAATGCGGGCCGGATCGCCTTCGCCGGCATCCACCCACAGTTCGAGCCCGGGGAAGGTCCGGGCGAGGTCGCGGATCGCAGTTTCATTGTCGCCGGCACCGGTTATGGCATCGATATCAGCCACATAGAGAGTGCGGAACGGCGCGAGCGCGAGCAGCCCCGCCACCACATCATCCGGACATGCGGAGGGCGAGAGCGGTGTCTGGATGGGACGATAGGCCTCGCGCTCGCCCCTGTGGGCTCGCACAACCACCCCTCCCTTCAGGTCAACGACGGGGATAAGCTGCATGTCGAGGTCCGGCTGAGCTTGTGCGAGAGGAGCCCCATGCGCGTCTTCATTTGCGAGTACGTGACATCCGGCGGCATGCGCGACAAGCCCCTGCCGGAGGCGGCCCTTGCCGAGGGGCGCCTGATCCGCGATGCCATCGTCACGGATCTGCAGGAACTGCCTGGCATCAGCGTGGTGCTCGCCTATGACGACCGCCTGCCGCCGCCCAACGAGGAAGCCGTGCCGGTGGGCAAGGGCGTCGATCCCTGGATCGTCTGGTCGAGCCTCGCGCAGGATGCGGACGTGGTGTGGCCCATCGCCCCCGAGGCCGGGGGCATTTTGGCGCGCCTCGCCCGCCTGATGCGCGAGGGCGGCGCCCGGACGCTTGCCAGCTCCGGCGAGGCCGTCGCCCTCACCTCCAACCGGCTTGCGCTCGCCCGCCGCCTCGCAGAGCACGACATTCCCCACGTCCCGACCTTCCCCATCGATGCGCTGCCGCCCGGGCTCGATGGCGATCTCGTCACCCGGCCCGAGGAGGGCACCGGCTGGTCGGCCGCGCGCGCCTGGCCGAACCGGGCGGCCCTGCCCCGCTCCGGCGGCCTCGTGGTGCAGCCCTTCCTGAACGGCACCCTCGCCAGCCTCAGCGTGCTGGTGCGCCCGGACGGGGCAACACTGCTCGCGGCCAACCGTCTCAGAATCAGTCACCTCGTCGGCGTCTTCGCCTTTGAAGGGGTTCAGGTCGGCGGCATCGCGGACGAGGACGGCCGGCTCGCCGATCTCGCGCGGCGTGTGTCGGAGGCCATTCCCGGCCTGTCCGGCATCGTCTGCATCGACGTGATCCAGACTCCGCAGGGTCCGGTGGTGGCCGAGGTGAACCCGCGCGTCACCGCCTCCTATGCCGGACTTCATGCGGCGCTGGGGGTCAATCCGCTGGCTTTCGTCCCCGAGCTGATCCGCGAGGGCGTGCCGCCTTCCATGCCGCGCCTGCCGCGCCCCGCCCCCATCGAGGTGAAGATCCGTTGAAAGCGGCCGGGGAAACCAATAGGAAGGCAGCGAGTTTGAGGCTGGAGGCATGCCCATGACGGCGCCTCCACGCGAGGATGATATGACCTCCGACGATCCCACCGCATTGGCGGACAGCCTGGCCGACGCAAGCCCCGCGCCCCGCACCCGCCCCCACAACACCGACCGGCTCTTCCTGAGGGCCCTGCCCTTCTATGCGCGCCACGGCGTGTACGATGCCGAGCGGGAGCTGGGGCAGCGCTTCATCATCGACGTGGATTGCTGGCTCGACACGCGGCCCGCCGCCTGGGCGGACGACGCATCCCTGACCGTGTCCTACCAGGGCATCTACGAGCAGGTCGCGGCGGTGGTGGCGGATGATCCCGTCCACCTCATCGAGACGCTGGCGGAGCGCATCGCCACGCGCCTGCTGGACCATTTCGACATGGTGGAGCAGGTGCGCGTGGTGGTTCACAAGCCCGGCGCGCCCGTCACGGGCGTGTTTGGAGATGTGGGTATTGAGATCGTTCGCACCCGCTGAGGCGGGCGAGGCGAAACCCGGTCGGAGTGCCGTCGGCTCAGCCGCCGGATCAAAGGAGAGCACAAGGTGAGCGTTGCGGTGAGCCTCAAGACTTATCTCGCGGATTGGGCAGGAAGCGACACGTCGCGGCAGGCCGTGGCCGCCACCGTGACCGCCATCGCCGAGGCCGGGCTCGGCATCGCCGATCTCGTCGCCCGTGGCCCGCTGGAAGAGGGGCTCGCCAAGATCCGCGGCGTCGATCCCAACGCCGGCGGCGACGCCCAGAAGGAGCTGGACGTGGTGGCCGAGGAGCTGATCCGCGAGAAGCTCCTGCCGACCCCTGCCGCCTTCCTCGCCTCCGAGGAGAGCGAGGAGCTGATCCCGCTCAATCCCCAGGGCAGCCTCGTGGTGGCGGTCGACCCGCTGGATGGCTCCTCCAACATCGACACCAACGTCTCCGTGGGCACCATCTATTCCATCATGCCCTATGACGCTTCGACGCTCGCCAAGCCCGAGGACGCGGTGATGCGGCCGGGTTCCGCGCAGGTGGCGGCCGGCTTCCTCGCCTATGGCCCGGCGACCATCCTTGTCGCGACCTTCGGCGCGGGCACGCAGGTGTTCGTACACGACCGCCGCACCGGCGAGTTCCTGCTGGCGCGCACCGACGTGGAAATCCCTGCCGAGACCAAGGAATACGGCGTCAACCAGTCCAACGTCCGGCACTGGGATGCGCCCATGCAGCGCTATCTCGCCGATTGCCTCGCAGGCAAGGAAGGCCCGCGCGGCAAGGATTTCAACATGCGCTGGGTCGGCTCCATGGTGGCCGACGCCTTCCGCATCTTCACCCGCGGCGGCGTCTATGTGTACCCGCGCGACAAGCGCAAGGGCTACGACAACGGCCGCCTGCGCCTGATCTACGAGGCCTTCCCCCTCGCCTTCCTCGTCGAGCAGGCCAAGGGCGCGGCCACCGACGGCACCACGCGCATCCTCGACATCACCCCCCACCACATCCACCAGCGCATCCCGCTGGTGTTCGGCTCGAAGGCCGAAGTGGAAGCCATCGCCTCCTATTACTGACCAAGGAGGCTCCCCCTCCCGCTTGCGGGGGAGGGTTGGGGAGGGGGACCCCGCCGACGGGCCACGCTTGACCTCCGCAGGAAAAAAACGTTCGATCGTTTCCTTCAGGCGCAGCCGCCGGCAGAGCGGCGCCGCGGGAGGTGACGATGCTCGTTCCGGCCGATGACTATGCGGGGCTCAAGCGCGCCTTTTCCTGGCAGGTGCCGGCGCGCTTCAACATGGGCGTCGCCTGCGCCGATGCCCATGCGGACGGCTCGGGCAAGCCAGCGCTGATCTTTGTCGAGGAGACGGGCGCCGTCCGCTCCTACAGCTTCGACGAGCTGACCGCCCTCACCAACCGCTTCGCCAATGTGCTCGTCGCCAAGGGCCTTGCGCGCGGCGACCGGGTGGCCGTGTTCCTGCCGCAGGCGCCGGAGACCGCCATCGCCCATATCGCCGCCTTCAAGGCCGGCATGATCTCGGTACCCCTCTTCACCCTGTTCGGCGACGAGGCGCTGGAATTCCGCCTCGCTGCCTCCGGCGCGAAGGTGCTGGTGACGGATCTCGGCGGCCTCGCCAAGCTGATGCGGGTGCGGGACCACCTGCCCGACCTCGCCCATGTCTTCGTCATCGGCCCGGACGCGGGCGGTGCCCTCTCCTTCGACGCGGCACTGGCGCAGGGCTCGGACCGCTTCACGCCGGTGGATACGGGGCCGGACGATCCCGGCATCATCATCTTCACCTCGGGCACCACCGGGAACCCCAAGGGCGCCCTGCATGGGCACCGGGTGCTGCTGGGGCACCTGCCCTGCATCGAGTTCGTCCACCAATACATGCCGCAGCCCGGCGACCTGCACTGGACCCCGGCCGACTGGGCGTGGATTGGCGGGCTGTTCGACGTGCTGTTTCCCTCGCTCTATTTCGGCGTGCCGGTGCTGGCTCACCGGGCGAAGAAGTTCGATCCCGACGCCGCCATGGCTCTGATGGCGGACCACCATGTGCGCAACGTCTTCCTGCCGCCCACGGCCCTGAAGCTGCTGCGTCAGGCGGACGTCAAGCACAGCGGCCTCAAGCTGCGCTCGCTCCTCACCGGCGGCGAGACATTGGGGGCGGAGCTGGGCGCGTTCGTTCAGGAGCGCCTGGGGGTCGAGGCGCGGGAGATCTACGGCCAGACCGAATGCAATCTGGTGGTCGGCTCCAATTCCAGCTTCTTCCCCATCCGCCCCGGCTCCATGGGCAAGGCCATCCCCGGCCATGACGTGCGCATCGTGGACGACGCGGGCGAGGACGTGCCCCACGGGACCGAGGGACACATCGGAATCCGCCGCGGCGATCCGGTGATGATGCTGGAATACTGGAAGAACCCCGAAGCCACCGCCCACAAATATGCCGGCGACTTCCTCCTCACCGGCGACATGGGCCGGCAGGACGAGGACGGCTACCTCTGGTATGTCGGCCGCGCCGACGACGTCATCACCTCGGCCGGCTACCGCATCGGCCCGGGCGAGATCGAGGACTGCATCCTCAAGCACCCGGCCGTGGCGCTGGTGGCGGTGGTGGGGGTGCCCGATCCGCTGCGCACCGAGGCGGTCAAGGCGTGGATCGTGCCGAAGCCAGGCGTCGCCCCCTCCGAAGCGCTGGCGAAGGAGATCCAGGAGTTCGTGAAGACGCGCCTGTCCGCCCACGAATACCCCCGCCACGTGGCCTTCACCGACACCCTGCCCATGACCGCCACCGGCAAGATCCTGCGGCGCGAGCTGCGCGCGCGGGGGTAAAATGCGCGGGGGTAATATCCCGGCCCATCCGCGCAACTCACCGTAAAATCCATGGCGAAGGACGCCCAGAATCCCTAGCCGGTTGTCAGCTTGGCCTTCACATGCCATGCGAAGACGGAGGGGAGGCTTGCGGCGCCCCCTGGATCACGGCGAGAACCGGTGCAGGCCGGGTCCGTGCGACCGTACCGTTTCGAACGGCCGCAGGACACCGCACAACGCATGCCGGATTCCGCGCCCGCCCCCTTCGGCTCCCCGTCTCTCCGCCGCCCCGGCATCGTGCGGCAGGGCTGCGCCGAGCCACGGCCCGACGAAACGGCGCGGGCCTTGACGTTGCCCCCAACTTCTATCCAGCGGTGAGTTCGTTCTGGCGGTTGGGTGAAGCGCTCCCCATTTCTAGGCCATCCGGAGGTGGAAAATTCCGGGGTTAGGGCTCATGCCGGCGGGGATGCCGGAGAGCCATTCATGAGCGCGATCGGCGGCTTGTTGCCGATCGCGCTGTGCGGCCGAACCTCGTTGTAGTCTCTACGCCAAGCCTCCATTTTCGCCCGCGCGTCGTCAAGGCTCATGAACCAGTGCGTATTCAGGCATTCCGCCCGGAACTTGCCGTTGAAGGACTCGATGAAGCCGTTGTCCGTCGGCTTGCCGGGCCGCGAGAAGTCCAGCACCACGCCTTTCTGATACGCCCACAGGTCGAGATCCCGACTGACGAACTCCGATCCCTGATCCACCCGGATACTCTGCGGATAGCCGGTGCTCCGGCAGATCCGCTCCAGCGTCAGCACGACATCCTCACCCCGATAGCTGAACCGAGGATCCACCGCCGGCGAGAACCGCGTGAAGGTGTCGACGATGGTTAAAACCCGGATCTTGCGGCCCGTGGCGAGTTGGTCGTGGACGAAGTCCATCGCCCAGGTCTCGTTGCTCCGCGTCGCCGGGTGACGGTCGTCCCGCAGCTTCGCCTTCACCCGGCGCTTCGGCACCTTGTTCCGCAACTGAAGACCCAAGTCCTTGTAAAGGCGATAGATCCGCTTCGGATTGACCGCCCAGCCCTCTCGGCGCAACAGGATGTGCACGCGGCGATACCCATAGCGCACGCGTGTCTCGCAGATCTCCTTGATCCGCTGGTTCAGCTCGGCCTGCGTGCCTCGCTTCGACTTGTAGGCATAGAGCGCTCGATCGACCGCCAGGGTGGCACAGGCACGCCTGGCCGACACCTTCCAATCGTCGCGCAGCCTGTCCACAAGCTCGCGTTTGCGCGCAGGCCTCAGAGCTTTTTTGACAGCACGTCCTGCAACATCGCCTTGTCCAGCGACAGGTCCGCCACGATCCGCTTCAACTTCGCGTTCTCATCCTCCAGCTGGCGCAGCCGCCGCATTTCCGAAGGCATGAGGCCGGCGTATTTCTTGCGCCAGTTGTAGAATGTCGCGTCCGAAATCCCGGCCTTCCGACACACCTCCGCCACCGGTGTTCCGTCTTCCGCCTGCTTCAGCACGAACGCGATCTGCGCCTCTGTGAACTTCGACGCCTTCATGGAACTCTCCTCGTCCCCGAGCCGGGGATCATAAGTGGAAAATTCCAGCCAACATCGGCCTAAAAAACGGGGGGCACGTCAGTCTACCAACGCTTCCTTTTCGCGCCCGGAGCCAAAGTCGGGGTGTCTTTCGACAACGGCTTCGAGTTTCGGGAGGGGATGTAGCGGGATGCGCGCAAGCAGCGCGACGGGCGGGCTCCCGTCAGCCGAACATCCCGGCGACCATGGCGCCATACCAGTCCGCATTCTCCTCCTGCTGCCGGCGGCGCAGGGCCGGAGGCTCGCCGGCTCCGGAGACTGTGCCCTCCAACTCGCGGATGCGCCCGTCCACCGGCCGGTAGAGCCCGCTCACCTTCACGGCGTCGTCGGCCGTGATGAGGCTCCAGCATGTGCTGGCATAGGTCGCCGACGGGACAGCCTCGCCAAACAGGCCGGCGAGCAACGCCCGCGCGGCCACCTGCGCCTGGCTCCCCGCGGCGAAGGCGGACTTCGGGATATCGCCGCCGATGGCCGCATCCCCGATGACGAAGACGGCCGGGTCCATCGCCGAGGCCATGGAGGTGGCTTCAACCGGGCACCAGCCCGAGGCATCGGCGAGCGCCGCGCTGCGGGCGATGGTGCCTGCCTGCTGCGCCGGGATCACGTTCACGAGCGCCGCCTCGCGATAGGTCTCGAAGCCGGTGACGACCGTGCCGGTACCCGGATCCACCGACAGGAGGCCATCGGAGATGTCCGGTGCCATCCATTCCACCATGCCCGGGTAATGCCCCTCCCATCCCTCCTGGAAGAGGCCCTGCATGGAGAATTTCGGCTTCGGGTCGACGATGACGATGCGCGCCCCGCCGCGCCCCGTGCTCTTCAGGCGATGCGCCATCATGGACGCGCGCTCATAGGGCGCCGGAGGGCAGCGGAAGGGGTTGGGCGGGGCGATGATGACGATGAGGCCGCCGTCCGGTACCGCGTCCAGCCTTTCCTTGAGAATGCGGAGCTGGGCGCCACCTTTCCAGGCGTGGGGCATCACCGTCTCGGCGGCGCGGCTCCAGCCGGGCACGCTGTCATAGTCGAGATCGATGCCGGGCGAGAGAATGAGCCGGTCGTAGGGAAGGCGCCCGCCATCGGCGAGCCGCACCTCGCGCCGCTCGCGGTCGATGGCGTCGGCCCTCTGCGGCACGACGCGCACGCCGGCCCGCGCGAGGCCTTGATAGCCGAATTCCAGCGCGGCGAAATCGATGAAGCCGCCGAGCCAGAGATTGGAGTGAAACACCGCGACGTACCGCGGCTCCGGCTCCACCAGCGTGACCTCCACGCGGCCGTCGCGCAGGAGTGCGCGGGCGGCATTCGCCCCGCCGGCGCCGCCGCCCACGATCACCACGCGCGGCCTAGCCTGCGCCGCGACGTGCGGCGCGCAGAGCAGCGCCGCCGCGAGCGCCGAACCGCCCAGCAGCGCCCGCCGCGAGACGTCGCCGCGTGTCATGGCTTCAGCCGACCTTCAGGTAGCCGAACCCCTTGCCCTGCAATGCGCCGGCGGTGGCGATGCCGGAGGGTACGAAGGCGATGAAGGCCTCATCGCGCGCCTTCTCCTTGGGCACATGGTTGCGCTCGAAGGTGTAGGCGCAGAGGTAGACCTTCAGCCCGTTCTTGGCGAGCGCGGCGATCTTCTCATTGAGCGTGGGATCGAGGGTTTCCTTCTCCCACATGGTGCCGTTGAGATTGTCGAGGAAGAACTTGATGCCGCCCGCATGGGCCACCATCACGATCTGCAGCGCGAAGGGATCGGCGCCATAGGAGGCGTAGTGGTTGTTGATGTTGTTCAGCGTCTGGGCGAAGCGGGCATGGTCGCCATAGTCCACATGATAGACGCAGGCGGTGTCCGCTTCCTTCTTGATGTCAGCGAGCTGGAGCGACTGCACGGCGGCATGGGCCGACGTTGAGGCCGCGATCGGCGCGGCGCCCGCAAGCGCCATGGTGCCGAGGAAGGCCCGGCGGTCGAACTGGGGCATGGTTTCCTCCCGTCATCGGCGTCTGGCGCGCCGTGTGCTTTGGAATGTGCCACCCGCAGGCCAGACTCCGCAACGGCGCGGGGCCGGCGGTGACTGTACTACTTCTTCGATCCGTCGGCGTTGAACTGGGCGAGGAAGGCGATCAAGTCCTTGCGCTCGTCCTCGTTCTTGATCCCGGCAAAGGCCATCTTGCCCTTGGGGGCCAGAGCCTTGGGGTTGGCGATGTAGGCGTCGAGGTTGGCCTCGTCCCACACCTTGCCGGCGGAGGCGCCGTCCTTGATGTCCTGCGAGTAGGCATAGCCCTCGAAGTGCGCCCACTTGGCGCCGACGATGCCATTGAGCGGCGGGCCGACCTTCACCTTGGCGTCGGGCCCGACCGCATGGCAGGCCATGCATTTCTTGAATACCGTCTCGCCCTTGGCGATGTCGGGCTCCGCGTGCGCCGGGGCAGCGGCGACGCCGAGCAGGAGGGCGACCATCACGGGGATGCGCACGATCCTCGTCCTTTCCGTTGGAGGGGCTGTGTGGTGTCCCGGACGAGCGGCCGGGACCCTTCCTTGGCGTTACGACGGGCGGCTCACTCCAGATTGCCCTTGGGCGGATCGCCGTCCGGCGTCACGTTGAGGATCTGGGCGCGGGCGGTGACATGGACCTCGCCGCTGCAGTCCTTCATGCAGGGGTTCTTCTTCCAGAAGGCCTTTTCCGAGGTCTCCCGGTCGTCGTCGTAGAAATTGGCCTCGTTGGGCAGGTCCACCTTGGGGAAGTTCTCGTTCGAGAGCACGAAGTCCTCGGCGACGAGATCGTTGAGGTTTAGAAGATACGCGACGATGGCGTAGGTCTGGTCCGGGGTGAGCGAGAGGTTGCTGCCGAAGGGCATGGCCCGGTGCACGTAGTCATAGACCGTGGAGGCATAGGGCCAGAAGGAGCCGATGGTCTTTTCCGGCCGCTCCGACTTCAGGGTGCCGCGCCCGCCGGCCAGCACCGGCCAGCGGCCAGCGCCCTCGCCGAACTCGCCATGGCACTGGGCGCAGTTCTGCAGGAACAGCTCCTCGCCCTCCTTCACCGAGCCCTTGCCCGGCGGCAGGCCCTCGCCATCGGCGCGCACGTCGATGTTCCAGGCGGCAATCTCCTCGTGAAGCGCGGGGCGGCCGAGGGCGATGGTCTTCGCGGCGGCCCCTGGCGCGGCGAGCGGGGCGGCCATGTTCACCGCCTGCCGCGCCTTGTCGCTGCCGGCCTTCTCCGCCTTCGCGGCGGGCTTTCCGGCCGGCTGGGGATCGGCGACGGCGATGCCGGCAGCAGCCAGCCCGCCGGCGAGAAGGGTGGCGGCGAGCAGCCTCTCAGCCGACTTCCACATTTTCCGTCTCCCCGTTGGAGCGCACCAGCCAGGTCTGGATGCCGTTGTTGTGATAGATCGAGTTGGTGCCGCGCACGGCGCGCAATTCCTGTTTGGTGGGCTGCACATAGCCGGTGTCATCCATGGCGCGGGACTGCACCATCAGCTCCTGCCCGGCCCAGTCGAAATCCAGATAGAAGCGCGTCATGGACATGGGCATGGCCGGCCCGTCGATCCGCGCCGTCGTCCAATTGCGCCCGCCGTCGAGGGAAACATCCACCCGCGTGATGGTGCCGCGCCCGGACCAGGCGATGCCGGAGAGCACGTTCGGCCCCTTGTGCTTCAAGGGTGCCTGGGGGCTCGGGCTCGTCACCACGGATTTGGCGTCCATCACGAAGGTGAAGCGGCGCGAGCGGCCATCGGCGAGGAGGTCGGTATATTTCGACGTTTCCTCGCGCTGCTGCCAGGGCTGGTCGCCCACCTTGAGGCGGCGCAGCCACTTGACCCACATATTGCCTTCCCAACCCGGCACCACGAGCCGCACCGGATAGCCCTGCTCGGGCCTGAGCGCCTCGCCGTTCATGCCGAAGGCGACGAGGCAGTCGTTCATGGCCTTTTCCAGCGGGATGGAGCGGGTCATCACCGCCGCGTCGGCACCCTCGGCGAGCACCCATTTGCCCTTGGGATTGACGCCCGCCATGTCCAGCAGCGTCTTCAGCGGCACGCCGGTGTAGAACAGGTTGTGGATCATGCCGTGGGTGAACTGGCAGCCATTGAGCTGCGCGCCGCGCCACTCCATGCCGGAATTCGCCGCGCATTCGAGGAAATAGGCGCGGTTCACCCGGCCGGGCATGCGCTTCAGGTCTTCCAGCGTGAAGACGAGGGGCTTGTCCACGAGGCCGTGGATCATCAGCCGGTATTTGTCCGGCTCGATCTCCGCCTGCCCGCCGTGATGCCGCACGAAGCACAGGCCATTCGGCGTGATGACGCTGTCCAGCGCATAGAGCGGGGTGAAGCTGACCGAGCTCTGCGAGCTGGCGGTGAGCCACGTCACCTCCCGGCGCACCACGTCCTTCTCGAACACGGACGGCTTGCCATAGGGGTTCTCGTTCACCGCCGCGCCGAGGGTTTTCGTCCAGTCGGGCACTGGCACGATATTGGGATCGGGCGTGCCGGCGGCCGGCGCGGCAAGGGCCGCCCCGCCTCCTGCTGCGACAGCACCCGCGCCCATGCCGGCAAGGTTGAGAAAGCGCCTTCGCGAAAGGGACGGCTTCGCGCCGGCCGCGCGCTCCGTCGGGGGCAGACTGGTGTCGGACATGGCGTCCTCCCTGATATTCTCTTATTCGTAGCTTTGAATATTTAGATTGGAATCGTGCGGCGGCGTGGCCGTGCGCCTCATGCGCCCGTCACCTTCACCGAGGCGTTGGGGGCGATCTTCACGGACTTCGTGTCGGTCACGTAGCGCTCCACCAACTCCCACACCGGCGGGCCTTCCACATTCTGGGCAATGGAGGCCCAGCCGGCGACCGTATAGGCCTTGTCGGCCTCCAGCGGCTTGCCGGTCTTGAGGAAGGTGAGGTCGGAGATGCGCTGGCCGGAGCCCTTGGACACGTCGATGGCGTAGCCCACCCCTCCGACGCGCACCATGTCGCCGCCGCCCTGGAAATAGGGATCGGGATGGAAGATGTTGTCGGCCACGTCCTCCAGCACCTCCTTCAGCTGCCGGCCGGTCATGGTGTTGCGGTAGCAGGCCGGATAGGTGATGGCGGTGGCATTGGCCACGGCATCGAAGGTGATGGGATCGCCCGGCAGCAGCGTGCCGCCCCAGCGGAATCCGGGGGAGAGGGCGATCTCCGCGTCGCGCTCCTTCATGATCGCATCGCAGATCATGTCGTCGAACGTGCCGTTGAAATTGCCCCGACGGTAGAGAAGGCTGTCGGCGCGGCCCAGCTCGCGGGAAAGGTCCTTCGCATAAGGCGCGCGGATGTCGGCGACGAGCTTCGCCATCTCCGGGTCCGGCGTAATCACGTCCGAGAACACCGGGATGAGCTGGAAGCGATAGCCGGTGACCTTCCTGTCCTTCACGTCGAGATCGAGGCGGGACACGAACTTGCCGTGGGAGCCGGTGGCCACCAGCAGCGTCTTGCCCACCTCCACCACGCGCGGCATGGCATCATGGGTGTGGGCGGTGAGGATCACGTCGATGCCGGAGACGCGGGACGCCATCTTGCGGTCCACGTCGAAGCCGTTGTGGGAGAGCAGCACCACCGCATCGGCGCCACCCGCGCGGGCGGCATCCACCTGCTTCTGCATGTCCTCCTCGCGGATGCCGAACTCCCAGTCCGGGATCATCCAGCGCGGATTGGAGATGGGGGTGCGGGGGAAGGCCTGGCCGATCACCGCCACCTTGGCGCCGCCCTTCTCGAAGGTCTTCGCCGCCTCGAACACCGGCTCCTGCCATTCGGCGGAGCGCACATTCTGGGCGAGGAAGGCGAAGGGCGCCTTCTCCTTGATCTCGGTGACGCGGTCGGCGCCGTAGGTGAACTCCCAGTGGCCCACCATGGCATCCGTGCCGAGGGCGGAGAACACCTTCACCATGTCCTCGCCCTGCGTCTTCAGCGAGGACCAGGAGCCCTGGAGCCCGTCGCCGCCGTCCAGCAGCAGCACCTTGTCCGCCCCGCGCTCGGCCCGGATGGCCTTCACGAGGGTGGCGATGCGGTCCACGCCGCCCATGCGGCCGTAGGTGCGGGCGAGCTGGGTGAAGTCTTCCGAGGTGAGGGAATAGGCGTCGCGCGTGCCGCCCTTCAGGCCGAAATACTTGAGGAATGCTGCATCGGTGAGGTGCGGCGGCACGCCCCGCGCATCGCCCACGCCGAGATTGATGGAGGGCTCGCGGAAATAGAGCGGCACGAGCTGGGCGTGGATGTCGGTGATGTGCAGAATGGTGAAGGTGCCGGCATTGCCGAACTTCAAGAGGTCGGCCTGGCTCAGCGCCTGCGCGCCGACCGCCTGCGCCAGCCCGGTGCCGGAGGCGGCGAGCAGGCCGGCGAGGGCCGTTCCGGCGGACAGAAAATCGCGCCTTGAGATCATGAGGGCCACGCTTTCTCAGGTCATGGCGGGAGCGCCCACCGGATCAACAGATCCGATGGCACGTCCACCGACAACGGAACAATGCGAGGAACGCCGCCTCAGGCGACGGTGAGCTTCGCGGTGGCCTTCTGCTCGGCGCCCGCGTCATCCTTCCAGGTGAAGGTGAACTCGCCGCTCTCCTTCGCCTTGAAGAAGAAGGACTGGTAGGGGTTCGCCGAAATGGAGGTGAACCACTCCGCGGTGAAGAAGGGCTTGCCGTTGAACGCGGCCTGGAAGGTGTTGATGATGTCGCGCGGCACGGTCTTGCCGGCGGCGTCCTTGCGCTGGCCGCTTTCCATCTCGTGCGAAATCAACGTCTTGATCTCGATGACCTCGCCCGCCTTGGCCTGGGCGGGCACGCGCACGCGCGGCTGGGACTTGAGGGCCATGGTTTCCTCCGGTTTTTGCTCGGCGGCGCTATGGCGCACGCCTGTTCTGTTCTTTTCTGTATTCGATCAGCGATTCGACTGTCGGATCAGCCGCCGCAGCCGCCGATGGTGACTTTCACCTGCACCTTGGCCGAATAAAGCTGTCCGCTGGACATCTCCGCCACGGCGATGACGTTCTGCGTCTGGGCGAGGCGCATGCGGGTGGAGGCGGAAGCTTTTCCGCTCTCGGGGGTGAAGTGATAGGTCACCACCTGCGGCAGCGGATTGCCGTCGGCGAAGACGTGGACCGACTTCACGAAGTCGGCTTCGGTCATCGGGCTTTCCACATCGATGTTGATGGGCACGACAAGGCCGTTCTCGGCGATCTCGGGCATGTCGAGCTTGATCTTGCCCGCGCCCATGGTCTTGCCGGCGAACAGCTTCTTCATTTCGTCGGCCACCTGCGCCTCGGTGGCAAGCGCCATGCGCGGCGCCAGCACTGCGGCGAAGGCGGCGAGACCCGCGAGTTTCAGCGCGCCGCGACGTGTCGGGAGGCCGCGCGTAGGGACAAGGGTGACGTCGGGGTGGGGCGGCATGCGTTTTCCTCCTGGCACGACCGGCGCTTGAGGGCCGGTTTTTGGCGTCGTTCTTGTTGAATTCCGTCCCCGTGACGGCGGTGGTCGCCGGGGATCAATTTCACATATTGTGATATCGAATTTTTTGAATGTAAAGTAGCTCCTATCCGCTGATCGCATCCATCTATGAGGGATGGAGCGTCGCAGGTGGATCGCCGCGGCTCAAGGGCATCACGCAGAAGGCCCCAAGCCCCGGACGTCTCGCTGGGGAGGATACATGCGACCCAAAGCCACGTTTCTCACATGCCTGTGCGCCCTCGCCCTGGCGCTCTCACCCATGGTCACGGCACGCGCGCAGGACGACGCGAGCGAGAAGGAGATCGAGCGCTACCGCGCCATGATCAACGATCCCATGGCCAATCCCGGCTACCTCGCCGTGGATCGCGGCGAGGCCATCTGGGCCGATCCGCGCGGCACCAAGAACGTCTCTCTTGAGACCTGTGACCTCGGCCAGGGGCCGGGCAAGCTGGAAGGCGCCTACGCCGCTCTGCCGCGCTATTTCGCGGACGCCGGGAAGGTGATGGACCTCGAGCAGCGCCTGCTGTGGTGCATGGACAAGATCCAGGGCGTGGACATCAAGCCCATCATGGCCAAGCCCTTCTCCGGCCCCGGCCGCGGCTCGGACATGGAGGATCTTGTCGCCTTCATCGCCAACAAGTCGAACGGCATGAAGATCGACATCCCGCTTGCCCATGCCAAGGAGAAGGAGGCCTATGGCATCGGCGAGGCGCTGTTCTACCGGCGCTCGTCCATCAACGACTTCTCCTGCTCCACCTGCCACGGCGATCCCGGCAAGCGCATCCGGCTCCAGGGCCTGCCGCAGCTCGACAAGCCGGGCAAGGACGCCCAGCTCACCATGGCCTCCTGGCCCACCTACCGCGTCTCGCAGAGTTCGCTCCGGACCATGCAGCACCGGCTGTGGGACTGCTATCGCCAGATGCGCATGCCCGCTCCCGATTATGCCTCGGAAGTCGTTACGGCACTCACCGTCTTCCTGCAGGCGCAGGCGGCCGGTGGCGAGCTGAACGTTCCGTCCATCAAGCGCTGAGGGGAGGAAGAGCCATGAAGACAATCATCATCGCCGCGGCGCTTCTTCTCCCGCAGCTCGCTTTCGCGCAGCAGATCCCCCCTGCCCCGCCCGCCGTGGTGGACAGGGTGGTGAAGGAGAGCTTCACCAAGCTGCCGGACGGCTGGGCCGCGCGGCTCGTGCCGGACGAGACCATGGAAATCTGCTCGGTCACGCGCAACCAGCCCTCCGCCAAAGAGGCGGAGGCGATCATGGCCCGCGAGGCCAAGACGGTGAAGTATCCGCAGGGCAGCGTGCTCGGCGACTGGAAGAAGGGCGCCGAGGTGGCGCAGAATGGGCGCGGCGGACAGTTTTCCGATCCGCCCGGCACGGTGAGCGGCGGCAATTGCTACGCCTGCCACCAGATGGACCCGAAGGAAGTCAGCTACGGCACCCTCGGGCCGAGCCTCGTCAACTACGGCGCGGAGCGCAAATTCTCCGCCGAGGATGCGAAAGCCACCTACGCCAAGGTCTACAATGCGCAGGCCGTCTTCGCCTGCTCGTCCATGCCGCGCTTCGGGCACAACGGGGTGCTCAGCGAGGAGCAGATGAAGGACGTGGTGGCCTACCTGTTCGATCCCAACTCGCCGGTGAACAAGCCGGCGAAATGAGGCGACCGGCGGGGCCGCTCCGGCGGCCTCGCCCTTTTGTCTTCAGCCCTTGCCCCGCCTGCCGAGCCACGCATCGAAGGGCTCCCGCGCATAGGCGCCTTCCGCCACATAGCGGAACAAGGCGGAGAATTCCGGCCGCGGCAGAAGGCCCGGCATGCGCGCCACCTCCTTCGGCTTTCCATCCACCTCCGCGAAGAACTGGAAGGTGGGCGTGGCGCGAATGCGCTCGCGCTGGCCGAGCGCCTTCTCGGTCAGCCGCGCGCCGTCGAGGAAGGTCACCTCCCGCGCGCCGAACAGATCCAGATGCACGATGTCGAACGCCTCCCGGATGGGCGTCTCGATGGCCGGATCAGCGAAATAGGCGGTGTGCAGTTCCTTGCAATAGATGCACCCGCGCTGGCTCCACTGGAGCGCGAATCCCCGCCCCTTCCCGCGCGCGGCGGCGAAATCCTCGGAGAGGTCGAGGAAGCCGTCCACATACCAATCTTCCGTATAGAGCCCGTCATCGCCGAGGCGCGCCTTGGCCTGCGCCCCGGCGGGAACGAGCGCGGCCGCGAGGCCGGCGGAGGCCTTCAAGAGGCGCCGGCGGCTGAGCGTGGGGTGTGCCATGGGTGGTCCTCCTATCCGATGCGGCCGAGGCCGGGCGCGGCGTCGAGCAGCCATTGGGCAATCTGCGGCATGAAGCCCGTCATGAAGGCGATGCCGGTGAGAATGAGCAGCCCGCCCGCGATCTTCTCCACCAGGCCGAGCCGGCTGCGCGCCGCTCGCGTCCAGACAAGGAATCGCTCGGTGAAAGCCGCGGCGATGAGGAAGGGAATGCCGATGCCGGCGGCGTAGATGCCCAGCAGGAGCATCCCCCGCCCCACCGATGCCTCGGCCCCGGCGACGATGAGGATCGCCGCCAGAACCGGCCCCACGCAGGGCGACCAGCCGAAGCCGAAGGCGAGCCCCACCACATAGGGCCCGATGAGCCCCGCCGGCCGCGCCATGGGCTCCAGCCGCGCCTGCCGGTAGAGCAGCGGGATGCGCACCAGCCCCGTCATGTGCAGGCCGAACAGCACCAGCAGCGCGCCGGAGAGCAGCGTGAGGGTCTCGATGTGCTCCATCAGCACCCGCCCGAGGGAGGATGCCGTGGCCCCCAGCAGCACGAAGACGGAGGCGAAGCCGAGCACGAACAAGAGCGCCGCCCCGAGGACGCCGCGCCGCGCGGGCGTACCTTCCGTGTCCTCGGTCGCGGCGCCCGCGAGGAAGCCGAGATAGGCCGGCACCAGCGGCAGCACGCACGGCGAGGCGAACGAGAGCAGGCCGGCAAGGAATGCCCCTGCAAGGCTGACATCGAGAGACATACTCCTCCCCGATCGTTGGAAACCGCGTCTTTGGAGGTGCGCGGATTGGTCCTTGCCCAAGATATATGCGAATGCGATAATATGTCTCGTGAAATCCACGTCGGGATTGTGAATTCATGCGCCCTTCAGCGTGCCTCGCGCTCGCGGCCGGCCTCGTCGCCGCGGGTCTTTCCGTGGCCTTCGCGCCTGCTGCCTCGGCGCGCGAGCTGCTGATGTTCGAGCGCAAGGGCTGCGCCTATTGCCTGAAGTTCGACCACGACGTGGCGCCTATCTACGAGAAGACCGAAGAGGGGCAGCGCGCGCCGCTCCGGCGCGTGGACCTTTCCAACGGCACGCCGGGCGACGTGGTTCTGGCTGCCCCGGTCCGCTTCACGCCCACCTTCGTGCTGGTGGATGAGGGGCGCGAAGTCGGGCGCATTATTGGCTATGCTTCGGATGAAGCGTTCTGGGGCCTGCTCGGCTCGATGCAGGACACCATGACGGACAGGATGGCAGGCGCGCGGCCGTGAGGTCGCCCCGCCGGGATTGAGAAGGCAGGCACATGTCGATCGTTTCCAGGCGACTTGAGGACGAGCTGCGGGAAGGCCCGGAGATCTCGCCCGAGCTTGACCGCCTCATGCGCAACGCCCGCAAAGCGAGCGACTTCCTGAAAGCCCTCTCCCACGAGAACCGCCTGCTGCTTCTGTGCCTGCTGGCGGAGGGCGAGCGTTCGGTGACGGAGCTGGAGAACATCCTCTCGCTGCGCCAGCCCACCGTCTCCCAGCAGCTGGCGCGCCTGCGCCTCGACGATCTCGTCACCACGCGGCGCGACGGCAAGACCATCTATTACAGCCTCGCCAACGATGATGTGCGCCGGGTCATCTCGGTGATCTACGACATGTATTGCGGCACCTCTGCATCGGACGCAAAGTAAGCTCAAAAAAATGCGCCGGGCCGGCGACGGGACGCTTCACAAGTCCCGCTCCGGCCGTCTCAGGGAGGAGGGCGCGCAATGGATGTTTCAAGCCCCTGGTGGACCGCGCTCGCCGGTCTCGCCGTGGGCGGGGTGGTCGGCTTCGCCGTGTTCCGCGCCCGCCTCTGCACTTTCGGCGCGCTGGAAGACGCCATGGTGGGCCATGACTGGCGCCGCATGAAGGTGTTCGCGCTCGCCCTCGGCCTCGCCGTGCTGGGCACGCAGGCCCTCGCCATGGCCGGCATTCTTGCCCCGGACCGCACCAATTACGTCACCGCCGCGCTGCCGTGGCTCAGCATCCTCACCGGCGGCGTGCTGTTCGGCCTCGGCATGGCGCTGGTAGGCACCTGCGCCTTCGGCTCGCTGGTGCGCCTGGGCTCGGGCGACCTGCGCAGCCTCGTCGTGCTGCTGGTGTTCGGGGCGGTCGCCTACGCCACCCTGCGCGGCATCTTCGCCGGCATCCGGGTGGATGGGCTGGAACGCATCGCGCTTTTGCTGCCGGCCGGCACCGCAAGCGACCTGCCCTCCATCATGGGGCGCCTCACCGGGCACGATGTCCGGGGCATCCTTACCGCCGTTGCGGGCGGAGCGCTGGTGGCGCCGGCCTTCGCCGACCGCAGGCTGCGCCGTGCCGGACGGCTGATGACGGCGGGGGTGATGCTGGGCCTCGGCGTGGTCGCCGGCTGGCTCGCCACCACCTGGCTGGTGGACGAATTCGCCCATCCCGTCGCGCCACAGAGCCTCACCTTCGTCTCGCCGGTGGCGCGCGCTCTGTTCGGCGTGCTGTTCGAGCCCACGAGCCTCGCCGAGTTCGGCGCCGGCAGCGTCTTCGGCGTCGCCCTCGGCGCCTTCGCCGCCGCCCGGTTGGCGGACGAATTCCGCTGGGAGGCTTTCGATGACCCCCGCGAGATGAAGCGGCATCTGCTCGGCGCGGTGTTCATGGGCGCGGGTGGCATTCTCTGCGGCGGCTGCACCATCGGGCAGGGGCTGACGGCGGGTTCCCTCTTCGCCCTCTCCTGGCCGCTTGCGGTAGCCGGCATGGCGGTCGGCGCGCGGCTCGGCATCGCGCTGCTGATGGAAGGCTCGCTGGCCGGCTTCGTCCGCCAGAGCGTGGCCGGCCGCTTCGACTTCCGCAATAAACCCTGACGGCGCGGCACGCACCAGCTTCCTCACGAAGTGCCACAGGGACGCGATCGCCGCCTTCAACACCCAGGCGGCCGACAAAAAGCTCCACGCCGCCGCCTAGACCAGCTTCACCACCAAGTGGGTGCGGGATGGCCTTGGGCAGTAGGTTGGCCCCCTGCCAGGGTGTCGTGGGATAGCCACGCTGCCCCCAGCCGGAATTGCAGGGCATTCCGGCTAGGGGGTGCATGGTCATCTGGCCACCCTTCATCGCCATTTCTTGGATCTCCACCTTGCCAGCGAAGTGGGTGGTGGCCAGGATAGGTCTTTCGAAAATGGCGCAGCTGTTTTAGCGAGTCAGATAGCCAGCCGCGACGGTGGCGCCGCCTGGGGGAGGCGCTGGACCAGGGATGGTCAATCTTGATCGAACCTACCTTGAACTCAGGCACCTTTGGTGCCTGAACGGTCAGAACGAGCGCACCGAAGACCAACGCCGAAACGGCCAGGACACACCGCGCGGGCAGGCAAGCTCGGAGACATTTCGACGTCCTCAGCTTAGTCTTCCCGGTTCCCGGTCAAGACCTGTGAAGCATTGCTTTTGACTGCAGGCTAGAATTTGAAACGAAGCGTGTCCACGGATGGTCGGCGCGATCGGGAGGGCATGTGGCGCACTGATCACAAGGCGCCGACGCGCGCGAAGGCGGCGCGGCCAGTCTCTGCTGCATCCTTGAGGAAGCCGGTGAACATGCCTTCGGTGAGGGCGGTCACCTTGGCCGGCGCCCGTTGCGGCGTGCCGGCGTCGAACAGCGGATCCGGCGCATATTCGGCGAGAAGCTGCACACCCTCCGAATACATGCGGTCGCGCAGGCTGCCCGCCAAATCGGGGGAGGATCAAGAGTGGCCGGCGCACGGCCTTCGCGCCGCAGCTTGTCGAGATATTCCTTGGCGACAAGGCGGAACGTGTTGCCGGAGGTGGCCACAGCCGCAATGCGCGATTCGCGCCGGGACTTGGCGGGATCGATGCCGTCCGCCAGTTGCGCCTTGGCTTCGTCCCGCTTCCCGCGCGCCTTGGCGAGCGTGACGATCGGATACGCGCCCAAGGCGAGGAGCTTCTCCTTGCCATCGTAGCGGTACTTCAGCCGCCAGAGGCGCGAGCCGTTCGGGTTGACGAGGAGATGCAGCCCACCGCTGTCCGATGCCTTGAACGGCTTCCCGGTGGGCTTGAGATTGCGAATGGCAAGGTCGGCAAGTGCCATCGGTGGGGGTATCGCCGCTGGGGGTATGGAACCGATACCCCCAAAGCTACCCCCAGATTCGCCGGATGCAACCGCACCTTCCCGCACCATGCCGGACGGGCATTGCGGGTTAAGCTATTGATTTTTCAGGATGGCAGGATCACGTCGGACGCTATTGGAGCGTGAAATGGTGCCCAGGGGCGGAATCGAACCACCGACACTGCGATTTTCAGTCGCATGCTCTACCAACTGAGCTACCTGGGCATCCGCCGGGCCGGAGCCCGGGTCCGGAAGGCCGTCGGCGCTTCCGGAGCGGCGAGTGTATAGGGAGGAAATCGGGCCGTGTCCAGAGCCGGTGCGCGGGCGGCGAAACGGGCGGCGCTGGCTGTGGAAAAGGGGGGCCGGAGCGGGCTGCGGCTCGTTGCGGGACAAGGCGTTCCAGACATTCGACCCGGTCGGCGCAAGGGACCTCTCGGGAGGTGTCCGTGGCGCGCAAGCGGGGCAACCGGCATGTTTCGCCAGCGCCCGGCAAGGCGCGAGTCGCCAAGTGTGCGATGCATTCTTGCGCGGAAGATGGCACAATGGCCGGCAAATCACCGCCTGGGCGCACATGCGACCATCGGGAGCATCGGGACGGACGGGGGCTGGCGTGGCCGAGCGTAAGATGAAGAGCGTCGCCGAGGTGAAGAGCGCCGAGCAGGAGGCCGCCGATTATGCCACCGGCTCCGGAGCGCCGGCGGCCGAGGCGGTGACGCTGGAAGAGGCGCTGGGCGTGCAGGTGCGCTCCATCCGCCGCGAGCTGGACCTCACGGTTTCCGATCTCGCGGGCGCGGCCGGCATCTCGGTGGGCATGCTGTCGAAGATCGAGAACGGGCAGATCTCTCCGTCCCTCGCCACGCTGCAATCCATCTCCAAGGCGCTCAACGTGCCGCTCACCACGCTGTTTTCCGCCTTCGAGGAGCGGCGCGACTGCTCGTTCGTGCGGGCGACGCAAGGCGTCATCATCGAGCGGCGCGGCACCAAGGTCGGCCATCAATATGAACTGCTGGGCCACGGCCTCGGCGGCGACATCGTGGTGGAGCCCTATCTCATCACCCTGACGGAAGAGGCGGCGCCCTACACCGGCTTCCGGCACGCGGGGGTGGAGTTCATCTACATGCTCTCCGGCGAGGTGCTGTACCGCCACGCGGACCGCACCTATCACCTGCGCCCCGGCGATGCGCTGATGTTCGATTCCGGCGCGGCCCATGGCCCGGAAGACCTCATCAAGGCGCCCATGACCTATCTCTCCATCATCGTCTACGGCCGCGACCGGCACTGAGGCCCCCCACGCGGTCGCGATCGTGAAAGTTTTCTTCCAGAGAAAATTATATTCTCTTGTAATTGACGCCTTCGGCGAACGGGCGTACTCCTTGTGACAAGGCCGCAGCGGCGGCACGCAATGGAGCAAAATCAAACGCCATGTGCGGCATCGTCGGACTTTTCCTCAAGGACCCGAAGCTCGAGGGCGAGCTGGGCGCCATGCTCGCGTCCATGCTCTGCGTGATGACCGATCGCGGCCCCGACAGCGCGGGCTTCGCGGTCTATGGCGCAGGCGGCAAGGACAGCGTGAAGCTCTCCCTGCGCGCCCCCCGGGGCTATGATTTCGAGGGCCTCGCCGCCGGCCTCTCCGGCCCGGCCAACGGCATGCCCGGCCTCGTCCTTCACGGCACCCATGCGGTGGTGGAAATCCCGCAGGTGCGGGAGGCCGCCGTGCGCGCCTTCCTCGCCGAGCGCCATCCCGAGGTGGCGGTGGTGGGCACCGGCTCGCGCATGGAAATCTTCAAGGAGGTCGGCCTGCCCTCCTCCGTGGCGCAGACCTTCGGCCTTGCGCAGATGCGCGGCACCCACGGCATCGGCCATACCCGCATGGCCACCGAGAGCGCGGTGACCACCGCCGGAGCGCATCCCTTCTCCACCGGCGCCGACCAGTGCCTCGTGCACAACGGCTCGCTGTCCAACCACAATGCCCTGCGCCGACAGCTGAAGCGCGAGGGCATCGCCATCGAGACCGAGAACGACAGCGAGGTGGCCGCCGGCTATCTCACCTGGCGGATGCGGGAAGGCGCCTCCCTCGGGCAGGCGCTGGAGGCGGGGCTGAGGGACCTCGACGGCTTCTTCACCTTCGTGGTGGGCACCGAGAGCGGCTTCGGCGTGCTGCGTGATCCCATCGCCTGCAAGCCCGCCGTGATGGCCGAGACCGACCAGTATGTCGCCTTCGGCTCGGAATACCGCGCGCTCGTCGACCTGCCCGGCATATCCAAGGCCAAGGTTTTCGAGCCCGAGCCCGCCACCGTGTACTTCTGGGAGCGCGCACAGTGAACGCCATTGCGCCCGACGTGACCTTCGACCTCGCCACGACGCCGCTGCGCGAGCTGAACGAGGCCCTCCACAAGGCCACCGCCGAGACCAACGCCCGCCGCTGGCGGGTGCTGAACCCCAACGGACGCCACGCGGTGGCGGTGGGTCTCAACCTGCCCCTCACCGTCGAGATCGAGGGCAATGTCGGCTACTACTGCGCCGGCATGAATGCGGAAGCCTCCGTCATCATCCACGGCAATGCCGGTCAGGGCGTCGCCGAAAACATGATGAGCGGCTTCGTGCATGTGCGCGGCGATGCCAGCCAGTCGGCCGGCGCCACCGCCCATGGCGGCATGCTCGTGGTGGATGGCAATGCCTCCGCCCGCTGCGGCATCTCCATGAAGGGCGTGGACATCGTGGTGAAGGGCTCCATCGGCCACATGAGCGCGTTCATGGGGCAGTCCGGCTCCCTCGTGGTGCTGGGCGATGCCGGCGAGGCGCTGGGCGACAGCCTCTATGAGGCGAAGCTCTTCGTGCGCGGCACGGTGAAGAGCCTGGGCGCGGACTGCATCGAGAAGGAGATGCGGGACGAGCACAAGGCGCTGCTGGCCGGGAAGCTGAAGGCCGCCGGCCTCGAAGGCGCGGTCGATGTCTCGGAGTTCAAGCGCTACGGCTCCGCCCGCCAGCTTTACAACTTCCACGTGGACAACGCGTCCGCCTACTGAGGCGATTAATCTTCCTCTCCCCCTCGAAGTCGGCTGTTGCCGACTTCGGACTCGGCAAGCCGAACTCGGCAACAGCCGAGTTCGGGCGGGAGAGGGCCGGGGTGAGGGGTGGTTTCTCCGCTCATCCGGTGTTGAGGACCTTCGGCCGCCCTGCCCCCTCACCCCCAACCCCTCTCCCGCGAGGGGAGAGGGGAGGAAAACGGGACATGGCGCCGGCCGAGCTTCGCCAAACTGCTTTTCTCGGGTGAGGACCCCATGACCGCCCACAACAACACGCCGCGTACCCCGCCGCGCTTCTCCGCCACCTTCGATCCGGCGACGCTGGCGGAGATCCGCCGGGCCGCGGCGACCGGCATCTATGACATCCGCGGCGGCGGCACCAAGCGCAAGCTGCCCCATTTCGACGACCTCCTGTTCCTCGGCGCCTCCATGTCGCGCTACCCGCTGGAGGGCTATCGCGAGAAGTGCGGCACCGAGGTCACCCTCGGCACCCGCTTCGCCAAGAAGCCGATCACGCTGAAGACGCCCGTCACCATCGCCGGCATGAGCTTCGGCGCCCTCTCGGCGCAGGCGAAGGAAGCGCTGGGGCGTGGCGCGTCCACGGTGGGCACCTCCACCACCACCGGCGACGGCGGCATGACGCCGGAAGAGCGCGGGCAGTCCAAGACCCTCGTCTACCAGTACCTGCCGTCCCGCTACGGCATGAACCCCGTGGACCTGCGCAAGGCCGACGCCATCGAGATCGTCATCGGTCAGGGCGCCAAGCCCGGCGGCGGCGGCATGCTGCTTGGCCAGAAGATTTCCGATCGCGTGGCCGCCATGCGCACCCTGCCCAAGGGCATCGACCAGCGCTCGGCCTGCCGCCATCCCGACTGGACCGGCCCGGACGATCTCGAGATCAAGATCGAGGAGCTGCGCGAGATCACCGACTGGGAGAAGCCGATCTATGTGAAGGTCGGCGCCTCGCGGCCCTATTACGACACCGCGCTGGCGGTGAAGGCGGGCGCCGACGTGGTGGTGCTCGACGGCATGCAGGGCGGCACCGCCGCGACGCAGGACGTATTCATCGAGCACGTGGGCATCCCGATCCTCGCCGCCATCCGCCCGGCCGTGCAGGCGCTGCAGGACCTGGACATGCACCGCAAGGTGCAGCTCATCGTCTCCGGCGGCATCCGCACCGGCGCGGACGTGGCCAAGGCGCTGGCGCTCGGCGCCGACGCGGTGGCCATCGGCACGGCGGCCCTCGTCGCGCTCGGCGACAACGATCCCCAGTGGGAAGACGAATACCAGGCTCTGGGCTCCACCGCCGGTGCCTATGACGACTGGCACGAGGGCCGCGACCCGGCCGGCATCACCACGCAGGATCCCGTGCTCGCCGCCCGGCTCGACCCGGTCAAGGCCGGCCGCCGCCTCGCCAACTATCTGTCGGTGATGACGCTGGAGGCGCAGACCATCGCCCGCGCCTGCGGCAAGAGCCACCTGCACAATCTGGAGCCGGAAGACCTCGTGGCGCTGACCGTGGAGGCCGCCGCCATGGCCGGCGTGCCCCTGGCCGGCACCTCCTGGGTGCCCGGCAAGACCGGCGGATACTGATCCGACCTTTCAGGCCGCGCCGCTCGACCGGCGCGGCCTTTTTCAAAGAATACCGCTTTCCAATTCCGGGGACTTTCGCATGGACCACCGCACTCCGCTCCGCGAGGCCGAAGGCCGCGCTTCTGCCGCCGCCAAGACTGAAAACGCCAAGGTGATCGACCTCGCCAAGGTCGCGAAGGATCGCGGCATCAAGTATTTCCTGATCTCCTACGTGGACCTGTTCGGCGGCCTGCGCGCCAAGCTCGTGCCCGCCGCCGCCATCGGCCCCATGCAGAAGGAAGGCGCGGGCTTCGCCGGCTTTGCCACCTGGCTCGACATGTCTCCGGCCGATCCCGACCTCTTCGCCGTGCCTGACCCGACCAGCCTCATCCAGCTGCCGTGGAAGGAAGAGATCGGCTGGCTCGCCGCCGACCTCTACATGGACGGCAAGGAAGTGGAGCAGGCGCCCCGCACGGTGCTGAAGCGGCAGCTCGCCGCCGCCGCCGCCCTCGGCTACGAGATGAAGACCGGCGTCGAGTGCGAATACTTCCTCATCACGCCCGATGGAAAGTCCATCTCCGATACCTCCGACACTGCCGAGAAGCCCTGCTACGACCAGTCCGCCTTGATGCGCCGCTATGAGGTCATCAAGGACATCTGCGACGCCATGCTGAAGCTCGGCTGGGGCGCCTACCAGAACGACCATGAGGACGCCAACGGCCAGTTCGAGATGAACTGGAACTACGACAACGCGCTGCTGACCGCCGACCGCCACGTCTTCTTCAAATACATGGTGAAGTCCATCGCGGAGCAGCACGGCCTGCGCGCCACCTTCATGCCGAAGCCCTTCATCAACCTCACCGGCTCGGGCTGCCATGCCCATGTGTCGCTGTGGCAGAAGGGCAAGAACGCCTTCTCCGATCCCAAGGGCGAGCTGGGCGTCTCCGAACTCGGCTACCATTTCATCGGCGGCCTCATCCACAATGCGGATGCGCTGTGCGCCCTCACCAACCCGACGGTGAATTCCTACAAGCGCATCAACGCCCCGCGCACCATTTCCGGAGCCACCTGGGCGCCGAACACCGTCACCTACACCGGCAACAACCGCACCCACATGATCCGCATCCCGGACGCGGGCCGCTTCGAGTTCCGCCTCGCCGACGGCGCGGCCAACCCCTATTTGCTCCAGGCGGGCCTCGCCGCCGCCGGCCTCGACGGCATCGCGAACAAGCGCGATCCGGGCAAGCGCCTCGACATCAACATGTACACCGAGGGCCACAAGGTGAAGGGCGCCAAGCGCCTGCCGCTCAACCTTCTCGACGCCATGCGCGCGCTGGAGAAGTCCAAGGTGCTGACGGAACGTCTCGGCAAGCCGTTCGTGGACGGCTTCCTGAAGCTGAAGACCGAGGAGTGGAACGCCTTCTCCCGTCACCTCACCCAGTGGGAGCGGGACAACACGCTCGACATCTGAGCCCTGCCCTGTCGATTGTCCACGAGAGCCCGGCGCATTCCCCGCGCCGGGCTCTCATTTTTTGGGAGCGTCACTCCGGTGCGGGAGTGGACAGGGGCTTGTCCTTCTCGACGATGTAGGTGATGGCGAGCTTGGTCTTGTCCGCCCCGACCTGGAAGGCGTGCGGCACCTCGGGCGGGATCTGGAAGCCGTCGCCGGGCGCCAGGGTGCGGTCCGCCTGCCCCTTTACAGAAAGCACCCCGCCGCCGGCCATGAGATAGGTGCTCTCGATGCCGGGATGGGTGTGGCGCGCCACCTTGAGGCCACCATCGAACTCCGCCTCCATGAGGATGGCGACGTATTTGTCCCCCGGCACATCAGTGCGGCCGAGCACCTTGCGGGTGATGCCCGTGGGCGCGGCGGCGGGCGCGGCCTGTCCCTGTGCCATGGCCTGCGTGCCGGCGACCTCAATTGCGGCGAACCCCGTCACCGCGCAGATGGCGCAGTTGATGAAGCCTCTTCTGTTGAGCATTTCCACCCTCCTATTGCCCGCGCCGCGCGCGAGGACATCAGGATAGGCGAAGTCTGCGTATACGGGCAGATGAGGCGATAAACATCCTACCCGCGCTCGCAGTTTGAGCAGAATTCGTCAGGGCATCAATTCTTAACATTCTGATTTTCAATAGTTTTTTTAAATTGACGAAATCAGCGCCTGCGGCGCAGGCAGTCTTGCCCTATCCCTACGTCAGGCCTGAGCATTTCTTGCGCGCCGGCGGCGGCAACAGGGTGCTCATCCGGCGGAAGGGTTGTCGCTCCCGCGCGCGAAAGCCCATGAACCCTTTGCTTTTCAAGGCACTGACCACGCCCCCGAGCCGTGCCCCGGCGATTCTGCCTCTCTGGCATATTTGTTGCTCAAGAGTGAACGGGGCTGGTGCGCGCCGAGCGCTCCGCACGCCTGTCATCGCCCGGACCTGCGATCATCGCACCTCCGGCACCAGCGTTGGGGATCTTCATGACGGATCAATTGGCCGCGCTGACGACCATATTCACGGAGTTCTACTACTTCCTGACGGTCGTCCTCATGTTCTTCATCCATGTGGGCTTCTGCATGTACGAGGTGGGCGCCGCCCGCGTGAAGAACGTGCAGCACACCCTGCTCAAGAACACCATGGCGATCCCGCTGGTGGGCCTCGCCTTCTTCCTGTTCGGCATGTGGATCTACATCGCCTTCCAGGGCTGGCCCATCTCGGCCACCTCGCTGTCCTTCACCACCGGCTTCGAGCCGTGGTCCACCAAGATCGCGCCGAACCTGACGGACCGCATCTCCGGCGTGTTCTGGGCGGCCTTCGCCCTGTTCGGCATGACAGCCGCGTCCATCGTCTCCGGCGCGCTCATCGAGCGCACCAAGACGTCGGGCTTCTTCATCATCGCCATCTATGTGGGCGCCATTGCCTGGGTCATCCCGGCGGCGTGGGGCTGGGCCGGCAATGGCTGGATGGCGCAATATCTCGGCTTCCATGACCAGTATTGCTCGGCGGTGCTGCACTCGGTGGCCGGCTTCGCCACGCTCGGCGTGCTGATCCATCTCGGCCCGCGCATCGGCAAGTTCGCTCCGGACGGCACGCCGCGGGAAATCCCGGCGCACAATCCCTGGCTGGTCACCATCGGCCTGTTCATGATCTATGTGGGCTTCTGGGGCTTCTATGCCGCCTGTCACATCCCGATCGTGGACGTGGGCACCGCCGGCGCGCCCTACTTCACCGCCACCAACATCTACGGCGTTCCGATCACCCTGTCGGGCGTGACCATGAACTTCCTGCTTGCCCTGTTCGGCGGCATGGTCGCGGCCTACATGATCTCCAACGGCAATGCCTACTGGACCTATTCCGGCGGCCTCACCGGCCTCATCTCGGCGAGCGCCGGCAACGACCTGTACCATCCCATCATTGCGCTGGTGATCGCCGTCATCGGCACCGTGATGGCCTACAAGCTGCACTATTTCGTCGAGCGGAAGTTCAAGATCGACGACGCAGTGGGCGCCGTCGCGGTGCACGGCTATTGCGGCCTGTTCGGCGGCATCGTGGCCGGCTTCGCTTTGTGGGGCTATCCGTCGGTGCTGCCGTCCGCCGGTGCGCTTGTGACGCTCGGCGAGGGGGTCGGCTGGTTCGGCACCAATGCCGAGGGCCTGCCGGTGATCACGCCCATGGGCAATATCATCGGCTCGCTCATCTTCGCCATCGGCTTCGGCTTCATCCCCGGCTGGGTGCTCGGCAAGCTGCTCGCCATGTTCGGCCTGCTGCGCGTGCCGGCGGCGGCGGAGGTCAAGGGTCTCGACGGCAAGCACGTCCCGGCAACCTATCCGCACCATTCCGGCATGGAAGCCGCCTTCGAGACCATCCAGCGCAAGGAGGCGAAGCTCTAGAGCACGCGCCGATCTGATTGCATCGCCATCAGATCGGATGACGCGTTCTCTTTCCAAGAGTGAGAGCAACGCGCCTTCCGGAGCCCGGCCCGCGCCGGGCCCGCCTTTCCTTTCACCCTGTTTGAAGGACATCATCCATGAACACGGGCGTCACCTCCCTCGCCAAGCTCACCGAGATGGCGGAAGTCTACCCCTTCGCCGGATACGAGCCGCTGTTCTCGGTCATCGCTCTGGTCTTCTTCGTCGCCTTCATCGCCAAGCAGATCGTCATGGACAAGGCGCTGCACGAGGAGCAGCTGGACCACACCGCCGAAGCCATGGCCACCCCGGCCGAATAGTCCGGCCCGGCGGCTTCAAACGGCAAAGGCGCCGCCCCCCGAGGGGACGGCGCCTTTGTCACGTCCGGATGAGAGCTGGCCTCAGCGCGAGGCCATGCCAGGCGAAAGCCGCCCCACGGTGAAGATCTGGACGCGCCGGTTGATGGGATCGGTCGGCCTTTTCGGATCGAGCAGCACTTCCTCGCCGAGGCCCACCGCCTCAAGGCGCGTGGGATTGATGTTGAACACGCTGACCAGCGCGCTCACCACCGCGTCGGCGCGGGCCTGGCTGAGCTTGAGGTTCACGTCGCGCGGGCCGGTGACGTCGGTGTTGCCGGTGACGAGGAATTTATAGCCGTGCAGGATCGGATTGTGCATGGCATCTGCGATGGCGCCGAGCGTGCCGTAGGACGACGGCTCGATGATCGCCGAGCCGAGGCGGAACTGGATCTGCACGTTGATCTGCGGCAGCTGGTCCAGCTTCAGCGCCAGCGACGGGCGGGAGAGCTGCTCGCCCGGATTCTGGGCCATGTGGGTCTGGACCATGGTGCGCAGCTGCTGCGCGGTGATGGTCGGGGCCTTCTCGCTGAGGCCTTGCAGCCCTTGGAGGATCTGGCTGTCGGAGAGGGCGGTCTGGGCATGCGCGGGGGTGAGGACCGGCACGGCGGCGGCGAGCAGCGCGGCCAGCGCGAGGCGGGTCAGAGGCGAGGTCATCGCGAAGCGTCCTTCGTTCGAGTGCGAGGATGTGGAGCGGACGCTCAGCGGTAGCCGGCGTTGGTGATGGCGGCGTTGCACTTGTCGCTCACCACGCGCGTCGCCTGGAGCAGGCAGGAGAGCAGATTGCCGTCCTGCGGCACCATGCCGGGGCACAGGCGCGCCGTATCCGCCGAGCAGACCTCGGCGATGGAATCCTGAGCCGCGTCCCGCTGGGCGATGGAGGCCTTCGCCATCGCATAGTCGGCTTTGCACTGGGCGCTGACCTGATTGATCTTGCCGTCCATGCAGGCGAGCAGCTTGCCCTCGCCCAGGTTCACATTGGAGCAGAACTTGTTGATGTCCGCGCCACAGCTGCGCGCCAGGAGCGCGCCGGCCTGCGCATAGCTCATGGTCTGGGCGCCTGCCGCAGAGGCCGACCCAGCCAGGATTACCGCCGCAAATAAAAGTCCACCGAGCCGCATGATGTCCCCACCCCGTTTCACGTTAACTCCCGAAACGGATGCAGGGGTATCATTAAACGGCATCGGCCGACAGCGGGCACGGCCCTCGTCCCCGCTGGACTTTTCCGCACAAACTTAACGTGAGGCCGGACCCTCGACTTTATTTTGCCCATCGAGAGCCATCACAAAGCGTGACCTTGACCGCAAGGGCCAAGTAGCCGCGCCATCTATCGCAGCGTCTCGCCGAGCCATGGCAGCGCCGCGCGCAGGGCCGGCAACACGTCATCCTCCAGGGTCTGCCGGCAGAAGCCCGCAACCTCCCGCGGCAGGCGGCCGAGTTCCTGCCGCCGGCCGATCAGCGTGAGGCTGCGGGAGAAGGCCGGCCCCGGCAGCGGCGCGCACCGGAGCCGGTCGCCGTCGAGCCCCGCCTCGTAAAGGCAGAGCGGTGTCGTCACCGCGAACCCCTCCCCGGCCGCGACCGTGGCGGAGACGCCGAACGGCGTGTCGAACTCCAGGCGCCGGGGCAGATCGAGCTTGAGGCGCCTCAGGTGCCGGTCCACCTCGATGCCGGTGCGCGAGCGGGCGGAAAAGCGCACCAGCGGCAGGCGCAAGGCGAGCCGCGCCACCTCCTCCACCCGCTCGGGTGCCGTCTCTCCGGCGGGCAGCAGCAGCACATAAGGCTCGGTGAGGAGGGGGAAACGCTCCAGCCCCTCGATGTCGGCGAGTTCGTCCACGCCCACCAGCAGATCGAGCTGGCGGGAGAGCAGCGCACTGGCATGGGCGGCGGTGAGGCCGGCGAGCAGCGACACCTCCTCCGCCACCGCGCACAGCCGCCCGGCCAAGGGCGCGGAGAGCGCACGGGAGAGAGAATCGACGAGGCCGGCACGGATCAAAGGCAGGCGGCCGTGCTCGGTCTCCTTCAGCGCCGGCACGATCTGCCGGGCCTCGGAGAGGAGCGCGCTCGCCTTCTGCCGCAGCACGCCGCCCGCTGCCGTCAGCCCCAGCGGCCGGACGCTGCGGTCGAACAGCGCGACGCCCATGCGCGTCTCCAGCTCCGCCACCGCCTGCGACACCGCCGGCTGGGTGAGTCCGAGCCGTCGCGCCGCCCCCGCCATGGCGCCGGCCTCGCAGACGGCGAGGAAGATTTCGAGCGCCTTCAGATCGAACGGCAGCAGCTCCCGCACCGTCATCCCCACAGAATAAGCAGGATTTATATTACCTGTGGTTTCAGGCGAGGCTATATCTTTTCCAAAGGGGTGCATCGGCGTCCGCGCCGAGGGACCCCCGAGGGTTCCGAGGGGTTCAATGTCCCGCTATTCCGTATTCAGCCTGATCGCCAACGCGCTCAACGGCCAGAAGGGCTGGACGCCCGCCTGGCGCGATGCGGTGCCGAAGCCCTCTTATGACGTCATCATCGTCGGCGGCGGCGGCCATGGGCTAGCGACCGCCTATTACCTCGCCAAGGAGCACGGCATCCGCAACGTGGCGGTGCTGGAGAAGGGGCATATCGGCTCCGGCAATGCGGGGCGCAACACCACCATCATCCGCTCCAATTATCTGCTGCCGGGCAACGAGCCGTTCTACGAGTGGTCCATGAAATTGTGGGAGGGCCTGGAGCAGGACCTCAACTACAACGCCATGGTCTCCCAGCGCGGGATCATCAATCTCTACCACTCGGACGGCCAGCGCGACGCCTACGCCCGGCGCGGCAATGCCATGCGCCTCGCCGGTGCGGATTCCGAGCTGCTCGACCGCGAACAGGTGAAGGCGCTCTGCCCCTTCCTCGATTTCGACAATTCCCGCTTCCCCATCAAGGGCGGGCTCATGCAGGCCCGTGCCGGAACGGCGCGCCACGACGCCGTGGTGTGGGGCTATGCCCGCGCCGCCGACCGGCTGGGCGTGGACATCGTGCAGAATTGCGAGGTCACCGGCTTCATCCGCGAGGGTGACGCGGTGGTGGGCGTGGAGACCAATCGCGGCCCCATCCGCGCCGGCAAGGTGGGGCTTGCGGTGGCGGGCTCCACCTCGCGGCTGACCAGGCATCTCGGGCTGCGCCTGCCCATCGAGAGCCACGCGCTGCAGGCCTTCGTCTCGGAAGGGCTGAAGCCGCTGGTGCCGGGCGTCATCACCTTCGGCATGGGGCATTTCTACGTCAGCCAGTCGGACAAGGGCGGCCTCGTCTTCGGCGGCGACATCGACGGCTACAATTCCTACGCCCAGCGCGGCAATTTGCCGGTGGTCGAGGACGTGGCCGAGGGCGGCATGGCGTTGATGCCGCTCATCGGACGGCTCAGGATGCTGCGCTCGTGGGGCGGCCTCGTGGACATGTCCATGGACGGCTCGCCCATCATCGATGTCGGCCCCCTGCCCGGCCTGTTCCTCAACACCGCCTGGAACTACGGGGGCTTCAAGGCGACGCCCGCCTCCGGCTGGTGCTTCGCCTGGACCATCGCCAAGGAAGAGGCGCACCGCTTCAACGCCGCCTTCCGCCTGGACCGCTTCCGCACCGGCCATGTGATCGACGAAAAGGGAGTCGGCGCCCAGCCGAACTTGCACTGATGGGCGCGCTTCTCGATTTTCGCGCCCCGGACCAGCGACGGCACAGCCCCGAGTGCAATCCGTCTGGGAGCACGCTCTCGCCTTTCGGGCTCCCTCTCCCCTTGCGGGAGAGGGCTGGGGTGAGGGGTGGCTTCTGCGCCCAACACCGGCGTGGCCGGTCAAGGCCCAACCCCCTCACCCCCACCCCCTCTCCCGCGAGGGGAGAGGGGAGCCAAACTGCTCTTCACCCCTCCACCCGGACCTGACCCATGCGCATCACCTGTCCCTATTGCGGCGCGAGGTCGTCCCATGAATTCGCCTATCACGGCGATGCCGCGCCCAAGCGGCCGGACCCGGCGGATGCGGACGCCTTCCACGCTTATGTCTATGAGCGCGACAACGTCGCCGGCGTGATGGACGAACTGTGGTACCACGCGGGCGGCTGCCGCCGCTGGCTCACCGTCACGCGCGACACCCGCACCCACGCCATCACTGAAGTGCGCTTCACGGCCACGCGCTTCACCGCGACGGAGGCGGCCGAATGACCCGGCTTTCCGCAGGCGGCCTGATCGACCGCAGCCGCACCCTCTCCTTCAGCTTCGACGGCAAGAGCTACACCGGCCATCCCGGCGATACGCTCGCCTCGGCCCTCCTCGCCAATGGGGTGCGGCTCGTCGGCCGCTCGTTCAAGTATCATCGCCCACGCGGCATCGTCACCGCCGGCTCGGAGGAGCCGAACGCGCTGGTGGAGCTGCGCTCCGGTGCCCGGCGCGAGCCCAATACCCGCGCCACCACCGTGGAGCTGTTCGAGGCGCTGGAGGCCACCAGCCAGAACCGCTGGCCCTCCCTCGACCACGACCTGCTCAGCATCAACCAGCTCGTGTCGCCCTTCCTCGGCGCGGGTTTCTACTACAAGACCTTCATGTGGCCCGCCGCCTTCTGGGAGAAGGTCTACGAGCCCATGATCCGCCGCGCCGCCGGCCTCGGCCGCGCCGCCGATGCGGCGGACCCGGACCATTACGAGAAGGCCACCCACTTCTGCGACGTGCTGGTCATCGGCTCCGGCGCGGCCGGCCTCGCGGCGGCCCTTGCGGCCGGGCGGACCGGCGCGCGGGTGGTGCTGGCGGATGAGGATTTCCGCCTCGGCGGCCGGCTCCTGTCCGAGCAGGCCGAGATCGACGGCGGCAGCGCGGCGGATTTCGTGGCGCGCGCCCTCGCGGAACTTTCGAGCCTGCCCAATGTGCGCCTCATGCCGCGTACCACCGTGTTCGGCGCCTATGACGGCGGCGAATTCGGCGCGGTGGAGCGTGTGAGCGACCATCTCGCAATCCCCGCCCCCTTCCAGCCCCGCCAGCGGCTGTGGCGCGTCATCGCGAAGCGCTCCGTGCTCGCGGCCGGCGCGTTCGACCGGCCCATCGTCTTCCCCGGCAACGACCGGCCGGGCGTGATGTCGGCGCTGGCGCTCGCCACCTATGCCACGCGCTTCGGCGTCGGCGCCGGGCCGCGCGCAGCCGGCTTCGCCAACAACGACCACGCCGTCGCCGCGCTGCTCGATGCCGCCGCGGCCGGCGTGAAGCTGGAGGCCATCGCCGACGTGCGGGAGGCTGTCGCTCCTGCGCTGGCCGCGCGGGCGAAGGCGCTGGGCGTGGATCTCCTCGCCGGCAGCGAGATCATCGCCACCTCGGGCAAATGCCTGTCGGGCATCACGGTGCGCACGCCCAAGGGCATCCGCACCCTGTCGGTGGAGGCGCTGGGCGTCTCCGGCGGTGCGACGCCCAATGTGAACATCACCTGCCACCAGGGCGGCAAGCCCATCTGGCGCGAGGACATCGCCGCCTTCGTGCCCGGCGCCGTGCCGGTGGGCATGGCGGTGGCGGGCGCGGCGGCCGGACATCTCACCCTCGCCGAATGCCTCGCGGACGGCACCGCGCTGGGCGCCGCAGCGGCCGAGGATGCGGGCTTCGCCCCCGTCGCGGCGTCGGCCCCCGTCGCGGCCGACGCGCCCAACGGCCTCAAGGCCTTCTGGCAGGTCCAGGCCAAGGGTCCCGCCTTCGTGGACCAGCAGAACGACGTGACCGCGAAGGACGTGGCCCTCGCCCATCGGGAAGGCTTTCGCGCGGTGGAATTGCTCAAGCGCTACACCACGATGGGCATGGCCACCGACCAGGGCAAGACCTCCAACATGGCGGGCCTCGCGCTCATGGCGGAGCTGACCGGCAAGGGCATTCCCGAGACCGGCACCACGGTGTTCCGCCCGCCCTACACGCCCGTGGCCCTCGGCGTGCTCGCCGGCCACCATCGCGGCGTGGACTTCAAGCCCACCCGCCCGACGCCGACCCACAAATGGGCGGAAGAACAGGGCGCGGTGTTCGTCGAGACCGGCCAGTGGCTGCGCGCCGCGTGGTTCCCCAAGGCGGGCGAGGACTGGCAGGCGGCCGTGAACCGCGAGGTGAAGGCGACGCGCGAGAGCGTCGGTGTCATCGACGTCTCCACCTTCGGCAAGATCGACCTTCAGGGGCCGGATGCGGGCGTGCTGCTGGATCGCGTCTACATCAACATGTTCTCCACCCTCGGCGTCGGCAAGGCGCGCTACGGCGTGATGCTGCGCGAGGACGGGATCGTCATGGACGACGGCACCACCGCCCGCCTCGCCGACGACCATTATGTGATGACCACGACCACCGCCAACGCGGCCAAGGTGTTCCAGCATCTGGAATTCTGCCTGCAGGTGCTGTGGCCGGAGCTGGACGTGTGCCTCGCCTCCATCACCGAGCAGTGGGCGCAGATCGCCGTCTCCGGCCCGCGCTCCCGTGACGTGCTGGCGAAGCTGGTGGATGGCGCGGATGTCTCCAACTCCGGCCTGCCCTTCATGGGCGCGCTCCAGACCACGGTGATGGGCGGTGTCGAGGCGCGCGTCTTCCGCCTCTCCTTCTCCGGCGAACTCGGTTACGAGATCGCGGTCCCGGCCCGCCACGGCGACAAACTGATGCGGGCGATCATGACGGCCGGCGCGCCCTATGGCATCACGCCCTATGGCGTCGAGACGCTGGCCGTGCTGCGCATCGAGAAGGGCCATGTCTCCGGCAGTGAATTGTCCGGGCAGACCTCCGCCCGCGACCTCGGCCTCGGGCGCATGGCCTCCACCAAGAAGGACTATATCGGCCGGGTGATGGCCGGCCGCCCCGCCTTCCTCGATCCCGACCGGCCGACCTTCGTTGGCTTCAAGCCGGTGGACCGGAGCGCGCGGCTCAAGGCCGGGGCGCATTTCCTGGCGCTCGGTGCCGCCCCCACAACCGAGAATGACGAGGGCTACATGACCTCCGTCGCCTGGTCGCCCATCCTCGGCCACGCCATCGGCCTCGGTCTCCTCAAGCGCGGGCCGGAGCGCATCGGCGAGAAGCTGCGCGCCTATGACCCGGTGCGCGGCGGCGACATCGAGGTCGAGGTGTGCTCTCCCCACTTTGTCGATCCCGAAGGGGAGAAGCAGCGTGTCTGACCTGTTCAACGCCCTCTCCCCCGCCCACCTCGTCCCGGCCGGGCACTATGGCGTTCAAGGCGCCACCGGCGTCAGCGCGCAGGTCGTGGCGAACCTTGCCGCCGCGACGCTCATGGCCCGCAAGGGCAAGACGGCCGACCTGATCGCCGCCGCCACCGCGTCCGGCCTGCCCCTTGTGGATGCGCCGAAGGCCGTCAGCGGGGCGGGCCTTGAGGCCGTCGGCACCGGCCCCGGCAAGTGGCTCGTCTTCGCCGAAGGCTCCGACGGCGCGACGCTGCGCCGGCGCCTTGAAGCGCTGGCCGACGGCCTCGGTGCCGTGACAGACCAGAGCGACGCCAACCTCGTGCTCGACATCACCGGCCCCAAGGTGCGCGAGGCGCTGGCGAAGGGCGTGGCGGTGGATCTCGATCCCCGTGCCTTCCGGCCGGGCGACGCGGCGACCACGCCGGTCTCCCATGTCGGCGTCACCTTCTGGCAGCGGGGCGACGCGCCCAGCTATCGCTTCGCGGTGGGCAACACCTTCGCCCCCGCCTTCCTGCGCTGGCTGGCGACGAGCGCGGCGGAATACGGCTTTTCGCTCGAAGGCACCGACCGAGGTTGACGGCAGCGCGGCGCGCGCCTCCTCTCCGCATCGAATTCCTCCGAGACCGGCGCCCGGCTGCGTGAGACGCGCGGCGCCATAAAGGACGCATCATGACCAGCCCCAACGCGCCGTTCATCCTCGCCTTTTCCTGCCCCAACCGGCCCGGCATCGTCGCCGGCGTCTCGACCTTCCTGTTCGAGAAGGGATGCAACATCCTGGAGGCGCAGCAGTTCGACGACACGGAGACCGGCCGCTTCTTCATGCGCGTGGTGTTCAACGTGGTTGAGGGCGAGGCCAGCCTCGCCGAGATCCGCTCCGGCTTTGCGGCGGTGGCGCAGAATTTCTCCCTCAGCTTCACGCTGCGGCCCGTTTCCGAGAAGCGCCGGGTGCTGCTGCTCGCCTCCAAGTTCGACCACTGCCTCGCCGACCTGCTCTATCGCTGGCGCATCGGCGAAATCCCCATGGAGATCGCCGGCATCGTCTCCAATCACCCGCGCGAGACCTACGCCCACCTCGATTTCGACGGCATCCCCTTCCATCATCTGCCGGTGACCAAGGCCACGAAGCTGGAGCAGGAAACGCAGGTCTGGGAGGTCTTCCAGTCGTCCGGCTCGGAGTTGGCCGTGCTCGCGCGCTACATGCAGGTGCTCTCCGACGGGCTGTCCGCCAAGCTCTCGGGCAAGTGCATCAACATCCACCACTCCTTCCTGCCGGGCTTCAAGGGCGCCAAGCCCTATCATCAGGCCCATGCGCGCGGGGTGAAGCTCATCGGCGCGACGGCCCACTACGTGACCTCCGACCTCGATGAAGGCCCGATCATCGAGCAGGACGTGGAGCGCATCTCCCACCAGGATTCGCCCGACGACCTGGTGCGCAAGGGCCGCGACATCGAGCGCCGGGTGCTGGCGCGGGCCATCTCCTGGCACCTGCAGGACCGGGTGCTGCTGAACGGTTCCCGCACCGTGGTGTTCCGGGACTGACCGCAAAAAGGGAACCCGGCACCGGGGCCGGGGCGTTGAGGGGGCGATATCCACGAAAAGGAGAGCCCCATGCAACGCCAGGGCATGCTCATCGCCGCGGCATTCGTGCTGGTCCTCGCGCTGGTCGCGGCGAACATGTTTTCCAATCGCGGCACGCCCGAACAGAGCGAGACCGCGCCGGAGAACATCACCGTACCGAGCGGCAATCCCCCGCCGCTGACCACCTCGCCCGACGCCCCTCCCGGCCGCACCCCCTCGCCGACGGACCAGACCGGGACGCGCCCGTAAGTTAAGCCTAATTTTGAGGCATCTGACGTCTTTCCTGCGCCCCGCAGCGGCATATCTGGCCGCTGCGGGGCGCAGTGTATTTATATCAAGACATTGATAAACATCACATTATCAGAAATTGCATACAAGTGGCGCGGTTCCTGCTAGACCCCTGCCATCAGGCGCGTGGAGCGCCGTCATCAGGGTAGATCATGCAGACCGTCGCCAGCCTCCTCGAAGCCCACAGGTCCGGCCTCCGCTCCGTCTCGGATACGGTGCGCGGCGTCTATGCCCGGCTTGCGGTGCATGACGACCCGGCCATGTTCATCACCCTGCGCGCGGAAGCCGACGTGCTGGCCGAGGCCGCCGCGCTGGAGGCCGCCGGCAACACGGCGCTGCCGCTCTACGGCATCCCGGTGGCGGTGAAGGACAATATCGACGTCGCCGGCCTGCCCACCACCGCCGCCTGCCCGGCCTTCGCCTATGTGCCGGAGCGCGACGCCACCGTCGTGGCGCGGCTGAAGGCGGCGGGCGCGCTCATCATCGGCAAGACCAATCTCGACCAGTTCGCCACCGGTCTGGTGGGCGTGCGGTCGCCCTATGGCATCCCGCGCAATTCGGTGAATCCGGAGCTGGTGCCGGGCGGCTCCTCCTCCGGCTCGGCGGTGGCGGTGGGGGCGGGCATCGTGCCGGTGTCGCTGGGCACCGACACCGCCGGCTCCGGCCGCGTGCCAGCCATGCTGAACAACATCGTGGGGCTGAAGCCCTCCCTCGGCCTCGTGCCCAACACCGGCCTCGTGCCCGCCTGCAAGACGCTGGACTGCATCTCCATCTTCGCCCTCACCGTCGATGACGCCATGGCGGTGCTGAACGTGATCTCCGGTTTCGACGCGGAAGACGCCTATTCTCGCGACCTGCCCGTGGCGCCCCTCGCCGCCGCCCCGCCCGCGGCGGTGCTGGGCATCCTGCCCGAGGCGCAGCGGGAGTTCTTCGGCGACGCCGAGTCCGCCGCGGCTTATGAGGAAGCGCTGGCGCGCTTCGCGTCGCTGGGCGCGGTGCTGAAGGAGATCGATTTCTCCGCCTTCGCCGAGACCGCGCGGCTGCTCTATGAGGGCCCGTGGGTGGCCGAACGCTGGATCGTCGCCGAGCAGCTTCTCACCACCGATCCCGAAGCGGTGCATCCGGTGACGCGGGCCATCACCGAGCCGGGCGGCAAGGCCAGCGCGGCGGATGCCTTCCGCGCCATGTACAAGCTCAAGGAATTGCGCGCCCGCGCCGCGCCCATCCTCGCCGGCATCGATGGCCTGCTGCTGCCCACCGCGCCCTCCGCCTACACGGTGGAAGAGGTGATTGCGGACCCCATCCGCCTCAATTCGCGCAATGGCACCTACACCAATTTCGTGAACCTGATGGATCTGTGCGGCATCGCCGTGCCGACCAAGATCACCGCCGCCGGCGTGCCCTATGGCATCACCCTCCTCGCCCCCGCCGGGAAGGATGCGGAGATGGCGGCGCTGGGCCGGGCCTTCGTCGCGGCGGGCACCCTCCCTCTCGGCTGCGGCCACGCGCCAGCGCCCGCCCTTCCGCCGCTCGCGCCCGCCACGGAACCGGGACGGCTCGATGTCTGCGTGTTCGGCGCCCACCTCTCGGGCATGCCGCTGAACGGCGATCTCAAGGCCATGGGCGCGCGCTTCGTGCGGGCCGCCAAGACGGTGCCGGCCTATCGCATGAAGCTCATTCCCGGTGCCGTGCCGCGCCCCGGCGTGGTGCGGGTGAACTCGGACGGCGCGGCGGTGGAGGGGGAGGTGTGGTCCCTGCCCTTCGAGGGCGTCGGGCGCCTCCTCGCCACCATCCCTGCGCCGCTTGGCCTCGGCCAGGTGGAACTGGATGACGGCAGCCGCGTCACCGGCTTCCTCGCCGAGGCGGCGGCCCTCGACGGGGCGCGGGATATCACCAGCTTCGGCAGCTTCCGGGCGTTCGCCGCAGCGGCGGAGTAGGCGCCCCGCTGACCATGGGGCACCGCACAAATGCGTGCGGAGGAGGGACGGCGGGCTGGACAAGGGCGCCTGATACACTGTATCAAATGGCCATCGGAAACAGCGCACCGGCCGCCATGTCCTTGTCCCTTTCCCCCTCCGCAGCGACGCGGCCCGCCCCTGAGGCGACCGGCCGGCAGGAGCGCGCCACGCTCCTTGGCGCTGCCGCCGGAGGGCACGATCACGCCGGCGCGGCGCATAACCACCACGGGCACGACCACCACGCGCACACGGCGTCTCCGGCCTCCCGCAGGCCGCCCGTGCGCCTCGGCGCATCGGTGCTGCGCATGTCGCTCGCGGGACGGCTCGCGCTCGCGTCCGTGCTCATCCTCGTCATGTGGGGCGCCGTGCTGCTGGTGACGGGAGGCGGCGCATGAGCGCGCAGATCTCGTTCCGCAACCTCACCCTCGGCTATGAGCGCCACCCGGCCGTCCATCACCTCTCCGGTGAGGTCGAGAAAGGCGCGCTGCTCGCCATCTGCGGCGCCAACGGCGCCGGCAAGTCCACCCTGCTCAAGGGCATCGGCGGCGCGCTGAAGCCGCTCGGCGGCACCATCGACCGCCATGGCCTCGACCCGCGCGAGATCGCCTACCTGCCGCAGGGCGCCGAGATCGACCGCAGCTTCCCCATCCATGTCTATGACATGGTGTCCATGGGCCTGTGGCGGCGCGCCGGCCTGTTCGGCGGCATCGGCCGGGCCGATCGCGAGAAGATCGAGCACGCCATCGCCGCCGTCGGCCTCGAAGGCTTCGAGAACCGGCCCATCGGCACGCTCTCCGGCGGGCAGATGCAGCGCACGCTGTTCGCCCGCCTGCTGCTGCAGGATGCGCGCGTGATCCTGCTCGACGAACCCTTCACCGCCCTCGATGCCAAGACGGTGTCGGACCTCGTGGAGCTGGTCCGCCGCTGGCACGGGGAGAAGCGCACCGTGATCGCGGTGCTGCATGATTTCGATCTGGTGCGCGCGACCTTCCCGCAGACCCTGCTGCTGGCCCGCACCACGGTGGCCTGGGGCCCGACGGCCGAGGCGCTCGGCCCGGACAATCTGCTCAAGGCCCGCCGCATGGGCGAGGCGTGGAAGGACGACGCCGTCCCCTGTTCCGACGCCGCCTGAGATATTCGCCGACCGGCCGCGTGCCGGTCCGATCCAGACCACGCATTCGCGACCGGCTGACACCGGTCTTCTGAACGCATCATCGCTGCTCTTTCGCTTGGCCGGGGACCACGGGCTCCGTCCGAGGCCGGTCCGGTTCCTCCAACCCACCGGATCGGCTCCCCGGCCAAGCGCAAGGGCATGACGATGACTGATCCGGCCGGCCGCCTTCGCGCGGCATGAGGCCCGGGATGGTTCGATGAGCCTTTATGACACCTTCATCGCTCCCTTCGCGGAGTTCGAGTTCATGCGGCGGGCACTCGCCGGCGTGTTCGCGCTCTCGCTGGGCGCTGGCCCGGTGGGCGCCTTCCTGATGCTGCGGCGCATGTCGCTGACGGGCGATGCCATGGCCCATGCCATCCTGCCCGGCGCGGCCATCGGCTTCCTGTTCGCCGGCCTCAATCTCTACGCCATGACCGTGGGCGGCCTCGCGGCGGGCCTTCTGGTGGCGGTGGGCGCGGGCGTGGTGGCGCGGGCGACGGGCATGAAGGAAGACGCCTCGCTCGCCGCCTTCTATCTCATCTCGCTGGCGCTGGGCGTGCTCATCGTCTCGCTGCGCGGCTCCAACGTGGACCTGCTGCACGTTCTGTTCGGCACCGTGCTGGGCATCGACGATGCGACGCTGATGCTGATCGCGGGCATCACCACCCTGACGCTCCTCACCCTCGCCGTGGTGTGGCGGCCGCTGGTGCTGGAATGCGTGGACCCGACCTTCCTGGCCTCGGTCAGCCGCAGCGGCGGGGTCAGCCACATCGCCTTCCTGTCGCTGGTGGTGCTGAACCTCGTGGGCGGCTTCCACGCCCTCGGCACGCTTCTGTCGGTAGGGCTGATGATGCTGCCGGCGGCGACCGCGCGCTTCTTCGTGCGCGACCTCACGGCCCTCGTCACCACCGCGACGCTGATCGCCTTCGGCTCGGGCGTGGCGGGGCTGCTCGTGTCCTACCACCTCGGCACGCCGTCCGGCCCGTCCATCATCCTGGTCGCCGGGCTCGCCTATGCGTTCGCCGTCATTTTCGGGCCGATCGGCGGGCTTGCCGGCCGCCTCGTCCCGCGCCGTCACCTCGAAGCCTGATGAGGATTTCCATGATCTCCAGACGTTTCCTCCTCGCCGCCGGCCTCTCGGCCGGACTGGCCCTGCCGCTGGCCGGCCCGGCGCTCGCGCAGGCCCCCGCCCAGAAGATGCCCGTGGTGGCGTCCTTCTCCATCCTCGGCGATTTCGTGAAGGAGGTGGGCGGCGACCGCGTGGCCGTCACCACCATCGTCGGCCCCAACGGCGACGCCCACGTCTACCAGCCCACCCCCGCCGACGCGAAGGCGGTGGCCGCGGCCAAGGTGGTGTTCGTGAACGGCCTCGGCTTCGAGGGCTGGATGGATCGCCTCATCAAGGCCTCCGGCACCAAGGCGCCCATCGTCGTCGCCACCAAGGGCATCACGCCCCGCACCGGCTTCGACGACGATGACGACAAGCCCGCGGGCAAGGACAAGCACGCCCACGGCAAGGACAAGCACGACAAGAAGGACGCCCACGACCACGGCGGCATCGATCCGCACGCCTGGCAGTCCATCGCCAATGCCAAGGTCTATGTGGCCAACGTGCGCGACGGCCTGATCGCCGCTGATCCCGACGGCCGCGACGCCTACACCGCGAACGCCGCCGCCTACACCGCGAAGCTCGACGCGCTGGAAGCCGAGGTGAAGACCGCCATGGCCAAGATCCCGGCCGAGCAGCGCCGCATCATCACCTCCCACGACGCCTTCGGCTATTTCGGCGAGGCCTACGGCCTGGTCCTGATCGCGCCCGAGGGCGTGTCCACCGAGAGCGAGGCGTCGGCCAAGGACGTGGGCCGCATCATCCGCCAGATCAAGGCGCAGAAGATCCCCGCGGTGTTCGTGGAGAACGTCACCGACCCGCGCCTGATCCAGCGCATCGCCAAGGAAAGCGGGGCCAAGGTGGGCGGCGAGCTTTATTCCGACGCGCTGTCCGATGACAAAGGCCCCGCGAGCACCTACATCGACATGATGAAATCCAACGTGCGCCAACTCTCGTCTGCCCTGTCGAGCTGAGCGGCGCACGCCCCCTCCGGCGGCGGCCCTCTGGCCGCCGCTCCGCACCCCGGCGGCGGCCTTTCGGCCGCCGCTTGCATGAAGGTGAAGCCATGGCTGAAACGCAGGCCGAGAAGATCCCCGTCACCGTGCTGACCGGCTATCTGGGCGCCGGCAAGACCACGCTGCTCAACCGCATCCTGTCGCAGCCGCACGGCAAGAAATTCGCCGTCATCGTCAACGAGTTCGGCGAGATCGGCATCGACAACGACCTCGTGGTGGGCGCCGACGAGGAAGTGTTCGAGATGAACAACGGGTGCATCTGCTGCACCGTGCGCGGCGACCTCATCCGCATCATCGACGGCCTGCTGCGCCGCAAGGGCGGCTTCGACGGCATCATCGTCGAGACGACCGGCCTCGCCGACCCCGCCCCCGTCGCGCAGACCTTCTTCGTGGACGAGGAAGTGCAGGCCAAGACCAAGCTCGATGCCGTGGTCACCGTCGCCGACGCCAGGTGGCTCTCCGACCGCCTGAAGGACGCGCCCGAGGCGAAGAACCAGGTGGCCTTCGCGGACGTGATCCTGCTCAACAAGACCGACCTCGTGACCGGCCCCGAGCTGGACGCGGTGGAAGCCCGCATCCGCGGCATCAACCCCTATGCCAAGCTCTACCGCACCCAGAAGTCCGAGATCGACATCGCCAAGGTGCTGAACCAGGGCGCCTTCGACCTCGAGCGCGTGCTGGAACTGGAGCCCGCCTTCCTGGAGGAGGACCAGCACCATCACCACCACGAGCATGGCGAGGCCTGTGGGCCGGACTGCGGCCACGATCACCACGACCACGATCACGGCCACCACCACCACGGGCTGAAGGCGGTGCATGACGAGGAGATCCAGTCGGTCTCCTTCTCCACCGACAAGCCGCTGGACCCGGACAAGTTCTTCCCCTGGGTGCAGAACATCGTGCAGGTGGAGGGGCCGAACATCCTGCGCTCGAAGGGCATCCTCTCCTTCAAGGACGATCCGGATCGCTTCGTCTTCCAGGGTGTCCACATGATCCTGGACGGCGACCACCAGCGGCCGTGGAAGGACGACGAGAAGCGCCTCAGCCGCATCGTCTTCATCGGCCGCCAGCTCAAGCGCGACCTGCTGGAAGAGGGCTTCCTCGCCTGCGTGGCGTGAGCGAGGGCGCAGTCATCGCGACGCCGCCCTCCCCCATCATCACCGTCGCCCTCCGGCTTGACCGGAGGGCCCATGCACCCGCCGGGACGAATGTCGAGATGGGTGCTCCGGTCGAGCCGGAGCACGACGGCAATTAAAGCCGAGACGGCCCTTTATGGAGGCCCCCTCAGGCGACCAGCCCGCGCACCAGCAAATCGTGATACTCCAGCGCGACCTCCTCGGCCGACTTGCCGCCGCCGGGCTTGAACCAGCGCACCATCCAGCTCAAGAGCGAGAGCACCGCGCGCCCGGTCATGGCCGCGCCGACCTCCCGGAATGAACCGTCCGCGACCCCATCCGCGATGATCCGGCGCAGAAGGCCCTCATGGGCGTCGCGCAAGGCGAGGGCATCGTCCTTCAGCCCGGTATTGGCCATGCCGGAGAAGCCCACCAGCATGGTGACGAAGCAGTCGTAATTGTCGGCGAGGAAGCGCGCGTGGGCGACCATGAACTGCTTCAGTTGCTCGGCGGGCGTGTCCTCCCGCTTCACCGCTGCTGCTGACGCGTCGTTGAGGCCGGTGAGCGTATAGATGATGATGGCGTCATAGATCTCCTGCTTGGAGGAGAAATAATTGTAGATGGCGCCCTTTGAGTAATTGAGCGACCGCGCGACCTCGCTGAGCGAGCTATCCACATAGCCCTTCTGCGCGAACATCTGCGCCGCCTGCCGCAGGATTTCCGCGCGCGGGTCGTTCATCATCGGCGGACGGCCCAGGCGTGCGCCGTCGCCTTCCGCCGCCACGCGCATCGCGGCCGATTTCGGCGGACGTCCGCGCCGCCGGGCGGGGGCCGGGCGGGCCGGCGCCTCCTGTTCGTGGTCGCCTCGATCCTGCAGCGTCGTGTTCCTTGACTGTCGCCGGATATTTATATACCGACTGGTTGGAATGTAAATACCAACCGCCACCCGGCGGTGCCTTCGAGCGCGGGAGACGCACATGGCCGCATCCGGTAAGCCGACCTTCGACTGGGCCGACCCCTTCGATCTCAACAGCCAGCTCACCGAGGACGAGCGCCTCGTCCGCGACACCGCCCGCGACTATGCGCAGGAGAAGCTCCTGCCGCGCGTGACCTCCGCCTATCTCGACGAGCGCTTCGACCGCGAGATCATGAACGAGATGGGCGAGCTGGGCCTCCTCGGCCCCACCATTCCGGCGGAATATGGCGGCGCCGGCCTCGGCTACGTGGCCTACGGCCTCGCGGCGCGGGAAGTGGAGCGGGTGGATAGTGGCTACCGTTCGGCCATGAGCGTGCAGTCCTCCCTCGTCATGCACCCCATCTACGCCTACGGCACGGAAGAGCAGCGCAAGAAGTACCTGCCCAAGCTCGCCACCGGCGAGTGGGTCGGCTGCTTCGGCCTCACCGAGCCGGACGCCGGCTCCGATCCCGCCGGCATGCGCACCCGCGCCGAGAAGATCGACGGCGGCTATCGCCTCAAGGGCGCGAAGATGTGGATCACCAATTCGCCCATCGCCGACCTCGCGGTGGTGTGGGCGAAGTCGGCGGCGCACGACAATGCCATCAAGGGCTTCGTCGTGGAGCGCGGCATGAAGGGCTTCTCCACCCCCAAGATCGAGGGCAAGCTCTCGCTGCGCGCCTCCATCACCGGCGAGATCGTGCTGGAGGACGTGGAGATTCCGGAAGAGAACCTCCTGCCCAACGCCGCCGGCCTGCCCGGCCCCTTCGGCTGCCTCAACCGCGCCCGCTACGGCATCGGCTGGGGGGCCATGGGCGCGGCGGAAGCCTGCTACGCGGCGGCCCGCCAGTACACGCTGGACCGCAAGCAGTTCGGCAAGCCGCTCGCCGCCACCCAGCTGGTGCAGAAGAAGCTGGCGGACATGGCCACCGAGATCGCCCTCGGCCTTCAGCTCGCTCTGCGCGCGGGGCGGATGTTCGATGAGGGGACGCTGCCCATCGAGGCCATCTCGTTCCTGAAGCGCAACAATTGCGGCAAGGCGCTGGACATCGCCCGCACCGCCCGCGACATGCATGGCGGAAACGGCATCGCCGCCGAGTACCATGTCATCCGCCACGCCGCGAACCTCGAGACGGTGAACACCTATGAGGGCACCCACGACATCCACGCGCTGATCCTCGGCCGCGCGATCACGGGGATTCAGGCGTTCTTTTGAGAGCGCCTGCGAGCCACAGAAGAACCGTCATGCCCCGGCTCGTCCGGGGCATCCACCACGCCGCTTGGCCGGCCGCCTGACAAACGGCAGAGTGGATCCCCCGCACGAGCCGGGGGATGACAGCGGACGCGGCGACGCCCCCATCGTCATCCGGCTCATTCGTCACAACGAGTCTCCCCCATGCCCTCCCCCGCCTCCCCTCCCCTCGCCGGCCTTCGCGTCCTCGAACTCGCCCGCATCCTCGCCGGACCGTGGTGCGGGCAACTGCTGGCCGATCTGGGGGCGGAGGTCATCAAGGTGGAGCGGCCGGGCGGCGGGGACGACACGCGCACCTGGGGGCCGCCCTTCCTGAAGGGGGCGGACGGGGCGGACCTCGGCGCCGCCTATTTCCACGCGACCAATCGCGGCAAGCGCTCGGTGGCGGTGGATTTCGAGACGGAAGAGGGACAGGCCATCATCCGCGACCTCGCGCGGCAGAGCGACGTGCTGATCGAGAATTTCAAGGTCGGCGGCCTGAAGAAGTACGGGCTCGACTACGAGAGCCTGAGGAAAGAGAACCCCCGCCTCGTCTATTGCTCCGTCACCGGCTTCGGCCAGGACGGGCCATACGCGCCGCGCGCGGGCTATGACTTCCTCGTGCAGGGCATGGGCGGCATCATGGACCTCACCGGCGCGCCGGATGGGGAGCCGCAGAAGGTGGGCGTCGCCTTCGCCGACATCTTCACCGGGCTTTATGCCACCGTGGGCATCCTCGCCGCGCTGCGCCGGCGGGACGAGACCGGCACGGGCGGGCATGTGGACATGGCCTTGCTCGACACGCAGGTGGGCGTGCTCGCCAACCAGGCCATGAACTATCTCACCTCCGGCAAGGCCCCAAAGCGCATGGGCAATGCCCATCCCAACATCGTGCCCTATCAGGTCTTCCCCTGCGCGGACGGCTATTTCATCGCCGCCATCGGCAATGACGGCCAGTTCGCCCGCTTCTGCGCCGTGCTCGGCGCGCCGGAGCTGGCGCAGGAAGAGGACTACCGCACCAATCCCGCCCGCGTCGCCAACCGCGCCGTGCTGGTGCCGAAGCTCACCGCGCTGACCATGGCCTTCGCCCGCGACGATCTCCTCGCCGCGCTGGAGGCGAAGGGCGTGCCGGCGGGGCCGATCAATACGGTCTCGCAGGTGTTCGAGGACCCGCAGGTGAAGGCACGCGGCCTGCGCGTGGACCTGGCCGAGGCCGGCGGCGGCACCATTCCGGCCGTGGCGAGCCCCATCGTGCTCGACGGCGTGCGGCAGGTGGCGAAAAGCGCCAGTCCGCGGCTGGGTGCGGACACGGACGCGGTGCTCGCGGCGCTGAAGGCGCTGGCGGGGAAGTAGTCAAGGCTGCTCGCCCTCTCCACCCTGAGGGAGAGGGGAGGCAGTTACGCCGCTGTCATCGCCCGGCTCGTCCGGGCGATCCACGGTTGGGCCGGGCGATTATGGGGGCATTGCGCGGACGGATGGGTGGATCGCCCGGACGAGCCAGGCGATGACACGCGAATGGACATGCGCTGACCCGACGAAGGCTCCGAAAACGCCTCCGGCCATGCCGTCGCTTGTCCGGGGAACCTACGCCGGCGCGCCTTCCTTCAAGAGCTTCCAGGTGATGGAATCCAGCAGCGCCTCGAAGGACGCGTCGATGATGTTGGGAGAGACGCCCACCGTGGTCCAGCGGTCGCCGGTCTCGTCGGCGCTCTCGATCAGCACCCGCGTCACCGCCTCCGTGCCGCCGTTCAGCACGCGCACGCGATAGTCGGTGAGGTGGAGGCCGGAGATGAAGGGCTGATACTTGCCGAGATCCTTGCGCAGGGCCACGTCCAGCGCGTTCACCGGGCCGTTGCCCTCGGCGGCGGAGATCATGGTCTCGTCGTCCACCTTCACCTTCACGATGGCCTCGGCCACGGTGACAAGCTCGCCCTGCGCGTTGTAGCGGCGCTCCACGTTCACCTTGAAGCGCTCCACCGCGAAATAGTCGGGCACCGAGCCCAACATGCGGCGGGCCAGCAGCGCGAAGGAGGCGTCCGCCGCCTCGTAGGAATAGCCCAGCGCCTCGCGCTCCTTCACCTCGTCCAGCAGGCGGGCGATGCGCGGGTCCTTCTTGTCCACCGGCACGCCGAGGCGCTCCAGCTCGGACAGCACATTGGAGCGGCCGGCCTGGTCGGAGACCATCACGCGGCGGCGGTTGCCCACCTTTTCCGGCGCGACATGCTCGTAGGTGGCGGGGTCCTTCAGGATGGCGGAGGCATGGATGCCGGCCTTGGTGGCGAAGGCGCTCTCGCCCACATAGGGCGCGTGGCGGTCGGGGGCGCGGTTCAGCATCTCGTCGAGCGTGCGGGAGACATGGACGAGTTCGCCCAGCGCCTCTTCGCCGACGCCGATGTCGAAGCGCTCGGCGAAATCCTTCTTCAGCAGCAGTGTGGGGATGAGCGAGCAGAGGTTGGCATTGCCGCAGCGCTCGCCGAGGCCGTTCAGCGTGCCCTGGATCTGCCGCGCGCCAGCGCGCACGGCGGCCAGCGAATTCGCCACCGCCTGCTCGGTGTCATTGTGCGCGTGGATGCCCACATTCGTGCCCGGCACCAGCTTCACCACCTCGGCGACGATGGCTTCCACCTCGTGGGGCAGCGTGCCGCCATTGGTGTCGCACAGCACCACCCAGCGCGCGCCGGCCTCGTAGGCGGTGCGGGCGCAGGCGAGGGCGAAGTCGGGGTCTTCCTTGAAGCCGTCGAAGAAATGCTCGCAATCCACCAGCGCCTCGCGCCCGGCGGCGATCGCCGCCTCGACGCTCTCGCGGATGGAGGCGAGGTTCTCCTCCTTCGTGGTCTCCAGCGCCACCCGCACCTGATAGGCGGAGGATTTGGCGACGAAGCAGATGGCGTCGGCGTTGGCCGCCAGCAGCGCCGCCACGCCGGGATCGTTGGAGGCCGAGCGACCGGGGCGCTTGGTCATGCCGAAGGCGGTCACGCGCGCCTTCGCTTCGTGCTTCTGCGCGAACAGCTGGGTATCGGTGGGATTGGCGCCGGGATAGCCGGCCTCCACATAGTCCATCCCCAGCCGGTCCAGCAGGGAGAGCACCCGGAGCTTGTCGGCCACGGTGAAATCGACGCCATTGGTCTGCGCCCCGTCGCGCAGGGTGGTGTCGAAGAGATAGAGGCGTTCCTTCGTCGGCATTGTTTTCTCTTTCCCCCGTCCGGCGCCTGCTCGCGCGGCCCCAGCCCCCTCACCCGTCTCGCGGCTACGCCGCGATCCACCCTCTCCCGCGAGGGGAGAGGGGTTGCCCCGCCCTGTCTCCCCTCTCCCCTTGCGGGAGAGGGGTTGGGGGTGAGGGGTGGCTCTCAGAGCCTGGTAGATTGCTTCCAGAACAGACTCCGTCCTCAAGAGGATGTCGTTGTTCCAGAAGCGCAGAACGCGGAAACCGTTGGCCGCAAAATACGCATCGCGTACCGCGTCGCGCGACGACTCCGCATGCTGACTGCCGTCCGCTTCCACCACCAGCCGGTGCTGGAAGCTGAGGAAGTCCGCAATGTAGGGCCCCACCGGCACCTGCCGGCGAAACTTCGACCCTTCCAGCCTGCGATCCCGCAGCAGTCGCCACAGCTTCTGCTCGGCATCGGTCATGCTCTCGCGCAATGCCCGTGCGCGCGAGGATTTCGCAGCGCTCGGCTCCTCAGTGCCGGGGGCCGGCATCGTCTTCCCCCAGCGTCTTCTCCATGGCCGTGTTGGCGAGCCAGGTGTCGGCCAGCGGCACCATGTTGCGGCGCTGGGGGACGTAGCCGCGCTTCTGGAAGAAGCCGAGGGCGGTGTCGCTGGCGTCCACGGTCAGCTTGCGGGTGCCGCGCGCCTTGGCCAGCGTCTCGGCGGCATCGCACAGGGCCTTGGCGACGCCCGTGCCAACCGCGTCGGGCGCCACATAAAGCATCTCGATGTGGGCATTGTCCTTGAGCGAGACGAAGCCCGCCACCGCCTTGCCGCGCAGGGCGACGAGGGTGAGGCTCGCGGCGAGGCGGGCGGCAAAGGCCTCCGCGTCGTCGGCCTTGGCGGCCCACGCCTCCTGCTGCTCGCTGTCGTAATCCTCGCCGGTCAGCTCGGCGATGGCGGCGCGGAACAGGTCGGCCAGCGCCGGCGCGTCGGCCGGGAGGTAGGGGCGCAAAGCGATCGCGCTCATCGCGACACCTCCCAGCTCGTGGTTCCGTCCTTGTTGTCCATCAGCACGATACCCTTGGCGGCCAGCTCCTCGCGGATCTGGTCGGCGCGCTTGAAGTCCTTCGCCTTGCGGGCGGCGATGCGCTGGGCGATCAGGTCGGCGATCACCCCCTCATCGAGGGCAATGGCCTCCTTCTGCCGCGCGCGCCACCCGGTTTCGGTGTCGCCGAGCAGGCCGAGGAGGTTCGCCGCGCCCTTGAAGCGGCGGCGCAAAGCGGAGGACGCCTCCTCGTGCTCGGCCACCTCGGCGAGATGATGCAGATGGGCGATGACGGACGGGGTGTTGAGATCGTCGGCGAGGCGATCTGCGATCTCGGTCTCGAAGGGGTTGGCCTCGCCCGTCTCGGCCTCCACGTCGCCGATGACGCGATACCATTTGTCCAGCGTCTTGGCGGCGAAGCCGAGGCCCTGGCGGGTCCAGTTGATGGGCTGGCGGTAGTGGGTGGAGAGCATGGCGAGGCGCAGCACCTCGCCCGGCCACTCGTCCAGCAGCTCGCGGATGGTGACGAAGTTGCCGAGGGACTTCGACATCTTCTCGCCTTCCAGCATCAGGAAGCCGTTGTGCATCCACATCTGCGCCATCACGCCGGAATGGAAGGCGCAGCGCGACTGCGCGATCTCGTTCTCGTGGTGCGGGAAGACGAGATCGATGCCGCCGCCGTGGATGTCGAAGGTCTCGCCCAGGTGCTTCCAGCTCATGGCCGAGCATTCGATGTGCCAGCCGGGCCGGCCGGGGGTGGCGATGCCGCAGGGCGAGGGCCAGCCGGGCACGCCCTCGGCGCTCGGCTTCCACAGAACGAAGTCCATGGCGTCGCGCTTGTAGGGGGCGACGTCCACGCGGGCGCCGGCCATCATCTCGTCCAGAGAGCGGCGGGAGAGACGGCCGTAGTCCGGCATGGAGGGCACGTTGAACAGGACATGCTCCTCCGCCACATAGGCGTGGCCCGAGGCGACGAGCCGCTCGATGAGGATGCGCATCTCCTCGATATGCTCGGTGGCGCGCGGCTCCACGGTGGGCGGCAGGCAGTTCAGGGCCGCCGTATCCTCGCGGAACCAGCGGTAGGTCTCTTCCGTCAGGTCGCGGATGGAGATGGAGCGGTCGGCGGCGCGGGCGTTGATCTTGTCGTCCACGTCCGTGATGTTGCGGACGTATTTGACGTGGCTTTCGCCATAGAGGCGCCGCAGCAGGCGGAACAGCACGTCGAAGACGATGACCGGGCGGGCATTGCCGATATGGGCATGGTCGTAGACCGTCGGCCCGCACACATACATGCGCACGTTCAAGGGATCGAGCGGACGCAGCAGGTCCTTCGAGCGGGTCAGCGTGTTGTAGAGCCTGAGCTCCATGGATCGTTCCCCCGAATGGCGCAGCACAAGCGCCAAGCCGGTCCACCGGCCGGGGCGTCCAGATCCTTGTCTAAGAAGATGAGCAAAGGACGGCCGCGGCCAGCTTTTCGGCTAACCGCAAATAATCGCCGCAATGGCGCAGATGGTGACGAGACCGCCGTTCATGGCGCGGGACAATGGTTCGGGCGCGGTCGCGCGTCAAGATGTTTCACGCCGCCCGGCGCGGCCCCGCACCTCCGGATATCGTTATCGTCCCTCGCTTGACCTGCCCCGGCGCGAGAGACTATCCGGACCTTGGAGCACCGGGCGGGGGTTCGGCGTGTATCCAGCCATCCCGCCCGTCGTCCCGGCGCTCGCAAGCGCAGGCACGCGCTTTCAACGAGGTTCCGACCTGTCCATGCCGCTGATCCGAACCCTCGCCGCCGTCGCCGTGGCGAGCCTGTCGCTGGTGGCGCCGGCCAGGGCCGAAACGCGCATCTTCCTAATCGACAATTCGGACGGTTCCACCATCGATGCCTGCCTCGCCTCCGGCGCGCCGTGCGGGCAGAAGGTGGCCGAGGCCTGGTGCCGGACCCACGCCTACACGCAGGTCATCGATTTCGGCCGCGTGACGGCGCACGTCTCCGCCTTCACACCGTCCAGCGTCGCCGCGCCGGCCCCCATCTGCATCGGCCCGCTGTGCCCGGAGACGGTGGCCATCACCTGCTCGCGGTAGCCGGCGGCCTTCCCGGCCGCCCGCTGCGAATTGCCGTTGCATGGCGATGCTTTAGGTCCCCTTTTTGTGATCGCGGTATTTCAGTCTTCCGCACCGGATCGGCTATGGTCGGCGCCGGCCTGTCCCCTGCGGCACGCAGGAGGACCGGTCCAAACACGCCAGAAACACCGTGACCGGGAGAGGACTGCCCCATGTGCGAGACGTGCTCATCACCATCCATCGGACGCCGTCGTCTGCTTGCCGGTGGGCTCGCGGGCGGACTGGCCCTCGCCGCCGCGCCGCTGTTCGCCGCCTCCGCCTTCGCCCAGTCCGGCTACGGCACGGCCACCCCGGTCACGCCGGACGAGGCCATGAAGCGCCTGGTGGACGGCAATGCCCGCTACGTCGCCGGCACGCCCCAGCAGGCGGACTATTCCGCCGGCCGCCTGAAGCGCGCCATGGGCCAGGCACCGTTCGCGGCCATCGTCGCCTGCTCGGATTCGCGGGTGGTGCCGGAGCTGGTGTTCGACCAGGGGCCGGGCGAACTGTTCATCGTCCGGGTGGCCGGCAACTTCATCGATGAAAACGGCCTGGCGAGCCTGGAATTCGCCACCGCGGTGCTCGGCGTGAAGCTGATCCTCGTCCTCGGCCACGCCTCGTGCGGGGCGGTGCAGGCGACCATCACGTCCATCAAGGACAACACTTTGCCGCCCGGCCACCTGCCGAGCCTCGTCAACGCCATCCGCCCGGCCGTCTATGAGGCCATGCGGAGCAATCCGGCCGATCTGCTCGCCGCCGCCAGCGACCAGAACGTGAAGCTGAACGCCAAGCTGGCGCAGACCGCGGCACCGATCCTGTCGGAGCGGGCCGCCGCCGGTAAGCTGAAGTCGGCCGCCGCCATGTACGACATTGGCACGGGCAAGGTGAACTTCCTCTGAACAGCGCGCCGCGCGTCCGGGCGGAGAGGTCTCCGGCCCGGGCGCGCGGCGTTCATCCTGCCGCTACTTCAGGAAGTCCGCGCACTTCGGCACGTCGGCATTGCCACCCCAGGGCATGACCGGCACGGTGGAGGTGGAGTTCTTCGGGCTGCCGTCGATCAATTTGTCGGAATAGACGAGATAGACGAGCACGTTCCGTTTGGTGTCGCAGCCGCGCACGATCTGCATCTTCTTGAAGAAGAAGGAGCGGCTCTCGCGGAACACCACGTCGCCCTGCTCGAACTTCGACTTGAACGAGATCGGCCCCACCTGCCGGCAGGCGAGGGAAATGTCGGAGACTTCCTCCGCGAGGCCCACCATGCCCTTCACGCCGCCCTTCTCGGGCGTGGTGTAGTGGCAGGCCACGCCGTTCACCACCGGGTCGTCGATGCCGTAGACGGCGAGCTTGTCGTCGGGGGTCAGGAACTTCCAGACCGTGGACTTGCGGAAGATGAGGTCGGGCTCCTGCGCCAGCGCCGGCCCGCCCGCGAGCGCCGCGACGCCGAGCGCGCACGCAAGTGCGAGGCGGCCGAGACGGCAGGTGACGGTGGGACGGACGGTCGAGAAAGCGTGCGTCATGGAACTCCCCGGAAAGCGGCCTCAGCCCGGCGCCCGAACGCGCGGGCATCCGACATATGGGAAGCGCCGCCCTGAGCGGAAGAGCGGCGCAATATCATGGTGCCACTCAGCGCCGACATTGACGGCCGGCGCGCCGCGTGACACCCCTTTCGCCCCACACGCGTTCGCCCCAAGCCAGAGAGCCGATCAACCGGCCCAAGGAGCACATCCATGGAGATCAAGCGCCGCCACTTCATTGGCGCGTCCGCCACCGCGCTCGCCACCGGCGCGGTCGCCGCCCCCGCCCTCGCGCAGACCCAGCCCGAGGTGAAGTGGCGCCTCACCTCCTCCTTCCCGCGCTCCCTCGACACCATCTTCGGCACCGCGCAGATCTTCGCCAAATACGTGGCCGAGGCCACGGACGGCCGCTTCCAGATCCAGACCTTCCCGGCCGGCGAGCTGGTGCCGGGCCTGCAGGCGCTCGATGCCGTGTCCAGCGGCTCGCTGGAGTGCGCCCAGACCGCCACCTATTTCTACACCGGCAAGGACACCGCGCTCGCCTTCGGCACGGGCGTGCCGTTCGGCTTCAACTCGCGCCAGCAGCACTCGTGGTGGTTCTTCGGCGGCGGCGCCGAGATCATCAACGGCGTGCTCGCCAAGTACAATGTCACCTCCATGCCGCTCGGCAATTCGGGCTGCCAGATGGGCGGCTTCTTCCGCAAGGAGCTGAACGACGTCGCCGACCTCAAGGGCCTGAAATTCCGCATCGGCGGCATCGGCGGGCAGGTGCTGGCGAAGCTCGGCGTGGTGCCGCAGCAGATCGCCCCGAGCGACGTCTACCCGGCGCTGGAGCGCGGCTCCATCGACGCGGCGGAGTTCGTCGGCCCCTATGACGACGAGAAGCTCGGCCTCGTGAAGGTGGCCAAATATTACTACTACCCCGGCTGGTGGGAGGGCGGCGCCATGCTGCACCTCGTCATCAACAACGCCCAGTGGAACGCGCTGCCGAAGCACTACCAGGCCATCGTCCGCAACGCCGCCGAGGCCGCCAACAACTGGATGCTGGCCAAGTACGATTCGGTGAACCCCCCCGCCCTGCGCCGGCTGGTGCAGCAGGGGGTTGAGCTGAAGCCCTTCCCGCAATCCATCATGGAGGCGGGCTACAAGGCGTCCTACGAGCTGTACAACGAGCTTGCCGCAGCCAACCCGGCCTTCAAGCAGGCGCTCGACTCCATGCTCGCCATCCGCGCCGACCAGCTGGTGTGGTGGCAGATCGCGGAATATGCGTTCGACAGCTACAACATCCGCTCGCGCGGCCGGGGCTGACGGCGGGCCAGGACCGGCCCCTCACCTTCCGGCGAGGGGCCACAGTTTCGTCACCATTGCCCCGCGCTGTGGGGTTATAGAGGGGCGCCGGACCGGTCACGGTTCGGCACGGCGCCAGTGGAGAGAAGAGCTGAGGATGGAGTCCGCGCGAGGGATCGGCGCCGGAAGCCCGGTTGCCCTGAAGGGTGCGAGCGGCACGACGGGCCGGCTGGCCATGGGTTCGCTCCGCCGTCTGGCCCTGGGCCTCATGGTCGCCGTCACCACGGCGGGGACCGCTCTGGCGCAGGCCGGCAGCCCCGCGTGCCAGCAGCTCGAAGGCTCCCTGATGGCCCTCGACCGCAGCGCCGGCGGCGCCGCCAACCAGCAGGCGCAGGCCGCCAGGCTCCGCGGCGATCTCGACCGCCTCACGGCGCAGGCGCGCGGCATGGGCTGCGATGCGCCGCGCGGCTTCCTCATCTTCCAGGGCCCGCCCCGGCCGCCCCAGTGCGACCAGATCGACGATCAGGTCTCGCGCCTCAGGTCGCAGATCGCCGGCCTCGAGCGCGGCGGTGCCGACACCGGCGGCCAGCGCCGGGCGCTCATCATCGCCCTCGCCCAGAACAATTGCGGCCCGCAATACACCGCCGCCGTGCAGGCCGCCCGCCGCGCCAACGAGCCGGCGCGGCCGAAGAACTTCTTCGAGGCCATCTTCGGCACCCAGCAGACCCAGCCCGAGGAATCCTCGCCCGACCTCGACCTGATGCCGCTGGAAACGCCGAAGACCTATTACTCGCGCACCGTGTGCGTCAGGACGTGCGACGGCTACTTCTTCCCCATGGCCAATTCCACCAACGCCAGCCGCTACGCGCAGGACGACCAGCTCTGCAAGCGGCTGTGCCCCGGCTCGGACGCGCAGCTGTTCACCTTCAGCGGCGATATCAAGTCGGCGGTGAGCATCTCCGGCCAGTCCTACATGTCGCTGCCCAACGCCCTGCGCTACCGCAAGGAGCTGGTGCCGTCCTGCACGTGCAAGCCGGCCGGCCAGTCGTGGGCGCAGGCGCTCGCGGGGCTTGAGGACGAGACCACCCTGCGCAAGGGCGACATTCTGGTGACCGAGGAGCAGGCGCGCGAAATGTCCGCCCCGCGCCCCGCCGACCCGACCAAGGGCGGCAAGGCCGGCGCCAAGCCCCCGGCCGGCAGCACCGCCGCCGCCGAGGCCGCCGCCGGCGGTCCCGTGGCCGCCACCGTCGCCGCCCCGCTCGCCCCCGCCTCCGAGCAGCCGGGCCAGCGCAAGGTGCGCGTCATCCCCCTGCCCCGCTCGCAGAACGCCCAGACCCAGCAGGGCACCGCCGCCGGCCAGGGTACGGCGCAATAGGCGGCAGCCCCGCCCGCTCAGGCGATCCGGAACTCGTTGCGGCTGTAGCCCTGCATGTAGAGCAGCGCGGTGAGGTCGCCGTGATCGACACGGGCATGGGCCGCCGCCGCCACGGCGGGCTTGGCGTGATAGGCGACGCCGAGGCCCGCCTCGCCCAGCATGGCGAGATCGTTGGCGCCGTCGCCCACGGCCATGGTCTCGGAGGGGGCGAGGTGCAATTGGTCGCGCAGGTCAACCAGCGTCGCGAGCTTGGCCTCGCGGCCGAGGATGGGCTCGGCCACACTGCCCACCAGCGTGCCCGCCTCCACCAGCAGCTCGTTCGCGCGGTGCTCGTCGAAGCCGATGCGCGCGGCGATCTCCTGGGTGAACAGCGTGAAGCCGCCGGAGACGAGGGCGGCATAGGCGCCGTTCGCCTTCATGGTGCCCACCAGCTCCGGCCCGCCGGGGGTCAGGGTGATGCGTTCGCGCAGCACGTCGCCCACCACGCTGGCCGAAAGACCACGCAGCAGCGCCACGCGCTCGCGCAGCGCCGGCTCGAAGGCGATCTCGCCGCGCATGGCGCGCTCGGTGATGGCGGAGACATGCGCCTTCAGGCCCACGAGGTCGGCCAGCTCGTCGATGCACTCCTGCCCGATCATGGTGGAATCCATGTCGGCGAGGAACAGGCGCTTGCGCCGGCCGGTCTCCAGCTGCACCACCACATCGATGGGGGCGCCGTTCAGCGCACCGCGCACCGCATCCGCCAGCGCGCCGGCATCGGCCGCGAGTTCCGGGGCGAAATGGATGTCCACCGCCACGCCCTCGTCCAGGACCACCGGATCCTGCGCCTCGGGCAGCACGGAAAGGGCGGCATGGATTGCCTCGTAGGTCAAAGCCGGGGCAGATGGGTTTGAAATCAGCGTCGCGACGTAGGCCATGGAATTTTCTGAGCTCGACGGGGGAAAAGCTTTGGCGGTGCTCATCGCAGGTCCGACCGCCAGCGGCAAGTCGGCACGCGCGCTGGCCGTGGCCGAGCGAACGGGCGGCATCGTCCTCAATGCAGATTCCATGCAAGTCTATGGCGATCTTCACGTCCTCACGGCGCGGCCGACCGTCGCGGAAATGGCGCGGGTCCCCCACGGCCTCTACGGCCATGTGGATGCGGACACGGACTATTCCGTCGGCCGCTGGCTGGAGGATGCGAAACGCGCCCTTGGCGAGGCGCGCGCGGCGGGGCGTCTGCCGGTGTTCGTGGGCGGCACGGGGCTCTATTTCCGGGCGCTGACGCAGGGGCTTGCCGAAATTCCCGCCATTCCCGAAGCCGTGCGCGCCGAGGTGCGCGGCGCGGCCGAGGCGCTGGACAGCGCCGCCCTCCACGCCCGCCTCGCGGCGGTCGATCCCGCGAGCGCCGGGCGGCTGAAGGTGAACGACCGCCAGCGCGTGCTGCGCGCGCTGGAGGTGATCCACGCCACCGGCCGCTCCCTGACCGACTGGCAGCGCGACGCTCAGCCCCCCGTGCTTGATGCCGCCCGCTGCGCGAAGATCGTGCTGGAGGTCGACCGCGACCTGCTGCGCCAGCGCATCGATGCCCGCTTCGAGGCCATGATGGAAGCCGGTGCGCTGGAGGAGGTCCGCACCCTCGCCGCGCGCAACCTCGCGCCCGACCGCACGGTGCTGAAGGCCCACGGCGCGCCGGCCCTCACGCGCTATCTCAGGGGGGAAATGTCGCTCGCCGAGGCCATCGCCGAGGGCCAGAGCGACACCCGCCGCTATGCCAAAAGGCAGACCACCTTCTTCCGCCACCAGATGCCCGACTGGCCGCGCGCCACGCCGGAGACTGCGCTGGAGGTATTGATGGGAATGCTGGCGGGGTGATGGGGCGACGGGCCTTCGGCCACTCTGCCCCTACCCCTCCCCCTTCGCCTCCAGCGCGGCCAGGCGCATGTAGAGTGTCGAGCGGGCGATGCCGAGGCGGCGGGCGGCGCGGGTGAGGTTGCCGCCGCAGGCCTCCACGGCGGCGCGGATGGCGGCTTCCTCCACGGTGCGCAGATCGGTGGCCGGGGGTGGGGCCTCGGCGGCGGTGGCGATTTCCGGCGGCAGGTCGCCGACATCGATGGGCGCGTCGGCGCTGCCCATGGCGATGAGCATCTCCACCACGTTGCGCAGCTCGCGCACATTGCCCGGCCAGGCATAGGCGGCGAGCGCCGCGCGGGCGGCGTCCGTGAAGCGCGGGGGCGGGAGGCCGGCGCGGGCGGCGGCGCTGCGGCCGATGTGATCGAGCAGGAGGAGCACGTCGTCGCCCCGCTCGCGTAGCGGGGGGATGCGCAGGCGCAGCGCGGCAATGCGATAGAACAGGTCTTTCCGGAAGCGCCCCGCCGCCACCTCGCCGGTGAGGTCGCGGTTGGTCATGGAGACGAGGCGCAGGTCCACCCGCCGTCCGGTGTGGCCGCCGACGCGATAGACCACGCCGTCTTCCAGCACGCGCAGCAGATAGGATTGCAGCTCCAGCGGCATCTCGCCGATCTCGTCGAGGCAGAGCAGGCCGCCGTCCGCCGCCTCCACCTTGCCCTGCTTGCCGGCCGCGTCGGCGCCGGTGAAGGCCCCCTTCTCGTAGCCGAACAATTCGCTGGCGATGAGATCGCGCGGCAGGCCGCCGCAATTGAGCGGCACGAAGGGGCCGGCCGGCGCGCGCACGCCGTGGATGGCGCGGGCGAACACCTCCTTGCCCACGCCGGTCTCGCCTTCCAAGAGGATGGGCAGGCCGCTGTCCGCCATGCGGCGCGCCTTGGCCTTCACCTCCTGCATGAGCGCGCTCTCGCCGATGATGGCGTCGAATGCGAGGGGCTCCAGCTCCCGGGCGGGATCGCGCTGGGCCGGTTTGGGCCGGCGCGCCGCGTGGAGCACCACCACGCCGCCGATCTCCTCGCCATCCTCCCGCACGATCTCGACGCTGGCCCCGGGCAGAAGCTGGCCGATGCGCTCCGCCCAGGCGTCGGGCGTCACATCCTTGAGGGCGGCGAGGCGCCCGTCCGTGATGAGCCGGTCGGAGCGGCGCGCGGCCTCCTTCAGAGCGCGGTCGGTGGAATAGATGAGCGCGCCGGAGCGGCCGAAGGCGAGGATCTCCTCGGTGAGCCACAGCGAACGCTTGGAGAGGAAATGGCGCAGCACCTGCTCGTGCTCCATCTCCATGCGCCGGCCGATCACCGCCTCGATCTGGTGGGCGAGGGCCACCGCATGGGCGAGGTTCTGCGGGTTGAAGGTGTCGGTGGAGCCGGAAATGTCCACCGCGCCGATGATCTCCCGGTCGAGGGGATGGCGCACCGGGGCCGCCGCGCAGGTCCAGCGCTGGACGGGGGCGCAGAAATGCTCGGCGGCGTGGATCTGCACCGGCCGCCCGCAGGCGAGCGCGGTGCCGATGGCGTTGGTGCCGATCTCGGCCTCACACCACAGGCCGCCCTGCTGGAGCTTCACCTCCTGCCCGGTATCGAGGGCGCGGGCATCGCCCTCCGCCTCCAGGATCGTGCCGTCCGGATCGGAGAGGATGAGCATGGAATGGGCATCGGAAAGGAGGTGGCGCGCCTCCTCCATGGCGAGGCGGGCGGCGGTGACGAGGCGGTTGTTCTGGTGGCGGCGGCGGAACAGCTCCGCCTCGCTCACGAGGGGGGCGGCCGCGCGGTCGGCGGCGATGAGATGAAGGCGGGAGCGCTGCCACGACGCCATCACCGCCGGGCGGATGACGGCGGAGGCCGCGCCGTCCTGATGAAACGCCTCCCAGGCGCGCGCAATCTCGCGATGTGGCACCAGCTCTGCCCTCCGGGCCGGGCGGCGCGGCGTTCCCGTGGTGCGCCGCCTGAGCCATTGGCCGGCGGGCGGCCTTGGCCGGTGGCCGCAGCGCCCGCAGGCGGGTTCACTCCCTGAAGTGCCGCATTCTGACCGCCGGCAGCGAGGCCGGCGGCGGCGGCTTTGGCCGGAGAATACGCGCACTTTCATGCCGCTCGCAAGTCCGGCCGGCGACCCGGCGGCAGTCGTCGTCTGAAACGACCGGGCGGCGGACAACAAGTGTCCGGAAATCGGACAGTCGAAGACTTTCATATTACATGACGCATTGCACAAATATCAGGAGAATCCTCGCATTTATACAGTCGATCGTGATTGGCACGCATCCTGCCCCTCATGCTGCGAGCCGGCACCGAAAAATCCAACGCCGGCAAGACAGGGAGGAAACGAGCGTGAACGTTCCCGTGGGAAACCTGCGCAGCGTCCAGGTGCTCGGCATCGACGCCGGCGGCACCATGACGGATACCTTCTTCGTGGACCAGGATGGCGACTTCGTCGTCGGCAAGGCCCAGTCCACGCCGCAGAACGAGGCCCTCGGCCTCATCGCGTCCTCTGAGGACGGGCTCGCCAACTGGGGCATGTCGCTCCACGAGGCGCTCGCCCAGCTCCAGACGGGCGTCTATTCCGGCACCGCGATGCTCAATCGCGTGGTCCAGCGCAAGGGGCTGAAATGCGGCCTCATCGTCAATCGCGGCATGGAGGATTTCCACCGCATGGGCCGCGCGGTGCAGAGCCACCTCGGCTATGCCTATGAGGACCGCATCCACCTCAACACCCACCGCTACGACCCGCCGCTGGTGCCCCGCCAGCTCACCCGCGGCGTGATCGAGCGGACCGACATGATGGGCACGCAGGTGATCCCCCTGCGCGAGGACAGCGCCCGCGCGGCGGCCCGCGAACTGATCGCCGCCGATGTGGAAGGCATCGTCATCTCCCTGCTCCACTCCTACAAGAACCCGGTGAACGAGCGCCGCGTGCGCGACATCGTGCTGGAGGAAGTGGAGAAGAGCGGCAAGAAGATCCCGGTCTTCGCCTCGGCCGATTACTATCCGGTGCGCAAGGAAACCCACCGCACCAACACCACCATCCTCGAAGGCTACGCCGCCGAGCCCTCGCGCCAGACGCTCTCCAAGATCTCCAACGCCTTCAAGGAGCGCGGCACCAAGTTCGACTTCCGCGTGATGGCGACCCATGGCGGCACCATCTCCTGGAAGGCGAAGGAGCTGGCCCGCACCATCGTCTCCGGCCCCATCGGCGGCGTGATCGGCGCGAAGTATCTGGGTGAAGTGCTCGGCTACAAGAACATCGCCTGCTCGGACATCGGCGGCACCTCGTTCGACGTGGCGCTCATCACCCAGGGCGAGATGACCATCAAGAACGACCCGGACATGGCCCGGCTGGTTCTCTCCCTGCCGCTGGTGGCGATGGATTCCGTGGGCGCCGGCGCCGGCTCCTTCATCCGGCTCGATCCCTACACCCGCGCCATCAAGCTCGGCCCGGATTCGGCCGGCTACCGGGTGGGCGTGTGCTGGAAGGAGAGCGGCATCGAGACCGTCACCATCTCCGACTGCCACATGGTGCTCGGCTATCTGAACCCCGACAACTTCCTTGGCGGCGCGGTGAAGCTGGACCGGCAGCGCTCGGTGGATGCCATCAAGGTGCAGATCGCCGACAAGCTCGGCCTCTCGGTGGAAGATGCGGCGGCCGGCATCATCGAGCTGCTGGACTCCGATCTGCGCGACTACCTGCGCTCCATGATCTCCGGCAAGGGCTACTCGCCGGCGAGCTTCGTGTGCTTCTCCTACGGCGGCGCCGGCCCGGTGCACACCTATGGCTACACGGAGGGCCTCGGCTTTGAGGACGTGATCGTGCCCGCCTGGGCGGCCGGCTTCTCCGCCTTCGGCTGCGCGGCGGCGGACTTCGAGTATCGCTACGACAAGTCCCTCGACATCAACATGCCCCCCGATGCCCCCGAGGCCGACAAGGTGAAGGCGGCCGAGACCCTTCAGGCGGCGTGGGAAGAGCTGACCCACAACGTGCTGGAGGAGTTCAAGCTGAACGGCTATTCGGCCGACCAGGTGACGCTCCAGCCCGGCTACCGCATGCAGTATCGCGGGCAGCTGAACGATCTGGAGATCGAGAGCCCCATGGCCTCCGCCGCCACCGCCGGCGACTGGGACCAGCTCACCGATGCCTTCAACGCCACCTATGGCCGCGTCTATGCGGCGTCCGCCCGCTCGCCGGAGCTGGGCTATTCGGTGACGGGCGCCATCATGCGCGGCATGGTGCCGATCCCCAAGCCCCGCATCCCGAAGGAGCCGGAAGAGGGCGAGACCCCGCCGGAAGACGCAAAGATCGGCACCCGCAAGTTCTATCGCAAGAAGAAGTGGGTGGATGCGCAGCTCTACAAGATGGAATCCCTGCGCCCCGGCAACCGCGTCATGGGCCCCGCCATCATCGAATCCGACGCGACCACCTTCGTCGTGCCCGACGGTTTCGAGACCTGGCTCGACGGGCATCGGCTCTTCCACCTGAAGGAGGTGTGAGGGCGGGCGCGTCTCAAGCAGAGCGGTGGGCCCCCTCTCCCCTTGCGGGAGAGGGATGGGGTGAGGGGTATCTCGCCGGTTGAACCGGCAGCGGAGCCTCGGGCGACATCCGCCCCCTCACCCCCGGCCCCTCTCCCGCGAGGGGAGAGGGGAGTACGCGCAGCGCTCTGCCATGGCCAATGCGCCGCCCACCCCTCACCCCCAGCCCCTCTCCCGCAAGGGGAGAGGGGAGAAACGGGAAGATGCCCTCTCCCGCAAGGGGAGAGGGGAGAAACGGGAAGATGCCCTCTCCCGCACGGGGAGAGGGGAGCAAACCCAAACAATCTCAAGAGGAAACGACCCCATGAACGTCAACGTCAAGCAGACCAGCCTTGAGGGCGCCACCCGCGGCATCGTCCGGGGCGGCGAGACGCTCAAAGAGCATCGCGACCGGCTGATGACGGCCACCAAGGCCACCGGCCATTATGCCGGCCTGAAGACCCTGGAGCTGCGCGAGAGCGAGCCCATCCTCTACAACAAGCTGTTCTCCCGCCTGCGCGCCGGCGTGGTGGATGCGCGCGAGACCGCCAAGAAGATCGCCGCCTCTCCCATCGTGGAGCAGGAGGGCGAACTGTGCTTCACCCTCTACAATGCGGCGGGCGACAGCCTTCTCACCTCCACCGGCATCATCATCCATGTGGGAACCATGGGTGCGGCCATCAAATACATGATCGAAAACAATTGGGAGGCCAATCCGGGCGTTCACGACCGGGACATCTTCTGCAACAACGACAGTCTGATCGGTAACGTCCATCCCTGCGACATCCACACCATCGTCCCCATTTTCTGGGAAGGCGAGCTGATCGGCTGGGTGGGCGGCGTCACCCACGTCATCGACACCGGCGCGGTGGGGCCGGGCTCCATGGCCACGGGGCAGGTGCAGCGCTTCGGCGACGGCTATTCCATCACCTGCCGCAAGGTGGGCGCCAATGACGAGCTGTTCCGCGACTGGCTGCACGAGAGCCAGCGCATGGTGCGCACCACCCGCTACTGGATGCTGGACGAGCGCACCCGCATCGCCGGCTGCCACATGATCCGCAAGCTGGTGGAAGAGGTGGTCGCGGAAGAGGGCATCGAGGCCTACTGGAAGTTCGCCTACGAGGCGGTGGAGCATGGCCGCCTCGGCCTGCAGGCGCGCATCAAGGCCATGACCATCCCCGGCACCTACCGGCAGGTGGGCTTCGTGGACGTGCCCTACGCCCATGAGGACGTGCGGGTGCCCTCCGACTTCGCCAAGCTCGACACCATCATGCACGCGCCCTGCGAGATGACCATCCGCAAGGACGGCACCTGGCGGCTGGATTTCGAGGGCGCGAGCCGCTGGGGCTGGCACACCTACAATGCCCATCAGGTGAGCTTCACCTCCGGCATCTGGGTGATGATGACCCAGACGCTCATCCCCTCCGAGATGATCAATGACGGCGCCGCCTACGGCACCGAGTTCCGCCTGCCCAAGGGCACCTGGATGAACCCGGACGACCGCCGCGTCGCCTTCTCCTATTCGTGGCACTTCCTGGTGTCCGCCTGGACGGCCCTGTGGCGCGGCCTGTCGCGCTCCTATTTCGGCCGCGGCTATCTGGAGGAGGTGAATGCGGGCAACGCCAACACCTCCAACTGGCTGCAGGGCGGCGGCTTCAACCAGTATGACGAGATCCATGCCGTGAACTCGTTCGAGTGCGCCGCCAACGGCACCGGGGCGACCGCGGTGCAGGACGGCCTCTCCCACGCCGCCGCCATCTGGAACCCGGAAGGCGACATGGGCGACATGGAGATCTGGGAACTGGCCGAGCCGCTGATCTATCTCGGCCGGCAGATCAAGGCGTCCTCGGGCGGCTCCGGCAAGTATCGCGGCGGCTGCGGCTTCGAGAGCCTGCGCATGGTCTGGAACGCCAAGGACTGGACCATGTTCTTCATGGGCAACGGCCACATCTCGTCCGACTGGGGCCTGATGGGCGGCTATCCCGCCGCCTCCGGCTATCGCTTCGCGGCCCACAAGACGGGGCTGAAGGAGCTGATCGCCTCCGGCGCCGACATCCCGCTCGGCGGCGACACGGACCCGGAGAACCCCACCTGGGACGCGATGCTGCCCAAGGCGCAGATCAAGCGCGACAAGCAGGCCATCACCACCGAGGAGATGTTCTCCGACTACGACCTCTACCTCAACTACATGCGCGGCGGCCCCGGCTTCGGTGATCCGCTCGACCGCGAGCCGCAGGCCGTGGCCGACGACATCAACGGCGGCTACGTGCTGGAGCGCCTCGCCGGCGATGTCTACGGCGTGGTGGTGAAGACCGGGCCGGAGGGCCTCGTGGTGGTGGACGAGGCGGCCACCAAGGCGGCCCGGGCGCAGATCCGCAAGGATCGCATCGCGAAATCCGTCCCCACCCGCGAGTGGATGAAGGGCGAGCGCGAGAAGATCCTCGCCAAGGATGCGGGCACCCAGGTGCAGCAGATGTTCGCCGCCTCCTTCAAGCTGGGCCCGAGGTTCGAGCAGCAGTTCCGGAGCTTCTGGGACCTGCCGGAGAGCTGGGTGCTCAACGAGGAGGACATCGGCGTGCCCACCTACGGCTCGCGCTACTCCATGGACATCTCCGAACTGCCGGACGTGCACACCGTGCAGTTCGTGGAGGAGTGAGGGGCATTTCCCCTTCCATCTGACGTCATGCCCCGGCTCGTCCGGGGCATCCACCCCGCGGCGAGAGCGGTGCCCAAGGCCCATGCGGCCCGATGAGCGGCACCGTGATCCCCCGGAACCCGGCCGTTGCCGGGTTCCATTCCCCGATGAGGAAGTCGGCAACAGCCGACTTCCGACGAGCCGGGGGATGACGCCGCAATGAAACCAATCAGGAGGAAACCATGTCCTATACCCGCGCCAAGATCGTCGATCTCGTGGAAGGCAAGATCGACCCAGATACGCTGCACCAGATGCTCTCCACGCCGAAGGACCCCGAGCGGTTCGTGACCTACGTGGAAATCCTTCAGGAGCGCGTGCCGTGGGATGAGAAGATCATCCTGCCGCTCGGCCCGAAGCTCTTCATCGTGCAGCAGAAGGTCTCGAAGAAGTGGACCGTGCGCTGCGAGTGCGGCCACGATTTCTGCGACTGGAAGGAGAATTGGAAGCTGCACGCCCGCGTCCATGTCCGCGACACGCCGCAGAAGATGGAGGAGATCTATCCCCGCCTCATGGCCCCGACGCCCGCGTGGCAGGTGATCCGGGAATATTTCTGCCCCGAATGCGGCACGCTCCATGACGTGGAGGCGCCGACCCCCTGGTATCCGGTGATCCACGATTTCGAGCCGGACATCGACGCCTTCTACACCGAATGGCTCGGCCTGCCGGTGCCGGAACGCGCGGCGGCGTGAGGGCAGGGTCGAGGCCCTGGCGCTAACCCGCCGTTCGCGCCCCCTCTCCCCTTGCGGGAGAGGGCCGGGGTGAGCGCCGTATGGCCCGCAGGCCGAAGCCCTGGAAGCGTTCACCCCTCGCCCCCAACCCCTCTCCCGCAAGGGGAGAGGGGAGCCCCTTGCGAGCCTCGCCGGGCTCTTCGCCGGGAGCCCGGCGTCGAGCGGGAGGAAGGGGGGCTCAGGGCCCCCCTTCCTTTCCCATGTCAGGCCCCGGCGCCCTCCGCCTTGCCTGCCATCGCACGCCGGGACGGGCGCGGCGCTGGCGGCTTGACGGCGGCGAGCGCCGCGACGGCGAGGCCGATCGCCAGCACCCACACCGCCGGGCGGGGGCCGAGATCGAGGGTAAAGTTCGCGTCCAGCACCAGCCACGGGTCCACGCGCGTCGCCAGCGCGTACCACAGCATCTCCACACCCGCCGTGAGCGCCGCCCCGACCACTGAGAGCCCGGCCATGCCGAGGGGCGTCACGCTCCTCCCGCCGCGCCCCGCGATGCGGAAGGCGAAGAGCAGCAGGAACAGGCCCGCCATCAGCACCGGCTCCGTCACATCCAGCTTCGACTGCATGAAGAAATGTACGCTGCCCAGCACCGCGATGGCATAGACGGCCATGTGCAGCCGGTTCCACCGCGTCGCGCCGAGGCGCTTGATGGCGCCGTCGGTGGAGGTGGCCCCCAGCGCCACGAGCAGCGCCACGGCCACCGCGCCGATGGTGAGATAGACCCGCAGCACGATCTCGCTCAGCGCCCGGCCGAAGCCCTGATCGATGATGTAGAGCGTGAGGTGCAGCGCCGCGTAGCCCAACGCGGCAAGGCCGAAGATGCGCCGTCCGAAATAGAGCTTCGGCAGGTTGAACAGCCGCCGCAGCGGCGTCACCGCCAGCGTCACGGCCAGGAAGCGGATGGCCCACAGGCCGGTGAAATGGATGGCTTCCGTCCACGGCCGCGCGCCCAGCTGGCCGTTGGCGGCAAGACCCACCAGCCAGACGGCGGGCAGGATGCTGGACACGAGGAACAGGGTCTTCTCGGGGCTGAAACGGCCGGAGCGCTCGTGAAACAGGGGCATAGGGTCCTTTCCGGCGAAACTGCGCGGACGCCCGTCCGGCGCCCGCCTCCCCTTACGCCGCCCCCTGCGGCGGCGTTACGGCCGGCGCCTGCACGATGGCGTGAGCACGCCAAGCCCGCGCGGCGTTTGAGCGTGGTCGCACGACGTGACTCCGCGCGGCGCCTGAGCGTGGCTCGCCCGCTCAGGCGTTCAGCTCGCCGTCGATCTGCGCCTTCAGGCCGGGATCGATGCCGAGCGAACCCGCAAGCCAGTCCAGATAGGCGTGCTCGGCGTCGTTGTCCGGACGGATGGCGAGGGCCGAGGCCGCGTAGATCTGGAGCGCCGCCTCGGGCGTCGTCGCGGCGGCCACCACCTCGTTGGGATCGACCGGGGTGGTGAGGATGGCGATCAGCGCGTCGCGCTCCGGCGAGGCGGTGCCCATGCGCTCCAGCCCGCCGCCGATGCGCGAGACCTCTTCCTCGTCGATCTCCCCGTCCGCCTGCGCGGCGGCGGCCATGGCCGAGAGCAGCACGCCGGAGAAGGCTTCCGGCCCGCCCGGCGCCGCGGCGGGGGAGAAGGCCGCGTCCGGCGAGCCGGAGGAGAAGGCCGAGCGCCCGCCGGAGCCGGCCTGCCATTTGCGCAGGGCCTTCCAGGCCAGCATGCCGATGATGGCGAGGCCGCCGTATTTCATCAGGTCGCTGCCACCGGAGGCGGCGGAGGGCTGATGGCCGGGCTGCGGCGAGGGCTGCGGCTGGCGATAATCGGAGGGCATCTCCGGCGGGGTGTAGCCGCCGGTCGGGTTCGAGCCGCCGCGGCCGAGGGCGTCCGCCGCGATATCGCCGAGCCCACCGCCCGCGCCGCCGGAAACGCCGCCCCCCCGCGTCGAGCCGCCGGAGGGTCGGCCCCCGCCGCCGAGGATCTGGCCGAGAATGTCCTCAAGCCCGCCGGTGGGACCCGCCGAGGCGCCGCCCGAGGGGCCGGACGAGGGGCCGCCTTGGGGCGCGCCCCGCCCGCCGCCGAGCACCTGTCCGAGAATATCGCCAAGGCCGCCCGGAAGGCCGGATGGCGCGCCGCCGCCACGCGCACCGCCGCTGCCCAGAACCTGCCCGAGGATGTCACCCAATCCGCCGGGCCCGCTGCCGCCCGAGCCGCCACCGCCGGGCGCGCCGCGACCGCCGCCGCCGGGCACCTGACCGAGAATGTCGCCGAGGCCGCCCGGAAGACCGCCGCCCGGCAATCCGCCCCCGGCCTGCTGCGCGCCGCCGCCCCGCACGCTGCCCGAGCCGAGCGCCGCGCCGATGAGCTGCCCGAGAAGATCACCCGTTCCGGCCATGGCTTCCTCCCTCATGATGCGGGCGCGCGGCCCGCTCGTGTTCGGCTGCTAGCACCTTATTGAGTCCAACCGCGGGCACGATCTCACGCAAGGGAAGAACGTGCACGCGAGCCGGGGGCCAGCGCCGGGCGCACTCTACGCCAGACTGCGGCGCCGCCCCAGCTTTTCACCGCCATCGCCCGGCTGATCCGGGAGATCCACGCTTCGGCCGGTGGGGGTGCGGCATCCGTAAACCCGGATGCGCGGCGGGGTGGATCGTCCGCACGGCGGGGGATGACGGCTGGAGATGGCGTTCAGCCGACGGGGAAACGAGCTGTGGGGGCCAGAGCTGGACCAAAATCCACGCCATGCCACGATCGTCTGACGACCGTCATCGCTGTCACGGGTTACCGCTGCGCATTCACCGTCATCGCCCGGCTGGTCCGGGCGATCCACACCTCCGCCGCTGGGGTGGCGGGTTCCGCAAAGCCGACGGGCGGTTGGGTGGATCCCCCGCACAAGGCGGGGGATGATGGCTCGTGAGAGCGAGGGGGATGGGCGAGGCCGGTCGAGAGTGGGCGCCCGCACGCCGCAGCGTGGCCCGTCCTACACCGCCACCGGGGCCTTGATGGCGGGGTGGGGATCGTAGCCGACGATCTCGATGTCCTCGTAGCGGAAGGCGAAGAGGTCCCTCGCCGCCGGGTTCAGGCGCAGGACGGGCAGCGCGCGCGGGGTGCGGGAAAGCTGCTCGCGGGCCTGATCGAGATGGTTCACATAGAGGTGCGCATCGCCCAGCGTATGGACGAAATCGCCGACGCCGAGCCCCGTCACCTGCGCCACCATGTGGGTGAGCAGGGCATAGGAGGCGATGTTGAACGGCACGCCGAGGAACACGTCCGCCGAGCGCTGGTAGAGCTGGCAGGAGAGCTTGCCCTCCAGCACGTAGAACTGGAACAGGCAGTGGCAGGGCGGCAGCGCCATCTTCGCCACGTCCGCCGGATTCCAGGCGGTGACGATGAGGCGTCGCGAATCGGGATTGCGGCGGATGTCCGAGACCACCTGCGCGATCTGGTCGATCACGCCGCCCTCTGGCGTCGGCCAGGAGCGCCACTGGTGGCCGTAGACCGGGCCGAGATCGCCGCTGGCATCCGCCCACTCATCCCAGATGGAGACGCCGTTTTCCTTCAGGTAGCGGATGTTGGTGTCGCCGGCGAGGAACCACAGAAGCTCGTGGACGATGGACTTCAGGTGCAGCTTCTTGGTGGTCACGAGCGGGAAGCCGGCCCCGAGGTCGAATCGCATCTGGTGGCCGAACACGGAGAGCGTGCCGGTGCCGGTGCGGTCGTCCTTGCGCACGCCCTCGTCGAGAATACGGTGCAGGAGCTGGTGGTAAGCTTCCATTAGGTATGTCCGGCCAAGATCAAGGCAGAGGGGCTCTCAAGCCTCACAAGGCTTTCGCCGAACCAGTCTAGCGCGCGGGCCGCAAGGCAGCCAGCCGCCGGCGGCGGGTGTCCACATATGCGCGCGAATAGGGTTGTCCGTTTCCTGATGCCATGCCGCCCCTGGGGAAGCTGTGGCGGGAGGGGCAGATAGCGGAAAAGTGAGTGATTTCCGCTGCGTATGACCTTCGGACACCCCCTATTTCGCCACGCGGCGGCCGTATTAGACCATCACTTAACGCTCGGATTGACGATCAAGGGCAAACGATATGAGTTCCCAGACCACCCTCCAGCAGACCACCCTCCAGGCCGCACTGATGGATGTTCGCGCCTATCTGGCGCAGCTGGCGCAGGCCGAGGACTTCCGCAACGAGGCCGCGTGGGAAGCCGGTTCCAGCTGCGCCGAGGAGCACGCCGCCAGCGACGCCCTCACGAGGCTCGACGAGGCGCTCCGCCAGATCAAGGCCGAGGCCCGCCCGCGCAAGCATGAGCGGTCGGCCAAGGACGAGCGGATGTCATCGCGCGGTCACGAGCGGGTGGGCCTGCACCACGCCCACATCGCGGCGTAACGCTCGCCGTCATCGGCGTGACCGTCCCCCATGCGTTCGCTGCGGTGCAGCGTTGACATTGGGCTTTCGTATACATCACAGTGGCCTTGTTCCAAGGGGGGCCCCGGAAGGGGCTGAGATATCGCAAGTTCGCGGAATTCATCTTCCGCGGCGCCGCGATGACCCTTCGAACCTGATCCGGGTCATACCGGCGAAGGGATCGGAACTTGTGCTTACCGGCGCTCAGCGTCGTCCCGCACCCGTCTCCTAGCTCACACCCCGGTTCTCGTTGAAAGCGCAAGCTGAACGGAGATCCGCAATGCTGGACGAAGCCTCGACGTCCTCCCTGAAAGTCACCACCGGGCCGCTGCCCCATTCCCGCAAGGTGTTCGTGTCCGCCACCCGGCCGGACGTGCGCGTCGCCATGCGCGAGATCGGGCTGTCCGATCCGTCCGAGCCGCCGGTGAAGGTGTACGACACCTCCGGCCCCTATACCGATCCGCAGTCCGTCATCGACCTCACCAAGGGCCTGCCGCAGCTGCGCGCCCAGTGGATCCGCGAGCGCGGCGATGTGGAAGAGGTGGACGGCCGGGCCTTCAGGCCCGAGGACGATGGCCTGAAGGCCGGCCAGTCCTCCACCTTGCCGCAGTTCGATCTCTCCGGCCGCAAGCCGCTGCGCGCCAAGCCGGGCAAGCGCCCGACGCAGATGGCCTATGCGCGCGCCGGCATCATCACGCCGGAGATGGAATATGTCGCCGCCCGCGAGAACCTCGCCAAGGTGAACGGCGGCGCCCATCCACACCATCAGGCCATGGGCCTCGGCGCCGCCATCCCGGCCGATATCACGCCGGAATTCGTGCGCCAGGAAGTGGCGCGCGGCCGCGCCATCATCCCGGCCAACATCAACCACCCCGAAACCGAGCCGATGGCCATCGGCCGGAACTTCCTCGTCAAGATCAACGCCAACATCGGCAATTCCGCCGTGACCTCGGGCGTGGCGGAGGAGGTGGACAAGCTGGTGTGGGCCACCCGCTGGGGCGCCGACACGGTGATGGACCTGTCCACGGGCAAGAACATCCACACCATCCGCGAATGGATCATGCGCAACTCGCCGGTGCCCATTGGCACCGTGCCGCTCTATCAGGCGCTGGAGAAGGTGAACGGCGTCGCCGAGGATCTCACCTGGGAAGTCTTCCGCGACACGGTGATCGAGCAGGCCGAGCAGGGCGTGGACTACATGACGGTGCACGCCGGCGTGCGCCTGCCCTTCGTGCCGCTCACCGCCAACCGCGTCACCGGCATCGTCTCGCGCGGCGGCTCCATCATGGCCAAGTGGTGCCTCGCGCATCACCGCGAGAGCTTCCTCTACGAGCATTTCGAGGAGCTGTGCGAGATCCTCGCCCAGTATGACGTCTCCTTCTCCCTCGGCGACGGCCTGCGCCCCGGCTCCATCGCGGATGCCAACGACGCGGCGCAGTTTGCGGAACTTGAAACCCTTGGCCAGCTCACCGAGATCGCCTGGAAGTATGATTGCCAGGTGATGATCGAAGGCCCCGGCCACGTGCCGCTGCACCTCATCCGCGAGAATGTGGAGAAGCAGCTCAAGGTCTGCCACGAGGCGCCGTTCTATACCCTCGGCCCGCTGGTGACGGACATCTCCCCCGGCTACGACCACATCTCCTCCGCCATCGGCGCGGCGATGATCGGCTGGTTCGGCACGGCGATGCTCTGCTACGTCACGCCGAAGGAGCATCTCGGCCTGCCCGACCGCGACGACGTGAAGACCGGCGTCATCTCCTACAAGATCGCCGCCCACGCCGCCGACCTCGCCAAGGGCCACCCGGCGGCGCGCATCCGCGACGACGCGCTCTCCCGGGCCCGCTTCAGCTTCCGCTGGCGCGACCAGTTCGCGCTGTCGCTCGATCCGGAGACGGCCGAGCGCTTCCACGACGAGACGCTCCCCGCCGAGGGGGCCAAGGTGGCGCACTTCTGCTCCATGTGCGGGCCGAAGTTCTGCTCCATGAAGATCTCGCAGGAGCTGAAGCTGGAAGCCGGCGACATCGCCCGCGCCCAGGCCGACAACCTCGCCTCCGCGGGCATGGCCGAAATGGCCCAGAAGTTCCGCGACGGCGGCGGCCTGATCTACACGCCCGCTCCCGAAGTCGCCCCTCCCCCGCCCGCCGCGGCGGAGTGAGCGGCACCTGAGCGTCGCCCTCCGGCTGGACCGGAGGGCCTTTTCGTCCCGCCCGAGCAACTGGTGGAGGGTCCGGCTTTTCCCGGCCCTCCGCGGAACCTATCGCCGACGCGCCACCAGCTCGGCCGCCACCAGATCCTCGATGGCCGCGCCCACGGACTTGAAGACCGTTATGGCGTCCGCGTCCGTCCGCCCCTCCGTCCTGCCGGCGCATAGCTCGTAGAGGTCGGCCTTCACCTGATCGGTGGACCACACCCCCGCCGCCGCCGGCAGCAGCAGGTCGCCGGCCTCGCCGAGGGCGCCGGCATAAGTGTCCACATAGACATCGCTGGCGCGGATGAGCGCATCGTCGCTCTCGCGCATGGTTGGGGTGAAGGCGCCCACGAGGTCCACATGGGTGCCCGGCCGCACGTCCCGCCCCAGCACCAGCGGCACGTCGGAGGTGGTGGCGCTCGTGATGATATCGGCGGCAGCGACGGCGGCGGACAGGTCGGGCGCGGGCTCGGCCGGCAGGCCTAGTGCCTTCAGCCGATCCGCCATGGCGGCGGCGCGCTCCGGCACGCGGCCCCACACCAGCACGCGGCGGATAGGCCGCACGGCGCAATGGCCCTGCGCCAGCTGGAAGGCGAGATTGCCGGTTCCGACCACGGTCAGCGTCTGGCTGTCCATCCGCGAGAGGAAGGTGGAGGCAAGCGCGGAGGTCGCGGCCGTCCGCCGGTTGGTGAGCGCATCCGCCTCGATGACGGCGGTGGGCACGCCGGTGGTGCCGTCGAACAGGGTATAGATCCCGTGCACCGCGCCGAGGCCCTTGGCGCCATTGGCCGGAAACACATTCACCAGCTTCACGCCGAACACCGCGCCGGGCCGCCACGCCGCCATGGTGAGGAGCCGGCCGGGCGTCTCGTCCGTGCCGACGTGATGGACGCCGCGCACCGGCGATTCCACCTCCGCCGCCGCGAAGGCCGCCCGGAGCGCCGGCACGAGGCGCTCATAGGTCAGCGCCGCCTCGACCTCGCCCGCATCATAGAACGCGATCATGCCGCCTCTCCCTTCCGGAAACCTCTTCTAGACCAAGAGCGGCCAAAGCGCCGCAACGGCACAGGGCGTTGCCGCGACCGCACGGAACCAAAGGGCGGCGCGGCCACTTGGTTCTGCAAAGGAGACCTTCGATGCACCACGATGCAGCGAGCCGCGGACCCATCCGCCATTTCCTCCACGAGGCCGGCAGCTTCTTCCACGCGCCGCCGGGCTCAGAGCCAATCCTCGAATGGCGCGCAAAGGCGGCAGGCAGCGAGGTGCTGATCTGCGACGGCATGCCCGTCGCGCGCCTCGACTGCCACGACCGCCGCTGGACGTGGCGGGTGCTGGATGACGCTTCCGCGCCGATCCGCGCGGGGTCCGAAGCCGAAGCCCGGCTGCTGGCGACCTTCTACGCGCGGCGGCTGCACGGTTGAGGCTCGGCCTCCATTTGCACCGGTGTCATCCCCCGGCTCGTCCGGGGGATCCACGGGACGGCCCAGTCGGGGTCCTTGATCTCTGGCGGCGGAGTGGATGGCCCGGACAAGCCGGGCCATGACTGTCCTTCAAGGGATGGCATTTTCCCTTGCCCCCGCCGCCGCGCGGGTGTGCTCTGACAGACGAAGCCTGCAACGAGGGGCGAGATGGCGCCACGGGCGAGCTGGAAGGGGTTTCTCACCGTCGGCGCGCTGAGCTGCGCTGTCGGGCTCTATGCGGCTGCCTCCACGTCCGAGCGCATCAGTTTGCACATGGTCAGCCGCAAGAGCGGCCACCGCCTGCGCCGGCAATATGTGGACGAGGAAACCGGCGAGCCGGTGGAAAACGACGCGCAGGTGCGCGGCTACGAAGTCTCCAAGGGCGAATACATCACCATCGAGCCCGAAGAAGCGGCGGCTGTTCTTCCGGACAACGACAAGACGATTTCCATCGACGCCTTTCTGCCCTGCGACGGCATCGATACGGTCTATCTCGACCGCCCTTATTTCCTCGCTCCGGTGGACGAGGCCGCCGCCGAGGTTTTCGAAATCCTCAAGCGCGGGATGGCGGCCCAGAAGGTCGCCGCGCTGGGCGAGGCGCTTCTGTTCCGCCGCGTGCGCCGGCTGCTCATCCGCCCGACCGAGGAAGGCGGCGCGCTGCTCGCCTCCACCCTCTCCTTCGATTACGAGGTGCGCTCGGCGCAGGAGGCGTTCGCCGACGTGCCGGAGGTGAAGATCACCGCCGAGATGCGCGATCTCGCCACCCACATCATCAAGACCAAGGCCGGCACATTCGACCCCATGGCCTATCAGGACCGCTACGAGAGCGCCTTGGCAGAGCTGGTGCGCGCCAAGATGGAAGGCAAGCCCCTCCCGAAGGCCCCGCCGCGCAAGGAAGAGAAGGTGGTGGACCTTCTTGAGGCCCTGCGCGCCAGCGCCAAGGCGACAGAGCGCGCCAGCGCCAAAGCGACAGGGGGCGCGAGCGGGAAGGCTTCCGGCAGCGGCAAGAAAGCGCCGGCCAAAGCCAAGGCCGGCAAGAACGCCGCCGCCGAGAAGCCAGCGCCATCCCGCAAGACCACCCGCAAGGCGAGCTGAGAGGCGAGCTGACCCATGGCCGACCTTGACCGCTACCGCGCCAAGCGCGACTTCGCCGCCACCCCCGAGCCCTCCGGCGCCGATAAGCGCAAGGGCAAAGGCGCGGCGACGCGGCCGGAGGGCGTGTTCGTCATCCAGAAGCATGCGGCCCGTCGCCTGCACTATGACTTCCGGCTGGAGATGGACGGCGTGCTGAAGAGCTGGGCCGTCACCCGCGGCCCCAGCCTCGTGCCCGGCGAGAAGCGCCTCGCCGTGCATGTGGAGGACCACCCGCTGGACTACGGCGGCTTCGAGGGCACCATCCCCAAGGGCCAGTATGGCGGGGGCAACGTGATCATCTGGGATCGCGGAACCTGGACCCCCATCGGCGATCCGCACAAGGCCTATGCCAAGGGCCACATGGAATTCACCCTCGACGGCGAGAAGCTGCACGGCCGCTGGCATCTGGTGCGCATGGCGCCGCGCAACGGCGAGAAGAACGAGAACTGGCTCCTCATCAAGGCCGAGGACGCCTTCGCCCGCCCCGAGGACGCGCCCGACATCCTGGAGGAGGAGCCGCTCTCGGTCGTATCCGGCCGGGACGTGGCCGCCCTCTCACCGGATGATCCGCCGCCCCGGAAGCGCGCTGAAAAGCCGGCAGCCCGACCGGCCGCGAAGAGCACCCGCAAGACGCCCGCGAAGGCCACCGGCGCCGCTCCGGAGACGCCCGGTGCGAAGAGCGGCACGCCCGCGTCCCTCGCTCTCCCGAAAGGCGCCAAGAACGCCCCCCTCCCCGCCTTCGTGCCGCCCGCCCTCGCCACTCTGGCGACCAAGGCACCGGCCGGCTCCAGATACCTCCACGAGATCAAGTTCGACGGCTACCGCATCCAGGCGCGGGTCGAAAACGGGGCGGTCCGCCTCCTGACCCGCACCGGACTCGACTGGACCGATCGATTCGGCACCGGCATCCCTGCCGAACTCACCCGATTCCCCATCCGAACCGCACTTTTCGACGGTGAAATCGTCGTCGAATCCGGCAATGGCGCCACCGATTTCTCCGCCCTTCAGGCCGATCTCTCGGAGGGCCGCAGCGACCGCTTCGTCTATTATGTCTTCGATCTTCTCCACCTCGACGGCCACGATCTGACACCCCTTCCCCTCAAGGATCGCAAGGACTTGCTGGAAAAGCTGGTGGGCGAAAACGGGGACAAGGTGCGCTACAGCGCCCATTTCGAGGACGACGGCGCGCTCGTCCTCTCCCACGCCTGCCGACTGAGCCTCGAAGGGGTGGTCTCCAAGCTGAAAAACGCCCCCTACCACAGCGGCCGGTCCCGTGACTGGATCAAGTCCAAGTGTCTGGAAAGACAGGAGTTTGTGGTGGGCGGCTTCGTCCCGTCCACCACCTCGCGCACTGCCATCGGCTCGCTGGTGCTGGGCGTGTTCGAGAAGGGCAAGCTGCGCCATGTCGGTCGTGTCGGAACCGGCTTCACCCAGCGCGTGGCGGCCGACCTCTACAAGCTACTAGCCTCTGAAAAGACTGATGTTTCTCCCTTCACCGGCAAGCTGAGCGCGGAGGAGACGCGGGGCGTCACCTTCGTCCAGCCGCTCCATGTCGCGGAGGTGGAATTCGGCGCCTGGACCGGCGACGGCCACCTGCGCCACGCCGCCTTCCGCGGCCTCAGGGAGGACAAGCCGGCGACCGATATCGTCCGAGAAACCCCTGTAGAGACAAAGACTTCCGCCCCAGCCGCGCCACAACGCCGGGTGCGTCTCACCCATCCCGATCGCGTCTATTGGCCGGACGTGGGCCTCACCAAGGAAGGGCTGGCGGACTATTATGCGCAGGTCTGGCGGTACATGGCCCCGTTCGTGACCGGCCGCCCGCTGGCATTGGTGCGCTGTCCGGAAGGCATTGACGGACAACGGTTTTTCCAGAAGCATCCGTGGAAGGGGCTGGACAAGAACATCCTCCAGGTCGCCGATCCCAAGGAAAAGGACGAAGCCCCCTACCTCGCCATCCGCGACCTCGACGGGCTGATCGCCCTGGTCCAGGGGGCCGCTCTGGAAATCCACCCTTTCGGCGCCACGCTGGCGAACTGGGAGCGGCCCGACCTCCTCACCATGGACCTCGATCCCGGGGATGACGTGCCATGGCGGGACGTGATCTCCGCGGCAGAGGAGGTGCGCCAACGACTTGAAGCGAAAGGCCTTTCCGCCTTTCTGAAAACCTCCGGCGGCAAGGGCCTGCACGTCTGCGCCCCCCTGAAGCCCAAGGCCGACTGGCCCCGGCTGAAGGCCTTCACCAAGCAGATGGCGGAGGAGATGGCGGCCGACAGCCCGGAGCGCTATGTCGCCACCATCACCAAGTCGAAACGTAAGGGCCGGATTCTTATAGATTATTTGCGTAACCAGCGCGGCGCGACGGCGGTGGCGCCGTACTCCACGCGGGCGCGCCCCGGTGCGCCGGTGTCCATGCCGCTGGCGTGGGAGGAATTGGGGGAGGCCATCGGCCCGCAGCACTTCACCGTGGGCAACGCCTTGGCGCGACTAATGAATCTCGGCCATGACCCTTGGGGAGATTTCCGCGCGGCGGCAGTGCCTCTGCCGGAGTAAACGGCCCCTTACTTCCGCTTGCCCTTCTCAGCCGAAAGGCTGCGGCGCAGCGCATCCATGATGCTCACCACATTGCCACCCGTTGGCGCCTCGGGGGCGGGCTTGGTAACCTTCTTCGCCGGACGCTTCTTGCGCTTTGAGGCGATGAGATCCATCAGCCCCTCCTGCACGGGATCGTGCACCATCTCCGGCTCAAAGGCTTGCGTACGCTCGGAAATCAGCTTCTTCACCAACCCCAGCGCCGCCTTGTCCGGCGCCTCCCTGGCCTCCGGCGCGCCGTCGAATTCGCGGACCTCGTCGCCATAACGAAGCGTCCAGAGAATGAGCCCGCTGCCGCGCGGCTCCAGCATCACGCCCCGCTCGCGCCGGTACATCACGAGGCGCGACAGCGCCGCCGTCCCGGTGTCCTCCATGGCCGAGCGGATCACCGAGAAAGCCTCGGCGCCGACGGCGTCGTCCGGCACGAGGTAATGTGGCTTGTCGAGATAGACCCAGCCGATGGTGTTGCGGGGGACGAAGCTCTCGATGTCGATGGTGCGCGTGGTCTCCAGCGCGATATCGTCGAGTTCTTCATCTTCGACAAGCACATAGCTGTCGTCGCCGGTCTGGTAGCCGCGCCCCTCGTCGGCCTCGGACACAGGCTTGCCGGAGCTCTCGTCCACGTAGCGGGAAACGATGCGGTTGCCCGTGTCCCGGTTCAGCGTGTGAAAGCGCACCTTCTCCCGCTCCGATGTGGCCGGCGTCATGGCCACCCGGCAGGTCACCAGGGAGAGCTTCAGATAGCCCTTCCAGAAGGCACGCGGCACCATGCGTCCTACCGGTCAGTCTTTGGAGACATGGGAGGGCTTGCCCTTCTGCTTGGTCGCGGCAAGGTCATGAAGCTCCTTCTCGCTCATGGAGTCCACCATCTGGCGAGACGCGCCCTTGAGCGACGATGTCTTGCGCTCACCCCGCTTGGCGGAGAGAGCGGCGCCCGCTGCCATCTGCTGAGCCTTTGATTTTGCAGGCATTTGAAGCCTCCATCAGTAAGAGCGCCGACCTTTCAGGATCTCCAGCTCCGCGCGCTCCCAATATTCCCGGTCGCGACCCTGCTGACAGCCATCCTCCCGCCAGAGCGCATGGGCGCGCCAGCGGATGCGGTCCAGCTCAGTGTCGGAGAGACCCTGAACCGCGTTGGCCGCCTGGCTAGGCTGGGCGTTGGTGGGGCTGGCGTCGTTGGCGTGGGGCATGTTCCTTCCTCCGCGCGATGGTGAGGCGCACGGGTGCGCCTCGGTTCCTCCCGCCCCAACCCTCGCCCGCGCACGATGGTTCCCGCCGCCGCTCGGGACGGCTAGAACAGGCCAAACGATAATGAGGAGACGACCATGGCGCGCTTTCCCGTCACCGGCGAAATCTCAGCGGATGCGGATGCTTTGCTGGCCCGGCTCGGCATCGCGGACGATCGCCTCACGGGCACGCGGGAGGCGGTGACGCCATTGACCGGGGAAGTCATTGCCCGCGTGGCCGACATGGACGCTCCAGCGGTTCAGGACGCCATCGGCCGCGCGCATTCCGCCTTTCTGGAATGGCGCATGGTACCTGCGCCGCGACGGGGTGAACTCATACGCCTGTTCGGCGAGGAACTGCGCGCCGCCAAGGCGGACCTCGCCGCGCTGGTGACGCTGGAGGCCGGCAAGATCACCTCCGAGGGCCTCGGCGAGGTGCAGGAGATGATCGACATCTGCGACTTCGCCACCGGCCTCTCCCGTCAGCTCCATGGCCTCACCATCGCCACCGAGCGGCCGGATCACCGGATGATGGAGACCTGGCACCCCATGGGGGTCGTGGGCGTCATCTCCGCCTTCAATTTCCCCGTGGCGGTGTGGGCATGGAACGCCGCGCTGGCCCTCGTCTGCGGCAATTCCGTCGTGTGGAAGCCGTCGGAGAAGACACCGCTCACCGCCCTTGCCGTGGACGCCATCTTCGCCCGCGCCGCCGTCCGGTTCGGTGGTGTGCCGGAGGGGCTCTCCACCCTCGTGCTGGGGGGCCGCGCGGCCGGCGAGGCGCTGGTGGATGACCCGCGCGTGCCCGTCATCTCCGCCACCGGCTCAAGCGCCATGGGCCGCCATGTGGGACCACGCGTGGCGCAGCGCTTCGGACGGGCGATCCTGGAACTCGGCGGCAACAACGCCGCCATCGTCTGCCCCTCGGCGGACCTCGATCTGACGCTGCGTGCGGTCGCCTTCGCGGCCATGGGCACCGCCGGCCAGCGCTGCACCACTCTGCGGCGGCTGATGGTGCACGACAGCGTGTATGACGCGCTCCTGCCCCGGCTGAAGTCGGCCTACGCCTCCGTCAGCGTGGGCGATCCCCGCGCCGAGGGCACGCTGGTGGGTCCGCTCATCGATGCCGGCGCTTTCGAGGCCATGCAGGTGGCTCTGGAAGCCGCGCGCGCGGTGGGCGGGGTCGTCACTGGCGGGGAGCGGCTGGGGGCCGAATTCGCGCTCGATGGCTATTATGTTCGCCCGGCGCTGGTGGAGATGCCCGCGCAGACGGACACGGTGGCGGCGGAAACCTTCGCGCCCATCCTCTATGTGCTGCGCTACTCCGACCTCGCCGACGCCATTCGCCTCAACAACGAGGTGCCACAGGGGCTCGCGTCCGCCATCTTCACCACGGACCTGCGCGAGGCTGAGCGCTTTCTCTCGGCGGCAGGTTCGGATTGCGGCATCGCGAACGTGAACATCGGCCCCTCGGGCGCGGAGATCGGCGGCGCGTTCGGCGGCGAGAAGGAGACCGGCGGCGGACGCGAGGCCGGATCCGACAGTTGGAAGGCCTACATGCGCCGCGCCACCAACACCATCAATTACGGCTCGAGCCTGCCGCTGGCACAGGGCGTGACCTTCGACGTGGGATGATCCGGGCGATTGGGGCTCGACACGGCAGCCGGACTGCGCTTCAACCGATTTAGAGGAGATATCCCATGAGCCTTCCGAGCCCGCTTTCTTTCGTCGCCAAGGCCCCGGTGGTGCCGGTCGTGGTCATCGAGCGCCTTGAGGATGCCGTGCCGCTCGCCCGCGCGCTGGTGGAGGGCGGTCTGCCGCTCATCGAGGTCACGCTGCGCACGCCGGTTGCGCTGGAGGCGCTGCGGCTGATCGCGGCCGAGGTGGAGGGCGCCATCGCCGGCGCCGGCACCGTCATCAATCGCGCGCAGATCGACGCCACCATCGCGGCGGGCGCCACCTTCCTCGTCAGCCCCGGCACGACGCCGGAGCTGACCTCTGCCTTCACCGAGGCGCCGATCCCCATCATGGCGGGCTGCGCCACGGCCTCCGAGGCCATGCGGCTGGCGGAACTGGGTTTCGAGGTGCTGAAGTTCTTCCCGGCGGAGGCCTCGGGCGGCGCGGCCTTCCTGAAGTCGATCGCCGGCCCACTGCCCCACCTGCGCTTCTGCCCGACCGGGGGGATCGGCCCGGCGAATGCGGGTGACTATCTCGCTTTGCCCAACGTGGTAGCGGTTGGCGGCTCCTGGGTCGTGCCGAGCGACGCAATCCGCGCCGGTGACTTTGGCAAGGTCCGCGAGTTGGCGACGGCGGCCTCCCAGCTCAAGCGGGCGGCCAAGTTCGGCTGACCGGTACCCACCTCTCCAGACAAAAAGCCCGGCACTTGGCCGGGCTTTTTCATCTGTTGGGGCTCAGTTCGCCTAGCCTCAGCCGACGGACTTGCCCTCGCCCTCGGCCAGGAAATGCTCCAGCCAGTGGATGTCGTACTGGCCCTCGGCGACGTCGCGGGTGCGCACCAGCGTGCGGAACAGCGGCAGCGTGGTGTCGATGCCGTCCACCACGAACTCGTCCAGGGCCCGGCGCAGGCGGCGCAGGCACTCGTCGCGCGTCTTGCCGTGAACGATGAGCTTACCGACGAGGCTGTCGTAGGTGGGCGGGATGACGTAGCCCTGATAGGCGTTGGAATCCACGCGGATGCCGAGGCCGCCGGGCACGTGATAGTGCGTGATCTTGCCGGGCGACGGGCGGAAGGTGGTCGGGTGCTCGGCGTTCACGCGGCACTCGATGGCGTGGCCTTCCATCACCACATCGCTCTGCTGGAGCGTGAGAGGCTCTCCGGCGGCGACGCGGATCTGCTCGTTGATGAGGTCGATGCCGGTCACCATCTCCGTCACCGGATGCTCCACCTGAATGCGGGTGTTCATCTCGATGAAGTAGAAGCGGTCATTCTCGTACAGGAACTCGATGGTCCCGACGCCCAGATAGCCGAGCTTGCGCATGGCAGCGGCGCAGGTCTCGCCGATCTCCGCCCGCTGGGCGGCGGTGATGACCGGAGACGGGGCCTCTTCCCACACCTTCTGATGGCGGCGCTGGAGCGAGCAGTCGCGCTCGCCGAGGTGGATGGCGTGGCCCTTGCCGTCGCCCAGCACCTGCACCTCGATGTGGCGCGGGGTGGAGAGATACTTCTCCAGATAGACCGCATCGTCGCCGAAGGCAGCCTTGGCCTCTGTGCGGGCGGTGGAGAGGGCCTGCGACAGGTCGTCGGCGGTCATCGCCACCTTCATGCCACGCCCGCCACCGCCGGCGGCCGCCTTCACCAGAACCGGAAAGCCGATCCCGGCCGCGACGCGGTGCGCCTCCTCGTCCGAGTGGATGCCGCCATCGGAGCCCGGCACAACGGGGATGCCGAGGGACTGCGCCGTCTTCTTGGCCTCGATCTTGTCGCCCATGATGCGGATGTGTTCCGCCTTGGGGCCGATGAAGTGGATGTTGTGGTCGGCGAGGATCTCGGCGAAGCGTGCATTCTCGGCGAGAAAGCCGTAGCCCGGATGCACCGCATCCGCCCCGGTGATCTCGCAGGCGGCGAGCAGCGAGGGGATGTTGAGATAGCTCTCGCGGGCCGGCGGCGGGCCGATGCACACGCTCTCGTCGGCGAGGCGCACATGCATGGCGTCGGCATCGGCGGTGGAATGCACCGCCACCGTCGCGATGCCCAGCTCCTTGCAGGCGCGCAGGATGCGCAGCGCGATCTCGCCGCGGTTGGCGATGAGGATTTTTCTGAACATCAGCGGTGCGTACCTTGTGGGTGCCTGCCTCGTGGGTCTGTGCCGGTGTATGCGTGCCGCGCGGGCGCGCTCATTCGATGATCAGCAGCGGCTCGCCGTACTCCACCGGCTGCGCATTGCCCACGAGGATGCGCGTGACCGTGCCGGAGCGCGGCGCGGGGATGGCGTTCATGGTCTTCATCGCCTCGACGATGAGCACGGTCTGCCCCTCGCGGACGCTCGCGCCGACCTCGATGAAGGGGGCGGCGCCGGGCTCGGCGGCAAGGTATGCGGTGCCCACCATGGGAGAGGCAACGACGCCGGGATGCTTGGAGAGGTCCGCCGGAGCCTCGACCGCGACAGCCGGGGCAGCTGCCGCGACGGGCGCGCCAGCCGGATAAGGCGCGGCGTAGGGGGCCCCCTGGGCAATGGTAACAGGGGCGGGCGCGCGCACCACGCGGATGCGCAGGCCCTCGTGCTCCACCTCGATCTCGGTCAGGTCGCTGCCCGAGAGGAGATCGGCGATCTCCTTGACGATGGCGGTGTCGATGGGAGGGTTGGAGGGCTTCATGATGTTCCTGGCTCTGGCCGGCCGTCTGGCCGCGCGAGGGCGTTGGGGGATCTTAAGGGGTCTGCGGCAGGCCGGCGATGGCGCGCAGGCCCAGCACATAGCTCTGGGGTCCGAAGCCGCAGATCACTCCACGGGCAACGGGCGACAGATAGGAATGGTGGCGGAAGTCTTCCCGCGCGAACACGTTCGACAAATGCACCTCGATGGTCGGCACCCCAACCGCAGCCACCGCGTCGCGCAGCGCGACGGAGGTGTGGGTGTAGGCCGCGGCATTGAGGACGATGCCCCGCGCGCCGCGGGCCGCCTGGATGAAATCCACCAGCGCGCCTTCCGAATTGGTCTGACGGAAGACGATATCGAAGCCGAGCGCCTTTCCTTCGGCCCGGCACAGCGCCTCGACATCGGCCAGCGTCGCCGCGCCATAGATGCCGGGCTCGCGGGTACCGAGCAGGTTGAGGTTGGGCCCGTTCAGGACGTGGACGGTGTCTGTCATCCGTGCGTGATCTGCCACCGGCCTCCTGTCGGCCGGGTCGCAGCCTTATAGGGGTGCGCGCGGCCGATGGAAAGAGTGCCCACAGCACGGCCGACCCCGGGAGGCCGGACCGTACCCCGGGCACTCGGGCGGGTGACGCCCCTTCTACTTGCCGGCCTGCTTGGTGCGGGCTTCGGCGATGGCGGCCTTGAGCTTGTCGAAGCCCACGGCGCCGACCACCACCTGATCGCCCACCACATAGGACGGCGTGCCGTTGAGCGACAGCGCCTCGGCGATCTTCATGCTCTCGTCGAGAGTGGCGTTGAGCTCGGGCGAGGTCGCCTGCTTCTGGATCAGCGCCGGGTCGATGCCGACCTCCTTCGCGACCGCGAGGGCCTTGGCGCGGTCCGCCTGGCCGCGGCTGTTCAGCATCGCCTGATGGAAGGCCATGTACTTCTCGGGCGCGACCATGCGCACGGCCACGGCGACCTGCGCGGCTTCAACCGAGCCCTGGCCGAGCACCGGGAACTCCTTAAGCACCACGCGGAGCTTGGGGTCCTGCTTGATGAGATCCTGAAGGTCCGACAACGCCTTTTTGCAATAGCCGCAATTGTAGTCGAAGAACTCGACCAGCGTGATGTCGCCCTGCGGGTTGCCCGCGACGATGCCGCGCGGGCTCGACAGCAGCAGGGGCTTCAGTTCGGCGACCGCCTTGCTGCGCTGGGTGGCGTCAGCCACCATCTGACGGCTTTCCAGCACCGAGATGGCTTCCTGGAGCACCTCCGGGTTCTGGATCAGATACTCGCGGATGATGCCGCCGAGTTCCTTCTTTTCCGCGTCCGTAAAGGCCGCTGCCGGGCTGGCAGCGAGCAGGACGGCCGGCAGGGCGGCCAGCGCCAGCGCGGAAAGGCGGGCGGCGAGGCGCCGAAAACCGGTTCGGGCCAGGCCCGTGGGGGAGAACATGCGGGGCTCCTTGGGTGAAAAGCTGTCTTTGAGCATCAGCGCCGGTTGGCGGCCGATGCGGGCGGTTTGAAATTCACGAGGTCGTCGGCCTTGAGCCAGCCGGGCGAGCCCTGCGGAAATTTCGTGCGGGCGCGGGCCGCCAGTTCACGGCCCAGCTTGAAGTCGCCAGAGGCGAAGTACGAGTGCGCGGACGCGAGGTCCGCATTGGCGGTATCGCCCGAACGGCCGTAGGCGAGCGCCAGCGAGCGCCAGGCCGAAGGCGAATTGGGATCGCGCTGGGTGGCCTGCACCAGTTCGCGGATGGCCTCCTGCGTGAAGCTCTGGTTGCCGGACTGCACCAGAGCCTGCCCCAGCATCGCGCGGATGAGGGGGGCTCCATTGGTCATCTGCACCGCCTTGCGGAGCGGTGCGACCGCCTCGCTCGGCCGCCCGGCCTCCAGCAAAGCCTGTCCCTTCAGCTCCTGGAAATAGGGATTGGAGGGCTCCTTGGCGATCAGCGCATCGATCTGGCGGATGGACGAATCGACATTGCCGAAACGGTAGGCTGAGATGGCGCGGGCATACTGCGCCGCCATGGAGCCGTCGGACGGCGGGTAGCGCCGGGCCACCGCCTCGGGACGTTCCATGAAGCCGATGAGCTTCGCGCGCATCATGTCATGGCGTGCCTGCAGCGCCGGCGGATCCTTCACGTCGTAATAGGGGCTCGTCTTGGCGAGCTGCTCCAGGGCGCCGATGCGCTCGCGCGCCATGGGGTGGCTCAGCACATAGGGATCGACGCGCTGGCTGATAAAGAGCTGGTCGTTCTGGAAGCGCTCGAACGTCTCCAGCATGCCCTTGGCCGACTGGCCGGTGGCATTCAGATACTTCACGGCCGAGCGGTCGGCCGCCGCTTCCTCGCCGCGCTGGTAGGAGAGGAGCGAGCGCCGGATCATTTCCTGCGGGGCCGACAACGCCGCCGCGCCGACGCTGCCCACATCCCGACCGTTCATACCGGTGGTCGCGCCAGCCGCGACACCGCCCGCCGCCAGAAGCATGGCGACGATCGCCATGGTCTGGGCGCCGGCCAGCTGCTCGCGCATGCGCGCGAGATGACCGCCGGCGATGTGGCCGGTCTCGTGGGCCAGCACGCCGATGATCTGATTGGGCGTCACCGAATCGACCAGAGCGCCCGTATTCACGAAAATGCGCCGGCCATCCGCCACGAACGCATTGAAGGCGCGGCTCGATATGAGCACCACCTCGACATTCTGCTGGGCCAGACCCGCCGCCTTCATGATGGGCCGGGTATAATCCCTCAGCAGCGCCTCGATCTCGGTGTCCTGGATGGTCTGCGGCCCCTTCTGAGGCGCCTGTTCCTGCGCCACCGCCGCGCCGAACCATGCGGCGTGGAGCGGCAAAGCGGTCGCGGCGGCAAGGCAAAGCATGCGTCCGGCGGCACGAAGCCCACGCCCGGCACGCTTTCCAGATCCGATCTGCTTGTCCGCTCTGGCTCGATCCATTCCGTCAACCACCACGCAAGCCGCTTTCACGCAGGGACCACGGCGTTATCCGATCACTATGACGAACCGCCTTGGCTCGCTCCGAGGCACAGGCTACGAGACTGCCGGACACTGGCTTCGGCGCATGCCGAGGTCAATCCGCTGGCCTTCACGTTGGGGCGAACCCGCCTCAGGGACAGGCAGAATAAGGCGGCAGCACGGCAGCGCGGGCATCGGCGCGCCTTGCGCCAGCAAGAACGCAACGGATTTTGGCAATGCGGCAGGTTCTTCCCCTCCTCTCCCGGCGCAGCGCGGTCGAGCCCTTCATCGTCATGGACGTGATGGAGCATGCCGCCCGCATCGAAGCGCAGGGTGGACAGGTGATCCATCTGGAGGTCGGTCAGCCGGCAGCCCCCGCCCCTCTCGTGGCGCGGCAGGCAGCGGCTGCCGCGATCGCCGCCGGACAGGTGGGCTACACCGCAGCGCTCGGCATTCCCGCGCTCCGGGCGCGGATCGCGCGGCATTATGGAGAGCAGCACGGCGTTTCCATCGATCCAGAACGGGTTGTCGTGACCAATGGCTCGTCCGGCGGCTTCGTGCTGGCCTTCCTGGCGCTGTTCGAGCCGGGCGACCGCGTCGCCATCGCCGCGCCCGGCTATCCGCCCTACCGCCATGTCCTGTCTGCGCTTGGCTGCGAGCCGGTCCTGATCGAAACCCGGGCCGAGGATCGCCACGCCCTCACCCCCGAGCGCCTGATGGAGGCCCATCGCGCCGCACCGCTCAAGGGCGTGCTGGTGGCGAGCCCGGCCAACCCCACCGGCACCATGATGGACCGGGCCGCCCTCACTGCGCTGCACGCCTGCGCCAGCGACCTCGGCCTGGCCTTCATCTCCGACGAAATCTACCACGGGCTCGACTATGCCTTTCCAGCCGTGAGCGCGGTGGAGATCGGCGACGACGTCACGGTCATCAACTCCTTCTCCAAATACTTCTGCATGACCGGCTGGCGGGTGGGCTGGATGGTGGTGCCGCCCGGCGTGTCGCGCACCATGGAGCGGCTTCAGCAGAATTTCTCCATCTCGGTCCCCACCCTGTCGCAGATCGCCGCCGATGCCGCCTTTGAGGGGCGGGCCGAGATGGATCGGGTGAAGGCGACCTATGTGGAGAACCGCCGCATCCTCACCGAAGGGCTGCCCGCCGCCGGCCTCGGGCGTTTCCTTCCGGCGGACGGCGCCTTCTATCTCTACGCGGACGTGTCCGACTTCACCGATGATTCGGCCGCCTTCGCGCGGACCCTCCTCGACGCGGCCCATGTGGCGGCGACGCCGGGTGTCGATTTTGACCCGTTTCATGGTCGCCAGTTCCTGCGCTTCTCCTATGCCGGTTCCGGGCCGGACATGGCGGAGGCGGTCCGACGCATCGGCGACTTCCTGAAGCGAGGCTGAGACGCGGAGCGATATCCATAGGCGTGGCAAACAGCCGCAAGCAGACCGCGCGAACCCGCCGCCACGCCATACGGCCGCTCGAATTGCTGGTAGGATGAACCTCCATGAGCCGGCCGAACGACCAGATCGTCGAGATCACGCCTGATGTCCTGCTGAAGGCCTATGCCTGCGGCATCTTTCCGATGGCCGAGAGCGCCGATGATCCGGGCCTCTACTGGATCGAGCCGGAGCGGCGCGGCATCATCCCCCTCGACGCCTTCCACGTCTCGTCCCGACTCGCCCGGACGGTGCGTGCGGACAGGTTCGAGGTCCGCGTGGACAGCGACTTCGAGGCGGTGATCGACGGCTGTGCCGAACCGCAGGAGGGCCGCGAGAAGACCTGGATCAACGATCCGATCCGGCGCCTCTATGGCGAACTGTTCGCGCGCGGACGCTGCCACACGGTGGAAGCCTGGCAAGACGGAAAGCTGGTGGGCGGGCTTTACGGCGTGCGGCTGGGCGGCGCTTTCTTCGGCGAGAGCATGTTCCACCGCGAGCGGGACGCCTCCAAGGTGGCGCTCGTGCATCTGGTGGGGCGGCTCATCGCCGGTGGCTTCCGTCTGCTCGACACCCAGTTCGTCACGGGGCACCTGAAGACCTTCGGGGCGCTGGAGGTCCCGCGCCGTCACTATCACAAGCTGCTGGAGAACGCGCTTGAGGTGGAGGGGGATTTCTACTGCTGGCCGCGTGCCGTCACAGGCGCGGCCGCCTTGCAGCCGATCAGCCACACGTCGTAGATCGGGTGCTCCACGGCGTGGAGGCCCGGGCTCGCCGCGAACATCCAGCCAGTGAAGATTCGCTTGGCCTGGCCCTGCAGGGTCACCTCGTTCACCTCGGTGAAGGAGGTGGTGTTCTGCGTCTCCGTGGCGGGCCGAGTGTAGCAGACGCGTGGCGTCACCTGCAGCGCACCGAACTGGGCCGTCTCGCCGATGGCGATGTCGAACGAGGTGATGCGGCCGGTGATCTTGTCGAGGCCGGCATAGACCGCATAGGCGTTGGCGATCTTCTGCGTCGGCGGCTGCACCACCACCATGTCGCCCTCATCCCCGGGAGGGGCCGGCTGCATGACGGCGGGAGGCTGCTGGGCCGCGGCGGGAGGCGGCGGCGCCGGACCGCGCTGGATGGTGCCCTGAGCTGCGGGTCGCTGCGCCGGAGCCGCCTGCGGGGCGGGAATCACCGGAACGCTGTTCGGCACCTGGGGCAGCGGACGCTGGTTTGGAATCGTCCCGGGCGGGGGAAGCGGCGTCTGCTCGATGGTGCCACGGCTCTGCGCCAGTGCCTGAGGCATCGCGGCGGCGATCAGGCCGGCGGCCAGCAGGGAAACGGAGCAGAGGAAGCGCATCAGTCTGTGGACCCGTGCAATGAAGAAGGGACGGCCGGGAAGCGGGCCGGCCCTTTCCCCTTCTGACCGCCCGATTCAGGCGGCGGCAAGGCGGCGCCGGGAAGGAAGCGCCCGGAAGGAAGCGCCAGGTGCCCGGTCTTTGGCCCCCGGATCTGCGCAGAAATAAGCGGATCGCCGACGCGACGGCCTACTCGCCGGGCGTCCAGGCCTTGTAGTCGCCGGTGACGCGGGGGCGCATGCCACCAGCCAGCACCGAGCCCTTGGGACGATAGGCCCCGGGGGTGCCGGTCATGTTGCGGCGATGCGGCTTCTGCCAGGAGCGCGGCGTGTAGGTCTCATCCACCGGCGGGGTATCGACGCGGTGATGCATCCAGCCCCACCAACCCGACGGGATGGTGGTGGCTTCCGCATAGCCGGGATAAATCACCCAGCGCCGCTCGAAGCCGAGCGTCGGGTCGATCTTGCCGCCCTTGGTGCGATAGTACCGATTGCCGAACTCGTCCTCGCCCACGAACTCGCCGAAGCGCTTCGTCCACCACATGGTGCCGACGGTCTGCTTGTTCCACCAGGTGAAGATGTAGAGCAGAAAGTTCTTCACGGCCCGCGCCTCGTTCAAGTCGCGCGGAACATGCCACCCGCCCCGCCCGATGTCCACCGCCGCCCGCGACGGATCGGCGCTTTACGGGGCAAACAGCAGCATCACATAGACGCAGAACACGATGAGGTGGACCACGCCATTGAGCGCATTGGTCCTTCCGGTGCCGAAGGAGAGCACCGAGAGGACGAAGGTGAGCAGCAACATCGTCCGGTCCTCGTTGTCGAGGCCGAGCACCATGGGCCGTCCGATCATGACGCTGATGAAGGCCATGGCCGGGATGGTCAGCGACACTGTGGCGAGCGCCGAGCCGAGGGCGATGTTGAGCGAGTGCTGCAGGTGGTTGCGCGCGGCGGCGCGCACCGCGCTGATGCCTTCCGGCAGGAGGATCAGCGTCGCGACCAGCGCACCGGTCACGGCGTCAGGATCCTGAAGCGAGAACTGGGCCAGGAAATCCTCGAAGGTCGTGGCGACCCGGCCGGAGAGCGCCACCACCGCGGCGAGGCTTGCCAGCAGCATGCCGATGGCGACGAGGAAGCTGGTGAGGCCCGGCGTCGGTTCGCTGTGGCCTTCCGGCTGCCCGGCGAAATGCTCGCGATAGCGCACCGTCTGCATGTAGAGAAAGGCGGCATAGAGCGCGACAGCGATCAGCGACATATAGACGAGCTGGAAAGGGGAGAAGGAACCCGTCGCCCCTGCGTGCGTCTCATTGGGCAGGATCAGCAGCATCACGCCGAGCGCGATGATGGCCGACAGATAGCCCGACACCCCCTGTTGCTGAATCGTCTGCTCGCGGTGCCGAATGCTGCCGAGCAGGAGGCACAGACCGACGATGCCGGCGGTCACGATCATCAGCACCGACAGCACGGACTCCCGGGCAAGCGTCGGGTTGTTTCCGCCGTTCAGCATCATGGATGCCATCACCGACACCTCGATGATGGTCACCGACAGGGTGAGCAGCAACGTGCCCCATGGCTGCCCCAGCCGGGCAGCAACAATGTCGGCATGCCCGACCGCGGAGAAGGCGGAGCCGCACAGAAGCGCGACTGAGCCGACCGCCAGCACGCCCGGCAGGATGCCCGGTGCCCCGGGCCCGAACTGGGGCCACAGCAGGAAGACGAGAGCGAGCAGCAAGCCCAGGGCGGGCAGAAGATAAGCCGAGATGCCTGGCCGCTTTCCCATCTCTTCCCTTCCCCCGATCCAGCCAGCGCGCGCTGAGCGTCCTCCCTTATCCCGTCCGCCCACAAAAGGGTACAAGCACACCGCGCGGGATGAAGCTACAGCGCAGGCGAGCGCCCACCCTCCTTGCGCTCGGCCAGCAGGCACAGGTAGAGCGAGGCCAACGTCGCGCCGGCGAGCGCCGTGATCTCCGCATGGTCGTAGGGCGGAGAGACCTCCACCACATCGAACCCCTTGAGATCGAGCGCGCCGAGCCGCCGAAGGCAGGCGATCACCTCCCGCGTGGACAGGCCGCCGCAGACCGGCGTCCCCGTGCCCGGCGCAAACGCCGGATCGAGCGCGTCGATATCGAAGCTCAGATAGACCGGCGCATCCCCAACCCGCTCGCAGATGTGGCGTGCCAGCGCCGCCGGCCCCATCTCGCCCGCGACGTTGCCGTGGACGATCTCGATGCCATAGGTGCGCGGCGCGTGGGTGCGGATGCCCACCTGGATGGATTTGTCTACCCGGATCAAGCCGTCCTTCACCGCACGGGTGATCATGGTGCCATGGTCGACCCGGTCGCCATTGTCGTCCCATGTGTCCTGGTGGGCATCGAACTGCACCAGCGCCACGGGCTGGCCGAGACGGGCGGTGAGCGCCCGCAGGATGGGATAGGTGAGGAAATGGTCCCCGCCGAGGGTCACGAGATGGCTGCCACGGGCGTAATGGGCCGCGGCCTGCGCAGCGATGGCACCGGGGATGCCGGCCGGCAGTCCGTAATCGAACACGCAGTCGCCGCCGTCGGACACGTCCAGCGTTTCGAAGGGGTCGAAGCCGAACGGGTAGAAGGGATCGCCATCAAGGATCGTGGACGCCGCGCGGATGGCCCTCGGCCCGAAGCGCGTGCCCGGCCGGTTCGAGACCGCCACATCCAGCGGCACGCCCCACACCACCACCTCGGCGCCGCCGCCGTCGCGGGCATAGCGCCGGCGCAGGAAGGACGTGACGCCCGAATAGTTCGGCTCGGTGGACTGGCCGTGGCGGAAGCCCGGGTCCAGGGCACGGTCAACGGGGCGGGGAAGGGTCGGGTCGGCCATATTGTCCTCGCTGGCTCTTATCGCTGAAGGGCCGACACCGCCGACCCCGAGCGGCTGCATCATAACGAAGGCCGCGTGGCCCGGAAGCACGGCCGTCCGCTTCGCCCTCGACCGCCAGGCAATGCCTGTGCAAAGCCGCACGAGCCCACCGTTACGGCGTGACGGCAGGAAAACGGCTCCGGAGACGCATGAGCGCGGGAGGCGAAGTCCAGAAACAAAAATAAGCCTTACAATAGTACGATCACCAGCTTGTGCGCACGCGAAGTACACGCTATTGGCGCATACAACCTGTACTTCCCCCAGCGTGTGGACCAACGGCCCCCCCGGAGCGACTCCAGATATGGATTTCCAGGTCCAGACTGTGCTGTCGGTCTCGGCCGTGGTGGGCATGCTGCTGGCAGCCCTGCAACTTCTGGCCGGCTGGCGGCTGCGGAAGCGCTGTCTTTTCATATGGGCGCTCGCGAATCTTTTCCTCACCTGCGGCTGCGTCTTCTTCGCGGCGCGCGCAAGCATCGGTCTTCCGGCCAGCGCACTCATCGGCAATGGCTGCGTCCTGGTCGGCATGGGCCTCGTCTACAGCGGCATCCGCATCTTCGATGAACGCCCCCCTCGCCTGGCGACGGTCGCTGCGGTGGCGCTGCTGGGCACAGGCCTGCTCGGCCTGTCGCTATGGAGCGGCGACAACATCACCGACCGCGCGACCGTCATTTCCCTGCTGGTTGCCTGCTGGAGCGCAACGGCGGGACACGCCCTGATGCAGGTGCCGGGCGGCGGCCCGATCATTTCCCGTGTCGCTTCGTCTATCGTGCTGATGGTGGTGGCCGCCGGCTACACGATCCGGGGCGTTGGCGTCCAGTTCGCACTGATGCCGCTACCCGGCAATGGCGGCGCTGTGGAGGTGCTGATCGCCATTGTCGGCCTCGGCCTCGCCATCTGCTGGACTTTCGGCAGCCTGTTCATGGTGCTTGAAAAGGTGGCTTCGCGCGACGACCTCACCGGCCTGCTCAACCGCCGCTCCGTACTCCAGCGTGGCGAGGAACTGCTGCGCTTCGCCAGGGCTCGGCGCCTGCCCTTCTCGCTGCTGCTGGCCGACCTCGACCATTTCAAATCGGTCAACGACCGCTTCGGCCACGACGTGGGCGACCTCGCGCTGCAGCGTTTCGCGGCCCTGGTGCCGCAGAGCATCCGCACCAACGACGTGGCAGGTCGCTACGGCGGCGAGGAATTCTGCATCCTGCTGCCGGGTGCCGACGCCAAGGCTGCGCTCGTCATCGCCGAGCGGTTGCGCGGGATCGTGGAAGCCGAACTGGGCGAGGTCGCGGGGCGCGACATCGGCGTCACGCTCACGGTCGGGGCCGCGACCTATGTACCGGGGAGCAGCGGGGCGGACACCATCGCCGGCCTCATCGTGGCGGCCGATGGCGCCCTCTATTCAGGAAAGGCCCAGGGGCGCAACCGCACCGCCGTTGCCGTTCCGCCGGTGGGCGAGGCGCCGAGCGCTCCACGGGAGACGCCGGGCCACGGGGCCATCGCCGCCGGGCCGTCGCGCTGAAGCGGCGGGGAGGGACCCGGCCTATTCCGGGACCAACCGCCCCCTGTAAACCACGGCATCACCCGGCCCCTTCGACGGATCCGGAGCGGCCGCCGGCTCGCGCGTGACCACCACCTGCGTGCCGGCAAGACCCTTCCGACCCAGTCGAGCAAGCTCGGGCAGGCGCTCCGACAGGCCGGAGGAAAAGGTGCCGATGAGGCGCGCGCCGGACGTGGGCGACACGAGCCACAGCCGGAAGATCTCGCCCTCCGGCGGCGCCGGGGCGAAGGAGCGTACATGCACGGCGCCGCTGTCCGGATCGATCCGCACCGACACCGCCGGCAAGGGCTCAGGCTGCATCACCGCGACCCAATAGCCTTCGCCCGGCCAGACCCACTCGCGATAGGCCGCGATGCCGCCCAGCCCCAGGCAGAGCAACGCGAGCAGAAGTGCGATGCCGCGCCAGGGACCGTGCCGGACGACGACCCGCGTGGGCGCGTTCGGCTCGTCCGGCAGGGCCGAGACCTCGCCCGAGGCCACCTCGGTCGCCCAGCCCGGAAGCGGGGCCTCTTCGCCCTTGTTGCCGGCGGCAGGATCGGCGGAGGGCGCCTCAATCGATGGCGCCTCTGCGGGCGCCTCAGCGGACGCGGCGGCGGGCGCAGGCGCATCGACGGCTTCGGCGGAGGGCGACCCGGCAGCCTCCGGCTGGCTCTCCCCTTCCTCGTCGCCTGTTGAACCTGCGACCTTGCCAACGTCAATGGCGGTGGGCGCCGCCTCGGCCTCAATCTCAGCGGGGAGCGAAAGCTCAGCTGCCGGAACAGCCTCGGCGGTTCCCACAGGCTCCCCCTGCGGCGCGGCCGGCGGGGCCAGCACTTCGGCCGCTTCGACGCCACCCGCTTGGGCCACGGGGACCGGCGGCTCTGCAGACGCCTCCGGAGCGGCCGCGTCCGGCCCGGACGGCGGTTGGCCGTCCCCCGCTTCCGGCTGGACAGAGGCGGCCTCCACGAGCGGCTCGCTTCCGGCGGACGGTGTCTCGGCGATGGGCTCCGGCGGCGGGTCGGGCTCAAGGAACATGAAGGCCGGGGGCGGCGCCAACGGCTCGGGCGTGGGGCGCGGACGCGGCGGAGGCGGCGGGGCGAGCTGAAGCGGCGCCGTCGCCTCCGCCAGCCGGGTCGGCGGAGCAAGCGTCGGGCGCGGCGGCGCGAGCCCTCCCGCCTGAGGCGTGAGGGTGGCGGACCGGAGGTCGCGGTGCGGCCCCTCGGGCGCACGGTCCGGCTCCGTGATCCGGCCGGGCGGTGCGGCTGGAACGGGATCGAGCGGCGGAAAGGAACGCCGACGAGACGCCCTCTCCGCACCGCGAGACGGCTCGACGCGGCCCTGCTGTTCGCTTTTGCCGAGGCCGAACAGCCGTCGCACCCGCGAGACCGCGCCTTCCCCTGTGCCCGCCGCGGACCGGAGCGGTCGGCCTTCCGGCAGTGCCGGCCGGCGCGGCGGATCGGGCGAGGGTGACAGCCCGCGCGGCAGGGTGGCCCCGCGCAGCGCGGGCGGCGCGCTCCGCAGGTCCGAGGCGATGGCCCGCCAGATCTCGGGCGACGGGATCACCGGCACCGCAAGTTCATGCAGCGGCGCAAGCCGGCGCTCCCACAGGCGGACGAGGCCCGCGAACTGCGGGTCGGCGGCGCAGCGGGCGCGCACGCGCCGACGGTCGTCATTGTCCAGCGTGCCGAGCACATATTCGGCGGCGAGGATGCGGTCGGCATCCGGGGGCGCCACGCGCTCCGGCAGGCGGCTCGGCGAGGCCGGGCTCATGACCGCCGCCCCATGAACTCGTTGAGCTGGTGGATGCTGCGGGCCATCCAGGCGCGTATGGCCGGTGCCGGCGCATCGAAATAGACCGACAGCGCCTCGTAGCTCCAGCCGTCATAGAAGGCGAGCAGCAGCATCCGCCGCCGCTCCTCCGGCAGCCGGCCGAGGCAGGTCAGGAGGCGGGTCAGGGCCGGGCTGCGATGGTGCGAACCGATAGGGTCGCTGCCGCGCTGGGCGGCGTCGAACGGTTCGAAGGCGTCGCCCACCGGTCTCTGCCACGCCATGTCGAGGGCGCAGCCCCGCGCGATGGAGACCATCCAGCAGACGGGATCTTCATTGGCCCGCAAAGTATGCGCCTCGGACCGCACCCGCCGATAGGTCTGCCGCATGGCATCGGCGGCCAGTTCCGGCCGGCGCAGCAGGCGCAGCACGATGCCGTAGAGCTTCGGGCTGGTCAGCCGGTAAAGCTCTTCGAACGCGCGCAGATCGCCGGCGGCGACCGCCTCGACGAGGGCATGGACTTTGCGGTGGGGAGTCACGGAGTGCTCGTGCTCGGGGTTTGGCCGTGCAGAAGCTACCGGAGCGGTCGTCCCCAATGGAAGCCTTAAGGTTGCAGGAATCCGCCGCGGGAGGCAAAAACCGTCTCCCGCACCGCAGCGACGGTTACCCCACTACCCCCTTGAAACGCAAGCTGGACTGCGCTCAGAGCCGCACCGGCGCGGTGGGCCGCAAGGGGGGACGGCGGGTTGCGTTGTCCACACGGGACGAACGGTCCATCTCGCCGGCCGCCTCCACGAGGGCGAGGTCGGCTTCCGCCTCGGCGAGCGTGGCCTTGGCCTCGTCCTGCTGCACCTTGAGGTCGTCGGCCGAGCGGCGCAGGTTGTCGCGGCGGTTGCGGGCGGCGAGGGCCAGCGGCGGGTAGGCGAAATGGCGCGGGTCGGTAATGCCGGACCGCGCCTCCTCGGCGGCGATGTCACGGTCGAGTTCCTGGGCCATGCGCTCGAACTCGGCAATCATCGTGTCGATCTGGGCGAGGCGCCGGCGCGCATCGTCGATCTGGAACCGCTTGGCACGGATCAGGGGGTCACGCGACTTCATCGGCGTCTACTCCGGTACTTATGACGCTGCCCTTCGGTCATTGCCCATGTTGCCTGCCAAGCTGACTGCCAGGCTTTCTGCCAAGCTTCTGCCAGGCTGCCCGCTCATGTGCGCCGGGGCCTCCGGGTGATGAGAATGTCCTGTGCTGGTTGCCCTTTCCTTACCTGCGGCGTCGCTGTTGCAGGAAAATCGCACGAACCGCCCCGGCGGCAACCAATCGTTTACCGCCTTCGTTAATGATGACGCTACGGTTCGGGTGATGCGCCGCCGCGCCATCAGCTGGACGCCGGATCAAGGGGCTCGGGTAAGGGGTGGTCGGGCGTTTGCGTGAGCCTGTGGAAAAACCTTAAGTGCCTGAAACGGAGTCAGTCTTGACTCCCATGCACAAAGATTTTTGCGCAGACTCTTGTGGTCAGGAATCGAGTTCTGTTAACGATTCTACACACGTAACGCGAATCACCCCGATGGCCGAGCAACGAAAGTCGGCGCCGCCGCCTTTCGGCTAGTTGCGAGGAAAGGGATAGCCATGCGCGTCTTGCTCATCGAGGACGACAGTGCTACGGCCCGAGGCATCGAATTGATGCTGAAGACCGAGAGCTTCAACGTCTATACGACCAACCTCGGTGAGGAAGGCGTGGACCTCGGCAAGGTCTACGAATACGACATCATCCTTCTCGACCTGAATTTGCCCGACATGTCCGGCTTCGAGGTCTTGCGCTCCCTTCGCGTGGCGAAGGTGAAGACGCCGATCCTCATTCTCTCGGGCCTCGCCAATACGGAAGACAAGGTGAAGGGCTTCGGCTTCGGCGCCGACGACTACCTCACCAAGCCCTTCCACAAGGACGAGATGGTCGCCCGCATCCACGCCATCGTGCGGCGCTCCAAGGGCCACGCCCAGTCGGTGATCCAGACCGGCGATCTCATCGTCAACCTGGACACCAAGACCGTCGAGGTGGAGGGCAACCGCGTCCACCTTACCGGCAAGGAATATCAGATGCTGGAGCTGCTCTCGCTCCGCAAGGGCACCACCCTCACCAAGGAGATGTTCCTGAACCATCTCTACGGCGGCATGGACGAGCCCGAGCTCAAGATCATCGACGTCTTCATCTGCAAGCTGCGCAAGAAGCTGGCCAACGCGTCCGCCGGCAAGAACTACATCGAGACCGTATGGGGCCGTGGCTATGTGCTGCGCGAGCCCATGCACGGCGCCGAGCGCATCGCGGTCTGATCCCCTTTCCCCTTCCCGCTTCGACATGAGGCCCCGCTCCGGCGGGGCCTCATGCGTTTGGGGCCGGCTACTTCGAGGGGGCACGCGCCTCGGCGCGGGCGAGCCAGGCCTTCATGAAGGCGATCTCCTCCTCCTGCGCCTTGATGATGCCCTCCGCGAGCTTGCGGATCTCGGGATCCTTGCCGAAGGCGAGCTCGACCTTCGCCATGGCCACGGCGCCCTCGTGGTGGGGGATCATGCCGCGCACGAAATCCACGTCGGCGTTGCCGGAATAGGCGATGTCCATATCCTTGTGCATCCGCGCCCCGGCCGTCTTGAACGCGGCGGTGGAGGGCGTGTCGGCGGCAGCCGGGGTGCCGATGGCAGGGGACATGTTGTGCATGTCGTGCCCGCCGGGCATGGCCGACTGAGCCGCCGCCGGGGCGATGGACAGGATGCCGGCGCAGACGGCGGCAACGAGGGTGAAAGGCACGGCCGCGCCAAGGCGCGCCGCGAAGATGCGGGACCGCATGGGTCTCTCCTCATAGATGGAACACGTGTTCGGCGCCCTGGGGCCGGCACCGTGGCCGTCAGGCCTGGTGTCGCGGGGGCGGGAGCTGGACCTCGGGTCCAACAGCCGGCCGTTCGCCCGACAGGGCAAAGCCGACGCGTTGGCCGGGACCGTCCGGTCCGGGCGCGAGGTCGAGCGTCGGCACGACCCAGTGGCAGGTCATCAGACAACCCGAACCGGAGCAGCAGGACGGGCCGGAAGGCATCGACGGGCCGCCTGCGTGGGAATGGATCGGAAATTCAGCCGGCGAAGCCAGTCGCGCCTTTGCGGGCGACGGATGATGCGTCGCGGATGCCACTGACGGTCCCGACGCGACATGGACCGTCGCGTCACCGGCACCGGTCGTGTGCGCGCTTCCCGCCGCCGGAGCCGCCCGCGCCGTTTCATGCGGGCAACCGGCGTGGGCCATGGCGACGCCGGTCGCTGCCACCGTCACCGCAGCCACCAGCCCCAGCGCGCCGCAGAGCAGCGCGACAAGCAGGAGAAGCCGGGCGGCAACGCTCATGCCACGTCCTCGGATAGGATCAGGCAGCGGTCAGGGTAACCGTATCGCCGTCCTGGGTGAAGCCGATGGAAAGGCCGCAGTCGCTGGCCAGCAGGCCGGCATAGAAGGGCTGCACGGAATGGGCGTCGAGCCCGCCCTCGGGCAGGGTGCCGTTGGCCAGTGCCTCGATCCCCTGCGGAATGCGGGCGCTTTGGCCGGTGGAGACGAGGGCGAACGTCACGTCGTCCCCCTCCCCCGCCCCGGTGACGCGGATGACGCCGCCGCGGGGCACGGTGGTGCCGGCCAGCAGCACGAGGTTGAGCAGCAGCTTCACCCGGTTCTTGGGCAGCAGCACACGCGGCAGCGTCCATTCCAGCGCCGTGCGCTGATCCTCGATGACACCGCGCACCACCTGCTCGGCATCCCCGGTATCAAGCCGCGCACCGGCCGAGCCCGCCGCGCCGAAGGCGAGCCGGGTGAACTGAAGCCGGGCCGAGGCCTGCCGGGCGCTCTTGGCGATGAGGTCGAGGGCGACGTCGCGCATGTCGGCGGCGTTCTCATCCTCGAGCACCTCGAGGCCGTTGACGATGGCGCCCACCGGGCTGATGACGTCGTGGCAGACCCGCGAGCACAGGAGCGCGCCGAGATCGAGGGCGGAAACGGCAAGCGGAATGCGGGGGGCGTCGGCGGACATGACGTTTCCCGGGGCGGCGACGGAGACGGCGCCGGGCACCGCATGCGTCTCGAACAGCGAATCCGTCTCGAAGGACGGCCGGCCCTGATACACCGCTGCCGGGAAGGGCCACAAGCGGCGCCGGCCCGCCCGCCGCATCGCCCCCCCGCATCGCCGCCCCGCATCGACATGGGGTCCGCGCCCGTCTAGAGACGCCTGAAGCGAGACGATCGAGACCCATCATGACCCAGCGCCCTCCCCGCTCCCCCGCGCCCACCGATGCCGCCATCCTCGCGGGGCTGGCGGAGGCGGCGCTTGAGGCCGGCGTTGCCATCCGGCGCATCGAGGCCGAGGGCATCGACCCCAGCCACAAGGCGGACCTCAGCCCGGTGACGGCGGCCGACCATGCGGCGGAGGCGATCATCTGCGCCGCGCTGGCCCGCCTCCTGCCCGGCGTTCCCGTGGTGGCAGAGGAGGCCATGGCGCTGGGGGCGCAGGTGAACTGCGGCAACCGCTTCGTGCTGGTGGACCCCCTCGACGGCACCAAGGAATTCATCTCCGGCAACGGCGAGTACACGGTGAACATCGCTTTGGTGGAGGATGGCACGCCGGTGCTCGGCGTCGTCTATGCCCCGGCGCGGGCGCTGCTGTTCGCCGGCCGGCCGGGCGCCGCTTTCCGCGCCATCCGCGCGCCGGGCGCCGCGGTGGATGCGCAGGACTGGACGCCCATCGGCTGCCGCAGGGTGCCCGAAGGTCCGATCGTGGTGGCGGCGAGCCGTTCCCATGGCGATCCCGCGACCGACGCCCTGATCGGCCGCTACGCGGTGGCCGAGCGCATTCCCGCCGGCTCGGCGCTGAAGTTCGGGCTGCTCGCCGAGGGCAAGGTGGACCTTTATCCCCGCCTCGGGACCGTGATGGAATGGGACAGCGCGGCCGGCCACGCTTTGGTGGCGGCGGCCGGCGGCAGCGTGACCCGCCCGGATGGCAGCCCGCTCACCTATGGGCATCAAGAAAACGGCTACAAGGTCCACGGCTTCATTGCCTGGGGCGCCGGCGGCCCGGCGCGGGCGAACTCCGCCGATTAACGTCGCGATAACACGCAGCGACGATGGTGATTGTGGCGCAACGGCGCGGGACAAGCGACCGAGCGCCTTTGCCCGGTCACACTGCTCGCCATAATCGGGCCGATTCGAATGTCCGTCGTTTGCGAGTCCGCCGCCCGCCCGCCTGCTGAAGCCCTTCGGCCGAAGCCCACCGCGAGAGACCCCATGCGCTTTTCTCCCTTGCGCTTTGCTTCCGTGCGCTTCTCTTCACGCCTCCTGAAGACCGCCCGCGCGCTCGCGGTCGCAATGGGCGTTGTCTCTGGCCTGCCGCTCGCCGCCGGGCTCACCCCGGCCGCCGCACAACAGGGGCCGGCGCCACAGAACTATTCAACCAACGAACTGGTGAGCAAGGGCCACTCGTTCTTCGGCAGCGTCTCCCGCGGGCTGGCGCTGTCCATCGAGAAGGCGGTGGGCCAGTGGGGCCAGCCGAACGGCTACATCCTCGGGCAGGAAGGCGCCGGCGCGTTCATCGGCGGCCTGCGCTACGGCGAAGGCGTGCTCTACACCCGCAATGCCGGCGACATGAAGGTCTACTGGCAGGGCCCCTCCGTCGGCTGGGATTTCGGCGGCGACGGCGCCCGCACCATGATCCTCGTCTACAATCTGAAGAGCGTGGACGACATCTTCCGCCGCTTCGGCGGCATCTCCGGCTCGGCCTATCTGGTGGCGGGATTCGGCATGACCGCGCTCGGCGCCGACGGCATCGTGGTGGTTCCGATCCGCTCGGGCGTGGGCGTGCGCCTCGGCGCCAACCTCGGCTACCTCAAGTTCACCCCCAACCCCACCTGGAACCCCTTCTGAGCAGTTCCCCCGCGCACGGCGCTGGCACGGGCGCGCGGGCCATGGCATGAATGGCGCTGGCGCCCGCCGACGGGCAGGCGCGGCTCAGGTGACGGCGGTGTCCTTGCCGGCGTGCCTCTAGGCGAAGGGCGAGTGCGCGCGTGATCGAGCAGATCATGTACTTCATGCTGGGCGTGCTGATCGCCACGCTCGTGGCTCTGCTCGTGCTGCCCGCCGTCTGGCACCGGGCCGTCCGGCTCACCACCAAGCGGGTGGAGGCGGCGGTTCCCATCTCGATCTTCGAGGTGCAGGCCGACAAGGACCAGCAGCGCGCCTTCTTCGCGCTCAATCAGCGGCGGCTGGAGCTGCAATCCGACGCCATGCGCGACACCATTGTCGCCAATGCCGCCACCATCGAGACCCAGCGTCAACGCACTTTCGAGCTGGAGGGCGAGCTGAAGACCCTCCAGGCCCAGCACGCCCTACTGCAGGCAACCAGCGCCGAGCGCGACGTGCTGCTGGGCGAGACGCAGGACCAGCTCACCGACTGCACGGCGACGGTCGCCCGTCTGGAAGAGGCGCTGGCCGATCGTGTCGCCGCCCTTGCCGCGCTGGAAGCCGCGCACGGCACGCTCACCGGCGATGCGCGCGCGCAGGCCGAGGCGTTGAAGGCGCGCGAGGAGGCTCTCGCCGCCGCCCGCACGCGCATCACCGCCCTGGAAGCGGACGTGGCGAGCCTGGGCGCCCGCCTGTCCGACACCACGCGCCGGCTGGAGGAGACCTCTGCCACCCTGGACGCAGAGCGCGCCGCGACCCTTGAGGCCCGTGCCATCGCCGCCCAGGCGGCGACCGAGCTTTCGACCGATCTCACCGAGGCGCAGGAAGCCCTCGCCCTGAAGGTGGCGGAAAGCGAGGCGCGCGCTCAGGCCATCGCCGCCCTTGAGGCCGAACGCGACCGGCTGGCCCAGTCGCTTGCGACGGCCGAGACCGATCTCGACGCCAACCGCGCCGTGGTCCACGCCTTCGAGCAGCGCCGCGCCAGCGAGTTCGTCGCGGCCGAGGCCGAGAACCGGCGGCTGGAAGATGCCTTGCGCATGCTCAAGGCCGACCATGCCCTCATGGAAGAAGCCGTGCAGCGCCGCAGCGCCGATAGCGGCCCGCCGGCTCCCGTCCCCCTTGCGAGCGAAATTGCTCCTGCCAACGCGGCAGACAACGTGCTCCTGCGCGAAAGCATGGCCGACCTCGCCGCACGCCTCGCCGCTTTGACCGCCCGGATGGAGGGCGACGGGTCGCCCATTCGCCAGGCAGTGGCCGACGGTGCCGCCGGCGATCTCGCCGCGCGCATTCGTTCGCTTCTGGACCAGACAGACGCGCCCGCAGACGAGGAAGAGGCCCCCGACGCCGACATGACCGACGCCGACATAACCAACGCCGACATGGCCGACGCCGACATGGCCGACGCCGCGGCCGAGAGCGCTTCGGCGGGCGGCGCCGTCCGCCGCAATCGCAAATCGTCGCGCAGCCGGGCCGCCGTCTGAACGTCAGGGCGGCAAGGCCGGCGCTTGGGCAGCCAGGAAGAACGCATGGGTGATGCCGCTTCCCCCACCGGCCGGATCGACGAGAAGATCGCCGGGCTCGCGGACTGGCGCGGCGATGTCCTCGCCCGCGTGCGCGCCCTGATCCACGAGGCCGATCCCGAGGTGACCGAAGCGGTGAAGTGGGTGAAGCCCACCAATCCGGCCGGCGTGCCCACATGGGAACATGCCGGCATCCTGTGTACGGGCGAGGTCTACAAGGCCTATGTGAAGCTGACCTTCGCCAGAGGCGCGGCGCTGGATGATCCCGCCGGGCTCTTCAATGCCAGCCTTGGCGGCGGGACTCGCCGGGCCATCGACATCCGCCAGGGCGATGAGGTGGATGCCGAAGCGTTCAAGGCCCTCATCCGCACCGCGGTCGCCTTGAACCTCGAACGCCAGCCGCCCAAGAGCTAGCGGCAGCGCCTATCGCGAGGCCACCGTCAGTTCGTCGAGCCGCGCCCGCATGGATCGCGGCAGATCGGGGAAGCGGGACGGCTCGACGAAATCCGCGGCGCGATAGGGCGGCGCCTTGGTTTTACCGGTGAAGACGCGGCTGCCTTCGGATGTCATCACCACATCGCCGCGCTTCAGGGTGGGATCCGCCATCACATCGACATGGGTGAGGCCGCCGACCTTGCCGTTGCAGGTGCACCCCTCCACCAGACGCTGGCGGAAGACATAGGCATTGGGCAGCTCCGAATAGGGCTTGCCGTCGCGGGTGACAGCGCCATCGATGCCGCGCGCGGGGTCAGACGTGCTCACCACGGTCATGTTGGCGGCGGGACAGAAGGCGGCGCATTGCGCGAGATCGCTCTTCTCCGCCCCCGCGCGACCGGGAAGCGGGAAATAGCGTCCGTCGCAGGTCCGCACGCAATAGCCATGGCCGCCGCCGCTATAGCTGGGCGAACCGTAGATGATGCGGGGCGTCACGATGATGCGAGGCTGCTCCACAGGACGATAGGAGGGCCGTCCGCCGAACAGGGCTGAGAAGAAGTCGCCGAGCGGTGAGCCGCCGTGGGACGGGAACAGCCCGCGCGACTGAGCCCATGCGTCGTTGCCGAGCGGAGCCAGAACCAGCATCAGCCCGACCGCGACGGCGGAAAGCAGCGCTCGCAGCCCCTTCCCCGCGCAAGCCAGCCCGACATGCTGTACGCCTTGCCCCAATCGCACCGCCATGTCTCCACCCATTTTCAGGAACGCCCGGCGGCTAGCCCCCGACCGCGCGTCGCAAGCCCTCTGTCACGCGGCCCCCGCAGAACGGCGCCGCGTGCGCATTTCAGCATTCGCGGGAAAGAATGGAGCGTGACACGCGCGAAGCCGCAGGCACCCCCCACCTTCGCCAGCTCCAAGGCTGTCTCGCGGGCTTGAGGCGCAGCGCCGAAGAAAGCGGCCCCGCAAGCCTCAGCCAAGCATCAGCGCAGTACGATCTCAGGCGAAGGCGGACACGTGCTGAACAGGCGGCCTCGGCGTCTCGGCCGGGCGCTCGTGCGGCTGCGTCAACACCGCGAGGGTAGGCGTCGCCACCAGCAGCGCGGCAAGCATCATCACGACCACGGAAATCAGAACGGAACCATTGGCAACGCGGGGCATCGCGGGACTCCCTTTCCCCGATTCCGGCTGATGGTCCGCCGCACCATCGCCATCCCTAATATAACCTTAATTGGCTGGGGACGGTTCCTCTGCTCAAGGTCACGTTCGCGAGAGTAGGGTTGCGCGAATCATCTAATGCACCTCCCGGTTACCGCCGGACAGAGCAGCTCCGCTTCCCCGACCATGCCGGTGGTGTTCGATTGAAGTGGATGAGATGTCGAGCCGCTGCGGTGCGGCAACGATGGCGCCTTGCGCACGCCCCCGCGCCGCACTGATATGGCGGCATGATAGACAAGCTCGAATACCTGATCGCACTTGCGCGTGAACGCCACTTCGGCCGGGCGGCCGAGGCCTGCGGCGTCACCCAGCCCACGCTCTCCGCCGGCATCAAGCAGCTGGAGGACACGCTCGGCGTGCTGCTGGTGCAGCGCGGCTCCCGCTTCATGGGCTTCACGCCCGAGGGCGAGCGGACGCTGGAATGGGCGCGGCGCATCGTGGCCGATTCCCGCGCCATGCGTCAGGACATCGATGCGCTGAAACGCGGCCTCGCCGGCCCCCTGCGCATCGCCGCCATTCCCACCGCTCTGCCCATGGTGGCGGCGCTGACGACCCCGTTCCGCGCGCGCCATCCGGACGTGCGCTTCACGGTGATCTCGCGCACCTCCATCGAGATCCTGAACCACCTCGAGAATTTGGAGATCGACGCCGGCCTCACCTATCTCGACAACGAGCCGCTCGGCCGGGTGAACACCGTGCCGCTCTATCGCGAGCGCTACCGCCTCGTCACCGCCGCCGATGCCAAATACGGGGACCGTGAGAGCGTCACCTGGGCGGAGGTGGCCGAGCTGCAGCTCGCCCTTCTCACCCCTGACATGCAGAACCGACGGATCGTGGACAATCTCCTCGCCGCCGCCGGCGCCAGCCACAAGCCGACGCTGGAATCCAACTCCATGATCGTGCTGTTCACCCACGTGCGCACGGGACTGTGGTCGAGCGTGATGCCCGCCATGCTGGCGGATTCGCTGGGGCTGACCTCCACGGTGCGCTCCATCCCGATCCTGGAGCCGGACATTTCCCATTCCATCGGCCTTGTGGTGCCCCATCGCGAGCCGACGACGCCCATTACCGCTGCTCTCGTTGCGGAAGCCCGCCGCATCGCGCCGAAGCTGGAGCAGGCCACATTGGCCGATCCAGCCATTGCTGCAATGCAACAATAAGGGACGGCAATCGCCGCTCCCAAAATCGTGTCCGCATAGAAAAACACGATCAATATACCAAGAACCATCCCAGACTGACCGGATTGACGCAGGCCAGCGCGTTGAAATGCGGTCAGGGACGGTCTTGAACGCAAGCCTCTTGATAGAAATGTTCTATCGCAACATCCCACAGCTGCCTTGATTGAAGGCCCGCGTGTGACACACTTTCCTCCAAGCAATACGAAGCGGCGGCAACGCGGCCTCGGACAGTTGGGGAAAGCGAGACGTCCATGGCGGTCTATGAGGATTGGAACACCGAGCGCGCAGCGCAGGTGATCGCGGAGCACAAGCATCTCGACGGCGCCACCATGCCGATCCTGCACGCCATGCAGGAGACGTTCGGTTTCGTGCCCGATCCGGTGGTGCCGATGATCGCGGAGACGCTCAACCTCTCCCGCGCCGAGGTCTATGGCGTCCTCACCTTCTATCACGACTTCCGCCGCGAGCCGCCGGGCCGCACAGTGGTGAAGCTGTGCGCCGCCGAGGCCTGCCAGGCCATGGGCAGCACCGCCCTCACCGCCTATGCGGAAGAGAAGCTGGGCGTCGCCATGGGCGAGACCTCGGCCGACGGGCGCGTGACGCTCGAACCCATCTATTGCCTCGGCCTGTGCGCCTGCGCCCCCTCTGCTCTGGTGGACGGGCAGTTGGTCGGCCGCCTCGACCGCGCCACCGTCGATGAAATCGCCGAGTGCGTCGCCGCCGGCAAGCACTTCGGAGAGGTGTGATGAAGTCCCCCCGCATCTTCGTTCCCAACGACGCCACCGCCATCGCATGCGGTGCCGACCGCGTCGCCAAGCGACTTGAGGCCGGCCTCCTCGCCCGCGGCATCACCGCCGACATCACCCGCAACGGCTCGCGCGGCATGTTCTGGCTGGAGCCGCTGGTGGAAGTCGAGACCGAGCGTGGCCGCATTGGCTATGGCCCGGTGACGCCCGCCGAGGTGGATGAGCTGCTGCACGCCGGCTTCCTGCACGGCGCCGATCACCCCAAGTGCATCGGCGTGGTGGATGAGCTGCCCTGGCTGAAGAAGCAGACGCGCCTCACCTTCGCCCGCATCGGCATCATCGATCCGCTCTCCCTCACCGAATACGAGGCGCACGGCGGCTACCGTGGCCTGAAGCGCGCCATCGATCTTGGACCGTCCGGAACCGTGGAAGAGGTGTTCGAGAGCGGCCTGCGCGGCCGTGGCGGCGCCGGCTTCCCGACCGGCATCAAGTGGCGCACGGTGGCGGCCGCCCCGGCCGACCAGAAGTACATCGTCTGCAACGCCGACGAGGGCGACAGCGGCACCTTCGCCGACCGCCTTATCATGGAGGCGGACCCCTACTGCCTCATCGAGGGCATGACGATTGCCGGCCTCGCCGTGGGCGCGACCAAGGGCTTCGTCTATTGCCGCTCGGAATATCCCATCGCCTTCGTGGTGATGGAGAAGGCAATCGAGAAGGCCCGCATGGCGGGCCTGCTCGGCGACAACATCATGGGCTCGGGCCTCTCCTTCGACATGGAAATGCGCATGGGCGCGGGCGCCTATGTGTGCGGCGAGGAGACCTCGCTGCTGGAGAGCCTTGAGGGCAAGCGCGGCCTCGTGCGCGCCAAGCCGCCGCTGCCGGCCCATGTGGGCCTGTTCGGCAAGCCCACGGTCATCAACAACCTCGTCTCCCTCGCCACCGTGCCGATCATCCTGGACAAGGGCGGCAAGTTCTATCGCGACTTCGGCATGGGCCGCTCGCGCGGCACCATGCCCATCCAGCTTGCCGGCAACATCAAGCATGGCGGCCTGTTCGAGACGGCGTTCGGCATCTCGCTGGGCGATCTGGTGAACGAGATCGGCGGCGGCACGGCGTCCGGCCGTCCGGTGAAGGCGGTCCAGGCGGGCGGGCCGCTCGGGGCCTACCTGCCCGTGCACCAGTTCGACACGCCGTTCGACTACGAGGCCTTCGCGGCCAAGGACGCGCTCATCGGCCACGGCGGCATCGTGGTGTTCGACGACACGGTGGACATGGCCCACATGGCCAAGTTCGCCATGGAGTTCTGTGCCCACGAAAGCTGCGGCAAGTGCACCCCCTGCCGCATCGGCTCCACCCGTGGCGTCGAGACCATCGACAAGATCGTCGCCGGCGAGAAGCGCGAGCAGAATCTCGCCCTGCTGGAAGACCTCTGCCACACCATGAAGCTCGGCTCGCTCTGCGCGCTCGGCGGCTTCACGCCCTACCCCGTCGTCAGCGCCCTCACCCATTTCCCGGAAGACTTCGGCGCCACGCCGAAGCTGCCGGCCGCCGCAGAATAATTGGAGGAACGACATGTCCCTCGTCCACGAAATCGACTACGGCACGCCGGCTTCCAAGTCGGAGAAGCTGGTCACGCTCACCATAGACGGCATGAAGGTGCAGGTGCCGGAAGGCACCTCCATCATGCGCGCCGCCATGGAGGTGGGGAACCAGATCCCCAAGCTTTGCGCCACCGACATGCTCGACGCCTTCGGCTCCTGCCGCCTGTGCCTCGTCGAGATCGAGGGCCGCAATGGCACGCCCGCCTCCTGCACCACGCCGGTGGCGGACGGCATCGTGGTGAAGACCCAGACCGAGCGGCTCAAGAAGATCCGCAAGGGGGTGATGGAGCTCTACATCTCCGACCACCCGCTGGACTGCCTGACCTGCTCCGCCAATGGCGATTGCGAGCTGCAGGACATGGCCGGCGTCGTCGGCCTGCGCGACGTGCGCTACGGCTACGAGGGCGAGAACCACACGAAGCTCGGGAAGGACGAGTCCAACCCCTACTTCACCTATGAAAAGTCGAAGTGCATCGTCTGCAACCGCTGCGTCCGCGCGTGCGAGGAAGTGCAGGGCACGTTCGCGCTGACCATCTCCGGCCGTGGCTTCGACAGCCGCGTCTCGCCGGGCATGGACGAGAGCTTCCTCACCTCGGAGTGCGTCTCCTGCGGCGCCTGCGTGCAGTCCTGTCCGACCGCGACGCTGAACGAGAAGGCCATGTACAACATCGGCACCCCCGAGCATTCGGTGGTGACGACGTGCGCCTATTGTGGTGTCGGCTGCACCTTCAAGGCCGAGATGCGCGGCGACGAGCTGGTGCGCATGGTGCCCTACAAGGACGGCAAGGCGAACCGTGGCCATTCCTGCGTGAAGGGCCGCTTCGCCTATGGCTATGCGGTCCATCAGGACCGCATCCTGAAGCCCATGATCCGCTCCTCCATCCACGAGCCGTGGAAGGAAGTGAGCTATGAGGAGGCCATCGCCTATGCCGCCTCCGAGTTCAAGCGCATCCAGGAGAAGTATGGCAAGCGCTCGGTGGGGGGCATCACCTCCTCGCGCTGCACCAACGAGGAGACCTACCTCGTCCAGAAGCTGATCCGCGGCGGCTTCGGCAACAACAACGTCGACACCTGCGCCCGCGTCTGCCACTCGCCCACCGGCTACGGCCTCTCCGTGACCTACGGCACCTCGGCCGGCACGCAGGATTTCGACAGCGTCGAAGAAACCGACGTGGTGCTCATCATCGGTGCCAACCCGACCGACGGCCACCCGGTGTTCGGCTCGCGCCTCAAGAAGCGGCTGCGCCAGGGCGCCAAGCTGATCGTGGTGGATCCCCGCCGCACCGACGTGGTGCGCTCGCCCCATATCGAGGCGGCCTACCACCTGCCGCTGCGCCCGGGTACCAACGTGGCGATCGTGACCGCCATGGCCCATGTCATCGTCACCGAAGGGCTGGTGAACGAGCAGTTCGTGCGCGAGCGCTGCGACTGGGACGAGTTCCAGGAATGGGCCGCCTTCGTTGCCGAGGAGCGCCACTCCCCCGAGGCGGTGGAGAAGTATACCGGCGTTTCCGCCGAGGCGGTGCGCGGCGCGGCCCGGCTCTATGCCACCGGCGGCAACGGCGCGATCTATTACGGGCTGGGCGTGACCGAGCATTCGCAGGGCTCGACCACCGTCATCGCCATCGCCAACCTCGCCATGGCCACCGGCAACATCGGCCGCAACGGCGTGGGCGTGAACCCCCTGCGCGGCCAGAACAACGTGCAGGGCTCGTGCGACATGGGCTCGTTCCCGCACGAGCTGCCGGGCTACCGCCACATCTCGGACGACGCCACCCGCGCCGCGTTCGAGGCCCTTTGGGGCGTCGGGCTCGACGAGGAGCCGGGCCTGCGCATCCCCAACATGTTCGATGCGGCGGTCGAAGGCACCTACAAGGGCATGTATGTGCAGGGCGAGGACATCCTCCAGTCCGACCCCGACACCAAGCACGTCTCGGCCGGCCTTGCCGCGCTGGAGTGCCTGGTGGTGCAGGACCTGTTCCTGAACGAGACCGCCAATTACGCCCACGTCTTCCTGCCGGGCTGCTCCTTCCTCGAGAAGGACGGCACCTTCACCAATGCCGAGCGCCGCATCCAGCGCATCCGCAAGGTGATGGCGCCGAAGAACGGCTACGCGGACTGGGAGGTCACCCAGATGCTCTCCAACGCGCTGGGCTTCCCCATGAACTACCAGCATCCGTCCGAGATCATGGACGAGATCGCGGCGCTGACCCCCTCGTTCGCCGGCGTCAACTACAAGCTGCTCGACGAGCTGGGCTCGGTGCAGTGGCCCTGCAACGAGAAGGCGCCGGAAGGCACGCCCATCATGCACATCGGCGGCTTCGTGCGCGGCAAGGGCAAGTTCATGCTCACCGAGTACGTGCCCACCGACGAGAAGACCGGGCCGCGCTTCCCGCTGCTGCTCACCACCGGCCGCATCCTCAGCCAGTACAATGTGGGCGCCCAGACCCGGCGCACCGAGAACTCCGTCTGGCATTCGGAGGACGTGCTGGAAGTCCATCCGCACGATGCCGAGCTGCGGGGCATCCGCGACGGCGATTTCGTGAAGCTGGACAGCCGCGCCGGCTCCACCTCGCTGCGTGCGGTGATCTCCGATCGCGTCTCGCCCGGCGTGGTCTACACCACCTTCCATCACCCGGTGACGCAGGCCAACGTGGTGACCACCGACTATTCCGACTGGGCCACCAATTGCCCGGAATACAAGGTGACGGCGGTGCAGATCTCGCCCTCAAACGGCCCGACCCAGTGGCAGGAGGAATACGAGGACCTCAGCCGCAAGAGCCGCCGCATCGCGGCGGAGTGAGAGGTCAGCGCCCATCCGGGGAGGGAGCCGCCCCATACGTTCGCGCCCCCTCTCCCCTTGCGGGAGAGGGCCGGGGTGAGGGGTTAACCTCCCTCTCCTCAAAATCAAGCGCTGACGGAAAGACCCTGCCCCCCTCACCCCCGGCCCCTCTCCCGCAAGGGGAGAGGGGAGCTAAGCGGAGTGCAACCCCTTCCCGCCGCCCTCAGGTGCCCCCATCTGAATGAAACCATGACCGACGAACCCACCTGCCCGCTCCCCTCAGACCTCCCCGCGCCCCCTCCGGCGCGGCGGGTGGAGCGTGTGCAGATCAGGGACGGTGCGCTCTCCGCCGGCACCCGCGCGGTGCCGGAGGAAGTGCCGGTGGCCCTCACCTTCAACGGAACCACACATGCTGTGATGATGGCGAGCCCGACCGACATCGCCGCCTTCGCGCTGGGATTTGCGCTCACCGAGGGCATCGTCGCGGCGAAGGAGGAGATTCTCTCCCGCGACGTGATCGTCGTCGATGAGGGCATCGAGGCGCGCATGTGGATCGCTGAGGAGAAGATGAAGCATCTCTCCGCCCGGCGGCGCGCGCTCGCCGGCCCCACCGGCTGCGGCCTGTGCGGGGTGGAGAGCCTGTCCGAGGCGGTGAAGCCCGCGGCCCATGTCACGACCACGGCCTCCTTCGCGCCCGACGTTGTGCTGGGCGCCATGGCCGCCCTCGGCCCCCTCCAGGCGCTGAACCGGGAGACCCGCGCGGTGCACGCCGCCGCCTATTTCGAACCCGGCCGGGGCATCCTCGCCCTCGCCGAGGATGTAGGCCGCCACAACGCCCTGGACAAGCTCGTCGGGATGGCCTCCGACGCGGGCTTCGACACCGCCCGTGGGCTCCTCCTGCTCACCAGCCGCGTCTCCATCGAGATGGTGCAGAAGGCGGCGGTGCTGGGCGTGGGTGTGATCGCGGCGGTGTCTGCACCCACCTCACTCGCCATCCGCACGGCGGAAGCGGCGGGCATCACCCTTGCCGCCATCGTGCGCGACGACGGCTTCGAGATTTTCACCCATCCCGGGCGCATCGCGCCCGCGTCATCGGAACGGGACCATGTCGCATAACTCGACCGAAAAGCTCGTCTACATGGCCAACCAGATCGCCACCGCCTTCGCCGCGCAGAAGCACGAGGCGGCGGTGGAGGCGACGCGCACCCACATCCGGAAGTTCTGGGACCCGCGCATGCGCACCAAGATCGCCGAGCATGTGGCTCACGGCGGCGAGGGCCTTCTGCCCATCGCCCGCGAGGCGCTGGAAGGATTGCAGGCGCCGAAGGCCGCCTGATCCCCGCGCCCTCCCCTACACCACGTCCTTCGGCGCGAGGGCGCACTGCATGCGCCCTTGCTCCACCTGAAGCACCGGGTGGACGATCCCGAAACGCGCCTTCAGCCCCTCGCAGGTCGCCGACAGGAAATCGTCGTCGAGGTCGGCGCCCGGCCGGACCAGATGCGCGCTGAGCGCCACGGACGTGGTGCTGAGGCCCCAGATGTGGAGATCGTGGACCTCGCTCACGCCGGGACGCCCGGCGAGATAGGCTTCCACCGCTGCAGGGTCGATGCCCTCGGGCACCATGTCCATGGCGAGGTTCACGCTGTCCTTCAGCAGCCCCCAGGTGCCGGCAATGATGGCGATGGAGATCGCCAGCGACACCACCGGGTCGAGCCACAGCCAGCCGGTGAGTGCGATCACCGCGCCCGCGACCACCACTCCGAGCGAGATCGCGCCATCGGCCATCATGTGGATGAAGGCCCCACGCACGTTCAGGTCGCCCTTGCGACCCGCCATGAACAGCAGCGCCGTGCTGATGTTCACGACCACGCCCGCCAGCGCCACCATCATGACGACGCCGGTCTGGATCGGCTCGGGGTGGGAGATGCGGCCGAAGGCTTCCAGAATGATGCCGCCGGTGGCGACCAGCAGGAGCATCGCATTGGCGAGCGCGGCGAGGATGGACGAGCGGCCATAGCCGTAGGTGCGCTTCGCCGTCGGCGCGCGGCGCGACAGCCAGGCGGCGCCCCAGGCGAGCAGCAGGCCGAGCACGTCGGAGAGATTGTGCCCCGCATCCGCCAGCAGGGCGAGCGAGCCGGACCAGAAGCCGAACCCCGCCTCGATGATGACGAAGCCGAGATTCAGCCCGGCCCCGATGGCGAAGGCGCGGAGCGAATCCGGCGGGGCATGGGAATGGCCGTGACCGCCGTGGCCGTGGGCATGGCCACCGTGCGCACGTCCGGCGTGCGCATGTCCGCCATGGTCGTGACCCGCGTGGTCGTGGGAGCCGTGGTCGTGGGACCCTAGGCCTTGGCCGCCATGATCGTGATCGTGGTCCGGACCGCCGTGAAGGGATGCCATGCCGCGCCTCCATGCCTTTGCGCGGCATCTTCCACAAGCGCCGTGCGATGTCACGCCCGGCGGGCGCGGCGCAGGCGCGCGGCTATCCCAGGAATGCAGAAGCGGTCCGCGCGAAAGCCTCAGGCTGCTCGATGGCGGAGAGATGCCCGCCGGGCAGCCGCGCCAGCTTCGCGCCGGGAATGGCGCCCGCGATGGTCTCGCCCCAGGCCGGCGGCGTGGAGCGGTCGCCATCCGAGACGATGACCAGCGTCTGCGTGGCGATGCGCGGAAGGTCGGCGCGGAAATCCATATCGCGCATGGCGGCGCTGGTGCCCATGTAGCCGGCGGGGTTCGTGCCCGTGACCATGGCGCGGACCTCCGCCACCCGCGCCGGACGCTGGGCCTTGAACTGCGGCGTGAACCAGCTGTCGATGACGGAATCGGCAATCGGCCCGGTTCCGTCCTTGCGCACCGCCTTGATGCGATGATCCCAGAAACGCGCCGGCCCGGCATGGGCGGTGGTGTTGGCGATCACAAGGCGGGTGAGGCGCTGCGGCGCGTTCAGCGCCAGCCACTGGCCCACCATGCCGCCGAGCGACAGGCCGCAGAAATCGGCGGTGGAGAGACTGAGGCGGTCCATGATGGCCAGCACATCCCGGCCGAGATCGCCCATGGCATAGACCTGATCCGGCGCGGCGCTCTCGCCATGGCCCCGGGCGTCGTAGCGGATGAGGCGGCGGCCGGGGAACAGGGGCACCACCTCGTCCCACATGCCGAGCGTGCAGCCGAGGGAGTGGGAGAGAATGAGCGGCGGCGCGCCCACCGGCCCGGTCACCTCCACCCTGAACCGCTCGCCCGAAACCTCCAGCAGCGCCACGGCGCCCTCCCCTCCGGATTCAGTATGCCAGAGGTGTAGCGCGTTCAGGGGAAGGCGCAAGCGTATGGTGGAAAGTGTGACCGCCGGAGCGGGCTGTAGCCGACCGTCGTCCTCCGGCTCGACCGGAGGACCCACCTCTCCTCCCGCACCGGCGCCGGGCCAGACCATGGCCCTCCGGTCGAGCCGGAGGGCGACGGCGGCAGAAGGGGAGAGCGAGGGAAAAGGGACGTGGACGGTTCGAGGGAGAAACCCTTACCGCGCGCTCACTCCAGATCGGTCTCGAAGATGGCCATGCGAAAGTTCTGCGTGGCCTTCCCCTTTTCCTCGTCCTTGGTGAGGGTGCCGATGGCATCATCGCCGAGATAGACCTCGGCCGTGTCCTTCGACTTCGCGAAGGCAACCACCTTGAACTTCGGATTGCCGAACTTGGTGCGGAGGTAGCTCGGAGCGTCCTTATCCAGAACCGGCATGCGGAAATGGTAGGAAAGCTCGCCGTCCTCCTCGTCCTTGTCCAGAGTGCCGATGGCTTCCTCGCCGAGGAACACCTCGGCGCTGCCCTTCGGCTTCGCGCGGGCCGCCACGTTGATCTGCGGATTGTTGAAGAGGTTCCGCATATAACGCTGCACCTGCTCGATCTCGGTCTTGTCCAAGGGGTGTCCTCCTGAGAGCGGATGGCCGCCTTATGGCCGCCATCGGGCGCGCGTTCAAGCCGGCCGGGTCAGATGTCCGCACCGGACCAGATGTTGTCCTCGAACATCTGGTCCATGGAGCGCGAGGGCTCGGCGCAGCCGGCCTCGCCCACAACCTTGGCCGGGATCCCGGCCACGGTTGAGTTGCGCGGCACCGGCTTCAGCACCACCGAGCCGGCGGCGACGCGGGCGCAGCGGCCCACCTCGATGTTGCCCAGCACCTTGGCCCCGGCGCCGATGAGCACGCCGCGGCGGATCTTGGGATGGCGGTCGCCGCTCTCCTTGCCGGTGCCGCCGAGCGTGACGCCCTGGAGGATGGAAACGTCATCCTCGATCACCGCCGTCGCGCCGATGACGATACCGGTCGCATGGTCAAAGAACACGCCCCGCCCGATCGGTACCTGCGGATGGATGTCCACGGCGAAGACGGAAGAGGCCCGGCTCTGGAGATAGAGCGCGAAATCCTTGTGCCCGTTGTTCCACAGGGAATGGGCCAGCCGGTGCGACTGGATGGCGTGGAAGCCCTTGAAATACAGCACCGGCTCCAGCGTGCGGTCGGCGGCGGGATCGCGGTCCACCACCGCCATCACGTCTGCGCGCAGGGCCTGGGAGATGTCCTTGTCGCGGGCGACCGCATCGAGCCAGGCGGCGCGGATGGCTGAGCCCGGCAGATCGGTGTCGCCGAGACGGGCGGCGATGCGCTCGCCGATCACGGCTTCCAGGCTCGGCTGGCCGAGGATGGCGCTGGTGAAGAAGCCGGCGAGCAGAGGCTCGCGCTCGGCGGCCTCCTCGGCCTCGTTGCGCAGGCGCGCCCAGACCGGGTCCACCACGTCGTGCCAGCGCTCGGTGCCAAGGCGCGTGACGCGCGGCGCGGCAATGTCCGGCGCGGACGAAACCGGCAGGGGCGAAACCATCGGCACTTGCGGCATCTCTGCCTCCTCGGGGATCAGACTTGCCCCTGTTCTAGCACATGCTGCGGCAAGGCGAGAGGTTCCCGCCGGCCGGCGTCAGGGGCGGGCCTTCAGGAAGTCGAGAGCGCCCTGCTTGAACACCTTGTCCCCCACGGCGGGATTGTGGTCGCGGTTCGGGATGTCGAGCTGGGTGCCGTCCGGCAGCAGGGCCACGAGCGGCGCGGCGGCGCCCGCAACCGTGTCGCGGGTGCCGATGGCCACCATCACCGGCTGGTAGATGCGGCCCACCTCCTCCCGCGTCAGCACCTGCCGGGACCCCCGGATGCAGGCGGCGAGCGCCTTGAGGTCCGCCTTGTTGGCATCGGCGAAGGCGCGGAACATGCGGCCCATGGCGTCCTTCACGTCATCGAGGCTGGGCGCCTCCAGCGCGTCCGCCACCGTCTGCGGCAGGCCCGCGCCTTCCACCAGATGGATGCCCAGCCCGCCGAAGATCGCCGAGCGTACGGCGTGGGGGAAGTGGAGCGCCATCTGGGCGGCGACGCGGGCGCCCATGGAGTATCCGATTACGTCCGCCCGCTCGAGGCCGAGGTGTCGGATCAGGCGGTGGGCGTCCTCCGCCATCAGGCGCGTGTCGTAGAGCGCGGGATCGTAGAGCTTTTCGGATTCCCCGTGACCGCGATGGTCGAAGGCGATCACGCGGTAGCCGGCCTCGGAGAGCGTCTTCGTCCAGGAGGGACCGACCCAGTTGATCTCCTTGGTGGAGGCGAAGCCGTGGATCAGGAGGACCGGCTCGCCGGCACCCTGATCGAGATAGGCGATATCGACGCCATCGGAGGAGAAATGGGGCATGAGGGACCTTCGCGGGGAACGACAAGCGGGGGAGCCTCGCGCCGCTCGGGCGCGCGGGCCGGGAAACTAGAAGGTCCCTCCCCGCCTGCCAACTCCCCGCCCGCTCCTTGCTCCCGTCCAAGCGCACGCACCGCTTCCGTGGCCGCGAGCACGTCCCGCGTCGCGGCGGCGATGACATCGCCGGCGCTGGCGGCCGGAACGGTGCGTTCCGCCACCGGCGCGAGGGTCGGCGCGCGGGGGACGTTACGCGGGACGCTGTTCTTGCGCCGCTTGGGCCGCCATGTCCGCCGGGCGCAGGCGACGCAGAAGGAATTGAAGCTCGATACGAGAGCGAAGAGGTAGAAGGCCGCCAGAAAAGCCCACCAGATGAGGTGGAACAGCAGGCTGGTGATGGCGATGGCGCCGCGCCCCAGCGTCTTCAGGATGGCCAGCGTCTGCGCGCCCTTGGCATCGGCGAGGCGGGCGACGCGGGAGAGATCGCGGCCGCCTTCCGCCACTTTGAGGCCCTCCAGCGCGGCGCGGGTGCCAGCCTTGGCCTGTACCCGCGCGGTGTCGTCCAGCATGCGCGTGAGGGTGGCGACACGATCGGTGCGCACCACGCTCTTAACCGCCGCTCCATCTACCGCCGCCGAGCCGGAGAGGAGGCGGCGCAGGGCGATGAAGTCCACGCTTTCCCGAGCGGCACGGGTGAAGCTGCGCAGCAGCCCGGCGGAGAGGCGGCCGGTGCGCTTCGCCGCCTTCACCAGGGAAATGCCCATGCGCACCGGCAGGCTCGCGCCCACGGTGGCATAGGTGCCGGCGGTCACCGCGATGCCCACGGCGGACAGGCCGAGAATCAGCTGGTCCGGCTCCTCGCCGCGCGCGATCTTCAGGCCCTCGCGGCCGGCATCGCGGATGTCGCCCCAGACCATGAGGTCGCTGGTCGCCGCGCCGGCAAGACCCGCGAGATCGGTCGGCTGGCCGGTGACGAAGCCCATGCCGAACGCCTTGGCGGAGTGGAGCGCCTGCGCCGCCGCGCCGTTGGCCGTTTCCACCCGCGCGCGCAGATCGGCCGGGACTTCGAGGTGCCGGGCGTCGGCCAGCGCGAGATAGGAGGTGGCGAGGGCCGCATCGTCCTCCGCCAATGCCGCCTCGATGGCGCGCGCCGCGTCCGCCCCGCTGAAGCCCTGAAGGCCGAGGTCGGCGAGCGCGGCGGGGTCATCCCGCGCGGCGATGAGCTTCGCGCTCTCCTTCGCCACGGGCACGAGCCAGGGCGCCGCGCCGAGCAGCGAGATGAAGACGACGAGGAAGGCGAAGATGCGGGCCATGGTCTTTCCGTGCCGTCATCTTCGCACCGCATTGTGGCGAAGTCGAAGACGTCCACCTGCCGCAAGCATACGGCAGATTGCCGTCGCGCCGTGTCGCTGCGCGGCTTCCGCCGGCCGCTTCGCCCGCATACAAGGGAGGAGCGCCGTCGCGCGCGAGACGAGCACAGGCCCGAAGCCGGGCCGGAGACGCCGGGGCATGAGCGTTACGGGATCGAGAGAACCAGCCGCCGCGGGCGCGCCGACGGCACTGGACCAGGCTCTGAGGACGATCCGGCCGGCCTTCGTGAGCGTCGTGGTGTTCAGCTTCTTCATCAACCTGCTCGGCCTCAACGCCTCCATCTACATGATGCAGGTCTACGACCGGGTGCTCGGCAGCCGCAGCATCGAGACGCTGGTGCTGCTCACCCTCATCACCGGCTTCCTCTATCTGGTGTGGGCGGCGCTGGAGGGGCTGCGCTCGCGCCTGCTGGAGCGGGCCGGCATCGCCTTCGATACCAAGGTAGCGGCGGACGTGTTCGACGCCGTGCGCCGCATGGCGCTGCGCGCGCCGGGCAACGGACAGGCCCAGGCCCTGCGCGATCTCGACACCGTGCGCGATTTCTACGCCGGCGCCGGCCTCGCCGCTCTGTGCGACGTGCCGTGGGTGCCCATCTACATGATCTGCGCCACGCTGCTGCACCCCTATTATGGCGTGCTGGCGGTGGCGAGCTGCCTGTTCTCCGGCTTTCTCGCCGTGCTCAACAACCGCGCGACCCGACAGAGCCTCGCCGAGGCGAGCCGCGCCGGCATCAAGGCGAATGCTCTTGCCACGGCCACCCTGCGCAATGCGGAAGTGCTCAAGGCCATGGGCATGTCGAAAGCCCTGCGCGCGCGCTGGAGTGAGGCGCACGAGGCCGCCATGGGCTGGCAGAGCCGGGCGGGCGACCGGGGGGCGCTCCTCATCGGCATCACCAAGTTCAACCGGGCGCTGGTGCAGAGCATCGTGCTTGGGCTGGGCGCGTGGCTTGCCATTCAGAAGCAGATCTCGCCCGGCATGATCATCGCCGGCTCCATCCTCGTGGGCCGCTGCATCCAGCCCATCGAGCAGGCGGTGAGCAACTGGAAATCGGTGGTGAACATGCGCACCGCCTATGGCCGCATCCAGCTGCTGCTGCGCGCCGCCCCGCCCCCCGCCGAACGGCTGCGCCTGCCCGAGCCCTCGGGCGCGGTGAGCGTGGAGAACCTGTTCGTGCGGGCACCGGGCCGCGAGGCCGCGGTGCTGCGCCAAGTGTCGTTCCGCCTCGATGCCGGCAGCGTGCTCGGCGTCATCGGGCCGACGGCGGCGGGGAAATCCACCCTTGCGCGGGCGCTGGTCGGCGTATGGCCGGCCGCCTCCGGCGCGGTGCGGCTCGACGGCTCCGACCTTGCCCACTGGGACGAGGAGCAGCTCGGCCGCCATGTGGGCTACCTGCCGCAGGACGTGGAGCTGTTCGCCGGCACCATCGCCGAGAACATCGCCCGCTTCACGACGGCCGAGTCGGAGGCCGTCGTGGCGGCGGCGCGGCTGGCCGGGGTCCACGAAATGATCCAGCAGCTCCCGCAGGGCTACAATACCGAGATCGGCGACGGCGGCCTCGCCCTGTCCGGCGGGCAGCGCCAGCGCATCGGCCTCGCGCGGGCGGTCTTCGGCCTGCCGGCGCTGATCGTGCTCGACGAGCCCAACGCGAGCCTCGACCCGGCCGGCGAGGCCGCGCTGACCGAGGCGCTGAAGCAATTGAAGGCGGCGCGCCGCACGGTGGTGCTCATCACCCACCGGCCGGCCGCCCTCGCCCAGTGCGACCTCGTGCTGGCCCTGAAGGACGGCGTCGCCCTCGCCTTCGGCCCGCGCGACGAGGTGATGAAACGCGTCGCAGAGGCGGCTCAAGGCGCCCCGGCCGGGGCGGCGCCCTCGCCGGCGCCCGCCGCGCCCTCTGTCCGGGTGCGAAAATCCGTCGCCGGCCTCGGGGCCACGCGCCCCGCACCGTCCGGCGATCCGGCGAACCAGCCGTGAGGCGCCCGTGACCTTTCCCGCCGCACCCGCTTTGACTGAGCGTCCCGTCATCGGCACCGCGCCGCGGCCGCCCTCGGGCTATCGCAGCGTCGCGCTCGTCGGCTACGCGCTGATCGCCGTCACCTTCCTTGGCCTTGGCGGATGGGCGGCGACGGCGCGCGTCGACGGTGCCGTGGTGGCGCCCGGCGTCATCGGCGTGGAGAGCAAGCGGCAGGTGGTTCAGCACCTGGAGGGCGGCATCGTCGCTGCCATTCTGGTGCAGGAGGGGCAGAGGGTGGTCCGCGACGCCGTGCTGTTCCGGCTCGACCCCACCCAGTCGCGGGCCAACGACGAGGCCGCCCTGGCCCAGCGCCGCGCCGCTCTGGCGCTGGAGGCCCGTCTCGTCGCCGAGCGGGACGACGCCCCGACGATCACCTTCCCGCCGGAGTTGATGGATCTCGCCCGCGTGCCAGCCGTGCGCGAGGCCATGGCCGACCAGATCGCCCAGTTCCGCGACCGCCGCGCCGCCTTCCAGAGCCAGATCGACATATTGAACGGCCGCATCGTCCAGCTCGGCCACGAACTGGAGGGCCTCGCGCAGGAACGCGCGTCTGCCCGCCAGCAGCTCGATTTCATCGAGGACGAGCTGACCGCCGTGCGCGAGCTGGAGCGCAAGCGCCTCGTCAACAAGTCCCGCGTCTCATCGCTGGAACGGGAGAAGGCGCGCCTCGAGGGCCTCGTCGGCCGCAACATCGCCGACGAGGCCAAGGCGCGGGGCTCCATCGGCGAGCAGAAGATGCAGATGGTCCAGCTCAGCCAGCAGCGGGCCGAGGATGTCGGCTCCCAGTTGCTTGAGGTGCGCGAAAAGCTCGCGGAGCTGAAGGAGAAAGTGCAGGTCACCCGCAGCGTGCTGGAGCGCATCGAGATCCGCGCTCCGAGCGGCGGCATCGTGCAGAACATCAATCCGCGCATCTACACGGTGGGCGCCGTCGTGCGCCCCGGCGACACGCTGCTGGAGATCGTGCCCCTGGACGCCCCCCTGGTGGTGGAGGCGCGCGTGCCCGTGCAGGACATCGACCGCCTCGATCTTCATCAGGCGGTGGAGGTGCGCTTTCCCGCCTTCCACGGCCGCACCACCCCCATGGTGCTCGGCCATCTCGGCTCGGTGTCCCGCGACCGGCTGGTGGACGAGACCACCCACCAGCCCTACTTCCTCGCCCGCGTGGGGGTGGACGAAACGGATGTTCCCGCCGACCTGCGCGGCCGGCTCCAGCCGGGCATGGATGCGGAAGTCGCCTTCCATACCGGCTCGCGCACGGTGCTGAGCTATCTGCTGCGCCCCCTCTCGGACGCCATGGCCCGCTCCTTCACCGAGCGCTGACGCCCTCGCGCGGTGACGCCAACCGGACTAGAAGAGCCGCGAACGACGACAGGACACGACCATGCTGAAGGTCTGGGGCCGCATCAATTCGGTGAATGTGGAGAAGGTGATCTGGACCCTCCAGGAGCTCGGTCTACCCTTCGAGCGGATCGAGGCGGGCGGCGCCTTCGGGGTGGTGGATACGCCCGCGTTCCGCGCCATGAACCCGGTGGGCCGGGTGCCGGTGATCGAGGATGACGGCTTCGTGCTGTGGGAATCCAACGCCATCGTGCGCTACCTCGCCACCCGCCACGGGCTCGGCACGCTGATGCCCGCCGATCCGCGCGCGCAGGCCGAGGCCGGACGCTGGATGGACTTCCAGCTCGGGACAGTGGCCGCGCCACTGAGCGCGCTGACGTGGGGCATCGTTCGCACGGCACCGGAGAAGCGGGATATCAAGGCTGTCGCTCCGGCCTTCGCGAACCTCGGTGCGGCGCTGGCGCTCGTGGACACGGCGCTGGCCGGCCGCGCATTCCTGGTGGGCGAGGCCCTCACCGTCGCGGACATCCCCCTCGCCTGCTGCGCCCACCGCTGGTTCAACCTGCCGCTGGAGGGCACCGGGCTGGAGCGGCCGGACCTGCCCAACCTCGCCGCTTGGTACGGACGGCTGAAGGCCCGGCCGGCGGTTCAGGGGCTCATGCCGACGCCATTGACCTAAAGCAGGCGGGGCGCCTCTCAGAAGTGCGTCAGCCCGTCGTAGATGAGCTTCAGGCCGACCACGGCGAGGATCGTATAGACGAAACCGAAGAAGCGCTTCGGCGAGACCCGCCGCACCAGCCAGACGCCGGCCATGGTCGACACCACAGCGATGGGAAACAGCACGGCCGAGGTGGCGAGGTTCTCGAAGGAGACCTGGCCGAGCGCGAGGAAGAAGGGCAGCTTCACCCAGTTCACCACCGCGAAGAAGGCAGTCGCCGTCGCCGCGAACTGCTGGACGGGAAGCGAGCGCCGGAGCAGGTAGATCATCAGCGGCGGCCCGCCCGCGTTGGCGATCATGCTGGTGAAGCCCGAGACCGCGCTCCACACCGCGCCCGAGACCGGGCCCGCCTCTCCCGGCTCGCGCTTCAGCCGGCGGGACAGGAAAGCGCGCGCCGCCTCCACCACCGAGAGCACGCCGATGCCGAAGGCCACCGCCGCATCCGACACCGAGGCGGCGAGGAGATAGCCCAGCACGATGCCGGCGACGGCGCCGGGCAGGGTGCGCAGCAATTCGCTCCGGCTCCAGCGGCGCCAATAGGCGTAGAGGCTCACCACGTCCTGCACGATGAGCACCGGCAGGATGATGGCGGCCGCCTGGATGGGCGACATCACCAGTGCCAGAATGGGCTGGCCCAGCACTGAGAGGCCGGTGAAGCCGCCCTTGGAGAGGCCCACCAGAATGGTGGCAGGCACGGCGGCGGCGTAGAAGGCGGGATCGACGATCAAGGGGAACTCGCTGCGGCAGCCGCCCTCACGCGGGAGCGGGCGCCGGTCACAGGCAAGCGCCGGCCCGCCGCCTATAGCAGCCCGGCGGACCCGGTACGACAGAAATTACCCTTGAAGGCCAAGCTCCAGCAGGATCCTCACCGCCTTTTCCTGCGGCATGGGCCGAGCCGCGCGAGGGCCAGCGCCTGCTCGAAGCCGGCTTCGAGGGAATCGATCACCGGAACGGGTGCTTCGACCTCGATCTCGGCCGCATAGCCGGCGAGGGCGGCGCCGCCGAGGATGAGCACGTCCGGTGCCTGCGCCGCGATGGTCTCCTCCACCACCCGCGCCACGGCCCAGGTCTTGTCCGAGGAACCGTCGGGATGGCGCGTGGAGAGGCCGAGGGCATCGCCCGGAACCATGGCGATGCCGGCGCAGCGCCCCTCCAGATGGGTGCGGCGCATCAGTTCACGCAGCATGGCAGGCCACTCGCCGTGCGGCACCACGATGGAGAATCGTTCGCCCAGCTGGAGCGCGGCGAGGATGCTCGCCTCAGCCATACCCGCGAAGGGAAAGGCGAAATTGGCGCGCAGGGCCTCCAGCCCCGGCTCACCGAAGCAGGCATAGAGGGCGGCATCGAAGGGCGGGCGCCCGGCCTCTTCCTCTTTCGTGACAGCCGCCGCCACCGCCTCAAGCGCCGCATGGCCCGCCACCACCGCGGATTGGCGCGTTGTGACGTAGGGCTGGCCGAAGGTAGCGGTGATGCCGGCGAGTTCGACATCCCCAGGCGCGCGGCGCCTCAGGGCCGCGACCATCCGGTCGGTGACGGCCTCGCTGGTGTTCGCGTTCAGAACAAGAATCTTCACAGCCCCCTCCCCTGCCCGCACCAAGGGAAGCATCCTCAGGCCACACTGAAAAGCGGCACGGGCCGTCTCCCACCTGAAATGCATGCGATGAGCCAGGGATGCCCAATCGATAGGCAAATATACAAATCGTTGATGATTTAAAGATGAATTGTTTGCCTCATTACCTAGCGGCACAAAGGTTCGCGGCCGGTTCCGGTCGGGTGGCACAGGGGTTGCTAGCCACCGGGGCATCTCGCCGAAGAGGACTCGACGATGCTCACCAACGATCTGCGCAACAGCCCTGCCCGCCGCCTCCTGCGGACGGCCGCCTTCCTTGTGGCCACCGGGGGTGCCATCACCGCCCCGGCCCTTCTGGCACCGGGCTTTGCCGCCGCCGAGACCACGCTGCGCATCGGCATGACGGCGGCTGATATTCCGCGCACCCTCGGCCAGCCCGACCAGGGCTTCGAGGGCAACCGCTTCACCGGCCTCACCATGTATGACGCGCTGGTGCTGTGGGACCTGTCCTCCGCCACCAAGCCCAGCGTCCTCCTCCCCGGCCTCGCTACCGAGTGGAAGGTGGACGAGAGCGACAAGACCAAATGGACCTTCAAGCTGCGCCCCGGCGTGACCTTCCATGACGGCTCGCCGTTCAACGCCGATGCCGTGGTGTGGAACGTGGACAAGGTGCTCAACAAGGAGGCACCCCAGTTTGATGCCAGCCAGGTGGGCGTCACTGCCTCGCGCATGCCCACCCTGCGCTCTGCCAAGAAGATCGACGATTTGACGGTGGAGCTGACCACCTCGGAGCCGGACTCCTTCCTGCCCTACAACCTCACCAACCTGTTCATGGCGAGCCCCGCCCACTGGCAGAAGCTCTATGAGACCGCCGAGGGCGCCGACGCCAAGGCGAAGGCCGCGGCGGCCTGGACCATCTTCGCCCGCAGCGCCTCCGGCACCGGCCCGTGGAAAATGGCCGCCTTCGTGCCGCGCGAGCGGCTGGAGCTGGTCAAGAACCCGGTCTATTGGGACAAGAACCGCATCCCCAAGACTGACCGCATGGTGCTTCTGCCCATGCCCGAGGCCAACGCCCGCACCGCCGCGCTCCTCGCCGGACAGGTGGACTGGATCGAGGCGCCCGCCCCCGATGCGCTGCCACAGCTGAAGTCGCGCGGCTTCAAGATCGAGAGCAACGAGCAGCCGCACGTCTGGCCGTGGCAGTTCTCGCGCATCGAGGGGTCGCCCTGGAACGACATCCGCGTCCGCAAGGCGGCGAACCTGTGCATCGACCGGGAGGGCATGAAGGACGGGCTGCTCGGCGGCCTCATGGCTCCGGCCACCGGCACCGTAGAGCCCGGCCACCCCTGGCGCGGCAGCCCCACCTTCCAGATCAAGTATGATGTGAAGGAGGGACAGAAGCTGATGAAGGAGGCCGGCTTCGGCCCCGACAAGAAGCTGAAGGTGAAGACGCAGACATCGGCCTCCGGCTCGGGCCAGATGCTGCCGCTGCCCATGAACGAATACCTGCAGCAGGCGCTCGCCGAGTGCTATTTCGACGTGCAGCTCGACGTCATCGAGTGGAACACGCTGTTCACCAACTGGCGCAAGGGCGCCAAGGACCCCTCCGCCAACGGCTCGAACGCGACCAACGTGACCTATGCGGCCATGGATCCGTTCTTCGCCATGGTGCGGTTCCTCCAGTCCGGCATGGCGCCGCCGGTGTCCAACAACTGGGGCTTCATCAACAACCCGAAGTTCGACGAGCTGGTGAAGAAGGCGCGCAACTCCTTCGAGCCTGCCGCGCGCGATGCTGCCCTCGCCGAACTGCACGCCGCCTCGGTGGACGATGCAGCCTTCCTGTGGGTCGCCCATGACGTGGGTCCGCGCGCGCTGAGCCCGAAGATCAAGGGCTTCGTGCAGCCCAAGAGCTGGTTCGTGGACTTCTCGCCGGTGTCCATCGGGCAGTGAAGTTCCTCAAACGGCCCGGATGCCCGAGCGTGTCCCGGGCATCGGCGACGGGGCGGAGCAGGCCGGAGGGCTTCCTTCTCCCCTCGCGGGAGAAGGTGGATCGCGGCGCAGCCGCGAGACGGATGAGGGGGCTGTCGCGGGCCGGAAGGTGCCCGTAGGCCGAGGCGCTTTCACCCCTCACCCCCGCCCCCTCTCCCGCAAGGGAAGAGGGGAGAGAACAGAAGCGACCTAAGCGCGGAGCCGCCGCCCCGCGCTCTTCCGACACAAGCAAGGTGGCCCCGTGCTCCTCTATATCCTGCGGCGCATCGTCTATGTGATCCCCATCGTCGTCTCGGTGGCGCTGGTGTGCTTCCTGCTGGTGCACATGACCCCCGGCGATCCGCTGGTGGCGGTGCTGCCGCCGGACGCCTCCGCGGAACTCGCGGCGCAGATGCGCGCGGCCTACGGCTTCGACCAGCCGCTGCCGGTGCAGTTCGGCATCTGGATCTGGAAGGCCCTGCACGGCAATCTCGGCACCTCCATCGCCACCGGCCGGCCGGTGCTCAGCGAAGTGACGGCTGCGGTGGGCAACACCTTCATCCTCGCGGTGACGGCCGCCTGCATCGGCTTCGTGCTGGGCTCCTTCTTCGGCCTCATTGCCGGCTATTTCCGCAACACCTGGGTGGACAAGCTCGCGACCTCCATCGCGGTGGCCGGCGTTTCGGTGCCGCACTACTGGCTCGGCATGGTGCTCGTCATCATCTTCTCGGTGTGGCTCAATTGGCTGCCAGCCGTGGGCATGGGGCCGGGCGGCTGGTCGTGGGACTGGGAGCACCTGCGCTTCCTCATCCTGCCGGCCGTCACCATGTCGGTGATCCCCATGGGCATCATAACGCGAACGGTGCGCGCGCTCACCGGCGACATCCTTTCCCAGGACTTCGTCGAGGCGCTGCGCTCCAAGGGCCTGCGCGAGACGCAGGTGTTCCGCCACGTGGTGAAGAACGCTCTGCCCACCGCCATCGCCGTGATGGGCCTCCAGCTCGGCTATCTGCTCGGCGGCTCGATCCTCATCGAGACGGTGTTTTCCTGGCCCGGCACGGGCTTTCTCCTGAACTCGGCGATCTTCCAGCGCGACCTGCCGCTGCTGCAGGGCACGATCCTGGTGCTGGCGCTGTTCTTCGTCTTCCTCAACCTCATCGTGGACATCGCCCAGGCGGCGATCGACCCGCGCATCAAGAGGGCCTGAGCGTGACCGCTACAAGCGACGCCGCCCTCGAGGCGGCCCCCATCGAGAAGGCCCGCGGCTACTGGGCGACGGTGGCCCGCCGCCTCTCCCGCGACAAGGTGAGCATGGCCTGCGCGGCCATCCTCCTCCTCATCGTGCTGGCGGCCATCTTCGCCCCCTGGCTCGGCCTCGCCGATCCCTATCAGGGCTCCATGATCCGCCGGCTGCGCCCCATCGGCACGCCCAACTACCCGCTGGGCACCGACGAGCTCGGGCGCGACATGCTCTCCCGCCTCGTCTATGGCGGACGGCTGTCGCTGCTCATCGGCATATTGCCGGTCATCCTCGCCTTCGGCATCGGCACCAGCCTCGGGCTGCTGGCGGGCTATCTGGGCGGTAAGGTCAACACGCTCATCATGCGCACGATCGACGTGTTCTACGCCTTCCCCTCCGTGCTGCTGGCCATCGCCATCTCCGGCGTGCTCGGGGCGGGCATCGTCAATTCCATCGTCTCGCTCACCGTGGTGTTCGTGCCGCAGATCACCCGCGTGGCGGAGAGCGTGACCACCTCGGTGCGCTCGCTGGACTTCGTGGACGCGGCGCGGGCGTCGGGCGCCTCGGCCTTCACCATCATGCGCGTGCACATGCTGGGCAACGTGCTGGGCCCGATCTTCGTCTATGCGACGGGCCTCATCTCGGTCTCCATGATCCTCGCGGCGGGCCTCTCCTTCCTCGGCCTCGGCACGCGGCCGCCGGAGCCAGAATGGGGCCTGATGCTGAACACCCTGCGCACCGCGATCTACGTCAATCCGGGCGTCGCGGCGCTGCCGGGCGTGATGATCTTCGCCGTCTCCATCTGCTTCAACATGCTCAGCGACGGGCTGCGCAGCGCCATGGACATCCGCAATTGAGCACCATCGAACCTCTTGAGGATCTCGGCGGACCGGCCCAGCCGCTGCTCGCCGTCAACAGCCTCACCAAGCACTTCCCCATCGGCGGCGGCCTGTTCGCCGAGAAGAAGACGGTGCGGGCGGTGGACGACGTGTCCTTCGCCGTCGCCAAGGGCGAGACGCTGGGCATCGTGGGCGAGAGCGGATGCGGCAAGTCCACCACCGCGCGCCTGCTGATGCACCTCATGCCGCGCACATCAGGCGAAATCCTCTTCGACGGGCAGGTCGTCGGCTACAGCCTCTCCCTGCGCGAGTTCCGGCGCGGGATGCAGATGGTGTTCCAGGACAGCTATGCGTCCCTGAACCCGCGCCTCACCATCGAGGACAGCATCGCCTTCGGCCCCAAGGTCCACGGCGTCTCCGACAAGGAGGCGCGGGCGCTCGCCCGCGAGCTGATGGGCAAGGTGGGCCTGCGCCCCGAGGTCTTCGCCAACCGCTATCCCCACGAGGTCTCCGGCGGCCAGCGCCAGCGCGTCAACATCGCCCGCGCCCTCGCGCTGAATCCCCGGCTCGTGATCCTCGACGAGGCGGTCTCGGCGCTGGACAAGTCGGTGGAAGCGCAGGTGCTGAACCTGCTCACCGACCTCAAGCGCGAGTTCGGCCTCACCTACGTCTTCATCAGCCACGACCTCAACGTGGTCCGCTACATCTCCGACCGCGTGCTCGTCATGTATCTCGGTCAGGTGGTGGAGGTTGGGCCGGTGGATCAGGTGTGGGAGGCCCCCGCCCACCCCTATACGCGCGCTCTGCTCGCCGCCATGCCGGCCCTCGATCCGGACAAGCGCACGCAGACGCCGCCGCTCTCGGGCGATCCGCCCAACCCCATCGATCCGCCCGCCGGCTGCCGCTTCCACACCCGTTGTTCCTTCGCCGAAGAGGTGTGCGGCCGCGTCGGCCCGGCGCTCTCCCCGGCGACGCCGGGCGATACGGCGCCCGATGCCCATCTCGCCGCCTGCCACATGGTGATTCCGGGCTCCGGCCATAGCCGCGCGCCCGCCGCGACGGAGGTCGCCGCATGAGCCAGCATCTCTCAACAGAAGACGCCGCCGCCATCATCCGCGCCGCCGGCCTCGATCTTCCCGCCAGTGATGCCGCGCGCATCGCTTCCGGCATTTCGCCCGGCCTCACAGCCTTCTCGGCCATCGCCGGAACCCTGCCGTTCGATCTCGAACCGGCGACCTTCCTCGCGGTGCAGCGGCCCTGCGCGGAGCCGAAGGAGGGCGGCCAATGAGCCTGTCGCTCCGCCCCTCCGCCGGTGGTCCGGCCGACCCTGCGCTGATGACGCTCGCGGAAGCCGCCATGGCCATCCGCGCGGGCGTGCTTTCATCCCGCGAGGCGACGGAGGCGTGCCTCGCCCGCATCGCGCGGCTCCAGCCAACCATCAACGCCTTCATCGCCATCGAGCCGGAGGCGGCACTCGCCGGCGCAGACGCGGCCGACGCGGCGCTGGCGCGGGGCGAGGAGAAGGGCCTGCTGCACGGCCTGCCCCTCGCTCACAAGGACATGTTCTACGAGGAGGGTCGCGTTTCCACCTGCGGCTCGAAGATCCTGCGGGACAAGGTGGCGACCACGAACTCCACGGCCCTCGCCCGCATCAAGGCGGCGGGAACGGTGCGGCTCGGCACGCTGCACATGGTGGAGTTCGCCTATGGCCCCACCGGCCACAACGCCCATTTCGGCGCGGCGCGAAACCCGTGGAACACCGCCCATGTGACGGGCGGCTCCTCCTCCGGCTCGGGGGCGGCGGTGGCGGCGCGGCTCACCTATGGCGCGCTCGGCTCGGACACCGGCGGCTCCATCCGCATGCCGGCCAATTTCTGCGGCGTCACGGGGCTGAAGACCACGGTCGGGCTCGTGAGCCGCTACGGCGCCATGCCGCTGTCCTTCTCCCTCGACACCATCGGCCCGCTGGCGCGAACGGTGGAGGATTGCGCCATCCTGCTCCAGCTGATGGCCGGCCACGACCCGCTCGACCCCACCACCGCTACCGCGCCGGTGCCGGACTATCTCGCCGCCGCCGAAGGTCGCCTCAAGGGCCTCACCATCGGCATCCCCGATGCCTTCTATGTGGACGATCTCGACCCCGAGGTCGCCCGCGTGCTGGACGAGACCATCGCCACCCTGAAGCGCGGCGGCGCGCGCATCGTCGGCGTCTCGTTGCCCGACCAGACGAAGCTCTCCGGCGCCTCGCAGGTGGTGCTGAACTGCGAGGCCTCAGCCAGTCACAAGGCGTGGCTTCTGGAGCGTCCGCAGGATTATGGCCCGCAGATCCGCTCCCGGCTTGAGAACGGCTTCGCCATCCCCGCCGTGACCTATCTGGAGGCGCTGCGCTGGCGCGGGCCGGCGCTGGCGGAGCATCTGGCCGCAGTCGCCGAGGTGGATGCCGTGCTCGCTCCCACCGCACCCATGCCCGCCCCCACCATCGCCGAGACCGACACGGACGGCGGGCCGGGCGCGGAGGCGATGATCCAGCGCATCACCCGCTTCACCCGTCCGGTGAACTATCTCGGCCTGCCCACCGTGAGCCTGCCCTGCGGCTTCACCGGCACGGGGCTTCCCATCGGATTTCAGGTCATCGGCCGGCCGTTCGCCGAGGCGACGCTGATCCGCATCGGCGCCGCTTTCCAGCGTGAGACCGATTTCCACGAACAGATGCCGGAGGAGGCATAATGGCCGACGCCCCCGCCCCCCTCGTCGACATCCGCGACCTCACCATCCGCTTTACCGGCGAGCGAACCGTTCACGCGGTGAACGGCGTGTCCCTTTCCCTCGGCGAGGGCGAGGTGCTGGGCTTGCTGGGTGAATCCGGCTCCGGCAAGAGCGTCACCATGCGCGCGCTCATGCGTCTCCTGCCCAAACGCCGCTCGGTGATCTCCGGCAGCGTGCATGTGGCGGGGCAGGATGTGCTCGCCATGGACGACGCCACCCTTTCCGACTTCCGCGGCCGCACCGTCTCGATGATCTTTCAGGAGCCGGCGCTGGCGCTGGACCCGGTCTACACCATCGGCCGGCAGATTTCGGAATCGGTGATGCGCCACGAGGGGGCGAGCCAGCGCGACGCCACCGCCCGCGCGCTCGAGATGCTGGAGCTGGTGCGCATTCCCTCGGCGAAGCGCCGGCTCGATGCCTATCCCCACGAGATGAGCGGCGGCATGCGCCAGCGCGCCATGATCGCCCTCGCCTTGGCCTGCCGCCCCAAGATCCTGCTGGCGGACGAGCCCACCACCGCCCTCGATGCCACGGTGCAGATCCAGATCCTGCTTTTGCTGCGCGAGTTGCAGCGGGAGATGGGCATGTCGGTGATCTTCGTCACCCACGACATCGGCGTCGCCATCGAGATCTGCGACCAGGTGGCGGTGATGTATGCCGGCCAGATCGTGGAGACGGGCACGCTGGGCGAGATCGTCCGCACGCCGCGCCATCCCTATCCGCGCGGGCTGCTCGCCTCCACCGTCCACGGCGCGGCGCGCGGGGCGAGGCTGGAGACCATTCCCGGCACGCCGCCATCCCTCGACAAGGCGCCCGTCGCCTGCTCCTTTGCGCCGCGCTGCGCCTACGCGCAGCCGCGATGCACCGCCGCGCCGCCGCCTTACGTCCATCTCGGACCCGGGCGCGACGTGCGCTGCATTCTGGCTGAAACCCCCGTCCCGGTGAATTGATGTCCGCGCCCGCCTCCAACCTCACGATCAACGCCGACCGCCTCTGGAGCACCATCATCGAGACCGCCCGCTTCGGCGGCACGGACAAGGGCGGCGTGCGCCGCCTGACCCTGAGCGAGGAAGACCGGCAGGTGCGCGACTGGTTCCGCGCCGCCTGCGAGGCAGCCGGCTGCACCGTGACCGTGGACGGCCTCGGCAACATGTTCGCCTTGCGGCCGGGCAAGGACATGACGAAGCCGCCCCTCGGCATCGGCTCCCACCTCGACACCCAGCCCACCGGCGGCAAGTTCGACGGCGTTCTTGGCGTGATGGCGGCGCTGGAGGTGGTGCGCACGCTGAACGACGCCGGCATCGAGACCGACGCGCCGCTCTGCATCTGCAACTGGACCAACGAGGAAGGCTCCCGCTTCGCCCCCGCCATGATGGGCTCGGCGGGCTATGTGGCGGACCTGCCGGTCGCGGACATCCTCGCCCGCACCGATGCGGAGGGCGTGAGCGTCGGCACGGCGCTCGACGCCATCGGCTATCGCGGACCGGAAGAGGTGGGCGCGCAGAAACTTTCGGGCTTCCTCGAACTGCACATCGAGCAGGGGCCGATCCTGGAGGCGGAGGGCCTCCCCATCGGCGTGGTGGAGCACGGCCAGGGGATCATCTGGTACGACGGCCGCATCACCGGCTTCGAGAGCCATACGGGCTCCACGCCCATGCATCTGCGCAAGGATGCGCTGGCGACCCTCTCCGAGATCGTGCTCGCCATCGAGGCGCTCGCCAAGGCCCATGGGCCGAATGCGGTGGGCAGCGTCGGCGAGGCGGTGATCGCGCGGCCCTCGCGCAATGTGATCCCCGGCGAGATCGCCTTTTCCGGCGAATTCCGCACGCCGGACGCCGGCATCCTCGATGCGCTGGACAAGGCGCTTCAGGACAAGGTGAAGGAGATCGCCGCCCGGCGGAAGGTGGACGTCCGGCTCGACACCATCTGGCGCAAGGAGCCCACCCATTTCGATCCCGTGATGACCGGCGCCATCGCCGCCGCCGCCGACCGGCTCGGCCTGCCGCATCGGCCCATCGTCTCGGGGGCGGGGCATGACAGCTTCCACCTCGCCACATTGGTGCCCACCGCCATGATCTTCGTGCCGTGCAAGGACGGTGTGAGCCACAACGAGCTGGAATCCGCCAAGCCGGACGACTGCGCCGCCGGAACCAACGTGCTGCTGCACGCGGTGCTCGCAGTGGCGGGCGGCGGGGCTTGATGGCGCTGGTTCCGCGTCCGCTGACGGCCGAGGCCTTCGCGCCCTATGGCGAGGTGTTCGCGGTGCCGGAGGCGGTGGGCGTGCGCACCTCGTTCGACAGAGGCCTCGCCAACCTGAAGCCCCATGTGCCCGCCAGCCTCTCCATCATCCTCGCCGCGCCGGTGCCCCAGCCGGTGGTGGTGGAGGTGATCGAGCGGCACGTCTTCACCTCCCAGAGCTTCGTGCCCATGGCGGCGGCGCGCTGGGTGATCGTGGTGGCGCCGGGCACCGCCGAGGACAGGCCGGACCTTGCGGCGGCGGAAGCCTTCCTGCCCGCGCCGGGACAGGGCATCACGCTCGCCCCGGGCACATGGCATGCGCCGCTGACGGTGCTCGATGCGCCGTCCCCCTTCGCGCTCCTCATGTGGCGCGACTACGGGTCGGAGGATGAAGAGGTGATCGCCATGCCGGCGATAGCAGTGGCCCTCTAAGCCCGCGCGGCGCCTGAGCGGAGGCAACGGACAAGCCCGCGCGGCGCCTGAGCGGAGGCAACGTTTACGCAGCGGCCAGCCGCGCCCGACCCCATTTGCGCACGGCGTGCAGGCCATCCAGCACCGGACGCTCCACGGCGACGAGGAACAGGCTGGCGAGGGCGAACGTCGCCAGCGCGGTCAGCGCGAACAGGAGCGCGAGCCCTCCCACGCCCACCGGCGCGAAATGCACGAAGGCCCAGGCCGCCGGCCCGACGATCAGCGGCACATGCACCAGATAGAGCGGGAAGGAGAGCGCGCCCAGATGCTGCAGCGCCGGCCGCTCGAACAGGTCGCGCAGCCAGGGCGTGGTGAGAAAGGCGATGATGACGAGGAGCGCCCCCGCCTCCCGCCATCCCTCGCCGCCGAGGCGGGAGAGCACGGCATCGGCAAGTCCCGGCCCGGCCGCATGGCCGGGATAGGTCGCGCCCAGCACGAGGCCGAGGAGCGCGAGCAGCGTGCCCGCCACCGGAATGGGCCTCAACCAGCCGCGCAACTCGAACACCAGCGCCCCGCCGCAGAAGGCGGCGAGGGAAAAGTTGCCGGCCACCCCCAAGGCGACCAGCCCCGCGACCAGTGCCGGAACCCGCGCCCGTCCGCGCACGAGGGCATAGCCGCCATAGATGAGGATCGAGCCCATAAGCTCGATGCGCATGGTCCACAATGGATTGTCGAACAGCGGCTTGCCCGTTGCCACGAACACCTGGACCGCCCCTTCCCACACCGCCTGCCATAAAGGCGGGATGGGCGGCTGATGGGTCCAGCGGAACCAGGAACTGCCGGAGAGCGCCTGCGCCGCCTTCCCGGCATCTGGAAAACCGGCGATCCAGAACCAGGCGATGAGCGAGCCGGCCAGCGCCGGCAAGGCGAGGCGGAAATACCTGAGGCCGATCAGCAGCGGCGCTTCCTTCAGCGTGCGCGGCGCCGAGGCGGCCAGCACGAAGCCGCTCAAGGCGAAGAAGACGGCGACCGAGAAATGCCCGTTCCACAGCACCGCCAGTGGCGTGTCGGACACCGAAAACCCCTCGCGCCCCCAGGACCGGAAGGGGCCGGGCACGAAGGCGTAGAAGAAATGGAAGATCGCGACCGTGCAGGATGCGAAGCCCCGGAGCCCGTCGAGGCTCGTCACACGCCCGAGGGGCGGCGCGGCGTGGGGCGGATCGATGAAATGGGTTCCGGAAACGGGCATAAGGCGGGCATCGAGGCAGCAAGCGGGAGCCGGACCGTAGCGCCGCGGCGGGTGCCGGTCCATCGCCAGCTCCGCCGTGCGCCCGGCTCGAACCCAGCCCGCATTTCCCGCCGCCTGGCCCGCCGCACGCATGGGCCCTCCGGTCGAGCCGGAGGGCGACGCTGTACTGATAAGCCCCTTGCCGGTCAGACCCCGGCGAACGCATCCGAGGACAGGGCCTTGAGCGCCGCGCGATATTCATCGCCCAGCCGCGCGCAGAGTTCGGCCGCGCCGGGCAAGTCTGCGATGCCGCCCACCCCCTGCCCGGCCGACCACACGGTCTTCCATGCCTTCGCCTCGTTGGACATGTCGAGCTTGGCGTGGCCCTGGAGATTGTCCGGATCGAGCCCTGCCGCGCGGATGCTGGGCTTCATGAAATTGGCGTTCACGCCGCTGATGGCCGGGGTGTAGAGGATATCCGCCGCCGAGGAGGACAGGATCATGTCCTTGAACTCCTGCTGCACCATGGCCTCGCGCGTGGCGATGAAGCGCGTGCCCATGTAGGCGAGGTCCGCCCCGGCCGCGCGGGCGGCGAGGATCTGCGCGCCGGTGTTGATGGCGCCGGCCATCAGGATGGTGCCGGCGAACACCTGGCGGATCTCGGTGACGAGGGCGAACGGGCTGAGCTGCCCCGCATGGCCGCCCGCGCCGGCGGACACCGCGATGATCCCGTCCACGCCGGCTTCCGCCGCCTTCTCCGCATGGCGGCGGCCGATGACATCGTGGAACACGATGCCGCCATAGGCATGCACCGCCTTCACGAGATCGGGCACCGCGCCGAGGGAGGTGATGATGAGCGGCACCTTCTCCTCGACGCAGATGGCGAGGTCCGCTTCAACGCGCGGGTTGGACTTGTGAACGATGAGATTGACGCCGAACGGCGCCGCATCCGCCGTCTCGGCGAGGCGCGCCTTGATCTCGCGCACCCAGTCGCGGAAGCCGTCGCTCGTGCGGGCGTTCAGCGCCGGAAAGGTGCCCACGAGCCCCGAGCGCGACACTTCCACCACGAGATCGGGGCCGGAGGTGAGGAACATGGGCGCGGCCACGGCGGGGATTTTCAGGCGGCCCTCGAAGGCGGCGGGAAGCGGCATGGGGTGGTCCTTGTTCTGGGGCGGCTGAGCCGCCGTCTCATTGGCATATTGTGAACCGTCATGCCCCGGCTCGTCCGGGGCATCCACGCCGCCGCCGGGGGGCGGTGCTACGCGTTCCGGCGCTCCTCTTGCGGCCAAGTGGATCCCCCGGACGAGCCGGGGGATGACGACCGCTTACGATGCCGCTCCGCCCGCCTTCGCGGCCTGGCGGGCGAAGAAGACGGCGATCTTCTCCTGCGCCTGGGGGCTCTGAATGAGGCTGGCGCAATAATCGCGCTCCACCCTGAGCGCCTTGTCGATGGGCAGGCGTGCGCCCTCGAACACACACGAGAGGATGGCACGCTGCGCAGGGTCCTCCCCCCTGGTGCGCGCCAGCACGCGGGCGTTCCACAAAGCGAAGAGGTCGCCCGCGGCGATGCTGGTGGGCGCGAGGCCCGGCAGGCGGAAGCCCTTCACATCCCAGGGCGCGACGGCGGTGACCCGGCCCTCGCGCAGGGCGGCCTTGGCGGCGGGAACGAGATCGTCCGGCGCCACGACCGCATTGATCAGCCCCGCCCCCTGCGCCTCGGCGGCGCTCATGGGGCACCCCTCCAGCAGGATCGGCAAGGCGGCGGCGATGCCGAGGCGACGCAGAACGCGCTGGGTGCCGCCGGCGCCGGGGAGGATGCCGAGCGTCACCTCCGGAAGGCCGAACAGGCCTTTCGGATTGTCTGCTGCCAACCGGTGATGGCAGGCGAGCATCAGTTCCAGCCCCGCCCCCAGCGCGGTGCCCGGCGCTGCGGCGACCACCGGCTTGCCGCAGGTCTCCAGCCGGCGGAACAGCGCGCCCATGCGGCCGATGCGCCGCGCCGCCTCAGGCAGGCTCACATCCGGCGCCGCGAGGTCGCCCATGATGGCGAGGTCGGCCCCGGCGAGGAAGGAGGACTTGGCGGACGTGACGACGATGCCGGCAACGACGCCATCCGCCGCCAGCCGCTCCACCTCGGCCTCCAGCGCGTCCACCAGAGCCCAGCCGAGCGTGTTCACCGACCGGCCCGGCTGGTCGAGGATGAGGGTGGCGATGCCGTCGCCGTCGATCTCGGTGCGCAGCATGGCTCAGACCCGTTCGATGATGGTGGCGACGCCCATGCCGGCGCCGATGCACAGGGTGGCGAGCGCCGTGCCCTTTCCCGTGCGCTCCAGCTCGTCCAGCACGGTGCCGAGGATCATGGCGCCGGTGGCGCCGAGCGGGTGGCCCATGGCGATGGCGCCGCCGTTCACGTTCACCTGCGCGGGGTCCAGCTCCAGCGCATCGATGAAGCGCAGCGCCACGGCGGCGAACGCCTCGTTGATCTCATACAGGTCGATATCCGCGACGCCCATTCCCGCCCGCTTCAGTGCCTTCTGCGCGGCGAAGGAGGGGGCGGTGAGCATGATGGTGGGCTCAGAGCCGATCTCCGCGAAGGCGCGGATTCGCGCGCGCGGCTTGAGCCCCGCTGCCGCACCGGCCTCGCGCGTGCCGATGAGCACAGCGGCCGCGCCGTCCACGATGCCGGAGGAATTGCCGGCATGGTGCACATGGGCGATCTCGCCGACTTCGGGATAGCGCAGGCGCGCGATCTCGTCGAAGCCGGGGTCCGCCCCCATGGCGGCGAAGGCGGGCTTGAGGCGGGCGAGATCGTCAACGCTGGAATTGCCGCGCACCGTCTCGTCGCGGTCCAGCATCACCTCGCCGATATGGTCGGTGACAGGCACGACGGAGCGGGCGAAACGCCCTTCCGCCCACGCCTGCGCGGCACGGCGGTGGCTCTCCACCGCGAAGGCGTCCACATCCGCGCGCGAATAGCCCCATTTGGTGGCGATGAGGTCCGCGCTGATGCCCTGCGGCACGAAGCGCGTGGCGAAGGCCACGTCCGGGTCCTGGCTCCAGGCCCCGCCATCGGAGAGGATGGGAATGCGCGACATGCTCTCGCAGCCGCCGCCGATCACCATGTCCGCCTGCCCGGCCATGACCTTGGCCGAGGCCATGTTCACCGCCTCCAGCCCGGAGCCGCAGAAGCGGTTGATCTGAACGCCCGCCACCTCGTCGTCATAGCCCGCGCGCAGGGCCGCGATGCGCGGCAGGCATTGGCCCTGCTCGCCGATGGGCATGACGACACCCATCACGATGTCGCTCACCATCGCCGTGTCGAGCCCGCTGCGATCGCGCAGGGCGGACAGCACGGTTGAGGCGAGATGCACGGGCGTCGCCGCGTGCAGCGCGCCATCCGGCTTGCCGCGACCGCGCGGGGTGCGCACATGGTCGAAGATGTAAGCGTCTGGCATAAAATATCCTTGCAGCCCCCAAAGGTCTTTCGGTCACGCCGTTCAGGCGTAGAGGCTTTCGATCTCGGAGGCGTATTTCTTCTGGATGTTGGAGCGACGGATCTTCATGGTCGCCGTCACCTCGTCGTCGTCATGGTCCAGCTCCTTGGTGAGGAGGTGGAAGCGGCGGATGTGGGACACCTGCGCCAATTCCGCATTGGCCTTGGCGACCTCGCCCTCGATCAGCGCGCGCACCTGCGGGTTTTCCACGAGGTTGCGGAAATTGGTGTAGGCAATGGACTTCTCCTCCGCCCATTTGCCCACCGTCTCGAAATCGATCTGGATGAGGGCGGAGACATATTTGCGCGCCTCGCCGATGACGATGCATTCCTTGATGAAGACGCTCGATTTCGCGACGTTCTCGATCTCCGACGGGCTCAGATTCTTGCCGCCCGCCGTAATCATGATGTCCTTGAGGCGATCCACGATCTTCACCTGATCGCCCACCATCTCCACCACATCGCCGGTGTGGAGCCAGCCGTCGCGCAGGGCGGCGGCGGTCGCCTCCTCGCTGCGGTAATAGCCGGCGAAGACGAGATCGCCCCGCACCAGCAATTCGTTGTGGGGGCCGAGTTTCACCTCGACGCCCTCCGCAGCCGGCCCGACACAGCCGGGGCGCAGGTCGTCGAGCCGCTGGCCGGTGCACATGCCGGTGGTCTCGGTGGCGCCATAGACTTCCACCAGAGGCACGCCGAGCGTGCGGAAGAAGCGCACGATGTTGGGCGAGATGGGCGCCGCGCCGGTCATCGCCACCTTGGCGCGCCTCAGGCCGATGAAATTCTGCAGCGCCCGGAAGTAAAGAAGGTAAGCGATAAAGAAGAGCGCCCGCTCCTTCAGCGTCCGCGCCGAGGGATGCTTCTCGGCGAACGGCTCGCACGCCTTCACGAGGCGTTCGTAGAGCGTGCGGCGCAGGCCTCCCGCCTCCATCATCTTGATGGTGATGGACGCCGCGAGCTTTTCCCAGATGCGCGGCACGCCGAGGAACATGGAGGGCGCGACCTCCCGCAGGTCCTCCTGGATCGTGCGGATGCTCTCGCCGAAATTCACCTGCGAGCCCAGATAGATGGGCGCCATGGTGGTGAGCATCTGCTCGGCCACGTGGCAGAGCGGCAGGTAGGAGACGTGGGTCGTCGTTTCATCCAGCTGGAGCCGCTCCGCGAGCGCGATCGCCTCGGCGCGCAGGTTGCGATAGGTGAGCATCGCGCCCTTGGGCTTTCCGGTGGAGCCGGAGGTGTAGATCATCAGCGCCACGTCGGTGAGCGACTGGCGCGCCAGCGCCGCGTCGATGAGGCGGGGGTGGGCGGCGCGATGGGCGGCGCCCATCTCCACGAGCTGATCGAAGGCGATCACCTCGCCGCCCGCATAGGTGCGCAGGCCCTTCTTCTCCACCACCACGATGCGCCGGAGCTTCGGCAGTTCGTCCCGCCGCTCCAGCACCTTGTCCACCTGCTCCTGGTCCTCGCAGACGACGATCTCCGCCTCCGCATGGCCGAGCACATAGGCCACCTCGTTCGCCGGGCTGGTGGGATATACACCCACCGTGACCGCGCCGAGGAGGCCGGCGCCGAGCTGGGTCAGCACCCATTCGATGCGGTTTTCGGAGAGTACCGCCACATGCCCGCCCTCAGGCAGGCCGAGCGCACGCAGGCCGTGGCCGGCGAGGGCGGCACGCTCGAAATAGGCCTGCCAGGACACCGGATTCCAGATGCCGAAATCCTTCTGGCGAATGGCCGTGCGGGTGGCGATGCGCTCCGCATTGAGGCGCAGCATCTGCGGCAGGGTGAGGTCGGGGAATTGGGGTGCGGTCATGGTCGCGCGCTCACGAAAGCCAGCGCTTGCGGCGCTTGTAATGCTTGATGTCGCGGTAGCTCTTCGCCCCCGCCTCCCCGGCCATGCCGAGGTAGAATTCGCGCACGTCCTGGTCCGCCATGAGGCGCTCGGTGGGACCATCCAGCACGATCTTGCCGGTCTCCATGATGTAGCCGTAGTGGGAGACGGCGAGCGCCACCGCCGCATTCTGCTCCACCAGCAGCATGGAGACGCCCCGCTCGCGATTGATGCGGGCGATGATGGTGAAGATCTCCTCCACCAGCTTGGGCGACAGGCCGAGGGAGGGCTCGTCCAGCAGGATCAGCTTCGGCTCCGCCACCAAAGCGCGGCCGATGGCGAGCATCTGCTGCTCGCCGCCGGAGAGATAGCCGGCGCGGCCGGTGCGCCGCTCGTGCAGGCGAGGGAAATACTCGTACACCGCATCGAAGGAGGAGGGCTTCGCCGCCCGCCCGGTGAGGGCATAAGTGGCGGCGACGAGGTTCTCCTCCACAGAGAGATCCTCGAAGATACGCCGCCCCTCCATGACGTGGAACAGGCCCCGGCGCACGAGGTCGTGCGGCTTGGCTTCGCCACTCGCCACCCCGTCGAAGGTGATGGAGCCGGAGGTGACGTCGCCGTCCTCCAGCGCGAGAAGGCCGGAGATGGCCTTGAGCGTGGTGGACTTGCCGGCCCCGTTGGAGCCGAGCAACGCCACCACCTTGCCGGCCTCCACCTTGAGCGACAGGCCGCGCAGCACCTGGATCGTCTTGTTGTAGACGACCTCGATGTTGGAGATGTCGAGGATGGGTTGCGCGGTCATCGCCATCACTTCTTCAGGCTGATCCAGTCGGACGCCGGCTTCATCTGCTTGTCAGCGGCGCTGAACTGGTAGATGCGGCCCACAGGGACGGAATTTCCGGGCACCGAGATCGGAACGCCGATGATGCCGCCGGTGTCGAAATCCTTGATGGAATTGAGGGCGGCCTTCAGCGTCTTGCCGTTCAGCTCCTGCCCGGCGGCGAGCGTGCGCTTGGCCGCCTCGCCCATGAGCATGGCGGTGAGGAAGCCCTGCATGTAGCCTGTCGCCTGATAGGTGGGGCGGAGCTTGCGGATCTTCTCGAGGATCGGCGCGTCGGGAGCTGTATCGTAGTAATAACGGTAGGGCATCACGCCCATGAAGCCGTCCGCCGGCGCGCCGACATTGGCCCAGAGCGAGTTGTCCATGGACCAGAAGGTGCCCATGAACTTGGTCTTGAGCCCGAGTTGCTTGGCCTGAGACATGAATTCCGGCAGCGGCGCCAGCACATAACCATGGAAGATGGTGAAGTCCGGATTGGCCCGGCGCAGCTTCAGCACCTCGGTGGAGACGTCCACCGCCGAGGGCGGGGTGACGATCTGCGCCACCACGTCGAGCCCCATGGCCTTCGCCCGCTTCACGCTCGCCTCGATGGGGTCGCGGCCGAACTCGGTATCGGAATTCACGAAGACGAGCTTCGCGCCCGGCTGCGCCTTGGCGATGTATTCGAGCAGGATGGCGAACATTTCCACATAGTCCGGCCCGGCCATGAACTGGAACGGATACTTGGCGGGATCGTTCAGTTCGCTGGCGAAGGAGGCGCCGGCCATCATGATGGAGCCGCGGCGGTTGAGCTCCTCGTTGATGGTCTTGGCGAAGCCGGTACTGTCGCCATAGTAGAGATGGATGTCGTTCTGGGTGGTGAGCTTGTTGAAGACGGCCACCGATGCATCCACCTTGTAGGCGGTGTCCTCATAGGCCAGGCGCAGCTTGCGCCCGGCGATGCCGCCCGCCTCGTTGGTGAGCTTCACATAATCCGAAATGCCCGCCTCGATGGCGACGCCGGCGAAGGCGAAGACGCCAGTGAGCGGGATCGACCCGCCGATGACGATCTCCTTCTCCTGCGCATAGGCGGTGAAGCCGGGAAAGGCCGAGGCGAGGCCGGCGCCGGCGGCGAGGCCCATGATCTGGCGTCTGTTGAGACTGGTCATTGGCGTTTTCTCCCTTGGATTTCTACTTGATCTTATTTTTCGTCATGCCCCGGCTCGTCCGGGGCATCCACGGTCCGGCCGGGCTGTACTCTTCGTTTCAAACACCCGCCACGCGGCCGGGTGGATCCCACGCACAAGGCGGGGGATGACGGCGGTGATGCGAGGGGCTTTTCATGTGCGCCTCACGTCCGGAACGGCCACAGATGGAAGAAGCGGCGCGCACGGCGCACCATTTCCGCCAGTCCATGCGGCTCGAAAACGAGGAACAGGATGATGAGCGCGCCAAACACGATGGTGCGCACCGGCGAGAGCGCCGCGCCCGCATTGGGGAAGATGGGCGCGAGCCACTCCACCACATATTTCAGCAGCTCCGGCATGAGCGTCATGAAGGCCGCGCCCAGCACCGAGCCGATGATGGTGCCGAGCCCGCCCACGATCACCGCCGCGAGGAAGAAGATGGAGGTGGCGAAGGGGAAGCTTTCCGGCGTCACCACGCGGAAGAAATAGGCCCACATGCCGCCCGCGACGCCCGCGTAGAAAGACGAGAGGGCGAAGCTCATGAGCTTGTAGCGGAGCAGCGGAATCCCCAGCACCTCGGCCGAGATATCCCGGTCGCGGATGGCGATGAAGGCGCGGCCGATGCGCGTGCGGAACAGGTTGGCCGCGCCCAGCACCATGAGGCAGGTGATGGGCACGATGACGAAATAGAGCGCGAACGGGCTCGCCAGTTCCAGCCCGAAGAGCCGCGCGGGCGCGACATTGATGCCGCGCACGCCGCCCGTCACCGACACCCAGTGGGTGAAGACGAAATGCAGGATCACCGAGGCCGCGATGGTGGCGATGGCAAGATAGAGCCCCTTAACCCGGAGGCTCGGAATGCCGACCAGCACGCCCACGAAAGCCGCCACGAAGCCGGCGGCGATGATGTTGACGAGGAACGGCGTTCCCACCTGCCCCTCGAAGAAGGCGACCGTATAGGCGCCCACCGCCATGAAGGCCGCCTGCCCGAGGCTGACGAGGCCGGTATAGCCGGTGAGGATGTTGAGTCCTGTCGCGCTCGCCACGTTGATGGCGACGAGGCAGGCCAGATAAAGCCAGTATTGGTTGAGCACGAAGGGCGCGAGCACCAGCATCGCGAGGAGCACGCCCATCCACGCCCGCTGCGTGGCGGTGACGAGCAGGCCCTCGTCGGCGATGTAGGTTTCCTTGGCGGTGGCGATGCGCATCAGAGCCGCTCGATCTCCACGGTGCCGAACAGGCCGTAGGGCCGGATCATCAGCGCCGCGATGAGGATGGAGAAGGTGGTGACGAGCTTGTACTCGCCGCCGAGGAAGGTGCCGGCCCAGGCTTCCACGAGGCCGATGAGGATGCCGCCGATGAGCGCGCCGAGCACGCTGTCCAGCCCGCCAATGATGACCACCACCAGCGCCGAGAGGCCGAACACACCCATGGTGGGCGAGATGCCGCCGATGGCGCCCACCAGCAGCCCCGCCCCGGCGGCGGTGGCGCAGGCCACCATCCAGGCCAGCGAGAACACCGCCGGCACGTTGATGCCGCAGGAATAGGCCGCCGCCTGGTCGGTCGCCGTGGCGCGCAGGGCGACGCCGCCGCGCCAGAAGCGGAACAGCAGCAGGAACAGGGCGATGACCAGCGCCGACACGACGAAGCCGATGGCGATCTTGCGCGAGACATACGCCTCGCCGATGAACACCGGCGCCTGCCCCATGAAGTCCGGCAGCGCGCGCGGATCGGTGTTCCAGATCAATTCCGTCGCGCCGATGAGCACGGACCCGAGACCCACCGTCAGCATCAGCACGGAGATGGAGCTTTCCCCCAGCATGGGGCGGATGAGGGTGCGCTCCACCACGAAGCCGAACAGCGCACCCCCGGCGATGGCGAGCGGAATGGCAAGCCAGGTCGAAAGCCCGAAGGCGGTGACGAAGGCGAAGAAGAGATAGCCGCCCAGCATCAAGATCTCGCCCACCGCAAGATTGATGACGCGCGTCGCCTTGTAGATGAGCACGAAGGACAGTGCGGTGAGCGACAGCAATGCGCCGGAGCCGAGCCCCGCCAGCGTCACCTCGGTGAAGAAGAGCCAATCCATCAGGCCGCCTCCCCCACGCCCGCGAGGCGCCGCATCAGTTCGGCCGGATCGCCCGAACCGAGATAGGCGGCGGCGACCTCGGGATTGGCTTGCACCTGCGCCGGCAGCCCCTGCGCGATGACCTTGCCGAAATTCAGCACCACCACATGGTCGGAGATGTCCATCACCATGCCCATGTCGTGCTCCACCATGAGGATGGAGATGCCCCATTCTTCCTTCACGTCGAGGATGAAGCGGGCCATGTCCTCGGTCTCTTCCCGGTTCATGCCGGCGACGGGCTCGTCCAGCATCAAAAGGCGCGGGCGCATGGCGAGCGCGCGGGCGAGTTCCACGCGCTTCTGGAGGCCGTAGGAGAGCGAGGCGACCGGCTTGTTGCGGATGTGGTCGATCTCCAGGAAATCGATGATCTGCCGCTCCACCTCAGCGCGCAGCTCCATCTCCTCGGCCCGGGCCGCGCCCCAATAGGTCAGCGCCTGCAACAGGTTGGTCTTCATGTGGGCGTGCCGGCCGAGCTTGATGTTGTCGAGCACGGTCATGCCCTTGAAGAGCGCGATGTTCTGGAAGGTCCGGGCAAGCCCGGCCTTGGCGCGCGCGGGGGGATGAGTGTGGGTGATGTCCGCGCCGTCGAGCCGGATGATGCCGGCGCGCGGGCGGTAGAAGCCCGAAATGCAGTTGAACAGCGAGGTCTTGCCGGCCCCGTTCGGGCCGATGAGGGCGGTGATGGTGCCGGGCTTCACTTCGAACGACACGTCGGTGAGCGCCTTCAGCCCGCCGAACCATAGGCCGAGTCCATCCACCGCCAGATGCGCGGCGGGGGGCGCATGCGTTGCCGCGGAGGCGGGAGCGGCGCTCATGCCGCCCTCCCCAGCCGCGAGCCGACGCATCCGCGGCGCCCGGCCATGGGGACCGAGTTGACGTATTCCAAGGCATTCCCTCCAAAGCCGCCGGTTTTCCGGCGATCGTCTTGGTTTTACTTCAGCTCAAACTTGCGACTTGCTCAGCGCATAGCGCGCGAAGATGCGTTCCACGGGCGCGTCGATCTCGCGGCCTGCCCGAATGAACCCCTTGCGCCAGTCGTTCAGGTGGCGGCGCATCCAGGTACGGGAGAGTTCGAGGTCGCGCGCCTTGACGGCCTCGATGATGAAGCGGTGCGCCTCCGCCATGCGCCGCGCGCCCTCGGGCACCCGCCGGCAGATCATCTCCGTGGACGGAAAGAACAGCAAAGCGGCGGGCTCGCGCGCCATTTCGAGCACGCGGTTGCCACAGGCGCGCGCGAGGAGCGCGTGAAATTCGGAATCCAGCTCCGCGATGACGGCGGGATTGTTCACCGCTGCCTCAAGGCGTTCCTGATTGTCCTCCAGCGCGGCCAGCATCTCTTCATCCGCGTGGACGACGGCGCCCTCGACTGAGCCGACCTCCAGCACCATGGCGGTGTCGAACAATTCGCGGAAGGTCACGTCCTGCAGCACCAGCGCGCGGCTGATGCGGGTGGAGAGCGCCGCCGGGTGCGGCTCGCACACGAACAGCTTGCGGCTCGCCTCCCGCCGCACGAGGCCACCCTGCTCCAGCACGCGGATGCCCTCGCGCACGGTGGAACGGTTCACCCCGAACTGCCGCACCAGCGCCGCCTCGGTGCCGATCTCGTCCCCCGGCCGCAGCCGGCCGGACACGATCTCGGCCTCGATGGCCTCTGCAACCATCTCGTAGGCTGAGGGGACCTTGATGCGGTCGAACCGTTCCATGAGCACCGGAAAATCCACGAAAGGACGCTTTGTCGGACAAAAGGCTATTTCTGGGTCATGGGGTTGTCAACGGCGATTTCGTGGTCGCGATGAGTATTATTAGTCGATTGATATTAGTACATTTTTACCGATCTTTGTCTTCGGACCGACATATTGTGCATTGCGACATCGCAGGCGCACGCTTGGCGGTCGCCGGAAGCTGAGGCTCTCCCGGCCCTGTTCTTGCGTCGGCTGCGGCTGGGTGGCCGGGTTCGCCGGCACGCGGCCGCAGCAGGTGAATATGTCATTGGTTTTACAAGATGAATGCGAACGGGCCGGACGCCTTGGCACCGCGTCGCAAACCCGACATGGCGCCTCTTGCCCCAGCTTCCGGGCAACGGCCTGATGACGGCCGCCATCGCCGCCGGGCCAAAGATCGCCGCGCTCTCTTGCGGCAAGCCGGTCTATCTCGTGGTGCTGCTCCATGCCGAGGGCAGTTCCGGGCAGGAGGTGATCGACCTCGCGCTGAACTTCGCGCCCGAACTGCCAAAGGCGGATTTCCTTGCCGCCGAGGCGCCGTTCCCGGCCGCGACGGGCCGCCGCTGGTTTCCCGGCGAAGGCTTTTCCACCGAGACCATCGTCGCCGGCCTCACGACCAGCGCGCCGCTGCTCGACGCCTTTCTCGACGAAATGCTGTCAGCACGGCGCCTGCCGGGCGACCATCTCGCCCTCGTGGGCTTCTCGCAGGGGGCCATGCTGGCGCTCGACGTGGGTCTGCGCCGTGCCGTGCCGCCCGCCGTCATCATCGCCTTCGGCGGTGCCCTGCCCGAGACGCGTGACATCGGCGCGCCGCGCGCGCAGCCGCCGGTGGTGTTCATCCATGGCGAGGACGATGCGGTGGTGCCGCTCGCCGACATGATCGCCACCCGCGACCGCCTGAAGGCCCTCGGCCTGCCGGTGAAGAGCATGCGCCGGCCCGGCCTCGGCCATGGGGAGGACGACGACGGCATCATCGCTGCCGGCAGCGTGCTGACGGCCGCCCTCGTGAAGCCGAAGAAAGCGAGCGATGACCATGACCACGGCGACCACGATCATGACCACTGAGGCGGGAGCCCCGCCCGAGCCGCTGCGGCGCTTTTGCTGGGACATCCAGTCCATGGTGGAGCTGGCCGACGATCCGCGCGAAATCCTGATGATAGGCCGCGACCTCATGGCCCGTCTGGTGGCGCAGGACGACTGGCTGCCCGACGCCTTCGCCCGCCTCGACGGCGCGCCGTTTCGCCAGTACCAGCTTTATGCAGACCAGATGACCCGCTTCACGGTGATCGCCACCGTGCTCGGCCCCGGCGCTGCCCTGCCCTTGTGCGCGCAGCCGGTCTGGGAGTTGGCCGGGGTGCTGCGGGGTGAGGTCGCGCGCCAGCGCTTCGCGCTTCCCGAAGGCTTGCCGCCGACGGCACGGGCGGCGGCGAAGCAGCTGATGGCGGGCATGGTCGATGCCTTCGTCGCGAAGGATGGCGACGGCCTCGCCATCGCCAACGGCTCCGCCACCGCGCCGGCCATCCACATCGAGGTGCATGGCGCGGAGATCGGCGGGCTAGCGCGCCACGCCATCGATCCGGATGGACGCAGCGGCGTCTTCACGACCGCCTACGCCAACCCTCCGGACATGCCCGCGTGGGACATTCTGACCATTCAGGCCCGCATCGTGGACTGACGGTTGCCGGATTGTGGGTGCGGGTGTTCTAGTCACCGGCGCGCCGATCGGAGACGTGAGAGATGCGCCGCGCCGTTCTGATCCTTGCTCTGCTGCTCGCGCCTGCGATCACGCTGGCCGAGGATCGCGCCGTTGCGGATCGCGCCGCCGAGACCGCCATCCGCGCCCGCCTCGCCGCCTGGACCGAGGCCTTCAACCGGGGCGATGCCGCGGCCACCTGCGAATTGTTCGCCCAGGACCTCCAGTCGGACATGCAGGGCGCGCCGGCGGGCGACAAGGCCGCCGTCTGCGCGCGCATTGCGAAGGCTTTGGCGAAATCGCCCGGCAGGCTCGCCTATGCGTTCGACATCAAGGACATCATGGTGTCCGGCGACCTCGCGATGGTCCGTCTTACCTGGATCCTCACCGAGCGACCGGAGGGCCGGCTGGTGTCCCGCGATGAAGGCATGGACATCTTCCGCCGGGAAGCCGACGGCATGTGGCGCATCGCCCGCTACATGGCCTTCCCGGTCGCGGGAGAGGATGCGACGGCCGGCAAATAATCAGGCTCGAGCGGGAGCTATTCCGCCGCCTCCTTGGGCGGCTTGCGTCGGCTCTTGGCGGGGATGACGAGATCGAACTCGGCCAGTTCCTCGTCGGTGGGCCAGGTCATGTCCTTGTCCCACGCCCAGTGCGCGCGGATTTCTTCGTCGCTCATGGCGTCGAACTTCGCCCAATCAACCGTCTTTGCGAGACGATCGGCCTCTTCCAATTGCTTCTTGGTAGGCACGGCGTTCACTCCGATGGGCGATCCTCAGGGAAATGATGCGGCGCCGTTCGCCGTTCCACTTCCACACGCAGAATAGCACACGCCCCTCATATTCGGCCAACGTCTCAAAACGCACCTCGCCATCGAGCGACTTCGGCGAAACGTCGTCGACGCGCGGCCGTCCGTCGAACAGGCGCGCGGCGAGAGGAAGGGGCAAACCACGCAGATCGCGGTTCGCCCCGTCCTTTTTGTCATCCCATTCGAGGTCGTCGGTCTCGCCCATGCAATGTCTCGCGAATCCACCGCCATTTCATCGACAGAACCGAGACTCTACTTATGGGCGAAGGAAATCCACCTCTGCACCCCGATCATTTTCACAGGTGGACAATACCGGGGATAACGGGGATTCCGTTCTCAGTTCTTGGTCTTGTCCACCAGCGCCTTGGCCTTGATCCAGGGCATCATGGCGCGCAGCTTCTCGCCGACTTCCTCGATGGGGTGGGCGTTGACGCGGGCGCGGGTGGCCTTGAAGGAGGCCTGGTTGACCTTGTTCTCCAGCATCCAGTCGCGGGTGAACTTGCCGGACTGGATGTCGTTCAGCACGCGCTTCATCTCGGCCTTGGTCTCGGCGGTGATGATGCGGGGGCCGGTGACGTATTCACCGTATTCGGCGGTGTTGGAGATGGAGTAGTTCATGTTGGCGATGCCGCCCTCATAGATGAGGTCGACGATGAGCTTCACCTCGTGGAGGCACTCGAAATAGGCCATCTCGGGGGCGTAGCCGGCTTCCACCAGCGTCTCGAAGCCGGCGCGGATCAGCTCCACGAGGCCGCCGCAGAGCACCACCTGCTCGCCGAAGAGGTCGGTCTCGCACTCTTCCTTGAAGGTCGTCTCGATGACGCCGGCGCGGCCGCCGCCGATGGCGGAAGCGTAGGAGAGGCCGAGATCATGGGCGTTGCCCGAGGCGTCCTGGGCGATAGCGATGAGGGTCGGCACGCCGCCGCCGCGCTGGTACTCCGAGCGCACGGTGTGGCCGGGGCCCTTGGGGGCGACCATCAGCACGTCGAGGTCCTTGCGGGGCTCGATGAGGTTGAAGTGGACGTTGAGGCCGTGGGCGAACAGCAGCGCCGCGCCGTGCTTCATGTTGTCGGCGAGGCTCTCGCGATAGATGTCGCCCTGCAGCTCGTCGGGGGTCAGCATCATCACCACGTCGGCGATCTTGGCCGCCTCGGCGGGCGCCATCACCTTGAAGCCCTCGGCCTCGGCCTTCTTGGCGGAGGCGGAGCCGGGACGCAGGCCGATGATGACATCCTTCACGCCCGAGTCGCGCATGTTGAGCGCGTGGGCATGGCCCTGGCTGCCATAGCCGATGACGGCGACCTTCTTGCCCTTGATCAGGTTCAGGTCGGCATCGCTATCGTAATAAACGCGCATGGTGGTCTCCTTGTGGGCGTTGTCTTGAATTGGGGGATGGCCGCGGCTCCTTTGCACCGGATCGCGGCAAATGAAAACAGGCGTTTCGCACGGCAGCGCTGCCGGCGAACGCCTGTTTCCGAATGGTCACATGCTCAGGCCGCGGTCCTCACATGGCCTCGGGGCCGCGCGAGATGGCCACCACGCCGGTGCGCGCCACCTCCACGAGGCCAAGCGGCTCCATGAGCCAAGCGAACTGGTCGATCTTGTCCGACTTGCCGGTGATCTCGAACACGAAGCTCTCGCGGGTCGCGTCGATCACGCGGGCGCGGAAGGCCTCGGCGAGCCGGAGCGCCTCGCCGCGGGCCTCGCCCACGCCGCGCACCTTCACCATGGCCAGCTCCCGCTCCAGCGAACTCGCCTCCACCGTGAGGTCGCGCACCCGGTGCACCGGCACGAGGCGGTCGAGCTGGTTCTTGATCTGCTCGATCACCATGGGCGTGCCGGTGGTGACGATGGTGATGCGCGAGAGGTGACCCTCGTGGCTCACCTCGGACACCGTGAGGCTGTCGATATTGTAGCCGCGGCCGGAGAACAGGCCGATGACGCGCGCCAGCACGCCCGGCTCGTTGTCGACCAGGACGGAGAGGGTGTGGCGCTCGATGGGCTCGGAGGAATTGGGCATGGAAGTCTCGAATGGAGATGGGGGCGGCGATGCGCCGAGAAGAGGCTCCCTCTCCCCTTGCGGGAGAGGGGTGGGGTGAGGGGTATGTCGCGGTCCGTCAGGTGCCGGGCCATATCCCGGCATCCCCCTCACCCCCGGCCCCTCTCCCGCAAGGGCAGAGGGGAGGAAGCGAGAGGGCCCGCCTCACACCAGCATCTTGCCCTCGTCGGTGATGGCCTCGTCGAGATCGATCGCCATGTCGCCGAGGATCATCTCGTTGTGGGCGCGGCCCGACGGGATCATGGGGAAGCAGTTCTCCTGCTGGTCCACGATGCAGTCGAAGATCACCGGCCGCTTGATGGCGATCATCTCCTCGATGGCCGCATCGAGATCGGCCGGCTTGTCGCAGCGGATGCCCACGCCGCCATAGGCGTCGGCCAGCTTCACGAAGTCCGGGAGCGCCTCCGAATAGGAGTGCGAGTAGCGCCCGCCGTGCAGCAGCTCCTGCCACTGGCGCACCATGCCCATGTACTTGTTGTTCAGGATGAAGATCTTCACCGGCAGGTCGAACTGCACGGCGGTCGACATCTCCTGCATGTTCATGAGGATTGAGGCCTCGCCGGCGATGTCGATGCACAGGGCGTCGGGATGCGCCTTCTGCGCGCCGATGGCGGCGGGCAGACCGTAGCCCATGGTGCCGAGGCCGCCGGAGGTCATCCAGCGGTTCGGCTCCTCGAAGCGGAAGAACTGCGCCGCCCACATCTGGTGCTGGCCCACCTCGGTGGAGATGTAGACGTCCTTGTCCTTGGTGAGATTGTAGAGCCGCTCGATGGCGTATTGCGGCTTGATGATCTCGTCCGAGTGCCGGTAGGCGAGCGAGTTGCGCGCCCGCCAGCGGTCGATCTGCGCCCACCAGGCGTCCAGCGCCGCCTTGTCCAGCTTCAGGCTGCGCGCCTTCCAGGCGGCCAGCATGTCGGCGAGCACGCGGGTGCAGTCGCCGATGATGGGCAGGTCCACCTTGACGTTCTTGTTGATGGACGAGGGGTCGATGTCGATGTGGATCTTCTTGGAGAAGGGCGCGAAAGCGTCGAGGCGGCCTGTGATGCGGTCGTCGAAGCGCGCGCCGATGCAGACCATCACGTCGCAATCGTGCATGGCCATGTTGGCTTCATAGGTGCCGTGCATGCCCAGCATGCCGAGCCACTGGCGGTCGGCCGCCGGATAGGCGCCGAGGCCCATCAGCGTGGAGGTCACGGGCACGCCGGTGAGGCGGGCCAGCTCGCGCAGGATGCGGCTCGCCTCCGGCCCGGAATTGATGACGCCGCCGCCGGTGTAGAAGATCGGCTTCTTCGCGCCGGCGATCAGCTCCACCGCCGCCGCGATCTGCGGCGCCTCGGCGTCGAGCTTGGGGCGGTAGGTCTTGTGCTGGATGTTCTCGCGGCCGACATAGGTGCCGGTGGCGAACTGCACGTCCTTCGGAATGTCCACCACCACCGGACCGGGCCGGCCGTTCTGGGCGACATAGAAGGCTTCATGCAGCGTGCGCGCGAGATCATTCACGTCCCGCACCAGATAGTTGTGCTTGGTGCAGGGACGGGTGATGCCGACCGTATCGCATTCCTGGAAGGCGTCGTTGCCGATGAGGTGGGTCGCGACCTGTCCGGTGATGCAGACGATCGGGATGGAATCCATCAGCGCGTCGGTGAGGCCGGTGACAGCGTTGGTCGCGCCGGGGCCGGAGGTGACGAGCACCACGCCAACTTTGCCGGAGGAGCGGGCATAGCCCTCGGCCGAATGCACCGCCGCCTGCTCGTGGCGCACCAGGATGTGCTCGATGTGGTTCTGGTGGAACAGCGCGTCATAGATCGGCAGCACCGCGCCGCCGGGATAGCCGAAGATGTGCTCGACGCCCTGGTCGGCGAAGGCCTGGATCACCATCTCGGCGCCGGTCATCTGCTTGCTCATGGCCCAACTCCCTGCGGGATCCTTGCCGGTCCCGGCCGGCGGGCTCCGCCGGACTTCTGTCGCTGTCTCAACCCGGCCTGCGGCCCGGCTCGATCTCAAAAATTCCGCGCCGGCGCCCCGGCTCAGAAACGACGAAGGGGCCCGAAGGCCCCTCGTCACGCGCCACCTCGTTCGTCGCAGCCTCAGGCCGGACGGAAAGTGGCGCACCACCCTACGAGAAGAATAACGATCTTGCGCATGTCGGCGCCGTCCCTTTCAAAAGTTGCGCGAAATTACCCATGAGGAGCAGGGCCGTCAAGCGTCGATGCACTCCGTTAGGGAATGTGTTGTAGCTTTCCGCAGCTTCCGCCGTGATATTGCCCAAAGTTGGGGGTCTGTATATCAAACCTGTGGTCCCGAAGGACCCCGATGAGGAGGGGCGCTGCCTCATGAAGAAGTTCACGCTCGCGATCTCGGCCACTCTGCTCGCAACTGCGCTGTCTGCCGGCGTCGCGCTGGCGGACTGCCAGAGCGATGTCGCGTCGGTTCGCGGTGAACTGGAGGAAAAGGGCAAGGCCCTGCAGTCGGTCGTGAGCAAGAAGGAAAAGAACCCGCAGGTGCTCTGCCCCGCGTTCCGCGCTTATGCCGCGGCCGAGCAGAAGTGGGTGAAGTTCCTGACCGACAACAAGGACTGGTGTCAGGTTCCCCAGCAGGCCATCGATCAGGCCGCCGCCTCCAACAAAAAGACCGCCGATCTGCGCAACAAGATCTGCGAAGCCGCCGCCAATGGCGCGACCGGCGTCGGCGGACCCAACAAGCCCCCGCCGCAGGGCTCCATGTCCAGCGCGCTCGGCATCACCACCGGCTACAGCGTCAACGCGGAAAAGAACTCCGGCGTGTTCGGTACGCTCAACGGCAACGCGCTGAAGTGAGGTTGCCGTATTGAGTGCCCGCGAAGGGGCTGCCGCCCCGCAGATTGCCGATGCCCCGCGCGGTAACTGGGTGGAGCGCATCGCTCCAGGCCCGGTGCGTCCATACCTGCGACTCGCGCGGATGGACCGCCCGATCGGCTCCTGGCTTCTGCTGTTGCCCTGCTGGTGGTCCACCGCGCTTGCCGCCATCGCCAATGACGATCCCTACCCTTCGGTGAAGCTGCTGGTGCTGTTCGCCATCGGCGCCGTCGCCATGCGCGGGGCGGGCTGCACCTGGAACGACATTCTCGACCGCAAGATCGACCGGCAGGTGGCGCGCACGCGCGGCCGGCCCATCGCCTCCGGCCAGGTGAGCGTTCCCGCGGCTTTCGCCTTTCTCGTGGTTCAGGCCCTCATCGGGCTGGCGGTTCTTCTGTCCCTGCCGCATTTCGCCATCGTCACGGGCATCGCCTCCCTCGGCGTGGTGGCGGTCTACCCGCTGATGAAGCGCGTGACCTCGGTGCCGCAGCTCATTCTCGGCATCGCCTTCTCGTGGGGCGCGCTGATGGGCTGGGCGAGCGTGATGCGCACCATCGCGGACCCGGCGCTGCTGCTGTTCGCCGGCTCGGTGCTGTGGGTGTTCGCCTACGACACCATCTATGCCCATCAGGACAAGGAGGACGACGCCATCGTCGGCGTCCGCTCCACCGCGTTGCTGTTCGGGCGCAGCACGGGGCTCGCCGTCTCCCTGTGCTATGTGCTGGTGGTGTTCCTGTTCGCGGGGGCGCTCATGTCGGTGCCGGTGGGGCCGTTTGCCTACCTCGGCCTGATCGGATTCGCCCTTCACCTGTGGATGCAGGTGCGCCGTCTCGACATTGATGATCCCGAGCGCTGCCTCGCCGTCTTTAAGTCGAATCGCGACGCCGGGCTCATCCTGTTTGCGGGCCTCGCCCTCGACACCCTCCTGCCCAACACCATCCTGCCTCTCTTGCCGTAAGGGCAAGCCGGAGGGCGGTCCGATTGACGCGGTGCAGCATCAGGTGGCTTGCCTCGCGGCGTCTACGCCCCTATCTGGCAGGGCAATGAGCACCGAACCGACGCGCGCCGGCGGCGGGGATCATCCCCGGATCGCCATCGACGATGCCTTTGCCCGCCGTATGGTCGCGACCGTGGCCGAGGCCGGTGAGATGGCGCGCGGCATGTTCGCGGCCGGCGTGAAGACCTGGACGAAGGGCAACGATTCCCCCGTCACCGAGGCCGACATGGCGGTGGACGCCTTCCTGCGGCAGCATCTGACGGCGCTCGATCCGGCTGCCGGCTGGCTGTCCGAGGAATCGGCCGATACGCCCGCGCGCCTGTCCGCCCGGCGGCTGTGGGTGGTGGACCCCATCGACGGCACCCGCGCCTTCATGGCGGCGGGCAGCGACTGGGCGGTGTCCGTGGCGTTGGTGGTGGAGGGGCGTCCTGTCGCCGCCGCCTTGTTCGCTCCCGCCACCGACGAGATGTTCACGGCCATTGCCGGCGCGGGCGCCTTCCGCAACGGCCGCCCCCTCGCCGTATCGCCCCGTGCGCGGCTGGACGGCGCACGGGTCGCCGGCCCGCCGGCCGATCTCGACCGCATGGCCCGCGCCGCGCCCATCGAGCGCCTGCCGCGCATCCGCTCGCTGGCGCTGCGCCTCGCGCGGGTGGCGACGGCGGAGATCGATGTCGCCCTTGCCGGCGGCAATTCCAACGACTGGGATCTGGCCGCCGCCGATCTGGTGGTGAGCGAGGCCCAGGGCCGCCTCACCGGCCATGACGGGGCGCCCTTGCGCTACAATGCGCCCGTCCCGAGCCACGCCCCCCTCGTCTGCGCCGGTGCTCCGCTGCACCCGGTCGCGCTTGAGGCCATGGGCGCACCCGTTTCTTTCAAAGCCGCATTGGATACGCCATGACTGAGACGAAGAAGCAGTTGCCCCACCTTGTGTTCGGCGGGGAATTGACCGCGATCGACAGCACCGAATTCAAGGATCTCACCAAGCTCGACATCGTCGGCATTTATCCCGACTATGCCAGCGCCGCGGCCGCCTGGAAGGCGAAGGCGCAGCAGACCGTGGACAACGCCCTGATGCGCTACTTCGTGGTACATCTCCACCGCCTCCTTGATCCGGAAACCGGCAAGGTTCAGGGCGGGTGAGCATCGGGTCCCTCGTCCTGCCCACCGGGCAGGACGCAACAACAGTGGGCAAACCATAGATGTGGCGGCGACTGAGGACCAACCGCGCCTTCAAGGTGGCAGCGGGAACGACGTTTGCGTCCTATTTCAAGCTCGTGGCGCGGACGAGCGACTTCGTCATCGAGCCGCCAGACGTCTTCGAGACCATCGACGAGCACCTGCCGGTGATCGTCACCTTCTGGCACGGGCAGCATTTCCTCACGCCGTTCGCCATGAAGCCCCACCACAAGGCCAAGGTGCTGATCTCCCGCCATGCGGATGCGGAGATCAACGCCATCGCCGCCGAGAAGCTCGGCGTCGGGACCATTCGCGGCTCCGGCGCCACCTCCAGGCGCGACTTCCACCGCAAGGGGGCGGTTTCCGCCACCTATCAGATGCTCGATACCCTTGCGGAAGGCATCAATGTGGCGATGACCGCCGATGTCCCCAAGATCGCCCGCAAGGTGGGCATGGGCGTCGTTACCATTGCACGCTACTCGGGACGCCCTATCATCCCGATCGCCATGGCGACCCGAAATCGCATCACCCTGAAGAGCTGGGACCGTGCCAGCCTGAACCTGCCGTTCGGGAAGGGCGCCGCCGTCGCCGGAGCCCCCATCTGGGTGGCCCGTGACGTGGACGACGCCGGCCTCCTCGCGGCCCGCGATCAGGTGCAGGCCAGCCTTGAGGACGTGACCCGCCGGGCCGAGGCGCTGGCCGCGCGGACCACGCGTCGATGAAGGCGCCGGCATGAAGGGGCGCAAGCTGCCCATCACTCTGCGCGCCTACCGGCGGGCGAGTTCCGTGGCGTCGCTGCTGGCTCCGGCCTGGCTGTCCTACCGTGTCCGCAAGGGCAAGGAGGATCCCGCGCGTCTCGCCGAGCGGCGCGGCTATGCCAGCACCGAGCGTCCCCCCGGCCCTATGGTGTGGGTGCATGGCGCCAGCGTCGGCGAGGTCATTTCCGTCCTGCCGCTGATCGAGCGGCTGACCCAGCGCGGCTTCCGCGTGCTGCTCACCTCCGGCACGCTCACCTCCAGCCGGGTGGCCGAGCGGCGGGCGCCGCCCGGCGTCATCCACCAGTTCGTGCCTCTGGATGCGCGGGCCTTCGTCGCCCGCTTCCTCGACCATTGGGCGCCGGACCTCGTGTTGCTGGCCGAATCCGAACTCTGGCCGAACCTGCTCTCCGAGCTTGGCCGGCGGGGAACGCCCATCGTGCTCATCAACGGCCGGCTCTCCGAGCGTTCCGCCAGGCGCTGGGGGAAGCTGCCCAAGAGCGCGCGGGCGCTGCTCTCCCGCGTCGATTTGTGCCTCGCCCAGAGCGAGGAGGATGGCGCGCGATTCCGGGCGCTGGGCACGCCACGCGTGGAAGTGTGCGGCAATCTGAAATTCGACGTGCCGGCCCCCTCCGCCGACCCGGCCGAATTGCAGCGGCTGGACAAGGCGCTCGGCAAGCGGCCGATCCTGCTGGCCGCCTCCACCCATGAGGGCGAGGAGGCGCTGATGATCGAGGCGCACGAGATCCTCACCTCGAAGATCCCTGAGCTGGTCACCGTCATCGCCCCCCGCCATCCCGAGCGCGGGCTTGATGTGGCGGCGCTCGCCCAGGCGGCGGACCTCGCCACCCGTCAGCGCAGCCTCGGCGAGCTGCCGGACAAAGAGACCGACATCTACATCGCCGACACCATCGGCGAACTGGGCCTGTTCTACCGCATGGCGCCCGTGGTCTTCATGGGTGGCTCGCTGGTGGAGCATGGCGGGCAGAACCCCATCGAGCCCGCGAAGCTCGGGGCGGTGGTGCTGCATGGGCCGCATGTGTGGAACTTCGCCAACATCTACGAGCGGCTCGATGCCGACGAAGGCGCGGCGGAAGTGACCGACGCGCTGGGCATCGCCCGCGCCGCCTATGCCCTCATCAAGGACCCGCAACTGCACGGCGAAATGGCGGATGCCGCCCATGCGGCCGTGACATCGCTGGGCGGCGCGCTAGACCGCACGCTCGCCGCCATCGAGCCCTATCTGGTCCATATCCGCCTGCAGGCCCGCTGATGCTGCGCGCGCCCGCCTTCTGGTGGCGCGACCGGCCCGGCCTTGCCGCCGCCCTGCTCTCTCCGGTGGCGGCGGTGATCGGCGGCGTCGCGCTGCGCCGGCTCGGGCAGGCCGGCGGCACGGTGGACGTGCCGGTGATCTGCATCGGCAATCCCACCGTTGGCGGCGCGGGCAAGACGCCCACCGCCATCGCCCTCATCGAGCGGCTCAAGGCGCGCGGCGCGCGGCCGTTCGCGCTGCTGCGCGGGCATGGCGGCAAGGCCAAGGCCCCCCTTCGCGTCGATCCCGCCGCCCACGGCGCGGCGGACGTGGGCGACGAGGCCCTGCTGCTCGCCCGCCACGCGCCCACCATCGTCGCCGGTGGCGATCGCCTGGGTGGGGCGCGGCTCGCGGTGGCGCAGGGCGCGAGCCATGTGGTGATGGACGACGGGTTCCAGAATCCCTCGCTCAACAAGGACAGCGCGCTGCTGGTCATCGACGCCGGCGTGGGTGTGGGCAACGGCCAAGTCACCCCGTCCGGTCCCCTGCGCGCCCCGCTGGCGCCGCAGCTCGCCAAGGCCGACGCGGTACTGGTGATCGGCGATGGTGCGCCGGGTGAGCGGGTGGCCGTCGCGGCGCGCGCGGCGGGGCTTCCCGTTTTGCGCGGGCATCTCGCGCCGGAGCCTGCGGCCATCGCGGCGCTGGAGGGCATGCCGCTAATCGCCTTCGCCGGCATCGGACGGCCGGAGAAGTTCTTCGCCACGCTGGAAGCCTGCGGCCTGACGGTGGTCGCCCGCCATGCCTTCGCCGACCACCATCCCTACCGGCCCGAGGAGATCGCCCGCCTCGCGGCGGACGCGGCGCGGCGCGGGGCGCGGCTCGTGACGACGCAGAAGGATCACGTGCGGCTGGCACCCGAGGTCGGGGACGGCATCGCCACCCTGCCCGTCCGCCTCGTCCTCGATGGCACGGACGCGCTGGATGTCCTGATCGACCGCGCCGAGGCCCGCGCCGCCGCGCGAACGTCCTGATGCGCCTCAGCGCCGCCGCGCCAGCAGCGCGGTCGCCGCCACCGTCAGCCAGCCGAGGATCATCAGGCTGCCACCGAACGGCGCGCTGCCGCCCAGGAGCTTGACATCCATCAAGGCCCGCGCCGCCAGATCGCCCGAAAACAGAAGCGTGCCGAGCGCGATGGCGCTTGCCCCCACCTTCAGCAGCACGCCGCCACGGGTGAGCTGAAGGGCAAGGGCCACCAGCGCGGCCAGCGCGGCAGCGTTGAACAGCAGGAAGTGCGCGGCGGTTTCCAGATTGGGTCCGCCGCCCACATGGGCCGCAGCCGCCGAGGCGGCGACGCCGGCCGCCCCGAACAGGCCGGCAAGAAGGACGAGAAGACGGGTCCAGAGGTCCATCGGGCGTTTCCTTGAGGCGCCGCGGCCGATCGCGGGCAGCCCCGTCTATACGCCCGCCGGAAGGGTCGCGGTGCATGACATCGCGGCGCAGGGTGTTGCAGCGCCCGTCACGATTCCCCGGCAATGCCCGGGGCCAACCAAGGGCTATGAGCCCAAAGTCTGGCTGGGCGGTGCCTTGTGGAGCGTCGAGGCGCTCAGCATAATCCGCCCCAACCAAGGCGGGTACCGCCGTGAACGATGGACAGCGGACGAAGCAGTCCGCGCGAGGGAGGCTTGAAAATGTCCGACAAGGTTTATGACGTTCCGTCCCAGTGGGCCCAGAAGGCCTATGTGGACGACGCGCACTATCAATCCATGTATGCCGCCTCGGTCAACGACCCGAACGCCTTCTGGGGCGAGCACGGCAAGCGGATCGACTGGTTCACGCCCTACACGAAGGTGAAGAACACCTCGTATGATCCCGGCCACGTCTCCATCAAGTGGTTCGAGGACGGCGTCACCAACGTCGCCTACAATTGCGTGGACCGGCATCTCGAGACCCGCGGCGACCAGGTGGCCATCATCTGGGAGGGCGACAGCCCCGACGAGAGCCGCAAGATCACCTATCGCGAACTCTCCTCCGAGGTGAACAAGCTCGCCAACGTGCTGCGCAACCGCGGCGTGGAGAAGGGCGACCGCGTCACCATCTATCTGCCGATGATCCCCGAGGCGGCGTTCGCCATGCTCGCCTGCGCGCGGCTCGGCGCCATTCACTCCATCGTGTTCGGCGGCTTCTCCCCGGACAGCCTCGGCGGGCGCATCGCCGACTGCGGCTCGAAGGTCGTCATCACCGCGGACGAAGGCCTGCGCGGCGGCCGCAAGGTGCCGCTGAAGGCCAATGTGGACGCGGCCGTGAACCAGATCGAGGGCGGCGTGGACCACGTGATCGTGGTGCGCCGCACCGGCGGCAAGGTGGACATGGTTCCCGGCCGCGACGTCTATTACGACGAAGCCGCCGCCATGGTGACGGACGAGTGCCCGGCCGAGCCCATGAACGCGGAAGATCCGCTGTTCATCCTCTACACCTCCGGCTCCACCGGCAAGCCGAAGGGCGTGCTGCACACCACCGGCGGCTATCTCGTCTATGCGTCCATGACGCATCAGTACGTGTTCGACTATCACCCCGGCGACATCTACTGGTGCACCGCCGACGTGGGCTGGGTGACGGGCCATTCCTACATCGTCTACGGCCCGCTCGCGAACGGCGCCACCACGCTGATGTTCGAGGGCATCCCCAACTATCCCAGCATGTCCCGCTTCTGGGACGTGATCGACAAGCACCAGGTGTCGATCTTCTACACCGCCCCCACCGCCATCCGCTCGCTGATGCAGGCGGGCGAGGAGCCGGTGAAGAAGACCTCGCGCGCCTCCCTGCGCCTGCTCGGCTCGGTGGGCGAGCCCATCAATCCGGAGGCCTGGGAGTGGTACTACCGCGTGGTCGGCGAGGAGCGCTGCCCCATCGTCGATACGTGGTGGCAGACCGAGACCGGCGGCATCCTCATCACCCCCCTGCCCGGCGCCACGAAGCTCAAGCCCGGCTCGGCCACCCGTCCCTTCTTCGGCGTGCAGCCGGAAGTGGTGGATGCGGCCGGCCAGGTGCTGGACGGCGCCTGCGAGGGCAACCTCGTGATCGCCGATAGCTGGCCGGGCCAGATGCGCACGGTCTATGGCGACCATGAGCGCTTCGAGCAGACCTACTTCGCCACCTACCCCGGAAAGTACTTCACGGGCGACGGCTGCCGCCGCGACGCGGACGGCTTCTACTGGATCACCGGCCGCGTGGACGACGTGATCAACGTCTCCGGCCACCGCATGGGCACGGCGGAGGTGGAAAGCGCCCTCGTCGCCCATCCGAAGGTGTCCGAGGCGGCGGTGGTGGGCTTCCCGCACGACATCAAGGGCCAGGGCATCTATGCCTATGTCACCCTGATGGACGGCGTCGAACCCACCGAGGAGCTGCGCAAGGAACTGGTGGCGTGGGTGCGCCGGGAGATCGGCCCCATCGCCTCGCCCGACCTGATCCAGTTCGCGCCGGGCCTGCCCAAGACCCGATCGGGCAAGATCATGCGCCGCATCCTGCGCAAGATCGCGGAAGACCAGTTCGAGAGCCTCGGCGACACCTCGACGCTGGCCGATCCCGGCGTGGTGGAAGACCTCATCAGCAACCGCCAGAACAAGCGCGACGCCGCCTGAGCGGCACGTCTCAGACGCCCTTCATCGTCACCGTCATGCCCCGGCTCGTCCGGGGCATCCACCGGGCCGATGGAGCGGTTTGAGCGGCGAATATCCGGCCCAGCCGCTCCGTGGATCCCCCGGACAAGCCGGGGGATGACGGCGGTGAAAAGGTCGGCGGGAGCGACAGTAAGACCAGACCGGCGTCCCTCGAGGCGCCGGTTTTCTTTTCAGCAACCGCCAGAACAAGCGCCACGCCGCCTGAGCGGCAAGTCTCCGGCGTTCCCTCATCGTCACCGTCATGGCCCGGCTCGTCCGGGCCATCCACCGGGCCGATGGAGCGGTTTGAGCGGCGAAGACCACCCCGGCCGTACCGTGGATCCCCCGGACAAGCCGGGGAATGACGGCAGTGCGGGACGTGGGTGGCGAACCCGAAAAGGCAAAACCGGCGTCCCTCGGGGCGCCGGTTTTCTTTTGGGCCGGCACACAAGAAAAACCGGGCGCTCGCGAGAGGCCCGGCGGGAGGAATGCGACGAAGACAGAACGGCGAGGGGGCTCGCCGCGCCGCTCAGTGCGAGCGGCTGACCACGGTGTATTCGCCGGCGGCGACCCGCTCGGCGACGCGCGCGACATATTCGGAACTCGCGGCCTCGCCATAGGTGGCGACGAGGCTGCGCAAAGCGGTGAAGAGCGCGGCCTGCACCAGGCAATCCTCGTCCAGCCCCTCGCGCACGGCCTCGACCCACGCATCGTTCAGATAGGTCAAAGCGGCGTGACGGTCATCGGCGGCCATGTCCGAGATTTCGGGCAGGTCGATGACGGGGTTGGTCAAGGTGGACACGTTTGGCTGCCTCCGCGCCGCAGAACCGAACGGCGCACGGGATATCTAGCACTTCACGCAGGGCGATTCAGGCGAGTTCTGACCAAAAGGTTAACACGGAACCGGTCAATTGCCCCCATACCGCACGACGATTTCGTGCGTGAGGCGCCCGCCCTCGTCAAGCTGGCGGTCCACCGCCATCCGCGCGGCCGGCGTGCAGCTGCGATAGACCTCGGCATAGCTGGAATAGCCGCGGTTGAAGCTGGCGATGATCTTGGTGCGGCGCGTCTCCGAAGGCTGCTCGGTGTCGATCAGCGCCTGCATCTCGTTGCGCCAGCGCTGCGCCTCGGCGGTGACGCCGCACAGGGGCCGCAGGTAATGCAGGGCGCCGAGGATTTCCGCGAGCCGCATCAAATCGCCGTCATAGGGCGGCGCCGCGCCTTCCGTCGGTCCGGCGGCGCGGGACGATTCAGGGCCGGCCAGCAGGAGGCCGGCGGCGAGAAGGAGAGAGAGCGCGCGCATCAGCATGGTTCCACCGCCACTCCTGCGGCGCCCGCCGTCCGCGGTCAAGGGGGCGGCGAACCCGCGGCTCAGATCTCGCCCATCAGGAGCGCGGCCTTGGCTACCACCTCGGCGAGCCCCTCGGTGGTGGTGAGGCCGGCGACCTCATTGATGCGAAACCAGCCCACTTCCGCCGCTTCCGCGCCGGGCATGGGCTCCCCGCCACGCCAGCGGGCGGCATGGGCGAGCACCACGAAATGGGCCTTCAGCTCGCCCTCGCGGTTGCGGACGATGATGTCGCGGGCGGCGGCGAGGCCGATGATCTCGGCCTCCACGCCCACCTCTTCCATCACCTCGCGCACGGCCGCCTCGGCCACCGTCTCGCCCGGCTCGACACGCCCGCCCGGCAGGCTCCACAGACCGGCACCGGGATTGGCGGCACGGCGGGCGAGCAGCACGAGGGGGCCGCGGAACACGGCGGCGCTGGCGGCGAGCGTCGGGCGCACCTCCACCGGCGGGAGGGCCGGCGTCTCGCGCTCAAGGGTGTCGGACATGAGAAATCCCGGAACGGAAAGGGTCGCGGCCACCCGTGACGGGCGGCTTGTGGCGTTTCGGCCGGAGCTTACCTTTCCCCGATCCGAGGAGCACGCGATTCGTGACCGAGCCAGCCGTCCCCGCCAAACCCCTTCCAAAGACCTCCCGCCGCGCCGGCGCCGCGCCGCGCGCGTGGCAGCGCATGCTCTCCGGCCGCCGGCTCGACCTGCTGGACCCCTCCCCCCTCGACGTGGAGATCGAGGACATCGCCCACGGCCTCGCCCGCGTGGCGCGCTGGAACGGCCAGACCTCGGGCGCCAACATCTTCTCTGTCGCGCAGCATTCCCTGCTGGTGGAGAAGATTTCCCGCCGCACCCATCCGGACCTCGACGCCCGCTGGCGCCTGTGCGTGCTGCTGCACGATGCGCCGGAATACGTCATCGGCGACATGATCTCCCCCTTCAAGGCCGTTCTGGGGGGCGACTACAAGGCCGTGGAGGCGCGCCTCCTCAGTGCCATCTGCGTGCGCTTTTCACTGCCGGTGGGCTGGCCCGATCAACTTTTGAAGATCGTCAAGGCGGCGGACCGCGCCTCGGCCTATTTCGAGGCGACGCGGCTGGCGGGATTCGCGGAGGAGGAGGCGAAAGCCTTCTTCGGCCGCCCCGCCCGCCTCGACGCTGGGGTGGAAAAGGATTATCTCACCCCCTGGGAGGCGGAAACGGCGAAAGCCCGTTTCCTCAAGAGATTCGAGGAGCTTGCGCCATGATCCATGTCTGCTCCCTCGCCAAGCTGCACGATACGGTCGCAACGACCGGCGCGCGGCATGTCATCACCCTCATCAACGGCGGCACGGTTCTGACCCGGCCGAGCAACGTCGATCCCACCAACCACCTCTTCCTCGGCATCAACGACATCGCCGAGGAGATCGAGGGACTGGTCGCGCCGGGCGAGGCGCACATGCTCGAGCTGTTCGAGTTCGTGCGCGCCTGGCCGCGCCAGACGCCGCTGGTGATCCATTGCTACGCCGGCATCTCGCGCTCCACGGCGGCCGCCTATGCCACCCTGTGCGCCCTCTTGCCGGACCGCGACGAGATGGAATTGGCCCAGCGCCTGCGCCACGCCTCGCCCACCGCGACGCCCAACCCGCGCATCGTCTCCCTCGCCGATGCGGCGCTGAAGCGGGAGGGACGGATGGTCGCCGCCATCCACGCCATCGGCCGCGGCGCCGACGCCTTCGAGGGCGAGCCCTTCGCTCTGCCCGTGGCCTGACCGGGCCGGCCTACCCCTCCCCCGGCAACGCTGAAGCACCGCGACGCCGCGCGGCGTCGTGAGCGCGCGGCGTGACGTAAGGTTGTAGGGGCGATGGTCATAGGATACGGTTCGCGGCAGGAACGAGCATGGCCCTCTGCGATGGTTCACCCGCGTTCGGGCGTTCCATCGCTGCGTTCCCGGCCACGGCGCGATGCGTGCCGGAAAACAAGACTCGTCACCATTCCTGATCGTCCCGGGGCCGCGCTGCCGTCCCCGCGTCCAGTCCCGGTGCGTTCGAGCCGGGCGGGAGCGGGTGTCTGGCGCGCCCCGTGATCTCAATGGACCGGCGGCCGTCAGGTGCGAGCCGCGAACACGGAGCGTGAGCAGCCATGAGCGATCCGGCACCCATTATCGGTACCGACGGTCCCGACGACCTGACCGGCGGGTCCGGCAATGACCAAATCTACGGCCTCGGCGGCGATGACATCCTCAGCGGCCTCGAGGGCGACGATCTCCTCGTGGGCGGCCCCGGCAACGACACGATGTACGGCGGCACCGGGAACGACACCTTCATCGTCGACAGCGCCGGCGATCAGGTGATCGAATATGACCGCGACGGCGAGGGCATCGACACCATCCGCACGTCCCTTTCCACCTACACGCCGCCGAGCTACGTCGAGTATCTCGTTTACGAGGGCACCGGTGATTTCACCGGCATCGGCACCGGGAGCACGAGAAGGATCACCGGCGGCGCGGGCAACGACACCCTCACCCTCGACCCTGATGTTTGGACAGGCGAGTTGCTCGGCGGCGCCGGCAACGACACCCTGACCGGAGGCAACGGCGCGGACTGGCTCGATGGCGGCGCGGGCAGCGACACCATGGCCGGAGGCGACGGCAACGACACCTATGTGGTGGACGATGTCGGCGACGTGGTGACGGAGCAGGCCTTCAGCGGCACCGATTACGTGCTGACCTCGCTTGCCAGCTACGCGCTTCCCGCCAACGTCGAGCAGCTCAAGTTCACCGGCACGGGCGCGTTTACCGGCGAGGGTAATTCCAGCTCCAACAAGATCACGGGCGGCACGGGCGACGACACGCTGTCGGGTGGTGACGGCAATGACACCATCTACGGTCAGGCCGGCCGCGACATAATCGACGGCGGCGCGGGCAATGACGCTCTCTATGGGGGCTCCGGCAACGACGTGCTCGATGGCGGGACCGGCGGCGAGCACCTGGAGGGCGGGACCGGCGACGACGTCTATCTGGTCGATTCCGCATACGACGGCGTCTACGAATACTCCGACGGCGGCAACGACCTGGTCCGGGCGTCCGTGGCGACTTACACGCTCAGGCAGGAGGTGGAAAATCTCACCTACACGGGATCCGGCGATTTCACCGGCACCGGCAACAAGCTCGCGAACGTGCTGAAGGCCGGCACCGGCAACGATGCCCTGTACGGTGGTGACGGGGACGATACGCTTTACGGCCTCGCCGGCAACGACATGCTCGACGGCGGTTCGGGCAATGACACCATGATTGGCGGATCCGGCAACGACACCTATGTGGTGGACGCCACCGGCGATGTCGTGACCGAATACAGTGGCGGCGGCACCGACACCGTCCAGACGACGCTGACCTCCTTCGCCCTCGGCGCCGAGGTGGAGAACCTCACCTACACCTTCGCCTTCCCCAGCACCGGAGCAGCGTTCACCGGCACCGGCAACAGCCTGGCGAACACCATCAGCGGCGGCAACTGGAACGATTCCCTATACGGCGGCGGCGGCAACGACACGCTCTATGGCCTCGACGGCAACGACTTGCTCGACGGTGGCGCAGGCAACGACGCCATGATCGGTGGCGCCGGCGATGACCTCTATTATGTCGATTCCATCGGCGACACGGTCACGGAAAGTGCGGTCGGGGGAACCGATTCCGTCCGCACGACGCTCGGCGCCTACACGCTCGGCACCTACGTGGAGAACCTCACCTATACCGGGACGGGCGCCTTCACCGGCACCGGCACCGGCGCCGACAACATGCTCAAGGGCGGCAGCAGCAACGACACCCTGTACGGCGGCAGCGGCAACGACACCCTCTACGGCCTCGCCGGCAATGACTCCCTCGATGGAGGAGCCGGTAACGACGCCATGATCGGCGGCTCGGGCGACGACCTCTATTTCGTGGATTCCCTCGGCGACACCACCGTCGAATATGCTGGCGGCGGGACCGACTCCGTGCGCACGAGCCTGTCGGCCTTCACGCTGGACGCCGAGGTGGAAAACCTCACCTACACCGGCACGGGCAGCTTCACCGGCACCGGCAACGCCCTCGACAATGTGCTGAAGGGGGGCGCCGCGAACGATGTCCTGTCCAGCGGTGCGGGAGACGACACCATCTACGGCCTCGCCGGCGACGACATCATCGACAGCGGTTCGGGCAACGACGTGCGGATCGGCGGATCGGGCAACGACACCTACATCATCGATTATGTCGGCGGCTCGATCATCGAATATGCCGGGGGCGGCACGGACACGGTGAAGACGTCGCTTTCCACCTACAGCCTTGCGGCGGAGCTGGAGAACCTGACCTACACCGGCTCCGGCGATTTCACCGGCAACGGCAACGGCCTCGTCAACACCCTCAAGGGCGGCACCCGCAATGACATCCTGAGGGGCGGCGCCGGCAACGACACCCTCTACGGCCTTGCGGGCAACGACACGCTGGACGGCGGCGCCGGCGACGACACCATGATCGGCGGTTCCGGCGACGACGCCTATGTCGTCAATGCCGCCGGGGATGTGGTGACGGAGTATTTCGGCGGCGGCACCGATACGGTCACGTCCTATCTCTCCAGCTACACGCTGGGTTCGGACGTGGAAAACCTCACGCTGGTGGGGGCCGGGCTGTCCGGCACGGGCAACGGCCTCGCCAACGTCATCCGAGGCGGCACGGGCAACGACACCATCACCGGTCTCGGCGGCGCGGACACGCTGTTCGGGGACGCCGGCGCAGACACGTTCGTCTACAAGGCCACCAGCGATTCCGGCGCCTCGTCCTTCGACACCATCGGCGACTTCTCCGCGGCCGCGGGCGACGTCATCGACTTGACCGCCATCGACGCCAACAGCGTGGGCGGCAGCGCGAACGATGCGTTCGTCTATGTCGGCGCCGCCGAATTCTCCGGCACAGCCGGTGAGCTCAGATTGGCCAACGGCCAGCTGCAGGGCGACACCAATGGCGACCGGATCGCCGATCTTTCGATCGCGCTCACCGGCGTCACCTCGCTCAGCGGATCGAACCTCAGATTGTGACGGGCATGCCGCGGGGGATCATCCGCGGCATGCCACCCCCACGAGCCCCGGCACCGGCGCACCTTTCTCAGAACGGGTGGAGGCCTGCTCCAGCAGCAGGAGGGCAAGCCCTGCCTCCCCCGCCAGCGCGCGGACATACACTTGCGCGTGGGCATAGCGCAGCGTCTCGCGCAGCAGCACGCCCTCGCCCTCATGCGTCTCCAGCGTGAAGGCGAAGAGCCCGTCCGGCGCCAGCGCGGCGCGGGCGGCGTGGAAGATGGGGCCAAGGTCGCCCACATAGCAGAGCGCGTCAGCGGCGATGACGAGATCGAGGCTGCCGGCCGGCACCGCCTGAAGCGCCGCGCCCATCTCGCCGGCTTCAAGCGCGGCGTAGAGGCCGAGCGCGCGCGCCTTCTCCAGCATGGCGGGGGAGAGGTCCACCCCATCCAGCCGCTCCGCGAGCGGCGCGAAGAGCACACCGGCGAGGCCGGTGCCGCAGCCGAGATCCAGCGCCGCGCCGAAGCGCAGCTCCCGGCCCTGCGCGGTGCATGCGGCGCGCACCGCTTCCAGCAGCAGTTCGGGGCCGCGATAGGCGAGTTTCTCGCGCAGCGCCGTGTCGAAGCGATCGGCATATTGGTCGAACAGGGTCCGCACATAGGCGGCCGACATGGCTCCTTCCGCGCCTTCCGTCCCATCCCCGAGCCGCGCCCGCCTGAGCCCGGCGCCGAGCCGGTCGGCGGGATCGAGCGCCAACGCCCGGCCATAGGCCTCCCGCGCGGCGTCCCCTTCCCCCTGCCCTTCCCGCGCCTCGCCCAGCAGGAACCAGGCGGCGGCGAAAGTCGGCGCCGCCTCTACCGTCTCGGCCAGAAGCTCGGCGGCGGCGGCAAAATCCCGCTCGCCAAGGAAAGCGCGCGCCCAGTCGAGCCGCCGGTCGAGGACGGGATCGCCGGAGGAGGAGATCATAGCCGAGGGTACCACCGTCGAGGCCTCGTAAAATGGTTGGCCGCACTTACATAGCGGGCATAGTCCTTACCTCAAAAGCCGCGCCCATGCTGTTCGCTCGGCTCGGAGCGATTCATTGATCGAAGGGCGAATATCGCTTACCCTCAAGCTAGGTTCAGAGGAGTTCCAGCATGGCCGCCAAAGGTCAGCATGTGGTTCCCCGCGAGGGAGGGTGGGCAGTCCGTTCTTCGGGATCCGCCCGCGTATCGGGCCGCTATGCTACGCAGGAGGAAGCCATCGCCGCCGCCGTTCGAATTGCAAAGACCAAAAAGACGGAAGTCTACATCCATGGGCGCGATGGCCTGATCCGTTCGCGCAATTCCTATGGAGAAGACCGCTTTCCAGCCAAGGGATGACAATGCCGGGGGCCGAGCCGCCGTTCGAGAAATCGGTCTTCATCAATTGCCCTTTTGATGCAGCTTATCAGCCTGTTCTTCGTGCAATTGCATTTTGCGTTGTATTTCTCGGATTTACACCGAGACTGGCACCAGAAAATCCAGACAATGGCGTTGCACGACTGGATCGTATTCTTCACCTCATCCTTACTTCGAAATTTGCAATTCACGACATCCGCCGTTGCCGCGCCCAATCTGCGGGAGAGTTCGCCCGGATGAATATGCCTTTCGAGCTCGGGCTGGACCTCGGCTGCCGAAAGTTCGGCCCAGCTCACCTCGGTGACAAGAAACTGCTCGTTCTGGAAGACACCCGCTACGATTTTCAGAAAACACTGTCTGATATTTCCGGCTGGGACATAGAGGCACACGGCGGCAATCATCAGAAGGCAGTTCAGCGCGTCCGCAGTTGGCTCGTTCATCAGGCGGGTGCGGAACCCATTGGCCCAAGCCGCATTCTTGCACGGTATGAGGATTTCCAAGGGTGGTATCTTGATGATCAGCTCCAGCGCGGCGCATCTGAGGAAGACCTCGGTGAATATCCCATGCACGAAATGATCCATGCTATGCAAAGCTGGATGAACTCGGCCCAACCTGGGTGATGAGACGTTTGGGGCACAGCGTTATGTTCGCGGAAGCTTGCGGACGACGGGCGAATGATCCGTTAGCGTGATGCGCCCGGAAGATCTCCTCTGCCCCTCGCCCAAGGGCCTCTACAGCCCCATCGGCGACTTCTACGTGGACCCGACGCGCGCCGTGCCGCGGGCGGTGATCACCCACGGCCATTCGGACCACGCCCGCGCCGGCCACGCCCATGTGCTCGCCACCCGCGAGACGCTGGACATCATGGCCCTGCGCATGGGGGCGGATTTCGCCGGCGGGACGCAGGCGCTGGCCTATGGCGAGGCGGTCGCCATCAACGGCGTGAAAGTCAGCCTCCATCCCGCCGGCCACGTGCTCGGCTCGGCGCAGGTGCGCCTTGAGAAGGACGGGCTCGTGATCGTCGTCTCCGGCGACTACAAGGACGCCGCCGACCCCACCTGCGCGCCGTTCGAGCCCATTCGCTGCCACGTCTTCGTCAGCGAGGCGACCTTCGGCCTGCCGGTGTTCCGCCATCCCCCGGCGGCGGGCGAGGTGGACAAGCTGCTCGCCTCGGTGCGCATCTTCCCCGAGCGCACCCACATCGTCGGCGCCTATTCCCTCGGCAAGGCGCAGCGGATGATGGCGCTGATCCGCCAAGCGGGGCATGACGCGCCCATCTACGTGCACGGGGCGCTCGTCAACATCACCGATTATTATCAGAGCTGCGGCATGGAGTTCGGCGAGATCCTGCCGGTGAAGGGCGCGCCGAAATCCGCCTTCGCCGGGGCCATCGTCATCGCCCCGCCCTCCTCCATGACGGACATCTGGGCGCGCCGCTTCGCCGATCCCATCACCTCGCTCGCCTCCGGCTGGATGCGCGTGCGCGCCCGCGCCCGCCAGCGCGGCGTGGAACTGCCGCTCGTGGTGTCGGACCACGCCGATTGGGATGGCCTCACCGCCTCCATCCGCGCCACCGGCTGCGAGGAAGTGTGGGTGACCCACGGCGCCGAGGACGCCCTCGTCCACTGGGCCCACACCCGCCAGCTCCGCGCCCGCCCCCTCCACATGGTCGGTTACGGAGAGGAGGATGAGGAGCCCGCGGTGGCGGCGGATGGGGAGAAGGAGGCGGGTGGATGAGCGCCGCCTTCTTCGTCTACATCCTCGCCAGCGAACGCAATGGAACGCTCTACATCGGGATGACGAACGATCTTGTGCGCAGGGCTTTCGAGCACCGCGGCGAAGACGCAAAAGGCTTCACCAAAACTTATGGCGTCAAGAGGCTGGTCTATTTCGAACTGCATGACACAGCCTACGCCGCCATCACACGCGAGAAACGGCTGAAGAAATGGCCGCGCGAGTGGAAGATGAACCTCATCGAGCGTGAAAATCCGCACTGGCTGGATCTGTACGATGACATTGCCCGGCCCTGACCGCGCTTTCTCCAGCCGTCATCCCCCGGCTTATCCGGGGGATCCACCGCGCCGCGAGAGGGCTGCCGCGAAGCCCGGCACCCCACCGAGGGAGGCGTGGATGGCCCGGACAAGCCGGGCCATGACGGCGGAGGGGGTGGCATTGCGATCGCAGGGGCCGGCGCACTCTCGCACGCGCGCCATGCACCGCGATCTCTCCAGCCGTCATCCCCCGGCTTGTCCGGGGGATCCACCGCGCCGCGAGAGGGCTGCCGCGAAGCCCGGCACCCCACCGAGGGAGGCGTGGATGGCCCGGACAAGCCGGGCCATGACGGCGGAGGGGATGGCGCTGCGATCGCAGGGGCCGGCGCACTCTCGCACGCGCGCCATGCACCGCGATCTCTCCAGCTGTCATCCCCCGGCTTGTCCGGGGGATCCACCGCGCCGCGAGAGGGCTGCCGCGAAGCCCGGCACCCCGCCGAGGGAGGCGTGGATGGCCCGGACAAGCCGGGCCATGACGGCGGAGCGAATGGTGCGTCAGGGAGCGTCGGTCGCGTTTAGGCAAGGCAAGCAGCCATGAACCGCTTCGCCGCTTTACTCGATCGCATGTCCTACGAGGCCGGGCGCAATGCCAAGATCCGGCTCATGGCGGACTATTTCCGCTCCACGCCGGACCCGGAGCGCGGGCTCGCGCTGGCGGCGCTCACCGGGGCGCTGTCGTTTGCCAATGCCAAGCCCGGCGCGGTGCGCGCGCTGATCGCCGAGCGGGCCGACCCGGTGCTGTTCGAGATGTCCTACGATTATGTGGGCGACCTCTCGGAAACCGTCGCCCTCATGTGGCCCCGGCCGGAGGGCGCGCGGCCCCACGCGCCGCTCTTGTCCGAGATCGTCCACGGCCTCTCCACCTTCTCAAAGGTGTCCCTGCCCCGGCATCTCGCCGACTGGCTGGACGGCCTCGACGAGACCGGCCGCTGGGCGCTCCTGAAGCTCATCACCGGCGCCATGCGCGTGGGCGCCTCCGCGCGCCTCGCCAAGACCGCCGTGGCGAGCCTCGGAGATATCACGCCGGACGAGGTGGAGCTGGTCTGGCCCGGCCTTGAGCCGCCCTATCAGGAGCTGTTCGCCTGGGTGGAGGGGCGCGGCCCGCGGCCGGAAACCACCAACCCCGCCCCGTTCCGCCCGGTGATGCTGGCCCACGCCATCGAGGAGACGGATTTCACCGCTCTCGCCCCCACCGATTTCCGGGCCGAATGGAAGTGGGACGGCATCCGCGTGCAGGCCGTCGCCGGCACGGGCCCGGACGGCGCGCGGGTGGTGCGGCTCTATTCGCGCACGGGGGAAGACATCTCCGGCGCCTTTCCGGATATGGCGGAGGCCATCGCCTTCGACGGCGCCATGGACGGCGAACTGCTCATCGTCCGCGACGGCAAGGTGGAGCCCTTCAACGTGCTGCAGCAGCGGCTGAACCGCAAAACGGTGACGGTGAAGATGCTGGCGGAATTCCCCGCCCACATCCGCGCCTACGATTTGCTCGTCGACGGCACGGACGATTTGCGCGGAGAGCCCTTCGCCGCCCGCCGCGCCCGGCTGGAGGCGCTCGTCGCCCGCCTCCACACCCCGCGCATCGACCTCTCGCCCATGGTGCCCTTCTCGACCTGGGAGGAACTGACCGCCGCCCGCCGCGACCCCGCCTCGGCCGGCGCGGGGGCGGATGCCGGGGCGGTGGAAGGGGTGATGATCAAGCGGGCGGACAGCCCCTATCTGCCGGGCCGCCCCAAGGGGCCATGGTGGAAGTGGAAGCGCGATCCGCACACGGTGGATGCGGTGCTCATGTATGCCCAGCGCGGGCACGGCAAGCGCTCGTCCTTCTACTCGGACTACACCTTCGGCGTATGGACCATCGGCGACGAGGGCGAGGATGTGCTGGTGCCGGTGGGCAAGGCCTATTTCGGCTTCACCGACGAGGAATTGAAGCAGATCGACGCCTTCGTGCGCCGCGCCACCATCAACCGCTTCGGCCCGGTGCGCGAGGTGGTGCACGAGAAGGAGGAAGGGCTGGTGCTGGAAGTGGCCTTCGAGGGCCTCGCCCGCTCCACCCGCCACCGCTCCGGCATCGCCATGCGCTTCCCCCGCATTGCGCGCCTCAGATGGGACAAGCCGCCGGGCGAGGCGGACCGGCTGGAGACGCTGGAGGCGCTCTTGGGGTGAGGGGGCGGCGCGCTCAGATGTGGGCCGTCGCCCTCCGGCTCGACCGGAGGGCCCATTCCGCCGCCGGGACAAACGTCGGGATGGGTGCTCCGGTCGAGCCGGAGCACGACAGCGATGTCTCTCGTCGAGCCGCTTTGTGTCCCTACTGGCTCGCCCACACGATCCGCGCGATCCAGTCCACCTGATCGAGGGGAATCTGCCGGTCCTCGTGGGCGGGGTTGAGGGAGCGCAGCTCGATGTGGCGGGTGGTCTTGCGCACAAGCTCCTTGGCCAGCACCTCGCCCTCCCTGGTCTTCAGCACCACCCGGTCGCCGCGGCGCGGCTCGGAGGCGGGGGAGACCACCACCACGTCGCCGTCGCGATAGACCGGCTCCATGGAATCGCCGGCGATCTCCAGCGCATAGGCGTGGGCGTCGTGGACATCGGGAAAGACGACCTCGTCCCAGCCGGCGCCCACCGGGAAGCCGGCATCGTCGAAGAAGCCGCCGGAGCCGGCCTGGGCGAAACCGATCTGCGGAATGGCGTTGAGCGGGCGCGGCGCCGGGACGGGCGCATCTTCGGCAAAGCCGCCGCCATGGGCCGGCCGCTCGGAGGCGTCCAGCAGCGAGAAGAACTGCTCCGGGCTGGTGCCGGTGGCGGCGAGCGCCTTGGCGATGCTCTCGGTGGAGGGCCAGCGCGGGCGGCCGTCAATGGTGATGCGCTTGGAGCGGTTGAAGGTGGTGGGATCGAGCCCCGCCCGCCGCGCGAGGCCGGAGGTGGAAAGCCCGTGCTGCTCGGCGAGTTGGTCGACGGCACGCCATATCTTACCGTGGGTCAGCATGGGAAAGACGTTCCTTGCCTCGACGTGCCTTTGCCTCGACGGTCTTTGCTCGACGGCGAATCCGGATGCGGACCGGGCGCCCTGCGCAACGCCGCGCCCCCTGAAGCGCGGACAATATGAATTTGTTCCCCATTTGTACAGGACTTCAGTCCGCATGCAACCATAAGGCGAACGCAGTTGCCCTTTCGTTCGTCCCGGCCTATGTGCGGCGCCGACCCACCCCAAGGACGCCCGAGGAGCATCGCCCGTGACCGCCGCCCCGCTCATCTACAAGATCGCCCCCGCCGCGCTCTGGGCCGCCGCCGAGCACGCGCGCGTGTTCACCGGCGCGCCGGTGGATGTTGCGGACGGCTACATCCATTTCTCCACCGCCGCGCAGGCCCGCGAGACGGCGGCGAAGCACTTCGCCGGGCAGGCCGACCTGAAGCTGGTGGCGGTGGAGGTCGCGGCGCTGGGCGCGGCGCTGAAGTGGGAGCCCTCGCGCGGCGGCGCCCTCTTCCCGCACCTTTATGCGCCGCTGCCGCTCACAGCCGTGCGCTGGGTGCGCGACCTGCCGCTGGGCGCAGACGGGGCGCACGTCTTTCCCGATCTGGACTGATGCCGTCGGCCTCGGTCTTCGACCGATGCCAAGCGGGTGACGCTCTAGAGCGCGATCCGATCAAGTTGAATCAACTTGATCGGTGAATCGCCCTCTAAACTCAAGAAAGAGAACGCGTGATCCGATCTGATTGCGACGCAATCAGATCGGCGCGTGCTCAAGCGCCGCGCGGGCTTGGCCTCATCCGAAGGTCCGCCGCACGAGCGCGGGCAGGCGCAGCGCCTGGAAGCCACCGCGTGCGAGCAGGAAGGCGAGCATCGCGAGCCACAGGCCGTGATTGCCCAGAGACCGCAGCGCCAGGAACACGCCGAGATAGACGACGAGGGAGGCCAGCATCAGGTTGCGCATGTCGCGCGACCAGAGCGCGCCGATATACACGCCATCGAAGGCATAGGCCGTCACCCCCGCCACCGGCAGCAGGGCGGCGTAGAGAAGAAAGACCCGCGCCTCCGCCCGCACCTCGGGGCTGGTGCTCATGGCGTCCACGATGGCCGGGCCGGTGACGAGGTAGACCGCCCCCGCCAGCACCGCGAAGGCAAATCCCCACACGATGGAGAGCCGCACCCCGGCGGAGAAATCCGCCTTGCGCCGCGCGCCCACGGCGGAGCCGCAGATCTGCTCGGCGGCGGTGGCGAAGCCGTCGAGAAAATAGGCGGCCACCATCACCATGTTCTGGAGGACGGCGTTGGCGGCCAGCGTCACGTCCCCCGCCCGCGCGCCCTGCGCGGCGAAGAAGGAAAAGGCGAACATCAGCGCCGCCGTGCGGATCATGATGTCGCGATTGAGCATGACCGTCTCGATGAGGCGCGCCTTGTCGATGAGCACCGCCCGCGCCACCCCGAGCCGCCCGCCCAGCAGGCCGGCGCACACCGCGACGCCCGCCACCGCGCCGGCGATCTCGGCGACCAGCGTGCCGGCCGCCGAGCCGGGAACGCCCCATCCGGCACCGAGCACGAGGGCGGCCGACAGGCCCATGTTGAGGACATTGATGCCCAGCTGAAGGGCGAGCGCCCGCCCGGTGCGGCCGAGGCCCACCAGCCAGCCCAGCACCACATAGTTCGCGAGCGTGAAGGGCGCGGCGAAGATGCGGATGGCGTAATAGTCGCGCACCGCCGCGTTCACCTCCTCGCTCGCCCCGGCCAGCGACAGGGCCGCGCTCTCGATGGGCGTGCGCAGCAGCACGATGAGGAGGCCGAGCGCGCCGGCGACCAGCAGGCCGCGCGCCAGCACCGCCCGTTCCTCCACCGCATCGCGCCGCCCCACCGCCTGCGCGGCGAGGCCCACCGTGCCCATGCGCAGGAAGCCGAACACCCAGAACAGCATGTCGAAGATGACGGAGGCCAGCGCCACGCCGCCCAGCAGGGCAGCGCTGCCGAGCCGGCCCACCACAGCCGCATCCACCACGCCCAGCAAAGGCGTGGTGAGGTGCGCCAGCGTCATGGGCAGCGCGATGGCCAGCACGCGCCGGTGCGTCACGCCCCCGGAAACAGCCGCGAGCGACACGGCCTCAGCGCCGGCCGAACACCCGCATCAGCAGCCAGAGCGGGATGACGATGACGGCGCCCAGCAGGAAATAGCGCCACATGCGCTCCACCGCCTCGAAGCTGAAGCTGAACAGGTTGCGCAGCAGGCGCTGAAGGCTGGTGAATATGTTCATCGGGTCGAGCCCGAGGGCGGCCAGAATCACGCCCACCACCACCGAGAGCAGCACGAGCCGCACCAGCACCCAGGCCGGCGAACCGCCGAAAAAGCGCGTGAGCTGGTTGTTCTCGGACATGGGCTGACCTCCTGTGACGGCCGTGATTTAGCACGACCGCCGAGCAGGGGGGAGACGGGGCCTGAGCGGGCTTCTACTTCCCGTCCAGGAAGTCCGTCACCAGCGCGATGGTGGCGGCGGGATTCTCTTCCATGATCCAGTGGCCACTGCCGGGCACCACGTCGCCCGTCACGTCGGTGGCGGCGAAACGCATCACCTCGGCCATGGTCAGGCCGAACGAATGCTCGCCGCCCAGCGCCAGCACCGGCATGGCGAGCTTGCCCGCCTTGAGGAATTCCGCGTTGTCGACGGCGTCCTGGTCGAAGGCCGCGAACTGGGCGAAGCCCGCATGCATGGCGCCGGGCTGGGCATAGAGCGCGGCGTAATGGGCGCGCGCGGCCTCGGAGAAATGGCTCGGATCGGCGGAGAATTCGTTCCAGAAGCGATCGAGATAGATGCGCTCGCGCCCGGCAACGAGGCGCTCCATGTCCGGCCCACCGAAGCGGAAATGCCAGAGCAGCGGGTTCTTGAGAATCTCCTCCCATGGCCCGACGCCCGGCAGCGGCGCGTCGATGAGCGCGAACTTCGTCACTCGGTCACGATGGAGCGCGGCGAAGGCGAAGCCCACCATGTTGCCGATGTCGTGGGTGACGAGCGCAACCTTGTCGATGCCGAGGGCATCGAGCAGGCCCGCCATGTCGGCGGCCTGGGTCTTCTTGTCGTAGCCGCCGGGCGGCTTGGCCGAGAGGCCCATGCCGCGCAGGTCCGGCACTACCACCGTGTGCATCGGCGCCAGCGCTGCGGCGAGCGCGCCCCACATGTCGCCGGTCTCGCCATAGCCGTGGATGAGCAGCACCGCCGGCCCCTGCCCGCCGGTGCGGACATGGAGGGTGGTGCCGTTGGTCGCGATCTCCTGGACACGGAAATCGGCGGGAAAGGGAACGATCTGGCTTGCTTCGGGGGCAGTCGAAGTCTGGGGCATGGTTTCCTCCCCGCCGGTGGCCGGCGGACCCGCGCGTGATGCGCCAATGGAAACATGCGCTCTTCCGATGACGCCTAGTAGTGGCGTTCCGCGCAAACTTCGCCTGCAAGGCGAAACTTGCCGCAGCGAAGGCGCCAGCGCAGGATGCCCGTGCGCGATGGGCTTTCCGCCGGGAAATTTGCCTCTCGCCCCCAAACCTGCTAACAGCCCCAGCTTCACACGGACGGCCATGCCGATCCCGCCGACCGGGCCGAGAGCCCGGAGGCCCCCGCCCGACAGCGCGATGCGCCCTCGGGCGTGCTTTGCGTTGGCTTGATGCGGCGTCATCTCGTCCTGCGCGGCGCGGGAGATCATAGCGGTCCGGTGTGAACCCTCAACGCATGGGTGCCCATGTTCGACAACCTTTCCGACCGCCTCGGCGGCATACTCGACAAGCTGAAGCGGCGCGGCGCTCTCACCGAGGCCGACGTCGGCGAGGCCATGCGCGAGGTGCGCCGCGCGCTGATCGAGGCGGACGTGGCGCTGGACGTGGTGCGCTCCTTCACCGACCGGGTGCGCCAGCGCGCCGTGGGCGTGGAGGTCATCAAGTCCGTCACCCCCGGCCAGATGGTGGTGAAGATCGTCCACGACGAGCTCGTGGCGACTCTCGGCTCCGACGCCGACCCCATCGACCTGAACGCCCCCGCCCCGGTGCCGATCCTGATGGTCGGCCTGCAGGGCTCGGGCAAGACCACCTCCACCGCCAAGATCGCCAAGCGCCTCACCGAACGCGGCAAGCGCAAGGTGCTGATGGCCTCGCTCGACACCCGCCGTCCGGCGGCCATGGAGCAGCTGGCCACGCTGGGCAAGCAGGTGGAGGTCGCGACCCTTCCCATCGTCGCCGGCCAGTCCGCCGTGCAGATCGCCAAGCGCGCCATCGAGGCGGCCAAGCTCGGCGGCTACGACGTGGTGATGCTGGACACCGCCGGCCGCGTCACCCTCGATGAGGGGCTGATGGCCGAGGTGGCCGAGGTGAAGGCCCTCACCAAGCCGCACGAAGTGCTGCTGGTCGCCGACAGCCTCACCGGCCAGGACGCGGTGAACACCGCGAAAGCCTTCGACGGCCGCGTCGGCCTCACCGGCATCGTGCTGACGCGTGCGGATGGCGATGGCCGCGGCGGCGCCGCGCTCTCCATGCGCGCCGTCACCGGCAAGCCCATCAAGCTGCTGGGCACCGGCGAGAAGATGGACGCGCTGGAGGATTTCGATCCCCACCGCGTGGCCGGCCGCATCCTCGGCATGGGCGACGTGGTCGCCCTCGTGGAGCGGGCCGCCGAGAATATCGATATCGAGAAGGCGAAGATCACTGCCGAGCGCATGCGCAAGGGCACCTTCGACCTTGACGACCTGCGCGGCCAGCTGGAGCAGATGGCCAAGATGGGCGGCCTCGGCGGGCTCATGGGCCTCATGCCCGGCGTCGCCAAGGTGAAGAACCAGATCGCCAGCGCCAATCTCGACGACAAGGTGTTCAAGCGGCAGGTGGCCATCATCAACTCGATGACCCCCAAGGAGCGCCGCGCCCCCAAGCTGCTCGACGCCTCGCGCAAGCGCCGCATCGCCGCCGGCTCCGGCACCAAGGTGGAGGAGATCAACCGCCTCCTGAAGATGCACCGCCAGATGGCCGACGTGATGAAGTCGCTCGGCGGCGCCGCCGGCAAGCGCGGCCCGCTCGCCGGCCTCGCCGGCATGATGGGCTTCGGCGGCGGCGGCCCCTCGCCCGAGATGCTGCAGGAGATGGCGGAAAAGATGGGCAAGGGCGGCATGCCCGGCGGCGCTGGCGGCGGCCTGCCTCCGAACTTCCCCGGCCTGCCCGGCGGCGGCCTGCCATCCAAATTCCCCGGCGGCCTTCCCGGCCTGCCCAAGGGCTTTCCTGGAGTGGGAGGCCCCGGCAAGAAGAAGTAAAGCCAACGCCCCCTGCCTGCCCGGGCGCCGGCAACAGCAATCAACCCGAATACCAAACGCAAGACACTGATTTAAAAAGGAAGAAAACCATGTCCCTCAAGATCCGTCTCGCCCGCGGCGGCGCCAAGAAGCGTCCCTACTACCGCATCGTCGTCGCCGACGCCCGCGCCCCGCGCGATGGCCGCTTCATCGAGAAGATCGGCACCTTCAACCCGCTGCTCGCCAAGGATTCCGAGACCCGCGTGGTGCTCGACACCGAGAAGGCGAAGGCCTGGCTCGAAAAGGGCGCCCAGCCCACCGACCGCGTGGCCCGCTTCCTCGACGCCGCCGGCCTGCTGAAGCGCGAAGCCAAGAACAACCCGAAGAAGGCCGAGCCCGGCCAGAAGGCCCAGGAGCGCGCCAAGGAGAAGGCCGACAAGGCCGCCGCGGCCGCCGGTGGCGAAGCCGCCGAGTGAGGCTTTCCTTTCGGGAAGATGGGGAATGGGGGCGCCTGGCGCCCCCTTTTCTTTTGGCAGAACGGTTCACAACCGCGCCCCGGCACCTATCTAAGCCCCAGCCCCGAAAGCTCGGGCGCGGCGGCAAGGCGCGCTAAGGCGCCACGCCATTGGCGGTTTCCCCTGTCCGCCGGCCGGGCTAGACAAGGGCGACGCATCTTTTGAATCCATTCTGCCCCCTTTGCTGCTTCTGGAGCGCCTGATGTCCGATCCCGTCACCGTCTCGTTCGCCCGGCTCACCGGCGCGCCCAAGGGCGTGCTCGTGGTGCTCACCGACGACAGCCTCGCCTTCGGCGCGCAGGCGCAGAAGCTGGTGAAGGGGGCGGACAAGGCGCTGACCCGCGCGTTCGACGCGGAGAAGTTCAAGGGCAAGGCCTGGAGCGCGCTGGACCTGCTGGCCCCCGCCGGCATCGAGGCGCCGCGCCTCATCGTGCTCTCGGTGGGCAAGGCGGCGGACCTGAAGCCCAAGGACTTCCTGAAGCTCGGCGGCCTCATCGCCGGCAAGCTGCCCGCCTCCGCCCGCGAGGCGAGCGTGGTGCTGGAGCTGCCCGGCACCAAGATTTCCGCCGACGCCGCCGCCGAGGTGGCGCTGGGCATCTCGCTGCGCAGCTACAGCTTCGACCGCTACAAGACCAAGAAGAAGGACGATGCGGAGGCGACGACCGCCCGCGCCGTGACCCTCCTCGTTTCCGACGAGGCCGGCACGAAGCGCGCCTATGCCGCCCGGCAGGCGGTGGGCGACGGCGTGCTGTTCGCCCGCGACCTCGTGAACGAGCCCGCCAACGTGCTCGACCCGCCGGAATTCGCCCGTCGCGCCGAGGAGCATCTCTCCGCCGTCGGTGTCGAGATCGAGGTGCTGGATGACGACGCCCTCGCGGAAGCCGGCATGAAGGCGCTGCTCGGCGTCGGCCAGGGCTCCATCAAGGAAAGCCGCGTCGTGGTGATGCGCTGGAATGGCGGCCCCGAGGGCGAGGCCCCCGTCGCCTTCATCGGCAAGGGCGTCACCTTCGACACCGGCGGCATCTCCATCAAGCCCGCCGCCGGCATGGAGGACATGAAGGGCGACATGGGCGGCGCCGCCTGCGTCACCGGCCTCATGTATGCGCTCGCCGCCCGCAAGGCGAAGGTGAACGCGGTGGGCCTCATCGGCCTCGTGGAGAACATGCCCGACGGCGCCGCCCAGCGCCCCGGCGACATCGTCACCTCGCTGTCCGGCCAGACCATCGAGATCATCAACACCGACGCCGAGGGCCGGCTCGTGCTGTGCGACGTGCTCTGGTACGCCAAGGAGCGCTTCAAGCCCAAGTTCATGATCGACCTCGCCACCCTCACCGGCGCGATCCTGGTGGCGCTGGGCGCGGAATATGCCGGCCTGTTCTCCAACGACGACGAGCTGTCCGAGCGCCTCTCCAAGGCCGGCCAGGAGACCGGCGAGCGGGTGTGGCGCATGCCGCTCGGCCCGGAATACGACAAGATGATCGATTCCAAGTTCGCCGACATGAAGAACACCGGTGGCCGCCACGCCGGCTCCATCACCGCCGCCCAGTTCCTCGCCCGCTTCGTGGACAAGACCCCGTGGGCGCATCTGGACGTCGCCGGAACGGCCATGTCCTCGCCGGCGAGCGACATCAACAAGAGCTGGGGCTCGGGCTGGGGCGTGCGCCTGCTCGACCAGCTGGTGAAGGACCACTACGAGGGGTGAGGCCGTCGCCCTCCTCGGGCCGCCCTCGCCTCTTTCACCACCGTTACCCTCCGGCTCGACCGGAGGGCCCATCCCACCGCCTGAGACAAGGCGGGGAAGGACGAGCAAACGGCGCCATGGATCCTCCGGTCGAGCCGGAGGACGACGGCGGTTCAAAGCGACGGCGGTTGCAAGCGACGGCAATTGCAGGCGATGGACAGCGGATGAAGCGGCGTTATTCCGCAGGCCCGGCGTGGGGCGGGTGCTTGGGCTCGGTCAGGCGCACGGCGGCATAGCCCATCGCGATCACGACGAGCGGCATCACCACATACGCGTACAGCCAGAGGCCGGTCATATCAGTCGTCCAAGCACGCTTCTTGCCATGAAATGTAGCACACCCGCGGCCGCCAGCCAAAAGACGCTGCCGAGGGCGATGAGCACGCCATGGGACGGCCCCGCCGCGCCGATGCCGCCGAGCCCATAGAGCGAGGCCACCGCCGGCCCCAGCGCACCCACGGTGAGGCACGCGGTGGACGCCCGGTCGAGGGCATTGGCCGTCAGCTTGGTGCGCTCGTTCTGGATGAGGCTCATGGCCGGCATATGGAAGGCCCCCACGGGCGGGTCAAGCCGGAGCGCGGCGCTCGCGCCCCTGCGTGCCAGCCTCTCCGGTTGCGGAGAGAGCTGGGCCTTCCGCAGTGCGGGACGGTTGACCGCAGGGTCCGTTTCTGTCCTAGTCCCGGCCGTTTCGACGCCTGACGGACCCATGACCCAAGATCGTATGCCGGACAACGCCGCCGAGTGCGCGCAAGATCGCACCCAGGACCGCACGCAAGACCGCTACAACGCCCGCGAAGCCGAGCCGAAGTGGCAGAAGACCTGGGCCGAGCGCGGCATCTTCCGCACGCGCAACGACGACCCGCGTCCGAAATTCTTCGTCATGGAGATGTTCCCCTATCCGTCGGGGCGCATCCACATCGGCCACGGCCGCAACTATGTGATGGGCGACGTGCTCGCGCGCTACAAGCGCATGCAGGGCTTCAACGTGCTCCATCCCATGGGCTGGGACGCCTTCGGCTTGCCGGCGGAGAATGCCGCCATCGAGCGCGGCATCCACCCCAAGGCCTGGACCTACGAGAACATCGCCTCCATGCGCGAGCAGCTCCAGCTGCTCGGCCTGTCGCTCGACTGGAACCGCGAGATCGCGACCTGCGACCCGTCCTATTACGTGGAGCAGCAGCGCATCTTCCTCGATTTCCTGGACAACGGCCTCGCCTATCGCAAGGAGAGCGAGGTCAATTGGGACCCGGTGGACAACACCGTGCTCGCCAACGAGCAGGTCATCGACGGCCGCGGCTGGCGCTCCGGCGCCATCGTGGAGCGGCGCAAGCTCTCGCAGTGGTTCCTGCGCATCACCCAATTTGCCCAGGAACTGCTCGACGCCATCGACACGCTCGACCGCTGGCCGGACAAGGTGCGCCTCATGCAGCGCAACTGGATCGGCCGCTCGGAAGGCCTGGAGGTGCTGTTCGAGTTCGCCAAGGCTTCCGTCGCCGCCGGCAAGCTGCCGGCCGACACGAAGGCGGTGAAGGTCTACACCACCCGCCCGGACACCCTGTTCGGCGCCTCCTTCCTCGCGCTCTCGCCTGACCATCCGCTGGCCAAGCACCTCGCCGGCACGGACGGGCAGCTCTCCGCCTTCATCGCCGAGTGCAAGCGCGGCGGCACCTCGGCGGAAGAGATCGAGACGCAGGAGAAGAAGGGCTACGCCACCGGGCTCAGTGTCGTCCACCCGCTGGACGCCACCCGCACCGTGCCGGTCTATGTCGCGAACTTCGTGCTGATGGACTACGGCACCGGCGCCATCTTCGGCTGCCCGGCCCACGACCAGCGCGACTTCGACTTCGCCACCAAATACGGCCTCGCCATCACCCCCGTGGTGCTGCCCGAGGGCGCGGACCCCGCCACCTTCTCGGTGGCCGAGGGGCCGTATGACGGCGACGGCACCCTGTTCAATTCCGCCTTCCTCGATGGCATGAGCGTGCCCGAGGCCAAGGAGGCGGTGGCCCGCCAGCTGGAGCGCTTCCGGGTGGGCGAGGAGCCGCAGGGCACGCGGCGGGTCAATTTCCGCCTGCGCGACTGGGGCATCTCCCGCCAGCGCTATTGGGGCTGCCCCATCCCGGTCATCCATTGCGATGATTGCGGCCCGGTGGGCGTGCCCCGCGACCAGCTGCCGGTTCAACTGCCGGATGACGTGACCTTCGACCGCCCCGGCAATCCGCTGGACCGCGCCAAGGCGTGGCGCGACGTGCCGTGCCCCAAATGCGGCAAGCCGGCCCGGCGCGAGACGGACACCATGGACACCTTCGTGGATTCGTCCTGGTACTTCCTGCGCTACGCCTCGGATAATTTGGAGAAGCCGCTGGACAAGGCCGCGGTCTCCCACTGGCTGCCGGTGGACCAGTATATCGGCGGCATCGAGCACGCGATCCTGCACCTGCTCTATTCCCGCTTCTTCACCCGCGCCCTGAAGCATTGCGGCCGGGTAGACCTGGAGGAGCCGTTCGCCGGCCTCTTCACCCAGGGCATGATCGTCCACGAGACGTACAAGGATACCGAGGGCAAGTGGCTCTTCCCCGAGGAGGTGAAGCTCCTCGGCAACGGCAAGGCGGTGAAGATCGAGGACGGCACGCCCGTCACCGTCTCCCCGCCGGAGAAGATGTCCAAGTCCAAGCGCAACGTGGTGGCGCCCGAGGTGGTGGCGGATACCTACGGCGTGGACTGCGCCCGCTGGTTCATGCTCTCCGACACCCCGCCCGAGCGCGACAGCGAGTGGACGCAGGGCGGCATCGAGGGCGCCTGGCGCTTCGTCCAGCGCGTGTGGCGCCTGGTGAACGAGGCGGTGGAGCTGGGCGCCAAGCCGGGTGCAACTTCGGGTGCGCCGCGCCCTGAGACGTTCAGCGAGCAGGCCCTCGGCCTGCGCCGCGCCGCCCATGGCCTCGTCGCGACGGTGGCCGAGGACATCGAGCGGCTGCGCTTCAACGTGGCCGTGGCGCATGTGCACGAATTCGCCAACGTGTTCGGCTCGGCCATCGCCGCCGCCCGCAATGCGAAGCCGGTGCCGGACGACCTTGCCTTCGCGCTCACCGAGGCGGCGCAGATGCTCGCAGCCGTGGTGGCGCCCATGGTGCCGCATCTCGCGGAGGAGTGCTGGGTGGTGCTCGGCCATGAGGGCCTCGCCGCCGAGGCCGCGTGGCCCGCGACCGACCCGGCGCTGCTGCGCCGTGACACGGTCACACTTCCGATCCAGATCAATGGCAAGAAGCGTGACGATATCGTCGTCCCGCGCGAGGCGACCCCCGCCGAGGTCGAGGCCGCCGTGCTGGCGCTGGAAAGCGTGCAGCGGGCACTCGACGGACGCGCGCCGAAGCGTATCATCGTCGTGCCGCAGAGGATCGTGAATGTCGTCGCCTGATCCCTCGTCCCGAACGCACCCCGCGCGCCTGCTGGCGCGGCTCATGGTCGTGGGCGCCCTCTCGGGCGCGCTCGCGGGCTGCTTCCAGCCGCTCTATGCCGAGAATTCGACCACCGGCGGCCCGGCCCTGCTGGACAAGATGAAGGACGTCGAGATCGTCCAGATCCAGGGGCGGCTGGGCAACGAGCTGCGCAACGACCTGATCTTCGCCCTCACCGGCGGCGAGGGGAACCCCAAGGGTGCGCCCCTGCAGATGATCATCTCGGTGGATTCCTCCACCTCCACGGCGCTCATCAATTCGGCCTCGGGCCTGCCCGAGAACCAGATCATCCGCGTGACCGCCAACTGGCGCATCATCAAGGCGGACGACAAGAAGAAGGCGACGGTGACGGAAGGCGCGGCCACCGGCACCGCCACCATCGACACCAGCGACCAGCGCTTCGCCAATTACAGCGCGCAGATCGACGCCGAGAAGCGCGCCGCCCGCTCCGTGGCGGACCAGATCAAGGCGCAGCTCGCCGCCTGGTTCATCCGCACCGGCAACGCGCCGCCCGTCCGCTCGGGAAGCTGAGCCATGGTCGCGGTCCGGCCCGGCGACGCCGACGCGGCGCTCGCCCGGCGCGACCGCGGCAAGAGCGTCGTCCTCATCTTCGGTCCCGACACCGGCCTCGTGCGCGAGCGTGCCGAGGGGCTGGTGCGCCGTGCCGTGCCCGACGCCCAGGACCCCTTCGCGCTGGTGCGGCTGGAGGGCGATGAGATCGCCTCCGACCCCCGCCGGCTGATCGACGAAACCTCCACCATCGGCCTGTTCGGCGGCGAGCGGGTGGTGTGGGTGCGCGCCGGCTCCAAGAACATCGTGCCCGCGCTCCAGCCGGTGCTGTCCAATCCCTGTGACGCGCTGGTGGTGGTGGAGGCCGGCGACCTCAAGAAGGGCGCCCCGCTGCGCACGCTGTGCGAGAACGCCCAGAACGCCCTCGCCATCGCCTGCTACGCCGACAGCGAGCGCGACCTCGCCCGCCTCGTGGACCAGATGATGGCGGAGGCGGGCCTTGCCATCGACCGCGACGCGCGCGAGTTGCTCGTCTCCCTCATCGGCGGCGACCGGCTGGCCTCGCGCGGGGAGATCGCCAAGCTCATCCTCTACGCCATGGGCTCCCAGCGCGTGACGCTGGACGACGTGCGCCTCATCGTCGGCGATGCCTCTGCCCTCGCGCTGGACGATGTGGTGGATTCGGCGCTGGCCGGCGAGACGCGGGAGGCGCTGGCCGCGCTTTCCAAGGCCTTCGGCGCGGCGATGCGGCCGGATGCGGTGCTCGGCGGCCTGCTCCGCGCCCTCACCGCGCTGCACCCCATGACGCTGGCCGTGGCGGGCGGATCGAGCCCCGACAGCGTGGTGGGCTCCGCCCGCCCGCCGGTGCATTTCTCCCGCAAGCCCAAGCTGGAAAAGGCCCTGCGCGGCTTCGACCCCGACCGCTGCATGAAGGCGCTGCTCGCCGTGGACGACGCGGTGCTCGCCGCCCGCCGCAACGCGACGCTGGCCCCCGCCATCTGCGAGCGCGTGGTGCTGCAGGTGGCCCAGCAGGCCGGGCGGCGGCGGTAGATCAACACTCCGAATGAAGCGTCACACCCCGGCTTGTCCGGGGGATCCACGTATCCGCCGCTCCGGTGCCAGTGTGGCGATCATCCTGCCGGCTGAGGGGGCGACCGCCCGCACAAGGCGGGCGATGACATCCCCAGGAAAGCGCCCGCCCTTCGGGCCATTTTCCGCCATCCGGTCCGGGCGCGAGCGATGCCATAACTCCGGATGGCGGCTTCGTCCCGCGTGCCGCCCGTCCTCGCCTGCCCGGAGCGCTGCATGAACTGGATCCTGCCGGACCGCATCGACAATCACTTTCCCGGCCATCGCGCGGTGGTGGCGGTGTTCGCGGCGATCACCGCCATGACCATCGGGCGCAGCCTGTTCCACATGTTCGCGCCGGATGGCGGGGCGCAATCGGTGGCGCATATCCCGCTCGACACCTTCTCGCCGGTGCAGGCGGGTCAGGCGGTGATCTTCGTCTTCGCGCTCTGGGGCCTGTCGCAGCTCATCATGGGGCTCTTCTACGTGGTGGCGCTGGCGCGCTACCGGGCGCTGATCCCGCTGCTGCTGGTCTTCATGTTCGTGGAATATGCCGGCCGCTATCTCCTCGGCCACATGCGGCCGCTGGATGTCACCCACGCGCCGCCGGGCAAGATCCTGGATCATGTGATGATCCCGCTCGCCCTCGTGCTGCTCTGGTTCAGCCGTCCGGCCTTCGGCCGGCGCTGAGGCGCGCCGGTCAGGCCTTCTCCCGCGCCAGCTCGGCGAAGTGCCCCTTCGTCTGCAGCCAGAACAGCACGGCAAGGCCCGGCAGTCCGGCGACGGCGGTCAGGATGAAGAACACCGGCCAGCCCGACGCCTCCGCGATGGCGCCGCTGGAGGAGCCGAGCAGCGTGCGGCCCACCGCCGTCAGCGCGGTGAGGAGCGCATACTGGGTCGCGGTGTGCTCCCGTGCGCCGCACAGGGCCGAGAGATAGGCGACGAAGATCACCGTGCCGACGGCGCTGGTGAAGTTCTCGACAAGGATGACGCCCGTCAGCACCGCCTCGTTCGGCCCCGCATAGGCCTGGAGGGTGAAGCCGAGGTTGGAGGCCATCTGCAGCACGCCGGAAATCCACAGGCACGTCACCAGCGGACGCTCGCGCGCAAGCCACGCCCCCGCGAAGCTGCCGGCGATGGTGCCGCCGAAGCCCACCACCTTCACGATTTCCACGTAGGTCGCCTTCGAGAAGCCGATATCCAGCACGAACGGCCCGGTGAGCACGCCGGCGAAGGCATCGCAGAATTTGAACAGCATCACGAACAGCAGGATCATCACCGCCTGGTTGCGGCGGAGGAACTCGCCGAACGCGCCCACCGTGGTGGCGACGAGCCGGTGGCCGGTGCCTTCGTCCTTCGCGCGCACCGGCGCCGTGGGCTCGCGGGCGAAGAGGGTGGCGCCGACGCCGATGAGGACGCATCCGGCGGCGATCATGTAGCCCCAGAACCAGCTCGTGCCGCGCGGCAGGCCCAGCGCCGTTTCCAGATAGGCGACCAGCGCGATGACGCCGGCGCCGGTGGCCAGCATGGCGATGCGATAGCCGGTGACGTAGCCGGCCATGCCGGCCGCCTGCTCGCCGGCGCTTTCCAGCCGCTCCACGCGGAAGGCGTCCACCGCGATGTCCTGCGTCGCCGAGGCGATGGCGACGGCGAGCGCGCAGGCGGCGACGCCGAAGGGCGCGGCGATGGGGTCCTGGAGCGCCAGCGCGGCGATGGCGGCGATGAGCACGATCTGGCAGGTCAAAAGCCAGCCGCGCCGCCGGCCGAGCAGGCGGGAGAGGAGCGGCACGTCCACCGCGTCCAGCACCGGCGCCCAGAGGAATTTCAGGGTGTAGGGCAGGCCCACGAGGCTGAACAGGCCGATGGCGGTGAGCGTCACCCCCACGTCCTTCATCCACAGCGAGAGCGTGCCGCCCACCAGCGCCAGCGGCAGGCCGGAGGAGAAGCCGAGCAGGCTGACGGACAGCACGTCGCGCTGGGTGTAGAGCGCGACCGCCTCCTTCAGGGTGCGGCGCCGGGGGCCTTCAGCGCCGCTCAGGCTTTGCTCGGTCATCTTGATCCTTCCGCCGTTCCCGCGACGCCGCAGGCGTGCCGGTCCCCGCCCTGTTTAGGACGGAGCGGTGAAGAGGTCCCTACCGCGGCGGAGCCGGCCAGCCCGCGCTCACGCCTGCGGATGGCTCCACAGGCCCTGCTCCACCTTGGACACGGCGATCACGGCCTGGGTGCGGCTTTCCACCCCGAGCTTCTGCAGGATGGCGGAGACGTGCGCCTTCACCGTCGCCTCGGAGACGGACAGCTCGTAGGCGATCTGCTTGTTGAGCCGGCCCTCGGCCAGCATCATCAGCACCCGCACCTGCTGGGGCGTGAGGGTGGAGAGGCGGGCGATGATGGCGTCGGTCTCGGCGTCGGCCTTGGTGGTCACGTTGATGTCGGGCGGCAGGAAGGTCTCGCCCTTCAGCACCTGCGCCACCGCATCGCGCATGCTGCCGACGCTCATGCTCTTGGGGATGAAGCCGGAGGCGCCGAGATCGATGCAGCGGCGGATCACCGCCGGCTCCTCGTTGCCGGAGACCACCACCACCGGGATCGCCATGTATTGCGCGCGCAGATAGATGAGGCCGGAAAAGCCCCGCGCGCCCGGCATGGTGAGGTCGAGGAGGATGAGGTCGAAATCCGCGTCGCGTTCCAGAAGCGCGGTCAGGTCGTCGAAGGTGCCGACCTCCTCGATCCGTGCGTCGGCGCTGCGGCCGAGCACCGCCTCGCGCAGGGCGCCGCGGAACAGGGGATGGTCGTCGGCTATGACGAGGCGCAGTCCGTTCCCGGCATCTTCCACCATGCTTCCTCCCCCGCAAGGCTTCCGCTTCTTGTCGCGCAGCCGCCGCAACGCCAGAGCGCAATCCGACCAAGCTAAACCAACTTGATGGGTGAATCGCCCTCTAAACTCACGAAGAGCACGCACGAATCAATCTTGCGATCATCAATCCGTGGCGAACCGGTGACAAGCCGATCAGGGAAATTGACCAAGCGTTCCGGTGAAAGTCAAAACCACCTCCCGGCGATGCGGCCGGTCACGGTGCTCCACGAGATAGAGGCCCTGCCATGTGCCGAGCCACGGCCGCCCGCCGCGCACCGGGATGGAGAGGCTCGCGTCGCTCAGCATGGTGCGCACATGGGCCGGCATGTCGTCCGGCCCCTCGGTGTCGTGGACCCAGCGGAAAGTGCGCGGCGCGAGGGTGCGCAAGGCGGTGAGGAGATCGGTCTGCACATCCGGGTCGGCATTCTCCTGGATGGTGAGGGAGGCCGATGTGTGCCGGCAGAAGACGGTCAGCACGCCGTCGCCGGCCGCGATCTCGGTGAGGAAGGCGGTGGCCTCGCGGGTGATGTCGGTGAAGCCCTCGCCGGGGGTCTCCACCTGGAGCGTCGCCTCGGCGTGGCGCACGGCCCCGCTCAGTCTCGCCGGGGTGCGGCTGGTGCGCGCCATGGTGATCTCTCCTCCTGCTTGCGCGGTTCTCGCCCGCCACGTACCAGTTCACGGCCTGCCGCGCCGCCTTTTCGGACGGCGACGCCCAAGATCTAGGGTCCATCCATGTCGAAGCTGGTTCTCGATCCCGCCGTGTTCTCCGACGCGGCCATCGCGCCGGACACGCGCATGGTCAACGATGCCATCGTGAAGGCCCTCGGCGCGATCCCGGACCGCTGGGCGGCGCCGCTGGCCGACATCCGTGCCGCCCGCCTCGCCGGCAAGGGCACGTTCCCGCTGTCGCCGGAGAGCCCGCGCGCCTCGGTGGAGACCATCCCCGGCCCGCGCGGTGCGGTGCCGGTGCGCATCTTCATGCCGGACGGGGCGCCCAAGGGCGTCTATTTGCACATCCATGGCGGCGGCTGGACGGTGGGCTCGGCGCGCGAGAACGAGGCGCTGCTCGACCGCATCGCCGCCAATTGCGGGCTGGCGGTCGTGTCGGTGGATTATGCCCTCGCGCCGGAAGTCCCCTATCCCGCAGGCCCCGACGATTGCGAGGCGGCGGCGCTGTGGCTGGTGAAGGAGGGCAAGGCCCGCTTCGGCACCGAGCGCTTCGCCATCGGCGGCGAATCGGGCGGCGCGACGCTGGCGGTCGTCACCCTGCTGCGGCTGCGCGACCGCCACGGCCTCAGCCCCTTCTCCGCCGCCGTGCTCACCGCCGGCTGCTACGATCTGCGCCTGACCGCCTCCGTCCGCAACTGGGGCGACCTGCCGCTGGTGCTGAACACGCGGGACGTGACCTTCTTCGTCAACAACTACCTGCGCCTCGAAGGCAAGGCGGACGATCCCGACGTGTCGCCTCTCCTCGCCAACCTCAAGGGCCTACCCAAGGCGTTGTTCATCGTCGGCAGCCGCGACCTTCTGGTGGACGACACCCTCTTCATGGCCAACGCGTGGGCTGCGGCCGGGAACGGGACGGAGCTGGACGTCTATCCCGGCGGCTGCCACGTCTTCATCGCCTTCCCGGGCAGCATCTCCGATCAGGCGCTGAAGCGGGTGGATGGGTATCTGGCGGATTTCTGAGGGGAGAGTTGTCTGCGCATTCTCGCGTCCCGGACGCATGCAGCGCAGCGGAATGCGCGCCGGGACCCAGCGCAAAAAGACCGCCGAAGGCGCAGCAGCGTCTCCCTCTCCCCTTGCGGGAGAGGGAGGATGCCCGCTGCGCGGGAACCCTCACCTGGCCTCGGATCAGCGCTCCGGCTCCGCCGCCGCGTGTCCGGGGCGCAAGGCCGCTCTCAGAGCCGCTCCTGCCCGTTGGGCGAGCGGAACTCGTCGATCATCCCCCTCAGGCGGCGATAGAAGCGCTCGGCATAGGCCAGCGCCTGGTCAATGTCCGACGTGTCGGGGCTGGCGTTCGGCCCGGCACCGGGCGACGGAGGCAAGGGCGGGATGGGCGGAAGCTGGGCCGAGCGGCGCAGGGTCTCGTTCTCCGCCTGCAGGCGTGCGATCTCCGCCTCGTAGGCGTCGCGCGTATCCGGCACCGCCTCGCAGGTGAAGCCGGTGCCGCGTTTCGCGCACAGGGAGACGCGGCCGGTTTCGCGGTCGAGCTTGAGCGCGCCGCCCTCCACCGGGGCGAAGGAGAAGCGCGGCGCCGCCGTGTCGCCGGGCGGCACCGGCACCGGCGCCTGCGCGAGGGCCGGGGCCGCGAGAAGGCTCGCGGCGAGGGCCGCCGCGAGGGGAAGTCCGGCCGAATGCGCCGGGGCTGTCGGGAAGACCATGCGCGCCTCCAAATCCCGCCTCACGTCCCGCGGCCATTCCGCCGCGTCATCGTCGCTAGATAAGCACGCCGATCGGGGCCGGAAGGGGGCGGACGGGATCAGGCCACATCCGGCTTGTAGGGCGCCCGTCCCGAGGTGAGGGCATCGTCCAGCAGGTCGATGCGATCCTGGCCCCAGAACACCTCGCCGTCGAGCACGTAGGACGGCGCGCCGAACACGTCGGCGGCGAGGGCCTTCGCGCGGTTCTCAAGATAGATGGCGGCGATCTTTTCCTCCCCCGCCGCCGCGACCAGATCGGCACCGGGCAGGCCCACCGCGTCGGCGCAGGCGGCGATGACCTCGGGCAGAGCGAGGTTCTCCTGCCGCACCCAGACGCCGGAGAAGATGCGCTCCATCAGGTCGCCGGGCGCGTGCCCCGCCTCGATGGCGGCGATGATGGTCTGGTCGGCGAGCGTGCCGTCGAACGGCCAGTGGGCGGGATGGACCTTGAGGTCCACACCGCGCTTCTCGCGCCAGCGCTGCAGTTCGAGGATGCGATAGCGCTGGCGCGGCGGGGCGCGCTTGGGCAGCGGCAGGCCACCGGTCTCGGCGAAGACGGGGCCGAGCGACACCGGATGGAAGCGCACCTCGACCCCGTGGCGGGCGGCCACCGCCATCACCGGGCCATGGCCGAGGAAGGTCCAGGGGCTCACGCTGGAGAAGAAATAGTCGAGGGTGCGCGGCGCGGCGTTGGTCGGGCTCATATGGGGCAGGCCTCTTTAGGGATCGTCCTTGGGCGGGAGGGGGATGCTAGAGCGCGATCCGATCAAGTTGAACAACTTGATCGGTGAATCGTCCTCTTTCGACAAGAAAGCCGCTTTTCACCGCCTTGAAGCCCGCGATGTCGGTTCATCGCGGATCAATCGCCCGATCCGGCAGTTGTTGCTTGCGCAGGGCGGCTTGACAGGACGGGGCGCGGTGCTTCCCTCTCAGGCGCCCGGAGACGATCCGGGAGGCGGCATGGGCGACGAACGGGAATCCGAGCTGGTCGGGCTCCAGAGCGAGCTGGCGGGGGTGGCCCTCAGGGCGGCCATGTCGAAGGATCCGCCCAGCGGACCCGAGGCGGTCGCCGCCGCCGGGAGCGCCAGGGCGCGGCGGACCGTGCGGATGAGCCCGCTGGCGTGGATGGCGGTGGCCTTCGTCGCCGGTACGGTGGCAGGCTCGCTGCTCCAGCCGGTCCGGTGGGTGCGCAGAGGAAGGGACGCGGGATGAATTTCGACCAGCTTTCGCGGAATCTGAAGATTCTGCTGCGCACCAACACGATCATCGCCGAAATCCACCTGCGCCACATCGCGGCGCGCACGGGCCTCTTCGCCTTTGCCGCCTTGGTGGCGAGCTTCGGCGTGGTGATGCTGGGCGTCGCGCTGTTCCTGGCGCTGGAGCAATCCATGGGGCCGATCTGGGCGGCCGTGACGGTGGGCGGCGGCGGGCTGCTGCTCGCCCTCATCGTCGCCATCATCGGCGCCTCGCTGAAGCCCTCGCGCGAACTGGCTCTGGCCAACCAGGTGAGCCAGTCGGCCATGGACGCGGTGGCCGCGGACATGCGCGCCACCCAGGCCAACGTCGCCTCCTACGCCTCCCTCGCCGCCGTGCCGGGCCTCGTGCTGCCGGCGCTGACGCTGCTGTCGCGGCTGTTCCGCCGCCGGCCGCGGGCGTAGGAACTCTCGGGCTCCGTCATCCCCGGCTTGTCCGGAAGTCGGCTGCTGCCGACTTCCGTTCGCAAAGGCAGGACCCCGGTTGCAGCCGGGTTCCGGGGGATTCACTTTGCCGTTTGAGCGATGCGCGGATGCGTGACCCCGCCGAACCGTGGATCGCCCGCACAAGGCGGGCGATGACGGACCACGGAGATCGCTCCTCCGAGGGTAACGCCCGGCTGCTCACGCCTTGCGAACCCAGCGCCCGTTCTCATCCTGTTGCCAGTAGGTGAGTTCGTTGCCGGGCGCCGCCTTCGCCTCGCGCCAGCGCTCGCGCGCCTTGGCCACCTGCTCGTCGTCGCGCCCGTCGAACAGGTGGACGACCCGCGCATAGGGCGAGGCATCGGCCAAAGGCACCGCATCCACCAGGAAGCGCACCTGCGCGCCGTTGGGGTTCGCCTCGGTGGTGGCGATGAGCACCGGCTGGCGCTCAGGCAGGGGCTGAGCCTCCGTTCCATGGGGCAGGAAGGACGCCTCGCTGTAGGTCCAAAGGTGGGAATCGAGCGCGTCCCGCCGCTCCGCCGAGCCGCACTGCACCACGCACCGCCAGCCGCGCTCCAGCGACTTCTCCAGCAGCATCGGCAGCACCTGTTCCAGCGGGCGGCGCTCAAGGTGATAGAAGAGGATCTCGGTCATCGGGCCGAGCTTATCACGACGCGCCGCGCACCGCCCCCGACCGCCGTCGCGGCTGGTTTGGCCTTGCCACATGCCGGCCCTTCGTCCATCAAAACCGGAGGGATCAAACTGGAGGGTGGCGATGACGGCGCCGGGTCGCGGGTTGAGGGTCGCTTCGGGCGTTGCAGCAACACTCCTCCTGACCACCCTCTCGGCCGCGCCGGCACTGGCGGCGGACGGCGTGCCCGCCCTCAACGGCGCCGCGCTCCCCCTGCTCTGGGGCATTCCCTTCGCCGGCATGCTGCTGTCGATCGCGCTTTTCCCGCTGCTTGCCCCGCACTTCTGGCACCATCATTACGGCAAGGTGGCGCTGTTCTGGGCGCTGGCCTTCGCGGTGCCGTTCTCGCTCACCTACGGGCCGTCGGCGACCGCGCACGAGGTGGTGCACACGGCGCTCCTGGAATACATCCCCTTCATCATCCTGCTGTTCGCCTTGTTCACCGTGTCCGGCGGCATCCTCGTCACGGGCAACCTCCGGGGCACGCCCCTGCTGAACACGGTGATCCTCGCCATCGGCACGGTGATCGCCAGCCTCATCGGCACCACGGGCGCCTCCATGGTGCTGATCCGCCCGCTGCTGCGCGCCAACGACAACCGCCGGCACAATGTGCACACGGTGGTGTTCTTCATCTTCCTCGTGTCGAACATCGGCGGCTCGCTGACGCCGCTCGGCGACCCGCCCCTGTTCCTCGGCTTCCTGAAGGGCGTGAACTTCTTCTGGACCACCACCCACCTCTTCCACGACACCCTCGTGGTGGCGGCCATCCTGCTCGGCGCCTTCTACATCCTCGACCGCTTCTTCTATTCGCGGGAAGACGAGATCATCCGCCACCCGCCGGACCCGACGCCGACCACGGACAGCATCGGCCTGCGCGGCGCGCAGAACATCCCGCTGCTCGGCGGCATCATCGGCGCCATCCTCGTCTCGGCGCTGTGGAAGCCCGGCATCAATTTCAACGTCTACGGCACCCATGTGGAGCTGCAGTGGGTGGTGCGCGACGTGCTGCTCATCGTCTTCGCGCTGATCTCGCTCGCCATCACCCCGGCGCTGGTGCGCGAGCGCAACGGCTTCGACTGGGAGCCCATCCGCGAGGTGGCGAAGCTGTTCGCCGCCATCTTCCTCACCATCATCCCGGTGATCGCCATCCTGAAGGCGGGCAGCAGCGGCGCGCTCTCCCCCCTCGTCGATCTCGTCACCGGGCCGGACGGACAGCCGGTGAACGTCTGGTACTTCTGGCTGACGGGCGCGCTCTCCGCCTTCCTCGACAATGCGCCGACCTATCTGGTGTTCTTCAATCTCGCCGGCGGCGATCCCCACCAGTTGATGGGGCCGCTGGCGGTGACGCTGGAGGCCATCTCGGCCGGCGCGGTGTTCATGGGCGCCATCACCTATATCGGCAATGCGCCGAATTTCATGGTGCTCTCCATCGCCCGCCATCGCGGGGTGAAGATGCCGAGCTTCTTCGGCTACATGGCGTGGTCCTTCACCTTCCTGCTGCCGCCCTTCGCGCTGATCACCTGGCTGTATTTCGTCTGAGTGGCGGGGGCGCCGGGGCCGGAACGCCGTCGTGCTTCGGACGCCATACAGCGTTGGCCAAAGGCACCGTCCCGCTGCGCGGGGGGTGTTGCGCTGGACCCCGGCTCGGCGCTCCGGCTTTCGCCGTCGCTGGTCCGGGGAGCGGGCCGCCGGCTGATCGCAGCCGTCGTGCTCCGGCTTGACCGGAGCACCCATCCCGCCGATTGCGCCGGCGGCACCATGGGCCCTCCGGTCACGCCGGAGGGCGACGGACCGCTCGGCGCGGCGCCGCTCACCTCCACGCGGTGCCGAAACCGCCCCTACTCCCCCGCCAGCCGCAGCGGCGCGGCGCGGGCGGCTTCCGCCTGCCGCAGCCGCGCTTCGGCCTCGGCGATGTAGCCGCGTGTCAGCGGCACCGCATCCTGCCGGCGGGCGAGCTGGATCTGGAACACGTTCAGGCCCTGGTGGCGAAACCCCATCTCGCTGGCGGCGAGGTAGAAGTCCCACATGCGGCAGAACCGCTCGTCGGTGAGGCGCACGGCCTCGTCCCGGCGGGCGCGGAAGCGCTGGCGCCACGCCTTCAACGTCTGCGCATAATGCAGGCGCAAAAGCTCGATGTCGGTGATGAAGAGGCCGCTCTTCTCGATGTGCGGCGTCACTTCCGACAAGGCCGGGATGTAGCCGCCGGGGAAGATGTATTTGGCGATGAACGGATTGGTGACGCCCGGCGGATCGGAGCGGCCGATGGCGTGCAGCAGCATCACCCCGTCCTCCTTCAGCAGGCTCCGCGCCTTGCGGAAGAAGGCGCCGAAATGGTCCACGCCCACATGCTCGAACATGCCCACCGAGACGATGCGGTCGAACGGCCCCTCCACGTCCCGGTAGTCCCGCAAGGCGAAGGACACGCGCTCCCCCAGCCCCCGCTCCCCGGCGCGGGCGGTGGCGAGGGCCAGTTGCTCCTGAGAGAGCGTGACGCCGGAAACCTCCGCCCCCGCCACGTCCGCAAGATAGAGGGCAAGCCCGCCCCAGCCGGAGCCGATGTCGAGCACCCGGAGCCCCGGCCGGTCCAGCACCAGCTTTGCCGCCACATGGCGCTTCTTGGCGAGCTGGGCGTCGTCGAGGCTCTGCCCCTCATGCTCGAAATAGGCGCAGCTGTATTGCCGGTCGTGATCGAGGAAGAGGGAATAGAGCCGGCCGTCGATGTCGTAATGGTGGGCCACGTTGGCCCGCGACCGCTCGGGCGGGTTGAACTGGGCGATGCGCCGCCCGAGCCGCCGCAGCATGTGGAACGCCTTGGCCGGCACGCTCGGATTGAAGGAGGCCGGCTGCGACATGAGCAGGGCGAGGAGATCGGCGATGTCGCCCGCCTCCATCACCAGCTCGCCGTCCATATAGGCCTCGCCCAGCTTCAGCTCGGGGTCGAGGACAATGCCGCGCTCGGCCTGCGGGGTGGTGAAGCGCACGGCAAGGAGGGGCTCTTGGTGCGGGGCCTCTTGGGGCGGCCCGTCGCGGGGCGGGGCGTTCACGGTGAAGCTCCGGCCCGTGGCCGTCGTGACCTTCAGCGCGCCATTCACGATGACGCGCCGCAGCAGTATTTCCAGCAACCGGTCCATCGGCCGCCTCCGCGCTCGCCCGCTCGGTCCTTTCCCGCTTCCCGGCCAAAGACGATCCGGCCCGCCTCCTGCGACCCGAAGTTCCCGGCCTGAAGCGCCGCAACCTCGAAATGAAAACACCAACCGTGCCGCACCGCAATACGGCACGCGACGATTTGACTCAGGTGCTCGGCAGCTCAGGGCGTCGGGCCGGTGCAGACGTCGGAGCGCGTGGCCAGGGCCGACCACACCGCGCTCACCGCCGCGCGGTTGTTGCAGCGGTCGGGGGTGGGCTCCAGCTGCTCGTGCAGGTTCATCTGCACCGGCTTGGACAGCCACCAGCTCATGGAGACCTGGCGGATCTTCTCCGGCGTTGCGGTGCCCACGGGGCAGCGGCCGGCGCTGTCCTCGGGCCAGACCTTGATCTGCACGAGGTTCACCGGGCAGCGCCCGCCGAAGCGGGCGTCGAGCCAGGCCGAGGCGTGGGCGACGGCAAGCCGGCCGCGTCCGCCGCGCACCGCGCCGATGGCGCCGAGCGGGCCGGCGACCTCGGGCAGCAGGCTGCTCTCCTCGGCATCCGGAACCACCACGCCGCGCGCGGTGCGCTCCTCGGTGAGCACGCTCTGGGGATCATTGGAGATGACGAGGATGAAGGGCGCGAGCGCCGGCTCCACATCCACGATGGCCTGCGCGAGTTCGAGGGCGCTCTCGGCCCCGAAATTCTCGAAATAGCCGCCGTCCACGATGCGGTCCACCACGTCCGTGTCCACTTGGTAGATGGCGCCCGGCGGCGAGATCACCGGGAAGCGGGCGGAGTTGGTGGCCGCCGTGGAGAGGCGCACGTCGAGGTCCGAGCGCACGAGGCTGTGGAAGTCGATGGCGTGGGTGAAGATGGGGCACTCGGCATTGGGGCCGCCGCTCGGGCAGCGGCTCGACGCCGCGTAGGTCGGCAGGAGATCGGTGGTGATGATCCGCTGGCCGGTCTCCACCGACGTGCCGTTGAGCACCAGATAGGGCACCCAGTGCGCGGGATCGCGCGGGGCGCCGAGGAACGGCTCGGAGAGGCGGCGCGCGGCGCCGGGGCCGGCCGGCGCGCCGGTCGCGCCCGCATGGCGGGCGAAGCTCGCCTCCCAGGCCTCCTCCAGCAGCGCGGCACGGTCGCGCAGGAAGAGCTGCACCTGATCGTGGAAGGCGAGGCCGAAGAAGGTGGAGGTGAGGAAGTCGTCCGCCGTCATGCTCTCCAGGCAGTCGCGCCAGCCGTTGATGGCGCCGCCGAACCAGTGGGCCGGCGCCTCGGCGGGGCACGGCGGCGCGTTGCCAATGCGTCCGGACAGGGCGGCGGCCACCACCGCCGCGCCATAGGCGCCGCCCGAGACGCCGGAGATGGCGAACAGGCGGGTGGCGATGTCCTTGCTCTGGAGCTGCTGCCCGTCGAGCGCGCTCTGGATGGCCGGGGTGAAACGCCCGTCGTCCCGGGCCGCGCGGCTCACCTTGGAGCCGTCCGCGCGGGTGAAGGCGAAGGCCTGCTTCTGGCGGTCGTAGTCCAGGAAATGGCCGATCACGCTGGCGGTGAAGAAGCCGGCCCGGCTCGCCCCGCCGGCGGCGGCGACGATCACGGGGCGCGGGCAGGAGGCGGGCATCTCGGCGCAGCCGTTGGCCTGCATCCACAGGTGGACCGCCTGCACGAGGCCGGTGCGCCGATGCGCCGGCTCGTCGGCCACCACGGTGCGCACCGCGTGGTTGTCGCCGAACACATAGACGCCGACGGCCCCGGCGACGAACAGGCCGGTCAGGATCGGCACATGGAAGCGCCGCCCCACGGAGGAGAGGTAGGCGAGGATCGGCACCCAGCCGCCGAAGATCAGCGGCACGGCAAAAGCGAGCGGCAGCCGCGCCGCGAGCCAGTGCGGGCTGGCCACCAGCACCGCCACCACCAGCAGCGCGTAGACAAGGAGGACGAGCCGGCCCGTGGCGTGGAGCTGACCCTCGGCATCGTCCCGCCGGGGGGCGATGCCCAGCAGCGCGAACACCGGCTTCAGCCAGCGCCCCAGCACGCGGTCGAACGCCGCGAGGGCACCCACCCGCGTCAGCCGCCCGCGCAGCACGCAATAGAGATAGAAGAGCGGTGCCGCCGCCAGCATGGCCCACATCAGCACCGTAAGCTGGTGGTGGGCGGCCTCGATGGCCGGGCGGTCGGCGAGTGTCGGCAGGTTGGCGATGGCGGCATAGGCGCCGATCGCGAAGATCAGGAAGGGCAGCACGCCGATGAGACGGGGCACCTCGCGCACCATGGCGGCCATCAGCCCGTCGTGCCCCGCAATGCCACGGCGGCCCGCGGCGGAATCGCGCCGGGCGACCTTGGCAGCGAGGCCGTTGTCCGTCTCCACCAGCAGCCGCGCGGCGTAGTGCACCGGCATGGCCCACAAGAGGAAGACGGCGCCGACGAGGGAGAGGATTGCGCGGGAGAGGCCGGCCGCCGCACCCACCGGGGCGCCGGCCATGGCGACATCGAGGGTCACGTCCTGCGCCTGCGTCACGCCCGCCATCAGCGCGAGGCCAAGGAGGACGCTGAAGAGCGGAACGCGCAAGACCCAGAGGACGAGCGCGAAATCGAGAATGCGGTCCCAGACGCGCCCGACCCGGCCTTTCGGCCTCCGGCGCAACGACAGCTCAGCCGGCTGCGAGCCCGCGCGCACCCGCTCTATCCTCATGCGTGCCTCCCGTCCCCCGCACGCTTCTTGAAGATAGATCAGTTCCGATCCCGCTTACAACGTCCGCCCGGTTGAAGGTCCCGGGCGGACGCCGAAAAGCGGTATCGGAAGGCGTCAGATCATCGCCAGATCAAATCATCGCCATGCCGCCGTTGACGTGCAGCGTCTGGCCGGTGACGTAGGCGGCCTCGTTGGAGGCGAGGTAGACGCAGGCGGCGGCGATATCCTCCGGCGTGCCGAGCTTGTTGGCGGGCACGGCCTTGAGGATGCCCTCGCGCTGCTTCTCGTTGAGCGCGTCGGTCATCGGCGTGGCGATGAAGCCGGGGGCGATGCAGTTCACCGTCACCCCGCGCGAGGCGACTTCCTGCGCCAGCGACTTGGACATGCCGATCATGCCGGCCTTGGCGGCGGCATAATTGCCCTGGCCCGCATTGCCGGTGACGCCGACGATGGAGGTGATGGAGATGATGCGGCCGGAGCGGCGGCGCATCATGGTGCGCACGGCCGCGCGCGACAGGCGGAAGGCGGCGGTGAGGTTCACCGCGATCACCTGGTCCCACGCCTCATCCGACAGGCGCATGAAGATGTTGTCGCGGGTGATGCCGGCATTGTTGACGAGGATGTCCACATGCCCGCCCAGCGCCTCCTCGGCGGCGGGGATGAGCTTCTCCACCTCTTCGGTGTTGCCGAGGTTGCAGGGCAGCACGATGACGCGCTCGCCGCCCATCTCGGCGGCGATGGCATCGAGCGCCTCGCGGCGGGTGCCGGAGACGGCGACGGTGGCGCCCTGGGCATGCAGCGCCTTGGCGATGGCGCCGCCGATGCCGCCGGTGGCGCCGGTCACGAGCGCGGTCTTGCCGGTCAAATCGAACATGTCAGCCCCCAGTTTCTTTCGGGTGTCGCGGCTTTTGCGCCGCCGGTTGTATCGGCTTGGTCGGATGGTGTCCCGACACAAGGGCGCCCTCGCCCGGATTTTTCCGGGGAGGGCGCCCGTGCGGTGAAAAAATGTCAGGCGGCGGAAGCGGCCGCGTTGCGGGCGGCGATGAAGGCCGCCACATCGTCGGGCGTGCCCACGGCGCTCGCCGCGATCTGCTTGTCGATGCGCTTCACGAGGCCGCAGAGCACCTTGCCGGCGCCCACCTCGACCACGCGGGTGACGCCCGCGCCGGCCATGTAGATCACGCTCTCGCGCCAGCGCACGGTGCCCGTCACCTGCTCCACGAGCAGGCGGACGATCTCGGCCGGGTCGGTCACCGGGGAGGCGCGCACATTGGCCACCAGCGGCACGCGCGGCGTCATCACGGTGGAGCCGGAGAGGGCCACTTCCATGGCCTCGGCGGCAGGGCCCATGAGGCGGCAATGGAAGGGGGCGGACACCGGCAGCAGCACCGCCTTCAGCGCGCCGCGCTCCTTGGCGATGAGAATGGCGCGCTCCACGGCGGCCTTGGTGCCGGAGACCACCACCTGTCCGGGCGCGTTGTCGTTGGCCGCCTCGCACACGTCGTCGCCAGCGGCTTCCGCCGCCACCGCGACGGCCTGGTCGTAGTCGAGGCCAAGCAGAGCGGCCATGGCGCCTTCGCCCACCGGCACCGCATCCTGCATGGCGCGGCCGCGGATGCGCAGAAGCCGCGCCGCCTCGGTGAGGGTGAGCGCGCCGGAAGCCGCCAGCGCCGAATATTCGCCCAGCGAATGGCCGGCGACGAAGGCCGCCTCGCGGGCGAGATCGAGCCCCGCTTCCGATTCGAGCACGCGAAGGGCGGCAATGGATACCGCCATCAGCGCCGGCTGGGCGTTGGCGGTGAGGGTCAGCACATCGGCCGGACCCTCCCACATGATGCTGGTGAGGCTTTCGCCGAGGGCGGCATCCACTTCCTCGAACACGGCCCTGGCGGCGGGGAAATTGTCGGCGAGGGCCTTGCCCATGCCCACGGCCTGGCTGCCCTGACCGGGAAAAATGAAGGCGGTCTGGGGTGTTGTGCGCGACCCTTCGGTCATGGGCGGCCCTCCGGCTGGAAATTGGGGAGCGGAGAGACACCGGGATTGTGGGGGAGTCAAGGCAAGGTAACCGGCGGCACGCCGATGGCGCGATTGTCAACCCGTCCTTACGATGAGGAAACTGGGGGTTGGCCACGCCCGCTTCACAATTTATCCATAACGAGCGATGGACATTGGGCGCCGACAGGTACGTCCGCATCAGAAAGTGGTTCCGCCGTGAAGCCTGAAGTGAAGGCCATCCGGGGATTTCCGGCGCTTCTTGCCGCCGCGCTCCTCTCCGCCACCGTCATCGTCCCCGCCTGCGCGCAGACGCTGACGCCGTCCGGCACTGCGCCTTCCGCGCCGCCCACCTCCACCTTCACCCCGGCGAAGCCCGCGCTGATGACCGGCCCCGTGCCCTCCTCCATGATGGAGCCGGCCCCGGCCAACCTGCCGGCGAGCACCGGCATGGCCGCCCCGGCGGCGGCCTCCGGCGGGACCGACCCGCACAATCTCGTCGCCTATTCCTCGGCGGTGGTGGATGGCCCCTACATCGCCATCACCTTCGACGACGGCCCGAACCCCGAGACCACCCCGCGCCTCTTGAAGATGCTGGAGCAGCGCGGCATCAAGGCCACCTTCTTCGTGCTCGGCAGCCGCGCCGTCGCCTCGCCCAACATCATCAAGCAGATGGTCGCGCAGGGGCACGAGGTGGCGAACCACTCCTGGGATCATCCCCAGTTGCCCAAGATCCCGCAGGCTGCCGCCGACAAGCAGATCGGCGACACCAACGCCGCCATCGAGCAGATCACCGGCCTCAAGATCCGCAACGTGCGCCCGCCCTACGGCGCCATGACCCCGGCGCTGCGCGCGCACCTGCGCGAGAAATTCGGCTCCACCTTCATCTACTGGTCCGTGGACCCGCTGGACTGGAAGGACCGCAACCCGCAGCTTATCCACGACCGCATCGTGAACAATGTCCACGCGGGGGCGATCATCCTCGTGCACGACATCCACCCGACCACGGTGGACGCCATGCCGAAGACGCTCGATGACCTTCTGGCCAAGGGCTACAAGTTCGTCACCGTCGCCCAGCTCATCGCCATGAACAAGGGCGTGCCCGAGCCCAAGGTCGCCGCCCTCAACCCGGCGCCGAAGAAGAAGCCGAAGCCCCAGGGCACGGCTGCGACGGCCAGCGCCAGCACCGCCGGCTCCACCGCCGCGAAGCCGGCCTCCACCGCTCCCAAGCCTGTCAGTGCCAGGCCGGCGTCGACAGCGCCGCGCCCGCCGGCCAGCGTCGGGCTGTATTGAGGGACTGGGGCGGGAGGAACCCGACGCGGCCGCCGCAATTAGTCATAGAAGCCAATTTGCTCGTTGCACCCTTCATGGCGGTGAGCAAAAATTACCCGTCACATGCGGCTGCGTCGGCGTTAGGTGCGGGCATCCCTTCTTGATCGGGAGTCGACGATGGCGAACAGCGAGCGCAACGAAAAAATTCTCAAGGCGATCCAAGCCAAGACAAAGCGCGTGACTGTCTCCAAAAAGGCGGCCCGCGATTCCCTCGTCGAAGAGGGAATTTACACGAAGAAGGGCAAGCTCCGCGCGGCGTTCGGCGGATCCGAGCCCAAGAAGGACGCTGAAGCTGCTTGAGCCGCCTCGCGACCTCCTTTGTGCTTGGCTACCACGGCTGCGAGGCGTCCGTTGCTCGTGACGCCGTGCTGGGCAATGTGCGACTGCTCCAGAGCGACAGAGACTATGACTGGCTCGGACCGGGCGCCTATTTCTGGGAATCTGACCCTCTCCGCGCGATGGAGTGGGCGAACTGGAAGGTCTCGGCAGGCCAATATAAGACGGCAGCAGTGGTGGGCGCGGTGATCGACCTTCGGAACTGTCTTGATCTCGTCTCGCGGGAAGACATCGAACTCGTTCGGGCAGCCCACGATTCCTTCGTCGAAGTGCAGAAAACCGCCGGATTGCCGATCCCTCAGAACCGCAGTCCCCGAGGCTCCGGCGACAAGGACCGGGTGCTTCGCTTCCTGGATTGTGCCGTCTTGCGGCATCTCCACGAGATTATCGAGGAGGCTTCGAGGAACAATCCCGAGATCGTGCCCTTTGATACGGTCCGGGGGATGTTCGTCGAAGGCGGCAGGGCGTTCAGGGGAAGCGGGTTCTACAGCAAGAGCCACGTGCAGATCGCCGTTCGCAATCCGGCCTGCATCAAGGGCATATTCTATCCTATGTGATGATCACGCCCGCCCCCTCCCGCCTTGCCTTTCCGGGGAAACCTGTTATACGCCCCGCTTCCGTCGCACCCGGCCGGGGGCTGAACGGACGGTCTTCTTTTGTCGCGGCCCATCCTCCGGGGTGGCCAAGGTTCAGGAAGGCAGGGTGAGAGCCCGTCGTCCCGTGTCCCCGCCTTCCGAGCTTCGCGCCTTTCCGAAAGGCAAGAAGGGCTTGGCGCCGGTGGGCGGAAAAGTGAAACCGAAAGGCAGTGAACACATGCCGCTCTACGAGCACGTGTTCCTCGCGCGCCAGGATGTCACGGCGCAGCAGGTCGAGGAACTCACCACCCGGTTCAAGGGTGTTATCGAGGCGAATGGCGGCTCGGTCGGAAAGACCGAGTATTGGGGCGTGAAGTCCCTCACCTATCGCATCAACAAGAACCGCAAGGCCCACTTCACCCTGCTCAACATCGACGCCCCCGCGGCGGCGGTGCAGGAGCTGGAGCGCCAGCAGCGCATCGACGAGGACGTCCTGCGCGTCCTCACCCTGCGCGTCGAGGAGCACGAGGAGACCCCCTCCGCCATGCTCCAGAAGCGTGACCGGGACGATCGTGGCGAGCGCGGAGAGCGTGGCGACCGCGGTGATCGTGGTGACCGCTTCGGCGGCCGCGAGGATCGCCCCCGCCGTCCGCGTCCGACTGAAGAAGTGCAGGCCGAGGAGGAGAACTGATGGCTTTCGCATCGTCCGGTGGCGCCGGCGGCGGCCAGCGCCGTCCTTTCTTCCGCCGTCGCAAGACCTGCCCCTTCTCCGGCCCGAACGCGCCGAAGATCGACTACAAGGATGTGCGTCTCCTGCAGCGCTACATCTCCGAGCGCGGCAAGATCGTGCCCTCGCGCATCACGGCGGTCTCCGCCAAGAAGCAGCGCGAGCTGTCCGCCGCCATCAAGCGCGCGCGGTTCCTGGGCCTGCTGCCCTTCGTGATCCGCTGATCGCGTGATCCGCTGATCCGGTTCGCCCTCCTCCGGGAGGGCGAACCTATTTTAAGACGCGCTTCGGGGAATGACCCCCGGATCGTCTGCTGGGGCGGAAATCCCGCCTCTAACCGCACCCGCGGGACAGCTTGTCGAGATGGTGTACCTTCTTCTCACAGGCGTGGCTGCCGGCCTCGCATCCGCCCTTCTTGCCGCCGGAGCCGCGGCGGGATCGGCGCTGGCCGTGCCCCTGTTCTATCTCTCGCCCCTGCCGGTGATGATCGCCGGCATCGCCTTCTCGCCCCTGGCGGCTTTCGTCGCCGTGATGGTGGGCGGCGCGGGGCTCGGCCTCGGCTTCGGCGGCACCTTCCTCCTCACCTATGTGGTCAGCCTCGGCGGGCCGGCGTTCGCCCTGGCCTATGCGGCGATGCTGGCGCGGCCCGATCCGGCCGGCCGCGACGGGCTGGTGTGGTTCCCGGTGGGTGGGCTGGTGCTGCTCTCCGCCGGGCTTTCGACGCTCGCGGTCATCATCGCCTTGTTCGCCGTGGCGGGGGATTACGAGACCTACCGCCGCGCGGTGATCGCCGCGTTCGAGGCGCTGCTCTCGGGCCAGGTGCTGCCCGGCGCTGAGCCGGCCGATCCTTCCGCCGTCGGCGCCCTCGTCGCACGCCTGCTGCCGGGCATGGCGGCGGTGATGTCCATGGTCTCGCAGCTCGTCTGCCTTTATCTCGCGGCCCGCGCCGCGCGGATCTCCGGCCGCCTCAGGCGTCCGTGGCCGAACCTGTCGGCCGTCCGCCTGCCGCCCGCGACCTCGCTGGTGCTGGCGGTGGCGATCGCCCTGTCCATGGCGGGAGCGATGGTCGGGCTGTCGGCCTCCGCCGCGGCCGCGACGCTGGTGTGCGCCTACGCGCTCGCGGGCTTCGCCGTGGTGCATGCCGTGACCATCGGCCATTCGGCCCGTTTCCTCATCCTCGCCGGGCTGTGGCTCACCACGGCCATGCTCGGCTGGCCGGTCATCGCCATGGCGGTGCTCGGCTTCGTCGACGCCATGTTCGACTTCCGCTCGCGCATGGGCTCCGGGCAAAGCCCGCCCGCCGCGAACGACCGCTGAAATTCAACCAAATCCAACGATCAGAGACAGGAGAACCAAAATGGACGTCATTCTTCTCGAGCGCGTCGCCAAGCTTGGCCAGATGGGCGAAGTGGTGAAGGTGAAGGACGGCTTCGCCCGCAACTTCCTGCTGCCCAACGGCAAGGCCCTGCGCGCCACCAAGGCGAACAAGGAGCGGTTCGAGACCATGAAGATCGAGCTCGAGGCCCGCAACCTGGAGCGCCGCAAGGACGCCGAGGCGGTTGCCGAGAAGCTCAAGGGCCAGGCTGTCATCATGATCCGCCAGGCGGGCGAGAGCGGCCAGCTCTACGGCTCGGTCTCCACCCGCGACATCGCCGACGGCTTCACCGCCTCTGGCTTCCACCTCGATCGCGGCCAGATCGTGCTCAACCACCCCATCAAGACCCTCGGCCTGCACGTGGTGCCGGTGAGCCTGCACCCCGAGGTCGAGGTGACCGTGCAGGTCAACGTCGCCCGCAACGCGGAAGAGGCCGAGCGCCAGTCCCGCGGCGAGGACGTGCGCACCGCCCGTGACGAGGACGCCGAGATCGAGGCCGAGCTCGCCATCGAGCGCGCCGCCGTGGCCGCCGAACTCGCCGCCGAGGAAGGCGAGGAAGCCTGATATCGGTTTGAGGCCTGCGCTGGCGCCCCGGCGCCGGTTTCGAGCCCTGAACACGGCGTCCCGGCCTCACCGCCGGGGCGCCGTTTTCGTTTCCGGGTGCGGGCTCCGGCTCGCATTCCGCTTTGTCCGGTCGTCATGCCCGGCACAAGCCCGGCCATGACGGCGGTATGGGAGGCCCCACCGGCCTTGCCGCCCCTCACATCGCGCTGCCTTTGCGTGGCGCCCGGCGCCTCGTTCCCCGGTCCAGCGACGGCGCAACAGGCTGATGCGGCGGGATACCGTCAGCCGCGCGTCTCCATTAAACTCCCCCCGTTTCATCCGCCGCCGGCCCGACCGGCACCCTTTTCAGTCATGTCATTGGAGCTGCCCGCCATGGCGCGCGCCCGTACCGCCTATCTCAACCGGGCCGATGTGCCCGACCGTGCCGCGCTTCAAGCGGCGCTCGATGCCTTCAAGCTCAAGCTGGTGCTGGATGACGGCTATGTGCCGCTGGAAACCTCCGGCTATTTGCCCTGCACCCTCCACGGCGAGGATGCAGGCTTCACCCTGCGGTTTCGCGACTTGGGGGAGGATGGCGGCAAATATCCCGCCCTCGCCCCCATGCTGGGCGCGCGGGACGTGGCCGCCGACATCAAGTGGAGCGGCGACATCCGCGAGGAGGTGAGCGCCATGGCGGTGCTCGCCGCCCTCGCCGGCGCGTTCGGCGCCGTGGTGCATGACGCGGAAAAGGATGCGATCATCGCGGCGAAGACGCTCCTCTCCCGCGCCAGGGAAGGCGCCGAGGAGCTGTAGGCGTCTTGCCGGCGCTTCGCCTCAGTGGGCGACGCTCTTCGACAGCAGGTTGATGACCACCACGCCGGCGATGATGAGCCCGAGGCCGATCAGCGCCGCGAGGTCCAGCTTCTGGCCGTAATAGATCCAGGCGAAACCCGTGACGAGCACGATGCCGACGCCGGACCAGATGGCATAGGCGATGCCCACCGGCAACGTGCGCAGGGTAAGCGACAGGCAGAAGAAGGCGATCGCATAGCCGATCACCACGATGACCGAGGGGCCGAGCTTGGTGAAGCCTTCCGCCGACTTGAGGGCCGAGGTGGCGATGACCTCCGCGACGATGGCGATGAGAAGATAGACGTAGCTCATGTGCGGCCCCCCGCTGCGCCCCGCAGCCCCTCGCGCAGAAGAGGCGCCGGCCCCGCCGCTGTCAACGCGGGGAATGCCCGCCTCTTCCGGCAACCTCCAATCTCCAACCTCCAACCACAACCGCCGTCGCCCTCCGGCCTGACCGGAGGGCCCATCCCGTCCTCAGCACCAGCGACGAAGGCCGGGACAAGCGGCGCCATGGGTCCGCCGGTTGAACCGGAGGACGACGGCGCCTGAACGGCGTGAGCGCTCCCTACCCTCCCGCTTCCAGCACCGCGATCACCCGGCTATGGTCGCCCCTCCCCTTCCCCCAGCATGACGGCGACCGTGACCGAGCCCTTCCCCCCCCGTGATCCCGCCTATGAGACCAAGGTGCGCGACAGCTTTGCCCGCCAGCCCTTCATGACCCTCATCGGCGCCGAGCTGGGCGCGGTGGCGCCGGGGCGGGTGGAGATCGTGCTGCCCCATGCGGAGAAGGTGACCCAGCAGCACGGCTATTTCCATGGCGGCTCCATCGGCGCCATCGCCGACACGGCCGGGGGCTATGCCGCCTTCAGCCTGTTTCCGCCGGATTCCACCGTGCTGACGGTGGAGTACAAGATCAACATCATGGCCCCCGGCAAAGGCGAGCGCCTCGTCGCTGTGGGCGAGGTGACGCGGGCGGGGCGCACCCTCACCGTCGCGAAGATCGAGGTCTATGCCGAGGCCGGCAGCACCCGCACCCATTGCGCCACCGCCACCCAGACCCTGATGTGCCTCGCCGGCCGCCCCGACGCGCGCGCCTGATGCTGTTCGCCGCCCCTTTGCTGCCGGGCCGGCTGGTGCGGCGCTACAAGCGTTTCCTCGCCGACGTGGTGCTGGACGACGGCACCGAGACCACGGCGCAAATCACCACGGCTCATGTGGCGAACTCCGGCGCCATGCTGGGGCTCGATGCCCCCGGCAGCCGCGTGCTCCTCTCCCGCTCGCTCAACCCGGCCCGCAAGCTGGCCCTGAGCTGGGAGCTGGTGGAGGCCGATTTCGGCGCCGGCCCGGAATGGGTGGGGGTGAACACCATGCACCCCAATCTGCTGGTCGCAGAAGCCATCGCCGCCGGCCAGGTGCCGCCCCTCTCCGGCTATGCCCGCATGCGCCGCGAGGTGAAGTACGGCAAGGCGAGCCGGGTGGACATCAAGCTGGAGGACGACTCCCGCCCCGACTGCTTCGTGGAGGTGAAGAACGTCCACCTCATGCGCGCCCCCGGCAAGGCCGAGTTCCCCGACTGCGTGACCGCCCGCGGCGCGAAGCATCTGGAGGAGCTGGCCGGCGAGGTGGCGGCCGGACGGCGGGCGGTGATGGTCTACATCAGCCAGATCGGCTCGGCGGATTCGATCGCCCTCGCCCGCGATCTCGACCCCGGATATGGGCGCGCCTTCGACCGGGCGCGAGCAGCCGGAGTGGAGGCCATCGGCCTCGCCTGCCGGATCACACCGGAAGGTATCTGGGTGATCCGCACCGTGCCGATGCTGGGGTGAGGCGCCGATTCGAGAGCTGACACCATTGGACACGCACTGAACCCCGGGCGAAAACGTGGTGAAACCCGATTCGGAAACCTGGGGTGAATCGCCGATGGCCGACCCGTTCAGCCTCTCCCGCCGCGGAACCCTGAAACTCGCCGCAACCCTCGCCGGTGCCGTGGTGGCCGACGCCCTGCTGCCCGCCATCGCCGCCGACGATCCCGACCTCGCCGAGATTAAGGCCCTGAAACCAGGCACTTACGTCTGGTATCCCGAGCGCGCACCGGACGGCTTCGTGGCCATCGTGGTGAATCTGACGGACCAATTGTGCTTCGTGTACCGCAACGGTGTCCGGATAGGGGCCTCCAGGGTCTCCACCGGCAAGGACGGGCACGAAACCCCTACCGGGGTATTCACGATCCTGGGCAAGGACGTGGACCACCATTCCTCGCTTTATAACGACGCTTCAATGCCTTACACGGAGCGCCTGACGTGGTCGGGCGTGGCTCTGCATGCGGGTGGGTTACCGGGATACCCCTCGTCCCACGGGTGCATCCATTTGCCTCTCGAATTCTCGAAGCTCGTCTTCGGCATCACCCATCTGGGCACCCCGGTGATCATTGCAGACAGCCATTCGGCGCCAGAAGATGTTTTAAATCCGGGACTTATCATGAGCGAGGGTCTGGAGCAGCAGCTCGCCACCTCCGCCACTGGCGAAGGCGCCCCGCAGGATGCCACCGCCGCCCCGGAGCCGGTCTCCATGGTGGTGAGCCGGGCCGATTCGTCCATCACCGTCCTGAAGGGCGCCCAGACCGCCGTGCAGGGTCCGGTGACCATCCGCGATCCGCAGAACCCATTGGGAAATCTCGTTTATGTGCTCATGAGCAAGGACGGCAGCGCCCCCCGCTGGAGCGCCGTTTCCTATGAGGGCAGCGGCGTCGCGGCCGGTCAGGCGCAGGATGCGCTGGCCCGGATCAGCGTCGATCCCTCCATCAACAAGCAGGTGGCGGCGCTGGTGACGCCGGGCGCGACGCTCTTCCTCACCGACCTCCCCGCCCATCCCGGCACCCGGAGCGACGGCGGATTTGTTGTGATGAAGCAGAAGGTTACGAGCTGATGCGCCGGCTCGCCGCCGCCCTCGCTCTCGTCCTTCTGGGCACCGCCGCTCATGCCCAGAGCAAGCCGCCGGTGCCGGCGAAGGAACTGTTCGGCCGCGCCACCCAGCCGGCTCCCATGGCTGCGCGTAGCATCGGCTTCTATTCCAAAGGCTGCCTTGCCGGCGGCGAGGCCTTGCCGGTCAACGGTCCGAACTGGCAGGTCATGCGCCTCTCCCGCAACCGCAACTGGGGCCATCCGGACCTCGTTGCCTTCCTGGAGCGCTTCTCGGCGAAGGTGCCGCAAGTGTCTGGCTGGCAAGGCATTCTCGTCGGCGACATGGCCCAGCCGCGCGGCGGCCCCATGCTCACCGGCCATGCCTCCCACCAGATCGGCCTCGACGCCGACATCTGGCTCACCCCCAGCCCCGGCCGGGAACTGAGCCGCGAGGAACGCGAGAAGCTCTCCGCCTCCATGATGGTCCGCGCCGACCGCAAGGACATCGACCCCGCCAACTGGCGCCCGGACACCTGGAAGGTCATCCGCGCCGCCGCCGTCGAGCCGCGGGTGGAGCGCATTTTCGTCAATGCCGCCATCAAGAAAGCCCTGTGCCGGGAGGCGACGGGCGACCGCTCTTTCCTCGCCAAGGTGCGGCCCTATTGGGGGCATGACTACCACATGCACATCCGCCTCACCTGCCCCGCCTCCAGCCCCGACTGCCGGCCGCAGGAAGCGCCGCCGACCGGCGAGGGTTGCGGATCGGAGCTGGACTGGTGGTTCTCTGACGCCGTGCTGCACCCCAAGCCCGAGAAGGAACCCTCCAAGCCCAAGCCGCCTCTCACCCTCGCCGATCTGCCGGACGCCTGCGCCGCCGTGCTCGACGCGCGGTGAATGTGGCGTGCTCGCGCGATCTTGCTTTCAGGACATGCCCCGCCCCGTCTGGTGCCGCCAAGCTCTCGGGCGCATCATGGCACCGCAGGCCGAACGGCCGCCGCATCCTGGGAGGGCGCAATGCTGAAACGTCTGGCGGTCGGGGCCATCATTCTCATGGCGGGTCTTGGCCCCGCGACGGCCGAGAAGTGGGATCTCTCCACCATGACCTGCCAGCAGTTCCTGCAGGCGGACAAGGATACGATCACCATTATCCTGACGTGGCTGGATGCCTACTACAAGGACGACGACGCCCCGCCGGTGATCGACACGGACAAGTTCGTGAAGAATGCCGAAAAGCTCGCCGGCTTCTGCGCCAAGTCTCCGAGCCTCGGCCTCATAACTGCGGCCGACGAAGTCTTCGACTGAGCGCGGAACCCGCTGCTGCGGCCACGCCTTCCATAGCCGTCCGCAATTCCGGCCGCCGCTCAGCCGGCGGCGAGAGGAGGTTTCATGTCCGAACTGTCTGATCTTTTTCCCGGATTTGCCTCGCACTACGTGGACACGAAGGCTGGCCGCATCTTCCTGCGACAGGGGGGAACGGGCGCGCCCCTGCTGCTGCTGCACGGCTTCCCCCAGAGCCACGTGATGTGGCACCGCATGGCGCCGAAGCTCGCCGAACAGCACACGCTCGTCATCCCCGACCTGCCCGGCTACGGCTGGAGCGCGGCGCCCGAAGGCGGGGCCGACCATTTCCCCTATTCCAAGCGCGCCATGGCCGCCGCCATGGTGGAGGTGATGGAAAACCTCGGCTTCGCCCATTTCTCGGTCATGGGCCATGACCGGGGCGCGCGGGCCGCTTACCGCCTGGGGCTGGATCATCCGGGCCGCCTCGACCGGCTGGTGCTGCTCGACATCGTGCCGACCTACGTCATGTGGCACCGCATGGACCGGGCACGGGCGCTGCAGGTCTATCACTGGTCCATGCTCGCCCAGCCGAAGCCGCTTCCGGAGAAGCTGGTGGGGGCCAACCCTGCCTGGTTCCTTGACTGGACCATGGCGAGCTGGACAGCGCACAAGGACATCTCAGCCTTCGATCCGCGCGCCATGGCGGCCTATCGTGCGGCCATCTCCTCGCCCGACCGGCTGCACGCCATGTGCGAGGACTACCGGGCCGGCGCCACCATCGACCTTGCCCATGACGAGGCCGACCTCGCGGCCGGTCGCACCCTCTCCTGCCCCACCCTCGCATTGTGGGGCGCCGCCGGCATTCCGAGCCGGGGCGCGAGCCCGCTGGAGGCCTGGAAAGCTTTTGCACCGCAGGTGGAGGGGCAGGCCATCGAGGCGGGCCATTTCATTGCGGAGGAGGCCCCGAAGGCGACGCTCGATGCGGCAATCCCTTTCCTGGCGCAGGGCCGGTCGTAACGGCCTATCGGCGTTCCTGGAAGAAGGCGCGCAGCACTTCCGCCGCCTGCCGCTCGGCAATGCCGCCATAGACTTCCGGCGTGTGATGGCAGGTCGGCTGGGAGAAGAAGCGCGGGCCGTGCTCCACGGCACCGCCCTTGGGATCCGGCGCGCCGAAGTAGAGCCGGCGGATGCGGGCGAAGGAGAGCGCCGCCGCGCACATGGCGCAGGGCTCCAGCGTCACATAGAGATCGCAGTTCATCAGCCGCTCGGATTTGAACTGCGCGCCCGCCGCGCGGATCACCAGCATCTCCGCATGGGCGGTGGGGTCGTTCAGCTCGCGGGTGCGGTTGCCATCGCGGGCGACGACTTCCGATCCGCGCACCAGCACCGCGCCCACCGGAACCTCGCCCCGCTCGGCCGCCGCGCGCGCTTCGTTGAGCGCCATCTGCATGAACGTTCCCGACATGGTGCCTGCCGCCCCCGATCCCGCCCGGCGCATCGCCGCGCTCGCCGCGCAGCCTGCGCTGTGCTAACTCCCCCTCATGCCGCGCACATCACCGCCCCGCAAGGACAAGAACCGCGTTCCGCGCCAGAAGCGAGAACTTCCCGCCGCCCCCCAGAAGGAGGCGGAGCGCGTCGCCAAGGTCGTCGCCCGCGCCGGCCTCGGCTCGCGCCGCGAGATCGAGGAATGGATCGAGGCCGGCCGTGTGGCCGTGAACGGCGAGGTGCTCACCAGCCCCGCCGTCACCGTCACGCCGGCCGACGCCATCACCATCGATGGGGAGCCGCTACCCGAACGCGAGCGCACCCGCCTCTTCCTGTACCACAAGCCCAAGGGCGTCGTGACCACCAACCGCGACCCGGAAGGCCGCACGACGCTGTTCGAGATCCTGCCGAAGGGCCTGCCGCGCCTCGTCAGCGTGGGCCGGCTGGACCTCAATTCCGAAGGCCTGCTGCTGCTCACCAATGACGGTGGCCTCGCCCGTGTGCTGGAGCTGCCCGAGACCGGCTGGCTGCGCCGCTACCGCGTTCGGGCCAACGGCGAGATCGATCAGGCGAAGCTCGACACGCTGCTGAAGGGCATCACCGTGGACGGCGTGGAGTACGGCCCCATCGAGGCGGAACTCGACCGCGTGCAGGGCGCCAATGCCTGGATCACCGTCTCCCTGCGCGAAGGCAAGAATCGCGAGATCCGTAACGTGCTGGGCGCGCTCGGCCTGGCCGTGAACCGGCTGATCCGCGTGTCCTATGGGCCGTTCCAGCTGGGCGAAATTCCCGAAGGCAGCGTCGAGGAGGTCCGCACCCGCGTGCTGCGCGACCAGATCGGCGCCGACCTCGCCGCCGCCGCGGGAGCGGACTTCGCTGGCCCGCTGGTGGAGCGCGAGATCGAGGAAGTGCCGGTCCGGCCGGCCTACCGCCCCGCCGGACGCAAGCAGGCTGTGGCCGACAAGGCCGGCGGGCTGAAAGCAACGTCGCGTCGCACCACTCGGGAGCGTGAAGACTTCGACGCGCCGGTGGAGGATGTCATCCGCCCTGCCGCGCCGCGTGTGCGCCGTCGCGCCAGCGAGGAGCATGGCACCGAGCGCGTGGGCACCGTCGCCGACCGCAAGGGCCGCGCGGTCAAGGTCGAGCGGGTGCGGGCGCCGAAGGACGAGGCACCGCGCGGTGCCCGGCCGGCCGGCCGGTCCGCATCCGGGGAAGGCGAGGGCCGTCCCTTCCGCAAGAGCCGCGAGGAGGGCGCGGGGGATCGTCCGCGCCACGCCGGCCGTCCCGCCTTCCGCGACGACGCGCCGCGCGGGCGCGGGCCGCGTGAGGAGAAGGAAGATTTCCGCCGCCGCCCCACCCGCTCCGGCGGCGGCGACGAGCGGCCCCGCCGCTATGAGGACGACGGCGGCGTCAAGCGCTCCGGCCCCCGCCGCGAGGGCGAGCGCCCGCAAGGCGACCGCCCGTTCCGCTCGCGTCCGGAAGGGCGCAACGGCGATTTCGGTGACCGGCCGACCCGAAGCCGCAGCTTCGGCGGCGACCGCCCCGAGGGCGACCGTCCGACCCGCCGTCCGCGCCCCGAGGGTCGTGGTGGCGACTTCGGTGACAAGCCCGCCCGCAGCCGCAGCTTCGGTGGTGACAGGCCCGAGGGCGATCGCCCCGCCCGTGCCCGGCCCCGGCCGGAAGGACGTGGCGGCGACTATGGCGATAAGCCTGCACGCCCACGCAGCTTCGGCGGCGATCGGGCGGAAGGCGATCGCCCCACCCGTGCCCGGCCCCGACCGGAAGGACGAGGCGACTTCGGCGACCGGCCGCCGCGTGAGCGCAGCTATGGCGACAAGCCGGCTGGCCGCACCCGTTCGTTCGACGATCGTCCGGGCGGTGGCAAGCCGGCGGGACGGCCGGGCGGAAAACCCGGCGGCTTCGGCGCGAAGGGCCCGAGCAAGGGAGGCGGAAAGCCCGGTGGTCGGCCTTCGGGCGGCAAGCCGGGTGGCAAGCCCGGCGCGGGACGCTCCGGTGCTGGCAAGCCGGGCGGTCCGCGCGGCAAACGCTGACACAGGCTTCTGACCCATGCGCATCGTGGGCGGCCGCCTCAAGGGACGGGCTCTGAAAGGCCCGTCTTCCAACCTCACGCGGCCGACCTCCGACCGGCTGCGCGAGAGCCTGTTCAACGTGCTCGCCCATGCCTATGGCGACCCGTCCGAGGGCGCGCGCGTGCTCGACCTGTTCGCCGGCACCGGCGCGCTGGGCATCGAGGCCCTGTCGCGGGGGGCGCGCTTCGCGCTGTTCGTGGAGGAGGCGGCGGAGGCGCGGGGCCTCATCCGCGACAATGTGGAGGCGCTCGGCCTCACCGGCGTCACAAAGGTCTTCCGCCGCGACGCGACCCGCCTCGGCGAAATGGGACCAGGAGAGCCTTATGGGCTCGCCTTCTGCGATCCGCCCTATGGCAAGGGCCTCGCCGAGCAGGCAATCGTGGCGGCGGTCGAGGGCGGCTGGCTGACGGCGGATGCCCTGCTGATCGTCGAGGAACGTACCGGCCTGTTCGTCACGCCCGACGGCTTCCGCGAGATCGAGCGGCGCGCCTACGACGAGAGCGAGCTGACCTTCATCGAGCGGGCCTGAGTCCGGCCCTCACCGCTCGCTGCGGACGATCACCTCCATCAGCTCGGCCACCTTGCGGCGCTGGTCCTCCGCGTCCCCGGAACGGATGGCGTGCTCGACGCAATGGCCCACATGATCCTTCAGCACCTCCTCCTCCACCCGCCGCAAGGCGGCGCGGACGGCGGAGAGCTGGGTGATGATGTCGATGCAGTAGCGGTCCTCCTCCACCATGCGGGAGAGGCCGCGCACCTGGCCCTCGATGCGGCTCAGGCGCTTCTGGACTTGCTCTTTGGTCGGGCTGCGCATGGCTTGCCTTATACCCCCCATGGGTATATTGGACAAGAGAGATACCCCCAGGGGGTTTATTGCTGCCTTGAACATGAGCCAGCGCAAGGCCACCTGCCCTGATGCGGCCTAACGCTGGCAGCCGGATTTGCGGAGCCGCCATGGCACAGGATCATTCATCGCACGACCATTCCTCCCGCGGCGGCGATTGCTGCGGCGGCAAGGCCCCGCCCCCGCTCGACCTGTCGGCCGCCGCCAGGCCGGTGCTGCCCGAGACGGTGAAGGATCCCGTCTGCGGCATGGACGTTAAGACCGACCCGGCCGCCGGCAAGCCCACGACGGAGCATGAGGGGCGGACCTATTTCTTCTGCTGCAACGGCTGCAAGACCAAATTCGAGGCCGCGCCCGAGACTTATCTGGCGCCCGTGAAGGACCCCGTGTGCGGGATGATGGTGTCCCCCGGCTCGGCGAAATATTCTGCCCGGCACGAGAAGAAGCCCTATTTCTTCTGCTCCTCCTCCTGCGAAACCAAGTTCAAGGCCGATCCGGTGCGCTACGTGGGCGGAAGCGCCCCGCCGCCGCCCGTCGAGGTGGCGGCCGGCACCATCTACACCTGCCCCATGGACCCGGAGATCCGGCAGATCGGGCCGGGCACCTGCCCCATCTGCGGCATGGCGCTGGAGCCGGAGGTGGTCACCCTCGACGACGGGCCGAACCACGAGCTGGTGGACATGACCCGCCGCTTCTGGATCGGCCTCGCCCTGACACTTCCCGTCTTCGTGCTGGAGATGGGTAGCCACCTCTTCGGCTGGTCGCCGCTGCCGCAGCAGATGTCGAACTATGTGCAGTTCGCCCTCGCGACGCCCGTGGTGCTTTGGGTGGGCTGGCCTTTCCTCCAGCGCGGCTGGCTGTCGCTGAAGACGCGGCATCTCAACATGTTCACCCTCATCGCCATGGGCACGGGGGTGGCCTATCTCTATTCGCTGGTGGGAACTTTCGCGCCCGACCTGTTCCCGCACGATTTCCACGCCCATGGCGGCGGCGTGCCGGTCTATTTCGAGGCGGCGGCGGTCATCACGGTGCTGGTCGCGCTCGGGCAGGTGCTGGAGCTGCGGGCCCGCGACCAGACATCGAGCGCGATCAAGGCCTTGCTCTCCCTCGCCCCCAAGACCGCGCTGCGTATCCGGGCCGATGGCTCGGACGAGACCATCGACCTCGGCCTCGTCGCCCCCGGCGACCGCCTGCGCGTGCGCCCCGGCGAGAAGGTGCCGGTGGACGGCACGGTGGCAGACGGCCGCGCCGTGGTGGATGAAAGCCTCGTCACGGGCGAGTCGCTGCCCGTCTCCCGCGAACCCGGCGAGAAGGTGATCGGCGGCACGGTCAACGCCTCCGGCGTCTTCACCATGAAGGCGGAGAAGGTGGGCAGCGACACCCTCCTCTCCCAGATCGTGCAGATGGTGGCGCAGGCGCAGCGCTCGCGCGCGCCGATCCAGCGGCTGGCGGATCAGGTTTCTGGCTGGTTCGTACCGCTGGTGTTCGCCGCCGCCGTCGTCGCCTTCGCGGTGTGGATGGCGGTCGGCCCCGAGCCCCGGCTCACCTTCGCGCTGATGGCGGCCGTGAGCGTGCTTATCATCGCCTGCCCCTGCGCTCTCGGCCTCGCCACCCCCATGTCGGTGATGGTGGGCGTCGGCCGCGGCGCCCAGCTCGGCGTGCTGGTGCGCAACGCCGAAGCGCTGGAGCGCATGGAAAAGGTGGACGTGGTGGTGGTGGACAAGACCGGCACCCTCACCGTGGGCAAGCCCAAGGTGATCGCCGTGCGCGCCTTCAACGGTCGCGACGAAAGCGAGGTGCTGCGCCTTGCCGCCGCGCTGGAGCGGTCGAGCGAGCACCCGCTCGGCGCCGCCATCGTGCATGAGGCTTCAGCGCGCGAGCTCGTCACATCCGAGCCGACCGGGGTCGAGAGCCCAGCCGGCAAGGGCATCGTCGGGCAGGTGGAAGGGCATGTCGTTGCCGTGGGCCATGCCGCGTTCATGAGTGAGATCGGAGTTCACACCGATCACCAGACGGCAGTTGCCGAGAGTTTCCGCCGCGAAGGCGCGACGGCGGTGTTCGTCGCCATCGACGGCAAGGCCGCCGGCCTCGTCGCCATCGCCGATCCCGTGAAGGATACGACCGAGGCCGCGCTGAAGCGCCTCCAGCAGGATGGCGTGCGTGTGGTCATGCTCACCGGAGACAACCGCACCACGGCTCTGGCCGTGGCCAAGCGCCTCGGCATCACCGAGGTGGAGGCGGAGGTTCTGCCCGCCCGCAAGGCCGAGGTGGTGGAACGGCTGCGCAAGGAAGGCCATGTGGTTGCCATGGCCGGCGATGGCGTGAACGACGCCCCCGCCCTTGCCGTTGCGGATGTGGGCATCGCCATGGGCACGGGCACGGACATCGCCATGGAAAGCGCGGGCATCACCCTGCTCAAGGGTGACCTCGCCGGCATCGCCCATGCCCGCGCCCTGTCCCGAGCCACCATGGCGAACATCCGGCGCAACCTGCTGTTCGCCTTCCTCTACAATGCGGCCGGCGTGCCGATCGCGGCCGGCGTGCTCTATCCCAGCCTCGGCCTGCTCCTGTCGCCCATGGTGGCGGCGGCGGCCATGGCGCTCTCCTCGGTCAGCGTCATCGCCAACGCCCTGCTGCTGCGGACCTTCACGCCGCGCTGAAATAGCCCGGCTTTACAGGCACCGCCCGCGGACGGAAGATCGATCCGGGGGCGGTCATGGGGCTTTCAGCGGCGGGCATTTCGGAGCGGATCGGCCGGGCGGGCGCCGCCGCACGCGGCCTCGGTTCCGCTCTGCTCGGCCTCGCCCTTCCGCCCACCTGCATCGCCTGCGGCGACATCACCGGCGCGGCGGGGGGATTGTGCGGCCCGTGCTGGGGCAGGCTCTCCTTCATCAGCCGGCCCTATTGCGAGCGGACGGGCGCGCCGTTCAGCCACGATCCCGACCGCGTGTTCGGCGATGGGTGGGTTTCCGCCGAGGCCCTCGCCGATCCGCCGGCCTATGATCGCGCACGCGCGGCGGTGACCTTCGACGACGTGGCCCGCGGCCTCGTCCACAAGCTGAAATATGCCGACCGTCTCGACCTCGCCGCGCCCATGGCCCGGATGATGCTGCAGGCCGGCACGGACCTCACCGCCACGGCGGAGATCATCGTGCCGGTGCCGCTCCATCCGCTCAGGCTGTGGCGGCGCAAGTTCAACCAAGCGGCGCTGCTCGCTCGGCACATCGGGGCGGCAACCGGCCTCAAGGTGGATTCGACCGCGCTGGTGCGCCGACGCCGAACGCCCTCACAGACGGCGCTGGGCCGCGCCGCGCGTCGTGCCAATGTCGCCGGCGCCTTCGCGGTGCAGCAGAGCGCCACCCACAGGATCGAGGGCCGGCGCGTGCTTCTGGTGGACGATGTCTACACGACCGGCGCGACGCTTGATGTGTGCGCCCTCGCACTGCGGCGGGCGGGCGCGGCAGGCGTTGACGCGCTGACGTTCGCGCGGGTTGTCGAATTCGGCTGACCCCTTATGATACGACGCTTTCGTGACGGCACGCCCCCTGGCCGTCCTACCTGTCGTGACATGATGAAACCCATCGAGATCTATACCAAGAGCTGGTGCCCTTATTGCCACTCCGCCAAGGAATTGCTGCGGCGCAAAGGCTTGACCTTCACCGAACTCGACGTCACCACCGACGCCGAAGGCCAGCAGGAGATGATCCGGCGCGCCAATGGCCGCACGTCCGTGCCGCAGATTTTCATCGGCGAGACCCATGTGGGCGGCTGCGACGATCTCTATGCCCTTGAGGAGGCCGGCCGGCTGGACGCACTGGCGGCTTGATGGCGGTCCCGGGAAACATTGCGCGGGGCAGGCCGACGGCCGACCCGTGCATTCTCGCTGGGAAGAGCCTATCTGTCTGATGTCGCGCCGTGCCGGGCGCGATACGGCGATCCTGGCTCCGGCGGCAGCGAAAGAGCAAGCCCCATGACCCCCTCGGAACCGACTCCGGCCAATTCCGCGTCTGAACCGCGCATGGGCTCGACGCTCCGCGTTGGCCTGGTCCAGCTGCGCAGCGGCCGCGAGCCGGCGGCGAACCTCGATGCCGCCGCCGCCCTTATCCGCGAGGCGGCGCGCGACGGTGCGCAATACGTCCAGACGCCCGAAGTCACCAACATCATGGAGCTGGACCGCAAGGTCCTCTTCGAGAAGCTGCAAGACGAAGGCGCCGACGCGACCCTCGCCTCCCTGCGGCAACTGACGCGCGAACTGGGCATCACCCTGCATATTGGTTCGCTCGCCCTCAAGGTCTCCGACGCGAAGGCCGTCAACCGCGGCTTCGTCATCGACCCGGACGGCGAGATCAGCGCCCGCTACGACAAGATCCATATGTTCGACGTGGACCTCGGCAATGGCGAAAGCTACCGCGAGTCGAACGCCTACCGGCCCGGCGAGCGCGCCATCCTGACCGACGTGGACGGCATCCGCCTCGGCATGACCATCTGCTACGATTTGCGCTTTCCCTCGCTCTACCGGGCGCTCGCGGAAGGCGGCGCCAAGGTGCTCACCGTGCCCTCGGCCTTCACCCGGCCCACGGGCGAGGCCCACTGGCACGTGCTGCTGCGCGCCCGCGCCATCGAGAACGGCGCCTATGTCCTCGCCGCCGCCCAGGGCGGACGGCACGAGAATGGTCGCGACACCTACGGCCATTCGCTGGTCGTGGACCCCTGGGGCCGTGTCATCGCCGAAGGCGGCACCGATCCGGGGGTCATCCTGGCCGAGATCGACATGGCGGAAGTCGCCGCCGCCCGGGCGCGCGTGCCGTCCCTCGCCAACGGCCGCCGGTTCGAGATCGCGGAGCCGGGACAGATCGGCCACCTCCACGTGGTGCGTGCCTCCTCATGATCCGCTACACCCTCAAGTGCGACGACGGCCACGAGTTCGAAAGCTGGTTTCCGTCATCCGCCAGCTACGACACCCAGCGGGGCCGCGGCCTCGTCACCTGTCCCACCTGCAATTCGGCGCAGGTGGACAAGGCCGTGATGGCGCCCTCCGTCGCGCGCACGGACAAGGGTGGGCCGGCGCAGGAGCCTGCGGCGGAGTCCGGGAGCGCATTGGCAGGCGCGCCGGTCGGAGGGCCCGCCGTGGAGGGCACGCCAGTGCCGATGATGGCCCGGCCCGACGGCGAACTGCGCACACTCATGCGCCAGTTGCGCGACCACATCGTCGCCAACTCCGACTATGTGGGCGACAGCTTCGCCGACCTCGCTCGCAAGATGCATGATGGCGAGATCGAGCACCGCCCTATCCGCGGCGAGGCGACGGTGGACGAGGTCAAGGCGCTGCACGAGGACGAGGTGGAGATATTCCCTCTGCCCGTGTTGCCGGAAGATCGGAACTGAGGCTCAGGCCTCGCGCTCGGCCACCATGAAATAGTTGACCGACAGGTCCTCCGTCAGGCGGAAGTCGCCGGAGAAGGGCTCGTAGGCGAGGCCTACCTTCTCCCGCGCGGCGAAGCCGGCTGCGGCGAGCGTCGCCTCCAGTTCCTCCGGCGTCACGAACTTCTCCCAGCGATGGGTCCCGGGCGGCAGCCAGCGCAGGACATATTCGGCACCGACGATGGCGAGGGCGAAGCTCTTGGGCGTGCGGTTGAGCGTGGAGAGCACCAGCACGCCGCCCTCCGCCACCAGACGCCCGGCGGTGCGCACGAACAGGCCGACATCGGCCACATGCTCCACCACCTCCAGCGCCACCACCACGTCGAAGCGCACGCCCCGCTCGGCCAGCACCTCGGCCGTCTCCGCCTCGTAGGTCACCATGAGACCCGACTGGGCGGCATGGGCGCGGGCGATGTCCACATTGCCCGGCGCGGGATCGATGCCGGTCACGTCCGCGCCCATGCGGGAGAGCGGCTCGCTCAGGAGCCCACCGCCGCAGCCGATATCGAGGAGGGTGAGGCCCTTCAGCGGGCGAAGCGAGCGGGCGTCACGGGAGAAATGGCGCACCAGCGTGTCGCGCAGGAAGGCGAGGCGCGCGGGGTTCATGGCGTGCAGCGGCGCCATCTTGCCCTTCAGGTCCCACCACTGGGCCCCGAGCGCATCGAAGCGGGAGACCTCTTCCGGGTCAACCGTGGCGTTCATCTGCGGCATCACGGCCTCCTCTGCGGCGGGCGACATGCCCCACACTTAGGCGCCGCATCCGGCGCGGGCAAGGCCGCGCCGGCAGTCCCGGTCAGCGCACCATGCCGACGATGTCCTTCACGTCGCGGAGGGTCTGGTCCGCGATCACCCGCGCGCGGTCGGCGCCATCGATCAGAATGGCGTCGATGGCGGCGGGATCGGCCATCAGGCGCTGCATCTCGGTGCCGATGGGGCCGAGCTTCGCGACAGCAAGATCCACCAGCGCCGCCTTGAACGCCGAGAACTGCGCGTTGCCATACTCCACCAGCACCTGCGCCTTGGTGGTGTCGGAGAGGGCCGCGAAGATGCCGACAAGGTTATCCGCCTCCGGTCGGCCCTTGAGCCCCTCCTCCTCGGAGGGCAGCGGCTCGGGATCGGTCTTGGCCCGGCGCACCTTGCCGGCGATGGCGTCGGCATCGTCGGTGAGGTTGATGCGGGAGAAGTCCGAGGGCTCCGACTTCGACATCTTCTTGGAGCCGTCGCGCAGGCTCATCACCCGCGTCGCCGGCCCGGCGATGAGCGGCTCGGTGATGGGGAAATAGCCCTCGCCATGCCCGTTGGCGGCGATGGAGGGGGCAAAGTCCGTGTTGAACTTCTGGGCGATGTCGCGGGTCAGCTCCAGATGCTGCTTCTGGTCATCGCCCACCGGTACATGGGTGGCGCGATAGAGCAGGATGTCGGCAGCCATCAGGGTCGGGTAGGCGAACAGGCCCACGGAAGCGTTCTCGCGGTCCTTGCCGGCCTTCTCCTTGAACTGCGTCATGCGGTTCAGCCAGCCCATGCGGGCGACGCAGTTGAACACCCAGGCGAGTTCGGCGTGGCCGGACACCTGGCTCTGGTTGAACACGATATGGGCCTCGGGATCGATGCCGCAGGCGATGAAGGCGGCAGTGACCTCGCGTGTGTGGCGCTTCAGCTCCTCGGGGTCCTGCCAGACGGTGATGGCGTGCAGGTCGACCACGCAATAGATGCACTCGTGGCTCTTCTGCAGCTCCACGAAGCGCTTGATGGCGCCGAGATAATTGCCGAGATGCAGATTGCCCGTGGGCTGCACGCCGGAAAATACGCGTTCTGCGACCGCCGCCATGGCGAACTCCCCAAAGAGCGGCGCGCCGCTCGACCTGAATGCGGGCAATGGCCCGCGAAAGTGAATGCGGCGCGTCATGCCACCTGGTGCGGCAGGGCGCAAGGGCGCCGCCCGTACCGCCCCTGCCCGCTCAGGTGCCGTGCCGCCAGGCACGTGAAACGGCGACCTTCACGCCAAGCGCGCCGGCGCCATAGATGACCGCTCCGCAGCAGATCAGCCCCGTCAGCCGCAGGATGCCGGAAAGCGTTCCCTGCGCCGGCGGCCAGGCCGAAGCGAAGGCATGGACCGCGACGCCCATGGCAAGGCTCGCGGCCGCGAGCCCGGCGGCGGCAAGCAGCGCGGGCACGGAAAAACGCAATGCACCCCGCCGCACCAGTACACCGCCGAGGGCGAGGATCGAAGCCAGCGATGACAGCGCCACGGCGCCCGCCGCAGCCAGTGGCCCCAGGCCCCAGGCGAGCGCCGCGGCCGCCGCGATGCAGAGCACGAGGGAGGCAAGCGCGATTCGCTCCGCGACCGTGATGAGGCCCACCGTGGAGGCGGCGGCAGAGAGAATGCGCTCCAGCCCCTGCGCCGGCAGCGAGGCGGCGAGCACGGCGAGTAGCGCCCCGGTGAGGCGGGCGTCCTCGGCATCGAAGCTGCCGCGCTGGAACAGCGTGACGACGATGGGTTCGGCCAGGACCGCCAGCCCCACCGCCGCAGGCAGAGCGAAGGCGAGCGCCGCGAGCACGGCACGTCCCGCATCGTCCGCCGCTTCGGCCCTCCCCCGCCGCAGCAGTGCGGGCACCAGCACGGCCCCGGCGCTGGCACCGACAAGGCCGAGGGGCAGATCGAGCAGCCGCTGGGCATAGTTCAGCGCCGCCACGGCGCCAGGGCTGGCCGAGACAGCCGCGACCACCACGATGAAGCGCAGCTGGCTCAGCCCCGCGAACAGCAGCGCGGGCGAGGCCGCGCGCAGGACGCCGAGCGCACCCCGGAAATCCTGCACCGTCAGAACACGGAACAACGGCAGCGCGGGGCACCCGCGGGCGGCCAGTCGCATCAGAACGAACTGGGCGGCGCCCGCGCCCACCTGGGCGACGACGATGGCGAAGGCGGCCGTGTCGCTTTCCATCAGCCCTCTGGCGAGGAGGACGGCGATGACGCACAGCACGGTTACATTGGCCGCCGCCGGGGCCAGCGCCGGCAGCAGCACCCGGTGGGTGGCATTGGCGATACCCCCGTAGATTGCCGCCAGTCCGGCCAGAGGAACATAGAGCACCACCACCCGGCCGCAGAGAATGGCGACATCCGCCCGCTGTCCGCCCGCCTCGAAGCCCGGCGCCATAAGGCCGATCAGCTGCGGCATGAAGAGCGCGGCCGCAGCGGCAAGGAGAAGGAGCAGGCCGCAGAGCAGGAGCAGGGTCGCGCCGGCGAGCCTTCGGGGTGCGGCCTCATCGTCGCCCGCCCGCGCGAGGGCCGGAATGAAGGCGAGATTGAAGGCCCCCTCCGCCAGAAGCCGGCGCGCCAGCAGGGGCAGCGCCATGGCTGCCGCGAGCGCATCCGCCACCGGCCCCACGCCCAGCACGGCGGCCGTGGCCGCGTCCCGGGCGAAACCCAGAACACGGGACGCGAGCGTTGCCGCCGAGACGAGAGAGGTGCGGGCGAGAAGGGACATGTGAGAGGCTATGCCCTGCACGGACCAGGCTGTCGATGGGGTCCGCGCCCGTCCTCCCCCCGGCCCGCGCGCGCCAAATCAGGCACTCGCCCGGCGCACTGCCCTGATACCGGCCAGAACGAAAAACGCCCGCTTGCGCGGGCGTTTTCCCAGGATGATATGGCGTCAGGCCTGGGGCTGGGGCTCCACAGAGCCGCCGGCACCGCCCGGACGCGGGCGCTTGGTGGTGGGGATGGCCGAGCCGCGCGGGTTCGACGGCTCGATCACGCTCTCCCGGTTCGGCGTCTTGCCGTCGAGGAGGTCCACGATCTCCTCGCCCGACAGCGTCTCGTATTCGAGCAGGCCGCGCGCAAGAGCCTCGAGGTCATCGTACCTCTCGGTCAGGATGCGCTTGGCCTCGGAATAGCCCTCATCCACCAGTCGCCGGACCTCCTTGTCGATGGTCTGCGCGGTGGCCTCGGACACATTCTGGTGGCGTTGCATGGACATGCCGAGGAACACGTCCTCGTTGTTCTCGCCATACGCCACCTGACCGAGGAGGTCGGAGAAGCCCCAGCGCGTCACCATCATCTTGGCCAGGCGGGTCGCCTGCTCGATGTCGGAGGCGGCGCCGGACGTCACCTTGTCGTGGCCGAACACCAGCTCTTCCGCGACACGGCCGCCCATCATGATGGCGAGGCGCGAGGTCATCTGCTCATAGCTCATGGAGAGCTTGTCGCGCTCCGGAAGCTGCATGACCATGCCGAGCGCGCGGCCGCGCGGGATGATGGTGGCCTTGTGGACCGGGTCGGTGGCCGGGACGCTCAGCGCCACGATGGCGTGACCGCCTTCGTGGTAGGCGGTGAGCATCTTCTCTTCCTCGGTCATCACGAGGGAGCGACGCTCGGCGCCCATCATCACCTTGTCCTTGGCGTCCTCGAACTCGGACATGGTGACCATGCGCTTGTTGCGCCGGGCCGCCATCAGCGCCGCCTCGTTGCAGAGGTTGGCGAGGTCCGCGCCGGAGAAGCCGGGGGTGCCGCGGGCAATGGTCTTCAGGTTCACGTCGGGGGCGACGGGAATCTTGCGGGCATGCACCTTCAGGATCTGCTCGCGGCCGACCACGTCCGGATTGGGAACGATGACCTGGCGGTCGAAGCGGCCCGGACGCAGCAGAGCGGGGTCAAGCACGTCGGGGCGGTTGGTCGCGGCGATAAGGATAATGCCCTCGTTCGCCTCGAAGCCGTCCATCTCCACCAGCAGCTGGTTGAGGGTCTGCTCGCGCTCGTCATTGCCGCCGCCGAGGCCGGCGCCACGGTGGCGGCCCACCGCGTCGATTTCGTCGATGAAGATGATGCAAGGCGCATTCTTCTTCGCCTGCTCGAACATGTCGCGCACGCGGCTCGCGCCGACGCCCACGAACATCTCGACGAAGTCGGAGCCCGAGATGGTGAAGAACGGCACGTTGGCCTCACCCGCGATGGCGCGGGCGAGCAGCGTCTTGCCGGTGCCGGGGGGGCCGACGAGCAGAACGCCGCGCGGGATGCGGCCACCGAGGCGCTGGAACTTCTGCGGGTCGCGCAGGAATTCCACGATCTCGGTGAGGTCGCTCTTGGCCTCGTCGATGCCGGCCACGTCGTCGAAGGTCACGCGGCCATGCGCCTCGGTGAGGAGCTTGGCGCGGCTCTTGCCGAAGCCCATGGCCTTGCCGCCGGCACCCTGCATCTGGCGCGACAGGAAGATCCACACGCCGATCAGCGCGAGGAAGGGCAGCCAGGACAGAAGCAGGCTCACGAACCAGGGCACGTTGTCCGACGGGGCGCGCGCGGTGATCTGCACGCCCTTGCCGTACAGGCGCTGCACGAGCGAGGGGTCGTTCGGCGCGTAGGTCTGGAACGAGCCCGAGCGACCGGTATAGGTACCGGTGATGTTCGGCCCCTCGATCACGACCTCGGCCACCTTGCCGGCGTCCACTTCGTTGAGCAGCTGCGAGAAGGAGATTTCGTTCGCATTGGTGCGCTGGCCCGGGCTGTTGAACAGCGAGAACAGGGCCAGCAGGAGCAGGACGATGATCACCCAAAGGGCGAAATTACGTAGATTGGCGTTCATTGAACCCTCGTGGGGACAGAAGGGCGGTCCCGCTTCGACGCCTCACCATACGGAAGGAAAACTCCGCACCGTACCGCCGTCGGTGGAACCTCCCGCACCGTCCAGCGGCTAATTTAGGTGCGAGGCCCCGACTTGCCAAGGACAGGAGCCTTTTCCGCACTTGAATTCGTCGCGATCCTTGCGGCAAGGCGCCGGGGAGGTGCGGTGGATACGAGCACCTGCCCCTTTCGGACGGTCACACTGGCGCCCGCAAGGGTGCGGCGAAATGGAGCAGGCACCAGCGCCAGCGCAGCCAGCACCGCCTCCAGCAGAAGCTCGAGCTTGGCGAGTTCCACCGGCCCTTCCCTGCCCTGCGTGGCGACCAATCGGCCGAGAAGCCGCAGGGCGATTTCATCGGGCAAGGCCGCGAAAGCGGAACCGCTGATCGCGCGGCCGGATTTCTGGACGGTAACAAGCTCCGCCTCCGCCCGGTCCGTGGCCGCCTCAAGCGCCGCGTCCGCGCGGGCGACCCGACGGGCAAGGCGGCTAAGACGCCGCGCATCGAGCCCCTCGCGCGCCAGCGCGGGCGCAAGCGCCCTAAGCCGCGGACGGGCAAAGCGGGCGTCGAGGTTGGACGGATCGCTTGCGTAGACGAGCCCGGCCGTATCGAGCGTCGCCAGAAGACGCGCCTTTGGCAGGTCGAGGAACGGCCGCAGCAGCACGAGCCCGCCACGGGTCGTCTCGGCACTCATCCCAGCAAGGCCGGCGAGGCCGGAGCCGCGCGCCATGCGGAACAGCACCGTTTCAGCCTGGTCATCGCGTGTATGAGCCAGCGCGAGGGCCGAGGCCCCCACACGCCGCGCCTCGGCGGCAAGCAGGCCATAGCGCGCCTCGCGGGCCGCTTCCTGCAATCCATGGTCCGGCTTGTCGCCCTGCCAGGGCAAGGTGCGATGGGGCAGCTTGAGCGCCCCCGCCAAACGCGCCACCTCCTCCGCCTCCCCTGCCGAGGCCGCCCTGAGGCCATGGTCGACCGTCGCCGCGAAAAGCCGGGGCCCGCCTGGGGCTCGGTCCCGCCAGCGCGCGGCGAGATGCATCAGAGCTGTCGAATCGGGGCCGCCGGAGACGGCGATCAGGATGGCCGCATGGCCGGAGAAACGCGCGAACAGCAGGTCCAGCTCACTGTCCGCAATGGCGGAGCCAGGCTCGGGCGCGATGCTTTCGGCAGCACCCGGGGGGACAGGCGATCCGGATGTCCCGCGCGAACGGTCTGCGGGGTCCCTCGCCATGCCTCAACAGCCGACGCGCTTCTGCTCGCGCTCCACGGCCTGCCGGATGGAGGAGGCGGTGCGGGGATACTTGCGATCCACCTCCTGGAAGGTGGCGCAGGCGGTCTCCTTCTCGCCGAGGCCGGCGAGCGACTGGCCGAGGCGCAGCAGCGCCTCGGGTGCGCGGGCGGAATTCTGGTACTTGGTGGAGACTTCGAGGAACGAGGCCGCCGCGTCGGAATAATTCTGCCGCAGGAAGAGGCTCTCCCCGAGCATGAAGGTCGCGTCGGCGATCAGGCGATCGTTGGGCGAGGCCTGGATGATCTGCCGGAACGTCTGCTCGGCACCGGCATAATCCTGGCGCTGAAGCTGGGACTGGCCGGCATCGTACAGCTCACGCACCGTGGCGCCGGCGGATGGCAGCGCCGCGACCTGCTGGCCCGTGGAGGCGCGCACGGGCGCACCCTCGACTGTGCGCGACGGAGGCGCGGCGCTCCCGGCCGAGCCGAGCGGCTGCGGAGCGCCCGGCGCGGCGGGGTCCATATTGGGATCGAACGCGTCCGAGCGACGCGCGGGCGCGGCGGGGGAAGCCGCCGGGCGGCCGGAGGGGAGCAAGGCCGGGGCCGGCCCCGGCCCTGCGGCGGGAGACGCGGCTGGAGGCGCCGAGGGACGGCCACCGCCGGCCTCTTCCAGCCGGCGCACCTGCGCCTCCAACTGTTGGTTGCGATACTGGAGTTGCTCGACCTGGCCGGTGAGCTGGCGCAAGGTCGATTCCAGACGCTCCATGCGGCCTGTCAGCTCGGGGTCCTCGCGCGGGGCCTCCTGCACGGGCTGGGGCGGCTTGAAGAGGTTGCCGAAGAGGTTGCCGTCGTTCTGCGCCGCCGCCGGCGCCGCCGTGCCAAGGGCCGCAGCGAAGGCGATGCCGAGGAGGACGGCGTGGGTGCCGACAAGAACACCGACCGGGCGCAGGCGCATCTTCATGAGACTTTTGCTTGAGGCTGGTGGTGAGGATCGCGGCCGGAAACGTGCCGGCTCGGGCAAAGAGACTTTACCCCGGCGATCGCGTCCAAAGTGTGACCCGGCAATGGCTTGGCGGCACAGGCCGCCCGTCCAGCGCCACACGCGCGAAGGCCGGCACCCGTGGGTGCCGGCCTTCGGGACGTGGTCATGACACTCAGGCGCCGCCGCCATTCAGCACCGTCACCGCGCGTCGGTTCTGCGACCAGCACGAGATGTCGTTGCACACCGCCACCGGCCGCTCCTTGCCGTAGGAGATGGTCCGCATGCGGGCCGGGTCGATGCCGCGGGACGTGAGGTAGTCCCGCACGCTCTGGGCGCGCTTGGCCCCCAGCGCGATGTTGTATTCGCGGGTTCCGCGCTCGTCCGCATGGCCTTCGATGGTGAAGGTGTAGCGGTTGTACTGCTGCAGCCACTGGGCCTGACGGTCCAGGGTGGCACGCGCCTGCGGGGTGAGATCGGTCTGGTCGCTCTCGAAGAATACGCGATCGCCGACGGCGACCACGAACTCCTGAGGGGAACCGGGAGGGCCACCCGCGCCGCCGACGCCGGCATTCTGGTTGGGATTGTTGGCGCACGCGGCAAGCGCCAGCGCGAAGCCGAACAGAGCCGCGAACCGGAAGCCGCGAGCAAGGCTGAGGAAACGCATCCGGTAACTCCCTTCTAAACACTGCACCGGAGGCTTCGGGTCTAAAGCCGTCCGGTTAAGCGAACGTTCCGTGCGCGGCTGACGGGCCGCTCCGAGGGCCGAAAACAAGCGGGTACGGGCAATTCCCGCTCGCCATGGTTTCCGGGCCGTTATCGCCACTCCTCCGGATCCGGCAGCTCGCATCATCCCGCGCGCCAAGCAGGCGCGGGCGGTGGCGAGAGGCTGTCCCGAAGGGCCGGGAGAGGTGTCAACCCCCGTCCGGCGCGTCCTTCACTGATGCCGCGACGTGGCGTCATCATGGCGCGGAGGTGCAGGGGTGAAGGCAGAGCGAGTGTGGCTTGGGGCGTTGCAGAATGGCCACAGCCATCGTCACGCGGTGCCGTGCGGCGTCCGGTCAGGCGCGACCGGCTTCCCAGCGGGCGGCCTGGGCCTGAGCCTTTTTGCGATCGGCCTCGGGAAGCTTCGCGACCACCTCGTCCAGCATGGGATCGCCAAGGCCCCGGCTCTTCGCGACGAGGTGCCAGGCCGCCGCCTGCACCTTGTCCTGCGCGACGCCCCGCCCCACGGCGAGCAGCCGCGCATAGCGGTTCTGGGCGATGGCATTGCCGGCCAGCGCCGCCTTGCGGAACATGGCGGCCGCCGCGGCCTCGTCCTTCGGCACGCCGGTGCCGTTGAACTGCATGATCGCGAACTCCACCTGCGCCGTGACGTGGCCGAGCCGCGCCGCCGCACCGATCATGCGGGCCGAGGCCGCGATATCCTTGTCGACACCGTTGCCTTCCTTCAGCAGCACGCCGAGGGCGTACTGGGCGTCCTCCACGTCCTTGGCGGCGGCGATTTCGAACCACCGCGCGGCCTCGGACGGCTCCTTGGGAATCTTCCGTCCCTGGAGGTAAAGCAGGCCGAGATTGTAGGCGGCGCCCGCGCTACCCTTCTCCGCAGCCTGTCGGAACAGCTGCGCCGCCGCCGGCTCATCCATGGGGACGCCCCGGCCGGCGAGCGTCATGTTGCCAAGAGCGAACAGCGCGGAAACTGACCCGGCGTCCGCCGCCTTGCGATACCACTCGACGGCCTTCTTCGGGTCCAGCGGCACGCCGAGGCCTTCCGAATAGAGCTCGCCGAGCAGCGTCATGGCGGCCGGATCGTTACCCGCGCGGGCACGCTTCAGGGCCTCGTTGAAGGCGGAGATGTAATAGCCGCGCTGGTATGCGCCATAAGCGAGATCGCCGGTGCCGCCCGGGGTATCTAGGCTCGGATAGCTGATCTGCTGGCCCAGCAGGGGCATGGGCGCAGGTTCGCGGGGACGCTGGGCGGCCTTCGGATCGGGCTTTGCCGGCTTGTTTCCGGATTTCGCGTCCGGCTTTGGATCGGGCTTTGGATCGGGCTTGGGCTTTGCCGCCGGCTTGGGCGCGGCCTGGCCGGATGGGGCAGCCCCGCCGGTGGCTTGCGCAAAGCTGAGGGATGGCAGGGCGGCAAGCGTCGCCCCCAGGGCGGCGGCGAACAGCACCGCGCGGAAAGGCATGGCTTCACCCGGCCAGCGGCGCGGAGCGCGGAAACACCACGTCATTGCGCGTCTTCACCCGCGTCGGACGCACCCGCGGCAAGGCGCGCCTGCACGGCGGCGACCGCCTTCGCCGGTCCCCCCGCCGACGCCAGCAGCGCTTCGGACACGGCGACGAAATCGGCACCGGCTCCGGCGAGCGCGCTCACCTCGTCGAGGGTGGAGGCGACACCGACGCAGGGCACCTCGAACAGTTCGGCCCACCAGCCCACCAGATCGAGCACGCGAAAGAAGTCCCCGCTTTCAGGGGCGAGCGGGCCAAAGGCGACGTAATCCGCGCCGCTCTCGCCCGCGACCATGGCCTCGTGGCGCGTGACCAGCCCTCCGGCTCCCACGATGGCGGCGGGCTTCAGCAGCCGCAGGGTCGCATCGAGCGCCGGTCCGGCGGCGACGTGGACGCCATCCAGGCCAGCGGCAGCGACGAGGCCGTCCGGGCCGTCGAGAAGCACGGCCACGTCATGGCGCTGCACCGCTCCGGCAATCTCCGCGAGCCGCGCGGCATCGACCGTCTCGCCCGGCGCCACGCGCAGAACCACGCACGCCACATCGCCCGCGCGCACCGCCGCCTCCACCGTGCGCGGGTCGAGCGCGGGCGTCAGGGTGAACACGAGCATGAGGCGGGCGCCGGGGGCGGGCGGAGGATTGGCCATGGGTCTGATCGGTCTGCCAAGAAATCGGCGAATTGGGGGCACGGACGCGGAATGTCCTCGGCTTTCGCCAGACCATAAGAAAAGGGCCGGCGCAAGCCGGCCCCTCCCTATGGGTGATGTGCCTTACGCTCAGGCGGCCTTGCGCTCGTCCTCGGGCGACCACTTGCCGAGGGCCGCGAGAGAGTTCATCTGCGCCCGGTGGGCGAAGGCGGCCTGGGCCTTGGCGACGTTCTCGGGCTTGCCGGCCCATGCCTTCTGCGGCGCGGCCTGGAGGGCGCGGCCGTAGGAATAGGTGAGCTTCCACGGCAGGCCGCCGAGCTTCACCATGGCATCGAGATGGGCAGTGGCGTCCTCGTCGGACTGGCCGCCGGAAAGGAAGGCGATGCCCGGAACGGCGGTGGGCACGCAGGCCTTGAGCACGCGCACGGTCTTCTCCGCCACCTCGGCCACCGAGGCCTGCGCCGAGCTCTTCTTGCCGGGCACGATCATGTTGGGCTTGAGCACCATGCCTTCCAGGCGGACGCGCTGGTAGTACAGCTCCTCGAACACCGTCTTCAGCGCCCATTCGGTGACGCGGTAGCAGGTGTCGATGTCGTGGGCGCCGTCCATGAGCACTTCCGGCTCGACGATCGGGACGATCTTCGCCTCCTGGCACAGCGCCGCATAGCGGGCGAGCGCGTGGGCGTTGGCGCGGAGCGAGGTGTAGGACGGGATGTGCTTGGTGGTGTCGATGTCGATCACCGCACGCCACTTCGCGAAGCGGGCGCCGAGGTCGTAATACTCCTTGAGGCGGCCGGCCAGGCCGTCGAGGCCCTCGGTGATGGTCTCGCCCGGGCAGAAGGGCTGCGGCTTGGCGCCGGCGTCCACCTTGATGCCGGGGATGGAGCCGGCCTTTTCGATCAGCGAGACCAGCGTCGTGCCGTCCTTCGCCTTCTGGCGGATGGTCTCATCATAGAGGATGACGCCGGAGATGTAGTCCATGCCCTGCGAGCGGAACATCAGCTCGCGGTAGTCGCGACGATTCTCCTCGGTGGATTCCACCCCGATGGCATCAAACCGCTTCTTGATGGTTCCGCCGCTCTCGTCTGCCGCGAGGATGCCCTTGCCGTCGGCCACCATTTTCTGCGCGATCGCGTCGAGCTCCGCCGTCATGTTCTTCACCTGCCTTGTTGCCGCCCCTCGGCGGACATGGACACCGGAGCGTGGCACTCCGGCATATTGGAGGTCGTGGCACGCCCGGACCGCAGCGCGCCTGTAGCGCGGCAGCAAGTCCGGAAGCCGGCACCGGGTTCCCGACCGGTGCCCTACCCGAAAAGCGCCCGCCGCGGAGGCCGGGCGGGCGCAATTCTCGTCATTTTGTTCCGCAGCGCAACATCAGCGCCGCAGGGCCTCCACGCCCGGAAGCGCCTTGCCCTCGAGCCATTCGAGGAAGGCACCACCGGCCGTCGAGACGTAGGAGAAGCGATCCGCCGCGCCGGCGTGGTTCAGCGCCGCCACGGTATCGCCGCCGCCCGCAACGGAAAGCAGCTTCCCGTTATGGGTGAGATCGCCCACATAGCGGGCCACGGCCACCGTCGCCGCATCGAACGGGGTCAGCTCGAACGCGCCGAAAGGCCCGTTCCACACCACCGTCTTCGCCCCGTCGAGCTTCTGCTTGACGATCGCGACCGTCGCCGGCCCGGCGTCCAGCATCATCTCGTCGTCCTTCACGTCATCGACGCTGGCGACGCGGTGCGCGGCATTGGCCTTGAACTCGGTGGCGACCACCGCGTCCACCGGCAGGACGATCTCGCATCCGGCCGCCTTGGCCTTGTCCAGGATGTCCCGCGCGATATCGCCCAGGTCATGCTCGCAGAGCGACTTGCCCACCTTCTTGCCGAGAGCCGCGAGGAAGGTGTTGGCCATGCCGCCGCCGATGACGAGGATATCCACCTTCCGCACGAGATTGCCGAGCAGTTCGAGCTTGGTGGACACCTTGGAACCGCCGACCACGGCGAGAACCGGGCGCTGCGGGGCCTCGAGGGCCTTCGTCAGCGCCTCGATCTCGCTTTCCATGGAGCGGCCGGCATAGGCCGGCAGCTTGTGGGCAAGCCCCTCGGTGGAGGCGTGCGCCCGGTGGGCGGTGGAGAACGCGTCATTGACATAGACGTCGCCGAGGCTCGCGAGAGCCTCGATAAAGTCCGGCGCGTTCTTCTCCTCGCCCGCATGGAAGCGGGTGTTCTCCAGCACGATCACCTCGCCGGAGGCGAGGCTGGAGACGGCGCTCTTCGCCTCGTCTCCCACGCAGTCGCCGACGAAAGCGACCTTGCGGCCGAGTTCGCCTTCGAGCGCCTTGGCGACGGGGGCGAGGGACTGGGTCTCGTCGCGGCCCTTGGGCCGCCCGAAGTGCGCCAGCAGGACGACCTTGCCGCCCTTGCCGGTGATGTCCCGGATGGTGGGCAGGATAGCCTTGAGACGGGTCGCGTCGGTGACGCGCCCGCTCTCCATGGGAACGTTGAGGTCGACACGGACGAGGACCCGCTTGTCGGCGAGGTCCGCGGCGTCATCGAGGGTGCGGAAGGCGATCATGATGGCGCCCCCTTTTCCCGGTCAGCCCAGCTTGCCCATGGCGACGGCCGTGTCGCTCATGCGGTTCGAGAAGCCCCACTCGTTGTCGTACCAAGACAGCACGCGCACCAGCGTGCCTTCCATGACCTTGGTCTGGTCCAGGTGGAAGGTCGAGGAGTTGGGGTTGTGGTTGAAGTCGATCGACACGTTGGGCTGGTCGGTGAAGCCGAGGATGCCCTTCAGCTCCTGCGCCGCCGCGGCGATGATCGCCTCGTTGATCTCTTCCTTGCTGGTCGCGCGCTTGGCGACGAACTTCAGGTCGATCACCGAGACGTTGGGCGTGGGCACGCGGATGGACGTGCCGTCCAGCTTGCCGTTCAGCTCCGGCAGCACCAGGCCCACCGCCTTGGCGGCGCCGGTGGAGGTGGGGATCATGGACATGGCCGCCGCGCGGGCGCGGTAAAGGTCCTTGTGCATGGTGTCCAGCGTGGGCTGGTCGCCGGTGTAGGAGTGAATGGTGGTCATGAAGCCCTTCTCGATGCCCACGGCATCGTTGAGGACCTTGGCCACGGGGGCGAGGCAGTTGGTGGTGCAGGAGGCGTTGGATACGACGAGGTGCTCATTGGTGAGCTTGTCGTGGTTGACGCCATAGACCACCGTCAGGTCCGCGCCGTCGGCCGGGGCCGAGACCAGCACGCGCTTGGCGCCGGCGGTGAGGTGCGCCGCAGCCTTGTCACGCGAGGTGAAGATACCGGTGCATTCCAGCGCGATGTCCACGCCCAGCTCCTTGTGGGGCAGCTCGGCGGGGTTGCGCACGGCGGTGACCTTGATGGGGCCGCGGCCCACGTCGATGGTATCTCCGGCGACCTTGACCTCGCCGGGGAAGCGGCCGTGCACGCTGTCGAAGCGGAAGAGGTGGGCGTTCGTCTCCACCGGGCCGAGGTCGTTGATCGCCACCACCTCGATGTCGGTGCGGCCCGATTCGATGATGGCGCGCAGCACATTGCGACCGATGCGACCGAAACCGTTGATGGCCACCTTGACGCTCATGTTGGGTCCTCCTGAGCCGGCTTTAAGCCCGGCCTCGCTGAATTGAGATGGGCGCCTGCGGATGATCCGCGACGCCGTTCCTTCGCGCCCGCCGTGCGCCGAACCTCAGGCCTGCCGGAGCTGGTCGAGCGCGCGCGCCGCGACCGCCTGGGCAGTAATGCCGAAATGGGCGAAAAGCTCCTTTGCGGGCGCGCTGGCGCCGAACGAGGTCATTCCCACGAAGGCGGCATCCGAACCGACGATGGCGTCCCACCCCATGCGGATCGCGGCCTCAACCGCGACCTTGGCCGGAGCGTCCCCGATCACCTTTGCCCGCTCTGCGGCAGGCCTTTCGAGGAACAGTTCGAACGAGGGGATGGAGACGACGCGGGTGGGTACACCCTGCGCCTCCAACAGCTTGGCGGCTTCCACCGCCAAGGACACTTCCGAGCCGGTGGCGAACAGGCTCGCCTGCGCCGGCCCGGACGCAGCGAGGATTTCGTAAGCGCCCTCCGCCGACCGGTTCTCGGCGGTGGCATCGGAGCGCAGCAGCGGCAGGTTCTGGCGCGACAGGATGAGCGCCGAGGGCCTGTCCGTGGACTGTAGCGCAATCTGCCAGCATTCCGCTGTCTCCACCGTGTCGCAGGGACGCATCACGAGGAGATTGGGAATGGCGCGCAGGGCGGCGAGGTGCTCCACCGGCTGGTGGGTGGGGCCGTCTTCGCCCAAGCCGATGGAATCGTGGGTGAGCACGTGGATGACCCGCTCCCCCATCAGGGCCGCAAGGCGGATGGAGGGGCGGCAATAGTCCGAGAACACCATGAAGCCGCCGGAGAACGGGATGAGCCCCCTGTGCAGCGCCATGCCGTTCATGGCCGCGGCCATGCCGTGCTCGCGCACGCCGTAATGGATGAACGAGCCGGAAAAGTCGTCCGGCGTCACGGACTTGGCGCCCTTGGCCTTGGTGTTGTTCGAGCCGGTGAGATCGGCGGAGCCGCCCACCATCTCGGGCACTGCCTGGGTGATGAAGTCCAGCACCAGCTCGGACGACTTGCGGGTGGCGATCGCACCGCCGTCCTTCACCGCCTTCTCCTTGGCGGCAACGATGGCACCTTCCAGGGCCTGGGGCAGCGTGCCGGCGACCCGGCGCTCGAACTCGCTGCGCTCCTCGGCCGGGCGGGCCGCGAGGCGGGTGTCCCAGGCCTCGCGGGCAGCGCGACCGGCGGCACCAGCCGCGCGCCAGCCGGCGAGTGCGTCCTCCGGCACCACGAAGGCCGGCGCTTCCCAGCCGAGGGCGGCGCGGGTGGCGGCGATCTCCTCGGCGCCCAGCGGCGAGCCGTGGACCTTCTCGGACCCCGCCTTCTTGGGGGAGCCGAAGCCGATGGTGGTGCGGCAGGCGATCAGGGTCGGACGGTCGGAGGCCTTGGCGGCCGTAAGGGCTGCGAGGATCGCCTCGGGATCATGCCCGTCCACCGACGCCGTGGCCCAGCCGGACGCGGCGAAGCGCGCGAGCTGGTCGGTCGAGCCGGAGATGGAGGTGGGGCCGTCGATGGAGATCTTGTTGTCGTCCCACATGACGATGAGCTTGGACAGCTTCAGGTGGCCGGCGAGATCGGCCGCCTCCTGGCTGATGCCCTCCATCAGGTCGCCATCGGAGGCGAGGACGTAGGTGTAATGATCCACGACGTCCGCGCCGAAGCGGGCGGCGAGCAGGCGCTCAGCCATGGCCATGCCCACGGCGGTGGCGATGCCCTGCCCGAGCGGGCCGGTGGTGGTCTCGATGCCCTCGGTGACGAAATTCTCGGGGTGGCCGGGCGTGAGAGAGCCCATCTGGCGGAAGCGCTTGATCTCGTCGATGGTCACCTTCTCGTATCCGGCGAGGTGCATCACCGAATAGAGCAGCATGGACCCATGGCCGGCGGAGAGCACGAAGCGGTCGCGATCCGGCCAGAACGGGCGGGAGGCATCGTACTTCAGCACCTTGGTGAACAGCACGGTCGCAATATCCGCCGCGCCCATGGGCAGGCCCGGGTGACCGCTGTTCGCGGCCTCGACCGCATCCATTGAGAGAAACCGGATGGCATTGGCCAATCGGTCGTGACTCGTGGAGCGGTCGCTTATGCGGCTGGACATATTCCCGTTTCTCCGGTGCCGGCGCTCTGGGCAGCCGGCCGGCTAGAGGCACTCAGGGGGGACATGGTCCAAGGCGGCGGAACGGGCTTCAGCCCCTGTCCGAACCGATGGACCCTAGCCTTCGAGGCGCCTTGTACCAAGGCTCGCCGCGCTGTCAAACCTGCCCCGTCCCCTCACGTCAAGCCAGCGCCCGCCCCGCCGCCCGCGCCGCATCGTCGCGGCAACGCAACAATGCCATGCGCCGAGGCGTGCCACAGATCGACCTTGCAGGCAGGGGTTGCAGGTTGCCACCCGACGCCATCGCATTCATGTTGACAGACTGGAACGAGCGGCGTTCCGCTGCCCGGCCGACTCGGCTAAAGTTCGCTCATGTACGCGCTGAAGCAACGCCCGCCGCTGCAGGATGCCCCCATCGAGGCGTCGACCCGGCGCCTCCACGCCGCGCTCGATGCGCTCACCGACGCCATCGATCGCCGGCGCGATGCTGATCGCCATCAGGAGGCGCTGCTGGCCCAGCTGCACGCCCTCGGGAACGACCGCGCCCGGCTCGCCGCCGAGCTGGACGTGGCGCAGGCGGAGGCCGGCGAGGTCGAGGAAGCCGGCCGCGAGATCATCCGCCGCCTCGACGTGGCCATGAGCACCATCCGCGACGTGCTCGCGACCCACGGCGGCTGACGAGATGCCTCACGTCTCCGTCACCATCGCGGGCCGGCAATACAGGATGGCCTGCGACGAGGGGCAAGAGGAGCACCTCATCCGCCTCGCCCGCGATATCGACGAGCGCATTACCCAGCTGCGCGGCGCGTTCGGCGAGATCGGCGACCAGCGGCTCGTCGTGATGGCCGCCATCACCATCGCCGACGAGCTGGCCGGGGCGCGCGGGCGCATCCGGGCGCTGGAAAGCGACATCGAGAGCCAGCGCGACGCCCGCGCCTCCGCCATGGCCCGCATCGAGGCCAGCGAGGAGGAGGTCGCCCGCACCATCGATGCGGTGGCCGAGCGCATCGAGCGCCTGGTGGCCGAACTCGCGCCGAAGGAGCGCGGAACGGTGGGGATGGGCTGAGGCGCCGGATCGAAGGGGCTGGCGCCCAACCGCTTTCGTCCCTACATTGGTGAGGCGGGGCTGCGGGGCTCGTTAGGAGACTTTTCCCCGGGGCCTTATCGATCCTTAAGGGAGCTGTCCCTGACCTCGCCTCTGGGCTTGGACACACGGCGCCCACCTACGCTGTAGGTTTCCCGGGATCGACCTCCGACGGCTTTTGTGGCTCCGCACTCTTCTTTCCATCGACGCGTTCAGATTGACATGGCCTCCGCAGATGCGGCCGGCGCGACGCTGGCTGGCGAAAAGAAACGCCTGCGCCTCGTCGCCCTCGGCCGGCGCGCGGCGATGGGCGAGAATGCCCGCCGCGCTGCGTCCGAGGCCGCGGCCCTCAATGCCGTCGCCGCGCTGGGCGACGTGACGGGCCGCACCATCGCACTCTTCTGTGCCTTCCGCGACGAGATCGACACCGCCCCCCTGGCCGAAAAGCTGCGGGCCCGCGGCGCGCTGCTCGCTTTACCTGTCATCCTCGGGCGCGGCGAGCCCCTGCTCTTCCGGCGGTGGCGTGCCGACGACGTGCTTACGCCGGCTGGCGCCTTCCGCATTCCGGAGCCGCCGGAGGAGGCCGGCGCGGTCATACCGGACATCCTGATGGTGCCCCTCGCCGCCTTCGACCGCAGAGGCTACCGGATCGGCTACGGGGCTGGCTTCTACGACCGCACCCTCGCCCGGCTGCGCGCCGAGCGTCCCGTGCGGGCGCTGGGCTATGCTTTTGCGTGCCAGGAGGTCGAAAAGGTATCCGCTGAACCCCATGACGAGCCGGTGGACATGATGATAACGGAGAGGGAAGCTTTCAGCGTGACGGCGCGGCCCTGACGCACGCCCGCTGCCCTTCGTTCGTGTTGCCGGAAGAGTTCATGCGCATTCTGTTTCTTGGCGACGTCGTCGGCCGCTCGGGCCGCGAATGCGTCGTGTCGCATTTGCCGGGCCTCGTCGCCCAATGGTCTCTCGATCTCGTTGTGGTGAACGGCGAGAATGCCGCCGGCGGCTTCGGCATTACCGAGGCGATCCATGACGAACTGCGCGCCGCCGGCGCCGATGCCATCACCCTCGGCAACCACGCCTTCGACCAGCGCGAGGCCCTGGTGTTCATCGAGCGCGCTCCGGCTTTGGTGCGGCCGCTGAATTATCCGCCCGGCACGCCCGGACGCGGGGCCGCTCTGGTGGAGGCGCGCAACGGCGCCCGCGTGCTGGTGGTCAACGTGATGGGCCGCGTCTTCATGGATCCGCTGGACGATCCCTTCGCCGGCCTCGACAGGGCGCTGGACGGCGCCACGCTGGGCGAGATGGTGGATGCCGTGGTGGTGGATGTGCACGCCGAGACCACCAGCGAGAAACAGGCGATCGGCCATTTCTGCGACGGCCGCGCCTCCCTCGTGGTGGGCACCCACACCCACGTCCCCACCGCCGATTACCGCATTCTCTCCGGCGGCACGGCCTACATGACCGACGCCGGCATGTGCGGCGCCTACGATGGGGTGATCGGCATGGACAAGGAGGAGCCGCTGCGGCGCTTCACCCGCAAGCTCGCGTCCGGCCGGTTCGAGCCGGCGGCAGGACCGGCCGCGCTCTCCGGCGTCGCGGTCGAGACCGACGACCGCACCGGCCTTGCGGTGAAGGTGGCGGCCGTGCGCATGGGCGCGGGACTGGAACCGTCGCGGCCGACCTTCTGGGATTGAGCCCCTGCCTTAGCGGTAGAAGAAGCGTGGCATCGTTATGCTGCACCCGCTTCCTTGCCCTTTTCCCTTTGGCCCGCCTATAAGGCCCGCTCCAGTCAACAGGATCGGTCCGGGCGGCGCCGCTGATGCGGGGCGCGGGGCGGGTCCGCACAACGGGACGGTGGCGGCCATGGCCGGGCATTCACAATTCAAGAACATCATGCACCGCAAGGGGCGGCAGGACGCGATGCGCTCCAAGCTGTTCTCCAAGCTGGCGCGCGAGATCACGGTCTCGGCCAAGATGGGCCTGCCCGATCCCAACATGAACGCGCGCCTGCGCGCCGCCATCCTTGCGGCCCGCGCCGAGAACATGCCCAAGGACAACATCGACCGGGCCATCAAGAAGGCGGCCGGGGCGGACACCGAGAATTACGACGAGATTCGCTATGAGGGCTACGGCCCCGGCGGCGTCGCCGTGATCGTCGAGGCGCTCACCGACAACCGCAACCGGACTGCCTCCGAAGTCCGCTCCTATTTCACCAAGTCGGGCGGCAACCTCGCCGAGACCGGCGCGGTGTCCTTCATGTTCGACCGGGTGGGGCGCATCGAATATGCCGCCAACAAGGCGGATGCCGACACCATGATGGAAGCGGCCATCGAGGCCGGCGCCGATGACGTGACCTCCAGCGAGGACGGCCACGAGGTGATCTGCGCAGCCGAGCAACTGGCCGAGGTGCAGCGGGCGCTGGAGCAGAAGTTCGGCGAGCCGAGCAAGGCGGCGCTGGTGTGGCGGCCACAGAATTCCGTGGCGGTGGACGACGAGACCGGCGAGAAGCTCATGCGCCTCGTCGAGACGCTCGAGGACAATGACGACGTGCAGACCGTCACCGCCAATTTCGAGCTGTCCGATGCCTTGCTGGCGAAGCTGAGCGCCTGATCCCGCGCCCGCTTTGAGATCGAACGCCCGGCAAGACCGGGCGTTTTCCATTCGAAATGTCCAGAGGCGGCCTGCGCCGCCTCCGTCCAGCTCAGGCCGCGAAAGCCAGGGCCATGGACTTCAGCTCGGAGATGGCGGTGTCGATCTCGCCGCGCTGACGCTCCAGCTGGGCGATCTGCGACAGGCAGCGATCGCGCGACAGGGAAAGCTCGCTCTCGCCGCCCTCATGGGCCGCCACCAGCGCCCGGATCTCCGCCAGGGTGAAGCCGAGGTGCTTGCCCTTCAGGATCACCGCCAGACGCTTGCGATCGGTTTCGGAATAGAGCCGGGTCATGCCGTCGCGGCGGGGCGAAATCAGGCCCTTGTCCTCGTAGAAGCGCAGGGCCCGCAGGGTGATCCCGAACTCGCGGGAGAGGTCGCCGATCGTGAAGACCACGGCCTCGCGATAGCCCTCACCAGCCGGGTGAGCCTGCGCCGGAGCGACGGTGTCCAGCCCGTGGTCGAACGACTTCTCGAACGTGTTGGCGTCCATGCCTCAATTCCCCTTATCTCGATCCCGTCCTGGCGCGGACGGGGGGCCGGTAACGACGTGCTTATGGACGCAGCGCCCCCACGCACCTGAGTGCGTTCCCCCGGGGACGGAACCGGCTCTCTCGGGTGGGCTGGATGACCCAAGCCGGATCACGAGGTGCCGCTGCGCCACTATGCGTACCGCCATGCCGGCACGATGGGGAGGTTCTCGGGGCTACCGTAGGGGAAAGTAACAGTTACAAGTCTGCAAACTCAGATAGTTAGATGGGGCACGTTCAGGGCCCTCGCCATGGCATCCAACGTCCTCAAGTTGCCGCTGCGGCGGGTGCGACGCTGGTTAGGTGTCCGTAGCGGCACGCTAAACGACCCTGAAGGCGGAGCTTGAACACACTCCTTGATTGTATTTCCGGCCTGTAACGCCCTGCCGGCGAACGAATGGCGCTCGACCCCTCTTCCGTCTTTGGCCGCAGGATTAACCGGCGATTTACCTTGATCCGAAATTCTGTGCCGAAGACATCACCGAATCGGGGCGCGGTACTTTGACACCTCAAAGTCATTTGTCGCCCCGGGAGGCCGGAATGGAGCGTTTTGAGCGCACGGCCCGGACGCGCGCAGGCTTCGAGGCCCACCATGGCTTCGATCCCCATGCGCAGGCCGATCACCCCGACGTCCCCGCATGGGACGTCTTTGATCTTCCCGCGTCGGCGATCGAGGCCCTGCGGGGTGAAATCGGCATTCTGCGGGAACGTCTCGCGACGGCTGCGCCCAAGCGCGCCGTGACCGAGATGGACCGCGCGATCACGCTTCTTGCGCGCCGTGTGGACGACCTTCGGGAAGCCGGCGCGACCCGCGACGGTTCGGATCAGGCGATCCTCGCCGAGCTCACTTCCATCCGCGACAGCCTCGGCCAGATGGGCCGCAACGAGCGGTCCACCGAGCGCTTCAAGGTGGTCGAATCGGGCATCGATGCCCTCGGTCGCAAGATCGAGCTGCTCGGCGCCCGCGCGGTGGACCCGGTTGAGGTCGCCCGCCTGCAGAGCCAGATGAACGAGATGCGCGAACTGGTGCAGCGCCTCGTCAGCGGTGGCCAGGGCCAGGACGCCATGGCCAAGCTCGCCCAGCGCCTCGCGGCCTGCGCCGAGGGTGTCGCCCTCGCCGGCGAGCAGGCGGCGCGGCGGGTCACCGATGCGGCCGTCGATTTCGAGCGCAATGCCGATGCCCTGCTACAGCGCTTCGCCGAGGTCGAGGCGCGCGGCCGCGCTGACGATGCGCAGGCGACAGAGCACCTTCGGTCCTCGCTCCTCGAAGCCGTGAACGGCGTCCAGGCGCGGCTCGACCGCATGTCCGGACAGATCGCCGACCAGGCGGCGAGCGTCTCGCCCGCGCTTGGCCTTGAAATCTCCCAGCGGCTCGGCGCCCTCGCGGCACGCCTGACCGCGGCCGAGGAAAGCGGCAGGGCGGACCACCCCATCGTCGACACGATGGAGCGTCACCTGTCCGGCCTCTCCGAGCAGTTGCGCCAGGCCCAGGAGCGGCTCGGTCGGCTGGACGATATCGAATCAGGCCTGCGCCGCCTGAGCGAGGAAGTACGCCACGTGCGCGAGGATACGCGCTCCGTCGCCTCCGAGGCCGCCTCGGCCGTGGCCGCCAAGGTGTCTGACCATCCGGACGGCGCCGCCGTGCTCGGGCTGAAGCGCGGGCTTGCCGCCCTTGAGGCGCGTCAGGACGAGATGGAGCGCCGGGCCGGCGAGCTTTATGGCGCCGAGCTTGAACAGCAGCTCGAAGGTATCTCCGTCTCCCTCGCCCAGGCGGGTGACGGCACCTATGCCCCGCGCACAGCTCCCGCGCGGGCGCACGACGGCGACGATGAGGACGCTGCGTATCGGGATGTCACGGATCAGGCGGCCGGATATTACCGGGAACCGTTCTTCGAGGAGGCGACGCTCTCGCAAACCGAAGCCGCAGCGCCCCATCCGCAACCTTACGCCGCCGAACCCCAATCCGCTCAACCTCACGCCGCCGACGCCCACGTTGCCGCAACGGAGGTCGATCCTCTGGAGAGCGCCCTGCGTGCGGCGGCGGGCGACGTTCCGTGGCCCCGTCCGAACCGGCGCGTCGACTGGGGTACCCCCCCATCCTCGGCCAAGGAGACGGACGAAGAGCGTCCCCGCGTCGAAAAGCGCAGCCGGAAAACCGAAAAGACCCGGGAGCGCCGCCCTCAAGGGGCAAGCGTCTTCGCCAGCTTGTTCGCGCGGCGCCGTCACATCGCCATGGTGGCGCTCATCGCCGGCGCGACCACCGTCTTCACCGGCCTCAGCGTGGGCATGGCCGTGCGCAGCGGTCCCGAGCTTGTCACGAGCCTGACGGATACGCTCCGCCGGCTGGCCGCGCCAGCCGTCGCCGGGGTCTCCCCCACCGAGCTGCCGCCGGCCATCGGGCCGTCCGCTTTGCAGATCGCCGCCCGCGCGGGAGATCCGGCGGCCGCCTTCCTCGTCGCCGGCCGCTATGCGGAAGGACGCGGGACGGACGCGGACCTCGACGCCGCCACCAAATGGCTCGGCTATGCGGTGCAGCGCGGCTCCGCCCTCGCCGCGCTCCGGCTCGGCGCGCTCTATGAGTCCGCCGGCAAGGACATGGGCGAAGCGCGGCGCTTCTACACCTGGGCGGCAGAACAGGGGAACGTGCGGGCCATGCACGCGCTCGCCATGCTCCTGTCGGAAGGCACCCTGCCCGGCCTCAACGGCCAGCCGGACTGGGCCGGCGCGCTCAGGTGGTTCCGCGCCGCCGCCGACCTCGGGCATCGCGACAGCCAGTACAATCTGGGCGTCATCTACGCCCGTGGCCTCGGCGTGAGCGCCGATGCGGCGGAAGCGTGGAAGTGGCTCGATCTCGCTGCCCGTCAGGGCGACGAGGACAGCGCCCGCAAGCGCGACATCCTGAGTCGCGACGCGGATTCCGCCTGGCTGGCCAAGGCGCAGCAGGCGTCCGCCACCTTCGTTCCCGCGACGCCGGTGGCCGCCGCCAACATGGTGACGGTCAAGCCCGAGTGGCAGGAGCAGCCCGCGGACGTGGTGGCCAACGCCGCCCCGTCCAAGGCCGCGACCCGCGTCGCAAGCTCCGCCGGCACCACCCGCTGACCGCGCGGCGCGGGATGCCGGTCTACGGCATCCCCTTTCCCCCGCCCGGCCGGTGGCGCACCTTCCCGCCATGAACCTGAACGCGATTCGCATCCTCGGCCTCGACCCCGGCCTGCGCCGCACGGGCTGGGGCGTCATCGACGTGCTGGGCTCGCGGCTGTCCTTCGTCGCCTGCGGCACCATCCTGCCGCCCGAGACGGGCGAGATGGCCGAGCGGCTTGCCGCCCTGCATCGCGGGCTGGTTGACGTGCTCCTGCGCTTCGCCCCGGCCGAGGCGGCGGTGGAAGAGACGTTCGTGAATATGAACCCGTCCTCGACCCTGAAGCTCGGCCAGGCGCGCGGGGTCGTCATGCTGGCGCCCGCACAGATGGGCCTTCCGGTGGCGGAGTACGCTCCGCTGCTGGTGAAGAAGAGCGTGGTCGGCGCCGGCCGGGCCGAGAAGGCGCAGGTGCGGATGATGATCGGCATCCTCTTGCCCAAGGCGACGCCCGAGACCGACGACGCCGCCGACGCGCTCGCCATCGCCATCACCCATGCGCATCATCGCGGCGCGGCTGCGCGCGCGCGCGCGGCGCTGTAAGCTCGCCGGCGGCCCTCAGGGATGTTCGCCATGATCTATGGACAACTGGCGCTCGTGACGGCGGCCGTCTTCACCGGCGCCGCCTTCTATATCAATGCGGTCGAGCAGCCGGCGCGGCTGATGCTGCCGGACGGCGCGGCGCTCGCCCAATGGAAGCCGGCCTACCGGCGCGGCTTCGCCATGCAGGCAACCCTCGCGCTGGTCGGCGCGCTGCTCGGCGGCGCAGCCTTTGCCACCGATGACGACTGGCGCTGGCTCGCCGGCGCGGTGCTGATGCTCGCCAACTGGCCGTTCACGATGGTCGGCATCATGCCCACCAACCGGGCGCTGATGGGCGCGCGGGAGGAGGAGGCGGGGCCGGACACCCGCCGCCTCATCGCCAACTGGGGGCAGTTGCATATGGTGCGCACCGGCCTCGGGGCGCTGGCCACCTTCGTCTTTTTCATCGCAGCCACGGGCTGAAGGGTCGCACATGATCGGCAAGCTCAAGGGCGTGGTGGACGAACTCAACGAGGACCACGCCATCATCGACGTGCACGGCGTCGGCTATCTCGTCCACTGCTCCGGCCGCACGCTCTCGGCCTTGCCAAGGGCCGGCGAGGCGGCGGCCCTGTTCATCGAGACCCATGTGCGGGAAGACGCCATCCGCCTGTTCGGCTTCGCCTCGGCGGCGGAGCGGGACTGGTTCCGGCTGCTGCAGGGGGTGCAGGGCATCGGCACCAAGACGGCGCTGGCGGTGCTTTCCACGCTCAGCGCCTCCGAGCTGACGCAGGCCATCGCGCTGGGCGACAAGACGACCGTCGCGCGCGCTCCGGGCGTCGGCCCCCGGGTGGCGACCCGTATCGTCACCGAGCTGAAGGACAAGATGCCGGGCTTCGGCACCGGCTCGGTCTCCCTCGCCGACCTCGGCGGCGCCGCGGCCGCGGCCCCGGTCGCCGGTGGCGCGGCGGCGGATGCGGTGTCCGCGCTCGTCAATCTCGGCTATGGGGCGCCGCAGGCCAACACCGCCATCGCCGCCGCTCTGCGCAGCGCGGGGGAGGATGCGAAGACCGAGACGCTGATCCGGCTCGGGCTCAAGGAACTGGCCAAGTAGGCGGCTCAGGGCATGCGCGAGGCGATCTTCAGTTCTTCGCCATCGACCGAGAAGGTGCCGTAGCCGCGATGGTGGATGGTGCGCGGCGCCTTCTGCGCCGGGTCACGCCACGCCTTCACCACTTCCAGCACGAACAGGTTGAAGCGGTTCACGAGCCGCGTCTCCACTACGCGGCATTCAAGGTTGGCGAAGCACTCCGCCACCAGCGGCGCCTGAACCAGCGCCGCAGGAACGGGCGTGAGCCCGACGGTGGAGAACTTGTCCACCTCTTCGCCGGAGCAGTTGCCCACGGCCACCACCTTCTCCGCCAGCGCCACGGCGGGAATGGCGATGACGCATTCCTTCGTGGTACGCAGTGCCCCGAAGCTGAAATCGGCGGAGGAGACGATGCAGGCGATGAGCGGCGGGGTGAACTCCACCATCATGTGCCAGGACATGGCCATGACGTTGGCCCGCCCCCGCGCCGCCGTCGTGAGCAGGACCACCGGCCCCGGCTCGATCAGCTTGTAGACCTCCGCGAGCGGAAGCTCCTTCATGGCACGGCCCATGGCGACCTCCTGAACTGAAGGCGGCAGGTTTCCACGTGCGGCTCGCGCCCGCATTAATCCAGATCACGCCGGGCCGGTCCGTTCCCCTTCCGTACCCGGCCGGCAGGCACTACAGTCGCGCGAGTCGCTGGTCCCGAGGCGCGCAAGGCTCTCGTCATGAACACCCGCCTCCTCTCCGGCGAAAAGCGCGGCGATGATGCCGCCGATTCCACCCTGCGCCCGCAGCTCCTGTCGGAGTTCGTGGGTCAGGCGCAGGCGCGCGCCAATCTGGAAATCTTCATCAAGGCGGCGCGGGCACGCGGCGAGGCTCTGGACCATGTGCTGTTCGTGGGGCCGCCCGGCCTCGGCAAGACCACGCTGGCGCAGATCATGTCGCGCGAGATGGGCGTGGGCTTCCGCTCCACCTCCGGCCCGGTGATCGCCAAGGCGGGCGACCTGGCCGCCATCCTCACCAATCTCGAAGAGCGCGACGTGCTCTTTATTGACGAAATTCACCGCCTCTCCCCGGCCGTGGAGGAAATCCTCTATCCGGCCATGGAGGATTACGAGCTCGACCTCGTGATCGGCGAGGGCCCCGCTGCCCGTTCGGTGAAGATCTCGCTGCCGAAATTCACGCTGGTGGGGGCCACCACCCGCTCCGGCCTGCTGACCACGCCGCTGCGCGACCGCTTCGGCATTCCCGTCCGGCTCCAGTTCTACACGGTGGAGGAACTGGAGAAGATCGTGGTGCGCGGGGCGCGGGTGATGGGCATCGCCATCGCGCCGGACGGTGCCACCGAAATCGCCCGCCGCGCCCGCGGCACCCCGCGCATCGCCGGGCGGCTGCTGCGGCGGGTGCGTGATTTCGCGCTGGTGGCCGAGGCGGAGCGCATCGACCGCAAGATCGCCGACCGCGCCCTCCTTGCGCTTGAGGTGGATGCCGCCGGTCTCGATGCCATGGACCGGCGCTACCTAACGGTGATCGCTGAATTCTACGGCGGCGGCCCAGTGGGCGTGGATACGCTGGCCGCAGCCCTTTCGGAGCCGCGCGATGCCATCGAGGAAATCGTCGAGCCCTTCCTTGTGCAGCAGGGCTTCATCCAGCGGACCCCGCGCGGGCGGATGCTGACCGGTGCCGCCTTCCGTCATCTCGGTCTCGCCGAACCACCGTCCGTGAAGCAGATGCCGCTGTTCGACGAAGGCGACTGAGCGGCGGTTGACGCCACACTCGACGGCAGCTTCCGCGAAATGTAAAGCACATTGACATGAGCTGGACCCGGAACGGCGAAACGCGCTCCTACCATCACGGCAACCTGCGGGAAGCCCTGATGCAGGCCGCGCTCGACCTCGTGGCCGAGAAAGGCGTCGCCGGCTTCACCTTCGCCGAGGCGGCCCGACGCGCGGGGGTGAGCCCCGCCGCCCCCTACCGCCATTTCCGCGACCGGGACGAACTGCTCGCGGCTGTTGCCACCGCAGGATTCGAGCGGCTCACCGAGACCTTGCAGGCCGCCTGGCAAAGCGGGCGCCCCAAGGCCTCGGAAGCGTTCGAGCGGGTCGGCCGCGCCTATCTCGCCTTCGCCCGCAGCCGGCCGGCCGAATATGTGGCCATGTTCGAATCCGGCCTCTCCCCCGACCGTCACGAGGGTTTGAAGCAGGCCGGGGACAAGGCGTTCGGTGTACTGCGGGAAGCCGCGGAAGTTCTGGTCTCTCACATGCCCGGCCCCGGGCGCCCGCCGGCGCTGATGGTGGCCCTGCATTGTTGGTCCCTCGCCCATGGCATTGCCTCGCTGTTCGGCCGCGCCGATGGTGGCCGGCGCAAGCTGCCCATGGATCCGGACGACCTTCTTGAGGCCGGATTCCTCGTCTATCTGAAAGGCCTCGGCGCGCCCGACGCGTGAGGCGCCGCAGGAGCGCCATTGACAAAAGCCCCCCTCGCCCCTATCTATGTGAATGTTATTTACATTAACCGGGAACGACAGCCATGGAGCTCGCTTACAAGCTCGACAGCTACGGTAAACCGGCGTGGATCGCGCTCACGGTGCTGGGCTTCATGGCCTGGTGGCCGTTGGGCCTCGCGATCCTCGCCTTCGCCATCGGCAGTGGACGGTTCGGATGTGGCAAGCGCAGCTTTGCCCGCTGGCAGGAACAGGGAGGAGAGACGATGAAGGGCTTTGGATGCTGGACCCGTTCGGCTCCCTCCAGCGGCAACCGGGCGTTCGATGAGTATCGCCAGGACACGCTGCGCCGCCTTGAGGAAGAGCAGAAGGACTTCCGCGACTTCCTTGAGCGTCTGCGTCAGGCCAAGGACAAGGCCGAGTTCGACCAGTTCATGGCCGACCGCCGCCGCCGCGCCAACGAGCCGCAGCCGGACACCACCAGCAACGGCTGACCGTTGCTGACGTAACGCCGGTCACGAACGTCGGTACGGTCGCCAACGCCCCCCAGGTTCCGTATCGGCCGAACCGCGCCCTTTGTTCACAAGGGGCGCGGTCTCGTTTATGGGAGGCGCCATGATTGACCGCCCGACACCCTCCCCGTCCGATACGAGCCTCCATCTCGCCGGCCGTCTCATTCCCGGCGGCCATGCGCTGGACGTGCGCGTCTATTACGAGGACACGGATTTCTCCGGCATCGTCTATCACGCCAACTATCTGCGCTTCATGGAGCGTGGCCGCTCGGACTACATGCGGCTGCTGGGCGTGGTGCAGGGCGAACTCTTCGCCCAGGCGGCCGAGGAGGCGCCCGGCTTTCACTTCGTCGTCCGCGCCATGCAGATCGACTTTCTGAAACCCGCGCGCATCGACGACGTGCTGCAGATCGTCACTCTCTCGAAAGATGTCGCGGGCGCGTCCATCACTTTGCTTCAGCAGGTAAAGCGGGGAGATGAACTGCTCGTCTCCGCCACCGTGCGCGTGGCCTTCGTGTCCGAGGGGCGCGCCAAGCGCATCCCTGATTCCCTGCGACAGGCAACGCTCGCCGACGCGCGGGAGGCGGAGGCGCTCGGCGAAATCCGCCGCTAACGCTACGTCATCCGGCGTTTTCCCGCGTTCTACGGCGTTGCGCTAACGCAGCATTAAGCGTGTTCATGCACAGCTTCATCCGGTTGCGGCGCCTTCGCACCGCAGCGTAGACCGGCACGCCCGTCAAAGTTTGGACAGTTTCGCCCGTTCAAAGGGCCGTCAAACTTTGAATGCGACGTCCGGTGCTCGAAACCCGCGCGGCCTTGAGCCGGAGCGGGAGCCGGATGCTTCGGGCGGGGCAGCCCCTCCCGAGCGCAGAAGCGGGCCTCCCGGGGGAGCGCGCCGCGGAGCCGAGGATGATTGATGTGACGAGCCGCACCGGCACCGTTTCCCGCCTGACGCCGGCGATCGCCGCGGCGGCGGGCCTTCTCCTGCTCGGTACCCTGCCCGCCCTCGCCCAGGATCCGATCGGCAGCGCGGCAGCGCCGCCGGCCGCGGACTTCTCCTTCCTCGGCCTGTTCCTGCAGGCCCACATCGTCGTCAAGCTGGTGATGATCGGCCTGATCGTGTCCTCGATCTGGGTCTGGGCCATCGTCATCAACAAATGGATGCTGTTCTCGCGCAACAAGCGCGAGATGGACCGCTTCGAGCAGGTGTTCTGGTCCGGCCAGAGCCTCGAAGACCTCTATCGCACCCTGGCGGGCCGCTCCAATCACGGCATGGCCGCCATCTTCGTCGCGGCGATGCGCGAGTGGAAGCGCACCTACGAGGGCGGCGCCCGCTCCCTCGCCGGCCTCAACCAGCGCATCGACAAGGTGATGAACGTCACCATCGCCCGCGAGGTGGAGCGCCTGGAGACCGGCCTGCTGGTGCTGGCGACCGTCGGTTCCGCCGGCCCCTTCGTCGGCCTGTTCGGCACGGTCTGGGGCATCATGACCTCGTTCCAGTCCATCGCCGCCTCCAAGAACACCTCGCTCGCCGTGGTGGCGCCGGGCATCGCGGAGGCGCTCTTCGCGACCGCGGTGGGCCTCATTGCCGCCATTCCCGCGACGATTTTCTACAACAAGTTCATTTCCCAGGTCGGGCGACAGGCCCAGCGTCTGGAGGGTTTTGCGGACGAGTTCTCCGCCATCCTCTCGCGCCAGATCGACGAGCGGGGCTGAATCATGGGCATGTCGGGCGGAGGGGCGGCAGGATGGCAGAGCCGGCGCTCGCGCCGTCGCGCGCCGCCGGTGATGGCCGAGATCAACGTGACGCCCATGGTGGACGTCATGCTGGTGCTGCTCATCATCTTCATGGTGGCGGCGCCGCTGCTGACGGTGGGCGTTCCCATCGACCTGCCGCAGACGCAGGCGAGCGCGGTGAACCAGGAGAACAAGGACCCGATCACCCTCTCGGTGCGGCCCAACGGCCAGATCTATCTGGGCGACAGCGAGATCAAGTACGAGGATCTGGTCTCGAAGTTGCAGGCGGTGACGCAGGCGCGCGGGGGCTTCGAGGAGCGCATCTTCGTGCGCGGCGACAAGAACGCCAATTACGGGCAGATCATGCGGGTCATGGGCCGCCTGTCGGGGGCAGGTTTCAAGAAGGTGGCGCTGGTCACCGAGGTCGAGCAGGGAGGCTGAACCATCAACCCCATGCGCAGCAGCCTCGCAGCATCGACGGCGCTCCATGTGGGCGTTCTCGTCCTCACCCTGGTGACCTTCTCCGGGGCGAAGCCGCTTGACCCGATGATGCAGGACATTCCCGTCGACGTTATTACCTCCTCCGAATACACCAAGCTGACCCGAGGCGCGCTGAACGGGCAGAAGTCCGAGAAGCCGAAGCAGGTGGCCGAGAAGGTCGCCGCGCCGACGCCAATCGAGGATCCCAAGCTCAAGGCCAGCGAGAAGCCGCCGGTCGAGGCCACCGCTCCGCCCCCGCCTCCGCCGCCCCCGCCCCCGCAGAAGGCCGAGCAGCCGACGCCCCCCAAGGCAGAGCAGGCGCCGCCGCCCAAGGAAACGGCGGAGGTGGCGCTGAAGAACGAGCCGAAGAAGCAGGAGCAGCCGCAGGAGCAGGCCAAGGCGGAGGCCGCCCCGCCCCTGCCCCCGCGCAAGCCCGCGCCGCCGCGCGAGCAGCCCAAGCCCATCGAGGCCAACGCGCCCTCGCGGGAGTTCAATACCGACCAGATCAAGGAATTGATCGACAAGCGCACGCCCACCCGCCAGGTGGCCAGCGCGGGCGAGATTTCGAACACCTCCTCCATCGGCGCACCGAGCGGACAGGCGGCGACCCTCAGCATCAATGAGATCGACGCCTTCAAGCGCCGCCTGAAGACGTGCTGGGGCACGATGCCTGGCAATCTCACCGCGCCGCCCCCGGTGGACGTGGACATCTTCTTCAACAAGGACGGCACCCTGTCGGCGCAGCCCCGGATCGTTCCGGGACAGGCGAATGCGGGCAACCCGGCCTTCCAGGCGGTGGCGAGCATCGGCATCCGGGCGATCATCCAGTGCCAGCCCTACACGATGTTCCAACCCGAGAAATACGCTTCTTCGTGGAAGACGCTGGGCATCACCCTCAGCGACAAGCTCTTTACCCAATAACAGGCTGGCGCCCCCGGCGGCCCGCGCCGCCGGCCCCTCGGGCGCGGCGTGACCCGAAAGAACGAGGATAAAATGACGCGGTCCGGACGCCCGGAAGCCTTCCAGCGCCCACTCGATGAGGCTGACGCCGCCGGCGCGCTCACGCGCGGCCTCGGCCGCCGCGCCTTCCTGAGGACCGGCATGGCCGCCGGCGCCGCCGGGATGCTGGGCGGCTTCGGCCCCGCCCACGCGCAGGGCCGCATCGAGATCACGCCCGGCGCCTTCAAGCCCATCCCCATCGCCATCACCGACCTGCTGGGCGAGCCGGAACTCGGGCGCAACATCTCCGGCGTCATCACCTCGGACCTGCGCCGCTGCGGCCTGTTCGCGCCCATCGATCCGAAGGCGTTCGTCGAGCAGATCACCAATCCCGACACCCCGCGCTTCCAGGACTGGCGCGTCATCAACGCCCAGGCGCTGCTCACCGGCCGCGTCACCCGGCAGGCGGACGGGCGCGTGCAGGTGGTGTTCCGCCTGTGGGACGTGTTCGCCGGGCAGCAACTCGCCGCCCAGCAGTTCGTGGCGCAGCCGGAGAACTGGCGACGCATCGCCCACATCGTCGCCGATGCCATCTATGAGAAGATGACCGGCGAGAAGGGCTATTTCGATACCCGCATCGTCTTCGTGGACGAGAGCGGGCCGAAGGAACGCCGCATCAAGCGCCTCGCCATCATGGACCAGGATGGCGCCAACGTGAGCTATCTCACCCGCGGCGACAGCCTGGTGCTGACCCCGCGCTTCTCGCCCACCAGCCAGGAAATCACCTACATGTCCTACGGGCAGGGTGATCCGCGCGTATTCCTGCTGAACATCGAGACCGGCCAGCGGGAGATCGTCGGCAATTTCCCCGGCATGAGCTTCGCGCCCCGCTTCGCGCCGGACGGGCAGAAGGTGATCCTGAGCCTCCAGCAGGGCGGCAACTCGAACATCTTCGTCATGGACCTGCGCTCGCGCGCGACAACCCGCCTGACCGATACGGCGGCCATCGATACCGCCCCATGCTATTCGCCGGACGGGCGGCAGATCTGCTTCGAGAGCGACCGGGGCGGCACCTCCCAGATCTATGTGATGAACGCGGACGGGTCCGGCGCGAAGCGTATCTCTTTCGGAAACGCCCGCTATTCGACGCCAGTCTGGTCACCCAAAGGCGATTGGATCGCATTTACCCGCCAAGGCGATGGTCGTTTCGCTATCGGCGTGATGCGCACCGACGGCTCGGGCGAGCGGGTCCTCACCGAGGGCTATCACAATGAGGGGCCGACCTTCTGCCCCAACGGCCGCGTGCTCATGTTCTTCCGCGATCCGGGCGGCGCCTCCGGCCCCTCGCTCTATACGGTCGATGTGACCGGCTACAACGAGCAGCGCCTGCCGACCCCGAGCTACGGGTCGGATCCGGCGTGGTCTCCGCTGCGCTCCTAAGATTAGCTGGCTACCTCCAACTTCTCTTGGGGCGCGGCTGAACGCGCCTTGACGAGGGGAGCCAAGGCGGGCAAACGCAGGTCCAACCCCTCTTCCCTGCCCGCTGCCCCGGCGACGGGCGCGCCGGCTTTCGGCCTCACGTCAGGTTTTTCATGATCCGCTCGCCCCTCATCACCGTCATGGTCCAGGCCGTCCGCAAGGCCGGGCGCACGCTCGCCCGCGATTTCGGCGAGGTGGAGCAGCTTCAGGTCTCCATGAAGGGTCCCGGCGATTTCGTTTCTGCCGCCGACCGCAAGGCCGAGGACACCATCTTCGCCGAACTCTCCCGCGCCCGTCCCAACTACGGCTTCCTGATGGAAGAGCGCGGCGCGGTGGAGGGCACGGACCCGGCCAACACCTGGGTGGTCGATCCCCTCGACGGCACCACCAACTTCCTGCACGGCATCCCGATCTTCTCCATCTCGCTGGCGCTGGTGCGCAACGGCGTGCCGGTGGCGGGCGTCATCTACAATCCCGTCAGCGACGAGCTTTACGTGGCCGAGAGCGGCCAGGGCGCCTATCTCAACGAGCGGCGCATCCGCGTCGCTGCGCGGCGCAAGCTTGCCGATTGCGTCGTGTGCTGCGGCCTGCCCCACATGGGCCGCGGCAACCATGACCAGTTCAACCGCGAGCTCGAGCTGGTACAGCCGCAGGTTTCGGGCCTCCGCCGCACCGGCTCCGCCGCCATCGACCTCGCCTGGACCGCCGCCGGCCGCTTCGACGCCTTCTGGGAGCGCAACCTGTCGCCGTGGGACATGGCGGCCGGCATCATCATGGTGCGCGAGGCGGGCGGCTATGTCTCCGACATGGACGACGGCGACAAGATGCTGGACAACGGCCACATCGTTGCCGGCAACGAACTGATCCGGCGCGACCTGCAGAAGCTCCTGAAGAAGGCCTGAGGCGGGCGGGTTTCTGCCCTGCCTTTCCTAATGGCCGTCATCGCCCGCCTTGTGCGGGCGATCCACGCTTGGGCTTGGTCCGGCGTGCATCCTGTCAGAGCAGGACCATCGGATGAGTGGAGCCCCCGGACCATCCGTGGGATGACGGCGGCTCCCTAGCGCCGCGCGAACAGCTTCTCCACGTCCTTCAGCGAAAGCGTGACGAAGGTCGGCCGGCCGTGGTTGCACTCGCCGGCATTGGGCGTCTGCTCCATCTCCCGCAGCAGCGCGTTCATCTCCTCCACCCGAAGCCGCCGCCCCGCCCGCACCGAGCCGTGGCAGGCCATGGTGGCGGCCACATGCAGCAGGCGCCGCTCCAGCGGCAAGGCATCGTCCCATTCGGCCGCGTGCTCGGCGAGGTCGGTGACGAGGCGGGTCACGTCCGCATCCTTCAGCACAGCCGGCACCTCCCGCACCAGCACCGCACCGGGGCCGAACGGCTCCAGCACCAGGCCCAGCGCCGCAAGGTCGGCGGCCCGGTCGGTGAGGCGGTCGGCGTCGGCGGGGTCGAGGTCCACCACGGCCGGGATCAGCAGCCCCTGCCGCGCTACGCCATCGCGCTCCATGGCGGCCTTGAGCTTCTCGTAGACGAGGCGCTCATGGGCGGCATGCTGGTCGATGAGGACCAGCCCCTCGCGGGTCTGGGCAACGATATAGGTCTCGTGCAATTGCGCGCGGGCCGCCCCCAGCGGCCGGTCGAGATCGACGGCAGAGACGGGCGCGGCATCGGCCCGCGCATCGGCCGACGGCTCGGCGATCTCGAGGCGCACCTGCTCTTCACTGGAGCGGAAAGCCTCGGGCCGGGCCGGCGACTGGCGCCAGTCGTAATCGAGCCGTGGCGCCGGCCGGAAGCCGGCGAAGGCCCCGCCGCGCTCGGGTTCGGCGAGACCGGAGGCAGCGCGGGGCGGCAGCGTGGGCGTTTGCGCCAGTGCCACGAGACGGTCCGCCATGGTGGCGGCAGTGGAGGGGATGCGGGCGGCGAGCGCATCGGAGAGCGTGCGCACGATGAGCGCCCGCACGTTGCCGCCATCGCGGAACCGCACCTCGGTCTTGGCGGGATGGACGTTCACGTCCACATCGCGCGGATCGAGGGTGAAGAACAGGGCCAGAACCGGGTAGCGATCGGACGGCAGCAGGTCCGCATAGGCCGCGCGCACCGCGCCCATCAGCAGCTTGTCGCGCACCGGGCGACCGTTCACGAACAGGTACTGGCTCAGCGAATTGGCCTTGGAGAAGGTCGGCAGGCCGGCGAGGCCATCGAGCCGCACGCCCTCCCGCAGGCCGGACACGGCGATCACATTGCGACCGGCGTCGGCACCGAGCACGTCGGCGAGCCGTTGCGCCCGGCCGGCCTCGTCGTCAGGGCGAGCCGGGAAGGTCACCGGCGCGCGCTCGTCGGTGGCGAGGGTGAAGGCCACGTCGGGTCGGGCCAGCGCGAGGCGCCGCACCACGTCCGCCGCAGCAGCAGCTTCCGCGCGATCGGATTTCAGGAACTTGAGACGGGCCGGCGTGGCGTAGAACAGGTCGCGCACCTCCACCCGCGTTCCGCCCCCCAGCGCCGCAGGGCGGGGCGGCGTGACCACCCCGCCATCCACCCGCACCTCGAAGGCGTGGTCAGCGCCCGGCGGGCGGCTGGCGATGGAAAGATGCGCCACCGCGCCGATGGAGGGCAGCGCCTCGCCCCGGAAGCCGAGGGTGGCGATGGCCAGAAGGTCCTCGCCGGAGAGCTTGGAGGTGGCGTGGCGCTCCACGCACAGAGCGAGATCGTCCGGCCCCATGCCCGACCCGTCGTCGGTGATGCGCACGAGGCGCCGGCCGCCGCCCTGGATCACCACCTCGATGCTGCGCGCCCCGGCATCGAGTGCGTTCTCCACCAGTTCCTTCACCACCGCAGCCGGCCGCTCCACCACCTCGCCGGCGGCGATGCGGTCGATAAGGATGGGCGGCAGGCGGCGAATGGACATGGTGCTCTTCGCGATTCGAACCGCGCGATCTTAAGGGCTCCCCCCGGCCGCGTGAAATCGCTGCAAACCCGCCGAAATGCATGCGCCCAAAGGGCCGCCGCAACGGCCGAGCTTGCTTTGACGCCGGCAAGGACTAATTGTGTAGTCTGTATCCTAAGGAACGGGACGGCTCCGCGCGCCGTCCGCGAAGGCAGCGTCATGAATTATGTTGAGGCGGCGAATGCGCCGCTGCGCAAGACCGGCCATATCAAGCTCTATGGGCCGCAAGGCTTCGAGGGCATGCGCCGGGCCGGCGCGCTGACCGCTCAGGCGCTCGATGCCGTATCGGAAATGATCGGGCCCGGCGTGACGACCAGCGCCATCGACCAGCTCATCTTCGACTTCGCCATGGACCATGGCGCCTATCCCGCAACGCTGATGTACCGTGGCTACCGTTATTCGGTCTGCACCTCGGTCAATCACGTGGTGTGCCACGGCATGCCGAACGCCCGCCCGCTGCGCGACGGCGACATCGTGAACGTGGACGTGACCCTCGTGCTCGACGGCTGGTACGGCGATTCGAGCCGCATGTTTGCAGTGGGGGCCATCCCGCGCCGGGCTGAGCGGCTGCTGGACGTGACCTATGAGGCGATGATGCGCGGCATACGCGCCATCCGTCCGGGCGCCCATGTGGGCGACATCGGCGCGGCCATCCAGGAGTTCGTGGAACCGCAGCACATGAGCGTGGTGCGCGACTTCTGCGGCCACGGTGTGGGCCAGGTGTTCCACGACGAGCCCAACATCGTGCATGTGGGCCGCCGCGGCGAGGGGCCGAAGCTGGTGCCCGGCATGATCTTCACCGTGGAGCCGATGATCAACCTCGGCCGCCCGCACGTGAAGGTGCTCTCCGACGGCTGGACCGCGGTGACGCGGGACCGTTCGCTCTCCGCCCAGTTCGAGCACGCGGTGGGCGTGACGGAGACCGGCGTCGAGATCTTCACCCTGAGCCCGAAGGGCTATCACAAGCCGCCTTACGTCACCGCCTGAGGGAGCCGGATGGCCGAAGCGCCGGAAGACGGCCTGAACGAGGCGCCCCACTTCCATGGGCATCGCGACCGGCTTCGCGCGCGCTTCCGCTCGGCCGGGGCGCTGGCGCTGGCGGATTACGAACTGCTGGAGCTGGTGCTGTTCCGCGCCGTGCCGCGCCGGGACGTGAAGCCCCTCGCCAAGGCCCTCGTCGACCGCTTCGGCTCGTTCGCAGAGGTGGTCGCCGCGCCGGTGCATCTGCTGGGCGAGGTGCCCGGCGTGAAGGATGCCATCATCACCGAGCTGAAGGTGGTGGAGGCGGCGGCCCAGCGCCTCGCCAAGGGCCAGGTGAAGCGCCGGCCAGCGCTCTCGTCCTGGAGTGCGGTGATCGATTATTGCCGCACCGCCATGGCCTATGCCGACCGCGAGCAGGTGCGGGTGCTGTTCCTCGACAAGCGCAACCAGCTGATCGCCGACGAGGTGTTGCAGACCGGCACCGTGGACCACGCTCCGGTCTATCCCCGTGAGGTGGTGAAGCGGGCGCTGGAGGTCTCGGCCTCGGCGCTCATCCTCTGCCACAACCACCCGTCTGGGGACCCCACCCCCTCGCGCGCCGACATCGACATGACCCGCCGCATCATCGACGTGGCCAAGCCCCTCGGCATCGAGGTGCATGACCACATCATCGTCGGCAAGGACGGCCACGCGAGCCTCAAGGGCCTGCGGCTGATCTGAGCCCGCCGCCGGGGCTGATCAGTGCCCCTCGAAAGCCACCAGCGTGCGCACGGCGACGCCGAGGCCGCGCAGCTTCTCCGCGCCGCCCAGGTCCGGCAGATCGACGATGAAGCAGGCCGCCTCCACCACCGCGCCGCACTGCTGCAGCAGCTTTACGGCCCCGGTGGCGGTGCCTCCGGTGGCGATCAGATCGTCCACCAGAAGCACCCGCTGGCCGGGCGTGATGGCATCCACATGCATCTCGATCTCGTCCTCGCCATATTCGAGGGCGTAGGCCATGCGCACGGTCTGATGGGGCAGCTTGCCCTTCTTGCGGATGGGTACGAAGCCGGCCGAGAGCTGATGTGCCACCGCCCCGCCGAGGATGAAGCCGCGGGCCTCGATACCGGCCACCTTGTCGATCTTCGCGCCGGCCCAGGGCTGGACCAGTTCGTCCACCGCCCGGCGGAAGGCGCGGGCATCACCGAGCAGGGTGGTGATGTCGCGGAACAGGATGCCTGGCTTGGGATAATTCTCGATGGTGCGGATGGACGCGGCGAAATCGGCAGGGGTCATGACAGGCTCCGGTTTGGCGGAGAAGCTAAGGCCGCGGCGGCGGCGGGGAAAGCTGCGAAACAACGGAAAGGGCCGACGCCGCGAACTCGTGATCCAGTCTGTGGTCAGCACGAAAAAGGGCCCCTCGCGGGGCCCTTGATCGCTCGATCAGGATCGTGTCGTCGCGCCCGGTCAGTGCGCGACGTTCGACCAGACCTTCTTCTTGGTGAAATAGAGCAGGCCGCCGAGCACGATCAGGAAGATCATGACCTGGAAGCCGATGCGCTTGCGCTGGTCGAGGTGCGGCTCGGCCACCCACATCATGAAGGCCGACACGTCCTGCGAATATTGGTCGACCGTCTGGGGCGAGCCGTCCGTGTAGTCGACCTGGCCGTCGCTGAGCGGCTTCGGCATGGCGATCTGGTGGCCGGGGAAATAGGTGTTGTAGTGCAGGCCCGGCTGCACATGGGCATCCGCCGGCGCATCCACGTAGCCGGTGAGCAGCGCGTGGATGTAGTCCACGCCATGCTCCTGGTACTGGATGAAGGCGTCGGTGATGAAGCCGGGGAAGCCGACGTGGTAGGAGCGGGCCTTGGCCAGCACCGAGAAGTCCGGCGGCAGGGCACCGCCATTGGCGGCGCGGGCGGCGTTGTCGTTGGGGAACGGCGCGGGCCAGTGATCGGACAGGCGGCCGGGACGCTGGAACATGTCGCCAGAATCGTTGGGGCCGTCGGTGATCTGGTACTCGCTCGCCACCTGCTTCGCCTGCGCCTCGGTGAAGCCGGGGCCGCCGGGCTGGGCGAGGTTGCGGAAGTACAGGTAGTTGGCCGAGTGGCACGCGGCGCAGACTTCCTTGAACACCTTGAAGCCGCGCTGCAGCTGCGCGGGATCATACATGCCGAACGGCCCGGCGAAGGACCACGACATGCGATGCGGACGCGGCGATGCGCCTTCCGCGGCCTGCGCGCCGGAGGCGCCCACTGTCAGGAGCAGTGCCGCCGCGACGGCACCGAAGAGAGAGCTACGAATGGTCATTGCTGGTCTCTCCGCGCCGATCACTTGGTCTCAGGACCGGCCGCCCCGGCGACCACCACCGCTCCGCCCTTCGACTTCGCGAGCACGGCATCCGCGATGGAGGCCGGCACGGGCTTGGGGCGCTCGAACAGGCCGAGCAGCGGCAGGATCACGAGGAAGTGGATGAAGTAGTAGGCCGTCAGGATGCGCGAGACGATGAGCGCGCCGCCCTCGGCGGGCTGGGAGCCCATGTAGCCGAGGAGGACGGCAACCACCGCGAACACCCAGAAGAACTGGCGGTACAGCGGACGGTACTTGGCCGAGCGCACCTTGGAGGTGTCGAGCCACGGCAGGAAGGCCAGCACCGCGATCGCCGCAAACATGGCGAGCACGCCGCCGAGCTTGTCCGGGATGGAGCGCAGGATCGCGTAGAACGGCAGGAAGTACCATTCGGGCACGATGTGCGCCGGCGTGGAGAGCGGGTTGGCCGGGATGTAGTTGTCCGAGTGGCCGAGATAGTTCGGGATGTAGAAGATGAACCAGGAGAAGAAGATCAGGAACACCACCATGGCGAAGGTGTCCTTGATCGTCGCGTAGGGGGTGAAGGGCACGGTGTCCTTCGACACGCTCTTGATGTCCACGCCGTCCGGGTTGTTCTGGCCCACGTGGTGGAGCGCCCAGATGTGGAGCCCGACCACGCCGGCGATCATGAACGGCAGGAGATAGTGCAGCGAGAAGAAGCGGTTCAGCGTGGGATCACCGACCGAATAGCCGCCCCACAGCCACTCCACGATGGTGGTGCCGACCCAGGGGACCGCCGAGAACAGGTTCGTGATGACGGTGGCGCCCCAGAACGACATCTGGCCCCAGGGGAGCACGTAGCCCATGAAGGCGGTCGCCATCATGAGCAGGTAGATGATGACGCCGAGGATCCAGAGCACTTCGCGGGGGGCCTTGTAGGACCCGTAGTACATGCCGCGGAAGATGTGGATATAGACCGCGATGAAGAACATCGAGGCGCCGTTGGCGTGGATGTAGCGGATCAGCCAGCCGTAGTTCACGTCGCGCATGATGTGCTCGACGCGGGCGAACGAGATCGGCGCGTAGGCCACGTAATGCATGGCCAGCACGATGCCGGACACGATCTGGCACACGAGCATGAAGCTCAGGATCGCGCCGAAGGTCCACATGTAATTCAGATTCTTCGGCACCGGATAGGCGATGGCCGAGGAATGGATCAGCCCGACGATCGGCAAGCGGCTCTCGAACCACTGCGCGACCTTCCCCTTGGGCTGGTAGGTGGAATGTCCTTCCATGAGTCCAACCTTTTTGAAAGCGGCGACGATGCGCGCGTCAGCCGATCACGATCTTTGTGTCGGTGGTGAAGGCGTAGGGCGGCAATTCGAGATTGAGCGGCGCCGGTCCCTGCCGGATGCGGCCGGACGTGTCGTACACCGAGCCGTGGCAGGGGCAGAACCAGCCATTGTACTGGCCCTGATGGCCGAGCGGCACGCAACCGAGGTGCGTGCAGATGCCGATCACAACCAGCCACTGCTCCTTGCCGGCCTTCACGCGGGCCGAATCGGGCTGCGGGTCGGGCAGCGCGGAAAGGGGGGTATCCACCGCCGACTTGATCTCCTCCGGGGTGCGATGGGAGATGAAGATGGGCTTGCCGCGCCACTGCACCGTGACGATTTGGCCTTCGGCGATGGGGGACAGGTCCACCTCGGTGGTGGACAGCGCGAGCACGGACGCATCGGGCTGCAGCTGGGAGATGAAGGGCCACGCCATGGCTGCGGCGCCGACAGCGCCCACGGCGCCGGTTGCGATGTAGAGGAAGTCCCGACGCGTCGTCGTGTCCGACGTCTCCGTATGTGCCACGGCGCAGTCCCCGATAATGTTGTCGTCCCGACGCACGTCCCTCAGCCGCCAGCAAAACCGCCGGCTACAGGCCGCACGCACCTGCGCGGCCGCATGGACATGCGAGCCGCCAATTTCAAGCGCCTCTAATTGCACCCTAGCCCCATCTTGTCCAGATCATGGCGATGCGGCACGCGGTCCTGCACTGCGACAGATGCGTGTCGCTACGTGAGGTCGGGCGGCGACGCTCCGGAAGGCTGTGACGGCACGCTCCGACCCGGCTTAAGGCCAAGATCAAGCATTGCACGAGCCCAGACCAAGCGTTAGCTTGGCTTTGCTTTCCTAAGGCATGCCTAGCCTCGTCCTGCCCGCGTCGGCCCAACCCGCGCCGGACCGCATGAGCCGGTTTGCCGCACGCCAATCAGACTCGGGGGAGAACACATGGCAAGACGCATTCTGGCCTGCCTTGCGGCAGTGGCCGGCATCGGCGCGGCGGGGACTGCTTATGCCCAAACCGTCCCGGTGACGATCGTGAACAAGACCGGCATCAACGGGAAGATGTTCGTTACGGTATATGGACAGGAACTGAACGGGAAATCCTTCGTCTATTTTGATGCCGCCGGAAACAAGAAGACCTTCTCGAGCGCCAACCCGACGCCGACCGACTACGGCTTCAACACCACGGGCAGCTCCATTACCTTCAATGTCCAGCAAGTCGTTTCGGCCCGGGTCTACGTCTCGTTCTGCCAGCCGGCCTACATCACGGTCAGCCTGAACGGAGACCAGATCTACGCACCCAACACTCCGGCGCCGTGGTCGCCATCCGACAAGAACTACAGCACTGTTCTGGATTTCGCCGAATTCAACTACAATAACGCGGCATCGCCGCCTTTCGACGTCGACATCACGCAGGTGGATACGCTCGGCATCCCCATGCAGCTGAACCTGAAAAGCGCCAGCCAGAACCTGACCTCCGGCTTCAACAACGCCACGTCGGGCCCGACAATCCTTGCCAGCCTCTCGGCAGCCCCGTGGAACAAGCTCATCGTCCGGGACAGCAAGAAGCGCGCGCTTCGCGTGCTGATCCCCGAAAAGGCTATGATCCTCCCGTCCAGTGATCCGAATTATTTCCCGAACACATTTCTAGATAACTATATAAATCGGGTTTGGACGAATTTTGCCCAGCCTGGAAAAAGCTTCACGCTCAAGAGCGGGAACACGACTTACACTGGCACCGTTGTCAACAATCAGCTTCAGCTCAAGCCCGCCTCGGGGCAGACAGCGGTTTTCGGCAAGCCGAGCACGCTATATGCTTGGCAGAATGGCGCCCCGGTCGTGAGCGCCGGCGGGGCCCCCGTGGGCGACCTCCAGCGTTACATCCAGGCCGCACTTCTGCGTTCGATCTTCCTGACGAACAAGGATATTTCAGCCTGCCCGGTGAAGAACGCCTATACGCAGACGCCGGTGAACCTCTACGCCAGCACCATGCACGCCAATTCGATCCGTGGCGGCGCCTATGCCTTTGCCTATGACGACGTGTGCGAGAACAGCAGCAACATTGGCCTCGCCAACCCCACCCAGCTGACCATCACGCTGATGCCGCTTGATGTCACCTGGTCCAAGATGACGTGCAGCAACTGACCTGACGACCCGCTCCGGCGGCGTCCCCGCCGGAGCCTTCCCTTGACCCTGCGCATCGCCCTCTATTGCCCGGACATCGCGCAGAATGCCGGTGCCATCCTGCGCACCGGCGCCTGCCTGGGGGCGGAAGTGCACATTATCGAGCCGGCGGGCTTCCCCGTGGGAGACGCCGGCTTCCGCCGCGCCGGCATGGACTATATCGATAAGGTGGTCTGGCGACGGCACGCCTCGTTCGCCGCCTTCGATGCGGAGCGCCGCGCGGAAGGCAGCCGGCTTGTGCTCCTCACGACCGCCGGCGCCGAACCGCTGTTCGGCTTCTCCTTCCAGCCCGACGACGTGATCCTGTTCGGCCGCGAATCCGCCGGTGTGCCGCCGGAGGTTCACGGGGCGGCGGATGCTCGGGTGCGCATTCCCATGCGGCCGGGCGTGCGCTCCCTCAATGTGGCGGTCAGCGCCGGCATCGTCCTCGCCGAGGCGCTGCGGCAGACGGGCGGCCTGCCCGGCTGAGCTTTCTTCCGCCGCAGGGAGGCGATAGAAGCGCGCCAGCCAGAAGACCAGCGAAGGCGGAACGCTCATGGAAAACCCCAAGCCCCCTGCTTCCGCCCCCGCCCCGGCAACCGCAGATGCCGTGCTGGACGCGCGCCGCGCGCAGGCCCGCGCGTGGTTCGAGGACTTGCAGGGCCGCATCATCGCGGCCTTCGAGGCGCTGGAGGACGAGGCCGATCCGGCGCTCTATGGCCCCTCCCCGTCCCGCTTCGTCCGCACGCCGTGGACGCGCACGGACCATACCGGCGCGCCGGGCGGCGGCGGCACCATGGCGCTCATGCGCGGGCGCCTGTTCGAGAAGGTGGGCGTCCATACCTCCACCGTGTTCGGCGAGTTCGCGCCCGAGTTTCGCAGCCAGATTCCCGGCGCCGCCGAGGACCCGCGCTTCTGGGCGTCGGGCATCTCGCTCATCGCGCACATGGCCAATCCGCATGTGCCCGCCGTCCACATGAACACGCGCTTCGTCGTCACCACCAAGGCGTGGTTCGGCGGCGGAGCGGACCTGACTCCTGTGCTGTCGCGCCGGCGCACCCAGGAGGACGAAGACACCCTCGCCTTCCACCGCGCCTTCGAAGCGTCCTGCGCCGCCCACCCGGTGGCGGACTATCCGCGCTACAAGGCGTGGTGTGACGAGTATTTCTTCCTGAAGCACCGCAACGAGATGCGCGGCATCGGCGGCATCTTCTACGACTATCTGGACTCGGCGGCAGCCGGCAAAGGCCGATGGGAGGATGATTTCGCCTTCACCCGCGAGGTCGGCCTTGCCTTCCTCGACATCTACCCCCGCCTCGTGCGTGCCAACATGGCGACGCCGTGGACGCAGGACGACCGCGAGGAGCAACTCGTTCGGCGCGGGCGCTATGTGGAATTCAACCTGCTCTATGACCGGGGGACGATCTTCGGGCTCAGGACGGGCGGCAACGTGGATTCGATCCTCTCCTCCATGCCGCCGGTGGTGAAGTGGCCGTGATCGGCCCGTCATAAAGGAGCACTAAGGCTTGCCGGTGCGTCGGCCCCTTCGCGGCCGGCCCGGAGACACAGCCATGGCGTTCGCCCCCGGAGATATCGTCCAGCTCAAGTCCGGCAGCCCCGCCCTCACCGTCGTCACCGCCTCCGAGACGGAGATCTCGGTGGTGTGGTTCGCCGAGGACGTGAGCGAGTTCCGCAAGGAAACCCTGCCCGCCGTCGCGGTGGAGAAGCTCGAGATCGCCGATTTCGAGGAAGAGGACGAGGAAGAAGACGACGAGGACTGAGGCCTAGACAGGCCCACCCTCCGTGTCGATCGACGCCCGTAGGAGGGCGTCGATCCGCGCGCGATCCCCGGGAAAGCCGGCGTCGATCCATGCCACCTCAGCCCGCCGAAGCGCCGTACCGAGGGCGCGTCCCGGCTTGAGCCCGAGCGCCATCAGATCATCTGCGCTAAAGGGCGGCCGCGGCACCGTCCAGTGCGTCGCCAGCCGGCCGATCCGCTCCATGCCGCCCCGTCCGCGCGCCGCCGCCAGCAGGGCGCGATCGCGGGCGGCGTCCGCGCCGGTGCGGTAGATGAAAGCCTGTGCGGCTGCATCGTCGCCAACCTCCGGCACGGGGCCTGCCATGAGCGCGAGACGCCGCGCCTCGGCATTGGACAGGCGCAGCTTTCCGCGCAGACGGTCCGCATCGTCCGACACCCGCAAGGCAAGGGCGGCGAGGCGGCGGATGGCATCCGGCGGGACGTTCCTGCCCTGCGCACGCCATTGCGCCTCGATCTCCACCAGCCGCGCGAAGGCGCGGGCATCGGCGATGCCACCGATCAGCGGCTGGATGAGACCCGCATCGCTCATGGTCGCGAGCGTCGCCGCCGCGCCGGGGGCAAGCAGCAGCTTCAGCAATTCCGCGCGCACCCGCTCGTGCGATAGGGACAGCAGGCCCTGCCGAAGGCGCACCGCCCCGGAAAAGGCCGCCCCATCCACCGCGCCGGCCCCGTAGGCCGCGTGGAAGCGGAACAGCCGCAGGATGCGCAGGTAATCCTCGCGGATGCGCGCCTCCGGCGAGCCGATGAAGCGCACCTTGCGCGCCTCGAGATCGGCAAGGCCACCCACAAGGTCCAGCACCGTGCCGTCCGCAGCCGCATAGAGCGCGTTCAGCGTGAAGTCGCGCCGTTCGGCATCATGCTCCCAGCTCCGGCCGAAGCGCACCACCGCCCGCCTGCCGTCGGTCTCCACATCCTCGCGCAGGGTGGTGACCTCGTATCCATGGTGGCCCGACACCACCGTGACCGTGCCATGCTCGATGCCGGTGGGCACCGCCTTCAGGCCGGCGCGTGAGGCACGGGCGGCGACCTCCTGCGGCACGGCGGTGGTGGCGATGTCCACGTCGGTCACTGGCAGACCGAGCAGCGAATTGCGCACCGCGCCGCCGACCACCCGCGCTTCCTCTCCGCCGCCGTTCAGGACTGCGAGGAGGGGCGCAAGGCCGGGCGTCGCCCAGAACGGGGCGCCGGCAACGCTCGCTGTCATTCGAAATGCCCCGGCACGAACACGCCGTCCTTCGTCTGCGCGGGTACGTAATGCGCGCCGGGGGGCGCCACGCGGCCATGCTCGAACAGGAAGAGCCCCAGAACGACAAGAGCCACTGCCGCGAAGGCGGTGACCGCGAGGGCGCGGGGCGACCAGTTGGCCGGCACTGCCGAGCCTTTGGTCGCGATCAGCAGGGCGCCGTAGAGCAGGAACGGCGTAAGGAACAGGGCAAGTTCAATGAGCAGGCTGCGCGCCATCAGGCGTAGACCTTCTCGTAAAGGTTGCGCAGCATGCCCGCCGTCGCGCCCCAGATATTATGCCCCTCGAACGGCATCACGTAATAATGCCGCAGCGTGCCCTTCCATTCCCGCGACTGGCGCTCGTGGTTGCGCGGGCTCATGAGGAAACCGAGCGGCACCTCGAACGCCTCCTCCACCTCGGCCGGATTGAGCGTGAGCGTATAGGCCGGGTCCACCAGCGCCACCACCGGCACAATCCAGAAGCCGGTGCCAGAGAGGTAGCCGTCGAGGAAGCCGAGCGGACGGACCCGCGCCGAATCAAGCCCCACCTCCTCGCGCGCCTCCCTGAGCGCCGCGTCGATCTCGTCCTTGTCGCCGGGATCGACGCGCCCGCCCGGAAACGCCACCTGCCCCGCATGCTGCGAGAGGTGTGATGACCGAAGCGTCAGCAGGATTGTCGGCTCCGGCCGGGCGATCACCGGCACAAGCACGGCGGCGTGGCGGGGGCGCTCCTGCGGGATGAGGCTGACCTTTTCCGGCTGCAAGGCGTGATCGCCGTTGAGAGCGAGAAAGTCGCCTTCGGAATAGAACGGCGGCGGTGTGGGCGACAGGCGCTCCCCGGCGCGGCGCAGGAAATCAGCGAGGCTTCCGCCTGCGCTGTTGGTTTCGGAAAACGCTTCATCGAACGCCCGCATCAGTCCAGTCCCAGTTCGGCCGCCGGAAGGATGGGGAAGAAGAGCCCGCCCGACGCCACCCCGAACATGGGGACGCCGCCCTCTTCCCGCACCTCCCCGAGTTCCATCAGGTCGAGATGCACCGCCCGCGACAGCCGCGCCTCCAGCCCACGGCGAACGTGCAGGTAGGGCACCACTTCGCCCTCTCCAGCCCCGTGGGCGAAGCGCAGTTGGTGGCCGGGCCCGCAGCGCACCACGTCGTCGAGATTGGTGCGGAAGACGAGAGTGGCGCCCCGGGGTCCGTGCTCTGCCGCACCGGCCTCCACCGCCATATCGACAGCGAGGAACGGCGCATCCTCCACTGTGATGCCCACCTTTTCCACCGGCGTCTTGAGCACGAAGCGCTCGCCTTCCCGCGCGAGCACGGAGGCGAACAGCTTGACCAGCGCCGGGCGCGTGATGGGGGTGCCCATGTAGGTCCACGTCCCGTCGGCCCGGATCACCATGTCCATGTCGCCGCAATCGGGCGGGTTCCACAGCTCTACCGGCGCCGGACCCTTCCCCCCGCCGGCGCGGGCGGCCGCCATCAGCGCCTCCAGCCGGCCGGCGGCCGAGGAGGTGGTGGATGCGGCGTCCGGCGAAACGGGGGGCGTGTCTGGCTCAGGTGCGGGCATCTGGTCTCCTTGGCCGGTCACGCCGCGAAAAAGCGGCGGGCTCGCGATGACGTGAGTGCGGCGCACCCGCGCAGCGTTCGGGGGGGCTCGACGCACGCGCATCATATCGTAAGCTCTGTGTCCGGGTGGCGCGACGTTTGCAAGACTTCGCGAGACGGGCCTTTTCACGCGGAGACCGCAAGGCGGCCCCGTGGTTCGGCGTCCGTCCCAGGCCGGCGCATGGAACGGCCCGCCCGATGCCCATCAGACCGGCAGAGGGCGGAACGGCCCGGCGAAGGAGGAGCGGAGGCGTTTTGTTGCCGCTTTTGGCAGCAAGCTTGCGGTGCATGTTCGGCATGCGGGCAAGTGTGCGTGCGGTGCGTATTTGGCGTGCGATTCGTTCGCGTGGAGGAGATGAGCATATGTCGGCTGCCGGCGAGACCTTCGACCTCGACCAGATGATCATCCGCAACGCGGAAGCCGCCGCCGCCCACGTGAAGGCCGCCCGCGCGGCCATTTCCAACGTCATCTTCGGGCAGGAAACTGTGGTGGAGCGCGCGCTCATCACCATTCTCGCCGGCGGCCATGCGCTGCTCGTCGGCGTGCCGGGCCTTGCCAAGACCAAGCTCGTGGACACCATGGGCACGGTGCTGGGCCTCGATGCCCGTCGCGTGCAGTTCACGCCGGACCTGATGCCTTCCGACATCCTCGGCGCCGAGGTGCTGGAAGAATCGGCCGGCGGGCGGCGCGCCTTCCGCTTCATCAAGGGTCCGATCTTCGCCCAGTTGCTGATGGCGGACGAGATCAACCGCGCCTCGCCCCGCACCCAGTCGGCCTTGCTGCAGGCCATGCAGGAATACCACGTCACCGTCGCCGGCGAGCGGCATGACCTGCCCAAGCCCTTCCATGTGCTCGCGACCCAGAACCCGCTGGAGCAGGAAGGCACCTATCCCCTCCCCGAGGCGCAGCTCGACCGTTTCCTGATGGAGATCGACGTGGATTATCCGGACCGCGATGCGGAGCGGAAGATCCTGTTCGAAACCACCTCGGCGGAGGAGCAGAAGCCCCGCGCCGCCATGACGGTGGACGACCTTATCGCCGCCCAGCGCCTCGTCCGCCGCCTGCCGGTGGGCGAATCGGTGGTGGAGGCCATTCTCACCCTGGTCCGCTCCGCCCGTCCGGGCGCGGAAGGGCCGGAGCAGGCCTATATCGCCTGGGGTCCTGGCCCGCGCGCCAGCCAGGCGCTGATGCTGGCGGTGCGCGCCCGTGCCCTGCTGGACGGGCGCTATGCGCCTTCCCTCGACGACGTGGTGGCCCTCGCCGAACCGGTGCTGAAGCATCGCATGGCGCTGACCTTCGCCGCCCGCGCCGAGCGCCAGAGCGTCACCGGCATCATCCGCCGCCTCACCGAGCGACTCGGGTGAGCGCGGACCGGCCCGCGCCCATGGCAACCGCTGCGAAAGGCCAGACCACGACCGACGATGCGCATCAGGCGGTCGAGACGGCCACCCACGCCGCGGCCGATCTCGCGGCGGCCATGCCGCGGCTTGTCCTGGAGGCACGGCGTATCGCCATGAGCGTGCAGCACGGCCTGCACGGGCGACGCCGCGCGGGCACCGGAGAGAACTTCTGGCAGTATCGCCGCTTCGTGGATGGCGAGCCGGCGAACCGCGTGGACTGGCGCCGCTCCGCCCGCGACGACCATCTGTATGTGCGCGAGCGCGAGTGGGAGGCAAGCCACACGGTGTGGATCTGGCCCGATCTTTCGGCATCCATGAATTACGCTTCCCGGGGACAGGCACCGAAGCGCGAGCGCGCGCTGGTGGTGGCCTTCGCCCTCGCCGAGTTGCTGGTGAAGGGCGGCGAGCGCGTGGGCATTCCCGAGTTGATGCGCCCGTCCGCCAACCGCCGCATTGTCGAGCGCATGGCCGAGGCCGTGGTGCTGGCACCGCGCCTGCCGGCGAGCCTGCCGCCCGAGTTCGGTCCCTCGCCCTTGTCGGAAATCGTTCTGTTCAGTGATTTCTGGAGCCCGGCGGACCAGATCGAGGCGCGCCTCCACACGCTGGCCGCGTCCGGCGCCCATGGCCATCTGGTGCAGATCGTGGACCCGGCGGAGGAGACCTTCCCCTTCTCCGGCCGAATCGAGTTCCGCGAGCCCGAGGGCGGCGACCGCCTGACCGTCGGCCGGGCCGAGAGCTGGAAGGCCGACTATGACCTGAAGCTGGTCGATCACCGCGCGCGCCTGCGCGCCGCGGCGGAGCGTCTCGGCTGGAGCTTCGCCATCCACCGCACCGACCGTCCGGCGAGCGAGATGCTGCTCGCCCTGCACCAGCGCATGAGCGTGGGCGGCGGTCCTTCCGCTTTGCCGAAGGGCGGCGGACATGCCTACGTGTCCGGAGGACCGGCCTGATGTTCGGTCTCCCCCTCGCTTTCTCCGCGCCACTGCTGCTCACCGCCTTCCTGGCGCTGCCGCTGCTGTGGTTCCTGCTGCGCGTGGTGCCGCCGAAGCCGCGCGAGGTGAGCTTCCCGCCGCTGCGCCTGCTGCTCGGCATCACGCCCAAGGAGGAGAGCGCGGCGCGCACGCCATGGTGGCTCACGGCTCTCAGGATGCTGCTCGCCGCACTCGTGATCCTCGCCGCCGCCGGCCCCATCTGGAATCCGCCCGCCGCGGCGCCGGCCGGCTCCGGGCCGCTTCTCCTCGTCATCGATCAGGGCTGGCCGGCCGCCGCGAGCTGGGAGGCCCGCCGCAGCGCCGCAGCGGCCCTCATCGACGAGGCAGAGACCGACGGGCGCGGCGTCGCCCTCATCCCCACCGGCGACGTGCCGCGCGAGGCGACGCTCTCCACCCCCGCCGCCGCGCGGGACCGCCTCCGCTCGCTGGAGCCGGTGCCCTATGCGCCGGCCCGCAAGGAGGCGCTGGCGCTGGCCGGGCGCCTCCTCGGCGCGGAGCCCAGCGCGGGCGTGGTCTACATTTCCGATGGCGTCGACCTTGGCGCCGATCCCGACACCGCCCGCGCCTTCGCCGACCTCGGCGCCGGCGCCCGGCTGCTTGTGGTGGGTGGCGGCGTCGCCGAGCCGCTCGCGCTCGCGGCGGCGGAGAATGCAGCCGAGGCGCTCACTGTGAAGGTGGTGCGCCCCACGTCCGGTGCCCCCCGCGCCGGCCGCGTGACGGCCCGCGACATGCGCGGCCTCGTCCTCGCCGAAGCGCCTTTCACTTTGCCGGAGGGCACGAGCGAGGTGGACGCCCGCTTCGACCTGCCGGTGGAACTGCGCAACGAAGTGGCGCGGCTGGAGATTGCCGGCGAGCACTCGGCCGGCGCCGTGCAGCTTCTGGACAAGCGGTGGCGGCGGCGCTCGGTGGGCGTCGTCTCAGGCACCTCCACCGACACCGGCCAGCCGCTGCTGGCGCCGACTTATTATCTCTCCCGCGCGCTCGGCCCCTTCGCCGACCTGCGGGTGGCGGAGACGGGATCGGCCACGGAGAACATCAACCGCTTCCTGGACCAGCGCCTGCCCGTGCTGGCGCTGACCGATGTCGGCACCATTCCGCCCGCCACCCGCAACCGGCTCGCCAAGTTCGTGGAAGACGGCGGCGTGCTCATCCGCTTCGCCGGTCCGCGCCTCGCCAATGCGCAGGACGATCTCCTGCCCGTGCGCCTGCGACGCGGCGGCCGTGTTCTGGGCGGCTCCCTGTCGTGGGAGACGCCGCAGAAGCTCGGCTCCCTGACGCCGGAAGGCCCCTTCCGCGACATCAAGCCCGCCGACGACGTGACGGTGAACCGGCAGGTGCTCGCCGAGCCGGACGGCACGCTCGGCGACCGCACGTGGGCGACGCTCGCGGACGGCACGCCCCTCGTCACCGGTACCCGCCGGGGCAAGGGCGCGCTGGTGCTGTTCCATGTCACCGGCGACACCTCCTGGTCGAACCTGCCCCTTTCCGGCACATTCGTTGAGATGCTGCGCCACGTGGTTGCCCTGTCCGACGCCCCGCCCCCGCCCGAGACGGCACCCGCCGGCACGGCGCTCCAATCCGCTGGCCGGCCGGATGTGGCGGCGCTGCCGCCCGCCCGCGTGCTCGACGGCTTCGGCGCCTTCCGCCCCGCCGGCCCTACCGCCCGCGCCTTGCCCGCCGATTATCGCGGCCGCTCCACCGCCGATCATCCGCCCGGCTTTTACGGTCCGCCGGACGGCCTCGTGGCGGTGAACACCCTGCTACCGGCCGACCGCCCCAAGGTGCTTGATCTCGCAGCGTTGGGGGGCCGCACGGAGCCCTTGCAGGAGAGCGCGCCGCGCGACATGCGCGGGCCGATCCTGATCGGCGCCATGCTGTTGCTTCTTCTCGATGCGCTGGCGGTGCTGTTCCTGGCGGGAGGGCTCTCGCGCATGGGTGGAACGAAAGCCCGTCGCGGCGCCGCGGCGGCCCTCCTCGCCGCCCTCATGCTGGGCGCGACCGCCGGCGCCCTTGTGCCCGCCCCGGCCCGCGCCGACGATGGCTTCGCGCTGAAGGCCACCACGCAGACCCGCTTCGCTTATGTGGTGACGGGCGACAGCGAGGTGGACGACATCTCCCGCGCCGGCCTCGACGGCCTTGCGACCTTCCTCGGCCAGCGCACCGCGCTGCAGGCGGGAGAGGCCATGGGCGTGGACCTCGCGCGGGACGAGCTTGCCTTTTTCCCCGTGCTCTACTGGCCCATCCTCGCCAACACGCCCATTCCCGCCCAGCCGGTGCTGGCGCGCATCGATACCTATATGAAGCAGGGCGGCACGGTGATCTTCGATACCCGCGACGCCATCGAATCCCCCGGCGGCCCCGGCGCGCCGCTCACCCCGGCGCAGGCGCGGCTGAAGGAAATCCTCTCCCGCCTCGACATTCCGGAACTGGAGCCGGTGCCGCGCGACCACGTGCTCACCAAAGCCTTCTATCTCCTGAAGGATTTTCCCGGCCGCTTCACCGGCGGCACAACCTGGGTGGAAGCGCTACCCGCCGCCCGCGACGATGCCGACCGCCCCGCCCGCGCCGGCGACGGCGTGTCCCCCGTCATCATCACCTCGAACGATCTGGCCGGCGCCTGGGCCGTGTCACGCTCGGGCGAGCCGATGCTGCCGCTCACGCCCGGCGAGCCGCGCCAGCGCGAGATCGCCTTCCGGGCCGGTGCCAACATGGTGATGTACGTGCTGACCGGCAACTACAAGGCAGACCAGGTGCATGTTCCGGCGCTGCTGGAACGGCTGGGGCAATAGCATGCATACGCCCGGCCGTTCGGTCTTCTTCCCGCGCTCGCCGCTCGCCTCCCCTCTCCCCTTGCGGGAGAGGGGCCGGGGGGTGAGGGGGTGGCTCCGCCAGGCTTTCCCGGCGGCCCCCTTGCCCGGCAGACCCCTCACCCCGGCCCTCTCCCGCAAGGGGAGAGGGAGTCGCGCGAGTGACCAAGCATGAGCTACGGCCTCACCTTCTCCCCCTTCCTGCCGCTGCCGGCGCTGATAGCGGTTGCGGTCGCGGCTGCGCTGCTGGCGGGCCTGCTCGTCTATTCCCGCACCCGCGGCTCGGTGTTCCGCGCGCTGGCGCTGGCGGTGGGCCTGCTCGCCCTCGCCAACCCCTCTTTCACCCGCGAGGAGCGCGAGCCGCTGTCCTCCGTGGTGGCGGTGGTGGTGGACAAGAGCCAGTCGCAATCCTTCGGCGAACGCACCCAGCAGACCGAGGCGGCGCGCGCCCAGCTCGCCGAACGCCTGGGCAAGCTTTCCGGCGTCGAGGTACGGACCATCGAGGCTGATGCGGGCGACGGCTCGGCGGACGGCACGCGCCTGTTCTCCGCGCTCTCGGCCGGCCTTGCCGACGTGCCGCCCGAGCGGGTGGCCGGCGCCATCATGATCACCGACGGGCGCGTCCATGACACGCCGGAGAATGCCGGCGCGCTCGGCTTCTCCGCTCCCGTCCATGCCCTCATCACCGGCCGTGCCGGCGAGCGGGATCGCCGCGTGGCGCTGGAGAAGACGCCGCGCTTCGGCATCGTCGGCCAGAAGCAGACCGTGACCTTCAAGGTGACGGACGAAGGTGCCCCGGCCGGCGCCCGCGTGCCCGTCACCATCCGCCGCGACGGCGAGGTGATCGGCCGGCCCACCGTCACCACCGGCCGCAGCGCCAGCATCGACGTGGACATCACCCACGCCGGCCCCAACATCGTCGAGTTCGAGGTGCCGCCGCTCGATGGCGAGCTGACGCAGGTGAACAACCGCACCGCCGTCGCCATCGACGGCGTGCGCGACAAGCTGCGCGTGCTCCTCGTTTCCGGCGAGCCGAACGTGGGCGAGCGCACCTGGCGCAACCTCTTGAAGAGCGACGCCAACGTGGACCTCGTCCACTTCACCATCCTGCGCCCGCCGGAGAAGCAGGACGGCACGCCCATCAACGAACTCTCGCTCATCGCTTTCCCGACCCGCGAGCTGTTCCAGACCAAGATCAAGGATTTCGACCTCATCATCTTCGACCGTTACGCCCAGCAGGGCGTGCTGCCGCAGATCTATTTCGACAATATCGTGCGCTACGTGCGCGCCGGTGGCGCCGTGCTGGTGGCGGCGGGTACGGACTTCATCGATACCGGCTCGCTCTACAACACGCCGCTGGAGGAGATTCTGCCCGGCATTCCGCGCGGGGAGGCCACCGATGCGCCCTACCACGCGAAGCTCACCGACCCCGGCAAGCGCCATCCCGTCACCCGCAACCTGCCGGGCTCGGAGAGCGACCCGCCCCACTGGAGCCGCTTCTTCCGCGTGATCGACGCGCAGGCGCGCTCCGGCACGAGCCTCATGTCCGCGCCCGGCGAAAAGCCGGTGCTGCTGGTGGACCGGGTGGGAGAGGGCCGCGTCGCCCTGCTCCTCTCGGACCACATCTGGCTGTGGGCGCGCGGCTATGAAGGCGGCGGCCCCCATATCGACCTGCTGCGCCGCCTGTCCCACTGGCTGATGAAGGAGCCGGACCTGGAGGAGGAGCGGCTCAAGCTCACCGTCTCCGGCCGCGATCTCATCGTGGAGCGCCAGACTATGGCGGACCAGGTGCCGCCCGCCACCGTCACCACCCCATCCGGCGCGCTGCGCACCCTCACCCTGGCGCAGGTGGAGCCCGGCCTTTGGCAGGCGAAGACGCCGGCCGATGAACTCGGCCTGTGGCGGGCGCAGAACGGCACGCTCAATGCACTAGCCAATATCGGCCCGCTGAATCCGAAGGAGTTCGCCGAGGTGACCAGCACCCGCGACGTGCTCGCCCCCATCGCGGCGGCCACCGGCGGCGGCGTGTGGCGCCTTGCCGACCTCAACGGGCAGGTGCCGCGCCTCGTGCAGGTCTCGGCCTCCGATAGGCTTGCCGGCGAGGACTGGATGGGCCTGAAGACGCGCGATGCCTCGGTCGTGCGCGGCATCGGCCTGTTCCCGATGTTCGCGGGCCTCTCCGGCCTGCTCCTGCTGCTCGGCGTCATCACCGCCGCCTGGGTGCGGGAGGGGCGCTGAGGCGGCCTTTCGCCGCGGACGCGGGACGGGCAGAACTTAAGGTTATGGTTAACACTTCACTGTCACGCTCCCGGTGTCTCGCACACCGGGAGTTTGGGCATGGCCACCGCCGCCTCCGTATCCGCTGATCGCAACCGTGGACTCGCCCTGCTGATGGGCGGAGCGATGCTGGCCGGCGCCTTGCTGCTCATGATCCAGATCGTGACCGCGTTCGGCGCTTTTGCCGCCGGGATGCCCTCGCGGCCCTGCGCCGAGGCGACGGCATGCGCGAACCGGTCGCCCGAAGGCCTTCGCCTCTCGCGCCCTATTGCAGCGCCGCCCGCTCCTCCGCCTGCCGCTGGTTCTCCGCGCGCTTGGTGAGAATGGAGGCGACGATGACCACCACCGTCACGATGGCGATGAGGATGGTGCAGACCGCGTTGATCTCCGGCGTCACGCCAAGGCGGACCTGCGAATAGATGCGCATGGGCAGCGTGGTCGCACCGGGCCCGGTGGTGAAGCTCGCGATCACGAGATCATCCAGCGACAGGGTGAAGGCCAGCATGAAGCCGGACACCACCGCCGGCAGGATGAGCGGCAAAGTGATCTTGATGAAGGTCTGGAACGGCGGGCAACCGAGATCCAGCGCCGCCTCCTCCAGCGTGCGGTCGAAGGTGACAAGGCGCGACTGCACCACCACGGCCACGAAGCACATGGTGAAGGTGATGTGGGCCAGCAGCACCGTCCAGAAGCCGCGGTCGAAATTCACCGCCACGAACAGCAGCAGCAGCGACAGGCCGGTGATGACCTCAGGCATGACGAGGGGCGCATAGATCATGCCCGAGAACAGGGTGCGGCCACCGAACCGCCCGTAGCGGGTCAGCGCCAGCGCCGCCATGGTGCCGAGCACGGTCGCCACCAGCGAGGAGAAGAAGGCGATGCGCAGCGTCACCCACGCGGCGTCGATGAGCTGCTCGTTCTCCAGCAGGGACCAGTACCATTGGGTGGAGAAGCCCGCCCACACGGTGACGAGGCGCGAGGCGTTGAAGGAGTAGATGACCAACAGAAGGATCGGGATGTAGAGGAAGGCGAATCCGAGCACGATGGACGTGATGTTGAACCAGGTGAGGCCCTTCTTCATTTGCCCGCCTCCAGTTCACGCTGCTGGATGTTCTGGTAGATGACGATGGGGATCACCAGAACCAGCAGCAGCAGCACCGCCACCGCCGATGACACCGTCCAGGAGCGGTTCACGGTGAACTCGGTCCACAGCGACTTGCCGATCATCAGGGTGTCGGAGCCGCCGAGCAGATCGGGGATCACGAACTCGCCCACCGCCGGGATGAAGCACAGCAGCGCGCCGGCGGCGACGCCCGGGATGGAGAGCGGGAAGGTGATGGTCCAGAACGCCTTGGTCGGTGGGCAGCCGAGGTCTGCCGCGGCCTCAAGAAGCGTCAGATCCAGCTTCTCCAGCGCCGAGTAGAGCGGCAGCACCATGAACGGCAGGTAGGAATAGACGATGCCGATATAGACCGCGAGATTGGTGTTCAGGATCTCCAGCGGCGTATCGATGACGCCCAGCGCCATGAGCCCCTGGTTCAGCAGGCCCTCCGGCGAGAGGATGCCGATCCAGGCGTAGACGCGGATCAGGAACGAGGTCCAGAACGGCAGGATCACCAGCATCAGCAGCGTCGGCTGGATGGAGCGCGGCGCCCGCGCCATGCCGTAGGCGATGGGGTAGCCCACCAGCAGCAGAAGCACGGTGGAGATGGAGGCGATCACAAGGCTTGAGCCGTAGGCCTCCAGGAACTCGTTGGAGAAATCGAGCACGTAGCCGTAATTGGCCAAGGAGAGCTGCGAGAGGAAGTCCGTCAGCCCCGCAAGGCCGTTGGACAGATCGAGCTGCGGGGCATAGGGCGGCTGGGCCACCACGTCCTGCGACAGCGAGATCTTGAACACGATGAGGAAGGGCGCGAGGAACAGCGCCAGAAGCCACAGATAGGGAACCGCGATTACGAACCAGCGGCCCCTGCCCTTCTCGCCCGCCATGGCCATGTCCGTTTCTCCTCAGCGGGTCAGCAGAACGCCGGCGTCGGGGTCGAAGGTGACCCACACCTCGTCTTCCCAGGAAATGGGGCGCGCCACCCGGCGCGACAGGTTCGGCTGGGACACCTTCAGCCGCTGACCGCAGGCGAGCTCCACATGGTAGATGGAGAGATCACCCAGGTAGCCGATATCCCAGATCTTGCCGGCGAAGATATTCTCGCTCCCCTCCGGCGGAGGATCGAGGGAGATCCGCAGCTTTTCCGGCCGGATGGCGATGCAGGCATTGCCCCCGGCGGCCACCTCGCACGGATGGGCCACGCTCAGCGGAGAAGGCGTCACATCGGAGGTCAGCCGGGTCATCTCGCCCTCGCAGGCGGTGACGGTGGATTCGATGAGATTCACCTCGCCGATGAAGTCGGCGATGTAGCGGGTGGCGGGCTGCTCGTAGATTTCAGCGGGCGGGGCTACCTGCACCAGCACGCCGTGATTCATGACGGCGATCCGGTCCGCCACGGTCATGGCCTCCTCCTGGTCGTGCGTCACGATCAGGAAGGTCATGCCGAGGGACATCTGCAGGTCCATCAGCTCAAACTGCGTCTCCTCGCGCAATTTCTTGTCGAGGGCGCCGAGCGGCTCGTCCAGCAGCAGCACCTTGGGCCGCTTGGCGAGGGATCGCGCCAGCGCCACGCGCTGGCGCTGGCCGCCGGACAGCTGGTGAGGCTTGCGCTTGGCGAACTGCTCCAGCTTGACGAGATGCAGCATCTCCTCGACGCGGGCATCGATGTCGGCCTTGGGCATCTTGTCCTGCTTCAGGCCGAAGGCGATGTTGTCCGCCACGTTCATGTGCGGGAACAGCGCGTAGGACTGGAACATCATGTTCACTGGCCGCCGGTAGGGCGGCACCCCCGCCAGATCCTCCCCGGCCAGCGTGAGGCGGCCGGAGGTGGGCTCCTCGAATCCGGCCAGCATGCGCATGAGGGTGGTCTTGCCGCAGCCAGAGGGGCCGAGCAGCGCGAAGAATTCCCGCTCGTAGATGTCGAGGCTGACGTTATTGACGGCGGTGAAGTCGCCGAACCGCTTGATGACGTTCTCGAAGCGGATGAGCGGGGTCTGGCCGGGGTCCTTCCACGGGGCGAATGTGCGCCGGACGGCGCCTATGGTTTCCTTGCGCGCCTTGTCCGCTGCCATGACTTCCCCCATCCAGGCCACGTAGGATGGAGGCTAGCTGGGCAGAAGGAAACGCTCAAGCCGCAAGCAGGCGCATTTTTTCGGCGAACGGCACCGGGGGTTTGCGCGGGCGTGTCCGTTTGTGGCGTCATCCACCGCCATCGGCACCCGGCCCCTTGCACCGCAGCGCCGCATGTACTAGAGGAGCGCTCCTGACGACGGCACACCCGTCGCCGCGGTCCCCGCTTCCATGCGGCCCGCCGGCACGCTGCGGTAGCTCAGTGGTAGAGCACTCCCTTGGTAAGGGAGAGGTCGAGAGTTCAATCCTCTCTCGCAGCACCATCTCAAAGCCTTATCCGGCCTCAGATCGTTGAAAATTAGGGATTTTCGGGTCGCTCACTGGTACACAGGAGCGGCACACAATGGCCCTTCGCATGCCCCGCCCCGTCCGTCGCCGAGACACCTCCTTCCTCTCATTCCGCGCCCGAGTCCCCGCGGACATCGTTGATGCGACCAAGGGACAGGCCATTGCCCTGGCCTTCCCTGCCGAAGCCGGAGAACCGGAGCACGTCGCGCTGGTCAGGCCGGGGCGGGAGGTGAAGTTCTCGCTGCGCATCCGCAATCCGGCCGTCGCCAAGTCCCGCCGCGGCATCGCGCTTGCCCAGTTGGAGACGCGATGGAACGCGATACGATCCGGCCCTAAGCCCCTCACCCACCGCCAGATCATCCGCTATCGGGCGAGGTGTGCTGGCCGTCGTGGACGACTTCAGCCGGGAGTGCCTGGCGCTGGTTGCGGACACTTCGCTGTCGGGCCTTCGGGTGACGCGTGAACTGGATGGGCCAATGGCCATCCGGGGACAGCCCTCGTCCATCGTCTCCGACAACGGCACCGAGCTGACCTCGATGGCGGTGCTCAAATGGTGCCAGCAGACGGGCGTCGAATGGCACTATATCGCCCCGGGCAAGCCCATGCAGAACGGCTTCGTGGAGAGCTTCAACGGCCGGTTCCGGGACGAGTGCCTGAATGAGACCCTCTTCTCGAACCTGGCGCAGGCCCGCGCCACCATCGGCTCATGGAAGGAGGACTATAACCTCAACCGACCTCACTCGGCGCTGCGCCAGCGATCCCCAGCCGAGTTCGCCGCAACAATCAATCTGGAAACCGTGGCCGCCTGAGGCCACAAACCAACCTGCGGACTCTCGCCAGAACCGGAGGAGAAATGGGGCTCAGGTCAGGGGGGCCGCTCTGCATCCGTCGGTCGGTGGTGCATTTGCAGGAGCTGAGGGTCAGACAGTCGCTTGAGCCGATCAGGCTGGAGAGCGCCGTTCGAGACGGCGCCATGGGCCACGGATGCCCGCCGGGGCGCCGGCCCGACCTTCAGTTGGTCGCTGACAGTTTCAAGTGCTCGATGATTTCTTCGCCGCTGCGGATCGCATGGGCCCGGAAAGCCGCCTCCGCGGCCTCCGCATCTCCGGCAAGCAATGGCTCTATGAGCACGAGATGACGCTCGCGTACCCGCTCCATGGTCTGCGCCAGCTTGTTCGACGAGGCGATGTAGAGGCGAAGCTGGTTGGCGATCAGTGCGTATTGCTCACACAATCGCCGATGGCCGGATAGTCCGACGATGGCCTGATGCAGGTCCATGTCGGCCTGTACCAGATCCTCGCCTCCACCATTCTCGATGGCCTGTGCCAGCTGCCCATAGGCGCCCATGACAACAGCGCGCCCCGTATCGCTGATTTTGTCGGCGACGAGCCGCCCGGCAAGAGCCTCCAGGCTTGAGCGCAGAGTGGAAAGCTCCCAGGCGTCCTGAATCGTCAACGTCAGCACGTCCCAGCCGCTATAGGGGCGCTGGATCACCAGCCCTTCCGACACCAGGCGCTGCAACGCCGCGCGGACCGTTCCCCGCGAGAGCATGAACTGCTCGGCAAGACGGGCTTCGGTGAGCCGGGCGCCGGGGGCAATCGCGCCGGTCAGTATCGCTCGGCGCAGGCTGTCCGCTGCCGCACGGTCGAGACTCTGGCGCTTGGGTGGCTCCAGCGAGGTGATGCCGCTCATTTATCGGTCCCTGAGTGACGCAAATATCAGCTTGACCAAATTCATATCGAAGAGTGTAAATTCGTCAATTGTTGACAATCAACTATAAGTTCAGAGGCCGGACGTGGGAACTGAGAGCGCCTTCAAAGGCACGGATGGTGGAGGGTGGCGCCGCGTGCATCAGGCCGATGCCGCCCTTCTCTTCGTCAACCGGTGGCTCATGATTCTGATCCTGGGCGCGATGGCGGTCATGGTCTTCACCAGCGTGATGCTCCGCTACCTGTCCATCGGCGCTCTGGTCTGGGCGGAGGAGCTCAGCCGCTATGCCATGATCTGGCTCGCCCTTGTCGGGATCGGCCCGGTTCTGCGCGTCGGCGGCCATGTCGCTGTGGATTCACTGGCCGAGCTTGCTCCCCCCGTCGTGCGCAAGCTGCTGCGGCTGGTGGTGGTCGTTCTGGTCGGCGCCACATGTATATGGGTCGCCTATGCCGGCTGGTCCTATGTCGGGCGCTCGTGGAACCAGACGACGCCGGTTCTCGGTGTCCCCTTCGCGGTCGTCGCGCTGGCCGCGCCGGTCGGCTTCACCCTGACCCTCTGGCACCTGGCGATGATTGCCGTCGGCTTCGTCCGGCAGGGCGCGTTTGAATCCTCCGAAGACCTCGATCCTCAGAAGGCGGCCGCGTCATGATCTCGGTCGTCATGTTTGCCGCGCTGAGCGGCCTGCTGGTCATCGGGGTGCCCATCGGCTTCGCGCTGGTGCTGGCAACCCTGACAGCCACCCATGCCGGCGACCTGACGGCGATCATCGTCGCGCAGAAGATGATCGCCGGCCTCGACAGCTTTCCGCTGATGGCGATCCCCTTCTTCCTGCTGGCCGCGGAATTGATGTCGAGCGGTTCGCTGGCGGAAGTTCTGCTTCGCTTCGCCTCGCTTTTTGTCGGCGATAAGCGCGGCGGCCTCGGCTATACGAACGTCCTCACCATCACTTTCTTCTCCGGGATCAGCGGCTCGGCGGTCGCTGACGCGGCCGGGCCCGGTGCCCTGCTCATCCGCATGATGGGCCGCTCGGGATATCCGCTGCCCTATGCGGCGGCGCTCACCGCCAGCGCCTCGCTCGTGGGGCCCATCATCCCGCCCTCCATCATCATGATACTGTATGCCCTGCAGGATGACGCCGTCTCGGTCCCGCGGCTGTTCGTAGCCGGCGTCCTGCCGGGGTTGCTCATTTCCGGCGCGCTGCTCGGCTACAACGGCTACGTCAGCCGGCGCCGCAACTTCCGCGACGACGGCGTGCCCCCGACCTGGCGGCAGGGCCTCGCCGCCAGCTGGCGTGCCATTCCGGCGCTGATGCTGCCCCTGCTCATCGTCGTCGGCGTGCACAGCGGCGCGTTCACCCCGACGGAGGCCTCCGTCATCGCGGTGTTCTACGCCCTCGTGTGCGGGATGTTCGTCTACCGCACGCTCAACTGGTCGATGATCCCGGACATCCTGGCCCGCTCGGCGTTCATGACGGCGGCCGTGCTGCTGATCATCTCCGCCTCCATGGCCTTCGCCTGGCTGCTCACCTTCGCCCAGGTGCCGCAGATGATGACCGACTGGATCGGCTCGCTCGGCCTGTCCAAGCTCGCCTTCCTGCTGGCGGTCAACGTCTTCCTGCTGATCTTCGGCATCTTCATCGAACCGCTTCCCGGCGTGCTGGTGCTGGCGCCCATCCTCGCCCCCATGGCCGCCGCCCTCGGCATCGATCCGACCCATTTCGCCATCGTGGTCATCATCAATCTCAACCTCGGCATGATCACGCCGCCGGTGGGCAGCCTGCTGGCGGTCACCGGCATGGTGGCCAAGGTCAGGATGTCGGAGCTCAACCGCGAGATCTACCCGATCCTCGCCCTGCAACTGGTCGTGCTGGTTCTCATCACCCTCATTCCCGCCGTGACCCTCGCCCTCCCGGACCTTCTCGGCGCGCGGTGACGCTGCTGCCTTTCAACGGAGACTGACGTGAATCTCGCCCCAACCCTGAAGCTCGACCGTCCCTCGCAAAGCGCGGCCGGCCGCATTGTCAAGGCGGAGTGTCTTCTCGCCTCGGTACCGTTCCAGAGCGATGCCACACCGGTCTGGGCCTTCACCAGCGCGCCGCGCAACAATTTCGACACGCTGTTCGTGCGGCTGGAGACCGACACGGGGCAGGTCGGCTGGGGGGAAGCGTTCTCGCGCAACGAGGACGTCTCGCTGCGTGCCCTGATCGAGACGCGCCTGTTCCCGCTGATCCTTGGCGAGGATGCGGCCGCCATCTCGCGCATCAAGTTCAAGCTGGAATTCGGCATGCAGAATTTCGGGCGGGTGGGCCCGACCATGTACGGCATCTCGGCCATCGACATCGCCCTTTGGGACATCGCCGGAAAGGCGGCCGGCCGACCGCTGGTCGACCTGCTCGGCGGCACCTTCGCGGATGACGTAGAGGTCTATGCGAGCCTGCTGCGCTACGGCACGCAGGAGGGCGTGGCCCGCGCCACCCGTCGCGCCATCGACGAGGGCTACCGCTACATCAAGCTGCACGAGACCACCTATCCCGAGATCGCCGCCGCCTGCGAGGCCGCCGGGACGGACGCGCAGGTCATGCTCGACGTCAACTGCCCGTGGTCGGTCGCTGAGGCCTTGGCCATGGATGCCCGCCTCGCCGGCCTTGGGCTGATGTGGCTGGAAGAGCCGATCTGGCCGCCGGACAATTATCGCGGACTTGCCCGGGTCCGGCAGTCGCGCCGGCACCGCATCGCTGCCGGCGAGAATGCCGGTTCGCTGCATGACTTCGTCGCCATGGTCGACGCCGGCGCCATCGACATCGCGCAGCCCGATGTGGCCAAGACCGGTGGCGTGAGCGAGCTGATGAAGATCGCCGCGTTCTGCGAGGCCAGCGCCATCGAGTTCGTGCCGCACTGCGCCCTGTTCGGCCCTGGCCAGGTGGCGACGCTGCACATCTGTGGCGCGCAGCGCTCCGTGCCGATGCTGGAGCGGTTGTACTGCGACTTCGAGGCCGAGATCTACGGCGGCGCCACCTTGCCCGTGAACGGCCGCCTGCCCGTGCCGCGTGCGCCCGGTCTCGGCATCGAGCCCGACCTCGACATTGTCGAGCGCTACCGCGTGGCCTGAACGCGGAGCATCGCTTCTCCTTCACCGAGCAACCCGACCTCCGTCCCCCCGACACCGTCAACCCGGAGACTTTTGATGAAGAACTGGTTTATCGGCGCCGCCCTGCTCGCCTTCGTCGCGACCTCGGCGGATGCGCAGACGACCAAACTGAAATATGCCTTTGTCAATCCCGTGGGCAGCCACTTCGGCGTGGCGGCGACAGCGTTCAAGCAGTCAGTTGAGAAGGATTCCGACGGCCGTATCAAGGTCGACATCTTTCCCGGCGGCTCCCTCGGCGGCGAGCGGGAAATCGTCGAGAGCGTGCAGCTCGGCACCATCGACATGGCGATGACCAGCACCTCGGTGGTCGGCAATTTCGTGCCGGAGGTTCTGGTGTTCGACATTCCCTTCCTGTTCCGCGACACCGCCCATGCCCGCGCGGTTGTCGATGGCCCCGTTGGACAGGACATTCTCAAGAAGTTCGCGGGGCAGAACCTCGTCGGCCTCGGCTACGGCGAAAACGGCTTTCGTCATCTCACCAACAACAAGCGGGTGGTGAAGGCGCCCACCGACATTTCCGGAATGTCGATCCGCACGATGGAAAACCCGATTCACGTCCGGGCGTTCAGCCAGCTCGGCGCGCGCCCGACGCCGATCGCCTGGCCTGAGCTTTACGCTGCGCTCCAGCAGGGCGTGGTCGACGGCGAGGAAAACCCGCTGTCGAACATCATCACCGCAAAGTTCTTCCAGGTGCAAAAATACCTCGCCCTGACCGGCCATGTGTACGCACCCACCGCCATCCTGATGGCGCCGACCACGTGGAACAAGCTCAGCGCAGAGGACAAGAAGATCATCCAGGCGGGCGTCGCCAAGGCGATCAGCGCCCAGCGCGCCGAGGTGGAGAAGCTGGAGGCGACCGGCGTCCAGACGCTGCGCAGTTCAGGCATGGAGATCAACGAGGTGGACAAGGCTCCGTTCGTCGCCCTTCTCGAACCGGCCTATGCCGAATTCGCCAAGCGCTTTGGGCAGAAGACGATTGACGCGATCCGCGACACCAAGTGACCCGCGCCGATCCGCGCCGGGACCCAAATCCTAGGCGGTGGCCCATAAATCTGCGTGGCCCGGCGTGCCGTGGTTCAAGCTCCCGAACCGGAAGCCTGTGCGCGCATCGACGGCAAAGCCCAAGCACAGGGCGTAGGGACACTCCGCTCCGCCTGTTGCGACCGGCGGACGGGTTCGCGCCCTTGGCCGAGCTGATCAAGGTTGCATTCGGGCCCAATGATTGAAATCAGACAGGACAAAAGAAAGGGGCGGCCGAAGCCGCCCCTTTCTTCGTATTCACCGTCTTTCGGCCTCAGGCAGCTACCTTGCACTCCGGGTGGCTGGGGGCGACCTGAGTGACGGGTCGTGTGAAGGTGGGGTAATCCTTGCAGTCGCGCCATTCGAGCGTGACGTGGCTTTCGCTCGCCGTTCGTGCACAGCCTGCTCGAGAGCGTCGAGAACGAAGCCAGCATGAGCGGTTCAGCGCGACGTTGTCCAGCATGGCGTCGGCGAGCATGCGCTTGAGCTTGGCGTTCTCATCCTCGAGCGCCCGCAGCCGCTTGGCCTCCGATACGTCCATCCCGCCGAAACGCGCCTTCCACTTGTAGATGCTGGCGTCACTGACCCCGTGCTTGCGACACAGGTCCGAGACCGGCACCCCGGCCTCGTGCTCCTTCAGGATCCCGATGATCTGCTCTTCCGTGAAGCGGCTGCCCCTCATGTTCTGGTCCTCTCAATGGGCCAGAACGAACTTCAAACTGGATTAGCCAGGAGGGGCAACGTCAAGGGGCAGCAACGTCACGATCACGCGCCGCTCGAAGTCGCTTAGGTCATATTGGCTCAGGCCGATGCTGAAGCGGCATTTGGCGAACTATGGAAGCGGCCCGGCAGCTATCGACCCCATTGAGGTCATTCGCGGGCCATTGCTATGGCCTCGAAAGCTGACATTCATTCAGCTGGCATTGTATAATAGTTCAACCAGTCGAAGCGAGCCCGAAGTGCGTAATGGTGCCGGAACCGTTCGAGGCGATCGGCGGCTTCTACCGCGATTTCAGCGAGGTGAGTGACGAGGAAGTGGTCGCGAAACCGGCGCGCTTCCCGTCCGGCGCGCGCACTGCCGGCTCGTGAGCGGCCAGGGACAGAATTATCCGCATCCGTTGATCCCCATCAACACCGAGCCGGGGCGAAGGGTGTCCCATTCCGGCGGGCTGCAGGAGCGGCGCAGAGCACGGTGCGGCCGATTTCCCCGACAGCTCGCCGCTCCCCCTCCGGGGTGCGCCCACCGGAGTGAATGAAAGGACCTCCGCCATGAGGGAAAGCAAGCTTAGGGAACGTGTGGCCATTTCCGGCGTCGGCTGTTCGCGGTTCGGCGACCTGCTGGAGACACCGGAACTCAAGGGCCTGAGCCTCCAGGAACTCACCGCCCGCGCGGTCAAGGAGGCGCTGGACGACGCCGGGCTCACCGGTCAGGATGTCGATGCGGTTTTCGCCGGCAACGCCATGGTGCACAGTTCGCAGGTGCCGGGCACCTATTCGCAACTGGCGAAATGGACCGGCACCCAGTTCAAGGCTGGCGTTCACTTCGAGGCCCAGTGCTCGACCACCAATGTGGGCGCCTCGCTGGCGGCCATGTCGATCGCCGCCGGCGTCTATGACACCGTGCTGGTCTACGGGCTGGAGACGACCCGGACCAAGGTCAAGGGCTTCAGCCCTTATGAGCGCGAGCCCATTTCCCATCAGCAGACATGGCTGTGGACCGACATGGCGGTCAACCAGGCCTACGGCGTACCGCAGGGCTACGACATTTTCTCGACCTATAACGGGCTCGTCGCGCTGGGCTACTGCCGCAAATACGGAATCTCCATCGAGGACTACGACCGGGGCATGTTCGAGCTCTGCCGCACGCGGCGGCTGCACGGCTCGCTGAACCCGAAGGCCAACATTCAGGAGACGCTGGAAGACCGGGCGGCGGACAAGGGCTTCACCGATGCCTTCGATTACTGGCGCTCGGACGAGCATAACCCGTTCGTCGCCTGGCCATCGCGTCTGCTCAGCCTCGTGACCACCGCCGACGGCGCCTCCGCCATGGTGCTGACCCGCGCGGATCTCGCCAGGGGCGGCAAGTCGCAGCCGGTGGAGTTCAAGGGCTTCGGCATCAGCTATAGCGATCTGCCCTGGTATGGCGAGGATCCCACCCATTGGGAATTCGACCGGCGGGCCATCGATGCCGCCTTCGGCATGGCCGCTATCGGACCGGCGGATATCGACTATCTCCACACCCATGACTGCTCGCACATCTCCGGCCTGTGCACGGCGGAGACGATCGGCTACCTGCCGCCGGGCGGCGGGCTCGACGCGGCACGTAGCGGGCGGCTGCGCTTCGACGGCGACCGGCCGATGTCGACCCATGGCGGCCGCCATGCCTTCGGTCATGCCTGGGGCGCCAGCGCCGGCAGCGATACCTATGAGGCAGTGCTGCAGATGCGCGGCAAGGCCGGTGCCCGGCAGATACCGAGCCCGCCGGAGATTTCCGTCATCCACACCCACGGCTACGCCATGATCGGCACCGTGGTCGTTCTGGGAGGACTGTGACATGCAGGATGTCGCCGAGCAGCCAAGCGCCATTCGCTGGTACTACGAAGGACTGGGGCAGAACGTGTTCCGGGCGGTGAGTTGCCGCTCCTGCGGCAAGCTGACCTTCCCGCCGACCGGGTGCTGCGAGCATTGCGGCAGCTGGGAGGTCGAGGGCGTCGAGTTGAGCGGCGAGGCGACGCTGCTCTACGCGACGCACAACATCACGCCCGCCTGCCATCCCCGCTTCGAGACGATCGCCCCCTATGTCTACGGCCATCTCCGGCTCCGGGAAGGGCCGATCGTGCAGGCCATCATCCTTGGCGTCGAGGCCCGGCCGGAGTCCCTGCACGCCCTGTTCGAGCGGGGGCCCGTGCCGGTGAAGGCGGAGACGCTGAAGATGGAAGACCTGCCGGTGATCGCCTTCCGCCTCGCCGGCTGAATCCGCCCAACAGTTATCAGCGCTTCGTGGCCGGATCCCCTCCGGTCACGAAGTGAGGAAGTCGCGCACCTCGTTCGCCGCGTGCCGAAAGGTCTCCCTCCCTATCGCCCAGAACGTGTCTCCGTCGATCTCTCGACGCTGCTCAGGGAGTGGGAGTGAGAGGGCTGTGACGAACAGATAGTTCTCTTCCAAGTCGCTCGCGGCCCGGCAGAGAAGATTCGAACCGCGACTTTGATCGAACGTGAGCGAAAGTCTGCTTTCTTAAACTCGCTCTCCAAAAGCCGTCCGTCAACTTCCGGCCCCCTACCGGACGTTCAGACGCGCATTTGGCAAGGTCTGGCGCATCGCGGACGGCACGCCATTCACAAACGCACGCCCTCAAAGTCGATTTTCTCGACTTCGGCAGCCAGCTTCACAGCGAACTTCGCCCGACCATAGCCATCCATCGCGCCCCACCCGCCGGGGACATCCCATCCGCCAAGAGCCGCGATCACGCCGCCGGGCAGGTCGGAGCGCTGTGCCGCGTCCTCGAACGTGTGCCGGAAGGAGTGGAAGACCACAGCGGTCCTTATCTGCCCAGCCCGGTCAGGATCTCCGAGATTTCCGGCTCGCGACTGAGGCTCGCCTCCAACCGCTTCCGCCAATTCGGGCCGTTCCTCATTGCGACCTCGTAGGCGTCTGCGAGATCGTCGGGTCGATCCTCGGCGAGGATCTGAATCAGGAAAGCCGCCTGACGACGATCCTTCACGGATTTGAGGCAGTCCGGCCCCGTCTGGCGACGATCCGCGACGATGAGCTTGTGGATCGCGAAGCGCTCCGGACGCGGAATTCGCACGAGGACCCCAGAACGATAAGGAACCGCAGCATTGATGGGCTCTGCGACCAGATAGTTCAGATAGTGCAGCGACTGGGCGTAGACTCCCAAGGCGGCAAGCGGCCTCAGCCCCTCCTCTTCCTCGAAAGAGGGGGTCAAAAACTCGACGAGCAGGTTGCTTCTCGTCTGCCGCCAGCGCCAGACCTTCTCGGGCTCCAGCTTAGGAACGGGTTCGAACGAAAAATCGGAAAGTACCTGCTGGAGGGTTGGAGATATGGTATCCGCCAGCGCCAGCGACAGACGCTCGAAGCTCGCGATGTCCAGATCATCGGTCATCGCCGTGTCCTCGAACCCGTAGGTTACACCCAGCTCCCCTTCGTAGAGCCTGAAGGCATGGGTGCCCACGATGGTCCCGCCGAGACGAAACACGCCCGCCTTTTCCATGCTCGCAAGGAGGCTGCCTGTCCCCGGATCGACGCTCATGAACCGCTCCGCGCGCAGGATGCGGATCAGCCGCGACCGCTGCCTCCTGCGCTCATCGGCATCCCCTCGCAGTTCGCTCAGACGTTCAAGGCGGCCCCGCAATTCCTCGCTGTCCTCGCCGATGTATCTCTTCATGACCTCGGAACCGACCCGGTAGGTGTCGTACCAATAGGTCCGCTCCCCCCGCTGGACCCTCGTGGGCGTGCCGCGGATGTCCGAGACCACCTCGTCTTCCAGAGAGCGGATAAGATCGAGATAGGCGGCGTGGGCAATGGTGGAATGCCGGGAGATGGCCATGTTCAACAAAATCCGTTTACGTTGAACATACTCCATGCTCAACGGCTTTCAAGTTTGTTGAACACGTCGCGGGAAACACGACCATGAACGTCCCCTCACGAGGTGGTGAGGCCGCCGGTAGGCGCAATGGTGATGCGACGGCAATCGCCGAATCTGCTACAAGCCATTGCACCAACGGACTGGAACAAACTCGCGACAACCCTTTGAGCACTGGGGTTTCGGCAGACGAAGCAGGACCTTCAATCCTCTCTCGCAGCACCATTCCAAAGCGTTGCAAACGCTTGTTGTACCGCCACATCCCGTGATCTCCGCCCGGAAGTCGCGCCAGAGGCTGCTCCAGCCAACGATGATCGCCGCTGCCATCGATCGCGCCGCGCCATCACCCGGCGAGCGCTTTTCCGGTCGTGAGGTGGCTTGAACCCATCGCCGATGGCGCCTGAAGCGCGGAACCCTTGCGCAGCCTTGCGGAGCCCCCCGGCCCGCCTTCAGCGGCACATGGCCGTGAGGCCGGCGGTGACGAAGCGAACGAAATCGTCGAACCGCGCCGGGTCTCCGGCCGTTGCCCGGCCGTTCGACAGACGCTCGATGCGCTTGTCGGCGACGTACATCAGCAGCGCGCCGACCGCATATTCGTAGGCCCAGAGCAGCTTGTCCGCAGGGCAATCCGGCAGCGCCACCGACATGGCCTCCAGGAAGGCATGCACCAGCGGATCGTAGAAGCGCCCGATGATCTCCGTCGCCTCCGGCCCCGGGTCCCAGGCCGTGCGGGCGACGAGAAGGGAAAAGCTGTCGCCGCTCGCCGAGCCGGTCAGCCGCACCACCGGCTCCGCCCAGGCGGCCACGATCTCTTCCACGCGGCCAGGGCCCGGCCCGCGCGCGCCGATTTCCCGGATGCGGGAAATGCGCTCATCCAGATTGGCCTGCCGATGCGCGAACACGGTCGCCAGCAGCTCCGGCTTGCGGCCGAAATAATAGCTCACCAGCGCCACGGGAACCCCCGCGCGGGCGGCGATGTCGCGCACGGAAACGGCGGCATAGCCCCGCTCGGCGAAGAGGAATTCCGCGCTGTCGAGGATGTCCTGCCGCCGGTCGGGACGCTGAATCTCCTCGGGTGCCACGGGTGAGCGGCGCGGCGCCTTCCGGCGCGCCGCCGGAGCAGCCGAGCGCCGGACCGGCGCGGTCTTCTTCGTCGTCTCCATGGCCTCTTCTAGCGCTGCCATTGCATTCGCACCAGTCGCGGTGTGAGGATCTGCGCCATCGGTGCCCTCGCATTCATATGCATCTTGAACGTACGTACAATAACTTGTACGACTGTTCAAAATGCCAAAAATCGAAGCCCGCCTGACGGGCCGGGGAGGATGGGACGCCGTGCCGAAATTCGTCGACATCTCCATTCCGCTGGAAAACGACGTGCCCGCCGACCCACCCTTCCAGCGGGTCCGCATCGACTATTCAGTCCACACCGAAACCGCCGCCACCTTGTGCGCCGCCTTCCCCGGCCTCACGCCCGAGCAGCTTCCCGAGGGCATGGGCTGGGCGGTGGAGACCGCCCACATCTCCACCCACAACGGCACCCATGTGGATGCGCCGTGGCACTATCACCCCACCATGGACGGCGGCGCCCGCGCCATCACCATTGACGAGATCCCGCTCGACTGGTGCTTCCGCCCCGGCGTGAAGCTGGACTTCCGCCATCTGCCCGACGGCCATGTGGTGACGCCGGCGGAGATCGACGCGGAACTGGCGCGCATCGGCCATAGGCTGAGCCCCCTCGACATCGTGGTGGCGAACACCTCCGCCGGCATCGCCTATGGTCAGGCCGATTACATCGACAAGGGCTGCGGCTTCGGCCGCGACGCCACGCTCCACCTTGTAAATCAAGGCGTTCGCGTGGTCGGCACGGACGGCTGGAGCTGGGACGCGCCCTTCTCCTTCACCGCCCGCCGCTTTGCCGAGACGGGCGATGCCTCCCTCATCTGGGAAGGCCACAAGGCCGGCCGCGAGAAGGGCTATTGCCAGATCGAGAAGCTCCACAATCTTGAGGCGCTGCCCTCCACCGGCTTCACCATCAGCTGCTTCCCGGTGAAGGTGCGCGCCGCCTCCGCCGGCTGGACGCGCGCCGTCGCCATCCTTCCCGATTGAACGCATTTTTGCGGAGACACGTCTTGAGCAAGGTCATCATCACCTGCGCGGTGACGGGCGGCATTCACACGCCCACCATGTCCGACGCGCTGCCCATCACGCCCAACGAGATCGCCGAGCAGGCCATCGCAGCGGCCGACGCCGGCGCCGCCATCCTGCACCTGCACGCCCGCGATCCGAAGGATGGGCGCCCGACGCCCGATCCCGCCGTGTTCATGGAGTTTCTGCCGCGCATCAAGCAGGCGACCGACGCGGTCATCAACATCACCACCGGCGGCGGCCTGAACATGACCGTGGAGGACCGCCTTGCCGCGCCGCTGATCGCCGCGCCCGAGATGTGCTCGCTGAACATGGGCTCCATGAACTTCGCGCTGCACCCGCTGGCGAAGCGCTATTCCAACTGGAAGCACGACTGGGAGGAACCCTACCTCACCGGCACGAAGGACTTCATCTTCCGCAATACGTTTGGCGACATCGAGCGCATCTACAAGATGCTGGGCGAGGAGCACGGCACCAAGTTCGAGCATGAATGCTACGACGTGGGCCACCTCTACAATCTTGCCCACTGCCTCGACCAGGGCTGGTTCAAGCCGCCGGTGTTCCTGCAGTTCATCTTCGGCATTCTCGGCGGCATCGGGCCGGACATGGACAATCTGATGTTCATGAAGCGCACCGCCGACAAGCTGTTCGGCAAGGATTATTACTTCTCGGTGCTGGCCGCCGGTCGCCACCAGATGCCGTTCGCCACGCAGGCGGCCATGCTGGGCGGCAATGTGCGGGTGGGGCTGGAGGACAGCCTGTTCATCGGCCGCGGCAAGCTCGCCTCCTCCAATGCCGAGCAGGTGGCGAAGATCCGGCGTATTCTGGAAGAGCTGGGCCACGAGATCGCCACCCCGGACGAGGCCCGCACCACCCTAGGGCTGAAGGGCGCCGATAAGGTGAGCTTCTGACAGACTGAGGAACGCCATGGCAGCGCCCAACCCCATCGACGGCTTCGAGGTCGACCCCGCCGCCATCGCCTATGTGGGCGAGAACTTGCAGCGTCCCGAATGCATCCTCGCCGAGCGCGACGGATCGCTGTGGAGCGCGGATGCCCGTGGCGGGGTCGTCCACATCCGCCCGGACGGCACCCAGACGCTGATCGCGCAGAGCGAGGCGACGCACTTCGCCTCCGCCACCGATGAGGAGACCCGCTTCGTCGCCGGCACCCTGCCGAACGGCCTCGCCTTCGCCCGCAATGGGGACATCCTGATCTCCAATTTCGGTACCGACCGGCTGGAAATCATGACCCGCGACGGACAATCCCGCGTGCTCGCCGACACCATCGACGGCACACCCATCGGCAAGGTCAATTTCGTGCTGCGCGACAGCCGTGACCGCATCTGGCTCACCATCTCCACCCGCATCAAGAACTGGATGCAGGCGATGAGCCCGAACGTCTCGGACGGCTATGTGGCGCTTTACGAGAACGGCCATCTGCGCATCGTCGCGGACGGCTTCTGCTTCACCAACGAGATCCGCTTCGACGCCAAGGAGGAATGGCTCTACGTTGTCGAGACGGGCGGCAAGCGGGTGACGCGCCTCAGGGCGCTGCCCAATGGCGACCTCACCGACCGCGAGACCTTCGGCCCCTCGGACCACGGCGCTTTCATCGACGGCATCGCCTTCGACGCGCATGGCAACCTCTGGGGCACCCATGTGATGACGGACCGCATCTTCGCCATCACCCCGGACGGCGACCTGCGCATCATCCTCGATGACGACCGCGGCAGCGCCGCCGGCAAGGCGCTGATGGCGGCGCTGGAGAAGGACGTCGTGACGCCGGAGCTGATGCTCGCCTGCGGCGGCACCATCGCCCCCTGGTTCGCGAGCGTCACCTTCGGCGGCCCGGACCTTCGGACCGTCTATGTGGGCAGTCTGCGCGGCGCCCGCATTCCCTTTTTCCGTTCACCGGTGGCGGGCCTGCCCATGGTCCACTGGTGAGCGCCGACCAATGACAAGAATGACCGGGAGGACATCCATGACAGCGAAATTCGGCCCCCTCGCCTTGGCCCTGGCGGCGGGACTCGCCGCAGCTCCGGCGGCGGCAGAAATCTCCGGGGGCACGGTGAAGGTGGGCGTGCTCACCGACATGTCCGGCGTTTATTCGGACATCACCGGGAAAGGCTCGCTGATCGCCGCGCAGATGGCCATCGACGACTGCCTGAAGGCCGAGTGCGCCGGCATGAAGATCGAGATGGTCTCCGCCGATCACCAGAACAAGGCGGACATCGCCTCCGCCACCGCGCGCAAGTGGATCGATCAGGATGGCGTGGACGTCCTCGCCGACATGTCCAACGCCTCCATCCAGCTCGCCATCGCGCCGCTGGTGAAGGAGAAGAACCGCGTCGCGCTCTTCCCCGGCGGCACCGCCCGCCTCACCGGCGATGCGTGCCAGCCCGGCCACGTGGTGCAATGGATGTGGGACACCTACGTGCAGGTGGCCGGCATCGCCAACCGCCTCACCCAGCCCGGCACGTCCTGGTACCTGGTGACGGCGGACTACGCCCTCGGCCAGCAGTTGGAGGCCGACGCCAAGACCGTGGTGGGCAAGAAGGGCGGCAAGGTGCTCGGCTCCGTGCGCCATCCCTTCCCGGCGGTGGACCTTTCCTCGCCGCTTCTGACGGCGCAGGGCTCGGGCGCGGACATCATCGCCCTCGCCAATGCCGGCAACGATACGGTGACGGGCATCAAGACCGCCCGCGAGTTCGGCATCACCACCTCGAAGCAGAAGCTGGTCGCCTTCTTCCTCACTGCGCTGGACGTGAAGAGCGTCGGCCTGCCGGTGGCGCAGGGCACGCTGCTCTCGGAAGGCTTCTACTGGGACCTCGACGACGGCACCCGCGCCTTCTCGGAGCGCTTCAAGGCGCAGAATGGCAAGATCCCGTCCGCCATTCACGCCGGCGTCTATTCCTCCGTCCTGCACTATCTGAAGTCTGTGGCGGCGACGAAGAGCGATGATGCGCAGACCGTCGTGAAGAAGATGGGCGAGCTGCCGATCAAGGACGACGTGGTGCGCAATGCCAAGCTCCGTGAGGACGGGCGCATGGTGCATGATTTCTACGTCTTCGAGGTGAAGTCTCCCGAGGCCTCCAAGGGCGAGTGGGACCTCTACAAGCTGGTCGCCACCCTGCCCGGCGACGAGGCCTTCCGCCCCTTGTCCGAAAGCGCCTGCCCGGCGGTGATTGCCGCGCGAGGCGAGAAAAAGGCCAACTGAACCATGTACCCTGCCGTCCACGCTCGGACGGCAGGGCTCATCTTTTCACGGCGGCCACGCGGCTGGCCGAATGACGCGGCGAATGGCCCACATCTCGCCCTCCCGCCCCATCAGCGCACCGCGCCGACCGACTTGACATAAGGGAAGGTCGGGGGCCTCATGGGCGCATGAACGGCGCCCGATACATTCACTGCCGCCCCTGCCCTATCGCAGGAGCGTAGCCCCGCGTCCGGCGTTTGCGCCCCGGATGCCGGGGTGATGCGATGCCGTGCCCGGACCCGAGGCGGCGGCCGCCGATCGCGCAAATCCGCCATCCCATCGCGCCTTATGCGAGCGGCCGCTGCACCGACAGCCGCCGCAGTGCGCGCTCGTGCGAAAGATCGACCACATGACGAAACAATCCCGCCGGGAGCGCCTGCCGGCGCTCATCCTCAATCGCGCCGACCACGACCGCCTCACCAGCCTCGCCACCGCTGCCCTCGACACCATTCCGGACGTGGCGGAGGAACTGCTCTCGGAGCTGGATCGCGCCCGGCTCGTGGCCCCCGACCGCGCGCCGCCGAACTCGGTGCAGATGGGCACCACCGTCACTTACCGGTCGGGGGGCACGACCCGCACCGTCCGGCTGGTCTATCCCGAGGACGCGGATATCGCCGACGGCAAGGTCTCGGTGATGACCCCCGTCGGCGCGGCGCTGATCGGCCTGTCCGAAAACCAGTCCATCTCCTGGACAGCCCGGGACGGGCGGCGCCATCAGCTGGAGGTGGTCGCCGTTGTGCCGGCTATGACGCCCCCGATGGGCTGATTCTCGGCGGGCGCGGCGCCGGATCGAACCAGCGCCGCGCCGCTTCATGCATTCACGTCATTCACCGGAGCCAGCCGCAGGGCGGCCCGACCGCCGCCGCGCGGGGGCGGCTCTCCATTGGGGCGTGACCGCGCCTTGCGCCACGGGGGCGAGAACGGCTTCTGACGGCGCTCGACGGCGGTCCAGCTCCCGCCCTGTCCGCATTGGGGAGGCGCGGCGGGAAGCGCCGCCAGCGCGGCCAGGATGTCGTCGATGGAAACAACCGCGCCGCTGTCGAGACGCCGGAGCGCCGGCGCATTCTCGACCGCGTGGCGGTCCGATGCCCAGGACGACAGCAGCGCCCGCTTTTCCTCATCATTCATGGACGGGTGATCGAGCACCTGGTCCGGATGGACCAGAGCGGCTTTCGACTGAAGGGACGGCGGCGCCTGCGGCCGCTCGCCTCGCGTGGTTCTCATAGCCACATCCTCCTTCGAGCAACATGGGTACAAGCACCTCGCACGCATGGTGCGATGTCTGTTCCGGCCTTGCGGCCGGCAATGTTGATTTGGGTGCGCCTTCACCTGCGTCAAGGGCGCAGCCGGGGCGGCGGGCAGCGGTTGCCGAAATTCACGAAAGAAGTCGTTTTTACCGTCACAGGATCGCGCTACCCTTTCGGAAGGCGAGTGATTTGCGTTGCTTTCACGCACGCGCAATCAGCACATCGCCGCTCACGGGAGGGGACGGCAGTGTGTATCGCGTGTGAATGGGCACCCCATTTCGAGGCTTTCGGCCGGGCGAGCGGCCTCAACCGCCGCTCCGTGCTGGGCGCCGGCATGGCCATGACGGCGGCGGCAGCCATGGCGCCGGTCTTCCGCGCGACCGAGGTGCGCGCGCAGGGGTCGCAGCCCGCCGCGGCGGCGACCGGCCCGGCCGATTTCGTGTTCCGCAACGGGCCGGTCTACACCGTCTCCGGCGCGCAGCCCTGGGCGAAGGCGGTCGCGGTGCGCGGCAAGACCATCATCCATGTGGGCGACGAGGCCGGGGCCATGGCGCTCGCCGGGCCGAAGACGCAGGTGATCGACCTCAAGGGCCGCCTGCTCATGCCGGGCTTCGTGGAGGGGCACACCCATCCCCTGCTCGGCGCCTTCCTGACCTCCGGCATCGACCTCCAGTTGCCGACCATGAAGGATGCCCTCGCCGCCATCGAGCAATATGCCAAGGAAAATCCCACCGGCCCCATTCGCGGCTTCGGCTGGCGGGTCGACATGTTCCCGCCGGAGGGCCCGACCCGCGCCGAGCTCGACCGCATCCTGCCCGACCGGCCGGCCTTCTTCTTCGCCATCGACGGCCACAGCCTGTGGGTGAACTCGAAGGCGCTGGAGATGGCCGGAGTGACCCGCGACACGCCGGACCCCATCCCGCGCTTCAGCTATTACGCCCGCGACGAGAAGGGCGAGCCCACCGGCTATGTTCTCGAAGTCAACGCCGTGCTCGCCCTCGTCAATGCGGTCGAGCCGATCACCGCCGCCAACCTGGGCAAGCTGCTGGATCGCTGGCTGCCCAAGGCCGCAGCGGCCGGCATCACCTCGCTGTTCGACGCCGGCGTGCCACCCATTGGCTCCGACCAGGGCGCCGTCATCAACATCTATGTGGACGCAGAGAAGCGCGATGCCCTGCCGTTCCGGGTATCGGCCTCCTATTCGGTGAAAAGCCTGCCCATCGACGACGTGGTCGAACAGTTCAAGGACGTCCGTAGCCGGGTGTCGAGCGAGCTGGTGCACGTGGACATCGTGAAGATCGTCGGTGACGGCTCGCAGGGCGGTTACACCGCGTGGCTGATCGAGCCCTATGCCGACATGCCCAACTCCATCGGAGCCTCGCCCTTCACCGAGGCCCAGTGGCACCAGCTCATCGGGGCGGTGGACGCGGCCGGCTACGACGTCCACGTCCATGCCTGTGGCGAGCGCACGGCCCGCGTGGCGCTCGACGGCATGGAGAAGGCGATCGCCACCAATCCCAAGCGCGACCGCCGCAATGCCATCGCCCATCTGGTCTATGTGGAGGACAGCGACGCCCCGCGCTTCGCCAAGATGAACGTGACGGCGCAGTTCTCCGCCAACTGGTCGTCGGCCGATCCGGACACGATGATCAACATGCTCGCGCGTTACGGGCAGCCGCGCGCCAGCAAGCTGTACCGCACCAAGACCATCCTGAACCAGGGCGGGCGCGTATCGTTCGGCACCGACTGGCCGGCGGCGGGCTATTTCTCCACCTACAAGCCGCTCGATTCCATCGAGGTGGGCGTGACTCGCCGGTTGATCGGCAAGGCGGACGCCGCCGTGCTTGTGCCGGCCGACGAGCGGCTGACGGTGGCCGAGGCCATTCACGCCAACACAATGGGCGCCGCCTACCAGCTCCGCATGGACGACAGGATCGGATCGCTGGAGGTCGGCAAGTTCGCCGACCTGATCGTGCTCGACCGCAACATCCTCGAGGGCGATCCGCGCGACATCCACAAGGCGAAGGTCGAGCTGACCATGATGAATGGTAAGATCCGCCACAAGGCCTGATATCCCGGCCGGAGCCAACAACACCCACGAATGGTGGACGCAATGAAACGGCTTATCGGACTTCTGGTGCTTCTCGCGGCGCTGGGCGGGGTTTCCGCCCAGGCTCAGCCGGTGCCGGAGATCTGCTCCAAGAAAAAGTCCTGCTTCATGACCTTCGACGGCCCGGACCGTGGCTTCTGCCAGGCCTATGTCGAAGGGAAATCATGCTTCATGTCGTTCAACGACGCCGCGGATCGCGGCTGGTGCCAGCATCTGCGCGAGGGCAAGTCGTGCTTCATGGCGCTCGACGGCGAGGCGCGGCGCGCCTGCGAGGCCGGCCGCATCCCGCGCGAGCACCGGCACTGGATGCGCCTCTGCAGCGGCTGATAGCTTGCAGGGCCATGGCCCTGCAAGCCGATCATGTCCCGCCTCAGCGCCAGCCCAGGGCTGGCGCGACATGGGTCAGGATGGCCTCGATGACATGGGCGTTGTAGTCGACGCCCAGCTGGTTCGGCACGGTGAGCAGCAGCGTGTCGGCCTCGGCGATGGCCTCGTCCTCGGCGAGTTGCTTGATGAGGGCGTCCGGCTCGGCGGCGTAGCTGCGGCCGAAGATGGCGCGGGTCTTCTCATCGATGAAGCCGATGGAATCCTCCTCCTTGCCGCCCCGGCCGAAATAGGCGCGGTCGCGGTCGTCCACGAGCGCGAAGATGGAGCGGCTCACCGAGACGCGCGGGGTGCGGGCGTGGCCCGCCTCGGCCCAGGCGGCGCGATAGGCGCGGATCTGCGCGGCCTGCTGGACATGGAAGGGCTCGCCCGTCTCATCGTCCTTCAGGGTGGAGCTTTGCAGGTTCAGCCCGAGCTTGGCGGCCCAAACCGCCGTTGCGTTGGAGCTGGCGCCCCACCAGATGCGCTCGCGCAGGCCCTGCGAGTGCGGCTCCAGCCGCAGCTTGCCGGGCGGGTTGGGAAACATGGGCCGGGGATTGGGCTCAGCGAAGCCCTCGCCCTTCAGCACCTCCAGGAACACCTCGGCATGGCGACGGGCCATGTCGGCGGCGGTCTGGCCTTCCGGCGGGCCGTAGCCGAAATACCGCCAGCCATCGATCACCTGCTCCGGCGAGCCCCGGCTGATGCCGAGCTGAAGCCGCCCGCCGGCGATGAGATCGGCCGCGCCGGCGTCCTCCGCCATGTAGAGCGGGTTCTCGTAGCGCATGTCGATGACGGCGGTACCGATCTCGATGCGCTTGGTGCGCGCGCCCACCGCCGCCAGAAGCGGGAACGGGGCGGCGAGCTGGCGGGCGAAGTGGTGGACGCGGAAATAGGCGCCGTCCGCGCCCAGCTCCTCCGCCGCCACCGCGAGCTCGATGGATTGCAGCAGCGCATCCGCCGCCGAGCGGGTCTGCGACTGGGACGAGGGCGTCCAGTGGCCGAACGAGAGAAAGCCGATCTTCTTCAAGGCAGACACTTCTGGGCTGTGAAACGTTGCCGCCAACCTAGACCGGCCAGCCGCCCCGCGCACCTTTCGCCTTCGCAAGCCGGCTTTGCACGGGAAGGGTCCCCGCACGAGAAGATGTGTTCCGGCATGGGCCGGGATCGGTTGAATTTGCCGCTTTTGATCCCTATTCGTCACCCATGGACACACAGGTCTGCCCCGTAACGCCGTTGCCTTTCCTGCCTTGGCCCGCCCCGGCCAGCCGGCCGGCCCCCTTCCTGCCCATGAGCCGCGCCGAGATGACGGCGCTCGGCTGGGATCAGTGCGACATCGTTCTGGTGACGGGCGATGCCTATGTCGATCATCCAAGCTTCGGCATGGCCATCATCGGCCGGCTTCTGGAGGCGCAGGGCTTTCGCGTCGGCATCATCTCCCAGCCGGACTGGCAGTCGGCGGAGCCGTTCAAGGCGCTGGGCAAGCCGCGCCTGTTCTTCGGCGTGACCGGCGGCAACCTCGATTCCATGGTCAACCGCTACACGGCGGACCGCCGGCTGCGCCATGACGACGCCTATACCGCCGGCGGCGAGGGCGGAAAGCGGCCGGACCGCTGCACCATCGTCTACACGCAGCGCTGCCGCGAGGCGTACAAGGACGTGCCGATCATCCTCGGCGGCATCGAGGCCTCGCTGCGCCGGATCGCCCATTACGACTACTGGTCCGACAAGGTGCGCCGCTCCATCCTGGCCGATGCCAAGGCGGACCTGCTCATCTACGGCAATGCCGAGCGCGCCGTGGTGGAAGTCGCCAACCGCATCGCGGCCGGCGACGCCCCGCGCGACATCGACGACGTGCGCGGCGTGGCCCTGTTCCGCCGCGTGCCCGAGAACTACACCGAACTCCACGCCGACGACCTCGACGCCTCGGACGAGGGCGCCGCGCGCCATCCCGGCGATGTGGTCATCCGCCTGCCGGCCTACGAGCAGGTGGAGGTGGACAAGGAAGCCTATGCCCGCGCCTCCCGCGTGCTGCACCGGGAGAGCAACCCCGGCAATGCCCGCCCCCTCGTGCAGCGCCATGGCGACCGCGACCTGTGGCTGAACCCGCCGCCCATTCCGCTCACCACGCAGGAAATGGACGCGGTCTACGACCTGCCCTACGCCCGCGCGCCGCATCCCTCCTATGGGGATGCGAAGATCCCGGCGTGGGACATGATCCGCTTCTCGGTGACGATCATGCGCGGCTGCTTCGGCGGCTGCACCTTCTGCTCCATCACCGAGCATGAGGGCCGCATCATCCAGAACCGCTCGGAGGGCTCGATCCTGCGCGAGATCGAGCTGATCCGCGACAAGACCCCGGGCTTCACCGGCGTCATCTCCGACATCGGCGGCCCCACCGCCAACATGTACCGCATGGCCTGCAAGGATCCGAAGATCGAGGCGGCCTGCCGGCGCCCGTCCTGCGTCTTCCCCGGCATCTGCCCGAACCTCAACACCTCCCACGACGACCTCATCCGCCTCTATCGCAAGGTGCGCGAAGTGGAGGGGGTGAAGAAGGTGATGGTCGCCTCCGGCGTGCGCTACGACCTCGCCGTGGAGAGCCCGGAATACATCAAGGAGCTGGTGACGCACCATGTGGGCGGCTACCTGAAGATCGCCCCGGAGCATACCGAGCGCGGGCCGCTCGACAAGATGATGAAGCCGGGCATCGGTACCTATGACCGCTTCAAGGAGATGTTCGACGCCGCGGTGAAGCAGGCGGGGAAGAAATACTACCTCATCCCCTATTTCATCGCCGCGCATCCGGGCACGACCGACGAGGACATGATGAACCTCGCGCTCTGGCTCAAGAAAAACCGCTATCGCGCCGACCAGGTGCAGACCTTCCTGCCCTCACCCATGGCGACCGCCACAGCCATGTACCACACCGGCGTCAATCCGCTGCGCGCCGTGCGGCGGGGCGGCAGCGACCGGGTGGCGACCGTCACGGGGCTGCGCCAGCGGCGGCTGCACAAGGCCTTCCTGCGCTACCACGACCCGGATAACTGGCCGCTGCTGCGCGATGCCCTCAAGGCCATGGGCCGCGCCGACCTCATCGGCCCGCGCCCCGACCAGCTCATCCCCGCGCACCAGCCGCCCGGCACCGGCAAGGCCGCCGGCACCCGCCGCCCGGTGCGGCCCACCCCCGCCGGGGCGCAGCGTTTCACCACCAAGGGCGTGCCGCTGCGCAAGAAGTAGGGCGGCCTATTCGGGGTCTGAGTCCGTCTCGGCCGCAGCCGCCTCGCGCTGAAGCACGGCGGCGAAAAAGCCGTCCGTGTCGTGCCGCGCGGGCGTGAGCGCCAGATAGTCGGGATGCGCCGAACCTTGGATCTGCGGCGCCACCTCGCTCAGGGGAACGACCCGGAAGGCGGGGTGCGCCGCGAGGAAGGCGGCGACCTGCTCCTCATTCTCCTCGGCGAGCAGGGAGCAGGTGGCATAGACCAGCCGTCCGCCCGGCTTCACCAGCCGCGCCGCGCTGGCGAGGATGCGGGCCTGCAGCGGCAGCAGCGCGTCCAGCCCCGGCCCGAGCACCCGCCAGCGCGCGTCGGGATTGCGCCGCCATGTGCCGGTGCCGCTGCACGGCGCATCCACTAGCACCCGGTCGAAGCCGCCCTTGTGGCGCTTCACCCAGCGGTCGGTCTCGCTGGCGAGCGGGCGCGTCTCGATATTGTGGAGGCCGGCGCGGCGGAACCGCTCGGCGGCGCGCTTCAGGCGGTTCTCCAGCACGTCGCAGGCGATGACGTGGCCCTTGTTTTTCATCTGCGCGGCGATGGCCAGCGTCTTGCCACCCGCCCCGGCGCAGAAATCCACCACCCGCTCGCCGGGCTTGGCATCCACCACGACGGCCACCATCTGGGAGCCCTCGTCCTGGATCTCCACCTCGCCGGTCTTCAGCATGGGCAGGCGGTTGAGCGCCGGGCGCTCGCTGACGCGGATGCCATAGGGCGAGAGGAGCGACAGCTCGGCCGGCAGGCCGAGGGCACGCAGGGCGGCCAGTATCTCCGCGCGGTCAGCCTTGATCGGATTGACGCGCAGGTCGAGCGGCGCCGGCGTCAGCATCGCCGCCATCTCATGGGGGAAGTCCTCCCCGAACCGGCAATGCAGCCCCTCCGCGCACCATTCAGGGCATTCGTAGCGCACATCCTCCGGCATGGAGGGATGGTCGATCCGCGCGCCCTGCAGCTTGACCAGCAGCGCGCGCTCCGGATCGGTGAGCGGGGCCGGCGCGAACTTGGCGCCGGAGAACAGCGCCTGCACCTGATCCCGCGTCTTGCCGCCGCCGAGCACCAGCCAGGCCAGCAGCCGGTTGCGGGGCGTATCCGGCCGTCCGTGCCGCTTGAGCCACCAGCCGAGCCGGGCGTGATGCCGCAGCAGGATATACAGCAGCTCCGAAATCGGGCCGCGCTGCACCGCCGGAATATCACGCCGGGTGCGGAAGAAGTCGGAGACGACAGCATCGGCCGGACGCGCGACGGCGTCGACTTCCTCAATCAGATCAAGGGTGGCTTGGAGGACTGCGGCGAAGCTCACTGAGGCACGATCAGGCTGGAAACGGGGCGGCACCATAGGCGATGGCGCAAGCCTTGACCATCATGGCGCCCGCTTGCAGGTCCAGCAGCGCCTCACGCGTCCACCAGCATCTCCAGCAGCGCGTCGCGGGCCTCGGCGATACGGCGGTAGTGCGCATCGCTGCCGCCCGCATCGGGATGGGCGGTCTTGGCGCGGCGGCGGAAGGCCGCGTTGATCTCGGCGGCGTCCAGCCGGCCGTCGGGCGGCAGGCCCAGGGCCTCGCGGTGCGCGCTGTCGTCCTCCCCGTCAAACATGGCCATGAGCGCGCGGCGGGCCTTCTGCGCGGCGCTGCGCAGCTCGACCTGATCCTCCTGCCAGCGCTTCCGGGACATGACGAAGCAGGCGCCGAAGGCGATGCGGCCCGTCTCCTCCAGTTCGTCCAGGCTGAAGGGCCCGACCACGCCATAGGGTGCATCGAGCCACGCCTGCCGCCCCGCAGCGTCCGCCTCCACACGGCCGATGGTGACCATGTCGAGCACGCCCAGAGAGCCGTTCCAGACGACCCATTGCTCGGTCCCGGAGAAACTCGTGTCGGTCATGCAACGCGCCTTTTGCCCGCGGGCGCGTGTCTGTGACAGGTGCCCGTGCCCGGGAGGTGCTTCCTCAGCCCCTCCCTGTCGGAAAGGCGCCGCACCGGCACATCCGCGGTACGGCCATGCAGGACTGAAGCCAAATCGGCTCGGGCCTACGGCTCGGCGTTCCGGATGCCCGGGCGCAGCATCGCAAGGGCGGCGCCGAGCGCGATCCAGGCCATCACCACATAAGGCCAGAGGTTTCCCGGGAACGCTGGCACAGGATAGACAGAATTATAGAGCGGCCAGAGCATGGCGAGCGAGCCGAGCAGTCCCAGCGCGAGCCAGACGAGGCTCCTCGCCTTCACCGCATGGACGACGGCGGCGAGCGTGACGCCGAGATAAGCGACGATCAGCGCCAGCACGCCGATGGTGCCCACATTGTCGTAATAATCCGCCGGGCCGATAAAGGGCGCCCAGGCCAGCAGGCCGGCGAGCATCAGCAGGCCAACCACCAGCACCGACACCGCAGGCGTGCCGTGGACGGGATGCACCCACGCAGCCGTGTCCGACAGGCCCGCGCGGCCCAGCACGAACAGCATGCGCCCGGCCGCGGCAAGCGTGCCAAGCACGCAGGAGATGGCAGACACCGCGGCGGCGATGTCCAGCGCGGTCGCCATCCGAAGGGTGCCGTATTTCAGCGCCAGCGTGTTGAGCGGCGCCTCGTCGGCGGCCAGCGCCTTCATGTTGTCGACGCCGAAGCCCACCACCTGGATGTAGGAGGCGAAGACGAAGAACAGGCCGGCGAGCACCACCGAGCCGAGGAGCGCGATGGGAATGGCGCGGCCGGGCTGGCCGGTTTCCTCAGCGAGGGTCGCTGCCGCCTCGAAGCCCGCGAAGGAGAGCACGGCGAACACCACCGCATAGCCCACCCCCCACCAGCCCATGGTGGGATCCGGCCGGAACGGCGCGGCGGTGAGGCCGCCGGTGGCGCCGACGGCGGTGAGGATCTTCACGCCCAGATAGACGATGACGCAGATGGAGCCCAGCTCCAGCAGCAGCATGAGCCGCGCCGCCACCGCCATGTCGCGGTAGGCGAAGAGCGTGCCGACGAGCAGCGCCGCGACGCCCAGCGCCAGCCACCAGGCTCCGATATGGATGCCGTGGTCGGCGAAGGCGGCCCGCAGGAAGTCCCCCACCAGAGCCGCGCTGCCCGAACCGCCTGCAATGTACAAAAGCAGCATGCACCAGCCGGCGATGAACCCGGCACGCGGACCGAAGGTCTGGCCGATGTAGGAATAAGCCGAGCCGGCGCGCGTCGTCTTCCGTGCGAAGAAGACGAAGGAGAATCCGACAAGCGCCACCATGAGCGTGCCGAGCGCGAAACCGAGCGGCGCAGCGATACCCGCGGCGCCGACCGCCAGCGTTACATTGAGCGCCATGGCCATGGTGGGCGCCATCACCGAGACCGACAGCCCCACAGCCTCGACCGGCCCGAGGTTACGCTTGAGTTTGACCATGATCTGCGCCCCGAATCCCCCGAGATCGTGCTCAGTGTCAGCTTGCTAGCGTTGCCTGGGCAATGCCGGAGATCGGCCCGATCGGCCGCTTTGGCCGCCCTCTCCCGGCAAAAGAAAAGGCCGCCTCGAAGGGCGGCCTTTCCGATGGATGCGAGCGCTTGAGCGCCGGATCACTCCGCCGCGTCGGCGGGGCCTTCCACGAGCGGCTGGCCGTCGCCCTGCTCGTCGCGGGTCGCAACGATGAGGTCGTCGCGGTTGGTCGCGATGGTCCGCAGGCGAGACATCTGGGCGCCGGTACCGGCCGGGATGAGGCGGCCGACGATGACGTTCTCCTTGAGCCCTTCCAGCGGATCGATCTTGCCGTTGACCGCCGCTTCCGTGAGGACGCGGGTGGTCTCCTGGAAGGAGGCCGCCGAGAAGAAGGAGCGCGTCTGCAGCGACGCCTTGGTGATGCCGAGCAGCACGGGATGGCCGGTGGCGGGCTTCTTGCCCTCCTCGGCGGCCTTCTCGTTCGCCTCGAGGAACTCGAGCCGGTCGACCTGCTCGTTGTCGAGGAAGTCGGTCTCGCCCGAGTCGTCGATCTCCACCTTCTGGAGCATGTTCCGGACAATCACCTCGATGTGCTTGTCGTTGATGTGCACGCCCTGGAGCCGGTAGACCTCCTGGATCTCGTTCACGAGGAACGCGGCAAGCTCTTCCACGCCCTTGATCGCCAGGATGTCGTGCGGAGCCGGGTTGCCGTCGACGATGAAGTCACCCTTCTCCACCACGTCGCCGTCCTGAAGATGGATGTGCTTGCCCTTCGGGATCAGGTACTCGACCGGATCCCCACCGTCCGTCGGCTCGATGGAGAGCCGGCGCTTGTTCTTGTAGTCGCGGCCGAACCGGATGGTGCCGGAGATCTCCGCGATGATGGCCGCATCCTTGGGACGGCGCGCCTCGAACAGCTCCGCCACGCGCGGCAGACCGCCCGTGATGTCGCGCGTCTTGGCGCTTTCCATGGGCACGCGGGCCACCGCGTCGCCGGCCTTCAAGGTCTGGTTCGGATCGACCGAGATGATCGCCTCGACAGGCAGGGCATAGCGTGCATCGCCGCCACGGGGCAGCTTGATGATCTTGCCGTCCTTGCCCTTGATGAGGATCGCCGGACGCAGCTCCGGACCACGGCCAGACCGCGAATCCGTCACCACGCGCTTGGCGATGCCGGTCGACTCGTCGACCTGCTCGTTCATCGAGGAGCCCTCCATGAGGTCCTCGAAGGCCACCGTGCCGTCCACTTCCGACAGGATGGGACGGGTGTAGGGATCCCACTCGGCGATGCGCTGGCCGCGCTTGATGGTATCGCCCTCGTCCACCTTGAGGCGGGCGCCGTACTGAACGCGGTTCACCGCGCGCTCGGTACCGTCATGATCGACGATGACCACAGCGAGGTTGCGGCCCATCACCACGAGATCGCCGTCCGAGTTCCGCGCCACGTTGCGGTTGCGGATGCGGACGGAGCCCTCGAAGTTCGATTCCACGAAGGACGAGTCGGCGAGGGTCGCCGCGCCGCCGATGTGGAAGGTGCGCATTGTGAGCTGGGTACCCGGCTCGCCGATCGACTGGGCGGCGATGACACCCACCGCCTCGCCCATGTTGACCGGCGTGCCGCGGGCGAGATCGCGCCCGTAGCAGGTGCCGCACACGCCGTTGCGGGTCTCGCAGGTCAGCACCGACCGGATCTTGATTTCCTGGATGCCCGACTTGTTGATCCGCTCGACGTGCGGCTCCTCGATCATCTGGCCCTTGGGCACGATGATGTCGCCGGTCGCCGGTTCCACGATGTCTTCCGCCGCGGTGCGGCCGAGGACGCGTGAGGCGAGCGACGCCACGATCTGGCCCGCGTCGATGATGGCGCGCATGTGGATTCCCTTGTCCGAGCCGCAATCGCGCTCGGTGATGATGGAATCCTGCGCCACGTCGACGAGACGACGGGTGAGATAGCCCGAGTTGGCCGTCTTCAGAGCGGTATCGGCAAGGCCCTTACGCGCGCCGTGGGTGGAGTTGAAGTACTCCATCACGGTCAGGCCTTCCTTGAAGTTCGAGATGATCGGGCTCTCGATGATCTCGCCCGACGGCTTGGCCATGAGGCCACGCATGCCGGCGAGCTGCTTCATCTGAGCGGGCGACCCACGCGCTCCGGAGTGGCTCATCATGTAGATCGAGTTGATCTGCTTCTCGCGGCCGGTCTTGGGGTCCTTCTTGACCGAAGAGATTTCCTTCATCATCTCCTCGGCGACGCGATCGGAGCACTTGCCCCAGGCGTCGACGACCTTGTTGTACTTCTCACCCTGGGTGATGAGGCCGTCGTTGTACTGCTGCTCGTATTCCTTGGTGAGCGCGCGGGTCTCCTCGACCAGATCCCACTTCTTCTTCGGCACCACCATGTCGTCCTTGCCGAACGAAATGCCGGCGCGGAACGCATTGTAGAAGCCGAGCGCCATGATGCGGTCGCAGAAGATCACGCTCTCCTTCTGACCGCAGTGCCGATACACGGCATCGATCATGTTGGAGATTTCCTTCTTCGTCATCAGCTTGTTGACGACGTCGTAGGAGAGCTTCGGATCCTTGGGCAGCAGCTCGCCGATCTTCATGCGACCGGGCGTGGTCTCATAGATCTTGGAATACTGCTTGCCGTCCGGGCCGATGCCGATGTAGCGGCCCTTGATCTTGGTGGCGAGTGTGATCGCCTTGGCGTTCAGCGCGTGGTCGATCTCCGCCATGTTGGCGAACATCATGCCCTCGCCCGGCTCCTTCTCCTTCATGATGGAGAGGTAGTAGAGCCCAAGCACGATGTCCTGCGACGGCACGATGATCGGCTGGCCGTTCGCCGGGTGCAGGATGTTGTTGGTGGACATCATCAGCACGCGCGCTTCCAGCTGGGCTTCCAGCGAGAGCGGGACGTGGACGGCCATCTGGTCGCCGTCGAAGTCGGCGTTGAACGCCGAGCAGACGAGCGGATGCAGCTGGATGGCCTTGCCTTCGATGAGCACCGGCTCGAACGCCTGGATGCCGAGGCGGTGGAGCGTCGGCGCGCGGTTCAGCATCACCGGGTGCTCGCGGATCACCTCGTCGAGGATGTCCCAAACCTCCGGACGCTCCTTCTCCACCAGCTTCTTCGCCTGCTTGACGGTCGCCGAATGGCCCTTCGCGTCGAGGCGCGAATAGATGAAGGGCTTGAACAGCTCCAGCGCCATCTTCTTGGGCAGGCCGCACTGGTGCAGCTTCAGCTCCGGACCCACCACGATGACCGAGCGGCCGGAATAGTCCACGCGCTTGCCGAGCAGGTTCTGCCGGAACCGGCCCTGCTTGCCCTTCAGCATGTCGGCGAGCGATTTCAGCGGACGCTTGTTGGCGCCGGTGATGACGCGGCCGCGGCGGCCGTTGTCGAACAGCGCGTCAACCGCTTCCTGAAGCATGCGCTTCTCGTTGCGGATGATGATGTCCGGCGCGCGCAGCTCGATCAGCCGCTTGAGGCGGTTGTTGCGGTTGATGACGCGGCGGTACAGGTCGTTGAGGTCGGAGGTCGCGAACCGGCCGCCGTCCAGCGGCACCAGCGGGCGCAGGTCCGGCGGGATGACCGGGACATGGGTGAGGATCATCCACTCCGGCTTGTTGCCGGAGAGCTGGAAGGCCTCGACGATCTTCAGGCGCTTGGCGAGCTTCTTGGGCTTCAGCTCGGTGGTGGCCTCGGAGATCTCCACGCGCAGATCGGCGGCGATCTTGTCAAGGTCCATGGAGCGCAGCAGCTCGCGGATGGCCTCGGCGCCGATCATGGCGGTGAAGCTCGATTCGCCGTACTCGTCCTGGGCGCGCAGGTAATCGTCCTCGGAGAGGAGCTGACGGTACTTGAGCTTGGTGATGCCCGGCTCGATGACGACGAAGTACTCAAAGTACAGGATGCGCTCGAGGTCCTTGAGCGTCATGTCGAGCAGCAGGCCGATGCGGCTCGGCAGCGACTTCAGGAACCAGATGTGCGCCACCGGGGCGGCGAGCTCGATGTGGCCCATGCGCTCGCGGCGCACGCGCGAGAGGGTGACCTCGACGCCGCACTTCTCGCAGATGATGCCCTTGTACTTCATCCGCTTGTACTTGCCGCACAAGCACTCATAGTCCTTGATGGGACCGAAGATGCGCGCGCAGAACAAGCCGTCACGCTCGGGCTTGAACGTGCGGTAGTTGATGGTTTCCGGCTTCTTGATCTCGCCGTAGGACCACGACTTGATCTTCTCCGGGCTCGCGATCGTGATGCGGATCTGATTGAAGCTCGGGGCCGGAACGGTCGGATTGAAGACGTTCAGGATTTCCTGATTCATGAGCTGGCTCCCAAACGAAGTGGGCCTTTAACTTGAGGCCCGGCCGGCAGAAGCGCCGGTCGGGCAATCCGCTTTGCGCGGGGCGACGGGCTGAAGCGCCCGTCAGGTGTTCTCGAGATCGACGTTGAGGCCGAGCGAGCGCATTTCCTTCACGAGCACGTTGAAGCTCTCGGGAATGCCGCTCTCGAACGTGTCCTCGCCGCGCACGATGGCCTCGTAGACCTTGGTGCGGCCGGCCACGTCGTCCGACTTCACGGTGAGCATCTCCTGCAGCGTGTAGGCGGCGCCGTAGGCTTCGAGCGCCCACACCTCCATTTCGCCGAAGCGCTGGCCGCCGAACTGCGCCTTGCCGCCCAGGGGCTGCTGGGTGACGAGCGAGTAGGGGCCGATGGACCGGGCGTGGATCTTGTCGTCGACCAGGTGATGCAGCTTCAGCATGTAGATGTAGCCGACCGTCACCTTACGATCGAACGGCTCGCCGGTGCGTCCGTCGAACAGCGTGGACTGTCCGGAGCGGTCGAGTCCCGCCCGTTCCAGCTCGTGCTCGATGTCCGCCTCGTGGGCGCCGTCGAAGACCGGAGTGGCCATCGGCACGCCCTTGCGCAGGTTCTCGCCGAGCTCGGGCAGTTCGTCGTCCTTGAGCTGCTCGATCTCATCCTTGCCGTAGATGATCTCCAGCCGATCGCGCAGCGGCTTCAGATCCTGCTTGGCGTAATAGGCTTCCACCGCGGCGGCCACCTGCCGGCCGAGGCCCGCGCAGGCCCAGCCGAGATGCGTCTCGAGGATCTGCCCGACGTTCATGCGCGAGGGCACGCCCAGCGGGTTCAGAACGATGTCGACGTTGGTGCCGTCCTCGAGGAACGGCATGTCCTCCACCGGCACGATGCGCGAGACCACGCCCTTGTTGCCATGCCGGCCGGCCATCTTGTCGCCGGGCTGGATCTTGCGCTTCACCGCGACGAAGACCTTGACCATCTTCATCACGCCGGGGGGCAGTTCGTCGCCGCGCTGCAGCTTCTCGACCTTGTCGAGGAAGCGCTGCTCGAGCCGCTTCTTCGAATCGTCGTACTGGGCGCGGATCGCCTCCAGCTCGGCCATGATGGCGTCGTCGGCGACGGCGAACAGCCACCACTGCGAGCGCGGATACTCGGTGAGGATCTCGCGGGTGACGGCGGTTTCCTTCTTGAAGCCCTTCGGCCCCGCGATGGCGACCTTGCCGTCGAGGATCTCGGTCAGGCGGCCGTAGACGTTGCGATCGAGGATCGCCTGCTCGTCGTCACGGTCCTTGGCGAGACGCTCGATCTCCTCGCGCTCGATGGCCAGGGCGCGCTCATCCTTGTCGACGCCATGGCGGTTGAACACGCGCACCTCGACGATGGTGCCCGTGGTGCCCGGCGGCAGGCGGAGCGAGGTGTCGCGCACGTCGGCGGCCTTCTCGCCGAAGATGGCGCGCAGGAGCTTTTCCTCCGGCGTCATCGGGCTCTCGCCCTTCGGCGTGATCTTGCCCACCAGGATGTCGCCCGCGCGGACCTCGGCGCCGATGTAAACGATGCCGGCCTCGTCGAGATTCTTCAGCGCCTCTTCCGAGACGTTGGGAATGTCGCGGGTGATTTCCTCAGGCCCGAGCTTGGTGTCGCGGGCCATGCACTCGAATTCCTCGATGTGGATCGAGGTGAACACGTCTTCCTTGACGATGTTCTCCGAGAGGAGGATCGAGTCTTCGAAGTTGTAGCCGTTCCACGGCATGAAGGCGACGAGCACGTTGCGGCCGAGCGCGAGCTCGCCCAGCTCCGTGGACGGGCCGTCGGCGATGATGTCGCCCTTGCGCACCTGATCGCCCACGCGCACCAGCGGACGCTGGTTGATGCAGGTCGACTGGTTGGACCGCTGGAACTTCATCAGCCGGTAGATGTCGACGCCCGACTTGGAGGGGTCGGACTCTTCCGTGGCGCGGATGACGATACGGGTGGCGTCCACCTGGTCGATCACGCCGGTGCGGCGGGCGGCGATGGCGGCGCCGGAGTCACGGGCGACCACGGCCTCCATGCCGGTGCCGACGAGCGGCGCCTGCGAACGCACCAGCGGAACCGCCTGGCGCTGCATGTTCGAGCCCATGAGCGCGCGGTTGGCGTCGTCGTTCTCAAGGAACGGGATCAGCGCCGCGGCGACCGAAACCAGCTGCTTCGGCGACACGTCCATGAAGTCCACGCGGTCGGGGCTGACGAGCAGCACGTCGCCCGCATGGCGGCAGACGATGAGGTCTTCCTCGAAGCGGCCATCCTTGTCGAGCGGGATGTTGGCCTGCGCGACGTAGTACTTCCCCTCCTCCATGGCGGAGAGATAGACCACTTCGTCGGTGACCTTCGAATCCACGACGCGGCGGTAGGGCGCCTCGATGAAGCCGTACTTGTTCACGCGGGCGAAGGTCGCCAGCGAGTTGATGAGGCCGATGTTCGGGCCTTCCGGCGTCTCGATCGGGCAGATGCGACCGTAGTGGGTCGGGTGCACGTCGCGCACCTCGAAGCCGGCGCGCTCGCGGGTCAGACCGCCCGGGCCAAGCGCCGAGAGACGCCGCTTGTGCGTGATCTCGGAGAGCGGGTTGGTCTGGTCCATGAACTGCGACAGCTGCGAGGAGCCGAAGAACTCGCGCACCGCGGCCGCCACCGGCTTCGCGTTGATGAGGTCCTGCGGCATCACGGTGTCGATGTCGACGGACGACATGCGCTCCTTGATGGCGCGCTCCATGCGCAGCAGGCCGACGCGGTACTGGTTCTCCATGAGCTCGCCGACCGAGCGGACACGGCGGTTGCCCAGGTGGTCGATGTCGTCGATCTCGCCCTTGCCGTCGCGCAGCTCCACCAGCGTCTTGATGACGGAGAGGATGTCGTCGCGGCGCAGCACCCGCACGGTGTCGGGGCAGTCGAGGTCGAGGCGCATGTTCATCTTCACGCGGCCGACCGCGGAGAGGTCGTAGCGCTCGGGATCGAAGAACAGCGAGTGGAACATGGCCTGCGCCGAATCGAGCGTCGGCGGCTCGCCCGGGCGCATCACGCGGTAGATGTCGAAGAGCGCGTCCTCGCGGGTCACGTTCTTGTCCGCCGCCAGCGTGTTGCGGATGTAGGCGCCGGTGTTGACGTGGTCGATGTCGAGGATCGGAATCTCGTTGTAGCCGGCTTCCTCGAGCAGCTTCAGCGTCTTCTCGGTGATCTCGTCGCCGGCCTCGGCGTGAATCTCGCCGGACTGGAGGTCCACGAGGTCCTCGGCGATGTACTGGCCGACCATCTCCTCATCCGAGATCTTGAGGGCCTTGAGGCCCTTCTCGGCGAGCTGACGCGCGGCGCGAACGGTGAGCTTCTTGCCGGCCTCGAGCACGACCTCGCCGGTGTCGGCGTCGATCAGGTCGGCGACGGCCTTGTAGCCCTTCATGCGCTTGGGATCGAACGGCATGCGCCAGCCGCCCTTCGCGCGCTCGTAGGGCACCTTCTCGTAGAAGGTCGAGAGGATTTCCTCGTTGTCGAGGCCGAGCGCGTACAGCAGGCTCGTCACCGGGATCTTGCGGCGACGGTCGATGCGCGCATAGACGATGTCCTTGGCGTCGAACTCGATGTCGAGCCAGGACCCGCGATAGGGGATGATGCGCGCCGCGAACAGGAGCTTGCCCGAGGAGTGGGTCTTGCCCTTGTCGTGGTCGAAGAAGACGCCCGGCGAGCGGTGCATCTGGGAGACGATGACGCGCTCGGTGCCGTTGACGATGAACGTGCCGTTCATGGTCATCAGCGGGATGTCGCCGGTGTAGACGTCCTGCTCCTTGATGTCCTTGACGGACTTGGCGCCGGTGTCCGGATCCACATCGAACACGATGAGGCGGAGCGTCACCTTCAGCGGGGCGGCAAACGTCATGCCGCGCTGGCGGCACTCGTCCACGTCATACTTCGGCGGCTCGAACTCGTAGCGCACGAACTCCAGCATGGCCGCGCCGGAGAAGTCGGAAATCGGGAACACCGACTTGAACACCGCCTGCAGGCCGTCGTCGTCGCGTCCGCCCTTGGGCTCCTCGATCTGGAGAAACTGGTCGTAGGACGCCTTCTGAACCTCGATGAGGTTCGGCATCTCGGCCACTTCCTTGATCTTGCCGAAGAACTTGCGGATCCGCTTACGACCGGTGAACGTTTGCGCCATCTCGATCCTCGTCCGTCCTGGTCTCTCGGGCCGGCCCCTGTCCTCCCGAAGGAGGCGGGCTCGCCGCGCCGGCACCGGAACCTCAATCAGCCATCGTGCCTTCAAGGGTTGGGGGCGAAACGCCATCCCCTTTCAGCACCATGACGGCTCTCCCGGCAGCCCCGAACCTTGTCCGGACCGGCTGCCGGGAGAACCGTCTCTCTCCCTGTCCGGCCTTCCGGCCGGCTATGGAACGGGTCCCGGCACAAGGCCGGGACCCGAAACGTCAAAAGCTCACTTGAGCTCGACCTTGGCGCCAGCCTTCTCGAGCTGGGCCTTGAGCTTCTCGGCCTCGTCCTTGGAAACGCCTTCCTTGACGGGCTTCGGAGCGCCTTCCACGAGGTCCTTGGCTTCCTTGAGGCCAAGGCCGGTGATGGCGCGGACTTCCTTGATGACTTCGATCTTCTTGTCGCCGGCGGCGGCAAGCATCACGGTGAACTCGGTCTGCTCTTCCACCGCGGCGGCGGCAGCAGCCGGGGCAGCGGCCACGGCCACGGCGGCGGCGGCGGAAACGCCCCACTTCTCCTCGAGGAGCTTCGCCAGCTCGGCGGCCTCGAGCACGGTGAGGGAGGACAGCTCGTCGACGAGCTTGGTCAGGTCAGCCATGGGATATTCCTTAAGATAGGTTCGGATTTTGGAATTGCGAGATCAGGCCGCCAAAGGCGGCCGCGGCCTCACGCTGCTTCGTCCTGCTTGGCATAGGCCCCAAACACGCGGGCGAGCTTGGCCGCCGGTGCCGTGGTGAGCTGCGCAATCTTGGTCGCCGGGGCCTGGATAAGGCCGACGAGCTTGGCACGCAGTTCGTCCAGGGACGGGAGTGTGGCAAGCGCCTTCACACCGTCCACGTTAAGGGCCGTCTTGCCCATCGCGCCGCCGAGGATCACGAACTTGTCGTTGGCCTTGGCGAACTCGACGGCAACCTTCGGCGCCGCCACCGGATCGCTGGAATAGGCGATCACGGTGGGTCCCTTCAGCAGGGACGCCACATGGGCGACGTCGGAGCCTTCCAGAGCGATTTTGGCGAGGCGGTTCTTGGCCACCTTCACGGTCGCACCCTCGGCCTTCATCTGTCGACGGAGTTTCGACATCTGGGCCACGGTGAGGCCGGAATAGTGGGCGACCACGACGACGGACGTGCTCTTGAACACATCCGTGAGCGTCGTGACGAGCTCTTGTTTTTCCGCTCGATCCACGTCTGGCTCTCTTTAAGCCTTGGCGGCACCCTCAACCTCCCGAAGGAGGCGTCCGGTCCCGCCGGTTGCGCCTTGCCGCGTCCTGCGGCCAACCTGTCTGACGACATGGAAGGCCGCGATCCGCGACGCTCTCATGCCCTGTCCCCTATTGCCCGGGCACGGAATTCCGTGTCGCGAAGCGCAAGGCGCTGGTTCCGAACCGATCTTCATCTCCGCCGGCTCGCGCCGTCCGGAGGGCAAATTACGGTCTTCCCCGTCTATGCTGGCTCCCCATTAACCACCCGTTAGGGCGGATTTCGGGAATTAAGCCTTGATCCTCGGCCCGATTGAGCGAACATCCCTTGCGGGCGCATCTCCATCGGGCCGGCACCACGGCACCGGCAGTCTCGGACAGGACTTTGCCTGCTGGTTCGCCCGGAGGCTCCAAGGAGCCACCCGAACGCCTGACAGACGACAAGGCCGGGCGGGCGAACCCTCCCAGCCCTTCCACCCGGTCAAGGGCGAAAGCCACAATACCTGATCCGGGCAGCAAGCCGCCCGGGAACAGCCCATATAGAGGCTGCTCTTCCTCTTGTCACGCCCCGATCATGATCCTTGCGCACTTTTTGCATACGGCAGCTGCCGGCCTGCCATGCACCGATGGAAGGCCGTGCGAACCTCGCCAAGACGTGACATCCAAACGAAAAGGCCGGACCAACCGGCCCGGCCTTTCCAGAAGCTTGATCTGTGCCGATCAGGCGGAGAGCACGGTGGACGGCTCAACCTTGATGCCCGGCCCCATGGTGGAGGAGACTGCGACGCGCTGCAGGTAGGTGCCCTTGGCGCCGGCGGGCTTGGCCTTCACCACCGCGTCCACGAAGGCGCGGATGTTCTCGGCCAGCTTGTCGGCCGGGAACGAGGCCTTGCCGATGCCGCCGTGGATGATGCCGGCCTTCTCGACGCGGAACTCCACCGCGCCGCCCTTGGCGGCGGCGACGGCGCCCTTCACGTCCATGGTCACGGTGCCGACCTTCGGGTTCGGCATCAGGCCGCGCGGCCCGAGCACCTTGCCGAGACGGCCGACGAGGGGCATCAGGTCCGGGGTCGCGATGCAGCGATCGAACTCGATGGTGCCGCCCTGGATGGTCTCCAGGAGGTCCTCGGCGCCCACGATGTCGGCGCCCGCCGCCTTGGCCTCGTCGGCCTTGGCGCCGCGGGCAAACACCGCCACGCGCACGGTCCGGCCGGAGCCGTTGGGCAGGTTGCACACGCCACGGACCATCTGGTCGGCGTGACGGGGATCCACGCCGAGGTTCAGCGCGACCTCGATGGTCTCGTCGAACTTGGCGGTGGTGCGCTCCTTGAGGAGCTTGAGGGCGTCGTCCAGGCCGTACAGCTTGTTACGGTCGATGCCCTCGTTGATGGCGCGGATGCGCTTGCCTTCCTTCGCCATGGCGCTCACCCCTGAACCTGCAGGCCCATGGACCGGGCCGAACCTTCGATCATCTGGACGGCGGCCTCAACGGTGTCGCAGTTCAGATCCTTCATCTTCTTCTCGGCGATCTCCGCGAGCTGGGCGCGCGTGACCTTGCCGACGAAGGTGCCCTTGCCGGGCGTCTTCGAGCCCGAGCCGGGCTTCTTCTTCGTCTCGAGGCCGGCGGCCTTCTTGAGGAAGTAGGAGACCGGGGGGGTCTTCAGCTCGAAGGTGAAGGAGCGGTCCTGATAGGCCGTGATCACCACCGGGATCGGCATGCCCTTTTCGAGCTGCGCGGTCTGGGCGTTGAACGCCTTGCAGAATTCCATGATGTTCAGGCCGCGCTGACCGAGCGCGGGACCAATCGGCGGGGCCGGATTGGCGCTGCCGGCGGGCACCTGCAGCTTGACGTAACCGGTAATTTTCTTCGCCATTTCAACAACTCCCAAAATGCGCCGCCGTCCGGTGAGGGAGCGGCGGGCGGGATTGCGTGGTGCGGGTCAAAAGGGCGCTTGGCGAGACGCCCCCTCCCCTCCCACGCCGGCGCACGGCCCCAAGGCAGCGCGCCAGACTTCGGCCCCTTGCCCCCGAAGGAGCGACGGGCCGTTCCGGTCAGACCTTCTCGACCTGACCGAATTCGAGTTCCACCGGCGTCGCGCGGCCGAAGATGGACACCGCCACCTTCAGGCGCGAGCGGCTGTCGTCCACCTCTTCCACGATGCCGTTGAAGGAGGCGAACGGGCCGTCCGACACCTTCACCGTCTCGCCGACCTCGTAGGAGATCGACGGCTTCGGACGCTCGATGCCTTCCTGCACCTGCTGCAGGATGCGCATGGCCTCCGATTCGGAGATGGGCATGGGCTTGTTGTCGGCGCCCAGGAAGCCGGTGACCTTCGGCGTGTTCTTGATGAGATGGAACGCCTCGTCGGTGAGGTCCATCTTCACCAGGACGTAGCCGGGGAAGAACTTGCGCTCGGCATCGACCTTCCGGCCGCGGCGCACTTCCACCACCTTTTCGGTGGGCACGAGGATCTGCTCGAACAGGTCGGTCAGGCCACGCTGGTCGGCCTGCTCGCGGATCGAGTCGGCCACCTTCTTCTCGAAGTTCGAATATGCGTGAACGATGTACCAGCGCTTCGCCATGTGGGCCTCCCGCCTCAGTGCCCGAGGGTCAGCAGCGTGGAGACGCCGAACCGGATGATCTGGTCGGCCACGAGAAAGAAGATGGACGCCAGGAACACCATCACGAACACCATGGCGGTGGTGATCAGCGTCTCGCGGCGGGTGGGCCAGGTGACCTTGGCCGTCTCCGCGCGGACCTGCTGATAGAACTCCATCGGGCTGTTCTTCGCCATGGCGTCTTGCCGTCCGTTCCTGTTGCCGCCCGTTCCCGCGCCGCCTGCTCATGCGCCCCGGACCGCCCGGTGGCGCGGATGCGGCACTTGCCGCTTAAATTCTCTTCCCGCCGGCTTCGGCTCTCGCGAGACGTTGCTGCGGTGCTGCCTTCGGCGGGGCCGGGCCATGCCTCATATGGGCCACCCGAAACGCGCCTTCAAGCCGTGCCGTTTCGGCGGCGTCTCGCCTGACCTGCCATCCCGAGCAAGCCCGCTCCTTGGGCTTTCCGGAAATGGCAGGAGTGGAGGGACTCGAACCCCCAACCCCCGGTTTTGGAGACCGGTGCTCTAACCAGTTGAGCTACACTCCTAAGGCCTGCGCCCCGACGCCCGGAATAATCCGCTATTCAGCGATCAACCTGCCTCGAGGGTAGACTCCGCCGCGCCGGGAAGTGACCCAGCGCATCGGCCGGCTGTGTTTAGTGGGATGCCGCGCGGCTGTAAAGGGGCGGCTGGATGATCTCGTGCCGTGTCCCCAACTCAGGCCGCCGCCCAAAAGCAAACGGGCGCCCGAAGGCGCCCGTCCGGAAAGACCTGAGGGTCTTTGCAATCACTCGATGATGGCAGCGACGACGCCGGCGCCAACCGTACGGCCGCCTTCACGGATGGCGAAGCGCAGCTTCTCCTCCATGGCGATCGGAACGATCAGGTGCACGTCCATCGACACGTTGTCGCCCGGCATCACCATCTCGGTGCCTTCGGGCAGCGTGCACACGCCGGTCACGTCCGTCGTGCGGAAGTAGAACTGCGGGCGGTAGTTGGTGAAGAAGGGGGTGTGACGACCACCCTCTTCCTTCGTCAGGATGTAGGCCTCGGCCTTGAACTTCGTGTGCGGCTTCACCGAACCCGGCTTGCACACCACCTGGCCGCGCTCCACGTCCTCGCGCTTGGTGCCGCGCAGCAGGATGCCGACGTTGTCGCCAGCCTGGCCCTGATCGAGCAGCTTGCGGAACATCTCGACGCCGGTCACCGTCGTCTTCACCGTCGGGCGGATGCCGACGATCTCGACTTCCTCACCCACCTTGATGATGCCGCGCTCGACGCGGCCGGTCACCACGGTGCCGCGGCCGGAGATCGAGAACACGTCCTCGATCGGCATCAGGAACGGCAGGTCGATGGGACGCTCGGGCTGCGGGATGTAGGCGTCGACCGCCTCCATCAGCTTCAGCACCGCGTTCTTGCCCAGCTCCGGATCGCCGTTCTCCAGCGCAACAAGCGCCGAGCCGCGGATGATCGGGATGTCGTCGCCGGGGAAGTCGTACTTCGAGAGGAGCTCGCGCACCTCCATCTCCACGAGCTCCAGGAGCTCCGGATCGTCCACCATGTCGCACTTGTTCAGGAACACCACCAGCGCCGGCACGCCGACCTGACGGGCGAGCAGGATGTGCTCGCGGGTCTGCGGCATCGGGCCGTCGGCCGCCGACACCACCAGGATCGCGCCGTCCATCTGCGCCGCGCCGGTGATCATGTTCTTCACATAGTCGGCATGCCCGGGGCAGTCGACGTGCGCGTAGTGGCGGTTGTTGGTCTCGTACTCAACGTGAGCGGTCGAGATCGTGATGCCGCGCGCCTTCTCTTCCGGCGCCTTGTCGATCTGGTCGTACGCCGTGAACGTCGCGCCGCCGGACTCCGCAAGAATCTTCGTGATCGCAGCCGTCAGAGACGTCTTGCCGTGATCAACGTGACCGATCGTGCCGATGTTGCAGTGCGGCTTCGAGCGGTTGAACTTCTCTTTGGCCATTTCTCTCTCTCACTCTCGGTCAGCGCCCCGCGCGGGCCGCCAAAAAATCCGCCGTGGGATAGGGGGTTTCAGGGGCGGATGCAAGAGGCGCTTCATTGGGGCGGGACATGCTGCGGGGCATCCTCCACCCCGTTGGGCCGCGGCCCGATTGGCGTCCGGCCTCGGCGCGGGCGCTCCGGGTTCTTGAGCCGACGTGTCATTGCAACCACACACATCCAAAACGTGCACTTCCCAGCGGAATACGCCTTGCCATGCGGGCGGCCGCCCGACACCGTCCGTCACAAAAGGGCGGGAGGATCGATTGAAACTGCGAATCTGCACGACGGCCATGCTCGCCGTCGCGGTGCTTCTTGCCGCCTGCTCCACTTTGCCGAAGCACACCCTGACCGAAGCCGACGTGGCCGGCCTCACGCTTGCCAGCGTGAAGGTCACGTTTCCCTCCGACGCCGCCGTGAAATGGGCCGAGGCCGACGCGCTGGAAAAGAAGGAGCAGGAGACGCCCAGGGCCGATCTCCACCGCGTCGAGCGCGCCGGCTTCCGCTCCTATGCGGAGCACCGGCTCGCGGCGGCCCTGACGACCGAGAGCCACCGACTTCTGCCGAGCCTGATGCAGGGAACGCGTCCCGCACGGCTGGAAATCACCGTGCGCAGCCTGCTCATTCCCACCTCGTCCGAGCGGACCGGGCAGGTCATGGCGGCGACCGCTTTGACAGCCGTCATCGCCGGCCCCCTCGCCGCCGGTGTCGCCGTGAGCACGACCCAGGGCATCTTCATCACCTGCGATGTCACTCTCGTGGACGTGCCCACCGGGGCGGTCCTCGCCGCCGTGGCCGATGTGAAGGCCTCAAGCGCGGCCGCCCAGTTCAGCGGCGAATCCGTGGACAGCATCGCCGCCGCGGTGATCGGCAAGGTGAAGGGCTGGCTGGCGGAAAAGCCCTCGGCCTGATCCTGGGGGCGAGGCCCTCCCCTCGCCTATCGCCCGTCATCCGGACAGGCATCCTGGCCCCGGCCGGCACCGTAGGGCGTCGCGGCGATGAAGGCGTTGAGCGCCTCCGCCACGCCGATCGATTTCGCCCGGACGATGAAGGAGAAGGGCTCGTTCCTCACCTTGCCGTCCGGCGTCATCATGCAGTGGGGCCACACCGGGACGAGGCCCATCTTCCGGGACAGGTATTGAACGGTGCCAAGCCCTGAGCCGAACGCGAAGGGGCCATCGTCTCCCGAGGCATCACGGACCCGCCGCGCATTCTCCACGTCGTCCGAGGTGCCGATAATGGTGACATCCGGGACGTGGCCATTCGCAACCCGGCTTCTGACATCGACATCCGCCGTCGAGCCGGCGATGACCATGATCGTCTTGCCCTCAAGGTCGCCTGCACGCGACAGCTTCCCGGCATCGGCCTTGCGGACGCCGAAGGCGCGCAGGACGAAATAATAATGATCCGACCACACCCCCGCCGCGCCCGTCTCCTGCCGGCGCGCGGCAAGGTCGGCAATGCCCGAGGCGGCGATGTCGCAGGCTCCCGCGCCGGGGCGCAGCCACAGCCCGTCGAAATCCGCCACCTCCACCGGCAGGAACCGGAGCCCCATCTTCGCGGCGAAGGCTTTCAGATAGTCCACGTCCGATCCCTCCCACGCGCCGGCATCGGACTTGCCGACGAAGGGCGGGAAGGTAGCGAACATGCACACCGAGAGCGTGCCCGGCGCGAGCGTTTCGAGGGGCGCAGCGGCCAGCGGCGGCAGGGCGATGACGGCCGACAGGCCCATTCCGGCCGCGAAAGCCTTGGCCCAACGTCGAACTCTACGCACGCGCGTCTCCTTGAAGCTCCACCGGAACAATAATCAGGGCAGCCGCACGCGCAACGCGGCGGTATCGCCAGCGCGGGGCCGCCCGATCCGCGCACGCCGGCCTCCCTGGCTGGGCGACACGGAAACCCTGATGCGGGCCGCTGAGCCCTCTTTGCCGAATCCTGCGCCCGGCAAGAAGTGAGCGAACGTCCTCAAATACCAGTCCGCTTGAGAACGGCAGGGCAGTTCGGGTTTGTATGTAAGTTGGAGCCAATTTTCGGCGGGCAAAGGGCCGCTGGGGTCCCTCTGCGCCCGATGATCCGCGAAGTCATTACAATATTTGTACAAATTTCTTCTTCGTCAGCACGTACCAAATTCCGGGAGGCTACTGTATTACCACCCTCCGTAACGACAGGTGCCGACGTGCTGCCCCGAAGCTTCCCGCGATGGCGCGCAAAGCAAAACCTGCCCCTTTGGCTTGATATAACGTCCCGCCGCGCCGCAGGGCCGCCAGAGGCAACGCAAGTTGCACGTTGTTGATCGGGGGATACGCGATGAAAGTTTCCAGGCGCACAGTTGCCGCCGGTCTCGGCCTTCTGACAGCGAGCACCGCGCTTGGCTCGGCTCAGGCAGAAGGCCTGATCCATGAATTGACCGCCGACGTCGAGGACCTGCGCGCCGCCTCGGAAGCCTATATTTACGGCTATCCGCTGGTGACCATGGAAATGACCCGCCGGGTGATGACCAACGTTGCCACCGCGGAGGGCACGCGGGCGCCCATGGGACAGCTGGTGCGCTTGCGCACCTATCCCGACGCGAGCTTCCGCGACGTCACGGCGCCCAACGCCGACACGCTCTACACCACCGCCTGGCTCGACGTGGGCAAGGAGCCGTGGATCGTCAGCATCCCCGACATGAAGGGGCGCTACTTCCTCTTCCCCATGCTCGACGGCTGGACCAACGTGTTCCAGGTGCCGGGAACGCGCACCACGGGCACGGGTGCGCAGACCTATGCCATTACCGGTCCCGGCTGGAAGGGCACGCTGCCGGCCGGCGTCGTGCAGTATAAATCTCCGACCGCTCTCGTCTGGCTGCTGGGCCGCATCTACTGCACCGGCACGCCGGAGGATTATGCGGCGGTGCATGCGCTTCAGGACGCCTGCAAGCTCTATCCCCTCAGCGCCTGGGGCAAGGACTACACGCCGGCGGCGGGCACGGTGAACCCGGCCATCGACATGAAGACGGCGGTGCGAGACCAGGTGAACGGCCTCAGCGGTGTCGATTACTTCAAGCTGCTCGCCGAACTGATGAAGACCAACCCGCCCGCCCCGGCCGATGCCGCCATCCTGCCCCGGCTGGCCGCGATCGGCATCGTCCCCGGCAAGGATTTCGACCCCAAGGCCGCCGATCCCGCCGTGCTCAACCGGGTGCCGAAGTTCAGCTTCGACCGCATCATGGCGCACTTCGTGACCGGGTCGGAAATCAAGAACGTGAACGGCTGGCGCTTCACTACCGCGACCGGCGTCTACGGCACGGACTACATCCAGCGCGCCCTCATCACGGCCGTCGGCCTCGGCGCGAACCGGCCGGAGGATGCGGTCTACCCGACCTCGCTGAAGTCCGGCGGCGGCCTTCTCGCGCGCAAGTACGACGGCTCGAAGACATATGTCATGCACTTCCCCAAGGGACAGCTTCCCCCGGTGAAGGGCTTCTGGTCGCTGACCATGTATGACGAGAATTATTTCTTCGTCGCCAATCCACTGAACCGCTATTCGATCAGTGCCCGGCAGAACCTCAAGACGAATGCCGACGGCTCGGTCGACCTCTATATTCAGCACGCCTCGCCGGGCGCCGACAAGGAATCCAACTGGCTCCCGGCGCCGGCCGGGACGTTCGTTCTCATGCTGCGCATGTACTGGCCGAACCCGAAGAAGCCCTCGATCCTCGACGGCAGCTGGAAAATTCCCGCCGTCACGGCCTCCTGACGCCGCCGCATCACGCGGCGCGGGTCAGGCAATAGCGATGCGCCGGGGCGCAGGCCGCCGAAAAGACGATCCGCGTTTCGGGGCGCATCCATGCGCGTTCCCATCCATACAACGATCCAAAAGGACTATCACATGACCTTTCGCACCCTGAAGCTGGCCATCGTCGCCGCGAGCCTCGCCACGGCGAGCGTGTTCACCGCCCTGCCGGCCGCCGCACAGGATGTGCCGAAGCCCGAGGCGATAGACGTCGTGACCCTGCCGGGCCTCGGCAGCGCCACGATCCTCTCCTGGAAGGTGCGCTTCGTGTCCGCCAATCCGGCGACCCGCACCGTGGTGCTGGAGACCCCGGCCGGCAAGCGCTGGGCCGTTGTCGCGCCGCCGCTGGTGGGTGACCTCAGCGCCTTCCGCAACGGGCAGAGCCTGCTGATCCGCAAGCTGCCGGGCGTGGTCACGGCCATCGCCAAGCCCGCCAAGAACGAGCCGGCGGAAGTGCTGAACGAGGTCGTGGTCAATGACGGCCTCCCCGGTCTGCCGGAAGGCTTCGGCCTGCGCGAGGTGACGATCGTCGCCCCGGTCGTCGCCACCGATCCCGCCGCCGGCACCGTGAGCTTCCCCGGCCCCGATGGCTACCTGCGCGTCCTGAGGGCCGCCAATGCCACGGTGCTCAGCGCGCTGCCGACGCTCCAGCAGGGCACCAACGCCAAGTTCACCTACGTGGAAGGCCTCGCCATCAACGCGCAGTGACCGGCCGCGCAGCGGTCGTTTCAGGATCGGAACCTCGACCTCGGTGGGGTGTACGTGCGGGCCCCAGGCCGCCGTGCAACGAGGCGGGGTTCCAGGCCGTCAGGGGCGCCGAGCGCCCCTGACGGCCGTTTATTTGGGACGAGCCGTCGCCATCGCCCTCGGCCCGACGGCGGCACGGTCTCCCCTCCCCCGCGAATCAATTGGAATGCGGGCGGTGCCTGGACCGGCCCACGCTCATATGGGGGACGTTGCCGCGCAGAGCGGATTGATCTGATTTTCGGCAGATGAAGCTGGAGCGGGTGAAGGGAATCGAACCCTCGTATTCAGCTTGGAAGGCTGCTGCTCTACCATTGAGCTACACCCGCATTCCGACCGGCTTAACACGCCGGCCTTAAGGGCGGAAGAGGTGGCAGGCGACCGGATCGACCGGTGCCGTCCTGCTTCCAGGGACCGGCGCAAGCGGTCCCGCGCCCCTGAGAGCGTATCGCGACGACGGGTGGTGGAGGGGGTTGGATTTGAACCAACGTAGGCAGAGCCAACGGATTTACAGTCCGTCCCCTTTAACCACTCGGGCACCCCTCCATAACGACGCCCGTCATCGCGGACCTTCATGCCGAAGCAGGAAGGCTTCGAGCCGGACTGGTGATGCAGGAAAGCCCCAGCGGCCGAAGGTGACGCAGAGCCTGAACTCAAATCGCCATCCGAGGCCGGGTTTATGTGAAAACACCGTCCCGAAGTCAACCGGAAATCGCCGCCTCATGCGCCGGCGCCCGCGGCCCTGTGGACGGCTTGGCCGCCCGCACCGGCGCAGCCGGCCGCGAAAGGCCCGTCCCCACCGCGACGCCCCTTGCGCCGGGCGGCCGCGTCTGACAAAGCCACGGCATGTCTGATCGTCCGCCTCGCGAACCGCGCCGCCCCGGCGCCCGCCCGCCCTTCGCCGGCCGTGGCGGCACGCGCCCATCCGGCGCGCCGTTTCCCCCGCGCAAAGGCAAGGGCGGCGGCAAGCCACCGCCGTGGGCCGGGGCGGAGGACGTCGCCCTGCTCTATGGCTGGCACACGGTCGCCGAGGCCATCGGCAATCCCAAGCGGCGCTTCCGCAAGCTGATGGCCACGGAGAACGCCATCCACCGCCTCGCCGAGGAGGGCCTCGTGCCTCCGGTCACGCCCGAGCTGGTGCGCCCCGGCGACATCGACAAGCTGCTCGGCCCCGATGCGGTGCATCAGGGCCTGCTGGCGGAAGTCGATCACCTGCGCTCGCCGCCGCTCAAGGATCTGGCGCAGAGCGAGCTCGTGCTGGTGCTCGACCAGATCACCGACCCGCACAATGTCGGCGCCATCGTGCGCTCGGCGGCGGCCTTCGGGGTCAGCGCCATCGTGACCACCGCGCGCCACAGCCCGGTGGCGACCGGCGTGCTGGCCAAGAGCGCCTCCGGCGGGCTGGAGCACGTGCCTTTCTGCCTGGTGCAGAATCTCTCCCGCGCCCTGACCGAGCTGAAGGACAACGGCATGCTGGTGGTGGGCCTCGACAGCGCCGGACCGGCGGACATCGAGGACACCGGCCTGAGGGCGCCGCTGGCTCTGGTTCTGGGCGCCGAGGGCAAGGGGCTACGCCAGCTCACCCGCGAGACGTGCGACGTGCTGGCCCGCATCGACCTGCCGGGCGCCATCAAGAGCCTCAACGTGTCCAACGCCGCCGCCCTGGCCCTCGGCATCGCCCGCCGCGCACTCAAGAAGAGCTGAAGCGCAGCGGAACCGGGGCGTGCAGCCGCGCTGCAGCGCACCCACAATTCCGCCCTGCACCTAAGACCATTGACCAATCGTAAGGTCGCCACACCTTCGCCATGATACCGCTCGGCGCGCCGTGCGCGCCCAGCCCTGTGGGATATCCGCGCGCCAACAATGACGCGGAACCCAGAGGGTCTACCGGAGGAACGCCCTGAGATCCGCCGCACGCCACGTGCGGACGGCCTTGTGGGCTTGCGCCGAAAAGACCCTCTCCCGCAGGACCTGTTGGGTCCGACATCCGCCGGCGGCGGAGCCCCGAAGCGATGGGAGGGAGTGGTTCCATGAGCGTGACAACAGCGGGGGCGGCAGCGAAGCCCCGCCCCATGAGCCGGGAGGAGAAGAAGGTCATCTTCGCCTCGTCCCTGGGCACCGTGTTCGAGTGGTACGATTTCTATCTGTACGGCTCGCTGGCGGCGATCATCGGCGCGCAGTTCTTTTCGGCCTATCCGCCGGCCACCCGTGACATCTTCGCCCTTCTGGCCTTCGCCGCCGGCTTCCTTGTGCGCCCCTTCGGCGCCATCGTGTTCGGCCGCATCGGCGATCTCGTGGGCCGCAAATACACCTTCCTCGTCACCATCCTCATCATGGGCCTGTCGACCTTCATCGTCGGCATCCTGCCCAACGCGGCCACCATCGGCATCGCCGCTCCGATCATCCTCATCGCCCTGCGCCTGCTGCAGGGCCTCGCCCTCGGCGGTGAGTATGGCGGCGCTGCAACCTACGTGGCCGAGCATGCCCCGCACGGCCGCCGCGGCTTCTACACCTCGTGGATCCAGACCACGGCGACCCTCGGCCTGTTCCTCTCGCTGATCGTCATCCTGTTCACCCGCACCATCGTGGGCGAGCAGAATTTCGCGGCCTGGGGCTGGCGCGTGCCGTTCCTCGTCTCCATCGCTCTGCTCGGCATCTCGGTCTGGATTCGTCTCCAGCTCTCCGAATCGCCGACCTTCCAGAAGATGAAGGAGGAGGGCACCACCTCCAAGGCACCGCTGTCGGAGGCCTTCGCCAAGTGGGGCAACCTCAAGGTCGTGCTGATCGCGCTGTTCGGCCTCGTCGCCGGCCAGGGCGTGGTCTGGTACACGGGCCAGTTCTATGCCCTGTTCTTCCTGCAATCGATCCTCAAGGTCGATGGCTACACCTCGAACCTGCTGATCGCGTGGTCGCTGGTGTTCGGTACGGGCTTCTTCGTGTTCTTCGGCTGGCTGTCCGACAAGATCGGCCGCAAGCCGATCATCCTCGCCGGCTGCCTGATCGCCGCGGCGAGCTACTTCCCGCTGTTCAACATGATCACCACCTACGCCAATCCGGCGCTGGAAAAGGCGATCCAGAACATCCGGGTCACGGTGGTGTCCGATCCGGCGAACTGCGGAAGCCTGTTCAACCCGGTGGGCACCCGTATCTACAGCCAGCCCTGCGACCTCGCCCGCGACTTCCTCGCGAAGTCCTCGGTGAAGTACTCGACCGAGGCCGGCCCCGCCGGTTCCCCGGTGCAGCTGAAGATCAACGACACCGTGATCCCCTATACGCCTGACTTCAACAAGAACGCCCTGGCGGCGCTGCAGTCGGCGGGCTACCCGTCCGCGGCGACCAACAAGGACGTCGTGAAGATGGCGCATCCGTTCGACATCTTCCGCCCGCAGGTGGCGGCGGTGATCGGGCTGTTGTTCATCCTCGTGCTGTTCGTGACCATGGTGTACGGACCGATCGCGGCGGCTCTGGTCGAGCTGTTCCCGGCCCGCATCCGCTACACCTCCATGTCGCTGCCCTACCACATCGGCAACGGCTGGTTCGGCGGCCTGCTTCCGGCGACGGCCTTCGCCATGGTGGCGGCCACCGGCGACATCTACTACGGCCTCTGGTACCCGATCGTGATCGCGCTGATGACCTTCGTCATCGGTCTTCTGTTCGTGCCCGAGACCAAGGATCGCAACATCGATCACTGGCACTGAGCACCCGCGCAGCCCTGCTGCGCGGCCTCAGATCGAACGGCTCCGCCCCCCGGGCGGGGCCGTTTTCATGTGACCCAACCGCCGCGCTTGTCCGTGCGCGGCGCCGCTGCTAGAGGAAAAGACGCACCCGAATGGGGGCCGCCGGATTAGCACAGCGGTAGTGCAGCGGTTTTGTAAACCGAAGGTCGGGGGTTCGATCCCCTCATCCGGCACCATTCCCCCCAACCCACGACAAGAGCTGCGTTGCAGCTCATGCCGATCCTCTTTCCGAGGCCTGGCGAGCTCAGGATGGCGGAATGGAGCGAGTTCGACCTGGAAAAGGCCGAATGGACCATTCCGGCGGCGCGCATGAAGATGCGACGTCCGCACCGGAGCCCCCTGCCCCGACAGGCAGTATCGATCCTCAACCGGCTGCACCAGATCACAGGACGGGGAAGGCTGGCCTTCCCCTCGATCCGCACCGTGCTCCGCCCGAAGGGAAGAAGGCGTCCAGGAATCTAGGGGCGGTTCACCTGATCCCATGCCCTGCGGCCATCACCGTGCTGCTGATCTGCATGCAGCTCAAGCAGTTGAGCATCGGCTTCGTGCTGGTGGTTTGCTTCAGCATCGGCCTTGCTCTCACGCTGGTATCGGCCGGCCTGCTCGCCGCGCTCAGCGTCCGGCATATCTCGCGGCGGTGGTCCGGCTTCAGCGCCTTCGCCCGGCGTGCTCCCTATGCATCCGCCGCGCTTATCTTGATGGTCGGGCTATACACCGCCTGGCTTGGCTGGCATGGGCTGGCCATGATGCCCCATCTCTCCTAACCTGGGGCCTATCAAGGGCTAGGGTATTCGTCCGCCTCCACGCGGGCCATGGGAGCGCGATCCGCGAGGTTGAGATGGCCTGAAGCACTTCGGCCCGCATCGAGGAAACCGGTCGCAGGCGGTTTGCTGTCCACCGGGGCTGCAGCGGCGCTTTCAGCACCCCAACTGGTGAACAGAAGTTCGAGATTGGCAGCTTGAGCGGAACAGCAAAACACGACGATCAACGTACATATAGTTGGACGCATTGTAGTAAAACGAGTAACGTCGCGCTTCGTCTGAGAACTGCCCTCCGGAAAGGAGCGCGCAATGCCCAGCATCCATGACGACTTCGTGCATCGCAATAACATTAAGAACTTTGAAAAAAAGATCGAGACTGAAACGGACCCAACCATCCGCAAAATTCTTATTCGCCTGCTTGCGGAAGAAAAAGCTGACAGAATTCCTGCGCCATCCCGCAAAACGTAGATCTGCCTCGGAGGGGAGACGCAGGGATGCTCGCGATGCAGATGGAAATCCATTCTGACGCGGCCCATCTGCCTAGCAGGAAATGATAAAATGCAACGCTTGGCGGCGCTGGAACGTGCAATTATCATGTTTACAGCCATCGAAACATCTATCGCATCGAGTGATCGGATGTTGATGTTGTCTTTGCTCGGAGACATAGTCGCAGACTCAGATAAAATGCGAATTCGCGAGGGGCTTTTGTTGCGCCCTGTGACGCTCAAAACCGCTGGGTTCACGTTAAAATCGAATGCCAGTTGAATAGACCATCGGCATCTGCCTCCGCCGGAGGCGGATGGGGGCAGAACAGCCGCCCCGCAACGGCTGCTCTGCCCTCCTCAATTTGCCACCCCGCCCTCGACGATCGGACAGCAGCTGAGGAACGTAATCTCCGGTCACCAGTCATGGACGCGACCGGCGCAGCGTCGTGCTGATGATCGAACGGATCTGCCGGAGCATGGGCTATCCGCGGAACATCCGGGCGAATCACCGGCCGATGGAAGCGAAAGGTGGTGGTGCGGCGGATTTGGAGAGGAATCAAGGGCGCCTCGGTGGGGCTCTGCCGCGCTTGGGCGTCTGGCCAGGCTGCGCAAACAAAAGCGCACCTGGCTAGCCTGGGGTCAGGTCTGCTCAAAGGGGGCGGGACCATAAGCTTAGCACATGGGCGGGCTGCGGCCTTGTTGAATTGATTGACCTATAAATAATGTTGCAAATTCGCGGATATCGGAGCATAGTGATCTGGTCGATACAAAGCCTGATCAATTGGTTTTGCGCAGATTTGTATTTTGCGCCCATCCAGAAATTCTCGCCAGAAAATGCGATGTCGACGACTGGCCATGGGCCGGTGAGCTAATTATCGAAATTGAGAGGGTTTCCCATGACTGAGGGAACCGTGAAGTGGTTCAACGCCCAGAAGGGCTTTGGATTCATCGCTCCTGATGCGGGCGGCAATGACGCGTTCGTCCATATCAGCGCTGTCGAGCGCTCCGGCCTTGGCGAGCTGCGCGAAGGCCAGAAGGTGGGCTTTGAGCTCGTCGCCGATCGCAAGAGCGGGAAGATGTCCGCGGACATGCTCAAGGATCTGAGCTGACCTAATGGCCGGCAGCCCGAGTCTTTCAGGAGCGCCGGACTGATCGTTGTTGCCGAAGGCTGACCGCGGATGTACCGGCAGCCCCGGTGGCGATGTGCCATCCCTTTGCCTGGCAGAGCGCCCGACGCCCTGTGGCCCTTGATGGTCGCAGGGCGTTTTTCGTTTCGCCGGCAGGATCGACCCACGTGCCCGAGAGGAGACGATCATGGCCAAAGGACAGATGCGCGGCAATCGCGAAACCAAGAAGCCGAAGAAGATCAAGGTGCCCGAGCCGCCGGCGTCGTTCGTGAAAGGGTCTCCCGTTTCCTTGGGGCAGCCCAAGAAGAAAGGCTGAGGTGATGTCATGAACGTCCGCACCCGTGAAACCACGGTCACGTTCGACCACGCCTTCCATCTCAGCGATACGGACGGCGACCTCCCGGCGGGAACCTACCGACTCGTCATCGACGAGGAGCAGCTTCTCGGCGTCTCATTCCTGGCCTACCGGCGCATGGCGACGATGCTGCACACGCCCGCCCTCGCGGCGCCCCGGGGTCGAAGCAAGTGCCTTTCGGTGAATGCCGCCGAACTCGATGCCGCCGTCTTGAAGGACCAGCAGACATCCGCGAGGGCGCGTGAAGCCCCTTCGGCGGACGCGCTCCTCCTTTGACGGATGGGCCGCAAACAGGAGGCTTCCATGACCCTTCAGTTTCCCAATGCCAGCCGCGTCTTTGATCCCGTCAGGCGCTGCGTGACCTTCTGGGGGCACGATTCCGCCTTCGAAGTCGCGTTCCATCTCGATGCCGATGTCCTGACGCGGTTCAGTCCCCAGAGCGGCCACGACGAGGCCGCGTCCCTGCGCACCTTCGACACCAACCGGCAGCGGATCGAGCGCGCCGCGAGCGGCGTCTACGCGCGGCGGCGGCAAAGCTTCCACCGCCTGTCCACGTCCGACTTCTAGGGCCCACCATCGGCCGGCGCCCCGGCCCCCTTCGCACGATCGCACGCGAGCGGTGCGTCGCACGCCGTGCCTCCGGCAAGAAAGGCGTTCGATCGCATGAACAAGGGCCTCCAGATCGTTTTCCAGTCGCTCGACGCGGAGCACGTCCTCGCCCGGGTCATCTGGCGCGAGCAGGACAGCGGCGGCGGCAGCCTCACGCTCGAGATTCCTGTCCGCAATAGCGCGGCCGCTCCCAAGAGCACCGAGCAACTCCAGGCCGACGCCCGCGCCCTTGCCGTCCGCTTCGCCCGGGCCTTCGCGGACACCATTCAGGATTAGGGCGGTGTCCCGCCGGTCATGAGACCGCACGCGAAGCTGTGCACATCGACAGCGCTTTCCGCACGGCCGATCACCGGCCGCACCACGCGGCAGAAAGGTCCATTTGCTTTCCCTTCTTCTCAGTGTCTTCGGGCGCACACCCGCATCCTCGCCGTGGGATCAGCAGCCCATCCGCGAGGAACTGTTCGGTTCGGAAAGGCTTGAAGAGCACGCCCGCAGCCTTGCGTCCGCCCAGATGGTGGAACCGCGGCTCGCCCGGGGACACGCGCTCTCCGCCCGCCTCGCCGACAATGGCGCCATTCTGCTGGCCGCCTACCGCGCCATCGCCACATCCGTCGCGGAAGGCGGCGCCATCACCCCGTCGGCGGAATGGCTGATCGACAACTATCATCTGGTGGAAAAGCAGATCCGGGAGATCCGCTCCGATCTGCCGCCGGGCTACTACCGCCAGCTTCCCAAGCTCGCCGGCGGGCCGTTCGCGGGGTATCCGCGCGTGTTCGGCGTGGCATGGGCTTTCGTGGCCCATACCGACAGCCGTTTCGATCCGGAGATGCTGACGCGCTATCTCACGGCCTATCAGGAGATCCAGCCGCTCACTATCGGCGAGCTGTGGGCGGTCTCCATCACCTTGCGGATCGTGCTCATCGAGAATCTCCGGCGCCTGGCCGAGGCGATCGTCGACGACCGGATCGCCCGGCGCGAGGCTGATGCGCTGGCCGATCGGCTGCTGGGCGTCGGCGGGACACCCGGCGAGCCGGTCGAACGCGTGCTCGGCAAGCATGAGCAGGGCCAGATCTCCGACGCCTTCGCCGTCCAGCTGGTTCACCGGCTGCGCGATCAGGACCCGCGGATCACTCCGGCTTTGGTCTGGCTCGACCAGCGCCTGGCGGCGCGGCACACGACAGCCGACACGGTGGTGCGCGACGTGCACCGCAGCCAGGGCGCGGCGAACGTCACCATCCGCAACATCATCACCAGCCTGCGGCTGATCTCCGACCTGGACTGGCAGGACGTCTTCGAGCGCACCAGCCTCGTCCACGCTTTGCTGTCCGCCGGAAGCGACTATGACGCCATGGATTTTCCGACCCGCAATCTCTACCGGGACGCCATCGAGCAACTGGCGCGCGGGTCCCGGCACAGCGAACTCGATATCGCCCGGGAGGCCATTGCCGCAATCGAGAGTGCCTGCGCTGCGCATCCCCATCAGGAGCCGCTCCCGCGTGACTGCGAGCCCGGCTATCACCTGATTGGAAGCGGACGGCGCGCCTTCGAACGTCACGTCGGATTTCGCCTGCCCATCCGCAATATCTCCACCCACCTGAACCGGGCTTTCGGCGTCGGCGGCTATGTGGCCGCCATCGCCATCGCGGCAGCAGTGCTTCTGGCCCTGCCGCTTCTCGCCCTCGGTGCCGCCGGCGTCGGTGCGGCACAGCTCGTTATTCTCACTCTGCTCGGATCGGTGCCGGCCATCGATGCCGCGGTGGCCCTGGTCAATCGCGCCATGAGCTTCGGCTTCGGGGCAACGGCCCTGCCGGCGCTTGAGCTGCGCGATGGCGTTCCCTCCCATCTGCGCACCCTGGTGGCGGTGCCCACCTTGCTGACGAGTCCCCCATCCATCGCGGAGAATGTCGAACGGCTGGAGATTCATCACCTCGCCAGCCCCGAAGGCGACCTGCATTTCGCTCTTTTGTCCGACTGGACCGATTCCGAGTCGGAGCATGCGGACGGCGACGACGCCCTGCTCGCCGAGGCTGCGGCGGGGATCGCAGCCCTCAACGCGCGCTACGGGCCCGCGCCGGGCGGTGCCCGGTTCGCCCTGCTGCACCGGCGGCGGGTGTGGAATGCGGGCGAGGCGCGCTGGATCGGCTGGGAGCGCAAGCGCGGCAAGCTGCATGAGCTGAACCGCCTGCTGCGCGGCGCCACCGACACCACGTTCGTGGACATCGCCGGATCTCCGCCGAGCCTGCCGGAGGGCGTGCGCTATGTGGTGACCCTGGATGCCGACACCCGGCTGCCGCGCGACACGGTCCGCCGGCTCATCGGCAAGATGGCCCATCCGCTCAACCGACCCCGCTTCGATGCGGCGGCGGGCCGCGTAGTGGAAGGCTATGGTGTGCTGCAGCCGCGCGTAACGCCCTCTCTGCCCATGGGCGAGGAGGGATCCCTGTTCCAGCGCACATTTTCCTCCATGAGCGGCATCGACCCCTACGGTTCGGCGGTGTCCGACGTCTATCAGGACCTGTCAGGCGAGGGCTCCTATGTCGGCAAGGGCATCTACGACGTGGACGCCTTCGAGGCGGCGCTGAACGGGCGCGTGCCGGATTCCACCCTGCTCAGCCATGATCTGTTTGAAGGGGTGTTTGCGCGCGCGGGCCTCGCCTCCGATGTGGAAGTGGTGGAGGAGTTTCCCGCCCGCTACGACGTCAGCGCCCTGCGGCGCCATCGCTGGGCGCGGGGCGACTGGCAGCTTCTGCCCTGGATACTCGGACGCGGCCCCAAGCTTCCCGGCGCCGCCCCCGGCTTCGACACCATGCCCGTCATGGGGCGCTGGAAGATGCTCGACAATCTGCGCCGCTCGCTCTCGGCGCCGCTCGCCGTTGCGGCTCTGGTCGCCGGGTGGACGCTGCCGTTCGCCGCCGCGCTGTTTTGGACCGCCGCCGTGCTGTTCACCCTCGCGCTGCCGCACTTCATTCCGGTTCTCGCGGCCATCGTGCCCCGCCAGCGCGGCATCGCAGCTGTCAGCCATCTGCGCGCCCTGCTGGCCGACCTCAGGCTGGCGACGCTGCAATCCACACTCAATGTGGTGTTCCTCGCCTACGAGGCCTGGCTGATGGGCGATGCCATCGTGCGCACCCTGTGGCGGCTGCTGGTCACCCGCAGCCACCTGCTGGAATGGGTGCCCGCCGCGCAGGCGAGCCTTGCCCGGCACCTCGACCTTGCGGGCTCCTACCGCCGGATGGCCGGAGGCTTGATCATCGCTGCGGTCGCGGTGGCTGTCGCGGCCGTCGCGGGAGAGGGCGCCTGGCCGCTCGCGGCCGTGTTTGCCGTGGCGTGGGCTGCATCGCCAGCCGTGGCGTACCGCATCAGCCGTGCGCCCCATCCGGCAGGCCAGCTGGAAATGTCCGACGCCCAGGCACAGACCCTGCGGCTGACCGCGCGGCGCACATGGCGGTTCTTCGAGACGTTCGTGACGGCGTCCGACCATCATTTGCCGCCGGACAACTTTCAGGAAGACCCTGCGCCCGTGGTGGCGCACCGGACGTCGCCCACCAATATGGGCCTCTATCTTCTCTCCATCGCGAGCGCCCGCGATTTCGGATGGCTCGGCACCGATGCCGCTTTGGGGCGGCTGGAAGCGAGCCTTGCCACCATGGCGCGACTTCCCCGCTTCCGCGGCCACTTCTTCAATTGGTATGATACAAGTGACCTGCGCCCGCTAGACCCGAAATACGTCTCCACGGTCGACAGCGGCAACCTCGCCGGGCACCTCATCGCGCTCGCCAACGCGCTCCATGCGTGGAATGCGTCCGAGCAGCCCATCGCGCAGCGTCTGGCCGGCATTGCCGATGCGCTGGACCTGACCCGCGAGGAGGCCGGCCTCCTCGCCGACGGACGGCGCACCCAGACGGTGACCCTCCCGCAGCTGGACGAGACCCTCGCCGCCCTTGCCGCCGGCGCGCGCCGGGCCTCACACGCGGACGAGGATCTCGCCCTCCGGCTCGCCGATCTCGCCGCCGGCGCGGACACCATGATGGATATCGCCCTCGCCCTCGCCACCGAGCGCGGCGACGCTGCCGGCGCGGATATGCTGTTCTGGGCGCGGGCCAGCCTCGACATCATCGCCAGCCATCGCCGGGACCTCGCACACAGCCAGACGCAGGAGACCGCGCTCGCCTCCCGCCTCGCCGCACTTGAGGATGCGGCCCGCGCCATGGCGCTTGAGATGGAGTTCGGCTTCCTCCTGTCCCGCGACCGCAACCTGTTGTCCATCGGCTATCTGGTGGCGGAGGGGACGCTCGACCCCAGCTGCTACGATCTTCTCGCCTCGGAAGCCCGCCTCGCCAGCTTCTTCGCCATCGCCAAGGGGGATGTCCCCGCCAAGCACTGGTTCCGCCTCGGGCGCTCGGTGACGCCCATCGCCCATGGCGGCGCGCTGATCTCGTGGTCGGGCTCCATGTTTGAGTATCTGATGCCGTCGCTGATCATGCGTGCGCCCGCCGGCAGCCTGCTCGACCAGACCAACCGGCTCGTGGTGCGCCGGCAGATCGACTATGCGGCCGACCTGCGGGTGCCGTGGGGGATTTCCGAATCCGCCTACAACGCCCGCAACCTGGAACTCACCTATCAGTACTCCAATTTCGGCGTTCCCGGCCTGGGGCTGAAGCGGGGGCTGGGCGACAATCTGGTGGTCGCGCCCTACGCGACCGCTCTTGCCGCCATGGCCGACCCGATCGCCGCCTGCGCCAATCTTGCCCGGCTCCGGGAGGCCGGCGGCCGTGGCCGCTACGGCTTCTACGAAGCGCTGGACTACACCACGAGCCGCGTCCCGGTGGGCGCGCGGCATGCCGTGGTGAAGGCCTTCATGGCGCACCATCAGGGCATGACCATCGTCGCCATCGCCGACACGCTGATGGGCGGCATCATGCGCGCGCGCTTCCACGCCGAGCCGTTGATCCAGGCGACGGAACTGCTGCTGCAGGAGCGCACGCCCCGCGACGTGGCCGTGGTTCGCCCCTGGTCGGCGGACGGGCGCTCGACGGCCCGCGCCCGCGATCTGGATCCACCTGCCGGCCGCACCTTCACCTCTGCGCGGCAGGCAACGCCCGCCACCCACCTGCTCTCCAACGGGCGCTATTGCGCCATGCTGACGGCCGCCAGCTCCGGCTACAGCCGCTGGGGCGACTTCGCCGTCACCCGCTGGCGTGAGGATCCGACCTGCGATGACTACGGCTCCTATGTCTTCATCCGCGACGTGCACAGCGGAGAGGTCTGGTCGTGCGGGGCCCAGCCGAGCGGCGTCGAGCCGGCCGCCTATCATGTGACCTTCCACGAGGACCGCGCGGAATTCGCGCGCCGCGACGGCACTCTGGAGACCACGCTGGATGTGCTCGTCTCCGCCGAGGACGATGCCGAGGTGCGCCGCGTCTCGATCTCCAACACGGGCACCCGCTGGCGGGAGCTGGAAATCACCTCCTACGCCGAGCTGGTGCTGGCGCCCCAGTCCTCCGACATCGCCCACCCTGCCTTTTCCAAGCTCTTCGTCGAGACCGAATACCTCTCCGACATCGGTGCGATCCTCGCGACGCGCCGGCGGCGCTCGCCGGGCGAGCCGGAAATCTGGGCCGCCCATTTCAGCGTGCTGGATGGCGAGGCCGTGGGTGGGCCGGAGATCGAAACCGACCGGGCCCGCTTCCTCGGCCGCGGCCATGGCGTGCGCGACCCCATCGCGATCATCGACGGGCGGCCCCTCTCCAACACCACCGGCAGGGTGCTGGACCCCATCTTCGCCCTGCGCCGGCGCGTGAGGATCGAGCCGGGCGGCATGGCGCGGGTGGCGTTCTGGACCATGGCAACGTCCAGCCGCAGCGCGCTGCTGGACGGCATCGACAAGCATCGCGACACCGCCGCCTACAGCCGCGCGGCAACCCTCGCCTGGACGCAGGCTCAGGTCGAGCTCTACCACCTCGGCATCACCGCGAGCGATGCGGCCACATATCAGCGGCTCGCCGGCTATGCGATCTACGCTGCGCCGACGCTACGCCCGTCGTCCGACACCCTCCTGCGCGGCGGGGGGCCGCAGTCCGGCCTCTGGGCGCAGAGCATTTCCGGCGACCTCCCCATCGTGCTGCTCCGCATTTCCGACCTCGACGACATCGATGTCGCCCACGAACTGCTGAAGGCGCACGCATACTGGCGCATGAAGCAGCTGGCGGTGGATTTCGTGATCCTCAATGAACGCCAGTCGTCCTACGTGCAGGATCTGCAGATCGCGATCGAAGCCCTCGTACGCACCAGCCGCTCGCAGCCGCAGGCGGAGCGGAAGCCCACGGGGCGCGTCTTCGTGCTGCGGGCCGATCTCATTCCGGGGGAAACGCGGTCGCTCCTGTCCTCCATCGCCCGCATCGTCCTCGTGGCGCAGCGCGGCAGCCTCGTGGAGCAGCTGGATCGGATCAGCGAAGCCGAATTCGCCGCCAGCGCCCCGCCCAAGCGTCGCGTGGTGGTGCCGGAGCCGCCGCCCATCGTGCCGGAGCTGGAATTCTTCAACGGCCTCGGCGGCTTCGCCGACAATGGGCGCGAATATGTGACCGTGCTCGGCCCGGGCCGGTCCACCCCGGCGCCGTGGATCAATGTCGTCGCCAACCCCGCGTTCGGCTTCCACGTGGCCACCGAAGGCAGCGGCTGCACCTGGGCGGAAAACAGCCGGGAGAACCTGATCACCCCCTGGTCCAACGATCCCGTCACCGATCGGAGCGGCGAAGCCTTCTACCTGCGCGACGACGAGACCGGCGCCGTCTGGACGCCCACCGCCTTGCCCATGCGCGACGAGGCGGCGACCTACGTCGCCCGGCACGGGCGCGGCTACAGCGCCTTCACCCACGCGGCACACGGGATCGCCAGCGAGCTCATCCAGTTCGTGCCGGTGGAAGGCTCGATCAAGATCGCGCGCCTGAAGCTGCGCAACATGACCCATCGCCCGCGCCGGATCTCCCTCGCGGCCTATGTGGAATGGGTGCTTGGCCCGTCACGCGCCGCAACTTCTCCGTTCGTGACCACGGGCATCGACGACGAGACCGGCGCGCTGTTCGCCCGCAATACCTGGAATGGGGATTTCGGCGCCCGTGTCGCTTTCCTCGACATGGCCGGACACCAGACCGACTGGACGGGCGACCGCAGCGAATTCATCGGCCGGAACGGTACCCTCGCCGCGCCCGCGGCGATGCTGCGGGGCGGACGGTTCTCCGGGCTGGTGGGAGCGGGTCTGGACCCCTGCGGCGCCATGCGCACCACGATGGATCTGCGTCCCAACGCCAGCGCGGAAATCGTCATCCTGCTTGGCCAGGGCGCCGATGCGGCGGAGGCCCGCGACCTGATCGCCCGGTTCCGCGCCGCCGACCTCGACGCGGTCCTCGCCGAAGTGACCCGAGGCTGGGACGCCATCCTCGGCGCCGTCGAGGTGCACACACCCGACCGCGCCATGGACATCATGCTGAACGGCTGGCTGCTCTACCAGTCGCTGGCCTGCCGGGTGTGGGCGCGCTCGGCTTTCTACCAGGCAAGCGGGGCCTACGGCTTCCGTGATCAACTGCAGGATGGCATGGCCCTCGCGCCGCTGCGTCCCGACATGACGCGCGCCCATCTCCTGCGCGCCGCCGGGCGGCAGTTCGTGGAGGGCGACGTGCAGCATTGGTGGCTGCCCCATTCCGGCCGCGGCGTGCGCACCCGCATCTCCGACGATCGGGCCTGGCTCGCTTATGCCACCGCACACTATATGAAGGTGAGCGGCGATGGCGCGGTCCTCGATGAGGCGGTGCCCTTCCTGGAAGGACAGAGGCTCCATCCCGGCGAGCATGAGGCCTTCTTCCCGCCCAGTGTGTCCGATCAGTCTGCATCCCTTTTCGAGCACTGCGCCCGCGCCCTGGACGAGAGCCTCGCGCTCGGGGGGCACGGCCTGCCGCTGATCGGCACCGGGGACTGGAACGATGGCATGAACCGTGTGGGCGAAGGCGGCGAAGGCGAGAGCGTCTGGCTCGCCTGGTTCCTGCATGCTGCGCTGACAGCGTTTGCGCCCCTCGCTGAAGCAAGGGGAGAGGATGGTCGGGCCGCGCGCTGGCGCGCCCATGCGGAAGGACTTCAAGCCGCCCTCGAGCGCACGGCGTGGGATGGAGACTGGTACCGCCGCGCCTTCTTCGATGATGGCACCCCGCTCGGCTCGGCCATGAGCGACGAATGCCGCATCGATTCCATCGCGCAGTCCTGGGCGGTGCTCTCCGGCGCGGGCGATCCCGCGCGGGCGGTCCGCGCCATGGCGGCCGTGGAGCGGGAGCTGATCCGGCCGGGGGAAGGGCTGGCGCTGCTGTTCACGCCGCCCTTCGACAGGACGCCGCTGGATCCCGGCTACATCAAAGGCTATCCGCCGGGCATCCGCGAGAATGGCGGCCAATACACCCATGCGGCGCTTTGGTCCGTGATGGCGTTCGCGGCCCTGGGAGAAGGCGACAAGGCCTCGGACCTGTTCTCCATGCTCAATCCCATCAATCACGCGCGCACTCGCTCGGACGTGGTGCGCTACAAGGTCGAACCCTACGTGCTCGCTGCCGACATCTATTCCGAGCCGCCCCACGCGGGCCGCGGTGGCTGGACCTGGTACACCGGCTCCGCGGGATGGATGCAGCGGGCGGGGATCGAGAGCATCCTGGGCTTGCGCAAGGAAGGGGACATGCTGCGCCTTGATCCCTGCATTCCGCGGGACTGGCCCGGGTTCGATCTCACGATCCGCCATGGCGCGGCGCGCTATCGCATCACCGTGGACAATCCGAAGGGGGTGAGCCGGGGCATTGCTTCGGCAACCCTCGACGGTGTTGCACTGTCCACAAGCCCGCTCCTCATCCCGCTGCGGGATGAACCGGGAGAGCGTGCCGTCCACGTACGGCTCGGGTCCTGACGCGACAAAAACCTTCACCGGAGCCCCTTGTGCAGGGCGACTGGCAGGGCCATCTACCATCCACACAGATGGTTTAGGGATGGAAAAATGGCCCACAAGGTGCAGGAGCTCAGGCCGCGGCAGGCGGAGAGCGAGAAGATCACCATCAACCTTGGTTACGTGGACCTGGGCCAGGTGGACCTTCTGGTGCGCGAAGGGTTTTATTCCAACCGCACGGATTTCATCCGCACCGCGATCCGCAATCAGATCGACCGCCATGATGAGGCTCTGAAAAAATCGCTGAGCCGGCATCAGCTGGACCTGGGTCTGCGGCGTTATAGCCGCAAGGATCTTGAGGCCGCGCACAATTCCGGCGAGATGCTCCATATCCATGTGCTCGGCATGGCGGTCATCGAGGAGGATGTTTCGCCCGAGCTGGCGCGCTCCACCATCGCCTCCCTTCAGATTCTCGGGGCCCTCCAGGCCAGCGCGGGTGTCAAGGCGGCGCTGGCCGATCGGATCTGCTGACGACCTGAACTCGCCAATGCTGGAGAATTCCAGCCTTTCACCGCAGGGCCGGCTCCTGCGCTTTGTCCGAATGAACTCGTGGAGCCGCACCAGATGGCCAGACAATTCAAGATCGACGTGTTGGAAGCCACACGCCTCACCCGCCAGGGCCGGCTCGAAGAAGCCATGACCGTCCTGCGTGACGGCCTTTCCAACTCCCCTGACACCGATCGGCCTGCCGAAGCGGACGCGGGCACATCGATCGTCGACCTCGTTCCGCCTTCGCCGGAAACCGGCAGCGCCTGGACTGCGCCTGCAGCCACAACGGCTGCCCCTGTCCATGTCGACCACGTCGCCGCCCGGCCCGCCTCCTGGCTGGACGGAATGCTGGATCTGGTCCTTGACGCCAGCCCCTCTGCCCGCCTCAAGGCGAGGAGACCGCGCGTGGCCACGCAGGTGCCGGTGCCGGAAGGTGCCCGCTTCGAGGAACGCAGTTTTGCCAACCAGGCGGGCCGCCGATCCTACAAGCTTTACGTGCCCCAGAGCCTGGCGGACGAGGCCGTGCCGCTCGTGGTGATGCTGCACGGCTGCACCCAGTCCTCGGACGACTTCGCGGCCGGCACGCGCATGAACGAGCTGGCGGAGGAGCACGGCTTTATCGTCGCTTATCCAGCGCAGAGCCATGATGCCAACGCCTCCGGCTGCTGGAACTGGTTCAATGCGAGCGATCAGAAGCGCGACCGGGGCGAGCCCTCGCTGATTGCCGGCATCACGCGCCAGATCATGGACGAGTTCCCGGTCGACCCGGACCGGGTATTTGCCGCCGGCCTGTCCGCCGGGGGTGCGACGGCAGCGATCATGGGCGCGACCTATCCCGATCTCTTCCGCGCCATTGGTGTGCATTCCGGACTGGCGTGCGGTGCCGCCCGCGACATGCCTTCCGCCTTCGCGGCGATGCGCCAGGGCGGCAGTCCCGCGGCGCACCGCAGCGATGGGGTTGTCGTGCCCACCATTGTCTTTCACGGTGACGGCGACAGGACGGTCCATCCGGTGAACGGCACGCAGGTGGTGGCGCAGGCAGCCGCGCAGGCGCAGGGGGAAATGAAGTTCCGGACGACGGTCACCTCCGGCCAGTCTCCGGGCGGCGTGGCTTACACCCGGGAAGTCCACAGCGATGCCGCGGGGAATGGGGTGCTGGAAAACTGGGTGCTCCACGGTGCCGGTCATGCTTGGTCCGGCGGCAGCCCGTCGGGATCCTTTACCGATCCGAACGGGCCGGACGCGAGCCGCGAAATGGTGCGCTTCTTCCTGAAGAGCAGCCGCGCCGAGCGCACGCGGCTGGCAGCGATTAGGCCTCGGCGCTGACGGGGCGAGATTTGCGTGATACCCCGTAACGCTCTCGGCCTCGCCCCATCGCATTCCGCGCGCCTCGACTGGATGGGGGCCTAATGCCATGGGCATGGCTCGCGGTCGATCTCGCGAGGCGCACGTCCAAGAAAGACGACATGGGCTCCGCGTATTTCCCGAATCCACGTCGTCTTCCGGCAGGTGGTGAGCGTGGACTGGCGCGGCATCGGGCCAGACCTGCCCGTGCTCTCCTCCATCGACTGGCGCGCGGCCGCGCTCTCCGCGATGGCGATGATCGCCATGTTCCGGCTCAGGCTCGGGATGCTCCCAACCCTTGCGATATGCGGCTTGGCGGGGATGGTGCTCGCAGCGCTGGGCTAGGTGAGCCCGGCCGTCGGTCCCGGCGGCACTGCCCTTGTGGACAAGAAGGCTATCTCCGCGCGGATCTTGAACCGGGTATGGGAGGCGGCCTGAGTGGCCATCGTTCTGTCCCTTCGCGCCAGATCCCGGCAGTTCGCCGGATAGTGCCATCGAGCAGCATCGCCCCGATTTGTTGGCATTTGTGTTGGCACCAACTTGATATAGGACTGAAATTTATAACTATTTTCAACTAGATATGTGAGAATTGAGGCGCCCTCATCCGGCACCATTTAAGCATTTGATATATAAAGAAAAATCAGACAGCGAGATATTGAAGTCGGATAGGTCGCCCCGCGTCGCCACCGAAGTCAAAGTACAGATGAGTGAAGAAGGAGGCGGTGATCCAACCCTCGCACCGGCCTGTGGAGCCGGAGGTCGGGGGTTCGAGCCCACCCAGCTGTCCCACTTAACGCCTTATAACGCCTGAGTTTTTAGGTAGACAAGCGTAGTGGGTGGAACAGGCAACGGAGCGCAAACGGCTCCTGGGTCGGAAATTTTTAAGGCAGAGAATTGTCCGGAACACCGGTGTTCCCCTGTTCCATCCCAGTGCAGGTCGAATCGAGCGGCAGGCGGCGATTGTTCGCCTGGGCCGGAGCCGCCATTGCCGGAATTCAGGTGCGCGACCAAATGATCGTGGCTCTCAGCCCCTGTCGATCAGGGCGGTTTTCCAGCGTGAGCCGGGCGCCGGCGCGGGCGGCCGCCATGGTGGCGATGGTGAGCCCGAGGCCGCTTCCCGCCCCGCTGCGGCTGCGGCCCCGGTAGAAGCGGCGTGTCACCAGCGGCAGCTCGTCTTCGGGAATGCCCGGCCCCTCGTCCTCCACGCACAGCCCGCCGGCGCAGGGGCGCCAGGAGATGGTGCCGCCGCCGGCCGCATGCTCGACGGTGTGCTCCACCGCGTTCTCGTGCAGGTTCCGCAGCATCAGGTGCAGCGCCTCGCGGTCGCCCTTCAGCTTCACTCCGTCGAGGGCGTGGTCCACCACCACATGCGCCGTGGCAGGCTTCGACGTCTGGCGCACGATGTCGCGCAGCAACGCCCCGGCCTCCGTCTCGCCGGGAGCTTCGAGCGACGGGGATGGCGTGCCTTCGAGCTTGGCGAGCGCCAGCAGCTGCCGCACGAGGCGGGTGGTGCGGTCCACCGAGACGAGGATCTGCCGCAGTGCGCCCTCGCGCGTCGGTGCATCATGTGCCGCCAACGCGATCTGGGCCTGCGTCTTCAGACCGGCGAGGGGCGTGCGCAATTCGTGCGCGGCGAAGGCCGTCACGTCCCGCTCCTGCCGCCGCGCGGCCTCCACCTTGGCGAACAGGCCGTTGATGGCCTCCAGCAGCGGGCGGATTTCGGCCGGGGCCGCCGCCGGCGCCACGGGGCGCATGTCCTCGCCGTCACGGGCGGCGATGTCGCCGGCCACAGCATGGAGCGGCGCGAGCCCGCGGCCGACGCTGATCCAGATGAGCAGGCCCAGCAGGGGTACGACGAGGATCACCGGCGCCAGCAGCCCCGCCACCAGATCGCGCACCAGCCGGTCACGCAGGCCGATGCGGTCGCCCACCATGACCCGCACGCCCTTGTCCGGATCAAGGATGGTATAGACCCGCCACGGCTCGCCGTTCACCGTGCGCTCGGAGAAGCCTTCCGCGGGCCCGGCCAGCGCCTCTTCCGGCGCACCACCGGATTTCGCGACGAGGCGCCCGTCCAGCGACCATATCTGGCACGAGAGCTGGCGCTCGTAGCCGGCCTCCGGCGGAGCCGTCGCCTGCGCCACGGCCTCGGCGGCCGCGATGTTGCCGCCGGCCACCAGCGAATGGACCATGCGCGCCGCCTCCTGCAGGCGGGTGTCCAGCACATGCTCCAGCTCGCTGCGGCTCGAGGCGTAGATCCAGCCGGTTGCGCACAGCCAGATGACGCCCGTTGCCGCCAGCAGGATCAGCACCAGCCTGCGCTTGAGCGAGGTCATGCCGCCCCCCTGACGCGGTAGCCGAGGCCGCGCACGGTCTCGATGGTCTCGCGGCCGACCTTGGCCCGAAGATTGTGGATGTGCACCTCCACGGCATTGCTCTCCACCTCCTCCTGCCAGCCGTAGAGCCGCTCTTCGATCTCCATGCGGGAGCGGATCACGCCGGGTCGCTCCATGAGCGCGGAGAGCACGGCGAATTCCCGCCGCGACAGGGCGATGGACTGCCCGTCGAGCGTCGCGGCGAGGGTGGCGGGATCGAGCACCAGGGCTCCCACCTTGAGCAGAGGGCCGGCCCGGCCGTGGCCGCGGCGGGCGATGGCGCGCACGCGGGCATTCAATTCATCGAGGTCGAACGGCTTGCCGAGATAGTCGTCGGCGCCGCCATCGAGGCCGCGCACTCGGTCAGGCGCCTCGTCGAGGGCGGTGAGCAGGAGGACGGGCGTCGCGTCGCCCTGCGCACGCAGGCCGGCAAGCACGTCGAGCCCGGAGCCGTCCGGGAGCATCACGTCGAGAACCACCGCATCGAAACGCGCGGCCGCGAGCGCCGCCCGCGCATCGGCGCAGGTCGTCGCATCGTCCACCGTCGCCCCGGCGAGGCCGAGCCCCACCTTGAGGCCGTCCATCAGGACCGGGTCGTCCTCGACGACCAATATGCGCATCACACCGCTCTCCTTGCCCCTTCCCTTCTACCCCGACCTTAAGGCCCGCTTAAGGTGGGCATCCGAGGGAGCGTTCATGGCCGCGAACACGCTCCGCTCTCCCCTCTCCCCCCTCCGCCGCGCGCTCGCCGCGCTGGGGCTCATCGTGCTGTCAGCCATCGGCGCCGTCCCTGCGCTGGCGCAGGGCCGCATCCTGAAGGCGGACGAGGCTTTCACCGTCTCGGCGACACGGGGGACGGACGGCAACCTCTCCCTGAGCTGGCGCATCGCGCCGGGCACCTATCTCTATCGCGATAGCCTGAAGGCCGGGAAGGACGGCACCGCCGTCCCCCTCGCTTTGCCGTCCGGCGAGGAGAAGGACGATCCGAATTTCGGGCCGGTGGACATCTATCACCGCGCGGTGACGGCGGTGGCCACCGGCCTGCCGGCGACAGGGGCGCTGGACATCTCCTTCCAGGGCTGTGCCGAGCAGGGCGTCTGCTACCCCGCCGTGACACGGCGCGTGGATCTGGCGACGCTCGCCGTAACCCCCGCCCGTCCGCCTGCCGACGCCTCGCCCGCGCAGGACCAAGGGAGCACCGCGTCCCCCCGCGAACCGGCCGCAGCGGCCGAGCCCGCCGCACAACCGGCCGCCATGGATGCACTGTTCCACAGGGGCTTGCTGCCCCTCCTCACCGCCTTCTTCGGCCTCGGCCTGCTGCTCGCCTTCACCCCCTGCGTCTTCCCCATGCTGCCGATCCTCTCCGGCATCCTCGCCGGCGGCGGAGCGAAGCCGACACCGGCCCGCGGCCTCGCCTTGTCCGGCGCCTATGGCCTTGCCATGGCCGCGGCCTATGGCGTGCTCGGCATGGGCGCGGCCTGGACCGGCGCGAACCTTCAGGCGGCTCTGCAGACGCCATGGGCCATAGGACTGATGGCTGCCGTGTTCGTCGCGCTGGCCGGCGCCATGTTCGGCCTCTTCGATCTTGCCGTCCCCTCCGCGCTGGCGGCGCGGCTGCCGTCGGGCGGGCGCGGCTCCATCGCGGGAGCAGCCGGCCTCGGCTTCGCCTCGGCGCTGGTGGTGGGGCCATGCGTGACGCCGCCGCTTGCCGCCGCCATGCTCTATGCGGCGCAGACGGGGGATGCGGGGCGGGGCGGCTCCGCTTTGTTCATGCTGGGCCTCGGCATGGCGGCGCCGCTGGTGGCGGTGGGGGCGTTCGGCGCGCAGATCCTGCCCCGCTCGGGACGCTGGCTTCTCGCCATCAAGCAGGGCTGCGGCGTGCTCTTCCTCGCCATCGCCGCCTGGCTCGCGGCGCGCGTGCTGCCCGACGCGGCGGGGCTGGCCCTCTACGGCCTTCTCGCCATCGGCCTCGGCGTGTTCGCCGGCGGCTTCGATGCGCTGACGTCCGACGCCGATGCCGGCCGCCGGATAGGCGAAACCTTGGGCAAGACGGCGGGCATCGCCGCCGTGGCGGGTGGTCTCCTGCTGCTGGTCGGCGCGGCCGGTGGCGCGAGCGACCCGCTGCGTCCCCTCGGCTTCCTCGCCGCGCCGGCCCGCCCCGCCACCGCGGAAGTGCGGGAGGTGCGGGTGTCGTCCCCCGCGGCGTTGAGGCAGGCGCTCGCCGCCGCAGGTCAGGACGGCCGGCCCACCCTCGTCTCCTTCACCGCCGACTGGTGCACGGTCTGCAAGTCCAACGAGGCGACGATGGCCGAGCCGGCCGCAGCCGCGCGCCTGTCCGGGCTGGACCGCATCGCCGTGGACGTGACCCGGTATGGCGACGGCGCGCAGGCCCTCATGGGCCGCTATCAGGTCATCGGCCCGCCCACCTTGTTCCTCCTCGATCCCGCTGGCCGCGAGGTGCCGGGATCGCGCCGCGTGGGCGCGCTGACCGGCGCCGACATCGACCACCTCGCCACCAAAGCGGGCCTCTGACCCCATGACCGAAGGACGACCCATGCGACGCAGGGACTTCATCCGCATCGCCGCGCTCACGGCGCTCGTGCCAACCGCGCTGGCGGGCGCAGGCGGGGCATACGCGGAAGGCGTCGACGTCAACGCCATCCTCCGCGACCCGGCCGCGCCGACCTTCGGCAATGCGGACGGCGATGTCACCATCGTCGCCTTCCTCGACTACAACTGCCCCTTCTGCAAGAAATCGGCGCCGGACCTTGCCCGCGTGGTGAAGGAGGACGGGCACATCCGCCTCGTCTACAAGGATTGGCCGGTCCTCACCGAGGCTTCAGTCTACGGCGCGCAGCTGGCCCTCGCGGCGACCTATCAGGGGCGCTACGAGACGGTTCATAACGCCCTGATGGCCATCCCCGGCCGCCGCATCGACGAGCCGACCATGCTGAAGGCGGTGGCCGGCTCGGGCGTTGACCTCGACCGGCTGATGGCGGACCTGAAAGCCCACATCGCGGACATCGGCGCGCTCCTGAAGCGCAATGCGGCGCAGGCGGATTCCCTCGGCCTCAGCGGCACGCCCACCTATCTGGTCGGCCCTCTGCTCGCCTCGACCCTCGACTATGCCAGCTTCAAGCGCGCCGTTGCCGAAGCCCGCCACCGCCAGACCGCGGGGGAATGATGCCGAACTTGGATCTTCTCTTGGCCGCCAACGTGCTCTCCCGTCGCAGCCTGTTCACCACTCTCGTCCTGCCGCTGGCCCTCGGTGCCTGCGTGACCACGCAGGAGGAGATGCCGGTGAAGGCGCCGCGCATCGCGCCGACCGATGCGGCGCGCTATGGCGCGCTGGAGGACGGTGGCTTCCGCATCCCCGCCGCCGACCCGGACGACATCAAGCCGCGCAACGTGCGCCAGCTGGTGAAGGACCCCACCGGGCAGGAGCCGGGCACGCTGGTGGTCGATCCCCGGAACCGCTTTCTCTATCTCGTGCAGGAGAACGGCAAGGCGCTGCGCTATGGCGTGGGCGTCGGCCGCGAAGGGCTCGAATTCTCCGGCACGGCGAATGTGGGCAACAAGCGCGAATGGCCGAGCTGGCGGCCCACCGACGCCATGATCGCGCGCGAACCCGTCAAGTATCGCCCTTGGGCCGGTGGCATGGCTGGCGGCGAGACCAATCCGCTGGGCGCCCGCGCCCTCTATCTGTTCAAGGATGGCAAGGACACGCTCTACCGCATCCACGGCACCAACGAGCCCTGGACCATCGGCGAGGCGGTCTCCTCCGGCTGCATCCGCATGATGAACCAGGACGTGATCGACCTGTACCGCCGCGTGCCCAACGGCACGAAGGTGGTGGTGCTTCCCGGCTGAGTCCTCCCCAACCATCCCCTTTCCGCCCGTCCAACGTCCCGCGACGGGGGGATGCGCGAGCGCCCGGACCCCGTTACGGTCCGGGCGCTCGTTGTTTCAGGCGGTCAGTAGCGGGCGTCCGCCGGCTTCTTGTCCTTCGGCCAGTCGTTCACCTTGGGGGCGAAGTCCGGCCGCGGCATGTGGCTGAAGTATTCGGCCACATCCACCGCCTCCTGATCGGTGAGGCCGCCCTGGCCCAGCGGGAATCCGCCGTGGAAGCCGATGGGCATGTTGCGCTTCACGAATGCCGCAGCCGTGTAGGTGCGCGCCATGCCCGCGCCGATGTTGAAGGACTGGTCGCCCCAGAGCGGGGGATAGACGAAGGCGCCGGCGGCGTCCTTGATCCCCTCTCCGTTCGACCCGTGGCACACGGCGCACTGGGCGGCGTAGACCCTGGCGCCGTTCTCCGTATCCGGCTTGATCGCCTGGCTGATCTTGCCGACGCCACGGCCCTCCACCTTGTCCTCGGGCTTCGTCTCCCGCTTCATCCAGTCGAAATAGGCGACCATGGCCTTCATGTCGTCGCCGTCCTTGGCCAGCGGCTTGCCGTTCATGGAGCGCAGGAAGCAGCCGTTGATGCGGTCTTCCAGCGTGATCTCCCGCCCGGCCCGGGGCGCGTAGCTGGGGAAGAAGGCGGAGACGCCCACATAGGGCGAGCCGTCGGCCACCGTGCCGGCATTGAGATGGCAGCTGGCGCAGTTCAGCGCGTTGCCGACATTCTTCGGCAGCAGAGTGTGCGTCTCGGTGTTGAGGCGCATGCCGCGCACCAATTGGGCCGCATTGGGCTCATTGAGCACATCCGCGATGCGCGGCGTGTCGAAGGGCCGGGTGTCCACCTTGGGATCGAGCGTCGCGCGCGCAGCCTTCACCTCGCCGGCCGTGACCGGCGTGGCATTGCCGCCCCAGCTGGCGCGGACGAAGGAGAGGATGTCGGCGATCTCATCGTCCCCCAGCCGGGCGAAGCCGGGCATGGTGAAGACGCGGGAATGGGCCTGCGTCTCCGCCGTCGCCCAGCCGGTCAGGGTGATGTGGACCAGCGTCGAGGCGTCCTTGGCCGAAACGGTCGGGTTGCCGGCGAGCGGCGGGAACACCTTGGCCACGCCGCCCCCGTTCAGGCGATGGCAATCGGCGCAGAACTGGGCATAGGCGAGCCCGCCGCGGGTGGTGAACATCGCGGCAGGAACCGCTGAGGCCACACCCGTGTCCGGCGTGGCCGGCCGCCGCGGGCGGGGCTGGTCGGTGGGCAGGCCATCCAGATAGGTGGCGATGGCCACGAGATCGGCGTCGGTGAAGTTCTGGGTGGAGTTGTGGATCACCTCGGTCATGGAGCCGGAGACGGTGCCGAAGCGGTTCTGTCCGGTCTTCAAGAGCTCCACCGTGTCATCCACGTCGCCGAGGCCGCGCAGGTTGACCGCGTTCCATTCCTCGACCTTTGAGCCGGCGAGGAACATGTCGCCGCTGCCGTCCGTGTCGGACATGGCGCGCTCCTGGAAGCCGATGCCCCGCGGCGTATGGCAGGCGCCGCAATGGCCGAGCCCCTGCACCAGATAGGCGCCGCGATTCCACACCTCGCTTTTGCCGGCATCGGCGACGAAGGGGTGGGTGTCGAGGAACATCTCGTTCCAGAAGGCGAGCGTCCAGCGCTGGTTGAAGGGGAAGCCGATCCCGGACGGCCGGTTAGGGCTATCCACCGGCGCCACGCCCTTCATGAGGTAGACGTAGAGCGCATACATGTCGTCCGGCGACATCTTCGCATAGGACGGGTACGGCATGGCCGGGTACATGTGGGTGCCGTCGGCGGTCACGCCCTGGCGCATGGCGCGATCGAAGGCGCCGAAGCTGTAGCCGCCGATGCCGGTCTTCGGATCGGGCGTGATGTTGGTGGAATAGAGCATGCCGAACGGCGTCTCCAGCCCGCGCCCGCCGGCCATGGGCTTCCCGTCCGCCGTGGTATGGCAGGCGACGCAGTCGCCCAGCTCCGCGATGTACTTGCCGCGGGCCACCAGCTCCGGGGCCGCCGCCTGCGGCAGCGTGCGGCCGCCATCATCAATGCGCGGCGGGGAGACGATCCACCCGAAAACCGCCGCGCCAACCACCGCAACGCCGGCCGCGGCCGCCGCGAGCGTCTTCAATCGCGGCCTGCGCCGGATTGCACCTTCGTCGTTCATGGAACGACCTCCTGTCCTGGCCGCGCCCCGAAAGCACGCACGAACCCTTCCGGAGAAACGGCTTCCCGTCCCTCCGGCGATTCGCGGCTGCTGTCGCGCCGCCCTCCAAGTCCCGCGCGGCGACACTATTCCCGCACCGCAGCAGGGCATTGACGCATCGCAACTGTAGAATTTCGCGATGGGGATGGTGACGCTGACTGGCGGATATTTCGACCTTCAAGAAACAGCGATCGTCCCCGACACCCTACTGGATCGCACGCGCCTGGCCCCGGCGCGGATGGCATCTCGCTGTCCTATCTGGCCGGCTTCGGCTTCAACCGGCTCTCAGCCTGGTGCCCAAGCTGCCGCGTCGCCGCGCACATGGCGTTCGCCGACCTTTATGCCGAGATCTCGAACGCGCGCCGGAGGATCTGGGCAGCGTCTTGTCGTGCCCGGACTGCGCAACGCCGCGGGCTGTTTCCGCCATGGCGGAGAAGGAGGTGCGGACTGCATGAGCGCCGACTACGAGACCATCGCCTATTGATGGAATTACTGCGGCCTGTTGAATGCCCTGAAGGCGCGGCGGAAGGAGCTCGGCCTGTCCCAGCTCGAAGTCGACGACAAGGCCGGCCTCCAGGATGGCTATTGCGGCAAGCCGGAGGCCTGGGATCGTGACAGCGGCCGCCGGCTTGGGTCTCGCTCGATCTGTTGCTCGACACCTTTGGCTTCGGCCTCGTCCTATTTGAAACGCGCTCTCCTTCCGGACGGCCCGAGCATGACCCGTCACAGCCCGGGCTCTCACTCGAGGGCGGCGGGATGCGCCGGCACCGGACGGGGAATTCGTCCGTCTCCCTGGCCGCAACCGAAGGCGGGAAGCCAAAGCGGTTCCGGGCGGCCCTGAACACTGAGATGGCTGCGTTCAAAACATCGCAGCGTCCCCGCAACGTCTACCGCCTCGCCGAGTTGAGGGATCAGAACGAGGCCAAGGGCGCGGCGGTTCAGGCCATCCGAGCACTGGAGGAACTGGCGCAGCAGGCAGAGGCCCCGCCGCCGTTCGCTCATCCCATGGGCTTCCATAAGGTAGGCGACAGCTCTGCGCTCGGCAGCGGACTTCACCACTTCTTTCCCAGCAGATCCTTCAGCGCGACGTCGTCCAGCATGGCGTCGGCCAGCATGCACTTCAGCTTGGCGTTTTCATCGTTGAGCGCCCACAACCGTTTGGCCTCCGGCGCGTCCATCCTGCCGAAACGGGCTTTTCACTTGTAAATGCCGCGTCACTGAACCCGTGCTTGCGACACAGCTCCGAGACCGGCACCCCGGCCTCGTGCTCCTTCAGGATGCCGATGATCTGCTTTTTCGTGAAGCGGCTGCGCCTCATGTTCTGGCCCTCTCAATGGGCCAGAACGAACTTCAAACTGGATTAGCCAGGAGGGGCAACGTCAGGTTTCTTCTTACACCACCTTATCATTACTCCAAATCATCGCGATTGCTCGCCTTCAGCGAAGCAGCTATCAATTTCGCTCTTCTTCACCGAATAGCCGCCTGCCCCGCCACGATGATTGCGAAAACTGACACCGGCGGCGATCTGATGCTCGCCTACATGCGCCAATGGCATGAGTTGCGAACCCAACTCAGTCGACGCGTCGGTTCGCGGGACCTTGCCGAAGAGGCCCTTCAAGAGACGTGGCTGCGGCTTGCCGGCATGGGGCAGGCTCCAGTGGGGGTGCGTGACTGCCACGCTTTCCTCCTGCGCATCGCTGGCAACATCGCCATCGACCTGCTGCGGCGAGAACGCCGTCATGCCGCCCGGCAGATCAGCGACGACGCAGTGCTACGCGAGATTGCCGATGCCACGCCCTCTCCGGAAGCCTATGCGTTGCACCGCGACGAATTGCGGGTGCTGGTGCGTGCCCTTGCCGAGTTGGAGCAGAAGCCCCGGGCCGCATTGCTGTTGAGCCGGTGCGACGGGCTGACACATGCAGAGATCGGCGCGCGCTTGAAAGTCTCCGACAGCATGGTCGCGAAATATCTGGTTCAAGCCCTACGGCACTGCCGCGACAAGCTGCGAGCATTGGACTAGCTTCGGCACGTTGCTTCGGTATCCGCGCATGACGCCCACGCCCCGCTCCGTCTCGCCCGCGTTCGCCCGCGCACCCATTGCGGCAAGCGATCGCGCCATCGAATGGCTCGTGCGCATCCATTCCGGGGCACCGGGGGCGGAAGCGGAGGCGCAGGCTTTCGCGCGCTGGCGCGCCGAGAGCCCCGAACACGAGGCGGCGGCGCGCGAGGCCGAGGCGCTCTGGCACGGGCTCGGCGGCGCTGGAGCCGTCGCGCGGGATACGGCGCGCAAGACATCACGGGAAAAGATCACGCGCCGGGCGCTGATCGGTGGCGGGGCGTTCGCCGCGCTGGGCCTAGGCGCGCTCGCCGCCGGTACTATCCGCGATCGTCTCGCTGCCGACGTTGCTACCGGTGTCAACGAGGTGCGGGCGACGGACCTGCCGGACGGATCGCGCGTTCTGCTCAATGCGAGCACGGCGCTGGCGCTCGATTTTAGTGGGGCCGAGCGGGCCGTGAGGCTGCTCTCCGGGCAGGCCCTCTTCACCGTCGCGCGCGATCCGGACCGTCCCTTTGTCGTCACCGCAGCGGACGGGCGCACCCGCGCCCTCGGCACCGCCTTCGACGTCGACATGCAGCCCGACGGGGTGGTGGTGACCGTTGTGGAGGGCGCCGTCACCGTGGCGGCAGGCGCGAGCGGCGTCACCCTGCGCGCGGACCAAAGTCTGCGCTATGACACCCGCGGGCGGGTGATAGGGCCGCGGACGGTGAATGCCGACTCCATCACCGCCTGGCGGCGCGGCAAGCTCATCTTCGATCGCCGGCCGCTGGTGGAGGTGGTGGCCGAGCTCCAGCGTCACACCCACGCACGCATCATCATTGCCAGCGGCCGCCTGAAGGGGCTGGAGGTGACCGGCGTGTTCGAACTGGCCGATCCCGGATCGGTGCTGGAGACCATCGAGCAGACGCTGCCGGTGCGCGTGGTCCGCCTGCCGCTGATCAACGTCATCCTCTGAGCGCGAAAAAAATCGCAGGCGCCGCTGCAAGGTCACCGGCGTCGCTTCGTCCTTGTCTTCGAAGGTCCTGAACGGCGGCGCGCTGGTGGGCCGGCCTGACGGAGAGAGAGACGATGGCGGCGGGATGGGATCGGCGGTGGCAGGTGGATGGGACAGCTGGGCGGACGGCTTGGCTTTCAGGAACCGCCGTGTGCGCCATGCTGGCGATGATCTACCCCGGCCCAGGGCGCGCGCAGGAGGGCGCACCTGGCATCACCTTCAGCATTCCGGCACAGGACCTCGGGAGCGCGCTCACGACATTCGCTGACAAGGCCGGCCTTCGCCTGCTGTTCCCGTCAGATCTTGTGGCCGGACGCCGCGCGCCGGGACTCTCCGGCACCTATTCGCGCGATGCCGGGCTGGCACGCCTGCTGGCGGGTACGGGCCTGGTCTACCGCTTCACCAGCTCCAATACGGTGACCATCGCAGCGCCTCAGGCGCAGGGCGCAGCCGGCTCCGGCGAGGCTTGGCTTGGCACCGTGGATGTGGAAGGCGATGACGCCCAGCAGGTGGTGGCGCTCGAGACGTCGGCCGGGACCAAGACCGAGACGCCGCTCATCGACACCCCGCAATCCATCAGCGTAGTGACGCGGGCGGAAATGGACCAGCGCGGCGTGCAGGATTTCAATTCTGCCGTGGCTTACACCCCGGGCGTGCGGGCCGTGGACTATCCCGGCGGCCAAGGGATGCCGGACATCTACATTCGCGGCTTCCGCGCTATCGATCAGAATGCCAATTACCGCGACGGCCTGCGCAACGGCTTCAACAACTATGACAGCGATATCGAGGTCTATGGCCTCCAGCGCCTGGACGTGGTCAAAGGGCCGACTTCGGCTCTCTACGGCGCAGGCACCCCGGGTGGCATCATCGACGCCGTCACCAAGCGCCCGACGGCCACGCCGTTGCACGAGATCGAGATCCTCGGCGGCAACTACGACCGCATCCAGGGCGCCTTCGATATCGGCGGGCCTGCGACCGAAGACGGCACCTGGCTCTATCGCGTCACCGGCCTGTTTCGGGACAGCGGCACGCAGATCGACTACTCCCCAGACAACCGCATCTACATCGCTCCCGCCGTTACCTGGCAGCCGAACGCCAATACCTCGCTCACCCTGCTGGCGAACTACCAGAAGACGGAAAAGGGCGGCTCGGAGCAGAGCATCCCCATGGCCAACAGCCTGTTTCAGCTGGGGCCGAAGATATCGCCCAGCCTCTATCTCGGTGCGCCCGGACTGAGCAGCTGGAACGTCGAGAACACTTCTGTCGGCTACGAGTTCAAGCACACGTTCGACAATGACTGGCAATTGGTACAGAACGCCCGGTACGCCCACGCCGATGTGGACTACAACACGGCCTGGGGCTGGGACTGGCCTATCGCGGTGGTAGACAACAAATATTACAATGTCGGCGTGCAGTTGCGACCCAAGGTTTCGGACAGCTTCCTGATCGACACCCATCTCTCCCGCCATTTCCAGACCGGGCCGGTGGCACACAAGATCCTGCTCGGCGTCGACGGGGGATGGTACAACGCCAGCGAAATCCGAACGAATTCCACCAACTACAACGCCATCAACATTTTCGCGCCGAACTATAATTTCATCTATACGTTCGGCCGCCCCTGGTCGGATACGGAGAGTACCATCTCCCAGATCGGGGTCTACGCGCAGGATCAGATGACAATCAACAACTGGTTGCTCACCTTGAGTGGACGCCAGGATTGGGCGCGCAACGAGGAAGCAAATTATTACTCTCGCACCATCCTCGCAGACTACGGCTTTACGGACGAAGTTGTGGCGGCCAACTATTCCGCTTTCACATGGCGTGCGGGCCTGGGGTACAAGTTCGACAACGGCGTGATGCCCTATGCCAGCTACGCCACCTCCTTCCTGCCGGTGGCTGGGACGGATTTTCAGGGCCGGTCGTTCAAGCCAACGACCGGCGAGCAGTACGAGGCCGGCATCAAGTATGAGCCGCAGGGCTGGCGGGCCATGTTCACGGCGTCGGTGTTCCAGATCACCCAGCAGAACGTGCTCACCACGGATCCCATCAACGTGGGCTATTCGGTGCAGGACGGCGAAGTGCGCTCGCGAGGCATCGAGCTGGAGGCCAAGGCGAACGTCACCGCTAACCTCGATATCATCGCCTCCTTCACCTATCTCGACACGGTGGTGACGCAGGACAATCCCAACGACGCCGGCATAAGCAAGGTGGGCACCGCGCCGTCGGGCGTCCCGCACAACAGCGCCGCTCTATGGGCCTACTACACCTTCTACGAGGGAACTCTGGATGGGCTCGGCATCGGCGCCGGCCTTCGCTATGTCGGCAGTTCTTGGGCCGTCATGAACGATGCCAATGGCGGGCAGATCGCGATCCCAGGCTATGCGCTGGTGGACGCGTCTCTTCGCTACGACCTTGGCAAGCTCGATCATCAGCTACGCGGCGCCACCTTCTCGCTGTCGGGAACAAACATCTTCGACACGGAATACTACACTGCCGGCTTCTACTGGAACTCAGTGATCTACGGCACGCGCCGCACCGTCTACGCCTCATTGAATTATCGATGGTAGGAGCAGGGCGGCAGCAGCGAGTTCGATCTGCTCCAGGCAAGCTGAAGAGCCTGCACTTCGGTGAGACTGATCTGCGCGCCGAACCTACGCAGCCAGCGCGCAGGCTATGGCGGGCGCGATCCGCGAAGCGGAACTGACTTGAAGCACTTCGGCCGGCGTCCGGGACGCCGGGCGCCGGCAGCTGCTTTTCCATGGTAGCTTGGCGCGTCCGCCTCAAGCCCTGACACTGGGGCGAACGGAACCGGCAGACCGCCCTCATAGGTTGTCACCCTTCCGCCCCACCGACACCGACGCATACTTCCGGCGTGATGACGGTTGCGAAGGCTCGTCGAAGCTATAGAAATGCGGCTCCGAGGAGCGAGCGACCGTGTCCCCCGAAGGCCACATCCTCATCGTTGACGACGATGCCGAGATCCGGCGCCTGGCCGGCAAGTTCCTGCGCGAGCACGGGCACAAGGTGACGGCGGCGCACGATGCCCGCGAGATGCGGGAGGCGATGGCCGCCGGCACGGTGGACCTCGTGATTCTCGACGTCATGCTGCCGGGGGTGAGCGGGCTCGATTTGTGCCGGGACATCCGCCGCACCTCGAGTGTGCCCATCATCATGCTGACCGCCCGCGGCAGCGATGTGGACCGGATCGTCGGGCTGGAGCTGGGTGCCGACGATTACCTGGCGAAGCCCTTCAACCCGCGCGAACTGCTCGCCCGCATCCATGCGGTGCTGCGGCGTATGCAGCCCCAAGGGACCGGCACGGGAGCGGGCGCGGCGAGCGGCGGGCGGCTCGCCTTCTCCGGCTGGACGCTCGATACCCGGCGGCGGGAGCTGACCAATCCGGGAGGCGCCATCGTCGATCTTTCCACCGGCGAATACGACCTGCTGCTGACCTTCCTCGAACACCCCCAGCGGGTGCTGACGCGCGACCAGTTGATGGACGCGGCCAAGAACCGCATCGCCACCGGCTTCGACCGGGCGATCGATATCCAGGTGAGCCGGCTGCGCAGGAAGCTCGATTCGAGCGGCGGGCCGGAGATGGTCAAGACGGTGCGCGGGACCGGCTATTTCTTCGTCCCGGAGGTGGCGCGCTCATGATCCGCGCCATCGACAGTCTCGCCCTGCGGACCGCAGTCGTGGCCGTGCTCGGAATCGTTGTGGTCCATGTGCTGAGCCTGTGGACCTACGAACATGCCATGGAGCGCGAGCGACATGCGGCACATGCCGTCCGCCTTGCCGACCAGGTCGTGGCGCTGCGCCGGTCACTCGCCGCCGCACCTGCGGAGCGTCGGGAGGAGGTGGCCCATGCCCTGTCGGGGGGCGCCATCGATGCCCATTGGGGCCGCGAGGCCATGGCCGCGACGGGGCCCCACGCCGACCCATCCGCCCAACGCCTCGCCGCCGAGGTGCGCGCGCTCGCACCGGACCTTGCCGCAGCGGACATTCTGGTCGGCGCCGGGCCCGATCCGCACCTCAGCCTCGTGGCCGTGCGCCTGCCCGACGGGAGCTGGCTGAATGTGCGCCTGTTTGCCTCCGTGCCGCAGACCGCCGGGGGGCACGGCTCCCTGCTCTCCACCACGCTGATGGCGGCGGGGGTGCTGCTCCTGTCCCTCGCCATCGCCGCATGGCTCACGCGGCCTTTGCGGGCCATGGCGCGCACCGTCGCGGCCCTTCCGCCGGATGCGGCGCGCATTCACCTGCCCGAGACGGGACCGAAGGAGGTGAGGGAGCTGGCCCATGCCTTCAACGGCATGCAGGCGCGCATCGCGGGACTGGTCGAGCGGCGCACCCAGGCTCTCGCGGCCGTCTCCCACGATCTGCGCACGCCCATGACGCGCCTACGCTTCCGCCTCGAGGATGTGAGCGACCCGGCGCTGCGCGACGCCATCGCCGGGGATGTCGCGGAGATGGAGCAGATGGTCGAGGCCACACTCTCCTACCTGCGGGGCGAGGCGAGCGAAGAGCCGGTGCGGCCGCTCGATCTTGTGGCTTTGGTGGAAACCATCGTGGACGACGCGCGGGACCGGGGCCTGCGGGCCGGTCTTTCGGCCCCGCCGCGCCTGGTCGTCGAGGGACGACTCGTCAGCCTGAAGCGGATGGTGGGCAATCTGGTGGAAAACGCGCTCGCCTATGGCGGCTCCGCGCATGTGTCCATCATGGACGAGGAATCCGATACCGTCCTGACGGTGCGGGACGAGGGACCGGGGATTCCAGAGGACCAACTGGCCGCCGTGCTTGAGCCCTTCGTGCGGCTTGAGGCCTCGCGCAGCCGCGCCACTGGAGGCGTCGGGCTCGGCCTCACCATCGCGCATGCGGTGGCCGAGGCGCATGGAGGAACGCTGGCCCTCGCCAACGCCCCCGGCGGCGGCCTCGTCGCCATGGTGCGCCTGCCCAAGGTCCAGGCTGAAACAAACTGATACAGAAGCGATACGCGGCGTGACGCGCCCCACGCTATCGCTCTCCCGTACCGAAATCGGCAGCGGACGGGTCGAGGCATGGGGCGTCATTTTCTGCGGAAAGCCGTGTTCGGCCTGTGCGGGCTTCTCGCCGGCGCGGTGCTGTCCGGCCCCGCTGCGGCCCACGAAGGCCACGACCACGGTGCGCCCCCGCCGCCCGGGGTGACGACGCTCGCCCCCCGCGCCGAGGCGACCTCGGCCGATTTCGAGCTGGTGGCGGTGCTGCGCGACGACACCCTCACCATCCACCTCGACCGCTTCGCCGACAACGCCCCGGTGGAGGGCGCTGCCATTGAGGTGGACACGCCTGAAGGATCGCGACCGGCAAAGCCCGCCGGGCCGGGCGACTATGTGCTGCCGGCTCCCTTCGCCGCCAGTCCGGGCGCCCACGACCTCGCCTTCACCATTACGGCCGGCGACACGGTGGACGTTCTTGCCGCCACCTTGACCGTCCCCGCCGCCGCTCCGACACCGTCCGAGACGCAAGCGCCGGCGGTGCTGGCGCAGCTCGGCGGGCTGCGGGCGGACCTCCTCGCAGGCATTCTGGCGGGCCTCCTCATCGGCTTCCTGGCCGGGGCGCTGGCCATGTCCCGGCGGCGGGCGGGCGCGCTCCTCATGCTCGGTTCGCTCGGCGTCGCGCTTGCCGGCGTCCCGCAGGGGGCATGGGCTGCGGACACGCAGCCCCCCGCCCGCGATGCCGCTCAGCGCCTCCCCGACGGCTCGGTGATCGTGCCCAAGCCCACCCAGCGCCTCCTTGGCGTGCGCACCCTCGTCACCGCCGCAGGCACCTTTGCCGGCACCGTCGAGCTGCCCGGCCGCGTGGTGCCGGACGCCAATGCCAGCGGCCTCGTCCAGACCGCCGTGGGCGGGCGCCTCGCGCCGCCGGAAGGTGGCTTCAAGCCCCTCGGCACGAAGGTCGCGGCCGGCGAGATCCTCGCTTATGTGCATCCGCCCATCGGCGCCTCCGACCTCAAGGACCTGGAGCAGCAGGGCTACGAGCTGGACCAGCAGATCGCTATCGTGAAGCGGCGCTACGAGCGGCTCTCGACCATTCCCAACGCCGTCACCCGCCGCGAGGTAGAGGAAGCGGAAATCGAATTGAAGGGGCTCCAGACCCGCCGCGCCCGGCTGGAGCGGGTGCAGCGCGAGCCGGAGGCCCTGCGCGCGCCGGTGTCCGGCGTCATCGCCACCGCCGATGCCGTGGCGGGGCAGATGGCGGACCCGAACACGGTGGTGTTCCGCATCGTCGATCCCCGCCGGCTGTGGGTGGAGGCGCTCGGCTTCTCGCCGGATGCCGGGCGGTCCGGTGCCACGGGACGCCTGCCCAACGGGCGGAGCGTGGCCCTCGCCTTCGTGGGCGCGGGGATATCCGACCGGGCACAGGCCCTTCCCCTCCTGTTTTCCGTCGCCTCGAATACCGGGGAGCTGCGCCCAGGCCAGTTCCTGACGGTCTTCGCGGAGGCCGGCGCCCCGCGCATTGGCATCGCGATCCCCCGCTCTGCGGTGGTGCGCGGGGCGAACGGCCAGCCCATCGTCTATGAACACGTCAGCGCCGAGCGCTTCATGCCGCGCGAGGTGAACACGGAGCCCCTCGACGCGTCCCGCGTACTGGTGCTGGCGGGCCTCGCCGCCGGCCAGCGCGTGGTCACCGACGGCGCCGAACTCCTCGACCAGATCCGCTGAGGCCCGCGATGTTCACGGTCCTCGTCACCCAGTCCCTGCGTAACCGCCTGCTGGTGCTCGCACTCGCGCTCGTTCTGGTGGTCTACGGCGCCTATGCGGTCACGCGGCTGCCGGTGGACGTGCTGCCGGACCTCAACCGGCCCACCGTCACCATCATGACCGAGGCGGATGGCCTCGCCCCCGCCGAAGTGGAGCAACTCGTCACCTTCCCGCTGGAAACGGCCATGAACGGCCTGCCCGGCCTCGTCCGCCTGCGCTCGGTGTCCGGGGTCGGCCTCTCGGTCGTCTATGTGGAATTCGACTTCGGCACCGACATCTTCCGCAACCGCCAGCAGATCGCCGAGCGCCTCGCCCTCGTGCGGGACCGGCTGCCGGCGAACGTCGCCCCGCAGGTGGGCCCCATCAGCTCCATCATGGGCCAGGTCCTGATGTTCGCCGTCACCAGCGACACCGCATCGCCCATGGCGGTGCGGGAGGCGGCGGACTTCGTCATCCGCCCGCGCCTCCTCGCCATCCCCGGCATTGCGCAGGTCATCCCCATGGGCGGGGAGGTGCGGCAGTTCCGCGTCTCGCCGGACGTTTCCGCCATGCGCGCCTACGGCATCACGCTCGATGCGCTGGAAAAGGCGCTCTCCCAATTCGGGACCAATTCCGGCGGCGGCTTCGCCGACCAAAGCGGGCGGGAATTCCTCATCCGCAACATCGCCCGCACCCTGAGCCTGGACGACCTGAAGACTCTCGTCCTGCCGCGCCCCGCCGGCGGCACCGTCTTCCTCCACCAGATCGCGCAGGTGGATTTCGCCGCTCGCCTGAAGCGCGGCGATGCCGGCTATATGGGCCGGCCTGCCGTGATTCTCTCGGTGGAGAAGCAGCCGGAAGCCGACACCCTGGCCCTCACCAATGCGGTGGAAGAGGCGGTGGCCGACCTCAACCGCGCGCTGCCCGACGGCATCCGCATCTCCCCGCCCGTGTTCCGGCAGGCGGACTTCATCGCTGCCTCCATCGGCAATGTGGAGAAGGTGCTGCTGGAAGCCATGGCGGTGGTGGCCGTGGTGCTGTTCCTGTTTCTTCTCAACTGGCGCACAACCGTCATCTCGCTCACCGCCATCCCGGTGTCGATCCTGGCCACCGCGATCGTGTTCCACGCCTTCGGCCTCTCCATCAACACCATGACGCTGGGCGGCCTCGCCATCGCCATCGGCGAATTGGTGGACGATGCGGTGGTGGATGTGGAGAACATCTTCCGCCGGCTGCGCGAGAATGCCGCCGCCGCGGCGCCCCGTCCCGTGTTCGACGTGGTGGTGGCGGCGAGCCGGGAGGTGCGCTCCGGCATCGTCTACGCGACCCTCATCATCGTGCTGGTGTTCGTGCCCCTGTTCGCCCTGCCGGGCATCGAGGGGCGGCTGTTCGCCCCGCTGGGGCAGGCCTATATCGTCTCGATCCTCGCGAGCCTTCTGACCTCCATCACGCTCACGCCCGTGCTCGCCTTCTACCTGCTGCCGGCCCTCAGCCGCCATGCGGAAAGGGACGGCGCGCTGGTGCGCCTGCTGAAGGGCGGCTACGCGGCGTTGCTCTCCACCGCCTTCCGCCACCCGCGCCTCGTGATGGCGGGAACCGCCTTCCTGTTCGTCGCTGCGCTGGCCGCCGCCACGGGCCTGCCGCGCGCCTTCCTGCCGCCGTTCAACGAGGGCTCGCTCACCATTTCCATGTCGTTCCGCCCCGGCCTCTCGCTGGCCGAGAGCCACCGCATGGGGCTTGTTGCCGAGACGCTGATCCTGGACGTGCCGGAAGTGAAGGCGGTGGCCCGCCGCACCGGCCGGGCGGAGCTGGACGAACATGCGGAGGGCGTGCACGCCTCCGAGATCGAGGTGGACCTTATGCCGACGGCCCCGGTCTTCGACCGACGCCGAGAGGGCTTCGCTCAGGCGCCGCGCGGGCTAACCCCAATAGACGATGAGATTGACTCGTCGTCTATTGGGGTAAGCCCCGCCGCCCGAAGCCGGGCCGAGATCACGGCGGATATCCGCGACCGCCTCGCCGTTCTGCCGGCGTCCTTCAACGTGGGCCAGCCCATCTCCCACCGGCTGGACCACATGCTCTCCGGCGTGCGGGCCGAGATCGCCCTGAAGCTGTTCGGCGACGACCTCGACACCTTGCGCGCAACGGCGGAAAGCCTGCGCCAGCGCCTCGGCGCCATTCCCGGCCTCGTCGACCTGCAGGTGGAGCGGCAGGTGCGGGTGCCGGAGGTGACGGTGCGCGTGGATTACGGCCGCGCCGCCCTCCATGGCCTCCAGCCCGCGCAGGTGACGGACGCGCTGGCGCGACTCTCCAACGGGCGCGTGGTCTCGACCCTCGTGGACGGCAACCGGCGCTTCGACCTGATCGTCCGTCTGCCCGAGGCAACGCGCAGCGCCGAGGGGCTGGCCCGCCTGCTCATCGAGACCCCATCCGGCTGGGTGCCCCTCTCCCAGGTGGCGGACGTGAAGGAGACGGACGGGCCGAACCAGATCCTGCGCGAGGGCGGGCGCCGGCGCATCGTGGTGCTCGCCAACACCTCCGGCGGGCGCGATACGGCGGCCATCATCGCCGACATGCGGCGCGTCATCGCCGCGACGGACTTGCCGTCCGGCATGTCCACGAGCCTCGAAGGCACCTTCGCGGCGCAGGAGGACTCCATGCGCACCATCGGCGCGCTCGCGGCGGTGTCGCTGCTCCTGGTCTTCGCCATCCTCTACAGCCGCTACCGCTCGGCGCTGTTCGCGCTGGTCATCATGGGCAGCGTGCCGCTGGCCCTCATCGGCGCGGTGGTGGCCTTGTGGCTGGCCGGCCAGCCACTCTCGGTGGCGAGCATGATCGGCTTTGTGACGCTGACCGGCATCGCCGCGCGCAACGGCATCCTGAAGATCAGCCACATCATCAATCTCGCCATATCCGAGGGCCTGCCGTTCGGCCCGGCCCTCGTCATGCGCGGGAGCCTCGAGCGGCTGACCCCGGTGCTGATGACCGCCACGTCCGCTGGCATCGCCTTGCTGCCGCTCATGAACGGGGCCGAGGTGCCGGGCAAGGAGATCCTCCACCCGGTGGCCGTCACCATCTTCGGCGGCCTCGTCAGTGCCACGCTGCTCGATGCCGTGCTCACCCCCGTCCTCGTCCTTGTCTACGGCCGCCGCCCGCTGGAGCGGCTGGTGGCGGCGGTGGGCGAGGCCGGCCCCAACCCGGCCGCCGCGCGCGCGGATGCCTTTTGATCGGAGTGCCCCATGATCTTCCGCCCCCTTGCGTCGGCCCTCATCGCTCTTCCCCTTCTCGCGACGCCGCTGCTCGCGCACGAGCCCGGCACCGGCGCCCACGGCGGCGTGCGCGTGGATGCGGGGCATTATCATGCGGAACTGGTGGCCGACGGGACGACTGCCGTCTCGCTCTATCTCAGCGACGGCTCCGACAAGTCGGTTCCGGCGGACGGCTTCAAGGCCAATGCCATCCTGGTGGTGGACGGCAAGGCCCAGCGCTTCCCCCTCACGCCCGCCGGCGGCAGCCGCCTTGCCGGGACCGCCCCGGTCGCCGTGCCCAAGGGCGTTAAGGGCGCCGTCCAGCTCACCGCGCCCGATGGCACCACGGCCCAGGCGAAATACTGAACTCAATCCCTGCCTTGCCTCGTCTGCCCGGCGACGCACCCAGGAGGCCGACCATGACCCGACCTGAGCACCCGTCTTCCCTGTCCCGCCGCACCCTCCTCGCGGGTGGCGCAGCCGCCGGCGCGCTCGCCTTCTCCGGAGGATGGAGCCGCGTCCGCGCCGCCCCGCTCATCACCGTGGAGAGCCTCACAATCGACGTGAACGGCAAGGCGGCCAAGGTTTTCGCCGTCAAGGGCCCGGCCGGCGAAGGCATCTTCGCGAAGGAGGGTGATCGCCTTACCGGCGCGGTGCTCAATGCCTCGCAGGCGCCGGCGGTGATGCACTGGCACGGCCAGATCTTCGCCCCGGCGGATCAGGACCGCGCCCGCCCCCACGGCGGCGAACTCGCGCCCGGCGGGACGGACCAGGTGGACTTTCTCCTCACGCCCGGCACCCACTGGATGCATTCCCACACCCTGAGCGAGCAGCAATTGCTCGCCGCTCCGCTCGTCACCCGCGAGGCGGATGCGGGCGATGCGCAGGACGTGGTCTTGATGCTGCACGATTTCTCCTTCCGCAGCCCCGAGGAGATCCTCGCCGGCCTCGGTGGGAGCAGCACCCACGGCAGCCACGGCATGGGCGGGACCATCAAGGGAATGTCGGGGATGGCCAAGCAGGGAATGAACCATTCCGGGCATGGCGCAGGCGGCGGGATGGGCGGCGGGATGATGACCCATGCCAATGATGTGGACTACGACGCCTTCCTCGCCAACCGCCGCACCCTCGGCGATCCCGACGTGGTGCGGGTGGAGAAGGGCGGACGGGTGCGGCTGCGCATCATCAACGGCGGCACCGCCACCGCCTTTTTCATCTCGGCACCGGGCCTCTCGCCGCGCTGCATCACGGTCGATGGCGTGCCCTGCGCACCTCTTCTGGCGGAAGCCTTTCCGCTGGCGCAGGGCCAGCGCATTGACTTGATGATTGATATTCCGGCTGGTGGCGGTGCCTTCCCCGTGCTGGCACAGGTGGAGGCCTCGCGGCGCCGCACCGGCCTTGTTCTCGCGACCGCCGGGGCGTCCGTCCCGCGCATTCCCGAGGCCGCCCAGCGTCCGCAGGGGCTGCTCGACCTCGACTTCGAGGCGCGCCTTTCCGCCCGCAAGCCGCTCGCGCGGCGGAGGGCCGACAAGGTCTTTCCGATCATGCTCGGAGAGGAGGCCGGCTACCGCTGGACCATCAACGGGCGGACCCATGCCGAGGCCGAGCCCTTTGTTGTGAGCCCCGGAGAGCGGGTGGAGATGACCTTCATGAACCCCACCGGCATGAGCCATCCCATGCACCTGCACGGTCATCATTTCCAGGTGGTCGGCATAGGTGGGAAGCGCTTCCCCGGGGCGGTGCGCGACACCGTGATGGTGCCCCCGCACATGCCCGTCACCATCGCCTTCGATGCCGGGCCGAAGGGCGAATGGTTCCTCCATTGCCACCACCTCTACCACATGGCGACCGGCATGATGGCGGTGCTGAAGGTGGCCTGATCCCGCAGAGGAGAGACCATCATGCACTACGATCAGATGATGAGCGGCGGCATGTGGGGGATGTGGCTCTTCGGCCTCCTCATCCTGGCGCTGGTCGTGCTCGGCATCGCCGCGCTCATCACGTATCTCGGGCGCTGAGGGCGACGCACTGCCCGCAGAGGATAGGGTCGAATTGTGAAGCTCGGTGTCGTCTTCGCCCTTGTCTCGGCTGCGCTGTTCGGCACGAGCACGCCGCTTGCCAAGCTGCTTCTCGGCGCCATCGATCCATGGATGATGGCCGGCCTGCTCTACCTCGGGGCAGGGGCTGGCCTCGCCGCCGTCCACCTGTCCCGAGCCGCGCTCCGGCTGCCGGCGGTGGAAGCGCCGCTGCGGCGGACCGATGTGCCATGGCTCGCGCTGGTGATCCTCGCCGGCGGCGTCCTCGGCCCCCTGCTGCTCATGTTCGGCCTTGCCCGGACCGATGGGGCGAGCGCATCCCTTCTGCTCAATCTGGAAGGTGTGGCGACCATGGCTATCGCCTGGATCGCTTTCCGCGAGAATGTGGACAGGCGCCTCCTTCTGGGCGCGCTCGCGATCCTCGCCGGCTCTGCGCTGCTGTCATGGCAGGGCCGGGCGACGCTCGACCTCGGTGCCGCGCTAATCGCGGGGGCGTGCCTGTGCTGGGGCGTCGACAACAACCTGACCCGGAAGCTCTCGTCTGCCGATCCCGTGCAGATCGCCATGCTGAAGGGCCTGATCGCCGGAACCATCAATCTCGTGATCGCCCTCGGCCACGGGGCGGCCTTCCCTTCGGGCGAGGCCACCGCAGCGGCTGCCGTGGTCGGCTTCTTCGGCTACGGTATTAGCCTCGCTTTGTTCGTGCTCGCGCTGCGCCATCTCGGCACCGCGCGCACCGGCGCCTATTTCTCGCTCGCGCCGTTCGTTGGGGCCGTCCTGTCCATTGCCCTGCTCGGCGAGGCCATTACGTTTCAGCTCGTGATCGCGGGTCTACTCATGGCGCTCGGCCTCTGGCTGCACCTCTCGGAGCAGCATGAGCACGAGCACGCACATGAGGCGCTGGAGCACGAGCACCGCCACCGCCACGACGCGCACCACCAGCACGCCCACGATGCGGATACACCCTCCGGCGAGCCGCACAGCCACTGGCACCGGCACGCGCCGATGGTGCACCGGCATCCGCATTACCCGGACATCCACCACAGGCACGGACACGGCGCGTAGGCGTTCTGCGCGCTCGCTGCTCAGATCCTGCACCGAGTATGGGAGGCGGCCTGATCGGCCCTCGTCCCGTCTATTCCCGCGTGCTCCCGGCAGTCCGACGGACAGCGCCCTCAAGTCATCTCCCCGACTTTTGGGTCCTTTTGTTAACATCGGCATGATTGTAAAAAAAGTTCATAACTAATTTCATTTGGATTTCGGAGAAATGAGGCGCCTTCATCCGGCACCATTTCTTTAGGCGCCAACGTCAACCAATCGAACGAGATCGATGAATTGGCGCCCCTGCCCGACAGTGGGCGTCCGAAGGCATCGCCGAGGGTTAGGTTTCATTCAAACTCCGGATGCCAACGCTATTACGCGACGGGGGCGTAGTGGAAAGCCTCCGCTCGGCCGAGCCGGCGCGCGTCACTCGGCCGAGCGGTCCATCGCCTTGCGGATGCGGTATTCGAACTGGCCGCGTCCCATCTTCAGCATCCGGGCCGCGGCAGAGGCATTGCCGTTGCAGCGGCGCAAGGCGCGCTTCAGGAGGGCCTCTTCCAAGTCCTTGAAGGAGGTCATGTCGTCCAGCAGGCTGTCCACCGGATCGTCGACAGGAGTGTCGCCGGGGGCATTCCTGCCGGCTTCTTCGAGACGGCCGGATGCATCGATGCCGAAGAGCCGGGTGTTGATCTTCTCCCCACCCGCAAACAGGTGCTGGATGTCGATGCTGCCGCCCTCGTCGCACAGGATGACGGCGCGCTCGATCATGTTCTCCAGCTCGCGCACATTGCCCGGCCAGTCGTAGTTCCACAGCGCCTCGTGGGCATGGCGGGTGAGGCCGGCCACCGTCTTGCCGAAGCGTGCGCTGAATTGCTGGAGGAACAAGGAGACGAGAAGGGGGATGTCGCTGCGCCGGTCGCGCAGCGGCGGGATCGTCACTGGGAAGACGTTCAGCCGGTAGAACAGGTCTTCGCGGAAGCGGCCCGCCTCCACCTCCTGCCGCAGGTCGCGGTTGGCGGCAGCGATGATGCGCACATCCACCTTGCGCACGCGGGAATCGCCCACGCGCTCGATCTCCCGCTCCTGGAGTGCCCGCAGCAGCTTGCCCTGGGAGGGGAGCGGCAGGGTCGCGATCTCGTCGAGGAACAGAATGCCGCCATCCGCCCGCTCGAACCGCCCAGGGCGCGAGCGGTCGGCGCCGGTGAAGGCGCCCTTCTCCACGCCGAACAGCTCGGATTCCACCAGCTCGTCGGGGATGGCCGCGCAATTGATGGCGACGAAGGGCTTGTCGACGCGCGCGCTGATGGAATGGAGCGCCTTGGCGAACCGCTCCTTGCCCACCCCGCTCTCCCCGAGGAACAGAACCGTGCTGTCGGTGGGCGCGACGCGCCGAACCAGCCCCGCCACCGCGTTGAAGCCGGCGGAGACACCCACCATGTTGCCAAGGGCCGACGGCTTCGCGCCCGGCCCCGGCGCATCGCTCTTGGGGAGGCCGACAAATGTCTCGGCGTGGAGATAACTGGTGTCGTCCTCGGAGAGGTCGCTCCATTCCGCCAGCGGCCGGCCGATGACCCGGCAGTGCGAATGCCCCATGGCGCAGCATTCGATCTCCCGCCACAGGATGGGTATGCCTGTGATGGCGGTGCAGTAGCCGCTGGCATAGCCCACGATCATCCAGCAGGCCGGCGCGCCGCTGAGGCCGAGGTGCTCCAGATGGGCTTCGGCCTCCATGGAGAAGGTCCACAGATAGTCGCCCCAGAAGGTGCCGCGCTCCACGTCGCAGGTCATGCCGTCGATGGGCCTGTTGACGACGAAACCCTCCATCGCCCGCAGACGCGGACCCATAGAGAGCAGTTCCTCGATGGGGTGGTCGCCCGCGCTCTCGAGCACCCGCACGCCGTCATCATAGCCCTGCTGGTAGCCGAGGCGCGTCATGATCTCCCGCGCCTGGGGGATGCCGAGCCGCTCCACCAGTTCCCGCCGCAGCGCGGTGAAGGAGGAGGCGTGGAGCAGAAGCATCCTCTGGCCGAACAATGCGATCTGTCCCACATCGGGCGCAAAGCGGACATGCTCGGCCAGCGCGCGGTCGATCCAGCCCGCATAGCCCGGCTGGGCTGCGCTGCCACCCTGCTCCGTCTTGGCGTTCATCACTCCCCCTTGGGACAGCTTCTTGTTTGATCGCAAGCTTTCCATGAAAGCAGACACCCGAAAAGACCGGCTTTCTGAAATCCGGCAGTTGCCCTCCGACCCGCCGGCCGGCTGGCGGGCACCGATCGCCGGATCGCCTCGGTTTCAGGGCCGATCCTGAGTTGGCACCGAAGATGCTTAGAAAGCCTCCAAACGGGAGCGGGCCGCGATCGGCCGCGCATCCCAGAAAATGCCTCGATGAAATGAGGCGGGGAGGTGTTTCATGAGCAAGCAGGCCTTGAAGAACGATCCGTGCGACCGGCAGCACACCCGGCAGTCCCGCGCCCCGTCGCCCGCGCCGCGGGCTCCGGCGGCAATCCTGCGCGCGCGCCACGCCGGCTAGTCCCGGCGCGCCGGCCGCTGCCGGCCTCCTGTTTCGTCCGATGCGCGATGGACCTTCGCCCGTCCGGCCGGAGGCAGCGCCCCCGTATCTTCAATTTGCGGATGGAAATCAGTGGCCTCCCTTGCCAAGAGTCTCGACTTCAAGCGCCTCTGGTATTTCGTCGCGGCGGCCGAAGAGCTGAATTTCAGCCGGGCTGCGGCGCGGCTGAACATCGCGCAGCCGCCGCTCAGCCGGCGCGTTGCGCAGCTCGAACAGGACGTCGGAGCGGAGCTGTTCGACCGCAGCCGCAGCCAGATCCGCCTCACCCATGCCGGCGAGCTGATGCTGACCCGTGCCCGCGAGATCCTGGCGCTGGTGGAGCATACGGAGGAGGAGGTGCAGCGCGCCGGCGAGGGCCGATCCGGCTGGCTCCGCATCGGCTTCGTAGGCACTGCCACCTACGGCGTGTTCCCGCCCATCGTCCGCGCCTTCCGCGCCACCTATCCCAATGTGGAACTGGCCCTGTCCGCCATGAACAATGCGGAGCTGCGCCGCGCGGTGCTGCACCGGGAAATCGACCTCGCCGTTGCCCGGCCGAAGCTGGTGGACGACGACCTGAAGAGCGAGCCGATCGCGCAGGAAGACCTCATCCTCGCGCTGCCGGACGATGGCCGCGAGCGGCCGTTCCATCTCGCCGAACTCAGGCACGAAACCTTCGTGCTCTATCCGCGCCAGCCGCGGCCAAGCTTTGCCGATCTCGTGCTCGACACCTGCGCCCATGCCGGCTTCATCCCGGCCGAGCAGGTCATGGCGCAGGACTACCAGACGGCCATCAGCCTCATCTCCATCGGGGTAGGCATCGGCCTCGTGCCGAGATCGGTGGCGGAAGGCGCACGCCCCGGCGTCGTGTTCAGGGGTTACGAGGGCCACAACCCCGGCACCAGCCTGTCTTTCAACTACCGACGCTTCGAGCAGAGCGCAGTGCTCTCCAACTTCGTCGCTTTGGGCAAGAAGATCGCTGGAGGCAAGGCGTGAGCATGCGCGCTCCCGCCTTGCCTCGCGCCCCCATCCTTGCGGCCGAAGGTAAGGACCTTCCTACAAACGCTTCAGGCCGCCGCTCGCGGGCGGTTGATCTCGGTGGTCACCGCCCCCTCGACATCGGGCACCAGAGCGAAGTCGAAGCCGATGAGCGCGAAGGGCGCATTGAGCCCGCGCGCATGGACTTCGGCCGCGTCCGCCACGCGCGTCACATTCGGGATGAGGCCATCGCGGGTACCGAAGGCGAAGTCGGTGTGCAGGTACGCGTCGCCATCGATGTTGATCTGGGTGGTGAGCTTGCGATAGCCGGGCGCGCTCACGAAGAAATGGATGTGCGCCGGGCGCTCGGCGTGCCGCCCGAGGCTTTCGAACAGGAGGCGGCTCTGCGAGCCGGGCGGGCAGCCGTAGCCGGAAGGCATGATGGAGCGGAAGCGGTAGATGCCGTCCGCGTCGGTCTCGATGCGGCGACGCAGGTTGAACGGCACCTGGCTCGGATCGAAGTGGGAATAATTGCCCTTGGTGTTGGCGTGCCAGACATCCACGATGGCGCCCGCCACCGGCTTTCCGTCCGAGCCCGTCACGCGGCCCTCCATGAACAGAACTTCGCCCGCGTCGGAGCCGTCATCGAGCCGCGCCTCGCCCTTCTCGAGGGGCGCGCCTGCCACATAGAGCGGCCCCTCGATGGTGCGCTGGGTACCGCCCCCGATGCCGGCGAGACGCTCCGCCTCGTCAAGGCGCAGATCGAGGAAATGCTCCACCGCGAGGCCCGGCGCAATCAGGCCGAGTTCGTCCGACTTTCCGGCAGCGGCGAAGTAGGCGACGCCCGTCCAGAACTCGTCCATGGAGATGTCGAGATCGTCGATGGCGACCATGAGGTCGTGCGTCAGGCGATGGACGATCTCTTTGAGGCGCGGGTTGCCGCCTTCGGTATCGCTGCCGGCAGCGCGCCGCGCGAGGGTGTCGATGATCTTGCGATCGATGATGTTGCTGGGCATGGGCCTCTCCTGGGTCTTTATGTTGGAAGCGGGTGGGGTGCTTCAGCCCTTTTGGCCGGATGCGACCACGCTAAGGGTGCGGCGGGGTCCGTCGCGGCGGAACCGCGCGATCCTGTCTTCATCGAGCGCGATGCCGAGGCCGGGGCCTTTCGGCACCGTCAGCGCGAAGTCGCTGTAGTCGAGCGGCTCGGTGAGCATTTCCTCGGTGATGAGCAGCGGCCCGAACAGCTCGGTGCCGAAGGCGAGGCGCGGGAAAGTCGCGAACAGGTGGGCGGAGGCGATGGTGGAGACGGCGCCCTCCAGCATGGTTCCGCCATAGAGCGCGATGCCGGCCGCATCGGCGATCTCCGCGACCCGCGCGGCGGCGTCCAGCCCGCCGGACTGCTCGATCTTAACCGCGAACACGTCGGCGGCATGCTGGGCGGCGAGATCGAAGGCCGAGGCCGGGCCCTGCAGACTTTCGTCGGCCATCACCGGAACGATGCCGCGCGCGGTGAGGCGGGCGAGCGCGTCGACACGGGCCACCGGCTGCTCCACGAGGTCGCAGCCCGCATCGGCGAGCGCGGCGAGGCCGAAATTCGCTTCGCTCTCGCTCCATGCCATGTTCACATCGACCCGCACGCTGGCGCGCTCGCCCAACGCCGCCTTGATGGCGGCCACATGGGCCACATCCTGCCGCACGGGCTGACGACCGATCTTCAGCTTGAAGACGTTGTGGCGACGCCGCGCCAGCATCTCCTCCGCCTCGGCGATGTCGCGGGCGGTGTCGCCAGAGGCCAGCGTCCAGGCCACCGGGAGGCGCTCGCGGACACGTCCCCCGAGAAGCTCCGATACCGGCAGCCCGACGCGCTGGCCCTGCGCATCGAGAAGGGCAGTCTCCACGGCACTCTTGGCGAAGTGATTGCCCTTCACCGCTTTGGAGAGGGTCTCCATGGTTGCCCGGATGCGCGTGGGATCGCAGGTCGCCAGCACGGGCGCCAAGTAGGTGTCGATGTGGAGCTTCATGCTCTCCGGGCTTTCCGGCCCGTAGGCCAGGCCCGCAATGGTCGCCCCCTCGCCGGTGCCGATGATGCCATCCGACATATGCAGCCGCACCAGCATCAGCGTCTGCCCTTCCATGGTCGCCACCGAGAGGCGGTGCGGCCGGATGGTCGGCAGATCGACGAGGAAGGTCTCGATCTTGTCGATCGTGGGAGATTTTCGGGAGAGGGGCGCGAATATCGTCATGGTCCCGATCCTCCACGTTCGGCCGGAGAGAATCCAAAACCATCTTGGTCGGACACTATACCTTGACGCGAATACGGCAACCGTTGCAGTATTTTCTGTTTACGCGCCAGCTTTCACAAAGAAAAACGCCCACGCCTTTCGGCGTGGCGATGCCTGCCCATGCGCGCCCAGCGGAATCTCAGCCAGGGTATGAGGCCATACCATCTCGGTAATTGGCGACGTGCTTTGGCTCCAGTCTAATTCCAGGATAGCGGCACGGAGAGACATTCCCGCCTGCCGCACCAAATAACGACAAAATATTCGGGGATCCGCCAAATGAAGAAGATTGCAAGATTCCTCACAGGTGCAGGCATCGCTGCGGCTCTGTCGTCGCCGGCCTGCGCCGGCTCGGAAATCCTGCCCGGCATCAGCACCGGCATCGCCCTCGGCGCGCCGCTTCCCGAGGGCATCTATTCCATCACCATTCCCACCTATGGCGAGCGCAATTCCACCCCGCAGCAGGACGTGTTCGGCCTCGACACCGCCTGGCTGATCTGGTCGACGCCCTACACCTTCTTCGGCGGCCGCATCATGCTCGATACGGTGACGCCCTATGTGAACGTCAATCTCAAGAACGGCCCCAGCTTCTCCGGCGCCGGCAACACCATCATAGACATGCAGATCAAGTGGGATCTCGGCGGCGGCTTCTTCGGCGGCATCCAGGGCGGCGTCTACCTGCCGGTGAGTTCGGAGGTGGGGCGCAACGGCACGTCCTTCCAGGGCGTGGTCGCCTTCAGCTACCTCAAGGACGGCTGGAACCTCTCCTCCACCTTCATCTCCGGCACGGGGGTCGAAGGCATGGATGGCGGGCCCGCGTGGTTCAACGTCGATCTCACCGCTACCAAGACCTTCGGCAAGTTCGAGATCGGCGCCATCGCCTTCGGCTCCACGGACCTGAGCTCGCCCTTTCCCGGCTATGCAAGGCAGAGCCAGTTCGCTGTCGGCGGGCTGGTCGGTTACGACTTCGGGCCGATGAAGATCCAGCTGAAGTTGAGCCGCGACGTCTACGAGGACAATTACGGCGGCTACGACACGCGCGGCTGGGCCAACATCATCGTGCCCCTGTGGATGCCGGCGCCCCCCACCGCCCGCGCTGCCCAATGAGGGATGCCTGCCGTCTGTGCCGAAAGGGCTGCTGCGCCTCGGCCGCGCGCGGCGCGAAGGCCGAACCCCAAGTCTTGAACCAACATAAATCTAGGGAGAAGACGATGACGGAAACATTCCTGAAGAATGCCTGGTATTGCGCCGGCTGGGACAGCGATATCGGCATCGGCGCCAAGGATCTCGTTGTCCGCAAGATCGCGGGGCGCCCGATTCTCCTTTATCGCAAGCTTGATGGTGGCATCGTCGCCATGGAGGATCGCTGCCCCCACCGCTCCGCCCCGCTCTCGCTCGGCCGCAAGGAGCAGGATTCCATCCGCTGCATGTATCACGGCATGCTGTTCGGACCCGACGGCAAGTGTTCGCACGTTCCCGGCATGGCGACGGTGCCGGACGATGCGCGTGTGCCCTCGCTGCCAGTGGTGGAGCGCGACAACTGGGTGTGGGTATGGATGGGCGATCCCGCGAAGGCGGATGCCGACCTCATCTGCGAGGCCATCGGCCCCGGCAATCCGGACTGGATCCTCAAAACCAACAAGATCCAGATCAAGACCAATTACCGCCAGGAAATCCAGAACCTCGCCGATCTCAGCCATGTCTCTTGGGTCCATGAGATGACCTTCGGCGGCACCGAGGACTGGGGCTATATCAAGCCCAAGCACAATGTGACGCCGCGTGGCATCGAGACCAGATATTGCGTGCGTCAGGTGCCTGCGCCCGCCTTCGCCAAGCATCTCTTCCCCGAAGACGCCCGCTTCGACATCCAGGTGCATGTGCGCATGAGCGTGCCGTGCAACTTCATCCTGTCCTTCGCGGTCCACGAGGCGGGCGACGCCACATCCGGCCCCACCAACGGCCGCCTGCTGCTGGATACGTTCTCCAGCCAGGCCGTGACGCCGCGTGATGATGATTCCATTGACTATTACTTCTCCTGGGGCACCAGCAAGGCCACCTATATTCCCGGCATCGTCGATCTGATGCATACGGCGAACATGGAGGCCTTCCTCGAGGACAAGCGCATGCTGGAAGGCCAGCGCGAGCGCATGCTGGAATTCCCCAACGCCCCGCTGGTGGACATTGTGCACGATGCTGGCCCCGGCCGCATGCTGTTCGTGCTGGACAAGCTGCTGCAGGAAGAGAACGAGGCAGCAGCGGCGCGGGAAGCGGCACAATGACAGCCGCTTGGTTCGATGTCCGGGTCGTCTCGCGCGCTCTTGCCGCGCGGGACATCCTCTCTCTCGTCCTCGAGGCCGCGGACGGAGGCACCCTGCCCCCGTTCGACGCCGGGGCGCATGTGGACCTTCAGCTGCCGAACGGCCTCGTCCGGCAGTATTCGCTGTGCAACGCGCCAGCGCAGCCGGAGCGCTACCAGCTCGGCATCCTGCTGGAGCCGAACGGGCGCGGCGGATCCCTGAGCGCTCACCAGGACATTCGCGAAGGCGACACGGTGCGCATCAGCTCGCCGCGCAACCTCTTTCCGCTTGTGCCGGCCCCCCACGCGCTGCTGCTCGCGGGCGGCATCGGCATCACGCCGATCCTGTCCATGGCGGAGGACTTGAACGCGCGCGGCGCGCCGTTCGAGCTGCATTACTGCGTTCGCTCGCCGGATCGCGCCGCTTTCCGCGAGCGGCTCCAGGAGGCTCCGTTCGCCCCCGCCGTGAACATGCACTTCGATGACCTGCCGGAGACCATGCTGCTCCTACCGGAGGTGCTGGCGGCGCAACCCGTCGGCACGCACCTTTATGTGTGCGGTCCGGGCGGCTTCATCGATTTCGTCACATCCACCGCCTGCGCGGCCGGTTGGCCGGGGAGCCGCATCCACCTCGAACGTTTTGCCTCCGAAGTCCCCGCCGGCGACCGGCGGCCGTTCGAGATCGAGATCGCCGGCACGGGTCAGGTGATCGCGGTCAAGGCCGACCAGAGCGCGGCGACGGCGCTTGCCGCGGCGGGCGTCTTCATTCCGCTCTCCTGCGAGCAGGGCATTTGCGGCACCTGCGCCATGGAAGTGCTCTCCGGCATTCCCGACCATCGGGACATGTACCTGTCGCAGGACGAGCGCGCCGCCAACGACTGCTTCACGCCCTGCTGCTCGCGCGCCCACACGCCGCGCCTCGTGGTTCGGCTCTAGCCTTTTAAGAACGGGCTGATGCAGGCCGCGACACGCAGCCGGCACGCCCAGAACAAGACGGGAGGTTCTCATGACGGTTCAGGCTCGTTACCTGCAGCGCACCTGGTACGTGGCGGCGCTCTCCACCGAGGTCGGCCCCGAGGCGCTGTTTCCGCGCAGGCTGCTCGGCACCTCGGTGGTGCTTTATCGCCGCGCCGACGGCACGCCCGTGGCGCTGCACGACCGCTGCCCCCACCGGTTCGCCCCGCTGCACCTCGGCAAGAGGATCGGTGACGAGGTGGCCTGCCTCTATCACGCGCTGCAGTTCGACTGCACGGGCCAGTGCACCAAGAATCCCCACGGCAACGGCCATATCCCCAAGGCGGCGCGCGTGCGCACCTTCCCCGTGGTGGAACGCTACGGCTTCATCTGGATCTGGATGGCCGAGGAGGCGCCGAACCTCGATCTCTTGCCGGACTACTCGCCGCTCGACATCGGGCATCCCAATGCCGCCGGATATACCTACATGCACATGCCGGCCAATTACGAGCTCATCATCGACAATGTGATGGACCTCAGCCACATCGACCACGTGCATGGCGAGATCATCACGACCCGCGGCAAGCTGTCCCCTATCGTGCCGCAGATCCGCGAGACGCCGGCCAATATCTCGGCGCGCTGGGAATGGTCGCAGCAGCCGGCGATGATGATCTTCGCCAACTTCCTGCCCCGCCCCGCCGACGAAGCGCGGCACTATTTCGACATCACCTGGAGCGCACCAGCGAACATTCAGCTCTCTGTCGGCGCGGTACAGGACGGCAAGAGCTTCGACGAGGCGGTCAGCCAGTACGATCTGCACACCTGCACACCGGAGGACGAATTCTCCACCCACTACTTCTTCGCGACGCGCCGCAACCACGTGGTGGAGGATGCCGAATATAATCGCCTGAAGATCGAGGGCATGCATGCCGCCTTCGAGAACGAGGACGGGCCGGTGATCCGCGCGGTTCAGCAGGAGATGGGAACGGCGGATTTCTTCAGCCTTGATCCGGTTCTCATGTCTAATGACATCGCGGCGGTGAAGGTGCGCAAGCTCCTACAGAAGATGATCTCGGCCGAAGTCGCGGAGACCGCGAGCCTCAATGCCGCCGAATAGCGGAGCACGTTGCCACCATGCAAATCCGGGGCGCCAGACCAGCGCTCCGGATTTCGCCATCAGCCGGCGGGCTACTGCTTTATCATCCCGTCGGCCACCGAAACTGCTCACGCACCCACCACGACTTTGCCGACGCCCGACTTGAGCGCATGCTCCAGGCGCTCGTCCGGGGGCGTGATCTCGGTCACGAGGTCGCGCAGGTGTGCCTTGTTGCCCAGCGGCTCCAGCATCATCTCGCGCGGCTCAAGGCGGGCCGTGCAGGCATAATCCACCTTGCCGTCGACGATGATCATGCACTCCTTGCAGGTGTTGGCATTGATGCAGGAGTGGCGGACGGACAGCGTGGAATCGAGGTTGGTCCGCACGAAGCGCAACCCGTCCAGAACCGACTGGCCGGGCGTGTAGGGCACCTCATAGGTCGAGGTGCGGCTCTCCTCACCGGCATGGCCGCGGCGGACGATCAGGGTGGCTGTCTCACGCATCACGCGACCTCGCAGAGGGTACGGCCTTCGACCGGGGCGCGGTCGAGCACGATGTCGTCTCCCGCCAGCTTCACCGTGTGGTGCAGCACGAAGGCGGGATCCATGGCGGGGAAATCGTCGCGCTGGTGGGCGCCGCGGCTCTCCTTGCGGAGGAGCGCGGAGCGCGTCACCGCCTCTGCGACGAGGAGCATCGTGCGCAGATCGAACCAGTCGAGCCGCGCCATGTTGTAAGGGCCGGGCGCACCCGGCGGCAGTGCGCCGAGGCGCGTCTTGAGGTCCGCGATGGCGACGAGCGCCCGGCGAAGGCCCTCCTCGGTGCGGAACGGGCCGACATTCACGGCCATGGTCTGCTGCAGGTCGGCGATGAGGCCGGCGTGGATCTCGCCGCCATCGGGCGTCACTGCGGAGACGAGGTCGAGCGCGCCGGCCCGCACCGGAGCATCGGCATTCCCGGCTGAACGCGCATGGAGCGATGCGGTGCGGCCGGCAGTGCGGCCGAACACGAAGGCTTCGGTGATGGCATTGCCGGAGAGGCGGTTGGCGCCGTTGGCGCCGCCGTTCGCCTCGCCGCAGGAGAACAGGCCCGGCACGCTCGTGCGCATCTGGGCGTCCACCTTCACCCCGCCCATGTGGTAGTGCGCGATGGGTGCCACCTCGATGGGCATCTGGGTGAGGTCGATGCCGTTGGCGGCGAGCCGGTCGATGACCGGTCCGAAGGAGGCCCGCAGCGTCTCCGCCGGGATGTGCTGGAACGACAGAAAGGCGCCGCCCGCGGGGGAGCCCCGGCCGGCCTTCACCTCGGAGAGGATTGCGAACGTGGCGCGGTCGCGCGTCACATTATAGGTGCCGGCCTCCTCATTGCCGTAGTCGTTGACGAACTCGCGCATCTCGGCGTTGAGCAGGCGACCGCCGAGCTTGTAGCGGAAGGGGTCCCACATGATGGGATCCATGCCCACGAGGCGCGGGGCAAGGTGGCCGATGGGGAAGAACTGCACGAACTCCATGTCCGTCAGCTCCGCGCCGGCGCGGAGCGCGAGGGCGTATCCGTCGCCGCCCATGTTGGCGGAGGCGCTGTTGCGCTGGTACAGCCGCGTGAGGCCGCCGGTGGCGATCACGACGGCCTTGGCCTTCACCGCCACCGGCCGCCCGTCGGCGAGCGAGAAGCCCGCCGCGCCGGTCGCGACGCCGTCGGTCACGAGGATGTCGGTGATGTAGAGATCGCCGATACGGGTGACCTCCTTCTGGCGCAGCACGCGACCGCGCAGGGTCTTGGCCACTGCCGGGCCAGTGGAGAGAAAGTCCACGTAGACGCAGCGCGGCCGGTCGTGACCCGGCGCCAGCGCCTGGCGGATGGATCCGTCGTCGTTGCGCGCCCAGCCGACCTTCCACGCGTCCAGCTGGAGGATGTCGCGGGGACCCTCCTCGCACACCAGCTGGGCGAGGGAGACGTCGCAGAGTTCGCGGCCGGCGGCGAGGGTATCGGCGAGGTGATGCTCCCAGGAATCCGGCGTCTGGGAGCCGAGCGCCACCGCCACGGTCATCTGCGCCATGATGGTCGCGCCGCTGCGGCCGATGAGGCTCCGGTCGGCGAGGATGACGCTGGCGCCATCCTTCGCGGCCTCCAGCGCTGCCATCATGCCGGCGGCGCCGGAGCCGATCACCAGAATGTCGGTTTCGAGATGGACCACATCCATTGCCACTGTCCTGCCTTTCGTCGAGATCGGCCCTGAGTCAGACCGTGGCCGCCGAGCGGGACGCCGACAGCGCGCCGCACCTCGCCAGCATCGGAGACTATCTCGTCATAAGGTAGCCGGGAACGGGATCGCATGTCCCGCCCGCTTGCCCGAGGGGGAAATATTTTTCTCCCATCGAATGTCTGGCGGAAAGTGGGAGCGCAGGCGTGCGCCGGCAGGGCTCATTCGCGCGGACAGCGGACCCAACCGCGCTCGGGCTGCCGGGCGAGTGGGAGGACGCCCAACAAAAAAGGCCGGCGCACACGGCGCCGGCCAGCCTGGGAGGAGACGGAACTCAGTTGCCGTAAGGGCGGTGCAGCTCGACCTCGGGATTGAGGCGCACGCCGAAGCCGGGCTTGTCGAGCACCGAGGCCTTCATGCGGCCGTTGACCGGCACCGGCTCGTCCAGCAGCAGCGGGCTGAAGGCGGGGCGCACCTCGTCCGCATTGGGCGCGCTCATGATGATCTCGGTGAACGGGCTGTTATGGCGCGTGATGACGAAATGGTAGCTGTAGACGCCCGAGCCATGGGGCACCATGAGCTTGCCGTGGGCATCCGCCAGGGCCGAGATCTTGATCAGCTCGGTGACGCCGCCGCACCAGTTCACGTCCGGCTGGATGATGTCGCAGCAGTCCATCTCCAGCAGCATGCGGAAGCCCCAGCGGGTGGCCTCGTGCTCGCCGGTGGTCACCAGCATGCCCTTGGGCACGTTGCGCTTGAGGTCCGCGTAGCCCCAATAGTCATCGGGGGAGAGGCATTCCTCGATCCACTTCAGTCCGAATTCCTGCGCCTTCTGGGCGAGGCGAATGGAATAGTTGAGGTCGAGGCTCATCCAGCAGTCGTACATGAGCCAGAAGTCGTCTCCGACCTTTGCGCGCATGTCGGCCAGCTTCTCGATGTTCTTCTTCAGGCCCTCGTCGCCCTCGGCCGGGCCGTGCAGCAGCGGCAGCTTGCCGCCGATGAAGCCCATTTCCTTTGCAAGGTCCGGCCGCGCGCCGGTGGCGTAGAACTGCAGCTCATCGCGCACCGGGCCGCCGAGCAGGGCATGCACCGGCTCGCCGCGCAGCTTGCCGAGCAGGTCCCACAATGCGATGTCCACGCCGGAGATGGTGTTCACCACCACGCCCTTGCGGCCGTAGAACTGGGTGGCGAAATACATCTGGTCCCAGATCTTCTCGATCTCGGTCACCTGACGGCCGATAAGGAAGCGCGAAAGGTGCTTCTCAACGATGAAGGCGCCGATCTCGCCGGCAGTGGTCACGCCGAGGCCGACGGTGCCGTCGGAGGCCTCCACCTCCACCACCAGCGTGCCGAGCACATTGATGCCGAAGGAGCGGCGGCTCTGCCGATATTCCTCGTAGCGCGCCATGGGGGTGGCGATGTGGTCGTCGATCCAGTGATAGCCCTGGGTGTCGTGATAGTCGGCGCCGCCGCCGCGCACGGTATAGGCGCGGACCGCCTTGATGGTCGGCATGGCCATGGTTCTGTCTCCTCTTCGCCCCGCGTCGTGCGCGGGGCGTCAGTTGGTCGAAATCAGGCGCAGATCACGCGCGGCGGGCGGCCGGCGCGGCGGGAAGCGCCCGCGACTGCCCGATGGCGAGGATCAGCAACGCGCCGATAAGCGTCGTCCCGGCGAGCAGATAGAGGCCGGCCGACTGGGAGGCGAAAGCCGCCTCCGCCCAGGTCTTCACGTTCGGCGCCACGAAGCCGCCCAGCGCACCGAGCGAGTTGATGAGGGCGATGCCGCCCGCCGCCGCCACGCCGCCGAGATAGTCGGTGGGGAAGGTCCAGAAGATGGGCTGCACGGCGATGAAGCCAGCCGCGGCGAAGCACAGCGCGAGGAGCGCCAGCGCCGGCGAGGTGGTGGCCACCGATGCTGCGATGCCAAGGCCCGACACCGCAAGGATCGCCGCCGCATAGCCACGCCGGTTGCCGGAGGCGTCCGCCATGCGCGGCAGAATGTAGGCGGCCACCAGCGCGCACACCCACGGGATCGCCGAGACGAAGCCCACCTGCAGGCCGACCTTGGTGCCGAGCAGGTTCGCCACCTGCGTCGGCAGATAGAAGACGACGCCGTACACGCTCATCTGGATGAGGAAATAGATGAGCGCGAAGTGCAGCACCTTCATGTTGCGCATGGCGGAGAGCAGGTGCGACGGGCCGTGGGTGGTCTTGTGCGCCTCCTCGGCGGCGAGAACGCCGCTCAATTCGTCCTTCTCGGCCTGGGTCAGCCACTTGGCGTCAGCCGGCTTGTTGTCGAGGTAGAAATAGGCCCAGACACCCACGACGGTGGCGAGCAGCCCTTCCACCATGAACATCCACTGCCAGCCATGCAGCCCGCCGAGGCCATGCCAATCCAGCAGCAGGCCGGACAGGGGCGAGCCGAAGATGAAGGCGAGCGGCGCGCCGAAATAGAACAGCCCCATCGCCCGGCCGCGGGCGAAGGAGGGGAACCAGAGGGTGAGATAGAAGATCACGCCCGGAAAGAAACCGGCCTCCGCGGCGCCCAGCAGCACGCGCAGGACGTAGAAGGTGAATTCGTTGTGGGCGAACATCATGGCCGCGGAGATGAGGCCCCAGGTGATCATGATGCGCGCCATCCAGATGCGCGCACCGACACGGTGCATGATGATGTTCGAAGGCACCTCGAACAGCGCGTAGCTGAGGAAGAAGATGGAGGCGCCGAGCGCGAAGGCGGCATCCGAGATGCCGGTGTCGGCCTGGAACGCCTTCTTGGCGAAGCCCACGTTCGCCCGGTCGAGGAAGGCGAGCACGTACATCAGCAGAAGGAACGGCAGGAGCCGCTTTGTGACCTTGGAAATCGTCGCCTGAAGCGACGCGGACGGGGCGGGCATGAGCCTCTCCATGGGAACCGTTGCCTCCGGCCGTCTCGGGCTCATTCCCGGACGGCTCTTGTATTGGCGCGCCCCAAGGTGGCGGGGCGCGCGGGGAGACGGCGGCATCACGCCGCCAGTAATTCTCGGACTGCGGTCAATACACCGCGCGGCCGCCGGAGATGTCGAACACCGCGCCGGTGGAGAAGGCGCAGTCTTCGGACGACAGCCAGGTGATGAGGGACGCCGCCTCGTCCACTTCCAGGAAGCGGCCCATGGGGATCTTCGACAGCATGAAGTCGATGTGCTCTTGGCTCATCTGGTTGAAGATCTCGGTGCGCGCGGCGGCGGGCGTGATGCAGTTCACCAGTACGTTGGACTGCGCCAGTTCCTTGCCCAGCGACTTGGTGAGGCCGATGAGGCCCGCCTTCGACGCGGAATAGTGCGAGGCGTTGGGATTGCCTTCCTTGCCGGCGATGGAGGCGACGTTGACGATGCGGCCCCAGCCGTTGGCGAGGAGATGCGGCACCACCGCCTTGGAGGTGAGGAAGGGGCCGACGAGGTTCACGTCGATCACCCGCCGCCACACGTCGGTGGCGAGTTCCCACGTCTTGCCGTTGCCGCCGGTGATGCCGGCATTGTTGACAAGGATGTCGATCTTGCCGTGCTTCGCCGCGACGCTGGCGGCGGCGGCGGTGACGGAGGCTTCGTCGGTCAGTTCCACAGTCTCGGTGGAGACGGTACCGATCTTGCCGAGTTCAGCCACGGCCTCCGCGAGACGGGCGGCGTCGATGTCCCAGAGCGAAACCTCGGCGCCGGAGGCGAGCATGCGCTGCGCGGTGGCATATCCGATACCGCGCGCGCCGCCGGTGATGATGGCCACGCGGCCCTTGAGATCAATGTTGGTCATGGCGCTGCTCCTCAGCCCTGCACGGTGGTCTGGCGCTGCTCGCCGAGGCCCTGGATGCCGAGGCGCATGGTCTGGCCCGGCGTGAGATAGAGCGGGGGCTTCTGCCCGAGGCCGACGCCGGGAGGGGTGCCGGTGGAGATCACGTCGCCCGGCTGGAGGCTCATGAACTGGCTGATGTAGCTCACGAGGTGCGCGACGCCGAAGATCATGGTGCGGGTGGAGCCGTCCTGGAAGCGCTTGCCATCCACCTCCAGCCACATGTGGAGGTCCTGCGGGTCGGCCACCTCGTCGGCGGTGACGAGCCAAGGACCCATGGGTCCGAAGGTGTCGCAGCCCTTGCCCTTGTCCCACTGGCCGCCGCGCTCGATCTGGAATTCGCGCTCGGACACATCGTTGATGACGCAATAGCCGGCGACGTGGGAGAGGGCGTCCTCTTCGCTCACGTATTTGGCGGGCTTGCCGATGACGATGCCCAATTCCACTTCCCAGTCGGTCTTCTTCGAGCCGCGGGGGATTTCCACATCGTCATTGGGGCCGACAATGGAGCTGGTAGCCTTCATGAACAGCACCGGCTCGGATGGCACGGGCAGACCGCTCTCGGCCGCATGGTCGGAATAGTTGAGGCCGACGCAGACCAGCTTGCCCACGGAGCCGACACAGGCGCCGAGGCGGGGATTGCCCTCCACCAGCGGCAGGGTCGCCGGGTCGATGGCCTTCAGGCGATCGAGGCTGTCAGGAAGCAGGGCGGTTCCGGCGATGTCGGGGACGATGCCGGTGAGGTCGCGCAGGCGGCCTTCCGCGTCGATGAGGCCAGGGCGTTCCTGCCCCGCCGCGCCATGGCGAACGAGCTTCATGTGTTTCCTCCCATCGGTCCGCCGTTCGTCCGTTATGGGCCGGACCGGTTCGAGCCAATTCGCGGGGACGCTAGCCGACTGAGCGATAACGGGATAATGAGAAATTCTGTTCAGCCTATTCCATCAGGTTATCGCCATGCGGGACCTCGCACCGACGGCGCTCCTCTCGCGCCTGCGCTTCAAGCAGCTTCGGCTCGTGGACGTTCTCGGACGCACGGGAAATCTCCGCCGCACGGCAGCGGAGCTGAACATGACGCAGCCGGCTGCGACGAAAATCCTGCAGGATCTGGAGGACACGCTGGGGGTGAAGCTGTTCGAGCGCACGCCGCGTGCCATGATCGCCACCGAGATCGGCACCCATGTGGTGGACTATGCGCGCCGTACGCTGACCGATGGCGAACGTTTCGCCGGAGCCCTCGCCAATCTCAAGCGCGGCGGCTATGGCGCGCTGGCGCTCGGGGCCATCATGGCGACCGCGTCCGACCTCCTGCCCCGCGCCATCGCCGAGCTGAAGCGCCAGCGTCCGCTCATGACCATCCAGGTGCTCGCCACCACCTCCGACCAGCTCATCGGGGCGCTCGGGCGGGGCGAGCTGGATCTCGTCATCGGCCGCCTGCCCACCAGCGAGGACCGGGCGAAGTTCGATTTCGAGCCCCTCTCCATGGAGGAGCTGTGGGCGTTCGCGGCGGCTTCGCATCCGCTGGCCGGGCGGACCCATCTCGACCTCGCCGACATGGGCGATCTGCCGTGGGTGCTCCAGCCGGCCCCGAGCCCCATGCGTCGTCTCATCGATACCGCATTCGGCGCGGCAGGGCTCAGGACGCTCGACAATCTGGTGGAGACGTCCTCCATCTTCGCCACGCTCAATCTGGTGCGGCACGCGGGCATGGTGTCCATGCTGCCGAGTACCATTGTCGCGCAGGAAGTGGCCGGCGGCGGCTTCGTCCGCCTGCCACTGGAGGTGAAGGGAGAGCTGGAGCCCTATGGCATCGTCACGCGGAAGGGTGTCGTGATGACGCCCAACGCGGCCGAATTCCTGTCCATCCTCAAGTCGCTCATCGCCAGCAAGGATCAGGAGGGCATGAGCCCGAGCGGTACAGATGGAAGGACTCGGCCTGGGGCCAACACCCTTTCCACCAAGCGTAAACCGGTCCGGAAATGACGGCAGGCATGCCCCTGCGCGCTCATAAGCGACCTCCGTGCTTTGATGTGCCTCGGCCTGTCCGCCTCTTTGAAATCTGACCGCGAGACCGACAGCGTCCGCGACATCCGCCGGGCTGGTCGGTGCCGCTCCGACGCTCGCAAGGCAGATGTGGTATCCGTGGTAGACGGGAGATCGACACGGCGTCTCGATATCCCCAGAGATCGGCCTCCCGCGCGACGAGAGGGTGGGACGAGGACCCATGGCATCAGATGGCGGACAGGAGCCCGGCCTCGGCGCGCCCATCCTTCTGGCGGAATGGGAGATGCCCCTTCTGCGCGAGGCAAGCCTCATAGAGCGGCTGTCGGAAGAGGACCAGGCGCTGGTGCGGATGCACGGCCACGAGATGCGCCTTGCATCCGGCGAGCCGCTTTTCCGGCAGGGCGAGCGCCACGACGGGATCGTGGTGATCGAGGAGGGCCAGATCCGCAGCTTTTACGTGGCGCCCTCGGGCCGGGAGATCACGCTCGCTTATTGGGCGAGAGGCCATTTCGTGGGCGGACCGGACGTGTTCGGCGGCGGCACGCACATGTGGGCGGCGACCGCGGTCCGGCCGAGCCGGCTGGTCTTCCTGCCCGGCGCGGGCCTGCGCCAGCTGGCGCGGCAAGTGCCGGACCTCGCCATCGGCATCATCGATGCGCTGGTGTTCAAGGCACGCTGCTACTCCGCCTTCGCGCAGATGCTCGGCACGCGCTCGGTTGCGCAGCGACTCGTGCAGCTGCTGCAGCACCTCGCCCAGACCTATGGCGTGAAGGATGAGCGCGGCATCCTCATCGCCGCCGCCTTCACCCATGCGGACCTCGCCGCCCTCATAGGCGCCACGCGGCAATGGGTGACGGTGCAAATGGGCCGGATGCAGCAGGACGGCATCCTCACCAACCGGCGCGGCCTGATGGTCATATTGAAGCCGGAGGCCCTCGCCTCCGAGCTGGAGCGGGCCGACCCGCGCTGACCATCTACCCGGGCGGCGCGATGCCGAGGCCTGCGCGTCTCAAGCAACGAATTGCTTTTATACATAAATTATCGATTTGATATTTTTTAAGCGGCCTGACTAAGGTCCGCTCTGGCTCCGGCCGCGAAACTGAGCGACAGCCATTCAAAAGCAATTCCTTTGCAATGGCAGAACCGCTCTATTCTCCAACGAGATAACGGCGCATTCCGCAAGTGGCATCCCCCTTGCTGAGGTCAATTCATATTCCGAGGATGCCATGACCGTCGCACGATCCGCCCAGCCCGCCGTAGCCTCCCACCGCGACGCGGTTTTGTCGTTCATCACCGAACAGGCGTGGCTCGATCTCGCTTGCGAATTGATCCCGGCCGGCCAGCCGGAGGCGGAGAATCCGCTGGACCCGGACTTGCCGGGCGGGAAGGAAGAGGGCATCGCACTTCTACTTGCCGACAAGCTGGCCGCGCTCGGTTTCACGGTGGACCTGAAGGCCCGCACGCCCCACCGGCTTAATGTCATCGGCGCGCTTGCGGGGGGTGGGGAGGGACCGTCCCTCATCCTCAACGATCACCTCGACACCTACCCTGCCGGCGATTGGGCGGCCTGGACCATGACCGGCGGCCATCCCTTCCGGCCGACGCGCCACGGCGATCTGCTCTATGCGCGCGGCACGTCGGACACGCGGGGCAATCTCGCCTGCACACTGCTCGCGGTGGAGGCAATCCGGGCGGCTGGCGTGCGCCTCAAGGGCACGCTGAAGTGCGTCTATACGGCAGACGAGGAGAAGAACGGGCCGGACGGCTCCATCTTCCTGCTCGACGAATGCGGGCTTGAAGCCGACTACACCATCGTCTGCGAGCCCACGGCCTGGACCGCGCCCGATGGCGGCTGGGGCATGGGCATCGCCATCGCCAATTGCGGCAACTTCCTCGTGGAGGTGGAGACCTCCGGCATCAAGACCCATCTCTGGCGGCCCGATACCGGCATCAATGCCATCACCAAGATGATGGAGCTGCTGCCGCAGCTCGAACAGATGAGCTTCGCCCATACCCCTGCCCCGCACGCGGGCGGCACCCCGCCTATGGTCACGGTGCTCCGCATCGCCGGGGGCGTGCCGCGCGAAATGCAGTTCACGCCCGACAGCTGCAAGGCGGTGCTGGGCGTGGTGGGCATCCTGCCCGGTATGACGCGCGAGAGCGTGATGGCGGACATCAATGCCGTGATCACGGACGCGCTCGCTGCCGACCCGACCCTGAAGGCCGAGGCCCGTCCCTTCCCCGGTGCCCTTTTCGTGGATGGCACGGGCGAGCAGGAGGCGGACGCCGAACCCGTGCGCACTCTGCGGAAGGCCTATGGCGAGGTGCTTTCGGGCGAGCCGAAGCTCTATCGCAAGAACGCCTTCAACGACACCATCCGCTTCTCCGAGCGCGGCTTCAAGGCCATCACCTTCGGCCCAGGTGAAGACGGCTGGGCGCCGGTGAACGAGAGCATCCACATCGGGAAGGCGGTGGCGGCAACGCGCATCCTCGCGCTCACCGTCATGGATCTGCTGGGAGTGGAGGAATGAGCGCCGTGGAGACCGCTCCCGAGCACGCTTCAAGCCCGGTCCGGCCAAGGCTGCTGCCGGCCCGGCTGCGGGCCGCCCTGCCCCGCACGCGGCTCCTCACGGCGCTGACCGCCGCCACGCTCTTCGCGCTGTGGTGGCTCGCGGCCCATTATGCGTGGGTGAACCCGCTCTTCCTGCCCTCGCCCAGGACGGTGTGGGACGCCTTCGTGCGCACCGCCACCGTGGGCTACCAGGGCAGCCTCCTGCACGAGCACCTCATCGCCAGCCTGTACCGGGTGCTGGCGGGCTACAGCCTCGCGTGCCTCGTGGGCATCCCGCTCGGGATCGTCATGGGCCTCAGCCGCGACGTGAAGGCGGTGTTCGATCCGGTGATCGAATTCTACCGGCCCCTGCCGCCGCTGGCCCTCTACACCCTCATCGTCATGTGGCTCGGCATCGGCGATGCGTCCAAAATCGCCATCCTTTTCCTCGCCGCTCTGCCGCCGCTGACCATCAGTTCCATGCAGGCGGCGGCGAGTGTCGATCCGCGCTACGTGAAGGCGGCCAAAAGCCTCGGCGCCAATTCGCGCCAGCTCTTCCGGCACGTCTTCCTGCCCGCCTGCCTGCCCGGCATCTGCACCGGCATGCGCATCTCGCTCGGCTTCACCTACACGGTGCTGGTGGCTGCCGAGATCGTCGCCGCGACCGCCGGCCTCGGCTGGATGATCTGGGACGCGAGCAAGTTCCTGCTCGGCGACATCGTGATCATGGGCCTGTTCGTCCTCGCCTTCACCGGCATGGCGCTGGATCTCCTCATCCGCCTCACCGAGCGCGCCCTCACCCCCTGGCGCTTCCGCTGACCCCCTTTCGCCGACTGGAGACTGAGATGAACACGCTTCGACGCACGGCTTCGCTTCTACTCGCCGCCGCCTTCTCCCTCGGCCTTTCTGCCGGCGCACGGGCGCAGCAGAAGCCGGAGGGGATCACCATCGGCTATCTCAACCTCGTCAATGCCCAGCTCGTCACCAAGGCGCTGGGCCTGCACGAGAAATCCGGCGTGCCGATCAAGTGGGTCAAGTTCGGCTCGGGCGGCGACATGAACCGCGCGGTCGCGGCGAACCAGGTGGATTTCGGCGGCGTCGGCAACCCGCCCTTCACCCTCGGCGCCACCCGCGCTTTGCCCTACAAGGGCATCTTCGTGCTCAACATGCTCGGCCCGGTGGAATCCCTCGCCGTGCGCTCGGACAAGAACATCAAGTCCCTGAAGGACCTCGCCGGCAAGACGGCGGCCGCCCCCTTCGGCTCCACCACCCATTATCTGTTCATCGCCGCGCTCAAGGAGGCGGGGGTGAACCCCACCGACGTGAAGCTCATCGACCTTTCGCCCTCCGATGCCGTCGCCGCCTGGCTGCGCAAGGACATCGACGCGGCCTGGATCTGGGAGCCCAACCTCGACAAGATCGTGAAGAATGGCGGCGAAATCTTCCTCACCAGCGGCGAGATGGCGAAGCGCGGCTATCCCACCTGGGACGTGGGTGTCGTGATGAACGACTTCGCTGCCAAGTATCCCGCGCAGGTGGTCGCCTATGTGAAAGCGGAATGCGAGGGAATCGACTATTGGCTGAAGCATCCGAAGGAGACGGTGGACATCATCGCCAAGGAACTGTCCCTGCCGCCCGATGACGCCGCGCGCATGATGCAGGGCACCACCATCGTGCCCTGCCCCGAGCAGTTGACGAAGGACTATCTCGGCACGCCCGGCCAGATCGGCCAGTTCGCCGATACGGCCCTCGCGACAGCCACCTTCCTGAAGGACCAGGGACGGCTTCCCACCGTCCTGGACCGGGCCGGCTACGCGGCCTTCATCGATCCGTCCTACCTCGCGAAGGCGCTCGGCAAATGAGCGGCATTCGGGTGGCCACCGCGATGGCCCCGCCCCCTCCCCTGCCCACGCACCTCGCCCCCGCACCGGGGCGAGGCCGGTTGCAGCTGAAGGACCTCTCCATCGCCTACGGCGAGGGCGCAGCGCGGCGCACCGTGGTCGAGCGCTTCGACCTCGACGTGGAGCCGGGTGAGTTCGTCTGCGTGCTCGGCCCGTCCGGCTGCGGCAAGTCGACGGTGCTCAATGCGGTGGCGGGCTTCGTGCCCGCCGCGCGCGGGCTTCTGGAAGTGGATGGCGAGACCATCCGCGGCCCCGGCGCGGACCGGGGCATGGTGTTCCAGCAGGCGACTTTGTTTCCCTGGAAGAGCGTGCTGGACAACGTGGCCTTCGGCCCGCTCATGTCCACCGGGAGCACCTCGACGGCGGAGCAGACGGCGCGGACCTTCCTCTCGCTCGTCGGTCTTGCGGCGTTCGAGAAGCACTATCCGTCAGAGCTGTCGGGCGGCATGCAGCAGCGCGTGGGCATCGCCCGCGCGCTCGCCAACTACCCGCGCGTGCTGCTCATGGACGAGCCGTTCGGCGCCCTCGACGCGCAGACGCGGGCGATGATGCAGGAAGCGCTCCTGAATATCTGGGCGGAGTTCCGCACCACGGTTTTGTTCATCACCCACGATATCGAGGAAGCCATCTTCCTCGGCGACCGCGTGGTTGTGATGAGCGCCAATCCGGGACGCATCGTCGCCGACATCCGCGTGGACATTCCCCGCCCGCGCGCGCCCGAAGTGCAGTTCTCGGAGGCGTTCGTCGCCATCAAGCGGGAATGCTTCGCCCATATCCGGTCGGAAACGCTGAGGGCCTTCGCCCACCAGCAGAACGCCGCCGTACCGGCGGCGTAATCCTTCGATGCGGAAGCGGCAGGGTCACACCTGCCGCTGGAACTGCCGCGCGAGACCGGCCACCACGCCATCCTGCCCGGCGAGCCCGATGAAGCTGAGCGACGAGGGCAGGCCCGCGCGGGCGGGAGCGCCCGGCGCAGCGATGGCGCATAGGTCCATGGGAGCCACGAAATAGGTGTAGGTGCCCATCACCGAATTCCTGGCCATGGGGTCCGCCAGCATCTCATCGATTGTGTAGATGGTGGGCACGGTGGGCACCACGAAGGCGGCGAAGTCGGCGAGCGCGCCTTCGGCCGCGCGCTGTAGTTCTCGCATCCGGTACAACGTCTCGAACGCCTGTTTGGCGGAATAGCCGCGCCCCGGCTCGATGGCGGCGAGCGCTGCCGGGTGGACGGCGTCGCGATGGGTGGAGATGATCTCGTCGTACTCGACGAGGCGCTCGGCCACCAGCGCGGACTGGAACACCAGCCTTCCCGCCTCCTCGAACGGCGCGAAATCGATCTCCTCGAGCGTGAAGCCGAGCCCGCGCAGACGATCGAGATTGGCGGCGAAGGCGGCCTCGGCATCAGCATCGCCGAAGAAGCGCATCTGATCCTGGCGCGGAATGGCGAGGCGGGATGACGGCGCCGGTGCCGGCGCGGTTCCGATGGTATCAGCATCGCGGCGGCTCCAGGGGTCGAGCGCGTCATAGCCGGCGATCAGGCCCAGGATCTCGCTCGCGTCATCCACATGGGTCGCAAAGATGGGGATGCAGTCGAGCAGGCGGCTGTTGTAGACGGCGCCGCGCGTACTCACGAGCCCGAGGGATGGCCGCAGCCCCACGATGCCATTGCACGCGGCCGGAACCCGTCCCGATCCGCCCGTGTCGCTTCCCAGCGAGAAGGAAACGATACCAGCCGCCACGGCGACGCCTGAGCCGGAGCTGGAGCCGCCGGGGATGAAGGCGGGGTCCAGCGCGTTGCGGCATAGCGGCTCGGGGCTGCGCGTGCCGTTCAGGCCCGTCGCAAACTGATCCAGCGTGTTCTTGCCGATGAGCACGGCGCCCGCCGCCTCGAGGCGCGTGATGGCGAGCGCGCTTTCCTGCGGCGCCATGGCGACGGCCGGGCAATTGAGCGTCGTCGCCATGCCCGCGACGTGCAGATTGTCCTTCACCGAAAACGTGAGGCCGAGCAGGGGAAGGTGCTCGCCGGCCTTGGCGCGCGCTGTAACCGCCGCCGCAGCGCGTTCCACGTCCGCGCGGGGAACCAGAGCGGTGAAGATGCCGTCTTCCGCCGCCGCCTGTGCGCGATCGGCTGCGTCCAGCGCCAGCGCCACCGGATCGGCCCCGGCGGCGAGCGCGGCCCGGGCGGTGGTGAAGCCGGTGCCTGCGGGGTGCGCGGCGGGAGCAACCTTATCAAGCATCGTGGGTCCCTTCGAAGGCCTTCTGGCTCTGCTGTCGGATGAGATCGAGACACTCGCGGCGAAGCGCCTGGAACGGCGCGCCAAGCGTCGTCTCGATCGTGCGCGGGCGCGGGAGCTGAACCGCGAGATCGCGGACGATGCGCCCCGGTCCCGCCGACATGACGAGCACGCGGTCGGCCAGCAGAACGGCCTCGTCGATATCGTGCGTGACGAAGAGGATGGTGGTGTCCAGCTGCGCCCACAGACGCAGCAAGCTCTCCTGCATCACCGTCCGGGTCTGGGCGTCGAGCGCGCCGAACGGTTCGTCCATCAGCAGGATGTTCGGCCGGTTGGCGAGCGCGCGGGCGATGGCGACGCGCTGCTGCATGCCGCCCGAGAGGGTATGCGGCAGCGCGTCGGCAGACCGCGACAGGCCGACCATCTCGATCAGTTCGTCGGCGATCGCGCGGGCCTCGGCGCGGGATTTTCCGGCCATGCGCGGGCCATGCGCCACGTTCGCGCGGACCGACTTCCAGGGAAACAGACGGGGCTGCTGGAACACGACGCCCCGATCCGGGCCGGGGCCGGTGACGGTTTTCCCGCCGACCACCACGTCCCCCTCATAGGGCGTCTCGAAGCCCGCGACCGCGTTCAGCAGGGTGGACTTGCCGCAACCGGATGGCCCCAGCAGACAAATGAACTCGCCCCGGCGCACCTGAAAGGATACGCGGTCGACAGCCGGCACAAGCTCGCCGCCGTCCCGCTCGAAGGCGATGGTGACGTCGCGGACGTCGATCTCGACCTCGCCCATCTGCCGCATCGGCACGGGCGTCGGCTTTCGGATCATGGAGATAATGCTCATCGCCACCACACCAGGCGCTGCGCCAGCGTCGCAAAGCAGCGATCGGCGATGAAGGAGATGAGGCCCAGCGCCGCGAGGCCGGCGAAGACGAGCCCGGTCTGCATGTTCTGCTGGGCCAGCTGGATACGATAGAAGATGCCCGCGAAGGCGCCCGCCAGTTCCGCCGCCACCAGCGTGTAGAAGGAAATCCCGACCGCCGTGCGGAGCCCGACGACGATGAAGGGGAGCGCGCTCAGAAGCACCACCTCCCCTACCAGCCGTCGGCGGGGCGTGCCGAGCATCTGGGCGGCGCGCACCAGTCCCTGGTCCACCTTCTGAACGCCGAGGTGAGTGGAAAGCCACACGGTGAAGAACACACCCCAGACGATCAGGAAGACCTTGCCGCTTTCCGACAACCCGAACCACAGGATGACGATGGAGACGAAGGCGATGGGCGGGATAGGCCGCAGCACCTGAAACAGCGGGCCGAGCAGCCCGGAGAAGAAAGCGGAGCGCCCCGTAAGCAGCCCGCAGCCGACCCCGACGACGGAACCGACGAGGTAGCCCGTCGCCACGCGCTTCAGGCTCGCCACCACGTCCTCGGCGAACAGGCCGCTCGTCACCCATTCCATTGCGGCGCGCGCGACTTCGGTGGGCGCGGGAAACAGGATGGGATTGACGATCCGCGCCTGCGCGATCAGTTGCCACACCATCAGGAACAGCGGGATGGACACCACCCCCACCGCCATGTTGATCCGCTGGCTCAGCCGGGCCTTGCGCCGCCGGCTCGCCCCTGCGGCGGGGAGCGCACCGCTCCTTGGTCGGGAGAGTGCCGCCGGGGGAGAGATATCCGCCATGACGCCGGCGCTTCAGTTGAGCTTGTAATTGACGCGGGCGGCGTCCAGAGTGCGCAGAGGCTCGGGAAAGAGCACCACCGCGAAATCCGGCATGCCGGTCACACCGGGCGGGTGGTTCTTCGTGTCGAGGCGCCACTGGGCATGAGCCTTCAGGGCATCGATCTGCTTGGCGCCGATGCCGACCTGATAGACATAGTCGCTCCAGATCGGCTTCAGATCCTCGGGCTTCATGCCGACGGCCTTGGACACCACCTCGATCGCCTCCTCGGGATGCGCCTTCACCCACGCTTCGGCGGTGATGAGCGCGGCGAGGAATTTCGAGACCACCTGCGGATTGGCCTTCAGGTAATCCTGCATCACCACGATGTTGAAGGTCTCGGAATAGACGCCCTTGGTGTCGAGCAGAACAGCCTCGTCGCCGAGCGCCTTCTTGCCGTTGGAGATGTGGGGCTCCCAGGTATCGTAAGCATCGATGCTGCCGGCCGCCATCGCGGGCAGCATTTCCTGCGGCTTGAGATTGACGAGGGTGACATCCTTGGCGGTGAGCCCGGCCTTCTTCAGCAGCTCGGTGGTGTAGACCTCGCTGCCGGTGCCGGCGGTGTAGGCGATCTTCTTGCCCTTGAGATCGGCGATGGTCTTGATGCCCGCTTTCTTCGCGGTCAGAGTCTTGACGTCCGAATATTCCATGCCCGCAACGAAAGCGATGGGCTGTCCCGCCATGGCAGCAGCCGTAACCGGGGCTTCCGCGGTGGTGGCGATATCGGCTCCGCCGCCGATCACCGTGTCGAGGGCCTGCTTGCCGCTGGTGAAATTGCTGACCGTGACATCAAGGCCTTCCTTTTCGAACAGGCCCTGAGCCTTGGCGACGATGGTCAGCGCCGAGATGGGCGCCAGGTTCTGCGCGAGGCGCGCCTTCACGAGCTCTGCCGCTCCGGCGCTCGAAAATGGACCTAGGAGGAGGGCCGCGGCAATAACGCTGGAGAGCTTGAAATGCTGCATGGCCCGGTCTCTCTGGTGCAGTGCACGGATGGCGCCATCGAATGCGCCCCGGCCCGGCTTTAGAAGCAATTAATTGCTGACTGCCGAGACCTGATCGCAAAAGCTTCCAGAACGTGCCTGACGCCACGGATCACTGCGCCAGAAACCCGCCGTCCACGGCCAGGACGTGGCCCGTCACCATCGCCGCCATGGGGCTCGCGAGGAAGAGGATGGCGTCCGCCACCTCCTCCGGCTCGGCGATGCGGCCGAGCGGCATCAGCTTCTCGATGGCGGCGAGCTTGTCCGGATCGCGCATCAGGGGATCGATGAAGGGTGTACGCACCCAGGTGGGCGCCACCGCGTTCACGCGGATCTTCACCGGGGCAAGCTCCACGGCCAGACCGCGGGTGAAATTCACCACCGCCCCCTTGCTCGCCTGATACGCCGGATTGGGATAGGGCCCGCCGCCGCTCAGCCCCATGATGGACGTGACGTTCACGATGGCGCCGCCGCCCCGCGCCGTCATGGAGGGGACAGCCGCCCGCGCGCAGAGGAAGCCGCCGGTGACGTTGACGGCGAACACCTTCTCCCAGTCGGCAAGCTCAAGCTCCGTCAGACCCTTGCGGATGGACAGGCCGGCATTGTTGACGAGGATGTCGAGACCGCCGTGCGTTGCGACCACCTGACCGAACGCGGCTGCGACCGCGGCCTCGTCGGTCACGTCGAGCGCCAGCGCCTCGGCGCCAGAAAGGCCGGCTGCCGCGCGTCCGGCCGCGTCCCCGTCACGGTCGGCGAGGATGACGCGCGCGCCGGCCTCGGCCATGGCGGTCGCGGCGGCAAGGCCGATGCCGCTCGCTCCGCCCGTCACCACCGCCACCTGTCCCGTCAGATCGAGCCTTCGCGCCATGTGCCGTCCCCGGTTCAACTGCGCCGCGGCCGCGGCGAGAGGAGCGTTGATAGAAGATCGCTCCATCGATCTCCAGCAAAGCGCCACGGGCCGTGCCCCATGACAAGCGCTGCGGGCATCGACTAGAACTCTGCCGGACACAGCGACGATGGATCGATGGACCAGGGACTTCCAGGCAGCGCCGCGCCCACGCCCAGCCGTCTTGTTCAGAGGCTCGCCCGCCTCATGCAGGAACCCGCCCCCGTCGCGGCATTGGAACGGCTGCCGTGGCATTCCTGGATTGTCGTCGGCCTCGTCTCCATCGGCGCCTTCGTCGGCCAGCTCGACGCCACCATCGTCCAGCTCGCTTTGCCGACGCTGGCGAGCACGTTCGACGCCGGGCTCCATGCGGTGAGCTGGGTGTCGCTCGGCTATCTCGTGGCCTTCGCGTCCTTCCTGCCGATCTTCGGGCGCGTGTGCCAGATGTACGGGCGCAAGACGCTCTATCTCGTCGGCTATATCGTCTTCGTGGTGTCGAGCGCCCTGTGCGCGCTGGCGCCCGACCTGCCCTCGCTGGTGGCGGCGCGCGTGGTGCAGGGCATCGGCGGCGCGCTGCTGGGGGCCAACAGTATCGCCATCCTCGTCACCGCCGTGCCGGAGGAGAAGCGTGGGCGAGCGCTCGGCGTCTTCGCCGCGGCGCAGGCCATCGGCATGAGCGCGGGGCCGGCGGTGGGCGGCATCGTGCTCGGTGCGCTGGGATGGCCGTGGATATTCTGGCTTACCGTGCCGTTCGGCCTCCTCGCCGCGATAGCCGGCTGGGTCGCCCTGCCGCGCACCTCCGGTGCCCGGCCCGAGGCCCGGTTCGACTGGCTGGGCGCGCTGCTGCTCGCGCCGGCGCTGGTCATCCTGGTGCGTGCGCTGAACCACGCCGCCGGCTGGGGCCTGACATCGCCGCAGACCCTCGGCAGCGTGGTGCTGGCGACGGGGCTGCTGTGGCTGCTGGTGCGGCAGGAGCGGCGTGCGGCGCTTCCGCTCGTGGACCTCAAGCTGTTCGCGAATCCCGGCTTCGCGCTCGGCGCGACGGCGGTGGTGCTCGGCTATGCCATGCTCTACGCCATGTTCTTCCTCATGTCGTTCCTGCTGGAGCACGGCTACGGCGAACGCGCGTGGGAAGCGGGCCTGCACCTCGCCGTCATCCCGGTCATCCTCGGGCTGGTGGCGCCCCTCAGCGGCGGCCTCGCCGATCGCATTGGCATCCGGGTGCTGGGGGCCGGGGGGATGGGCGTGTGCCTGCTCGGCCTCATGGTGCTCGGCCTCGGCGTCGGCGACCCCGCGGCGAGCCAGCTGATGAGTTTCGCCGCCTTCATGCTGTTCGGCGCCGGGCTCGGCCTGTTCATCGCCCCCAACAACCACGCCACCCTCAAGGCCGCGCCCCCGGAGCTGGCGACGCAGGCCGGCTCCCTCCTGAACCTGATGCGGGTGTTGGGCACCAGTCTCGGTGTCGCGGGGGCGACCTCCACCCTGTCACTTGGGCTGAAGCAGGCCGGCGGGATGACGGACCGGATGAAGGACGTCTCCGGCCCGGCGCTGGTCGGGGCCGTGGAGTGGGGGATTGTTCTCGTCGCCGTGATGGCGCTCATTGCCGCAGTCCTCTGCGTTCTAAGGCCACGTTCCTAGCGGCTTTTGCCACGTGGTGCGGCATTCGGGCATCGGGCTGGAGGGGCGTTTCACGCGCCTGCGTATCGACGCCGCCGGTCGCCCCGTCTATGGTCCAGCTGCGTCCTGCAGGTTGCATCGCACCCATCCGCGGCCGGATGATGCGCAGCCCTGACGGGACTGCCAGGAGCGGACGCCATGGATTTCGATCCAGTCACCCTCGCACGCATGCAGTTTGCCTTCACGGTCTCGTTCCACGTCATCTTTCCGGCCTTCACCATCGGCCTGTCCGCCTTCATCGCGACGCTGGAGCTGATCTGGCTGAAGACCGGCAAGGACGTGTTCCATCGCCTCGCGCGGTTCTGGACCAAGATCTTCGCCGTCTCCTTCGCCATGGGCGTCGTGTCCGGCATCGTGCTGTCCTACCAGTTCGGCACCAATTGGAGCCGCTATGCCGAGTTCGTCGGCTCGGTAATCGCGCCGCTCATCGGCTTCGAGGTGCTGACCGCCTTCTTCCTGGAGGCCACCTTCCTCGGCATCATGCTGTTCGGCTGGAACCGGGTGCCGCCGTGGCTGCATGTCCTGTCGTGCTGCGTCGTGGCGTTCGGCACCTTCATGTCTGCCTTCTGGATCCTCGCCGCCAACAGCTGGATGCAGACGCCGGCCGGCTACGAAATCCGCGACGGCGTCGGCTATCCGCTCGACTGGCTTGAGATCATCTTCAACCCGAGCTTCCACTGGCGCCTGCCGCACATGCTGCTCGCCGCCTACCTGACCACCTCACTGGTGGTGCTCTCCGTGGGCGCGCGCTACCTGCTGGCCGGCAAGTTCAAGGAAGAATCACGCGTGATGATGGTCATGGGCATCGGCATGCTCGCCATCGTCGGTCCCATCCAGGCCTTCGTCGGCGACAGCCACGGCCTGAACACTGCGCACTACCAGCCGGCCAAGATCGCCGCCGTCGAGGCGCACTGGGACAGCACCAAGCCCGCGCCCCTCGTTCTGTTCGCCTGGCCGGACGAGAAGGCCGAGAAGAACCTGTTCGAGATCTCGATCCCGAACGGTGCCTCGCTGATGATCACCCACAGCCTCGACGGCCTCTTCCCCGGCCTCAAGGATTTCCCGCCGCAGGATCGCCCGCCGGTGTTCGGCCCCTTCTTCGGCTTCCGCGCCATGGTGGGCGTGGGCGTCATCATGATCCTGCTGGGGTGGATCGGTGCCTGGCTGATTTTCAAGGGGCGCGAGACCACCACCCGCTGGTACCTCGTCGTCACCTCGTGGTGCTGGCCGCTGGGCTTCATCGCCATCCTGGCCGGCTGGATCGTCACCGAGCAGGGCCGCCAGCCCTGGGTGGTGGAAGGGTTGCTGCGCACAGAGGATGCCATGTCGCCCCTCGCGGGCTGGACGGTGGGGCTGTCGCTGACGCTCTTCGTCATCATCTACGCGGTGATCTTCGCCACCGGCATCCACTTCATGAACCGGCTCATCGTGCGCGGTCCCGACCAGACCCTCATCCAGCCGCCCGCCCGCGAACGCCCCACACGCCCCCTCGCCGCCGCCCATGGCGAAGGCCAGATGACCCCCGGAACCTGACCCACGGACGCGCAGGAGGACTAGGCCATGGAATGGTATCTCCCCGTCATCTGGGGCTTCATCATCGGCGTCGCGGTCATCATGTACGTGGTGCTCGACGGCTTCGACCTCGGCATCGGCATCCTGTTCCCCTTCGCCAAGGAGGAGAGGGAACGCGATGTCATGATGAACACCGTCGCCCCCTTCTGGGACGGCAACGAAACCTGGCTCATCCTTGGCGGCGGTGGCCTGTGGGTGGCCTTTCCCAAGGCCTATGCGGTGGTGATGCCGGCGCTCTATCTGCCGGTCATCATCATGCTGCTGGCGCTGGTGTTCCGGGGCGTCGCGTTTGAATTCCGCTGGGTGGCGGCCTCCAGTCGGCGGCTGTGGAACTTCGCCTTCTCCGCCGGCTCGCTCGTGGCGGCCTTCTTCCAGGGCATCATTCTCGGCGGGCTCCTCCAGGGCATCACGGTGAAGGACGGCGCCTTCGCAGGCGGCCCCCTCGACTGGGCGACGCCCTTCGCGCTCCTGTGCGGCGTCGGCGTCGTGGTGGGCTACGCGTTGCTCGGCGCCACCTGGCTGCTGGTGAAGACCGAAGGCACCATCGCCGACCGGGCGCGCAGCCACGCCATCCCGCTGCTCCTCGGCGTCATCGTGCTGATGGGGCTGGTGAGCCTTTGGACGCCGCTGGCGTTCGATCGCATCGCCACGCGCTGGTTCTCGCAGCCCAACATCTTCTTCCTGGCGCCGGTGCCCATCGTCACCGCTGCGCTGGCCTATTTCGTGTGGCACTGGCTGCGCACGGGGCGGGAGATGCTGCCGTTCTTCGGCACCATCGGTCTGTTCGTGCTCGGCTTCCTCGGCCTCGCGATCTCGACCTTCCCCTATCTGGTCCCGCCGAGCCTCACCGTGTGGCAGACGGCGGCAGCCCCGCCCAGTCAGATCCTGATGCTGTTCGGCGTCATCTTCCTGCTGCCCGTGGTGCTGGGCTACATCGTCTTCGTCTACTGGATCTTCCGCGGCAAGGTGCGGGAAGGCGAAGGCTACCACTGAGGGCGAGTAGCGGCGCGGCGTAACCTATTCCGCCGCCTCGGGCACGTTGGCTCCACCAAACAGTCCGAGCTGCTGCTCGCGCACCGGCGCGAAGGACCGGCGGTGATGCAGGCAGGGGCCGTGGGTGACGAGCGCCGTACTGTGCTCGGCCGTCGCGTAGCCCATGTGCCGCTCGAAGCCGTAGGCGGGGAAGGCCGCGCCCACACCGGCCATCAGCCGGTCCCGCACCACCTTGGCGACGATGGAAGCGGCGGCGATGGAGGCAATCAGCCCGTCCCCGCCGATGATCGCCTCGACCGCACAGGGCACCTTGGGTGGATCGTTGCCATCCACCAGCAGGAAGGCAGGACGGCACGGCAGCCCCCTCACCGCCTGCGCCAGCGCCCACAGGGTCGCCTGCCGGATATTGTCGCGGTCGATGCGCTCCGGCGGCGCCATGGCCACCGCCACCTCGGCGGTGGCGCAGATTTCCAGATACAGGGCCTCGCGCTTGGCCCGTGTCAGCCGCTTGGAATCGTCCAGCCCCTGCGGCACCCGCGCCGGGTCGAGCACCACGGCGGCGGCGACCACGGGACCGGCCAGCGGCCCCCGTCCCACTTCGTCGGCACCCGCGACAGGGGTATGTCCCTGAGCGTAAAGGCCGCGCTCGCGCGCGAAATCGAGACCTGTCCACAGGTTCGCGACTGGCGCCGGCACCTTGCGCGGCCGGCCGCGTGGGCGCGCGGCGGTCTGCGCGGCAGTCTGGCTGGAGTTCGGCTCTCGGCGCGGTGGCATCGGTCCGGTGCTCGCCCGGTGAGGCCCCGGCGACGGGCAGGCCGAGCGATTCGGCCACTGACCTCGTTGATAGCATGGAACCGCAGTTGCGGCCGGGGATTGCTCCTCGTGCCGTGGCAGCCCATGTTCAAGGTCACGGTTCAAGCTGCCGGCGTTGGCGTCCGCGGGAGAAGAGCATGCGGTGGGAGGATTTCCGCTCCAGCGACAATGTGGAAGACCGGCGCGGCAGTGGCGGCGGCGGCTTCCAGATGCCCGGGGGCCGTGGCGGCCTCGGCATCGGAACCATCATCGTCGTGGGGCTGATCGGCTGGGCGCTGGGCATCAATCCGGCGGTTCTCATCGGCGGGCTGGAGGCCATCAATGGCGGCGGATCGCCCCAGCAAAGCGCGCCCGCCCCGCAGCGCGGCCGCCCGACCGCCCCGCCCACCGACCAGCTCGGGCGCTTCGCTGCTGCGGTCCTGGCCCAGACCGAGGACGTGTGGACCGAGCTGTTCCGCGCCGAAGGCAAGACCTACCAGGATCCGAAGCTGGTGCTGTTCTCCGGATCGACTCGCTCGGCCTGCGGCGGAGCGCAATCGGCCATGGGGCCGTTCTACTGTCCGCTCGACCAGAAGGTGTATCTCGACCTCACCTTCTTCCAGGAGATGAAGAACCGCTTCAAGGCGGGGGGTGATTTCGCGCAGGCCTATGTCATCGCCCACGAGGTCGGCCACCATGTGGAAAACCTCATCGGCATCCTGCCGAAGGTGCAGCAGGCCCAGGCCCGCGCCTCGTCTCGCGCCGAGGCCAACAATCTCTCCGTCCGCGTGGAGCTGATGGCCGATTGCCTCGCCGGCGTATGGGCCTACCACGCCAATGCTCGCTACCGCATTCTGGAGCCCGGCGACGTGGAGCAGGCGCTCAATGCCGCCAGCGCCATCGGCGACGACGCGCTGCAGAAGCGCTCACAGGGCTATGCGGTGCCGGACAGCTTCACCCATGGCACGTCGCAGCAACGGGTGAACTGGTTCACCCGCGGCCTGAAGACGGGCTCCATGCAGCAGTGCAATACCTTCTCGGGCGCGATCTGACGCAAAGCGGCGGATTCGTGCGCCGATTCGTTCCGGCTCGACTGGCATTCGAAGTCACAACCCTTCGCGGCGCTGCGAGACGCCTTGAGCGCGGCTGCGCGTGGCCGCCCGCCGGCTTCCCCCTTGCCTCCGGGCGGCTGGCGTGCGAAGCAGCGTCAGCGCACGGTGCCGCCGCGGGAGACCTCTCGCGCGGACCGTTCGGCGTCGGCCATTGAAACCTCTTGCAGCCTTCGCTATAGGGGCCGACAACTCATTCCGAAGGGGCCATGCGGCCATCCCTCGGCCCCGGTCGGTGCCCTGCACCATGCCTGCGCGCCACGCGGGCGGGCCGCGACCGCAAGGGCCGAGCATACGAGAGGCGTCAGTCCATGTCTTCGACGTTCGACACGGTGGCCAACATCATCGCGGAAACCTGCGACATTCCGCGCGACACCATCACGCCGGACAGCCACGCCATCGACGATCTGGGCATCGACAGCCTCGACTTCCTCGACATCGCGTTCGCCATCGACAAGGCCTTCGGCATCAAGCTGCCGCTGGAGCAGTGGACGCAGGAAGTGAACGACGGCAAGGCCACGACCGAGCAGTATTTCGTGCTCAAGAACCTCTGCGCCCGCATCGACGAGTTGGTCGCTGCGAAGGCGGCCTGAGGCCGATAGATGCGTCCTGAAGTCTTCAAGATGATCGACCGGGTCGTCGCCATCGACCCGTCGCTCCAGAAGATCCACTGCCAGGGCCTGGTGCCCGAGGAAAGCTCCATCTTCGAGGGGCATTTTCCCGGTTACCCCATCATGCCCGGCGTGCTGCTGATCGAGGCCATGGCCCAGACCACCGGCTGGCTGGTGCTCGCCCGCAACCGTTTCGACCGGATGCCCTTCCTCGCCACCGTGAAGGAAGCGAAGCTGCGCACCTTCGTGCTGCCGGGGCAGAATCTCGATCTCTACTCGGAAATCCTGCACGAGGGTTCCGGCTTCGTCGTCGCCAAGACGAACGCCACCCTTGAGGGCAAGCCCATCTGCAGCGCCGAACTCACCTTCCGCGTGCTCCCCTGGCCGGAAGGCAAGATGAAGGCCGTGGTGATGAAGGTGGCCGAGTACGTCTCCTTCCCCCTTTCGGAATTTGCCGATGCCTGACGTGACTGACGGCCGGAGCCGGACCCAGCGCGACGTCTGGATCACCGGCATCGGCCTCGTCTCCTCCCTCGGGGAGGGGCTCGATGCCCACTGGCAGGCGCTCACCGCAGGCTCGGGTCCGGTCACGGACTCCGCCACCTTCGCGCCTTACGTGGTTCATCCGCTGGTGAAGGTGAGCTTCGACAGCCAGATCCCCAAGAAGGGTGACCAGCGGCAGATGGAGCCCTGGCAGCGCATCGGCACCTATGCTGCCGGCCTTGCGCTGGACGCGGCCGGCATCGCCAAGAACGCTGAAATCCTGTCGAACACCGACATGGTGGTCGCGGCCGGCGGCGGCGAGCGCGATTTCGAGGTGGACGCCTCCATCCTCAACGATCTGGCAAGCTCCAACGACACTGGGCGCCTGCTGAACGAACGTCTCCTGTCGGACCTGCGGCCGACCCTCTCGCTGGCGCAGCTCTCCAACCTGCTCGCCGGCAACATCTCCATTGTCCACGGCGTGACCGGCTCGTCCCGCACCTTCATGGGCGAGGAGAGCGCCGGCGTGGACGCGGCCCGCGTCGCTTACGCGCGCATCGCGGCGGGCCAGAGCGAGATCGGGCTCGTGGGCGGCGCCTACAATGCCGAGCGTGAGGACACTCTGCTCCTCAACGACCTCGACGGCTTCTGCATGAAGGGCGACTTCAGCCCGGCCTTCACCGCCCCCGGCATCGGCTCCGGCTCCATGGGCGCCTTCCTGGTGCTGGAATCGCCGGAGCATGCCAAGGCACGGGGCGCGACGCCCATCGCCAAGCTGTCCGGCGTGTGGTCCGAGCGGGCCAAGCGCGCCCTCACCGGCGCCATTACCGCCAAGGTGAAGGTGCTCCTCGACAGGGCCGGCACAGCGCCGGGCACTGCCGTCATCTCCGGCGTCACCGGCGCCCGCGAGGCGACCGAGGCCGAGGCCGAGGCGCTGACCGCGAGCGGCCTGCCCGTGCGCGCCGTCGCCAATCGCATCGGCCACGGCTTCGAGGCCCAGTTCATCGCCGCCCTCGCCCTTGCGGCGCTGGCGGTGTCCAAGGGCACGCTGTTCCCGCCGCTCCCCGGCGACCCGCTGGAAAAGCCGGCGGATGGCGTCTCCCGGGTGATCGTGACCCAGGTGGGCCACTGGCGGGGCGAAGGCGCGGGTCTCGTCGAGAAGGCCTGAGGGCCTTTCTCCCTCTCCCGCGAGGGAGGGACGGACGATTGTCCTTTGCGCCGGCTTCGGCGTATTTTCCGGCGCGAGTGCCGGGCCCTCCCACAGCGCGGGTCCCGGCGCGCCCTTCGAGCGGCGCCGGGGCGGGCGCGCTTCAACGACAGGAGCCGCGATCATGACGCAGGCGCATCTCGACAAGTTCGGCCGCCCCATCGTGGTGGTGACGGGTATCGGCGTCGTCACCTCCCTCGGTCAGGGCAAGGAAGACAACTGGCGGCGCCTGACTGCGGGTGAATCCGGCATCCACACCATCACCCGCTTCCCCATCGAGGGCATGCGCACCACCATCGCCGGCACGGTGGACTTCCTGTTCGACGGCCGCGTGGCTGCCCCCAACCTCTCCGAGAAGCTCGCGACTCTCGCTGCCGAGGAAGCCATCGCCGAATCCGGCATCGGCACGCCCGGCGAGTTTCCCGGCCCGCTGTTCGCCGCCGTGCCTCCGGTGGAGCTGGAATGGCCGGAGCGCCAGCAGATCGCCGAAGCGGTCGGCCACTACCCGATCGTCTATCACGACCTGCTCGGAGCCGCGGCCACCGGCAAGTTCCGGCCGTGGCACGAGCGCTTCCTGTTCGGCTCGGTGGCGGATCGCCTCGCCGACAAGTTCGGCACCCAGGGCCAGCCCATTTCCCTGTCCACCGCCTGCGCCTCCGGCGCCACCGCCATCCAGCTCGGCGTCGAGGCCATCCGCCGCGGCGAGACCGAGGTGGCGCTGTCGCTGGGAACGGACGGGTCCGTGCACCCCGAGGCGCTGATCCGCTTCTCCCTGCTCTCGGCGCTCACCACCGCGAACGAGAAGCCGGAGGAGGCCGCCCGCCCCTTCGCCAAGAATCGCGACGGCTTCGTGATGGCCGAGGGCGCCGCCGCGCTGGTGCTCGAAAGCTACGAACATGCGGTGGCGCGCGGGGCGAAGATCCTCGGCGTGCTGGAAGGCTGCGGCGAGATGGCGGACAATTTCCACCGCACCCGCTCCAGCCCGGACGGCCGCCCCATCGTGGGCTGCATGAAGAATGCGCTGGCTGATGCCGGCGTTACGCCGGACGACGTGGACTACATCAACGCCCACGGCACCTCGACGCCCGAGAACGACCGCATGGAATATGTGGGCCTCAAGGGCGTGTTCAGCGAGGAGAAGCTGGCGGCAACGCCCATTTCCTCAAACAAGTCCATGATCGGCCACACGCTGACGGCGGCCGGGGCCATCGAGGCGGCGGTGTCGCTGCTGACGATCCAGAATGGCCGCATCCCGCCGACCATCAATTACAACATCCCCGATCCGGCCATCCCGCTGGACGTGGTGCCCAACGTCGCCCGGGATGCGCAGGTGAGGCGGGTGATCTCCAACTCCTTCGGCTTCGGCGGCCAGAACGTCTGCCTCGTGCTGGCGGCAGAGCCGGCGTGAGCGGGGCACGACGCGAACCCGGCCTGATCCGATGAGCGCCCCCATCCTCGTCACCGGCGGCGGCCGTGGGCTCGGCGCCGCCATCGTGCGGCGTCTCGCCCAGGCGGGCCATCCCGTCGTCTTCACCTACCGCTCGGCCGTGGCCGAGGCGGAGGCGCTGATGGCCGACATCCGCGCGACCGTGCCGGAGGCCGTCGTCTCCGCCCGTCCCCTGGACCTTGCCGATCGCGCGGCGGTGGAGGCCTTCGCCGAGGAGCTGGAGGGCGGGGAAACCTACTTCGGCTTCTGCCACAACGCCGGCGCCTCCTACGACACGCTTGCCGCCATGATCGACCAGGACAGGGCCGAGGCGGTGATGCAGGTGAACCACTTCGCCTTCGTCCGCCTCACCCGCGCTTTGGTGCGGCCCATGACTCGGGCGCGCGCCGGGCGGATCGTCGCCATCGGCTCGGTGGCAGCGCTGCAGGCGAACCAGGGCAATGCCGCCTATGCCGCCTCCAAGGCCGCTCTGCTCGCCCATGTGCGCGGCCTCGCCATCGAGACCGCCCGGCGTGGCGTGACGGTGAACTATGTCGCTCCCGGCTTCATCGATACCGCCATGCTGGAGAAGTTCGCGGACTATCGGGCGAAGATGGAGGCGCAGATCCCCGCCGGCCGCTTCGCCACGCCCGACGACGTGGCGCAGGTGGTGGCCTTTCTCTTCTCCCCCGGCGCGGGCTATATGACCGGCGCCGTCCTGCCGGTGGATGGCGGGCTCTCCGCCTCGCTCGCCGCCCACCGCTGACATCATATTCAGAGAACAACAATGCGTGGCCTTCAGCTCGTCTCCGACCGCAAGCTCGAACTCGTCGAACTCCCCGAGGCGGAAGCCCCGGGCGCCGGAGAGGTGCAGATCCGAGTGAAGGCGCTGGCGCTGAACCATATCGACGTATGGGGCTGGCGCGGCATGGCCTTCGCCAAGCGCAAGATGCCCCTCGTGGTGGGCGCCGAGGCGGCCGGCGAGATTGTGGCCCTGGGCGCCGACGTGCGGGGCCTCAAGGTCGGCCAGACGGTCGCCATGTATGGCGCCATGACCTGCGGCCACTGCGCCAACTGCCTGAAGGGCCGGGATAACCTCTGCCAGAACGTGGGCGGCGTGCTGGGCTTCCACATCGACGGCTTCGCCCGCGACGTGCTGAACATGCCCGAGCGGCTGGTGATCCCCGCCCCCGAGGGCGTCTCCTTCGAGGAAGCGGCCTGCGCCGGCATCACCTTCTCTACCGTCGAGCACATGCTGTTCGACAACGCGAAGCTGGAAAAGGGCGAGACCGTGCTGGTCCATGCCGGCGGCTCGGGCATCGGCTCCGCCGCCATCCGCCTCGCCAAGGATGTGGGCGCCACCGTCATCACCACCGTGGGCGATGACGAGAAGATGGAAAAGGCGAAGGCGCTGGGCGCCGACCACGTCATCAACTACCGCAAGGACCGGTTCGAGCACGAGGTCCGCAAGATCACCAAGAAGGTGGGCGTGGACGTGGTGTTCGAGCATGTGGGCGCCGACACCTGGAACGCCTCGCTGCTCTCCATGAAGCCCGGCGCGCGCCTCGTCACCTGCGGCTCCACCTCGGGCGTCTCGGTGCAGATGAACCTGATGCAGCTGTTCCAGCGCCAGTACAAGATTTTCGGCTCGTTCGGCGCCACCATCCGCAACGTGGCCGACGGCCTCGAGAAGATGGGCCGTGGCGTCATGCCGGTGATCGACACCGTTGTGCCACTCGAGAACTTCAACGAGGGCCTGGAGCGGCTGGAAAGCCGCAAGGTCTTCGGCAAGATCGTGGTGAAGTTCTGAGGCGGGCTGAAATGATGATCGCAGCCGGCGCCTCCGCTCCCCTCTCCCCTCGCAGGAGAGGGGAGAGGGGTGAGGGGGCAGCGCTGACAAGGGCCAGCTTCAGGGCCGGGGGCGGAAATACCCCTCACCCCAGCCCTCTCCCGCAAGGGGAGAGGGAGCTGCACCCGCCCTGCGAAGCCTCCCATATGACTGGGCCTTGACCCGTGGCCCGGCTCCCCCTCCCCGTCCGCAAGGCGATCCACCGGCTGAAGCTCGCGCTCGCGCCCGCAGCCGAGGTGCTGGTGGCGGGCTATGTGCGTTTCTCCGTCTGGTGGTTGCGCCTGTGGCCACTGTGGCTCTCGGCCGGCGGCATGGCTTTCTGGGCGAAGCTGCTCGGACCCTTCTTCGCAGTCAGCAAGGTGGCACGGCGCAATCTTGCCGCCGCCTTCCCGGAAAAGAGCAAGGCGGAGATCAATGCCCTCGTCCGTGGCATCTGGGCCAACATGGGGCGCCTTTCCGCCGAATTCGCCCAGCAGGATCGCCTGTGGGACTATGACCCCGCGCATCCCGACGCCGGCCGGATCGAGGTGAAGGGCGCGGAGATCTTCCAGCGTCTGCGGGACGATGGCCGCCCCGCCCTCTTCTTCACCGCCCACACCGGCAATTGGGAATTGTGCGCCATCGCCGGCGCCAAGTTCGATGTGCCGGGCGGCGTCCTGTATCGCGCGCCCAACAACAAGCGCGCCGCCGAGCTCATCGAGGAGATGCGCTCGGGCACCATGCCGGGCCTCATCCGCGCCGGCCGCGACGCGGGGCGCCAGATGGCGCGCATGCTGGCCGAGGGGCAGCATCTCGGGATGCTGGTGGACCAGTATTGGACCGGTGGCCCCGAGGTGATGTTCTTCGGCCGCCCCTGCGCCACCAACCCGACGCTGGCCCGCCTCGCCCGGCAGTTCGACTGCCCGGTGCATGGCATGCGCGTGATCCGCCTGCCCGGCGCCCGGTTCCGGGTGGAGATCACCGAGGAAGTGCCCCTGCCCCGCGACGCCGAGGGCAAGATCGAGGTGGTGGGCGCCATGCAGGCCGTCACCTCCGTCATCGAGGGCTGGGTGCGCGAATATCCCGAGCAATGGCTCTGGCTGCACCGCCGCTGGCGGTGACCACCGCTTTCCCCTTGCCGCGGCCTCGCCATTCCTATAAAGCCCGCGCTTTCCAATTTCGCGAAGGTTCGAGGGATGAGCACGGCTGACGTTGCCGTCATCATGGGCAGCCAGTCCGATTGGGAGACCATGCGCCACGCAGCAGAAACGCTGGAGGCGCTCGGGATTTCGCACGACTGCCGCATCGTCTCCGCCCATCGCACGCCCGATCGCATGTATGCCTTCGCCCGGAGCGCGCGGGCGGACGGCTTCAAGGTGATCATCGCCGGTGCCGGCGGCGCGGCCCATTTGCCCGGAATGGTGGCGGCGCTGACCTCCCTGCCGGTATTCGGCGTGCCGGTTCAGTCCAAGGCGCTGTCCGGCCTCGACAGCCTCTACTCCATCGTACAGATGCCGGCCGGCATCCCGGTGGGAACGCTGGCCATCGGTGTCGCGGGGGCAACAAACGCGGCCCTTCTCGCGGCGGCTGTCCTGGCCCTCTCGGACCCTGCCCTCGCCGAGCGGCTCGACGCCTGGCGCGCCGCGCGCACCGATGCGGTGGCGGAACGGCCGGTCTGACATGCTTCGTCCCGGCAGCGTCATCGGCATACTCGGCGGCGGCCAGCTCGGCCGCATGATCGCCCTCGCGGCGGCGGAGCTCGGTCTCAAGGCGCACGTCCTGTGCCCGGACAAGGACAGCCCCGCCTTCCATGTGAGCGCCGCGCATTTTTGCGCCGCCTATGACGATTTCGACGCGCTGGCGCGGTTCGCCGCCGGCGTCGATGTCGTGACCTACGAATTCGAGAACGTGCCGCTGGCCACCGCCGAATTCCTCGCCGCGCGCGTGCCGCTTCGGCCCGGTGCCAAGGCCCTGGCCATCACGCAGGACCGGCTCGCGGAAAAGAGCTTCGTGCGCGACCTCGGCATCGAGACCGCGCCCTTCGCCGCCGTGGACAGCCTCGCCGACCTTGAAGCCGCGGTCGCACAGCTCGGACTGCCCGCGGTGCTGAAGACGCGCCGCTTCGGCTATGACGGCAAGGGGCAGGTGATGATCCGCCCCGGCGAGGACCTCACCGCGGCGTGGCACGCTTTGGGCCGGCAGAGCGCGATCCTTGAGGGCTTCGTCAGCTTTTCCCGCGAGGTCTCCGTGGTGGCTGCCCGGCGGGGCGACGGCGCATTCTGCGCCTACGATGTGACCGAGAACGTCCACCGCGAGCATATCCTGCACACCTCCACGGTCCCCGCCACGCTCACCCCCGAGGCCGCCCGCAAGGCGCGCGCCATGGCGCGGGACATTGGCGACGCGCTCGATTACGAGGGCGTGTTCGCGGTCGAGATGTTCGTGGTCTGCCAAGGCTCGAGCGAGCGGGTGATCGTGAATGAGATTGCGCCCCGTGTGCACAACAGCGGTCACTGGACCCAGGACGGCGCGGTCACGTCCCAATTCGAGCAGCATGTCCGCGCCATCGCCGGCTGGCCGCTCGGCGAGGTGTCCCGCCTCGGCCGGGCGCAGATGACCAATCTCATCGGTGCCGACGTGCATGACTGGCACGCGCTGCTCGCGGAGCCCGGCACGCACGTCCACCTCTATGGCAAGGAAGAGGCCCGCGCCGGCCGCAAGATGGGCCATGTGGTGCGGGTCGCGCGCGATCCACAGGCCTGCGCCAACCTTCCGGACAGCGAAGGCTGCTGATCTCTTAAGCCGGCTCTTCCGCTACGGACTGAGACGAATCGCCCTGATGACGCGCCGCAGCGTTTGACGCATGACTCGGTCGGTCTGGGTGGTTTTAAAGTACCGCCCGGGCGCACATCGAAACTGTGGTGGCAGATGTCTTTGTCCGACGATCGCATCAAGGACCGCTTCTCCGAGTGGCTGCGGGACCTCGCGCGGCACATGGCCCGGTCGGGGCGCTATTGCAGCTGGCGCGTGATCCAGATCGAGCTGCGCTTCATGCAGGGCATCCGCGAGGCGGCGACCTGCTTTTCCGACGCCGCCATCCGCAGTGAACTCGATGCTCTATGTCGCGAAGCGCAGAGGAGCGGGGGCGCCATATTCATGGCCCGCGCGCAGGGCGAATCCGCGTTGCCCGCCTCCGGCTGCTGAGCCGGCGCCGCACCATGTTCCGGTGACGCCGGCGTCCGCGAAAGTGAGCCGGCGCAAGGCGCCGCCCCCGTTTTCCGCCCGCGCGAGGCGTGTGGACAAGCTGCACCTCTTCTGGTAAGAGAGCGCTTCTTTCGGACAGGTCGAGGTCAGGCGCACGCGCCGTCTTCTGCGGTCCGATGTTTCAAATCAGGTTAGGCACCGGCTCGGCGCAACAGCTCGAAGAGGTAAACACGTGCAAGTTCTCGTCCGCGATAACAACGTCGATCAGGCCCTCAAGGCGCTCAAGAAGAAGATGCAGCGCGAGGGGATCTTCCGCGAGATGAAGCTGCGTGGCCACTACGAGAAGCCGTCCGAGAAGCGCGCCCGCGAGGAGGCCGAAGCCATCCGCCGCGCCCGCAAGCTGGCCCGTAAGCGCGCCCAGCGCGAAGGCCTCATCCCGTCCAAGCCGCGCCCCACCACCCGCTGAAGCACCCAGGTCGCTGAGGTCCGCAACGCCGGGCATTCGAGCTGACCGTCGGACGCGTCTCCTCAGTTGGTTTGCAAGCTTTGCATCCGCGCGACCCTCGTCGCGCGGTTTTGCGTTTCGCGGCTCTTCGCCTGCGCTGTTCGCCCGCCCGTCACTCGGCTGTCTCCTCACCGTGGGAAGAGAGGCGGACTCCGGCCAGATTGCGGTGCCATCCGCTCGATGCCTGCTCTAGACTGCCCTCGCGCCGCTGCGGCCGGACCTTGATCTTCAGACCTTGATCCGGTCGAGGATCGGATGATCGGCGCAACGGGCGAAAGGCCGCCCAGACAGGAGAAAGGCCGGATGGTCGCGCGCGTGGTCACTGTCGAGCTCTTCGATATCGTCGTCTTCGGCGCAACCGGCGATCTCGCCCGCCGCAAACTTCTCCCGGCCCTGTTCGAGCGCGATCTCGCCGGCCAGATCCCGGACGAAGCCCGCATCATCGGCACCTCGCGCCGCCCCCTCCCTGACGAGGATTTTCGTGCCTTCGCCCGCGATGCCCTCGGCGTTGCGGATGGCGTGGAGGACGTGGATCAGGCCGTACTGGCCCGCTTCCTTGCGCGGCTGAGCTATGTCGCCGTCGACGCCCAGTCGGACGAAGGCTGGTCCGATCTCGCCGAGATCCTGAAGACCGGAGAGGACCGCGTCCGCGTGTTCTACCTGGCGGTGGGGCCGGACCTGTTCGATCCCATCTGCGCGCGCATCGGCGCATTCGGCCTTGTCACCGACCTCTCGCGGGTGGTGGTGGAGAAGCCTGTGGGCAAGGACCTCGCCTCCGCCCAGAAGGTGAATGCGGCGGTGGGGCGCGTCTTCCGCGAGGAGGCGGTGTTCCGCATCGACCATTATCTCGGCAAGGAGACGGTTCAGAACCTGATGGCGCTCAGGTTCGCCAACGCCTTGTTCGAGCCGGTTTGGAACAACGCCCACATCGACCACGTGCAGATCACCGTGGCGGAGAGCATCGGCACCGCCGGCCGCGCCGGCTATTACGATACGGCCGGGGCGCTGCGCGACATGGTGCAGAACCATATCCTCCAGCTCCTATGTCTCGTCGCCATGGAGCCGCCGGTGTCGCTCGACGCCGACGCAGTGCGCGACGAGAAGCTGAAGGTGCTCAAGGCACTGGAGCCCATCAACGAAAGCAATTTCGCGCAGGTGACGGTGCGCGGCCAGTATCGCGCCGGCGCCTCGGCCGGCGGGGCGGTGCCAGGCTATCTGGAGGAACTCGGCTCCGGCGAAAGCGACACCGAGACCTTCGTCGCCATCAAGGCGGAGATCGGCAACTGGCGCTGGTCCGGCGTGCCGTTCTATCTGCGCACGGGCAAGCGGCTCGCGTCGCGGGTCTCCGAGATCGTCGTCGCCTTCCGGCCGATCCCCCATTCGGTGTTCGACGGCCACGCCGGTCCGATCATGGCGAACCGCCTCGTCATCCGCCTGCAGCCGGACGAGGGCGTGAAACTCTGGCTCATGATCAAGGATCCCGGCCCCGGCGGCATGCGTTTGCAGCACGTCCCGCTCGACATGAGCTTCGCATCCGTCTTCGGCGTGCGGAACCCGGATGCCTATGAGCGGCTTATCATGGATGTCGTGCGGGGCAACCAGACCCTGTTCATGCGCCGCGACGAGGTGGAAGCCGCCTGGCGCTGGGTGGACCCCATTCTCGATGCGTGGCGTGGCTCGCGCGACCAGCCCAAGCCTTACACGGCCGGGACATGGGGGCCATCCGCCGCCATCGCCCTGATCGAACGGGATGGGCGCACCTGGACCGATGACGCCTGAGGCCTCCGTGACCCTGTCGACCACTCCGATCGCCCTCAACACCTACGACGATTCCGCGGGCCTCGCCCGGGCGCTGGCCGCCCACGTGGCCGAGGCCCTGCGCGGCCGCATCGCCCGCGACGGAAGCGCGAGCCTCGCCGTCTCGGGCGGGCGGACCCCGGTGGCCTTTTTCGAAATGCTGTCCGGCGCGCCCATCGATTGGAGCCGGGTCGCGGTGACGCTTGTTGACGAGCGTTGGGTTCCTGAGACGTCGGAACGCTCCAACGCCGCCCTGGTGCGACGCCATCTGCTGCAAGGGCCGGCCTCCGCCGCCCGCTTCGTGCCGCTCTATGCCGGCGCGGCGACGCCGGAGGATGGACTGGCCGCGGCAACGGCCTCGGTCGCCGCTCTCCCCGCCCCTTTCGCGGCCGTGGTGCTGGGCATGGGCGACGATGGACACACCGCGTCCTTCTTCCCTGGCGCGGAAACCCTTGCGGCGGCCATCGACCCGTCCGCGCCCGAAGCCCTCATCGCCGTGCGGGCCGATGCGGCGGGCGAACCGCGCATCACCTTCACCCTGCCCCGGCTGGTTTCAGCCGACACCCTGGTGCTGCACATCGAGGGCATGACCAAGCGCGCCGTGTTGGAGCGCGCCTGCGCCAGCGGCCCGGTCGAGGACTTGCCCGTCCGCGCCATTTTGAGGGCCCGCGCGCCTGTCGACGTGATGTGGTGCCCCTGAAAGGAGGTCAGATCCATGACGCACCCAGATCCGAGCGCGACCGACGCCGCCTTTGCCGCCCTCGATGCCGCCTGGAAAGGCCGGACCGGGCGCATCGCCGATCTGTTCACCGCTGCCGACCGCTTCGAGCGATTCTCGACCAGCTATGGCGACCTGCTGCTGGACTTCTCGAAGACCGCGATCACCGACGAGACCCTGGCCCTGCTGCTGGATCTCGCCCGGGCGGCCGGCGTCGAGCAGATGAGGGACGCCATGTTTGCCGGCGACCACATCAATCTCACCGAGGACAGGGCGGTACTCCACACCGCGCTCCGCAACCGCTCGGATGACGGCATTACCGTCGACGGCATCGACGTGAAGACCGGCATCGACGAAACCCTGCGCAACCTCGCAAACTTCGCGTATGCGGTGCGCGAGGGGCGGATCGCGGGTGCGCGGGGTAACGCCTTCACCGATGTGGTCAACATCGGGATCGGCGGGTCGGACCTCGGGCCGGCCATGGTGGCCGGCGCTCTGGCGCCCTATCACGATGGGCCGCGCTGCCACTTCGTCTCCAATGTGGATGGCGCCCACATCGCCGACACGCTCAAGGGGCTGAACCCGGCGACGACGCTGTTCATCGTCGCCTCCAAGACCTTCACCACCGTCGAGACCATGTGCAACGCGGGAACGGCGCGGGCCTTCATCGCGGATGCCCTCGGCGAGGCGGCAGTGGGCGACCACTTCGCCGCCGTCTCGACGGCGCTCGATCGGGTGGAGGCTTTCGGCATTTCGCGAGAGCGGACCTTCGGCTTCTGGGACTGGGTGGGCGGCCGCTATTCGGTGTGGTCGGCCATCGGCCTTCCGGTGATGGTCGCCATCGGCCCGGACCGCTTCGGCGAATTCCTTGCCGGCGCGGCGGCGATGGACGAGCATTTCCGCTCCGCGCCGCTCGACCAGAACATGCCGGTGCTGCTCGGCCTCGTCGGCCTGTGGCACCGCAACGTCTGCCGCTTCCCGAGCCGCGCCATCATTCCCTACGACCAGCGCCTTGCGCGCCTGCCTGCGTATCTCCAGCAGCTTGACATGGAGAGCAATGGCAAGAGCGTGACGCGCGAAGGCCGCCCGGTCTCGCGCGGAACCGGCCCCATCGTATGGGGTGAGCCGGGCACGAATGCCCAGCATGCCTTCTTCCAGCTGCTCCACCAGGGCACCGACACCGTGCCCGTGGAATTCCTGATCGCGGCGCAAGGGCATGAGCCGAACCTGAAGCCCCACCAGAACCTTCTGGTGGCCAATTGCCTGGCGCAGGCGGAAGCGCTCATGCGTGGGCGCACGCTGGAGGAGGCCGCTGCGCAGCTGGTCGGGAAGGGCTTCGACGCAGATCAGGTCGCCGCTATCGCGCCCCATCGCGTCTTCCCCGGAGACCGACCTTCCATCACGCTGGCCTATGCCGAGCTGGACCCGTTCTCCCTCGGCCGCATCATCGCGCTCTATGAGCATCGGGTGTTCGTCGAGGCGGCGGTCTGGGGGATCAACGCCTTCGACCAATGGGGCGTGGAGCTGGGGAAGGAGTTGGCGACCCAATTCCTTCCGGCCGTGGAAGGCGGATCGCTCCCGCCCGGCGCATCGGGCTCGACGGCCGGTCTTATCGCCCACCTCGGCGCCCTCGCCCAGGCCTGAACGGTCGTCTTTGTCAGGCTAGCGCCTGCGCGCTTGTGCGCGCTTGTCGGCTGGGCCGGGCAATGCTGCTATGCAGCATTGCGGGTCCGCCTCTGCGTATTTTGTATACCACAGAGACGGGCGAACACGATACAAGACGGTCGTACAGGGACGTGGAAGCGTCGGGCGACCGAAATCAGGCCCGGCGGAACGCGCCGCATCCCTTCGGCATCATGCCGGGAGAGAGTTATGAACGCGCTTGAGCTTACGGCTTTCGGCCTTTTCGGGATCGTCCTCACCTTCGCTGCCAACGGGCTCACGGCCCAGAAGCCGTACATGACGGTGGCTGGCGGCCCCGGTATCCCGATCGAGGATGTCCTGTTGCAGACGCCCGAGCCGGGGTTTGCCCGCATGCAGAGTGCACCGGCCTCCGACACAAGAGGCTCGATCTCGACCCTCGTGATGGTCCATGCGGGTCCGTTCGCCCATTCTGCTCCGCGCGGCAATTGAAAAAAGGGAGCGGCAAGCCGCTCCCTCAAGTTGGGCCCGGGGTAGGTGGGCCAAATGAAGAGGCAGAGCCTCAGCCGGTGACCTTCGCGCGCGCCGGCTCGGCAGTCGCCTCGGCGGCCGCACCGGCGACGAAGCGGCTGCGCATCGGCTTCAGCACGAAGATGGCCATGAGAGCGGCGATCGCGTTGACCGCGGCGGTGATCATGAACACCAGGTCCCAGTTGCCGAGGCTGGCCACAGCCACCGACGCCATCGGCACCACCAGCGAGGCCGTGCCCTTGGCGGTATAGAGGAGGCCGGCGTTGGTGGTGGCGTACTTGCCGCCGAAGGTGTCGCCGCAGGTGGCCGGGAAGAGTGAGTAGATCTCGCCCCAGGCGAAGAACACGAGGCCGGTCAGCAGCACGAACAGCACCGGATTGGAGCCGAAGTGCGCCAGGGCCAGCACACCCACGGCCTCGAGGCCGAAAGCGATGAACATGGTGTTCTCACGGCCGATGTTGTCCGACACCCAGCCGAAGAACGGACGGGTGAGGCCGTTCAGCACGCGGTCGATGGACAGCGCGAAGGTCAGCGCCGGCATGGTCAGGCCGAGGATCGAGACCGGCACGTCGGCGATCTTGAAGTCCTTGGCGATGGAGCCGAGCTGCGCGGTCGCCATCAGGCCGCCCGCCGCTACCAGCACGAACATCAGGTACATGACCCAGAACACCGGGGCCTTCACCATCTCGCCCGGCCCGTAGTTGCGGCGGCTCTGGGTGGCGGACACCTTGACCGGGGGCAGCTGGCCCTCCTTCGGCCCCCGGAGCAGCAGCGAGAGCACCATCACGACGATGCCCTGCAGCAGGCCGAAGAACAGGAAGGTGTGCTCGTAGCCCTGCGACTTGATCATGGCCGCGATGGGCACGATCGTGAGCGCGGAGCCGGCGCCGAAACCGGCGGCGGTGATGCCGGCGGCAAGACCGCGGCGGTCGGGGAACCACTTCAGCGCCGAGCCGACGCAGGTACCATACACCGCGCCCGCGCCTGTGCCGCCAAGGGCAGCCGAGACGTAAAGCATGGCGAGGCTATCCGCCCGCGAATTCAGATACCAGGACAACGCGCACAGGATACCGCCGATGAACACGACGATCCGCGGGCCGAACTTGTCCACGAACCAGCCCTCGACAGGGACCAGCCAGGTCTCGAACAGCACGAAGATGGTGAAGGCGACCTGAATGGAGGCGCGGCCCCACTGGTGCTTCTCGTTCATGGGTTCGACGAACAGCGTCCACCCATACTGAAGATTGGCGATCATCGACATGCAGATGACGCCGATGAGCAGTTGCAGCCAACGCCCTCCCATGGGGCCGCCGACAGGCGCTGCGGAATTCTGAGCCATTTCCTTCCCTTTCTCACTGGGGATCATCGTGTGCGATGAACGGCCCGTGACGGTCGCCATTCTTGTTCGGGACGTTGATCGCCCCGTTCGCGAACCGCGGGAGAAAATGCCCAAGGAATCTGGTATACAGAATGCCGTTACGGCTATGTAACCGTTACTTCCTGCTGTATTTTTGGCTAACGGAGCCGTCTTGCAACGGCCCAATCATATATCGGCGCCGATCAATCTTCGGCCATCCAAATAAGAACCAGTCTAGCTCGCCAATTGCATCGGCCTCAAAACAGACCACGTCTTGCAAATTACTGATCTGAATAGAAATCTATTAGCTCATATTCGTCTTCTAAATTCTTGCCTTGGATCTGCCAAGCCATTCCGCTTCGTGAGCAAAGGCGGACCGGTGCGTCGACAGCGACCTGTCGCGCCCCCATTCTCGTCGACCGAAAGCCCCATAAGACGAAAAAAGCCCCGGCCGGAGCCGGGGCTTGAGGGACCGCCAAATGGCGGTGGAGGGACTCTGTCTCGCGCGGCCGAAGCCTCGCGTGTTCATGGGGGCTTTGAGGCTCGGTTAAAAACCCGATGCCACGCATTGGCCCTGGTCATCTCGAACCGGGCGGCGGCAGCACCGCCCGGTTCGGTCGTTCAGATCGTCCCGTTCAGGCGGTTGCCTGGCGCGTGGCCGTCGCCGCAGCCGCAGCCTCGGCATTGAGCCGGTGATGGCGGGCGAGCATGGGCCGCAGGACGAAGAGGGCGGCGAAGGCGGCGGTGAGGTCCATGGCGGCGACCGTGTAGAGCACGGTCGTCCAGGTGCCGGTCGCCTCCATCAGCAGGTTGGCCAGCGGCACCAGAAGGGCGGCGAAGCCCTTCGCGGTGTAGAGCATGCCGTAGATCTTGCCGATGTGCTTCGATCCGAAGGTGTCCGCGGCGGTTGCCGAGAACAGGGAGTAGACCTCACCCCAGGCAAGGAAGACGACGCCCGAGAGGATGATGAACGCCCAGGGATTGGTACCGAACGTCCCGAGGGCGACGATGCCGATACCTTCCAGGGCGAAGGCGAAGAACATCGTCTTCTCGCGGCCGATGTGGTCCGAGATCCAGCCGAAGAAGGGACGCGAGAACCCATTCAGGATGCGGTCCAGCATCAGCGCGAAGGGCAGCGCGGCCATGGCGAAGAAGTACAGGTCGACGTTGATGTGCTTCACGCCGAGATCTTCGGCGATCACGCCCAGCTGCGCCACCGCCATCAGGCCGCCGGAGACGGTGAGGACGAACATGGTCAGCATCACGTAGAACACGGGGGTGCGCAGCGCTTCTCCCAGCGTGTAGTCTCGGCGGGACTGGGCCACCGTCGAGGAGAAGGTCACCTCGCTCTTGCCCGGCGCCCGCAGAAAGCCGGCGGCGAGCATGATCACCGCGCCCTGCACGAGGCCGAAGGTGAAGAAGGTTTCCTGATAGCCGCTCGACTTGATCATGGCGGCGATGGGCAGGATGGTCAGCACCGTGCCCGAGCCATAGCCGGCAGCGGTGAGGCCGACCGCGAGGCCGCGCCGATCCGGGAACCACTTCAGCGCGGCATTCACGCAGGTGGCGTAGACGCAGCCCACGCCGATGCCGCCGACAGCCGCGGCCACATAAAGCGCGGTCAACGATCCGGCGTAGGAATTCAACACCCAGCTGAGGCCGGTGAAGAAGCCACCGACCAGCACCATCACGCGCGGGCCGTACTTGTCGATGAAGTAGCCCTCGATGGGCGTGAGCCAGGTCTGCACCACCACGAAGACGGTGAAGGCGACCTGAACGGACGCGCGGGTCCAGCCGTGCGCTGTGACGATCTCGGGAACGAATAGGGTCCACGAATACTGAATGTTTGCTGCTGCCACCATGCAGACGACGCCGGCGACCAACTGAAGCCAGCGATTCGTCGCTGGCGCCTTCACTGCCATTTCGCTCATTATTCCTACCCCTTAGACCATTCTTTTATTTTTGATCTGATTGACCGCCCCACCCTCTTGTTGTCCCTCGTGGCGCGGCGTTTCGTTTTTCGGACGGGTCGTTTTCTCCCCGTCAGACGGCACCGGCGGCACGCATGCCGGCGATTTCTTCGGCCGAGAAGCCCACGCTCGCGAGGACTTCGTCGGTGTGCTCGCCGAGAAGCGGCGCGCGCTCCACCGGCACATGATTGGCGGACAGCGCGATGGGCGAGCCGACCGTCACATAGGTCCCGCGCTCCGGGTGCGGCACTTCCACGAGGAAGCCGCGGTCGTAGAGCGCGCGATCATCCAGGATGTCCTTGGTGGAGAGCACCGGCCCGCAGGGCACGTCGATGGCGTTGAGCGCCTCCATCACCTCGAACTTGGTGCGCCGGACGGTCCAGCGCTCGATGATCTCGAAGCACTGCTCCAGCCGCTGGGCGCGCGCCTCGTGGGAGGCGAACTTGGGATCGTCGATCAGGTCCTTGCGGCCGACCAGCCGCATCAGCGGCGCCCAGCCCTGGGGCTGGATGATGACGTAGCAATAATCGTTCTCGCCGCCGGGCGCGCAGCGCAGGGCGGCGCCGGGCTGGCCGCCGCCGGAGCAATTGCCCGCCCGTGGCACGCAATCCCCGGAGGGCGCGCCGGGATATTCCGCAAGCGCGCCCGCATCAAGCCGCTGCTGGTCGCGCAGCTTCACGCGAAGAAGGTTCACCACGCAGTCCTGCATGGCCACGTCCACCTTCTGTCCCTCGCCCGTCATGGTGCGCTGAAACAAGGCGGCGAGAATGCCGGCCACGCAATGGATGCCGGTGCCGGTATCCCCGATCTGCGCGCTGGAGGCCGTCGGCGGGCCGGAGCGCCAGCCCGTGGTGCTCATGGCGCCGCCCATGGCCTGGGCGATGGTCTCGTAAGCCTTGGCATCCACGCCGGAGGCTTCGGCGAAGCCCCGGATGGAGGCATAGATCAGGCGCGGATTGCGAGCGCGAAGGCTCTCGTAGCCGAAGCCCTGACGCTCAAGAACGCCGGGGCCGAAATTCTCGACCAGCACATCGCAGGTCTCTACGAGGCGGTTGAGCGCCTCCTGGCCGGCGGGGGTCTTGATGTTGAGGGTGACGCTCTTCTTGTTGGCGTTGAGCATGGTGAAATAGAGACTGTCCACGTTGGACTTGTCCCTGAGCTGCGAGCGGGTGATGTCCCCGCGCCGCGGCATTTCCACCTTGATGACATCCGCGCCCAGCCACGCAAGAAGCTGCGTCGCCGAGGGGCCGGACTGAACGTGCGTCATATCCAGGACGCGCACGCCGTCAAGCGCCTTGCCCATGCACCCACTCCCGGAATTTCCTGCCCATTGCTTCATGCCGGTCTGCGCCGGCTTGGACGTGCCCCCAGAGATACGATCGGGAGGAACGTCCCTGGCATTTCAAGTTTTGAATTACGTATGCCAGATACAGAACTGTAACACTGCCCTCGTCCGTCCGCAAACGGGATTTGAACCATTCTTAGACGAAAGTTGGAAAAGCTTCGGAGCCGCAACGGGGTACGGGCGGCTCCGAATGGTTCCGCGCCTCAGCGCAGCGCGGCGAGGCCGGCCTCGATGCCCCCCGACACAGCTTCAGGCGACGGGTGGGATTCCGATTCCTTGAGGTAATGGCGCATGAGGTCGGTGGCGCTGATGACACCCACCAGCGCGTAGCTTTCCATCACCGGCAGATGGCGTACCTGGTGCTCCACCATCAGGCGCAGCACGGTCTCGATGGTGTCGCTCAGCGCGCAGGAGATCACCTCGCGCTTGAGCAGGGAGGCCAGCACCACCTTCGGCGTGTTGGCGCCATGCTCCAGCACCGCGCGCGTCACGTCGCGCTCGGAAAAGACGCCCACCACCGTGTTGCCCTCGGTGCGGCAGACGTCCTTGATAATGACGGAAGAGATGTTCTCCCGCTTCATGACGAGCACGGCGTCAGCCACCGTCTCGTGCATGCGCAGGGTGATGATGCGGGTGTCACGTTTTTCCCGCAGGATGTCGTCCACGGTCATCATTGGCGTGTCCTCCCCTGGCGAATGTTCGCCAATTGCCCGGCCAGTGTCCGCCGGACAGGGTGGGGCCTTGTTGTCGCCCGTCTCCCCTTCAAACATCGTGGTATTCAAAATACATCCTGTCAACGCAAGAAGCGTCCCGCATGTGCGCAGAACATGCTGCATCGCCGCAAGACTAGGCGATGCCTGCGGCATTGCTTGCAAGCACGCTCCTTCTCGCATCTGATATGATGTATTTGGTGCGCAACACGGGAATCACTTCAGACCCGACTGAATGCCGCGAGCCTAAGGCGAAGGGGTGCGATGACGTACCAGGATATCAACGTGAAGCCGATCGAAACGGAATCGAGCTTCCGGATGAAGGCCTACAAGGCGCTGAAGGCGGCCATCATGGAGATGGACATCTACAGCCATCCCGAGGAGATCCGTCTCGAAGAGCGCCAGCTTTCCGAGAAGCTCGGGGTATCACGCACGCCCATCCGCGAGGCCATGACGCTCCTTGAGCAGGAGGGCTTCGTGCGCTCCGTGCCCCGCCGGGGCATCTTCGTGGTGCGCAAGACCAAGCAGGAAGTGATCGAGATGATCACGGTGTGGGCGGCGCTGGAGAGCATGGCGGCGCGGCTCGCCTGCGAACGGGCCACCGAGGCCGAGATCCGCCAGTTGCGCGAGAACGTCCGCTCCTTCTCCAACCGCAACCCGGAAGAGTTCGTCTCCGAATATTCCGAGGCGAACCTCGCCTTCCACAAGCTCATCATCCGCATGTCCGGCTGCGCCCTGATCGCGGAGACGACGGAGAACCTGTTTCCCCACATGCGCGGAGTCCGGAAGGTCACGATCGGCCAGGCGCATCGCGCCCAGCGCTCCATCATGGACCACACGCATATCGTGGAAGCCATCGAGAAGCGCGATCCGGACCTCGCCGAGCGCCTCGTGCGCGAACATACCCTCGGCCTCGCCAGGCATGTGGCGGAGCATGGCGAGTTCCTGAACTAGCCTGCGCGCCGCACGAACCGACAAAAGAAAAGGGCCGGCACTTGCGCGCCGGCCCTTTTTCTTGTCGAGCGAAGATGGCTCAGGCCGCCTTGTGCTTCTCGATCATCTCGACGAAGCGGTCGAACAGATAGTGGCTGTCCTGCGGGCCAGGGCTCGCCTCGGGGTGGTACTGCACCGAGAAGACCGGCTTGTCCGCCAGCGCGATGCCGGCGTTGGAGCCGTCGAACAGGGAGACGTGGGTCTCCACCGCGTTCTTCGGCAGGCTGTCGCGGTCCACGGCGAAACCGTGGTTCATGGAGGTGATCTCCACCTTGCCGGTCGTGAGGTCCTTCACCGGGTGGTTCGCGCCATGGTGCCCCTGGTGCATCTTCACCGTCCGGCCGCCAACGGCGAGGCCGATCATCTGGTGGCCGAGGCAGATGCCAAAGGTGGGTACCCCCTTCTCGATCACCTTCTGGATGACCGGCACCGCATATTCCCCCGTCGCCGCCGGATCGCCGGGGCCGTTGGACAGGAACACGCCATCCGGCTGGAGCGCGAGGATGTCCTCGGCCGAGGTGGTGGCGGGCACTACCGTGACCTTGCAGCCCGCGCGGGCGAGCAGGCGCAGGATGTTGCGCTTCACGCCATAGTCGATGGCGACCACATGATGCTGCGGCGCCTCCTGCCGGCCGTAGCCGGTCTCGGGGTCCCAGGTGGTCTCGTCCCAGTCGAAGCGCTGGATGGAGGTGACGCCGGGAACGAGGTCCATACCCACAAGGCCGGGCCAGGCGCTGGCTTCTTTCTTCAGCGTCTCGATGTCGAACACGCCGTCCGGGGCATGGGCGATGACCGCATTGGGCATGCCCGCCTCACGGATCAGGGCGGTCAGCGCGCGCGTGTCGATGCCGGTGATGCCGGGGATGCCGCGGGCCTTCAGCCAGTCGTCGAAATGGCGGGTCGCGCGGTAGTTGGACGGGTCCGTCACGGCCGTGCGCAGCACCACGCCGCGCACGCCGGAGGCCGAGGCCATGGACACCGTCTCGATGTCCTCTTCGTTGGTGCCCACATTGCCGATGTGCGGGAAGGTGAAGGTGATGATCTGCCCGGCGTAGGAAGGATCGGTGAGGATTTCCTCATAGCCGGTGATGGCGGTGTTGAAGCACACCTCGCCGGCAAGATGGCCGGTGGCGCCGATGCCGAAGCCTTCGAGCACCGTTCCGTCGGCGAGCACGAGCAGGGCGGTGGGCCGGGGCTCGGCCCAGCCCTCGGGGGCGGTGGGGGCGTGGTCTTGTTCGCTGGTCATGGATCGCCTAGATAGAGGCTCGCGCGCCGCGTTTCCAGCGCCTCTCGCAGGAATTTGTGCGCCCCGGCCCAGGCCGGCCGGAGGGCCGCCGGGCCCCGCCACCCTTATGGCGCGCTTCAACACAGGACGGACGATCGTGCTTCGCGACGACATCAACGCGGCTCTGAAAGAGGCGCTAAAGGCCCAGGATAAAAAGAGAACCGGGACGCTCCGCCTCATCAATGCGGCGCTCAAGGACCGGGATATCGAGCAGCGGGGACATGGCAAGGACCCGCTCACGGACGATGAGCTGCGCGCCCTGCTCGCCAAGATGGTGAAGCAGCGGGAGGAGAGCGCCAAGATCTATGACGAGGGTGGCCGCCCGGAGCTTGCCGCGCAGGAGCGCGAGGAAATTACCTACATCCAAGTCTTTATGCCCAAACAGCTTTCCGAGGCCGACACGCGCGCCGCCATCGCCGCGGTGATCGCCGAGATCGACGCCAAGGGCATCAAGGACATGGGCCGCACCATGGCCGTGCTGAAGGAGCGCCATGCCGGCGCGCTGGATTTCGGCAAGGCTTCGGGCTGGGTCAAGGAAGCGCTGACGGCGGCCTGACCGGGCCGTTCACACCACCTTTCCGGGTGGGGTTCGGGGGCGGAATCGGTGACGTTCGGCAGATGCCGGGTCCGATCCCGCCCCTTTTCTCATTTGCGGCTCCAGATCTGCCGGTCGACGCCGGGCGGCAGGTCGGCCATTTCGTCGGCGATGAACACCGGCTCCTTCCCCGACTTCCGCTGCGTAAGGTAGTCCTTCGTCAGCCGCGTCACGGTGCCCGAGAGCAGGACGATGGCGATGAGGTTGATGGAGGCCATGAGCCCCATGGAGGCGTCCGCCGCATTGAACACGGTGGCGACGCTCTGCAGCGATCCCCACACCACCATCGCCAGCAACGCGAGGCGCAGGATGGCGACCCCTGAGACATGGCCGTGGCCGAGGAAGACCAGCGCGTTCTCGGCATAAGAGTAGTTGCCGATGATGGAGGTGAAGGCGAAGAAGAAGATGGCGATGGCCACGAAATAGCGCCCGAGCCATCCCACATGCACTTCCAGCGCCGCCTGGGTCAGCTGGGTGCCGGTGAGCTGCGCCGAGGGCACCACCTCCGACAGGAGGATCAGCAGCGCGGTGGCGGTGCAGATGACGATGGTGTCGATGAAGACGCCCAGCGACTGCACGAAGCCCTGGCTGACCGGATGGTGCGGATCGGGCGTCGCCACGGCGGCGATGTTGGGGGCGCTGCCCATGCCGGCCTCGTTGGAAAAGAGGCCGCGCTTCACCCCGTTCATCATGGCCGCAGCCACTGAGCCGGCGACGCCCCCCGCCGCCGCGCCAAATCCGAACGCGCTGCCGACGATATGGCCGAGCACGCTCGGCACCAGGGAGATGTGGGTGGCCAGCGCGTAGAAGGCGAGGCCCACATAGGCGAGCGCCATGAACGGCACCACGAATTCCGCGGTGCGGGCGATGGTGGCGATGCCCCCGAAGATGATGACGCCCGACAGCGCCGCGACCACCAGCCCGGTGCCGAGCTTGGGCACGCCGAACGCGCCCTCCACCGCATCAGCGATGGAATTGGCCTGCACCGCGTTGAACACCAGGCCGAACGAGATGATGAGGCAGACGGAGAACAGGCCGCCGGCCCACGGCGCCTTGAGGCCGTGGGCGATGTAGAAGGCCGGTCCGCCGCGGTAGCGGCCCTCGTCGTCCTTCACCTTGTAGAGCTGGGCGAGCGTGCTCTCGGCGAAGGCGGTGGCCATGCCGAGCGCCGCCACCACCCACATCCAGAAGATCGCCCCCGGCCCGCCCAAGGTCAGCGCCACCGCGACGCCGGCGATGTTGCCGGTGCCGACGCGCGAGGCCAGCGAGGTGCACAGGGCCTGAAAGGGCGTGATGCCGGACTTGTCGGTCTCGTTGGAGCGCAGCACCGAGCGCAGCATCTCCGGGAAATGCACGATCTGCACGAAGCCGAGCCGGAGGGTGAAGAATACGCCCACCGCCAGCAGGCCATAGATCAGGATGTAACCCCAGAAGATGGTGTTGAGGAAATCGATCACCGCATCCATGTCAGCCCGCCCCCCCCGCTGAAACGATGAAGCTTATCAGCGTGACCGTCGCGGTCCATCCCCATACCGCGCCGAGCGCGCCACTTTGTGGACATAATTCAGCGACGAGCGAGGGGTGTGGATAAGGGGGATTGCGGGGGCTCCTTTACAGGCGTCATGCCCGGGCTTGTCCCGGGCATCCACGTGGAACGGCTGGGAATACGCCTCGGGCACATTCGCTCCAGCGGCCTGACGTGGATGGCCGGAACCCGCATGTTTGCGGGTTCCGCTCCCAAGGGCGGACGTCGGCAACAGCCGACTTCCGGGACAAGCCCGGCCATGACGGGCGGTGCGAGGCGGGACACCAACCGTCATCCCCCGGCTTGTCCGGGGGATCCACCCATCGGCTGGAGCGCTGGCCGTAATCCCATCCCGGCCGGGCCGTGGATCGCCCGGACACGCCGGGCGATGACGCGAAGAGGCTGGAGCAGCGTCCCGGCGCGGCGCCCGGTCGTACCGTGAGCGGCTCGGCAGGGAACGAGAGAGGAAGCCTGCTCTCGCATCAGGCGCCGGCGGCCCTCCTTCTCCCCTTGCGGGAGAGGGCCGGGGTTGAGGGGTGTTCTGACGTTCGTCGCGACGGCGGCTCCTGCCCCCGCCAGCCCCCTCACCCCCGTCCCCTCTCCCGCAAGGGGAGAGGGGTGGCGACTGCCCCGTTTCCCCTCCCCCCAATTCCCGCTAGACTGGAGGGCTGATTTCCGGGCGTCCCCTCTCCCGCGCCCCAACAGACTGCCGGCTCCGCCTGCCCATGCGCTTTTCGCCCGCCTTTCTCGATGAGATCCGTGCCCGGCTCCCGGTGTCGGAGGTGGTCGGCCGTCGGGTGAAGCTGAAGAAGCAGGGGCGCGAGTTCGCCGGGCTCTCGCCCTTCAACGCGGAGAAGACGGCTTCCTTTTTCGTCAACGACCAGAAGGGCTTCTACCACTGCTTCTCCTCCGGCAAGCACGGCGACGTGTTCGACTTCCTGATGGAGACGGAGGGTGCCTCCTTCGGCGAGGCGGTGGAGCGGCTCGCCGCCATGGCCGGCCTGTCCCTGCCGCAGGAGACGCCGGAGGCCGCCGCCAAGGAGCAGAAGCGGCGCACCCTCCACGAGGTGATGGTGCTGGCGGCGAAGCATTTCGAGGCCAATCTGCAATCGCGCCTCGGCGCCAAGGCGCGCGGCTATCTGGCCGACCGGGAAATCGGCCCCGCCACGCAGAAGAAATTCGGCCTCGGCTATGCGGCGGGCGAGCGCTTCAACCTGAAGGAAGCGCTGGGCAAGGAGGGCGTCTCCGTCGCCGACATGGTGGAGGCGGGCCTGCTGATTGCCGGCGAGGACATCCCCGTCCCCTACGACCGCTTCCGCGACCGGGTGATGTTTCCCATCACCGATCTGAGGGGCCGGGTGGTGGCCTTCGGCGGGCGGGCGCTGGAGAAGGACGTTCCGGCGAAATACCTCAATTCCCCGGAGACACCGCTCTTTCACAAGGGCTCCCTACTCTACAACGGCTTTGCCGCCCGCACCGCCGCCCAGTCCGGCGCCCGCGTCATCGCGGTGGAAGGCTATGTGGACGTGATCGCCATGGTGGAGGCGGGATTCGGCGGTGCGGTGGCACCGCTCGGCACCGCTTTGACCGAGGAGCAGCTGCAATTGCTCTGGCGCATGTCGGAGGAGCCGCTGCTGCTGTTCGACGGCGACAAGGCCGGCCGGCGCGCCGCCCACCGCGCCATCGACCTCGCGCTACCGCATCTGAAGGCCGGGCGCAGCCTCTCCTTCGCGGCCCTTCCAGAAGGTCAGGACCCCGACGACCTGATTCGCCGATCCGGCCGCGAGGCCATGGAGCAGGTTCTGGCGCAGGCGAGGCCTCTCGCGGCGGAACTTTGGGCGCGCGAAAGCGAAAATGCCTCGCTGGAAACGCCCGAGCGCCGGGCGGGGCTGGAAGGCCGGCTGAACGAGGTGGTGAACGCCATCGGTGACGAGACGGTGCGCAAGCACTACCGGGCCGATCTGATGGGCCGCTTCAACGCCCTTGTTGCCCCGGCGGACCGCGCCCGCGGGGCCGGCCGAGGCGGTGGCAGCCGGGAAGGCTGGTCGCCCGGATTTACCCCCGGGCGGGGGCGTGGCGGCAAATTTCCCGGCAAGCCCTCGGCGCCGCCCTTGGCCCCGCGCGGGCAGGAGATCGCAAGGAGCGCGCTGGTGCGCGGGCCCATGGCCGCCCTGCCGCGCAACGAGGCGCTGCTGCTGTTCTGCCTCATCAACCACCCCTTCCTGCTGGACGAGGCGGGCGAGGAGGTATCGAGCCTCCCCTTCGCCAATCCGGAGGCCGACCGGCTGCGCCGCGCGCTCATCGAGGCGCACCTGGAGGGGCTCGACGCCGAAGCCCTCGCCGAGCAGCTCGGCCGCTCCGATCTCGACGCCTTGACCCGCCGCGTGAAGGCCCTCGCCAACCCCCGGCACGACTGGCCGGCCTATTCTGATACCGCAGAAACCGACGTTCGGCTCTGGTGGCATCAGCGCACGGCCTTGCATCGCAAGGCTCACGCGCTATCTAGAGAGCTGAAGGAAGCCGAGCGCACGCTGGGGGAGGATCCGAGCGAAGCGAATTTTGCCTGGCTCAGGGATGTCCGCGAGCGTCTTTCGGCGATAGACGGAACCGAGGCGCTGGTGGAGGGGTTCGGTGCCTCCTCCGGCCGTTCGGCGGTTCGGTCGCTGTAGGGATTTGAAGCCGGAGCGGCACAATTTGGCCAAGAGCCTCTGGCATGGCCCGCATGGCGGGTGCATGCCGAAGCTTCGGCCCACGAAACGGAAGGCAGCCTGCCGCCGACGACCATAGGGGTTGGAAGCGCGTTCAGGCTGGTTTAACGGGATGGCGTCAAAAAGGCCGCTCCCGGGTTCAAGGGCAAAAGGTGGCGAGGCAGAGGAGCCGCGCCGCCGTTCTGCTGTTGGAAATCGGCGGGATCAGCAGGAGAAGTCGATGGCGAAGCAATCTTCCGAAGCCACAGAGGCCCCGGAGAAGGAGACCGACGCCCCCGACGGGCCGTTGCTCGACCTGTCCGACGCCGCTGTCCGGAAGATGATCAAGAACGCCAAGCGGCGCGGCTACGTGACCTACGAGCAGCTCAACGAGGTGATGCCTTCCGAGGAAGTCACCTCCGAGCAGATCGAGGACACGCTGGCGATGCTCAACGACATGGGCATCAACGTCATCGAGGCCGAGGAAGCCGAGGCCGAAGAGGGCGCCGAGGAGACCGAGACGGCGGAGGAGCCGGAGGAGGCGGAAGGCGGCGAGCTGGCCGAGCCCGCCCCGCGCGCCGTCGCCCGCGCCGAGACCAAGTCCGAGCCGGCCGAGCGCACCGACGACCCGGTGCGCATGTACCTGCGCGAGATGGGCTCGGTGGAGCTGCTCTCCCGCGAGGGCGAAATCGCCATCGCCAAGCGCATCGAGGCGGGCCGCGAGGCCATGATCGCCGGCCTGTGCGAGAGCCCCCTCACCTTCCAGGCCATCATCATCTGGCGCGACGAGCTGACCGAAGGCCGCGTGCTGCTGCGCGACATCATCGATCTCGAAGCCACCTACGCCGGCCCCGAGGGCAAGAACCCGCCCGCCGCGCTCGGCGAGGAAGCAGCCCTCGCCCCCGAGGCGGGCGAGGACGGCCTGCTCGGCGACGGCGCCGGCCCCGACGGCGAGGAAGACGACATGGAGAATTCCATGTCGCTTGCCGCCATGGAGGCGGAGATCAAGCCGAAGGTGGTGGAGACCTTCGACCGCATCCATTCCAGCTACACCAAGCTGCGCCGGCTGCAGGACCAGAACGTCGAATCCAAGCTCAAGAACGAGACCCTCTCGCCCGCGCAGGAGCGCAAGGCGAAGAAGCTCAAGGAAGAGCTGGTGGGCGACGTGAAGAGCCTGTCGCTCAACCAGGCCCGCATCGACGCGCTGGTGGAGCAGCTCTACGAGATCAACAAGCGCCTCGTGGGCTACGAGGGCCGCCTGCTGCGGCTCGCCGACAGCTACGGCGTCTCCCGCGACGACTTCCTGAAGAACTACATGGGCGCGGAGCTGGACCCGAAATGGGTGCTGCGCATCTCCAAGCTCGGCACGCGCGGCTGGAAGGGCTTCGTCGCGCACGAGAAGGACACCATCCACGAGATCCGCGGCGACATCCACGCGCTGGCCACCGAGACCGGCCTGGAGATCGCCGAGTTCCGCAAGATCGTGCAGATGGTGCAGAAGGGCGAGAAGGAAGCCCGCCAGGCCAAGAAGGAAATGGTGGAGGCGAACCTGCGCCTCGTCATCTCCATCGCCAAGAAGTACACCAACCGCGGCCTGCAGTTCCTGGACCTCATCCAGGAGGGCAACATCGGCCTGATGAAGGCGGTGGACAAGTTCGAGTACCGCCGCGGCTACAAATTCTCCACCTACGCCACGTGGTGGATCCGGCAGGCCATCACCCGCTCGATCGCCGACCAGGCGCGGACCATCCGCATCCCGGTCCACATGATCGAGACGATCAACAAGATCGTCCGCACCTCGCGGCAGATGCTGCACGAGATCGGCCGCGAGCCCACCCCGGAGGAGCTGGCCGAGAAGCTCGGCATGCCGCTGGAGAAGGTGCGCAAGGTGCTGAAGATCGCCAAGGAGCCCATCTCCCTCGAAACGCCCATCGGCGACGAGGAGGATTCGCACCTCGGCGACTTCATCGAGGACAAGAACGCCATCCTGCCCATCGACGCCGCGATCCAGAGCAATCTGCGCGAGACGACGACGCGGGTGCTGGCCTCCCTCACCCCCCGCGAGGAGCGCGTGCTGCGCATGCGCTTCGGCATCGGCATGAACACGGACCACACGCTGGAGGAAGTCGGCCAGCAATTCTCCGTGACGCGCGAGCGCATCCGCCAGATCGAGGCCAAGGCGCTGCGCAAGCTCAAGCACCCCAGCCGCTCGCGCAAGCTCAGGTCGTTCCTCGACAACTGAGCTGTACGCGCTTCCAGCGATCAGACGGCAGGCTTCGGCCTGCCGTTTTCGTTTGGGGCGACACCCAATAGCGAGGAGGCAGCATAACTCGTTTAGGTTGTATTTATTTATTGAACAATTCTAAATATACAATATCGTACGGCCCCGTCACCGCTTGAGTGATGGGGGCACACATGGCACACCATGGATGGGTACAAGTCGACGATCCCGACAAGCTCACGCCCGACGGCCTGAAATCGCCCTTCGGCCGTCTGTTTCCGGCGGAGAACATCGCCTACGACAGCCTCGGCATTTCCCTGTTCGCCGGACCTGACGGCCCGCTCGGCCTGAAGGCTCCGCAGTCCGGAGAGGCGGGACACAAGGCTCCGAACCCGGCCGGCTTCACCTTCTTCGGGCAGTTCATCGATCACGACCTGACGGAATTCCGGGTGATCGGCGAGGGCAACCAGATCATCCCCTCAAACCCCTCCATCGGCCAGCGACAGAAGGTGCTGGAAGACCTCATCGACCCAGTCACGCAGCTCCCCACCACCACCAACGGGCGCAGCGGGCGGCTGGACCTGGATTCCGTCTACGGTCTTCTGGGCAATGTGCAGACGGACCTGTTCGACGCGGACGGGCTGTTTGTGCACGAAGAGAAGGAAGTCGGCGGCAAAAAATTGGCGCCCGACATCAAGCGCGGCCCCGAATATCGCAACAATCGCCTGATCGCCGACCCGCGCAATGACGAAAACAAGCTGATCGCGCAGATACATCTCCTGTTCGAGCGGCTTCACAACAAGATCCATGGCGACAAGCGCAAGGCGAAGCCGGATGCGCCCGCCGAAGACTTCGCGCCTTTCGGCAGCGAATTCAACAAGACGCGCGATCAGGTCGCCAGGATCTACCGCCAGATCGTTATCTTCGACTATCTACCTCGCATCGTGCGCCCGGCGCAGATCCGGGCCGTGCTGGAGCAGTTCACGCGCAGGAAGACGTTCATTCAGGACACGAACGCCCGCAACGATGCGATCCTCGCCAGGCTCGGGATCGGCGACGAGGCGGTGAAGGACGCAGTGACGATCCCCGTCGAATTTTCCCACGCGGTCTTCCGCCTCGGCCACACCCAGCTGCGCGACGGCTATCAGTTGGCAGGCCCCATAGGGCTGACCAACGACCCCGCGTTTGTCGGCGTTCCCCTGTTCCGCCGCAGCACGGGCTTCGCCGGGAAGCCCTGGGATCGCGATCTGCGGGGCGACGAACAGCTCTATGACGGCACCGCGAATTTTCACGTGGACTGGCCGCTGTTCTTCAAGCTCTCCAACGATGACCCGCAGGGCGGCGAAGGCATCGACACGCATCTTCCCTCCTCCATCTTCCGCCTGCCCCCGCCCGCCATCGGCGAGCCGCCCCAGTCGCTGGCCGAACGCAATATCCGCCGGGGCGTGGATTTCGGGCTGCCCGGCGGGCAGTCCGCCGCCCGCCAGTTGGCCCAACGCTACGGCTTCATCGCGACTATCGCGGAGGTGTTTCCCAAGGAGGTGTTTGGACCCGGCGGATCGTTTCCCGAAGTGCTGAAGCGCGAGCCGCGCCTGCGCTGGGACACGCCGCTCTGGTACTATGTCCTGAGGGAAGCGGAGCTTGCTCCGGACACGCCCCAGCTCGGCGCGGTGGGCGGCTATATCGTGGCGGAAACCCTTCTGTGCGCGCTGCTGGAGGCGGAGGTGACGGAGCCGGACCTCGCCCGTCGTCCGGAAGCCATCGCCATCGCGGCGCAGGCCTGGCTCGGGAAGTTCGACGCCCTGAATGTGGACTGGCAGGACACCGGGCCCGGCGACCCGCGGCATTACACCCGGCCGCTGGCCTCCCCCGATTCGATCATCTCCCTCAGCCAGTTGGTCACCTTCGTCTCCTGACCTTGGGCGAAACGTAGCCGTGAAGGCATCCGGCACGGGTTCCGCGACAGGCCGAACCCGTGCCGGCCCGTCACCGCGCCGGCGCCTCCACCAGGAGGCCGACGATGCGCCGGACCACCGGCAGGACGAGCAGCAGGGTGGGGAACGCCACCAGCCACGAGAGCCCCCAAGCCACCGGCCAGGTGGCGAGGAAATCGGGGCCGAAGCCGAGGCTGCGCCCGGTGGCGATGGCCGAGACCACGAAGGTCATCAGCACCGACAGCACCAGCGGCATGACGAAGCCGGCATAGCGCGCCGGCAGCTTGCGAATAGTCTGGGAGGAGCCCATGGGGCCATCCTTTTTCGGATGGTCCCGGTGGTCCGGATCGCAACGCGCATCCGACCGGCCGGGACCGGGGTTGGATGCGTTGCCTGACGTCGGACGCTTACGGCGCAGCATGGACTGCGCAGGGGCATAAAGCGCCGAACGGCCAGCGCCGTCAAGAGGGTGTGAAGCACGCCGCAGGCCGCCCCCGGAACGATCCTCCGCCCCCGTCATTGTCCCCGTAACCGGCCCGCACGCGGCGCGCCGGGTTTGCGGGCCTTGGCCATGGGTCGCCCGCGCCGATCCCTCAATGATGGAGGCTCACATGCCCGGTCCTCTGGACGGCAAGCGCATTCTCATCCTCGCCACCAACGGCTTCGAGCAGTCCGAGCTGGAAGTGCCCCGCGACCGGCTCAAGGAAGCGGGTGCGCAGGTTCACGTCGTCTCGCCCGAGCGCGGCGAGATCAAGGGCTGGGACAAGAAGGACTGGGGCCGCCCGGTGCCCGTGGACAAGACCCTCGCCGAGGTGCGGGAGACTGAATACGACGCCATCGTCCTGCCCGGCGGCCAGATCAACCCGGACCTGCTGCGCGTGGACCCGGCGGCCATCGGCCTCATCAAGTCCTTCTACGATGCCGGCAAGACGGTTGCCGCCATCTGCCACGCCCCGTGGCTGCTGGTTGAGGCGGGCCTCGTGAAGGGCAAAAGGATGACCTCCTACAAGTCCATCCGCACGGATGTGGAGAATGCCGGCGCCCGCTGGGAGGATGCTTCCGTCGTCACCGACAACGGCGTCATCACCTCGCGCAATCCCGGGGATCTGGAGGACTTCAGCAAAAAGATCATCGAGGAAGTGCGCGAAGGCAAGCACGAGCGCCGCGCGGCGTAGGGGGAGCTATTCCCTGTCTCGACCTCAACGCACCGAACGCGGCGTCGGCCGGGTTCGGGCGGAGAAGGTGGAGGTAGCCCTTTTGTGACCGTCATCGCCCGGACGAGCCGGGCGATGACGAACCCCAGAGCCGCTCTCGCGTTCCGGCTTCGCCGTCGCTTGTCCGGGGCTCGCGGCCCCCTCAAACCCCGAGATAGCGCCCCACCAGCCCGGCATCCCCCGCGAACGCCACCGCCGGCCCGGCATGCACCACCCGGCCCTTCTCCATCACCGCCACCTGATCGCAGACCCCGGCCAGCGCGGAGACGTGCTTGTCGATGACGATGAGCGAGAGCCCCTCCCCCTTCAGCACCGACAGCACCGCCCAGATCTCCGCGCGGATGAGCGGGGCCAGGCCTTCGGTGGCTTCGTCCAGGATGAGCAGGCGCGGGTTGGTCATCAGCGCGCGGCCGATGGCGAGCATCTGCTGCTCGCCGCCGGAGATGCGGTTGCCGTAATTGCGCCGCCGCTCGGCGAGGCGCGGGAAGAGGGCGTAGACGCGCTCCAGCGTCCAGGGCGGCAGGCCGGAGCGGCCGGGGGCGGCGGTGGCGACGAGGTTTTCCTCCACGGTGAGGGTCGGGAAAATCTGCCGCCCCTCGGGCACGAGGCCGAGGCCGAGGCGGGCGATGCGGTGGGGCTTCAGGCCCTTGAGCGCCACGCCATCGAAGGTCAGCGTGCCGCCGCTGGGCGGAACAAGGCCCATGAGGGCGCGCATGGTCGTCGTCTTGCCCATGCCGTTGCGGCCCACAAGCGCCAGCGCCCCGCCCGTGGGCACGGCAAGGTCCACGCCGAACAAAGCCGGCGTGCCGCCATAGCCGGCGGTGAGGCCGGTGATGGTGAGCAGCGGCGCGCTCATGCGCCGTCTCCCAGATAGGCGGCCTTCACGGCCGCGTCGGCCCGCACGGCGTCCGGCGTGCCGCAGGCGATGATGCGCCCCGCGACCAGTACGCTGATGCGGTCGGCGAGGCGGAACACCGCATCCATGTCGTGCTCCACCAGCAGGATGGCGCAGCGGCCCTTGAGGCGGGTGAGCAGGGCCACCATGGCGGCGGATTCCGCCGGTCCGGTGCCCGCCATCGGCTCGTCCAGCAGCATCAGGCGCGGGCGGGCGGCCAGCGCCATGGCGAGTTCCAGCGCACGCTTCTCGCCATGGCTCAGCGCGGACGCCGCCACCCCGGCGCGCGCGCCCAGCCCCACTTCATCGAGCAGGCCCGCCGCCTCGTCCCGCGCCGCGCGATCGGAAGCGGCGGGGCGCAGCAGGCGGAAGGTGCGCCCGCGCGCCGCCATCACGGCCAGCGCCGCATGCTCCAGCGCGGTGAAGCGGGGGAAGATGGAGGTGATCTGGAACGCCCGCGCGAGGCCGAGCCGCGCCCTTTTATGGACGGGCAGGCGGGTGATGTCCGCGCCGTCGAAGCGGATGGTGCCGGCATCGGGCATCACCTCTCCGGCGATCTGGCCGACAAGGGTGGTCTTGCCGGCGCCGTTCGGGCCGATGAGGGCGTGGATCTCTCCCGGCAGCACCGCGAGGTCCACGCCCGCCGTCACGTGCAGCGCGCCGTAGGCCTTGGCAAGGCCGGCGATCTCAAGCAGCGCCTCAGCCATCGCGCCGCCCCCCGAGCAGGGCAGCTATGCCGCCGCGCGCCAGCACCAGCAGCACCAGCAGGGGGCCGAAGATGATGCGCCAGTGTTCCGTGAGATGGGCAAGCCCATCCTCCAGCAGCACCACGCCCAGCGCGCCGAGCACCGGGCCGAGGGCGCTCAAAGGCCCGCCGGCGACCACCATGACGATGAATTCCGCCGAGCGGTGCCAGGAGAGATAGGCGGGGCTCACGAACTCGGTGAGATTGGCATAGAGCGCGCCCGCGAGCCCGGCGAAGGCCCCGGCGATGACATAGGCCACGAGCCGATAGGCATAGGGGTCCACCCCCAGCGCGCGCAGCCGCCGCTCATTGTCCCGTCCTGCCGCCAGCACCCGGCCGAAGGGCGAGCGCGCCAGCATGGCGCAGACGAGGACGGTGAGCGCGAGCAGGCCGAGCACCACGTAGTGGAAGGTCTTCGGGTCCTTCAGCCAGCGCGCGCCCGCCACGGTGGAGCGGGCGGCGAGGGTCAGGCCATCATCACCGCCATAGGCCGACAGGCTCTGGGTGACGAAGAAGGCCATCTGCCCGAAGGCGAGCGTGATCATGATGAAATAGACGCCCCGCGTGCGCAGCGAGATGGCACCCGTCACCAGCGCGAACAGGCCGGCCGCCGCCATGGCCACGGGGAAGGAGACGAGGGCATCGCGCACCCCCTCCTCCATCAATATGCCGACCGCATAGGCGCCGATGCCCATGGTCGCCGCATGGCCGAAGGAGACGAGCCCGCCCTGCCCGAGGATGAAGCCGAGGCTGACCGCCGCGAGCGCGAAGATCATGGCCCGCGCCACCAGCGTCAGCAGCGCGGTGTCGGCGAAGGCCGGCACGGCGGCGAGGGCCGCGAACACGGCGAGGGCGAGGAGGGCGCGCGTCATGCCGGCGCCGGGAACAGGCCGCGCGGGCGGAAGAAGAGGATGGCCGCCATCAGCACATAGACGCTCATGGAGGCGAGCGCCGGCCCGGCCGCGCTGGCGGCGGACGCGGACAGGACGAGCTTCAGGAAATCGGTGAGGAAGGAGCGGCCCAGCGTGTCGATGAGCCCCACCAGCAGCGCCGCCACGAACGCCCCGCGCATGGAGCCGATGCCGCCGATGACGATGACCACGAAGGCGAGGATGAGGAGGTTGTCCCCCATGCCCGGCTCCACCGAGAGGATCGGCCCCGCCATGGCCCCGGCGAAGGCGGCCAGCATGGCGCCGAAGGCGAAGATGCGGGCGAACAGGGCATTGATGTCCACCCCCAGCGCCGAGACCATGGGCGCGTTGGTGGCCCCCGCGCGCAGCAGCATGCCCGCCCGGGTGCGGGTGACGAGCACATAGAGCAGCCCCGCCACGCCCAGCCCCGCGCCGATGAGCACGAGGCGGTAGACGGGATAATTCAGCCCGTCCATCAGCCGCACCGAGCCGGAGAGCGCCTCAGGCATGGGGATGGCGAGGGGCGCCGAGCCCCACACCATGCGCACCGCCTCGCTCACGAACAATATGATGCCGAAGGTGGCCAGCACCTGATCGAGATGGTCCCGCCCGTAGAGCTGGCGGATGACGAGGCGTTCCAGCAGAAGGCCCAGCACCAGAGCCGCGGCGAGCGCCAACGGCAGGCCCAGCCAGAAGCTGCCGGTGAGGGCGGTGGCCGTGACCATGAGATAGGCGCCCAGCATGTATTGCACGCCATGGGCGAGATTGATGACGTCCATCACCCCGAACACCAGCGTGAGCCCCGCCGCGACGAGGAACAGCAGGATGCCGAGCTGGAGCCCGTTGAGCATCTGGACGAGGAAGAGGGTGAGGGTCATGGGACAGAGCGAGGAGCGTGAAATCGGCGACCGCGCCCAAGGCGCCGCAACCGTTCTTTCAGGACCGTCATCCCCCGGCTTGTCCGGGGGATCCACGGCACGACGGGGACGTGACCAAGAGACTGGCCGCGGAATAACGGTGGGGTGGATGCCCCCGGAACCCGGCTGTTGCCGGGTTCCGGACTCTCGAAAGGAAGTCGGCAACAGCCGACTTCCTCACAAGCCGGGGCATGACGTCTACTAATCAGGAGGCCGCTCCCCGGACGGGGCACGCCGCCTTCGGCGAACCCTCGGCGCGGGCCCCCTGCCCGCATTCCGCTGTCGCTGCATGCGTCCGGGGTGCGAGATGAGGTGAGGCCGGGCCTCACTTCATCTCGCACTTTTCCGCATAGGCGTCGCCATAATTGGAGAAGACCTTCTCCTGCACCATGGTCTCCACCTTCCCGTCCGCCCGCTTGCCCACCTTCACGAGGTAGAAGTCCTGGATGGGGAACTGGTTGGTGTTGAACTTGAAATTGCCGCGCACGCTCGAAAAGTCCGCCTTCTTCAGCGCCGCGCGCACGGCCGCCTTGTCGGCGGTCTTGCCGCCGGTGGCCTTCAGGGCGCTGTCGATGAGCTTGGCGGCATCATAGCCCTGCGCGGCGTAGAGCGCGGGGATGTAGCCGTATTCCTTCTCGAACGCCGCCACGAAGGCCTTGTTGGCGGAGGTGTCGAGGTCCGGCGCCCAGGCCGCGCCGGAGTAGAAGCCGAGCGCCGCCTCGCCGGTGGCGGGGAGCGTCGTCTCGTCCACGGTGAAGGCGGAGAGGAAGGGCGTGGTGTCGGCGAGGCCCGCCTGCCGGTACTGCTTCACGAGGTTCACGCCCATGCCGCCGGGCATGAAGGTGAAGACGGCATCGGGCTTGGCGGCGGCGATCTTCGCAAGCTCGGCGGAGAAATCGAGCTGGCCGAGCTGGGTGTAGATCTCGTCCGCCACCTCGCCCTTGTAATAGCGCTTGAAGCCGGCCAGCGAATCCTTGCCCGCCTGATAGTTGGGGGCGATCAGCACCACCTTCTTGAAGCCCTTGTCCTGCGCATACTTGCCGAGAACCTCGTGGTTCTGGTCGTTCTGGTAGGAGGCGGAGAAGAAGAAGGGGCTGCAGCCGGCGCCGGCGATGGTGGAGGGGCCGGCATTGCCGGAGATGAGGAAGGTCTCGTTGGCCGTCACCGGCTTCGCCACCGCGCCCATCACATTGGAGAAGACCACGCCGGCGACGAAGTCCACCTTGTCGCGCTCAAGCAGGCCCTTCACCTTCTGCACGGCGATGTCGGGCTTCAGTTCGTCATCGACGACGATCACTTCGGTCTGCTGCCCGCCGAGCTTGCCGCCCAGCTCCTTCACCGCCAGCAGGAAGCCGTCGCGCATGTGCTGGCCGAGCACGGCGGACGGGCCGGACAAGGTGGAGACCAGCCCCACCTTCACCGGATCGGCCGCGGCCGCGCCGGACAGTGCGAGCGTGCCAAGGAGCGCGGTGGAAGCGAGAAGTCCCTTGAAACCCATGGCGGCGAAGTCCCCGGTGGATGGTTCTGGCGTCAGTCGTGTGACGTGCCGGCACCCTTGCAGAGCCGCGCGCGGCAGACAAGCCGGGATGTGCGGGATGGCGCTCCCGGCGCGCACCACGGCTCCCCTCGTCCAGCGGGAGGGGACCCCGCCTTTCGGGATTGAAAGGGCCCCGCCCTACCCCTCGATACGGTCGAAATCGGCGATGCCGCGGGTGGCGGCGCGGATTTCGTCGAGCAGCTTCAGGCGGTTCTCGCGCAAAGCGGGATCGGCGTCGTTCACCGTCACGGCGTCGAAGAAGGCGTCCACCGGCTGGCGCAGGTCGGACAGCGCGGTCATGGCCGCCGCGAAATCCTCGGCCGCGACGGCCTTGGAGACGCGGGCCTTCACATCGTCGATGGCGGCGGCGAGGTGTTCCTCGGCCGGCTCCTTGAGCAAAGCGGCGACGGTGGGGCCGGCGAAGGCGCGGCCGTCCTTCTTCTCCTCGATGCGCAGGATATTCACCGCGCGGCGGTAGCCGGCGAGGAGGTTCCTGCCGTCCTCGGTGGCGAGGAAGGCGGCCAGCGCCTCCACGCGGCGGACGACGAGGAGGAGGTCGTCCTGCCCTTCCAGCGCGAAGACGGCATCGACGAGATCGTGACGGGCGCCGCGATCGCGCAGGTAGACTTTCAGGCGGTCGGCGAAGAAGGCGAGGAGGTCGAATAGAGCCTTAGCAGTCTTGTAATCAATCCCGGCCTCGCGGTGCGCCTGTATAACGTCATCCATAACCTGATGAGCATCAGCCGGGGAATATTTGGCATCAGAAAACCGCACACTGTCAAAGGCTGAAAGACCTCCTTTGCCTCCGGCAGCGAAATTGAAAACATCCATCAGACGGAGGCGCTTTTCATTCTCCAGCACAATCCGGATCACCCCCAGCGCCGCCCGCCGCAGCGCGTAAGGGTCCTTGCTCCCGGTCGGCTTCTCGTCGATGGCCCAGAAGCCCACCAGCGTGTCGATCTTGTCCGCCAGCGCCACGGCCACGGAGACCGGGGCGGTGGGCACGCGGTCGTTCGGACCCTGCGGCTTGTAGTGCTCCTCGCAGGCGGCGGCGACTTCCGGGGGCAAATTCTCGCCCTGCGCGTAGTAACGGCCCATGAGGCCCTGAAGCTCGGGGAACTCGCCCACCACCTCGGTGAGCAGATCCGCCTTCGCCACCAGCGCGGCCTCCTCGGCCAGCGCCACCGGCGCGCCCACCTTGGGGGCCAGCTCCTTGGCGAGGCGCACGATGCGCTCGATGCGCTCGGCCTGGGAGCCCAGCTTCTCGTGGAAGGTGATGGACTGGAACTTGGGCATGCGGCTGGCGAGGCCGTTCAGCCGGTCCGTGTCCCAGAAGAATTTCGCGTCCGACAGGCGGGCGCGGATGACGCGCTCGTTGCCGGCGACGATGGCCTTGCCGCCGTCCGAGGCGACGAGGTTCGAGATGAGGATGAAGCGGTTGGCGAGGCGCCCGCTCTTCGGGTCCTTCAGCACGAAGCACTTCTGGTTGGCGCGGATGGTGGCGCGGATCACCTCGTCCGGAATGTCGAGGAAGCGCGCCTCGAACGATCCCATCAGCACCACGGGCCATTCCACGAGGCCGCACACCTCGTCCAGCAGCCCCTCGTCCTCCACCAGATCAAGGCCGGCGGCGAGCGCCAGGTCCTTGGCGTCGTTGAGGATGATTTCCTTGCGGCGGTCGCGGTCGGCCACCACCTTGGCGGCCTCCAGCTTCGCCATCCAGTCGTCCAGCCGCTTCACGGTGAAGGGCTCGGGCGCGAGGAAGCGGTGGCCGCGGGTGACGTTGGACGCCGCGATGCCGTCCACGGAGAAATGCACCACCTCCGGCTCGTCCCCCTCGGCGCCGAAGGTGGCGACGATGGAGTGCAGCGGGCGCACCCAGCGCAGCGTCCCGGTGCCCCAGCGCATGGATTTCGGCCAGGGGAATCTGCGGATGATGTCGGGCACGATCTCCGCCACCACCTCGGTGGTGGCGCGGCCGGGCTTTTCCACCACGGCCACATAGAAATCGCCCTTCTTGGGATCGGACTGGATGGTCGCCTGATCGAGGGAGGAAAGGCCCGCCGCTTTCAGGAAGCCGGCCACCGCCTGCTCGGGCGCGCCCACGCGCGGTCCCTTCTTCTCTTCCTTCTGGTCGGCCTGCCGGCCGGGCAGTCCGTGCACCGCGAGCGCGAGGCGGCGCGGCGTCACGAAGGCCTTCGCGCCCTCATAGAGCAGGCCGCGCTCCACCAGAGCGTCGGTGACGAGCTTCTTCAGCGCGTCGGCCGCCTGGGCCTGCATGCGGGCGGGGATTTCCTCGGAGAAGAGTTCGAGCAGAAGATCGGGCATCGGTTCGGGCTCGTCCTCCCCATGCGGGGAGGCTGGCGCTTGCGCGCGGCGGGTGAATTTCGGGCCTGTGCTAGAGCGCGATCCGAGCGGATTGAATCAATCCGCTCGGTGAATCGCCCTCTAAACTCAAAAAAGAGAACGCGTGATCCAATCAGATTGCGATGCAATCTGATTGGCGCGTGCTCTAGAGCGTTTCGGCAGCCGCGTCGAGGGGGCGGGGTCAGTCGAGCGGCCGGCCGCGCGTCTCCTTCAGCCCCAATGCGGCGAGGAAGGCCACCACGCCGCCGGCGATCACATAGAAGGCCGGGGCCATGGCATCCCCGGTGAGACTCACCAGCAGCACCGCCACCATGGGCGCCGTGCCGCCGCCGAGGCCGAGGCCGAGATTCCAGCTCAGCCCCACCGCCGTGCAGCGGGTGTGGCGGGGAAACATCTCCACCAGCGCCACCGCGATGGGCCCGCCATAGATGGAGACGATCACCGCAAAGCCCAGCTGCCCCAGCAGCGCCAGCCCGGTCGAGCCGGAATGCAGCAGCAGGAACAGCGGCCAGGTGAAGACGGCAAGACACAGGAAGCCGCCGACGATGAGCGGCTTTCGGCCAATGCGGTCGGAGAGCGCGGCAAAGCCCAGGCAGCCGACCATCACCACCGCCATGCTGATGGCGTTCAGCTCCAGCGCCACATGGGGCGTGAAATGCTCCTGCTGCTGGAGCCAGGTCGCGAGATAGACGAAGGCGAGGTAATAGGCGATGCCCAGCACGATGTTGATGAGCGTCGCCCGCAGGATGTCGCCGCCGTTCTCGCGGAAGGCCTCCACCACCGGCAGGGTCGGGCGATGGACGGGCTTCACGTCCCGCGCCACCGTCCGGCGCAGGAACAGGGCGAAGCCGCCGAGCAGGCAGCCGAGCAGGAAGGGGATGCGCCAGCCCCAGGCGGCGAGATCGTCCGCCGACATGAGGCCGGAGACCAGCGCCCCCACCGCCGAGCCCAAAAGCATGCCGCCGTTGCAACCGACGATGACCAGCGAGGTCACCGCCCCGCGCCAGCGCATTTGCGCATTCTCCGCCAGGAAGACGGCGGAGGTCATGTATTCCCCGCCCACCGAAAGCCCCTGCGCGAGGCGCAGCACCAGCAGCAGCACGGCGGAGAGCACGCCGGCCGTCTCATAGGTGGGCAGGAGGCCGACGCAGAAGGTGGAGATGCTCATGAGCGCGGCGGACGACATGAGCGCCGCGCGCCGGCCCAGCCGGTCGCCGATATGGCCGAACAGCACGGAGCCGAGCGGCCGCATGAGGAAGGAGGCGGCGAACACGCCGAACACGGACAGCATGGCCGCCGTGGGGCTCGTCTCGGGAAAGAAGTTGCGGGCGAAGATGCTGGCGAGGAAGCCGTAGACGGCAAAGTCGTACCATTCCAGCACGTTGCCGAGCATGCCGGCGGCCATCAGCCGCCGGGAGAGCACGGGCGCATCCTGCGGCGCGCTCCCCCCGGAAACACCGCTGGCGACGCCCCCGGCGTCCGCGTCCGTATGCGCGATGCTGCTCATGCGTTCCCGCCCCCACTCAGCTCAAGCGTTAGGGGCTTTGCGGCGGCACGTCCAGCACCCGGCCGCGACGCTCGGGCAACGCGGCAACCCCAGCGAGGGCAAGGGCGGCCAGTGCCATCAGATGGACCGCCGGCGCCATGGTGAGTCCGAGGCCTTTCACGAAATAGGTGGCGAGCATGGGCGCCAGCCCGCCCGATACGCCGATCCCGAGATTCCAGGCAAAGCCCATGGCGCTGCAGCGCACGGGCGTCTCGAAAATTTCCACCAGCAGCGACGGCAGCGGGCTCGTGACCGCCGCTGCCATGACGGAGAAGACGACCTGCGCAGCGAGCACTTCCGCCGGGCCGCCGCCGCGCAGCAGCTGGAACAGCGGCCAGGACAGCACAACGAAGCCGGCAAGCCCCGCCGCGACGATCCGGCGCCGACCGATGTGATCCGACAGGGCGCCGAACAGGAGGCAACAGGTCACCGACACGATGAGCGCGAGGGTGGTGAAGGCAAGCGCCGTCCCGGGCGCCAGGCCGGACTCCGCCTCGATATAGGTCGGCAGATAGACGAACAGCAGATAGGTGTCGGCGCCGACGAAGAGGGTCACCAGCATCGCCGCGATGATGAAGCCCCCGGCTTCGCGGAATGCGCGCGTCAGCGGCAGCCCCCGCGCCGTGCTGCCGCCGCGGTCGCCGGGCCGGGGCCGGCGCAGCAGCAGGGCCGCAATGCCGAGCACCGCGCCGAGCAGGAAGGGCAGCCGCCACCCGAAGGCCTCCATCGCCTGCGCGGAGAGGAGCGCGCTGAGCAGCGCGCAGACGCCCGAGCCCAGCAACGTCCCGGTCTGCCCGCCCGCCGTGGAGAAGGCTGCCGTGAGGCCACGACGGCGCGGCACGGCGTGCTCCGCGAGATAGATGGAGGAGGTGGTATATTCCCCGCCGATGGAAAGCCCCTGCAGCAGCCGCAGGAGCAGCAGCAGCAGAGGGGCGAGGAAGCCGGCCGTGGCATAGGTGGGCAGGAGGCCGATGCCCACCGTGGCGCAACTCATGACCGAGACCGAGGCGATGAGCGCGATGCGCGGGCCGAACCTGTCGCCCACATGGCCGAACAGGATGGCGCCCAGCGGCCGCATCAGGAAGGCCGCGCCGAACAGGCCGAAGGCGGAGATCAGCCCCACCAGCGCATCCTCGGCCGGGAAGAAGGTGCGGGCGAAGATGGGCGCGAGGAAGCCGTAGGAGGCGAAATCGTACCACTCGAGCACGTTGCCGATCGCGCCCGCCGCGAGCAGGCGCGGCGAGGAGCCGGCCGGCCCCGGCGCATCGGGCGGAACGATGCCGGAAAGGTCACGGGTGCCGGCATCGGTGTCGGTCATGGCCCGTCCGGACGGGTGGGTTGCAGCTTCGCTTCAGCTAACACCCGCCCCCGGGCCGGGGCAACCCCTTACCGTTTACGCCCTCAGGCCGCGGCGCCGCCGCCGGCCGTCTTCAGCCAGGCCGCGCCGCAGGCCTTGGCCAGTTCGCGCACGCGCAGGATGTAGCTCTGCCGCTCGGTGACGGAGATCACGCCCCGCGCGTCGAGCAGGTTGAAGACGTGGGAGGCCTTGATGCACTGGTCGTAGGCCGGCAGGGCCATGTCGTGCTTTTCGCCCTTGTCGCCGAACGCGAGATACTTGTGGCAGGCGGCCTCGGCCATGCGGAACTGCTCGAACAGCATGTCCGTATCGGCCGCCTCGAAATTGTGCCGCGAATATTCCTGCTCGGCCTGCTTGAACACATCGCCGTAGGTGGTCTTCTCGGCGCCCTCGCGGCCATTGAAATTCAGGTCGTAGACGTTCTCCACGCCCTGCACATACATGGCGAGGCGCTCCAGCCCGTAGGTGAGTTCGCCCGAGACCGGGGCACACTCGAAGCCCGCGACCTGCTGGAAATAGGTGAATTGCGACACCTCCATGCCGTCGCACCAGCATTCCCAGCCGAGGCCCCAGGCACCCAGCGTCGGGCTCTCCCAGTCATCCTCCACGAAGCGCACGTCGTGCAGCTTCAGGTCCACGCCGATGGCGGCGAGCGACTGCAGGTACAGATCCTGCAGATTGTCCGGCGAGGGCTTCAGGATGACCTGGAACTGGTAATAATGCTGGAGCCGGTTGGGGTTCTCGCCATAGCGGCCGTCCTTGGGGCGGCGCGAGGGCTGCACATAGGCGGCCTTCCAATGCTTCGGGCCGAGGGCGCGGAGCGTCGTCGCCGGATGGAAGGTGCCGGCGCCCACTTCCATGTCGTAGGGCTGGAGCACCACGCAGCCCTGGTCCGCCCAGAATCGCTGAAGGGTCAGGAGCAGCGCCTGGAACGAACGGTCGGGGCGCATGTGGGCGGGAAGGCTCGGGTCGATCATTTCACAACAGCTCGCAGCAACGTGACCACGGCGCGCCCTCCCCGGCGTCGCGGGACAAGGGCGCGAGAGGCGCGCGGACACTAGGCAGAGGGCGGCGCGATTGCAACGTGGCCGCGCCAACTTCGCTCACGCCAATCGAAAATCGGGAATGAACCGAAATGCGGTCTGCGCGGTTGTCATGCCGTGCAGTCAATTGGAGGGAGACCCCGCATGAGCATCGCGAAGTTCGCCATTCCCGTCGCCACCGCCGCGCTGATCGCCATGACCGGCGCCGCGAGCGCGCAGTCCGGTACCGCCGCCGGCCAGAACACCCAGCGCGGCCCCGCGCAGGAAGGCGGCCGCACACAGGCTACCCCCGGCTCGAGCAGCAGCGGCATGACGGCGCCCGATCCGAGCGTGCCCCCCACCCCGCGCTCGGGCATTGCCGCCGGCGCCGATACCCAGCACGGTCCCGCGCAGCAGGGCGGCCGCACGCAGGCGACGCCCGGTGCCTCGTCCAGCGGCAACGCCCCGGCCATGGACACCACCGGCACGGTGACCCCGCGCTCCGGCACGGCGGCCGGACAGGATCCCCACCGGGGCCCGGCGCAGGAGGGTGGCCGCACCCAGGCGACCCCCGGCGGCACGCGCTGACCGACGCCTTAAGAAAAAAGCCCCGGAGCGTCGCTCCGGGGCTTTGCCTTGACTGGAGGGCGACCGCAGAACGCGTCAGCCGCGGGTGCGGGCGCGCACCATGAAGTCGTCATACGTGAACTCGACGATCTGCCACCACAGATAGGCGTTGTTGCGGAACGTCTTCATGTCCTCGTAGATCTTCTTGAAGTCCTCGTTCTTGCCGCCGATTTCCTCATAGAGCTGCTGCGAGGCCTTGTAGGCGGCGTCCATCACGTCGCCGGGATAGCGGCGCAGCTGGGTGCCAGCCTTCACGAGGCTCTGCACGGCCACCGGGTTCTTGGCGTCGTAGCTCGCGAGCATGCTCTCGTTGGCCTGCGCCATGGCAGAGGTGAGGATCGCCTTGTAGTTCTTCGGCAGCTCGGCGAGCTTGTCCTGGTTGACGAAGAAGTTGAGGGCGGCGGAGCCTTCCCACCAGCCGGGGAAGTAATAATACTGGGCCACCTTGAAGAGGCCGAGCTTCTCGTCGTCATACGGGCCGACCCATTCGGCCGCGTCAATGGTGCCCTTCTCCAGCGCGGGATAGATGTCGCCGCCGGCGAGCTGCTGCGGCACCACGCCGAGCTTGGCCAGCACCTGCCCGCCGATGCCGGCGATGCGCATCTTGAGGCCCTTGAGGTCCTCGACCGTCTTGATTTCCTTACGGAACCAGCCGCCCATCTGCCCGCCGGTGTTGCCGCCGGGGAACATCACCACGCCGTACTTCTTGTAGAACTCGTTCAGGAGGTTCATGCCGTTGCCGAACAGGAACCAGGCGTTGATCTGGCGAGCGTTCAGGCCGAACGGAATGGCGGTGCCGAGGCCGAACGTCGGGTCCTTGCCCACATAATAGTAGGACGCCGAGTGACACATCTCGACGGTCTTGTTGGTGGTGGCGTCGAGGGCCTGCAGGCCGGGAACGATTTCGCCCGCCGCGAACACCTGGATCTGGAACTTGCCGTCGGTCGCCTCGGCCACCTGCTTCGCCATCAGCTCGGCGGCGCCATAGATGGTGTCGAGGGACTTGGGGAAGGACGACGTGCAGCGCCACTTCACTTCCGGCGCCGACTGCGCGATCGCCGGCATGGCCACGGCTGCGGAAGCGGCAACACCCGCGCTGGCGGCGGTGAGGAACTCACGGCGTTTCATGGAGAACTCCCTGGGGCTCTTTAAACGCAGCGCCGCTTCTGGGGCGGGCCGTCTTACCGCTTTTAGAACAGGCGTCGTTCGGGCTCAACGCAGAGGAAGGTATGAAACGCGGCGCGCCGGGGAAAAAATGCCCCGGCGGCTCAAATTCCCGGCACCGCCCCAGCCGGTGCCGCACCCGCATCACTCGATGACGATGCGGGGCGCCTGCCGGCTCTGGGCCGTGGCCCTGTCGAGGGCCGCCTTCACGCCGGTGGCGACGTGGCGGTAGGCATCCGCCTGCGGGCTGTCGGGATCGGAGACGAGAATCGGCAGGCCGGCGTCCGACATTTCGCGGATGCGCATGTGGAGCGGGATCTCGCCGAGGAACGGCACGCCCATCTTGTCCGCCTCCGCATGGGCGCCGCCATGGCCGAAGATGTCCGAGCGTCCGCCGCAATGGGGGCAGATGAAGTGGGACATGTTCTCCACCACGCCGAGGATCGGCACGTTCACACGCTCGAACATGGCGACGCCGCGCCGCGCGTCGATGAGGGCCAGGTCCTGCGGGGTGGAGACGATGACCGCGCCGGCGAGGTTCACCTGCTGCGCCATGGTCAGCTGGGCGTCGCCGGTGCCGGGGGGCATGTCCACCACCAGCACGTCGAGGGGACCCCACTTCACGTCCTTCAGCATCTGCGAGATGGCGGACATGACCATGGGCCCGCGCCAGATCATCGGCGTGTCTTCCTCCACGAGGAAGCCGATGGACATCAGCTGCAGGCCGAAATTCTCCAGCGGCAGCATGGTCTTGCCGTCCGCCGTGGTCTCCGGCTTCTGGGCGACGCCGGTGAGGCGCGGCACCGAGGGGCCGTAGATGTCGGCGTCGAGCAGGCCGACCTTGAGGCCGAGGTCCCGCAGCGCGAGCGCGAGGTTGATGGAGGTGGTGGACTTGCCCACGCCTCCCTTGCCCGACGCCACCGCGATGATCGAGGCGACGCCCGGCACGGCGATGCCACGGGGGGCCGGCGCGCCGCCATGGGCGTGGCCGTGACCATGGTTGTGCGCGGCCGGGGCCGGGGCGGCCGGCGCCTGCTTGCGCTCGGCGGTGAGGGTGACGAGGGCCGAGGCGACGCCCGGCAGCGCCTTCACCGCATTCTCGGCGGCGATGCGCACATCCTCCCACGCCCGCGCCTGGGCCGGATCGATGTTGATGGAGAGATAGACCTTGCCCGACGTGACCACGACGCCGGCCAGCGCCGGCGATACGGACAAGGCGACGCCTTCCGGCGTGCGCACCTTGGCCAAAGTGGAACGGACGGTGTCCTCGGAAAGCTCGGCCGTGTGGCTCATCATGTCACTCAACTCCCCGGCCGGTCGGCGCGCATCTGGGGCAGGCGCGGGGGCCGGACTGGAACGGTTTGAAGTCTTCTTCTGATTCGCACGAGAGGCGGCGCCTGCAAAGCCCGACATATGGGCGCTGATTAAACCCTGGGCAGAACGGACGCCATCCTTTCATGGGACCTCGTTGTAGTCCGCCTGTTGCGGCCGGGCTATATTTCTATTATTCATGAAATATGGAATTAAATCAGGCCGTCCCCGTCCTATCCGCCCTCGCACACGAAGGCCGCCTCAGCGCGCTGCGCCTGCTCGTCGAGGCGGGACCGGAGGGCATTGCGGCCGGCGAGATGGCGCGCCGGCTCGGCGTTCCGGCCAATACGCTCTCCGCCAGCCTCGCGCTGTGCAGCTAGCTTCGCGAGAGATCCCGCCGATGAGCGATTTTGCCGTCACCATCTATCACAACCCGCGCTGCGGCACCTCGCGCAACACCCTCGCCATGATCCGCGCCTCCGGCGTCGAGCCGACCGTGGTGGAATATCTCAAGACCGGCTGGACCAAGGCACAGATCAAGGACCTCGCCGCCGCCGCAGGCGCGCCTGTGCGCGACCTTCTGCGCGCCAAGGAGCCGCTCGTCGCCGAGCTGAAGCTCGACGGGCCGGAGGTGACCGACGACGCCCTGCTCGCGGCCATGGTCGAGCACCCCATCCTCGTGAACCGGCCCATCGTGGTGACGCCGAAGGGCACGCGCCTGTGCCGGCCCTCCGAGGTCGTGCTGGATCTACTGGAGACGCCGCCGGAAAGCTTCACCAAGGAAGACGGCGAGGTGGTGACAGCCGCGCGCTGAACCGCTGCCCGGCTGGTACGGGAAATGCTTCGGCCATGGTCCCGCTGTCGCGAAACCGCCATGACCGATACGCACCCCACCCCTGTCCACGAGATCCCCCTCGGCATCCGCCGCAAGGCCATCGCGGTGCACGAGGCGGGGCACGCGCTCGTGGCGGTTCTGCTCAGGCGGGACGTGACCGAGGCGCTGCTGCACCCGCCGGACGGGTTGAGCGGGCAGACCCGCTTCGCCGACGCCGAAAGCGCGCCCCTCGATCCCACCGTGGAAGCCGACCGGCGTCGCGTGGCCGACGCCATCGTCGTCCTCATGGCCGGACAGGTGGCGGAGGCGGAATACTGGCGCCGGCAAGCCTCATTGTATTCCCCCAGGGTGAATTCCCACCGCAGCGACGCGGCGGAAATTCTCACGCTCAAGTCCGGCCTCGCCCTCGGCCCGGAGCAGGACGCCCTGTTCACCGGCTACTGCATCGAGAAGGCGAAGAAGCTGGTGCTTCAGGATGCCGCCCAGGCGGCGATCCAGGAGATCGCCATGGGGCTGTGCGAAACCATGTCCATGCTGCGGACGGAGCTGGACGAGATCATCGCCCGCCATCGGGTGAAGCTGCCGAAATAGCCTCGTCCTCCTGCCGCCGCGTCTCCGGCATGGCGACCAGCACCGCGAGAAAGCCGAGCGCCGCCAGCGCCGCGAGCATCTCGAAGGCGGCGAAGCTGCCGAAGCGGTCGGCGACGATGCCGGCGAGAAGGGTGCTGATGGAGGCGCCGACGCCCATGACGCATCCCACCGCCCCCTGCGCCAGATTGAAATGGCCGCTCCGGTGGGCGAGCCGGCCCGAGGCGGGCGACGACCAAGTGTGGGAAGCGGCCGTGGCGGCGCGCTGCCTGCCGTTCATCGAGGAGCTGCCGCAGGGCCTCGACACCATCGTCGGCGACCGGGGCGTGAAGCTCTCCGGCGGGCAGCGCCAGCGCATCGCCATCGCCCGCGCCTTCCTCAAGAACGCGCCCATCCTCATTCTCGACGAGGCCACCTCGGCGCTCGACACCGAGGCCGAGGAGGCGATCCGCGCGGCGCTGGAGCGGCTGATGACCGGGCGCACCGTCATCACCATCGCGCACCGCCTCTCCACCTTGCGCAGGTTCGACCGCATCCTGGTGCTGCGCGGCGGGCGGCTGGTGGAGAGCGGGCCGCCCGAGGAGCTGATGCGGCGGCCGGGCGTCTATCGCGATCTCGTCTCGCGGGAACTGGGCCGCCTGTCCGAACAGGTGGTCTAGGACTTCGCCTTCCGACAGAAGCCGTTGATGCAGCGCACAAACGCCGCTTCAGCGTTGTGCGCCGCGCCGAATGGCGAAAATGCCGTGGGCAAGCCCCACACGGCGGGGCCTGTGGCGCCCCTTCCCACGCCTTTCCCCTTGAGCCCGGAGCGATCTTCGCAGACCGTTCAGCCCGCGAGTCGGCGCGCTCGCTTGCATCGGGTAAGAGGTCTCCATGTCGCTACACACCCATGACCCTTCGGACGCCACCGGACGCGCGTGGGCGGTCAAGGCCAGCGCCCTCCTGGGCTGGCTGACGGAGATCCCCGCCGCGGCGCTGGTGGTGGCGGAAATCCTGGTGCTGCTGGCGGGCGTGATCTTCCGCTATGCCCTGCACAAGCCGCTGATCTGGTCGGACGAGCTTGCCTCCATGCTCTTCCTGTGGCTGTCCATGTTCGGCGCGGTGATCGCGCTGAACCGGGGCGAGCACATGCGCATGACGGCCATCGTCGGCATGATGAAGCCGCGTGCCCGCGCCTTCTTCGACATGATCGCCATCGCCTCCGCCGTGGCCTTCCTGCTGATGATCCTCCATCCGGCCATCGAGTACGCGCAGGAGGAAGCCTATGTGGTGATGCCGGCGCTGGAGATCCCCAACACCTGGCGCGCCGCCGCCATCCCGGTGGGGACGGTGCTGATGCTGATGGTGGGGCTGCTCAAGCTCGCCCAGCACGCCACCACGCGGGATACCCTGCTCGCGATCGTCGTGGTCGCCGCCATCGTCGGCGGGTTCTATGCGCTGGGGCCGGTGTTCCGGACGCTCGGCAACTACAACCTCCTGATCTTCTTCCTGTTCGGCGTGGGCGTGATGGTGCTGATCGCGGTGCCCATCGCCTTCTCCTTCGGCATCGCCACCTTCGCCTACATCGCGCTGTCCACCCACACGCCGAGCATGGTGGTGATCGGCCGCTTCGACGAGGGCATGGGCCACCTCATCCTGCTCGCGGTGCCGCTGTTCGTGTTCCTCGGCCAGCTCATCGAGATGACAGGCATGGCGAAGGCCATGGTGGCCTTCCTCGCGAGCCTCCTCGGCCATGTGCGGGGCGGCCTGCATTATGTGCTGGTGGGCGCGATGTATCTCGTCTCCGGCATCTCCGGCTCGAAGGCCGCCGACATGGCCGCCGTCGCCCCCGTCCTGTTCCCGGAGATGACCAAGCGCGGCGCCAAGCCCGGCGACCTTGTGGCGCTGCTCTCCGCGACGGGCGCGCAGACAGAGACCATCCCGCCCTCCATCGTGCTCATCACCATCGGCTCGGTCACGGGCGTCTCCATCGCGGCGCTGTTCACCGGCGGCCTCCTGCCGGCGCTGGTGCTCGCCGTCGCGCTCTGCACGGTGGTGTGGTGGCGCTATCGCCATGAGGATCTGAGCGGCGTCGCCAAGGCGAGCTGGGGCGAGGTGGGCCGTGCCTTCATCATCTCCGTGCCGGCCATTGCCCTGCCCTTCGTCATCCGCGCGGCGGTGATCGAGGGCGTCGCGACCGCCACCGAGGTCTCCACCATCGGCATCGTCTATTCGGTGGTGGCGGGCCTGCTCATCTATCGCCGGTTCGATTTCCGCCGCCTGTTCCCCATGCTGGTGGATACGGCGGCGCTCTCCGGCGCCATCCTGTTCATCATTGGCGCGGCGACTGGCATGGCGTGGGCGCTCACCCAGTCCGGCTTCTCCAATGCGCTGGCCGAGGCCATGCGCGCGCTGCCGGGCGGGGCGGCGAGCTTCCTCGCGGTCTCCATCGTGGCGTTCGTGGTGCTGGGCTCGGTGCTGGAGGGAATCCCCGCCATCGTGCTGTTCGGCCCCCTCCTCTTCCCCATCGCGCGGCAGGTGGGGGTGAACGAGGTGCACTATTCCATGGTGGTGATCCTCGCCATGGGCATGGGCCTGTTCGCGCCGCCGTTCGGCGTCGGCTATTACGCCGCCTGCGCCATCAGCCGCATCAGCCCGGACGCGGGCATGAAGCCCATCGTGGGCTACATGATCGCGCTGCTCGTCGGCCTCATCATCGTGGCCGCCGTGCCGTGGATTTCCACCGGCTTCCTGTGACGGCCCCCAAAGTCACACGTAGCACGGGCCCTCGATGAGCGGGTGGGCGGCGAGGAAAGCCTCGTCCACCTCGATGCCGAGGCCCGGCCCCTCGCGGCAGGTGACGGTGCCGTCCGGCGCGAGCTGGTACGGCAGGCCGCACACCTCGTCGCGGAACGGGTTGTGGTGGGCGACGTCGCCCTCGAAATAGCCGGGGTTGTCCACCGCGCACATCAAATGCAGCGTCGCCACCATATTGATGCCGGTGGCGGATGTGTGCGGGTTCACCGACATCTTCCACGCCGAGGCGAGCACCGCGATGCGGTGGCATTCGGTGATGCCGCCGGCCTTGGAGAGGTCCGGCTGCGCGAAGGAGACGGCGCCGTCCGCGATCAGGCGGGTGAACTCGAAGCGGGTATAATGGTTCTCCCCCGCCGCCAGCGGCACGGTGCCGAGCTTCGCGGCGTCCTGGTAGCTGCGGTAATCGTGGGGCGGGAACGGCTCCTCGAACCAGCCGACCTTCGCCGCCTCATAGGCCGGCATCACCCGGCGCACGTCGTCGAGCGAGCAGCCGGTGTTGCCGTCGACGAGAATGTCGATCTCGTCCCCCACCGCCGCGCGCACCGCCTCCACCCGCGCGATGTCGCGGCGCGGCGTGTCGCCCACGCGCAGCTTCAGGGCGCGATAGCCCTGCGCCACGTAGGACTGCGCCTCCTCCGCCAGCGCCGCCGGATCCTGCCAGCCCAGCGAGATGCCGCCGGCATAGGCCTTGATCTTCTTCGGCGCGCCGCCCAGCAGGCGATGGATGGGCGCGTTCATCGCCTTGCCGCGGATATCCCACAAGGCGATGTCGAGCCCGCTCAGAGCGAGGGCCGCCGCGGCGCCCATGCCGTGGCTGGCGAGCTGCATGCGGTAGACCTTCTGCCACACGCCCACCACGTCCAGCGCGTCCATGCCGAGCACCAGCTCGGACAAGGTGGTGTCGATGAGCTTCGCCACCGCGCCCGGGCAGCGGCCGTGATGGGCCTCGCCCCAGCCGACGATGCCCTCGTCCGTCTCCACCCGCACCAGCACGGAATCCCGCTTCACCGCCCGGCCGATGCCCAGCGTGACGTTCTTGCCCTCGGGCACGCGAAAGGAGACGGGGACGGCACGGACGGAGGCAATGCGCATGGGGCTCTCTCGGTTCTAAAGCATTTTCGAGCGAAGTGGATTCCGGTTCGCGTGAAGAAAATGCGTTTAATCAGAGTTTTAGAGCATTTCCGGCGAACCGGAATTCGCCGGAAATGCTCTAATCTGGCGGCGCGGTTCAGGTGCGCGCGGCGCGGTAATCGGGATTGACGAGGTTCCGCGGCTCGCCGCCCTTGAGGATGCGCAGCACCTCCTCGGCGGCACCGATGCTCATGGCCCGCATGGAGGTGGCGGTGATGCCGGCGAGGTGGGGGGTCATCAGAAGGTTCGGCAAAGCGAAGAGCGGGCTGTCCGGCGGCACGGGATGGCTGTCGTAGACATCGGTCGCGGCCCCGCCGATCCACCCGGCCTTGAGCGCGGTGAGGAGCGCCTGCGTATCCACGATGGGGCCGCGCGCGGGATTGATGAGCACGGCATCCGGCTTCATCCGGGCGAGAAGGCGCCCGTCCACGAGGCCCCTGGTCTGCGGCGTCAGCGGACAGGCGATGACCACCGCGTCGCTCTGGGCGAACAGCGCCTCCAGATCGACCACCTCGATGCCCTCGACCGCCCCGCCGGAGCGCGACGCGCCGATGACGCGCATGCCGAACCCGGCCCGCGCGATGGCCGCGACGCGCTGGCCAATGGCGCCGAGCCCGATGATGCCGAGGGTCGAACCCGCGATCTCGCGGGTGGTGTCGCCCACCGCCCGCGCCGGGTTCCAGCCGTCCGCCCTGAGCCGCGCATCCACACGCGCCAGCGGCCGGCGCAGATGGAACAGGGCGGAGAACACATATTCCGCCACCGTCTGTGTGTTGCTGCCGGGCAGGTTCGCGACCGGGATGCCGCGCGCGGTCGCCGCCGCGACGGGGATGAAGTCGAGCCCCACCCCGTGCCGCACCACGCCCCGGACGCGCTCCGCGCCCTCGAACACATCGTCCGGCAGCTTGGCGCGGACGATCACCGCGTCGGCCGCGCGCGTCAGGCGGCGCAGGGTGTCGTCGGAGGTGTCGGGGCCGACGACGATTTCGGCCACGCCCTCCAGCAGCGCCGCGCCGTCCGGATGCAGCGCATTGGTGGCGAAGACGATCGGCCGCTCATTCGCCATAGGGCGCACCTTCCACGATGGGATTGACCAGAGTGCCGAGCCCTTCCACGCGGGCGCGCACCACGGAGCCGGGCTTGAGCCAGGCCGGCGGCTTGCGCATGCCGGCGACGCCGGCCGGCGTGCCGGTGGCGATCACGTCGCCCGGCTCCAGCGTGTGGGCCTGCGACAGGCGGGAGACCAGATCGGCGATGTCGAACACGAGGTCCGCGGAGATGCCTTCCTGCAGCCGGGTGCCGTCCACGTCGAGGGAGAGCGCGAGCGCGTGCGGATCGGCGATCTCGTCGGCGCTGGCGAGGAAGGGGCCCAGAGGTCCGAAGGTCGGCAGATTCTTGCCGCGGGTGAAGCCGCCGTCGCGCTTGATCATCTCGCTGGCGCTGATGTCGTTGAAGACGGCATAGGCGACGACGTGGGAGAGCGCATCCTCGCGCGCCACGTTCTGCGCCCGGCGGCCGATGATGGCGGCGATCTCCACCTCATAGGTGCAGCCGCCGATATCCGGGGGCAGAAGGATGGGCGCGCCCGGCCCGACGACGGTGGAGGCCTGCTTCATGAACAGCACCGGCTCGGCCGGCGCCGCCATGCCGCGCTCGGCCAGCGCATCGCGATAATTGAAGGCGAGCGCGTAGATGCGCGGCGGCACATAGGGCGCCAGCAGGTCCACCTCGCGCACCGGGAGCCGCGCGGCATCGGAAAGCCCGTGGGCCGTGATGCGCGCAACCACCTCGGGCAGGCCGGCGGGGATCAGGGCATGGACATGGGGCGCGACGCCGGCGAGGGCATCGGCCATGGCCGGATGGGCGAGGTCGAACACCACGTCATCGGCGCCCGCGCCATCGCCCTCAAGCACGCCGGCGCGGTCTTCGCCGGCGTGGCGGAAGCTCACGAAGCGCATGGCTCAGGCCACCCGGTAGCGGTCGATGACCGAGCGGTCGATCTCGATGCCGAGGCCGGGACCGGTGGGGATCTTCACCCGGCCGCGCTCCTGCACGATGGGCTCCACCGCCAGGTGATCGCGGAACGGGTTCTCGCACTGCTCGAACTCCAGCAGCGGCTCGAACGGGAACAGGCTCGGCGGCTGGTCCGCCAGGGAGCCGAGGAAGTGGAGCGTCGCGGCAATGCCCACCGCCGAGCCCCAGGCGTGGGGCACGCACTCGACGCCATGGGTGGAGGCGAGCGCCGCGATCTTCTTGCACTCGGAGAGGCCGCCGGCGGCGCACACGTCCGGCTGCACGATGTCCATGGCCTTGCGCACGATGGCGTCGCGGAAGCCCCAGCGGGTGAACTCGTTCTCGCCGCCGGCCACCGCCATGTCGAGGGCGCGGGCGACTTCGACATAACCGTCGATGTCTTCCGGCGAGATGGGCTCCTCGAACCACTCCACGTCCAGCTCTTCCAGCTTGCGGCCGAGACGGATGGCGACGGGCACGGAGAAGGCGTGGTTGGCATCCACCATCAGGCGGATGTCGGGGCCGATGGCGTCGCGCACCGCCTTCACCCGCTCGTAGTCCTTGGTGATGTTGCCAAGGCCGATCTTCATCTTGATGGCCTTGAAGCCCTCGTCCACGTAGCCGGTGGCTTCCTCCACCGCCTCGCCCACGAGATTGTCGAAATCGATGAAGTAGAGGCCGGTGGCGTAGCAATCCACCTCGGTGCGGAAGGCGCCGCCGAGGAGCTTGTGCACCGGCTTGCCGCAGCTCTTGCCGATGATGTCCCACAGGGCGATGTCGATGCCGCTGATGGCGGCAATCGACATGCCCTTGTTCCCGTAATCCTTGATGCGGTTGTAGAGGTCTTCCCAGATCACCTCCACGTCGAACGGGTCGCGGCCGAGAATGCGCGGGCCGAACTGGGTCTCGATGAAGGCCTTGGCGACCGCCGAGGGGCCGTAGCACTCGCCCCAGCCGACGATGCCGTCGGCCGTCTCGATCTCCACGAGACAGGTGCCGCGCGTCTTGTAGAGCCAGCCCCGCGAGGAGGTGAACGGCTTCTCGACGGGCGCCGCCATGACATGGGCCCGGACACTCTTGATGACGCTCACGTCGCGCCCTTTCTGAAAAATCGGAAGGAAGATGCGGGCTGGCCGCACCCTGGTTTCGTCATGCCCCGGCTCGTCCGGGGCATCCACTTCACCGCCCGCGCGGTGCGTCTCATCCATCCCGCCCGGCCCCGCCGTGGATCCCCCGGACGAGCCGGGGGATGACGGAGCCAAGGCGTCGTTCAGATTATTCCGCGCCCTTGAACACCTGGGTGGCGACCGCGTTCAGCGACTTCTGGACGGCGTTCACCTCGGCATCGAGGGCATCGCCGGTGAGGTCGTCCACCAGCACGCCGTTCTCCGCCGCGAAGGTCTTGAAGCGGGGGTCCTGGATCGACTTGCGGAAGGCATCGATGAGCGTCTTGCGCACATCCGGCGGCATCTTCGCCGGGCCGACGATGTAGGCCATCTGCACCACCGGGCCGTAGGGGAAGACGTCGAAGCCCTTCTCCTTCATGGTCGGCACGTCGGGGAAGACGGTGAGGCGCTGGTTGTCGAAGATGGCGATGGGCTTCACCTGCCCCGCCTTGATCTGCGCGATGCTCTCGGACGGCTTCAGCACCGCCGCGTCGATCTGGCCGCCGGCGAGATCGGTGATGACCTTGGCGCCGCCCGGATAGGGCACATTCACATAATCGACGCCCGCCGACTTGGCGGTCATGGTCGCGAAGATGTGGTTGATGTTGTAGCTGCCCGGCGTGCCGATGGTGACCTTGCCGGGATTGGCCTTCATCTGGGCGATGAAGGCGTCGATGTCCTTCGCCCCGTCCGTCTTCACCAGCAGCATCAGCGGATCGCTGGACACGCGGGCGATGCCGGCGAACTGGTCGTTGCGCAGCGGCGTCTTGTTCTGGGCGATCATGGAGAGGGTGGACGAGGTGCCCATGCCCAGCGTGTAGCCGTCCGGATTGGCGCTCGCGACGCGACCCATGCCGATGGTGCCGGTGCCGCCGGGCACGTTGTCCACGATGATGCGCACGCCATTCTCAGCGAGGATCGGCGCCAGCACGCGGGCGGCGATGTCGTTGGAGCCGCCGGCGTTCCACGGAACGATGAGGCGCACCTCGCGGCTCGGGAACTTGTCCTGTGCGGTGGCGCTCCCGGCGGACGCGAGGAGGACCGCCCCCAACGTGGCTGCGAGGCCCAAGGCTGGAGCGAGGGCCGGGGCAAATCCCCGGGCGAGGGCAAGGCTGTGCTTCATTGGCGCGTCTCCCTTTTGTTGTTTGTTATAACAAACGACATATAAGCTGCTTGTCAACGCGCTTTTCCAGTGCTCCCCTTGGAACATGGACACGCAAGCCACCGTCGCCGACCGCAACCTCTCCCGGCTCTCCCGCGAGCCCTTGTGGGACCGCGCCCATGCGCAGCTGCGCGAGGCGCTTCTGGCCGGGCGGTTCGAGCCGGGCAGCGCGCTGGTGTTGCGGCAGCTGGCGGAAACCTTCGGCACGTCCATCACCCCGGTGCGGGACGCCCTCGCCCGCCTCGTGGCGCAGGGCGTTTTGGAACAGGGGCCGCGCAATTCGGCGCTGGTGCCGGACCTGCGCAAGAGCGCGCTCGTGGATATCACCATGGTCCGCTGCGAGCTGGAAGGCCGCGCCGCCCGCGAGGCGGCCGTCAAGGCGAGCCCGGCGGACATCGACGCGCTGGACGCCCTGCTCGCGCAGATGCGGGACATGATCGCGCGGCGCGCCCTGGACGCCTATCTGGATGTCCACCGCCGCTTTCATTTCGGCATCTATGCGCTGGCCCGCATCCCCCTCCTCGACGAGATGATCGAGAATCTCTGGCTGCGCTGCGGGCCGATCCTCTCCTTCGTCGTGCCGGAATATGTGGTGCTGCTGAAGGGCACGGACCATCACCAGGCCGCCCTCGACGCGCTCCGCCGCCGCGACGGCGCTGGCGCCGAGGCGGAGATCGTCGCCGACATCGAGGAGGCGGGGCGCTATCTCCTCGGCCTCGCCGACCCCTCCGGCCGCATCCGCCGCCGCGCGCCGGCCTGAGCGCACAAAAAACCCCGGCCTGATGGACAGGCCGGGGCGATTTCAGTCGGATGCGCGGAGCGCGCTGGCTCAGCCCTTCACCATCGGGCACTTGCCTTCGGCCATGGGACGGAAGGCGTCCTTGGCGGGGATGGTTTCCACGAGGTTGTAATAGTCCCACGGCCCCTTGGACTGGTCCGGCGTCTTCACCTGGAACAGGTACATGTTGTGGATGTGCCGGCCGTCCGGGCGCACCTCACCCTTGCCGAACAGCGGATCGTCGGAGGGCATCTCCTTCATCTTCGCCACCACCTTCTGGCCCTCGGTGGTGTTGGCGGCAGCGGCGGCGCGCAGATAGTGGAGCGCGCCGGAATAGACGCCGGCCTGGTTGGCGGTGGGCCGGCGGCCGTTCATCTGCGCCGCGAAGCGGTCGGCATAGGCGCGGGTGCCGTCATTCATGTTCCAGTAGAAGCCCTCGGTGAGAAACAGGCCCTTGGCCACCGGCAGGCCGAGGGAATGCACGTCGGTGAGCTGCATCAGCAGGGCGGCGAGGCTCTGCTTCTGGGTGAGGCCGAACTCGGCCGCCGCCTTCACCGAATTGATGGTGTCGCCCACCGCATTGGCGAGGGCCACCACCTGCGCGCCGCTGGCCTGCGCCTGCAGGATGAAGGAGGAGAAGTCCGAGGCGTTCGGCGGATGGCGGACGGAGCCGAGCACCTTGCCGTTCGGCGCCGCCTTCACCACGGCCATGGCGTCGGCTTCCAGCGCGTGGCCGAAGGCGTAGTCGGCGGTCACGAAGAACCAGGTGTCCTTCTTCGCCTTCAGGAGCGCGGCGGCGGTGCCGTGGGCGAGCGCCCAGGTGTCGTAGGTCCAGTGGACGGAATTCGGCGAGCACTTCTCGCCGGTGAGCAGCGCCGTGCCGGGGCCGGAGGCGATGAAGGCGACGTTGGTGCCGCGCACCACCTCCTGCACCGCCAGCGCCACCGAGGAGAAGGGCACGTCGAGGATGGCGTCCACCGTGCCGTCCGCCACCCACTTGCGGGCGGCGGCGGAGCCCACGTCCGGCTTGTTCTGGTGATCGAGGGAGATCACCTCCACCTCGATGCCGGGATGGGCCTTCTTGAAATCCTCGGCCGCAAGGCGCGCCGACACAACGGAGCCGGTGCCGGTGGAATCCGCGCCGTTGCCGTTCAGGTCGGTGAGCACGCCGAGGCGGATCTTGTTGCCGGGAATGTCCGCGCGGGCGGGCGTCGGCGCGGCGAGATGCGCCGCGGCGAGGAATGCGGCGCCCGCGGCGAGCACGAGCCGGGTTGTCCTGAGCATGGTTCTCTCCCTTGTGTGTTCTTTTGACTGTTCTTGAAACGCCACGGTCAGCTGCCGCGCACCTCTTCGAGCACCTTCTGCGCCACGTCCATGCGCACGCTGGCCCGCTCCACGAGCAGGCGGGCCACGCGGTCGATCTCCTCGCCCACGGCACCCGCCATCATGGCGATGTTCTGGGCATGCAGCGCCATGTGGCCCTTCTGGATGCCGGTGGTGGCGAGCGCCTTCAGCGCCGAGAAGTTCTGCGCCAGCCCCACCGCCGCGATGATGCGCGCCAGCCGCTCGGCGGTGGTGACGCCGAGGATGGCGAGGCACGCGCGCGCCGTGGGATGCACCTTCGTGGCGCCGCCGATGAGCCCCACCGCCAGCGGCAACTCGATGGAGGCGGAAAGGTTGCCGTCCTTGTCCACCTCATAGGTGGTGAGCGAGGTATAGCGGCCCGAGCGGGCGGCATAGGCATGGGCGCCCGCCTCCACCGCGCGGGTATCGTTGCCGGTGGCGAGCACCACGGCGGAAATGCCGTTCATGATGCCCTTGTTGTGGGTCGCCGCGCGGTAGGGATCGGCCGCGGCGAACTCGTAGGCGGAGACGATGCCGTCGCGCACCGCCTCGCCGCCGATGTCGGCGGCCTTCCACACCGCCCGGGCACGGGCGAGGCGGCGGTCGGCGAGGTTGGAGAGGATGCGCAGATAGACCCGCCCGCCGCTCCACGCGGCGATGGAGGGCGCGAGCTTCTCCGCCATGGTGTTCACCGCGTTGGCGCCCATGGCGTCGCGCGTGTCGACGATGAGATGGGTGACGACCATGGTGCCCGACGGCGTATCGAGCAGGCGCACCTCAAGGTCGCGGAAGCCGCCGCCCAGCGACACCAGCACCGGGTCGCAGGCATCGCACGCGGCCTTGATCTCGTCCCGCTTTTCCAGGATGCGGATGCGCGCCCCGGCCGGGTCCGCCACCTCCACCGCCTGCACCTGCGCGATCATCAGATTGCCGGAGACCGAGGTGAGGAAGCCGGTCTCGTAAACCTGCTTCGCCGCGTTGCAGACGGCGGCGACCACGGAGGATTCCTCCGTCGCCATGGGGACCAGCACGTCCTCGCCGTCAATCTTCATGTTGGTGGCGACGCCCACCGGAATGTTCATGGTGCCGATGACGTTCTCGATGAGCTTGTCGGCGAGCACCGGATCGAGATTGCCCATGTTGGCGAGGTGGGCGACCTGCGCCTCGTCCAGCCCGGCGAAGGCGGCGACGAGATCGAGCCGCTCGCGTGGGCTCAGCTTGTGGAAGCCGGCAATGCGGGAAGAACGGTTGGAGCCGGCGGCGATATTCATCTTCGGGCCTTCCTGTGGTCTCGCGGCATCGCCGGGGGGCGAACGCAAGGCAGGCGCGAAGGCAAGGCCCGCCGCACCCATTTCGGGTGGCGCGGTTCCGGCGTTTCCGTCCCTGTCTCTTGTCGGCCGCGCGTGGCGTGCCTGTTGGGGCGGACTTTCCGCCGCGGCGAGGGGTACGGCAAGGAACACTTTGCGTTGGAAACGATGCAGCCGTACCCTTCATTTCATGGGTACGATTGAGCAGCTTCTCCAGAAAGACGAGAGCCTGACGCGGGTGGACGCGGTGGTCCGCCTGCTGTCGCGCCGTATCGATGCGGGCCAGGTGCGGCCGGGGGAGAAACTGCCCTCCATCCGTGCCGCGTTCGCGGCCTACGGTGTGTCGCGCAACACGCTGGTGGAAGCCTATGAGCGCCTCGCCGCCTCCGGCCGCATCGAGGCACGGCCGGGCTCCGGCTTCTATGTGATGCGCACCCGCGCCGCGCCGGTGCGCCCGCCCGCCGCCCCTGCCGTCATCGAGGCGGTGGACAGCGTGTGGCTGCTGCGCGAGCAGCTGGAGCAGCATTACGACGTGCGCGTCGGCGACGGCCGCCCGCCCCCGTCGTGGATGGAAGGCTCGGAGGTGGGGCGCTATCTCAAGCCCATCAACCGCCCCGGCCGCCGTCCCTTCCCGGCGAGCTACGGCAGCCCCTTCGGCTTTCCACTGCTGCGCGAGGCCATCGCCGGCCTCCTGACGGAACGCGCCATCGCCGCCGATCCCGCGCGGGTGCTGCTGACGCAGGGCGCGAACCACGCGCTGGACCTGATCGTGCGCATGCTGGTAGAGCCGGGCGACACGGTGCTGGTGGATTCGCCCGGCTATTATCCCCTCTTCGGCAAGCTGCGCCTCGCCAAGGCGCGCACGCTCGGCATCCGCCGCACGCCGGAGGGGCCGGACGTGGCGGACCTCGCCGAGAAGGCGGCCGAGAGCGGCGCCAAGCTGTTCTTCACCCAGTCGCTGGCGCACAATCCCACCGGATCGTCCCTCACGCCGGCGGTCGCCTATCGCCTGCTTCAGGTGGCCACCCGCCACGGCCTGCTGGTGGTGGAGAGCGACCCGTTCGCGGACATCCTCCCCGCCTCGCATCCGCGCCTTGCCTCGCTGGACCAATTGGAGCGGGTGATCCATGTGGGCACCTTCGCCAAGACCCTCTCGGCGAGCCTGCGCTGCGGCTATGTGGTGGCCTCCGCCGATCTCATCGAGCGTCTTGGCGCGCTCAAGATGGTGACGAGCGTGAACTCCTCCGGCTATGTGGAGCGGATCGTCCACGACCTCATCACGTCCGGCCAGTATCGCCGCCACCTCAAGCGCTTGCGCGGCCGCGTGTCCGCCGCGACCGATCAGGCGCAGGCGACGCTGGGCCGGCTCGGCCTGCCCATCTTCGGCCCGCCCGGCGGCGGCTTCTACCTGTGGTGCGAACTGCCGGAAGGGCTGGACGACAGCGCCCTCTCCCGTCGCGCCGCCGAGCGCGGCATCCTCTTGGCGCCGGGCGCGGTGTTCCATCCCGACGCCGAGCCGCGCCGGCCGTCTCTGCGGATCAATGTCGCCTATGCGGACGATCCGCGCTTCGAGAAGTTCATGGGCGAGATACTGGGCTGATCTCAGTCGAAGCCGTAGAGCGCGGCGGGATTGTCGATGAAGATGCGGCGGCGCGTGTCCGGATCGGCACGGTCGAGGCCGAGCAGGAGAGCGGGGTCGAGGTCTTCAGGCATCGCCTCGAACAGCTCGGTGTGCGGCCAGTCGCTGGCCCAGAGCATCCGGTCGCTGCGACAGGCGATCAGCGCCGCGACATAGGGCGCGAGCGCCGCGTAGCCGTCCGGCTCGCGACGGCACAGGCGGTAGGGCGCGGAGAGCTTCACCCAGAGGTTTCCTTCGGCGACCAGCTCCAGCACCTCGCCGAACGGGCCGCCCGCGAGCGGCAGGCCGGGGGTGAGGAAGCCCATATGGTCCAGCACCACCGGCACCGGGCAGGCGCGCACGATGGGCGCGAGGCTGAAGCCTTCGCGGATCACCGCCTGAAGCTGGATGTGCCAGCCGAATGCCCCGATTCGGGCGGCAAGGCGCGCCAGGTCCTCCAGCGAGAGCCCGCCGGGATTGCGCCGGTTGACGCGGATGCCGCGCACGCCCAGCCCATGCAGCCTTGCGAGTTCCGCGTCGCTCACCTCCGGCGCCACCACGACCACCCCGCGCAGGTGTTCCGCATCGCGCCGCAGCGTGTCGAGCAAAGCGGAATTGTCCGTGCCGTAGACGCTCGGCTGCACCAGCACCGCGCGGTCGATGCCCAGCGCCGCCATCACCGGCCGATAGGCGTCGAACGTCACCGGCTGGGGCGTGTAGTTGCGGCCGGCGACCAGCGGATAGCGCTCGGGCGGGCCGAACACATGCATGTGCGTGTCGCAGGCGCCGTTCGGCAGCACGCGCTCGGCCGGCGGCGTCGTGACCGGGCGCGGCGGCAGGCAGAGAGGAGCGTCGGCGCTCATGCTCGCGCGCCTCAGCGCGGGACCATGAAGTCGAAGTCGCAGCCCTCGTCCGCCTGCAGCACGCTCTGCTGGAACAGCCGGGCATAGCCCCGCTCCGGCAGCGGCCGCTCGGGCACGTCCGCGAGGGCGGCGCGGCGGCGGGCGAGCTCGTCTTCCGCCACCAGAAGGTCGATGCGCCGGCCTTCCACGTCGAGGCGGATCATGTCGCCGCTCTGGACCAATGCCAGAGGCCCGCCCACCGCCGATTCCGGCGTGATGTGCAGCACGATGGTGCCGAAGGCGGTGCCGCTCATGCGGGCATCGGAAATGCGCACCATGTCCTTCACCCCCTGCCGCCCGAGCTTCTTGGGGATGGGCAGATAGCCCGCCTCCGGCATCCCCGGCGCGCCCTTGGGGCCGGTGTTGCGCAGCACCAGCACATCCTCGGCGGTCACGTCGAGGTCGGGATCATCGATGCGCGCGGCCATGTCGGCCACCGAATCGAACACCAATGCGCGGCCGGTGTGCTGGAGCAGCCGCTCGCTCGCCGCCGCCTGCTTCAGGATGGCGCCGCCGGGCGCGAGATTGCCGCGCAGCACCACCATGGAGCCCTGCGCCTTGATGGGGTTGGAGCGGGGCCGGATGACATCCTGTCCGGGCACCTCCTCGGCAGCCTCGACCATCTCGCGCAGGGTGCCGCCGTGCACCGTCGGCGCGTCGAGATCGATGAGATCACCGAGCTGCTTCAAGAGCTTGGGCACGCCGCCAGCATGGTGGAAGTGCTCCATGTAGTGCGCGCCGGAGGGCTTGAGATCCACCAGCACCGGCACCTCGCGGCCGATGGCGTCCAGCGTCTCCAGCTCCAGCCGCACGCCGGCGCGGTTGGCGATGGCGGTGAGGTGGATGATGCCGTTGGTGGAGCCGCCGATGGCCTGCATTACCACCAGCGCATTATGGAAGGCCGCGGGGGTGAGGAGTTCGCTCGGCTTGGGACCGTCCTCCACCGCGAGCCGCGCGGCGACCTTGCCGCTCTGCTCGGCCAGCCGCACGCGCTCGGCATGGGGCGCGGGAATCGACGCGCTCATGGGCAAGGAAAGTCCGAGCGTCTCGGTGATGCAGGCCATGGTCGAGGCTGTGCCCATGACCATGCAGGTGCCCACCGACGGCGCGAGGCGGCCGTTGACCGTATCGATCTCCACTTCGTCGATCTCGCCGGCCCGGTGCGCGCTCCACAGCCGCCGGCAATCGGTGCAGGCGCCCAGCACCTCGCCACGATGATGGCCCACCACCATAGGGCCGACAGGGACCACCACGGTAGGCAAATCCACGCTCGCCGCCGCCATGATCTGCGCCGGCAGGGTCTTGTCGCAGCCGCCGATCACCACCACCGCGTCCATGGGCTGGGCGCGGATCATTTCCTCCGTGTCCATGGCCATCAGATTGCGCAGGAACATGGAGGTGGGATGGGCGAAGCTCTCGTGGATGGAGATGGTGGGAAACACCATGGGCATGGCCCCGGCCAGCATCACCCCGCGCTTCACCGCCTCGATGAGCTGGGGCGCGTTGCCGTGGCAGGGGTTGTAATCGCTGTAGGTGTTGGTGATGCCGACGATGGGCCGGTCCAGCGCATCGTCCGAATAGCCCATGGCCTTGATGAAGGCCTTGCGCAGGAACAGCGCGAACCCGTCGTCGCCGTAGCTCGTCAATCCTTTTCGCAGTCCCCGCGCCATCCTCGCCTTCCCCGTGCCGATCATCGCCGACCTGAAAGCGGACAATTTCCCTGCTGGGTTTGATTGTCAATAATATACGCCTCCATAAGCGCATTGAGATGAAAATTGCGCCTATCTTCGGAATCATTATTGACAATAACTCGACCGCCGCCCAGTCTCCCCGCAAACCCGGGGCATAACGGGACTTAGCGGGAGGAACGTGGATGACGAGCATTCGAGGCGCTGGAAAAACGTCGTGGGGCCGCGGCCTGTGCGCGGCGATCGCCATGACGGCAGCGATGGGCGGAGGCCACGCCTTCGCGCAGACCGAAATCACCATGTGGAGCAACTGGCCCGACGAGCCCGCCAAGAAGGAGTGGGTGACGGCGCGGGTGAAGGAGTTCGAGACCGCCAACAAGCAGTGCACGGTGAAGCTCAGCTTCATCCCCAAGGCCGACATCTATACCCAGGCGAAGTCTGCCGTGCGCACCGGGCAGGCCCCGGACATCTTCTACATGGAGCCGGACCAGCCGGAATTCCTCGCCGGCGGCTTCCTGGAGCCCCTCGACGGCTATATCGACCTCAACGGCCTCGAAGACTGGGCCAAGCCGGCCTGGACCTCCAAGGGCAAGGTCTATGGCGTGCCGGTGGAGGCCTATACGGTCGAGCTCTACTACAACAAGGATCTGGTGAAGAAGGTGGGCGTGGACGTGCCCGCCTCCTTCCAGCTGACGCAGGCGCAGTTCACCGACCTGGTGAAGAAGGGCGTCGCTGCCGGCATCACGCCGGTGTCGCAGGGCGTGGGCGACCGGCCTTTCCCGGGCGGGCAGCTGCTGTTCGAATCCCTGCTGCGCAAGCTCGGGCCGGATGACTACATGAAGCTCCTCAACGGCGAGCTGTCCTTCAAGGACCCGCGCGTGCAGGAGGTGATGACCTTCGTGAAGGAGCTGGTGGATGCCGGCGCCTATCCCAAGAGCTTCTCCACCCTGAAGCTCGGCGAGTCCCACTTCTACTTCTACAATTCTCCGGGCTCCCTCACCTTCCCCGATCCCAGCTGGTTCACCGGCCGCGCCTTCGCCGCGCCGGAAAAGGGCGGCATGCCGGCGAACTTCCCGCTGGGCATCATGAAGTTCCCGGCCATGGACAAGGGCGCCTGTCCGAACTGCAAGACGCTGGCGGTGGCCGGCAGCTTCGTCATGTATTCCAAGGGCAAGAACAAGGATTGCGCTGGCGCGCTGCTGAAATCCATGGCCAATGCCGAGAATGGCACCAAGTGGATCAGCGAGGTGTCGCTGCAGAGCGGCCTCAAGTCCGATCCGGCAAAGATCGTCAGCCCCCACAAGGCCTATTTCGACGAGCTGAACGCCCGCAACAAGGACGTGACCTATTTCTTCGGCACGCCCTTGCTCTACTACCGGGCCAAGTGCGCCGAGACCTATATCCAGGTCATGAACAACGCCTTCCCCGCCGGCCTCATCAGCGTTGCCGATGCGGCGGAGAAGATGGACGCCGCCTGCCTGAAGAAGTGAGCGATGCCCGACGCCATTTCCATCCGAACCGCGGCCAAGAGCGGGGAGGCGAAAGCCTCCTCGCGTGCCACCCTCGCCGATCCCAGGCGCGCCACGCGGCTGGTCCTCGCCATCTTTCTCGGGCCGGCTCTGCTGGTCTATTGCGGGCTCACAGCCTATCCGGCCTTCCGCACCATCTTTGACAGCTTTTTCACCATCGAGGGGATGGATGCGACCTTCGTGGGCCTCGCGAACTATCGCGAGCTGATGGGCGACGAGACCTTCTGGGTCGCCGTGCGCAACACCTTCATCTGGTCCTTCGTCGCTCCCGTCATCGATGTCGCCACCGGCCTTCTCCTCGCCCTCGCGCTCTATGCCGGCGTGCCCTTCGCGCGCTTCCTGCGCGTCGCCTGGTTCACGCCGGTGCTGCTCTCCTACGTGGTCGTCGCGATCCTGTGGATGTGGATCTACAATTACGACTGGGGCGTGCTGAACGTGATGCTCCGGGCCGTCGGCCTCGGCGATCTCGCCTCCTCCTGGCTGGGCGATCCCAACCTCGCGCTCGGGGCCGTCATCGTCACCCATGCGTGGAAGTGGGCCGGCTTCAACATGGTGGTGTGCCTCGCGGCTATTCACTCCCTGCCCAAGGAAGTTCTGGAAGCCTCCGACCTCGACAATTGCGGCTGGGGCGCGAAGCTGCGCTACATCATCATCCCCATGCTGCGGCCGACATTGCTGTCGCTCTACATCCTGTCCTTCATCGGCAAGATGAAAGTCTTCGATCTCGTCTGGATCATGACCCAGGGCGGACCTCTGTGGGCGACGGAGACGGTCTCCACCTACGTCTACAAGCGCGCCTTCAACTGGAACACCTTCGACCTCGGCTATCCCTCCGCCATTGCCACCGTGTGGTTCCTGGTGGTGTGCGCCGCGGTCATCATCCTCAACCGCGTGCTCGGCTCGCGCGAGCGGCTGGAGTATTGAGATGGCCGCAACCCTCGCCGCCAACGCCGGCCGCGCGCCGCTGCCGCGCCTGTTCTCGCGGGGCATCCTCGCGCTCGTGCTGGGTGTCTACACCATCTACCAGCTCGGGCCGTTCCTGTGGCTCGCCACCATGTCGGTGCGCACCACGGCGGAGATCAGCGCAGACCCTTACGCCTGGCCGAGCCCGATGCACCTCGACCAGTTCCGCACCGCCTGGGTGGATTCCGACTTCGCCACCTATTTCTGGAACTCCACCCTCGTGGTGGTGGGCGCGGTGGCGGTGCTCACCTTCATCGGCGCCGCGGCGGCCCACGCCCTGGCGCGCTACCGCTTCCGGGGCAACCGGATCATCTACGGCATCCTGTTCTCGTCCATCATCTTCCCGCCGCAGATCACCCTGATCTCGCTGTATCAGATCCTGGTGGACTACAATCTCTACAACAGCCTGTTCGGGCTGGCGCTGGTCTACATCTCCCTCCAGCTGCCGTTGACCGTGTATCTCTTGGAAGGCTTCTTCGCCCGCATCCCGCAGGACCTTTTCGATGCGGCCAAGATGGACGGCTACGGCGACCTCGAAATCTTCTGGCGCATCGTGCTTCCCGTGGGCATGCCGGCCATCGCCACCACGCTGATCCTGAACTTCATCCAGCTCTGGAACGAGTTCCTGTTCGCCGTGGTGCTCATCACCGATCCGGACAAGCGCACCCTGCCCATCGGCATCCGCGCCTTCATGGGCGACCATTTCCAGGACATCGGCATGATCGCCACCGGCGTCATGATCTCTGTGATCCCGGTCATCGTCGTCTACGTCTTCTTCTCCGAAAAGCTGATCCGCGGCATGACCGCCGGCGCGATCAAGTGAGGCTGCCATGGCAGTGGTGAAACTCGACAAGATCGTGAAGCGCTATGGTGGCGGCGGCCCCGTCGTGGTGGAGGACGTGGACCTCACCATCGACGACGGCGAGTTCATGGTGCTGCTCGGCCCTTCGGGTTGCGGCAAGTCCACGACGCTGCGCATGATCGCGGGGCTGGAGACCATATCCGGCGGCACGCTCTCCATCGACGGGCGCGTCGTCAACGACGTGCCGGCCAAGGACCGGGACATCGCCATGGTGTTCCAGTCCTACGCGCTCTACCCGCACATGAGCGTCGCTGACAATCTCGCCTTCGGCCTGCGCCGCCGGGCCATTCCGGCCGGCGAGATCGAGCGGCGGGTGAAGGAGGTGGCGGCGCTCCTCGGCCTCGCGCCGCTGCTGACGCGCAAGCCCAGCGCCCTCTCCGGCGGCCAGCGCCAGCGCGTCGCGCTGGGGCGGGCCATGGTGCGCGAGCCGCAGGTGTTCCTGTTCGACGAGCCCTTGTCGAACCTCGATGCGGCGCTGCGCGTCAACACCCGCAGCGAGATCATCAAGCAGCACCACCGCCTCGGCTCCACCATGATCTATGTCACCCACGATCAGGTGGAGGCGATGACCATGGGCACGCGCATCTGCGTGATGAACGCCGGCAAGGTGGCGCAGATCGGCGCACCGCTTGATGTCTACTGGCAGCCGGCCAACACCTTCGTCGCCCGCTTCCTCGGCTCGCCGCCCATGAACCTCATGGACGCGACGCTTTCCGCCGCCACCCGCCGCGCGTCGAGCCCGGCGCTGGATGCGCCGCTCGCCCGCTGGAGCGACGGTGTGCTTCAGGCGCGGGACGGCCGGAAGGTGACGCTCGGCGTGCGCGCGGAAGACATGGCGATCGATCCCGCCGCCCTCGACGGCGCGCCGGGCGGGCGCGTCACCGGGCGCACCATCGCGGTGGAGCCGCTGGGCGCCGAGACGCTGCTGCTGCTGGAACTGCCCGGCGGCGGCGAGATCACCGCCCGCCTGCCCCGCCATGTCACCGCCGCGCCGGACGAGACGGTGGAGCTGTTCTTCCGGGCCGACGCCGCCTATCTGTTCGACGCCGAGACGGGCGATGCCATCGCCCCGCTGGAGACCGGCGCCGCCGCCGTTCGCGCCGCCGTGCAGCGGAGGACGCACTGATGGCCGCGCCGCTCCGCGTCGGGCTCATCGGCGCCGGCTGGGTCACCCAGCATCACCTCAGGGGCTGGGCGGCGCTGGGCGAGGCGGCGAAAGTCGTGGCCATCGCCGACCCGTCCGCCGAGCGGGCGGCCGAGCGGGCGGATGCTTTCGGCATCCCCGCCGTCTTCACCAGCGCCGAGGCGATGCTGGCGGCCGGCGGCCTCGATGCGGTGGACATCGCCGCGCCCCGCGCCGTCCATGCGGAGCTGGCCCGCCTCGCGGCGCGGCATGGCCTGCCCATCCTGTGCCAGAAGCCCCTCGCTCCGACCTTGCCGGAGGCGGAGCAACTGGTGGCGGACATCGGCGGGCGGGTGCGCCTGATGGTGCATGAGAACTGGCGTTTCCGCGCCTACTACCGACAGGCCGCGCAATGGCTCCGCGCCGGGCGCATCGGCGCGGTGCGCGCTGCCCACCTCTCCCTCGTCACGTCAGGCACCGTGCCGGATGCGGAGGGGCGCTTGCAGGCGCTGGAGCGTCAGCCCTTCATGCGCGATGAGCGGCGCATGCTGGTGGCGGAGGTGCTGATCCATCACCTCGACACCCTGCGCATGCTGCTCGGCCCGCTGAAGGTGGAGGCCGCCGCCCTCAGCCGCACCTGCAATGCCATGGCGGGCGAGGACGGCGCCGTCATCCAGCTCTCCACCGCGAACGGCGCGGGCGTCTCCATCTTCGCCAGCTTTGCGGCCTATGGCGTGCCGCCGCAGCAGGCGGACCGGCTGACCATCCTCGGCGATGCCGGAACCCTGCGTCTCGACGGCTCCACCCTCAGCCTCGCCGGCCCCCATGCCGAGCGGCTGGACTATGATCCCGACGCGACCTATCTCGGCTCCTATGCCGCGACGATCGCCCATTTCGTCGGGTGCCTTGAGAGCGGCGCGGCCTTCGAGACGTCGCCCGAGGACAATCTGGAGACCTTGCGGCTGGTGGAAGACTGCTACAGGCTTTCCGGATTCGAGACGGCGAACAGGAGCGCCGCATGAGCGAAGCGTCCCTACCCGCATCGCGGGCTGACGAGCAGGCCGAGGTCCAGCGCCGGCTGGAGGATGACATCATCTTCGGCCGCTTCGCCCCCGGCTCGCGGCTGGTGGAAGACACGCTGATGGCGCGCTACGGCGCCTCGCGGCACTACATCCGTCAGGCGCTGGTGCAGCTGGAGCGCACCGGCGTGGTGCGGCGCGAGAAGAATGTGGGCGCCACCGTCTGCTCCTATTCGGCGCAGGAGGTGCAGCAGATCTACGCGGTGCGCGAGATGCTCACCCGGCAGGCGGCGCTGATGATCCCTTTGCCCGCCCCGCCGGAGCTGATCGCCCGCCTCAAGGAGATCCAGGCCGACTATTGCCGCAACGCCGACGCCGGCAACCTGCGCGGCATCCACGAGACCAACGACCTGTTCCACCTGACGCTGTTCTCGGGCTGCGGAAATCCCTATCTCGTGCGCACGCTGCACGACTACATGGGCTATACCCTGCCCATGCGCGCCAAGAATCTCGCCGACCACGCCGGCCTCCAGCTCTCCCGCCGCCAGCACGACATCATGATCGAGCTGCTGCAGGGAACGGACAGCTGGGCGCTCGCGCAGCTCTGCGTCGATCACATGCAATACAGCAAGGCCGACTACCTCGCGCGCACCGCCGGCACGGCGGCCTCGGGCCGGCTGGCCATCGCCGACTGAATGCCCGCGGACGGATCTGCCGCGCGCCGACATGACGAAGGAAGACCCATGGATCTCGGACTGAAAGGCAAGACGGCCCTCGTGCTCGGCGCAGGCGGCGGGCTCGGCAGCGCCATCGCGGCGACACTGGCGGCGGAAGGCGCCAAGGTGGCGCTGGGCGACATCGACCTCGCCGCCGCTGGTGCGGTGGCGGAGCGCATCGCGGCCGTGGGCGGAGAAGCGATGGCGCTGAAGTTCGACCTCTCCGACCTTGCGGGCATCGATGCGCGCATCGCCGAGATCGAGGCGAAGCTCGGCCCGGTGGACGTGCTGGTCAACAACACCGGCGGCCCGCCGCCCACCCCGGCCGCCGGCCAGGACCCGGCCCTCTGGGCCAAGAGCTTCAACGACATGGTGCTCTCGGTGATCGCCATCGCCGACCGGGTGCTGCCCGGCATGCGCGCGCGCAAGTGGGGCCGCATCATTACCTCCACGTCCTCCGGCGTGGTGGCGCCGATTCCCAACCTCGCCATCTCCAACGCACTGCGCCTGTCGCTGGTGGGCTGGTCCAAGACGCTCTCCCGCGAGGTGGCGCGCGACGGCATTACCGCCAACATCATCCTGCCCGGCCGCATCGCCACCGACCGCATCAAGTTCCTCGACGCCAAGAAGGCCGAGCGCGAGAACCGCTCCGTGGAGGAGGTGTCGGCGGAAAGCACGGCCTCCATCCCCGTCGGCCGCTACGGCGACCCGCAGGAATATGCCAACGTGGTGGCCTTCCTCGCCGGCACGCCCTCGTCCTATGTCAACGGCTCGGTCATCCGCGTGGATGGCGGCCTCATCGCCAGCATCTGATCGGGTTCATCATGCTTCTCGACGCCAGCGCCTCCGGCCTGTTCCCCATCGCCCCCACCCCGTTCACGCCGGACGGGAAGATCGACGAGGGCTCCCTCGACACCCTCATCGCGCGCTATCTCGCCGCCGGAGCGACCGGCGTGACGGTGCTCGGCATCATGGGCGAGGCGCCCAAGCTGGAGCCGGAGGAATCGCTTGCCGTCACCGCGCGCTTCATCGCCGGCTTCGGCCAGCTGCCGGTCATCGTCGGCGTGTCGGCACCGGGCCTTGCCGCCATGCGCTGGCTGGCGCGCGCGGCCATGGACAAGGGCGCGGCGGGCGTCATGATCGCCCCGCCGCCGAGCCTGCGCACGGACGACCAGATCACCGGCTATTACCGGCAGGCCATCGAGGCCATCGGCGACGATATCCCCTTCGTCATCCAGGATTATCCGCTCACCCTCACCGTGCAGATGACGCCCAAGGTCATCCGCCAGATCGTTCAGGAGAACCCCTCCTGCGTGATGCTGAAGCACGAGGACTGGCCGGGGCTGGAGAAGATCTCGGCGCTGCGCGCCTTCCAGAAGGAAGGCTCCATGCGCCCCATCTCCATCCTCACCGGCAACGGCGCGCTGTTCCTCGATTTCGAGATGGAGCGCGGGGCGGACGGCGCCATGACCGGCTACGCCTTCCCCGAGATGCTGGGCGATGTCGTGAAGTTGCAGAAGGCCGGCGAGCGGGAGGCGGCGCATGACCTGTTCGACGCGCACCTGCCGCTGCTGCGCTACGAGCAGCAGCAGGGCGTCGGCCTCGCGGTGCGCAAATATGTGATGATGAAGCGCGGCTTCATCGCCTCCGACGCCCAGCGCAAGCCGGGCTCGTCCCTCTCCGCCACCGCGCGGGCGGAAGTGGACTACCTGCTGTCCCGCCTCGCCCGGCACGATCCCCGCGCGCTGGTCTGAGCGACGCGATTTGAAGTCCGACCGGGGCGGCTCCAGCAGATGGAGCCGCCCCGCCTCATTTTAAGGGCCGAACTACCGCGCCACCCATGTGCCGCTGCCGGCGATCTCCTCGGAAATCCGCCGGCCCGCATCGATGACCGCGGCGCGGATGGCCGGCGAGGCGCCGGCGAGGTCCTCGGCCGCGAGCACGAGGCTGACCCCGGCGATGACCTGCTTGTTCACGAGCACCGCAGCCGCGACACCGGCGCGCCCCTCCGCGACCTCGGAGACCGTCTCCGCCACCCCGTCCCGGCGGATGGCCCGCACCTCGGCCTTGAAGGCCTTCCAGTCGCCATGTCCGAGCCGGGCGCGGATGATGTCCTCGTTGTCGAGATAGATCCGCTTGAGGGAGCGGTCGTCGAGATGCGCCAGCACCACCTTGGATGACGCGCCGGCGAAGAGCGGCATGGCGACGCCCCGCTCGTAGGTGGTGATGGGATGGGGCGCGCTGCCGTGCTCCTGATGCACGCACATCACCGTGTCGCGATAGCGCCGGCACAGGATGGCCGTCGCGCGCTGTGTGGTCTGGTCGAGCAGGTCGCGCATCACCCGCGAGGCGATGGGGATCAGCGTGTCCCCCTGCCGCAGAAGCCGGTCGTACTCGATGAAGGCGGGGCCGAGCACATATCCCGCGCCGATGACCGGATCGAGGAAGCCGGCCCGGCAAAGTTCCTGCACGTCGCGATAGGCGGAACTCTGGGACACGCCCGTCTCCTGCGCGATGTCCTCCACCGTCAGCGGCCATGGGCGCCCGCGAAACAAGCCCATCACCTGAAGAATCCTGCTGGCCACGTCCGCCCCCACTCGATGATACGTTATATCATTGACCGGGAATTTCACAAAATTCCCAATTGCTGCGAATTATGCTTGAAGCTCCGCGAGAGATCGAGCACTCTTTGGTTCAGGTGACGCGCGGTAAGACGCGTCCTTCTTCCCGGAGAGAGATGATGACGCGCGTCGTGACACGCCGCCTCGCAGCCGCTCTGGCGGCGACCTTCGCCCTGAGCTGCGCAACCGCCCTGCCCTTCTCGCCCGCCGCTGCGCAGGGCGCTCCGAAGACCGAGGTGAAGCTCGCGGTCCTCGCCCCCAGCGCCCTGCTCTGGCTGCACGCCATCGCCGTGGAAAAGGGCTTCTACGACAAGCGCAACATCACCGTGCGCGAACTGCGCGCGTCGGACAGCCCGGCGCTGCTGCAGGCGGTCGCATCGGGCAGCGCGGACGCCGGCATCTCGCTGGGCGACCTCGCGGTGCGCGCCATCGACAAGGGCGCCCCCGTCATCATCGCCGGCGCGGTGCTCGACAAGACCATCCTGCGCCTCTACGGCGCCAAGGGCACGGCCTCGGTGAAGGATCTCGCCGGCAAGCCGCTGACCGCCGGAGCGGTCAAGGGTGGCACGGCCAACCTCCTGAAATTTCAGCTGAAGCAGGCGGGCGTGGACCCGGCCGGCGCGCAGATGGTGTCCATCGCCAACTCGCGCGACCGCATCATCGCCATGGGCAACGGGCAGGTCGCGGGCGCGCTCCTCATCGCCCCCTTCGACACCCTCGCGGGGCGCGACGGCGCCGTGCTGCTCGATGTCTATCGCGAGCCCTATGTGCAGACGCCCCTCGTGCTGAACAAGTCCTGGGGCGAAGCCCCCGCCACCCGCCCCGCGGCGATCGCGCTGACGCAGGCGCTGAAAGAGGCGGCCGCCTTCATCGACGACCCGGCCAACAAGGACGCGGCCATCGACGTGCTCGCCGCCTACACCAAGACGCCGCGCGACGTGGTGGAGGATTCCTACGCCTTCATCGTGAAGGAGCAGAAGGCGATCCCCGCCGATCTCGCCGTGAAGGCGGCCGGCCTCGAAAACCTCTACAAGATCGACGCGGCCGTGGGGGGCGATCCCCAGACCCAGGCCTTCGACCTCAAGCGCTATTACGACCCGAGCTACATCGCCGGCAAGTGAGCCCGAGGGGAGCCGGCACCATGGCCCATTTTCGCGACATGCGGACGCCGGTGACGCTGCTCACCGGCTTCCTGGGATCAGGCAAGACCACCCTGCTCAACGGGTGGCTGCGGGATCCCGCGCTGAGCGACGCGGCCGTGATCGTCAACGAGTTCGGCGAGATCGGCATCGACCATGCCCTCATCGCCGCGAGTTCGGACAACACCATCGAGCTGTCCACCGGCTGCCTGTGCTGCACCGTGAAGGGCGACCTCGTGGAGACGCTCCGCGACCTCACCGAGAAGCGCGCCCGCGGCGAGGTGAAGGCGTTCGCGCGGGTCATCATCGAGACCACCGGCATGGCCGATCCCGGCCCGGTCATCCAGGCGCTGATAACCTTCCCGGTGGCCCGCGCCTATCGCCTCGGGCGGGTGGTGACGGCGGTGGATGCGGTGCAGGGCATGGGCACGCTCGACCGCCACGCGGAGGCGCGCAAGCAGGTGGGCGTCGCAGACGAGGTGGTGCTCACCAAGGCCGATCTGGCGGGCAGCGACCTCGCCCCGCTGGAAGCCCGCATCGCCGGCCTGTCCCCCGGCGCGCGGCTGCATCGCTCCTCGCTCACGCATCTTGCCCAACCGACATTGCTCGACGGCATCGACCCCGCCGATCCCAACACCCGCCCCAGCGAAGTGCGCGCCTGGCTGCGCGCGGAAGCCTTCGAGGCGGCGGACCCGGTGACCCACCGTGAGGACATCGGCTCCTTCTGCCTCGCCTTCGAGGAGCCCCTGCACTGGGAGCACGTCTCGGCGTGGCTCGACGCGCTGGTCATCGCCCATGGCGACGATCTGCTGCGGGTGAAGGGCATCCTCGCCATCGCCGGCCGCCCCAGGCCGGTGGTGGTGCAGGCCGTGCAGCGGCTGTTCTCGCCGCCGGTGGAATTGTCCGCCTGGCCGGAGGGCATGGCGGGCTCGCGCATCGTCTTCATCACCCGCGGCCTGTCGCAGGCCTACGTGACCGAGGTGCTGGACGTGATCCGCACCCGCCCAGTGGCGCTCGATCTCGCATCCTGACGCGCCGCCGGCCCTTCACTTTCAAATCGGCCCGCGCGGGCCTCGTCCTCAGGAGAGTAGTGTGGACACCATCATCAAGAACGGCCTCGTCGTGACCGCCGACGGCCGCTTCGAGGCCTCCGTCGGCATCAAGGACGGGGCCATTGCCGGCATCTTCGAGCCGGGGCTGGAGCCCGCCGCCGCCGAGGTGATCGACGCCAAGGGCCTCGCCATCCTGCCCGGCGTCATCGACATGCACTCGCACCACCGCGAGGGCTCGCTGCCGGGCTTCGAATACAAGGACACCATCTACACCTCGACGCTCCAGTGCGCCGCCGGCGGCGTGACCACCTCGGTCGCCATGCCCAACGTGACCCCGCCGCCCAACACCCTGGACCTGCTGGAGAAGCAGTTCGCCATCTATGAGCGCGACGCGGTGGTGGACTGGAACTTCAACCCTGCCCCCACCATCCTCGAGGAAGTGCCGGGCATGGCCGCGACCGGCATCGCCGCCTTCAAATTCTTCATGGTGGTGGACACCGGTCGCTCCTATCCGCACATGCCGGGCATCGGCGTGCACGACCACGGCAAGATCCTGGAGATCATGCAGGCCGCCGCCGCGCAGGACGTGCCGCTCATGATCCATCCCCACGATCAGGCCCTGATGGACGTGATCGAACAGGAGTTCTGGGCGCGCGGGGAGCGCGACGCCCTCGCCTACGCCAAGGCCTACGCCGCCCATGACGGCGTGATCTGGGAGACCGCAATCGCCACCCTGCTGCGCCTGCAGAAGGCGGCGGGCTGCCATCTCCACATCCTGCACACCCAGACCGCCGGCTCGGTGCAGCTCATCCGCGAGGCCAAGGCGCGCGGCCAGAAGGTGACGTGCGAACTCAATCCCTGGGCGCTGTTCCTCGGCTGCGAATGGGCGGCGATCCAGCGCCTCGGCTCCTACGCGCTCTCCTACTGGGTGCCGGAGAAGAACGTGCCCGGCCTGTGGGAAGGCGTGCGCGACGGCACCATCGACATCATCGCCACCGACCATGCCCCGCACACCCGCGAGGAGAAGGAAATCGGCTGGACCGACGGCTGGAAGGCCCACACCGGAACGCCCTCGACCCAGTTCTACCTCTCCATGTTCCTGACCGCCGCCACCGAGGGCAAGCTGCCCCTGGAGCGCGTGGTGGAAGCGACCTCCACCCGCCCGGCGCGCCTGTTCCGGCTCGACCGCAAGGGCGAGATCAAGCCCGGCTTCGACGCCGATCTCGTGCTGGTGGACCTCGACACCGAATATGAGGTGCGCGACGAGGACGTGCTTTCCCTCGTCGGCTGGAGCCCCTATGCCGGCCGCCGCTTCAAGGGCAAGCCGGTGCGCACCATCCTGCGCGGCCGCACCATCTATGTGGACGGCAAGGTGGTGGGCGAGAAAGGTTACGGCAAGCAGGCCGTCTCCACCGCCCGTCACGCGCACAAGGCCGCGGCGGAATGACCGCCGCCGCTCCCTTCTGGCGCAGCGTCTACGACTTCCTCGAAGGGCGCTCGCGCGCGGCCGGCATCCTGCGGATGCTCATCTCGCTCGCCTTCGTGCTGGCGGTCTGGCAGGTGCTGGCGACCTATGTGGTCACCAACAAGCTGCTGCTGGTGCCGCCGGCCGAGGTCTTCCAGGCGCTTGCCAAGGAGAGCGCCAACGGGGCGCTGTGGACCAACGCGCTTGCCACCGTGAGCGCTGTGGCGGCGTCCTTCCCGGTGGCGGTGCTGATCGGCGTCGCCATCGGCCTCGCGCTGGCGTCGAGCCGGCTGCTGGCGCTCACCGCCGGGCCGATGCTGACGGCGCTGAACTCGGTGCCTCTGGTGGCGCTGGCTCCGCTGTTCATCGCGTGGCTCGGGCTCGGCTTCGCCTCCAAGTTCGTGCTCGTCACCATCTTCACCATCTTCCCGGTGCTGGTGACGACCGAGACCGGCCTCAAGGCCACCGACAAGAACCTCATCGAGGCGGCGCGCTCGTTCAACGCGTCGCGCTGGCAGGTGTTCACCACGGTGACGCTGCCCTTCGCGGTGCCGTTCATCGTCTCCGGCATCCGCGTCGCCTGGGCGCGGGCGCTGGTGGCCATCATCATCGCCGAATTCTTCGGCTCGTTCGCCGGCTTCGGCTTCGCGATCCTCGCCGCCGGGCAGAGCTTCGACACCGCGACGCTGCTCGCCTACGTCATCATGCTGGGCGCGCTCGGCCTGATGGGCAGCATCTTCTTCGAGTGGCTGGAACGCCGGCTCGCGCCGTGGCGGCAAGAATGAACCAGGGAGTGACCCCCGTGAACCAGATGGCACAGGCTCTCTCCATCGAAGGCATCAACAAGGTCTTCGAGCGCACGGGCAAGCCCTCCGTGGAGGCGCTGCGCGACATCAACCTCTCCATCCGCGAAGGCGAGTTCGTCTCCATCGTTGGGGCGAGCGGATCGGGCAAGTCGACGCTGCTGCGCATCATCGACGGCCTCCTGCCAGCCTCCTCCGGCGTGGTGAAGGTGTCCGGCCACACGGTGACGCGCCCGGGCGCGGACCGGGCCATGGTGTTCCAGCAGGATGCGCTCCTGCCGTGGAAGCCGGTGATCGACAATGTCGCCTACGGCCTCACCATCGCCGGCACGCCCAAGCGCGACGCCCACGCCACCGCCCAGCGCTTCATCGACATGGCGGGGCTGAAGGGCTTCGAGCAGCACTATCCGCACCAGCTCTCGGGCGGCATGCGCCAGCGCGTGAACGTCGCCCGCGCGCTGGCGGTGAATCCGAAGATCCTGCTTCTCGACGAGCCTTTCGCCGCGCTCGACGCGCAGACGCGCGAGATCATGCAGACGGAGCTGCTCAACATCTGGCAGAGGAGCGGCACCACCGTGCTGCTCATCACCCACCAGATCGACGAGGCGGTGTTCCTCTCCGACCGCGTGATCGTCTTCTCCGCCCGGCCCGGCTCGGTGCGCGAGGAAATCCCGATCCCCCTGCCGCGCCCGCGCGCGCTGGAAGTGAAGCGCCACGAGACGTTCGGCGCGCTGGTGGATCGCATCTGGCACCTCATCGAACACGAGGTGCGGAGCGCGGTCGCCGATAACCGCGCCTGAGAACTTGCGCGCCTGAGAACTTGCGCGCCTGAGAACTGACGCGCCCGAGGACTGGCCCCGGCACTCCTCACGCCGCCGGGGCGATGCCTTCGCGGAAAGCCACCGCCTGCCGCGCGGGGTCCGACATGTGGGAGCCCGCCTGACACAGATCGAGCGCGCGGGCGAGGCTGCGCTCGATCTCCGCCTTGCGGATGCCGCGGGCGATGAAGACGAGGAAGGACGGCCCGCCGTCGTCCGCGCCGAGGTGCGTCGGCGGGTGCATCACATGCTGCACGCCGTGAATGGCCAGCGGCCTGTCGGACGAGGTGGTCCGCAGCAGCCCCTTCACCCGCAGGATGCGGTCGCCATGGGCGTGGAGCAGCGCCGACAGCCAGAGCGTAAAGGCCGGCCAGTCCAGCGCCCCCTCGATGAGGAGCGTGAAGGAGGAGACCTCGGAATCATGCTCCGGCGCATCGGCCAGGAATGGCGACGGCGGGGCATGCAGGCTTTCTCGCCCGGCCAGCACGTCGCCCAGCCGGAACGTCTCGTCCTGAATGTCGAGGATGCGCGCGTCGGGGGAGATGGCGCGCACCGCCGCGGCGAGGCGGGCCGTCGGCTCGGCGGCGCGCATGTCGCCCTTGGTGATCACCACCGTATCGGCGATGGCCACCTGCCGGCGCGCCTCCGGCCGGTTTTCAAGATTGCGCAGGCCCGCCACCGCGTCCACCACCGCCACGACGGAGGCGAGGCGCACATGCGCCTTCAGCCAGGGGTCACGGGCGAGGGTGGCGATGACGGGAGCCGGGTCGGCAAGGCCCGACGTTTCCAGGATGGCTCGGCGCAAGCCGCCGCCGGCCCGGGAACTGTTCTTCGCCATGCGCACCAGATCGTGCATCGCCTTGGCGACATCGGAGCGGCGCGCGCAGCAGAGGCACCCGCCGTCGATCAGTTCCACCGCCTCGCTGGCATGCACCAGCAGGCGATGATCCACGCCCGCCTCGCCGAACTCGTTGACCATGAGACCGGAATCGCCGCCCTCCGGCGTCTCGATGAAGCGGCGGATGAGCGTCGTCTTGCCCGAGCCGAGAAAGCCGGTCACGACGATCAGGGGCAGGCGTTCATCCATGGGCGGGAGCCTCCCGCGCCGGCGCGATGAAATCCTCGGACAAGGGGTCGATGCCGCGACCCGAGAGGCTTTCCGCGATGGGCCAGACATCGCCGAGGGTCGGCGCGATCTTGGTGCGGCCGCGCGCGTCGGTGAGCGCCAGCGCCTCCCCGTCCCAGTCCTCGCAGACGAGGCCGAGCGGGCCGACCAGCGCATTCAGCATGGCGATGCGCCGCCGGCGTTCCGCCCGGTAGTGCAGGATGTCCTCGAACGGGAAACGCTCGTCGCGCTGCCGGGCGAAGTCGCTCCAGTGCTCTCCCGCGCCGAAGATGGCGCACACCTCGCACATGCGGGCTTCTCCTTCTGAAATTCAGCCGAGGCTGTCGGGCGCGCCTCCGAGCGGCAGCTCCATGTCCGACAGCATGCTCTGGGTGAGGCATTCGGAAACGCGCTTGCGGGCGAGCCCGGCGTGGGAACTGCCGAGCGCGTCCGCCCGGTCGGCATCGCGGGCGCGGATCGCCTCCACCATCTCGCGGTGCTCGCGGATGATGTTGCCGATGTGCGCGTCGTACGCCTCCTCGGTCGCGAAGCAGTCGTAGGTCATGGCAAGGCGCGAGATGCGCAAATTGGTGGTGAGCAGCTGGAGATAGAAGCGCTCCACCACGCCATTGCGGCAGCAGGCGGCGATGGCGGCATGGAAGCGCCAGTTGATCTCCAGCATGGCCTCGGAATCCCGGCGCGCCGTCGCCACCTCGAACGCCTCCCGCTGGGCGTCGATGGCGGCGATCTGCGCCTCCGTCCGCCGCAGCGCCGCCCATCGGGTGACGAGGCGCTGGGAGAGGTCGAAGGCCTCCAGATGCTCGCGAATGTCGTTCCAGCCCATGGGCGCGACGCGCGTGCCGCGATTGGGCAGGATCTGCACCAGCCCCTCGCCGGCGAGGCGGACCAGCGCCTCCCGCAGCGGCGTGCGCGAGAGGCCGAGGCGGCTCACCAGCGCCGCCTCGTCGAGGTCCGAGCCTGGAGCAAGCGCCAGTGAGACGATCTCGGCGCGGATCACCTGATAGGCGAACTCGCTCGACCCCCCCTTGGAGATTCCGGCCTTGGGGACGGCCGGCGCCGAAAGGCTGCCGCGTGCGGAGGCATGGGTGCGGCTTCTTTGTGCGTTTCGTTCAGACATCGTTGTTGCATGACTCGATTTATTTTGCATAAGATATGTATAAATAAGCCTTCCGTCAAGCATATAACATCGCAAAATCAACGATTTGGAGGGGTAACGGTGCTTTGGCAAGCCACCGCCAACGGGCTGCTGCTGGGCGGTCTCTACGGCATCGCCACCATCGGTTTCTCGATGGTCTGGGGCGTCATGGGGGTGATCAACCTCGCCCACACCGGCTTCATCATGCTGGGGGCCTACATCACCTACGGCCTGTTCCGGTTCGCGGGGCTTGACCCCATCGCCTCCATCCCGGTGTCCATGGTGGCGATGTTCGCGCTGGGCTATGCGCTGCAGGTGCTGGTGCTGAACCGCATCATCCGCACCAGCCTGCTGCTGTCGCTGGTGGTGACCTTCGGCATCGAGCTGGTGATGGTGGACGCGGTCTCCATCGCCTTCACCTCCGATGTGCGCTCGGTGAACTCGTCCTATGCGGCGAGCTCCATCGAGATCTTGGGCATTCTCGTGCCGGTGGTCCGCCTCATCGCAGCGGGCTTCTCCATCGCCCTCGGCATCGCCTTCTTCGCCTTCCTGCGCTTCACCCGCGCCGGACAGATGATCCTCGCAACCGCGCTCGACCGGGAGGTCTCCTCCCTCATGGGCATCAATCCCGAGCGGATCTACGCGCTGACCGCCGGGGCCGGCGCGGCGCTGGCCGGTGCCACGGGCTCTCTCGCCTCCATGCTGTTTCCGGTGATGCCGGGCATGGGCGTCACCTTCCTGAGCGCGGTGTTCGTCATCACGGTGCTGGGCGGCATCGGATCGGTGGAGGGGTGCATCGTCGCCGGCTTCATCTATGGGCTGGTACAGGCCTGGGCCGGCTACTTCCTCGGCGCCAATTATCAGGAGATCGTCGGCTTCGGTCTGTTCCTGCTGGTGCTCGCGCTGCGGCCTCAGGGCCTGTTCGGCCGCGCCTTCTTCGGGGAGCACGCATGATCTCCCCCTCTTCCCCCTCGGGCGCGCGGCGTCGCGCGCTTCTCTTCTGGGCGTTCTTCGCCGCCGGCGCGGTGGTTCTCGCCCTCGCGCCCCTCGCCCTCAACAATTACTGGCTGCGGGTGCTGACGACCGTGTTCATGTACGCCACGGTCACGCAGGGGCTGAACGTCATCGTCGGCCTCACCGGCTATCACGCCTTCGGCAATGCCGTGTTCTTCGGCTTCGGCGCCTATGCCTCAGGCGTCGCCATGACGCTGGGGGCGCCCTTTCCCGTGGCGCTCGTCGCGGCCGTTGCCTTCTCGGCGCTGGTGGCGGGCATCATCGGCTGGCCCATCCTGCGCCTGAGGGGGCACTACTTCGCCATCGCCACCGTCGCGCTGAACCTTGCCGCCATCCAGCTGGTGATCCAGGTGGGCGGCGTCACCGGTGGGGCGGAAGGCCTGCCGCTGCCGCTCTCGGACCTGCCGCCGGGGCCGCTCTACCGCGCCATCTATCTGGTGATGCTGGCCGGGATGGTCGTCTCCACCCTGCTGGTGGCCTTCATCCTCACCCGCCCCTTCGGCTATGCGCTGCGCGCCATCCGCGATGGCGAGCGCGCGGCGGGGGTGATGGGCATCGACACCACCGCCACCAAGGTCGCCGCCTGGGCCATCTCCGCCGGCATCACCGGCTTCGCCGGTGGCGTGTGGGCCTATTGGATCACCTTCATCGAGCCGGCCAGCGCGTTCGATCCCGCCATCGGGGTGAAGGCCTACATGATGCTCATCCTCGGCGGCATGGGCACGGTGATCGGGCCGGTGCTGGGCGCCTTCGTGCTGGAACTCCTCTCCACTTTGGTGTGGGGCGGCTTCCTGCAGGCGCACCAGATCGTGTTCGGCGTGCTCATCGTCGTCATCTGCCTCGTCGCCCCCAACGGGATGCTGGTGGCCGGGCGTTCCCTGATCCAGCGGTGGAGGTCGCGCCATGGCGCTGCTTGAGGCGAACGACCTCGAAATCCGCTTCGGCGGCGTCAAGGCGCTGGCCGGCGTCTCCTTCCGCGTGGAGGAAGGCGAAGTGTTCGGCGTCATCGGCCCCAACGGCGCCGGCAAGACCACGCTGCTGAATGCCATCTCCGCCGTCTACAAGCTCAATGGCGGCTCGATCCGCTTCGCCGGGGAGGACGTGACCGGCCTGCCGCCGCATCGCCTCTCCCGCCTCGGCATCGCCCGCACCTTCCAGATCGTGCAGCCGTTCAAGGCCATGAGCGTGCGGGAGAATGTCGCCATCGGCGCCATGTTCGGCCATGCGCGGCTGCGCACCCGCGAGGCGTGGCTCGCAGCAGCCGATGCCGCGCTGGAGCGCACCGGTCTCGCCCCCAAGGCCGCCTTCATGCCGCCGCAGCTCACCCTCGCCGACCGCAAGCGGCTGGAGGTGGCGCGCGCCCTCGCCATGGGGCCGCGCATCATCCTCTTCGACGAGGTGATGGCGGGCCTCAACCACACGGAGATCGAACGCATGATCGACCTCGTGAAGAGCCTCAAGCAGGCCGGCCTCACCGTGGTCGTCATCGAGCATGTGATGAAGGCGGTGCTGGCGCTCTGCGATCGCATCATGGTGCTGAACTTCGGCGCCAAGCTCGCCGAGGGGGTGCCGGACGACGTGGTGTCCGACCCCAAGGTGGTGGAGGCCTATCTCGGCCAGCGCTTCGCCAAGGCCCACGCCGCAGCGGGAGGCGCGCGATGAGCCTTCTCTCGGTCGAAGGCCTCGCCGTGGCCTATGGTGACAGCCGCGTGCTGTGGGACGTGGGCTTCGACATGGCGGAGGGCGAGATCGTCGCCCTCGTCGGCGCGAACGGTGCCGGCAAGACGACGCTTCTGCGCGCCCTCACCGGCCTCGTGCCGGTGCGCTCAGGGCAGATGCGCTTCGCCGGCACGGACCTCAACCCGCTGAAGCCTTATGAGCGCGCCCGGCGCGGCATTGCGATGGTGCCGGAGGGCCGGCGCCTGTTCGCCGGCCTCACCGTGCGCCAGAACCTCAAGCTCGGCGCCACCGCGCGCCCGAGCCGCGAGGGCGAGGAGGATGACCTCGCCTTCGTCTTCCAGCTCTTCCCGGAGCTGGTTCGGCTGGAAGGCCGGCTCGCCGGCCTCATGTCCGGCGGCGAGCAGCAGATGTGTGCCATCGGCCGCGCGCTGATGGCACGCCCGAGCCTCCTGCTCATCGACGAGATGTCGCTGGGCCTCGCCCCGGTGATCGTCGACCGCATCGCGGACGCGGTGCGCCAGGTCAACCGCGAGCGTGGCATCACCGTGCTCTTGGTGGAGCAGGACGTGGGCCTCGCGCTGGAGATCGCCACCCGCGGCTACGTGCTGGACACCGGCCGCATCACCATCGACGGCCCGGCGGACGACCTTCTGCGGCGCGAGGACATCCGCGCCGCCTATCTCGGCCTCAACTGACCTGTTCGGAGAGCGTGACGTGTCCCGACCCTATGACCTCGTGATCGAAAACGGCACGATCCACACGCCGTCCTCCTCCTACAAGGCGGACATCGCGGTGATCGACGGCAAGATCGTCGCCATCGGCGGACCGTTCACGGAGGCAGCGAAGCGCGTGGATGCCAAGGGGCTCGCCGTGCTGCCGGGCCTGTGGCACGTCCACTGCCACTTCCGCGAGCCGGGCCACACCTACAAGGAAGATTTCCAGACCGGCTCCGCGGCGGCGGCGGTGGGCGGCGTGACCATGTGCATCGACATGACCAACAACACGCCCCACCCGACCACGCTCGAAGACTATGAGATGAAGAAGGCGCTGGTCGCGCCCAAGGCCCATGTGGACTACGCGCTCTATGGCGGCGGACTCTATCCGCGCACGGTGGAGGCGCTGGCCAAGGCGGGGGCCATCGGCATCAAGATCTTCAACACGCGCCACATCAAGGAAGTCTATCCCTACATCTCCGAACTCGGCGTGCTCGACCACGGCATCCTGTTCGAGCTGTATGAGGCGACGCGGGACATGGGGCTGGTCGCCTCGGTTCACCACGATGACCCTGAGTGGTGCAAGCGGCTCACCTTCCGCGATTACATCGACAAGGGCCGCACCGATGCCATGGCCTATCACGAGAGCTTCTCGAAGGGCTACATGTACGGCCACGGCATGGTCGCCGGACTTGCGGCCTCGCTCTATTACGCGCGCATCTGCGGGGTGAAGCTGCACGTGCTGCATCTCGGCGTCATGCCCAAGGGCGCCAACGAGATGATCCACCACGCCAAGTTCGACCTCGGTCAGGACGTGTCGTGCGAGCTGGAGCTCGGCACCATGTTCATGAACCGGGCGCAGATGGAGAAGGTGGGGCCGCGCACCTACAACTGGGCCTACGACCCTGAGGCTGGCTGGGACGCCATCAAGGACGGCACGGCGGACATGATCGTGCTGGAGCACGCCCCCCATACCAAGGAGGACGTGGACCCGGGCTGGAAGGACCTGTTCTCGGTGCCGCTCGGCGTCACCGGCGCGCAGGAATACATCCCGCTGCTGATGAACGCCGTGAACGAAGGGCGCCTCACCCTCAACGACGTGGCCCGCCTCGCCGCCGAGGCCCCCGCCCGGCGCTTCGGCATCTTTCCCCGCAAGGGCGTGATCCAGCCCGGCGCGGATGCCGACTTCACCATCGTGGACATGAGCCGCGAAGGCGTCTTCCACAACGAGGACATGCTCTCGCGCACCGGCTTCTCCAGCTGGGAGGGCATGGCCACCAAGGGCGCGGCCACCCACACCATCGTGCGCGGCACCATCGTCGCGCAGGACGGCAAGCTCGTCGGCGCGCCGGGCTTCGGGCGCTTCGTGCCCGGCACCGCCGCATCCGCCTGAGACATCCAAAAACCAAACCTTCCGGGACCAGCAGGAGCGAGATGATGCACAGACGAACTCTGGTGAAGAGCGTGGCCGCCCTCGGCCTTGCCACCCTTCTCGGCGCGGGCACGGCCGCCGCGCAGGAGAAGATCAAGATCGGCGCCGCCGTCAGCCTCACCGGCAACTTCGCCCGCGAAGGGCATCTCCTGAAGAACGGCTATGCCTATTGGGAAAAGCTGGTGAATGACGCCGGCGGCATCAAGGTCGGCGACAAGAAGATGCCCGTCGAGGTCATCTATTACGACGACGAGAGCAAGCCGCAGACCTCCGCCCGCCTCACCGAGAAGCTGATTACCGAGGACGGCGTGGGCTTCATCCTCGGCCCGTATTCCTCGGGCATCGCCACCGCAACGGCGGCGATCAGCGAGAAGTACAAGGTCATCACCATGACCCCCATGGCGACGGCCGACAGCCTCTACCAGCGCGGCTACAAATACATCTTCTGCCCGGCGCCCCTCGCCTCCACCACCCTCGACCCGATGCTGGCGCTGCTGAAGACGGTGAAGGACCCGCCCAAGACCATCGCCATCGCCGGGCCTGACGACTTGTTCCCGAACGTGTTCGCCGGCGCCGCCCAGAAGAAGGCGGAGGCCGAGGGCCTGAAGGTGGTCTACACCACCAAGTATCCGAAGGGCTCGGCCGACCTCTCCTCCGTCGCCACCGCGCTGAAGGAGAGCAACCCGGACGTGCTGATCCTCACCGGCTACGTCCAGGATTCCATCCTGCTCATCAAGACGCTGCAGACGCTGAAGGTGAACCCCAAGCTGATCGGCTTCGCCTTTGCGGTGGGTATCCCGGACTTCCTCAACGCCCTCGGCCCGGCGGCGGAGGACCTGTTCGGCGTGCAGATCTGGGACCCGGCGCTCACCTACAAGGGCGCGGTGGTGGCGGACAGCGCCACCTATGTGGAGACCTTCAAGAAGCAGTTCAACGGCGAGACGCCCACCTACATCACCGCCGCCGGCACGGCGGGCGCGCTGGCGCTCCAGCTCGCCATCGAGAAGGCCGGCAGCATCGACCCGGTGAAGGTGCGCGAGGCCATGCTCCAGCTCGACACCGAAACCTTCTTCGGCCCGGTGAAATTCAACGATGCCGGCGTCGATGTGAAGGCTTCCGCCGTGGTCGCGCAGGTGCAGAGCGGCAAGGCCGTGCCGGTCTATCCCGCGGCCATCGCGGCGGCGCCGGTGGTCTATCCGCGCAAGCCCTTCCCGTGATCGTCGACGTCCACGCCCATGCCCTCTCGCGCGATTTCCTCGGCGAACTCGCGCGGGAGGGCGCGTTCGGCATCGAGACCTGTCCCGAAGGCTTCCGCTTCGCCGGCTACGGCCCGCTCGATCCGCTGCTGTTCGACATGGCCGGGCGGCTGGAAAGCCTGACGCGGCGGGACATCTCGCTCCAGCTCGTCTCGCCGCCGCCGCGCGTGGTCTCCCATGCCGGCTGGGCGGCGGACGGCGCGTTCGCGCGGCGGCTCAATGCGCAGACGCTCGCCGCCGCGCGGGACGGCGGACAGCGGCTCGGCGGCCTCGCCGTGCCGCCCATCGCCGAGCCCGAGCGCTGCGCGGACGCCATTCGCCGCGCGTTGGATGAGGGCCATATGGGTGTCGCCCTGCCCACCTCGGCGGCGGGGCGCCCGCTCGATGATCCGGCCTTCGAAGACATGTGGGCGGAATGCGCGCGGCAGGGCTGCATCGTGTTCATGCACCCCACGTCCGGCGTGGACCGGCCGGCCTTTGGCAGCTTCACCATGCTCCAGCTCGTCGGCTGGCCGTCCGAGACCGCGCTGTGCGTGGCGCGCCTCATCTTCTCCGGCGTGCTGGAGCGCCATCCGGGGCTGAAGCTCGTGCTGGCCCACGGCGGCGGCACGCTGCCCATGCTCGCCGGCCGCCTCGACCTCGCCTATGAGGCGCCGCTCTATGAGGCGAACCCGGCGTGCCGCGCCAACATCAGCCGGCCGCCATCGCACTATCTCGGCCAGCTCTATTACGACACTGTGGTGGCGCACCACACCGTGCTGGACTTCCTGCTGAATCTGGTCGGGCCCGAGCGCGTGGTCTTCGGCACCGATTTTCCGTTCGAGCTCGGCGATGCGGAAGGGGCCAAGGCCCTCGCCGCGCTGGATCAGCAGAGCGCGGAGGTGCGCGCCCGCGTGCTCGCCGGCGGCGCACGGCTCATGGGCCGGGCATAGGCCGGCCGAGCCTTAAGGGCTCGGCGCCGCCTTCGCCGGCCCTGCCCCCGTCTGGGTGGAGATCCACAGTCCGGCGAGGATGGCCGCCCCGCCTATCATCTGCAGCGGCGTGATCGTCTCGCCGAGGAGCGTCGCGGACAGCGCGACCGTCGCCAATGGCGAGAAATAGAGGAAGGGGCCAGCGCGTGCAGCGCCCACCCGCGCCGCGCCGTAGATCCAGAAGAGGTTGCCGAGCAGCGTCGGCCCGGCCGCGATGTACAGCACCGTCAGGGTGACGGGCTCCACCCTGAACCCGCTCGTGAACGGATCCTGCCCGCCGAGGCCAAGGAACACCGCATAGACGGGACAGAAGACCAGCACGAAGCCGGCGAGCGCGGTCAGCGCCGTCAGGCTCAGGGCCGAGATGCCGATGGGGTTCTGCCCAAGGCTGTAGGTGTAGAAGGCGAACAGCACGGCGGCGGTGATCGAGAACAGATTCCCCGCGCCGAAATGGAAGCCCGCGAGCCCCGTCGGCATCCCCTTCATCAGCACCAGCGTGACGCCGGCCATGGCGATGAGGATGCCGCCGATCTGCGCGAGCCTCGGGCGCATGCGCCCGACGAAGGTGGCGATCAGCAGCACCCAGATGGGCGTGGTCGCATTCAGCAGGCCGACTTCCAGCGCCGGGCTCAGATAGGCGCCGGCATAAAGGCTCACCGAGAAGAGCCCCACGCCCACCAGTCCCAGCAGCGCGATGCGCCCGGCGTTGCGGCGGATCGCGGCCCGCTCCCGCAGGAGCCCGGGCAAAGCGATGGGCAGCAGGAGCGTGAGCGCGATCGCCCAGCGCCAGAACACCAGCGCGGGCAGCGGCAGGGCGTCATGGATCGCCCGTGCCGCCGTGTGGTTGCTGCCCCACAGGAGGGCCGTGGCCAGAAGGGCGAGGATGGCGGAAAGGGGCGCCTTCGCCGCGGCCGCCACCTTTAGTGACCGGATCCGCCACCACCGCGCTGGGACACATGCCACGGCAGCAGCAGGCGCTCGCACGCCTCGACCACGAAGAACAGCGCCGTGCCGAGCAGCCCGAGCAGCAGGAGGCAGACGAACACGCGCGGCGTGTCGAACTGGCCCTGCGCGGTCAGGATGGCAAAGCCCAGCCCCTCGGAGCCCGCCACGAACTCGCCCACGATGGCGCCCACCAGCGCGAAGGAGATCGCCACCTTCAGGCCCGCGAAGATGCTCGGCAGGGCGTTGGGAAAGCGGATCTTGCGCAGGATGGCGAAGGACGAGGCGCGGCTGGCGCGGGCAAGGTTCACCATGTCCGGATCCACCGACCGCAGCCCCAGCACCGCGTCGATGACCACGGAGAACAGCGCGAGCATGAGCGCGATGGCGATCTTGGGCTCGACGCCGGTGCCCATCCAGATCACGAACAGCGGCGCCAGCGCCACCTTCGGCACGCTGTTGAGCGCGACGAGGAGCGTATAGACCGTGCGCTCGATGAATTTGGAATGGACGATCCCCACCGCCAGCGCGAGGCCCAGCACCACGGCGAGGCCGAAGCCCGCGAGGGTGGTGTAGAGCGTGAAGGCGGACATCTGGAGGAAATAGCCCGGCGACAGCAGGAATTCCTGCCAGATGACGCTGGGCGGCGGCAAGATGATGGGCGCGGGCTTGAAGACGTAGACCGCCGCCTCCCAGAGGACGAGCACCGCGATCAGCAGGCCCACCACCATGCCCGCCTCCACCAGCGAGGCAGGCAGCCGCTGCGGCATGGGCGGATCGAGATTTTCGGTAGCGCTGTTCCCGGAGCTCATGGGGCATCGTCCTTCAGCACGCCGAGGCTGGCGAAGAGGTGGCGGACACGGGCGACATAGCGGCCGAATTCCGGGCTTTCCCGCATGGCGAGGTGCCGGGGCCGGGGCAGGTCGATGTCGATGATCTCGACGATCCGGCCCGGATTGCGGTCCATGATGACCACGCGGTCGGAAAGGAAGATGGCCTCGGTGATGCCGTGGGTCACGAACACCACGGTCTTGCGCGTGTCCTGCCAGATGCGCGCGAGTTCGAGGTTGAGGTCGTCGCGCGTCATGGCATCGAGGGCGCCGAACGGCTCATCCATCAGCAGCAGCTTGGGATCGCAGAGCAGCGCCCGGCAGATGGCGGCGCGCTGGCGCATGCCGCCGGAGAGTTCCCAGGGATGGCGGCTCTCGAATCCGCCGAGCCCGAAGCGCCCCAGCAGCGCCAGCGCGCGCTCGCGCACCGCCGGCCCCTTGAGGCCGGCGAATTCCGCGGTGATGAGCACGTTGTCCAGGATGGTCCGCCAGTCCAGCAGCACGTCGCGCTGGAACACGATGCCCATGTCCCGGGGCGGGGCCGTGAGGACGTCGCCGCCCACGCGGATCGTCCCGGCGCTCGTGCCTTCAAGTCCGGCGATGCACTTGAGCAGCGTGGACTTCCCGCAGCCGCTCGGCCCGAGGATGGAGACGAACTCCCCCTCGTTGACCTCAAGGTCGATGCCTTTCAGCGCGGTGACGGCGCCGCGCGGCGAGCCGTACGTCTTGCGCACGCCGGAGATGGAGAGATAGGCCATGGTTTTGGCGTCCGTCATCGAGGCGACGTGCGCGTTCACTGGATGAACTCGTTGGTGAAGTAGGTGGCGGGGTCCGTGCCGGGCTTGATGGCGCCAGCATCCACCGCCGACTTCGCCGCCTTCGCCCAGTCTTCGGGCGACTGGTAGCCGATGGGCTTGCCCTTGGTGTTGGGCGTGTCGAAGAAGTCGATGGTGAGCTTGATCTGGTCGGCCAGCACCTTCTTGTCCAGCTTGGCGTTGGGACGCTGCTTGATGATGGCGTCGGCCGCCTCGTCGATGTGGCCGTCGCGGATGTAGGCCCACGCCTTCTGCTGCACCTCGACCAGCTTCTTCAGCGCCTCCTTGCGGCTCTCGATCGTCTTCTCGGTGGCGATGAGGCCGTAGCTCGGGAAGGTGATGCCCACATCTTCGGCAAGGATGGCCTTGGAGGGACGGTTCGCGGCGGCGACGGGAATGGCGGAGGGCTCGGTGGACATGAGGCCGTCCGCCCGCTTGGCGGTGTAGGTGCCCCACACGGCGGCCGGGTCCACGAACATCACGTTGACCGTGGTGCGATCGAGCCCGCCCTGCTTGAGCCAGTAATCGATGAACGGCGCCCAGGGGCTCGCGGCGAAGACCACGAGGCTCTTGCCCTTGAAGTCTGCGACCTTGGCGACGGGCGAATCCTGATCGACGAGGACCGCGAGGTCGGTCCTCTTGTCGAAGCCGGCGAACGCCTTGGCGGTGGAGCCGTTCTCGCGCGCCTGCGGCAGGAGACCGACCTGGATCTGGCCCACGTCCACCTGCCCGGCATTCACCAGCTGCAGCGTGTTGCCGGAGCCACGACCGTCCTGGATATCCACGTCGAGGCCGGCATCCTTGAACCAGCCCTTCTCCTTGGCGAGGTGCATGCCCGCATGCACGCCCCAGGGCGAGAAATCGAGACGGATCGTCATCTTCTCCTCTGCCGCGGCGGGACCGGCGGCGAGCGGGCCGGCCAGTAAGGCGGCGGCAGCGGCGGCCCGGACGAGACGGGCGGCGATGGACGTCATCTTCATTATTGCGATCCCCTCTTCGGCATCGAAATGAGACTATATGGTCCAATATGTCATGCAAGAGGATTTATGCACCAATCGCAGCAAATCGTTTGTGCAAATCGTGTCTTGACGGAGGTGGCGATCATAACTAACCATCCAGTCCAATAACGAAGGAGATATGTCGTGGGGACACTCACCGGCCTGGAGCGCACCTCGACAGGCGCGCGCATCGGCGTCGATATTGGCGGCACCTTCACGGACCTCGTGCTCGCGGATGGACGCGGCGCGGTGTTCCACCGCAAGGTCGCCTCCACCCCCGCGGCGCCCGAGGAAGCGGTTCTGGAGGGTGTCGCCGCCATCATCGCCGATGCCCGGCTGACGCCCGCGGAGGTGACGGAGGTGGTGCACGGCACCACGGTCGGCTCCAACACCCTGCTGCAGAAGGTCGGCGCGCCCACAGGCCTCATCACCACCAAGGGGTTTCGTGACGTGCTGGAGATCGGACGGCTGCGCACGCCGTCCATGTTCGATCTTCAATGGGAAAAACCGGTTCCGCTCGTCGCCCGTCGCCATCGCAAGGAGGTGGCCGAGCGCATCGCAGCCGATGGCACCATCCTCGTGCCGCTCGATGAGGCGGCGGTGCTGGAAGCTGCGCAGGAACTGGTCGATGCCGGCATCTCGTCCTTCGCCGTCTGCTTCCTCAACAGCTATCGCAATCCCGCCCACGAGCAGCGCGCCGCCACGCTCATCGCCGAGCACTTTCCGCAGGTGCGCGTCACAAGCTCCATCTCGGTGCTGCCCGAGGCGAAGGAATACGAGCGCACCAGCACCACCGTCGTGAACGCCTATGTGCGGCCGGTGCTCGAAGCCTATCTCACACGGCTGGAGCGCGGCCTTGCCGATGCCGGCATCGACGCGCCCTTGCTCGTCTGCAATTCCAATGGCGCCCTCGCCTCCTCCGGCACGGCGCGCGAAAAGCCGGTGTTCTTCATCTCGTCCGGCCGGGCGGCCGGTGTCGTGGGCGGCTCGCGCCTCGGCGAAGCGCTGGATATCAAGGATCTCGTGGTGTTCGACATGGGCGGCACCACCGCCTCCGCCTCGCTGGTGCAGAATGGCGAGCTGACGCGGGTGAGCGAATACGAGTTCCGCGCCGGCATCTCCACGCCCAGCCGCTTCATCAAGGCCGGCGGCTACATGATGAGCGTGCCCACGGTGGACGTGGCCGAGGTGGGCTCCGGCGCCGGCTCCATCGCCTATGTGGACCAGGGCGGGTTGATGCGCGTCGGGCCGGTCTCGGCCGGCGCCGATCCCGGCCCCGCCTGCTACGGCAGCGGCGGCTCGCGGCCCACGGTGACGGACGCCAACCTTTTGCTCGGTTATCTGCCCGCCCAACTCGCCGGCGGCTCCCGCGCGCTCTCGGTGGAGGCGGCCCGCGCCGCCATCGCCCGCGATCTTGCCGACCCGTTCAATCTCACCCCCGAGGATGCCGCCTGCGGCGTGCGCGACGTGGTGAACGCCAACATGGCCCGCGCCATCCGGGCGGTGACGGTGGAGCGCGGCGTCGATCCGCGCGACTTCACACTGGTCGCCATCGGCGGCTCCGGCCCGGTCCATGCCGCGGACATCGCGCGCCTCCTCTCCATGCCCCGCGTGCTGGTGCCGGCCTCGCCGGGCGTGTTCACCGCCATGGGCATGCTGGCGGGCGATGTGGAGCGCTATTTCATCCGCCCGTTCGCCGTGAAGCTCGCCGATTTCCAGCCGCCCGAGGCGGAGACGGCCTTCGCCGCGCTGGAGGCCGATGCCCGCGCCGCCCTCGCCGGCGAGGCCGTGGCCGAGCACCTGATGAGTGTGACGCGCGAGGTGGACATGCGCTTCCGTGGCCAGGAAATGTCCCTCTCCGTGCCGTATCTGGCGGACCGGGATGCGCTGCACGCGGCCTTCAAGGCGGCCTATGAGGCCATCTACAGCTACTCCTCCTCCGACACCATCGAGGTGGTGAGCCTGAGGGTCATCGGGCGCGGCCTCCGGCCCGGCAAGATCGACTTCCGGGCTGCCCATGCGCGGGTGGAGGGTTCGAGCGAGCCGGAAAGCATCCGCAAGGTCTATTATGGCGCGGAGCAGGGTCACATCGACACGCCGGTCTATGTGCGCACGCGCTGCCCGGCGCGCATCGTCGGCCCCGCTGTCATCGAGGGGGCGGACAGCACCGTCGTGGTGCCCCCCGGCGCCACCGCGGAAGCCGACGCCCACGCCAATCTCCTGATCACCCTCGCCTGACGGGATCGCGCCATGCTCGACCAGACCGACAAGACCATCGATCCCGTCACCTTCGCGGTGCTCAAGAGCGCGTTCGAATCCATCGTCGATGACATGGCCTACACGGTCATGCGCACCGCCCGCTCGCCCATCGTGCGCGACGTGCTGGATTATTCCGCCACCATGTGCGACGCGCAGGGGCGCATCCTCGCCCAGGCCAAGACCGTGGCGCTGCACCTCGGTGCCGTGCCGGACGCCATGGAGGCCATCCAGCGCCACTACGGCGACGACCTCAATCCCGGCGACGTCATCATCCTGAACGATCCCTATGACGGCGGAATGCACCTGCCGGACATCTTCATGTTCAAGCCCATCTTCGATGGCGCGCAGCACATCGGCTATGCCGTGGTGATCTGCCACCATTGCGACGTGGGCGGCCGGGTGCCGGGCTCCAACGCCTCGGATTCCACCGAGATCTTCCAGGAAGGGCTGCGCATTCCGCCCCTGAAGCTGTTCGACAAGGGCGTGCGCAACAAGACCCTGTTCGACATCATCTCGAAGAACGTGCGCCTGCCCGATCTCGTCATCGGCGACCTTGAGGCACAGCTTGCCACCTGTGCCCTTGGTGAGCGCGAATTCCTGCGCCTCACCGAGAAGTACGGCATTCCGCTGGTGGAAAAATTCCTCGCCGAATTCCTCGATTACGGCGAGCGCCTCGTGCGCAAGGCCTTCGCCGCCTGGCCGGATGGCGCCTATTCCTTCACCGACTACATCGACGGCGACGGTTTCGACGAGAGCGAGATTCCGATCCATGTGACCATCACGGTCAAGGGCGATCACATCGGTGTCGATTTCGAGGGCTCGGCGCCGCAGGTGAAGGGCGCGATCAATTCCACGCTCTCCTTCGTCAAATCGGCCACCTATCTCGCCGTGCGCTGCGTGCTCGACCCCGATGTGCCGAACAACGCCGGCCTTTATCGCTGCGTCGACGTGAGCGCGCCGAAGGGCAGCGTGCTCAATCCCGAATTCCCCGCCCCCGTCGCCGCCCGCGCCCTGACCGGCTACCGGGTGGTGGACACGGTGCTCGGCGCCCTCGCCGCCATCGTGCCCGAGCGGGTGTGCGCGGCGGGCGAAGGCGGCAACACGGTCGTCTGCCTCGGCGGCTACGACAGCGAGACGCGCGAGCCCTTCATCGTGGTGGACATGATCAACGGCGCCCTCGGCGCGCGGGCGACGCGGGACGGCATCGATGCGGTGACGAACCCCTCGCAGAACATGTCGAACATGCCGGTGGAGATCATGGAGGCGACCTACCCGCTCATGATCGAGGAATATGCGCTGCGCGACGATTCCTGCGGCGCCGGCAGGACACGGGGCGGCCTCGGGGTCGTCCGCCAGTATCGCCTCCTCGCCGACGAGGCGGTGATGCAGCTGCGCGCGGACCGTTATGCCCATGCGCCATACGGCCTGTTTGGCGGCAAGCCGGGCGCGCTCTCGCGGAACCTCCTGTCCGAGGCCGGCAATTTCGAGCTTCTGGCCAGCAAGGTCACGCGCAACGTGACCAAGGGAACGGTGATCCGCCACGAGCAGGCCGGCGGCGGCGGCTATGGTGATCCCCTGACGCGCCCGCCGGAAGCCGTGCTGGAGGATGTGCTGGACGGCAAGATCAGCCCCGCCTATGCCCGCGACGGCTTCGGCGTGCTGGTGGTGGACGGCGCCGTCGATGCGCAGGCGACGGCCGCGCTGCGCGGCGCCATGGCGGGGACCGCGTCATGAGCATCGTGCCCGGCGATTTCTCCCGCTTCGCCGTCAACCAGATCACCACCCCCTCCCTCTCCCTCGCGGAGGCGGTGGACACCTATGCGCGCCACGGCGCGCGGGGCATCGGCGTGTGGAACCAGTATCTGGAAGGCATCGCCCCCGCCGTCGCCGGGCGGCTGATCCGCGAGGCGGGCCTGTTCGTTCCCTGCCTGTGCACGACCGCATGGGTAAACCTCGCCGATCCCCTCGCCCGCGCGGCGGCCATCGACGAGAACCGCCGGCGGCTCGATGCGGCGCACGATCTCGGCGCGACGAGCCTCGTGGTGGTGCCCGGCGGCCTCGCCACCGGCGAGAAGGATATCCGCACCGCCCGCAACCGCGTGGAGGACGCGCTCGCCGAGCTTCTGCCCCATGCCCGCGCGGCAGGCGTATCCCTCGGCCTCGAACCCCTGCACCCCATGTTCGCGGCCGACCGCTCGTGCCTCAATACCTTCCGCCACTGCCTTGATCTGGTCGAGACCATGGGCGCCGGCACGGGCATCGTGGCCGATGTGTACCATTGCTGGTGGGATCCGGATTTCGCGGACGGACTGCGGGAAGCCGGACCCGCGCGCATCCTGACCTTCCATCTGTGCGACTGGCTGGTGCCGACGCGGGATGTCTATCAGGACCGGGGCATGGTGGGCGACGGCGTGATCGACATCGCCTTCTATCGCCGTCTCCTGGACGACATCGCCTACGACGGCCCGTTCGAGATCGAGATTTTCTCCAGGCTCGACTGGTGGACGCGCGACGCCGCCGAGACCACGCGCATCAGCCTGGAGCGCTGCGAGCCGTTCGTCGCACCGCGCTCTGGCGCCACAGTTTGCGGTTGACGGAAGCGGTGCCGCGCATCCTCATGGGATCATGGTTGAAAAGGAAGGCTCGGTCGTGAGTGAAAAGCCTCGCAAGCGTGATTCCATCGGGACGCAGGACAAGATCCTCGCGGCTGCGCAGATGGAATTTGCCCGGCGGGGGTACGACGGTGCGCGGGTGGACGCCATCATCGCCCGGGCGAAGATCAGCAAGAACCTGCTTTATCATCACTTCAGCTCCAAGGAGGAGCTGTATGTGAAGGTGCTGGAGCGCACCTACGAGGCGATGCGCCGCCGGCAGGAGGAAATCCCGCTCACCGGCCTTGAGCCCGTGGCGGCGATCCGCCGCCTGTGCGACGCGACCTTCCAGACCTTCATCGAGGAGCCCGAGGTCATCGTGATGATGAACTCGGAAAATATCCATCGGGGCCGCCACGTCGCCAAGTCGCCCATCATCCGGCAGCTCTACAGCCGCCTCGCCGGCGCCGTGGACGTCATCCTGCGGGAGGGCGAGAGCAAGGGTGTGTTCCGGCCGGGCGTGGACGCCATAGACCTCTACATTTCCATCTCGGCGATGGGATACTTCTACATCTCCAACCGCTTCACCCTGTCGATGATCTTCGACCGCGACCTGATGCGCTCCGATTATCTGGAACAGCACAGGAAGACCATCATCGACATGACCCTCGCCTATCTCACCGAGGGCGCCCCCAACCGGCCGCAGGACGATGGCGAAAAGCCACAAGACGCTTCCGGGCGCGCGACGCCCCAATCCGAAACCGCCGCCCCCGTCCGGAGGAAGCGCGTGATCGCCAAGGTCTGACGCCCCGGGCGAAGCGACAACGCGCCCTTTCCGCGAGGAAAAACGACACGACATGCTGACGCCCTCCCACGCGCCCGACCGCCTTCTCATGGCCGGAGGGCTCGCCACCGCCTTCCGCTCCATTCCGCCGGACGAGGCGGTCTCCGTTCTCGCCCGTCATTTCGGCGTGTCAGGGACGCTGACGCGGCTCGACACCGAGAAGGACGACACCTTTCTGGTGGACGGCGCGCAGGGCCGCCACATCGCCAAATTCTCCAATCCGGACGAGGACCCGCGCGAGATATCGCTGCAGGCCGAACTGCTCGATTACGTGGCAAAAACCGATCCCCGCCTTCCCGTCCCGCGCGTGGTGCGCACGGCGGCGGGCGACGCCTTCCTCTCCCACGAGGACGGACACGGGCAGGTGCGGCTCGTGCGGGTGCTGACCTATCTGGACGGCACGCCGCTCGACCGGATCGACGCGACGGCGGACGAGCGCGCGAAACTCGGGGCCATCCTCGCCCGCCTGCGCCTCGCCATGGCGGGCTTCTCGCACCCCCACGACACCCGCGAGATCGCCTGGGACGTGCAGCATCTGCCCAAGCTCGCCTTCCTTGTGGAGCGGATGGAGGACAGGGCGCGCCGACGCCAGCTCGAACGCGGGCTCGATCGCTTCCGTGCCCTCGAAGGCCGGCTGTCATCCTGCCGCACGCAGGTGCTTCACAACGATTTCAGCCGCTCGAACGTGGTGGTGAACCGTGGTCAGCCCCAGTTCATTTCCGGCATCATCGACTTCGGGGACGTGGTGCGCACCGCCATCGTCATCGACCTGTCGACGGCGCTGCTCAACCAGTTGAGCCCGGTGGGCTCGGACCGCATGTTCGATGCCGGCCGCGACCTGCTGCGCGGCTATCTCGGCGTCGCGGACCTGACGCAGGACGAGTTGCTGCTCCTGCCGCACATGATCATGGCCCGCGTGGTGGCCCGCGCCCTCATCACCACATGGCGGGCCGAACAATTCCCCGACAACGCGACCTACATTCTGCGCAACACGCACCAGAGCTGGTCGCAGCTCGACCATTTCCTCAGCCGCTCCGTCGAGGAGGTCAGCGAGACCTTTCTCGGCGTCGCTGCCTCGCCCGTTTGAAGGAGGCGTTTCCCACATGACCGCAGTGAAGGAACGCAAGATCAACGTCGGCATGGTGAACGGCTTCGACCCGTCCAACATGTCCGCCCTCGACCCCGCGACGCAGGACATGGTGGCGCGCCGGCAGGCGCTGCTCGGCCCCGCCTATCGCCTCATGTACGCCCATCCGGTGGAGATCAGCCGGGCGAAGGGCACCCGTCTCTGGGACAAGGCGGGCAACGAATATCTCGATGCCTACAACAACGTCGTGTCCGTGGGTCACTGCCATCCGCGCGTGGTCGAAGCGGTGCATGAGCAAATGCAGACGCTGTGCACCCACACGCGCTATCTGCAGGACGGCATCCTCGATTTCGCGGACGAGATCGTCCCGACCTTCGGCGATCCCATCCGCCACATCATGTTCACCTGCACGGGGTCGGAGGCCAACGACCTCGCGCTGCGGATCGCCATGCACCACACCGGGCGCAAGGGCATCGTCATCACGTCCGAGGCCTATACCGGCAATTCCTTCCTCACCGCCGGCCTGTCGCCGTCGCTCGGCAAGAAGTCGCCGCTCGGCGAATGGGTGCGGCGCATTCCGGCGCCCGATTCCTACCGCATGACCCCTGCGGAGATCGCGGCGACGATGATCCGCCAGCTGAAATACGAGATCGAGGAGCTGGAACGGCGCGGCGAGGGGCTGGCCGCCTTCATCGCCGATTCGCTGTTCTCGTCGGACGGCATCTATGCCGATCCCACCGACATCCTCGGCCCCATCGCGGAGGTGGTGCGTGCGGCGGGCGGCGTGATGATCGCCGATGAGGTGCAGGCGGGGTTCGGGCGGTCCGGCGACCGGCTCTGGGGCTTCCAGCGCCATGGCCTTCAGCCTGATATCGTCACCATGGGCAAGCCCATGGGCAACGGCTTCCCCGTCGCCGCCGTGGCCGTGGCCCCGCACGTCATCGAGCGCTTCGGCAACGAGATGCGCTATTTCAACACCTTCGGCGGCAACACCGTTGCCATCGCGGCCGCGCGGGCGACCTTCGATGTGCTGATTTCGGAAGCGTTGCAGGAGAATGCCGCCCGCATCGGCCGGATGATCCAGGACGGCATCCGGGAGATCGCCAAGTCCGATGGCCGGATCGGCGACGTGCGGGGCGCGGGGCTCTATATCGGCGTCGAGTTCGTGAAGGACCAAGCGACCAAGGCGCCGGATTCCGCCACCGCCCTCGCCGTGGTGGACGGGCTGCGCCAGCGCCGGGTGCTGATCTCCGCCACCGGCTACCACGCCAACACGCTGAAGATCCGCCCGCCGCTGGTGTTCTCGGCGGCGGACGCGGACCGCCTCCTCACCACCTTGGCCGAGACGCTGAAGGCGGTTTGACGATCCAAGCCGCCGCAAGTGCCCCAAGGCCCCTGCGGCGGCTCATTTCCGGCGTCAGGCGGCGCTTTTCAGCGTGTCGCCGATGACCGAGACGATGGTGTCGATCTGGTCCTTCTCCACGATCAGCGGCGGCGACAAGGCGATGATGTCGCCGGTGACGCGGATAAGGAGCCCCTTGCGGAAGCATTCGACGAAGATCTCGTAGGCACGGGCGCCCGGCGCACCATCGCGCGGGCGCAGCTCGATGGCGCCGACGAGGCCGAGGTTGCGGATATCCACCACATGGGGCAGATCCTTCAGCGAGTGCAGCGCCTCCTGCCAGTATTCGGCAAGCGCCGCCCCGCGGGTCAAGAGCCCCTCCTCGGCATAGATGCCCAGCGTCGCGAGACCGGCCGCGCAGGCCACCGGATGGCCGGAATAGGTGTAGCCGTGGAACAGCTCGATCTGGTTCTCCGGGCCAGTCATGAGCCCGTCGTGGACCTTGCGTGAGGCGAACACGGCGCCCATCGGGATGGCGCCGTTGGTCAGGCCCTTGGCGGTGGTGACGATATCGGGCGTGACGCCGAAATAATCCGTCGCGAACGGCGTGCCGAGGCGGCCGAAGCCGGTGATGACCTCATCGAAGATCAGCAGGATGCCGTATTTGTCGGCCGTGGCACGCAGGCGCTCCAGATAGCCCTTCGGCGGCAGGACGACGCCGGCGGAACCCGCCATCGGCTCGACGATGACGGCGGCGATGGTCTCGGCGCCATGCAGGGCGACGAGCCGCTCCAGATCCTCGGCCAGCTCGATGCCATGGGCCGGAAGGCCCTTGGAGAAGGCGTTGCGCTCGATATCGAGCGTATGGCGCATATGGTCGGCGGGGATCTGCGGAAAGACCCGCCGGTTGTTGACGAGGCCGCCCACCGAGATGCCGCCGAAGCCGACGCCATGATAGCCCTTCTCGCGGCCGATGATGCGGGTGCGGGTGCCCTGCCCGATGGCGCGCTGGTAGGCGATGGCGATCTTGAGCGCCGTATCCACCGATTCCGAGCCGGAGCCGGTGAAGAACACGCGGTCGAGGCCGCCCTCCTTGCCGCCGGGAGCCATGGCGGCAAGCTTTTCGGCGAAGGCGAAGACGATGGGATGGCCCATCTGGAAGGTGGGCGCATAATCGAGTTCGCCCAGCTGGCGCGCGACCGCCTCGGCGATCTGGGCGCGGCCATGGCCGGCATTGACGCACCAGAGGCCGGACGTGCCGTCCAGAACCGAGTTGCCGTCGATGTCGGTGTAATACATGCCCTTGGCGCCCGACAGCAGGCGCGGCGCGGCCTTGAACTGGCGGTTCGCGGTGAACGGCATCCAGAAATTATCGAGACTGGGCTGGTTGGACCGGACGTGAAGGGTCATGCCGTTCTCCTCTTGGCTGCCTCCACATCGGCCAATTGCGCAGGCCGAACAAGTCGTTTTCTGGAACCACCTATCTCATTGATATTTCTTCATCCGAGTGGCATGATTTTCGATATATTCAACACCCGAAACAGGGCTTGCCATGGACATCGGGGACAGGCTGCGCCAGTTGCGGCTCCTGCACGGCATTTCCCAGCGCGAGCTTGCCAAGCGCACGGGCGTGACCAACTCCACCATCTCGCTGATCGAGTCCAACACGTCCAACCCTTCGGTCGGCGCGCTGAAGCGCATTCTCGAGGGCATCCCCATCGGGCTCGCGGAATTCTTCGCGTTCGAGCCCGAGGCGCCGAAGAAGACCTTCTACGCCGCCGAGGAACTCACCGAGATCGGCAAGGGCGCCATCTCCTACCGCCAGGTGGGCGAGCGGCTGTTCGGCCGGAAGCTGCAGATTCTGAAGGAATGCTACCAGCCCGGGGCCGACACCGGCGTGGTGCCGCTCGTCCACGAAGGCGAGGAGGGCGGCGTCCTCCTGTCCGGGCGGCTGGAGGTGACGGTTGACGATGTGCGGCGCATCCTCGGCCCCGGCGATGCCTATTATTTCGAGAGCCGCCGCCCCCACCGCTTCCGCTGCATCGGCCCGCGCCCCTGCGAGGTCATCAGCGCCTGCACGCCGCCGAGCTTCTGAGCGAACGTGCTATCCCGCGTGCGCGACCCAGGCCGGGAAGAGGTGGCCCAGCGCGTCGGTCAGCATCTCCATGGCGATGGCCGCGAGCACGATGCCCATCAGGCGCTTCGAGATGCTGAGCGCGGTGGCAGACAGGACCGAGGAGAGCGCGGGCGCCACGGCCATTGCGATGGAGAAGAACACCACATAGCCGATGAGCGCGAGATAAAACCCCGCCGCGCCGCCTGCCGTGGCACTGGAGCCCGAGAAGACGATGATCGTCGTCATGGTGCCCGGCCCGATGGAAAGCGGGATGCCCAGCGGGTAGACGCCCATGCTGGAGGCCGAGCTGAAGGTCTTCTTTTCCGCCTCCGTGCCCGCGTGCGCGCTGTGCTCCTCGCCGCTGAGCATGGACAGGGCGAGGAGCAGCACGATGAGCCCGCCGGCCAGCTGGAAATGGGTGACATCGATGCCGAAGACGCCCAGCACGAAGCGCCCGCCCAGCGCGCAGATCAGGCAGCCCAGCGCCACCGTCGCGTTCAGCACCAGCATGGTGCTGCGCCGCTCGGCCGGGGAGCGGTCCGCCGTCAGGCTCAGGAACACCGGAATGATCGTCAGCGGGTTCATGATGGCGAACAGCGCCGCGAACAGCTTGGCGGACAGCGTCAGATCGATACCGGCGAAATTCACGTCGCAAGCCCCCTGCGGCGGACGAGTCACTGTCCGCCGACCCTAGTGCAGGGGGGCCTCCGGCTCAATGCGGATCGCTCAGATGCGGACCACCGTGCGCCCGCGCACGCCGCCGACGATGATGTCTTCCGCCACCTGCGGCAGGTCCTCCAGAGTGACCTCGCGGGTGACGAGATCGAAATCGGCCTCTGTGAGGATCTCGCCCAGCCGTGTCCAGGCGGCGAGGCGGCGCGGGGTCGGGCAGTTCACCGAATCGACGCCCAGCAGCGCCACGTTGCGCAGGATGAAGGGGAAGACGGTGGTCGGCAGGTCGGTGGCCGCAGCGAGGCCGCAAGCGGCCACCGCGCCGCCGTAGCGGGTGGCGGCGAGCACGTTGGCGAGGATGGTACCGCCCACCGTGTCCACGGCGCCATGCCAGCGCTCGCCGGCGAGCGGCTTGCCCGCCGCCGCGTAGGTGGCGCGGTCCACGATGTCGGTGGCGCCGAGGCTCTTCAGGAAGTCGGCCTCCGCCGGACGACCGGTGAGCGCGCTCACCTTGTAGCCGAGGCGCGAAAGCAGGCGCACCGCGACGCTGCCCACGCCGCCCGCCGCGCCGGTGACGAGCACGTCGCCGCCTTCAGTGATGCCGTAGCGTTCCAGCGCATCCACGCAGAGCATGGCGGTGAGGCCGGCCGTGCCGATGGCCATGGCCTGGCGCGGGGTGAGGCCGGCGGGCAGCTTCACCAGCCACTCGCCCTTCACCTTGGCCCGCTCGGCGAAGCCGCCGGACCAGTTCTCGCCGACGCCCCAGCCGGTCAGCACCACCTTGTCGCCGGGGGCGAAGGCGGGATTGTCGCTCGCGCGCACCGTGCCGGCGAAATCGATGCCCGGCACCATGGGCAGCGCGCGCAGGATGCGGCTCATGCCCTTCAGCGCGAGGCCGTCCTTGTAGTTGAAGGACGAATATTCGACATCCACCGTCACGTCGCCGGCCGGCAACTCGGCCTCGGTGATGGTCTCGATGGCGATGGCCTGCCCGGCGTCGGTCTTGCGCGCCATGAGGGCGCGGAAGGTCTCGGTGCTCATTGGACGTTTCCCTGTGATGTGCGTGGACCGCGCGGGCGGTGTGCTCAGGGCCTTGCGGCCTTGCGGGCCTCTTCGGCCTTCTCGTACTGGGCGCGGATGTAGCGCACGAGCCCGCCGAGGGCGGTCACCGCCGCCTCGCCATCGCGGTCCCTCAGGGCCGCAAGCAGGGTCTCGTGATGGGCGACGATCTCCTTCCGGTCGCGGACGCGGAAGATGATCATGTTGCTCACCGGCATGAGCGCCTCCACCACCGCATTCATGAGGAAGCGCAGCAAAGCGTTGCCGGCCGCGTCCACGATGGTGCGGTGGAAGCGCACGTCGGAGGCGCAGAAATCCTGATCCGACAGGCTGGCGGTGCGCTGCAGGGCGATCTCCGCCTCCAGCGCCGAAAGGTGCGCCTCGGTCCGGTTCTGGGCGGCGAGACGGCAGCAGACGGCCTCCATCTCCAGCCGCGCCGTCGCCATCTCCTCCAGCGAGACGCCGCCCGTGGCGACGAGAAGGGTCACGGACGTGCCGAGGCTGGTGGCGAGTTCTTCCGGCGACGGGCCGGTCACGAAGGTGCCCCCCGTCGGGCCGCGCCGCGAGCGGATGAGGTGGCGCGCGGCGAGCCGCTTCAAAGCCTCGCGCACGGTGGGGCGCGAGACGCCGAACTGCGCGGCCAGTTCCTCCTCGGTCGGCAGGCGCTCATCCACCTTCAGCCGGCCGTCCATGATGGCCTGCTGGAGCTGATCGGCGATCTGACTCGCCGCGCTGGTGGTGACGATCTGGCCGTAGCTCGGTTCCATCTGATCCGTTCCGGGGACGCCTGTGGTCATCCCCTTGGTCTCAGATCGGCGGCGTCAAATCAACTAAAAATTATTCGTTTGACAAATCTTCAAATGAGCCTTTGGTTCTACAGATCGCGGACGGAGATGCCGCGGCAAAAAGAAGACACTGGAAACGCCGGGAGAGAAGAAATGCGCGCTGCCCTCGTAGCGGCGACCGTGCTGTCGTGCGCCGTCGCCGTCCCCATCACGACTGCTCACAGGGCCTCAGCCCAGGATCTGCCGACGTTCCGCATCGGCGTGATGAACGACCAGTCGAGCCTTTATTCCGACATCGCAGGTCCCGGCTCCGTCACCGCCGCCCAGATGGCGGTCGCGGACTTCAATCCGGAGAAGCACGGCTTCAAGGTGGAGGTGGTTTCCGCCGATCACCAGAACAAGGCGGACATCGGCTCCTCAGTGGCGCGGCGCTGGTACGACCTCGACAAGGTGGATGCCATCGTCGACGTGCCCACCTCCTCGGTGGCCCTCGCCGTCGCCGATATCAGCCGCGACAAGAACAAGGTCTTCCTGGTGGCGAGCGCCGGCACGTCCGACCTCACGGCCAAGGCCTGCACGCCCAATACGGTCCATTGGACCTACGACACCTGGGCGCTCGCCAACGGCACCGCCCGCGCCATGATCAAGCAGGGCGGCGATTCCTGGTACTTTCTGACCGCCGATTACGCCTTCGGCCATGCGCTGGAGCGCGACGCGGCCGAGGTGGTGAAGGCCAATGGCGGCAAGGTGATGGGCCGCGCGCTGGCGCCGTTCCAGAGTTCGGATTTCTCCTCCTTCATCCTGCAGGCGCAGGGCTCTGGCGCGAAGGTGGTGGCGCTGGCCAATTCCGGTGGCGACACCATCAATTCGGTCAAGCAGGCGGCGGAATTCGGCCTGTCGCAGAAGCAGAAGCTGGTCAGCCTTCTCATCTTCCTGTCCGACATCCATTCTCTGGGCCTGAAAACCGCGCAGGGCCTCATGCTCACCAACGCCTTCTACTGGGACCTCAACGACGGCACCCGCGCCTTCGGCAAGGCCTTCGGGGCGCGCAACAACGGCCGCATGCCGACCATGAACCAGGCCGGCACCTATGCCGCCACGCTGCACTGGATGAAGGCCATCGCGGCCATGGACAAGGCGAAGGCCCATGACGGTGCCGCCGTGGTTGCCCAGATGAAGGCCATGCCCACGAACGATCCCCTCTTCGGCAAGGGCCACATCCGCGCCGACGGCCGCACCATCCACGACATGTATCTGTGGCAGGTGAAGACGCCGGAAGAGTCCAAGGGTCCCTACGACTATCTGAAGCTGGTGGCGACCATCCCCGGCGATGAGGCCTTCCGGCCCATGTCGCCCGAGACCTGCCCCATGCTGAAGAAGGCCGGCTGAGGTGACGGCGCCGGCGACAGCCGCCCGCACGGACGGCAAGGCCTTCTCCCTCGCGATCCTCGTGGTCGCGGAAGTGGCGGCGATGGCGACCTGGTTCGCCACCACCGCCTCTCTGGGGGCGATCCGGGCGCAGTGGAGCCTGTCGCCCTTTCAGGAGGCCTTGCTCACCAGTTCCGTGCAGGCGGGCTTCGTCGCCGGCACCCTCCTCAGCGCGCTGCTCTCGCTGGCGGACCGCGCCGATCTGAGGACGCTGTTCTACGTCTCGGCCTTGGTCGCGGCGCTGGCCAACGGCGCCATCCTCCTGTTTGAGCCCACCCATCCGGCGGTGCCGCTGCTGCGGTTCATCACCGGCATGTGCATGGCGGGCGTCTATCCCGTGGGCATGAAGCTCGCGGCGACCTGGGCGAAGGGCGACCTCGGCCTGCTCATCGGCATGCTGGTGGCGGCATTGACGCTGGGCTCGGCCTCGCCCCACGCCATGGCGGCGATGGGCGGGCTCGACTGGCGGGCGCCGGTGGCGGGCGCGGCGGCGAGCGCGCTCATTGCCGCCATGCTCATCCGCTTCGCCAAGGTCGGCCCCAACCACGCGAAGGCGCCGCCGCTCAAGCTCTCCAACGCCCTCGATGCGTTCCGGCGCCCGGCGCTCAGGCTCGCCAATCTCGGCTATTTCGGCCACATGTGGGAGCTCTACGCCATGTGGGCGTGGATCGGCGCCTTCTTCGCCGCGAGCTTCGCCGCGCGCTATGGCGACGCCCCGCCCCTCGATCCCCGCCTCGCCACCTTCTGCGTGGTCGCCATCGGCGCCGTGGGAGCGCTGGGTGGCGGCTTCGCGGCCGACCGGCTGGGGCGCACCTTCGTCACGGCGCTGTCCATGGCGGTGAGCGGCCTGTGCGCGGTCGGCATCGGCTTTCTGTTCGGCGCCTCGATCTGGCTGGTGCTGCCGCTGGCGCTGGTGTGGGGTGTGACGGTGATCTCCGATTCCGCGCAATTCTCCGCCGCGGTGACGGAATTGTCCGACCGCAGCCTCATCGGGACCATGCTGACGGTGCAGACCTGCGTCGGCTTCCTCATCACGCTGGTGAGCATCCACCTCCTGCCCTATGCGGTGGATGCCTTCAGCTGGCGCTACGCCTTCCTCATCCTCGCCATCGGCCCCTTCCTCGGCGTCCTCGCCATGCTCCGCCTGCGCCTGCGGCCCGAAGCGGCGAGCATGGCCGGCGGGCGGCGCTGATCCCTCTCCACGAGGCTTCCATGACCTTCACCAAGATCGCCTACGAAACCCGAGACGGTATCGCCCTTCTCACGCTCAACCGGCCCGAGCGCACGAATGCGCTCGACCAGGAGATGCTCGGCGAGATCAACGCCGCCATGGACCGCGCCGAGGCGGATGTGGACGTGAAGGCGGTGATCGTGCGTGGCGCCGGCAATGCCTTCTCCTCCGGCTTCGACCTGAAGGCGCAGATGGAGGCGCGCCCGGTGGGCGTCGATGCGTGGCGGCCCGTGTTGCGCAAGGATTTCGACACGGTGATGCGCTTCTGGCACTGCCCGAAGCCCACCATCGCCATGGTGCGCGGCGCCTGCCTTGCCGGCGCCTGCGAGCTGGCGCTCGCCTGCGACATGACCATCGCCTCGGACGACGCCTTCTTCGGCGAGCCGGAGCTGAAGTTCGGCGCCGGCATCGTGGTGATGCTGCTGCCGTGGATCGTGGGGCCGAAGATCGCCAAGGAGATCATCCTGCTCGGCGAGGACCGGGTGAGCGCGCAGCGCGCGGCGGAGATCGGCATGATCAACCGCGTGGTTTCCGCCGACCGGCTGGAAACGGAGGCGATGCGGGTGGCCCGCCACATCAGCGCCATCGACCCCGGCCTTGTGAAGGAAACCAAGCGCGCGCTCAATCGCGCATTGGAGACGCAGGGCATGTTGCAGGCGCTGGAGAGCGCGCTGGAGATCGACCTTTCCATCGAGGGCGCGGCCTCGGCCGACAAGATCGCCTTCTTCGACGTCGCCCGCCGCGAGGGGCTGCGCGCCGCCATCGCCTGGCGCGATGCGCGCTTTCCCACCCGCGAAGGCTGAGGGGCCGTGATGGCGAAGACGGGCGCGCTCTGCCGCATCCTGGACGAAGCGGCCGGCACCGTCGCCGAGGACGGCGGCGCGATGCACACGGCCGACGCCTTACGGGCGGCCGCCGCTACGCTCGCCGCGCGGCTGCGGGCGGACGGGATCGAGCCGCACGAGCCGGTGATCGTCGCCGTCGCCAACCGCGCAGCCGATCTTGCCGCCTTCTTCGCGGTCTGGCAGGCGGGTGGCGTCGCGGTGCCGCTCCACGCCGGTGCGGCCGAGACGACACGAGCCGCCATCCTCGAACAGACCGGCGCCCGCTTTCTCGTGTCCGATGCGACGGTGACCCGCATCGCGGAGGCGGCACCGCCCGCCCGTCCCCTGCTCGACGGCGCGGCGCTCATCGTCTTCACCTCCGGCTCCACCGGCAAGCCCAAGGGCGTGGTGCTCGGCCACGACCGGTTCGCCGGAAAGCTCGATGCGCTTCAGGGCCTGCTCGCCCTAACGTCGGGCGACAGGGTGGTGCTGCCACTCCAGCTCATCTTCATCTTCGGCCTGTGGGTGGCCCTGCTCTCGCTGAAGACCGGCGCGCGGCTGGATCTGGTGGGCAAGTTCTCGCCCGCCGGCCTCAAGGCGCGCCTTCCCGAGGCCACGGTCCTCGCGACCGTCCCCTCCATGCTGCGCACATTGTTCGGCGAAGGAGATGTGCCAGCGCCGCGCCTGCGGGCCATCCTCACCGGCGGCGAAGGGCTGGGGACGCATCTGGCCGGGGCCATCGCGGCGCAGCTGCCGGATGCCGGCGTGTTCGACCTTTACGGTCTCACCGAGACCGGCTCCTGCGACTTCTGCCTGAAGCCGGCGGACGCGGAGGCGGGACGCGGCTCCATCGGCCGGCCGACGCCCGGCGTCGATTATCTCATCTCGGACGACCCCGCTGCCGGCGCCACTGGGTCGGGGCCGGACGCGCCGGGCGAACTGCTGATCCGCACGCCCTTTGGCATGCTCGGCTATCTCGACAATCCAGACCTCACGCAGGCCGCCTTCCGCGACGGCTATTTCCGCACCGGCGACGTGGCGCGGCGGCGCCCGGACGGGTGCGTGGAGATCGTGGGGCGCATCAAGGAAATCGTCTCGCGCGGCGGCAACAAGATCGCGCCGGCCGAGATCGAGACCGTGCTCTGCGCCCATCCCGCCGTTGCCCAGGCCCTCGCGGCCGGCGTGCCCGACCCGCGCCTCGGCGAGGCGCTCCACGCCGCCGTGGTGCTGCGGGCGGGAAGCACGGCCTCTGCCGAGGAACTGCGCGCGTGGTGCGCGGGGCGCATCGAGCGGTTCAAGGTGCCGGACGCCATCCATGTGGTGGCGGCGCTCCCCACCGGACCGACCGGGAAGGCCTACCGGCCGGGCGTGCGGGCGCTGGCCGAGGCGGCCTCGTCGGCCCCGACACAGGCCAGGTAGCCGGTCGAAATCCGCGCTCGGCACGAACCTTGACGCCCCGACCCCGCCAGCGAGACCCAATGTCGCGCTCCCGCCGGGGAACCCGGACCGTCCTTCGCGGCTTCCTCCCAGCAGGCCGCCGAGGCATGTCCGAACAACCGGGGGCGGAGGGACGCATTGCTCGACCGCAGGACTTTCATGCTGGGCGCGGCCGCGATCTCCGCGCTTCAGGCCGCCGCGGCTCTTCCCGCGCACGCCCAGGAGGGCGAGCGGTTCGACGCCGAAACGGTGCGGAACATGGCGCGCCAGCTTGCCGCCAAGCCCTTCAAACAGGGCAACCAGTCCCTGCCGGCGGAACTCGACAAGCTCAGCTATGACGACTACCGGAACATCCGTTTCAACGCGGACCGCTCCATCTGGCGGGGGCAGCGGCTGCCGTTCGAGATGCAGCTCCTGCACCGGGGCTTCCTGTTCCGCGATCAGGTGGATGTCTTTGTGGTGGCCGAAGGCCGTGCCAGCCGCATCGCCTACGATCCCGGCCTGTTCCGCTTCGAGCACGGCGTAAAGGCGCCGCAGGGTGGCACCGACCTCGGCTTCTCCGGCTTCAGACTGCACGGCCCGCTCAACCGGCCCGATTATCTCGACGAGATCGCCGTCTTCCAGGGCGCGAGCTATTTCCGGGCCGTCGCCAAGGGGCAAGGCTACGGCACTTCCGCGCGCGGCCTTGCGGTGAAGACCGCCGCAGCCTCCGGCGAGGAATTTCCGGTGTTCAAGGCCTTCTATGTGGAGCAGCCGCGCCCGGACGTGCCCTCCATCGTCGTTCACGCCCTGCTGGATAGCCCGAGCGCCACGGCCGCCCATCGCTTCACCATCCGGCCCGGCGACGCCACGGTGATGACGGTGGAGATGGCGCTTTATCCCCGTGCCGATCTCGCCGAGGCGGGCATCGCGCCGCTCACCAGCATGTTCCTGTTCGGCCCGGCCGACCATGCCGGCTTCGACGATTTCCGCCCCGCCGTCCGCGACGCGGAGGGCCTCGCCATCTCCGAGGGAACCGGAGAGCAGCTCTGGCGGCCGCTCGCCAACCCGGGACGCCTGCAGATCAGCGTCTTCGCCGGCTCCAACATGCGCGGCTTCGGCCTGATGCAGCGCCAGCGCTCCTTCTTCGATTATCAGGATCTGGAAGCGCGCTACGAGAAGCGCCCGAGCGTGTGGGTGGAGCCCATCGGCGACTGGGGCGAGGGCGCGGTTCATCTGGTGGAAATCCCCACCCCGCAGGAGGTCCACGACAATGTCGTCGCCTTCTGGCGCCCCAGGGACACCCTGCGCAAGGGCAGCGAATACACCTACACCTATCGCCTGCACTGGGTCTGGGACATGCCGACACCGCCCGCCCTCGGCCGCGTCGCCGGAACGCGGGCGGGCGGCACAGACGAGCGTCGGCTCTTCGTCATCGATCTGGCGGACGGGCCCATGGCGGGGCTGACGCCGGACGGCATCCGTCTGGATGTCTCCGCCAGTGCCGGCGAGGTGCGCGATGTGGTGCTCCAGCCCAATCCGGAAATCTCCGGTGCCCGCCTCTCCTTCGCGTTCGAGCCCAAGGGTGCCAACCTCTCCGAACTCAGGGCGCGTCTCTTCAAGGGCGACGTGCCCCTGACCGAAACCTGGCTCTACCGATGGACGCCCTAGCGGACCTGCCTCCGGTCACCCGGCCGGCACCGGAGCCTGCTTTGCCCCCCGAAGCGCCCCTCGCCATGCCGGCGCAGGACTTTTGGCGCAGGCCGGAGCGGGTCGGGGCCGGGACGCGGCTCAGCCCGACGCTGATCGCCCGCCGCGCCTTCGTGTTCGGCGGCGCCATGGCGCTCACGGGCCTCGCGGCCTACGAGATGTACAAGGTGCTGGACGTGGGCGGCCTCACCTACCTCGAATACGCCGTGCTGGTGCTGTTCGTCGTCCTTTTCGCGTGGATCGGCCTTGCCTTCACCAACGCGATCGGCGGAGCTATCAGGCTTCTCTCGGGCCGCAAGGCGCTCGGCATCGATCCGGACGCCCCCCTGCCCTCCCCGACGATCCGCACCGCCCTCCTGATGCCCTGCTACAACGAGGAGCCGAACCGCGTCTTCGCCGGGCTGGAGGCCACATGGCGCTCGCTGGAGGCAACCGGGCGCGCCGACCTGTTCGATGTGTTCATCCTCAGCGACACAACCGACGCGGACGTGTGGGTGGCGGAGGAAGCCGCCTTTCTCGCCTTGCGCCGGCGGACCGGCGGCCGCTTCTTCTATCGCCGCCGTCCGCAGAACACAGACCGAAAGGCGGGCAATATCGCGGATTGGGTGACGCGGTTCGGGGCGGCCTACGAGGCCATGCTCATCCTCGACGCCGACAGCGTGATGACCGGCGATTGCATTGTCCGCCTCGCCGACGCGCTGGAGCGCACGCCAGAGGCGGGGCTGATCCAGACGCTGCCCGTGATCGTCGGCGGACGCACGCTGTTCGCCCGGCTCCAGCAGTTCGCCGGGCGCCTCTATGGGCCGCTCATCGCCCAGGGCCTTGCCTGGTGGCATGGGCCCCAGAGCAATTATTGGGGCCACAACGCCATCATCCGCACCCGCGCCTTCGCCGGCGCGGCGGGCCTGCCCCATCTCAAGGGGCGCAAGCCGTTCGGCGGGCATATCCTGAGCCACGATTTCGTCGAGGCGGCGCTGATGGTGCGCGCGGGCTGGAGCGTCCACATGGTGGCGGGGCTTCCCGGCAGCTATGAGGAAGGCCCGCCCTCCCTCACCGATCTCGCCGTCCGCGACCGCCGCTGGTGCCAGGGCAATCTCCAGCACGGGGCGGTGCTGCCGGTGCGCGGACTCAGCTTCGCGAGCCGCATGCATCTGCTCACCGGCATCGGCTCTTATGTCTCGGCGCCGCTGTGGCTGATGATGCTGCTCGCGGGCCTTCTGACCTCGCTTCAGGCGCGCTTCGTGCCGCCCGACTATTTCCCCTCCGGCTTCGCTCTGTTCCCCGTCTGGCCGGCGCAGGACCCCGTGCGCGCCGCCTGGGTATTCGGCGGCACCATGGCGGTGCTGCTGCTGCCGAAATTCATCGCCTACGCGCTGATGCTGGGCGATGGCGCCGCCCGGCGCGGCTTCGGCGGCGCGGGGCGGACCTTTCTCGGCATGATGAGCGAGATCCTCCTGTCCGGCCTCATGGCGCCTGTGACCATGGTGTCCCAGTCCTTCGCGGTGTTCAGCATTCTCATGGGGCGGGACGGCGGCTGGAATCCGCAGCGGCGGGACGATGGCAGCCTCGGCTGGCGGGAGGCCTTTCGCCATTTCCTGCCCCACACCCTCCTCGGCCTCGGCTTCGCGGCGGCGACCGCCGCCATCGCCTGGCCGCTGATGGCGTGGATGTCGCCGGTGATCCTCGGCCTCCTCACAGCGGTGCCGCTGGCGGTGTGGACCAGCCGCCCACGCCGTCCCGGGGGGCTTCTTGAGACGCCGGAGGCGCAGCAGCCGCCTTTGGTGCTGCGTGCGGCGGCGGACCTGCGCGCGAGCCTCGCCGGAACGAGCGGCTCCATGGAGGCCGTCGCGCGCCTTGCCGGCGATGCGGACCTCCTCGATTTCCATCGCGATGCGCTGCCCGCGCAGGGCAAGCGCCTGCCCGGGGACTTCCGCCCCGACCGCCTCGTCGCGCGCGCCAAGGTCGAGGACGCGCCCACGCGGGCCGAGGCGCTCGCGTTGCTCACCGCCAGGGAAAAGGCCGCGGCCCTCGCCGACGATCATGCCCTTGGGCGCCTGCTGTCCCTCCGATAGGCGCGACGTGCGGAGCGCCGGGATCAGGGGCCGTCAGGCGCACCGCGGAAGGCTGCCGATCTCCCCCAGGCAGGCCTGAGACGTACCGAAGGCGGAGGCAAGCGTCACGGCGCGGCGGAACAGGGGGGCGAGCGCATATTCGTCCGAAAAACCGATGGCGCCGTGCATCTGCACGCAGTCCTTCAGGAGGTAGCGCGCGGTGGACGAGGCCTTCGCCTTGGCCATGGCGCAGGCGATCCCCTCTTTTTCGCCACCGACACTCAGGGCGGCCTCGCACACCAGCGCCCATCCCGCCGTATGGGCAACATGGAGGGACGCCGCCCGGTGCTGGAGCGCCTGGAACGAGCCGATGGGCTGGCCGAACTGGGTTCGGACGCCGAGATAATCGATCGTGAGGGCGAGCGCCCCGCGTACGAGACCCATCAGGCTGGCGGCAGCGCCGAGGCGCAGACGGTTGACGGCGCTATGATAGGCCGCCTCCGCCCGGCATCCTCGCGCCAGTTCGAGCCCGGCGCCCGCGGGGAGGGAAAAGACCCGCTGCCCGCTGCCGTCTATGGTCCGCCGCAACGGCGCGTCCGCAAGGTCCGCGGCCGGCACTGCAACCAGCCGGAAGGCGTCCCCCTCCCCTTCTGCGCAGATGACCTCGTCGGCCCAATGCGCGTCGAACAGCACGAAGCCCGCCTCGGGCGACAGCGGAAAGGCCCCGGATTCGGCCATCAGGACGATCGCCTCGCCGCTAACCAGTTGCCCCAGCAGAGCGGCGGCGGCCGCGCTTTCGCAGGCGGCAAGGAGCGGAGCGATGGCGAGAACGGCCGGCAGCGGCTCCGGCGCCAGCGTCGCGGCCGCGCCTTCGAGCAGCATCACCATGTCGAGCGCGGTGCCGCCCCATCCGCCGGAGGCCTCGGGCACGAGCAGCCCCGGCCATCCGGCGCCGGCGATGTCCGCCCACGGAGCCCGGTCGATGCGCGGCCACGCCTCGCCGGCGGCGCGGGTCCGCGCCACCCCGTCGCCGAGGAGCTGGACCAGGCTGTCCCGCATGAGAACCTGCTCGGGCGTGGGCTCGATCATGGCCGCTTTCCCTTTGGAAGTTTCAGCACGCGGTCCGCGATGAGCCCGCGCTGGATCTCGTTGGTGCCGCCATAGATGGACAGGCGGCGGGACTGGAGGAACAGCTCGCTGAAGTCGATCACCGCGCCCGCGACCTGCTCGGGCAGCTTCAGCGATGCGGCGGAGCCGGCCAGCTCCTGGGCGATGTCGAGCACCCGCTGGGTGGTCTCGGTGGAGAGGATCTTGAGGCCGGAGGGATCGCCCGCCTTGCCACTGGCCACGCCCGTCAGGATCTGGAGAAAGGCCGCGGTGAGCGCCGCCACCTCCATCTCTGCCTCCGCCACCATGAGATGCCCGGCTTCCCCCAGCGCCGGCCCCAGCGCCCGCGCCATGCGGCGCACGCGCTCCAGCGCGCGCAGGGCGTGAGAGGGTGCGCCGAGCTGGATGCGTTCCTCGTCGAGAAGGGCGGTCACGATGGACCAGCCGCCGTCGAGCGGACCCACCACGTTCGCGCGGGGCACGCGAACCTCATCAAAGAACACCTCGCAGAACTCGTTTTCGTCGGCGAGGGTGCGGATGGGGCGGCGGGTGATGCCGGGCGATGTCAGATCGATGAGGAGGAAGGTGATGCCCTGCCGGCGGGGCAAGGTCTCGTTGGTGCGCACGAGGGCATAGATCCAGTCCGCATGGTGGCCCCATGTGGTCCAGATCTTGTGGCCGGTGACGACGATCTCGTCATCTTCCACGCGCCCACGCGTTCTCAGCGAGGCGAGATCGGAACCCGCGCCGGGCTCGGAATAGCCCTGGCACCAGATGACATCCCCGTTGAGGATCGCCGGCAGGTGCCGCGCCTGCTGCTCGGGCGTACCGAAGCGCTGGAGGATCGGGCCGATCTGGTTGAGGCCCTGAGTGGGCAATTCCGGCGCGCCGATGCGCGCGGCCTCCTCCATCAGGATCACCTGCTCCACCGGCGAGGCGCCCATGCCGCCGAAAGTCTTCGGCCAGTGGGGCGCGATCCATCCCCGCTGCGACAGGCGGCGATACCAGCCGAGCGCCCGCGCCGGCTCGGGCCGAAAAGTGAGGTCGCGCAATTCTTCGGGAAGCTCGGCCGCGTACCAGTCGCGCACCTCGCGGCGGAACGCCTGCTCCGCCTCGCTCTCAATCCTGAGCATCGGCCGCCCCCTGCGCCAGCGTCCGGAAGGCGGGATAGGGCGTGCCGTCTGCGAGAGGGTCCCACGCCAGCTCCACGGCGGCTCCGATGCCCACGCGCTCGGGCGGACTGTCGATGATGTTGGCGATGAGACGGACGCCCTCGGCCAGTTCCACCGTGGCCACGGTCAGCGGCAGCCGGCCGGCAAGCCCAGGCCCCGGCACGCGCACAACCGTCACGGCGTAGATCGTGCCCAGGCCGCTCACCTGCCGCCACGCGACATTCTGGCTGCCGGTGTAGACGCTGAGCGGATGGGGCGGATGCTGGAAGCGGCCCGTATCGAGGCACATCTGCAGCATCAGCCGCCCCTCCCGCGCGCCATCCCAGAACGGCTGCGAGGGCACGTAGCGGTTGGCGACCGGCACGGGCCGTGCTTCGGTTTCAGCCATCTCACACCTCCAGGATCATCGCGGCGCTGCAACCCCAGTTGCGGCCGTAGGGGATGACGCCGATGCCCGTGACCAGCGCGTTGCGCACCCCGGGCACCTGCCGGTCGCCCCCCTCGCCGAAGAGCTGCCGCACCGCCTCGGCAAGGTTCAGCCCTCCGCTGGCGAGCCCCGGTTGGCCGGCCGAGATCTGGCCGCCGCCGGTGTTCAGCGGCAGGGTTCCGCTGAACGAGAGATCGGTATCACGCACGAAGGCCGAGCCCTCGCCCGTGCCGCAGAAGCCGAACGCCTCCAGCTGCATCAGCACGGCGATGGTGAAGTCGTCATAGGGCTGGAACATGCCGATGCCGGCGGGGGTGAGGCCCGCCTTGGCGAACACCTTCGGCGCGATGCGGTAGAAGCCGCTTTCGGTGATGTCCGCCAGCGGGTCGGCGCCGTTATGGTTGGTCACCTCGGCATAGGCGGTGGGATAAGCGACCTTCTCGATGCCGCGGGCGCGGGCCTCTTCTTCGCTCATCACGAGGAAGGCGTTGGCGCCATCGCAATACATCACGCAGTCGAGCACGCGCAGCGGATCGGCGATCGATCGGGACGCCAGATAATCGTCCATCGTCAGCGGCTTGCGGAATTTGTCGAGGGCGTTGGGATTGCGCAGCGCGTGCTCTCGCTGGGTGATCGCGATCTTGCCCAGCGCGCGGGGATCGAGCCCATACTGATGATCGTAGCGGCTCATCAGCAGCCCGAAGGTGGCCGGTGGCCCCTGCACGCCCTGCGGATCCTGAAACTCCGGGCGGTAGGCGCCGTAGTTCGCCCGGAAGGCGGTGCTCGGCGCATCGGCGGAGAGGACCACCGCGATGCGGCACGCACCCTCGCGGATGGCCCACATGGCCCGCGCGACCCCGCCCGCCGCCGAGCAGCCGCCGATGCCGCCTGCGTTAAGCCATGTGGGGGTCAGCCCGAGCGCATCCGCCATGTAGACGGCGAAGAAGGGATTGGTGCCCTCGCTCAGCGCCAGCGTCACCGAGAGGCCGTCTATCTCGTCCTTCCCGATGCCGCTCTTCTCAAGCAGGTCGCTCAAGGCAAGGCCGGCGAAATCATAGGCGGACCGGCCGCTCTGGTAGACCACCTTGGTCTCGGCATAGCCGGCGATGACCACGTCTGTCCGTGCCATTCTGGCACCTCCGGATGATGAAGCTGGGACGGCCGGCCCAAGGCACGGCTGGCCGGTCACCGGCGACATCAGGCCGCCGGTGCTGGAAGAAGGGTGCGTGGGCGATCAGCCGGCGATGACGGGGGCGGCGTCTTCCTCATCGTCCGCCTCGCCCTCGCCGCCCATGGCCTCGGCGATGCGGGCGTGGCAGGCGCGCACGCGGGACGGGTCGGCGCGCAAATCGGGCGTGATCTCTTCCGTCAGCACGATGCGCGCGCCCGGATTGAGCACGATGGCCCGGTCCGCGATCTCGATCGCATCCTCGATGCGGTGGGTCACGAACAGGCAGGTCTTCCCGAACTCCTTGGCGATGCGATGGAAATCGCGCCGCAGCTTGCCCGCCGTCGCATGGTCGAGCTGGCTGAAGGATTCGTCGAGGAACACGATGGCCGGGTCCACCGCCAGCGCGCGGGCCAGCGAGACGCGCTGGCGCATGCCTCCCGACAGTTCGTGGACATACTTGTCCTGCGCGCCCTTGAGATTCACCCGCTCCAGCCAGGCCAGCGCCCGCGTGCGGGCTTCCGCCTTCGGCACACCGAGAATGAGGAGGCCGAGTTCGGCATTCTCCACCGCGGTGCGCCAAGGCAGCAGCCTGTCCGTCTGGAAGGAAACGGCGATGCGCCCCTTCAGCTCGCGGAACTGCGCATAAGGGTCGAAACCGGCGACGCGGATCGTGCCCTGGTCCGGCCCGATGGTGCCCATCACCAGATTGAGCACGGTGCTCTTGCCGGCCCCGGTGCGTCCCAAAAGCGCGACGATCTCGCCGGGCTCCACGCGCAGGCTGAAGTCATCCACCGCGACGAAACCGCCGAAGCTCTTGTGGATGTTGCGGATCTCGATGACCGGATCGATCGTGCCCATCACCGCACCGCCACTTCCGGCCGCCACTTCAGGAACAGCTTCTCGATGGCCGAGACGCCCCACTGCAAGGCGATGTTGAGGATGACGAGCAGGAAGGTCCAGGCGAACACCTGATCGATGCGGAAGCTCGACTGGGCAAGGCTCATGCGCGAGCCGATGCCGATGGCCGAGGCGACGAGTTCAGCGAACACCGCCATGCGGATGGCATAGCCGACGACCGACTTGGTGGTGATGAAGATGTAGGGGACAATGTGCGGCATGATCATGTAGCGCAGCATCTGCCAGCGGCTCGGGCGGAAGCTCTCCACCATGTCCACCAGATCCTTGGGCAGCGCGCGGATGCCCTCGTAGACGTTCATGGCGTAGAAGGGCAGCAGGATCACCGTGAGGATGAAGAAGATCCGCGTCTCGGTGTCCTTGAACCAGAACACCGCGATGAGCATCCAGGACAGCGCCGGAATGCCGGTGTCGATCACGATGATCGCGCGCAGGAAGGGGCGCACCAGCGGGACCATGCCCATGATGGCCCCCACGATCACCCCCGCGACCAGCGAGAAGGCCAGCGCCGCGGCGAGGCGCGCCAGCGTCACCAGCACGTGCATGCGGTCGCCGAAGAGGATGTCGCCCGTGGCGTTCAGCACGCTCATGGGCGAGGGCATGATGTAATCGGGAACGTGGCTGCTGGCGATCTGCATCGCGATGACCATGGCCGCGACCACGACCAGCGTCGCCACCACGTCGCTTTGTCCCGAGCCGCGCCTCGAAGCCTTGCGGGCGGGCGCCGGCCGCAGGGGCGGCCGCCCTGTCGCAACAAGGTTTTCGCTCATGGTGTGCCTTTTCCTCCCGCATTTTCCGCCTTGGATGCGCACGCATCTGCGCGCGCTTGGCGGATGGTGCTATTGCGGCGCGGGAGCCGGAGCCCCGCAGCCGAAGCACTTCGTTGAACAGGACCATAGCACCCCCGCCCACGGCACAAAGCGCGGATTCGCGCAGCGCGTTGTTCCAAAATTGGGACGATGCTAGAACTGTCGAACCGGGAGGAAGAGATGAACTTCGACCTTAACGCGCTGGTGGTGTTCTTCGAGGTGGTCAACCAGGAAAACATTACTCGAGCTGCGCGGTTACTTGGCCAGCCCAAGTCGACGGTCAGCCGGAAAATCAAGCATCTGGAAGATCAGGTCGGCGCGGCGCTGCTCAAGCGCACCAGCCGGCGCATTCTGGTCACCGACGAGGGGCGCCGGCTGCACGACCATTGCTCCCGCATCGCCGCGGAGCTGGAGAGCGCGGGGCTGCAGACCACCCAGCGGCGCACGAGCCTGCGCGGCAAGCTCAGGGTGAGCATGCCCATCGATTTCGGGACTGGCTGGATCAGCAGCGCCATCGCGTCCTTCGCCGAGACATACGCGATGATCGACCTCGACGTGCACGTCAACGGCCGGTGGGTGGATGTGACGGAGGAGACCTACGACATCGCCATCCAGCTCGGCAGCCATGTCAATCCGGGCGTGCCGGCGCGGCGGCTGACGGCGCTCACGCGCGGCATCTATGCCAGCCCGAAGTACCTGGCCCGGCTCGCTTCACCCCCCCGCCGGCTCGCCGACGTGAAGGGCGTGCTCACCGAGCAGCAGGTGGCGGAAGGCATCTGGCGGGAGGAGGCGCGGGGCGAGGCGGACCGGCACGGCACGGTCCGCGTCAACAATATCGGCGTCGCCCGCGAGCTGGTGATCGCGGGCCTCGGGGCGGGCGTGCTTCCCAATGTGATGTGCCGTGGCGACGTCGCCAACGGCCGCCTCGTGCGGCTGGACATGCAGGAGGAAATCCCCGCGCTGCAGGCGACGGCGACCTATTTCGCGGGCCGCCACGTGCCGCAGCGCACCCGCGTTTTCCTCGACCACGTGGAGGCATTTCTGGCCGCCGACGGGCCGGCGCGGCTCGACCGGCGTGAGCAGGGCGAGCCCGTGCGCCGCCGCCCGGCGGGCGACGCGCGCAAGGACCCGCCCCGCCTCAGGACGCTATGAAGAAGCCGGGATCGATGGACTGCTTGAGCAGGCCGTTCCGCTTCAGGAACTCGCCGGCCTTCGTCATCTGGGCGCGCTCCTCCGCCGAGGCCATGGAGCCGAAGCGGAAGCTGAGCCGCTTTGAGGTGAGCGCATCGAGCAGCACCGGGGCCGGCGCCCCGGCCGAATCCGCGACGAGGCTCACGGCTTCCTTGGGATCGGCGATGATGCCGTTGATGGCGGCCTCGAACGCCGCGCGGATACGGCGCACCCGCTCCGGATCACGTTCCGCAAGCTCGCGCCGCACCGCGATGCCGAAATAGGGCAGCTCCCCGCCGCCGCTGATGTCGCGATAGGCGTTTCCGGCGTTGAAGATGAGCGACAGGTCCTTGCGCCGCGCCATCGCCGAACTGATGTTCGGCTCCCACGAGAGCCCCGCGTCCGCCCGGTTGGCGAGAACCATGGTCATGGACGACGCGGGATTGTCCACGCCCTGGATGTTGATGTCGCGCCCCAGTTCCAGGCTGTAGCGCTCCTTGATGAGGCTCGACACCATGCGGAACGTGCCGGTGGACTGCGGCGCCGCCAGCGTCTTGCCCTTCAGGTCCGGGATGCCCTTGATGGAGGGCTCCCCGGTGAGGATGGAGATCATGCTCGCGGTGGTGATGGTGCACAGCATGCGGATCGGCACGCCGGCCTCGAAGCGCTGGGCGAACACATCCCAGCTGCCGATGCAGACATCGTAATTGCCGGCGGCGAAATCGTTGTAATAAGTGGAAACCGTGGCGTATTCGCTGGGTGCGGCAAGGCCGACGCCCGGCGCGTCGCCGAGCTTCTTCTGCTGCATGTAGCGGGCGATGAGCACCGTGAAGCCGGGCACCAGATAGGCCCAGCGCACCGCATCGCCCTGCGCCCGGGCGGCCCGCAACGGGAAGCCCGCCATTGCGCCCGCGCCGGCGCCGAGGCCGGCCCGAAGGAGTGTCCGCCGATCGACGAAATGGCCCATGTCGTCCTCCCTGACATTATGATTTTATTTGTCTTTGGCTTGGGTCTACTCGGGCCGGGCCAAGGCCGGCGCGCGCTTTTCCAGAAAGTCCTCGAGGCGCTTGAGGGCCTCAGGCGGCCGCGTCATGGACGTGTTGAGATATTCCATGAACAGCCCGTCGTCATGCGACAGGTCGTTGATGCGCGGCAGGACGTTGGTGATCATCCAGTTGGTCTGGGGCACGTTGGAGGCGATCACCCGCGCCAGCGCCTTGGCCTTGGCGAACGCTTCACCGGCCGGCACCACATATTGCGCGAGGCCGCAGCGGCTGCCCTCCTCGGCGGTGAGGAGGCGCCCGGTCAGCATCATGTCGGCCATCATGGGATAGCCGATGATGCGCTGGGTGCGCACGCTGCCGCCGCCACCCACGAAGATGCCGCGCTGGCCTTCCGGCAGGCCGAAGAAGGTGGTCTCGTCGGCGACGCGGATGTGAGCCGCGGAGGCAAGCTCCAGCCCGCCGCCGATGGTGGCGCCATGGAGCGCGCAGACCACCGGGAAGTTGCCCCGCGCAAGCAGGTCGAACGTGGAATGCCACAGATGGCGCGGCCTGCGCTTGCGGGGCGCCTGCCCCTCGGGCGTGAGGCGCTTCGACAGTTCGGCGAGATCGAGCCCGGCCGAGAAGTTCTGCCCGTGGCCGAACAGCACGGCGGCGTCGATCTTGTCACCGGCGTCGTTCAGCACGTCGCGCAGCTCCATCAGCAGCGCGTCATTCATGGCATTGCGCTTGTCCGGCCGGTTGAGGCCGATCAGCGCGATATTGTCCTCGACCTCGTAGGTCACGAGCGCGGGCATGGCAGGCTCCGATACGTGTGCGTTACTGTCGCTGTGTTGGCCGCCGGACGGCTCAGCTGCCGGTGCTGACGATCAGGGCATCGAGGGCGACGGCGCCTCGGCCGCGCTCGTAGACCATGAGCGGATTGATCTCGACGTCGGTGATCTCGGGCGTCGCCTGCAGCAGGCGGCCGATCGCCACCGCCACGTCGGCTGCGGCCTCCACGTCCACCGGCGGCAGGTTGCGGAAGCCGTAGAGCATCTTGGACGCCTTCAGCCGGCCGAACTCGGCGACGAACTCCGCGCGGCTGGCATCGGCCGCCACAAGGCGCACGTCGCCCAGAGCCTCCACCATGATGCCGCCGAGGCCGATGAGCACCACCGGCCCCCAGCGCGGATCACGCCGGCCGCCCACCACCAGTTCCAGCCCCTTGGCGGACATCTTCTCCACCAGCACCCCGTCCAGCACGAGGCCGGGCTGGGCGCGGGCGATGTTCGCGTTGAGCGTGGACCAGGCGGCGGCGAGCGCATCGGCATCGGCGAGGTTGAGGATGACGCCGCCCGCTTCCGTCTTGTGCGCCAGCGCGCCGGCCTGCGCCTTGATGACGACCGGATAGCCGATGCCTTCCGCCGCCGAGAGCGCCTCGTCGAGGGTGCGCACCAGACGGCCGCCGGGAATGCGGATGCCCTCTGCTTCGAGCACGCTCTTGCCGAGCCACTCCGGCAGCGTGCCCTTGGGCAGGTCGCGAAGCGGCGTGGACGACCGTGTGGCAGGTGCCGGCGTCGTCACGTCCGGCTGCCGGACGATCCGCGCCAGCGCCTTCAGGACGCGATCGGAGGAGCGCGAGACGATCACCTTGCCGGCGCGGGCGATCTCGACGAATTCCGGCGGCAGGGGCAGCTGGTCGCCGAGCATGGCCATGGCCACGGGCTTCACGCTGTCGCCCCGCGCCTTCACCACCTGCTCCACATAGGCCTTGGCGTGGGCTGGCGAGACGATGGGAATGGAAATGGCGACGGCCCCGATGGCCGGCTCTTTGAGCAAAGCGGCGACGCCCGCGCCGACCAGCTCCGGCCGCCACACGGCCTCGGTGCCGAGATCGATGGGATTCTTGGGCGAGATGAACGCCGGCAGCAGGGACTTCAGCTCGCTTTCGGTGGCCTGAGAGAGAGATGGGATCTCCACCCCGATATCGGCGCAGAAATCGTGCGCGATGCCGCAGAAGGCACCGGAGAAGGTGAGGATGCCGAGGCCGCCGCGGGAGGGCGCCGGATAGCGCGAGAGGATCTCCGCCACATCCATGAATTCGTCGAGTGTCTCGACCAGATGGACGCCGGCGCGCTCCACCATGGCCTTCATCACGGCATAGTCGCCCGCCAGCGCGCCGGTGTGCGACTTGGCCGCCTCCTGCGCCCGGGGGCTGCGGCCGGGAAACAGCATCACCAGCGGCTTGCCCACGGCATGGGCGCGGGCGGCGGCGGCGAGGAACAGGTCCGGCCGCCGGATGTCCTCGGCATAGATCATGATGACGCGCGTCGCCGCATCGTCCACGAGATGGTCGACGAAATCGCCGAGGCCGAGGTCCATCTCGTTGCCGGTGGAGATGTTGTAGGCGACCGCGACGCCGCGGGAATTCAGTCCGTGGCGCAGGTGGTTGGCGAGGCCGCCGGACTGGGACACGATGGCGACGGCATCGCGCGTGCCCTCCGGCATCGCCGGCACCTTGTTCACACCCACGAAGGTGATGCTGAAGCCGGCTGCGTAATTGGTGAAGCCGAGGCAGTTGGGGCCGACCACCACCATGCCGCCCGCGCGCACACGGGCGCCGATGCGCTCCTGCTCCCGCCGCCCCTCCTCGCCCGTCTCGGCGAAGCCCGAGGCGAAGACGATGGCGGAGCCGACATCCCGCGCCATGCAGGCGTCGAGCGTCGCCTCGACGCTCGACGCGGGCACGGTGAGCACCGCGAGATCTACCCCTGCCGGCAGTTCGGCCATGTCGGTGATCACGGTGAGGCCGTCGATGACGCCCGGGGTGCGCCCCACGAGGTGGATGGCACCGGAAAAGCCGTTCTCGCGCAGGTTCCTCAGCACGATGTGCCCGGCCGACTGGGGCTTGGAGGACATGCCGACGATGGCCACCGACTTCGCGTTGAGCAGACGATCGAGACCTTCGGTGCGCTTCGCGTCCGTCGCCGGGATGAACGGCATGTTCATGGTTTCCTCCGTCTTCGGACCGTTCGCGGGGACCGAACGCTCCGGCTGCGTGGCTGCTTCTGCAGTTCTGGAGGTTTGGGTATCAGCCGGCGGGAGGCGGGAAAAGCGCGCATTGACTGCCCGCGCCGTTCCAAAATTGAGACAATGCGCGGTCAGGCGAGCGGAGGCGCGCGACCGCGCCTCGGCCGCGCGCGGACCGGCAATTGCGACGTTCGAGGTCGGCGCGGCGCGCCTCAGGCCGTGGTCGGCGGGCGGTTGTAGCCGGCGGGCTGGGCGCGCTCGAACGCCGCCGCCGCCCGCACCACATCGTCCTCGCAACAGGAGCGGCCGACGATCTGGAGGCCGATGGGCATGCCCTCAGGCGACAGGCCGGCGCACACCGCTCCGGCGGGCTGGCCGGTGAGGTTGAACGGATAGGTGTAGAACACCCAGGACACGAGGTTGCGATCCTCAAGCCCCTCCGGCAGGTTCCGTCCGGCCTCCAGCGCGCTTACCGGCAGCACCGGGGAAATCAGCAGGTCATAGCGCTCGAAGAACAGGCGCATCTTCTCGCGCAAAGCGTAGCGGGCGAAGACGCTGGCGTAATAGCTCTTCATCTCCTGGCCGAGGGCCGGCATCAGGATGTCCGCAACGGCTGGATCCAGAAGCTCACGCCGGTTCTCCAGCACATCGCGCAGGCGGGTGCCGACGCCGGCGTAGAATTCGGCCGTCCATAGATCGGCGGGGTCGGTGTCGAACACCGCATCCACCTGCTCCACATGGCAGCCCAGCGCCTCGAAGGTGCGGGCGGCCTGATCCGTGGCGGCGATCACCTCGGGCGCGGGGCGGGCGTAGCCGAAGGTGGGGCTGTAGGCGACGCGCATGCCGGCCACGGAGGCGTGCGCCGCGCCCATCACGTCCGGCACCGGGCCGGCGACGGCGAACGGATCGCGCCGGTCGTACCCCGCCACGGCGGAGAAGAGCAGCGCCGCATCAGCCATGGAGCGGGCGATGGGGCCGACATGGGCCAGCGTCGGCGTCGCCGAGGTGGGCCATACGGGCACGCGGCCGAACTGGCCCTTCAGGCCGGAAAGCCCGCTGAAGGCGCAGGGAATGCGGATGGAGCCGCCGCCGTCGGTGCCCAGCGCGAACGGGGTGATGCCCGCCGCCACGGAGGCCGCCGCGCCCGCGCTGGAGCCGCCCGGCGTCATGGCGAGGTTCCACGGGTTGCGGGTAATGCCGGTGAGCGGGCTGTCGCCGATGGGCTTGCAGCCGAATTCGCTGGTGGTGGTCTTGCCGATGAGGATGCCGCCCTGCGCCTTCGCCCGCTCCACCGCGGGGGCGTCCACCTCGGCGATATTGCCGGCCATGGCGCGGGAGCCGGAGGCATAAGGCACGCCCTTCACCGCCATCAGGTCCTTGGCGGAGAACGGCAGGCCGTGGATGAGGCCGAGCGGCGCGCCTTTCATCACCGCATCCTCGGCGACATGGGCGGCGGCCATGGCCTCCTCCTCAAGGATGAGGAAGAAGGCATTGAGGGTGGGCTGGGTGGCGATGGCGCGATCGAGCGCGCGGCGCGTCAGCTCCACCGGCGAGACCTCCCGCCGGGCCACCAGCGTGCGCAGGGCAAGAGCGCTCAGGGTGTCGAACTCGTCGGACATGAGGCGGCTCCGGCGCATGCTGGATTTTGAGTGGATTGCAAAGAGAGCGCTGCTGGACGGCCGGCAGTGACCATCCAGCAGCCCCATACGTCTCGGTCAGGGCAGAAGAGACGTATTCGCGAGTTCAGTCGAGGATGGCGAAGGCGCGCACCGGCGAGCCGGAGCCGCCCTTGAACTTCAGCGGCACGCCGAAGAACTGGAACTCGCCCTTGCCCACCAACTCCTCCAGATTCACCAGCCATTCCCAGTGGCTCATGCCAAGGTCGCGGCACAGGCGGTGCTGGGCGAAGATGTTGTCGGAGGGCTTGTCTGTGGAAGGACCTTCCACGCCCTGCATTTTCGAGCCGCGGTCATACAGCCACTTGGTGGCTTCCGCCGTGAGGAGCGGATTCTTCCATACGGAATCCAGGCTCGGATAGTTGCGGTTGTGGAAGCCCGTGCACAGCAGCACGATGTGCCCGTCCACCTTCACGCCGGCGGCTGCCTCGGCCTTCTCCATATCCTCGACGTTGATCTCCCCGAGGTCGGGGATGTGGCGCAGGTCGAAGCACACGGCCTTGCCCATGAACATCTCTAGCGGCATCTCGTCGATGGCAGCGCCGTCGGGCTTCACATGGCGGAAGGCATCCACGTGGGTGCCCACATGGTCGAGCATGGCGATGAAATTCGTCTGAAAGGTCATGGCATCGCCGGGCACGCCGAGGCCCAGCGCCTTCGAGCTTTCGTGGCTCATGTGAGTTGTGATCACCGGCCGCTGAAACAGCTTGTGGGCGGGCATGTTGTCTTCGATGAGCAGGCTGAGGTCGACGATTCTGGACATGGGGGCTCCTTGGACTGGATCGACTTGCAAAAAGATGAAGCTCAGGCCGCCGGTTTCTTGCGGCCGAGGAAGGCTTCCATCACCTCGGGATCGCGAGCGAGCACCTGGCTCGGCCCTTCCCGCGCGACGCGGCCGTTGGCAATGACATAGGCATGGTCGGCGATGGCGAGCGCGTAGGAGGCCAACTGCTCCACCAGCAGGATGGTGAGGCCAGCCTTGTTGAGCGAAGAGAGCACGCCCATGAGCTGGTCGACGATGCGGGGCGCGAGGCCGAGCGAAAGTTCGTCGATGATGAGCAGCTCGGGCTCGGCCATCAGCCCGCGGGCGATGGCCAGCATCTGCTGCTCGCCGCCGGACATGGAGCCGGCCTGCTGGCCAAGGCGCTCCTTCAGCCGCGGGAACAGCTCCAGCACCTTATCGCGGGTCTGCTTCGCCCGCGCGCCCTTCAGTCCGCCATGGACATAGGCGCCGAGGATCAGATTGTCCTCCACGCTCTGGTCGGGGAAGATCAGCCGGCCTTCCGGCACCATGACGAGGCCCTGCCCAACCTTGGCGTTCGCGCTCATGCGGATGGTGTCGGCGCCACGGAACAGCACCTTGCCGCCGGACGGGGCGACGAGGCCGGTCGCGCCCTTCACCATGGACGACTTGCCGGCCCCGTTGTTGCCGATGACCGCCACCAATTGGCCGCGCTTCACCTTGAGGGAGATGTCGCGCACCGCCACCGCCGCGCCGTAGCGCAGTTCCATGGACTGGATGTCGAGCAGCACGTCCGCGGCGTCGGTCTTGGGAGGGGTCATGCCGTCACCTCGGCGGGGGTGGCGTGGTCGAGGGAGGTGCCGAAATAGGCCTCGATGACGCGCGGGTTCTCCTGCACCACGGCAGGCGTGTCGCTGGCGATCACCTGGCCGTAATCCAGCACGGTCACCGTGTCGGCCACCGCCATGATGAGTTCCACATGGTGCTCAATAAGCAGCACCGAGACGCCCAGCGCCGCGATCCGTCGGATCATGGCTTCCAGCTCGTCGATCTCCTGGGTGGTGAGCCCGGCAGCAGGCTCGTCCAGCAGCAGCACGCGAGGCCGGGGGGCCAGCGCGCGGGCGATCTCCAGGCGGCGCTGGAGGCCGAACGGCAGGAAGCGGGCCTCCTCGTTGGCGTAGTCCTCAAGCCCCACGAACGCGAGCAGGCCGATGGCGGCGCGACGGCATTCCTCGTCCTGCCGCCGCATCGCACCGGTGCGCAGCACGGCGGCGAGAAGCCCGTAGCCGAGGCGCTGCTGATAGCCCACCATCACGTTTTCCAGCACGGTCATCTCACCGAACAGCTCGGTGTTCTGGAAGGTGCGGGAGAGGCCGGCGCGGGCGATCTCGTGGGAGGCCTTGCCGGCGAGCTGGATGCCGTCCAGCTCGAAGGCGCCCTCGCTCGGCTGGTAGAAGCCGGAGATGGTGTTGACGAAGGTGGACTTGCCGGCGCCGTTCGGCCCGATGAGGGCATGCACCTCGCCCGGCTTCACCCTCAGCGAGGCTTTCGCCAGCGCCGTGAGCCCGCCGAAGCGCACGGTGAGGTCGCGCGCCACCAGCTCGGCTTTCTGCGCGCGGGGATCGAGGCGCAGCGTGTCCTCGGCCGGCAGGCCTTCGGAGGCGGGCACCGCGCGCGGCACCGGCACCAGCCGCTTCAGGCCGGCGGCGAGCGAACCCATGATGCCCCGCGGCATCACGAACATGACGATGAGCAGCAGCGCGCCATAGGCGAACTTCTGCCACACCGCGAATTCCTGCAGATACTCCGGCAGATAGGTGAGGATATAGGCGCCCAGCACCGGGCCGAAGGTGGAGGCCGCGCCGCCCAGGATCACCATGAGCAGGAAGCGCACGCTGTCCGAGAATGTGAAGATGTCGGGCGAGATGTAGGAGTTGAGGAAGGCGTAGAAGGTGCCCGCGAGGCCCGCCGTCACCGCCGCCGCCACGAAGGCGAGCGTGCGCGTGGCGGTGGCATCCACGCCCAGCGCCCGCGCCGCGATCTCGCTCTGCGACACCGCCAGCATCGCCCGGCCGTAGCGCGAGACCTTGAGATTGTGCGCGGCCGCCGTGGCGAGGAACAGCACCGCCGCCAGCACGCCATAGAAGGCATAGCCCGAGAGCCGCACCCCGAACGCATTCGGGGAGGGAATGGACGTGATGCCGGTGGTGCCCCCCGTGAGCGACTGCCACTCGATGGCGACATTCTCCACGATGAGGCCGAAGGCGATGGTGACCACCGCGAGATAGACGCCGCGCACCCGCACCGTCGGATAGGCGAGGAGCACGCCGAACACGGCCGCCACCAGCGCGGCGACGATGCTCGCCGAGATCATGTCGAAGCCCAGTCGCGTCGCCACGATGGCGCCGGTATAGGAGCCGAGGGCAAACAGGCCCGCCTGCCCGAGGGAGACCAGGCCGGTAAGCCCCACCAGCACGTTCAGGCCCACGGCGATGATGCCGTAGATCAGGAACAGCATGAACAGGCGCAGCTCATACTCGTTGCCGGCGGTGAGTGGCACGGCCACGAGGAGGGCGAGGAACGCCCCGAAGCCCAGGAGGGTGAGATGGCGGACGAGGTGTCTCATACCTTCATCACCTCCCGCTTGCCGAACAGGCCCTGGGGGAAGACCAGCAGAGTGAGGATCATGAGGGAGAAGCCGATGATCTCGCGCGCGGCGGTGGAGATGTAGCCCTCGACGAACTTCTCCATCACCCCATAGACGAGGCCGGTGATGACCACCCCCGGTGCCGAGGTGATGCCGCCGATGATGGCAACGGCAAAGCCCTTCAGGCCCGGCAGCACACCCATGGCGGCGGAGGCCTGCACCACCGGGGCTACCAGCACGCCAGCCGCCGCGCCCAGAAGCCCGGCGAGGGCGAAGGAGAAGGCGACGACCGCATTTACATTGATGCCCATGAGGGCGGCTGCGTTCTTGTTGTGGGCCACCGCCCGCATGGCGCGGCCGAGGAGGGTGTGGCGCTGGAGCGCCCGCAGGCCCAGCATGGCCACGACCGCCACCAGCGGGATCACCAGTTCCTGCGGATAGATGCCGGCGCCGAGGATGTGCACGGAGGAGTTGACGCCCGGCGAGGGCAGCGGCCGGGCATAGCCCTGGGTCTGGATGGTGGCGAAGCTCTCCACCATGATGCCCACCGCGATGGTGGTGAGCATCCAGCCCACCGAGCCCTGCTGAGACAGGAAGGGGCGCACCGCGATGCGCTCCAGCACCAGCCCGAACAGCGCGCCGACGGCCACCGCCAGGAGGCAGGCGAGGCCCAGCGGCAGGCCGGCCGCCAGCAGGTAGACGGCCAGCAGGCCGCCGATCATCAGCGTGTCGCCATGGGCGAAGTTAACGGCCTTGGCGGATGACCACATGATGTGGAAGCCGAGCGCCACCAGGGCATAGATGCCGCCCATGGCAAGGCCGGACAGGATGTATTGCACCACTGTGGTCATTGCAGGCGACCTGTCGGTGTGAGGCGAGCCCGGCCGTGGCCGGTCGCGGCGAGAAATTGCGGCAAGGGGAGAAGGAAGCGGGAGGCGGCGAGGGAAACCGCCTCCCGCGCGGGCTCACTTGTCGTAGGGCGAGCCCTTGAGGGGGATGAGCTTGCCGTCGTGCCAGACGGTCAGCAGGTAGTATTGCGGCAGGATGGCGTCCTGGCGCTCGGGATCGGCCTTGTCGAAGGCCGGCTTGTAGGGGGCGACGAGGCCGTCGCGGCTCACCTGGTAGAGGGCCTGCTGCACCTTCTTCCAATCATACGAGCCGGCGATCTTGATGGCATCGGCCAGCACGTAGACCGCATCATAGGAATTCGCGATGCCGGAGGGCGCCTTGATGTCCTTCGGGTCCTTGACGCCGGTCTTGGCCTCGATGGCGGCGAGCAGCTTCTTGCCCGTGTCGCTCTGCGGGGTCAGGAAGGAATAGGTCTGCATCACCCGCACGCCGTTGGCGAGCGGCCCGGCCAATTCGCCGAGATTGCCGGAGATGCCCCAGGCGCCGATGATGGGCGGCTTCCAGCCCGCCTTGTCCATGGACCGCAGGATCTGGTTCGCCTCGCGGTCGAGGGACCACACCATGACCACGTCCGCCCCGGCGTCGCGGGCGCGGATCACCTGGGGCGACATGTCCTGGTCGTTCCAGTTGAAGGTCTCGGCTGCGGCGAGTTCCTTGCCCTTGGCGGCGAGCGCGGCCTTCACGTCCGGCAGGGCGCCGTTGCCCCAGCCGGTGTTCTCGTAGAAGAACGCCACCTTGCCGGTCTTGGACACCTTCAGCGCCTCGTCCACCAGGAAGCGGGCGACCCACTTGTCCTTGGCGGAGACGCGGAACATGAAGTTGGGATCGCGCCCGTTCTCGATCGCCTTGGTGTTGGCGGCCCACACGCCCATGTAGGGAATGCCGATCTCGTGCACCGGGTCCACCTGCGCCAAGGCGACGGTGGAATGGAAGCCGCCAAGCACGGCGATGCACTTGTCCGCCAGCGCGATGCGGCGGGTATTGTCGACGCCGCGCGGCGGCGCGCCGGCATCGTCATACTGGATCAGGCGCAGCTTCTTGCCGAGCACGCCGCCAGCGGCGTTGATCTCCTCGATGGCGATCTCCGCGCCCAGCTTGATGGCGAGGCCGGAGAAGGCGGCCGGGCCGGTGACGGCGGCGGAATTGCCGATACAGGGTTCCTGATCGGCCAGCGCCGGGGTGGCCGAAAGGCCGGTGCAAAGGCCAAACGCCACCGTGGCGGCCAGAAGCTGGCCGCGCAAAATGCTCTGGGGAGGCATGTCTGTTTCTCCTGCCGTGTACAGGACGCGCCGGGCATCACCGCCCGAAAATCATCTGCGAGCCAAAGCTGATATAGGCCCAGCCTCAGGACAAAGATTATTTTCCGATCGTAGCTATAGGCTGATCCTATGGGATGAGATAATAGGCCGAAGTGAACTCCGGATGATGCGATCAATCCATTGATTATGATTGATTTATATGATTTCTACGCTCATAGTTTAGGCATATGACCATTTATCATGCAATTTGACAATCGCTTTTAAGCAATGCCATTTCATCGCATGCAAAGGTGAGCCATGGACTTTCGTCAGCTCAAATACTTCGTCCAGATTGCAGAAAGCGGGAACTTCTCCCGCGCGGCGGAGGTATTGCGCATTGCTCAGCCTTCGCTGAGCCAGCAGATGAAGAATCTGGAGGAAGAGCTGGGCGTGGAGCTGCTCATGCGCCATGCCCGCGGCGTCACGCCCTCCGAGCTCGGACAGCAGTTCTACGACCACGCCCGCCGCATCCTGGAGGAGGTAGACCGGGTGAAGGACCAGGTCCGCTCCAAGTCGCTCAATCCCTCGGGCCGCGTGTCGGTGGGGCTGCCCACCTCGGCCTGCCGCGGCCTCGGCCTGCCGCTGATCACGGCCATGGCCGAGCAGCAGCCCAACATCGCCCTCCATGTGGTGGAGGCCATGACCGGCTATCTCGACGATCTCCTCCAGGCCGGCCGGCTGGACGTGGCCCTCCTCTATGACCACAAGGCGTTCGAGCACGTGGCCTGGACCGAGATGATGGTCGAGGACCTCATGCTGTTCGCGGCGCCGGATCATCCCCTGGCGGCAAAAGGCTCAGTCGCGTTCCGCGACATGTTCGCGTGGCCCATCGTTCTGCCCGGCGCGCCCAATGTGATGCGCACGGTGATCGAGCAGTTCGCCGCCCGCAACGACGTGGAGCCCGTTGCCATGGCCTGCGACAGCCTGCCCACCATCGCGCGCCTCGTGCGCTCGGGCCGCGCGCTGGGCGTGATGCCTCACTTCGCCTTCATGGACGAGATGGCGCGCGGCGAGATGGTCGCCGTCTCCATCGTCGATCCCACGCCATCCTGGCGCCTGTCCGTCGTCGTCTCCCAGCGCAGCATGAACCCGCGCGGCTCGGAGGCGGTGGCGAAGGTGATGGCCAACGTCATCGCCGGGATGGTCGAAGCCGGAAGCTGGCGCGCCAAGCTCAAGGGCGAGAAGGCCCGCGCCACCGCGAAATAACCCTGCCAGCCGTCGAGAGCCCCATGGATCTGATCGTCAAGAACGCCCGCCTCCCGGATGCGCCGGACCAGACTGTCGATATCGCCGTCACCGCCGGCCGCATCGAAGCCGTCGCGCCCGACATCGTGGCTGACGCAGAGGTGGTGGATGCCGGGGGATGCCTCGTCGCGCCCGGCTTCGTGGAAACCCACATCCACCTGGACAAATCCTGCATCCTCGATCGCTGCGCCTCCCGCCGTGGGGACCTTGAGGAGGCCATCGCCGAGGTGGCCCGCGCCAAGAAGGATTTCACCCCGCAGGATGTCTACGACCGGGGCCGGCGCACCATCGAGAAGGCCGTCGCCCAGGGCACCACCCACATGCGCACCCATCTGGAGGTGGACCCCGGCATCGGCCTGCGCGGGTTCGAGGGGGTGATGCAACTGGTGGCGGATTTCCGCTGGGCCATCGACATCAAGGTCTGCGTGTTTCCGCAGGAGGGCCTCACCAACAATCCCGGCACCGAGGACCTGATGGTGGAGGCGCTTCGGCGCGGCGCGAAGGCGGTGGGCGCGGCGCCCTACACGGACACCGACCCCCATGGCCAGATCGACCGGGTGTTCGCGATGGCCCGCGATTTCGACGTGGACATCGACATGCACCTCGATTTCGGCGCCGATCCGTCAGCACTCGATCTCGATTATGTCTGCACGCTCACCGAGCGGTTCGGCTGGGGCGGGCGGGTGGCCATCGGCCATGTGACCAAGCTCGCCTATGTGGAGCCGGAGCGGCTCGCCGAGATCGCGGGCCGCATGCGCGATGCCGGCGTCGCGCTTACCGTACTGCCCTCCACCGATCTGTTCCTCATGGGCCGGGACCGCACCTTCGCCAAGACGCGCGGCGTCACCCCGGCCCACGAGTTGCTGAAGCACGGGGTGAACTGCTCGCTCTCCACCAACAACGTGCTGAACCCGTTCACCCCGTTCGGCGATTGCTCGCAATTGCGGATGGCGAACCTCAACGCCAACATCTGCCACGTCGGCTCGGCCCACGACATGACCGAGTGCTTCAACATGGTGACGCGCCGCCCGGCCCGCCTGATGAACCTTCCCGACTACGGGCTCGAAGCCGGCAAGGCGGCGGATTTCGTCATCATCGACAGCCCCTCCCCGCGCGCTGCGGTGGCCGAGCTGTCCCCGGTGCTCGCGGCCTTCAAGGGCGGCCGGCGCACCCTGACGCGGGAGCGGGCAAAGCTGCACTTTCCCGGCTGCGGATGCCGGCAATGAGCGGGGCCGATGCCCTCGGCGCCTTCATCCCCGGCCCGCGCCTCACCCGACCCGGCGCGCCGTCCGGCCCCCTCGCCGGCCTCACCTTCGCGCTGAAGGACGTGATGGACGTGGCCCGCACGTCCACCGGCAACGGTCACCCCGACTGGCTGGCGACCCACCCGCCCGCGCCGCGCTCCGCAGTCGCCGTGGAGCGCCTTCTGGAGGCGGGGGCGAGTCTTGACGGCAAGACCATCGCCGACGAGCTGTGCTACTCGCTTACCGGCGAGAACGTGCATTACGGCACGCCGCTCAATCCGGCGGCGCCCGACCGCGTGCCGGGCGGCTCCTCCAGCGGCTCCGCCTCCGCCGCGGCGGGCGGCGTGGTGGACTTCGCCATCGGCACCGATTGCGGCGGCTCCGTGCGGGTGCCGGCGAGCTATTGCGGCCTGTTCGGAATGCGCCCCAGCCATGGACGCATCCCGCTCGATGGTATCGCCCCGTTCGCCCCCAGCTTCGATTGCGTGGGCTGGTTCGCCCGCGACGCTGCTCTTCTGGAGCGCGTGGGCCGTGTGATGCTGGCCGATGCCGCGCCCGCCCCTCCCCTTACCCGCCTTCTCGTGCCGCGCGAGGCATTCGCCCTCTTGTCCCCCGAAGCGACCGCCGCCCTTGGCCCCGCGCTGCGGCTGGCGCAGGACACGATCGCGCCTTGTGAGGACATCGCGCTTGCGCCCGAAGGCCTGGACGCGTGGTCCGCGACCTTCCGTACCCTGCAGGCGGCCGAGATCTGGACCTCCGTGGGACCCTGGATCGAGCGGGTGCGGCCGGCCTTTGGCCCGGGCGTGAAGGAACGGTTCGACGCCGCCTGCGCCATCGCCCCCGCAGCGGTCTCAGCCGCCGCGGCTCATCGCACCGCCATTCGCGCCCGGCTCGGCGAATTGCTGCGCCCCGGCACAGCCTTCCTCCTGCCCACGGTGCCGCGCCCCGCGCCTTTGCGCGGCATGGCCACCGCCGAGGTGGAGGTCACCACCCGTCATCTGGCCATGAACCTTTTGTGCATCGCCGGCCTCGGCGGACTGCCTCAGGTGTCGATGCCGCTGGCGCTTCTCGACGGTGCGCCGTTCGGCCTCTCGCTGGTGGGGCCGGCGGGCAGCGACACCACCCTGCTGCGCGCCGCCGTGGCGATGGAAGGGCGCTGAGCAGCGCTGGCCAAGGGCATTGTGAGCCCCGAAGGCGCACACATTCGCGTCAACACCATCGGCTCGCCGGCAAGCACCGCTCGGCGCTTCCAGCCGCCCTTGCGGCGTCTCGGATCTTGCAACGCCGGTCGGCCCGGACCGGACGCGGCGCGCGCCCGGCCGGCCTGCATTCGGGTGACTGCCCCCTTGCGGAGGGCCGCGCGATCCGATAGCCCTACTAAAAAGCATATAAAACTTACTCACGAGTTTTGCAGCGATCTCTGACTGCTGAACCGATGGGTGGTGATGGGGAGGAATGGGTATGGTTCGGACGGAATCGGTAAAGGGCGCCCTCCTGCGGGGCACCGCCACAGCGCTGGCGCTGCTGCTCGGGCCCGCTGGCGCGGCCCTGGCCCAGACGCCGGTGAAGATCGGCGTCGTGGAGGGTCTCAGCGGACCGCCCGCGATCGTCGATTTCGGTGAGAGCTATCTGCAGGGCATCAAGCTCGCGCTTGAGGACTACAAGGCCAAGGGCGGCAAGACCCCCATCGAGCTGGTGGTCTATGACGACGAGGCCAATCCCCAGCGGGCCGTCTCCGTGGTCCAGCGGCTGATCCAGAACGACGGGGTGGCGGGCGTCATCGGCACGGTCTCGAGTGGCAACGTCATGGCCTTTGCGCCCGTGCTCCAGCGCGCCGGCGTGCCGCTCATCGCCGGACCATCGGCCGCCACGGACATCACCACCAAGTTCATCGACCAGAAGCCGAGCTTCATCTTTCGATGCTCCATGATCGAGAAGTATCAGATCGACGCGATCCTCGATTGGGCGGTCAAGAACTACAAGAAGATTGGCCTGCTGCACTCCACCACCGGCTACGGGAATTTTGCCGCGCAGGAGGCCACGGCCGGCCTGAAGGCGCGCGGCGTGGAACTCGCGGCCGTCGAGGCGGCGGCGCCGGGTGTCAACGACCTGACACCGCAAATGATCAAGATGCGCGACGCCGGCGTCGATCTCATCCTGCACTTCCACGAGTCATTCGAACTGCCCTATCGCCCGCTGCCGCGGCTCAACTACAAGCCGACCTTCGCCGGCAACTGGGGCCTTTCCTCGCTGAAGGTGAAGGACATCGTAGGCGTGGAGGCCATTCAGGGCACGGCCATGGGCCAGGCTCTCGACCTCTCCGATCCCAAGGCGCAGACCTTCAACAAGCGCATGACCGAGAAGTACGGCAAGGATTATCGCTGGCCGGTGGTGGCCGCGCTCGGATACGACGCGGGGCAGATCATGTTCGCCGCCGTGGACAAGGTCGGCAAGTCGGACCCTGCGAAGCTGCGCGATGCCATCGAGACCATCGACGGCGTCCAGGCCATCTCGGCTACGCCGGCGAAACCTTTCGGGCCGAACGATCACGAATGCCTCGGCCAGGGCGATATCTTCCTCGGCATCTGGAAGGGCGACACCGTGGTGCCCGCGCCCAAATAGACCAGCCCCAGCCGCACGCCGCTCCGCCGCCGGACCATCCCGGCTGCGGGGCGGAGTTGGATCAGGCCTTCGGCTTCGCCTTGGCACGCGGGCGCGGCGGGGAAGCCGGCGCCGCGAGCCCCGAGATCAGCAGGGATGCGAAGCTTTCCATGATCTGCTCCGGCGTGTTGGGGCCGGAATCGCGGTACCAGGCGGGAATCCAGTTCACCACGCCGAGGGCGAACAGGCTGGCAAGCTTCGGATCGCATGGGCCGATGGACCCATCGGCGACGCCGAGGGCGATCAGCTCCTTGGTGGCGGCGCTGATGCGCTTGCGGCGGGCCACCACGTTCTCCCGATCTTCGGGCGCCAGCGAATCCACGTCGGTGAGCACGGGGCAGTTGCCGAGATCACCGAAGATGCCCTCCATGTACCGGCGCAGGTAGATGATGAGCTTTTCCAGTCCGCTCCCGTCATGGGCGGCGGCGAGCGCAAGACCCGCCTCACCATTGTCCATGGCCACCTGGTGGCAGGCATAGAGCAATTCCTGCTTGCTCTTGAAATACTGGTAGAGCGTCGGCTTCGACACGCCGAGCACCGCGGCCACGTCGTCCATGGACGTCTTGGCGAAGCCGCGGCGATTGAAGGCGGAGGCCGCCACCCGAAGCACCGCCTCGCGCTTGCGACGGCGCTGCTCGTCTCGATCAAAGGCCGCGCGCCCCGGCGCGGGGGCGCGGACCGCCGTGGTGGGAGAGTTACCCATGAACCGACTATTCCTGCTTTCGGCGCTCCGAAGGGCCGACTTTCCGGACAAGACACCCGAACAGCCGAGAACCTTCAAACAAATACTGTCTCGCATGCTTGCATAAAACTCGCAAAACAGCTAGCCTGACTCTCTAGTAAATATAACTACTAAACGGTAGGGAGGACCGATGAGCATCGCCAAGCTCATCCTGCAGACTGCGCGACGCCTGCCGGACAATCCCGCGATCACCGACGCCGAAGGCACCCTCACCTACGCGGCTTTCGCCGAGCGATCGGCCCGCATCGCCGGAGGCCTCCGGGCGATGGGCCTCGCGCCGGGCGCGCGTGTGGTGCTGTTCATGGAGAACACCGGCGCTTTCTTCGATTGCCTGCTCGGCTGCTGGATCGCCGGCCTGTGCGCCGTCCCGGTGAATGCCAAGCTGCATCCGCGCGAGGTGATCGGCATCGCCGCCGATGCGGACGCCGAAGCGCTCGTCACCACCTCCGGCCTGTACCCGTCGCTCACGGCGGAGACCGACGCCCTCGTTCAGTTGCGCGCCGTCGTCTCCACTGGCACCGAGGCCTATGCCCGCCTTGTCGCGGCTGAACCCATTGCCTGCGCGGATGCCGCGCCGGGGGAGCGGGCGTGGCTGTTCTACACCTCCGGCACCACCGGGAAGCCGAAGGGCGCGATGCTCAGCCATCGCAATCTCCTGGCCATGTCGCTGGCCTATTATGCGGATGTCGATGCGGTCGATACCGATGACACCCACATCTCATGCGCGCCGGTGTCCCACGGCGCCGGGCTCTATGCCCTGCCCTTCCTGATGAAGGGCGGGCATCAGGTGGTGCTGCCCGGCTTCGACGTGGAGGACGTGCTGGAGGCCGTCGCGCGTTACAGCAAGGTCTCGCTCTTCGCCGCGCCGACCATGCTGACGCGGATGGTGAACCATCCCGCGACACTGACCGCCGACCTCACCAACCTCAAGACCATCTATTATGGCGGCGCGCCCATGTACGTCGCCGACCTGAAGCACGCGCTGCGCGTGATCGGCCCGAAGCTGTGCCAGATCTTCGGCCAGGGGGAATCCCCCATGACCATCACCGCCCTGCCGAAGGCGCTGCACGTGAACGCGGACGGCACGCCGGCCGACGACGCGGTGCTCGGTTCGTGCGGCTTTCCCCGCTCCGGGCAGGAGGTCCGCGTGGTCGACGAGGACGGTTGCGATCTGCCGTTCGGCGAGGTCGGCGAGATCATCACCCGCAGCGACTGCGTGATGGAAGGCTACTGGAACAACCCCGCCGGCACCGCCGCCGCCCTGCGCGACGGCTGGCTCTACACCGGCGATGTGGGCAGCCTCGACACGCGCGGCTTTCTCACGCTGCGCGATCGCTCCAAGGACCTCATCATCTCCGGCGGCAGCAACATCTATCCCCGTGAGGTGGAGGAGGTGCTGCTGCGCCACGAAGGCGTTCTGGAAGTCTCCGTCATCGGCGCGCCGCACGCGGACTGGGGCGAGGAGGTGGTTGCGTTCGTCGCCGTGCGGCCGGGCGCGGAAGTCGATGTCGCGGCGCTCGACCAGCTCTGCCTCGACAACATCGCCCGCTTCAAGCGGCCCAAGCGCTATCGCTTCGAGGCGGCGCTGCCCAAGAACAATTACGGCAAGATCCTCAAGACCGAGCTGCGCCGCCGGCTGGCGGAAGACGACGCTGCCGCGCGCACGTCCCAGCAGGGAGCCGCCTCATGAGGCCCGTTTTCGTTGCCGGCATCGGCTCGTCCACGTTCGGCCGCCATCCGCAGACCTCCATCGAGGCCCTCGCCATCCGCGCCGCCGATGCGGCGATCCGCGAATCCGGGCTCGACCGCAGCGATGTCGGCGCGCTCTATCTCGGCAACTTCGTCGCCGGCCCCCTCCTCGGCCAGGAAGTGCTGGCGGGACTGGTGGCGGACGGCCTCGGCCTGCCGCAGATTCCCTGCACCAAGGTGGAGGGCGCCTGCGCCTCCGGCGGCATCGCCTTCCGCCATGCCTATCTCGCGGTGGCGACCGGCCTGTGCGACATGGCCCTCGCCGTGGGCGCCGAGAAGATGACCCATGCCGATACGGCGGCCGTCACCTCGGCGCTGAACTGCGCCATGGATTTCCGCAGCGATGGGGTGAGCGGCCTCACCTTCCCCGGCCTGTTCGGGCTTGCCTGGCGCCTCTACGAGCAGCGCTATGGAGCGACGCGGGACGACATCTCCGCCGTGGTGCGCAAGAACAAGGGCAACGGCCTGAAGAACCCCCTCGCCCAGATGGGCGCTGACCTCTCGACCGAGGAGATCGGTAACGCCCGCCTGATCTGCGATCCGCTACGCCTCTACGACTGCTGCCCGGCCAGCGACGGGGCTGCCGCCGTGCTCCTCGTCGCCGGCGATCGCCTGCGCGAGGTCATCCCGCAGCCGGTCCAGGTGCTCGCCTCCGCCCAGGCCCGCGGCAGCGCGCGCATCGCCGGCCATCCGGACCTGTGCACCTTCGAGGCGACGGTCGCCGCCGCCCAGGGCGCCTATGCCCAGGCTGGCATCACCCCAGACGAGGTGAGCTGCGTGGAACTGCACGACTGCTTCTCCATCGCCGAGATCATCGATGCGGAAGACCTCGGCCTGATGCCGCGCGGCGCCGGTGCCGGCTATGCCGCGGAGGGACGCACTGCCGTGGATGGCGACCGGCCGATCAACCCCAGCGGCGGCCTGCTCGCCAAGGGGCATCCGGTGGGCGCCACCGGCCTCGGCCAGATCTACGAGAGCGTGCTCCAGCTGCGCGGCACCCACACCAACCAGGTGAAGGGCGCCAAGATCGCCCTCACCCACAATCTCGGCGGCACGGGCGTCGCCTGCACCGTCAACATCCTGCGCGCCACCGACGCCTGACCGCGCGCCGCACCCGCAACCGAATCGGAACACATCCCATGAGCGATATCCGCTGCGACCGCCACGGCAAGGTCTGGCTCATCACCATCGACCGCCCCTCGGTGATGAACTCCCTCGACTTTGCCGCCAACGACGACCTCGTGGAGGTTTTCCGCGATTTCGACCGCGACGACGGCGCCCATGTGGCGGTCGTCACCGGGGCGGGCGACAAGTCCTTCTGCGCCGGCGCCGACCTGAAGAGCTACACGGTGAACTTCGCCCGCACCCCGGCGCCGGAATTCCGCACCCGCTACACCAACGGCCCCGGCTTCGGCGGCATCACCCGCTCGGTGGAGATCGACAAGCCCATCCTCGCGGCCGTGAACGGCTTCGCCATCTCCGGCGGCTTCGAGCTGGCCCTCGCCTGCGACCTGAGGTTCTGCGCGCCCAATGCGGAATTCGCGCTCCAGGACGCCAAATGGGGCTTCCATGCCTGCGACGGCGGGCTGATCCGCCTGCCGCAGATCGTCGGCCTCGGCCATGCCATGGAGATCATCCTCTCCGGCGAGCGCGTGAACGCCGAGCACGCTTTCCGCATCGGCCTCGTCAATCGCATCGTGCCCGCGGAAGAACTGGTGGCCTCCACCCTCGACTATGCCCAGATGCTGGCGAAGCGCTCGCCGCTGTCGCACCGCTTCGCCAAGGAGGTGATGCGCCGCGCCGTCGGCATGCCCATGAGCGAGGCGCTGCGGCTGGAATCCCGCTCCTTCTTCGATCTCGGCCAGAGCCAGGACATCGTCGAGGGCACGACCGCCTTCCGCGAGAAGCGCGAAGCCGACTTCCAGGGCCGCTGAGCCCCACTGTCCGCCGCCATCAGGATCACGCCCGTCCCATGTCTTCCGCTTCCCTTCCCGTCGCGATCCTGCGCTGCGCCGCGTGCGGGCAGCTCGATGCAGGCCCGCGCGAACTCTGCCCCACCTGTCACAGCCCGGACATGGAGCCGGTCACGGTGGAGGGTGACGGCGCCCTCGTCTCCTGGACGCTGGTGCGCCGCCCGCCCACCCGTTTCCAGGCGGACGGGCCCTATGCCGTGGCCGTGGTGGACCTCGACTGCGGCGTGCGCCTGACCGGGCGGCTCGCGCACGTGCCGGTGGACGACGCCGATGCGCCGCCGCTCGGCGCGCGGATGCGCGTGTGTGGCGGCACCGCAGGCATCACCCAGTTTGCGCCGGCCGCCTCCGGGCGCTGAGTTCGGGCAACGAGGCCGGCGCCAGACCGGCCCGAAAAGACTTTCGGGAGAACGCATGTCCAAGAGACCATCCGCAGTGCGTCCGTCCGATCCGCCCGGAGCGGGAGGGGCGTCATGACGCTGCTCAATTTCTTCCAGCTGCTCGTGAGCGGCATCGCCATGGGCGCGATCTACACGCTCACCGCGAAGGGCCTGTTCATCACCCATCTTGCGACCCACCGGCTGAACTTTGGCCAGGGTGATTTCCTCATGGTGGGCGCCTTCGCCTCCATCGGCATGCTGACCGCGGGGGTGCCCGCTCCGCTCGCCGTGCTGGGCGTGCTCGTCCTCATGGGGGTGCTCGGCTATCTGCTCGAGCGCTTCACCATCCGCCCCCTCGACCGGCTGGGCGATCGCGCCGGCGCCTATTCCTGGGTGCTCACGACCGCCGGGGCCGCGCTGATCCTGCAGAACATCGTCGAGCTTGGCTTCGGCAAGTCCGCGCAATATGCGCCGCCCCTGTTCTCCAAGACCCGCGACAACGTCATCAACATCCTCGGTGTCGGTATTTTCTTCGAGGAAGCGGCGATCATCATCACCGCCTTCGTCGTCGTGGGCGCCTTCTACTGGTTCCTGTTCGGCTCGCGCTGGGGCAAGGCGGTCTATGCCGTCGCCTTCAATCCGGAGGCCGCCGCCCTGTTCGGCATCGACGTGCGCGGCGTGGTGGTGCTGGTGTTCGTGCTAGCCGCGCTCATGGCGGGCATCTCCGGCGTGCTCGTCGGGCCGCTGGTGTCGGTGCATCCACACATGGGTCTCATCTTCACCATCAAGGCGCTTGCTGTCGCGGCAGTGGGCGGCTTCACCAATCCGGTCGGCATCCTGCTGGGCGGGCTCCTGTTCGGCGTCGCCGAGGCCTTCTCCAACTATTGGGACAGCGCCTTCGGTGATCTCTACCCGCTGCTCTTCGTCATGGCTCTCCTCGCCTTCCGCCCGTCCGGGCTGTTCGGCGAGCGACGCGCCGACGTGCGCTGAGGAGGCTCGATCATGCCCCGCATCCCGCGCCTCGTGGCCTATGGCCTCGCCGCCGCCGTCATCGCGGTCTTCCCGCTCGTCGCGCCCAATCCGTTCTTCGTCCATGTGGGCCAGACCTTCGCCTACACCGCCATCGCGGTGATCGGGCTGAACATCCTGCTCGGCCTGTCCGGGCAGATGTCGCTGGGCCATGGCGGCTTCTACGCGGTCGGCGCCTATGTCTCCGCCATTCTCACCACCACCTATGGCTGGCCGCTCACCCTCTCCATGGGTGTGGCGCTCGCTGCCTGTCTGCTCGCCGGCCTGCTGGTGGGCGCGGTGGCGCTTCGCACGCGCGGGCTCTACCTCGCCATGGCGACGCTCGCCTTCGGCTTCATCGTGGAGATCGTGGCCCAGCGCTGGGTGAGCGTCACCGGCGGCACCATGGGCCTCATGGGCGTGCCGCAGATCGACTTCGGCAACTTCCGCATGGGGCCGACCTATTTCTTCTGGGTGGCCGCCGGCATCCTCCTGATGGTGCAGATCGCCAGCGACTACGTGTTCGGCTCGTCCATCGGCCGCCGCCTCAACGCGGTGAAGGAGAGCGAATCCTTCGCGGCGACGGTGGGGCTCAACGTGCCGCTCTGGCGCATCGGCGTGTTTGCCGCGAGCGCTGCGCTGGCGGGCCTGGCCGGCGTTCTGTTCGCCCACCAGAGCGGTTTCGTCTCCTCCGACGCGTTCAACATCCGCCTCACCATCTCTCTGCTCATTGCAACGGTCATCGGCGGGCTCGGCCGCTCGGCCGGGCCGCTCCTGGGAACCGCCATCCTGATCGGCATCGCGGAAGCGATCGCGGCCGTCCATGACATCGGCCTGATGCTCTATGGCGGCATCCTGCTCGTGGTGCTCCTTGTCTTCCCCGAGGGCGCCATCGGCCTGTTCGGCCGTCCGCGCTCGAAGGCCAGCTCCGCGCCCGAAGCCGCGCCCGCCTTCCAGCCCGCCATCAGCGGACGCGGCGACGCCGGCGGACGGCTCGACGTGGAAAGCGTCACCAAGAGCTATGCCGGCGTGGTGGCGCTGCGCGATGCGACGGTCTCGGTCGAGCCCGGAACCATCCACGCGCTGATCGGCCCGAACGGCGCAGGCAAGTCCACCTTCATCAATGTGGTGGCCGGCCTCTACGCTCCGACCTCCGGCCGCATCCGGATCGGTGGCGTCGATGTGACCGACCTGCCGGCCCACCGACGCGCCCGCCTGGGGCTGGTGCGGACCTTCCAGAACCTCCAGCTCATCCAAAGCGTGAGCGTGCTGGAAAACGTGATGCTGGGGATGCGGCGGCGCCAGGGACTGGTCGCGGACGCACTCGCCTTTCTCCTCGGCGCCGGCCACGAGGCGCGCGAGCGGGCGGAGGCGGCCTCCATCCTCGGCTTCCTTGGCATCGGCCACCTCGCCGACATGAAGCCCAGGGATCTGTCCTACGGCCACCGCAAGCTGGTCGAGCTGGCCCGCGCCATCGCCCAGAAGCCCGCCATCCTGCTGCTGGACGAGCCGGTTGCCGGCGTGAACCCGCAGGAAGCGCGCGAGGTCGCGCGGATCGTGGCGAAGCTGCGCGATGCCGGCATCAGCGTGCTTCTGGTCGAGCACAACATGGAGTTCGTGATGGGCCTCGCCGACCGCGTGACGGTGCTCGATTTCGGCAATCGCATCGCCTGCGGCACGCCGGCCGAGGTGCAGAAGGATCCGAATGTCATCCGCGCCTATCTCGGCGCCGTGGAGGATGCGGCATGATCGAGGTGGATCACATCGATGTCGCCATCGGGCCGGTGGGCATTCTGCATGACGTGTCGCTGCGCCTTGCACCCGGCCGCCTGGTCACGGTGATCGGTGCAAACGGCGCCGGCAAGACCACGCTGCTGCGCACGCTCTCCAACATCGTCAGCCCGCGCTCGGGAACCATCCGCTTCGAGGGCCGGCCCACCGCTGGCATCAAGCCCCATCTGCTGGCGCGGGCCGGGCTGGTGCATGTGCCGCAGGGCCGTCAGATCGTGCCAAGCCTGACGGTGCGGGACAATCTCGTGATCGGTGCCGACCGTGCCGGCCTCGACGCCGGAACCATCGCCGAGGGACTGGAACGGGAGTTCGCCCGATTTCCCGTGCTGAAGGAACGCCAGCACATCCTCGGCGGCAACCTCTCGGGCGGCGAGCAGCAGATGCTCGCCGTCAGCCGGGCGCTGATGATGCGGCCGAAGGTGCTGTTGCTGGACGAGCCCTCCCTCGGCCTGGCGCCGCAGGTGGTGACGACCATCCTGAAGGCGCTGCGCGGCCTCGCCGACGATGGCCTCTCGGTGCTTCTGGTCGAGCAACTCGCCTTGCTGGCGCTTGAGACGGCGGACGAGGCCCATGTCCTGCAGCGCGGGCGCGTCGCCCTCAGCGGCCCGGCCGCCGAGTTGCGCCGGGATCGCGCGGTGATCGAGAGTTATCTGGGGTAGCTCCTCAGAGCGCGGGCCTGCGCCCCCGCCCCCCGTGGGCTGGCCTCATCGCCAACGATTGACGAGCCACAGCGCGCCCCACGACCCAGCGAGTGTGATGGCCGTCTGGCCGGCGAGCGCGATCGACATCCTCGCGCCGCCCGCCTCAGCCAGCGACGATCCGTCGTCCATGAACGGAAGGAGCAACGCCACCATCGCGCCGCCGGCGAGAGGAGCGACAAGCAACGCGGCTGCGAACGAGACGACGATGTTGACGATCCAGCCGAGGACACCCCGCCTTTTCGTCCATGCCTCGTAGATCGCGATGACGAGCACGCCAAGGATGACGGCCGCTGCGATCACCAGCGCGCCCCCAACGCCATCCAGCGGGATGAGACCGCTCCACTGCAGCAGCAGAACGCCTGTGACCGCTATCAGGACAATGTACGCCATGGAGGTTCGCCCCAGCCGTGCAGATCGCCCGCAAGAGCTTTGCTGGTGTGGCGTCGATTATGGGCCTCGTTCCCGTGTCGCCGTCAATGCGCGGCGCAGCGCGATCCGGCGGTCGGGCTCAACCTTTGCGGACAGCGCCGCGCAGGGTCGGAAGACCAATGCCGGCGGCGTCGAAGCCGCCATCCACCGCAAGCTCCTGCCCGGTGATGTAGCTCGCCTTGTCACTGCACAGGAAGAGCACCGCCTCGGCGAGTTCTTCCTCCAGCCCGTAGCGGGCGAGCGGAATGGCATCGTGATAGTCGGCGCGGATGGCCGGCGAATGAACCTCTTTCGCCATCGCCGTGTCCACCGGCCCCGGCGCCACCGCGTTGACGCGTATCCCGATGCCCGCGAGTTCCACGGCGAGCTGTCTGGTGAGATGCGCCAGGGCGGCCTTGCTGGTGCCGTAGGCCGCCCGCAGGGTGGAGGCCCGAAGGCCCGAGATGGACGTGATGTTGACGACCGCCCCGCCGCCCTGCCGCGCGATCAGCGGCGCCGCGGCCTTGGTGCAGTGGAACGGGCCGGACAGGTTGACGTCCAGCACACGGCTCCACTCGGCGCCCGTGGTCTCCAGAATCGGCTTGAACACGGCGATGCCGGCATTGTTGACCAGCGCGTCGAGCCGGCCGAACCGTGTTTCGATGGCCTCTATCGCGGCTGAAACCGCGACCGGGTCGGCCACGTCGCAGACGAGCGCGAGCGTCCGCTCGGGGTCCGCCAGCGCGGCGACCGCCTCCTGCAGCAGCAGGGCCTCGATATCGAGCAGCGCCACCCGCCAACCTTCGGCGAGGAATTTGCGCGCGACGGCGAGCCCGATCCCGCGCGCCGCGCCCGTGACGAGGGCAACCTTAAGATCTGGGGAGGTGGGGGTGTCAGCCATCGGCGTTCCGCTCTGAAGTCATTCGCCAAGGCTGATATCCCGCTTTCCGGCGGAACGGAATGCCTCAAGCCTCGGAGAGGGCGCCGTGCATATGATGGTGACGGACAACGCCTCCGGCGCGGGGCCGTGAGACACGATACACGAGACACGTTCGCGGCCCTTTGAGCTTTGGGGTCAACGGCCCCGGCTCACCCTGCGTCTTGCCTGATGGTCACGACGGTCGTCACAACGCCGTGGAGGCGGCCGAAGAGGTAGCCCAGGCTTGCGGTCAGGATGAGGACCACCGCCGCGACGAAGTCAGGCGAGGTTCCGATTCGACCACTTTGCCCGCTGACCATGGATCCGGACAGAAAATAGGCCGAAGCCACGAGCGCAGCAGCGACGATGCCGAGGCCAGCGAGACGGATGGCGCCTGCCCCTGTCAGAGGCCCGGGTATCGCGGCGGGAAAGACGCCAGGCGATGGGATGGCATGGGGTTTTGCGCTGGCCGGCATTCCGGACACCGCAGGCGAGGCTGGCGCATCCCCCTGCCCTCCGTCCCGGCGCGCGACGATCTCCTGGGCGAAGCGCTTGAAGAAGGCGCCGGACATCTGCTTCGCCGTCGCGTCGATGAGCCGGGCGCCGAGCTGGGCGAGCTTGCCGCCGACCTGGGCCTCGACCTCGTACCGCAATATTGTCCCTTCGCCATCCGCCTCCAGGCGCACCATCGCCTCGCCCTTGGCGAAGCCTGCAATGCCGCCCTGGCCTTCGCCGCTGATGCGGTAGCTGTTCGGCGGATCGAGGTCGGAGAGTGTCACCGCGCCCTCGAAGCGCGCGCTGACCGGCCCCACCTTGAGCACCACCTTCGCGCTCATCTGCGTGTCGGAGCTTTTCACCAGCTCCTGGCAGCCCGGAATGCAGAGCTTCAGGATCTCGGGGTCGTTGAGCGCCTGCCAGACCACGTCGCGCGGAGCCGGGATACGCTGTTCGCCGCTCATGTCCATGTGCGTTGTCTCCCTTCGGCTTCAGGCAGGCGTGTCGATACCGCCGAGGCAGAGATATTTGATCTCCAGATAGTCCTCGATGCCGTATTTGGAGCCCTCACGCCCGAGCCCGGAGGACTTCACGCCACCGAACGGCGCGACCTCGGTGGAGATGATGCCCTCGTTGATGCCGACGATGCCCGCCTCGATGGCCTCGGCGACGCGGAAGATGCGGCCCACGTCCCGGCTGTAGAAATAGGCGGCGAGGCCGAACTCTGTGGCATTGGCGAGCGCGATCGCCTCGGCCTCCGTCTCGAAACGGATCAGCGGAGCGACTGGCCCGAATGTCTCCTCCGAAAAGATAAGCGCATCCTTCGGCACGTCGGCCAGGACGGTCGGCTCGAAGAAGCTGTGGCCGAGAGGGTGAGGCTGCCCGCCGATGACGATGCGGGCGCCTTTCGACACCGCGTCGGCGATGTGCTCCTCCACCTTGGCAACCGCGGCAGCATTGATGAGCGGCCCCTGGGTGACGCCATCCGCCATGCCGGGGCCGACCTTCAGCCGCCCCACCGCATCGGCGAGCTTTGCGGCGAAGGCGTCGTAGACGCCGGCCTGCACCAGGAAACGATTGGCGCACACGCAGGTCTGCCCGGTGTTGCGATATTTGGAGGCCATGGCGCCCTTGACCGCCTCATCGAGGTCGGCGTCGTCGAAGACGATGAAGGGCGCGTTGCCGCCAAGCTCCATGCTGGTCTTCTTCACCGTCGGCGCGCAGTGGGCGAGGAGCAGCGCGCCCACCCGGGTGGACCCGGTGAAGGAGAGCTTGCGCACGAGCGGGTTCTCGCACAGCTCCTTGCCCGTCTCGGAAGAGGGGCCGGTGATGATATTGCAGACACCAGGCGGCAGCCCCGCGCGCTCGGCCAGCACACCCAGCGCGAGGGCGGAGAAGGGCGTCTCGCTGGCAGGGCGGATCACCCCCGTGCAGCCGGCGGCCCAGCCCGGCCCGGCCTTGCGGGTGATCATGGCCGATGGGAAGTTCCAGGGGGTGATGGCGGCGAAGACGCCGATGGGCTCCTTCTGGACGATGATGCGTCGGCCCGGCAGGGGAGCGGGAATGGTGTCGCCATAGACGCGCTTCGCCTCCTCGGCGAACCATTCGATGAAGCCGGCCGCGTAGGCGATCTCGCCCTTGGCTTCGGCGAAGGGCTTGCCCTGTTCGGCGGTCATGATGCGGGCGAGATCGTCCTGGTTCGCCATCATCAGATCGAACAGGCGCCGCAGGATCGCAGCGCGCTCCTTCCCCGTCCTTGCCCGCCACCCCTTTTGCGCGGCAGAGGCCGCATCGATGGCGCGCGCCACTTCCGCGCGCGACAGGGCGGGCACATGGCCGATGAGCGTGCCATCCGCCGGATTGGTGACGGCGATGGTCGCACCGCTGACGGCGAACACCCATTCGCCGCCAATCAGGTTCGCCTCTCGGAAGAGGCTCGGATCTGCGAGCCCGAGCGTCGCGGCGAGATTCTTGTCGGTCATTGCGCCCTCTCAGCCCTGGAAGTCCACGACGAGACGCACGACGGAACCGTCATGCAGCCGATCGAAGCCGTCGTTGATGTCTTCGAGCGGGATGCGCCCGCTCATCAGGCGGTCAACGGGGAGACGACCCGCCTTGTAAAGCTCGATGTAGCGCGGCACGTCGCGCACCGGCACGCAGGTGCCGATATAGCTGCCCTTCACCGTGCGCTCTTCCGCGACGAGGCTCACGATGTTCACCGGCAGCACCGCATCCGGTGGGGGCAGGCCGGCGGTGACGGTGGTGCCGCCGCGCTTCGTCATGCGATAGGCGTTCTCCAGCGCCCGCGCGGAGCCGGCGAACTCGAACACGAAATCCGCGCCGCCGCCCGTCAGCGCGCGCACCTGCTCGATGGCGTCGGGGGCCCGCGCATCGACGACGCCGGTGGCGCCGAGGTCCCTGGCGAGCTGCAGCTTTTCCGGCGACAGGTCCACCGCGACCACCCGTGCGGCGCCCGCCGCCAGAGCCCCGAGGACGGCGGCGAGGCCCACGCCGCCGAGCCCGACCACAGCCACCGTCTCGCCGGCCTGCACACGGGCTGTGTTCACCACCGCGCCGACCCCCGTCAGCACGGCGCAGCCAAACAGCGCGGCGACGTCGAGGGGGACATCCTTGTCTATTCGAACCAATGAGCGGCGCGACACGACCGCATGGTCTGCGAAGGCGGAGCATCCCAGATGATGATGGATGGTCTCCTCGCCCTCGTGCAGCCGGATCGCGCCGGTCAGCAATTCGCCCTTGCCGTTGGCCACCGCGCCCGGCTCGCACAAGGCGGGTCGCCCCTGCGAGCAAGGCTGGCAATGGCCGCAACTGGGCATGAACACCATGACAACGTGATCGCCCGGCTTTAGATCGTCCACCCCATCGCCGGCCTCGACCACCACGCCCGCCGCCTCGTGTCCGATGGCCATCGGCATGGGCCGGGGGCGGCTGCCGTTGATGACGGAAAGATCGGAGTGGCAGAGGCCTGCCGCCGCGATCTTCACCAGCACCTCGTCCCGGCCCGGCCGATCGAGTTCGACCTCCTCGATATGGAGCGGCTGGCTCTGCGCGTAGGGCATCGGCGCGCCCATGCTGCGCAGGACGGCGGCTTTGATCTTCATGGCGTGATCCTCCCTTGTGTCCTTCGACGGCGCATGCCGCCTCTGGGTCGGGCAGCTTGACACCGATTAACATAGTCTAATAATGCAAGTCACTAGGGAACGGAAACCGAGATGCCGGAAATGCGCCGATGAAGCCCGCCCGGTTCGACTATGTCCGCGCCGAGAGCATCGCCCATGCGGTGGAGGTGCTCGCCGGCGCCGGCGGCGACGGGAAGGTGCTCGCCGGCGGGCAGAGCCTCATGCCCATGATGAATTTTCGCCTCGTGAAGCCATCGGTCCTGGTGGACATCAACCGCATCCCCGACCTCGACCGCATCACGCTCGCAGCCGACGCGCTGCGCCTCGGCGCGCTGGTGCGCCACCGCTTGACCGCGGAAGATGCGCTGGTGGCGCGGCACATCCCGGTGCTGCACGCCGCCATGAAGCACGTGGCGCATCTCACCGTGCGCAACCGCGGCACCTTCTGCGGCAGCGTGTGCCACGCCGACCCCGCCGCCGAGATGCCCATGATGACGCTGCTGCTTGACGGCACCATCCATATCGCCTCGCCGCACAGCGCTCGTGCCATGCCGGCGCGGGACTTCCTCACAGGCTCCCTTGCCACCGCGCTGGAGCCGGACGAGATGGTCACGGCCGTCGATCTCGCCATACCCGCGGACGGCACCGGCTGGGCATTCGAGGAGTTCTCCCGCCGCCACGGCGACTATGCGCTGGCGGCCGTCGCTGTGCTCATGCGGCGCACGGACGGACGGGCGCGCGACGTGCGCATCGCCATGATGGGCATTGCCGACACCGCTGTACGGCTGACGGAGGTTGAGGCGACCCTCGAAGGCAGCGCGGGCACGCCGGCGGCGTTCGACGAGGCGGCCGCCCTGCTCCAGGCGTCCATCGCGCCGAACTCCGACCTCAACGCCTCCGCCGACTATCGCCGCCACCTGGCCGGCGCCCTCGCCCGCCGCGCGCTCGCGGATGCCTGGAACCGCGCCGACGAGACCAGCGACAGGCCGACCTCATGACCGACCGCGCCACCATCACCCTCACCGTCAACGGGCTGACCCATATCCGCGCGGTGGATGCCCGCCTGCTGCTGAGCGATTTCCTGCGCCATGAGATTGGCCTCACGGGCACCCATGTGGGCTGCGAGCACGGGGTGTGCGGCGCCTGCACCATCCTCCTGGACGGGCGCAGCGCGCGCTCCTGCCTCACGCTCGCCATCCAGGCGGACGGTGCGACCATCGAGACGGTGGAAGGGCTCGGCCGCATGGGCGATCTCGGCCGCGTGCAGCAGGCGTTCCGCGACCATCACGGACTGCAATGCGGCTTCTGCACGCCGGGCTTCCTGATGACCATCACCGACATGCTGCGCAACCACGCTTTGGAAAGCGACGATGAGATCCGCGAAGCCCTGTCCGGCAACATTTGCCGCTGCACCGGCTACCAGCACATCGTCGACGCCGTGCGCGAGTTGGCGCGCGAGAGAGGGCCGCTGACGTGACCGCCTTCGATGCCTCCGTGGAGATGCGCCCCAGGCTGGTCGGCCAGCGCATCAAGCGCACCGAGGACCCGCGCCTCCTGACGGGCTCGGGCCGCTACGTGGACGATATGGCACCCGCCGGCCTCCTCCACGTCGCCCTGCTGCGCAGCGACCAGCCCCATGCGCGCATCCGGTCCATTGATGTGGGCGAAGCCTTTGCGGTGCCGGGCGTCGTCGCCATCTTCGACGCGGGAGACATCTCCGGCGACTTTAAGCCCGCGATCCCCACGTCCCGCATGAAAGGCTATTACGCGACGCCCTTCCGCCCCCTTGCCGAGGGCAAGGTGCGCTATGTCGGCGAGCCGGTGGTCGCGGTGGTGGCGGAGAGCCGGTACGCCGCCGAGGACGCGCTGGAGCTGATCTCCATCGATTACGAACCGTTGCCCGTCGCCGTGGCGAAGGACGACGCGGCGGTGGACGGCGCCCCCCTCCTCCACGATGAGGCCGGCACCAACGTCATCATTTCCCGAACCTTCGCCCGCGGCGACGTGGATGCGGCCATCGCTTCGGCGCCGGTCGTGGTGAAGGGGCGCTTCCGCATGACGCGCAAGACGCCCATGCCCATGGAAACCCGCTCCTACCTCGCCGAGTGGGACCGGCGGCGGCAGGCCCTGACGCTGCATTCCTCCACCAATATCCCCGGCATCATCTGCGACGTTCTCGGCACCTGCCTCGACCTGCCCGGCAACCGGATCCGCGTGGTGGCGCCCGACGTGGGCGGCAGCTTCGGCGGCAAGGGATCGCTGAACCATGAGGAGATGCTGGTCTGCGTGCTCGCGCGCAAGCTGGAGCGGCCGGTGAAGTTCGTCGCCGACCGCATGGAGGATCTCACCGCCATGAGCCAGTCCTTCGACGAGACCATCGAGGCCGAGCTGGCGGTGGATGGGGAGGGGCACCTGCTCGGCCTTCGGGCGGACGTGATCGGCGATATCGGGGCCTACTCGATCTACCCATGGACCGGCGCGCTTGAGCCGGTGCAGGTGGTGAGCTTCCTGCCCGGCCCGTATCGCATGGAGCATTATCGCGGCCGGGTGCGCGGCGTGCTCACCCCCAAGCCGCCGACAGGCCCTTATCGCGGCGTCGGCCGCCCCTCCTCCACTTTCGCCATGGAACGGCTGATGGACATGGCCGCGCGCCGGCTCGGCATGGACCCCGCCGAGATCCGCCGGCGCAATCTGGTGACGGCGGAGGAATTTCCCTACCGCACCGGCTCCGGCATCATCTGGGATCGCTCCGCGTTTCAAGAGTGCCTGCAAGGCGTGTGCGATCTGGTGGATTATCCGGCGCTGGTGCGCCAGCGCGATGCGGCGCGGGCCGAAGGACGCTGGGTCGGCATCGGCTTCGCGAGCTATGCGGAGCTGACCGGCATCGGCTCGCGCATCGCCGTCGCGCCCGGCATGCCCATCAACACCGGCACCGAGACCGCCTCCATCCGCATCGACGCGACCGGCGCCGTTACGGCCGCATTCGGCATCTCCTCCCACGGACAGGGGCTGGAGACGACGCTGGCCCAGGTGGTGGCCGACGAGCTGGGCTGCCGCATGGAGGATATCGAGATCCAGCATGGCGACAGCGCCCTCGTGCCTATGGGCACGGGCACGTATGCCAGCCGCTCGGCCGTGCTCGGTGGCGGCGCCGCCACAAAGTCCGCCCGGGTGGTGAAGGCGAAGGTGTTGAAGGCGGCCGCCTTCCTCATGGATGTTCCGGCGGAAGACCTGGAGGCCGAAGGCGGGGTCATCCGCGCCCGCTCCTCCAATGGAACAATGACGTTCCGGGAGGTCGCGCATGCGGTCTATGCGCAGATGGGGCGCATCCCCCATGAGCAGCGCGAGGACCTCGTCGCCTCCGAGAGCTACGATCCCTATCTCGGCACGGCCTGCGCCTCCACCCACCTCGCCATGGTGGAGATCGACCCGGCGACCTTTGCCGTCACGGTGACGCGCTTTGCGGTGGCGGAGGATTGCGGGCGCATCATCAATCCGCTGATCGTGGATGGGCAGGTACACGGCGCGGTGGCGCAGGGCATCGGGGCCGCCCTGCTGGAAGAGGTGGTGCACGACGAGGGCGGGCAATTGCTGACGGCAAGCCTCGCCGACTATCTCGTGCCCATCGCCAGCACCATGCCGCAGATCGAGATCCTGCATGTGGAGGCGGAGCTGCCCAACAACATCGGCGGCTTCCGTGGCATGGGAGAGGGCGGCACCATCGGCGCGCCGGCCGCCATCGCCAATGCGGTGTCGGACGCGCTCGCGCCGCTCGGCATCGAGGTGGACACCCTGCCTGTGACGCCGGATCGCCTGTTCCGGCTGGTGCAAGCCGCGCGGGTCTCCCGATCCGCCTGAAGGCGTGGGGTATCCCGTAAAAAGAGCGGGCGCCGGCTCCTGGAGGACCCGGCGCCCGTCCCTTCGCGGGAAGGCCGAGGTGCAGCCGTGTCAGGGCTGCGACTGCACCATCTCCTTCAGCCGGAAGCGGATGATCTTGCCGGACCCGGTGCGCGGGATCTCGTCCAGCTGATGCACCACATGGGGCACCTTGTAGGACGAGAGGTGATGACGGCAGTGGTCGAGCAGCCGGTCCGCATCGAAGCTCGCGTCGCGTGGCACCACGTACAACGCCGGGACCTCGCCGAGCTGGGGATGGGAGATCCCCGCCACCGCGCAATCGAGTACGCTCGGGAACAGCAGCACCACCTCCTCGATCTCCGCAGGGGCGATGTTCTGCCCGCCGCGGATGATCAGTTCCTTCAGCCGGCCGGTGATGGTGACGAAGCCGTTGCGGTCAGCGCGGGCGAGGTCGCCGGTATGGTACCAGCCGTTGCGCAGGGCCTTGGACGTCTCCTCCGGCTTGTTGTGATAGCCGAGCATCACGTTCGGCCCGCGCACGATCAGCTCGCCCTCCTCGCCGGCATCGAGATCGCGCACACTCGCGGGATCGACGATACGGAGCGCCACGCCCGGCAGGGGAAGGCCGCACGAGCCCATGACGCGGGACGAGGAGGCCGCGTTCATCGTGACCATGGTGGAGGTTTCGGTGATGCCGTAGCCATCCAGCAGCGGCACGCCGAATTGAGCCTCGAAAGCGGTGTTCAGCGTCGCCGGCATGATCGCCCCCGCGGAGACGCAGACACGCAGTCCCGGCAGGGTCTTTCGTCCCTCCGCCTGCGCCGCCTCGATCAGGTAATGGAACATGGTGGGCACGCCGGGGAAGACCGTGAACTCGCCAGTCTCGAGCAGGCGCATGGCCTCGCGGGTCGAGTATTTGTCCAGGATGTACTCGCTCGCCCCGGTGGCGAGGATGGACAGCACCGAGAAGTTCAGCGCGTAGGAGTGGAACAGGGGCAGCGGCGAGAGCACATTGTCCTCGCAGCTCAACCCGACGATCGGCCCCCAGCAGGCCGCCGTCACCCACAACATGCTGCGGCAGGTCAGCAGCACGCCCTTGGCGCGCCCGGTGGTTCCTGATGTGTAGATGATGAAGGCAGCGGCATCGATGTCCGCGGGATCGCGCGCAGGCGCCGCGGACGGCAGCTCCGCCAACGCCTCGAAGCTGCGAAGATCGCCCGCCGCCGCCTCCACCAGCAGGAGGCCGGCGACGCTGGGCGCCTCGCCGCGCAGTGCCTCCACCATCTCCGCGCGGGCAGCCGTGGTGATGACGATCCGGCATGCGGCGTCGGACAGGCGGTATGACACCTCACCGGGCGCTGCCTCGGCGCTGATGGGCACCGCGACCGCGCCAGCCCGGACAATGGCAACGCAGGCCTCCACCCAGGAGACGCTGTTCGGCAGCAGGATCGCGACGCGATCGCCGGGACCGACGCCGAGGCCGGCGAGATGCCCGGCAAGGTTCGCCGTGCGCCGCTCCAGCTCGGCATAGGTGACCGATCGCCGGGCGTCGCGGAACGCGACCTTCGCGCCCCGCTCCGTCGCATGCCGCCGCAACAGCTCCGGCACCGGAGCAATCAGTTCCGCCTTGAGCATCGATTCCTCCCCTTCGATCACCGCGTTCTTGTGCGCGGCTGTCGTCACACCATGCAGAAGCCGCCGGAGATGGAGATCACCTGCCCGGTGATCCACGACCCCTTCGGCGAGGCGAGCAGGGCCACCGTGGGCGCTATGTCCTCCGGCTGGCCGAGACGGCGCAGTGGATAGAATTTGGTGAGCTTGTCGCGATTGGCTTCCACCCAAGAGCGATCATGGGCGGTCTCGACGAGACCCAGGGAAACCGTGTTGGCCGTCACGCCGCTGCGGCCCAGTTCCCGGGCCAGCGACTTCATGAGGGCGATGGTGCCCGCCCGCGCCGCCGCCACGATGGCGAGGCCGGATTCGCCCACACGCGAGGAGTCGCCGACGATGGCGATGAGGCGCCCGTCGCCCGCCTTTTCAAGATGCGGGATGGCCGCGTGCGCAAGATGGATGGCGCCATAAAGGCAGGTGTCGATCTGCGCCTTCCACTCCTTCTCGGTCGAGTCGGTGAACCGCTGGCGGATGGCGAGGCCGGCATTGTTGACGACGATGTTCAGGCCGCCGAAATCGGAAACGATGGCCTCGACCATCGCCTTCACGGCGGCGAAATCGGCGACGTCCGCCTTGTAGGCCTTCGCCTCGCCACCCAGCGCGCGGATCTCGTCCACGACGGCCTGCGCCTCCTCGGCAGAATTGCGATAGTTCAAGGCGACCGTCGCGCCCTCGGCGGCGAGAGCGAGCGATATTTCGCGCCCTACGTCGCGCGCCCCGCCGGTGACCAGCGCAACCTTGCCCTTGAGATTGAGATCCATGGAAAATCCGCCTTGCGTGAGATGATGGATGGAAACGGGGCCGCGCCTTACTCGTAGGCGTCTGCCCCCTTCCGCAGGGTCTGCCATTGGGCGTCGTCATGGCCGCACAGCACGGTGGCACCGCCCGCCTCGATCCTGCGGATTTCCGCGATGGAGCGATGATGCTGATCGACGTTCCAGGTGTTCTTCGGCACCACGTCCGTATCGAGGCTGGTGCGCAGGCTCACCGCGTCCGAGGCCAGCAGGAAGGCGCCATCCCGGTCGAGCGAGACGAGAGCGCCCGTAAGCCCCGGCGTGTGACCGGGAAATGGGATGAGGGTGACGCGGCCGTCGCCGAACAGATCCTTCTCTCCTTCAATCAGGTCCAGCGGATTGCCCTGGTCCCACTCCACCGGAAGATAGCCCGCCGAAGCCGCATTCTCGGCCTTCGCCGCGGCCAGCTCCGCCGCATGCACGACGACCGTCGCCTTGCGGAAGAAACCGTTGCAGCCGCAATGGTCGGGATGGAAATGCGAGCAGACCACCACGTCGATGTCGTCGGCCCCGAGGCCCACGCAGGCGAGTTGCGAAACCACGTTGTCCTCACGCCCCATGATCGGCGTCATGGCCCGCGCCACGCCGCCCCAGCGCGCTTCGGCATCGTCCACGACGGACGGGTGGCAGCCCGTGTCGAACAGAACGTTGCCCTGGGCATGGCGCAGCAGGATGGAGGCAACCGGCAGCTCGATGGTCTCGCTGCGGTCGGCATCGGGCTGATAGATATGACGCTTCATCCGGAGGCGGCCGCCGGAAAGCACGTGCATCTTCATTGCTGTTTCCTCCCGTGCGGGACCGCTTACCGCCCCTCGAAGCGCGGCGGGCGCTTCTCGGCGAAGGCGTTGCGACCCTCCTGATAGTCGAAGCTGCGGGATGCGCCGTCGATGCGTGCCTGGGCGGCATCGAGATCGAGCGCCCCGGCCCCCATGGCGATGCCGTCGAGGATGAACTTCGCGCCACTCACCGAGAGCGGCGCATTCGCCGCGATGCGCCCGGCGAGGGTACGGGCTGCCGCCATCGGATCGTCGGCCATCTCGTCCGCGAAGCCGATGCGCAGCGCCTCCTCGGCGGGGATGCGATCCGCAGTATAGAGGATGCGCTTCGCCTGTGTGAGCCCGACGAGCGACAGCAGGCGCTGGGTGCTGCGCACGCCATAGACGATGGAGAGCTTCGCCGCCGGGATGCCGAAGATGGCGGTTGGCGCGGCGATGCGGAAATCGCAGGACATGGAGAGGTGGCAGCCGCCGCCGAGGCAATAGCCGGAGACCACCGCGATGGTCGGTTTACCGGCGCCGGCGATGGCGTCGGACGACGCATCCACCGCGACCTCATACTCGACGCTCTGCTCCAGCGTGTGGCGCACCACGGGGAATTCGGAAATGTCCGCCCCGACGCTGAAATCCGCGCCAGCTCCGACAAGCAGGATCGCCCGCACGTCGCGGTCCGCGCCAAGGTCGGAGAATGTGCGCGCCACACCCCGCCACATGGCAAGCGTCATGGCATTGCGTTGCGCCGGACGATTCAGCGTGACGGTGGCGATGTGGTCCGCGACGGCGACTTCAATATCAGCCATTCAGCCCTCCCTGGTCCCGACGCCCGCCTCGCCGACGACGAGGGGCGCAAGAACATGGCGCAGCTTGTCGGGGAGCGGAACCGGCCGGTTCGTGGCGCGATCCACGTAGACATGGATGAAATGCCCCTGCGCGGCCGCCACATCGTCCGCATCGCGAAAGATGCCGATCTCGTATCGCACGCTGGTGGTTCCGAGCCGCCCGACACGCAGGCCCGCATGCACCTTTGAGGGAAACGACAGCGACGAGAAATACTGGCAGCGCGTCTCCACCACGAGGCCGATAATCGGGCTCGCCTGGACATCCAGCGCCCCCGTCTCGATCAGGTAATGGCCCACAGCCGTATCGAAGAACGAGTAGTAAACCACGTTGTTCACGTGCTGGTAGACGTCGTTGTCCATCCACCGCGTCGTGATCTCCCGAAAGTGGCGATAGTCCTGCCGCCGGTCCGGCGTTGTGCGCGCGCTCACCTCACGCCTCCCTTCAAGGACGGCCCGCGGACGGGCACCAGCAGCCTTGACCGGCGCCCAACCCGACCGACCACGGCCGCGGCAATCGGATTTGCCGATCAATTCGTAACTTGCATTAATAGACTGAAAGTGCTGTTGTCAACGTCGCACCGACCGACACGGGACAAATTGCCCGGCCTTCGACAGCATTTCCCGCAGCAAGCGCAGATCCGTACTGCATTGCGGGATAACGCCACCGATATGCGGCAATTGAAACGTCCATTTATGCAAGAAATCAGTCGGCGCAGGGACAGACCAGCCGGACGCTAAGCCGGAAAGGCGCGCCGGATCACGCAGGAGGAAGACGGATGTCCAGAATTGCACACGTGGCGACGATCTGCGCCGCGTTCGCCATGTCGCTGCCGGCCTATGCTCAGAGCCCGGCGGCACCGCCCGCGGCCGGCAAGATTTCCAATGACTTGGTGAAGATCGGCGTTCTCACCGACATGTCCGGTCAGTTCTCCCACGAATCGGGCGAGGGGTCGGTCACGGCGGTGAAGATGGCCGTGGAGGACTTCGGCGGGAAGGTTCTCGGCAAGCCCATCGAGGTCATTGTCGCCGACCACCAGAACAAGACCGAAGTCGCCATTGCCAAGGCGAAGGAATGGTTCGACGTGGACAAGGTCGACATGATCGCCAACCTGATCAATTCGGCCGTCGCCATCGGTGTCGCCGGCGTTGCCAAGGAGAAGAACGGCATCGCCATCATCAATGGCTCGGGCTCTTCCAGGCTCACCGGCGACATGTGCACGCCCAACTCGATCCACTATGCCTACGACACCTACGCGCTGGCTGTCGGCACCGGAAATGCGCTCATCAAGCAGGGCAAGAAGAACTGGTTCTTCCTGACCGCGGACTATGCCTTCGGTCATGCTCTGGAGGCCGACACCGCGTCGGTGGTGAAGGCGGGCGGAGGCAACGTGGTGGGCTCCGTGCGCTACCCCATCAACACCCTCGACCACGGTTCCTTCATGCTTCAGGCGCAGGGATCGGGCGCGGACGTGATCGCCGTTGCCGGCTCCGGCACCGTGTTCATCAACGCCGTGAAGGCCGCGCACGATTTCGGGCTGGGGCAGTCCGGCAAGCAGTCCCTCGCCGGGCTCCTGGTGTGGATCTCCGACATCCACTCCATGGGCCTTGAGAACGCCCAGGGCCTCGTGCTCACCAATGCCTTCTACTGGGATCGGGACGACGAGACTCGCGCCTTCTCCAAGCGCTTCGAGGCGCGCATGGGCCGCAAGCCGCACATGGGCGATGCGGGCGACTATTCTTCCACCATGCACTATCTGAAGGCTGTCGCGGCTGCCGGCACCGACGAAGCACAGGCCGTGATGGCCAAGATGCGCGAGATGAAGGTCAACGACTTCTTCGCCAAGAACGGCTACATCCGCGCCGATGGCCGCTTCATCCACGACATGTACGTCTATCAGGTGAAGAGCCCTTCGGAATCGAAGGGCCCATGGGACTATTACAAGCTTGTGCAGGTCATTCCGGGCGAACAGGCCTTCCGTCCGCTGTCTCAGAGCCAGTGCCCGCTGATCAAGAAGTAACGGTCGCCGGGCGGCGCCGACGAGGCGCTGCCCGCTTCCCCGGCTTGGCCTCATCCTCTTGCGCCCGATCTTGGCCGGGCGCATCCGGAGCAGGCGCATCCTCGCCTGACACCAGAATATCCACCGTCCGATCACCGGCCAAAGGCGCGCCATACTGCGCCGGATCGTAATTGAGGCGGTAGCGCATGTCCGGCGCCTCGATGGGCTTGCGGCACTTGTCACAGACCACCACCGCCGAAAAATCGTGCCCGCAATCGAGATGCGTGAGGACCAGCGGGGGATCCCCGGCTGAAAGCCATCGGTCGCCCCACGCGCCCATGGTGATGAATGCGCCGTAGAGATCCTTGCCCATTTCGGTGAGCCGATACTCGTAGCGCTCAGGTAGATCCTGATACTTGACCCGCGCGAACACCCCGCGCGTGACCAGCCGGCCGAGCCGTTCGGTGAGAATATTGGGCGCGATCCGCAGCTCGGTCTGCATCTGGTCGAAGCGCCGCACGCCGAAGAACGCCTCGCGCAGGATGAGAAAGCTCCAGCGGTCGCCGATGATTTCCAGCGACCTTGACACCGAACTCGGGCGCCCGCGCGAGAAGCTTGCGGATTCCGCCGTCCGCCGCGCCCGCTTGGCCGGCTCCACGGGGGTGCGGCCGGCGCCCGGTCCATCGCGGTAGCGCACGCGGTTCGCCTTCACCTCGCCGAGGCAGTGGGAACAGGCCACATAGGGCTCGCACTCCGCGCCGCATGTGGCGTGGATCAATCGCAGCGGCGGCCCTTCCGGCCCCGACAGCCACCGGTCGCCGAATCGGATCAGCGCGACGAAGCTCGGGTACAACTCCATTCCACAGCGGGTGAGATGATATTCGGCCCGGCTTGAGTTCGCCGAATAGTGCACCTGACGGAAAATGCCGCGTACGGTGAGGCGCTTCAGCCGTTCCGCAAGCGTGCCGCGCGGCAGCCCGAGCGCGGTCCGGAACTGTTCAAACCGCTGCGCACCAAAGAACGCCTCGCGTATGACGAGGAAGCTCCACGCATCCGACATGATGGAGATTGTGCGTCCGACCGAGCAGTTGCGTTCAAACAGTTGAGGCACCGCCTGGCTCCTGGATGCGGACTTCGCATTCGCTCCAGGGCCCGCACGCTTCTCGTTCGGCATTTGGCCGCGCACTCCATGTGATCATGTTCAGTCCAACTATAGTACCAATGATTCCGCGCGTCGTGCGCATATCGATGGGCCTGAGCGCCCTTGGATGCCGCGCCGATGCCACTGCGACTTAGAAGCGCTGCGGCAACCAATCATCGCATTCATCTACAAATAAACTTCACAATTATCTTTACTCAATCAATCATTGCGCCTTCATGGCGAAATATCACGTGCTTGTGGTGACGGCATCCGGAGACATGCCCCCGACGGCGGCGGCCTTGATGACGGGGACGGCCGAGATCAGGTCGACCCGGTGTCGTGCTGGGCACCAGGAGCGGACAGGGGCTAGAGCATCCTGGACAATTCGGCACTGATACGTTGCGCCGTTTCACGCACCAGCCTTCCGCAGAGTTCGTGACGCCGCTCATCGTGCCGGTACACCGGCATACTGATACTCACCGCACCAACCGGCTCCCGCGAACGATTGAAGATCGGGCTACCGAAACAGCGGATGTCCGGTTCGTTTTCCTCGTCATCGAACGCAAACCCCTGCTCACGCGCCCGCTTCAATTCCTCCAACAGCGCTGCGGGTGTCGTGAACGTCTTGGCGGTGTGGCGCCTCAGGTCAAGTCCCTTGAGAACCTCCAGGAGCCGCTGCTGTGGCAGCCCGGACAGCCACGCCTTTCCCACGGACGTGGAGTGCAGTTCCACCTGGCCACCGATACTGGTTTTCATCTGCACCCTGTTAGAGCCCACCAACTTATCTATGTAGACCATCCGGTTATTGCTCGGCACCGCAAGATGCACGGTCTCGTCCGTCGCGTCGCGTAGCGAAACCAGAAAATCCCTCGCGATCGTCCGCAAGTCGGAATCCTCCCATGTCTTTGCAGCAAACTGCAGAAGACGTGGCCCCAGACGAAACGTTCCATTCTCTCCTGCCTGCGTGACGAGCCCCTCCGCCATGAGCGCCGAAACGAGGCGGTAGACCGTACCGCGGGGAAACGGCGCGCGCTTTGTAAGCTGCGCAATGTTCAGCATTCCCGGTGCCTCGGCGATGATCTGCAGCACCGCCATGAACTTCGAGAACGAGGCGGCTCCCTGCACATGATGAGGCGCTCCAGCATCGCCCTCGCCCGGCAGCTCATTCTGGGTCACGGAAATACCTCGCAACTTGACATCGGACCATCACGGCACTACAAATTTGGGCAGAGTGTCCACATTGTAGTCAATGCTCTTCGTCGGTTCTAGCCCCGCGATCGGGGAGGTTCAACGACAAACTCTCAACGCTGAATGTGAATGGTTAGAGGCTTCCACGCCGTCCGTAAGAGATGGCGGGAAGTTCATGCTGGGAGGAAGCAAATGACCAAGAAAGGCTACTGGGTTGCAATGGTCGATATTGCAAGCCATGAGGGTTACAAAGAATACATTTCGTTGAACAAGGCGGCGTTCGACAAATACGGCGCGACCTTTGTCGTTCGCGCCGGACAGAGCCAGGTTATGGAAGGCCCTGACGCGAACCGCCTCGCAGTAATCGAGTTCAAGGATTACGATACCGCCCTCGCCTGCTACAACTCGCCCGAGTATCAGAGGGCTATCGAGGCCCGACAGAAGCACGCCAAGGTGCATCTGGCCGTGGTGGAAGGTGTCTGACACCGGACGAATTGCCTGGTGCCTCCTGCCATACCGGCAGGAGGAACGGTTACCTTCACCTCGCGCGCAGTTCGATCGGATAGTTAGGCGAGCTTTACCCACCCAGCCTGCTGGACGTGCTCGGCTCAAAATCTCCGGATCCTCGTTGGAGTGCGGCGCAAGCCGCATGCGCGCACAACCTTTGTGAGCGGCCATGTCTTCAGCGTTGCACTGGCTATTCAAGGCCTTTGACGTCTTCATCGTCATCGGAATGGCAGTCATCAGCCTCCTAATCTTTACAAACGTCGTGCTGCGCTATGGTTTCAGCTCAGGCATTCCATTTGCAGTCGAGGTGTCCCGTGTCGTCCTCCTCTGGGTCATCTTCATGGGATCCGTGGTGGCTCTGGCCAGGGGCGCGCATCTCGGCGTCGAGTCCCTGGTCGTCCGCTTGCCGCCAAGGATGCGTTGGGTCTGCTTTCTTGCTTCCTACGGCCTGATGCTGTGGTGCTGCTGGCTCATGGGCGAAGGCAGCTGGTCGCTGACCCTCATCGAGTGGAGCAACGTCCAGGCCCTGTCTGGGATTCCCGTCGGTGCCATCTATGCAGCGGGTTTCGTCGCCGCGATCCTGATGGCCCTCGTTCTTCTTCTTGATCTGTGGCGCTCGCTGCGCGGCATCCTGCCGGCCCCCTGGTCGGGGGTCGAGCATGTTGAGCCCCTGCCGGTCGTGGTTCCCCCGCGCACTTCGGAGGAAACGCCATGACCGGCCTGGTATTCGTCGCCTCGCTCCTCGGCGCGATGGGCATCGGGATTCCCATTGCGTTCGCCCTGATGCTGTCGGGCGTTGCGATGATGCTGCTGATGGGAAATCTGGATGCCAACATCCTGGCGCAACGCCTGGTCAATGGCGCAGACAGCTATCCGCTGATGGCGATCCCCTTCTTCCTCATCGCGGGCGAGCTCATGAACGCGGGCGGCCTCTCGCGCCGCATCGTCAACGTGGCATTGGCGCTGGTCGGCCACGTCCGTGGCGGCCTCGGCTACGTGGTCATCGGCACGGGTCTCATCCTTGCCAGCGTCTCCGGCTCCGCAATCGCGGATACGGCGACGCTCGCTGTCATGCTGGTCCCGCTGATGCGGGATGCCGACTACCACATGGGTCGAGCATCGGGCCTGATGGCGGCGACAGGCATTATCGCACCCGTGATCCCGCCATCTGTCGGCTTCATCATTCTGGGCGTTACCGCGAATATTTCCATCGTCGGCCTGTTCTTTGCCGGAATCGTGCCAGGCGTGATGATGGGGCTCAGTCTCATGGTTGCCTGGTGGTTCCTCTCCAAGAAGGAGACGGCGTCGGTTCGGCTCAAATTGCCGCGCAGGGACATCCCGAGAACTATCGTGACCGCCGGCTGGGCGTTGATGATGCCGGTGATCATCCTGGCGGGCCTGCGGTTCGGCATCTTCACGCCAACCGAGGCCGGCGTTGTTGCGGCCGCCTATGCAATGTTCGTGGGACTATTTGTGTATCGCGAGCTGACGCTGCGGGGGCTCTATGAGGCGCTGCTCGCGGCCGGGCGCTTGACGGCGGTGATCATGCTGCTGGTCGCAGCCTCCACGATCTCCGGCTTCATGCTGACGATCTCGAACATGCCTGCCCAGCTCGTCAGTCTCCTTCAGCCATTTATCGGCTCCCCGATCCTGCTGATGGGCATGATCGTTATTGCAGTCTTCGTCGTCGGCACGGCACTCGATTTCGCACCATCCATCACCATTCTCGTCCCCCTCCTGATGCCGATCGTCAAAGCGGCCGGTATCGACCCGGTTTACTTCGGGGTCATATTCATGATGGTCAACGCGGTCGGCCTGATCACACCTCCTGTCGGAACGGTCCTCAACACAGTGTGCGGAATCAGCGGAGTTTCAATGGATGAGGCAACGAAGGGCGCCATGCCCTATCTTCTGGCTCAGATGCTGCTCATTCTGCTCTTGGTTCTGTTCCCAGCATTGGTGACCGTTCCGGCGAAGTGGCTCCATTGAGGGTCGGATCGCGCTCTATACTGGGAAGGCGAACTGGCCATCAACGACGGCCGCTCCGCAGTTCTGGCGAGGACGGCAGCAAAATCCTGAAGGGAAGTTGCGGGCGCCGACGCAGCGCAAGCCTGAGTGCCCGCACGTCGTCGGGCGGCGACTTCGTGTCAGTTTCGCGAAGAACTCGACCAGTCGGCGAAGCGCTCTCAGGACGATCCGGCAGTCGGTCGCTCCATCGAAACGTGCGATGGATTGGCGCCTGAACCGAATGCGGACGAGGCGCCGACAGAGTGGCTGACGGGCATTGCACGGCCGCCACGCCCTTCTGAAACTTCGCGAGCGCAAAGGATCAGAGCCCTCCGGCGACCGTGATCAACGTGCCTGTCATGAAGCCGGAGCCGGGAGACGCGAGCATCAGGGCAGCGCGCGCGATATCCTCGGGTTCCGCGATACGCCCCATGGGTGTTAACGCGGCAATCCTGGCCGGGCGCTCGGGGTTTCCACCTTGGGAGTGTATCCGCGTGTTGGTGGTCCCGACGCGGATGGCATTGACGCGGATGCCCTCCGGGGCCAGCTCCTTGCCCGCACCGAAAGTCATCGATTCCAACGCCCCCTTGGTGGCGGCATAGTGGACATATTCGTTGGGGCTGCCAAGCAAGGCGGCAAGCGACGACATGTTCACAATCGTGCCGCCTTGGCCGCCCTTGCGGGTGGACATGCGTCTCGCGGCCTCCTGGATACAATACATGGCGCCGAAGACGTTTATCCTGAAGGCGGTTTCCAGCACCTCGGGCTGTAAATCCTCTATCCTGCAGGCCTTCCCAATGATGCCGGCATTGTTGACCAAGCAGGTCACTCTCCCGAGTTCATCATCGCAGGCTCTGAACAGAGCTTCTATGTCCTCTTTGTCGCCCACGTCTCCCTGGACCGCGATGGCCCTTGCGCCCGTGGCAAGGCAGGCGTCGACGACTTCGGACGCCGCGGCGCCGTCCGACAAATAGTTTATGCAAACATCATAGCCGTCGGCGGCGAACAGCCTGGCCGTTGCAGCACCGATGCCGTGGCTTGCACCCGTCACGATCACGATCGGTCTCACGTAACTCCCTCCTTAGACCGTCTCCGGGTATTCTGAGATCAAAAGACGGTCTCGAGGATCGCGGCGTAGTCTTCCTTGGTCAAAGGACGTGGATTGGTCGGATGGCTATGGTCTGCGATGGCTCGCTCGCACACCCAATCGAGGACGTGGCGGGGCACCCCAAGATCGGACAGTTTCGGTGTGATGCTCAATCGACTGTTCAACTCGTCCAGTGCGTCCGGGAGGGTTGTTGCTTCAAGCCCTGCAAGGCTTTCAAGGTGGCGCACCTTCTCGGCAACCGGTTCAACTTCCACATTCCACCGAAGGACGGTCGGCATCAGGATGGCGTTGAGCGTTCCATGATGAAGCTTCGCCTCCTTAAGCCCCCCCAGGGCATGGCTCAGCGCATGGACGGCTCCGAGACCCTTCTGGAATGTCATGCCGCCTTCAAGCGCGCCCATCATGAGTTCGGTCCGCGCCTCCGCGTTCGTGCCATCGGCGTACGCAACAGGCAAAGCCTTCCAGATGCGCTTGAATCCGTCAGTGGCGATTGCCTCGGCAGGGGGGTTGAAGCGGGGCGAAATGTATGTCTCGATACAGTGCGACAGCGCGTCGAGACCTGTCGACGCGGTCAGAGCCGGAGGAAGCCCCATCGTCAGCGCTGGGTCGCAGACCGCTTTGCGTGGGATCAGGAACGGGCTGATGAAGCCGAGCTTTCGGCCGTCATTCAGGGTGATCAGCGCCGCGCGGCCAACTTCGGAGCCGGTGCCAGCCGTGGTCGGAATGGCCACGAGTGGCGCGACCGCACTTGTTATTCGGGCTACGCCGCCCAGAATCGCCGCATAGCGCTCCAGTTCGCCTTCATGTGTGGCGAGAAGAGCCACGCCCTTGGCCAGGTCGATGGGAGATCCCCCGCCGATCGCCACGACGCCATCGCAGCCCACTTGCCTGTACAGTTCGAGACCAGCAGCAACCGCGCTTTCGGTCGGGTTGGTGGGAACGTCCAGGAAGACCGGAGCCGAACTTAGAAAGGCAAAGCCCGGACGGTCGAGTATGCCGGCAGCTTTGATGCCGTGATCGCTGATCACCAGAGGGCGCGACATGCCGAGTTCGCGCAGCGTCTCCGCCAGCGAGTCGGACGCTCCCAGCCCGAAATTGATGTTTGTGAGATAGGTAATGGTATGCACGCCTCCGACCCCCCTCGTGTTCCGCCTGCCTGCATCGCTCCAGCAATCTTGGCTTCCGGCACGTCGTCGTTTAGCCGGCGCATCCAACGCACGCCCGCATCATTTTTGTCCATAATATGGACGTTATGTCCATATACAGGTGTATGCGGAAGTCTTATCTTGTCAAGCACTTCCGCCGGATTCCGGTCATTACCCCCCCTCAGGGCCATGGCTTGAGAGCCTGCTCTGCCTGCCGTCCTGCAGTTTCGACGCTAATATCGTCACGAAAGCAATTTCGGAGCTGACGGCATTGCTCCGCGCAAAGGCCGAGCGCGCAATCGACGCCCTCTCACGTCGGCTCTCTCATGACATTCGTAAGCAGATCAAATGTGCGCGCGCTTCGAAACACCGGATGCGGTGCAGAAAATCCCGAGGAATTATTGTTCGCATGCGATGGGCATTGATTTTCTACACCGACCACTGACGAGAGCTGCGATGTGAATCAAGCTGACAAACACCCGATCGCAAGGACCCGAGAGCGGCGATGAAGCATTGACAATCAATTCTAGGTCTGCCCAGAATAACGTAATGGACATATCGTCCATATTGTGGGCAAGCGTCTCGATCATTGGTTCGCATCGAGTCCGAGGGATGCTTGGAGTAATTTCCCTATGGTTCGCACGCTCGAGGGCGAGCTGTGGGCCTTGCCTCCGTTGGCCGCGGGCGGACTTCGGGCAATTTCCCCCCAGATTACGCCCATCGTAAATCCAGACATTCGAGGATCAAACTACCGTCGGCGTCATCTTCAAATGGAGGCCACCATAGGTCACGAGATCTTTGCTTCAGCGTAGATGGCGCGCCACCTGTCTACCAGGCTGAATATCCATAACAAAGTGACAGCCATGACCCCTTCTTGACGGCAGATGCTGGGTCCTTGGTCCAATAAAAAGTATCGGGAGGAAAACTATGACAACTCGGATTATTACTGCAGCGCTTCTGGGATCTCTTCTGGCCGCCACGCCAGCCGCGGCTCAGAACCCCCGCCTGGGATACGTTCCTGTCGATGATCATCCGGTTGGACAAGCTTCGCGTTATTTTGCGAAGCTGGTGGAAGTGAAGACCGATGGCCGCATCAAGATCGAAACATTCGGCAACGGCTTACTCGGGAGCGAGCCCGAGATGCAGGCGTCGGTTCAGGCGGGTTTCATCGACATCATGGTTGGCCCTACGCCAAATCTGGTCGGCGTCGTCCCGCAGTTCATGATCTTCGACCTCCCGTTTTTCTATAAGGACTTTGCCGCGGCGGATGCCGTCATGGACGGCGCGGTCGGCGAAAAGCTGTTCGCACAGTTGAAGGAAAAGACCGGCATTGTCGGGTTGGCCTGGTGGGACAATGGCTTCCGCCATATGACCAACGCAAAACGCCCCGTCAACACGGTGCAAGATATGGCCGGGCTCAATATCCGCGTCATACCCAACCCGCTTTTCATCGCGACTTGGACGGCGCTGGGAACAAATCCGACACCTCTTCCCTGGCCAGAACTGTTCAGTGCACTCGAAAATCGTGCTGTAGACGCTCAGGAGACGCCATACGCTCTGATCTACACCGCAAGATTCTATGAGGTGCAGAGCCATCTGGCCAAGACAGGGCACGTCTATACGCCGTTTGTTCTTCTTGCCAGCCCCAAATGGTTTGGCAGTCTTTCAGAAAAGGACCGGGCGGCGGTCATGGAGGCCGCGAAGGAATCGGCCGCCTTCCAACGGGATATTTCTCGCAAGGCGGCAGAACAGCTGGAAGTCGAGCTCCAGGCTAAGGGCTTCAAGATTACCCGCCCGACACCCGAAGCGCTGAAAGCAATGAGCGAACGTGTTGCACCCGTCGTGACAGAGTACAGCAAAAAGATCGGCCTCGATCTCGTGGAGCAGGCCCGCACCGCCATGGCCGCGAGTGCCAAGCCATAGTCGCGTTCGAACCCCTGGAGCCGCCGCGGGGACGGACGCGCGGCGGTGCCCAGGATGAGCGATTGGCCACAGGTGCATCGGGAACCGAAGTGCGGTGGGACACTGGCGGCCGAATCTGGAACGCCAATGCAAGCCCGGGGTTGAGTTTGAGCTCGGCCTAAATGGTCCGAGCCGCGCGCCGCAGTGATTGTGGCGCTTGGCCGAAGGCGCGGACGAAGGCGCGGCGCATGCGCTCCGGATCCCGAAAGCCGGTCACTTCAGCGACACGTTCGATGGGTTCCGACGATGACTGTACGTGCTCTCGGGCAACCTCCAGGCGCAAGCGCTCGATGGCCTTGGAGGGCGTCGTCCCGGTCTCCGCGGTGAAAATGCGCGCGAAATGGCGGGGGCTCAGCCCCGCCCGGTCGGCGAGCATGTCGACGGTAAGCGGTTTGTCCAGATGCTCCCGCACCCAGGTGAGCAGGGCGCCGAACCGCCCATTCGGAGTCTTCAGTTCCAGAAGCGAGGAGAATTGTGACTGCCCCCCGCTGCGGCGATGGTAGAGCACCAGCTGGCAGGCGATGTGCTTTGCAACCGCATCCCCATGCTCCTCCGCCGCGATGGCCAGCGCGAGATCGATCCCGGCGGTGATACCGGCAGAGGTCCAGACGTTGCCGTCGCGCAGGAAGATGCGGTCCGGATCAAGCCTCACCTTCGGATAGCGAGAGACGAAATCCTGCGTGCGGCACCAGTGGGTCGTTGCCTTGCGACCGTCCAGCAGCCCCGCCGCCGCCAGGACGTAGGCGCCGGAGCAAACGCTCGCCACCCGCACGCCGCGCGCGGCATTGCGGCGGACGAAGGCCAGGGTCGTCCGGCAGTCGATGGCGGCCTCGACCCCCAGCCCGCCGGCGACGACAAGCGTCGTGATGGACTTGGCCGACGTGAGGCTGGAGGCCACCACCTCAACCCCACAGGAGCTACGGACCGGCCCGGGCTGTGCCGCGATCATCTGCACGTTCGGTGCGGTGGAAACCAGGCGGCGCGCGATCTCGAACACCGATGCCGGACCCGAAGCGTCCAAAAGCTGGAAATCCGGGAAGATCAGGATGCCGATCATCGCCATGGCTGAAAACGAGGGAACCGTGACATTCTACATATGATCGCACCATGCCATGCTCGGCGGGTCAAGATCGGACCCCGAAGGTCGTAGAATGTCCTCATCCCTGCAATTCGGCTTGCTCGTCTTTCCCCGCATCACGCAGCTCGACATGACCGGACCCCTGCAGGTGTTCTCCAGCCTGCCCGGCGCCGAGGTCCATCTGGTCTGGAAGCGCATCGAGGCAGTGCAGAGCGACACCGTGCTCTCCATCCTGCCCACCACCACCTTCGCCGATTGTCCCCGACTCGACGTCATCTGTGTTCCCGGCGGCTACGGCACCGATGACCTGATGGGCGACGACGAGGTGCTGAATTTCCTTCGCACGCAGGCGGCCGGCGCCAAGTTCGTCACCTCGGTCTGCACGGGCTCGCTGGTGCTTGCCGCAGCCCGGCTGCTGGAGGGGCGCAAGGCCGCGACTCACTGGAGCGCCATCGATGTCCTGCCCGTCTTTGGCGTGACTGCGAGCCGCGAGCGGGTGTGCATTGACGGAAACCGCATCACGGGCGGCGGCATCACCGCCGGCATCGATCTCGGCCTGACCGTGATTTCCGAATTGGTGGATCGCAGGACCGCCGAAGCCATCCAGCTGCGCCTGGAATACAATCCCGCGCCCCCCTTCAATGCGGGATCGCCAGAGACGGCCCCGGCCGATGTTCTGGCGCTGCTCCAAGAGAGGATGAAGGTGGCCAAGGCGCGCCGGCTCGACCTTGCCAAAGCGGCAGCGGCCCGCGCATCCTGAGGCGCCCAACGATTGCTAGTTCACGCCGCGGTCGAGACCATCGACCGCGGCCGCATCGCCGTCGATGGACCGTGCCAGACGCTCGGCCGTTACCGGCCCAAGGGTGAAACCCTGATGGCCGTGGCCGAAGTGGAACCACAGGCCGGCGTGGCGCTTCGCCGGGCAGACGAGCGGCAACAGGCCCGGCAGGCAGGGGCGCGTGCCGGACCAGGGCGTTGCTTCCACGGGCAATCCCAGATCCACGAAGGACCGGGCTGCGGCCTCGCCCCGCGCGAGCTGGCGTGGACTGGCGGCCGGCTCCACGGCGGAAAGCTCCGCGGCGGTTGCGATGCGCAGGCCGTCGCGCATCGGCGACAGGACCACCGAGTGGTCCGCGAGCAGCATGGGCCGGGTGAGGCGGTGGGTGCCGCCATAGTGGCGATGATAGCCGCGCTTGCGCACCATCGGCACGCGATAGCCGAGCGGCCGGAGCAACTCCGGCGACCAGGGCCCGAGTGCCACGACGACGATCTTCACGTCCATTCCCGCGACCTGCCAGCCGGCACCGGCACGCTGGAGGGTCCGTGCATCGCCAGTGGCGAGCCGACCGCCGCGCTCCTCGAACAGCCGCGCGTAGGCGTCCACCAGCCCTCCCGGTGCAAGGCAGGTCCAGGGCGCAGTCCAGTGAACGGCCCCTGCCGGCGCGCGCCGCAAGGCAGGCTCGGCTGCGGCAAGCCCCGCCCGGTCGGCGACAGAGAAGGGGACACCATGCTCACGCCCCTTTCGCTCGGCCTCGCGCACGGCGGCAGCAAGGCCAGGCTCCGTGTCATGGACCTCCCAATAGCCGTCCCGACGGATCAGTTCCTCGGCGCCCGCCGCCTCGATGAGGGCGGCGTGTCGGGGCACAGCCTCCGACACCAGCTGGCGCCAGAGCGGAATGACCCGGCCCAAGGGACCGGGCAGGGATGATCGCCAGTAGCCGAAGAGCGCGGGCGCCTGCCCGGGCAAAGACGGCCAGTGCAGGTTGACGGCATTCCTGGCGCCGCCCGCCATCGCGAGGAGCGCCAGCGGACTTGTCGGCAGCGCGTACGGCTCGACAGCTTCGGCCTGGATGATGCCCGCATTGCCGTAGCTCGTCTCCGAACCGGGGCGCGCGCGATCGATGACGACACAGTCGTGTCCCCGCTCCTGCAGAGCCAGCGCCGTGGCGACGCCGACCATGCCGGCACCGAGAACTGCAATTTCAGCCATGCTGCTTCCCTGAGAACCGCCCGCGTGAAGGCCGCAGACAATCATGTTATTCCTGAACCATCGCTTCGAGCTCGGCCTTTGCCCCTGCTGCGTCAAGATTGCCTGCGCGTCCAATCAGCACCAGGCGCGCACCCTCCACGGGCAGATCCGAGGGCAGCAGGCTGGCGCGGCGGCCGACGAGCTGGAACAGGAAGGTCTGGCCCGGCCGCTCGACGACGCGGATGAGCCCCTTGGCCCGCACGAGACGCGGCGCAAGGTTCTCTATGATGGCCCTGAACCGCGTGAGGGCCAGCGGACGCGGCGACGTCCACTCGACATGGACGAAGCGATCGTCGGAGATCAAGGAGGCCTCGGTGAGAGGCACCCCCTCGCGCTGAAAGGGCTGGCCGACGAGAAGCTCCAGCGGAATGCCCCCGCTCTCGTCCGCAACGACGACCAGCGTCTTGCCCATGCCCGCAAGTCTCGCCCGCAGATCATCGACGGCGGCCGTCTCGCCGGCTTTGGCGAGAACGATGATGTCGGCGGCCCGGACCTGGGCCTGCCAGAGGTCGTCGGCCACATCATGCATCTCGACGTCCACCACCGTCACCACGGCGTCGAGCCGCACCGCCCTCCGCAAGACTGGATCATGCAGCGCTTCGATGATCCCGCGCGGGTCGGACACGCCGCTCGCCTCGATCACGATGGCACCGATTGGCCGGCCGGCTGACAGCACCCCTGCAAGGGTACGCAGCAGGTCGCCCTGCAGCGAGCAGCAGATGCATCCATTCTTCAGCGCGAAGACCGGCAGGCCGGTGGCGGAGAGGATGGCCTCGTCGATGGCGATGGCGCCGAAGTCATTGACGATGACGGCCAAGGGCAGATCCACGTCACCGACCAGCATAGCATTGATCAGGCTCGTCTTTCCGGCCCCCAGCGCGCCTGCGATGATGACGACGGGAACAGGAAGCGCGGCTTCGCCATCATGCATGCGCCGGTCCTCGGGCACGCAGCGGACGCCCCGGCCGGGCGCGCGCGTCAAGCCGGCCCCCCAGAAGGACCGGTCGCCCGCACACCAGCAACGCGTCGACACCTGCGGCCGGCGCCGTCATGTCGGAAAAGCTGGCCCGAGAGGCGATGGTCGCGGGATCAAACACAAGGATATCCGCGTCGCAACCCTCCTGGAGGCGCCCCTTCCGCTTCATTCCGGGCAAGCAACTTTCAATGAGGCGGGCCGGCAACACCGTGCATTTGGCGAGCGCGTCCACGAGCGCGATCCTGCCACGGTCGCGCCAATACTCGCCGATGAACTTCGTGAAGGTTCCGGCTGAGCGCGGGTGGGACGACAGGCGCTTCGGCAGCGGCCATTCCTCCCCGCGATAGATGGCGCCGTCGGGTTCCACCCATGGCATTCCATCCGAGGCGATAATGCCGCCGGGGTAGAGCACCGACAGATCTAGTAGATCCTGAAAGGCCGGTTCGTTCTCGATATCAAGGAAATGCCATGCCACCAAGGCGGCGGGGTCCGCTTCCCGGGCCGACAGAAGGTCCGCCCTGTCCTTCAAGTGCGCGCCATTGTGGATCAATTCGATGCTGTTGTATCCGGACCCGGTTCGATCCGGAAAATCCAAGGCCGCGAAGAAGCTCGCCGAAATTACCGTCGAGCCTGTCCCGTAGGGGTAGGCCTCAACCGTGACCGGGAGACCGCACGCCTGTGCGTGCTGGATCAGCGCCCGGCACCGCGCGATGTCGTGCAGCGATGTCGAGTTGAGATGGCAGATGTGCATGCGCGCGCCGGTGGCGGCTGCCAGGCCGACGATGCGGACATAGGAATCTTCGGAACTCAGCGGATCCGCGTTGGCCATGTTGGCGATGTGCGTGAAGGTTGGAGCCGCATGGCGGGCGGCAAGCTCGCAGACCCGCGTCATCTCCTTGATCCCGGCGCCGGGGGCGTAGCCGTGGGCGATGCCGATGCCGATCCCCCCTTCCCGCAGTCCGGCCTCGATGACGGAGCAGATCTCCTCGACCGCGCGCGCGCCCGCAACGTCGCTCGACCACCCGCCGCGATTATCGGCCCCCTCCCCCATCATTTCCATCGGATGCCGGCCCGGATCAGGCACGATGCCGGCCATCACCTGCTTGCGGGCGAAGATCCAGCTCGCCGAAGCACCATAATTCAGCACCCGCCCGACTTGCTCCTGCCGCTCGTACCAGGTTCCGACGGGAAGAACGCCAACCTCGAGCTCCAGCGTCGTCGTCACGCCATCGAATGCCTGCATCCAGTCCGCGGCGACGCACTGGCCGTGGGCGTGGAGATCGATGAAGCCGGGGCACACGACGCGTCCGGTCGCATCGATCAGGCGCGTCCCGTCCGCTTCCGGGATGCGCCCGATCCGCACGATGCCGCCGCCCCTGATGCCGACGTCCGCGACCTCGTCGCGGCCGGTCTCAGGATCGATCACCCGCCCTCCGGAAATGATGACATCGAAAGCTTTGCTCGGCACGACGCTCCGCCTCCCCCGTCGATAAGCCCCGTCCTGCCCCAACCATGTTCGCGCCGGTCAGGGCAGGGGTGGCGCTCAGCCTATTTCGCTTTGCCGGCAACCAGCGGACAGTCGCTCTCGCTCAGGGGGCGATAGGCGACTTCGGCGGAGATCGTCTCCTGGACTTTGTAGTAAGTCCAAGGCTTTTCCAGCTCTTTCGGCTCCTTCACTTGAACCAGATAGAAATCGTGGATCAGCTTGTTGTCGGCCCTGAGCTTGGCACCCGGTGCGTAGAAGTCATCGACCGGCGTCGCGCGCATCTTTTCGAGAACGCGATCCGTGTCATCCGACTCGATGGCCGCGACCGCCTTCAGATAGTGGAACACGGCGGAATAGACCGCGGCCTGCGGCGCCGTCGGCATGGCGCCGTGCAGGGCATAGAAGCGCTTGGCGAAGGCGCGGGTGCTGTCGTTCAAGTCCCAATACCAGGCCGTGACGCCCGTCAGCCCCTTCGCCATCTCCAGGCCCATGCCGTGGATGTCGGTGAGGAACATGAGCAGCGCGACCGGCGTCTGGGGGCCGGCATTCATGTTGAACTCGTTCCACTGCTTGATGGAAGAAACGAGTTGCTCTCCGGCGTTGGCAAAGGCGACGACCTTGGCACCCGAGCTTTGCGCCTGGAGGAGGAAGGAGGAATAATCCGCATTGCCAAGCGGGTGGAACACCGAGCCGACGGACTTGCCGCCGACGGTGCCGAGCATCCGTTCGGACTCAGCCACCATGTTGCGCCCGAAGGCGTAGTCGGCAGCGATGAAGAACCATTTGTCCTGCCCCTGGCCGACGAGCTTGCGGATGGGGCCGGCGACCAGGTTGTAGTTGTCGTGCAGCCATGCGAGCCCGGTCGGAGCGCACTGCTTTCCGGTGATCTCCACCGTGCCCACGGCGGAGTACATCACCAGCTTGTTCTTTTCTCGCCCGAGAGACTGGATGGCCAGGGCAACTGCCGAATTTCCGATGTCGGCCACCATGTCGACGCCTTCGGAGAACCAGCGCCGCACGATCTGGGCTCCCACGTCAGCCTTGTTCTGGTGATCGGCGACGAGGAGTTCCACCTTGATGTTGGGCGAGAGTTTCTTGAAATCCTCCACGGCAAGCCTGGCGGCCACCACCGATCCCTTGCCGGAGAGATCGGACAAGGGACCGGATTGGTCATTGATGATGCCAATCTTGACAACGCCCTCGGATATCTCCGCCGCCGAGGGCGTCGCCGCGAGCGCGAGAGCCATGATGGCGCCGACACCGGATACCCAAAGCGCCCGCAAGCAACTTCTGCGTTTCTGCATGCCTTGATCGTACGTCATTTCGAGTATTCCCCTGCGAGCCGTATCGGCTTCCTGGATTGATTGCGGGCGACGGACGCAGCCGCGCGGAGTGGCTCGCCCTCGCCTGTTCTTTTGCAAATCCTGCTCTTGGAGGTGAAAGGCTACAACGGCCGTTTTCCCTCGTTTTCTGCCATGGCCCCGGCGGCCCGCACGATCAGCTCCCGGGCCATGACGTCGGCGACCAGCGCCGGCGACGTCCTGCTTGCCTCCGCCCGGTCGAGCACCTGCCCGAGGCGGCCGGGAATACGGTGTACGGCGTCGTGGACCATACCGCGGTCGTGCCCGAGGTATTCTGCCGCCACGTTGATGATGCCTCCGGCATTGGCGACGAAGTCGGGCACGTAGAGTATGCCCCGCTCGTGCAGGCGGCCCGCATCCGCCTCGGTGGCGAGCTGGTTGTTCGCGGCGCCAGCGACGAGACGCGCGCGCAGCTGCGGAATGGTGACCTCGTTGAGCCCGGCACCGAGCGCACAGGGGGCGAAAAGGTCGACGTCGGACGCATGGATTTCCTCCGGCGAGACCACCTCCACGGGGGTCGTCGCGCGCAGACGCTCTGCCGCCTCCGGGTGCACGTCGGCGACCACCAGCGAGGCGCCAGCGTCATGCAGGCGGCGGCAGAGGTCCGCACCGACGCTGCCGAGGCCCTGCACCGCGATCCGACTCCCCGACAGCGGACGGCCCCGCCGTGCACACACATGGGCGATGCTGAGAAAGACGCCGAGTGCGGTCCACGGCGAAGGATCGCCGCCGGCCTGGTCCGCATCGGCCGGAAGCCCGAAGACGAAAGGCGTCTGCGAGCGCGCGACTTCCATGTCGCGCGGCGTGGTGCCCACGTCTTCGGCGGCCAGATAATCGCCTCCGATCTCGTCCAGAACCCGCCCGAATGCCCGGAACAGCGCTGCTCGGTCGAAGGCGCCAACGGGCCGCCGGATGACGGACTTGCCGCCGCCCAAAGGCAGGCCTGCCATCGCGTTCTTGTAGCTCATGCCGCGGGCAAGGCGCCGGGCATCCGAGAGCATGGCGGCTTCGTCGTCATAGTGCCAGAAGCGGCAGCCCCCGGTCGCCGGCCCCAGCGCCAGCGAGTCCACCACGATGACCCCCGACAGGTCGCTGTCGGGATCCTCGAACCGGAAGATGCTCTGGCCGCCTTCCTCCATGCGGGTCAGTTGCAAGGTCATCACGATGCCCCGCTGCAGGAGGGAAGCGCGGCGGAATCAGCCCCCTGCGGGCCCGTGCCGTGCTGCATCCGCGCGACAGCCCGCTGGCTGGAGCGAAGCCGCTCCTCGAGCAGCGGGCGGGCGGCGGACCGGACCTCGGCTATAAGCTCGGCCGGAGCGTTGTCCTCGGTGATGTCGAAGGGTGGCTTCGGGTCATACTCCAGCATCAGCTGGACGCGCTTCGCGACCTCGTCGCCGCACAGCTCGGCCGCCACCTGGAAGGCGAAGTCGATCCCCGCCGTGACGCCGCCTCCGGAGATGCGGTTGCGGTCCACCACGATGCGTTCCTTGACCGGGATGGCACCGAGGATCGCGAGCTGATCGCGCGACAGCCAATGGCACGCGGACTTGTAGCCATCGAGCAGCCCGGCACCCGCGAGGATGAAACACCCGGCGCACACGGACGTTACATAGCGCGCGCGCGCGCCCGCCTGGGCGACGAAAGCCATCACCTCCTCGTTATCCATCAGCGCCATCTGCCCCGGACCACCACCGACGCAGAGCACGTCCAGTTGCGGACAGTCCGCGAAAGTGGTCGTCGGCATGAGAGTGAGCCCCACGTCGCTCGTGATCGGCTCGATGGACTTCCAAAGCAGATGCATCCGGGCGCCGGGCAGGCGGGCGAAGACTTCGAACGGTCCCGTGACATCCAATTGGGTCATGCCGGGGAAAAAGAGAAGTCCGATATCCAGCGTTGTTTTATTCACGTCGTTCCCTCTCGATGCTGCGGCATGAGATTGGGCATGACAGGGCGCGGCGGAAACGACATTCTACCCACCTTTCCTGCCAACGACCGGCAACGGGATGGGGGGCGGCTTGCAGCAGCGACATGTCGTCTTCGTGGTGTTCCCCGATGCCCTGGTGCTCGACCTCTCCGGTCCACTGGCAGCGTTTGAACTGTCCTGCGAGACCTCCGAAGGCACCGCGCCGCCCTACCGCCTGACGGTGGCGTCGGTGGCAGGCGGGCTGGTGCGCACGTCGTCGGGCCTGGAGCTGATGAGCCAACCGCTCGCGGGTGTGGGCGAGGTGGACACGTTGGTGATCGTGGGCGGGCCTGGGGTGCATATCGCCGCACGCGAGCCGCTCCTGCTGGCGTGGCTCTCGGAACGCGCCGGGGGCATCCGCCGGGTCTGCTCCGTCTGCACAGGCACTTTTGTGCTTGCGGCGGCCGGGTTACTCGGGGGGCGGCGGGTGGTGACGCACTGGGGTTCCTGCCGGCTCCTTCAGGATCGCTATCCGGATCTCATGGTGTCGGCCGATGCGATCTACGAGCATGACGGTCCCGTCTGGACCTCCGCAGGCGTGACCGCGGGCATCGATCTGGCGCTCGCCCTGATCGAGGACGACCGCGGCCGAGCCGAGGCCATCAGGGTGGCCAAGCGGCTGGTCGTCTTCTTGAAGCGTGGTGGAGGACAGACTCAGTTCAGCGTCCCGCTGGCCCTACAGGAGGCCGATGACGGCGGCTTCGAGGCCCTGCACAGCTGGATCAGCGATCACCTCGACCAGGACCTCCGGGTCGAGACCCTCGCCGAGCGCGTTTCCATGAGCCCGCGCACTTTCGCCCGGCTCTATGTGGCGCGGACGGGGCGCACGCCGGCCAAGGTGGTGGAGGAGTTGCGGATCGAGGCTGCCCGCCGCGCTCTCGAGGAGACACGGCAGAGCATCAAGGAGATCGCGGTTCGCTGCGGCTTCGTCGACGAAGAGAGGATGAGGCGCGCCTTTCGCCGCCGATTGGGCGTGAACCCGCAGGACTACCGCGGCAAGTTCGGATCGATCGAAGCCGGCGGCGACGTACGCTGATCCCTATCTGCGCATCGCGCCCGTCACGGCGCGGGCGAAGGCCGTGACCCTCATTCCCGTGAACCCCGGCAGCCCCGGCTTCGAGAAGGAGATCGCGGCGACCGAAAAGCTGGTGAAGGCCGGCTTCTATCCCTGCCCGGTGGATTTCGCCACGGTGGTGGACGGCCGCTATGCCGAGCAGATCCTCAGCGGCGACAAGACCCCGAACAACTGACGAAAGGTCGGGTCGCGGCGCCGGCGAAGCCCTGGCACCGCCAGCGTCACATGAACTGTCCTTGCAGACAAACGAAAAAGGCTCCTGCCATGTGCAGGAGCCGTTGCGTTTTGGGCTCCAAACAGCGCGTGTCCGCCTGTGCGGCTTTGGAGTGGGTCTGCGAACGCTGTTGGTGCAGTACTACCTCTCGTGGATCTCGAACACCCCTTCCACCTCGACCGGCACATTACGCGGCAACGACGAACTGCCGACTGCGATGCGTACGTGACGCCCGGCGTCGCCGAATACCTCGACCATAAGGTCCGAGGCACCGTTGATGACCTTGGGGTGATCACCGAACTCAGGCACGGCGTTCACGAAGCCTCCGAGGCGCACAACGCCAGCCACCTGGTCCAGATCGCCACCTAGTGCCTTCGACAGCTGTGCGAGCAGGTTGATGGCGCAAAGGCGCGCCGCGGCCTGACCGTCGGCGAGGGACACTGTGTCGCCGAGCTTGCCGGTGAACTGATCCTGTCCGTCGCGGGTGGGCACCTGGCCGGCCACGTAGAGGCACGTCCCAACGCGCCGGGTCGGCACGTAATTGGCCGAAGGGACGGCGGCATCGGGAAGCACGATGCCAAGTTGCGCGAGGCGGTCTGCGATCTTGCTCATGGGTTTCGGACCTCCTGTCTTCAAGCTGCGGTCGGCAACGGCACCACCCTGCGGATGCTGTCACGGTTGATGTCGTCGAGAGACCTCCAGCCGCCGATGGCCATGGCCAGGTCGATCTCCGCCTTCAGCAGTGCAAGGGCGTGACGGACGCCCGCTTCTCCTGCGATGGCGAGGCCCCACAGATGGCTCCGGCCGATGAGGACCGCACTGGCACCGAGTGCGATGGCCTTTAAAACATCCGAGCCTCGGCGGACCCCGCCGTCGAGAAGCACGGGAACTTCGCCCGCTACCGCGTCGACGACCTCCGCGAGGGCCTCGATTGCGCCCAGGGTCCCATCGAACTGGCGGCCGCCATGGTTGGAGACCTGCACCCCATCGCAGCCGAGAGACACGGCATGGCGCGCATCCTGGGCCCGCAGAATGCCCTTGATGATCAGCGGGCCATCCCAGATGCCGCGCAGCCATTCCACGTCCTTCCAGGACACAGCGGGGTCGATCAGCGTCGAGATGTAGCGCGCCATGTCCACCACCCCGCCGCCGCCATAGGGCTCGAAATTGCGGAAGGTGACGCGCGGCGTGCGCGCCATGCGCATCCACCAGCCCGCGTGAAGGGCCGCATCGGCCAGCGTGCCGAGCGACAGGCGCGGGTCGATGGTGAAGCCGTTGCGGATGTCCCGCTCGCGCCGGCCGAGTACGGGACAGTCGACGGTCAGGACGAGGGCCTCATAGCGTGCGGCCCTGGCCCGCGCCGCGAAGTCCCGCGTGATGCCGCGGTCCCGATAAATGAACAGCTGGAGCCAGCGGCCCCCCTCCCCGGCCCCGGCGACCTCCTCGATGGAGAGTGTCGCGCCGGCGCTTACTTCCATGATGGTGCCTTCGGCCGCGGCGGCGCGGGCGACGTCCGCCTCCCCTCGCGGCCAGAGCAGGCCCGAAGAGCCCGTCGGCGCAATCAGGACAGGTGTCAAGATGCGCCGGCCGAACAGCGTGCGGCCCTGTTCCCGAGTTTCCCCGCCGGTGAGTGCCTGCGCCATGAGCGCGTAGTTGGCGAAGCCGCCGGCGTTCCGCCTGAGCGTCGACTCGTCCCCGGATCCACCGTCGACGAAATCGAACAGCATGCGCGGGAGCGTTCGACGCGCGGCAGCGCGCATGTCGTCGATGGTGAGAAGGGATGACAAGCGTCTGCGTCCGGTCGAAAACATCGGGGCAACTCGCGCTCGGTGAGGATCAATCAGCGGTCCAACCGCCATCGACGAGGAGTGATGCCCCGGTCACGAGCGCGGCGGCATCGCCGGCGAGGAACAGGACGGCGCCCATCACATCCTCGACCCGGCCGATGCGACCGAGCTTGATGCGCGCACGGACTGCAGCCAGCGCGTCGTCGTTCAGTCCGTAGGAGCGGGTCAGCGGCGTATCGATGAAGGTGGGCGCGATGGCGTTGACACGGATATCGTGCGGCCCAAGCTCAACCGCCAGCGCTTTGGTAAGGCCCTCGATCGCGAATTTCGAGGCGACATAAAGCGACCTGTTGGCCGCGCCCACATGCCCAAGCTGCGACGAGATGTGGATGATCGATCCCGGTCGTCCAGTCGCGATGAGCGCGCCGGCGACGCTCCGGGCGAGGAAGTAGGCGGCCTTCACGTTCAGATCGAAAACGGCGTCGAAATCCTCCGGCGTCGTGTCGAGCAGTGGGCGCGGGCGATTGGTGCCGGCATTGCTCACCAGAATGTCGAACGGCTCGAACCGCTCCAGCACGTCCTGCATCGCCCGCAGGTCAGTGATGTCGAGGGGCAGCGCGGATGCCGCGCCGCCGGCCGACCGGATGGCTTCGGCCCCGGCCTCCACCTCCTCCACCGTCCGCGCGCACAGGGTCACATGGGCGCCCGCATGCGCCAGGGCCGCGGCGGCCCCAAGACCGATGCCGCGCCCTGCTCCGGTGACGAGGGCGCGGCGTCCCTCCAGACGGAAGGATGGTGTTTCCGGCAGCGGAGGCAGGGCCATGCCTCAGCCGCCAAGCCGGGCGCGCAGTTCGCCCAGCGCCGCGGCGGCCGCTTCTACTTCGCTTACATGGAATCCGGCCGCGAGGTCCGGGCTATAGGCCGAAAGCGCATGCTGCGCGGCCTCGGAGTAGACCACCCTTCCGTCACCGCTCACGCTGACGCCGTCCGCCGCCTCGAAGCCCCGGTTCCAGGCCACGGCCTCTGCCTCGGTCATGCCGTCCGGCAGGTCGAGCGCCACCCGACCGCGATCGACCCTGACCGGATACCCGCCCGGCAGGCCCGCAGGTCCCGGCACGTGGGCGCGGATTTCGCCGTGGCCAGCAAGCGCCAGCAGCACGGGAACGGCGGCAGCGCCGGAGATGGCATTGAGATCGCGGTAGGGGAGCTGGACATGGCGGGTCCAGCCGTCCACGTCCTCGACCTCCTCGCCGCCGATCCAGGAGCGCACGGGGGCGCCGGTACGCTCGGTGCCAGGCTTCCGCCACTGGACGAGATGCTGGTGATGGCCAAGGACGCGAACGCTGGCACGCCGCTCGGGAGGGACCAGAGCCTCGATGATGGACGAGAAGATGCCGATATTGCCTACGCCGCAGGTGATTGGCAGGCCGGACGCCGCCAGAACCTGGTTCACCCCATCCGGATAGCAGGTGTTGACGAAGGCAATGTCGGCACCGCTGGCCTTCACCGCACGCGCCGATCTTGACGGCAGCAACGCATGGAACGCGATGGTCATGCCGAAGCCGGCCTCCGCCACCAGCTTCGACCACGCGCTGTCCAACCGGTCCACCTTCCAGGGGGACTGGAGCGAGGCCGACTGGACCAACACGCGGGGCGCGGCGGCGGCGATGGCTTCGCCCACCGTCTCCGCCGAGGACTGGTCGACCGCGAGGGTATCGAAGGTGGCCGTCGTGCCGAAAATGGCGGCGCGCGCGTTGCCCGCCTGCGCCAGCCACGTCATGCGCTCGCGATTGCGCCCGCCGATGGTGACCCTGACGGGCCCGCGCGCCGTGGCCGCCAGGTCACCGATCATGATCTCGGCGAAATAGCCGGTTCCGATGATGAGAATGTCGCTGTTGGCCATGGTCTGCCCTTCGTGCTCGAGGGTCACTTCAGGAAATCGTTGGTGAACACCTTGGAGATGTCGGTCTTATCCTTCATCATCTCCATGGCGATCAGCTGCGCCTGAAGGTTCTCCCAGGCCGCGGCGGTCGAGTGGCCGAGACCGTTCTGCTTCACGTCCGGCGACTGGGTGAGTTTGAGAACCTCGGGCAGCTTCAGCTCCGCATACACCTTGTCGGTGCTGGGATTGGCCTTGATGAAGGCCGCGTAGGCCGCCTTGGGATCATCGATGGCCGCCTGCCAGCCCTTCAGGAAGGCGCGGGTGAAGCGCTTCACGAGGTCCGGCTTCTCCTTCACCAGGGCCGGGTTGGTGAGCAGGGAGGTGGAATACATCTTCATGCCGAGGTCCTCGAAGAGGATCCAGCTGACATCCTCGCCTGTCGCCCTCAGCTTCAGCGCGTCGTTGAAATAGAAGCCGACGCCCACATCGATCCGGTTGGAGGCGATCATGGCGACGAGCGCGCCGTCGGCCGGCACCTCGCGCAGCTTGGCGGCATCGAGCTTGAGGTCCTTCTTCATCGCCTCCCACTGGCGCCCGGTGTTGCTCTTGAGCTGGACACCGATGGTCTTGCCGTAGAGGTCGGTCTTGACGTCCTTGATGTTCTGGGACGTCTTGAAGATGAAGGCCGTGGGATTTTGCTGGAGCACCACTGCTGTTGCGACCAGATCCAGCCCGCGCTGGGCGCCGATCAGGATCTGATCGGCGGTGGCATAGCCGAATTCCGCGTCCCGGTTGCCCACCAGCTTCACGGTGACAGACGAGCCCTCACCGGGCAGGAGATCGACATCGATGCCCTCGTCGCGGAAGTAGCCGCGCTCCATGGCGAGGAAGATCGGCGCGTGCTCGGCACCGAACACCCAGTCGAGCCGCAGCTTCACCTTGTCGGCCGCCTGCGCCACTACCGGTGCCAGAAGCCCCGACAGCGCGATGCCGGCGGCGGCCGTGAGTTTCAGAAGAGACCTGCGTTCCGTCCACATGTCCGTTCCCCTTTGTCACTGGAAGGTTCGTTTTCAACACAAGGTCTGCGGCCCCGCCGCTCACATGGTGGCCTGCACCCCGCCGCCTTCCGGCGCGGACGGAATGAGAAGACGCTCGGCCAGCACCACGGCGAGGAACATGAGGATGCCGACGACGCTGAGGCAGATGATCGCCGCGAACATCAGCTCGGTATCGAGCGTGATGTTGGAGGCGTTGATGACGTATCCCAGCCCTTCACCGGCGGCGACGAACTCGCCCACCACGGCTCCGACGATGGCGAGGGTAATGGAGATCTTCAGCGCGGCGAAGAAATAGGGCATGGCCCAGGGCAGGCTGATCTTGGTGAATTTCTCCCAAGTGCTGGCACCCAGGGAATCCATGTATTGCAGCAGCTCGGAATCGACCGAGGTGAGCCCCTTGGATGTGTTGATCACCACCGGGAAGAAGGCGATCAGCGCGGCGATCACCACCTTGGGCGTGAGGCCGAAGCCGAACCAGATGAGGAAGAGCGGCGCGAAGGCGATCTTGGGCAGGATTTGCGCCGCCACCAGAAACGGATAGGTCAGGTCACGGATCACCCGCGAATAGGCGATGCCCACCGCGATGAGGAAGCCGCTGGCCACCGCCGTCAGGAAGCCGAGCGAGATGGCGACGAAGGTGGGCCAGGTGTTCTTGATGAGGATGGCCCGGCTCTCCCACGCCACCTCGGCGATGCGGGAGGGCGGGGGCAGGATCACCGGCTTGATGCCGAGGAGATCCACCAGCCCTTCCCACAGGCCGAAGAATGCGACGAAGACGAGCACCTGGCCGAAGGTGACCGAGACGCGATAGAGCGAGGCGCCGGACATGGTTCACACCTCCGCCATGATGGGCGCCGGCGCGGATGCCGGATCGCGGGGGCGCAGCAGGCCGCGGATGCGGGAGGCGAGCGCGGCGAAGTCCGGCATCTCGCGGATTTTCTCGGTGCGTGGGCGAGGGAAGGGCACGTTGATGCGCTCCAGCACCCGGCCGGGGCGCGCGGACATCACGACGATCTGTTCGGACAAGAGCACCGCCTCGGGGATCGAGTGGGTGATGAAGACGACCGTCGTCTCCGTCTGGGCCCAGATGCGCAGCAACTCCTCCTGAAGGGTCTCCCGCGTGATCTCGTCGAGGGCGGCGAAAGGCTCGTCCATCAGGAGAATTCTCGGGCGGAAGGCGAGCGCACGGCAGATGGAGACGCGCTGCTGCATGCCGCCGGACAGCTCATGCGGGAAGCGATGCTCGAAGCCGGCAAGGCCGGCGACCTGGAGCCAGTGCCGGGCCTCGGCCTCGCGCTCGCTCCGGCTCATGCCGCGGCGGGCGACTTCCAGGGTCAGCATCACGTTGTCGAGCGCGCTCCGCCACGGCAGCAGCAACGCCCGCTGAAAGACGTAGCCCACCTGCCCTTGCACCTTGGTCCGCGCGAGCGGCTCCCCGTCGAACAGGACGCGGCCGCCCGAGGGCTGGAGCACGCCGGAGAGGATCTTGAGCAAGGTGGTCTTGCCGCAGCCCGAGGGTCCCACCACGCTGAGGAATGAGCCGGGCGCGATATCGAACGAGACCTTGTCGAGCGCCGTGGTGACGCCCGTCCTGGTCTTGAACACGACGGACAGGTCCTCGATCGATATTCCGGGGGCTTTGGCCATGGCTCAACCGATCCTGATCAGTCGGTCGGTGTCGGTATAGTCCGACAACAGCTCCGAACCGGTGGCGGTGATCAGCATCAGGTCCTTGTTCTGGACCCCGAAGCCGTAGCCCGTGCGGTAGCAAAGGGGCTCGAAGCCCAGCACCATGTTCTCCTCGAGTGCCGCCGACCTCCCGGGCTGGCCGAGGAGTGGCGTCGCGCCGAGATAGGGGTCTTCGTGAAGGTGGAGGCCGATGCCGTGGCCGACGAACGAGATCGGCGGCAGGTTGTGGGCCTTCAGCCGCCCCACGAAGTCGTTGTAGATCTCGAGGCAGTCGGCCCCCGGCTTGGAGATGTCGAGCAGCCGATACTTGCAATCCACCATCACCTGCCAGACCTCTTCGGCCATGGGCGGCGGCTCTTCCACATAGGCGGTGCGGCAGACGCCCGCCTGATAGCCGCCAATGACGGAGAAGATCTCCACGCGGCAGACGTCGCCGCGCACCAGCTTGCGGTCGGTGGGACCGACATTCGGCAATTGGCTGCGCTCGCCGGTGGCGGTGATAAGCAGCTTGAAGTGCTCCGCGCCCAATTCGTAGATGTTGCGGGTGAGATGGGCGGCGATGTCGAGCTCGGTATCGCCGGGCTTGAGGGCCGAGAGCGTGTCGCCGATGGCCTGGTCTGCGATGCGCGCGAGCCGGCGCAGCAGGGCCACTTCGCCGGGCGTCTTGATCTGCCGGAGGCGCGAGAGGAGATGCTCGGCGGGCACGAAGGTGACGCCGGGCAGGGCCGCCGAGAGGCGGGCGAAGTCTCCTGCCGGCAGGTAGTCCATCTCGATGCCGATGCGCCCGCCCGAGAGGCCGAGGCCGCCGAGCATCGTGGCGAGCACGCTCATGGCGTCGTCGGAGAACTCCTTCCAGATGGTGAGGGGCACGCCCGGCGCCTCGCGCACCACCGTGCTCTCCTCCATGTCCACCACGAACAGATTGAGCGCCGCATCCGCGCTCACCACCGCCATGGCGTGGCGATGGCGCAGCAGCGGCTGGGAGGGGACGACGAAGCCCGCCGCATAGGCGAAGTTCTCCGGCGAGCAGGAGACGATCGCGTCGATGCCCTGCTCGCGCATGGCGGCGGCCTGCCGGCTGAGGATTTCCTCACGCATGTGTTCTTATCCCTGGATGCTTCGGCTCAGGCCGGAACGGTGTAGCGGGCGATCTTCTCGGCATCGATGTCGATGCCCATGCCGGGGCCGGTGGGCACCTCGATGGCGCCGTCCACGAGGGTGAGCGGCTGCAAGATCAGATCGTCCGTGTAGTAGATGCCGCCGATCTGGCCCTGCTGGAACGCCGCGGGGGTGGAGACCGGTACGACGTTCGAGAGGGTGACGGCCGGCGCGGACGCGGCGAGGTGGATGTTGGCGAGGTTGCCCACGCCCGTTTCCACCGAGCCGTTCACATTGCAGACGATGCCCGCCGCGCGGCACACCGCGGCCACCTCCATCGCCTTGTAGAGGCCGCCGGGCTTGGTGGTGTAGATCGAGACGATCTGGGCGGCGCGGCGTTCGATGATCTGGATGGCGTCGTGGGCATTCCAGGCGGATTCGTCCGCCATCACCGGCGCATCGATGGCCTGCGCGACCTCGGCGATCCGCTCGATGCCCATCACCGGCTGCTCGACGTACTTCAGCTCGTATTTCTCCATCTTGCGGATGGTGCGGATGGCGTCTCCCGGCGTGCGGTAGCCTTCGTTGGCGTCTACGCAGATGTCCACCTTGTCGCCCGCGGCGGCCCGCACCGCGCCAACCACCGCGACGTCGCGGTCCGGGTCCACGCCGATCTTCACCTTGATGGTGCGTATGCCCTCGGCGGCGACCTTCTCCGCCTCGGCTGCGGCGTCCTCCAGCGAGATGAGGCCGATGGAATGGGTGACCGGCACGCGCGACCGCGACTTGCCGCCCAGCAGGGTGTGGACCGGGACACCCAGCCAACGGCCGCTCACGTCGTAATAGGCGAACTCCACCGCCGCCTTGGCATAGGGATAGCCTTTCAGCACGGCATCCATGCGGGCATGCAGCTCGGCCGGATTGGCAAGCTCGACGCCGACGAGGGCGGGCGCGAAATAGCGCTGGATCAGCAGGTCGGCGATGGCGACACTCTCGCCGAAATAGCGGCCGAACTCGCCGCCCCAGTCCTTGAGCGCCGGCGCCTCACCCCAGCCGGTCCGGCCGTCGTCGTCCGTCATCTTCACGAGCAGGTAGCGGCCGATGGGCTCCGTCAGCCCCGTCCATTGATGCTTCCGGCGGGTGGGGAGCTGGACGACAAGGGTCTCGATGCTGGCGATTTTCGGCACGTTTTGGCTCCAATGTGAGCACATAGTGTGATCACATTTTGAAGCTGTCAACGACCCCAGATGAAGTTCAGTGCAGTTTTTTTAGTGCCCATTCGTTGGGCGCGCGGCGTAAATGCCGGCACGGCATTGAACGTCAACGTTGCTCAAAACGCCTTTCCCGCGCGAGAATCCTTGCCTCCTGGCAGATCCCCTCCACGCGACTGGAGCGTCGGCGTCCTCTGCTCAATCGGACCGTTTCCGGCGGGCGCGGCTTGGTGTAATGTCAAGCTCGTTCATTCCGGGTTGCCGATCCCTGACGACTAAACTATTGATCACATATTGAGATCATATAATTGTCGACTGCTTTTCCTTCCGGCCGCTTCCGACAAGCGTCCTGCGGCTCGGCGGCGGTGAGGACCCCATGGCCAACGCGAAGACCAACAAGACGCCAGCCGCGCCGGAGGAGAAGGCCACGCGCGGGCGCGCACATGTCTACGATCTCGTGGCCAGATACATGTACCGCGGCCTCATGGTCGGCGCGTTCCTGCCGGGGCAGGTCATGAGCCTCAGAAAGCTCGCGGCCGCCCTCGGCACCAGTCCCATGCCGGTTCGCGAGGTGCTGAGCCGGCTCGTCGCCGCCAATGCGCTGGAGGAGACGAAGGGCGGCTCGGTTCGAGTGCCCCGGCTGACGCCGGAGAAGATTGCCGACCTGTTCGATGTGCGCGAGCAACTGGAGGGTAATGCCACCGAACGCGCGGCCAAGGCTTGCACGAAAGAGCTGATCTCGGAGCTGACGGCCATCAACAAGAGCCTGCTCCAGGCCATCGAGAAGCGCGACATCATGAACTGCCTGTCACAGAATCAGAAATTCCACTTCACCCTGTACGAGGCTTCCGGCTCCGACGTCTTGATGCCGCTGATCGAATCCCTATGGCTCCAGTTCGGCCCGACCATGTACATGTCGTTCCTTGTGCCTTCCATGCCGTGGGATGCTACAAGCCACGTCAAGATCATCGAGGCGCTCAAGGCGGAAAATCCCGGCGCGGCCAAGCGCGCCGTGCTGCACGACATCCGCCGCACCGGCCAGGCCCTGCTCAACGTGGGCGGCGGGCAGAGCATCGAATTGCCCTTCACCCGCGGCCTTGAGCTGCTGTTCGACACTTGATCTCTGGGCAGCTCACGCCTCGGCCGTTGCACCGACCTGGTAGAGATCAACCTTGGTGCCGTCGGGATCTGCCACATAGATGGTGGGGCCGTAGGGCCCATTATGCAGATCCGTGAAGAACGGCACCCCGGCGGACCGGAGGCGCTCTCTCATGGCGCGCGCATCGTCCACCTCGAAGGCGATGTGGTCGATCTGCCGGTGTTCCGTCTCCCGTCCGGCGATCAGCGCAATGCCGTGGTGGAACGCGACGAATGGGCGACCATCGGCGAGCGGCTTGGCCGGCCGGCTGGTGAAGCCGAGCAGGCGCGTGTAGAAATCCACGGACTTGTCGATATCGGCGACCATGATGAGCTGATGGCCAAAACCCGTAACCCGCGCCGCAGACGCGGCCTGCTGCATGGCTCCGCTCATTTCTTCTGCTCTTCCATGTCAATGCCCAGGATGCCGCCACGTCCCCAGCTGTCCTTCGGGGTTTCGTGAATCACCACGTGCAGGGCTTGCAGGCAGCCTCCTCCACCATCGCCTTGGTGATGGCCTTAACGAGGTTGCGCTTCTGCTCCACGGAGCGGTCTTCCCACATCTCGACGACTACGAGTGGCATCGCATTCTCCTTAGCTCTTCTTCAGCTCCCGGACCTGTCATTGCGGATTTCTGCGATCCGGCGGCTGATGCCGCTCCACTGGCTGCGGCCTACCGTGACCGGTGCCCGCGAGCCCATGCCACGGGCCCAGATCGACTTCAGCCCCAGCGCTGCGGCCGCGTCGCGATCGATGGTGCCGGGCGGGGCCGCCACATCCACCAGCAGAGCATGCGCCGGCAACAGGCGCAGCAGATCCTCGCCGAGGATCTGAAGGGGCACGCTGCCGATCACAATATCCATGCGCGGCAGCAGCTCGGGCAGCGCCTCAAGTGGCGCGGATTCTGCTCCTGCGGCATAGGCCGCCGCCCGCTGGACGGGATTACGCGCCGCCACGTGCACATGGGCACCGAGGGCGATCAGCGTGCGAGTGAGGGAGCCGATGGTCCCCTGCCCCACGAGGCAAATATTTGATTTGTGGATGGTGATGCGGGTGTTCTCGATGATCACCCTGAGCACCCCTTCCACGATGGCAGGGCCCGCAACAGCATCAGATCCACATCCCACTCATATTCGTGGAGCGTGATGCCGAGCACCTCACAATGGGCCTTCAGGTTCGCGTCGGCCCAGCCGAGGATGATGTGTGCGCCCGGCTTCATTCCCGCCAGCATCTCCCGCGTGGGGATGATCTTCTGCGGGCAGCTCGGGGCGAAGAGCGCGCCTTCCTTGGTGATGCCGGGAATAGGGAAAAGGGCGATGTCCGCCCCGCTGAGCGCGTCGGCCGCATCCTGGGCCAGCCGCACGCCTTCGATGCCGCCCTCAGGCCAGGGAAAGCCGAAGGCGCGCACTTCGGCCCTTGTGCCCGCAGCGCGCAATCTCTTGTTCGCGTGGATCGCGCGCCACCACAGCGATCGTCAGGCCTTGCCAGCTCATGCCGCCCTCACCTTTTCCAGAAGCGCAGCCAAGGAGAGGCCGGCGATACCCATGGCCTGCGCCGTGCGTCCCCCCGCGCGATAGTCCACATCGACCGCGGTCTCGGCGAGACGCATCAGCGCGCCCGCCACCGGAACGTCGACCCCGGCGATCTGCGCAATCTCAAGGAAGGGCAACAGGCCGTGGCCGAAGTCCTCCTTGTAATAGCGATGGTCAAACGATCCCGGCGCGCGAATGCGCTGGTTCGCCGAGCCGGCGGAGATTGCACCGCGATAGTCATTGGGATCATCCAAGGCATCGATCGTGCCGATCTTCTGCATCTCGCCCATAAGGTTGGGCAGGTCGTGGCCGAACGCACGGGCGACCGCGAGCCGTTCGCAGTCGAGAGCGCGGACGGTACGGGCCACCCCCTCGGTCATGCCCTCCACATAGAAGGTGAAGTTGCCGCCGGTCGCCTCCACCCAGGCCGCCGCCAGCACGGCACCGGGCGCGTGGAGCACCATGTTCACGTTGCAAAGCCCTGAGGCGAGGACGTCGGGAACCGGCGTCGCACCGGGAAACAGCCCGATGGCCAGATCGAGAACATCCCGGGGCGCTCCGAGCGGCGCCGCCCGCACCACGCCCGCGCGCCCGCTGACGGTGACCGAATCCGGGCTGTATTTGCGCGCAACGTAGGTGAGCGTGGAGAACTCGACCAGCGGCGGCGGCCGCCGCCCCGCCTGAACGAACGCCTGGACGAATTCCAGCGCGCCGCCGGTGTGGCCGGGATTGAGGATGACCGGCATGTCGACGCGCATGTCCGCATCGATCATGGCGCGGGCAACACCCGCGTGCAGGAAGGTGGGGAGCACCACGACCGCCGCGTCTGCGCCCGCGAGCGCCTCCCCTAGGTTCGTGGTCATGCGCTGCGGCATGGCGAGCCCTTCGCCGAGAACACCGTCATAGACGATGCCGCCGCGCTCCAGATGCGGAGCGATGGTCGCCCGCGAGCGAGACCAGACGCGTACCCGGTGTCCGGCCGCGAGCAACTCGACCGCCGCCGCACACGCTCCTGCCCCGCACCCCACCACGGTCACATCCATGCCGACTCCCTCAGCCTTCGCGCCCAATCGCGACTGAGCCCTACGGATAGCGCTGCCGTCGCTTTACCTGAAAACTTGATCACATTCGATGATCACAAATAGCTCTGTCAAGCAAAACCGGCTGCGTCGCCAGACTGCAGCGGAAAGCAGCGCGCAGCTACCGATATCGGCATCCCATTGTGGGCATTTGCCTCTGTTTTAATCACTCCACAGGACAGCCTGCCGTAGCGGCAGATGCGCTTGACGCACTTAATTTTGTGATCACATTATGAGATCAATAACGGACAAAGGTCCTTCCGCCCTTATTGCCTTCAACGGGAACATTGCGCCCCGGAGATCCGGCCGGCGCCGCGGAGACCATCCATTACAATCGAAGCCTGGACTCGCCCCTCGGCCCGGATCGGGCGCATGGCCCGCATCGGCCTTGCCGCAGCCCTCGCGCTCGCCGCCACTGCAGCCGCGGCGGCCGAGGACGTGAACGTAAGGTTCAGCTACAAGCGCAAGGGGGAATACGGCTTCTTCTTCATGGGCCAGGAAAAGGGCGTCTATCCGACGCGAGCACGAAGGACAGCGGCTCTTCGATCGTCGCCATCACCACCACCGTCAGCGTGGGTGGGACCGGCGGAGACGGCGGCAAGGGCGGAGAGGTCAAGATCGACAGCTCCGGACGCGTGAGCACCAAGGGTGACCAGGCTATCGGCATCGCCGCCTACAGCATCGGCGGCGGTGGCGGCACCGGCGGCAGCTCCTACGCGAGCGGAACTGCTTCCGGCGCGAAAGGGAACGTCAGCGTGAACGTTGCCGTGGGTGGCAAGGGCGGCAGCGGGAATGCGGGCGGAACGGTCAAGGTCAAGAACGCCGGCACCATCGAGACGGAGGGGTATGCCGCGCACGGGATCCATGCCCTCAGCGTGGGCGGAGGCGGCGGCAACGGCGGTGCGGGCACGGTGGCCGCGTCGTCCTCCGGCATCGGTATCGGCAAGGAGAAACCGAAGGACGGAACCCCGGGCGGCAACAAGGTCCAGGTCAAGGCCGTTGTGGACGTGGGCGTCGGCGGCGATGGCGCCGGCGGCTCCAACGGAGAATTGGTCGAGGTGATCAACACCAAGACCGTCACGACGCGCGGGGTCGAAGCCCGCGGCGTCCTTGCCCAGTCGATCGGTGGCGGCGGCGGTGTCGGCGGGGGCGGGAACGACGCAGGGTGCCAATACGGTGCAGGTCAACGTCAGCGTCGGCGCGAAAGGCGGCGGCGCTGGTGATGGCAGCGACGTGACCGTGAAGAACCAGTCGACGGCGGCGGCCATCACCACCTACGGCGACGGCGCCCACGGCATCCAGGCCCAGTCCATCGGCGGCGGCGGCTCCGGTGGATCGAGCGCGGCCGGCGCAGGTGAAACCACGATCACCAAGCTCGGTGCATCGCTGGCGAAGAACGGCTTCAAGGCCCTCGCGATGAAGGTGCTGCTGAAGTTTTCCGCCAAGATCGGTGTCAAGGCCGAAGTCGCCGTCAATGTCACTGGCAACGTCACCACCGGTGGCAGCGGCGGCAGTGGGGGGCAACGGCAAGACGGTCACGGTGCTGAACGAGGGCGGAATCGACACCTAGGGTTAGGTGCCGCCGGGATCTATGCACAATCCATCGGTGGTGGCGGAGGCGACGCTGGCGCCGCCTCGATGAGCGGCGCTTCCGTCACGAACTCGATCAAGATGGCAAATGGCGCGAGCGGTGGGGCTGGCGGCAATGGCGGCACCGTCACCGTGACGAACGCAGCCTCAGGCCGGATCGAAACGGGAGGCGATTCCTCTTTCGGAATCCTTGCCCAATCCGTTGGCGGCGGCGGTGGTAAATCCACGCTCGGGATGGACTATTCGTCGGCCTTGCTGTCCTCACCCGCCCTCACCTCCGGTGGTAGAGATGGGGCGCGCGGCACCGGCGGCGAGGTCACGGTGGCCAATGCCGGTACCATCACCACCGGTGGCGCCGAAGCGCATGGCGTGATCGCGCAATCCATCGGCGGTGGCGGCGGCGTTCTGGTGCTCGACATCGCCGACCCCTACACCGAGCTGGAGCTGAAATCGCTCACCGCGAAGGAGAAGGCGACCCTCAGGCAGTACGGTGTCGACGTCGACGCACTCATCAAGGAAGCGGAAGCCGCCAAGAAGGCGGAGACGGCCACCGTACAGAAGCTCTCGCTCCAGCTTGGCGCGACGGGAGGCTCTGCCGGAGATGCCAGCACGGTCACGGTCAAGCACTCCGGGAAGATTTCGACGACTGGTGCGGGCGCCTTCGGCATCATAGCTCAGTCCATCGGCGGCGGCCTGATCTCCGATGGCGGCGGCTCCAGCGTCGGCGCGATGGCCGTCACCTGCCGGCTCGGCGGTTCCGCGAACAGCTCCGGCAATGGCGGACTTGTGGCACTTGAGCTCGGCACCGGCAGCATCACCACCACCGGCAAGGGTGCGGTGGGCATCTTCGCCCAGTCCATCGGCGGCGGCTATACGGGCGCGCTGGACACGACGACGGCCAGCTACGACAAGCTGCTCGCCCGGAAGGATCCGTCCAGGGGCCTCAGCGGCGGCGTGCTGATCAAGATGGCCGATCCCGCAAGCACCGTAACCATAGCGACCACCGGGAAGAACGCGCATGACGTGTTCGCGCAGGCGATCGGTGGCGGTGGCGGGGCGATCGCCACGGAAGACGGCATCGTGCTGCCGACCGCCATCGGGACCACCGATGGACGGAGGCTTGAGAAACAGGGCGGCGGCCTGATCGAGATCGCGCTGAAGGGCAGCGTGACCGCCACGGGCGACGGCGCCATGGGGATCTATGCCCAGAGCGGCGCCCAGGGCGGTTCCGGTCGTGTCGTGCAGGGTACCGGCAAGAGCATCCGCGTTCTCATGGATGGAACATTGACGGGAGGCAGCGGCACGGGTGCGGCCCTCTTCATCGACGGAGGCGCTGAAAACCACATCGAATTCCGGCCGGGCTCCACCGTCAGTGCGCTCTCCGGCCTCACGGTGAATCCACCTGAGGGCAGGACTCGCTGCGCAATTTCGGGACGCTCACCGGCGACGTGAACCTCGCGCTTGGCGGCACAGGCGAGGTGAACAGCTTCATCAACGAGGCGGGCGGCACCTATGTCAGCTCCGCCCGCGGCATCGTCAGCGCGGGCCAGGCCGGGAGCATGCAGAACGACGGCGCCTCAACATCGGTGACACCAACACATTCGCCACGGCCACCGTCACAACATCATCGTGGCTGATGAAGGTCATATCGCGTCCAGGATACGCTTCGATTGCGCGCCGTCCGGCGAATTTCTCGGGTTGCCATTAAACGGAAGGCGCATCGTGCTTTATGAGCACGCCTTTTATACTTTGGTCGGAGGCAAAATCGCCGAGGTGTTTTCTGTGATCGACAAGACGGGAATCGAAGCTCAGCTCACGTTCTAGAGATGGCAGCTCCCTTCCCGGCCGCCGCCGATCAATAGCAACTCGTCGCCACCAGCACCGGTGCCAGCGTGAAGACCGTCGCTACAAGACCGATCCAGACGCCGATGCGGGGGATCGCGGCCTGCTCGCGCAGACTCCGGTGCACCGGCCCGAGCAAGGCAATGCACGTCACTATCCCGGCCAGCCAGATCGCCAGCACCAGAGCCGTCTGAACACTCAACGGCCCCAGGTCGACAGCCGACCAGCCCAGTTGGCAGCCGAGCCCGTTCAGCCCATATGCCGCCGTGAAGGTGGCGGCCCAGACCGTCGGGCCCGCGATCAGCCAGGCCAGCCACCGGACGCCGTCGTCGTTGTTGGTCATGCCTGCACCGCCTGTGCCCAGATGCCGGCCATGCCCAATCCGCTCACCACAACGGTGAAGCCCTGCCAGACGCTCCAGGTCCGCAGAGCGCCGGTTCGGCCCGGCCCCAGTTCGCCCCTGCGGGCTTCGTCCACCACATAGGCGCTGAACAGCGTCGCGACCGCGATGTGCAGTCCCGCATAGGCAACGATCGCTGCGCGCACCGCATCGGCGGCATGGCGGGTCGGGTCGGGAAGGTGTCCGACGACAAGCAGCGAAAAAACCAGCAGCGCGACCAGATTGGCGGCCGCGGCCGCGCGCAGGATGGCTGTGACTCGCCCGCCGCGATCGAGCCGTGCCAGCCCCCATCCGGCGCAGGCCGTGCCAGCCGCCAGGAGGGCGAGGACCATCGCCGCGCCCGCCCCCAAGACGGCCACATCGGGCGCCCAACGCGGCATGGCGGGACCAGGAGAGACAAGCGAGAGAAAGGCCAGCCCGAACAGGAGCGAGGCGAAGAAGGTCGCGTTCGCGAACAGCAAGCAGTGCATGCCGCTCAGCGTCAGCGTCGTTCCAAGGCGGGGACGGACCGGCAGGCTTAATCCCGGCGCGACGTCGATGTCCGCCCCACTCGCTGCCTCAGGCATCCGCCGGGCCCATAGCCAGATGAGGCCCGCGACCGGGACGAGCGCCAGAGCGGCGACCGTATAAAGGCTCGCCAGAACCAGAAGCACGAAGCCGCAGATGACGAGTGCAAGGGCCAGCGGCAACGCCGTGTTTGACGGCAGCAGCGCGACGTGCTCGGGGCGTGCTGCCCCGACTGAAGTCACGAGGATCTCGCGCTGGCCGCGCGGCGCGCCGGGCAGGTAGCCCTCGCCCCGCGCCAGCGGAAGCATGGCCTCCCGGGCGCTCACCGCCTGCAGCGCGGGGCAGGGAATTGAGGCGAAATTGTAGTTCGGCGGGGGCAGCGCCATCGCCCAGTCCAGCGTCGGCGCATCCCATGGGTCGCGCGGGCTGCGCTTGCCCAGCAGCGCCTGCAGGACGAGATCCATGAGGAAAACGGCGAAACCGATGGTCATGACGAAGCCGAAGAAGGAGGAGGTGAGGTTCAGCCAGACCCATTCGGGATTGTCGGGATAGGTGGGGATGCGACGCGGCATGCCCATCAGCCCGGTCAGGTGCATGATGAAGAAGGTCCCGTGGAAGCCGACAAGGACGATCCAGAACGCTGCCTCTCCCAGCCCGCGGATGCGCCGCCGGCCGGTCATCAGCGGCATCCACCAGGTCACGCCCGCCATCATCGGGAACACGAAGCCGCCGATCAGGACGTAGTGCAGATGCGCCGTCACGAAGGCGGTGTCATGCGCCTGCCAGTTGAAGGGCACGACCGCCAGCATCACGCCGGTGAGACCGCCCATCACGAAGGTGAGAAAGAAGCCGAGCACGTAGAACATCGGCAGCTTCAGCTCGGGCCGGCCGCGCCACAGGGTGCCGATCCAGGCGAAGATCTGCACGGCGGTGGGCACTGCGACCAACATCGAGGCGGCGGAGAAGAAGGCCAGCGCCAGATGCGGGATGCCCACCGTAAACATGTGGTGGACCCACAGCCCGAAGCTCAGGAAGACCATGCCGAGGATCGCGGCGACGATGGCGCCGTAGCCGACGATCCGCGTGCGGCAAAGCGCCGGAATGACGGTGGAGAGCACGCCCGCGGCCGGCAGGAAGATGATGTAGACCTCCGGATGGCCGAATAGCCAGAAGAGGTGCTGCCACAGCAGCGGATCGCCGCCCCGCTTCGGATCGAAGAAGGGCCAGCCGAATGCGCGTTCCAGCTCCAGCAGCACTGAACCGAGGATGAGCGGGGGAAAGCCGGCCAGCATCATCGCCGCGGTTCCCAAAATGTACCAGGCGAACAGCGGCATCTGCGTCAGCTTCATGCCGGGCGCCCTGAGGCGCAGGATCGAGACCATTAGCTCGATCGCCGCCGAGAGGGCGGAAATCTCGACGAAAGTGACGCCCAGCAGCCAGATGTCGGCATTGACCCCCGGCGAATAGGTGCGCCCCGACAAAGGCGCGTACATGAACCAGCCTTCTCCGGGTGCTACCCCGGCCAGCAGGGCCACGACGAGGATCGTTCCGCCGAGCAGATAGCACCAGTAGCCGAGCGCGGAGAGGCGGGGGAAAGCCAGATCGCGGGTGCCGAGCATCTTCGGCAGCAGATACATCGCCAACCCTTCCAGGAGCGGGATGGCGAACAGGAACATCATGATGCTGCCGTGCATCGTGAAGAACTGGTTGTAGATGGCCTTGTCGAGGAAGGCGCTGTGCTGGGTCGACAGTTGCGCCCGGATCAGCATGGCGAGGATGCCACCGATGCCGAAAAACACGAACGCCGTCGCTATGAAGCGCAGCCCGAGCGTGGTGTGGCTCACTGCGGTGATCTGGCCCCATAGCCCCGGATCGTTGCGCCAGACCCTGTCTAGCTCACGATGCAGGAGCAGGGCCTCGCGGGGCGCGTTGCCGGGGGGAGCCGTGCCGGTAGCGCCGGAGACGGGGGTCGTCATGGGCGGCCCTCCTGCGCGCGGGGCGGCCAGTCGGCGGGATCGTGCGCAATGACGCGGAAGCGCATCTCCGCATGATCCTGCCCGCAAAACTCGGCGCAGACGCCGTCGTAGGTACCTGGGCGATGCGCCTCGATGCGGAGGCGGTTCTGCCGCCCCGGGATCGCATCCATCTTTCCGCCGAGCTGTGGCACCCAGAAGGAGTGGATCACATCCTCGGAGGTGATGAGGACGTCCACCGGTTGGCCGGCCGGAATGTGCAGGACGGCGTCCGTGTTCACGGGACCGCCCGCTCCGGGATGGGTGAACGTCCACGACCATTGCCGAGCATGGGCGCGCACTTCGAGCGCCGTGCCGTGCGGCAGAATCCGCTCGCCCACCCAGAGCGCCGCTCCGAGCAGCACGGTCAGGATGGTCAGGGAAAACATGACGCCGAGCCCCACGGTCCAGCGCTTGTCGGGAATTTCGCGCGGGCGGCCGAAGCCGATCGCGACCATGGCGAGGACAAGCAGCGTGAGCGCCGCGGCGCCCGCGAGCATCACCCTCAGCAGCCAGACGATCTCCTGCGCGACGGGACCGGAAGGGGAGAACGTGGACAACGGGCCTTGGCATGCTGCCAGCAAAAGGGGAACCGCCAGCAGGGCTCCATACTTCACCGCAGAAGGCGGAGCCGCGGATCTCCTATGGATACAAGACCCGAACTGACCGACCCGCTGGCCGAACGCCGAGCTTTGCAGGATACCGAAACCAGGATCGCTCTGGCAGGCCACCCGCTTCACGCGATGCTCGTCTCCTTTCCGATCGCCCTGTCCTTCAGCACGCTCGGTGCCGACCTCCTCTATATGTGGACCGGAAACGACTTCTGGGCGGAGGCGGCCGGCTACGCGATCTTCGGCGCCTTCGCTCTCGGCGTCCTCGCGGGCATCACCGGCACGGCCGAACTGCTGTTGGTACGCGGCATCCGGAACCGCTCCGCAAGCTGGACGCATTTCATCCTCGCCGTGATGCTGCTCTCGATCCTCGGCGCAAACTGGATCATCCGCATCGGCGATCCGGAAGGCGCGGTGCTGCCGGTCGGGCTCGCTCTGTCGCTCCTCTCGGCTGGCATGACCGCCCTGACGGGCTGGCATGGCGGCAAGCTGGTCTTCGATTATCAAATCGGCACAAGGGTCGAGGGGATCGAACGGCCCTGAGGCACGCGCAGGTCGCGCGGCAGGGCTTCGATCAGGGGCTGCAGATCGGGCTTGGCGAGGACGAGGTAAAGCACCGCCGCCATGCAGGTGAGACTCGCCGGCAGAGAGGCGAGCGCCAGCGGCATCGAATAGGATCCGCGCTCTTCTGCAGAGCGCGTCGCCAAATGTCCAAGCCAGGCGTGGATGAGAACCATGGCCGCCACGACGGCGAGCTTGGCCATCAGCCAGGGCGCCGTCAGCCCGCGGGCGAAGATCAACACCGTCCCGGCGGCGATGGCGACGATGGCGGCCGGGGTGACGATGCGCGTATAGGCTGCGTGGACCAGCAGCCGGAATTCGGAAAACCCCGCCTGCGTGCGGACTTCTTCGCGCCGGCCATAGATCTGGAGGATGACCGGGAGCACCACCAGGCCGGCGCACCACAGGCTTAGCGCGACGATATGGATTCCCTTCATCAGGGCGATCATGGTAGCGCCAGCTCCCGCCAACTGTGCCGCAAGAGCAGCGCGCCGAGCAGCGCGAGCGGAAGCATTCCTGGAACCCACATGACAAGGCCCGCAAGCTGCTGATCGGCGAGGGCATCGAGGCCGTAGGTGGTTACGAACGGCGCGTGTTGCGGGTAGAGGATGCGCGGGGAGAAGGTAAGCAGGGCGGCGATCAGGCCCATCTGGCCCGTCAATGCCAGGACAGAGCCGGTCGCAGCAACGCGTTCGCGCGGGCGCTCCGCGTGGAGAACATGGGACCAAAACGCCCAGGCCGACCCGACCAGTCCTGCCTGCATCAGCCAATAGATGGCCGGGTCGTTCCAGGCCAGAGTATAGGCGGCTGGCAGGTGCCACAGCCAAAGGCACACCGAAAGGCCGATGAACCCGGCCACATGCGTCCCCGACCGCCGGATGGGGAAGGCCAGGGCCAGCGCTGGCGCCGCGGCGAGAATGAGAAGCAGATGATGCAGACCCCGCGCAGCGAACAGCACGACCGTTAGCGCGCATAGGGGCGAAACGAACGCAACCAACAGCATTGCGGAGGCGAAGACCACCGCCCCCCGGCGCGGCGCTGGGATGAAAGCTGCGGCCACCAGCGGAAAGGCCGCTAGGCTGAGCGGCAATGGCGCAAAATTCCAGGCCGTCGAGACGACTTCTGGGGCTGGACCGCAATAGGGGACAATCTCGTCCAAGGCGGTTTCCTGACCAAACGACAATGCTGGGACCGGGCCCGACGCCGGCGAAGCGAACCGCTACTGCTCGTTACCTAGCTTCCCCGAACGCACAGCGGTTTCGCGCCAACCGCGATGAAGGTTGAGCGTGACCGCCTCCCATCGAAACGATCCGCCGCCCCGTCCGGTTCCGCAGAAAAGCGTTTAGGCCGGGGCCTTCTGCCGCGCCGCAAAGCCGCCGGGCGCTTCGGCCTTTAGGTACTCAGCGAACGCGTACCAATAGGCCAGCGCAACGAGAGCGCCCCCGACCATATTGCCAAGGGTCGTGGGAGCGATATTGCCGAACATGGCGGCGATCGAAAGCGGCCCCCCGCCGGCTCCGTCGCAAGCTGCACCATGTAGCCGTAAGGCAGCAGGTCATGTTGGCGACGGAGGGTTCGAGCCCGACAGCAACGAAGGCCGCAATCGGAAGCACGAGCCCAGCGATCTTCTGCGTCACCGTCCGGCCCGCGTAGCCCAGCCATACGCCAGTCCCTGCGGCGGCAAGATCAATCGGGATGGATGCGCACCGGGACCGACTTGGCCGCCGGGGTCTTGCTCTGCTCGTCGTGATGGGACAGCGGAATCAGGGCGTTGCACTCGGGGTAATAGGAGGCACAGGTCCCGGGAGGAATTTCGTAGTCGATCACCTGAAAGCCGCCCATCGAGCGGTGCCTGCCGTCATCGACGGCGGTCTCGATGCGCGCCATGCCGCCTTCGGTAAGGCCGAGACGAACGCGGTCGTCACGGTTCATCATGATGATCATGCGCGACCCGCTGAGGCCCCGCAGGCGGTCGACGTAGCCGTAGATCGTGGTGTTGAACTGGTCGTTGGAGCGCAGGGTGATCAGCCGCAGAATGTCTGCGTCCTCCCCGCGGTCGAAGCTGGAGGACAAGGCACCCGGCAGCTTGAAGTTTGCCTTGCCGTTGGGCGTGGTCCATTCGCGATCGCGGGCTGGAACCGGGCGTGGAAAGCCGCCGGGCGTGTCGAGGCGGGCGTTGAAGTCGCGGAAGTCGTCCGGAAACGTCTTCTCAATGGCGTCGCGCACGAGAGCGTAATCGCCAACCCAACTGTCCCAGGGCACGCGTGGATTTGGCGGCAGCGTCGCCTTGGCGATCTCCGCGATGATCCGTGGCTCCGACAGAAGGGTGTCAGCCGCCGGCTCGAACTTGCCGTGGGAGCCGTGGATACAGGTGGTGGAGTCCTCGATCGTCACGATCTGCGGGCCGCTCTCCTGCTGATCGATCTCCGATCGCACGAGCGTGGGCAGCAGGTAGGTCGTCTTGGCCGTGACGAGGTGGGTCCGGTTCAGCTTGGTGGCCACTTGGACGGACAGGTCCACCCCGCGCCACTTCTCCTCCATCAGCGTGCGGTCGGGGATCGCCCGCACGAAATTGCCGCCGAGCCCGACGAAGGCGCGAACCCGGCCTTCCACGATGGCTTCGCAGGCCTCGACGGTGTTCATCCCGTCTTTGCGCGGCGGATCGAAGCCGAACTGCTCGGCCAGCCGATCGAGCGGCACCAGTTCAGCCTTCTCGGCGATGCCCACGGTCCGCTGCCCCTGCACGTTGGAATGCCCCCGAACCGGACAGATGCCGGCGCCCGGCTTGCCGATCTGCCCGCGCATGAGGAGGAGGTTAACGAGGGTCTGGATGTTGTCCACGCCGAGGCGATGCTGGGTCAGTCCCATGCCATAGATGGCGATCACTGATTCCGCGCGGGCAAAGGTGAGCGCCGCCGCCTCGAGCGCAGCGTGCTGCAGGCCGGATTCGATGAGGATCTCGTCCCAGGAGGTTGTCCGGACGAGGGTTTCGAAGGCCTCGAAGCCGTCGGTGTGGTCTGCGAGGAAGCCGACGTCCAACACGCGCGCGGCGCCGGCTTCCCGGGCCTCGTCGTCCATCTTCAGAAGCGCCTTGGCGATGCCGATCATGGCGGCGATGTCGCCGCCGGCGCGTACCTGGTAATATTGTGTGGCGATAGTGGTCGGGCTGTTCTTCAGCATCTGGACGGGACGCTGGGGATTGACGAATTCTTCCCACCCCTTTTCGCGCAAGGGGTTGAACACCACGATGGGGACGTCGCGCTCTCGCGCCTCTTGGAGGCTGTGGAGCAGCCGCGGCGCGTTTGTGCCCACGTTCTGTCCGAAAGAAAAGATGCAGTCTGTCTTTTCGAAGTCCTTGAGCAGCACCGTACCAACGGGAGTCCCGATGCTCTGCGGCAGGGCCACGGATGTGGTTTCGTGGCACATGTTAGAGCTGTCGGGCAGATTGTTGTTACCGTACAGGCGCGCAAGCAGCTGATACATGTAGGAGGCTTCGAGGCACGCACGCCCGGAGGCATAGAAGACCACGTCCTCCGGTGGGTAGGACTTGAGCTTCTCTCCGATTTCCCGGAATGCCTCGTCCCAGTCCACGGCGACATAGCTGTCGGTGACTGCGTCGTATCTCATGGGGTGGGTGAGGCGTCCGGCATTCTCCAGATCGTAGTCGGACCATCCGAGCAACTCGGTCACCGTACGCCGGGAGAAAAATTCCGGCGTGGTGCGGTTGGATGTCAGGTCCCAAAACGTCGCCTTAGCACCGTTTTCGCAGAATTCCGCCGTATGGGGACTAGCAGGCTTGGCCCATGCGCAACCGGTGCACATGTATCCGCCCGTCTTGTTGTGGTCCTTGAGCAGGGCTGAAACGGTGTGAAGCGCGCGCTGCTCGGTCGAATGTTTCAGGAGCGACTTTGCGGAACCCCATCCCCCGACGGGTTGATCGTAGGATTCATGGTGGGCCCGTTCCGTCATGCCATTCTCCCTGCGCTTCACAGGGGCCAATGACGTGATGGCCACAATGTTCCCTTAGGTAAGATCCACGGCGACACTTCCATGTGAGTCCCTCCCCCCGTTCCGGAGAAAGGCAGCCCCGGCTCAGGTCGCCGGCAAGCGGATCTAACGGCCCAGCACCGGCTGAGCGTCGGAGAGGATGCGGCGGACCCTCCTGGTCCACCTGCCGCTCGCAGGCGAAGGCTGCGTCGGCCTCAAGGCCGGCGTTCTCATGCACGCCGTGGAAGGTGAGCCTCAGGCTGAGCGCCTCCACCAGCGCGGTACGCACGGATTTGCGCCTGTGTGATGGAGTTGCAGCGCCAGCACCAGCAGCTTCCGGTGGGGTAGCGCGGGCTGGCGCGATCGACGCTCAGGGCCTTGCACGCCCGACGCAGGCTCACCCCGTGCTCGGCACAGGCAAGGGCCACGGCTTTACGCCTCGCATCGGGCGTCTCCATTTTTGCGGCGACATCCTTCAGGATGGCGTTGTCCAGCATCTGCTCGGCGAGCAGCTTCTTCAGGCGGGCGTTCTCATCCTCAAGCGCCTTCAGCCGGCGGGCATCGGACACGTCCATGCCCCCGTACCTCGCCTTGAACTTGTAGAAGGTGGCCGAGGAGATGCCGTGCTTGCGGCAGACGTCGGCGGTCTTTGCTCCCGCCTCCTGCCCCTTCAGCATCCCAATGATCTGTTCCTCAGTGAACCGTGAGGCACGAATCGTCCGTCTCCGTGTCGACGGACTCGATCCAAATCTGGAGGAGGATTAGGGTCGCAGGTCAGTTCTCTGAACCGCCCCGGATTTTGCCAGAGGCTATTTGGTTTAAGTTATGCGGCCATGCGCTCTTCGTCGAGCATGGAATAGTATCGTTCCTCGGCTTCCGCTGGCGCGATATTACCGATTGGCTCCAGCAGGGGCCGATTGTTGGACCAGTCGACCCGTTCCGAGGGTCGAGTATTCTACGGGTTCGAGGGATCGCCATAGCCCACGCCGATGGATGACCTCGGCCTTGTTGAGACCATTAATGGTCTCGGCCAAAGCGTTGTCATAACTGTTGCCGACGCTGCCGACCAAGGGCTCTATCCCGGCTTCGGCGAGGCGCTCGGTGTACGTGATGGACACGTACTGCGATCCGCGATCACTATGGTGGACCAGGCCCCCACGATGAACCGGCCGGCGATCTTGAAGCGCCGGGTCGAGCGCATCCAGCACAAAGCTGACATGCGCCGTCCGACTGACGCCCACCCTACGATATAGCGCGCGAAACCGTCGATCACGAAAGCGACGTAGACGAACCCCGCCCATGTCGCGACATAGGTGAAATCCGACACCCAGAGCCTGTTCGGCGATGGCGCATGGAACTGGCGGTTGACGGGATCGAGCGCGCACATGGCTGCCTTGTCGCCGATCGTCGTGCAAACCGGCCAGCCCCGGATCACGCCTGCTAGGCCCATCTCACGCATGAGCCGCTCGACGGTACAGCGGGCTACGGAAAAACCTCCCGTATCATCTGCCGCCACACCTTGCGCACGCCGTAGACCGCGAAGTTCTCGGCGAACAGGGCCGCGTTGCCGCCGCCGATGACGAGAACGTCGGGCATGGATGAGGGTGTCGTCACGCCATGGGCTCCGCTGCAACGTTTCGTCCCGCAAGCCAGCCGAATGTCAAAGCGGGACCGAGCGTGATCCCCGGCCCCGGATAGGCACCTTCCATGATGGAGGCCATATCGTTGCCGCAGGCATACAGGCCAGGGATCGGTTTGCCGTCGACCGCCAGCACGCGCGCCTCTTCATCGGTGACGATGCCTGCCGACATGCCGAGATCGGCAGGCATCACGGCGACGGCGTAGAACGGCGCAGTCGTCAGCGGCGCGACGCAGGGATTGGGCTGCTGGTCGGCGTCGCCGAGCGATCGCTGATAGATATTGCAGCCGCGCCCGAACGCCGGATCTTCGCCGCAATCGGCGTGCGCGTTGAACGTGGCGATGGTGCGTTCCAGTTCGTCGGGTGGGACACCAATCAGCTGGGCGAGCGCGCCGATCGTATCAGCGCACTTGAGATAGCCCGACGTGACGTCTGCCCGCACCGAGGCGGCAAACGGCTTGATCTTGCCGAGCCCGTACTTCCAGAGGAAGCGGCTGTCGCAGATCAGCCAGGCCGGGATTGCGCTGCTGGCATGCGCCAGCTGGGCACGGACGAATTCGTGATAGGACACGGCCTCGTTGACAAAACGCCGTCCATGGCTATCGACGGCGATCAGACCCGGCTTGGCGCGGTCTGTCACCGTGTGCGGATAGACACCGCGGCTGCCGTCCGCCCGCGTAAAGGTCGAAGCCGGTACCCAGAAGGCGCCATCGCGTGTCGGCGCTGAGAGCTGGGCTCCGATCGCCGTCGCCAACCGCGCCCCGCGCGGTGCGGTGCCGGGACACACCGTCGCCGTCAGCGCGCCTGCGCTATCCGGGACGAAGGCGCGGCGCAGTTCCCCATCGTGCGAGATGCCGCCGGTGGCGAGCACGATACCGCGGCGCGCGCCCACGCGCCCCGCGCGCGCCGCCGCATCCCGCGTTTCCAGCACCGCGATGCGACCGTTCCCACCCGCTTGCAGCGCTTCTACCGTCATGCCGGTGCGAAGGGTGACGCCGAGATCGATGACGGATTTCAGCAACCGCGCTACGAGGGCATTGCCGAGGTAAAGCGTGGTGCCGCGGCGGGCGCCAAGACGCTGCACGCCGTATCTGAACAGCAGTTTTGCCACGTGCAACGCTGCTCGCGGTGACTTCGTCATACGGCGCAGGTGCGGAATGTCCTGACGGCTAATCATCATGCCGCCGAACAGGGTGAATTCCGGCAGCGGATCGCGCACCAGCGCGAAGGCCTTGCCGAGGACGCGCGCATCGAACGGGACGGGTTCGAGCACGCGCCCGCCTGACGTCGCACCGGGCAGATCGGGATAATAGTCGGGATAGGTGACGACCGGCTGCAGGCGCAGGCTGGTGCGCGCTTCCAGATCGCGGATCGCCGCGTCGCCGCTCGCCAGGAAGGCCTCCAGCCGCGTCCGGTCGGTGCCGGGCACAGTTGCCGCGAGATAGGTGCGCGCCGCCTCAAGACTGTCTGGACACTGCCCGGAAGCCTTGTGGTTGGCCGGAATCCATACCATTCCGCCGGAGATTGCCGTCGTGCCACCGACGACATCGGCCTGCTCAAGCAGCAGGACCGAGCAGCCCCGCGCCGCCGCGGTGCTCGCGGCGGTGAGGCCGCCGGCACCCGCGCCCACCACGACGACGTCGAAGACCTCGTCCGGTGCATCAGGACCCGATGATGTCATACCATTCCGCCATTCGGCTGCACGATCTGGCCCTGCACCCAGGATGCCTGCTCGGAGGCGAGGAAGCGCACGACCTCCGCAATCTCTTCCGGACGGCCGATACGGTTGAATGGACTGAAGCCGGCCATGCGTTGCTTGGCTTCGTCGGTCTTGCCCGCGTTGAAGAGGTCGGTGTCCACCGGCCCCGGAGCCACGGCGTTGACGCGCACGCCACGGCCTGACAGTTCCTTCGCCATCGCGCGCACCAGGCTTTCCACGGCGGCCTTGGTCGCCGTATATGGGCCGGTGCCGGGAACGGCGTGGCGTACCAGCGACGTCGTGACGGCCACGATCGCGCCGCCGTCCTTCACCCGGCGCGCGGATTCGGCGAGCACGTTGAACGCGCCGACGACATTGATGTCGATCAGCTGGCGGAAGTGGTCCGGACTGAAGCTCACCATCGGCGCGCCGGGCACGTTGACGCCGGCATTGGCGATGACAGCCTGCGGCGCGGCGCCGAAATCGGCTTCGACCTCATCGAACACCTTGGCCACCGACGCCGCATCGCGGATGTCGGCCTGATAGCTCTTGCCGGAGGCCGGGGCGGAGGCTTGGGTCGAATAGGTCGAGGCGACCTGCCAGCCGGCGTCGGAAAAAGCCTTGACGCAGGCGGCACCGATGCCGCGCGAACCGCCGAAAATGAGCACTACGGGAGATGACGTCGTCATAAGATGGTCCTCTAGAAAAGGGGATGGGGAGGACACCGGCGGTTCGAGCGCGACAGATGAAACTCATCCGGCGTGCGCCGCCCGAACCACCCCTCTTTGATCCGCCGGATCGCGCGCGATGGCATGGCGCACAGGCGCAGGCGGCAGAGCGATCCTGACGGGCTGTCCCGTCAGGAGGACGGTGGACCGGCCATTCGTTCCCGCGTCGCCACGATGGTTGCCTCGATGCCGCTTTGAAGATCGTAGCGTGGCGCATAGCCAAGCTCGGTCCTCGCCCGGCTGATATCGAGGGCGCCTTTCAGCGCGCTCAAGATCCGGCCGCCGTGGTGATACGGGCCATTGTCGCCGACCGTGATCCTTGCCCCTGGAACGGCCCGGTTGACCGCCTCCGCGGTGTCACGCAGCGTGGGAGAGACGCCCGTCGCGATATTGTAGGCGTCATAGGTGTGCTTGGGCTTGTCGAGCGCCAGCAACGCGCCGGCGACCGTGTCGTCGATGTAGACCTGATCGACCGCGAAGGTCCCGCCATCGGCCTGGTGGAAGGGTTCCCCGCGCAGGGCCGCCTCGACGAACGTCCGCGGCATCCGTAGGCGCGGCAGATGCGGGCCGTAGACCCAGCAGGTCCGCACATTGATGCATTCGAGGCCGTGCTCGCGGGAATAGACCCGGCCGTAATGTTCGGCAGCAAGTTTGGTGAGGCCGTAGACGCTGAGGGGCGTCTGCGGATGATCCTCGTCGATCACGGGCGCGCGGAAATCGCCATAGGTCTCCTCGGTGCTGATATGGATGACCCGCTTCACGCCGCCGAGGCGCATGGCCTCGAACAGGTTGATGGAGCCCTCCACGTTGACGCGCTGGGCTTTGATCGGAATGTCCGCCGCCTGGACCACGCCGACGATCGCGGCGGCGTGGATCACCGCATCGGGTCGATAGGTCTCGAACAGGTGAACCACCTGATGCCACTCGCCCAGATCGGCGATCGCAGTCGCCAGCTGCGGCTGGTGCGCCGCGAGCGCGGCGATCGCGGGCGACACCGCGATATCGGTCGCAACGACCGCATCGCCCCGCTTCAGCAGGGCCTCCACGATGGCGCTGCCGAGCCAGCCGCTGGCGCCGGTGACGAGAATTTTCTTTGCCATGGTGACCCCCCGTCACCGCGGCTGCGGCTCGTCGTCCGTCGGCGGCGAGGTGATCACGAGGAATGTCAGTGTATCGGTTCCGGTGCAGTGGAACTCATGCACGACACCGGGCGGAATGTAGGTCACGTCATTGGCGCGCACGAGGCGGCGCTCGCCGTCGACGGTCAGAATGCCTTCGCCGCTCAGCACGTGATAGATCTGCTCCTGGACCTTGTGCGAATGACTTTCCACATGGGCACCGGGCTCGTAGCACGAGATGCGATGGTCGAAGAACCGGCTGCCGACGGTCTCGGGCGTCACGATCGCCTTCGAGAGCGCCTGATTGAAGTGCCCCGGATATTGGATCCAGAGCAGTTCGGCGAGATTCCGGGTGACCGCATATTTCTTTTCGCCGGCATCGGCGAAGGCGTTCGGTTCGGGAGAGACGAAGGTCATTGATAACTCCTCAAGAGAATGCTGGGAGGCCGGCAAGCAGGTGGCGCTGGTCATGTTCGGCGACGAAGCCCAGACCTTCGGCCGCGTGGGACAGGTCATAAAGCGGCGCGAAGGGTTGGCGGGAATAGACGTCCCGATCGCGAATTTCGACGGCTCCGCCATGCAGCCGGCGCAGCCGGTCTAGGGTCGGCTCGGGCGACAGCGTCACCTGCGCCGACAGGTAGAAGCGCTCGAACGCGCCCGGCTCCATCTGAAGTTCGAAGGCGAGCCGGAAGGCACGGGCGAGATCGCGCGGGTCGATGTGGTGATGCAACGGGCCGCCGCCGGCCGATGACGGGCCTCCCACCATCGGGCCGCGGTAGCGATCCGGATCCCTGGCCCGCGCCACGATCTCGCCCGCCATTTCGGGATAGGCGACGAAAACGGTGCGCAGCGCCACCGCCGAGAGGCCGCGTAGCGCGTAGGCGCGAACGAGGTCTTCTCCGGCCACCTTGCTGATGGCATAGGGATCGGTTGCGAGGAGCGGATGATCGAGATCGAGCGGCGCATAATGCGGCGCCAGCATCCGGCCCTCGCGCACCGTATAGCCTGCCACGGAATCGCTTGAGCAGAAAACCACGCGCCCGACGCCTGCCGCTTCCGCCGCGTCGAGCACGGTATATGTGCCGAGCAGGTTGACGCGCATGATGGTCTGGCCGTCACCCGACCAGATATTCGGTATAGCCGCCAGGTGCAGGACGCCATCGGCTCCGGCCATGGCGCGCTGCACCAGTTCGGGCGACGTCACATCGCCCACGTGCCAGTCGATATGGGCATCGCCGGCGCGCCGATCGAGACCCCGCACATGATGGCCATGCGCCATCAGTTCGCGCACGACGAACCGCCCCAGCAATCCGGCGGCCCCGGTGACGAGAATGGTGCTCATGGGACAACTCCGGCCGTGCACGGCACGAAGCCGAGGGGCTCCAGCGCGCGATGGCTGCTCAGGATGGCGGCATCGGGATCCTGGCCGATGATCTCCAGGGTGGTGGCGCCCTCGAAGCCGACCGCGTCGAGCGCCTTGGCGACCTCGGCAAACGGCACGGTTCCGGTCCCGATCGGGTCATGACGCCATTTGTCCTGCCCGGTATCGGACAAATGCACGATCCGCAGCAGATCGGCGAGTTGCCGGATGCCCGCGGCAGGGTCTTCCCCGATGAAATGCGCGTTGGCCGCGTCGTAGCACACCCCGATCGCCGGCGAGGTGTATCCGCGCACAAACCGTTCCAACGCAGCCGCATCCGGAAAGGCGGCAAACGGCACGTTCTCAATCGCGAGGCCGACGCCACGGTCCTCGGCATGGGGCAACAGCTTGCCTATGCCATCGCCGACCCAGCCGGTGCGATCCGCGACGCTCGGCGGAAACAGCGGGCTCATCCGCCCCGGCACCACCACCACCGTCCCGGCACCGATATCGGCGGCAAGATCGATGGTGTCCTCGAACATTTTCACCGACGCTGCCCGCACGCGCGCGAACGGGCTGGCGAGGTTGTGGTCGAGGCTCGGCAGGTTGATCGCGGTCTTGTAGGCGCCTGCATCCTGCAGAATCGCACGCAGCTCGCGCCGCGCGGCTGGTCCGAAATCGTCGAACGACAGATGCGGGGGCTGCAGCAGGAACTCGATCTGGCGATAGCCGAGCCGCCCCAGACGGCGCACGCACGCGGCCGCCGGGGTGGACCAGATATAGCCGTAGGTGTTGATGCCGATGTCGCGCGCCATCAGACCGCCCGCAATTCGGTTGGAGCCAGATCGGCGACCTTGGTGATGCCCAGCAGCCGCTCCTGCAGCGCGATATCGCCCGCCAGCGTTTCGGCATCGCCGCTGAACGCCACCTTGCCGCTGACCAGCACGTAGGCCCGATCAGCCATCGCCAGAACGCTCTCGGCGTGATGTTCAACGATCACGAGGCTGGCCTTCCGGGTGAGCTTGGCGACAGCCTCACGGACCTCCTGCACGACGGCGGGCGCGAGGCCTTCGAACGGCTCATCGAGCAGGATCAGACGGCTCGGCACCATGAGTGCGCGCGAAATCGCGACCATCTGGCGTTCGCCCCCGGAGAGGTTTTCGGCCCGTTGCCGCATCAGCCCCCGCAATTTCGGGAACAGATCGCAGATTTCCTCCTGTGAAGCGCCGCCGCGCCGCGCCGCCAGCTTGAGATTCTCCTCGACCGTCAGGTTGGGGAACAAGCGACGGCCTTCGGGCACCAGCGATATGCCCAGGCGATTGATTTCGTCGGGGCGCAGCCCGCTGATCTCCTTGCCGTCGAAGGTGATCCGCCCCGCGGCCAGCGGCAGCACGCCGGTGATCGCCCGCAGCGACGTGGTCTTGCCGACGCCGTTGCGACCCAGCAGGGCGACGACTTCTCCCGGCTGGACCACGAGATCCAGACCATCGAGGACGGTGCCTCCGCCATAGCCGGCGAAAATGCCTTCGACCTTGAGCAGCGGAGCCGCGGACGCAGGGGACGTGGGGACCGGACGATCCGCGGCGGCCCGCGGTGGCGGCAGTGCCTTGCCATGGGCACTGCCCAGGTAGGCTGCGATCACCTCCGGATGCCCGGCCACCTCGGACGGCTTGCCATCGGCGATCAATCGGCCCTGATGCAGCACGGTGATGCGGTCCGACATGGACAGGACGCGGTCGATGTCGTGCTCGATGAGCAGCACCGCGTAGGACTTCGCGAGGCGCTGGATCAGGCGGCTGACGACCTTGCGATCGGACTCGGCAAGGCCGGCCAGCGGTTCGTCGAGCAACAGAAGCTTGGCTTCCGTCGCCAGCGACACAGCGATTTCCAGCAGGCGCTTTTCGCCGTGCGCGAGCGATGCGCACGTCTCTCCCGCCCGGTCCGCGAGGCCCACGGCATCGAGCAGCGACCACACTTTGGCGTTTGCGGCTTCGTTGTCATAGGCGTCATTCCAGTAGCCGCCCCACTGGCGCTGCGCGGCCTGCACCGCGATACGCACGTTCTCAAAGGTCGTGAGGTTGGGAAATACGCTCAGGATCTGGAACGAACGCGACATGCCGAGCCGCGCCCGCTTGTGCGGCGCCAGATGCTGGATCGGCTCGCCTTCGAACAGGATGGCGCCGGCATCGATCTTGTGAACGCCGGTAAGGAGATTGAACAAGGTCGTCTTGCCAGCGCCGTTGGGACCGATCAGGCTGTGCAGGCCGATCCGGCTCACCTCCAGCGAGACTGACTCTTGGGTGACGATCGAGCCGAAGCGCTTCGACACGTTCTGGATCAGGAGAATTGGCGCCGAAGAGTCCGAAACGACCGCCTGGGCCGATGTGAGCGGCGCAATCTTCGACGGACGGGGCGGGATCACCGACCGCGTCAGCGTCCAGCGGCTGCGCCCGATCAGGCGCTGGAAGATGCCTTGCACGCCTTCATGGGACAGCAGGGCAAAGGCGATGATGATGGGGGCGAAGAGCAGCCACCAGTTTTCAGTGAACGCGCTGAGGCGGTCTTCAAGCGTGATGAAGATGATGGCGCCCCACAGCGGACCCAGGAAGTGGTGCACGCCGCCCAGCGCCGCCATCAGCACCGGGTCGCCGGCATGCTGCCAGCTCAGATTGTTGGCATAGACGCCTTGCAGCAGCAGCGACATGAGGCCACCCGCCACGCCGATGACGCCGCCCGCGACGATGAGCGCGATCAGCTTCGTGCGGTAGGTGTCGAAGCCGAGGCTCGATACGCGCTGCTCGTTGTCGCGGATCGCCTGCATCAACCGTCCGAACGGTGCGTGAGCCAGGCGCCACATGACCCAGCAACTTCCCAGAACCGTGACCAGCGCGAAGATGTGGAACGACACCGCCGAACCGAACAGCGGCCGCTCGACATTCTGCAGGCCGTTCTCGCCGCCGGTCACGCTGGTCCATTTGAACGCGATTTCGAAAGCGATCTGCGAGCAGGCGAGCGTCAGCAACGAGAAATAAAGGCCGCGCCGCCGCAGGATGATGGCACCGACAACCAGGGCCAGAAGCAGCGAGAACAGCGCGGCGATGATGATGCCGGTGATCTCGTTGCCACCGAGCATGCCGCTGCCGATGGCAAGGGCGTAACTGGCGCAGCCAAAGAAGAAGGAGGCGCCGAACGGGACAAGTCCGACATAGCCGATCAGGAAGTTCACACCGCCGGCATAGAGCGTGTAGATGGCGATCTGGGTGATGCGATGGATCGGCATGCCCGTGGCGAGCGCGATGCCCGTCGCCGCGATCAGCACCACCGACATGATGAAGATGGGGTGGTCCCAGAGGCGGTACAGAATTGAGCGACCATTTGTCATTCGAATCGCTCCCAGCGCTCGCCGAACAGGCCGCGCGGCCGAAGCAGCATGATTGCAAACATCAGGACGTACATCGAAGCTGCGGCAGCCTCGGGCTTGAACTGGATTGTGAGTGACGTGACGATGCCGACGGCGAGGCCGGCCACGACCGCGCCACGAAACGATCCGAGACCGCCGATGGCCACGACGACGAAGGCCGGCATCACCGCATTCGCCGCCATCGACGGCGAGACGGTCCAGAGCGGGGCCGCAAGCACGCCGGCAATGGCCGCCAGCCCGCAGCCAAGGCCGAACACCGCCGTCAAAACGCGCGGCAGGTTGATGCCCAGCAGTTCCACCATTTCGGGATCCCGGCTGCCGGCGCGCAGAACCCGGCCATAGGGCGTCCAGGCCAGAAAGGCCCAAAGGCCGAGCAGGGTCGCGATGGTGGCGCCGAGCACGGCGACGCGATACTTGGTGATCAGCAGCGGCCCGGCCTCGACGATCCCGAGCAGGGCCGGCGGTGCGTTGAAGGGCTTGCCATCCGCCCCCCAGATATAGCGGATCAGCGCTTCGATCAGCAGAGCAAGCGCGAACGTCACGATCAGGCTCAGCAACGGCTCCTTGCCGTAGAGGCGACGGATGATCGTCACCTCCACGAGCATGCCCACCAATCCGACCAGGAGCGGCGCAAAGATCACCGCCGGCCAGCCGAACAGCTGGAACAATTGCCAGGCCGCGTAGGCACCCAGCGCAAAGAACGCGCCGTGCGCGAAATTGATCACGCCGAGCAGTCCGAACGTGATGGAAAGTCCCACGGCAATCAGGACGTAGATGAAGCCAAGGACAAGACCGTTGGCTGTCTGTGAGACGAGGGTGTCAAGCATGTTTCCATCCGTTCGGAAGCTGCGACGAAACAGGGCGCCGTGCGACCTGACGGCTCAGAGAGGCGGCATGTTGCAGCCAACCTCTTCCTTGGTGCCGAACGCCGCCTCGGTACTGGCAGCCGAGTCGGACGTATTCTTCAGAACATCGAAATAGTCCCACTTGTCGGTGATTTGCTTCTTGACGCCGACGATGACGGCGGGACGCACCATCTGGTGATCCCATTCGCGGAAGAAGAATGGGAAGGCCTCTTCGGTGTTCTTCCACTTCTCCAGCTGGGTCACGATCGCCTTCGGATCCGTGGACTTGGCGGCCTCGATCGATTCGAGCAGGGCACGCATGCCGATCCAGCCCGACCACGTCTTGTCGGACGGCGGCTCGTGATACTTCTTCTCGAAATCGGCGGTCATCTTCTTTTCCGCCGCCGTATTCTTCGGATTGTTGTAATACCACGGCTTCACATAGATGCCGGTCGACGCCTGGGCGCCCACGTCCCAGAAATCGGTGTCGGTCACGGCGATGGCGGCGTAGGGGATCTTGTCCTTCATCCCCATCTCGTTCCACTGCTTGAGGAAGTTCGAGAAATCGCCGCCCACGAGGCCGCCGACGACGACATCAGGCTTCGCCTGGCGGATCTTCAGGATGTAGGAGCTGTAGTCGGCCGTATTGATCGGAACTTCATCGACGCCAACTTCAGTTGCGCCCACTTTCTTGAGCAGCGCGCGCGAGGCGCGGAGAATGTCCTGCCCGAACGCATAGGACGCCGTGATGAAGTACACCTTCTTGCCGATCTGCGAGACGTAAGGCATCAGGCCTTCCATCTGGACCGGCACGGTCGCCTGGGTCCGGAATGTATAGCGGCTGCAGCTCTTTCCGGTGATCTCGCTGGCCGCAGCGCCGGTCAGGATCAGCGGGATCTTCTCGCGATTGGCGACACTCATCATCGCCAGTGCCGACGAGCTATAGTTGCCACCGACGACCGCAACCACTTTGCTCTCGTCGACCAGCCTCTGCATGTTCTGCTGAGAAACTTGCGGATTGGGCTCGTCGAGCCACACCAGCTCAATGGGACGACCGAGCACCTTGCCGCCGGCCTGCTCCACGGCGAGTTCGCTGCCGCGCTGCAGATACTGGCCGATGGCTGCGCCGGGACCCTGTTTCGAATAGATCAGGCCAATGCGGATGGGCTCTGCGGACTGCGCATAAGCAGCCCCAAGGCCCAACGTCGAGAGCGCCATGGCGCCGGCAATGGCACCGATGAAGGCTCTTCGCTGAGTAGGACTTTTCGTCATGTTGTTCTCCTCCCGTATTATTTGGTGTTTTGCTTCAGCTCGTGCGGTGGGGTTTGCCGAAGACTGGTTCTTTGAAGGGGATGGGGGGCAATTCCCATGTGCCGGTCGACGGCGGCCGCACCTCCGCATCGACATGCACGTCGATCACACAGGGGCGACGATTCTTGATCGCCGCCTCGACGGCGCCACGCAGATCCTCGCTGCGGGTGACGGTCACGCCGTCGGCGCCACAGGCGCGCGCCCAGGCCGCAAAATCGGGATTGTAACGATCGCCGCCGGGGCCCTGGTTGCCCTTGTAGAAGGCGGTGCCAAGTTCGCGGCCTTCGAACAGGCCGTATTGCAGGTCGCGGATGGCGCCCCAGGCGAAGTTGTTCCACACGATCCAGATGCAGGGCAGATCATATTCGACCGCCGTGGCGACCACATAGGGCGCCATCATGAAGCCGCCGTCGCCGACCACCGCCACGCAGGGACGATCGGGCGCCGCCAGCTGCGCGCCAAGGATGCCACAGACGCCGAAGCCCATGGACGAATAGCCCCAGCTGTTCAGCATGCTCTGCGAGCGCCTAGGCTTCCAGAACTGCATGAACCAATTGTGGTGCACACCGGAATCGAGCGAGAGGATGACATCGTCGGGCAGGACGTCGAGCAGCGCGCCGACGACATACTCCGGCCGGATCGGCGTCGTCACCGAACTGAAGTTGGGGCGCACGAACGCCTCCCACTCGGCAACCCATTTCGCCACGTCCTCGCGCCATGGCGCAAAGGCTTCGCGGGTGATCTCGGGATGCTCCGGCAGCGCGGCAATCATCTGGGCGGCGAACGCCTTGGCGTCGGCGATGATGCCGAGGGTCGGCGGATAGTTGCGGCCGAGCTCCGCCGGATCGATATCCACCTGCAGCAGCTTCGTGTGCGGGAAGTTCCAGGAGTAGCCGGGATGCCAGCTCGACGACGAGCGATCGTCAAAGCGCGTGCCAATGCAGATCACCAGATCCGCGAAACGGCCGGCCTGGTTGGCCGGATAGGCCCCATTTCGACCGATGAAGCCGAGCGTGAGGGGGTCATCGGCGGGAACACAACCCATGCCATTCGGCGACGTGATGACCGGGATGCCCAGCTTGTGCTGCAATTCCGCGATCTCGGGACCCGCTTCCGCGAGCGTCGTACCGTGACCAATGAAGAAGACGGGACGCTTCGCGCTCGACAGGAGATCGAGTGCCGCCGCCACATCGTCCGCGCTGGCGCTGGGACGATGCCCCCCATGCACATGGGACAGGGGCGGGAGCTCGACGTCGTCTTCCTCCTGGAAAACGTTATAGGGGATGTCGAGGTTGACCGGTCCGGGACGGCCCGTGACCATGGTATCGAAGCCCTGACGCAGTGCCAGGGGCAGCATGTCGACGCGGCTGGGCTGGAACGAGCGCTTCACCACCGGGCGAAGAACCTGGGCGAAGTCGGCCTGGTTATGCGCGTACAGCTCCTGGAACGGCCCGCGATTGGCCTGGGAGGTCGGCACGTTGGCGGTGATGGCCATGAAGGTGGAGGAATCCGCCAGCGCCGTCGCGAGCGACATCACCATGTTGGCCGACCCCGGCCCGGTCGATGTCAGCGTGGCGACGGGTTGATGCTTCACGCGGAAATATGCGTCCGCCATATGCCCGGCGCACTGCTCATGACGCGGGGACACCAGCTTGACCTTGTCGCGGACTGCGTGCAGCGCGTCCAGGATGCCGACGTTACCGTGTCCGCAGATCCCAAAGACGAAGGGCACGTTCTGCTTGACAAGATACTCGGCGATGACTTCGCCACCCTTCATTTTTGCCATAATTTTTTCCTGTGGTTCTTGGTCGCCAAGCATCTCAGGCCAAGATGGTGATCATGCGTTCTTCGCTCATCTCGCGGATCGCGTAGTGCGGGCCTTCCCGCCCGAAGCCGCTATCCTTGGAGCCGCCATAGGGCATGACGTCGACACGAGAACTCGGCGTCTCGTTGATGTGGACGCCGCCTACCTGCAGCTTGAGGGCGGCCTGCATCGCAACATCGATACGCTTGGTGAAGATGCCGGCGGCCAGGCCGAACGGCGTCGAATTGATGCGCGCGATCGCCTCGTCCATCGAATCGAACGGCGCGACGCAAAGCACGGGTCCGAACACTTCCTGGCAGCCGAGTGGCGTGCTCGATTGGACGTCGGTGAGCAGGGCCGGCGGAACGACGGCGCCCTCGCGTTCGCCGCCCGCCAGGAGACGCGCACCGTGATCGACCGCGTGCCGGATCCAAGCTTCGATGCGCCGCGCCGATGCTTCGCTGATCACTGGCCCGACCACCGTCCTGTCATCGGCCGGATCGCCGTATGGCAGCGCCTTCACCATCGGCACCAGGCGATCGATCACGTGCGCCATCAGAGGCCGCTGCACCAGCAGGAGCTGGATCGAGGTGCAGACCTGCCCGGCCTTGCGATAGCTGGCGTTGATCACCTTCGGCAGCGCGACGTCGAGATCGGCGTCCTCGCAGAGAATGCAATGGGCGATCGAACCGAGTTCCATCTGCGTGCGCCGCAAGCCGGCGGCCGCCTGGATCGACCGCCCCACCTCGGTGCTGCCAGTAAAGGCGTAGAAGCGCACCAGCGGCTCCTGGAGCAGCCATTGCGCGACTTCGGCATCCCCATGGAGGACCGACATCAAGCCCGAGGGAAGTCCCGCTTCGAGGAGACACTCGGCCATGATGCAGGACGACATGGGCGTATGCAGCGATGGCTTCAGGACCATCGCATTGCCGGCGGCCAGCGCGGGGCCGACCTTGTGGGCGACCGTGTTCAACGGCGCGTTGAACGGCGTGATGGCGCAGATGACCCCGAGCGGCACGCGCAGGGTGAAGCCGAGCCGTCCGGCCTGGCCGGCCGCGCCTTCGATGGGAACCGTTTGGCCGCGAAAGTTGCGGGCTTCCTCGGCGGAGAGCCCGAATGTGACCACCGTGCGCCGGACCTCGCCCAGGGCGTCGCGGCGCGGGAAGCCCGCCTCCTTGCCCAGTGCGTCGGCAAGCTCTTCCGCCCGCTGCTCGATCAACGCGGCGGCACGATCGAGGATGGCACCGCGCGCATAGGGAGTCAGAGTGCTGGCCTGAAAGGCGGCATCGGCTGCGGCAACGCAATCTGACACCTGCTGGCGTGACGGCAGTTGAGCATACATGCACGGCTCAAGGCGGAACTTGTCCATCACGGCCGCAGCGGACGCTCCTTTCGTCCACTGGCCGCCGATCAACAGCCGGCAGGCAGGCAAAGCGGCCGTAATTTGCGGCGCCGCGGCATCTGCCATTGCTTCAACTCCCCGTTTTCTCGTTCCTTTGCGGCTTAGAGCCGATTGGGCATAAGCGAAAATACCGATTTACATTGGGTGCTATAAGCAGCACCTATATCCCTTGGCCAAACTCCTCATATGCCCGGTGCCCCATGGATCTGCGCCAGCTGCGGTACTTTGCCCAGATCGTCGAAAGCGGCAGCCTGTCAAAGGCATCGCGTTGCCTGTTCGTGGCTCAGCCAGCGCTAAGCCAGCAGCTTGCCAAGCTGGAGGATGAAGTCGGCAAGCCGCTGCTGATTCGCTCCGCGCGCGGCGTCACCCCAACCGAAAACGGGCTCGCGCTCTATCACCACGCGCGCTTCATGTTGCGCCAGCTTGACCAGGCCCTGTCGATTGCGCGCCAGGACACAGGTGCGGTCCGCGGCATGGTCTCGCTCGGACTTCCATCGACAACACTGGTTGCTCTGGGCCTGCCGCTGATGCGGTGCATCCATGAAAAGTACCCGGGCGTCCTGCTCAATGTGGTTGAGGGCATGAGCGGGCATATCGCGCAGATGATGCGGCTCGGACAGCTTGATCTTGCGATTCTTTTCACAAGCGACGTTTCGTCGAAGCTCGATGCGATTCCGTTGCTGGATGAGGAGTTATTTCTTCTTTTGCCGCGGCACAGCAGCCATGTGCCGGAAGACCAGGTCAGTATCTCGGTCAATGATGTCGCCAAATTGCCGCTCATTCTGCCGACCGGCACACACGGACTGCGGCGCCGCATCGTTGCGGAATTCGATCGCCGCGATCTCACCCCGCATGTCGTCGCTGAGATCGACTCGCTCACACTCCTGATGAAATGCGTCTATGACGGCATGGGCGTCACCATTAAGCCGATGTCTGCGCTGCATCATGAAGGCGAGCATGGCCGAAACTGGCGCGCTATACGCATCGCCGATGCGACACTCAATCGCCGAAACTATCTCTACTCGATATCTAGGGACCTATTGTCTCCAGCGGCGTCGGCCGTCGCACTTGAACTGCACGATACAGTGAATATTCTCGTGACGACTGGAAAATGGCAGGGTGTCTCACTTGTGGAGCCCCTCGACGATACCAACGTCACCTCGCAAGCCGCAGCCGAGTAAGCCCCGCGATGAAAATGCCGCGGTTATTCATGTAGAGCGAAGCCGATCATCATGAATCAGCAGAGTTTTCCAGATCACGCCGGAACTGATTCAAGCTGCCTGCCGGAGGAGGAGGCCGGCAGGGATGGTGAAGGCTCTGTCGTTTGATCTTCGGGTCCGTGTTCTTGCCGCGGTGGCGGGCGGGATGAGCCACCGCCCGGCGGCGGAGTGTCAATCGGCACGGAAACCTGACCCCATATCGGCGCCGAATATTGACCCCTGTCTGGGGCATTGACCCCAACGCTGTGGAAGCATGGTCGCCCAGCCGAGCGTCTCATAGACCGTCGAATTTTGGAGAAGGCGAGATTCAGATCCAGGCGGGAGCCGCGCCCCGGTCTTGCCAAGGCGGTCGATGGGCTTCCAGCGACAGGATGGAAAAGCGCGACTTCCGCGCAAATACCAAAGCAACTTCTAATTGCGATGGCGCACCAGACACGATTGCAACGTGCGGCCTCCGCCTTCGGAGGGACTACTAGTAGCTCCGTCGAATTTACGATGGAGCGCGAAGAAATGCGATATCATACTGTTACTGAAAAATATTGTGTAGCGCACCCTAGCCGAGACTATCCTTCTCTCCGCCACCACTTTCTTCCTGCTGCTTACTGGCGCTCACGCGAGACGAAGCGATCAGGGCGGAGAAACCCCATGGCTAAGCTCACCAAAAGGACCGTCGATGCCGCGGAAGCCGGCGCCAAGGATTACGTGATCTGGGACGATGAGCTCCCTGGCTTTGGCCTCCGGGTTTTCACGTCCGGAAAGCGAAGCTACGTCCTGCAGTATCGGTCGGCTGGCCGATCGCGCCGGTTCACGATCGGGCTGCACGGAGTGTGGACGCCGGAACGCGCGCGCCAGGAAGCCAAGGCGCAATTGGGCCGGATCGCGCAAGGCGACGACCCGGCCGAAGAGCGGCTGCTGGATCGCAAAGCGCTTACGGTCAAAGAACTCTGCGATCTCTATCTGACTGACCTGCAAGGAGGGCTGATCCTCGGAAAGGGTGGGCGCCCCAAGAAGCACAGCACGATCGCCTCTGATCTTGGCCGCATCCACCGTCATATCGTTCCCCTCCTCGGCTCGCGTCGCGTCAGGGACCTTACGAAAGCAGACATCACGAAGGCCATGAAGGACATCATGGCGGGGAAGACGCGCCTCACCGTCAAAACGAAGGACCTGCGCGGCAAGTCCATCGTGAAAGGCGGTGCCGGCACTGCCACGCGTACAATCGGCCTGCTTGGCGGAATCCTCACTTATGCGGTCGAAGCCGGGATCATCGAGACGAATCCGGCGCACGGTGTGCGGCGGCCGAAGGACAATGTCCGAGCCCGGCGGCTGAGCGAAGCCGAATATCGCGTCCTCGGCGACCTGCTCAAGACGGCTTCCAAGAACGAGAACTACCGGATGTCGGTCGAGATCATCCGCCAGATCGCCCAAACCGGGTGCCGTCGCATGGAGATGGTCACGCTGCGATGGACAGAAGTCGATACGAATTCGAGCTGTCTCCGTCTGACCGACAGCAAGGAGGGAAGCTCCGTTCGGCCCATCGGGCTGCCCGTGGTGGAATATCTGGAGAAGCGTCGGAAAGAGGCGATCGGAGATTACGTCTTCCCCGGCCGGAGCGGCGAGAGCGCATTCGGCAGCTTCCCCAATCACTGGAGGAAGATCTTCGCCAACTCGCCCTTAGCCGATGTCACCCCTCACATCCTCCGCCACAGCTTCGCCAGCGTTGCGAACGATCTCGGTTTCACCGAGGTCACCATCGCCGCCCTGGTCGGCCATGCGAAGGGATCGGTCACCAGCAACTACATCCATACGCTCGACACAGCTCTGATCATGGCCGCAGACACCATCTCCGGCTACATCCAGGGACTTCTCGACGGAATTGAGTTCAAACAGACCGCCTATGCGCTCGATCGCGGCTCCCGGAAAGCAGCGTTGGCCCGGTTTCTCCGCAGGGTGGCCGGCGATGAGGAGGCGGAACATGCTGAATGCGAGCATGTCGCCGCATGAGGCCGGATAGCTTCCCTATGCCCTGGACTGGACAATCGATAGGGCGCCCGTGAGCATGGCGGCGTGACTGACCAAATCGCCCGAATGCGCATCATGATGGAGAATGAGAAGCCCGCCATCTCTCGCCGCCCGGACATCTCCACTTTAGGCGGCAAGCGGCTACGATTGATCGTCATCTCGGATGGCGCCCTGAATTCCGCACGTTCCTCGGCGTGATCATGCACCGAGCAAAGCGGGATGGACAGACGGGAGCTGTCGAGGGAAATCATCGCATTGCCCTCGACAGCAGTCTCGCCGCCACCAGGACTATTGACGGTGCTGATGCTGGCGTCATGACGGCGGGCCGGCTTACCGTCGACGCCGCGAGACCTATGCCGGTTCACATTCCACGGCAGAGGATCTCGTCTGCAGGGATTAACCTACGCCGTCGCCGCCGTCAGGGCTTCGCTCAGCACTGTCCGCACGCCGATATGGTTGGCGAGGATGAGGATGAGGCGGCAATTCATGTCCTGCGCCTCCTCCTCCGTGAGGTGGCGCTGGCGCTCAATCAGCTCCTCATAGAAGCCGTCCGGGTCGGGAATGTTGGGGGTGAGGACGAGGCGGGGCCCGCCGTGGCCGGCGCGGGTGGTGTGATCCAGCATGGGTGCTCCTCAGGCGGCAATGGCGCGGCGCAGGGCCGCCGTGATCTTCTCGGGGTCGAAGGTGCGCCAGCGCGCCGCGACATGCTGGTCCGGCCGGATCAGATAGGTGGTGCCGGGAGCCGCATCGTAGCGGTCGGCGAGCAGCCCCTTCACATCCAGAAGGTCATGGCCGACCCGGAGCACGCCCGCGCGAATGGCCCCGGCCTCGATCGCGGACACCGGCGCCTCGCCGAAGGTGAGCACCGTGAAGCCCTGGCCCAGCAGCGGCAGCAGCCAGCCAGCGCGCCCGTCCACCTCCACCGGCGCATCGGCGCAGGCGGTTCCCGGCAGCATGAGGCCGGCGAAGGCGTCCGCGTCCGGCGTGTTCAGCACGGAATGGAGATAGGGCGTCGGCATAGAGAGCCGGCCGGAATTCATCAGCGGCCGGGCGAAGGGGTGCGCGCCCGCAAGCTCCAGCACGGCATTGCGAAAGCGCCGGCTCATGGCGGTCTTGGGGGTGATGAAGTCGGTGGAGCGGGTGGAATGGGCGATATTGTCGTCCGCCGCCAGCGCCCGCTCGTCGTGATAGGTGTCGAGGAGGCGCTCGGGGGCGAGGCCGTCCAGCACCAGCTTCAGCTTCCAGCCGAGATTATCCACGTCCTGAACGCCCGAATTGGCGCCCCGCGCGCCGAAGGGCGAGACCTGGTGGGCGGCATCGCCGGCGAAGATCACGCGGCCATAGCGGAACTTGTCGATGCGCCGGCAGGCGAACTGGTAGACCGAAGCCCACTCCAGCTCGAAGTCCGCCTGCGGCCCCAGCATGGCCTTCACGCGGCGAATGATGTTCTCCGGCTTCTTCTCCTCCACCGGATCGGCCTCCCAGCCGAGCTGGAAGTCGATGCGCCATACATCGTCCGCCTGCCGGTGCAGCAGGACCGACTGGTTGCGATGGAAGGGCGGATCGAACCAGAACCAGCGCTCGGTGGGGAATTCCGCCTTCATAACCACATCGGCGATGAGGAAGCGGTCCATGAAGGCCTGCCCGGTGAATTCGGCGCCCACCATGCGGCGGGTGTCGGAATTGGCGCCGTCGCAGGCCACCACCCATTCGGCTTCCAGGGTGAACACGCCGTCCGGCGTCTCCACCGTCAGCGTGGCCACATCGGCGTCCTGGTGGAGGGAGATGAGCTTGTGCTTCCAGCGCAGGTCCACAAGGGGCGAGGCCGCGCAGGTCTCCACCAGATATTCCTCGAGGTAATATTGCTGGAGATTGATCATGGCCGGCATCTTGTGGTCCGGCTCGGGGAGAAGATCGAACTGGTAGCGCAGGTCTTCCTCGAAGAAGACCTTGCCGATCCGCCAGGAGATGCCCTTCTCGACCATGGCCGCGGCGCAGCCGAGCCGGTCCCAGATCTCCAGCGGGCGCTTGGCGTAGCACACGGCCCGCGAGCCGATGGAGACGGTGTCGTTGTCGTCCAGCACCACGGTGGGAATGCCGCGGCTGGCGAAATCGAGGGCGGCTGTGAGGCCCACCGGGCCGGCACCAATCACCACCACCGGATGGCGCGCGAGCCGGCCGGCTTGCTGCTCGGCCGAGATGCGGTAGGCGAACTTCGGATAGCTATAGGTGCTCATCATCGGAGCCGGTCTCCCGAACATTTCCTCAAAATGGATCCGGGCCTTTGCGGCCTCTCGTCGTCCTGCGCTGCCCCGTGGGGCGGGGCGGGGCGCGCGTCAGTGCGCGCCGAATTCCTTCTCGTGCAGCCAGGCGGCGTGGCGCGGCGGCGTCTTGGTCTCGGCCCATTCCGCGATCATCGCGGGCGCCACCGCCTTCAGCCGCGCCAGCACCTCGGGCGTGGTGGTCCAGGCGGCAAGCTCCAGGCGGTGGCCGGAGGGATCAAAGAAATAGATGGACTTGAAGATGTCGTGGTCGGTGGGGCCGACGACTTCGATGCCGGCGGCCTCAGCCTTCGCCTTCACCTGCTCCAGAGCATCGATGCTCCCCACCTGGAAGGCGATGTGCTGCACCCATTCGGGGGTGTTGGGGTCGCGCCCCTGGGGCGGGGAGTTCGGCAATTCGAAGAAGGCGAGGATGCTGCCGGCACCCGCATCGAGAAAGATGTGCATGTAGGGATCGGGCGCCTTGGTGGAAGGCACCTTGTCCTCGGCGATGGCGCCGACCAGCTCCATGTCCAGAATGTCCCGGTAGAAATCGACAGTCTCCTTCGCATCCCGGCAGCGATAGGCGACGTGATGGATCTTCTCGACGAGCATGTCGTCCTCCCGTTCGTTGTTGGGCTGTATGGGGCCGGCACAATAAGTAACAAACGTTACTATATGGCGCAAGTGAAATTCGTTGCAGATGAGACGATTCCATCCGAGCGAACCCATCATCTCGCCGAACGGCTCCCGCTGGCCGAAGCGCACTGCGGTGGTTTATAAGTCACCAACGTTATCAACGAGGCTGGAGGCACGCGGAATGGCGAAACACGAAGGCGTGCCGTTCGCGCTCGGCGCCTTCTTCCCCTATCGCCTCGCGGTGCTGGCGGAACGGGTGTCCATGGCGGTGGCGCAGCTCTATGCGGATCGCTTCGGCATCAGCCGCGCCGAATGGCGGGTGCTGGCCGCCCTCGGCGCCAACGGCGCCATGGCCGCGAAGGACATCAGCGCCTATTCCACCCTCGACAAGATGCAGGTGAGCCGCGCCGTCGCCCGGCTGGAGGAGGCCGACCTCATCACCCGCGCCGCCGACGATGCCGACCGGCGCGCCAAGATCCTCACCCTCACGCCCGCGGGCCGGACCCTGTTCCGCAAGATCGTGCCCCTCGCGCAGGCGCGGGAACAGGATCTGCTGCAAGACCTCGATGCGGAGGAGCGGGAGGTGCTGGAGCGGGCCATGGACAAGGTGCTCGCCCGCGCCCAGTCGCTCGTCGAGCGGGGGTGAGGCTCAAGCGCCGCAGGGGCGGACCGTCGCTCGGCCCGTCAGTCCGCGCACTGCACCAGGTCGAAGCTCTTTTCCAGCTTGTCCATGAGGTGGTCGAGCTGGGCCTGTTCCTCCGCCGTGAGGCAGGAGAGGATGGCCTCCTCGCGCTTCAGCAGCAGCGGCACAAGTTCGCCATAGATGGCGCGGCCCTGCGGGGTCAGCTCCAGCATCACCTCGCGGCGGTCCTCGGCGCTGTCGAGGCGCGCCACATAGCCCATTTCCGCCAGCGCGCTCACCGCCCGGCTGATGCGCGATTTGTGGGTGCGTGTGCAGCGGACCACGTATTGCGCGCTGCGCGGCGCATCGTGCAGGCCGAGGGTGGCCAGAACCCGCCACTCGGGAATGTCGATCTTGTAGCGCGCCATGTATTCGGCCGCGAGCGCGGTGGAGAATTCCGCCGCCAGCCGATTGAGGCGAAACGGCACGAATTTCAGGAGGTTGAGCTTTTCAACCTTGCGCTTCGACATGGCCATGGACCCGTAACGTGAGACGCCGGCCCTGCGGGGCCCTTGACTGTTGCAGTTGCAACTGCATAACATCGTCTCAGTCGCAACCAATTGCGCTATATCAAACAGCCGGGGATGAGGGAAGCGCGCGGGAGGATTTCGGCGGGTCCGATATCGGGCCCGCTCGTCCGTCCGGCGCCCTCTCAAGGGAGGACCGCCGCGTGACCACCGCCGCCGCCACAAAGACCTTCGCCAGCCAGGGCGACCTCGCCGAGAAGAAGGAAATCTTCACCGAGTTGGCGGACGGCGTGTTCGCCCTCACCGCCGAGGGCGATCCCAATTCCGGCGTCATCATCGGCGACGACAGCGTGCTCATCATCGATGCGCGCGCGACGCCGGTGATGGCGAAGGAGCTGGTGGCCCGCATCCGCGCCGTCACCGACAAGCCCATCCGCCACGTGCTGCTCACCCATTACCACGCTGTGCGGGTGCTGGGCGCCGCCGGCTTCGAGGAGCGCATCAACGTCATCGCCTCCGACGTCACCCGCGACATGATCGTGGAGCGCGGCGCGCAGGATATGGCGTCCGAGATCCAGCGCTTTCCCCGCCTGTTCCGGGCACAGGACACCATTCCCGGCCTGACCTGGCCGACCATGACCTTCCACCAGGAAATGACCCTGTGGCTGGGCTCGCGGGAGGTGCGCATCATCCATGCCGGCCGCGGCCACACCCGTGGCGACACCATCGCCTGGCTGCCGAAGGAGAAGGTTCTGTTCGCCGGCGACCTCGTGGAATACGGCGCCACCCCCTATTGCGGCGACGCCCATTTCCGGGACTGGCCGCAGACGCTCGACCGGCTGGAGACCCTCGGCGCGCAGAAGCTGGTGCCGGGACGCGGCGAGGCGCTGGTGACGCCGGATCAGATCAAGGCCGGGCTGGACGAGACCCGGGCCTTCCTGCGCGATGCCTTCGCCATCGCCGAGGCGGGCGTGCAGGCTGGGCATGACCTGAAGACCGTCTATGCCGAAGCCATGCGCCAGATGCGCCCCAGGTACGGCCACTGGGTGATCTTCGAGCATTGCATGCCGTTCGATATCGCCCGCGCCTATGACGAGGCGCAGGGCATCGACAACCCGCGCATCTGGACCGCGGCGCGCGACATGGAGATGTGGCAGGCCCTGGAGGACTGACCGCACCGGCCGCGGCCGGACTGCTGAACCCAAACCACGCGCAGACTTTGCAACCGGCGCAGCGTCGCAGGAACAACGGCGCACGCCTTCGGGAGGACAACATGCAGCTTCTGGGTCATGTGCTGACATCACGCACGGCGCTTGCCGCTCTGGCGGTCGCCGCCACCGCCTTCGGGCCGGTGGCTGCGCGGGCGCAGATGTCGGACAATGTGGTGCGCATCGGCGTGCTCGGCGACATGGGCGGACAGTTCGCGGACATCGGCGGGCGGGGCTCGGTGGTGGCCGCGGAGCTCGCCGCCGAGGATTTCGGCGGCAAGGTCGCCGGCGTGCCGGTGGAGATCATCTCCGGCGACCACCAGAACAAGGCGGACGTGGGCGGCGCCACCCTGCGGAAGTGGTTCGACGAGGGCGGCGTGGATGCGGTGGCCGACCTGCCCGTCAGCTCCGTCGCCCTGGCCGCGCAGGAGATCGCCCGCGAGAAGAAAAAGACGCTGCTGATCTCCGGCGCCGCCGTCTCCGAACTGACCGGCAAGGCCTGCTCGCCCTATTCCACCCATTGGGCGGACGACACCTATGCGCTGGCCAACGCCACCGGCAAGGCGGTGACGGCGCTCGCCAATGGCAAGAGCTGGTATTTCATCACGGTCGATTATTCGTTCGGCCACGCCATGGAGCGGGACGCGGCGGCCGCGGTGGCCTCCGCCGGTGGCAAGGTTCTCGGCAGCGCGCGCCATCCCCTCGGCGCGCCGGACCTCTCCTCCTTCCTGCTTCAGGCGCAGGCGTCCAAGGCGCAGGTGATCGGCCTGACCAACGTGGGCGGCGACACCAGCAACGCAGTGAAGCAGGCGGCGGAATTCGGCATCACCTCCGGTGGCCAGAAGCTCGCGGGCTTCCTCGTGTTCCTCACCGACATCAAGGCCATGGGCCTGCCGCTGGCCAAGGGGCTTCTGGTCTCCACCGGCTTCTACTGGGACCAGAACGACGAGGCCCGGGCCTTCGCCAGGCGCTTCGAGGCGAAGGTGGGCCGCATGCCCACCAAGCAGCAGGCCTCGGTCTATGCCTCGGTGAAGCATTATCTGAAGGCCGTGGCCGCGGCCGGATCCGACGACGCGGGCAAGGTGAATGCGCAGATGCGCGACCTTCCGGTGGACTATTTCGGCCACGCCGCCAGCATCCGCCCCGATGGCCGCGTGCTCTACGACCTCACCCTGTACGAGGTGAAGAGCCCCGCCGAGAGCAAGGGCCCATGGGACTTCTACAAGCCCGTCACCACCCTGCCCGCGAGCGAAGTCTTCCGCCCCGGCGAGACCGGCTGTCCGCTGGGCAAATCCTGACGGCGCGCCTGACACCCCGGAGGTCCAGATGACGATCCAGCCTTATGCGGCCTTTCAAGGCCCGGCCGTGCGGTCCAGCGTGCGCGCGCCCGGCTACATGTCCGGCTTCGGCAATGCGTTCGAGACGGAAGCCATCGAGGGCGCACTGCCGGTGGGCCGCAACTCGCCGCAGAAGGTCAATTTCGGCCTCTACGCGGAGCAGCTTTCCGGCTCGCCCTTCACCGCACCGCAGGCGGTGAACGAACGCTCCTGGCTCTATCGCATCCGCCCCACGGTGAAGCATTCCGGCCGCTACCGGCGGGTGGACAAGGGCCTGGTGCGCACCGCCCCCATGGCGCGGGACGAGAGCGAGCTCGCGCTCGGGCAGTATCGCTGGAGCGCCATCCCCCTGCCGCAGGAGAAGCGTACCTTCCTGAGCGGCCTTGCCACCCTCACCACGGCGGGGGACGCGGACAGCCAGGGTGGGATGGCGGCGCACATGGCGTTCGTCACTGCGTCCATGGAGAACGACTATTTCTTCAATGCGGACGGCGAGTTGCTTGTGGTCGCGCAGCAGGGTGCTCTGCGCTTTCGCACCGAATTCGGCGTCATCGACATCGCGCCAGGGGAGATCTGCCTCATCCAGCGCGGCGTGATCTTCAAGGTGGAGCTGACTGACGGGCCCGCCCGTGCCTATGTCTGCGAGAATTACGGCGCGACCTTCACTCTGCCGGATCGCGGCCCCATCGGCGCCAATTGCCTCGCCAACCCGCGCGATTTCCTCACCCCCGTCGCCGCCTATGAGGACAAGGAGGAGCCCTCCCGCCTCTATGTGAAATGGGGCGGGGAGCTGCATATGGCCGAGATCGGCCAGTCGCCCCTCGACGTGGTGGCCTGGCACGGCAATTACGCGCCGTGGAAATATGATCTGCGCGCCTTCTCGCCCGTGGGGGCGCTGCTGTTCGATCACCCGGACCCGTCCATCTTCACCGTGCTAACCTCGCCCTCGGGCACGCCGGGCACGGCGAACATCGACTTCGTGCTCTTTCCCGAACGCTGGATGGTGGCGGAGAACACCTTCCGCCCGCCGTGGTATCATCGCAACATCATGTCCGAATTCATGGGCCTCATCTTCGGCGTCTACGATGCCAAGCCCGAGGGGTTCGAGCCGGGCGGCTTCTCCCTGCACAATCTGATGCTGCCCCACGGCCCGGACACCGCCGCCTTCGAGCACGCCTCCACCGGCCCGCAGACGCCGGTGAAGCTGGAAAACACCATGGCCTTCATGTTCGAGACCCGCCTGCCCCAGCGCGTCACCGCCTATGCGGCCGGCGTGCCACAACTGCAGGCCGACTATGTGGACTGCTGGGCCGGCCTGAAGAAGCGCTTCGCCCCCAACCGCCGCGCGGCGTGGTAGCACCCGCCTGACGCCGCCTCCCCCGAAGTCCGCGCAGGCCCCGCCGTTCCCGCTTTCCGGATGTCCCATGATCGACGCGACCCATGATCCCGCCCGCCAAAGCTGGGTGACCTCCGCCAACGGCCATGCCGATTTCCCGATTCAGAACCTCCCCTTCGGCATCTTCAGCCCGAACGGCGGGGCGCCGCGCGGCGGCGTCGCCATCGGCGAAGAGATCCTGGACCTCGGCGCGGCGCTCGCCCTCGGCCTGTTCGCGGGCGCCGCGTCGGACGCGGCGCAGGCGGCGTCGGGACCGACGCTCAACGCCTTCTTCGCCTTGGGCGCCGAGCCCCGGCGGGCGCTGCGCGCGCGGCTGGTGGACCTGCTCGACGCCGCCGGGCAGGAGCATGCGACCGTGGAGCGTCATGCCGGCGCGCTGCTCCACCACGCGGCGGACTGCAGGATGCACCTGCCCGCCGCCATCGGCGACTATACGGATTTCTATGCCGGTATCAGCCACGCCACCAACGTGGGCAAGCTGTTCCGGCCGGACAATCCGCTCCTGCCCAACTACAAATACGTGCCCATCGGCTATCACGGCCGCGCCTCCTCCATCGGCGTGTCGGCGGGTTCGGTGCGGCGGCCCAACGGCCAGCGCAAGCGGGCGGAGGAAGCGGAGCCCAGCTTCGGTCCCTCCCGCAATCTCGACTACGAGCTGGAGCTGGGCGTGTTCATCGGCGCCGGCAATGCACTGGGCGAGCCCATCCCCATCGGCGCGGCGGCCGGCCACATCGCCGGCTTCTGCCTGCTGAACGACTGGTCGGCGCGCGACATCCAGGGCTGGGAATATCAGCCCCTCGGCCCCTTCCTCGCCAAGAACTTCGCCACCACCCTCTCGCCCTGGGTGGTGATGCCCGAGGCGCTCGCCCCCTTCCGCATCGCCCAGCCCCCGCGCCCGGAGGGAGACCCCGCTCCGCTTGCCTATCTGATGGACGCGGACGACCAGTCGACCGGCGCCCTCGACCTTACCCTCGACGTGCTCATCGAGACGCCGGCCATGCGGGCGCAGGGGCTGGCGCCACACCTGCTTTCCCGCGGTTCGTCGCGCGACCTCTACTGGACCTTCGCCCAACTGGTGGCGCACCACGCCTCCGGCGGCTGCAATCTCAATCCCGGCGATCTACTGGGCACCGGCACCATCTCCGGCCCGACGCCGGACAGCTTCGGCAGCCTGCTGGAGCTGACGCAGGGTGGCAGGGCGCCGCTCACCCTCGCCTCAGGGGAGGAGCGGCGGTTCCTGGAGGATGGCGACACCCTCATCATCCAGGGCCGGGCGACCCGCGACGGCTTCGCCTCCATCGGCTTCGGCGCGTGCCGCGGCACCATCCTGCCCGCCCCGGCGGTGTGAGGCGGCCGTGCGGCTCTTCACCTACTGGCGCTCCTCGGCGGCCTACCGGGTGCGCATCGCGCTGGCGCTGAAGGGGATCGCTGTGGAGCAGGTGCCGGTGCATCTGGTGCGCAACGGCGGGGAGCAGCATGCCCCCGCCTATCGCGCCCTCAATCCGCAGGAGCGGGTGCCGGCGCTGGAACTCGCCGACGGGACGGTGCTCATCCAGTCCCCCGCCATCCTCGACTATCTGGAAGAGACCCATCCCGCCCCGCCCCTGCTGCCGACGGATGCGGTGGCGCGGGCCAAGGTGCGGTCCGTGGCGGCCATCATCGGCTGCGACATCCACCCGCCCAACAACTCCTCCCAGCTCGCCTATTTGCGCCAGGCCCTCGACCAGGACGAGGCGGCCGTCTCCGCCTGGATCGCCCGCTGGGTCACGGACGGCTTCCGCGCGGTGGAGGCGCTGATCGGCGACGAGGGCTATTGCTTCGGCCCCGCGCCGGGGCTGGCGGACGTCTTCCTGATCCCACAACTCTATTCCGCCCGGCGCTTCGACGTTCCGCTGGAGACCTTTCCCCGCATCCTGCGCGTGGAGGCCCTAGCGGCGACCCACCCCGCCTTCGCCGCCGCTCATCCCGCCAGCCAGCCCGACGCTGAGTGAAAGGGCGCAAGCGAAATCCCGCTTCATAGGCCCGAACCGGTTCTACCGAGGTTGCCATGCTGATTAAGGGAGACGGTGTCTCGAAGGGACGCTGTGTAACGGTCCGCATCTTGAATGAATAGCCTGCTGAGGCCGGAGCTCTGTTGCCTGTGGCCCCCCTTCTCTGGGATCGCCTCATTCAAAGGATGCCGAAAGCCCGGAGCAAGGGCGGGAGCCCCGGTCTCGGCCTTCAAGGGTCCGGCGACGCGCATTGGTACGCCAACAGCCTTGATGTTCTGCCGGATCTCAATGATCCGCCGCCCCGAAACCTCTTCCAGCAGAGTGCCGAAAAGGCCTGCATTTCGGCCAGGAACAGCTCGATGGCATCCGGATCAAAGGGCAATATCCCTTCCCGAATGACCTTGCCCTCGCCATTCACCACGCAAACGTGCGTCGCCTCGAGCGACACATCCAGTCCCGCATAGCAGTCTATAGTTCACCTCCGTCGCCGATCGGGTCGGAGCACCACGCGCCGCAGTCCCGGATCGCAGGAGGACATCGTCGCGACCGCCAGATCGCTGGCGAAGGGGCACTGGTCATTGCCCCCGCTAACCGATGCGCTCGAAAATCGCGGCAAGGCCCTGCCCTCCGCCGATGCACATGGTTTCGAGCCCGTAGCGCACACCCCGGCGGTCCATCTCGCGAAGGAGGGTGGCGAGGATGCGCACGCCGGTCGCTCCCACTGGATGGCCAAGGGAAATGCCGGAGCCGTTCACGTTGAGCCGCTCCATGTCGACTGAGCCGAAGCGCCACTCGCGCGTGCAGGCCAGAACCTGCGCCGCGAATGCCTCGTTGAGCTCGATGAGGTCCATGTCGGCCAGCGTTAGCCCGGCCCGGGACAACACCTTCTCGGTCGCCGGTACTGGTCCGATCCCCATCACGTTCGGAGCGACACCCGCCGCCGCCCAGCCCACCAGACGGGCGAGTGGCTTCAGGCCCAACGTGTCGGCCATGGCCCGTGTGGTGACAAGGCAGGCCGCGGCTCCATCATTCTGCCCGCTGGCGTTGCCGGCAGTGACGGTCGCGGCCGGATCCTGGGCGCTCCTGATAGGCCGCAATTCCGCAAGAGAGGCGAGACTGGCGTCCGCACGGGGATGCTCGTCTCGTTGGATTTCCACGGGAGACTTCCCGCCGCGCCCGGGGATCGTCACCGGGACGATCTCTTCGGCGAAGCGGCCATCTTCTGCCGCAGCCACCGCCCGGCGGTGCGACTGGAGGGCCAGTTCGTCCTGCTCCTCGCGTCCGATGCCGTAGGCCCGGCGAAGATTTTCCGCAGTCTCCAGCATGCCGCCCGGAACGGGATAACGCTCGCCGCCCGCCGTCACGCGGCCGCGTGCGAGGCGATCGTGCAGCGCGCTCGGGCGGCCCTTCGCGCCCCAGCGGACATCTTCCGAGTAATACTCTGCCCGGCTCATGCTCTCGACGCCGCCAGCAATGACCAGGTCGCACGCTCCCGTCTGAACCCGCATCGCCGCATCAAGCACAGCCTGCAGGCCGGACCCGCACCTGCGGTCCAGCTGCAGACCCGGCACGGTGACGGGAAGCCCCGCGTCAAGCGCGGCGACGCGGCCAATGGCAGGAGCCTCCCCGTTCGGATAGCACTGGCCGAAGAGGACGTCGTCGATCCGCGCGGGATCGATCCCCGTCCGGTCAATCAGAGCCTCGATGACGCAACCGGCCAGCCGGGTCGCCGGCACGTCCTTGAACATGCCGCCATACCGACCCACTGGGGTGCGCAGCGGCTCACAGATAACGGGATCGCGATGGCTCATGGGGCTTTTCTTATCCTCGGCAAGGCTCACCACGTCGCCGGTTCGAAGGTGTATCCCTCGCCCTGGCGGCGGATGTAGCCGCAGTGGGGCGCGCCGAAATGCATGGGCATCACCAGCGTGCCGCGCTCGGCCTCCCGCGCGAGCAGTGCGGCGCGGGTGCGCCGGGCCGCCTCGGGCAGCGCGCAGTAGGTCGTGTTGAGCTTGGGATCGACGATCTGCGCCGGGCTGTGCATCACGTCGCCGCTGAACAGACCTTCCTCGCCGCGCGAGCGGATGCGGTAGGTCTGGTGGCCCACGGAGTGCCCCGGCGCGGCCTCGATGGAGAGCACGTCGGCGATCTCGCCACGATCGGGAATGAAATCGGCAAGGCCGGCCTCCACCACCGGGCGCACGCTGTCGTCAAACGCGGCATCGATGATGGGGTCTGAGGCCTTGGCGAGGGCCTCGATGTAATGGTCGTATTCGAGCTTCGGCAGCAGGTACCGGGCATTGGGGAAGGTGGGGGTCCACCGTCCGTCGGCGGACAGCACCGTGTTCCAGCCCACATGGTCGCTGTGCAGGTGGGTGTGGACCACGTGTGTCACTGTGTCGGGCGCGGCGCCCGCCGCTTCGAGCCAGGGCAGCACGAGGCTGTTGAGCTGGTTCATGCGCGCCGCCGCCCGCGGCTTGCGGTTGCCGACACCGGTATCGATGACGATGACGTTGCCGCCGGCATGCACGATCCAGAGCTGGATGGTGACGATGAGCCGGTTCATGTGCGGCACGTAATGATGCGGGGCGAGCCAGCCCGCGTTGTCCGCCAGCAGTCCCGGCGCCATGTCCGGGAACAGGAAGGCCGGATCATGGGTGGGCGCGGCGTATTCCAGAAGGCGGGTGACGCGGACTTCCCCCACCATGCGCGACTGAATCATGGAAACCTCGATCGTTCGGGGCGTTCGGGCGGACGGCTCAGGAATCGTCCACCACCGGATTGGCCTGCACAGAAGGTCGCTCCAGGAAGCCCGCGTGCCAGGCCGCCAGCACCGGCCGCCCGTTGCGCCACTCCAGGAAGGGGAAGCGGAAGTCGAGATAGCCGAGCGCCGTGCCGATGGTGAGGTGTCCGATGTCGAACGGACGGTCGGCGAGCAGCGTCACGTCGGCCTCCAGCCGGGCGAGCACCCGCTCCACCTTGCGCGCGTTGGCGGTGACGAGGTCGGCCGACTGCATGCCCTCGCCGCGCCAGCGCTCGATGAGCCACAGGAGGCCGAGGTCCATCAGGCCGTCGCCGAGCGCCTCGTTGCGCAGCGCGATGAGGCGCTCCGGCCAGACGGTGGGGAACAGGCGCGGCCCCGTGTGCAGGGTGTCGAGATATTCGCAGATGACGTGGGAGTCATAGACCACGGTGCCGTCGTCGAGCACGAGCGTGGGCAGCTTGCTCAGCGGGTTGTCGTCCATGAGCTCCTCATGGGCCTTGAACGGCGAGGCCACCGTACGCACGCAGGTGACCTGATCCTGAAGGCCCATCTCGTGGATGGCGATCATCGCCTTGCGCACGAACGGGGAACGGGGGGACCAATGCATCTTCATGGGAGGAAGGGCTTTCGGTTGTCGGCGTCGCCTCACGCGGCGCGCCAGAACGCATCGAGTTCCCGCGCCACAATCGCGGGGGATTGATGGGCCATCACATGCCCACTCGGCACCACCGCGAAGCGCGCATCGGGAATTGCGGCCGCGGCCGCGGCGATGAGCGCGGGCGGGCGCAGCGGGTCCTGCGCGCCGGCGAGCAACAGCGAAGGGCAGCACACCGCGCCAAGCGCCGGCCGGGAATCGAGCCCGGTCAGCATGCGATAGGTGGCCGCGTAGCTCGACGGATCATTGCCGAGCCAGCGCGCGCGATAGGCCGGGAAGCGGTCATCCTCACGCAGTGCCGCCGGATAGGTGAGATCAAGCTCGCCGTCGGCGATGGAATCCATGCCGCCGGCTTCCAGCGCATCCGCACGCGCATGCACCGCCTCCCGCCGCTCGGGCGCGATGCCGAGGGCCGGACCCATGAGCGCGATCCGCCGCACCCGGCCGGGATGGCACGCCGCCGCATGCAGCGCCACCGCGCCGCCCACCGCCATGCCGCACAGGTCCACCGGATCATCGATCGACAGGGCGTCGAGCAGCGCGACCAGGTCCGCCACCAGCACATCCATGGCGCCAGATCCGCGCAGCTTGGAGGCATGGCCGAACCCGCGCACGTCGTAGCGCAGCACCGTGCGCCCTTCCGCCACCAGGGGCAGAAGCGGTGCCCAGCTCTCCAGCGCTCCGCCCATCTCGTGGATCAGGACCAGCGGCAGCGGCCCGTCGCCCTCGCATACGTAGCGCGTGCCGCCGCCGTTGACCTCGATCCAGTTCATTCTGCCGCCCTCGCCGCCGGCGCGCGACCCGGGAACGGCCGCCCGGCCCAGCCCTCGCTGAGCGGCGAGAGGAAATAGAAGGTGATCCTGCGTGAGGCGAAGCGCCAGCGGCCGTCCACGCGGCGCATCACGTCGTCATAGTGGCCGGCCGACACGAAGGAGACGCCATCGGTGACGGAGAGATATTCCATGGAGATGCGGCCGGTGGCCACGTTGCCATCGATTTCCACCGTGCCGTTGGTGCAGAAGTGCCAGAAATCCTCGGCGAGCTTCGGCACGCGTTCGCTGAAGAAAGTGCGCAGCGCGTCGTGGCCGCTCACCGCCTCCAGCCCTTCGAACACGCCGTCCGGCGTGAAGAGCGCGACGAACGCGTCCCACCTGCGCTCGTCGAGCAGGTGGCAGTAATGGGCCCGGAGCTGCCCGATCTCCAGCTGGTCCTCGATGAGCTGAAGCCGTTGCTCGATTGTCTTCATATGGTCCCTCCCCGGGGCTCGTTTGTCGTGGCTTCGGCTCAGAAGAGCGTCAGCAGCTTGGCGTGGTCGGCGAGATCCGCCGGCGTGCCCTCGTAGATCATCACCCCGGACTTCATGGCCACCACCCGATCGGAGATGGCGAAAGCCTCGCCCACATTCTGCTCCACCAGCAGGATGGACATGCCGCGGCGCTGCTGGATGACGCGGATGGGCGCCAGCAGGTCCTGGAACAGCTTGGGCGCGAGGCCGATGGAGGGCTCGTCCAGCAGCAGGATGCCAGGACGCGACAGCAGCGCCCGGCCGATGGATACCATCTGCTGCTGGCCGCCGGACAACTGGCCGGCGCGCTTCAGCCAGAAATCCTTCAGCTTGGGCAGCAGCTCCAGCACCTCGTCGATGCGGGCGCGGCCCTCGCCGGCGCCGAGGCTCGCGGACCACAGGGCCAGGGTGAATATCTCCTGCACCGTGAGACCGGGAAACACGCCCCGGCCCTCGGGCACATAGGCCACGCCGTCGCGTGCCATGAGGCTCGGATGAGGCTTCAGCGCGCGCCCGCGCAGCATCACCTCGCCGGTGTCCGCCGCGTGCAGTCCGAACAGGATCTTCAGCAACGTGGACTTGCCCGCCCCATTGTGCCCGACGAGGCACAGCACCTCCCCGGCAGCAAGGTGGAGATCGACGCCGCTCAGCACCTCCCGTCCGGCGTAGGAGGCCCGCAGGCCACGCACGGCGATGGCGGGCGCGGGAACGGCGGAGGTGTCGGGAAGGACGGAGACGGCCATGTTCATTCCCTGCGCTCCCCGAAGTAGATGGCGATGAGCTTCGCATCGCCCAGGATCTCGTCCGGCGTGCCCTCCGCGAGCTTGCGGCCCTGGTCGAGGAAGGCGATGCGGTCGGCAAGCTCGGTGACGATGTCGAGGTTGTGCTCGATGAGGCAGACGGTGACGCCGGCCGCCGTGGCTTCCTTCACCAGCTTCACGAAGCGCGAGCGGGAAGCAGGGTCGAGCCCCGACGCCGGCTCGTCCAGCAGCCAGATCGGCGCGCCGGTGGCGATGATCCGGGCCATGGAGAGGAACTTCGTCTCCGCATAGGAGAGGTCGATGGCCCGCGTGCCGGCGAGCTCGGCGAGCCCGGTGGCGTCGAGCGCGCGTTCCACCTGGAGCCGCCGCGCCGCCGCGCCGGAGCTGCCGCCCGGCTGCCACAGCCAGGGGGTGGGCTCGATGGCGGACAGCACGTTGTCGTAGACGCTCATGGAGCCGAACAGGCGCAGGTCCTGAAAGCTGCGGGCGATGCCCTTCAGCGCCACCCGGTGCGGCTTGAGGCCGAGGATGGAGGCGCCCTTCAGCTCCACCGCGCCGCGATCGGGGGCGAGGTGGCCGGTGATGAGGTTGAACAGGGTGGTCTTGCCGGCGCCGTTGGGGCCGGCAAGGGCCGTGACGACGCCCTGGTGCAACTCCAGCGTCACATCCTGGACGGCGGAATTGCCGCCGAAGCTGCGCGAGAGTCCGCGCGCGGAGAGCAGGATCGGCGTGTTCATCTTGCCCCCCGCGAAAGGCCAACGATGCCGCTCGGACGGAAGATCATGAGCACCGTCATGAGAGCTCCATAGATGAACTGCTGCACCGTGCCGATCTCCGTCGACGGGATGAAGGGCAGGAAGGACAGCGCTGCCGGAAGGCTGAGCAGCGCGATGACGCCGACGAGTGGCCCCGTCAGGGTCCCGGCGCCGCCGATGATGACCATGGCCATCAGCACGACGGACTGCTCAAGGGTGAAGCTCTCGACGTTGACGAACGCCATGTGGAAGGCGAACAGCGCGCCGGCGATACCGACGAAGAAGCAGCCGACGACGACCACCAGCGTCTTCAGGGCGCGAACGTTCTTGCCGAACGCTTCCGCCGCGCTCTCGCTGTCGCGCAGGGCCATCAGCGAACGGCCGAAGCTGCCTCGCATGAGCGTGCGCACCGCCGCCAGCGTCACGCCGAGGCAGACGAGTGCCAGGACGAGGAAGGCATCGGGCGAGGCCACGTCGAAGCCCAGGATTCGCGCCGGAGGGATGCCGACCAGTCCACCGACGCCGCCGGTGAGACTGTGGGCCTCGGCGAAAATGGTACTCGCCATCATTTGCAGCCCGAGCGAGGCGGCGACGAAATATTCGCCACGCACCCGCAGGGCGGGCAGGGCAAGGCAGAGCGACAGGGCCCCCGCCACCACCGCGGCCGCGAGCGCCGCCACCAGGAAGTCTGGAGTGGCGCTGAGCGCCACCTGGGCGGCCACATATGCGCCGATGCCGAAGAACATGGCATGGGCGATCGAGAAGATGCCGGCATATCCGATCAGCAGGTTCAGGCTGCTGGCCGCGATACCGAAGATGGCGATCAGGGTCGCGAGGTTGACGAGATAGGCAATCATCGCGCACCAGCCTTCCCCATGAGCCCATTGGGGCGGAACAGGATGAAGGCGAACAGCACCACGAAGCTGGCGGCCTGGCTCCACTGGGTGTCCACCACGGCGACCACCAAGTTCTCGACGAGGCCGAGGAAAAGGCCCGCCAGAGCCGCGCCCCGGATGGAACCAATGCCACCGACCACCGTCGCCGCAAGGGAGACCAGCATCACGTGGGCGCTGTCCGCCGGCTGAATGCCGGTGGTGATCGTGGTGAGGATCGCGCCCGGCACGGCAAGAGCCGAGCCGACCACGAAGGCGAGCGCGGAGAGGCGCCGTGCGGAGAGGCCATAGGCTCGCAGCAGCTCCGGGTTCTCGGACAGAGCCCGCAGGCCGAGGCCGGCGTGGGTCCGTTCCAGGAACAGGCTGACAGCGACGAAGACCACTACGACCACCGCCAGCGCGACCCAGAACACGGGGGCGATATAGAGCCCCGGCAGCACTTGGGCGGCCCGCGTCAGCGGCACCGAGATCGTGGCGAAGCCGCCGCCGAAGAAGAACTGGATGAGCGCCTGCATGGCGATGCCCGCGCCGAACGAGGCGACGAACACCGTGAAGAAGGAGCCCTCATGCTTCTGGATCGGCCTGTAGACCAGAGCATCCATGAACAGGCCGAAGGCGACGGCGACCAGCAGCGAGCACAGGCTCGCCAGCGACCAGTGCAGACCCAGCTGCAGAGCCGCGAGGAAGGCGTAGCCAGCCAGGATGAAGGTGGCGCCGTGGGCTACGTGGAAGACGCGGGTGGCGCCGAAGATCAGCGCGAATCCCGCGGCGGTCAGCGCGTAGAGCATCCCGGTCTGGATGCCCGCCACCGCAAGCTGGCTCAGGAGCATGGATCAGCTCGCCTTCTCGAACTTGCCGTCATGCACGCGGTTGAGCTGGGTCGGCATGTCGATGGCGCCGCTGGCCGAGAAGCTCGCTTTCCCGCCGACCAGATCGAAGCTCCCGGTTGCAATGGCTTCCTTCAGCGTGTCGCCCGTCACCGGCTTGCCCTCCTTCTCCAGCCGCTCGATGAGCTGGGCGTAGAGCAGCACGGCGTTGTAATAGTTCTGCGCGTAGGTGGTGGGATTGTCCTTGTACTTGGCGCGCCAGCCATCCACGAAGCGGCGCGTGAGGGGATCGGCAGCATCCCAGTCGGCGACCTGCGAGGTGAACATCACGCCCTCGGCTTCCGGCAGCGCCGCCACCGAGGGCGTGCCGCCCACCGAATAGGTCATGATTGGCTGGGTGATTCCATTGTCGCGCAACTGCTTGAATATCTGGGTCTGCTGCGTTCCGTACGAGGCGACATAGACGAGGTCCGGCTTGGCTTCGCGGATCTTGGCGATCATCGCGGAGAACTGCTGGGCAGAGGGCGCCGCGCTGAACTCGCCCACCAGCGATGCGCCGATGGCGGGCAATCCCTCCTGCAGGCCCTTGCGGAGGGCGTTGCCGAGCGGATCGTCCAGATAGACCAGGGCCACGCGCTTGATCGCGTTGCGCTTCATCCAGCCGAAAGCGGTTGGCAACTCCTGGTTGGCGAGGGGGATGATGTTCCAAAAGTAGGGGGAAAGGCCCGCAAGGTCGGGGCCGACGCCGCCGCCATTCATCATCAGGACCTTGGCGCGCGTGGCGATGGGCTCGGCAGCCTTGGCGACGCCGGTGAGGCCCACCAGTACGTAGGGCGCCCGGTCGACGTTCGCGAGCTTCGACATGCCCACCGCCCCGCCCTGGGGCGTGCTCTGGCTATCTTGCGCTTTGAGCACGATCGGCTTCTTGAGGCGCTTGTCCGCCGCCACATGCTCCAGCCCCAGAGCGGTGGCGCCGCTGTAGATCGCACCAAGCTCCGACAGAAGACCGGTCATCGGGAACAAGGTGCCGAGCACGTAGGGCTCGGCATCGGCGCGCAGCGCCGACGGCAATGCGGCGCTCGCCAGCATCGCGGCGAGAACGGTACGTCGGTTGATCATCTTGGCTTCCTCCCTAAGGGACGCTGTTGCTCGCGTTTTTTCGTTCAAACAAGAATCGGGGCTTCGGTCACGTTCTGCAGTTCGGCGGGAGTCAGCCCTTCGACAAGCTCCACCAGCCTAAAGCCCTGCTGTGTCACATCCAGCACTGCGAGGTTCGTATAGATGCGCGACACCACCCCAGGGGCGGTCAGGGGATAGATGCAGCTTTCCACCAGGCGCGGCTCGCCCTCCTTGGTGGTGTGCTCCATCATCACCCACACCCTCTGGGCGCCGAGCGCGAGATCCATGGCGCCGCCGACTGCCGGCGCGGAATCGTTGCTTGAAGTGGCCCAGTTGGCGAGGTCGCCGTTCGCCGCCACCTGAAAGGCGCCCAGCACGCACAGGTCGAGATGGCGTCCCCGGATCATGGCGAAGCTGTCGGCCTGATGAAGCATCGCGGCCCCCTTGAGCAGGGTCACGTGCTGCTTGCCGGCGTTGATGAGGTAGGGGTCGATCAACTCCTGGGCCGGTGCCGGCCCGAAGCCGAGCAGACCGTTCTCGGACTGGAAAATGACCTCGCGGTCCGCCGGGACGTGGTTGGCGATCAGGGTCGGAATACCGATGCCAAGGTTGACGTACCAGCCGTCACCGATGTCTGCGGCGGCACGTCGTGCCATCTCCTGGCGCGAGCGGGGGCGGCAGAGGCGCGCTTCCGCGCTCCTGGTATCTTCACGCATGGGCGGCCTCCGCCGGATGATGCACGATTCGGTCCACATAGATCCCGGGGGTCACGATCGCCTCCGGATCGAGCTCTCCCAGGGCGGCGGTATGCTCCACCTGAGCGATTGTGAGCGCAGCGGCGGGCGCCATGACCGGGTTGAAGTTCCGGCCTGCGCTGCGATAGATGAGATTGCCCCAGCGATCCGCCCGCCACGCCTGGATCAGCGCCACGTCGCCATGCAGCGCGTGCTCCAGAACACAGTCGCGCACGCCTAGACGACGCGTCTCCTTCCCCTCCACGAGCCGCGTTCCGGCCCCGGTCGGGGTGAAGAAAGCCGGAATGCCCGCACCGGCAGCCCGCAGCCGCTCCGCGAGAGTGCCCTGCGGCACCAGCTCCAGCTCCAGCCGGCCGGATTTGTAAAGCTCCTCGAAAATCACCGAGCCCGGGATGCGCGGATAGCTGCACACCAGACGCCGGACCCGTCCCGCCGCCAGGAGCCGCGCGAGGCCGACCTGCCCGTAGCCGGCATTGTTGGCAACCACCGTGAGGCCCGATGCGCCCTGCGCGATGAGGCCCTCGATGAGAAGGTCGGGTTGCCCGACGGCACCGAAGCCTCCGACGAGGATGGTCGCGCCGTCCCTGACCCCAGCGAGCGCTTCCGCGACCGAGGGAACGAATTTATCGATCATGTCCTCCCACCCATCCTGGCCGGCTGGCGGCATCGTCTCGATGCCGTCCCGATCATTCATTTGTCCGTCTATTGGACTTTTGTCCGAATAGTAGATAGTCACACGCCCGCCCTGTCAAGCCGCCCGACTCACCTCTTGGCACCAAGGGCCGGACGTATCCGCCGGGGCGGGGCTCCGCTTCGGGCACGCCACCGCACAGCATCCCGGCCGGGGGAACGCCCGCGTCCGCTGATTGGACAAGTGTTTGTATGCTGATCTAGATTGTGCGGCACTGACATCTGGGCACTCGACCGCGGGAGTCGCGGCGCAAGACGCTCTGCCAAGTGGCGGGCCGCGACCGCCTCCAGCGTGCGACATCCCGCGAATTCTGAAAAGAGCGATTCGTGATCAAGAAGGTGACGGAAGACGAGAAGCGCGGCCCGGAATTCGTCACCGCGCTGGAGCGCGGCCTCAATGTCCTGGCGGCGTTCGGGCAGGCGCCGCGCCGCATGACGCTCACCCAGGTCGCAGAGCTCACCGATCTCAGCCGCGGCACCGCACGCCGCTTCCTGCTGACGCTGCAGGCCCTCAATTATATTGACGGCGACGGCAAGCTGTTCTGGCTAACACCCAAGGTGCTGCAGTTCTCAAACGCCTATCTGACCGCGTTCGGCCTGTCCGAGGCGGGCCGCAGCGTCATCCGGCGCCTGACCGAGCATATCGGAGAATCCTCGTCCATGGCGGTCTTGGACGGGCACGATGTCGTCTACGTGGCGCGGGTGGAAACCCGGCGCATCTTCTCATCCGGGATCGAGGTTGGCTCGCGGCTACCTGCATTCTGTTCGTCGCTCGGGCGCGTTCTGCTCGCCGGTCTGGATGATGCTGAGTTGGATGGGTGGCTGGCGGAAGAAACCTTCGTCGCCCCCTCTCCCCGCAGCATCACGGACCCGCAGAAGGTGCGCCAGAAGGTGATAGAGGCACGGCGGCTTCAGTACGCCGTCATCGATGGGGAGATGGAAGTGGGTGTCCGCTCCATCGCCGTACCCATACAGGACCGTTCGGGCCGGACCGTTGCCGCCTTGAATATCGGCACCACCGCGGCCCGCGTTTCCCTTGACCACATGCGAAAGGTGTTTCTCCCCTTGCTGCGGGAGGCCGCGCACGAAGTTGAGCGCACCATGCGCGACTGGGCCCAGCCCTAGGCATTCGCGCGCCGCTCTCGCACCCACAATGCTTTCCCTCACCCGCCCGAAGCCGTCGCTTGCACACGCGAGCAGCTCCCGCTGAAGCGTGCGCCGAACTGTAATTGTCCGATAGACGGACATTAGTCCACCTACTGGACATGCCGCCTGCCTTGATGCATCTTGCGCTGGCGCGCCCCTCGCGAGGGCGCTGCCCAACCATCAGACGCACGGCGGCGGAAGGGTCCTCCCCGGATCCCCGTCCGTTCCTCGCCGGCGCAGCACGAGGAAACGCAGCAATGAGACGCGCGGCCATCGTAAGCCCTGTGCGCACTCCCGTCGGCACATTCGGCGGGAGCCTGAGGCCGGTGCCCGTCGAGCAGCTCGGCGCGCTCGTCGTGAAGGAAGTCCTCGCGCGCACCGGTCTTGACCCCGCCCTCGTCGAGGACGTGGTGTTCGCCCAGTCCTATGCCAGCAGCGAGACGCCCTGCGTCGGCCGCTGGGTCGCGCTCCAGGCCGGACTGCCGATCGAGGTTCCCGGCATGCAGCTCGACAGACGCTGCGGAGGCGGCCTGCAAGCCATCACCACGGCGGCCATGATGGTTCAGACCGGCGCGTGCGATGTCGTGCTCGCGGGTGGCGTCGAAAGCATGAGCAACATCGAATTCTACACGACCGACATGCGCTGGGGTCGCCGGGCGGGCACCACCCGCCTTTACGACCGGCTCGATCGCGGCCGCGAACGCTCGCAGCCGTCGGAGCGGTTCGGCGTGATCTCCGGCATGATCGAGACTGCGGAAAACCTGGCGCGCCAGTTCCAGATCACGCGAGAGGAGGCGGACGCTTTCGCGGCCCGCAGCCACCGGCGTGCGGCGGCCGCATGGACTGAAGGCCGCTTCGACGCGGAGGTCGTACCGGTCAAAGTGCCGAAACGCCACGCCGACCCGCTCCACGTCATCCGCGACGAAGGGATCCGCGAGGAGGCAAGCCCGGAAAGCCTCGGCAAGCTTAAGCCTATCATGCCCGGCGGCACTGTCACGGCCGGCAACGCCAGCCAGCAGAACGATGCCGCCGCGGCGTGCCTCATCGTCGCCGAGGACAGGCTGGCCACCCTCGGCCTTGAACCTTTGGGCTTCCTGGCCGGATGGGCCGTGGCGGGCTGCGACCCGGCCACCATGGGCTACGGCCCGGTGCCGGCCACGCGGCGCCTGTTCGCCAAGACCGGGCTCTCCTTCGACGACATGGGGCTCGTGGAGGTGAACGAGGCATTCGCGTGCCAGGTCCTCGCCGTGCTGAAAGGCTGGGGCTGGGACGATCAGGATCGGCTCAACGTCAACGGCTCGGGCATCTCCCTCGGCCATCCCATCGGGGCGACCGGCGTGCGCATCATGACCACGCTGCTTCACGAGATGAAGCGCCGCGGCGTGCGCTACGGGCTGGAGACCATGTGCATCGGCGGCGGCCAGGGTGCCGCCGCCATCTTCGAGCGCGCGTGAACGGGCCCGGGTCACCCGCCATGGCTATCGAACTCGCGCCCCAGGCGCTCGACTTCTCCACCCTGCTGCGTCCCCGCGACCATATCGTCTGGGGGCAGGCTTCCGCCGAGCCGGCGACCCTCACCGCGCGCCTCCTCGACCAATGCGCAAGCATTCCCGGTCTCACCGCCTTCATCGGCATGAGCTGGGGAACGCAGCTCGGCCAAGCTGGCGCGATGCAATTCCAGTCGTATTGCGGCGCGGGGCACAATCGCGTGCTCGAACGCCAGGGCAAGCTCGACATCCTGCCGTGCCACTATTCGGATCTGCCGGGCATTCTGGCCCGTCGGGTCGATGTGCTGCTCCTCAATCTCGCCGAGGACGATGCCGGACGCCTCAGCTTCGGCACCGCGCTCGAGTATCTGGCCCCGCTGGTGGACCGCGCCCGCCTCGTCATCGCCGAGGTCAGCGATCGGACACCCTGGACGCACGCCGAGCGGGCCCTGTCCGCAAAGAATGTCCATATTATCGTGCGGACGTCCCGCCCCCCGCTCCAGGCCCCTGTCCCGCAGCCCGGCGCTACGGAGCGGGTCATTGCGACCCACGTCGCGGGCTTGGTGGAGGATGGCGCCACGCTGCAGATCGGAATCGGTGGGCTTCCGGAGGCCATCCTCGCAGCACTCGCGGGCCACCGGGACCTCGGCCTTCACTCCGGGCTCGCATCCGAGGGCGTCGCGCTCCTGGCCGAGGCGGGCGCCCTCACCAATGCGCGCAAGAGCGTGGATCGCGGCATTGCAGTGGCCGGACTTGCGGCCGGCGGCCCCCGGCTCATGCGGTACGTGAACCGCAATCCGCGCTTCAACCTGCGCGGCACGGACTACACGCACGCGCTCGACGTCCTGAGGGCACAGCACAAGTTCACCGCCATCAATGCAGCGATCGAGGTGGATCTCTCCGGCCAGATCAACGCCGAGGTCGCAGGCGGGCGTTACGTGGGCGCGGTGGGCGGCGCAGCCGATTTTTTGCGCGGTGCGCACGCCTCCAAGGGCGGACTGCCCATCGTGGCGCTGCCGGCGACGGTGAACGGTCGCGATGGCGCCCGCAGCCGCATCGTGACCCGACTGAACGGACCGACAAGTACCGCTCGCGCCGATGCCGGCATAATCGTGACCGAACATGGCGTCGCGGACCTGCGCGGCCTCGGGCTGGCCGAGCGGCGCCGGCGGATGCTCGATATCGCCGCTCCCGAGTTCCGGACAGCGCTGGAGGCGGGCGAGGAAATCCACAGTGCGTCCGTCGCCGCACCACGCGCGGGCGGATCAGCCGATAACATTAAATCCATCGAGGCCTAGGGATATGCAGACCATCGGAAGCGACCAGTTCCAGGACATCCGCGACGCCGTGCGCGCCTTGTGCGCGGATTTTCCGGCCGAATATCACCGCAAGGTGGACGAGGCGCGCGGCTACCCCGAAGAATTCGTCGATGCGCTGACGAAGGCCGGCTGGATGGCGGCACTGATCCCCGAGGAGTACGGCGGTTCCGGTCTCGGCCTCACGGAAGCGTCCGTCATCATGGAGGAGATCAACCGTGCGGGCGGCAATTCCGGCGCATGCCACGGCCAGATGTACAACATGAACACGCTGGTGCGGCACGGCTCCGAGGCGCAGCGCCAGAAATACCTGCCGAAGATCGCAGCCGGCGAGCTGCGTCTCCAGTCCATGGGGGTTACCGAACCCACCACCGGCACCGACACAACCAAGATCAAGACTACAGCGATCAGGAAGGGCGACCGCTATGTCATCAACGGCCAGAAGGTCTGGATCTCCCGCGTCCAGCATTCCGACCTGATGATCCTGCTCGCGCGCACCACGCCGCTGGCGGAGGTGAAAAAGAAGTCGGAAGGCCTGTCCATCTTCATCGTCGACATCAAGGAGGCGATGGCAGGCGGCATGGAGGTTCGCCCCATCCTCAACATGGTGAACCACGAGACCAACGAGCTGTTCTTCGACAATCTGGAGATCCCCGCCGAAAACCTGATCGGCGGGGAGGGACAGGGCTTCAAATATATCCTGACTGGTCTCAACGCCGAGCGCACGCTGATCGCCGCCGAATGCATCGGCGACGGCTACTGGTTCATCGACAAGGTGACGGCCTACGCGAACGAGCGGGTCGTGTTCGGGCGCCCTATCGGCCAGAACCAGGGTGTGCAATTCCCCATCGCCGAGGCCTTCATCGAAGTTGAGGCGGCGAACCTGATGCGGTTCGAGGCCTGCCGGCTTTACGACGCGCACCAGCCGTGCGGCACGCAGGCCAATATGGCCAAATACCTTGCCGCCAAGGCCTCGTGGGAGGCGGCCAATGCCTGCCTGCAGTTCCACGGCGGCTTCGGCTTCGCCTGCGAGTACGACGTGGAGCGCAAGTTCCGCGAGACGCGCCTCTACCAGGTGGCCCCCATCTCCACCAATCTCATCCTCTCCCACGTGGCCGAGCACGTGCTCGGTCTGCCCCGGTCCTTCTGAGGAGACGCGCCGTGAGCCACGACATCGACATGGAGCACCTGCGTAGCTGGATCGGCAGGGAAGACGTCGCGGCCGAGCCGGTGACGGCCGATCTCGTGCGCAAGTTCCGGGCAACCTTCGACGAGGAACCGGGAGACCCGCGCACCGGTGAGGCGGCGCCGCGCCTTCTCCACTGGTGCCTCACCCAGCCCGCGGCGCTCACCTCGGCGCTGGGCCCGGACGGCCACCCGGCGCGCGGCGGCTTCCTGCCCCCGGTGCCGCTGCCGCGGCGCATGTGGGCAGGAGGCAGCCTGGTCTTCCATGACGACATCCGCGTTGGCGACCTTGTGCGCCGGGTCTCGCGGGTGGAGGAGGTGACGCTCAAACAGGGCAATACCGGCCCGCTCTGCTTCGTCACGGTGAAGCACGAGCTCGATGCGGCAGGGCGATCGCTCCTCACCGAGCGCCAGGGCATCGTCTATCGCGGACTCGAGGTGGCTGCGCCGCCGAAGGCACCGGAACCCGCGGCCGAAGGCGCCCATCGCCGCGAGCAGGCCCTCTCGCCCCCCCTGCTCTTCCGCTACTCGGCGCTGACCTTCAACGGCCACCGCATCCACTATGACCTGCCCTATGTCACGCAGGTCGAAGGCTATCCCGGGCTGGTGGTCCACGGGCCGCTGCAGGCGACGCTGCTGCTGCGGTTCGCCACCGCAATCCGCGGCACGTCGCCCGCCCGCTTCTCCTACCGTGGCCTCTCCCCTGCGTTCGACACGGCTCCGCTCACCATGAATGCGACGCCCCAGGGCGAGACGCTCCGGCTGTGGACCGCCCGTCCGGGCGGCCCGGTCGCCATGAGCGCAGAGGCGCAATGGTGATGGGCGCGCTCGACTTCGTCGTCCCGCTTTTCGTCCCGGGGCACCGGCCCGATCGCTTCGGCAAAGCCGCTGCCTCCGGGACCGACGCCGTCATCATCGACCTTGAGGATGCGGTCCCCCCGGACGCCAAGGCAGGCGCGCGCGATGCGCTGACGGCCGACCTTGCGATCCCGGTCATGGTCCGCGTCAATGGCATGGGCACACCCTGGCATGCCGAAGACCTGGTGGCGGTCGCCCGCCTTCGCCCCGCTGCCGCGGTGCTGCCCAAGGCGGAGGACCCCGCCATCCTCGACGCCGTCGCGGCGACCCTCGGCCCGGCGATCCCGATCGTCGCCCTCATCGAGACGGCGCGCGGTCTCGCCGCCGCCCGAGCCATCGCGGCCCATCCGGCGGTCGTGCGCATCGTCTTCGGTTCCATCGATTTTTGCGCCGATCTCGGCTGCGCCCATGTGCGGGAGGCGCTGCTGCTGGCCCGTGCAGAGCTGGTGCTGGCGGCCCGCCTCGCGGGCGGCCCCGCCCCGGTGGATGGGGTGACCACCGGGATCGACGACGAGGCGCTTATCGCTGACGATGCCCGGCACGCCCGCGGACTGGGATTCAGCGGCAAGCTCGCCATCCATCCACGGCAGATCGAGGCCATCCGCTCCGGCTTTCTACCGGACGCCGCCGAGATTGCTTGGGCAAAAAGAATACTCGCATCCGGGGAGGGGGCGACCGCGGTCGACGGAGCTATGGTGGACGAACCCGTTCGCATTCGAGCGCGAATGATTCTCGCTACGATTGGATCGCCCCGACTTTTGTAAACACCTTCGGCGGAGCCGGACGCCGCCTGGCAGCCGCTATCGTCCCGCCCTATCCAGGCATCACGACGATCTGTTCCCGAAGAAGGATCGAGCGCCACCCGCTCCTTGGCGAGATCGGCGACGATTCTGAGAAGGCGGAAAAGCGGCGCACATCATTGGCTGCTGGCTTCATGGCCGGTCGATGCATGGGTATCGGTGGGATTGTCAGCGCGCGTGCCTCAACCCCTTGCGATCCTATGTGTCAATCGGCGTTGAAACCTGCCCCCCTATCGGCGCCGAATATTGGGTCTGACTCATTTTTGATGGAGTTTGGGATTCGGCTGGCGTTGATTTTGAGATTGGAATCAACACCATGCAGCCCTCTCTCCGACCTTCGACTCTGGTCCCGCGCGGATTCGTGGTGGACGATGTCAGCAGCGACAGCGCCGGCATGCTGATTACGGTTCGCGCGGTTGGCAAGGCGAGTTCGTGCCCGGGATGCGGGAGAACCTCGGAGCGGATACACAGTCGCTATCATCGGCATCTGGCGGATCTGCCGATGGCGGGCAAACCGGTTCGGCTCGTTGTCCGGGCGCGGCGTTTCCACTGCGACGCGGTGCTCTGCGGCCAGCGCATCTTTGCCAAGCGCTTCGACGCCAAGGTTTTGGCGCCGTGGGCACGGCGGACTGCCCGGCTCGACCACATCGTTCACCACCTCGGGCTGGCGCTGGGCGGACGACCGGCGGCGAGCCTTGCCCGCAGGCTGATGCTGCCGGTCAGCAACGATACCCTGCTCAGGGTCGTGCGGCGACGCGGTAGCCGCCCTTTCGTCCCTCCGACGGTCATAGGGATCGACGACTGGGCGTGGCGACGCAATCAACGCTATGGCACCATCATCTGCGACCTTGAGCGCCCCGCAGGACCATAGCTCTCTTGCCCGACCGGGAGCCCGCGACAGCGCAAGCGTGGCTCCTGCGCGGTGAGCGCACAGATGTCTTCCGCTTACGGGAAAGTTCGCTCGAACTGTACCTGCCGTGGCTCGAGGACAAGTGGGCAGCCGGCGAACGTAATGGTGCGGGGCTGTGGCGACACCTCAAGCGCCAAGGCTTCCGCGGCTGCCTTCGGGTCGTCACCGAGTGGGTGGCACGTCGTCGCCGCGCCGAACGAATGGACGGTGATGCACTCAGCCGTACGCCCTCGGCGCGCACCATTGCGCGCCTCATGACCATCAGCCGCGACCGCTTGTCCAAATCCGAGAGCATTACGATCGCGGCGATTGAGGACGGCGTGCCACCCCTCGTTGAGGCGCGGACGACCATCGCCATCTTCCAGGCCATGATCCGCAAGAAGATTGTCGCAGACTTGGAGCCATGGCTGGAGCGGGCCAAACCAAGTCTCGTCGCATCGTTCGCCAACGGCGTTGTCAAGGATAGGGCGGCCGTGGTTGCCGCCATCACCTCACCCTGGTCCAACGGCCAAACCGAAGGCCAGATCACCAAGCTCAAACTCGTCAAGCGCCAGATGTACGGCAGAGGAAAGCTCGACCTCCTCCAGGCCCGCCTGATTGGGGCCCCTTAGCTTTTCACCACCAAAACTGCGTCAGACCCAAAATTACACGCCGATCCCCCTCACAACGGGGTCATTCCTCCATGCCGAAACACAGAAATTCGGATGTTGGCCCCATCACGGCGATGGCGGTCCCGCGGGCCGGCGATGCCCGGCTTGCCGTGGTCGGTCGGGTTCGGGCCGATCGCATCGCCCCCCTTTCTGGCAACGGAGGAGGCATCGATGCTGGCGCGGGCCTATCTCAGCCGAAGATCGCGCTGTCGACTGCGAGGTAGCATTGGATGCCGACGCGGGTCAAACTATATCTAAAACAGATAGTTGATCCCTAAAATTTCATAGCTATCGCTAGTGCCGCCACAGCGCAGCCACCGCTACTATCGTTCGCGGATCATCCGGTCGCCTCCGTGGCGCCCGGTTCGCCTTCCCGGAGGACGAAGCGTGTCGCTGCTCAAGGGCGTTCGTGTCATCAGTTTCAATCACTTCCTCGCCGGGCCCCATGCTGCGCAGATGCTCGGGGACATGGGCGCGGACGTGATTGCTGTGGAGCCGCTGGACGGCGCCTTTCAGCGCAACTGGGCGGTGGCCGGGCACTTCGTGGCCGGCGAGAGCGTCAATCACCTGAACACCGGACGCAGCAAGCGCTCAATCGCCCTCGACATGAAGAGCACGGCCGGACGCGCCATCGCCGAGCGCCTGGTGGCCGGCGCCGATGTGGTGATGGAGAACTTCCGACCCGGCACCATGGCGAAGTTCGGTATGGGGCCGGAAGACCTGCGCGCGCGTTATCCGCGCCTGATCTACGCCTCCGCCACCGGCTTCGGTGCCACCGGCCCCTTCGCCCACCGGCCGGGGCAGGACCTTCTGCTTCAGGCGATGTCCGGCCTTGCTGCACACACCGGCCCATCCGAAGGCCCGCCCGTGCCGCTGGGCTCTGTGGTGATCGATCACCACACCGCCGTGCTTTGCGTGCTGGGCATCGTCGCATCGCTATTCGCCCGGGAGCAGACGGGGGATGGCCGGCGGGTCGACGTGAGCCTGCTCCAGAGCGCCATCGACCTTCAGGGCGAGCCCCTGACCGCCTGGCTGAACGGAGCGCCCCACGACGACGGCCCCCGTGCGCCGCAGGGGGTGGCAAGCTGGTTCTCCTCCGCCGGCCACGGCATTCACCGCACCGCCGACGGCTGCATCGCCATCTCCATGGCCGCACCAGCCGTGCTCGCCCGCGCCCTCGACCTCCCGGAACTCGCCGAGGTCAGCCCCGAGACCATGCTGAAGGAGCGCGCCTCCTACAACCGGCTGATCGTGGCGCAGGTCGCGACCCGCACCACCGCCGAATGGCAGGCGGCGCTGGACGCCGCCGGAGTGTGGAATGCGCCGGTGGAGGATTACGACGCCGTCCGCGAAAATCCGCAATTGGCCCATCTCGGCGCCTTCCAGACGGCGACGAGTTCCGGCGGCGCACAGGTCACCTTCGTATCCCACCCCGTGCACTATGACGGCGCCACCTTGCCGATCGCCCGGGTTCCCCAGCCCCTGGGCGCACAGACCCGGGAGATCCTGGCCGAGGTCGGCTATGCCGCGGATGAGATCGAGACCTTCCTGACGGACGACGTGGTGCGCGCGGCCTCCGCCGCCTGACACCCATCTGCCCGCTTCCGAGTTCCGACCGCGCGCGGCGTCGCTGCCTCGCGCGGACCCTTCTTATCGGCCGTTACAGGACCTGAGGCATGGACTTTTCCCTTTCCGACGAGACCCGCATGGTGGTCGATACGGTCCGCCGCTTCGTGCGCGACAAGGTGCAGCCGCTGGAGCAGGAGACCGAGGAGCTGGGTCGCGTTCCGCCTGACAAGCTTGCGCCCCTGAAGGCGGAGGCCATCGCCCTCGGCCTCTATGCGCTGAACATGCCGGCGGAGGTGGGCGGCGGCGGCCTGTCGGTGCTCGACATGTGCCTGGTGGAAGAGCAGCTCGGCCAGACTTCCGATGCCCTGATCCGGCGGGTGTTCGGGCAGGTCTATCCCATGCTGATGGCCTGCACGCCGGCCCAGCGGGCGGCGTATCTGGAGCCGACGATCACCGGCGAGAAGATCTGCGCCATGGCGATCACCGAGCCCGGCGCCGGCTCGGATGCGGCCGCCATCACCACCACCGCCCGGCTCGAGGATGGCCACTGGGTGCTGAACGGCACCAAGCATTTCATCTCCGACGGCGACATTGCGGACTATGTGATCGTCATGGCCGTGACCGATCCGGAAAAGCGGGCCCGCGGCGGCATCACCCTCTTCCTGGTGGATCGCGACGCTCCCGGTTTCTCGGTCTCCCGGGTGCAGCCCATGATGGGCCATCGCGGCTACGGCCATGCCGAGCTCGTCTTCGACGACTGCCGCATCCCGCAGGCCAATGTGCTGGGCGAGGTGGGCGGCGGCTTCAAGCTCATCATGTCCAGCGTCAGCGGCATCCGGCTCGGCCATATCGGCGCCCGCGCGGTGGGCATGGCCCAGCGCGTGCTGGATCTGATGCGCCTGCATGCGGGCACCCGCAAGCAGTTCGGCCAGCCCATCGGGGAATTCCAGATGGTGCAGCAGATGATCGCCGACAGCGCCATGGAGATCTATGCCACCCGCATGATGGTGCTGAATTGCGCTTGGGACATCGATCAGGGCCTGGATCCGCGCGACAAGGTTTCGATGATCAAGGTCTACGCGTCGGAAATGCTCGGCCGCGTCGCAGACCGGGGCATCCAGATGTTCGGCGGCTATGGCTTCTCCAAGGATCTGCCGCTGGAACGCATCTACCGGGATTGCCGGGTGACGCGGATCTATGACGGCACCTCCGAGATCCATCGGATGCTCGTCGCCCGCTCCATCATCCGCAATGGCCTCTCCCTGTGACCGTGGCCGACAGGAAGGACGCTTCCATGACCCCCGCTCCCGCCATCGGCCAGCACATCCGCTTCTCCAAGACCATGACGGTGGCCGAGCAGGCGCTCTTCACCGGCATCAGCGGCAATCTCGGTGGCCTCTACGTGGACCGCACCAAGGCGCGGGACGCCGGCCTCGCCGATATGGCGGTGTTCGAACTGGCGGCCTCGTCGCTGCTCACCACCTGCCTGTCCCGCCTTGCCGGCCCAGCCCACCGCATCGCCGATTTCTCGGTTTCCTTCGCCCATGCGGTGCCCGTGGGCACGACGATTGCGGCGCAGGCGACGGTGAGCGGCCTCGATGCCGCCGGCACGCTCACCTGCACCCTTGAGGCCTGCGTGGGCGAGGCGGTGCTGATCCGCGGCACCGCGCGCCTCGTGCCGGTCTCGGGGGGCGCCGATGTATGAGATCAAGCCCTTTGCAGATCTGAAGGTCGGCGACCGCGTGCGCGTGTCGAAGACCGTGACGGAGGCCGACGGCAGCCTCTATATCGCCGCTACCGGAGATTTCGGGCCGGTGCATATCGATGAGGACTTCGCCTCCGGGACCAAATTCGGCCAGCGGCTGGCGCCCGGCATCATGGTGGCGGGGCTCTGCACCAGCGTGCTGACGGCGGAGCTCGCCGGAATTCTCGGCGTCTCCATCGAGGACCGCTTCTGGTTCACCGGCCCCGTCTTCTATGGCGACACCATCACCATCGACGTGTGGATCGCCGAGCGCGACGAGGCCACCCGCACGCTGACCTGGGAAGCGTCCGCCGTGAACGAGGCGGGCCAGGAGGTGCTCAAGGCCCGCGCCACCCTGAAATTTCCCCGTCCCCGCCCGGTCGCCTGAGAAAGCCCCCGAGAACCCTGCATATGAGCGACGCCACCTTCCCCTTCGGCGGCATCTACGCCGCCACGATCTGTCCCCTGGATGCCTCCGGCGCCCTCGATGCCGAGGCGCTCCACGCCCATCACGCCGCCGTCCTCGCCACCGAGGGCATGGCGGGCCTGCTCGTGAACGGCCATGCCGGCGAGAATTTCGCCCTGGAGCGGCAGGAGTTGAGCGAGGTGGTGCGCGCCGCCCGGTCGGTGGCCGGAACCGGTCACAAGGTGGTCGCCGGCATCAATTGCGAACGCTCCGATATCGCGGCCCGCATGGCGGAGGACGCCGCGGCAGCCGGGGCCGACGCGGTCATGGTGTTTCCCCCCTTTTCCTGGGCACTGGGCGCGGACGATAGGGCCATCGTCACCCACCACCGGATGATCGCGGCGGCTGCGGGCGTGCCGATGATGCTGTTCCAGGGCGCCGTGGGCTCGGGCAAGACGGCGTTCCGGCCCGAGGTGCTGGCGCGGCTTCTGGAGATCGAGACCGTCGTCGGCATCAAGGAGGGCAGCTGGGAAACGGCGGCCTATGACGCCACCCGGCGGCTGACCCGCCGGCTGCGCCCGGACGTTGCGGTGATGGCCTCTGGGGACGAGCACCTTTTCCCCTGCTTCGCCCTCGGCAGCGACGGCAGCCTCGTGAGCCTCGCCGCCGTGGTGCCGGAGCTGATCGTCGCCCTCGACCGCGCTGTCGCGCGCGGCGACATGGCCGCCGGCCGGGCCCTGCATGAGCGGCTCTATCTCCTCGGCCGCATCGTCTATGGCGCCCCCGGCCATCTGGCGACGCTCCGGCTGAAGACCTGCCTCCATCTGCTGGGCCGGCTGGCATCAACCCGCTGCCGGCCGCCGGTGGACACCCTGCCGGAGACCGAAGTGGCGCGGCTGCGCGAGGCCCTCGCCGCCGCGGGCCTGCTTCGCGCTGGATCCCCAGCCTGAGAACACCACGCGAGGACCCCCGCCCCATGACCGATAGGCCCACTGGCACGCCCCCCATGATCCATATGGTGATGGTGGATATCGCCCCCGAGCAGGAAGCCGCGTTCAACGAATGGTATGAGAACGTCCACATCCCCGAGATCCTCGCTTGCCCCGGCTGGCGTTCGGCGAAACGGTGGCTGGTGGACGAGGGTGGGCCGAAATATGCCGCGCTCTACGAGATCGATGGCCCCGAGGTCTACGACACCCCGGAATTCAACGCCATCAAGGGTTTTGGACCCTTTACGGAGTTCGTGGCCAACTTCCGCCGCATCCGCCTGAAGCCGATTCCCGGTCGCCCTGGCGATTGGGTCGTGGCATCCTGACCGCAAGGGACCGCTTCCCTCGTGGGCTTCATGAACCTCCGCCAGCTCGAAGTCTTCCGGGCCGTGATGCGCTGTCGCACCACGGTGGGTGCGGCGGAGGAACTGGGCATGTCGCAATCGGCGGTGTCCAATGCCATCCGCCACATGGAAGACCGGCTCGGCTTTGCCCTGTTCGAGCGGATCTCGAACCGGCTGGTGCCGACCGATGAGGCGCGGCTGCTGCTGGAGGAGGCGGAACCGCTGTTCCTGCATCAGCGCGCCGTCGCCGAGCGGGCGGCCGACCTGAAGGCCGGCCGGGCCGGGCGCATCCGGCTCGTGGCCACCGCGGAACTCTCGGAAACATTGCTCCCACTCGTCATCCCCCGCTTTCTCGTCGGACGCCCGGGGGTGCATGTCTCCCTCGACACCCGGCCGCTGGTAAGTGTTCTGGAAGCGGTGGAAACCGGGCTCGCCGACATCGGCGTGGCCATGGAAGCCGACAGCCGCCACGGGCTCGAGGTGAAGCCGGTGGCGGAACTCGCCGCCGTGGCCATCTGCCGGGCCGATGATCCGCTTGCCGCCTTGACTGTCGTGACCCCGACCGATCTGGCGCAGGGCCCCCTCGTCGCCCCGCGTCCCGACAACCGTATCGGTCTTCTGATCGCGGAAGCCTTCCGCCGCGCGGGCGTGCCCTATCAGCCCGCCATTGACGTGCGTTTCCTGAACGTCGCGGCCCGACTGGTCCAGGAAGGCTGTGGCGCCACGATTTTGGACGAGATCACCGCATCCGCCAGCCGGTTCGACGCTCTCGTGGTGCGTCCGTTCCAGCCGGATATCCGGCTGAGGCTGCAGGCCGTCCTACCGCGCGGCCGCGCATTGTCGCGGCTTGCACAAGATTTCCTCGCGGTGCTGGAAACCGAGACCCGGTCCCGTCTCGCCGGGCTGACCGGAAGCTGATTTCGGGCGCCTCAACCGGCCAGATCGACCACCAAGGGTCGGGACAGGGGCTCCACCAGGGTGTCCGGCCGGCTGCCGCGCCACATGGCCATGAGGAAATGGCCGGGGTCGCTCGCAGTGGTGAGGCCGGCATGCCAGACGCCGGCATCATAGAGGATGGCCTGCCCAGGCGCGCCGAGGAAGGCGGCCAGCGTTTCCGGGTCCGGCCGCCCATCAGGGCCGGCCAGCGCCACCACCACGACGGGACGGGATTCGGTGATCGGAAGGAAGACCTGCGCAGTGTAGGGATGCGCCTCCAGTTCAGTGATGGTCGCCGGCAATGCCATGGGGCGGACGTCGAAATGCGACAGGCACAATTGCGGCGCGGTTTCGCGATGGGCAAGACTGGCGAGCAGATCCGTCCGGTCGGCGTGGCCGAGGTTCACCGTATAGGTCGCATCCGCCACCAGCACTTGCCCGAAGGGGCGGAACGCGTCGGCCGTCAGCGGCCGCAGAACGTGCGCGCCGGCTTCCAAAACCGGCATGCCTGTATCGGAACTCATAGGCCTGTTCTTTCATCGTAGGGACGGGCAGACCGGGCTGCCGGTGCGGGAACAAATCATCTAGACTTACCAGTCTGACCAGTTTTAACTGGTATGCATAACGCAGTCGGCCCGGCGGCTCGCGAGGATGCAGGCGCGGCGCGCGAAGCGGAACATGAGTGTGCTGAAGAAAGCGACCCAACCGATCCCGATTCGCACCGCCGAGGCCATCCAGGCGCTGATCCGCGAGCGCGGGCTGAAGGCAGGCGATGCGCTCCCGGCCCAGCGGCAACTGGCCGATCATCTCGGCGTGTCACGCCCGTCGCTCCGCGAAGCGCTCTCCATTCTGGAGACCCTCGGGCTCATCAGCGTGGAGGCGGGCCGCGGCGTCTATGTGATCGATCCGGCCACCCGTGCCGCGGCGCCGGCGCAATGGCGTTACAATCAGCTTTTCAGCCTGCGCGACGTCTACCAGACCCGGCTTGCCATCGAGGGGCTGGCGGCCGCCCTTACCGCCACAACGATCCATGGCGGTGTGATCGCCGAGTTCGACGCCATCAGCAGCGCTATGGATGCCGCAGCCGAGCGGCGCGACGGCCTGGCGCTCGCCGACGCCGACACCCGCTTCCATGACCTGATCTTCTCGCTGTGCGGCAACGCCATGTTCCAGAAGCTCTATCAGGACATCCGCACCGTGTTCGTGGAAAGCCAGCGCATTCCCATGACCGAGCGCGAGCGGCTCAGCGAAACCGCCGCCGAGCATCGCCGGGTGCTGGAGGCCTTCGCCGCCCGCGAGCCGGAGGCGGCCCGGCGGGCGATGGAGAGCCACATCCTCAATTCTGCCGCACGGGCCGGCCTCGCCATCCTGTGAAACCGCGGTTGCCGGCCGCGCCCGGCCCGTCCGCCCGTCTTTCGTCATGACGCGGCACGAGCGACAAGGGCCGCGACCAGTGCCGTTCCGCCGTCGATTAGCAGGTTGATGTCGTTGGTGGCGATCACCGTCCTCGCTCCCAACGCAAACGCATGGCTTTCGAGCAGCGCTTCCGGCACGCCGATGACCGAGAATTCCTTGCCGGCGGCAGCAGCAGCGGCAGCGATGCGTGCAAAGGCGTCGCGCACCTGCTCATGCCCCACATCGCCGGGATGCCCAAGGCTCACCGCCAGATCGTTGGCGCCCACCATCAGCGCATCGATGCCGGGAACGGCCGCGATGGCCCCCGCGTCCGCCAGTCCGTCGGCGCTTTCAATCATTGCCGTAACCCGGATTTCGGCTTCGCAGCCGGCCATGAGTGTCTGCGGATCGACGGCACGGAAACCGAAGATGGCCAGCGGACTCGGCACGGAGCGGTTGCCCGCCGGCGCAAAGCGGGTGCGATCGGCGATCCGGCGCGCCTGATCCGCACTGTCCACATGGGACACGATCACGCCCGTTGCGCCGCAGTCGAGCACACGGGCAAGGTCGGGATGGTCCGGCCCGCCAACGCGAACCTCCACTGGAAAGTTGCCCATGCGCCCGGCAAGGCAGAGCGCGGCGACGTCCCCGATGGCAAGCGCGCTGTGCTCCATATCCGCCACCAGCAGGTCGAAGCCGGCGGTGCGGGCGACGCTCACCATCTCCACGCTGCGAAAGACACAGGCGGCCAGGCCAAATCGGGGCATCAGAAGTTCCTCGCGAACAAGCACGGGCGACGGACGGGACAGCTGTGCCGGCGGCTCGCCGCTTGTGCGCACCGGAACGAACGGACTTTGGAAGACGGCCGGACTGGCGCTCAACGCACGGGGTCAGGCGAAAGGCCCGCTCCCAGCGGCGCTGCCCGGTCTCAGGCAGATGGCACGGCCGCATCAGGCACGGACCTTGCGCAACAAGGGAAAACACCTCCGGCCCGACGGGCTTGCATCCCTCGTGCACGACACTTCAGAGAGAAGCAGATAATTTCATTTAAAATCGCCCATGACTCGCGCTTTTATTCCACTGGAAGACGGATTCTATTTAGATGCAAACGATCAACAACAACTACATCCTCCCGCTGAAAGGAAAAATAGGGTATACTGATCCATACATCATCTGGTCTGACCAGATTTTCATAAGCCCTCCGCGTGGGCAAGGCTATTTTTTGGGCATCCACGTCGGAGCGTGTCTCTCAGACGACGGGATATGAATATAACATACAGATATGTAATAATTTTCGGCCGCACCCTCCCCGTCCTTTCACTCATTTGACAGGCCAGACCAGTTCGACGCACGGACCGTCGTGGCGCGAATTGGCAGCACAATCTCATCGCGAAATCAGCATCTGCTCAGTCTCGCGGCGGCGGTGACTGAAACTTCGCCAATACCTGATCTGGACCGGAAGGCTGCGATCCGCTCAAACTGACGCCGACTAGCCCGCTCCCCACTCGTTTCGCCCGCGCCTCCCAACCGCGTGGAGCCGGCTGGCCTTCCTACGGAGACCCAACCTTGCCCGAGTTCGATCTCGCCATTCGCGGCGGCACCGTCGTGACCGCCGCCGACACCATGAAGGCCGACATTGGCATTCGTGATGGCCGCATCGTCGCCCTGTCCGCCTCCGTCACCGGCGCCGCGCGCGAGATCGACGCCACCGGCCTTCTAGTGCTGCCGGGTGGCATCGACAGCCATGTCCACATCTCCCAGTATCAGGGACCGGACATCTCCATGGCCGATGATTTCGCCAGCGCCACCGCGGCGGCGGCGGCGGGCGGCAACACCTGCGTGATGCCGTTCGCGCTCCAGCAGCGGGGCACCTCTCTGCGCCAGTGCGTGGAAGAGTACCGCGCGCTGGCGGAAGGCCGGTGCATCATCGACACCGCCTTCCACCTGATCATTTCCGACCCGACGCCGGAGGTGCTGGGGCAGGAACTGCCGGCGCTCGTCAAGGATGGCTACACGTCGTTCAAGGTGTTCATGACCTATGACGACCTGGTGCTGAACGACCGCCAGCTCCTGGAGGTGTTCGACGTTGCCCGGCGCGAGCAGGCGCTCGTCATGGTCCATTGCGAGGGCTATGACGCCATCCGCTACATGACCGAGCGGCTTGAGCGTGCTGGCCAGACCCGTCCCTTCTTTCACGCGGCCTCCCGGCCGCAGGTGGTGGAACGCGAGGCCGCCCATCGGGCCATCAGCCATGCCGAACTGGTGGATGTCCCGATCGTGATCGTGCACGTGTCCGGTCGCGAGGCGATGGAACAAGTGCGCTGGGCCCAGCAACGCGGCCTGAAGATCTATGCCGAGACCTGCCCGCAATACATCACTTTGACGGCGGAAGACCTGGATGGGCTCAACATGGAGGGCGCGAAATATGTCTGCTCCCCGCCGCCGCGGGATGCGGACAGCCAGGCCGCCATCTGGGAGGGGCTGACGCAGGGCGTGTTCCAGACCTTCTCGTCGGACCACTGCCCGTTCCGCTACGATGCCGTGGATGGCAAGCTGAACCCGAAGGCGCGCACCTCCTTCCGCTGGGTTCCCAACGGCATTCCGGGCGTGGAGACGCGCCTGCCGATCCTGTTCTCGGAAGGGGTGTCGAAGGGCCGGATCTCGCTGCAGACCTTCGTGGCCCTGACCGCCACCAACCACGCGCGCCTGTATGGCCTTTATCCGCAGAAGGGCTCCATCGGCGTCGGCTTCGATGCCGACATCACCCTGTGGGACCCGGCCAAGCGCGAGACCATCCGGCAGGAGATCCTCCATCACGGCGCGGATTACACCCCGTGGGAAGGCTTCGCCGTGACGGGTTGGCCGGTGATGACACTCTCCCGGGGCGTGGTGGTCGCCGAGGACGGCAAGGTGACGGGGGCCGCCGGCCACGGGCAGATCCTGTCGCGGGACATTTCCGACTTCGCCCGGCCGCGGGGGCTGTGAGGGCCAACGGCCCCGGGGTGTGCCGGGGCCGTACGCACGGGCCGAGGCGTTCCGCGCGAAGCTTGGTCGACGCGCCGGCTGCGACCATTGCCGTGGTCATGCGGCGGCGGACGTCCGGTTGATCAGCCGGCCCGCTGCTCTTCCGCCGCCCGCACCATCCGCCGCTTCACCTTGCCGAAGCCGTCCCGTGGCAGGGCGGCCACCACGGAAAGGCTTTTCGGCAGTTCATCGGCAGCGAGCGATCCAGCGCAGTGCCGACGCACGCCAGCCAGCGTCACCGCAATTGTGGCATCGGCCGGCTCTATCACCACATGCACCCGCTGACCCCAGTCGCGGTCATCAAGGCCCACGGCCACCACATCGCGCACCCCAGGACAGGACAGCACCGCCGCCTCCACCTTCTCGGGATGCACCTTCACACCGCCGGAATTGATCACATCGTCCCGCCGGCCGGCGAGATGGACATAACCATCGCCATCCACGGAAGCCATGTCGCCGACACTGACGAAGCCGTCCGCATCCTCGCGGGACGCCACGCCGGGGTCGAGATAGCGCACCCGCGCTTCCGGGGTCACATCGCCGTCGCGGCGCATGAAGAGCTCGCCGACTTCGCCCGCAGGCAGGAGCGCGCCGGCTGCGTCGTAAATCCGCGCCGCGCTCTGGAAGGGGCGGCCGACGGAGCCGCGATTTGCCAGCCATTCGGTGCCGGTGATGATGGTCTGGCCGACATTCTCGCCGGAGCCGTACATCTCCGTCACGCGCTCTGGACCGAGGCGCTCGATCCAGGCTGCCTTGAGCCAGCCCGGGCAGGGTGCGCCGGTGTGGTACAGCGCTTCCAGCGAGGCGAGGCTGTGGGGGCGCCGGGCGTCTGCATCCAGCATGCGCACCATCATGGTGGGGACCACCATGGCGAACCCGACGCCGAAACGGTCGATGGCATCCAGCGCCAAGTCCGCATTGAAAGCTTCCAGCACCACGAGGTGATGGCCTTCGAACAACCCCATCTGCGCCCAGGTGAGCGGCGCGTTGTGGGACATGGCGCCCGCCACCAGTTGCACCTGGTCGGCCCGGAAGCCGAGCGCCGGCGCCACGTCCCCCCAGGGTCGGCCGGGCACGAAGCGCCAGGGCAGATCGTCGGCCATCAGCTTCGAGACGCCGGTGGACCCGCCGGAGAGCAGGATCTTGCCCGGCCGCGACACCTGGTCGGGCACGACCGCATCAACCCGCTCGGCGACGTCCTCCCAAAAGCCGGGCAGCGGCACCACCCGGTGATCGTCCGGAACCACGTCGGGGGGCACCACGACCAGCGCCGCCTTCGCGCGGTCCCACATGCCGGCCAGGATGGTGGCCGGCTGGCGGTGATCGAAGGCGAGCACCGTGCCACCCATGCGCCACACGCCCAGGACAAGAGCGATGTGGGCGAGCCCATTGGGCAGGCCGATGCCCACCACGCTGCCCTGCCCGAGGCCCCGGTCCATGAGGGCGCCGGCGATCCGGTCCACGAGGCGGTCGAGGGGCTCCCAGCCGATGGGCTGGGCTGTGCCGTCCGGGGACAGCACCGTGATGGCCGTGGCGCTGCCCCGCGCGCGGGCATGGCCGCGCAGGCGGGCTCCGAAACTCACGGACGCATCTGCGGTGACGGGATCAATCATGGTGCGGAAACTCTCGACGAAACGGCGAAAGGGCGGGGCTCGGGCAAAAGGCGCCCGGAGAGCCCGAAGCTGGCGCATCGCGCCCACAGGGTCAAACGAGGCTGAGGCTTTCCAGCACGGCCTTGAGGGGCGCCCGCCTGTCTTCCGGAAGGGGGAGCCGGGGCGCACGCGGCGGGCCGCCCGGCTGGCCGATCATGCCGAGGGCTGCCTTGGTGGCGGACACATAAAGGTCGCCGGCCAGCGCATCCAGCAGCGGGGCGACGCGGTCGGCGATCGCCCGGCTGCCGGCGAAATCGTTCTCGACGACGGTGCGGGTATAAAGGTCGGCCGAGAGCGCAGGCGCGATGTTGGAGAAGACGGAGACATAACCCGCCGCGCCCACCCGGTAGCTCTCCCACGGATGATAGCCGGAAAACACGGTCATGCGGTCGCCGCACAGCCGGATGATCTCCGCCGTGCGCGGCACGCTGCCGCTCGATTCCTTGATGTAGGAGACGTTGTCGATCTCCGACAGCCGCGCGACCAGCCGCGCCGGCAGGTCCACATTGGACGTGAAGGGGTTGTTGTAGATCATGATCGGAATGTGGATCGCCGCGGCGATCGCCCGGTAATGGGCATAGATCTCATCCGCCGTGGGCGAGGAATAGAAAGGCGGGATAATCATCACGCCGTCGGCGCCGATGCTTTCCGCCTCCCGCGTCAGTTCGACGGCCTCGTTCGTCCATTCGGCCGCGGTGCCGATGAGGACCGGCACGCGCCCGGCGGCGGCCTCCACCACGATCTCGCCCACGCGGCGGCGCTCGGCCCGGGTGAGCGACAGGAATTCGCCGGTGGAGCCGAGCGGAATGAGGCCGTGAACCCCTTCGCGCACCTGCCAGTCCGCGAAGCGGGCGAGCCCCTCCTCGTCCAGGCGCCCATCGGCTGTGAACGGGGTGACCATCACGGTGAAACTGCCTCGGAAGGACGTCACGGCACAAGCTCCAGGATCGGGCGAAAAGGAAGCCGCATCCTGCGGACGCGGGAGACGCGATCCGCCGGGCAGCAGGCTCTGGATTATTATTTGATCTAACATACGCAGATCAAGTTGACATCTGATCATATTTTCAGCCAATCAATGGTCCGACGACAGGGTGGCGCGGCAGCGTCGGCCCCCTGCCGGAGCCTTTGCGCAGGACCCCGCCATGCCCTTTCTCGAAGTGAACGACTTTCCCGGTGCGGACGGGCGCGCGCCTGCCGCGCGGGCTGAAGCCGCCCGGCGCATGACCGCGGCCTTGGCCGGATGCTGGGGCATCGATCCGGCCATCATTTCTTGCTATTTCCAGCTTTATCCTGCCGATGCCTATGCCCATGCGGGCGAGATGCCGCCGCCTGCGGACACGCGGCGGATCTTTGTGAAGCTCCATGCCATCGTCCGCACGGCAGACATGCGGCGGGCAGCCGCTGCGGCCGTCACCCGTGCTGCGGCGCAGAGCTACGACGTGCCGGACAAGGCCATCGTGATCTATTTCTTCGAGCGCACGGTGAGCGAAATCGCCCATGGCGGCGTGCTTGAAGGCGGCACAGGCCACATAACTTGATCAAATCATAGCCAATTCGGAAATCGGGAGATCAAAGACCGTGCATCGCTTGCTCACCGGCGACCAGCGCCTCGTGATAGACACGGCCCGCCGCTTTGCCGAGGCCGAGATCCTGCCGGCCGCCTCCGCCATCGACCGGGACAACCGCTTCCCGCGGGAGCTGTATCGCGGGCTGGCGGATCTGGGCCTGTTCGGCATCGGCCTTGCTGAGGAGAAGGGCGGCGCGGGCATGGATGCGGCCACCGCCTGTCTGGTGATGGAGGAGATCGCCCGCTGCTCCGGCGCCGTGGGCAATGCCTTCGCCATTCCGGTAGAAGCCGCGCGCTTCCTCGCCGAGCACGGCGGGGCGGTGCATCAGGCCCTCGTTCCGGGGGTGCTGGCGGGCGATGTCATCGTCGCCACCGCCGCGACCGAGCCGGACTACGGGTCTGACGTGGCGGGCCTGCGCACCCAGGCGGTGCGTGACGGAGACGATTATGTGATCACCGGCACCAAGGCCTGGGTCACCTTCGGCGAGATCGCCCATGTGGTTCTGGTATTCGCCAAGACCGACCCCCAGGCGGGCCAGCGCGGCCTCAGCTGCATCATGGTGGAGACCGACCGCCCCGGCATCAGCCGCGGCAAGGCCGAGGAGCTTCTGGGCATGCACGGCCTGGCCGAATGCGGCCTCAGCTTTGATGGTGTGCGGGTGCCCATCGCCAACCGCCTGGGGCCGGAGAACGGCGCCTTCAAGATGGCCATGGCCAATTTCAACTTCTCGCGGCTGATGATGGCCTCCATGGCGCTCGGCATGGCGCAGGCCGGGCTTGAGGACGCCCTGGCCTATGCCCACAGTCGCATCCAGTTCGGCGCGCCCATCGCCAGTTTCCAGGCGGTTCAGTTCATGCTGGCGGACATGTCCACGGACATCTCCGCCGCGCGGCTGCTCATCCAGCACGCGGCGCGGCTGATGGATGCCGGCCACGAGATCGCCCGGGAGGCGGCGGAGGCCAAGCTGTTCGCGACCGACATGGCCAACCGCGCCATCTCCAACGCCCTGCAGATCCATGGGGGAAATGGCTATTCCCGCGCCTACCGGGTGGAGCGGCTCTACCGGGATGTCCGCCTCTCCCAGATCTATGAAGGCACCAACCAGATCCAGCGGCTGATCATCGCCCGCCAGCTCGCCCGCGCGCACGGCTGAGCCCGCCGCCCGCGCGCCCCACCGACGCAAGGAGCCTGCCTTGACCCGATCTGTTGACCTGTCCGGCGTAACCGTCGCCACCATCCTGCCCTTTCACGATGATTTCTCCATCGACTGGGCGAGCTATGAGCGGGTGCTGACCTATTGCACCCGGCCGAAGGGCATTCGCGCCGTCTTCGTCAACGGCCATGCCGGCGAGGGCGCGACCCTTGACGATGCCGAGCGCATCGAGGTGATCCGACGCACCCGTGCCTTCATCGGCCCGGACGTTCCGCTCCTGAGCGGCATCATCGCTTGGTCCACTGCCGAGGCCGTGGCCCAGGCACAGATGGCCGAAGCGGCCGGCGTGGATGCCGCCGTGCTCTTCCCCCTGCCACAATTCTCCGGCGGCGCGGGTACGGATCCACGCTATGCGCTGGATTATGTGGACAGCGTGCTCGCCGCCACCTCGTTGCCCCTCTCCATCTTCCAGCAGCCGGTGGCGTCGGGCTACGGCTTCTCATCATCCGTTCTCGGCGAACTGGTCGCCCGTCCGCGCGTGATCGCGGTGAAGGAAGGCAGCGGCGATATTGGCCTCTATGAGGACAACCTGCGCCGCATCAAGGCCGTAGCGCCGGGCTGCTACATGCTGCCCTCCAACTATCACTGGCTGGTGGCGCAGGTGGCGATCGGCGCCGATGGCATCCTCTCGGGCATGGCAAGCCTCATTCCGGACCTTCTCAGCGACCTCTGGTCCGCCGCCGAGGCCGGCGACCTGCATACCCTGCGGGCGCTGAACGACCAGCTGTACCCCATCGTGCGGACCATCTACGGCGCGCCGCCGCTGATCGAGATGCATACCCGCATCAAGGTGGCGCTTCGGCATCTGGGCCTGATCAGCTCCGCCGTGCCCCGCCGCCCGCTGCTGCCGGTGCCGGCCGACGTGGCGGCGCGCGTGGGCCAGGCCGTGGATGCCGCCGGCCTTGCCCGTCTCCTCTCGGCCTGATCGGCGCCGGAGGCCACCCAAATGCGACCGGACCGGCGCCCCCTCCCCTTACAAACGCTTCAGTGCAGAGTGTAAGGAGCGGGGCGGCCGGTTTCGTCCGCCCGTTCCCTTCCTGCGGTGGATTCCATGACACTTTCCCCCCGCACCGGCCGACAGACCCCGACCGGGGAAAATGGCGAAGACGCCGCCAGCAATTCGGTCGAGCAGGCCTGCCTGCTGATCCGGCAGGACATTCTCTCCGGTCATTTTGGTCCCGGCGCCCGCATCAAGGTGGCGGACCTCTCCAGCCGCTTCGGCTTCTCGGCCATGCCCCTGCGCGAAGCCCTGCGCAAGCTGGAAGGCGAGGGGCTGGTGGAAATCGAGCCCAATCGCGGCGCCACGGTGCGCAGGCTTGACCGCAGCTTCATCGAGGATCTGTTCGAGCTGAATGCCGAATTGCAGCTGCTCGCCATCCGCCGCTTTCTGCGCGTGATGACGCTGGACAAGCTCGACGAATTGGAGGCGCGGGCGACGGCCTATGCGGAAGCCGTGGCGGCGGGCGACCGGGAGCGCGGCGTGCGTCTCAACCGCGACCTGCACGCCCGCATGGTCGAGTTCGGCGGCAACCGGGAAGCGCTGCGCATGTTCCTGCGCGGCTGGGAACTCATCGGCGCCTTCCGCCTGCGCTACGGCTACGGGCCGGGCCGCGAGCGCGGCTTGGTGCGCGAGCACCGGTTGCTGCTGGATGCGCTGCGCCGGCAGGATCTCCAGATGGCCGAAGCCATCATCCGCATGCAGCAGGCCGCCGTGCTTGAGGACCTGTTCGCGCAGCTGGGTGACGACGAGCGCTGACCCGCGTCCCGTTGGTAAGCCTGGCCCTGCGAAGTCCCCGCCCCTCCCGCCGCGGGCCGGAACGAAACCGAGGACGTGGCGGGCGGGGCCGGAAAGGCGGCTGCCGCTCCCCGGCCCCAGGGCCGGGAACACGCCAGCCGCCCGCAGATCACAGCGCGGGGCCGGGACCGCGGATGGCGAAGTTGCGGTCCTTCAGGCGGGTCATCTTGAAGGTGTCGAAGAGCTTGTCGTAGGTGCCGTCGGCATTGAGCTCGACCAGTGCCTTCGCCACGGCCTCCGCCAGCGTGCGATCGATGAAGTCGATGGTGATGTCGGTGCCGTTCAGCCCCTGCACCTTGATCTTGGCGAGGCCCTTTTCCTCGAGCACGCGCGCGGTCTCATCGATGTTGATGCCGGCCTCGACCTGACCTGCCTTCAGGGCGGCGGTGGTCTCGGACGCCGTCTTGAAGGAGCGGAACTCGATGGGCTTCATGCCGGCGGCGACCATCTTCTCGTTCAGGATCTTGGCCTGCTTCTCCTGATAGGTTCCGGTCTCGATGCCCACGGTGTGGCCAGCCAGATCCTCGAACTTGGTGATCTCCAGCTTGCTGTCAGGCGACGTGTAGATGCTCACCGCCTGCTGGGCATAGGGGATCATAAACATCAGCTTCGAGCGTTCCTCGGTCCAGAACATGCCCGTGTCGATGCCGTCGAAGCGCTTGGCCTTCAGCGCGGGAAGCATGGAGGGCATATCCATGCGTACGAATTCCATGTCCAGGCAGAGCTTCTTGGCGATGGCCTTGCCGAGTTCCACGTTGAGGCCTTGAAGCTCGCCCTTCTCATCTATGAACTGCTGCGGCGGCAGGGTGGGATTGGTGGACATCTGCAGCTTGCCGGGCGTGACCAAGTGATCGGCCGAAACCTTGGGCGTGCAGTCTGCGGCAGCGGCCGCCTGGGCGGCGCCAAGGGCACCGAGCAGGATAGAGAGAGCCATGAATTTGCGCATTGGAGAAGCTCCGGTTCCTTGCGGTTAGAGCAATTCCCGCAAAAGCGCATCGCGGTTTTGCGAAAGGAATTGCGTAAAATCAGATGACTAGAACATTTCCGGTGAACCGGAGTTCACCGGAAATGTTCTAGTCCTGGTTTGCGTTTGGACGCATGATCACGAGAGCCGCGTGGACGGCGCTGACCACCACGCGGCCGGTCTGGTCGAGGAGCAGAACGTCCTCGGTGACGACGCCGCGGTCCCCTCGGGAGGCGGGCCGTTTGGCGGTGAAGGCGAACTCCACGTGCACGGCATCCCCCGCCACCACGGGCGCACGGAACTTCACCGCATCCCAGCCGAGGGAGGCGACCGAGGTGTGCTCGTAAAGGCCGCTCGCGGTCTTCAGCCCCTCCATGATGGAAAGGCAGAAGAGCCCGTGCACGATGACGTCGGCGAAGCCCTGGCTGCGGGCGTAGGTGGCATCGGTGTGAAGGGGGTGATGGTCGCCTGTCACCGCGCAGAAGGCAGCGATGTCGGCGGCCGAAATGGTACGTGCCGGCGTGCGATACCGTGCACCGATCTCCACGTCCTCGTAATAGACGTCGCGCGGGATCTGCGTCCGGACCAGGGCTGCGCCCATGGCGGTTCCGCTGAGCCCTGTCCCGCCGGTGAGCGGGCAGGATTCGACATCTGGCATGGGAGGTCCTTCCGGCACGAGCGACCGGGCCATCAATGGATGATCTGGCTGAGAAAGAGCCGGGCCCGCTCCGACTTCGGATTGCTGAAGAATGCCTCGGGCTTCTCGATCTCCATGATCTGCCCCTCGTTCATGAAGATCACGCGATCGGAGACTTCCCGCGCAAATCCCATCTCGTGCGTGACGCACATCATGGTCATGCCCTCCTGGGCCAGGGACTTCATGGTTTCCAGAACCTCCTTCACCATTTCGGGGTCGAGGGCGGAGGTGGGTTCGTCGAACAGCATGACCTTCGGATTCATCGCCAGCGCCCGCGCGATGGCGACGCGCTGCTGCTGACCACCGGACAGCTGGCTCGGAAACTTGCGCGCCTGATCCTCCACGCGCACCTTCTGCAGGAGGGCCATGGCCAACGCCTCGGCCTCCTTGCGCGGCATTTTGAGCGTGCTCATGGGGGCGAGCACGCAATTCTCCAGGATCGTCATGTGCGGGAACAGGTTGAAATTCTGGAAGACCATGCCGGTTTCGCGCCGGACCTTGTCCACGTTGGCTTTGGTCATCTCGATGCCGTTCACGTAGATCAGCCCGTCATCGTGTCTCTCGGTGCCGTTGACGCAGCGGATGAGCGTGGATTTTCCAGAGCCCGAAGGCCCGCAGATCACCACGGTCTCCCCCTTCTTCACGGTGAGATCGACCTCGCGCAGCGCGGTGAAATCCCCGAAGCGCTTGTAGACGCCCTCCATGCGCACCGCCCATTCACCGGCCGGCCCGGCGGATCGCGTGGTCGTTTTCATCGCAGCCGGCGTCTCCCTTGAGGGCATGTCAGCGGCCTCCCTTCTTGATGGAGCGGCCGAAATGCTTTTCCAGCGGGCGCTGGACCAGATCCCAGAGCGTCGTGAGCGCCAGATAGTAGACGGCGGCCGCCGCATAGACTTCCAGCGTCAGGAACTGCTCCTGCATCAGCATCTCGGAGCGCCGCATGAGCTCTTCCACCGAAATCACCGAGGCCAGCGACGTCGCCTTTAGGAGGCCGTTGATGGAATTGCCGAGCGGCGGGATCATAAGGCGGAAGGCCTGAGGCAGGATCACGCGCCAGAACGCGGTGCCCCGGCCAAGGCTCAGCGCCCAAGCCGCCTCCCGCTGGCCCACGGGAACCGACAGGAAGCCCGAGCGGATGATTTCCGCCATGTAGGCGGCTTCATGCAATACGAGCCCAAGAAGAGCCGATTCCACGGCGCCGAGCTTGATACCGAGCTGAGGCAGGCCGGTGTAGATCACCACCAGTTGGACTAGAAGCGGCGTGCCCCGGAACAGCCAGATGTAGAAGCCGGCGATCCAGTTGAGGGGCCGTGCATCCGCCACCTTCAGGAGCGCGATGCCCATGCCGAGCACGAGCCCCCCGATCACCCCGGCAATCGTCAATGCGACGGTAACGCCGACGCCACCGATGAGAAACCAGTTGCTAAGGTATCCGATGAAGGCATCGACTTTGAAGTAATGCATGTGGTGTCGCTTTACTGCGGACCTGGACCGACGATGGCGACCATTTGACCGGCGGGGAGGCCGCGGAGACCGAACTTGTCGAACAGCTTCTTGTAAGTTCCGTCTTCCTGCATGGACACGAGGGCCTTCACCACCGAATCCGCCACCGCCTTGTTGCGAAAGGCCATGGACATACGGTTCTCGCCCAAGCCGGTAACGGTCTCGCGCACCCGGCCCTTTTCCACGAGGCTGCGGGCGACGCTGTCAATCAGGAGGGCGCTGTCCACCTGGCCGGCCAGAAGCGCGCCCGTGACGTCGGTCGCGGTCTTGAAGGCGCGTATGGTGATGGGCTTGGCACCCTCTGCGACCAGCTTTTCGCTATAGGTCGTCAGCCACTTTTCCTGATAGCTGTTGGTTTCGACGCCGACCGCGGTGCCGGCCAGATCTGCGGCGGATTTGACCGCTACATTCTTGTCCGCAGCCACCACGATGGACAGGCTCTGCACGCCATAGGGCACCATGAAGAGGATCTTGGAGCGCTCCTCGTTCCAGAACATGCCGGTGTTCATGCCGTCGATCCGGCCGGCCTTCACCGCCGGGATCATGCCTGGAAAGTCCATGCGGACGAGAGTGACGGACGTGCAGATGCGGGTGGCGATCTCGTCTGCCAACTCCACATTGAGGCCCTTCAGCGTGCCGTCGGAATCGACATACTGCTGGGGCGGATTGGTGGGATTGATGGAGAGCTGCACGCTGCCCGGCGCCACCAGATCTGCGGCCTTGATTTCAGCCAAGCAGGCGGCCGAGGCCTGAAGCGCACTTGCGCCCAGGACGGCCAATGCCAGGGCCGGGACCAGCATCTTGGTCACGATGGAAGTGCTCCGTATTTTGGTCATTGCGTGCGGTCCGTCCGTCCGGCGAGGAGGCCTGCCTGGGGCCGACCCTGCGATCTGGCTCAAGCGAAGTGCCAACAGTTCTGACTGGCCTGACCACAATCGCCCGCAGCCCCCGGCTTAAGCAAGATCAATTTTTCGGCACAAATTGCCTGGAAATCAGCCGATGGGGCTACCCCAATGGATCATGGTTGCAGGGTGAGGGGCTCGTCCTCCGCGGCGGTGCGGCTCGGTCCTGACCAGGCTGGCTAGGTCTGGACAGACCAGAAGCCCTTCTGCTCCCGGCCCCCGCTGCCCACAAGGCACTGATAGCCGGGCCAATGAGCCCGTTGCGACGCCGTCTGCGTCAGCAGCGCGCCTGCAGGTGCTTCGGTTGACACCGACGCCATTCGAGCCGAGACGGCGGAGCGCGGCGGATTTGCCAATGTACCGCCTCGTACGATCCGCAAGCGCACCTTCGCCTTCAGTCCGCGGCTGTACCGCCAAAGGAACCTTATCGAGCGCTTCGTCAACAGGATCAAGCAGATGCGGGGCCTCGCAAGCCGCTACGACAGGCGCCCGGACAATTTCCTCGCCGCGCTCAAGCTCGCCGCCGTCCGCATCTGGATCAACGCATTATGAGTCCGCCCCCTAGCACTACTTTGGCGGAATCTGTCAATCGGCGTGGAAACCTGCCCCCTATCGGCGCCGAATATTGGGTCTGACTCATTTTTGATGGAGTTTGGGATTCGGCTGGCGTTGATTTTGAGATTGGAATCAACACCATGCAGCCCTCTCTCCGACCTTCGACTCTGGTCCCGCGCGGATTCGTGGTGGACGATGTCAGCAGCGACAGCGCCGGCATGCTGATTACGGTTCGCGCGGTTGGCAAGGCGAGTTCGTGCCCGGGATGCGGGAGAACCTCGGAGCGGATACACAGTCGCTATCATCGGCATCTGGCGGATCTGCCGATGGCGGGCAAACCGGTTCGGCTCGTTGTCCGGGCGCGGCGTTTCCACTGCGACGCGGTGCTCTGCGGCCGGCGCATCTTTGCCGAGCGCTTCGACGCCAAGGTTTTGGCGCCGTGGGCACGGCGGACTGCCCGGCTCGACCACATCGTTCACCACCTCGGGCTGGCGCTGGGCGGACGGGCGCCAACCACCGGCGCGCTCCTCTCCTCGATGCTGGAGACGCTTCGCGAAGAAGCGGACCTCGCTGGCGACACGCTTGAGAAATGTCACAGGTCAATCGGGAAGCGCTTAGTATGCGTCTCGCGGGTGAGGAAAGTTGACTCTCAACTGAAGATTACTCAGGCCAGCGACCCGTAGAACGATTAAAAAGAGGGATCCTAGATTTTCCAGTAGCAAACGTAGCCAACAGGGTGGCCGATGGCGGCTGGCATCATTTTCCACGCATGGGTGCCTCAAGATTGGATCACTGTCAGACTACTGGGAAGCGATGGAAGCGTTCCTTCGATGGTTCCGGTCGAAGAGCTGAGAAAAGCCGTATCTGTCCGACCGGTTGCGCAGGGATTCTGACCTGAAATGGACGCCGTCGCTGCACTCACTGCCTTCTCCCTCGTGGCCGGGCTGCTCACCATCACTCCGGGCCCCGACACTGCTTTGGTGTTGCGCACCGCGACGGTGGAAGGCGCAAAGCAGGCCATGGCCGCCGGGACCGGCATCGTAGCAGGCGTGCTGACCTGGGGCTTTCTTGCCGCCTTGGGGCTGGGCGCCATTTTCTCGGTCTCGCAACTAGCCTTTCAGATGCTGCAAGGTGTCGGCGCGGCCTATCTCCTCTGGCTCGGCGGACAAATGATCCGGAGCGCCATGGTTGCAGAGCCCAAACTGCCGCCTCCGGCCGACGCCGCGTTTGTAGGCTACCGGCGCCGGTTCCTCCCTGGATGGTTTTGGCGCGGATTCCTGACAAACATGCTCAACCCGAAAGTGGGCGTCTTCTACGTCAGTTTCTTGCCTCAGTTCATCCCCGCAGGGGTCCCCGTGGTGCCCTTCAGCCTCGCCCTTGCGGCCATTCATGCCACTATGGGCCTTGCGTGGTTCGCGGCTCTCACGGCGGCGACGCGTCCGCTCGGCCGGTTGCTTGTCCGTCCGGGCCTCGTGCGTGCGATCGACGGTGCAACCGGGGCGGCTTTGGTGGCCTTCGGCGTCACGCTGGCTCTGGATCGGAAAGGCTGACCGTCCGGCACCCTCATCCACGTCGAGGCTTGCACCTAGGCCCCATGATTTAAACCGGCTAGATGCCGTTATGTGCATCCCAGTCGAGATCTAGAAGTCATCCAAGGGGGTTCTAGGAATGGCCCGAGCTCATGGGCCAAGAGCCACTCGATGACCTTGCCCCGTATTGCGCAATTGGGTCAGCACATTGCTGAGGGTTATTCTAGCGTTAGAGGTCAATGGTCGAAATGCCGTGGCCCCTTTTAGCCGAGCGAAAGGACCACGAGCATAGGTCCGATGGAGGAAAGCAGCTCGCGGCGTGTCTAAAAGGAAGCTGACTGCGCTACCCTGCTCTGCAAAAACTCAATATTATTATAAATTTGAATCTTCTGCGCTCGCATAAACCCTCAGCCGCCCCGCGGCCTACACTCAGAATCCCGTGATTTTGAACCGGCTGCTTACGGGTATGCGCACCTCGGTCGAGGCCCGGAAATCGTCCGCGAGGTCGCGCGTCACCGGGCCGACGGCCCAGCGCGCGCGGCAGGCGCCGTTTTCAAGCGCGACAATTGGCGCGACCTCCACGGTCGTTCCGACCATGAACACCTCGTCGGCGGCACGCAGGTCCGCCAGCGAAACCTTTCGCTCGACGACTGCCAGGCCGCGCTTTCGCGCCAGCGCGAAGACATGGCGCTTGGCTATGCTGTCGAGGAAGCAATCGGCGACAGGCGAGACTAGCGTCTGCCTGTCCACCAGGACAATGTTGCCAGTGGTGGGCGCCGCCACCTGGTCCTGAAGGTCGAGCAGCAGCGCGTCGTCGAAGCCGGCGTCGCGCGCGGCCCGCCGCGCCAGCGCGCCGATCAGCTCGAGGCCGGCGCATCTGGCGGCAATGGGCGCGGTCTCAGGATGCGGCCGCCGCCAGAGCGACAGATGGAGACGCACGCCCCGTTCGCCTTGGGCCGCCGGAGCGGGCTGGTGCCAGGCCGCAATCGCCATATGAATGTTGCCATCGCTATCCGTGGCGGACAGGTTTTCACTGCCGCGCCATGCGATGGCGCGGATGCAGGCATCCTTCAGCTCATTGGCCCACAGCACCGCCTCCGCCGCCTTGGCGAGCTCGATCGGCGAGCGCGGAATGGCGTAGCCCATCGCCGACGCCGAGCGGGCGAGGCGCTCGAAATGCGCGTCGCCCAAGAATAGTTCGCCGCCATAGGCGCGAATCCCCTCGAAGACCGCATCCCCTCTGTGCAGAGAAGGGGTCAGACAGTGGATGCGTGCCTCGAGCACGGGCACCAGCGCGCCGTCGAGCCAGATAAGACCGTCGCCGTCATCGAAGGAGAACATGTGGCGCATTGCTCTTAGCCATTCGCAGCTATTGAGCGCCACTGTCCTCCCAAGGCATTGTAGATGGCGAATGAGCAATCTTCAGAGCGACGTGAGATTTGGTCCATTGTACCGCCGAATACGCCTCTATCGCACGGCGACAAGCGCGGGAGAGCAGACACGGAGCCCACGATGACCGAGGCCATGCGCCTGACCGTTCCCCTGAATGCGTTGCGCGCTTTCGAGGCGGCCGCGCGCCATCTGTCGATCAAGGACGCGGCGGGCGAAATCGGCGTTACGCCGTCCGCGGTCAGTCACCAGCTGCGCATCTTGGAGGAGTTGCTGGGTGTCGAGCTCATGAGGCGGGTCGGACCGCGCCTCGAACTGACCGAGACCGGAAAGGCGTTGGCACCGGAGCTGACGGCTGGTTTCGGTCGCATCGTCGAGGCCGTCGGCAGCCTGAAGAAGGAACGCAAGGCCGGTCCGCTCCGCCTGTCCATGCTGCCCACCTTCGCGGTCCATTGGCTGTCGCCGCGGCTGACCCGCTATCCGTTCGCGCGCGCGGGCTTCGAGTTGCTGATCTCGACCACGCAGACGGCCGTGGACCTGAACGCGGGGGTCGCCGATGCCGCCGTCCGCCATGGTGGTGGCGTCTGGCCGGGGGTCGTCTCCGAACGGCTGTTCGAGGAGACCGTCGGTCTTCTGGGGCGGGCGGATTGGCTCCGGCACGGCGAGGCGGGCCTGCGCGCGGGCATCGCGCGGACCAATCTCTTCCTCTCCCAGCATCGCCGCGAGGATTTCGCGCGCTGGAACGGGACGTTGCCGGGCGGGCCGGTGAAGCCTGCGGCGATCACGATCGTGGACTCGGCAGGCCTGGGCCTGAAGGCTGCCATTGACGGCGCCGGCCTCACGCTCGCGGGCCTGGAGATCGCGGGGTGGGATATCGCGGCCGGGCGGCTCACCCCGCTTCTCGGCCACCAGGTGCCGGGTAATGGCGGCTATTATCTGTGCTATCCGCCAGCGCTGGATCGGGACCGCCGCATCCGAAACCTCAGGGCCTGGATGCACGCTGAGGTGGCGAAAGGGGCCGCCCCATCCGCATGAAGGCGCAAATGAGAAGACCTCATCCGGACGCCAAGCATCCTCATTCGACAGGCGGCATCGGCGACCGCCCAATGCGCAAGGGTCTGGTCCGCGCATGAGATGACTTTGGACTGGCTTTCTCATCCGGCGCCTGGGAGGTACACATGGCACAAGCCGATCGGAACTCTGGCGGAACGCGCGCCGGGTGGCCCAGGAGCCTCTGGATTCCCGTGATTGCGGGCGGCCTTATCATGGGAATGGCGCTCGGCGTCCGGCATGTGCAGGGCCTGTTCCTGCTGCCCGTGACCTTCGACCGAGGATGGTCGCGCGAGACGTTCGGATTCGCCATGGCGTTGCAGAACCTCGTGTGGGGTCTTGCCCAGCCGTTCACCGGAATGCTTGCGGACAAGTTCGGATCGGCCAAGGTGATCGCTGTTGGCCTCGTAGCCTACGCACTTGGTCTGGTGTCCATGGCCCACGCAGCGAACGCAACCAACTTCGTGCTCGGCGCCGGCATCACGATCGGCATCGCCTTGTCGGGAACCGCCTTCGGAGCCATTTACGGGGCGCTTAGCCGGATCATGCCGTCAGAACGGCGCAGCTGGGCGCTGGGGCTCGCCGGCGCCATCGGCGGCCTTGGCCAGTTCGCCATGGTGCCCGCCGCACAAGGACTTATCGGCGGGTGGAGTTGGACGGGCGCCTTGGTCATCCTGGCCGGCGGCATGATGCTTCTGCTGCCTCTAGCCTTCCTTATGCGAGACCAGAGTGCCGGCGCCGACGCTTCCGATGCCGGCCTTTCCATGTCGGCCGCCATAGCCGAGGCCTTCCGGCACCGGGGCTTTTGGCTGCTCAACCTGGGCTTCCTGGCGTGCGGCTTCCAGCTCGCCTTCATCGCCACCCACCTGCCCGCATATCTGTTCGACCGGGGCCTGAGTGCCGCGCAGGGCGTGGCAGCGCTCGCCATCATCGCCTTGACCAACGTGGCCGGCACCTATCTGCTCGGCGTCTGGGGCGGCGTCATGCGCCGCAAGTATCTGCTGGCTGTGCTGTATCTCGTGCGCACCATCGCCATGGCGCTTTTCGTCTTCATGCCGCTCAGTGTCGTCAGCACATACCTGTTCGCGGCCGTCATGGGCTTCCTTTGGCTCGGAACGGTGCCGTTGACCAACGGGATCGTCTCCCAGGTTTTCGGCGTGCGCTACATCACCACCCTGTTCGGCTTCGTCTTCTTCGGCCACCAGCTGGGATCATTCTTCGGCGTCTGGCTGGGCGGGTATCTGTTCGTGACGACCGGCTCCTATCAGGCCGTTTGGCTGATCGCCATGGCCGTTGGCCTGCTCGCTGCATTGGTCCATTGGCCGATCGACGACCGGGCCGTGGCTCGGCTGCCCATTGCGCGAGCCTCCGCATGATCCCCGATGATTGCAGTGCCGATCGAAGGTCGGACCAGGCCGCCAGGCCCGCCTGCGGGCTCGCGTTGGCAGGGCTGCTTATCGCCTGCGTGCCCGTTGTCATGGCCTGGACGCACATGGACAAGTGGAGCCTTTGGGCGCTCGCAGGGCCCTTCTGTCAATAGAAGCGGCATGAAGGCTCAGCTGGCGATGGAGGGCATGCGCGCGCCCATCACGTGGCAGTCTTCAGGCCAGAGACGCCCCCTTCCGCCATTCCTGCCTTACAAGTTCGGCCCAATTTCCGCGCCATAGAAGGCTTCGCCATAAACCTGCCGCCCATCGCGAAACCGCATCAGCTCGCAGGCTCGAACAGTGCGGCCGCCCGCCCTGGAAACATAATGGACGAGAAGCACCTGGGAGGACTCGTCGCAGACGGCGGATTCAATCTCGAAGCGCAGGTCGGGTACTGCGGCAAGCGCCTTCTTCCAATAGTTCTGCAGGGCGCTGCGTCCGCGCACCGTCGCATTCCCGGTGATGCTCTCTGCGCGCGGACTGACAAACACCGCATCGTCGACAAATGGCACCAGGACGGCGTCCAGGTCCTGCCGGTTCCAGGCATCGATCCAAGCCAGGGCATGGTGCTCGAGTTCTACTCGGGTCAGATGTTTCATAGCCAGAACTGTCCTGCTGTGATGGCTGGAAGAGCAGCCATGGTTCGATTGACGACGAGAAGCTTGCCGGGACTGCTGAGCCACTGCCTTAGCCCGGCCCCGAATGCGGCCCACACCGCCATGCACGGCAGGCCGACCAAAGTGAATACGGCGCCCACCAGGACTATGCGCACGACATAGCCCTCGCCGGGACCGACGAAAGCGGCCACGGCCGTCACCGCGATGAGCCAAGCCTTTGGGTTGACCAACTGGAAGGCCGCAGCTTGGAGAAAGCCGATTGGCTTCGCCATGGGGGCATCGCTTGGCGCCGCCGCACGCCAGAGCTTGAACGCGAGCCAAAGGAGGTAGAGCGTGCCCACGAGCTTCAGGCCGATCTGGATGCGAGGCTCCAGCGCGAATATCGCGCCGAGGCCGGCGCCAACCGCAGCAAGCTGGATTGCGACGCCGCACGGTATCCCGAGAATGTGAGGCCAGGTGCGGGTCAGGCCGAAGGCAAGGCCGGAGGTGGTCAGCATCAGATTGTTAGGGCCGGGCGTTATGGACATCACGAAGGCGTACATGGCCAGCGCGCTCAATGATGGTGTTTCCATCCTGTGGCCTCTCTCCTTGGCGGCCTCGCCGTCGAATGCAGCCGGATGGCAAGAATTGGCATGGGGAGATGCTGCGCGCTGCTGAGATTTCGTCAGCCAAGGATGAGCTGTTCTCCCGCCTGCAAAAGCCGGCAGAGCCGGGTGTTCGGGCAAGGCCGAGATTTTCTCAGCTTGGGGGGAAAGCTTCTCACTCCGGTTCGCCGCCGCCCCTCACTAGCTTTCGCCGGGCAGGGCCACCAAGCGGGAGAACGCCATGAGTGCACACATGCGGCCGGAGATCGGCAGCCCGGTGGGTTCGGACGTGGAACAACGGATCCGGGGCAGCTTCCAGCGGCAAGGGCTCATGGCCCATCTCGGCGCGACCATATCGGAGGTTCGGCACGGCCTCGTGACCATCCGCATGCCGTTCCGTCCGGAGCTGTCGCAGCAGCACGGCTATTTCCACGCGGGCGGCACCTCGGCGATCGCGGATTCGGCCGGCGGCTATGCGGGCTTTACCCTCTTTCCCGAAGACAGCTCGGTGCTCACCGTGGAGCTCAAGGTCAATCTGCTCAATCCGGCCCAGGGCGATGCGCTGGAGGCGGTCGGCAGGGTGGTCAAGGCCGGAAAGACCCTCACCATCTGCCAATTGGAGGTGTTCGCGGACAGCGCCAAGGGCCGGTCCCTCGTCGCGATCGGCCAGCAGACCCTGATCTGCATGGCCGGCCGCCCCGATGTGCCGGCCGAGGGCCGGCACGGCGCGCTTTGAGCCTCATGGCGCACCGCGCGCGCGGGTTGCGTCGTAGGCCTGCATGTGGGCAAGGCTGACGCGCAACAGAGGGGCGGACAGCCCCGCCGCCCGCGCGCGGGCCAGCATGTCGCCCAGGATATGGTCATGCTCGGTCGGGCCGTTGCGCATCATGTCGCGCAGCATCGACGCCGTCCCGGCCGAGCCGCGCTCGGTGAGCGAGGCGACCATCTGGGCCATGGCCTCGGGGCGTGGCGGGTGGCCGCCGGCCGTCGCCGTCGCGACGCATTCCGCCAGCATGTCGCGCAGGATCGCCTCGCCCTCCTCGGCCGAAAGAATGGCGCCGACGGGTGCCCGCATCAGCGTCGTCATGCCGGCATAGGTGGCGAGGAAGGTGAACTTCTCCCACATGTCCTGCATGACGTCCTCGCTGAGGACGGGTGCGAATCCCCCGCGCTCCAGCACCTTGTGCAAGGCCGCGGCGGCCGGGACCTGCGCCGATGTCCGCGCGCCGAGGACGAACCGCTGCAACCTGTTCAGATGTTGGATCTCTCCGGCCTCGGTCAGGGATACGCCGATATGGCACAGCCCGCCCAGCACGCGCTCCCGGCCGAAGCGGGCGTCAAGACGATCGAGCTGGCGCACTCCGTTCAGCAGCGGCAGGACGAGTGTGGCCGGCCCCACCGCAGGCGCGACGGCGTCCATCGCGCCCTCGAGATCGTACGCCTTGCAGGCGAGCAGCACCGCATCGAACGGAGCGTCCGCCGCCGTCAGCGTCGCCACCGGGATGCGCAGGTCGCCCAGCGGACTGGTGATGACCAGCCCGTGGCGCGCCAGCCATTCGGCGCGTGCCGGCCGGATCAGAAAGCGGATGTCGACCCCGGCTGCGGCCAGCCTGCCGCCGAAATAGCCTCCGATGCCTCCGGCCCCCATCACGAGCATGCGCATCGCGGCCCTCCTTCTCTCGCAGATTATCCACTATAGTAGAGAGCGTGCCGGTGCAATGCGTTGGCTTGTTCGCGCCGCGCGCGGCCGGTAGGTTCGGCGGGCGGAAGCGAGCACCCGGTGGAGTCGCGTTGCCCAGACAGAGCGAACCCCCAGCGCAAAGCGACGATCCGGCCGCCGAAGAGGCGCACCTCGCCGCCAATCTGCGCCGGATGCGCCAGGAGGCCAGGCTGACATTGGACCAGCTCGCGACGCTGTCCGGCGTCAGCCGCGCCATGATCTCCAAGATCGAGCGCGGCGTGTCCGTGCCGACCGCCACCGTGCTCGGCAAGCTTGCCGGCGCCCTCAAGGTCAGCCTTTCGCACCTGCTGGGTCGGTTCCAGCCCCGCGAGCCGCAATTGATCAGACGGGAGGACCAGTCGATCTTCCGCGATCCGAAAACCGGCTTTCAGCGCCGCGCCTTGTCGCCGCTGTTCGCGGACGGCGCCGTGGACGTCGCCTTCAATTGCCTGCCGGCGGGACGCGCCGTCTCGTTCCCGCCCCATCACGCAGGCGTGGAAGAATATCTCGTTGTCCAGGAGGGGACGCTGAAGGTGGTCCTGGAGGACAGATCCTTCAGTGTGTCCGCGGGCGACACCCTGTTTTTTCCATCCCATTGCGGACATGAATTTCGCAATGAGACCAACGAGCAGGTTTCATTCCTGATCGTCATTGATGATCGCTCGAGACGATAGGTGCGCATGGCATAGGGCGAAGCCGTGGCACCGCCCGTCGTCTGGGAGTTCGCCCGGCTGCCCGGACTCCTCCGCCCACAGGGCCGGCGAGGCGCCGAGGCGCAGAATGTCGAGGGAGCAGGAGATGGGTGCGCGCACCGCAGACACGTCCGCCGGCCCGCCGCCGGAACCGAATGGCGCGGCGCCTGACGCCATGGCATTTCCCCTGAAGGCCCTTCTGGTCGGGACCGTGAAGCCGTTCGGCCCCGGCGGCGTGCCCAGCGGCATCGCCAAGCAGCCGGTGGCCGGCCCGGTCCATCTCGGGCGCGAGGGCTTCGCCGGCGACGGCCAGGGCGACCGGCGCCACCATGGCGGACCGGACAAGGCCGTGCATCACTACCCCTTCGACCACTATGCCGCCTGGACGCAGGAGATCGGCCCGCACGCCGTTCTCGAGCAGCCGGGCGCCTTCGGGGAAAACCTGTCTTGCGCCGGGATGACCGAAGCGGACGTGGCCCTCGGGGACGTGTTCCGGCTCGGCGGCGCGGTGGTCGAGGTGTCTCAGGGCCGCCAGCCGTGCTTCAAGCTCAACCACCGCTTTGCCGTGACCGACATGGCCGCGCGCGTGCAGCGCAGCGGGCGGACGGGGTGGTATTACCGCATTCTGGAGGAGGGCCGCGTCGCGCCGGGGGACAGCCTCGTGCGCCTGGAGCGGCGCGCGCCCGACTGGCCGCTGCAGCGCCTCTGGCGGGTGCTCTATTCCGACCGGCTCGCGCGCGACGAGCTTTCCGCGATGGCCGCGCTGCCTCTCCTGCCCGAGAGCTGGCGCCGCCTTGCGGAGCGCCGCCTCACCACCGGGCAGGTGGAGAACTGGAACCGGCGCCTGTTCGGGACCTCCGGCGAGAGCCAAGGCGCCGGGAGCTAGGGATTCCGCATCGGCCGGCTTCGGCTCGTGCTGGCGCCATCACCAGCCGCCGCGCCCGATCCACGCTTCCATCATTGCCATCCGGTCCCAGCCCCAGAACGGCTCGTCATCGACAAAGAAGAAGGGAGAGCCAAACACCCCGAGGGCCACCGCCTGCTCGGAGATGAGTTTCACCTTCTGCTTGATGTCGGGCGCCACGGCGTCGGCGGCGAGCGCGTCCGTGTCCAGGCCAAGCGCGGCGGCCACCGCCAGCACATGCTCCAGGTTGCCGCTGTCGATGCCGCGGGTGAAATAGGCATCGAATAGCGCCCTCGCGAAGCGCTTCGCCGCCTCCGGGTCCTGCGCGTCGATGAGATAGAACACCCGGGTGGCCGCCAGCGCCACCGAAGGGTGGTGATCCGGCAGCGCGAACGGCACGCCCCGCAGCCGCGCGATGCGGTGCCAATCGGTCCTGGCGTAGTCGCGCTTGAGCGGGGTCGAGGACAGGCCGCGTGAACCGGTCGCCTTGAACGCGGTGCCGAGCGTGTAGGGGCGCCAGCGGGCCGGCCTGCCCACCCGGCGGCCGAGATCCTCGATCTCCAGCGCGGCGAAATAGGCATAGCCGGACGCGAAGTCGAACCAGAAGTCGATGGGCCGATCACCGGTCATGGGTCCCTCGCATGCACGCGCCGATCACCTGCGGCCGCTTCGCATGCGCGGCCTCTTGCACGGTTATGTTCAGCGCTCGTCCTGCCAATAGTCGACCCGGCTGTCCGCGCGCACGGTGATGTCGACGCGCCGCGCCGCCTTGTCGCCGCCGGGGGGCGATCCGGCAAAGACCGTCATCTTGCCGGAGTCGGGATATTCGAGCACGTCGGGCTCGTGCATGGAGCTGACGGCCAGATACCTCAGGGGCTCGTCCCCTTCGGCGATCAGCTGGTGCGCGGTTTCCGCCCCGCCGGCCGGGCACACGATCACGTCGCCGGGGGCGACCGGATATGCCCGTCCCCCGTGGCGCAGGCGGCCGCGGCCTCCCAGAATGACGAACAGTTCGTCGTTGGCGTGGTGGCAGTGGTAGGGCCAGGCCTTCTTGCCGGGCGGAGCCTCGATGTAGCGCGCGCCCATGCGCCTTGCCCCCAGCGGCGCCGCCACGGCGGCAAAGGCCGCTTCGAACGTCTCGCCATGGGACTGTCGCGCAAGCGGCAGCTCACAAAGCTTCACGACTGGACCCATGACACCCGCCCCGCCTCTCCCGCCATCCAGGCGACGAGGAAAGGCCGGGCTCGCCGCCGGCGCAACTGAAGGCTTCTCACGTCATGCGGAGGCATCCTCATTCGACAGCATCGGCGAAGCATCGAGAATATCAACTGGCGAGGATGATGGATTGGCGAGGATGATGGATCGGAGCCGACAGCGTGCGTCAGCAAGCAAGTTGCACTCGGCCGGGGGACGTCACAGCACAGCGCAGGGGTGAGCCGGTGCGGTTTGCCGCGCCGGATCACGTCGTACTTGGCGGCTTCATCTGGAGTCATGGCCATAGTGATCCCCGACACCCGGTGGTTGTGATCTCGCCCGCCACTTCGGTTCGGTGCCGATATTATTCGCGGTTTGCAGACTATCTCTACGCCAATGGGTTCAACGTCCTCATCTATGACTACCGCGGCATAGGCGAGTCGAGGCCCAGCTCCCTGCGCGGATTCCAGGCCGACTGGGTGGACTGGGGGAAAAGGATCTCGAGGCGGCCCTCCGGCTTGCGCAAGCTGAATTCCCGGGGCATCCGATCCATGCGGTCGGCCACTCGATCGGCGGGTTCGCAATCGGTCTTGCCACCTCCAATCACCTGATCGGACGCATATTCACGGTGGGCGCGCAATATGCGTACTGGCGCGACTACGATTCGTCGCATCGTCGGCGCATGTATCTCAAGTGGCACATCCTCATGCCGATAATGACCGGTCTCTTCGGCTATTTCCCTGCGCGGCGGCTTGGCTGGATGGAGGACACCCCCGCCGGCGTGGTCCGCGACTGGAGCCGCATGAAAGCCCGTTTCGAGGATACGCTGCGCCATGACATGTTCGTGGGCGGCGTGCGGGAGTCGGAACAGCTGCGCCGACGGTTCACGACAGTCACCGCACCCATCCTGTCGGTCGGATTGACCGACGATCCCAATGGAACGCCTACCGCCCTCTGCTCCTCTGGGCTCAGAGCCGGATTGGGCATGCCTCCCATCGTCGGCACTATCGGCTGCACTGCGGTCTGCGCATTGAGGATCGGCCGACCGAGGTCGCCGGGCAGCGGCGGTCCGAGCTTCGGGATTCCGGCGTAATCCTTCGGCAGACTGGCGAGCCCGTCCGGCGTCGACTTGACTTCGGTCGCGTAGAGTTCCTGTCCCGGCCCACGGTCCTTGCGCGCCTGAAGAGCGTAGATCAGCGCTCCGCCGATCCCAAGGCCCGCGACCAGCCCCAGCCCGGCCAGCACCTTGCGGGACAGGCGCGTCACCCGTGGCGGCTCCGGGCGCAGCCGCATGGCCGCCACAGCTTCGCCCGTCAATGGTCTGGCGTTATCGGCCGGGTCCGGCCCTTTCTCCCTCCCGGATTCATTGCCGCTCATAGGACCCGCCTCCCATCGGTGCGGGAGATGCGGACGCGCTTCTGGTCCTTGTCGGCACCGAAGCGCAGCTCGGCTGCCGCGAAGAGGCGGTCGACGATCATATAGGTGCCGCGCACACGGTAGTTCACGAGCTCGGAGGTGTCGCCCCGGGGGCCGACGACGAACAGCGGTGGCATCTCGCCCTGGGCGATCCCGCGGGGAAACTCGATGAACACCTGCTGCCCATCGTCGAACGCCCGTAGCAGTCGCCACGGCGCCCGGTCACCGGTGACCTCGTAGCGGAAATTCACTTTGGTGAGGTCGATGCCGGTGGCGACGGGTTGTACGACTGCCGCCTCGGCATTCTGGCGCCGCAGCGCGATGAGCTGGTCCTGCGGGTACTGCCAGGAGACCGAGGCCATGTAGGTCTTCTCGGTGGAGCGCAGCTCCATGTGATAGGTGCGCAGATTGGTGTTGATGACGAGGTTCGTGGTGAGGTCGGGCCGCGTGGGCTTCACCAGGATGTGGACCTGCTTCGCTCCGCCCGCCCCGCTCTCGGTGTCGCCAATGATCCAGCGCACCGTGTCGCCGGCGGCGACCGGCCCCGTGCCCACCAGTTGCTCACCGGGCTGCAGGGCGATGTCGGTGATCTGGCCAGGCGCGGCATAGACCTGATAGAGCGCGCCTTCCACGAAGGGATAGACCTGCATGGAGTTATGAAGCCGTTGCGGACGGGTTGCACGCGCGCGGCGGCATTGGCCTGGTTCACGCGAGCTGCAGGGTCGGTCGCTTCCGGTTCTGCCTTGCCGTCCTTCCCCACAGGCTTCAGTTGGCCAGGCAGCGGCAAAGGCTTCGGCAGCTCGACGATGCGCACCGGCCCCGGCGGCTCGGCCTTGAAGACGGCGGGCGGGGCATCGTCATACTCGATCTCCGGCGGCTTCTCGAAGGTGGCGCAGCCGGCGAGGGCTGAGGTGCAAATGAGGAGAAGCGGCAAGCGGACGTCGCTGAAAGGGCAGTCGAAGGTCGGCAATGGGTCACCTTTGCCCTTGCAAACAGGGCTACTCCCTTCGGCCCGATCGTTAGGGCTCGACAAATCCTGGAGCACAGTCCCGTTTGAAGCGGAGAGGGGAGCCCCTGCTGCGGTTGTTGTGCCCGTGGTTCAGTACGGTGGGATAGCCCCGCCCTCGCACGACGCATCCGTCACAGGGCGTGTTCAGATCGGTCGCCAACGAGCGGGAAGTGAAGGCGAGGGCTGGACGGTGGGATGAAAGTCGGAATTCGTATGCAGGTAGGAGCCGCTTTGCGACCCTACCAAGGCGGCCAATCAGCTTTCGGCGCAAGGACCAAAACGGGCGTCTGCCACCCACACACCAAGACAACTGTTAATTGAAATGGCGCACCCGACACGATTCGAACGTGTGGCCTCCGCCTTCGGAGGGCGGCGCTCTATCCAGCTGAGCTACGGGTGCGTGGCGCAGGAGCGAGGTTCTTTTATCGGAAGGCTCGCGGCACGGCAACAGGGGATGGGCGGTGTCCACGGGTGCTTGCGGGGCGCCGAGGCACGAGCCGCGTGGGACGAGCCGCGTGGGACCGACAGGCCGACGCGAGAGGCCGGGCACCTGTTACTGACGTATCTCAAAAATCCCTCACCCCGCGTCAGCCAGCGCGTCCGATTCGGCCTGGAGGGCGGCTATGAGGGTCATGAAGCGCTCGCCCTGCACCAGCACATGGGCGCGCAAGCGCTCGGCGGCGAGGGTGCCATCGCCGGCAAACAGCGCATCGACGATGCCCTGGTGTTCCGCGAAGGAGGCCTCCACCCGGCGCGGCACCTTCAGCTGCAGGCGGCGATAGGGCTGAAGCCCGCGCTGAAGCTTCAGCGCCTCGCCCGCGAGCACGCGGTTGCTGGTGGCGGCGTAGATCGCGGCATGGAAACGCGCGTTGGCGGGATAATAGGCCTCCTCATCCCCGGCCGCGACAGCGGCGCGGCAGGTCTCATGCGCGTGAGCGATGGCGTCGCGGTCGGACGGTCCCATGCGCTGCACCGCGAGCCGGCCACAGGAGGCCTCGATCTCCGCCATCAGCTCGAAGGATTCGATCAGCTCGCGCGGGCCGAGCAGCACGACGAAGGCGCCGCGGCGGGGCCGGATCTCCACCAGGCCGGACGAGGCCAGTTGGATAAGCGCCTCGCGGATGGGCGTGCGCGAAACGCCGAACCGCTCGGCGAGGCCCACCTCGTCGAGCCGCTGCCCCGGCTTCAGGCGGCCGGCGACGATATCGTCCTCCAGCGCCTCCCTGAGCCTCGGCGTCTGCTCTCCCCGCACGACGGCGCTCCTTTTGTCCCCAGATACCAGAAAGCCTGCTCATCACACTCAATGCAAGACCCAAATTCTTGCATACATGATTGTTGACAAAAAATGCAGCTGGGTCTCTCTTAAGCTGGCGATACGGCGGGATCTGGCGATATGACCTATCTTGATACCGAGATGGCAGTACGCGGCACCCCACGCCGGATCATCCGAAAGAATGGTTCTCACCGCGCCGTCCCGGGCTTGCCTTCCCGAACCGAGCGCCGTCCCATGACGTTGGCGATGTCCGGCATCGTAGCTGGTGGAGTGCGACGATGAGTTCCAACGCGTCCTTCTTCGGCGATCTTCTCACCACCATCGCGGATCGCGGCCGCGCGCTGCTGGACCGCAATGCCCGCGTCTCCGGCGCCACCAAGGCCGCCACGCTGGTGGACCGTTGTGAGCAACTGCTCTCCGGCCGTGGCGAGGCCTCGGGCGTCGCGCTCGCGTCCGACATCCTCGATCGCTATGCGCGGATGAAGACGGGTGAGCGCATTGCCTTCTTCGAGGCGCTCGCCGAAGCCTTCGGGCCGGACCGCACCCGCCTCGATGCCGCCATCGCCAGCTACGGTCGCACGGGATCGGATGCTTCGGCCGCCGAGCTCCACCTCGCCAGCGAGCCGCGTCGGCAGGAGCTGTTCCGCCGCTTCAACATGGCCCCGGGCGCGACACTCTCCCTCGTCCGCATGCGCGAGCATCTGATGGACGCCATGGTGCTCCGGCGCGACCTCGCCGCCGTGGACCGCGACTTCGGCCATCTGTTCTCGTCCTGGTTCAACCGGGGGTTCCTTGTGCTGCGACGCATCGACTGGTCGACGCCCGCCAACGTGCTGGAGAAGATCATCCGCTACGAGGCGGTGCACGCCATCCGCGACTGGAACGACCTGCGCGCGCGCGTCGACAGCCCGGACCGGCGTTGCTACGCCTTCTTCCATCCGGCACTGGTGGACGAGCCGCTGATCTTCGTCGAGGTCGCCCTCACCAAGGACATTCCCGGCGCGATCGCCCCGGTGCTGGACCAGTCGCGCGAACTGCTGGAGCCGGAGAAGGCCACCACGGCCGTCTTCTATTCCATCTCCAACTGCCAGCGCGGGCTCGGCGGCGTTTCGTTCGGCAATTTCCTGATCAAACAGGTGGTGGAGGAGATTTCCCGCGAGATTCCTTCGCTCACCACCTTCGTCACGCTCTCGCCGGTGCCCGGCTTCCGCGCCTGGCTCGACGGCGAGCGAAAGGCTGAGGCACCAGCCGCCCTCACCGCCGCCGACAAGGAGGCGCTGAAAGCGCTCGATACGCCGGACTGGGCGGAAAAGACCGAGGTGCGCGAGGCGCTGACGCCGGTGCTGAGCGCGGCCGCGGCCTATTACTTCCTCATCGCCCGAACCGCCAAGGGCAAGCCGGTGGACCCGGTCGCCCGCTTTCACCTCGGCAATGGCGCGCGGCTGGAGAAGATCAACCCCATGGGCGACCTGTCGGCAAAGGGCATCGCCCAGGCGGCGGGTCTCATGGTGAACTACCGCTATGTCCTCGCCGACATCGAAAAGAACCACGAGGCCTTCGCGGGCAAGGGCGAGGTGGTCGCGAGCCCGGTGGTGAAGAAGCTGCTGCGGGCGGACGCGGCGGCCCGCGCGCTCGTTCCGGTTTCCTGAGCTTGCCCGTGTCCTGAACTGCCCGCAGCGCCGCCGGCACTGTCGCCAACGAGACGAAGACATGACCGAGAACCACCTCTTCACCGCCATCCGCGCCGCCATCCCGGCGATGGACAAGCCCCTCGCCCGCCTCATCGATGGCACGGTGGAGACCTATGGCGACGCGCTCGCCCTCTCCGCTCGCCTCGCCAATCTTCTGATCGCGCGCGGGGTCAAGCCGGGAGACCGGGTGGCGGTTCAGGTGGAGAAATCCTGGCCGGCTCTCGCGCTTTATCTCGGCGCGATCCGGGCCGGGGCGGTCTATCTGCCGCTGAACACCGCCTATACGCTGAACGAGGTCGAATATTTCCTTTCCGACGCCGAGCCCACCGTCTTCGTGTGCCGGCCGGAGATTGAACAGGACGCACGCGCGCTCGCCGCCCGGCTTGGCGTCGGCGCGGTGGAGACGCTCGGCACCGACGGCAAGGGGTCGCTCACCAGCGCGGCCTTAGGCTTCCCCGACACCTTCGAGGATGTGGCGCGCGGGCCGGAGGATCTCGGCGGCATCCTCTACACCTCGGGCACCACGGGCCGCGCCAAGGGCGCCATGCTCACCCACGCCAATCTGCTCTCCAATACGCAGACGCTGAAGGATTATTGGCGCTTCACGGCGGATGACGTGCTGCTGCACGCACTGCCCATCTTTCACACTCACGGGCTCTTCGTCGCCACCAACATCGTCCTGCTGGCCGGCGCGAGCATGGAGTTCCGCTCCAAGTTCGATCCGAAGGAGGCCATCGCCCTCATGTCGGCGGGCAAGGTGACGACGCTCATGGGCGTGCCCACCTTCTACACGCGCCTGCTCGACCAGCCCGGCCTCACCCGCGAGGCGACGAAGGGCATGCGCCTGTTCGTTTCCGGCTCCGCGCCTTTGCTGGCTGAGACCCACCGCGCCTTCGAGGAGCGGACGGGCCACGCCATTCTCGAGCGCTACGGCATGACCGAGACGGGCATGAACACCTCCAACCCCTATGACGGCGCGCGGATCGCCGGCACGGTGGGCTATCCCCTGCCCGGCATCAGCGTGCGCGTCGTCGATCCAGAGACCGGCACAGACCTGCCCACCGGCGAGATCGGCATGATCGAGGTGAAGGGGCCGAACGTGTTCAAGGGCTACTGGCGGATGCCGGAGAAGACCGCCACGGAATTCCGCGACGGCTTCTTCATCACCGGCGACCTCGGCAAGATCGACGAGACCGGCTACGTCCACATCGTCGGGCGCGGCAAGGATCTCGTCATCACCGGCGGCTTCAACGTCTATCCCAAGGAAGTGGAAGGCGAGATCGATGCCATCCCCGGCGTCGTCGAGAGCGCGGTCATCGGCGTGCCGCACCCCGATTTCGGCGAGGGCGTCACCGCCGTCATCGTCGCCCAGAAGGATGCGACGCTGACGGAAGATGCCGTCCATCGGGCCCTCGAAAATCGTCTTGCCAAGTTCAAGCAGCCGAAGCGCGTCTTCTTCGTCTCCGAACTGCCGCGCAACACCATGGGCAAGGTGCAGAAGAATATCCTTCGGGAAACCTACAAGGACATCTATCGTAACGTTGCGTAAAATATCCTGCCGCATTGGCGGGATTGGGCTGACGGCGGGACTACCGCCGCGGCCGACCGGCCGGGGAAGCCGGGGCGGGCAACCGCATCGGCTCCCTGAACGACCGGAAAACGAAACGGGAAACGCCACAGGCCGCATCCAAGCCGGCCGCACGGGAGGAAAGCCATGATCGGATCACGGACCATCGCGCGCGCCTGCGCGCTCGCCTGCGCCATCGCCTTTTCGGCGCCGGCCCTGGCACAGGACATCACCCTGCGCGCCTCGCACCAGTTTCCGGGCGGCAAGGGGGACCCGCGCGACGAGATGGTGCAGATGATCGCCCGCGACGTCGCGGCGGCCAATGTCGGCATCAAGATCCAGGTCTTCCCCGGCGCCTCGCTGTACAAGGCGAACGAGCAATGGGGGGCGCTGACGAAGGGCCAGCTCGACATCTCGTCCTTCCCGCTCGACTACGCCTCCGGCCGCGTGCCGCAATTCTCGGTGACGCTGATGCCGGGCCTGGTGCGCAATTTCGACCGGGCCGAGCGGCTCAACACCTCCCCCTTCATGCAGGACATCAAGAAGATCATCGAGGCGCAGGGTGCCATCGTGATCGCCGATGCCTGGCTGTCCGGCGCCTTTGCCTCCAAGAAGGGCTGCATCACAGGGCCCGACAGCATCAAGGGGCAGGTGACGCGCGCCGCCGGCCCCGCCTTCGAGCAGATGCTGGCCGCCGCCGGCGCCTCCATCGCCTCCATGCCCTCGTCCGAGATTTATTCCGGCATGCAGACCGGCGTGCTTGACGCCACCAACACCTCCTCGGAAAGCTTCGTCTCCTATCGCCTGTTCGAGCAGGTGAAATGCCTGACCGCGCCGGGCGGCAATGCGCTCTGGTTCATGTACGAACCCGTGCTCATGTCCAAGCAGGTGTTCGACCGGCTGAAGCCCGACCAGCAGAAGGCCATCCTTGCGGCCGGAAAGAAGGCGCAGGACTGGTTCGCGCAGGAGGTGCGCAAGGGCGACCAGAAGCTCGCGGACACCTTCAAGAAGGCGGGCGTCGAGGTGATTGAAATGTCAGCCTCCGACTATGACGCCTGGCTGAAGGTGGCGCAGGCCAGCGCCTACAAGAACTTCTCCGAGAAGGTGAAGGGCGGCGACGAGCTGATCAAGAAGGCCCTCGCCGTCCAGTGACGGGACGGGCGCGCTGCGCCCGCACGGCTTCCGCCCGCCGCGCCCTGATGGCGGCGGGCGGCCCCGCACAAGCCCCAGCACACGCCCACGCTTGCCCCCGAGGCGCTCATGACCCGCTCCTTCCTCCACGCCGTGGACTTCCTGTCGCGCGCCGTCGCCATCCTCGCCGGGCTGCTGCTCGTCGCCTCCATGGTGGTGATCTGCCAGATGATCTTCATGCGCTATGTGTTCCGCGCCCCCACCATCTGGCAGACCGACTTCGTGGTGTTCACGGCAACGGCCGCGGTCTTCCTCGGCGCGCCCTACGTGCTGCTGACGCGCGGCCATGTGGGTGTGGATGTCATCGAGCTCATGGCGGCCAAGCCGGTGCAGCGGGCGCTCGGCATCATCGGCGCGGTGCTCGGCCTCCTGTTCGCCATCGCCATGACGGTGGCGAGCAGCATGTTCTTCCATGAGGCCTACGTGAACGAATGGCGGACCTCCACGGTCGCCGCCATCACCCTGTGGATTCCGCTTCTGCCGCTGCCCGTCAGCTTCGCCCTCCTCTCCCTCCAGTACGTGGCCGAGCTGGTGCGCCGCATCTCCGGCACGGACGGCTTCGGAGCGCACCCGTGATGACCCTCTCCCCCACCACATCGGGCTTCGTTGTCATCGGCATCCTGTTCGCGCTGCTCGCCACCGGCATGCCCATCGCCTTCGCCCTCGGGCTCACCGCCATCTTCGGCCTCTTGATGGCGAGCGGCTGGGGCGTGTTCGAGGTGCTCGCGGAGACCATGTTCGCCGGCATCGCCAATCTCGCCTACGTCTCCATCCCCATGTTCGTGCTGATGGGCGCGGCGGTCGCCGCCACCCCCGCGGGCCGCGACCTCTACGAGGCGCTGGACCGCTGGCTGAACCGGGTGCCGGGCGGGCTGGTGCTCTCCAACATCGGCGCCTGTGCCATCTTCGCCGGCATGACGGGATCAAGCCCCGCCACCTGCGCCGCTATCGGCAAGATGGGCATTCCGGAGATGCTGAAGCGCGGGTATCCCGCGTCGGTCGCCACCGGATCGATCTGCGCGGGCGGAACGCTCGGCATCCTCATTCCGCCCTCGGTGACGATGATCGTCTACGGCATCGCCACCGAGACTTCCATCGGCCGGCTGTTCCTGGCCGGCGTGATGCCGGGGCTGATGCTGACCGCCATGTTCATGGCCTGGTCGCTCTACGATTGCCGCCGCAAGGGCTTCCGCTTCGACGACCGCGGCAGCCGCTTCTCCTTCGGCCAGAAGTTGGAAGCGCTGCCCAAGGTGCTGCCCTTCCTCATCATCATCCTCGGCACGCTCTACGTGCTCTACGGGGGCGTCGCGACGCCCTCCGAGGCGGCCGGCGCCGGCGCGTTTCTGACCCTCGGCGTGGTCATCATCATGTACCGGCTGTTCCGCCCCAAGCCGGTCTTCGAGATCTTCTCGTCCACTTTGCGGGAGAGCGTCATGATCATGATGATCATGGCCTCGGCGGAATTGTTCGCCTTCGCCCTCTCCTCGCTTTTCATCACCCAGACGGTCGCAGCCGCCATCGCCGGCCTGGAGGTGAACCGCTGGGTGCTGATGGCAATCATCAACCTCTTCCTGCTGGTAGCCGGCATGTTCCTGCCGCCGGTGGCGATCATCGTGATGTCGGCGCCGCTGCTCTATCCGATCATCGTGTCGTCGGGCTTCGATCCCTACTGGTTCGCGGTGATCCTCACCATCAACATGGAGATCGGGCTCATCACGCCGCCGGTGGGGCTGAACCTGTTCGTGGTGAACGCCATCGCCCCGCAGGTGCCGACGGCGCAGGTGCTGAAGGGCGCCCTGCCCTACGTGCTGCTGATGCTGGGCGGCATCGTCATCCTCAGCGTCTTCCCCGGCATCGTCACCTGGCTGCCCGACGCGGTGATGGGACCAGTGAACTGATGCCTCACCGGGCCGGGACCGGAACCACGTCCACGCCCACGGCGAGGATGTGGTCTCCGGACGAGACGATCACCCCGTCCACCGGCGAGACATCCGCATAGTCGCGGCCGACGGCGAGGATGATGTGGTCGTCCCCCGCCGGGATGGCGTTGGTGGGATCGAGCCCGATCCAGCCGAAGGCCGGCCCGCACCACACCTCGGCCCAGGCGTGGGTGGCGTCCGCCCCCTCCAGCCGGGGCTGGCCCTCGGGCGGGATGGTGCGGAGATAGCCGGAGACGTATCGCGCCGGCAGGCCGAGGCCGCGCAGCCCCGCGATCATCACCTGCGCAAAGTCCTGGCACACGCCCGCCTTCGCCGCGAATGCCTCGTGGGGCGAGGTGGTGACGATGGTGGCGCCGGGCTCATAGGTGAATTCGTCGTGCACGCGGTGCATCAGCTCCAGCGCCGCCTCCAGCACCGGGCGGTCGCCGCGGAAGCTGGTCGCCGTCCAGTCGGTAATGTCGGCGTCGATGGGAATGGCCCGGCTCGGAAACAAGCCGTGGACCGCCGCATCGGGACCAAGGTCCGGCTCCTCCAGCGCCACGACGCGCACTTCGTCCACCAGCGGGGTTGCGGCGGGGTCGGGCAAGGGTGTCGCGGTCACGTCCACCCGGCTGCGGGTGGTGATGGAAAGATGGCCGTGGGGCTGGTCGATGGTAAGCCAGGTGAGCCCGTTGCCGAAGAAATCGGTGCCCTGCTCCAGCTCCGCCGGCTCGGGGTCCACATCGAGGATGTGGGCGATGACGTGCTGGTGGCCGAAGCGATCCATCGGCGTCATCCGCAGCACCTGCCGTACCACGCGCACCGGCACCTGATAGCTGTAAGTGGTGGTCTGGCGAATATCGTAGAGCATTGTACGTTGCTTTCGCTCAGGCGCCGCGCGGGCTGTATTCGTTGCTTTCGCTCAGGCGCCGCGCGGGCTGTATTCGTTGCTTTCGCTCAGGCGCCGCGCGGGCTGTATTCGTTGCTTTCGCTCAGGCGCCGCGCGGGCTGTATTCGTTGCTTTCGCTCAGGCGCCGCGCGGGCTTTCGGCTCGCGTGGCTCGCCTCACATGCCGATGGTCAGCGTCATCTCCGGGGAATGTCCCTGGAGGAAATAGTGGGACGATACCTCGTCGGAGAGCTGCATCAGCATCTTCTCCATGGCGTCGAACCATTCCGGCTCGAAGCTGTCCGACGTGCTGGCCGCAAGCTCCGCCTGCATGCGAGCGACGATGCGCTCCCAGAGCGGCGGCGGGGCATCCTGATCGCGGCCGGGGAGCACCTTCAGGTGGTTCGCCATGCGGTGCACCTGGAAGGCCACCGAGCGCGGATTGTCCGGATCGAGCAGCACGAGGTCCAGCACCGGCCCGCGCGCCTCCATCATCACATAGCGCGTGCGGTAGGTGATGAGGCTGTCCGCCACCTGCAGCAACGCATCGAGCGAGCCCTGCGGCGCGCCTGCCTCGCCAAAGGTACGGGCGAAGCGCAGCGTGCCGATGGCCCGCTCCGTGCGCCGGCCGATCTCCAGGAAGCGCCAGCCGGTGAGCCGGTTCATGTTCTCCGAGGCAAGGCCGGAGAAGGCGGCGATGATGCGCAGGGCCGCATCCGCCCGCTCCGCCACATCTGCCTCCGAGGGCGCGGCGGGAACGGGCTGGTAGACGCAGGTCTCAAGATCCACCAGCGCGCGCCACGCATCGGGCGAGAAGCGGTCGCGGATGACGGAAGCAGCCGCCCGCGCCGCCTGCACCAATTGCGGCAGGGCGCCCGGCAGGTCGCGCCGCGTCAGCACGGCCACCGCATAGCGCGCGGGCGTGGCGCGGGCGAGATCGCGCGGCATGGCGCCCCAGGCCCCGAGCAGGCCGAGCAGGCGCGACACCAGGGGGCTGGTGCCGGTATCCCCGCTCTCGGCCAGACGCCCCACCAGAACGCGGGAGAGGCGCAGCGTCGCTTCGGCCCGCTCCACATAGCGGCCGAGCCAGAACAGATTGTCGGCCGCCCGGCTCGGAAGGGTGCCGGATGAGCGGCGGACCTTCACATTGGCCGGGCTGGGCAGCAGCGTGGCGTCTGCCTGCTCGCCGTCCGCCAGCACCCACACGTCGGCCGAGCGATCGCCCTTCTGCATCGATACGGCGCGGGCATCGGCGGCCGAGGAGATGCGGCAGAAGCCGCCCGGCATCACCGACCAGCCCTTTTCGGTGGCGGTCAGGAACACCCGCAGCATGAAGGGGCGCGGGGTGAGCTTCTCCCCGGTCCACACCGGCGTGGTGGAGAGGCGGGCGATGTCCTGGCCCACCACATCCGCCCCGCGCCGCGCGAGCAGCGTCGAGAGGCGACGCCGGTCGGCCTGGGTGAGGTCCGCACCCAGCACCGATCCGCCATCCGGCAGACCCGGAAGCACCCGGCCGAAGGCGGAGGAGATGACGAGTTCGTCCAGATGCTCCATCACCTGCGCCCGCTCGGCCGGCTGCCCGCACCACCAGGTGGCGACGTGCGGCAGGCTGAGCGGTCGCCCGGTGAGCCGGGTCGCGATGCGCGGCAGGAAGGCGAGCAGCGCCGGCGCCTCGATGATGCCCGTGCCGAGCGCATTGGCCAGCGCGACACCGCCCATGCGCACCGACTGCACGAGGCCCGGCACGCCGAGGCGCGAACGGGCGTTCAGCTCCAGCGGGTCGGCGAAATCCGAATCGAGGCGGCGCAGCAGCACGTCGATGCGCCTGAGGCCCGCCACCGTGCGCACATGCAGGGTATCGCCCCGCACGGTCAGGTCCTCGCCCTCCACCAGCAGGAAGCCGAGATAGCGGGCGAGCAGCGCGTGCTCGAAATAGGTCTCGTTGAGCGGACCGGGCGTGAGCAGGCCGATGCGCCCCTCGCCGGTTCGGTCGAGCTTCATCAGCGAGGTGCGCAGCGCCTGGAAGAAGGCCGCGACCCGCTTCATGTTGAGATCGCGCGACACGTCCGGCAGGGCTCGGGTGGAGGCGAGCCGGTTCTCCAGCGCATAGCCGGCACCGGAGGGCGCCTGGGTGCGGTCGGCGAGCACCCACCAGCGGCCATCTGGACCACGGCCCACATCGGCGGCGTAGACGCGCAGGAAGCGCCCGCCCTCGGGCCGCACGCCCACCAGTGGCCGCAGGAATTCAGGGCTGCCGGCCACAGCCGCCGCCGGCAGGTCGCCATCGGACACCAGATGGCCCTCACCGTAGAGGTCTTGGAGCACCTCTTCGAGCAGTTCGGCCCGCTCGATGAGCCCCTGCGAGAGGGTTTCCCAATCCGCTTCGCCGATGATGAGCGGCATGTGGCTGAGCGACCACGGCCGCTCCCCCCCGCCGGCATCGTCATAGACGCGGTAGAAAACGCCGCTGTCGCGCAGGTAGCGGTCGGCCGCGGAGAAGCGGCGGCGTAATTCCTCGGAGCCGAGTTCGGCGAGGGCGGCGAGGAAGGGCTGCCAGTGGCGGCGCGGCTGGCCGTCCGCGTCCATCATCTCGTCGCGGGTGGCCGGCAGGGTGCGGTAGCCCCCGATCAGGCTTTCGGCCGCGGCCCGCTCGAAAACCTCGCTGCGCTGCTCCGCACCCGACACGATCACCCCTTCCGCGGGCACCCCTGCCCGCGCGTCAACATCCTGTGCCCGGTGGGACCGGGTTCTCCATTATGCCCGCGGCGGCGCCAGATGCACCCCTCTTCGGAGCGCTTCCAGCCTGCGCCCGCCGCGGGACCCCGCCGCGACAGGCCCTTCGGGACCGGCGGGCGGCCTCAGGCGCCGGCAGGGCGCCGCAGGTCGAGGGTGGTCGGGAACTCGTCCGGCGCCGTTTCCAGCACCACGTCGAGGGTGCCGGGGCTGTGGCCGAAGGTCTGGAAGCGGGCGAGGCGACGCGCCTCCGCCTCGTAGGAATTCACGGGGAAGGTGTCGTAGTTCCGTCCGCCCGGATGGGAGACGTAATAGACGCAGCCGCCCCGGGAGCGCTCGCTCCAGGTGTCCACGAGGTCGAAGGTGAGCGGCGAATGCACCGGGATGGTCGGGTGCAGGCCCGACCACGGCTGCCACGCCTTGTAGCGCACGCCCGCCACATAGGTGCCGTTGCGGCCGGTGGGGGCCAGCGGCACCTTGCGACCGTTGCAGGTGAGGATGTGACGCGAGGGGTTGAAGCCCTCCACCTTCACCTGCAGGCGCTCCACGGAGGAGTCCACATAACGCGCCGTGCCACCGGTGACGCCTTCCTCGCCGAGCACGTGCCAGCATTCCAGCGCCTGGCGAACCTCGATGTCCACGCCCGCCTGCTGGACCTTGCCGAACGCGGGGAAGCGGAACTCGAACTGGGCGCGGAACCACTCGGGATCGATCTGGTAGCCGGCGTCCGAGAGGTCTTCCACCACGTCGAGGAAGTCCTGCCAGACATAATGCGGCAGCATGAAGCGGTCGGTGAGAATGGTGCCCCAGCGGGTGCAGTGGCCATGCACCGGCTTGTTCCACAGCCGCGCGATGAGCGCCCGCAGCAGGAGCTGCTGGGCGAGGCTCATGCGCCAGTCCGGCGGCATCTCGAAGCAGCGGAATTCCACGAGGCCCAGCCGGCCGGTGGGGCCATCCGGCGAATAGAGCTTGTCGATGGAGATTTCGGTGCGGTGGGTGTTGCCGGTGACGTCCACCAGGAGGTTGCGCAGCAGCCGGTCCACCAGCCACGGGGCGGGCGGCTCGCCCTTGCCGGGCGGCGGGAACTTGGAGAAGGCGATCTCCAGCTCATAAAGACTGTCGTGCCGCGCCTCGTCCACCCGCGGATGCTGGGAGGTGGGGCCGATGAACAGGCCGGAGAAGAAATAGGACAGGCAGGGATGCCGCTGCCAGTAGAGCAGCAGGCTCTTCAGCACGTCCGGCCGGCGCAGGAAGGGGCTGTCGGCGGGGGTGGAGCCGCCCACCACCACATGGTTGCCGCCCCCGGTGCCGGTGTGGCGCCCATCCACCATGAACTTCTCGGTGCCGAGGCGCGCGAGCCGCGCCTCCTCATAGAGGATGCGGGTGATCTCCACGCAGCCGGCCCAGCTATCGGACGGATGGACGTTCACCTCCAGCACGCCCGGATCGGGCGCGATACGGATGAGGTTGAGGCGGTAATCGAAGGGCGGCGGATAGCCCTCCATGTGGATGGGCGTGTTCAACTCGATGGCCACCTGCTCAAGGGCGGCGATGAGGTCGAGATAGTCCTCGAGGATTTCCACCGGCGGCAGGAACACGCACAGGCGGCCGTTGCGTGGCTCGACGCAGAGCGCGGTGCGGGTGTCGGCGGTGAAGACCTGGGTGTCGTACTTGGCGATATACTCGCGCGCCAGCTCCTGCGCCCGCTCGCCGACGCCGTAGGCCTCGGTGCGCGGGGCGATGGAATGGCGCGGCATCCCGCCCGGGCCGCCGGGCGCGCCGGCGTCATGGCCATCGGCGTCATGGCCATCGGCGCCCGTGCCGGCACCGCCCTGCCCCGCGGTGTAGCGGGCGGCGAAATCGGCGGCGTCGGGCAGCGGGTCGCGCGGCTCGAAAGGGTCGGCCTCGACGATGTAGGGGTAGCGCGTGGGCGCCAGATACTGCAGAGATTCCAGCGGCAGGCGGTAGCCCATGGGGCTCTCGCCGGGGATCAGGAACAGGAACTGGCGACGGTAGGTCCATTCCTCCGAGCGCCAGGCCGGGCCGGTCGGGGTCCACACCCGGCGCAGCGGCAGCACCGAGCCGGTGGCGGTGCCGAGGCCCTGGTTGAAGGTGCGCGCCAGCATGCGCCGCTGCACCTCGTCCGCCATGCGCGGATCGCCGGGGGCGATGTTCTCGGGAAGGTTCTGCTCCTTCCACATGTAATAGATGTTGTCCTCGAACGCCTGCTGGACGAACTGGCTGCCCACGGCGAGCTTCTCGGCCACCGCCTTGCAGAAGCGCTCGGCATCGGCCGGGGTCACGCCGTAGTTCACCTTCTCGTCGGCGATCAGGTCCTCGCGCTGCCAGATGGGCTGGCCGTCCTTGCGCCAGAACAGGTCGAAGGACCAGCGCGGCAGTGTTTCGCCGGGGTACCACTTGCCCTGGCCGTAGTGCAGCACGCCCTCGGTCTCGAAGCGGCGGCGCAGGCGGCGGATCAGGTCGTCGGCGCGCTCGCGCTTGTGCGGGCCGAGCGCCTCGGTGTTCCACTCCGGCGACTGGTAGTCGTCGATGGAGACGAAGGTGGGCTCGCCGCCCATGGTCAGGCGCACGTCGCCGGCCTTGAGGTCCTCGTCCACCTTGTGCCCGAGCTCGTCGAGCGCGGCCCAGGTCTCGTCGGAGAAGGGCAGCGTCACGCGGGGCGCCTCGGCGACGCGGACCACCTGCATGTCGAAGCCGAACTCGACCTCGGCCTTCTCGTTCACATAGCCCGTGATGGGCGCGGCGGAGCTGTAGTGCGGCGTGGCCGCGAGCGGGATGTGGCCCTCGCCGCACAGGAGGCCCGAGGTCGGGTCGAGGCCGATCCAGCCGGCGCCGGGCACGAAGACCTCGCACCAGGCATGCAGGTCGGTGAAGTCCACGTCCGTGCCCGAGGGGCCGTCGAGGGCGGCCACGTCCGGCTTCAGCTGGATGAGATATCCGGAGACGAAGCGGGCGGCGAGGCCGAGATGGCGCAGGAGCTGGACCAGCAGCCAGCCGGTGTCGCGGCAGGAGCCGAGCTTACGGCTCAGCGTCTCGTCGGGCGTCTGCACGCCCGGCTCCATGCGGATGACGTAGCCGACTTCGCCCTGCAGGCGCTGGTTGAGATGGACCAGGAAGTCGACGATGCGGGTCTTGTCGCGCGGGATGGAGGCGAGATAGTCGGCGAAGAGGGCGCCTTCGTCCTCCAGTTCGAGATAGGGCGCGAGTTCCGCCTTCAGCGCCGGCGCATACTCGAAGGGGAAGCTCTCCGCATACTCCTCGACGAAGAAGTCGAACGGGTTGATGACGTCGAGCTTGGCGAGGAGGTCCACCTCGACCTTGAACTCCGACACCCGCTCCGGAAACACGATGCGGGCCAGCCAGTTGCCGAACGGGTCCTGCTGCCAGTTGATGAAGTGCTCGGCGGGCGAGATCTTCAGCGAATAGGCGGGGATGTCGGTGCGGCTGTGCGGCGCCGGCCGCAGCCGGATAACCTGCGGCCCCATGGAGACCGGATGGTCGTAGGTGTAGCTCGTGACGTGATGCAGGCTCGCGAGGATCGACATTTAGGGCACCAGGTCCTGCGGGCGACAGCCCAGGGATGGGATCGACGGTAGCGTTGACGGTCGGTCGGGAAACAGCTCGTGGGTCTCGCCAAGGTTAGACAAGGCGGAGAGGAGGCGGAAGCGCGACTTTGCGGCGGCAACCGCCCCGATCTGGGGCAGTTGCCGCACGAAAAGGCATAACCGACGCGCCCGGATCAGGCAGATGCGGGCGCCGGGGGCACTCCCGCGTCTGGCGTGGGGGCCGGAGGCGGCTCGGGCGGATTGTGCCCGGCACCATGGCCCGTGCCCGCGGTCTTCTTGCCCTTCCGTCGTTCCTCGAATCGCTGGAGCACCGTGTAGAAGGACGGCACGAACAGCACGGCAAGGCAGGTGGAGGCGAGCATGCCCGACACCACCGCGATGCCGATGGATTTGCGCGAGTTGGCGCCGGCGCCGGTGGCGAACACCAGCGGCAGCACGCCGAGGATGAAGGCGAAGGAGGTCATGAGGATGGGGCGGAATCGAAGGCGCGAGGCCTCCACCGCCGCATCCATGATCTCCATGCCCTCCGCCCGTTTCTCGCGGGCGTACTCGACGATGAGGATCGCGTTCTTGGAGGCGAGCGCGATCAGCAGCACGAGGCCGATCTGGGTGTAGAGGTTGTTCGCCACGCCGAGGCCGAGCAGCGCGCTGACGGTGCCGAGCAGCGCCAGCGGCACCGCGAGGATGACCGACATGGGCTGGATCCAGCTCTCATACTGGCCGGCCAGCACGAAGTAGACCAGCAGGATGGCGAGCCCGAACACGTAGTAGATCTGATTGCCGACCGCCTTCTCCTGATAGGACATGGCGGTCCACTCGAAGCCCGTGCCCGGCGGCAGCGTCGAGGCGGCGATCTGCTCCATCAGCGACAGCGCCTGGCCGGAGGAGAAGCCTGCCGCGTTGGTACCGACGATGGTGGACGAGGGATAGAGGTTGTAGAGCGAGATCAGCGGCGGACCCAGCGTCATCTTCACGTCCACCACGGTGCCGATGGGAATCATGGCGTTCTGGGTGGGCGAGCGCACCTTCAGCTGCATCAGGTCGGCCGGGGTGACGCGGAAGCCCGCGTCGGCCTGGATGTAGACCTGGAACACGTTGCCGAACTTGTTGATCTGGTTGACGTAGGTGGAGCCGAGATACGACGAGATGGTGTCGAACACCTGGCCGACGGTGATGCCCAGCGTCTCCGCCTTGATGCGGTTGACCTCCACCTGGATCTGCGGGGCACCGGCGCGGAACGAGGACGAGACGTGGCTGAGGGCCGACTGGGCCCGCGCCTTGTCCACCATGGACGTGGTGATCTGCTCCAGCAACTGGTAGTCGAAATTGCCGTTGCGGATCTGCGGCTGCATGGTGAAGCCGGCGGCGTTGCCGATGCCCTGGATGGCCGGCGGCACGAGGATGACCACCTCCGCCTCCTCGACGTCGGAAACCGCCTTGTTCAGGTTCTCATACATCGAGAGCAGGTCCTGCCCCTTGGTGGCGTAGCGCACGTCCCAGGGGGTCAGGGTGATGTAGGTGACACCCGCATTGGCAAGGGTGGAGGAATTGTCCAGCACCGAGATGCCGGAGATGGCGAGCACGGTCTGGACGCCGGGCACCTTGCGGATGCGCTCGGAAACGTCCGCCATCACCTTCTTGGTCCGGTTGAGGTTCGAGGCATCCGGGAGTTGGACGTGGGCGAGGAAGTAGCCCTGGTCCTCGATGGGCAGGAAGGCGGTGGGGATGCGGGTAAGGCCGTAGCCGGCGACGCTCATGAGCGCGATGGCGATGAGCACCATCAGCTTGGAATGATGCACCATGCGGCTGATGAGACCGGTGTACCAGTGCTCCGCCTTGCCATAGATGGCGTTGAAGCCGCGATAGATGAAGTTGCGCTTCTCCGGTGGCACCGGCTGGCGCAGCCACAGGGCGCACTGGGTCGGCTTCAGGGTGGCCGCGTTGATGGCCGAGATGAAGGCGGTCGCCGCGATCACGAGGGCGAACTGCTTGAACATCTGCCCTGACAGGCCGGGAATGAACGAGGCCGGCAGGAACACGGACATCAGAACGAGCGTGATGCCCACCACGGGCCCGAACAGCTCGTCCATGGCCTTCTCGGCCGCTGGCTGCCCCGCCATGCCCTCCTCGATGTGCCGCGCCACGCCTTCCACGATCACGATGGCGTCGTCCACCACGATGCCGATGGCGAGAATGATGGCGAACAGGGTCGAGAGGTTGATGGTGAAGCCCATGGCGTCCATGGCGGCGAAGGCGCCGATGATGGTCACCGGCACGGTCGTCGCGGGCACCAGCGTGGCGCGCCAGTCCTGCAGGAACAGCAGGATGACGACGAGGACGAGGATCGCGGCCTCGAACAGGGTCTTCCACACCTCGTCGATGGAGGCGGTCACGAACAGGGTCGTGTCGAAGGGGATGGCGTAGTCGAGGCCTTCGGGAAAGTTCTTCTTCAGCTCCTCCATCTTCGCCGCGACGCGCTTGGCCACGTCGAGGGCGTTGGCGGCGGGAAGCTGGAAGATGCCGATGCCGGCCGCAGGCTTGTTGTCCTGCATGAAGTCCTTGGAATAGCTCTGTGCCCCAAGCTCCACGCGACCGATATCGCGGATGCGGACGATCCGACCGCCGTCGGAATTGTCCACCTTGACGATGATGTTCTCGTAATCCTTCACATCATCAAGGCGGCCGGACACGTTGACCGTGTACTGGAACGAGGCGTTGGACGGCGCCGGCGGAATGCCGAGCTGTCCGGGCGTGACGATCTGGCTCTGCTTCTGGATGGCGTTGGAGATGTCGGTGGGCGTGAGGCCGAACGCCTGCATGCGGTCCGGGTCCATCCACACGCGCAGGGCGTAGGTGCCGGCGCCGAACACCGCCACGTTGGCGACGCCCTCCACGCGCTCCAGCTCGTTCTGGACGTTGATGATGGCGTAGTTGTTCAGGAACAGGCCGTCATACTTGCCGGTGGGCGAGGTCAGGGTCACGAACTCGAGGATCGAGGTGCCCTTCTGCAGGATGGTCACGCCCTGCGCCTGCACCGCCGTCGGCAGCGAGGCGAGGGCGATGTTGACGCGGTTCTGCACCAGCACCTGCGCCATGTTCGGATCGGTGCCGATGGCGAAGGACACGACCAGCGTGTAGGTGCCGTCCGAGGCCGACCACGACTGCATGTAGATCATGCCCTCGACGCCGTTGACCTGCTGCTCGATGGGCAGGGCCACGGTGTCGATCATCGTCTTGGCGGACGCGCCCGGATAGGAAGTGGTCACCGACACCGTGGGCGGCACGATGTTGGGATATTGCGACACCGGCAGGCGGATCAGCGAGACGAGGCCGATCAGCACGAAGACCAGTGCGAGCACATTCGAGAGGACCGGCCGCTCGATGAAAAAGCGCGAAATCATGGGCGCTGCCTCAGGTTCGAGGGCGGGTCAGTTCTTCGGCGTCGCAGGGGTCGCACCCGGCGTCGCCGGAGCATTGGGGGTCGGCGGCACCGAGGGGATCGCGCGGGCCGGCGCATCCGCCGGTGCGACACCCGCCGGCTTCGGCAGCGGCTTGGTCCCGTCATCCACCGGCGCGGCGACGGCGACGATCTTGCCCACCTCCACGTCGATCTTGGAGCCGGGCACGGCACGCTGCATGCCGTTGATGACCACGCGGTCGGTGCTCTTCAGGCCGGTCAGCACGGCGCGCAGGCCGTCCGCCTGGAGCTGGCCGAGGGTGATCTGCGTCTGGCCGACCACGTTGTCGGAGCCCACGGTGAGCACGTAGGGACCGAGCTGGTTGTAGCTGACGGCCGAGTCCGGAACGAGGATGGTCGAGGCCGGCTGGCCAAGCGGCACCCGCACGCGGGCGAACAGGCCGGGCAGCAGCACAAAATCGTCGTTCTGAAAGAGGCCGCGGACGGTGAGGGTGCCGAGGTTCGGGTCCACCTGCGGCGCGATATAGTCGATGCGGCCGGCATGCGGGTAGCCGGTCTCGGTCTGGAGGCCGATCTCGATCGGGATATCCGGCAGGTCGCGGGTCAGGCTGGTGAGGGAGCGGCCCTGCTTGGCAAGCTGCTCCTTGATTCGCAACACCTCCTGCTCACTCAGCGTGAACCACACCCAGATCGGATTCAGCTGCACGATGGTGGCGAGCTTGGTGGGGCCGCTGTAGCCGACGAGGGCGCCCACGTCCTGGAGGTGGGCCGTCACCGCGCCGTCGAACGGAGCATTGACCTTGGTGTAGCCGAGATTGATCTGGGCGAGTTGCAGCGACGCCTGCGCGTTGGCGACCTCCGCCACGGCCGAGTCGCGCTTGGCGCGGGCCTGGTCGAGGGTGGCCTGCGAGGCGAAGTCCTGCTTGGCGAGCTGGGCCTGGCGGTTGTACTCGGCTTCCGCCTGCACCTGCGACGCCTGGTTTGCGGCCAGCGTCGCCTTCGCCTGGTCCAGCTGTGCGATGTAGGTGTCCTGCTCGATCACGAACAGGGTGGTGCCCTTCTTGGCGAAGGCGCCGTCCTTGTAATTGATATTGGTGAGGAAGCCCTGCACGCGGGCGTTCAGGTCCACCGAATTGATGGCGGCGGTGTTGCCGGTCAGTTCGAGGAAGCGCGTCACCGGCTGCTCCAGCACGGTCGCGACCGTCACCTTGGGGGGCGGCGGAGGGACGTAGGTGTTCTTTTCCTCGCACGCGGACAGGAGGAAGGCAGCCCCGAGGGCCACGCTCGCGCAGCCCAGTCGACCCGACACCCGGATACCCCCCACCATACCATTACCCCCACTCTGCAGTCGCGGCGGATACTAAGCAGAGGGTTATTGCGTGTCCATGAAAGGAATTGCCCGCAAAGCCCTTCCGTGCAGATTGACGCCGCACCTGTGCAGCGCGGCAACGCTTCGCCGGACGGCTGCTATGCGAGGGGCCGCGCGCCCCTCGCATTGACATTGCACCGACCCGTTCATAAGTGTCCGCGTAGTGCGCTGCCCGCGGAAGCGGGGCGGTTGCGGCTGCGCGTTTGTTCGCTGCGCCCGCCTGTCCCGCCTTCGGACTTGCTGACGCCCCATTGCGGGTGTCCAACGGCGCGCATCGTTGCCCGGAGGTCCGGCGGTCCGTCTCCGCCCTCCTTCAGACCTGACGGAACGGAATAGAGAAACCCATGTTAGGTGGACTTGCCCGCAAGCTCTTCGGCTCCGCGAACGATCGCCGGGTGAAGGGTTATCGTCCCCGCGTACAGGCCATCAACGCGCTGGAGAAGGAGCTGGAAGCCCTCTCCGACGATCAGCTGCGCGCCCGCACCGAGGATTTCCGCCGCCAGCTGGCCGAGGGCAAGACCACCCTCGACGACCTGCTGGTGCCCGCCTTCGCCACGGTGCGCGAGGGCGCCAAGCGCGCGCTGGGCATGCGCCACTTCGACGTGCAGCTCATCGGCGGCATGGTGCTGCATGAAAGCTCCATCGCCGAGATGAAGACTGGCGAAGGCAAGACGCTGGTCGCCACCCTGCCCGTCTACCTCAATGCCCTCGCCGGCAAGGGCGTGCACGTGGTGACGGTGAATGACTACCTCGCCCGGCGCGACGCCGAGTGGATGGGCAAGCTCTACCGGTTCCTCGGCCTGTCCACGGGCATCATCGTCCACGGCCTGGACGACGACGAGCGCCGCGCCGCCTACGAGAGCGATGTCACCTACGCGACGAACAACGAGCTGGGATTCGACTACCTCCGCGACAATATGAAGTACGAGCGCGCCCAGATGGTGCAGCGGCCGCACTTCTACGCCATCGTCGACGAGGTGGACTCCATCCTCATCGACGAGGCGCGCACGCCGCTCATCATCTCCGGTCCGCTCGACGACAGGTCGGATTTCTACAACACCATCGACCAGTACATCCCTCGCCTCTCCAAGGAGGATTACGAGGTGGATGAGAAGCAGCGCACCGTCACCATGACGGAAGCGGGCATGGAGAAGATGGAGCAGATGCTCACCGAGGCCGGGCTCCTGAAGTCCGAGAGCCTCTACGACATCGAGAACGTCTCGGTGGTGCACCACGTGAACCAGGCACTGCGCGCGCACTCCCTGTTCCAGCGGGACAAGGACTATATCGTTCGCAATGACGAGGTCGTCATCATCGACGAGTTCACCGGCCGCATGATGCCGGGCCGGCGCTATTCGGAAGGCCTCCATCAGGCGCTGGAAGCCAAGGAGCGCGTCCAGGTCCAGCCCGAAAACCAGACGCTCGCCTCCATCACCTTCCAGAACTATTTCCGCCTCTACGAAAAGCTCGCGGGCATGACCGGCACGGCCTCCACCGAGGCGGCCGAATTTCAGGACATCTACAAGCTCGAGGTGGTGGAAGTCCCCACCAACGTCCCCGTCTCGCGCATTGACGACGACGATGAGGTGTATCGCTCGGCCGGCGAGAAGTACGCGGCCATCATCGAACTCATCAAGGAGTGCAGCGCGCGCGGCCAGCCCGTGCTCGTGGGCACCACCTCCATCGAGAAGTCCGAGCTTCTGGCCGAACTGCTGAAGCAGGCCGGCTTCCACCAGATCGACTTCTCCGACCCCGCCGCCTTCGCCCACGACCGCTCGGGCAAGGCCTTCGCGGTGCTGAATGCGCGCTACCACGAGCAGGAAGCCTACATCGTCTCCCAGGCCGGCGTGCCAGGGGCGATCACCATCGCCACCAACATGGCCGGCCGCGGCACCGACATCAAGCTGGGCGGCGCCGCCGACATGCGTATCGCGGCCGAGCTGAAGGACCTGCCCGATGGCGAGGCGCGCACTGCCGCCGAGGCGCGCATCCGCGCCGAGGTGGAGGAACTGAAGCAGAAGGCGCTCGCCGCCGGCGGCCTCTTCGTGCTCGGCACCGAACGCCACGAGAGCCGGCGCATCGACAACCAGCTGCGTGGCCGCTCCGGCCGCCAGGGCGACCCCGGCCACTCCAAGTTCTTCCTCTCGCTCGACGACGACCTGATGCGCATCTTCGGGTCGGACCGGCTGGACGGCATGCTCCAGCGCCTCGGCCTCAAGGAAGGCGAGGCCATCATCCATCCCTGGATCAACAAGGCCCTGGAGAAGGCGCAGCAGAAGGTCGAGGCGCGCAACTACGACATGCGCAAGAACGTCCTCAAGTATGACGACGTGCTCAACGACCAGCGCAAGGTGGTGTTCGAGCAGCGCCTGGAGCTGATGAACGACGACGACGTGGCCGAGACCGTGGAGGACATGCGCCACGCCCTCATCACCGAGACCGTCGCCAAGTTCATCCCCGAGAACGCCTATCCCGAGCAGTGGGACGTGGACGGGCTCGACGCCGCCATCAAGGAAGTGCTCGGCATCGAGCTTCCGGTGAAGGACTGGGCCAAGGAAGAGGGCATCGCCGGCCCCGAGGTCACCGAGCGCATCATCCGCCGCGCCGACGAGTGGATGGCTGCCAAGACCGCCCAGTACGGGCCGGACATCATGCGCTATGTGGAGAAGTCCATCCTTCTCCAGACGCTGGATCACCTCTGGCGCGAGCACATCGCCATGCTCGACCATCTGCGCCAGGTGGTGGGCCTGCGCGGCTATGCCCAGCGTGATCCGCTGAACGAGTACAAGTCCGAGGCGTTCAACCTCTTTTCCGCTCTGCTGAACCGCCTGCGCGAGGTGGTCACCGCCCAGCTGATGCGGGTGGAGATCGTCACCCAGCAGCCCATGGAGGAGGAACTGCCTCCCATGGAGGGGCATCACGCCGATCCCTTCACCGGCGAGGACGAGATGGCCTACGCCGGCGCGGCCCTCGGCTCTCGGCCGGAGCCCCTGCTCTCGGGCGACGTGGCGGTGATCGAGCGCGACCCGAACGACCCCTCCAGCTGGGGCAAGGTCGGCCGCAACGAGGCCTGCCCCTGCGGCTCGGGCAAGAAGTACAAGCACTGCCACGGCCGCTTCGCCTGAGGCGGCGGGGCCTCTCGCGTGACGGCGCGGCGGTTCAGCCGCGCCGGTGGCCGATGGCCCGGTCGATCCCGATGAAGAGCAGCGCGGTGGCGCAGAACACCAGCGCCAGTACCACGGCGTTCTGGGCCATCTTCTCGGCGCCAAGCTTGGCCGGGTCGAGAAACCAGTAGGCATACCAGCCGTCCGCCTCGCCCCGCGCCAGCGCATAGACGAGATAGGCCAGCGGCGGCGCCATGGCCCACACGGTATCGGCCAATCGCAGCCGCCCATGCGGCCCCACCAGCCAGACGATCAGGAACAGCACCGGCACCGCCTGATGCAGCAGCCGGTCGGCGAGGAGCTGCGCGCCCTCCGGGTTCCAGACGTGCCGCAGCAGCAGGGCATAGATGATGCCCACCAGCACGATGGAAACCACCGTCGTCAGCCGCGCCCGCGCCCCGGTGAGGGCATGCAGTCCGCCGAGCGCGATCTCGGTGGCGACGATGGCGACGCCCAGATTGGTGAGGACGGTGAAGAAGCCGAGGAAACGCCACAGGGCCGGGCCGAACCCCTGGCCGATGGCCGCCATCTTCTGCACCACGATGACGAGCTGGAGGATCAGGGCGAACCAGCCCACGACGGCCGTGAGTGCCGCGATCCGCCGGCACCACACATCATGCCCCATGCCCCGCCTCCCCCAGCCCGCGCCCCCGCGGCGTGGAAAAGCGTAGGCTGAACCATCGGCCATGGGCAAGGCCGTGGCCGGGTCGCGATCAGCCGCCGGCCTGGACGATGCCCATGTACTGCGCCGGCGCATCGGCCGGCACCGCTCCGCGTCGGGCGAGATGGTGGAGGCCATTCAGGGCGAGATCGAACGAGCGATAGCAATAGTGGGCGATGAGCACGAGGTGCTTGAGCTGCTCGGCCGTCATGCCGTCCGGCTCGAGGAAGTTGCGCACATAGACCGCATCGCCCTCCACCAGCTGATTCAGCGCGGCGTAGACGTCGGGTCCCCGCAGGGGAAGGATCATCCGCCGGCTGGTGGATGCCATCATATGGGGAATGAACCCGCGCGCGCGCAGCGCGAGGTCCATCTCCCCGTAGGGTGCCTGCCCCTTGTAGAGCGGCACGAAAGACACTTCGAGCTGGATGCAGACCGTCTCGGCCAGGGTATCGCCCGCGCCCTCCAGCACCGCGCGCTCGCCGCCCTGGAGGTCCATCTTGAGCATCTCGATGCCGTCGATCTCCGGCACGGCCGAGAGGGCGACGGTGTCCACCTGCCGGCGGTCCAGCACGCGCGCCCAATCCGCGAGGCCGGGGAAATGGGAGAGGACGTGGGCGTCGGGCTCCAGCAGGCTTGTCATGCCGGAGGCGGCACAGATGTGAAGCGTGCGGCGCTGCCCATCGCCCACGGCGTGCGGCAGGTAGGTCTCCAGACCGCTCTTTGCCGCATCGAGCCGGGCCAGCGCCTCGGGCTGGGGCTCGAAGCCGACGACGCGGCAGAGGCGCCGGGCGAGAAGCGGCTTGTAGGGCGGATCGCCGTCGATGGGGTTCGCGCCGATATCCACCACCCGGGTCAGGTGCTCCGGGCGGAGCAGGACCGCGAGTTGGGACGAGGTGACGTCCGGCACTCCGTCCCCCTTCATGTCAACGCGAGGCGCCGGTGGCAGTGGTTGCCGCGTTGAGCGTGCCGGACGCCGAGGCGGCGACGGGCTTTGCCGCTGCGGTGACCACCGGCTGGGGCTTGGCGCCGGAAGCGGCCGGATTGGCGGGATCGGCCGGAGCCGCCACAGAGCCCGTGCTGGCCGGGGCGCCATCGCCTTCGTCGGCGCGCAGAAGCGCATCGGCCTGGAGCTTGGCCGGCGTCTCCTTCGGCGGGTTCACATATTCCGGCAGTCGGCCGGGCGCCTGGGTGTAGGACAGCTGGCCGGTCTCACGTTCCTTGAGCTTGGCAAGGAAGATGGGATGCATGCCGCCATCGGCGCCGGTCTTGACCGGAGCGACCGGCGAGCTGGTGGAGAGCGCGGCCACCTGCGCATCGTCGGACCGCTGCTTGGCGGCCACCGCAGAAGCGATCTGCTCCGGCACCTGATAGGGCGGGCAGGCCATGGCAGGCTCGAAGCCCCGGCCAGGCGCGGGCGTCGCGTCGAACACGTAGGTGCGGTTGCAAACCGACACCTTCGGCTCCTGCTTCGTCACCTCGAAATGGTCGTAGCCCTGCTTCAGGTTGCGCCAGAAGGCCATGTTGGGGTTGTTGCGGTAGCGCGCGAGGTTCTTCGCCGTCATCCGGAAGGGATAGGCCTGCACCTGGAAGGCACGCTGCCCGCCGGCGAAACTCTCGCGGGCGAGGGAGAAGATCTCGGAAATCTGGTCGTCTGTCATGGCGTAGCAGCCCGAGGACGAGCAGTCGCCATGCACCATCAGGAAGTCGCCGGTACGGCCGTAGGACTTGTCATAGGCGTTGGGGAAGCCGAGGTTGAACGCCAGATAATAGCTGGAGTTCGGGTTCATCTGGCCGGGCGTGATGGTGTAGAAGCCTTCCGGTGCCTGCCGGTCGCCTGTGCCCACCTTTGGACCAAGCTCGCCGGACCAGCGGCAGATGGGATAGGTCTTCAGCAGGGCATAATTGCCCTCTGAGGTGACCTTCCAGACCTCCAGCTCCGATTCCTGCTTGAAGATGCGCACGAGGATGGGCGTCGACGGCGCCATGTCCTTCTTGGCCAGCAGCGACACCATCTCGGGCGACAGCGGCTTGTTGGCCTTGCGCGCGACTTCGGAATCGGTGGCGTTGCAGCCGGCGAGGGCCAGCGCCGCGCAGCCGGCGAGGGCGGCCATGCGCAGCCGCGCCGTGAAGCGCGAGGAGAGGGTCGTCATCGGACGGCTCATGGCGAAGCGGCTCAACGCGAAACTCCCGGGTCCGGATCGGCCAAACAGGCCGGAAAGGCTAACCGGTCCCCCTTGATGCGACGTTATCAACGCCGCTCCGGCCCGATGGAGAAAATAAGGCAAATGCGGCCAAGATGGGGAAGTTCGGTTGCCGATCCCCTCTGCCGCAGCGCCATGGTTAAGGAATCCTTACCCCTGTGGCCGCGAAACCGCGGCCCCGATCACAGCGAACGGCCGATGGCGAGGAACTTGTCGCGCCGCGCCTTGCGCACCTGGGGACCGTCGAGGCCGGCGAGGGAGGACAGCGCATCGGCGATGGCGTCGCCCGCCGCGGCGATGGCCGCATCCGCGTCGCGATGCGCGCCGCCGGCCGGCTCCTTCACGATGCCGTCGATGACGCCGAACCGCAGCAGGTCCTGCGCGGTGATCTTCATGTTGGTGGCCGCATCCTGCGCCTTGGCGGTATCCCGCCACAGGATGGAGGCCGCGCCTTCCGGCGAGATGACGCTGTAGATGGCGTGCTCCATCATCAGCACCTTGTTGGCGGTGGCGATGGCGATGGCCCCGCCAGAGCCGCCCTCGCCGATGATGAGGGCGACGTTGGGCGCGGAAAGCGCGAGACAGGCGTCGGTGGAGCGGGCAATGGCCTCGGCCTGCCCGCGCTCCTCGGCGCCGATGCCGGGATAGGCGCCGGCCGTATCCACCAGCGAGATCATGGGCACGCCGAAGCGGTCGGCCAGCTCCATGATGCGGGCGGCCTTGCGATAGCCCTCGGGGCGAGCCATGCCGAAATTGTGCCGGATGCGGGTCTCGGTGCTTGAGCCCTTCTCATGGCCCAGCACACACACCGCCTCACCCCGGAAGCGGGCGAAGCCGCCGATGATGGCTTCGTCCTCGCCGAACTTGCGGTCGCCGGCGAGCGGGGTGAAATCCTCGAACAGGCCGCGGGCGAAGTCGGCGAAATGCGGCCGCTGCGGATGGCGGGCCACCAGCGTCTTCTGCCAGGGCGTAAGATTCGCATAAAGTGCGACAAGGGCGTCGCGCGCCTTGCCTTCGAGCTTAAGGACCTCGTCCGTGATGACCACGCCGTCGCCCGAAGAGGAGAGCGCACGCAGCTCTTCCACCTTGGCCTCGAGTTCGGCAACCGGCTTCTCGAAGTCCAGATAGCTGCGCATGAGGTTCCGTGAGGTTTGAGGAGGTCGCGCCCCCTAAAGCGGCGGGAAGCTGCCTTTGCCGCGCGGGCAAGTCAAGGCGGCACGTCAATGTCGCCGCATCACGCTCGGGATGCGGCACGAACGAAATCCCGTCGCGTGCCCTGCCGTAAGGCGAGGCGCCGCTGCAACGGAACTGAGCGGGGAGCGTTGTCCTCAAATCATGGTCACATCATGGAGGCTGCCATGGAACCCCACGTCGCAATGGCGCAGAAGAACGAAAACGCTCCCCAGGGGCAACCGGCCGCAGATGCCGCAGATGAGCGCCGGCAGGATGCGCAGCGCCAGAAACCCGCAGCCGGCCCGCATGCCAAGCCGCAGCTGACCGATCCGGAGAAGACGCCGGGTGCGGGCGCCCTGCCCGATCCGGACAAGCCGCAGGACCCGGACGCGACCGGCTGACGCAGCCGGCCAGGGCCGGGCGTGGGCGGCCGGCCTTGTTCCGAAGGGGCTGCTGGCGCTATTGCTGGCACGCCACTTCCCCGGGGATCCTTCCGACGATGCGCGCCCTGCTCGACGTTATCCTGGTCGTCCTCCAGCTCTATGTCTGGATTCTCATCGCCGCGGCCGTGCTGTCCTGGCTCGTCGCATTCAACGTGGTCAATTCGTATAATTCGTTCGTTCGGAACGTCGGCGAGTTCCTGTTCCGGGTGACGGAACCGTTGCTTGCGCCCATCCGCAACGTGCTGCCCAATCTCGGCGGCATCGATCTGTCGCCGATGGTGCTGATTCTCCTCATCTTCTTCCTGCAGCAGGTCATCGCCTACTACATCTACCCCTACGTGTTCTGAGCCGGCTGCCGTGGCATCCGACCCATCCTTTGTGCGCGTTCTGCCGGATGGCGTGGAGGTCACGGTGCGGGCAACGCCGCGCGGCGGGCGCGATGCGGTAGATGGCGTCGCCGCCCTCTCGGATGGCCGTGAGGTGCTGAAGGTGCGGGTCAGGGTGGCGCCGGAGGATGGTGCCGCCACGGCTGCGGTGGCCAAGGTCGTCGCAGCGGCGGCCGGTGTCGCCGTATCGCAGGTTCGCCTCACCTCGGGCGCGACCGCGCGGGTGAAGACCTTCCGCATCGCGGGCGACGGCCCTAGCCTCGCGACGAAGCTCGCCTCCGCCGCCGGGACATGAGCCTCAGGCGGGCTTCAGGAAATCCGCGCGCATGGGCGTGAACACGTCCACCAGCACCCCGGGCTCGAGGCAGACGGCCCCGTGATGAACGCCGGACGGCACATAGAAGCTGTCCCCCGCCTTCAGGCGCTCGGTGCGCCCGCCGATGGTCAGCTCGAAAACGCCGCTCTCCACGCTGGTGATCTGCACATGGGGATGGCTATGCGGCACGCCCATGGGCCCCGGTGCGCGGGCGATGACGCGAACCAGCATGATCTCGTCGTTGAAGGTGAGGATCTGCCGGCTCACCACTTCGTCCACCACCTCCACCGGCGTGGTCTCGGCGAAGGCGAAGACATTGCCCTTCTCGCTCATGCTCTCTCCCATCCTGCCGCCGGGCGGGGCCCGCCGCAGCAATCCTCATCAGCGCGCCAGCCAGCCGCCGTCCACCGGCAGCACGATACCATGCACATAATCCGCCGCCCGCGACGAGAGGAACACCGCAGCACCGCCGATGTCGCCCGGCTCGCCCCAGCGGCCGGCCGGGATGCGGCCGAGAATGGCGGCGTTGCGGTCCGCGTCCGCGCGCAGGGCCTCGGTGTTGTTGGTCACGAAGTAGCCCGGGGCGATGGCGTTCACATTGATGCCCTTCGCCGCCCATTCGCAGGCGAGGAGGCGCGTGAGGCCGGCAAGGCCGCTCTTGCTCGCCGTGTAGGACGGAATGCGGATGCCGCCCTGAAAGGAGAGCAGCGAGGCGATGTTGACGACCTTGCCGCCCTTGCCATCCGCCAGCATCCGCCGCGCGAACGCCTGGGTGAGGAAGAAGGTGGACTTGAGGTTCACGTCCATCACGTCGTCCCAATCCTTTTCGGAAAAGTCGAGGGCGTCGGCACGCCGGATGATGCCGGCATTGTTGACGAGAATATCGACGCGCCCGCCGATCTCCGCCTCGGAGACGATGCGATCGATGGGCTGGAGCGTGCCGAGGTCGGCGGCGACGGCGGTGAAGCTGCCGCCCGCGGCCGCCACCAAGGCGGCCGTCTCGTCCATGGCGGAGCGGCCGACCCCCACCACGCCGGCGCCTGCGGCGGCGAGCGCGATGCAGATGGCCTGGCCGAGGCCGGTATTGGCGCCGGTGACGACGGCCCTGCGGCCGGAGAGATCGAACAAGGTCACCTCAGTCACTTCAGCTGGTCCATGGCAACCATGTCCATGTCCGTATAGTCGATATTGTCGCCGCCCATGCCCCAGATGAAGGTATAGGCGCGGGTACCGCAGCCGGAATGGATGGACCATGGCGGGGAGATCACCGCCTGCCCGTCCGCCACCACGATATGACGCGTCTGGTCCGGCTCGCCCATGAGGTGGATGACGCGGGCGTCGGCCGTGAGATCGAAATAGAGATAGACCTCCGAGCGCCGGTCGTGGACGTGGCAGGGCATGGTGTTCCACACATTGCCCTCGTCCAGCTGGGTCATGCCCATGACCAATTGGCAGGAGGTCACCACGTCCGGATGGATCATCTGGTAGATGGTGCGGCGGTTGGCGGTGGCGACATCGCCGAGCAGCATCTTCTTCGCCTCCGCCACGCGCACCACCTTGGTCTCGTAGCGCGCATGGGCGGGGGTGGAGAGCAGGTAGTAGCGGGCCGGCGCGTCGGCGCTGTCGGAGGTGAACAGCACCTCCTTTGTGCCCATGGGCACATAGATCGCGTCCCGGTGCCCGAGGGCGTGGGAAACGCCGTCGACGCTCACCTTGCCGGGGCCGCCGATGTTGAAGACGCCCAGCTCCCGCCGGTCGAGGAAGTGGGGCGAGCCGATGGTCGCCTTGTCGCTCTCCAGCGCCAGCGGCACGGTGACGGGCATCGCCCCGCCGATGACGAAGCGCTCCACATGGCTGTAGGTGAGCAGCACCAGGCCGGGCTCGAACAATCGCTCCACCAGATAGTTGCGCCTCAGCGCCTCGGTGTCGAAACCACGGGTGGCGTCCTGGTGGTGGACATGGCGGACATCGATCATCATGGGGCAGATCTCGCGGGATGGGTGTCTGGAACGAGATCCGATCATGCTGAACCAACTTGATCGGTGAATCGCTTCCAACACTGAGAAAGAGAATGCGTGATCCGATCTGATTGCGATGCGATCAGATCGGCGTGTGCTCTAGCGGAACACAGCCGGCAGCCAGAGCGACACGGCGGGCACGTAGGTGACGATCATCAGCACTGCGATGGACGCGCCGAAGAAGGGCCAGATGGTCTTCATCGCCTCGCCGATGGTGATCTTGCCCACCGCGCACCCCACGAACAGCACCGAGCCCACGGGCGGCGTGTTCAGCCCGATGCCGGCGTTGAGGATGAGGATTACCCCGAAATGCACGGGATCGATGCCGAAGGCCTTCACCAGCGGCAGGAAGATGGGCGTGCAGATGATGATCATCGGCGCCATGTCCATGAAGGTGCCGAGGATGAGCAGGATGATGTTGATGAGGAGCAGGATGACGTAGGGGTTGGATGAGACCGCCTGCATCATCTCGATGGTGGCCTTCGGCACCTGCAGGAAGGCCATGAGCCAACCGAAGGACGCGGCCGTGCCGATGACGAGCAGCACCATGGCCGTGGTGCGCACCGCCCCCAGCGTCGCCTCCACGAAGCCCGCCCAGTTCATCTCGCGATAGACGAGGGTCGTCACCAGCAGGGCGTAGATGACGGCGATACAGGAGCTTTCCGTTGCGGTGAAGACGCCCGAGCGCACGCCGCCGAAGATGATGCCGATCAGCATGATGCCGGGAATGGCCGCCACCACGGCGCGCAGCACGCCGTACCAGCCCGGGAAGGTGCCCGCCGGGTAGCCGCGCCGGCGCGCCACCACATAGGCCGTAATCATCATCGCCGCGGCGAGCAGGATGCCCGGCATGATGCCCGCGGTGAACAGGTCGGCGATGGAGATCGTGCCACCGGCCGAAAGCGAATAGATGATCATGTTGTGCGACGGCGGGATCATCAGCGCGATGATGGCCGAATTCACCGTCACGTTGACCGCATAGTCCTTGGCGTAGCCGTGGCGCGCCATCTGCGGGATCATGATGCCGCCGATGGCCGAGGCGTCCGCCACCGCCGAACCGGAAATGCCGCCGAACAGGGTGGAGGCCACCACGTTCACCTGGCCCAGGCCGCCGCGCAGATGCCCGACGAGGCTCGCAGCCATGCCGATGAGCCGGTCGGCGATGCCGCCCCGCATCATCAGGTCACCGGCGAAGATGAAGAAGGGAATGGCCAGCATGGAGAAGGCGTTCATGCCGGAATTCAGCTGCTGGAACACCACCACCGGCGGCAGATCGAGATAAAGCACGGTCGCGAGCGAGGCGAGGCCGAGGCAGAAGGCCACCGGGGTCCCGATGAGGAGGAGCAGGGCGAAGACGCCGAAGAGGATGGTGATGGCCATGGGTCTGGTCCGGCGTCATTCCACGGTGTGGACATGGGCGAGCGGCACCTCGGGCACCCGACCCTCGGTGAGGTCGGTGAGGAGCCGCTCGAACGAAAACAGGCAGATGAGCGCGCCGCCGCCCACCAGGGGCAGGTAGTCGACGCCCTGCGGCAGGTCCACACCCGCCATCTTGGCGCTCCATGTGCCCATGGCGAGGTCCCAGCCGTACCAGGCCATGGCCGCGCCGAAGCCCATGACGAGGAGATGGGTGGTGATCTCCATGGCGCGCCGCACCGGCGGCGGGGCGAAATGAAGGCCGATCTCGAAGCCGAGATGCATGTTCTCGCGCACGCCCACCGCCGCGCCGAGCAGGATGAACCAGCTCATGAGCAGCAAAGACAGCGGCTCGGTCCAGCTCGGCGAGGCGTTCAGCACATAGCGGCCGATCACCTGCCAGAACACCGCCGCCGTCATGGCGACGAGCCCGGCGCCGGAAATCCACAGCGCGATCGCCGACAGGAGGCGCACCACGCGCCTCAGCACGAGCAGCGGAGCCGGCCCTGCGCCCTCCCCGCCGCTCCTGGAACGATCGCTGGACTGGATGTTCATGCCGCTGCGCCTTCCGGAAAGGCCGGGCCGATGAGGCCCGGCCGGTGCCGCGCCCTCAGTTCACCGCGCGGATGCGGGCGACGAGGTCCTTCATCTTGTCGGTGGTCACGAACTTGTCGTAGACGGGCTTCATCGCATCGATGAAGGGCTTCTTGTCCACCTCGTTGATGATGGCGCCGCCCTTGACCACGCGGTCCCTGGATTCCTGATCGCGCTTGGCCCACAGCTCACGCATCTTCTTGGTGGCCTCAAGGCCGGCTTCCTTGAAGATCTTCTGGTCCTCGGCGCTCAGCTTGTCGAAGGCGCGCTTCGACATCACGAACACCTCCGGCGCCAGCGAATGCTCGGTGAGCGAATAGTATTTCGCCACTTCGTAGTGCTTCACGGAATCGTAGGACGGGTAGTTGTTCTCCGCCCCGTCCACGAGGCCGGTCTGCAACGCGGAGTAAAGCTCGCCGAAAGGCATGGGCGTCGCATTGGCGCCGAGGGCGTTGATCATGCCGATGAAGAGGTCCGACTGCTGCACGCGGATCTTCATGCCCTTCATGTCGTCGAGCGTCTTGATGGGCTTCTTGGAATTGTACATGGAGCGGGCGCCGGAATCGAAGAAGCCCAGCACCACGAGGCCATGCGGCTCGAACGCTTTCGCAATCTCAGCGCCAATGGGTCCGTCCACCACCTTGTACATATGGTCGGTGGAGCGGAACAGGAACGGCATGCCGAGCACCGCCGTCTCGGGGATCAGGTTGTTGAACGGCGCGGTGTTGACGCGGTTGAGATCGATGACGCCGAAGCGCGTCTGCTCGATGGTGTCCTTCTCGCCGCCCAGCTGGCCGGAGGAAAACACCTGCACCTTGTACTTGCCGTTGGACTTCTTCTCGATGATCTCGCCGAAATACTTCACCGAATCGACGGTGGGATAGCCGTCGGGATGGATGTCGGCGGAGCGCAGCGTGGTCTGGGCCATCGCCGGCAGCGCCGAAAGCGCCAGGGCGACGGCGCAGGATGTCACACAGGAGGTCACTTGGCGTCGGGTCAGCATGGGGCGTTCTCCCTATTGTCGGTCGGGGCCATTTGGCCTTTGGCCGTTTCGGCCTGTTCGTGTTGGGATCTCATATGCGATCCGCTGCCCTCTCCGGTCAGGCGCCGGAGATTGGCGGCAAGCTTGTATGGTAGTATATATCGGTATGTAACGGGGTTTCAAGCGCATGTATGCCGTAACGACTGCGCCGCACGGGTCGGCCGCCCATCGCCTGGAGGCAGAGCTGCGACGCGCCATCATCGGGCTCGAGCTGGCGCCGGGCACCCGGCTGTCCGAGCACGAGATCGCGGCCCGCTATGGCGTTTCCCGCCAACCCGTGCGGGAGGCTCTGATCGGCCTTGCCCGCACGCGCTTCGTGGAAATCCTGCCGCAGCGGGGCACCGTGGTGGTCAAGATTTCCGTCCGCAAGCTCATGCAGGCGCGGTTCATCCGCGAGGCGGTGGAATGCGCGGTCGCCCGCCGCGCCGCCGAGAATTTCGACGCCGAGGCCCGCCGGCGCATCTGCGACCTGCTGGACGCGCAGGAGACCATGGCCACCCGCGGCGACCATCTCGCCTTCCAGCGCTATGACGAACTGTTCCACGTCGCCCTGAGCGAGGGCGCCGGCTGCCCGCTGGCGTGGGAGGCGGTCAGCGACATCAAGGCCCACATGGACCGCGCCTGCCATCTCTCGCTCATGGGGCCGGACGCCATGCTGCCGCTGGTCGCCCAGCACCAGGCCATCATGGCGGCCATCGACATCCGCGATCCCGACGCAGCCGAGGCGGCCATGCGGGCCCATCTCGGCGAAATCCTGCGCGCGCTGCCCCGCATGGAGGCCGAGCATCCCGAATTGTTCGAATAGCGCGCGGGCGGCCGCCATCACATCACCGCGCCGATCTGCCAGGGCACGAACTCGGCATCGCCGTAGCCCAGTTCCTCCGACTTGGTGTGGGCGCCGGAGGCAACCGCCAGCACCGTGTCGAAGATCTCGCGGCCCTTGTCCTCCAGCGACACGCCGTCGAGCACGTCGCCGCAATTGATGTCCATGTCCTCTTCCATCCGGCGATAGATGTCGGAATTGGTGGCGAGCTTGATGGACGGGGTGGGCTTGGCGCCGAAGGCGGAACCGCGCCCGGTGGTGAAGCAGATCACGTTCGCCCCGCCGGCCACCTGCCCGGTGGCCGCCACCGGATCGTAGCCGGGCGTATCCATGAAGACGAAGCCGGCATCCGTCACCGGCTCGGCATATTCATAGACCGCGCGCAGCGTGGAGGAGCCCCCCTTGGCGGCGGCGCCGAGCGACTTTTCCAGGATGGTGGTGAGTCCGCCGGCCTTGTTGCCCGGCGAGGGATTGTTGTTCATCTCCCCCGCATTGCGGGCGGTGTATTCCTCCCACCATTTGATGCGGGCGACCAGCTTCTCGCCCACTTCGCGGGTCGCGGCGCGGCGGGTGAGCAGGTGCTCAGCCCCGTAGATTTCCGGCGTCTCGGAGAGGATGGACGTGCCGCCCTGCGCCACCAGCAAATCCGAGGCGACGCCGAGCGCGGGATTTGCGGTGAGCGCCGAATAGCCATCCGAGCCGCCGCACTGGAGCGCCAGCACGATCTCGGAGGCCGGCCGCGCCTCCCGCCGCGCGGCGGCGGCGCGCGGCGCCATCTCCTTCAGCGTGCCGAGGATGTGCTCCACCGTCCGGCGCGTGCCGCCCTCATCCTGGATGGTGAGGGTGCGGAAGCCGTCCGCCTCCTCCACCCCGTATTCCTGCTTGAAGCGGGCGATCTGGAACATCTCGCAGCCGAGCCCCACCATCACCACGGCAGCGAAGTTGGGGTGGGTCGCATAGCCCCAGAGGGTGCGCGAGAGCACGTCATAGCCCTCGCCCTTGGAGGCCATGCCGCAGCCGGTGCCGTGGATGATGGGCACGATGCCATCGATGCCGGGAAAGTCGGCGAGGATGCCGGAGCGCTCCGCCGCCTGCGCCGCGAACCGCGCCACGGAGGCCGAGCAGTTCACGCTGGTGAGGATGCCGAGATAATTGCGCGTGCCCGTGCGTCCGTTGGAGCGGCGAAAGCCCATGAAATGGGCGCGCTCGGCCTCGGGCAGCAGGGCGTCGTCATGGGCGTCGGCGGCGAAGGCGTAGTCGCGGGCGAAATCGTGCAGGACCACATTGTGGGTGTGGATATGGGCGCCGGGGGCGATGTCGGCGCTGGCGAAACCGATGATCTGGCCGAATTTCACCACCGGCGCGCCGGCGGGAATGGGCTCGATGGCGACCTTGTGGCCGCGCGGGATGCGCTGGGTGGCGACGACGCCCGCGACCGACCCGCCGGGCGCGACCTCGTCCAGCGCAACGGCCAGATTGTCCTTCGCAGAAAGCCGAAGGGTGCGCGGCGCGAGGCCCGCCTCCATCCCCATGAGCACGTCTCCTCGACCCATTTCATGGCCGCGTTTGGGCCCGCGCCTTCGTTGACGCTCTCGATATGCTAATATATTAGTATGAAACAGCTCGCAAGAGCGGGCAGACGGTCCGGGAGGCTGAAACGGTGGTGGCGACAGGGGCGGATCTCAGGCGCAGGCCGGCGCTTCGCAGCGAGAATGTCCGCGCCGTGCCGGCGTCGTCACGCATCCACGCCGCCCTGCGCGACGACATCGTGGCCATGACCCTCCTGCCCGGCGCGCCGCTCCAGGAGAAACAGATCGCGCTCGCCTACGGCGTCAGCCGCACGCCGGTGCGCGAGGCCATCCTGAAGCTCGCCGACGAGCGCCTGGTGGACGTCTTCCCCCAGTACGGCACCTTCGTTTCGCGCATCTCGGTGCCGGAGGTGCGCGACGCCATGATCATCCGCAATGCGCTGGAGCGCACCAGCGTGCGCGAGGCGGCGGCCCATGTGGCGACGCTGCCGGAGAAGGCGCGCCGGGTGGTGATGGCGCCGCTTCTCGCCACCTTGCGCCAGCAGCGCGCCACCCACCGAACCGGCGCGCTGGCGGAGTTCCACGCCGCCGACGAGGCTTTTCACCAGATTATCGCCGAAATAGCCGGCCATCCCAACATCTGGCGGGTGATCCGGCAGGAGAAGGTGCATGTGGACCGCTGCCGGCTCCTGACCCTGCCATCCGCCCAGCGCCGCGCCAGTGTCATCGCCGAGCACCAGAGCGTGGTCGACGCCATTGGCGCGGGGGACGCGGACGGGGCGGAGAAGGCCATGGCGGCCCATCTCGGCCGGGTCCTCCCCAGCGTCGAGGATCTGGGCGCCGCGCATCCCGATTATTTCGAGGCGGAAGGCGTCGCCGCCGATGCCGTGAACGCGAGGTGAGTTCCGTGTCCAGCCTCCTCCATCCCGATCGCCTGCTGCCCGCCGATCCGGCCGTCCGCGCGGTGGCGCGCCGGCTCTATGCGGAAGTGGAGGCGCTGCCCATCGTCTCGCCGCACGGCCATACCGACCCGCGCTGGTACGCCTTCAACGAGACCTTCCCGGACCCCGCGCGGCTGTTCGTGGTGCCGGACCATTATGTGTTCCGGATGCTGTACTCGCAGGGCATCCCGCTGGAAAAGCTCGGCGTGCCGCGCATCGACGGCGGCGAGACGGAACAGGACGGCCGGGCCATCTGGCGGCTGTTCGCGGCCAACTACCATCTCTTTCGCGGCACCCCCACGCGGGCATGGCTCGACCACGCCTTCGCCACCCTGTTCGGGCTGGAAGAGCGGCTGAGCGAGAAGACGGCGGATGCCGCCTACGACCGCATCGCCGAGAAGCTGCAGCAGGACGCCTTCCGCCCCCGCGCGTTGTTCGAGCGCTTCAACATCGAGGTGATCGCCACCACCGAGAGCCCGCTGGACGACCTTGCCGCCCACGCGGAGATCCGCGCCAGCGGCTGGGGCGGGCGCGTCGTCACCGCCTACCGGCCCGATCCGGTGGTGGACCCGGAGTTCGAGGGCTTTTCCGCCAATCTCACGCGGTTCGGCGAGATCACCGGGGAGGACACCTTCTCCTGGTCCGGCTATCTCGCCGCCCACCGCAAGCGGCGCGCCTTCTTCAAGACCTTCGGCGCCACCTCCTCGGACCATGGCCACCCGACTGCCGCGACCTTCGACCTGCCGCCGGCCGAAGCCGAGGCGCTGTTTCGCCGTGTCACCAGAAATGCGCCGGTGAGCGCGCAGGATGCCGAGCTGTTCCGCGGGCAGATGCTCACCGAGATGGCGCGCATGAGCCTCGAGGACGGGCTGGTGATGCAGATCCATCCCGGCGCCGTGCGCAACCACAACGGCCAGATCTTCGCCCGCTTCGGCCGGGACAAGGGGGCGGACATCCCCTCCCCCACCGAATATGTGCGCGCGCTGAAGCCGCTGCTGGACCGCTTCGGCAACGAGGCGGGCCTCACCATCATCCTCTTCACGCTGGATGAGACAAGCTATGCGCGGGAGCTGGCGCCGCTCGCCGGCCACTATCCGGCGCTGCGGCTCGGCCCGGCCTGGTGGTTCCACGACAGCCCGGAGGGCATGAAGCGCTTCCGCACCATGACCACCGAGACCGCCGGCTTCTACAATACCGTGGGCTTCAACGACGATACCCGCGCCTTCCCCTCCATCCCTGCCCGGCACGACGTGGCGCGACGCATCGATTGCAGCTTCCTCGCCGAACTCGTCTGCGAGCACCGGCTGGACGAGGACGAGGCGGTGGAGGTGGCGCGCGATCTCGCCTATGGCCTCGCCAAGAAGGCCTACAAGCTTTGAGCCCCCGGCTCTCGCTTTCGACTCTGGCAACCCTGCCAGCCGCTGTCTCGCGCCCGGCCTATGACATCGCCGCGGCCGAGGTTGGGGTGGTGCATCTGGGCGTCGGCGCCTTCCACCGCGCCCATCAGGCGGCCTATCTCGACGCCATCCTCTCGCGCGGACACAAGGGCTGGGCCATCTGCGGCGCCAGCCTGCGCTCGCCGGACACGTCCGACGCGCTCGATCCGCAGGACGGCCTCTATACCCTTGCGGAACGGTCGGGCGCGGGCGATCGGCTGCGCGTGATCGGATCCCTGCGCCGGCTGCTGGTGGCGCCGCGCGACCCGGAGGCGCTGCTGGCGGCCATGTGCGATCCGCGCGTGCGCATCGTCACCCTCACCGTCACCGAGAAGGGCTATTGCCACGACCCCGCCTCGGGCACGCTGGACGAGGCGCATCCCGACATCCGGACGGACCTCGCCAATCCGCACCGCCCGGTGAGCGCGCCGGGCTATCTGGTGGCGGCCCTCGCCCGCCGCCGCGCCGCCGGCATCGCCCCCTTCACCGTGCTCACTTGCGACAACCTCCCGGCCAACGGCAAGACCGTGGCGCGGGTGACGGCGCGCCTCGCGGCCCTGCGCGACGCCGATCTCGGCCGCTTCGTCGCGGGCGAGGTGGCCTTCCCCTCCACCATGGTGGACCGCATCGTCCCCGCCACCACGGACGACGACCGGGCCATGGTCGCGGCCGGGCTCGGGATGGCGGACGCATGGCCGGTGATGGCCGAGCCGTTCACCCAGTGGGTGGTGGAGGACCGCTTTTCCCTCGGCCGGCCGCCGCTGGAGGAGGTGGGGGTGGAGCTGGTGGCGGACGTGGAGCCGTTCGAGCACATGAAGCTGCGCCTGCTCAACGGCGCCCACTCCACCCTGGCCTATCTCGGCTATCTCGCGGGCCATGCCACCATCGCCGACACCATGGCGGTCCCCGCCTTTGCCCGCCTCGTGGCGCGCCTTCAGGACGAGGAGGTGACGCCGACCCTGCATCTGCCCGCGGGCGTCGATGTGGCGGCCTACAAAGCCGCGCTGAGGGAGCGGTTCGCCAATCCGGCGCTCAGGCACCGCACCTGGCAGATCGCCATGGACGGTTCGCAGAAGCTGCCCCAGCGGCTCGTTGCCCCGGCGCGCGATCGCCTCGCCGCGGGCGCGCCCCTCCCCCTCCTAGCCCTCGGCATCGCCGGATGGATGCGCTACGTGACCGGCCGGGACGAGCAGGGCGGCGCCATCGACGTGCGCGATCCCCTCGCCGCGCGGCTGAAGGCGCTCGCCGACGCGGCCGGGCCGGATGCGGACCGGCTGGCACCGGCGCTGCTCTCGGTGCGGGAGGTGTTCGGCGATCTCGGCGCCGATCCGCATTTCGCCGGCCCGGTGCGCGCGGCGCTTTCGCGCCTTCTCGCACAGGGGGCGGCGGCAACGGTCAGGCAAAGCGCGGACGCGTGAGCCAACCCCACTTGGCCTCTGTCGAAGACCGGGGCCGATGGTAAAGCCCTGCTCAGTGCTTGTTGCTGGAGAGACTGTCCGACCAGGCCAGCACCAGGCTCGATCCCACGAACACCACATGGATGATGACGAGCCACATGAGGGTCGTCTCGCTCATGGTGCCCTTGTCGAGATTCATGAAGGCCTTGAGCAGCTGGATGGCAGAGATGGCGACGATGGAGGCGAGCAGCTTCTGCTTGAGGCCGGTGAAGTCCACCCGCGTCATCCATTCCGGCCAGTCAGGGTGGCCGGCGGGATCGATCTTGGAGACGAAATTCTCGTAGCCGGAGAAGATCACGATCACAACGAGGTTGCAGGTGAGCGTCAGGTCCACCAGGGCCAGGATGCCGAGGATGATGTCGCTCTCCGTGGCCGCGACGGCGTGCAGCACGAAGTGCAGGAGCTCGTGGCCGAACTTGAACAGCAACACGAGCATGGCCACGACGAGGCCGACATAGAAGGGCGCGAGAATCCAGCGGCTGCGGAACAAAATCCCTTCGATCACCCGCTCGATCATCCCCTACCCCCGCTTCCTCCGGCGCATGATGCACCGCAACGAGCCGCGGCAAGGGGTGCCACGGCGCGCGCACGAGGGCAAGCGGACATATTGGCGTTCGGGCGCGGCTTCCCCCACGCCCGAGGGGCGTGCCCTACTCCTTCACCGCTCCGGTCATGGACGACACGTAATAGTCCACGAAGAAGGAATAGAGGATCACCACCGGCAGCGAGCCGATGAGGGCGCCAGCCATCAGCGAGCCCCATTCATACACGTCCGAACGCACCAGCTCGGTGAGCACGCCCACCGGCACGGTCTTGTTCTCCGACGACTGGATGAAGGTGAGGGCGTAGATGAACTCGTTCCACGACAGGGTGAAGGAGAAGATGCCCGCCGAGATCAGCCCCGGCACCGAGAGCGGCAGCAGCACCTTGATGAGGATCTGCCAGCGCGAGGCGCCGTCCACCAGCGCGCACTCCTCCAGCTCGAACGGGATGGAGCGGAAATAGCCCATCAGGAGCCAGGTGGAGAAGGGCACGAGGAAGGTGGGATAGGTGAGGATCAGCGCCAGCTTGGTGTCGTAGATGCCGAGCCCGAACACCATGATGGCGAGCGGGATGAACAGGATGGAGGGCGGCACCAGATAGGCGAGGAAGATGCCGAGCCCCACCCAGCGCGAACCGTTGAAGCGCAGGCGTTCGATGGCATAGGCCGCGAACACGCTGGTCACCAGCGAGATGACGGTCGCCGCCACCGAGATGTACACCGTGTTCCACAGCCAGGAGGGATACGAGGTCTCGAACAGCAGGTACTTGATGTGTTCGAGCGTCGGCTCCACCACCCAGAGCGGGGAATAATTGTTGTAGTCGGTCAGCTGGTAGTTCGGCTTTATGGCGGTGATCGCCATCCAGTAGAACGGGAACAGCAGCACGAAGACGAAGATGATGAGCGGCAGGATCACCGTGACGATCCGCCGGGGCAGGCTGTCGAGATAGCTCATGCCCGAGGAATTGTCGGTCATCTCAACGGGTTGGGGCTGGGCCATGGTGGTCCTCGCAGAATTGGGGGGCGGCGCGGGCTTGACGGGCGGGCTCAGTCCGCCCCGCCCTGCTGCCACTTGCGGCGCTGCAGGCCGAAATAGCTGAACAGGATCGCCGCCAGCAGGAAGGGGATCATGGCCACGGCGATGGCCGCGCCCTCGCCCAGCGAGCCGCCGGGAATGGCGCGCTGGAACGAGAGCGTCGCCATCAGGTGGGTGGAGTTCAGCGGGCCGCCGCGGGTCAGCACGTAGATCAGCTGGAAGTCGGTGAAGGTGAACAGCACCGAGAAGGTCATCACCACCGCGATGATCGGCGAGAGCATGGGCAGCGTGATGTAGCGGAAGCGCTGCCAGTTGGTGGCGCCATCCAGCGTCGCCGCCTCGTGCAGCGAGGGCGAGATGGTCTGCAGGCCGGCCAGCAGCGAGATGGCGACGAAGGGAATGCCGCGCCAGACATTGGCCGCGATGACCGAGGCCCGGGCGTTGGCCACGTCGCCGAGGAAGTTGATGGGCGCGGAGATGAGCCCCATCTTGATGAGCGCCCACGAGATGATGGAATACTGGCTGTCGAAGATCCACCAGAAGGCAATGGCCGAGAGCACGGTGGGCACCACCCACGGCAGCAGCACCACGGCGCGGAAGAAGGCCTTGAACGGCAGGTTCTGGTTGAGCAGCAGCGCCAGCCACAGGCCGAGGCCGAACTTCAGGATCGACGCGGCGATGGTGTAGAGGAGCGTGTTGAACACCACCAGCCAGAACAGGCTGTCGCCCCAGAGCGATTCATAGTTCTCAAGGCCGATGAACACGCCCTCGCGGCCGATGCGCGTATCGGTGAAGCCGAGCCAGACGCCGAGGCCGAGCGGATAGGTGAGGAAGAACAGCAGGAAGACGGCTGCCGGCACCATGAAGGCGATGCCGAGCACATGCCGGCCCTGCCCGATGCCGGCCCAGAAGGACCGCTTGTGGGTCGGCTCAGCCGCTGCGACGTTGGCCATGAATGGGTCTCCGGTCTCACTGTCTGCTGTCTTATTGACCCCTCCCGGCGGAGAGGGGCTTTGCCGCGGCGTCTCGCTCGCGGTGTCATGTTCACTGCGTCGTGTTCGCTGCGTCATGGCAGGCCTTGTGCCGGCCATCCACGTGATTCCGCCGGCACGTCGGTCGCGCCCTCGCTAAAGCGGCGCGACGTGGATGCCCGGCACGAGGCCGGGCATGACGGCGGTGTTGAAGGGGCCGAAAATCCGGCCCCTCCAAGGCCTCAGCGATAGATGCGCTCGGCGCGCTGCTGGGCGCGCTTGGCGGCTTCTTCCGGAGAGCGCTGGCCGGTGGCGGCTTCCGCCACCATGTCCACCACGATCCAGTCGGCCATGGCGGCCGCCGACTTCGGCCCGAGCGGACCGGCATAGCCGTTGGGCTGGAGCGTCTCGGAGGCGAGCGCATAGGCGGCGTGGATCGGCTTGGAGGTCCACACCGGATTGCTGGAGAAGGACTTCAGCGTCTGGCAGCAATAGGCGCTCGCGCCGGTCAGCCAGGCATTGTACTGGTCCGCCTGGAACATGAAGGCGAGATAGGCCTGCGCCGCCTTGGGGAACTTCGAGTATTTGAAGATGCAGGCGGTGGTGGTCTGGTGCAGTTCCACCTTCTTGCCGATGGGGCCGATGGGGAAGTTGGTGGACTTCATGTCCGCCGCCATCTCGGCAAGCTTGGGGTCGTTCGCCGCCGCGTAATAGACCGACACGCCGTTCGCCGTCACTGACAGGTCGCCGGCGATGAAGGCGCGGTTGTTGTTGACGTCGAGCCAGCTCTCGGTGCCGGGGATGAAGGTCTTGTACAGCTCGGCCACATACTTCAGGCCGGCGACAGTCTCCGGCGAGTTGATGACGACCTTGCCGCCCTCGTCCACCATCTTGCCGCCGTGGCTCCACAGCACCCAGTGGCAGAAATTGTTGCCGTCGCCCACGCCGTGCCCGAGGGTGAAGCCCATGGGGTGGTTGTTGGCCTTGAGCGCCTTGCCGAGTTCGAGAAGGCCCTTGGTGTCCTTCGGGAATTCGGAGAAGCCGGCCTGCTTCACCCAGCTGTCGCGATAGACCACCGCATTGCCGATGGTGGCGAGCGGCAGGCCGACGAAGCGGCCGTTGACCGTCGCATAGGCCTGGGAGGCGGGATAATAGCCGCCGTACTGGCCGGCGAGGCTCTTGGCGAGGTCGGTCACGTCGAGCAGCTTGTCGGGATACTGCTGGGCGTCGTCGAACCACACCCACACGATGTCCGGGCCGGAGCCCACGTTCGCGGCGACGGCGGCCTTGGGACGGATGTCCTCCCAGCTCTCCTTGTCGATGCGCACCTCGATGCCGGTGGCCTCGGTGAACTTCTTGGTGTTGGCGATCCAGGCGTCTTCCTCGCCCTTCACGAACGGCGACCAGCGCAAGAGACGCAGAGAAGCGCCGGCCTCCGGCTCGAACTTGGCGACGGCCTGGGCGATGGCCTCCTTGGTGGAGAGCATGGGCAGGGCCATGGCGCCGGCCGCAAGGCCCGCGCCGCTCATGAGAAGGTCACGTCTGGAAATGGTCATTGGTCTTCCTCCCGTGAAGCGTTTCCTTGAAGGACGGGCCGTTTCGGACGGTGTGTCTCGAACGGTCTTCTTTCCCCCTGATCGTGCCGGTGGCCCGGCACGGTAACCAACCTTGTCAGAGCCGACTGCCGGTCGCCTCGTCAAAAAGATGTGTGAGGCCCGGCTGGGGCGCGACGCGAATCGTCTCGCCGGGGCTGAAGCTCAGCCGCTCGCGGAACAGGCAGGTGATCTCCTGCGCGGCGGCGCCTTCGCCAAGACGGGCGACGACGAGGATCTCCGAACCCGTAGGCTCGGTAACCACCACCTGGGCCGGCACGCCAGCGGGATCGAGGCGGATGTGCTCGGGGCGCAGGCCGTAGACCACCTTCTGCCCGTCGGCGAGGCCCTGGGCGTCCGGCAGGGGCACCTCGACGCCGCTGTCCGTGACCAGCATGGGGTTGGCGCCAAGCCGCACCTTGCCCTTCACGAAGTTCATGGAGGGCGAGCCGATGAAGCCGGCCACGAACTGGTTGGCCGGGCGGTCGTAAAGGTCGAGCGGGGCGCCGATCTGCTCCACGATGCCGTCGTGCATCACCACGATCTTGTCGGCCATGGTCATGGCCTCGATCTGGTCGTGGGTGACGTAGACGGTGGTGGTCTTCAGCCGCTGGTGCAGTTCCTTGATCTCGGTGCGCATCTGCACGCGCAGCTGCGCGTCGAGGTTGGAGAGCGGCTCGTCGAACAGGAACACCTGCGGATCGCGCACGATGGCGCGGCCCATGGCGACGCGCTGGCGCTGGCCGCCGGAGAGCTGGCGCGGATAGCGGTCGAGCAGCTTGGTAAGATTGAGAATCTCCGCTGCCCGGTTGACCCGGCTCTCGATCTCCGCCTTGGGGGCTTTGCGCAGCTTCAGCGAGAAGCCCATGTTGTCCGCAACGGTCATGTGCGGATAGAGCGCGTAATTCTGGAACACCATGGCGATGTCCCGTTCCTTCGGCGGCATCTCGTTGATGACGCGATTGCCGATCAGGATCTCGCCACCGGAGATGTTCTCAAGGCCGGCGATCATGCGCAGCAGCGTGGACTTTCCGCAGCCCGAGGGGCCAACCAGGACCACGAACTCGCCGTCACGGATATCCACATCCACGCCATGGATGACCTGCGTCGACCCATAGGCCTTCTTCACACCGCGAATATCCACGGTCGCCATGAAGCGTCCTCTCCCCTCGTCGTTTCCTCGTGCCGCGCGGGGGCTGTTTGAGCCTTGCCCGATGCGGCCGCACCATTCTTGGGCCGGGACAAATCCCCGGCCGGGCGCCCTTCCGGAACGCGGCGCGATCATGGTGCGAGGCGAGAACGGGATCAAGTGGAAATTTAAAACGATTGAACCTCCATTGGACGAAGGTCTGCTATGGGGCTAGACATACCGCGTCCCGCCGGGGGGCGGCCTCCTGCGGCCGCCCATCGCGGGCATTGGCGCGGGATTCGCGGGACCGCTTCCGCCTGCCCGGCCGGTGACTCTTCAGTCCATCTTCCTGCCCAGCCGCCATAGCGGAGACCTGCCGTGCCCCCTGCCGAGCCCCCTGCCATGACCGATGCCGCCCGTCCGGCCCTGCTCCTCACCGGCTCCGTGATGGAGGAGGTCGTCGAGCGCCAGCTTTCCGGCCGCTTCACCCTGCTGCCGCTGGACGCACTCGATGACACCAACGCTGGCGCCGTTCAGGCCATCGCCACGCGCGGCAAGGTGAAGGTGGATGACGCCCTCATGGCGCGCCTGCCGAATCTGAAGATCGTCGGCAATTTCGGCGTCGGCTACGACACGGTAGACGCGGCGGCGGCGGCGAAGCGTGGCGTTATCGTCACCAACACGCCGGACGTGCTGAACGAGGAGGTGGCCGACCTCACCCTCGGCCTGCTGCTCGCCACCGTGCGGCAGATCCCCCAGGGCGACCGCTTCGTGCGCGCCGGCCAGTGGACCAAGGGCGCCTATCCCCTCGGCCCCACTTTGCGCGACCGCACCGTGGGCATCCTCGGCATGGGCCGCATCGGCAAGGCCATCGCCCGGCGGCTGGAGGCCTTTTCCGTGCCCGTCGTCTATCACAGCCGGCGGCCGCAAGCGGACGTGGCCTATCGCCATTATCCCGACCTCGTCGAAATGGCGCGGGCGGTCGACGTGCTGGTGGCGATTCTCCCCGGCGGTCCGGCGACGCGGCACATCGTGAACAAGGAAGTGCTGGAAGCCCTCGGCGCCAACGGCATTTTCATCAACGTGGCGCGCGGCACAGTGGTGGACGAGGCGGCGCTGCTCTCCGCGCTCCAGTCGCGCACCATCCTCGCCGCCGGCCTCGACGTGTTCGAGGACGAGCCGAAAGTCCCGGAGGCCTTCTTCGCGCTCGATAACGTGGTGCTGCTGCCGCACGTGGGCTCCGCCACGCATTTCACCCGCGCCGCCATGGGGCAGCTGGTGGTGGACAACATCCTCGCCTTCTTCGACGGCAAGGGCCCGCTGACCCCCGTCGCCGAGACGCCCTGGCCGCGCGGCTGACGCCCGGCGCCTGCGGCGGGCGGGGGAGAGATGATCATCCGCCCGCGCGGTGCTAGACTCCGGCCGCAACGCGACCTGTGCGATGGTCGCGTTGCCCGTCGTGGAGGGCAGCATGGCGCAATGGGATGACGTTTCGCGGGATCGGGCGCGCCCCGCAACGCTGTGCCGCGCGCTCGCCGCTTCCGGCCTCGCCTGCCTTTTCGCGATCGCCCCTGCCCTCGCGCAAAAGGCCGATCCGACCGCCAAGCCGCCCGCGCCCCCCGCCACAACGGCTCCGGCGGCAGCGCCGAAGCTCGACGCCGCGACGCGGGAGGCGGCGGCCCGCATGGCGGCGCCGTTTCGGCTTTCCAGCGCCGATGGCGCGCGCAGCTGCGGCTTTTCTCTCAAGCCCGATACCTCCGGGCCGGGCCTCGCGGTGGAGTTCAACCGCCCCGCCTGCGCCGACATCGGCTTTTCTGCCCAGGTCGTGGCCTGGCTGCCCGACCCCTCCGGCTCCATCCGCCTGCTGAATGCCCAAGGCCGCACGGTGGCCGAATTCACCGAGGGCACCGGCGGCAGCTACGAGGCTCTGCGCGAAGGCGATGGCGTGTACTTCCTCGCCAATCCCGCTTTGGCCGAAGGTACCGAGATCAAGACCGAGGAGGTGGTGGGCGACTGGGACCTCGCCCGCCAGGCGGGCGCGCCGCCGGTATGCCGGGTGACGCTGCTCGATGCCCCGGCCAAGGGCGGCGGCTTCCGTCTGAACGTGGCGAATGGCTGCGATGCCGCGCTCCTGCGCTTCGGCCCGACCGCGTGGGACATCGAGGGCGGCAACATCCTCGTGCGGGGAGAAGGCGGCGCCTCGGTCATCCGCTTCGCCCGGCAGGAGGACGGCGGCTGGGCGCGCACCCCCGAACGCGGGCGACCGCTTTTGATGACGCGGCCCTGACCAGGCCGGCCGCGACGCATGTGGGCCACGGGGGAATCACGACCTGGCCACCTTCAGCGCATGGATGCCCCGATTTCGCCACCTGATGACGTCGCGCCTGTGATCGGAAAGCGTCACTCAGCCCGAACATACTACCTCTGCATAGGCAATGTGAGGGTTACGACCGTCTTCGGCGGCACATCCTTTTCTTGCCAGGAACGCCTCGCCGTACCGTTTCGGGACAGTGCGTTGCAACGATGCAACAGCAAAATCCAGCACTCGCAACGGTTTGCCTAAAGCGACAGCACGCGCTGCCTCAAATTTCCCATTGGACTTGGAGCCGCGACCTGATTTTTATCGTTCCAGATCGCTGCGGGGAAAACCGTTATGAATAAGTTTGCAGTCGTCACCGCCTCCATGCTCCTGGCCGGGGCCGCGTCCATGGGCACCGCCGGTGCCGCGGACCTCAGCTCGCCCATGCCGTTGAAGGCTGTTGCGGCGCCCGAGCCGGCCCCCCTCTGGGACGTGGCCTTCGGCGTGAAGCTCGCCACCGACTACGTGTTCCGCGGCATTTCGCAGACCGACGGCAACGCTGCCGTCCAGGGCTACGCTGAACTCCGCCTCTTCGACTGGATCTACGGCGGCGTCTGGGCGTCCAATGTTGACTTCCCCCCCATCAACCAGTTCGGCACCGGCTTCACCGGCCTGACCGACGCCTCGGCTGAAGTCGACCTCTACTTCGGCCTGCGCCACACCTGGGGCGGCTTCACCGCCGACGTCGGCTTCGTCTACTACTACTATCCGGGCGAGATCGGCGTGAACACGCTGGGCGCCGGCATCCCCTCGGTGAACATCGACTACTGGGAAGTTTACTTCAAGCCGACCTACGTCGTGAATGACGTGTTCACCGTCGGCGGCAACCTCTACTACACCAGCAGCTACGCCGGCTCTGGCTCCACCGGCACCTACCTGTCGGGCACCGCCAAGATCGACTTCACCAAGTGGAGCCCGGTCAAGGACGTCGGCTTCTACATCTCGGGTGAGCTCGGCTATCAGTGGCTCGGCCAGACCGACCTCGGCAACATCTTCGTCGCCAACTACGAGCTGCCCTCCTACACCACCTGGAACGTGGGCGTCGCCTTCACCTACAAGGCCGCGACCCTCGACCTGCGCTACTACGGCAGCACCCTGTCCGAGGGCCCGGCCTTCGTGTCCGGCGTCGGCTTCGCCCCCTTCGGCACCTGCGGCGTGATCTCCGGCCTGCAGAACGTCTGCGGCGACCGCTACGTGGCCAGCCTGTCCTTCGACACCTCCTTCCTCGCCCTCAAGTGAGGTCGGCCGGGTCGCTAGATCCGGACCTGAGACAGACAAAGGCGTCGCGCTCTGCGCGGCGCCTTTTTCTTTAGGGTGCGCCGCTTTTCAGCGGAGCGAACTCGTCATACCGTCATGCCCCGCGAGAACGGTGCCGGAGTCTGGGACCTCGCGCCCGGCCAATCCGTGGATCGCCCGCACCAGGCGAGCGATAACGGCTGGATGACGCCGTGAGCGAGGTCTGCAGACCGAAAGCGGGGCGGCCCGGGTCCTCGCTACCCTACCGTCCCGGCAGCACCAGCACGGTGCGGGTCTTGGGCAGGCTTTCCCGGCTGAGCAGCACGAACGGCTCGGTGGCGCGCTCGATGGTCCATTCCTGCCCCAGCCGCGCCAGGAAGCGCTCCAGACCGTACTGGCTGAAATAGTGCATGGGGATCACCAGCGGCGCGTTGATGGATTTCAGCACCTCCACCATGCCTTCGAGATCCAGCGTGTAGGAACCGTCCACCGGCGCCAGCACCACGTCGATCCGGCCCAGCGCCTCCAGATGGTCCTTGGTGAGAAGGTGGTGCAGGTGGCCGAGATGGGCGATGCACACGCCCGCCACCTCGAACACGAACATGGAATTGCCGTCATATTCCGTCCCCGCGCCGCGGCGGATGTTGGTGGGGACATTGCGGATCCACACATCCTCCACCGTCACCTCATGACGCGCCGGGGCGCCGTCCCGCCCCCAGCCCCGCAGCACATATTCGATGCCGGGGTCAGGCGCGTCCGTGTAATGGGTGTCGTGGGCGTGGTTCATGGTGACGATGCGCGGCACCGCGCTGGTCCGCACATAATCATTGTAATCGGTGACGATGCTGACCCCGGCCGGGCTCTCGATGAGGAAGCTCGCGTGACCGACGAAGGTGAGATGCACCGGCCCCGCCGCCTCCGCGAGCCGCAGCATGGCCGCATCCAGCGCCGCGAGCCGCACCTTGGGCCGCTCCGCCACCATGCGCGGGCATTTTTCCGGCTGCGCCAGCGCGACCTCGCCGGAGAGGGCGAGCAGTCCCAGAGCCGTCACGCCAATGAGCGCAGGGGTGATTCCCCTCTTGCGGGCGGACTTGCGAGCAGACGAACGGGGCATGGCGGCTTGGGACATGGCGGCGAGGGACGAGGCAGGCATCGAAGCTCCCACTGGCAGCTCCCACAGGCGGCTCCCGCTGGCGGGTCCCGGCGGATGGCATGATTGTGCCGTGTTGCACCGCCCGCGCAATGTCGTCGCACGTAACGCCAGCGTGAGCCGCCCTGCCGCCCCAACCCCATAGCGCCGGTCACGCCGCCGAAAACCCCATGGACCTCCGGCGCGGGATCGGCAATCGTGCGCCGCGCACCGGACGGGACGTGGCGAATCCGGCGGAAAGGGGAGGCTTCACAATGTCTTTCAACATGGTCATCGTTCAGCCTGCGGTCGCGCTGATCGCGGGCGTCCTCATCCTCGCATTCCCGCGGCTTCTGAATGTGCTGGTGGCGATTTATCTCATCATCGTGGGCGTCACGGGCCTCATGGGCCACTGAGCGCCCATCGCTTCGGCACGGCGGTACGGGAACGGCCGTCCGATTGCCCAGTTGATGCTTTGTGCGCTGCACGTTAAAGCATCCGCCACTCTGCATATTCCCAAACGGGGCCAACCCACATGACGAAATGGGTCTACACCTTCGGCGACGGCAAGGCCGAGGGCAAAGCCGACATGAAGAACCTTCTCGGCGGCAAGGGGGCGAACCTCGCCGAGATGTCCAACCTCGGCCTGCCCGTTCCTCCCGGCTTCACCATCACCACCGAGGTGTGCACCTATTATTACGCCCACGGCCAGACCTATCCGGCCGAGCTGAAGGGCGAGGTGGAAGCGGCGCTCGCCCAGGTGGGCCAGCTCACCGGCAAGGCGTTCGGAGACGCTGCGAACCCGCTGCTGGTCTCTGTCCGCTCGGGCGCCCGCGCCTCCATGCCGGGCATGATGGACACGGTGCTGAACCTCGGCCTCAACGACGCCACCGTGGACGCGGTGGCGCGGCTCGCCGACCGGCGCTTCGCCTATGACAGCTACCGCCGCTTCATCACCATGTATTCCGACGTGGTGCTGGGCGTGGACCATCACCATTTCGAAGAGATCCTGGAGCACTACAAGCTCCAGCACGGCCACACGCTCGACACCGACCTCTCGGCGGACGACTGGGCGGCGCTTGTGGAAAAGTACAAGGCGAAGGTTCAGGCCGAACTCGGCAAACCCTTCCCGCAGGATCCGCACGAGCAACTCTGGGGCGCCATCGGCGCCGTCTTCTCGTCCTGGATGAACGCCCGCGCCATCACCTACCGTCGCCTGCACACCATCCCGGAGAGCTGGGGCACGGCGGTGAACGTGCAGTCCATGGTGTTCGGCAACATGGGCGAGACCTCGGCCACCGGCGTCGCCTTCACCCGCAACCCCTCCACCGGCGAGAACGCCCTCTATGGCGAGTTCCTGGTGAACGCCCAGGGCGAGGACGTGGTGGCGGGCATCCGCACCCCGCAGGACCTCACCGAGAAGGCCCGCGTCGCCGCCGGCTCCGACAAGCCCTCCATGGAGAACGCCCTGCCGGACGCCTTCAAGGAGTTCGAGCGCATCTCCCATGTGCTCGAAAACCACTACCGTGACATGCAGGACCTCGAGTTCACGGTGGAGAAGGGCAAGCTCTGGATGCTCCAGACCCGCTCCGGCAAGCGCACCGCCAAGGCGGCCCTGCGTATCGCCGTGGAGCTGGCTGCCGAAGGGCTCATCACCGAGGAGGAGGCCGTCGGCCGGGTCGATCCCGCGGCGCTGGACCAGCTTCTCCACCCCGCCATCGATCCCAAGGCCGAGCGCAAGGTGATCGCCACCGGCCTCCCCGCCTCCCCGGGCGCGGCGGCCGGTGCCATCGTTTTCTCGGCGGATGAGGCCGAGGCGTGGAAGGAGCAGGGCCGCAAGGTCATCCTCGTCCGCGTCGAGACGAGCCCTGAGGACATCCACGGCATGCACGCCGCCCAGGGCATCCTCACCGCCCGTGGCGGCATGACCTCCCACGCGGCGGTGGTCGCGCGCGGCATGGGCAAGCCCTGCGTCTCCGGCGCCGGTGCGCTGCGCATCGACAATGCCGCCCAGACGCTGACCGTGAACGGCCAGACCTTCAAGAAGGGCGACCTCATCACCATCGACGGCGGCACCGGACAGGTGCTGGCGGGCGAGGTGGCGATGCTCCAGCCGGAGCTGTCGGGCGAGTTCGCGACCCTGATGGGCTGGGCCGACAAGGTCCGCAAGCTCAAGGTCCGCGCCAATGCCGAGACCCCGGCGGACGCCCGCATGGCCCGCTCGTTCGGCGCCGAGGGCATCGGCCTGTCGCGCACCGAGCACATGTTCTTCGACGCCGGCCGCATCCTCGCCGTGCGCGAGATGATCCTCGCCGACGACGAGGCCGGCCGCCGCTCGGCGCTGGCCAAGCTCCTGCCCATGCAGCGCGACGATTTCGTCGAGCTGTTCGAGATCATGAAGGGCCTGCCGGTCACCATCCGCCTGCTCGACCCGCCGCTGCACGAGTTCCTGCCCCACACGGCGGAGGAGACGGCGGAGGTGGCGAAAAGCCTCGGCGTGGACATCGAGCGGGTGGAGCGGCGCTACAAGGAGCTGCACGAAGTGAACCCGATGCTCGGGTTCCGCGGCTGCCGCATCGCCATCGCTTTCCCCGAGATCGCCGAGATGCAGGCCCGCGCCATCTTCGAGGCGGCGGTCATCGCCGCCAAGTCGACGGGAGAGATGGTGGTGCCCGAGGTGATGGTGCCGCTCATCGCCACCAAGGCCGAGTTCGACATCGTGGACAAGGTGATCCGCGACACCGCCAAGGCGGTGGAGCAGGAGACCGGCGCCACCCTCACCTTCCAGGTGGGCACCATGATCGAGTTGCCCCGCGCCGCGCTGCGGGCGGAAGAGATCGCCAAGGGCGCCGAATTCTTCTCCTTCGGCACCAACGACCTCACCCAGACCTGCTTCGGCGTGTCCCGCGATGACGCCGGCACCTTCCTTGGCCCCTATGTCCAGAAGGGCATCCTGGAAGTGGACCCCTTCGTCTCCATCGACGTGGACGGCGTGGGAGAGCTGGTGAAGATCGGCGTAGAACGCGGCCGCAAGTCGCGTCCCGACATCAAGCTCGGCATCTGCGGCGAGCACGGCGGTGATCCGGCCTCGGTGGCCTTCTGCCACGAGGTGGGGCTCGACTACGTGTCCTGCTCACCCTTCCGCGTTCCGATCGCCCGCCTTGCGGCGGCGCAGGCGGCGCTGAAAAAGTGAGCCGGTGACTGCGATAGCGGTTCCAAAAACTGAAAAGCCGCCCCTCGGGGCGGCTTTTTTGTTTTGCACCGCACCCATTCGCGAGCGTGGCCGGAACCTCAGGCCGCGTGTACCGTTTCCCTCGCGCCCCCACCCGAGCGGGGCGGTTCAGCGGAGGGATACCATGGAAGACGCGCAAGTGGGCTGGATTGCCGCCATCATCATCGGCGGTTTGGCCGGATGGTTCGCCTCCATGTTCATGAAGAGCGACACCGGGCTCTTCACCAACATCATCCTCGGCATCATCGGCGCCGCCATCGCCAGCTTCCTGTTCGGGCTGCTGGGCGTGGGCTTCGCCGGCTGGCTCGGCTATCTCGTGGCCGGTTTCGTCGGCGCCTGCATCCTCATTGCCGGGGCACGGGCGATCAGGCGCTGACCGCACGCCGCTGACCGGCTCTCACTGGACGAACGTGTTCACCAGCGAGCCGATGCCGGCGATCTCGATCTCGATGGTGTTGGTCGGCTCCTTCATGGTGCCGACCCCCACCGAGGTGCCGCAGGCGATAAGATCGCCGGGGTTCAGCGTCATCTCCTTCGAGATGAGCGACACGAGCAGGGCCGGCGGGAAGATCATGTCAGCCAGCGGATAATTCTGCCGCTCCTGTCCGTTGAGGATGGTGCGCACGCGCGCCGCCGAGGGATCGAAGTCCGTCACGATCCAGGGGCCGAACGGGCCGTAGCCGTCGATGCCCTTGGCCCGCGCCCACTGGGGGAAGGTCGGGTCGCGGTTGAGGATGTCGGCTGCGGTGATGTCGTTCACCACCGTGTAGCCGAAGATGCCGGCGGCGGCTTCCGTCTCGGACACGTTGGTCAGCGTCTTGCCGATGACGATGCCCAGTTCGCCCTCATAGACCGTCTTGCCCTCATAGGACGCCGGCCGGCGCACCACGGAGCCGGGCGCGGAGACGGAGGTGGTGGCCTTGAGCAGATAGAGCGGCTCGGCCGGCTCGGCCACCTTCAGCTTGGCTGCCAGCTCATGGAAATTGTTCCACAGCGCGATGATCTTGGTGGGCGCGCATGGGGCTTCAAGCGCCACGTCGGCGAGCTTCACGCTCGCGCCGGTAGCGGTCGCGCCCGCGAACATGCAGCCCTCGTGCACGGCGATGGTGTCGCCCTCCAGCGTGCCGAACTCAACCTTGTCCTTGAAGACGAACCGCACCCAGACTGCCATGAAGTCATCTCCCGTTCCGGTTGGAGCGGGAGATGACCCACTGCTACCGGGAATTGTTGTTGCGCAACGAAGCCACCAGCTCCTGGTGGCGGCGCTCCTGGTTGTCGTTGTTCACCACCATGAGCGCCCACACGGCCGCGGGGATCCACCCGATCAAAGAGATCTGCAGGATCAGGCAGATAATTCCCTGAAAGACGCGGCCACGCATGAACAGCGCGAGCCATGGAATGAGCACTGCAATCGCGATCATGAGCCCCTCCAATGAGAACGGCTCCTCATACGCGATAAACCAATGCGTGTTAAGCTCAAGTTTACACTTTAAGGATGTATCCGATCACCCCTTCAGCACCTCGACCAGGGTCTTGCCGAGGCGCGCGGGGGACGGAGACACGCGGATGCCCGCCGCCTCCATGGCCGCTATCTTGTCCTCGGCGCCGCCCTTGCCGCCGGAGATGATGGCACCGGCATGGCCCATGCGACGGCCGGGAGGGGCCGTGCGGCCGGCGATGAAGCCCACCATCGGCTTCTTGCGGCCCTTCTTCGCCTCGTCGGCGATGAACTGCGCGGCCTCTTCCTCGGCCGAGCCGCCGATCTCGCCGATCATGATGATCGATTGGGTCTTGGGGTCGGCGAGGAACATCTCCAGCACGTCGATGAACTCGGTGCCCTTCACCGGGTCGCCGCCGATGCCGACCGCCGAGGTCTGGCCGAGGCCCACCTGCGAGGTCTGGAACACCGCTTCATAGGTCAGCGTGCCGGAGCGCGAGACCACGCCCACCGAGCCGGTCTTGAAGATGTTGGCCGGCATGATGCCGATCTTCGACTGGCCGGCGGTGACGATGCCGGGGCAGTTGGGGCCGATGAGCCGGCTCTTCGAACCCGAGAGGGCGCGCTTCACCTTCACCATGTCGAGCACCGGGATGCCCTCGGTGATGCAGACGATGAGCGGGATCTCCGCATCGATCGCCTCGAGGATGGCGTCGGCGGCGCCCGGAGGCGGCACGTAGATCACCGAGGCGTCGGCGCCGGTGGCTTCCTTGGCCTCCAGCACGGTGTCGAACACCGGCAGGTTGAGATGCACCGATCCGCCCTTCCCGGGGGAGGTGCCGCCCACCATCTTCGTCCCGTACATGATCGCCTGCTCGGCGTGGAACGTGCCGTTCTTTCCGGTGAAGCCCTGGGTGATGACCCGGGTCGAGGCATCGATCAGCACGGACATCACGCAGCTTCCTTCTTCACGGCCGCGACTATTTTTTGCGCCGCATCGTCGAGATCATCGGCGGGGATCACGTTGAGCCCGGATTCGCGGATGATCTTCTTCCCCTCGTCCACATTGGTGCCGGCGAGGCGCACCACGAGGGGCACCTTCAGCCCCACCTGCCGCACGGCGGCGATGACGCCCTCGGCGATCACATCGCAGCGCATGATGCCGCCAAAGATGTTCACGAGGATGCCCTCGACGTTCGGATCGGCGGTGATGATCTTGAAGGCCGCGGTCACCTTCTCCTTCGTGGCGCCGCCGCCCACGTCGAGGAAGTTCGCCGGCTCCATGCCATAGAGCTTGATGATGTCCATGGTCGCCATGGCGAGGCCTGCCCCGTTGACCATGCAGCCGATGGTGCCATCGAGGGCGATATAGGAGAGGTCGTAGCGCGAGGCCTCGATCTCCTTGAAATCTTCCTCGCTCTCGTCGCGCAGCTGGGCCACGTCCGAGTGGCGGAACAGCGCGTTGGAATCGAACCCCACCTTGGCGTCGAGGCAGACGAGGCGGGAGTCCTTCGTCACCACTAGCGGGTTGATCTCCAGAAGGCTCATGTCCTTCTCGGTGAAGGCCTTGAAGAGGTTGGCAGTGAGCGCCCCGGCCTGCTTGGCGAGATCGCCGGTGAGGCCGAGCGCCTGCGCCACCTTGCGGCCGTGCAGGGGCTGCACGCCGGTGGCGGGGTCCACGGAGAAGGTGTGGATCTTCTCCGGCGTGGCATGCGCCACCTCCTCGATGTCCATGCCGCCCTCGGTGGAGACCACGAAGGCGACACGCGAGGTCGCGCGGTCCACCAGCATGGAGAGATAGAATTCCTTGTCGATGAGCGCGCCTTCCTCGATGTAAAGGCGGTTGACCTGCTTGCCGTCCGCGCCGGTCTGCAGCGTGACGAGCGTATTGCCGAGCATCTCGGCAGCATTCGCCTTCACGTCGGCGGCGGTCTTCACCACGCGGACGCCACCCTTGGCGCCCTCGGGAAGCTCCTTGAATTTGCCCTTGCCGCGCCCGCCGGCATGGATCTGCGCTTTCACCACGAAGGCGATGCCGCCCAGCTTTCCGGCCGCGGCCTCTGCTTCCTCGGCGGTGAAGGCGGGAAAGCCGCGGGAGACCGGCACGCCGAAATCGCGCAGAATGGCTTTCGCCTGGTATTCGTGAATGTTCATCGGGTTTTCCTCCCTCGTCGAGGGCCGCGTTTGCCGCGGTTCGAGGTGCGCTTTGGCTGCACGTTACGACGAAAGTCGCAGTCTGCACCCAATCGCGCGCACGCTCCAGTGCGACACGACGCCAGTGGGGGCGTGGGGCCAGTGGGGGCGCGAGGCGTGACGCACTCGGCGAGGTGATTTTTGCGGGCCGTCCTTGCGGACGAAGATCGCCTTTCCCCTCAGGGGCGGCGTGGAGCCGGCGGCCGGAGCGCTCAGCGCATCGGGCAAGGCCGGGAGGAATACTGTGTCGGGAGGACCGTCATGCCCCGGCTCGTCCGGGGCATCCACTTATCCGCATCCCGGCGCTTCAAGACAGGGCACCCGATGAGCGGGACGGTGGATCGCCCGGACAAGCCGGGGGAGGACGCAAGAGAAAGCGGCGGGACGCATCGCCCCGCCGCAAGGCTTACATCAGACCACGCGACCTTCGTGCATGGACTTGATCTGCTCGGGGGAATAGCCGAGCTCCGCCAGCACCTCGTCGGTGTGCTCGCCGAGCAGCGGCGAGCCGGTGACTTCCACGCTCATGTCGGAGAACTTGATCGGGCTGCCCACGGTCAGATACTTGCCGCGCTGCTTGTGATCGACTTCCACGATGGTGCCGCTCTCACGCAGGGACTTGTCCTCGGCGATCTCCTTCATGGTGAGCACCGGGGCGCAGGGGATGTCGAACTTGCGCAGGATGTCCACCGCCTCGAACTTGGTCTTGTCGGCGAGCCACGCCTCGATCACCGCGAAGATGTCGAAGATCTTGTCCTGGCGGGCGCGGGCGGTGTTGTAGGCCGGGTCGTTGATCCACTCGGGCTTGCCGATGGCTTCCGCCACCTTGCCCCAGGCCTGCTCCTGCACGGTGAAGTAGATGTAGGCGTTGGGGTCGGTCTCCCAGCCCTTGCACTTCAGCACCCAGCCGGGCTGGCCGCCGCCGCCCGCATTGCCGCCGCGCGGAACCACGTCCGAGAACGTGCCGTGCGGGTACTGCGGGTATTCCTCGAGGTAGCCAACGCGGTCGAGGCGCTGCTGGTCGCGCAGCTTCACGCGGCAGAGGTTGATGACCGCATCCTGCATGGACACGGCGACCTTCTGGCCCTTGCCGGTCTTGTTGCGGGCGTGCAGCGCGGTGAGGATGCCGATGGCGAGGTGCATGCCGGTGTTGCTGTCACCGAGCGCGGCGGCGGAGACGGTGGGGGGGCCGTCCCAGAAGCCGGTGGTGGAGGCCGCGCCGCCGGCGCACTGCGCCACGTTCTCGTACACCTTCAGGTCTTCGTAGTGGTGGCCGTCGGAGAAGCCCTTCACCGAGGCGACGATCATGCCCGGGTTGAGCTCGTTGATGTGCTCCCAGGTGAAGCCCATGCGGTCGAGCGCGCCGGGAGCGAAGTTCTCCACGAGGACGTCGCTCTCCTTGATGAGCTTCGTCAGCACTTCCTTGCCTTCCTGGGTCTTGGTGTCCAGGGTCAGGGAGCGCTTGTTGGAGTTCAGCATGGTGAAGTACAGCGCGTCGGCGTTCGAGATGTCGCGCAGCTGGTTGCGCGTCACGTCGCCCGAGCCGGGACGCTCCACCTTGATGACGTCCGCGCCGAACCAGGCGAGGAGCTGCGTGCAGGCGGGGCCGGCCTGAACGTGCGTGAAGTCGATGATCTTGATGCCTTCCAACGGCTTGCTGGTCATTTGCGTTCCCTTTTCAATAACTGGTCTTCGACAGCGGGACGGCGTCGCTCGAGGCATCCGCAGTCCCGAAACCTTCCGGCGTGACGGCACGGGGCCGCCGCCGGCTTCACCCGCCGGTTTGCCCGGTCTCTTATGCCTGGGTTGCCGCCTTCATCTGCGCCTCGGCGTCCGCGAGGCGCTTGCGAAGGTCGCGCTCCTCCTTCCATCGCGCCGTCTCGTCGCGGATGACCGAGACGATGTGGGTCGGCTCGCCCGCCGGGGAGGCGAGGAGCGCGACGGTGAAGGCGATGGACAAGGCGTGGCCGTCCTTGTGGATGGCCGGCACGCGCAACAGCGTCGTCCCGTAGCGGGTGACGCCGGTGCGCATGGTCTCGTGATAGCCGTCCCAGTGCCGCTGGCGCTGGCGCTCCGGGATGATGATGTCGAGCGACTGCCCCACGGCTTCGTCGGGCGTGAAGCCGAACATGCGCTCGGCGGCCGGATTCCACAGCGCGATGTCGCCGGCCTTGTCGCAGACCACGATCGCATCGGCGACGGCATCCATGAGCTGAGCAAGATCGACGGCCGTAGTCATCGCGTCATCCTTTCGAACCTGTCACCTCCCGCCGTCGCCGGCGACGGGGCGGCCCCCTGAAGGACCGCCGCCCCGAGGCGTATGCTTTCTATTCCGCCACCATCACTCGGCTGCAGTCACTCGGCGGCCATGCGCCGCGGCGTGCCAATGGCGCCGGAGTCGCGCAGAACGTCGATGCGGTCGGGGGTGAGGCCGAGCACCTGGGCCAGCACCTCCTCCGTATGCTCGCCGAGGAGCGGCGAACGCTCCACCTCGACCTGGTTGTCGGAGAGCTTGATCGGGTTTCCGACGGTGAGGTAGGTGCCGCGCATCGGATGCTCCACCTCCACCAGCGTGCCGGTGGCGTAGAGCGACTGGTCCTCGGCGATCTCCTTCATGGAGAGGATGGGACCGCAGGGGATGTCGTATTTGTTGAGGATCTCCATGGCCTCGAACTTGGTGTGGGCCATGGTCCACGCCTCGATGCGGGTGAAGATCTCGTTGAGGTGCGGCAGGCGCGCGGCCGGCGTCGCGTAGCCGGGATCGGTCTTCCACTCGGGCTCGTGGATGACGTCACAAATCTTCTCCCAGACAGGGGCCTGGGTGATGAAATAGATGTAGGCGTTGGGATCGTGCTCCCAGCCCTTGCAGCGCAGGATGCGCCCGGGCTGGCCCCCGCCGGAATCGTTGCCGGCGCGGGGCACGCTGTCGCCGAAGGGGATGCCCTCGCCGAACTGGCTGTATTCCTTCAGCGGGCCGTTGGCGAGGCGCTGCTGGTCGCGCAGCTTCACCCGGCAGAGGTTCAGCACGGCGTCCTGCATGGCGCACATCACGCGCTGGCCGCGGCCGGTGTGCTCGCGCTGGAACAGTGCCGTGACGATGCCGAGCGCGAGGTGAAGGCCGGTGCCCGAATCGCCGATCTGCGCAGCGCTGACCATGGGCAGGCTGTCGCGGAAGCCGGTGGTGGAGGCGGCGCCGCCCGCGCACTGGGCGACGTTCTCATACACCTTGCAATCCTCGAACGGACCGGGGCCGAAGCCCTTCACGGAGGCAAGGATGAGGCGCGGATTGATGGTGGAGAGGCGCTCCCAGGTGAGGCCCATGCGGTCGAGCGCGCCCGGCGCGAAATTCTCCACCAGCACGTCGCACTGGCGCACCAGCTGCTCGAGGACGGCCTTGCCCTCGGGGTTCTTGGTATCGAGTGTGATGGAGCGCTTGTTGGAGTTGAGCATGGTGAAATAGAGGCTGTCGGCGCCGTCGACGTCGCGGAGCTGGCCGCGCGTCACGTCGCCCTCGCCGGGCCGCTCCACCTTGATGACGTCCGCACCGAACCAGGCGAGCAGCTGTGTGCAGCTCGGTCCGGATTGAACGTGGGTGAAGTCCAGGATGCGGACTCCCTCTAGTGCCTTGCCCATCGTATCCTCACAATTCCGCTCTGTTTTCGTTCCCGGTTTTACTTTTATTGTTTTGGTATCTTCGGGTTGGGTGGCGGGACCTGAGGCCCCGCCGACCAGCCTTGCAAGATGAGAGGCGCGTCAGGCGCCGCTCACTTCTTCTTCTTGACCACGCTCTGCGGGTTCAGCGAGCCGATGTTGCCGCTCTCGGAGCCGGCCGCCGGATCGATTTCCGCATTGATGAGGGTGGGCTTGCCACTGTCCATGGCGGCGCTGACCGCGCGATAGAGCTCGTCGGGGGACGTGACGTTCACGCCCACGCCGCCGAAGGCTTCCATCATCTTGTCGTAGCGCGAGCCGGGCACGAACACTGTGGTGCCGGGATCACGCCCGGTGGGGTCGGTGTCGGTGCCGCGATAGATGCCGTTGTTGTTGAAGATCACGATGGTGACCGGCAGGTTGTAGCGGCAGATGGTCTCCACCTCCATGCCGGAGAAGCCGAAGGCGCTGTCGCCTTCCACCGCGAGCACCTTCTTGCCGGTCTCCACCGCCGCCGCGATGGCGAAGCCCATGCCGATGCCCATCACGCCCCAGGTGCCGACATCGAGGCGCTTGCGCGGCTCGTACATGTCGATGATGCCGCGGGCGAGGTCGAGGGTGTTGGCGCCCTCATTCACCAGCATGGCGTCGGGGCGCTCCTTGATGACGTTCTTCAGAGCGCCGAGGGCCGAATGGAAGTCCATGGGCACCGAGTTCTTGAGAAGCTTCGGCGCCATCTTGGCGATGTTGGCGTCCTTCTTGGCGCGGATGGTCTCGGTCCACTGGGCCGGAGGAACCTTCCAAGAGCCGTCGAGGCGGGCATTGAGCGCCGCGATCACCGAGCCGATGTCGCCGACGAGGGGCGCGGCGATCTCGACATTGGAGTCCATCTCCTTGGGCTCGATGTCCACCTGGATGAACTTCTTCGGGGCATCGCCCCAGGTCTTGCCCTTGCCGTGGGAGAGCAGCCAGTTGAGGCGAGCGCCCACCAGCAGCACCACGTCCGCATCCTTCAGCGCGGTGGAGCGCGCCGCGCCCGCCGACTGGGGATGGGTGTCCGGCAGCAGGCCCTTGGCCATGGACATGGGCAGGAAGGGAATGCCGCTCTTCTCGACGAAGGTGCGGATCTCGTCGTCGGCCTGCGCGTAGGCGGCGCCTTTGCCGAGGATGATGAGGGGCCGCTCGGCGCCCTTCAGCAGCTCCATGGCGCGATCCACCGCGGCCGGGGCCGGGATCTGCGCCGGGGCGGGATCGATCACCTTGACGAGGGACTTGGCGCCGGCCTCGGCGTCCATCACCTGGCCGAAGAGCTTGGCCGGCAGGTCGAGATAGACGCCGCCCGGACGGCCCGACACCGCCGCGCGGATGGCGCGGGCGACGCCGATGCCGATGTCGGCGGCGTGCAGCACGCGGAAGGCCGCCTTGCACAGGGGCTTGGCGATGGCGAGCTGGTCCATCTCCTCATAGTCGCCCTGCTGCAGGTCGACGATCTCGCGCTCGGAGGAGCCCGAGATGAGGATCATCGGGAAGCAGTTGGTGGTGGCGTTCGCCAGCGCCGTCAGGCCGTTGAGGAAGCCTGGAGCCGACACGGTGAGGCAGATGCCGGGCTTCTTGGTGAGGAAGCCGGCGATCGCCGCCGCGTTGCCGGCATTCTGCTCGTGACGGAAGGAGATGACACGGATGCCCTCGGCCTGGCACATGCGGCCGAGGTCCGTGATCGGGATGCCGGGCACGCCGTAGATCGTCTCGATGCCGTTGAGCTTGAGGGCATCGATGACGAGGTGGAAGCCGTCGGTGAGATCACGCTCGGCCTCGGCGGCCGGGTCGATGTGCACCACGTTGTCTTCGTTTCTGGACTTTTCCGCCGTAGCCATGAGGATCTCCTAGGGCGCCGTTCCGTGGCCTGTCACCGGCCTATTCGGGGAAGACGCCGTGCCGTTCCACATGAGCCGCGAGGCCCATGGTGTGTTCCCGCACCAGGCGCTCGGCGAGATCTGGGTCCCGCTTCTCGAGCGCATCGATGATCGCCATGTGTTCCCGCATGGAGATTTCGTGCCGGTTCTCCTGCCGCACCGAGATCGCGCGGATGGCGCGCATGTGCAGGAACAGGTTCTCGGTCATGTCCACGATCAGCCGGCACCCGCCCATGCGGATCACCGCCTGATGGAAGGCGATGTTCGCCTCCGAATACTCGTTCATATGATTGGCGAGCGGCTGCGCCTCGAACTCGTGGAAGAGCCGGCGCAGGCTCGCGATCTCATGGTCCGAGGCATGGGTCGCGGCCAGCCGCGCCGCCATCGCCTCCAGCGCCGCCCAGACCACGATGAGGTCGAGGATCTCGCGCTTGGTCTTGCGCACCACGAAGATGCCGCGGCGCGGAACGGAGCGCACGAAGCCCTCCTGCTCCAGAACGGTCATGGCCTCGCGGATCGGGGTCCGCGACACGCCCAAGGTCTCGGAGAGCTGGCGCTCGTCGAGACGGAATTCAGTGGTGGCGCCGTAGATGTCCATCTGCGTGATGGCGCGCTTCAGGGCGTCGTAGGCCAGCATGCGCAGGCTGGACGCGGCCTCCAGAGGCTCGACCTTGAGCTTCGGAGGATCAACGACCTCATGCGCGGGCGTCTGATGCACGGGCGTCTGCACGACCTGGACTTCCTCTCCCGTGGACGCGGCCGCCTTCTGTCGAGGCGTTCCTCATCCGTGAAATACTGTATACGGTGTTCATTGCGCCATATCAATCCCGTCCGCCGGGAATTCGATTGCGCGCCGCAGCACGACCAGGCGTCATCCGCCTGGAAAAGCGGTGCGGGCGGAGGCCGTTACCCCCGCCCGCCGTTTGTCACTCGGCAGCCGCCGGCTCCTTGCGCCCGTTGAGGCGGGCCATGACCTTCGCCACCAGCGGCCACACCAGCATCACCAGCGCCAGCGTGACGATGGAGCCCACCAGCGGGTTGGACCAGAAGATGGAGAGGTGGCCCTGCGAGACCAGCATGGCCTGCCGGAAGGACGATTCGGCCATGTCACCCAGCACCAGGGCCAGCACCAGAGGCGCCAGCGGATACTGGAGCTTCTTGAACAGATAGCCGATGACGCCGAAGATCAGCATGACCGCGATGTCGAGGCCGGCATTGTGCACCGTGTAGGCACCCACCGCGCAGATCACCAGGATGATCGGGGCGATGACGCTGAACGGGATGCGCAGGATGGCCGCGAAGATCGGGACGGTGGTCAGCACCACGATCAGGCCGGCGATGTTGCCGAGGTAGATCGAGGCGATGAGGCCCCACACGAAGTCCTTCTGCTCCACGAAGAGCAGCGGGCCGGGCTGGAGGCCCCAGATGAGCAGGCCGCCCAGCAGCACCGCAGCGGTGGGCGAGCCGGGAATGCCCAGGGTGAGCATGGGCAGCAGCGCCGAGGTGCCGGCGGCGTGCGCCGCCACTTCCGGCATCACCACGCCCTCCAGCTCACCCTTGCCGAAGTTGTTTCCGTTCTTGGAGAACTTCTTGGCGAGGCCGTAGCTCATGAAGGAGGCGGGCGTGGCGCCGCCGGGGGTCACGCCCATCCAGCAGCCGACGATGGCCGAGCGCAGGCAGCCCACCCAGTAGCGCGGCAGCTTCTTCCAGGTCTCCCACACCACCTTGGCGTTGATGGCGGCGCTCTTGCCCTTGAAGGCGAGGCCTTCCTCCATGGTGAGCAGGATCTCGCCCACGCCGAACAGGCCGATGACCGCCACCAGGAAGTCGAAGCCGCGCAGCAGCTCCACCGAGCCGAAGGTCATGCGCAGTTGGCCGGTCACCGTGTCGATGCCCACCGCCGCGAGGGCGAAGCCGAGCATCATGGCCGAGATCACCTTGGCCGCCGGCTCACGCCCCATGCCGACGAAGGCGCAGAAGGTGAGGAGGTAGACCGCGAAGAACTCCGCCGGCCCGAACTGGAGGGCGAACTTCGCGATCACAGGCGCAAGGAAGGTGATGAGCAGCACGGCGAAGAAGGCGCCGATGAAGGAGCCGGTGAAGGCCCCCGTCAGCGCCTCGCCGGCCTTCCCCTTCTGGGCCATGGGATGCCCATCGAAGGTTGTCGCCACGCTCCAGGGTTCACCGGGAATGTTGAACAGGATCGAGGTGATGGCGCCGCCGAACAGCGCTCCCCAATAGATGGAGGAGAGCATGATGATCGCCGACACCGGCGTCATGGAGAAGGTGAGCGGCAGGAGGATCGCGACGCCGTTGGCGCCGCCGAGCCCCGGCAGCACGCCGATGAGGACGCCGAGCGCGATGCCGACGAACATGTAGACGATGTTCATGGGGTCGGCGAGGACGCCGAACCCTCCGATGAGTGACGTGAGCGCTTCCACGGGGTCCTCCGTTGCGCCCCCCGGGGCCGCTCTTGTGGCGGCTCGCGCGGGTCGGGCACGTTGTCTGTTGTGCGTCGATGTCTGGTCGATGGGGCTTGCCCGGGTCCGTGACGGCCGGCGGCCTTGCCCGCGTTTGCGGCTCCCGTGACGACGGGGGCGGCGATCATCCCGAAGGCCTGCGCAGGAGAGCGGACCTTCGGCTCAACCCGTGCGGTGCCGGCGAGGAACCGGCATCGCGTATGCTCAGTAGCCGAGCGCGGTCTCGAGCGGGCCCTTGGGCAGCGGCACGAGGAACCAGATCTCGAACATGACGAAGAGGGCGAGCGGCACGCCCACGGCGACGGGAATGATCTTCGCCACCGGGTATTTGCCGAGCCACCACATGAAGAAGGCGATGAACACCGCCGAGGCGAGATAGATTCCGACGAGGAAGATCAACCCCACATAGACCGTCGTCGGGATCAACACCTGCATCACCGAGACGAGCTGTGAGCGATCGACGAAGTTTCCAAGGTCCGGATGGCGGCTCACCAGCGCCTGCACCAGCGTGGTGGTGGCGGCGATGAACATGATGAGGCCGACATAGAAGGGGAAGTAGCCGGCCTGCGGGCCGTCCGACGCCCAGCTCGCGCCCACGCGCCAGCTGTCCGACATGACGACGGCCGAAAGGGCCATGAACAGCACCGCCACAACCGCGTCCATGGTGCGGTTGGTGACGGTCTTCTCATTGTGGGCGGTGGGGACGTGGTGTCCGCTGTCGATGCTCATGGGTCAGATCCTTGAAGCGCCCCCTTGTCAGGCAACCGTGTCGAGGGTCCTGCGGGGCTTCAAACGGGGCCGTTCACGGCCGGGGCGCACGGCGGGCATGTGCCGCGCGGCGTCCCGGATAGGCTTCCCAGAGCGGCGCGAAGGGTCGTCGGCCGGTTCGGCTGCGCCTGCGGCGCAGCCTCTGCCGTCCCCTGCCCTTCCCGGTGCCGGCGGCCCTCAAGCCGCTACGGTCCGGGCGCCGCGAACCTTACGCGCGGGTTTCGCCGACTACTTGGCGACGAAGCCCGCCTTCTCCATGAGGTCCTTGTGAGTGGCCTCGGCCTTGGTGAGCCAGGCCGCGTATTCCGGTCCGCTCAGGGCCGTCGTGTTGAAGGCACCCTTCTGCATGAATTCCTGCCACTCGGGCGTGGCGCGGACCTTCTTGAACAGCTCGACGAAGTAATCGACCTGATCCTTGGTGGCATTCGGCGGCATGAGGATGCCGCGCAGCATCAGATATTCGATGTCGAGACCGGATTCCTTGCAGGTCGGGATATCGGCCCAGGACTTGCCGTTTGCGATGGGCTCCTTGTAGGGCAGCCGCTGGTAGTCGAACACGCAGAGCGGCTTCAGCTCGCCCGCGCGCCACTGGGACACCGCCTCGATGGGGTTGTTGACCGAGGCGGTCACATGACCGCCCACCAGCTGGGCCGCGACATCGCCGCCGCCCTTGTAGGGCACGTAGATGAACTTGGCGCCGGTCTTCTGCTCGATCGCGGCAGTGATGATCTGGTCTTCCTGCTTGGAGCCGGTGCCGCCCATCTTGAAAATCTGGTCGCCGGAGGCCGCCTTGAGCGCGTCCAGGAAGCCCTTCACATCATTGTAGGGGGCCTTGGCGTTCACCCACAGGACGAATTCATCGAGCGCCAGCATGGAAACCGGGGTCATGTCCTTCCAGGAGAAGGGCACGCCGGTGGCGAGCGGGGTGGTAAAGAGATTCGAGAGCGAGATGATGATCTTGTGGGGGTTCCGTGTGGAGCCCTTCACATCGAGGAAGCCCTCGGCGCCGGCACCGCCGGACTTGTTGATGACGACGAGCGGCTGGCTCATCAGGTTGTTCTTCTGGACGATGCCCTGAATCATCCGGGCCATCTGGTCGGCGCCACCGCCGGTACCGGCTGGCACGATGAATTCCACTGTCTTGGTGGGCTCCCAGGCCGCATAGGCCCAAGACGGCACAATGGCCGGCGCGAGCGCCGCCGTGACCGCGAGCGCAGCCACACCTCTCCTGACGATCGTGGCGATTGCCGAATGCATCTGATTTTCCTCCCCGCGTCCGCGTTGTTTTGTGTGCGGATCGCAATTCCAGAGCTTATATCAACCGGCGACCAAGCGCCGGCGAGGTTCCCGAAAGCATTTCTCATCGTCCACATCCTGGGCTTAGCCTCTATGGAGCGGACGAAAACGGGACTTCAGCCTGTTTAAACTTCGCGGACCTTCACCGGCCCGCGATTTTTTCCGGCATAATCGTTGGCGTTCCCACCGTTGCCGTTACGGCGGCTAGGCAAGAGTATAGACCAAGGGAGGGGTGTCAATTGGAATTTTCAATTCGGAATTAGGTACGTTGTATGCCAGATCTTTGGAATACTGTATTTCAGTTAGGTAAGGAGCCCTCACCTGAAGGCGGCATAGTCCTGCGGGAGGGTTTCATCGGCACCCGAGTACAGGCGAGTCATCTGCTCCGCCGCCGCCACCACCCGTCGGCCCAGACGCTGGATGCGATCCTCGCTCATCCGCACGGCCGGACCGGACACGGACACGGCACCGATGGGATCGCGCCACTCGTTTAGGATGGCCGCGGCCACCGCGCGCATGCCGGGGGCGTGCTCCTCCCGGTCCACGGCGAACCCGCGCTCCAGGATTTCGGAGACGTCGTCCATCAGCGCCCGCTCCTCGCGGCGGGTGGCCGTGGTGAAGGGCTCGTACCGTACTTGCGCCAGACAGGCGCCGCGGAACGAGGGGCTCGCCGCTGCCAGCACGGCCTTGCCGGCGGCGGTCGCATGCAGCGGCAGCCGCGCCCCGAGGCGGAAGAAGGCACGCACCGGCGCATGGGCCTCCGCCTGCGCAACGACCACCAGCTCCATGGCATCGAACATGGCGAGGTTCACGGTCTCGTCCGTCTCGTGCAGAAGACGGCGAATCACCGGGCGGCCGATGTCCGGCAACTTGCGGATGCGCAGGTAGGCCGAGCCGATGCGGAACAGGCCGAGACCCACCGTCCAGAGCCCGGTGGACAGGTCATGATTGACCAGCTGGCGCTTCTCCAGCGTGGTCAGAAGGCGATGCACGGTGGACACGGGCAGCTCGGCGCGCCGCGCGATCTCCGCCAGCGCCATGCCGTCCTGATCCGCCACCACACGCAACAGGGCGATGGCGCGATCCAGCGACTGGACCTCCGCTCCGCCCTCCGACGACGTGCCGGATGCCGGCCGTCCCCTGCGCCGTGGTGCGACCTCGGTGTCGGGCATGCCGCTTGTTCCTCCCGCTTCGTTGCCGCCAGCCTATCCTTCCCCTTGCCCGCGTCCAACCCGCGCGCTGCCCCTGCGTCAAATTTTCCACGTTGCGGAATTAATTTCCATTAGTATGGTGGCATGCACTTGCCGGACGCCGGGCTCGCCCTTTATTCTGGCATACATAATACGCAATAGAGCGCGGTCAGCAGGGAGGATCTGCCATGAAGGTATGCATTTACGGCGCCGGGGCCATCGGCGGCTATCTTGGCGTGCAGCTCGCCCACGCCGGCGCCGAAGTCAGCCTGGTGGCCCGCGGCGGCCATCTGGAGGCCATGCAGACCAATGGCGTGAAACTGCTGATCAACGGCGAGGAGCGTGTCGCCAAGGTGCGCGCCACCGACGACCCCCGCGAACTCGGCCCGCAGGACTACGTCATCATCGCCCTCAAGGGCCATTCGGTGCCCGGCGTGGTGGAGCAGATGCGCCCGCTGCTCGGCAACGACACCTCCGTCGTCACCGCCGTGAACGGCGTGCCCTACTGGTATTTCTACAAGAATGGCGGCCCGCTAGAGAACCGCACCCTCGCCACCATCGATCCCAATGGAAAGCAGTGGGACGTGCTGCGTCCCGAGCGCGCCATCGGCTGCATCGTCTATCCCGCGACCGAGGTGGTGGCGCCGGGCGTCATCCAGCACATCTACGGTGACAAATTCCCCCTCGGCGAACCCTCGGGCGAGATCACGCCCCGCGTCACCGCGCTGAGCCAGATGATGGAGAAGGGTGGCCTGCGCGCGCCGGTGATGACCAACATCCGCGACGAGCTGTGGCTGAAGCTGTGGGGCAACCTCTGCTTCAACCCCATCAGCGCCCTCACCCACGCCACCCTCGACCTCATCGCCGCCGATCCCGGCACCCGCGCCGTGGCCAAGGCCATGATGCTGGAGGCGAAGGCCATCGCCGAGCGCATCGGCGTGAACTTCCGCGTGGACGTGGAACGCCGCATCAACGGCGCCGGCGCGGTCGGCGCGCACAAGACCTCCATGCTCCAGGACCTGGAGCGCGACCGCCCCATGGAGATCGACCCGCTGGTCAGCGTCGTGCAGGAAATGGGGCAGATGCTGGAGATGCCGACCCCCACCCTGGACGTGGTGCTGGCCCTCGTGCGCCAGCGCGCCGCCATGGCCGGCCTCGGCGGCATCCTCGCCAACCCGCCTCTGACGGCCGCCGATCTCGAGCCGTCGAAGAAGGCGGCGGTGCACTGAGCGCCTCGGGTGATGATCGGGCCGAGCCCGGTCATCCCTCGTGCTGAAAATGAAAAGGCCGGGCGAACGCCCGGCCTTTTTCACGTCTGGATTGCTTCGGAAACTGCGCTGCCGTCGATCCGCGCCCCGCCTTCAGGCAGGGAGGCGCCCTCATGGGCGCCTTGATCGGGATGCGTTCAGTTGCTCTCGGTCTGCGCGACGGCAGGCGAGGCGGGGGAAGCGGCGTCGGCCGGCTGGCTGGCATTCAGCGCCATGCCCGTCAGCACATAGCCCAGCACAAGAGCGGCAAACACGGCGATTCGCTTGGTCATCCTCGATCCTCGGAACTTGTGCGTCGTAACTTGCGTCGCGGCTTCCGTTGCCGACGACACCCCTTGCGGCGGTGCAGCACGAATACGCTTCCCGTGCGGCACCGGAGCTGAATGAGTGCGTCAGCACCGGTTCATAAAGACTGAACACCCCTTGGGCGTTCCCTGGAAAAACGACCGGGTGGCGGCCCGCCCCTCGGCGCTTTGGCCGGGGTATCGCCCCCGCGACTCGACCGCAGCGAAGCCGGGTTTACACCGCGCCGCCCCATGTGTCTGTGTCCTGCCGGTCACAGCGTCCCTGCGTGAACCACGGTGGTAAAGCATCCGTTTACGTGTGCCGGAGCCCGATACATCCCAGCCCCTGCGTGTGGCGGGGAGGCTTCCTCCGTGAGCGCCCCGGCGGCGCTTTACTCGGCTTCTGCGAGGCTCTAAGCGAAGGCACCTTTTCGCAACGCAGCAAGGCCGCCATGCTCCGCAAGCTCTACGACTGGATCATCGCGTATTCGTCGAAGCCGTCGGCGCCCTGGGCTCTCGCCATCGTGGCGTTCGCGGAAAGCTCGGTGTTTCCGGTGCCGCCGGACGTGCTGCAGGTGCCCATGACGCTGGCGCGGCCGGACAAGGCCTGGCGCTACGCCCTCATCGCCACCATCGCCTCGGTGCTGGGCGGCCTCGTCGGCTACGCCATCGGCGCGCTGCTTTATGACAGCGTGGGCAAATTCCTCATCGAGCTTTACGGCTATGGCCAGAAGGTCGACCAGTTCCGCGCCGCCTATGCCCATTACGGGCACTGGGTGATTCTCTTGAAGGGGCTCACGCCGATCCCGTTCAAGCTCGTCACCATCACCTCTGGCTTCGCGGACTACAGCCTGTTCTGGTTCATCGTGCTGTCGGTCATCACGCGGGGCGCGCGTTTTTTCCTCCTGGCGGCGCTGCTGCACTATTTCGGCCCGTCCGCCCGCGAGTTCATCGAGAAGCGCCTCGGGCTCGTCACGCTGGGGTTTCTGGCCATCCTCGTGATCGGACTGGCGGCGGCGGCCTATCTGGCGTGAGGCCCGCCGGCCTCTCGCCAACCTTCTCTCACTGACCCTTCGGCCGCGACAGGACCGAGGCGGTGCCTGCCGCCGCGCTGTCGGTGGTCGCTGTCCCCGCGCCGGCCTTGCGCTTCTGCGGCTGGGCCGGATTGGCAGGAGCCACGGGCGTCGCCGACGGCGCGGCATTGGACGACTGCTGAGCCGCCGTCTGTCCCGCCGGGGCACTGGCGCTCGCGCCCGGCGCAGGCTGAGCCGGAGGTGTCGTGGCGGCGGGAGGGGCTGCAGGTGCCGGAGCAGGTGCCGCAGCGGGCCCCGGCGCCGGTGCCACCGAGGGTGCGGGCGTCACGGCGGCCATGGTCGCCTCCGGCGGGCGCTGGGGCGGCAGCGGCGCCGGTGTTCCCGCGATCGACGAGGACGGCGGGGAATAGGACGGCGCGGGCGCGGGCGGAACGGCGCGCGCCGATTGAGGAGGCGCCTGCCGCTGCGGCGCAGGGGCCGGCCCGGGCGCCGCCATGGCCGGACCGCCTGGAATATCGCGAGCGCTGACAACCCGCCCGGTGAAGGCGTTCACCCGCAAAAGGGCCCGCCCTTGCTGATCGGACGCGGCCACGAGATAGAAGCGGCCCGAAAGCTTCGGCGCGCCGATGCTCCAGTAGCCGAGGCTCTGCACGATGGCGCGGATCTCCTGGGGCGGCAGGACGGGATAGCGCGCCTGCGGCACCGGGTAGGCCCCGCCCGGATACCCCCCGCCTTGATAAGCACCCGGCGGATACGCCCCGGGCGGCACCGGATAGCCGCGCGGCGCGAGGCCGGGCTGGCCCTCATAGATGAGCACCTGCGCGGCAACGGGAAGCGCGCTGCCAATGAGAAGGGCAGAGACGGCCGCCACGCGCAGCACCGGGCGGGAGCCGAGGGGACGGGAGAGGGTGTGGGGCACGGCGCTGCTCCGGTCGGTTGAAACCTGCGTCGAAGGGCCAACCTCCGCTCGTCAACTCCCCGTGCGCGTCTGTACACGGGGACTATGGTCCGGCGGAGCGGCCCGACTCCCGATCACATAAGCCTTCCAATGCGGCAGAGGTGGGACGGAGGCTGCGAGGACTTCAGCGGCACAGGCTTCGCTGCCGCGTCTGCTGAAAAGGTGGCCCGAAATCCCGTTGCGTGGGGGCCAACCGCCCCGTACCGTTCTTGCGCGGAATGTCGGCCTCGCGCAATTTTTCGCCAGATTGACTGCTTCTGCGCCATCGTGGCGCTTGTGAGGCTGCTGCTTTTCTGTCATCTTCGCCGAGATAGGGCAGTCGTACTTCCCTATCTCCCGTGCGCGCCGAATTGCCAAGCTCGCGTTCCGCAGGGTCGGCCAGTTGCCGGCCGCAGTCGGACGGAGGCGCAGTTCCGCGCCGCGCGGCTGTGGTGCAAAAGTTGCAAAGCAGGTATCGGATATCGCCGGGACGTCCCGTCCGGGCGAAGGGGGTCCGGCGCCCGGCGCGATGCGCGGGGCACCGGCGATCTGGGGAAGGCCGGCGGCACGGCCGGCGAATGCGGGCGGCGTGCCGCCCTATGGAAAAGGAATGGTCAGATGGCACCGATGGATCGCAAGGATGGCTTGATCGGAAGCGTGGCTCACACTGCCGCCGCCGTGAAAGACCCGGCGATCGTCGGCCGTCCGGACGCCTTTGGCCTGTTCGACCCGGCGCATGAGCGGGACGCCTGCGGCGTTGGCTTCATCGCCGACATCAAGGGGCGCAAGAGCCACCGGATCGTCCAGGACGGCATCAACATCCTGCTCAATCTGGAACACCGCGGCGCGGTCGGCGCCGACCCGCGCGCCGGCGACGGCGCGGGCATGCTGGTGCAGATCCCGCACAAGTTCTTCGCCAAGGAGGCGGCGCGCCTCGGCTTCGCCCTGCCGGAGCCCGGCCAGTATGCCGTTGGCCACATCTTCATGCCGCGCGATCCCGAGGGCGAGGCCATCGTGCGTGCCGCCTATGAGCGGGTGGTCGCCGAAGAGGGCTTCGCGCTCATCGGCTGGCGCGACGTGCCAACCGACAATTCCTCCCTCGGCGTGAGCGTGCTGCCGACCGAGCCCAAGCATGTGCAGATCTTCATCGGCCGCGGCGAGTTCGCGGGCGACGAGGACGGCTTCGAGCGCCGCCTGTTCGTGCTGCGCAAGGTCATCTCCAACACCGTCTACGGCGAGAAGGACCCGCGCACCGCCGGCTATTATCCGGTCTCGCTGTCCTGCCGCACGCTGGTCTACAAGGGCATGTTCCTGGCCGACCAGCTCGGCGCCTATTATCCGGACCTGCACGATCCGGACTTCGAGAGCGCGCTCGCCCTCGTGCACCAGCGCTTCTCCACCAATACCTTCCCGGCCTGGCCGCTGGCCCACCCCTATCGCATGGTGGCGCACAACGGCGAGATCAACACCCTGCGTGGCAACGTCAACTGGATGGCGGCACGGCAGGCGAGCGTGGATTCCGAGCTGTTCGGCTCCGACATCTCCAAGCTCTGGCCCATCAGCTATGAGGGCCAGTCCGACACCGCCTGCTTCGACAATGCGCTCGAATTCCTGGTTCAGGGCGGCTACGCGCTGCCCCACGCGGCCATGATGCTGGTGCCCGAGGCGTGGGCCGGCAACCCGCTCATGGACGAGGAGCGGCGCGCCTTCTACGAGTACCACGCCGCCCTCATGGAGCCGTGGGACGGCCCCGCCGCCATCGTCGCCACCGACGGCCGCCAGATCGTCGCGACGCTGGACCGCAACGGCCTGCGCCCCGCCCGCTACATGGTGACGAGCGACGACACCATCGTCCTCGCCTCGGAAATGGGCGTGCTCACCCTGCCCGAGGAGAAGATCGTCACCAAGTGGCGCCTCCAGCCCGGCAAGATGCTGCTGGTCGACCTTGAGGAAGGCCGCCTCGTCCCCGACGAGGAGATCAAGACCGAGCTGGCCCGCGCCAATCCCTACAAGGAGTGGCTGAAGCACACCCAGCTCGTGCTGGAAGACCTGCGCCCCGTGGAGGCGCGCGAGGTGCGCACCGACGTGTCGCTGCTCGATCGCCAGCAGGCGTTCGGCTACACGCAGGAAGACCTCAAGCTGCTCATGGCGCCCATGGCCATCACCGGCCAGGAAGCGGTCGGCTCCATGGGCACCGACACGCCCATCAGCGTGCTGTCCAACAAGTCCAAGTCGCTGTTCAGCTACTTCCAGCAGAATTTCGCGCAGGTGACGAACCCGCCCATCGACCCGATCCGCGAGGAGCTGGTGATGAGCCTTGTCTCCTTCATCGGGCCGCGGCCGAACATCTTCGACCTCGAGGGCAACGCCCGCCGCAAGCGGCTTGAGGTGCGTCAGCCCATCCTCACCAACGAAGACCTGGAGAAGATCCGCTCCATCGGCTTCATGGAGGAGCGGTTCGACACCCGCACGCTGGACATCACCTACCCGTCCGACAAGGGCGCGGCGGGCATGGAGGATGCCGTCGAGCGGCTGTGCGAGCGCGCCGAGGCGGCGGTCCATGGCGGCTACAACATCATCATCCTGTCCGACCGCATGATCGGCCCGGACCGCATCCCGATCCCGGCGCTGCTCGCCACGGCGGCGGTGCACCACCACCTCATCCGGAAGGGCCTGCGCACCTCTGTCGGTCTCGTGATCGAGACCGGCGAGGCGCGGGAAGTGCATCACTTCGCCTGTCTCGCCGGCTACGGCGCCGAGGCCATCAACCCCTATCTCGCCTTCGAGACCCTGCTCTCCATGAAGGACGAGATTCCGGAGGAGGTGGACGACAAGGAGATCGTGAAGCGCTTCATCAAGTCCATCGACAAGGGCCTCTTGAAGGTGATGTCCAAGATGGGCATTTCCACCTACCAGTCCTATTGCGGCGCGCAGATTTTCGACGCGGTGGGCCTCTCCTCCGAGCTGGTTCACAAGTATTTCTTCGGCACCGCCACCACCATCGAGGGCGTCGGCCTGCCGGAGATCGCGGAGGAGACCGTGCGGCGGCACACCCTCGCCTTCTCCGACGCGCCCATCTTCCGCACCTCGCTCGATGTGGGCGGCGAATATGCCTACCGCATCCGCGGCGAGGACCATGCGTGGTCGCCGGACTCGGTCGCGGCCCTCCAGCACGCCGTGCGCGGCAACGCGCAGGACCAGTACAAGGCGTTCGCCTCCATGATCAACGAGGAGGACAAGCGCCTCCTCACCGTGCGCTCGCTGTTCCGCATCAAGTCGGCGGAGGAGATCGGGCAGGCGGGCGTCGACATCTCCGAGGTCGAGCCGGCCTCCGAGATCGTGAAGCGCTTCGTCACCGGCGCCATGTCGTTCGGCTCCATCTCGCGCGAGGCGCACACCACGCTTGCCATCGCCATGAACCGGATCGGCGGCAAGTCGAACACGGGCGAGGGCGGCGAGGAGCCCGAGCGCTTCAAGCCCCTGCCCAACGGCGACTCGATGCGCTCCGCCATCAAGCAGGTGGCCTCCGGCCGCTTCGGCGTGACGGCGGAATATCTCGTCAATTCCGACGTGATGCAGATCAAGGTCGCGCAGGGCGCCAAGCCGGGCGAGGGCGGCCAGTTGCCCGGCCACAAGGTGGACGCGGTGATCGCCAAGGTGCGCCACTCCACCCCGGGCGTGGGCCTCATCTCCCCGCCCCCGCACCATGACATCTATTCCATCGAGGACCTCGCCCAGCTCATCTACGACCTCAAGAACGTGAACCCCGACGCGGACGTGTCGGTGAAGCTCGTCTCCGAGGTCGGCGTGGGCACGGTGGCGGCCGGCGTCGCCAAGGCGCGCGCCGACCACATCACCATCTCCGGTTTCGAGGGCGGCACGGGCGCAAGCCCCCTCACCTCCATCAAGCACGCCGGCTCGCCGTGGGAGATGGGCCTCGCCGAGACCCAGCAGACGCTGGTCGCCAACCGCCTGCGCTCGCGCGTCGCGCTGCAGGTGGACGGCGGCCTGCGCACCGGCCGGGACGTGGTGATCGGCGCCCTGCTCGGTGCCGACGAGTTCGCCTTCTCCACCGCCCCGCTCATCGCGGCGGGCTGCATCATGATGCGCAAGTGCCACCTGAACACCTGCCCGGTGGGCGTGGCGACGCAGGACCCCGTGCTGCGCAAGCGCTTCAAGGGCACGCCCGAGCACGTCATCAACTACTTCTTCTTCATCGCGGAAGAGGTGCGCGAGCTGATGGCCTCCCTCGGCTTCCGTAAGGTGGAGGAGATGGTGGGCCGCGCCGACGTGCTGGACCAGAAGGCCGCCATCGACCACTGGAAGGCCAAGGGCCTCGACTTCTCGCGCATCTTCGCGGTGCCGCAGATGCCCGCCGACGTCGGCATCCGCCACACCGAGCGCCAGCACCACCCCATCGAGAAGGTGCTTGACCGCACCCTGATCGCGAAGGCGGCTCCGGCGCTGGAGCGCGGTGAGCGCGTGGAGATCGAGACGCCCATCCGCTCGGTGGACCGCTCCGCCGGCGCCATGCTCTCGGGCGCGGTGGCCAAGGCCTATGGCGGCGCCGGCCTGCCCGACGACACCATCCACGTCACCCTCTCGGGCACGGCGGGCCAGGCGTTCGGCGCCTTCCTTGCGGCGGGCGTCACCTTCGATCTCGTGGGTGAGGCCAACGACTATGTGGGCAAGGGCCTCTCGGGCGGGCGCATCATCGTGCGGCCGCCGGCCAACTCGGCCATCGTGGCGGAGAACTCCATCATCGTCGGCAACACGGTGATGTATGGCGCCACCGAGGGCGAGTGCTACTTCCGCGGCGTCGCCGGCGAACGCTTCGCCGTGCGCAATTCGGGGGCAATCGCCGTCGTCGAAGGCACCGGCGACCACGGCTGCGAATACATGACCGGCGGCATCGTGGTGGTCATCGGCCCCACGGGACGCAACTTCGCGGCCGGCATGTCCGGCGGCGTCGCCTACGTGCTCGACGAGGACAAGAGCTTCGCCAAGCGCTGCAACCTCTCCATGGTGGACCTGGAGCCGGTGGAGGAGGAGGAGGATCTCCTGGAGCGCCTCCACCACCACGGCGGCGACCTGGAGTTCAAGGGCCGCATCGACGTGCAGGGCGACATGTCCCGCCATGACGAGGAGCGCCTCCACCAGCTCATCGCCAAGCATCTGCACCACACCGGCTCGGCGCGGGCGCAGATGATCCTCGACAATTGGGCGGACTACCGCTCCAAGTTCGTCAAGGTGATGCCGGTGGAATACCGCCGCGCCCTCCGCGAAATGGAGAAGCGCCGCGGCCTCGCGGCAGCCGAATGAGCCATGAGCGTCCCCTCTCCGGAGGGGACGCCGGCCGGCCCGAGCGGCCGGCGAGCGGGCTCGGGAGGCCCGTGCGGTAACGCGCGCGAAAACCGAGTCCTCAAGCTGGAACAATTCTTGTAATGGAACTCGTGGTGCGGCACGCGGAGACATCCGGCGCGCGCGGCGGTTCCCTCAAGGTTCGCCAACGAGGTTTTTATGGGCAAGGTCACGGGGTTCCTGGAGATTGATCGGCGCGAGCAGAAGTATCAGCCCGCATCCGACCGCATCCGCCATTTCCGCGAGTTCACGCTGCCGCTGCCGGACGCCGAGGTCGAGAACCAGGCGTCGCGCTGCATGGATTGCGGCATCCCCTTCTGCCACGGCCCCACCGGCTGCCCGGTGCACAACCAGATCCCGGACTGGAACGACCTCGTCTATCGCAACGAGTGGGAAGAGGCCGCGCGCAATCTCCACTCCACCAACAATTTCCCCGAGTTCACCGGCCGCATCTGCCCCGCCCCGTGCGAGGAAGCCTGCACGCTGAACCTCGAAGACGTGCCCGTCACCATCAAGACGGTGGAGCAGGCCATCGCCGACAAGGCGTGGAAGAAGGGCTGGATCAAGCCCGAGCCCGCCGAGGTGAAGACCGGCAAGAAGGTGGCCATCATCGGCTCCGGCCCGGCCGGCCTCGCCGCCGCCCAGCAGCTCGCCCGCGCCGGCCACGACGTGCATGTCTACGAGCGCGAGCCCAAGGCCGGCGGCCTGCTGCGCTACGGCATCCCCGATTTCAAGATGGAGAAGCACCACATCGACCGCCGGGTGAAGCAGATGGAGGGGGAGGGCGTCACCTTCCACTACAACGAGAACATCGGCGTGGTGCGTCCCCTCCAGGAGCTTCTCGACGGCCATGACGCGGTGCTGCTCGCGGGCGGCTCCGAGGCCCCGCGCGATCCCCAGCTGCCGGGCCAGGAGATGGAGGGCGTGCATTACGCCATGCCCTATCTCGTGCAGTCGAACCGCCGCGAGAGCGACGAGCCGGTGAACGAGATTCCGATCCTCGCCGCCGGCAAGCATGTGGTGGTGGTGGGCGGCGGCGACACCGCCTCCGACTGCGTCGGCACCGCATTCCGCCAGGGTGCGCTCTCGGTCACCCAGCTCGACATCCGCGCAGTGCCTCCCATGAAGGAGGACAAGCTGGCGGTGTGGCCCTTCTGGCCCACCAAGTTCCGCACCTCCTCCTCCCAGGCCGAAGGCGCCGAGCGCGAGTTCGCCTGCGCCACGCTGGGCATCGAGGGCCGCAACGGCCGCGTCACCGGCGTCAAGTGCGCCCGCGTGGATGCCAAGCGCCAGCCCATCCCCGGCACCGAGTTCGTGCTGCGCGCCGATCTCGTCTTCCTCGCCATCGGCTTTGCCCACCCCCTGTTCTCCGGGCTCATCGAGCAGTCCGGCGCGGCGCTGGACAAGCGCGGCAACGTGAAGGCGGACGAGGAGGCCTACCTCACCTCCGTGCCGAAGCTCTATGCCGCCGGCGACATGCGCCGTGGCCAGTCGCTGGTGGTCTGGGCCATCCGCGAGGGCCGTCAGGCCGCCCACGCCATCGACAAGGACCTGATGGGCGCGACGACCCTCCCCCGCTGAGGGAGACAGATCCGCGAGGGGGCCGGAACTCTTCCGGCCCTTCGCCTCAGTACAGAATGTCCCGATAGCGCGCGACCATGGACGCCTGCGTCTCCGGCGTCTCGGTAGCGAAGGACGATGCGGCGCCAGCCGCGTCCTTTTCCGCGATCTGGTCGCGGAGCATTTCTCCCATGGTGGGCAGCACGGTGCGCTCCACCTGCGCCTCCGGCTCCCACAGGCGCGACCGCATGAAGGCCTTCGCGCAATGCAGATAGGCCTCCGTCACCTCCACCCGCAGCACCGTGCGCGGCGCCTTGCCACCGACGGTGAAGAGGCGCGTCAGCTCCGCGTCGTCATGGATGAAGGCCCGCCCGTTCACCCGCAGGGTTTCGTCGACGCCGGGAATGAGGAAGAGCAGCCCCACCTGTCCGGTGGCGAGGATGTTGGTGAGGGAATCCAGCCGGTTGTTGCCCGGCCGGTCGGGAATGAGGAGTTCGCGCTCACGCGCGGCGACGAAGCCCGGTACATCCCCGCGGGGCGAGACATCGGCGGCGCCGGAGGCGTCCGCGGTGGCGATAAGCACGAACGGGCTCAGCGAGATGAAGTGCCGGCAATGCCGGTCCAGCCGGTCCAACTGCTTGGCGACGCTGCGCCCGGCCGCGGCACCATAGAGCTGGCGCAGGGTGGCTTCATCGGCAACGACCGCCATAGAACGCTCCTCCTTCGGGTTACCTCTTTCTCGCGCAACACCTTCCCCTGACGCAAGCAATCAGGGCTTGAATACCAGCTGCACCCGGTCCGCCGCGAAGGAGGAGCGCCCCCATTGCAGGGGCGTGCCGTTGGCCTCCACGTCGAGGCGCTCCAGCACCATCACCGCGCGGCCGGCGGCGAGGGAGAGAATCTCCATCTCGCGCGGATTGGCGGGGCGGGCGGTGATGCGCGTCTCGCGGCGGCGGAAATCCTCGATGCCGAGCGTCGCCAGCGCCCGCGTGAGGGAGCCGGTCGCCGCATAGACGAGATCGAGGTCGCGGCAGCGGGCGTGGGGAAACCATGCGGAGCCGCAGGAGATCGGCACGCCGTCCGCCTCGTGGGTGGTCTCGATGCGGAGCACCGGCGTTCCCACGGCCAATTGCAGCTCGCGCGCCACGTCCGCATCCGCCGGCTCCACCGATGAGCCGAGGAAGCGGCCGAACGGCTCGCGCCCGCCCGCCGCCACGATCTCGGAGAAGCGGGTGCGCGGGCCGATGGGATAGCGCAGCGGCGGCTCCTTCACGAAGGTGCCCCGGCCCGCCGTCGCCTCGATCAGCCCGGCCTCGGAGAGATGGGAGAGCGCGCGGCGCAGGGTGTGGCGATTGACGCCGAAGCGTTCGGCAAGCTCCGCCTCCACCGGCAGGCGCACGCCCGGCGCGAGGGCGCCGGCGAGAATCTCCGCCTCCAGCTTCTCGGCGATCTGCCGCCAGAGCGTGACACCGCTGCCGCGCGCGACGGAACCGGCCGGGGCTGTGCCCACCTCGTCCTCCGTCATCGGGCTGTGACCATCGGCGGCGAGACTGCGCGGCGCACCAGACATTCCTGCCTCCCCCTTCCGCCCAGGGAAATCGCCGAGGGCTCCCATACCTTCTTGCGCATTTGTATAGATTATTATACAAATCATGTCCAGCAGGGCCCCGCAGCAGCGCTCACCCGTATGCGCGAGGGGTGCAAGGACATCTGGAGGCCGCCCGTGAGGTCCGATCCGCCGCTTACTGACCCGCAGATCGCCGCCGTGTCCGAGGCCGGCGCAGAGCAGGCCGCGCGGCAGACCATGATGGGGCTTTATGCCCGCGCCACCCGCGCCGAGCTTCAGGCCGCCGTGGAGCGCTTCCAGCCCCTGCCCCAGCTCAAAAGGCTGCGCCCGGCGGAAGCCGGCCTCATCATGGTGCAGGGCCGCACCGGCGGCGACGGCGCGCCGTTCAATCTTGGCGAGGCCACCGTCACACGCGCCGCCGTGCAGCTTGCGGGCGGCGCCACCGGTGTTGCCTATCTCCTCGGGCGCGATCCGGCGAAGGCCGAGGCGGCCGCCATCCTCGACGCGCTGTGGCAGGACGCGGCGCTGCGCCTCGCCGTCACCGACGCCCTGACCCCCGTGCGCCGGCGTCTCGCGGTGGAAGCGGCCGTGGCGGCGGCGGAAACCGAGGCGACCAAGGTCAACTTCTTCACCATGACGCGGGGAGAAGACTGATGGCCGCACCCGCCCTCGCAGCACCCCTCTCCGCCGGCTTCGCCGATCCGGTTCATGATGCCCAGCGCAGCTTTGCCGCGGTGATGCGCGCCATGGCCGAGCCGGGGCAGCCCGTGCCTCTGGCGAGCGACCTCGACCCGCCCGCGCCGCTCTCCCGCGAGGCTGCCGCCTGCGCCCTCGCGTTGCTCGACTACGAGACGCCGGTCTTCCTCGACGCGGCGCTCTCGGCCGTGCCGGCGGTCGCCGCCTTCCTGCGCTTCCACACCGGCGCGCCGGTTGTGGACGATCCCGCCGCCGCCCGCTTCGCGCTCATCGCCGATGGCGCGGCGCTGCCCGACTTCGGCCTCTTCGCGCAGGGCGAGCCGGACTATCCGGACCGCTCGGCGACGCTGATCGTGCAGGTCGAGTCCTTCGGCGCCGGCGCGATCGCCATCGAAGGTCCCGGCATCAGGGGCCGGCGCAGCTTCGCCGCCGCGCCGCTGCCCGCCGACCTGCCCGCGCGGCTCACCGCAAACCGGGCGCTTTACCCGCTCGGTATCGACCTCATCCTCACCGGGCCGGGAACCGTAATGGGCCTGCCGCGCACGGTGACGCCCGTGATGGAGGACTGATCCATGTACGTGGCCGTGAAGGGCGGCGAGGCCGCCATCCGCAATGCCCACGCGCTGCTCGCGAAGCGCCGCCGGGGCGAGGAGAGCGTGCCGGAGATCGGGCTCGACCAGATCGCCGGACAGCTTTCCCTCGCCGTCGACCGCGTGATGGCCGAGGGTTCGCTCTATGATCGGGAATTGGCGGCCCTCGCCATCAAGCAGGCGCGGGGCGACCTGATCGAGGCCATCTTCCTCGCCCGCGCCTTCCGCACCACCTTGCCCCGCTTCGGCGCCTCGGTGCCGGTGGATACGGGCGCCATGCGCATCGAGCGGCGCATCTCCGCCACTTTCAAGGACCTGCCCGGTGGCCAGGTGCTCGGCCCCACCTTCGACTACACCCACCGGCTGATGGACGAGCGGCTGGCGACCAATGCCGCAGACGCTCCCTCTCCCCTCGAAGTCGGCTTTTGCCGACTTCGACCTCCACGAACCGAACTCGGCAGCAGCCGAGTTCGGGCGGGAGAGGATTGGGGTGAGGGGGAGGAGCTTCGCGAAGCGGAGGCAGCTCTCGCCCAGGGATCACCCCCCTCACCCCCGGCCCCTCTCCCGCAAGGGGAGAGGGGAGATACCCGGATGCCCCGCGTCACCGACCTCCTCGGGGACGAAGGGCTCATCGAGGCGTCCCCGGCCGATGACGGCACCCCGCCGCGCGATCTCACCCGCGAGCCGCTCTCCTTCCCCGCCGACCGGCCGCTGCGGCTCCAGGCGCTGGCGCGGGGGGACGAGGGCTTCCTGCTGGCGCTCGGCTATTCCACCCAGCGCGGCTATGCCCGCACCCATCCCTTCGTGGGCGAGATCCGCTTCGGAACGGTGGAGGTGAGCCTTCCTGTGGAAGAACTGGGCTTTGCCGTGCCCCTCGGCGACATCGCCGTCACCGAGTGCCAGAGCGTGAACCAGTTCAAGGGCTCGGCCACCGAGCCGCCCCAGTTCACCCGCGGCTACGGCCTCGTCTTCGGACAGTCCGAACGCAAGGCCATGTCCATGGCGCTGGTGGACCGCGCGCTGCGCTTCCAGGAGCTGGGCGAGGAGAAGAGCGCCCCGGCGCAGGACCAGGAATTCGTGCTCTCCCATTGCGACAACGTCCAGGCCACCGGCTTCGTGGAGCACCTGAAGCTGCCCCACTACGTGGACTTCCAGGCCGAACTCGACCTCATCCGCCGCATGCGCGCGGAGGCTGAGATCGCTGATGAAATGAAGGAGGCCGCCGAATGACTGCCGTCGCGACGTCGCACGCCAATCGCGCCTCTTCCATGCCGGCCATCACCTACAATTTCGCCTATCTCGACGAGCAGACGAAACGGATGATCCGCCGGGCCATCCTGAAGGCCATCGCCATTCCCGGCTATCAGGTCCCCTTCGCCTCACGCGAGATGCCCATGCCCTACGGCTGGGGCACCGGCGGGGTGCAGGTGACGGCGGCCATCCTCGGCGCCGACGACGTGCTGAAGGTGATCGACCAGGGCTCGGACGACACCACCAATGCGGTCGCCATCCGCTCCTTCTTCGAGACCACGGCCGGCGTCGCCACCACCACGCGCACGGCTGACGCCAGCATCATCCAGACCCGCCACCGCATCCCGGAGGCGGAGCTGAAGGCGGGGCAGACCATCGTCTTCCAGGTGCCCATCCCCGAGCCACTGCGCTTCCTCGAACCGCGCGAGACCGAGACGCGCCGCCTGCACGGCCTCGCCGATTACGGCCTGATGCAGGTGAAGCTCTACGAGGACATCGCCCGCCACGGCCACATCGCCACCACCTACGCCTATCCGGTGAAGGTGGAGGGCCGCTACGTGATGGACCCCTCCCCCATCCCGAAGTTCGACAATCCCAAGATGAACGACAGCCCGGCGCTCCAGCTGTTCGGCGCCGGACGCGAGAAGCGCATCTATGCCATCCCGCCCTACACGCAGGTGGTGTCGCTGGATTTCGAGGACCATCCCTTCAAGGTGCAGGCCTTCAAGGAGCCCTGCGCCCTGTGCGGGGCAACCGGCGTCTATCTCGACGAGGTGATCCTCGACGACAAGGGCGGGCGCATGTTCGTCTGCTCCGATACCGACCATTGCGCGACGCGGCAGGCGGAGGGGCATACGGGGACCATGAGCGCGCCCTACGGGGAGGCGGCCCATGACTGACACCCCTCTCCTCACCGCCCAGGGCCTCGCCAAATATTACGGCCACCGCCTCGGCTGCCGCGACGTGGACCTGACCCTGCACGAGGGCGAGGTGTTGGCCATCGTGGGTGAATCGGGCTCCGGCAAGTCCACTTTGCTCGGGCTCCTCTCCACGGAGCTTGGCCCCACCGCCGGCACCGTCTCCTATCGCATGCGGGACGGCGAAACGCGGGATCTTGCGACCCTCACCGAAGCCGAGCGCCGGCTGCTGCTGCGCACCGATTGGGGCTTCGTGCGCCAGCATGCGGAGCAGGGCCTGCGCATGGCGGTCTCGGCCGGCGGAAACGTGGGCGAGCGGCTGATGGCGGTGGGCTGGCGCCACTACGCGAACATCCGCAGCGAGGCTACCGACTGGCTTTCCCGCGTGGAGATCGCCGCCGAGCGCATCGACGACGACCCGCGCACCTTCTCCGGCGGCATGCGCCAGCGCCTGCAGATCGCCCGCAACCTCGTCACCCGCCCCCGCCTCGTGTTCATGGACGAACCGACCTCGGGCCTCGACGTCTCGGTGCAGGCGCGCCTGCTCGATCTCATCCGCCAGCTGGTGGAGGAATTCGGCCTCGCGGTGGTCATCGTCACCCATGATCTGGCGGTGGCGCGGCTGCTCTCCCACCGCATCATGGTGATGAAGTCCGGCCGCGTGATCGAACAGGGCCTCACCGACCAGGTGCTCGACGACCCGCGCGAGCCCTACACCCAGCTCCTCGTCTCCTCGGTGCTTGCGGCATGACGATCTCTTCTTCTGTCACCCCCGTGTCCACTGCCGCAGAGCGCATGACGGCTGGCGAAGGCAATGCACCGTCGCCCGTCCGGGACACGCAGGACCTCCTCCTCCGCGTCGAAAGCCTCGCCAAAAGCTTCACCCTGCACCTGCGCGGTGGGCTCATGCTGCCCGTTGTCTCCGCCGTCACCTTCGAGGTCCGCGTGGGGGAGTGCGTGGCGCTGGGCGGGCCGTCGGGGGCGGGGAAAAGCTCCATCCTCAAGATGGTCTACGGCAATTACCGTATCGACGCCGGCTCCGTACGCATCGCCGATGGCGACACCTTCGCCGAGGTGGCGGACGCCGAGCCGCGGCAGATGCTGGCGCTCCGGCGCGCTCGCGTCGGCTATGTCAGCCAGTTCCTGCGGGTGATCCCGCGCGTCTCCACCCTCGACGTGGTGGCGGCGCCGCTGCGCGCCGAGGGCGTGGACGAAGAGACCGCCAAGGCCCGCGCCGGCACCCTGCTCGCCCGGCTCAACCTGCCCGAGCGCCTGTGGTCGCTGCCGCCGGCGACCTTCTCCGGCGGCGAGCAGCAGCGCGTGAACGTGGCGCGCGGCTTCATCGGCTCCCAGCCGCTGCTGCTGCTGGACGAGCCCACCGCATCGCTCGACGCCGCCAACCGGCAGGTGGTCATAGACCTTATCAATGAGAAGAAGGCGGCAGGCGCCGGCCTGCTCGGCATCTTCCACGATGCCGAGACCCGCGAGGCCGTCGCCGACCGGGTGGTGGATGTCACCCGTTTCGAAGCCTGATCCCGGAGCCCCGCCAATGACCGAACAGGTTTTCGCCAACGCCCGCCTCGTCCTGGCCGATGAGATCATCTCCGGCCATATCACGGTGACGAACGGCGCCATCTCCGCCATCGGCACGGGTGCCGTGCCGGCTGGGGCGGAAGACCTGGGGGGCGACTATCTCCTGCCCGGCCTCGTGGAGCTACACACGGACCATGTGGAGGGCCATCTCGCCCCCCGCCCCAAGGTGCGCTGGAATCCCTTCGCCGCCATGCTCGCCCATGATGCGCAGGTGGCCGCCTCCGGCATCACCACCGTGTTCGATTCCCTGCGCGTCTGGCCGGACAAGAAGGCTGTGGGCATGGATGGCGATGCCCCGCTCCTCATCGCCGCGCTGGAGCAGGCCCGCGCCGCCGACGCGCTGCGCGCCGAGCATTTCATCCACCTGCGCTGCGAAATCCCCACCGACACGGTGGTGGAGGACGCCGAGGCGATCCTGAAGAAGACGCCCGTCCACCTGATCTCGCTCATGGACCACACGCCGGGCCAGCGTCAGTTTGCGACCATCGACCAGTTCCGCTCCTACTACATGAAGAAGAGCGGCATCAGCGCCGAGGAGATGGACGTGATCGTCACATCGCGGCTCGACTTCCACGCGCGCTACGCCCGCGACAACCGCGCGGGGCTGGTGGCGCTCGCCCACGCCCATGGCTGCGTGGTTGCGAGCCATGATGACGGCACGCCCGAACATGTGGCCGAGGCCATCGGCGACGGTGTGGCCATCGCCGAATTCCCCACCACCGAGGAGGCCGCGCGTCTCTCCCACGAGGCCGGCATCCGGGTGCTCATGGGCGCGCCGAACCTCGTGCGTGGCGGCTCGCACACCGGCAACGTCTCGGCGGAGGAGCTGGCGCGCGGGGGGCGGCTCGATATCCTGTCATCGGATTACGTGCCCTCGTCCTTGCTCTGGGCGGCCTTCGACCTCACCCGCCGGGTGCTCTCCATCCAATTGCCCGAGGCGGTGCGGATGATCACCAAGACCCCGGCCGAGGTGGCGGGTCTTGCCGACCGCGGCGAGATCGCCATTGGCCGACGCGCGGACCTCGTGCGGGTGGCGCTGGCCGGCGAGATGCCGGTGGTGAAGGGCGTGTGGCGGGAAGGACGGCGCGTGGCATGACGACAGATGCAGCCGGCGCGAAGGCTGGCGACAGGTTCGGCCCCGGCACCCTGCTCCTCGTGGTCGGTCCCTCCGGCGCCGGCAAGGACACCCTGATCGACATCGCCCGCGCGCGCTTTGCCGGCGACCCGCGTGTGCTGTTCGCCCGGCGCCTCGTCACCCGGCCTTCGGGCACGGGGGAAGCGCACGGCACGCTGTCGGAAGCGGAGTTCGACGCAATGCTGGCCGCCGGACGCTTTCCCCTCTCCTGGCGCGCGCACGGGCTTTCCTATGCACTCGGGCCGGAGGTGGCGGAGGTGATCGCGGAGGGTGGTGTCGTGGTGGCCAACGGCTCCCGCGCCACCCTGCCGGAAGCCCGCCGCCGCTTCGCGCGGGTGCGCGTCGTGCACGTGACGGCACCCATCCCGGTTCGCGCCGCCCGCCTGGCCATGCGCGGCCGCGAGAGCGCCGACGACATCGCCGAGCGCCTCGCCCGCGCGCCGGAGCTGGATGTCGCCCCCGACCTCACCATTGAGAACGTGGGCACGCCCGCCGAGGGCGGCGCGCGCCTCACGCACTTCATCGCCGAGGAACTGGCCGGGGTCATCTGACCTCGGCCCAAAAAGCCCGTCCGGCGCCTGAGCGTGCCCTCACCGCCGCTCGCCGGCCGGCAGATAGGGCTGGAGCGCGTGGGCGAGCTTGGACGGGGTGAGCGACTGGAGCCACACCGTGCCGGGGCCGGCGAGGCGGGCGAGGAACAGCCCGTCGCCGCCGAAAAGCATGTTCTTCACGCCCCGCACCGTGGTGATCTCGAAGGCGACGCTGTCCTCGAACATGCCCACATGCCCAGGATGGACCAAAAGGTCCTGCCCCGGCTGCAACGTGTAGCTGACGATCTCACCGCCCAGCTCGATGAAGGCCGGACCTTCGCCGGTGACGTGCTGCAGGATGAACCCGTCGCCGCCGAACACGCCGGCACCCAGCGTCTGCTGCACCCCCACACCCACGGACAGGCTCGGCGCGCCGGCGAGAAAGCCGTGGCGGTGGATGAGATAGCCGCGCCCCGGCGCCACCTGCATCTCGAAGATGCTGCCGGGAATGGTGGCAGCGAAGGCCACCAGCGCCTCGCCGCCCTCGGCGGTGAACTCGGTCATGAACAGCCCGCCGCCGCCCAGCGCGCGGCCGATGGCGCCGAAGAAGCCGGTGGAGCCGCCGGTGGCGGTCGTGGTGCGCATGGCGACGTTGGAGGTCATCCAGGAGAGCCGGTCGGTCTCGGCGAGAACCGTCTCCCCCGCCGCCAACGTGAGCGTGAGCACGGGCAGCGTCGTTCCGGAAATCTCGTGGCGCATGTTTTCCCTCCCGGTAATTCCGCACCGAGATTAGGGTGCGCGAACACGCACGCAAGCGGCCCCTCCCGGCCAAGCTCGCAACAAGCTGAGGAAAAAGCCATGCGCGCCGCCACGCTCCTGCTCCTTCCCCTCCTCGCCGCCGCCATGGCGACCCCGGTGCTGGCGCAGCAGCCGGCCTTCCTGCCCTATCTCAACGCGCCCGCCGACGGCGCGCCGATCCTCCGCCCGCCGACGCTCTCCATGTCCATCAATGGCGGACCGGCGCGCCGCGCCATCATGGACACGGGCTCGACCGGCGTTGTCGTCTCGGCAAGCGCCATCCCCGGCTTCGACCAGCTGACGCCGCTGGGGCCAGGCGAACTGACCTACACCTCCTCCGGCCGCATCATGCGAGGGGTGAACGTGATGGTGCCGGTGACCGTCACCGGCGCGGACGGCACCAGCGTGACCACCCAGCCCATTCCGGTGCTGGCGGTGACGCGCATCGACTGCCTGCGCAACGCCCGCAACTGCCGCCCCAGCGATGCGCCGCGCCGCGTCTCCATGCTCGGCATCGGCTTCGCCCGCGCCAAGGATCGCCAGCCCGGTGCCGGGCCGGCCCGCAATCCGTTCCTGAATGTGACCGGCATGGGGCAGGCGGGGACGGGCACGACCGATTTCAAGCGCGGCTATGTGGTGGCGCGCCGCGGCGTGCAGGTGGGGCTGGCCCAAGGTGACGGTGCGGCTTTCAGCAAGGTGAAGCTCGGCAGCGATGCGGCCACCGGCGACTGGCAGCCCATCCCCGCCTGCCTCTCCCTGAACGCCCGCACCCCCGTTGCCTGTGGCACGATGCTGCTCGATACCGGCGTGTCCGTCATGTACCTGACCCTGCCGCCGGCGCAGACGGACGGCCTCGCCGTGCCCGGCCTGCGCGGCGGGCGCGTGGTGGCGGACGGCGCCAGCCTCGCCATCGCGCCGGGCGAGGGCCAGCCGGCCCCAGCCTACGGCTTCACGGTAGGCGACCGCGGCAATCCGGTGACGCCGGCGCGGGTCATCCTGGTCGGGCGGGGCGACCGGCCGGCCTTCGTCAACACCACGGTGCGGGCGCTGAACGCCTTCGACTATCTGTTCGATGCGGATGCCGGCGAGGCCGGCTTCCGGGCGGTGGGGCGATAGGAAGCGAACAGAACGGGAAAACTGGAGGGCGCCTGATTCGGTCATGCCCCGTTCCCGCTGCGTGCGCGGGTGGCCCGTCGTTCGTCCCGTTCCGGGACAGGAGACGGGCGCGGCTCCCGCCTGCGGCGCCGCGGCCCGTAGTCTCTTCGCAGGCAGGCACAGGCCGCCCCATGGGTCCTCCGGTCACGCCGGAGGGCGACGGCGGTGAGGCGGAGCCATACAGAACAAATCCCGAAAATCCCGCCGCGCCTGATTCGGTCACGCCCCGTTCCCGCTGCATCCCCGGCCTGCGGGCGAACCCGTCCCGTTCCGGGACAGGTCACGGCTTCAGATAGAGCGCGAGGCGGGTGGCGGCGTGGCGCAGGTGGTCTTCGGCGGCGGCGCGGGCGGCGGCGGGGTCCTGCCGCTCGATGGCGATGAAGATGGCCACATGCTCGTCCTGCACCGCCTGGGCGAGGCCGCCGAGGCGGGCGGTGTTGGCGCGGGCGGTGCGGATGAAGTGGCGCACCCGGTGGTCGAGGAATTGGGACAGGTCGCGAAAATAGGGATTGCCGGTGGCCTCCACGATGGCGCGATGGAAGGCCATGTCCTCGTCCACCCCCGGCTCGCCACGGTCCACCGCCGCCTGCATGGCATCGAGCTGGTCGTGGATGCGGCCGAGATCGTCCTTGGTGCGGCGGACGGCAGCATGGGCGGTGGCATTGGCCTCCACCGCCATCAGCAATTCAACGATGGCGCTCATCTCCGCGCGGTCGCTGAGATCGGCGATTTCCAGCCGGAAGGATGAGGCCGCGCCGGGATCGGCGACGAAGGCGCCCGCCCCCTGCCGGCTGGTGACGAGGCCATCATGCTTCAGCCGGCCCACCGCCTCGCGGACGATGGGCCGGCTGACGCCGTAGGTCTCGGACATCTGGTGCTCGGTGGGCAGCTTCTCGCCGGGCTGGAGACGGCCGGAGGCGATCTCCTCGCGCAGGCGCTGGGCGAGCGTGTCGGCGAGCGAGGGCGCGCGGCCGAGAATATCCCGGGAGGTTTCGCGCGCTGTGTCGCGGGGTTGCGCCATGTCCGTCTTCCCTCACCTCGCCCGATGGCGGCACCGTCCGGCCGCCCGCCTCGCATGACGCGATTCAGCTCGCGATATAGAGACCACCATTCACATGAACTGTCTCGCCGGTGACGAAGCTCGCCCATGAGGAGGCGAGGAAGGCGACGACCCGCGCCACCTCCTCCGCCGTGCCGAGCCGCTTCAGCGGCGTGCCGGCGAGGAGCGCCCCGCCATTGGCGGCCATCAGCGGGCGCACCATGGGCGTGTCAATGAGGCCGGGGGAGACCGCATTCACCCGCACCTTCGGTGCCAATTCCTGCGCGAGCGTGCGCGAGAAAGTGAGCACCGCTCCCTTCGCCGCCGCATAGTCCGCATGGGTCACGCTGCCCCGGTGCCCGGCCATGGAGGCGACGTTCACGATGGACGCGCCCTCCGCGAAATGCGGGATGGCGGCGCGGCAGGTGTAGAACACCCCGTCGAGATTGACCGCGATGCCGGTGCGCCAATGGTCGTCGCTCATCTCGGCCACGCGCCGCTCGCGATAGAGGCCGGCTGAGGTGACGAGCACGTCCAGCTCGCCGAACCGCTCCGCCAGCGCCTTGAGCGCCGCATCCGCCTCCTCGGGCTTCGCCGCATCCTGCCGAAGGGGCAGGACACGGGCGCCGGTGGGATCCAGCTCCGCCGCGAAGGCGGAGACGCCGGGAAGGTCGAGATCGGTGAGCACGCAATTGGCGCCGAGGTCGAAGAACACCCGCGCGATGGCGCGGGAGATGCCGCCATTGGCGCCGGTCATCAGCAAAGTCTTGCCGGTGAAGTCGAAACCCTTGGTGTCGTTCATGGCGCGCCTCAGGTCATCAGCCAGCCGCCGGCCACATCCACCACCTGTCCGGTGACGAAGGCCGCGGCGTCCGAGGTGAGGAACACGCAGGTCGCCGCCACCTCCTCCGGCTGGCCGAGGCGGCGCAGCGGGGTGGAGAGGCGCACCGCCTCGTTGGCGGTGGAGGCGGTGCCGCGCATCATGGGCGTGTCGATGCGGCCGGGGGCGATGGCATTCACCGTGATGCCGTAGGGGCCGAGTTCGCCGGCGAGATGCTTGGTAAAGCCGATGAGAGCGGCCTTGGATGCCGCATAGTGGACGCCCACGATGTCGCAATAGGTGCGCCCCGCCACCGAGGCGATGTTGACGATGCGGCCCTTCCCCTGCGCCTTCATGCCGGGCGACAGCGCCCGCACGCAATTGAAGGCGCCGGTGAGGTTCACGTCGATGACACGGCGCCATTCTTCCGGCGGCATCTCCCAGGCTTCCGAGCGGCGGCCGTCCGCCCTGCTCTTGGGCGAGATGCCGGCATTGTTCACCAGCACCTCCACCGGCCCGAGCGCCGCTGCCGCGGCCTGCGCGGCGGCCGCGACGGCGGCATAGTCGGAGACATCGGCGGCAAGACCGATGGCGGCGGCGCCGCGCGCGATGGCGGCTTCCGCGGCCGCGTTCGCAAGGGCTGCATCATGGTCCACATAGGCGATTGCGAGCCCCGCATCGGCGAGGGCATCCGCCTGGGCGCGGCCGATGCCGCGACCGGCGCCGGTGACAAAGGCAACGCGCGCGCTCACCGCCCGGTCTCCAGCATGATCTTGCCGAGGTGCGCGCTCGATTCCATCAGCGCATGGGCTTCGCGCGCCTTCTCCAGCGGGAAGGTGGCGTGGATGAAGGGCTTCACCTTGCCCGCATCCAGCAGCGGCCACACATCGCGCATGAGGGCATCGGCGATGGCCTTCTTCAGCGCCACCGGACGGGCGCGCAGCGTGGAGCCGGTGAAGGTCAGGCGCTTCAGCATGACGGGCATGAGGTCGATGGTGACCTCGCTCGGCTGGAGGAAGGCGATCTGCACGAGGCGGCCTTCCACCGCGAGGGCCTGGAGGTTGCGCGCCACATAGGGGCCGCCCACCATGTCGAGGATTTCCTCGACGCCCCTGCCGTCGGTGAGCGCCTTCACCTCGGCGACGAAATCCGCCTCGCGATAATTGATGGCCGCGTCGGCGCCGAGCGACAGGCAGAAGTCGCACTTCTCCTGCGAGCCCGCCGTCGCGATGACCCGCGCGCCGGCATGGTGGGCGAGCTGGATGGCGGTGGAGCCGATGCCGCTCGATCCGCCATGGATGAGAATGGTCTCGCCCGCCTTCAGCCCGCCGCGGGTGAAGACGTTGTCGTAGACGGTGTAATAGTTCTCCGGCAGTCCGGCGGCTTCCAGCAGGGATAGCGGCTTCGGAATCGGCAGGCAGAGCGGCGCCTCGGCGATGCAATATTCCGCATAGCCGCCGGAGATCACCAGAGCGCAGATCTCGTCGCCGATCTTCGGCGCGGTGACGCCCTCACCCAGCGCGACCACGCGGCCGGCGATCTCGAGGCCCGGCACGTCGGTGGCGCCGGGAGGCGGGGGATAATTGCCGGCGCGCTGGAGACAGTCCGGTCGGTTCACACCCGCCGCCACCACTTCCACCAGCACCTGACCGGGACCGGGACGCGGCACGTCCGCCGTCTCGACCGTCACCACCTCGGGACCGCCCGCGCCCGCAAAGCGGACCTGGCGCATCGTCGTCGCAATCTCTGCCACCGGCTTCCTCCCTTGCGCCTTCTGCGAGGCTGTCCGGCACCGATCGGCGGCGGCCTATGCGGCCGCGCCGGGCTCCGGCGGCGCCCTCATGACGGCGCGTTCTGGTGGGTCCGGAAAATACATAGATCATACTTGTCAGGCAACTTGGTTATCTGCATTATCCGCCTCGCCAGACGGGATGGCCAGCGCGCCATTTCGACCGAAGGGCACGGAAAACCGTGTCCGGACAATGACTTGAATCGCCCGATCCCGATGGGGGCCGGCGGAGGGAGGAAACCATGAAGATGTTTGCGCGGGCGGCGTTCGCCGCCGCATTGCTTGCTGCCGCGCCGCTGGCCGCCACCGTTCCCGCCGCGGCGCAGGGCACCCTCAAGTTCGGTGCCCTCTATCCCTTCTCCGGCACCCTCGCGCTGCTCGGCGACGAGAGCTTCCGCGGCTTCGAGCTGGCGGTGGAGGAGCGCAACGCGGCTGGCGGCATCAACGGCCAGAAGATCGAGTTCATCAAGGGCGACGCGGTCGATCCCAACCAGGCGGTCGGCGAGGCGCGGCGCCTCACTTCCGTGGACAAGGTCTCGGCCATCTTCGGCACCTATTCCTCGTCTTTGTCGCTCGCGGCGACGCAGGTGACGGAACTCGCCAACATCCCCTATTTCGAGCTGGGCGCGATCTCCGATCCCATCACCGAGCGCGGCTTCAAATACGTCTTCCGCACCAATCCCACGGCGCGTGACTTCGCCAACCGCATGGTCGATGCCGTCATCGAGGCCATCGCCCCGGCTCTCAACACCAAGCCCGGCGACCTGAAGATCGGCATCATCCACGAGGACAGCCTCTACGGGCAGACCGTCTCCGGCTATCAGAAGACCCGCGCCAAGGAGAAGGGCCTCAACGTGGTCGAGGTGCTGCCCTATTCGGCCAAGTCGGTTGACCTCACCCCGGTCATCCTGCGCCTGAAGTCCGCGGGCGCCGACGTGGTGCTCCAGACCTCCTACCAGAACGACACGGTGCTGTTCTTCCGCCAGATGAAGGACCAGGGCTACAAGCCCAAGGCGGTGATGGGCGCCGGCGGCGGCTATTCCACCCGCGACACCATGCAGGCGGTGGGCGCGGAGAACATGGAAGGCGCCCTGGACGTGGACTTCACCCAGTACAACACCAACCCCAAGGCGGCGCCCGGCATCACCGAGTTCTCGGCGAAGTACAAGGCGAAGTACGGCATCGATCCGCGCTCCGGCCACTCGCTCGCCAACTACATGGGCGCCCGGGTGTTCTTCGACGCCATCGCCAGCGCCAAGACCACGGACGCCGACAAGGTGCGCGCGGCGGTGATGAAGGTGGACATCCCGGTGGGCCAGACCGCGACCGGCTGGGGCGCCAAGTTCTCCGAGCAGGGCCAGAACACCCGCGCCGTGCCCTTCCTGATGCAGTGGCAGGGCGGCAACCTCGTCACCGTGTTCCCGACGGACGCCGCGGTCGCCAAGATGAAGACCGGCATCGGCACCAACTGAGGCGGGGCCTCCCGCGTTCTTCCAAGCACCGTCATGCCCCGGCTTGTCCGGGGCATCCACTCCCGCGCTGTCCCGGTGCATGGACCTGAAGGTCAGCCCGGTCGCGCGGTGGATCCCCCGGACAAGCCGGGGGATGACAACACGGATGGATCGCGCCGCCCGGACCGGTTCGCCCCCCGTTGAGGATGGAGCGGCGCCGACCACCCTCAGCCTCTCCGAAAAGGAAGGTGCGCCAGCTGCGCACCCGCCCGCCCCCACCTGCGCACTGGAGCCAAGCGCGATGGACGTTCTTATCCAGCTGGTGCTCAACGGCATACTGCTCGGCAGCATGTATGCCATCATCAGCGTCGGCCTCACCCTGATCTTCGGCATCGTGCGAGTGGTGAACTTCGCCCATGGCGAGTTCCTGATGGTGGGCATGTACGCGGCCTATCTCCTCGCCGCGAAGTTCGGCCTGCATCCCTATGCGGCAGCGGTCCCCATCGTGATCCTGCTGTTCGCCATCGGCGCGGCGGTGCAGCGCTTTCTCATCCAGCCGCTGCTGGGCGCCGAGGAGCATATCCAGATCTTCGCCACCGTCGGTCTCTCGACGGCGCTGGTGAACCTCGCGCTGCTCGTGTTCGGCGCGGACCTTTATTCCATCCCCCCGTCCGCCGCGCAGGGCACGCTCATGGTGGGCGGCTTCTCCCTGGTGAAGGGGCAGATCGTCATGTTCGTGTGCGCCCTGGCGCTGGTCGCGGGCCTGCACCTCTTCATGCAGTCCACCGCCCTCGGCCGCGCCATCCGCGCCACCGCGCAGAACCGCAATGCGGCGCTGCTCATGGGCGTGAAGGTGGACCAGATCTACGTCATCGCCTTCGGCATCGGCGCCGCCTGCGTCGGCCTCGCCTCGGCGCTGGTGATGCCGCTCTATCCGGTGACGCCGACGATCGGCACCTATTTCGTGCTCACCGCCTTCGTGGTGGTGGTGCTGGGCGGCATGCGCTCCATGTACGGCGCGTTCTTCGGCGCCATGATCATCGGCCTCGTGGACAGCCTCTCCGGTTACTACATCGCGCCAGACCTGAAGGAAGTCGTCTACTTCGCGATCTTCCTCGCCATCCTCATCTTCAAGCCCACCGGCCTGTTCGGCCTCGGCCGCGGCACGGAGTGATCCGATGAGCCTTCAAGACTCCTCGCACGCCCCCGCCACCGCCCCGGTGTCGTCGGGCCGCCCCTCGCTTCTCGCGCGGATCACCGACCCCAGGGTCTATTGCAGCCTCGCGGCGCTCTCCCTGCTGGTCATCATCCCGGCCTGGTCGGGCTCGACCTTCATGGTGCACGTCTTCGTCACCATCTGCGTGTTCGGGGCGCTGGCCACCGCCTGGAACATCCTGGGCGGCTATGCCGGCCAGCTCTCGCTGGGCCACACGGTGTTCTACGGCATCGGCGGCTACACGGCGGCACTGCTGCTGCAGCATTTCGGCCTCTCGCCGTGGATCGGGATGATCGCCGGCGCGGCGCTGGCGGCGCTGGTCTCCATCGGCATCGGCTATCCCTGCTTCCGGCTGCGCGGTCCTTTCTTCTCGCTCGCCACCATCGCCTTCCTGGAGGTGGTGCGGCTGCTGGCTATCCACTTCCACGATGTCACCGGCGGCTCGGCCGGCCTCGTGGTGCCGCTGCAGATCGGCTGGCCGTGGATGATCTTCCGCGAGAAGATCAACTATCTCTACATCGCCTTCGGCCTGCTGCTGCTTTCGCTGGCCGTCTCCTACGCCATCCGCAACTCGCGGCTCGGCTATGCGCTCACCGCCGTGCGGGAGCGCGACAGCGCGGCCCAGGCGGCGGGCATCAACATCAACGGCGTGAAGCTCTGGGCCATCGCCGCGTCGGCAGCCCTCACCGCCTGCGTCGGCACCTTCCACGCCATGTACATGACGTTCCTGGAGCCGGCGACGCTGTTCTCCCTCGCCACGGCCATCGAGATCGCCATGTTCGCCCTCATCGGCGGGCTCGGGACGGTGGCGGGGCCGCTGCTCGGGACCGTGCTGGTGGTGCCGCTGGCGGAACTCGCCCGCGGCTGGCTCGGGGCCTCGGCCAACGGCCTGCACGGCTTCGTCTACGGTACCGTGCTGGTCATCATCACGCTCACTTTGCCCGGCGGCCTCGTCGGCACCTTCGGCCCCTTCGTCACCCGCCTCATCGACAAGCTGCCCGGCGGCGGACGGACGCGGCCGGAGACGATCGCGCCCCCCGCCAAGGTCATCGGCGGCACAGCGGGCGAGCCAGTGCTGAAGGCGACGGGCCTCGTGAAGCGCTTCGGCGGGCTGGTGGCCACAGACAATGTGTCCCTCACCCTGAAGCGTGGCGAGATCCTCGGCGTCATCGGCCCCAACGGCGCCGGCAAGACCACCGTCTTCGCCCAGCTCTCCGGCTTCCTCGCGCCCAATGCCGGCACGGTGGAACTGCTCGGACAGGACGGCAAATGGCACCAGCCGAAGACGCCCGACGCCTTCGCCCGCCTCGGCATCGGCCGCACGTTCCAGATCGTCCAGCCGTTCGGCAAGCTGAGCGTGCTGGAGAACATCATGATCGGCGCCTTCCTGCGCCACCGCTCGGTGGACGACGCCCGCGCCGTGGCGCTGCGTGTCGCCCGCACCGTCGGCCTCTATGACGTGAAGGACGTGGAGGCCGGCACCCTGCCCATCGGCGGACTGAAGCGGCTGGAGGTGGCGCGCACGCTCGCCACCGAGCCGACCATCCTGCTACTGGACGAGGTGATGGCCGGCCAGAGCCAGTCGGACACGCAGAAGATGGTGGAGCTGGTGCGCGCCATCCGCGACAGCGGCGTGAGCGTGATCGCCATCGAGCACAACATGCAGGCCATCATGAGCCTGTCGGACCGCATCGTCGTGATCGACAGCGGCAAGGTGATCGCCGAAGGCGCGCCCGACGCGGTGGTGCGCGAGCGCCGGGTGATCGAGGCCTATCTCGGGGAGGATTTCGTCCATGCTCAAGGTCTCTGACGTGACCGCCGGCTACGGCCGGACCGTCATCCTCCAGGGCCTCTCGCTGAACGTGGGGCGGGGCGAGGTCGTCACCATCATCGGCTCCAACGGCGCCGGCAAGACGACACTGCTGCGCACCATTTCCGGCCTGGTGAAGCCGAGCGCCGGCACCATCGAGTTCGACGGCAAGCGCATCGACCGCATGAGCCCGGACGAGATCGTCGGCTCCGGCCTCATCATGGTGCCTGAGGCGCGCCAGCTCTTCCCGGTGATGACCGTGCGCGACAACGTGCTGATGGGCGGCTACCACCCGAGCGTCCGCGAAGGGATGATGGAGCGCTTCGAGGAGGTGCTGGACATCTTCCCCCGCGTCCGCGAGCGCCTCACCCAGCTCGCCGGCTCCCTCTCCGGCGGCGAGCAGCAGATGGTGGCCATCGCCCGCGGGCTGATGGCGAAGCCGAAGCTGCTGATGCTGGACGAGCCGTCGCTGGGCCTGGCGCCCATCATCGTCGGGCAGATGTTCGATGTCATCGACCGCATCTGCAAGAGCGGCACCACGGTTCTTCTCGTGGAGCAAAAGGCGTTCCACGCCCTGAAGATCGCCGACCGCGCCTATGTGATCGAGAACGGCGCCATCGCCATCGAGAACACCGGCGCGGGCCTGCTCGCCGACCCGCACATCAAGACCGCCTATCTCGGCATCTGAGACCGGACCAAAGCCCATGACCGCCCCGAACCCGCGCGAGATTTCCGGCCTCACCAAGGTCTATGGCATCCTCGCGGACCCCATCCATCACGTGAAGACGCCCCAGATGCTCAACGCCCTCATGGCGCGCGAGGGCCGCGACGGCGTGATGGTGCCCTTCCACGTCTCCTCGGATGACCTGCCGCGCCTGGTGGACGGCCTGAAGGCCATGAAGAGCCTCGGCGGCTTTGTGGTGACGGTGCCGCACAAGACCGCCATCGTGGACCTTCTGGACGAGGTGTCCGACAGTGCCCGCCGCATCGGCGCCTGCAACGTGGTGCGCCGGGACGAGGACGGGCGGCTGATCGGCGACATGCTGGACGGCAAGGGCTTCGTCGGCGGGCTCATCGCCGCCGGCATCGATCCCAAGGGCCGCAGCGTCTATCTCGCGGGAGCGGGCGGCGCGGCCAATGCCATTGCCTTCGCCTTCGTGGAGGCGAGCGTCGCGCGCCTCACCATCGCCAACCGCACCCGCGCCAAGGCGGAAGACCTCGCCGCGCGCCTCGCCGACGCCTTCCCCGGCGCGCCGGTGGCCATCGGCACCGCCGACCCTGAAGGCCACGACATCGTCGCCAACGCCACCTCGCTGGGGCTGAAAGCGGGCGATGCCCTGCCCTTCGATGCCTCCAAGCTCACCAGCGACCAGATCGTCGCCGAAGTCATCATGCAGCCGGAGGAAACCGCCATCCTCGCCGCCGCCAGGGCGAAGGGGTGCCGCACCCATCCGGGCAAGCCCATGCTCGTCTGCCAGCTGGACCTGATGGCGGACTTCCTCGGCATGCGCGCACTTCCGGGAGCGGCCGCGTGACCGGCGCCCTCACCGGCCGCTGCGCGCTCATCACCGGCGGCGCCTCCGGCCTCGGCCTCGCCGTGGCGCGGGCCTTCCGGGCGGAGGGCGCCGCCCTCGTGCTGCTCGACCTCGATCCCGCCGCCGCCGCCATCGCGGAGGAACTGGGCGAGACCCTCGCCATCACCGGCTCTGTGACGCGCAAGGCGGACATCGTCGCCGCCTTCGATGCTGCCGAGGCGCGGTTCGGGCCGGTGGACATCTGCCTCGCCAACGCCGGCGTCTCGCAGAACGCCCCCACCCTTGAGGTGAGCGAGGACGAGTGGGCGCGCGTCATCTCCATCAACCTCACCGGCGTGTTCCTCACCGCGCAGGAGGCCGGCCGGCGCATGATCGCGCAGGGCGGCGGCTCGCTGCTGCTCATGGCCTCCATGTACGGCATCGTCGCCGCGCCGGAGCGCATCGGCTACTGCGCCTCCAAGGCCGGCGTTGCTATGATGGCCAAGGCCCTCTCCTGCGAATGGGCCGGCCAAGGCGTGCGGGTGAATGCCCTCGCCCCCGGCTACGTGCGCACCCCCTTCCTCGACGACCTCGCCCGGCGCGGCCGCCTCGACCTCGACAAGCTCAAGGCCCGCACCCCCATGGGCCGGCTGATCGAGACCGGGGAGGTGGCGCGCATGGCCGTCTTCCTGGCGTCCGACCAGGCGAGCGCGGTGACCGGCCAGGTCATGGCCGTGGACGGCGGCTGGACCGCCTACGGCTACCTGTGAACCCCGCCTGCGGCAGGTGCCGCAGGCTTGGACACGAAACGTTTTAATGACGGTCCCGACGCCACTCCGAGCGCAGGAGGACGCCGCGGCACGGAGATCCAAGAGATGCCCGAGACCATTGCCCTTCACCCCGCCGCGCCTTGGGTCGAACTCAAGACCAATGAGGCCGATTGGGCCGCCGCCGACCCGGCTTTGCTCAAGGAGCTTCTGGCGCAGATGGCGCTCATTCGCGCCTTCGAGGAGAAGGTGCTGGAGCTGGCCGGCGAGGGCCTCGTGCACGGTCCCGCCCATTCCTCCATCGGCCAGGAGGGCGGCGCGGCGGGCTCCATCGTGGGCCTGCGCCCCACCGATCAGGTCAACGGCTCCCATCGCGGCCATCACCAATTCCTCGCCAAAGCCCTCGCCTATGTCGCGCCCGGGCTCGACCCCACCGCGCCGCTGAGCGACGATACCCACGCGCTGCTCCACCGCTCGCTCGCCGAAATCCTCGGCCTCGAGCCCGGCTTCGGCCACGGGCGCGGCGGCTCCATGCATCTGCGCTGGGGCGAGGCGGGGGCCATCGGCACCAATGCCATCGTGGGCGGCGGCGTGCCGCTGGCAGCGGGCGCGGCCTTCGCTCACAAGCGCGCCGGCACGGGGGATGTGGCCATCTCCTATTTCGGCGACGGGGCGGTGAACATCGGCGCGGTGCTGGAGACCATGAACCTTGCCGCCGCGTGGGACCTGCCGCTGCTCTTTTTCATCGAGAACAACGGCTATGCGGTGGCCACCACCGTGGAGGAGGCGACCCGCGAGACGCGCCTCTCGGGCCGCGGCACCGGCTTCGGCATCCCCTCCTTCAAGGTGGACGGCATGGACCCGCTGGCGGTCCATCTCGCCACGCAGGAAGCGCTGAAGATCATGCGCGCCGGACAGGGCCCGGCGGTGATCGAGGCGGACGTCTACCGCTATTTCCACCAGAACGGCGCCCTGCCCGGCTCCGCCTTCGGCTATCGCACGAAGGAGGAGGAGGCCCAATGGCGCGCCCGCGATCCCATCAAGCGCACGGGGGCGGCGCTGGTGGCGCGGGGCGTGCTCACGCAGGATGATCTCGACGCCCTCACCGAGCGGGCCGAGGCGGCCATGGCGGATGCAGCCGCCAAGCTCGTGGAGACGGTGGGCAACAAGCGCCGGGTGATGCCCGGCATGTGGCCGGACGTGTCCTTCGTGGACGAAGGCATTCGCGGCGATCTCTCGGAACTTTCGGGCAGGCGCGGCGAGGAGGAGGCGACCTATCGCGGCGGCCTGGCCGAGCGCAAGTTCGTGGACGCCATCGCCGACGTGCTGCACCGCCGCTTCGAGACGGACGAGCGCTTCGTCATCATGGGCGAGGACATCCACAAGCTGAAGGGCGGCACCAATGGCGCCACGCGCGGCCTCGCCGCCGCCTTCCCGGACCGCTGCCTCGGCACACCCATCTCCGAAGGCGCCTTCGCAGGGCTCGCCGGCGGCATCGCCATGGATGGGCGCTACCGGCCCATCATCGAGTTCATGTATCCCGACTTCATGTGGGTCGCCGCTGACCCGGTCTTCAACCAGATCGGCAAGGCGCGGCACATGTTCGGGGCGGACGTGCCGGTGCCGCTGGTGCTGCGCACCAAGATCGCCATGGGCACGGGCTACGGCTCCCAGCATTCGCTGGACCCGGCGGGCGTGTTCGCCACCTCCCCCGGCTGGCGCATCGTCGCGCCCTCCACCCCGTTCGATTACATCGGCCTGATGAATGCGGCGCTGGCCTGCGAGGACCCGGTGCTCGTCATCGAGCATGTGGACCTCTACCAGACCTCCGGCGCCATTCCGGACGGCGACCTCGACTACATCATCCCCTTCGGCAAGGCGAAGGTGGTGCGGCCGGGGCGCGAACTCACCATCCTCACCTATTCCGCCATGGTCCATCGCAGCCGCGAGGCGGTGGAGGAACTGGGGCTCGACGCCGAGATCATCGACCTGCGCTCGCTCGACCGCGCCGGGCTCGACTGGGACACCATCGGCGAGAGCATCCGCAAGACCAACAACGTGCTGATCGTCGAGCAGGGCTCCCTCTCCACCTCCTACGGCGGCTTCCTCGCCGACGAGATCCAGCGCCGCTACCTCGACTGGCTGGACCAGCCGGTGCAGCGCGTGACCGGCAAGATCGCCTCGCCCACCATCTCCAAGGTGCTGGAGCGCGCCGCCTTCGCCGGCAAGGAGGAGGTCATCGCGGGCCTCGCCGTCACCATGGCCGCGAAAGGCACGCCGCTGCCGGGAATGCCCAGCGCCGCCCTCTAGTCCCATTCGGATCGAAGACGATGGACAGTTTCGATTACATCGTGGTGGGCGGCGGCACGGCAGGGTGCATCCTCGCCGCCCGGCTCTCGGAAGACCCGCGCCGGCGCGTGCTGCTGCTGGAGGCGGGCGGCACGGACAAGGGCTTCTGGGTGCCCATCCCGGCCGGCTTCTCCAAGCTCCTGTCGGGCAGCGCATTCAACTGGCGCTTCAACACCGAGCCCGAGCCCAACACCTACGACCGCCCCATCGTCGTGCCGCGCGGCAAAGGCCTCGGCGGCTCGACGCTCATCAACGGCATGATCTTCGTGCGCGGGCAGAAGCAGGATTTCGACGGCTGGGCCCAGCGCGGCGCCACCGGCTGGGGCTATGACGACGTCCTGCCCTATTTCAAGAAGTTCGAGCGCTTCGACGAGGCCGACGCGGATCCGACCGTGCGCGGCACGGACGGCCCCATCAGCATCGTGCGGGTGGCGGAGCGGCCGGTGCTGTCCGAGGCCTTCCTCTCGGCGGCCGAAGAGGCGGGCTTTCCCCGCAATCCCGACTACAACGGGAAGGATCAGGAAGGCTTCGGCTATTATCAGGTGAACCAGCGCGGTGGCCGGCGCTGGACCGTGGTGGACGGCTATCTGCGCCCTGCCCTCTCCCGCCCCAACCTCAAGGTCGTCACCCACGCGCAGGCACTGCGCCTCGTGCTCGACGGTCGGCGGGTGACGGGGGTGGTGTTCCGGCGGGACGGGCGGGAGGAGACCGCCACCGCCTCGGGCGAGGTCCTGCTCACCGCCGGTGCGGTGCAGTCACCCCATCTGATGGAACTCTCCGGCATCGGCCATCCGGACGTGCTGAAGGCGGCGGGCATCCCCGTGGTCCACGCGCTGCCCGGCGTCGGGAACAATTATCAGGACCATTTCGCCACCCGCATGAACTGGCGGGTGAAGGAGCCCATCACCCTCAACGAGCAGACGCGCGGCGTCGCCCTCGCCAAGGCGGTGGCGCAGTATTTCCTCACCCGCAAGGGCATCCTCACGCTGGGCACCGGCCTCGCCCATGGTTTCGTGAAGACGCGGCCGGGGCTCGCCGGGCCGGACGTGCAGTATTTCTTCATGCACGCGAGCTACGCCAACGCCGCCGACCGCACGCTGGACCATCTGCCGGGCATGACCATCGGCGTCACCCAGCTGCGGCCCCACTCGGTGGGCTCGATCCATGCGAAGAGCGCGGACCCGCTGACGCCGCCGGCCATCCGACCCAATTTCCTCGCCATGGAGGAAGACCGCGCCTGCCTTGCCGCCGGCATGAAGATCGCTCGGCAGATCGTCGGGCAGAAGGCCATGGACCCCTACCGCGCCTTCGAGATGAACCCCGGGCCGGACTGCCGGAGCGACGACGACTTCGTGGAGTTCGCCCGCCGCACGGGGCAGACCATCTATCACCCGGTGGGCACCTGCAGCATGGGCACCGGGCCGCAGGCGGTGGTGGACCCGCACCTGCGCGTCATCGGCCTTTCCGGCCTGCGCGTGGTGGACGCCTCGGTGATGCCGACGCTGGTTTCCGCCAACACGGCGGCGGCGGTGATGATGATCGCGGAGAAGGCGGCGGACCTGATCAGGGCGGACGGCAGGGGCTGAGGCGCCCCAGCGGAGCGGCATTGCCGCACGCCATTTGGGCGGGACACTCGCAACCCATCCACGTTGTCATCGCCCGGCTCGTCCGGGGGATCCACACCGGGGCCATTCCGCCGTCTGCAGTCCGGGCACACCCTTACGGCCGATGGGTGGATTGCCCGCACAAGGCGGGCAATGACGGACGGGAGACCTGCGCAGGAATGACCGGCAAGCTTTTGCCGCCGGGGTTTCCCTCTGCTTCGGTCAACAAACGCCAAAAGCCGGCGCGGGGGATTTCCCCGGCCGGCGCCGAACGCCCTGTCCGCGATCCCGAAGGATCAGCGGCGGCGGAAATTCTGCTGGCGGCGGGCGCCGGGCGGCGGGGCGTTGCCCTCGGCCTTGTGGCGGAAGTTGATCCGGCCGCGATCGAGATCGTAGGGGGACATCTCCACCACCACGCGGTCGCCCTCGATGGTGCGGATGCGGTTCTTCTTCATCTTGCCGGCCGCATAGGCCAGAATCTGGTGGTCGTTGTCGAGACGCACCCGGAAATTGCCGTCCGGGAGCACTTCCGTCACAGTCCCCTCGAACTCCAGCAGTTCTTCCTTCGCCATATAGTCGTCTCCAGCGGTCCCGCGGCGCGGGACGAATTTGGCGGGCTTATCTCACAAAATCGCCCGATTTCCCATAGGTGGGTCACGCCGGCCCAGGAAAAAGGCCCGGCGTGACCTGTTCAACGCAGTGTGACGCGCGAGCGCAGGCTCAGTTCACAGGCCGCTTGGCACCGGCGGGGCGGCCCGCGGGACGCTCACTCCGGTTGGATACGGCCTTCATGAAGCCGAGGCCGCCGAGATCGTTGCCGGGACGGGCGCCACGATCGCCGCCGCGCTCACCGCCACGGCCTTCGCCCTGGGGACGCGCGCCACGGCCTTCACCGCTGCGGTTCTGGCCGTCGCGACGGCCCGCGCCGTTGCCGGCACCCTGGCCGTTGCGATGCCCCTCAGGAGCCCGCTCGGCACGCGGCTGAGCGGCACGGGCCGGACGGCCCTCGCCGGCAGGACGCTCACCGCGCGGCTCGCGCTGCTCGCGACCTTCGGCGCGCTGTCCTTCCGAACGCTGACTTTGGCCACGCCCACCCTCGGGACGCGGACCGCGCGAGCGCTGCGGACCACGCTGGCCGGGACGGCCGCCGCGACCACCGATGAAATCGTTGCGCTCGGCCGTCTCGTCACGCTCTTCCAGCTCGATCGGCGGAGCCGCGGGAATATCGAAGCGCATGCCTGCGCCGCGACGGTCGGTGGCCGGGATCTGCAGCTTGATGAGCCGCTCGATGGACTTGAGATACGCCCGCTCCTCGTGATCGCAGAAGGAGATGGCGATGCCCTCGCGGCCGGCGCGCGCGGTGCGGCCGATGCGGTGCACGTAGCTCTCGGGCACGTTGGGCAGGTCGTAATTGATGACGTGGCTCACGCCCGTCACGTCGATGCCGCGGGCGGCGATATCGGTGGCGATCAGGGTGCGGATCTTGCCTTCGCGGAAGGCGAGGAGCACGCGGTCGCGCTGGTTCTGCGACTTGTTGCCGTGGATCGCCTCGGCGGCGATGCCGCACTTGGCGAGCACGCGCACCACCTTGTCCGCGCCGTGCTTGGTGCGGGCGAAAACGAGGGCGCGGTCGACGTCCTCGGTGGAGAGAACCTCGGCGAGGAGCTGGCCCTTGTTGGGCTTGTCCACGTGGATGACGCGCTGCTCCACCCGGTCGGCGGTCTTGGCCACCGGGGTGACGGCGACGCGCACCGGATCATGCAGCATGCCGCCCGCCAGTTCGGCGATGGCCGGGGGCATGGTGGCGGAGAAGAACAGCGAGTGCCGCTTGTGCGGCAGCCGGCGCACGACCGCGCGGATGGCATGGACGAAGCCCATGTCCAGCATCTGGTCGGCCTCGTCGAGGACGAACATCTCCACCTGGTCGAGCTTCACCGCGTGGTTTTCCACGAGGTCCATGAGCCGGCCGGGGGTGGCGACGAGCACGTCCACGCCGCGGGCGAGCGCCCGGATCTGCCGACCCATGGGCACACCGCCGATGGCGAGCGTGACCGAGATGTTGGCGTGACGGCCGAACTTCTCGAAATTGTCCACGATCTGCCCGGACAATTCGCGGGTGGGCGAGAGCACCAGAGCTCGGACGGACTTGGGGTCCGGACGGCGGGGATGGCGCACGAGACGATCGAGGATGGGAAGGGCGAAGGCAGCGGTCTTGCCGGTGCCGGTCTGGGCGATGCCGATCAGGTCGCGGCCATTGAGGACCTGCGGGATGGCTTCAGCCTGGATGGGGGTGGGAGTGACGTGATTCGCTTCGGTGAGGGCGCGAACGATGGGCTCGGCGAGGCCGAGGCTCGAAAAAGAGGTCAAGCTCTGACTTTCGTATGCGAGCGGCACCGGCGCAGCCTTTTGGGCGCGGCGCGGCTCGCGGGATTTCGACATCCCGCGTGGCCAGGGGTGTCCAAGGGCAAAAGATGTGATCGGGCAAAGCCGCTTGCGATGCCTCACAGACGAAACGCCATGTCACAGCGTCGTCCAGATCGAAGCTCCAGCGGTCTCCGCTACGCGGCCCGAGCGCGCTAAGGGGAGGAAACCAAATGCCTCCATCGGCGCGAACCACCATATGGACGAGACCCGTGACGATTTCAAGGCGAATGGTTGGGCAGTCCGCGCTTTGTCTGCCCTCATGCCCAGCCGTGGCGCCATTTTGCCCGAATGTGCGTTCAGGAAGTCGCGCAGCAGCAATCGCCGCACGAGCGGATGCGCGGCGGGGCTTGCGCCCGGAGGCCGCGGGCCCGATCCTGGCGGCAGGAGGAGACATGTTCGATCTGTCCGCCGTCGTCACGTCGCTCACCGCATTCGTTGAAGAGCACCATTATCTCGCGCCGGCCGTGGTGTTCGGGCTCGCCTTCGGGGAATCGCTGGCGCTGATCTCCTTCTTCATTCCCGCTACCGTGCTGCTGCTGGCCATCGGCGCGCTGATCGAGGCGGCGGGGCTGCACTTCTTCCCCATCTGGCTCGCCGCAGCCGCCGGCGCGGCGCTGGGCGATGCCATCTCCTACTGGCTCGGCTTCCATTACAAGGAGCGCGCGAAAGGCTTCTGGCCGCTGTCCCGCCGCCCGGACCTCGTCGCCCGCGCCGAGGACTTCTTCCAGCGCTTCGGCGTGTGGGGCGTCGCCATCGGCCGATTCTTCGGCCCGCTGCGCGCCGTGGTGCCGCTGATCGCCGGCGTGCTCGCCATGCGCCAGAGCCATTTCCAGATCGCCAACGTCGCAAGCGCGGCGCTGTGGGCCTTCGCCATGCTGGCGCCCGGCGCGGCTGCGCTGAAGCTGATGGGCCTGTAAACCCCGTCTCGCGATCACGCGCGGCTTGATGCCGCATCGCAGCAAAGACTGATCCGGCAGCAGAGCCTTGGCGGTATCTTGATCTACTACGGCCGGTGCGCTGCTCATCCGGAAGGGGCAGCGCTATTGTCTCGCGGCGGAATCCTGTATATCGATGGACATATCACAGGCCCATTGCCGAGGTGCCATTGCCATGTCCGGATTTATTGCCTCCCGCCGCCTGATCCTGGGTCTCGTCTTCTCCGCCTTTGCCGCCGCGCCGCTGCCCGCGGCCGCGCAGGAGACCGTGACCGTGTTCGCCGCCGCGAGCCTCACCAACGCCTTGCAGGACATCGCCAAGGCCTATGAGGCGAAGGGCAGCAAGGACATCATCAAATTTTCCTTCGCGGCCTCCTCCTCGCTCGCCAAGCAGATGGAGGCCGGCGCGCCCGCCAACATCTTCACCTCCGCCGACCTCAAGTGGATGGACTATACCGACGCCAAGGGCCTGACCCTGCCCGCCACCCGCGTGAAGCTGCTGGGCAACAAACTGGTGCTGGTGGCGCCCGCCGACAAGGCGAAGCCCGTCACCATCTCCAAGAGCCTGGACATCGACGCCTTGCTCGGCCCCAACGGCCGCATCGCCACCGGCCTCACCGACAGCGTGCCGGTGGGCGTCTACGCCAAGACCGCCTTCACCAATCTCGGCCTGTGGGACAAGGTGGCGCCGCGCATCGTCGGCTCCGAGAGCGTGCGCGCGGCGCTGGCGCTGGTGGAGCGCGGCGAGGTGCCCTACGGCGTCGTCTATGCCACGGATGCCGCCATCGCCAAGAACGTGAAGATCGTCGCCACCTTCCCGGCCGACAGCTATCCGCCGGTGGACTATCCCTTCGCCCTCGTGAAGGGCCAGGACACGCCCGCCGCCAAGTCCTTCTTCGCTTTCATCCAGAGCCCGGATGCAAAGGACATCTTCAAGAAGTACGGCTTCGCGGTGAACTGACACGCCGCCAACGTGTCGCGGAACGGGAATTGCTTATTCAGGGCAAAAGACCGAGCCTGACCGACAGCAAGGCAAGGCCTTTTCGCAGGCGGACGTTGTTGAGATGTTGCTCACTCCCGAAGAATGGACGGCCGTGCGGCTGAGTCTGGAGGTGGCCTTTTGGGCTACGCTCTGGAGCCTGCCGCCGGCCATTCTCATTGGCTGGGTGCTCGCCCGGTTCGAATTTCCCGGCAAGGGCATCTTCGACGGCATCGTCCATCTGCCGCTCGTGCTGCCCAAGGTGGTGGTGGGCTATCTGCTGCTCATCACCCTGGGCAACCGCGGCTATCTCGGCCAGTATCTGAACGAGTGGTTCGGCATCTCGCTGATCTTCTCCACCGCGGGCGCCACGGTCGCGGCGGCGGTGGTGAGCTTCCCGCTTACGGTGAACGCGATCCGCCTCGCCATCGGCGGCATCGACAAGGGCATCGAGACGGCGGCGCGCACCCTGGGCGCGAGCAGGCTCGACGCCTTCTTCACCGTCACCCTGCCGCTGATGATGCCTGGCGTGCTCTCCGGCTGCCTCATCTCGCTCGCCTCGGCGCTGGGCGAGTTCGGCGCCACCATCACCTTCGTCTCCAACATCGAGGGCGAGACGCGGACCATCCCGCTCGCCATCTACAGCGCCACCCACATGCCGGACGGCGACGCCATGGCGCTGCGCCTCACCCTGGTCTCGGTCATCCTCGCCCTCGGCTCCCTGATGCTCGCGCAGATCGCGGACCGCCGCATCCGCCTGGCCCTGGGGCAGCTATGATCGAGATCGACGTCGCCCTCGCCCGGACCACCGGCTTCCACCTCAAGGCCGCGCTCCGGGCGCCCGAGATGGGCGTCACCGCCCTGTTCGGCCGCTCCGGCTGCGGCAAGACCACCATCATCCAGCTGGTCGCCGGCTCCCTCGCGCCGGACAGCGGCTTCATCCGCGTGGGCGACGAGGTGTTCTTCGACAAGGCGGCGGGCATCAACCTGCCCATGGAGCAGCGCGGCGTCGGCTACGTCTTCCAGGATGCGCGGCTGTTCCCGCACCTGACCATCGAGAACAACCTGCGCTACGGCGAGCGCCGCACCAGAAGGCCCCGCACCATCCGGTTCGATGCCGTGGTGGAGATGCTGGGCGTCGGCCACCTGCTGAAGCGCCGGCCGCACACCCTCTCCGGCGGCGAGAAGCAGCGCATCGCCATCGGCCGGGCGCTCCTCTCCCAGCCGCGCCTGCTGCTGATGGACGAGCCCCTCGCCTCGCTGGACGAGATGCGCAAGGGCGAGATCCTGCCCTATCTGGAGCGGCTCAGGGATGAGCTGAACCTGCCCATCCTCTATGTCAGCCACTCCATCGAGGAGGTGCTGCGCCTCGCCGATACGGTGGCGGCGCTGTCGGACGGAAAGGTGATCGCCTGCGGGGGCCTGTCCGACGTGCTGTCGCGGCCCGAGCTGCTGCCGGTGATCGGTCGCTTCGACATCGGCACCATCCTCGACTGCATCGTGACGGCGCACGATCCGGACCTCAGCCTCTCCACCGTCTCGTTTGCCGGTGGCGAACTGCGCGTTCCTCTCGTGGACCGGCCGGTGGGCGCGCCGACGCGGGTGCGCATCCGCTCTCGCGACGTCTCGCTTTCTTTGTCGCGGCCCATGGACGTGTCGGTGACGAACCGCATCAGCGGCACCATCGCCTCCATTACCCGGGCCGAAGGGCCGTTCTCCGAGGTGGAGCTGGCGCTTGCGGCCGGTCGCCTCGGCTCGCTGGTGACCCATGAAAGCGTGCTGCGCCTTGGCCTTGAGCCGGGCATGCAGATATGGGCAATGATCAAGGCGGTGACGGTGGACAGCCGGCCGATGGGCTTCCATTCGCCCGGCGCGGAGATCAGCCCGCCTGCTTCGCGGCCGGGCCGACCAGCGGCGCATCCGCCTCAGGATCCGCCGGCTCTGCGGGTGATTTCGGGTGGTAGTCCGCCGCAAGGGCGGACGTAAGCTCGTCCAGCGCGCCGCTGGTGGCCTTGGCCGCCTGCCGCTCCATGGCGCGATAGAGCGCGATCACCCGCTCGCCGAAGGCCGTCACCTCGGTGCCCGCGCCACGGCGGCCGGGGAAGGTGACGATGACGCGCTGCTCGAACATGCGGTCCAGTTCGTCCACCAGCAGCCACGCGCGGCGATAGCTCATGCCGATGGCCTTGGCGGCGGCGAGGATGGAGCGGTGCTCGCGGATCGCTTCCAGAAGCTTGATCTTGCCCGGCCCGAGGCGCCGGCCATCGGCGAAGTCCACGCGCAGGAACAGGCGGGTGCCCTGCCCGTCCTTGCTGCGGGTGTCCTTGCTGCGCGCGTCCTTGCCGCCGGTTCCGCCGCTCATGTGGTGATTCTCCTCGGGTGCCGCGCGGCGCCGCCTGAGCGGCTTGTCCGGCGGCTGGCCGTCGCGCGAGCATAGCGGAAGCCGCGGGCGGCGGAAACGCCGCGCGATGATGGCGGGAGGAGAAGGCTGCAACAGGAGCATGCTGCGTGGGGGCTCACGGCCCCGCACCCCGTCAGGCGCGGGAAATGCGACCGCCCGCCGGGCCGGCGCCGGTCTGGCTGCGCGGGGTGGCAGACCGGCGGCCGTTGATGATGGCCGACAGGCCGACAATGACCGCCACTGTCGCGGCATAGGCGATCACCTGCATGCCCGTGGGCTCGGCGCGATAGCCGACGAGCGTGCGCAGCACGCGGCCGAGGGCGCTGTCGTCCGCCAGCAGCCAGCTGGAATTCCAGACCGGATCGGCCAGCGACTGGATGAAGCCGGCATCCTGCAGGATGCCCACCACCTGCGCCGCAAGGCCGGCGGCCAGCAGCGTGATGAGGACGGAAGTAACCTTGAACAGATGCTTGAGCGGGATCGCCACGAGGCCGCGATAGAGCAGCAGGGACACGGCCGCGCCCGCAGCGAGGCCGCCGAGCCCGCCAAGCGCGATCGCCCCCGGTGAATCGCCGCCCGTGCTGGCGATTCCATAGAGGAAGAGCACGATCTCGACGCCCTCGCGCAGCACCGCCATGCCGACGACGATGGCGAGCGCGGCCAGCGGCTTGCGCCCTTCCTTCACGTCGCGGCCGACCTCCCGCATCTCCATGACCATGTGCTTGCCGTGGCTCGCCATCCAGACGACGGTCCACACCAGCATGACCACGGCAACAGAGAGGATGGCGGCGTTCAGGATATCCTGCCCCGAGCCGTCGAAGGTGGAGGCGATGGTGTCCGCGAACAGCGCGAGGACCGCCGAGCCGGCGATGCCACCCAGGATGCCGAGGCTGATCCACAGGCCGCGATGGCGGATGCCCTCGGAGGCGGCAAGCACCACGCCGGTGACGATACCGGCCTCGAGGACCTCGCGGAAAACGATCAGAAGCGCGGCAATCATCGCGACAAGTCCTTCCGTCCCCCACGGCTGTGGCCGCCGCATCGGCGGACACAAACGCTGACCTGAGGCCGTCGTCCTTCGGAAGAAATCGCCGCCGGGACGAAAACCATTGGAATATGACGAAATCCTATCACCCGCGGGCGCGCGCTGTCACCGCAATGGCAGAGCTTTGGAACTGTTCAAATGAAAAGGTGGAACTGCGCGGGAAGCGTTGTAGACAATATTTGATAGGCGCCTGCGATGGACCCGAATGCTGCCCGGTCCAGCGTTTGCAGCCCGTCGCGCCGAACCGGCTCGGGAGGCAGCGGATACAGGGTTACGTTACGTCCTCTACTAAAGGATGCGTCGCTTTGACTTAAAAGTCCCAAGTCGATATCCCGCACTCTGGACATGGAACAATTCTATTATTGTCTCAAGCGCTTGCCCGCCACCGGCCCGACTCATACTCTCCGCGCCGACGGGGCAAAGGCCCTGGTTCCGGTTTGCCCGGGCACCGGTTCCCATTTGCGAATTTCAAGGAGAGAAGGTCGATGCGCGCGCATTTTCTCGGCGCAGTCATCGCGTCAGTCGCAGCGTTCGCGAGCCCTGTGCTCGCGCAGGCGCCGAAGCCGCGTGACGTGATCGTCCATTACGCCGACCTCGCCGAGGTGTCTTACGGGACATCGGCCTCCACCGCCAAGGACATGCAGAAGGCCATCGAGGCCTTCCTCGCCGCCCCCAGCGCCGAGAGCCTCGGCAAGGCGCGCGACGCCTGGAAGGCGGCCCGTGTCTACTACCAGCAGACCGAGGCCTTCCGGTTCGGCAACAAGATCGTCGACGAGTGGGAAGGCAATGTGAACGCCTGGCCGCTGGATGAAGGCCTCATCGATTACGTGGACAAGAAGAGCTACGGCGAGAAGTCGGACGAGAACCCGCTCTACACCGCAAACGTGATCGCCTCGAAGTCCATCCGCATCGGCAAGAAGACGGTGGATGTCACCAAGATCACGCCCAAGCTGCTGCATGAGCTCAACTCGGCCGGCGGCGTGGAGGCGAACGTGGGCTCCGGCTGGCACGCCATCGAGTTCCTGCTGTGGGGCCAGAACCTGCATAACGCGACGCCCAGCCAGGGCCAGCGCCCCTATACCGACTATGACCTGAAGAACTGCACGAACGGCAATTGCGACCGTCGCGGCCAGTATCTCAAGGTCGCCACCGAAACGCTCGTCGCCGATCTCGACGAGATGACCGGCCTGTGGGGCGCCAAGGGCAAGGCCCGCGCCGCGCTCGTCAAGAAGAACGACAAGGCCGGCCTCGCCACCATCTTCACGGGCATCGGCTCGCTGTCCTATGGCGAACTCGCCGGCGAGCGCATGAAGCTCGGCCTCATCCTCCATGATCCGGAAGAGGCGCACGACTGCTTCTCCAACAACACCCAGAACGCGCACTATTATGACGAAGTGGGCATCCGCAACGTCTATTACGGCTCCTACGTGAAGCCGGACGGCGCCAAGGTCACCGGCCCCTCCGTCGCCGACCTCGTCCGCGCCGCCGACCCGAAGGTCGCCGACGAGATCGACGCCAAGTCCGACGCCGCTCTCGCCGCCCTCAAGGCACTGAAGGACGTGGCGGATTCCGGCGAGATCACCTACGACAAGATGCTCGAAGAGGGCAACACCAAGGGCGCCAAGCTGATCCAGGACGGCGTCGACGCCCTGGTGGCCCAGGCCCACGCCATCGAGCGCGGCGTCGCGGCCCTCAAGCTCCAGATCAAGATGGAAGGCTCCGACAGCCTCGATAACCCGAAGACCGTGAAGAAGAATTGAGACGATGACCATGGGATGGACGCGATGATATCGCGTCGGGCGCTCCTTGCGGGCGCGGCGGCTGCGGGGGCGGCGGGGTTCGCCCCCTCCGCCCTCGGCCGCATGCCGGCCTCCGTGGACACGCTGCCCAAGAGCGCGCCGGTGCGCCGGCTCGCCCTCACGGCGGCGGAGATGGAGATGCCGCTGCTCGGCCCGGGCCAGCCGATGACCAAGGGCTTCTGTGCCTATAACGGCACGCCCTTCCTGACCCTGCGCGCGCCGGTGGGCACCCGGCTGATGGTGGATTTCGAGAACCGCCTGCCGGACCTCACCACCGTCCACTGGCATGGCGTGCGGGTGCCCTATCTGTCGGACGGCGTCTCGCCCCTCACCCAGGCGCCGATCCCGGCCGGCGGTACGTTCACCTACAACGTGCCCCTGCCTGATCCGGGCTTCTATTTCTTCCACCCCCATTGCGACGAGACGGGCCAGGTGGGCCGTGGCCTCGTCGGCCTGCTCGTGGTGGACGATCCGGCCGAGGCGAAGCTCGGCTTCGATGCCGAGCACTTCATCGTGGTGAAGGACTGGCGGCTCGACGAAAAAGACGGCCGCTGGCTGGAGATGTTCACCGACGAGGGCGCGTCCACCGCCGGCACTTTCGGCACGGTGCGCGCCACCAACGGCTCCATCGTGCCGCCCCGCGTCGAGGCGCCGGCCTATGGCGACGTGCGGCTGCGCGTCATCGTCGCCGATTCCACCCGCACCATCGATTTCGGCTGCGACACGGAAGACGCCGCCATCATCGCCATCGACGGGCAGGCCCTGACACCGCTTCCCCTCTCCAGGCTGCCGAACGAGATCTGGCGCATGGGCCCTGCCATGCGGATCGACGTGCATGTGCGCATGCCCGGCCCCGGCGAGGAGGTGAAGGTCTACGACTACCGCACCGCCGAACCCTATCTGCTGACCACGCTGGTCGGGGTGGACAAGGGCCGCAAGAAGACCGCCTTCCGCCCCAAGGCGCTGCCCGCCGCCAAGGTGCCGCTGCCGGACGTGAAGCGCGCGAGCCGCATCGACTATCTGGTGCAGACCGCCGCCGGCCCCATCGTGAGCGGCGATCCGCTGCCACCGGACGATCCCTTGGCGAAGGCGCTCATCGCCTCCGCCTGCGTCGGCAGCAAGACCTTCTGGGCCATCAACCGCAATTCCTGGGGCGCCGGCGCGGACCTGCGCCTGCCACCCCCGCTGGCGACGCTGAAGGACGGGTCGAGCTACATCGTCTCCATCAGCAACGTCACCAAGCACGTCCACCCCATGCATCTGCACGGGCACGTCTTCCGCGTGCTGTCCTCCTCCAAGAAGAAGGACATCCCGCCCTATCTCGCCGATACGGTGATGACCGAGCCCAACGAGACGGTGGAGATCGCCTTCCGGGCCACCAGCGGGGACTGGGTGTTCCACTGCCACATCCTGGAGCACATGGATTCCGGCCTCATGGGCTGGATCAGGGTGGTGTGATGGGGCGCGTGTTTGTCCTCGCCTTGCTCGCCGCCCTCTCCGCGACGCCCGCCGCCGCCGAAACGCTGGACAGGCTGGACCTCGCCATCGGCAAGGCGCTGTTCAAGCGGCCCTGGGTGCCCGCCCCCGCCTCGACGCGCGGCGACGACGGCCTCGGCCCGCTGTTCGACGCCCGCTCCTGCGCCACCTGCCATCCCGCGGACCGCCGCGCCCCGGCCCGGCTGGAGCACGGCACGGCGGAGCGCGGCTTTGTGCTGATGATCGGCCGGCCGGACGGCAGCGGTGATCCCGTCTACGGGCGGCGCTTCCAGATCGATGCGGTGCCGGGCATTCCGGGCGAGGGGATGATCGGCGTCACCGATACGCCGCTGCCGGACGGCCGCATCGCCCGCAAGCCGCATCCCGAGGCGCTGGGCTACGGCCCGCTCGATCCCGCGAGTGGGCTTTCCCTGCGGGTGGGGCCGGACCTCAAGGGCCGGGGGGCGCTGGCCGCCGTGCCGGATGCCGCCATCCTCGCGGTGGAGCGGGAGCAGGCGAAAGGCGTGGACGGCGTGAAGGGCATGGCGCGGCGTGTCACCCTCGCCGATGGCAGCACCGCCATCGGCCGCTTCGGCTGGAAGGCGTCGCAGCCCGATCTCGCGCGGCAGTCGGCGGAAGCCTTCTTCCTCGATCTCGGCCTTTCCACCCGCTTCCACCCGGAGCCCTGGGGCGATTGCACGCCCACGCAGACGGCCTGTCGCACGGCGCTCCATGGCAATGCCAACGCCACGTCCGGAGATGCGGACGACGAACTGGAAATCGGCTCCGCCTTGCTGGACAGGGTGGTGGCCTACATCGCCTCCCTCCCCCAGCCCGAGCCAGAGGGCCTGCCAAAGGCCGAGGCGAAACGCGGCGCCGCGCTGTTCACCTCCACCGGCTGCGCCCAGTGCCACCGGCCCTCGCTGCCCATGGCGGGCGGCGGGGAGGCGCGCATGTACACGGACCTGCTGCTCCACGAGATGGGGCCGGACCTTGGCGACACCATGCCGGAGCCGGGCGTCGGCGCCTCCCAATGGCGCACCGCGCCGCTCGCCGGCCTCTCGGACGCGATCGCCGCCAACACCGGCCTGCTGCACGACGGCCGGGCGCGGACGGTGGAGGAGGCGATCGCCTGGCACGGCGGCGAGGCGGATACCGCGCAGCGGCGCTTCGGCGCGCTGCCGCCCAAGGACAGGGCGGAGCTGGTGCGGTACATTTCGTCCCTGTGATTTTGGCCGGCTTCTGCCGGTGTGGACCTGATATTGCGGATCGACGTCATGATCGAAGCCACACGCCGTTCTTCTTTCCGCCTTGCCGGCGCGGCCCTCGCCGCCGCGCTCGCCTTCGGCACCGGTCCGGCGGCCGCGGCCGATCCGAAGCTCGATCCGGTGCCGCTCATCGAGGGCTGGCTTTTGCCACGCTACGATGCGCTGGCCGCCGCCACCTCCGAGCAGGCCAAAGCCTGGGCCGCCTTCTGCCCCACCCCCTCGGCGGAGGGCGTCGCGCCGCTGAAGGAGGCTTATGGCAAGGCGGCGGATGCCTGGAATGCGGTGGAGTTCATCACCTTCGGCCCCATCACCCTATCGCTCCGCGCCGACCGCATCTCCTTCTTCCCGGACCGACGCAACGGCATTGCCCGTGGCCTCTCGGAGATCATCGCCGACAGCGATCCCGCCCGCCTCGCGCCCGAGCGCTTCGCCCAATCGAGCGCGGCGGTGCAGGGCCTGCCGGCGCTGGAGCGGCTGCTGTATGAGGACGGCGCCCCTGAGGCGCTCGTCTCTGGCCCCGAGGCCGCGCGGCGCTGCGCGCTCGGCACCGCCATCGTCAACAATCTCGCCGCCATCACGGGCGAGATCCGCACCGCGTGGGGCGACAAGTCCTCCGGCGTGCTTGGCGCCATCGTCTCCGGCAAGGGCGATCCGGCCCTGTTCCCGGATGTGGGCGCCCTGCCCGGCATGATCCTCACCGACCTCTCCGGCGCCTACCAGCGCGTAACCGACACCAAGCTGCTGCCCGTGCTTGGCTCCGGCCCCTCGGACGCCAAGCCGATGGTCGCCGACAGCTGGCGCTCCGGCCGCTCCGGCCGTGTCGCCGCCAACATGATCCGCAGCGCCGACGCGCTCCTCCTCGCGGTGGCAGCGCAGTTGCCGAGCCGGCCGCAGTGGGTGGTGACCAAGGCCGCCACCGCCGCCGATGCCGCCGCCGACAAGCTGCCCGCGGACATCGGCGCCGCGGCCGCAACCGCATCGGGAGCGCAAGGCATCCAGACCGCCATCAAGACCTTCAAGGCGGCGCAGCTCGCCGTCTACAAGCCCATCGCCTCCTATTTCGGCATCTCGCTGGGCTTCAACGCCCTCGATGGCGACTGAGGCGATAGCGACGGACATGCGCGCGCGCCTCGACCACGCCCCGCTCATAGGCCGCCGCGGCCTGCTGCTTGGCAGCGCCGCGCTCCTCGCCGCCGCAACCTTGCCGGGCGACCTGCGCGCTGCCGAACTGGACGAGGGCTGGCTGGCGACGGCGGGCGTGGGCGAGGGGTTCGCAGCCATCGGCCTCGACGCCGGCTTCGCCCCGACGCCGGAGGCGCCTTCCGATGTCCGGCTCCACGGCATCGAGGCGAGCCCGGTGGGCCCGCTTGCCGTGGCAGTGGGACGGCGGCCGGGGCGCATCGCCCTCGTGTTCGACCGGCGCAAGGCCGGCGTGGTCACGAGTTTCGGGCCGGGCGAGGGCCGCGTTTTCTCCGGCCACGGCCGTTTCACCGCGGACGGCCGGCTGTTCCTGACCAATGAGATCGAGCGCCCGGCGGACGGCATGCGCGCCATGGGCCGAGGCGTCGTGGCCGTCCGGATCGTGGAAGGCGGCTTCGCCATCCGCAACGAATGGTCGAGCGGCGGCGACGGCCCGCACGATCTGATGCGCTCGGGCGCTGCCCTCGTCATCGCCAATGGCGGCATCGAACCCAACACGCCGGAGGCGCGCGACGCCGAGGTGACCGGCTCCGGCATCACCCTCGTCGATCCTCAGACCGGCGCCGTGCGCGGCGAGGGCAAGCCCTCCGCCGACCTTGCCAGCCTGTCGCTCCGCCACCTCGCGCACGACGGCAATGGCGGCACGGTGGTGGCGGCGCAGGACCTGTTGAAGGATGGCGAGGCCCGCCCCCTGCTCTTCCGCATCGCCGCCGATGGCGCGCTCTCCCCCTTCGATGCCCCGGATGCAGCTTGGCGGGCGTTGCGCGGCTATGTCGGCTCGGTCGCCTATGACCCCTCCGGCCGCTTCGTCGCCTGCGCCACCCCGCGCGGCAACCAGGTGGCCGTGTGGGAGGCGGACGGGCGCTATCTCGGCGCGGTCCCCCTCACCGATGGCTGCGGCCTCGCGTCGGGGGCGGAGGCGGGCACATTCGTCGCGGCGTCTGGCTATGGCGAGGTGATCGTGGTGAAGGCCGAGCGGGAGGGTGTCGCCATCACCGCGCGGCGCACCGGCGGGCCGCGCTACGACAACCACATGGTGCGCATCGGCTGATTTTCATTCGCCCTCACGCAACCTTCCTGCTTTTGCGCCATTATCGGGATCGTGCCCGTGGTGGGCATTGAGTGGCGGGCAGCGGGAGAATGGCGATGAACTGGGTCGTGCTGGTCGGCAGCGTTCGCAAGGGGTCCCTCAACGCCGCGCTGGCCCGCGCGTTGGCGGGCATCGCGCCTGAGGGGACGGCGCTGGAGATCCTGCCCTCCATCGCCGAATTCCCCATCTATGACGGGGACATCGAGGCGGAAGGCTTCCCGGCGCCGGTGACGGCCATGGGGGAGAAGGTTGCGGCGGCGGATGCGCTCGTCATCGTGACGCCGGAATACAATTACTCCGTCCCCGGCGGCCTCAAGAACGCGCTCGACTGGCTGTCGCGCCTGAAGCCGCAGCCGCTTTCCGGCAAGCCCACCCTCATCCTGTCCGCCTCGCCCGGCAGCATGGGCGGCGCGCGTGCGCAATATCACCTGCGGCAGGTGCTGGTGGCGGTGAACGCCCACGTCATGAACGTGCCGGAGGTGATGGTCTCCCAGGCCCACACCAAGATCACGGACGGCGTGGTCACCGATCAGGGCACGCTGGACTTTACCAAGAAGCAGCTTGCCGCCTTCGCCACCTTCGTGAAGAAGGCCAAGGCGGGGGACGCGGAGGGCTGAGGCCCGCTCACCCCTCTGCGTATTCGGCGAACGACATGGGCGTCTCGTAGACCCGCACGGACGCGAGCGTGGGCAGGAGCGGCTTCATCCGCGTCCAGATCCACGCCGCGATGATCTCGGCGGTGGGGTTCTCCAGCCCGTCGATGTCGTTGAGGCAATAATGGTCGAGCTGCTTCAGCAGCGGACCGAAGGCGTTCTCCACATCGAAGAAGTCGACCACGAAGCCGGTGACCGGATCCACCGGTCCTTCCAGCGCGAGGTCCACGCGGTAGGAATGCCCGTGCACACGCCGGCAGCGGTGGGTTTCCGGCACGTTGGGCAGGAAGTGCGCGGCCTCGAAGGTGAAGCCCTGGGTGATCCGCACGCGGCCGGGCAGCGCCGCGGGGGTGTCACGGGTGGTCATGGAATTCCGATCATCTTGTGGGTCTGGACGGACAGGCGCCAGCGCGGATTGGCGAGGCAATAGGCCACCGCCGCCTCGGTGTTCGCGCGGCGATCCGGGCCGTCCATGGGCTGGAGGAAGAAGTTGGTGAAGGGGAGGTTCGCGACCTCGGCGGGATCGAGCCCGGTCTGCGGGAAGACGAGCTTCAGCTCGTGACCGGCGCGCTGCTTCAGCTCGGTGCCAGCCTTGGGGCTGACGCAGATCCAGTCGAGCCCCTCCGGCGCGGCAACCGTGCCGTTGGTCTCCACCGCGATCTCGAAGCCCCGCGCATGCACCGCCGCGATGGCTGCCGGATCAAGCTGGAGCAGCGGCTCGCCACCGGTGAACACGACGAAGCGGCGCTCGGCGCCGGCCTCTCCCCAGACGGTCGCGATGGCATCCGCCAGCGCCTCAGCGTCCATGAAGCGGCCGCCGCCCTCGCCATCCAGGCCGACGAAATCGGTGTCGCAGAAACGGCACTGGGCGGCGGCGCGATCCTCCTCCCGCCCGGACCACAGGTTGCACCCCGCGAACCGGCAGAAGACGGCGGCACGCCCCGCCTGCGCGCCCTCCCCCTGCAGGGTGAGGAACATTTCCTTGACTGAATAGGCCATAAGGCGACGCCTTTAGACCGAACGCGCCCGCGAGGGAAGCGCCGGCGGGGCATAGGTCGCCTGCGAAGGCCGGGTCCTATTGGGCGGCGGGCGGCTGGGTTGGGGACGGCAAGACGGGGCCGGACGACTGGGCCGCCCGCGCCTGGTCGAGGCCGGTGATGCGCACGCCCTGCATCTGCACGCTGTTGGACGTGGCCGTTCCGCTGGCGCTGGCGATGGTGCTCTGAAGCTGGGGCGCCATTTCCGCCAGTTGCGCGAACTTGCCGTGGTTGAAGCTGTCGAGCGCCTTAACGTCGGTCATGTCCACCACGACGGCGCCCAGTTCGACCAGCTCGGTGTCGTTGGCGTATTCTCCGAGCCGCGGCTTCTTGCCGGCGAGGAATTCGGAGAAGCCCAGCGCCTTGTCGTCCCGCGAGATGACCACGACGAACGGCTTCGGCGGCTTGCCGAAGCGGCGCAGCTGGGTCTTGAACACATCCACGTCGATGTCCGGCGCGGCAAGGATGATGTTGCCGATCTTGTTCGGCGGCAACGTCTTGCCGGAGATGCGGATCTGGCGCAGCGCCTCCACCGTCAGCCAGTTGCCCATGGAGTGGGCGAGGATGCTCACCTGGTCCGCGCCGCTGCCGAAGGCGAGGCGGATGGTCTCCTCCAGCTGGTCGCGGGCGGCGGTGGCGCTGTTGTTGTCGTAGACATAGCCCTCGGTGGTCGCCCGCGAGGCCCAGGTGAAGAGGACCGGCACGGCCGGGGCATCGGAATCCGTCGCCATCTGCGCGAGGCGGTACAGCGCCTCGGAGAACATGGTGTTGTAGCCGTGCACGAAGATGAAGACGTTGCGCTTGCCGGCAGGCCGGCGCGCCAGCTCGCTCTTCAGGTCGCGCAGGAACTCGCTTTCGGTGTCGCGGTAGACGGCCTCCCGCACCACCATGTCGGTGGCCGGATTGCCCAGCCCGTTCTTCGGCCACTCGATCTCGCCCGGCTTGTGGGTGGGCGGCACGGAAAGGTCGATCTTCGCGAAATTGAGCTGGGCGGAACGTTCGCCATTGAAGAACACGCCGGCGCGCGGGTCCCGTTCGCGGGTGGAGGCGACGAGGATCACCTGCTCGCGCGCACCTTCAGCCAGCGGAGCGGCGACCGGGACAAGCGCATCGATGCCGGGGCGATCGGAGCAGCCGGCGATGAGCATGACCACCGTCGCGGTCGCGATGAGGCGCAGTGCCAGATTGCGCAACGTCATGCGCCAATTCCCCCGAAGTCTGCCACGCGCTAACGCATGCCCCCGCATCACGGGTTGTCTTGGCACAAACAATGAGGCGGATGAACGGCGATCGCCCGAAATGCTGAACAGCCGTGAAACGGCGCCAGGCCGGCCACGCCCCCGGGTACCGCAGATTGCAGAAAGCAGGTGATTGACCCCTGTTTCGCTCAATCTTCTTGCAAACCGGCAAACCCAGATTGCGCCCGTGGTTCTCGTATCGGAGGGGCTGTCCGCCTATCTCTGGCAGCAGACAGATACCCAGGCTCCGCACGCCGGAGGAGGACGCAATGGCAAACACCACCGAGACCACCGGGCCCCTGACCGGACTGCACCACGTCACCGCCATCACGGCCGACGCCCCCTATAATCACCGCTTCTACACCCAGACGCTCGGCATGCGCCTCGTGAAGAAGACGGTGAATCAGGACGACGTTTCCGCCTACCACCTGTTCTATGCCGATGGGGAAGCCAACCCCGGCACCGACCTCACCTTCTTCGACTGGCCGGTGCCGCGCGAGCACCGGGGCACCCATGCCGCCGTGCGCACCTCGCTGCGGGTGCGCGACGAGGCGGCGCTGGAATACTGGGCGGCGCGCCTCACCGACGCGGGTGTCGCCCATGCCGGCATTGAGACCCGCGATGACCGCCACCAGCTTCCCTTCGAGGACCGCGAGGGCCAGCGCCTTGCGCTCATCGTGGATGACGGCAAGGGACCGGGCACGCCCTGGTCCAAGAGCCCGGTGCCGGAGGCGCACCAGATCCGCGGCCTCGGCCCGATCCTGATCTCGGTGCCGGACCTCGCGCCCACCGCCGCCGTGCTCATCCACGTGATGGGCATGAAGGAGGTGCGCACCTATGCCGCCGAGGACGGCCGCGCCATCCATGTGTTCGAGATGGGCGAGGGTGGCCCCGCCGCCGAGGTGCATGTGAAGGTGGAGCCGGGCCTTTCACCCGCCGGACAGGGCGCGGGCGCGGTGCACCATGTGGCTTTCCGCGTCACCACCTTCGACCAGTATGAGGAGTGGGCGCGGCGGCTGAAGGAGCTGCGCATCCCCAACAGCGGGATGGTGGATCGCTTCTACTTCCGCTCGCTCTATTTCCGCGAGCCCAACGGCGTGCTGTTCGAGCTGGCCACCGACGGTCCCGGCTTCGCCGCCGACGAGGACGCCGCCCACCTCGGCGAACGCCTCGCGCTGCCGCCCTTCCTGGAGGGCCGCCGCGCTGCCATCGAGGCCGGGCTGAAGCCGCTCTAGCTCGCGTTTCACACGCTGTGGTATTCTCCGCCGTGCTCCGGGTTGCAACCGGCGCACGGCGGATAGGGCAAGGGTTGGATGGTGGACGAGCTCGATGTGGTGGATGGCCTCTATGAGGCGGCCGTCCTGCCGGAGTTCTGGCCGCAGGCCATCGAAGGGTGCGGACTGCAGGCCGGCGGCATCGGCGCGGTGATGCTGATGAACAGGGGCGGGAAGTTGCGCGGCTTCGCCTCACCGGGCCTTGTGGAGCGCTTCGCAAAATGGGGCGCGCAAGGTGGCATGGCGTCCAATCCGCGGCTGGAACGGGCTCTCGCGCGGCCCGACATGCCGGTGGTGCTCGACCGCGACCTCTTCACCCCTGACGAGATCGAGACGCTCCCTTACTTCAAGACGTTGCGCTCATTTGGGGTCGGCTGGTCGGCGGCCCTTGCCATGCCCATGCCGGATGGCGCCCACGTGGCGCTCAGCCTTGAGAAGCCGGGCACCGAGGCGCCCTTCGACGACGCGGCGGTGGACTGGCTGTACCGGCTCCGGCCGCATGTTTCGCGGGCCGCAGTCACCTCCATCCGCCTCGCGCTGGAGCGCCTCAACGCGACGCTCCAAGCCTTCTCGGCCCTGGGCGTCGCGGCGGCCACCATCGACGCCTCAGGGCGGATGATCGACGCCAACGCGCCCTTTGCCCCCCTGCTGGGGCGGGTCGTGCTCGACCGGCGCGACCGCATTGCCCTGATGGACCGAAATGCGGATGCCCTGATGGCCCAAGCGGTGGCCCGCCTGCGCCGGGATCTTTGGTCCACCACGGTGGGCTCGATCCCCATCCGGCCGACGGAGGGGCAGGCCCCGCTGGTGCTTCACGTGGTGCCCGTGCGGCGCAACGCGCACGACATCTTCGTCGGCGCCGGCGCATTGCTGGTGGCAAGCGAGATCGGCGATAACCGGACACCGGCATCGGCTGTCCTCCAGGCACTGTTCGACCTCACGCCCACCGAGGCGAAGGTCGCGCGCCTGCTGTGCGACGGCCGGTCGATCCATGCGATCGCCCTGGAACTGGGGAGCACGGAATTCACCGTCCGCGCCCATCTGAAATCCGCTTTCCGCAAATGCGGCGTGCACCGGCAGGCCGAGTTGGTGGCGCTGCTACGCACCCCGTTCAGCCCGCCGGAGCCCTGATTTCCAACCTTCGGCTCAGGCCCGCTCTTCCAGCGGATGCGTGCGCAGCCGCATGGGGTCGTAGAAGGGCGTGCGCACCACGGTCGCCTCGAAGCTCTCGTCGCCGTCGGTGACGGTAAGCGCGGTACCGAGCGCAGTCACGTCCGGACGTAGCGAGACCAGCGCCAGCGACTTCATGAGATGGCGGCTGTAGGTGGTGGAATTCACCACGCCCACCTCTGCGCCGTCCTTGAAGATCTTCGCGCCGGGCGTGATCGCCTTGGCCGCCAGCACTTCGAGACCCGCTTGGTGGGTGCGTTCCGTGCCCTTGCGGGCGAGGAGGGCCGCCTTGCCGCGGAAATCCGGCTTGGAGAGGTCCACGGACCAGTCCATCAGCACCTCGAAGGGCGTCGTGTCCTTGTGCGGCATGTCGAAGGGGAAGAAGAGCAGGGAGCCTTCCACCCGCACGATGTCGAGGCAGTCCCACGACACCGGCATGGCGCCGAAGGGCTTGCCCACCTCAAGGATCTTGTCCCAGAGGAAGACCGCATCCTTCGCCGCGCAGAACACCTCATACCCCCGCTCCGCCGAATAGCCGCCGCGGGCGAGCGACACCGGGATGTCGAACAGGGTCGTCTTGCCATGCCCGAAATAGGGCAGCGCCTTCAGATCCATGGGCGTGTGGGGGGAGAGGATGTCGAGGGCGAGGGGGCCCTGCAGGGAGAGGATATGGACATCGTTGTCCCGCGCGAAGGTGACATCGAAGCCCTCCGCCACCACCGGCAACGCCTCTTCCAGCGCCCCCCCGCCGTGCGAGAGGCGGAACGTGCCGTCCCCGTCCACATAGACGAGCACGTCGTCGATCAGCCCGCCTTCGTCATCGACGATGGAGGAGATCATGGAGCGGCCAGCCGGAATCTTGGCGATGTCGGCGGTGAGCAGCTTGTTGAGGAACGCGAGCGCGTCGGGGCCGCCGATGTCGATGATCTTCAGGGCCGACACATCGAAGAGGCCGGCCCGGGTGCGCACCGTCTCCGTCTCCACATACGGGTCGGTGGCGTAGTGCTGGGGAATCGCCATGTCGTTCCAGGATTCCTCAAGCTTGGAGCCGAGGTCTCGGTGACGGTCGTTGAGGATCGATTGGCGCAGAATGGTCGCGCTGGTCATGTGCCCTCTCTTGAAGGATGCCGGCCCGTGCGCCGGGCCCGTCGTTAAGGCAGGCGGGCTCGGCGGCCCTCGGGGCCGGCCACGCGCCGCGACGAGCGCATCCTGATGGCGGGCAGCGGATTCTGTCAATTACTTTTCCTGAGAAGAAATTTCTTTGGTAGCATGGCGCGAAAGGCGGCACATGAAAGCGAGGCAGCCCCATGGAACGCCCAGTTCACGATCACATCCGGAGCCGTTTTCGCTCAATTAATGGGCTTGCACCGGAATTGGTCCGTGGCACTCTCGTTTCTACCGCGTCAAAAAAGTTCACTGAGGGGAACAGGCGCGCCACAGCGTGATCGCAAATGGCAGGGACGGCCGCGGGGACTGCCCGCGTGCCGGCCCGGGCGGAGCTTGAGACATGTCCGAGACGAAGATGTGGGGCAAGGAAGAGTTCTGGGGGCTCGGCTTCGAGTGGGACCCCCAGTGGCTGCTGAGCGCCGAGCAGAAGGACTTGCAGGCGAAGCTCATCGCCTTGTGCGAGACCACGCTGCGCGCGAACGCCGTGGAGAGCGACGCCAACTACGTCTACCCGCGCAAGAATTTCGAGGCGCTCGCCACCCTCGGCCTTCTCTCCCTGAATGTGCCGAAGGAACTCGGCGGCCTCGGCCAGAACCATGTCTGCGCCGCCATGGTGGTGGAGACCATCGCCCGCTACGGCTGCCCCTCCACCGCCATGTGCTACACCATGCACCTCGGCGCCGTGGCCGCCGCGCTGCTGCGCCACCACGACAACCCGCTGCTCACCGACATCCTGAAGCGGCTGGACACCGACGTGCTCATCGGCACGCTCTCCTATTCCGATCCCGAGACCGGCTCGCACTTCTGGTACCCGATCTCCTCCAAGGCCGAGGCCCATGGCGACGGCTGGAAGGTGACGAAGAAGGCCTCCTGGACCACCTCCGGCGGCTTCGCCGACTGGTACATCGTCCAGACCACCAGCCCCGGCTTCTCCGGCGACTATTCCGACCTCTCCTGCTTCCTCGTCACCAAGGACGAGGTGAAGGCCAACCCCTCCGAGTGGGACGGCCTCGGCCTGCGCGGCAACCAGTCCGGCCCCATCGTGGTGGAGAATGCGGTGCTGCCGAAGGAGGCCCTGGTCGGTCCCGTCGGCGATGGTGCCAAGTCCAACGACGAGGTGGTCGACCCCTTCTTCCTCACCTGTTCATCGGCCTGCTGGAACGGCATCTCGCTGGCGGTCATCGACATCGCCAAGCGCCACACCACCCGCAAGACCCACAATGACGTGGGCATGCGCGTCGCCGACTACCCCACCATCCAGGACTATGTGGGCGAGGCGATCATGGACACCAATGCCTGCCGTGCCTTCGACTACCAGATGGCGCAGGCGCTGGATTCCGTCACAAACAATTGCGACTGGTCGATCCACAAGGACATCGACGCTTTGCCCCGCTCCACCCTGCTTCACTGGCTGTGGCAGGTGAAGTTCGAGGCGGCCAAGAACGTCGCCCATGTGGTGGACAAGATGCTCCACGCCACCGGCGGCACGGGCTTCCGCCCGGCGCTCCAGATCGAGCGTTATCTGCGCGACGGCAAGGCCGGCTGGGTGATGGGTCCCACCAACGAAGTGCTGCGCCAGTTCGTCGGCAAGGCCGCGCTGCTGGGCTTCGGTTCGCTGGACTACTGGAACAAGTCGATCAACGAGCGCGTGCTCAACAACGAGATCAAGAAGATGGACGAGGCGGAGAAGCGCGCCTTCGCCGAAAAGCTGCTGGCCGAGCTTCAGCCGGCCAAGGTGGCGTGACGCGGGACGCCATCACGCGGAGCCTCGCCCCCTCTTCGCTCAGGAGGGGGCGAGGACCCGCGCGCCCGCCATCGAAGGGGATTATCATGGACGGGCTGTCGCATTTCAGAGAGTACCTTGCCATGACGACCATTGATCTCGACGCCCGTTTCGACCCGCGCGAACTGCGCAACGCCCTCGGCCGCTTCGCCACCGGCATCGCGGTGGTGATGGCGCAGGACGAGGACGGCCCCATCGGCGTGACGGTGAATTCCTTCTCCTCCGTCTCGCTGGACCCGCCGCTGATTCTCTTCTCCATGGCCCGCTCGCTGCACTCGCTGGCGCGGCTGGAGAGGGTGAAGGCCTATTCGGTGAACATCCTGCTGGAGAGCCAGCAGGAGATTTCCAACCGCTTCGCCCGCTCCGGCGAGGACAAGTTCTCCGCGACTCCGTGGGAGATCGGCCCCTCCGGTGCGCCGCGCCTCGTGCCCGCCCATGCGGTCTTCGAGTGCGTGCCCTATGCCCATTACGACGGCGGCGACCATGTAATTTTCGTCGGCCGGGTGGTGCATCTGCACGCCGAGGGCGAGGGCGATCCGCTGCTCTATTACCGCGGCAGCTACCGGCTGCTGGCGGCCATCGCTCAAGAGGGGTGAATGGACGCCTCCCTCCTTCCCCCCGGTCCTTCCGCCTCGCCCGCCGCCGCCCGCGAGCGGGTGGTGGTGCGCGGCGGCGGCCTCGCCGCCCTCACGCTCGGCGCCGGAGACATGCTGACCGTGCTGGACCCGGAAGGGCTCCAGCCGGCGCTGGTCTTCGTCACCGACATGGGTGCGGTGGAAGGCTGGGAGGGCGCCGGCGTCGAGACGTTGCCTGCGCTTCTGGAACAAGGGGGAGAGGGCAGCGCGGAGGTCGCCCGGCTGTTGGCGGACATGCGCCTCGCGCCGGCATCGCTGGCGGGGCGGACGGTGCTGTCGGGAGACGGCGGCGCGGGCGCGACGGCGGACATCGCCGCGCGGGCAGATGTGCTCGTGGTGATCGCCGCCCCCGGCGGCCCCATGTCCCCGGACGCGCAGGACGCGCCCACCGATCTCATCGTCACCGTCACCCGCGCCCGGGGCCGGGGCCGTCCCCTCCCCGCCCCGCTCGCGCTACCGAAGCTCGACCTGCGCGTCCCGGCGGCCGAAGCCCGGGCCTACAAAGTGAAGGCGGGTGACTACATCCAGATCATCGACGTGGAAGGCCGCCAGTGCGCGGACTTCCTCGCCTTCGACGCCGCCGCGCTTGAAAAGGGCGCGGAATACGGCCTCGACGCCACCACCACCCGCACGCTGATGGGCGCCGCCTATCCGGGACCGGGCCTCTATTCCAAATACTATGACGAGCGCCAGCTGCCTCTGGTGGAGGTGATCCGCGACACGGTCGGCCGCCACGACACCTTCGCCCTCGCCTGCTCGGCGAAGTATTACGAGGATATGGGCTATCCCGGCCACGCCAATTGCACGGACAATTTCAACGCCGTGCTCGCGCCGCTGGGGATACGCCAGCGCGCCGGCTGGCCGGCGATCAACTTCTTCTACAATACGGCCGTGGACCACACCAACGCCATCACCATGGACGAGCCATGGTCGCGGCCCGGCGACTATGTGCTGCTCAAGGCGCTGACCGACCTCGTGTGCGCCACCTCCTCCTGCGCCGACGACATCGACCCCGCCAATGGCTGGGAGCCCACCGACATCCATGTGCGCGTCTACGACGGCACCGAAAACTTCTCCAAGGGGATCGCGTTCCGCATGAGTGCCGACGCCGAGCCGCGCCTGACGCGCGAGAGCGCCTTCCACCAGAGCCTTGCCGCTTATACGCGCAACTTCGTGGAGTATCGCGGCTTCTGGCTGCCCACCTGCTTCACCAGCGAGGGGCCGATCGCCGAATACTGGGCCTGCCGCGAGAAGGCCGCGGTGATGGACCTGTCCCCCCTGCGCAAGTTCGAGGTGACGGGGCCGGACGCCGAAATCCTGCTCCAGCGCACGGTCACGCGCGATATGCGCAAGCTCGCCGTGGGGCAGGTGGTCTATACCGCGCTCTGCTACGACCACGGCGGCATGATTGACGATGCCACCGTCTTCCGCCTGTCGCCGACCAATTTCCGGGTGGTGTGCGGCGAGGAATTTACCGGCGCCTGGCTGCGCACCAAGGCGGCGGAATGGGGCCTCAACGTCCATGTGCGCGCGTCCACGGACCAGTTGCACAACATTGCCGTGCAGGGGCCGCTGGCGCGGGAAATCCTGTCCGAGGTGATCTGGACCGGGGCCACCCAGCCCGCCATCACCGAGCTGAAGTGGTTCCGCTTCGCCGTCGCCCGCCTCGGCGGGCCGACCGGACCGGCGCTGGTGGTCTCGCGCACGGGTTATACGGGCGAATTGGGCTTTGAAATCTGGTGCCATCCCAAGGACGGCAAGGCGCTCTTCGAGGCCGTGTGGGCGGCGGGCGCGCCGAAGGGCATGAAGCCGCTCGGCCTCTCCGCGCTGGACATGCTGCGCATCGAGGCCGGGCTGGTCTTCGCCGGCTACGACTTCTGCGCTGAGACCGACCCTTACGAGGCCGGCATCGGCTTCGCCGTGGCGGACAAGGACGAGGATTTCGTCGGCAAGGCGGCGCTGGCGCGGCGCAAGGCGAACCCGGCAAAGAAGCTCGTGGGGCTCAAGATCGAGAGCAACGACGCGGTGGGCCATGGCGACCCGCTCTTCGTCGGCCGGGCGCAGGTGGGCGTCGTCACCAGCGCAACCCGCTCGCCCATTCTCAAGGGCCAGATCGCGCTCGCCCGGATCGATGTCGCCCACGCGGCGGTGGGCACCGCCATCGAGATCGGCAAGCTGGATGGACTGAGGAAGCGCATCGGCGCCGAAATCGTGCCGTTCCCCCATTTTGATCCGCAGAAGACCCGGGTCCGAGCCTGAATGAGACGACCCGCCTGAATGGCGGACCTGAAGACTGCAGTATCGTCCCGGCGCGCCTGAATAAAGGTGCGACGCCCGGGCATGCTGTTGTTTCCGCAATTCTGGCGCGACTACTCATTGGGCAGCATCTGGCGCCAAAATAAGCTCGCAATGACGTAACGATACGTCTATATCTTCGTTGACAAATTTTTTTCTTATCTGGAAACTCCCTCGCCATAACGAGGGGACAATCATGAGCATCACCGCAACCAATGAAGCGGTCGCCGCGCCTGAGGCCGGCTCGCTTCAACGCAAGATCAGCTGGACCGGCGCGTTCTGGATCGCGAGCGGCGTGCCCGCCCTCGTGCTGTTCTCCATTGGCGCCATCGGCGCCACGGTGGGCGCGCCGGCCTGGTTCGTGTGGATCCTGTCCATCATCTTCGGCTTCATCCAGGCCTTTTCCTACGCCGAGATCGCCGGCCTGTTCCCGCACAAGTCGGGCGGCGCCTCGGTCTACGGCGCCATCGCCTGGGTGCGCTACGGCAAGCTGCTCGCGCCGTTCTCGGTGTGGTGCAACTGGCTCGCCTGGTCGCCGGTTCTGTCCATCGGCTCAGGCCTTGCGGCGGGCTATGTGCTCTCCATCCTGTTCGCGCCGGACGCCGCCATCAACACCTGGCAGCTCACGCTGGTCGATCTCGGCTGGCTGAAGGCGGGCCTCGCGCTGCGCATCAACGCCACTTTCCTCCTCGGCGCGGTGCTGCTGCTCGTCGCCTTCGCCATCCAGCATCGCGGCATCAGCCAGACCGCCAAGGTGCAGGTCATCCTCGGCGTCGTGGCGCTGCTGCCGCTGATCCTCATCGGCCTCGTGCCGCTGATCACCGGCGACGTGCTCGCCGCCAATCTCGGGCCGTTCGCGCCGCTCGCCAAGGACGAGGCGGGCAAGGTGATCGCCGGCGAGTGGAACATGGCGGGCCTCACCCTGATGGCCGGCGGCCTCTTCATCGCCGCGTGGTCGACCTACGGCTTCGAGACCGCGGTCTGCTACACGCGCGAGTTCCGCGACCCGAAGACGGATACCTTCAAGGCTATCCTCTATTCGGGCCTTCTGTGCATCTTTGTGTTCACCATCGTGCCCATCTCCTTCCAGGGCGTGCTCGGCCTCGGCCAGCTCGTGACCCCGGCGGTGGTGGACGCCTCAGGCACGGTCACGACGCCGGCGGTCTATTCCGGCATCCTCTCCGCCGACATCTATTCCGGCATGGGTGTGGCGAGCGCCATGGCCGACATGATCAAGGGCGGACCCATCGTCCACACCGTGATCGTGGTGATGCTGATCCTCGCGCTGATGCTGGCCATCATCACCTCCATGGCCGGCTCCTCCCGCACGCTCTACCAGGCGTCCGTGGACGGCTGGCTGCCCAAGTATCTCAGCCACGTAAACGAGAACGGCGCCCCCACCCGCGCCATGTGGACGGACCTCGGCTTCAACCTCATCCTGCTGATGATGTCGGACTACGTGTTCATCCTCGCCATCTCCAACGTCTGCTACATTCTGTTCAACTTCCTGAACCTGAATTCCGCCTGGATGCACCGCATCGATCGTCCCACCTGGGAGCGCCCCTTCAAGGCTCCCGTCTGGCTCATCGGCATGGGTACGGTGCTCGCCTACGTGAACCTGTTCCTGCTTGGCATGGGTGCCGACATCTGGGGCGCGGGCACGCTGGTGACCGGGCTCATCGTATCGGCCGCCATCATCCCGGTGTTCCTCTTCCGGCACTATGTGACGGACAAGGGCCAGTTCCCGGCGGCGATGATGGAGGACATGCACCTCAAGGCCGAACCCGGTGCCTCCACGCGGGCGGGGATGCTGCCCTACCTCGCCCTCGTGGCCGGCGCCGTTGTCATCATCGTGGCCCGCAGCATTGCGGTCTATTGAACGGAGACGAAATGAGCGACCAGGGTATCAAGAGCCGCCCGAAGTACGCGCCGCTGGCTCCGGACCCGTCCGGACGGCACCACCTGCTGGTGGTCGAGGCGGCCGAGGTTCCGGCTGAGGCGCTGGCGGAGGGGGTTGCCCCCTCCGCCTTCGAGGTCTGGACGGTGGCCCGGCGTAGCGCCGTGGCCTCCGCCCCGGCCATGGAGGAGGCGCCGGGCAGCGTCGCCACCTTCCGCTCCGTGACGCACCTGTTCTCCGCGCTGGAGGAGCGGCTCGCCCGCGAGACCATGGGGCTGCGCCTCTATGCGGCCGGCGCCGAGCCGTTCCTGTGGGACGTGTGGGGCCGCGCGGAAAAGGCCGGCCTCAGCCGGCAGGAGACCGCCTTCGCCGAGGTCGGCCCGAAGGCAAGGCGCATCTATTGCGTCCATTGCCGGACGGTGAGCGAGGGCGTCACCACCTCCATCTTCACCTGCCCGGGCTGCGGCGCATCCCTGTTCGTGCGCGATCATTTCTCACGGCGGCTCGCCGCCTTCATGGGCGTCCAGGTGGACGCCGAGGTGCCGGGTGAGGTGCCCGAGGCCGAGGAGCTTTACGCATGACCGCCGCCCAGCCCTTCAGCGTGCGCGTGCGCGAGATCGTCGAGCTCGCGCCGAGCCTCAAGCGCTTCTCCTTCGAGCCGGCCCATGGCGGCGCGTTCCCCACCCCACCGGCGGGTGGGCACGTTCTCCTCACCCTGCGCGACGGGGCGCGGGTGATGAAGAACGCCTATTCCCTCGTCTCCCCGCCGTCCGAGCGGGCGCGCTACGACATCATCGTGCGCCTCGTCGCCCAGTCGCGGGGCGGCTCCTCTTTTCTCCACCGCCGGGTCGCGGCGGGCGACGTGCTGGAGATGGCCAATCCGGTGAGCCTCTTCCCGCTCGCCTCCACCGCGAAGAAGCACCTGCTCATCGGCGGCGGCATCGGCATCACGCCGCTTCTGTCCTTCCTGCCGGAGCTGAAGGCGCGCGGCGCCCGCTTCGAATTGCACCAGCTCGCGACTCTGGAGGAAGTGCCGGTGTTCGAGCGCCTGCTCGCGCCCTATGCGGCGGGCGAGGAAATCCGCGTGCATGGCGGCGGCCGCGCCGCCTTCGATCTCGCCGGCCTGCTGGCGCGCCAGCCGCTGGGCACCCATGTCTATGTCTGCGGGCCGCACAGCCTGATGGATGCGGTGGCCTCCACCGCCGCCGCCCTCGGCTGGCCCAAGGGCAAGGTCCATAAGGAAAGCTTCGGCGGCGACGTCACCGGCCTGCCCTTCCGCGCCGTGCTGCGGAAGTCCGGCATCGAGGTGGAGGTGGGCGAAAGCCAGAGCCTCTTGGAAGCCATCGAGGCGGCCGGCGTGGAGGCCCCGTGCCTGTGCCGTGGCGGCGCCTGCGGCCAGTGCGCCACCTCCCTCGTGGAGGGCGAAGCGGACCATCGCGACGACTTCCTCTCCGCCGAGGAGAAGGCGGCCGGCACCCTCATCATGACCTGCGTGTCGCGTGCCCGCGGCCCGCGCATCGTCATCGACCTGTGATCCCGGGAGGATCCGCATGACCGTCCAGTTCAAGCCCGCAGAGACCTTCCGCGACACCTTCACCTACAAGAAGTCGCCCGAGGACCTCCTGCGCTTCCCCTTCCCGTTCCCCGAAGACAGCTACATGTATTCGGTGAACATCGAGCCCCACGTGCGCGGCGGCCCCACGGCCGCCTTCCAGGCGGTGTTCGACATCGACGAGCACTATATCGCGGAGTGCAAGGAGCGCGCCCGCGTCCTCGCCGAGGACCCCAAGCGCTGCCAGGTGCTGCCGCACATGATGACGGCGGAGTGGGACACCCTCGAGCTCATCATGGAGAGCCTTGCGGCGGATTATCCCGAGCACTTCACCCTGTCCAAGGACGGCGACGCCTGGACCTGGGTGAACCGGCCGCTCGGCATCCAGCAGAGCTTCATCTTCGGCAAGGCCGAGACGCTGCCCTGCGGGCCGTTCGAATACATTACCCGCCAGGCGCAGGGCGATTTCACCCTTCAGGACCAGCGCGAGGACAACCTCTTCGTGGACGGCGGTATGGTGACGACCCAGGCCGACTGGTCGCTGGAGTTCGACATCGGCATGAGCTTCCACGAGTGGCACGGCCCGGTGCCGCTGGCGCACGAGAAGGGCGTGTTCGACCGCGCCCTGAAGTATCTCCTGCGCCTCCAGTATGGCCAGCCGGTGCGCCGCCTCAACTGGACCATGACGGTGAACCCGCGCCTCGATACCTCGCCGGAAAACTATCCCGTGTGGGGGCCCGACAAGGCGTCGGTGACGCCGCAGAACGTGGCGGATAAGGTGCACCTGCGCGTGGAGCTGCAGACGCTCTATCGCCTGCCCCGCTCCAACGCCATCCTGTTCGGCATCCGCTGCTATCTCACCAGCGTCGCGGACATCGCCAAGGTGCCCAAGTGGCGCCGGCGGCTGCACCGGGTGCTGCGCGACCTCAATCCGGACATCGCCGCCTACAAGGGCCTCCCGCGCTTCCGCGAGATGGTGGTGGACTATCTGGCGCCGCTGGACGACGGCGCCCCCACCTCTGCGGGCATCGCGCCGGACATCGACAAGATCGAGGCCTGATCCGCAACGGCCAGCCTCCCGCCGCTCAGATCGGCGGCAGGCTGAGCCATTTCTGGAAGGCGTTGAGCACCAGATTGACCGAGAAGGCGGCGAGCAGGATGCCCATGATCCGCCGCAGCAGGCTCGCCCCGCCCTCCCCCAGCACCTTGGCGATGTAGTCGCCCAGCCAGAAGATGGCGAACAGCACCAGCGACATCAGCACCAGCACGCTCACCGTGATGAGGTGCTGGGAGAGCGGGGCGCCGCGGTTGTTGTCGGAGAACAACACCATGGCGAGAATGGCGCCCGGCCCCGCCACGATGGGCGTCGCGATGGGATAGACCGCGATGTGGACGAGCCGCCGCTCGGGATCGGCCGTCACGGCATGCTGCGTCATCGCCCCGAAGATCATGGTCATCGAGAAATAGAACAGTATGATGCCGCCGGAGATCTGGAAGGCGAGGATGGAGATGCCCATCGCCTCCAGCAGCATCCGGCCAAGGAGCGTGAACACCACCAGGATGAGGAAGGCGAAGGCGGTGCCCATGGCCGCCACCTTGTGCCGTTCCTGCCGATCGAGGTGGGAGGTGGTGGCGAGAAACATGCTGAGATGGCTCAGCGGTTCCAGCACGACCCAGAGCGTGACCAGCTGGCTCGCGAACAGGTTCAGATCATCGATCATGGGCGCTCCCTCGCGCCTCTTATTACCTCACGGAAATGGGCTGGCAACCGGTACCGGCGCCCTGCGCCCTTGACATGACGCAACGACACGCTGAAGCCTTCGGATACCTTGATCTCGTGTCAGGAGGAAACGCCAAATGGTGCAGAACATAAAAAGCGTGCTCATCGGGATGACGGAAGAGGGCATTGACGAACCCTCCGCCGCGCTCGCCTATGGCTTGTCGCTGGCCCAGCAATCGGGCGCCCATGCCACCATCCAGGCGGCCTCGCTGAAGGTGGTGATGGGCAATACCTTCGTCAGCAATGTCGCCACCGGCCTTGTCGCCGCCCACAACCGGCGGCTCAGGCAGCTGGCGCAGGACGTGGCGGAGCGGGCGCGGGGCGATGCGGCGGCCGCCGGTGTCGCCGCCTCGGTGGAAACGCCGCAGCTTGCCTACGGGCAGCTGGTCGAGCTGTTTATCGCCCAGGCGCGGGTGCATGACATCTCGGTGCTGGACGCGGAGGTCGCGACCGTGAATGCCGACCGCGGGCTCATCGAGGCGCTGCTGTTCGAGAGCGGCCGGCCGGTCATCGTGGTCCCGCCGGGGGTGGACACCTTCAAGCACGACCGCGTTCTCATCGCCTGGGATGCGAGCGTGCGTGCGACGCGGGCCGTCAACGATGCCATGGGCATCCTCAAGTCCGCGGCCTCCGTGGAGGTGCTCGCCATCGGTTCGGAGAAGGAGCTGGCGCACGAGGTGCCCGGTGCCGAGCTCGCGCCCCATCTCGCCCGCCATGGCGTCCATGTGGACGTGAAGAACCTTGTGGTGAGCCCGGACGGCGTGGCCGCGACCCTGCGCGAGCAGGCGGGTCTGATCGGCGCCGACCTCATCGTCATGGGCGCCTTCAACCACTCGCGCATCCGCGAATGGGTGCTTGGCGGCGTCACCGAGTCGCTGCTGGAGGACTGCAAGGTCCCCCTGTTCATGTCCTACTGAAAGCTGATGCCGGCGCGGCGCGCCTCAGGCGGCCGCCCATCCTTTACCAGCGTTCCCGAAAGCCATGTCCGCGCACCGCCCCGCATCGCCTCAGGCGGCGGGGTCCTAGCGCGCTCAGCTCACCGGCTGCCAGCGGCCCTCCGCCGTGCGGCAGGCGGCGCCGCGGGCGATCTGGGGGCGATTGTCGATATAGATGGTGTGGGAATAGTCGCGGCAGCTCTGGAAGCCGGCGCGGTTGTAGGGCGGGCCGGCGATGACCGTGCCGCGCGCGGTGCCGTCGCCCTTCCAGCCGATGGGATAGCCGGGGCCGCCCGTCTCCAGCGCGGAAATCTCGGCGTCGTAGGCGCGTTGCCGGTCGGCGTCGTCGAGCCCGTTGCCGATGCCGCCGCTGATGAGGCCGCCGGAGACCGTGCCGGACATGACCGGTGCCGTGGGCAGGGCCGCCAGCGCCGCCGTTGCCTTGTTGCCGGTCGTGTCGGTCGCGCATCCGCCGAGCGCAAGGGCGAGGACCACTGCGGACGCGGGAAAGACGCGGGACACGCGGACGAACATGAACAGGCCTCGGGCAGAACAACGGGCAGGACGGACCCGGGCAAAATGCCCGTGCACGTCATCAACGCTCAGACCAGCCCATCGGATCACCGATTGGGGCAACAAAGAGGCTGATGGGCTCTCTTAGGCACCGCAAGTCTTACTGTGAAGACGGTTTGCCGCAGGCTGTGGCGCCACGGTATCACCCGCACCAGCCCGGCCGGGAAACGTCAGGTGGGCGGGGGCGGCGCTGCCGCTGCAGGCAGCACCAGTTCCGTACGGAGCCCGCCGATGGGGGCCGAGCTCAGCTCGAACCGCCCGCCATAGAGCAGCGCCAGTTCCTGCACGATGGACAGGCCAAGGCCGGAGCCGGGCTTGGATTCATCCAGCCGCCGCCCCCGCCGACCCACATCCACCCGCCGGGCGGGATCGAGACCGGGGCCGTCATCGTCGATGCTCACATGGAAATAGACCCGGTCGCCGGGGGTGCGCGGCCGCTCCACCAGCACCTCGACCTCCACCCGGGAGGAAGCCCACTTGCAGGCATTGTCGATAAGATTGCCGAACATCTCCTCGAGGTCCTGCCGCTCGCCCCGGAAGTGCACGTCCTCGGGGATGCGCACGTCGATGGCGAGATCCTTGGTGCGGTGGATCTTCTCCATGGTGCGGGCCAGCGCGGTGATGACCGCCGTCACCTCGCACACGCTCGCCACCACGGAGATGCGGGCGGCCATGCGGGCGCGCTCCAGATGGTGGGCGACCTGATCGCGCATCACCCCGGCCTGGTCGCGCACGCGCATGGCGAGCGGATCGTCGCGGGTACCGGCCTCGTTCATCAGCACGGAGAGGGGGGTCTTGAGCGCATGGGCGAGGTTGCCGACGTGGGTGCGGGCGCGCTCCACGATCTCATGGTTGGCGTCGATGAGGGCATTCACCTCGCGCACCAGCGGCACGATCTCGATGGGATAGGTGCCCTCCAGCCGCTCGGCCTTGCCGGAGCGCACGTCCGAGAGCGCCTGGGAGATGCGCGTCAGCGGCTTCAGCCCGAACCGCACCTGCACGATCACCACGAGGAGGAAGGCGCAGGCCAGCACCACCAGTGTCGTGGCGAGCGAGAAGTTGAAGGCGGAGATCTCCGCTTCGAGATCGGACGCGGCGGCCGCCACCGACACGATGTAATGGGCATCCGGCCCGAGGTCGACGTCGCGCTCCACAACCCGCACGGCGACGTTGCCCGGACCCGTGGCATAGCCCTGCCGCATCAGGCCGGGGCGCCCGCTGATACCCTGCGCGGCCAGCAGCGGAAGACTTTCGCCCACCAGCGAACGCGAGGTCCGCCGTTCATTCACGCCGTCGGACTTGAGCGCGATCTGCCAGTACCAGCCGGAATGGGGGAAGGCGAAGAGCGGGTCGGCCAGCCCCGCCGGCTCGGGCAGGCGTTCGGACGCATTGGCCACGTCCGCGACGATGATCTTCAGATAGATGTCGAGCTGCCGGTCGAACGCCCGCTCGGCGGAGCTGCGATAGAGCGAGGCGAGCACGAGCCCCACCACCAGCAGCACCACCACGGTGATGCCCATGGCGGAGAGCACGAGGCGGAACGCCAGGGAGCCGGGGGTGTATTCCGGCGGGCGGCGGGCCGGGTCCGTCATGTCAGCGCGCCGCCGTGCGGGAGCGGGCCGGACGGGAGCGGGCCGGAAGGGAGCAGGCCATGGGTCAGCGCGGCTCCTCGGGGGCCGCGAGCAGATAGCCGAGGCCGCGCACGGTCTGGATCACGTCGCAGTCGAGCTTCTTGCGCAGGCGCCCCACGAACACCTCGATGGTGTTGGAATCGCGGTCGAAATCCTGGTCGTAGAGGTGCTCCACCAATTCCCCGCGCGACACCACGCGCCCCGCATGGTGCATGAGGTAGGAAAGCAGGCGATATTCGTGCGACGTGAGCTTGACCGGATTGCCATCCACCGAGACCCGGCCGGAGCGGGTGTCGAGCCGCACCGGGCCGCAGGACATCTCGCTGGAGGCGTGGCCGGTGGCCCGTCGCAGCAAGGCGCGCAGGCGGGCGAGCACCTCCTCCATGTGGAAGGGCTTGGCGACGTAATCGTCGGCGCCGGCATCGAAGCCCTGCACCTTGTCGCTCCAGCGGTCGCGGGCGGTGAGGATGAGGACGGGGGTGGTCTTGCCCGCCCGCCGCCAGCTTTCCAGCACGGAGATGCCGTCGAGCTTCGGCAGGCCGATGTCGAGCACGATGGCGTCGTAGGGCTCGGTTTCGCCGAGGAATTGGCCTTCCAGCCCGTCATAGGCCCGGTCGACGGCATAGCCGGCGTCGCCCAGCGCCTCGACGAGCTGCCGGTTCAGCTCGGGATCGTCCTCGATCACCAACAAGCGCACGGTGCCCCTCCGCCTTCGCCTGATCCTCCTTAAGCGACAGAGGCCAAGAATGACAGAGCCTTGCGCGCCTGTCAGCGATGACGGGGCGCCGCAGGAAGCGCTCGGGCCGTCGGCCCCGGTCTTCGACCGGCCACGCTCAAGCGCCGCGCGGTTGTTTTTGGGCGGTCACGCTCAAGCGCCGCGCGGTTGTTTTTGGGCGGTCACGCTCAAGCGCCGCGCGGGCTTAATGGGGGGGCGCCCGGCGTGCCACTCACCGCCAGCCGCACAGGCGTCGGCCGACCGCGTTGGCGGCCTTGGCCTGGCGGATGGTCTCGTCAGTGTCGGAGAGGGACCAGCGGATGGGGGCGGCGGCGCCGCAATAGACCCTAGTCGCGCCGGAACCCATCGTCGTCGCGCAGCCGGCCAGCATCGCCGTCGCGGCGAGCGGCAGCATCCCGCGCAGACCGCGCGGCAGAAAGGCTTTTCGAGACATCGCGTTCTCCTTCTTTCAGGGCGCGGTCATAGCCGCGCTGGGCGGCGCGCCGGGTGACGAGGACGACGGCGAGGACGGCGGCGGCGATCCCCGCCGCCCGCACGCCGAACAGGCGCAGCAGCACCGCCACGGCGAGGCCGCCGGGAATGCCCCAGGCCCACCACGGCACGCCGTAGCCGAGGAAACCCGCTAGGGCGTCGAGCGCCCAGCTCACGGCTTCGCCTCCCCGGCCGTGCCGGTGCCGAGGTCGAGCACCTCGGCCCGCTTCGCCCCCGCGTGCGCGCTCCACCAGACCCAGGCGAGGCCCGCGAGGGTGGCGAGGAGGCCGAGCAGGGTGAGCGCGGCGAAGACATTGGCCAGCAAAGGCGAGCCGACGGCGTGGGGCTCGATCTGCCGCGCCGCCTCGGCCACGGTGGAGGCAACGAGGCCGCCGGCCACGGCACCCGCGCCCGCCTCGGGTCGCGGCGCGGGCTTCGCGCTCGCCAGCGCGCCCTTGGCCCCCTCCCCGTCCTTGGCCGGCACGGCGACGGAAGAGGTCCGCCCGCCGGTCGCCCAGGATTTCCCGAGCTTGCGCACGTCGGCGACGCGCCGGCCCCAGCCCTTGCCGAAGACCGGCCAGGTGCGCAGCGCCTGGAGCATGGCGAGGCGGCGGTCGCAGATGTCGTTCACGAGGCGGGCCGGCGCGTGCTCGGCGGTGGCGCGCGCGGTAGCGAGCGTCACCTCCCCCACCTGCCCGTCGGCGGAGAGGGAGAGCGCGCGCTGGAGCCACTTCGCAGATTGCGCCGGGCCGGAATTCACCGCGCCGTCGAACACCACATAGTCGATGCCGTCGGGCAGTTCGTCGGCGCGCACGGCGTCCCAATACTGGCGACGATAGATTTCCTTCAGCTCGGCGTCCTCGATCTCGCGGACCGGACGCAAGGCGAGCCCCTTCGAGCGCCGCCAGGCGTCGTAGACGCGCTGGATGACGCCCTTCATGGTGGGGCCGCCGGGATCGTCGGGATGGTTGGAATAGCCGCCCTCGTGGCGGAGCACGGCGGCGAGCGCCGGCGCGAAATTCTGCGCGACCATGACCGGGCCTTTCCGGAAAGCGAAAGGGGCCCCGCGATGCGGAGCCCCGGAAGGGATCGGAGGCAGCCAGCCGCCGTGGACGGCCGCCGGTGTCGCGGCTCAGGCGGCGGGGATCTTCCAGATGCCGACGCGGCCGATGCGGACGATGCCGGTGCCGCCGGCGGCAATCCAGCGCGGCCGCGCGCGCCAGTAGAAGCTGGAGAAGCCCTCCGGGATGGTGAGCACGCCCGTCACCAGCGTCACCTCGTGATCGCCCTGGAAGAAGGTGCCCACCGCCGCCGCGGGATCGTCCGTCGTCGCCCGCTCCAGCGCTCCGGCGCGATAGGTGGTGGAGCCGGAGGTGGATTCGACGAAGAAGCTGGCGCCCTTCCACTGCGCGAGCCCCGACGCCGCCACGGAGGCGGTGGCGAACACCTTGTCGCCGGCCGCGAAGCGGGCGCTGAGGTTGAAGGAGGAGAGGGAGAGGTTGTCTTCATTGGCGCCGGTATTGGTCACCGTCACGCGCCAGTCGTTGCCGAAGCCGTCCGCCCGCGCCACCGTGTCGGAGGCCCCATAGGAGCTCCCCCAGGTGCCGGACTTCAGCAGAGTACATCCGCCCGGAACGGTGCCCGTGATGGTGCCGGAGGTGGAGTTCGTGCCGCCCGAGGTGGTGGTGAACAGCGGATTGTCGAACATCTGCTGCCCGGCGGAATTATAGCCGTAGGTATCCGTCACCGAGGCCACCAGCCGGGGCGCCTTGGGGGTGATGCCCTCCAGCGCCTCCTTCACCACGAGGCCCATGTAATAGGCGCCCTTGTGGCTGGGATGGATGCCGTCGTCCGCCTGCAGATAGCCGCTCTTCGGCTGGCCCGTGGCGCTGGTGGGATCGACGAGCGCGGCGGCGAAGTCCGCAACCACGAGCCCGGGATAGGTGTGGGGCAGCGCGCGGATCCAGCTGTTCATGGTGTGCACGCGATAGACCCGCTCCGCGCTCCAGCTGGTGTTGCTGGACAGCGTGGGCATGATGGTGCCGATGAGCACGCGCACGCCCGCCGCGCGGCACTTCGCGATGGCGGCGGAGACATTGGTCTTGAAGCCCGCGATGATCTCCGCCGAGGTGCCGGTGGAGGCGTTGGCGTCATTGGCGCCGATCAGCATCCAGCACCAGTCGGGCTGATAGGCGAGGACCTTTTCGTCCATGTTCGCCAGCATCGTGTCGGACCGGGTCGAGCCGACACCGGCATTGTTGAGGAAGGTGAAGCGTCCGCCCATCACGGCGTTGGCCCACACCGCGTAGGAAATGTCGAACTGGGTGATGACGTTGTCGGTGTAGCCCATCTGCTGGGTGATGCTGTCGCCGGTGATGACGACGGTCTGCGCACCGAGGGCGGCGAGGCGGCCGATGGCATCGGACAGGACGACGCCGGGAAGGGTGAAATCAGTCATTCAAAGCTCCACGTAGACAGGCCGCTGCCGTCCGTCGCCGTCGGTGACGAAGACGGGCCGGTGCGCGCCGGAAGGGTCGGTGACGAAAACCCAGCCGCAGCCGGGCGGCGGGCCGGGAAGGGGGATGCTGCGCGCGCGCGCGGCGCGGCCACGGCCCACGGCCGTGCGCGGGGCGTCTGTGCCGGGGCCGAGCATGGCGGGCCTCAGCGATCGGTCAGCGCATAGACGGACAGGCCGGCGCTGGTGCCGGAGGCCCAGACCCGGCGCACCTGGCACGGCGGCAGCGGCTGGAGGCCGGCGAGCGCGCGGACGTCGACCACCGCGTCGTCCGCACTCCCGACGGGCGTGATGCGGATGGTGGCAACGCCGCCCGCCACGTCCTCCGGCACGAAAACCCACAGGGCCTTGGCGTAGACGGGCAGGTCCTCGGTGTCCGAGGGCGTCACCGCCACCAGGTGGCGCGAGGGCGAGGAGAGGGAAGCGGCGAGCCCGCTGAGGGGATCGCGCGCCGGATCGTAGGGCATGGACAGGCACTCCGCGGATGGGATCAGGCGCCGGGACCGGCGAACAGGAGGAGGTGAAGGGCGAGGCGCACCGTGCCGCCGGTGAAGGCACCGCCGACGGCGGTGAGGCGGACGGGGGTGGGCGCGTAGAAGGCAGTGGGGCCGATGACGCCGATGTTCGTCGCGCCCGCCGCGGCGCCGAGGCTCCCGCCGAACTTCGCGGGCTCGCCGGCAATGCCGCAATCATAGGCCGAGGCCCCGGTCACAGCCGTCAGAGTGCGACAGGAGACGGCGAGCACGATGGCGCGGTCGGGGATGGCGAGCGCGCTTTCGGTGTAGGCCCCGGAGAGGTTCACATCCTCTTCCAGCACCCGCGCCGAGATGGCCGCGCGGCTGGCGCTCGCGGCCAGAGGCGAGACCCACGCGCCACCGTCGAACACAGCGAGCCGCCCCTCGTCGCGGATGAAGGCGAGGAAGCCCTGAGCCACGGGCAGGAAGTCGAACGCCCCCGCCTCATAGGCCGCGATCGTCCCGTCCCGCCCCGCAAAGATACCCATCGCCCCGATGGGCACGAACCAGCGCGCGCCATCGGCGGGTGAGGCCGGCGGCGCGGTCGCGGTGGCGCTCTCCAGCACCAGTTGCACGAAGGCGTCGAGGCGGCGGATGGCCTCATTATGGGTGACATGCTTCTGCGCCTGGGCCGCCGCGATATAGGGCAGCGCCAGGTTCGCCGATTGCTCGGACATGGCTGGACCTCGATGGAAGGAGAAGAGCCTTACGGCCGCACGGTCGCCGTCATCGCCGCGCCCGCGCCGACGCTGGCCGAGAGCTGGGCGATCCGGACAGTGAATTCACTCTGCGGGGCACCGAAATCGGTGCTCTCGTCAGCGGCCGCATAGAGGGCTTCGGGCGACGTGAGGGTGAAGGTTCGCCGCACCGTCCCGCCGTCGAGGATGTCGAGCCGGTAGGCCTCGCTGGCTTCGCCCAGCGGCACCTCCACCGCCTCCCATCCGTCCCCCGCGATGCGGGTGCGGCGGATGAAGGAGAGCGCGACGCCCGCCCCCGTCCGCCGCGCCCGCACATGCACCGGCGAAAGCGGCGTGAGCGCGCGGCCGGAGACGGTGGCGGACACTTCCGTCACCTCCTCCGCGCCCTGGTCGTCCCGGGCCGAGCCGACGCGATAGATGAAGCTGCGCCCCAGCGCCGCGACGCCGCTGGCGACGCTCACCAAGGTGCCGTCGAGGCGCACGATGCGCGTGCCCGCAGGCCACGCTTCCGCCCCCGCGCCTTCCGTGCCGGCGAGGCCGCGCAGCAGGCCGCTGAGGCGATAGCTGCCCGCATCCACCAGTTCCGCCTCGGTGAAGGCGACGATTTCCGGCGCGCGGTCGTCGGCGAGGAGCACGAGGAGGTTGGTCCCCGCCAGCACCTCGGCCTCGCTCGCCGAGACGAGGAGGGAGGTCTCAAGCGTCACCTCCATCCAATTGTGCCGGTCGAACCGCCACAGCGGTCCCGGAGGAAGCGGCGCGGTGAGGGTGCCGAAGGTGGCGGAGGCGGTGATGGGCGCCAGCGTCTCGAAGGTCGCGCCATCGGTGGAGCGCCAGATGGCGAGCGTGCCCGGCCAGGGCGAGGCCGCGGCGGCAAGCCATTGCAGCGGAACGGGTTCCGCCTCCGACAAAGCCGGTAAATCGAGCACCCGCACCGCGGGCGGGCCGGAGGCGCCAGGCAGCGCGATGCTCCCCGCCCCCTCCTCCGCCAGCGCCACGTCGAACACCTCAGGCTCGATGGTGCGGGCGGTGACGGCCAGCGCCTCCGCCTCCTCCACGCGGACGATCTCCACGAGGCGCGTGCGGCCATCGAAGGTCAGCCGCACGAGATCGCCGGGCGCGAGCGCGAGCAAGGAGGGCGGGAGGGAGAAGGAGAGCGTCTCGCGCCCCGCCCACAGGTCCTGAAGCCAGACATCGGCGGCGCGCACCATCACGGCGTCGGAGGCCACCACCGCGAGGTCCGCCTGCGTCACGTGCCGGCTCTTCCCCGCGAGGCGGCGGGAGGAGACGGTGGCGCGGCGGTAGTCGCGCAGGGCATCAACGAAGCCCACCGTCACCTCCAGCGGCAGCTCCGTCTCCTGCGCGCGGGTGACGGCGAGAAGCGGCGTGCCCTCCACCTGCACCAGATCGTCGGTGGCGATCTCCGCCACCGCCCCCTGCCCGCGCGGGCGGAAGACGATGCCGCCCTCCCCTTCCCCCGCCTCGAAGGCGAAGGCGCGGGCGAGCGGCTCCAGCGCCGCGCGGGCGGTCATGGGCTGCTCCACCACATAGCCCTCGACGGCGCCGGCAAGCTGCGCACTGTCCACGTCGGCGATGCCGAAATCGGCGGCCAGCGTCGCCACCAGCGCATCGAGCGGCGCCGAGCCGAGACGGCCGGTGAGCCAGTGGCCGGTGGCCCAGTTGGCGCCATCCGCCCACACGTCGGTGGCGTAGGGGAATTGGGGATAGGGCCGCGCATCCCAGCTCCACAGGAACAGCGCGTCGGGCTCGACCATGCGGCCGGGATAGAGGGTCGCGGCGGGGTTGTCGGTGGGGTCCGCATCCGCGCCGAAGGTGGCGAGGATGGCCTCCAGCGCGCGGCGCTGGATGAGGTCGTCCCGTGCGCCGGAGGAGAAGGGCGGCAGGCGGTTCTCGGCGGATTTCGCATCCGGGAAGGCGCTCGGCCGGTTGGCGCCCTTGTCCACCGCCGGGCATCCCGCCTCCATCAGGCGGATGGGCTTGGCGCCTGGCACATAAGCGGTGGGCGTCGCGCTGCGCACGCCCGCGATGCGCTCGTGATGGGCGTTCGCCCACCAGGACCAGAGATCCTTCTGGCGATACACCCACGGCTCGCCGAAGGCGCCATCCGTGATAGCGGTGCGGTCCTGCGCGGCGCGGGCGGCATCGTCCGTATAGAACCAGTCGAAGGCCTCGCCGCGGCGCAGGTTGGCCTTCAGGTACGCGCGGTCGTGGATGGACTGCGCCAGCCCCGCATCGAGATGGGCGGAGCCGTCCCGCCAGTCGGCGAGCGGGGGGTAGTAATCGATGCCGATGAAGTCCACCGCATCGGCGCCCCACACCGCATCGAGGGGAAAGCACACGGCGCCGGAGGCGAGCACCTGCGCGCCGTATTCCGTCCAGTCGGCGGCGTAGGAGACGAGGGTATCCGGCCCCACCACCGCCTTCACATCGGCCGCCAGCGCGGCCAGCGCGGCGGCGGCGGGGAAGGCACCGGTGTCGTCCGTGAGGCGGGTGAGCGCGGCCATTTCCGAGCCGATGAGGATGGCTTCCACCCCGCCCGCCGCGACGGCGAGATGGGCGTAGTGCAGCACCATCCGCCGGAGGCTCCATTCCTCCGGCCCGTGATAGACCACGCCCGTGCCGACGCGGGTGAAGTCCCCTGCCCCCGCCGTGCCGAACAAGGCCGCCACCTGCGCGCGGCAGGCCGCCGTGCCATCCACCGTCCCCGTCCGCCCCGGCGCCGGATCGCAGGTGATGCGCCCGCGCCAGGGATGGGGCGGCTGGGAGGCGGCGCCAGTCCACGGATCGGGGCGCGTGTTGTCGGCGGGGATGTCCATCATGACGAAGGGGTTGAGCGTCACCTTCAGCCCCTCCTCGGTCATCCGGGCGATGGCGCGCACCACGCTGTCGTCGGAGGGGGTGCCGCCATAGGCCGCGCGACCCTCATATTGCGAGACGGCGGGCGTGGTGAGCCGCGTCTGTCCTGCCACGCTCCACAGCGCGGGGGCGGTCGCCTTGTTCGTGCGCTCGCACTTCGGCCGCACGGCGCATTGGCCGGCGCGCAGATCGTCGCCGAACCAGGACACCACCAGCGAGACGCGCGCGAGGTTGGGGCAGGCGCCGAGGAGCTGGTCGAGGGAGGCCTCGAAATCGCTGAAGAAGGAGGTGACGTGCCGGTTCTCCGGCCCGTAGCTCGCCTCGCCATAGACCTGGCGGATGTTGCGCGTGTCGTAGCCGAATTCGGTGGCGCCGGGGATCAAAGTCACCGCGCGCACCTGGCGCTCCAGCGCGCCGATGGAGCGCTCCACCTCCACGGTGATCTGCGGCAGGCGGTTGCCGTAGTCGGTGAGTTCCAGATTGCGGAAGGTGAGGTAGGCGACGCCGCGATAGGCCGGCGTGCCCGCCGTGCCCTGCTTCGCCTCGATCCACGAGTCCGGCGCCTCGTCCGCCGCGCCGAGATGGGTGGTGATGTGCAGGCGGCGCGTGTCCAGCAGCTTGCCGTCCGCCCAGATGCGGCCGATGCGCGAGACCGGACCTTCGCACAGGGCCACGGCGAAATTGGCGTAATAGGTGTAGGTCGTGGTGCTGGCGGAAAGGCTGCCGCCCTTGCCACCGACGGACTGCGTCTCCTCCTTCTTCACCTCCTTGAGCTTGGTGGCCCAGATGACCTGTCCGGCGAGGCGCGCGCGGCCGTAGATGCGGGGCAGCGGTGCACCGGCGGTGGATGCCATCACGTCGAGGTCGGTGAGGCGCGGGCCTTCCGCATGGCGCGAGCGACTGCCGCCGAGAAGCGCCCCGTCGATGACCGAGCCGCCGAGCGCGCCAAGCGCCCGCCCCGCCACCGCGCCGATGGGTCCGAACAGCGCGCCGCCGATAAGGCCGCCGGCCGCGCCGAGAAGCAGCGTCGCCATGGGTGAGGCTCCGGAATGGGGGGAAGATGATCCGAACCCGCCCCATCGCGCCGTCATCGCCCGGCGTGTCCGGGCGATCCACGGTTTGGCGGGGTCGGGTTTGCGGGCAGCGCTCAAGCGGCCCGGTGGATGCCCCGGACAAGCCGGGGCATGACGGTGGGGAGGACGGTGCAAGCGCTCCACCTGCGGTGTCGCTTGTCCGGGGAACGGTGGATGAACCTCGCCCCCTACCCCACCCCGGGAAACGCGAACGCATACGCCAGCCGCCGCCGCCACCAGGGGGTCAGCGCGGTCTCGCACACGCTCGCGCCGTCATAGGCGTGGATCATCCGCCCGCCCTCGCAGAGTAGCGCGGCGTGCTTCGCCGGAAGGTGCTCCCGGAAGCGGAACAGCACCACGTCGCCGGGCTGCGCCTCGGCCAGCGGAATGGTGACGAGATGGCGCCGCGCGGTGTCGGCCAGCGTCTCGCAGCGACCGGCCTCGGCCCAGTCGGGCGCGTAGGACGGCAGCGTCTCCGGTTCCGGCCCCACCACCGCGCGCCAGATGCCGCGCACGAGGCCGAGGCAGTCCGCGCCGTGGCCCTTCAGGGAGGCACGGTGGAGATAGGGCGTGCCGATCCAGGCGCGGGCCTCGGAGAGGATGGCGGCGCGCAGAGCGCCGGGGTCTGCGGGCGCGCTCATTCCCTGAGACTCCCGTCGTATCCGCCCTCGCCGGGAATGGCGACGGAGATGACCGCATCGTTGCCTGGCATGTGCGGGAAGCCGCGGAAATTGAATGCGTTTGAGAAGCGGTCGCGACAGGTCGCAAAGCGCTTGTCGCAGCCGGCGGTGAGGGTGATTTCGTCGCCCTCCGCCACCTCGAACGGCGGGCGCTGCCACAGGCGCAGGACCACCCCGTCCGCATCCACGAAGTGCGCCTTCACCTCGGTCGCGAAGCCCGCATTGGCCCCGGTCGCGAACATCGCGCGACCCCGCGCGAAGGCGCCGGCGGCAAAGCCGTCGAGCCCGCTCACGCGCAGGCGCAGTGCCCCTTCCACGAGGCTCACGACGGCGGTGGCGGAATGGGCCGGCGCGGCGAGGTCCACGCCGCAGCGGGCGTCGCCGAGATCGGCATCGCAGGTGGGGCTAAAGAGGCGCCCGCGCGTCTGGTTGAAGGCATCCGCCAGAGCGCGAATCTCGGCGGTGAACACGCCGTCTTCCGAGCGCACCTCGCCGATGGTTCCGCGCCGCAGGAGAAGGTGCTGCGCGGGCGACTGCCAATTGACCAGAAGCATGTCCACGCCAGCCCCGTCATAGAGGCCGGCGGCGAGATCCGCCGCATCGAGCGCATCCGCGCTGAGCGCGCCGGAAAGTTCTGCGCCGGTGACGGAAAGCCCCTGCGCCTGCGTGCTTTCCGAGCCCGCGATGCCGGAGGCGGCGAGGAAGGTCACGCCCGCGATGAGGAGGTCGCGATCATGGTCGGTGAAGCCGAGCACGGTGCCGTCGCGGCGGGTGACGCGCCAGGCGCGGCACAGCGTCGTGACGCCGCTCGCGAGATGGTCGGCGAGCGCGGGATCAAGGGTACGCATGTCAGCCTCACACGCGGATTTCGATGACGGGGATGCGGGGGATCGCGCCGGCCGCGAAAGCAGAGAGATCCACCTCAAGAAAATCGGTGTCGAAGCGCACCGGAACATCGAAGCGGAAGCCCGCCGTGACCACCGCCGACGCGGGCGGGATCGCACCCGCCGCGAAGGTGATGAGGCCCCGCGTGGCATCGAGAGAAAAGTGCGCGCCTTCAACATGTTCGATGCCATTCACCGCGACCTTCACGCTGCCCGCGACGGGCTTGGTGATGGCCCGCAGATAGGGGGCGTGGAGAGCGCCGTAACGCTTCGTCAGCGCGAAGGTGGCTCGCACGCCGTCGCCGGCGCCGATGAGCTGGTCGAGGGCGCTCACCTCGCCGTCCGGAGCGGCCGACGACTGGTCGAGACGATCGCGCCAGCGGAAGCCGTGGAGACGCCCGCGACGCTCCTCGAAGAAGGCGACGATTTCGGCCAGCGCGGCGAAGGTTTTCACCCCGTAACCAGCATCCCAGCGCCGTCGCGAATCAGCCTGGCGCGTGTTGCGTTCCTCGCGTCCCGATGCGGTGGTGACCACCTCTGTGACACGCTCCGGACCGCCGGAAGCGCCGAGAGCGACCTCCAGCGGAAACAAAATCTCATGAAAGGCGGCCATATGATGCCCCCATCCCCTAATTCTTGGCCGAAATCAGTAGAGATGGCCTTGACATAGTTGAACGTGACGCCTTGACTTTCCGATGCCCCGTTGAGCATGGAGCGAAAGCATGGCTACCAAGCCCGCGAAAAAGCCGGCCGCCGCCGCCGAGAAACCCGCCGAGAAGAAGGCCGCAGCCCCCAAGGCCGCAGCCAAGACCACAGCACCCAAGACCACAGCACCCAAGCCCGCCGCCAAGCCCGCCGCCGCTCCCAAGGCTGCTGCACCGAAGGCCGAAGCCAAGACCGCCGCACCGAAGGCCGCCGCGCCGAAGGCTCCCGCCAAGAAGGCTGCTGCACCGAAGGCTGAAGCCAAGGCCGCGGCTCCCAAGGCCGCTGCACCGAAGGCGCCTGCCAAGAAGGCCGCTGCGCCCAAGGCTGCTGCTCCCAAGGCTGCTGCCCCGAAGGCCGAAGCCAAGGCCGCGGCTCCCAAGGCTGCCGCCAAGAAGGCTGCTGCTCCCAAGGCCGCTTCCGCGAAGGCCGCCGCCAAGCCGGCCGAGGCTCCGGCTCCCGAGAAGAAGGCCGCCGCTCCGAAGGCTGCGAAGGCACCCGCCAAGGCCGCTGCGCCCAAGGCCGCTGCCCCCAAGGCCGCTGCGAAGCCCGCTGCCGAGAAGAAGGCTGCCGCTCCCAAGAAGGCTGCCGCCCCCAAGGCTGCTGCGAAGCCGGCCGCTGCCGCGGCTCCCGCACCCGCGCCGGAGACGAAGCCCGCTGCCGCCAAGCCCGCTGCCCCCAAGGCTGCCGCCAAGCCCGCCGCCAAGAAGGCTGCTGCGCCGAAGGCTCCCGCGAAGAAGTGATCTTCGCTCCCCGATGGCGGCGTGCGGCTCAGGGCCCGCGCCACCGCCATCGGAGCGCCGCCGCAGGGCGGAGACACGAGACGGACGCCCAAGGGCGACGGAAGAGCGAAGATGCCGCCCACGGGCGGCAGCAGGGACCGGCTCCCGGCTTTCGTCCGGGAGCGCATGTTTGGCATTCGTCTGCGCCCGGGCACCGTGAGGCCTGGGCCTTTGCGTATCAGGGCACCCCTATTCCAGGGTGCCGATAGGTGGACGTCGTATCCGTTCGGGCATCGGCCAGTGGGGCAAGGCCGGAATGCCGCGAACGGAACGACCTCGCGGTGGGAAGCCGTCCCACCGATCGCACGCGCAAGCCGTCGCGGCTTGCGGAGACGCTCGGCAAAGGGACGTTCCGCACCGGACATGATCTCGACAGGACCATGAGGCGCCGGCACGGCTCAGCCGGACGGCGCTTCCGTGGGGCGTGCGACGTATCCGCGCCTCGGATGAGCGCGCTACCCGCCAACGGCCTCAACGTCACGCGCGACATTCCGCCCTCACGCGCAAGCTGCCGGTTGGTCAGGGGATTTCGCGGCGGGCGCGGCGGCGCTATGGTCCCGGTGGCTCGCATCGGGCGAGCCGGTCCGGAACCTGCCTCGCTGCCAAAGCTCGCTGCCATGCCTCGCGCGTCTGCCCCCCTCTTCTCAGCCCGGCGCTTCGGCGCGGCGCGGATGTCTTTTGCGCTGGTGCTCGGCGCGGCCTTCGTCGGGGTCGCCGGTAGCGCGGCGATGGCGCAGTCCGCCAGCAAGAGCTCCAGCGGCAGCGGCAAGAGCGACAGCTTCTGCGCCAGCTATGGCGCGGGCTTCCAGCGGGTGCCCGGCACGGATTCCTGCGTGCGCAGCGGAGCGGCCGTGCGCACCGATGCCTACGGCGGCAATGCACCGAGCAACGCGCCGAACCAGTTCAACAACACCATCACCCCGTCCCAGCCCTCCGCTGCGCCCGACCCGTGGAAGTCCGCGCGCTGAGGTGAGCCCTCACCCGCCGCGCTGCCCGCGCGCCACCGCCCGCGCCACCAGGCCCGAGACGTAGGCATCGGAGCGGCGGAAGCCGGAGAGGTCGGGCGTCGCAATATTCACCGTCACCGGCCCGCGTCCCGCGCCTTCGGCGCTGCGCACGCCCAGCCGCCCGTCCGCCCCGCGCGCCAGCGGCAGGATGGCTTCCGCGCCTTTCTCCCCCATCAGGCCGAGGGAGGCGCCGAGGGGAAAATAGGTGGGCGCCGCCACCACCCCGCCGCGCGCGAAGGGCTTCACCTGCCCCTCACCGATCACCCCGCCCTTGGCGAAACCGAGCCCGCCGGCGCCGGAGAGAAGAGACGTGAGCGAGCTCTCCAGCGGCTTCAAAGCGGCGGTCAGCGCGAGGTTGGCGAGGCGCGTCGCGAGCTGCTCCAGCACCGTGCCGAGGTCCTTGCCCTGCACGGCGAGCCCGGTGAAGGCGGAAGCCAGTGCCGAAGAAAAGCCGCGCGCGGAGACTTCCGCCGCGCCCAGCGCCGCCATGGCGCTGCGGGTGTCCACCTGAAGGGCGATATCGACGGTCTCGGTCACGGCATCATCCTCTCATGCGATCGGGAAACCGCGCCATGAGCGCGGAAAGGCCCGCGCGGTCGATGGCCTCCGGCGCGGCGGGCAACAGCGCGGAAAGGGCGGCCGCAAGCTCGCGCGGCGTCATCCGCCAGAAGGCGTCGGGGGCGAGCCGCAGCAGGCCGAAGCCGGCGCCCATGGCGAGCGCCCAGGGAAAGGCGCGCGCAGCGGGCGCCTCCTTCACGCCCGCTGCGGCAGCGGAGGGGATTGGGGCGTCTCCTCCCCGCCGAAGGTGGCGGCCAGCAAATCGGCGACGATGCGCGCGAAGCCCGCCGCGCCGCCATCCGCCCGCATCCGCTCCACCTCCTCCACGCGCACATCCGCCCCCGCGCCATTGAGCCCGGCGGCGATGATGCGCGCGGCGTCCCGCGCCGAAAGGCGGCCCCGGCCGAACCGCTCGGCGAGCGCCATGAGATCGTCGGCACCGAACGCTGCCTCCAGCTCGGCGAGCGCGCCGAGGGTGAGGACGAGCACGCGCGGCGTGCCATCGAGCACGGCGGAAATCTCGCCGCGCCGGCGGTTGGGCATCCCGCCGCCCATCACAGGGCCGCGAAGGCGATCTCGCCCGCGCTCTCCAAGGTGAGGTCGAAGGTGATTTCCCGGTCGTGCTCGGCCGCGATCTCCAGCGCCGTCACCTGGAACGGGCCGGTGAGCGTGCCGAAATCCGGGATCAGCAACTGGCAGCTCGCCAGCGCGCCGGAGAAGAAGAGCTGGCGGACGAGGGTGTCGGACGCCGCGTCCTTGAACACGCCGGAGCCGGACACCGAGGCGCGCTTCACGCCCGCCCCGTCCAAAAGTTCGCGCCAGCGGCCGGCGCTCTCGGAATGGGTCACGTCCACGCTCTGCGCGTTGAAGGCGAGGGTGCGCGTGCGCAGCCCCGCCACGGTGATGAAGGAGGTGCCGTCATGCACCTTCAGGAGAAGGTCCTTGCCCTTCTGCGCGGCCATCTGTCTCTCCGGTCAAACGGGCTCGGTGACGGCGCGGAACCGCACCAGAGCGTGGAAGGTGCGCCCGTCGCTCTCGCGGCGGACCTCGGCGGTGGTGGCGCGCAGATTGGCGAGCCGGTGGCCCTCAAGCGCGAGGGGCGCGTCGTGCAGCGCCGCCTGCACTCGCGCGGCGATGGCGAAGGCTTCCGCCCGCCCGCCGGAGCGGGAGAAGACGTGCAGCGTCAGCGCCTGCTCGGTGCCCGCCTCGGTGGCAGTGGACCAGTCCGCCACCACCGCCTCGCCGAGAGTGACGAAGGGAAAATCCGCATCGCCCGGCGGCACGTCATGGATGCGCGGCGCGCCGATGAGCGCCACCAGCGCCGCGTCCGCCACAAGGGCGGCGTGGATGGCGGCGCGCAAAGCGAGCGCGGGACTGTCGAGGGGCAGGCTCACGGGCGCCTCCTGCGGGCGAAGAGCAGGCGGATGTGGTCGAGCACCGGATCGCCCGGCCGGTCGAAGGCGCCGCGCACGCGGCCGAGGAAGGCGCTGCCGGAGACCTGCACCAGAGGCCGCGCGGGGGCGCCCGCGACGGTGGCAACGGCGCCGGTCTCGGCGCCGATCTCGGCCGCGAGATCCTCGGCGGCGCGGGCGGCGGCAGCCGCTTCCGCATCCGGGAAATGGCGGGCGGCGATGCGGCGGGCGAGACCGTCGAGGCCGCGGGTGCGGACGCTGAATTCCGTCCTCATGCCTGTTCCTCGCTGCAGCGGATGCGATGGAAGCGGCCCCGCCCGTCCGCATCGATGATGGACTCCACCGCCAGCACGCGGCCGGCATGGATCAGCCGGTCGCCGGCCGCGATGGTGTTGGGCGCCCGCACGGTGACGCGCAGCACGCGCGCGGCGCGGGGGCGGTCCTCGCCGAGGCCATAGGCGGTGGAGACCTCCTCCACCGCGCCCCACAGCACATCGACGGAGATGAAGGAGCGCGCGACGCCGCCGGCGCCGTCCGGCACCTCCAAAGGCGTCTGGTGGGTAAGGCGATGGCGCAGCGCGCCGATGCCGCTCACAGCCGCACCACGCGATAGGGCGCGATCAGCGCGCGGACGGCGGCGGGGAGCGCCGTGGCATCCCCCGGCCCGTCGCGATGCTCGTAGAGATGGGCGAGCATGAGCCGCACCGCCTGCACGAGATCGGCCGGCACGCCAGAAGCGTCCGCGCCATAACCGGCGAGGAGCGTGATGACGATGCCGCCATGGGAGACGAGGGGCGCCGAAACCTGCGCGGGCGAGACGCGGATCAGCGCCGGCGCCCGGTCGCCCACCAGCGCAAGCGCACCTTCGGGCAGCGCCACCGGCGTGCCGTCCGCCGCCGCGACCGTGGCTTCGAGGATCGTCCGCACCGGGGCGACGGGCGCCGGGATGACGCCACGCAGGGGCCAGCGGTCCAGCGAGACGCGCCAGGTCTGGTCCATCAGGATGCGCCCGCTCTCGGCCTCCACATGGCGGCGGGCGGCGGCGATGAGAGCATCGATGAGGGGGTCCTCCGCGTCGGTCTCGACACGCAGGAAGGCCTTCGCCTCCGCCCGCGTCAGCGGTTCGGCGGCGGGGCCGGAGAGAAGTTCGGCCATGGGGGGGCTCCGGGTGAAATGGATGGGCGAGTGGCAGTTGCGCGGCGGGCGGCCCCTTCCGGCACCGGCCGTGCTCCCTCTCCCCTCGAAGTCGGCTATTGCCGACTTCGACCCTCACGAACCGAACTCGGCAAAAGCCGAGTTCGGGCGGGAGAGGGTGGGGGTGAGGGGCGTGGCGCAGCAGGGACTGGCGTCGGGTTTGGCGGAGAGGTCTCCCCCCCTCACCCCCGGCCCCTCTCCCGCGAGGGGAGAGGGGAGGAAGGCGCGCTGTTCTCCGGATCAGCGCTCCGGCTGCCCCGTCGCTTGGCCAGGGCACCATTGACGCTCCCGGCGGCGGGCGGCAGAAACGGGGGATGATGACGCTCCGCCCCCTCGCGCTCGCCCTCGCGCTCCTCTCCGCCGGCCCGGCCCACGCCATCGTCGGCGGCGCGCCCGCGGCGGCGGATGTGGCGGCGCAGACGGTGATGATCGTCTCCACCCGCGGCGCCTCCTGCACCGGCACGGTGCTGGCCCGCGACCTGGTGCTGACGGCGGCCCACTGCGTCGCGCCGAAGGCGGACTATGCGGTGGCCATCCTCGGCGATGGCGAACCCCGGCTGGTGCCGGCGGCGCGCGTTTCGGTGCATCCGCGCTTCGACGCCGACCAGTTCCAGACCCGCCGGCCGACGCCGGACCTCGCCCTGGTGAAGCTCGCCGAGCCTTTGCCCGCGCGCTTCCGCACGGCGCGGCTCAGCCCGGCCACGGGCCTGCCGGAGAAGGGCGCCACCTTCCGGATCGCCGGCTATGGCGTCACCGCCGACGGCGCCATGAAGAGCGCGGGCACGCTGCGCAGCGTCGCCCTGCCCTCCATCGGCACCACCGGGGGCATCATGGTGCGGCTCTCCGCGCCAGAGGGTGCGGCCGGGGCCTGCACCGGGGATTCCGGCGGGCCGGCCTTCCTCGACGGCGCGGTGGCCGGCGTGGTCGGCTGGGCGACCGCCGCGGGCGGCGCGCGCGGCTGCGGCGGCGTCACAGGCGTCACGCTGGTGTCGCTGCATCGCGACTGGATCACGAGCACCGCCAAGGTGCTGGGGAGCCCCCTCCCCGCGACCGGGCTCTGACATGCGGGCCGCCCTGCAGCATGCATGGCGCGGCTTCGTGGTCCTTCTCGCGCTCGCGGCCCCCGCGCACGCCCAATCCCCCGGCGGCGAGACCGTCGATCACGCCATCTGCCGCCTCATCGACGGGGCGGCGGCGAAGGAGGGGCTGCCCGCCTCCTTCCTCACCCGCCTCATCTGGCAGGAAAGCTCGTTCCGCCCGGATGTGGTGAGCCGCGCGGGCGCGCAGGGCATCGCGCAATTCATGCCGGGCACGGCGAAGGAGCGCGGGCTTGTCGATCCGTTCGATCCGGAGGCGGCGATCCCGGCCTCCGCCGCGCTCATCGCCGATCTCAACCGGCGGTTCGGCAATCTCGGCCTCGCAGCGGCCGCCTACAATGCCGGGCCGGGGCGGGTGAACGGCTTCCTCGCCGGCGGCGGACTGCCCAACGAGACGCGCGCCTATGTGCGCATCATCACCGGCCGCACGGCGGAGGATTGGGCCGGGCTGAAGAAGCAGGGCACGGCCGCCTTCGGCCCGGCGGATTTTTCCCCCGAGCCGTGCCTCGCCACTGTCGCCAGCCTGCGCAAGGGTGCGCCGGCCCCCGCCGCCGGCCAGCCGGCGAATGCGCTGTTCGCGCCCTGGGGCGTGCAGATCTCCGGCAATTATTCGCGCGACATTGCGCTGGCCTCCTTCCGGCGCGAGGCGGCGCGGGCGCCGCAGGTGTTCGCGGACCTCGTGCCGGTCATCATCTCCACGCGGGTGGGCGGGCGCGGCCCGCGCACCTTCTATCGCGTGCGCCTGCCGGCCCAGTCCAAGGCCGAGGGCATGAAGATGTGCGAGCGCCTCCGCAAGGCCGGCGGCGCCTGCCTGGTGCTGCCGAACTGAGGGGGTCATTTTTCCCTCTCCCCTTTGCGGGAGAGGGTGGGTCGCGGCGCAGCCGCGAGACGGGTGAGGGGGCTGGTGCCGCGCAAGGCCGCAGCCGGACGGTTGGCGCTGAACACCCCTCACCCCCGGCCCCTCTCCCGTAAGGGGAGAGGGGAGAGAGCGCCCGCTTCGCGGCACTTTTGCGCTGGCCCCCGGATCGGCGCGCCGGCTTTCGCCGTCGCTGGTCCGGGGAACAGCCCTCAGCTCGCGGCGAACTTCATGAGCTTCGCGGCGTCGAAGTCCTGCACGCCGCCGCCCACGCGCTTGGTGGTGTAGAACAGCACGTAGGGCTTGGCCGAATACGGGTCGCGCAGCACCCGCACCCCGGCGCGGTCCACCACCAGGTAGAAACGGCGGAAGTCGCCGAAGGCGATGGCGTGGGCGTCCGCGGCGATGTCCGGCATGGCCTCGCTCTCGGCGACCGGGAAGCCGAGGAGGCTCGCCGGCTGGCCGACGCCTGCGGGGGGCGCCCAGAGATAATTGCCGTTCTCGTCCTTCAGCTTGCGCACGGCGCCTTGCGTCTTGCGGTTCATCACGAAGGTGGCGTTCTGGCGGTAGCCGCCCTTCAGCGCATAGACGAGATCAAGGAGCGGATCAGCCGGCGTCGCGGAGGGGAAGGCGCCGGCCGCGCCGGTCGCCACATAGCCCACCTTGTCCCAGGCCCAGGCGCTCTCGGCGACCTTGGTATAGGCGAGGAAGCCCTTGGGCTTGGCCACCCCGTCGCCGGTGACGAAGGCGGTGCCCTCCTGTTCGGCGAAGGCGGCGTCGACCTCCTGCGCCAGCCACTCCTCGATGTTCACCTGCGCATCGTCGAGCAGCGCCTGCGTCGCCGCCGGCATGGCGTAAAGCTCCATGGCCGGGAAGGCGAGTTCAGCGAGGACGGGGCTGTCGGTCTGCGGGCGCGCGGCCGTCTCGGCCGCCCAGCCGGAGGCGGGGCCCGAGGTCATGAAGGGCTTGCGATAGGTGCCCGCGCCGATGACCCGCACCGTGGCGAGCGCGCGGATGGGCGACAGGGCGGCGAGCCGCCGGCCGATCTCCTGCTCCGCCTCGTAGGGCACGAGATAGCCGCCGTCCGCGCCGGTGCCGGCGGAGAGGGCCTTCGCCTCCAGCGCCTTCAGGCCGCCGGCCTCGCCATGGCGGGCATAGGTGTCGAACGCCGCGCCGTGCTGGGAGGCATCGGCCGTGCGCTCGGGCGCCGCGCCCAGCGCGGGGCGGCGGGCCTTGGTGGCGAGCGCATCGAGCCGCGCCTGGTGGGCGTCGAGGGCCGCATCGATGCGGGCGAGCTGCTCGGTGGTGAGCACGTCCGCGCCGCGGCGCTCCATCTGCGCGAGGCGCGCGTCGTTGGTTTCCTTGTAGGCCTCGAAGGCGGAGAGGAAATCGGCGACCGCGATACGCTGCTCGGCGCCGGCCACCTTGGTCTCGGGCGCACCCTCGTGAGTGCCAGTATTCAGCGACATGGGAAGAACCTTCTGTTGAGCGGAGATCAGGCGCCGGCAGCGGCGCGCAGGCGGGCGGCCGCGGCGGTGAGCAAAGCGGCCGGGGACGGGGCCGGGCGCCGGATGCGGGCGTCGTCGGCTTTGCGCGCAATGCGCGCTTGCGGCTGCATGGGAAAGGTGACGACCGACACCTCCCACAGATCGATGCGGGCGATGCGACGCAGGCGCGTGCGCGGATCGGTGCGGGCCGTCACCGCCTTGAAGCCGATGGAGAGGCCGTCCAGCGCGCCGTCGCGGACCAGCGCCGCCACCTCCCGTGCGCGGGCGACGAAGGGCGAGAGCCGGCCGCGCACATAGAGGCCGCGCCCGTCCTCGATCACATCGGTCCACACGCCGATGGGCTCGGCCGGATCGTGCTGGTAGAGCATGCGCACGCCGCCCGCGCCCTGGCGGGCGAGGCTCGCCGCGAAGGCGCCGCGCTCCACGAGATCGCGGCCGAGGTCCGGCACGTCGAACAGGCAGGCATAGCCCTCGATGGCGTAGCCGTCGGCCGTGGGGTCTGAGGCCGCCATCGCTCAGGCGCCCCCTGCGGGCGGGGCCGGCTTCTTGCGGCGGCGGCTCTTCTCGATGCGCTCCAGCGTCGCCACGAACTCGCGGAAGACCGTGCCGGCAGCGGCGGGAGGGGCCGGCGGCGTGGCGCGGGCCTTGGTTTTGGGCCCGCCGGTGAGCGCGCGGATGCGCGGCGCGGACGCCTTCTGGAATGGCGATCGCATGGGTGTTCTCCGGGAATGTGTTGGGGGGTCAGGAGAGGTCGTCGAAACGCGCGTTGAAGCGGGCCAGTTCGCGCACCAGCGCGTCCATCCGCGCATTGGCACGGGCCAGCTCATTGAGCGTCCGCCACAGGCCGGCGGTCGCCGCCAGCGCCCACAACAGCAGCGCCAGATGCGCGAGATCGCCCCGCTCGGCGAAGGTGCGGATGAGGATATCCATGGGGGGCTCGCGAAGGGGGAGCGAAAGCGGAGCAGGTTGTTGCCCGCAGATGAATTATCGTTTAAGTTGTATTTTGACGCGATACACGCTTAAGCCCATATGCCGACCAACCAGGACGAGGCATTGATGTCGCTGCCCCTTTCTTTGTCCGATAACCTGAAAAAGAATAAGAGCATCATCCACGCGTTGATAAGATGCGGCAGGAACCGTGCGAATGGCGCCCTCCGGCGCGGCGAGGTCGTTTACCTCATCCAGTCGCCAGAGCGAGAACGTCGCCGGAAGATCATCGGCTTCGTTCGCGACATTAGCGACCACGGCTCCGCCTACCTGAATATCTACGACGATCATACGGATAGTTGCCCTATCGACGAACTCTACAGAATTCGGCTTACCAACGTGTCGGACTGGACGATCGTGCCCTCCATGCGGTCGCGGGATTTTGAGCACGAGATCTACGAGTGGGATCCTCTCACCGGCCGTGCCCTTGCCCCCCGGGGGCGCCTGCTGACGAAGCAATGGGAGCCCCTGGATGCCAAGGGGCATCCCCACAAAGCCCAAGATCGCACCGCCAGCATCATTCGCGTCGAAGTGCCGTGACCGAAGACGTCCCTGAGGATGAGGCAAAGACCTACGATGATCGCTTCCTTTGCTTTATCGACATCTTAGGCTTCTCAGCCTACGTGATGCAGCATGCAGAAAACGCCAAGTCCGTCATCTCAAACGTCAAAAAAATACACCAGACTTCAAAGGACAAGATAACAAATATACATGGCGGCGAACTGGAACTGTCCGTGTTTTCGGACAGCATCATCATATCCACCGCTGCATGTTCCCATGCCGAAGACAATATGAGTCGATTGTGCGATCTTGCATGGAGCGTCAACAGTATCTGCATCGCGTTGCTGCGGGCGGGCTTTCTGACGCGCGGCGCTCTTGTACGCGGCGATCTCCTTCACCGCGATGGCACCGTGCTCGGCCCAGCGCTCGTACGCGCGTATCAGCTGGAGACTCAGTCTGCCATCTTCCCCCGCATCATCGTACAGAAGCCCGCACGGGTGCTCCTCGAGGCGAGCGGCACCCGGTGGGTCATCCCTGCCGGGGACGGCCCCTATTTTATCCATACCCTTAAAGACTTCGAGGAACGTGCAAAGGCGAGCCATACCATCGGATGGGCCAAATTTTCGACATCAGAGCCATTCCGATACATACGCGCATGCCGTGACATCATCGCACAGCTCTTAGAAGACTCGCGGGAAAACCATAAACACTATTCGTACAACAAATGGTTTGCCAAATATTTCGATCGCTACGTTACCAGATTTGGCCCTGCGAACGAGGCGGGCTGGATCAGTCCCATCGTCGAAAGCGACGAACTGACCTGAGTCGCCCTACCCCTGATACCCCACCGCCGCCCGCTTCTCCGCGTCGCTCAGGAAGTCCGCCGCGCCCACTCGCGCCCAAAGCTCCGAGCGCTCGGCGGAAAGCGCCTCGATCTGGTCGAGGTCGGGCACCAGGGTGAGGCCGCCGCCATAGGCCGGGGCGAGCCACAGAGCGAGGGCGTCGCACACGCGGCGCACCAGCGGCACGACGCTCTGGCGCCAGAGCGCGCGGTTCGCCTCGGCGTAGTTGGCATAGGTGTTGTCACCGGGGATGCCGAGCAGCATGGGCGGCACGCCAACGGCCAGCGCGATCTCCCGCGCGGCGGAATTGCGGGCGGCCTCGAAGTCCATGTCCTTGGGCGAGAGGGAGAGGGGGCGCCAGTCGAGCCCGCCTTCCAGCAGCAGCGGCCGGCCGGCATTCACCGCGCCCTGGAAGGAGGCTTCCAGCTCGCCCTTCAGCCGCTCGAACTGCTCCTCCGTCAGCGCGCCCGTGCCGCCATAGACGAGGGCGCCGGAGGGCCGGGCGGCATTGTCGATGAGCGCCTTGTTCCAGGCGCTGGCGGCGTTGTGGAGATCGAGCGCCTGCTGGGCGGCCGCCAGCGGGGCGAAACCGTAATGGTCGTCCAGCGGGTTGAAGGCGGAGAGATGCAGGATGGGCGGCACGTCGGCGCCGGGCACCAAAGTGTCCTGCGCGATGCGCACGGTCTGCGCGCCCAGCGTGTAGTCGAACGCCTCGGGCCAGCCATCCGGCCCCGGCACCACGCGCACCCGGTCGGGGCGCAGCACATGCAGTTCGCGCAGCGCGCCGTCCACCGCCACCGCCTCCACATAGGCGTTGCCGGCCACCAGCAAATGGCAGCAGATGGCCTCGAACAGCGCCGCGCGGGTGAGGCGCGGATTGGGCCGGGCGAGGAGATCGAGGAAGGGGTGGGTGTCGTGCTCGCGCCCGTTCACGGTGAGCACCAAGGGCACGGTGGCCGCCGCCTCGCCGATGAGCCGCACGGCGCGGTAGGCGATGGCGTTGCGGGCATAGCCCTCGCGGGCGAGCGAAGCGTAATCGCGCGGGGTCCAGCGCGGCCGGCCGGCGGAGAGGAGTGCGATGAGGCGCCCGGTGCGGCTCGCCTTCGCCTCCTCGGGCGCGCGGCGGAAGGGGGCGAGGAAGCTTGCCAGCATGCGGGGGCTCCGAAATGAAATCGGCCGCCCCCTGAGGCCGTTCCTTCGCGCAGCTCGGGGCGTCTGCGGAAGGATCGGATCAAGGAGCGGCCGGAGGTTGCACACCGGCGAACCGGCTGCAGGCCACAGGGGCGCCGGCGCGGCGGCCGGCGTTAAAGCGTGCGGAACGGGTGATGGCTCGGCTTCAGCCCGCCCGACGTGGGTACTCGTGGTGACGCGGCGGCAGCCGGTGGTAGAGGCTCGCCACCGCCACCAGGCAGACCGCGCCGGCGATGACGATGCCGGACAGTTCGAACGGGTCGATGGGCGAGGCCGCCATCAGCACCGGCACGGCTCCGGCGGGCGGATGGGACACGCGCAAGAGCAGCATGGCGAGGATGGCGAGGCCCACCCCCAGCGCCGCCGCCCACCAGGCGCCGGGAAACAGCAGGGTGAAGACGATGCCCACCGTGACCGACAGGGCATAGCCGCCGATCACATTGGCCGGCTGCGCCAGCGGCGAGGAGGGATGGCCGAACAGCAGCACCGCGCTCGCGCCGAACGGCGCGATGAGCAGCGGAAGGCTGGTGAAGGCGGCGGCGCCACCGACAAGGCCCATGCCCAGCATGCCGCCCGCGCCGGACTTCAGCCCGACCTGGACGGAGCCGCAATGGGGCTCATGACGTGCGAAAAATGCTTTCCAATGATGTCTCATGGCTCCAGACGAGGCAGAGCGGGCCAAGGGAAGGCAAATGTCTGCACACAACACTGTCATGCAGCCTCATTTGTAGGCACATGATGGACGTATTCTGGATGCCACGCAAGCGTCGTTACCGGAAACGCGCCAACAAACCGGTTCGCGCTGGGGCAGCACAGGCGTAGAATGATTGCGGGTCGTGGGTTGGGAGCAGATCGGGAGGGCGTCATGCTCTATGCCCTGGTCCTCATCGTCACGACCACCACGGTCCAGCCCGCGGCGACATCCGCCATGGGCTATGCGGGCGGCCCCTATGCCGGCGCCCGGTTCGTCACCACCGAGACCTCGCAGCAGATCGTCGGCTATTTCCGCAGCGAACGCGGCTGCCTCGGCGCCAGCCTGAAACGCAACGAAAGATGGCCGGACTTCGCGCCCGGACAGAGCGTCACCGGCCTGTGCGTGCAGGTGGAGATCCCGGTCGGCGGCGTCGTGGTCGGCAGCTGACGGCCTAAAGCCCCCGCACCCGCGGCGCGCCGGCCCTCGGGCCGAGCGCCAGCGCCGTCACCGCCCACACCAGCGCGTCGAGCCGGTCGGGCGAGCGGCCGGAGGAGAGGCCATCGGTGCCGAAGTCGCACATCTCGTCTTCCAGCTCCGGGAAGGCGCCGGCGTGGCGGACACGGGCCTGTTCGTAGAGGGCGGCCACGGGCTCGGCGCGCAGGAATTTGCCGCGCGTGGCGCGCACCTGCTCCACCGGCACGGCGGGGTCCACCTCGGCGATCACGGCGCGCACCATCTCGCCGCCCTGGTTCACCTCGGCGACGATGCGGTCGGCGGAAAAGCGGTGGAACAGCGCCACCGCCTTCGCCGCCCATTGGGCCGGGCGCAGGCCCTGCTCGGTGGCATCCGCCAGCACATGCACCACCCCCGCCGCGTCGATGCCCGCCGCCACCAGCCCGCATGAGTCGGCCCCGGCGCGGGAGGAGGCGGGCGGGTCCACCGCCACCACGATGCGGGCGAGCGGCGGGGCCTCTTGCTCGCGCAGCGCCTCCAATTGGGGGCGGGAGAAGAGCGCGTCCGGCCGGTCCTCGATGATCTCGCCATCCAGCTCCTGCCGGCCGAGGCGGGTGCCGCCATAGCGCGACATCACCTGCCCGAGGAAGGTGGGCGCGAGGTGAAAGGCATTGTCCGCCGTCTTCGCCCGGCTCACCGCCGTGGCGGGATCGGCGAGCAGACGACGCAGCAGCGCGGTGGGGCGCGGCGTGGTCGTCACCATCTGGCGCGGCTGGGCGCCAAGGCGCAGCGCGAATTGCAGCATGTCGAAGGTGGCCTCGCCCCGCTTCCACTTGGCGAGTTCATCGAGCCAGGCGGCGGCGAATTGCGGGCCGCGCAGGCTCTCGGGGTCTTCCGCCGAAAAGCCCTGCGCCACCGCGCCATTGGGCCAGACGATGCGGCGGCGGGTCGGCTCCCAGCGCGGACGCTCGCCGCGCGGATGGACGGCGAGGACGCCGGAGACACCCTCCACCATCACCTCGCGCACATCGGCCATGGTCTCGGCGATGAGGGCGATGGGGCTCACCGGGGCCGCCGCGAAGGGGGCCGCGCCGGAGGCGAGGCCGCGCACCCATTCGGCGCCGGCCCGCGTCTTGCCGGCCCCGCGCCCGCCCAGCACCAGCCAGGTGGACCAGGGGCCGCCGCCCTGCGCCTCGGCGGGGGGAAGCTGGTCCGGCCGCGCCCACAGCGCCCAGTCGGCGAGGAGGCGGCCGGCGTCCTCCTCGGGCAGAGCCTCAAGGAACGCCCGCGCCGTCCCCGCCTTCGCGCAGGCGATCAAGGCGGCGCGCAAGCTCGCGGCGGAAGGTGTCGAGGTCGCGGACGGTTCCATCTTGGTCCTTCGCCTTGCGCCGCTTGCGGGTCTCCGCCTCCAGGGCGGTCAGTTCCCGCAAAGTGCGCGCCAGCACAGCGAGCGCCCGGGCATCCTTCTCGGGCTCGGGGCGGGGCGCCTCGTCGCCGGGATCGACGGTGCGGGCGAGGCGGCCCTCAATCTCGTCGATCTGCCGCTCCGCCGCCCGCCACAGCCGCTTGAGCAGACCGCGCCGGTCCGGCTTGCCGGGGGCGTTCGCGGGGACCTTGGCGTCGCGCGCCTTCGCCGGCCGGCCGCCCACGGGATGGGCGGTGCGGCGCGGCACGGGATTGAAGAGGAAGGTGCCGTCCGGCCCCCTCTCGCGGTCGATCCAGTAATAGACGGTGGCGCTGGAGAGGCCGGTCTGCCGGCGGATCTCCGCCATGCTGGCCCCCTCCAGATAAAGCCGCCGCGCCAGCGCCCCCCGCGCCGGACGCGCGGACGGCACGGCGCTGCCGTGAGGCTGATCCATGGGCGGACCTCTGCGGTGAGGAGGAAACGAAAAGGTGCGGGGCCAAGAAGAGCACCCCCTGACCCCGCACCGCCGTCGCCCTCCGGCTCGACCGGAGGGCCCATGCTGCCGCGAGCGAAGGCCTTGGGCGGCCGGTGCGAATGGGGCCATGGGTGGTCCGGTCAAGCCGGACCACGACGACGGTTCCTTGAGGAAGAGCGCTCGCTCGCGGCGTTTCGGCCTCGGCCGTCAGGCACACGTCTCGAACATGGGGAAAAGATACCCAGGCAGCGCACCGCTGTCAAGGACTAAAATCCCAAAATCCCCCATCACCCCAACATCACCCGGTCCCGCCCCGCCAGCTTCGCCAGATAGAGCGCGCGGTCGGCGCGGCCGTAGGCTTCGGAGAAGGTGTCGCCGGGGGGTGTGAAGGTGAGGCCGGCGGAGAAGGTGTAGGTGAAGTCCGGCAAGGCGGGCAGCGGACGGGAGGCGCGCACGCGGGCGAGGAGGTCGCAAACGCGGCGCTCGGCGGCCACGAGGTCGGTCTGCGGCAGCACCAGCATGAACTCCTCGCCCCCCACCCGGCCGAAGCAGTCGGCGCGGCCGATGGCGGCGGCCATCAGGGCGCAATAGGCGCGCAGCAGGTCGTCGCCGGTCTGGTGGCCGAAGCGGTCGTTCACAGGCTTGAAATTGTCGAGATCGATGACGCAGAGCGCGCCGCCGGGGCCGTCGGGTGCCATCATCTCGTTGGCGCGGTGGATGGCGAAGCGGCGGTTGGCGACGCCGGTCAGCTCGTCCGTGTGGGCGGCGCGGAGCGCGTGGTCGCGGGCCTGCCGGATGTCGCGGGTGTCGACGCGGAAGGAGGTGACATCCACTCCCACGGTGAGCATCCAGCCGTCCGCATCCAGGGTCTCGTTCACCAACAGCCAGCGGCCGTCCCTGAGATCGCTCTCGAAGCTGCGGAAGCGCACCTTGCCGCGACGCGACTTGGCGGAGGCGAGCCAAGTCTCGAAATCCGGTGCCGTGATGATGATGCCGGTCCCCGCCGCATGACTGCGCCGGACCAGTTCCTCCCAGGTGGGGAGATCGCCCTCCGGAATGCCGAAGGTGGCCCGCAGGGCCGGGTTGGCATAACGCAGCCGGTCGGTGGGATCGTAAAGGCCGACAAGCAGCGGCGTCGCCTCGTAGAGGGCGCGGATGCGGGTCAGGAGGCCGGGCGTGCCGTCTTCGGCGCCCGCGTTTCCGAAGTCACGGATGTCAAACATGGCCCGGTCGAGCATACCTCAAGTGGAGACCTGACGGGCACAGGATTTGTAACGCCCGCCTCCTGCTTTCGGAGGAGACGGGAGCGCGCGTTCCGTCCCCCGCCCCGTGCTGCCCTAGCCGCGTGCCGCCATCACCGCGGGCGGCGCCTCGCCGTCCACCTGGATGCGGTTGCGGCCGCTCATCTTGGCCATGTAGAGCGCGCGGTCGGCGCGGCCGAACAGATCGGAGAAGGTGGTGCCCGGCCCGCCCGTGGCGATGCCGGCGGAGAAGGTGTAGGCGAAGTCCGGCCATTGCGGCAGCGGTCGCGACTGGCGCACCACCGACAGCATCCGCTCGACGATGAGCACCGCCTCCTCCGGCGAGGTCTGCGGCAGCACCAGCACGAACTCCTCGCCACCCACGCGGCCGAAGCAATCCTTGCGGCGGATCAGGCCGTTGATGCGCGCGGCGAAGTCGCGGAGCACCGTGTCGCCCGCGAGGTGGCCGACGAGGTCATTGATATATTTGAAGTTATCGAGATCCAGAACGCACAGTGTTCCGCCCAGCGCACCCGGCGCGAGCATGTCGTCCACCCGCGCGGTGATGAAGCGGCGGTTGGCGATGCCGGTGAGGTCGTCGGTCTGCGCCTCCCTGATGGCGCGGTCGCGGGCCTGCCGCACATCCCGGCCGTCCGCCTTGAGGGCGGTGATGTCGCTGGCGATGCAGAGCATCCACCCCGCCGCCGAGACACTCTCGGTCATCAGCAGCCAGCGGCCGTCGTAGAGGTCGGTCTCAAACGAGCGGTAGGGCACCTTGCCACGGCGCGAAAGGGTGGAGACGAGCCAGGCGTCGAAATCGGCGGCTGTGATGATGGTGCCCCGCCGCGCGGCATGGTTGCGCCGCATGATCTCCGCCCAGGTGAGTTCCTCGCCCGGCCCGAGGACAAAGGCGGCCCGGAACGCGGGGTTGGCATAGCGCAGCCGGTCGAAGCAATCATAAGCCGCCACTAGCACTTGCGTGCTGTCGTAGAGGTCGGCGAGGTGGTCGGGCAGGAAGGTCATTCGTCGTGCATCATAGCCCATTTGCCTGCGTTTTCGCATGTCTGGTCGCGGGTTTTGCTGCGTGCTGCTGTCTCAGGGCCTGAGCGTGGCGGGACCGGGCGGATGCCCGCCATGGCAAGCGGCTTCGCGCTGCGGTATGGAGTGGGGCGGCGCGCTGGCGCGTCGCTCTGGAGGGTGCGCGATCCCATGTTTCCGCCCGGCTTCCCGTCTGGCCTGCCGATGCTGGTGCCGCTGATGCTGGCCGCCTGCCTCATGGTGCCGGCCCACGCGCTGGAGACCCGGTGGCCGGACACCCCCGCCGCCCGGCAGCAGGCCCAGGAACTGGTCGAGGCGCTGAACGCAGATCTCCTCGCCCATGCGAGCGCCACCGCGACCCTGGAACGCTGGTGCGCCACCCGTGGCATCTCCGATCCCTCCCGGGTGGTGGCCGAGCGGGTCTACGAGCGGGAGGGCGCCGCCCCCCCGGAGGTGCGCACGCTGCTCGGCGCCGGACCCGACACGCCGGTGCGGCATCGCCGGGTGCGCCTCGTGTGCGGACCCACGGTTTTGTCGGAGGCGGATAACTTTTATCTGCCGGAAAAGCTGACAGCCGACATGAACCAGGTGCTGGACAGCACCGATATCCCGTTCGGCAAGGTGGTGCGACCGCTCGATTTCCGGCGGAAAACCCTCGATTCGACAGTGCTGTGGATGCCGGCGGACGAGACCGGGTTCAAGCCGGCCCCCGGCGCCGCGCTCCCCCTGCCCGCCTTCGTGCTGAGCCACCGGGCGGTGCTGACCCTGCCCGACGGCACCCCCTTCAGCGCCCTGATCGAGCGCTACACGGCAGGCATCCTCGGCCCCCCGCCGTCGCGCTGAGACCGGGGCGGCAAAGGCGGTTGGCGAAGGCCTCCCTCTCCCGCGCGGGGAGAGGGAATATTCCGTGTTTCCAGAGACTTGTCAGTCCGTCTGCGCCTCGGCGACGGCGACGGCTGTCATGTTGACGACGCCGCGCGTCGTCACCGACGGGCCGAGGATATGGGCGGGCTTGGCGGTGCCCATCAGGATGGGACCGACCGGTAGGGCATCGCCCAGCACCTTGATCATGTTGAAGGCGATATCGGCCGCGTCGAGGTCCGGCATCACCAGCACGTTCGCCACCCCGGAGAGGCTGGAGTGGGGGAAGGACTTGCGGCGCACATCTTCCATAAGTGCCGCATCCGCCTGCATTTCTCCGTCGACCTGAAGGTTCGGGTCGCGCTCGCGGATGATGGCGAGGGCGGAGCGGACGCGCTTGGCCGAGAGCGTCTCGTGGCTGCCGAAATTGGAGTGCGACAGCAGCGCCACCCGGGGCTCCAGACCGAAGCGGCGGACGTGGGCGGCGGCCAGCACCGTCATCTCGGCGAGGTCGGCGGCGGTGGGCTCGGTCTGGATCTGCGTGTCGCAGATGAAGAAATTGCCCTTGGAGGTGATGAGCAGCGAGAGCGCCGCCAGTTCCTTGACGCCGGGGGCGAGGCCGATGATGTCGCGCACCTGCCTGAGGTGGCGCACGAACCGCCCCTCGATGCCGCAGAGCATCGCATCCGCCTCGCCACGATGGACGGCAAGGGCCGCGATCACCGTGGGATGGGTGCGGACCAGCGTGCGCGCGGCGTCCGGCGTCACGCCCCGGCGGCCGGCCACCTCGACATAATCGCGCACGTAGTCGCGGTAGCGCGGATCATCCTCGGGATTGATGAGGTCGAAGTCGCGGCCGGGCTGGATGGAGAGGCCGAAGCGCTTCAAGCGGGTGTCCACCACGCTCGGGCGGGCGACAATGATGGGCCGGGCGATGCCTTCCTCGACCACCGCCTGAACGGCGCGCAGAACGCGCTCGTCCTCGCCCTCGGCATAGATCACCCGCTTGATGGACTGCTTCGCCTTGGCGAACAGCGGCCGCATGATGAAGCCGGAGCGGAACACGAAGGTGTCCAGCCGGTCGATATAGGCGTCCATGTCGGCGATGGGACGCGTCGCGACGCCGGTGTCCATGGCCGCCTTCGCCACCGCCGGCGCGATGCGCAGGATGAGGCGCGGATCGAACGGCGAGGGGATGAGCGAGTCGGCGCCGAAGGTGCGGCTTTCACCGCCATAGGCGCGGGCCACCACGTCCGACGGAGTCTCGCGGGCAAGCGCGGCGAGGGCTTCCACCGCCGCCATCTTCATCTCGGCGTTGATGTCGGTGGCACCGACATCCAGCGCGCCGCGGAAGATGTAGGGGAAGCACAGGACGTTGTTGACCTGGTTCGGGAAGTCCGAACGACCGGTGCAGATCATGGCGTCGGGGCGCGCCTCGCGAGCGGCCTCTGGCATGATCTCCGGCATGGGATTGGCGAGGGCGAGGATGAGCGGCTTGTCCGCCATCTTCTTCACCATCTCCGGCTTCAGCACGCCGCCGGCCGACAGGCCGAGGAAGATGTGCGCGCCGTCGATCACCTCGTCGAGGGTGCGTTTGTCGGTCTTCTGGGCATAGATCTCCTTGTAGGGATCCATGAGGGTGTTGCGGCCGTCATAGACCACGCCCTCGATGTCGGTGACCCAGATGTTCTCCTTCTTCGCGCCGAGCGTGACGAGGAGGCCGAGGCAGGCGAGCGCGGCAGCGCCGGCGCCCGACGTGACGATCTTGAGATCCTCGATCTTGCGATTGCCGATCTCCAGCGCGTTGCGCACCGCCGCGGCGACGATGATGGCCGTGCCGTGCTGGTCGTCGTGGAAGACCGGGATCTTCATGCGCTGGCGCAGCTGGGCTTCCACCTCGAAGCACTCGGGCGCCTTGATGTCTTCCAGATTGATGCCGCCGAAGGTGGGCTCCAGCGCGCTCACCACGTCCACCATGCGCTCGACGGTGAGCGCATCGATCTCGATGTCGAACACGTCGATGCCAGCGAACTTCTTGAACAGGACCGCCTTGCCTTCCATCACCGGCTTGCCGGCGAGGGGACCGATGTTGCCGAGGCCCAGCACGGCTGTGCCGTTCGAGACGACGCCCACGAGATTCGAACGGATGGTCAGCTCAGCTGCCTGCAGGGGATCGGCGGCTATGGCCTCGCACGCGGCGGCGACACCGGGAGAATAAGCGAGGGCGAGATCGCGCTGGTTCCCGAGGGGTTTGGTGGCCTGGATCTCAAGCTTTCCCGGCCGCGGCGTGCGATGGTAATAGAGCGCGCCCGAACGCAGATCCTCGGAAATGTTGGACGCCATACCCCTTCCCCCTTGGTGAATAACAAACGCCGCACAAAATCGGCCGGCAACCTAGCGGCCACGCATGCTTATGTCACGGTGGACCGCACAAATTAGGTTATGTTGCGCCCGCCTGAATGCATTAAGGCGGCGCATGTGGCGCGATCGTGGGCGCGTTTGAGTGGGCGCCCAGAATCTGGGCGAGCGATTGGGGCGAATCTGCTGCGGCCGATCGGCTGCATGCTGGGCGGATCTGATGCGGGCGGAGGCCCGGAAGGAATGACCATGAGCGAGGGGAAGGCGAAGCGTGGGCTTTGGACGAAGGTTGCCGTAGCGGTCGGCATCGTGGCCGTTCTGGCCGTGGGCGGCTGGTTCGGCTTCGCCTCCTGGTCGCGGGGCAAGGTGAGGGCCGAGGTGGAGCAGGCCTTCGCCGGCATCCGGGCCGCAGGCAGCAAGGCATCCTTCACCGATGCCGGCTTCGATCCCGCCGACCGCGCCGTGACCGTGTCCGGTATCGCCATCGCCTCGGCCGACGGCAGCGCCGCGGTGAAGATTGCGCGACTGGTCGCGCGGGGCAGCGAAAAGCCCATCGACCGGCGGGTGACCCTCGACGCGCTCGACCTCGACGGCGTGGAAGTGACGCTCTCCGGCGACGCCGCGCAGGGCGGCACCATCACCTATGCCATGCCGCAGGTGATGATCGACCGGTACAACGGCCCCATGACGCTGATCGCCGCCGGCGAGGGTGGCGGCGCCTATGGCGCTTTGCGTGTGGCCCTGCGCCAGCTCGCGGCGACGACCGCCGCCAAGGTGACCATTCCCGAGACCCGCGTCCGCATGGCACCGGCCGGCGCGCCGGCCATGGAAGCCACCTACACCAATTTTGCCGCCGAGGGCATCAACGCCGGCGGCGTGCGTAGCCTGATCATCGATCGCTCGACCGCCTCCTACGTGCTGCCCGCCGAGGGGCAGGCCCCGCCGGCGCGGTTCACTCTGCGCATCGAGGGACTGGTGGCCGCGCAGATCGACACGGCGCCCATCCTGCTGATGACCCAGCCCGGTGGTCCTACGGGCAAGGCCGCGGACGCGTACGGACGCATTTACGGCAAGGTGGTGACCGGCCCCTATGTCATCTCGCAGGAGGGCGGCCCCACCCAGGGCGGCGCCTCCATGCTGATGGAGAATTTCGCCATCCGTCCCTCGGCCTTCGATGCGGCCCGGCTGGCCAAGTTCCAGGCCCTGGTGACGAAGCCGCCGCTCAATCCTTCGGCCGAGGAGAGCCGCCGCGCGGCCGAGCTGGTGCGCGACACCATCGCCGGCCTCTCCTTCACGACGGTCGCGATCACGGACGCCTACACAAAGGACAAGGGCGAGACGGGGCACATCGGCCTGATGCGCATGGATGGCCTTGCCAATGGCGTGCTCGATGGCTTCACGCTTGAGCGGGCGGATGGCACGACGCCCGACGGCGGGACCGGCAAGATCGGTCGCATCGCCGTGCGCCAGCTGGATTTCAATCAGCTCGCAGCGCTCGCCGCCGAGGCGCAGAGCCCCTCCCCCACGACCGCGCTGGTGCTGTTCCGGGTGATCTCGGGCATCGAGGTCAAGAATCTGGAAGTGCCTTATGGCGAAGGGGACGCGAAGAACGAGCCGGTGAAGATCGGCAATTTCTCTCTGTCGTGGGGCGGCTCGCTCGGGGTCTTGCCCTCCTACGTGGACTTCGCGCTGACCGATGTCTCCGGCCCGATCCGGCCGGAGGATGGCGAGCCCTTCACCTATCTCATCAACGCCGGCATGAAGCGGGCCACCGTCTCGCTGGGTGCCAAGGCGTTCTACGACGTCAACGAGAGCACCCTGACGCTGGCGCCCATCACGACCGAGGTGAAGGACGCCTTCCGTGTCGTCATCGAGACCAAGCTGTCCGACGTGCCCCAATCCGCCTTCGCGGACGCCGGGGGGTTTGTCAACGGACTGCCGGCCATCGGCGCCGGACCGGTGACGGTGACGCTGACGGACCTTGGGCTCGCCAAGCTGATGTATGCCCAGTTCGCCAAGGCGGCCGGTGTGAGCGAGGCGGATTATCGCGAGCAGGTCGTGGCGCTGGCCGAGGGCTTCGCCGCCGAGATGGAGGAAGGCATGCCCGAGATGGCGCCCGTCGGCGCCGCCCTGGTGTCCTTCCTGCGCAATCCGGGAACGCTGAAGGTGACGGCGAAACCCAAGGGCTTCGTGCCACTCGTCGCCCTCGCAGCCGCCGGCGATCCGACCGTTCTGCTGGAGACCTTCAGCTTCGAGGCGACCGCCTCCGCCCCGTGATCCGGCGGGCCGCTATTTCGGCCCGTTGATCAGCACCACCAGCTTGATGATGTACTGCTGAATGGCGGCGTTCACCTCGGCGGGCTTGGCTTCCTCGACCTGCACCAGCTTGCGACCGGCGGGGCTGGAATAGAAGCCGTGGATGTCCTTCAGCTCCGCAAGGCTGAGGGCAGAGGCGTAATAGGTCGCGAACTCGCCGAGCAGGTCGGCGCGGATGGGCGCCGCCGCCTTTTCGGCATCTGCGCGGAAGGCGGCCTGCCTGTCGGCCGGCTGCTTCGCGGCGGCCTCGGCGATCATGCGCGCCACGCGGCCATCGATGCCGGGCGCGACGGCCAGGTCCACCACCTGCCGCGCGAGGGCGACCTTGTCGGACGCCTCGTCGGCTGCGGCGGCGGCCGGAAAGGTGAGCGTGTGGACCGCCAGGGCGGCGGCCATGAGCATTGGATAGGCGAACCGCATCTGTTTCCTCCCCGGGAGCGCCCGCAGCTTGGGCGCGCGGCAGCGTCCCGGAGAGAATCTATATCGGCTTCGGCATGGTCGCGCTGCTCCCCCAACTGGGGGAATGCGTCATTTCTGCTGTGGCGCCGGCCGGATGTGCAGCTCGCGCAACTGCTTCGGGCTCGCCTCGTTGGGGGCGCCCATGAGCAGGTCGAGGGCCTGCTGGTTCATGGGGAAGATGGAGATCTCGCGCAGGTTGGTGGTGCCGCAAAGGAGCATGACGATGCGGTCCACGCCCGCGGCCATGCCGCCATGGGGCGGCGCGCCATACTGGAACGCGCGATACATGCCGCCGAAGCGCTCCACCACGGTCGCCTCGTCATAGCCGGCCAGCTCGAACGCCTTCACCATGGCCTCGGGGCGATGGTTACGGATGCCGCCGGAGGCGATCTCGTAGCCATTGCAGGCGATGTCGTACTGGAACGCCTTGATGGTCAGCGGGTCCTGCGTGTTCAGCGCCTCGAGCCCGCCCTGCGGCATGGAGAAGGGATTGTGGGAGAAGTCGATCTTCTTCTCCTCCTCCGAATATTCGTAGAAGGGGAAGTCCACGATCCAGGCCAGCTCGAAGCGGTCCTTGTCGATGAGGTTCAGTTCCTCACCCACCTTGGTGCGGGCGAGGCCGGCGAACTTCACGAACTTGTCGGGGTCGCCCGCGACGAAGAAGGCGGCATCGCCGGCCTTGAGGCCGAGCTGGGCGCGGATCGCCTCGGTGCGCTCGGGGCCGATGTTGTTCGCGAGCGGGCCGGCGCCCTCGCCCCCTTCGCGCCACATGATGTAGCCGAGGCCAGGCTGGCCCTCGCCCTGCGCCCAGGAGTTCATGCGGTCGCAGAAGGCGCGGGAGCCGCCGCCGGGGGCGGGGATGGCCCACACCTCGTTCTTCTCCACCTCCAGCATGCGGGCGAACACCTTGAAGCCCGAGCCGCGGAAGTGGTCGGAGACGTTCTGCATGACGAGCGGATTGCGCAGGTCCGGCTTGTCGGTGCCGTACTTGCGCAGGGATTCCGCATAGGGGATGCGCGGCCAGTTCTTCGTCACCGGCTTGCCGCCGGCGAACTCCTCGAACACACCGGTAATGACCGGCTCCATGGCGGCGAACACGTCTTCCTGCTCGACGAAGCTCATCTCCAGGTCGAGCTGGTAGAACTCGCCGGGCAGGCGGTCGGCGCGCGGGTCCTCGTCGCGGAAGCAGGGGGCGATCTGGAAGTAGCGGTCGAAGCCGCTCATCATGATGAGCTGCTTGTACTGCTGGGGCGCCTGCGGCAGCGCGTAGAACTTCCCGGGATGCAGGCGCGAGGGCACGAGGAAGTCGCGCGCGCCCTCCGGCGACGAGGCAGTGAGGATGGGCGTCTGGAACTCGAAGAAGCCCTGATCCTTCATGCGCCGGCGCATGGCGTCGATGATGGCGCCGCGAGTCATGATGTTGCGGTGGAGCTTCTCGCGGCGCAGGTCGAGGAAGCGGTACTTGAGCCGCGTCTCTTCCGGATATTCCACGTCGCCGAACACCGGCAGCGGCAGCTCGGCGGCCGGGCCGAGCACTTCGAGGTCGGTGGCATAGACCTCGATGGCGCCGGTGGTGAGGTCCGCATTCTCCGTGCCCTCGGGGCGCAGGCGCACCTTGCCGTCGATGCGGATGACCCACTCGGACCGCGCCTTCTCGGCGTCCTTGAAGGCCGGGCTGTCGGGGTCCACCACCACCTGGGTGAGGCCGTAATGGTCACGCAGGTCGATGAAGAGCACGCCGCCATGGTCGCGGATGCGGTGGCACCAGCCGGACAGGCGGACGATCTGGCCCACCTCGGCGGTCGAAAGCGCGCCGCAGGTATGTGAGCGGTAACGGTGCATGGGGTCGCCCTTTCAAGGCTGATCAGGGAAGACACGGGGCGAAAGGCCCTGCTACCCGGGCGTCCGCGCGCAGGCCGTTGGCGCGCACCGGACGCCCAAGGCACCGCTTGCGCGCCGGGCGCCGCGTCACCGCGCGCCACGGCTCGAAAGTCCGCGTCTGAGGCGGGGCGAAGGTGCATGCGTTCCGCCGCGTGTCAAGCACGCAGTCTTGTTGAGCCCTGCGCGAAGGTTGTAGGTTCGGGTTAGCCGTGTCTCCATCGACAGGTCTTTCGGGTGAGAGCGTGACAAGGAGCGAGGCCGGCATGGAGACGCCGAACGGGCGCGAAACCGGACCGCTGGACGCGAACCGCCCCGGCGCGCGAGGGTCCCTCTGGCTGGCCTTCGTCGCAGCGACGCTCATCGTCTGCGTCATCTGCGCGGCCACCCTACTGGTGAGAAGCCTCTGGCAGGACGGTGCCGCGGACCGCGCGCGCGAGCTCGAGAACATGGCGGTCACGCTGTCCGAGCAGACGGCCCGCGCCTTCCAGAGCGTCGGCCTCATCCAGGACGACCTCATTGGACACGTGCGCGAGAAGGGTATCCAGACACGGATTCAGCTCGTCGATGCCATGTCGACGGAGGACGTCCATTCCCGGCTGCGGGAGAAAATCTCCGGCCTGCCCTTCATCGATGCCATCACCGTCATCGATGAGACGGGGCAATTGCTCAACTTTTCACGCTATTGGCCTATCCCTAACGTGAACGTGTCCGACCGCGATTATTTCCTGGCGCTCGAAGGCATGCGGGGACCGGACATATTTCTGGGCGAGCCGGTGCCAAACCGCGGGAGCGGCACCGTCACCATCTATCTCGCCAAGCGGTTCGCCAACAGCTCTGGGCGCTTCCTCGGCCTTGTGCTCGGCGCCATGGAGCAATCCTATTTCGAGCGCTTCTACAGCGGGCTCCGGCTCGGACGCGACGGGATGATCGCGCTGATCCGTTCGGACGGCGCGCTGCTCGCCCGCCATCCCGGCTCAGCCGGCCAGTCGCCACGCGATTCCGCCGTTCGGGCACGCACAGCGGCGGCGGTGTTCGCGACCGGGCAGATGCCGCAACTCCCCGCCGGGACGCTGGACGAGAAAGCCCGCATCGCCGCCGTCCATAGGGTGGGCGATCTGCCGGTGGCGGTGGTGGTCAGCGAAAGCATCGCCGCCCTGGACGCCCTGATGTGGCAGCGGGCGACGCCGCTGATCGTCGCCGCCGGGCTGCTTTGCCTCACCATCGCGCTCGTAGCCTGGGGCGTCGGCCGGCATCTGCGGGACGAGCGTGCCTTCGCCGTGGCCCAGCACGGCATGGCGCGGATCGACGTGCTGACGGGCCTGCCCAACCGCCTTGCCTTCGCCGAGCGTCTGAATGCGCTCCTGAAAGCCCGCGGCGGGGGAACACCGCTCGCCCTGCTCTATCTCGACCTCGATTACTTCAAGGCCGTTAACGACACACTCGGCCACGACGCCGGCGACACCATGCTGATCGAACTGGCCGAGCGCATCCGGGCCCTCGTTGGGCCGGATGATTTCGCCGCACGTCTCGGTGGCGACGAATTCGCCGTTGTGGTGTCGGGTGTGAATCACGAGAGCGAGGCCGCCGAATTCGCGCAGCGCCTGATCCATACCCTGCGGTCGCCGTTGCATCTCGGCCTGCACAGGATCGTTAGTGGATGCAGCATCGGCATCGTCATGGCACCACGCGATGGCACCGGTGTTGCGGAACTGCTCAAGAACGCGGACCTCGCCCTCTACCGCGCCAAGGCCGACGGCCGCGGCATCGCCCGGGTTTTCGTCGAGGAGATGGAGCGCCTCGTGCGCGAGCGCCGCGAGATGGAGGTCGCCCTTCAAACCGCATGGCGGGAGAAACAGTTCTTCCTGCTCTACCAGCCCATCGTGGAAGCCGAATCGGGCCGCGTCGCCGGCTTCGAGGCCCTGCTTCGCTGGCAGCATCCCGAGCGCGGGCTGGTCAACCCGACCAGTTTCATCCCGATCGCGGAGGAAACCGGCCTCATCCTGCCGCTGGGCGCATGGGTGCTGGCCGAGGCGTGCGCCGCGGCCACAACATGGCCCGAGGACCTGTTCGTCTCGGTCAACCTCTCCCCCGTTCAGTTCCGCGGCGCGGAAGCCTTCCGGCAAGTGCGGAACGCGCTGGAAAGCTCGGGCCTTGCCCCGTCGCGTCTGGAGGTGGAGATCACCGAAAGCACCCTGCTGCAGGAAGGCCCCATGGTGCGAGCCACGCTGGAACAGTTCAGCGAGGAGGGAATCACGGTCGCGCTCGATGATTTCGGCACGGGCTATTCCTCCCTTGGGTATCTGAGGACCCTCAGCATCGGCCGGATCAAGATGGACCGCTCGTTTATCGATCAGGTCGAGACCTCGCCGCAGAGCCTCGCCATCGTGCGGGCTGTCGTCGGCCTCGCCCGCACGCTGGGGCTGCGCTGCACGGCCGAAGGCGTTGAAACGGAAGGCCAGAGACGGCTGCTCACGGCGGAGGGCTGCTCCCATCTTCAGGGCTACCTGCTAGGCCGCCCAGGCTCCGCTGAGGAAGCCCTTCGGCGCACCCGCACCTCGGCCGCCTGACGCCTTTCCGACAAGATCGCGCCACATTCCCTTTGCCGAACGCATCGGCGTGGGTATGTTTGAAGCATGGATCCCATCACCTCGACTGAGGCGCTGGCAGCTGCCTGCGAGCGTCTTGCGCGACACCCCTTCGTCACTGTCGACACCGAATTCCTGCGAGAAAGCACCTTCTGGCCGAAGCTGTGCGTGGTGCAGGTCGCATCGCCCGAGGAAGCCATCCTCATCGATGCGCTTTCGGAAGGCCTGGACCTCGCGCCCTTCTATCGGCTCATGGGCAATGAGCGGGTGATGAAGGTGTTCCATGCCGGGCGGCAGGACATCGAGATCATCTGGCATCAGGCCCGGCTGATTCCCCACCCCGTGTTCGACACGCAGGTGGCGGCCATGGTGCTGGGATACGGCGACAGCATCTCGTACGACCAGTTGGTCCAGCGCACGGTGGGCCACAGCCTGGACAAGTCCTCGCGCTTCACCGACTGGTCGCGGCGGCCGCTGAGCCAGGCGCAGATCGCCTACGCCATCGCCGACGTCACCCACCTGCGGGACATCTACATCAAGCTGACGGCGGATCTCGATGCCCGCGGCCGCGGCGAGTGGGTCGGCGAGGAGATGCACGTCCTCACCTCACCCGCCACCTATGAGCAGCATCCCGAGCAGGCGTGGGAGCGGCTGAAGTCCCGCGTGCGCAAGCCGCGCGAGCTGGCGGTTCTCGTGGAGGTCGCTGCCTGGCGCGAGCGCGAGGCCCAGACGCGCGACCTGCCGCGCGGCCGCGTCATCAAGGATGAAGTGATCGGCGAGATCGCGGTGCAGCAGCCGCAGACCCCGGAGAAGCTGGCCGAGTTGCGCTCGCTGCCCAAAGGTTTCGAGCGCTCACGCTATGGCGAAGCGGTTCTGGAAGCCGTGAAGCGCGGCGTCGCCCGCGACCCGAAGACGCTGCCCCGCATCGAGCGGGACAAGCCCCTGCCCAATGGCGCCAATGCCACGGTTGAGCTTCTGAAGGTGTTGCTGCGCATGACAGCGGAGCAGAACGCGGTCGCCGCCAAGGTGATCGCCACCACCGAGGATTTGGAGCGCATCGCGGTGAGCGACGAGGCCGATGTGCCGGCGCTGAAGGGCTGGCGGCGCGAGCTGTTCGGGGTCCACGCCCTCGCGCTCAAGGCCGGGCAGCTCGCCCTAGCCGTCGACAAGGGCAAGGTAGTAGCGGTCCAGAAATAGCAGGACCGCATCCTTCAGAGGTTGTCGCGCAGGCCCTTCACGAAGCTGGACAATCCGGTCAGCCGGCGCCGCTTCAGCCGCTCGGCCTGCAGGATGGCGGTGAGCTTGGCGAGGCTGTCCTCCACGTCGTGATTGATGATGATGTAGTCGTATTCGGTGTAGTGGCTGATCTCGTCCGAGGCCTTGGCCATGCGCTGGTGGACGACCTCTTCCGAATCCTGCGCCCGTGACCGCAACCGCTGCTCCAGGTCGGCGGCGGACGGCGGCAGGATGAAGACCTTCACCAGATCCTGCTGCGCGCTCTCGCCCAACTGCTGGGTGCCCTGCCAATCGATATCGAACAGCACGTCCCGCCCGGCAGACAACGCCTGCTCCACGGCCCCGCGTGGCGTGCCATAGAGATTCTCGAACACGGTGGCATGTTCCAGCAGCTCACCCTCGTCGCGCATCCGGTGGAAGGTGTCGCGATCGACGAAGAAATAGTCCTTGCCGTGCTCCTCGCCCGGTCGCGGCGCGCGGGTGGTGACCGAGACCGACATGGTGATGCGGTCATCGCTCTTGAGCAGCAGGCGGGAGAGCGTGGTCTTGCCCGCCCCCGAAGGCGAGGAGAGCACCAGCATCAATCCGCGGCGGGCAAGCACACCGGCTCCCGGCTTCCAGCCCGGCAGCGCGAAGTGCGAGGACACGGAAGGGGGTGCTGAATTGGGCATCGCGGCGGACTTCACTCTAGGTTCTGAATCTGCTCGCGGAACTGATCCACGAGCAGCTTGAGGTCAAGCCCGATCTGCGTCAGCGCCACGGAATTGGACTTGGAGCACAGGGTATTCGCCTCGCGATTGAACTCCTGCGCGAGGAAATCGAGCCGCCGCCCGACAGGGCCGCCGGCGGCCATCAGGTCTCGCGCCTGAGCGATGTGGGCGACAAGGCGGTCCAGTTCCTCGCGCACGTCGGCCTTGGTGACGGCCAGAATCGCCTCCTGGTGGAGACGCTCGGGATCGAGGGAGGCGGCCTCCATCAGCACCCGGAGCTGATCGGCGATGCGTGCCCGCACCGCCTCCACGGACCGCTCCGGCAGGCGCTCGGCCCGGGAGACGAGGCCGGTGATGGCATCGAGGCGCTCTGTGAGGATGGCGTTGAGCGCGCTGCCTTCCCGCTCCCGCATGGCGCCGAGTTCGGCCAGCGCCCGGTCGAAGGCGTCGAGAACGGCGGCTATGAGCGCGCCGCGCTCCGCCTCGCTGTCCTCGGCCTCGGTGATCTCCACCATGCCCTTCACGGCGAGGAGCGAATCAAGGGTGGGCGCGGCGGCCCCGAGGCGGCGCGCGCTCTCGGACATGGCGCGGTAGAGGGCCTCCAGCGCCCCCTGGTTGACGCGGACGGCGGAGGCCTCGCCCTCGCGGGAGGCCGTCAGGTTGGCGGCGACGGAGCCCCGCGACAGCACCTGCCCGGTTCGGCTGCGCACGTCGGATTCAAGCGCCTCGAAGCCGGGCGGCAGGCGCAGGCGCAGATCGAGGCCCTTGCCGTTCACCGAACGCACCTCCCAGCCGAACCGCCACGGACCGTGCGAGCCCGAGACGCGCGCGAAGCCGGTCATGCTCGCGAGCGGCGTCCGCGGCTCCACCTTCCCAGCCGAGACGGCTGCGCGCTTGATGATCGGTCCCGCGGCCATGGCCGTCTCCGTGTTCGTTCAGCGGCCTGGGGGGGCCGCAGGTGTGGCGGCCGGGGCAGCGGGCGGCTGGCCGCCCTGCGCCGGGGGGGCGCCCTGTTCGATCGCCCGCCAGCGGGCGACGTTCTTGTTGTGGTCGGCCAGCGTCTCGGCGAAGGCGTGGCCGCCGGTGCCGTCGGCGACGAAGAAGAGATCCTTCGTCTTTGGCGGGTTGGCCGCCGCCATCAGAGCGTCCTTGCCCGGATTGCAGATGGGGCCGGGGGGCAGTCCGTCGATGGCATAGGTGTTGTAGGCGGTTGCTGTGGCGATGTCCGTGCGCGAGATCGGCCGGCCGAGCGAGCCTCGTCCGCCGACGATGCCGTAGATGATGGTCGGGTCGGACTGCAGCCGCATCTTCCGCGCCAGGCGGTTGACGAACACGGCGGCGACCTTGGGTCGCTCGTCGGCCTGCCCGGTCTCCTTTTCGACGATGGAGGCGAGGGTTACCAGTTCCTGCGGGCTCTTGAGCGGCACGTCCGGCGCGCGCTTCGCCCAGATGGTGGCCAGCAACTTCTTCTGCGCGTCCGCCATCTCCTGGAGCACGGCATCACGGGTCATGCCGCGATGGATGCGGTAGGTCTCGGGCAGCAGCGTGCCCTCCTGGGGCACGGCGGGGGTGCCGGTGAGAAGGTCATTGTCCATCAGGCGCTTGACCACCTGCTGGCTGGTCAGCCCTTCGGGAATGGTCACCTGGTGCAGCACGACCTTGCCGGACGCGATGGTGTCGATCACGCTCGCCACCGACTGGCCGGGCTTGAAAACGTATTCGCCTGCCTTCAGCGAGGCATCCGGGCGGGAAATCTTCTGTCCGGCCACGAACAGCACCCAGCTCTGGATGACGCCCTCGCGCTCGAGAATCTCGGCCATGTCGCGCACGCCGGCGCCGCGCGGAATGTTGACGACCTTGTCGGCGGTGAGCGGTCCAGGCTCGGTGAAGGCGCGCTGGCCATACCAGCCGGCAAGCCCCACGGCGACGAAGGCGAACAGCAGAAAGGTGAAGATGCCGCTGCCGATGGTGACGGCGGGATGCCGCGCGCTGCGCGACGGCCGGGGCGGCTTCGGCGGCGGCCTGCGCGGAGGCGCCTTGCGCTGCTTGGTGTTGCGGGTGGGACCTGTCGGCATGGGCGGAGCGGCAGGCGGGCGCGGCGGAGCCGAGGCGATGGCCTCGGGCGGGCGGACCTGCCCTTTCGGCAGGAGCGGTGAATCCTCACCGGGACCGGACTGCACTGGCGAAGCGGCCTGGTCGGAAGACGGGGGATATGACGAAGCCGCGTCGCGCGGTGCGTCCTTCTCCGGCTCCTCGCGCGTCGATGATCCGTCGTTGGACTGGGCCATCCCGGGCTCCCTTGTCGTCGGCCTAAGCTCTCGCGTTGCGCGGAGCAGTCAGCCACCTTTTGGCGGCTTGCTAAAGGGACATTCGGGCGTGACGGGGGCAGGCTGTCCCAGCGTCGTGCGGCCGGGCTCCCGCCCGACCGCAGGCCGTATCAGGCGTCGTAGCGGCGGAAGATCAGCGACGCATTGGTGCCGCCGAAGCCGAAGGAATTGGAGAGCACGGCGTCGATCTTGCGCGGCTTGGGCGTCAGCGGCACCAGATCGATCGGCGTCTCCACCGACGGATTGTCGAGATTGAGCGTCGCCGGGGCAATCTGGTCGCGGATGGCGAGGATGGAGAAGATCGCCTCCACCGAGCCCGCGGCCCCGAGCAGATGGCCGATGGACGACTTGGTCGACGACATGGCGGTCTTGGCCGCCGCATTGCCGAGCAGCCGCTCCACCGCCTTGAGCTCGATCTCGTCGGCCATGGTGGAGGTGCCGTGGGCGTTGATGTAGTCGATGTCGTCCGCCGTCAGGCCCGCCCGCTTCAGCGCCGCCGACATGCAGCGGTAGGCGCCGTCGCCGTCCATGGACGGGGCGGTGATGTGGAAGGCATCGCCCGACAGGCCGTAGCCGACCAGCTCGGCATAGATCTTGGCGCCGCGCGCCTTCGCGTGCTCCAGCTCTTCCAGCACCACGACGCCGGCGCCCTCGCCCATGACGAAGCCGTCCCGGTCCTTGTCGTAGGGGCGCGAGGCGTGAATGGGGTCGTCATTGAACGCGGTGCAGAGCGCCTTGCACGCGGCGAAGCCGGCGATGGAGAGCCGGTTGACCGGCGATTCGGTGCCGCCCGCGACCATCACGTCGGCGTCGCCGAGAGCGATCAGCCGGCCGGCGTCGCCGATGGCATGGGCGCCGGTGGAGCAGGCCGTGACCACCGCGTGGTTCGGCCCCTTGAGGCCGTGCGTGATGGAGACGTAGCCGCCGGCGAGATTGATGAGCCGGCCGGGGATGAAGAAGGGCGAGATGCGGCGCGGGCCGCGATCCTTCAGGAGCAGGGACGCTTCCGCTATGCCCTCGATACCGCCGATGCCGGAGCCGATCAGCACGCCCGAGGCAATCTGGTCCTCGTACTCCGTGGGATGCCAGCCGGCGTCGTCCAGCGCCTGGGTGGCCGCGGCCATGGCGAAGACGATGAATTCATCGACCTTGCGCTGCTCCTTCGGCTCCATCCACTGGTCGGGATTGTAGGTGCCGTCGGACCCGTCGCCGCGCGGGATGTTCGCCGCGATCTTGCACGCGAGGTCGGACACCTCGAAATGGCTGATCGCCTTGACACCGCTTTCGCCGGCAAGCAGCCGCCGCCAGGTCGGCTCGACGCCGCAGGCGAGCGGCGTCACCATGCCGAGGCCGGTGACGACAACACGTCTCATGGGAAAAACTCCGGGAGGCGGGCGAACGGCGCCCCTGGCGCGCGGCCCGGTGCAACAACGGCCGCGGGCGCCGAGCGCCACGCGACCGCCAGATGGACACGCGTATGGATCAAGCCGCGTTCTTTTCCAGGAACTTGATCGCGTCGCCCACAGTCAGGATGGTCTCGGCGGCATCGTCCGGGATCTCGCAGTTGAAGGCCTCCTCGAAGGCCATCACGAGTTCCACGGTGTCGAGGCTGTCGGCGCCGAGATCGTCGATGAAGGAGGCGCTCTCCGTGACCTTCTCGGGCTCAACTCCCAAGTGCTCCGCGACAATCTTCTTCACCCGCTCGGCGATGTCACTCATAGATCGAACCCTCGGTTGTTCGGATAATCCCGTTGCCGTTCGGCGGCTGGAGGAGGGCATAATGCCTTTTTTCCGCCGTGCCCAGTCCCCCTCCGTCGCGAAGGAGACGAGATTTCAGCGGTTCGTCCTCGCGCCGCGCGCGGATGGTGCAGCGCCCGTACGCACGCTTTCCCCCGGCCCAGCAATTGGGCTCGTTAGCACACTCCCCGCGGCAAGGCCAGCAATGCACGCAAAGGTAAGGAGAAAGGGTGCCCTTGCGCCGGCTCGGCACCCCCTCTAATGGGACGAAAAGGGAACATCATGGCCTCTGACACGGATCGATCGGACCGCCTCGCCGCCGCCTTGCGCGCCAATCTCCAGCGTCGCAAGTCGCAGGCTCGTGCGCGCCGCGCACCACAGGAGAGCGATACTCCCTCCGCGCCGACCGCCTCTTCCACCGAGGCTTCCGGTGGAAATCCCGCAACGGGTGGTAGCAGCGCCCCGTCGGAGGGGAAGCCCGCGATTGTGCCAGAGGGCGAGCCGGGCTAGAGCTTTCCTCTTACATCCGCTTACGGCCGGCTCAGGGGGCGCCGCTCGCAAGGCAAGGACAGGACGGCATGGACAAGATTCGCATCGTCGGCGGCAACGAGCTGAAGGGCACCATCCCCATCTCGGGCGCGAAGAACGCAGCCCTGCCGCTGATGATCGCCAGCCTCCTGACCGAGGAGAAGCTGATTCTGGAAAACGTCCCCCGTCTTGCGGACGTGGCCCTGCTGCAGCGCATCCTCGGCAATCACGGCGTGGATATCACCACCAACGGCAAGCGCAACGGCGACGACCCCTACGCCGGCCAGACGCTGGAGATCGATGCCCGCGTCATCGTGGACACGGTCGCGCCCTACGAGCTGGTGTCGAAGATGCGCGCCTCCTTCTGGGTGGTGGGGCCGCTGCTCGCCCGCATGGGCGTCGCCAAGGTCTCGCTGCCGGGCGGTTGCGCCATCGGCACGCGGCCGGTGGATTTCCACCTCGACGCCCTGCGCGCGCTGGGCGCGGACATCGAGATCGACGCCGGCTACGTGCTGGCCAAGGCCCCGCGCGGGCTCACCGGCGCCCGGATCGTCTTCCCCAAGGTGTCCGTGGGCGCGACCCATACCGCGCTGATGGCCGCCGCCCTCGCCCGCGGCGAGAGCGTGATCGAGAATGCCGCGCGCGAGCCCGAGATCGTCGATGTCGCCGACTGCCTCATCAAGATGGGCGCGCGCATCGAGGGGGCCGGCACGTCCACCATCCGCATCGAGGGCGTGCCGCGCCTCAAGGCGGCCCGCCACGCGGTGCTGCCCGACCGCATCGAGACCGGTACCTATGCCATGGCCACCGCCATGACCGGCGGTGACGTGATGCTCGCCGGCGCCCGGCCGGACCTCCTGGAGGACGCGCTGGAGACCCTGCGCCACGCCGGCGCGGAGATCGACGCCACCAACGAGGGCATTCGTGTCCGCCGCAACGGCGCCGGCATCCTGCCGGTGGACGTCTCCACCGCCCCCTATCCCGGCTTCCCGACCGACCTGCAGGCCCAGTTCATGGCCCTGATGACCAAGGCGAAGGGCCGCTCACGCATCACCGAGACCATCTTCGAGAACCGCTTCATGCATGTTCAGGAGTTGGCGCGCCTCGGTGCCCGTATCCACCTCGACGGCGACACCGCCGTCGTGGAGGGCGTGGAGCGGCTGACAGGCGCACCGGTGATGGCCACCGACCTGCGCGCCTCGGTCTCCCTCGTCATCGCCGGCCTCGCCGCCGAGGGCGAGACCATGGTGCAGCGCGTCTATCACCTCGATCGCGGCTTCGAAAAGCTGGAAGAGAAGCTGTCGCGCTGCGGCGCGGAGATCGAGCGCATCAGCGCCTGAGGGCGGAGCGCGGAGCGCCCGCGCTCTTCTCGCAACGGCTGGCCTTTCAACGCTATCAGGGTGGCGGAAGAGCCTTGAGCATCCCCAACATCATCACCTTGCTGCGCATCTTCCTGGTGCCGGCCGTGGTGTGGGCCATCGCCTCGGGCGAGCCGCTCCTCGCCTTCTGGCTGTTCCTTGCTGCGGGGGTATCGGACGCGCTCGACGGTTTCATCGCCAAGCGCTTCCAGATGCAGACCGAGCTTGGCTCCTATCTCGACCCGGTCGCGGACAAGGCGCTGCTCGTCTCGATCTACGTGACGCTGGCGGTGGTGGGGCTCATTCCACGCTGGGTCGCCATCGCGGTCGTCTCGCGGGATGTCATGATCATTGGCGCGGTGGTGCTCTCGCTGGTGATGGCGAAGCCGGTGACGATCAGCCCCCTGCTGATTTCCAAGGTGAACACGGCAGCGCAGATCAGCTTCGCGGCCGTCGTGTTGGCCAGCGCGGGCTTCGGCGTGGCCGTGCCGGGGCTGTACGATCTCGGGCTGGTGCTGGTCGGCCTCTTGACGGGCCTTTCCGCCGCTGCCTATCTCGCCGCATGGACGCGCCATATGGCAAGCTGAGGGGCGACGGTTCAGGATCGGCTCTCCTTCGGGCGGCCGGTTGAAAGGCGCAAGGTGATGGACGGCGACCGCACGCGCATGCCGGAACTCCGCAGCGACCCGACGTCGCCGGCGCGGCGCAGCGCAGCTTTCGCCCGCCTGCCCCGCATGCCCGTGCCGATCCATCCGGGAATGGAGGGGACATCGGTGCGCATTCAGGCCCGCTTCTGGGTGGGCGCGCTACTGCTCACCGCCCTTATCCTCTGGCTGCTGTCCGGCATCCTCCTGCCCTTCGTGGCAGGCATCGTGCTCGCCTATTTCCTCAATCCGGTGGTCGCCCGCCTGGAGCACATCGGCGTCGCACGCACCCTCTCCGCCCTCGTGGTGGTGGGGATCATGCTGCTGCTGGTGATGCTGTTCTTCCTGCTGGCGCTGCCGATCCTGTCGTCGCAGCTGTTCGAGTTCATCCAGCGCCTGCCCTCCTATGTGACGCGCCTTCAGGGCCTTCTGACCGAAGAGAACCGGGAATGGCTGAGCGGCATCGTCGGCGACCGACTGCCGGACATGCAGCGCTCCATCTCGGACCTGATGACCCAGGGCGTCAGCCATGTGCTGACCCTGCTCTCCTCGGTCTGGTCCGGCGGACAGGCACTCGTCGCCCTGTTCGCGCTGCTGGTGGTGACGCCGGTGGTTGTGTTCTACATCCTGTGCGACTGGAACGAGATGGTTGGGCTGGTGGACCGGCTGGTGCCTGTACCGCATCGCCCGGTGGTGCGCGGCCTCGCCCGCGCCATGGACAATGCGGTGGCCGGCTTCGTGCGCGGCCAGGCCACGGTCTGCCTGCTGCTCGGCGGCTTCTACGCCATCTCCCTGTCCATGGTGGGGCTCAACTTCGGGCTGCTCATCGGCATCGTCTCGGGGGTCATCACCTTCATCCCCTATGTGGGATCGCTCACCGGCTTCGTGCTGGCCATGGGCGTGGCCATCGTCCAGTTCTTTCCCGACTGGGGCATGATCGGCACCGTGCTCGCCATCTTCGTCGCCGGCCAGACCATCGAGGGCTACGTGCTCGCGCCCAAACTGGTGGGCGACAGCATCGGCGTGCATCCGGTGTGGCTGATGTTCGCCTTGTTCGCCTTCGGCTACCTGTTCGGCTTCGTCGGCCTTCTGCTGGCGGTGCCGCTGACGGCGGTGGCCGGGGTGCTCGTGCGCTTCGCCATCGCCAGATACATGCAATCCTCGCTCTACCAGGGCGCCGCGGATGAGGAAGATCCGCCGGCCGAGGCGCGCTGACATCATGCCCCGTCTCCCGGCCGGACCGCCGCGACAGCTTGCCCTCGACCTGCCCAACCAGCCGGCGCTCCGCCGCGAGGATTTCCTTGCGGCCCCCGGCAACGCGGCAGCGCTCGCGCTCATCGATGCGTTTCCGGACTGGCCCTCGCGCGTCGCTTGCCTTGTCGGGCCGGACGGCTCGGGCAAGAGCCACCTAGCCGCCATCTTCGCCGAACGGTCGGGCGCCCTGACGCTCGCTGCCCGTGACCTCGTGCGCGAGTCGGTGCCGGCCGCCCTCGCCCACGATGCCCTGGTGCTCGAGGATCTCGACCCGGCGACCTTCAGCGAGCCGGCCCTCTTCCACCTGCTCAATCTCGCCCGCGAGCAGCAGGCCTACCTGCTGATGACCGCGCGCACGCTGCCCTCCGGCTTCGCGCTCGCCACCGCGGACCTCGCTTCCCGTCTGCGCGCCATTCCGGTGTTCGAGATCGCCCCGGCGGACGATGCGCTGCTGGCCGCGGTGCTGGTGAAGCTGTTCGCCGACCGCCAGCTCGCTGTGGACGAGGCGACCGTACAATATCTCCTGCTGCGGATTCCGCGTTCAGTGGCCGGCGCGCAGCGCATTGTCGAGGCGCTGGACCAGGCGGCGCTGGCCGCCCGGCGGCCGGTGACGCGCGCCCTCGCGGCCCAGGTGCTGGCGTCCGCGCTCGACGCCGAGGCATTCGGCGACCATCCAGACGATGCGCCCGGCGGCGCCGGTCCGGTGGGCGATGATTGAGGAACGCGCAAGGCCGGCGCAATGTCATAGAGTGGTCATGCAAGCCGGCCATGGTCCGGCCGGTTTCCGCCATTGAGGCGTTGAGGGAGCGACGGAGCGAATGGGCATGAACGAGGCTGTAGCTCTCTCCGACACCGAGATCGTCGCCGAAGTGGAAAGCCCGCTCGCGCAATCCCCGCAGCGGTTCATCAACCGCGAGATTTCCTGGCTCGGCTTCAACCGCCGCGTGCTGGAGGAAGCGGAGAACCGCAATCACCCGCTACTGGAGCAACTGCGCTTCCTCTCCATTTCCGCCAACAACCTCGACGAATTCTTCATGGTCCGCGTGGCGGGCCTGAAGGAACAGGTGCGAGAAGGCGTCCAGACCCCGAGCCCGGACGGGCTCACCCCTTCCGAGCAGCTGAACACCATTCTCGCGGCCGCCGCGCAATTGATCGCCGACCAGCAGGGCCGCTGGCGCGAACTGCGGCGAGACCTCGCCGGCGCCGGTATCGTGCTGGTGGACGGCACGGACGGGACGCCCGAGGACATGGACGTGCTGGAGCGGCACTTCCTCAACCATGTCTTCCCGGTGCTGACCCCCCTCGCCATCGATCCGGCCCACCCCTTCCCCTTCATTCCCAACCTCGGCTTCTCGCTGGCGCTCCAGCTGGTGCGCCAGTCGGACGGGCGGGGGATGAACGCGCTCATCCGCATTCCGGCCAAGGTCGACCGCTTCATCCGCCTGCCGGACCAGGGCGCCGGCACGCTGCGCTTCATGACGCTCGAGCAGATGATCGGCCTGTTCATCGCCCGCCTCTTCCCCGGCTACGCCGTGAAGGGACAGGGCGTCTTTCGCGTCATCCGCGACAGCGACCTCGAAATCGAGGAAGAGGCGGAAGACCTCGTGCGCCTGTTCGAGACCGCGCTGAAGCAGCGCCGGTACGGCGAGGTGATCCGCATGGAGGCCGACGCCGCCATGCCGGACGAACTGCGCATCTTCGTCGCCCGCGAGCTTGGGGTGAACGACGACGAGATCTTCGTGGTGGACGGCGTGCTCGCGCTGAACGAATTTTCGCAGCTCGTCTCGGTGGACAGGCCGGACCTGAAGTTCCAGGCCTACAACGCCCGATTTCCCGAGCGCATCCGCGACCACGGCGGAGACTGCTTTCTCGCTATTCGCGAGAAGGACATTCTGGTTCACCACCCTTATGAATCCTTTGACGTGGTGGTTCAGTTTCTGCGCCAGGCCGCCCGCGACCCCAATGTCGTCGCCATCAAGCAGACCTTGTACCGCACCTCATCCGACAGCCCCATCGTGAAGGCGCTCGCCGAGGCGGCCGAAGCCGGCAAGTCGGTGACGGCGCTGGTGGAGCTGAAGGCGCGCTTCGACGAGGAGGCCAACATCCGCTGGGCGCGTGACCTGGAGCGCGCCGGCGTGCAGGTGGTCTTCGGCTTCATCGAGCTGAAGACCCACGGCAAGCTTTCCATGGCGGTGCGCCGCGAGGGCTCGCAGCTCGCCACCTACGTGCATGTGGGCACCGGAAACTACCACCCCATTACCGCGCGCATCTACACCGACCTCTCCTTCTTCACCGCCGATCCGGTGATCGCCCAGGACGTGGCGCGCATCTTCAACTTCATTACCGGCTATGCGACGCCCGATGAGCTCGACGCGATGGCCGTGTCGCCGTCCTTCCTCAAGCCGCGGCTGATGAAGCACATCGCGGACGAGATCGAGTTCGCGCGGGCGGGCCGTCCGGCGGCGATCTGGCTGAAGTGCAATTCGCTTGTGGACCCCGAGATCATCGACGCGCTCTATGCCGCGAGCGCGGCCGGGGTGCAGGTGGATTGCGTCATCCGCGGCATCTGCTGCCTCAGGCCGGGCATCCCGGGCCTGAGCGAGAACATCCGGGTGAAGTCCATCGTCGGGCGCTTCCTGGAGCACTCGCGCATCTACTGCTTCGGCGGCGGCCATGGCCTGCCCAGCCCGAACGCCATCGTCTACATCTCCTCGGCGGACCTGATGCCGCGCAACCTCGACCGCCGGGTCGAGACCCTGTGCCCCATCACCAACCCGACCGTGCACGAGCAGGTGCTCGACCAGATCATGGTTGCGAACCTTATCGACAACCAGCAGAGCTGGCGTGTCTTGCCGGATGGCTCCTCCGAACGCATAGTCCCGGCGCCGGGCGAGGAGCCGTTCAACGCCCATCAGTATTTCATGACCAATCCGAGCTTGTCCGGCCGTGGAAAGTCTCTCAAGGATTCTTCGCCGCGCAGCCTCTTCGTCCGCCGGGGAGGCGGGCGCTGAGTTGACGCAGGCGCCCGGCCGGCTGTCCCTTGGGGCGCCGGTCGCAGTCATTGATATCGGCTCCAACTCGGTGCGCCTCGTCGTGTACGAGGGGCTCAACCGTGCCCTGACGCCGATCTTCAACGAGAAGGCCCTGTGTGGGCTCGGCCGGGAGGTCCTCTCCACCGGCCGGCTCCCGCAGGATGCGGTCGATCGCGCCTTCGCCGCGCTGAAGCGCTTCCGCGCGCTCTGCGACGCCATGCAGGTGGGCGAGATCCATGCGCTCGCCACCGCCGCCGCGCGTGATGCCCAGAACGGACCGGCCTTCATCGCCGAGTGCGAGGCCATCTGCGGTACCCGCATCGAGCTGCTGACGGGCAAGCGCGAGGCGGAACTCGCGGCCTATGGCATCGTCTCCGGCGTGCACGCGCCGGACGGCATCGTCGGCGATCTGGGCGGCGGCTCGCTGGAGCTGGTGGACGTGAAAGCCGGCTGCGTCGGCACGGGCGTGACCTTGCCGCTGGGCGGCCTCGCCCTTCAGGATCGCTCGTCGCGCTCGACGCGCAAGGCGGAGAAGATCGTCCGCGACACCATCCCCGAGGCGCAGGTTCTGGACGGCCTCGCCGGCCGCACCTTCTATGCGGTGGGTGGCACATGGCGGGCCCTTGCGCGTCTGCACATGTTCACGAAGGGCTATCCGCTGCATGTGATGCACGGCTATGTGATACCGGCCCGCGAGGCGCTGGACTTCACCCGCATCGTCCATCGTGCCGACACCGAAGCGCTGGCCCATATCGACGTGATCTCCGACGCGCGGCGCCCGCTGCTCGCCTATGGCGCGCTCGTGCTGGAGAACATCGTGCGGCAGGGGCGCCCGTCCGAGGTGGTCATTTCGGCCCTCGGCGTGCGCGAGGGCCTGCTCTATTCGCTGCTGCCCGAGGCCGAGCGGGCCGGTGACCCGCTGCTCATCGCGGCGGCGGAGATGAATGTCCTGCGCTCCCGCTCGCCCTTGCACGGCGAGGAACTGGTGGCCTGGACCGACGGCTTCTTCGCCTCTGCCCCGGTGCTGGAGGAAGCGGACGAGGAGCGCCGCCTGCGCCGCGCGGCCTGCCTGCTCGCGGATGTGGGCTGGCGCGCCCATCCCGACTATCGCGGCGAGCAGAGCCTCAACATGATCGCCCATGCCGCCTTCGCCGGCATCGATCATCCCGGCCGGGCTTACGTGGCGCTGTCGGTCTATTTCCGTCACGTGGGCCTCGGCGCCGACGAAAGCGACACCCGCATCCTTGAGCTTGTCACCACCGGAATGCTGGACCGCGCCCGCATCCTCGGGGCGGCCATGCGGGTCGGCTATGTGCTGTCCGCCGCGATGCCGGGCATCCTGCCCCGCATGCCGCTGAAGGTGCGCGGCGACCAGCTGGTGCTGAGCGTGCCGAAGACGTTGGTGTCGCTCGTCAACGAACGCGTGCAGAACCGCCTGCGCCAGCTCGCCCGGCTCATTGGACGTGAGCCCGCGCTGGAGCAATATGAGGAGGGGGCGGCGGACTGAGCCGCCCTTCCCTTTCGGTCAGGCCAAGGCCGCGATCACGCAAAGGTTGCTGGTGCCCCGGTGTCTCCGCTCGGAATTCCGCCCGAATTGGCCGACACCCTTTCAATCATGAAACAGCTCGTGAACATCTTCGGCGGTATCGCCGGCCTTGTGGTGGCGGGTCTCGTGGGCCTCGCCCTGTTTACGCTTGTCGGCGGCCTCATCCTGGTGGCCGGCATCGTCATCACCGCCCTGGTTCTTGGCGGCGGCGTCTATGCGCTCGTCACCGGCCGCGCGCCGGGCATGAAGCGCAACGGCGGCTTTTCATTCCGCGTCATCGACCTGCGCGAGACCCGCGGCTACGGCACGCCGGACGAGAGCGGCATGATCGATGTGACGCCGCCGAAAGACTCCCGCCGAAACGTCTGACACCCGTCCGGCGCGATGATGCGCCGGTCCGGGTCGGCGCTCGGCCAGCGGGATACGTCGAGCCGGCTGAGCGCGGAAAAGCGTTCGAGGTCCGCGGCATAGGCGTTCGCAAGAAAGGCCTCGTCCGCGGCGCTGACCGGCAGGTCGGCGGCGCCATCGAAGATCCGATCCGGCGCGACGTACTCCCTCTCAAGTCCGAGAAAATCGAACACGCGCGCGAGGGTTTCCCCGTGGTGCTGCGCCAGATCGTCCTGGCGGAGCATCAGAACCTGGCTGCGGGGGAAGATGGACAGGAGGCGCTCCACCTGAGCGCCGTAAAAGCCGCGCTCCACATAGGAATAGTGCCGTCGCCCATCGTCGGCAGTGCCGGCCGGGAGCCGGCCCCGCTCTGCCCGGATGGCGCTGGAAAAATCGAGGGGCTCCCTGCCGTTCGCCCGACTCATGCGCCAGTGGGCATGGGCCCTGGCCACCGGATCGCGGAACAGGGCGATGATCCGGACATGGGGATTATGCAACCACAGCCGCTCAAGCGTGTTCGGCCACCAGATGTAGGAGGGCGTCGCCTCGCCACGGATCGCGCCCCGCCGCCGGGGAAAACGTGAGAGGTAGTCGCGATAGTCCGGGCGCGCCCAGCACCGGCGGTCGTCGTCGAAGAAGTGCAGTTCCTTGTCGCCCGGCATCGCGATGCGGGAATGCTGGGACAGGAAATGGAAAAGTGCGGTCGTTCCTGCCTTCTGAACGCCGACGACGGCAAAATCCAAGCGAGGCTGAGAGGCGAACATTGGAGCGGCTCCGGCGCGAGAGGCCGGGACGGCTCCGCCTCGCGGAGCCTGTCGGTCCCCTCCTGTGCCACCCTTGGAATCCAAGTTACCCCAGGGGTATTCCGCTGCGGAAGAAGGGAATAGATACCGTTTGTAAACATCCGTTTCGTGACGTTTCCGCCGCGTGCCGCCCCGCTCACGCTCGGTGACATCTTGCCTCGACACGTGAGATCGCACCGGCCGGTGCTAAGCTCACACGTAGTGTGTCACGTGACGGAGCGAAAACGGGATATGGACGGGACGATTGGTTCGGGCGCGATGCTGGCGGTGGCGATGGTCTGCATCGTGCTGGCGATGCTCACGGTGTGCACCCACGCCATCGGCCTGGCGATCATCCGCCGGAGGCTGAGCCATCGGATCAGCGGCAAGGTCTATGCGGACCATGTATTCGTGGAAGCCGTCATCATCAGCGCTACGGTGCTCAGCCTCAGCCTCGTGCATCTCGCGGAGGTGTGCATCTGGGCCGGCGCCTATGTGCTGCTCGACGCCATCGGCGACCCGCGCGACGCCATCTATTATTCACTCTCCACTTACACCACGCTCGGTCCCGATGGCGTGAGCATCAAAAGGGCCTTTCGGGCCGTGGCCGGTTTCGAATCGCTCATCGGCCCCATGATGGTGGCCTGGTCCACGGCCTTCCTGGTGGAATTCGTGGTTCGCATGCGTGGCGGGGGTGCCGCCGGCGCGGGCTGAGCCGCGCCGGTGTGAACACTCAAACAGCGTCAGACGCTGGTCGGATAGTTGGGGCTCTCGCGGGTGATGGTCACGTCGTGGACGTGGCTCTCGCGCAGGCCGGCCGAGGAGATGCGCACGAAGCGGGCGCGCTCGCGGAACTCCTGGAGATTGGACCCGCCCACATAGCCCATGGCCGCCCGCAGGCCGCCGGCGAGCTGGTGCAGCACGGCGCCGACCGGCCCCTTGTAGGCCACCTGCCCCTCGATGCCTTCTGGCACCAGCTTCAGGGTGTCGCGCACCTCGGCCTGGAAGTAGCGGTCGGCCGAGCCGCGGGCCATGGCGCCCACCGAGCCCATGCCGCGATAGGACTTGTAGGACCGGCCCTGGAACAGGAAGACCTCGCCCGGGCTCTCGTCGGTGCCGGCGAGGAGCGAGCCCACCATGGCGGCGGAGGCGCCCGCCGCCAGTGCCTTGGCGAGATCGCCGGAGAACTTGATGCCGCCGTCGGCAACCACCGGCGTCCCCGTGGCGAGCGCCGCCTCCACCGCGTCCATCACGGCGGTGAGCTGGGGCACGCCGACGCCGGCGACAATGCGAGTGGTGCAGATGGAGCCGGGGCCGATGCCGACCTTCACCGCATCCGCACCCGCATCGATCAGCGCCTTGGCGCCGTCGGAGGTGGCGATGTTGCCGGCAAGGATCTGGGTGCGGTTGGAGAGCTTCTTGATGCGCTCCACCTGGTCCAGCACCTTGCGCGAATGGCCGTGGGCGGTGTCCACCACCACGAGATCCACGCCCGCGTCGATCAGACGCTCGGTACGCTCGAAGCCGTCCTCCCCAACGGTGGTCGCGGCGGCGACGCGCAGGCGGCCCTGCTCGTCCTTGGCGGCGCTGGGATAGGCCACCGCCTTCTCGATGTCCTTCACGGTGATGAGGCCGACGCAGCGGTCGTCAGCATCCACCACCAGCAGTTTCTCGATGCGGTACTGGTGCAGGAGGCGCTTGGCCTCGTCCTGATTCACCTGCCCCTCGCGGACGGTGACCAGACGGTCCTTGGTCATCAGTTCGGCGACCCGCTGGCCGGGATCGCGGGCGAAGCGCACGTCGCGGTTGGTGAGGATGCCGACCAGGCGGCCGGCGATGCCGCCGGTGCCCCGCTCCACCACCGGAATGCCGGAGATGGAATAGCGCTTCATCAGGTCCAGCGCGTCGGAAAGCGGCTGGTCGGGATGGATGGTGACGGGGTTCACCACCATGCCCGATTCGTACTTCTTCACCTGCCGCACATGCTCGGCCTGCATCTCCGGCGAGAGATTGCGGTGGATCACGCCGATACCGCCAGCCTGCGCCATGGCGATGGCGAGACGCGATTCGGTCACGGTGTCCATCGCCGCGGAGATGATCGGCATGTTGAGGCTGATGGTCTTGGTGAGCTGGGTGGAGATATCCACCTGGCCGGGCATCACCTCGGAGGCGCCGGGCGTCAGCAGCACGTCGTCGAAGGTCAGCGCCTCGCGGAAGCGCGAGCGGCTGTCGATCGCGGACGAATGCGCAGTCCCATTGGGGGTTGTCATGGCCAACTCCTGGTGGCGGCGCGGAACGCGACCGCTGGATCGGGGCCGGAACGAGAGACTGAGCCTGGACCAGACCTTTGGGCTGGCCGCGGGGCTCCGGCACCTCGCTACGAGTTGGCAGTGGCCGATACCATGGGTGCGCGACGAATAGAAGACCTGTTGCGAGGGATTCGCTGCAGGGCACGCATGCGCCGCACGAGGGGCCGGAAAAGCCGCCCCTCAGCGGGTGATGAGAATCAGCGTGTTGCCCGCCCCGTAGGTCTGCACCAGGGAATAGAGGGTCGCGGCATTCGAGGGGTGCAGCCGCACGCAGCCGTGGGAGGCCGGCGCGCCGAGGCGGCTCACCTCATAGCTGCCGTGGATGGCATACCCGCCATTGAAGAAGATCGAGTAGGGCATGGGCGAGTTGTAATACTTGCGCGAGAAATAGCTGCGGTACATGCGCTGGGGTCGGTAAGCCCCGGTGGGCGTGACATAGCCCCGGCGGGCGGTGGAAACCGGCCAGGAATAGTGCGGCATGCCGTTGACGCTCACGGTCATGGTCTGTCGCGACAGGTCGATCCGCGCCACCACGGCCGCTGCGGCGGAGGCCGGCCCGGCCAGAGCGAAACTCACGAGCATGGCCGCGAGGAGCGCGGCGGCCAGCCAGATCAAAAGGCGGGACTTGCGCAGAACCGCCCCCACCTTGCCGGCGCGCGGTGGCACAACCAGCGCTTCGAACATGTTCGCTGACCTCCCGTCAGCCATAGTGCCACGCTTGGGGACGCGTGCAAGATGTCGCTGGCCCGGGCGACGCCCACCGGTTGCCAGAAACCGCCGCCCCGTTTCCAACCGGCTCCGTCATCACTAATGTCCGCGCGTCGGCGGCGGATGCGCCCCCGCCTCAGGAGACCCGTTCCATGGTGATGATGCTGTTCGGCCTCGTCGTCTTCCTCGGCATCCATCTGGTGACGACGGTCAGGGGCCTGCGCGCCAGCCTCATCGGCACGCTGGGGGAAGGTCCCTACAAGGGCTTCTATTCCCTGCTCGCGGCGTCCGGCCTGCTGCTCACGGCCTATGGCTATGCGCTGTGGCGCGCCTCCGGCCCCATGCAGGTGTGGAACCCGCCTGTGGGCATGCGCCATCTGACGCTGCTCTTGATGCTGTTCGCCGCCATCGCCATCGTCGCCGCTTATGTCCCGAGCCATGTGAAGGCCTGGCTCAAGCACCCCATGCTGGTGGGCGTGAAGACCTGGGCCGTGGCACACCTTCTCGCCAATGGCGACATCGCCTCCATCGTGCTGTTCGGCGCGGTGCTGGCCTGGGCGGTGTTCGACCGCATCTCGGTGAAGCGGCGCAACCTGCCCCCGCCCGTCGCGCCGAAAAACTGGGCGGGTGACGCGCTGGTGGTCGGCGGGGGGCTGGTGCTCTATCTCGCCCTCGCCTACCTATTTCATCCCTACGTCGTCGGCGTGCCGGTGATGTGAGAGCAGCGCGGCCGTCCAGAGACACGAACAAGAACAACAGTCAGGTGAGGACGGCTCCCGCGGGAGCCGGAAATGCCCCCGGCCGTGCCGCCGCCCCGGCGCCGGCCAAGCCAAGAGGAACGCCATGTCCATTCAGGCCGACGCCCGCCGCGTCACCGCGCCCGAGATCCAGGCCCGCAAGGGGGGCGAGCCCATCGTGTCGCTCACCTCCTACCATGCCCACACGGCCCGCCTGCTCGACCGCCACGTCGACGTGATCCTCGTCGGCGACAGCCTCGGCATGGTGATGCACGGGCTGGAGACCACTGTCCCGGTGACCGTGGAGATGATGATCGTGCACGGCCGCGCCGTGGTGCGCGGCACGCAGCGTGCGCTCATCGTCGTGGACCTGCCCTTCGGCAGCTACGAGGCGAGCCCGACCGAAGCCTTCCACACCGCTGCCCGCGTGCTCAAGGAGACCGGCGCCGGCGCGGTGAAGCTCGAGGGTGGCCGGCGCATGGCCGACACCGTGCGCTTCCTGGTGGATCGCGGCGTGCCGGTGATGGGCCATGTGGGCCTCACCCCGCAGGCCATCAACACGCTCGGCTCGTTCAAGGCGCGCGGCCGCGACGATGCCGAGGCCTCCATCATCCTCGACGACGCCCGCGCGGTGGCCGAGGCCGGTGCCTTCTCGATCGTGCTGGAGGCCATCGCCGAGCCGCTTGCGCGCCGCATCACGGAGGAAGTGCCCTGCCCCACCATCGGCATCGGCGGCTCGCCGGCCTGCGACGGGCAGATCCTCGTGCTGGAGGACATGCTGGGCCTCGGCGACCGGGTGCCGAAGTTCGTCAAGAAGTACGCCAATCTCGGCCCGGCCATCGAGACGGCGGTGGCGACCTATGCCGAGGAGGTGCGCGCCCGCACCTTCCCGGCCAAGGAGCACACCTACGCCCCCCGGCTGGTGGACAAGCCGGCCAAGGCCTCCTGATGGGGTGGTCGCGCTCGGCGGTGGGACGGCCCATCGCCCGCCTCGCTTTCCTCCTGTCTCTCGCGCTCGCCCCGGCGCTCCTCGGCGTGCGCCCGGCGGCCGCGGCGGAGGATTGCCTGCTGGTGACCGACCTCGACAGTGGCCGGGTGCTGGCAAAACAGGGGCTGTGCGCCGCGCGCCATCCCCCCAACTCCACCTTCAAGGTGGTGCTGGCGCTGATGGGCTATGACGCCGGCATCCTCAAGAGCGACAGCAAGCCCGTCCACGAGCCGCCACCTGGCGCGGACCTCGAACGGGAGGTGACGCGCGGCCCGCAGACGCCCCGATCATGGATGAAGAATTCCGTGGTCTGGTATTCCGAGGTGCTCGCCGCCGAGCTCGGACGCGAGCGGATGGCGCAGTACCTCAAGGCCTTCGCCTACGGCAACGAGAACATGGGCGGCGTGAAGGGCGAGGCGGAGCCCGGCAAGCGCTACTGGATCTCCTCCTCCCTCGTCATCTCCCCGCGCGAGCAGATCGACTTCCTGCGCCGCATGCTCAAGGGCGAACTGCCGGTCTCGGCCGAGGCCGTGGACGAGACCATCCGCATCATGGCCATCGATGAGCAGCCCGCCGGGTGGGTCACCTTCGGCAAGACCGGCTCGGGCTTCGGCCGCTTCCCGGATGGGCAGATCGACCGGTCGCGGCCGTTCGGATGGTTCATCGGCTTTGCGAAGAAGGACGGCCGCACCGCCGTGTTCGTGCGCTACACCTCCCTCGACATAGCCTCTCCCGAATCGCTCGGGCTGGTGGCGCGCCGGCAGACGCTGGCGGCGCTCGTCCCGGTGCTGTCGGCGCAGGCCCCCTGAGCCCGCGGGCGGAGGTCCACACCAAGACGCCCCGAGGAGTTTCGCGTGCCCGTCTCCGCCATCGTGTCGGCCTTCGTTGCGGCTCTCGTGGGCTTCGGCGGCACCCTCGCCCTCATCCTCTCCGCCGCCGCGGCGGTGGGGGCAAGCCCGGCGCAGGCGTCCTCCTGGGTGGCGGCGCTCTGCCTCGCCATCGCGGGATCGAGCGCGTTCCTCTCCGTCCGGCACCGCATGCCCATCATCACCGCCTGGTCCACGCCGGGCGCGGCCCTGCTTGCCGCTTTCGGGGCGGGGATCGGCATGGAGCGGGCGGCGGGCGCGTTCCTGGTGGCGGGACTGCTGATGGTGGCCTGCGCGGCGGTGAAGCCGCTCGGCACGCTGGTGTCGCGCATTCCCGTGGCGGTGGCGGCGGCGATGCTCGCGGGCGTGCTGGTGCGCTTCGTCACCGCCCTCGCCGAGCACGCCGCGAAGAGCCCACTGCTGGTACTGCCGGTTGTGGCGGCCTTCTTCCTGACACGCCGGCTGGCGCCCAGCTGGTCCGTTCCGGCGGCGCTGGTGGCCGGAATCGGCGCGGCGCTGGGGTCCGGCGCCGTGGGTCAGATGCCGGCGCTCGAACTCTCGGCGCTGGTGTGGGTGACGCCGGAATTCGACGGCGGCGTGCTCATCAGCATCGCCCTGCCGCTTTTCCTCGTGACCATGGCGTCGCAGAACCTGCCCGGCTTCGCCGTGCTCACGGCCAGCGGCTATGTGCCGCCGGTGCGCTCCATCCTCGCCACCACCGGCATCGCCTCACTGCTGACGGCGCCGTTCGGTGCCCATGCATCGAATCTTGCGGCCATCACGGCGGCGCTCTGCACGGGGCCGGAGTGCGATCCCGATCCCCGGGCGCGGTGGAAGGCGGGGCCCGTCTATGCCCTGTTCTACCTGCTGCTGGCGGCGGCCGGCGCCTCGCTGGTCGCGGTTTTCGCGGCGCTGCCGCCGGCTCTGGTCGCCACCATCGCCGGGCTGGCGCTGATCGCTCCCCTCACCGGCTCGCTCACGGCGGCGCTCGGCGTGGAGAAGCACCGCACGGCCGCCATCGTGACGTTCGCCACGACCGCCTCGGGCGTGAGCGCGCTCGGCCTCGGCGCTCCGGTCTGGGGGCTCGTCGCCGGCCTCGCGGTCTTCGCCATGGATACGGTTCGCCGCCGCTGACCCCAGGGCACGCGCCGATCTGATTGCATCGCAATCAGATCGGATCACGCGTTCTCTTACTTGGGGTTAGAGTGCGACAAGAAAAACCCCGCAGGCGACGGGCGCCCGCGGGGTGGGAGGATGTGCGGCCGGCCCGCAGGCCGGCGGCTGACGCTTCAGCTGTTGAGCGCGTCAGCTGTTGGCCTTGCGGGCCTTCATCTGCTGCCAGATGGCGATGACCTCGCCGACGAAGCCGCGGCGGAACAGCGAGACGGCGAGGACGAAGATGACGCCCTGGATCACCAGCACCCACTCGCCGAGGCCGGCGAGATAGTTCTGCATGGTCACGATCACGGCCGCGCCGACCACGGGGCCGAGCACGGTGCCCATGCCGCCCACCAGCGTCATCAGCACCACTTCACCCGACATCTGCCAGGCGACGTCGGTGAGCGAGGCGAGCTGGAACACCAGCACCTTGGTGGAGCCGGCGAGACCCGCGAGGGCCGCCGAAAGCACGAAGGCGAGCAGCTTGTACTGGTTCGCCCGGTAGCCGAGCGAAATGGCGCGCGGCTCGTTCTCGCGGATCGCCTTCAGCACCTGCCCGAAGGGGGAGTAAATGGTGCGGTAGATGACGAAGAAGCCGAACAGGAAGATCGCCAGCACGAAATAATAGAGGTGGATGTCCTGGCTGATGTCGATGAGGCCGAACAGCGGGCGCCGCGGTACCGCCTGGAGGCCGTCCTCACCGCCGGTGAACTTCGCCTGCAGGCAGAAGAAGAAGAACATCTGCGCCAGGGCCAGCGTGACCATGGCGAAGTAGATGCCCTGCCGGCGGATGGCGAGCAGGCCCGCCAGCAGCCCCAGCACCACCGAGAAGGCGACACCCGCGAGGATGGCAAGCTCCGGGGTGAAGCCCAGCACCTTGGTGGTGTGGGCGCAGACGTAGGCCGACCCGCCGAAGAACATGGCGTGGCCGAACGACAGGAGGCCCGTGTAGCCGAGCAGCAGGTTGAAGGCGCACGCGAACAGCGCGAAGCACATCACCTTCATCAGGAACACGGGATAGACGCCGAACGGTGCCACCAGCAGCACGGCCACCGCGGCGACGGCGAACACGATCATGGTGCTGGAGCTGCCGCCGGACGTGGCGGGGGCGGAAGCGGAATGGGTCGCGGAGCTCATGTAGCAGCCCTCACTTGGCCGTGCCGAAGAGGCCGGCGGGCTTCACCATGAGCACGATGGCCATGATGACGAAGATCACGGTGGACGAGGCCTCGGGATAGAAGACCTTGGTCAGGCCCTCGATGACGCCGAGGCCGAAGCCGGTGACGATGGCGCCCATGATGGAGCCCATGCCGCCGATCACCACCACGGCGAACACCACGATGATCAGGTTCGAGCCCATGGTGGGGCTCACCTGATAGGCCGGGGCGGCGAGCACGCCGGCGAGCGCGGCGAGGCCGACGCCGAAGCCGTAGGTGAGCGTGATCATGCGCGGCACGTCGATGCCGAAGGCCTGCACCAGATCCGGCCGCTCGGTGGCGGCGCGCAGGTAGGAGCCGAGCTTGGTGCGCTCGATCACGTACCAGGTGGCGATGCACACCACGAGGGAGGCCACCACGACGAAGGCGCGGTAGTTGGGCAGGAACATGAAGCCGAGATTGGTGCCGCCCGGCAGGGGATTATTGTAGGGCAGGCCCGAGGAGCCGTACTGCCGCCGGAACAGGCCCTCGAGGATGAGGGCGAGGCCGAAGGTGAGCAGGAGGCCGTAGAGATGATCGAGATGGTATAGCCGTTTGAGCAGCGTCTTCTCGATGAGCATGCCGATGATCGCGACGATGATCGGCGAGAGCACCAGCGCCCCCCAGAAGGGGATGCCGGCATAATTGAGCAGCATCCACGCCCCGAACGCGCCCATCATGTACTGGGCGCCGTGCGTGAAGTTGATGACGTTCAGAAGGCCGAAGATCACCGCGAGCCCGAGGCTCAGCATGGCGTAGAAGGCGCCGTTAATCAGGCCCAGCAGCAATTGCCCGAACAGGGCCTGGGGGGGAATGCCGAGAAGCTCGAACATCGAAGACCCGTCTCGTCAGGAGGAAACGGCGGAAACCGCAAGTGACAACCGGAACACAGGAACCGGACTTGGTGGAGGCCCGGGCAGGCCCTGAGAGCCTGCCCGGTCCGGGTGCTGGATCAGCCCTTCTTGACGAGGGGGCAGTCGCCCTCGCCGATGGGGCGGAAAGCCTCGTTGGCCGGGATGGTGCCCTTGAGGGTGTAGTAGTCGTAGGGGCCCTTGGACTCCGACGGCTTCTTCACCTCATAGAGATACATGGGGTGAATCTGCCGGCCGTCGGCCCGCACTTCGCCCTTGCCGAACAGCGGATCGTCGGTGGGGATCTTCTTCATCTCCGCCACCACGGCCGCGCCGTCCTTGGCGGACTTCAGCGCCTCGACCGCCTTGAGATAGTGCAGCACGCCCGAATAGACGCCGGCCTGCACCATGGTCGGACGCTTGCCGCCGTTGGCCGCTGCGAAGGCATCGGCGAACTTCCGGTTGGCGTCGGTCTGATCCCAGTACCAAGCGGAGGTCAGGTTCAGACCCTGCGCCACCTTGAGGCCGAGGGAATGCACGTCGGTGAGGAAGATGAGGAGGCCGGCGAGCTTCTGGCCGCCCTCGACGATGCCGTATTCCGACGCCTGCTTGATGGAATTGATGGTGTCGCCACCGGCATTGGCGAGGCCGATGATCTTGGCCTTGGACGACTGCGCCTGCAGCAGGAACGAGGAGAAGTCGGAATTGTTCAGCGGCACCTTCACAGCGCCGACCACCTTGCCCCCGTTGGCCTTCACCACCTCGGAGGTATCCCGCTCGAGCGCATGGCCGAAGGCATAGTCTGCAGTGAGGAAGAACCAGGTGTCGCCGCCGTTCTTCACGATGGCCTTGCCGGTGCCGTTGGCCAGCGCCCAGGTGTCGTAGGTCCAGTGCACCGTGTTCGGCGTGCAGGCCTTGCCGGTGAGGTCCGAGGTGGCCGCGCCGGAATTGATGAAGACCTTGTTCTTTTCCTTGGTGACGGTGTTCACCGCGAGAGCGACGCCGGAATTCGGAGTGTCGACGATCACATCCACGCCATCCACGTCATACCACTGGCGGGCGATGGAGGTGCCGACGTCGGCCTTGTTCTGGTGATCGGCGAAGATCACGTCCACCTTGAGGCCCTTGGCGGCGGCGCCGAAGTCCTCGACCGCCTTCTTGGCGGCCCAGACGGAGCCCTGGCCGCCGAGGTCGGCATAAAGGCCAGACTGGTCGTTGAGCACGCCAATCTTGACCGGAACCTGGGCCTTGGCGGCGCCAGCGGCAACGACGACGCTGGCTGCGGCCAGCAATACGGCTGCAAGACGCATAATGTGTCCTCCCCTCCGGCTGGAACCGGATTTTCTCGCTGTCAGGAACCCGGCGTCAGACGCCGAGAAAGGCTTCGAGACGTGCCGCGTTTTCCGCGATCTTGTCATTTTCCACCATGTCCACCACGCGACCGTGCTCCACAACATAGTGGCGGTCGGCGACAGTGGAAGCGAAGTGGAAATTCTGTTCCACGAGCAGCACCGTGAACCCCTTCTTCTTGAGGTTCCGGATGATCTCGCCGATGTGCTGCACGATCACCGGCGCAAGACCCTCGGAGGGCTCGTCGAGCAGCAGGAGCTTCGCCCCGGTGCGTAGAATGCGGGCGATGGCCAGCATCTGCTGCTCGCCGCCCGAAAGCTTCGTGCCCTGGCTGTTGCGGCGCTCTTCGAGCCGCGGGAACAGCTCGTGAACCTCGTCGACGGTCAGGCCGCCGGGCAGCACCACGGGGGGCAGCAGCAGGTTTTCGCGCACGGAGAGCGAGGAAAAGATGCCCCGCTCCTCCGGGCAGATGGCGATGCCGAGCCGGGCGATCTTGTTGGGCGCCAATCCAACCGTTTCAGTGCCCTGATAACGGATGGAACCGGCGCGCTTGCGCAGCAGGCCCATGATGGCGCGCATGGTGGTGGTCTTGCCGGCGCCGTTGCGGCCCAGCAGCGTCACCACCTCGCCCGGATGGACGTCGAAGGTCATGCCGTGCAGCACATGGCTCTCGCCATAATGGCCGTGCAGGTCCTTCACCTCGAGGAGGGGCGTTCCATTCGCGGCCATCTCAATGCGCTCCACCGGTGCCCATGTAGGCCTCGATCACCTGCGGGTTCTTCGACACTTCGGAATAGGGGCCTTCGGTGAGGATCTCGCCGCGCGCCAGCACGGTGATCCGGTCCGAGAGATTGGCCACGACCGAAAGGTTGTGCTCCACCATGAGGATGGTGCGGTTGGTGGAGACGCGCTTGATGAGATCCGCCGTGCGGGCGATGTCCTCGCGGCCCATGCCGGAGGTGGGCTCGTCCAGCAGCAGCATTTCCGGCTCGAGCGCGAGCGTGGTGGCGATTTCCAGCGCGCGCTTGCGGCCGTAGGGCAGTTCCACCGCCAGGTGCCTGGCGTATTGCGTCAGGTCCACGTCGGCGATCAGCTCCATGGCGCGGTCGTTGAGCGCATCGAGGCTCTTCTCCGACTGCCAGAAATGGAACGAGTTGCCGATGGGCCGCTGCAGCGCGATCCGCACGTTCTCAAGCACCGTGAGGTGCGGGAAGGTGGCCGAGATCTGGAACGAGCGGACCATGCCCAGCCGCGCCACATCCGCCGGCGGCGTGCGCGTGATGTCGCGGCCGTTCAGCTTGATGGTGCCGCGTGTCGGCTCCAGGAATTTGGTAATCAGGTTGAAGCAGGTGGTCTTTCCGGCACCGTTCGGCCCGATGAGGGCGTGAATGGTGTGCCGACGGATCCTGAGGTCAACGTTCTTGACCGCAGCGAACCCTTTGAATTCCTTCGTGAGACCCGATGCTTCAACGATGTAGGGCACGTCTGAGACGCTGTCCATGATCGTAAGGCGCCCTCGCTGTTCCCCGGCCGCACGTCGCACGCGACGCACTCCAGCCGACCTCCACACAAAAGGCACCTTGTCCGGTGCGCTTGATCTTGGGCGCAAGCTATCATGCTCCGCCGCGAGTGCGTCAATAGACCGGGCGGGCGCCGAATGTCTAGCTCGATCTTACCGCTATTGCCTGACCGACGCTGCGTAAGACGGTATCCACAGGCTCCGCCCGCGAAGGTTGAGAATAAGCACTCCACTCGACCTAATCTCTTCATGGCGCGACGGCGTGACCGCCGCCGCGCTCCTCAAGATCTGTTCCGCGGGCCGGCGCGGGCGTCACGCTTTCGGCGTGCGAGCCTGGGCGTGGTATTCTTCGTTCGGGCGCATGTCGGTCGCCGAGGCGATGCGGTTCGACATGTTGAAGAAGCCGACCACGGCGCCGATGTCCCAGATGTCGCGCTCGGAAAAGCCGACCCGGCGCAAACCCTCGCGGTCCTCTTCCTCGACCGCATGCGGACTCTCCGTGAGCTTGGCGGCGAAGTCGAGCATCGCCCTGCGGCGCGGGTCGAGGCGGGCGGCGCGATAGTTCATCACCATCTGCTCGCCGAGGATAGGATCGCCGGAGAGCTGGCGCACCGCCGCGCCGTGCGCCGTGAGGCAGTAATAGCAGCGGTTGATGCTGGACACGACCACGGCGATCATCTCCCGCTCCAGCTTCGACAGGCCGGAGGGGGCGAGCATCAGATCGTTATACATGCCGGCGAAGGCATTGAGCTTCGCCATGTCCAGCGTATAGGCCTGCAGCACGTTCGGAACGAAGCCGATCTTCTCGACGCATTTGTCGAAATACGCCTGATTGGCCGCATCCAGCTCGGCGGGAGGAATGGCGAGGGCGATGGCGGGAAGATCGTCACGCCGGCGCGCGGGTTCGGTCGCAGGAACAGACGCCTGCGGTGCGGGTTTTCTTGTGGAAGACTTTTTCTCCGAAGACTTGGACTTCTGCGGCGCCGCCTTCGTTTCGGGCCTGCCTTTATTTGTGGCAGTCGCGCTTTTGCCCTTTTCCACGCCCACCGCTGCCTTCACTTTCGATGCCATAGGGTCGCCTCGTCATTCCAGCGTCGCCGCTCCGGGCCACAAGGTCATGCTCGCCGGACGGCTGAACCAGCGCAACCCGCGGCAACACAGTGAGGAAAGGCCATGAACGTCATGGGATTTCAAGCCGGTGCGCACGGACTCCACGACGAGACGGCTCTGGCCGCGGTAAAGGCGCTCATCGAGCGCGAGGCGCCTCACCTGCCGGCGGGCTTCGCCGACATCTTCCTCGCCGCCGTGGCGCCGGAAGATCTGGCGCCCCTCCCCCCGGCCTGCGTCGTGCTGCTGTTGCGCGAGGCGTGGGCCCATGTGGCCGGGCGCCCCAAGGGACAGCCGAGCGTGCGGGTGTTCAACCCGGCCCTGCCCGGCCCCGCCATCACCGTCATCGAAGCGGTGAACGACGACATGGCCTTCCTGTTCGATTCGATCGCGGGTGAACTCGCTGATCGCGGGCTGGTGGTGAAGCTCGCCGCCCACCCCATCCTCCATGTGGAGCGCGACGGCGACGGCGCGGTGCGCGGGCTTGAGGCGCCCGGCCCCCACGGCCTGTCCGAGGGAAACCGCGAAAGCCTCATCCACATCCATGTCGCGGCCATCGACGACAGCGCAGTGGGTGAGCTGAAGGCCGGTCTGGAGCGGACGCTCGCCGATGTCCGCGCCGCCAATCTCGATTTCTCCGCCATGCGCAAGCAGGTCCGGAGCCTCTCAAAGGGATACCGGCGCGAGAAGCGCCCCTACGGCGACGAGGCCCGCGAGGAGGCCGCCGACGTTCTGGAATGGCTGACCGAGGAGAATTTCATCTTCCTCGGCTTGCGCCATTACGAATTGACCGAGGACGGCCTGAAGGCGGAGGAGAACAGCGGCCTCGGCATCCTGCGCGATCCCGATGTCCAAGAACTGCGCCTCGGCGACGCGCCGGTGGTGACCACGCCCGAGATCCGCGCCTTCCTCGAAGGCCCCACGCCGCTGCTCTTCACCAAGGCGAGCCTGCGCTCGCGCGTCCACCGGCGGGACGTGATGGACTATGTGGGCATCAAGGCCCACGACGAGAAGGGCCGGCTCATCGGCGAGGTGCGCCTCATCGGCCTGTTCGCCTCCACGGCCTACACCCACTCCCTGCGCGAAATTCCCTATCTGCGCCTCAAGGCGGCCTCGGTGATCCGCGGCGCGGGGCTTGAGCCGGACAGCCATTCGGCCCGCGCGCTCTCCACGGTGCTGGAGACCTACCCGCGCGACGACCTGTTCCAGATCGACGTGGCGACGCTGCTCGGCCACGCCCGCGAGATCCTCTCGCTCTATGACCGGCCGCGCCTGAAGGTGCTGGCGCGGGCAGACCGGTTCGACCGCTTCGTCTCCGTGCTCACCTTCCTGCCGCGCGAGCGCTTCGACGCGCAGGTGCGCGACCGCGTGGGCGCGATCCTTGAGACGTCCTACGGCGGCACGGTCACGGCCTTCGAGCAGGAATTCGTCGCCGGTCTTCCGCTGACCCGGGTGCATTACGACATCGGCCGCACCGAGGGGCGCATTCCCGAGGTGGACAAGGGCGAGCTGGAGCGGGCGGTGGCGGACGCCATCCTCACCTGGCGCGACCGTCTCTCCGCTGCCGTCACGACGACGCCCGGCATCGAAGCCGGGGACGCGGCCCGCCTCGCCCGCCGCTACGTGGAGGCGTTCGATCCCGGCTACCGCGCCGCCTACGGCGTGCCGCGCGCCCTCGCCGATATCGAGCTGCTGGAGCGCCTGTCGGAGGAGCGGCCCGTCGCCCTCGATTTCTACCGCCGGGAGGGCGACGACAACCGGCGCATCGCGCTGCGCCTCATCTCCTTCGGTGCCCCCCTGCCGCTGGCGGCGCGCGTGCCCATGCTGGAGAACATGGGCCTCAAGGCCATCAACGAGCGCACGTTCCGCATCGAGCCCGCCGGCGGCCCCAAGAGCTGGGTGCACGACATGTCGCTGGAGCGGGCGGACGGCGGCTCCATCTCGGTGGAGGGCTCCGCCGTGCGCCTCGAGGACTGCCTCAACGCCGTGCTGCGCGGCGCGGCGGAGAATGACGGCTACAACGCCCTCGTGCTCGATGCCGGCCTCAGCTTCCGCGAGGCGGCGCTGGTGCGCGCGCTCGGCCGCTACCTGCGGCAGGCGGGCATCCCCTTCTCGCAGGACTACATCTGGCAGACGCTGAACCGCCACGGCAGCCTCGCCCGCGCCATCGTCGGCCTGTTCCACGCCCGCTTCGACCCGGCTCTGGACACCGCCGCCGAAGCCCGCGCCGCCCGCGAGGCGCCCCTGCGCGCGACCATCGACGAAGCGCTAGCCGACGTCTCCAGCCTCGACGAGGACCGCATCCTGCGGCGCTTCGTGAACCTCGTGGATGCGGCGCTGCGCACCACCTATTACCAGAAGGATGCGCAGGGCCGCCTGCGCGAGCCCATCGCCATCAAGTTCGAGAGCGCGAAAGTGGAGGGCCTGCCTTTGCCCCGCCCGCTCTACGAGGTGTTCGTCTATTCGCCCCGCGTGGAGGGCGTCCACCTGCGCTTCGGCAAGGTGGCGCGCGGCGGGCTGCGCTGGTCCGACCGGCCGCAGGATTTCCGCACCGAGATCCTCGGCCTCGTGAAGGCGCAGCAGGTGAAGAACGCGGTCATCGTGCCGGTGGGCGCCAAGGGCGGCTTTGTGCCCAAGCGTCTGCCCGTGGGCGGCACGCGCGAGGCGGTCTTTGCCGAGGGTACGGCGGCCTATGAGGTGTTCGTCTCCTCGCTCCTCGACCTCACCGACAATCTGAAGGGCGGCGCCGTGGTGCCGCCGGCCGACACGGTGCGCCTCGACGGGGATGATCCCTACCTCGTGGTGGCGGCCGACAAGGGCACGGCCACCTTCTCCGACACCGCCAATGCCATCTCGGAGCGGCACGGCTTCTGGCTCGACGACGCATTCGCGTCCGGCGGCTCGGTCGGCTACGACCACAAGGCCATGGGCATCACCGCCCGCGGTGCCTGGGAAGCGGTGAAGCGCCACTTCCGCGAGATGGACATCGACATCCAGACGACGCCCGTCACCGTGGCTGGCGTCGGCGACATGTCCGGCGACGTGTTCGGCAACGGCATGCTCTTGTCCTCGGCGCTGAAGCTGGTGGCGGCGTTCGACCACCGCCACATCTTCCTCGATCCCGATCCGGACCCGGCCACCTCGTTCACCGAGCGGCGCCGCCTGTTCGATCTGCCCCGTTCTTCCTGGGCTGACTACAACGCCGGCCTCATCTCGAAGGGCGGCGGCATCTTCCCGCGCAGCGCCAAGAGCATCGACCTCTCCGAAGAGGTCCGCGCCCTGCTGCGCTTTCCGAAAGCCAGCGCCACGCCGGCGGAGCTGATCAACGCCATCCTGAAGGCGCCGGTGGACCTCTTGTTCTTCGGGGGCATCGGAACCTATGTGCGCGCCTCCACCGAGACCGACGCCCAGGCCGGCGACCGCGCCAACGACGCGGTGCGTATCGCCGCCGCCGATCTCAATGCCAAGGTCATCGGCGAGGGCGCCAACCTCGGCATGACCCAGCGCGGGCGCATCGAGGCGGCGCGCAAGGGGGTGCGGCTCAATACCGACGCCATCGACAATTCCGCCGGCGTGAACACTTCCGACGTGGAGGTGAACATCAAGATCGCGCTGGCCAAGCCCCTGGAGATGGGCGACCTCAGCATGCCCGACCGCGCGGCGCTGCTGAAGCAGATGACGGACGAGGTGGCACGCCTCGTCCTCGTCAACAACTACGACCAGACCCTCGCCTTGTCCCTCGCCCAACTGAAGGGCGCGGATGACCTCGCCTTCCAGCAGCGCCTCATGCAGATGCTGGAGGCGCGGGGCGAACTCGACCGCGCGGTGGAGTTCCTGCCCTCCGACGCCGAGATCGCCGACCGGCGCTCGCGCGGCGAGCACCTCACCCGGCCCGAGCTGGCGGTGCTCCTCGCCTATGCCAAGCTCGCCCTGAAGGACGATCTCCTCGGCTCCAGCGTGCCGGACGATGCCTATCTCTCCGGCGAGTTGGTGCATTACTTCCCGCACGAGCTGCAAGAGCGCTATCCCCACGCCATCGAGACCCACCGGCTCCACCGCGAGATCATCGCGACGGGCCTCGCCAACGCCATCGTCAACCAGGGCGGCCCCTCCGCCATGGCCCGCATCTCCGACCAGACCGGCGGGGATGCCGCTTCCATCGCCCGCGCCTTCGCGGCGGTGCGCGACAGCTATCACCTGCCGGAACTGACCGCCGCCATCGACGCGCTGGACAACAAGGTGGACGGGCACGTCCAGCTCCAGCTCTACGCGGCGGTGCAGGACCTGATGGTGGGACGCACCATCTGGTTCATCGGCAACGTCTCCTTCGCGGACGGCATCGCCGGGGTGGTGGAACGCTACCGTAGCGGCGTCGCGGCGGTCGCGGCCGCGCTCGACGAGAGCCTGCCGGACGTCTGGCGCAAGGACCGCGCCGCGCGCATCTCGGATCTCGTTTCCCAAAGCGTGCCGGAAGAGCTGGCCCGCCGCGTCGCCTCCATGCCGGCGCTCGCCGCCGCCTCGGACATCGCGCTGATCGCCGAGACCACGGGCAAGGCGATTCCCAGCGCCGCGAGCACCTTCTTCGCGGCGGGTCGCTACTTCGCCATCGACGACCTGCTCACCCAGTCGCGCAGCATCCTTGCGCCCGACTATTACGACCGGCTGGCGCTGGACCGCTCGCTGGCGCAGCTTGAGACCTTCCTGCGTCGCATCACCGAGGCGATGCTGGCCGAGGGCGTTTCCGGCGAGGCTGCCGTGGACGCCTATGTGGGCCGTCGCCGCGAGGAGGTGGAGCGCATGCGCCGCACGGTGCGCGACATCGCCCAGTCCGGCCTCAGCCTGTCCAAGCTGACGCTGGCCGCGAGTCTGCTGGGCGATCTGGTCAAGGGATGAGGCGACGGCTTTCGGGCCGCGCCAGTTCCTTCAGGCCGCCCCGGCCCGCGCCGGGACGGCCGTCGGGGCGGCCGCTTCAGGCGTTGCCTCGACCTGTGCAGCCTCCACTGCGCCCTTCACGGTGGAGACCGCAGCCGCCTCGCCCTGAAGCACGGGCGGCGGCCCCTCGGACATGAAATCCGCCACCATCACGCGGCGCCGGGCCGAGGGGTCGCGGTTCAGGCTGCGGATGGTGTAGCGGCGATGCGCGGGGGTTGCGGGGGACAGATAGGCGAGGATGATCGCCTCCGCCTGTCCCGACGCCAGCCGCCGCGCGCCGCCGGGCGGGGCCGCCTCCGCCTGGATGCCGTCCGCCATCAGCCGGTAGACGAGCAGCAGCCCCGCCGCCTCGTCGAGAGCCGATCGGGCGGGCAGCACCAGCACGCGCGGGCCTTCGGGCCGGGGACCGGAGTCCTCCTCGGCATCTGCCTCCTGCGTCAGCCTCTCTTCCGGCTCCGGCAGATGGTCGAGCAGGTCGGCCAGGGTGTCACGGATGCGCTCCTGCCGGCCGGCGTCGAGCGCGCCGCGCGCGGCATCGCGCTGGGCGAGCTTGAGGGCCGGCAGCACCACGCCGTCGCAATAGGCGTCGAGATCCTTCTGCCGCAGCACCTCCTCGGCGGCGGCCGCCGCTTCCACGGGGTCGGCGGCCAGAAGGCGCTGGTAGAGCAGTTCACTGTCCGAGAGGGGCGGCCGGTCGCCCAGCGCCACGTCGATGAACTCAAGGCTTTCCACATGGCGCCCCAGCACAACCAGGCACAAGGTGAGCGGGGTGGAGAGCAGGAGGCCGATGGGGCCCCACAGCCAGGTCCAGAAGGTGGCAGCGGCGATCACCGCCACCGGCGATAGGCCGGTGGAGCGGCCGTAGAGCAGCGGCTCGATGACGTGGCCCACCAGTGGCTCCACCACGATGAACAGGGCGGCCGCCGACAGCACCATGGTCCAGCCGGGATCGACCGCCAGCGCGAAGCCGATGGGCAGAGCCGCCGCCACGGCGGCGCCGATATAGGGCACGAAACGCAGCACCGCCGCGGCGATGCCCCACAGGAGCGCGCTCGGCACCCCGATGAGCCACAATCCGACGCCGATGACGGCGCCGAAGGAGGCATTCAGAGCCACCTGCGCGAGAAAGAAGCGCGACAGCCGGCTCGCGGCGTCGTCGAGGGCGGCCGTGGTGCGCTGCATGTCGTGCGCGCCGGCCAGCCGTACCACACGGTTTCGCAGATCCTCCCGCTGGAACAGGATGAACAGCACGAAGATGAAGATGATGCCCAGCGTGGCCAAAGGGTGCAGCAGCGGCGCCATGACCGTTGAGAGGGTCCCGAGCGTGCCCGGCGGCGGCTGCTTGATCTCGACCGGAATCGGGCGACCGTCGGTCGCGGCAAGGAGCCCCTCCTCGCCCTGCCCGGGCCGCGGCGCCTCCAGCTCACGCCCGAGATCCTGCAGCATGTCCATGGTGCGCTCGAAGGTGCCGGAGCCTCCCGTCGCATCCTTGATGGATCGGATCTTCTCGCTGAGATTGATGCGGTACTTCGGCAGTTCGGCGACAAGGTCGGTCACCTGAAGCGCCAGCACGCCGCCGAGCGCGATCAGACCCACGAAGGTGACGACGACGACGCTGGTGACCGCGGCGGAACGCGGCACCTTGATCCCGCGCAGCACGCGGATCACCGGCGCCATCACGAACGACAGCAGGATCGCCACCGCGATGGGCACGAAAACCTCGCGCCCGACATAAAGCACGGTCACGATGGCGATGGCGGCAAAGAAAGCCAGCACCCGGTCCCGACCGGGAAGATCAGTGCCGCCGACCGGATCGGAGAACGACGGGTCACGGGACTGCAGCATCGCCGGCTCTCCACGGGCGCCTCGGCGCCGATATCAGGTGCTCGCGGCCGCAGGTGCCGCCCATGCACAACGCTGCAACGTGGCAGTTGATCCATGGGAAAGCGGCCGAAGGAACAAAAGGTGCGGGGAACGCCGGGCTCGACCTTGGCGTTGGTTCGGCGGCATTGCCGCAAGGAGCGAAGCGCCATGTACATCTACCGGGTGGTCTGGCGGGCTGGAGGCGAGGACGATCCGCTGCACGTGCGCGACAAGCGGCCGCCGAAGGCCATCGCCCGCGATCTCGTCAAGGACGGGTATCTCGTCACCGAGGTGGTGACGGTGCGCGCGGCCTCATCGGCCTTCAAGGACGACGAGGGCAACGCGGTGCAGGAGGATTTCTTCTCCGCCGCGCCCGTGGGCTCTGCCGTGCTGGTCGCCTCCGCCGTCGCCGCACTGGTGGAGCATGTGGTGCCGGCCGGTGCCGAGCCCATGCCGGAATTTACCGCCTGAGGCGAACTCAGACCGGCAGTTTAGGCTGGGGACGGTTTCCATCGTGGGCGGCGGCTGCCATGGTGCGCCGTCGTTTGCCAGCCATTGCGGATCGCGCCCCTTGTCCTCCTCCCGGCCCGCCTCCCGCCTCCCACGCCGGGCCGTGGCGGGGTGGATCCTGTTTGATCCGGCCTGCCAGCCCTATTTCACCCTCATCACCACCTTCATCTTCGCGCCCTACTTCGCCTCCGCCGTGGCGCCGACACCGGCCGAGGGGCAGAGCCTGTGGGGCTTCGCCACCGGGGCGGCCGGGCTTGTCATCGCCGTCTGCTCGCCCATCCTCGGCGCGGTGGCCGATGCCTCCGGACGGCGCAAGCCATGGATCGCGGCGTTCGGGCTGATGCTGATGACCGGCGCGGCGCTGTTGTGGTTCGCGGTGCCGGGGGATACCGCGCGCATCCCGCTGGTGCTGGCCGCCTTCGCCATCGGCACCATCGGGGTGGAGTTCGCCACCGTCTTCAACAACGCCATCATGCCGGACCTCGTGCCGCCGGAGCGGCTGGGCCGTCTCTCCGGCATCGGCTGGGCGGCGGGCTATTTCGGCGGGCTGGTGTCGCTGGCGCTGATGCTCTGCTTCTTCTCCACCGCGCCGGACACTGGCCTCACCCTCATCGGCCTGCCGCCGGCGCTCGGGCTCGACGCGGCGAGCCGCGAGGGGGACCGCTTCTCCGGCCCCCTGACCGCCCTGTGGTTCGCGGTGCTGGTGCTGCCCATGTTCCTGTTCGTGCCCGACCGCGCGAAAGGTCTGGCGTTCCGCGCGGCGGTCGCCAAGGGCTTCGGGGAAATCCGCGGGCTGGTGCCGAAGCTCAAGGCGCGCCCGCCCCTCGCCCGCTTCCTCCTCGCCAACATGATCTACGCGGACGGGCTCGTCGCCCTGTTCGCCTTCGGCGGCATCTATGCCGCCGGCACCTTCGGCTGGGGCTCCATCGAGATCGGCATCTTCGGCATTCTGCTGACCATCACCGGAACGGCCGGAGCGCTGGCGGGCGGCTGGCTGGACGATGCTTTCGGCCCGCGCGTGGTCATCCTCGGCGCGCTCCTCGCGCTGCTTTTCGCCTGCGTCGGCCTGCTCTCGGTGGACCGGGGATCGATCCTGTTCGGCCTCGTGCCCACTGCGCCGGGGACGGGGCTCTACGGCACGCTGCCGGAGAAGGTCTATGTGGGCTTCGGCCTCCTCATCGGCGCGGTGGCCGGCCCGCTGCAGGCCGCCTCGCGCACGCTGCTGGTGCGCCTCGCGCCGCCGGAGAATATCGGCGAATGCTTCGGCCTGTTCGCCCTCTCAGGCAAGATCACCTCGTTCGCGGCGCCGACCACGGTCGCCATCGTCACCGCCCTCACCCAGAGCCAGCGCGCGGGCGTGGCGGTGCTGGTCGTCTTCTTCGGAATGGGCGCCGTTCTTGTCGCAGGCGTGCGCGCGCCCTTGCGGGCGGGCGGCGGACAGGCGAAGGATGGCGCCGAAGCGTCAGCCGGGCGCGCAGGGAGGGACCCATGACCATCCGCTCCATCCGCTTCGATGCCAATCCGCCGCTCGATCTCAATGCGGCGACGACCGTGCATGAATGGTATCAGGACCGCACCGGCGCTTTTTCCGCCGGCTTCTGGGCCTCCGCGCCGTCGGAGCTTCAGGTGAGCTATGACGAGGACGAGTTCTGCGTCCTCATCGAAGGCACGGTCGAACTCACCGACGCTTCCGGGCACACGGAGACATTCGTCGCCGGCGAGTCCTTCGTCATCCCGTCCGGCTTCAAGGGGATCTGGAAGAGCGTGACGGCAGTGCGGAAGTTCTATGTCGTGCATCTGCCTCCGGCGCACGACGAGGCCGCGAAGGCCTCGCCCGCCCTTCCCGATGCAGCGGCCGACCTCGCCGGAACCTGACATGCACCGGGAACCGCCGGCCCGCACGCAGGTTGCCCTTTTCGAGACCATGTTTCGGAAGGAGGTTCGCCATGTCGATCCGACTGCAACTCGCCGCCATGTGCTTCATGATGATCCAGGCGGTCACGTTCTTCGCCGGCCTGCTGGCGCTGCTGCTGTCGCCGCTGGCGCGCGAGGCCATGAGCCTCATGCCCTTCGTGGTGATCGGATCGGCGGTGGTATCTGCGCCCCTGTCCTGGTGGCTGGCGCCCCGGCTGAGGGCGCGGACCTGGCGGCGGGAGGGCACCGTCGAACTGCTCAGGTGACGGACGGGCCTTGGCCGCAGCACGGCCAAGCTCGCAATCCGGCGCGTGCGATGCCATTTTGTTCCCTTGAGCGAATCACGCGCACCGAGACCTTTTGCATTGAGACCGCCTGAATCCCCGCGCCGGCCCGGGCCTGATCCCGCCGGAGCGCCAGAGCTTCCCGGCCTGAAACCCGGCGGCATCGCCGCGCGGGCGCGCGCCGCCATCGCGCCCGCCGGGCCGCAGGCGTCCTATCTCGCCGGCCTTAATCCCGAGCAACGCGAGGCGGTGGAAACGCTCGACGGTCCGCTTCTGGTGCTGGCTGGGGCCGGCACCGGCAAGACCCGCGTGCTCACCGCCCGCGTCGCCCATATCCTCGCCTCCGGCCGCGCCTTCCCCTCGCAGATCCTCGTGGTGACTTTCACCAACAAGGCCGCGCGGGAGATGAAGGACCGCATCCACGGCATGGTCGGCGACCAGATCGAGGGGATGCCCTGGCTCGGCACCTTCCATTCCATCGGCGTGCGCATTCTTCGCCGCCACCACGAGCTGGTGGGACTGAAGTCGGGCTTCACCATCCTCGACACGGACGACCAGATCCGCCTGCTGAAGCAGCTCCTCGCCGCCGAGAACATCGACGAGAAGCGCTGGCCGGCGCGGCTGCTCGCGGCCACCATCGACGGCTGGAAGAACCGCGGCCTGTCGCCGAAGGATGTGCCGCCGGGCGAGGGCGCCGTCTTCGCCAACGGCAAGGGCGGCATGCTCTATGCCGCCTATCAGGCACGGCTCAAGGCGCTGAACGCGGTGGACTTCGGCGACCTGCTGCTGGAAGGCATCCGGCTGTTCCGCGAGAACCCGGACGTGCTCGCCGAATACCACCGCCGGTTCAAGTACCTGCTCGTGGACGAGTATCAGGACACCAACGTCGCGCAATATCTCTGGCTGCGCCTCCTCGCGCAGGGTTCGAAGAATGTCTGCTGCGTCGGCGACGACGACCAGTCCATCTATGGCTGGCGCGGCGCCGAGGTGGACAACATCCTGCGCTTCGAGAGCGATTTTCCCGGCGCCAAGGTCATCAGGCTGGAGCGCAACTACCGCTCCACCGGCCACATCCTCGCCTCCGCCGCCCACCTCATCGCGCATAACGAAGGGCGGCTCGGCAAGACGCTGTTCTCCGAAGGCGACGAGGGCGAGCGCGTCAGCGTGACGGGCGCGTGGGATTCCGGCGAGGAGGCCCGCGCCGTCGGCGAGGAGATCGAGACGCTGCAGCGCGCCGGGCATCGCCTCAGCGAGATCGCCATTCTGGTCCGCGCCTCCTTCCAGATGCGCGAGTTCGAAGACCGTTTCGTCACCCTGGGCATGCCCTATCGCGTCATCGGTGGCCCGCGCTTCTACGAGCGGGCGGAAATCCGCGATGCGCTGGCCTATCTGCGCTGCGTGAACTCCACCGCCGACGACCTCGCCTTCGAGCGCATCGTCAACGTGCCCAAGCGCGGCATCGGCGATGCCACGGTGAAGCAGATCCACGATGTCGCCCGCGCCGCCGGCGTCCCGCTTCAGGAGGCGGCGCGCGTACTGACCGAGAGCGAGGAGCTGAAGCCAAAGGTGCGCGGCACCCTGCGCGGGCTCATCCAGGCCTTCGAGCGCTGGCGCGAGCAGGCCCGCACCCTGTCCCACACCGAGATCGCCGAGATCGTGCTGGACGAGAGCGGCTATACGGAGATGTGGCAGAAGGACCGCTCCGCCGAGGCGGCCGGGCGGCTGGAAAACCTGAAGGAACTCGTGCGCTCCATGGAGCCTTTCGAGAACCTGCCCGGTTTCCTCGAGCACATCTCCCTCGTCATGGACGTGGACAACGGCGCCGGCGAGGATGCGGTGCAGGTGATGACGCTGCATTCCGCCAAGGGGCTGGAATTCGACACCGTCTTCCTGCCCGGCTGGGAGGAAGGCCTGTTCCCCCACCAGCGCGCGCTGGACGACCAGGGCAAGGCGGGGCTGGAGGAAGAGCGACGGCTCGCCTATGTGGGCATCACGCGCGCCCGCGCCTCCGCCCGCATCTGGTTTGCCTCCAACCGGCGCATCCATGGCATGTGGAACTCCACCGTCCCCTCCCGCTTTCTCGACGAGCTGCCCGACGCCCATGTGCGGGTCGAGGAAAGCCGGGGTGGCATGGGCTGGGGCGGCTCCTCCTATGGCGGCGGCGGCAGCTACGGCCAGAGCCGGTTCGACCGGGCGGAGCCCTTCGCCGCCTCCTCCTACTCCACCCCCGGCTGGCAGCGGGCGCAGACCCAGCGCGGGCGGTCCGACACAGGCGGCGGACGTGGCGGCTTCTCCGAGCGCGGCGGACGCTATGATGCCGGCGCGTCGGCGCGGCGCGGGCCGATGGTGATCGAGGGCACGCTGGTGGCGTCCTCGTCCGCCCCCTCGTCCGCCTTCAAGCGCGGCGAGCGGGTGTTCCACATCAAGTTCGGCTATGGCGAGGTCACGGGCATCGACGGCAACAAGCTGACCGTGCAGTTCGACAAGGCCGGCGAGAAGAGGGTGGTGGATACCTTCGTCGAGAAGGCCTGACGCAAAATTCGCGGGCGACGATGAAGGGCGCCTCATGCCGGCCGGGCATCCTTCATCTCCGCCCCGATCTTTTCCTAGCGTCGCCCGCGCTGCAGACCCAGAGCGATGATCGCACTCAACATCCTCCTCCTCGGCGCCGAAATGCTGGTGTATTTCGGCGCCATGCTCGCGCTGTTCCGCCTGCGCGGCACGCTGGGCATCGGCGTGTTCTTCTGCGCGCTGGGATCTCTCCATTTCATGGAGACGTATCTCGCTGCCGCTTACTACGTGCAGCTGCCCTTCTCGGTCTCCCTGTCCCCCGGTTCTGTGGTATTATTCTCGGGAAAGCTGGCGCTTCTGCTGCTCGTGTACATTCGCGAGGATGCGCTGGTGGCGCGCCAGCCCATCTATGGGCTGTTCCTCGGCAATCTGGTGCTGCTGGCGCTCGTCTTCCTGCTGCGCCAGCACCACGTCGTACCGGCCCCCGGCGCGCCGGCGGACATCGCCTTCATGGACCAGCTCGGCGCGCTGGCGGTTTTGAGCACACTGCTGCTCTTCATCGATTCCATCGCCATGATCCTCCTCTACGAGCGCCTCTCGTCGCGCGCGAGACGGTATCCGGTAGCGGTCATCTGGGCGACGCTGGCGCTGGTGCTCACTTTCGACCAGATCGGTTTCTTTGGGGTACTGCATTTCGCGCTCGACGTGCCGCTGTCGGCGGGCATTGGCGGCTGGGTGGGCAAGATGGTGGCGGCGGGTCTCTATGCCCTCATGCTCGCGCTCTACCTCGACCGCTTCGAGATGGCGGGTGATCCGCAGCGCCCGCGCATCGCCGACGTTTTCGATACCCTCACCTACCGCCAGCGCTACGAGCAATTGGAGGTGACTTCCCGGCTCGATCCGCTCACCGGCGTTCTCCACCGCGGCCAGCTGGAGCCGCTGGGCCACGACCTCGTCGCCATTGCCCGCAAGACCGGCCGCCCCATGAGCGTGCTTCTGGTCGACGTGGACGACTACAAGGAGGTCAACGACATCCACGGCCACGCCACCGGCGACGCGGTGTTGCGGCAGCTGGCGGGCGCCATCTCCGAGAGCCTTCGGCAGTCGGACCATGTGGTGCGCTATGGCGGCGACGAATTCGCGGTGCTGGCGCCGGGCGTGTCCCATGTCTCGGCGGTGACGCTCGCCCACATGCTCAACGAAAGCGTGACGGCGCTGGCGTTGCCGGACGGCGTCCGGCAGCAGACCCTTTCCATCGGCGTCGCCACGCTGCCTGAGGACGGCCAGACCTTGACGGCACTGCTCGAAGCGGCCGACAAGCGGCTTTACGCGGCCAAGGCCGCCGGGCGCAACCGTGTGACGGGGGCGACGGGCGACGGTGGCCGCAGCGACAACGGATGACGTTTTCCCCATGCTCGAAGGCCTCCCCCCCAACGACGCCACCCATGTGATGCGGGTCGAGGCGCCGCGCCGGCAGGCGCAGCGCATCGCCGACCTGATCTCGGAGACGTTCGACCCGGCCGAGGTGGCCGTGGCCAATTTCGAGCGGACGGACGACGACTGGGTGGTGGAGGTCTATGCCGGCGCCGCCTTCGACGCGGACATGCTGCGCGAGCTGGTGGAGATCGCGGCCGGGCCGGAGATGGCCGCCGCCGTCACGTTCGGCGAGATCGAGCAGAAGGACTGGGTGGCTGCGAGCCTGGAAGGCCTCGCGCCGGTCGCGGTCGGCCCGGTGGTGGTGCATGGCGCCCATGATCGCGGACGGGTCGGCCCGCATCGCATTGGCATTGAGATCGAGGCCGCGCTGGCCTTCGGCACCGGCCACCACGGGACCACGCAGGGCTGCCTGCACGCGATCGTCCAGGCCGCGCGACAGGGACGGCCGCGGCGCGTGCTGGACGTGGGCACGGGAACGGGCGTGCTCGCCATCGCGGCCGAGCGCCTGTTTCACACGGAAATTGTAGGAAGCGACATCGATATCGTGGCGGTGCGCACGGCCAAGGCCAATGCGACGGCCAACAAGGCGCCGGGCGTGCGCATGGTGCATGCGGCCGGCGCGGGGGCGCGGGCAATCCGCATCCACGGGCCCTACGACCTGATCCTCGCCAATATCCTGCTGCCGCCCCTGAAGCGGCTGGCGCGTCCGCTGGCCTCGCTCTTGGCACCGGGGGGACGCATTGTCCTGTCGGGTCTGCTCACCGCGCAGGTGCCTGCCGCTCTGGCGGCGTACCGGGCGCAGGGGCTGCACCTCGTGAGCCAGCGGCATATCGAGGGCTGGGCCACCCTGACCCTCGCCGCGCGGTCGGGCCGGCCGCGCGGATGAGGGGACGTCTTTGGGAAAGGCTCAGTTCAGCGGGTCGCGGCCGTTGAGCTGAACATAGCGGGACAGCTCGCGCTCGGCCTGCTCCATGCGGGCGGCGATGATCGCGTCCATCAGGCGGGCGAAGAAGCCCTTGCCGCCAGCGGTCTTGCTGGCCTTGGGGGCGGCGGCGCGGGTGTTGCGCGAAAGGGTGTCGGGAGAAAAAGTAACGGCGCTCATGGAGGCCTCCTGCACTGGCCCAACGGGGCTCTATCGCAGTGCAATATAGTCCTCTGTGCAGCGCACCAGAACTTCGTGTCCGGCATGCCAGCCCTGCGCGGAGCGCACGGTAAAGGCATGGTTGATATTTAGGCAGCAAACGAGCGACGCCGGGACGGGGCGGCGGGGCGCTATCGCCTCGGCCGCCGATCTCCCGCTCAGGACCGGGAAGGCATGGACACCTTGCGGCCCACCCCGTCCAGCGGCGGCAGCCCCGCATGGGCGGCGCGCATGGTGGCGATCCGCTCCAGCACGTCGTCCGGGAAGGGCGCGACGCGCCGCGTATCGAGATCCACATGGAGCGTGATCTGCTCCGACGTGGCGGACACCCAGCCCTCGGTGGCATGATGCAGCGACTGGAAGAGGTGGAGCCGCTTCTCATCATAGTCGAGTAGCCGCATGGTGACGCGGACGGGAGACTGGGGTGCGAGTTCCCGCGCGTATCGGATGTGGGATTCTCCGGTAAAGAAGGATGCGCGCCGCCCTCGGGCATAGGCCGGACCCAGCCCGAGCAGGCACAGCGCCTCGTCCAGGGCCCGGTCGAAGATGAGCGTGTAGTAGGCCACGTTGAGATGGCCGTTATAGTCGATCCAGTCGCTCTCCACCTTCATGGAGGAGGAGACGAACGGGGCAAAAAACACGGGTTCAAAGTCGATTCGGTCTAGCATGGCCGCCTCGCTTCGGTGGTTTCAGAATTTGCCGCTTGTGGAAGCACTGTGCCGTGCTAGGAGGCATCCGTCACCCCGAAAAAGGGGCGCGCGACCGAATCAAAAAAGTCACTGTCAAGTCGAAATTGCTCCTAAAACGGTTCAAACCAACTTTGCACGCCCGGCGACCGGCCCGGGCAGCGCAGACAAAGGTTAAGGATTTGTAAATGCTTGCCGCAGCCGCGAAATCCGACAGTGCAACGCCCGCTCGCATCGCTCAGGCCGTGGAACGGCTCCAGGCGCAACTGGATCACAAGGTCGTTACGGGGCGCGCCGTGCGGGAACAGCACGCCAACGTGACGACCTACCTGCCCAACGAGCCCGCAGACGCCGTTATTTTCGCTGAATGCACCGAAGATGTGCAGGCTGTGGTCCGCATCTGCGACGAGCTTTCGGTCCCTGTGATCCCGTGGGGCGCCGGCACCTCGCTGGAAGGCCATGTGAACGCCCCCTTCGGCGGCATCTGCATCGACCTTTCGCGCATGAACCGCATCCTCTCGGTAAATACCGCGGACCTCGACTGCGTGATCGAGCCCGGCGTCACCCGCAAGCGGCTGAACGAGGAGTTGCGGGACCAGGGCCTGTTCTTCCCCATCGATCCCGGTGCCGACGCCTCGCTGGGCGGCATGGTCTCCACCCGCTGCTCTGGCACCAATGCGGTGCGCTACGGCACCATGAAGGACAATGTTCTGTCCCTGAAGGTGGTGACCCCCACCGGCGAGATCCTCACCACCGCCACCCGCGCGCGCAAATCCTCCGCTGGCTATGACCTTACCCGCCTGTATGTGGGTGCGGAGGGCACGCTCGGCATCATCACCGAGATCACCCTCAAGCTCTACGGCATACCGGAAGCGGTCTCCGCCGCCGTCTGCCCCTTCCCGAGCATCGAGGCCGCCTGCAACACGGTGATCGCCACCATCCAGAGCGGCATACCGGTGGCGCGCATCGAGCTTCTGGACGAGGAGCAGGTGAAGGCCTCCAACGCCTACGCCAAGCTGGCGCTGGCCGAGACCCCCACCCTCTTCCTGGAATTCCACGGCACGGAAGCGAGCGTCCACGAGCAGGCCGATCGCTTCGGCGAGCTGGCGGCCGAATATGGCGGCGGCCCCTCGGTGTTCGCGGTGAAGCCGGAAGAGCGCACCAAGCTGTGGCAGGCGCGGCACGACGCCTATTGGTCCGTCCTGCCCATGCGGCCGGGCGCCAAGGCGGTGGCCACCGACGTGTGCGTGCCCATCTCCAGCCTCGCCGAGTGCGTGATGGAGACCAAGCGCGACATCGTGGAGATGGGCCTCATCGCCCCCATCGTCGGCCATGTGGGCGACGGCAATTTCCACACCACGCTGATGGTCAACGTGGACGACCCGGAAGATCTCGCCAAGGCCAAGCACTACATGAAGCGGCTGGTGGAGCGCGCCCTCGCCATGGGCGGTACCTCCACCGGCGAGCATGGCGTCGGCCAGGGCAAGATGAAATACATGGAAGGCGAGCACGGCGCGGCGGCCCTCGAGGCCATGCGGGCCATCAAGCGGGCGCTCGACCCCAAAAACATCATGAATCCGGGAAAAATCGTCGCGATCTGATCGCAATCCCTGCGCATAGGGTTAAGCGGCCCTTTATGATGGGGGCCTCATCGGGAGACGCGTGTGCAGGGCATTCTCATCAGCCTCGCCTCGGCGATAGTCCTCGCGATCAGCGCGGCCTTCGCCGCGCCGTTCGTGGTGGACTGGAACCAGTGGCGCGGCACGTTCGAGACCGAGATGGGCCGCACGCTGGGCCTGCCCGTGGTCATCCGCGGGCCCATCGAGGCGGAGATCCTGCCCGCGCCCCGTATCGTGCTGCGCGATGTGACCCTCGGCGACGTGGTGTCCACCGGCGGTACGGTGAAGGAGCTCACGGCAGAGCTTTCCCTCGGCGCCCTGATGCGCGGCGACATCCAGGCCACCGGCGTCACCCTGCGCAAGCCTCAGATCCGCGTGGTGCTGGACAGCGCCGGACGTGTCGCCATGCCCACCGGAGCCGGACGGGCGGCGGAACTCTCCATCGCCCGGCTGGAGGTGGAGGACGGCAGCCTCGACCTGCTGGACCGCGCCTCCGATCACCGAGTCAGCATCGACGACCTCGACCTCAAGGGCGAGGCGCGTTCCCTCGTCGGTCCGTTCCGCCTGGATGGCGAGGTGCAGGCCGGGGAGGCTCGGTTCGCGGTGCGCTCCACCCTCGGCAAGATCGGCGAGGACGGCACCGGCAAGCTGCGCATCGTGCTGGACGGGCGCACCCGTCCCTATGCCCTCGACCTTGACGGCAGCCTTAACGTCGCGGGCGCCAAGCCGCGCTTCGATGGCCGCGCCACCCTCTCCCGCCACGCCAGCGACGGCGCGGAGGCCTGGCAGCTCTCCGGCACGCTCAAGGCCAGCCCCGAGGCGGTGCTGGCGGAAAGCCTCGACCTCGCGCTGGGCGGTTCGGCCACCCCGGCGCAGATCACAGGCTCCGCGCGCCTCGCCCTCGGCCGCGCCATCGGCCTCGACGCGGTGCTGAATGCCCGCAGCCTCGACATCGACGCCGTGCGCGCCGCCACCGGCACGAAGGATGCGGATGCCGGCGGCGGTAGCCCGGCCGCCTCGCTCGCGCGCTTCCTTGGCGGCGTCGCTGCGCTGCCGGCGCCAGACATCGCCTCGCGCATCGGCCTCTCGGTGGAGCAGCTCGTGCTCGGCGGCACCATGGTGCGTGATGTGCGCGCCGACATCTCCGGCTCGGCCGCCGGCTGGCGCGTGGACAGCGCCGAAGCGCAATTGCCCGGCAAGGCCGCACTGCGGCTCTCGGGCATGCCGACCCGCGCCAATGGCGGCGGCGGCTTCGACGGCAATGTCTCCTTCTCCGCCGACGACCCGGCCGTCTTCCTGCGCTGGGCCGCGCCCACTGCGCCGCGCGACTATGTGGCCGCAGCGAAGGGGCCGGTGCGGATTTCCGGCCGCGTCACCGCCGGGCCGTCGCGCATCGCGGTGGACATGCTGGACGCCACCTTCGCCGCCAGCCGCGTGCGCGGCTCGGCTTCGGCCGCGCTGCCGGACAACGCGCCGCCCAAGCTCGACCTGCGCCTCTCGCTGGACGGCTTCGACCTCGACCCGCTGATCGCCGCCGTGCAAACCGCCTCGGCGGCCGTGGGCGGGGGCGCCGATGGGCAGGTGGTGCTCGACGGGCGCAACCTGACCCTCTCCGGCCTGCCGCTGCGCGGGCTGAACATGGAAGGCTCCGCCACCGGCGGCAACTGGCGTCTCGCCCGCATCGTGATGGACGATTTCGCCGGCCTGCGCATCGAGGGCGCGGGGCGCATGGAGAATTTCTCCACCACGCCCCGCGGCGAGTTCAACATCGCCGCTTCCGGCGCCAAGGCTGACGGGCTGGTGCCCGTGGCGCGGCTTCTGGCCGGCGAGGAGACGGCGCAGGTCATCGGCAACCTCCTGCCCATCGCCTCGCCGGTGAAGCTCAACAGCACCGTTGTCTGGGCCGAGGCCGGGGGGCGCAACGTCACCATCGCCGGCACGCTCGGACAGATCTCGGGCGACGCGTCCTTCGCCCGCACCACGGCCGGCGTGCCCTTGCGCATCGCCCTGAAGGCGGACGCGACGGACGGCGGTCGCGCGCTCGCGGTTCTCGGCGTGGACGGGCTCGGCCAAAGGCTCGGCCCGGCCCATGTGGAACTCTCCGTCGATCCGCTGACGCAGGACGAGGCGCAGGTGCGTGGCCGCATCACCCTCGCCGACCTCACGGCGCAGGCGCAGGGCACCGCCCGCCTCGCCGGCGGCAGCATCGTGCCGAACCTCTCCATGCGCGTGGACGGCGCCGACCTCGGTCGTCTGCTGCCGCAGGCCTCCGCCGCCGTGGAAGGGCCGGTGCCCACCGCCCTCGCCTTCACCCTCTCCCGCCGCGCTGGCGCATGGCGCCTCGGCGAATTGACCGGCTCGCTGGCGGCTGCGCCGGTCTCCGGCAGCGTCGAGTTCGAGCCCGGCGCGATGCCGCGCCTCTCGGGCAAGCTCGCGTTCGACACTCTCTCTGTGCCGCGCATCCTCGGCATGTTCGCCGCCCGCGCCGGGGCGGAGAGCGGGCCGGCCGGCCTGTGGACCAACGCCCGTCTCGCCGCCCCGGCGGCGGGCGGCATCGGCCTCAATCTCGAACTTTCCGCCGGCCGCATCGCCGCCCTCGGCCCCTATGCGCTGGACAAGGGCCGGCTCGTGCTGGTCAGCGACGGTACGGATTTCGACCTGCGGGACCTCTCCGGCAGCCTCGGCGGCGGTCGCGTGGCCGCCTCGCTCCGCCTGAAGCGGCAGAACGATCTCATCCAGGCGGACGGCCGCCTCGTGCTGGAGCAGGTCGATGCCGGCGCCCTGATCGGCCCCTCCGGCGCCCGCACCCCGCCGAAGGGCCGCGTGAACCTGCTGCTGGATCTCGGCGGCTCGGGCCGCAGCGTGCAGGCCATCGTGCAGAGCCTCTCCGGGCAGGGCACGCTGGGCGTGCGCGATCTCGTGATCGAGACCGCCAGCCCCGCCGCCCTCGATGCGGTGCTGGCCGAGGCCGCGCCCCTCTCCCCGCCGCCCGACGAGCGCCGCACCGCGCAGATGCTGGACCGGGCGCTCGCCAAGGGGCCGCTCAAGCTCGCCTTCGTGGAATCGACGCTGGGTGTGGTGAATGGCGTCGCCCGCCTCTCCCCCGCCCGTACCACGGCGGACAATGTGCGCGTGGGCCTCTCCGGAAGCCTCGATCTGTCCCGCCTCGTCCTTGACGCGGGCATCGACCTTGAAGGCGCCGAAGGCGCCGGCGGTGTGCCCGGCGGCGCCATTTCCTGGCGCGGGCCTGTGGCCGGCCCGGAGCGGCGGGTGAGCGCGGCGGCCGCTACCAGCGTCATCGCCATGCGCGCCATCGAGCGCGAAACCCGTCGCCTGGAAGAGCGCCAGCGCGGCGGCGCGCCTGCCCCCGAGCCGGCGACGGCGCCTGCGTCCCCCGCGCCCGTCGCGCCGGTGTCGGTCTCGCCTGCGCCGGTCGTTCCGGCTCCGGCACCCGCTGCGGTACAGCCGGCGAACCCGCCCGCCGCTCCCGCTGCCGTGCCCGCCCCCCGTCCGGCCGTGACCGCGCCTGCACCGGCACCCGCGCCGGCCCCGGCGCCTGCGCCCGTTCCCGCACCCGTGGCGACTGCGCCCACCGCTCCGGTGGCGACGCCCGCACCAGCCCCGCAGCCCGCACCCGTGCCGGTGCCGCGCGCGGTGGATCGCAATCAGGAGATCGAGCGGCGCGACGTGCCGGCCGGCTTCGGCGTGCCCACCGCCTCCGGTACCGCCGGCACCGCCACCCCGGGCGACGCGCAATCCCGCCAGACCCATCAGGCGGCGCCGGCCCGCACCGAGCCTGAGCGCCAGCAGGAGAGCCGTGCGACGCCCGAGCCATCGTCCGAGCCCCGGCGCCAGCCCGTGGTGCGCCAGACGCCTCAATCCGCCGCGCAGCCCCCGGCGCCGCGCCGCACCGACCGGGCGGAGCCGCCGCCCCCGCCGCGCTTCAGCGTGCCGGCACCCACCGATGGCCAGTTGCCGCCCACCTCGGGCTTCGGCGACCTGCCGCGTCCGCCGGGTCTCGTGGGCGCGCGGTGACGAGCGGGCCGCTCAGGCCCGTTCGAGCGTCACATAGGTAAAGGCGGCTTCGTCCTTCTCGCCCCGAATCGGCCCCTCGCGTCCGGTCTCGCGCCATTGGCTGCGGTCGAAGGCGGGAAAAAGCACGTCGCCTTCCGGTGCGGCATCCACCTCCGTGAGGTGCAGCCAGCGGGCGATGGGGAGCGTCTCGCGAAACAGCCGTTCACCGCCGATCACCATGACGGCGTCCGCGCCCATGGCGTCCGCAGCATCGTCCGCCAGCGCGAGCCCTTCCCCGAGCGATCCGCCCTTCAGCACGCCCTCGGGCGGCCAGAAGGTCGGATCGGCGCTGACCACAACCGAGGTGCGCCCCGGCAGCGGCTTGCCGATGGACTCGAAGGTCCGCCGCCCCATCAGGATCGGCTTGCCCCAGGTGATGGCGCGAAACCGTTTCAAGTCCGAGGGCAGGCGCCACGGCAGCCCGCCGCCGACGCCGATGACGCCGTTCCGCGACACCGCAACCACGAGCGCGAGGGGATGGCGGGTCGCGCTCATGCGGCATGCTCCAATTGTGCGAGGGCGGTCTCGGCCGCCGCGATCCCGGAGATGTGCGCGCCGTGGCAGGTGGAGAAAGCCGGGCCGCCGAGCGCCTCCCCTGCGAAGACGATGCGGGGGTCAAACGTCTCGTGAAGCTTCGCGCGCAGATGGGCCCGGCCCGGCAGCGCGCAGGAATAGGCGCCGCCGATGAAGGGCATTCCTGACCAATCGGTGGTCAGGTGCCGCACCACATGGCGCCGCACGTCCGCGCCGAAGGTGGCGGCCAGGATGCCGAGGGCGAAGTCGGCCAGCGCGTCCGGCCCCTCGCCTGCCATCGCCTGCGCCTCCGGCCCCGCCACATGCACGAGCGCCGCGGACGCACCGCCCGGACGCAACATCACCGAGGCGCCTGCCCGCTCGGGTCGGGCGAGGTCCACCGCATCAAAACCGCTACGCTCCGGCACGCCGAAAATATCCCGCTCGAACAGCAGCGCCACTTTTTCGGCAAAGCCCAGCGGCAAAGCGGCGAACGCCTCCGCGAGATCAGGCGGCAAGGCGGGATCGAAGGCGAGCCGGCCGGAGGCGATCACCGCCGTGGACACCGTGACCACCACCGCCCGGCAGGCGATGGTACCCCGATCCGTCTCGATGGCGAGGCGCCGGCCCCTGCGATCGATGCGGCGGACGGGACAGCCGAGCGTCACCTTCAGGTCGCCGGCCACCGCCAGCACCAGTGCGCCATAGCCGTCAAGCACTGGCCAATTGTCGTCGGTGTCGCGATAGAGCGCGAAGTCCACGGCCGAGATGTCCGCCGGCCCGGCGGCCGACATCAGCTCCAGCCAGTGCCGCGCGAGGACGCCGTAGCGGCCCGGTCCCTGCGCGCGCATGACTTCGGCGGCGGAAATGTCCCGGCCTGCCTGGCCGGCGGCATAGATGGCGTCGAAAACGGCATCCACCTCCGCATCGGCGGCATCCTTCTCGGCGTCCGTGGAAAAGCGATCACCGAGGAAAAGCCGCCGCCGCACCGGGACACCGCGTCCGACGCGAAAGCCATGCGTCTCCGCGAGGGCGGTGAAGGGATTGTCCCGCGCGTCGTGCAGCCAGTGGCAGCCGAGATCGAAGGGCACGCCGAGGGTGGTTGTGTCGGTGGCAGCCCGGCCACCCGCGACCGGCGCGGCCTCGATGATCTCGAAGGGAATGCCCGCCGCCCTCAGCCGCGCCCCGGCGGCAAGGCCGGCGGCACCGGCCCCGATCACCACCACGTCGGTCTGTGAGGACACTGGCGGGGTCCGGCCGGCTACTTCTTGTTGCGGAAAACGTCGAGCTGCACCACCTGCGCGCCGGCGGCGGGCTTGTCCTCACCCTCGGCGGCAGCGGTCGCGCTGGACAGGGCCGGCTCGGAGGCGGCGCCGGGCGCAGGCTTGAGCGGGGACGGCGCGTTGGAGGCAGGGCCGTTTGCCGAGACGGGCGTCTCCATCGGGGCGTCGTCCGTCTCTTCCCCATCCGCATCGGCGGTGAGGGTCTCGAACTGGAGGCCAAACTTCACCGCAGGGTCGAAGAAGCCCTTGAGGGCGGTGAAGGGCACCAGCAACCGCTCGGGAATGCCGCCGAAGGAGAGGCCGACCTCGAACGAGGTCTCGGTGACGATCAGATCCCAGAACTGGTGCTGGAGAACGATGGTCATCTCCTCAGGATACTTCTCGAGCATCCGCTGGGACAACCGCACGCCGGGGGCACGGGTGTCGAAGGAGATGAAGAAATGGTGGTCTCCCGGCAGGCCGGTCTTGGCCACGTCGGTGAGCACGCGGCGCACCACGGAGCGCAGGGCCTCCTGCGCGAGAAGATCGTAGCGGATGTGATCGACCGTCATGTGCCCGCTCAAGTCCCCTCCGGCCTGATGACGAACCAGGCTCCGGAGACCTTCCGGGCGGCACCGCGAAACCGGTGGCGCCACGGCCGAAAGGACGAGCGAGGGAGCACGCTTCCCTCCTTCGGCCGGTCGGGAGGGAAGTGGAGGCTTCTGTTGCCAGGTGCCTCCGAACCCCGCCTATCCAGTGCTACCCGGTAGGACTTTGATTTCGATCGTCAAACCGCTCACGCGGCCTGAGCAACCGGAGCATAGTTGTCATTCGCAACTATAGGTTTAGCCCGATAACGGCGGTACAATGCCGAGCGAAAGAATGCTCTTTACACCCTCGTCGATCCTATTTCGCCCCCGCCGGAGCCCGCCTCCCACGCAGGGAAAACGGGCTTTGGTGGAGGCGCCGGGTACCGCCCCCGGGTCCGAAAGGCTTATTCCAACACCGATTTATCGCCATAGCCGACTTGCGCCGGCCCGATGAATATAGGCGGCGCCGCCGGCCGATGAAAGGGGCGTGGGGCAGAATGTGCGCGCCTGTCCCCGGTTCCGGCGCAGCACGCCCTTCGCCTCACCCCTTCGCGCAGTGGCAGCCTTCCAGATGATCGTCCACGAGGCCGCACGCCTGCATGGCGGCATAGACGATGGTCGGGCCGACGAACTTGAAGCCCGCCGCCTTGAGCCGCTTGGAGAGCGCTTTTGATTCGGCGGTCTCGGCCGGGATGTCGGCGATGCGGCGGGGGCGGTTCACCTTCGTCTCGCCGTCCACCGCGTCCCACATGAAATCGGTGAAGGCGATGCCTTTGTCCCGAAGCTCCAGATAGGCGCGGGCGGAGAGGACCGCGCCCTCCACCTTGGCCCGGTTGCGCACGATGCCGGCATCCTGCATCAGCGCCTCCACCTTGGCGGCGTCGTAGCGCGCCATCACCTCAGGCTCGAAGCCGTCGAAGGCGCGGCGGAAATTCTCGCGCTTCCTGAGGATGGTGATCCACGAGAGGCCGGCCTGAAAGCCGTCCAGCAGCAGCTTCTCGAACAGGGCGCGGCTGTCGCGCTCGGGCACGCCCCATTCGGTGTCGTGATAGGCCATGTAGAAGGGATCGGTGCCGCACCAGAAGCAGCGGGCGTGGCCGTCCCCGTGCGCGATCAGGGGCTCGCGCACGGGCTTCGGTGCGACCTCGTCCATTCTCTCGGGCTCCTTATGATTTGAACTTGGCGTCCAGCGCGCTGACCTTCTTTTCCCAGTCCAGCGGGAAGGTCGCCCATTCGGGCTTGCGCAGTTCCACCTCCACCGCGCCCGCCTTCAGCGGCACGCCCTCGGCGCGGGCATCGGTGGCGCGGTCGAGGCGAACGGTGGCGATGCCCCGCCCCTCGGTAACGGAGGTGAGCTGGCCCACGCTCTTGTCGCCGGCCACGATCTCCTGCCCCACCGCCAGCGGGGTGGGGAAGATCACCTCCACCAGCCGGTTGCGCGGGGTGGAGCGGTGCTCCATGCGGCTCACCACCTCCTGCCCCACATAGCAGCCCTTCCTGAAATCCACGCCGCCGAGCTGATCCATGTCGGCCTCGTGGGGGAAGGTGTCGCCATAGGTGAAATCGGCGCCGCCCTTGGGGATGCCGAGGGCGATGCGGTGCGCCTCATAGGCGGCAAGGTCGCTCGAAAGCCCGTCCGCCGCAGCCTTGTCCAGCACCAGCCGCTGGCCGAGGCCAGGATAGCGCGGATCGGTGAAGAGCCGGCCTTCCGGCAGGGCGCCGTGATCGCCGAACACGGCGGCAACCGCGAGGTCGGCCGCCACCGCAAACGTCACCTTGGCACGAAGACGATGGAAGATCAGCCGCTTGAGGAGATCCTCCGCCCGGTCAACGGGAGCGTCGAACAGGAAGCTCTCCTCCGCGAGGCCATAGAACAGGAAGTCGGAGATGATCTTGCCCTGCGGAGTCAGCAGGCCGCCATAGCGGGCGTCTCCCGGCGCCATGGTCTTCACGTTGCAGGTGACGACGGAGTGCAGCAGCTTCACCGCATCGGGGCCATCGGCACGAATGAGGGTACGATCGGTCAAATGAATGAGCGGCATGGGGGCCGTCCTTGTCAGCAAAATAAAAAACAGATTTAAGGCCGCGAGCCTGTCCCCTTCAAGAGCGAGCCTGTCCCATGCCCGTGACTTTCGATCTGCTGCTCAAGGGCGGCGCGGTCGCGACCCCCGCCGGCATTGCCGTTGCGGACATCGGCGTCACGGGCGGGCGCATCCGCGCCATCGGCGACCTCTCCGCCGCGAGCGCGGGCGAGGTGGTGGACGCCACCGGCCTCCACATCCTGCCCGGCGTCATCGACACGCAGGTGCATTTCCGCGAGCCGGGGCTGGAGCAGAAGGAAGATCTGGAGACCGGCTCCCGCGCTGCCGTCATGGGCGGCGTGACCGGCGTGTTCGAGATGCCGAACACCATTCCGCAGACCACCAATCCCGCCGCGCTGGAAGACAAGATCGCGCGCGGGACCAACCGCATGCATTGCGACTTCGCCTTCTACGTGGGCGGCACCCATGACAATGTGAAGGACCTGCCGGAGCTGGAGCGCCTGCCCGGCGCCGCCGGTGTCAAAGTGTTCATCGGCTCGTCCACCGGCTCGCTGCTGGTGCCGGACGACGATGGCGTGCGCAACATCCTGAAGGTCATCCGCCGCCGCGCCGCCTTCCATTGCGAGGATGAGCCGCGCCTGCAGGAGCGCAAGGGCCTGCGCGTGCCCGGCGATGCCTCTTCCCATCCCGTCTGGCGCGACGAGATCGCGGCCCTCACCGCCACCCGGCGCCTCGTCAACCTTGCCCGCGAGACCGGCGCGCGGGTGCATGTGCTGCACGTGACCTCGGCCGAGGAGATGGATTTCCTCGCCGATGCGCGCGACGTGGCCTCAGTGGAGGTGACGCCCCATCACCTCACCATGGCCGCGCCTGAGTGCTACGAGCGGCTCGGCACGCTGGCCCAGATGAACCCGCCGGTGCGCGGCGAGCGCCACCGCGACGGGCTGTGGGCGGCCATCGCCAACGGCGTCGTCGACGTGCTCGGCTCCGACCATGCGCCGCATACGCTGGAGGAAAAGAGCAAGCCCTATCCGGAAAGCCCCTCCGGCATGACCGGCGTGCAGACGCTGGTGCCGCTAATGCTCGATCACGTGGCTGCCGGCCGCCTGACGCTGGAGCGCTTCATCGACCTCACCAGCGCCGGCCCGGCGCGCCTCTTCGGCATCGCCCGCAAGGGGCGGATCGTGGTGGGCTACGACGCCGACTTCACGGTGGTGGACCTGAAGCGCCGCGCCACCATCACCAATGGCTGGATCGCGTCGCGCGCGCAGTGGACGCCTTATGACGGCAAGGAGGTCACCGGCTGGCCCGTCGGCACCTTCGTGCGCGGCCGCAAGGTGATGTGGGAAGGCGAGCTGACGGGACCGTCCAGCGGCCAGCCCATCGGCTTCCTGGAGACGCTTCAGCCGCAAGAATGAGGCGGGACGGCTCCGGCCTAAGCCCGCTCATCATGGTGTGTCATCGCCCGGCTTGTCCGGGCGATCCACCCATCCATCGGCGCGATGTCCGTAACCCCCACCCGACCCACCCGTGGATCGCCCGGACAAGCCGGGCGATGACGGTCGTTGGCAACTGACGCCGCCCCTTACCCCTGCGGCGGCAACTCCCGCACGCGGGTGAGCACGGCCTCGGGGCTGGCATAGGCTTCCTGAAGATCGACGCTCCAGTAGCGCAGTTCGTCGAGCGGGATGGTCTGCCCGGTCACGGCGCAGCGCACAAAGCTGCCGGGCCGCAGGATGCGGAATTCACCATCGAGGTAGCGCACTTCCGCCTCGCCATGAGGCTCGGGGAAGCGTTCGAATCTGTTCATCACCTGGGGAGCGTCCCAAAAACTGGTTTACGGTGAGGATAGCCCTTTGCGCCGCAACGCGAAAGGGGCGCGCCATCAGGGGTCGAACAGCGTCGGCCCCTCAACCTTCTTTGGCTTGCGGGCCGGGGTGCGCGGCGCCGCAGGAGGCAAAGGCACCGGGGGCCCCTCTCCGGCCCGCACTGCGACGCGGCCATCGGCGAATTCGAGGCTCAGCGTCGAACCCTCCGCGATATCCGCCGCCCGCCGCACGGCATGGCCGCCGCCATCGCGCACCAGCGCGAAGCCGCGACCCAGCACCTCCTTGTAAGAAAGCACCTTTAGAAGCTGAGAGAGCGAGGCGAGGCGCGCCGTGCGGCGCTCCTTCTGCACATCGAGCGCCCGGCGCATGCGCCCGTCCAGCACGTCGAGACGCTCACCTGCCCGCGCCACCCGCGTGCGCAGCGTCTCCGGCGAGAGGCGCGCCTTGGCCGCCGCCAGTTGCAGGCGATGGGCGGAGGCGTTGGCCTTGAGCGCGCGCGGCAGCCGCTCGGCGGCGAGGTCGAGCCTCTGGCGCGGCTGGGCCAGCAGGGTTTCGGCGGCGGGCAGAAGACGCGAGAGGCTGCGCAAATCAGCACGGCGGCGGTCCAGAAGGCGCAGCGGCGCGGCGAATAGGCGCGCGCCGAGGTCTTCCACCGTCAATATGAGATCGGTGCGCACCGGCACCACCATCTCCGCCGCAGCGGTCGGCGTGGGCGCGCGCACGTCGGCGGCGAAATCGATGAGGGTCACGTCGGTCTCGTGACCCACGGCCGAGACGAGGGGGATCATGCTCTCCGCCGCCGCGCGCACCACCGCCTCGTCGGAAAAGCCGAGCAGATCCTCCAGCGCGCCGCCGCCGCGCGCCACCACGATCACATCCGGCCGGGGGATCGGCCCGCCCTCGGGCAGGTCATTGAAGCCGCGGATGGCGGCAGCCACCTCGGCGGCCGAGGTCTCGCCCTGCACCCGCACCGGCCACACCAGCACCCGGCGGGGGAATCGGTCGTTGAGGCGGTGGAGGATGTCGCGGATCACCGCCCCCGTGGGCGAGGTGACGACGCCGATCACCTTCGGCAGGAACGGCAGTTCCTGCTTGCGGGCGGGATCGAACAGGCCCTCGGCGGCGAGGCGGCGCTTGCGCTCGTCCAGCATGGCCATGATGGCGCCGGCGCCAGCGAACTCGAGCGACTCGATGACGATCTGGTAGCCGGACTTTCCCGGATAGGTGGTGAGCTTGCCGGTCGCCACCACCTCCAGCCCCTCCTCGGGCTTGAGGCGCAGGCGCTGGAAGGTGCCCTTCCAGATCACCGCGTCCAGCCGCGCGCCGGCATCCTTCAGCGAAAAATAGGCGTGGCCGGAGGAATGCGGGCCGCGATAGCCGGAAATTTCGCCCCGCACCCGAACGTGGCCGTAGGCGTCCTCCACCGTCCGGCGCAGGGCAGCGGACAGCTCGGAAACGCTCCATTCGGGCGCGTTGGCCCTGACTTCGGCATCATCGGTCATGCGAATCGGAACCCGGATGGGTGGTCAGCCAGCATAACGGGAAGGTGCCCCATGCGGCGAGCGCAGAGCCCGGCCCCTTGTTTGCGCGGCCTTGAGCCGATAGGCGAGGAGAGCAGAAAACCAAGATCGCCGGAACCAAGACCGCTGGAAATTCGGGGGAGGCCGCATGAACATCCTGCTGCTCGGATCGGGAGGGCGTGAGCACGCCCTCGCCTGGAAGCTGGCGCAGAGCCCCACCATTGGCCAGTTCTACGCATTGCCCGGCAATCCGGGCATCGCCGAGTACGCGGACGTGGTGGAAGGCATCCCGCTCTCCGCCCACGACACCATCGTGAAATGGTGCCAGGAGCACACCATCGACCTGGTGGTGGTCGGCCCCGAGGCGCCGCTGGTGGCCGGCCTGGTGGATCGCCTCGCCGCTGCCGGCATCCTCGCGTTCGGTCCCACGGCGGCGGCCGCCCGGCTGGAGGGCTCCAAGCTCTTCACCAAGGAATTGTGCAAGGCCAACGGCATTCCCACCGCCGGCTTCGGCCGCTTCACCTCCACCGCCGAGGCCGCCGCCTACATCCGCTCGCAGGGCGCGCCCATCGTGGTGAAGGCGGACGGGCTGATGGCCGGCAAGGGCGTCGTCGTCGCCCTCACGGTCGAGGAAGCGGTGGATGCGGTGGAGCAGGTGTTCGCCGGCGGCGGCACCGAAGTGCTCATCGAGGAATTCATGGAGGGCGAGGAAGCGAGCCTGTTCGCCCTCGTCGACGGCGAGACCGTCGTTCTCTTCGGCAGCGCCCAGGACCACAAGCGCGCCTATGACGGCGATCTCGGCCCCAACACCGGCGGCATGGGCGCCTATTCTCCGGCCCCGGTGCTGACGGAAGAGCTTGAGCGCCGCGCGCTGGAGGAGATCCTCGTCCCCACCGCCCGCGCCATGGCCAAGGCCGGAACGCCCTATCGCGGCGTGCTCTATGCCGGGCTCATGCTCACCGCCGCCGGCCCCAAGCTGGTCGAATACAATTGCCGCTTCGGCGATCCCGAATGCCAGGTGCTGATGCCGCGCTTCGCCGGCGATCTGGCCGAGGTGCTGCACGCCACCGCCGCCGGCCGCCTCGCCGAGGTGACGCCGGCCTGGGCGCCGGTCTCAGCCATGACGGTGGTCTATGCCTCCCGCGGCTATCCAGGGCCGCACCAGATCGGCTCGCCCATCGGCGGCATCGGGGAGGCGTCTGCGCTGGAGGGCGTCACCGTGTTCCAGGCTGGCACGCGGATGAAGGGCGGACATCTCGTCTCCAACGGCGGGCGGGTGCTGAACGTGACCGCCACGGGTGCCACGCTGGCCGAGGCCCGCGAACGCGCCTATGCCGCCATCGCCCGCATCGACTGGCCGGACGGCTTTTTCCGGTCCGACATCGGCTGGCGCGCGCTCGGAAAGGCCGGCTGATGGCCGAGAAGGCGCCCCTCCCCGTCCTCGCCGACTTCCCGGTGAAGGCGCGCGATACCATCCGTTATGGCGACACCGACATGCTCGGCCACGTCAACAATGCGGTGTTCTCCACCTTTCTGGAGACAGGGCGCACCCACCTTCTGCTGACGCCGCGCCGGCTCGCCCCTCAGGGCATGGGCTTCGCGCTGGTCCGCCTCGTGCTGGACTACCGGGCGGAGATGCACTGGCCGGGAGAGGCGGAGATCGGCACGGGCGTCACATCCCTCGGCCGCTCCTCCGTGGGCATGCGGCAGGCCATCTTTCAGGATGGCCAATGCATGGCGACGGCCGAGACCGTGGTCGTGCTCTTCGATCTCACCGAACGCCGCGCTGCGCCCCTGCCCGACGATATGCGTGCCGCCCTGGAAGCGGTCCGGATGGCCTGACAGGGCCGCGCCGGTTCCCTGACAGGCCGGCCGCTCGTCGAGAACCGACTTTGCACGCCCATAAATCACATAGAAATTATGTTTTTGACGTGTATTTACATTAGATATTAAATTCGGAGAAATAGTTGAAAGTGAAATTCACGAGGTCATCATGACAGCGGTTCGCGGACAGGTCCTGCGGGACAGCCTGCTCTTCCTCACCGCCTACGGCATCATCGTCGCGGCGGTCGTCTTCGGCTGAAAGGCCTGAGGCTAAACGGCTTTGGGCCGGACGAGACCGAAACGCGCGGCGATGCGGTCGAAGGCCTCGGCGGTGGCAGGATCGATGGGAATGCCATCCCGGCGGCGCTCGTCCGCCACCTTCCATTCCCGGTCGCCCGGCGCCATCACCATATCCCCCGGCGCGGGGCGTGAATTGCGCAATGTCTGACGATAGCGCTGCATGGCGGCATCGAATTCCTCCTCGGGCAGGAAGGCGTCCGGCTTCATCGCCACCACGAAGGCGCCGACATTGCGCGGGGTGGCGACATCCGATCCGCCCATGGGCGCGAGATCGAACGACAGCCGCGCGCCCGCCAGGACGGCGCTGAATATCTCCACCATGCCGGCGAGCGCCGCCCCCTTGAAGCCGAAGGCCGCGCCCAGCGGGGCCAGCATCTCCGCCTTGTGCGGATCCGTGGTGTCGAAGCCATCGCCATCGGAGGCGACCTCCGGCGGCAGGGACTGCTCGAGGCTGCGGTAGAGCAGCACGCGGTTGTAAGGCACCGCGCTGGTCGCCATGTCGAGGAACCACGGCGCCTCGCCTTTCACCGGCACACCCATGGCGATGGGGTTGGTCCCGTGGAAGCGCTCCGCCCCGCCATGCAGGCGCACGAGGCTGTCCGAATTGCAGAAGGCAAGGCCGATGAAGCCCTTCTCCGCCGCCGCCAGCGCATAGGCGCCCGCCGCGCCGAAGTGTGAGGAGTTGCGGATGGCCACCGCGCCGATGCCGTAGAGCGCGGCATTCTCCATGGCCCGGTCCATGGCCGCGTAGGCCGCTCGCGCCCCATGACCGTGGCCGGCATCGAGCGTCGCCACCGCCGCCGCTCCTGCACGGAAGTCGAGCGCGGGCCGGCCGTTCACCCGCCCGCCCGCGATCACCGTCACATAATGATCCAGCAACCGCACGCCGTGGCTATCCACACCGAAGCGCGAGCCGTGCAGCATGGCCCGGGCCGCCGCCTCCGCGCTCGCCGCATCCGCCCCCGCTGCCCCGAGGGCTGCGGTGCAGAAGGCGAAAAGCGCGTCCTCGCGATGGCGCTCAAGGGAGGAGGCGCGGCAGGAAGCAGAGGCGGAAACCGGGGCGGACATGGGTGGATCCTCGGGACGACGTTCAGGCGGGACAATCGGTCGTTTCGCTACGTCCTTTGTATGCACCGGACGATATCGGTGCAAACGTCCTGTCGTACCCCGTTCGATCAGGCATCTGTGCCGCCGGCAGGCCAGATGTAACCCACTGGTTAACTTGGCATTTGTCCGCACATGGGGCACGTTGCCGGAAGGGCTGGCCGTGCGGCTGACAGACGGACGAGGCGCGTGAGCGGACGGGACGGGACAATCAAAGCCGCCATCGCGGCCGGGGAACAGGTATCCCCAGCCGGTCGGCGGCCGCGCCCGGTGGCCGGCATCGCCCCGCGCCTGCACGAACGCGCCTTCGACATTCTCGCCTCGCAGATCGCCTCGGGGGCGCTCGCGCCCGGGGAGCGGCTGCTCGAATCCCGCGTCGCCGAGCGCTTCGGCATCTCCCGCGCACCGGCCCGGCAGGCGTTGGCGCGGCTCGAGCGGGTGGGGCTCGTCAGCCGCAGTGACGGCCACGGCTTTGAGGTGCTGCCCCTGGCGGGTCCCCCGCCCGTCGTGTCGGCGAAGACCATAAGCGACGGAGCGACGATCCAGCTCGCGCCCGAATCAACCTGGCAGCGCATCTATGCGGACGTGGAGCAGGAGGTGGTCTCGCGCACCGCGCTCGGTGCCTTCCGCGTGGTGGAGAACCACCTCGCCGCCTATTACGGCGTGAGCCGCACGGTCGCCCGCGAGGTGCTCTCGCGTCTCAACGAACGCGGTGTCGTGCGCAAGGACACGCGGCTTCACTGGTATGCCCCGGCACTGACGCCCGCCTATGTGGCGGAGCTGTTCGAGATGCGCGCCATCCTGGAGCCTGGGGCATTGCGCCTCGCCTTTCCGCGCCTCGCCCCCGGGCAGGTGGCGACGCTGAGGGCCAATCTGCGCGATGCCGCCGCCCACCCCGATACGGTGGACGGCGCCCGCCTTGGCATATTGGAAACCGAGCTGCACGTCGGCCTGCTCGGCCGCTGCGGCAATGCCACGCTGATGGAGGCGCTGGCCACCTGCCAGACGCTGCTGGTGGCTCTCACCTTCCTTTATGCGCGCGCGCCCCAGCCGCACGGCCGCGAGCCCTTCATCGCCGAGCATCTCGACGTGGCCGAGCGCCTCGCGGCGGCGGATATAGAGGGCGCCGCGGATGCGCTACGCAATCACCTGCGCGGGTCTTTCGGCCGGGCGGTGGAGCGGCTCGACCGGGTGCGGCGGGAATTCTGTCCCGGCCCGCTGCCTTATCTTTCGCCGCTCTGAGGCTCGCAATTCGGCGTGATAGGTCTTCCGATCGCGCCAAAACGGAACATTTCTTGATCAGGACGGGTGGCGAAGCGCGCGAACCCGGTTAAGATTGCATTATTCGCCGGCGCATCGGTTGCTCCCTTCCTCTCGGAAATTTGTGGCAATCGGGATGTTCGGCGTGGTGGTGGAGGATCAGATGTTGTCCCTCGTTGCCGGTTCCGCAGTTGTTCTCGCTGGCCTTGCAGCGGTTGCGCTCGCGCAGCTCGCCGCCAAGCAGAGGCAGCTGGTTCCGGTACGCGTGCGCGCTCGCCGCACCCATCGCTGAGGCGCGACCTCTTTACCGTGACCCCAGTCACCGGGCTTGATCCCGCAGACTCCACAATCGAGATCCGCGTCGAGCGGGTCCCGCAGCTCTTCAATATGCTGGACCCGTTCCCCTTCCGGGAACGCGACCTCGACGCGGAGGCGGAAGCCTTCATCGTGGAGTGGGCGCGCGAGCTGCCACGCGGCGCGCCGATCTCCATCGTGGTCCATCTGACGCCCGATGAGGCGCTGACCAGCGAGGCGGCGGGCCTTCCCGATGCCATCCGCGGCTATTTCACACTGAGGGCGCGGGCGCTCTCGGCGGAGTTGTCGGAGCTGTTCCGGGTTGGCCGCGTCTCGCTCGCCATCGGCATCCTGGTATTGGCGCTGTGCCTTGGCATCGCCGGCCTCATCGCCGAGCCGCGGCTGGAAAACCTCGCCAGCCTCGCCGCCGAGGGCCTGCTGATCCTCGGCTGGGTGGCGCTGTGGCGACCCATGGAAATCTTCCTCTACGACTGGTGGCCCCTCGCCGGGCAGCGCCGGCTCTACCAACGCCTCGCGGCCGCAACCATCAGCGTGCGCGCGGACGCCTGAGGGCGCGAAACGGAACCGGTTGGGCGGCCGGCGATTTCCTCTGGGATACCCACGCCCGAGGAGGACCGCCCATGGCGCCCGACCCGACCCCCGACGACAATCTCGTCACACTCAGCATCTCGCCCGAGACCGTCTGCTACATCATCGTCAAAGCTCGCGCCCGCGATGCGAAGGATGCGGTGACGGATCCAGATCCCGGCTCGGATGGGCCGGACGACGGCATGCTGGAGGTGCTTGAGGACCACCCGGACGATCCGGTGGACCAGGAACTCGCCGGCGCCATCGCCGCGCTCAACGAGGACCAGCAGATCGATCTCGTCACCCTCGCCTGGCTGGGGCGCGGCGACGAGGACATTTCCACCTGGAATGCCCTGCGCGCCGAAGCGGCCGCCAGCCGCGACGTCTCGGCCGCGCGCTACCTGATGGGCATGCCGCTGATGGGCGACTATCTGGAAGAGGGCCTCACCCGCCTCGGCTATTCCTGCGCCAACGTGGAGTTCGGCCGGCTCTGACGCCGGCCGGCGGGAGAGGCACGCGATCAGGCGGCGGCGAGCGCGTTTCGGGCGTGTCCCCGGATGCGCTCCACCATGGACCGCAGCCCATTGGAGCGCTGCGGCGTGAGATGCCCCTCGAGACCGATCTGGCGGAACACGCCCAGAATATCGGTCTCCATGATCTCCTTGGGCGTGCGCCCGGAGACCAGGGTGAGCAGCACCGCCACGAGGCCGCGCACGATATGCGCGTCGGAATCGCCCTCGAACTCCAGCAGAGGGCCGGCGGGGGTCTGCTTCACATGGGAGATGAGCCACACTTGGCTGGCGCAGCCCTGCACCTTGTTGGTGTCGTTGCGCTCGGCCTCGGGGAACGGCGGCAGCTTCTTGCCAAGCTCGATCACATGCCGGTAGCGGTCTTCCCAATTGTCGAGAAATTCAAAATCCGCGATCAGATCATCAGCAATCATGAGGCCAATTCCTCGTCACCCGTGACGGCCGGCAAAAATCGGGGCCGCCTGTCCTTGCGCTGCAGCATAGCACAGCCGGCAAGCAATGCCCGCCAAATCCACAGCCTGAAGATGGCACCGGATCCGCGGAGCGCAAGCGCGCGGGGGAAATGGGGTGGGGCGAGACGTCAGGCCGGGCGACGGGGCGGCAGCGGCGGGGGCTGCGTGGGGGTCATGGTCTGGGGCGGCTGGCCGGAAACGGGCTGGAAGCCATGCGGCACCACGAGCTTGGCGGCATCGCCCCCACCCCACAGCGGCAGAAGATCCTGCGGCGTGAGATCGAGCGCGCTGCCCTTCTCCGCCGGGTCCTTGCCCGGCAGGGCCGGCGCGGCTCCGGAAACGGGCTGGGGCGGCACGCCGTCCTGGCGGCCGAGAGATTCGTACACCCAGCGTGCTCCCACCTGCGCCTTCTCCACGAGATGGCCGGCCATCTGGCCGCCCACCGCGCAGGCCTGCGGCTGGCGATCACAGAAGCCCCGCATGTCCGCCACGAGCGCCTGGGCGGCGCCGAAGGCGTCGAACACGCTCACGTCCCGCCCGTCGGAGCCCTTGAGGCCGAACGGAAGGAGCAGCAGCACGAGGCCGATCCAGAAGGCGAGGCGGAACAGGAAGAACATCGCTCCCTCTTGCAGAATGGGCGAACCCCAAACAGCGGCGAAGCTGAATTCGCGCCCTTGGACATTACCACTCCCGCACCCCTCCGTGCGCCGCCGGCGGGGCGACATGCCCCGACTTTTCAAGACATCGTTAACGCTGATGGCGGTGGATCGGCGCCGGCTTAGCGTTCGCTTAAAGCCCGCCGTGGCAAGGTTTTGCGAAACGCGATGGCGGGGCGTCGATCCGCGACCGCGAACAACGGCACTTGACAGGGGGCGACGTGGCTCACGTCTTCGGCGATGCAGCGGCCGGTGCGCGGCCCATCCCGGCCCGCGACGGCGGCGACCGGGAGGCGTTGCCGCGCCTTGCCGGGCTGGGCCGCCTCACCGGCGCCGTGCTGAGCGGCCTCGGTATCCTCGGCCTCGGCTCGGGCGGACTGGTGCTGCTCGCGGAAGCCTCCGGCCTCGCCACCGGCGGCCTCCTCAACGCCACCCCTCTCCTCGCTAGCGGCTTCGTCTGCGCCGCCCTCGCGGCGGTGGCCGGCGGCCTCGCCCGCGCCGCCACCAAGGCCAGCGCCGCGCCGCCCTCGGACATGCTGCTCGTCACCTGCCACGGCCCGCGCGGCGAGGTGGTGCGGGTCGAGCGGCAGGGCGGCCCCTTCACCGCCACGGCGGCCGCCGCGCTGGAGGGCATGGCCCTGTTCGAGCGGGTTCTTGTGGCCGACCGTCCCGCGTTCCTCTCCGCCGTCGAAGCCGCCTCGCGCGGGCGGCCGGCGACGCTGGAGCTGCGCCTGCGCTGCGACGCGGTCGGCGACGGCGCGCCCGCCTTCCTCACCGCCGAGGCGCGCTGCCGCGCCATGCGGGGCGGTGTCGTGCGCGTCTCCTGGCGGGCGCCCTGGCAGCAGGCCCAGACCGAGCAGATGAAGGCGGAGCGCCAGAAGGCCGACGCCGCCGCCCGCGCCCGCGCCGAGGCGGAGGCCGCCAACGCCGCCAAGAGCCGCTTCCTCGCCGCCATGAGCCACGAGCTGCGCACACCGCTCAACGCCATCCTCGGCTTTTCCGAACTGCTGGCGACACAGACCGGCGCCCCCCTCGACGATGCGCGCAAGGCCGACTACGCCCGCATCATCCATGAGAGCGGCCAGCACCTGCTCGGTCTCGTCAACGACATCCTCGACCTGTCGCGGGTGGAGGCGGGCGCCTATGTGCTGGAGCGCGAAGCGGTGGACGTGGGCGCCCTCGTCGCCGGCTGCGCCGAGATGGTGGCGCTCGATGCCGAGCGCACCGGGGTGAGCGTGAAGAGCAAGCTGCCCGCGCGCCTGCCCCTGCTCGATGCCGACAAGCGCGCGCTGCGCCAGATCTTGCTCAACCTGCTCTCCAACGCGGTGAAATTCACCCCGGCCGGTGGGCGGGTGCAGGTGGGCGTGCGCGTGCAGGGCGACGAACTCATCATCCGCGTGCGCGACACCGGTCCCGGCATGCGCCCGGAGGACGTGGCGCGGCTCGGCGAGCCCTTCTTCCAGGCGGGCGACTGCATCCAGCGCGCGCGCGGCTCGGGACTGGGCATTGCCGTGGTGAAGGGCCTCGTGAAGCTGCACGACGGGGACGTGCGGGTGGAAAGCGCGCTCGGCCGGGGCACCAGCGTGTCGGTGAGCCTGCCGATCTCCGGCGCCGTCGAGACCCGCGAGCCGGGACAGGGAATCAACATCGCGCCGTTTCCGGCGCGCATGGACGACACACGTTCAAAGAGGTCGGCATGAAGCTGGAAACCGCCACCGCAAGCGCAGCGCCGCCGGAACTCGCCGAGGCGGCGGAGGCAGACGAGGCCGCGCGGCAGGCGCGCCGGCTGCGCCGCCTCGACGTGGTGGCCGCGCTGGTGGCGCTCGCGGGAAGCGGCGCCTTTCTTGCCAACGCGCTCATCCTGCAGACACCCCGCCCCGGCGCGCCCCTGCCCATGGCGCGCCCGGCCGGGGCCGGCAAGATCAACCACACCACCGTTCCCTTGACCTCCACCGGCACCGGGACGGCCACGACCTCCGCGCCGGCGACCGGCGGAGCCACCACCGGCTCGCTGGGCTACCTCTCCATCCGCACGTCGGTGACGGGCACGGCCGCCCCGCTGGTGCCGGCGACGGGCGCGCGCACCGCCAACGCGCGCAGCGAGGCGCCGCCGAACCGCCCGCCGGCCGGCCTCGTCTCGGCCGGCGACATCACCGGCGCGGTGCGCCCGCCGGCGGACGTGGGCGCCTCCCCGCGCATCCTCTCCGTGCAGAAGGCGCTGGCGAAGCTCGGCTACGGTCCCCTCAAGGTGGACGGGCGGCCGGGCGGTGAGACGCGCGCCGCCATCGTGCGTTTCCAGCGCGATCGCGGCATTGCCGCGGACGGCGAGATCACCGACAAGCTGGTGCGCGAGCTGGGCGCGGTCTCCGGCATGGCCTTGAACTGATGGCGCGCGGCTGAATGCGTCTCAAGAGCGCAATCTTCGTCTCCGCCCTCATCCGCCGCTGCCAGGTGGAGGGCGCCTTCGCGGCCCTGGTGCGCAAGGGGGCCGAGGAGGCCGGCGCCGTCTTCGTGAAGGTGGCCCGCCTCGACGGCACCGCCGCCCTCTATGGCCCGGCGCCACAGACTGCCTTCGACGAGTCTTTTCCGGCCGACCGCAAATTCTCCACGCTGGTCGCACCCGGCAGCCCCGAGGCGGACGCCGACGCGCGCATCGCCCGGGAGGCGAAGTTCGACCCGGACATCTTCGTTCTGGAGATCGAGGACCGCCAGGGGCGGCACTTCCTGGACCTGGTGGAGTAGGATCGGGAGAGCGGGCATCAGGCCTCCCCTCTCCCCGGTTAACGTCCGGTTCACCAAACGTTAAGCTTCACGCAACCATAACGACCACAGTGACGTTGTGATCACGGCTCTCGACGGAGGTTCAGGGGCATGAACACGGTCATTGCGTTTCCCGATGCAGCGCGCCAGCCGGCGCGGCGCACATCCCGACCGGACCGCGGCGGCAGCCGGCCGGAAGGGGCGGAGATCGTCATTCTTCCCGTCGTGCGCATTGAGCGCCATGTCTCGGCGCTGCCGGGGCCGACGCCCGAAGGCGAGGCCCTGTTCCGGCCGCGCCGCAGCTACTAGGCGCCTGAACCAGCGTCTCAGTTCGAGGGTGTGCAGGTCGCCGCCTCAAGCTGGCGCCGCACGATTTCCCGCATGCCGCGCTCGCGCACGAAGGCGCGCACCGCGACCACCCCCTCCCGCGTTGGGGATTCGATCACCAGCCGGTCGGCGGCGGTGATTTCCTCGTCCTCCGGCAGCGCCGCCTTCTGCTTGGTGGTCATGAGATCGAGCTCGATCACCTTGCCGGCCGCCTGATCGCTCAGCGCGTAGAAGGCGAGCGCCTCCGAGGTGTAGAAGGACACCGAGGTGTAATCCGCCGTCGCCGGCACGCGCACCTTCAGCGGCGACTGCGACAGATCATACAGGCAGATGGCGGAGATGAAGGCGGGGTCCGTCATCGGCAAGGTCTGCTCCTGCGGCGTCGGGTCCGGCAGCAGCGTCAGGACATTCGAATCCATCAGCTCGGAGAGCCGCGCATAGGCGTTGCGCTCGGCCAGTGCCGGCATGGCGAGGATGGAAACGATGTGCGCGATGGCGCCCAGCACCACCGAAAAGGCGATGAACAGCAGTAGCTGCCCCGGCGTGCCGAGGCGCGGCCGCACGAAGCGGGGCCGCGCGATATGCGGTTTCGGCAGGCGCGAGAAGAGCTTGCGCCAGAGCCGGCCCAGCAGCCGCCCGCCGCGCGCCGCGACCTCGGAGGCTTCCCCGCGCAGGTCGTCGATGGTTGTCACAGGCAGGCCTCCCGCGTGATGCGGGGCAGCACGGCGGCATCGGCGCCCGAGGTGAAGGAGAAGGGCGCGTCATAAAGCCGGAGCGCCACCTTCAGCCGGGGCCGCGCGCCTGTGGGCAGCCAGTTGCCGGTCCGCGCCCGGGGCGACAGGCGCACATCGATGGCGCCGTTGTCGCGATAGACCACCTCGGCGCTGGTGAAGCCGAAGCGCCCTGCGTCGTTGGCAATGAGATTGCCGTCCTGGTCGGTGACGGTGAGCGTCCACAGCCGGGCCTGCGGCAGCACGCCGACGATCCGCGTCTCGCACCGCCCGTCCAGCGGGTTTCCCGCATCATCCGTCGAGGCGAGAAAGAGAAGCCCGTCCGCCAGCTCCAGCGGAAGCTCGCCTGAGCGGGCGACGGAGGCGCGGGCATAGGGATCGGCCTTGGAGGTGCCGGATCTCGGCCAGCCTTCCCAGGCGCCCACGCGCACATTGTCCAGCCCCCGCGAGTGGGTCACGGAAAACCAGGTGACGCCCAGCCCGAGGATGGTGGCGATCAGGAGGGTGAAGGCAAGCGGCAGGAGGCGCACGGGAGGTCCGAAGCTGTCGGCTCCTATCTAGCCCACAAAGCCGGCGCGGGCAAAAGCCGGTGCCGGGATGGCCCTGCCGGGCTCACTTGCCCTCGAAGCGCGGCGGCGTCTTCTGCACGAAGGCCTTCACGCCGGCGGCGAAATCCTCGGTGCGGGCGCTGGCGATGAAGGCGTCGCGCTCGGCATTGAGCTGCTCGGAGAGGCTGTGGCCGAAGGACGAGCGCAAGAGGTGCTTGATGCGGCCATAGGCCAGCGTCGGCCCCTCGGCGAGGCGCTTCGCCAGCCTGTCCGTCTCGGCTGCGAGTTCGGCGACAGGCACCACCCTGTTCACGAGGCCGAGCCGCAGCGCCTCGTCCGCCTCCACGGTATCGGAGAGGAGCGCGATCTCCATGGCCTTGCGCAGCCCCACCACGCGCGGCAGGGAAAAGGTGGAGGAGCCGTCCGGCGAGGTGCCGATGCGGGTGTAGGCCAGCGTCATCTTCATGTCGTCGGCGGCGATGGCGAGGTCTGCCGCCAGCGCCACCGAGACCCCCGCCCCTGCCACCGCGCCATGCAGGCTGGCGATCACCGGCGCCGGCATGGCGGCAAGGGCAAGGATGGCATGGTGAAAGGGTTCGATGATGGCGCTCACCACCTTGGGCGCATCCGGCCCCGCCGCGTGGAACCGCGCCACGTCGCCGCCGGCGAGGAAGGCCCGCCCCTCCCCCGATAGCACCACGACGCGCACGGTCTCGTCCCGACTCACCTTGTCCACCGCCGCTGCGAGCGCCAGCACGGATGCCTCGTCCAGCGCATTCAACACGTGCGGACGGTTGAACCGGATGCGGGCGATCCCGTCCGCGATGTCGAGGCGGACGGGGCTGTTCTCGGGGCTCATGGACGTTCCTCGCGCGATTCTTGACCGGCCGCCGGGACCGCAGCCATGCCGCCAAGCTGCCAAAGGGATCCTCACGCGGCAAGCGGGGCGGACGACGCTACCTTTTAAGTCTACTAATTCAGTCGATTTTACAATGTCGTGTGTGGGTTATTTCCCTATTGCGCATCAAAACGCGGTAATTTAGATTAAGACAAAAGTTTTCTGGATAATTAGCGCTCTCCCGCTGTGAGTTGGGAATAGGGGCGCACGGAGCTCCGCCATGACCTCGCCTTTGCAGCGCAAGCTGAAGATCGCCGGCCCCACCGTCGTCACCGCCAACCGTCTCGCCGACGGAGCTGTGGTGTGGCTGAGCGCCACGGGCGGATGGACGGACCACATCGGCGCGGCAGCCGTCGGCGCCACCAGCGAGGAGGTGCTGCGCCTGCTCGACATCGCCCATGGCGACGAGAACACAGCCGTCGGCGCCTATCCCGCCCCGGTCCGGCTGGGTGCGGATGGTTCCATCGAGCCCGCAAACCTGCGCGAGCGCATCCGCGCGGGCGGCCCCACCGTCGCGCTGCCGGCCGGCGCCTCCGTCGCCGCCTGAGGCCAGCCACCGGCTGCCTCCGCCTCTGCCGATATCGAGCCCCGAGCCCCATCATGTATGTCTATGACGAGTTCGATCGCGCCTTTCTTCAGGAGCGCGTCACTGAGTTCCGCGATCAGGTGGAACGCCGCCTCGCGGGCGAGTTGAACGAGGAGGAGTTCAAGCCGCTCCGCCTCATGAACGGCGTCTATCTCCAGCTCCACGCCTACATGCTGCGGGTGTGCATTCCCTACGGCACCCTCTCCGCCCGCCAGTTGCGGGCGCTGGCGGCGGTGGCGCGCAAGTATGACCGGGGCTACGGGCACTTCACGACGCGGCAGAACATCCAGTTCAACTGGATCAAGCTCGCCGAGTTGCCGGACGCCATGGCCGACCTCGCCGAGGTGGGCATTCACGGCATCCAGACCTCCGGCAACTGCATCCGCAACACCACCACCGACCCGTGGGCCGGTGCCGCCGCCGACGAGGTGGAGGACCCGCGCCTCTATGCCGAGGTGATCCGCCAGTGGTCCACGCTGCACCCGGAATTCACCTATCTTCCGCGCAAGTTCAAGATCGCCATCACCGCCGCCAAGCACGACCGAGCCGCCGTCCGCGTCCACGACGTGGGCCTGCGCCTGCACAAGCGCGACGGCAAGACCGGCTTCGAGGTGATGGTGGGCGGCGGGCTCGGCCGCTCGCCCTATATCGGCAAGACCATCCGCGACTTCCTGCCCGAGGAGGATTTGCTCTCCTATCTGGAAGCGATCCTGCGCACCTACAATCTCGGCGGCCGGCGCGACAACATCTACAAGGCGCGCATCAAGATCCAGGTGCACGAAATGGGCGCCGAGGCCTTCGCGCAGAAGGTCGAGGCCGAATGGGCCGAGATCCGCGACGGCGCGCTGAAGCTGGACAAGGCCGCGCTCGACGCCATCCGCGACCGCTTCCTCAACCCCGCGCTGGAAGAGCTGGACGACGCCCCCGCGGCGCTGACCGCAGCACTGTCTGATCCGGACTTCGCCCGCTGGCACGCCAATTCCGTCGCCCCGCACAAGGCGAAAGGCCATGCCATTGTCACTTTGTCGCTGAAGCCCGTGGGCGGGCCGCCCGGCGACGCGACGGCGGACCAGATGGACGCCATCGCCGACCTCGCGGACGAGTACGCCTATGGCGAGATCCGCGTCGCCCACGAGCAGAACCTCACCTTGCCCTATGTGCGCCAGAAGGACCTTCCGGCCCTGTGGGCGAAGCTGAAAGCCATCGGCGTCGCCACCCCCAATGTGGGGCTCATCTCCGACATCATCGCCTGCCCCGGCCTCGATTACTGCTCGCTGGCCAATGCGCGCTCCATTCCCGTCGCGCAGAAGCTGACCGAGCGGTTCGCGGACGATGCCCGCATCGCCGACATCGGCCGGCTGCACCTCAACATTTCCGGCTGCATCAATGCCTGCGGCCACCACCATGTGGGCCACATCGGCATTCTCGGGGTGGAGAAGAAGGACGAGGAGTTCTTCCAGATCACCCTCGGCGGCAAGGGCAATTCCAAGGCCCGCATCGGCGAGTTGATCGGCCCGGCCGTGGCCGAGGGTGAGGTGGTGGACGTAGTCGAGCGCCTCGTCGAGACCTATCTCGACCTGCGCACCTCGCCCGCCGAAACCTTCATCGCCGCGGTCCAGCGGCTCGGCACAGACCCCTTCAAGGAGCGCGCCTATGCCCCTCGTTAAGAACGGCGCGCCCGCCGAGGACCTCTTCACCACCGTCGCCGATGACGCGGCCCTGCCCGACGGGCCGGTGCTGGTCTCCGCCGAGCGCTTCCTGAAGGAGGCCGACGCCCTCGTCGCGCGCAACGACGAGATCGGCGTCCTTTGGCCCAACAGCAAGGACGTGGCGGAGCTGAAGCCCTATCTCTCCCGCCTCTCCGTGGTGGCGCTGACCTTTCCGAAGTTCCGCGACGGCCGCGCCTACAGCCAGGCCCGCCTGCTGCGCGAGCGCTACGGCTTCAAGGGCGAACTGCGGGCGGTGGGCAACGTGCTGCGCGACCAGGCGCTGATGATGACGCGCGCCGGCTTCGACGCCTTCGCCTTCGAGAAGGCGGCCGATGCCGAGGCTTTCGGCAAGGCGCTCGCCACCTATTCCCACTTCTACCAGCCGACCGGCGACGGGCGGGCCACGGCCCGCGACGCGCGCACCGGCCATGCGGGCCTCGCGCCCGTGGAGGGATGACCTGAGATGAACGCCCTTGAGCGGGCCGCTCCCCGCCTCGATCTCGACGCGCTGAACGCGCGGCTGGAGAACGCCTCGCCGCTGGACGTGATCGCCGCCGGCCTTGCCGCCTTTCCCGGGCGCATCGCTGCCGTGTCGTCCTTCGGCACCGAATCGGCCGTGCTGCTGCACATGATCGCGCAGGTGGATCAGGCAACGCCGATCCTCTTCCTCGACACCGGCCACCTGTTCGAGGAGACGCTGGCCTATCGCGACACGCTGGCCGACCACCTCGGCCTCACCAATGTGCAGACCTTCTCGCCCGATCCCGCCGCCCTCGCCGCGCGCGACCCGGAGCGGGGGCTGTGGTCAGACAATGCGGATGCCTGCTGCGCCCTCCGCAAGGTGGAGCCGCTGGCGCGTGCCCTCGCCCCCTTTGGGGCGTGGTTCAACGGCCGCAAGCGCTACCAGGCATCAACCCGCACCGCCATCTCACTGGTGGAGCAGGACGGGGAACGGGTGAAGTTCAATCCCCTCGCCGCCATGGGCCGGGACGAACTCGTCGGCTACATGGATGCCCACGGCCTGCCGCGCCACCCGCTGGAAAAGCATGGCTTCGCCTCCATCGGCTGCATGCCCTGCACCTCCCGGGTCCAGCCGGGCGAGGACCCGCGTGCCGGCCGCTGGCGGGGCAAGGCCAAGACCGAATGCGGCATCCATTTCGGCGACGGCATTTGACTTAATTCCATAGAATTTATTATATAAGGGTTGACCGGTCGTCAGGCGGGTGCAGTCGTTCGCGACATCGAACGATTGTTCTAGTTGACGAACGCACTCGTCGGAGGTCTTCCCATGTCGTCTCGCCGCACGTTCCTGCGCACGGGCCTTGCTGCCGCCACGGCGCTCGCACTTTCGGCCGGTGCCGTCGCCGCAGCCGACATCACGCTACTGAACGTCTCCTACGACCCCACCCGCGAGCTCTATGCGAACGTGAACAAGGCGTTCGCCGCCGAGTGGACGAAGGCGCATCCCGGCGACACGGTGAAGATCAACCAGTCCCACGGCGGCTCCGGCAAGCAGGCACGCTCGGTCATCGACGGCCTTGAGGCCGACGTGGTGACGCTCGCCCTCGCCTATGACATCGATGCCATCGCCGAGAAGGGCTACCTCGCCAAGGACTGGCAGAAGCGGCTGCCAGACAATTCCGCGCCCTACACGTCCACCATCGTGTTCCTCGTGCGCAAGGGCAATCCCAAGGGTATCAAGGACTGGGACGATCTGGTGAAGCCCGGCATCAAGATCGTCACGCCCAATCCCAAGACCTCCGGCGGCGCCCGCTGGAACTATCTGGCGGCCTGGGGCTACGCGCTGAAGAAGAGCGGCGGCGACGAGGCCAAGGCCAAGGACTTCGTGAAGGCGCTCTTCAAGAACGCGCCCGTGCTCGACACGGGCGCCCGCGGCTCCACCGTCACCTTCGTCGAGCGCAAGATCGGCGACGTCCTCATCGCCTGGGAGAACGAGGCCTATCTCTCGGTGAACGAGCTTGGCCCCGACAAGTTCGACATCATCACCCCCTCCGTCTCCATCCTCGCCGAACCGCCGGTGACGGTCGTCGACAAGGTGGTGGACAAGAAGGGCACTCGGGCCATCTCGGAGGCCTATCTGAAGTTCCTCTACACCCCGATCGGCCAGGAGATCGCGGCGAAGAACTATTATCGCCCGCGCGACGAGCAGGTGGCCGCCAAATACAAGGACAAGTTCGCGAAGGTGGACCTGTTCACCATCGATCAGGTCTTCGGCGGCTGGCAGAAGGCGCAGAAGACGCACTTCTCCGATGGCGGCATCTTCGACCAGATCACCGGCAACTGATCCTGCCGCCCATCCACCCTGCGGCCGCCGCCTTCGGGAGTGCTCCTGACGGCGGTGGCCGCGGCCATTCGAGCGAGCGACGCAGAAGCGTTGCCGGATTATAAGCCTTCCATGAGCGCCTCATCGTCCCGCCTCCGTTTCCGGCAGCCGAGCGTGATCCCCGGCTTCGGCCTCACGCTGGGCCTCACGCTGACGTGGCTGGGGCTCATCGTCCTGCTGCCGCTGTCGGCGCTGTTCATCAAGACGAGCGAGCTGTCGCTGGAGCGCTTCATCGCCATTGTCACGGCGACGCGCACGCTCCATGCGCTGCAGGTGTCGTTCGGGCTCGCCTTCGGTGCCGCACTCATCAACATGGTGTTCGGCGCCATCGTGGTGTGGGTGCTGGTGCGCTACGACTTTCCCGGCAAGAAGGTGGTGGACGCGCTCATCGACATTCCCTTCGCCTTGCCCACGGCGGTGGCCGGCATCGCGCTGACCTCGCTCTATGCGGAGAACGGCTGGATCGGCTCGCTGCTGGCGCCGCTGGGCATCCAGGTGTCGTTCACGCCGCTGGGCATCCTCGTCGCCCTCGTCTTCATCGGGCTGCCCTTCGTGGTGCGCACCGTGCAGCCGGTGCTCGCCGACCTTGACCAGGAACTGGAGGACGCCGCCGCGAGCCTCGGCGCCACGCGCACGCAGGCCCTCATCCGCGTGGTGCTGCCCTCGGTGTGGCCGGCGCTGCTCACCGGCTTCGCCCTCGCCTTCGCGCGGGCGGTGGGCGAATACGGCTCCGTCATCTTCATCGCCGGCAACTTGCCGGGCGTGTCGGAGATCGCGCCGCTGCTGATCGTCATCCGCCTGGAGGAGTTCCGTTATGCGGACGCCACCGCCATAGCGACGGTCATGCTGGTGGCCTCCTTCGTCCTGCTGCTCATCATCAACCGCCTCCAGCGCTGGGCGGAGCTGCGCGGGAGCAAGCACGGATGAACGCCCTCGACCAGACGCCCGGCCATCCCATTGGCCATGGCGCCAGCGAGGGCCCGCCCTCCGCGCTGGAGCTGTCGCACGCCTATGCGGCGCACCGCGGCCGCCCGGTGCGGACGGAGCCGCGGAGCGTGCGCATCATCCTGACGGTGATCGCCCTCGCCTTCCTCGGTCTGTTCATCGGCATGCCGCTGGTGACGGTGTTCTACGAGGCGCTGAAGCGCGGCTGGCAGGCCTATGTGGCGGCGCTCGTCTCGCCGGACGCGCTCGCCGCCATCCAGCTCACCCTCATCGTCGCGGCCATCTCGGTGGTGGCGAACCTGCTGTTCGGCCTCGTCGCGGCCTGGTCCATCGCCAAGTTCGAGTTCCCCGGCAAAAGCCTGCTCATCACCCTGATCGACCTGCCCTTCTCCGTTTCCCCGGTGGTGGCGGGCCTCATCTATGTGCTGCTGTTCGGCTCGCAGGGCCTGTTCGCCGCGTACCTCGCGGCGTGGGACATCAAGATCATCTTCGCGCTGCCGGGCATCGTGCTCGCCACCATCTTCGTCACCTTCCCCTTCGTCGCGCGCGAGCTGATCCCGCTGATGCAGGAGCAGGGCACGGCGGAGGAGGAGGCGGCCATCTCCCTCGGCGCCTCAGGCCTCTCCACCTTCTTCCGGGTGACGCTGCCCAACGTGAAATGGGCGCTGCTCTACGGCGTGCTGCTCTGCAACGCGCGCGCCATGGGCGAGTTCGGCGCCGTTTCGGTGGTCTCGGGCCATGTGCGCGGCCTCACCGATACCATGCCGCTGCACATCGAGATCCTCTATAACGAGTACCAGTTCGTCGCCTCCTTCGCGGTGGCGTCCCTGCTGGCGCTGCTGGCGCTCGTCACGCTGATCGCCAAGACCATTCTCGAACACCGCCTCGCCGAGGAAGACAGATGACCATCGACGTCGTCGGCGTCACCAAGCGCTTCAAGACCTTTGCCGCGCTCGACAATGTGAGCCTCACCATCCGCACCGGCGAGCTCGTCGCTTTGCTCGGCCCTTCGGGCTCGGGCAAGACCACGCTGCTGCGCATCATCGCCGGCCTCGAATGGCCGGATTCCGGCGAGGTGCGCTTCGACGGGGAGGATGCGCTCGCCCGCTCCGTGCGCGAGCGCAACGTGGGCTTCGTGTTCCAGCATTACGCTCTGTTCCGGCACATGAACGTGTTCGAGAACGTGGCCTTCGGCCTGCGCGTGCGCCGTGGCGCGGGCAAGCTGCCGGAAGCCGCCATCCGCGAGAAGGTCAACGAGCTGCTCTCTTTGGTGCAGATCGACTGGCTGGCCGAGCGCTACCCCGCCCAGCTCTCCGGCGGCCAGCGCCAGCGCGTGGCGCTCGCCCGTGCGCTCGCCATCTCCCCCAAGGTGCTGCTGCTGGACGAGCCGTTCGGCGCGCTCGACGCCAAGGTGCGCAAGGAGCTGCGCCGCTGGCTGCGCCACCTGCACGAGGAGTTGCCCGTCACCTCCGTGCTCGTCACCCACGATCAGGAAGAGGCGCTGGAGCTGGCCGACCGCGTGGTGGTGATGGGCCACGGCAAGATCGAGCAGGTGGGCTCTCCCGGCGAGGTCTATGACAATCCCGCCACCGCCTTCGTCCACGACTTCATCGGCGAGACCATCGCACTGCCCGGCGAGGTGAAGGGCGGCGCGCTTTATCTTGGCGGCCGTCCGCTGGGGCTCGATCCGCAGGGCGTGGCCGACGGGCCGGCCCGCATCCTCGCCCGGCCACACGATGTGGATCTGGCCGATCCGTCTTCGACCGCGATCTCCGGCAAGGTGCTGTCGGTTCGCACCTTCGGCCCCACCCGCCGCGCCGACGTGGAGCTGAGCGGCAGCACCGGCCCGGTGATCGTGGAAGCGGCGGTGCCCCACGGCCAGGACCTCGCGCCGGGCACGCAGGTGGGCCTCAAGCCCCGCCGCTACAAGGTGTTCGCCGCCTGAGGGAGCGCTGCAAGGAAAGCTGCAAGGAACGCCCGGGCGCTATGGCACGTTTTCGCCATCGCGGCGTGCTGACCTGCGCCGTGACCGGGCGCGCTGTCGCGCCCCGCTGACCGGAGTTTCCCGCCGTGCCGCCGTTCGTCATCGTTGCCCTGGGTGCCATCGGCGCCGCGGCGCTTGCCAAGCTGATCTCGTCCGAGACGAAACGGGTCAACGAGGCTCTGGATCGTCGCCGCAAGGCGGAGGCTGGCGACCTCAAGACGGTGCCGCTGGAGCGCGACCCCGCCACGGGCGAATACCGCCCGCGCGGCTGACACGCGCCGTCTTCCTGATCCGTTTTCAGTCCCGCGCGGGGGCGCAGGCGGCAGCCGGCTGGCAGGTTCCCTTGGCGAGGGAGCCGGGAGAAAGGGAGCCTGCCGCAAGGGTGACGGCACCGGCCTTGGGCGCCTCACGCGCCGCCCGACGCGCCGCGCGGCTCTTCGCATGCTCGCGCTGGATGGCGTAGAGGCCGGCGCCGACAACGAGCGCCATGCCGATGCTGGTCCAGGCGTCCGGCAGGTCGCCGAACACGAAGTAGCCGGAGATGAGCGCCCCGAACACCAGCAAATAGCGCATGGGCGAAAGCGAGGCGATGGGTGCGCTGCGGAAGGCGAATACCAGCAAAAGCGTGCCACCGCCGAACGCAACGGCGGACGCGACGAGATAGGCGACAACCGTGGTCGACGGCATCGTCCAGCGCTCGAACGGCGCGAGCAGCGCGGCAGCGAGGCAGAAGACCACTGAGCCGGTGAGGCCGACCACCGACCCGGGAATTTCCGGCCCGATGCTGCGGGTGGAGATGTCGCGCGCGGCGCCGGTGAAGGCGGCCATGAGTGGCAGCAGGGCGATGAGACTGAAAGTGGCGGGGTCCGGCCGGGTCACGATGACCGCCCCGCAGAAGCCGACGATGATGGCCGACCAGCTGCGCCAGCCCACCTTCTCGCCGAGGAGCGGCACGGCGAGCGCCGTCGTGATGAGCGGGGTCGCCATATAGATGGTGGTGGTGGACGCAATGGGCATCGCGGCCAGCGCGGCGACGTAGAGGAAGGTGGTGACGGTATCGAGCGAGGAGCGCACGAGTACGCTGCGCCGGAACGCGTAGCGCAGCGCGAGGATATCACCCGAGGCCACGATCAGCCCCAAGAACAGGAAGCTCACCATGACGGTGCGCAGGCCAAGACCCTCGCTGAGGGGCACCTCGCGCAGCGCCAGCTTCATGAAGGTGTCGTTGGTGATGAAGAGCGCCATGGAGCCCACCATGGCGATGAGGCCCTTCACCGCCGACAGCGGCCGATGGGCGACGGGGCGCTGGGCGGCAGCCTGGATGCTCATGCCGTTGCTCCCGCGCCGCACAGGCGAAGGAAACGGGCAGTGGCGCCGGCGCGATCCCGGGGCAGTGTCACGTCAAACCTCGTAGATATCGGGCGGCTGGCGTGCCGCCAAAACCGGCTTCAGGCCGTTGATTGATCTTGTCGGCCAGATGTACCTGATTTCCGGTAAAGACGCCCTGCGCTTTGCGCCGAGGCTGGCGGGCGAGCCCCCCGCATGCGGCATGGCGCCGCCACCTCTTCGCCGCAATCTCTTCGCCTCGACTTGGGGTCGCCTGCCGCCCCGCGTCAGCCGCCGGTGGTGCTCATGTGCCGCCCGACCGCCGGCTGGCGGGTCTTGCGGTCAATGACGAAGTCATGGCCCTTGGGCTTGCGGAAAATGGCGTCGTCGATGGCACGGTGGAGCAGCGCGTCGTCCGCGGAGGCGCGGAGCGGCGCGCGCAGGTCGGCGACGTCCTCCTGGCCGAGGCACATGTAGAGGGTGCCGGTGCAGGTGACGCGCACCCGGTTGCAACCCTCGCAGAAATTGTGCGTCAGCGGCGTGATGAAGCCGAGCCGCCCGCCGGTCTCCTTCACCTCCACATACCGCGCCGGTCCGCCGGTGCGATAGGCGATATCGGTGAGGGTGAAGCGTTCGGAAAGCTGCTCGCGCACGGCGGAGAGCGGCAGATACTGATCCACCCGCTCCTCGCCCACCTCGCCGAGGGGCATCACCTCGATGAGGGAGAGGTCGTGGCCTTCGCCGTGCGCCCATTCCATCATGGCGCCGATCTCGTGCTCGTTCACGTCCTTGAGCGCGACGGCATTGATCTTCACCTTGATGCCGGCCGCCTGCGCTGCCTTCACGCCCTCCAGCACGCGGGCGAGCTCGCCCCAGCGGGTGATGGCGCGGAACTTCACCGGGTCCAGCGTGTCGATGGAGACGTTGATGCGCTTCACCCCGCAGGCCGCGAGGTCGGCCGCGTAGCGGGCCAGTTGGGAGCCGTTGGTGGTGACGGTGAGCTCGTCCAGCTTGCCGCTTTCGATGTGGCGGGAGAGGCTGCGGAACAGGGTCATCACGTCCCGCCGCACCAGAGGCTCGCCGCCCGTGAGGCGCAGCTTGCGCACGCCGCGCAGCACGAAGGCGCTGCACAGGCGGTCCAGCTCTTCGAGCGACAGGAGATCCTGCTTGGGCAGGAAGGTCATGTGCTCGGACATGCAATAGACGCAGCGGAAGTCGCAGCGATCCGTGACGGAGACGCGGAGATAGGTGACGGCGCGGCCGAAGGTGTCCACCAGCGGGCCGGCCTGCTGCGCGGCGGCGGCACCCGGACGGTCGATCAGATCCCTCGGCACATCTCTGGGCAGATCAGTCACCACACCACTCCCGAACCGGCCGCTTCCGCAGCATCCTCGCGTCTCCCGCGCCTTATGCTGCCGCCGACTTGTGCCGGTCTTGAACAAATCCCGCGCTGCAGATGCGGCAGACGGCGGGCTACGACGCTCGTCTTATATATCGTATGCAGGAGTGAGATGGATAGGGCCGCCAGCTGAACACGATGCCGTGTGAAATCAAGTGGCTCGGCCTCTCGCCCGATCGAAAAAGGACATCGCCCGATGGCTCCCGCGTCTGCCCCCGCCGCCGCCCCCTGGCCCACCGAGCTGCGCGTCATCGACGACCGCCACACGCTCTCGGTCACCTTCGAGGACGGGGCGAAATTCTCCCTCCCCGCCGAATATCTGCGCGTCGAGAGCCCCTCCGCCGAGGTGCAGGGACACCAGCCGGAGGAGAAGATCACCGTGCCCGGCAAGCGCCAGGTGCGCATCGTGCAGGTGGAGCCGGTGGGCAATTACGCCGTCCGCCTGATCTTCGACGATGGCCACGGCACCGGCCTCTACACCTGGGACCTGCTCTACAGCTACGGCGTCAATCAGGAGGAGAAGTTCGGCGCCTATCTCAAGGCGCTGGAAGCGCAGGGGCTTTCGCGCGGCTGAGCGGCCATTCGAGTCGCCACTGAATGACAACGGGCGGCCGATGGGCCGCCCGCTCGATCTTCCGATCTAAAGGCTGCGCCTCACTTCACCCGTTCAAGGATGGACACGTAGTTCGCCACGGCCGCGCCGCCCATGTTGAAGACGCCGGCCACCTTCGCGCCCTCGATCTGCATGTCGCCGGCCTCGCCCATGAGCTGCATGGCGGAGAGGACGTGCATGGAGACGCCGGTGGCGCCGATGGGGTGGCCCTTGGACTTCAGGCCGCCCGAGGCGTTCACCGGCAGCTTGCCGGTCTTTTCGGTGATGCCCTCGCGCACCACCTTGTAGCCTTCGCCGGGCTTGGCGAGGCCCATGGCCTCGTACTCGATCAGCTCGGCCACGGTGAAGCAGTCGTGGGTCTCGACGAGGCTCAGATCGTCCAGCGTCAGGCCGGCCTTCTCCAGCGCCTTGACCCAGGCGCGGCGGGCGCCCTCGAAGGCGATGGGATCGCGGCGCGACATGGGCATGATGTCGTTCACATGGGCGCGGGCGCGGAAGGCGACGGCGCGGCCGAGCGTCTCCGCGACGTCCGCTGACGCGATCACCAGCGCTGCCGCGCCGTCGGAGACCAGCGAGCAGTCGGTGCGGCGCAGCGGGCCGGCGACGTAGGGGTTCTTCTCCGAGATGGTGTTGCAGAACTCGAAGCCGAAATCCTTGCGCATCTGCGCATAGGGATTGGAAACGCCGTTCTTGTGGTTCTTGGCGGCGATGCGGGCGAGTTCCTCGGAGCGGTCGCCGTAGCGCTGGAAATAGGTCTGCGCGATGCGGCCGAACACGCCGGCAAAGCCACCCTCGATATCCGCCTCTTCCTTGCGGTAGGAGGCATTGAGCAGGATGTCGCCGACCTCGGCGGTGGGCTTCGCCGTCATCTTCTCGGCGCCGACCACGAGGGCGATGCGGCCCTGCCCGCTCTCGATATAATTGAGCGCGGAATGGATGGCGGCCGAGCCGGTCGCGCAGGCGTTCTCGACGCGGACGGCCGGCACATGGGTCAGTTCCGGCACCGAGAGCGCAGGCATGGCGCCCTGGAAATCCTGCTTCTGGAAGCCGGCGTTGAACACGCCCACATGGATCGAATCCACATCCTGCGGGGAGAGGCCCGCATGCTCGATGGCGGCGCCGGCCACGCGGCCCATCAGGGCTTCGGTGTCCGCGTCCTCGAGCTTGCCGAAGGGCGAATGCGCCCAGCCCACGATGGCGGCCTTGCTGTCCATGTTCGTCTCCCGCGGCGTGACACCGCTCTGGTTTTGCTGGTCTTCAGATAGGTATTCGCGGCCCTTGGCGCTACCGCCGAGGCCGGATCACGACAGGCCGGCGATGAAGCCGTCCGGCATGACGAAGATGTCCTGCGCGGCCGGCGCGGAGGGCAGGCCCGGCATGGTCATGATGTCGCCGGCGAGCGCCACCACGAAGCCCGCACCGGCCGACAGGCGCACCTCGCGGATGGGCAAAGTGTGACCGGTGGGCGCGTTGCGCGCGGTGGGATCGGCGGAGAAGGAATACTGCGTCTTCGCCATGCACACGGGCAGGTCGCCGAAGCCAGCCAGCTCGTATTCCTTGAGCTTCGCCGTCGCGGTGGAGGAGAAATCCACCCGCTCCGCGCGATAGATCTCGCGGGCGATGGTCTCGATCTTGTCCTTCAGCGGAAGCGCGGAGGGATAGAGGAACTCGAACTTCGGACGGCGCGCGAGCAGGTCGCGGACGGCGCGGGCGAGATCGAGCGCGCCCTCCCCGCCCCTGGCCCAGTGGCCGCAGGGGATGACATCGACGCCCTCGTGAGCGAGGGCCGCGCGCACCGCCTCCAGTTCCTCGATCGTGTCGCCGGTGAAATGGTTCAGCGCGACCACCACAGGCAGGCCGAACTTCCGGAGGTTTTCCACATGGCGCCGGAGGTTGCCGCAGCCGAGCGTCACCGCTGCCGGGTCCGGCGAGCCGAGTTCCTTGAGCGCCACGCCGCCGTGCATCTTGAGCGCACGCACGGTCGCGACCACCACCGCGGCCGAGGGCACGAGGCCGGCCTGGCGGCACTTGATGTCGAGGAACTTCTCCGCGCCGAGGTCGGCGCCGAAGCCGGCTTCGGTCACCACCACGTCGGCAAGGCCGAGCGCGGTGCGCGTCGCCATCACCGAATTGCAGCCGTGGGCGATGTTGGCGAAGGGGCCGCCATGGACGAAGGCGGGCGTGCCTTCCAGTGTCTGCACGAGATTCGGCTGGAAGGCGTCCTTCAGCAGCGCCACCATGGAGCCGACGCCGCCCAGTTCCTCCGCCCGCACCATGCGGCGGCCGCGGGTCTGGCCGATGATCATGCGCGAGAGCCGGGCTTCGAGATCGGAGAGGCTGTCGGCGAGGCACAGGATGGCCATCACCTCGCTCGCCACCGTGATGTCGAAGCCGTCCTCTCGGGGATAGCCGTTGGCCGGGCCGCCGAGACCGATGGTGATCTGGCGCAGCGCCCGGTCGTTCAGGTCCATCACCCGCCGCCAGCTGATGCGCCGGGCGTCGAGATCGAGGGCATTGCCCCAGTGGATGTGGTTGTCGATCAGCGCCGAAAGCAAATTGTGCGCGGCGGTGATGGCGTGAAGATCGCCGGTGAAATGCAGGTTGATGTCCTGCATGGGGATGATCTGCGCCCGCCCACCGCCGGTGGCACCGCCCTTGGCGCCGAACACCGGGCCGAGAGAGGGCTCGCGCAGGCAAACGGCGGTGCTGACGCCGAGCTGCGAGAGCGCATCGCCGAGGCCGATGGTGGTGGTGGTCTTGCCCTCGCCCGCCGGCGTCGGGTTGATGGCGGTGACGAGCACCAATTGCCCGCGCGTCCGCGATTCGGCCTCGGCCACGAAATCGAGGCTGATCTTCCCCTTGTGCGGGCCGTAGCGATAGAGCGCGTCCGCCGGAATGCCGAGACGGGCCGCCACCTCTTCTATGGGTAACGGCGTGACGCTCGCGGCGATGGCCGCATCGGATGTGGGATCGAGCGGTCGAGCGCTTCTGTCATGCATGGAAGGGTCCCCGGACGGGCGCCGACCCTAGCGGCTCGGCCCGCGGCTGAAAAGCGCGGACCGGGCAAAATTGCGCTGCCCCGGCTCTGGGCCGGGGCTTGGTTGTGCAGCTTTCGGGCGCTTGAGGCGGCCTCAGCCGCCCTTCTGCTGCTCTTCGGCCTTGCGGACCGGTGCCGGCTGGTCAACCGAATCGAGGCCCTTGTCGATCTTCTGCACGATCTTGGCGAGGTCGTCGGGATCGGGCTTCAGGTCGCGAGCGTGGTTCCACTGGAAGCCGGCCTCAAGCCTGCGGCCCACCTTCCAATAGGCGTCACCGAGATGGTCGTTGATGACCGGGTCCTGCGGCATCAGCTCGATGGCGCGCTCCAGCTGCACCACGGCGTCATCATAGCGGCCGAGCCGGTAATAGGCCCAGCCCAGGCTGTCCACGATGGGGCCGTCGTCGGGCCGCAGCTTCACCGCCTTGCGGATCATGTCCAGGCCCTGGTCCAGGTTGATGCCCTGGTCCACCCACGAATAGCCGAGATAGTTCAGCACGTGGGGCTGGTCGGGATTGAGCTCCAGCGCCTTCTTCAGGTCCGCCTCGGCGGCCGGCCAGTTCTTCGAGCGCTCGTTGCAGACGCCGCGGAAGTAGAACAGCGCCCAGTTTCCGCGCGTGGGCTGGGGGATAAGGGCGATCGCCTTGGAATAGGTGTCCGCGCACTCGGAGAACATCTTGCGCGTCTGCTGGATCTTGCCGAGCGCGATGATGGCCTCGATGTCCTTGGGATCGGCCGCGATCATCTTGTCCAGCTGCGCGCGGGCCTCCTTGTAATGGTCGGTCGCGTCGAGGTTGACCGCCAGCTGCACCTGCGCGTTGCGCTTCAGGGGCGAGGAATCCGGGACGGTCTCATAGACTTCGATGGCCTTCGCCGGCTGCTTCAGCTGCTCGTAGAGATCGGCGAGCGTCAGGCTGGCGAACGGGTGCTCGGGATAGAGCCAGATGGCGAGCTGGAGATAGACGAGCGCGAGGTCCTCGCCGCCCTGCCGGCCGAGCGTCGCGCCGAGGCCGTAGAGCACCTCGGACGAGCCCTCCTGCGCCGTCTTCACCAGCGGCGGCAGCTGCTTGCCGGCCTTCAGTTCCTTGATGGCCGCGAGCACGATGGGGTGGTTCGGCAACTGCTTGTCGAACGCGGCATAGGCCGCGAGCGCCGCCTCGGTATTGTCGTTGCGCGAGGCCCAGCGGGCATAGGCATCAATGGCGCGCAAGGAGCCGGGATCGGCCTTCATGGCCGCTTCCAGCCGCCGCCCGGCCTCCTTCTTCTGCCCGGCGGCGTCGAGGATGAGGCCGGCGTGCAGCTCCTTCATGGGCGCGTACCAGTCCGGCCCCTCCAGCCGGTCGATCAGTTCCACCGCGCCTTTGGTGTTGCCGGAGCCGAAGAACGTCCAGGCCGCCAGCAGCGTGGCGGTGAGATCGCCGATGGGGCCGCGCACCGACAGAGCGAGGTTGGTGCGGGCGGTCTGGTAATGGGCTTTCTTGATGGAGCGCACGGCGAGCGCGAGGCGGGCGACACGATGGGTGCGGTCGATCTTCACCAGCCGGTCGGCGAGCTTCATCGCGTCGTCGATCTGGCCGTCCATGAGCATCGCGAAGAAAGTCCGCTCCAGGATCTCCTCGTTGCGCGCGTCGAGCTTCATCAGGTTGCGGAGGTAGACGACCGCCGCGTCCTGGTCGCGCTCCGTGCTCGCCAGACGCGCGGCGAGGTAATTTCCCGCGAGCGAGGTGTCGAAATCAGGCACGGCCTCGGCCCGGGCGAGGCCCGGCGACAGAGTGAGCACCGCAGCAAGGCCGGCCGCCAGGGCCGCGGAGAAGGTGGGGCGTCTTGTCGTCACCGATGATCTGTCCTGAAAGCCGGGCCCTGCGGGCGATGAACGCGAAATCCAAGCGGGGCGAGATGGCGTGAGGATGGCGGCTTTCCTGTGGCACCGCAAGTTACGTAGGAGTCATGAACCGCCGGTGTTCGCGGGGGCAGGTTGCGGCGGCGTGTGCGGCGCGGCATAAGCCGGCCATGGAAACCTTGCGCACGCGCGCCCCGGCGAAGATCAACCTGACCTTGCGCATCGTCCGGCGGCGCACGGATGGGTTTCACGATCTCGCGAGTCTGGTGGCCTTTTCCGGCGCCGCCGACCTCCTCTCGCTCTCGCCTGACGCCACGCTTTCGCTCGCCGTCAAAGGGCGCACCGCAGCCGCGGCGGGGCCGGATGCCGACAATCTGGTGCTGCGCGCGGCCCGCGCCTTCGCCGCCGAGGTGCCTGGGGCCCGGCTCGGCGCCTTCCTGCTGGAAAAGCGGCTCCCGGTGGCGGCGGGGCTCGGCGGCGGCTCGTCCGATGCGGCCGCCGCGCTGCGGCTGCTGGCCCGGCTCAACGGCCTCGCCAACGACGATCCGCGCCTGTTCGCCGCAGCCCGGGCCACGGGCTCGGACGTTCCGGTGTGCCTCGATCCGCGCGCGCGGCTGATGGAAGGGGTGGGCGATCTGCTCTCCCCGCCCCTCGCCTTGCCGCCGCTCGCCGCGGTGCTGGTGAATTGCGGGGTGGCGGTGCCTACCGCCTCCGTCTTCCGCCAGCTAGGCCTTGCGCCGGGCGCGGTGTTCGAGGGGCCGGCGCTGCCCGCCGTTCTGCCGGGGGATCGCGGCCCGCTCATCGCCGCCATCGCCGCAGTGCCCAATGATCTGGAGCCTCCGGCCGTGGCGGTGGCGCCCCAGATCGCCCAGGTGATCGACACCCTCTCCGCCCAGCCGGAAGCGCGGCTGGTGCGCATGTCCGGTTCGGGCGCCACCGTGTTCGCGCTCACGGATGACTGCCGCGCTGCCGCTGCGCTGGCACGGCGGGTGCTTGCGCAAGAACCCGGCTGGTGGGTGAAGTCCACCATCCTGCGGTGATGAATCCGGAGAGGTGAATGCCATGGCCTTGCCGCTGCCGACCCTCGTCGCGTTTGTGGTGGCGGCCCTGTGCGAGATCGCCGGCTGCTTCGCCTTCTGGCAGGTGGTCCGCCACGGCGTGACGCCGCTCTGGCTGCTTGCGGGGCTCGCGAGCCTCGCGGCCTTCGCCTACGCCTTGACTTTCGTGGAGGCGGAGGCGGCGGGCCGCGCCTTCGCCGCCTATGGCGGCATCTACATCATCGCGTCTCTGGCGTGGCTGTGGAGCGTCGAGGGCGTCCGGCCGGACCGCTGGGACGCAGCCGGTGCCCTGCTCTGCCTCGCCGGGGCGGCGCTGATCGTGTTCGGTCCGCGCGGGTGATCCTCAGGCCGGATCGGGCGGCGGGGCTGTACCCGGCGCCGACGCGCTTTTCTCCCGTGCCAACAGGCGCTGGTAGACCCAGCCCATGGCCACCAGCACCAGCCCGAGCCCAATGAAGGAGACCGCGCGCAGGACGCCCTCCAGATCCGCCATGTCGGAGAGGAAGACCTTCAGCACGGTGGCCACCATCACCGCCGCCGAGGCGAGGCGCAGCGCGCGCGAGCCGCGCCACAGGCCGAGGGCCAGCAGCACCATGCCGAACACCAGCCACGCCGCCGACCACGCATACCATTCGGCGGAGGAGATGGCGTCGCCGGACAGAACCGGCCCCTGGAACAGGCGGCTGACCTCCAGCGTGACATAAGCGAAGGCCAGCACGCCGGCGATCACCCGTGCCACGGTCCGCACCCGCGGACGGGTCGCGGGCTGGGTCGCGGCGAAGGCGACCGCGAGGCCGGCCGGGAGCGCGTAGGCGATGAGAAGGTCGTTGAACACCGGCCCGCCAACCGCCTCCTCCGTCGCGAACGGATTGGTCTCGATGAGGCCGTTGAGGGCGCAGACGGTCGCCGCGGCCGCGACGATATCCGAGAACAGCCGGTAGAAGCCGCGTCCGGTGACATTGGCGAGGCGCGACAGGCCCACGGCGTAGGCGCCGTAGACCACTGCCAGCAGACCGGTTTCGAACAGCCGCGTGCCGACCGCATAGATATCGCCGCCATGGGCGAGATGGCGCACCTCGGTGGCCGCCAGCAACATGGCGAAGATGAGGGCAAGGCACTCATGCACCCGCCGCGCCCAGTCGTCCTTCCCCCTGGCGAGGAACCAGGCCGCCCCGGCGAAGGCGAGGGTCGGCACGCCATAGCCCCACAGCAGCCAGTTGAAGATGGGCGTCTGGCCCGGCTCGACGGCGATGGTGGGCAGCCAGGCGATGCGCGAGAGCACCACGACGCCGAGCATCGCCGAGAACTGCCGCAAGCCCGGCAGCGGCCGGATGGTGGAGACCCAGGCGACGCCGCAGGCCGCGAGCGCGAGGCTCACCGTGAGCCAGCCCTTCTCCAGCGCGAAGGTGAGCGCCAGCGCCAGGCTCACGACGCCGGCCGCCGCGAACACGGTGGCGGCATGGGTGCGCGCGGCGTTCAGCAGCCGCTCGGCGCCAAGGGTGAAGAGCAAGGCCAGCGCCAGCGCGAGCGCGGCAAAGGGCAGGCTGCGCTCCAGCTCGGTGAGGCGCGCATAGGCGGCGATGAGCATCAGCACCGGGCCGACCGTTGCCGTCACCGCCCAGCCGAGCACGGTGCGGCTGCGCCCGCCCCGCAAGGCGCCGAGCGCGCCGGCGGATAGCATCAGCGCGCCCATGGCGAAGGCGAAGACCATGAAATGTCCGATGGAAAGACGATCTGGCTCTGCCACCGCGCCCGCCATGGGGCCGGCGGGAGCGAGAGTGGATCCCGCATCGGGCGGGAACACCCATTGGGTGAGGATGGCCGGCGCCAGCAGGGCCACGGCGAAGGTGGCGAAGGTCATCGGACGCACCCGCCATGCGAGCGCGAGCACGCCCACGGCGCCAACGACGAACACCGCCAGCGGCCCGGCGGCGACATGTCCGTCCACCGCCGCAGCCGCCATCACGGCGAGCGCGCCCACCGCGCCGAGGATGGAGATCGGCTCCGGCCGCTCCCCCGCCTCCGGACCCCACAGGAGGCCCGGCGCGAGCAGCACGGCGGTGAGCACCAGCAGCACGAGGCCGAGCGCGCCGGACGCCGTCACCGCCTGCGGCACCTCGAAGGCAATCAGCGTGAGACCCCAGGCCACCATGCCGGCGATGGCGAGGAGCGCGAGCCCCCGCCATCGGCGGATGCGCGCGACACCCATCGCGCTCGTCCCCACCACCGCGATCAGCAGGGCCACGCCCCAGGCGTTCGGCGAGCTGGTGGTGACGAGAAATGGCGTCAGCGCGGCGCCGACGAAGCCCAGCGCGCCCAACGCCGGGCCGTGCAGGAGCGCGGCCAGCAAGGTGGCGACGCCGGTGGCGGCGAGCAGCAGGAAGGCGGCCTGCGGCGGAATGAGGTGGTAGAGCTCATAGGCCGCGAAGATGCTGCCGAAGGCGGTCATGGTCCCGGCAGCGGTGAGAATGCTCGGCACGTCCGGCACCAGCCCGCGCAGGCTGGTGATGGGCGCGGCCGGGTCCTTCCCCTCGCGCCGGCGCAACCATTCGCCGGCACCGAGCAGGAACAGCGCGAGCAGCAGACCGAGGCTGACGCGCAGCCCGGGACCGATCAGATCCTGCTCCACCGCGAAGCGCACGAGAAAGACGCCACCCAGCGCCAGAGCGAGGCCGCCGACCCACACCGCCCATCGCGCGCCGACCTTCTCCTCGAAGCCGGCCAGCCGCTCCTTGAGCTTGGCAGGGTCGATGGTGGGGCGTGAGGGCGGGACGGGCGGCTCAACCGATTCTCGGGCGGGCTGCGGCAGCGCGGGCGGCGCCTCGCCGCCCTCCGCGACCGGCGCGGGGGGCTCTGGCAGCCGCGCGAGACGGGCCAGCGGACTTTCCTTCATCTGCGGCCCGGCGGCCGGGGGCATGGGGGTCCAGTTCGGCGAAGGGGCCGGAGAAAGGGCTGCGGGCGCAAGCCCCGCATGGGCCTCCAGCGCCGCCACCCGCGCCTCCAGCACCCGGATGCGCCCCCGGCTGCGCAACGCCACGATGAAGCCAACGAGGGCCATCACCGGAAAGGCGAGAACCACCAGAACGAGAAGCGCCCACTCATCCATCGCGACCAGCCCGCTTGCAACCCCGGAGCAAGCCTAGCGGCAGCGTCGCGCCGTGGCTAGACACCTCCGGCTAAGTGCAAATGGCAAAAAGAAAATCAGGCTGGACGAAGGCGGTAGGATGGCGCCTCCATCCACCGTTCAGGCGGCGAGGAAGGCGAGGCGCGGATCGGTGCGTCCCGGCGAAATCTCGATGATCTCGGCCGCCACCACGCCTTCGGCGACGAACGGATCTTCCGCCACCCGCGCCTCCACCTCGGCACGGGACGAGGCGGTGGCGAGGATGGCGCCGCCGGCCTTCGGCTCGATACCGCCCGCAAGCAGGAAGCGCCCCTCCTCGAAGCCTTTCCGGAGCCACGCATTGTGCCCCTCCATCAGGCGCGGGGCGGCGGCACGGTTGGCGGCGAAGCGCAGCAGGACGATGAACATGGTTCCCCCTCGTGTGTTCAGGCGTGGGCGGCGGGACGCCGATGGGCGGCAACGAAGCCACGCATCTCGGCAACCTCGGCGTCGATGAAGGCTTCATCGCCGATGGAACTGGCGAGCGTCGCCACCCCCTGACTGCGGGCGAGAAGATGCATGGCGAGGCGGTCGGCCTCAGCCTCCCCGTGCCCCAGGTCGCGGAACTGCCGGGCCAGCCAGTTGCGGAACAGGGCGAAGAGCCGCGCGGCGTCGGCGCCCGCCGCATGATCGAGCTTCGCCAGCTCGTTGCACAGCGTGCCCACGGGACAGCCGAAGCGCATGATCTTGACGCGGTTGGCGATGAGGATGCCGATGAAGCTGAGGATGCGCGCCTCGGCATCCTCCCCCTCCCCGTCCCACGTCGCGAGGAGCGTTTCGGTCCGCTCCAGGCGCAGCGCGATCACGGCTGCGAGGATCTCGTCCTTGCTCTTGAAATGATAATAGAAATTGCCGCGCGAGAGCTTCACCGCCGCGGCGATGTCGGCGAACGAGGTAGAGGCGAAGCCGTTCTCGTAGAAGAGGCGGTCCGCCGCCTCGACGATGGCGGCGCGGGTGTCGGTCGCGGCCATGAGTAGCCTTAGGTCAAATGTCCTAAATTCAGAGTTAGGACGATTGACCTAGGCGCGTCAAGTGCCAGGGGCCTAGTCCTCGCGGAAGCGGTTGGTGATGGGATAGCGGCGGTCGCGGCCGAAGTTGCGGCCGGTCACCTTCACGCCCGGTGCGGCCTGACGGCGCTTGTACTCGGCGCCGGCCAGCAGGCGCGCGATCCGGGTGACGAGGGCGGCATCGAAGCCGTCGGCGACGATCTCGTCCACCGGGCTTTCGCCCTCCACCAGCCGGGCGAGGACGGTGTCGAGCACGCCGTAGGGCGCCAGCGCCGCCTCGTCCGTCTGGTCCTCGCGCAGTTCGGCGCTTGGGGGCTTCTCGATGACGCGCTCGGGAATGACGACGCCATCGGGGCCCAGCGCGTCCGCCGGTTTCCAGCTGTTGCGCAGGCGGGCGAGGCGCACGACCTCCGTCTTGTAGAGGTCCTTGATCGGGTTGAACCCGCCGTTCATGTCGCCATAAAGCGTGGCGTAGCCGGTGGACATCTCCGATTTGTTGCCCGTGGTCACCACCATGGCGCCGAACTTGTTGGAGACGGACATGAGCAGCGTCCCGCGCACGCGGGCCTGCAGGTTCTCCTCCGTCACGTCGCGCGTCGTGCCCTCGAACAGCGGCGTCAGCACCGCTTCCAACCCCTCCACCGCAGGGGCGATAGGCACGACCTCGTAACCCACGCCCAGGGCCTCGGCCACGGCGGCGGCGTCCTTGAGGCTGTCTTCCGACGTGAAGCGATACGGCAGCATCAGGCAGCGCACCCGCTCCGGCCCGAGGGCGTCCACCGCCATGGCCGCGCACAAAGCGGAATCGATACCGCCGGAGAGGCCCAGCACCACACCCGGAAAACCGTTCTTGTTCACATAGTCCCTGAGGCCGAGCACGCAGGCGGCATAGTCGGCCGCGTCACCCTGGAGGGGCTCGACCAGATTGCCACCGACGCAACGCCAGCCGTCCTCGAAGCGCCGCCATCTGGTGACACGCACGCGCTCGACAAAGCTCGGGAACTGCAGTGCGGGGAAACGGTCGGCGTTGAGGACGAAGGAGGCGCCGTCGAACACCAGCTCGTCCTGCCCGCCGACCTGGTTGACGTAGAGCAGCGGCAGCTTGCTTTCCACCACGCGGGCGACCGTGATGTTCTCGCGCTCGGCATAGACCGAGCGGCGATAGGGCGAACCGTTGGGCACGATGAGGATTTCCGCACCCGTCTCGGCGAGGCATTCCACCACGTCCGCCCCCCAGATGTCCTCGCAGACGGGCACGCCGAGGCGCACGCCCCTGAACGGGATCGGACCGGGCATCGGGCCAGCGGCGAACACGCGCTTCTCGTCGAACACGCCGTAATTTGGCAGGTCCACCTTGTGCCGCACGGCGGAGACCTTGCCGCCTTCCAGCAGCAGCACGGAATTGTAGAGCAGCCCTCCCTCCACCCACGGCGCGCCGATGAGCACGGCGGCGCCGCTGACGGTCTCCGCCGCGAGGGCCTCGACGGCCTCCCGGCAGGCCGCGAGAAAGGCGGGCTTCAGAACCAGATCCTCGGCCGGATAGCCGGCGATGAACAGCTCGGGAAAGACCACGAGATCCGCCCCAGACGCGCCCGCGCTCTCCCGCGTGCGGCGGGCGATGGCGAGATTTCCGGAGACATCGCCCACGGTGGGGTTGAGCTGGGCGATGGCGATGCGGAGGGTATCGGCGGGTTCGGTCATGTGCGGGATGTAGCCCCGCCTCGCATAAGGCGAAAGGGCAAGAAACCAGCAAGCGCCCGTTCTGCCTCATCAATCAGCATAGAGCCGCGCGCACCGGTATCCGGACCACGCCGGCCAAGCCCAAGCCGGACGAAAACATCATGCGGCGGGCGAATGCCGGCCCCCGGGCGCGCTACAGCCCCAGCCGACTCCACATGGCACGTTCCTCCACCGCCGCGGCGGCGCCCAGCGCCGCCTCCCGGGCGAGGGCTCCGGCAAAGCCCGTGGGGCGCTTCAGCAGGAAGCCCGTGGCGCCCTGCACCAGCTTCAGCGTCACGTCCGTGCCGTAGCGCGCCTTCAGGATGCCGCGCACATCGCCGAGGCCGTCCACGAGACCGAGGCCGGCGGCCTGCGTCCCCAGCCAGAACTCGCCGGAGAACAGGGTCTCGTCATCGCCCGTCAACGCATCGCCGCGGCGCGATTTCACGAGATCGGCGAATACGGTGTGGAGTTCCTTGAGCAACTGGTCGAGCCGCTCCACGTCCTCCGGCTGGGTGGGACGGAAGGGGTCCAGCGTCACCTTCCGCTCGCCGGCGGTGTAGACGCGCCGCTCGATGCCCAGCTTCTCGATGGCCTTGTCGAAGCCGAAGCCCGCCGTCACCACGCCGATGGAGCCGACGATGGAGCAGGGATCGGCGAAGATCTCGTCGGCGGCGCAGGCGATCATGTAGCCACCCGAGGCCGCCGCATCCTCGATGAAGGCGAAGACGTGCTTTTCCTTCTCCTCCGCCAGCGCGCGGATGCGGCGGAAGATGAGATGCGACTGAACCGGAGAGCCGCCCGGCGAATTGATGAGCAGCGCCACGGCGGGCGCCTCCTTCATGGCGAAGGCCTTCTCCAGCGCCTGCGCCGTGCTGGCGAGCGACATGCTGCGCGAGAAGGGCGAGGCCATGCCGATGGCGCCGGACAGCCGCACCACCGGCACCACGGGCGCATCCGAGCGCCATTTTCTGGGAAGGAGACCGCGGGCGCGGCGCGACAGGGAGGAAAGAAATTCGGCCATGCCCGAGATGTAGGGACTCCGCATGGCGCCCTCAAGGCGCCATGCAAAAGCAAAGGCCGGCGCCCTCAAGGCGCCACGTTGCGGCAAAGGCCGGCGCCTCAAGGCGCTACGGCCCGGGAATGGATGGCGCCCTGTAGCGCCTCAGCCGAGCGCGGCCCCGTCCCGCAACACCGCCTCGGCCTGCGGCGTCGGTGTTCCGTCCGCCTCCGAAAGGACAAGACCGGGCAGGATCGACGGCGGCGTGCGCCGCCCCTTCACCGCCCGCACCAGCAGCCGCACCGCCGGCCGTTCCGCGCGGGGGTAGACAGGCAAAATCTCCACTGCCCCGAACCCCCGCGACAACACCGCAAGAATGTCCCCCAGCGCCTCGGGGCGATGGATGAGACAGATCATCCCCTTCGCGCCAAGGCAGCGGTCGGCGGCGCGGGTCCAGTCGGCGAGCAGGTCGGCATCGGCCATGTGCGCGCGGGCGCGGGCGGCGTCGGGGGACGTGCGGTGGCGGGCGTCGGCATTGAAGGGGGGATTTGCGAGCACGAGGTCGGCCGCGCCCAATTCGGGCAGCGGCGGGCCGGAAGGCCGGGCAAGGGACGCGACATCCCCCGTCACCACCCGCGCCCGGGCGCCGAAGCCGTTCAGAGCAGCATTCTCGCCTGCCAGAGCGGCGAGGCCGGGGTCGATCTCCACCAGCGTCGCGCGCGCGTCCGGAACGCGGGCGAGAAAGGCGAGGCCGGCGCTCCCCACGCCCGTCCCGAAATCCACCACGACGCGGCGGTCGGCCGGCGCGAAGGCGGCGAGGAGCAGGGCATCGTGGCCAACCCGATGGCCGGAAACCATCTGTCGCAACGTCAGCCTGCCGCCGAGCACGCTGTCTGTGGACAGCAGGTTCGCCTCAGTCGCCATCGCGCAGGGCCGCGCCGAATCCCGCTTCCTGCAAAAGGCGGCGGGCGCGCGGCACATCCTCGTCCACGATCAGCAGGCGGCGGGGGAAAACGCCGATGGAGCCTTCCAGGACGCTCATGTGGGCATCCGCGACCATGTGACCGATATCGGCCGCCGTCAGCAGCGCCTCGATGGCGCCGAGCAGCACAAGATCGTTGGTCCGCACCATCTCCTGCATCGTACAGACCTCCGATTGCGGCGACCGGCGCACCCGCTGCAACCGATGGCGATCTGCCAAAGCTTGCACGGAACCCGTCCGCATCCCTATGGTGCGCCCCAAAGATTGACAAGCGGGAGCGTTTCTTGGCCGTCGTCCTTCCGTTCGAGCCTAACGAGCCGTCGCTCGAGGCGCTGGTCGCCTTGGTGAAGGCGGACATGGAGCGCGTCAACGCCGTGATCCTGGCGCGGACGGGTTCCGACGTGGCCATGATTCCCGAGGTGGCGAACCACCTCATCTCCTCCGGCGGCAAGCGGCTGCGGCCCATGCTGACGCTCGCCTGCGCCGCGCTCGCCGGCTATCGGGGCGAAGGCCATGTGAAGCTCGCCGCCTCCGTGGAGTTCATGCACACCGCGACCCTCCTCCATGACGACGTGGTGGACGAGAGCGACATGCGGCGCGGCAAGCTCGCCGCCCGCAAGCTCTGGGGCAACGAGGCGAGCGTTCTGGTGGGCGATTTCCTGCTCGGGCAGGCGTTCAAGATGATGGTGGAGGTGGGCTCCATGACCTGCCTCGACATCCTCTCCACCGCCGCCTGCGTGATCGCCGAGGGCGAGGTGATGCAGCTCGCCGCCGCCAAGAACACCGCCACCTCCGAGGACGATTACCTCGCCGTCATCCGCGGCAAGACCGCCGAGCTGTTCGCCGCCGCCTGCGAGGTGGGCGCGGTGCTCGCCCAGCGGCCGAAGGCGGAGCAGGCGGCCTGCCGCTCCTATGGCATGAACCTCGGCATCGCCTTCCAGCTGGTGGACGACGCCCTCGACTACGGGGGCTCCCAGGCCAAGCTCGGCAAGAACGTGGGCGACGATTTCCGGGAGGGGAAGATCACCCTGCCGGTGCTGCTCGCCTTCCGGCGCGGCGACGAGAAGGAACGCGCCTTCTGGCAGCGCTGCCTCGAGAATGGCGAGGCGGGTGATGCGGACCTGGATCAGGCCATCGGCCTCATGACCAAGCATCGCGCTATCGCCGACACGGTGGAGCGCGCGCGCCACTACGGCGCCATCGCCAAGGACGCCCTCGCCCTCTTCCCGGCCGGTCCGGCCAAGGCCGCGCTCATCGAGGCGGTGGACTTCTGCCTGTCCCGCGCCCACTGACGCGGCACATCGCATGACAAAGGCCGGCCCCTTGCGGAGCCGGCCTTTTTGTTGAGCCCTGAAGATCAGGCCTGGATCAGGCGACCGCGGCGCGGCGGCTGGGCAGGAGCGCGGCGGGCTTCACCGCGAAGGCGCCCTCACCGGACAGCGCCAGAACGATCTGGCCCACCACGAGGAAAGCCGGATATTCCCAGCCGCCGCCCGGGGCGGAGAACACCCAGCCGTTGGGCAGGTGATAGCTGAGCGCGCCGAGCATCACGGGGATCAGGAGGATGGCGACCTGCCGGGCGTAGACGCCGCCGATGAGCAGGAGACCGCCGACGATCTCGATGGCGATGAAGGGAATGGCGAGGGCGCCGGGCACACCCATCTTGCTGGAGAGGAAGCCGGCGAAGCCGGGGACGGTGAACACGAAGATCTTCATCAGGCCGTGCGACAGCCACATGATGCCGAGGGCGAGGCGGAGGATGAAGAGGCCGTAGGGAGCGGTGCGGGTATCGACCATGGGAGTGAACTCCGGTTTAAGGTGGCACCACATCTAGCTTTCACTCTCATGCACGGCCATACTCATCAAATCCTGATCGAGTTTGCATCTTTGCAAATCACTTTCCCGAGGGTCGCCGCTCCATGATTCCGTGGGACGATTTCCGGCTGGTCCGGGCCATCGCCGAAACCGGCTCCCTGGCCGGTGCCGCTGAGCAATTGGCCGTCAACCATTCCACCGTTTTCCGCCGCCTCGGAACGCTGGAGCAGCAATTGGGCGCCCGGCTGTTCGAGCGGGCGCGCGCCGGCTACGTGCCGACCCCCATGGGCGAGGAAATGGTGCGCCTCGCCGAGCACATGGCGGACGAGGTGCTGGCGGTGGAGCGCCGCATTACCGGACAGGACCTGCGGCCGTCCGGTGAACTGCGCGTGACCACCAACGACACGCTGCTGGTCCACATGCTCACGCCCATCTTCGCTTCCTTCCGGCAGGCCTATCCGGAAATCCGGCTGGACGTGGTGATCTCCAACCAGTCGCTCAGCCTGTCCAAGCGCGACGCGGATGTGGCCATCCGCGCCAGCGACCGGCCGGGCGACACGCTGGTGGGGCGGCGCATGGCGTCCATCGCGTGGGGCATCTACGGCAGCGCGGCGCACGACATCGCGGGCCCGCTCGAACCGGCGGATTTCAGGCGCCACGACTGGATCGGCTTCTCCGACAATCTTGGTGCCATCAAGCCCGCCAAATGGCTGCGCGAGCGGGTGGGCGACGAGAAGATCATCTATCGGGTGAACACCGTGCTCGGCCTTGCCGAAGCGGCGGCGGCGGGGATGGGGCTGGCGCTGCTGCCCTGCTTCATCGCGGCGGTCACGCCGGGGCTCGTCCAGCTGATGGGGCGGCAGAACGAGCTGGAATCAGGTCTGTGGCTGCTCACCCACCCCGACATCAAGGCCACGGCGCGGGTGCGCACCTTCATGGAGCACGCGGGCCGGGAGATCGGCAAGCTCAGGGGGCGGATCGAGGGGGTCGAGGACCAGCCCGCGGCGGCCGCGGGCTGAGGGAGCAGCGATCAGTCCGCGGCGGCTTCCGTGGTGCGCTTGGACTTGGAGCGGCGCGAGGCCACCTGCTGGCCGTCGCCGCTGGTGCCCACGAACTCGCACCACATGGTCTGGATGCCGGCGAGCGAGCCACGGAAGGAATTCTGACCGGTCTTCACCAGATCGAAGCAGGGCTCGAAGGTCATGCCCTTCACGAAGCCGCAGACGTTCTCGCCACGCACGCGCAGCGTGTTGGGCGGCAGGCGCACGAAGCGCGGCGGCGCCTCGCGCAGAGTGATCATGCCGGCGACGGAGCCGTCCGCATAAACGCGTCCGGCGCCCTTGGAGCCTTCGAAGCAGGTGAACGAGAAGGTGCGGCCGACCACGAAGTCGCGCGCCTGATCGGCGGTGAGCTGCTGGGCGGCGGCGGGCGCCGCCACAAGGGCGGCGGGGAGGAGTGCGGCAAAGCCCAAGGCCGCGATGACAATGCTGCGCATGGCTTGTTCGCGTTTATCCATTTGATCTTCGCTCACGTTGCGCAGACACCACCGGCCGTTGTCAATAGCAGGAACAGCTAGGGAACACCGGCGCCGTGCGCACGATGCCGAATCTTCCGGCACCGTGCTCTGAGAGTCGCGCTCATACGGTTACCGGCCGATGAACAGGACGTTCCCTTATGGGCAGATTGATGGCCGCCGAGGCAAAGGACAGTGCGACAGACAGCCACCAGAGCCAGTCGTAGCTCTTGGTCGCCTCATAGATCTCGCCGCCCAGATAGACCCCCAGGAAGCCGCCCACCTGGTGGGAGAAGAAGGCGAAGCCATAGAGCATGGCCATGTAGCGCGTGCCGAACATGAGCATCACGAGGCCCGAGGTCGGCGGCACGGTGGAGAGCCACAGGAAGCCCATGGCGGCGCCGAACACGTAGCAGCTCGTCGCCGTGATCGGGGACAGGATGAACGCCGCGATGGCGATGCCCCGTCCGGCATAGATGAGCGACAGCAGCACCTTGCGCGACATGCGGTTGGACAGGTAGCCGGCGGTCAGCGAGCCGAGGATGTTGAACAGTCCGATCAGCGCCAGCGTGTAGGCGCCCACCGACAGGCTCATGCCCTTGTCGACCAGGAAGGCCGGCATGTGGACGGTGACAAAGGCGAGCTGGAAGCCGCAGGTGAAGAAGCCGAGCACCAGCAACACATAGCTCGGATGCCGGAGCGCCTCGCTCAGTGCCGCGCCGATGGTCTGCTGGGGGGGCTGGGCGCTGCCGGCTCCCGTTGGCGGCGCCGCGCGTGTGGCCAGCGCCAGAGAGAAGGGCAGCACGATGAGCAGAGAGGCGCCGAACACGAGCAGCGTCTCGTGCCAGCCGATGGTGTCCATCAGCCCACGGGTGAGCGGCGGGAACAGGAACTGGCCGAAGGAGCCGGCCGCGGTCGCAAGACCGAAGCCGAGCGACTTCCACTCGTTCGGCAGCAGCTTGCCGAACGCCGCGAGCACCAGATTGAACGAAGCAGCCGAAAGGCCGAAGCCGATCAGCACGCCGGCGGACAGGTGCAGGAGGCCGGGCGTCGTCGCATAGGCCATCAGCACGAGGCCGGCGGCGTAGATGAGCGCACCGCAGCACAGCACCCGGACCGTTCCGAAGCGATCGGCCAGCGCGCCGGCAAACGGTGAGCCGACGCCCCAAAGCAGGTTCTGGATGGCCACGGCGAAGCCGAACACGTCCCGGCCCCAGCCGAACTCCTGCGACATGGGCAGCAGGAACAGGCCGAACACCGATCGCGGGCCGAAGGTGACCAGCGCCACCGCCGATCCGGCGATGAGAATGAGTATGGCAGGCACGGCGCCGCTGCGGCCGGAGGCGGCGGGCGGGGAGGACGGGGCGGACATCGGGGTCGTCTCGCTGAGGGGGATGCACAGGGGATGTGCATGTTGCCCCATTCTACGAGCAGCCCCGGTCCTTTGGAAAATCAATAATCGTCAACGGGTCCATGAGCCGCTCTCATGAATCAGCTCAATGATACCGCCACTTTCCTGGAGAGCAGAGCGGCCCCCGCCGCCCCGCCTCCCCCGGGAACCGAATGCCGGTCAGCCGCGACGCGGGCCGTCGGCGTTGGGGCCGCCGTGCGGGCCGCCATGGGGACCGTGGTGCCAGCCGCCCATTCCGCCACCCATGCCCCGGAACTGCTGGCGCAGCACCATGTTGAGGCGCTGCTTCTGCCCCGCGTCGAGGGTCTTGTAGAGCGGGTCCGCCGCATCCGCGATCTTGCGCAGGTCGGCCGCGCGGGCGTCCATGCGATCCGCGGCGGTGCGCATGCGGGCGATGGGATCGACGGGCGTGCCGGCCTGCCGCGCCTCGCGGGCGGCCTTGCGGTCGGCGCCCATCTGCTCGCGGCGCTGGGCCGCGTCCTTGGCCACGGACTTCAGGGTCTGCTCGACGCCCGGCCACAGCTTCTCCTGGTCCGGCGTCAGCTTCAGCGCGGTCTTGAGCGCGACGATGCGGGCATCGGTGAGGATGGCGCGATCCTCGGCGGTCGGCTGCCAGCGGTGCGGCGCGTCCCCCGCCGGCGCGGTGTTGGCGGCATAGGTTGCCGCGGAACCGGCAATCAGGGCAGCGGCGGTTGCGGCGAAAAGAGCACGTTTCATGTCGTGGGTCCTCCTTCAGGGACGAGCAAAGCATCCCCCCGGACCCCACTCCCAGCAACTTAAACTTCGGTAATAGACATCTTGATACAACTCGTTGCAAATAGATATTTCGCGCTACATCGCCGCAACGACACCCATATCATGCCACGACTTTTAGGCAACGCCTTCCGGCCCCGAAAGTATTTTTGCCTCAAGACTTGAAATATCTGAGACATCGCGCGCATAGCCGCGCCGTTCCATTTCGCACCGCCATGCGCCGGGTCCCCCCGAGATGCGATAGAGGCAATAGCCGCCCGCGCCGCGATCATCCTGCGGACCGGCCGAGGCGGAGGGCACGCCCACCACGGGAATACGGCCGATGGCGGACGGGATATAGCCCAGCGATGCGCGGTGGTCGTGGCCGTGCAGCACCAGTTCCGCCCCCGCCTGCGCCAGCACCGCGCGCACCTCTTCCGCATCGCGCAGGTCGCGGTGGAAGGGGCGTTCGCCGACGGGCGGATGGTGGATCATCACCACCCGGAACAGCCCTTCCGCCTTCAGTTTCTGCAGCAGCGCCGAGAGCCGGCCGAGCTGGGCCCGCCCCGCCTTGCCGCTGGCGAGGAACACCGCCGTAGGTATGGCGGTGGAAACGCCCACGATCGCCAATTCGCCCCGCCGCCGGACATAGGGAAACGAATCCACGTCCACCGGCGTGTGGGGATGGCTGTCGTCGCCGGCGAGGAAGGGCGCCCAATGCTCCAGGTGATAGTGCATGGCCGAGCGCACGTAGGCATCGTGATTGCCCGGCACCACGCTCACCCGGTCGGGCGTTCCCAGGGAGGAGAGGAAGGTGGCGCCGGTGTCGAACTCCGCCGGCAGGCTCACGTTCACGAGGTCGCCGGTGACGCAGATGTGGTCTGGCTGCTGGGCCAGAAGATCGGCCGTCAGCGGGGCCAGCGTCGAGGCTCCGAAATTGCGCCGCCGCGCGCCGATCCAGTTCATCATCCCGAAGAAGCGCTTGCCCAGAAGCTCGGAGACGCGGGCCTCCGGAATCGGGCCGAGGTGCGGGTCGGAGAGATGGGCAATCACGGGCATGGAGCGGACCTTGATGCGGCGGGGAAGCAGCAGGGGTGCGGCAGGAACGCGGCGCTTATAGCAGATCGCGCCGCAACCGCGCCGGTTCCCGCTTGCGATGCGGCAAGGCGCGCAGGCCGCGGCCGGTTGATGTTGCCGAAGGCATCCCGCACCCTGCATGCTGCAATGCGTCGATGTCCTCAGGCCAATCGCGAGTTTCGTCCGTGCGTCACGTCTTTGTCCTTCTGCTTGTCGTGCTCGTCCTGTCCCCCGCCCTCGTGCGGCGGGCCCATGCCGCCCAGGTGGCGGTGCGCGGTGCCGATATCCTGGTGGATGGCAAGCCCTTCATGCCCCTCGGCGCCAGCGGCGAGACGCGCTTTTCCGAGCTGAAGGCACTGGGCGCCAACACCATCCGCACCTACGGGCAGGAGCCGGGCGAAATTCTCGATGCCGCGCAGCGGGCGGGGCTGAAGGTGATCGTGGGCTTCTGGCTCGCCCATCCGCGCCTCGGCTTCAATTATGCCGACAAGGCGGCCGTGACGGCCCAGCTGGAGGCGCTGCGCCATATGGTGGAGCGCTATCGCACCCACCCCGCGCTGCTGATGTGGGGCATCGGCAACGAGGTGGAGGTCGAGCTTTCCCCGGAAGAGGCGCAGGCTGTGTGGCCTGCCATCGAGGAGGCGGCCAGGCTGGTGAAGACGCTGGATAGCCAGCATCCGACCATGGCCGCGCTTGCCGAGGTCGGCCAGGACAAGGCGGCGATCCTGAAGCGCAGCGCGCCGAGCATCGACGTGCTCGGCATCAACGGCTATGGCGACGGCCTGCTCACCTCGGCCGGCCGGGCACGGGCGCAGGGCTGGACCGGCCCGATCATCCTCACCGAACTGGGCGCGCAGGGCCATTGGGACGCGCCCAGGGCGCCGTGGGGCGCGCCCATGGAGCCGACCTCCTCAGAGAAGGCGACCCGCGTGCGCCGCTACCTGATGGCAGCCAAGCAGGCCGGCGTCGGCGCCATGCCCTTCCTGTGGGGCCAGAAGCAGGAGGTGACGCCCTCCTATTATTCGCTCCTGCTGCCCACCGGCGAGTGGACCGAGACGGTGGAAGTGATGTCCGATCTATGGGGCGGGAAGGTGCCCGGCGGTCCCAACCGGGCGCCGCGCATCCTCGGGCTCTCCCTCGTCGGCCCCGCCCGCTTCCCGACCGATGGGCAGACGCTCGTGCGCCTCTCCGCCACCGATCCCGATGGCGACCCACTGAAGGCCGAATGGCAGATCATGGCCGAGACCACCGCCCGCAGCGTCGGCGGCGATCCCGAGCCGGTGCCGCCGAGCTTCCCGCAGGGGCTGCACGATCCCGCGCCCACTGGCGTGCGCATCTTCGGCCTGCCGCCCGGTCGCTACCGCGTGTTCGTCACCCTGCGCGACGGGCGCGGCGCGGCGGCCACCGGAAACATCCCTTTCGAGGTCCAGTAGCGCATTTTTTCATCACGCCTTTTCAGCACGGCATTTTGCGGAGGATTTCATGCCCAGGATCGATCGTCTTCTGGTGGGAGAGGCCCTGGTGGGCGACGGCAATGAGGTCGCCCACATCGACCTCATCATGGGGCCCCGCGGCTCCTCGGCCGAGATCGCCTTCGTCAACGCCCTCACCAACAACAAGGACGGCTTCACCGGCCTGCTCGCCGTCGTCGAGCCCAATCTGATGGTGAAGCCCGCCACCGTTCTGTTCAACAAGGTGACGATCAAGGATGCCCGCCAGGCGGTGCAGATGTTCGGGCCGGCGCAATATGCCGTCGCCAAGGCGGTGGCCGATTGCGTGGCGGACGGCCTCATCCCCATGGAGGAGGCCGACGACATCTTCATCTGCGTGGGAGTCTTCATCCACTGGGATGCCAGCGACGATGCGCGCATCCAGGCCTTCAACCACGAGGCGACCCGCCTCGCCATCACCCGGGCCATCGGCGGCACGCCGAGCCCGGTGGAGGCCGTGACGCGCCGCGACACGGCGCGTCATCCGCTGGCGGTGGACTGAGCGCCACAGGGCAGCGCTCGAAAGGCCGGAGCGCAGCCGGCGGCGCGCTACTGGCCGCCGTCCGTGGTTTCCCGCGAGAGGTCGAAGGCAAGGCCTCGCGCGAACCAGGCGCCCGTGCCGGCGATCGCAGCGCCAGCAAGAAAGGCCAATGCCGGCCAATGGGCCGCGGCGAGGCACAGCCCCACCAGCAGGCCGGAGAACGAACAGCCCATGGCCACGATCATGACCGCGGCGCGCTCCCGGGCGCCGGCATCAGCCGCCGCCATGCCGTGTGTCGCGAATTGCCCGATCGAGCCCCCCGCAGGGCCGACAGAGGGCGGGCGCGACCGGCCCCTCATTTGAAATCCCACGATATTCCTCCCGCGCCGCCGACTGTCCGGCGGTCATTTGAAACGAGAGTAAAGCAGAAAAGCTTCGTCTCTTCATCAGGCGGAAGCGCTGCTGGCTAATTTTTTCTCGCCTTATCGTCATTGCACTGCAGCGAAGGGGCAAGACGTGACCGGAAAGTGAGCACCAATACGCCGGCAGCGAGCACGATGCCGGCCAGCGCCAGGAAGCCGGCATCGAACCGCCCCGTGGCCTCGCGCACGAACCCCACCAGATAGGGCCCCGCGAAGCCGCCGAGGTTGCCCACCGAATTGATCAGCGCGATGCCGGCGGCAGCCGCTGTGCCGCGCAGGAATTGCGGCGGCACCGACCAGAACGGCCCCAGCGCCGCATAGATGCCCATGGAGGCCAGCGAGATGGCGGCGATGGCGGTCATGTGGCTGGGCGCGACGACGCTCGCGGCGAGGCCCGCTGCGCCGACAAGGGCCGGCACCGCGACATGCAGCACCCGTTCCCCACGCCAGTCGCTGTGCCGTCCCACGACGAGCATGGCGACCGCGCTCAGGGCATAGGGGATGATGAGGATCAGCCCCACCTCATGGGTGGAATAGCCCATGGCGCGGACGATCTGCGGCAGCCAGAGCCCGATGCCATAGAGCCCCACCACCAGCCCGAGATAGACAAGGCAGAGCACGACGACCCGCCCGTCCTTCAGCGCCGGTAGCCACGCCTCGTGGGTGCCGGCGGGATGGGCCGCCAGATGCGCCGCATCGTGGATCGCATGGTCGGCGGCAAGGCGCGCGGCGATAGCGGCCTTCTCCTCCGTCGTCAGCCAGCGGGCGTCGCCCGGTCCATCCGGCAGCAGGGCCAGCACCACGAGCCCGAGCACGACTGCCGGGAGGCCCTCGATGATGAACAGCCACTGCCAGCCGGCAAGGCCGAGCAGGCCGTGCGTATCCAGAATCCAGGCCGAGAGCGGTGCCCCGAGCGCGCTGGAGATGGGGACCGCCGCCATGAACAGGGCGACGTAACGCGCCCGGACCGAGAGCGGGAACCAGTAGCCGAGATAGAGGATCATGCCCGGCAGGAAGCCCGCCTCCGCAGCGCCGAGCAGGAAGCGGGCGATGAAGAAGCCGGTCGCACCCGTCACGAACGCGGTGGCCGCCGAGATCAGGCCCCAGGTGACCATGATGCGGCAGATCCACAGGCGCGCGCCGACCTTCTGCAGCACGAGGTTGCTCGGCACCTCGAACAGGAAATAGCCGAGGAAGAAGATGCCCGCGCCCCAGCCATAGACCTCCGGCGAGAAGCCGAGGTCGGCATTCATGGTCAGGGCCGCGAAACCGACATTCACCCGGTCGAGGAAGCTGACCACATAGAGCACCATCATCAGCGGGATGAGCCGCCGGACCGCCTTGGCGAAGGCGCGCGCCTCCACTGTCTGCTGCTGCGCCACCACCCATCTCCCCCGCCTTTGTGCGGTTTGTGGGGGCGGGCGGCGCGGGCGTCAACCGCGGGGCGGAGGGGGCACGAGCGACAGGGTGCGCCGCGCGATGGGGCCAGTTCGCGCCCGTCTCCCCACCGCAGCCGCAAGCGGCGCTCCAGCGGCCAGGCCGCATCTGAAAGTCCGAAGCATTGCCGACGCGGCGCGAGGCCGCACCGCCTGCGGCGAATGGGAATATTGATCCAGATCAAAGGTCCGGTGAAGGTTCGGCCCGTTCCGCAGTGCGGGACGAGCCTGGATACACGTCACCGGACCCTGCCCCATGCGAACCGCCACGCGCGCCGTGCTTCATGTTCCCCTTTTCGGCTGGCTTCTGCGCGATGCCATTTACGGCCTGCCCGACGCCAAGTATTTCTTCATCGCGAACATGGTGTTCGCCTTCGGCTACCTGACCTATTTCTTCGGCTACGCCTTCATCATCATCTACGCGCTGACGGCGACCGCGCTGGCGATGACCGCGCTCGTCGTCCTCACCGCGTCGGACCTTCTCGCCACCATGGCGAAGCGCAAGGCGGCCCGGCTCGCCCGAGGGCGCTGAGACGCCGCGCGCGGGCAGCAGCCCTCAGTTTCCGCCCCAGCGCCAGCGCATGTAGTCCACCGCGAAGGGCGCCATGGCGGGGGTGAGGTCGGCTTCGCTTTTCACAACAGCCACATCCGCGAGTTCCGGCTGTGCCTCGCGGGCGAGGAAGGCGCGGATGTGCCGGGCCAGTTCCTCGGCCGGGGCGTCGAAGACGAGGCGGCCCATGAGGGCGATGCGCGGCCCGTCGAACAGGCCGGTGAAGCCCTCGTCACGCAGGATATCCGCGGGCGAGAGCCCGGTTTCCTCGGTCAGCTCGCGCAGCATGGAGGCGTGGAGGTCCACGCGACTGTCCGGCGTGATGTCGGACGGGTCGGGCGTGCCGCCGGGAAAATAGATGCGGCCGGCGGACGCCGTGTGCGGCCCCATGACGCCCAGCACGAAGCCGCCGTCCGAGCCTTCGATGGCGGCAAGGGCGAAGGCGTTGACCATGCCCTCGTCCTTCCAGCCCTGATCGCGCCAGAAGGTGAAGGCGGCAAAATCGCTCTGGCGGAAAGCACCCGAGAGCACACCGTCCGAAAATCCATGGCGGGAGAGCAGCAGGATCGGCCCGTTCCACAGATGGGGATTATCGGCCGCCCGGCGGGCGAAATGCGCCTCGATCTCGGCCCGACGCGGCTCCATCTCGCTCCAGCCGCCGGGCTCGAACACCAAATCCAGCCGATGGACCGGCGCGATGCGCCGGCCCTCGGTCCAGTCCTGCCCCCAGCCGCCGCTCACGCGGCCGCGTCTTTCAGTGTCGGGTAGTCGATATAGCCCTTGGCGCCGCCGCCATAGAGCGTGTCACGGTCCACCTCGTTGAGCGACGCGTCGCGGCGCAGGCGCTCCACGAGGTCGGGATTGGCGATGAAGGGCTTGCCGAAGGCGACGAGGTCGGCCTTGCCATCCGCCAGCACGCTGTTGGCGAGGGCGAGGTCGTAGCCGTTGTTCACCATCCAGGCGCCGCTGTAGCGCTTGCGCAGCTCCTCGAAGGAGAAGTCCGGCGCCACGTCGCGCGGGCCGCCGGTGGCGCCCTCCACCACGTGGATATAGACCGGGTGGCGCTTCTCCAGCTCGTCGATCACGTAATTGAAGAGGGCCTGCGGGCTGCTCTCCGAGACGCCGTTGGCCGGCGAGACGGGGGAGAGGCGCAGGCCGGTGCGGGCGGCGCCGATCTCGGCGATGATGGCGTCCATCACCTCCAGCAGGAAGCGGGTGCGGTTCTCGATGGAGCCGCCATAGGCGTCGGTGCGCTGGTTGGAGCCGTCCTTCAGGAACTGGTCGATGAGGTAGCCGTTGGCGCCATGTACCTCCACGCCGTCAAAGCCGGCCTTGATGGCGTTGGCGGCGGCGCGACGGTAATCCTCGATGATGCCGGGGATCTCGGACAGCTCCAGCGCGCGCGGCGCCGAGGTCTCGGCGAAACCGTTGTTCACGAAGGTCTTGGTGGCCGCGGTGAGGGCGGACGGCGCCACGGGTGCGCCGCCGTTGGGCTGCAGCGAGGTGTGGGAGACGCGGCCCACGTGCCACAGCTGGATGAAGATGCGCCCGCCCTTGGCGTGGACCGCATCGGTCACTTTCTTCCAGCCTTCGACCTGGGCGTCGGTATAGATGCCGGGGGTATCCTGATAGCCCTGTCCCTGCTGGGAAATCTGCGAGGCCTCGGTGATGAGGAGGCCGGCGTCAGCCCGCATGGAATAATATTGCGGGGCAAGCTCGCTCGGCACGAAGCCGGCGGCGGCGCGGTTGCGCGTCAGCGGCGCCATGACGATGCGGTTGGGCAGCGTCAGGTCGCCAAGGCGGAAGGTGTCGAACAGGGATGTCGCGCTCATGAAGGAAAGTCCTCTGGCTTGGGGCCGGGGTGCTGCGATGCGGCAGACATAGGCGCGATGAAGCCACAGCCAAGCCCGGGGCGCCGGTCGGCATCGTGAGTTGTTTCAATGCCACCTATTGGCGATGCTCAAATATGGCGCCTTACTCATTGGCGTCTTTCAAATATGCAGCACGCCCTCGGCAATCACCACCGCCCCGCCGCCGATGGTGGCACCGGTGACCTGGCCGCCTTTCACGGTGAAGCCGAGATCGACGCGGCTCGGCCGGCCCATCTCGAAGCCCTGGTCGATGCGCACCTTGTGGTGGCCGTCGACCCGGTTCTCAGCGTCGAGCAGCACCCAGGGAAAGGCGGCGGCAGCGGCGCCGGTGGCAGGGTCCTCCTCCGTTCCGAGGCCGGGGGAGAACATGCGGGCGCGGAAGTCGGCGTCGCCCTCCTCGTCCAGCGTGTAGAGGTAGAGCGCCTCGCCGAAGCCGCCGAGGGAAGCGATGAAGGCCGCCTCGTCCGGCCGGGCGCGGGCGAGGGCCGTCAGATCGGCCAGCGGCACGAACAGGAAGGGCACGCCGGCGTTGGCCACGATGGGCCGGTGGGCGTCAAAACCGATATCCCCCTCGTCGAGGTTCAGCGCCTCGGCGCAGGCGGCCCGGGAGATGTTCACCTCCTCGATCTCGCCCTTGCGCGGCGCGGTGAACACCGCCGAGCCCTTGCGCGCCCCGGCCGCCGTGGCGCCCTGCGCCGACACCTCGCAGGTGATGGTGCCGATGGTCTCCTCGATCCGCAGGGTGCCCGAGGCGAGCTTGTCCTCCAGCGCGAGCAGCACGGCGGCGCCGACGGTGGGATGGCCGGCGAACGGCATCTCGTGGGCAACGGTGAAGATGCGGATGCGGGCGCGGTTCGCCTTGTTCTTCGGCGGCAGCACGAACACCGTCTCGGAGACGTTGAACTCCCGCGCGATCTGCTGCATGGCCGCGTCGTCGAGCCCCTGGGCATCGAGCACCACGGCGAGCGGATTGCCGCCGAAGGGGCGGGTGGTGAACACGTCCAGGGTCACGTACCGGCGCGGCATTTCAGCTCTCGAACACTACAAGAGCACCCGCGCCCCCACGCCGGCCTCTTTACTCACTGCCACAATTTAGCCTCAGATCGACGAGGCCGGGAAGAGCCGGGAGGGGGTCACGAACTCCTCCTGCGCCTCCACCAGCAGCAATTCCCGAGACTGTGCTTTTTCGGTCCGGCTCAGCACCCCGTAAATGGAGGATGCGGCAAGGGAAACCGCCTGCGCCGTGGAGCCCGTGCGCAGCACGTGGAAGAAGAACAAGGCGGCGATGGCATCGCCCGCGCCGTTGAGCGACACGGCGAGGCGCGGCGTGCGCACCAGGAACCGCCCGTCCGGGCCGGAGGCGAGCAGATCTATCGAATCGGGCGGCGTTTCGCCCACATGCAGACTGGTGACGAGGATCACCTTCGGCCCGCGCGCATGCAGCGCGTCGCAGGCGGCGATGGCCTCGGGCAAGGTCGGGCAGGCGCGGCCGGTGAGCAGCTCCAGCTCGAACTGGTTGGGGGTGATGACGTCGGCGGCGGGCACCGCCTGCTCGCGCATGAATTCGGGTATGCCCGGCCGCACGAAGATTCCGCGTCCCACATCACCGATCACCGGATCGCAGCAGTAAGCGGCGTTGCGGTTCGCCGCCCGCACCCGCGCCACCGCATCGAGAATGGCGGCGCCGATGTCCGCCGAGCCCATGTAGCCCGAGAGCACGCCATCGCAGCGCGACAGCACGCCGCGCTCGGCGATGCCCTCGACCAGATCGCCGATGACGGACGCCTCGAACACCTGCCCCCGCCACGCGCCATAGCCGGTGTGGTTGGAGAACTGCACCGTGTTGATGGGCCACACCTCCACGCCCAGCCGCTGGAGCGTGAACACGGCGGAGGCGTTGCCCACATGGCCGTAGGCGACGTGCGACTGAATGGAGAGGATGTTCATGGGGCGGTTCCGGGGGGCGCTGGACTGCGGGTTAACCCGATGCGGCGACCGCCGACAAATGGAATCTGTTGATGCCGCCCCCCGGCCACGCTGATGTTTCCCCGCGCAACAGCAAGTGACCGGAACCTCACCGTTGCGCTACTGGAAAAGCGCCGCGCGGCAGACTAAGCGGAAGCGCCGCCGTCCGATGGCGACGCTTTGTGCCGGTGACGCCTTGCCCTCCATCCGACTGCTCCGTGCCCACCTCGCCGCGCTGGCGCTTGCTTCGCTGGCGCTGCCCGCCCAGGCGGCCGGGCCTGCCTGCTATCCGCCCCAGGTGCTGGCGGCGAAGCCGGGCGAGGAGATCGTGCGGCCGCACACCGGCGGGCCGGGTCAGCTGCCGGACATCTCGGTGCCCGCCTCGGCGCCCGTGCCGGCGGCGCTGCGCGGCTCGATCCGCCGGGTGGACCTGCCGCCGGGCGTGAAGATGGTGGCCCTCACCTTCGACCTCTGCGAGGCCTCCAGCGAGACCTCCGGGTATGACGGCGCCATCGTGGACTATCTCAGGGCCGAGGGTGTCGCCGCCACCTTCTTTGCCGGCGGCAAGTGGATGGTGAGCCATCCCGAACGCGGCGGGCAGCTCACGGCCGATCCCGGATTCGAGATGGGCAACCACACCTGGTCCCACGCCAATCTCACCGTGAAGACCGGCGAGGCCATGCGTCGGCAGGTGGACGATGCCGATATCGGCCTCGCTTTCGGCCGCCGGCAGGCGGAGGCCAGGGGCTGCATGCTGCCGAAGCCGCAGGCGCTCAGCCTGTTCCGCTTTCCCTACGGCTCCTGCAGCGCGGAATCCCTGAACTACGTCAACGACACCGGCCATCTCGCCATTCAGTGGGACGTGGATTCCGGCGACCCCGCCTTCGTCGGCGCAAAGGGCATGGCGGAGGACATGCTGCGCAGCATCCGGCCCGGCTCCATCGTGCTGATGCACGCCAACGGGCGAGGCAAGCACACGGCCGAGGCCCTCAAGATTCTCATCCCCGCGCTCCGGGCGAAGGGCTACCGCTTCGCCACCGTGGGCCAGCTGCTGGCCGCGGGCACGCCGGTGATCGCGCAGACCTGCTATTCCCTGAAGCCCGGCGACACCCGCATCTATGACGAGGCCGCGAGGACGGGAAAGCGCATCCTGCCGGTGCAGTAGGCGGTCTCCGGTAGGCTTACGATCCCCGGGGGGCTTACGATTCCCGGCGGGCAGACTTGCATGGCTTGAAGTCCTCGGTGGCGTGCGAACGGGCCGGCCTTGGTTCCCGACGCCCATTGAGCCCCCGCGTCCGCCGGGCCAAGATCGCCGCACGCCCCTCCCCGCCGCCGGAGACCTCCGCTTGACTGCCCCCGACCTCGACGCCCGCCGCTCCGCGCCCGCCACGCTCAAGAACCGCGGCCCCATCGGCGATCTGCTGCTGCCTCTGCTGCCCCGCTCCGGCACCGTGCTGGAGATCGCCAGCGGCACCGGCGAGCATGTGGTGCATTTCGCCCGCCGCGCGCCCCACCTCGTGTTCCAGCCGTCCGACCCCTCCCCTTTCGCCCGCGCCTCCATCGCCGCCTGGGCCGCCGCCGAGGGCCTTGCCAACGTGCGCGAGCCCCTCGCCCTCGATGCTGCGGGCGAGGACTGGCCGGTCGGCAAGGTGGATGCCGTCGTCTGCATCAACATGATCCACATCAGCCCGTGGGAGGCCACCGTGGGCCTGATGCGCGGCGCCGGCGCGCGCCTGCCGGCGGACGGCATCCTCTTCACCTACGGCGCCTATCTGCGCGATGGCGTGGAGACGGCACCCAGCAACGTCGCCTTCGACGCGGACCTGCGGCGGCAGGATTCGCGCTTCGGCCTGCGGCATCTCGCGGATGTGGCGGCGGAGGCGGCCAGAAACGGCCTCGCTCTGGCTCGGGTGGAGGAGATGCCGGCGAACAATCTTTCGCTGATCTTCCGGAAGGTCGCGACTGTTTCGCCGCGTGGTGTCCCTGTGCCATAGTCGGCTCCGGCGCTTGCCACAGGTCGGGCCTGATTCTCCGGCCGATGTCCCTGTGCGAGGCCTCCCCCGCGGCGGCCTTCAAGGGGGCCTTCAGCGTTCGAGGGACACACTCGCTCGGGGAGAAACATGGCGCGCGTCGTCGATCCGTTCATCAAGCTCTCGTCGCCTCGCATCTTTCTGGTGCGGATGCTGGTGTTCCTGGCCCTGTGCGCGGCGCTGGCGGCGGTGCTGCACAAGCAGATCGTGGCGGCGTTCCTCAACAATCCGGGGCTCAACGGCGTCATATTCGGCGTGCTGGCGGTGGGCATCATCCTGTCCATCCGGCAGGTGGCGCGCCTCTTCCCGGAAGTGGACTGGGTGAATTCCTTCCGCCTCGCCGACCCCGGCCTCGCAGTGGCCCGCCCCCCTACCCTGCTCGCGCCCATGGCCGCGCTTCTCGGCGAGCGGCTGGGGCGGATGACGATCTCGCAGGCCACCATGCGCTCCATCCTCGATTCCATCGGCACCCGCCTCGACGAGAGCCGGGACATGGGGCGCTACCTCACCGGCCTTCTCGTCTTCCTGGGCCTGCTCGGGACCTTCTGGGGCCTTCTGGAGACGGTCTCCTCCATCGGCTCGGTCATTGGCGCATTGCAGGTGGGGCCGGACGTGGGCTCCATCTTCGAGGACATGAAGAGCGGCCTCGCCGCCCCGCTCGGCGGCATGGGCACGGCCTTCTCCTCCTCGCTGTTCGGCCTCTCCGGCTCGCTGGTGCTGGGCTTCCTCGACTTGCAGGCGGGCCAGGCGCAGAACCGCTTCTATACGGACCTGGAGGACTGGCTCTCCACCACCGTGCGTGACCTCGACGACGCCCCGCGCGACCGGGCGCTCGCCGCCGACCGCGAGGCCGCGCCCCGCGTGCCCGCCGCCCCGGCAAAGGTTCCGGCCGCCGCGCCGATGGCACTACCTCCGCCCGTGCTGGACCTCGATCCGCTCGTCTCCGCCATGGGTCGGCTGGAGAAGACCATGACGGAGGCCGGCTCCCAGCGCGTCACCTCGGCGCTGGCGCAGCTTGCCGAGAGCCTGCAAGGGCTCGTCACCCACATGCGCTCGGAACAGGCGCTGCTGAAGCAGATGATCGAGCAGCAGCAGGCCCAGCAGGAGCAGATGAAGCGCCTGCTCTCCCGGATCGAGGACGACGCCGGTCCGCGGCGCAACTGAGCGGAGGCAGAACCCATGGCCCTCGGCCGGCGCGGGCGCGACCGCCAAATCGACTACTGGCCCGGCTTCGTGGACGCTCTGTCCACGCTGCTCCTCGTCTTCACCTTTCTGCTCTCCACGTTCATCCTCACCCAATTCTTCCTGACCCAAGAGATTGCGGGCAAGGACGATGTGATGCAGCGCCTGCAGGCGCAGATCCGCCAGCTGACCGACCTGCTCTCTCTGGAGCGGGCGAACATCCAGTCCACCGAAAGCGATCTCGCCTCGGTGCGCGCCTCGCTGGAAGCAAGCGAGAGCGAGCGCGAGCGGCTGCGTGGACAGGCCGCCGCCATCCCCGCCCCGTCCGACACCGGCCGCGCGAACGCGCTGTCGCGCGAACTCGACAGCCAGAAGGACCTCGCCGCCCGCGCCGCCGCGCAGATCGAGCTTCTGAACCAGCAGATCGCGGCCCTGCGCCGGCAGATGGCGGCGCTGGAGGAGGCGCTGAACATCTCCGAGAAGCGCGACGCCGAGAGCCAGGCCAAGATCACCGATCTCGGCCGCCGCCTTAACGTGGCGCTGGCGCAGCGGGTTCAGGAACTGACGCGCTTCCGCTCCGAATTCTTCGGCCGCCTCCGCGACATCCTCGGCAACCGACCGGACATCCGGGTGGTGGGCGACCGCTTCGTGTTCCAGTCGGAAGTCTTCTTCGACGCCGGCTCGGCGGTGATGAAGCCGGAGGCCATTGCCTCCCTCGACAAGCTGGCGGGCGCCATCCTCGACCTCGAGAAGTCCATCCCGCCGGACATCTCCTGGGCCCTGCGCATCGACGGCCACACGGACAACAGGCCCATCTCGACTGCCCAGTTCCCCTCCAACTGGGAACTCTCGGCGGCCCGCGCCATTGCGGTGGTGCAGTATCTCATCGCCAAAGGCGTGAGCCCCAACCACCTCATCGCCGCCGGCTTCGGCGAATTCCAGCCCCTCGACACCGGCACCTCCGACGAGGCCCGCGCCCGCAATCGGCGTATCGAGCTGAAGCTGACGGAAAGGTAGAGGAGCGCCGGACAAGCATGGCAGTCTGGGAACGCTGTTCCCGGACCGCGCAAGCCCGACGCGCGCCGCCCGAAAGCGCGGTTGGCGCTTGTTCGGAGAGTGGCTTAACCGGCCTCCGATTTTACTCTCAGGTGGAACAGTTTCGAGTAGGCTGGTGTCGTTGGACAACGCGGTCAGCCCTGCGCAGCCTAAGAGTTGTCTTCCGCACCTCGGGCCTCTAGCCACGCCGCAACGCTCGTCACGGGGATATCGTGCAGAGCATTGAAGGTTTGCTCCAAGGGCCAGGCCACCCCGTCGCTGCGCGCGAAGGCGAGGCGGTATTTGCGGATCGGATCGTCCGGATGAGCCTTAAGATCTGCTCGCAGATCCGAGACCGTCCACAGGACACGCTCGACAGAGCGAGAAAGGACGCGGTCCACTGTATCGGCAAGCTCCCGGTAGGAGATTGTGTCGCCACCGACATAGACCACTTGATCTATTGGAGACGGGACGGCGGTCAGGATAGCGGCGACCAACCGGCCGATGTCGTGCGGCGTTGTGACCGTGAGCCGATAGTCCCAGTTCCCCAGCGCATGGACGCGGTTTCGGTCCAGATCGACGAGGCCGAACGAAGGCTCGAACAAGAAGCTAATGAACATGCCGGTCGAGATGATGATCCAATGTGTGCGCGACTGCGCCCGCAACATGTCGCGCACGTCGAGTTGCTCATCCCATACATCCTGGCCGCTGCCGCGCCCAACGACATCATAATCCACGCCGAACTGCCAGGGGACGTAGAGCTTGACGCCGGCTTGCAAGACTGCGGAGGTGATCTTCAGCTGCGTGCCGCTTCCGCCGACGAAACCAGTACAGCAGATGACGGTGGAAAACCGCGAGAACACATGAGCAAGCTCGTCCTGGCTGGCGGTCGCGATGTCTATCCGGACGATATCCACATTTAATGCGGTGAGAGTTTCGGAGATTTTCCCAGGGCGGTCATCCATTCCGTTGGCAGGAACGGGACGAAGCAATGCCGACAGGTGAAGGTTGCGGCCCTGGTAAGTTACGCCCGTCAGGCCATTCAGCACCTCAAGCCCAAGCTCTCCTGCGCCAAGGACCAGGATATGATCGCCAAGAATCGGGGGAACAGTCATGGACATCTCCTGTTGAGGTGCCAAATACATGGAGAATGTCCTGACGCGATGGAAGCAGGCACACGAATGATACGGTCTAGGGATTCCGAATTTCTTGCGACGATCGAGCGTTCGCGGGCCGCCTGCCAGGCTCTCAGCGACGCGGACGACGGGCTCAAGCGAGAGATCCTGACCCACGCGGGCAATCGCTGGTCGCTGGGCGTCGTCTACGCGCTGGGCGCCGAGGGAACGCTCCGCCACGCCCAGATCGCCAGGAGGTTGAAGGGCATCACGCAACGCATGCTCACCCGCACGCTGCGCCAACTGGAGCGCGACGGGCTCGTCACGCGGCACGATCATCGTACCACGCCGCCGCATGTGGACTACGCGTTGACCGAACTCGGACGCGGCTTGCTGGAGGGAATGATTCCGCTCTGGGGCTGGGTGATCGAAAACGCCGAAAAATTCAGGGCCGCCCGTGCGCGTTTCGACGTCGAGTCACACGATTAAGCCGCAATTGTCCCGGCTCTCGTCGAAGGTTAGGCGCCCGAGCGCGCCCTTTCGCGCAGGTCATCGCGAAAGGCGGGATCGGCGATGGCAATCAAGGCTTCGGCCCGTTCCGCGAGCGTGAGCGGGCGCAGATCTGCGATGCCGTGTTCCGTCACGATGATGGCGGCATCGGCCCGACCGATGGTCGCGGGGCCGGAGAGACGCGCAGTGATGCGGCTCCGGCGCTCGCCCTTTGCCTCGACCGTCGAAGGCAAGGCGATGATGGGCAGCCCACCGGCGGACGCCCGCGCGCCCCGCAGGAAGTCCAGCGCACCGCCGATCGTGCCCACATAGCGCCCGCCCACGGTCTCGGTGTTCGCCTGTCCCGAAAGGTCCACTTCCAGCGCCGAATTGATGGCGGTGAAGGCCGGCATTTGCGCGATCAACGCGTGCGAATGGGTGACGCTGACCGGCTCCAAAGCGATCGCCCGATTGAGATGGGCGAAATCAAGCAGCGCGCGGCTGCCGAGCAGCGTGCCCGCCACCGTCACGCCGCGGTGGATGGGCTTAAGCGCGTTGGTCACGGCACCCGCCTCGATCAGCCCCATGGCGCCGTCGCTCAGGATGCCGGTGTGCAAACCGAGATCGCGGTGATGCTTGAGCAGTCCGGCGACGCAGTCGGGGACGGCACCGAGGCCGAACTGCAACGTCGCCCCATCCCGAATGAGCGAGGCCACATGGGCCCCGATGGCCTGCTCGGCCGCGGTCGGAACCGCCCGCGCCTGTTCGGGTAGCGCCCGGTCGGTGGCGACCAGCACGTCGATGTCGGCGGCCGCGATCTCCGCCGAGGTGAACGGCGCCTGCCGGTTCACTTCGCAAATCACCACCCGCGCCGCCCGCACCAGGGGCGCAATGTAGTCGCAGGCGCAGGACAGGCTGAAGCGTCCGCCGTCAGGGTGCTCCGCCACCTGCAGCAGAAGGACGTCCACCCGGCTGGCGAGCAGGGCCGGAAGATCCGAATAGTGGACCGGCAGGATGTCGAGCGCGCCGGCTGCCGCGAGTCGACGGTTCGTCCCGGTGCCGCAGAACGAGGAGAAGCGGACGCGGTCCGTATAGGCGGGGTCCGGCGTGTCGCCGAGGCCGATGCCGATGAAGGCGGAAAAGCCGCCGAGCCGGCCGCGTTGCGCCATCAGGCGGGCGGTCAGCGGCAAAGGCTCCGCCGCCGCCTGCCCCCAGCACACGAGATCACCCGGGAGGATGACGTCGGCGAACTCCAGCGCCTCGAGTTCGATCGCTCGCGTCATGGCCCTCACGCGCGCTCAATGATCGCGGCGGCGCCCTGGCCACCGCCGATGCACATGGTCTCCAGCCCGTAGCGGGCACCGCGCCTCTTCATCTCGTGGACAAGGGTGGTGAGGATGCGCACGCCGGTGGCGCCGACGGGATGGCCGAGAGAGATGCCCGAGCCGTTTACGTTCACCCGCTCCGGATCCACGCCCGGCCATTGCTTGAGCACGGACAGCACCTGGCAGGCGAAGGCCTCGTTGATCTCGATGAGGTCCATGTCGTCCAGCGAGAGGCCCACACGCCCCATGAGCCGCGCGGTGGCGGGTACGGGGCCGATGCCCATCTCCGCCGGCTCGCACCCTGCCGCCGCCCAGCCGACAAGGAAGGCATCGGGCACGAGGCCAAGGGACGCGAGCTTGTCCTCGGCCACGATGAGACATGCGGCGGCCGCGTCGTTCTGCTGGGCGGCGTTGCCGGCCGTCACCGTGCCGCCCTTCTGGATGGCGCGCAGCTTGCCAAGGGAATCGGCCGTGGTGTCGCCGCGGACGCCCTCGTCGCGATCGATGACGACCGCCTCCCCCTTCTTCTGCGGCACGCCGACGTGCACCACCTCGGCCGCCATGCGCCCGTCGCCCCAGGCCGCGGCGGCGCGCTGCTGGCTGCGCGCGGCATAGGCATCGGCCGCCTCGCGGGAGATCTGATACTTGCGGGCAAGGTTCTCGGCCGTCTCGATCATGCCGGAAATGGGTCCGAAGCGATGCTCGGGCTGGGAACGCTCGCGGCCGCGATCAAGCCTGTCGTACAGGACGGGCGAGCCGGAGCGCGTACCCCAGCGCACACCGGTGGTGTAGTGCTCGATGGCACTCATGCTTTCGACGCCGCCGGCGATCACCACGTCGCAGGCGCCCGTCTGCACCATCATCGCGGCCGTGGCGATGGATTGGAGCCCGCCGCCGCAACGGCGGTCGAGCTGCATCCCCGGCACCTCCACCGGAAGCCCCGCCTCCAGCGCGATCCAGCGGCCGACGCAGGGCGTCTCGGAATTGGCGTAGGACTGGGCGAAGACCACATCGTCAACGCGCATTGGATCTAGACCCGTGCGGTCGAGAATGGCATTGACGACAATGGCGCCCAGCCGCTCGACGGGCACATCCTTCAGGGCTCCTCCGAAGCGGCCGACCGGCGTGCGAAGGGGGGAAACGATGGCAGCGCGACGCATCGCGGAAACTCCTTGCTCTGCGGGCTCAGACCGGGTCCCAGGTGAACACCTCGGCGGAGACATCGAGGCGATGGAAGCTGGCGGCCAGCGCGGGCATGGCGTGGTCGGCGATCTCCTCCGGCGTCCATCCGCCGTCGCGCTGCACCGAGCGCACCGGCCGGGGCTGGCTGAAGAGGAAGATCTCGTTGTTGCGCACGCAGAATATCTGCCCGCTGACCTGCCCGGCCTTGTCGCTGAGGAGATAGACGGCGAGGGGTGCGACCTTCGCTGGCGTCATCTGCTGCAGTCGTGCGACGCGGGCCTCCTGCTCGGGCGTATCCACCTTGATGGACGAGATCATCCGGCTCCAGGCGAATGGGGCGATGCAGTTGGAGCGCACCCCGAAGCGCTCCATGTCCAGCGCGATGGACTTTGACAGGCCCACCACGCCGAGCTTGGCGGCCGAATAGTTGGCCTGCGCCCGGTTGCCGATGAGGCCGGATGTGGAGGTCATGTGCACGAGGCTGCCCGCCTGCTGTTCCTTGAACAGCGGCGCCGCGGCCCGGCTGATGTTGAAGCTGCCGTAGAGATGGACCTTCAGCACCTTGTCCCATTCGTCTTCCGACATCTTGTGGAAGAAGGCGTCGCGCAGGATGCCCGCGTTGTTCACGACGCCGTCGAGCCGGCCGAACGCATCGACCGCCTGGGCCACGATGCGCTCCGCGCCAGCGGTTTCGGTGACGCTCTCCAGGCTCGCCACCGCCTCGCCGCCGGCGGCGCGGATCTCGGCGACGACGCGCGCGGCGGGACCATCGTCCCGCCCCTGCCCGTCGAGGCTCGTGCCGATATCGTTGACCACCACCTTCGCGCCGTGGGCCCCGGCCATCAGCGCGATATCGCGGCCGATGCCGCCCCCCGCGCCGGTGACGACGACGACCTTGCCGTCCAGCATCCGTGTATCGGCCATGGTCATGCTCCCTTCAGCAACTGGCGGGCGATCAGCAATTGCTGGATCTGGCTGGTGCCCTCGTAGATCCGCATCAGGCGGACATCGCGATAGAAGCGCTCCACCGCATATTCGCTCATGTAGCCGGCGCCGCCGTGTACCTGGACCGCCCGGTCTGCGACGCGGCCGACCGCCTCGGTGGCGAAATACTTGGCCGCCGACGCCTCGGTGCGCGCGGCGCCGTCCCGGTCGTAGAGCGTCGCCGTCTGCTCCACGAGGGCCTTGGAGGCGAGGTAGTCCGTGTGGCTGTCGGCGATCATCGCCTGGATCAGCTGGTACTCGGCAATCGGCTTGCCGAACTGCCTGCGCTCGCGCGCGAAGGCGATCATCTCCGCGATCAGCCGCTTGCAGGCGCCGGTGGCGAGGGCGGCGATGTGGATGCGCCCGCGATCGAGGACCCGCATGGCGAGGCGGAAACCGCGCCCCGGCGTCTGGCCGATGATGGCACTCGCCGGTACCCGCACATTGTCGAACATCACATCCGATGTGGTGGTGCCGCGCTGACCCATCTTGCGGTCCTTCTTGCCGATGGTGAGGCCCGGCGTATCGCGAGGCACAAGGAAGGCGGTGATGGCGTCGGCACCGGGCTTGTCGAACTCGGTCCGGGCCATCACCGTGAACAGCCCGGCGCGCTGGGCATTGGTGATGTAGCGCTTCGTGCCGTTGATCACGTAGTCGTCGCCGTCCCGCTCGGCGCGGGTGGTGAGGTTCGCGGGATCGGAGCCGGTGTCCGGCTCGGTGAGGGCGAAGGCGGACATCAGTTCGCCGCTGGCGAGCTTCGGCAGATAGGCCTGCTTTTGCTCTTCGGTCCCCTCGAAGATCAGGCCGCGCGCACCGATGCCGATATTGGTTGCCAGCAGCGAGCGGAAGGCTAGCGCCGTGCCGCCAAAGATCTGGGCGAGCTGTGTTTCCTGGCGGGCATTGAGCCCGATGCCGCCGTATTCCGGCGGAATGGTGAGGCCGAACAGCCCGAGTTCGCGCATCTCGTCAACAATTTCCTCGGGAATCTCGTCCTCGATCTCGACGCGCATCTCATTGGGGACGAGGCGCTCCGCGACGAAGCGTTCGACCGCATCCTTCAGCTGGCCGAAGGTTTCGTCATCGACGGCGGGCATTGTCATATCTTGCTTGCTCCCGTGTTCCGGATCTCTGGCGCGGCGCCGATGGTGCAGGTGCCTGCGACGGCCCGTTCGCCGGAGGCAGTTTCAACGAAAATCTCGTAGGAGCCCGTCGCTTCGTCGGTCAGGTGGCCCCCGGCGCGGATCGTCGCGCCAACAGGCACCGGGGCGATGAAACGCACTTCAAGACGCGCATCCTCGGGGACCGCACCGAAGGTGCGCTCCAGTGCCTCGATCACGAGGTTGAGGCCCAGCGTCCCGTGGGCGATTGGCCGTCCGAAACTGGTTCCGGCCGCGAATTCCGCGTTGAGGTGGATGGGGTTGAAGTCCCGTGTCAGCTCCGCGTAACGGGCGACTGCATCCTGGTCGGCGACGAGGCTCACGCAGGCGAGCTCGCGCGGCAGCGCGGCGTCTTGTGGCATTTCCATCGGCTGTTTCCTTCGTCGGCGCTCTCGCGGCGCCCGTACACCTTTCGGGGCCGCCTGTTTACTTGGCCCAGATCGTCCGGATCTCGCCCGCGAGGACCTCGCGATCCCCCTTTTTGAGGACCACCCCGAAACCGACCCAGCGGCGGGCCTTGCGCAGTTCCTTCCACAGGCAGGAGACCTCGGCCTCAAGCTGGTCTCCCGGCTGCACGGGGTCTCCGAAGGCCAACGTCTGCGAGGCGTGGACATTGCCGGGAGGCCGGGGGGAGAAGGCCTTGAGGTAGGCTTCCATCATTGCCGCCACGAGAATGCCGGAGGGCAAGCGACCGGCCGCGACGGCGCCATAGATCGCCTCCCAATCCGCGAGACGGGCGTCGTCCAGCGCGATGGCATGGTGGCCGAGAAGCTCGCCAGGCCGGAAACTGTCGAAAACCCAGACCGGGCTCCCTTCGCTCATCAGGCCTTTCCTCCCCGCGCACGGCGGCCCGGCCCGGCCGCTAGCCGGCGCTCGCTCTGGCGCAGCCCGCTCGAAACCCCGAACAGGGACTCGCTGATGAAATCCGCGGAATCCCTGAGCGCGGCCCCCAGCTGCTCGATTTCCGGCCGGGTCAGTTGGCCGGCGATGGAAATTCCGCTGATGCCGAGCCGCGGCTTGCCGGACGGGTCGGTCACGACCGCTGCGGCAATCTCGAGGCCGCGGAACAACTGGCCGAGATCGAAGGCATAGCCGTCGCGGCGGGCCTGCTCCACGTCCTTCACGTATTCTTCGAAGCTCGGCGGCGACTGCCATTGCAGCGCGTCGAACCGGGCCTTCAGTTCGTCACGGGGCAGGTCGCGCAGCGCCGCATAACAGCGCCCGATCGCGCCCACGAAGGTCGGCAGGCGCGAGCCGTCCGACATGTCCACGCGCACCGTCTTTGCCGTGGAAACGCGATCGACCAAAACGATGCGCTCGCCGTCGGTGATCTGCCACAGGCACATCAGGCACTTGTGCTCCGCCGAAAGCCGGGCGAGCTCGGGCCGGATGAGATTGGCCTGGTTTGCGCCCAGCAGCGGCAGGGACAGCTCCAGAACACCCATGCCGATGGCATAGGTCTTCGCCCCGGGATCGAAGTCTACAAGGCGCTCGCTCGTGAGCGTGCGCAGGATGTTGAAGCAGGTGCTGACGCTGACGCCGGCATCCCGCGCGATGACGTTCACGCCGGCGGGGCCGCTCGATTGCGCCAGGCTTCTCAGGATCGAAACCGCGTTGGCCACGGCTCCGACGATTTTTGGCGAAGGGTCTTGATCGGCAGGATCGCTCATGTATGAATAGCTTTCAGAAATTTGTGAATGTCATTCAAGATACAGAATGACTAACACAACGAAGCCGGCGATGGGAAGCCCCTTCCGAAGAAATCAAAGGCGAGGAAACGTGGAAAAAGAGAAGCAGGCCAACGCGAAGGCGGCCGTGTCGGATGAGGGGGGAGGTGCGCCGCGCGGCCTTCGTGGCGTGCGTGTCCTCGATCTCGGCCGCTACATCGCGGCCCCCTTTTGCACCGCCTTGCTCGCGGAACAGGGCGCGGAGGTCATCCGGATCGAGCCGACATCGGGCGCACCGGATCGCGAAGTCATGCCGGTCGGCGTTGCCGGACGCGGCGCGCTCTATCTTCAGGTCAATCGCAACAAGAAGTCGCTCGCCCTCGACATCGACCAGCCCGCAGGGTGCGCCGCTTTCGAACGGCTCGTGGCCACCTGCGACGCGGTGGTGGTGAACCTGCCGCCGGCAGCCCTCAAGCGCGCGGGTCTCGACTACGATCGCCTTTGCGCCATCCGCCCGGATATTATCCTCACCACCATCAGCGCCTTCGGGACGCAAGGCGAAAGCCGCGACCGGATCGGCTTCGATGGCACGGGACAGGCCCTCTCGGGCGCCATGTGCCTGACGGGGACCGGCGAGCGGCCGCTGCGTGCCGCCGTGTCCTATGTGGATTACGCCACGGGGATTGCGGCCGCCTTCGCCACCCTCGCCGCCCTCCACGAGCGCATGGCAACGGGACGCGGCCAGCATGTGGAGGCCTCCCTCCTCGGCACCGCACTCACCATAACCAATCCGATGCTCATCGAGGAAGCTTTCGGCGCGCGCAGCCGCGTCGCCATCGGCAACCGCAGCCCCATCGCCGGCCCCTCCGATCTGTTCCGAACCCGCGACGGCTGGGTGATGGTCCAGGTCATCGGCGACGGCATGTTCCGCCGCTGGGCCAGCTTCGTGGGGCAGCCCGAGCTGGCCGCGGATCCGCGCTTTTCCTCGGACATTCTGCGTGGCGAGAACGGCGAGGCCCTGAGCGCGGTGATGGCGCAGTGGTGCGCCGCGCGATCCTCGCAGGAATGTCTCGCCGAACTCGCGGCCGCCAGGATTCCCGCCTGCAAGGCCCTCTCGCCGGCCGAAGCGCTCGCCGCACCCGAAAACAGGGACGGCGGCTTCTTCGAGGAGATGGCCCTGCCCGCCGGCAACGCCCCGGTCGTCACGAATCTGGTGCGCACCGCAGCCGGCCGGCTGGCGCAGGGGCGTCCCGCGCCCGAGCTGGGCGCCCATACAGAAGAACTTCTCGCATCGCTGGGGTACGACGCCGACGAGATCGGGCGCCTCGCGGGCCAGGGGCAGACCAAGGCCGAAAGCTAAGAACGGGCGCTCCTTCAAATGCGCCGCAATAACGGGAGGAAGACATCATGGCGTGCAGGATCAGGTCGATCAGGTCACGTGCCCTTGGTACAGCAGCGGGCACGGCAATGCTTGCCGCCCTGGGCCTCGTTTCCGGAGCCGGCGCGGCCGGAGCCCAGGAAACCATCAAGCTCGGCCTGTCCATTCCGCTGTCCGGCACCGGTGCCATCTGGGGCAAGGGCTCGGAGTTCATGTGCAAGAAGGCTGCGCAGGAGATCGCGCAGGCGGGCGGCGTCAAGGTCGACGGCAAGACCTACAATTTCGAATGCGTCGCCTATGACAACAAGTACAACGCCGCCGAAGGCACCAAGGTGGCTCAAACTCTGCTCAACCGCGAAGGAGTCAAGTTCATCGCCGGCAGCCTCGGAACGGCGCCGGTGCAGGCGCTCCAGTCCCTCAGCGAACGCCAGGGCGTCGTGCTCTTCACCACGGCCTGGGGCCCCAGCATCAAGGGGCCGAAGTTCCCGCTGACGTTCACGCAGATGAACACGCCGTTCGAAATTCTGCCGCCCCTCATCCGCTACATCCATGAGGCCAATCCGCAGGCCAAATCGATCGTCATGCTCAACCCCAACGACGCCACCGGACGCGACACCGAGGGCGTGGCGAAGAAGGTCTGGACGGAAACCGGAGTAAAGGTCCTGTCCAGCGACTTCTATGAGCGCGGTACCACCGAATTCCAGCCGATCGCCGCACGCATCGCCTCCCTCAAGCCCGACATCGTGGACCTTGGCGGAATGCCACCGGCCGACGCCGGCGCCGTGTGGAAGGAGCTGGACGTGCTGGGCTGGAAGGGCGTCAAGGTGGTCGAGGTCGGAACCGGGATCGACGGACTCAAGGCCACCGGCGGAAATGCCATCGAGGGCGTCTACATGGGCGCTGCCGTATCGTTGGACGGAGACACCGCCACCGCCAAGCAGAAGGCCGTGAACGAGGAAGTTCGGGCGGCCACCGGAGAGTCTCTCAACGCCATCCAGATCGGCTTCTATGATGCGGTCTACGCGCTGAAGGCCGGCATGGAGAAGGCGAAGTCGGTGGACGCCAAGACCGTCGGCGCCGCGATGCCGGACGTTACGTTCACCTCTTTCTATGGCACGCCTGTCGATTTCTACGGGCTCGATACCTATGGCTCGCGCCAGCAGATGCGCCTCCCGGTGATCATCACGCAGGTCCAGGACGGCAAACTGGTGGAGAAATCCCGCATCGTGCCCACCACGAAGTGATGCGCAGCCGCGTCCTCCGCCCGGCGTGGTGGACGCGGCATCGGCTCCCGGGACGTTGATCCGTTCCGGGACGAGGCTCTGCCCCGACGAAAGCACGCCCCGCAGATGCAAACCGCAATACAGCTCACCCTGACGAGCCTGCAGATCGGCGCCGTCTATATCCTGTTCTCGCTCGGCCTGACGCTGATCTTCGGCGTCATGCGCATCGTGAACTTCGCCCACGGCCACCTCTTTGCCGTTTCGGCGCTGGTGGTGGCCGCCATCGTTGCCTGGCTGTCTACGGCGGGGTTCCCCGTCCTCGCCGCCTATCTCGTCGGCGCTCTCGCGGGCGTCGTCGCATCGCTTGCGCTCGGCTTCGCCATGTATATGGGCGGATTCCGCTTCTTTCAGCGCGACCTCGTCGGCTCCTTCATTCTCTCCATCGGCCTCGTGCTGCTGCTGGACGGCATCTTGATGAAGATCTTCGGCGGCGCGGTGCGGCCGGTGCCGGACATCATTCCCGGAACGCTCTCCGTATTCGGCGCCGCCATTACCGGCCAGCGTCTTGCACTGTGCGTGGCGGCCGTCGCGGTCACCGGAGTGCTCTACTGGGCGCTGACCCGGACCAAGCTCGGCAAGGCGCTGAGGGCGGTTTCCATCGATCACGAGGCGGCGATGCTCCAGGGCATCCCGTACAATCGCATGGCGCTCTCCGGCTTCATGATTGCCGCCGGGCTGGCCGCATTGGCCGGGGCGCTGATCGCGCCGGTCACGATCGTCTCGCCGGTGATAGGCGCGGACTATCTCATCAAGGGCTTCATCGCGGTCATCGTGGGCGGTCTGGGCAGTGTCCCCGGTGCCATTCTCGGCGGGTTGTTCGTCGCCGCCATCGAGACCGTGGGCGGGTTCTACTTCGATCCCAGCTCCGCGAGCATCGCCATCTTCATTCTCGTCATCGCCGTGCTGCTGGTGCGGCCGAAGGGACTTCTCGGTCATGGATGATCTGAAGCTGCCCTACTGGGCTGCGGGCGTCGCCCTCGTGCTGGTCGCGACCCTCATGGTGCGCGATGCATATATCGCCAGTGTGATCAACCTCATCGCCGTCGCCGCGCTCACCGCCGTGAGCCTGCGATTCGTGATGCTGATGGGGGAACTCAACTTCGCCACCGCCGCTTTCGTGGGTATCGGCGCCTACACGACCGGTGCGGCCGTCACCATCCTGCAATGGCCGTTCGTGGTCGCCATCCTCGCCGGAGGATTGACGGCCGGACTGGTTTCGGTCGCCTTCGGCTACGTGACGCTGCGCACCAAGGGGCCCTATTTCCTCCTCATCGGCTTTGCCTTCACCGAGGCGGTGCGGATCCTCTATTCGAAAAGCACGGCGCTTGGCGGAACGTCCGGAATGATCGGCATCTTCCCGCCGGTTGCGCTGGATGCCTGGATGCCGACCGTCATCGTCGGCACGTCCTGCGCAGTCATCTTCGCGCTCTACGTTCTCGAGCGATCGGATTTCGGCAAGATTCTGACCGCCATCCGGGACAACGAGAACGTCGCGCGTACGGTCGGCCTGAACATCCTGCTCGTGAAGATTGCCTGCTTCGCGGCGGCCTCGGTCGCGGCCGGCGTCGCGGGGAGCCTGCACGCCTTCGCCAACAACGTGATCAGCCCCGGAGACTTCAGCTTTCTCGTCGCCGCCTTCGCCCTCGCTTATGTGAAGGTCGGCGGCGAGGACAACATCGTCGGGCCGCTCGTGGGTTCGGTCCTGCTCGTCGTGCTGGGCAGCTACGCCCTCGGCCTCGGCGGCGACGAGCACATCTTCTACGGCGCCGCCATCACCCTCGCCGTGCTGCTGCTCCCCAACGGCATCACCGGCCTTCTCTCCGGGCGGCGCAAGCCTTCCGCGGCGAAGGGGCACTGAGATGGACCAGAGCCAGCAGCCGCTTCTCGCAACCCGCGGCCTCACGCGCCGCTTCGGCGGCCTCGTTGCAGTCTCCAACCTGGACCTGGAGATCAGGACGAAGGAAATCCTCGGCCTCATCGGGCCCAACGGCGCCGGCAAGAGCACGACGTTCAACCTCATCAGCGGCTTCTACAAGCCCTCGGCGGGCGAATTGTTCGTGTTCGGCGAGAACTGCACGGGACGCTCCGCGCTGGAGATCAGCCGCCGTGGACTGGTGCGCACGTTCCAGCACGGCAGCTTCATGCGCACCATGACCGTTGCCGACAATATCCTGCTCGGCACCATCCACGGGGTGAAGGGCGCCGCCGCGCGCCGCGCCCGGGTGGCGGAGACGGCGGAAATGCTCGGCCTCACGCAATTTCTTTCGGAGCAGGCCGGCAACCTGCCGCACGGTTTGCAGCGCCTCGTCTCCATCGCCATTGCCTTCGCCGCCCGCCCGCGTCTCCTGTGCCTGGATGAGCCGCTGACCGGCCTCAACCAGACCGAGGTCGCCAATACCCTCGCCATGCTGGAGCGCATCCGCGACGCGTTCGGCTGCTCGGTGCTGCTGGTCGAGCACAACATGAAGGCGGTGATGCGGGTCTGCGACCGGATTGTGGTGCTGCACCACGGGCAGCATCTCGCCACCGGCACGCCGGCGGAGATCCGCGCCGATCGTCGTGTGATCGACGCCTATTTGGGGCACCGCCATGACCATTGAAAGCCCGGCCATCCTTCCCCTGGAAGTTCGCGGCCTGTCGGCGCGGTACGGCGTTGTTCCGGCGTTGCGGGACGTGGATCTGGTGCTGAGATCGGGCGAGATCGTCACCCTGATCGGCGCCAACGGCGCGGGCAAGTCCACGCTTATCAAGGCTATCTGCGGCCTGGTGCGGCCGAGCGGCGGCAGCGTGCGCCTATTCGGCGAGGAGGTGACCGGTCTCTCGCCGGACCGGATGGTGCGCAAGGGCCTGAGCGTCGTGCCGGAAGGCCGGCGGCTGTTTCCCGAAATGACCATGCTCGAGAACCTGGAGCTCGGAGCGTTCGCACGGCACGACGCAGCAGCGGTGAAGCGTGACCTCGACCGCGTGATCTCCCTGTTCCCGGAACTCAAGGACCGCCTCGGCACCCATGCCGGCACCTTCAGCGGCGGGCAGCAGCAGATGATCGCCGTCGCCCGCGCCCTGATGAGTGCGCCACGGGTGCTCCTCCTCGACGAGCCGACCATCGGCCTCGCCCCCGCGGTGGTGGACCGCATCGCCGATATCGTCACCCAGATCGCGCATTCCGGGGTCAACATCCTGCTCGTCGAGCAGAATGCCGAGACCGCCCTCGCCATCGCCGACCGCGCCTACATCCTCGAAGGCGGGGCCATCACCGCCGACGACGATGCGCGCACCCTCGCCGCCAGCCCCGACGTGCAGCGCGCCTATCTGGGAATCTGATCATGGCCATCGACACCGACGACATCTGGCAGCCAACCGCCGAGTATATCGAGCGCGCGCAGGTCACGGCCCTATCGCGGCGGCTCGGCGTCGAGGGTATCGAAGCGGTGTACGACCTTTCGCTGGCCGAGCCCGAGCGCTACTGGCGCACCGTGAACGACTTCTGCGGCATCCGCTGGAGCCGGCCCTATGCCCGCTATTGCGACATGTCGCGGGGCGCGCCCTTTCCATCCTGGTTCGTGGGTGGAGAGTTGAACTGGGTGGATACCATCCTCGACAATGCCGAGGCCGCTGACCGTCCCGCAATCATCGCGGAGCGGGAGGACGGAAGCGTGCGCGCGGTGACCTATCGCGAGCTGGCCGGCGAGGTCCGCGGCTTTGCGGCGGGCCTGCTGAGCCTTGGAATCGAGCGCGGCGACCGCATCGGGCTGTTGATGGAGAACGGCATCGAGGCCTCGGTCTCGCTGCTGGCCATCGCCTATATTGGTGCCATCGCGGTGCCGTTGTTCAGCGGCTTCGGCACGGACGCCATCGTCGCCCGGCTCGAACCCTGCGGGGCACGGGCACTCATTGCCACGTCGGGCTTCCTGCGGCGCGGCCGCTTCGTCTCCACGGCCGCGACGCTTGCCGCCGCCCGCAGCGCGTTGCCGGAGCTCGCGTGCCTCATCCTGAAGCGCGCACCGGAGGATGACGCACCCGCAGTCCCCGACGTGCACGACTGGCATGCGCTGGCGACCCGGGCGCACGCAACGCCCCCATCCGCGCGGATGTCCGCCAACGATCCGTTCATGGTGATCTTCACCTCGGGCACCACGGGCAAGCCCAAGGGCGCCGTGCACGTGCACGGCGGCTTCCCCATCAAGATCGCCCACGACGCTGCCGTGCATTTCGACGTGGCCCCCGGCGACGTCTTCTGCTGGCCGGCGGACATGGGGTGGATCGCGGGCTCGCTGATCCTCGGATCGGCTTTGCTCAGAGGCGCGACGCTGGTCTGCTACGACGGTGCACCGGACTATCCGGATTGGTCGCGGATGGGCCGCCTCGTCGAACGGCACCGTGTCACCCACTTTGGCTCAGCGCCGACGCTCATTCGCGGCCTCGCCGCCAATGATGAGGTCAGCACCGCACCCGATCTGTCCTGCCTGCGCCTGCTCATCACGGCTGGCGAAAGCATCGCGCCGGAGCATTTCGTCTGGTTCGAGCGCACGTTCGGCCGCGGCGTGTGCCCGCTTATCAATTATACGGGCGGCACCGAGGTCTCCGGCGGCCTGCTCTCCAGCGTCGTCACGCGGCCGATCATCCCGGCCGGCTTCAATACAAGGTCGCCGGGGGTGGCGCTGGACGTGCTGGACACGGCCGGAAATCCCGTCACGGGCACCGTGGGCGAACTCGCCATCCTCGCCCCCTTCGTCGGGATGACGGCGAGCTTCTGGCAGGATGACGAGCGCTATCTCGAAGCCTACTGGAACACGGTCCCGGGCGTGTGGATCCACGGCGACCTCGCCATGCGGACGCCCGATGGCCACTTCTTCCTCCTTGGTCGCTCGGACGACACCATCAAAGTGGCGGGCAAGCGCGTCGGCCCGGCCGAAGTGGAGGAAATCCTCGTCGAGATCGACGGCGTGGTGGAAGCCGCCGTCATCGGTGCGAGCGACCCGGTGAAGGGGCAGGCCATCGTCGCCTTCCTCACCTGCGACGGCGCCGCGGACGACATCCGCGCGGTGGCGTCGGCGCGGATCCAGGAGAGGCTCGGCCGTCCCTTCGCGCCGCGCGCCGTCTTCGTGGTGCCGCAACTGCCCAAGACCCGCAGTTCGAAGATCATGCGGCGGGTGATCCGCTCGGTCTATTCCGGAGCGCCGGTGGGCGACCTCTCCTCGCTGGTCAATCCCGAGGCCATTACGGACATCGAGCAGATCCTGCGCGAGGCCTGAGCCCGGCGCGGACCCAAAGACACGAAAACAAGGCATCCGCCGGTCAGCACCGGCGAGAGCCGAAGGGAGAGAACGGACATGGACCTTCAGCTGCGCGGAAAGACCGTGCTGATCACCGGCGCCTCGCAAGGGATCGGCGAGGGACTGGCCGAGGTGTTCGCCGAGGAGGGCTGCAATCTCCACCTCGTCGCCCGCTCCGGAGAGAAGATGGCGGCGCTGGCCGATCGCCTGCGCGCGGCGCACGGCGTCACCGTCGCCGTCCACGAGCAAGATATTGCCGCCCCCGGCGCGGCGGAAAGGATTGCGGCCGCGGCAGGCGACATCGACGTGCTGGTAAACAACGCCGGCGCCATTCCCGGCGGCGACTTGTGGGACGTGGATGCGGACCGCTGGCGCGCCGGCTGGGAGGTGAAGGTCCTCGGCTATATCGACCTGTGCCGGGCCTTCTACGCTCGGATGAAAGCGGCCGGCGGCGGCGTCATCCTCAATAACATCGGCAATGGCGGCGAGAATTTCGACTTCCGCTACATCGCCGGCTCCACCGGGAATGCGGCGCTCATGGCCTTCACGCGGGCGCTGGGCGGCCGCAGCCTCGATGACGGCATCCGCGTGCTCGGGATCAATCCCGGCCCGGTGGCGACCGACCGCATCTTCAACATCATGAAGAAGCGCGCCCACGAGCAGTGGGGTGACGAGAGCCGCTACACCGAGCTTCTCGCCGCCTACCCGCTCGGCCGCGCCGCCCATGTGCGCGAGGTGGCGGACCTTTTCGCCTTCCTCGCCTCGCCAAGATCCGCCTACACCTCGGGAACGATCATGACGATCGACGGCGGGCTCACCTCCCGCCGATCCATCTGACATCCGCGCGCCCGGAGATACCATGACACTCGAAGCCTATTCCGCCTTCCCCTCCCTCCTCGTGGACCGGCCGGCCGCCGGCGTGCTGCGGCTGACGCTGAACCAGCCGGAGACGCTCAACGCCCTCGGCGCGGACGCCCACCGCGAACTGGTGGACATCTGGCGCGTGGTGGATCGCGACCGCGACACCCTCGCCGTCCTGCTCTGCGCCAATGGCCGCTCCTTCTCGGCAGGCGGCTCGTTCGAGATGGTGGATGCCCTGACGCGCAGCTTCGAGGAGCGCGCCAACATGTGGCGGGAGGCGCGCGACCTCGTCTACAACATCATCAACTGCTCGAAGCCCATCGTCTCGGCCGTGCAGGGCGCGGCGGTGGGCGCCGGCCTCGCCGCGGCGCTCATCTGCGATATTCCCGTCGTCACCAAGACCGCCAGGCTGGTGGACGGCCATGTGCGCCTCGGCGTCGCTGCCGGCGACCATGCGGCGATCATCTGGCCGCTCCTGTGCGGCATGGCCAAGGCCAAGTACCACCTGCTGCTCAACGAGCCGGTGACCGGCGAGATGGCCGAGCGGATGGGCCTTGTCGCCCTCGCGGTGGACGAGGATGAGCTTCAGGAGAAGGCCCTCGGCATCGCCATCCGTCTCGCCGAGGGAGCGCCTGCCGCCATCCAGTGGACCAAATATTCCCTCAACAACTGGCTGCGCATGATGGGACCGACCTTCGACGCCTCGCTGGCGCTGGAGATGCTCGGCTTCTCCGGGCCCGACCCGCAGGAGGGGCTCGCCTCCTTCCGCGAGAAGCGCCCGCCGAACTTCCCGCGCAAGGGCCCCTTCTGAGATGGCACCCGCCCCCTACGAGCGGCTGCTCAGCCCGCTCGCCATCGGCCACGTCACCCTGCGCAACCGCATCGCCATGATGCCGCACGCCGTGATGTTCGGGGGCGGCTACGGCTCGGCCATCGACCGCACCATTGCCTATCACGTGGAGCGGGCGAAGGGCGGGGCGGGCCTCATCGTGATGTCCAACTTCCTGATGCCGGCGTCCTGGCGCCGGCTCGCCACCTGGGGCGGGGCGCTTGAAACCTCGCCTTTGGGCGGCCTCGACCTTGCCAATGACGCGTCGCTGCAGCCCCACTACCGGCGGATGATCGACGCCATCAAGGCGGAAGGGGCCTGCTTCGTCTCCCAGCTCAACATGAGCGGGCGGCAGTTGCGCTCGCCCGGCACGACCCAATACGGCGTGCCGCTGCTGGCGCCCTCCCCCCTGCCCTGCCCGCGCACCGGCGAGATCCCGAAGGAGATGACGCAGGCGGACATCTCCGAATACGTCGACACCATGGTGGAAGCGGCCCTGAACCTGAAGGCGGCGGGCGCCGACGGGGTCGAGCTGTTCGCCGCGCAGGGCTATCTGCTGCACGAATTCCTCTCCCCCGCCACCAACCGGCGCGCGGATCGCTATGGCGGGCCGCTGGAAAACCGCATGCGCTTCCTGCTGGAGGGCCTCGGCGCCATCCGCGCCGCCGTGGGTCCGGATTTCCTCATCGGCGCCCGCATCAACGGCCGCGACGACGTACCCGGCGGCCTGACGCCCGAGGAGGCGACCGCCATCGCTATTCGGCTCGGGAACGAGGGGATCAGCTATCTGAATGTGAGCGGCCTCACCTCCCTGCACTATCCCGGCTGGATCGCCGACATCACCGCCCCGGAAGCACAGTTCGCGCAAGAGGCTGGCGCGATCCGGACCGCCGCTGCCGGCCTGCCGGTCTGCGTCAGCTCGCGCATCGCCACGCCCGAGGCGGCGGAGGCAGTTCTGGCGGCCGGACAGGCGGACTTCATCGGCATGGCCCGTGCCCTCATCTCCGATCCCGAGCTGCCGCTGAAGGCAGCCCGAGGTGACGCGAAGGCCATCCGCATCTGCACATACTCCAACCAGTCCTGCATCGTCGGCCTCGATCGCGGGCGGGGCGTCGGCTGCATCCACAATCCGGCGGTGGGGCGCGAGGCGCAGATCGGCATCGGCCGCATGCGGCCGGCCGAGCGGGCGAAGCGGGTAGCGGTGGTCGGCGGCGGTCCGGCCGGCCTCGCCGCGGCCCGCATCGCGGCCGAGCGCGGCCACCGCGTGACCCTGTTCGAGCGGAGCGCCCGCCTCGGCGGCCAGAACCTGATGACCAGCGCCGTCGCCTCGCGCCGCGGCTTCGCCGAGATCCATCGCTGGCAGATCGAGATGCTGGCGCGCCTTCCCGTCGAAATCCGCCTCTCCACCACGGCGGACCGCGCCCTGATCGAGCGCGAGGGCTTCGACGCACTGATCGTGGCGACAGGCTCGGTGCCGCGGCGCGACGGCTACACCTCGTTGCGGCCCGGGGCGGACGGCATCGCCGGTGCGGACTTGCCCCATGTCCGCACCGTGTGGGATGCGTTCCAGACGCCGGAGCGCTTGACCGGGCCGGTCGTGGTCGTTGAAGACGATCCCCATCTTTCCGGCACCGCCGCCGCCGAAATGCTGGCCGCGCGGGGGCTGAAGGTCACCATCGTCACACCGCACATGCACGCCGGCGCCGACCTGCCCGTGCACCATGCCCCGTCCCTCTACCGCAAGCTCGCCGCCCTCGGAGTCGAGGTGGTTCCCGCCACTTTCGTCACCGCCATCCGGCAGGCGCACCTCGTCTGCGAGGCGCGGTTCGGCGGGGCGGTCCACGAGCGGCCCCACGACGGTGCCGTGATCATCGCCATGGGCAACCGGGCGGATGACGCGCTGGCCCGCGCCTGCGCCGGAAACGGCATCGAACTGCACGTCGTCGGCGACGCCCTCGCGCCCCGCCAGGCGGACATCGCCATCCTCGACGGCGAGCGCGCCGGCTGGATGCTCTGAAGGAGACCGGAATGGCAAGGCTTGACGGCAAGGTCGCATTCATCACCGGCGCCGCGGGCGGCATCGGCCGCGAGACCTGCGCGCGCTATATCGCCGAAGGCGCGCGGGTGGCGGCGGTGGATATCGGCGCCGAGGCGCTCGACGACACGCTGCAGGCGGCAGGCTCCGCCGAGCATGGCCTCGGCATCGTCTGTGACATCACCGAGCCGCAGCAGGTCAAGGCCGCGATCGCGCAGACCGTCGGGCGGTTCGGCCGGATCGACGTGCTGTGCAACATTGCCGGCGGATCGAGCGCCGCCGACGCGCGGGTGACACAGGCGCCGGACGAGGAATTCTGGCGGGTGATCCGCCTCGACCTCTACGGCACCTTCCTGTGCTGCAAGCATGCCATCCCCGAAATGGCGCGCGCCGGCGGCGGCTCGGTCATCAACCTCTCCTCCATGGTGGCGCTGATGGCCCTGCCCGAACGCGACTGCTACACCGCCGCCAAGGGCGGGGTGGCGGCCATGACGCGGTCCATGGCGGTCGAATATGCGCCCGACCGCATCCGGGTGAACGCCATCGCCCCCGGCCTCGTGCTCACGCCCCGCGTCGAGGGATTGATGGAAACGCGCGAGGAGCTGCGGCGGCTGGCCGGCCAGCACCTTCTCGGCCCCTGCCGGCCGGGGGATATCGCCGGCATGGCGGTCTATCTCGGCAGCGACGACGCCCGCGTGGTCACCGGACAGGTCCTGTCCGTGGACAGCGGCGTCACCATTTCCTGAGGCTGAACCATGATCAGATCCGTTGCCGTCATCGGGGTCGGCGCCATGGGCGCGCCGATGGCCATGAACATCCACAAGGCGGGCTTCGACCTCACCGTCTGCGACCGCAATCCGGACGCCCTCGCCCCCTTCGCAGCCCTCGGCGTGCGCTGCGTCCAGGAGGCGCGGGCCTGCGCTGGCTGCGATGGCGTGATCGTGCTGGTCGCCACGCCGCAGCAGGCCCGTTCCGTGGTGCTGGGCGAGCAGGGGCTGCGCGCGGGGATCGACGGCCGCGAGCCGCTGCTGGTGATGATGGGCACCGTCGCGCCCGACACCGTGCGCGAGCTGGCGCAGGAGCTGGAACCGACCGGCCTGCGCATCGTCGATGCGCCGGTCAGCGGCGGCCCGGTGAAGGCGAAGGCCGGAACCCTCGCCATCATGATGGGCGGGGCCGCCGAGGACGTGGACCGCCTGCGTCCGCTCATGCAGGCCATGGGCACCAACATCTTCCATTGCGGGCCGCTTGGCGCCGGGCAGGCCACCAAGATCGTCAACAATCTGGTTGGCATCACCACGCTGATGGTGGCAGCCGAGGCCTATCGCATCGCCGGCGACAATGGCATCCATTTGCCCGACGCCATTCCGGTGTTCGAGGCCGGCTCCGGCCGCAACTTCTTCACCGCCCATCCGAAGGACGCGCCGGAAGCCTACACGGCCTGGACCGCCACGCGCGCGGAATTCGACAACCTCCAGTCCATCCTGCGCAAGGACATCGACCTCGCGCTCACCATCGGCGCTGGTTCCGGCGAGCTGCCTTTCACCAGGGCGCTGCGTGCCCTGCTCGACACCGTCGGCGACGACACCTTTGAAACCTGGCGCGCCGTCGCGGCCGCGCCCCGGCAGTCCTGAGGCCCCGATGCAGCAGCAAGACCATTCCGACATCCGCGACGCCGTCGCCAAGCTGTGCGCCGGCTTTCCCGGCGAATACTGGCGCAAGCTCGATCGCGAGATGGCCTATCCGACCGAGTTCGTTACGGCGCTGACCGAGAGCGGCTTCCTCTCGGCGCTGATCCCCGAGGAATACGGCGGCGCCGGCCTGCCGCTGTCGGCAGCCGCGGTCATCATGGAGGAGATCCAGCGGCAGGGCTGCAACGGCGCGGCCTGCCATGCCCAGATGTATGTGATGGGCACGGTGCTGCGGCACGGCTCGCCGGAGCAGAAGGCGCGCTACCTGCCCAAGGTGGCCTCGGGCGAGCTGCGCCTGCAGGCGTTCGGCGTGACCGAGCCCACCAGCGGCACCGACACCACGGCGCTGCGCACCACCGCCCGTCGCGAGGGCGACCATTATGTGGTGAACGGCCAGAAGATCTGGACCAGCCGTGCGGCGCAATCGGACCTGATGCTGCTGCTCGCCCGCACGACGCCGCGCGACCAGGTGGCGAAGCGCACCGAGGGGCTTTCCGTGTTCATCCTCGACATGCAGGAGGCGCTGAAGGCGGGGCTCACCATCCGCCCCATCCGCACCATGATGAACCACGCCACCACCGAGGTGTTCTTCGACAATGTGCGGGTGCCGGCGGAGAATTTGGTGGGCGAGGAGGGCAACGGCTTCCGCTACATCCTCTCCGGCATGAATGCCGAGCGCATCCTCATCGCCTCCGAGTGCGTCGGCGATGCCAAATGGTTCATCGACAAGGCGTCTGCCTATGCGAAGGAGCGGCACGTCTTCGGCCGCCCCATCGGCCAGAACCAGGGCATCCAGTTCCCCATCGCCAAGGCCTACGCCAACATGCGCGCCGCCGAGCTGATGGTGCGCGAGGCGATCCGGCTTTACGAGGCCGGGGAGAATCCCGGCGCAGAGGCGAACATGGCCAAGATGCTGGCCGCCGACGCGTCCTTCGAGGCGGCCAACGCCTGCATCCAGACCCATGGCGGGTTCGGCTTTGCGGAGGAGTACGACGTGGAGCGCAAGTTCCGCGAGACGCGGCTCTACCAGGTGGCGCCGATCTCCACCAACCTCATCCTGTCCTATCTGGCCGAGCATGTGCTCGGCATGCCGAGGTCCTACTGATGGCCGCGCCCGATCAGCCGGTGATCGACATGGATCACCTCAGATCCTGGATCGGCCGCGAGGATACCGGCGCCGAAGTCCTCAGCGAGGATCTCGCGCGCAAATACCACGCCATGTTCGACATGCCGGGCGCACCGCCGACCCATGGCGCGGCGATGCCGCAGCTCATCCACTTCTGCCTCGCGCAGCCGGCCGTTCCCACCGCGGGCCTTGGTGCGGACGGCCATCCCGCCCGCGGCGGCTTCCTGCCGCCGGTGCCGCTGCCCCGGCGCATGTGGGCCGGCGGGGCGCTGACCTTTCACGGCGACCTGAAGGTGGGCGATGCGGTGCTGCGGGTGTCCCGCATCGCCGACGTGGCGCTGAAGGAGGGGCGCACCGGCCCGCTGTGCTTCGTCACCGTCGCGCACCGGGTGGAGGCGAACGGCACGCTCGCCATCGAGGAACGTCAGGACATCGTCTATCGCGGTGCCGATGCCGGAGCGGCGGGAAAGGTGCCACCGGCTGCCGAGAGGGGCGCATTCGTGAAGCCCATGACGGCCGGCACGCCGCTGCTGTTCCGCTACTCCGCCTTGACCTTCAACGCCCATCGCATCCACTACGACCGGCCCTACGCCACCGAGATGGAGGGCTATCCGGCCCTCGTGGTGCAGGGACCGATGCAGGCGGCGCTCCTGTGCACCTATGCCGCCGAGATCCGGGGCGCGCCGCCCCGCCGCTTCGCCTTCCGCGGTCTCTCGCCGCTGTTCGACACCGACGCCTTCTCTCTGCATGCGACGGCCGATGGGGAGGGGCTGAAGCTGTGGACCGCGCGCGAGGGCGGCCCGGTGTGCATGGCTGCGGAGGCTTCCTGGTGATGGGTGCGCCGCTCGCTTTCACCGTTCCCCTGTTCGTGCCCGCCAACCGCCCGGAGCGCTTCGCAAAGGCGGCGGATGCCGGGGCCGATGCGGTGATCCTCGATCTGGAAGACGCGGTGGCGGCAGACGCCAAGGATGCGGCGCGCGCCGCCCTGCGCGCGGACTTCGCGACGGTGCCCGTGCTGGTGCGCGTCAACGGCCTCGGAACGCCGTGGCACGCCGCCGACATGGCCGCCCTCGCCGGGCGCGCGTTCGCCGCCGTCATGGTGCCCAAAGCCGAGGTCGGGGAGGCCTTTGCAGCCCTGTGCTCCGCCGCGCCCGTCCCGGTGATCGCTCTGATCGAGACGGCGCGCGGGCTCGCCGATGCCCGCCGGATCGCGCAGACGGCGCATGTGGCGCGTCTCGCCTTCGGCAGCATCGATTTCTGCGCCGACCTCGGCTGCGCCCATGGGCGCGACGCCCTGCTGGCGGCGCGCAGCGAGCTCGTGCTCGCCTCGCGGCTCGCCGGACTGGCGCCGCCGATCGACGGCGTCACCACGGCCATCGACGATCGCGAGGCGATTGTGGACGACGCGCGCCATGCCCGTGACCTTGGCTTCGGCGGCAAGCTTGCCATCCATCCCCGACAGGTTGCGCCGATCCGGGACGGCTTTGCCCCGGACGAGGCCGAGATCGCTTGGGCACGCAAGGTGCTCGCCAGCGGCGACGGAGCCGCGGCCGTCGACGGCACCATGGTGGACGAACCGGTCCGCATCCGCGCCCGCGCGCTCCTCGGCCGGCTGGCCGCGCCGCAGGCCGGCGCCACAGTCTCTTCGTCCTCCGAAAGGCGACAGCCATGAAGATCCTGGTGCCCGTTAAGCGGGTGGTGGATTACAACGTGAAGGTCCGGGTGAAGTCGGACGGTTCGGGCGTCGAGCTCGCGAACGTCAAGATGTCCATGAACCCGTTCGACGAGATCGCGGTGGAAGAGGCGCTCCGCCTCAAGGAAGCCGGCAAGGCGACCGAGGTGGTGGCGGTGTCCATCGGCCCGGCCCAGGCCTCCGAGACGCTGCGCACGGCGCTGGCCATGGGCGCCGACCGCGGCATTCTGGTGAAGACCGACGGCGTGGTCGAGCCGCTCGCAGTCGCCAAGATCCTCAAGGGCGTGGTGGGCGAGGAAGCCCCCGGCCTGGTGATCCTCGGCAAGCAGGCCATCGACGACGACTGCAACCAGACCGGCCAGATGCTGGCGGCGCTGCTGGGCTGGCCTCAGGCCACCTTCGCGTCCAAGGTCGTGGTGGAAGACGGCGGCGTGGTCGTCACCCGCGAGATCGACGGCGGCCTGCAGACCATCAAGCTCAACGGCCCGGCCATCGTCACGACGGACCTGCGCCTCAACGAGCCGCGCTACGCCTCGCTGCCCAACATCATGAAGGCGAAGAAGAAGCCCATCGCCGAGAAGACGCCGGCCGATTACGGCGTCGACGTCGCCCCGCGGCTCGAGGTGCTGAAGACCCAGGAGCCGGCCGGCCGCAAGGCGGGCGTGAAGGTGGGCTCGGTCGCCGAGCTGGTGGCGAAGCTCAAGGATGAGGCGGGGGTGATCTGATGGCCGTTCTGCTCATTGCCGAACACGACAATTCGGCCCTCAACGGCGTCACCGCCAAGGCGCTGACCGCCGCCGCCGCGCTCGGCGCGCCGGTGCATGTGCTGGTCGCCGGCCAGAACGCCAAGGGCGTGGCCGAGGCCGCCGCGAAGCTCTCGGGCGTCGAGAAGGTGCTGCTCGCCGACGACGCGCTCTACGCGCACCGCCTCGCCGAGCCGCTGGCGGCGCTGATCGTCTCGCTGGCGCCCGGCTACGACGCCATCGTCGGCCCCTCCACCGCCAGCGCCAAGAACGTGCTGCCGCGCGTCGCCGCGCTGCTGGACGTGATGCAGGTGTCGGACATCACCAAGGTGGTCTCGCCCGACACGTTCGAGCGGCCCATCTATGCGGGCAACGCCATCCAGACCGTGAAGTCCAATGACGCCAAGAAGGTGGTGACGGTGCGCACCGCCTCCTTCGCCGCCACCGGCGAGGGCGGCTCGGCCGCCATCGAGACCGTTGGCGCGGCGTCCGACCCGGCGCTCTCCACCTTCGTGGACGAGGCCATCGCCGCCTCCGACCGTCCCGAGCTGACCGCCGCGAAGATCATCGTGTCGGGCGGTCGCGCGGTGGGCTCGCGGGAGAAGTTCGCCGAGCTGATCGAGCCTCTGGCCGACGCGCTGGGCGCGGCGGTGGGCGCCTCGCGCGCCGCGGTGGACGCGGGCTATGCCCCGAACGACTGGCAGGTGGGCCAGACCGGCAAGGTCGTCGCCCCCGAGCTGTACATCGCCCTCGGCATCTCCGGCGCCATCCAGCATCTCGCCGGCATGAAGGACTCCAAGGTCATCGTCGCCGTCAACAAGGACGAGGAAGCCCCCATCTTCCAGGTGGCGGACTACGGTCTCGTCGGCGATATCAACACCGTCATCCCCGAGCTCAAGGCCGAAGTTGCCAAGATCAAGGGATGATCTCCCCCAGCCGTCCCCTCAAACCCCGTGAGGCCTCATGCCGAAGACCAGCCGTGGCCCCATTGAGATGGAGCCGTTCGATCTCGAGACCGGATGGACCGAGCTGCCGGGCTTTCCCGAGGGACTGATGGTCAAGACCCTGGCCGATGACCTTGACGAGGAAGCCAAGAGCGGAGCCCGCACGCGCCTCGTCAGGTTCATGCCGGGCGCCTTCACCACGCACCCGCTGGTTCACGACTATTGGGAGGAAGTGGTCCTGCTGAGAGGCACGCTCACGCTGACCGCCGGTGCCCCGCAGGGTGCCGACGCGGCGCTGACCTATTCCTGCCGGCCGCCCGGAACACCGCACGGCCCCTTCATCTCCCAAGAAGGCTGCATCCTGCTCGAGTTCCAGTACTACCTGCGCTGATCCATTCTGGCGCTTATTCGGGGGGCGGAAACTGGGCGCGAAGATCGTGACGCCGCATCGCTTCGCGCAGGATGCACGCGATCATCGCCTCCACCTCCAGGCTCGCCTGGGTCACGGATTACCCCTGCTTGCGAACGACATAGGCATTGCGTCGGATGACGGGATCGACGATGGGAACGAGGAGCAGTTCGCCGCGCGCGACCTCCTCGAGCACCGCAGCGTGGGGCAGGATTGTGTAGGCGCTCGCCCGTGAGGTGAAGGTGATGATCTCCCGCAGGGAATCCAGCTCCAGCACGACGTTCAGCTGAATTCTCGCAGCCTTGGGGTAGCGCTCATAGAGTTCGCGCGCGCCGTGGGTACGGCTGAGCAGGACGAGCGGCAGGCCGGCGACGAATTCAAATCCCACCGGTTTCCGCACGATGCTGGCGTCGTCATCCGTATAGTCCCAGTTGTCGGGCGCAGTCGCGAGGAACAACTCCTCGGTCATGAGCAGGCTGCTGTCGAACCCGGAAAGATCGAGCCCCTGATAGACGACGCCAAGGCTCAACGTCTCCTGCATGATCCACGACAGAATATGACCCGATAAGCCTTCCGCGATCCGCAGGCGCATCTTCGGATGGTCGACCTGCGCGGTTTCGGCCAGAGGCACGCTCAACACGAGTGCAAGGGAGGGCGGGAAGCCGACCGACACCTGCCCGCACGCCTTCCCGCCGAGGTAGCGGACTTCCTCGACGTTCCACCCGCGGCGGGATCAGACGCTCCGCAACATGAACGGCTCCGCATCTGCCCCCGCCGCCCAGCACGCCCGACAGGGCAAATCCAACCGCCAGAACGAACTCACCGCTGGATAGAAGTTGGGGGCAACGTCAGTGCCGAGGTGCCTCGACTGGCAATGTCCGCTTTTGGGCCGCGGACGTTAACAGATCAATGGCTGGGATGGGCGCGCAAAGCGGACGTCGCTGAGAGGGCACTCGAGGGGCAGGCATGAGTCATCCCGCGCCTCGCCGCTGTGAAGTACGAGGTGGGACGTTCTTGGATGGTCCTGACGGACCCCTGCATCCAATGCAGGTACGCGGACTGCGTGGAGCCTCTCTCAGCCCTCAACCTGTCACGGGACGCCCGCGCTCTTCCTCTGACCGGGCGACAAAGCCCGCTCGGCCGGCGGTAGATTTCTGTCCGCCGAACAAGCCCACCACGCCCCGGCCCGGGCTCGTTCGGCGACTTCGAGCAGGGCGGCGCCTACGCCAAGGCAAGCCAGGATCGCCCTTGACGTGCTTACCGCCTGCTTACCGGAATGCCAAAGCTTTGGCCGGTAAGCTGAAAACGCCCCGAAGGGCGTTTGTCAACCATCTGATTTTAAGAAGAAAAACTGGAGCGGGCGAAGGGATTCGAACCCTCGACCCCAACCTTGGCAAGGTTGTGCTCTACCCCTGAGCTACACCCGCATCCATTTGCCGGCGAGACAATGTCTCGGCGGCGGGTGCGGTTCTATAGAAAATGCCGGGGGCGAATGCAACACCCTTTGCGTTCTTTCTCCGCCGGCCTGTGGATGGTTCGGTGGAAGCGCCGCCGCAAAGCCTTGCAGCAGAAGGCCGCCCGTGCCTTCACTCCCGATGGATCGGGTCGATCCACTTCACATGCTCCGGCTTCTCCACCGGCTCGATGTCGAGGTTCACCACCACCGGATCCTGGCCCGAGCGCACCAGCACGCATTCCAGCGTCTCGTCGGCGGAGGCGTTGATCTCCTGGTGAGGCACGTAGGGCGGCACGAAGATGAAATCGCCCGGCCCGGCCTCGGCCACGAACTCCAGATTCTCGCCCCAGCGCATGCGGGCGCGGCCCTTGACCACGTAGATGACGCTTTCCAGATCGCCGTGGTGGTGGGCGCCGGTCTTGGCATCCGGATGGATGTGGACGGTGCCGGCCCAGATCTTCTCCGCCCCGGCGCGGGCGCGGTTGATGGCGGTGGCGCGGTTCATGCCCGGGGTCTGGGCGGTGTTGGGATCGAGGCTGTCGCCGGGGATCACCTGCACGCCGTCGGTGCGCCAGTCGGTGTGGTGGTGGTAATCGGAACCCATCTTTTCCTCCGCATGCGCGTTGGCCGCTGTGGCGTCGCGAACCTTGCCGCGCCTCGCCTGCGAGGCTAGAACGGCGCCAACTTTCCCGCACCCCTTTTCAGGAGACGGCGGCCCATGGCCCCCTATCAGTACGCCTACCACATGCACGGCATGACGAAGACCTATCCGGGCGGCAAGAAGGTGCTCGACAACGTGCACCTCTCTTTCTACCCGGACGCCAAGATCGGCGTGCTCGGCAACAACGGCGCGGGCAAGTCGACCCTGCTGCGCATCATGGCCGGCATCGACAAGGATTTCACCGGCGAGGCCCGCCCCGCCGAGGGCGTGCGCGTGGGCTACCTGCCGCAGGAGCCGGCGCTCGATCCCACCAAGACCGTCCGCCAGAACGTGGAAGACGGCGTGGCCAAGCAGAAGGCCATCATGGAGCGCTACAACGAGCTCGCCATGAACTATTCGGACGAGACCGCGGACGAGATGACCCGGCTTCAGGACGAGATCGAGGCGCAGGGCCTCTGGGATCTCGATTCGAAGGTGGAGCAGGCCATGAACGCGCTCGGCTGCCCGCCGGACGACTGGGAGGTGACGCGCCTCTCGGGCGGTGAGCGCCGCCGCGTGGCGCTGTGCCGCCTGCTGCTGGAGCAGCCGGAACTCCTGCTCCTCGACGAGCCCACCAACCATCTCGACGCCGAAACGGTGAACTGGCTGGAAGGCCACCTGCGTACCTATCCCGGCGCCATCCTGATCGTCACCCACGATCGCTACTTCCTCGACAACGTGACGGGCTGGATCCTGGAGCTGGATCGCGGCCGCGGCATTCCCTACGAGGGCAATTATTCCTCCTGGCTCGGCCAGAAGCAGAAGCGCCTCCAGCAGGAAGGCCGCGAGGACGAAGCCCGCCAGCGCGCGCTCTCCCGCGAGCAGGAGTGGATCGGCGCCTCTCCCAAGGCCCGCCAGGCGAAGAACAAGGCGCGTATCCAGCGCTATGAGGAGCTGCTGCAGCGCGCGTCCGAGCGCCAGCCCTCCGCCACCCAGATCGTCATCCCCGTGGCCGAGCGCCTCGGGCAGAACGTCATCGCCTTCGATCACCTCAACAAGGCGTTCGGCGACAAGATGCTCATCGACGATCTCTCCTTCAAGCTGCCGCCGGGCGGCATCGTCGGCGTCATCGGGCCGAACGGCGCGGGCAAGACCACGCTGTTCCGCATGATCACGGGACAGGAGAAGCCGGACGGCGGCTCCATCGAGATCGGCGATTCGGTCAAGCTCGGCTATGTGGACCAGAGCCGCGACGCGCTCGACGACAAGAAGACCGTGTGGGAGGAAATCTCCGACGGCAACGAGGTGATCTACGTCGGCAAGAAGGAGATTCCCTCGCGCGCCTATTGCGCGGCCTTCAACTTCAAGGGCGGCGACCAGCAGAAGAAGGTGGGCATGCTCTCCGGCGGTGAGCGCAACCGCGTCCACCTCGCCAAGGTGCTCCAGCGCGGCGGCAACGTGCTGCTGCTCGACGAGCCCACCAACGACCTCGACGTGGACACCCTGCGCGCTCTGGAAGAGGCGCTGGAGGATTACGCCGGCTGCGCCGTCATCATCTCCCATGACCGCTTCTTCCTGGACCGCGTCGCCACCCACATGCTCGCCTTCGAGGGCGACAGCCACGTGGAATGGTTCGAGGGCAACTTCGCGGACTACGAGGAAGACAAGAAGCGCCGGCTGGGGACGGATTCGGTGATCCCGAAGCGGATTCAGTACAAGAAGTTTTCGAGGTGAGGTGACAACTCGTCTGGCGGGCCCCCTCGCGCCCAGGCCGATTGCAACGGAGCGTACCGCAGGGAGCGGAGAGCCGGGGCCCAGCGCTACGGCCCGCCGCAGGCGCTCCCGAACCCGGCCCCGCCTCCGTCTGCCCCGTCTAAGCCTGCACAATCTCCGGCACGACCTCCGCCGGCGGCGTGTTGCGGCTTCGGCCGCAGCGCACGATGCCGTCGATGATCACCATCCCCACGCCCGGCAGGTCGCCGGCGGCGATGCTGGAGAGCAGGTCTGCGCCGGAGCTGCACTGGGCGCGCGCCAGGAAGACGAGGTCGGCCGCCCGGCCGGCTTCCAGGCGACCGCCGTCGAGGCGCTGGATGCGGGCGGTTCGGCATCGACGCCATCGAGCTGCACGGCGCCCACGGCTATCTGCTGCACCAGTTCCTCTCGCCCCTCGCCAACCGGAGCACATCGTCTCCTCCGGCGAGGCGGACATGGTGGCGCTGGCCCTGGCATGCCGCGGTCGAACTGGGCGCCAGCGTGGAGGCCGTCCCGCAATACTGGCGCTGCCAGCCCTCCGGAAACCGCCAACTGTTCGGCGAGACCATCAGCGGCGCGCGCTAGCCCGATGCCGTGAGCGAGCAGGACCCGAACGCCGGGATCCTGCCGCCCTCATGTGACCCGCCAGTTGATCGGTGGTCGCAGACTGGGGCCCGTTTGCCCCACCCGCCGCGTCGTCTAAATGCCGAATTCAGTCCGGGAGGCATTTCCCTTCATCAGGATGGGTCCGGTGGGGCGTCCCGTGGGCGATCCGCCGGCGGGCTCGAGCGTGACTTCAAACAACTGGTTGGGAATGGGCGCCGGCAGGCCATCCACCGTCAGCTTCATGCTGCGCATGGCCTCCAGAAGGCCCACCGAGACCGGTCCCCGGGCGCGGTCCCACAAGGTCCACACCTGCAGCGATTTGCCGGCAGGCGCGCTGAGCGCTTCCAGCGGCACGAGTTCGGCGCGCCCGTCGCGGAAGGTGTTCACCAGCGCCAGGGGGCGGCTCTGGTCCGACATCATCACCGCCACCAGCACCGGCGTGCGGGCAATGCTGCGGATCTGCACCGTCAGCGCGACCGCCAGCACGAGGCAGGCCGCCATCGCCGCAAGCCCGGCCGCGCGCCACGCGGGAAGGTCGCTCCACAGCCCGGAAAGCCATTTCGTGGTCGTTGTCGTGCGGGAGCGGGGCGATGTGGCCGCCCCTGCGCCGGTCCCTGCGCCGGCCATCCCGGCTTCGATCCGATGCCACAGCGCCTCCGGCGGCGGCTCCGGGATCGCGGCCATATCGATCTCGATGAGGTTGCGGCGCCAGGCCTCGACCCGCGCGGCGAAATCCGCATCCTCCACGGCCAGCGCCTCGCACCGCGCCGTCTGGGCCGTATCGAGCAGGCCCAGCGCGAACTCGGCCGCGAGGGCCTCTTTCTCGGTTTCCGTCATGCCATGCACTGCCTGAGCGAGAGCAGTCCCCGGCGGATCCAGGATTTGGCGGTACCAAGCGGAATGCCGAGCCGTCCCGCCAGCTCGCCATGGCTCAACCCGCGCGCATAGGCGAGGATGATGGCGTTGCGACGCAAGGGTTCAAGCCGTTCCAGGCAGCGGCGCAGCGCCCCGTTCTCCGACAAGGCGATAACGACATGCTCGGCGTCGGCATCCTCGCTCGCCAGCCCCATCGGCTCGAAATCGTCGACGAGTTCGGTCCGGCCTTCGCCGCGCAGCACATTCAGCGCCCGGTGGCGCAGGATGGCGAACATCCAGGTCGCCGGCTCGCCGCGCGCCGGATCGAACGTCCCGGCCTTCTCCCAGATGCGCAGGAAGGTGTCCTGCACCACCTCCTCGGCGAGGTCGCGGCGCCGCAGCAGCCGCAAGGCGACGCCGATCATCTGCGGTGCCAGTTGATCGTACAGCCGGCGCAGGCTGGAGCGATCGCCGCGCGCGCAGCCTTCGAGCGCCCGGGCAAGCTCATCCCGCGAAACGGCCCCCGCCAGCGCTGTCATCACGGCTCCGCGCGTCATTCGAACGAATACGCACCGACGGCGCCTTCGGATGCAAAGACAAAAAAGAAATTTGTGCTGCATCCGCCGGGCAAGGGCGTGGGTAACCGCTCCGTATCAGCCGATGCGTTCGGCTTCAGACGGAGGAAGACAGATGAAAGTCTCGATGATCGCCCTGACGCTCGCAGGCTTCCTGGCCGGGGCCGGCGCCGCCCAGGGCCAGACCGTGATCGCGCTCATGGACGGCAACATGATCGCCCCCATCGATGCCAAGACCTGGACCGCCGGCAAGCCGATGAAGGTGAGCGGCGTCGAGGGCAAGCTCATCGGCATCGACGTGCGCCCGGCGGACGGCATGCTCTACGGCCTGTTCGACAATGGCACGGTCGCCGTGATCGACACCGCGACCGCCAAGGCGACCATGAAGTCCAAGCTCAGCAGCACGCTGGCGCCCGGCGTCGCCGCCACCGTCGATTTCAACCCGGTCGCCGACCGGCTGCGCATCATCGGCAGCGACGGCACCAACCTGCGCGCCAATGTGGATGACGGGAAGGTCACCACCGACGGCACGCTGAAGTTCGCCGATACCGACATGCACAAGGGCGAGGCGCCCAACGTGGTCGCCGGCAGCTACACCAATTCGGTGAAGGGCGCCAAGGAGACGACGCTCTACAACATCGACGCAACCATCGGCGCGCTGGTGAAGCAGGCGCCGCCCAATGACGGCGTTCTGGCCGCCGTCGGCAAGCTCGGGGTGAAGGCGAAGCGCTACGCCTTCGACATCGTGATGGTCGACGCCGCCGCGAGCGAGGGCTGGCTGCTGGCGGACGGCACGCTCTACCGCGTCGATCTCGCCAAGGGCACGGCGAGCGAAGTCGGCAAGATCAAGGGCGCCGGCGGCGTGGTCCACGACATCGCGGTGATGCCGGCGATGTAACGGCTCGCTCCTGACGATCAAGGCCGCCGGAGCGATCCGGCGGCCTTTGGTCTGTCCGGGAGGTGGATATGGCATCCGGGCCACAGGCCTATTATGAAGGGGCTCCACACGTTCCGACGGCTCCCCTCCGACGCCTGACGATACTGCGACATAGGCGGACCCCAGCCGTGCCCTTCCTGACGACGAACCCGGCCCTCGCCCGTGCCCTGGCCGAGCGGGAATATGACAACCCCACGCCGGTACAGCTTGCCGTGCTGGCACCCGAGGCATCCGACCGCGACCTTCTGGTGTCCGCCCAGACCGGGTCCGGCAAGACGGTCGCCTATGGCCTCGCCATGGCCGGGACGCTGCTGGGCACCGACGAGCGGTTCGCGTTCGCCAGCGCGCCGCAGGCCCTCGTGGTGGCACCGACGCGGGAACTGGCGCTGCAGGTCCAGCGCGAATTCGCCTGGCTCTACGCGGAGACCGGCGCCCGCATTGTCTCCTGCGTCGGCGGCATGGACCCGCGGCAGGAGCAGCGCCTTTTGGCGCGAGGCGCCCATATCGTCGTCGGCACGCCCGGCCGCCTGCGCGACCACCTGGAACGCGGCCGCCTCGACCTCTCGGCGCTGCGCGTGGCCGTGCTGGACGAGGCCGACGAGATGCTCGATCTCGGCTTCCGCGAGGATCTCGAGTTCATTCTCGACGCGACCCCGCCGGAGCGCCGCAGCCTGCTGTTTTCCGCGACCATGCCGCGCGGGATCATCACGCTCGCCAAGCGCTACCAGCGGGACGCCCTGCGCATCGAGGTGGCGGGGGCGGAAGGCGGACATGCCGATATCGAATACCGCACCATGCGCGTCGCGCCGACGGAGGTCGATCATGCGGTCGTCAACGTGCTCCGCTATTATGATACCCCCAGCGCCATCGTCTTCTGCAACACGCGGGAGGCCGTGCGGCGCCTGCACGCCATGCTTCAAGAGCGGCAGTTCGCGGCCGTCGCCCTGTCCGGCGAATTGAGCCAGAACGAGCGCAACCACGCCCTGCAGGCCCTGCGGGACGGGCGGGCACGGGTCTGCGTCGCCACCGATGTGGCGGCGCGCGGTATTGACCTGCCGAACCTCGGCCTCGTCATCCACGCCGACCTGCCGAACGACGGCGAAAGCCTCCAGCACCGCAGCGGCCGCACCGGCCGGGCGGGCCGCAAGGGGGTGAGCGTGCTTCTGGTGCCGCCATTTCGCCGGCGCCGGGCCGAGGATCTGATGCGGGCGATCGGCATCCGGCCATCCTGGTCCGGCCCGCCCACGTCCGAGGACATCCGCAAGCTCGACCACGACCGCATGCTGCACGATGCCCTCATCACCGATGAGCCGGGCGAAGAGGATGCCAGCGCGGGCCTTGCCCTGCTCGCCGCACATTCGCCCGAGCACCTCGCCGCCGCGCTGGCGCGCCTCTACCGGGCCGGCCTGCCGGCGCCGGAGGAGGTCGCCGATCCGGGCGAGCCGCGCACCGCCCGCGACCGGGCGGCCGGGCGGGACTTCGACGGCGGCTCGAATGTCGGAGGGGTCTGGTTCCGCCTCAACGTCGGACGACGCAACAATGCCGACCCCAAATGGCTGCTGCCCCTGATCTGCCGGCGCGGGAACGTGACGCGCAAGGAGATCGGCGTCATCCGCATCTTCGATGAGGAGACCGCCTTCGAGGTGAGCCCCGCCGCCGCCGAGCGCTTCAGCAAGGTCGCCCGCAAGGCCGACGGCGACGATGTCGTCATCGAGCCGATGCCCGGCCAGCCGGCCGCCCCCGCGAAGCGCCCCGGCCGAACAAGGCCAGAGCGCGACAAGACCGAGCGCCACCTCTCGCGCTCCGAGAAGCCGTCTCGCGGCAAGTCATTTCGCAGTGGAGCGGAGCACGAGAGGCCGGCGCACGGCAAAGCCCCATTCGAGAAGCCGCGCGAGACCAAGCAGGTGGGTCAGGGCAAAGGCGAGCGTCAGCAGAAAAGCCGCCGCGTGCACCCATCCGAGGGCAAACCGAAAGGTAAGCCGCCGAGACGCTCCTGACGGCGACCGGACGCCAGTGGGCTGGAGCCCCGAACGGGAGCGAAGGGAGCAGATGTCCGAGGGTGGACCGCCACACCCTCCTTCCCTGGAGCGCGATCCGATCAAGTTGAATCGACTTGATCGGTGGATCGCCCTCTAAGCTCAAGAAAGAGAACGCGTGATCCGATCTGATTGCGACGCAATCAGGTCGGCGCGTGCTCTAGAAGCTGCCCGGTTCCCCCGGCGCAATCACCACGACCATGCCTTCCATGGCCGGCTCCAGCTTCAACTGGCAGGCAAGCCGGGACGCAAGCGAGCGGGCCGCGCTGGTGGCGAGCATGCGGCTCTCGCCGGGGCTGATCTGAGGCGCCGCCAAACCGGCCGGAAAGGTGACGAAGACATGGCAGGTGGCGCAGGCGCAGCCGCCGCCGCACTGGGCCGTGAGTTCTTCGATGCCGCCCTTGCGGATGGCCTTGAGGAGGGAGGCGCCATCGCGGCCGCTTACCTCCTGTCGGTCGCCGCTGCGGGTTTCCACGGTGAACCGGGCCATGGCTCAAGCACCCGCCCGCCGGCTCACGGCAGGATGACGGACGCGAGGTCCGCCGCCGCCGGGTGCCGTCCACTTTCACCGCCTGCCCGCGCGATCCGCACCGTAGTGAGGCCGGCGGATGCGGCCGCGTCCAGTTCGTCCACATTTTCCGAGAGCACGAGGATCTGCGCCGGGGCGATGCCAATCTCCTGGGCGATGGCCTTGTAGGCCTCCTCCTCCACCTTCTGGCCCATGCGGGTGTCGAAGAAGCCGTCCAGAAGGCTCTCCGCGTCCGACCCGGCGGACGAGAGCCAGAGCTTCTGCGCCAGTTCCGAGGAGGACGAGAAGCTGAACAGCCTGAGCCCCTGGGTCTTCCAGGCGGCAAGGCTCGGTCCGGCATCGTCATAGATCTCCGCCTTGAAGGCTCCGGCGGCATAGCCCTCCTGCCAGATTCGGCCCTGGATGATCTTGAGCGGCGTCGGCTTGCGGCCCTGCTTCATCCAGCGCAGCAGCAGCGCCTCCGCTTCGTGGGACTTGAGGGAGAAGCCACCCATCAACCGTCCCGCCTCATCTAGCGCCGCCTCGATCTCCTCGTCCTCCTCGCCATGCGCGGCGATGAAGGCGCCGAGCCGCTCGCGGGTATGTGGGACCAGTGTTTCTTCCAGGAAGGACAGGGGGCCGAGCACGCCCTCGATGTCCATCAGCACCGCCTTTATGGCCATGGATGCGCCTCTGCCTCAGCCGGATCCGATTGTCGGGAAGCCGCCAGAACGGCCCCTCCCCTCCGCGCGGTCCGGGTTACCGGGAGGGGCAAGCACCCGCCGTGCCAGCCGCCGCTTTGGCGGCGGGGCGGGCCATGTTACCCTCCGGCTGTGCCTCCCCCATCGATGAGCCGCCCCTTGCCCGCCGGTTACCGTTGCCTCTTTGCCGGGCTCGTCGCCTGGATGTCCGTTCTCACGCTCACCGCGCCCGCCCGCGCGGCGGATGCGGCCTTCACGCAATTCATCGCCTCCCTGTGGCCGGAGGCGCAGGCGGCCGGCGTGTCGCGCGCCACCTTCGAGCGGGAGACGGCCGGCCTCGAACCCGACTACAAGCTGCCGGATCTCGCTCTGCCCGGCCGACCCTCCACCGGTGCGGGCGGACAGGCCGAATTCGTGCAGGTGCCGGCGGCCTATGTGAAGGAAGCCACCATCGCCCGCCTCGCCGCCGAAGGGCAGCGGCTGATGCAGAAGTACAAGGCGCCCCTCGACCGCATCGAGGCCATGTTCGGCGTGCCCGCCCCCGTGGTGCTGGCCATCTGGGGCCGCGAGACCGATTTCGGCCGCTACACCTCGCCCCACGACGCGCTCAAGGTGCTGGCGACGCAGGCCTATGCCGGCCGGCGCAAGGACCAGTACCGCACTGAGTTCATCCTCGCGCTCAAGATGCTGAACGACGGCGATGTGAGCCGGAAGGATTTCCGCGCCTCCTGGGCCGGGGCGACGGGCCTCACCCAATTCCTGCCCTCGGACTATGTGAAGCACGGCGTCGATCTCGACGGCACCGGCCACGCCGACATCTGGCACTCGGTGCCCGATGCCCTCGCCTCCGCCGCCAAGCAGCTTGCCGACAAGGGCTGGCAGCCCGGCGTGCGCTGGGCCTATGAGGTGCTGGCGCCGGTGAATGCCGATTGCACCATGGGCGTGCCGGAGGTGAAGCAGCCCATATCCGAGTGGATCCGGGCCGGCTACGCCCCCGTCCGCCGCCTCTCGGGCAGCGAGGTGACGCAGCCGGCCTCGCTGCTCCAGCCGGAGGGCATCTACGGCCCGTCCTTCCTCACGACGGCGAATTATTTCGTCATCAAGCAGTACAATTTTTCCGACCTCTACGTTCTGTTCGTCGGCCATCTGTCCGACCGCATGACGGACCCCGCGCCCTTCCGCACGCCGTGGTCGGCCTCCTCCCAGCTCAAGACGAAATCGGTGGAGGCCATGCAGAAGCACCTCGCGCGGCGCGGGCTCTATTCCGACAAGATCGACGGCAAGGCGGGCATGCAGACCCGCGCGGCGCTCGGCACCTACCAAAAATCCGCCGGGCTCAAGGTGGACTGCTGGCCGAGCGAAGCGGTGCTCAACGCCATGAATGCCGGGCGCTGACCCTCAGGGCGCCGCCCGGTCCTCGTCCGGCCGGTGGAAGGCGAGGACCAGTGCAACGGACGAAAGCGCCAGCACCGCCATCAGCGCGAAGCCGTCGGCGAACGAGCCGCGCAGCGATAGCACGAATCCGGTAACAACAGGGGCGACGAAGCCGGCCAGCGCGAAGCAGAAATCCATGATGCCGAGCGCGGTGGCGGCCTTCTCCGGCACGATGTCCACGTTCACCGCGAAATAGGCCGCGTTCGCCCCCATGGAGGCGGCAACCGCCAGCGAGATGCAGGTGATGGCCACCGGCAGGCTGGCACTGAACGCCACCGGCACCACCGCGAGCGCCGCCACCAATTGCGTCCCGGCGATGAGGTAGGAGCGGGATACGCGCAGGCGCCCCGTCGTCGTCAGCAGGTGATCGGACCACCGGCCCAGCGCCCAGAGCGCGCCGGCGGCGCACAGCCACGGCAGCACGGTGAAGACGCCGACGGCCGGAAGATTCAGCCCATAGGACTGCTGCAAATAACTCGGCAGCCACGCCATGAAGAAGAACAGGAAGTAGCCGAAGACGAAGAAGGCCCAGTAATTCACCAGCAACGTGCGGTTGGTGAGCAGCACCCGCACCTCGCTCATGCGCGGCCAGCGACGGACTGGCGCCGCCTCCGCCTTCTGTCCTTCGCGGATGAACGCCAGTTCCTGCGCATTCACATGGCGGGACTGCGCCGGATCGTCCCGGAACAGGAAGAACCACAGCGGCACCCAGACCAGCGACACCACGAACAGCACGGCGAAGGTGCCGCGCCAGCCAAGCGCCGCCAGAAGCTGCGTCACGATCGGCCCGCCGCACGCCAGCGCCACCGGCACCGCCACGAGGGCATAGGAGAGCGCGCTCGCCTGCCGGGCCGGCGGCAGCCAGCGCTCCACCGCGCCGGTGACGGCGGAGAAGTTCGGCCCCTCCGCCATGCCCAGCAGCGTGCGGGCGAGATAGAGCGTGAGGAAGCCGGAGGCGAGGCCGGTGAGGCCGATGGACAGGCTCCACAGCACCGCCGCCACGGTGAGCACGATGCGCGCGCCGTATCGGTCCACGGCGAAACCGCCGACGAGGGTGGTCACCGCATAGCCGAGGCCGAAGGCGCCGAGGATGGTACCGGCGGCGGCCTTGGACAGGCCGAGCTGCTGCTCGATTTCGGGGATGGCGTAGGAGATGGCCGCGCGGTCGATGTAGTTCACCACCGTGATGGCGAACAGGAGGAAGATTACCACCCTGTGGAATCGCGTCGCCGCCATGGCTCTCCCCCTGCGTGATCCCCCGACCCCCGCGCCGAGACTCAGAGGACGGATGTACCATGCGCAAGGTGGACGGTGGGGATCAAGGGCGCTATCGCGCCGCCCTCACCGCACCCCGGCACTTCCGCTGACGGCGCCTAGGACTTTGGGGAACAAGGCTTCGAAGCGCTCCGGCGGCAGCGGCCGGCTCCAGTAATAGCCCTGGCCGTAGGTGCAGCCGTGGGAAGCGAGGAAGGCCATCTGCCCCGCCTCCTCCACCCCTTCGGCGAGGATCTCGATATCGAGCGCCCGGGCCATGGCGATCATGGCGCGCACCAGTTCGCCATCCACCGCGGACGTGGGCAGGTCGCGCACGAAGCTCTGGTCGATCTTGAGCCGGGAGATGGGGAAACGCTTGAGGTAGGCGAGGGAGGAATAGCCCGTGCCGAAATCGTCGATGGCGACCCGAATACCCAGTCCGGCAATGCGGTTCAGGGTGGTTTCGGCACTGGAATCGGCATCGAAAAGCATGCTTTCGGTGATTTCGAATTCGATGCTGTCAGCCGGCACACCGGCGGCGGCGAGCGCCGCCTCGGTGCGGGCGACGATGTCGGTCGCATTGAGCTGCCCAGCGGAGATATTCACCGCCACAAACCCGCAGGGCAGCCCCGCCCTCCGCCAGGCCGCCATCTGGGCGCAGGCGGTGGTCAGCACGAAGTCGCCCAGGGGGACGATGAGGCCGGTGTCCTCGGCGACGGGGATGAAGCGGTCGGGGCCGATCATCTCGCCTTCGGGGGTGACCCAGCGCACCAGCGCCTCGGCGCCGACGATGGTCTGGTCGGCGAGACGGACGATGGGCTGGAAATGGACGGTGAACTCCCCGTCCGTCAGCGCCCGCCTCAGGTTGGCGACGAGTTGCACGCGCGCCCGTGCATCGCGGGTCAGGGCGTCGGTGTAGAAGGCATAGGTGCGCCCGCCCCGGCTCTTGGCCTTGTAGACCGCCGAATGGGCGTGCTGGAGCATGGTGGTGGGGTCGCTGGCGTCCTCGGGAAACAGGCTGATGCCGATGCTGGCGTTGACGAAGAGATCGCTCACGTCCTCCGCCGCGAACGGCTCTGCCAATGCCTTGATGAGACGTTCGGACAGGCGCACCGCCTCCTCCGGCCCCTTGTCCACGTCGATCACCACCACGAACTCGTCGGCGCCGTAGCGGCCGAGGGTGGCGTCTTCCGGCGTCGTCTTGCGGATACGCTCGGCGGCGCCCCGCAGCACCGCGTCTCCAGCGGCGAAGCCAAGGCTGTCGTTGATGGTCTTGAGGTGGTCGATGTCGATGTAGAGCACGGCGCAGCGGGTGTCGGTGCGGGTCAGGGCGTGCTCGATGAGGGAATAGGTCAGGGTGCGGTTGGGCAGGCCGGTGAGGGAATCGTAGCGCGTGAGGCGGTCCACCTCGATCTCGGAGCGGCGCGCCTGGGTGATGTCGTTGAACGCCCCCACATAGCTCTCCGGCGCGCCGGTGCGGCCGTAGACCGTGCTGATGACCGTCTGCTGCAGATAATAGGGTCCGCCCTTGCGGCGGTTCCAGATCTCGCCGCGCCAGACGCCGGTGTCCTTCAGCGTGCCCCAGAGCAGCTGATAGAACAGCTCGTCGTGCCGGCCGGAGTTGAGGACCCGCATGTTCTGGCCCAGCACCTCCGCCTCCTCGTAGCCGGTGATGGCAACGAAGGCCTTGTTGACGGCGGTGATGCGCCCGGCGAGGTCCGTCACCACCAGCCCCTCCTGGGTGTTGGTGAACACCGCCTGCGCCAGCGTCAGCCGGTGCTCGGCGGCGCGACGGGCGGTGGCGTCGGAGGCCATGAGGATGACATAGCCCTCGTCCTCCAGGCTGTCGCGGGCGATGGACCGGACGCAGGACAGCCAGATCTCCGTGCCGGCCCGGGTGAGGTGGGGCTGATCCCCCGGCTCCTCGAGGACCGTGCCCGAGGCAAGCGACGTGCCGTCGACGGGGACCACCGCACCCGTGGCCTGCGCGCGGATATCCGGTCGCACGTCGGCATAGCTGCGCCCCAGCAGTTCGTCCCGTTCATAGCCCAGGAGGGCGCAGAAGGCTTCGTTGACCCGCAGGAAGCGTCCGTCGAGGTCGAGATGGGCGATGCCCTCGGCGGCCTGCTCGAAAGTCGCCCGGAAGCGCTCCTCCGCCGCGTGGAGCGCGGCCTTCTGGTCCGCCTCCGCCAGGGCGGCGCGCAGCCGCTGGTGCTGGATGAAGAGCAGGGTGAGAACGCCCGCCACCAGCAGGCATGCGGCGGCGGTGATGGCGGAGAGAAAGGCGACGCCGCGCACGTCGTCCACCACGTCGCTGGTGGCGACGCTGGAGATGAGCACCGCATTGGCCGAGGGGATGGTTGCCGCCGCCACCAGCAGCGGCGTGCCGCCCGCAGGCGTGATGACGTCGGACGCGAGGCCGCCGGCCCCTGCGGACGCGAGGGGCGTCAGGGCCTCGGGCAGGGCCTGCTGACGCCCGACGATCATCCACCGCGCGTCACCGCTGCCGGGTCTGGTGGCGATCAGCACCCGGGCGCTGCCGCCCATCAGGCCGACGAAGGACCCCAGCCGGTTGAAGCCGGCACCGCCCTCGGTGACGATGGAGAGGAGGGTGTCCTGCGGCGCGGCCGGCGTCGCCTCCGTCATCCGCCGCGCCACCTCCCCATCTATGGAGCGCGCCACGGCCTCGGTCATGAATTCGAGCTGACCCCTGCGCTCGCCGAGCAGCGTGTCCGAGGCCGAGCGGAACACCGCATAGCTGATGAGACCGGCCGGCAGGGTCACCAGCGCAAGGCTCACGAACAGAAGCCATGCGCGCAGCTTCGGCATCGGCCGCGTGCGTTCCGTCCCGGCGGTGTGGAGCGCGAGATAGAGAAGCGCCGTCGTCACCGCCACGAAGACGAAGCCCTTGAGGGTGGAGAAGAGGCCGAAGCCGATGGATCCGCCCACGCCCTCGATGAACCGGTCGGAGAGGTAGATCCAAAGGGTGGCGCCGACCGCATAGGCGATGGTGACGCTCGCGATGTACGTCCTGCGGGTCATCATCGCGCGTCTTTTCACAGTCAGAGATCGAATGCACCTTACATCCGGGCGGACGCGCAGCGAAACGAGAGTTTGCGGATCATCCCAAGAAAATATTTCAGCTCAAGGGGATACGGTAAAGCTCGTGGCTGGGACAGGCGATCGCGGGGCGCGCAGCGGACCACGGCATCGTTCAAGCCACAGCGTCGGGCGCGCCGTTTCCTTGCACGTCCGGGCAGGCTTCCACCTCCGGGAGGGTCATGGGGCGGGGGCGACCACGTTGTCGAAGCTGATGACCACCTCGGTCTTCTGCTGCTGCGAGGTCATGCGGATTGGCAGGCCGCTGTCAGCCGCGATCCAGACCCGCTGAGGGTCCAGCGCGCCGACCCCCGGCATGGGCGGGGGCGTGTAGTCATAGGCCACCGCGCTCTTGCCCTGGACCGTCTCCGGGCCCACGCGACGGCAGTCCTTGAGGCTCGATGCGCCGGGAATGACGCTCTTCTGCATCCGCACGCGCCCGCCGGGTCCAAGCGGCAGCTTGTTCCACTTCGCGCCATCCTTGACGTACATGTCGTCGCCGACGATGACGGATTCCATCAGGAGCTTGCCGTTGAGCGATGTCATCTGCCGGTAGGCCGGCGCCTTGCTGAGGCGATCATAGGCATCGGCCACGTTCTGGCAGTCGTCGGCGCGCGCCCCTGAAACCGGCACGACGAGACAACCGAGCATCAGGATCGCTCCGGCGGCGCGCATGAGATGTCCTTCCAGATCAGGCGCGCAAGCTTAGTCTGTGCCTTCGGCCCACTCAACCGGCCTTCGGAACGCGGTGCCCCCAAGACCTTCCCTTCGCCAACGCGGGCGGCGCCCTACCACTGGTAGCGCATGCCGCCCCGGGCGTTCGCCGCCGCGTAGCCATCGCCGAACTTGACGCTGGCGGTGGTGAAGCCGTTCCAGCCGTTCGCCTTGGCGAACACGTTGAAGCCGCCGCCGACCTCGCCGAAGGCGCCGTTGAAGTCGTCGGCGACGGTCAGCGGCAGGCCGGGGTTGAAGATGGTCACCGCGTTGTCGCCGAGGAATTCGTACCACAGGCGCGCGTTCAGATTGGCCTCGATGCGCAGCGCCGCGTTCTCGTGGATCGGCCCGCCGACCCGGGCGCCAAGGCCCGCCCGGAGGCTGTCGTTGCTGCCGAAGTCCGCCGCCGTGCCCGCGAGCAGGAAGACGTTGTTGATGCGGGTGGAGACGTAGCTCAGCGTGGCGATGGGCTCGAAGAAGCCGGTGGCCCCGAGCTTCGCCCGGTACCCGGTGTCGAGGGTGAAGCCGAGGCTCGTCGCCCGCGCGCTCTGGCCATAGGCCGCGACGCCGCCGAGGGTGGGCGCGGTGTAGTCCATGGAGAGGATGTCAGCCTTGAACAGGCCGTCCACGAACCAGTTGCGGTTGAGGTAGGTGGCATAGGCACCCACCGTGCCGCCGGAATAGCTGGCGGAGGTCGGCGAGGCATCGAAGCCGAGCTGGGAGGTCACGTAACCGGCCATCACGCCGAACATCACCGCGTCTTTGCCGGAGGCGGACGGGTTGGTCTTGCCGAAATCGGCGCCGGCGATGAAGCCGTAGGTGTTCTGCGCATAGCCAGTGTCGTAGCTGTAGGCCGCGCCCGGCACCGTGGCGGTGGTGGTGGAATTGCGCAGGCCCCAGCTGCCCACCGCCTTGGCCCACACGCCGGGCGTCACGGCCTGCTGCCCGCCCTTGCCAACGGCCGCGCCGTTGCCGCCGTCGAGATAGGTCCGCAGGTCCGCCTGCCGGTCCAGCCAGCCGCCGCTGGTCTCGTACCAGATGCTCTGCGCGCCGGTGACGAGGCGCGGCAGCTCATAGGCCTCCCGGTCCGGCACGCCGACGAGATAGGTGTCGTTGCCGCGCGTCACGAGGTCGTAGAAGACCACGCCCTTGTCGATGACGCCGCCGAAGCGCGGATCGTAGCCGGCCGACTCGGCGGAGATGACGAAGCTCGCCTCCTGGCTGCCGCGCTTGCCGTAGGAGACGGCATCGGGGTTCACCACCTCCACCACCATCATGCCCTTGGGGTTGTAGCCCCCGGCGCTGCCGCTCACGTCGTTGATGACGATGGCGGTCTGCCCCTGCGTCGCCACCGTGCCGGCGGGCAGCAGATCGCCGTTGGCATCGAGGCCGCCGATCACGAGCCTGTCGGCGGTGGAGCCGGGGCCGCCGAGATACGCATCGATGCCGAGGCGGCTGTTGCCCTGCCCGACGAGCACGCCGCTCACGTAGGTCACGTCGCGGGTGCCGTTATAGGTGGTCTGGCCCGGCGTCTCGTCGATCATGGTGAGGAGGCCGGCGTCGGTCGAGACGAGGCTGCCGTTGACGAAAGTTTCGAGGCCCGTGAACGTGGTGGTCTCGCCCTGCGCACCGTTGAGGGCGGTGACGGTGAGGCCGGCGTTGTTCACCTGGTCCGTGCCGCCGCCGAAGCTGTTGGCGCCCACCGTGACCCAGGTGTTGGAGCTGAGATTGCTGACGATGTCGTTGCCGTCGGAAAAGCTCACCCGGCCGATGACGGTGCCGGCGTTGGTGACGGTCGTGGCCCCCGCATCGGCTCGGATCGCGACGCGCCCGGCGGCGGTGGCGAGGTTACCGTTGGCCGCATAGACCCAGGAGCTGACGAGCGAGCCGTTGCCGATGTCGATGGCGGTGCCGTCGCCGCTCGACACGCGGATCACCGCCTCATCCTCGGACGCGCCCGAGCCGGAGACGACGCTGAAGGTGCCGATGGCCACCGCGACGGTGCCAGTCCCGTCAGCACGGATGCCGTTGCCGGAGCCGCTTTGCCCCGAGTCCGCATAGATGCGCGAGCCGGTGCCGAGCGTGACCGTCGCCGCACCGCCGCCGCCCGCGAGCGTGCGGACGCCGGTGCCGCCGGCGAGGATGCGCACGCCGTCCGCGAGCGTCACCTGAACGTCGCCGCTGCCGGCCGTCTGCGCGACGACGCCGGTGCCCGCGCTGGTGATGTCCGCCCCCACATCGACCCGCGCCGCCCCCGTCCCGCCCGAGGTCGCGCCCACGCCGAAGCTGCCGCCGGCCGTGATCTTGCCGCCCACCGTGACGGTCGTTGCACCGCCGGTATTGAGGGCGATGATGCCGGAGCCCGTCGCGTCGATCTCCGCCGTGTTCTTGACCGTCACCGTGCCCCCGGCGCCGGAGAGGCCCGCCTCGATGCCTGTGCCGCCCGCCGTGACCTTGGCGTTGGTGGTGACGTTGACCGTGCCGCCATCGCCCGTGAGGGCGGCAAGGATGCCGGAGCCGCCCGCCTTCACGAGGCCGTCCGTGGTGACGGTGACGCTCATGCCATTGCCGGTGGCGCTGGCGTCGATGCCCTGCGCGCCCGAGGTGATGGCGCCGTTCGCGCTCGTCGTCACCGTGGCCGAGCCGCCGGTGCCGGTGGCCACCGCGCGCACGCCGAAGCCCGTGACGGTGATGGTATTTTCCACCTTCACCTCGGTGGTCGCCGTGCCGGCCGCGGTCGCCGATGCCTCGGCGCCGCTGGCGCTGTCGGTGATGGCGCCGCGCAGGGTGAAGCTGCTCAGGGCGTCGCCCGTTTCCGAGGTGGCGAGCCCCTTCACCGCCGTGCCGGTGCCGCCCTTCACGGTGGCGTCGGTGGTGATGATCGTGGTCGCATTGCCCTTGGTGCTGGTGGCGTCGGCGACGATGCCGCCGAGCCCGCCGGTGACGGCGCCGGTGACGCCGATCTTCGTCTGCGTCGTCCCCTCCACCGCCGAGACGGCGGCGATGGCCGCGCCGCCGCTGCTGGTGACGGTGCCGACGGTCGTCACATCTACGTTGCCGGAGGTACCAGCCTTGTCGATGCGGATGCCGCCCACCGCGCCGGACACGGAAGTGCCGGCCTTCGTCTCGACCACGATGTCTCCGGTGCTCGCCGCGTCCGAAGAGACGCGCAGGCCGACGGTCGAGCCCTTCACCTGCGTGGTGTCGGCGAGGGTCACGGAGACCTTGCCGCCCATCTGCTTCAGGAACACCCCGTCCTGCGTGCCCTCGATGGCCGCGCTGCCGGAGGTTGTGAGCGTGATGGTGCCGGTGGCCTCGCCGTAGAGGCCGAACCCGCCCGCCACGGTGGATTTCGCCGTGCCGGAGAAATTCTGGATGGAGAGATCGCCGCCGGTGGCGTTGAAGAAGGCGCCGTACTGCCCGCCCGAGGCGTTGCCGCTGAAATTGTCGGCGTTGACGCCGCCGCCCAGCGTCCGCGCGAACACACCGGCCCCGGTGCCGCCCGTCGCCGTGCCGGAGAAGCCGGAGACATTGATGTCCCCGCTCGTGCCCGCCTGGACGAAGATGCCGTACTGCCCGCCGGAGGCGCTGGCGGCGAAATTCTTGATGCTGATGCCGCCGGTGTCGGTGAGCAGCAACACGCCGTTGGCGCCGCCGACGACGTTGGGCGACCCGGCCGAACCGCCGGTGAAATTGTCGGCGGTGATGGCGCCGCCGGTGGTGCGGCCATAGACGCCGTAGTCGCTGGTGCCCGTCGCCGATCCGGAGAAGCCGGAAAAGTTGACGCTGCCCGCTCCGGTCTGGGCGAAGATGCCGTATTGGCCGCCCTGAGCGCTGGAGGCGAAGTTCTGGATGCTGATGGCGCCGGACGTGGACAGCGCCTGGATGCCGCCCGCGCCGCCAGTGATGAACGGGCCGCTGCCCGTGCCGGCGGTGAAATTGTCGGCGGTGATGGCGCCGCTCGTGGTCGAGAGCAGAAGGCCGCTGCCGGCCGTGCCCTTCGCCGTGCCGCTGAAGCCCGAGGCATCGATGGTGCCGGAGGTGGCGAAGGCGAGGATGCCGTTCTGGCTGCCCGTGGCGCTGCCGCTGAAGCTGGTGAGCGAGATGTCGCCGGTGGTCACCACCTGGGTGAAGATGGCGTTGGCGCCGGTGCTTTCCGCCGTGCCGCTGAAGCCGGAGAGATCGACCTTGCCGGCATTGCTCTGGGCGAAGATGGCGTTCTGGCCCGCCGTGGCGCCGCCGCCGAAACTGCGGATGTTGACGTCGCCCGTCCCGGTCACCTGCGCAAACACGCCGCTGGCACCGGTGCCTTCGGCGGTGCCGGTGAAGCGGTCGATGGTGATGGTGCCGTTGCTCGACTGGGCGAACAGGCCGTTCTGACCGCCGGTGGCGCTGCCGGCGAAATCGTTCACCGTGATGTTGCCGCCGGCGATGAGGGTGAGCCCGTCCGAGGTCGTGCCCTTGAAGGTGCCGCCCTCGGCCGCGATGTCGATGTTTCCGGTGGTCGAGGCCAGCACGCCGCTCGCGCCGCCGGTGAGGCTTGCGCCCGCCAGCACCCGCACGCTGGCGTTCGTCGCGGGAAGCAAAGCCAGGGCATAGCCATCCGCGCTCACGGTGGCGCCGATGCCGGTTCCGGACGCCTGCGAGATGGCGCCGCTTGAAATCAGCACAATGCCGTCGGTGGTCGCGGTGAAGCTGCCGCCGATGTTGTTCAGGACGATGTCGCCGCCGCCGAGGCCGGAGCCGACAACCACGGAGATGGGCGCCGCCCCGGTGATGATCGTATCGTCCGCGGTCGTCACGGTGATGGTGTTGCCGGTGACCACAGCCGCCGGCGCACTCGCGCCCGCGCAATCAAGCGCCGTGGGATTGCCGGCGGGACCCGAGGTGACGCAGGCGCCGTAGGCCGCCGGCGCGGGCATCAGCCCCGCCAGAACCGTGGCCAGCGCCGAGCCGGACAGAAGCGTCCCGCCAAGGTGCCCGCGCCATGGGGCGCGTTTTTCGGCCCGGCCTGACGGTCGCATCTTGAGCCTGTGCGTGGCGCTGGACATGCACTCGTTCTCCGGCCCGATCTATGATCCGCCCCCTCGATGCGCCCCCGTGACGCGCCCCCGTGACGCGCCCCCTTGGCACGGCACGAGAGCCCGGCACGCGTGCGCACGCGCCAGCCAGCCGCCCGCTTGAGCGGGCACCGGGCAGCGACAGCGAAGCAGCCGTTTCGGGTGACGCCAGAATTTCCCATCATGGTTAACCTTGAGTTACGCGGCGAAACAAATGCGGCCCAAGATTTCCCGCGCATCCGCCAGCATTCTTGACCTTTCGGCGGAACCCCTCACTGCCCAAGACATTGTCTCCCCGCAGGCAAACGGTATCGGCGAGGGCAAGACGTGCACCATCAGGCGATGGAGGGCGAATATGGGCGCATGCCCCGGGTGTCGGACGAGACGCGGCCTCGGCTGTATCATGTGCCTGCGCGGGCGCTGCCAGACGGCGCGCCGCGGGACGCCCTTCTGAAGCGCATCGCCGCGCTCGGCTTCGACACGCTGCTCCTCGGCTGGCCCTTCCCCGTGGAGCCGCACAGCTGGTTCGCCACCCGGACGCTCGACAGCCTCGCGCAGCCCTTCGATGGTGAGACGCCGGACGCGGCTTTCGCCGATCTCGCCGAAGCGGCTGCCGCCCACGGCCTCGCATTGTTTCTCGACCTTGCCTGCACCCGCGCGGGCAATGGTGACCTTCTCGCGGTCCTGCCGGAGTGCTGGAGCGGCAATGCGCGCGAAGGCGACCCGCGCGTCTCTTCCGCCGCCGCCGGCCACACCGTGACGCTTTCCGACGATGCGGACGCCGACCGCTTCATCGCCTTCTGGTCCGGGCATCTCGACCGCTGGCGGCGCGCCGGCATCAGCGGCGTGCGCTGCCACGATGCCGGCGCGCTGCCCGCCGACATCTGGCGGCGCCTTCTCGGCCCGGCGCGCGACGCGGGACTGGTGGCGGTGGGCTGGACGCCCGGACTGCCGCGCGAGCGGGTGCGCGATCTCGCCTCCGCCTTTGATTTCGTCACCTCTTCCACCGCCTGGTGGGATGGCCGCGCACCCTGGCTGGTGGAAGAAGTCAACGCGCTGCGCCCCTACGCGCGGATGCTCGCCTTCTGCGACGATCCCTTCGGCCCGCGCCTCGCCGCGCGGGTGCCGGAAGCGACCGCGGAGGCGAGCCACCGCCTTGCGCTGGCCGCCGCCGCCCAGCTTACTGATGGCTGGCTCATGCCCATGGGCTTCGAGCACGGCGCGCGCACGCCCTTCATGGCGGCGCACGACGCTGGCGAAGACTTGGCTGGCGAAGACTTGGCTGACGAAGACTTGATCGCGGCTGAGAGCTTCGACCTTTCCGCCGAGATCGCCGCGCTCAACACGCAGTCGTTCACTGTGCGCCGCCTGCGCCAGCTCACCGCGCCCGGCGCGCCGGCGACGCTGGTCAAGGCCGATGGCCCCGGCGGCGCCCGGCTCCTCGCCTTCAATGCCGACCTGACGCAACCCGCGCCCCTGAGCGCGCGACAGACTGCGGCACGCCTCGGCCTCGCGCTCGCCGGCCCCGTCGCCGACGAACTGCCCCCCGGCGGAACGGCTGCCATGGATCTCTCCCCCACTGCCCCGATCCTCGCCCCGCGCCAGGAGGTCGCCCCCTTCATCGCCGCGCCGCGCATCGCCATCGAGCGGGTGACGCCGAGCGTGGACGGCGGCCGCTTCGCGGTAAAGCGCTGCGTGGGCGACGTGGTGACGGTGGAGGCGGACATTTTCTCCGACGGCCACGAGAAGCTCGCCGCCGAACTGCGCTGGCGCGCGGTGGACGAGAAGACGTGGCAGCGCGTGCCGATGGTGCCCACGGTGAACGACCGCTGGCAGGCGCGTTTTCCGCTTCTGCGCGTCGGCCGCTACGAATTCCTCGTGGAGGCGTGGTGGGACCATTTCGGCACCTTCCGCCGCGATCTCGGCAAGAAGCGCGAGGCCGGCCAGGCTCTCGCGGTGGAGGTTGCCGAAGGGCGAGACTTGCTTGAGACCGCGCAGGAGCGTGCGCCGAAGGCCGTGCGCAGCGAGATCCGCGATCATCTCAAGCGGCTGAAGGGCAGCGAGGCCGCCGCCGTTGATGCGCTGCTCTCGCCTGCCCTCGCCGCCGCCATGGCCGAGGCCGAGCCGCGCGCCTTCGCCACCGGCGGGCAGCAGCCCTACCCCATCGAATGCGACCGCGAGGGTGCGCAATTCGCCAGCTGGTACGAGCTGTTTCCCCGCTCCGTCACCGACGACGCCACCCGCCACGGCACGCTGCGTGACGTCATCGGGCGGCTGCCGGCCATCAGGGACATGGGCTTCGACGTGCTCTATTTCCCGCCCATCCATCCCATCGGCCGCACCCACCGCAAGGGCCGCAACAATTCGCTCAGCGCCGGCCCGGACGATCCCGGTAGCCCCTATGCGATTGGGAGCGAGGCGGGCGGGCACGAGGCGATCCATCCCGATCTGGGGAGCTTCGAGGATTTCCGCGCGCTCGTCGCGGCGGCACGGGACGAGGGGCTGGAGATCGCGCTCGACTTCGCCATCCAGTGCTCGCCAGACCATCCCTGGCTGAAGGCGCATCCGGACTGGTTCCAGTGGCGGCCGGACGGCACCATCCGCTACGCCGAGAACCCGCCGAAGAAATACGAGGACATCGTCAACGTCGACTTCTATGCCAAGGGCGCGGTGCCGGACCTCTGGCTCGCCTTGCGCGATGTGGTGGAGGGCTGGGTGCGCCTCGGCGTGCGCATCTTCCGGGTGGACAATCCCCACACCAAGCCCTTCCCCTTCTGGGAGTGGCTGATCGCCGACATCCGCAGCCGCGACCCCGGCGTGATCTTCCTCGCCGAGGCCTTCACGCGGCCGAAGCTGATGTATCGCCTGGGCAAGATCGGCTTTTCCCAGTCCTACACCTACTTCACCTGGCGCAATACGAAGGCCGAGCTGCGCGACTATCTGGAAGAGCTGAACCGTGCACCGGCGCGGGACATCTACCGCCCGCACTTCTTCGTCAACACGCCGGACATCAACCCCTATTTCCTGCAGCGCTCGGGCCGCCCCGGCTTCCTCATCCGCGCCGCGCTTGCCTCCATGCTCTCGGGCCTCTGGGGCCTCTATTCCGGCTTCGAACTGTGCGAGGCGGAGCCTGTGCCGGGGAAGGAAGAGTATCTCGACAGCGAGAAATACGAGATCCGGCCGCGAGATGACTTTGCGCCCGGCAATATCGTCGCCGAGATCACCCGCCTCAACGCCATCCGCCGCGCTTATCCGGCGCTGCAGAGCCATCTCAACGTCACCTTCTACAACGCCTTCGACGATCAGATTCTCTACTTCGGCAAACGCCTGCCCGGCGAGGACGAGATGGTGCTCGTGGCGGTGAGCCTCGATCCCCACGCACCGCGCAGCGCCGCCTTCGAAGTCCCCCTGTGGGAATTCGGCCTGCCGGACCATGCGTCCGTGGAAGTCGAGGATTTGTTGCGCGACACCCGTTTCACCTGGACCGGCAAGATGCAGAACCTTCACCTCGACCCGGCCGATTTGCCCTACGCCATCTGGCGCATCCGCCCCGTGGGAGGCGCCGCATGAACGTCCATTCCGCCCCCAGCTCCACCGCGACGGCCTCCGCCACCGAAGACGACGCGCTCTGGTACAAGGACGCGGTGATCTACCAATTGCATGTGAAGTCCTTCTTCGATGCGAATGACGACGGCATCGGCGACTTCGCGGGGCTGATATCGAAGCTCGATTACATCGCGAGCCTCGGCGTCACCTGCATCTGGCTTTTGCCCTTCTACCCCTCGCCGCGGCGGGATGACGGCTACGACATCTCCGAATACAAGAACGTCCATCCCGATTACGGGACCATGGCCGACGCGCGACGCTTCATCCGCGAGGCCCATGCGCGCGGCATGCGGGTGATCACCGAGCTGGTCATCAACCACACCAGCGACCAGCACCCCTGGTTCCAGCGCGCGCGGCAGGCGAAGCCCGGCTCGGCGCACCGCAATTTCTACGTCTGGTCCGACAATGACCACGCTTATGCCGGAACGCGCATCATTTTCCTCGACGCCGAGAAGTCGAACTGGACGTGGGACCCGGTGGCCGGCGCGTATTTCTGGCATCGTTTCTATTCCCACCAGCCCGATCTCAACTTCGACAATCCCGCCGTGCTGAAGGCGGTGCTGGGGGTGATGCGCTTCTGGCTCGATCTCGGCGTGGATGGCCTCAGGCTCGACGCCGTGCCCTATCTCGTGGAGCGCGAGGGCACCTCCAACGAGAATCTGCCCGAGACCCACGCCATCCTGAAGACGATCCGCGCGGAGCTGGACGCCGCCTATCCCGGCCGCCTGCTGCTGGCCGAGGCCAATATGTGGCCGGAGGATACGCAGCAGTATTTCGGCGAGGGCGATGAATGCCACATGGCGTTCCACTTCCCGCTCATGCCGCGCATGTACATGGCGATCGCGCAGGAAGACCGTTTTCCCATCACCGACATCATGCGCCAGACGCCGGATATTCCGGAAAACTGCCAGTGGGCCATCTTCCTGCGCAATCATGACGAGCTGACGCTGGAGATGGTCACCGACAGCGAGCGCGATTACCTCTGGAATTTCTACGCCGCCGACCGGCGCGCCCGCATCAATCTCGGCATCCGCCGCCGCCTCGCCCCCCTGCTCCAGCGCGACCGGCGCAGGGTGGAGCTGATGAAGTCGCTGCTCCTCTCCATGCCCGGCACGCCCGTGATGTATTACGGCGACGAAATCGGCATGGGCGACAACATCTTCCTCGGCGATCGCGACGGCGTGCGCACGCCCATGCAATGGTCGCCGGATCGCAATGGCGGCTTCTCCAAGGCCGACCCCGCGAGCCTCGTGCTGCCGCCCATCCAGGACCCGCTCTACGGCTTCCAGGCCATCAATGTGGAGGCGCAGAGCCGCGACACCCACTCGCTGCTCAACTGGACGCGCAAGCTCCTCTCCGTGCGCCGCGCCCATCCCGCGTTCGGGCGCGGCACGCTGCGCTTTCTCTATCCGAAGAACCGCAAAGTCTTCGCTTATCTGCGCGAACACCAGGGCGAAACGCTGTTGTGCGTCGCCAATCTGTCGCGCTCGCCGCAGGCGGTGGAGGTGGACCTCTCGGAATTTGCCGGCCGCATTCCGCTGGAGCTGCTCGGCTCCTCGCCTTTCCCGCCCATCGGCCAGCTCACCTATCTGCTCACCTTGCCGCCCTACGGCTTCTACTGGTTCCTCCTCGCCACCGACGCGCAATCGCCGGACTGGCACACACCGGCGCCCGAGGCCATGCCCGAATATCTCACCTTCGTCTTGAAGGGGGCGCCGGAGGAGATGATCACCGCCGCCCACCGCAAGAGCTTCGAGGCCGACGTGTTGCCGGCCTATCTGCCCAAGCGCCGCTGGTTCGCAGGCAAGGGCGATGCCCTCCAGTCCGCCCGCGTCGCCATGACCGCGCGCCTTGGCAAGAAGCGCGAGCGCGCCTTCGTGATGGTCGAGACCAAGCGGGCCGGCGGAACAGACCTCTACCAGATCCCGGTGGGCATCTCGTGGGACGACGAGGCCGGCCAGTCCCTGCCCCAGCAGCTCGCCTTGGCCCGCGTGCGGCGCGGGCGGCGCACCGGCTATCTCACCGATGCGTTCGCGCTGCCGGAGTTCGCCGCCGACGTGATGGAGCTCATCGCCGCCAATGGCGAGGTTCCAAGCTCGCAAGGCCGCATCGTTTTCCGCCGAACGGAGGCTTTCGATCCCGCAGCGATGCCCGAGGGTGCCCCGGTGCGGTTTCTTTCGGCGGAACAGTCCAATTCTTCTCTCATCTACGGCGACAAGGCCATTCTCAAGTTGTTCCGCCGCATCACGCCCGGCATCCATCCCGAGGCGGAGATGAGCCGGGCGCTCACGGAGCGGGGCTTCGCCAACACGGCGACGCTGCTGGGCGAGATCGTGCACGAGCCGGAGGGCGGCGCGCCGCAGGTGCTCGCGGTGCTCCAGGCCTATGTGGCCGGCGAGGGCGATGCCTGGACCTTCACCCTCTCCTTCCTCCAGCGCGCCGCCGACGAAATCGGTCACGAGGTGGACCATGAGGGCAGCCAGCAGGAAGACCTCATCGCTCCCTATCTGCGCTTCACCGAGCATCTGGGCCTGCACCTTGGCGAGATGCACCGGCTGCTCGCCGCGGACACCGAAGACCCTGCCTTCTCGCCCGAGCCCGCCGGCCGCGCGGCGCTGGACGCCTGGCGCAGCCGCATCGGCGGGCGCATCGACGCCGCGCTGAACGGGCTTGCCGACCGCCTCGACACGCTTGCCGAGCGTGACCGCGAAAAAGCGGCCTGCATCCTCGACCGGCGCGCCGCACTGACCACCGAGATCGAGCGGCTCATCGCTGCCGGCGAAGGCGCCCGGCTGCATCGCATCCACGGCGATTTCCATCTGGGACAGGTGCTGGTGGCGCAGGGCGACGCGGTCATCATCGATTTCGAGGGCGAGCCCGCTTTGCCGGTGGAGGCCCGCCGCGCCAAGGACAGCGGATGGCGGGACGTGGCCGGCATCCTGCGCTCGCTGGATTATGCCGTGCGCGCCCGCCGCCGCCCCTCGCAGGCGGCCGGCGACGCCAATTTCGGCCGCCTCGCGGATCTCTTCCAGGCACGCATCCCGCAGGCCTTGCTCGACGCCTATCGCCGGGGCGCCGGCATCGAAGCTGGCGGCGCGGAGGCGAAGCGCGACGAGGCCTTGCTGCGCCTCTTCCTCCTGGAGAAGGCGGCCTATGAGGTGACCTACGAAATGGACAATCGGCCGGACTGGCTCCCCATCGCCCTCGGCAGCCTCGCCCGCCTCGTCTCCGATCTGGCGCCGGATGCCCGCGCATGAACCACGTTCATATGAGCCGCGTGCCGCCGCTCGACCCCGCCATTCTCGATCAGCTCGCGAGCGGGCGGCTGGAAGACCCCTTCGCCGTGCTCGGCCCGCACGAGGGGCCGCACGGCCGCTTCGTGCGCGTGTTCGTGCCGGGCGCGCAGGCGGTGGCGGTGCGGCCGAAGGCGGGATCGCAGACGCTGTTTCTGGAACAGGGACCCGTCGAAGGCTTGTTCTGCGGCCCGCTGCCGGAAGGCGCCTATGCGCTGTCCATTCAGTGGGGCGAGACAACGCAGGAGACGGAGGACCCTTACGCGTTCGGCCTGCTGCTCGGCGATCTCGACCTGCATCTCTTCTCCGAAGGCCGCCACTTCCGCCTCACGGATGCGCTCGGCGCAGCGCCGGTGACGGTGGAGGGCGTTGCCGGCACGCGCTTCGCCGTGTGGGCGCCCAATGCGCGGCGCGTGAGCGTGGTGGGCGATTTCAACGGCTGGGATGGCCGCCGCCATGCCATGCGGCGGCGCGGCGCCAGCGGCGTGTTCGAAATCTTCATTCCCCGCGTTGGCCCCGGCGCGCTCTACAAATACGAGATCCTCGGGCCGGATGGCGCGCGCCTGCCGCTGAAGGCGGACCCGGTGGCGCGGGCGACGCAGCTGCCGCCTCAGACGGCCTCCGTCGTCCCCTCTCCCCGCACCCACCGCTGGCGCGACGAGGCCTTCATGGCGGCCCGCGCCGCGCGCAACGCGCCCTCAGCGCCAATCAGCATCTATGAGGTGCACGCCGGCTCGTGGCTGCGCGATCCGGCGACGGGGGAGCCGCTCTCCTGGCTCGGCCTCGCCGAGCGGCTGGTGCCTTATGTGAAGGACCTCGGCTTCACCCATGTGGAGCTGCTGCCGGTGACGGAGCATCCCTTCACCGGCTCGTGGGGCTATCAGCCCCTCGGCCTCTTCGCACCCTCCCGCCGCTTCGGCGAGCCGGAGGATTTCGCCGCCTTCGTCGATGCCTGCCACCGCGCGGACATCGGGGTCATCATCGATTTCGTGCCGGCGCATTTCCCGTCCGACGCCCACGGCCTCGCCCATTTCGACGGCACCGCGCTCTATGAGCATGCCGACCCGCGCGAGGGCTTCCATCAGGATTGGAACACGCTGATCTACAACCTCGGCCGGCGCGAGGTCTCGGGCTTCCTCATCGCTTCTGCGCTCCACTGGCTGGAGCATTTCCACGTGGACGGGCTGCGGGTGGATGCGGTCGCCTCCATGCTCTATCGCGACTACAGCCGGAAGGCCGGCGAGTGGATCCCCAACCGCTTCGGCGGGCGGGAAAATCTGGAATCCGTGGACTTCCTGCGCCACCTCAATGCGGTGGTGGCGGAGCGCTGCCCGGGCGCCATCACGCTGGCCGAGGAATCCACCGCATGGCCCGGCGTCAGCCGGCCCACCGAGGAGGGCGGCCTCGGCTTTTCCTACAAGTGGAACATGGGCTGGATGCACGACACGCTCCATTACATGGCGCGCGAGCCCATCTATCGCCGCCACCACCACGGCGAGCTGACCTTCTCCCTCGTCTACGCCTTCTCCGAGCGCTTCGTTCTGCCCCTCTCCCATGACGAGGTGGTGCACGGGAAAGGCTCGCTCATCGGCAAGATGCCGGGCGACACCTGGCAGAAGCGGGCGAACCTCAGAGCACTGCTCGGCCTCATGTGGACCCATCCCGGCAAGAAGCTGCTCTTCATGGGCGGGGAGATCGGGCAGGAGCGCGAGTGGAGCCACGACCGGGAGATCGACTGGTTCCTGCTGGATGATCCCGCCCATCGCGGCATCCAGACCCTCGTGCGCGACCTCAATCGCACCTATCGCGAATGGCCCGCGCTGCATGCGCTCGATGACCAGCCCGAGGGCTTCCGCTGGATTGTCGGCGATGACGCGGAGAACAGCGTCCTCTCCTTCCTGCGCCTCGCCCCCGATGCAGCGCCGGTGCTGGCGGTCATCAACCTCACGCCGGTGCCCCGGCAGGGCTACCGCATCGGGGTGCCCCATGCCGGCCGCTGGCGCGAGGTGCTGAACTCGGACGCCCCCCTCTATGGCGGCTCCGGCATGGGCAATTACGGCGGCGTCGAAACGCGGGACGCGCCCGCCCACGGCGAAGGCCAGAGCCTCGACCTCACACTCCCCCCCCTCTCCACCCTCCTCTTCGTACATGCGGGAGAACACTGATGGCGTGGCCGGATCGGCTTGAGAGCGGACAGCCCTATCCGCTCGGCGCGACGTGGGACGGGCTGGGGGCGAATTTCGCCGTCTTCTCCGCCAATGCGGACGGCATCGACCTCTGCCTGTTCGACCCCTCCGGCCGGCGGGAGATTGCCCGCATGCCACTGCCGGAATGCACCGACGAGGTGTGGCACGGCTATCTGCCCAACGCCCATCTGGGCCTCCTCTACGGCTTTCGCGCCCACGGCCGCTACGAGCCGGAGGACGGCCACCGCTTCAACCCGCACAAACTCTTGCTCGACCCCTATGCCCGCCAGATCGCGGGACAGGTGCAATGGTCGGATGCGCTGTTCGGCTATCGCGTCGCCTCCGGCCGGGGCGACCTCTCCTATGACCGGCGCGACAGCGCCGTGGCCATGCCCAAGGCCGTGCTGGTGGACGACAGCTTCTCCTGGGGTGACGACCGCCCGCCGCAGACGCCGTGGTCGGACACGGTGATCTATGAGGCCCATGTGCGCGGCCTCTCCATGCTGCGCGAGGACGTGCTGCCCTACCAGCGCGGCACCTTCGCCGCCCTCGCCCATCCCGCCTTCATCGAGCATGTGAAGCGCATGGGGGTGACGGCGGTGGAGCTGCTGCCCGTCCACGGCTTCGTGCAGGACCGATATCTGGTCTCACAGGGGCTCAAGAATTACTGGGGCTACAACACCCTCTCCTTCTTCGCGCCGGAGCCGCGCTATCTCTCCGCCGGCGACCGCAACGAGTTCAAGGTGGCCATCCGCCGGCTGCACGCGGCCGGGCTCGAAGTCATCCTCGACGTGGTCTACAACCACACCGCCGAGGGCAGCGAACTCGGCCCGACGCTGAGCTTCCGCGGCCTCGACAACCGCTCCTACTACCGGCTGGTGAAGGACGAGCCGCGCTACTGCATCAACGACACCGGCACCGGCAACACGCTGAACCTCTCGCACCCGCGCGTGCTGCAGATGGTGATGGATTCCCTGCGCTACTGGGTGACCCATTATCGCATCGACGGCTTCCGCTTCGATCTCGGCGTCACGCTCGGCCGCGAGGAATACGGCTTCGACCCCGGCTCCGGCTTCTTCGACGTGCTGCGGCAGGACCCGGTGCTCTCCCGCGTGAAGCTGATTTCCGAGCCCTGGGACATCGGCCCCGGCGGCTACCAGTTGGGCCACCATCCGCCGGGCTTCGCCGAGTGGAACGACCGCTTCCGCGACAATGTCCGCCGCTTCTGGCGGGGCGATGCGGGGCAGCGCGCGGAGCTGGCGGCGCGGCTGTCCGGCTCCGGCGACATCTTCGACCGCCGCGCGCGGCGCCCGTGGGCGTCGGTGAACTTCATCGCCTCCCACGACGGCTTCACGCTGAAGGACATCGTCTCCTATTCCGAGCGCCACAACGCCGCCAATGGCGAGGACAATCGCGACGGCCACTCGGGAAACTATTCCGCCAACTGGGGCGCCGAGGGCCCGACCGACAATCCCGAAATCCGCGAGCGACGCGCGCGGCTGGAGCGGGCCATGCTCGCCACCGTCTTCCTCGCCTTGGGCACGCCCATGCTGCTGGCCGGCGACGAGTTCGGCCGCACGCAGAACGGCAACAACAATGCCTATTGCCAGGACAACGAAATCTCCTGGATCGACTGGTCGCTGCTGGAGGGACCGGACGGGCAGATCCTGTCCGATTTCGTCGCCGCCCTCGCCAAGGCACGGCACGATTATCCGCTGCTGCGCTGCCGCTCCTTCCTCTATGGCGATCGCGAGCTGGCGCCCGGCATCACCGATATCGCCTGGTTCGACGAGAAGGCCGGCACGCCCTCCCCGGACGACTGGAACGCGGCGGAGGCCCGCCTCCTCACCCTGCGCCGGGCCGCCCACGGAGACGACGGCACCATCTGCGTCATGACGCTGATGCTGAACGCCACCCACGAGCCGCGCAACTTCCGCATTCCCCCGCCGACGCCGGTGATCCTGATGATCGACAGCGCCAATCCCGGCGCGCCGGAAATGCTGGTGGAGAGCGAGGAGGTGGAGGTGGCGCCCCAGTCGCTCGTTCTCTTGCGCGGGCGCATTTCCGGGGGCGGTGCATGAGCGGGGCGCGGGACGACACCACGACCGCCTTCGGCCCCATCCTCACTGTCAACGGCACGCGGTTCCGCCTGTGGGCACCGGGCGCTGACGGCATCGAGCTGGAGCTGTCCAGCGGCACGCGCCTCGCCATGGCGCCGCGCGGGGGCGGTTGGTTCGCGGTCGAGGCGCCGGTGGGGCCGGGCACGCGCTACCGCTTCCGCCTGAAGGACGGCACCGCCTTCCCCGATCCAGCGTCGCGCGCGCAGGCGGAGGACGTCCACGGCTTCAGCGTGGTCACCGATCCGGCAGCCTATCGCTGGCGCACGGACTGGCGCGGGCGGCCGTGGCACGAGGCGGTGATCCTGGAGGTTCACGCAGGCATCTGCGGCGGCTTTTCCGGCGTAGCGGAGAAGATCCCCGCATGGGCCGCTCTCGGCATAACGGCCGTGGAGCTGATGCCCATCGCGGCCTTTCCCGGCGCGCGCAACTGGGGATACGACGGTGTGCTGCCCTTCGCCCCGGCCGCCGCCTACGGCACGCCGGACGAACTGAAGGCCCTCATCGACACCGCCCATGCCCATGGCGTGATGATGCTGCTGGACGTGGTCTACAACCACTTCGGGCCGGACGGGAATTATCTCGGCCTCTTCGCCCCCGACTTCTTCCACCCGGAGCAGGCGACCCCGTGGGGGCCGGCGGTGGCGTTCGACCGGCCGGAGGTGGGCCGCTTCTTCCTCGAAAACGCGCTCATGTGGATCAAGGAGTTCCGCTTCGACGGGCTGCGGCTCGATGCTGTCCACGCCATCCTGCCGCCCGAGGCGCTCGCCGCCCTCGGCCGCGATATCCGCGCGCGCCTGCCGGCGGATCGCCATGTGCATCTTGTGCTGGAGAACGAGCACAACGACGCGGCCCTGCTGCCGCGCCCGTTCGATGCCCAGTGGAACGACGATATCCACCATTGCCTCCATGTGCTGCTGACCGGCGAGCGGGAGGCCTATTACGGCGACTTCGCCGACGCCCCGTCCGCCCGCCTCGCCCGCTGCCTCTCCGAAGGCTTCGCTTATCAGGGCGAGATGGCGCCGAACCTCGGCCGCGCACGCGGCACGCAAAGTGGCCATCTTCCGCCCACCGCCTTCGTGTCCTTCGTCCAGAACCACGACCAGATCGGCAACCGCGCCTTCGGCGAGCGGCTTCTCGCGCTGGCCGATCCCGACAGCGTGCGCGCGGCGCTGGCGCTGGTGCTGCTCGCACCGCAGATTCCCATGCTGTTCATGGGCGAGGAGATCGGTACGCGCACGCCCTTCCTCTTCTTCACGGACCATGCCGAGGGGCTCGCGGACCTCGTGCGCGAGGGCCGGCGCGCGGAATTCGCCCGCTTTTCCGCCTTCTCCGATCCGGCGCGCCGCGCCACCATCCCGGACCCGAATGCGGAGACAACCTTCACCGCCTCCATCCCCGCGCCGCCGCCCGATGCGGAGGAGTGGGAAGCGTTCGTGGAGGACATGATCGCCGCCCGCCATGCCCATGTGGTGCCGCGCCTTGAAGGCGCGGTCAGCCTCGGCGCGCAGGCCGTGTCCGAGCACGCCGTCGTCGCGCGCTGGCGCATGGGCGACGGCGTGGTGCTGACGCTGGCGGCGAACTTCGGCGCGGAGCCCTGCCCCGCCGAATTGCCCGCGGCGCTCACCCTCATCGCGTCGAGCGGCGCCGTGGACGATTTCGCCATTCCGCCGCGCGCCACCCTCGCCTTCCTCGAAAGCGAAGCTGAATGACGGCGCCCCGCCGGCCCGCCCCCTCGCCCATCGAGACACTGGCTCAGGCGGCCGGCGTCTCCATCCAATGGGCGGACGCATTCGAGCGCCCGCACCGCGTGCCTCCCGAAACGCTGGAGCGCGTGCTCACCGCTCTCGGCCACCCCTGCGGAACCGCCGCCGACATCGCGCGCGCCCTCGCCGCCCTTCAGGCACCGCCCGGCCTTCCCGGGCTGATGACCGCCGACGCGGGACGCGAGGTGGTGCTGCCGGGCATCGTGCCGTCGGTGCCCGTGGAGCTGGAAGGGGAGACGCCACGCCGCCTCATCCTGCGGCCGCATCGGGAGGGCTCCGTCTTCACCGCGCCGAAGACGCCCGGCTATCACGTGCTGCGCATCGGATCGCAGAGCGTGCGGCTCGCGGTGGCGCCCCATAGCGCGCCCTCGGTGGCGGAGCGGACGGGCCGCGCGCGGGCCTTCGGCGTGGCGGCGCAGGTCTATGGCCTGCGGGAAGCGGGGGATGGCGGCATCGGCCATCTCGGCGCCGTCGCGGCGCTGGCCGAGCGGCTGGCCGGCTTCGGCGCGCACGCGGTCGCGCTGAGCCCGCTCCACGCCCTGTTCTCCGCCGCACCCGAACGCTTCAGCCCGTATGCGCCCTCCAGCCGGCTCGCCCTCAACCCCCTCCTCGCCGACACCGCCGCGCTGTTCCCCGGACGCGGGATCGAGGATGCGCCCGAGGACGAGGACGGGTTCATCGACTGGCCCCGCGCGGCCCGGCGCAAGCTCGCGCATCTGCGCCGGCTGTTCGACACGCTGGACACCTTCCCCGACACCGCCGCGGGATTTGCCGCCTTCGCCGCCCAGCCCGGCGACGACCTCGCCCGCCATGCGCTGTTCGAGGCGCTGCATGCCGCCATGATGGCGGAGGGCCACGGCCCCGACTGGCGCCGCTGGCCGGCCCCGCTGCGCGATCCGGATGACCCGGCCGTCGCGGAGTTCGCCTCCGCACGGGTGGAGGAGGTGCGCTTCCACCTCTTCCTGCAATGGCTCGCCGGGCGGAGCCTTGCCGATGCGCAGGCCCGCGCGCGGGCGGCCGGCATGGGCATCGGCCTCATCGCGGACCTCGCCGTGGGGCTCGATCCCGCCGGCGGGCAGGCGTGGAGCCGGCCGGGCGATCTCCTCGCCGGCCTCGCCATCGGCGCACCGCCGGACCTCATCAATATCGCCGGGCAGAACTGGGGCCTCACCGCCATCTCGCCCACGGCGCTCGCGGCGCTCAATTTTGAACCGTTCCTCGCCGCCATCCGCGCGGCGCTGCGCCATGCCGGTGGGGTGCGCATCGACCACATCCTCGGCCTGCGACGCCTGTGGCTGGTGCCCGATGGCGCGGGGGCCGGAGAGGGCGCCTATCTCACCTATCCGCTTGAGGATCTGCTGCGGCTCGTCGCCATCGAGGCCCACGCCCACGGCGCCATCGCCATCGGCGAGGATCTCGGCACGGTGCCGGAAGGTCTGCGCGAGGAGATGTCGGCGCGCGGCATCCTCGGCATGCGCGTGCTGCCGTTCGAGCGCCACGCGGACGGCGGATTTCTACCGCCGCAGGAGTGGCAGCGCGAGGCAGCGGCCATGACCTCCACCCACGATCTGCCCACCATCGCCGGCTGGTGGGCGGGGCGTGACCTCCACTGGCGTGCCCGCATCGCCGCCTGCGACGTGGCCGCCGAAGCCCTCACCGCGCGCGACGGCGAGCGCGCGGCCTTAGCGGCGGCGGCGGCCGAGACGGGCATCGCGCCGACCCTCGACGATGCGGACGACGCGGTGGACGCCGCCATCGCCTATGTGGCGCAAAGCGCGTGCGACCTCGCGATCATCCCGCTGGAAGACCTCCTCGGCCTCGACGAAAGCCCCAATCTGCCGGGTACGGTGGACGAGCACCCCAACTGGCGCCGCCGCATGGCCGCGCCGGCGGGCGACCTCCTCGCCGCGCCGAAGGTGAAGGCCCGCCTCTCCCTCCTCCAGCTGACCCGCGGCGAAGGGGCCGCCGAGCAATGACCTCCGCCCTCCCCCGCGCCACCTATCGCCTGCAATTCCACAAGGGCTTCACCTTCGACGACGGCGCCGCATTGGTGCCCTATCTCGCCGACCTCGGCATCAGCCACGTCTATGCCTCGCCCATCCTAAAGGCGCGGGCGGGCTCGACCCATTGCTACGATGTGGTGGACCCGGCCCTCGTCAATCCGGAGCTCGGCGGCGAAGACGGCCTCAAGCGCCTGGTGGCCGCACTGCGCGGCCGCGGCATGGGCCTGGTGGTGGACATCGTGCCCAACCACATGGGCGTCGGCGGCGACGAGAACCCCTATTGGCTGGACGTGCTGCGCAACGGGTCGGACAGCCCCTTCGCGGCCCTGTTCGACATCGACTTCGACGCCGGCGGCGGGCGGCTGCTCGCGCCCTTCCTCGGCGCGCCCTATCACGAGGTGCTGGCCGGCAGCGATCTCAAGCTGGTGCGCGACGCCGAGGCCGGCTGGGCGGTGCGTTACTTCCACCACCTGTTCCCGCTGCGGCCGGAGGATGCCGAGGCGTTGGAGGCCGATCCCGCCGCCGCCAGCGGCCTGGCCGGGGAGGAGGCCGCCCGGCATCTCCACGCGCTGCTGGAGCGCCAGCATTATCGCCTCGCCTTCTGGCGCACGGCGCCGGACGCCATCAACTGGCGCCGCTTCTTCGACGTGACGGAGCTTGCCGCCCTCCGCGCCGACGCCCCCGGCGTATTCGAGCGCACCCACGCCACGGTGCTGGACCTTTACGCCCAGGGCCTCATCGACGGCCTGCGCGTGGACCATGTGGATGGCCTCGCCGATCCCGGTGCCTATTGCCGGCGTCTGCGGGCGGAGCTTTCGGCGCGGGAGGCGATGCGGCCGGAGCCGCTGCGCGGGCGGGCCTGGCTGGTGGTGGAGAAGATCCTTGCCGCCGGCGAAAACCTCGATCCCGGCTGGGAGGTGGACGGCACCACCGGCTACGACTTCATGGAGGAGGTGAGCCGCCTCATCCACGACGCCGACGGCTTCGCGCGCCTCGCCACCCACTGGGCCGCCCGCACCGGCCGGCCCGCCGCCTTCTCCGCCGAGGAAGAGGCGGCGCGGCGCGAGATCATCGCCCGGTCCTTCACCGCCCCGCTGGAGACCGCGGTGGATGCCCTCGCCGCCCTCGCCGCCGCCGATCTTGCCGACCGGGACCGGCCGCGCCCGGCGCTCCGGCGCTGCCTGATCGAAATCCTCGTCCACTTCCCCCGCTATCGCACCTATGCCGCCGGCACGGGCGAGACGGGAGAGGACGCGCTCCACGCGGCCATCGCGGCGGCGCGGGGCGGCGTCTTCCCCGGAGATGAATGGCACCTCGACCGGATCGGCGACTGGCTCGGCCCCCTCGCCCCGGACGCGCCCCACGCCGACCTGCGGCGCGCCGCCATCACCCGCTTCGAGCAGCTCTCCTCGCCGGTGGCCGCGAAATCGGTGGAGGATACGGCCTTCTACCGCTACGGCCCCCTGCTCTCGCGCAACGAGGTGGGCTCGAACCCCGCCACGGGCGGCGGCAGCGTCGTCGACTGGAACCGGACCGCCGTGGCGCGGGCGGACGATTGGCCCTTCGCCATGCTGGCGAGCGCCACCCACGACCACAAGCGTGGCGAGGATGTGCGCGCGCGCCTCTCCATCCTGAGCGAATGCGCGGACCTGTGGATCGCCCTCCTCGACCGCTGGCTGGCGGCGCTCAAGGAACGGGCGCCCGCAGTGGACGCGGCCGATCGCATCATGCTCTTGGAAACGCTGGTGGGCGCCTGGCCGGACGATGCCGCCGACATGGAGAGCTTCCTCGCCCGCGTCGAGGGCTGGCAGATGAAGGCGCTGCGCGAGGCCAAGCGCGCGACATCGTGGGACCGGCCGGACGAGGCGTTCGAAGCCGAGGCGCAGGGCCTCGCCCGCTTCATCCTCACCGCGCCCGAGGGGGCGGACATGCGGCGGGAAATCTCCCGCTTCGTGGATCTCCTGCGCCGGGCGGCGGAGGCGAAGGGGCTGGTGGCGTGCGTGCTCAAGCTCACCGCCCCCGGCATTCCCGACATCTATCAGGGTACGGAATTTCTCGACCTCTCGCTGGTAGACCCGGACAACCGACGCCCGGTGGATTTCGTCCGCCGCCGCGCCGCGCTCGCCGCCCCTGCTGCAAGCGCCGACGGCCGCAAGCAGTGGCTCATCCGCACGCTGCTCGGCCTTCGCGCAGCAGCACCGGAGCTGTTTCGCGGCAAATATGCTCCGCTGGAGGTGGGTGGCGCATTGCCCATGGTGGGCTTTCTGCGCACAAGCGGAGGAAAGGCGCTGCTGGCGCTCTGCCCCGTGCGGACGTTCGAGCAGGTGACGCCTGCCGGAGGTCTCGATCCGCGCGTGTGGCAGGCGATCGGCCTTGCGCTGCCGGACGGCTTCCGCTGGCGCTTCGCGCTGCCCGGGCTCTCCAGCGATCTCACCTCCGCCGCCGATCTCGCCGCCAACTCGCAATGGCCCTTCGCTGTCCTCACCGGCGACAGCGACTGAAGGCTAAACCCGCCGCCACAGCAGCGCGAGCAGCACCGCCGCCGCGAGCCACAGGGCGACCAACGCCGCGAGCACCGCGCCCGCCCCGCCGGCCGTCAGCAGCTGCGCCGCACCCAGCGGCGCCAGCGCCTGCGCCAGCAAAGCCGGGCGGGCAAGGCGGCCGGCGAGCACGGGATAGCGCTCCGCTCCCAGCACCGCTAGCGGCACCGTGCCCTTGGCGATGGAAAAGATGCCGTTACCCGCCCCGTAAGCCACCAGTGCAACCGCGACGATGGGAAAGCCGGCCGCGAGCAGCACGAGCCCGAGCCCCATCAGCGCCACCGCCCAGATCATCGTCCAGAGCGGATGATGCCGACCGCCAGACATCTGCTCGACCACGCGCGCGAGCACCTGCGATGGCCCGACGAGCGTCCCGAGCGCCACCGCTTCCGCAAGACTGAGGCCGCGCGACTGGAGTAGCGCCAGCACCTGCACCGACATGGCGGACGCAATGGTGCCGATGCAGGTGACGATGCCGCCCATGAGGAGGAAGGCGAGGCGCTCCCGCCCGCTGAGCGTCACCGGCGTGACCCGCGTCGGCCCGCCGCTTTCCTCCCGATGCGCGACCTTCGGCACGAACGCCAGCACCAGCGGCATGGAGAGGCCCAGATGCAGGCCGGCATAGACGAGGCAGGTCGCGCGCCAGCCCAGATGCGCATCGAGGAAGGCGGTGATGGGCCAGCACACCGTGCTGGCGAAGCCGCCCCATAACGTCAGCAGCGTGATCGCCCGACGCGCCCCGGCGCCATAGAGCCGGCCCAGCGCGGCAAAGGCCGCATCATAAAGGCTCGCCGCCATGCCCGCGCCGGCGATGCACCAGCCCAAAGCGAACACGATCGGCCCTTGCGCCAGCGCCAGCAGCGCGAGGCCACAGGCCAGCAGGACGCAGCCGCCCGCCAGCACCGGCCGGCCGCCGCGCGCAGCGATCAACGCGCCGACCTTCGGCGAGACGAGCCCCGCCACCAGCAGCCCCACGCAGAGACTGCCGACGATCCATTGCAGCGGCCAGCCCGTGTCCGCCGCGATCGGCCCGGCCAGCACCGTGAGCAGATAGAAGGACGAGCCCCAGGTGAGGATCTGCACCACGCCGAGCGCGGCGATGACCCCACGGCCGGCGCCGCCGGCTGCGGCCGGCGATGCGGCGGCAGTCACCGCACGGCCGAGCCGAGGGCGAGCCGCGCCTCCAGCGCCTCGGCCGCCTCCTTGCGCTCGCTGTAGCGGTCCGTGAGGTACGGGGAGATGTCGCGCGTGAGCAGCGTGAACTTCACCAGCTCCTCCATCACGTCCACCACCCGGTCGTAATAAGCCGAGGGCTTCATGCGGCCCGCCTCGTCGAACTCCTGATAGGCCTTGGCGACGGACGACTGGTTGGGGATGGTGAGCATGCGCATCCAGCGGCCGAGGATGCGCATCTGGTTCACCGCATTGAAGGATTGCGAACCGCCGCACACCTGCATCACGGCGAGCGTGCGCCCCTGCGTGGGGCGGATGGCGCCTAGCGCGAGGGGGATCCAGTCGATCTGCGCCTTCATCACCGCGCTCATGGCGCCGTGCCGCTCCGGGCTGCACCACACCTGCCCCTCCGACCACAGGGCGAGTTCGCGCAGCTCCGCCACCTTGGGGTGGTCCACCGGGGCGCCATCGGGCAAGGGCAGGCCATCCGCGTGATAGACCCGCGTTTCCGCCCCCAGCCGGTTCAGCAGACGCTCGGCCTCCAGCGTCAGCAGGCGGGAGTAGGAGCGCTCGCGCAGCGAGCCATAGAGCAACAGGATGCGCGGGGGGTGACGGGAGGGCGCGGCCGGGATGAGCCGGTCGGGGGCCGGAACGTGGAACAGGGCTTCGTTCACGTTGGGGAGGATGTCGTCGGTCACGGATGCGCCTCACCTGATCTCGTTGGCCGCTCTCATAGCAGGGCGCGGCGCGGCTCACACCCACCATCATCCCGGGACGGGAGGATCGCGTGCCTGCCCCCGGCTTGAGCACGGACAAGTCAAAATATAAGCAAAAGAGCAGATGTTGCGCACGAATACCCGGCATCGCGTTCAACTTCGCGCCAGCCCCGCGCGGTCTAAACTATTCGATTGACGCAGCAGAGCCTGGATTGAATATAAGCGACGACATCACAACCACGCATCCGCCTCGCGCCCGGGAGATTGCTATGGGTCTTCAGTCCATGGGTGATTTCAAATGGCCCGGCCTCATGCAGCCGGATGGCGCGGCCATCGCCCTCAATCGCGCCGATTTCATCGCGATCGATCGCTACAAGGACATCAGCTACGATCCGGTGTACCGGCCGCAGGCGCTCTATCACCGCGCGCTGGAAGGGCTCCACGCCAACAATGGCGCTTTTCTTTTGCAGGAGGTGGCCACCAACCTGCCCATCTACCGGGACGACACGGGGCCGACCGACTTCCACCTGCACCTGCCGCCCGGCGGCTTCCAGCTGGTGCTCGTCACCTCCGGCATGTTCACCTTCGACTATGACGGCAAGCTCCATTACGTGGGGCCGGGCGCGGTGATGCTGCAGAGCGCCATCGTGCATCGCCAGCTCTTCTACACCTGGTCCGGCCTCTCCACGGAAGAGAATCTGAAGACACCGCAGACCGTGGTGCCGGACCCGCTCTGCATGGGCTATTCGGGCAAGTTCCTCGAAGCCTTCATCACCGATCCCTCCACCTTCCCGAACCCCACGGTGGTCGGCCCCGACAAGATCCGCGAGGACGAGACCCCCCGCACCGCCTGGAAGCATCCGCTGCACAACCGCCCGGCCGGCGCGGGCTTCTGGGTCCAGGATCCGCTCGCCCTCGACGCCCTCTTCCGCCTTTATCCCGCCGACGCGCTCGGCCCGGTGGCCTCGGCCATGCCGGTGCATGTGCGTGACCTCGGCATCGAGGCACCGAGCGGCAGCCTCGTCACCGGCCACATCATCGCCACCGATCCGCGCGGCGGCGCGGTGCTGCCCAAGTCCGCCATGGCGGCCGACGCGGAGGGGCTCGCGAAGGGCGAAGTCGTGGTCTACCGCATCATCCGCGGCACCGCCGGCTTCGTCGACGGCGCGGGCAAGACGATCGAACTGGGCACGGGCGATACGGTGACCGCCGGCAAGGGCGCCATCCGGCTCACGGATGTCGGCGACGACACGCAGATCCTCCGGCTCGGCCTGCTCAACGGCTTCGATGCGCTGAAGATGTGGACGCCCGGCCAGCGCGACGAGATCGACGCCCTCGCCGGCCGGATCATCACCCGTGCCGACCTGCGCAGCGACCGCCTCGCCGGCAGCCCGGTGGGCTACCTCTACGAATAGGCTCGCCTCATCCGGCTTCCGCTTTCGCTGCCGCCTTCAGCGATCCGGTCGCGTCCGCCGGCAGCGCCGACAGGCGGCTCAGGGGAAGCGCGAGCGGCTGCGCCGCATCCCGGAGCGCGGCGAGGTCGAAGCGGGTGAAGTTCATGCCGGCATAGTCGCGCACGAAGAACAGCAGCCGACCGAGGTCGGAGAGGCTGGTCCAGGAGGTGAATTCGGTCGCGTAGGGCCGCGCGGCGTCCTCCTTCAGCCCCGCCACCTCCATGTGGCCGCCGCCTTCGCTGGGATAGTCGATGGACACGCCGCGCGGCCGGTCGAAGGTGTTCATCACATGGGCGAGCGCGTTCACCGCCCCATCGGGCGTGTCCGCCTTCTCGGCGAACTCGGCGTAATAAACCGCCCGCACGAACCGCCCCACCGACGTGCTGGAGGATGGCAGCCCCGCCGTGGCGATGCCGGAATCAGGCTGGCGCGCCGCGTAGCCGCCGAAGGTCGCCGCAGGACGGTCGACATTGCTGAGGAAGGTGTAATTGTCGAGATTGGTCAGGTGCCAGTCGAAGCGGGGGCCGTTGGTCATCACCCGCACGGGGTTGTCGTAGAGCTGCATCTCGCCCTTGTGGAACTCGATCACCAGCGAGGCGCCCGCGGCGTCGTTCACCACATAATGGAAGGGCGAGACCGCCCCCTGCAGCAGCGCCAGCGCCTCCAGCACCACCGGCTGCGCGGCGAGGGCCGCCTTCACCTCCGCCACGCTCGCGAACCGGCCGAGCACCCAGCTGCCGAGATCGGAGGCGGCGAGCACGGCGCGCGTCATCTCCACCCCCTGCGCGCGGCCGGCGGCGGCGGGATAGGACAGGAGGCTGAAGGTGAGGCCCTTGTCGTTCAGGCCCTCGATGACCTTGAGATCCGCCATGCCGAGCGGCGCCTCTGGCGTGGGCACGCGCCAGGGCATGGTGATGGCGAGGAAGGCATGGTCGACCGCATAGGCGAGCGCCGGATGGCCGGGCGCCTGCGAGGTCACGGGGAAACCGGCCGGGAACCAGGCGACCTCGTAAGGCAGATCCATCGTCAGCTCGAGCGTGCGGCCGAGATAGGACCGCCCCGCGGCATCACCATAGACGAGCGCTGTGCACATGCCGGCTTTCCCCTGCGAAACCCCGCGCTTGGTCGCACACTTCCGGCCTTCCGCAAAGGCCGCGATCCCGCCCCCTCCGCGCCGCTCAGGCGCCGATGCCCCCCGGCCGGCCGTTGCGGATGAGGACGATGGGCGTCTGCCGGCCATCCACGGTGACGACAAGCTGCCGGATGGTCCAGCGGTTGCCCTCGCGGGTTGCCTGGGCGATGGCTTTCCCCGCTCCCTTGTCCCCATGAATGGGGATGCTGTAGCTCGCGGAGCCGCCGCCATTGCCATCGACCGTCACCTGCCCGAACACCCAGAAGCCGTCCTGGATGTTCGCGCCGAGCGCGCTGACGACCTGCGGGTCGGACTGCACCGCCTTCATGGTCTGCGCGTAGGCGTCGGTATTCTTCAGGATGCCCGGCATGGTGTAGAACATCGTGCCGAATCCGCCCACCACGACGAGCCAGACGACGAGGCCGGCGATGCCCCAGGCGCGCTGTGTGCGGCGGAACTGGTCGGGGCTGCGCCATGTGCGATTGCGCCAGGCCCAGCGGCTGCCCCTGAAGCCCAGAACGATCATCATGACCAGGTTGACGAGCGGGATGAGCGCGAGCAGCGCGATCCAGGTGGAATTGCCGATGCCCCAGATCCAGTTGAGGAAGAAGGCGCCCCAGTTCCAGCGGTCGAGCTCGGGCGGGATTTCCGCTGGGTCATTCAGGGCTTCGTTGGTCATCGTGGCGATCTCCTCGCCGCACGATGGCGTGTTTCGGAGCGCCGAGGCAAGTGTGAGTTGAGCGGCGTGCCGACGCGGGCCTGAAACCCATCATCGGCTATATGGTCGCGCTGGTCGCAGGGCTGCGCCGGTCATCGCCGAGCAGTGGATCTCGACGGGTTTCGTCTAGAACATGCGCGACGTCCCGCGACGGCGCTTCGCGCTTCAACGCACATTCCAGGACTTTCGAGATGAGCAACCGCCTTGAAGGCAAGATCGCGATCGTGTTCGGCGCCGGGTCTGTCGGGCCGGGCTGGGGCAACGGCAAGGCGACGGCGGTGACCTTCGCCCGCAACGGCGCCCACGTGGTGTGCGTGGACGTGAACCCGGCCGCCGCCGAGGCGACACTGGAGATCATCGCCGCCGAGGGCGGCGCCGCCTCCGCCTTCGCCTGCGACGTGACCAGTTCCGATGCCGTGGCCGATGTTGTGGCGCAGGTCATGGCGGCCCACGGGCGCATCGACGTGCTGCACAACAATGTGGGCTACGCCACCATGGGCGGCCCCATCGAGCTGGACGAGGCGGCCTGGCACCGCACCATCGACCTCAACCTCACCGGCTGCTTCCTCACCTGCAAGCACGTGCTCCCGCACATGCTGGCGCGCCGCTCCGGCGCCATCGTCAACGTCTCGTCCATCGCGGCGGTGCGCTACACGGGCTATCCCTACATCGCCTATTACGCGGCGAAGGCGGCGGTGAACAACTTCACCATGGGCCTTGCCCTTCAATATGCGAAGGACGGCATCCGCGTGAACGCGATCATGCCTGGCCTCATGAACACACCGCTGATCTTCCAGCAGATTTCCGGCCAGTACGCCGATGCCGAGGCGATGGTCGCGGCGCGCGACGCCGCCTGCCCCACCGGCAAGATGGGAACCGCCTGGGATATCGCCAACGCCGCCCTTTTCCTCGCCTCCGACGAGGCTGGCTACATCACCGGCGTCAGCCTGCCGGTGGATGGCGGCCTGTCCTGCCGCGCCGGCTGACACGCGGCGGCCCTGCGCGGCGTGCTGGTGGAAAAGCGGCTTGTCTTCAAGACGGTTGATCCCCTGCCCGTCCGCGACGTGCTCAGCACGTCCGGCTTCTGTGCGGACTGGCGGGCGAAGTTCGGCGACAAGGCATGGGATCTGCTGGAACAGGCTACCGGCAAGCTGAGCTGAAGATCAGCGACACGAGCCCTCCGCCAACTGCAGCCGGGCTTCTGTGCCCCTGATGGGACCTCCACGCCGTTCAGCGGCAGCGGCACCAGTAAAGACACCGGCCGGCTTCGCGCCGGCCCGTGTCTGGTGTCAGCGGCTACCTGAAGAAGAGGAAGAGAAGGATGATGATCGGGATCGGAACGCCCAGCAGCCACAGTAGAATGCCTCGGCCCATGATGACCTCCTGTTTCGATGTGAGATGAACCGCGCAGCAGGCTTGGGTGTTCCCGGCGACAGCGGCAATCAGGCGGGCCACAGCGAAGATCAGGGACCCTAACTCCATCGTGCAGCGAAGCACGGCCTGTGCCGCATCCTCGAAACGCGCGACAGCCCCGTCGCGCAACAATCGCTGGCGCAGCAGAAAAGTAAAAGAACGTACCCAGGAAACGCGCGGAATACTGACGCGTCGCGTTTATCGGCAGGAACATCGCCGGACGGGGGGCGTTTGCTGCCGACTACAACATTTTTCGATTCACAGAGGCATCGACCATGCCTTGCATGGAGTGCTCGCCTTGTTCTCTCGTCTTTCCAACCGGCAGATCACCCTTGCCTCCCTGGTCGCGGCCGGTGTCGCAGCCGCTGTCGCCAATGCCCTGATCGCGCGGGACACGGAGCGGCTGAACCCTCCCTCTGGAACGTTCATCGATGTGGATGGCGTGCGCCTTCATTACGTGGAGCGCGGCTTCGGCGAGCCTCTGGTATTGCTGCACGGCAATGGCGTGACCCTCGACGATCTCGATGCAAGCGGTCTGATGGCGGCTGCCGCCACCAGATATCGGGTCATCGCCTTCGATCGTCCCGGCTTCGGACACAGCTCGCGCCCGCGAACCACCGTCTGGACAGCGGCCGCGCAGGCAGAACTCCTCCGCAAGGCGCTGCTTCAGCTCGGGGTTTCGCGCTGTCTTCTGTTTGGCCATTCATGGGGCGCCTGCGTCGCAGTACGACTGGCTTCGGACCATCCTGAGGCGGTGTCGGGTCTGGTGCTGGCGTCCGGCTATTACTTCCCGGATTTCCGCGCCGATGCGGTCGCGCTCGGCGGACCAGCCATTCCCGTTGTCGGCGACGTGCTCCGCTACACGGTTTCGCCGCTCCTTGCCCGGCTCACCTGGCGCCAGATGCTCCGAAACCTCTTCGCCCCGGCGAAAATTCCGGCGAAGTTCCGGGCCTTTCCACGGGACATGGCACTGCGCCCCTCCCAGCTACGCGCCGCCGCAGCCGAATCGATGCTGATGATTCCTGCGGCCTACAGCGCCAGCGAAAGGTATGGAGCGCTCACGATGCCGGTCGCCCTCGTCGCCGGCGAAGGCGATCGGGTGGTGGACATCGACAAGCAGTCTCGCCGCCTGCATGACCTGATCGCGGGCAGCTCGCTCAGGCGGGTCAAGGCCGGCGGTCACATGGTGCACCACACCGCGACGGCCGAAGTCATGTCCGCCATCGAAGAGGTCGCCAATGCCGCCCGCGACGCGGGCGAACGCTTGGCTCCGAGGTCGCGCGCGTGACAGCCGCTGCACGGCTGGAGAGCGCGACCTCACTTCCGGCGCGTGGGGCGCTCTCGTGATCGAGAGGGCGCCGTCAGCTTTCCACCCGGCCGGTCCGCGCTCTCCTCCTGGGCCAATTCGATCCACAGGGGGGCATGATCGCTTGCCTTCTCCCAGCCCCGCACGGCGCGATCAACCTCGGCTGCGGCCAGGCGGGGCGCGAGGCTCGGGCTCAGCAGAAAATGGTCCAGCCTCAGCCCTGCATTGCGCCCCCAAGCGTTCCGGAAATAATCCCAGAACGTGTAGAGGGCCTCGCCGGGATGAAGAGAACGCAGGGCATCGGTCCAGCCCTGGTCGACCATCGCCGCGAACAGTGCGCGGACCTCTGGCCGAAAGAGGGCATCGTCGCGCCAGCGTTCGGGATTGTACACGTCGAGGTCGGTCGGCATCACATTGTAGTCGCCGGCGAGCACCACCGGCACCTCAAGCTCCAGAAGCTCCTCCGCATAGGTGGTAAGGCGCCGGAACCAGTCCAGCTTGTAGTCGAACTTCGGCCCGGGCGCCGGATTGCCATTGGGCAAATAGAGGCAACCGATGAGAATTCCGTCGACCGCCCCTTCGATGTAGCGGCTTTGGCTGTCGTCCCCGTCTCCGGGCAGGCCGCGCCGCGTCTCGATCGGCTCGCTGCCTCTGGCGAGGATCGCGACCCCGTTCCAGCTCTTCTGGCCCTGCCAGATCGCGCCGTAGCCGGCCTTCTCGATCTCGCCGATCGGGAAGCGTTCGCTGGGCGCCTTCAGCTCCTGAAGGCAGACCGCGTCCGGCTGCGCTTCAGCGAGCCAACGCAGCAGGACCGATAACCGGCCGTTGACGCCATTGACATTGAAGCTCGCGATCTTCACAGCGGCAAAGCTTATCGCTTGCGGTCGCCCGTGTCGCCCTGACCGGCTTTGACCGAGGCTTTGGCGGTCTTGCGCACGTCCTGCGCCAGCGACTTGCCGACATCGTCGGATTCCCGGAACCGCCCCTGTTCGTCGCGCCGGACGTAGCGCTTGTCGGTGCCCGTATCGATGAGTTCGCGTTTGGCCATGACGTGCTCCCTTGGCTATGTAACGTAACGCCCGAGATCGCTTTCGGCTCCGTTCACGGCAAAGCTCGCGCAGTAAAGTGCATGTTGTCTATTGTTGGCCGGGCGGCCGGGAAAAATGCCAACGTCAGGATGAGCTGAGACGCTGCTATGAATCTCCGTTAAAAACATGGAAAATAGTGAGCTTATTGTAGTCTACACCCCCAAATGGTAACTCCCCTTTTACGGACAAGGCCGGTTCAAAACCTCCGTTTTACGCCCCATGAAAGGTTGCCATGCCCGTCAGCGACGAAGCCCACCCCCTGTGGGATGTGCACAACCTCAAGCGCGCCCTTCATGCCGCGGGGGTCGCCCTCTGGGCGTGGACCGTCGAAACCAACGCCTTCGCCATGGACGAGCAGGGGTTTGATCTGTGGGGTCTGCCGCAGGCGAAGAGCGTGACGTTCGAGGATCTCTCCTCCCACATCCACCCCGCCGACCGCGACAGGGTGCAGGCGGCATTCACGGCCACGCGGGCATTGGTCGGCTCCTATGAGATCGACTTCCGTATTCTCCTCGGCGATGAGATCCGCTGGATTTCCGCCCGCGGTCTCGGCAATGACGAGGGGCTGCACCAGGGCCAGGTTTGGGGCGTTTTTCTCGATGTCACCGGCCGCAAGCAGGCGGAAGAGGGCCACGAGCTGCTGGCGGGCGAGATGAGCCACAGGGTGAAGAACCTGCTGGCGATCGCGGCCGGGCTCACCAGCCTGACATCGCGTTCGGCGACATCCGTGGAGGACATGGCGAGCGACCTTATCCAGCGGCTCACCTCCCTCGGGCGCGCTCACGATCTGGTCCGGCCGCTGGCGAAGGACCAGGGCCGGGCCGCGCTCCTGGGCGATCTGATTGCGGTCCTGCTTGCCCCCTATGACGACGAGGGCGCGTTCAGCGGGCGCATCCGGGTGGCGGTGCCACGGATGGGCATCGGCGAGCAATCCGCGACCGCCCTCGCTCTGGTCATCCACGAACTCGCGACCAACTCGCTGAAATATGGCGCCCTGTCGGTGTCATCGGGGATCCTGGACATCTCCGGATCGACCAACGGCGACGAGATCACCGTGGTGTGGACCGAGCGCAATGGGCCGCCTGTCGAGGTCAAGAGCGACGCGGGCTACGGAAGCCGGCTGCTCCAGCGCAGTGTGACCGGACAGCTTGGCGGATCGATCGACACCGAGTGGCCCAGCGACGGCGTCATCGTGACCCTGACAATGAACGCCAAGCGCCTCGCGATCTGAACAATCGCCACGGGACGACTGAGCTGCTGCGTCACCGCAGCCAAGCCCCCGTCTTGACGGCAGCCAGCGTGGTCACCGCATAGACCACGAGGGCGAGCGAGAGCGCGGCGAACAGTGCCGCGATGGAGCCCGTGAGCCAGAGGGCCATGAAGCCGCCGCCGAGCGCGATGGCGACGCCTAGGAAGCCGGCCACGACCGGCCAGAACAGTCGCCCCGCGCCTTGCGCCGCGAAGTAAAGCGCGAGCCCGATGCCGACGAAGCCGTAGAACGGCCCGACGATGCGCAAGTAAGAACTGCCTGTGGCCACCATGGCCGGTTCCGCGCTGAACAGGTAAAGCCACGCCTCGGGGAAGAAGGCCGCGGCAAGCCCCACCGTTTCCGTCACGACGAAGGCGAGGCCCGCACCGGTCAGCGCGATATGCAGCGCGCGGTCGCCGGGCCCGGCACCGAGATTGGTGCCCACCATCGCCACCATCGGCGCACCGATGCCGAAGATGAGCGGGATGAGCAGGTACTCCAGATGAGCACGCCCGTGCCGAAGCCGGCGACCGCATCGACGCCGCCTTGAAGCGCGACGAGCGCCGTCGCGCCGCCGACGACGACATTGGTCTGGATCGACTGCAGCGACGACAGCGCCCCGACCCGCATGACCGAGCCGATGACCCGCCAGTCGAGCCGCACCCAGCGGAAGCGGGCGGGGTTGCGCCCGGAGAGGATGTAGGCGCCGAGCACCAGCGTGCCGCCGAGATAATAGGCGATGAGCGCCAGCCCGCCCCCCGCGATGCCGAAGCCGGGAATGGGGCCGAAGCCGAAGATCAGTACCGGCGAGATCGGGATCAGCAGAACCACGCCGACGCAGATGACGATGGCCGGCAGCAGCATGTTGCCGGTGCCGCGCACGACGCTGGCGAGCCCGTTCATGGTCCGGGTCAGCGGCGTGCCGAGGAAGACGATTTGGAATAGATGAGCGCCGCCTCCAGCTCCGGCCCGGACCCGCCCATCGCCCCATAGATCTGTCGGCCGAACAGAAGGAACAGCGCGGCGAAGGCGAACCCGAAAGCAAGGCTCACCGCAATGGCGTGGAGCACCAGCGCATCCGCCGCCGCCTGCCTCCCCGCGCCGAGCGCCCGCGCCACGGCGGAGGAAATGCTGCCGCCCAGCGCGCCGGCCGACAGCGTCGTCATCAACATGACGGCCGGAAAGACCAGCGCCATGGCCGCGAGCGCCGCCGAGCCGGGCTTGGCCACGAAGAAGGTCTCGATCAGCCCGGCCGAGGCCTGCGCGAGCATAATGAGCACGTTGGGCCAGGCGAGCCTGATCAGAAGCGGCACGATGGGCGCTTCCACCAGCCGGCGGGTTCTGGCGTCGGCGGCTTGGTGTGCGGGCGCCGCGCTTAGCGCGGCAACGGCCGCTTCTGTCGGGGCGCGGTAATGGCGGGCCTCACATCGCTTCGAGGGCGAGGGCAATGCCCTGTCCACCCCCGATGCACAGGGTGACATGCCGCGCCTCAGCCCGTCGCGCCGCATGGCGTGGAGCAGGCGGGCGACGAGGATCGCTCCCGTGGCGCCGATAGGATGGCCGTGCGCCACCGCGCCGCCCTCCACGTTCACGATGTCCTCTGGCAGTCCCAGCTCGCGCGCGACGGCGATGGGCACGGCGGCGAACGCCTCGTTGATCTCGATGCGCTCGATGTCGCCGAGGGACCAGCCGGCATGCGCGAGCGCCTTGCGCACGGCCGGCACCGGGCCGAGGCCGAACAGGCCCGGCTCGACGCCGGCGACGCCAAAGCCCGCGAGCCGGCCAAGCGGCGCGATGCCCTTCGCCTCGGCGAACGAGCGCTTGGCCACGGCGCATGCCGTGACCGGCGTGTCGAAGATCTGGGTGAGACCGCCGCACGATTCGACACAGGCGATCACCCCGCTCATCGCCCTGACGGGCTGCACTTTAACAGAGGGAAGCCGGGCAACCGTCCCGCAGGCGGCCGCCAGGCTTATCCTTCAATGCACCCCATCACCCGCGCCCAATCGGAGGTCGTGCGTCGCCGCGAGCTGGGCCTCTGGCTGCTACCTCACCAGCGGGCAGCCGCTGTCCTTGACCGGGATGTAGGCTTCGGCGCCGGGCACCGTCTGGAGGAGCGTGAGATAATCCCACGGACCCTTGGAATCCTGAGGCTTCTTCACCTCGAAGAGGTACATGTTGTTAAATACACGCCCATTCTCGCCGATCTTCGCGTCCTTCATCATCATGTCGGTGACCGGCGTGGCGCGCATCTTGGCGGCCACCTTGTCGGCGTCGTCCGTGCCGAGGTCCTTCACCGCCTGGAGATAGTGGCGGACGGCGGAATAGACGCCCGCCTGGTTCATGGAAGGCTTGCGGCCGGTCTTGGCCTCGAACTTCTTCGACCAGGCGCGGGTCTCGTCGTTCATGTCCCAGTAGAACGAGTTGGACAGGATGAGGCCCTTCGCCACCGGCAGCGTCAGCGCGTGGATGTCGTTGATGTTGAGGAGCAGGCCGGCGAGCGTCTGCCCACCCTGCGGCAGGCCGAACTCGGTCGCCTGCTTCACGGAATTGATGGTGTCGCCGCCGGCATTGGCGAGGGCCACCACCTTGGCGCCCGACGCCTGCGCCTGCAGCAGGAAAGAGGAGAAGTCCGAGGTCGCGAGGGGCACGCGGACGCCGCCCTTCACGGTGCCGCCCATGGCCTTCACCGTCTTGGATGCCTCCTCCTCCAGCGAATGGCCGAAGGCATAGTCGGCGGTGATGAAGAACCAGCTCTTGTCGCCCTTGGTCACCAGCGCGCGGGCGGTGGCCGCCGACACCGAGTGGGTGTCCCAGGTCCACATGAAGCCGTAGGGGCTGCACGCCTTGCCGGTGAGGTCCACCGAGCCGGGGCCGGACATGAGGAAGATGCGCTTGCGCTCCTTGGTGATGGCCTGCACGGCCAGCGCGGCGGCGGAGTTCGGCACGTCGGCCACCACGTCCACCTGCTCGGTGTCGATCCACTTGCGGGCGAGGCTCGCCGCCACGTCCGCCTTGTTCTGGTGATCGCCGACGATGATCTCCACCGGCACGCCGTTGATGGCGTTGCCGAACTCTTCCGCCGCGAGCCGGGCCGCCTGGGCCGAGCCCTCCCCGTTGATGTCGGAATAGACGCCGGCGAGATCGGACAGCAGGCCGATCTTGATCTTGCCGTCGGACATCTGGGCAGAAGCCGGCCCTGCGAGCGCGGCGACGGCGGTGCCGAGCGCCGCGGCAACCATGAGACCCTTCATGCGATTTCTCCCTGCGTTATGTTTGCTGAGCTTTGTTTGCTTGAACGCGTCGATGGAACCTTTCGGAGCCTTCAGCGGGCGACGTAGCCGCCATCCACCGCCAGCGTCGTGCCCGTGACGCCCGAGCCGGCCGGCGAGCACAGGAACACGACGGCCCCGGCGATCTCCTCCGCCGTCACCGGGCGGCGGATGGGCTGGTTCTGGAGGAACACCTCCTTCACAACGTCCTCGGGCGACAGGCCCGTGACCTTCGCCTGGTCGGCCACCTGCATCTCGATGATCGGCGTCATCACCATGCCGGGGCAGACGGCGTTGCAGGTGACGCCGGTCTCCGCCACCTCGATCGCGATGGATTTGGTGAGCCCCACGAGGCCGTGCTTGGTGGCCACATAGGCCGCCTTGTGCGGCGCGCCCACGAGCCCGAGCACGGAGGCGATGTTGACGATGCGGCCGAAGCGCCGCTCCGTCATGGAACCGATGACCGCCTTGCTGGCGTGAAAGGCGGCGGAGAGGTTCACCGCGACGAGGCGGTCCCACTGCTCGTCCGGAAAATCCGCCAGCGCCGAGACATGCTGGATGCCGGCATTGTTCACGAGAATGTCCACCGGGCCCAGTTCCGCGCACGCTGCCGCGACCAAAGCGCGGACCTCGGCCGGGCGGCTCACATCGGCGCCGTTATAGGCGATCTTCGTACCGGCGGCCGCGGCGAGATCGGCGCGGACGGCCTCGATCTCGCCCGCATCGCCGAGACCGTTGAGCATCACGTTGCAGCCCTCCCCCGCCAACGCCCGCGCGATGGCGAGGCCGATGCCGGAGGTGGAGCCGGTGACGATGGCGTTGCGGCCTTTCATGGTGTGGTCTCTCTCATGTGTCGTGAACGTCGAACCGGCGCAGATGGTCCGCGAGGCGCGTGCGTACCGCCTGCGCCTCCGCCTCTGTCCAGTCCCGGAAGCCCCCGCCGGTCTTCACGCCAAGGCGGCCGGCGCCGACCAGATCTTCCAGCAGCGGCAGCGGCCCGGGCGTGCGGTCGAGGTCGTGCAGGACATAGCGATGGACCATCAGCGTCAGGTCCGTGCCGACAAGGTCGGCATTCTCCAGCGGACCCAGCACCGAAAGGCGCCGGCCGAAGCTCTCCTTCACCACCTCGTCCACGGTCGCGGCATCGCAGACGCCGGCCTGAACCAGCGCGATGGCCTCGCGCCACATGGCGTGCTGCAACCGGTTGCCGATGAAGCCGGGCACGTCCCGGCGCACATGCACCGGCTTCTTTCCGATGCCGGCGAGGAGCGCCATCATGGCCGCGATCTCGGCGACGCCGGTGTCCTCGGCCTGCACCACCTCCACGAGGGGGATCTGGTGCGGCGGGTTCCACCAGTGCGTCCCCATGGCCCGCCGCCGGTGGGCGAGCCCGGCCATGATCTGCGTGATGGGAATGACCGAAGTGTTGCTGGCGAGCAGCGCGTGAGGCGGGGCGGCGGCCTCGATCTCCGCGAACACCCTCTTCTTCAGCTCAAGATCTTCCGGCACCGCCTCGATCACCACATCGGCGCCGGCCACCGCCGCGGCGAGCGTATCGGCGGGCGTCACCCGGTCCCCGGCGGCGGGATCGGCACCCAGCCGTTCGAGACTCTCGCGGATGCGGCCGGGAACGCCGGCGCGGCGTGCCGGGTCGGCGTCGTGAATGGAAACAGGCAGCCCGGCACCGGCGAAGGCCTGCGCGATGCCATGGCCCATCAGGCCGGCGCCAATGACGGCGATCCTCTTCGGCTGCATTTCGTCCCGATGTCTTGCGCGCCCGCCGTCAGGGCGACCTGTTTTGCCTTATCCCTGCGCAAGGCGCGTGCCAGCGGCCGGAGCGCCGCGCCGAACCAGCAAAATCAACGGATTGCGCAGGCGGCCCGGCCAAGCTCGACGTCAGATGTGTCCAGCATTCCGGACAGAGGCGCCTCGGACCTGCCGAGGTCCGTCAGCGAAGGGGCCGATTTGTCCATTGACAACGGCTCGCACGCCTGATGTCCAGATAACCGACATGCGTGTCCAGAAATTCGACACGCATCCATCCGGATTTGCCCCATGACCACCATCGCCGACGAACGCTTCGCCGCCGCCAGAGCGCTCCTGGGCATGGTGGAGGGCATGATCGACGGGGCGACCCTCGTCGATCGGGAGTCCCGGGTCGTCTGGTTCAGCGAGGGCCAGCTGGCGCTGCTCGGCAAGCCGGACCTTGCCGATCTGGTGGGGCAGGAGATCGAGCGCGTCATCCCCCATAGCCGGATGCGCGAGGTGGTGGAGACCGGCCATCCCCATCCCCTCGACATCATCCAGTATGGCGACCGCTGGCTGCTGGTGACGCGGCTTCCGCTTCGGGACGAGACGGGCGAGATCATCGGCGCCATCGCCTTCGCCCTCAAGGACAGCATTCCCTATCTGCGGCCCATCGCCGAGCGGCTCCATCAGATGCAGTCGCGACTCAGCCGGATGGAGCAGGCCTTCTCCGCCAAGCGGGCCGTGCGCTTCACCGCCGAGCACATCCTCGGCGCGAGCCCCGCCATGCGGCAGCTGGCGCGCCTGCTGCGCCGGGCGGGCGAGGTCGGGTCCGCCGTGCTGCTCCTCGGCGAGACCGGCACGGGCAAGGAAATGGCCGCGCATGCCATCCATGCCGCCTCCAAGCGCATGAGCCGGCCGTTCGTTGCCATCAATGTGGCGGCGGTACCGGAAAACCTGCTGGAGGCGGAATTCTTCGGCGTGGCGCCGGGCGCCTTCACCGGGGCCGCCCGCCAGCCGAGGCCCGGCAAGTTCCAGATCGCCCACGAGGGCACGCTGTTCCTCGATGAGATCGGCGACATGCCGCTAGGCCTGCAGGCAAAGCTGTTGCGCGCGCTGCAGGATGGCGAGGTGGAGCCCGTGGGCTCCAACCAGCCGTTGCGGGTGGACGTGCGGATCATCGCCGCCACTAGCCGCCCCCTCGCCGACATGGTGCGTGCGGGCACGTTCCGGCAGGATCTCTATTACCGGCTCAACGTGCTGCCCATCCACCTGCCGCCCTTGCGCGAGCGGGCGGGAGACGTGGAACTGCTGGCCTCCCGCTTCAGCGAGCAGACCGCCGCCGCCTTCGGCGTCGCCATCCGTCCGCTGACGGCGGCCGCCGTGGCGCGGCTGGAGCGCCATGACTGGCCGGGCAATGTGCGCGAGCTCGCCAACGTCATCGAGCAGATCTATGTGCGCAGCGACGGGGCGCGGATCGAGGCGGACCATGTCGCGGACGTTCTTCCATCCGCAGCGCACGAGAACGAAGCGTCGCCGGTCCTTGATCTCGGCGGCGCCGTCGCCAGGCTGGAGCGCTCGATGATTGCCGACGCGCTGCAACAGGCGGCGGGCAATAAGCGGGAGGCGGCAAGATTTCTGGGCCTGTCGCGCAGCAGTCTCTACGCGAAGATCAAGCAATACGGGGCGGCGTGAGGCTGAAGAAGCGCTGGCCCGCGCGCTTCTCGGGTTCCGGCGGCAGCGGAGGGGCTCGCCATGTTTCGGTCCAAGCCGGGAGTGCGCACCACGCCCGTGGAAGGTAAACACGCCACCGTCGCGAACTCTGTCCAGGCTCGACGGTCGTCAGGTAACAGCCTGGTTTCGTGCACTGCCTGTCCTCAACTGCACGTCAGACCGAAGCCAAGGGCGTTTGCGCGCGAGGCCGGCACTATTTCTCGCCTTCTTTTTTTCGCGGTTCGCAATCGCATTCCCCCACTCCCCGCGCATTGATCTTGTGGCAGCGCGGGCATTCCCATCCGGGGCAGTAGGGCGGCAGCGTAGTATCCGGGACAGGCAGGCTCATGATGAGCGGGTCGCAGTGTTCGCAGCCTGGCGAGGGGCACGGGAATCGGGTGCAAGGATGCGGTATCATGGGGCCTCCCCCGCCTTTTTTGGCACGGAGGTAAAATAACCAGACCCCGGTATTCTCACCAACGCGCCCGGCATACTTGGCCCATGCCGTTCGTTTTGGCGAGTACTTCTTCGTCGGCTTTCTCCGACTCTTCAGTCCCTTCATGCCCTGCAGGTATCAGCCTGGTGTATCTGAAATCGCCATCGGCCCAAGGGGACGCCGATGGACGCCGGCGAGGACACGGCCGGCCGTTCAGTCCGCGACGGCCTGGAGATAGGACGGGACGGGGATCGGCTTGCCCTTGGCGGTGATCTCGAAGCGGCGGAGCCAGCGCTCGACGGCGTCCCTCAGATGGGCCTCAAGGGCCTGCGCGGCCCGCTCCGGCTGGGCCTCCAGCAGAAGGTCGATGATCTCGATGTGCTCGTCCAGCGCCGCTACGATCAACCGGATGGGAATGCCCAGGAACGGATCGAAGAGGTGGCGGGTGGGGCCGAACAGGAGGTGCGTGCGCTTCAGGGCGCGCATGATCTCCGGGTTCGCGCAATAGCCGAGCAGCGTGATGTGAAGATCGGTTTCCGCCTCGTCGAAGCGCGTGCTGCTGATGGGTGTTTCTGCGCGAGTGGCGAGGACGCGGGCGCGCATGTCCGCCAGCACGGCGGCGGGCACGCGGGGCGCCGCCTGGCGCAAGGCCGCCGGCTCCAGCAGGCAGCGCAGCTCGTAGAGATGGCGGATGCGATCCGGCGTCATCTGCTCGGCGATCCAGTGGCCGGCATGATCCTTGGCGATGAGGCCGACGCCGTGCATCCGCGCCAGCAGGTCCCGGGTCACCGTCCGGCTGACGCCGAAATGCTCGGCCAGACGCAGTTCGTTCAGACGCACCGAACCGAACAGGGTGCGTACGAACAATTCCTGCTCGACCTCCTGATACATCCGCTCCCACTGCCGGGGCGCCGACATGTCCACGGGATCGAGCACCGCCGTGTCGGATGGTGCGCCGCCGGGAACCCGGTAGCCACGGCCTTCGAGCGGTTCCACCACGCCATCCCGGCGCAGCCGCTCCAGCGCCTGTCGGGCCGGCGACCGACTGATGCCGAAAGCGCGGACCACCTCCGCCTCCAGCAGGCGCTCGCCGGGACGGATCTGGCCGGCGGCGATCATCTCGCGGAGCTGGAGATAGGTCCGGTCCTGAAGGGAGCCGCCCGCCGCGGCGTCAGCGTCCTTGCCGGCTTTTTCAACCCCCATGACCTGCTCCGTTCTCCCGGTTCCGCGCGGCATCGTTCGCGCCTATCGGCAGCGACAGCCCGATGCAAGAGGTCCGCACCCTTGACAGGACCCGTCGCATGGCTTCTAACATAAAACGTACTTTGAATCCAAAGTACGTTTTTGGCCACGCCTCAGGACAGCTAGAGTGATCTTCCCGGACGCGCCCATCACCTCGGTCGAGGACCTTCGCCGCCTGGCCGCCCGCCGGGTGCCGCGCATGTTCTACGACTACGTGGATTGCGGCTCCTGGACCGGTGCAACCTACCGCGCGAATGAGCAAGGCCTTGCTGCCATTCGCCTGCGCCAGCGCGTCGGCATCGACATCTCCCGGCGCAGCCTCTCCGGCCGCATGCTGGGCGAGGATGTCGCCATGCCGGTGGCGCTCGCCCCGACCGGTCTTGCCGGGATGCAGTGGGCGGACGGGGAGATTCTCGCCGCGCGCGCCGCGGAGCGGTTCGGCGTGCCCTTCACCCTGTCCACCGTCAGTGTATGCTCCATCGAGGACGTCGCCGCCCACACTTCGCGCCCCTTCTGGTTCCAGCTCTATCTGATGAAGGACCGGGCCTTCATGGAACGGCTCGTCGCCCGCGCCCATGACGCAGGCTGCTCGGCGCTGGTGCTCACCATGGATTTGCCCGTGCAGGGCCAGCGCCACCTCGACATCAAGAACGGGCTCTCGACCCCGCCGCGCCCCACGCTGCGCAATCTCGTCAACCTCGCCACCAAGCCGCGCTGGTGCCTGAACATGGCGCGGACGCAGCGGCGCACCTTCCGCAACATCGTGGGCCACGTGGAGGGGGTGAGCGATGCCTCCTCTCTGGCCCACTGGGTGTCCGAGCAGTTCGATCAGACCCTCAGCTGGGAGCACGTGCGGTGGCTGCGGCGCCTTTGGGACCGCAAGCTCATCGTGAAGGGCATCATGGACCCCGAGGACGCCCGGGCGGCTGCCCGCGCGGGGGTGGATGCCATCGTCGTGTCCAACCACGGCGGCCGCCAGCTCGACGGAGCGCCGTCCAGCATCTCCGCGCTGCCGGCTATCGCCGAGGCGGTGGGCGCGCGCACCGAGGTGCTGTTTGATGGCGGCGTCCGCTCTGGACAGGACGTGCTGAAGGCGCTGGCGCTGGGCGCAGGCGGCGTGCTCATCGGCCGGGCGTTTCTCTACGGCCTCGGGGCCATGGGCGAGGCGGGAGTGACGCGCTGCCTCGAACTCATCCGCCGGGAACTCGACCTGACCATGGCCCTGTGCGGCATCACCGACACGGCCGACGCCGCGCGCGCGTTGCTGGACGCGCCCGCTTATTCCGAACCCGCCGCGCGCCTTGCGGCGCCCGTCTGAACGACAAGCCCCGCGCGCCAGGGCAAGCCATAAAAGGAGAGGACCGATGTTCGGCAAGTATCAGATGCACCCCGGCAGCGGGGTCAACCCGCCTTATTCCCCGGCCTATCCGGTGGAGTGGGAATGCGCCTTGCGCACGCTGGAGGTGATGACCCGCGTCGATCCCGCGAAGACGCGGGCTCTGCTCGCGGACACGCCGTTCGAGCTGGTGAACGACCGGGTCGCTTTCCGCTTCATGGCCTCGCCGGGACACACGCTGTCGCTCCACCAGGGCCGCATGTTCGACCTCATGGTCACGGTGGCGGTGCGCTACGAGGACCTGTTCACCCAGACGCACATCTACATGTACTGCTCCGACCCAATGGGCATCGCGGCCGGCCGCGAGCTGTTCGGATACACCAAGAAGGACTGCACCTATCGCTTTGACGAGGCCGAGACCGGCGCCATCGAAAGCGCGGTGATCCGGCGCGGCGTGCCGCTCGCGGAAGTGTCGTTCACGCCGGACCCCGAGGCCCCCGTCGTGCGGCTCGTGGACGGCACCGAGCAGCCCGGCGGCGAAATCCATGTGCGCCGTCTGCCGCACCCCGAGCGGCTGGAGACGGCCTATGCCGACGTCGTCTACCGCCGCACGCCCATCGCCTATTCCGCGCCTGTCGCCGGCCGCGCGGTCATGAACCTGCACGCGAGTGCCTTCGATCCGCTGACCGAGCTGGAGCCGGAAGTCCTCTCCGCCCAGTTCATGGTCTCCGACGTATACGGCGGCGGCTTTGCGGTGGAGGACCGTCGTCTGCTCAAGCGGCTCATTCCCTGAGCTGCCACCAGAACAAAAACGAAGGGAGGACTATCCATGACCCGAACCACAGACGAGACCCTCGCCCGGCTCCGGCGCCCGCCATCGCCCTCACGCCGAGCCCTGGTAGCCGCCGGCGCGCTGATGTTGGCGATGCCGGGGCTCGCCCTCGCGCAGGACCAGAAGACGATCAAGATCGGCGTGCTCACAGACATGTCCAGCCTCTATGCGGACGTGACCGGCAAGGGCTCGGTGGTCGCGACCCAGATGGCGGTCGAGGATTTCAACGCGGCCGGCAAGCCGCTCAAGGTGGAGGTGATCGCTGCCGATCACCAGAACAAGGCCGATGTCGCAGCCGGCATCGCCCGCAAGTGGTTCGACACCGAGGGTGTCGACATGATCGTGGACGTGCCGAACTCGGCCGTCGCGCTCGCCGTGGCCTCCATCGCGCGCGAGAAGAACAAGGTGATGATCGCCTCCGGTCCTTCCTCCTCGGACCTCACCGGAAAGGCTTGCTCGCCCAATACGGTGCATTGGACCTACGACACCTATGCCCTGGCCACCGGCGCCGCCACCGCGGTGGTGGAATCCGGCGGCAAGAACTGGTTCACGCTCACCGCCGACTATGCCTTCGGCCATGCCATGGAGCAGGACGTCAGGAACGTGGTCGCCCGGACCGGCGGCAAGGTGATCGGCGGCGTCCGCGCGCCGCTCAATACGCAGGATTTCTCCTCCTTCCTGCTGCAGGCGCAGGCGTCGGGCGCGCAGGTGGTCGGCCTCATCAATGCCGGCGGCGACACCATCAATTCCATCAAGCAGGCGGTGGAGTTCGGCATCCCGCAGAGCGGGCAGCGCCTGGTGGCCACCGTGCTCTATGTCACCGATGTCCACTCGCTGGGGCTCAAGGTGGCCCAGGGGCTCCAGTTCACGGAGTCCTTCTATTGGGACCTGAACGAGGGCACCCGCGCCTGGACCAAGCGCTTCGCGCCGCGCAACGACGGGCGCTATCCGAGCGCGCTGCACGCCGGGGCCTATGCCTCGACCCTGCACTATCTCAAGGCCGTATCCGCCGTTGGCGGGGCCACGGACGGCGTTGCGGTGGTGGACAAGATGAAGGCGCTACCCACCGACGATCCGCTGTTCGGCAAAGGCTCGATCCGCGTCGACGGCCGCAAGATCCACCCCATGTTCCTGTTCCAGGTGAAGACGCCGGCCGAATCCAAGTATCCGTGGGACTATTACACGGTGGTGAAGTCCATTCCGCCGGAGCAGGTGTGGCGTCCGCTGTCGGAAGGCGGCTGTTCGCTGGTCAAGTCGTGAGCGTCGCGCTGGTCACGGGCGGTGGCGGCGGCATCGGCCGCGCCATCGCGCTGCGGCTGGCCGCCGCAGGCCATGACGTGGCGGTGATCGACCGCGACGGGGCGCTCGGGGCCGAGACGGCCCGGCTCGTGGAAGGGGCGGGTCGCACCGCCCTTTTCCTCGCGGCCGACGTCTCGTCGCCGGCGGAGGTCGCGGCCTTCGTCGCCGAGACCGAGGGGCAGCTCGGTCCCATCGATCTGTTCGCCAACAATGCCGGCATCGAGGGGGCGGTCGCACCCATCTTCGACTACCCGGACGATGCCTTCGATGCCGTGATGGCGGTGAATGTGCGCGGCGTCTTCCTCGGGCTCAAGCACGTGCTGGCGCGGATGCGGCCGAGGGGGCGGGGCGCGGTGGTCACCACGGCCTCCACCTCCGCCATCCGGGGACGTCCGGGGCTCGCCGGATATGTGGCGAGCAAGCACGCGGTGCTCGGCCTCACCCGCGTCGCGGCCCTGGATGTCGCGGGCACCGCCATCCGCGTCAATGCCGTCCTGCCCGGACCCGTGGACACACGGATGATCCATGCGCTGGACGAGAAGGCGGCGGCCGCCGGCGGCATTCGCAGGGCGGGCACCGCCACCTATGGCACGCCGGAGGACGTGGCGGCGGTCGTCGCCTTCCTCCTCTCGCCGGAAGCCGCCCACGTCAATGGCGCCGCCTGGACGGTGGATGCCGGCGCCACGGTCCCCTGAACCCCATCGGTCCTTGCCCTTTTTTCGAGGATGACAGCCATGAAGCTCTGCCGCTTTGGTGCTCCCGGCGCCGAGATGCCGGCCCTTGTCGACCGCGACGGCCGGTTGCGCGATCTCTCCGGCGTCCGCCCGGATATCGGCCCGCGCGAACTGTCGCCCGAGGGGCTCGCAGCCCTCGCCGCCATCGATCCCGCCACGCTGCCGCTGGTGGAGGGCGAGCCCCGCCTCGGCGTGCCCTTCGCCGGCATGAGCAAGTTCATCTGCATCGGGCTGAATTATTCGGACCACGCGGCCGAAGCCGGCATGGCGGTGCCGAGCGAGCCGATCATCTTCCTGAAGGCGCCGTCCGCCCTTTCCGGGCCGGACGATCCCATCATCCAGCCGCCGCACTCCACACGGCTCGACTGGGAAGTCGAACTGGGCGTGGTGATCGGCACCACCGCCCGTTACGTGGACGAAGACGATGCGCTCGCCTACGTCGCCGGCTATTGCGTGGTGAACGACGTGTCCGAGCGCGCTTTCCAGATGCAGTCGTCCCAGTGGGACAAGGGCAAGGGCTGCGACACGTTCGGACCGGTGGGACCGTTCCTCGTCACCAAGGATGAGGTGCCCGATCCGCAGAACCTGGACATGCGGCTCGACGTGAACGGGCGACGCATGCAGAGCGGCAACACGCGCACCATGATCTTCGGCGTGCGCGAGATCGTCGCCTATTGCAGCCGCTACATGACCCTCCTGCCCGGCGACATCATCGCCACCGGCACCCCGCCCGGTGTCGGCATGGGGATGAAGCCCGAGCCGGTATGGCTGCGCCCGGGGGACGTCGTGGAACTTGAAATCGCTGGGCTTGGCCGGCAGCGGCAGGAGATAACCGCCCACAGGTGAGGGGTGGCAGAAGGCAGGCAGCAGCTCAAGGCTCGCGACGAAGCCACCGAGCATCGTCATCGCGCTCCACAGCAGAATGCACGAAACCAGGACGACGCGCGGCGATGCCCCTCCCCGCCGAACCCGGCGGGTCTCACCCTGTCACGCAGGCCTGACCCGCTCGCAAGCCTCGCCCATTGGCGGGACGCCAACGATCATTGCAGGCGCTGGACGGCCTTAGCTTGTGCCTCCCGGACCAGGCCTTGGTACAAGGTCTCCTTGCCGGGATACCAAGGCATGGTGCTGATGGAGCCAAAGCCGGGAATTGTCTCCATATGCGCGACCATGCGGGCGCGCATACGCTGGTCGGGCAGCGGACCGCTCATGGCCTGGACATTGTCGCCCATGTGGTCGGGATTCGATGTGCCGCACAGTACGGTCGTGACGGAAGGATGCGCCATGACCCACTTCAGGAAGAATTGCGCCCAGCTGGTGACGCCGAACTCTTGCGCGAAGCCCGGCAGCGGCCGTCCTTCGACCAACTTCATCAGGCGCGCCTTCTCGAGCGGCAGATTGATGAGCACGCCCATGCCCTTGTCGGCCGCCGCCGGGAGCAGGCGGCGCTCGGTCGTGCGGTTGAAGATCGAATAGTTGGTCTGGACGAAGTCCACATCGTCGCGTTCCACTATGGTGGTCAGCTGGTCCTGCGCCGCCGACTCGTGGTGGGTCACGCCCACGTGGCGGATCAGGCCCTCCCGCTTCCAGGCCTTCATCAGGGGGATGATGACGGGCGCGTTGGTGATGCTGTGGCATTGCATCATATTGATCGTGTCGCGCCAGGTGCGCAGCCGCGACTGCCGCAGGCTATCCTCGGCATGGCTCTCATGACCGAGATATTCTCCGGTGGCCCAGACCTTGTTGGCGAGGAACATCCCGTCCGATCCCGCATACTCCCCCATGAACTGACCGACACTGCCCTCGGCCGAGCCATAGAGCGGCGAGGTGTCGACGACGGGGCCGCCCGCGGCAACATACCGCTCGAATACTTGACGCAAACCGTCGCGGCGCGCGCCGGGCTTCAGATCGAAGGTCAGGAAGGTACCGAGGCCGAGCGCCGTGAGCTGCTCGCCCGTGCGCGGCAGGGTACGGGTCAACGCAGCCGGGCTGGGACCGGAAGCGGGCGAGGCCACCCCTGTCCCCTGGGTCTGTGCTGTCCCCTGTGTCTCGGCATTGGCCTGCGTGGCGAGGCCGAGCCCTGTTGCCGCCGCGCCCATCGTGCCGGGAAACCGCGTCGGTTGATCTTGGACTGGTTCATGAGGTCCTCCTCTGTCCCGAGCGTCAAAATTGCCAATCGGCCGGCACCCAGACGTAGGCGCCATCGGTCTTGAGCAGCCGGCCGAGGCCAGGAAACGGAAAGTGGAAGCCGAGCACGGGTACGCGATCCGCCGCCGCCCGGTCGAAGATGCGCCGGCGGGAGGCAAGGGCCGTGTCCTTGTCGCGGTCCGGGCCCGGGACCCAGGGCCGGTCAATGTTGACGACGGGGTGATAGGCGAGGTCGGCCGTCAGGAGCAGTTGGTCGTTGCCGGAATGGACGAGAAACGTGGCCATTCCCGGCGTATGGCCGGATGCGGCGATGGTCGTGAGGCCGGGCAGGATCTCGGCGCCGGCTCCATAGAGGGTGACATCGTTCTTCACCGGCTCAAGGCTGGTCTTGATGGCCGACGCGAAGCGCACGCGGAAATCCTGCGGGACCGGCATGTAGGAGAGATCGGGGTCGGTGCGGACGAAGAAATCCCAGTCCGCCTTCGGCACTAAGACGATGGCGCGGGGGAAGGCTTTGCCGCCGTCCGCCGTTCTCAGATTGCCCACATGGTCGGGATGGGTGTGCGAGATGACGATCGCATCGATATCGGCAGGACCGAGCCCGATTACGGCCAGATTTTCAAAGATGCGGCCACCATTCGGACCCATCGTCTTGCCCGCGCCAGCCTCGATCAGTATCCGCCGGCCGCCGGTTTCGATCAGCAGCGTGTTGAGATTGAGCGTCATGTGGTCCGTGGGGAGAAATGCGCGCCGGAGCACCGCCTGGAGCTCCGCCTCGGGCGCATCGCTGGCATAGACACGCGGCGGGCCGCCAATGACACCGTCACTCAAGACCGTTGCCCGGATGTCGCCGACACGGAAGCGGTAGCAGCCGGAATTGCCATCCGGCGCGGGTGCGGCCTTAGCCTTCGCGCTGCCGGAACCGCCAATGACAGGGACGATCGCACCCGATGCGCCTGCGACGGCGGACAGCATGATGGCGCGTCGGTTGAGGGTGAAGGCATTCATCGGTCTTCCCTTGCGGTTGGACGCACGTGCTTCATTCCAGCAGCAGGGCCGGAGGGGCCGGCGAGCGGACACCGGCCAGCGGCGCGCGTCAGTTACCCTTACGGCAACCATGACATGCGGCCATTGAGCCGATAAGGTGCGCACCCACGATCAGCTTGATTAGTCCTGCTTCGCAATGAACCGGATCCGCCTGGACAGCTTCGATGTGTTCGTCTCGATCGTCCGCTGTGGCGGTTTCCGCGCTGCGGCGCTCGAGCGCGGCGTGTCGTCATCGGCCCTGAGCCAAACGATGAACGCGCTCGAAGAGACCCTGGGCATCCGGCTCCTCAATCGCACGACGAGGAGCGTGTCGCCCACGCAAGCCGGACAGCGCCTCCTCGAACGATTGACCCCCGCATTGAGTGACATCAGGCTGGCGATCGCAGAAGTCGACGAGTTGCGGGACACGCCGTCCGGAACGCTTCGGATCAACGCCCCGGCGCCGGCGGTCGATCATTTTCTTTGCCCGTTGGCGTTCGATTTCATGGATGCTTATCGCGAGGTGAACATCGACATCATCAGCGATGCGGCGGTCATCGACATTGTGGAACAAGGCTTCGATGCCGGCGTGAGGTTCGGCAATCAACTGGCACAGGACATGATCGCGCTGCCGCTCGGCCCGCCGCTGCGCTATGCGATCGTGGCCTCACCGGATTACCTCGAAAAGCATGGCCATCCACGGACACCACAAGACCTCATCGATCACGACTGCATCAAGCGCAGGTTTCCCGGCGGCACACTGGTCACGTGGCGGTTTTCCGATGGACATGACGAGATTGAAGCAACCCCTGTCGGCCGGCTGTTGGTCAGCTCCGCGCACAACGAGTTGCAGGCGGCGCTTGCCGGCAGAGGGATCGCGCATGTCTTCGATGACTATGCCAAACCTCATATCCGGGACGGCCGGCTCGTCGAGCTCCTCCCCGATTGGAGCCCGGCATTGCCGCACTGGTTCCTGTACTATCCGAGCCGCCGCCTCCCGAGCGCTGCGATGCGTGCCTTTCTCGATTTCGTCAGGCGCTATGAGTGGGAAGCCCAAGCGTAACAGCGCCTGTGTCTGTCTTCACGAGGACCGAATAGCGGCCGATGCCCGCCAGGGGCGGAAGCATGTCGGCCCATCGAGTGTCGCGCTCGCCGTCAGGCCGGTCCGGGTGCGATCCAGCTGGAGCTTCTCGGTCTATTGCCGCGCGAATGGCCTGCTGACGGTCGCCGCCTTCCCGAGCGCTGCAGCGGTTGCGGAGGGAACTGGGCGCCCCCCGGCAGGCGGGGGCGATCTCGCAGCAAATCCGTGACTATCGCAGCGCGCGCATCTCGCCAACGATCCAGGCGATCTGATCGGCGTATTGCGTGCGCACGTCCTGACTGCGGCAGGCGAGGTGATAGGAGAAGATGCCGGGCACCGAGAGATCGAACAGGCGGACCAGTTCGCCGGTCCGCAGATAGTCCCGCACGACCAGCGAGCGGGCCATGGCGATGCCCTGGCCGGCGAGCGCACCACGGATGGTGAGGGCGATGTCGTCCAGCAGGGTCGACTGGGTTGGATAGAGGATCGGCAGGTCCGCCTTCTCAAGCCACAGGTTCCACGTCACCTGGGAATGCAGCAGCAATGGCACCTCGGGCATGCGCTCCAGCGACAGGTCGGGATAGCGCGCAAGGAAGGCGCGGCTGCAGACCGGAAACACCTCTTCGTCCACGATCTTTTCCACGATCATGCCGGGCACGTCCCCGGTGCCGTAGACGAGGGCGATATCGGTGTCGTCCGGGCACTTTTCCTCGAGGTCGGGCAGGCTCGTCATGCGCAGCACGACCGGGCCGAGCACCTGCTTGAACGCGTTGAGGCGGGGCAGCAGGAAATGCTCGGCCAGCGCCACCTGGAGTGACAGGTTCAGCATTTCGGGCCGCGGCACCGCCTGCGCATGGGCGACCGCATAGGCTTGGCTCAGATAGTCGAGCGCACGCCGGGTCTCGGCGGCCAGACTCCGGCCGACCATGGTCAGCGCCATGCGGTTGCCCTGCCGCGTGAACAGCGGCTGGCCGACGGCCTCCTCCATCGCGCGGATCTGGTGGCTCACGGCGCTGTGGGTGATGCACATCTCCTCGGCCGCCGACGTGAAGCTGCCAAGCCGCGCCGCCGCCTCGAAGCAGCGCAGCGTCTGGAGCGACGGCAGGGAGCGATAGAGTTGAGACATTCCAGTTTCACACGCGGCCACGGACAAATGGCCTTGAGGCATGGGGCTCCGCCGCGTGCATGTCAATTCCGCTCACATCCCGCTTGAAAATTGACCAATTGCGGCCCGCACCCGCCATTCCTATCAAGGTCCAAAGCCCTGTCCGCCAAGGCAATTCATGGCCGAGGCGGACAGGCCCGCGCAAAAGGCGCGGCAAGCAATAATCGTGGAGGAATTCCGATGAGCCTCGATGTTTCCGGCAGCCGCCCCGCGGCCGCCGGCACACGCTGGTATGTGGGCGCCACCAAAGCCCAATGGCAGTCGTTCTGGTCCGCCTATCTCGGCTGGGCCCTCGACATCATGGACCTGTTGCTGTTCGCGATGCTGATCAGCCACATCAGCGCGGACCTCGGCATGGAGCGCTCCACGGCGGGCGTGATCGCCTCGGCAAGCCTCGTGGCCACGGCTTTCGGCGGTCTCGTCTTCGGCTTCCTCGCCGACCGCATCGGCCGCACCCGCTCCATGGTGCTCTCGATCCTGTGCTACTCGGTGGGCACGCTGCTGTGCGGCTTCTCCCAGAGCGTGGCGCAGCTGATTCTGTTCCGCATGGTGGTCGGCCTCGGCGTCGGCGGTGAATGGTCGGCGGGCGCCGCGCTCATCACCGAGACATGGCCGGCCCAGCACCGCGGCAAGGTGATGGCCTGGGTGCAGAGCGCGTTCGCGTCGGGCTACGCGCTCGCCGCCATCGTCGCGGCGGTGCTGCTGCCGGTGATCGGCTGGCGCGGCGTGTTCTTCTTCGGCATCGCACCGGCGCTCCTCGCCTTCTGGATCCGCCGCCACACGCCGGAGCCGGAAATCTGGAAGCAGCAGACCCGCCGCCTGACCTTCATGGAGACGGTCAAGATGCTGAGCGGCGAGCACGGGCGCAGCACGCTGGTGTGCTTCGCCTTCACGGCGGCGGCCATGTGCGGCTACTGGGGCCTGTTCACCTGGATTCCCACCTGGCTCGCGACCCCCGTGGCCAATGGCGGCCCCGGTCTCGATCTCGTGAAGTCCACCACCTGGATCGTGGTGATGCAGGTGGGCGCGGCGCTCGGCTTCATTTCCTTCGGTTATGTGGCGGATTCGCTGGGCCGCAAGGTGGCCTTCATAGTCTACTTCGTGCTGTCGGCCATCGCGGTGCCGGCCTACACGATGATCTCGAGCCCCACGGTGCTGCTGGCCTTCGGCCCAGTGGTGGCCTTCTTCGGCACCGGCTTCTATTCCGGGTTTGCCCCCACCTTCGCCGAGCTCTTCCCCACCAATGTGCGGGCCACGGCGCAGGGCTTCATCTACAACGCGGGACGCGCGGTGAGCGCCCTCGCCCCCATGATGGTGGGCTTCCTCTCGGCGGGCTACGGCCTCTCGGGAGCCCTCGCCTTCACCGCCGGCTTCTTCCTCATCGCCGGCCTCATCGTCCTCATCTTCCTGCCTGAGACGAAGGGAGCCAAGCTCCAATGAATGCCGTCACTCCCGCGCCGTCCCGCAGCTTCGATTTCGACGACTGGCTGAAGGCCGCGCAGGCTGCCCGCCGGATCGACCTCAGCCACCCGATGCAGAAGGGCATGCCCATCCACCCGGCGCATCCGCCCTTCCACATCACCCTCAACAACCGGCACGGCGACGTGCTGCGCTCTTGTGGCCATTCCTCGTCGAACGAGCTGATGGTGACGAGCACCCACTCGTCCACCCACATCGATGCCCTGTGCCACGTCTCCGAGCATGGCGCGCTCTACGGCAAATATGATGCGGGCCGCGAGCAGCAGGGCACAGGCCTGTTCAAGGTGCACGGGGCGGAAACCATCGCCCCCATTTTCCGGCGTGGCGTGCTGCTCGATGTGGCGCGCGCGCTGGGCGTGGACGCGCTCGATCCCGCCCACGAGATCACCGTCGCGGAGCTGGAGGCGGCCGAGGCCGCGTCCGGCACGCGGGTGGGGGAAGGGGACGTGGTGCTGGTGCGCACCGGCTGGGCGGCCTACTGGCAGGATTCGCCGAAATATCTCGGCCTTGATTCCGCCGGCGCGCCGGGACCGGGCGTCGATGGCGGGCGCTGGCTCGCGGCGCGCAAGCCGTTCTCCGTGGGCTCCGATACGTCGGCTTTCGAGGTGATGAACCACCACAACATCACGTTGGAGGTGCACATGATCCTCATCGCCCAGAACGGCATCCACATCATCGAGAACCTGACCCTCGACGAGCTGGGCGCGGCGGGCCAGGGCGCCTTCGCCTTCGTCGCCCAGCCGCTGCGGATCACCGGCGCCACGGGCTCGCCGGTCCGTCCCCTCGCCCTCCTGTGACCACGCGCCGGAACACGCATCCATGATGACCGAAGAGGAGCGCCGTCTCGGCGCTGAATCGATTCTCAAGGCCGAGCGCGAGGGCAAGCCCGTCGTCCAGCTCAGCCGCACCTTCCCGCACATGGAGATCGAGGACGCCTACCGCGTTCAGGATCTGTGGGCGCAGGCGCGCATCGCCAACGGTGCCCGCGTGGCCGGCCACAAGATCGGCCTCACCTCCCGCGCCATGCAGATGGCCTCGAAGATGACCGAGCCGGACTATGGCCGCATCCTCGACGACGCCCTGTTCAATGACGGCGCCCAGATCCCCGCCGCGCGCTTCATCAAGCCGCGCCTTGAGGTGGAACTGGCCTTCGTGATGGGCGAGGACCTCGAAGGGCCGGGCGTGCGCATCTATGACGTGATGCGCGCCACCGAGTTCGTCGTGCCGGCGCTGGAGATCATCGACTATCGCACCGAGGTTCCCCGCGCCATCGTCGACACCATCGCCGACAATGCCGCCTTCGCCGCCATCGTGGTGGGCGGCCGCGTCATCCGCCCCATGGACATCGACATCCGCTGGGTGGGCGCGACGCTGAGCAAGAACGGCATCATCGAGGAGAGCGGCGTCTCGGCCGCCATCATGGGCCATCCGGCGGCGGGGATCGCCTGGCTGGTGAACAAGCTCTCCGCCGTGGGCGCGAAGCTCCAGAAGGGGCAGATCGTGCTGGCCGGGTCCTTCACCCGCCCCGTGGATGTCGCCGCCGGCGACGTGATAACGGCCGATTATGGACCGGTGGGCGCCATCAGCGTCTCCTTCACCTGAGGCCTTCCCATGGACCTGCCCCGCAATGCCTTCAAGGCAGCCCTGATCGAGGGCCGCCAGCAGCTCGGCCTCTGGTGCACCCTCTCCAGCGCCTACGCCACCGAGGTGGTGGCCGGGGCCGGTTTTGACTGGCTGCTCCTCGACACGGAGCATTCCCCGGCCGAATTGACGACCGTGCTCGCGCAATTGCAGGCGGTGTCGGCCTATCCCGTCTCCCCGGTGGTGCGGCCGGCGGCCAACGACGCCGTGCTCATCAAGCGCCTGCTCGACATCGGCGCGCAGAGCCTGCTCATCCCCTATGTGCAAAATGCCGAGGAAGCCCGCGCGGCTGTCGCGGCCACGCGCTATCCGCCCGATGGCATAAGGGGCGTGTCCGCGCTCACCCGCGCCACCCGCTTCGGCCGGGTGAAGAACTATGCCCGCGAGGCCGCGCGGGAACTGTGTCTTCTGGTGCAGGTGGAGACGCAGGAGGCGCTGGACCAGATCGAGGCTATCGCTGCGGTGGAAGGCGTGGACGGCATCTTCATCGGCCCCGGCGACCTTGCGGCGAGTCTCGGGCACGTGGGCGACCTGAAGCACACCCGCGTGGTGGACGCCGTGGAAAATGCCGTCTCCCACATCCGCGCCGCCGGCAAACCCGCGGGCATCCTCACGGGCGATGCCGCCTTCGCGAAGCGCTGCATTGATCTCGGTACCACGTTCACCGCTATCGGCGTCGATGCGGGCATCCTCGCGCGGAACTTGGAGCAGTTGCTCTCGGCGTTTCGCTAGCCAAGTCCGGCGGGCCCGCGGCGCCTCGCAGCGTGGGAACTGCAGGCCGCCCGCAGGGTCGCGCGCAGCCATTTGTGGGCGGGGTCGGCATCGAAGCGGGGATGCCAGGCAAGTGACACGGCGAGCGCGTCGGTCTTCACCGGCAGGTCGAAGCTGTGGAGGCCGGCACGCGCCGGCTCCGTCAGCCGGGCGGGCACCGCGGCGACGTGGTCAGAGGTGCGCACGATGGCCAGCGCATCGTTGAAGTTGGCGACCGCAATGGCCACGAAGCGCTGCAGTCCCAGCGCGGCCAGCGCCACGTCAATGGGTCCCGAAAACCGGCCCCGGCGCGAGACGGAGACATGGGGAAAGGCAGCGAACCGCTCCGGCGTCACCTCCCCGGCGAGCGGATGGCCTGGGCGCACCACTCCGACGAAACGGTCGAAGAACAGCGCCTGCAACTGGATCTCCGGCCCCATGGCGCCGATGACGCCCACATCAGCGTCGATCCGCCCCTCGCGCAGGGCCTCCACATCCTCCTTGTCCTGATGGGCGAAGCGCAGCCGGACGTGCGGCGCCTGCTGCGCAGCCACTGAAGCCAGCGTCGCGCCGAAGGTGCCGACGAAACCGTCATTGGCGCGGATGACAAAGGTGCGCTCAAGGGTCGAAAGCTCGATCCCGTCGCCCCGCACCAGCGCCTCGGCCTCAGCCACGAGGCCGCGCAGCCGCTCGCGCAGGCCCTCGGCACGCGGGGTCGGCACGAGCCCCCGCCCCGCCCGCACCAGCACCGGATCGCCCAGGAGGTGACGAATGCGCGCGAGCTGGCGGCTCATGGCCGGCGGCGAGAGGTTCAGCCGCTGCGCCGCCCCCACGACGCTGCCTTCCGAGAGAAGCGCGTCGAGCGTCACCAGCAGGTTCATGTCGAGCGGCGGCACACGATGTCTTGTCGGTTTGGCGGGCAAGAGGGCGCCTCCGCATCAGTGCGTCTGATGCACTCATATAATAGCGACATTGCACTGTATGCAAACAAGGCCCGCCCCTATCGAAAGACCAGTTCAACGCGCCTGCGCGCTCCTTTCGACAGGATCCCACATGACCCGACAAACCTCTTCCCCCACCGCCCAACCGCACGCCACGGCCGCGCACCGGCCCATCCATTCCGGCATGGTGCTGACCGGGCTTTGCCTTGCCATCCTGCTGTCGCAGCTCGGCACCAACATCATCAACGTCGCCCTGCCCACCTTGGTGAAGAGCCTCGGCGTGGACTTCGGGGCCGTCCAATGGGTGGTGGTGAGCTATCTGCTCGTCGTCACCGCCCTCATCGTCGGCGTGGGCCGTTTCGGCGACCAGCTCGGCAAGAAGCGCCTCTATCTGTGGGGGCTCGCCGTCTTCATGGCGACCCTGGTGCTGGGGCCGTTCTTCCTCTCGAAGGCGCTCGGCCTCGACACCCGCATGGTCGGGCTGGTGATGACGATCGGCCCCCTCGCCGCAGCCATCATGGGCGTGCCGGCCGGGACCCTTGCCGACCGCATCGGCGCGAGGCTCGCCATGGTCATCGGGCTGGCGCTGTTCACCGTCGGGGCTTTCGCCATGTCCTGGGTGTCGCGTGACGGCGGTGTCGCCATCTACATCGTCGCCATCCTGTTCATCAGCGTCGGCCTCGCCTTCTTCCAGACGCCGAACAACACCGCCGTCATGACCGATGCGCGCCCCGAACAGCGCGGCCTCGTTTCCGGCCTGCTGGCCCTTGCCCGCAATCTCGGCCTCATCACCGGCGCCTCGCTCATGGGCGCGCTCTTCGCCAGCGTCGCCGGCGATACGGCCACCGCCAACCCGGACCTCGTGACGGATGCCATGCGCTTCGCCTTCCGCATCGCCGCCTCCATGGCGGCTGCCGCCTTCCTTCTCTCCCTCACCACGCTGCGCGGACGTGGCGCCTGACGCGGTCACCAAGGACCTATCCAATGAAACAGAACAACACCGCCCTCGCGGGCACCGAACGCCCGGTGCCGCCCGAACGCCGGCTGAGGATCGCCGAGGTCCGCAAGGTCACCGAGGTGAGCCCGCACATGCGGCGCATCACCCTCGCCTCGACGGCGCTGATGGACTTTCCCGTCCGCCGCCCGGCCCAGTGGGTCAAGGTCTTCGTGCCGACGGCCGATGGCGGGAAGCCCAGCGGACGCGCCTACACCATCCGTCATTTCCGCGAGACGCTGTGCGAGATGGACATCGATTTCGTCCTGCATGGGGATGGCCCCTGCTCCACCTGGGCGCAGTACGCGGCGCCCGGCGATGTGGTGCAGATCGCCGGCCCGCGCGGCGGCTTCCGGCTCGATCCAGACGTCTCGCATCTGCTGATCGGCGGCGACGAAACGGCGCTTCCGGCAATCGGCGCGATTCTCGAGGCCCTGCCGGCCGGGCTTTCCGTCGATGCCTTCGTGGAAATTCCCGAGGACGCCGATGCCCAGATCATCCACTCGAAGGCCGATGTGGAGATCACCTGGCTCCCGCGCGGCGGCGGCGATGCCGGACAGCGCTCCACGCTCGCCGAGGCGGTGACGGAGGCGGAGGTCCCACACGACTCAGGCACGGTGTGGTTCGCCGCCGAAGCCTCGGTCGTGCGATCGGTGCGCCGCCACTTCCAACTTGATCGCAACATGCCGCGCGACCGTCTCATCGTTGCCGGCTACTGGAAGAACGGCGAGTCCGACTTCAGGGATAGCGAAGGCAGTTAGAACGACCGACGATGGCGACATGGCGACTCTCAGTCTGTCGTCAACTAGACGGGCAGAAGAGCGGGTCGTGTGGCAAGGCATCGGGCCAGACCGACCCGCGCTCTCCTCCGTCGACTGACAAACGCCCGCCCTCTCCGCAATGGCATGCTCGCCCATGTTCCGGCTGAGGCGGGGGATGCTTCCCACGCTTGCACCATGCGGCTTGGGGGTGAAGCTCTCGGTATTCGGCTGAGGCTCCGGCCTCTGGCACGGCGGTGTCGTCGCATACACGATCGTCCTGCCCGGACGCCAATCGGGTGCCGGAGGAGAGGGCATGAGCCGGCTGCCTCTGCCCGCCCAGCTTCATCCGAGACAGCCAACTACGCCAGTCCAAACGCTGCTTCTGGTGATGACCCGGTGATGACCCGACCGCGCCAGGACGCCTTTACGCACCCGAGCATGCGGGGGAAATTATCGTTTATTGTCTTTAATTTAGGTGGCGCGCCGGGGAAGATTCGAACTCCCGACCCCCAGATTCGTAGTTCAGAAATGACGCTTCGCCATGGCATCCCCCTGCACTTCTAACTTTCCTTGCAATCATTTAACATATTGATTATTATTCAAGAATCGCATCTTGGCGTGTTCTGGAGGGGCTGCGCCACTAAACCTTTCGCTCCGCCAAAACCGTTTCAAAAACCGTTTCAGAACTTCAGGGTTACGCCATGGCCGAACTGCGTTTCCAGATCAACGATAAGGCCATCGAGCGCCTCCCTCCGCCCGAGAATGGACGCTACATTGTCCGAGACACCGAGCTGAAGGGGTTCTTTCTCGTCGTTGGTACCCGCAAGAAGACCTTCACCATCCAGGGCGACCTCAGGGAGGAGGGAAAGCGCGCGGCAACCATCCGGGTCGCAATCGGCGACACGTCGGAGATGTCGACGCGAGCCGCGCGGGCGGTGGCGAAGGAATATCTTGCGCAAATCAGCCGGGGGCAGCATCCCAGAGGCGAGTGTCGGATTGCCAAGGCAACGACAGCTGCCGCGCTCGAGACTCCAGAGGCTCCCAAGATCGTCGGCATTACGCTTCGAGCGGCCTGGGAGCGCTACAAGATCTCCATGGTTCGCAAGAACCGAAGCGAACGCACCATCGAGAGCTATCGCGATCACATTGAGCGGATCTTCGCAGGGTGGCTGGAAACGCCGCTGATTGAGCTCGGCAATGACCCGGCGAAGGTGGCAGCGAAGCATGATGCGATCACCGAGGAGAACGGCCCTTACATTGCCAATGGCAGCATGCGGACGCTTCGGGCCGTGTATAATCACGCCCGCAAAACCAACCGCGAGTTGCCTCCCGACAATCCAGTTGGAAGCATCGACTGGAATGGCGAGAAGCGCCGCGATACCGGCATGGGCCTCGCGGACCTGAAGGGCTGGTTTCTCGAATTGGCCGCGATCGACAACCCCATCCGGCGAGAATTCCACTTGTTCACTTTGCTCTCTGCATGCCGGCCTGCCGCGCTGAAGGAGGCCAAGCCCTCGCACCTTGATCTGCGGCGGCGGGTGCTGCACGTCCCCAGGCCCAAGGGAGGCGCTGACCGCGCCTTCGATATCCCGCTATCGCGGCAAATGATCAGGTGCCTGCTGCGGGCAATGCGCTTCGGTCGCTTGATGTATCCGTTCGAGGCGCGGGAGTGGATCTTCCCCGCAGATAGTGCGGATGGGCACCTTGCCGAGCAGAAGGAAGAGCGGAGCACATTGTCGAAGTGGGGCAACGAGCTGCGTCAGACATTTCGCACGATCGCCAACCCAGCGGGCGTTTCCGAATTGGATGCCCGCATGCTGATGAACCACTCCATTCCAGGAGTGAACGCGGGCTACATCACCCGGCACAAGCTCCTGGAGGACCACCTGCGCTCCCAGCAGCAGGCGATCAGCTCAACGATCTTCAACGCGCTCGGGAATGCGGTCGCCGAGGACGAGAACCTCATTGCCTGGCTCGGTCTGGGAGCCGCGAGGAACGCAATCTGTCGCGCTGCGGACGAATTCGCCGAGCGCGAGGCGATTTCGACGTGCAACCAAGCCATGCTACGTCCGACGAGCATACGGCACCGTTAAAGTTGTAAGCAATCACCCCGGCTCACCGACAATCCACGCTGCGCCGCTAGGAGTTTTTCACCCGCTTCCTCGGTGATGGATGCGACCGCCTCACCTATGAGGCCACGGAGCGCGCTCTGCGCGGCATCGCCCTCGGCCGCAAGACCTGACGGTACGCAGTTCAAGCGTCAGGTGCGAGCCGCGATCGGAGCCGCAACCATAGACCCCGATCTGCTCACGGCCGCCGAGAGGTTACTATGAGGGATTTCTTCGTCGGGCAGATGCAAACGGGACCATCCTCCGCTTGGCGAAGGGCGGGATCGCGATCAAGGAGATCGTGCGCCGCACCGGGCACTGCCGTAGCCTTGTTCGCAGGACCCTGCGCGACGAGCGCACGGACAAGTTCCGCTCGCGGGAAAGTTTGCTGGAACTGTACTGACTGCCTTCGCAGCCTCGCGCGTCAGGACCCGCGATTGAGCCAGGGCGGCAGGCCCATGCTAGATCCCGCCGCTCCCCCGTTGCCATGTCAAACAATTCAGAGTCGAAATCCTGAAGCAGTTCCGCCCCCATGCGGGCTGTTCTTCCGGCTGTCTATCTGAGCTGCGTCTCGACCGGCAGGCCGTGCTTGCTCCAGGCCAGCATGGAGCCGTCATAGAGCATGACGTCCCGGTAGCCGAGCAGTTCGTGCATCACGAACCACGAGATGGCGGAGACATGGGCCGTGTTGCAATAGGCCGCCACCGCCTGCTGCGGGCCAAGGCCGACGGCGGCATAGGCGCGGGCAAGTTCCTCCTTCGGGCGATAGGTGCCGTTGGCGGCAAAGTTCGCATCGAAGGGAAAGAGGGTCGCGCCGGGAATGTGGCCCGCCTTCGCGATGTTCGGGCGCTTCTCCAGGCCCACATAGAAGCTGAAGAACCGGGCGTCGAGGATGCCCGCATCCTTGTGCGTCTGGAGCGCCTCCATCTGGGCCGTGTCGGCGAGGAATTCACGCCGCGCGGGCCGGGCCTTGAAATTCCCCGTCTGCGCCGCCTCGTCCTCGCCCCACACTTCGCGGTTCTCGGCCACCCATTTCGTCGTGCCGCCGTCGAGGATGGCCACCTTGTCGTGGCCATAATATTTGAGCTGCCAATAGACGTAGGCGGCATAACCCGCATCGTCCGGTCCCCGCCCCCGGTGGGTGAGCACGAGCGGCGTATCGTCGTTCACCCCGGCCGATCGCATGAGCGCCGAGAACGCCTCGGGCGGCAGGTTCATGTCGGCGATTTCCACGCCGCGTTCGGTGGTGGTGCCACGGGCCTTGCGGAAGTCGAGAGGCACCGCGCCGATGAGGTGGCCGCCTTCCTTGTAGCTGGTGTCGTCATTGCGCACGTCGAGGACGAGGACCTCGTCCTGGTGGGCTGCGAGCCATTCGCTCGACACCAGCGGGCCGGGAAGGTCCAAGGCGGCTACTGGTGTCGCGAGCAGGACCGCGAGGAGCCCCGAGGCAAGCACGCCCGATAGCATTTTGAACATTGGCGTTTCTCCCATTTTTTGGTTTGGACTTCGGGGGATGGCGTCGCGTCAGCCCGCCACGACCGGCAGTCCCGCGGCGCGCCATTCCGGCATGCCGTCTTCCATGCGGCGGGCCGAGAAGCCTTTGGCGCGCAGGCGTACGACCGCCTCCACTGCGAGCAGGCAATAGACGCCGCGGCAGTAGGCGATGATCTCTGCCGCCGGATCGAGTTCCTCGAGACGCGCGTCCAGCTCCTCAAGTGGAATGCTGACGGCTCCGGGCACGTGGCCGAGGTCGAACTCCTCGCGAGGTCGCACGTCGATCACCGTGACGAGGCCCGCCTGCGCGCGTTCCACAAGGTCGGCGCGGCCGATGGGCTCAAGCCCGTCCCGCCCGTCGAAATAACGCGCAAGCAAAGCGCCGACCGTCGCGATGTTGCGTTCCGCAGTCTGCCGCAGCACCGACATGAGCTGGACGATCCCGTCGTCCGCCAGCCGGTAGAGGACGAACTTGCCGTCGCGGCGGGCCTCCAGCAGGCCCGCGCGACGCAGCTGCTGCAGGTGCTGCGAGGCATTGGCCATGGAGAGCCCGGTCAGCCGGGCCAGCGCCTCCACGCTGCGTTCGCCCTGGGCGAGGTGCTCCAGCAACTCCACGCGGTGCTCGTGGCCGAGGGCGCGCGCCACCGTGGCCAGCTCGGCGAACAGAGCGCGTTTGGGATCCGTTGACTTGCACATGATGGTAACGATACATCATTCAAGCGATAACTTGAACGTATAATTATCCTGCCCATGCCGCGAGGGCATCGTGGGGTACCGGCGGAGTCGGACATGCATGCGCTGTTCATTCTCAACGATCCGCCCTACGGCACGGAGCGCGTCTATAACGGCCTGCGCGTCGCCGCCGGCATCCTCAAGCAGGATGCGGGAAACCGGGTCACCGTGTTCCTCATGGCGGATGCGGTCGCCGCCGCGAAGGCGGGCCAGAAGACGCCGGACGGCTATTACAATGCGGAGCGCATGCTGAAGCGGGTCCTCGCCGGCAAGGGCGAGGTGCTTCTGTGCGGCACCTGCATGGACGCCCGGGGCCTCACCGATACCGATGTGGCGCCCGGCACCCGGCGCAGCACCATGGATGAACTCTCGGCCATCACCGTTTCGGCCGACAAAGTCTTGGTGTTCTGATGACCGCACCCGCCATTGCGCAGGCGATGCCGCGAAGCCGTATGATCCGGCAGGTCGCGCTGCTCTCCGCCGCCCAGGCGCTGTTCCAGACGGCATCGGTCATGGTGATGACGGTCGCGGGCCTTGCCGGCGCCGCCATCACCCCCGCGCCGGAACTCGCCACGCTGCCGGTGGCGGCCATGTTCCTCGGAACGGCGATCGGCATCGCCCCGGCATCCCTGTGGATGGCCCGCGTGGGGCGAAGGATCGGCTTCGTGGCGGGCGCCGTGCTGGGAACCCTCGGGGGCCTCCTGGGGGCGCTCGGGATCTTCTATGCGTCGCTGCCGCTGCTTTGCCTCGGGACCGGCCTCGTCGGCACCTACCAGGCCTTCGCGCAATTCTATCGCTTTGCCGCGGCGGAGGTGGCCACCGACGCCTTTCGCCCCCGCGCCATCTCCTTCGTTCTTGCGGGCGGGGTGGTGGCCGCCATCGCCGGACCGATCCTCGGGCGCTTCGGCGGCCCCTTGCTGTCGGCGGAATATGCCGGCTCGTTCCTGATCCTCGCGGTCGTTTCGCTGCTGGCAGCGGGTATCCTGCAGGCCGTGGACGTGCCGCGGCCCGCGCAGAGCGCATCGGGCGGCGGGCGACCGCTGGGCGTGATCATCCGGCAGCCCGGCTATCTCGTGGCCCTGTTCGGCGCGGCCACGGGCTATGGCGTGATGATCCTCGCCATGACGGCGACCCCGCTCGCCATGCTGCACCATGACCACGACCTTTCGGCCGCCGCGACGGTGATCCAGCTGCATGTGCTGGGCATGTTCCTGCCGTCCTTCTTCACCGGCGCGCTGATCTCCCGCTTCGGGGTGCTCAAGGTGATGCTGGCCGGGGCGTTCCTGCTGGCGGGTCATGTTCTCATCGCCCTGTCGGGCACGCAATTCCTCGCCTTCGCCTCCGCGCTGGTTCTGCTAGGCGTGGGCTGGAACTTCCTGTTCATCGGCGGCACCACGCTGCTCACGCGATGCTACGCGCCGGAAGAGCGCGCGCGGGCGCAGGCGGCCAACGACCTCGTGATCTTCATCGTCGGGGTGGCGACCTCGCTCGGCGCCGGCGCCATGCTGCACTTTCTCGGCTGGCAGATCATGAACGCGGTGCTGCTACCTTGGCTCGCCCTCGCGGTCCTCGCCCTCGCCTGGCTCGGCTGGCGCGAGCGGCGGGGCTAGGTGCAGTGCGTCATTTCCAGATCACATAGGCCTGACGTCTGAGACAAATCGCGGCAAACCGGCTCACGTTCAGCTACATTCCAACCGCCGATTTCGACGCCGGACCTGAACGTTCCGCAAGGATCCGCCGTCCAGAGGCCTGGAGATCGCCGAACATACACTTCCGCAGTGCCCGCGGGTCCGTCCTCTCGAAGCTGGGGAGCCACCGCTGGCGCGAGCCGGTTGGCCTCCCACGTGCTTCATCCGACACGCGCCGCGTATCATTCGATGCTGCCGGCAATGTGCCCCCTTGTCGGAGCCGCAGGCGCTAGAAAATCTCAGTCAGAGCCAGATGAAAAAGCGGAGGGCACGTCGTCGCGTGCGCCACCCACCGGGGCGCACGCGATACCACCTGGCCTGAAGCTGGTAAAATTCCTGGGTGTAACCATGGTCCATCCTGGTGATGTTGGCCACGTGTAATGATGAATCAGAACTTCTGCCACACGCCGACGCTCATCACCACAGTGCATCGAAAGGAGAACCTTGCAGAGAGACGATCAAGGCGGCGAACAGAGCGAAGGAGATGCTCGAAGCACAGATTTCGTAGGTCTCAAGGCCAATCTGCCCCACAAGCGCCCGCCTCACCCGTGCCGACGACAAAATCGCGTGCGCGAGCAAAAAAATCAGTGATGTAACGAGAAGTTCCATCTGCGTTCCCTCAAGACCCAGAACAAAGGTGACAGATATAAACCATTCATCAATCGCTCATTGATCGGTCGGGAGTCGATTGGGCCTCGAGCATCCGGCCCCATGCCCCCCGATCTCGTGAATGATCCCCCCAAGGAGATCCTCAGCTTCGGCCTGCTCAAAATCCGCATGGAAGCGCTTCTTCACGCCAAGCCGGGTCAGTTCGTACTCGACCTTGGGCCGAAGACCATGACGAGCCAGAGTCTTCTGAACGCACTTCAGCCCGCAGCCATCAATCGCCACGATCGAGCGCCCGGCCTTGGCGATGCGGACCAGAGAGGGGATGTCGCCGCCGAGCCCTGCGATACACGACATTTCCGCATGGCCCAGACGATCCAGGCGAACGGCTAGATAATTGGCGAGCTGCGCCGCGCTCGAACATCCGGAGCACGAATAAACCAATGGCAGGCTCTCAGATGGCGGCGCCTTCGTGTCCATCCCGGAAACCTGTCTTCAAGAATTGCACCGCAACGACGGTCGTTGACATGTGGCTGATCGCTTGCTCATGAAAGCGCCATCTTCAGTCGCGTTCGTTGTTTCAACGCAAACAGATGCAGTGCGGGGCAAACCCTCAATCTTCAGCGAGCTTGCGTTTTGTCACGCAGGACGCGCCGCTGCCCCGTTAGGCTTTCAATGAGACCAGCGAAGACGGCACGCGCCGCCGAGCCCGAGCGGCGGAGAGCATGCCGGATTGCTTGGCGAGACTGGCTGGCGCGGAACGACGCGCTTTCACGGAGACTGAAAGCAAATGGCGCCCCGTCCCGGTCTCAAGACCTATCAAGGCCATCCGTTCCTGTCTTATGGATTTCGTCCTTTCTTCCTGCTTGCCGCGCTCCAGGCGGGGCTGGCCATCCTGGTCTGGCTTCCCTTCGTCGCCGGCATAATCAGCGTGCCCACGGCTTTCGCTCCAGTGGACTGGCACGTCCATGAAATGCTGTTCGGCTACCAAGCCGCCGCCATCGGCGGATTCCTCCTCACGGCCATTCCGAACTGGACCGGCCGGCTGCCCGTCCTCGGCACGCCGCTTCTCGTGCTGGTCCTGGCATGGCTTTTCGGGCGCGCCGCCGTTTCAGTCTCCGCCTGGATCGGATGGGACCTGGCCATGGCGGCGGATGCACTCTTCCTCCTCATGCTCGCGGGCGCGGCCATCCGTGAGATCGTCGCCAGCCGGAACTGGCGCAACCTCAAGGTCGTGACCATTCTCTGCCTGCTCTGCGCGACGAATATCGCCTTCCATGTGGAGGCGCATCTGGCCGGCGAGGCGGTCTATGCGCGGCGGCTCGCGATCGGCACAATCCTCATGCTCGTGGCGTTGATCGGCGGCCGCGTCATTCCGAGCTTCACCAACAACTGGCTCGCCCAGCGTGGCGGGCGCCTGCCCGTTCCGTTCGGCGCCTACGACAAGGCGGTGCTGGTGATGACCGGCCTTGCGCTGACGCTGTGGGTCGTGCGTCCGGATACACGCGCAAGCGGATTGGCGCTCGCCGGCTGCGCGGTGCTGCACCTGCTGCGCCTCTCGCGCTGGGCGGGCGAGCGAACCTGGCGCAATCCCCTCCTGGTAATCCTGCACATCGCCTACCTCTTCGTGCCGCTGGGGTTCGCGCTTTCCGCCGCGGCCAGCTTCGGACTCGCGCCGGCGGGGGCCGGGCTCCATGCCTGGACCGCGGGCGCCTTCGGCACCCTGACGCTCGCCGTCATGTCCCGGGCGAGCCTCGGCCATACGGGGCGACCGCTGATCGCGAGCCCGGCGACGCAGGCCTGCTACCTGCTCGTCGTCGTCGGCAGCCTCGCACGCATCGCATCCGCCTTCGACGCCGGGCCACCTCTGCTGCTGGACGCGGCCGGCCTGTGCTGGTCGTTCGGCTTCATCGGCTTCGCGATCGCCTATTGGGGCGTCTTCACGGGCCCCAAGGTCGCCCAGAAGGCGCCAAGCACGGCCCGCCGCGCCTGATGCGCCGGACACGCCCGCGGCCTGCTCAGTCCTCCCGGCCTTCTGCAAGTTGTGCCAGGCCGGCCATGTCGCGGACCAGCAGCTTCTGCCTCCCGCCTTCCACGAGGCCTTTCGCCTCCCAGGCGCTCAGGATGCGAGAGACGGTGTGGAGCGTGGTCCCGGTCATTTCCGCAATGTCCCGGCGGGAGATGGGGAAGTCGATCCGCAGGCCGTCCACCTCGCGCGTACCGGCCTGCTGGGCGAGGCGCAGCACCGCATGGGCGACGCGCCGCTCCACCTCTTCGGTGGACATCTCGCGGATGCGGGTGTGCGCCTCGTCCAGCCGCTGGCCGATGGTGCGGATCGCGTTCATAGCAAGATGCGGATTGTCCTCCACGAAGCGGTCCCAGGACTCCGTCGGCCAGGCGGCGACGAGACTGTCCACCGCCGCGCTCGCCGTGCCGGGGTAATCCGGCCGGCTCAAGGCGCGTGCGAAGCCGAAGAGATCGCCAGGATGTACCACGCGGACGATGATCTGCTGGCCGTCGCGGGTCACCTGCGTGACCTTGAGGCGGCCGTGCAGCAGCAGGTAGAAGGATCGTGCGGCCTCGCCCTGCTCGAACACGGCGTCTCCCTGAGGGACGCGCCGGACGCTCGCCTGCTGGGTCAGCCGGTCGAGCTGCGTGTCGGTCATGGCGGCAAAGAGCGGGACGCCGCGCAGGATGCTGCGATCGATTCCCACGTCGTTGGTGATCCTTGCGCACGGGAAGAAGCAGGACGCCGGAAGGCGCTGGCGGATAAGACCGCAATCTGCGTGCGCATTCAAGGCGGCGCGCCGCTCTGTCCCTCCCGGCCGAAGCCGGCTTAACCCCGCACAGGCGCGGCGAACGCCCAGGCGGCGCGCGCCCCGCGGAGCAGGGCGCGCGCCGCGAAACCGGCCGGTCACGCGCTGCGGATCATGTCCGGTGTCCAGGCCGGTTCGTAGGTGAGTTTGACCGCCACAGCGGTGACACCGTCCACCCCGGCGACGGCCGCATCGACCATTTCCCGCAATATGCCGGCGAGCGGGCAGCCGCGGGTGGTGGTGGTCATGACGACGTGGACGGAACCGGCAGGCGAGACCTCCAGGGCGTAGATCAGGCCCAGCTCCATCAAACTGAGGCCCATCTCGGGGTCGATCACCGTCGTCAGCGCCGCGCGCACCCGCGTCTCGAGGAGCGCGGTCATGCCCGCGGGCTCCCGCCCCGGCGCACCAGCAGGCGGTAAGACCCGCCCTGGGGTTCGAAGTTTCCAGCCCATTCATGTGCACGCTTGGCCAGTTCGGGGAACAGAAAGACCGGCTCGCGCGCCAGCAGCGCGAACAGGACGTCGCCGGGCTGCAAGTCCTCCAGGGCCTCCAGGATCCGGATCATCGGCTCTGGCGGATCGAGTTCCCGCAGGTCGAGCGCCTCGATCGGGTCGGCCCACGCGGCAGCGGCGGGGCTGGAGCCCGCGGCCAGTGCCTCGTCTGTCCTGATTTCGGCATGGGGCGAGAACAGCACCTCCCAGTCCCCGTCGCCGAGCGCGCGGTCGGCGGCCGCATATCCCAGCCGGGCCATGACCGAGAACAGCGGCACCGGCCGGAAGGGGGCGAGGAGGCGCAGGCTCTGGCCCGGCGCCAGCGCATCCACGGCGGCCATGATGATCTCGAACGGCTCCTGGCCCGCTTTCAGCAGAGGCCGCACGTCCAGTTCGCGCGCCTCCGGCTCAAGGTTGTCCGTCGATCCGGCGGGGGGCTGTGAGGGGGGCATTGTCGGTTCTCCCTGGAGGGCGCGGCGGAAGCAGGATGCGGGGACGGGCATCGTCCGGGGGCCGGAGCGAAGGCTCGATTTCACAAAGGCGCCGGATGCGCACGAACTCGACCGCGAGCCCCGCGGTGCCGGCAAGACAGGCCAGGATGGCGAGCCGGAACCAGGCCGCCGCGCCGAAGGCGAGCGCGAGCGCGCCGGCTGCGACCCCGGCGAAATGGAAGGCGAGCCAGATGCCGGTTCGCGGCATGGCGACGAGGGTCCCCACCTGCGGCACCTTGCGCCGGCCGATCTGCCCGCCATAGGCCTCCAGCCAAGTCATGAAAGAGACGATCTTGACGAGTTGAGCCAGGGTCAGGCCGGAAAGCCAGCCGAACACCAGCAGGAAGACCAATGCAGCCACTAGGCGCTCGCTCGCGCCGAAGATCACGGCCGGCGGCAGCAGCGCCGCGCCGATCCCCAGCGCCGCCACGGCGCCGATGCTCGCGCGCATGTTGATCTCCAGTCCCTTGCGGTGGCGCACGCGGTAGAGCAAGGCGACGTCGCCGCAGTGCAGCAGGGCGGCCAGCGCCAGGGCGCCGACGGCCGCTGCCTCCACCAGGTCGCCGGGATCGAGGCCGGCGCCGAAGGCGGCGAGGCCGGCGCCGGCGGCAAGCAAGGCGATGACCCCGCAGGCCAGCACGGCCGCCATGCGCCGGCGCGGCGGGTCCGGCGACAGCAGGAACATGGCGAACAGGCGATAGCCGACGCCGAAGGCCGTCAGCCCGAGCCAGCCGCCGAGCCCGAGCAGCGCATGAAATCGCGTGCCTTCGGGCAGAAGGCCGGCGGCCGCGAGCCATTCGGCGCGCCCCGCGAAGATCGCTGCGAAGGCGGTTCCGCTCGCGAGCGCCGCCACCAGGGACGCGAGCCCGACCGCGACGAACCGGCCGAAGGGCTGCACGAACCCCGCCCCGCCCATGGTCCCGGCCAGCATCAGGGCCAGCACCGTGAAGCCGGCGGTGATGAGAAGCCCGGCCACCGGCATCAGGTCAAGCGTCCAGTCGGTCCAGCCGGCCAGGACGGAAAAGCCGGCAACCAGAGTAGCGAGGCCGACGACGACGCTCACGAGGACCGGCAGCGCCAGCGGCGCAAAGGCGAGGGGCCGGGAGACCAGCACCGGCACGAACTGGAGCAGGGCGCCCGACATGGCGAGGCTGAGCCAGCCGATGACGACAAGATGAACCACCGCCAGGCTCTCGGGTGCCGCGAGATCCGTGGCAGGATAGCCAATGCCCGCAACCATCAGGCCTTCGGCGAGCGCCAGCAGAGCCAGCGCGACAGCGAAGAAAGTGATGGTCCAGTGGGAATGCGCGGCGAGCGGCATGGCGCCCTTCTCCCGAAGATCCCGAAGACCGCCTCAATGGCCGCCGCATGTGCAGGGCGGTCCGGGCGGCAGGTCGCCTGCGTCCCCGGGGGCCGATCCGGAGCTGGCAGCGCCCAAGCGGCCGATCTCGATCTGCCAGACCTCCGGTCCCTGCTCGACATAGGTCCAGGAGAAAGCTGCGCCATGGACCGCCTCCATCTGCAGCCGCAGCGGCAGCGGATCGTGGCCATTGACGATGCGCACCGCCTCCCCCGGCTTCAGCTGGTCCAGAATCGACAGGATCGTCACATGCCGAATTCTGGCGGGAATCTCGCGTACGTCGATGGGGTCGGGAAGCAGGAGTTGCATGACGGGCTCGAATGTCTGCTGGAGAGGCCCTGTCAGGCTAGCCTGCCTACAGGCCTCCAATTTGCGGAATCTCAAGCAGTCGGGCGGTTTGCGGTGCAGCGGGAAGAACCATTGCTGAATGAGCCGTCTGCGGTCGGCGGCCTATTCGCCTGAAGTCGGAGAGCCTCCCGGTTCGAGCGGCGCGATCAGCCGGCTCAGGGCGCCGCTCCGGTTCGCGACGTCGGAAAGGCTGTATTGATCCAGCACGGCAAAGAATGCCGACATGGCCTCGTTCAGCGCCGACGACAGGCCGCACGCGCCACACAGCACGCAGTTCCGGCAATCGACGACTTCGGTTCCGCTTTCCGTGTGGCGAACGACCGCGCCCACATTGATGAGCGACGGATCTCGCGCGAGGCGGTAGCCGCCCTGCCGCCCCCGAGCGCTCGTCACGTACCCCGCCTTTGCGAGGGCGGCGAGGACCTTCATGAGATGGTTGTGGGAAATAGCGTAGCGCTGCGCGATGTCCGCGATCGAGCATGATCTGTCGGGGTAGGCCGCGAGGTGCAGCAGCACGCGCATCGCATAGTCGGAATAAAGGGTCAGTCGCATGGGTTGTCCATCGGTGCTATGCGGACACATAAATCCAGTATATCAAATGATTTCTGGAGACCCTTCCATGGCCGAACAATCTGCTTCTTCCGCAAGCGTCGGCGAGGCGTCGCCGATGCGGGCCTTCTTGGTCGAGCGCCGTATCCGAGAGAGCGATCTCATCACGTCGTTCGTGCTCCAGCCGCTCGACGGCGGCGCGCCCCTGCCGCACGAGGCCGGACAGCACCTCTCGCTGTTCGTGGATATCCCTGCGGTGGGACGGCAGAAGCGCAACTACACCATTTCGTCCGCCCCGAACGGCCGCTCCTACCGCATCTCGGTGAAGCGGGAGCCGGGAGGCATGGTCTCCCGATGGCTGCACGACCATGCCGAGCCGGGAACGCGAGTCGAGGTCGGCGCGCCGGGCGGGAGCTTTGTTTTCGGCGCCGAAACCAAGCGTCCGATGGTCCTGCTCAGCGCCGGTGTGGGACAGACTCCGATGGTGGCGATGATCGAAGCGGTGGCCGCCACTGGATGCAAGGTCCCGGTGCACTTCATCCATTGCGCCCGCAACGGCGGGGAGCACGCATTCGGCGCCCATGTTCGCGAGACCGCCGCGGCAGGCAGCGCAATCGTGGCGACCTTCTTCTATACCCAACCGGGGCCTGACGACGCGGCACAGGGTCGTTTCGACATCGAGGGCCGGGTCTCGATCGACTGGGTCGCGGCGCACACCCCGGTGCGCGATGCCGACTATTTCATCTGCGGGCCGCTCTCGTTCCTGAAGACCTTCGTCGGCGGCCTTGCGCGTCTCGGCGTGTCGCCGGACCGGCTGCATTATGAGTTCTTCGGTCCGGTGGACGATCTCTTCGAAGAGGACAGCGGCGAACAAGGCGCCCCGCCAAGCCCCGCTAAGGCGCCGCTCGGTCGAATGTCGCAGATCGCCGCCGGCTTCACCCGCGCCCAAATCGGTGACACGCTCATCGACAGCGCAGCGGATGCCGTGGTCGTTTCCGACGCCCAGGGCGCAATCGTGCTCTGGAACCCCGGAGCGGAACGTATTTTTGGCTTCTCCGAGCAGGAGACCCTCGGCCAGTCGCTCGACATCATCATTCCCGAGCCGTTCCGTGCGCGCCATTGGGACGGATATCGGGAAACCGTGGCCTCCGGGCAGAGCCGCTACGGAGCCGGCGATCTTCTTGCGGTGCCCGGGCTGAGGCGCGACGGCCGGCGCATCTCCATCGAGTTCACCATCGTCCTCATCAAGGACCAGAGCGCGAAGGTGATCGGCATGGCCGCCACCATCCGCGATGTGAGCGCCCGGTTCGAAGAGACGAAGGCGCTCAAGAAGAAGGTCGCGGAACTGGAAGCAAGGGGGGCGTGAGGTCGGCGCGGTGTGGGGCGATCCGCTGACATCACTGCGCTCGGATCGGCGCCGCCCCTGCCGTAGCGTGTATATATCCGTCGATGAGGGGACCCGGCAACGCCGTGGCCTGAAGAGCCGCGACGGCGTCTGCTGCGCTTGCCCGGCCCTGCAGGCGATCCTGGAAGATATCGCCGACCGTGTCGATTGCGTGCGGTGACAGCCGCAGCCACCTGATTCCAACAGCACTCGCCTCAGCGCGGTCCGGGCAATAGACTTGCACGCCGTGCGAGAGCGTTTGTATCCCGTTTACGGCAAGGAACGGCTGCCGGTCCAAAGTCAGAGCATCCAGCCCGTCCCTCTGTCGTCCATCCGTGCGCGGATTCTGACATCAGAAGAAGAGCAACCCATGCCCGCCGGCACCTGCGCCGAGGATTGTCAGCGTGGACACGAGCAGCAGGATCAGATGGAGCTTCAGCGCGCGCCCGAGCAGCACTTCCGGCGCCGCGTGGGCGGCGGCGGCGATGCGCCGGCCCAGGAGCGGCTCCACCACGAACACCACCGTCATGAAGAGGGTCCAGACCGCCACCATGGCGGTCATCCACCAGAAGGCGGGGTCGGCGAAGCGGTCCCACAGGTCGAGGCGATGGGTCATCCAGAAGCCGGTGGCGCCGGCCATGGGGATGGAGATGCGCACCTGCGCGGCAAAGCGGTGCTCGATGCGCTCGAACAGGCCCACGCCGGCCGTGCCCGCCCGGCGGGCCAGGGGCAGGATGACAAGCGTCACGAACGACACGCCGCCGATCCAGTGGACGATGGCCAGCAGGTGCAGCGCCCGGGCAAGGATAGTGTCATCCATGGAGGGACCGCCTCAACCGCCCAATGCCGACATGTGGCGGGCGAGCGCGGGCGCGCCGCCGCGATCGATGACGAAATCGTGCCCCCGCGGCTTGGCGCGGATGGCCCCGGCTATGGCCGCGTGCAGCGGGCCGTCGTCCGGGCTTGCGCGCAGCGGTGTCTTCAGGCCCACCGCGTCCTCCTGGCCGAGGCAGGTGTAGAGCACGCCCGTGGCGCTCACCCGCACGCGGTTGCAGCTCTCGCAGAAGGAATGGCTCATGGGCGTGATGAAGCCGATGCGCCCGCCGGTGCTCCCGACCCGGGCGTAGCGCGCCGGGCCGCCGGTGCGCTCCGCAGTGTCGGTGAGTTCGAGGCGGGTCTCGATCAGCGCCCGCAGCCGGTCGAGCGGTAGATACTGGTCGATGCGGTCGGCGCCCACCTCGCCCAGCGGCATGGTCTCGATGAAGGTGAGGTCCATGCCGTTGCCATGGGCGAAGCCGATGAGGTCGAACACCTCGCGCTCGGTGGTCCCGGCCAGTGCGACGGCATTGAGCTTCACCTTCAGCCCGGCCTCCCGCGCCGCGCGGATGCCGTCCATCACCTGCCCCAGCGTGCCGCGGCGGGTGATGGCGCGGAAGCGGGCGGGATCGAGGGTGTCGAGGGAGACGTTGACGCGCTTCACGCCGCAGCGGGCGAGCGCGTCGGCGTGGCGGGAGAGCTGGGTGCCGTTGGTGGTGAGCGTCAGCTCCTTCAGCGCGCCGCAGGAGAGATGGCGCGACAGGGCGCCGAACAGGTCCATGATGCCCTTGCGGACCAGCGGTTCGCCGCCGGTGATGCGCAGCTTGGTGACGCCCATGGCGATGAAGGCGCTGGCGAGGCGGTCCAGTTCCTCGATGGAGAGCACCTGGTCGCGCGGCAGGAAGGTCATGTCCTCCGCCATGCAATAGACGCAACGCAGGTCGCAGCGGTCGGTCACCGACAGACGCAGATAGGTGATGCGGCGGCCGAGCAGGTCGACCATGGCGCAAGGAGCCGGGGACGGACGCATGTTCAGATCTCCTCCATGCCCGCCGGCGCGCCAAAGGCCGCGTGGGCGCGCCGTGGCGCGACGGCCGGAACCGCCGGGACAGCGGGGAAGGTGCCGCAAGTGCAGGCATCGCCGCAGGCCGGCAGTTCAGCAGCGTTCAGGTCGGCCACGTCCAGTTCCAGGAAGGCGGCGATGGCGTGGAGCCGTGCGGCGGACATGGGTTCCTGCGGGGCAGCAAGCAGGGTGTCCAGGGGGCGCAAGGCGGCAAGCTCGGCGCAGGACGAAAGGGTGGTGCCGAGGTCGCGCAGCAGCCCGTCGCCGATGCCGTAGATCCAGCCGTGGACGGTCACGTCCAGGCCGCGCGTCCAGGCCGATTTCAGCACGGGAGTGGCGGCGAGGCGGCGGATCTGCAGTTCCACGTTCAGCTCGCACATGCGGTCGAGCCGCCTTTCCGCGAGGCCCGGCGCATCGAGCGCCCGGCGGTGGCGCGCGTGAAGTTCCACGATGGGCGCAAGCCAGTGGTCCACCAGGCCGCCGTCCACCGCGCCGTCCGCATGTTCAAGGGCGCGCCGCACGCCGCCGCAGCCGTAATGGCCGCAGACGATGACATGGCGCACCCGCAGCACTTCCACTGCATATTCCAGCACCGCCAGCATGTTCATGTCGCTGGAATGGATCACGTTGGCGATGTTGCGGTGAACAAAGATCTCGCCCGGGTCGAGGCCCACCACGTCGTTGGCCGGCACCCGGCTGTCGGAGCAGCCGACCCAGAGGAAGCGGGGTGCCTGCTGCTCGGCGAGGCGACGGAAGAAGGTGGGGTCCTGCGCGCTCTTGGCATGGGCCCAGGCGAGATTGTTGTCGAACAACTCGTCGAGCACGGCGCCGGACAAGCTGCGCGCCCGGCTTGCGGGATCAGGGCGCTCCATCGGCGCCTCCCGGGTGCGCCTCATTCGCGTGGTCGCCGCACCCGCCGGTGCCGCCGCACCCGCAGCCGCCCTCCTGCGACGCGGCGGCGGACGCATCGGCCTTCAGGGCCCACTCCATCATGGCCCTCAGACAGGTGGCAGCGGGGTCCGTGCCCTTTTCCAGCGCGGTCATGAGGGCGAGCCAGTCCTCGTCCGAAGCCCCACTGCTGAAGCGGGCGCAGGCAGCGGCGGCATAGTCCGCCGCGCCCTCGCCGAATGGGGCGCCGGCCGCCTCGGCCCGCGCCGCGAGGGTCACGTCGCCGAGGGAGAACAGGATCTCCTCGGCAAACCGCCCGTCCTGGAGTTGCTTAAGGAGGGTGCCGAGCAGCATCTGCGCCTCCTATTGCACCAGGGGCGAGGCCGCCCCGTCCATGGCGACGCCGCGGATCTGCGCGCGCCCGACCAGGAGGCTCAGGTACTGGCGCACGGCGATGTGCCAGGCGGTCAGCTCCAGGTGCCCGGCGATGACCGGCTCGACCGCCTCGAACGGCAGATCGCGCCCGTCGATGCGGTGGGCGAGGTGCACGATGTGGAAGCCGTAGCGCGTCTCCACCGGCTCGGGATGCACCATGCCGGGCGCCAGCGCCGCGAGCGCCGCCTCGAACTCGGCCACCGTCTGCCCCCGACCGATCTGGCCGAGGCTGCCGCCCACCTCGCGGGAGGGGCAGGCGGAATGCGCGCGAGCCATCGCCTCGAACGCGGCTTCGCCCGAAAGGATCTGCGCGAGCAGCGCCTGCGCCGTCGCGCGCGCCTCGGCCCTGCCCCCGGCATCGTCCGGGGCGGCGGGAATGAGGATGTGCGCCACCTCGAATAGGTCGTCGGTGCGGAAGCTGGCGCGGTGGCGCTCGAAATGGCGGCGGCAGGTGGCCGTGTCTGCCGTCGGCACCTTCACTTCCTGCCCCAGGAGGGCGCGGATGGTGGCCTCCTCGTCGGTCTCGCGCGATCCGTCCGGGTGGGCGGCGGGCCGGGCGGCGATGTCGAGGCGGTCGGCCTCGGCCAGCAGCAGCTCGCGCACCACCAGAGCGCGGGCGGCGGCGTGCCAGGCCTGCGCCGGCGTGGTGGCATGGTGGTTCTGGATCTCCCGCGCGATCTCGGCGCGGGAGATGATGACGCCATTGACCGAAACTTCGTCGGGTCGCGTGGCGCGGGTGGCGGCAACCTGTGTCATGGCGCTCACTCCGCCGGGCTGCGGGCGGGAAGGGCGGCCGCCGGCCGCACCGCGGCGATGGGCGCACGCGCGGCCATGGGAACCCCGGCGCGGCGCGGCAGACGGGTGCGCACCACCTGATAACCGGTGCGGCCGAGATACCAGACCGGCGCGCTCCACACGTGCACGAGGCGGGTGAAGGGGAATACCAGGAAGATGGTCATGCCCAGCACCAGATGCGCCTTGAACACGGGGCTGACGTCCGCCACGTAAGCGGCGGCCGAGGGCTGGAGGGTGAGGATGCCCTGCGCCCAATTCATGAACTTCACCATCTCGTGCCCGTCCATGTGCTGGAGCGAGATGAAGATCGTGGAGAGCCCCAGCATCAGCTGTACCCACAAAAGGAGCAGGATGGCGGTGTCGCCGAAGCTGGAATTCGCCCGGATGCGCGGATCGAACAGCCGGCGGTGAGCCAGAAGCGCGATGCCGACAAAGCACATCACCCCGGCGATGCCGCCCGCCGTGATGGCGAGCCCCTGCTTGAAGCTGTGCGACACACCCAGCGCATCGAACACCCAGATGGGGGTGAGCAGGCCGCCCGCATGGCCGATGAAGATGACCAGGATGCCCACGTGGAACAGGTTAGAGCCCCAGCGCAATTGCCGCTTGCGCAGCAATTGGGACGAGCCGGTCTTCCAGGTGTATTGCTCGCGGTCGAAGCGGATCAGGCTGCCGAGCAGGAACACGGTGAGGCAAAGATAAGGATACCAGCCGAACAGAGCGGCGTTGATGGCCTGGGACATGATCGCCCTCCCTCAAGCGACGGTGTGGCGCGCGTCGCGCTGGGCGGCACGCAACTGGGTTCTGAAGCGGTCCACGGAGCAGGCGCCCATGCCCTCGCCGGGCCCGAAGGTGACCGCAGTCTCCTCCCAGGCAGCGTCGAGGGCGGCAAAGTCGTCCACCTGTTCATCCACCGCAGGTGCTGGGGATGGGGCGGCCACCATCCCGTCGGCCGCCAGCGTCCGCAGCGCGGCGAATACGGCCGCATAGGCGGAGCCGCGCGACGTGAGCCGCTCCTGGAGGCTCGCGAGGATGTGGGCGATGTCGGCCATCAGCCCCCGCGCCTCGGTCAGGGGCCGGGTGGAGAGAAACTCCAGGAACAGGGGCAGGTAGTCCGGCAGTTCGTTGGCGATGAGCACGAGCCCGCCCTTCTCATAGATGCCGGCGAGGTCCACCATGGCTTGCCCGCGATCGCGGCTTTCTCCGTGCACGTGCTCGAACAAATGCAGCGACAGGCGCCGGGTACGGTCAAACAGACCGACATAGGTTTCCTGCAGAGCGAACAGGTCCTCCTGCGCCAGTTCCGCGATGAGGGGGGCAAGGGCAGCGCGCTCCGGCGCTGCCACAAGGCCTTCCAGCGCGAGCACGTCGGCGATGGCCGGCGCGGCGGCCGCCAGATCCTCGCCCGGATAGGCAAGGAGGGCGGACAGCGCCTTGAAGGTCAGGCTCGGGGATGCGCTCGCCATCACTCCACCTCCATCGGGGTGCGGGCCTTCTTCGCGGAAGGACTGCCGAACAGGTTGAGATCACTGTCGCCGCCGGAGCAGCCATTGCCGAAGGAGAAGCCGCAGGACCCGCGCAGATCGTAGGCGTCCTCGCTCCATTCGCGGTGGGCGGTGGGGATGACGAAGCGGTCCTCGTAATTGGCGATGGCCATCACCTGGTACATGTCATCGATGGCCGCGCCGGTGAGGCCGACCCTGGTGGCAATGGCCTCGTCGATGCGCCCGTCCACGGTCTTGGCGCGCATATAGGCCCTCATGGCCAGCATGCGCTCCAGCGCCAGGGCGACCGGCTCCTCATTGCCGGCCGTGAGCAGGTTCGCAAGATACTTCAACGGGATGCGCAGCGAACGCACGTCCGGCATCTCGCCGTCGAGCCCCATCTTGCCGGACGCGGCGGCATTCTGGATGGGCGAGAGCGGCGGCACGTACCACACCATGGGCAAAGTGCGGTATTCGGGATGGAGCGGGAAGGCCACCTTCCACTCCATGGCCATCTTCCAGACGGGCGAATGGCGCGCCGCCTCGATCCACGCATCGGGCACGCCGTCGGCGCGGGCCTGGGCGATGACCGCGGGGTCCTTGGGGTCGAGGAAGAGGTCGAGCTGGGCCTGGTAGAGCTTCGTCTCGTCCTCGACGCTGGCGGCTTCCTCGATGCGGTCGGCGTCATAGAGCAGCACGCCGAGATAGCGGATGCGCCCGACACAGGTCTCCGAGCAGACGGTGGGCTGGCCCGCCTCGATGCGCGGATAGCAGAAGATGCACTTCTCCGACTTTCCCGAAGACCAGTTGTAATAGATCTTCTTGTAGGGGCAGCCGGAGACACACATGCGCCAGCCCCGGCACTTGTCCTGGTCGATGAGGACGATGCCGTCCTCCTCCCTTTTATAGATGGCGCCGGAGGGGCAGGCCGCCGCGCAGGTGGGGTTCAGGCAGTGCTCGCACAGGCGCGGCAGGTACATCATGAAGGTGTTTTCGAACTGGCCGTAGATGTCGGCCTGGATGCCCTCGAAGTTCGCGTCCTTCCGGCGCTTCTCGAACTCGCCGCCGAGGATCTCCTCCCAGTTCGGCCCCCATTCGATCTTCTCCATCCGCTCGCCTGAAATCAGCGAGCGCGGGCGCGCGGTTGGGAACGCCTTGGATTCCTTGGCCGTTTGCAGGTGCTCGTAGTCGAAGGTGAAGGGCTCGTAGTAATCGTCGATCTCGGGCAGGTCGGGATTGGCGAAGATGTTGGCGAGGATGCGCCATTTCGCGCCCATCCGCGGCTCGATCTTGCCGTTCGCCTTGCGGCGCCAGCCGCCGTTCCACTTCTTCTGGTTCTCCCATTCGCGGGGATAGCCGACGCCGGGCTTGGTCTCCACATTGTTGAACCAGGCGTATTCGACACCCTGGCGGCTGGTCCACACATTCTTGCAGGTGACCGAGCAGGTATGACACCCGATGCACTTGTCGAGGTTGAGAACCATGGCGATCTGGGCACGGATCTTCATTGGGCCATCTCCTTCGCCGGGGTGGTCGAAAGGGGCTCTTCCAGCCAGTCGACCTTGTTCATCTTGCGGATGACGACAAACTCGTCGCGGTTTGATCCCACGGTGCCGTAATAGTTGAAGCCGTAGGCCAGTTGGGCGTAGCCGCCGATCATGTGGGTCGGCTTCAGCACCGTGCGGGTCACCGAGTTGTGGATGCCGCCCCGGTTGCCGGTGAGCTCGGAGCCGGGCGTGTTCACGATCTTTTCCTGGGCGTGATACATCATCATCATGCCCGGCATGACGCGCTGTGAGACCACCGCGCGGGCGGTGAGCGCGCCGTTGGCGTTGAACACCTCCACCCAGTCGTTGTCGACGATGCCGGCGCTGCGCGCATCATCCTCCGAAACCCACACCACCGGGCCGCCGCGGTTCAGCGTCAGCATCAGAAGGTTGTCGGTGTAGGTGGAGTGGATGCCCCACTTCTGGTGCGGGGTGATGAAGTTGAGCACGATTTCCTTGTGCCCGTTGGGCCGCGCGTCGCGGTGGCCGACAATGGTCTTCAGGTCCACCGGCGGCTTCCAGGTGACGAGGCCCTCGCCGAACGCGCGCATCCAGAGATGATCCTGATAGAGCTGCTGGCGGCCGGAGAGGGTGCGCCACGGGATCAGCTCGTGCACGTTGGTGTAGCCGGCGCTGTAACAGACCGTCTCGCTCTCGATGCCCGACCAGGTGGGCGAGGAGATGATCTTGCGCGGCTGGGCCTGCACGTCGCGGAAGCGGATCTTCTCATCCTCCTTCGCCCGCGCCAGGTGGGCGTGCTCGCGCCCGGTGGCCTTGGAGAGGGCATCCCACGCCTTCACCGCCACCTCGCCATTGGTCTCCGGCGCCAGCATGAGGATGACCTCGGTGGCGTCGATGTCAGTCTCTATCTTCGGCAGGCCTTTAGCTGGGCCGTCGCGATGCACGCCGTTGAGGGCGCGCAACGCATCCACCTCGTGTCCGGTCTTCCAGGCGATACCCTTGCCGCCGTTGCCGATGCTCTCCATCAGCGGGCCGAGAGCGGTGAAGCGGGCATAGGTGGCGGGATAGTCGCGCGTCACCACCGTGACCTGCGGCATGGTCTTGCCGGGAACGGGCTCCACTTCGCCGTTTTTCCAGTCCTTCACGTCCATGGCCTGCGCCAGCTCTCCCGCCGTGTCGTGCAGGATGGGGGTGAGGACCGTGTCCTCCTCCACGCCCAGCACCTCGGGGGCGACCTGCGAGAAGGCTTTCGCGATGCCCTTGTAGATGTCCCAGTCGGAGCGGGCTTCCCACGCCGGGTCCACCGCCGCGGACAACGGATGGATGAAGGGATGCATGTCCGAGGTATTGAGGTCGTTCTTCTCGTACCAGGTGGCGGTGGGCAGCACGATGTCCGAGTAGACGCAGGTGGTGGACATGCGGAAGTCCAGCGTCACCAGGAGATCGAGCTTTCCTTTCGGCGCCTCTTCATGCCAGACGACTTCCTTGGTGCGCACGGCGCCTTCCGCGCCGAGGTCCTTGCCCATGACGCCGTTTTCGGTACCGAGCAGGTGCTTCAGGAAGTATTCGTGCCCCTTGCCGGAGGAGCCGAGTAGGTTGGAGCGCCAGATGAACAGGTTACGCGGCCAGTTCGCCTCATGGTCCGGGTCGTGGCAGGAGAGTTCCAGCTCGCCCGACTTCAGCGCGGAGGCCACATAGTCCTTCACCTCCCGGCCGGCGGCCTTCGCCTGGCGGGCGATGTCCAGCGGGTTCTGCTTGAGCTGGGGCGCGGAGGGCAGCCAGCCCATGCGCTCGGCCTTCACATTGTAGTCGATGAAGGTCTGGTTCCAGTCCCCCTCCGGGGCGGTGGGGGAGAGGATCTCGCCGGCGGTCAGGGTCTCGTAGCGCCACTGGTCCGTGTGGGCGTACCAGAAGGAGGTGGCGTTCTGCTGGCGTGGCGGGCGGCTCCAGTCGAGGCCGAAGGCCAAGGGCTGCCAGCCGGTCTGCGGGCGCAGCTTCTCCTGCCCCACATAATGCGACCAGCCGCCGCCGGACTGGCCGACGCAACCGCAGAACACCAGGAGGTTGATCACCCCCCGGTAGCTCATGTCCATGTGGTACCAATGGTTCATGGCGGCGCCGATGATCACCATGGAGCGGCCGTTGGTCTTTTCCGCATTGGTGGCGAACTCGCGCGCCACGGTGACGATGGCCCCGCGCTTCACCCCGGTGATGCGTTCCGCCCAGGCGGGGGTGAAGGGCACGTCGTCGTCATAGGTGGTGGCGACGTGATCGCCGCCGAAGCCGCGGTCGAGGCCGTAGTTCGCCATCATCAGGTCGTAGACGGTGGCGACCTTCATTTCGCTTCCGTCCGCGCCCGCCAGAGTGCGCACCGGCACGTTACGGGTGAGGATCTCGCCGTGCTGGGTGGCGACGAAATGCTCGGTCGCCCGTCCGCCGAAATAGGGGAAATCCACCGCCGCGATCTCGTCGGCGCAGTCGGCCAGCGTCAGCTTCAGGCGAATGGCGCGGCCGTTCCCGTCCTTCTCCTCCAGGTTCCACTTCGCCTGCTCGCCCCAGCGGTGGCCGATGGAGCCGAGCGGCGCGACAAGATCGCCGGATGCCTCGTCCAGCGCCACCGTCTTCCATTCGGGATTGTTGGCCTCGCCCAGCGCCGCGGGCAGGTCGGACGCGCGCAGCATCCGCTCGGCCACCAGATGCCCGTTCTGCTCCACTAGGCGGACCAAGAACGGCATATCCGAGTAGCGCCGCAGGTAGTCGTCGAAATAGGGCACCTGCCGGTCGACGTGATATTCCTTGAGGATCACATGGCCCATGGCGAGAGCCAGCGCCGCGTCCGTGCCCTGCTTTGGGTTCAGCCAGATGTCGGCGAACTTGGTGGCTTCGGCATAATCGGGCGAGACCACGGCGCTCTTAGTGCCCTTGTAGCGCACCTCGGTGTAGAAATGGGCGTCCGGCGTGCGGGTCTGCGGTACGTTGGAGCCCCACACGATGATGAACCCGGCATTGTACCAGTCGGCGCTTTCCGGCACGTCGGTCTGCTCGCCCCAGGTCTGGGGGGAGGCGGGCGGCAGGTCGCAATACCAGTCGTAGAACGACAGGCACACGCCGCCGATGAGCGAAAGATAGCGCGCCCCCGCCGCATAGGAGACCATGGACATGGCCGGGATGGGCGAGAAGCCCACCACCCGGTCCGGCCCGTGGGTGCGCACGGTATAGGCGTTGGCGGCGGCGATGATCTCGTTCACCTCGTCCCAGGTGGCGCGCACCAGGCCGCCATGGCCGCGGATGGAGGTGTAGGAGGCGCGTGCCTGCGGATCCTCCACGATGGAGGCCCAGGCCGCCACAGGCGAAAGCTTTGCCCGCGCGGCGCGCCACAGCTTCAGAAGCCGGCCGCGGATCATCGGATACTTCACCCGCGCGCCGGAATAGAGATACCAGCTGTAGGAGGCGCCGCGGGCGCAGCCGCGCGGCTCGTGATTGGGCAGATCAGGCCGCGTACGGGGATAGTCCGTCTGCTGGGTTTCCCAGGTGACGATGCCGCCCTTGACGTAGATCTTCCACGAGCAGGAGCCGGTGCAGTTTACGCCATGGGTGGAGCGCACGATCTTGTCGTGCTGCCAGCGCTTCCGGTAGCCGTCCTCCCACGAGCGGTCCTCGTGGGTGACGATGCCGTGGCCGTCGGAGAAGGTCTCCGTTTCGCGGCGGAAGAAGGTGAGACGGTCAAGGAAATGGGACATGTTCTTCCTGCCTCCCGTTACGCGGCCGTGGCCGGACGGTGGGTGGGGCGCGGGGTGATCCCGCGCTCGACGTCATGGAGCAGACCGCCCTTGCGGGTGTAGACGGCCCATGTGAGCACGAGGCAGCTCACGTAGAAGATGAGGAAGGCCCACAGCGCCGCCTCGGGCGAGCCGGTAAGGGCGATGGAGGAGCCGTAGCCCTTGGGGATGAAGAAGGCCCCGAAGGCGGCAATGGCGGAGGTGAAGCCGGTGATGGCCGCCGCCTCCTTCTCCGCCTGCCGGCGCCGCGTCTCGGCGTCGGCTCCCGGCATCAGCCGGTCCATTTCCTTCGCCATGATGGCCGGGATCATCTGGAAGGTGGAAGCGTTGCCCACCCCGGTGGCGAAGAACAGCACCAGGAAGGAGCCGAAGAAGGCCCAGAACGCCCAGGGCTCGGAGCGCATGCCGATGGACCACAGCACGCCGGATACGCCCGCCATCATCAGCACGAACACATAGATGGTGACGCGCCCGCCGCCGTAGCGGTCCGCAAGCCAGCCCGTGCCGGAGCGCGCCAGCGCACCGACCAAGGGGCCGAGGAAGGCGAACTTGAGGGCGTTTACCTCCGGGAAAAGGATGTTGGTGAGCAGCGGAAAGCCCGCCGAATAGCCGATGAAGGAGCCGAACGTGCCGGTGTAGAGCCAGCACATGATCCAGTTGTGCTTGCGCTGGAAGATCACCGCCTGCTCGCGGAACGAGGCCTTGGCGGAGGCGATGTCGTTCATGCCGAACCACGCCCCGAGGGCGGACAAGATGATGAACGGCACGAAGATGAAGCCGGCATTCTGCAGCCACATGGGGGCCGTGCCGCCCGCCGCCTTCACCATGGCCGGTTCGCCGCCGAGGCCGCCGAAGATGCCCATGGTGATGACGAGGGGCACCACGAACTGCACCACGCTGACCCCGAGATTGCCGAGGCCGGCATTGAGCGCCAGCGCATTGCCCTTCTCCGCCTTCGGGAAGAAGAAGGAGATGTTGGCCATGGAGGAGGCGAAGTTGCCGCCGCCGAAGCCGCACAACAGCGCCAGGATCAGCAGAACCACATAGGGCGTATCCGGATTCTGCACCGCATAGCCGATGCCCAGCGCCGGGATGATCAGCGACCAGGTGGTGAGCGTCGTCCACAGGCGCCCGCCGAAGATGGGCACCATGAAGGAATAGAAGATGCGCAGCGTCGCTCCGGTCAGCCCCGGCAAAGCGGCGAGCCAGAACAATTGGTCGGTGGTGAAGCGGAAGCCCACCAGCGGCAGCTTGGCCACCACCACCGACCACACCTGCCACACCGCGAAGGACAACAGCAGCGCCGGGATGGAGAGCCACAGGTTGCGCCGCGCGATCGCCCGGCCGGTCTTCTGCCAGAAGGTGGGGTCTTCCGGCCGCCAGTCGGTGAGGATGGCGCCGCGCACGGCGGCGGGGACCGCGGCGGCCGCAGGCTGCATGCCCTGCATTTCCGGCAGCTCGGGCAGCTTATCCAGCGTCTCGCCGGTGGCCTCCTTCTCCATCTGGCGGATGGCAAGGTGCATCCATGCCAGCGAACCGGCGGCGAGCACGAACAGCAGCATGAAGCAACTGGTCCACAGACCGGTCAAATCGTTGAGCACGCCGAACATGAGCGGCAGGATGAAGCCGCCGAGCCCGCCGATCATGCCCACGAGGCCGCCCACGGCGCCCACGTTGTTGGGGTAGTAGACCGGAATATGCTTGTAGACGGCCGCCTTGCCCAGGGCCATGAAGAAGCCGAGCACGAACACCGCGACGGTGAACCCCACCACGCCCATTTCCATGTGGAAGGCGATGGGGCCATGGATGCCCTGCACCACATAATCGGTGGGCGGATAGGACAGGATGAAGGTGGCCACCACCGAGACCAGGAAGGTCCAGTACATCACCCGCCGGGCGCCGTAGACGTCCGAGAGATGCCCGCCATAGGCGCGAAAGATGCTGGCCGGCACCGAGAAGGCGGCGGCGATCATGCCGGCGCTCGTGATGCTGAGGCCGTAGACCTTCACCAGATACTGGGGCAGCCACAGGGCCAGCGCGACGAAGGCGCCGAACACGAAGAAATAATAAAGGGCAAAGCGCCAGACCTGGATATTCTTGAGCGGCTCAAGCTCCAGCCACGCGCTCTTCGGCCGGACGCCGAGGCGGCGACGCTCCACCAGCACGGGATCGTCCTTGGTGGTGAAGAAGAACACGATGGCCATCACCACCAGCGCCGCCGCCCACACCTGAGCCACCATCTGCCAGCCATAGGCGACGAGGACGAAGGGGGCGAGGAACTTGGTGACGGCAGCGCCCACGTTGCCGGCGCCGAAGATGCCCAGGGCCGTGCCCTGCTTCTGCGGCGGGTACCAGCGCGAGACATAGGCGACGCCCACCGCGAACGAACCGCCGGCAATGCCAACGCCGAGGGCGGCGAGGAGGAATTGCGGATAGGTGGTGGCGTAGGTCAGGAGGAAGGTAGCGAGGGCTGCTGCAAGCATGGTCAGGCTGAAGACCACGCGCCCGCCGTAACGGTCGGTCCAGATGCCCAGCGCCACGCGGATGAGCGAGCCGGTGAGGATGGGCGTTCCCACCAGAAGGCCGAACTGGGTGTCCGAAAGCCCCAGGTCCTGGCGGATGCGGATGCCGATGATGGAAAAGATCGTCCACACCGCAAAGCATACGGTGAAGGCGACGGTGCTCATGGCGAGGGAGGTCCGCTGGTCCGCGGCGCTCACGTCTCGAATGGGTTGCATGGCTTGATCTCGCCCGTTGCAAAAGCACGGCTGCGTCGTGCGCCAGCAAACTGCCTGATCAAGCTACCGGCTTCTTTGATTTGTATCAGCTTCAATGCAATGAACTGAGATGATGACGATGGGACGATTTCGCTTCATGAAGAATAGACATCTGAATGTTCTTTATTTGATTTTATATGTCTCAACGATTGATATTGATCAATTGTCGGGATATTGTCTCTCGCTCCGCCGCAGGTGAGGAAAGAATGAAGCCCGAGGATGCCGATGCCATCAGGCACCTCCCCTTGTTTCGGGAGGCAAAGAAGGAGACGTTCGCCAGAATGATGCGGACTGGCCTTCTTCAACGCTTTCCCCCAGGTGTCACCATCATCAACGAAGCCGACCGGGCCGACTTCCTGCACGTGGTGGTGGACGGATTGGTGGAGATGTTCGCGGCCGATGGCGAGCGGGAGACCACGATCAGTCTGGTTCGCCCGATGGGGACCTTCATTCTGGCAGCGGTCCTCAACGATCAGGCTTACCTCCAATCGGCCAGAACGCTGGGCAAATCCCAGTTGCTCATGATTCCGGCCGAGCATGTGCGCTCCGCCTTGGGGGCCGATGCCGGCTTCAGGACCGCCGTGGTGACAGAGCTCGCGCGCGGCTATCGCTGCACCATAAAGGAATTGAAAAATCAAAAGCTGCGCACCGGCGCAGAGCGCCTTGCCAATTGGCTGATCCAGAACATGGCGCATTCTCGTACAGAAAGCATCATTGAGCTTGATTTTGAAAAGCGAAAACTCTCCTCTCTGCTCGGAATGACGCCAGAAAATCTTTCTCGCGCGTTCGCAACGCTAAAGGATTTGGGTGTATCTAGCGCCGGCTCCTCGATCCATGTTGGGGATGTGGAAGCCTTGCATCGGTTCGCTCGGCCAAATCCGCTCATCGACGAACCTGAATGACCGGTCTTGGCATGGCTCGCTGGTCTGACGGGGTACGCCGTCCTGCAACATCGCCTGGTCCCGCAACAGTTTCGCCACAATCCACTTCAGCTTGGCGTCCTCGGGCTGGCGCAGACGCCGCATCTCCGCTGTTGCCCTGGCTCGCTCTCGCGGTCCTCGCCCTCGTCTGGATCGGCTGGTGCGCGGCGGGGAGAGACGTCTACGGCTCACGCGACGCGTTCGCCCGAGCCTTGGCCCCTTGGTTCGCCGCCGGCAGGCGGACCGTTGCCCGCAGCCCGCCTTCCGGCCGGTTGGACAGGCTCACATCGCCCCCATGGGCGCGCAGGATGGCGCGGGCGATGGGAAGGCCGAGACCTGCGCCGCCGGTTTCGCGCGAGCGGGAGGTCTCCAGCCGCTCGAAAGGATCGAACACCCGCTCCAGATCCGCCTCCGGAATGCCCGGTCCGGCATCGTCGATGGTGACGAAGGTCTCTGTCCCGGCAGGGCTGATCCCGACTGTCGCGCCCGCGCCATAGCGCTGGGCGTTCTCCAGGAGGTTGCGTAGCGCACGGCGCAGGGCCATCCGGCGGAGCGGGAGGACGTGCCGCGGCGACACAACGAGGGTGACCGGCGGGCCCGAGGCGGAAAGCTCGGCCGCAAGATCTGCCAGGAGGCCGTTCAGGTCTACCGGCTCCAGGGGCTCCGCCACCGACACGCCGCGCGCGAAGGCCAAGGTGGCCTCGGTCATCTCCTGCATCTCGTCGAGGATGAGGGCCATGCGCTCGCGGATCTCATCGTCCTCCACCATCTCCGCCCGCAGCCGCAAGGCGGTGATGGGCGAGCGCAGATCGTGGCCGAGCGCCGCCAGCATGCGTGTGCGCTCGCCGATCATCTTGTAGAGCCGCTCATGCATCCGGGCCAAAGCCTCGGCGAGCGCGCGCACCTCGCGCGGTCCCCCACGGGGCAAAGGCGGCGGCTCGGGGCCGAGCCCGAACGCATCGGCGGCCTGAGCCAGCTTGCGCAGGGGGCCGGTGATCCGCTTGAGCCCCAGCCAGAGCGCGCCGAGAAGCAGCAGCAGCGTCAGCAGGGTCGAGGCCAGCGCCTGCGGCGGCAGATGCATGCCGGGCCGCTCCAGCCGGGCGGCGGCGTTGAGCCAGAGGCCATCCGAGAGCGGCAGCGAAAGGCGCAACTCGGCCGGAGCGATGCCGTAGTCCCTCAGCCATCGCATGGGGGGCGGTGGCCCATGGCCGCGATGAAAGGTGTCCCTGGCCTCTTGCGCGCGGGCGCCGGGCCAGTCCACCGCAATGTCCGAACGGCCCTCAGGGACTGCAGGATCGGGGGAGAGCGCGAAGCGCAGTGCGCGGGAGGTGGCGGCCTCCACCAGTTCGCCGCGCACGGGCGCGGGGGCCCCGTCCACGAGCCTGGCGAGCCGCGTCGCGTGCTCGGCCGCCATGGCCCGCTGATCCGCCCGGATGATCGCGCCCCGCTCCGCCGTGAACAGCCAGAAGCTGGCGATCTGGCCGAGGATCATGGCCGCCACCGAAAGTAGGGCCACCTGGGCCAGAAGGCTGCGGGGGAGGGGGAATTTCATCTCGCCTCCCGCACATCGGCGGCGAGGCTGTAGCCGCCCGCCCGGATGGTGGTGATGATCTTCGGCTCGGCGGGGTTCACCTCGATCTTGCGGCGCAGGCGGCTGACCTGGTTGTCGATGGTGCGGTCGAAGGCGTCGGTGCCGCGGCCACTGGTGAGGTCCATGAGCTGGTCGCGGGAGAGCACGAACCGGGGGCGCTCCAGAAAGGCCACCAGCAGCTTGAATTCGGCGGTGGTGAGGGCGACCTCCCGTCCGTCCGTTTCATGCACGAGCTGGCGGGTGTCGGTGTCGAGGACCCAGCCGGCAAAGGCCAGCTTGCGCCCGCCAAGGGCGCCTGCCAGCGGTTCGGGCCGCTCGCTGCGGCGCAGGATGGCCTTCACCCGGGCCAGCAGCTCGCGGGGGCTGAAGGGCTTCACCAGATAGTCGTCCGCGCCGATCTCAAGCCCGACCACCCGGTCGGTCTCCTCCGCCAGCGCGCTGAGCATGAGGATGGGTGGGCCGCCCGCAGCGCTCAGGCGACGCGCCGCCGACAGCCCGTCCTCGCCCGGCATCATCACGTCGAGGATCACGAGATCGAAGCGTCCGCTCCGCAGATGCTCGTCCATCTCGGCCGCCGACTTCGCGGTGGTCGCCCTCAGCCCGTTCTTCTCCAGGTACCGGCCGACCGCGTCGCGGATCTCGCGGTGATCGTCCACGACCAGGATGCGGGGAATGTGAGGGTGCTCTGCCATGGGGCAGGTTTAGCGCCTCCTTGGGCGACCCGGAAAACCAATTGTCGCGTCCGGTCGCGAAGGAGGGGCTTGCGACAGAGCGATACACTTCGCCACTTCCGCCGATATCCTGCTGCGACGCAGCCCGCCTCATCCTCCCCCATCGAAATGCACAACCGACGAGGTGAGGACATGAAACGCAAGACGCTCGCGATCCTGGGGGCCGTCGCCGCCATTGCCGTGGTGGGGGCGGTCTCGATCCCCGCCATTGCCGGCGGCCCGGGCGGCTGCTGGGGCGGCGGTCCCGGCTTCGGCATGATGGGCGGCCATGGCGGCCCGGGCTGGCAGGGCATGGGTGGCCCAATGGGCGGCACCATGAACGGCACCATGGGTGGGCGCATGGGCGGCGGCATGCATGGGCCTATGGGCCGCTTCGCCGCCGCGCAGGTCTTCATGACCTTCGACGCCGATGGGAACGGCACCGTGACCGTCGCCGAGGCGGAAGCCGGCATCGAGAAGTTGCGGGCGAGCCATGATGGCGACGGCAACGGCACCTTGTCCCGCGAGGAGTTCGGCAAGCTCTTCGCCGAGGTGACGAAGAACATGGCCGACCGCCCCTTCGCCATGCTCGACGCCAATGGCGACGGCCAGCTGAGCGCCGAGGAGATGCGCTTTCCCGCCCAGATGATGGCGCGGATGCAGGCGTGGCACGGCCAGCAGGCTGGCCCCGGCACCAAGCCGGGGAACTGATCCGGAGCCGGGAGCGGCCCCGCGCCGGGGCCGCCCCATCCACCCCCGACACCGACATCGACGGGCGCGCCGATGCTTTCAACACGGCGGAACTGTTTCTCACCGCCATCGCCGCATGCATGATCAAGGGGCATCGAGCGGGTGACCCCGATGCTGAACTTCGAGCTGCGCGGGGTGGAAGTGACGCTCCACGCGGTTCGGCAGGACGCGCCGCCGAAGATCGTCTCGGTGGGTTACGAGCTGATCATCGATACGGACGAGGCGGAGCAGCGCCTGGCTTTGCTGCACACCAACGTCCGCAAATACGGCACGATTTCGAACACCGTGGCGGCAGCGGCCCGACTGGACGGGACCATCCGAAGGAAGGCGTGAGCGTCGTCGGCGCGCCGGCGCCGCCAGCGCATGCGATCAGTCGTGATCCATGAAAGGCCAATCCACGGCGAAACGAGACGTGGTCATCTGCGCGCTGGTGGGCACGGCGACCGGCGTACCCTTTCTGCGGTCATGCTCTGCTGGGTATCCACAAGTAGACCTTCAGGTCCACAAAGGGTCACAGCCTGTCAGCGCGCCAGAGGGAGAGATCCCCGCGGTCCTGAGCCGAGCCGCATAGCCATCGCCCCCTTTGCGCCCGTTCGGATTTACGGCTCTGCCCCTACCACCACGCTCCGGGTCTCCGGCGACTGGTCTGCGGGTTGTCCTACAACGCGTCGAGAGTGAGAGGTTGGTCGGTTCGACCGTGACGGGTTGAGGGCTGGGAGAGAGGCTCCCGGCATCCGTCATGGAGAAGACAACCCATGACCCAGGTGGAGATTCTGGACGCCGCGCGCGATCGTGCTGGCGGCTACAAGGTGGATGTGAGCCGGGGCGAGCGGATCGGCCGCGTGTCCTCGGAATGGTTCTCCCGGCCCGACGACGAGCGATACCTGTCCCTGTCGGACCTGTTCGCCGCCGTATATGGCCGGACCGAGCGCAGCCGGACGCGCACCGTGGAGAGCGCCGCCATCCGCGTCGAGGCGAGCCGAGAGGCGCCGGACCGGCTGATGCTCGCGCTGCCGGGGACGGAGGCTCCCGTTGCCCCTACCCATTGGAGTTTTGGCCAGCTTGCGAGCCTCGTTGGGGCACCGGCCGCCTATTTGCGTCAGCTCCCGGCGCCGCTCGCCGGCATCAACCTTCAGCACGGTTTGCTCACGCACCGCGCCGAGCAGGTCAAGACGCTGGAGGTCGAGGACGGGCGCGTCGAACTTCGGGCCGTGACCGGCCCCGACTATGGCCGCATCTACGATCATGAGCTGGTGGATGCCGTGCGCCGCATCGCTGGCGACGGCACGGGCGATACCCGCTGGAAGGTGCCCGGCGTGCTCGATTGGTCGACCGGCATCTACAATCCCCGCGTCGACATCACGAAGGACACGACGACGCTCTATACTTCGGACCGGGACGTCTTCCTGTTCCTGGTGGACGACCTCAACCCGATCGAGGCCGGGCGCTTGCCAGATGGCTCTCCCGACCTCTTCTTCCGGGGCTTCTATTGCTGGAACTCGGAGGTCGGCGCCAAGACGCTGGGCATCGCCAGCTTCTATCTCAGGGCGGTCTGCCAGAACCGCAACCTGTGGGGCGTGGAGGATTTCGAGGAGATCACCATCCGCCACTCCAAGTATGCCGCGTCCCGCTTCGCCCATCAGGCGGCGCCGGCTCTGGAGCGCTTTGCCAATTCCTCGCCCATGCCGTTCGTCAACGGCATCAGGGCGGCACGCGAGCGCATCGTGGCGTGCAGCGATGAGGACCGCAGCGAGTTCCTCCGCCGCAAGGGATTTTCCAAGGCCGAGACGCAGAAGGTGATCGACACCGTGCTCGCCGAGGAGGGCCGGAAACCCGAGAGCATCTTCGACTTCGTGCAGGGCATCACCGCTGTGGCGCGGAACAAGCCGCACCAGGACGCCCGCCTCGATCTGGAGGCACGGGCAAAGAAGCTCCTCGACCGGGCCGCCTGAGATCCGCAAAGCCGGAGATGCGGAATGCCGTGTCTCCGGATTCGTGTTGTCCCGGCTTTCCGGATCGTCGGTTCTGCGGCGCCGTCCTCAGAGGAAGAGGGCGGCGCCGTGCTTCGTGACGGGTTGGAGGTTGAGAGAGAGGTTCTCCGGCCGCCCGTCGCGGAGAAGCATCCCATGGCCACGGCCGTTCAGAAGATCACCCTCTCGTCGTCCCGCGACATTCCGTTCAACAAGCTGGTGCTCAGCCAGTCCAACGTCCGCCGGGTGAAGGCCGGCGTCTCCATTGAGGAACTCGCCGAGGATATCGCCCGGCGGGGCCTGCTCCAGGGCCTCAATGTCCGAGCCGTGATCGATGCGGATGGCGTCGAGACCGGCATCTATGAGATCCCCGCCGGCGGGCGGCGCTACCGGGCGCTGGAACTGCTGGTGAAGCGCAAGCGCCTCGCCAGGACCGCGCCGGTACCCTGCATCGTTCGCGAGGGCGGCATCGCCGAGGAGGATTCCCTTGCCGAGAATGTCCAGCGCGCCCCTCTCCATCCCCTCGACCAGTTCCGCGCCTTCCTCGCCTTGCGGGAGAAGGGCCAGTCCGAGGAGGAGATCGCCGCCGCCTTCTTCGTCTCGGCCGCGGTGGTGAAGCAGCGGCTGAAGCTCGCCTCCGTGTCGCCGAAGCTGCTCGACGTCTATGCCGAGGATGGCCTCACCCTTGACCAGCTCATGGCCTTCACCGTCTCTGGCGACCATGAGCGGCAGGAGCAGGTGCTGGAGCGTCTCGCCCAGGCTTACGACAAGCAGCCCTATGTCATCCGGCGCATGCTGACGGAGGGCGCCGTCCGAGCCAGCGACAAGCGGGCCCGCTTCATCGGCATCGAGGCCTACGAGACGGCCGGCGGCACGGTGCTGCGCGACCTGTTCCAGGGCGACGACGGCGGCTGGCTGCAGGATGTTGCCCTCGTCGACCGAATGGTGGCCGAGAAGCTCGCCGCCGAGGCCGAGGCGATCCGGAGCGAAGGCTGGAAGTGGATCGAGGTCGCGCCGGACTTCGCCTATGGCCACATCTACGGCCTACGCCAGCTGCGGAGTGAGCCGACGCCCCTGATCGAGGAGGAGGAGGCAGCACGGGCGACGGCCCAGGCCGCATATGATCGCCTCTCCGAAGAACATGCCGATGCCGACGAGCTTCCCGAGGAGGTCGATGCGCGGCTCGGTGAGCTCGAGGCGGTGCTGGAGGCCTTTGATACGCGGCCCCTCGCGTTCGATCCGGCGGAGGTGGGCCGCGCCGGCTCCTTCGTCAGCATCGCCCAGGACGGCAAGCTCCGGGTGGAGCGGGGCTATGTCCGCCCGGAGGACGAAGTGCCGGTCGAAGAGGACCATGCCACTTCCACCGAGACCGATGATGCAAACCATGTGGCATCGACTTCTCTCCAGGAGGCGGCCACACTCGATGCTCCTGCTGATCCCGAGGAGGAGGACGGCCTCGCGCCGATCTCCGACCGGCTACTCACGGAACTGACCACCCATCGCACCCTCGGCCTGCGCCATGTGCTGGGCGAGCAGCCCGACGTAGCCTTCCTCGCGGCAGTCCACGCCCTGACGCTGAAGGCCTTCTACGTCTACGGCTCGGACAGCTGCCTCGAGCTCGATCTGAAAAGCGTGTCTTTCAACGCCCAGGCACCGGGCCTCAACGACAGCGTCTCGGCCGAGGCCATCCGTGTCCGGCACGAGAGCTGGGCCAAGGTGTTGCCCAAGGAACCGGTCGCACTCTGGGATACCCTGCGCGGGTGGGACCGCGACAGCCGGGCCGCCCTGTTCGCTCATGTGGTGAGTCTCTCGGTCAATGCGGTGCATGAGGCCTGGAACCGCCGTCCCCGCGCCTTCGCCCATGCCGATAGGCTGGCGCAGGCGGTGTCACTCGACATGGCGGCGGCCGGATGGAAGCCCACCGTCGACACCTTCCTCGGCCGGGTGTCCAAGGCCCGCATCCTGCAGGCGGTGACCGAGGCGAAGGGCGAACGAACGGCGGAACGGATCGCCCACCTCAAGAAGGGCGACATGGCGCGGGAGGCCGAATCCCTTCTCGCCGACAGCGGCTGGCTCCCGGAGGCCCTGCGGACCCAGCCCTCCGACACCGCCAGTGAAGAGACGGCGGAGAAGGACGGCGAAACGGCCATGGGCGACAGCGAGGACCTCGCCGACACTGAGGAGCCCGAAGCGGTCTCCTCCTCGATCGCTGCCGAATAATCCTCCCCGGGCAACCTGGCCCGCCGCCTGTGGCTCCGCGATCCCCCCTATCGCGTGACCCGGACGGCGGGCCATTTTCTTGGAGCGTCCCCATGACGGATGCTGCGCACGATCTCGCCCGGCAGCTGGGGCGCCAGGCGGAGGCAGCCTGCCGCCATTATCTCTCCGCTGGTCGGCGGCAGGGGCACTATTGGCAGGTGGGCGATGTTCGCAACACGCCCGGCCGCTCCATGTTTGTGCGGCTGAGGGACAGTGCAAAGGGCCCAGCCGGAAAATGGACCGATGCGGCCACGGGAGAGCACGGCGACCTTCTCGACGTGATCCGCGAGAGCCGGGGCTTGTCCATCTTCGCCGATGTCGTCGCCGAAGCTGAGACCTTCCTCCGTCTGCCGAAATCGCGGCGAGAGCCAGAAGGGGTGGACCGGAGAGCAGCGCCCACGTCCGCCAATCCGGTCATCTCGGCACAACGGCTCTTTGCAGCAGCCAAGCCGATTCCGGGCACAATCGTGGAGACGTATCTGCGGAACCGCGGCATCACGGCTTTGCACGAAACCGGCAGCCTGCGCTTTCACCCGCGCTGCTACTATCGTCCAGATGCACACGGGTCCACTCAACTCCTGCCAGCCATGATCGCGTCCGTCACCGATCTCACGGGACGGATCATGGGCATCCACCGGACATGGCTCACTCCGGATGGATCGGACAAGGCCACCATCGCCACGCCCCGACGGGCCATGGGTCACCTGCTGGAGCACGCCGTTCGCTTCGGCGAGGCTGATGACGTGCTGGCCGCCGGTGAGGGCATCGAGACCATCCTTTCCGTGCGCACGGCGCTGCCCAACCTTCCGATGGCAGCGGCGCTCTCGGCCGCACACCTTGCAGTCATCGCCTACCCACCAGGGCTGCGCCGGCTCTACATCGTTCGCGACAACGATCCGGCCGGCGATAGGGCGCGGGACAGTGTCGCTTCGCGGGCGGCGTCCGTCGGGATCGAGGCCATCGTGCTCTCGCCAGCGCTCGGAGACTTCAACGAGGACCTGCGCGCGTTTGGCGTCTATGCGTTGCAGGCCGAACTGCGAGGCCTGCTTGCTCACGAGGATGTCAGCCGCTTCATGGTGCTGAGCCCGTGACTTGAAGGAGCAGGGAGCGGGGATGCGCTAACGGCATGCTCTGAGGCTCGACGTCGACAGAGGACCCGCAGCCAAGGCCTTCCAGAGGGCGATCGGCCCGCAGTCGCGCCGTCCCGGCAATGGCTGCGGCCGACGATTTTCCGGAGCCGCTGCGCGGCTTTCCATCGCGAAACAAAATCGCCGGCCTCCGCCATCCTCCGCTCACGCTTCGGCCCCGCGCGTCCCGCGGGGTGCAGGTCCGTCCCGCCCGCCGGCTTCGTCGCCATGAAGGCCGCAAGGCTGCGGTCCAACCGACGGAGCCTCCCATGAGCACCGAGCACGACGAACCCCGCCACGCCTCTTCGCCCACCGATCACCTGCTGCAGGAACTCCAGCTCTACGGCTACCGCCCCTTCGACGATGAGCCCGATCCCCGGCCCCTTCCCGAGGCCAACCACATCAACGGCGCCATCGCCGACATCTTCGATGCTCTCATCGCGACCCTGCAGGACACCCGCCTGGAGCCCGACCTTCCCGACCTCCTGTGGTCCACCGTCCATCTCTTCCACCGGGCCGCCGGCCGGATCTCGGGCACCCTTGACGATAACGAGCAGGGCCAGCGCCGCAGCCAGCAGGAGCAGGATGGCAGCGAGGTGCGCTCGGTGGAACTGGAACGCCTCATCGCCGAGGGGCAGAGCCTCGTGGAGCGCCGCGACACCTTCGAACAGATGCGGGACGAAGCCGCCGACGCCTTCGAGCGCCACACCGGCTCAGCCTGGCGCCCGCGCTCCGGATCGCAGGTGAACCACCGGCACCTCACGGCCGCCCTCATCGACAGCCGCGATTTCCTCATCGCCCGCAGGCGGGCTGAGACCGAGGTGCTGATGCCCGCGGGCCCCAAAATCGCCTTCTCCGGTGGTGATACGGCCGATCACAGGCTCATCTGGGCCAAGCTCGATCAGGTCCACGCCAAGCACGCGGACATGGTGCTGCTGCATGGCGGTTCGCCCAAGGGCGCCGAGCGCATCGCCGCCTGTTGGGCCGATGCTCGAAAAGTGCCCCAGGTCGCGTTCAAGCCGGACTGGACGCGGCACGCCAAGGCCGCCCCTTTCAAGCGCAACGATCAGATGCTCTCTGTCATGCCCATCGGGGTCATCGTCTTCCCCGGCACGGGCATCCAGGACAATCTTGCCGACAAGGCGCGCAAGCTCGGTATCCCGGTCTATCGCTTCGGGTCGGGCGGCGCGTGAGCGCTGCCCCTTCCTCGACCATGGGAATCGAATTTCACGGGGCCTCATCGCTTTTCACGGGAGTGCGGTTCTCGTCATCGGTTTTCAGCGGACTGGCGAGCAGAACCAGCACTCTCATCGGGTGTGGAGCTGAGCGAAATCTCCTGAGCAAGCGCATGTGAGGAGACGGCCACGCCTGCCGACCTTCAAGCGACGGTCCACCCCCGCTTTCCTGCGCTGATCCTTGGTCCGACCGAGGGCCTGACGCCATCAACCCACAAGGGGTCGGACTACGCATAGCGTGCCGCCGCTTCGCTTTGCTGTCGCGGTGATTGCGGCCCTCGGCCGGACCCGTCGGGCGCCTGTCAGCGGGGGATGGTCCTCCGCTTCGAGCAGGAGCCGGACCCCATGTCCTCCACCGATGCGCAAGCCTTCGCCCTCAGCCTCGCCAAGACCCTGATGGTCGTCATCGTGATCTTCCGCGCCGGCGACGGTAGCCTCTCGGTCGTGCCAGCCGACGAGTTCGACGGTGACGCCTCGCAGATCGTCCGTGAAATCGATCCCTTCGCCAGATTGCGGAGGTCTACGCATGACGTGCCGGGGATCTCCTTGCTGGGATTCCGGCATGCATCTTCTCTTGCTATGCTGTTGATCGCGCCGCGGTGGTGGTGGAAGGCGCGACCGTCAGAGCTGTCCTTACGGAGACACCACCATGATTTTCCTCGGCATCCTGCTTGGCCTCGCCGCCATCGTCTTATTCTGCTGGCTGCTGTTTACGCTCGCCGTCTTCGCGCTGCCGTTCTTCGCCGCCATCAGCGCCGGCACTTGGGCATACCATACCGGCGCGGGCTGGCTCGGTGCGATCGTCGTAGGCCTGATCACCGGTGTCATCACGTTCGGCATCGGCCAGGTTCTGCTCGCGGTCGTTCGTCCGATGTGGGCGCGGCTCCTCATTGCGCTCGCCTTCGTCGCCCCGGCCGTCATCGCCGGCTATCACGCCACGCATGGTATCGCGCAGCTCGCCATGCCGTCCGAGACGTGGCAGACCGTTTTCTCGATCATCGGAGCTGTTGCCATCGGCGTCACGGCGCTGATGCAGGTCGCGGGCACGGCGCCCCGCGGTCAGTGGCGGACCAGTGCATGGTGGGAGTGGCCTTGCCCGGTTGAACCCGTTGCGGGGGAAGCATCCGAAGCAGGCCCGAAACTGGGGACGTGAAGCCGAAGAGGATCAGGCCGGTCTTCCGTGAGGGTGCGGCGGGTCGCCATCATCCCCGTCCGGTATCCGTCGGTCGACCGCTCCAAACGGCCTCTCCAATGGGCGGATCTGGCCGCAGGACGGCTGCGCCTCGACCGCCTCTGCCGCAACGGCGCATCATGACTTTCTTCCCCTGCCGGACCCCACCCCACGCGACAGGTCGCGTGGGGACCCCGAGGCGCCGTCATTCCTCGCGAGGCAAGAAAGTCCCTCTCGCGCCGTCCTCCGCTGCGCTCCGGTCGCAATCCTCACCCCATCGCGCCAGCGCGACGGGGACCCCGAGGCGATGCGGCGTCGGTCGCCTCCGGCCTTCCGATCGCCATCGAGGCCGCATGGTGCGGGCTCGGAAACGGAAGACGGAGATTTACCATGGCCACCATCGGCACCTTCAAGAAGACCGGCACGAACGAGTTCTCCGGCGAGATCGTCACCCTCAGTGTCCAGGCCAAGGGCGTGCGCATCGTCCCCGACCTGCGGGCCAACGGCGATAACGCTCCCAGCCACCGGGTCCTGGTGGGCCGGATCGAGATCGGCGCCGCCTGGTCCAAGCGCTCCAGCGAAGGCCGCGACTATCTGGGCCTCAAGCTCGACGACCCGAGCTTCAACGCCCCGATCTACGCCAACCTTTTCGACGACGAGGACGGTGACACCTTCTCGCTGATCTGGTCCCGCCCGAGCGGGCGTCGCGGCGAGTGAGCCTCGCACAAGGCCCCGGCCGGCTCCGGCCGGGGCTTTCCTACCATCAGGTTCCCCGGTCAGTCGTTGCCGTCGGGCCGCACCAGTTCGACGTGGCTGACGCCCAGCGCCTGAGCCAGCTCGTAGAGGGTGATGACCGTGGGATTGCGCCGGCCACGCTCGAGGCCACTGATGTACTGCTGACTGAAACCGGAGCGTGCTTCCACGTCCTCCTGCGTCAGGCCTCTCGCCTGACGCAGGCGAGCGAAGTTCCGGCCGACCAGCTTGCGCATATCCATGCGCAGACGGATCGCAATTTACACACTTTGAGCTTATCAACTATAATATGTAATCAAGCGGTCCTAGAGGGTTAGACGGCGGCAATGCCGATGCCAGTCGCTCGCCGAGCGGCCCCGGGAATGCCCCGAGCGTGCGGGGCTCGCTTCACCATCCGCCGTCGTCTAGAAGGGACGAAGGCTGCGCCAGGCATGGAAACGTGGGGTGACATGACCGACGCGTTTGCAGACACCGTCCCAATCGCTCCCGAGCTCACCGACTACGACCGGGCGCACATCAAGCTCTATGCGCGCCTTTTGGACGCCACGGCGGATGGCGCCGACTGGGAGGAGATCACCTCGGTGCTGTTCGGCGTCGACGCGGCTCGGGAGCCCGAACGCGCTCGGCTTGTCCACGACAGCCATGTGGCGCGGGCCCGATGGGTGGCCTCGAGCGGCTACAAGGACCTCCTCCGCCGTCCCGTCTGACGTTGCGGCCTATTCGCAGGGGGTGATGCCGCAGCCGCATCACGCGATGCTCCCCGGCCGGCTTCCCTCAATACCCTCAATCCCTGATTGTCCTCACTCGACACGCACGCTTGATGCGGAGACGAGTGATGAAGCCCGATACATCACGCTGGCGAGAGGATGCCAGCTACGGCTATTTCGACACGCTGTCGGTGGAGGGGCTCGCCTGGGAGTGCCTGCGCCGGGACGAAGCCTACCAGGAACACTACCACTCCCTCGTGACGGCCGGCTCGGACGCCGACCCGCTCCCTGGGGAGGTGGAGCAACGCTGGGGGCTGCGATTTCGCCGCGCGGCCATCTCTCTCCGCTGTGGAACAGAACGTCCCGTGGTCGCCGGTTGTCGATCCGGCCGTCGTGCTTCTCGCCCAACAGCCCGCGTTTCTTGTGGGCGCGGCCAGCGTGTCGTTCGATAGCATGGTTGCGCCGCGTGACAGCACCGAGGGCCGATACTGGGTCCATGGTTCGGACCCCCATGCCGCGCAGGTGCTGCTGCTGGCTGGGACTCGCCCCGACGCGCCGCTCGCGGCATTGATCCCGCTGGATGCGGACACGATAGGGCGGATGGAAGCGCTGACCCGCTTCTGGCGCGCTGTCGAGGGCCGGCCATTGATCCCGGATACCCGCGTCACCGCGCAGCAGCGTGACCGGCTGCGCACCATGATGCTGGCGGCCGACGGCCGGGCGAATGGCGCCAGCTATCGCGACATCGCGCTGGTCCTTTACGGCCACAAGCGCGTTGCGTCCGAGCCCTGGAAAACCTCGGCGCTGCGCGGCAAGGTCATCGGCCTCGTCAAAGGCGGCCTCACCATGATCGGCGGCGGTTATCTCAAGCTCCTGCGTCATCGCAGAAGACCATAGCCGTAGCGACGGCATCCTGAGGGTGGGGATTTTCGCCCCCCTCAACTTCCCCATCCCCCTCGACGGCTGCCCTTCGCCACCGTGATCGCCATCCGCCGCTAATGACCAGCGGCCCGAGATCGCCCACGGAGGTTCGATCCATGCGACCCGACGCTGTCCCGCTGCCGCCGCGCTATCTGCGCACCAAGGAAGCCGCCGTCTTCCTCAGCCTCTCGCCCCGGACGCTCGAGAAGCACCGCACCTACGGAACCGGTCCCGCCTATCGCAAGCTCGGCGGACGCGTCGTCTATGCCATCGAGGACCTGCAGGCCTGGGTCGCCCGTGGCGCCGTCACCTCCACTTCCGATCCGCGCGGCTGCGTGCTGCCGGCCAAGCGCCACGCCCTGCCCGGCGTTGTCGAGCCCCACCGTTTCGCACGCTGATCGGAGCCCTTCTCCATGGTGGCGCGGCATCGCTCCCAACCGGAGCGCGGACAGCTCGATCTGTTCCGCGCGCTTCCCGGCGCGTTCGCGCCACGAGATGCGCAGGATCTCATGGCCTATCCCTTCTTCTCCCTCTCCAAGACCCATCGTATCGCGCCCATCGATTTTTCCGCCGGCGATGTCTCCATCCGGGTCGAGGCCGTGCCCGACCATGGCATGGCGACCATCTGGGACGCCGACATCCTGATCTGGGCGGCGAGCCAGATCGTGGAGGCCCGCGACGCCGGCCTGCGCACGTCGCGCTTCATGGTCGCCACCCCCTATGAAGTCCTCAGGTTCGTGGGGCGCGGCACCTCGCTGCGGGACTACCAACGCCTCAAGGCGGCCCTCGACCGGCTGCAGTCCACCACCGTGTCCACCTCGATCCGCCAGCCGGCCGAGGGCCGGCGCCATCGCTTCTCCTGGATCAACGAATGGATGGAGCGCACCGACCGGGATGGCAGGCCCGCCGGAATCGAGCTCATCGTCCCCGACTGGTTCTATTGCGCCATCATGGAGGACGCCCTCGTCCTCACCATCGACCGGGCCTATTTCGAGCTGACGGGCGGCCTCGATCGCTGGCTCTACCGGCTGGTGCGCAAGCACGGCGGCCGCCAGCACGCCGGCTGGCGCTTCGACTTCCGCCACCTCTACTTGAAGTCTGGCAGCCTCTCGCCCTTCAAGCGCTTCGCCTTCGAGCTGCGAGATATCGTCCGCCGCCAGCCGCTGCCCGGCTACACCCTGTTCCTGGAGTATGACGCGGGTGCGCGCACGCTGCTCGCCTTCGAGCCGGCCTGTGGACAGCCTGTGAATCCCTTCGTGCCATCGGGAACCCGGTGCCACGTGCCATCGGGAACCGGCCCCTCGTGCTTTCAGGAACCGAAACAGGGCTTAACCCCAAGCCCGAAAACGCAAAATCGCGCCCCTAACTTAGAGTCTAACATAGACTCTAACTCTAAGAGGCGCGCGGGCAATGTGGATAACCGCGCTCAGCTGGCTCAAAAACCTTCCCATCTGCGCACCTCTAAGGATGAAGGTCTTCCGTCTTTCCGTAAAGACGGATTTCAGGCGCCAGAACCTCTTCCCGTAGCCGATCTGCCTCCCGCGAACGCATCGGGAGGCCATCGATGATCGTCGCGCTGCTCAATCAGAAGGGCGGCGTCGGCAAGACGACGCTTGCCCTGCACCTTGCCGGCGCCTGGGCGAGCCACGGCCGGCGCGTCACGCTGATCGATGCGGATCCCCAGGGCTCGGCCCTCGACTGGTCGCAGCAGCGCAGCCGCGAGGGCCTGCCACGCCTGTTCGGCGTCGTCGGCCTCGCCCGTGACACGCTGCACCGGGAAGCTCCCGAGCTGGCGCGGGATGCCGACCATGTCGTCATCGACGGGCCGCCCCGTGTCGCCGCCCTCATGCGCTCGGCGCTCCTCGCCGCCGACCTGGTACTGATCCCCGTGCAGCCGTCGCCCCTCGACGGCTGGGCCTCCGCCGAGATGCTGGCCCTCCTCGGCGAGGCCCGCATCTACCGGCCGGAACTTGCCGCCCGCTTCGTGCTGAACCGCTGCGGCGCCCGCACCGTGCTCGCCCGTGAGACCGCCGCGACGCTGGCGGATCACGATCCGCCTGTACTTGCGAGCACCCTAGGCCAGCGCGTCGCCTTCGCCATGTCGGCGCAGTCGGGGCGGCTCGTCAGCGAGCTCGACGAAGGTGGCCCGGCTGCGCGCGAGATCACGGCGCTGGCGGCGGAGATCGTCGGTCTCGCCGGTCATGGACGCCTACCATGAGCGCGCCGCCGACCCGCAAGGGCTTCGCCGCGCGGCCGGCCAATCCGGAGCGGTGGATCAAGGCTGCCGAGGCCAAGACGTCGAATGACGTCGCCGGTGGCTTTACCGCGCGGCTCACCATCGACGTCACGCCCGACCTGCGCGGTCGCATCAAGATCGCCGCCTTCAGTCGCGGCCAGACCGTCGCGGACATGCTCCGCGATCTCCTCGCCCGTGAGTTTCCCCCGCCATCAGGAGAGGCCTCATGATGAGCCCGCCGATGCCATCCTCCGTTCCCAAACCCATCGCCCCATCACCCGCCGCGCCGACCCCAGACCCGCTCACCCATGTGGAACTGACCTGGATCGCGAAGCGCATTGAGAACTGGATCCGCTTCGGACGCCCAGCTCACGCGCAAATCCTCGACCGCAGCCGCCGCATCGTCTCGTTTGCACCAGACAGCATCTTCGCCTTCGTTCGATGGGCAGCGAACGACTTCGGCACCGTGGTGTCGCGTATCGACGTCGTGCGCGCCGTCGCGCCGGGTGAGGCTTACCAGACACTGCCCTTCGTGCGTCCAGGCGGAGAGATCCTGCTGCGCGCCGACGGCTGGCCCAAGGTCGAGAAGGTGCTCCAGCACGTGGATGCCATCGAGACCCTCGGCATCCATGGCGCAGACGTCGCGCCGGACCATTGGCGCCACGTTCACAATCGGCTCGCGGCCGGTCACGCACCTCGCGCCTACACGCTGGAGCGCCATGCGGCGTGGCTGAAGCGCCGGGAGTGCGAGGCATGACTCGCTTTGGCACTGTGATGGTCACGTACTTCTCCGTGATGGGCGTGGCGGCCGCCGCGTTCGTTCCGACACCGCTCAAGCTGGTGTGGAACGTCTCCGCCAGCGCGCCCATCGGGCTCTACGCCATCGAGCCCGCGCGCCGGCTGGAGGTCTCGGACCTCCTCGCCATCAAGCCGCCTGCGGCCCTCGATCGCTTCCTGGTGGAGCGCGGGTATGTGGGCGCGGGCGTTCCATTGATGAAGCGCGTGGCGGCGCTTCCCGGACGAGAGGTCTGCCGCAAGGGCCGCATCATCACCGTCGATGGCGTGGCCTACGGCGAGGCGCTGGAGCGCGATCGCATGGGCCGCCCCCTACCGGTCTTGCGCGGCTGTCGGCGCATCGCGGAAGGTGAGCTCTTCCTCATGAACTTCGACGTACCGGACAGTCTGGATGGCCGGTACTTCGGACCACTGCCCGCCAGCACCGTGATCGGCCGCGCCGTGCCGCTCTACACCGACGAGGCCGGCGACGGGCACTTCATCTGGCGTGCGCCGACGCGCTGAGCGCCACCGACCACCTTCACCTTCATCACACGTCGAGAGGCCGTCATGCCGCGGACGAGACTGTTTTCGCGCGCCCGCGATGGCGTACACGCATCCATGCGAGTGCTCATTTGCCCCCGTGCGCTGGTCCTTCTTCTCCTTTCCGGAGTGCCCTGCAGCTGGTCAACGACAGCCAAGGCCGCGGAAACACGAGCGGCACAGACCCCACCTTCGCCGAGTGATCGCTACGCCGATTTCATCGCGGAAGCGGCGGAGCGTTTCGACATTCCCGCAGTCTGGATCCGGGCCGTCATGCGCGCCGAAAGCGACGGCGACGCGCGCTCGACCTCGTCCAAAGGCGCCATGGGACTGATGCAGATCATGCCGCAGACCTGGGCCGAGCTGCGCATTCATTACGGCCTCGGCGAGGATCCCTACGACCCGCATGACAACATCATGGCCGGGGCCGCCTATCTGCGGGAGCTGTTCGACCGCTACGGCAATCCCGGTTTCCTCGCCGCCTACAATGCAGGGCCGCGCCGCTACGAGGCCTCGCGGAAAGGACTGCCCCTGCCGCAAGAGACGCGCGCTTATGTCGACAAGCTGGCGCCGGACATCGCGCACGGGAAGGCCGAACCTGCTGCGTCGCTGCCGTTGGGGACGACGACGGTCGAGACGCCGTCCTGGGCTAAATCCCCGATCTTCGCGGTGCAGCCGATCCGCACATCGGCTGCAGATCCGACGCTAATGGATCGCTCACCGCCAACAACCGATGTACGCGACGTCTCGGCGATCGCTCCGCAATCGGCAGGCCTCTTCGTCGCGCGTGGCGGCCTCGGAGACGCACGATGACCACTGCCGGGTTCATTCGCAGATTGTCGGGCGTTGGGCTGTTCAGGCGAAGGTTGGGATGGGAGACGCAGGAAACGACCGACCGAGGGCGAGATAAAAGGGCGCAGGGTGCGCTTCGGTCGGGCGGTTGTTTTTGCTCGGGAATTTGCAGCCAAACGCACGTTGCGCCGCTGCTCGGCAATGTGCGTCAAGTGATTAAGCCATTGCATTCGTGCGCGTTCTTGCACTTTGCAGGGGTGCGCTATGGCCGATGATCGGGAATTCCGCGTCCGCCCGGGCCGCATCCGCTCGACCCGCGCGCAGCGGGCCCGGCCTTTCATCGCCCAGGCCCTCGCAGCGGCCCAGAAGGCGGGCGGGCACATCTCCCGATCCGGCCGGATCTCATCCGGCGCGCGCTCGCACTTCGGGCGGGGACGGGCGGCGAGCATCGTAGCCAATCGGTTCCTCACCGGGCGCTCGCGCATCGTCGTCATCAAGACCCGTGTGGTGCGGCATACGGCGCGGGGCACACCGCTCTCAGCTCACCTCAGTTATCTGCGCCGGGAGGGCGTAACCCGGGACGGAGAGAAGGCGCGCCTGTTCGGGCTGGGCGCCGAGGAGGGGGACGGCCGCGCCTTCGCGGAGCGCTGCGCCGACGACCGGCACCATTTCCGCTTCATCGTCTCTCCCGAGGATGCGGCGGACATGGCCGACCTCAGGTCGTTCGCCCGCGACCTCATGGGCCAGATGGAGAAGGACCTCGGCACCAAACTCGACTGGGTCGGCGTCGACCACTGGAACACCGACAATCCCCATCTGCACATTCTGGTGCGAGGCCGGACCGACGATGGCCAGGACCTCGTCATCTCCCGGGACTACATCAAGGAAGGCATGCGCGCCCGCGCGCAAGATCTCGTCACCCAAGAACTGGGCCAACGCACCGACCTCGACATGCATCGCGCCGTCGAGCGGCAGGTGGAGACGGAGGGCTGGACCCAGCTCGACCGCCAACTGGTCCGGGATCAGCGCGAGGCTGGCGTCATCGATGTGGCCCGCGACGCCGATGGCGGGCCCGATGCCTTCCTGCCTCTAAAGGTCGGGCGGTTGCGCAAGCTCGAGGCCCTCGGCCTCGTTGACGAGATCGGTCCCGGCCAATGGGAGATCCACGAGAAGGCCGAGGCCACGCTCAGGGCCCTAGGCGAGCGTGGCGACATCATCAAGCGAATGCACCGGGCGCTCACCGCCCAGGGTATTGAGCGGGGCACGGCCAGCTATGTGCTCGCGGGCGAGAGCCTGGAGGCTCCCATCATCGGCCGTCTCGTCGATCGAGGTCTCGATGACGAGCTGAAAGGCTCAGCCTATGCCGTGGTGGATGGTGTCGACGGCCGCACTCACCACATCCGGCTGCCCGACCTCGATGCAGCCGGCGATGGCTCTCCCGGTTCCATCGTCGAGCTCAGGCGGTTCGACGACGGTCGAGGCCAGCCCCGTATTGCACTGGCGGTCCGCTCCGATCTCGACATCGAACAACAGGTCACAGCTTCGGGCGCCACCTGGCTCGACCGGCAGGCGCTCAGCCGGGCGCCGGCGCCCTTGTCGGAGGGCGGCTTCGGTTCGGAGGTGCGCGAGGCCATGGGCAGCCGGGTCGACCATCTGGTCCGGGAAGGGCTCGCCGAGCGCCACGGCCAGCGTGTCGCCTTCGCGCCGGAGCTGATTGAGACCTTGCGCCGGCGGGAGGTGAAGGCACTGGGCGAGAAGCTTTCCACGGAGACCGGGCAGCCGTTCAATCGGTCAGAGGCGGGAGAGTATGTCTCCGGCACCTACCGTCGCCGCATGACGCTCGCCTCGGGCCGGTTCGCGATGCTCGATGATGGACTGGGCTTCCAGCTCGTGCCGTGGACACCTTCGCTGGAGAAGCAACTCGGCAAGCACGTCTCCGGCGTCGCCCGTGCCGATGGCGGCATCGACTGGTCCTTCGGCCGCAAGCGCGGCCTTGGCCTCTGACCCCACACATCACCGGAGCGCAGCATGTCCGCGACCAAGATCCTTTGGGGCCAGATCCTCCTCGTCTTCGCCATCGTGCTGGCCACCACCTGGGGCGCTACTCAGTTCGTGGCGTGGCGGCTTGGCTTCCAGGACCAGCTCGGCCCGCCATGGTTCCTGCTGGGGCACTGGCCCGTTTATCCCCCGCCGGCCTTCTTCTGGTGGTGGTATTTCTACGACGCCTATGCGCCGGAGATCTTCACAGAAGGCGCCTTCATCGCGGCCTCGGGCGGGTTCCTGTCCATCGCCGCCGCCATCGGCCTCTCGGTCTGGCGGGCGCGGGAAGCAAGGCGTGTCGAGACCTATGGCTCCGCCCGCTGGGCCGAGCCGGAAGAAATCCGCGCGGCCGGGCTGCTCGGTCCTGACGGCGTGGTGCTGGGGCGCCATGGTGGGGACTATCTGCGCCATGATGGTCCCGAGCATGTCCTGTGCTTCGCCCCGACCCGGTCCGGTAAAGGCGTCGGCCTCGTCGTGCCCTCGCTGCTCACCTGGCCGGGCTCCGCCATCGTCCATGACATCAAGGGTGAGAACTGGCAGCTGACCGCCGGCTTCCGGGCACGGCACGGCCGCGTGCTGCTGTTCGACCCCACCAATGTGCGCTCCTCAGCCTACAATCCTCTGCTGGAGGTCCGCCGCGGGGAATGGGAGGTCCGCGACGTCCAGAACATTGCCGACATCCTGGTGGACCCTGAAGGCTCGCTGGAAAAGCGCAATCACTGGGAGAAAACCAGCCACGCTCTTCTCGTGGGCGCCATCCTCCACGTGCTCTATGCCGAACGGGACAAGACGCTGGCCGGTGTCGCCGCCTTCCTCTCCGATCCGCGACGCCCCATCGAGACAACGCTGGCCGCCATGATGACGACGGCGCACCTCAAGGAGGCCGGGCCCCATCCCGTCATCGCTAGCGCCGCCCGTGAGCTCCTCAACAAGTCCGAGAACGAGCGGTCGGGCGTTCTCTCCACCGCCATGTCTTTCCTCGGGCTCTACCGCGATCCCGTTGTGGCCGAGGTGACCCGCCGCTGCGACTGGCGCATCGGGGATCTGGTGGCAGGTACCCGCCCCACGACGCTCTACCTTGTCGTGCCGCCGTCCGACATCAACCGGACCAAGCCGCTCATCCGGCTGATCCTCAATCAGATCGGGCGCCGCCATACCGAGGACCTGCAGACCAAGGCCGATCGCCACCGGCTCCTCCTGATGCTGGACGAGTTCCCCGCCCTGGGGCGGCTCGACTTCTTCGAGAGCGCACTGGCCTTCATGGCGGGTTATGGGCTCAAGAGCTTCCTTATCGCCCAGTCCCTGAACCAGATCGAGAAGGCCTACGGGCCGAACAACTCCATCCTCGATAACTGCCATGTGCGGGTGAGCTTCGCCACCAATGACGAGCGCACCGCCAAGCGTGTCTCCGACGCCCTCGGCACCGCCACTGAGATGAAAGCCATGAAAAACTATGCCGGGCACCGCCTCTCGCCCTGGCTCGGCCATCTCATGGTCTCGCGCTCGGAGACGGCACGCCCGCTCCTGACCCCGGGCGAGGTGATGCAGCTTCCGCCTGCCGATGAGATCGTCATGGTCGCCGGCACGCCGCCCATCCGGGCGAAGAAGGCGCGATACTACGAGGACGAGCGGTTCAGGGAGCGGGTACTGCATCCGCCGGAGCTCCTGACCCCTCGCGATCGTCAACCTGACGACTGGACCGTCCTTCCGCTGCCGGTGCCGTCACAGCTCAGCCTGATGGTCGAGGGGAGCGACGACGAGGACACCACTGGCTCGGAGCGACGGCGCCAACCCGAACTCACACGGGTAGAGCCGGTTGAGGTGCCGCGCCCATCGCGGAACGAGTTCGAGATCGATCTGGTCGACGACAGCGATGAAGACGTGGCCCGGGTCGGTCGTATGACCCGTGTCATGCAAGGCGTCGCACGGCAGGTCTCGCTCGATCCCAATGACGGTATGGAGCTGTGACAGCGATGGCCGCGCGCAAGAAGAAAGCGCAGATCTCGGTCTATCTCGATCCGGCGACGATGGGGCTTCTGGCCGATTATGCCGCGCGGCGCAACCAGCCTCAGTCCCTGATCGCCGAGGCCGCTATAGCTTCCTTCCTGTCTCCGGACGCGGCCGAACAGCGGGAGGCGGTCATCACCAAACGCCTCGACCAGTTGGACAGGCGACTGGCCCGGCTGGAGCGGGACCTCGGCATCTCCATAGAGACGCTGGCCGTATTCGTGCGGTTCTGGCTGGCCACCACGCCGGCATTGCCCGAGCCGGTGGCCCAGGCCGCGCGGGCCAAGGCGGGGGAGCGGTATGAGGCGTTTGTCGCGGCCCTAGGGCGGCGGCTCGCGAAGGGGCCAAGGCTGGCACAGGAGATCGCTGAGGAGGGCTCCTCATGGCCGTGAGAAGGCATTTTGCGCCAAAAGCCGAAGTTCGTGCGACAACGACGAATGGCCGGCATGGGGCCGAGAGCGGGCATTCAGTCAGCCTCTTTGAGCAGCCCTCCCGTGGACCATCAACCGAAGGCGAGCGGTCTGACGAGAACTCTTCGATAACCATTGAAGCTTGACCGTTTCGGACTCGCGGCAACCTTCGCATCGAAACTTGAGAGGAACGCCGCGGCGCGATGAAAAGCGACCTTCCTATAAGTTTGAATTGATCGAATCGACGATGGCGGACACCGTACGGGTTTGAAATCGGCTCACAAGGTGGGCAGGTGTGCCTGTGTTGAACGATCGCCAGAACACCATCCTGTCCCTTGCCCGGGCGAGCGGCCATGTGGATGTTGAGGACCTTGCGCTCCGCTTCGGCGTGACGCCACAGACCATCCGCCGCGACCTTAACGCGTTGTGCAGCGGCAATTTTCTGGCCCGCACCCATGGCGGCGCGGTCATCTCGTCATCCGTGGAAAACCTGTCCTACGAGGCGCGGCGGCAGATCGCGGCACCGGCCAAGCGCGCCATCGGCGCCGCCGCGGCGGCGCTCATATCGGACAATTCCTCGCTCTTCATCACCATCGGCACCACCACGGAGGAAGTGGCCCGGGCGATTACCGCCCATCGCGACCTTCTGGTCATCACCAACAACATCAATGTCGCGCTGAGGCTTTATCCTTTCCCCGCGATCCGCGTGATGGTCGCGGGCGGACAAGTGCGCCATTCGGACGGGGCGGTCGTGGGGCCGGCAGCGGTCGACATGATCCGCCAGTTCAAGGTCGACACCGCAATCATCGGCGCCTCGGCCATCGACGAGGACGGATCGCTGCTCGACTTCGATCCCCTCGAGGTGACGGTCGCGCGGGCCATCATGGACAACGCGCGCCGGGTGATCCTGGTGTGCGATCGCAGCAAGGTTGGCCGCGTCGCGCCGGTCCGTCTCGGACACCTCTCCCAGGTGTCGGCATTCGTCACCGACCACCTGTCTTCGGATCGCCTGAGCGCCGTGTGCGCCACGCATGGCGTGCGTGTGGTGGAAGCGCCGCCGGACAACGAAAACAGATAACTTATTGATTTATCGTGTTATATCGATCGTACAATGTTCGTTGTTTTCGATTGCGAACATGGATTTGTTCGTTTTAGGTTTGGCCAGTGATCCGGATCGCTCCTTGGCCGCAACGGCCCGGCGCCGCATCGCCGCGAGATACGGCTGCAATGGGGTGCGGAGGCTGGGTCGATGGAACGAGTGCGCACGTCCGCGCAGGTGTCGGCGGGCCGCCCGGCAGCGGACGATCCCTTCGATATCGGCATCATCGGCGGCGGCGTGAACGGCTGCGGCATCGCCCGCGACGCGGCCGGACGGGGCTATTCGGTCTATCTGTGCGAGCAGGGCGATCTCGCCGGAGCCACCTCTTCCGCCTCCACCAAATTGCTGCACGGCGGTCTGCGCTATCTCGAATATTACGAGTTCCGGCTGGTGCGCGAAGCATTGACCGAGCGGGAAGTGGTCTGGGGGATCGCGCCCCACATCGTGCGTCCGCTGCGTTTCGTGCTGCCCTATCGCCGGGGCATGCGCCCGTGGTGGATGCTGCGTCTCGGCCTGTTCCTCTACGACCATATCGGCGGGCGCAAGCTGCTGCCCGCCACCCGCTCCCTCGACCTCGGCCGGGACCAGGCCGGTGCACCTCTCAAGCCGGATCTGCGCACGTGCGGCTTCGAATATTCCGACTGCTGGGTGGACGATGCTCGGCTCGTGGCGCTCAACGCCTGCGACGCCCGGGATCGGGGCGCCGTGATCGAGACGCGGGCGCGGGCGGTGGATGCCGCGCGCGCTTCGGACGGCTGGAGGCTCCAGGTCGAGAACGCCGAGACACACCAGTGCAAGGATGTGCGCGCCCGCGTGCTCATCAACGCCGCAGGCCCCTGGGCGGACCGCCTCGCGGGCCAAACGCTTCCGCCTCTCGCCGGCCGGCTGCGGCTGGTGCAGGGCTCGCACATCATCGTGCCGCGCCTGTTCGATCACGACCGCTGCTATATCTTCCAGAACCCCGACGGCCGGATCGTCTTCGCGATTCCGTATGAAGGGGACTTCACCCTCATCGGCACCACCGACCATGATTTCGAGGGGGACCCGGCCGCGGCCGCGATCACCACCGACGAGACCGGCTATCTCTGCGCCGCGGCCAGCGAATACTTCTCGCGCTCGGTCTCTCCTGCCGACGTGGTGTGGAGCTATTCGGGCGTGCGCGCGCTGTATGACGATGGGGCGAGCGCCGCTCAGGCGGCGACGCGGGACTATGTGCTGGAATTGAACGATGCGGGAGGCGCGCCGCTCCTCTCCGTGCTCGGCGGCAAGATTACCACCTATCGCCATCTCGCCCTCGACGCGCTGGACAAGCTCAGTCCCCATCTTGGCGCTGCGGCCTCGCGCCGTGGGAACTGGACGGGGAGCGCGCCATTGCCCGGCGGCGATTTCCCCCGCGGCGCGACGGCGCAGCTGGCGCAGTCCCTTCGGCAGAACCGGCCCTGGCTGACGCCTCCGGATGCCGCCCGGCTGGCCCGCACCTACGGCACCAGGGCCGAGACGTTTCTCGCGGCGGCGGACGCCGATCCCGCCGCGCGGACCACCTTCGGGGCGGGCCTGACGGTCGCGGAGGTGCGCCATCTGATGCGCGAGGAGTTTGCACGCACGGCCGACGACGTGCTCTGGCGCCGGACCAAGCTAGGCCTTCGCCTGACGCCGGCAGAGGTCGGGGCGCTGGAAGACTTCATGGCGTTGGAGCGCAACGGCGCGGCGGCCTGACGCGGGGCATAGCCCAGAACAAGAATGACCAAGAAAAAGAAGGGGGAGGAGGCGGGTGGAGACGCATATACTTGTCATCGACCAGGGCACGACTTCGACGCGATCCATCGTGTTCGATCGCAATTTCACGCCCGTGGCCTCGGCCCAACGCGAATTCCCGCAGTCCTTCCCGCATCCCGGCTGGGTCGAACATGATCCGCGCCATCTGTGGGAGACCAGCCTTGCGACCATGCGCGATGCGCTTGCGCGCTCGGGGCTGACGGCGGCCGACATCGCTGCCATCGGCATCGCGAACCAGCGCGAGACGACGCTGCTGTGGGACCGGCAGACGGGAGAGCCCATTGCGCCAGCCATCGTCTGGCAGGACCGGCGCACGGCAGACCTGTGCAACCGTCTCACGGCGGAGGGCTGCGAGGGCCTTGTTGCCGAACGCAGTGGGCTCCTCATCGATCCCTATTTCTCGGCCACCAAGATCGGCTGGCTGCTGGACAACGTCCCCGGCGCGCGGTGCCGGGCAGAGCGCGGGGCGCTCGCTTTCGGCACGGTGGATACCTTCCTGCTCTGGCAGCTCACCGGCGGTGCCGTGCATGCCACGGATGCGACCAACGCCGCCCGGACGATGCTGTTCGACATTCACTCCGGCGTCTGGGACGAGGACCTGCTCCGCCTGTTCCAGATCCCCGCCGCCATCCTGCCCGAGGTGCGCGACACCGCCGGCGCGTTCGGCACCGCCGCCGTGACCTGGCTGGGGCGCGAGGTGCCGGTGCTCGCCATGGTCGGCGACCAGCAGGCGAGCCTCGTGGGGCAGGCCTGTTTCTCGCCGGGGCTGGCGAAGGCGACCTATGGCACCGGCGCCTTCATGCTGCTCAATACGGGCGATGCCCGGCCGTGCTCGCGCCACCGCCTCCTGACAACCATTGCCTATCAATGGGATGGCAAGCGGACCTACGCGCTGGAGGGTTCAATTTTTTCCGCCGGCTCCACGGTGCAATGGCTGCGGGACAGCTTGGGCATCATCACCACGGCGGCCGAGAGCACGCGGCTGGCAGCCGAGGCGGACGATGATCAGCCGGTCTATCTCGTCCCGGCCTTCACCGGCCTTGGCGCACCCCACTGGCGCAGCGATGCGCGCGCCACACTGAGCGGCCTAACCCGCGGTACTACCCGCCGGGAGATCGCCCGCGCGGCGCTGGAGAGCGTCGGCTATCAGACCCTCGACCTTCTGGAGGCCATGCGGGCGGACATGCTCGACGCCGGTCTTGAGGGCGCCGAGGCGGTCATCCGGGTGGATGGCGGAATGTCCGACAGCGATTGGACGATGCAATTCATCGCCGACGTGCTGGGCAATCCCGTGGACCGCCCGGTCGTGCGGGAGACCACGGCGCTCGGGGCGGCCTTCCTCGCCGGATGGCGCGCGGGCCTTTACGGCGGGCCGGAGGAATTTGCCCGCAACTGGCACCTCGACCGGCGCTTCTCACCTGAGATGGCGGACGATCGGAGATCCAGCAAAATCAAGGGCTGGCGCCACGCGGTCGCGCAGGCGCTGCACGCTCAGGACTGACCTTCAACCCGCACAGAAGACAGGTGCGCCGGTTGACAGGTTATGATGTCTAATAGATTGTTATGACAATAGGCCGGATCCATATCGGCCAGGAGGAAACGCCAATGACTTCTGTGAAGCCCACGCGGCGTCACGTGCTGCAGGCTGGCCTTGCCGCCGTCGCTTTCCCCGCTCTCATCCGTTCCGCCGGCGCGCAGGATGCGGACCTTTCGGCCTACAAGGCTGCGAAGATCGACTGGCGCCAGGCATCCGGCGAGCAGATCACCGTCGCGGTGATCCCGGCGAGCTACTTCGACGCGCTCATCGCGCTCGCGCCCCAGTTCGAGGCGCTGACCGGCATCAGCGTCCGGTTCGAGAAAATCCCGCCCGCGCAGATCCGCCAGAAGGCTGTGATCGACCTCACGTCCAAGGCCGGCGGATATTCGACCCATGCGGCCGACCCGATGTATTACGCGCTCTACGCCGCGAACAAATGGGTGGAGTCGCTCGAGCCCTATCTCAAGGACGCGACCCTCACCGACCCCGCCTGGTTCCAGCCGGACGACATCATTCCCGCGTGGCGCAACGCCAACACCATCGACGGCAAGCTGTATGGCGTGCCGTATGACGGCGAGGTCACGGTCCAAGTCTATCGCAAGGATCTGTACGACGCGAAGGGCCTCAAGGCGGCGGATACGCTGGAAGACTACGTCGCCAACGCCGCGGCGCTGAACGATCCCGGAAACCGCCTTTGGGGCGCCGCCCTGCGCGGGGTCGCCGGTGCCGGGCAGAACGTCTACATCTATTCTTCGCTGTTCAAAGAATTCGGTGGAGACTGGTTCCCGGGCGGCAAGTTCCGCGTCAACGGGGCGGAAGCGGAAGCAGCGCTCAACTGGTACGTGGACGTGATGCGCAAATACGCGCCCACCGCAGCCCAGAACTGGAACTGGCCCGACATCGCCGATGCCTTCTCGCAGGGTACCATCGCCAGCTACATCGACGCGAACACGTCCGCCTCGGTCATCACCAATCCGGAGAAGTCCAAGGTGGTCGGCAAGATCGGCTTCGCGCGCTGGCCCAAGGGGCCGACCGGCAAGCGCGTGTCGTCCATCTGGAACTGGGGCTTCCCCATCAACGCCTCGCTGCCGGAGAAGCGGAAGAAGGCCACCTGGCTGTTCATCCAGTGGGCGGCGTCGCTCCAGACGCAGGCGCTCACCTCCTACCAGTTCTCCGGCCCGGCCAAGCGGTCCGGCGTGAACCGCCTGAGCCTCTGGAAGAACCCGGACTACGTGAAGCTGATGAATAGCTTCGGCGACAATTTCGTCGCCACCACCCTCGATGCGCTGGAACAGGATACGGACGTGAACTGGCGTCCGCGCGTGCCCCAATGGCCGGCCATCGGCGATACGCTCGCCACAGCGATCCAGCAGGCGCTCGTCGGTCAGGCGACCACCAAGGCCGCCCTGGACGAGGCACAGCGTCGTCTAGAGCCGATGATGCGAGGCTGATGTCGTGACGAAAGCCACCATCCTCGACGTTCCAGTCGGCGGTCACGCAGATCCCGCGCGGATGATGGAAGGACGGGAGCGCCGCTTCGCGGCGGCGCTGCTCGCCCCCGCCTTCATCGCCCTGATGGCGACCACCACGTTTCCGCTGCTGCATCTGGGATGGACCAGCCTGCATCGGATGGACCTCGCGATGCCGTTCATGGACGGCTTCGTCGGGCTGGACAATTACCGCGAACTCCTGGGCGATCCGCGCTTCTGGTCCGCCCTCGGGGTGAGCCTCGTCTATACGTTTTCCACCGTGATCCTGCAGGTCGTCCTGGGCCTCGCGCTCGCGCTGCTCGTCAACGGCATGAAGCGCGGGCAGACGCTGTTCCGCATTGTCGCGATCCTGCCGGTGGTGCTCTCGCCTGCCGTGGTCGGCATGGTGTGGCGCACCTTCATGCTCACTCCGGAATTCGGCGTGGTGGATTATCTGAGCATGACGGCCGGCCTCGGCAGCCACAACTGGCTCGGCGACCCCTCCCTTGCCCTGTTTTCCGTCGTCGTGATCCATACCTGGCAGTGGACGCCCTTCGCCTTCATGGTGCTGCTGGCCAGCCTCGCCGCCTTGCCGGAGGACATCTACGAGGCGGCGCGCATCGACCGGGCGAGCCCGTGGCTCTGCTTCGTCCGCATCACCCTGCCGTTGCTGCGCCCCGCCATCGTCATGGTGATCATCATGCGCACCATGGTGGCGCTCACCGCCTTCGCGGCCATCTTCACCGTCACGGGCGGCGGCCCGGGAACGGCAACCGAAATCCTCAATCTCTATGCTTACCGCAAGTCCTTCACCGAGCTGTCCATCGGCTACGGCTCGGCACTTGCGGTGGCCCTGTTGATCTTCACCCTCGTCATCACCGGCGTCCTGTTCGCGCTCCGGAGGGCGAAATGAAGGGTCACAAGCTGCGCCTTGCCCTGCTCCTCGGCGTGTCCGGCCTGTTCCTGCTGGCCTGGATCTTCCCCATCTTCTGGAGCCTCCTGAACGCCTTCAAGAGCGAGCAGGATGTCATCGCCTATCCCCCGAAGCTGATCTTTACGCCGACGCTCGCGGCGTTCCGGGATGTGCTGTTCGGCCCCACATCCATCGTGCCGAACCTCGTCAGCAGCTTCATCATCTCCATCGGCACGACCATCGTGACCATGGTGCTCGCGATCCCCGCCGCCTATGCGCTCGCCCGTCTGCGGGTGCCGGGCAAGAAGTGGTCGGGCTTCTACGTGCTCGCCACCCAGATGCTGCCCCCGGTGGGCATCATCATCCCCTACTTCCTGATCCTGCGGGACATCGGCTGGATCGATACCTATCAGGGCATCATCCTGATCTATCTCTCTTTCTCGCTGCCCTTCGCGATCTGGCTGCTGGTGTCCTACTTCGAGGACCTGCCCTTCGAGATGGAGGAAGCGGCCTTCATCGACGGTGCGAGCCGACTGATGACCCTGTGGCGCATCATCCTGCCCCAGGTGCGCGGCGGTGTGGCGGTGACCGTGGTCTTCGTCTTCCTGAATGCCTGGAACGAGTTCCTGTTCGCCGTGGTGCTGTCCGGAAACGTGGTGAGGCCGGTCACCATCTCCATGTTCAACTTCGTGTCGGTGGAACAGACGCTCTGGTCGAAGCTGGCGGCGGTGTCCGCGCTCGCGATGCTGCCTGTCATCATCCTCGGCATCATCGCCCAGAAACACATCGTGAAAGGCCTGACGGTCGGCGCCGTCAAGGGAGGAGGACGCCGATGACCGCGCGCGGACTGGTTCAGCTCGAAAAGATCGTCAAGAAACACGGAGCTTTCGAAGCCCTGAAGGGCATCGACATCGAGATCCGCCCCGGCGAGTTCTTCGCCCTGCTCGGGCCGTCGGGCTCCGGCAAGAGCACGACGCTGCGCATTCTCGCCGGCCTCGATGCCCCCACCTCCGGCCGCATCCTGCTGGATGGGAAGGACGTGACCGGAGCCGATGCGCGCGCCCGCGACATCGCCATGGTGTTCCAGAGCTATGCGCTCTACCCGCACATGACGGTGGCCGAGAACATCGCGTTTCCCCTGGAGATGGCGAAGACGCCGAAGGCCGAGATCGCGCCCGCGGTTCGGGAGGCGGCCGCCAAGGTGAAGATCGACCACCTTCTGGACCGCAAGCCGGGGCAGCTTTCCGGCGGCCAGCAGCAGCGCTGCGCGCTCGCCCGGGCCATCGTGCGCAAGGCACGGCTGTTCCTGCTCGATGAGCCGCTCTCCAACCTCGATGCCATGCTGCGCCTCGCCACCCGCGTGGAGCTGAAGAAGCTGCAGAGGTCGCTCGGCGTGACGGCCGTGTATGTCACCCACGACCAGGAAGAGGCGATGACCCTCGCTGATCGCATGGCGGTGTTCCGAGAAGGCGAGATCTGCCAGATCGGCCGGCCGGCGGACGTGTTCGCCGCGCCGAACTGCATCGAGGTGGCCGCCTTCATCGGCAGCCCGCCCATGAACCTCATCACCACCCGGACCACGGCCGGAGGCGTCCTGATCGGAGGCCGTCATGTTCCGGTGGCCGCCTCGCTCGAGGCGGGTCGCGCGGTGGTGGTGGGTGTGCGGCCCAGCGCTGTCCGGTTCGATCCGGCCGGCATTCCCGTCACCGTCGAGGTCGTGGAGAACCTCGGCGACGCCGCCATCCTCGACCTCACCCTCGATGGCACTCCGCTCAGGGCCCGATACGACCGCTTCCCGCTGCCGCGCGAAGGGGAGACGATGGCCGTGTCGTTCGCTCCGGAAGACATCCATCTGTTCGACCCAACCACCGGCCGGCGGATCTGACATGCTCGCGCCCATGAAACCCGCGCCCAAACCCGCCGCGACGAAAGGTAAGTCCGCGCGCGAAGCGAACGGGACCAAATCCGGCGGGGCGGGAGCGACGCCGCTTCACATCCAGGTGCGCGACGCCATCCGTAGTCAGGTGCGTGAGGGCAAGCTCATCGATGCGGATGGCCGGCTGATGCCTGAGGCCGAGCTGGTCAAGCATTTCGGCGTCAGCCGCATCACCATCCGCCACGCGATCCAGCCGCTGGTCGAAGAAGGCATGTTCGCCCGCGAACGCGGTCGCGGCACGTTCCTGAAGTCGAACGAGCCGGAGAACTGGCTCGGACGGCTGATGGGCTTCTCCGAGACGATCCGCGATGCCGGCTTCGAGCCCGGCGCGCGCATTCTCCATCAGGGCATGACCAACGCCCATGATGACGCAGTACGCGAGGCCCTGCACGAGCGCGCGGTGTGGGAACTGAAGCGCGTGCGGCTCGCGGATGCGACGCCCATCGCCATCGAGCATGCCTTCTACCCGCCGGACATCGGCCTTGAGCTGGAGAAGCGGGATCTGGTCTCCATCCTCATGTACCGGGTCTTCGAGGAGGAACTTGGGCTCACGATCAAGGAGGCGAGCCAGAGCATCTCCGCCACGCTCGCCGACGAGGCGACAGCCGGCCTGCTCGGGGTCGCGTCCGGCGATCCGCTCCTTGCCATGGAACGCCTGACCGTTGCCACGGACGGCCGGCCGCTGGAGCTGCTCCGCTCGGTCTACCTGCCCGACTATTTCCGGTTCTCCATCAATCTGACGCGACGGGCGTGACCGAGGTCACGCCGCCCCCCTGGAGCCATCCATGTCCGACACGCCTGCGACCAAGCGCCCGAATATCGTCCTCATCCTGAACGACGACATGGGCTTTTCCGACATCGGCTGCTACGGCGGCGAGATCGAGACGCCCAATCTCGACCGGCTGGCGGCCAACGGCCTGCGCTATTCGCAATTCTACAATACCGCACGCTGCAGCCCGTCCCGCGCTTCGCTGCTCACCGGCCTTCATCCGCACCAGACCGGCATCGGCATTCTCACCTACAGCACCGGGCCGGAAGGCTATGTGGGCAATCTGAACAAGAATTGCGTGACCATCGCCGAGGTGCTGCGCAAGGCCGGGTACCGGACCCGCCTCACCGGCAAGTGGCATGTGGCGGCGAACCTCACAGAGCCCACCGATACCTGGCCGCTGCAGCGCGGCTTCGATGAATTCTACGGCACCATCATCGGCGCCGGCAGCTTCTATTGGCCCAATACGCTGACGCGCGGCAACGAGAATGCCGAGCATGAGGCCAAGGAAGATCCCAACTTCTTCTATACGGACGCCATCAGCACCGAAGCCGCCGACTTCATCCATCGCCACGCGAAGGAGCATCCCGGCGCGCCCTTCTTCCAGTACGTGGCCTATACGGCCCCGCACTGGCCGCTCCATGCGCACCCCGAAGACATCGCCAAGTACAAGGGCCGCTTCGACGCCGGCTGGGACGAACTGCGCGAGGAGCGCCTGTCCCGCATGATCAAGTCGGGGCTGATCCATCCCGACTGGAAGCTGACCGACCGCGATCCCACCCAGCCGCCGTGGACGGAGGCGGAGGAGCGCGCGTGGCTGGCCCGCTGCATGGAGGTCTATGCCGCCCAGATCGACCGGATGGACCAGGGCATCGGTCGCGTGCTGAAGGCGCTCGAGGACACCGGGCAGATGGACGACACGCTAGTCATCTTCCTCTCCGACAACGGCGCCTGCGCCGAGGACATTCCCGAGGATGTTTCGCCCCAGGCCCTCGTCGAGGACCTGATGATCGCCCGGGCGCAGACCCGCGATGGCCGTCCCGTGCGCTTCGGCAACATTCCCGAGATCATGCCCGGCGCGGAGGACACTTATCAGAGCTACGGCGTCGCCTGGGCCAACCTCTCCAACACGCCGTTCCGGCTCTACAAGCACTGGGTCCACGAAGGTGGCATCGCCACGCCCCTCATTCTCCACTGGCCGGCCCAGATCACGGCAGGCGGCGAACTGCGCCATGTGCCGGGCCAGCTGCCGGACATCATGGCGACCATTCTCGACGTGACCGGCGCCGCCTATCCCCAGACCCATGACGGCAATGCCATCCTGCCCTGCGAAGGCGTCAGCCTCGCGCCCTCCTTCCCGGAGGACGGCGAACGCACGGAGCCGATGTTCTGGGAGCACGAGGGCAATGCCGCGGTGCGTGTCGGCCAGTGGAAGCTGGTCCGCAAATATCCCGGCCCCTGGGAACTCTACGACATGGAGGCCGACCGCACCGAGCTGCACGATCTCTCGGCGGGCGACCCCGAGCGCGTTCAGGAGATGATCGGCCTCTATCAGGCGTGGGCCGAACGCTGCGGCGTGATCCCGCGCGAGAAGATCCTCGAGCTGATGAAGGCCCAGGGCGCCGCCGCCTTCTGGGAGGAAGAGGAGTGACACAGGGGCGGGAGAGCGGCGGGGCGGAGGAGGCCGGCAAGTCGCCGACCTGCTGCTGCGCGCGCCGCCCCGAGACGGCAGGCGAAGCGCCGCCGCCGCCTCCGCCGGCCTCCACCGGGGGGAAGGGCACGGCCTTTCGCTGGATTGCGCTGCCGGGTGGACGCTTCCTGATGGGCACATCCGGCGGCGAAGGCTTCGCGGGCGATGGCGAGGGGCCGGCGCGGCCGGTCACGCTGAGCTCGTTCCGGGTGTCGGCCTATGCGGTGACGAACGCGCAGTTCGCCGATTTCGTCCGGGCGACAGGCCATGTCACGGAGGCCGAACGCTTCAACTGGTCCTACGTCTTCCACGCGCTGGTGCCGCCGGAGACCGCGGCCCGCATCGAGCGGGTGCCGGTGGAGGCGCCCTGGTGGCTGCCCGTGCCGTTCGCCTACTGGGCCCAGCCGGAAGGCCCCGGCACCACCGTTCTCGACCGCCTGGATCACCCGGTGGTGCATGTGTCCTGGAACGACGCGGTGGCCTTCTGCGCGTGGTCGGGCACGCGCCTCCTGACCGAAGCGGAATGGGAATATGCCGCGCGCGGCGGACTGGACGGCAAGCTCTATCCCTGGGGAGACGAGCTGACCCCTGGCGGCCGGCATCGCTGCAACATCTGGCAGGGCACCTTCCCGGATCTGAACACGGCGGAGGACGGCTATGTCGGCACCGCCCCCGTCCACGCCTTCGAGCCGAACGGCTATGGCCTGTTCAACGTGGCGGGCAATGTCTGGGAATGGGTTCGGGATGTCTTCAGCCCCGAATATCACCGGGTTACAGGCGATCGCGACCCCGTCCATGACGGGCCGGGCGCGAGCCGCTCCATGCGTGGCGGCTCGTATCTGTGCCACAGATCCTACTGCAACCGCTACCGGGTGGCTGCCCGCAATTCCAATACGCCGAACAGCAGCAGCGGAAACATAGGCTTTCGCGTCGCCGTATCAGATGGCGCGGTAAAGCTCGCGCGGAGCGGCTGAATGTGCCGACCGTCAGATGACGATCACGAGTTCCCTTACGCTTGATACATCGTGCAGCGTGCAAAGATGCCGGACATCTCTTTCGACCCATCCGCCGACGGCCGCCGGGCGCATGCCTCCTCCCTGAAATGGTGGCAGCGCGGCTCGCGGCCGGATTACCGCTTCTCGCTCGCCAACGAGCGGACGTTCCTCGCCTGGATCCGGACAGCTCTGGCGCTGATCGCTGGAGCGGTAGGCATCGACCAGTTCGCCTCGCACCTCGGGCCGCTGCCGTTGCGGCTTGGCCTCGCCCTCATCCTCTTTGTGGCGGGAGGCGTACTCGGTGGAATGGCCTATCCCCGATGGGTGCGCGCCGAGCAGGCGATGCGTAACGATGCCGACCTGCCGATCAGCGCCCTTCTCCCCCTTCTGGCCGCCTTCACGGCCACGCTGGCCGTGGGGCTCGCCTGCCTCATGGTCCTGATCTGATGCGGCCGAGGAATGAAAGACCCGGGCCTCCAGCGTGAGCGAACGAGCCTGGCCTGGACGCGGACCGGCTTTGTGATGGCGCTGGTGGCTTTGCTTTCTCTGCGAAGCGGCCTGGCCCACATGTCCTTGAGCCAGCTTTTGGCGGCTGCCCTAATGAGCGGGACGGCCGGGCTGCTTCTCTATCGCGGCCACCAGCGCTCCCGATACAACGGCATCCGGGATGAGGTCGTCGCGATGGCGGGCCGTCACCTTGCCGCCCTGACGAGCCTCGTTGTCCTCACGGCGGCGCTGCTCCACGTAGCTTCGAGCCTCCTGCGGCTCATGCGTTATTACGGCGGTGATCTGATCCCCGAAAACTGGACCGTTTGAAGCTGGAGTTTTCCGCGCCATGATCCCTTGGCCGGGAGGAGCGGAAGACGATGAAGGCATCGAAGTTTTCGGACGCACAGAAGGCGTCCATCCTGAAGCAGGGCGCTGATGGAATGCCGGTGGCGGACATCTGCCGCCGGCCGGCATCAGCCAGGCGACCTATTTCAACTGGAAGAAGAAGTACGAGGGGCTGGCGCCGCTGGAGATGCGGCGGCTGAAGCAGCTCGAGGACGAGAACACCAAGCTGCGGAAGCTGGTGGCGGACCTGTCCCTCGACCGGGAGATGCTGCAGGACGTCATCCGCCGAAAAATGTAAGGCCTGGTCGCAAGCGCGAGCTCGTCGATGCGGTGCGCAGCGAGTGGCAGGTGTCGATCCGGCGGGCCTGCGCGGTCCTTGAGGTGGATACCTCGACCTATCACTACAAGCCTCATCGACCCGACCAGGCCAGCCTCGCAGCACGGATCAAGGCGATCTGCGAGACCCGCGTGCGCTACGGCTATCGACGGGTCCAGGTCCTGCTCAGACGGGAGGGATGGCCTGTCAATCAGAAGCGAACCCGCCGGATCTACAATGAGTTGGGCCTTCAGTTGCGCAACAAGACGCCGAAACGCCGGGTAAAGGCGAAGCTGAGAGAAGACCGGGCTCCGGCGGCGCGGCCGAACGATGTCTGGGCGATGGACTTCGTCCACGACCAGCTCGCCACCGGCCGCAAGATCCGCGTGCTGACCGTGGTCGACACCTTCTCGCGGTACTCGCCGGTGGTCGATGCCCGTTTCAGCTATCGTGCCGAGGACGTGGTAACGACGCTGGAGAAGGTCTGCGCGCAGGTCGGCTATCCACGGACGATCCGGGTCGACCAGGGCTCGGAGTTCGTCTCCCGTGATCTCGACCTGTGGGCCTATGCGAAGGGCGTCACGCGGGACTTCTCCCGGCCGGGAAAGCCCACCGACAACGCCTTCATCGAGGCCTTCAACGGGCGCTTCCGAAGTGAATGCCTGAACACCCACTGGTTCCTGACGCTTGCCGACGCGGTCGAAAAGATGGAGGCTTGGCTCAGATACTACAACGAGGATCGGCCCCATGGGGCCATCGGCCATAAGCCGCCGATCACGTTGCAGAACTCCGGCGGCGCACCCAGCCCACCGCCGTGAGCCGTGCCGGAAACTCTAACTTCCGGCGGTCCAACGATGGTCTCGGATCAAAGTGTCGACGGACTCTATCTAAATCTGGAGGAGGTTTAGGGGCTCAGGTTAGCACCGCCGAGATGGAACGCAGAGCGGCTTAACACCGTCCACTTTTCGGGGGAAGATCAGCACCTGCCGTAATGGGGCCGACGGCAGTCTGGCAGCTTTCGGCTGCAGCCGTGTTCATAGCTGCCATTCCGCAGCCGACCCCATTCTAGTCGTTCAGTATGTCGCCGGTGCCGCCCGAAACATGCCATTGGTCCAGAACCGCCAAACGGCTGAATTTTGGCCGGTAGCGGGCTGACTACTTCCGAGCGGCAGGACCGGCAAGACGGCCTACCGGAGGAGCAACTAACGTGCGCCGTTGTCCGTTTGCCAAGATCGGTTCAGCAAGGTTCGACTTTGGGCAATCGAAGACCGCGCCTTTCGTTGACTCATCATCCCCTTATTGTTGGCCGGCCGCTGGTGCTCTAGCTTGCCGTCGATAGGGACGGACGGATCAGCCGGTTCGCAGCCCGGGTGGAGGTTTGCTTGCAACTGGTACCGCGCTTTGAAGTCGTGCCGGACGGCTTACTCGCGGCATTGAGGGACCGCGACGCCACTCTCCTGCTGCGGGGCAAGGTCGAAGACTCCAACCGCGACGCCATAGTCGCGATGATGCGGTTGCCTTGGAAGCAGGTTTACGTAGAGACCGCAGATCCGCTCCTCGTGGCCGCGATCGAGAAGGCCGACGATGGTCCGTTGGTGCGGCGGCGCGGTTTCGTTCATGTCGTCGACACCGATCCGTCCCGGATGGAACTTCCAATCCGCTCCCTGCCGGTCTTCCTGCTTTCGGGCCGGAACGACCGCGGGTCGGCCTTCGAACATGCGCTGCGTCGAATGACGATGCTGGAGGAGCTTCGTCGTTCCGGCGCGCGCCAACTCGTCATTGTGGGGGAGAGCGCAGATCCGGCTCCCACGGAGTTGGCGGACCTTTGGGCCACCGGGTTCCGAACGAGTATCGTCGTGGCGGACGTCGACGACGACGCGCCCGAGCGGATCGCCGCTTGGCTTGACGTGAACGGCAGCGGGCCGACCGCGTCTGTAGTATCAATGCCCGACCGGGACTTCGCCGTGGCCGTCGTCGCGGCCTACGGCACTGCCTTTTCCGACGATGCCCTGCTAGTTCGGCAACGCGACGAGGCGGGGTCGATTAGGCATGTCGACCTCATCGACGTGGACGATCCGGAACGCCCGCTGCTCGACCGCTACGACCTGATTCTTGATCGCGATCTCGCACCCATTGACGACTTGTCGGAGGAAGCGTTCAACGCCTTTTTCCGGGGCGAAGGCGATTGGAGGGCGTTCGCCGCCGGGCTCCCGTGGACGCGCGACGACGGAGCCTGGCCGCTTCTTCAGTCGCAGCTGCGTCGGATAGATGCCGTTGGCCCAGCCGAGAACCGGGTAACCTACATCATGTCCGAGCCGGGCGCTGGGGGGACGACGTTGGCTCGCCAGCTGGCGTTCGAGGCTGCCCGAGACGGCTACCCGACCCTGGTGGCCGGGCCCGTGCCGTTCACCCCGGAATCGCTCCCGATGATCAACTTCTTGACGCGCGCTCACCAGCGGCAGGAGGACGCGCGTGCGGGATCGGTGGAAACGGCTTCCGAGCAGTTGAAGGAGGCCGAGAGTCGACTGTACGAAACGCCTTGGCTTTTGGTCTTCGACCGGGTTCATTGGGAGCTACGCGACGCAGACCTTCGCCGCTTCGTCCAGGAGCTGGAGCGCTCGGGCCGCTCAGTCTGCGTGCTCGTCGTGACGGGCACGAAGCGCGAGGAGGCCTATTTCGACACATCCAGGTTCAAGCCGATCGCCGTGCTCCACCATATGCTGGAGCGGGAGCAGACGCTGGAGTTGGGCCGTCACCTTAACCGGTTCCTGCGCGCATATGGCAAGGAGCGGGCGGACTGGCAGTGGCGAAATTTTCAAGAAAGTCATGCGGTGCGGCACATGGAAGGGCTTGCGACCTTCTGGATCACGCTCGGCTTCTGGCTACAGACGCAGTACGACCTCAACGATAACATTCAGGACTGGATCTACCGCGCTTTCCTCAAAAACGCTGAAGGGGCAGAACTCCGCCGGGCAGTCCTCCAGATTGCCGCATTCAGCTCTGAGGGGATTCCCATGCCGGAATCGCTTATCGAGCAGGGCGCGAGCCCCTGGCCTGTGCCGTTTCTGCTTGACGATCGGCGCGCGGAGCTAGCGCCCCTTGGCTTGGTCCGGCTCCCACGCGCCGGGCGCAAGTTCTGGGCGCTCGCGCACGACATATTGGGCCGCCTCTTGATCAACGCGCTTTTCTACGATTTCGAGACCCGCAAAGCCCTCGGCTACCAGGAGGCAAGCGACGCTAACCACCTCCGTTTCATGATCCTACGCGAAGTATCGCGAAGCCCGTCTCTAGGCGAGACCGTCGAGCGTGAGGTCGGCCAGGAGTTTGCTACCACCATTTTCAAGGTAGATCTCGACCACGGGCGGGGCGGCTGGGCGCATCTCTGGCGCGACGTCCTCGCTGCGCTTGATGAGATGCCGGTGGCTCTTAGAAAGGGCAGCCGAGTGTTCCTCCACCACACGGCAATTTCTCGCAGGCGCATCTCATACTTGGACGAGGCCGCGTTCGGGGTGACCGGAGCTGACAAGGTGGAGCTTCTAACGAGGGCCGCGTCCGACCTAGAATACGCGCTTCACTCGATTGAGGCAGGGGGTGGCGACGAGCCAGACGTGAACCTCTACAACTCGCTTGCGAACGCCTACTTTGACCTCGCAAAGGTGAAGGCCGCACTGGGCGCGCCTGCGGACGAGTTGTCTGAACTCCGGCGGCTCGCGTCAGATGCAACCCGACACGCCTATGACCAGAGCCCGTCGAGCCCGTATGTAATAGAGACACATGTGAAGAGTCTGATCGCGTCAGCGGAGGAGGCGGGCGCCGAGGGCGCCACCTATTGCATCGAGGCGCTAGAGATCGTCTATTCTGCCATCCGGCACGACCGCAATCAACTCAGGCGACATGCGTTGGCTGGCCTAGCCGATCGCGCGTTCGCCGTTTTATTGGCGGCGGACACCCGAGAGCGTCAACGCGCGGAGCCGGACAGCTGGCCGGAAGTGTTGGTGGCAGCTTGGCTCGCCCTTGCTGCACCATTCGGTGGGCGAGCTCCGGAATCGCTCAACGATGTACCCCCAGAGGTCCTAGCGGAGGTGCTCCACGAACTCGAGCGCCCGGCCGGGGACGGCAACGCTCAGGTGGCGCGCTTGCGCTACCAAGTGCTTGTCGCTGCGGCACCTCAGGACTTTGAGCGGCAGCTCGAAGCGCTGGACCTGCTCGTCGCGACCGATTACCGATTGCCGCCGCAGCTCAAACTCGAATACGCGCTGCTCCTCTTCCAGCGCATGCGCACGGAAGAGGCCGACAAGCAGTTCAAAGCCCTCAGGACGCTCTGGCGCGAGACTGACATCTTTGCCCAGGTCCCCGACCATTTGCGGTGGCTGCTGACGCCGGAAGGCGACAAAAGGCGGGTCGTCAACGCGGTGGCTGCATACGACCATGGTCACCGTGCAATGGCCAGGGTGCGCGAGTTTGCTCAGTTCGACGTGCCGTACCGGCCGCAGGAGTTCGGCGTCCGCGAGCATCGGTCGGGCACCGTCTTCGCCGCGCACGTTTCGTTCGGCCACAACGGTGCGTTCCTCCGCCCCGTGCAAGCGCCTCGGCGCTGAGATGGCGACCGCGCCTGTCGATTACGTGGCGCTCTACGGCGCATCGAAGGGCTGGCGGCTCATGCCTCGTTCCATCCTTGTCGAAGGTACCTCGGACGTCGCGCTCTTCGGGCTCGCCGCGGAGCTTTACAGGAAGGGGAAGGACAAGGATTTGCTCGCGGACCTCGCCATAGTGGCCGCTGGCGATGGCGACCGCGGCGGGACGCAAGGCGTCGTCCGTGAACTTTTAGGACTGCGCGCCATAGCGAGCGCTTACCTATCGCCGGCCGGGCAATCAGTTTACCGGTTCATTGGCCTTTTCGACAACGACACGCCGGGACAGAAGGCGGTCCACTTCGCCCGGAGCGTGGACACTTCTATCCTAGAATATCGTGACGTCTTCCGGCTCAGCCCCATCATGCCGATCCTAGGCAACCTTGATCCTGGTACGGCGCAGCGCGGCTTTGAGAAAGCCAACGAGGCCTACAAGGGCATGTGCTGGGAGGTGGAGGACCTAATAGGTGAGGCTTTGATGCAGCTCTTCCTGGAGGAATATCCGACCGCGCTCGTAAGCGAGCACAGGATCGCCAACGCTTGCCACCGGGAGCTCACCCGCGACGGCAAGGCGAGGCTTGTACGCTTCTGCCGCGAGAACGCAGACCTCGCCAGCCTGAATGGGCTCGTTGAGACGCTCCACGCTCTCAGGTACTATATGGCCCTGCCGGACCTTACGTTACGGTAGATGAGCTTGGCTGAACGCTGCCCGCCAGGACCCGACTAGTGGAGAAGTGAAATTGCGCCAGCGAACCTCCGCGTGTCGCGGGAGGATCCAAGCCAGCACGCTGACCATCCGCGATGGCGCGTGTTCCTACCGACGCTTGTTTACTCGGTGAAGGTCAGGTTTCTCGACGAAGCCGCCCGAAGCCGACAGTCCGAACTCCACCCCAAGATCGACAGGCAGGCAACATATCCTGCGCGTCAAAGCGGCCATCCGAGGTAACGCGGATGGCCGCCCAACGTCAGATTTCCGTCCGCTCTGCCAGCAGCAGAGCGTCCTCCACGTCGACACCAAGATATCGGACCGTGTTCTCAATCTTGGAGTGACCAAGCAAGATCTGGATGGCGCGGATGTTGCCCGTCGCCTTGTAGATCATGGAGGCTTTCGTGCGACGGAGCGAGTGAGTGCCATATTCCTCTTGGCGTAGGCCGATCGCGGTGACCCACTCGTCGACTAGGCGAGCATACTGCCTTGTGCTCATGTGGTGCGCATGATCGATGCGGCTCGGAAAGGCATAGTCCTCAACGGTGCCGCCGCGCCGTTCCAGCCAAGCCAGCATGCTTGCTCGTACGTCGCTGGTGATCTCGAACTGGACCGGCCGCCCCGTCTTCTGTTGCACGACGATCGCGCGAGCCCTGATCTCCGGACCGGCGACCACATCACGGATCCTGATCTTGACCAGGTCGCAGCCGCGAAGCTTGCTGTCGATGGCCAGATCGAACAGCGCACGGTCACGAATGCGTCTTTCGCGATCGAGGAAGAATCGAATGGCCCATATCTGTTTCTGGGTGAGCGGACGCTTGGTGCCGACATGCTTTCCCGCATTCCAAGCTGCACGCGCGCGGCTAGCATCATCAAATTGAGAATGGCCCATGTGACTTCTCCTTGGCCTTGATTGGCCTAGGGAGAAACGTCGAGGGACCCTACCGCGCAGGGGCCGCGAGGGGACCGGCGGCTTGTAGGGTGAGCGCTGAAAGGGGACGTCCGTAAATCTTTCGCCTAGGCAGAACTTGTCGCGGCTTTGCTTGGTCACGCGCGCTGCCCGCTGCATGTTGCGGGGCATGATGACCACCATATAGCGGTCCCGGCAATCGTCGATCAGTTCCTCGATCTTGGCCGTAGCCATCGGGTGGAGCGCCGACGTCGGCTCGTCCAGCAGCAGCACGTTAGGTTCCGGCGCCAGCGCCCGCGCGATGCGCAGCCGCTGCCAGTAGCGAACAGCTGTCTAGCACCCAAAGGATGGGCAATTCGATTCCCCGTGCCTTGAAGCCCGCCGCTCGGATAGGGGTGGCGGAGAACCAAGTTAGAACACTATGATGCAGACCGGGAGTCGGCATGAAGAAAATCGGTCGCAGCGATATCATCGGCCAGCGCGGCATGGCTTACATCGAGGGCGTAGTGCTCACGATGGGTTACATGTTTTACCCGACCGGCGGTGTCGAAGCCGGAATAGATGGCTTTCTTGAACTGCGAGACATCGAGACCGGCGAGGTCGGCAACCTGTTGATCCAACTTCAGGGTAAGGCAACCGAGAAAGATCGGTTGCCAGGAGAGACGGATTCGACGTTCGATTGGCCCTGTAGCGAGGCCGACATCGCCTACTGGACCCAGGGAACGGCACCGGTCCTTCTGGTCGTCGTCCACCTCAAGAGTGGCAAGGCTTACTGGAAGTCGCTCAAGGGCTGGTTCGATGACCCGGAGCATCTTGGCCTTCGGAAGGTCGTCTTCGACAAGACCACCGACGAGTTCACCCTGGAATCGAAGGCCGCTATAACGGCCGTTGCCCTCGCCGCACGACCGGGTGCCTCCAGCCCCAGCGTCCGCATCCACGAGGAGGTCCTCACCAACCTGATCGGGATCACTGTCTCCCCCAGGCTCTACTGGGCGCCCACCGAACATGGGACCGACAAGACGTTCGGCGCGGCGCTTCGAGCGCTTCACCCTCCAGCTGGATCGGAGTGGATTGTCAGGAGCAAATCGGTGCTCTCCTTCCACGACCTTGACCAATGGCCGTGGAACGAACTCTGTGAGGCTGGTGGAATCGAGGAATTCGACACCGTCGAATGGGAAGAATCCGAAGACGAGGGTCGTCAACGCGACTTCGTGGCATTACTGAATCGCGCCATCGGCGAATTCGTGAGGCCGGAATTGCGCCGTGATCGCGATTCAGGAGCTTTTTACTTCCAAAAACCTCGCGATCGCGATGACCTCAACTATGCCTACCGAAGCTTGCAAAATACGACGACGCGGCGGGTAGTCGCCAAGTACGGGAAAAAGAAAAAGGACCCAACACAGGCATCGTACTGGCGTCATTCCGCCTTTCTCCATCGATTTGCCAGGTTCGGCGGACGATGGCTTCTGGAGGTGACGCCCACTTACCACTTCACCCGCGACGGACGTGAGTCAGACGCTTGGGCAGGGGAGCGACTGAAGAAGATCAAGGAACTTGAGAACAACGCCGCGGTGATGGGACAGTTCGTGATGTGGCGAGAGTTCCTCATGACGCACGGCAAGGGTGATCTGCTGAAGGAGCCGTACCCATTCCTGTCGTTCGCGCCGCTGGAACCACTCAAGCTGGAAGTCGGGGTGCCGGACGACCTCTGGAAGTCCCAGGAGGCTGAGCCTGATTCACCTGCGCTCAATTTTTCGCTCGCTGGCGAGACCGTTGAGGAAGCTGGCTGAGTGAAACTTACGCACCTCAAGGAGCCGTCGCTGGAATTCGGCGGCGCGATGCGTCATCCGGACATTCGTTTCGGACTGATGGACTACGGGCCATTCGATTCCGGCATGGAGGGAGCGCCGCGACGAATCCGGCTTGGCATCGTTGGAAGCGCGGAGACGGTCGAAGGGACGGCACGCTGGATTGAGAGGTGCGCCAGCGGATTTCCGGCCAAGGAAAGCCGCCAGCCTAACCTGTTTCCAGCTTTTCCGGGCACGGGAGCTGAAGAGGCTTTCCGCTGCGAATTCGTCACGATCGACGAGCTTCAGCGCGTGCTGCCGCCGCGTGAAATCGCCCGGCTCGCCGCCGTCCCGGGCCAGCGGGAGATCACCCGCGCGGTTGTCGAGACGATTGCGAACGAGATCGGCGCCTTATCGGAGCGGACCGTGAAGCCGGACGTGGTGTTGGTGGCTCTGCCGATCGAGATCATTGAGCGCACCTACAATGCCCGCGATGTGACATCCGGTGAGGACAGCGGCGAGATTGAAGCCGGTGCCGACCTCGATTTCCGGGGCATGCTGAAGGCCGAATGCATGAAGCTTCGGTTACCCATACAGTTGATGTGGCCGACGACGTTCGACCCTGCTTACAAGATCCCTCGCAAGCTCAAGGAAAACAGCAACCGTCGCATCCAGGATCCGGCGACCATCGCTTGGAACCTGCTGACCGCGATCTACTACAAGGCTGGTGGCCTGCCCTGGCGACTGGCGCGCGACGCTCGGCAGCTCCGTACATCGTTCGTCGGCCTTAGCTTCTATCGCTCGGTCGACGGCGAGCAGGTCCACACCAGCACCGCTCAGATGTTCGACGAGCGCGGCGAAGGACTGATCCTGCGCGGCGGTCGCATGGTGGAAAGCGAAGAGGATCGAAAACCGCACCTCACCGCAGAGGATGCGTACGAGCTCCTGCGTAATTCCCTGAAGGTCTTCAGGGATCAGCATGGGCACTGGCCCGCGCGCGTCGTCCTCCACAAGACGTCACGGTTCGACCGCAATGAACTGGCCGGATTTCACAAGGCCATCGACGAGCGTGATATCGATTACGCGGACTTCGTCTGGGTTCAGAAATCGATGACACGACTCTATCGCCTGGGGGTTTACCCTCCGCTGCGCGGGTCGCTACTCCGTTTCGATAAGGGTGAAGCGCTACTCTATACCCGCGGTAGTGTGGAGTTCTTCCGCACCTATCCAGGAATGTACATTCCGCGACCGCTGATGCTGCGCTGTCAGGCTCTCGGCCAACCACTCCAGCATGTCGCTGAGGAGATGTTGGCGCTCACGAAGATGAACTGGAACAACACGCAGTTCGATAACGGTCTTCCGATCACCATTGCCGCGGCTCGGCAGGTCGGCGAAGTCCTCAAATACGTGGGCGAGGGACAGGAGATCGCGCCGCGCTATAGTTTTTATATGTGATCGCAGAGGGATAATTTTGAGGGCGTCGTCTCTAAAGAGGAGAGAGGTAAACATTGCCTCGCGCCTTATAGAGTGGATAATGGCCAGGAATCCCAACAACCGACTTGAGCGCTGCGAAGTCGCGATCTTCAGAGCGATGATGGCCACGCCGCCGCGCCGAAATGACCAAGATATCTTGGCCTACTTCACCTGCCCGACCCGGTCGATCAATTACGGATGGATCAAGGATAGGGCATGAACTCGCATCTAGGCTCGGGCGCGTCGACACTGACGCTCTCGGTCGGTTGTTCCCAGAGCTCCGCGACGCGGTCTCGATTCTATTGGTCGCTACACGAGGAGGCGGTCGCGTGAGATTCATTGAGAACGGCCCCGACGTTCCTGATGAGCTCCTGGCAGCTCGGGAAGAGGGGAAAGTGCTCTTCTTCTGCGGTGCAGGTGTCTCGCGGGCATTTGCCGGTCTGTCGGATTTCCTGAAGTTGGCTGGCGACGTGATCGAGGATCTCGGCTCGTTGACGGGAAGCCCTGCTCGCCGGTTGCACGGAACCGCGAGTACCGGGCTGCCGTCCGGCGAGAAGCCCTTCGTCCCGGTCGATCGAATGTTTACCTCGCTGGACTTGGAGTTCGAGCCTCAGGACGTCCGAAGATCCGTCGCCAGGGTGCTGAAACCCAAGTCGACCGTGGACCTTCGCGGCCACAGGGCTCTTATCGACCTTTCGAGGGGCTCCGATGGAAGGCCAAGGCTGGTCACCACCAACTTCGACCGCCTATTCGAGGCCTGCGAGCCTGAGATGAAGAGCTGGGGCCCGACGAACCTCCCTGTTCCCGAACGGCCGGCCGAATTCGAAGGCGTCATACACATCCACGGCCGGGTCGACGAGGATTACACCGGCATGTCCGAAGCCGTGGTCCTCTCCAGCAGCGATTTCGGCAAGGCCTATCTCTCGGACGGGTGGGCCACGCATTACATCCGCCGCCTGATGGACCGCTTCAAGATCGTCTTCGTCGGCTATTCCGCGGACGATCCTCCGGTCCAGTACCTCCTCGAGGCACTCCGCGAAGAGCAATCGCCCGTTGAAAATATCTATGCCTTCCAGTACGGCGACGAGCTGCACGCCGTCGAGCAATGGGTTCAGAAGGGCGTAGTCCCAGTCGCGTTCGGCGAGGACTACGCCAATCTCTGGGAGACCCTCCTGGCATGGGGGGAGTGGGCCGCCGATCCCGATGCTTGGTTCCAGCGCACGATCCGGGACGCGGCCGACGGCCCTTCGACCACCTCGCCGATCTTCCGGGGGCGGATCGCATACCTGGCGTCGACAATCACCGGCATGAATAAGTTGATCGCGGCCCACCCGGCCGTGCCGTCCACTTGGCTGTACGTCTTCGACCCGCAGGTCCGGTACCTCGGCCCAGCGCGCATCAAGCGTCGTGACCCGAAAAGCGACGAACTCGACCCATTCGAGCATTTCGGTCTTGATCGCGACGAACCGCCGCCGCCGATCGATCCGGACGATCATTTGGAGCGTCGGAAGGTGCCGCCTCAGGCCTGGAGCGCGTTCGTGCCGAATTCACGCGACGTGGGTGGAGCGACCGCCGGGGATGTCGGAAGCTTGTTCGGAGAATCGGCCGCTCTTCCACGTATCTGGGGACTGATGCAATTCATCCTGCGGCGGATGGCCGACGGTCCGACGTTATGGTGGGCGGCCGGCCAGCGGTCGGTACACCCAGAGTTAGTCCGGCAGGCCGAGCACCAGTTGCGGTATCGCCTCAGGGACAGCGACAGCGCGCTGGTATCTTACTGGCGCTATCTGATCGCCCAGTGGCGCCGGCCCCGAGTCGAGACGACCCAGGCCGCACTGGAGATCGCCCACAGGGCTGTCGGAGGCTGGAATGCTTCCCTTGTGCGCGAGGCGATCGAGCTTTGCAGGCCCAGGATCACGTTGAAGCGCGTGTTCGGCGCCGCCCCGCCGATGTCAGTCGAGGCCGATCCCGCCGATTTCATCGCACTCGACGTCGAGTATCCCGACCCTCACCAGGAGTTCATGTTCGACGCGGCCACGCTGCCTCTGGCCGTGTCGCTCTGGCGTGCGCTGCTGGTCGAAGCAGAGCAACTGGAGATGGACATCGGGGCATGGCTCAGCATCGACACGACCCGTCCGGACAACGGCGAGAGGCTGACTGGAGGGTACGGGCTGACGGGCCCGCTCGTAAGGTTCACCCATCTGATCGAGGCACTGGAGGTCGCGGATCCCGTAGCGGCGGCCAAGGAGGCAGAAGCTTGGGATTCCCACCACGGTCTCCTCTTTGAGCGCCTGCGGATATGGGCGGCGGGCCGGCCTTCGCTGAGGACGATCGAGCAGGCCCAAGCTTTGTTCACCGGCGTCGGCGACGAGACCTTCTGGTCCTCCCGACACGAGCGAGACCTCCTGTTCGCGATACTGGATCGCTGGGACGAATTGCCCGACGACGGCAAGCGCGCAATCGAGACAAGGCTCCTAAGATCGCCCATCCCTTACCTCGCCGATCACGAGCCGGAGAGGGCTGAAGAGCGAGCAGCGATCCATAGGCTGAACGCCATCCATTGGCTCACCCAGCATGGAATCGCTTTCGGCTTCGACGTCGCGGACGAAAGGGCTCGATTGCAAGAGGTTGCTCCGTCGTGGCAGGAGCGTTTCACCGATTACACCGCTCAGCCGCGAGTGGGGAAGGTCCGGTCCATCGCAACCGTCACGGATCCGACGAGCATCCTCGAAGTGCCAGTCAGCGAGCTGCTGCCGATCGAAGCGCCGGAGATACGATTCCACGATTTTACGGAGCACGACCCCTTCGCCGGCTACGTGGTGGAGCGGCCAGCGCGTGCGGTCATGGCCCTCCACAGCGCCATCCGTCGTGGCGTGGAAACCGCATGGTACTACTGGTCGACGTTCCTGAGGACGACTGCCAAGCAGAAAACCACTGCGCGCATGGACACGGTGGTAGTCCGATTGATCGGCGGCATGCCTTCCAACGATATCGCCAGGCTCTGGTATCCGTTGGTCGAGTGGCTCGCTGCACGTGCCCAAAGGTTCGAGGACGAGGGCAATGGTCAGTTCGACGTCCTGTGGGACGCGGTGATCGACGCGGCGGCACTCCACCCCTCCGGGTACAAGCAGAAGCCGGGCCGCGATTGGTCGTTCGAGGCCCTTAACTCAGTAATCGGAAGGCTGGTGCTGGCCATGTTCGAGATGCCTTTGCCCGAGGGCAGCCATGCGGTTCCGGCGGCATGGATCGAGCGCTTGGACAAGGTCATGTCGCTGCCCGGGGATCACGCTCGCCATGCGCTCCACGTTGTGGCGCAGCAATCCGCTTGGCTCCATCATCACGAGCCCCGATGGACCGACGACCACGTTCTAGCGAAGGCGGCCGGTGGCGGCCCGGATGCGGACGCGTTCTGGTCCGGCTTCGCGAGGATGCGTCGAGTGCCTCCTCCCGAACTGATCGCGCAGCTCAAGTCGCCGTTGCTTGCCAGGGTGGGCAAAAGCGGCCGCGAGGAAAGCAACTTGGTCGGATATCTCCTGAGCGGCTGGGCGGCGGAAGGGTCGCAGCGGGTCGTGTCCGATACCGAGCTGCGAGATGTACTGGTGCTCGGCGGGGACGATGTTCGCCGTACTGCGCTCCGGTTTGTGGGCGATTGGGCCAAATCGGATGAGCGCTGGCAAGGCCTCGTGATGCCGTTCGTGAAGAGGGTTTGGCCAAAGCAGCGAACAGTGAGAAAGCCGCAGATGTCGTCCGCACTCATCCGCTTCGCGTCCACCGTTCCCAAGCAGTTCGCGGAGATCGTGCAGACGGTCTCGGGCGGTCTGGTGCCGCTCTCCAGAGGGCACGATCTGCATCTCGACTGCGAGGTCGCCGATCTCGGTGCTGCGGGCGTCGAGACATTGGTGGTAGCGCTACAGAAGCTGCTTCCTTCGGAGCGGGAGAATTGGCCGTACGAGGGAAAGAGACTGGTGGCCGCCATCGTGGAGATCGGCATCGCACAGGGGCCTGCACTGGACGATCTCTCGCGACGCGCGGCGGAGCGGGAGTACTGATATAGCGCTGCCGTGCTCGCTAAGGCGTTCGATTCGAAACTTATGTAGAGGAACGGCCGGCAGGGAACGAAACGATGTTCATGACATGTCGACGGGATAAACTAACTAGGGCCACGTACGATCATTCCGGCGCACCTTGATCGTCGCTGGGCGAATTCAGCCGTACTCAGTCAACGGCAGCTTTCAGGAACCGGCGAGGTAGCACGAAATGACCGAAATGGGGGCGCAAAGCGGACGGCGTTGAAAGGGCAGTCGAGGGGCAGGTATGGGTCAACCCCGGTTGCTGCCGTCAGGTGCCGAGGACGCGCGTTGCTCCGATTTTAGGTAATCGCACGCCAGACTGCGATGCCTATGTTCCTTTGTTGAATCTCCCCCAATTCCCCCTTCTTTAATCATCCCCGTCCGGGAAGCCCCTGCATCGCTCCCGGCCAAAGCGGGGATGGGATGGCGACTGCACCTCACGGTTCGGAGGGTCTGACGCGCGGCGTGCGCATGCTGCGCACCGCGCTCGGTCCGGTGATCTCCCACCTTCTCGATGACCCGGCCGTCGCCGAGGTCATGCTCAACCCGGACGGACGCCTCTGGGTCGACCGCCTGTCCGAGGGTCTTGCTGCCACCGGTGAGCGACTGGCCCCCGGCGACGGCGAACGCATCATCCGTCTCGTCGCACACCATATCGGCGCCGAGGTCCATGCCGGAGCGCCGCGGCTCTCCGCCGAGTTGCCTGGGACGGGTGAGCGTTTCGAGGGCCTGCTTCCACCTGTCGTCGCTGCCCCGACCTTCGCCATCCGCAAGCCGGCCGTCGCCGTGTTCACCCTCGACGACTACGTGGCCGCCGGCATCATGTCTGCGCCGCAGGCCGAGGCTCTCCGTCACGGTGTTGCCTCCCGCGCCAACATCCTGGTGGCCGGCGGCACCTCCACCGGTAAGACCACGCTGACAAATGCCCTCCTGGCTGAAGTGGCCAAGACTTCCGAGCGGGTCATCCTGATCGAGGACACCCGCGAGCTCCAGTGCGCCGCGCCCAATCTCGTGGCCCTGCGCACCAAGGACGGCGTCGCCTCGCTCTCGGATCTAGTGCGTTCCTCGCTCCGCCTGCGCCCCGATCGCATCCCCATCGGCGAGGTGCGCGGGGCCGAGGCCCTGGATCTCCTGAAGGCGTGGGGCACGGGCCACCCTGGCGGCATCGGCACCATCCATGCCGGCAGCGTAATCGGCACCCTGCGCCGGCTGGAACAGCTCATCCAGGAAGCCGTCGTCACCGTCCCGCGCGCTTTGATCGCCGAGACCATCAACCTCATCGCCGTGCTGTCCGGCCGCGGCACCGCGCGCCGGCTCGCCGAGCTCGCCCGCGTCGAAGGGCTCGGCCCCGACGGCGACTACCGGCTCTCTCCCGCCGTCCCTCCGACCTACGAAGGAATCTCCCTGTGACCCTGAGCTCTGCTTCCCTCCATCGCCGCCTGATGCGCACCGCCGCGGTCGCTCTCGCCTTCGCCGGCACGATCTCCGCGGCCCATGCCTCTGGCTCCTCCATGCCGTGGGAGACCCCGCTGCAGTCCATCCTGGAGTCCATCCAGGGGCCGGTCGCCAAGATTATCGCGGTGATCATCATCATCTCCACCGGCCTCGCGCTCGCCTTCGGCGACACCTCGGGCGGATTTCGGCGGCTGATCCAGATCGTGTTCGGCCTCTCCATCGCCTTCGCTGCCTCCAGCTTCTTCCTCTCCTTCTTCTCCTTCAGCGGCGGAGCGCTGGTCTGATGGCGGGCGATGCCGGTGAGGTGCCGGGCTTCTCCGTCCCGGTGCATCGGGCGCTCAGCGAACCGATCCTGCTCGGTGGCGCGCCGCGGGCACTCGCCATCTTCAATGGCACGCTCGCCGGCGCCGTCGGGCTGGGGCTGAGGCTCTGGCTCGTGGGCCTCGCGCTTTGGGCGGTCGGCCACCTCGCCGCCGTCTGGGCCGCCAAGCGCGATCCGCTGTTCGTCGACGTGGTGCGCCGCCATCTGCGCATCCCCTCCCACCTGTCGGTCTGAGCGGGGCGCACCATGATGAACCTCGCCGAGTATCGTCGTCAGGGGAGACGTCTGGCGGACTACCTGCCGTGGGCGGCCCTGGTGGGCCCGGGCATCGTCCTCAACAAGGACGGCAGCTTCCAGCGCACGGCGCGCTTCCGCGGGCCGGACCTCGATTCTGCGGTACCAGCCGAACTCGTGGCGGTGGCGGGTCGCCTCAACAGCGCCTTCCGCCGCCTCGGCTCGGGCTGGGCATTGCTCGTGGAAGCCCAGCGGCACGAGGCGGGCGCCTATCCCGGCAGCCTCTTCCCCGATCCGGCTTCCGCATTGGTGGATGCCGAGCGGAAGGCCGGGTTCGCCGAAGCCGGCAGCCATTTCGAGTCGAGCTATTTCCTCACCTTCTGTTGGCTCCCCCCGGCAGAGGATGCCGCACGGGCGGAGAGCTGGCTCTATGAGGGCCGTGGACGCGAGGGTGTCGATCCCCGCGAAGCATTGGATGGCTTCGCCGATCGGACAGACCGCGTGCTCCGGCTGGTCGAAGCCTTCATGCCGGAGTGCCGCTGGCTGGATGATGCCGAGACCCTGACCTACCTGCACGGCTGCACCTCGACCCGGCGCCAGCGGGTCCGCGTCCCCGAGACGCCCATGTATCTCGATGCGCTCCTCGCCGATCAGCCGCTCACCGGCGGGCTGGAGCCGATGCTCGGGAACCAGCACCTCCGCGTGCTCACCATCGTCGGCTTTCCCACGGCGACGACGCCGGGGATTCTCGACGATCTCAACCGGCTGGCCTTTCCCTATCGCTGGTCGACCCGCGCCATCCTCCTCGACAAGACCGACGCCACCCGGCTTCTCACCAAAATCCGCAGGCAGTGGTTCGCCAAGCGCAAATCCATCGCGGCCATCTTCAAGGAGGTGATGACCAACGAGGCGTCCGTGCTCGTGGACTCGGATGCCGCCAACAAGGCCGAGGATGCCGATCTCGCTTTGCAGGAGCTCGGCGCCGACCACGCCGGCATCGCCTATGTCACCGCCACGGTAACCGTCTGGGATGCTGATCCCCGGGTCGCGGACGAGAAGCTCCGGGCGGTGGAGAAGGTGATCCAGGGCCGGGATTTCACGGCCATGGTCGAGACCCTCAATGCCGTGGACGCCTGGCTCGGCAGCCTGCCGGGGCACGTCTACGCCAATGTGCGCCAGCCGCCCGTCTCCACCCTCAACCTCGCGCACATGATCCCGCTCTCGGCAGTCTGGGCCGGAGACGAGCAGGACGCGCATTTCAATGCGCCGCCTCTGTTCTATGGCAAGACGGAAGGCTCGACCCCGTTCCGCTTCTCGCTACACGTGGGGGATGTGGGCCACACCCTGGTGGTGGGGCCGACCGGAGCCGGCAAGTCCGTGCTGCTGGCGCTCATGGCCCTGCAGTTCCGGCGCTATGCCGGCTCCCAGGTCTTCGCCTTCGACTTCGGCGGCAGCATCCGCGCGGCGGCCCTCGCCATGGGGGGCGACTGGCATGACCTCGGCGGAGGCCTCGCCGAGGAGAGCATCGCACTCCAGCCGCTCGCCCGCGTCGATGAGCTGTCCGAGCGCAGCTGGGCGGCGGACTGGATCGTGGCGATCCTCACCCGGGAAGGCATCTCGATCACCCCGGAGGTGAAGGAACATATCTGGTCGGCGCTTTCGTCGCTCGCTTCCGCGCCCGTCGAGGAGCGCACGCTGACCGGCCTCGCCGTCCTGCTCCAATCCAATGCGCTGAAGCAGGCGCTGCGGCCCTATTGCATCGGCGGCGCCCATGGCCGCCTGCTCGATGCCGAGGCCGAGCATCTGGGGCAGGCCTCCGTCCAGGCCTTCGAGACGGAGGGGCTGATCGGCACCAGCGCCGCGCCGGCCGTCCTCTCCTATCTCTTCCACCGCATTGAGGACCGCCTCGGCGGGTCTCCCACCCTCCTCATCATCGATGAGGGATGGCTCGCCCTTGATGATCCGGGCTTCGCCGGTCAGCTCAGGGAGTGGCTCAAGACCCTGCGCAAGAAGAACGCCAGCGTGGTGTTCGCCACCCAGTCCCTCTCCGATATCGATGGGTCGGCCATCGCCCCCGCCATCATCGAGAGCTGCCAGACGCGGCTGCTGCTCCCGAACGAGCGGGCCGTCGAGCCCCAGATCACGGCCATCTACCGGCGCTTCGGCCTCAACGACCGGCAGATCGAGATCCTCGCGCGGGCAACACCCAAGCGGGACTATTACTGCCAGTCCCGGCGCGGCAACCGCTTGTTCGAGCTCGGGCTCTCGCAGGTGGCGCTCGCCTTGTGCGCCGCCGGGTCCAAGACCGATCAGGCGGCGCTCTCGCAGATCCTCGCCGAGCATGGGCGCGATGGTTTCCTCGCCGCCTGGCTGCGGCATCGCGGCCTTACCTGGGCCGCCGACCTACTCCCCACCCTCGATAATCTGGAGACACGCACATGATCCGCAGCTCATTGCGGGCGGCGCTCCTCGCCGCGCCGCTCCTCCTGTGCCCGCTGGCGCCTGCCACGGCACAGGCCGTGGTCTTCGACCCCTCCAACTATGCCCAGAACGTCCTCCAGGCGGCCCGCGCCCTTCAGCAGGTCACCAACCAGATCACGTCCCTGCAGAACGAAGCACAGATGCTGATCAACCAGGCCCGCAACCTCGCGAGCCTGCCATATTCCTCTCTCAGCGCGCTCCAGCAATCCGCCCAACGCACCCAGCAGTTGCTCGGGCAGGCCCAGAAGATCGCTTATGACGTCGGCGCCATCGACCGGGCGTTCCAAGGTCAGTACGGCTCGGTCTCCGTGAGCAGTTCGGATGCCGCTCTTGTCACCCAGGCCAGGAGCCGCTGGGAGACCACGGTGGCCGGCCTCCAGGATGCGCTGCGGGTGCAGGCGGGCGTCGTCGGCAATCTCGACACCAACCGGCAGCAGACCTCGACGCTGGTCGGCCAGAGCCAGGCGGCGACCGGCGCGCTGCAGGCCATGCAGGCGGGGAACCAGCTTCAGGCGCTCCAAGCGCAGCAACTCTCCGACCTCACCGCCGTGGTCGCTGCCAATGGAAGGGCTCAGGCCCTGTCCGAGGCCGAGCGGGCGACCGCAGTGTCGGAGGGGCGGGAGCACTACCGGCGCTTCTCCACCCAGTCGAGCTACCAGCCCTCCGCTGTCACCATGTTCCGCGGGAACTGAGGGGCGGCCATGGACCAGGCCACAGCTCTCCGAACCCTCGTCGTTGCCGGGCTGGTCGGGTCGGTGATCGCGGCTCTTGCCATGGCTGGCGGCCCGGAGACGGAGCCGGGCACTGCGATCAGCGTGAAGGCAGGTGACGTCTCCTCAGCCGATCTCAAGAGCTGCGCCACGCTGGAGCAGGCCGATCCCATCGATGCGCGCTGCGCCGCGCTGTGGGAGGCGAACCGCCGCCGCTTCTTCGGCAAGCCCGTGGACGGAGCAACGCCATGAACGACGTCGGCGTCATCGACACCTTCCTCAACACCTTCACCAGCTACATCGATTCCGGCTTCGGCCTGATCAAGGGCGAGGTGGCCGGCCTCTCCTCCATCCTGATCGCCCTCGACATCACCCTTGCCGGCCTGTTCTGGGCCTGGGGCGCCGACGAGGACGTGATGCGCCGGCTGGTGCGCAAAACCCTCGCCATCGGCTTCTTCGCCTGGATCATCGGCAACTTCAACGCGCTCGCCAAAATCGTGTTCGAGAGCTTCGCCGGGCTCGGGCTCAAGGCCGGCGGCTCCTCCATCAGCACCGCAGAATTCCTGCGTCCCGGGCGACTAGCGGAAGTGGGGCTCACCGCCGGCCAGCCGCTGCTGGATGCCGCGAGCCAGCTCACCGGCCCCGTGGCGCTCTTCGTCAATGCCGTGCAGATCACGGTGCTGCTGATCTCCTGGCTCCTGATCCTGATCGCCTTCTTCATCCTGGCGGTGCAGCTCTTCGTCACCCTCATCGAGTTCAAGCTGACGACGCTCGCCGGCTTCGTGCTCATCCCCTTCGCATTCTTCGGCAAGACCGCCTTCCTCGCTGAGAAGGTGCTCGGCAACATCGTGGCGTCGGGCGTCAAAGTGATGGTGCTGGCCGTCATCGTCGGGATCGGCTCCGGGCTGTTCTCTCAGTTCACAACCTCCTATGGCGATGCCCAACCGACCATCAGCCAGGCCCTGTCCGCCGTTCTGGCAGCACTGGCGCTCCTCGGCCTCGGCATTTTCGGACCGGGGATCGCCACGGGGCTGATCACCGGCGCGCCGCAGCTCGGCGCAGGCGCTGCCGTCGGGACCGGCCTTGCTGCAGGCGGTGCGGCGCTGGCGGGAGCCGGCGCAGCGGGCATGGCACTGCGCGGCGCCGGGGCTACCCTGTCAGGAACAGCAGCGGCAGCACGAGCTGGCGCGAGCCTCGCGGGAGGAGCCGCATCCGCCTACGGCGCGGGGGCCGCTGGCCAGTCTGGGTTGTCCGGCGTCGCAGGAGGCCTGGGCGGCGTCGCGCGCGCTGGTGCAGCCTCTCCGTTGCGCGGATCAGCCGCCGCCTCCCCGACCTCTGGAGCCACTCCCACCCCGCCGAGCAGTCCGGCCTCTTCCGGAGATGTCCCGGATTGGGCCCAGCGCATGCGCCGCTCCCAGCAGGTCGCCCACGGCATCCAGACCGCCACACACGCGGTGCGGTCCGGCGACAGCCATGGCGGTGGCTCCTCCATCTCCCTCTCCGAAAGCGATCGCCCATGACGCCCTTCAAGCGACCGTCGGTCCATTACGGCCGATCTCCCGAACCCGAGACGCCGTATCAGCGTGCAGCCCAGGTCTGGGATGACCGCATCGGCTCGGCCCGGGTCCAGGCCAAGAACTGGCGCCTCATGGCCTTCGGTTGTCTCGCGCTGTCTGCTGGCGTCTCCGGCGCGCTGGCCTGGCAGGCTCTGAGCAGCTCGGTGGTCCCCTGGGTCGTTCAGGTGGATAAGCTCGGGCAGGCCCAGGCGGTGGCCCCCGCCACCTCCGACTATCGCCCCACCGATCCCCAGATCGCCTTCCACCTCGCCCGCTTCATCGAGCAGGTCCGCAGCATCTCCGCCGATCCCGTCATCGTGCGGCAGAACTGGCTCAGGGCCTATGCGTATACGACGCAGGCCGGCGCCGTGGCTCTCAACGACTACGCCCGGGCCAATGATCCCTTTGCTCGCGTCGGCAAGCAGCAGGTGGCGGTGGAGGTCTCGAGCGTGATCCGCGCCTCGCCGGACTCCTTCCGGATCGCCTGGACCGAGCGTCGCTACCAGGACGGCAGCCTCGCCGACACCGCCCGCTGGAGCGCCATCCTCACCGTCGTGGTGCAGGCGCCGCGGGACGCCGAGCGCCTGCGGGCCAATCCACTCGGGATCTACGTCAACGCCATCAACTGGTCGAAGGAACTCGCACAATGACGCCGGTCATCCGCATATCCGGGAGGCCGGCTCTCCGTGTCCTCTCGTCTCAGGCTCTCCGTAGGTCCGGCTTGCCGGTTCTGCTGATTTGCACATCGGCATTGGCGGGTTGCGCCACCTTCGAGAAGCCGCCCGAGATTGAGTATGACGATGCTCCGCCGGCCGTCTTCAAGGCCGAGCCGCCGGGGCCGGTGCGCATCGTCGAGCTGCCGAAGCCCCTTCCGCTGCCGGGCCAGTTGAAGCCGGTGGGTAAGGACGGCAAGGCCGAGCCGGAAGCGACCGACCCTGCAGCTCGGGTGAACCAGGCCAATGCCGCCGCCCGGGTCCAGCCGGTGCGCAATGGCTTCATCAACTCCATGCAGGTCTATCCCTTCGTGGAGGGCGCGCTCTATCAGGTCTATGCCGCGCCCGGCCAGGTCACCGACATCGCCCTGCAGCCCGGCGAACAACTGGTGGGCACGGGGCCCGTGGCTGCCGGCGACACTGTGCGCTGGATCATCGGCGACACCGAGAGCGGGGCAGGGGCTGCGAAGCAGGTCCACATCCTGGTGAAGCCCACGCGGCCGGACCTCACCACCAACCTCGTCGTCAACACCAATCTGCGCACCTATCACATGGAGCTGCGGTCCACCGAGAAGACCTACATGGCCTCGGTCTCCTGGCAGTATCCGCAGGACCAGCTGATCGCCCTGCGGCGCCGGAATGCCGAGGCGCTGGCGGTGCAGCCCGTCGCCACCGGCATCGACCTCGCCCGCGTCAACTTCCGCTACGAGGTGACGGGCGACCGGGCGCCGTGGCGGCCGCTGCGCGCTTTCGACGACGGCCAGCAGGTGTTCATCGAGTTTCCGCGCGGCATCGCCCAGGGCGAGATGCCGCCGCTGTTCGTGGCCGGCCCGCAGGGCGACACCTCCGAGCTCGTGAACTACCGTGTGCGCGGCACCTATATGATCGTCGACCGCCTCTTCGCGGCAGCCGAGCTGCGCTTCGGTGCCGACAAGGACCAGAAGCGCGTCCGCATCTCCCGCACCGACGGGAGGCCGGTCCTATGAGCGGCAATGAATCCGGGAGGGAGAAAGGGCCGGACCCGGCCGATAACGCCAGGCCATTGACGGGCGAAGCTGCGGCGGCCATGCGGCTGCGCCCGGAGCCGCCACGGGTGACTCGCCTGTCCCGCAAGGTGCTGGCCGGGCTGGGGCTGGTTGCTGGCTTGGGGATCGGCGGTGCGCTGATCTACGCCCTTCAGGCGAGGAAAGACCACGGACCCGGCCAGGAGCTCTATGCCACCGACGTCAAGGCGACGCCGGAGGGGCTCGCCGGCCTGCCCAAGGATTACACCGGCATCCCCAAGCTCGGGCCACCGCTGCCCGGCGACCTCGGTCGGCCGATCCTCAATGCACAGACGGCGGCCCAGCCGCCGATCCCAACGATGGCAGGCATGCCCAATCCCGCCCTCAGCCCCGAGGAGCAGCGCCAGCTTCAAGAGAGCGAGGCGGCACGGACTGGACGGCTGTTCGCCCAGACGAACACGCGGCCGGCGAATCCCGTCATGACACAGCAGGTGGGTGCAGCCTCGGTGACCGCTGCGGCACCTGTCCCCGATCTTGCGTCCTTTAGCTTCGTCCCGCCGGCGTCGACACCGACGGCCCAGGAGCGGCAGATGGCCTTCCTCAACCAGGCGGTGGACCGGCGCACCGTGTCCCCCGACCGGGTCGCGGCTCCGGCCTCCGCCAACATCCTGCAGGCGGGCGCCGTCATCCCTGCAGCGTTGATCACCGGCATCCGATCCGACCTGCCGGGCCAGATCACCGCCCAGGTGACCGAGAATGTCCATGACAGCCCGACCGGCCGGATCCTCCTGATCCCCCAGGGCACCCGCATCATTGGCCAGTACGACAATGGCGTCGGCTTCGGGCAGCGCCGGGTGCTCCTGGTTTGGAACCGCCTGATCTTCCCCAATGGCCGCTCCATCGTGCTGGAGCGCCAGCCTGGAGCCGACGCCGAGGGCTACGCCGGCCTTGAGGATGGCGTCGACTATCACTGGGGCGAGCTGCTCAAGGCGGCTGTGCTCTCCACCATCCTGAGCGTCGGGGCGAGCGCAGGCACGTCCGGCAGCGACAGCGACCTCGCCAGCGCTCTGCGCGAAGGCGCCTCAGACAGCATCAGCCAGACAGGCCGCCAGATCGTCCAGCGCCAGCTCAACATCGCGCCGACGCTCACCATCCGGCCGGGATACCCGGTGCGGGTCATCGTCACGCGCGATCTCGTCCTTGAACCTTACGGAGGCTGACATGCCGAAGCTGAAGCTCAGCGAGATCCTTGACGAGAAGCCGGTGAAGGTGACCGTGGAGCTACCGGCGAAGCTGCATCGGGACCTTGTCGCCTACTCGGAAATCCTTAGTCGGGAGAACAACCAGTCCCCCACAGAGCCATCCCGTCTCATCGTCCCGATGCTTGAGCGCTTTATCGCGACAGATCGGGGATTTGCGAAGGCTCGGCGGGTGGCGCCTTCAGATCGTGCGGATGGGCAATCGCTAGGTTCGCTTCCGGGGAGGGAGCCATCGTCCGGGCAAGGCTGAGGAGCGTTCGAAACGCCGGATTGTCGTTTTTCGGCGACCACGCCGCATGAAATGAAACCACCTCGTCGTGCAGCGGGCGATAGGTCACCCCGGCGACCTTCACCAGACGTTCCGATTCGATGATCAACGTCGTTCCGCGTCCGGACGCGACGAGATTGAGAAGCTTGTAGCGCCCGACCCGCTGCGCCTCGACGCGAGGCTCTCCCTCAACCTCCCGGACTCTCCGGACCACATAGTCCTTAATCCGCGCGCCCGCCGGCGTGTCTCGGAGAAGGATTTTCTCAGCTTTGAGATCCCGCCATGTCAATGACTCTGAAGCAGCAAGCTGATGGCCTTCAGGCAATGCCACCAGCATCTGTTCGGACCAAAGGTAAGCTGAGTTGCACTCGCCAAAATCGCTCAACCCAATGACAAAGGCGATATCGATCTGAAATTGGCGAAGGGCGTTGATGTGCTCATGTGCTTCACCCTCGACGAAGTCTATGTGAACTGATCCATGTCTTGCGTCATATGCTCGAAACAAGGCTGACAAAAATCCGGAGGAAAGGGACGAAAACAGTCCAACCTTGAGATATCTACCTTCCGCCCGTCCGATGGCAGCCACTTCTGCAGCCCCGTCCCGAATGTGGTCCAGGGCATGACGGGCACGATGAAGGAAGCGCTGGCCGGCCATCGTCAGGTTGATTCCCCCGGAGTGCCGCACGAACAGGGAGGCGCCGATCTGGTCTTCAACGTCGCGAATCCGACGACTGACGGAGGATTCCTGCACCCCTAGTGCCGCTGCCGCCTTCCGAAAGCTTCCAGCATCTGTCGCGGCGATGAAATATCGGAGATGACGGATCTCGATTTCAGGTGTTGTGTGCCTCACAAAGAGCCTCAATGCACAACCGAACAACCCCGAGATTATCCTTTAACCAGACCCAGACTGCAATCTTAAGTTGCTCTGAGGTAGCGCTTTAGGCGTCTCTGCAAACGGTTGCAACCGGCGGTCCAGCACCTGTCGCAGCGCGCTTCGACGAGTGAAACCGTCATTGGCTGCCCAGCAGACCCTTCCGGCCACGCTCGCAAACAAACAGACGCGCCTGACGGCGCGAAGTCGAACTCGCAATGGCGGGCTTTACGAACCTTCGTGAAGCGATCGCTGCTCGGGCCGCTATTAGGTGACACTTCGGCTCAATGAAAATGAAGTGCGCCATATCGCAGCGCTGAGTGTGGAAGGCGAGAGTATCGCAAACTTCAGCCAAAACCGTTTCAAAAACCGTTTCAGATCTGGAATCTGAAACGGTGGTCTCTGACTAAGCCATTGATTTAATGGCGCGCCGGGGAAGATTCGAACTCCCGACCCCCAGATTCGTAGTCTGGTGCTCTATCCAGCTGAGCTACCGGCGCCTATGCCCGGGACCGGCTGGGCCGGTCGAGAAAGCGGGGAGCTTTCCGGGACGTTCGCGGCTTGGAATTCCGCGAGGCCCGTCTGCTACTCCTTTTCACCGGAGGGTGCAAGGCCCCTGCGCCGGATCGCATGAGCGGCAGGCTGCAAAGCGTCCGCCTTGTGGAAAACTCGGCGCATCACGCCCGGATGCGCTCGCGGCGGTGATGGCGGCTTTCCGGCTGGTCGGGGATGGTGATGCTGAAGGTCGTGCCGGTCTTGGTGTCCAAAAGGCGGATGTGGCCGCCGTGGGCGCGCACGAGTTCGTCGGCGATGGGCAGGCCCAGCCCGGTCCCGCCGCGTCGCGCCGAGGAGACGAAGGCCTCGAACAGATGGTCTCGCCGGGCTGCGGGGATGCCGGGGCCGGTGTCGCTCAGTTCGATCTCCACAACAGGCCCCTTGCGGCGGGCGCGGATGCGGATCTGGTCGCGCTCGGGATCGAGCGGCGCCCGCGCCTCCAGCGCCTGAAGGGCATTGCGGGTGATGTTGAGGATGACCCGGAACAGTTGGTCGGGATCCGCGTCCGCGGTAAGGCCGCGCTCCACGTCCACCACCCAGCCAACGCTGGCACCGCTGCCAGACGAAAGGCCGAGGGTCTCGCGCACCTCCTCGAACAGATGGGCCAGCTGCACGTCGCGCCGCTCCGGCAGCGGCTCCTTGGCGCGGCCGTAGGAGAGGGTCTGCTCGCAATAATGGATGGCGCGGTCGAGGGCGGCGAGCAGCTTCGGCGCGAACCGCTGGACCGTCGGGTCCGGCACGGACGCGAGGCGGTCCGACAGCAGTTGAGCCGAGGACAGGAGGTTGCGCAGATCGTGGTTGATCTTCGACACGGCGAGGCCGAGGGCCGCGAGGTGGCTCTTCTGGTGCAGGGTGTGGGAGAGCTCGCGCTGCATCTCCGCCAGCGCCTCCTCCGCCGTGCCGATCTCGTCCGAACGGCCGGAGGGCACGATGATGCGCGAGGCGTCCTCCGGATCGTTCTGGAAGGCGGACATGCGCTCGGTGAGGCGCCGCATGGGGCGCACGAACAGCCAGTTGAGGCTGACATAGACCAGCACGCCCGCCGCCACCGCCACGGCCAGCGAGATCAGCAGCACGGTGGCCGCGAACCGCAGCAGCGCGATGCGCAGTGGCGTCTCGCTCAGCACGATCTCGATGAAGTCCGCACCGCGCGGCGGCTCGCCGACAATGCGCAGGATGCGACCATTCTCCGAGACCAGCGTGTCCAGCGCATCGTGCACCGCGCTCCACAGCGTGGTCTCGCGCATGTCGATATGCACATTGGCCTCGGGCGGCATGTCGGAGGCGGCGAGAAGGCGGCGGGTGCCTTCGCGCTTCACCACGATCACCTTGGCGCCCACGCTGTCCAGAAGCTCGCGGGTGAGGTCCGCCGTCACGCCGTCCTGGGGCGCGGCATCGAGGACGAGGGCGGCGGTGCGGGCGGCGGCGAGGCGGTCGGAGAGCCAGGCGATGCGGTAGTTGGCGATGGTCGGCACCAGCACGGCGATTTCCGCCGTGGCCACCACCGCCACCGTCAAGGCGAGCAGCTTTGCCGACAAGCCGAGGCTCCACCGGCGGCGCTTGGGCGCCGGTGCCTCCTCGGGCTTATGGCTCCTCGGCTCGAACATCGTATCTGATACGGGGGGAAGGCCCGTCCCGGATCCATCGGGCCCAGTGCGCGAGGGATCAGAATTAAGAAATAGGCAACCATTCGGGGCTGAGCCAGAGCAACCTCAATTTGAGGTAAACGGCCGAGCGGCAGCGCTCGCGCTTTTGCGTGCCCGCCGACGTGCGGGCTGGGCGCCTGCCCTATTCTTCCTCGCCGAAGCGGTCCGCGACGAGGGTCCCGAGGGCCTCGATGACATCAGAGGCTTCGCGGCCGGTTGCGGTGACGGTGACGCAGGTGCCTGGCCCGGCTGCAAGCATCATCAGGCCCATGATGGAGTTTCCGCCCACCGCCTCGCCGCTGCGGCACACGGTGACCATGGCGTCGAAGCGCTCCACCGTCTGCACGAACTTGGCGGAGGCGCGGGCGTGGAGGCCGCGCTTGTTGATGATGGGTAGCACGCGCACCAGCGCCTCGGGGGCGATGGGCCGGCCGCAGGCAATGGCCGGGTCTTCGACACAGCCGGCCGGCTCACAGCCGGCGTCGGCGAAAAGCTCAGTTACCGGAGAGGACGCGGCTTGCGACATTGATGTATTTCCTACCGGCTTCCTGGGCGACGTCCACGGCCTGGGCCAGCGGCATCTCCCCGCGCACCTTGGCGAGCTTGACCAGCATGGGCAGGTTGATGCCCGCCACCACTTCGACGTCGGGCGTGTTCATCACCGAGATCGCGAGGTTCGAGGGCGTTCCCCCGAACATGTCGGTCAGGATCACCACCCCGTCGCCGGTGCGCACGCGGTCCACCGCGTCGATGATGTCCTGACGCCGCCGCTCCATGTCGTCTTCAGGACCGATGGTGACAGCGGCGATCTGGGCCTGCGGGCCCATTACGTGCTCCAGCGCGGAGCAGAATTCATCTGCCAGACGGCCATGTGTGACGAGGACGAGACCGATCATGCTTCCTCCGCCCTCACCTCCCCCGGATGAAGGCCTCCCGCGCTGCGGGATGGCCATATTCAGAGGGGCTCAAAAATTACGCAAGGGGTGCAACGCACAAAAGCACATTTAGTTTTCGTAAGCCTGCGTTCTGAGAATGCAAGCGATTACGAGCGGCGCGAGCGCTAGGTCACGGACGGGAATCCGCGAAATTTCAATACCTTGGATGTTGTCCCGGAGTTCGGCCGGGTCCGGCATCCGCGCCATTTCCGATGCCCTCAGATCGACCACGTGCCGCACTGCGACGTGCGAACGGTGCGCCATGCGCCGCACACCAATACCGCGAAGCTCGATGAGGCCTGCAAGCAGAGGCGGTGGACGAGCGATCAGCATACCACCCTCGACCGCAAGCACCACCCGGTCGTCCGCCACAAGCTCGGCCGGTGGCAGGACGCTGGGGCGGTCGAGGATAAGGCGCAGCGCGAGCGTGGATTTTCCGGAGCCCGACGGCCCGCGGATGAGGAGCCCCGCATCCCCCACGGCGACGCAGCTGGCGTGGAGGGTGGGCGGCGCGTCCGCTGTCATGTCAGCCGGCCGGCAGGCGCACGATGAAGCGGGCGCCGGTCACATGGGGGGTGCCGTCGGGGTCGGTGACGGTGCGGTTCTCGGCCCAGATGCGCCCGCCGTGGGCCTCCACGATCTGCCGCGAGATGGAGAGGCCGAGGCCGGAATTCTGGCCGAAGCCCTGATGCGGGCGATCGGTGTAGAAGCGCTCGAAGATGCGCGAGAGGGCATCGGGGCGGATGCCCGGCCCGTCGTCGTCCACAACGATCTCGGCCCCGTCCTTGACGCGCCGGCAGATGACGCGAACCGAGCCGCCCTGGGGCGAGAAGGAGCGGGCGTTGGAGACGAGATTGTCCACCACCTGCCCGAGGCGGGAGGCGTGGCCGGCGATATTGAAGTCCTGCGGCGCCCCCGCCGCGCGTTCGAAGGCGAGGGAGACGTTCACGCCATCGTCCTTGCGCACGTCCTGGGCAAGGCCGACCACCATCTCCAGAAGCTGCTTCAGGTCCACCGTCACGGCCTCCTGCCGCTGCAGCTCGGCGTCGAGGCGGCTGGCGTCGGAGATGTCGGAGATGAGGCGGTCGAGACGCTTCACGTCGTGCTGGATCACCTCCAGCAGCCGCGAGCGGGAGGAATCGGTCTTGGCGAGCGGCAGCGTTTCCACCGCGCTGCGCAGGGAGGTGAGCGGATTCTTCAATTCGTGCGCCACATCCGCCGCGAAACTCTCGATGGCCTCGATGCGGTTGTAGAGCGCGCTCGTCATGTCGCGCAGGGCGCCGGAGAGATGGCCGATCTCGTCGGCGCGGGCGGTGAAATCGGGAATTTCCACGCGGGTCTTGATGCGCCGGCGCACCCGCTCGGCGGCGGCGGCAAGTTTGCGCACGGGATCGGCGATGGTGCCGGCGAGCAGCACGGAGAGCAGCACCATCACCGCCGCCGCGACAAGGAAGACGCGCACGATGACGAAGCGCTCGGCCTTCACCGCCGCGTCGATCTCGCCACTCTGGGTCGAGAGCAGCAGCACGCCGAGGATGGCGCGGAAGCGCTGGATGGGCACCGCGACGGAGACAACCACCTGCCCGCGCTCGTCCACCCGCACCTCGCTGGCCTTGGTGCCGAGCGCCGCGGAGGCGACCTCCGGATAGCTCTTGCCGGCCTGCGGCCCCATCTCCCGGTAGAGCGGCAGGTCGCCCCGACCGAACCACAGCTGAAGCCCCAGCCACGCGCGCTCCAGGAAACCGGGCTTCGGCTCGTTGGGCGAAGGCAGATCGAAGCGCAGGATCTCGCCGCGCGAATAGAGCGAGCGGGAATCCAGCAGCAGCTGGCCTTCCCGATCGTAAATGCGGGCGCGGGTGCGGGTGGGGCCGACGAGGCGGCGCAGCACGGGGGCGACCCGCTCGGGATTGATGGGGAATTCCAGCGGCGCGAAGCCGTCCTCGGGGCCGTAGCTCTCCCCCGCCTGCAATTCCAGCAGGCGATCGGGATCGAGCGTGATGGCGTTGGTCTCCACCTGCGCCGAGGAGGCGATGGCCGCGGCAATGATCTCGCCCTGCACCAGAAGGCTCTGGATGCGCGCGTCGATGAGGCCGGAGCGGAATTCCGACAGATACAGGATGCCGGAGACCAGCGCGCACAGCCCGGCGAGATTCAGCAGCACGATGCGCCGCGTGAGCGACGAGAAGCCCTTGAACGCCACAAAGCGGCGCACCCGCCGGACCGTGGCGAGAATGCCGCCCGCCGGCTCGCTCGGGCGCTCCAGCGGCGCTTCGTTGGTCTCGACCGTCATTTGGCGCCGAACCTGCCGCGCGCGGCCCGGATCACTCCTTGAACCGGTAGCCGACGCCGTACAGGGTCTCGATCATCTCGAAGGAATCGTCCACCGACTTGAACTTCTTGCGCAGCCGCTTGATGTGGCTGTCGATGGTGCGGTCGTCCACATAGACCTGATCGTCATAGGCCGCGTCCATCAGGGCGTTGCGGCTCTTGACCACGCCCGGGCGCTGGGCGAGCGCCTGGAGGATCAGGAATTCGGTGACGGTGAGCGTCACCGGCTCGGCCTTCCAGGTGCAGGTGTGGCGCTCGGGGTCCATGCGCAGGTTGCCGCGCTCGAGAACCTTGGCGCTGTCCACCTCGCGCGGGGCGGCGCCGTCCTTGGCTCCGGCGCGGCGCAGCACCGCCTTCACCCGCTCCACCAGCAGGCGCTGGGAGAACGGCTTCTTGATGAAATCGTCGGCGCCCATCTTGAGGCCGAACAATTCGTCGATCTCCTCGTCCTTGGAGGTGAGGAAGATCACCGGCATGTCGGTCTTCTGGCGCAGGCGGCGCAGCAGCTCCATGCCGTCCATGCGGGGCATCTTGATATCCAGGATGGCGAGGTCCGGCGGGTTGGTCTTGAACCCGTCGAGAGCCGAGGCGCCGTCCGTGTAGGTGTCGATGCGGTAGCCCTCCGCCTCCAGGGCGATGGAGACCGAGGTCAGGATGTTGCGGTCGTCGTCGACAAGGGCGATCGTGGGCATGACACCTCTTTGGAGCCGTCCGGGCGGTCCGCTGAACACGGGCCTTCAAGCCGGCCACCTGTTGCGGCCGCATCTTGCGGTGAACCGCGTTCGCGTGGCCGAAATGTGACACACAAGACTCGTTTGACGCAAAGTAGCGGGATTCTCCACCGACACCAAATGGCGTCGGCGGAATAGCCTTAATCAGCGTTGCACTTTCCCCAGCGGCGCGTCTCCCCTTGCGCCGGCACGCCGCGCGGGAGCATCGTGGCACCGCCCCGTGGGAGGAGACCATGACCAAGCCGTCCGCGACCGCCGTCCGCCACCTCGTGCGCGAGGCCCGATTCGGCGCCCTTGCAACGCTGGAGGGTGATGGCGCGCCTTATGCCTCCCTGGTGGCCGTGGCCACAGACCCCGAGGGCAGGCCGACGCTGCTCATCTCCCGCCTTGCCCGGCACACCCGCAACATCGCCGGCGACGCGCGCGTCTCCCTCCTCGTTTCGGCCGCCGGCGCCGACGACCCGTTGAATGCCCCGCGCGCCAGCCTTGTCGGGCGCATCGTCCCCGCCCCGGCCCCGGAGGTGCGCGCCCGCTATCTCGCCCGGCATGAGGCCGCTGCGGGCTATGCCGATTTTACGGATTTCGCCTTCTATGCCATCGACATATCCGAGGCGCATCTGGTCGAGGGCTTCGGCCGCATCGTCGACGTGCCGGGAGAAAAGCTGGTCACCTCCTGGCAGGGAGCGGAGGCGCTGGCCGATGGGGCGGAGGGCGTGGTCGCGCACATGAACGAGGACCATGCCGACGCCTTGCATCTCTACGCCACCGTTCTCCTCGGCGCGCCCGACGGCAAGTGGCGAATGCTGTCGCTCGATCCTGAGGGCTGCGAACTGATCTGCGGCGATCTTGTGCGGCGCCTGGATTTCACCCGACGCACCGAAGACCTTGCTGCAGTGCGGCAAGAACTGGTGAAGCTTGTCACTGACGCTCGACGCGGGACGGCAGCCTGAATTTAAACGTTTAATCTGCTTTCGTCGGAGTTTCCTTGACGGCCAACTCCCTCTAGCGTGCTCGCCGCGGCTTCGAGGGATGCGCAAAGACATCCCCGGCCCGACACCTCCCGCATAACTCTGTGAGAGCGGGATGGCGGCTTGAATGCCGGCGTCACGCCGGCGGGAATTTGGAGGATTTTTCGTGCTCGAAACCGGTCACCGGAACAGCGCCTGCGGCGCGGACACGTTCGGCCTCAAGCATCTCACGGCGGTGCATTGGAATCTTCTGGAGCCCGCCCTCTACGAGCACGCGCTGGCGCACAAGGAGGGGCATCTGTCCTCCGGCGGCGCGCTGATGGCCGTGACCGGCGCCCACACCGGCCGCAGCCCCAAGGACAAGTTCGTGGTGCGCGACGCCAATACCGAGAGCGAGGTCTGGTGGGACAACAACGGCGCCATCACGCCGGAGCAGTTCGAGACGCTCTATCAGGACTTCCTGAAGGAGGCCGAGGACAAGACCCTGTTCGCGCAGGATCTCTATGGCGGCGCCGATCCGGCCTCGCGCATCAAGGTGCGCGTCTACACCGAGTTCGCCTGGCACTCCCTGTTCATCCGCACCATGCTGCGCCGCCCCGAGCGGGCCGAGCTTGACGGCTTCGTGCCGGAAATGACCATCATCGACCTGCCGTCGTTCAAGGCCGATCCGGCGCGCCATGGGGTTCGCTCGGAGACGGTGATCGCGGTGGATTTCTCTCGCGGCATCGTGCTCATCGGCAATTCGTCCTACGCGGGCGAGATGAAGAAGTCGGTGTTCACCGCGCTGAACTACATCCTGCCGAAGAAGGGCATCATGCCCATGCACTGCTCGGCCAACGTCGGAGAGCAGGGCGACGTCTGCCTGTTCTTCGGCCTGTCCGGCACCGGCAAGACCACGCTGTCGGCCGATCCCAACCGCACGCTTATCGGCGACGACGAGCACGGCTGGAGCAAGGACGGCGTATTCAACTTCGAGGGCGGCTGCTACGCCAAGACCATCCGCCTCTCGGCGGAGGCCGAGCCCGAGATTTTCGCCGCCTCCAACCGCTTCGGCACGGTGCTGGAGAATGTGGTGCTCGACAAGGTGACCGGCGTGCCCGACTTCGACGACGGCAGCCTCACCGAGAACACCCGTTCCTGCTATCCCCTCGCCTTCATCCCCAACGCCAGCCCCACCGGCCGCGCCGGCCAGCCGAAGAACGTGGTGATGCTCACCTGCGACGCGTTCGGCGTGCTGCCGCCCATCGCGCGGCTCACCCCGGCTCAGGCCATGTATCACTTTCTCTCCGGCTACACGGCGAAGGTCGCGGGCACCGAGAAGGGCGTGAAGGACCCCGAAGCCACCTTCTCCACCTGCTTCGGCGCGCCCTTCATGCCGCGACATCCGTCCGTCTACGGCAATCTGCTGCGCGACCTCATCGCCGAGCACGGCGTGGACTGCTGGCTGGTGAACACCGGCTGGACCGGCGGCAAGTTCGGCACCGGCCGGCGCATGCCCATCAAGGTGACCCGCACGCTGCTGACTGCGGTGCTCGACGGCTCGCTCAAGGGCGCCTCGTTCCGCACCGATCCCTATTTCGGCTTCGAGGTGCCGACCTCCGTGCCGGGCATCGAGCCGCACATCCTCTATCCGTCCAAGACCTGGGCGGACAAAGCGGAGTTCGACGCCACTGCGCGCCGGCTGGTCTCCATGTTCCGCGACAACTTCGCGCGCTTCGAGACCCATGTGGACGCCGCCGTGCGCGATGCCCAGCCGCAGGTGCGCATCGCCGCGGAGTGAGCGGCCTCTCCAGAAGCCCAAAGCAAAAAGGCCCGGCGCGCTGCGCCGGGCCTTTGTCTTTCAGGGAGAAGCCGTTCAGCTGCGGCGGCGCTGCTGGCCGAGACCCATCTGCTTGGCGAGCTCGGAGCGGGCGGCGGCATAATTGGGGGCGACCATGGGATAGTCGGCCGGCAGGCCCCACTTCTCGCGATACTGCTCGGGCGTCATGTCATAGCGCGTCCGCAGGTGGCGCTTCAGCGACTTGAACTTCTTGCCGTCCTCCAGGCAGATGATGAAGTCCGGATGCACGGAGCGCTTCACCGCAACCGCCGGCTTCAGCGGCTCCGCGCCGGCCGGCGCCTCGCCGGTGCCGAGGCGCGTGAGGGCGAGGAAGACGTCGTTGATGAGGGCCGGCAGTTCGGTCGCGGCGACCGTGTTGTTGCCGACATAGGCGGAGATGATGTCCGTCGCGAGCTCGATGAAGGCCGTCTGTTCCGTTGTGTCGCTCATGGGATCTGCTTCGCGTTGAGATGGCTTGAGAGGACTGCGCCGTCGGTCAGGTTTCGCGGTTCCGGACAATCAGGACACGCGCAGCCGAGAACTCGGCGCGCGCCAGAAAGGTGGAGCCCAGTGCAGCCAAGGCACCCCCAAGACGCAGCACACTCCCGAGACGCTTTCGCGGCGCCCCGTCTCGATGGTCCGCAGACCCAAAGTGTCCGAACCCCGGACAGTGTACATACCCTGATCAGTCGCCCACGCACGGATGCTGCGATGGCCCCTGTAGAGACCGTGTTAGTTTCGCAGTTTCAACTTTGCAACCGATATTTCGGCAATGCGGCTCATCTTCGTCAGGTGACTCAAGATCGCAAATCTGCGCGTCCCCTCCGCCGCCCCGCCGACAGCCACGGCAACAGGCACGCCCGCGGGCATGTGATCGGGAGAGCCTTGCCGTCGCCATTGGGAATGCCTACCTCTGCCACAGATCAGACCGGGGTTCCTCCATGCCCACCTCTGCCCCTTCCGACGCGGACCACACCAAGGTCGTGAAGAGCGAAAGCGAATGGCGTTCCTGCCTCACGCCGGAGCAGTTCCGAATCACCCGCCAGGCCGGCACCGAGCGCGCCTTCACCGGCCCCTACTGGGACGAGAAGCGCGCCGGCCTCTATTCTTGCGTCGCCTGCGGCGCGCCGCTGTTCCGCTCCGAGAGCAAGTACAATTCCGGCACGGGCTGGCCGAGCTTCTTCCAGCCGGTGTCGCCGGATGCGGTCGTCACCCATGAGGACGTCTCCCACGGCATGCGCCGCATCGAGGTGCGCTGTTCATCCTGCGACAGCCACCTGGGCCACGTCTTTCCGGATGGCCCGGCGCCGACCGGCTTGCGCTTCTGCATGAACGGCACCGCCCTCTCCCTGACCCCGGATGGCGAGGCAGACCGTGGCGCCTGAGCCGCCGCGCGCCCCTCGCCGCCCGTCGACCCGTACCGTCCACGGCATTTCCCTCACCGACGATTACGCTTGGCTGCGCGCCGACAATTGGCGCGCCGTCATGCGCGACCCGTCGGTGCTGGACGGCGACATCCGGGCTTACCTTGAAGCCGAGAATGCCTATGCGGACGCCTGGCTCGCGCCGCTCGGCGAGCTGAAGGCGACGCTGGTCGCGGAAATGCGCGGGCGCATCAAGGAGGATGATTCCTCCGTGCCCGCGCCGGACGGCCCCTTCGCCTATTATTCCCGCCACCGGGAAGGGGGACAGCATCCCCTCGCCTGCCGCAAGGCCCTGCCGGACGGCGAGGAGGAGATCCTCCTCGATGGCGACAGGGAGGCCGAGGGCAAGGCCTATTTCCACTTCGGCCACTGGCGCCACAGCGCCGACCACCGCCGCCTCGCCTATTCCGCCGACACCTCCGGCGCCGAGCTCTATTCGCTGCGCATCCGTGACCTTGCGACCGGCGCCGACCTGCCCGACGCCATCGAGGAGACAACCGGCGACCTGTTGTGGAGCGCCGACGGGGACGTGCTCTATTACATCCGCCGCGACGCCGAGCACCGCCCCTCCCTCGTCTTCCGCCATGTCATCGGCACAGCGCCGGAGACGGACACGCTGATCTATGAGGAGCCGGACAAGGGCTTCTTCGTCTCGCTGGGGGAAACCCAGTCCCGCCGCTACGGGCTGATTGCCTGCGGCGACCACGAGACTTCCGAGGTCCACCTCTTGGACCTTCTCGACCCCGCCGCGCCTCCCCGCTGCATCGCGCCCCGCACCGAGGGTGTGCGCTACGAGGTGGAGCACCATCCCGACCTCGGCGGCGTCGATGCCCTCATCTTCCTGACCAACGCCGACAACGCGGAAGACTTCAAGATCACCGTGGCGCCCGTCGCCACGCCCGGGCGGGAGCACTGGAGCGATCTCGTCCCGCACCGTCCGGGCTGCATGATCCTGAGTCACACGGTGTTCAGCGGCCACATGGCCCGCCTGGAACGCGAGGGTGGTCTGCCACGCATCGTCATCCGGGCGCTCGCGGATGGTGCGGAGCATGCCATCGCCTTCGACGAGGAGGCCTATGCGCTGGGGATGTCGGCCGGCTATGCCTTCGACACCACGCAGCTGCGCTTCACCTATGCGTCCATGACCACGCCGTCCGAGGTGTGGGACTACGACATGGCAAGCCGCCGCCGCGAAATGCTGAAGCGGCAGGAAGTGCCCTCCGGTCACGACCCCGCGCATTATGTGACGCGCCGCCTGATGGCGAAGGCGGCGGACGGCGAGAACGTTCCGGTCTCCCTGCTCTATCACAAGGACACGCCGCTCGACGGCTCCGCGCCGCTGCTGCTCTACGGCTATGGCGCCTACGGAATCACCATCCCCGCCGGCTTCGCCACCAACCGGCTGTCGCTGGTGGACCGCGGCTTCATCTATGCCATCGCCCACATCCGCGGCGGCACGGACAAGGGCTGGCGCTGGTACGCCGACGGCAAGCTGGCGAAGAAGACCAACACCTTCACCGATTTCATCGCCGCGGCCGCGCACCTGGTGGCGGAAGGCTTCACCCAGCCTGAACGAATCGTCGCCCAGGGCGGCTCGGCGGGCGGGATGCTGATGGGAGCGGTGGCGAACATGCGGCCGGACCTCTTCGCCGGCATCGTCGCCGAGGTGCCGTTCGTGGACGTGCTGACGACCATGCTGGACGACACCCTTCCCCTGACCCCGCCGGAATGGCCGGAGTGGGGTAATCCCATCGCCGACGAGGCTGCCTTCCACCGGATCCGGGGTTATTCACCCGTGGATAATGTAAGCGCGCAGGCCTACCCCTCCATCTTCGCCCTCGCCGGGCTCACCGACCCGCGCGTGACCTATTGGGAGCCGGCGAAATGGATGGCGCGGCTGCGGGCGGCGGACACCGGCGGGCGGCCCCTGCTGCTGCGCACCAATATGGATGCCGGCCACGGCGGCGCCGCCGGGCGGTTCGACCGGCTCGACGAGGTGGCGCTGGTCTATCTCTTCGCCCTGAGAACGGTTGGCCGCGCCGGCTGAGTCGCGCGGCCATTCACAGGCGGACGCCGGGCATTTCCCTACCGGCATTTGCGCGGCGGGCGGCTTCCGGCTATCCAGAGCGCGCTGTCGATCGACATGCGAGTGAGGGGGCGGCTCCGCGCATTTAAAGGCATGCTGTGATGGGCCGTCTGGATCGTTACATCTTCTCCACGGCGGCTGTCGCCTTCCTGGGGGTCGTGGTCGTGCTCGCGGGCATGATCTGGGCGACGCAGGCGCTGCGACAGCTCGATCTGGTGACGAGCCAGGGCCAGACCATCCTTGCCTTCATCGCCATCACCAGCCTCACCATGCCCACGCTGGTGCTGGTGATCGCGCCGGCCGCCCTGTTCATCGCCACCGCCTACACGCTGCTCAAGCTCAACGGTGACAGCGAGATCGTGGTCATGGCCGCAGCCGGCATGGGGCCGTGGCGCCTGCTGCGCCCGCTCATCGTGCTGGCGATCCTGGTCTCCCTGTTCTGTTCCTCACTGGCGGTCCATGTGGTGCCGGCCAGCCTCACCAACTTTCGCGAGCAGGTGACCAAAGTGCGCGCGGACGTGGTGTCCTTCGTCGCCCAGCCCGGCCGCTTCGTGAACCTCACCCAGGGGCTCGTCTTCCATGTGCGCGAGCGCTCCGCCAACGGCGTGATGCGCGGCATCTTCATCAATGACGCGCGCGAGAAGGAGGTTTCTACCTACCTCGCAGACCGGGGCCAGATCGTCGAAAGCAAGGCCGGCATCTTCCTGGTGCTGGAAAACGGCTCCATTCACCGGCGTGGCGGCGACATGTGGAGGACCGAGGCTGCACCCCAGCCGACCCCGGAGGAAGCCCGTGCGGCCGCCCGCGCCAAGCTCGCCGCTCAGAAGACCGACCAGAGCACCCCGGCGGCGGCCCAGCCCCCGGCCGGCGACCAGAAGCAGGGGCGTTCCGAGAGCAAGGCGGCCAATTCCTCGGTGGTGGAATTCCAGCGCTACGCCTTCGACCTCTCCTCGCTGGCGCCGGACACCAAGGGCGTGGACATCAAGCCCATGGAGCGGCCCCTGTCCTATGTGATGAGCCCGCCGCCCGAGGACATGTATGTGCGCTTTTTCCCCGGACGATATCGGGAGGAGCTGCACAAGCGCCTGTCGGCGGGGCTCTATCCGATGGCCTTCTTCGCCATCGCCGCCGCCGCGCTCGCCCAGCCGCGCACCACCCGCCAGAGCCGTGGCGCGGCGCTCACCGCCATCATCCCGGCCATGGGGCTGGTGCAGATCGGCAATTTCGCCATCGCCGGACAGCTGAAGGCCAATGCGGCGGCGGTGCCCCTGATCTACGCTTTGCCCATCGTCACCGTCATCATCTGCGCCATGATCCTGCAGGGCTGGATCCGCATCGCCCCGCCGGCGGCGCTGACGGCGCTGGGCGCCGCCATCCGGGCGCGATTCGCACGGCGGGCAGCGGCCTGACGATGATCGGACGCATCCTCGGCTTCTATTTCGCGCGGCGCTTCGCGCATGCGGTGGCGGTGATCTTCCTGTCCTGCGTCACGCTGATCGTGCTCGTGGACTTCCTGGAGATGGCGCGGCGCACGGCGGACCGCGAGCAGGTGACGGTGAGCCTTCTCGCCCTCCTCACCATCTACCGCGCGCCCGCCTTCACCGAGCAGCTCCTGCCCTTCGCCGTGCTGTTCGGCGGAATGGTGACGTTCGTCATCCTGTCGCGCCGGCTGGAGCTGGTGGTGGCGCGGGCGGTGGGGCTTTCGGTCTGGCAGTTCATTACCCCGCCGGTGCTCGTGGCCTTCCTCGTGGGCGTCTTCGCCACCTGCGTGTTCAACCCCGTCTCCGCCGACTTCAAGGAGCGCGCCAACCAGATCGAGGGCGACATCTTCGCCAGCGGCGGCGGCACGCCAGGGCTCACGCAGTCGAAGAAGGACTTCTGGATTCGCCAGCAGAGCGTGGACGGCCAGTCCATCATCCAGGCCCAATCCTCCCGGCAGGGCGGTCGGGTGCTCTCGGGCGTGGTGATTTTCGAGTTCGATCCCTCCGGGAACTTCATGGAGCGTGTAGAGGCCAAATCTGCAACTTTGGGAGATGGTGCATGGATTCTTACCGGCGCCAAGGTGCTCGTCCCGGGCCTCGATCTTGCCTCCTATGATACCTACCTGATTGCCACCAAGCTCGACCCGAAACAGATCCAGGATTCGCTGATCGCCCCGGAAACCGTGTCGTTCTGGCAACTGCCGTCGGCTATTCGCAGTGCGGAACAGTCCGGCTTCGGCGCGGAAAAATACCGCCTCCAGCTCCAGAGTCTTCTCGCAAAGCCGTTTCTGCTGGTGGCAATGGTGCTGATTGCCGCGGTCGTGGGGCTGCGCGTCTTCCGGTTCGGGGGTGTGGGCCAGACGATTCTCGGTGGCGTGCTTGCGGGCTTTCTGCTTTATGTTGGGACCAAGCTCGCCGAGGATCTCGGAGAGGCTGGAATCGTTCATCCCGTTGCTGCTGCGTGGTTTCCAGCAGTCACCGGGATTTTGCTGGGGGCGCTCATTCTGTTGCATCGGGAGGACGGATGACGGTCGGGCATCCCCCCGCCGCTGAGCTGACTGCCGGGACCCTTCGCACTGCGGTGCGTGGGACGGGCGGTCGCGCGTCCGCACGCGTTTCCTCGGCAGCCGCCTTTAGCGTGTTCCTTGCCGGTCTCGTCGCCCTCTTCGCGCCGATGGATGGCGCCCGCGCGCAGTCCGCACAGCCGAGCCAGAACACCACGCCGGGCAGCAATCTGCTCACCGCGCGTCAGCTCGACCCGAACCAGAAGATGCTGGTGACGGCCGACCAGCTCGAATACGACTACCAGAAGGACACCGTCTCCGCCGTCGGCAACGTCCAGATCTATTATGACGGCTCGTCCCTCGAGGCTCACCGCGTGGTGCTGGACCGCAAGGCCAACACCCTGCGCGCGGAAGGCAATGCCCGCCTCAAGGACAAGGACGGCAAGATCATCACGGCGGACACGCTCCAGCTGACGCAGGACTTCAAGCAGGGCTTCATCGATTCCCTGCGCCTCGACACGCCGGACAACACCCATTTCGCCGCCGTCCGCGCTGACCGGACCGACGGCAACATCACCGTCTTCCAGAATGGCGTCTACACGGCCTGCGAGCCGTGCAAGGACGACCCCTCCAAGCCGCCGCTGTGGCAGATCAAGGCCAAGAAGATCATCCACAACGACGACGAGAAGATGGTCTACTATCAGGACGCCTGGGTCGAGTTTTTCGGCATGCCGGTGGCCTACTTCCCGTTCATGTCGTCGCCCGACCCGACGGTGAAGCGCAAGACCGGCTTCCTGATGCCGGAGTTCTTCTCCTCCAGCCAGATCGGCTACGGCGTCGCCGTTCCCTTCTTCTGGAACATCGCCCCCGACCGCGACCTGACCCTCACGCCCGCCTTCCTGACCCAGCAGGGCGTGCTGATGCAGGGCGAATGGCGCCAGCGCCTGATCAACGGCAGCTACACCATCCGCGCCGCCGGCATCGTGCAGGAGAACCCGCAGGAGTTCATCACCACGTCCAACGGCTTCACCGAGGTGCTGCCCGGCTTCCGCGACAACCGCGGCGCGGTGGAAAGCTCCGGCGCCTTCGCGCTGAACAAGTTCTGGACCTTCGGCTGGGATGCCACCATCGCGTCCGACCGCACCTTCCTGCGCGATTACAACCTGATCCCCGACACCACCACCACCAAGACCTCCACGGTCTACCTGACGGGCCAGGGTGATCGCTCCTATTTCGACCTGCGCGGCCTCTATTTCCTCGGCCTCGCAGTGACCGACGACCAGCAGCGCCAGCCCATCGTCGGCACGCTCAACTACAGCAAGGTGTACGACAAGGCCCTGTGGGGCGGCGAGGCCGGGTTCAAGATGAACCTCACCAGCCTCACCCGCGAGCAGGCTGACTTCATCGGCACCTCCGAGCTGACGTCCGCCATCGGCACCGTCGGCGTGCCCACCGGCGCCTGCACCCTGTGGTCGCCGAACGCGAAGGAATGCCTGCTGCGCGGCGCGCCGGGCGACTACACGCGCCTGTCCGGCGACGTCTACTGGAAGAAGACCATCACCGATTCCATCGGCCAGCAGTGGACGCCGTTCGTCACGGCGCGCGTGGACGTGGCCTCGGTCAACACCTCCTACCTGCCCCCGAGCTACCAGTTCGGCCCCGCCTACGCCAACCAGAACCCGCTCCAGTCCGGCAGTGACGACCTCATCCGCGCCATGCCCGCGGTGGGCCTCGACTACAAATACCCCTTCATTTCCGCCGAGAGCTGGGGCACCCAGACCATCGAGCCGAGGGCGCAAATCATCATCCGCCCGAACGAGAGCGACATCGGCCGGTTCCCGAACGAGGACGCCCAGAGCCTGGTGTTCGACGACACCAACCTGTTCGAGGTGAACAAGTATTCCGGCTATGACCGGGTGGAGGGCGGCAGCCGCCTGAACCTCGGCGTGACCTACACGGCCGCCATCAACGGCGGCGGCCTGTTCACCGCCGTGGTCGGTCAGTCCTACAATCTGTTCGGCAAGAATTCCTATGCCTACGGCGACATGGCCAACACCGGCCTTGAGTCGGGCCTTGAGACCTCGGCGTCCGACTACATCGCCAAGTTCGGCTACTCGCCCACCAAATATCTCGAATTCGTGACCCGCTTCCGGTTCGACGAGCAGAACTTCTCCATGCAGCGGTTCGAGCTGCAGGCGCGGGCGGAGATCGACCGCTTCAACGTGGCTCTCACCTACGGCCGCTACGAGGCGCAGCCGCTGCTCGGCTATTACGACCAGCGCGAAGGCATCTACACCAATGCCTCCTACAAGCTGAACGACAACTGGGCGTTGCGCGGCGCCATCCGCTACGACTTCGCGGCGGGCGAGGTGGACTACACCCTGCTCGGCCTGAGCTACATCGACGACTGCTTCACCCTCGCCCTGAACTACATCTCCGACTACACCCTCAACGGCCCCAACGCGCCGCCGGTGACCAAGGTGATGTTCCGCATCGGCCTGCGCACCCTCGGCGAAGGTGGCTTCTCCACCAGCTTCGGCTCCGAATCCTCGAATTGATGCCGGCTGGAGTGTGGCCGCCATGGCCACGCTCGCGCAGCCGCATTGCCGCCACAGGATGAAGACACAAGTCGCAGGCAGCCCCCCGGACAGGACCATGCCTTTCGCACGCCTTCTTCTCCTCGCCGCCGCCCTTCTCCTGCCCGCGCTCGTGGTGGGCTCGCCCGCCCGCGCGCAACAGGTCGTGGTGGTCGTCAACGGCGATCCGGTCACCAGCTACGACGTCTCCCAGCGCCAGCTCCTCCACAGCATCATCGAGCGCAAGCCGATCAGCGCCAAGGAAGCGCTGGAGGAACTGATCGAGGAGCGCATCAAGATCCAGCAGGCCAACCGCCTCAAATTGGACGTGGACCAGAAGGACGTCGACCGCCTGTTCGCCTCGATCGCCGAGCGCTCCGGCCGTACGCCCGAGCAGCTCTCGTCCGGCTTCAAGCAGCAGGGGCTCGGCGACCGGACCTTCAAGCAGAAGCTGCTCGCCGATTACGTCTGGGGCCAGTACGTCCGCGCCCGGTCGGGCACGGTGAACATCCGCGACGCCGACGTGATCGCGGCCCTGCAGAAGCGCGGCGAGACCCAGATGGTCGCCACCGAATACACGCTCATGCCCATCGTCTTCGTGGTTCCGCGCAACGCCAGCAACCACGCCGCCCGCCTCGCCGAGGCCAATGCCCTCAAGTCGCGCTTCACCGATTGCGACAGCGGCGAGCAGATGGCGAAGTCCATGAGGGAGGTGGTGGTGCGCCCCAAGGTGACGCGCCTGTCCTCCGAGGTGCCCGCCCAGCTCAAGCAGATCCTCGACAAGACCGAGGTCGGCCGGCTCACGCCGCCGGAAGTCGCCCAGGCCGGGGTGGAGACCTTTGCCATGTGCGGCAAGCGCGAGGTGCGCGGCGAGAGCTCCCAGAAGCGCGAGATCAAGGACGAGCTGACCACCAGCCAGTTCACCGCGGAATCAAAGAAATTCATGGCCGAGCTGCGCAAGCAGGCACTGATCGAATACCGTCGCTGACCGGCGGCGGCACCTTCCGTCTGCCGGCAAGGCTCCGGTCTTTGGCCACGCGCGCGGTCTTCATGCCAACCACGATCCTCTTCGCCTGAAAATGCTCTATGGTCGGCCCCGCGCCCGCACCGGGCGCCGCTGATGCTGACAAACCTCTGATGGCCGCCCTGTCTCCCCTTGTCCTCGCCCTCGGCGATCCCGCCGGCATCGGCCCCGATATCGCGCTCGCAGCCTTCCAGCGGCGGCACGCGGCGTCTGTCCCGCCCTTCATCGTCGCCGGCGATCCCGCAGCGCTCGCCGCCCGCGCCCGCCTGATCGGCCTCGACCTGCCGTTGGTCGAGACGTCGCCCGAAACTGCTTCCGCGCGCTTCACGGACGCCCTTCCGGTTCTCCCCGCGGGCCCCGCCTTCACCGGGCGCGCAGGGTTGCCGGACGCCTCCTCCGCCGCCTGCGTCGAGGCGAGCCTCGCCACCGCCCTCGGCCTTGTGACGGCCGGACGCGCGGCGGCCCTCGTGACCAATCCGCTCGCCAAATCGGTCATGTACGACGCCGGCTTTCCCTTCCCCGGCCACACCGAGTGGCTCGCCCACCGCGCCGCCACGCCGGGCCGGCCGGCGCCGCATCCGGTGATGATGATCTGGTCGGACAAGCTTGCCGTGGTGCCCGCCACCATCCACGTCCCCTATGCGGAGGTGCCCGGCCTCCTCACCATCGACCTTCTGGTCGAGACCGGCCGCATCGTCGCCCGCGACATGGCCAGGCGCTTCGGCATCGCCCGGCCCCGCCTCGCATTCTGCGGCCTCAATCCCCATGCGGGCGAGGACGGCACGCTGGGCGGTGAGGACGAGGCCATCGTGCGGCCCGCCGTGGAGGCGCTGAAGCGCGAGGGCATCCTCGCCACCGGCCCCCTGCCCGCGGACACGATGTTCCACCCGGAAGCACGGGCACGCTATGACGTGGCGGTGGGCATGTATCACGATCAGGTTCTGATCCCGGCCAAGACCCTCGCCTTCCACGACGGGGTGAACGTGACCCTCGGCCTGCCCTTCATCCGCACCTCGCCGGACCACGGCACGGCGTTCGACATCGCGGGCACGGGCCGGGCCAATCCCTCCAGCCTGATCGCCGCGTTGAAGCTCGCCCGGCGCCTTGCCGATGCGGAGCGGGCGGCGGCCCCGGCTCCTGCGCCTGCGCTGGCCCGCGCATGAGCGCGCTCGACGATCTGCCGCCGCTGCGCGACGTCATCCGCAAGCACGGCCTCTCGGCGCAGAAGTCGCTGGGGCAGAACTTCCTCCTGGATCTCAACCTCACCGGCCGCATCGCCCGCGCCTCAGGGCCGCTGGAAGATGTGACGATTGTGGAGGTCGGGCCCGGCCCCGGCGGGCTCACCCGTGCGCTTCTGGCGCTGGGCGCGAAGCGCGTCATCGCCATCGAGCGCGACCGGCGCTGCATGGATGCGCTGGCGGAGGTCGCCGCGCATTATCCCGGCCGGCTGGAGGTGATCGAGGGCGACGCGCTGAAGGTGGACGTGCGCCCCCTCATCGGCGAGGGCGAGGCGCGGGTCGTCGCCAACCTGCCCTACAACATCGCCACCGTGCTGCTGGTGGGCTGGCTCTCCACGGACCCGTGGCCGCCGTGGTTCTCCTCCCTCACCCTCATGTTCCAGAAGGAAGTGGCGGAGCGCATCGTGGCGGAGCCGGGCTCCAAGGCCTATGGACGTCTCGCGGTGCTGGCGGGCTGGCGGACCAAGGGAAAGATCGCCTTCGATGTCGCGCCCTCGGCCTTCGTGCCGCCGCCCAAGGTGACCTCCTCGGTCATCCACTTGGTGCCGCGCCCGGAGCCCCTCCCCTGCGCGCTGTCGGCCCTTGAAAAGGTGACGGAGGCCGCCTTCGGCCAGCGCCGCAAGATGCTGCGGCAGAGCCTGAAGACGCTCGGCGTGGATGCGCAGGCCCTGCTCGATGCCGCCGGCGTCGAAGAAACCGCCCGCGCCGAAGAGATCGACGTGGCCGGCTTCGTACGGCTGGCCAACGCCTTCTCGCAGGGCGTCGGGCGCCAGTTTGGCGCCCTGTCCGCGCTCAAGTAAGCGAGGGGGCGGCTTTACTCCGCCGCCTCCACCCGCGCCGGGTCGTAATTGAGGATGGGGGCCAGCCAGCGCTCGGCCTCCGCCACGGTCCAGCCCTTGCGCTTCGCGTAATCCTCCACCTGATCGCGCTCGATGCGGCCGACGCCGAAATAGGCGCTCTCGGGGTGGGCGAAGTAGAGGCCGGACACCGCCGCGCCGGGCCACATGGCGAAGCTCTCGGTGAGGTGGATGCCGGCCTTCTGCGTGGCATCCAGCAATTCGAAGATGGTCGCCTTCTCGGTATGGTCGGGCTGGGCCGGATAGCCCGGCGCCGGGCGGATGCCGCGATAGCGCTCGGCGATGAGATCGTCGTTGGGGAGGGCCTCGTCCGCCGCGTAGCCCCACAAGTCGGTGCGCACCAGATGGTGCATGCGCTCGGCGAAGGCCTCGGCGAGGCGGTCGCACAGGGCCTTGAGCAGGATGGCGGAATAATCATCGTTGGCCGCCTTGAAGACCGCCACCCGATCCTCCTCGCCGATGCCCGCCGTCACCGCGAACCCGCCCACATAATCGGCGACGCCGCTCTCCAGCGGGGCGACGAAATCGGACAGCGCCAGATTATGTCGTCCTTCCCGGCGCGACAGCTGCTGGCGCAGGGTATGCAGGGTGGCGAGCGGGGTCTTCCGCGTGTCGTCGCGGAACAGCAGGATGTCGTCGCCCACGGCATTGGCTGGCCAAAAGCCGACCACGGCACGGGCCGTCACCCACTTCTCGGCGACGATCTTCGCGAGCATCTCCTGCGCATCGGCGAACAGCGCGCGCGCCGGCTCGCCCACCACGGCGTCGTCCAGAATGGCCGGATAGCGCCCGGTCAGTTCCCAGGACTGGAAGAAGGGCGTCCAGTCGATGAAGGGCACGAGGTCCGCGAGGTCGTGGTCCTCGAACACGCGGGTGCCGAGGAAGGAGGGCTTCTCCGGCGCGCGGGCCGAGAAATCCAGCTTGAGAGCATTCTCGCGCGCCTTGGCGAGCGTGAGGCGCTGCTTGTTGGCGTCGGCGCGGGCGTGGGCCTCGGCGAGCCTGGCATATTCCGCACGCACGTCGGCCACATAGGTGCCGCGCGTCTCGGCATTGAGGAGGTTCGAGACCACGCCCACCGCGCGGCTCGCGTCGGTGACATAGACCGTCTGCCCACGCTCGTAGCGCGGCGCGATCTTCACCGCCGTGTGGACGCGCGAAGTGGTGGCCCCGCCGATGAGCAGCGGCACGGCGAAGCCCTCGCGCTCCATCTCGGCCGCGACATGGACCATCTCGTCCAGCGAGGGCGTGATGAGGCCGGAGAGGCCGATCACGTCAACCTTCTCGTCCCGCGCTACCTGGAGGATCTTCTGCGTCGGCACCATCACGCCGAGGTCGATGACCTCGTAATTGTTGCACTGGAGCACGACGCCCACGATGTTCTTGCCGATGTCGTGCACGTCGCCCTTCACGGTCGCCATCAGCACCTTGCCGGCGGCCGAGGCGGAGGTGACGCCCATCTCCTCCTTTTCCTTCTCCATGAAGGGCATGAGGTAGGCCACCGCCTGCTTCATCACGCGGGCGGACTTCACCACCTGGGGCAGGAACATCTTGCCGGCGCCGAACAGGTCGCCGACCACGTTCATGCCGGACATCAGCGGGCCTTCGATGACGTGCAGCGGGCGCGCTACGTTCTGGCGGGCCTCCTCGGTGTCGGCCTCGACGAATTCGGTGATGCCGTTGACCAGGGCATGCTCCAGCCTTTTCTCCACCGGCCAGGTGCGCCAGGCGAGATCGGCCTCCTTCTTCTCCTTTCCGGCGGCACCCTTGAAGCCCTCGGCGATTTCGAGAAGCCGCTCGGTGGCGTCGGCGCGGCGGTTCAGCACCACGTCCTCGCAGGCCTCGCGCAGGGCCGGCTCGATCTCGTCATAGACGGCGAGCTGGCCGGCATTGACGATGCCCATGTCCATGCCCGCCTGGATGGCGTGATAGAGGAACACGGCGTGCATCGCCTCGCGCACCGGCTCGTTGCCGCGGAACGAGAAGGAGAGGTTGGAGACGCCGCCCGACACATGGGCGTAGGGCAGGCTCTGGCGGATGAAGCGGGTCGCGTCGATGAAGGCGACGCCGTAGCCCGAGTGCTCCTCGATGCCGGTCGCCACCGCGAAGACGTTGGGATCGAAGATGATGTCTTCCGGCGGGAAGCCCACCTCATCGGTCAGGATGCGATAGGCGCGCTCGCAGATGGAGGTCTTGCGGGCATAGCTGTCGGCCTGCCCCTGCTCGTCGAAGGCCATCACCACCACGGCGGCGCCATAGGCGCGCACCAGCTTGGCCTTCTCGATGAAGGCTTCCTCACCCTCCTTGAGGGAGATGGAATTGACGATGCCCTTGCCCTGAAGCCGCTTCAGCCCCTGCTCGATGATCTCCCACTTGGAACTGTCCACCATCACCGGCACCTTGGCGATGTCCGGCTCGGCGGCGACGAGGTTCAGGAAGGTGATCATGGCGGCCTCGCTGTCGAGGAGGCCTTCGTCCATGTTGATGTCGATCACCTGCGCGCCGCTCTCCACCTGATCGCGGGCCACCGCCAAGGCGGCGGGGAAGTCGCCGGCGGTGATGAGCTTGCGGAAGCGGGCGGAGCCGGTGACGTTGGTGCGCTCGCCCACGTTCACAAACGGAATCTCGGGGGTCAGCTCGAACGGCTCGAGGCCGGAGAGCCGCAGGCGCGGCTCCAGCTCCGGCACGACGCGCGGCGCCTTGCCCTTCACCACCTCGGCGATGGCCCGGATGTGCGCGGGGGTGGTGCCGCAGCAGCCGCCCACCACATTCACGAGGCCGGAAGAAGCAAACTCGCCCACGAGGGCCGCCATGGCCTCGGGGCTCTCGTCATACATCCCGAATTCGTTGGGCAGGCCCGCATTGGGATAGGCGCAGACGAGGGTGTCCGCCACCCGCCCGATCTCGGCGATGTGGGCGCGCATCTCGCGCGCGCCGAGGGCGCAGTTGAGGCCGATGGAGAAGGGCTTCGCGTGGCGCAGCGAATACCAGAAGGCGCTCGGCGTCTGGCCCGACAGGGTGCGGCCGGAGAGATCCGTGATCGTGCCGGAGATCATCACCGGCAGGCGGAAGCCGCGCTCGGCGAACAGCTTCTCGATGGCGAAGATGGCCGCCTTGGCGTTCAGCGTGTCGAAGATGGTCTCGACGAGGAGGATGTCCGCGCCGCCGTCCACGAGGCCGCGCGCCTGCTCGAAATAGGCGTCGGCCAGATCGTCGAAGGTCACGGCACGGAAGCCGGGGTCGTTCACATCAGGCGAGATGGAGGCGGTGCGGTTCGTGGGGCCGAAGGCGCCGGCGACGAAGCGGCGGCGGCCGTCCTCCTTCTGGGCGATGTCCGCCGCCTCGCGGGCGAGCCGCGCGCTCTCGAAATTCAGTTCATAGACGATCTCCTCCATGCCGTAGTCGGCCTGGGCGATGGAGGTGCCGGAGAAGGTGTTGGTCTCCACCATGTCCGCGCCGGCGCGGAAATATTCGAGGTGGATGGCCCGCACCGCGTCGGGCTGGGTGAGGCTGAGAAGGTCGTTATTGCCCTTCACGTCCCGCGGCCAGTCCTTGAACCGCTCGCCACGATAGCCCGCCTCGTCCAGCTTCAGCTGCTGGATCATGGTGCCCATGGCCCCGTCCAGCACCAGGATGCGCTCGGCGGCGGCCTTGGCGAGGTCGGCGAAGATGGTTTCGGCGTGGGTCGCGGCAGAGGTCTGGGCGGCGTTCATGGGGGCGGTCATTGGGGGCGGTCTCGGGGCTCGGGGCGACGCGGGGGCGCGCCTTCCGTGAAAGACGGGCCGGCGCGAAAGGCGCCGGCGGGAAGGGGGTCGCGCTCAGACCGCCATCGCCTGCGGCACCGGCTCTGCATCGGGGCGCAGCCCGAGCAGGTGGCAGATGGCGTAGACGAGGTCGGCGCGGTTCAGCGTATAGAAATGGATATCGGTGACACCACGATCAACGAGGTCCGTCACCTGCTCCGCCGCCACCGCTGCGGCGATGAGCTTGCGGGTCTCGGGATCGTCATCCAGCCCCTCGAAGCGCTTCAGCAGCCAGCCCGGCACGCTCGCCCCGGTGCGGGTGGCGAAGTTCGACGCCTGCTTGAAGTTGGTCACCGGCAGCAGGCCGGGCAGGATGGGGATGTCGATGCCCCTGGCGCGCACCTTGTCGAGATAGCGGAAATAGACGTCGTTCTCGAAGAAGAACTGGGTGATGGCGCGGGTGGCCCCGGCATCGACCTTGGCCTTCAGGGAATCGATGTCCGCATCGAGGCTCGCGCTTTCCGGGTGCTTCTCGGGATAGGCCGAGACGGACACCTCGAAATCGCCGATGCGGCGGATGCCCTCCACGAGATCGCAGGCGTAGGGATAGCCCTCCGGGTGCGGCTCGTATTTGGTGCCGACGCCGGTGGCCGGATCGCCGCGCAGGGCGACGATGTGCTTCACGCCGGCATCCTTGTAGGCCCGCACCACGTCATCGATCTCGGCGCGGCTGGCCCCGACGCAGGTGAGGTGCGCCGCCGGATGCAGGTCGGTCTCCTTCACCAGACGCGAGACGGTTGCGTGGGTGCGCTCACGGGTGGAGCCGCCCGCGCCGTAGGTGACGGACACAAAGCTTGGATGGAGCGGCGCCAGCCGGCGGATGGAGGACCACAGCGTCTTCTCCATCTCCTCCGTCTTCGGCGGGAAGAATTCGAAGGAGACGTTGACCGGCGGCCGGTCCATCTCCCGGCTCGCCCGCACGGGCACGGCGGCGGGAATGGGGGCGGGGGTGGTCATCAGGCAATCTCCCTGTGGGCGAGGTCGGCATCGGCCATTTCGGAACGCGGATCGCGGGCGAGCCAGAGCGAGACGGTGAGGCCGTCGCCGGAGCGGACCTCGGGGGTGAGGGTGTCGAAGGAGACGAGATCGAGGCCGGCGGCGGCGAGCCATCCCTCCACCGTCGCGCGATCGAAGCCGAGATGGCGATGGGCGTGGGCCTCGCGCAGAAACTCAAGGCCGTGCGGGGCGAAGTCCACCACCAGCAGCCGACCGCCGGGCGCAAGAACCCGCGCCGCCTCCTTCAGGGCGCGGCGGCCGTCGTCGAGATAGTGCAGCACCTGATGCACGATCACCGCGTCGAAGGCGTCGCGCGGGACGGGAACGGCATAGATGTCGCTCTGGCGCAGCAGGCAGTTGCGCACGCCGGCGCGCTCCAGATTGGCGCGGGCGACGCCCAGCATGTCGGGAGACAGATCGACCCCCATGCCGCGATCGATATCCGGCGCGAACAGCTCCAGCATCCGGCCGGTGCCGGTGCCGAGATCGAGCAGCGAGCGGATGGGGGCGCCGGCGAAGGCGCGGCGGACGGCCGCTTCCACCGCTGCCTCGGGTACATGCAGGCGGCGGATTTCGTCCCACTGGCGGGCATGGGCGGCGAAATAGCCCTGCGCGGCGGAGGCGCGGGCCGCGCGCACCGCTTCCAGCCGGGCACGGTCCCCGGCGAGGACGGGATCGTCCCGGTCCAGCAAGTCGAGCAGGCTCTTGGCGATTCGCCCGCCCGCGCCTTCGGCGGCGCGGCGGTAGAACACCCAGCTGGCCTCGCGGTGGCGATCCACCAGCCCGGCATCCGCCAGAAGCTTCAGATGGCGCGAGATGCGCGGCTGCGACTGCCCAAGGATTTCGGTGAGGTCGGAGACGGTCAGCTCCGCCTCTCCCAGCACCGCGATCAGGCGCAGGCGCGTGTCCTCCCCCGCGGCCTTGAGGCCCTCGAGGACGGCGGCGAACGAGGAAGGCGCGGGCTTGAGCCGATCTGACATAAAGATATCTTTATATCCTTAGTGCCTGCCGTTCAAGTCTGCTTCGTCGCACCTTGCTATGCCCCGCGCGCCACAGTGCGATCACGATCGCGCGGCTCGCGGAATCTCGCATTGCGGGGGACCCGGCGCGGGCCTAAAGGCGTTTAACGAAAAGGCCTGCAACGCAGGAGCAAGTTACCGCCAGACGGGCCGAATTTTTCCGCGACCCGTTTCCAATTTCGTCACGTTTCACGGTTAACACCTCTAACATGACCCTTCGCAATACCCTCCTCCTCGCCGCCGTCGGCGCTTCCGTCCTGGCCGCTCCAGCCTTTGCCCAGGGGCAGTACGGTGGGCCGAACTACAGCCTGCCGGGCGCGCAGCAGGATGATGCTACCGGCACCCTCCCGCCCGCGCCTGTCGGCGGCTATGGCGAGGCGCCTCCCGGCTATTCGGATCCATATTCGCGCCAGCAGGCACCGGTGCGCCGCGATCAGGTCGAGCGCACGGACCTTCCCGCGCCGGGCCAGCCCTATCCCCAGCAGGCGTATCCGCAGCCGGCCCAGCAGGGCTATCCGCAGCCCGCGCCCGGCGGCTACGCCCGCGGCCCGGTGGCGGTGACGCCGGATGCCGGCCCCTATCCCGGCGCGGTGCCCGCCCAGGGTCAGCAGGCCTACGGCGGCCAGCCTGTCTACAATGCCGCCCCCGACCTTTACGGACGGCAGGCGACGCCCACCGCCTATGAGCCCGCGCAGCCGGCCTATGGCCAGCAGCCCGGCTATGGCGGTTCCGGCCGCGGCGCCGTGGATCAGGATGCGCTCTATGCCAGCCTGAACACCGCCCCTGCCCCGGCCGGAACCTATGGCCCCAATTCCGCCGTGGTGCCCGGCACCACCGAGGCGCCGTCCGGTCCGCGCATCGAGAATGTCGACCCGACCGAGCCGGTGCCCGAGCGCTTCCGCCGCCAGACCGTGGACTATGTGACCACCCAGCCGGCGGGCACCATCGTCATCGATACGCCGAACACGTACCTCTACTTGGTGCTCGGCGGCGGCAAGGCGATCCGCTACGGCATCGGCGTGGGCCGGGAGGGCTTCACCTGGGCCGGCACCGAGAAGATCACCGCGAAGAAGGAATGGGCCGACTGGCGCCCGCCGTCCGAGATGATCGAGCGCCAGCCTTATCTGCCGCGCTTCATGGCCGGCGGCCCCGGCAATCCGCTCGGCGCCCGCACCATGTATCTCGGCGGCACCATCTACCGCATTCACGGCACCAACGAGCCGCAGACCATCGGCAAGTTCGTGTCCTCCGGCTGCTTCCGCATGCTGAACGCGGACGTGGAAGACCTTTACGATCGCGCCAAGGTCGGCACCAAGGTGGTGATCCTGCCGAAGGCCAATTCCGCGCCGCAGGCCAATGCCGCTCCGGTCTCCACCGCCTCGACGGGCAAGCCCGCCCAGCGCTGATTTCGGCCCGGCCCGCCGGGACAGACAGGTTTCAGACGGCCCGGCCCCCGCCGGGCCGTTTGCGTTTGTGCGCCGGACGAGGTTCTGCCCGTCCTCCGCAATCTGCCGGAGCCGAAGCCCCCTGTGCGCGGCGTTCCGCTTCGATATGATGCCACGGCAGCGATGACGCTGACTGGAGAGGCACATGTCGACGCCCGTTTCCACTCCCGCTTCCACGATGGCCGACCAGTTGCACGCCGTGCGCGCCAGCTGGGGCTGGTTTGCCGTCCTCGGCATCGCCTTCATCGTGCTCGGCTTCATCGCCCTTGCGCACGTGCTCGCCTCCACCGTCGTCACGGTGCTCTATGTGGGCGCGCTCATCATGGTGGGCGGCGTGGTGCAGGTCATCCATGCCTTTCGGGTGCAGGGCTGGGGCCGCTTCTTCTACTGGCTGGTGGCGGGCGTGCTCTATGTCGTGGCCGGCGGCCTGATGATGTACAACCCGCTGCTCGGCGCCGGCGTCCTCACGCTGATGATCGGCGTGGCGCTGGCGGTGGAAGGCATCTTCCGTCTGTTCGCCGGATTCGGCTCCAAGCACGGCAAGGGCTGGGGCTGGATCGTGGTGTCCGGCATCGTCACCCTGCTGCTGGGCCTCATCATCATCGCCCGCTGGCCGGTGAACTCGGTCTACATCCTCGGCCTGTTCCTCGGCGTGGACCTCATCGTCAACGGCGTGGGCACGCTGATGTTCGGGCTCGCCCTGCGCGAGAAGAAGAACTGAGGCCACCCTCGGTTCGACGTCGGAAAAACAGCCCCGCCCGTCCGCGGCGGGGGCGATGCCGGGAACGGGCGGGGCGCACGGCCCCGGGGGACGTCGGGGCGCGTTCTGATTCAGATGGCGGGCATCATTCCGCCGGCTGCGGCAGCGCGGCCGGCGCGGGCTCCTCGTCGGTGACCTTCACGCGGAACCAGGTGGCATAGAGCGCCGGCACCACGAGCAGGGTCAGCACGGTCGCGACCAGCAGGCCACCCATGATGGTGACCGCCATGGGCCCCCAGAACACGCTTTCCGCCAGCGGGATCATGCCGAGCACCGCAGCAAGCGCGGTGAGCACCACGGGCCGCGCCCGGCGCAGCGTCGCCTCCACGATGGCATGGTGGGGCGTCGCGCCGTCGCGGATGTCGTGGTCGATCTGGTCCACCAGGATCACCGTGTTGCGCATGATCATGCCGGCCAGCGCGATGAGGCCGAGCAGCGCCACGAAGCCGAACGGCTTGTGGGCGATGAGCAGCGCCGCCGCCGCGCCGATGAGACCAAGCGGCGCCGTCGCCAGCACCAGGGCGAGGCGCGAGAAGCTCTGCAGCTGGATCATCAGCAGCGTGAGCATGACGATGATCATCACCGGGAACACCGCCGCCAGCGAGGCATTGGCCTTGGCGCTCTCCTCGATGGAGCCGCCGGTCTCGATGCGATAGGCGGGCGGCAGCTCGGCTTTGAGCGCCGCCAGCTTCGGCAGGAGGCGGGTCGTCACATCTGGCGGCTGCACACCGTCGCGCACGTCGCCGCGCACGGTCAGCACGAGGTCGCGGTCGCGCCGCCACAGGATCGGCTCCTCATGGGCATAGCCGATGCGGGCGACCTGTCCGAGCGGCACGGCAAGGCCGTTGCGGGTGGTGACGGTGAGCGCGGCGAGATGCTCCAGGTCCACCCGCTCCTCCGGCACGGCCCGCGCCATGACGTCGATGAGCAAATTGCCCTCGCGCAGCTGGGTGATGGCGTAGCCCTGCAGCAGGGTCTGCAGCGTCTCGGCAATGTCGCGCGGCGAGGTGCCGAGCGCCCGGGCGCGGTCCTGGTCCACGGTGAGGGTGATGGACTTGACCTGCTCGCCCCAATTGAGGTGCGGGTCGATCACGTCCGCGTCGGACGCCATCACGAGGCGCACCTTCTCGGCGATGTCGCGCACCGCGATGGGATCCGGCCCGACCACGCGGAACTGCACCGGGAAGCCCACCGGCGGGCCGAACACGAAGCGGTCCACACGCACCCGCGCCTCCGACAGCGCGCCTTCCGCCAGCTCGGCATCGAGCCGGGCCTTCAGCCGCTCGCGGGCCTCCACATCCTTCGCCACGATCACGATCTGCGCGAAGTTCGGGTTGGGCAGCACCGGATTGAGGCCCAGCCAGAAGCGCGGCGCGCCGCGGCCCACATAGGTGGTGCTGGTGGCCACGTCCGGATCCTCGCCCACCAGCGCCTCCGCCTTCTTGGCGGTGGCCTCGGTGACGGAGATGGAGGTGCCCTCCGGCAGCCGAATCTCCAGGAACAGCTCGGGGCGCGTGGAGGTGGGGAAGAACTGCTGCTGCACCAGGCCGAACGCGACCACCGAGCCCGCGAACATCGCAACCGTCGCGCCGATGACCATGAAGCGGTGGCGCAGGCAGAATTCCAGCGTCCCACGCAGCATCCGGTAGAGACGGCCGTCGTGCATCTCGTGATGCCCGCCCGCCTTCTTCATGTCCGGCAGCAGCACGGTGCCGAGATAGGGGGTGAAGATCACCGCCACGAACCAGGATGCGATGAGCGCGATGCCCACGACCCAGAAGATGCCGCCGGCATATTCGCCCGACGACGACTTGGCGAAGCCCACCGGCAGGAAGCCGGCCGCCGTCACCAGCGTGCCGGTGAGCATGGGGAAAGCGGTGGATGTCCAGGCGTAGGTGGCGGCGGACATGCGGTCCCAGCCCTCCTCCATCTTCACCACCATCATCTCGATGGCGATGATGGCGTCATCCACGAGGAGGCCGAGGGCGATGATCAGCGCCCCCAGCGTGATGCGGTGGAGGTCCATGCCCGCCGAGAACATGATGAGGAAGACGATGGCGAGCACGAGGGGCACCGAGAGCGCCACCACGATGCCGGTGCGGAATCCCAGCGACAGGAAGCTGACCACCAGCACGATGACCAGGGCTTCGAGGAAGGTCTTCAGGAACTCGCCCACCGATTCGGAGACGATGTGCGGCTGGTCGGCTACCTGCGTCACGTCGATACCGTGGGGCAGTTCCGAGGTGGCCTCGGCCATGGCGCCCTTCAGCGCCTCGCCGAGGGTGAGGATGTTGGCGCCCTGCGCCATGGAGACGCCGATGCCGATGGCCGGCAGCCCGTTCTGGCGCATGAGGAAGGAGGGCGGGTCCTCATAGCCGCGCCGCACCGTGGCGATGTCGCCGAGGCGCAGCAGCGCGCCGTTCACCGCCACCGGCACCTCGGCGATGGCCTCGACGCCGGTGAAGGCACCGGTGACGCGCAGATTGATGCGGTCGGAGCGTGTATCCACCGCGCCACCCGCCACCACGGCGTTCTGCCGGGCCACGCTGTCGAAAAGCTGTGCCGGCGTGATGCCGAGATTGGCGAGGCGGGCGTGGGAGAATTCAATGAAGATCTTCTCCGGTCGCTCGCCGATCAGATCGACCTTTTCCACATCGGGCACGCGCAGCAGGCGCTGGCGGATGATCTCGGCCTGCCGCTTCAGCTCGGCCGGCGCCGCCCCCTGCCCGCTCAGGATGTAGAGGGCGGAATAGACGTCGCCATATTCATCGTCGAAGCCGGGACCGATGACGCCGGCGGGCAGATCGCCGCGCACGTCGGAGACCTTCTTGCGCACCTGGTACCAGAGGTCCTTCACCTCCTTGGCCGGCGTGTTGTCGCGCAGGAACACCTGCACGAAGGAAACGCCGGGGCGCGAATAGCTCTCCACCCGGTCGAGGTGCGGCAGCGATTGCAGCTTCTTCTCGATGGGATCGGCCACCTGCGCCTGCATCTCGGAGGCGGTGGCGCCGGGCCACGCCGCCTGCACCACCATGACCTTGATGGTGAAGGAGGGATCCTCGGCGCGGCCGAGGTTGAAATAGGAATAGGCCCCCGCCGCACCCAGGAGGATGATGGCGAACAGGGTCAGCGCGCGATGAGTGATGGCCCAGCGCGAAAGGTTGAAGCGCGAGGCGCCGCCCTGCGAGGAGCCGGACGCCGGATCATGGGGGGAGCCGGCGGCGCTCACCGGCGCTGCTCCGCTACGCTTGTGCCGAGCGCGGGCGCCTGCGCCCGGCGGGTCTCGATCGCCGGCAGGCGCTCGACCACCTCTGTCACCGCGGGCGCCTGCACCGTGCGCACCTTCTGGCCGGGCAGCAGGGTCTGCACGCCGAGCACCACCACCGCATCCCCCGGCGCGACACCGCCGGAGAGCAGCACTTCGTCGCCCGTATAGGCCGCGATCTCAACCGGGCGGGCGACGATGGCATGGCTCGCGCCATCCACCACGAACACCTGCGGGCCATGCCCGCGATCAATGAGGGCCGAGAGCGGCAACCGGGCCACCTGCTGCTGGTCCTTGGGGCGCAGCGTCACGGTGGCGGTCATGCCCAGCGCAACGGTTTCATCCGCGCCCTCCAGCGTGAAGCGGGCGGGATAGGTGCGGGAGGTCGCGTCCGCCTGCGGCGACAATTCCCGCAGCCGCGCTCGAATGCGCCGGCCGGGATCAGCCCAAAGGGTCACGACGGCATCGGCCGTGCGGGCATCGGCGAGCGCCGTTTCGGGCAAGGAGACCAGCGCCTCCTTCTCGTCGAGGCGGGCGACGCGCACGATGGTCTGGCCGGAGGCCACCACCTGCCCCGGCTCGGCCGATGTCGCGACCACCACGCCCGCCGCATCGGTCATCAGGTCGGCATAGGAGAGGCGATTCTCCGCCAGCTCCAGCGAACGCTTCGCCCGTTCGAGGCGGCCGATCGCCTCGTCCTTGGCGAGCGACTTGCGGTCGAGATCGGCATTGGAGGCGGCGCCCTTGGCGGTCAGCGCCCGATAGCGGGTGTCCTCGATCGTCGTCTGGGCGAGATTGGCGGTGGCGGCCTGCATCTCCGCCTTGGCACTTTCCAGTTCCAGCTTGAGATCTTCCCTGTCGAGCTGAGCCACCACAGTGCCGGGCTCGATCCGGTCGCCCACCTCCACCAGCCGCTGCACGACCTTGCCCCCGACCCGGAAGGCGAGGTCGATCTCACGGCGCGCACGGACCACGCCGACGAAGCTCTTCTGCGTCTCGCGCGGGCGGAAGGCCACGGTCGTGACCTGCACCGGACGGGCGATGATGGCCGGAGCGTCCTTCGACGCGGAAGCCTCACCCGCATTGGCCGGATTTTCCTGCCCGCATCCCGCGAGGAGAGACGCGGACGCGGCGAACAACAGCGCGGCCATGCCCTTCAGGCGGCGGCCGGATCGGATCGGAACGGCGAGGCGGGTCATGGAACGATCCTGTGGCTCGAAGCCTATCGACTATGGATTCAACACTGACGATTTTCGTCGATCATCACTTTTACGACGCAGAAAGGCGCTCCGCTCACTCCTGTCAGGGGAGAGACGAACGCTCGACCTCGATACTTCTCAGAATGAAACGCAGGCTATCGCTCAGCGCGCCTTCCTGGTCCTCGTCGCCGATATTCTGCGCGACCAGCACGGGATGGCAGAAGCGGATCAGCGCGCTCTGGATGTGCCGGCTGACCTTGCCGGGGTCATGGGCCACGAACACCCCTTGGGCGATGCCGTCGGCGAGGACGCGGGCGGTCAGGTCGCACAGGCGCGCCTTGTGCGCTTCTATGGCTTCCCAATTGTTCTCGATGGCGACCAGCACCATGTCGTGCACGCGCCGCTCCTCAAGGAAATTCTCCTTGTGATAGCGCATGATGGCGAGATAGGCGGCGAGAATACGCTCCTGGGGCGAACCCCCGTCCGCAACCGCAGCCGCCACCTCCGCCTCGCTCTCGATGAGGCAGCGGCTGCAGATGGTCGCGACGATCGCGGTCTTGGAGGGAAAGAAGCGGTAGACGTTGGCCGCCGACATGCCAAGCTCGGCGGCGATATCCGCCACCGCCGTCTTGGCGAAACCCATGCGGCGGAACAGCTCCTCCGCCGTGCGCGCGATGCGCTCCCGGGTCTCGTCCGCCGTCTCCTTCACCCTGACGTTCACGCCAATCTCCAAAAACTGACGATTATCATAAATCGTCAGACTTCTAAATCCAAGCCCGAGATTCGCGCCGTCGCAAATTTTATCCCCGCCCTGTCGGCGCGTCGCCTGCGCCTGCGTCCTCCGAGGGACCCAGAGCCGGGACCGGGGAGGACAAGAGATGGCGCAGAAGGTGCTCATCCTGATCGGAACGAAGAAAGGCGCGTTCATTCTGGAGAGCGACCCCGCCCGGAAGAGCTGGGCGCTGCGCGGTCCGTTCTGCGACACCTGGCCGACCAACCATGTGGTGGGCGATCGGGCCTCCGGCCGCATCTATGCCGGCGGCGGGAATGAATGGTTCGGGCCGGCGGTGTGGCAGTCGGACGATCTCGGCGCCACCTGGACCCATTCGTCCCGCGGCCTCGCCTCTGCCGAGGGCGAGGCGCCGGTGAAATCCGTCTGGAGCCTCGCGCCGGGCGCGAACGGCACGCTCTACGCCGGGGTCGAGCCGGCCGGCCTTTTCCGCTCCGACGATGGCGGCGAGAGCTTCACCGCCCTCGATAGCCTGCAGAAGCACCCGTCCCGCGGCGATTGGGGTCCCGGCGGCGCGGGTCTCATCCTCCACTCCCTCGTGCTCGATCCGGACGATCCGGAGGCGCTGTGGGTGGGCATCTCCGCCGCTGGCGTCTTCCACAGTGCCGATGGCGGACGCACCTGGAGCGCGCGCAATCGGGGCACCCGCGCGGACTACATGCCCGAGGACCAGCGCTATCCCGAGCACGGCCAGTGCGTGCATTGCGTGGTCAAGGCGCCAGGCCTGCGCCACCGGCTCTATCAACAGAACCATTGCGGCATGTACCGCTCCGACGATGGCGGCATCTCCTGGCAGAGCATCGAGCAGGGCCTGCCCTCCAGCTTCGGCTTTCCCGCTGCCGCTCACCCGCGCGATTCCGAAACGCTGTTCCTCGTGCCGCTCAACGGCGACACCGCCGGCCGCTTCATGCCGGACGCGAAGGCCGCCGTCTGGCGCACCCGCGACGGCGGCGCCTCATGGCAGGCGATGCGGTCGGGCCTGCCGCAGAAGGACGCCTATTTCAACGTGCTGCGGCAGGCCATGGCCACCGACACGCTGGAGCCCGCCGGCGTCTATTTCGGCACCGGCTCCGGCGAGATCTATGCCAGCGCCGACGAGGGCGAGAGCTGGACGCGGCTCGCCCAGCACCTGCCCACCATCTCCTCCGTGGAGACGCTGGTGGTGGAGGCCTGAGCGGTGGCGGAGGAAGCCGCACCGGTGAAGGTGCGCCTGCCGGCCCATCTCGTCCGGCTGTTTCCGGAGGGGGAAACCTATGTCGAGCTGGAGGCGCGCACGGTCGACGAGATGATGCGCCAGCTGGAGGCCCTGTGGCCAGGCATGCGCGACCGGCTGTGCGACGAGCGCCCCGCCATCCGCCGGCACATCAATGTGTTCGTCGACGGCCGGCGGGCGCGGCTGGACACGCCGCTGCGGCCCGGCGCGGACGTGTTCGTGCTCACCGCCATCAGCGGTGGCTAGAGTTACCGGCCGTCGGCGATGAGGCAGCCGGGCGGAAACTCCGTCCCATCCAGCGCCGCAACCACGCATTGCGCCGAGATGAGGTTGCCCCGGGCCAGCGCCTCGGCGCTGGAGCCGGAGGCATGGGCGGTGGCCACCACATCGGGCCGCGCCGCCAGAGCGGCGGCAACGGGGAGCATCGCCGCATCGGCTTCGGCCTCGAACACGTCCAGCCCGGCGCCGCCGATGCGCCGCGCCTCCAGTGCCGCCAGCAGCGCACGGTCATCCACGAGGCCGCCACGCGAGGTGTTGATGACCACCGCGTGGGGCTTCATGGCAGCGAGCGCGGCAGTGCCGATCATGTGCCGGGTCTCTGAGGTCAGCGGCGCGTGGAGGCTGATGATGTCGCTCTGCGCGATGAGGTCGTCCAGCGGCACATAGTCCACGAAAGGAAAGTCGGGGTCGGGGGTGCGGGTCGCCACCAGCACCTTGGTGTCGAAACCGTGCAGGCGCCGCGCCACCGCTTTTCCGATGCGGCCGAGGCCGACGAGGCCCACGGTCTTCCCCGTGAGGTCGAAGCCCGAGAGCACCCGCCAGTCGCCGGCTGCGATGGCGAGGTCGCTTTCCTTCAGCCGGCGCAGAAGCGCGAGGATCATCGCCAGCGTGTGATCCGCCACCGCGTCGTCATTGGCGCCCGCCGCGATGGTCACAACGCGGCCCAGCGCCTTGGCCGCCGGCACGTCAACCCGGTCATAGCCGACGCCCCGGCGGGCGATGACCTTGAGTTCGGGATGGGCGGCGAGGATCTCCCGCGTCACCGCGCGCTGGCCGACGATCCAGCCTTCGGCCCCCTCCAGCAAGGCGCTCAGCGCGGCATCGGGAATGTCGGAATCGAGGGCGTCGCCCGGCAGGCCGGAGGGCACGGCGATGCAGCCATGCTCGGCGAGATATTCGGCGGCGGCGGCATCGAACAGGCGGGTCGTGATGAGAACCTTGCGGGGGGCGGGCACGGGCGGGCGACCTTCTCAGCGGGAGATATGTCCCCCTCCTCTCCCGGCCGCGTCGCGAGATCAACCCCCCGCGGGGCATGCGCGTCATCTGCGCACGGCAACGGAAAAGGGCGGCGCTCGCGCACCGCCCCGAAGGCGGGCGAGCCGAAGCCCGCCCTGTTCCTGTCCGCGTCAGGCCGCCTGAGCGGTGCTCCCGGCGGTCGAGCCCTCGATGGAGCCTTCGATCGTCTTGGGAGCAGCCGTCGCGCCCGCGATGGGGATGATGCGGGGCTTCTTGGCTTCGGGAATGTTGCGCACGAGGTCTACGTGCAACAGGCCATTCTCAAGCACCGCGCCCTTCACCTCCACATGGTCGGCGAGCTGGAAGCGACGCTCGAACGCGCGCGCCGCGATGCCGCGATACAGCACCTGCGCGCTGTCGGACGTCTCGGACGACGCCTTCTCGCCCTTGAGGGTGAGGGTGTTCTCCTTCACCTCGAGGCCAAGCTCGGCCTCGGTGAAGCCCGCCACGGCCACCGTGATGCGATAGGCGTTCTCGCCCGTGCGCTCGATGTTGTAGGGCGGGTAGGTGGGCGCCGCATCCACGCCGCCGACGGAATCAAGCAGCGAGAACAGACGGTCGAAGCCGACGGTGTTGCGGTACAGGGGAGCAAGGTCAAACGTACGCATGGCATATCCTCCTTTGAAGCGACATGCGGGACCCGCATAGAGCCGGGTCCGGTCAGGCGCCGTCAGGTCTCTGCCCGGCGCCTTTTCGGATGTGGGGAGGCGATTTTGGGGCGTCAAGGGGTGCCGGCATCGTTCAATCTGAACGGGGGATGAACGGCGGCGCAGGGCCGCGTTCACGCGCTGCAGCTAGACTTTTCCCAACGACATCTGCTCCGTGCGCGGCGTCATCCGCTCGGCGGCGGGGGCAACGGGAGATCGGGCGATGCGGGCCTGTTCGGCCGCCACTGTGGCCTTCTTCCTGATGGCGCTCGTGCCGCCGGTTGCGCCGGCCGCCGCCCAGTGCGGGGCCGCCCCGGCCGCCGCAGAGGTCGACCTTCCGGCGAAGCCGCCGCCCCTGCGCACGCATCACCCCCCCAGCGAGGCCGGGACCCTCGGCTTTCCCTCAGCGACGCCGGCCCGCGCCGCCGCGGCGACCGCCACGCAAATGCCGGACGAGGCCGTGCTTCTGCCCGGTGCCATCTCCCCCCGCGCCTACAGGCCCTATCAGGCCGCTCCCGCCGGCCCCCGCCCACTCACCGCCGAGACTGTGGCTCCGAACCTGGAAGCCCGCGGCTTCCGCCAGATCAGCGGCGTGCGCCAGCGCGGCCAGAGCTTCCTCGCTGAAGCCACAGGCCCCCGCGGCGAGCGGGTGCGGCTGGTGCTGGACGCAGCGAGCGGCGACATCAGCGGCATGCAGGTCATCGGCACCGCAGAGCAACGCTGACGCACGCTCCCCGCCGGCGATGCGGACGAGACGGCGATTGTGGACCGGGCGCCCGGCGTGTAACCCTCAGCCCCAGCAATCCGCAACGAAGCCCGCCTTCACCGCCGCGAGCCTCATGACGCTCTATTCCCTGCCGAACAATCCGGTGCCCGAAGGCGCGATCACGGGCGAGATCACCGCCCGCGACGGCGTGCGCCTGCGCTTCGCCCGCTTCCTGCCGGAGGGCAAGGCAAAGGGCACCATTGCCCTCCTCAGCGGCCGGTGCGAATTCATCGAGAAGTATTTCGAGGTGGTGCGCGAACTGCGATCGCGCGGCTTCGCCGTGGCCGTGCTCGACTGGCGGGGACAGGGCGGCTCGCAACGGCTGCTGCGCAACCGCCTGAAGGGGCATGTCACCCGCTTTTCGGACTATCAGCTCGACCTTGAGGCGTTTGCCCGCGAGGTGCTGCTGCCAGATTGCCCGCCGCCCCACTTCGCGCTCGCCCATTCCATGGGCGGCTCGGTGTTGCTCTCGTCCGTGCTGGAGGGGCACCGCTGGTTCGACCGCATGGTGCTGAGCGCACCCATGCTGGGGCTCGATTCGGTGCCGTTCGAGGGAATCGTGCGGCCGACCGCCACCGTTCTCTCCCACCTGGGCTTCGCCCGCGCCTTCGTGCCGGGCGGGCGCGGGCGCACGCTGGCGCGGCTGAAATTCGAGGGCAACCCGCTCACCTCGGACCGGGGCCGGTTCGACCGCACGCAGGCTCTGGTCACGGCCTATCCGCAGCTCGACCTCGGCGCGCCAACCATTGGCTGGCTCGCGGGCGCCTATTCCACCATGGCCGAATTGACCCATCCCGACGTGATTCCGCGCATCCGCCAGCCGCTGCTCATCATCGCGGCGGGGGGGGAGCGGCTCGTCTCCAACAAGGCGATCGAACACTTTTCGGCGCGGCTCATCGCCGGCGCCCATGTGGTGGTGCCGGCGAGCCGCCACGAACTCCTGATGGAACGCGACATCTTCCGCGCCCAGTTCTGGGCCGCGTTCGACGCCTTCATTCCGGGCACGCCGATCTGAGAGGTTTTACGTGGCAAAGCTCAAGCGCCGCGCGGGCTTGAGACCTTGCCACGCTCAGGCGCCGCGCGGGCTGGCTTTGCGTTGCCACGCTCAGGCGCCGCGCGGGCTTAGCCGCCGGAAAGCTGGCGCAGCGCCGCCTCATGGACCTTGCGGCTGCCGGCCGCGACCACCCGGCCGCCGGCCACCGGCGAACCGCCCTCCCAGCTGGTGACCACGCCGCCGGCCCCCTCGATGATGGGCACGAGGGCGATCACGTCGTGATCCTGCAGGCCGGTCTCGATGACGAGATCGATGAGCCCCGCCGCCACCATGCAATAGGCGTAGCAATCGCCGCCATAGCGCGAGAGGCGCACGCGCTCCTCCACCGTGCCGAAGGCGGCGCGGTCCTCGTCGTTCATGAGGCGGGGGCTGGTGGTGTAGAGCACCGCATCCTCCAGCCGGTCGCAGGCGCGGGTGGCGAGAAGCCGCTCGCCCGCCGGACCACGATAGCGCGCCGCGCCGCCGTCGCCGAAGAAGCGTTCGCCGATGAAGGGCTGGTGCATCATGCCGTAGACCGGATCGCCGTCCTTCAGAAGGCCGATCAGCGTGCCCCAGGCCGGCAGGCCGGCGATGAAGGATTTGGTGCCGTCGATGGGGTCGAGCGCCCAGGTGTAGGGCGCCTGCGCGGCGACATTCTCGAATTCCTCGCCGATAATGCCGTGGGCGGGAAAGGTGGAGCGGATCAGCGCGCGCATGGCCTGCTCGGCCGCCCGATCCGCCTCCGTGACCGGATCGAACGCGCGACCCGCGCTCTTGTCCTCGATGCCCAGCGCCGTGCGGAAGAAAGGCAGGATGGCCTCGCCCGAAACAGTCGCAAGCTGATGGACAAAGGCGTCGAAATCGACGGCGGTCATGAGGGCTCCGGAAAGGTCGGGCGGACTGGACGTGCCCGCGGCGGGAAGAAAGCGCGGGCGCGGACCGCTGCCAAGGGAAATCTGCTGGGGGCAGTGCCGGATGGGGCGGAGGACGTCCCGCGGCAAAGCGAAGGACAATATTACCGCAACGCAAAACGAGACCCGCGTGCTGGATTGCCCCTTGCGGCACCGAATGACCGCATAGGAGGCACATGTCGCGGCCATAACGCGCACAGAATGTGCATATCGATTTCAAGCGATTGAAATTAAATGGTTTTAAAATTTGAACGCTTGCACAAACTATCTGCCTGACACGGGCTTGATGCAAAGGGGGCCGATCGTCATATTGATGCAGCGCGGCATTGCTTGTTGCGGTGCCGCTGCCCTCCTTGGGCGTTTCCTCCCTAGACTTGGGCCGCTGTTCACAGCGGCCCCTTTCTTTTTCGGCGCCCTGTCGCCGAGGGTGGCCCAAGCCAGCGCGCTTGCAGCGCGGGGCACTCTCCTCCCCGTCTCCGCCAGCAGCCGAACACTCGGGCATCCCTTGGGATCGTCGGGTGACCGGACAATCCCCACCTGCGCGCGTTCTCAGTTTCGGTGAGGTTCGGCCGACCGCATCGCGGGAGCCGACTCGCGCCAAGCTGGCGCTTCGGCAAAAAAATCTCGCCGCGCTCGGCCTCGCGCCCGATCGGGGAGCGCAGCCTGCACGATAAAATCCTTTTAAATTTCAATGCCTTGTTCTGGTATACCAGACTGCGACAAACGCGCACTTGATTTATGGCACTGCACTAGGCTATTTGTGCATTGCGACACGGCGATTGGCGTCGCTGTGTCGCTGCCCTCCTTGGGCGTTTCCTCCCTAGACTTGGGCCGTCTGCTCACGCGGACGGCCCCTTTCTTTTTGGGCTGGCCGATCCGGCATTCGCCGTCACCCGCTGCCCTGTCTAGGCCCCTCTCGTTCCATCCCTGGATGCGGTCTTGCGCCGCCATTCGATCCCGTGTCTCGCGGACTTCTTCGCACGGCGAAGCCTGTCCGGGCCGGAATTCGATGGTGCCTGAGTAATTCCTCGGCAGCCGTGCGCAATTGGTAGCCTTGCCATACGAAAAACGCAAGGCACCTTATGCAAAAACGCAGAGCTTTGTCATTCAGCTGCCGCACGGAGCGGGGCGAGGCCCTCCGACACCGCGACGAACAGATCCCCCATCAGGGCGAGAATGTCGGCCTGAACCCGCACAAATCCGCCATTTCGCTCATAGGCGGCCTCGTCCATGTAGAGGCTGCGGTTGAGCTCGATCTGCACCGCGTGCAGCCCGGCGGAGGGGTTTCCGTAGTGCTCAGTAATATAGCCGCCCGCATAGGGCTTGTTGCGCACCACCCGGTAGCCGCGGCCGACCAGCGACCGCTCGATGGCGTCCGTCACCAGCTCGCTGCAGCTCGTCCCGTACCGGTCGCCGATGACGAAATCGGCCCGCGCCACCTCGTCCCGGGCCGAAGAGGACGGCATGGAATGGCAATCCACCAGCACCGCCATGCCCCATTCGCGCTGGATGCGGCCGACGAGGCGGCGCAAGGTCTGGTGGTAGGGCTTGTAATAGGTCTCGATGCGTTCCAGCCCCTCGTTCACGGCGAGGCGGCGGGGATAGATTTCCTGCGCGTCCCCCACCACCCGCGCGATGGTGCCGAGCCCGCCGGAAACGCGAATCGACCGCGTGTTGGCGAAGGGCGGCAGCCGCCCCTCGAACATGCGCGGGTCGAGTTCGTAGGGCTCGCGGTTGAGATCGAGGAAGGAGCGCGGGAACAGCGCGCGCATCATCGGCGCGCCCAGGGCGACGCAATCGCCGAACAGTTCGTCGACGAACGTGTCCTCGGAGCGGCGCAGGGTTGCAAAGTCGAGGCGGGTCTGCTCGACAAAGCTGCGCGGATAGATCCGGCCGGAATGGGGAGAGTTGAAGAGGACAGGCGCGCGCGCCTCGACCGGAGTGAGCACCTCGAATGCGGGTTCAATGGTGTCGGCGAGACAGGCGGTCATCAAGAACCCAGCACCTTGGATCAATTCCGGAATTCACACGGGCGGCCGGCGGAATGATGGCCCGGCGGGACACCTTTTGTGAAGGGGCGGCGTGGCTTTCACTTCGAATTTACCCGATTGCGGCAGACAGGTCATATGAACCCCCTGCTTCGGCCGGGGGCGGCCAGAACATGACATCAGGGGAAGCGGCGTGGCCAAGATCCTGCTCGCTGAAGACGATAACGACATGCGCCGCTTCCTTGTGAAGGCGCTGCAGAACGCGGGCTATTCCGTCGCCTCCTGCGACAACGGCCGCTCCGCCTACGAACGCATGCGGGAGGAGCCGTTTGAACTGCTCCTCACCGACATCGTGATGCCGGAGATGGACGGCATCGAGCTGGCCCGCCGGGCCACCGAGCTCGATCCGGACCTGAAGGTGATGTTCATCACCGGTTTCGCGGCGGTCGCCCTCAATGCGGACGGCGAGGCCCCTACCGAGGCCAAGGTGCTGTCCAAGCCGTTCCATCTGCGCGACCTCGTAAGCGAGGTGGGCAAGATGCTGGCGGCGGCCTGAGCCGTCATCCACAGGCCGGACCATCGTCTTATAGACCCGCCTTGCCTCCGGCGATTTGAGCCGATATAGAGGCGGCTCCTGCGAGGGGGCGCGTAGCTCAGCGGGAGAGCACTACGTTGACATCGTAGGGGTCACAGGTTCGATCCCTGTCGCGCCCACCATCCCTCACTTCACCTTCCGGCGGCGATCCGCCCGGCGACATCTGTCGTCCGGGCCTTCATCGTTTCCCGGAGCGGCCATCCGGCACGGTCACGGCGACGTATCAGCTGGGCGCCGTCCGGCGCATTGACGCGCCCCGGCCGAGGCGCCATCTCACCGGCAGCAGCCGAGGACCTGATGATCGACGCTCCCGCCTTCTCCCCCGACACCGCCCATTTTCCCAAGGACCACCCCAAGGTGGCGTTCGGGCGCATCGGCGTGCTCATCGTCAATCTCGGCACGCCGGAGGCGACGGACTATTGGTCCATGCGCGCCTATCTCAAGGAATTCCTCTGGGATCGGCGGGTGATCGAGGTGAACCGCGCGCTGTGGTGGTTCGTGCTCAACGCCATCATCCTCACCAAGCGCCCCGGCCCCAAGGGCCGCGACTATGCGAGCATCTGGAACACCGAGCGCAACGAAGGCCCGCTCAAGACCATCACCCGCGACCAGGCCGAGAAGCTTGCCGCCCATTTCGCCGGCATCGACGACCGCATCGTGGTGGATTTCGCCATGCGCTACGGCAAGCCGCCCATCGCCGAGCGCCTCGCCGCGTTGCAGGCGCAGGGATGCGAGCGCATCCTGCTTGTGCCGCTCTATCCGCAATATGCCGCCGCGACGTCGGCCACCGTCTGCGACAAGGCTTTTGATGCGCTGAAAGCCATGCGCTGGCAGCCGACGCTGCGCGTCGCCCCGCCCTGGCATGACGATCCGGTCTATATCGATGCGGTGGCGCGCGACCTCGAACGGCATCTGGCGGCGCTGGACTTCGAGCCGGAGGTGATCCTCGCCTCCTTCCACGGCGTGCCGAAGTCCTACCTCCTGAAGGGCGACCCCTATCACTGCCAGTGCGCCAAGACGGCCCGCCTGCTGCGCACGCGGCTCGGCATGGACGAAAAGCGCTTCCGCCTCACCTTCCAATCCCGCTTCGGCCGCGAGGAATGGCTGAAGCCCTATACGGACGAGACCGTGAAGGCCCTCGCCGAGAATGGCGTGAAGCGGCTCGCCATTTTCAATCCCGGCTTCGTCGCCGATTGCCTGGAGACGCTGGAGGAGATCGGCGTCGAGAACCGCGAAATCTTTGAGCACGCCGGCGGCGAGAAATTCGCCGCCATCCCCTGCCTCAATGCGGGGGACGAGGGCATGCGGGTGCTGAAGACTGTGGTGGAGCGGGAATTGCGGGGCTGGATCGGCTAGCCCCCTCCCCTCACTCCGCCTTCGGCTCCACCTTCGCGGCTTCCCAGCCGAGTATGGCGCGCTTGCGCGTCAGGCCCCAGTGATAGCCGGTGAGATCGCCGCTCTTGCCGATGACGCGGTGGCAGGGGACCACGAAGGAGATGGGGTTCTTGCCCACCGCCGCGCCCACGGCGCGCGCCGCCTTGGGGCTGCCGACGTGCTCGGCGATGCTGGAATAGGTGGTGGCGCGGCCCATGGGGATGCGCAGCAGCGTCTCCCACACACGAATCTCGAAATCCGTGCCGATGAAGACGATGCGGAGCGGCTGGTCGCCCCGGCCGGCGGCGGGATCAAAGATCTGCGCCACCAGCGGCGCGGTGGACGCCGGATCTTCCACATAGGTGGCGTTGGGCCAACGCGAGCGCATGTCGGCGAGCGCGGCCGCCTCCTCCCCCAGATCGGCGAAGGCGAGGCCGCACAGCCCGCGCGGCGTTGACATGGCGAGCGCCTGCCCGAACGGCGAGGGATGGAAGCCGAAGCGGATCACCAGGCCCGCGCCGCCGGTCTTCCACTCGCCGGGCGACATGGACTCATGCACCACGAACAGATCGTGCAGGCGGCCGGGGCCGGACAGTCCAAGTTCCAGCGCTGCATCGAGCACGTTCGGGCATTCGGCGACGACGCGCCGGGCGCGATCCAGCGTCACGGCCTGGAGGAACGCCTTGGGCGTGAGGCCGCACCAGCGGCGGAACAGATCAGTGAGGGCGCGGGCGGAGACGCCGGTGGCGGCGGCAATCTCCTCCACCTCCGGCTGCCGGCGCACGTTGCGGGAGATGTATTCCACCGCCCGGCGCACCACGTCGTAGTCGCGGGCGGCGATGTCGAGCGGCGCGGCCGGCGTTGCCGTCAGCGTCGGCGCCGCCGCGGGCAGGATGAGATCGGGGGCATCGAGCGCCAGCACGGCACGTCTCCTTCTGATCGAGCGTTGCCCATCTCAGCAGGCGCCGCAAGGGCCGGCCACCCGATTTCCCCGCCCCGGTCCAGCCTCTCAGGCCGGATCGCGGCGCACGGTCAGCCCGTTGAAGGTCTGCTGCCCGGCCATGCACTGGATGCGGTTGATGTTGACGTGGCGGGGCATGGTGCAGGCGAAATAGACCTGCTCGGCGATATCTTCGGCCGTCATGGGCGTGTAGCCGGCATAGACCTTGTCCGCCTTGTCCTTGTCGCCGGAGAAGCGGACCACCGAGAATTCGGTCTCCACGAGGCCCGGCTCGATATTGGTCACGCGCACGCCGGTGCCAGCCACGTCCGCCCACAGGTTCAGAGAAAACTGCTTCACGAAGGCCTTGGTGGCGCCGTAGACGTTGCCGCCCAGATAGGGATAGTCGCCGGCGACCGAGCCGGTGAACACCACATGCCCCTCCCCGCGCTCCACCATGGCGGGCAGGCTGGCGCGGACGGTGGTGAGCATGCCCGTGATGTTGGTCTCCACCATGGTCTTCCATTCGTCCATGTCCGCCTTCTGCGCGGGCTCGAGACCGAGCGCCAGGCCGGCGTTGGCGAAGACGATGTTGTAGTCGGCGAACGGCGCCGGCAGGCTGGCGAAGGCCTCGAACGTGGCCTTCTCGTCCCGCACATCAAGCTCAAGCGGTAGAATGAGGTCGCCGAACTCGGCCTTGAGGCTCTCCAGCCGATCGGCCCGGCGCCCCACCGCCACCACCTTGGCACCCGCACTCGCGAAGCGGCGGACGGTGGCGGCGCCGATGCCGGATGTGGCTCCGGTCACGATCAGGGTCAGGGTGCGCGGATCGAGCATGGCCATGGAAAGCTCCAAGCAAGGCAAGGACAGGGGGAAGGGCGCAGAAATCGTGCCGCCAACGTGCGCCGGTCATTAAACCGCCTTAACCATCGCGTCTATCCGCCGCCCTGAAACGGTACCTAAATACGTCATCAGCCTTGCTAACGCCACGATCTCGGGGAAAGGTTCGTTTACCCGCAGCCGGCTAGGGTTCGCGCCTGTCAGTTGCGGTCCGAACGTCAATGGCGTCCCGTGCGAGCCACCCAGGGGCGGGTGGCGGTTTTCGTGCGAAGGCGCTAGGTTGCGGATACGTCCGGAGAACAGTGGATGAAGGTGGTTCTGGTTACGGCGGCGCTGGCGCTGACCCTTGGCGGGTGCAGCACGGAGCTCGACGGCTTCGGGGCGAAGCCGTCCGCCACGGCGGCCAATCGCGTGCTCACGGCGCCGACGGCGGCGGTCGAATCCTCGCCCGTGCCCGGCAACGTGTCCACGGCTGCTGCCGATACCGCCACCGGCGCCATCACGCCGCGCACCACCGCCTCCAACGTGCCCCTCACCCCGCCTCCGGCCAATCCAGGTGCCACCGCCTTCGCGCCCAGCGCGGCGAAGGAGCAGATGTCCGGCTCCTGGAATTTCTCCTGGGACGGCGGCAAGGGCTCCTGCCCGGTCCGCCTCGGCACCGATCGCGGCCTCAGCGGCCTGTCCGCCCAGGCCGACGTCTCCTGCCCCAGCGAGATCTTCATGACCAAGGGCTGGGATATGATGGGCTCGGACATTGTGCTGCAGAACCATCAGGGCAAGGTCACCGCCCGGCTCCAGCCGGATGGTCCCAACCATTACGTCGGCACCATCGCCGAGACCGGCCAGCAGGTCGCCCTCGCCCGCTGAGGCGGGCAACGTCAGGGGCATCCGCTGAGGCGGGCAACGCAGAGGCCTGCGCGGCGCGCCTCACGTCACCGCCTTCTCCCCAAATCGCTCCGCGAAGACCAGCTCCTCCAGCGGCAGCCGCTGGCGCCAGCCGGTGCGCTCGAGGTCGGGCGTTGTCGCGAACCCATCCACATAGCCCACGCACAGCAGCGCCACCGGCACGATGGTATCCGGAATGGCGAGGATGCGTCTGAGGTCGGCAAGGTCGAGGATCGACACCCAGCCGACCCCGAGATTTTCCGCCCGCGCCGCCAGCCAGATGTTCTGCACTGCGCAGACGGTGGAATAGATGTCCATCTCGCTCTGGTGGGTGCGCCCCAGCACGACCGGCCCCGCCCTGTCCCGCTCGCAGGTGATGCACAGGAGGAGTGGCGCCTCGCGCAGCCCTTCCAGCTTCAGCGTGCGATAAAGCTGCGCCCGCTCGCCCTCGAACATCTCGGCCGCCTCCGCGTTGGCGCGCGAAAAGGCTTCGTGCAGCGCCACCTTGGTCTCGTCCGAGCGCACCACGATGAAGTTCCACGGCTGCAGGAAGCCCACCGAGGGCGCGGCATGGCCGGCGGCGAGCACACGGGCAAGCACCGCGTCAGGCACGGGGTCAGGCAGGAAATTCCGGCGCACGTCCCGCCGCGCGGCAATGCAGCGGTAGATGGCGGCTCGCTCCTCGACCGAGAAACTGTCGTCCCGGATCATCGCGGCGCCCTCCCTGTGATTGTTCAAGCCATTCGGCGGCAGGGCGCGGGCAAGGTCAACCCCGCCCTCACACCCCGCCGATCAGCCGGCCCACCGCATCCCGCCACTGGGTGATGCGGCCGGCGCGCACCTCGGGCAGCATCTGCGGCGTGAACCGCCGCTCCAGCCGCCACTGTCCGGCGAACACGTCCGGCGGTGGGAAGAAGCCGCACTCGAGGCCAGCAAGATAGGCGGCGCCGAGCACGGTCGTCTCCTTCTCAACCGGCCGGTCCACCGGCGCGCCCAGCAGGTCGGCGAGGCGCTGCATGGTGAAGTCGGACGCGGTCATGCCGCCGTCCACGCGCAGCACCGTGTCGCCGTCCGGCCAGTCGGCGCGCATGGCGTCTATGAGGTCCACGGTCTGGAAGCACACGCTTTCCAGCGCCGCCCGCGCCAGTTCCGCCGGTCCGGTGGCGCGGGTGAGGCCGAACAGGGCGCCGCGCACCTCCGGCCGCCAATAAGGCGCGCCGAGCCCGACGAAGGCGGGCACGAGGATGACGTCCTGTCCCGCGTCGGCCTCGGCGGCGAGGCGGTCGCTCTCGCTGGCGGCGGAGATGATCCTCAACCCGTCGCGCAGCCACTGCACCGCCGCGCCGGCAACGAAGATGGAGCCTTCCAGCGCATAGGTCCGCCGCCCGCCAATCTGATAGGCGATGGTGGTCAGCAGCCGGCTGGAGGAGGCGACGGGCGTGGTCCCCGTGTTGAGCAAGGCGAAGCAGCCGGTGCCGTAGGTGGATTTCACCATGCCGGGCGCGAAGCACGCCTGCCCCACCATGGCCGCCTGCTGGTCCCCCGCCACGCCCCGGATGGGGATGGGACCGCCGAACAGCGCGGGATCGGTGGTGCCGAAATCGGCCGCGCAGTCTTTCACCTCGGGCAGAAGCGCGCGCGGCACACCGAATACGGCGAGGAGGTCGTCGTCCCACACGCCGCGATGGATATCGAAGAGCAGGGTTCGGGCGGCATTGGTGGCGTCCGTCACATGCGTTCGGCCGCCGGTGAGGCGATACAGAAGGAAGCTGTCCACCGTGCCGAAGGCCAGTTCCCCGGTCTCGGCCCGCTCCCGCGCGCCGGGCACGGCATCGAGGATGTGGGCGATCTTGGTGGCGGAAAAATAGGGATCGAGCAGGAGGCCGGTGCGCGCGCTCACCAGCGCCCCGTGGCCCTCCGCCTCCAGTTGCGCGCAGGTCTCGGCCGTGCGGCGATCCTGCCAGACGATGGCACGATGGATGGCGCGGCCGGTCGCCCGCTCCCACACGAGCGTCGTCTCGCGCTGGTTGGTGATGCCGATTGCGGCGATGTCGCAGGCCGTGGCACCGGCCTTCTCCAGCACCGCGCGGCAGCAGCGGAGCACGGTGCCGAAGATGTCCTCGGCCTCCTGCTCCACATGGCCGGAAGCAGGGAAATGCTGCGGCAGTTCCTCCTGCGCCAGCGCCGCGACCGAGCCATCCCGGCGCACCAGAAGCGCGCGCGATGAGGTGGTGCCCTGGTCGATGGCGAGAATATAGGCGGCCACGGCGTCCTCCCCTGTTCTGTTTCAGGCCCGGCGCGACGCCATATAGGCATCGAGCGCCTCCACCGCGTGCGGCGCGGTGCGCAGGCCGAGCTTGGAGCGCCGCCACAGCACGTCGCCGGCGGTCTGCGCCCATTCGCGATCCATCAGATAATCCACCTCGCGGGCGCACAGATGCGCGCCGAACCAGTCGCCGAGGTCGTCCTCCCCGGTGACGCCTTCCAGCAACTGGAAAGCCGACGTGCCATAGGCCCGCGCGAGCCGCGCCAGAAGAGCGGGATCGAGCGCCGGGAACGCGCCGCGCAGGGCGCGCACCAGTGTGTCGTAGCCCTGCCGGGGAAAGTCGCCGCCCGGCAGCGGCGCGGTTGCGGTGAAGGGCGCTCCGAGGTGGGGAAAGTGCGGCGCGAGCCGCGTCAGCGCCGCCTCGGCCAGCCGGCGATAGGTGGTGATCTTGCCGCCGAACACGGTGAGCAGCGGGGCGCCCTCCTCCGGCGCGTCGAGGGTGAGCACATAGTCCCGCGTCGCCGACTGGGCCGCGGTCGCCCCGTCGTCATAGAGGGCGCGCACGCCGGAATAGGTCCACACCACCTGCTCGGGGGCGATGGTGGCGGCGAAATACTCGCTCGCCGCCGCGCACAGATAGGCCACCTCCTCTGGCGTCGCGTGCACCTCCTCCGGATGGCCGGAGAAGTCGCGGTCCGTGGTGCCGATGAGGGTGAAGTCGCCTTCGTAGGGAATGGCGAAGATGATGCGGCCGTCCGCATTCTGGAAAATGTAGCAGCGGTCGTGCGCATAAAGCCGCGGCACCACGATGTGGCTGCCCTGCACGAGGCGGAGCGGCGCGTGCGCCTCGCCCCTGCCGGTCTTGAGCACGTCGAGCACCTCGCCCGCCCAGGGGCCGGCCGCATCCACCAGCGCCCGCGCCTTCACCGTCGCTGGCTGGAACTCATGCTCGGTCTCGATCACCCACAAGTCCGCCTCCCGCCGCGCGCCGGTGACGCGCGTGCGCGGGCGGATGGATGCGCCCCGGTCGGCGGCATCGCGGGCATTGAGCACCACGAGGCGGGCATCCTCCACCCAGCAGTCGGAATATTCGAAGGCCCGGCCATAGCCCGGCCGCAGCGGCTGGCCGGCGGGATCGTGCCGCAGGTCCAGCGTGCGCGTGGGCGGCAGCAGGCGACGGCCGCCGATATGGTCGTAGAGCCACAGGCCGAGCCGCAGCATCCAGGCCGGGCGCAGACCCGGATGATGCGGCAGCACGAAGCGCAGCGGCCAGACGATATGCGGGGCGATGCCCCACAGCACCTCCCGCTCGGCCAGCGCCTCGCGCACCAGCCGGAACTCGTAATATTCGAGATAGCGCAGGCCGCCATGGATCAGCTTGGTGGAGGCGGACGAGGTGCCGGACGCGAGATCGCCCTTCTCGAACAGCACCACGGACAGGCCGCGCCCCACGGCATCGCGAGCGATGCCGCAGCCGTTGATGCCGCCGCCCACGATGGCGAGGTCGAAGACCCGGCCGCTCTCCTCCATCCCGGCCTCCCGGCAACTGGCGTTCCCGCGCCGGCTGACCGCAGCGCCCGACGGCACGCGATTCGGCCGGCACAGAATGCCAGAACCGGGCGGGTGTCACACGCCGATCAGGCCGGCGGCGGTGAAGCCGCCATCCACGCTGATGGTCTGGCCGGTGACATAGGAGGACTTCTCGGGGTCGAGCAGGAAGGCGATGGTGCCCGCCATTTCCTTGGGCTGCGCATAGCGATTGAGCGGCACGCGCGCGGTCCATGCGGCGCGGGCCTGTTCGGTATGGACCGCCTGCACCAGCGGGGTATCCACCGGCCCCGGCGCGATGGCGTTCACACGGATGCCGAGCGCCGCGAACTCCACCGCGAGGATCTTGGTGAGCACGACCACCGCACCCTTGGACGAGCCATAGGCGGCGCGGCCGAGATTGCCCTGGATGCCAGACACGGAGGCGATGTTGACGATGGAGCCGGCGCTGCGCGCCTGCATCACCTTCGCCGCCTCACGCGCCACGAGAAATGTGCCGATGACGTTCACGTCGAGGATCTTGCGGAAGATGTCCGCCGAGGTGTCCAGCGCCGGGATGTCGCGGGCGATGCCGGCGGAGTTCACAACACCCCACAGCGGCCCGAACCCGCTTTCGGTCTCGGCGACGAGCTTCACCACCTGCGCCTCGTCCGAGATGTCCGCCTGAACCACCCGCACGGCATCGCCATGGCCGGCGAGCGCGGCCCGCGCCTTCTCGACGCTCTCGGGCACGAGGTCGGCGGCGACGACGCGCCAGCCCTCGGCCAGAAGCACCTCCACCACGGCGAGGCCGATGCCGGAGGCACCACCCGTCACGATCACGCTTCCCGGTCTCGACACGGCGTTTCTCCCTGAGGGTGTCTCTTTGAAGTTTCGGCTCAGATGAGCCCGCGCTCGGCCAGCGCCTCGCGCACCATCTTCTTGGTGATCTTGCCGTAGGCGGACTTCGGCAGCGCGTCCCAGAAATGCACGCGCCGGGGCAGCTTGTAGCGGGCGACCTTCCCGTCGAGGAAGGCGATCAGTTCCTCCTCGCTTACTGCATGGCCTTCGCGCGGCACGCACACGGCGACGCCCACTTCGCCCCACATGGGGTCCGGCACGCCGAGGATGGCCACCTCCGCGATGGCGGGGTGGGTGAGCACCTTCTCCTCCACCTCGCGCGGATAGACGTTGGAGCCGCCCGATATGTACATGTCGGAGGCCCGTCCGGTGATGTAGACGAAGCCCTCATTGTCCATGTGGCCGAGGTCGCCGGTCCGGAACCAGCCATTGCGGAACGCCTTCGCATTGGCTTCGGGATTGTCGTAATAGCCAGCCAGAACCGCCGGGCCGCAGACGCAGATCTCGCCGGTCTCGAAGGGTGCGACCTCCCGGCCCGCATCGTCCTGGATCTGGACCTGCATGCCGGTGCGCTCGAAGCCGCAGGTGCCGAGCTTCACATGCGGGCCGTCCTCGGGATCATGCAGATAGGGCGGCAGGACGGTGATGTTGCCCGTCACCTCGCCGAGGCCGAAATACTGCACCAGCACCTTGCCGAGCTTCCTCAGCGCGAACTTCTGGTCCTCCCGGTACATGGGCGCGCCGGCATAGATCACGTAGCGCAGGGAGGAGTGGTCGAACTGGTCCGCCGAGGGGTGCTCGGTGAGCAGCTTGGTGATGGTGGGTACGGTGAACATGTTGGTCACGCGCCAGTCCTCCACCAGCCGCCACGCCTCGGCGGCATCGAACCGTTCGGAGGGCATGAGGATGGTCTTCACCCCGCGCGCCACCTGCACCAGCTGGTGCACGCCCGCGCCGTGGGAGAGCGGCGCAACCACGAGGGAGGCGTCCTGCTCGGTGGTGCCCGGCATCAGGTCGCAGAGGTGGTTGGTGATGACGAAGGCCATCTGGCCATGCGTCAGCACCGCCGCCTTGGGGCGTCCGGTGGTGCCGGAGGTGAAGAAGAACCAGCAGGGGTCGTCATGCTCCACATCCGCCACCGGCACCTGCTCACCGAGGCGGGCAGCGACGAGGGCGCCATAGTCCGCGCCGAAATCCGCGGTGCCGATGGCGATGACCTCGCGGATCGCCGGCGCCTCCGCGCGCACCGCTTCCACATGCTCCGGGAAATCGCGGTGGCAGATCATCACGCTCGCGCCCGAGGCTGAGGCGAGATAGGCGACCTCCCCGGGTGTCTGGCGGTAGTTGGTGGGCACCCACACCGCGCCGAGCCGGAAGGCGGCGAACATGCTCTCGAACATCTCGAGGCAGTTCTTCGACTGCACGAGGATGCGGTCACCCTTGACGACGCCGCGTGCCGCCAGCTCCGCCGCCATCGCATCCACGCGGGCATCCATCTCAACCCACGTCACGGTGCGCGCGCCCTCCACGAAGGCGATATGGGCCGGTAGCCGCCGCGCCGCCTGGCGCAGGAAGTGGGAGAGGTTCATCACCCGTCGGCTGGTACGCGCGACGCCGCCGCGCGGGGCCTCGGCAACGGTCTGGGCAGGTGCGGACATTCGCTTCACTCCGGGATCGGAAACGGTCAGGGGGCCGGGCGGGCCATGGAACGGGCCGGGCGTTGCGGCGGACCACGCTCGCTGCCGCCGAGCTTCGCCTCCAGCGCGGCGGCTTCGCGCTGGAGCAGCGGCACCAGTTCCTTCTGCCGCTCCGCGCCGAGACGGCTCTCGATGGCGGCGAGCGACAAAGCCGCGAGGGGACGCCCGTCCGGACCGATCACCGGCACGCCGATGCCCCACGAGCCGGCGACATAGAGGCCGGGATTGAGCGCATACCCGCGCGCGCGGGTATCGCCCATGGCGCGTCGCAGCAGATCGGGGGAATAGCCGGGATAGCCCGCGAGCGCCGCAACATTCGCCTCGACGATCCGTGCCGCCTCGGACTCAGGGAGCGCGGCGAGGATGGCCAGCCCGCCGGCGCCGATGCCGAGGGGATGCCGGTCGCCGGCCTGCAGCACATGGGTGCGGATGGGCCAGGTGCCCTCCTCGCGGTGCAGGCACACGGAGAACGTCCCACGCGGCACGGAGAGAAAGGCGCAGTCGCCGCTCTGGCGGGCGATGCGGGAGAGGCCGTCGAGGGCGAGGGCATGGATGCCGAAGCGCGGGGCGGCCAGCGTGCCGAGCACATAGGCCTCGGGCCCCACATGATAGCGGCGGGTCGCCTCGTCCTGGTCCACCAGCCCGGCGCGCACCAACGCCAGCAAGACGCGCCGCACGGTGGGCTTGGACAGGCCGGAACTGGCCACGAGATCGGCGAGACGGGCGCCCTCCGCCCCGGCGCGACCCACCAGCATCAGCAGCGCCACCGCGCGCTCGATGCTCTGGGTGCCGCCGGTCGCCTCGGGCGCGGCGTCCGGGCTGGCGCCCGACGCATGCTGCGGCCCGGTCGTTCCGGCGGCGGGCGCCTTCAATCCCCCTGCCACGCGCGCTCCCTCGATCCAGAATATGGACCTGATTTATCTGGCGAATTGGGACTGCCGCCGCGCGGCATCCGAAGGGACCATAATCTGCTTGCGAAATAGCCACAAGCGGGCCAGCATGGGCGGCGGAAAAAGAGGTCCATATATTGGACCCATGGAAACCAGTCGGGCCGGGCCGGAGCCAGTCGGGGCGCCGCGCGAAACGGCCGCAAGGAGGAACACCGATGACGCTGACCCGCCGCACCCTCATCAAGGCGAGCGCTGCCACGGCGCTGACCGGCGCGATCGCCCCGGCCCTGTTCGCCCCCACCGTCGCGCGGGCGCAGAGCGCCGAATTCGCCTACAAATACGCCAACAACCTGCCTGTCACGCATCCCATGAACGTGCGCGCGCAGGAGATGGCAGCGAAGATCAAGGCCGAGACCAAGGGCCGGGTCGAGATCAGCATCTTCCCCTCCAGCCAGCTCGGCGGCGACACCGACATGCTGAGCCAGATCCGCTCGGGCGCCATCGAGTTCTTCACGCTGTCGCCGCTGATCCTCTCGACGCTGGTGCCCAACGCCTCCATCAGCGGCATCGGCTTTGCCTTCCCGGACTACGCCACCGTCTGGAAGGCCATGGATGGCGACCTCGGCACCTATGTGCGCGGGCAGATTGCCAAGGCCGGCATCGTCGCCATGGACAAGATCTGGGACAACGGCTTCCGCCAGATCACCACCTCCACCAAGCCCATCGAGACGGCGGCCGACCTCAAGGGTCTGAAGATCCGCGTGCCGGTCTCCCCGCTGTGGACCTCCATGTTCAAGGCGTTCGACAGCGCGCCCGCCTCGCTCAACTTCGCCGAGGTCTACACCGCGCTGCAGACGCGGGCGGTGGACGCGCAGGAAAACCCGCTCGCCATCATCGCCACGGCGAAGCTCTATGAGGTGCAGAAATACTGCTCCCTCACCAACCACATGTGGGACGGCTTCTGGTTCCTCGCCAACCGTCGCGCGTTCGAGAAGCTGCCCGAAGACCTGCGCGCCATCGTGGCGAAGAACATCAACGAGGCCGGCCTCAAGCAGCGCGACGACGTGTTCGCCCTCAACAATTCCCTGCGCAAGGAGCTGGCGGAGAAGGGCCTCGCCTTCAACGAGCCGAAGGTGGACAGCTTCCGCGACCAGCTGCGCAAGGCCGGCTTCTACGCGGAGTGGAAGGGCAAGTATGGCGACGAAGCCTGGGCCACGCTGGAGAAGTACACCGGCCAGCTCTCCTGAGTCCCGAACCCGCTGAGATCGATAGGGGCGGCCTCGTCAGGCCGCCCCTTTTCGTTTACGGCGACAGCTGCACGACGATGCCCTCATTGGGCCGCAGATCGATGGCGTCGCCCACCCGTTCCCCCGCCCGATCGCAGAAGGTCGAGAGCAGGAGGCGACCCCCACCCACCGCTCCCGGTAGCGTTGCCGACAGCGGATCGCCGCCGAGATTCAGCGCCACCAGCATCGCCTCCCCCTCCCCCTGCCTGAGATAGGCGACGAGGTCGCCCACTGCCGCCACGGGCGACCACAAGCCCACGGACAGCGCCGGGTGCGCCCGTCGCAGGGCCAGCAGCGCGCGGGTCAGCGTGAGCATTGAGGCCGCCTGCCCCTGCTCCCGCTTCACGTTCACCTCGGTGAAATCGTCCGCCAAAGGCAGCCACGGCTCCACCGTGGAGAAGCCGGCGAAGGGGCCGTCGTCCCACTGCATGGGCGTGCGGGCGCCGTCGCGGCCGAGGCCGAGGCCGGGGACATTCTTCTCGAAGGGGTCCTGCACCCGCTCGGCCGGGATGGACACCTGCGACATGCCGATCTCGTCGCCGTAATAGAGCGTCGGCGTGCCCCGGAGCGTCAGCAGCAGCATGGCCGCCACCCGGGCCTGATCCGGCCCCAGCCGACCAACCACACGGGGGCGATCATGGTTGGAGAGCACCCAGTTGGGCCAGCCGTCCTCCGGGATGGCGGCTTCATAGGCGGCGATCAGCGGCGCCAGTTCCGCGGCGTTCCACGGCGCCGCCAGCAGCGTGAAGTTGAATGGCAGATGCACACCGCGCCCGTCCTCGCCGTAATAGGCCGCGATGCGGTGGAGCGGCAGATAGGCCTCGCCGATCAGCACCCGGTCGCCGTCATAGGAATCGGCGAGGTCGCGGAAGCCGGCGATCACGTCCATCACCTCCGGCCGGTCGCCGGTGTAGATGTGCGTGAGAGCGGAATGGGGGTTCATGCCTTCGCGGAAATCCGGGTTGGCCGGGTTGTCCCTAAACTCCGCATCCTTGATGACGTGCCAGAGCGCATCGATGCGGAAGCCGTCGACACCCCGGTCCATCCAGAAGCGCAGGGCGCCGTGCATGGCTTTCACCACGTCCGGATTGCGCCAGTTGAGGTCCGGCTGCTCCTTCAGGAAGGCGTGGTAGTAATACTGGCCGCTGGCCTCGTCATATTCCCAGCCGCTGCCGCCGAATTCCGAAAGCCAGTTGTTGGGCGGGCCGCCATCCGGGCCGGGATCGCGCCAGATGTACCAGTCGCGCTTGGGGTCGTCCTTGGACGAGCGCGACGCCTTGAACCACGGATGCTCCTGCGAGGAGTGGTTGGGCACGAAATCGAGGATGATCTTCAGCCCCCGCGCATGGGCTTCCTCGACCAGCCGGTCGAAGTCATCGAGCGTCCCGAACAGGGGATGGATGGCGGTGTAATCGGCCACGTCATAGCCGAAATCGGCCATGGGCGAGGGATAGATGGGGGAGATCCAGATGGCATCGACGCCAAGGTCGGCGAGATAGGGAAGCCGGGAGATGATGCCCGGAATGTCGCCCACGCCGTCGCCGTTCGAATCCTGAAACGAGCGGGGATAGATCTGGTAGACCACGCCGGACTGCCACCACACAGGCCCGGTCTTCAGCCGCTCGCGTTCCTGCTCCGCCAGTTCCTGCTCCGCCATCGGCGCCTTCTCCCGCTCTGCCGGAGCACTCTGGCGCTCCGGCTCAGATTGGAGAAGTACGGCCGGCCCGGTTCGGTTTCATGACCGGGCGCAGGCCGGGGTGCCACAGACCCGATCGACTCAGGCCGCGCGGCAGCGGTCGATGGCCCAGCGCACCAGCTTGCGCACGTCCGGGTCGGGATCGTCATAGACGGCTTCGAGCGCGGGCACGGCGGCGGGATCGGCGATCTCGCCCAGCGCTGCGGCGGCCTCCTTGCGGACGTTGGAGAGCTGGTCGCCCAGCGCTTCGGCAACAACGGGCACGGCGGCGCGGGCCTTCAGCTTGCCGAGCGCGTTCACGGCCTTGGCCTTGACCTGCCAGGCGTCGTCATTGGCGGCGACGATCAGGGGGGCCACCGCCTCCTGGATCTTGGCCTTGCCGATGGAATAGGCGGCTTCCTCACGCACCTGCCAGTGGCCGTCCTTGAGCCCGGCGATGAGCGCGGGCACGCCCGCCGTACCGCTCTTCACGAACACGAGGGCCGCCATCACCGCCCGTCGCACTGCCGCTTCCGGGTCGGTGGCGGCGAGCAGCAGCGCGGGCAGCGCGGCATCCGCCTTCAGATAGCCGAGAACGCCCAGCGCCTCGCGCCGCACGGCGATCTCCGGGTCAGTGAGGGCGGCAAGAGCCACCGGCATGGCCGAGGGGTCCTGCATGTCGCGCAGCGCCCGGAGCGCCGAGGCGCGGACGAAGGCCGAGCACGCACCGCCCGTCTCCTGCGCCCGCTCGATGAGGCGGGGGGCGGAGGCCGGCTCCTTCTTGTCGGCGAGGCTCTCGGCAGCAGCGAGGCGCACCGCCTCCACCGCATCGTCCAGCGCATCGATGAGGCCGAGGGCGGCCGGCAGGCCGGAATGCTCGTCGAGGGACTTGGCGGCGGCTTCCCGCACGCCGGCATCGGCGTCCTTCAGGCCAGCGAGCAGCAGGTCCACCGCGCCCGGGTCCACGCTCTCGGCGAGGCCCAGCATGGCCACGCGGCGGATGCCGGCATCGGGGTCGCGGGCGCGATCCGCCACGGCGTCGAGATCGTCGTCGAAATCGTCGAAGATGGCCATGGCGCTCACCGCAGCAGATAGGGGATTTCGACCTTCACCGCGCCGGTGGGGCAATCCACCTCGCACGGCATGCAATACCAGCACTCGTCATACTTCATGTGCGCCTTGCCCGAGGCCGGGTTGATGGCGAGCACGTCGAGGGGGCACACGTCGATGCAGACGCGGCAGCCCTTCTCGGCGATGCACTTGTCGTCATCGACGGTCACGGGCACGGAGGTGGTGTGATTGGCGAAAGGCATGGGGCAGCTCCGGAATTCGGGGGGTGAGGCTCACTCGGCGGCGATGGCCGGCGTGCGCAGCTGGTGGTAGGCGCCCATCTCGTCCTCATCGATCTCGACGACATAGGGGTCCACCGCGCGCTTCTTGTGCGCCATGCGGCCCATCTCGTCCTTGTAGAGGAGGGTGTGGCAGAACCAGTTCTCGTTGTCGGTGGCGGGGTGATCGACGCGCCAGTGGTAGAGACCCCACCGGCTCTCGGTGCGGTAGAGCGAGGCGGCGGCGGCCATGTCAGCGCAATCGAGGATGGATTGCAGCTCCAGCGCCCGCATCAATTCATGCGGATCTTTCACGCACAGCGCCGAAAGATCGTCGCGCACCTCGGCGAGCCGGGCCTGGCCGATCTTGTACTTGGCGGTCACCTTCGGCGGCTGTAGATAGTCGTTCACCAGACGGCGGGCCTTGTACTCCATCTCGAAGGGGGTCAGGCCGTCGTCGCGGCGGGTGGGGGCCATCACACGGGCCTGCTCGCGGGCGATGTCGGCGGCGTCATAGGCCGGCAGGTCGGTGGAGGCGCAATAGTCCGCCGCGTCCTCGCCCGCGATGCCGCCATTCACGAAGGCGCCGAGCATATAATTGTGCGGCACGCTCGCCATGTCGCCGGCGGCATAAAGGCCGGGCACCGTGGTGCGGGCATTCTCGTCCACCCACACGCCGGAGGCCGAATGGCCGGAGCAGAAGCCGATCTCGGAGATGTGCATCTCCACCATCTTCTCGCGATAGTTGGTGCCCCGGTTCTCGTGGAACCGGCCGCGCGAGGGCCGCTCGTTGGAGTGGAGGATGGTCTCGATCTCGGAGATGGTCTCCTCGGCGAGGTGGGTCATGTTGAGGAAGACCGGGCCGTTGCCGCTCAGCAGCTCGCCGTAGAATTCCTTCATCATCTGGCCCGACCAGTAGTCGCACTCGATGAAGCGCTCACCCTTGTTGTTGGCGGTGTAGCCGCCGAACGGGCCGGTGACATAGGCGCAGGCCGGGCCGTTGTAATCCTTGATGAGCGGGTTGATCTGGTAGCACTCGAGGTTCGCGAGGCCCGCGCCGGCATGATAGGCCATGGCATAGCCGTCGCCGCAGTTCGCGGGGTTCTCGTAGGTGCCGAAGAGATAGCCGGAGGCCGGCAGGCCGAGGCGGCCGGCGGCGCCGCAGGCCAGCACCACAGCCTTGGCGCGGATCACCAGGAACTCGCCGGTGCGGGTGTTCACCCCGATGGCACCGGCGACGCGGCCGTCCGTGCCGGTCAAGAGGCGGGTGGCCATGTAGCGGTTTGTCACCAGCACCTGATGCTTGCGCAGCTGGCGGTAGAGCGCCTTCTTGACGTGGTGGCCTTCCGGCATGGGCAGCACGTAGGTGCCCATGTGGTGGACCTTGCGGACATTGTATTCGCCGGAGCCGTCCTTCTCGAACTTCACGCCGATGGAATCCAGATACTGGATCATCGGGTAGGAGCCCGTCGCATAGGCCATCACCGCCTTCTGGTGGACGATGCCGTCATTGGCGACGGTGATCTCCTTCACATATTGCTCGGGGGTCGCGTAGCCGGGGATGACGGCGTTGTTCAGCCCGTCCATGCCCATGGAGACCGCGCCGGAGCGCTTCACATTGGCCTTCTCCATGAGGACCACCTTGAGGCCGGGATTCTTCTCCTTGGCCTTGATGGCCGCCATGGGGCCGCCGGTGCCGCCGCCGATGACGAGGATGTCGGTCTCGACGATCTCGGTCTTCATCTCGCTGTCGAACGCGCTCATGGGTTCATCTCCGGAAGATCGTTGGCGGCTTCCGCGGCCAGCGCCGCGAGATAGGCGAAGGGGTAGACCCCGCGCTTGTGGCCGTCGGAAAAGGTGAGGTTCAGGCCGTGCGCGCCGAACGGCTCCACGCCGGTGAGCGCCACGCCCGGGAAGGCTGAGGGAAAGCGGTCGCGGGCGCGGTCCGCCGTGCAGGCGGCGCAGCGGCAGGCGCTCCGCAGGCGCTCGGCCGAGAATTCCGCCCGCGTCCCGCCATAGGCGAGGGTCAGGCGGCGCCGGTCCCGGTCGAGGCGGACTTCCTCTACGGCAAAGGGGAGGGGTGCGGGGGCAGACGTCATCATGCCCCCGATTGGACATCGCGGCCCCTCCTGCCGATAGCAACTAGTTGCTGGCTGGAGCACTTCCAGGGAGACCCTTTGCGCGGCCCCCGCCTGCGCTATGGTACCGGCCGAGGATCACAGGAAGAGCTGAATGGATCAGGTGGACTACATCGTGGCGGGCGCAGGCGTCGTGGGCCTCGCCATCGCCCGCGTGCTGGCGCTGGCGGGCCGGGAAGTGGTGCTGGTTGAGGCGGCGGAGGCCATTGGCACCGGCACCTCCTCGCGCAATTCGGAGGTGATACACGCCGGCATCTATTACGAGCCCGGCAGCCTCAAAGCCGAGCTGTGCGTGCGCGGCAAGGAGATGCTCTACGCCTTCTGCGAAAGCCACGGGGTGGGCCACAGGCGCATCGGCAAGCTCATCGTCGCCGCGACGCCGGAGGAAGTCGCTTATCTCGAAAAGCTCGCCAGGACCGGGGCGGCCAACGGCGTCGATGATCTGACGATGCTGAGCGGGGCGGAAGCACTGGCGCTGGAGCCGACGCTTTCCGCCCATGCGGCGCTGCATTCGCCCTCCACCGGGATCGTGGATACCCACGGCCTGATGCTGGCGCTGCTCGGCGATATGGAGGCGGCGGGCGGGATGCTCGCCCTCTCTTCGCCTGTTGTTGCCGCCGAGGCGGGGCTGGACGGCGTCGTGCTCACCACCGGCGGGCCGGAGCCCATGACGCTCGCCTGCCGGCTGTTCGTCAACGCCGCCGGGCTCGATGCCCCGGCGCTCGCCCGCGCCATCTCCGGCATGCCCGCCCATCTCGTGCCGCAGGAGACCATGGCCAAGGGCAACTACTTCTCCTGCCTTAGGAAAGTACCCTTCTCGCGCCTCATCTATCCAGTCCCGGAGATGGGCGGCCTCGGCACCCACCTCACGCTGGACCTCGGCGGGCAGGGGCGCTTCGGGCCGGATGTGGAGTGGGTCAGCACGCGGGACTACGTTGTCGATCCCACCCGCAAGGCCGCCATGATGGCCTCCATCCGCCGCTATTGGCCGGATGTGCGGGAGGAAGACCTGGCCCCGGGCTATTCCGGCATCCGGCCGAAGATCCCCGGCGTGGACGGCCGCGCTCCGGATTTCGTCATCCAGGGGCCAGCGGTGCATGGCGTTCCGGGGCTCGTGAACCTCTTCGGCATCGAATCGCCGGGGCTGACGAGCTGCCTCGCCATCGCGGAGCGGGTGGTGGAGGTGGCGGAGGGGTAGGGGCCACGAGAGCCTACCCTCTCCCTCGAAGTCGGCTGTTGCCGATTTCGACCTTTGCGAGCCCAACTCGGCAACAGCCGAGTTGGGGCGGGAGAGGGGCCGGGGGTGAGGGGGATGCCGGGGCAAAGACCAGCCATCGGGGCAAAAGGCGCCACACCCCTCACCCCAACCCTCTCCCGCAAGGGGAGAGGGAGTCCCCATGCCCGCGCGCCAGACGGCCGTCGCCGCCAAACAAAAAGGGCAGCGGCCGGAACCGCTGCCCTCTTCAAAACCCGGTCGCGGATGGCCCTCAGGCCATCTCGCTTTCCTTCTTGCGCTCCTCGCGCTTGCGGTCGTTGGGATCGAGCAGGCGCTTGCGCAGGCGGATGGACTTGGGGGTCACTTCCACCAGCTCGTCGTCCTGGATCCAGGCCAGCGCGCGCTCCAGCGTCATGCGGATGGGCGGGGTGAGGCGCACCGCCTCGTCCTTGGAGGTGGTGCGGATGTTGGTGAGCTGCTTGCCCTTCAGCACGTTCACTTCCAGGTCGTTGTCCCGGTTGTGAACGCCGATGAGCATGCCCTGGTACACCTTCCAGCCGGGCTCGATCATCATCGGGCCGCGGTCTTCCAGGTTCCACAGGGCGTAGGCCACCGCCTCGCCCGCCGCATTGGCGATGAGCACGCCGTTGGTGCGACCGGCGATCTCGCCGCGATAGGGCGCGTATTCGTGGAACAGCCGGTTCATGATGGCCGTGCCGCGGGTGTCGGTGAGCAGCTCCGACTGGTAGCCGATGAGGCCGCGGGTGGGGGCGTAGAAGACGAGGCGCTGGCGATTGCCGCCGGAGGGGCGCATCTCGATCATCTCGGCGCGGCGCTCGCTCATCTTCTGGACGACGGTGCCGGAATATTCCTCATCCACGTCGATCAGCACTTCCTCGATGGGCTCGAGGGTCTGGCCGGTGGCCTCGTCCTTCTGGAACACCACGCGGGGACGCGACACGGCGAGCTCGAAGCCCTCGCGGCGCATGGTCTCGATCAGCACGGCGAGCTGAAGTTCGCCACGGCCGGAGACGAAGAAGGAGTCCTTCTCGGTGGATTCCTCGATCTTCAGCGCCACATTGCCTTCCGCCTCGCGGAACAGGCGGTCGCGGATGACGCGGCTGGTCACCTTGTCGCCCTCGGTGCCGGCGAGGGGGGAGTCGTTCACGATGAACGACATGGTGACGGTGGGCGGATCGATGGGCTGGGCCGCCATGGCCTCGGTCACTTCGAGCGCGCAGAAGGTGTCGGCCACCGTGCCCTTGGAGAGACCGGCGATAGCGACGATGTCGCCCTGCACGCCTTCCTCGATGGGCTGGCGCTCGATGCCGCGGAAGGCGAGGATCTTGGAGACGCGGCCCTGCTCCACCAGGGAGCCGTCCTGCGCCAGCACCTTGATGGCCTGGTTCGGCTTGATGGAGCCGGAGGTGATGCGGCCGGTGATCATGCGGCCGAGGAAGGGGTTGGCCTCCAGCAGCGTGCCGATCATGCGGAAGGGGCCGTCGTCCACGGTGGGCTCGGGCACGTGCTTCAGCACCAGATCGAACAGGGGCGCCATGCCCTGGTCCATGGGGCCTTCCGGGCTGTCGGCCATCCAGCCGCTGCGGCCGGAGCCGTAGAGGATGGGGAAGTCGAGCTGGTCGTCGGTAGCGTCGAGGGCCGCGAACAGGTCGAACACCTCGTTGATGACCTCGGTCGGCCGGGCGTCGGAGCGGTCCACCTTGTTGATGGCGACGATCGGCTTCAGGCCGATCTTGAGCGCCTTGCCGACCACGAACTTGGTCTGCGGCATGGGGCCTTCCGCGGCGTCCACCAGCACGATGGCACCGTCCACCATGTTCAGGATGCGCTCCACCTCGCCGCCGAAATCGGCGTGGCCGGGGGTGTCGACGATGTTGATGCGCGTGTCCTTCCAGACCACCGAGGTGGCCTTGGCAAGGATTGTGATACCGCGCTCCTTTTCGAGGTCGTTCGAATCCATCACGCGCTCGGCGACCCGCTGGTTCTCGCGGTAGGACCCCGACTGCTTCAGCAGCTCGTCCACCAGCGTGGTCTTGCCGTGGTCGACGTGGGCGATAATGGCGATGTTCCGCAGCTTCATGGGCCGTCCAGCACGAAAACGCGGGTCCGAATGGCTCGGGCCCGCCGGGAAAGGGGTATTTTGCGGCGCAAAATACACACAAACCGCGCAAGATCAATGCGCCGGCACCGCGACCCTGTCACCCTGCCCCCTTGCGTGGCTTCCACCACCCGCCGCGCCAAGGCGTGGCGCGTGCGCGCCGCCACCCCTTGCTGTCGCGACCGGACTGGTCCATCAGGCAGGTTCTGGGACCTACCCACGAAACGGGGAAATCGATGGGGACGTGGATGGACGGGGCGTTCATTTCGGGTCTTCTGGTGAGCGTCATCACCATCGCGATCCAGGCCATGGCCACCCTCTGCGTCATCAAGATGGTGCGTTACGCCGCGCGCCACGTCAGTGGGCGGCGCAAGATCGAGGCCCTCGTCGTGGTCATGGCCGCCGCGGGTACGCTCCTCACGGTCTTTCACCTGCTGGAGGTGCTGGTGTGGGCGCAGCTTTATGCGATCACGGGGGCGACCGAGATCGACAACGTCTATTATTTCGCCTTCGTCAATTTCACGACACTGGGCTACGGCGACCTCATCCCGGCCCGGCCCTGGCGCATCCTCGGGCCTATGACGGCGGCCAACGGCATGCTCCTGTTCGGCTGGTCCACGGCCGTGCTGTTCGCCGTGCTGTCGCGGGCCATCACCCAGTTGCACATCAAGTAGGCCTCCGGCTTTCCCGCGTTTGAGGTAAGGCCGTCCCGCCCGGCCTGCGCTATAGTGGTGCATCGCGAGGGGCGCGCAGCGGACGATGACACCAGGAGCAACGCAGCAGACGGCACCGGACCCCGGGGCTCCGGACAAGATCGCGCAGCTTGTGTCTGCGGCCGCGCAGGCAATGGCGCGCCACCCCTATTTCGCGGCGTTTCCCCTGGCGGAACTCAGCGCCCTCATCGCAGGTGGCGAATGGATGGACGTTCCCGCCGGCACGCGCCTGCTGCGACGGGGCGATGTCGGCACCTTCGCGCTTCTGGTGTTCGAGGGCACGGCCGTCGTCACCATCGACACCCCCTACGAGCACGTCCAGTTGGCACAGCTTGAGGCGCCGGCCGTGATCGGCGAGATCGCCGCCTTCACCGGCGTCGCCCGCACCGCCCATGTGGACGCCCTCACCCCCATCCGCGCGGTGCGCCTTTCGGCTGAAGCGCTCGAAGCGGCCGGGCTAGTGCATCCCGATCTCCTGTCCGCGGTGATGCGCCAGTTCGGCCGCCGCTTCGAGACGTTCAACCAGGTCTTCGGCTTCTATGCCAACGCGCTCAACGCGCTGGAGCGGCGCGAGTTCGACCTCGCGTTGCTCGACGACCTGCGCAATCCACTCCCCGAGATGGTGGATTTCTCCCACTCCTTCCGCCGGCTCGCCGAGGCCATCATGAGCCGGGCGGCGGAGCGGCGCGAGATGGCGAACGCCGCCGCCATCCAGCGCGCCATGCTGCCCCCGCCCCTGCGGCCGGACGTGCTGGACGGCAAGGCGGATATCTTCGCCGCCATGCGCCCGGCCAAGGACGTGGGCGGCGATTTCTACGATTACTTCATCATCGACGGCCGCCGGCTTGTGGTGACGCTGGGGGACGTGGCCGGCAAGGGCACCCCCGCCGCTTTGTTCATGAGCGCCACCCAGACCGCGCTGCGCATGGTGCTCCGGAGCGAGCCCGACCTCGCCGTCGCGGTGGCGCGGGTGAACGACCTGCTCTGCGCCACCAATGGCGAGGACATGTTCGTCACCCTGTTCTGCGGTGTCATCGACCTCGACACCGGCATCCTCACCTACTGCAATTGCGGCCATACCGACTGCATGATCCTGCGCGCGGACGGCGCGGTGGAGCGCCCCGTGGCCACGGGGCCGGCGCTCGCCATGATGGAAGGCGCCCGTACCCGTGCCGAGACCGTCGCGCTCGCGCCTGGCGATCGGCTGTTCCTGTTCTCGGACGGGCTCACAGATGCGTTCGATCCCGCCGAGGAAGCCTTCGGCGAAGCACGGCTCGAAGCCGCGGCTCAGGCCGCACTCGCGGCCGCGCCCGACCTTGCGGCCGAGGCCTTCCTGTCCGGCATCTTCGACACCGTGATCCGCTGGGCCGATACCGCGCCGCAGTTCGACGACATGACCGCGCTGGCGGTCACGCTCGGCCCGCGCTGATCCTCGCGGTGCGCGGAACCCCGTCGCCCCGCCGGTGTTGCCCGAAGGGGCGAGCAAGCGGAGAACCGCCATGGCCGACAAGAACAGCACCCACCTCTCACAGGGCGAGAGCCTGCCGGCCCGTACACCGCTGGAGCTGGACATCGCCGCCGCCGCCCATCGCAAGCTGCTGGTGCTGGTGCTGCAGCTGATGGCGCGGGACGACACCCTGCGAACGGCGCTGGTGGAGGCCATCAGCCAGAAGCTCACGTTTCATGATGCCCACGAGGACGCGGGCCTGGAAGCCGACGCCGCCTTCGCCTTCGAGCGGCGTGTGGACGAGGAGTTCCGGCGCATCCTGTCCGACGTGGAAGCCGTGCTCGGTGAGGAAATGCGCTCGCCGGTAGCCTGAGGGCGCCGCCAGCCGATCAGTCCCAGGCCATCGCAAAGGCTGCGAACCCGCACGCGCTTTACTCTACGTCAAGCAGTGACCCCCGGCATCAGTCGATCCTGATCTTGCAGTGCCGCATGTCACGATAGTGCCATTTGGCACTATTGCCGGAGACATGGCCCGGCGCGTTAGACTTATCCCAATAAGAAAACGACCGGGAACAGACAAGCAAGCTCTTCATCGAGAAGCGACAGTATCGGTGTGCGCACCCGTGCGCGCAGAGCCTTCTGCTTGTCTTTTTCGGCGAAGAGATCCGGTCGTCACACACCTGCCTTCCGGATTATTTACGGGGAGTCGAGATGACGCACGAAACGCTGGGTGTCAGCAAATACGATATTCTTTTCGAGCCCATCAAGATCGGGCCGAAAACCCTTCGGAACCGCTTCTACCAGGTGCCGCACTGCATCGGTGCCGGTTCCGACAAGCCCGGCTTCCAGGCCGCGCACCGCTCGCTGAAGGCCGAAGGCGGCTGGGCGGCCCTGAACACCGAATACTGTTCCATCCACCCGGAATCCGACGACACGCACCGCGTTTCCGCCCGCATCTGGGACGAGGGCGACGTGCGCAACCTCGCCGCGATGACCTCGGAAATCCATAAGTACGGCGCCCTTGCCGGTGTCGAGCTGTGGTACGGCGGCGCCCACGCCCCGTGCATGGAGACCCGCCAGACCGCGCGCGGCCCGAGCCAGTATGCCTCCGAGTTCGAATCCCTCACCTATTGCCACGAGATGGACCACGACGACATCCGTCGTGTGCAGGGCTTCTACGTCGAGGCGGCGCGCCGCGCCCGCGATGCCGGCTTCGACATCATCTATTGCTATGGCGCCCACTCCTATCTGCCGCTGCAGTTCCTCTCCAAATATTACAACAAGCGCACCGACAAGTACGGCGGCAGCTTCGAGAACCGCGCCCGCTTCTGGATCGAGACCCTGGAGCAGATGAAGGCGGCCGTGGGCTCCGAATGCGCCATCGCCACCCGCTTCGCCGTCGATACGCTGATCGGCGAGGACGGCATCGAGGTGGAGCGCGACGGCCTCAAGTTCGTCGAATTGGCCGACGACCTCGTGGACCTGTGGGACGTGAACGTGGGCGACATCGCCGAGTGGGGCGAGGATGCCGGTCCCTCCCGCTTCTACCGTCAGGGCCACCAGCTCTCCTGGCAGAAGTTCGTGAAGCAGGCCTCGAAGAAGGTCGTGCTGGGCGTCGGCCGCTTCACCGATCCGGAGAAGATGGTCGAAGTCATCCGCAACGGCGAGCTGGACGTGATCGGCGCCGCCCGCCCCTCCATCGCCGATCCGTTCCTGCCTGAGAAGATCCGCGACGGCCGCCTCGACGACATCCGCACCTGCATCGGCTGCAACGTCTGCATCTCCCGCTGGGAGATCGGCGGCCCGCCCATGATCTGCACCCAGAACGCCACCGCCGGCGAGGAATTCCGCCGCGGCTGGCATCCCGAGCGCTTCCCCAAGAAGGGTTCGGACGATGCCATCCTGGTGGTGGGGGCCGGCCCCTCCGGCTCCGAGTGCGCCCGCGTGCTCATGGAGCGCGGCTATGTGGTCCATCTCGTGGACAGCGCCGAGAAGATCGGCGGCTATGTGAACGAAGTGGCCACCCTCCCCGGCCTCGGCGAATGGAGCTATCACCGCGACTATCGCGAAGTGCAGCTGAACAAGCTGGTGAAGCGCAACCGCGACAGCCAGATCGCCCTCGGCGGCAAGAAGCTCTCGGTGGAAGACGTGCTCTCCTACGGCGCCGACAAGGTGGTGATCGCCACCGGTGCCCATTGGGTCACGGACGGCACCAACTGCCTCACCCACGCGCCCATTCCGGGCCTGGAGGGCACGCCGCGCGCCAATGTGCTCACGCCGGAAGACGTGATCCTCGGCACCAAGCCCATCGGCAAGCGGGTGATGATCCTCAATGCCGACCCCTATTACATGGCGCCGAGCCTCGCGCAGAAACTGGCGGAGGCGGGGCATCAGGTGACGGTGGCGTCGGGCGTGGAACTCGGCCGCTACATGCACTTCACCCTTGAAGCGCCGAACATGCACCGCATGCTGCACGAGCTGCACATCAACGTGCTCTCCAGCACCTGGGCGAGCCGCGTGGAAGACGGCCGGATCGAGCTCTACAACCTCTGGGGCGACGGGCATAAGCGCGTCTATACCGGCCCCGGCAAGATGCCGCGCAGCGCCAACACCACCCACGCCTGGCACGAGTACGACACCCTCGTGCTGGTCACCGCCCGCCGCTCCGAGGATGCCCTGTTCCGGGCCCTCAAGGCGCGCTCCGGCGAGTGGGATGCCCGCGGCATCAAGGGCGTGTACGTGATCGGCGACGCCTGGGCGCCCAAGCTCATCGCCGACGCCACCTTCGACGGGCAGCGCCTGGCCCGCGAGATCGAGGAGGCGAACCCGCAGGAGCCCAAGCCCTACCGGCGCGAGGCCGCCGTCTACGGCGCGCCCTACCAGCCGGGCGGCTCTTACGAGATCCGCTACCAGGGCTAGTTCCCCTCGTCCTGGTCAGAGCGGGCGGGGCGCGGCAGATCACGCGCCCCGCATGCCCGCCGTCGTCGGGGTCCAATCCCTCGGCCGGAACGGGCATTTGCACGAACGCAATCAAGAAAAAGATCAGAGGGCGAAGAGCACATGATTCCGAGCGGCATCGACCCATCCAAGGTCACGCGCATCCTGTTCCAGGACTTTTCGCCCTGGATGCTCGCGATCTTCTATGTCTATGCCATCGGCTGCATGGCGGCGTTCGCCTGGGGCGTCTACGCCCAGGTTCACAAGTATCGCGCCGGACGCCGGGGCGCGCGCCTCGCCTGGGGCGACATCGGCCGCAGGCTGCTCGACACAGCGAAGACCATCGCCTCCCATCGCACGCTGCGCCGGCGCGACACCGTGGCCGGGCGGCTTCATGCCTTCATTTTCTACGGCTTCGCGCTGCTGTTCATCGGCACCGCCACCATCACCCTGCAGGAAGACATTCTCGGCCCGCTCATCGGCCTTAAATTCTGGCACGGCCCCTTCTATTTGCTGTTCAAGCTCACGATGACCCTGGCCGGCACCGGCTTCATCTGCGGCCTCCTCTACATGATGTGGCGGCGCGGCTGGCTGAAGCCGCCGAAGCTCGATTATGCGCGGCCCGACCGCACGCCGCAGGATGCCGACTTCTCCCGCGAGCGCTACCGCATCGAGGACTGGGCGTTTCTCTGGACCCTGCTGCTCATCGGCGTCACCGGCTTCCTGCTCTCCGGCGCGCGCATGGTGTGGCTCCAGAACGATCCCGCGGTGTGGGACACGCGCTGGTGGGCCCCGGTCGGCGCGTCCATCGCCGCCGGGCTGAAGGCGGTGGGCTTCACCAGCGCCGGCGCAGGCGCCCTACGCATGGGGCTGTGGTGGCTGCACGGCGTGCTGGCGCTCACATTCATCGCGCTCATCCCCTACACCAAGGCGAAGCACATCTTCACCGCCGCCGCTTCCTGGCTGCTGCGCAATCCCGAGGCGATCCGCCATCTGCCGCTCGGCGATCTCGATGCCGCGCGCATCGGCTATCGCGAGCTGGGCGACGTTGCGAGCCGCTATCTCGTCCAGGCGGACGCCTGCACCAAGTGCGGCCGCTGCCACGAGGCCTGCCCGGCGCGGGCTGCCGGCTATCCGCTCTCCCCGCGCGACGTGGTTCTGACGCTGCGCGAGCAGGCCAACACCCATCTCGGCGAGGTGCTGCCGAAGCCCCGCGCCGCCGGCTGCGCCACGCCGCTCATCGGTCTCGCCACCGGCGAATACCGGCCGGAGACCCTGTGGTCCTGCCGCCAGTGCGGCGCCTGCACGGAGATCTGCCCGGTGGGGGTGGAGCACGTGCCGCTCATCAACATGCTCCGCCGCACTTTGGTGGACGAAGGCGAGATGGACCCGGCGCTCCAGCGCACCCTCGGGGCGGTGAACAAGACCGGCAACTGCTTCAATGAAAGCCGCCGCAAGCGCCCCAACTGGACCAAGGACCTGCCGTTCAAGATCAAGGACGCCCGCAAGGAGCCGGTGGATGTGCTCTGGTTCGTGGGCGACTATGCGAGCTTCGACCCGCGTAACCAGAAGGTCAGCCGTGCCTTCGCCCGCATCCTCCATTCCGCGGGCATCGACTTCGGCATCCTCTACGAAGGCGAGACCACGGCCGGAAACGACGTGCGCCGGGTGGGCGAAGAGGGCCTGTTCCAGCAGCTCGCGGAAGGCAACATCTCGACGCTCGGCGATTGCAGCTTCAACCGCATCGTCACCACCGATCCGCACTCCTTCAACACGCTGAAGAACGAATATTCCGACCTCGGCGGCACCTATGACGTCAGCCACGCCAGCGCCTTCCTGAAGGAGCTGATGGCGGACGGGCGCATCACTCCCGCCCGGAAGCTCGACTTCACCGTCACCTATCACGACCCCTGCCACCTCGGCCGCCTCAACAGGGGCTATGACGCCCCGCGCGAGGTGCTCGCGGCCACCGGCGTGACGCTGGTGGAGATGGGGAAGAGCCGGGACAATTCCTTCTGCTGCGGCGGTGGCGGCGGGCGGGTGTGGGTGCCCGACCCGCCCGGCACCACGAAAGTGGGCGAGATCCGCGCGCGGGAAGCCGCCGCGATCCATGGCCTCGATGCTCTGGTGGTCAACTGCCCCAAGTGCATGACCATGCTCGAGGACGCGGTGAAGACCACCGGCAACGAACGCAACTTCCGGGTGCTGGAACTGACCGAGCTTCTCGCCGAGGCGCTGGAGCCCGAGGAGCCCGCCCTCCTCCCCGCCCCCGCCGAGGTCGGCTGAGCGATGGGTGCGCCCGGCAACATGGCCGCGCTGACGGGTGCGCTGATCGCCCGGGGCGACGCCTATCTGGCACTGCCGGCCTATGGGGCGGAGGGCGCTGAGTGGGCGCAGGCAGCGCTGGCGCGGCTGCTTCTCTCGGACGCGCGACTGAAGCTGGTGTTTGCCGCCCTGCCCTTCGCGCCGCCGGCTTTCCTCGCCCTCCTCGCCGGCGAGGATCGGCCCGCCATCCTCCAGCGCATCCTGCGCAACCCTGCCGCGTCGGGCGCGACGCTGCTGCGCATCGCCCGGCAGATGGATGATGCAGCGACGCGCGCGGCGCTGGCGGCCCATGCCAACACACCGGCCATCGCTCTGATCGGCCTCGCCATGCATTCGGAGGCGCCCGTGCGCGCCGCACTGCTGCGCAATGCCGGAACGCCGGCTGTCGCCCTCCATGCCCTGCTGGACCACGCGGATGCCGCGGAGCGCGCCGCACTCGCCCGCCATCCACAGGCGGACGGTGACCTGCTGCGCACCCTCCTTGCCGGCGGCGATGCCGTGGTGCGCGCCGAGGCGGTAGCTCACCCCCATTGCCCACTCACGCAGGTCGCCGATGCGTGCGTCGATGCCGATGCCGCCATCCGCCGCCGGGCAGCCACCAATCCCGTTCTGCCGCCGAGCCTCAGGCAGGCGCTGATGGGCGATCCCGATCCGGCCGTGCGGGCGGAGGCCCTGCGCGGCCATGCGGAGGGCCAGGGGGTTTCGCTGGCGGGCGACACCGACGTGCGGGTGCGCCGCGCCCAGGCCCGCCATGTGACCCTGCCGGAGGATCTGGCAGAGGCGCTTTCTCGCGACGGCGACGTGTGGGTGCGCGTCTGGCTCGCCCGCAATCCGGCTTTGCCGGCGGCTCTCATCCAGCGGCTCGGCAGTGATGCCGAAGCGCGGGTGCGTCATGCCGCCGGCCGCAATCCGGCCTGCCCCGCCGACGTGCTCGCGACCCTCGCCCGCGATGGCGACGAATGGGTGCGCGCCGCCGTCGCCTGCCGTCCCGACCTACCGGCCGAGCCCCTGCGCGCCCTCGAACTGGAAGACGGGGTGGATGTGGCCTCCGCCGTCGCCCGCAATCCGCAGGCGCGGGAAACGGTGCTCCGCCGCCTGGCCCGGCACGGGCAGGCGGACGTGCGGCGCGCGGTGGCGCTCAATCCGGTTGCGCCCGCAGCCGCCCTGCGCCTGCTGCTGGACGATCCCTATCCCCTCAACCGCGCTTTCGCCGTGCGCCATCCGAACCTTCCGGTCGCGGATGCCTGGAGCTCAGCCGACGACGGCGCGCCGCAGGTGCGCTTCGCGGTGGGCAAGCGCGCCGCCACCCACGCAGCGGCCGCCGGGCGCGCCGCACGCAGGCACCTCGAAACCTTCCCACAGCCGTGAGGACACCCATGAAGATACTCGTGCCGGTGAAACGCATCGCCTCGCTTGATGACGAGTTCGAGCTCAACGACGATGGCCGCGACGTCGATCCCGATTTCTGCGAGTTCGACCTCAACGAATTCGACGAATACGCGCTGGAAGCGGCGGTCCAGATCAAGGAAGCCGCGCCCGAGGGCACGGTCGAGGTGGTGGTGCTGACCATCGGCCCCGACGATGCCGACGACGTGCTGCGCAAGGCCCTCGCCAAGGGTGCCGACCGCGCCATCCGCGTGGACGATACCGGCCTCGAAGAGGCGGACCGCGTGGCCATCGCCCGCGTCATCGCCCAGGTGGCGGAGAACGAGGAGCCCGGCCTCGTGCTGTGCGGCGCGCAATCCGCCGACCAGGGCCACGCCCAGACAGGTATGTCGGTCGCGGCGCTGCTCGGCTGGGCGCGCACGGCGGTGGTGTCGAAGCTCGACTTCACGCCGGGCGCCGCCACCGCTCAGGTGGAGCGCGAGCTGGAAGGCGGGCTCGTGGAGCGCATCGAGGTCGAGACGCCCGCGGTGCTCACCATCCAGCTCGGCATCAACACGCCGCGCTATGCCTCCCTGCGCTCCATCAAGCAGGCCAACGCCAAGCCCATCGAGTGCCTGACGCCCCAAGACATCGGCCTTGCCGCTGCCGAGATCGGCGGCGCCGGCGCGCTCAGCCGGGTGCGGCGCGTGTTCGTGCCCGAGCGCGGGCGCGGCGAGATCATCGCGGGCACCCCCTCCCAGCAGGCGGCCCGTCTTCTTGAGATCATTTCGGAGGTGAACGGCTGATGTCCGGCATTCTCATCCTGGCCGAGCACCGGCGCGGCACCCTGCGCGATGCCACTCTGGAGGCCATCGGCGCCGCCGGCACGCTCAAGGCCGTCCTCGGCGGTCCCGTCACAGTCCTCGTCATCGCGGCCGATCCCGCCCCGCTCGCCAAGGCGGTCAGCGTGGGCGCGGTGGACGAGGTCATCACCGTCGCCCGCCCCGATGCGGCGACCTACGAACCGCATGTCTACGAGGCGGTGCTGCGCAGCGTGATCGCCGAGCGCTCGCCCGCGCTGGTGCTGATGTCGCACAGCGTGGACAGCTTCTCCCTCGCGCCCGCCGTCGCCATCGGCGAGGGCCTCGGCTTTGCCACCGACGTGTTCGGTGTCGCGGTCGAGGACGGCGAGGTGGTGGCGACGCGTGCCGGCTACAACGAGAAGGTCTTCGTGGAGATCGACTTTCCCGGCCGCACCGGCGTGCTCCTCACCCTGCGCGGCGGCGCCTTCGCGCCGGAGACGACGCCGGCCAGCCCGGCCGTGTCCGCCCTTGAGGCGGGCGATGGCACGGCGCGCAGCAAGCACCTCGACTGGCGTGATCCGCCGGCCTCCGGCGGCATCGACATTCCGGGCTCGCCCTTCATCCTCTCCATCGGCCGCGGGGTCGGGGACGAGGCGAACGTGGCGCAGTTCCTGGAGCTGGCGGACGGCCTCGGCGCGACGCTCGGCTGCTCGCGGCCCATCGCCGACAACGGCTGGCTGCCCAAGGCGCGGCAGGTGGGCCAGTCCGGCCAGCTGGCGGCCAAGTGCAACCTCTACATCGCCATGGGCATCTCCGGCTCGGTGCAGCACCAGTGGGGCATGAAGCACGTGGAGACCATCGTGGCGATCAACAAGGACCCCGAGGCCTCCATCTTCACCATCGCCCGCTACGGCATCGTCGGCGACATGCTGGAGATCGCCGAGGAACTGCGGAAGCAGAAGGGCATCCAGTAGAGCACAGCTGAAAATCCGGGCCGGGACCGAGCGCCAAATCGGTCCCGGCCGCAGGCCCTGTCGATCGCATCCAGAGGCAAGAAGAGCGACCTCCGAATTCATCGGAAGCGCAGCAGAGGTGACGACAAACACCATCCGGGCCGGGCACGCGCGCCGTCGCCTGAAAGCACCGGGCAAGGGAGGACACCGTGACGACGATAACCAACATTCACGCGACAACGGAGGGTGACGGGAAACTGCACCGCTCCATCAGCTGGACCGGCGCCTTCTGGGTGGCGAGCGGCGTGCCTGCTTTGGTGCTGTTCTCCATCGGCGGCATCGCCGGCACCACCGGGACGCTCTCGTTTCTGATCTGGGCCATCTCCATCGGCATGGGCTTCATCCAGTCCTTCATCTATGCCGAGATCGCCGGCCTGTTCCCGAACAAGTCGGGCGGCGCCTCCATCTATGGCGCGGCCGCCTGGGTGCGCTACGTGAAGCTGGTGGCGCCGCTCTCGGTGTGGTGCAACTGGTTTGCCTGGAGCCCGGTGCTCTCGCTCGGCTGCTCCATCGCCGCCGCCTACATCCTCAACGCCTTCGCCCCGGTGCCGGCAGTAAACAGCCCCGAGGTGGCGCAGTGGATCGCCGCCCATGCCACCACCCTCACCGGCACCGATGCCGAGAAGGCCGCCGCCGCGGTGGCGGCGCTGACGCCGGCGGTGCGCGACTGGACGCTGTTCTCCCACGCCATCGGCCCCGTCTCCTTCTCCCTGAACGCCTCCTTCTTCGTGGGCGCGACGCTGATGCTGGTGGTGTTCGCCATCCAGCACCGGGGCATCATGGGCACCGCTAGCGTGCAGAAGTGGATCGGCCTCTCGGTCATCATTCCCATGGTCATTGTCGGCCTCGTGCCGATCCTCACCGGCAAGGTGGACTGGGCCAACTTCTCGCCGCTGGTGCCGCTGGCCGCCGCCGGCGCGGCCGATCCCGGCAGCTGGAACATCCCGGGCTGGACGCTGGTGCTCGGCGGCCTGTTCATCGCCGCCTGGTCCACCTACGGCTTCGAGACCGCCGTCTGCTACACGAGCGAATTCCGCAATCCCGAGAAGGACACCTTCAAGGCCATCTTCTATTCGGGCCTTCTGTGCCTCGCGCTCTTCATCCTCGTGCCCTTCACCTTCCAGGGCGCGCTGGGACTTTCGGGAATGCTGGACCCGGCCATCGTGGACGGCTCGGGCGTCGCCCAGGCGCTAGCCCACATGGTGGGCGGCGGCAAGGTCATCGAGAGCGCCCTCGTGATGCTCATGATCCTCGCCCTCATGCTGTCCATCATGACGGCCATGGCGGGCTCCTCGCGCACCCTCTACCAAGGCGCCGTGGACGGCTGGCTGCCCCGCTTCCTCGACCATGTGAACGAGCACGGCGCGCCCACGCGGGCCATGTGGGCGGACCTGTGGTTCAACCTCGTGCTGCTCGCCATCGCCTGCGCGGACGCCACCAGCTTCTTCTTCGTGCTGGCCGTCGCCAATGTCGGCTACATCATCTTCAACTTCCTGAACCTCAACTCCGGCTGGATCCACCGCATCGATTCCGGTCACGTGGCGCGGCCCTACAAGGCCCCCACCATCCTCATCGTGCTCGGGACCGTGTTCGCCTTCGCCAATGCGGTCTTCATGGGCGCCGGCGCCAAGGTGTGGAACCCGGTGGCGCTGTGGGCGGGGCTCATCACCGCCGCCCTCATCATCCCGGTCTTCATCTTCCGGCACTATGTGCAGGACGGCGGCAAGTTCCCGCACGAGACCTTCGAGGATCTGCAGGTCGGCGATGGGACGAAGACCCAGAAGCGCGCCGGCATCCTGCCCTATCTGACGCTCATCGCCGGCGTCGCGGTGGTGATCCTCTCCAACCTCTTCTTCCACCTCTGATCCGCAAGGAACATGCAGGATGACACAGGGACTTTCCGCCTTCTCGCGCCTCTCCGCGCTGTCCGACCGGCACCGCGCGCTCGGCACCGCCTTCGAGGCCTCCTGGAACGACATGCCGGTGCCGCAGAACTACGCCACCGACACCTATGACGAGGTGATCGCGGTGCGTACTGCCGCCGGCCTGTTCGACGTCTCCGCGCTGCGCATCATCGACGTGGCAGGCAAGGAAGCGCTCGCCGTGCTGAACGAGATGTGCACCTCGGACATCTCGAAGATCGCGCCCGGCGCCTCCTCGCTCACCAGCGTCGTGGACGAGAACGGCTCCCTCATCGACGACGTGCTGATCTATTGCGACGGGCCGAACGCCTATCGCATCTCCCACGGCGGCGGTTCGCTGGAGGACATCCTGCCCGGCGTTGCGGCGGGCCGGGACGTGACCTTCACCAAGGACAACGACGTCCACATCATGTCCCTGCAGGGGCCGAAGGCGCTCGACATCCTCAACCCGAACACCCCGTTTGCGCTGGAGACCCTGCCCTATTTCGGGCACCAGCGGACGACCCTGTTCGGCCGCCCCGTCTCCATCGCCCGCGGCGGATACTCCGGCGAGCGGGGCTACGAGGTGTTCTGCGCGGCGGCGGATGCGGTCGCCTTGTGGGACGCCATCCTCGCCGCCGGACAGCCGTTCGGGGCCATGCCGGCCTCCTGGTCCTGCCTCGACGTGGTGCGGGTGGAGGGCGGCCTCCTGTTCTTCCCCTATGACATGCCGCAGGGCGACACGACCCCGTGGGAAGTGGGCCTCGGCTGGACCGTGGACCTGTCGAAGCCCGCCTTCCGCGGCCGTGACGCGCTGGTGCGCCGCAAGGGCCAGGAGCGGGTGGCGCAGGTGGGGGTGGAGATCGACCACCACGCTGCCGTCGAGCCCGGCGCCAAGCTGTTCCGGGACGGCAGGGAGGTGGGACTTCTGAACTCCACCGCCTACAGCCACTACCTCATGCGCTCCCTCGCCCTTGCCCACGTGACGCCGGAGCTTGCCACCTGCGGCACCGAGTTGGAGGTCCATGGGGCCGATGGCACGTTCGTGGCGCGGGTGGTGAAGACGCCCTTCTACGACCCGCTGCGCCTGCGCACCCACCCGCTTGAAGAACGTACGGCCTGAAACCTTAGCCACCTCAGGCCGTCGTGCCCCAGGGCTCCCTCCGACGCGCTGCCTCCGAGGCGCGTCCTGAGGGGCTTCCCCCCTGGGCGCTGCCGGAGAGCGTGCCGTCCCAATCGCGCTCTCCGGCCCTTCCCACTTGGGGCCGGCGTCGGCCGGCCCCATTTTTCTGAACGAGCCCCGCTACATGGTCCCTTCGCGTCCCCAGAATTGCCAAGCGCCGAAGCTTCGGCTTTATTCGCCGCAACAAGAATTTCGCGTGTGGCGAATCCGTTGGGGCACGTTGCCATGGTCGATGCCGATCACCCCCGGCCCGCTGCCCTTTCTGCCCGCTACAGCGCCGTGCGCCTGAACAGCCCGGACTGGTTCGCGCGCGTGGGCGATGTGGCCCGCTCGATCGGTTCGGACCGCTTCCATCGCGAGCTGGTGGAACTCGCCGGCGCCGCCATCAACCACGATGCCTGCTGGATCATCCGCTATTCACGCGTGGCGCCGCCGGATGTGCTCTACACCAAGGACGTGGCGAGCGACGTGGTCGCCTATTATTCCAACCTCTATTCGTCCGTGGACCCCTTCTCCGAATACTGGAGGAACAACGGCAGTCCCGGCGTGCTGATGCTGAACGACGTGCGCTCTCCCGGCCAGTCGTGGGACATGTACCACAAGGTTTTCCAGACGCTGGCCAGCATCTCCGACGAACTGGGCATGTTCTTCTCCACCGTCGGCCATTGCTGCTTCGGCCTGTTCCTCGAGCGGGAAACGGGCCGCTTCTCACAGACCGACATCGAGCGCGCGCGGCTCATCTTCCCCATGCTGGAGGGCTTCCACCGCTCCCACCTCGGCGCCCTGTTCAACGATTTGCGCAACCCGCGCGGGGCGCAGGTGGAAGGATTCATCACCCGGCCCACCCTCATCGAGGACCGCTTCGGCGTGGATGTCTTCGCCAACGATGCCTGGCGCGACGCCGCCCGGCGCGCGCCCGCCCTCGCCGATGCGGTGGAGGCTCTGCGCGTCGCTCCGGCCGGGACGATCCATGCCTCGGGGCCGCTGAGCGTGAAGGTGGAGGTCTTCGACCGCGATTTTCCGCTCGCGCCGGGCGGGCGCATGTATGTGCTCGATGCGCCGCAGCGCGGGGCGGAGGACGATCCCGACCGCCTGCTGGAGGACGCGCTGGGCATCTTCACGCCGCGCGAGCGCGAAATCCTGCTGCTTCTGATGAACGGTCAGACCACCGGCGAGATCGCCCAGAAACTGAGCCTCAGCAAGGGCACCATCAAGAACTGCCGGCTGCGCATGTATCGCAAGACCGGCGTCGGCTCCGAGCGCGCGCTGGTCAAGCACGTGATGCAGTCCATCGGGGCGCGCTAAAGCAGAGGCCGGCTATTGCGGCAGCGCTGCCGAAATGCGCTGGGCGGCATCGAGAAGCGCCGGCAGGAAGCGGGTGCGCATCGCCTCGATGGAGCAGCGCCCCTCATGGGTGGAAACATTGAGGGCGGCCAGCACCTCCCCACGCCGGTTGCGCACCGGAACGGCGATCGAACGCAGGCCGAGTTCCAGCTCCTGGTCCACCAGCGCCCAGCCCTGCCGGCGCGCATTCTCCACAGCCTCCTTCAGGGCCACCATGGTGGCCACCGTGCGGGGCGTGCGCTTCTCGATTTTCACGCGGTCATAGAAAACCGCGAGTTCCGCTGGCGGGAGGCCCGAAAGTAGAACGCGCCCCATGGAGCTGCAGAAGGCAGGCAGGCGCGAGCCGATGGACAGGCCAATCGTCATCACCCGCGCCGTCGGCACGCGCGCCACGTAGACGATATCGTCACCGTCCAGCACCGAGAGGGAGCAGGATTCCTGCAGGGAATTGACCACGTCGCGCATCACCGGCTGCGCCACCTCCCACAAGGGCAAAGAGGAGAGATAGGCGAAGCCCAGCTCCAGCACCTTGGGGCGCAGGGCAAAGAGCTTTCCGTCGGTCTCCGCATAGCCCCCGCGCACCAGAGTGAGCAGGAAGCGGCGGGCAGCGGCGCGGGTAAGGCCGGTGTGCTGCGCCACCTCGCTCAGCGTCATGCGCGGCTTGTACTGGCTGAAGGCGCGGATCACCTCGAGGCCGCGTACGAGGGACTGGACGTAGTCCTTGTCCTCGCCCGTCGTCATGCCCCCTCCTGCGAACCGCTGGCGGCGGAGTGCCCGGCCGGCGCATGATAGGGGCCGGCGTCCGCCTGCCCAGCGGCCCGGCTTATGTCGGCCGCCTGCTCGGCAGCGCGCGCCGCCATCAGACGCTCGTCGCGCCAGGCGACGCGAGCCTCCCAGTCCTCCAGCGGCAGCAGCGCCCGCCGCTCGGCCGTGGCGCGGGCGACGAGGGCCTCGCTCCATCCTTCTGGCTGGCCGCGCTCGGCCCCCATCTGCCGATAGCGCTCGCCCATGCGCTGGGCATGCTCGGCGAGGCCGCCGCGATAGTTGAGATCTGCCGTCTCGAACGGGCCCACGACGGACCAGCGGAGCCCCAGGCCCGAGGTCATCACCTTGTCGATGTCCGCCACATCCGCGATGCCCTGCTCCAGCATCCAATAGGCTTCGCGCAGCACGGCACCCTGGAGGCGATTGTAGATGAAGCCGTTCACCTCGCGCTTCAGCACCACCGGCACCTGCCCTGCCCGCGCCATGAGCGCGCGCGTGCGGGCGGCGGCAGCTGCATCGGTGAAGGGGGCGGGCACGATCTCGACGATCGGAAGCAGATGGGGCGGATTGGCCGGATGGGCGACGAGGCACCGCGCGCGGCCGGGCAGACCACCGGCGAACTCCGAGGCCGGGAGCGAGGAGGTGGAGCTGGCGAGGACCGCATCCGGCGGCGCCATCTCGTCCATCGCGCGAAACAGCGCGATCTTCAGGTCCAGCCGCTCGGGGACGCTCTCCTGCACATGGATGGCACCATCCAGGGCATCAGCGAGCGTATCGACCACGCTCACGCACGCCATCACCGCCTGCGGGGACTCATCCAGCAGCCCGTGCGCGGTGAGCATCGCGAGACGCTCTTCGACGGCGGGCAGAACGGCGCCGCGAACGTCCGTCGATGCATCATGGACCCTCACGTCGAGGCCTGCCCGGGCGAACACGATGGCCCAGCCCACACCCATGCTCCCACCGCCCACGAGAGTGACGGGTCCGCTCCGGCCTTCGCTCATGGCGCGCCCCAATGTGCGTTCTAAACAATATATGTTCGTAATGCGAACAAGAGAGGAAAGCAAGGACGCAGGATCTGAAACGCAACCGGAGCGAGACTCAAGTGAATCAAATAACTGTAAATTATATATTTATTCCAGTATCGATCGACCAGTTCGCAGATGCAGCATCGATTCTCCTTGACTGCGATCGCAGCTACGCCGTACCAAACTACGCAATATAGTGCGCATATCGCACAAACGGAAGTTTGCGCGACGAGCCCCGCCCAAGCCCCGATCGGGGCGCGCAGCGGGCCGCCGGAAGCGAAACGGAACGCCGGCGTGCGGATGTGCTGACCAACCGGCCACTTCAGTCCCGCGTTGAGCTCGATGGAGGAAATATGAAGACCAAGGCTCTCGCTGCGTCCTTCGCGGCCGCGCTCCTCGCCAGCGCTATGATGGTCGCCCCCGCGGCCGCCCAATATGCCGGCGGCGGCGTGAAGATCGGCGTGCTGACCGATATGTCGGGGGCCTATTCGGACCTCGCAGGCTCGGGATCGGTGGAAGCCGCGAAGATGGCCATCGAGGACTTCGGCAAGCCCATCAACGGCAAGCCGGTCGAGCTCGTCTCCGCCGACCACCAGAACAAGGCGGACATCGCCTCCGCCACCGCCCGCAAGTGGTATGATACGCAGGACGTGGACGCCATCTTTGACATCAATGGCTCCGTGGCGGCGCTCGCGGTGCGCGAGGTGGCCAAGGAGAAGGGCAAGGTCGACATCAATTCCGGCGCGGCGTCCATGTCGCTGACCAACAAGGCCTGCTCGCCCACCGGCCTGCACTGGACCTACGACGTCTATTCGCTGGCCGCCGGCACCGGCAACGCGCTGGTGAGCGAAGGCTACAAGACCTGGTACTTCATCACCGCCGACTACACCTTCGGCCACGACCTGGAGAACCAGGTGGCCAAGATCGTGAAGGAAAAGGGCGGCACGGTGAAGGGCTCGGTGGCCCATCCCTTCGGCTCTTCCGACGTATCGTCCTATCTGCTCCAGGCGCAGGCTTCCGGCGCCAAGATCATTGCCATGGCGAACGCCGGCTCCGACACCATCAACACCATCAAGCAGGCCCGCGAGTTCGGCATCACCCAGGGCGGCCAGACGCTCGCGGCGCTGCTCCTGTTCCTCACCGACATCCACTCGGTGGGCCTCGACGCCGCCCAGGGCATGGTGCTGACCACTGGCTTCTACTGGGATACGGACGACAAGACCCGCGCCTTCTCCAAGCGCTTCGCCGAGCGCATGAAGGGCAAGATGCCCACCATGGTTCATGCCGGCGTCTATTCATCCGTGCTGCACTATCTGAAGGCCGCCGAGGCCGCCGGCACCGACGAGGGCGAGAAGGTGATCGCCAAGATGCGTGAGCTGCCCATCGAGGACATGTTCGCCAAGAACGGCAAGATCCGCCCCGATGGCCGCATGGTCCACGACATGTATCTGGCCAAGGTGAAGTCCCCCAAGGAGTCCAAGGGCCCCTGGGACTATTACGAGATCGTCCGCGTGATCCCCGGCGACGAGGCCTTCCAGCCGCTCAGCGAGAGCACCTGCCCGCTGGTGAAGAAGTAATCTCGCGCGCGCCGGCCCGTCTCCTCCCGGACCCGGCGCGCGCCCCGGGCGCCCGCGCGCACTTGCGGCGCGGGCGCCCGGGGTTTTTCCTTATCTCCGCACGGTCAAGAAGGCGAAGCCCATGCTGTTCCATGTCGAGATGCAGGTGAACATCCCGCACGACTTCCCGGCCGAGAAAGCGGACGCCATCAAGGCGGCGGAGAAGGCCTATGCGCAGGATCTTCAGCGGCAGGGCAAGTGGGTGCATCTGTGGCGCATCGCGGGGCGCTACGCCAACGTCTCCATCTTCGACGTTTCGAGCGTGGACGAACTGCACACGCTCCTCTCCTCGCTCCCCCTCTTCCCCTTCATGGACATCAAGGTGACGCCCCTGGCGCGCCACCCCTCCGCCATCTGAAGCCGCGCCCGAAGGATCACCGCATGCCCTACATGATCGAGACCTTCGACAAGCCCGGCACGCTGGACTTGCGTGCTCAGGTGCGGGACACCCACCTCGCCTTCCTCGATGCGCACAAGCACCTGCTGCTCGCCTGCGGCGCCAAGCTGGACGACGACGGCAACGCCGCCGGCGGCGGGCTCTATGTGGTGGCGCTGGAGACGCGGGCGGAGGCGGAAGCCTTCATCGCCGCCGACCCCTTCTTCACCGCCGGCCTGTTCGAGCGTGTCCAGATCCAGCGCTGGCGCAAGGCCTATGTGGACGGCGTGTGCTACCTGCCGGAGGCGAAATGAGCCCGCGGACCCTGGTCACCGGCGGATCGAGCGGCATCGGCCTCGCGGTAGCGCGGCAGGAACTGGCCGCCGGCCGCGCCGTCGTGGTGCTGGACCGTGAGCCGCCCCCCGCCGATCTCGATGCCCGCTTCATCTGCGTCAACCTCATGGACGAGGCCGCGACCACCGCCGCCCTCGCGGAAGCCCTCTCGCACGGCCCCATCACCCGCCTCGTGAACAACGTGGGCATGGTGCGACCCGCCAGCCTCGACGACACCACTGCGGATGATTTCGCCGCGGTCATGCGGCTCAATCTCGGCGTCGCCATCCAGGCCACGCAGGCGCTCCTCGCGGGCATGCGGGCGGCACGCTTCGGGCGCATCGTCAACGTTTCGAGCCGCGCCGCCTATGGCAAGGAGTTGCGCACCGCCTATGCCGCCAGCAAGGCGGGGCTCATCGGCGCCACCCGCACCTGGGCGCTGGAACTGGGCAAGGACGGCATCACTGTGAACGCGGTCGCGCCCGGCCCCATCGCCACGCCATTGTTCACTACAGCCAACCCGCCCGACGCCCCGCGCACCCGCGCCATCGTGGAGGCCATCCCCGTCGGCCGCATGGGCACCCCGGAGGACGTGGCGCAGGCGGTTTCGTTCTTCCTCTCGGACGAGGCCGGCTTTATCACCGGCCAGACGCTGCCGGTCTGCGGCGGCATCACGGTGGGCAAGGGCGCGGTCTGAAAGGCACCGCCCGTCAAAGGAGACCGCATGCCGTCCAATCCCCGCTGGACCCGCCGCCCCGAAGGCTCCACCTGGGGCGACTTCGGCCCGGACGACGAGCTCGGCCGCCTCAACCTCATCACCCCCGACAAGGTGCGCGCCGCCGTCACCGAGGTGAAGGAGGGCCGCACCTTCTGCCTCAGCCTGCCCCTCGACCGCCCCGGCGGCAACGTGCTGAACGTGCGTCGGCTGCCGCCCGTGCTGAAGCCCACCGGCACCGAGGACGCGCCGCGCTTCAACGCGCAGCTGTGCGTAGAGGATGCGAGCCTTGTCGACGTGGTGAGCGACGACAAGGTGGAGATCTGCCTGCAATACTCCACCCAGTGGGACAGCTTCGCCCATGTGGGGGCGCTGTTCGACGTGAGCGGGGAGGGCCGACCAGAGCCGGTCTATTACAATGGCTTCCGTGCCGGAACAGATATCGTCGGCCCGCGCGACGCCGAGGCGCGCGGTATCGCCTCTGGCGCGCATCGTCTGGGCATCCACAACGCCGCCCTCCATGGCGTGCAGGGCCGCGGCGTGCTGGTGGATTTGCTCTCCCTCTTCGGCCGCGCGCGCCATCTTGTCGGCTATGACGATCTCATGCGGGCCATGGACGCCCAAGGCGTGACCGTGGAAGAGGGCGATATCCTCTGCCTCTACACCGGCTTCACGCAGGTCGTGATGGAGATGAACGGCATCCCCGACGGCGCGATCCTGAGCAAAAGCTGCGCCGCCCTCGACGGCCGCGACGCGCGCCTGCTGCAATGGATCTCGGATAGCCGCATCGCCGCCCTCGTCGCCGACAATTATGCGGTGGAGCATCTGCCGGCGAAGCGCCTCGCCGCCACGACGCAGGCGGCCATGCCGCTGCACCACCATTGCCTGTTCAGGCTCGGCGTTCCGCTCGGCGAATTGTGGTGGCTGGCCGATCTCGCCGCCCATCTCAAGGCCGCCGGCCGTAATCGCTTCCTCCTTACCGCCCCGCCGCTGCGCCTGCCCGGCGCCGTGGGCTCTCCCGTCACCCCCATCGCCACCGTGTGATCTTCCACAGGAGACCCGGATGCCCTTTATCGCCATCGACGGTCGCACCACCCATTACGCGCTCGAAGGGGCGGAAGGCGCACCGGTCCTGCTGCTCGCCAATTCGCTCGGCACCAGCTTCCTCGTCTGGGACGCGGTGATGCCGGCGCTGACCTCCCGCTTCCGCGTGCTGCGCTACGACATGCGCGGTCACGGCCTCTCCGACGCTGCCCCGCTGCCGGATGAGAATACCGGCTATTCCATTGCCACCCTTGCCGGCGATGCGCTGGGATTGCTCGATTCTCTAGGCATCGAACAGGCCCATGTGTGCGGCCTGTCCATCGGCGGCATGGTGGCCCAGCATCTGGCGGCCCATGCGCCGGCGCGGGTGGACCGCCTTGTCCTGTGCGACACCGCCATGCAGATCGGCCCCGCCTCGGTGTGGAACGAGCGCCTCGCCGTCATCCGCCGCGACGGGCTCCCCGCCATCGCACCCGGCGTCATGGCCCGGTGGTTCACCGACGGCTTCCGCGAGCGGGTGCCGCACATCGTCCGCGGCTATGCCAACATGGTCGCCCGCACGACACTGGAAGGCTATGTGGGCTGTGCCATGGCGGTGCGCGACGCCGACCTGACCGCCTCCGCCGGCCGCATTTCCGCGCCGACGTTGGTCGTGGTCGGCGACAAGGACCCCTCCACCCCGCCCGCGGCGGCCGAAGCCATGGCGGCGGCCATTCCCGGCGCGCGGCTGGAGGTGATCGCAGAGGCCTCACACATCCCCTGCGTGGAGCAGCCGGAAGCGCTCGCCCGCGCGCTGCTGGAGCATCTGGGCGCGTGACAAGGTATTGACCTGACAGGCCGATCGGGCTGTGCCACGCAAGCACTCCCGATTGGGGAACGTTCTCAGCTCCCGGCCCTGCCGCCTTTGGCATCGGGCTTCGCCTCCGGCTTGACCTCCGGCGGGGGGCCTGCGGCGCGCAGGTTCACCAGTTGGTTGAGGAGCTGGAACCAGAACGGCGCACCAAAGGAGATCGCAATGGCGGTCAGGAGCCACCCGGCGACATTCAGCGCATCCGTCCAGCGCAGCTCCGCGCGCACGAGGCGCTCCGGTGAAACGCAACGGGTCGAACCTGTTGGCGGCGTTGCGGAAATTGACGGCTTGGCGGCCTCCGCACCGGTTTGTTGAGCGCCGGACGGACAAAAATGCCAGCCGATCGGCAGTGGCGCCAGATCGGACAGAATGCGCGAAACGGAGATATCCCCATCGGGCGGAAGCCCTTGTTTCGAAAAGACTTCCGCCTTCAGCTGAAGCTCGGCCCGCAACTGGGGGCTTTTCATCAGCGCATCCACGAGGGTGAAGGTATCCACGTTCAGGGCGGCGGCGAGGAGGAAGCCGATGGCCACCAGCCAGGCTTGGGTATGGCGCTTGTACTGGCCATTGAGCCGGTCCATGGCCTGATCGTACCAGCCATCCACCGCAGCCCGGAAGGAATCGAGGTCAGCGCCAGCGCTTTCCATAAGCGTAGTAAGGGCTTGCTTCAGCTTACCATCCGGCAGGGCCCCCACCGTCTTGCGGATGTCGACCATGGTATCCGCCTGAGATCCCTGGCTGACGAGGGAGAGGAGGGCGAGGGTGAAATTCCGCGCCGGCACGTAGGACGGCCTGCCCTTCGGGCTCGTCCCACCAACCAGGGCATGTCCATATAATTCCTCAGCTATTTGGCGCAGCTGCCCATTGGTTGTCCCGTCCGGGGCGACCAGTTCGCGGATGGCGGCTTCGAGGCCCTTCTGGCGGTTCTTGAAGATGGCGGCGACCTGCTCCTGAACGGTGGAGACGAGCAGACTCATCATGGTGTAGGTGAGCACCAGCGCGATGGTGATCGTGAGGACATCGCTTAAGGTCATAAGCCCCTCCCCCAATTGGCTTTTTCCAGAGGTCCGGCGCCCCCGCGCCGCATCACAGGACCACTGGACAATTGAATTGTATATCGAAATAAAACAACTTTTAGTATATACCTTCGCGCGCCCCCGCCGGCCGCTGAAGGAAAATCAGAACGGCAAGCCAGATAATCCCGTAGCCGGCACGTATTCGTCGAGGATCGTAAAGACCGTGCAGCTCGGCGCCAGAATTCTCACGCTGCAGCCAAGGCCATTCGCCAGAACGCGAGCGTCAAGAAGAGAAGAGGCCCGACGCGCAATCGCACGAAAGCGACCGCTATTACATCGGCTTCGGCACCTCGTCTTGTCCAAGAAGCGAATTTGGCTGGGGGACCTGGATTCGAACCAGGATTAACGGAGTCAGAGTCCGCGGTTCTACCGTTGAACTATCCCCCAACACCCGGCGTCCGCAGGAGCGGAGGCGGGAGGGTCTGCCGAGGCAGGTGGGCTCTATACGCAATTCGATCGCCGGGTTCAACTCCCGATTCAGCGTCATTCACACCCCCTTTTCGAGAGGGGTAGCACCGGGAGTATCGGCAGCGTTCGGCGGCAATCGGACCTGACTGCCTATTGGTATACGTCATACGCAATGGTGCCATGCACAATTCGCTATGTTGCAACGCACGCTGATGCCCTATCTTCCCCTCATCAAACGGAGGCGAAAATGGTCACGATCACTGCACATGCTCCCCGCGAAACCGGCTTCTTCGGTCGCATCGGCAATGCGGTCGGCGACTTCTTCGACGCCATCGCCGAAGCCCGCGCCATGTCGGAGCGCTACGAGTATCTCTCTCGCCGCTCCAACAGCGAGCTCGCCGAGATGGGCCTCGACCGTCAGCGCATCGCCCAGGCTGTTGCCCGCGGCTTCTGAGAATTCCTGAAGGCCCGGCCGCGCGGTCTCGCGGCGGCCGGCTTTAAGTCCCTGTCTTCCGCGTTTCCTCCCAGTGCCTCAACCCGCTGTCGCAAGGCAGCGGGTTTTTTCTTTTGCCCCTACTCCACCTTCACCGTCACGCTGTCGCTGCGGCCGTCCGCATCGATGACGGTGAGGCGGGCGAAGCCGCGGCCGGGCGGGGTCCAGAACAGGGTGCGGCGGTCCTCCACCCGCGCCACCGGGCGGCCGTCCATGAGCAGGGTCAAGGGGAAGGTGCCGCCGTCCACCTTGAGCGCCAGCGTCTCCGCCCCCTCCGAGGCGACCCGCGCGCCATCTGGCGGATAGACCACCTCCAGCGCCTGCTCCTGACGCGCCCGGCCGAAATGCCGCTGCGGCGGGGGAAGCCTTGCGTTGCCGGCCATCACGGCTCCGCGCGGGGCGGCGGCGAGGCCCGCGGGGGTTCGGACGATGCGGGCGAAGGCGTCGAACAGCAGAGGCGCCGCCGCCGCCCGCCCGGTGAGATCGGGCACCGCCTGCCCGTCCGGCCGGCCGACCCAGACGCCCACCGTGCGCCGCCCGTCGAAGCCCACCGCCCAGCTGTCGCGATAGCCGTAGGAGGTGCCGGTCTTGAAGGCGATACGCCCGCCGAGCGCATTCTCGGGCGCCGGCGTGCCCAGAAGACACTGGCCCACATACCAGGCGGCCACCTCGTCCACGAGGCGGGCCTTGCGCGGCGCCGCCACCGCCCCGTCGCCCCGGCGGAAGACCGGGGCATGAGCCTCCCCGCCCCGCGCCAAAGCTGCATAGAGGGTGGTGAGGTCGATGAGGCGGATGCCCACGCCGCCGAGGCCCATGGGCAGGGCCGGCGCGGCGCCGGGGGGCAGTTCCAGCCGCCCGCCCGCCTGCTGCATGCGGCTCGCGAGCCTCTGCGGCCCCACCGCTTCCAGCAGCCGCACCGCCGGCACGTTCAGGGACAATTGCAGCGCCTTGCGCACGGAGAGGGTGCCCTGGAAGGTGCGGTCGAAATTCTCCGGCCGCCACGCGCCGAAGCGGGCGGGCCGGTCCTCGATCAAAGTCTCGGGATGGGCGATGCCGTCCTCGAAGGCCAGCGCATAGATGAAGGGCTTGAGCGTGGAGCCCGGCGAGCGCACGGCACGGGCGAGGTCCACGGCACCCGCGCGGTCCCTGTCGAAATAATCGGCGGCGGCCACATAGGCGCGCACCTCGGCGCTGTCATTGTCCATCACCACGATGGCGGCGGAGAGCCCGCGCCCCAGCGTGCGGGTGCGCTCGCGCACCAGCTCTTCCAGCCGCTCCTGCAAAGGCGCGTCGAGGGTGGAGAGGTGGCGGGCGAGGTCCGGCCGCTCCGCCGCCATCTCCTCGGAGAGGTGCGGCGCGATCTGCGGCAGGGGCCGGCGGGCCGTGGGCACGGCCTCGGCCTTGGCGACGCGCACCTCGTCCGGCGCGAGGAGGCCCTGCGCGGCGAGGCGGTCCAGCACGCGGTCGCGCGCCGCCTTCGCGCGGACGGGATAGCGGTCGGGCCGGCGCGTCTCGGGGGATTGGGGCAAGGCCACCAGCAGCGCCGCCTCGCCCAGCGTCAGCCGGCGGGGCTCCTTGCCGAGATAGGTGAGCGAGGCCGCGCGCACCCCCTCGATGTTGCCGCCATAGGGCGCGAGGGTGAGGTAGAGCGAGAGGATCTCGTCCTTGGAGAGCCGCGCCTCCAGCTCCAGCGCGCGGCGCATCTGGGCCAGCTTGGCATCCATCGTGCGGGCGCGCGGCGGCAGGGTCAGGCGCGCCACCTGCATGCTCAGCGTCGAGCCGCCGGAGACGACGCGCAGCGATCCCGCCGCCTGCCCCGCCGCGCGCAGCAAAGCGAGGGCATCGACGCCCCTATGGTCACGGAAGCGCCGGTCCTCATAGGCGAGGATCATGGCGACGAGGCGCGGGTCCACATCGCTCGCGGAGGCGGCGAGGCGCCAGCGCCCGTCCGGCAAAGCGAAGGGGCGCAGCAGGCGGCCCTCCTTGTCCACCACCTCGGCCGAGACCTTCGGCTCGGGGGGCGGCGGCGCGTTGGCGCGAAGGACGGCGAGGCCGGCCGCACCGGCCCCCACCGTTAGCACGAGGCCGAGCGCCGCCGCGCCCGCCATCCAGCGCCAGCGGCGCCGGGGGACAGGAGGCGGGAGGGGCGCGGGCAGCTCGCTCATCGGGCGGGCGCGACCTCCATGCTGCCGGCCGCCGTGCGGGCGAAGCGGTCGGGGCGGTACATGTCCTCCACCATGGCCGGCGGATGGGCGTAGCGGCCGGGCGAGACCGCCCGCACCGTATAGGCGACGACGAAGGGCTCATCGCCCTCCTCCCGCGTCACCGAGGCGACGAAGCGGTCGTCGCGGAACTCCACATGGCCGGCCTCGCTGGTCTCGTCGAGCCAGGTGAAGCCGCCGTCGCCGCCCTTGATGAGGTTGGGGTTCTCGATCTCGAAGCCCGCCGGCAGGTAGTCCACCAGCAGCACGTCGGCGAGCGCGCTCTTCTCCTCCGAGAAGGTGAGCACCACCGCGAAGCGCTGGTTCTGCACCGCCTTCGTCGGGTCGGCGGGCTTGCCGTCGAGGGTGAAATACTTGCGGTCCAGCGTGAAGCCCTTGGAGATGGCAGGCTCGGGCGCCACGGGGGCGCCGTTGACGCCCACCACCACCTTCACCGCTTCGGTGCCCGCATTGCGCACCGTGAGCGGGCCGCGCTCCAGATCGGCCCGCGAGAGCTTGCTGCCGAAGGGGCCGCGGTTGAGCCCGCCGTCCACCTCCAGCGTCATGTTGGCGGCGCTGGCGGCAAGCGTGCGGGCGGCGAGCAGCAGCCACGCATTCTCCTGCGTGGAGGTGCGCTCCGTGCGCACGCGGGCCGCATCCACGCGGGCGAGCGCCACGGCGGCCACCTTCTCCAGCCCCGCCTCGCGGGCGAGCACCGTGAGGGCGGCGGCGTCGCGCAGCACCGATCCGAAATCGGCGCGGCCGATCTCCGGCGCGGTGGCGCTGGCGGGGATGCCCTCCAGCGCCACGTTGAAGGCCCGTTCCGCGCGGGTGCGGTCGCCCAGCAGCGCGAGGGCCGCGCCCACCTGCCCGCGGGCGAGGGGCGAGGAGAGGTCCTTCAACCGCGTGTCGGCGAGGTAGCGCAGATCACCCAGCGGCGCGCGGCCGTTGCGGGCCAGCACATAGAGGGCATAGGCCAGCCCCTCGCTGGCGGAGCGCATGTCGGCGCCCGCGAGGTTCACCGTGTTGCGCAGCCGGTCCAGCGCCAGCGAGAAGGCCTGGTCGGGAATTGCGAAGCCCTTCTCCTTCGCGCGGGTGAGGAAATCCACCACATAGGCGTCGAGCCACGTATCGCTGCCCCCCGCCGACCACAGGCCGAACGAGCCGTCCGACCCCTGCCGCGAGAACACGCGGACGATGGCGTCGCGGATGCGCTGGTCGGCCTCGGGATCGGCCGCCCGGCCCACGAGAACGGACAGCTCGTTGTAGGAGAGCAGCGGCAGGGCGCGGCTCGTCACCTGCTCGGTGCAGCCATAGGGGTAGCGGTCGAGGGCCGCCAGCAGCGCCGGCACGTCGATGGCACTGGAGGGCGACACGCTCACCGCCACGCTGCCGGTGCCCGGCAGGAGGTCGGCGAGGAGATCGCGCGACACGCTGATGCTCTCGCCGGGGGCAAGGTTGCGCACCGTGCGCCGCTCGATGTCCGGATAGGCCGGGCGCACCTGCATCTGGAACGAGCGGGTGATGTCGATGCCCTGCCCCGTCAGCCGTGCCGTGAGGGTGGCGGGGCCGACGCCCCGGCCCTCCAGCGCGAGCCGCACCGACTGGCGCTGCTTCTGGGCCAGCGTGATGGCCGGCACGGCGCCGGTGACGGCGGCGGCGCCGGTGGCGGTCACCTCCAGCCGGTACTCGCCCGCCGGGCCTTCCACATTGGTCAGGTCCAGATTGAAGCTGGAGCGGTCGCCGGAGGCGAGGAAGCGCGGCAAAGTGGCCAGCATCACCACCTTGTCGCGCACCACCACGTCGGCGGCGGCATGGCCGAGGCGGTTCTGGCTCCAGGCGATGGCCATCACCCGGAGCGTGCCGTCGAAGGCGGGCACGGGGAAGGAGACGGTGGCGGTGCCGTCCGCCCCCACTTCCACGAGGCCGGAGAACAGCGCCACGGGCGGGCCCTGCGGCGGGCTCGCCATCATCTGCCCCTCGCCGCCGTCGCCGCCGGAGCGCAGCCGGCCGGCAGCGCCCTGCATGCCGTCGATGAGCGCGCCGTAGAAATCGCGGATGTCGGCGGCGAGCCGGCGCTGGCCGAACACGACGTTGTCCGGCGCGGGTGGCTTGTAGCCGGTGAGGTTGAGGATGCCCACATCCACCGCCGCCACCGTCACATAGGCCTTCTCGCCGGCCGGCAGGTTCGACACCTTCACCGGAATGGCGAGGGTGGTGTTGGGGCGCATCTCGGCGGGCGGGGACAGCTCCACCTTCAGGGTGCGCGCCGCCTTGTCCACCGAGAACCACGAGAGCCCCATGGCGCGGCCGGGCATGCGGCTCGCCTGAACATCCAGCGGGCGGTGGAGGAAGGCGACCACATAGGCCCCCGGCCCCCAATTTCCATCCACCTTGAAGCTGACCTTGGCGGCGCCCGGCTGCACCTGCAGCACCTGCTGCGCGCGGACGCCGTCATTCACCACCATCACGGTCGCGGTGCCGGCCGTGCGGGCGGTGACGGTCGCTTCCAGCGTGTCGCCGGCGGCGTAGGCCTCTCTGTCGAGGGTGAGTTCGAGGCGGTCCGGCGTATCGGCATTGCCGTCGCCGCCGAATCCGGCCTCGAAGGTGAGGGAGGTGAGCGGCAGGCCGTCGCCCGAGAGGTCGAGGCGGTAGCGGCCGTACTGGGTGGGCACGGAGAGGCGCGCCGGCCCGTCGGCGGTGGTGGCGATGGTGCCCCCGCCCATGCGGGTCACGGTCTTCACCGGCTCATAATCCCACGAGCCGCTCACGCGGTACCACTGGTAGCGCGTCTCGATGCGCGAGAGCTTCCACGTCAATCCCGGCGAGGCGAGGAGCTTGTCGTCCACGCCGGCCACCACCACGTCGAAATTGGCCGTCTCGCCCTCGCGGACACGATCGGCGAAGAGCGGCTTCACGCCGATCTGGCTGCCGGCCGGGGCGAGCGGGAGCACGATGGTGCGCTGGACGGCGCGGCCGCCGGCCTCCACGAGGCGCACGAAGGCCTCCATCTCCAGCGGACGGGCGGTCTTCGGCAGGTCGCCGGCCAGCAGGCGGAGCGTGGCGCGGCCCCGCGCGTCGGTGACGGGGGCGTCGGCGGTGGGCTGGCGCTCGGCCAGAACCTCGTCCTGCGCATTGCCGAAGGCGTAGCCGGCGAAGCCCGGCCGGTTGGCTGCGGCGCGCAGCTCGGTCTCCGCCTCCACGTCGAGGCCGGAGGCGGGGGCGCCGAACAGGAAGCGCCCGTCCACCAGCACCTCCACCGCCTTGTCGCGCGGCAGGCGCGGCGCGCGGGCGGTGAGGTCGAACTCCACCCGGTCGGGGACGTAATCCTCCACGAGGAACGTCACCTCGCCGATGGCCGGGGCCTTGAGATCGGTGAGCGCCTTCAACCGCCAGGTGCCGGTCATGGCACCCTTGAGGATCGGCAGGTCGAGGGTGCGCCCGCCCGCGCCCTGGTCCTGCACCACCACGCGACGGTCGGCGACGCCATCGGGCCGCACGAGCTGCACGGTGAGCGGCACATTCGGCGCCGCATTGCCCGTCGCGTCGCGCAAAAGGACAGTGAGATGCACCGTCTCGCCGGAGCGGTAGACGCCGCGCTCGGTGGCGAGGAAGGCATCCAGCGCGCCGGGCGCCTCGCGGCCGGAGACGCCCCGGTCGGTGAGGTCGAAGGCATTCTCCTTCATGGAGAGGAAGGCGTAGTCGCCGTTGGCGGCGCGCGCCGTCACCACCTCCGGTCCCATGCCGGCGGGGCCGCGCGAGAGGCCGGCATCGAAGCGGGCATAGCCGCTGGCGTCGGTCTTCGCGGTGCCCAGCACCTCATTGGAGCGGGCCACCAGCGTCACGTCTGCCCCGGCCACCGGCTCGGCGCCGCCGAGCGAGCGCACCAGAACGTGGACGCCATCCGGCCCCGCAAGCGCGGTCATGCCGAGGTCGGAGACGATGAACCATTGGGTGGCGAGGCTGCCGTAATCGTCCTCGCCCGAGGTCTCGCGCGGCTCGGCGGTCATGGCGTAGACGCCGGCTTCCAGCTTGCCCACCGCCTCGTTGACGGGGATCGCCGTCACCACGTCGGCATTCAGCGCGCCGTCCACCTCCAGCGTGCCGGAGAACACCTCGATGGCCGCACCCTCGGCGAGCCGCTCGCGCACATAGCCGTCGAGGCCCTGGCGGAACTCGCCCTGGATGGCGGTGGGCACGAGGCCCCGGTCGCCGATGCGCAGCACCTTGATCTTCAGTTCCCGCGTGTTCACCGAGGTGACGGGGATGCCCTTCTGGCCCGTGCGCGGCAGCACATAGTTGCGGCCGGAGAAATGGGCGGAGGGCTGGCGGTCGCGCACATAGATGGAAAGCTCGGTCGCCCTCTTCAGCTTCTCGCCATTGGCCGAGGGCACGCCCGGCCGCACCGCGAGGGTGTAGCGCGAGCCGTGCTTGAGGCCTTCCACGCAGATCTGCCGCGCCTCGCCGGTGATGGCGGGCTTGTCCATTCCGCCCACCTGCACGAAGGCGGCGAAATCGGTGCCGGGGGCAATGTCCTCGGAGAACTGCACGCAGGCGCGGGGCGTCACCGCGTCGGATTCCACCGAATAATCCACCAGCCGGAAGCCGTGCTCGTCCTTCAGCTTGTCGTAGAACGCGCGGTCGGCGGGGGTGTCGCGCAGGTCGAGGGCCAGCTTCATGGTGTCGATGGCCGGCTGCCACAGGCGCCGGTCCGCATAGACATGGCCGATGAAGGAAAGCGCCTCCCCCTCCTCCACCCGCGTCGCGGCGCGGCGGTAGGCGATGAAGGCGGCGGCCAGCGCATTGTCGATGAAGGTGGAGGCGTCCTCGTCGTCCGTGGGCTTGATGGCGGCGAGCGAGCGGGCGAGGCGCATCCAGATGGCGGGGTCCTGCGCCTGCACCAGCGCGAGGCCGGCATAAAGCTCGGCCGCGGCGCGGGCATCGTTGCGCTGGAACGCCTGCGCCGCGTCGCGCCGCGCCTTGTCGATGGGGCCGGTGGGGGCGGTCGCCTCGCGGCGCAGCAGGCGCTCGTAGCGCCGGGCGCCGGCGATCAGGTCCTGCCGCTGGAAGGTCTTCTGGCTCGCCGCGCGGGGCGGCAGCGGGGTGGCCGGCTGCGCGGGCGCGGGCTGGGCGGCGGGGGTTTGCGGGCGCGCCTGCTGGGCGAAGGCGGGGGTGCCGGGAACCGCGCCGGCCGTGAGCACGCTCGCCATGAGCGCGAATGCGAGGCCGAAGCGCGTGGGCAAAGGGGCGCGGTTGCGGCGGATATTGAGGAGACGACGGCGAAGGTCCATGGACCGCTCCCTCGGTGCACAGCACCGTTGCGGGAGGCGAGGCGTGCGATGCGGCGGGACAGCTCCGGAGAGCGGCTCCTGCCCGCAGATCGTTCGACCGGCCCCCTCACGAGAAATGACCGACCGGTGCCCGTCATCCCCGTTCCGGAACGACGCAGCCCGACCCCGCACCGCCATCTATGCGCAACCCGAGCCGCTCGCCAAGAGGGACGTTTGCGGAACGTCAGTTATTCGCTGTGCGGGGACCGGACTCCCCTCTCCCCTTGCGGGAGAGGGGGCGGGGGTGAGGGGGCTGGCGCCGCCGTCCCGGTTCTGGTGAAGGGGGAGAGAACCACCCCTCACCCCGGCCCTCTCCCGCAAGGGGAGAGGGAGTCCATGCGGCGACGATCCCGGCTTGAAGCCGTCGCGCAGGCGTCGCAGAATCGGGCAACATGCGGGGCGGCGCGACAGGGCGCGGGGGGCTTGATCCATGGTGTCGTTGAGATTTTCCGCCGGCCTGCGGCCGCTTGCCCGCGCCGCTGTCCTCGCCGCCGGTCTTCTCTGCGCCGGGCTTTCCCTCCCCACCCTCGCGCAGGTGGCCGACCCCCTCCCCTCCTGGAACGCCGGGGCGACCAAGACCGGCATCCTCGATTTCGTGAAGGCCGTCACCACCCCCGGCGGACCGGACTTCGTCGCCCCCGCCGACCGCATCGCCACCTTCGACCAGGACGGCACGCTGTGGGTGGAACAGCCGGTCTATACGGAGGTCGCCTTCGCCGCCGCCCGCGTGCGCGCGATGGCGAAGGCCAATCCGGCCCTGAACACCGAAGAACCGTTCCGCACCGCCATTTCCGGTGACGAAAAGGCCAGTGAGGAAGCCCTGGGCAAGCTCTCCTCCGGCGATTTCATGAAGATCATCATGCTGACGCTGGAATCCCTCACGGTGGAGGAGCTTCGCACCGCCGTGCAGGACTGGATGGCCACCGCCCGCAATCCGGTGCTCAACCGCCCGCACACCGAGCTCACCTACCAGCCCATGCAGGAGGTGCTGCAGCTGCTGCGCGCCAACGGCTTCCGCACCTATATCGTCACCGGCGGCGGGCAGGATTTCGTGCGCGCCTTTGCCGAGAAGCTCTATGGCATCCCGCCCGAGCAGGTGGTGGGCACGCCGGACGCGGTGCGCTTCGGCTATGATGCCTCCGGCCGCCCGGTGCTGCGGCTGGAACCGGCCGTTCTGTTCGAGGACGTGTACGGCGGCAAGCCGGAGGGCATCCACCTCGTCATCGGCAAGCGCCCCATTGCCGCCTTCGGCAATTCCACCGGCGACCGGCAGATGCTGGAATATACCAAGGCCGGCAAGGGCGCGCGCTTCGCTGCCCTCGTGCTGCACGACGACGGCAAGCGCGAATTCGCCTACGGCCCGGCGCAGGGCCTGCCGAACTCCGAGGTCGGCACCTTCACGCAGAAGCTCTATGACGAGGCCAAGGCGCGCGGCTGGTTCGTCATTTCCATGAAGGACGACTGGAAGAAGGTGTTCGCCTTCGAACCGTGAGGCGCCGTAACGTCCTCCTCCATTTTGGGGATGCGGCGCGGACCCGGTCCGTGGACCATGGCGTCGCGCTGAACCGAGACCTCCCGGGAAGCGCCGGCCGGGCCGCCGCTTCCCCGCAGGCGCCCGGCCGGATTTTTCTGACCGTCCCGCACCCGAACACCATCTCGCGCCCCGCGCACGCGCCCCTTGATCTGCATCATGGAAGGGGAGACGCTGCCGGCCGACAGCTTGGGGCGAGCATCCGTGCGGAGGCCCTGCCCCCTGGCCGGCCCGGACGGCGGCACGAGGGAGAGCGCACATGACCGCTCATTTGGCCGCGGCGGCGGCTCAGGACGCCCAGCAAACGCGCCATGCCAAGTACGATCGCCTCATCGCGGCGGCGCAGGCGCTGCCGAAGCTCCGGGTGGCGGTCGCCCATCCGTGCGACGACGTTTCCCTGCGCGCGGCGCTGGAGGCGGCCGGCCTCGGGCTGATCGAGCCCATCCTCGTCGGCCCCCCGGCCAAGATCGCGGCGGCGGCGGCCGGCGGCGGGCTCGACCTGTCCGGCGTGCGTCAGGTGCCCGCCGCCCACAGCCACGAGGCGGCCGAGAAGGCGGTGGCGCTGGTACGCTGCGGCGAGGCCGACGCCCTCATGAAGGGCAGCCTGCACACCGACGAGCTGATGGGCGCCGTGGTCGCCCGCGACACCGGCCTGCGCACGGCGCGGCGCATCAGCCACTGCTTCATCATGGACGTGCCGAGCCATCCGGACGCGCTCATCATCACCGACGCCGCCATCAACATCGCCCCCTCGCTGGAGGACAAGGCGCACATCGTGCAGAACGCCATCGAGCTGGCGCACGCGCTCTCCTTCCCGGAGGTGCGGGTGGCCATCCTCTCCGCCATGGAGACGGTGAACCCCGCCGTGCCCTCCACCATCGAGGCGGCGGCCCTGTGCAAGATGGCCGATCGCGGCCAGATCACCGGCGGCATCGTGGACGGGCCGCTGGCGCTGGACAATGCCATCGACCTTGGCTCGGCGGCCATCAAGCACATCTCTTCCCCCGTGGCGGGGCGGGCCAACGTGCTGGTGGTGCCGGACCTCGAAGCCGGCAACATGCTGGCGAAAAGCCTCTCCTTCCTCGCCGGCGCCGATGCGGCGGGCATCGTGGTGGGGGCGCGGGTGCCCATCATCCTCACCAGCCGGGCGGATTCGGCGACGACCCGCCTCGCCTCCTGCGCCGTGGCAGCCCTGCTCGCCGCCGCGCAACAGGCCTCCGCGCGGGCGGCCGCCAAGGCGCTGGAGGGCTGAACCCATGGCAAAGGTGCAACTCGTCCTCAACGCCGGCTCCTCCAGCCTCAAGTTCCAGGTGTTTCTGGACGATGGCGCGGACGTGCCCAACCGCATCTATCGCGGCCTGTTCGAGGGGCTGGGCACTGACCCGCACTTCAAGGTCAAGGATCACGAGGGCGCGACCGTCGGGGAAGAGCACTGGGCCGGCCAGACCGCGTTCGGCTTCGAGGAGGCGCTGGCCTATCTCTCCGACTGGCTCGGCGCCCACCGGGGCGGCCACCAGCTCGCCGCCGTGGGCCACCGCGTGGTGCATGGCGGCCCGCATTATACCCATGCGGTGGAGCTGACGCCCGCCATCATCAACGAGCTGGACACCCTCTCCCCGCTCGCGCCCCTGCACCAGCCGAAGAGCCTGGAACCCATCCGCATCATTGCCCGCCGCGTGCCCGGCCTGCCGCAGGTGGCGGCGTTCGACACCGCCTTCCACCGCACCCAGCCGGAACTGGCGCAGATGTTCGCCATTCCCCAGTCGATGACCGATGCGGGGGTGAAGCGCTACGGCTTCCACGGCCTGTCCTACGCTTTTCTCGCCACCCAGTTTCCCAAGGTCGACCCGCGCCTCGCCAAGGGGCGGGTGGTGGCGGCGCATCTCGGCAACGGGGCAAGCCTGTGCGCCTATGAGGCGTCGCGCTCGATTGCCACCACCATGGGCTTCTCGGCCCTCGACGGGCTGGTGATGGGCACGCGCAGCGGCAGCATCGATCCCGGCGTGGTCTTCTATCTCCAGCGCGAGATGGGCATGAGCGCGGAGGAGGCTGAGCACTTCCTCTATACCAAGTGCGGGCTCGTCGGCGTCTCCGGCGTCTCCAACGACATGCGCGTGCTGCGCGAGCGCTGCGAGACGGATGCGGGGGCGCGGCGGGCCATCGACCTGTTCGTCTACCGCATCAACCGTGAGTTCGGCTCGCTGGTGGCGGCGCTGGGCGGCATCGATGCCCTCGTCTTCACCGCCGGCATCGGCGAGAACGATGCCGAGACCCGCGCCGAGGTGATCCGCGCCGCCGCCTGGGCCGGCTTCGAGCTGGACGCCGAGGCCAACCGCGCCGGCGCCACCCGCATCACGCGGGGTAGCGGCCCGCAGGCCTATGTGATCCCCACCGACGAGGAATGGACCATCGTGCGCGAGATGCGGCAGGTGCTGTCGCATACGGCTGCCGACAGGACTTCGGCCTGAGGAGGCTCCCATGCATCCCATGGACATGATGAAGGTCTACGGCCGGGTGGCGGAAATCTACCGCCTGCGCATCGGCGAGGCGGTCTCGGCCTATGGCGCCGCCATGCGCGAGGCGGCCTCCGCCTTCGCCGCCGCCGGCCGTCCCCAGACCCCGGCCGAGGCATGGCGCGACAGCGTCTCCTACGCCTTCGACGCCGCCCAGCGTTCGCTGATCTTCTGGGACACGATGCGCCAGCGCGGCAACAACTGGATCGCGCACGAAAAGGCCGGCAAGCCGCCGCTGCTCGCCTTCGACCATGAGATGGTGGCGGATGCCCGCACCTTCGCGCGGCCCTGCAATTACGCTCTCGTGCGCATCCTGCCGCCGGACGGCGTGACGGTCGATCCCGAGAAGCGCGCCTTCCTCATCATCGATCCGCGCGCCGGCCACGGGCCGGGCATCGGCGGGTTCAAGAAGGAGTCGGAAGTCGGCTTCGCGCTGAAGGCGGGCCATGCGGTCTACATGGTCATCTTCTTCCCCGAGCCGGTGCCGGGGCAGACGCTGGCGGACGTGTCGCTGGCGGAATCCGAGTTCGTGCGCCTCGTGCGCGAGCGCCATCCCACCCGCGAGCGGCCGGTGGTGATGGGCAATTGCCAGGGCGGCTGGGCGGCCATGCTGGTCGCCGCGCTGGACCCGGACAATGTGGGGCCCATCGTGGTGAACGGCGCGCCCATGTCCTACTGGGCCGGCAACGATGCCGAGAATCCCATGCGCTATGCCGGCGGCGTGCTGGGCGGGGCCTGGACCGCCTCGCTCGCGGCGGACCTCGGCGGCGGCGTCTTCGACGGCGCCTATCTGGTGGACAATTTCGAGTATCTCAACCCCGCGAATACGTATTTCACCAAATACTATTCGCTCTACTCCAAGATCGACACCGAGCCACCGCGCTTTCTCGAATTCGAGCGCTGGTGGGGCGGCTACTTCCTGATGAACCGGGAAGAGATCCGCTGGATCGTCGAGAACCTCTTCGTCGGCAACCGGCTCGCCGCCGGCAAGGCGGAATGGGCGCCGGGCAAGAGTTTCGACCTGAAGGCCGTGCGCTCGCCCATCATCGTCTTCGCCTCGCTGGGCGACAACATCACCCCGCCCCAGCAGGCCATCAACTGGGTGGCGGACCTCTACCCCACCACCCAGGCGCTGAAGGATTCCGGCCAGGTCATCGTCGGCCTCATGCATGAGAGCGTGGGCCATCTCGGCATCTTCGTCTCCGGCGCCATCGCCCGGCGCGAGCATGCGCAGATCGTGGACCTTCTCGATTATGTGGAGGCGCTGCCGCCCGGCCTCTACGGCATGAAGATCGAGGAGGACCGCTCCGGCCCCGAGGTGAAGTATGACGTGACCCTCACCGAGCGCCGGGTGGAGGATCTCGCGGTGCTGCAGAAGTATAACCGCAAGGACGAGATCCCGTTCGAGGTGGTGGCCAACGTCTCGCAGACCAATTCGCGGCTTTACGAGACCTTTGTCCATCCCGCGCTCGCCGCCGTGGTGACGCCGGAGATGGGCCGCCTCGTGCGCGCCGTGCATCCGCTGCGCGCGGTGCGCTGGGGCCTGTCCGATCTCAATCCATGGCTCAAGGCGATGGCGCCGCTGGCCGATTTCGCCCGCAGCCAGCGCACCCCGCGCGACGACAAGGGCGTGCATGTGGCCGGAGAACATTTCGCCGCCACCTCCATCACCGCCGGGTGGGACCTCTATCGCCGCCTGCGCGACGCGATGGTGGAGACCGAATTCTTCCGCCTCTACGGCACCGCCGCCATGCTGGACCCGGACCTCACCGCGCCGGCCACCGCCGCAGCGCTGGTCGAGCAGCCGCCGGCCGAGGTCGCGGCCGCGCTCGCCGCCATAAGAGAAGGCGGCTTCACCGATGCCGGCGTGCGCGTGGCGCTCATCGGCTTCAAGCGCGGCGGCAACGAGCGCCGGCTTTCCACCCTGAAGCAGATCCGCGAGCTGGTGGGCTACGAGCTGGGGCTGCTCGCTTTGCCGTCCGATGTGGCGCAGGCCATCATCCGCCGCCAGTCCATCATCGTGGACCGTAACGAGGCGGCGGCCATCGCCACCCTGCCGGCGCTGCTGAAGACGCCGCAGGAGCGCTCGCGCCTCCTCGCCATGCTCGACCGGCTCACCGCCAACATGGACATCGCCCCAGAGGCTGCCTCAGTGGTGGACGAGGTGCGCGCGGTGCTGGCGGCGGATGCCGCGCAGGAGACGCACGCACAGACGGGCGCGCAGGTGGTGCCTTTCCCGCTCAACGTGGCCTGAGACGAGCGGCGAGAACCGCCGGCTGGCGTCAAATGGCAATTGGCCCGGCGCGCCCCCTGTGCCAAGCGCAGGGACGAGACAGGTTCATTGCCGGCCCCGCCCATGGTGCTACTGTGCGCGCAAGCGCGGCGCTGCAGGGGTGTGAGACGGCGCTGCGGCAAGGTTGCGGGGTCCGGCACGTCGCCTGAACGGCATCGTCCGGCCGATCTGGGGAAAGCCATGGGCATCATCGTTCGCCGGGCGCCGGCGCGTTCGAAATCCGTTCGTCCCGCGCGGTGGGGCGCCGCCGTGCTGCTCGGCGCCACGCTCATGGGCGCGCTTCCCGCCCATGCCCAGCAAGGACCAATCCCCGTGGGTGTGGTCGCCGCCGAGCTGAAGCCCGTCGCCGACGCCATGGAATTCGTCGGCCGCGTGGAGGCGCCCGAGCGGGTGGACATCCGCGCCCGGGTGAAGGCCATGCTGGAGGCCGTCCTGTTCAAGGACGGCGAGACGGTGAAGGAGGGCCAGCCCCTCTACCGCATCGAGAAGCCGCCCTTCCAGGCCGACGTGCAGCAGGCGGAAGGCGACGTGGAGCGGGCCAAGGCCGCCCTGACCCTCGCCAAGATCCAGCGCGAGCGGGCCGAGGAACTGCTCGCCAAGAATGCCGGCACGGCGGTCGCCCGCGACCAGGCGATCGCCAACGAGGAGAGCGCCAAGGGCGCGCTGCTCACCGCCGAGGCGGCGCTGAACACGGCGAAGCTCAATCTCGGCTACACCGACATCGTCTCCCCCATCACCGGCCGCATCGGCCGCACCGCCTTCACCCGCGGCCACATCATCGGCCCGGACAGCGGCCCGCTCGCCACGGTGGTGAGCCAGAACCCCATGTACGTCACCTTCCCGGTGAGCCAGCGCGACTATCAGGAAGCGCAGAAGGACGAGGGCAAGGTGGACCTCTCCAACGTGGAGGTGCGCATCAAGTTTCCCGATGGCACCTTCTATGGCGAGGTGGGGCGCATCAACTTCATCGACGTCTCGGTGAGCCGCACCACGGACACCGTGGTGATGCGCGCCGACGTGCCCAACCCCAAGGGCCAGCTGGTGGACGGGCAACTGGTGCGGGTGGAGCTGAAGTCCGGCAAGCCGGAGGAGCGCATCGTCATCCCGCAGGCGGCGCTCATCGCCGATCAGGCCGGCGTCTATGTCTTCGTGGTGGAGGACGGCAAGGCGGTGGTGCGGCGCGTGAAGCCGGGCGGCAACGTCGGCAGCAACATCATCGTGGAGGGCATCAAGGCCGGCGAGCCGGTGATCGTGGACGGCTTCGAGGCGCTACGCCCCGGCGCCCCCGTGCGCGCGACCCCCGTCGTCGGCCTGAAGGGCTGAGCCCATGTTCTCCTCCGTCTTCGTCGACCGCCCGCGGCTCGCCATCGTCATCGCCATCGTCACGGTGATCGCCGGCCTGCTCTCCCTCTTCGCGATCCCCGTGTCGCAATATCCCGACATCATCCCGCCGCAGGTGTCGGTGACCACCTTCTATCCCGGCGCCTCCGCCGAGGTGGTGGATTCCACCGTCGCCCAGCCCATCGAGGCGCAGGTGGTGGGCGTGGACAAGCTCATCTACATGAAGAGCGTGTCCGGCGACGACGGGTCCTACACGCTGACCGGCTCGTTCGAGCTGGGCACCGACCCGGACATCAACACCGTCAACATGAACAACCGGGTGCAGGTCGCGCTCTCCAAGCTGCCGGAGGACGTGAAGCGCCAGGGCGTGACGGTGAAGAAGAAGTCGTCGGCGCTGCTCGGCGTGCTGGCGATCTATTCGCCCAAGAAGACCTGGGATCCGCTCTATATTTCCAACTACGTCACCATCAACATCCTCGACGAGTTGAAGTCCATCCCCGGCGTCGGCGACGCGGCCCTGTGGGGTCCGCAGGACTATGCCATGCGCGCCTGGGTGAAGACCGACCGCCTCACCGGCCTCGGCCTCACCGCCGAGGACGTGGTGAACGCCATCCGCTCGCAGAACATCCAGGCCGCCGTGGGCCGCCTCGGCGCGCGGCCGGTGGCGGACGACCAGCAATTGCAGCTGAACCTGCGCACCAAGGGCCGGCTCTCCAGCATCGCGGAATTCGAGAACATCGTCCTGCGCACCAATGACGACGGCTCGGTGCTGCGCCTCGGCGACGTGGCGCGCCTCGAACTCGGCGCCTCGAACCTCGACCGCGAGACCCTGTTCAACGGCGGCCCCTCGGCGGTGCTGGCGCTCTACCAGTCGCCCGGCGCCAACGCCATCACCACCATCGGCGCCATCCGCGCCCGCATGGACGAACTGGCCAAGGCTTTCCCGGACGATCTCGCCTGGAAGGTCACCTACGACCCCACCGTGTTCGTCACCGACACCATCCACGAGGTGCAGAAGACGCTCATCGAGGCCTTCATCCTCGTGGTGCTGGTGGTCTACCTCTTCCTCGGCTCGTTCCGCGCCACCCTCATCCCGACGCTGGCGGTGCCGGTGAGCCTGATTGGCACCTTCATCGTGCTGAACGCCATCGGCTATTCGGCCAACACCGTGTCGCTGCTCGCCATCGTGCTGGCCATCGGCATCGTGGTGGACGACGCCATCGTGGTGGTGGAGAACGTCGAGCGCGTGATGGAGGAGCATCCCGAGCTCTCCCCCGCCGACGCCACCAAGAAGGCCATGGCGGAGATCACCGCCCCCATCATCGCCATCACCTTGGTGCTGCTCTCCGTGTTCGTGCCGGTGGCCTTCATCCCCGGCATCTCGGGCGAACTGTTCCGCCAGTTCGCCATCACGGTGGCGGTGGCCATGTTCCTTTCGGCCATCAACGCGCTCACCCTCTCGCCGGCGCTGTGCGGCATCCTGCTGAAGCCCTCCCACGGGCCGAAGAAGGGGCCCATCGGCTACGTCATGCGCGGCATCGACAAGGTGCGCGACACCTACGGCGCGGTGGTGGCGCGGCTCGTGCGCTTCTCGCTCATCGGCCTCGTCTGCGTGTTCGTGGCCTCGGGCGGCATCTTCGCTCTGTCGAAGCTCACCCCCACGGGCTTCCTCCCCGAGGACGACCAGGGCGCCTTCTTCGTCGTGGTGCAGTTGCCCGGCGGCGCCTCGGTGGGGCGCACCACGGAGGTGATCCGCAAGGCCGAGGCCATCCTGAAGGAAGAGCACACGGTGGAGGACTACACCTCCGTCATCGGCCTCAACTTCATCGACAATTACTCCCAGCCCAACGCCGCCTTCATCGTCGTCACCATGAAGCCGTTCGAGGAGCGCAAGGGCAAGGACGAGAGCGCCAACGCGGTGCTCGCGCGCCTCGGGGCGAAGATGCGGATGATCCCCGGCGGAACGGTGGTGCCGCTGGGCCCGCCGCCCATCGTCGGCCTCGGCACCGGCGGCGGCTTCTCCTTCGTGCTGCAGGATCTGCGCGCGGGCGATCCCAAGGTGCTGGCGCAGGTGCTGCGCGGCCTGCTGATTGCCGCCAACCAGGACCCGCAGCTCACCCGCGTGTTCTCCACCTATTCCGCCACCAACCCCTCGCTCCAGCTCGACATCGACCGCGACAAGGCGCAGGTGCTGGGCGTGCCGCTCGACAGCGTGTTCACCGCGCTCCAGACCTCGCTGGGCGGCCTCTATGTGAACGACATGAACCTCTACGGCCGCACCTGGCAGGTGCAGGTGCAGGCGGAGGGCGAGGACCGCAAGGACGTGGAGGACATCTACCGCATCCATGTCCGCAACAACAAAGGCGAGATGATCCCGCTCCGGTCCATCGTGGAGGTGCGGGTGGAGGTCGGCCCGCCGGCCCTCATCCGCTACAACAACAAGCGCGCGGTGACCGTGCAGGGCACGCCGGCCCCCGGCGTCTCCTCCGGACAGGCCCTCGCCGCCATGGACGCGGTGGCAGCGAAGACCCTGCCGCAGGGCTTCTCCGGCGCGTGGACCGACACCTCGTTCCAGGAGAAACGGGCGGAGGGCAAGACGGGCACCATCCTCGCCTTCGCCGTGCTGTTCGCCTTCCTGTTCCTGGTGGCGCTCTATGAAAGCTGGTCCATCCCGGTGCCGGTGCTGCTCTCCGTCACGGTGGGCATGCTCGGCGCCTATGCGGCCATCGTCATCGGGCAACTCACCCTCGACCTCTACGGGCAGATCGGCATGATCGTGCTCATCGGCCTTGCGGCGAAGAACGGCATCCTCATCGTCGAGTTCGCCAAGGAGCGGCGCGAGCATGGGGAGGACCTGCTCCAGGCCGCCACCGAGGGCTCGCGGCTCCGGTTCCGGCCGGTGATGATGACGTCGCTCGCCTTCATCCTCGGCCTCTACCCGCTGGTGGTTGCCACCGGCGCGGCGCAGATGGCGCGGCAGAACGTGGGCACGCCGGTGTTCGGCGGCATGATCGCCGCCTCCTTCCTTGGCATCTTCGTCATCCCGCCGCTCTACGTGCTGTTCCAGGGCCTGCGCGAGAAGCTGCGCCCCGGTGCCCGGCCGAAGGTTGCGGCGCCGCCGGCGCCGGAGGCGGGAGCCGGCAGCGGGCACTGAGGGGTTTCCTTCAAAGGCGCCGTCATGCCCCGGCGCGTCCGGGGCATCCACCGGGCCGAAAGAGGGCTTCATGGGCCGAGGTCCCGGCCCGGCCACACCGTGGATCGCCCGGACCAGCCGGGCGATGACGGCGGATGGGGCCGTCCCGCCCCAACCTCGGGCGGAGCCGTTCTTGATTTGGCACCCCGGCGAACCCATACTGGCGGCATTGCCATAGCCAGTGGATTTCAGCCATGCCCTTGAAGGAAGAGGATATTCAGCCCGGAAAGTGCTACAAGACGAAGGGCATCGAAAATTACAAGGTCATCTCCATGACCCGCGGCATCGTCACCTACCAGACGTGGACCTCGCCGCTGCGCATCAACGTAGGGGTGAAGCAGTTCGCCGACGCGGTGTACAAGGAAGTGCCCTGCCCCAAGTAGGGCGCCGCCGGGGTGCGTTGACGCATACGTCAGGAATGTTGCATTGCGGCATCGACGCCGCTCGCCGGTAGCGGTATAGCTGGAAACTCCCCGTGAGAACGTTTCCCGTGCTGTCCGCCGTCATCGCAACGCACAATTCCGAGCGCCGGCTCGTGCCGGTCCTGTCCGCGCTCGTCCAGGGCGTGACGGCGGGCGTGCTCAGCGACGTGACGCTGGCGGATTCCGGCTCCACCGATGGCACCGCGACCATCGCGGATGCCGCCGGCTGCAACTTCTTCAAGGGCGCGCAGGACATCGGCCTCCGGCTGAAGCAGGGCGCCGCGCAGGGCCGGGGCTCCTGGCTCCTCTTCCTCACCGACGGCTCCATGCTGGAGGAAGGCTGGCCGCGCGAGGTGCTGGCCTTCATCGAGACCGCCCAAAGGCGCGGGCAGGCGGACCGGCTCGCCGCCACCTTCCGCCTCGCCGTGGACGGCTACGGCCTGCGCCCGCGCATCGGGGAAGCCATGGCCGCCGCGCGCCTCGCCGTCATCGGCCTGCCGGTGCCGGGCCAGGGGCTGCTCATTTCCCGCCGATACTACGACCGGCTCGGTGGCCACCCTCAAGGCCCCAAGGCGGAACGCCGCCTCGTCGCGCGCATCGGCCGGCGCCGCATTCATGTGCTGCGCCCCCGCGTGCTGCTGCCCGAGACGGGCAAGGTGGCCGAGTCCGCCCCGGCCGCCTGATCTCACTCCAGAAAGCTGAAGCCCATGGTGCGGGCGTGGTAGTGCAGCCCGCCGTCCTGCACGATGAGGAACAGCGCCCGCGCGTTGCCCTCGTTGTGGTGCGAGTGGGGGGCGCCGGGCGGCGTCACCAGGGTCGCCCATTGCGACCACGGGCAGCGGGCGCCGTCCACCATGGAGTGGCAGTTTTCGCCCTGGAGCACGAGGGTGATGGCCGCCGAATTGTGCCGGTGCGCCCGCTGGTGCTCGCCGGGCGGCAGCGTGTTCAGCGAGAGCGTCAGGCTCGGCAGGATGTTGCGCGCCGCCGCCTGCGGCTCGGACGAGAAGATGAGGGCGATGCCCGAGGTCTCCCCGTTCTGGGCGTGGTCGTAGATGATGTCGATCTGCCGGGCGATCTCGGCGGCGGGATAATGCACCACCGCCACAGGGCGGCGTGCCTCGTCCGGCGGCAGGTCGCCGTTCAAGGCGAGCTGCGGCTCGTTGGACACCACCCACAGCACCAGCTTTTCCGCCCCGGCCGTGATGCGCACCGGCGAGCCCGGCAGCAGGAACACGTCGCCCGGCGCGACGGCAAGGCTGTCGCCGAGGCAGTCCACCTGCCCCCGTCCCGCGATCACGTACCAGATGGAGCCGGTCGCGCGCAGGTCGGCCGTGAAGCGCCCGCCGGCCTCTACCACGGCGTAGCGCGCCAGCATCAGAGGCGTGGTGGCGGGGAAGCCGCAGGTGAGCGCGTCCGACTGGTCGCAGGGGATGAAGCCGGTGGATGTCCCCTCCGCCAGCGCGCGCGCCGGCTCGTCCGTGAACAGGCGGCTCGGCACCGGCGGCAGCTTGATGTTGAAGGCGTTGCCGGAATTGAAATAGCGCGCCCGCGCCTCGGCCGGGCTTCTCGGCGTGGCGGGATGCTGGGCCGGCAGGTCGGCCATATCGGGTTTCTGAAGCACGGCGGCGGGCTGGCTCATGATGCGGTCTCCTCGCGGACCAGCTCGCCCAGCACGTCGGCCAGCACCTGCGTGCCGGCGGCGATGTGGGCGGGCTCGGCGAATTCATGCTCGGCGTGGGACACGCCATCGCGGCAGGGAATGAAGATCATGGCGCTGGGGCACACCTTGGCGAGGTGGCGCGCATCGTGCCCGGCGGCGGAGAGGATGGGCATGGCCGGAATGGCGTGACGCTCGGCGGCGGCCGCTATCTTCGCCATCAGGCCCGCGTCAAAGCCGTTGGGCGGCGCATCCACGAGGCGGGTGAGGGCGAGACGACAGGGTGCCGCCTCCTCCGCGCAGATGGCCCCGAAGCGGGCGCCCAAGAGGTCCAGCGCCGCGCCGTCGGGATGGCGCAGGTCCACCCGGAAGGTGACGCGGGCGGGCACCACGGAGGGGGCGTTGGGCTCCATCACGAGCCGGCCGATGGTGAACATGACCTGTTCGTCGTGACCGCCGACCTCCGGATAGAGCCGGTGCGCCATGCGGGCGAAGGCGGCGAGCGCATCGCGGCGCTCCGCCATGGCCAGCGTGCCGGCATGGCCGGGCGCGCCTTCGACGACGACTTCCCACGTCTTCTTGCCCTGGATGCCGGTGACGACACCCACCACCTTCTCCCGCGCCTCCAGCACCGGCCCCTGCTCGATATGCAGTTCCAGATAGGCGGCGACGGGAAAGCCGAGCGGTCGGCGCGGCAGGTCCGGGAAGGCGGCATGCAACGCATCGAGCGCGGTTGCGACGCTCACGCCCTCCGCATCGGTCACGGCGCGGATCTCGGCGAGGGCGCGCACGCCGGCGAAGGCTTCCGAGCCCATCATGCCGGGGGCGAAGCGGGAGCCCTCCTCGTTCATCCAGGCGACCACGGTGAGATCGCGGCGGGGCGTCACGCCCGCGCGCTTCAGCGCCACCACCGCCTCCAGCGCCGCCATCACCCCGGCCGCCCCGTCATATTTGCCGCCGGTGGGCTGGGTGTCGATATGGCTGCCGGCGAGCACCGGCGGCAGGGCACGGTCGGCGCCGGGCCAGGTGAGGAAGAGGCTGCCGGCATCATCGCACGCCGCCTCCAGCCCCTCCGCTTCAGCCCATGTCAGGATGAGTCGCCACGCCGCGATCTCGCCATCGGTGAGCGCCTGCCGGTCCACCCCGCCCTGCGGCAGCGCACCGATTTCGGCGAGCCGCATCAGGCGGGCCATGAGGCGGTCGGGGGAGATGGCGGGCGTGCTCATCATCGCCTCACGCGGTGCGCATGATCTGGCCGGGGATGGCGCGCGGATCGCGCGGCAGCCACTTGCCGGCTTCCACCTGCGCGATGAACTCGGCGAGCTGGGCGTTGAACAGCGCCGGCTCCTCCAGGTTCAGCGTGTGCCCGGCCTTGGGGAAGACGCTGAGGCCGCAGGCGGGGATCACCTTCTTGAGGTAGATCCCCGGCTGGAGGCAGTGGTCGTCCTCGTCGCCCACCATCACGAGGGTGGGGACCATCATCTGCTTCAGCCCCTCTTCCAGATCCCAGAAGGAGGGGCGGCGCGCCTGCACGCCGCGCATGGTGAGGGCCGCGCCGATGTCCGAATGGGTGGCGAGGCGGTCGGCGAATTCGCGCCAGCCGCGCGGGTCCTTCACCTCGAACTGCACGCGGCTCGCGCCCAGCGCGTAGATCTTGGAGAATTCCTTCGCACCGATCTTTTCGAAGTTTTCCGCCACGGCCAGCGACACGCCGCGGAAGTATTCCTCATGCTCTTTCTCGCAGCCGTATCCCGCCCCCGCGACGGTGAGCGAGAGCGCGCGCTCCGGCGTGCGCAGGCCGAAATGGACGGTGCAGAAGCCGCCCATGGAGAGGCCGACGATATGCGCCTTCTCGATGCCGAGGCCATCCAGCACCGCCACCGCATCATCCGCCGCGATGGCCTGCGAATAGGCCTCCACGTCGGTCGGGATGTCGGAAGGCGCATAGCCGCGCGCGGCGTAGGTGATGCAGCGGTGGCGGCGGGCGAAGAACCGCATCTGCGGCTCCCAGCTCATGTGATTGCCGCCGAATTCGTGGATGAAGAGGATGGGCGTGCCCTGTCCCGCCTCTTCCACGTGGAGCTTCACGCCGTCCTTGGCGGAGATTTTGTGGGTGGCGGTGAGGTCTTGGTAGGTCATGGCAATAGTCCCTTTGGAGGGCAGGCGTTCTGATTTCTCGCTGTCATCCCCCGGCTTGTCCGGGGGATCCACCGCGCCGTCGGCGCGCTGTCCGAAACATCGTCCCGGCCGTTCCGTGGATGCCCCGGACAAGCCGGGGCATGACGGCGCTTGAAAATTACCGTCAGAACTGCGCCGGCACGTCGTTGAGCGTGCGGGCCTCGGCGACCAGCGCCGGCAGCAGCTCGACAAAGCGGTCGGCCCACTCCTCGGGCACCGAGGTGGAGACCTTGATGAAGCGGTCGCCGAAGCGGGCGGTGTGGTAGGTGCCCTGGCGGATCATGAGATCCTTGCGGCGGGCCGCCTCCACCAGCGCCTCGGGGCGGATGCCGGCGGCCTGCGTCTCAATCACCAGGAAGTTGCCGTGGGAGGGATAGACCGGGATGCTGAGCCCCTCGATGGCCAGCGCCGCATCGTGGATCTTCGCCTTGTTGGCGCGGTCGATGCGGCGCACCGTCTGCATCCATTCCGGCTTCACCTTGAGGCCGGCTTCCGCCGCGCGCTGGGCGATGACGCTCGCCCCGAGCACGGAGGTGGTGCGGGCGGAGCAGGCGTCCAGCAGCGCGGGCGCGCCCACCAGCGCGCCGATGCGCATGCCGGCGAGGCCCAGCCACTTGGAGAAGGAGAGCGACACCAGCGCGCGGTCCGGCGCCGCCAGCAGCGCGGGATAATGGCCATCGGCGAAATCGCGATAGGTGCAATCGTGCACCAAGAGCGCGCCGCAATCCTTGGCGATCTCGCAGAACGCCTCGATCTCCTCGCGGGTGTAGCGGATACCGAGGGGATTGTTGGGGTCTACCAGATAGATGATGGCGGTGCGCTCATCCACGTTGGCCTTCAGCGCCTCGGGGGTGAGCTTGTAGTTCACGGCGGGATCGTAGATCGGGATTTCGATCACCTCGGCGCCCATCTGGGCGGCGAACAGGCACGGCCACTTCCAGGTGGGATCGGTGGTGACGAAGGTGGTGCCCGGCCGGCAGTGGGCGCGGCACACGAGGGCCAGCGCATTCACCCCGCCCTCGGTGATGAGGGCTTCCGCGCCCGGCGTGCCGAGGTCGTCCACGATGGCGGCGCGCAGCGCCTCGAAGCCCAGCGGGGGCGCATAGGCATTGTATTCCTGCGCGCGGATGGAGGCGATCATGGCCTCCTCGACGGCGGGATGGGCGGCGATGTGGTTGGTGTTCTGCCCCATCCACATGAGGCCGGGGGTGGAGAAGAGGGTGTCGAAATAGCGGTTGCGCAGCCGGGCGGAGGACATGAAGGCGGTTTCCTCGAAGGGGAGGCCGGCGCGCCGTTGCGGCGGCGCCGGCGAACGGGTGCGTCAGATGACCGAGCCGCGGGCGGAGATGCCGCCGTCGATGGTCACATTGGTGCCGGTGATGTAGCCGGCGCGCGGCGAGGCGAGGAAGGCGACGAGATCGGCCACCTCTTCCGCCGTGGCGGGGCGCTTGCCGGGATACTTGTCGAACAGTTCCTCCCAGCGCTCCTCGGCGCCGAGCATGTCGATGGCCTTGCGCTTCATGATCTTGAGCATGCGGTCGGTGGCGACCGGGCCGGGGTTCACGCCCACCACGCGCACGCCGTCATTGAGGCTCGCGCCGCCCAGCGCCTTGGTGAAGCTCATGAGCGCGGCATTGCCGGTGGAGCCGGCGATGTAGCTCGCATCCCAGTTCTCGCCCGAATTGCCGATGACATTGACGATGACGCCGTCCTTGCCGCGCATGCGGGAATAATAGGCGCGCGAGAGGGTGATGTAGCCGAAGACCTTGAGGTCGAAGCCGCGCCGCCAGGCGGCATCGTCCACCACGTCCAGCGAGCCGGCGGGGATGTCGCCGGCATTGTTGACGAGGATGTCCACGTCGCCCACGTCGGCCGCGAGCTTCTCCATGGCTTCCGTGGAGCCGAGGTCCACCGGATAGATGCTGACCTTGACGCCGTAAGCGGCCTCGATCTCGGCCTTGGCCTGGGCCAGCGCCTCGCCGTTGCGGGCGGCGAGATGGAGATGGCAGCCCTCAGCTGCGAACACGCGGGCCGTGGCGAGGCCGATGCCCTTGGACGCGCCGGTGATGAGGGCGGTCTTGTCGGTGAGGTCGAGCTTCAAGTTTGCATCTCCGATGGGCAGGTGGCGCCGAAGGGGTCGCCAAATTGGATATACAAACTCTAGCAATATGCATACCAAGAAATTCAGAAACCGCCGGCTGCGCCCTCACCCGTAGGCGGCGAGAAAGTCCAGCAGGTCGTCCCCCAGGAGGTTCACATGGTCCCGCATGGCGCGCTGGGCGGCCTCGTCGTCATGCACGCGGATGGCCGCGATAACCTCACCATGTTCCTTCAACGTCTTGGGAATCCGGCTCGGGCGGTGGGTCACGCGGCGGCGATAGGCGGCCACCTGATTGCGCAGGCGGCGGGTCTGGTCGGCGAGGAAGCCGTTTGAGGAGGCCTCATAGACGGCCTCGTGAAACTCCTGGTTCACATCATAAAAGAGATCGATGTCGCCTGACGCGCTAACCTCTTCCAGCCGCTTGTGAATCGCCCCGATGCGACTGAGCTGCGCGGGATTCGCCCGCCGGGCCGCGAGGCGCGCGCACAGGCCTTCCAGTTCCGCCATCACCTGAAACATCTCGATGAGGATCTGCGCGGAAATGGTGCGCACCACCGCGCCCTGTCGCCCCCGCAATTCCACCAGATGACTTGCCGCCAGAAGCCGGAACGCCTCGCGCACAGGCGTACGGGACACGCCATATTGCTCGGCCAGTTCCTGCTCATCCAGCTTCGAGCCGGGCTCCAGCCGGCCGGAGGAAATATCCGCCTCCAGCGCCCGGCGGATGCGATCGGCCAGGGTCTCGCCCGGCACGCTGGAGCGCCCGTTCTGGTCAAGGGGCAGGCAGGTGCTGCCTTCTTGTGCACTCATGATAGCCATTTGCATTCTCAAAATTGCAGTTCAGTATACATCAACGCGACCGCGGCATCCATTCAGAGGGCTTCGGAAGGCGCTACGTTCCGTTACCTTCACTGGTTGACGCCCGGCGCGCCGTCCATAGAGTGTCCTTGCAAGAAGTGTGGCATGTCGATTGCTAGCAGGGAAGGCATGACCACCGTCCTTTCGCATGCGCCAACCGGCGCTCATTATACAAAGAAGAAAGAGGCAGGCTTGCCGGCTTCCCCAAACAGGCCCGGCGCGGCCGTCCTCGCCGCCGACGCGGCGGGTGCCCCCGACGCCGCGCAGATTCTCTCCCTCACCGGCGTCACCAAGACGTTCGGGGCCACCCGCGCCCTCGACGGATTCACGGCGACCATCGAGAAGGGCGAGTTCGTCACCGTGGTCGGCCCCTCCGGCTGCGGAAAGAGCACGCTCTTCAACATCGTCGCCGGCCTCGAGGAGCCGGACCCCGGCTGCGCCATGCGCTTCGAGGGCAAGAGCGTGATCGCCGCCGACCTGCTCGGCCGCGTCTCCTTCATGCCCCAGCGCGACCTGCTGCTGCCGTGGCGCACGGTGATCGACAACGCGATCCTCGCGCTGGAGGTGGAAGGCGCCCCCCGCAAGGAGGCCCGCGCCCTCGCGGAAAAGATGCTGCCGGAGTTCGGCCTCACCGGCTTCGGCCAGCAGTATCCGCACCAGCTCTCCGGCGGCATGCGCCAGCGCGTGGCGCTGATGCGCACCTTCCTGTTCAAGCGCGACCTGATGCTGCTGGACGAGCCGTTCGGCGCGCTGGACGCCCTTACCCGCACCATGATGCAGCGCTGGCTGCTGGACGTGTGGCAAAAGCACCAGCGCACCATCCTCTTCATCACCCACGACGTGGACGAGGCCCTCTTCCTCGGCGACCGCGTGCTGGTGATGAGCGCCCGTCCGGGCAAGGTGAAGCTGGAGCAGAAGGTGGACCTGCCTCGCCCGCGCCCGGCGGAGATCGTCATCTCCCCCGAATTCATCCGCCTGAAGCGCACGCTGCTGGAGGCGATCGAGGAGGAAGCCATGAAGTCCTTCACCGCGGAGGGCAAATGATGGCCGCTCAAGTGATGGCTGCTCTTGCTGAAAAGCCGGCCTCCATGGAGGCCTCCGAGTGGGAGGCGCGTGTCGCCCTCGCCGCCTGCTATCGCATGGTGGCGAAGCTCGGCATGGACGATCTCATCTACAACCACATCTCCATGCGCGTGCCGGGGCATGAGGAGCAGTTCCTGCTCAACCCCTATGGCCTGCTGTTCGACGAGATCACCGCATCGAGCCTGGTGAAGATCGACATCGACGGCCGCAAGATCGACAACACGCCCTACGAGATCAATCTCGCCGCCTTCGTCATCCATGCGGCGATCCACAAGACCGGCTCGGACGCCGCCTGCGTGCTGCATACCCATTCGGATGCGAGCGTCGCCGTCTCGGGGCAGGAACAGGGGCTGCTGCCGCTCTCCCAGTTCGCCATGCGCTTCTACGACCGGCAGGCTTTCCATGATTACGAGGGCGTCGCCATCGACATGGACGAGCAGGCCCGCCTCGTCGCGGACCTCGGCCCGCACAAGGTGATGCTGATGCGCAACCACGGCATCCTCACCGTGGGCCGCACGCCGGGCGAAGCCTTCATGCTGCTCTATTATTTCGAGCGCGCCGCGCGCATCCAGCTCGCCATGCAGGCGGCCTGCGCCTCCGGCGTGAAGCTGGTGATGCCGCCCCACGAGGTGTGCGAGAAGGCCGCGCGCCAGTTCTGGGAGATGCAGGGCGACATCCTCGTTCCCGGCGAGCGCGAATGGCCCGCCCTCATGCGCCAGCTCGACCGCGCCGATCCGAGCTACCGGAGCTGAGCGGGATGGCGCTCTTTCCCCCTTGCTGCGTCATCCCCCGCCTCGTGCGGGGGATCCACCCCGTCGCATGTCCGGTGCTGGAAGCCCTGACCCCAGCCCGGCCGCACCGTGGATCCCCCGCACAAGGCGGGATGACGAGCGGAGAGTGTCGAACCACCCTTACCCAGACACAACACCAACAACACACCCTTCCAGCGGAGACCACCTGATGATCCCTCGCCGTACCTTCCTCTCCACCCTCGCGGCCGGCGCCGCGCTGCTCTCCACCGCCATGGGCGCGCTCCCCGCGCTCGCGGCTGATCCCGTGCCCGCGACGCTGCGCCTGAAGTGGCTGCCGCAGGCCCAGTTCGCCGGCTTCTACGTCGCCGTCGCCAAGGGCTACTACAAGGCCGAGGGCATCGACCTCACCATCAATCCGGGCGGCCCGAACATCCTCGCCGAGAACCTCGTCGCCACCGGCGCCGACACCTTCGGCCTCTCGGGCGGCCTCGACAGCGTGTTCGCCGCCCGCGACAAGGGCCTGCCGGTGGTGTGCGTAGGCATCTCCCACCAGATGACGCCCTTCGTCTTCGTGGCGCGCGCCGACGGCCCCATCAAGTCGATCCAGGATTTCAAGGGCAAGAAGGTCACCACCTGGTTCACCGGTGCGAACCATGTGCTCAAGGCGATGCTGACCAAGAACGGCATCGACCCCGCGCTGGTGGACATCCAGCCCCAGCAGGTGAGCGTCACGCCGTTCGTGGACGGGCAGGTCGATGTCATCACCGCCACCCGCTACAACGAGTACTACACGATCAAGACCCGCATGGGCGAAGAGAAGCTCCGCACCTTCGTGGCGGAAGATTCCGGCATCACCTTCCCGCGTGACACGCTGATCGTCTCCGAGCAGACCGCCAAGGAGAAGCCGGAGCTGGTGAAGGGCTTCCTGCGCGCCTCCATCAAGGGCTGGAAGGACGCGTTCGCCGATCCCAAGGGCGCGGTGGACACCATCATGAAGGCGGCCCCGACCCTCGACCGCGCCCACCAGGAATTCATGCTCGCCGAAGCCGCCAAGCTGATGCTCGCCGGCAAGGTGAAGGAGAACGGCCTGTTCTGGATCGACATGGACGCGGTGAAGATCACCCAGCAGCTCTTCCTCGACGCCAAGGTCATCGCCAAGCCCGTCGATCTCGACGTCACCTTCAACCGCTCCTTCCTCGAAGCCATCCCGGTGGCGGACCGCCGTCCGTGAGCGCGGCAACCTTCAAGTCCCCGGCCGCGCGGCCGGGGACCGCCCCCTGGCTCACGGCGCTGCTGCGCGCCGTGCGCGGGCTCGCCATCCTCCTCGCCGTGCTGGCCGCGGTGGAAGCGCTCGTCATCCTTCTCAACGTGAAGCCCTGGTACGTGCCGCGGCCGACGCTGGTGCTGAACGCCATCCTCGCCACGCCGGCCCCCTATGTGCAGGGCTTCCTGCGCACCCTCACCGAAACGCTGATGGGCTTCGCCTCGGGCGCCATCGTCGGCGTCGGCATCGCCATCGTCTTCTTCCGCGCGCGGGTGCTGCGCGAACTGATCTTCCCGGTGTTCGTGGTCTCGCAGACGATTCCCGTCATCGCCTTCGGCGCGCTGGTGGTGCTGTGGTTCGGCAACACGCTCATCGCCAAGGCCGCCATCTCCTTCTACCTCACCTTCTTCCCGGTGACGGTGAATGCCCTGCTGGGCCTTGAAAGCGTCGATCCGCGCCAGGAGGCGCTGATGCGCTCCTTCGGCGCCAGCCGGTTCCAGATCCTCACCCGGCTCCAGCTTCCGGCGGCGCTGCCGCAGATCTTCGTGGCGCTGCGCCTCGCCTCCGCCCTCTCCCTGGTGGGGGCCATCGTCGGCGAATGGTTCGGCGACACGGTGGGCCTCGGCGTGCTGCTGCTGCAGGGCATGTACAACGAGAACGTGGTCGCCATCTGGGCCGCCATCGCCATGTGCGCGCTGCTCGGCACCGGCTTCTATGCCGTGGTCGCGGCGGCCGAGCGCGCCCTCGTGTTCTGGGGGGCCGAGCAATGAGCGCGCCCCAATCCTCCCGCGCCATCCAGCGCGGCGCCCTCGGCATGGTGCTGCTGGTCCTCGCCTGGGAAGGCATCGCCCGCGGCTTCAACCTGCCGGCCTATACGCTGCCCTCGGTCAGCGCCATTCTCGGCAGCATCTACGACCACAGGTCGACGCTGTTCCTCGCCGGCGCCTACACCTTCGCCGAGGCGCTGTCCGGCTACGTCATCGGCGCCGCCATCGGCATCGCTCTGGCGGTGGTCATCACCCTCATCCCGATGACGCGCAACGCCATCGTGCCGGTGGCGACCTCCATCAATTCGGTGCCGGTGGTGGCGTGGTCGCCGCTGATCCTTTTGTGGTTCGGCATCGGCATGCCGTCGAAGATCGTGATGGTGGCGCTCGCCGTCTCCTTCACCGTCTTCCTCTCGGCCCTCGCCGGCCTCGACCGGGTGGACCGCCGCTCCGTGGACCTGATGCGCTCGTTCGGCGCCGGGCGGCTTTCCATCCTGTTCCGCCTGCGCCTTCCCACCGCGCTGCCCTTGATTGCGGCGGGCCTGCGCGTCTCCACCGTGCGCGCGGTCATCGTCGCCATCGTCACCGAGATGCTGGGCGCCTACGACGGCCTCGGCTGGGTGATCTACCAGGCGGTGCTGCAGGTGGATTTCGTGAAGGTCTGGTCGGCCATCTTCATCGCCTCGGCCGCCAGCCTCGCCTTCTTCGGCCTTGTCGGCGTCGTCGAGCGGCGTCTGGTTTTCTGGAAGTAGAGACATGACCCGCAAGATGCATTTCGGCCTGTTCCTGCTGGGAACGGGGAGCCACATTGCCGGCTGGCGCGTGCCGGGGGCGGTGAACACCTTCGAGGATATCGAGGCGGTACGACGCATCGCGGCCACCGCCGAGCGCGGGCTGTTCGACCTCATCTTCATGGGCGACAACCTCAACGCCGACCCCGCAGCGCACCCCTCCTACACCGCCCGCCTCGAACCGCTGACGCTGCTCTCCGCCATCGCCGGCGCGACGACGCACATCGGCCTCGGCGGCACGGTCTCCACCACCTATAGCGACCCCTACACGGTCGCCCGCGCCTTCGCCTCGCTGGATCACATCTCCGGCGGGCGCGCGGTGTGGAACGCGGTGACCACCGCCGCCCCGGCCGCCGCCGCGAACTTTGGCACGCTCCATCCCGACCATTCCAAGCGCTACGAGATCGCCGGCGAGTTCCTCGACGTGGTGAAGGGCCTGTGGGACTGCTGGGCGGACGACGCCATCGTCGCCAACCGCGAGACCGGCCTCTACATCGACCCCGCAAAGGTGAAGGCGCTCGACCATGAGGGCGAGTTCTTCAAGGTGAAGGGGCCGCTCAACATCTCCCGCGCGCCGCAGGGGCACCCCATCATCTCGCAGGCCGGCGGCTCCGAGCCCGGCCAGCAACTCGCCGCCCGCACGGCGGACATCGTGTTCGCCGTGGTGCAGGACATGGCGGAGGCGCAGGCCGGCTACAAGTCGCTGAAGGACCGCCTGCCCGCCTTCGGCCGCAGGCCGGAGGATGTGACCGTGCTGCCCGGCGTGATGCCGGTGGTGGGCCGCACGGCGCAGGAGGCGCGGGAGAAGCTCGCCGAGCTGATGCGCTTCGTGGACGCGAAGAATGCGCTCGGCATGCTCTCCGAGCGCTTCGGCACGGACATGAGCGCCTACGACCTCGACGGCCCCATCCCGGACCTGCCCGAGGCCGACACCTACAAGTCCTTCACCGGCGTCATGCTGGCCAAGGCGAAGCGCGAGGGCGGGACGCTGCGCGACGTCTACAACATGGTCGCCGCCGCGCGCGGCCACTGGGTGCTGGTGGGCTCGGCGGAAGAAGTCGCCGACACGCTCCAGCTCTGGTTCGAGAGCGGCGCGGCGGACGGCTTCAACGTGATGCCGCCCTATTTCCCCGGCGCGTTCGACGATTTCGTCGATCTGGTCATCCCGATCCTCCAGCAGCGCGGCCTGTTCCGCACCGAATACGAGGGGCCGACGCTGCGGCACCTTCTGGGGCTGGAGCGGCCGGCCAACCCGAACTTCTGAGCCGGCCGGGCGCGGGCCTTTCCTTCCGGCGGACGATGGGCGAAACAGGAGACGGGTCGGGCGCGTTTGCCGCGCGCCCGTCGCCGCCCTGAAAGGTTGTCATGCCCCCCGAAAGATGGTTCCCGAGCATGCTGCGGCCGGGCGGCGCCGGGCCGAAGGTCCTCGCCATCGTGTTCTGCCTCGTCATCACGGTGCTGTCGCTGCTGCCGGGTCAGGAGCGGCCGCACACGGGGTTCTCCGGCAATATCGAGCATGTCGTGGCCTATGCGGGCACGGTGGGCGTCACCGCATACGCCTTCCTGTCGCCGGGCATCGCGGTGCTGACGCTCGGCTTCTCCGCCGCGTCCGCGGTGTTCGAGATCTGCCAGCTGTTCATCCCGGGCCGCTCGTCCGGCCTCGACAACTGGATCGCCAGCACGCTGGGCGCGCTGGTGGGCGCCACTGCGGCGCGCCACCTGCTGCTCCCGCTGGTCGCGCGGTGGATCCGCCGCGCCTGAGGCCGCCCGTCACTGCCCGAAGGGGTGGTGCAGCTTGTCGAGCGCCGTCGCGCCGATGGCCTCGATCTGGAACTGGACGGGGACCTTGCCCGCCTTCTCGAAGGTGAGGGTCGCGTCCAGCATCTCCGCCTCCTTCAGCGGCTCCTTCAGATCGAAGAAGACGATGCGGCTGGCGCTCGGCTCCAAAAGGAGCGTGGCGCCGGGGGCGATTTCCAGCCCCTCGCGCACGGGCACGAGGCGCATGAGCCCGTCCTTCATGCCCATCTGCTGAACCTCCACGCGCTTGGCGAAAGATGCCGTCGCGGAGAGGAGGCGGTCGGCGGTCGTCCCGCCATTGTGGATGGCCATGAAGCCGGCGCCGCGATCCGCGCCATGGGTCGTGGCCCGCGCCCACGGATGGTCGATGAGCAGGTCTCCGACCTTGTATTCGTGCGCAAGGATGTGCTGGGCGGAAAGCACAAGCAGGCAAAGGGCGAACAGCGTCGCCGCGAGGATCTCCTCGCCATGGAGACGGGCGAACGGGCGATGGCCTGGCGCGCTGCGCCGGAAGAGACGATGGATCATGGGGGCTCCCTGTGATGCGGTCGGCCCGCGCGGGCCGTGCGTCTGGATATCGGCCGAAGCCGCGGACGCCTCAGGCCGGGGGAGCCCGGGCCGGCGGAGGGGAGCGCTCCGCAGGCCGGTGGATGACAGCCGCGCCGCCCGCCCACGGGGCCAGCGCCGCGTGGCTTTCCGGCCGCCGAGATGCCGGCGCCGGACCGCCGGCATCGCAGGGGAGGAGGTCGCCGTCGCTGTCTTCGTTCGCGGGCACCCCAAGGACGGCCGCCGCGTCGGCTGAAGATGGCGGCGCGCCTGTGAACGCAGGGCCGCCAACGCTGTCCGCCATAACGCTCCCGGCCATGGCACTGCTTACCATCCCGGCGAGCAGCAATTGCAGCGCCAGGATGCAGATACTCAGGAAGGCCATCGTCGCGCGGGCGGCGGGACGCGGGGCGGCCATGACGGATGCCTCGTGCGCGGGATTCGCGCTCCGACCCTGCCACCGGGACGCGCCGACGCAAAGCGGCAAATGAAGCGGCACGGCGAAGCACCGCGGGCAGCGCCCGGTGCGCCTTGACGGGGATGGCAACGGCTCTAAAAGATATATTATATCATTTAGACGCGATACCTTCCGTCCCTGCCGTTCCGGAGCCTGCCCATGACCGCTGCCGACCCCGCCGCCCGCCCCGATCCGCGCCTGCCCGCCACCGTGCTTTCCGGCTTCCTCGGGGCGGGAAAGACAACGCTGCTCAATCACATCCTCGCCAACCGCGAGGGGCTGCGCGTGGCCGTCATCGTCAACGACATGAGCGAGGTGAACATCGACGCCGAGCTGGTGCGTTCCGGCGGGGCCAATCTCTCCCACACCGAGGAGAGACTGGTGGAGATGACCAACGGCTGCATCTGCTGCACGCTGCGCGACGATCTCCTCACCGAGGTGCGCCGCCTCGCCCAGGACGGGCGGTTCGACTATCTCCTCATCGAATCCACCGGCATCGCCGAGCCCTTGCCGGTGGCCGCCACCTTCGATTTCCGCGACGAGGACGGCCGGTCCCTCTCCGACGTGGCGCGGCTCGACACCATGGTGACGGTGGTGGACGCGGCGAACCTGCTCAAGGATTTCGGCTCCCGCGACTTCCTGCGCGACCGGGGCGAGGTGGCGGGCGAGGAGGACCAGCGCACGCTGGTGGACCTCCTCACCGACCAGATCGAGTTCGCCGACATCATCATCCTCAACAAGGTGTCGAGCGTGGATGAGGAGCGGCTGAGGAGCGTGCGCGGGGTGGTCAAATCGCTCAATCCCGATGCGCGGCTGATCGAGACCGACTACGCCCGCGTGCCGCTCGGCGAGGTGCTGGGCACCGGGCGCTTCGATTTCGAGAAGGCCAGCACCCATCCCGTCTGGTTCAAGGAGCTGAACGGCTTCAAGGACCACGTGCCGGAGACGCAGGAATATGGCGTGTCGAGCTTCGTCTATCGCGCCCGCCGGCCGTTCCATCCCGAGCGCTTCCAGGCCTTCCTGGCGCGGACCTGGCCGGGGCTGGTGCGGGCGAAGGGCCTGTTCTGGCTGGCGACGCGGCCGAAGCGCGTGGGCGAGATGAGCCTTGCCGGCTCGATCTGCCAGACCGGCACCGCCGGGCGCTGGTGGGCGAGCGTGCCGAAGGAGCACTGGCCGACCCAGCCGGACTGGCGCTCGTGGCTGCGCTCCCACTGGGTGCCGGGCTATGGCGACCGGCGGCAGGAACTGGTGTTCATTGGCATGGGGCTGGACGAGGGCGCCATGCGCGCGGCCCTCGACGCCTGCCTCGTCGGCCCGGCCGACCCCAAGAGGTTCGACGCCAGCGCCTTCAAGAATTTGCCGGACCCCTTCCCCAATTGGGAGGCGGTGCCGGCCTGAGCCGAACGAAGAGGGAGGGGCGCGCGGCCCCTCCCTTTGGCCTCACTTCATGGTGGGCATCACGAACTCGGCGCCGGCGCGGATGCCGGTGGGCCAGCGGGTGGTGATGGTCTTCAGCCGCGTGTAGAAGCGCACGCCCTCCGGTCCGTGCATGTGGTGATCGCCGAACAGCGAGGCCTTCCAGCCGCCGAAGGAGTGAAACGCCATGGGCACCGGGATCGGCACGTTGATGCCGACCATGCCCACCTTGATGCGGTGCGCGAACTCACGGGCGGCATCGCCGTCGCGGGTGAAGATGGCCGTGCCGTTGCCGAACTCGTGGGTGTTGATGAGGTCGGCGGCGGTGTCATAGCTGTCGGCGCGCACCACGGAGAGGACGGGTCCGAAGATCTCCTCCTTGTAGATGCGCATGTCCGGCGTCACGTGGTCGAACAGGGTGCCGCCGATGTAATAGCCGTCCTCATAGCCCTGGAGCTTGAGGCCACGGCCGTCCACCACCAGCTTCGCGCCTTCCGCGACGCCCTGGTCCACATAGCCGGACACCTTGTCGAGGTGCTGCTTGGTGACCAGCGGACCCATCTCGGACTCGGGGTCCGTGCCGGGGCCGACCTTGAGCGCGCGCACCCGCGGCTCCAGTTTCGCCATCAGCGCCTCGGCGGTGGCCTCGCCGACCGGCACGGCCACGGAGATGGCCATGCAACGCTCGCCGGCCGAGCCATAGGCGGCGCCCATCAGGGCGTCCACGGCCTGGTCCATGTCCGCGTCGGGCATGACGATCATGTGGTTCTTGGCGCCGCCCAGCGCCTGGCAGCGCTTTCCGGTGCGCGCGGCGGTCTCGTAGATGTAGCGGGCGATGGGGGTGGAGCCCACGAAGCTCACCGCCTGGATGTCCGGATCGTCGAGCAAAGCGTCAACGGCGGTCTTGTCGCCGTGGATGACGGTGAACACGCCGTCCGGCAGGCCGGCTTCCTTCAGCCACTCGGCGAGCAGGAGCGAGGCGGAGGGATCGCGCTCGGACGGCTTCAGGATGAAGCAATTGCCGCAGGCCAGCGCCACCGGGAACATCCACATGGGCACCATGGCCGGGAAGTTGAACGGCGTGATGCCGGCGACCACGCCGAGGGGCTGGCGCACCGCGTGGCTGTCGATGCGGGTGCCCACGTCCTCGGTGATCTCGCCCTTCAGGAGCTGCGGGGCGGCGGTGGCGAACTCCACCACCTCCATGCCGCGCTGCACTTCGCCCTTGGCGTCGGAGAACACCTTGCCGTGCTCGGCGCTGACCACCTCGGCAATCTGGTCCACCCGCTCTTCCAGAATGCGCAGGAAGGCGTTGAGGATGCGCGCGCGGCGCAGCGGTGTGGTGGCGGCCCAGCCGGGGGCGGCCTTGTTGGCGATCTCCACCGCCGCGCGCACTTCGGCGGCGGACGCGAGCGGAACCTCGCCGGTCTGCGCGCCGGTGGCGGGATTGTAAACCGGCGCCGTGCGGCCGCTGGTGCCGGCGACGAGCTTGCCGCCGATGAAGTGGGAAATCTCGTTGGGCATGATGCGCCTCCCGTTTGAATTGCCTCCGTGATGGCGCTTCAAACGGCGCGCAGCAACGCCATTGTCCGAGCATCTGTTGTGCGGATATTATAGCCCATGGACATCGCCCTCGATTGGGATCACCTGCGCGTCTTCCTCGCCGTCGCCCGGCGCGGGCAATTGCTCGCCGCCGCCAAGCACCTCGCGCTGAACCACGCCACCATCGCCCGCCGGCTGGATGCGCTGGAGGCGGCGCTGGGCAGCCCTTTGTTCGACCGCCGCCCCACTGGCTGCGTCCTCACCCAGGCGGGCGAGCGGCTGCTGCCGGCGGCGGAGCGGGTGGAGGCGGAGATGCTGGGCATCGCCGAGCGCTTCCGCAAGGAAGAGGCCGAGGTCTCCGGCACCGTGCGCATCGGCGCGCCGGACGGCCTCGGCAATTATTTCCTCGCCGCCGAGCTGGGGCGGCTCGCTCTGCTCCATCCCCATCTGGTGGTGGAGCTGGTGCCGCTGCCGCGCACCTTCTCCCTCTCCCGGCGCGAGGCGGACCTCGCCATCGTGCTGGACCGGCCCACCGAGGGCCGCCTCACCGTCTCGCGCCTCACCGACTACACGCTGGGCGCCTATGCCGCCACGAGCTACATCGCGGCTTTCGGTACACCGGAGAGCGAGGCGGATCTGGCCGGCCGGCGGGTGGTGACGGGGGTGGAAGACCTCGCCTATGCCTCGGCGCTGGATTATTCCGGCGTGCTGGAGAAGCACGGCGGCCAGCCCTTCCGCTGCGCCAGCGTCACCGGCCAGATGGAGGCGGTGCGCGCGGGCGCCGGCATCGGCGTCCTGCACGATTTCGCCGCCGCTTATTATGGCAATGCGCTGGTGCGCATCCTGCCGCGAATCGCCTTCCGCCGGAGCTACTTCCTGCTCGCCCATCCCGACACGGTGGAGGTGCGCCGCATCGCCACCGTGCGCGCCTTCCTCGCCCGCCGCTTCCGCGAGGAGCGCGCCCGCTTCATCTGCGAATGAACGCCGTCCGGTCCGCCCGCACCACCGCCGTGATGGTGTCCAGCACCGCCCGCACCCGGGCGAGGTGGCTGAGATCGTCATGCACGGAGAGCCAATAGCTGCGGGTGAGGCGCACCTGTTCGTCCAGCAGCGGCACGAGCGTGCCATGGGGCGCCGCGAGGAAGGCGGGCAGCACGCCGATGGCCGCGCCGGAGAGCACCGCATTCACCTGAGCGATGACGCTGGTGGAGCGGATGACCGGCTTCAACTCCACCCCCGGCCCCAGTTGCGAGAAGTCGAGGGCGCGGGTGAAGAGCAGTTCCGGGATGTAGCCGGCGAGCACGTGGCCCTTGAGATCATCCGGCGTCGCCGGCCGCCCGCGCCGGTCGAGATAGGCCTGCGTGCCGTAGAGCTGCAGCGTGTAGTCGGTGAGCTTGCGCACCCTGACCTGCCCGGCGATGGGCCGGTCCAAAGTGATGGCGATGTCCACCTCCCGGCTCGCCAGCGAATAGGACCGTGGCAGGGCCACCAGCTCCGTCTCCAGCTTCGGATTGTCGGCGGAGAGGACGGCGAGCCGCGCCGCCAGATAGCCCACCCCCAGCCCCTCCGGCGCGCCCACGCGCACCCGCCCGGTGGGCTGGCGCTCGCCCTCGCCCAGACCGGTGATCTTGCGCAGCACGAGGGATTCCATCTCCTCCGCCGCCTGCGCCAGCTTCTGCCCCTCCTCGGTGATGAGGGTGCGCCGCCCCGCGCGGGTCACGAGGGGCGCGCCCACCGCCGCCTCCAGCCGCGCGACGCGCCGGCCCACCGTGGTATCGTCCAGCCCCAGCGCCCGCCCGGCGCCGGCCATGCGCCCGGTGCGGACGAGCTGGAGGAAGATGCGCAGGTCGTCCCAATCCATGATGCGGTGAAGTCCCTGCGCCTGTTGAGACGATTCCTGCATAATTGCAGGATGGATCGGAAACTATCGTTCTTGCGTGCAGAAATCCAAGCTGGGATCACCAGCGGAGACAAACAAGCGGGAGACGCCGATGGACCGGCTTGAAGGGGATTACGACTATATCGTCGTTGGCGCCGGCACGGCCGGCTGCATCGTCGCCAACCGCCTCTCGGCCGATCCGCGCACCCGCGTGCTGCTGCTGGAAGCCGGCGGGCGGGACAATTGGATCTGGTTCCACATCCCCGTCGGCTATCTCTTCGCCATCGGCAATCCGCGCGCCGACTGGATGTTCAAGACCGACGCCGAGCCGGGCCTCAACGGCCGGGCGCTCAATTATCCCCGCGGCAAGGTCATCGGTGGCTGCTCGTCCATCAATGCCATGATCTCCATGCGCGGGCAGGCGGCGGACTATGACCATTGGCGCCAGCTCGGCCTCACCGGCTGGGGCTGGGAGGATGTGCTGCCGGCCTTCAAGTCGCTGGAAGACCATTTCCTCGGCGCCAGCGACATCCATGGCGCCGGCGGCGGCTGGCGCATCGAGCCGCCGCGCATCGAGTGGCCGGTGCTGAACGCGGTGGCCGACGCCGCCACCCAGCTCGGCATCCGCAAGGTGCCGGACTTCAACACCGGCGACAACGAGGGCGTCGGCTATTTCCATGTGAACCAGAAGTACGGCCGCCGCTGGTCCTCCGCGCGCGGCTTCCTCAAGCCCGCCCTCGGCCGCCCCAATTTGCGGCTGGAGACCGAGGTGCTGGCCGACCGCCTCATCATCGAGAACGGCCGCGCGGTGGGCGTGCGCTATCGCCAGAACGGCCGCTGGATCGAGGTACGCACCCGCGGCGAGGTCATCCTCACCGCCGGGGCCGTCGGCTCGGTGCAGATCCTCCAGCGCTCGGGCGTCGGGCCGGGGGAATGGCTCGCCGAGCGCGGTGTCGCGACCGTGCTGGACCGGCAGGGCGTGGGGCGAAACCTGCAGGACCATCTCCAGCAGCGGGCCATCTACAAGGTCTCCGGCATCCGCACCCTGAACGAGACCTATTATTCGCTTCCCCGCCGCGCCCTGATGGGCGTGGACTATGCCCTGCGGCGGCGCGGGCCGCTCACCATGGCGCCCTCCCAGCTCGGCATCTTCACCAAGTCCGATCCCCATCAGGAACGGGCGAACATCGAGTTCCACGTCCAGCCGCTCTCGCTGGACAAGTTCGGCGAGCCGCTGCACCGCTTCCCGGCCATCACGGTGGCCGCCTGTAACCTGCGCCCCACCTCGCGCGGTATCGTGCGCATTCCCAATGCCGATCCAGAGGCAAAGCCGCAGATCGCGCCGCATTATCTCTCCACCGAGGAAGACCGGCAGGTGGCCGCCGACGCCATCCGCGTCACCCGCCGCCTCATGCGCCAGCAGGCCCTCGCGCCCTACCGGCCGGAGGAGTATCTGCCCGGCCCGTCCGTGGGTGACGACGACGCCTCGCTCGCCAAGGCGGCCGGCGACATCGGCACCACCATCTTCCATCCCGTGGGCACGGCAAAGATGGGCCGCGTGGATGATCCCACGGCGGTGGTGGACGAGCGCCTGCGCTTTATTGGCCTCGGCGGGCTGCGCGTGATCGACGCCTCCATCATGCCCACCATCACCTCGGGCAACACCAACACCCCCACGGCGATGATCGCGGAAAGAGGCGCGCGGCTGGCGCTGGAGGATGCGCGGGCGGGGGCAAGTTCGGCGGCGGCGTGAGGGGCTGGCCGTCCGCTGGCATCGTCCGCCTCATCCCCAACCAGCCGTCATCGCCCGGCTCGTCCGGGCGATCCACGGGTGGTCTGACACGGTGACCTATTCCCGGAGGCCGCCAGGCGGAGGGGTGGATCCCCCGGACAAGCCGGGGGATGACAGCTCTTGCGGCAACGCCGCCCCTACCCCCTGAGCGCGCGGCGCATCACCTTTCCGGAGCCGGTGCGGGGCAGTTCGTCCATGAAGACATAGGCGTCCACCCACCAAGCCGTCATCGCCCGGCTCGTCCGGGCGATCCACGGGTGGTCTGGTGGGGTGACCTTATTCCCGGAGGCCGCCAGGCGGAGGGGTGGATCCCCCGGACAAGCCGGGGGATGACGGCTCTTGCGGCAACGCCGCCCCTACCCCCTGAGCGCGCGGCGCATCACCTTGCCGGAGCCGGTGCGGGGCAGTTCGTCGATGAAGACATAGGCGCGGGGGCGCTTGTATTCGGCGAGGTGCTCGGCGGCATAAGCTTCGAGCATCGCCGCATCGGCCATCGCCTCCGGCTGGAGCACCACGAAGGCGGTGACGAGGGAGATGTCGCCCGACCGGGTCTCCACCACCGCCACCTCGGCCACGTCAGGATGGGCGGCGATGGCCCGCTCCACTTCCTCCGGCGCCACACGATAGCCGAAGGCGTTCATCTGGTCGTCGGCGCGGCCCTCGTACCAGAGGTAACCATCCACATCGAAGCGGGCGAGGTCGCCGGTGAGGAACCACTCGCCGCGCAGCACTGCCGCCGTCTCTTCGGCCAGGCGCCAATAGCCCAGCATCAGACCGGGATCGGAGCGGTGGACGGCGAGCACGCCGGTGTCCCCCGCCGGCAGCGGATGGAGCGCGTCCGGCGCCTCGCCCTCGGGCGGCAGCACCACGACGCGCCGTCCCGCCTGCGGCTTGCCGGGGCTGCCCGGCCGGGTCGGCACCGCGGGGCCGGAGGAGACGTAGGTGGAAATCTCGCTCATCCCCAGCGCCTCGTAGAGCGGGCGCCCGGTCGCCGCCACCCACTCGCCGTGCAGCGCCGCCTTCAGCGCCTCCCCGGCGGTGAGGCCGTGACGCAAGGCGGGGAAACGGCCGGGGGTGATGTCGGCATATTTCAGGATGCGCCGGTAGAGGCCGGGCACGGCGGCGAACTGGGTGGCGCCGGTCTCTTCCAGAAGATCGGGCCAGGCACCCGGCGGGCGATCGCCGAGATGGACGATGCTGGTCGCCCCCACCGCCCACGGGTCCATGAGGCCCACGCCCAGCGTATAGGTCCAGTTGAACGCGCCGGCGTGGAACAGGAGGTCGTCGCCCTTCAGATCGTGCCAGCCGGCGCGCATGGGCACGCGCCCGAGCCCCACCCGCTGGGCATGCGCCACGCCCTTCGGCCGCCCGCTGGTGCCGGAGGTGAAGACGAGGAAGGCAAGGTCGTCCGCGCCGGTGTCTGCGAAATCCACGGCCGATGCGGCCCCCAGTCGATCCATGCCGGCCGCATCGATGACGGTGACGCCCTCGCGCGGCGCCGGCATCACGCCCGATCCGTCGCCCACCACCAGCGCGGCGCCGGAATCGTCGAGGATCATCTCCACCTCGTGCGCCGTCAGCATGGTGGAGGTGGGGATGGGGGCGAGCCCGGCGGCGATGGCACCGAAGAACATCAGCGGGAACTGCGAGGTGTTGCCCACCCGCAGCAGCACCCGCGCCCCGCGCGGCAGGCCGTATCCGGCGAAGCCGCCGGCCACGCGCAGCACCGCCTCGCGGAGCTCGCCATAGCTCCAGCGCTCGATGATGCGCCCCTTCGGTCCCTCGGCCACCAGCAAGGCCGGCTTGTCCGCCGCCGCGCCGGCGGCGGCAAGGCAGAAGCGGGCGAGGTTGAAGGGGGCAAGGTTGAAGGGGGGTGGCGCAGCCTGATTCCCGGTCTCGGTCATGAGAGGATCATGGCTGCGGCGCTTCCCCTGCGCCAGCGCTATCGCAGCGGTCGCGCTTGCGCTTCACGCGGCGGCCTGAAGCTGGCCGCACAGGCCCGCCACATCCACCGCGTCGTGCTGGTCTGCGCGCAGGAAGCGCCCGGCATAGGTCTCCCACAGGCGCGAGCGGAGGAAATAGTCCACCACCTGCGGATCGAGGTGCCCCTCCCGGCCCATGGAGACGAGGATGCGCATGGCTTCCGAAAGGGTCTTCGCCGGCTTGTAGGGGCGGTCGGAGGCGGTGAGCGCCTCGAACACGTCGGCCACAGCCATCACCCGCTCGGGCAGGCTGAGGCCATCGGCGGCGATGCGGCGGGGATAGCCCTTGCCGTCCATGCGCTCGTGATGGGTGGCGGCCAGTTCCGGCACCCGCTCCAGCCCCTCGGGCCAGGGCAGCGCCTTCAGCATGATGTAGGTCTGCACCACATGGTCGTTGACCTTGAACCGCTCTTCGTCGTTCAGCGTGCCGCGACGGATGGAGAGGTTGTACAGCTCGCCGAGATTCTGCGCGGCGGGCGGCAGGCGCATGTCGAAGCCATAGTGGTTGGCCGGGTCGCCCTTCTCCACCGGCGGGCGCACGCCCTCCCAGGGGCGGACATGCTCCGGCTTGTCGGCGAGCAGATGCTCCTCGGCGGGCAGCGCCGGGGCCGGATGGCCGGCGAGATGAGCCTCCTCCTCCCGCGACAGACCGAGCCGGTCGTCGAAATGGCGGGTCCAGGTGCGCGTCGCGATCTCGGCGAGGCGGGCGAGGGCCTCGTCGGTCATGAACTCCCCGCCCACGTTGGAGCGCGCGACGAAGGCGAAGTCGTCGGCGAGGCGCGCCTCCGCCTCGACCAGAATCTGCGCCGAGCGCACGGCATCCTCCCCCGCCGCGAGGCGCGTGAGATGGGCGATGCGGGCGTCGCGCAACAGCACCTCGAACCGCGTGCGCACCTCGTGGATGCGGTTGTGCATCGCTTCCAGCTTGGTGGCCTTGTCGATGATGTGCTCGGGGCTCGTCACCTTGCCGCAATCGTGCAGCCAGGAGCCCACCCGGAAGGCGCGGCGCTCCTCCTCGCTCAGGGCGAAGTCGCGATACGGGCCGTCCTCATCCGCTGCCATGCGCGAGACGATCATGTCTGCCAGCTCCGGCACCCGACGGCAATGGGCGCCCGTATAGGGGCTCTTGGCGTCGATGGCGTCGGCCACCAGATGGATCAGCCCTTCCAGCAGCCGTGACTGCTCCTCCATCAGGCGCCGCGTCTCGATGGAGATGGCGAGCGTGCCGGAGAGCTGGCGCGCGAAGGCGACGAAGGCGCCGCTCCGGTGCGCGGCATCGGCGCCATGGACGAGGACCAGCAGGCCGACCGGGCGGCCCTTGCGGTCGCGCAGCGGCAGAGAGAGACGTTGCGTGCCGTCCGGCTCCGGCGGCGCGACCTGCTCCGGCGCATCGAGCACCGACAGGGACAGCACCTCGGGCATGGCGGCGGAGGCATCGCCCGCCTCCCGCACATTGGCGGCGAGCACGAGGTCGCGGCGGGCGCCATCCACCAGATAGACGAGGCCGCGCGTGCAGAACGTGCCCTTCACGGTGGCGGCGAGCACCTGTTCCAGCATCCGGTCGAGCTGCGGCTCGCAGGCGATGGTCTCGCTGGTAGTGAGGAAATCGCGGATGGTCTCACCGACCGCATCGAGCACCTGGTGGAAATCGGCGATCTCGCGGATGAAGCTGCCCACCTTGGCCGGTCGGCCGAAATCGAACCGGGTGAGGCGCTGCGCCTGGAGGGCGAGTTCGTTCAGCCCCTGCCCCAGACGCCGGCCGGCGAACCAGCCGATGACGATGAAGCCGAGGGCGATGCCGCCGCTCACCCACATCTGCCGCTCAAGGCTCGCCCTGAGCGGCGCGAGCACCTCCCGGCGCGGCACCGCCATCACCAAGGTGTTGCGTTGGTCGACGCGCGAATAGAGCTGCGTCTTGACGCCCAGCCACTCCTGCCCGTCCGCGCTGAAGCTCGCCGGCCGGCGCGACGGCATGTCGATGCCGTCCAGCACCACCAGCGGCCCCGACCTGAGATCGCGCAGGGGCACGATCATGTCCGGCATCGCCGAGGCGGTGCCTGCATAGGCAATGACCCAGCCGGCGGCGTCGACGATGGCGACCTCCGTGCCAGGGGTGGGACGCAGGCCTTCCAGTTCGCGGGCGATGTCGGTGAGGGAGAGATCGAGGCCGATCACCGCATCGACGCCCGCCACCTTGCGGCTGGCGGTGACGCCCACCTCCCCGGTGGAGGGGAACACATAGGGCGCGGTGACATGCTAGCCCGGCGCCGCCATGGCGTTCACATACCAGTCGCGCCGGCGTGGATCGCGCGGGAGCGCCGCCGGGGCGGCGCGCTCGCCGATGAGGCGCATGTCCTTATCGAAGAAGCGCCAGACGCCGGCGGACGAGCCGGTCGCCGGCTGCTCCGCCCGAATGCCGGCCTCGATCACATGGGCGAGGAAACGCGTGCCCTGCGGCGCGGACTGGCGCCCGGCCTCGGCGGGATCGCGCGCCATGAGCCGCACGAAATTGCCGTCACCATAGGCAAAGGTGATGGAGGAGAGGAAGGGCATGCTGGCGAACACCGGCCGCAGCGCGCCGAGGTGATCGAGCAGCATGTCCGGCCCGCCGGTCACCGCGCTGCCGTCGCTGGCGAGGATTTCCAGCGCGACCGTTCCCGGCAGGGCGCGGTTCTCCACCCGTTCCGTGATCAGCTGGCCGAGCAGCGCCGCGCGCTCCAACGTGGCACTTAAAAGCGCATCCCGCCCGTTGGTCCAGGCCTGCCACAGCAGCGCGCTGGAGAGCAGGACCATGGCCGTCACCACCGCGAGGGCGAACAGCAGCCGCAGCGGCAGGGTCCATCCGGCGCGCGCCCCAAGGCGCCTTGCGGATGCGGACGACGGCATCATGAGTGCTCCCGATCGGCCCGGCAGAACTCCTGCCGCGACATCTCGGGCGAGACCGTAAAACGCAATTGATATCAAGTTGTTAAGCGGTCACTCGTTACCATTGCGTATGGCTTTAGGCCCGCGCCAGCAGCAGCGCGCGATGGGGCTGCGCCAGACGGATTCCCTCGGCTTCCGCGACGCCCCAGCGGGCCAGCTGGGCCTCCACGGCGTCGCGATGCCGCTCCGCCGCATCGCGCCGCGCGGGATCGACGGCCACCGCCCGCGCGAGGAAGCCATCCACCCCGGCCACATGGCGCACGTCGTCATAATCGAGGCGACGGACCAGCCGCGCAGCACCGCGCGCGAGGCAGGCCGAGAGCGCCTCCTGGGCGAGGGCGCGGATGGCCGTCTCGTCCTCCACCGGCCGCAGCACCTCGAAATAGCTGCCTTCGGCGAGAGGCTCCACCACCAGCACCGGCCCGCGGCTGACCCGGAGCGCCGCGCCGAGCGCGGCCGCCATCAGCTCCCCCGGCACATGGTGCAGGCTGTTGAGGAAGATTGCGGCATCGAAGCTCGCGTCCGCGAACGGCAGCGCCTCGGCCCCGGCCTCGGTGAAGGACGCCTCCGGCACCGCCGCGCGAGCCGCCGCGATGGCCTCCGCCCCCGGATCGATGCCGTGGACGCGGGCGCCGCGCGCCATCAGCGCCCGCGCCAGCGCGCCATGGCCGCAGCCGATATCGAGGATCGACGTCCCGGCCAGCGGCCCGAGCCAGTCCTCGATCACCTCAAGCGCCGTGCCCTGCGGCCGCCGCGCGGTCTCTGCCTGATCTTCGCTCATCGCGGTCTTCCCTAAAGCGCGCCGCGCAGGCGGTGGATGCCGGCCTCGATCTGCTCCTCGGCGAGGGAGGCATAGCCCAGAAGCAGCCAGTCGTTGCTCACGTCGGCGGTGCCGTACTCATGCCCGCCGCCGTTCTGGATGGTGTAGAGCCCCACATTGCGGCTCTTCGCCAGCGCCGCCATCTGGTGCGCGCGCGGCAGGCCGGGCGGCAGCTTCCAGGCGAGATGGGTGCCCGCCTCCGTGCCGCGCAGCTCCACCCGCCCGAACGCATCGCGCAGGGCGGAGACCAGCACGTTGCGCCGCTGCTGATAGCGCAGCCGCACCCGCCGCAGATGGCGCACGAAGCCGCCGGTGTGGAGGAATTCGGCCAAAGCCGCCTGCTCCAGCCAGACATGGCCGTTGTCGAGCAGCGCCTTCGCCGCCCCCGCCGCCGGAGCGAGGTGATCGGGGAAGATGGCGAAGCCCGTGCGCAGCCCCGCCCCCAGCGATTTGGAGAAGGTGCCGAGATAGATCACGTTCTCCGGGCTCATGGCCTTCAGCGCGGGCAGCAGCATGCCGCCGTAATGAAACTCGCTGTCGTAATCGTCCTCGATCAGATAGGCGCCGGTGCGATCGGCCCAGGCGAGGAGTTGCTGCCGCCGCTCCAGCGAGAGCACGCCGCCCATGGGATATTGATGGGAGGGCATCACATAAGCGAGCTGCGCCGCCACCCCGGCGAGGCGCGACGTGTCGATGCCGTGCTCGTCCACCGGCAGCGGGTGGGGGTGCATGTTGACGCTTTCGAACAGGTAGGCGGCGCCCTGGCTGCAGGGGTTTTCCACCACCACCGCATCGCCTTCCCGTGCCAGCACCCGGAGCGCGAGGTTGAGGGCGAGCTGGGCGCCGGCCACGATCACCACCTGCTCCGGGCGCACATGGATGTCGCGCATCACCGCCACATGATCGGCGATGGCGGTGCGCAGGGCCATGAGCCCGCAGGGCTCGCCGTATTCGGTCAGGTTGTGCCCCGCCACCGCGAGGGCGTGCAGCACGAGGCGCCGCCACGTCTTCAGGGGGAAGGCGCGCGGGTCGGTGCGCTGGGGCCAGAAATCGATGGGGATGCGGCTGGTGTTGAGGATGGAATGGGGCCGCCCGGTGAAGGCGGCGGGGGCGAGCTTCTCCGGCGCGCGCCGCTCCGCCAAGGCCAGGGGATCCGCGCTCCGGGAAGCGACCGACGCGGATGCCGCCACCGATGCGCTGACGGATGCGCTCATGGCGGCCTCGGGCACCACCGCCGCCACATAGGTGCCCACCATGGGGCGGGTGACGAGATAGCCCTCGTTGATGAGCCGCTCGTAGGCGAACGTCACCGAATTGCGCGAGACGCCGAGCTGCTGCGCCAGATGGCGGGAGGACGGCACCGCCGTCTCGGCCTTCAGCCGCCCGTCCAGGATCTGCTGGCGGATCTGCTCGAAGAGCTGTTCCTGGAGGCTCAGGGTCGAGGCGCGGTCGAGGGAGATCAGCACGGCGTCGCAACCCCATTGGTCCAGCAGACGCCGCATGTTGGCACCGGTTGGGGCCAGTTGCGAGAGGGCCAGTCGCTGTCGGCGTTTTGGGGCCACCCCGGCCGCTTGCTTGACTTGACCGAGGGGGGCCAACCATTTTCACCGTCAAAGCGCGTGCTTTGCCCCAAACGCCGCGCCCGGACCCGAGGCGACACGCATGCCCGACACCGCTCTGCTCCAGGCGGACGAAACCTTGTTCCCCGCCCCCCTCCTCACCCTCGCCGCCGACGTGCTCGCGGCCGCCCGCGCGCGGAACATCCGCCTTGCCGCCGCGGAGACGGTGACGTCCGGCCTGGTCGCCGCCTGCCTCACCTCGGTGTCCGGCGCCTCGGAGATCTTCGAGCGGGGCTATGTGCTCTACCATTCCTCCGCCAAGGCCACCGGCCTCGATGTTCCGGCCGCCATCTCCGCCGCCCATGGGGCGGTGAGCGCGGAGGTCACGCGCGGCCTCGCCCAGGGCCTGCTCGGCCATTCCGAGGCGGGCGCCACCGTCGCCATCACCGGCTATGCCGGGCCGGGCGGCGGCAATGCGGTGAACCCCGTGGGCACCATCTTCATCGCGGTGGCGACGCGCGACGGCGGACTTGCGGAAGAGCGCCACGTCTTCCCCGGCAGCCGGGACAATGTGCGCCTGTGCGCGGTGCAGGCGGCCCTCGCCTTGCTCAAGTCGCAGCTCGGCTGACGCCGCGCATGAGCGACATTCCGGTCGTCCTCGTCACCGGCTTTCTCGGCGCGGGCAAGACGACCCTGCTCAACGATCTCCTCAAGCGCCCGGCCTTCCGCGACACCGCCGTCATCATCAACGAGGCCGGCGACGCGGGGATCGACCATGCGCTCATCGAGACCGGCAGCGATGAGGTGATGCTGCTGGAGGGCGGCTGCATCTGCTGCCGCCTGAAGGGCTCGCTGAACGCCACGCTCAATGGCCTGCTGCGCCGTCGCGCCATGGACGACTTCGCCTTCCGCCGGGTGGTGGTGGAAACGAGCGGCCTCGCCGATCCCGCGCCGGTGCTCCATGCGCTGATCGCCGATCCGCTGTTCAACCGGCATTTCTCCATCGCCGGCGTGACCACGGTGGTGGATGCGGCCAATTTCGCCTCAACCCTCGCTCATCATCCCGAGGGGATGACGCAGGTGGCCCTCGCCGACCGCGTCCTCATCAGCAAGGCGGACCTTGCCACTGCGGACCAGCTCGCCGCGGCCGAGCGCGAGGTGGCGATACTCAATCCTCTGGCGGAATGCCATGTGCTGCCGGCGACGGCGCGCGACGGCTCGCTGCTGTGGATCGACCCGCGCGAGACGCCGCGCCCGCTCAGCCGGCGCTTCTCGGCCACCGGCGTCGGCCATGCGGTGACCACCGCCTCCCTCGCGTTCCCCGGCCGCCTCACCCAGGACCAGGTGGACGCCTGGCTCGACCGGGTGAGCGACCTGTTCGGCGCCGCCGTGCTGCGCCTCAAGGGCATCCTGCATCTGGAAGGGGTGCCGCAGCCGGTGGTGCTGCACGGGGTGCAGGGGCTGGTCTATTCCCCCGGCCTCCTCTCCCACACGGCAGGGGACGAGAACCGCATGGTCCTCATCGCCCGCGGCATCGAGGAGCAGGACCTCGCCGACGCGCTGACCCTGCTCGCCGGAATGGCGCGGCCCGTGGCGTGAGGCCAAGGACCGCCCGGCCCCGGCCTAAGGCCGCGGCCGATGGCTTGGTCAGCCGCCGTTGGCCTGAACGCACTGGTTGACGCGGGCCCACGCCTCCTTGGCGCGCTTGCCGAGGTTGACCGTCCCGACATCCTCGGAATCCGGCAGCGAGAACTGATAGGCGCCGGCGGCGACGATATGGTCGATGGCCACGAAGGGCATGGTGAACCACATCCGCGCGCCATTGGCGCCGCCCGGCACCGTCCACTCCAGCATGCCACGCGGCTTGCCGGGGACGTTGATGATGGTGCCCTTGAAGTCGCCCTTGCGCCCCTCGGCCTTGACGCTCAAATAAACTTCGCCGTCGGTGCGCCGGGCGATGATGTCGTCACGGTTGCCGACCTTGCGGGTGGCGCGGCAGTTGATGATGCCGGACTTCTCCGTGGTGGCGGTGAAGTTCCAGCCATCGAAGCCCGCCCCGTAGGGTTTGACCTGCGCCTGCGCGCCCCCAGCGGTGGCGAGCGTGGCGGCGACGGCGAGCGCGGCGAGAAGACCCGTCTTCATGATCGGCCTGCTTCTGGTGGGAGATGACGGGGGTGTGGGTGAAGGGCAGCGCGCCCCGCTGGTCTCGCCCCCCGGTCAAGCTCCAGCAGGGGCGATGTGTATGAAACATCGGCTGAATGCAAGCTGAACGCAGCGTGGCCGAAAGCCGGCGCGAGGCGGGCGGAAGGCGGGCGGCTGCACGCAGGCGATGGCTGGTCCGACTGGCCCCATGAAGCGGACTGGCCCCAAGAGCCCGCCACGAGCCGGCGCTACCTTGGTGTCCTCGCCCGCCCTAGCTTTCTGGCACAGGATGGAAGCGAGCGAGACCGCAATGGCCAGCACTTTTTCGGCGAAGACCTTTTCCGGCACCGTGGGCATCGTCCCCGCTCTCGACATCGAGACGCAGGAGAAGTTCGATGCGGTGGTGAAGGCGACGAGCGGCGTGCCCGGCGTCGCCGGCTACAAGCTCGGGCTCACCAGCGTGCTGCGCCATGGCCTGAAGGAGTCCATGCGGCGGGTGCGCGACCTCACCGATTTGCCCATCCTCTATGACCACCAGAAGGCCGGCCCGGACATGCCGGACATGGCGAAGAAGTTCACCGCTCTGTGCGCCGAGGCCGAGGTGGACGGGCTGATCCTCTTTCCCGTCGCCGGCCCCACCGCCGTGGACGGCTTCGTCGGCGAAGCGCTGAAGGCCGGCATCGCGCCGGTTGTCGGCGGCGAGATCCCGGTCGCCGACTATGGCGTCTCCGGCGGCGGCTATCTCCTCGACAATGCGCTGGACCTCATCCTGGAGCGCTCGGTCCTGGGCGGCGCCGATCATTTCGTGCTGCCAGCGCACGACACCGCCAAGGTCACCCGCTGGTCGCGCTGGATCGCCGCGAACGTGAAGGACCCGCTGGTATTCCTCACCGGCTTCGGCTCGCTGGGCGGCACCATCGAGGGGGCGTTCGCCGCCGCGAAGGACTGCCCGCGCCGCTTCGCCATCGTCGGCCGCCTCATCACCGAGGCGAACGACCCGGCCGGCGCCGCCACCGCGCTCTATGAGAAGATGCAGGCGCTGGAGACGACGGCGCCATGAGCGCCGTGCTGCCGTCCCTCCATCGCGAACCGTTCGTCGGCGGGCGCTTCGTGCCCGCCATGGGCGGCGAGGTCGAGGCGCTGGTCGATCCCTGGACCGGCGCGCCGCTCGCCGAGGTCGCGCTGGCCGGGCCGGTGGAAGTCGAGGCGGCGATCCGCACGGCGCGCCATGCCTTCGATGCCGACGACTGGCCCCATCTTCCGCCGGTCGATCGCGGCGCCGTGCTCCACCGCATCGCCGCCGGCATCGCGGCCCGGCAGGACCAGTTCGCGCAGATCGAGGCTGTCAACGCCGGCAAGCCCATCTCCGGCGCCCTGCGCGAGGTGGAGGGGGCGATCCGCGTCTTCACTTATTATGCCGGGGCCATGGACAAGGTGTTCGGCGACACCATCCCCCTCGGCAGGGATCTGCTCGATTTCACATTGCGCGAGCCCCTGGGTGTGGTCGCGCAGATCGTGCCGTGGAATTTCCCGCTGCTCGGCGCCTCGTGGAAGCTCGCTCCCGCGCTCGCCGCCGGCTGCGCCGCCATCCTGAAGCCCGCGCCGCTGACGCCGCTCACCGCCCTGCTGCTCGCCGAGGTGTGCCGCGAGGCCGGCGTGCCGGACGGCTTCCTCTCCGTGCTGCCCGGCGGCGCGGACGTGGGGCGGCGGCTCGCGGAAGACCCGCGCATCGATGGCATCTCCTTCACCGGCTCCACCGCCGTGGGCTCGGAAGTGATGCGGCTTGCCTCCGCCTCCATCAAGCGCGTGGCGCTGGAGCTGGGCGGCAAGAACGCCGCGGTCGTCTTCGCCGACGCCGACATGAAGAAGGCGGCGGCGAGCGCGGTGGCGTCCGGCTTCGGCAATGCCGGCCAGTCCTGCTCCGCCCGCTCGCGCCTGCTGGTGGAGCGCGGCGCGCTGGAGCCCTTCGCCCGTGCCTTCGCCTTCGCAGCGGCGCGGCTGAAGACCGGCCCGGCGCTGGACCCGGCGACCAATCTCGGCCCGCTCATCTCCTCGTCCCACCGGGATGCGGTGGACCGCACCGTGGCGCAGGCCCGCGAAGCCGGGGCGACGCTGGTGAGCGGCGGCGCCCTGCCGGAGGGCGACGGCTTCTTCTATCCCCCGACCATCCTCTCGGGCGTCGGGCCGGACAATCCCGCTTTCAGCCGGGAGATCTTCGGCCCGGTCTGCTCCCTGACGCCATTCGACAGCGAGGCCGAGGCCATCGCGCTGGCCAATGACAGCGACTATGGTCTCAATGGCTCCGTCTGGTGCCGCGACATCGGTCGCGCGCTCCGGGTCGCGCGGGGCATGCGCACCGGGATGGTGGCCGTGAACGGCCTGCCCAGCGCCTCGAAGACCAGCGTGTTCGCGCCTTTCGGCGGCTACAAGCGCTCGGGCATCGGCCGCGAGCTTGGCCTTCACGCGCTGGATTTCTACTGTGAGATCAAGAACGTGGTGGTGGACCTCACGTAACGGAACATCCAAGGAGCCAGCGCAGCCGGGCTGGACCCATCGTTGCGTCGGCGGCTGGCTCTCAATGCCTGGCATTTGGCGTTGCTAACTTTTTGAACAGAGCGAAAGGCAAGGCGCGTATGGCCATCGCAATCGTCGGCGGAACCATGATCGACGGCACCGGGGCGGACCCCGTGCCGAACGCGGTCGTGGTGATCGAGGAAGGGCGCATCGTCGCCGCCGGTCCCGAGAGCCAGGTGAGCGTGCCGGCGGGCGCCCGGAAGCTCGACGCGGCCGGGCGCACCGTGCTGCCCGGCTTCATCGACACCCATGTCCACGGCACCTACCGCGCCCGCGACATGCGCCAGCATCTGCTCAACACGCCCACCTACAACGTGCTGAAATCCATCGAGGTTTTCCGCGAGACCATCGCCTGCGGCATCACCACCGCACGCGACATGGGCGGCGCCGACGCCGGCTTCCGGCAGGCCATCGAGGAAGGCATCATCGACGGGCCGCGCCTGCTGATCTCGCTGGGCATGGTCTCGCAGACCGGCGGCCATGGCGACTACTGGCTTCCCGCCGGCATGCGCATCCAGAAGCGCGCCTGGCTCCCGCACACGGTGGCGGACGGGGTGGAGGAGATCCGCCGGCTGGTGCGCGAGCTGCTCATGCGCGGCGCCGACTTCATCAAGATCTGCGCCACCGGCGGCATCACCTCGGTGACCGACAGCTGGGACGAGCCGCAATTCACCATCGAGGAGATTTCCACCGCCGTCTCCGAGGCCGCCGCCAAGGGCAAGCGCGTGGCCGTCCACGCCGAGGGCCTCGCCGGCATCAAGAACGCGGTCAGGTCCGGCATCCACTCGCTGGAGCACGGCTGGTTCATGGACGAGGAGAGCGTGGACCGCATGATCGCGGGCGGCATCTGGTGGGTGCCGACGCTCGCGCTGGTGCCGCTCTCCATCGAGCATCGCCGCAAGAACACCGCCTGGGCCAGCCACCAGCTGGGCCAGGAGGATGTGAAGGACGCGCAGATCTATTCCCTCATGCAGACGCAGATCCCCCTCTGGAAGGAGGCGGTGAAGCGCGGCGTGAAGGTGGCCATGGGCACCGACCAGTCGCACCGCCTGCTGGTGGGCGAGAACATGGCGGAGCTGGCCTTCATGGTGGACTGGCTCGGCATGTCGCCGATGGAGGTGATCGTCGCCTCCACCACCAAGGCGGCGGAATGCATCGAGCAGCCCAACCTCGGCGCGCTGAAGGCCGGCTTCATGGCCGACGTGCTGGTGCTGGACGGCGACCCGCTCGCCGACATCCGTATCCTGGAGCAGCGCGACCGCCTGCATCTGGTGATGAAGGGCGGCAAGGCCTTCACCAACCGGCTGGATGGCTGACGCTGTCGATAAATGATTTTGTTGATTGATGTAGTAGAAAACAGCTGCTAGGCAGTATCACAGAGCCGGGCCGGGAGCGCCCCAGGAGCCGCGTAATGAAGTTGAACCGCTTTATGATCCGGCCTCTCGTGGAGCTGGGCCTGCGCGAGGAGTTAAGCTCCGGCGATACAACCGGAGGCTTTCTCGTCGGCGACGATCCGGTTCAGACCGCCAACATCTACGCCAAGGCGAACGGAATCGTCTGCGGCATGCTGTTCGCCGACGAGACCATCCGCTCCATCGAGCCCGAGGCTCGCATCGAATGGCTGGTGGAGGAAGGAGCCGCGGTGGAACCCGGCACCGTGCTGATGCGGGTGCAGGCCCGCGCCTCCACCTTCTTCGTGATCGAGCGCTCGGCCCTCGACTGGCTGCAGCAGATGAGCGGCATCGCCACCAAGACCCGCCGCTACGCCGATCTGGTGAAGCATACCGGCGTGCGCATCACCGATACCCGCAAGGGCTGGCCGGGCCTGCGCATGGTGCAGAAATACGCCGTGCGCGTGGGCGGCGCCCACAATCACATCTTCAACCTCGCCAATTGCGTGCTGGTGAAGGACAATCACATCAAGATCGCCGGCTCCATCACCGAGGCGGTGAAGATCCTGCGGGCGAGCGCGCAGCACACCTTCAAGTTCGAGGTGGAGTGCGAGAGCCTGGAGATGGTGCAGGAGGCGCTGGACGCCGGGGTCGAGATCATCATGTTCGACAACATGGACCTCGACGAGATGCGCGAGGGCCTGAAGCTCACCAAGGGCCGCGCCATGACCGAGGCGTCCGGCGGCATCAACGAGACCACCATCGTTCCCATCGCGGAGCTGGGGGTGGACGTGATCTCCATCGGCGACCTCACCCACACGGTGAAGGCCCTCGACATCAGCCTCGATGTCCGCGACATCAAGCCGAGCGCGAAGCGGACCATCGACCGCCTCAAGCAGCTCTCGAGCTAGGCACAGGCGGGCCATGCGCGGGGACATGCCATTTCGTCTGAGGCCGGGTACGGAGACCTTCGTCTTCGACCTCGACGATACGCTGTACCCGCGCTCCGCCGGCCTGCACGGCCAGATGCTCGCCCGCGTCTGGCTGTTCATCCAGCAGCTCACCGGCTCCACGCCGGAAGAGGCGGCGGCGCTGCACGCGCATTATTACGAAACCTACGGCACGTCCCTCGTCGGCCTGCAGCGCCATCACGCGGTGAAGCCGCAGGATTTCCTCGCCTTCGTCCATGAGATCGACCTGACGGTGCTGGCGGAAAACGCCGAGCTGCGGCTCGCGCTGGAGGCCCTGCCCGGCCGGCGCCTCGTCTTCACCAACGGCTCGCGTGCCCATGCCGAGCGGGTGCTGGAACGCCTCGGCATCGCCGACCTGTTCGAGGGCGTCTGCGACATCGCCGCCTGCGACTACATCGGCAAGCCCGAGCGTGCCGCCTACGACACCATGCTCGCCCGCCACGGCGTCGCGCCCGATCGCGCCATCATGTTTGACGACCGCGCGGTGAACCTCGCCGTGCCGCACGCCCTCGGCATGCAGACGGTGCTCATCGGCGACCACGGGCTGCCCGAGACGCCGGACGCCGCGCACGTCCATTTCCATTCCCTGGCGCTCGCGCCCGTGCTCGCCCAGATCGAGCCGCGCACGACCCCGATACCAACGCCAACAGTCCTGCAAAGCCTTTATAAGGGCCCGCAAAATAAGGGCTCATCAACGACCGACCTTCCTCAGGAGCCATGATGATGCACGCCCGTCTCACGCGCCTACTCATCGCCGCCACCGCCTTTTCCCTCGCCGCCGTGCCCGCTGCCATCGCGGCGGACGTGAAGCTCGGCATCGTGCAGTCCACGTCGGGCGGCTCGGCTGCGCTCTACGGCACCATGCAGAAGAACGGCGCGGAGCTGGCTGCCGCCGAGATCAACGCCTCCGGCAAGCTCGGCGACCTCAAGCTCGTGCCCATCCATCAGGATGATGCGGGCGATCGCGGCCAGACCGTCAACATCTTCCAGCGCCTGATCAACCAGGACAAGGTGACGGTCATCTTCGGGCCGACGCTGACCACCTCGGCCTTCGCCGCCGACCCGATCGCCAACGCCGCCAAGGTGCCGGTGATCGCCTCGTCCAACACCGCCCCCGGTGTGCCCGCCATCGGCGAATACATCTTCCGCACCAGCGCCCCCGAGGCGGCGGTGTTCCCCGGCGTGCTCGCCTATGCCGTGAAGCGCTATCAGCCCAAGACGGCGGCGCAGATCTACGGCATTGACGACGTGCTGATGAAGGCCGCCTACGGCGTCCACAAGGCCGCCCTCGACAAGGCCGGCATCAAGGTGGTGGCCACCGAGACCTTCCAGAAGGGCGACGTGGACTATTCCGCCCAGCTCACCAAGATCAAGGCGGCCAACCCCGACATCATCGTCGTCGGCGGCCTCGCGGAAGAGACCGCCAACATCGTGCGGCAGGCGCGCCAGCTCGGCATTCCGCAGTCCACGGTGTTCCTCGGTGCCAATGCGGCCATCTCGACCAAGCTGAACGATCTCGCCGGCCCCGCCGCGCAGGGCTTCCTCGTGGGCTCGGGCTGGTTCATCGATTTCGACATGCCCGCCAACAAGGCGTTCGTGGAGGCCTACAAGGCCAAGTACGGCTCGGCCCCCGACACCTTCGCCGCCCAGGCCCATGCCGCCGTCACCATCTTCGCCGATGCGGTGAAGCGCGCGGGCGGCGTGTCCGATCCCGCGAAGCTGCGCGCGGCCATCGCCGACACCAAGGACCTCCAGACCGTCCTCGGCCCCTTCTCCTTCGACAAGGACCGCGAGCCGGTGCTGGTCGCCAAGGTGCTGGAGCTGAAGGACGGCAAGTTCCAGCTCGCCCAGTGATCCCCCGCCCGCCCCGGTCACTGGCCGGGGCGGATGGATTGGCGCGCCGTGCAGCCCGGGCATCCGCGGCGGCACGGTGCTTCGACCGGTTCGGGCAGGTCCGGGGGATCAGCGCATGACAACCTTTTTGCAGCAGGTCGTGAACGGGCTGTCGCTCGGCTCGATCTATGCGGTCTTCGCCATCGGCTGCACGCTGATCTTCGGCGTGCTCAACATCGTGAACCTGGCGCAGGGCGCCTTCTTCATGGTGGGCGCCTATCTCGGGCTGGAGATCGCCCTCCTCGGCCTGCCGCTGCCGCTGGCGCTCGTCGTCGCGCTGGTGGGCGGCGGGGTGCTCGGCATGGCGTCGGAGCTGCTCGTGTTCCGCGTGCTGCGGCTGCGCGGCGGGCACAAATGGATGGGCCTCGTCGCCAGCCTCGCGCTGGCCCGCCTCCTGGTGGGTATCGCGCAGGAGGTGTTCGGCACCGCCGTGCACGGCTATCCGCCGAACCCCTTCACCGCCATCGTGTGGGAGATCGGCGGCGTGCGCGTGCAGCTGCTTCAGGTGATCGTGGTGGTCACGGCCGTGATCCTGATGGGCATCCTCGGCTTCACCCTGCAGAAGACCTCGGTGGGCCGCGCCATCCGCACCGTGGCCTTTTCGGAGGATGTGGCCCGCATCGTCGGCGTTGAGGTGGGGCGCACCATCCTCATCACCTTCTTCATCGCCGGCGCGCTGGCGGGGGCCGCCGGCGTGCTGCTGGGCCTCCTCTTCAACGTGGTCTCCCCCTTCATGGGCGAGCACATGCTGGTGAAGGGCCTCACCGTGATGATCCTCGGCGGGCTCGGCAACATCCCCGGCGCGGTCGCGGGCGGCTTCCTGCTGGGGCTGGTCGAGGTGTTCTCCGTCGCCTACGTCTCCTCCGCCTTCCGGGACGCCATCGGCTTCGGGCTGATCTTCCTGATCCTCCTGGTGAAGCCCACCGGCCTCTTCTCCGGCTTCGAGGAGCGCCGCGCATGATGGCCGCCCTCGATACCTTTCTGGCCAGCTACGGCAACCTCGTGAATTTGTGCCTGCTCAATACGCTCCTCGCCTACGGCGTGTGGCTGGCGCTGGCGGCCAACATGTTCACGCTGGGCACCGGCGGCTTCATGGCGGTGGGCGCCTATTGCAGCGTCTATCTCACCATGCAGCTCGGCGCGCCTTTCGCCGTGGCGGTGGTGGCGGGCGGGCTGCTGGCGGCGGCGGTGGCGCTGATCATCGGCGCGCCCGTGCTGCGGCTGCGCGGCGATTATTTCATGCTCGCCACCTTCGCCTTCACCGAGGTGGTGCGGGTGATCGCGCTGAACTGGGATGCCGTCACCGGCGGCGCCATCGGCATCTACGGCATCCCGCGCTACACCGAGACCTGGCAGCTGGTGCTGCTGGTCCTCATGGCCCTTTATTTCGTCTTCGCTTTGCGCCGCTCCTATTTCGGTCGCTCCATCCTCGCCATCCGGCAGGACGACGTGATGAGCGAGGCCATGGGCGTCAACGTGTTCGGCCAGCGCCTTTCGCTGTTCGTCGCCTCCGGCTTCGTCAGCGGCGGCGTGGGGGGGCTTGCGGCGCATCTCAACTTCTTCGTCGGCCCGACGGATTTCGGCCTGCTGCGGAGCGTGGATGCCCTCGCCTATCCCATCCTCGGCGGCGTGAACGCGCTTATGGGGCCGCTGGTGGGCGCGATCTTCACCACGCTGCTGCCGGAGCTGCTGCGCTTCTCCAGCCAGTGGCGCGAGATCCTGATGGGCCTGCTCATTCTCGCGGTGGTGCTGTTCCTGCCCGGCGGGGCCATGTCGCTCCTCAAATGGCGGCCGCGCAAGCCGGCGGGCGCCCGGCGCGCCGCACCTGAAGGAGCCAAATGATGGCGGCGGCCCAGCTCGAACTCTGGCAGGTGGCCAAGCGCTTCCAGGGCGTGGTGGCGGTGGACAGCGTGTCGCTGACAGCCACCGCCGGACAGGTGACGGGCCTCATCGGCCCCAACGGTTCCGGCAAGACCACCACCATGAACATGATCACCGGCCTCTATCCCACCGACGCCGGCCACATCCGCCTCGACGGCGTGGACATCGCCCGCCTCGCCCCGCACAGGGTGGCGGCTTTGGGCGTCGCCCGCACCTTCCAGAACATCCGCCTGCTCGCCACCGAGACCACGCTCGCCAACGTGCTGCTCGGCGCCCACCGCCACCAGTCGGCCAGCCTCCTCGACGTGCTGCTCGGCCTGCCGGCGGTGAAGCGCAGCGAGGCGCGGGAGAAGGCGCGCTGCGAGGCGCTGCTCGATCTCGTGGGCATCACCCATCTCAAGGACGTGGCCGTGGGCGGCCTCTCCTACGGCGACCGGCGGCGGGTGGAGATCGCGCGGGCGCTGGCCACCCAGCCGCGCCTGCTGCTGCTGGACGAGCCGGCGGCGGGCATGAACTTCGCCGAGAAACGGGCGCTGGCCGACCTCGTGCTCGCCATCCGCGACATGGGCATCACCGTGCTCCTTATCGAGCACGACATCGAGTTCGTGGCGCGGGTGAGCGACCATATCGTGGTGCTCAATTTCGGCCGCGAGATCGCCGCCGGCACGCCGGAGGAGGTGCGCCGCATGCCGAGCGTGATCGAAGCCTATCTGGGGACCGAGGATGCTTGAACTCGTCAAGGTCACCTCCGGCTATGGCTCCGTCGCGGCGGTCGAGGACATCGACATCACCGTCCCGGCCGGCGCCTGCGTCTGCCTCATTGGCGCCAATGGGGCCGGCAAGACGACGACGCTCCTCACCATATGCGGCCTGGTGCGCGCCTTCTCCGGCACCGTGCGCATCGAGGGGCGGGACATGACCGCACGCCCGGCGGACAAGATCGTCCGCGCCGGCGTCTCGCTGGTGCCGGAGGGCCGGCGGGTGGTGGCCTCCATGTCGGTGGAGGACAATCTGAAGGTCGGCGCCTATGTGCGCGGAAGCGACCCCGCCATCGCCGACGACATGGAAATGATCTACACCCGCTTCCCGCGCCTGAAGGAGCGGCGTTTCCAGTATGCCGGCTCCCTCTCCGGCGGCGAGCAGCAGATGCTGGCCATGGGCCGGGCGCTGATGGCGCGGCCCAAGCTGCTGCTGCTGGACGAGCCCTCCATGGGCCTCGCGCCCCATGTGGTGAACGACATCTTCGCCACCATCGCCGACATCAACGCCAAGGGCACCACCGTGCTTCTCGTGGAGCAGAACGCGCGCAAGGCGCTCTCGGTGGCCAGCTACGGCTATGTGATGGAGCACGGGCGCATCATCTTCGCCGACACCGCCGCAGCACTCGCCCGCGATCCGCGCGTGATCGCCGCCTATCTCGGCATGCGCGCGGCGGAGACGGCCGCGGGCTGAGCGCTGTCTTCGCAATCCGGTAGGACATCACCCGGTGCTGTTCGACCGCGTGCCGCGCGGTATTTTCTTCGTTGCTTTCGCTCAGGCGCCGCGGGGGCTTTCCTTGTTGTCTTCGCTCAGGCGCCGCGCGGGCTTGGGGCGTCCGCCCCCTCCCCGCTCGCCTTGAAGGCGCGATAGGCGTCGTCGAGATCGTCGAAGATCATGTCCGGCCCGATGGCGTCGAGCAGCCCCGCGCGGTCGAGCAGGGTGCGCACCTCGTCGTGCATCTCGGCGATGCCGAACTTGAGGCCGCGCCGCTCCAGTTCCGCCCGCACTTCCTCCAGCGCGGCGGCAGCCGTGGAATCCACCTGTGTGATGGCGCTGGCGTCCAGCACCAGCCAGCGCGTGCCCGCGACCAGCGTGTCGGCGATGGCGTCGATGCGGCCCTGCATCCGGTCCGCGTTGAAGAACAGAAGATCGCCCTGGATAAGCACGATGGCGAGCCCCGGCACCTGTCGCGCATCGTCCCGCCGGTGGAGCTTGTAAAAGCCCTCGTGGCCTGGCACGCGCCCCAGCAGGGCGTCGCGCGGATACATCATCTTGTGCAGCAGATAGGCGAAGGTGGCGCCGATGGCGATCAGCACACCGTTCAGCACGCCGAGGCTGATGGGCGCGAACAGCGCGATCATGGCGAAGGTGAACTCCACCCGGCTGATCCGCCAGAGCTCGCGCAGCGCCGGGATGTCCACGAGGCTGAGTGCGGCCGAGATCAGGATCGCGCCCAGCGCCGGAATCGGGAGGATGGCCAGCGCGGGCTGCAGGAACAGCACGATGGCGAGCAGCGCCAGCGCCGCCACCACGCTGGCCAGCTGCGAGCGGCCGCCGACGCTGGCATTCACCGCCGTGCGCGAATCCGAGGCGGTGATGGGGAAGGCCGCGAACAGGCCGGCGGCGATGTTGGCGGCGCCGAAGCCCACCATCTCGCGGTTGGCATCCACCGGATAGCCGCCCCGCTCGCCGAAACTGCGCGCCGTGACGATGCCGGCCGCGAAGCTGACGAGGAAGATCGCCGCAGCGCCGATGAGCAATTGGTCGATCGCCGCGCCGCCCCCGGCGGGTAGCGCCAGCGCCGGGAGCCCGGAGGGGATCGCCCCCACCACGGCGATGCCGCGCCCCTCGAAATCGAACAGCGCGGAGAGCACCACCGACAGCACCACGACCACCACCTGCCCCGGCACCGGCAGACGCGTGCGGCGCACGAGATGGAGCACGGCGAACATGCCGAGCGCCAGCAGCAGCGAGGGCCAGTGTACCTCATCCGCCTTGCGCACCAGCTCCACCACCGGCGCGACGAGCCCGTCCCCGATGATGGGAATGCCGGTGACGCGCTTCAGCTGGCCCACCAGGATGGACAGCGAGATGCCGGCGAAGAACCCCACCAGGATGGGCCGCGACAGGAAGGTGGAAAGCACCCCCAGCCCCACCAGCCGCGCCGCGAAATAATAGCCGCCCACCACGAGGGCGATGAGGGCCGCGACCCCCGGCTTGTCCACCGCCGCGAGGTTCGGCATGCCGGCGAGCACGGCCGCGAGCACGGTGATGGTCGCCGCATCCGGCCCCACCACCAGTTGCCGGGAGGGGCCGAACACCGCATAGGCGATGAGCGGCGCGATGGAGGCGTAGAGCCCGGTCTGCGGCGGCAGCCCGGCAATGGCGGGATAGGCGATGGCGCTCGGCAAGCCCACCGCGGCGATGGCGAGCCCCGCGGCGACATCCGTCTTGATCCAGCCCGGCCGATATCCTGCGAAGCTCGCCAGCAGCCTCCGTGGGGCTTCTTGAGACGACGTTCCGTCCGCTGCCACCGGTCAATCTCCGTCCGCCGGCATGAACGCCGCCGGGCTGGTGGGACCATGCCACAGGCAGGGACGGCCCGGAAAGTCCGTCAAAACCCGGCGGTCCCATCCTGAGCGGCGCGTCTTGCGTCACGGGCTCCCGCTTCTAGAATCGCCGCAGGAGCCGCATCAAGGCGGAGAGGCGGGGGCAGGAACGATGGTTCTGATCCGGCTGTGCAAGATCGCCCTCGTGGCGACGATCGCCATCTTCTTCACCCTGGTCGCCTTCGGCAACATCACGGACTACGGGACGAACTGGGCCTTCGTCCAGCACGTGCTGGCCATGGATACCATCTTCCCGGACTCCACCCTGCGGTGGCGGGCGATCACCGACGAACGGCTCCAGACCGCCGCCTATGTCGCGATCATCGCCACGGAGGGGGCCATCGCCCTCGTGCTGTGGGCTGGCGTCGTGCGGATGCTGGCCGCGATCCGCACACCGGGCTTCCGCCGCGCCCGCACGACGGCGGTGCTCGGGCTCACCCTCGGCATCCTGCTCTATGGGTTGGGCTTCGTCGTCATCGGCGGCGAATGGTTCGCCATGTGGCAGTCGAAGACCTGGAACGGGCAATCCACGGCCTTCGCCTTCATCGGCTGGATCTCCGCCGTGCTGGTCATCCTCCTCCTGCCGGAGCAGGAGGAGGAGCACTGACGCGTTACTTCACCAGCGGGCAGTTGCCGGCCGCGAGGGGGCGGAAGGCCTTGTCGGCGGGAACGGTGGCGATGAGCTTGTAGAAGTCGTAGGGCCCCTTCGACTCCGCCGGGCTCTTCACCTCGAACAGATGCATGTCGTGGATGGCGCGGCCATCCGGACGCACCGCGCCCTTGCCGAACAGCGGGTCGTCGGTGGGAATGGCCTTCATGGCCTCCACCACCTTGGCACCGTCCTTGGCGCTGCCCACCTTCTCCACCGCCTTCAGATAGTGCAGAAGCCCGGCATAGACGCCGGCATGGACCATGTTGGGATAACGCCCGCCATTGGCTTCGGCGAAGCGCTTGGCGAAGGCGCGGGTCTGGTCGTTCAGGTCCCAGTAGAAGGCTTCCGACAGGAACAGGCCCTGCGCGGTCTCCAGCCCCAGCGCACTGATGTCGTTGAGCACCATGAGCATGGCGACGAGCTTCTGCCCGGCCTTGACGATGCCGAACTCGGACGCCTGCTTCACCGCATTGATGGTATCCGCCCCGGCGCTGCCGAGGCCGATCACCTTGGCGCCGGAGGCCTGGCCCTGGAGCAGGAAGGAGGAGAGGTCGGAGGTGCCGAGCGGGTGCCTGACGGTGCCGAGAATCTTGCCGCCGGCCGCCTTGATGGCCTCGCCTGCGTCGCGCTCCAGCGCATGGCCGAAGGCGTAGTCCACCGAGATGAAATACCAGGTGTTACCGCCGGCCTTGGTGACGGCGGTGCCCACCGTATTGGCCTGCGCCCAGGTGTCGTAGGTCCAGTGGACGGTGTTGGGGGTGCAGTCCTTGCCGGTGAGGTCGGAGGTGCCGCCGCCGGAGATGACCACCACCTTGTTCTTCTGCCTGGCGATGCCGCTGACGCCCAGCGCGACGGCGGAATTGGGCACGTCCAGCACCGCGTCCACCCCGTCCGTGTCGAACCACTGGCGGGTGACGTTGACGCCGATGTCGGCCTTGTTCTGGTGATCGGCGGCGACCAGCTCGATGGGCATGCCGGCGACCTTGCCGCCGAAATCGGCGATGGCCATCTTCGCCGCCACCACCGAGCCCGCGCCGGCGAAGTCCGCCTGCACGCCGGCCTGGTCGTTGAGCACGCCCACCTTCACGCTCTCGGCGCGCGCGCCGCCGGCAAAGGCTGCGCAGACGAGGGCGGCGAGCGCCGTGGAGGCCAAAGCGCTCTTCAGCGTCCCGGACCTTTCAGTCTTACCGGACCTTTCAGTCTTCTTGGTCATTTCAAACCTCCCGATCCTGTCTGTTCGTTCTTGTTGTCGTCCGTTTTCAGGGCCGCATGGGCTTCAGCACGGCGCCCTTGGAGAGCGGCTGCACCATCGCGGCATATTGGCCGAGCCAGCCGCGGATCTGGCTGTGGTCCGGCGCGCGCCACACCGCGCGGCGGGCGGCCAGCTCGCTCTCGGAGACTTCGAGATCGACCCGGCGGGCGCCGATGTCGATGGAGATGACATCGCCCTCGGCGACGAGACCCAACGGCCCGCCTTCCGCCGCCTCGGGCATCACCTGGCCGATGGTGATGCCGCTGTTGAGGCCGGAGAGCTCGCCATCGGTCACCACCGCGACGCCGGCGCCCAGCCCCGCGCCGATAAGGGCGGCCATGAAGCTCGCGGCGAACACGGTGCCCGGGCCGCCCTTCGGCCCGAGGCCGCGCAGCACCACCACGTCGCCGGGTTTGATGGAATGGGTTTCCAGCGCCTTGATGGCGACGGCCTCATCCTCGAACACCCGCGCCTTGCCGGAGAAGGTGCGCACTTCCGCCGGCACGGCGGAGACCTTCACCACCGCCCCGTCCGGCGCGAGGGTGCCGCGCAGGATGGTGAGGCCCGGCTCGTGGCGGAACGGATCGGCCAGCGGGCGGATGAAGGCGCGGTCGGGCTCCGGCACGTCGGCGAGGTTCTCGCCCAGCGTCCGGCCGGTGACGGTCATCACCGAGAGGTCGAGCACGCCGGCAAGTTCGCGCATCACGCCCCGGCAGCCGCCCGCACGGTCGAGGTCCTCGATGCGGTGGGGGCCGTTGGGCCGCACGGTGGTGATCTGGGGCGTGTCGTTCAGCGCCTCCAGCTCGGCCACGATGTCGATGTCCATCTCGGCTTCCGAGGCCGTGGCGGCGAGGTGGCGCACGCAGTTCACCGAGCATCCCGTCGCCACCGCCACGCGCAGCGCATTGCGGAAGGCGGCGGGGGTGAGAATCTGCCGCGGCCGGATGTCCTTGAGGATCAGGTCCACGATGGCCGCGCCGACGCGGGCGGCATTCTCCATCAGCGCCTGCGAGCCGGCGCGGATGGGGGCGCTGCGCGGCAGTGCCATGCCGAGCGCTTCGGAGAGCACGTGCATGGTGTTTGCGGTGGCAAGTCCCGCGCACACGCCCGGCCCGGTGATGGCGCTGCAGGTCATCGCCTTGAGGTCGGCGAGCGAGATGGACCCCGCCTTCAGCGAGCCGACGCTCTTGTAGACCTCCTCGATGTCCACTTCCTTGCCCGCGCAATGGCCGCCGAGCTGGTAGCCGCAGGGCAGCACCACGGAGGGCACGTTGAGCCGCGCGGCGGCCATGAGCTGGCCGGGGGTGGTCTTGTCGCAGGAGGCGAGCAGCACCATGCCGTCCAGCTCCGCGCCTTCCACCTGCACCTCGATGTCGTTCACGAGCAGGTCGCGGCTCGGCATCAGATAGCGCGCCTGCCGGCCCGCGCTGGTGACGAAATCGGACGGCGCCACGGTGCGGATCTCGAACGGCAGGCCGCCGGCATCGCGGATCGCCTGCTCCACCACGCGGCACACGTCGTCGAGGTGGGCATAGCAGACCGACAGCTTGCTGGAGCTGTTGACGATGGCGATCTTCGGCTTCAGCAGGTCGTCCTCGCTGTAGCCCATGGCGAGCCACTGGGCGCGGCGCACCGCCCATCGGGTGGTGCCGGGCTCGAAATTGCTGCGCAGTGTGGGTTTCGGCTGTTCGGCGTCGGACATGAAACGTCCCTGTCTCGTCAGGTGAGCTGGGCGCCGAGCGCATTCAGCGCGGCGCGGATATCGGAGCCGGACGGCAGGGCCGCCGGATCGTCGCAGAGCTGGTCGGCGACAAGGCCCATGGCCTGCCCGTAACCGAAGCATTGGGCGGTGACGCGGGCCGAGGCCATGGCCTCGTGCTCGGCCGAGAGGCAGCGCCCGGCCATCACCAGGCCCGAGCCGGTGGCGGGCAGGAAGCAGCCGAGGGAGATCTCGTAATAATCGTCCAGAATCCAGTGCAGCTTCGGCTTCTCGCCGGAATGCAGCTCGATGGGCCAGGGCGAGCGGCAGATGCCGTCCGCGCGCTTGCGGGCGGAGGTCACGTCCTCGTTCTTCAGAAGGTCGCGGCCGACGATCTGCCACGTCTGGCGCACGCCCACCTGCACACCGGTATCGTTGACGAAGGACGCCTCGCAGCCCGCGATGTGGTCGCGGATGAAGCGGGCGTATTCGCGCACCTGCTTGCGCCCTTCGATCTCCGCCTCGCTGAGGTCGACGGCGCGGGTGGCATCCAGCTCGCGCCCGTCCGCGCCCATGATGCGCGTGGCGTTGCAGAGCAGCTCGCCGGGACGGGGCGTCGGGAAGAGGAAGATCTTGGCGCGCGGCAGGCGGTAGGCGCCCGAGGCGTTCAGCGCCTGGATGAGCGTCATCACCCGCTCGTCGAGGATGGAATCCGGCCCGTTGGCGGCGAGGAAGCGGGCCATGTCCACGCCGAGGATGCGGAAGATCATGGTGGGGTTCTGGATGGCGCCGTCGCGCCCCTTGGTGAGCGCCCGCCCCGCCATGGCCGCCACGTCCGCGTCGCCCGAGGCGTCCACGGTGATCTTCGCGCGCACCTCCAGCGGCCCCTGCTTGGTGAAGGCGGTGACGCCCCGCACATGGTCGCCCTCGGAAAGAACGCCGGTGACGGTGACGTGGTAGAGCACGCGGATATTGCCCTCGGCGCCAAGCAGCGCGTCGCTCGCCTCGCGCCAGACGAGGGGATCGTGCACGCGCACATAGGTCTTGCCGTACTGCACCGGGCCGGTGAGGCCGCCGCGCGCTTCCATGGCTGCGATGAACTCGTCCACGAAGCCGTGCACCACCTGCTCCGGCTCGGCGTTGCGACGGTCGGACGCCGCATAGAGGCCGCAGATGGTGCCGGAGAGGCCCGCCACCGCCGCCCCGCCGCTGAAGCCGTAGCGCTCCAGCAGGATGACGCGCCGCCCCTGCCGCGCCGCCGCGACCGCACAGGCAAGGCCCGCCGCGCCGCCGCCGACCACCAGCACGTCCGTTTCCAGCACCTCGGCGGGCCTTGCGTCGCGCATCTCCACCCATCCCTGTTTTTAATTGTTAGCGCTATCATTTGTTAGCGCTAACGACGTCCGCTTGTCAAGCGAGAGGCAGGCCATATGTTTGGCTTCAGGACAGGGGGCGGAATCGGCGATGCGGCAAAAGCGGGGGGGACGGGCGGCGGGCGTCACCATGGAGGATGTGGCCCGCGTGGCGGGCGTCTCCGCCATGACGGTCTCGCGCGTGCTGCGCCAGCCGACCCTCGTGAACGCCGATCTCAAGGCCCGCGTGGAAGCGGCGATCCGCGAGACCGGCTACATCTACAATCTGGTCGCCTCCTCCCTCGCCTCCCAGCGCAGCGGCATCATTGCGCTGATCCTGCCGACGGTGGCGTCCTCCATCTTCTCCGACAGCGTGAAGGGCGTTTCCGACGTCGCCCGCACCCACGCGGTGCAGATGATCATGGCGGAGACCAACTACGCCCCGGCGGAGGAGGAAAAGGTCATCGAGGCGCTGCTGCGCCGCCGGCCGGACGGCTTCATCATCGTCGGCGTCTCCCACACGCGGGCGACACGGGCGCTGCTGGAGAAATCGGGCGTGCCGGTGGTGGAGACGTGGGACAGCACGCCGACGCCCATCGACAGCCTCGTGGGGCTCTCCAATTTCGATGCCATGAAGGCGATGACCGAGGCGCTGGTGGCGCAGGGCTTCCGCCGCATCGCCTTCGTCGGCACCGCCACCCGCGATCGCCGCGCCCAGATGCGCGCCAAGGGCTACGAGGCCGCCATCGCCGAGGCCGGGCTCGGCGCGCCGCTCATCCTCAACGCGGAGGATCTCACCAGCATGGATTCCGGCCGGGTGATCGCCGAGCGCATCGCCGCCATGCGGCCCCGCCCCGATGCCCTGCTCTGCCTGAACGACGTGCTGGCGGCCGGCGCGCTGCTCGCCTTCCAGCGCATGGGGCTCACGGTGCCCGGCGACATCGCGGTGGCGGGCTTCGGCGGGCTCGACTTCTCGAGCCACCTCAGCCCCTCGCTCACCACCGTGGACATCCCGCGCTACGAGATGGGCCAGAAGGCGGCCGAGATGCTCATCGGCCGCATCGCCGGCACCGCCGCGCGCGGCGGCACCTGTGAAATGGGCTTCCGGATCGCCCTGCGCGAGAGCACGGGCGGCAGCCGCCCGACGGAGGCCAAGGCCTCCTGACGGGCCTCGTCGATCCGACCTAAAGCGGCGGATCGACACCGATCCAGTGGCGCACCACAGGCGGCGCGTCGCCCGTGTGGAAGGACAGCACCTCGGCCTGCACGTCGGCATCGGCGTGGGACACCCGGCGATGCTGGCGGCGATGCTCCGCCCAGGATTCCACCATGAACCACTCCAGCATCTGCTCGGGATCGGCGGAATCCTCGCTGATGCCCCAGGCATAGGCCCCGTCCCGGCGCCGGGCGGCGGAGAGCCGCTCCAGCGCTTTGAGGAATGCCTCCCGCTCCGCCCGCGCGACGCGATACTCGATCAGGATCAGCACCGGCCCCCGGTCGTTGGGGATGGGCTCAGCCAGCGCCGGCTCGGGCCAGTGCATGGAGGGGGTCAGGTCGGCCTCGCCCGCCGGCAGCGGCACGCGGTGCATGATGAGCCCCACCACCGCGAGGCCGCCGGCCGCCACCACCAGCGCGACCTGAACACCCATCGCCTGCGCCACGAGGCCCCAGGCGATGCTGCCGCCCGCCATCGCCCCGTTGAACACGGTGAGATAGACCGCCAGCGCCCTGCCCCGCACCCAATTGGGCAGGATGGCCTGGGCCGTGGCGTTCAGCGTCGTCAGGGCGGTGATCCACGCCCCGCCCATCAGAAGCAGGATGGGCACCGCGAGCCAGCGCGGCGGCGCGAGGGCGAGCCCCACCGTCGTGATGGCGGTCAAGAGCGAGGCGGCGAGGATGAGGCCGTCCGGCGAAAGGCGGCCACGCAGCCGCGGCATCAGCAGCGCCCCGCCGATGGCGCCCACGCCCACGGCACCGAGCAGCAGGCCGTAATAGGCCGCATCCCCCTTCAAGAGCCCGCGCGCGACCAGCGGCAACAGCGCCCAGACCGCGCTGGCGAAGGCGAAGAAGAAGGCCGAGCGCAGGAGCACGACGTGCATCTCCTTGCTCGACCGCGCATAGCGCAGCCCCGCCCGGAACGCGCCGGGGAAACGCTCGCCCAATTCGTCCTGCGGGGTCGCGGGACGCCGCCACCAGACGAGGGCGGCGATGACGAAGACATAGCTCGCCACGTCCGCCCCATAGGTCACCGCCGCGCCGAAAGCGGCAAGCAGCACGCCGCCCAGTGCCGGGCCGATGGAGCGGGAGATGTTGATGCCCAGCGAGTTGAGCGCCACCGCGCTCTTCAGGTCCGAGCGCGGCACCAGTTCCGGCACGATGGACTGCCAGGTGGGTGCCATCAGCGCCGCGCCGATGCCGCCGAGGAAGGTGAGCGCGATGAGCGAGGAAACGGTCATCAGCCCGGTGAGCGACAGCACCATCAGGGCCGCGCTGACCGCCGCCAGCCCGACCTGGATGGCGATGAGAAAGCGCCGCCGGTCGAGGATGTCGGAGAGCACGCCCGCCGGCATGGCGAGGAGGAACACCGGCAGCAGGGCCGCGGCCTGGATGGTCGCCACCGCCGCCGGCGAGGCGGACAGATCCGTGACGATCCACGCGCTCGCCACGTCGCGCATGAAGCTGCCGGTATTGCCGAGCACGGTCGCCACCCACAGCACGGCGAAGACCGGCCGCTTCAGCGGGGCGAAGGCACCGGGGGCGGCCGCGGGGGGAGACTGGGGGGATGGGGGATTTTCGCTCATGCTCGCCGTCCCTCCGCTTTCCCCGCCAGATCGTACCACGCCACCAGCACGAAGGCTCCGGCGAGGCCGACATGCTCGAAGAAGGCGTTGGCGGCGGCAAAGCGCTCCGCCCCCGCCATGCCCCAGAAGCGGTTGGCGAGAAGGCTTGCCGCGACGGTGAAGGCCGCGAGCGCCAGCGCGCCGGCCCAGCGCAGGAAGCCGGAGAGCACCATCAGCGGGGCGATGATCTCCAGCGCGATCACCCCGGCCGCGAGCGGAGCCGCCGGGGCGAGGCCGAAATGGGTCATCTCCGCCATGGCCCCGGAGAAATCCAGCGCCTTGGTGAGGCCGCCCTGCAGATAGGCCGAGGTCAGGGCGAGCAGCGCGAACGCCCGCACCGGCCGCGGCGACAGAAGCGGCCGGGCGGCCTGTGCGAGGCGGTCAGGAAGGTCCATCGCTCAGAACGCCCAGCAGGCGCAACCCAGCGCACCGAAGAAGCCCTGCTGATCGCCCACCGGCAGGTTCGCACCCCACGCCCCGGCATGGGCGTGGCCATGGACGCCGCAGGCCTTGGCGCAGCCACAGGCTGCGGCGAAGGCGTATTTCTGCGCGCTGTCCGCCTTGCGCGGCTGATAGCCGCCGAAGGTGCGCACCGGCGACCAGTCCGGCATGGCCGGCGGCAGCGGCGGGGCGAGGTCGCGGAACGCGCCATCCCCATGCACCGCCTTGCCGCCGAGCAGGGTGAGGACCGAGGTGATGTCCTGAATGCGGTCCTCGGACACCGAGAAGTAATCATCCGACAGCACCACCAGATCGGCGAGCTGGCCGTCCTTGATCTGGCCCTTCTTGCCGGGCTCGCTAGAGAACCAGGTGTTGGCCTCGGTCCACAGCCGCAGTGCATCCTCCCGGTCCAGCCGGTTCGCCGGCGGGTAGAGGGAGAGCCCGCCGAGCGTGCGGCCCGTCACGAGCCAGGACAGCGAGACCCACGGATTGTAGGAGGCGACGCGGGTCGCATCCGTGCCCGCACCCACCGGAATGCCGGCCTCCATCATGCGGCGGATCGGGGGCGTGCGCTCGGCCGCCTTCGCGCCGTAGCGGTCGACGAAATATTCGCCCTGATAGGCCATGCGGTGCTGCACCGCGATGCCGCCGCCCAGCGCCGCGATGCGGTCGATGTTGCGGTCGGTGATGGTCTCCGCATGATCGAAGAACCAGTTGAGGCCCTTGAGCGGCACGTCGGAATCCACCTTCTCGAAGACGTCGAGGGCGCGCGAGATGGTCTCGTCATAGGTGGCGTGCAGGCGGAAGGGCCAGCGGTTCTCGGCCAGCAGCCGCACCACCGGCTCGAGGTCGCCTTCCATGGCGCCGGGAAGGTCGGGACGCGCCACCTGGAAGTCCTCGAAATCGGCGGCGGAATAGACCAGCATCTCGCCCGCGCCATTGTGGCGATAGAGGTCGTCGCCCTGCCCCGGCGTGACGGACTTGGACCAGCCCGCGAAGTCGGCCAGCTCCGCCTTCGGCTTCTGGGTGAAGAGGTTGTAGGCGATGCGTACGGTGAGGTTTCCCTCCCGATGCAGCTCCTCGATGACGGAATAGTCTTCCGGATAGTTCTGGAAACCGCCGCCGGCATCGATCACCGAGGTGACGCCGAGGCGGTTCACCTCGCGCATGAAGTGGCGGGTGGAGTTCTTCTGGTATTCGGGCGGCAGCTTCGGCCCCCTGGCCAGCGTCGCGTAGAGGATGGTGGCGTTGGGCTTGGCGACGAGAAGACCGGTGGGATTGCCGTTGGCGTCGCGGACGATCTCGCCGGCGGGCGGGTCCGGCGTGTCCTTGGTGTAGCCCACCACGCGCAGGGCGGCAGCGTTCAGCAGGGCGCGGTCATAGAGGTGCAGGATGAAGACCGGCGTGTCCGGAGAGACGGCGTTGATCTCCTCCAGCGTCGGCAGGCGCTTCTCGGCGAACTGATGCTCGGTGAAGCCGCCCACCACGCGCACCCATTGCGGGGCGGGCGTGACGGCCACCTGCCGCTTCAGCATCTCCATGGCGTCGGCGAGCGAGCGCACGCCGTCCCAGCGCAGTTCCATATTGTAGTTCAGCCCGCCGCGGATGATGTGCATGTGGCTGTCGATGAGGCCCGGGATCACCCGCCGGCCACCCACATCGATGATCTTCGTCGTCGTCCCGGCGAGCCGCATGGCGGTCGTTGGTGGGACCGGCGAAAACGATCACGCCGCCGCGCACCGCCACCGCCTCCGCCGTGGGATTGGTGCGGTCGAGGGTGGTCATCTTCCCGTTGAACAGGATGAGGTCGGCGATCTCGCTCATGGTGCGCGCCTTCTGTGTGCGGGGCGTCAGGAAAGCTCAGGATTTCGGAGGGTTTGTGTCGCCCGGGGCGCTCGGCTCGGCCGCGTCCCGCCGGCCCGGCAGTTGGCCGAGCACGTGGTCCTTGCAGTCGGCGAGGCCGATGGCGCGGGCGAGGCCGTCGCCGTTCATCAGATGACGGGCGACGGGCAGGATCTGCTCGCCCACGAGGATGCCGAGCAGCCCCAGCAGCGCCACCACCGGCGGTGCCGGGGAGCGCACGTTGATGAGGCTGTAGACGATGCCGACCAGGAGGCCCGCGCCAAGCGAGGCGAGATAGAGCTTCATGCGCCCTCCGCAAATGCAGGAACCGGCGCCGGCCGGGGGGAGGCCGGCGCCGGATGGGGTCACGCCTTGATGAAGGCGAGGAGGTCGGCGTTGATCACGTCCGCATGGGTGGTGCACATGCCGTGCGGATAGCCGGCATAGACCTTGAGCGTGCCGTGCTTCAGGAGCTTCGCGGAGAGGAGCGCGCTGTCGGCGATGGGGACGATCTGGTCGTCATCGCCATGCATCACGAGGGTGGGCACCTCGCAGGCCTTGAGATCGGCGGTGAAGTCGGTCTCGGAGAAGGCCTTGATGCCATCATAGTGGGCCTTGGCGCCGCCGGTCATGCCCTGACGCCACCAGTTCCAGATGGCGCCCTGGGAGACCTGCGCGCCCGGACGGTTGAAGCCGTAGAACGGGCCGGTGGGCACGTCGAGGAAGAACTGGGCGCGGTTGGCGGCGAGCGCCTTGCGGAAGCCGTCGAAGACCTCCATGGGCAGGCCGCCGGGATTGGACTCGGTCTTCAGCATGATGGGCGGCACGGCGCCGATGAGCACCAGCTTGGCGACCCGCCCCTTGCCGTGCTTCACGGTGTAGTGCAGCGCCTCGCCGCCGCCGGTGGAATGGCCGATGTGCACGGCGTTCTTCAGGTCGAGATGGTCCATCACGGCCGCGGCGTCGGCGGCGTAATGATCCATGTCGTGGCCGTCGCTCACCTGGGTGGAGCGGCCATGGCCGCGGCTGTCGTGGGCGACCACGCGGTAGCCGTTGTTCACGAAGAACAGGAGCTGCGCGTCCCAGTCGTCCGAGGACAGGGGCCAGCCATGGTGGAAGACGATGGGCTGGGCGGTCTTCGGACCCCAGTCCTTGTAGAAGATCTCGACGCCGTCCTTGGTGGTCACGCTGGGCATGGGTTGAACTCCGTGGGAGGTGGAGACTGCGGGGGTGGAGGCTGCGAAGGCCGCGGCGGGAAAGTCGAGGCCGAAGGCGGCTGCGAGCGCCGCGGTGGCACCCGCGCCGAGCACGGTCCGGCGCGAGAGGAGCGAAGAGACAAGGAGGTCCTGTTCCGGGAGGCGCGCGCCGCCCGGCTGGTCATGCTCGGTCATGGTGATTAACCTCAGTGGCCTTCGGACGCGCCGAACATGGTCTTGGCGTAGATGATGCCGAGGCCGTAGGCGCCACCGTAGGTCTTGGCGATGCCGGTGGTCATGTCGTAGGTCGCGGTGCGGGCCCAGTCGCGCTGAAGCTCCAGCAGATATTGCAGGGACGTCATGGGCCGGGCGCCGGCCTGGATCATCCGCTGCATGGCGCGCTCATGCGCCTCGTCGGAAACGTCGCCGCAGGCGTCGGCGATCACATAGACCTCGAAGCCCTGCTCGATGGCCGACAAGGCCGGGCCGACGATGCACACGCCGGTCCACAGGCCGGAGAGCACGATGCGGCCCTTGCCGATCTCGTTGACCCGGGCGATGACGGCTTCGTCCTCCCAGGTGTTCATGGAGGTGCGGTCGAGCAGTTTCTCGCCCGGGAATGCCTCGGTGATCTCGGAGAACATGGGGCCGGAGAAGCTCTTCTCCGCGACCGTGGTGAGGATGGTGGACACGCCGAAGCCGGCGGCGGCGCGGGCGACCAGCGCCGCGTTGTTACGCAGGTTCACGGCATCGATGGACTTGGTCGCGAACGACATTTGCGACTGGAAGTCGATCATGATGAGCGTATGGTCCTTCGGGGAAAGGAGCATACCGCCGGGGGCGGCGACGGCGTGGGGCACGGTTCATCTCCTGTGTGAGAGCGGGCGCGAAGCTAACGCCCGAAAAGTGCTGAGACCATTAGTTACTGGCGGGATACCGGGCACATCCATGAATTCCCAAGACAAGATCGAGCCTCAGGCAGACAAGGCGTGCATGGCCGAGCCCCTCCTGAAGTTCTTCGCTCAGGAGTGGATGGCTCATGTCGTCGCGGCACTGTCGCGCCACGGCACGTTACGGTTCGGACAGCTCCGGCGAAGCTTGCCGGGGCCGATTTCGGCACGCGTCCTCTCTGCCCGGCTCAAGGCGCTCGAAGCCGGGGGATACGTGGCGCGGCGGGAGATCGAGGGGCGGGTCCGTCAGGTGGAATACAGGCTGACGGACTCGGGTCGCGCCATCGACCTCCTTCTGTCGCAGGCGGAAGCGGCGCTGTACCTCGAAGGCACGGCGGGCGCACTGGCTAGCGGGCGCTGACGGCGCCCACCTCTGGGGGTAGACCGCAGCATGTGGCGAACTTGAACGAGGCAGTTCCCATCGGTTCGATCCCTTGCCGGAAGCCCGAAGCGGGTCTGATGGGGCGGACTATGGCGGTGCAGTTCGAGCCCGTCTTGCCGAAAAGCCCGCATCCTTGAACGATGGGATTTCCCGAAAGAGACCCCGCTCGCTCAATGCCCGCGCCGCCACAGGCCGGGCGCCGATCCGGTGAGGCGCGAGAAGGTGCGCGTCATATGACTCTGGTCGGAAAATCCGCAGGTGATGGCGATGTCCGCCAGCGGCAGGCGGGAGCTCACGATGAGGTCGCGCGCGCGCTCCACCTTCAGGTGGAGCAGCCACTGGTAGGGCGTCAGCCCGGTTTCATCCCTGAAGCACTTGATGAAATGGCCGCGCGAGACGCCACAGGCCGCGGCGATGTCGGCGATGAGCACGTTGCCGTCCAGCCCGGCGGCGAGCCGTTCCTTGGCGATCGAAAACTGGCGTGGCGAGAGACCACCTGGCGTGCGGACGGCGGCGCCGTGATAGCGCGTCGCGACATGGGTCTGGATGGCGGAAACCACCTGGTCGAGAAACAGCGGCACCTGCCGATCGGGCGCATCCAGCATGGGCAGCAGCGCGCGAGACAGGCTCGCCAGCACCGGGTCGCGGGTGCCGGGCGTGCAGGAGAGGCATTCCGCCAGCGGCAGCCCCATCTCGCTGAACGTCTGGTGCAGCGCCGCGTGGGAGACCTCCAGCAGGAAGAAGTCGAACCCCGTCTCGATGTCCGCGCGATAGGTATCCGAGAACGAGCGGACGTAGCAGCTGTCCGGCTCGAAATCATAGGCCGCCGTCGCACCATCGGCGAAGATGCGGCGGCGGTGTCCGGCCGAGAGCGCGACGCCCAGCAACAGGCCCCGGCCGCTCGGCGGGGTCTCGACACGGCTCACTGCCGAGCCTTCGTGCTGCTTGCGGTAAACGACGAAGCCGGTGCCGACCAGTTCCTTCTGATCTTCGAGCGCCGCGACGGAACAGCCGAGGCTGTCGCGCCGGGTGATTGCACCGGGTCCCGCCGTGTCGAGTCGGGCCGTCATCTGAAGCCTCGGGGCTGGCTTGCTGGTGCGCGAACCTACACCAGATGCGGGACGGGTAAAATCAAGCGTTGTTGACCTAAGCAATAGAGAAAGGTCTGAAGCCGGCACCCACGGTGGGCGCCGGCTTCCGACCGTTCAGCCCGGGATCAGCTGCGTCGCCACCGCCGACAGGCCAATGCCGAAGGCGGCGGCGCCGGCAAGGCGCGGAGCCAGGGACGTGGGGGTCCAGGCGCGGCCCGACGCGACGAGGGCGACACCCGCGCCGATCACCGACTGCACCACCGCGAGGCCGGCGAGATAGGCGACGAGCTGGGTCGGCTCGGCGCCGACGATGGACTCACCGTAGGCGTAGCCGTGGAACAGGCCGGCGATGGCGAACAGGCCGATCCACACTCCGCGCATGGGCTTTTCCCGCCCGGCGGCGAGCATGCCGCCGATGGCCACCACGCTCAGCGCGATCACCGTCTCGGCGAACGGCAGGTTCACGAGCTGCACGTGCAGCATGACGCCGGCGATGGAGGCCACCACGAAGGCGACCGGCACGAAGGCGCCGAGCCCCATCACCCCGGCGATCAGGCCGGCGGCGACGATGAAGCCCAGATGGTCGAGCCCGATCACCGGATGGGCGAGGCCGGAGATGAAGCCTTCGCCGAAGGTCGCGGGAAGCCGCCCGCCCATGGCGTGGTGCGCCTCGGCGTTGGTGGCTGCGAGGAGGGGAAGGAGGGACAGGAGCGCGATCCTGCTGACGAAACGGGACATGATGTTCTTCCTTGCTCTGGATGGGTTGGAAGGGGGGACGGGTCTCAGACGGGGCTGCGCTCCGGCTGGGCAAGAGCCTGCTGAATGCGCGCCGCGCACAAGGCGGAGGCGTAGGCGAAGCAGGCGCCGAGGACCATGGAGAAGGGCACCAGCAGAAGCGCGTTGCGGCCCGAGAGGGACAGCATCGCGGCCGGCGTGAAGGCATCCGGGTTCTGGGTGAGGAACGCGAAGGTGGCGGCATAGCCATAGGTCACGGCCGGGATGGAGGAGAAGGCCGGGATGTAGGCGACGAGGATGTAGAGGGCGATGGACAGCCCCACGATGACGGCGCCCACCACCGGCCCGGGCGCGAGGGTGGCGAGGACCAGCCCCGTCGCCCACGCCACCGCGACGCCGAACACGTTCGAGACGATGGTGGTCCGGAACGCCGCGGCGTTGCCGCCCGAGTGGAAGAAGCACGCCCAGGCGATGAACGCCGCCCAGATGAGGAACGCCTGCGTGGACAGGAACAGCCAGGTGCACAGGCCTCCCAGCACGCCGACGCTCAGGGCCAGGGAAATGATCATGTCGAAGCCTCCGCTGAGGCGGTGAGACGAGCCTCTCCCGTTCCGGCGCGCGGGTGGTGCGCCGGGGGCAAGAGACGGCGATGCTTGCTGTCGTGGCGGCGGACCCGATGCGGCCCGCCGCCCGGCTCAGATCACCTCTTCGCGGGTCCGGTGGAGGAATTCCTCCGTCCTGCGATCGAGCTCCTCGGCGCTGACGAGGCCGCGCGCCAGAGCGAGCTTCTCGAACGCCGCCAGCCACTGCTGGTAGTAGTTCCAGGTCTCGTCATCGGGTGCGTGGGATTTGTCCCAGGTGCCGATGGTGCCAATCAGGCTCTGGCGGAAGTCCTCCCACTGGTAGGCCTTGGCCTCGGCAAGGGCGAGGGCCATGCCGAACGCGCGGCCCTGCCAGGGCTCCTCGAACTGGAGGCTCTCGCAATTGCGCGGGATGGCGCCGCGCCCGTCGAGCGATTCCACATAGATGTCCATGGCGGCGCTCCTTTCAGGCGGAGACGAGACCGAGGCCCTGCATGGCCTCGGTCGAGACGAGGGCGGCGAGCTTCTCCTCGGGCCAGCCCTCGGTGCCGGCGGGCCGCTCGGGGATCACGAAGTAGCGCACCTGCGCGCTCGAATCCCAGATGTCGATCCGCTTGTCCTCGGGCAGGCTCACGCCGAAATCGGCGAGCACGCCGCGCGGCTCGCGCACGATGCGGGCGCGGAAGACGGGATCCTTGAACCAGTAGGGCGGCAGGCCGAGCAGCGGCCAGGGCCAGCAGGAGCACAGGGTGCAGCAGACCACATTGTGCGCGGCCGTAGTGTTCTCCACCACGCGCAGGTTCTCGCCCTCGATGCCGTCCTTGAGGCCGAGTTCGGCGATGGCCTTGTTGGCGTCGGCGAGCAGGCGGGCCTTGAAGGCCGGATCGGTCCAGGCCTTGGCCACCACCTTGGCGCCGTTGAACGGTCCCATCTCGTGCTCGAAGAAGCGGATGACGCGATCGACCGTGTCGATGCCGATCATGCCCTTCTCGCGGAACAGGGATTCGAGGGCCTTGGTGCGGGCGGCGTAATAGCTCTCGCTCTCCCGCAGGTGGTGATGGTGTTCGTGGTCGTGGTCGTGGTCGTGGTCGTCGCTCATGATTTTCCGCTCTGGCTATTGGGCGCGAGGCCGGTTGTTGTGAGGAAGAATGAGATCAGGCGGCTTCGAGATAGACTTCGAAGCAGTCGTTGTAGAGAATGTCGCCCTTGTCCGGGATGTCCGACCACAGGTCGCGCGTCTTGAACTTGACGAGATAGACCGGCTGAGTGGTGGAGATGCCGTCGGTGGGCACGTTGTCGGCGTAGAGATAGGCGCCCTTGTAGACGGTATCGATCACGCCGACCTTGTTGCGCAGATAGCCCGGCAGCCGGGTGTGGACCGCCGGCGGCATGTCCTTCACGCGCACCTTGTCGCCGACCTTGAACAGGGGATCCACCGCCACGTCCCGATAGGGATTGGCGCCGGTGTAGAAATACTCGATCACCCGCTCGGTGACGGCATTGTCCCCGGAATTGGGGAGCGGCGCGTCGGGATACTCAAGAAAGTGCTTGGTGCGCTCCTCAAGCTCTTTTTCGGAAATATAGTTTTTCGCCACCAGGAAATGGCACATTCCGCCGAGCCATTTGATGTAATAGCGGTACTTGAAGTAGTCGAGCGGGCTCATGCCTTCGGCGAGAACCCGAAGATCCGGCCAGGCCCAGATGCCCGTGCCCATCATGGTGGTGTGGACCGCGAAGAGCTGGGCCTCCCACGGCTCCACGAACACGCGCTTCTCGACGGCCACGGGGCCGAGATTTTCGATGCCCCCGAGGAAATGTTGAACTTTCATGCCGACGCCTCTCTCTGCCATGCCTGCGATCCCAGGCGGATCGCGAGCCTCGGTTGATCCGCCCCTGCCGCCGCGACGGGCGGCCCGCGGAGCGGCGGAACACGAGGAGCGAGGCTTTCAAGGTCGACGAAGATGATCGCCAACGCAAAAAAGCCCGTCAGCACCTCGCTGCGGGCGGCTTTGCCACTGATCCATAAATCATGCTGGCGGCGTCTTGATGAGCGTCCTTGCTCGACGACCATGAAAACAGTGCGACGCAGCAAAAGAACTGTCAAGCGCGAATTTTGAGGCGCCGCCTTTAGCGTGGAAGACAGGATTTCAACCGCGGATACGAGCACCGACGCACATGGTATCGGCTCCCTCCATTTATGCCCCGCTCGGTGCGAGCCAGCCGCATTTGCGCTTGACACAGGGCCGGCGCACAGTCAGGCTAATTCGTAGGCGACAGGCAAGGATGCCTATTAAGTCGCCACTTGCGAACAGACATTCGGGACAGACCCCGTGGCGATGCAGCCCTCAGGCCGAACGGCCCGAGGGCGTTTTTGTTTGCGGCAAGGCCAGGCTGACCACGGCCACTTGCGGCAGGCGGACATCGAGCGGGGCCACCGGCAACGGACACCTGCGGTGAGGGAAATGGCGAGACCCAGCTATCGGATCGGCCTGATGTTCTCCACCACGGGGCCCTACAGCACGGTCGCCGGCGCCATGCTCAACGGCGCGCTGCTCGCCGTGTCGGAGATCGGCGAGGCAGGCCCGGTCGAGCTGGTGCCCGTGGTCGTCGATCCGGGCGGCGACCTCTCGCGCTACACGGCGCTGAGCGGCCAGCTCCTCGCCGAAGGGGTGCGCCATGTGGTTGGCTGCTACACTTCGTCGAGCCGTAAGGAGGTCATCCCCTGCTTCGAAAAGCATGACGGGATTCTCTGGTATCCCTCCCATTACGAGGGCTTCGAGAGCGCCGACAATGTCGTCTACACCGGCGCGGCGCCGAACCAGCATATCCTGCCGCTGATCGACTACCTCATGTCCACCTTCGGCGACCGCGCCTTCTGCGTCGGCTCGAACTACATCTGGGCGTGGGAAAACAGCCGCATCCTGCGCGAGACGGTGACGGCGCGCGGCGGCACCGTGGTGGCGGAGCGCTATCTCCCGGTGGGCGAGACGGACCTGCGCAAGCTCGTGGATGCGGTGATCGAGGCGCGGCCCAGCTTCGTCTTTTCGTCGCTCATCGGGGTCAGCGGTCTCGCCTTCCTCAGCGCGCTGCGCCACGCCTGCCTCGCACGCGGCATCGACCAGCCGGGCACCATGCCGGTGGCGAGCTGCAACCTGTCCGAGCCCGATCTGGACGAGCTGGAGCCGGAGGCCCGCGACGGCCACATCTCCTCCAGCGTCTATTTCTCGGCCCTGCGCAATCCGGTGAACGACGCCTTCGTCTCCCGCCATGCCGCGGCCTACCCCTCCGCACCGCTGACCTCGGCGGATGCGGAAGCCTCCTACATCGCGGTGAAGCTGCTGGCCGGCGCGCTGGCCGAGGCCGGCACCGATGAAATCCTCGCGGTGAAGGCCGCGGTGGCGCGCCAGCGGCTCGCCGCGCCCCAGGGCGATGTGTGGGTGGATGCGGAGACCATGCATCTCCATCTCACGCCGCGCATCGGCCGCTCGCGCGGGACGGAATTCGACATCATCCGCGAGGAGCCGGCGCCCATCCGGCCCGATCCCTATCTGGTGCGCTCCGCGCCCACCGACAGCTGGTTCGCATCCGCGCCGCGGCTGCGGGTCGCCAAGTAAGGAGCGGGCGAGCATGTCGCGCAACCTCCTCCAGAATTTCCGCGGCGCCCGCGCCCTCATTGTCGCCTCCGGCGAAGGCGGCATCGACACGCTTGAGAGCGTGCTCGGCAAGCTCGGCCTGGTGGTCGCCCGCGCGGATGCGCCGGAGGCGGGCCGCCGGCTTGACCTCGCCTCCGTGGAGGAGCGCGCGGACCTGCTCTTCATCGACGGCGATCTCGACAGCGTGCTGCCCTGCGACCTCGGCGCGGCCCGCACGCCGCCGGTGCCGGTGATCGGGCTGGTCGGCATCGAGGCGCCGGGCCGGCTGAAGGCGCTGATGAACCAGGGCGCAACAGCCTTCCTGCGCAAGCCGGTCTATGCCGGAGCCGTCTACACCACGCTGTTCCTCGGCGTGAACCAGTATCTGCTGCGCAAGGAGATGGCGAGCGAGCTGAACGCCCAGCAGGATCGCCGCCGCCGCCGCAAGGCGGTCATCAAGACCATTCTGCTGCTGATGGAAGAGCACCAGGTAGATGACGACGAGGCCTATGTCATGCTCCGCCGCGACAGCATGCGCCGGCGCCAGAGCCTCGAGGATTATTGCGAGGACTACATCTCCGGCCGGTCGAAGCTGACCGTGTCCTCGCCCGAAGCCGAGCCGCGCACCGCAGCCCGGCGCTGACCTTACCGACCCACATCCCGACGGAGCCGCCCGGCTCCGCGCACGTGGCAGCTGCCAGCGACGCCAGCCCGCCCGCGAGGAGAAGGCATATGTCCCGGCATCTGACACCGCCCCCCTATTCCCCGCCGGATCCGGCCTGGCTCGAAGGCTCCATCATGGCCGCCCGTGGCGAAGCCAAGGGGCGCGCCGGCGAGCGCTACGAGATCACCGAGGCGAGCCAGGGCAAGTATCACTACGTCTACGGCCCCTATGCCACGCCCGTGCTGCGCGTGGATCCGGGCGCGGTGGTGAGCGCCGAGACCCACGACGCCATGGAAGGGCAGATCAAAAACGAGAGCGACAAGCCGTCGGAAATCCTCAACTTTCCCTTCCTCAACCCGCAGAACGGTCCGATCTTCGTCAACGGCGCGGAGAAGGGCGACTGCCTCGCCGTCTACATCCACGACATCGTGCCGCGCGGGCCGCAGCCCATCGGCACCACCTGCATCATGCCGGAGTTCGGCGGCCTCGTCGGCACGGGCGACACGGCGATCCTCAACGCGCCTTTGCCGGAGATCGTGAAGAAGCTGCACGTGGATCCTAAGACCGGCGTGCGCTGGAATGAGCGAATCAGCCTGCCCTATCAGCCCTTCATCGGCACCATCGGCACGGCGCCGGAGATCGAGGCCATCTCCTCCCTCGTCCCGGACTATTACGGCGGCAACATGGACCTGCCCGATGTCGCCCCCGGCGCCGTCATCTACCTGCCGGTGCATGCGCCGGGCGCCCTGCTCTATCTCGGCGACTGCCACGCGACGCAGGGCGACGGGGAACTGTGCGGATTCGCCATCGAGCATCCCACCGTGACGACGGTTCAGATCGACCTCATCAAGGGGTGGAATTTCCGCTGGCCGCGGCTGGAGACGCACGACCGCATCATGACCATCGGCTCCGGCCGCCCCATGGAGGATGCGGCCCGCATCGCCTATCGCGAGCTGGTGCGCTGGATGGCCGCCGATTACGGCTATGACGAGCTGGAGGCCTACATGCTGCTGACGCAGGCCGGGCATCTGCGCGTCGGCAACATGGTGGACCCGAAATACACGCTCGGCGCCTCCGTCGACAAGACGCTCCTTGGCGCGGCCTGATTCGGGCGCGTTGGCAACGGCTCCGGCGGTCACCCGATCGCCGGAAGCCTCCGGCCGGACCGTCTAAGCCCGCAGGTCGTGCCACTCGGGATGGCGACGGAACTGCGCGGCCACATAGGAGCAGAGCGGGGTGATCTTGAAGCCCTCGGCGCGGGCGTCGGCGATGAGGGCATCCACCAGCCGCCCGGCGATGCCGCGCCCCTCGAAGGCCGGCGGGACGCCGGTATGGGTGACGACGCGCGATCCATCGCCGGCGCGCTGGTAGCTAAGCTCGGCCTCCGCCCCGCCACCGAGGCGGATGACATAGCGGCCCCTGCTCGGGCCGTCCTCGCGCTGAACCTCGTGGTGAGCATCTCGGCTGGCGTCGCTCATCGTACCTCCGCTGGTCGTGCTGGCTCCGACCATAACGGCAAGACTACCCCATCAGTTCATTTGGCGCGCCAGACGGCGAGTGCCCGGAACGCATCGGCCAGTATCTCCTTGGACAGCGGCTGCACGAAATTGCGCAGGTAGGGCGCGGTGTCCCACGACACGGAGACGATGCCATCCACCACCGCATCGGTCGCGACACCGAAATCCTCCAGCGCGCGCGGCAGGTTGAGGCGGGCGTAGAAGGCCAGTATGTCGGCCATGAAATCGGCGTCCCTCCCCTCCGCCAGCAACTGCACCAGAAGCCCGAGGGCCACCTGCTCGCCATGCAGCGCGCGCGCAACCTCGGGCACCGTGGAGAAGCCGCGCGTGAGCGAATGGGCGATGGAGAGCCCCCCGCTCTCGAAGGCGAGGCCGGACAGGAGAATGGTCGCCTCCACCACCCGCTCCACCGTTTCGTTTGCCGTCTTGCGCGCGACAGAGGCCACCGCCGCCTCGCCATCCTCCCGGATGGTGCGGTAGCAGGCATCAGCAATGGTGACGGCAAGCGCGGTGGGGCGGCCTTTGAAGAAATTCAGCCCACCAGCGGCAGCACACTGCGCCACCTCGAATTTCTTGGACAGCGCATCGCCGATGCCCGCCACGAAGAAGCGCGCCGGCGCCTGCACGATGACGGACGTATCCACCAGCACCGCATCGGGATTGGCATCCATCAGCCGCACTTCGCTCAGCACGTGCTCGGCGGTGTAGACCACCACGAGGCGCGAGGTGGGGCTGTCGTTGGAGGCGATGGTGGGCACGATGACGAGGGGCACGCGCAGCGCGATCCGCACGCCCTTGGCGGTGTCGATGGCCTTGCCGCCGCCGACGCCGATCACCACATCCGCGCCAGCGGCCCGCGCCGCCGCGGCGAGCTTGTCGATCTCCGCTGCCGTGCATTCCCCGCCGAAGGTAGCGAAGGTGACCGCCTCGGCCTCCGCCAGCTCGGCCTTCAGGCGCGTACCCAGCAGATCCATCACGATGGCATCGGCCACCACGAAGGGCCGTTGGCCGTGCAGGCGCACCAGCGCTCCCAATTCGCCAAGCGCCTCAGGCCCCTGGATGTAGCGGGCCGGAGACCCGAACGCGCGTACGCTCATGCGTCACCCCAATGGAAATCGCGCTTGCCGCCGTCCATGCAGATCAAGGCGCCGTTGATGAAGGCCGCCTGCGTGGAGCACAGGAAGGCGACGAGCGCGCCCACCTCCTCCGGCTGGCAGAAGCGGCCAACGGGATTCTGGCCGGTGATCACCGCCCTTTTCTCCGGCGAGAAGGTGGCGATGAAATCGGTGGCCACATAGCCGGGGGCGATCGCGTTCACGGTGATGCCGTCGGCCCCCACCTCCTTGGCCACCGTGCGGGTGAAGCCGAGCACGCCGGCCTTGGCAGCCGAGTAGTTGGCGACGCCCGGACGCCCGCCGCCGGTAACGTTCATGGACGAGGTGTTGACGATGCGGCCGAAGCCATTCACGCGCATGAGCGGAATGGCGTGCTTGCTGCACAGGAAGGTGCTGCGCAGATGCGTGGAGACGATGATGTCGAAATCCTCGATCTCCATCTCCGCCACGCGCCGCCCGAGATGGCGCCCGCCGGCTCCCGCATTGTTCACAAGAATATCGAGCCGCCCGAAGGCGCCTGCCGCCGCGGCCACCACGCCGGCCGCGCCAGCCTCGTCGGCAACGTCGCCCGGCGCCGCAGCCGCCTCGTGCCCGGCCTGCCGCAACTCCTCGGCGCAGCGGGCGGCGGCTTCCGCATCGATGTCGTTGATGACGATGCGCGCCCCCTCGGCGGCGAGCGCCAGCGCCTCCGCCCGGCCGATGCCGCGCGCCGCGCCGGTGACGAGGGCGACCTTGCCCTGAAGTCCCAGATCCATGTCGATCTCCGATCAGCCCTTCACCGCGCCGGCGCCAAGCCCCTGGATGAAGTATTGGCTCAGCAAAGCGAAGGCGCCGAACAGCGGCAAGGCGATGAGGGTGGAGCCGGCCATGATCTCGCCCCAGCGCAGGTCGAACGAGCCGACCATGGAGGCGAGCCCCACCGGCACGGTCTTGTTGGCGTCGGAGCCGATCATGATGAGGGCGTAGGTGTAGTCCGTCCACGACAGGAGGAAGGAGAAGATGGCCACCGTGATGAGCCCCGGCAGCGACAGTGGCAGCACCACCCGCAGGAAGGCGCCGAGCCGCGTGCAGCCATCCACCATCGCCGCCTCTTCCAGCTCGAACGGCATGCTCTTGAAGAAGCCCCACAGGAACCACACGCCGAGCGGCAGCGTGAGGGTGAGGTGGGAGACGATGACGCTCGCCAGCGTATCGCCGAGACCGAGCTTGGCGAAGATGGAGAACATGGGAATGGCGATGAGCAGCGGCGGGAACATGTAGGCGTAGAGCATCGCCCCCACGATGATCCCCTTGCCCCGGATGCGGTGGCGCGTGACCGCGTAGGCGATCATGATGGAGAACACCATGGTCACCACCACCGTCACCGCCGCGACGATGAGCGAATTCAGGAACTGGGAGGGATAGTCCGTCAGCTCCAGAAGGTTCGTATAGTATTCCCAGGTGAACGGACCCGGCAGCAGCGACGTGGAATTGATGAGCGCCTGCGGCGCGCGGGTGGAGGACACCACCATCCAGTAGATGGGAAAGGCCGAATAGACCGCGATGAGCAGGGCGGCGCCATAGAGCGCCACGCGGCCAGCGAGCGAGCGGGGGGAGCGAGACATTGCGGCATCACTCCGTATCGAGCGGGAACAGGCGGAAATAGATGAACACCACCAGCGAGAGGATGGCGAAGGAGATGGTCGCCACCGCCGCACCGCCGCCGATGTCGAACTGCCCGAAGGCCTGCTTGTAGGACAGGATGGCGAGATGCTCCGTGGCGCCCACCGGGCCGCCCTGGGTAAGCAGCCAGATGACGTCGAACTTGTTGAACATCCACACCGCGCGCAGCAGCACGATCACCGTGAGGATCGGCTTCAGCATGGGCAGGGTGATGTGGAAGAAGCGCTGCACGGCGTTGGTGCCGTCCACCTTCGCCGCCTCGTAGAGAGACGACGGCACGGTCTGCAGCGCGGCGAGGAAGGTGGTGGTGACGAAGGGCGTCCACATCCACACGCTCACCAGGATCACCGAGGCCATGGCGGCGCCGGGGCTTTCGAACCATTGCACCTGCGGCAGGCCGAGGGCGGACATCATGGTGGTGAGCACGCCGATGGAGCCGTCCACCATCCACTTGAAGGTCAGCACCACCACCACGGTGGGCAGCAGATAGGGCAGGATGGAGAGGCCGCGCACGATGTTGCGGCCGGGGAAGACCTGGTTCAGCACCAGCGCGAAGCCGATACCCAGAACGACCTGGAAAACGATGGTGCCCAGAGAATAGATGAAGCCGTTGATGAGCGCGCGCCAGAACACCCATTGCGAGAGCATGCGGGCGTAATTGTCGAGCCCCGCCCATTTGGGCGCGCCGACGAAGGAATCCATCTGGTAGAAGCTCAGCGACACCGCATAGACCACCGGCGCCACGATGAGCAGCGCGGTGACGGCGAGGCCCAGGAAGAGGAAGGAATAGATCGTCGCTTTGGAGCTCACCTGCGGCGCCTCGCTGGAGCGGCTTTGACCTTCGGGGTCAAGACAGGAACGCCCGGCCCGAGGGCCGGAGCGGGGGAGAATGGCCGGCAGACCACGATCGGGGCAGAGCCTGCCGGCCTTGCGTCTTCGGACAGAGCCCTCAGGACGCAGTCAGGAGGCGATCACCTGCCGCATGCGGTCGGCCGCCGTCTTCACGCATTCGGCGGAAGACATGCCCTTCAGCACCTTGTTCTGCAGCATCTCCGGGAAAACGAAGGCCTCGAAGATCTTGCCCGGCTTCAGGCTGGGCGAGGGGCCCTGCGTGTCGATGGAGGTGAGGATCATGTTCTTGTCGGTGAGGAACGACTTCATCATCTCCACCGCCCCATTGTGCTTCTCGATGAGCGGATGAGCCCGCCAGCGCGCATCGTCATAGACATCGAGGCGCGGCGGCTGGAAGTGCAGCGGCGCGGTGTGGAGGAAGTTGATGTACTGGTTCTCCGTGAACCATTTCATGAACTTCATGGCCTCGTCGGACTGCGGCGTCTTCAGCACCACCCAGCCGTCATAGCCGTGGTTCACCGCCTGATGCTTACCGGCGGAATCCATGTAGGGCATGATGCCGTACTTGTCGGCGAGCGCGGGGTTGTTCCGCTCGATGGTCTCGATGATGCGGCCGGCATAGGCGGTGTGCGCCACCTTGCCCGAGGTGAAGTTGGACAGCACCTCGCCGAAGCTCGCCTGGCTCGTGCCGGACGGCATGGTCTTGTAGAGATCACCGAAGAAGTCGAGATAGCGGCTCGCGCGCGGCGCCATGTCCGCATTGTCGAAGATGATGTTCCACTTGTCGTCGAACAGCTTCACGCCCTCGGCCCACATGAAGCCGGGGGAGAGCCAGTTGGTGGCGCCGTTCGAGCCGATGGGGAACAGGGCGCCGGACGTGCCGTCGCCATTGAGGGCCTGGCTGTTCTTCAGGAAGCCGTCCCAGGTCTTCGGTACCTCGAGCTTGTTCTTCTCGTAGAGATCCTTGCGGTAATAAATCCAGGCGAGGTTGTAGTCGTAGGGATACCAGTAGACCTTTCCATCCACCGGGAACAGGATGTTCGGACCCCACTTGTACTTGTCCGTCAGCTCGTTGAGCGGCATCAGCTGCCCCTCGGAGGCGAGGATCAGCACATGCCCGACGAAGGCGAAGGTGGCGATGTCATAGGGCGTGCCGCCGCGCAGCGAGGTCGTCACCTTGGTGAAGATGCCATCGAGCGGCACGGAATCCACCACCACCTTGGTGCCGAACTGCTTTTCGTATTCCGCCGCCGCCACCTTCAGCGCGCGGATGCTGTCGATGGAGGTCTCGGCGTTGAGGAAGCGGATGGTCTTGGTGCCCTGCGCGCGCACCACTGCGGGGGCCGCGAGCCCACCCGCGGCGATGCCGGCACCGAATGCCCCGACGCTGAGTGCTCCGGCGCCCTTCAAAAGGGTCCGGCGTGACAGCCCGTCCTTCTTGATCTCGTCCATGGCGTTCTCCCGATCGTGTTGTTTTCAGTTCTTGTTTTCACTCGGCAAATTCAGGCGGCGGGCCGCCGCCCCACGTCCGCGTCGGCGCGGTTGATCCGCGCTCCGGTTTCCTTGGAGAAGACATGCAGCCGGCCGGGCCGGAACTGGATCGGCAGTGTCGTGCCGCTGCGCACCGCATCGGTGCGGTCCAGCATCACGCGCAGGCGCACGCCCGCCACCTCGCCGATGCACAGCGTCTGCGCGCCGAGTTGCTCGATCACCGCCACCTGGAAGGCGTGCGCGCCGGGCGCCTCGCCGACGCCGATGTGCTCGGGCCGCACGCCCAGCACCAGCGGCGTGCCCTCGGCGGCGGCGATGCCCCCCGGCGGCAGCTCGATGGAAAGGCCGCCGGCCTTGAGCGCGCCGCGCTCCAGATGCCCCTCGATGAGGTTCATCTCGGGCGAGCCGATGAAGCCCGCAACGAACAGGTTGGCCGGCCGGTCATAGACCTCCAGCGGCGCGCCCACCTGCTGCACATGCCCGTCGCGCATGATGAGAATGCGGTTGGCGAGCGTCATCGCCTCCACCTGATCGTGGGTGACGTAGACCATGGAGGTTCCCACCTCCTGGTGCAGCCGGGCGATCTCCTCGCGCATGCGTACACGCAGCTTCGCGTCGAGGTTGGAGAGCGGCTCGTCGAGCAGGAACACGTCGGGGTCGCGCACCAGCGCGCGGCCCAGCGCCACGCGCTGCATCTGGCCGCCGGAGAGCTGCTTGGGCTTGCGCTCCAGATAGGGGTCGAGCCCCAGCATGGCGGAGGCGGACTTCACCCGGCGGTCGATCTCCGCCTTGTCCATCCGGCGCATCCTCAGGCCGAAGGCGAGGTTCTCGTAGATGGTCTTGTGCGGGTAGAGCGCATAGTTCTGGAACACCATGGCGATGTTCCGGTCCTTGGGCTCGAGGCGCGTCACGTCGCGCCCGCCGATCTCGATGGTGCCGGTGGTGATCTCCTCAAGCCCGGCGATCATGCGAAGCGTGGTGGACTTGCCGCAGCCGGACGGACCGAGGAACACGACGAACTCGCCATCGCGGATATGGAGGTCCACCCCATGCACGGCCACCTGACCGCCATAGGCCTTGCGGACGGTGTTCAGCCTGACTTCAGCCATGGGTGACCTCATCCCGGCGCGCCGTGGCGCCGGAGCCCGCATCCGCGACGAAGGCGTGGATGCGATGGTTGATTGGGGCGAGCGCCGCCTGGATCTCGCAATACAGGCCGTGGCCGCGCGCATAGAGCGCCGCCCGCTCGGGATCGGGCGTGGCGGTGGAAACGATGGCGACGCGGCGCGCCGCATCCGCCTCGTCGGCATAGGCCCCGACACCGACGCCGGCCAGCAGCGCCGCACCGAAGGAGGCTTCCGCCACCGCCGGCAGTTCCACCTTCACATCCAGCACATCGGCCACGATCTGCCGCCACAGGGCGCTCTTCGCCCCGCCGCCGGTGAGACGGGCGGTGGAGAAGTCGAGCCCCTTGGCGCGCAGGGCGACGAGGCAGTCCTTCAGCGAATAGGCGATGCCCTCATAGAGCGCGCGCACGAAGTGTCCCGGCCCGTGGTTGAAGCCCATGCCCACGAAATCGGCGCGCAGCAGCGGATCCCAATGCGGGCTGCGCTCGCCGTTGAGATAGGGGTGGAAGAACAGGCCTTCCGCCCCCGGCCGCACGGCGCTCGCTAGGCAGTCCATCTCGGTGAACACCGCGCTGCCGTCCTCGCCCGCGCGCTTGAAGAAGGTGTCGCGCAGCCATTTGTGGGCCGAGGCGCAGGAATTGGTGGCCGCGATCACATACCAGTGGTCCGGCATGATGTGGGGATAGTTGATGACGGTGAAGTCCGGCCTTGGATGGCGCGAGAGCACGCTGACCGTCGCGGCGGTGGCGAGCTTCACCACGCCGAGCCCCTCCCCCGTCATGCCGGCGCCATAGGTTTCCGCCGCCGTGTCGGAGGTCCCGCACACCACGGGCGTGCCCTCGGCAAGGCCGATCTGCCGCGCGGCCTCGGCCGTCACGGTGCCCACCACCGTCTTGGGCGCAACGATGGGCGGCAACGTCTCCAGCGGCCAGCCGATCATGGCGCACAATTCGGGCGACCAGCCACCGGTGGAGGCATCGGCCATCAGCGTGCCGACGGCGTCGATGGTGTCGGTCTCCCAGGTGCCGGTGAGGCGGGAGCGCAGCCAGTCCTTGGCCACGTAGAGCCGGCGCACGCGGGCGAAGGCGGCCGGCTCATGCCGGCGCAGCCACAGCATCTGCGGCAGGGTCCAGGTGGGATTGGCGCGGTTGGCGCCGATCTCCAGGATGCGCGCATCCCATTGCCGGCGCAGGTCCGCCGTCTCGGGGCCGGAACGCTGGTCGTTCCACAGGATGGCGGGGCGGATCACCGCGCCGTCCGCATCCTCCAGCACCTGCGTATGGGCGCCGGCGGAGAAGGAGACGGCGAGCACATCGCGCGGCGAAGCACCGGCGGCGGCGAGCGCGCGCGGCACGGTCTCGCACACCGCGCGCCACCAATCGTGGGGGTCCTGCTCGCTCCAGCCGGGATAGGGCGCGGAGGTGGCGATGGGCGCGGACGCCTCGCCCGCCAGCGCGCCGTCGAGGCGGATCACGCTGGTCTTCAGCGCCCCCGCGCCGAGATCGATACCGATGAGGAGATCAGCCGCCACGGCGCACGTCCACCGCTCCGGCGGCCGGGCGCAGGCCCAGCTTGCCGGGATTCATGAGGTTGCCCGGATCCAGCGTGTCCTTGATGGCCTGCAGGACGTCGAGGCCGACGCCCAACTCCCGCGCCAGCCACGGGTTGCGGAACACGCCGACGCCATGATGGTGGGCGATGGAGCCGCCGTGGTCCAGCGTCAGCGACTGGATCGTCTCCCACAGCCGCGCATGGAGCGGCAGGGCTTCCGCTTCCGGCATGGGCGGCAGGCGGATGGTCATGTATTGGCAGGCGCCCTCGGGATAGATGTGCGACCAATGGGCGCCGAAATGGATGTCCGGATAGATGTCCCGCACCGCCGCCGCGATGGCGGCATACAGGCCCGGAAGGGCGGACCAGTTTCCCGTCACCTCGATGGTGTCGTTGTAATAGCCCGCTGCCTGCCATTTCTGGGAATAGGCGACGTAGCGGTTTTCCTTCCAGTGATGGTACGGCCCCTCGGGCGCCACCACCGCGCCCTGCGCCTTGGCGATGGCGAGGCTCATCTCCTGCTCCACGCTCACCATGGGCTCGGAGCCGGAGAAGGCGAAGATGCCGAGGATGGGGTTGGTCGCGAACGCTTCCAGCCCCTGCGTGCGCTCGGCGCTTTCGGCCGCGTCGTAAAGGCGGGCGATGGTGGGACGCAGCTCCGCCTGCATGATGAGGCGGGCGCTCTCCCACGCGGCTTCCAGCGAGGGAAAGGCCAGCACCACGCCGCGCTCCACCTCGGGCTTCTTCCAGATGCGCAGCGTGACCTCGGTGATGATGCCGAACGCGCCCTCCCCGCCCACCATCAGGTCACGGATGGACGGGCCGACCGACCGGCGGGCGAGCGGGCGCACCTCCAGCAGGCGGCCGTCCGGCAGCACCGCCTTGAGGCCGAGCACGATGTCCTCAATCTTGCCGTAGCGGCTGGAGGCCTGCCCGCCGCCGCGGCAGGCGACCCAGCCGCCGACCGTCGAAATCTCGATGGATTGCGGGAGGTGACCGCAGGTGAAGCCCTCGGCATTCAGCGCCGCCTCGAACGCCGCGCCGTTCATGCCGGCTTCCACGGTGACCATGGCGTTCTGCGGATCGAGCGAGACTATCTTGTCCAGCCGGCGCAGGTCCACCATCACCTCACGGGCGAGCGGGATCGCGCCGCCCAGCACGCCGGAGCCGTTGCCGTAGGGGATGAGCTGGATGGTGTTCGCCCGCGCATGGCGCACGATTGCGGCCACCTCATCGGTCGAGCCGGGCCGCACCGCGAGGCGCGGCATCACGCCGGCGAGCCGGCCGGTGCGGGCGCGGAAATTGGCGAAGGGCAGACGGTCATGGGCATAGGCGCGGCGGTCCTCGTCGCCGGCCAGGACATTGTCGCGGCCCACCAGCGCGGCGAAGGCCTCCGCCAGACCCGCGTCGGCGGACGGTTCGGATCGCGCGGCTTCGGTGATGTTGCTTTGGACGGCGGCCGGACCAGTCATTGGCACCTCTTTGCGCGAGAGGCACGGCGATGCGGTCCCTTGCGGGCTCCCATGCTGGCGTCCTCCCGTCGTCGTTATCGATTTTGAACAATCGTTTGTTCAAAGCTGTCAGAGAAAGCCGGAGGCGTCAAGCGGCGATGTTCAGTGAGGAGCTGGGCCGGTGGAGCCACGCACCACGAGGGCGCCGGGCGGCAGCGGCGCGACGGGCTCAGGCTCTTCCCCCGCCAAGGCGCGAATGAGCAGATCGGCGGCGACGCGGCCCATCTCCTCGGTCGGCATGGCGACGCTGGTGAGGGCCGGATAGAGCATGCGCGCCACCGGCGCGTCGTGCAGTCCGATGATCGAGATGTCCTCGGGAATGCGCAGGCCCGCCTCGTGCAGCGTCGCCATGGCGCCGGCGGCGGAGACGAGGGTCGCGGCCAGCACCGCCGTGGGGTGTTGGGGCAGCAGCGCCCGCATGGCCGTGGTGCCGCCTTCCGCTGTGTAGCCGGCCACGCCCACCAGTTTTTCGTCGAACGCGATGCCCGCCGCCGCGAGCCCGTCGCGATAGCCCTGCAGGCGCTCGCGGGCATTGAAGCCGCCTTCGCGGCCGGCAAGGTGGGCGATTCGCCGATGGCCGAGGGCGGTGAGATGCTCCACGCCCTTGCGCGCCGCCGCGCGGCTGTCCAGCACCACGGAAAGCGCGGCGCCGGGCAGGATGCGGTTCATCAGCACGAAGGGCACGCGCGCGGCGGCGAGGTCGGTACGCAGCACCTCGTCATCGTCGAGGCTCGCCACGAGCAGGCCGTCCACGCGATTGGTGCGGGAGATCTTGGCGATGGTGGTGGCCGTCTCGCCCGGCTCGCGATGGGAGATGAGCAGCGAATAGCCGCGCTCGGCCGCCGCCAGCTCCGCCCCCCGGATGGCCGAGGCGAAGACCGGGTTGTCGAGCTGGGGCACCACGATGCCGAGCGTGTCGGTGCGCTGGGTGCGAAGCCCGCGCGCCAGCGGATTGGCGAGGTATTGCATCTCCTCGGCGATCTTGAGGATGCGGACGCGCGTCTCCTCCCGCACCCGCTGGGTCGCCTCGCCCCGGAGCACGCGCGAGGCCGTCGACATGTCGACGCCCGCCGCCCGCGCCACATCCGCCAATGTCACCCGCGCCATCCCGCCGGAGCCCCCTGCCAGCTCTCCCGCGCAACCATCCCCAGTCACGCGCGTCTTTGCAAGGCGGTGCATGTCGTCGGGCCAAAAGAGCGCGCCGATGGCCCGGTCATCCTGCCGGACAAGACCATCGCCGGCGGCGCCGGCGCGCGATACTGGCCATCATAGGGTTCCCCGTCGTCGCGAGCCGCTCGACCAGCGACGGCCCGCCCTGCCCTCATCCGACGAGAGGCGACCGGCGGGCGCCAGAGGGCACCTGCCGGTCGCGGGAGGACTATTTCGCCTGGCTGGCGGCTTCCTTGACCAGCGGGCAGCGCGAGGCGGACAGGGGAGCGGCGGTGTCGCCTTCCGGGATCTTGCCGAGCACCTTGAAATAGTCCCACTCGCCCTTGGATTCGGCCGGGGTCTTCACCTCCACGAGGTACATGTCCGTCACCATGCGGCCGTCGGGACGGATCTTGCCATTGGGCGCATAGGCATCGTGGACCGGTGTGGCGCGCATCTTGGCGGCAACCGTCTTGCCGTCATCGGTGCCCGCGGCCGCGACCGCCTGGAGATAGTGCGAGACGGCCGAGTAGGTGGCCGCCTGGACCACGCCCGGCATCCGCTTGGTGCGCTCCTGGAACCGCTGCGAGAAGGCGCGGGTCTGTGCGTTGTGATCCCAGTAGAAGGGGGTGGCGACGATCAGGCCCTGCGCCGCCTTCAGCCCGAGGGCGTGCACATCACTGATCACCACCGCGAGGCCCGCGAGCTTCTGGCCGCCGGCGGCGATGCCGAACTCGCCGGCCTGCTTGATGGCGTTGATGGTATCGGTGCCGCCATTGGCGAGCGCGATGATCTGCGCCTTGGACGACTGCGCCCGCAGCAGGAAGGAAGAGAAGTCGTTGGCGCCGAGCGGGTGCTTCACCTGGCCGACGACCTTGCCGCCCTTCGCCGTCACCACCCGGTCCAGCTCGGCGGTCATCGCCGCGCCGAACGCATAGTCGGCGGCGAGGATGAACCAGTCCTTCTCGCCGCGGTCGAGCAATGCGGACGCCGTGCCGACCGACTGCGAATAGGTGTCCCAGCCCCAGTGGAAACCGGTGGGCGAGCAGGATTCGTTGGTAAGCGCCGTGGTGAGCGGAGCGGTCATCAAGGTGATCTTGCCGAGGTCACGCCCCATGGTGTTGACCGCGATCGCGACCGCCGAATTGGTGAGATCTGCTATGGCGTCAACGCCTTCCGTTTCGAACCATTGCTTGGCGGTGGCAACGGCCACGTCCACCTTGCTCTGGTGGTCCACCGAGACGATCTCGACCTTGATATTCTTGTTCTTCGACATGAATTCGTCGGCCGCCATGCGCGCGGCATCCACGGAGGTGCGGCCGCCGAAGTCGGCATAGACGCCCGACTGGTCGTTCAGCACCCCGATCTTGACCACGCTGCCGGAAATTTCGGCCGCCTGGCACAGGGACACGGACGCGACGAGCGCGGCAAGGGAAGTCATGAGCTTCACGGCGTTCCTCCATTTATGTTGTTGTCTTTTTTCGGCCCGGCCTTTTGCGGCCTCGGCCAATGCGGGGCGGAGGGGTTTTGCCTCCCCGCCCCGGCTCTCGTTCGACGCTGGCGGACCGCGCCGGTCAGCCGTTGCTTGGGAAGGACATCGAGACGGCGTGGTCGAGGCTGGCGTCCGGCTCGGGCCAGCGCTGGGAGATGGTCTTCATCTTCGTGTAGAAGCGCGCGGCGTCCGGGCCGAACATGTGGGCGTCGCCGAACTTGGAGCGGCGCAGGCCACCGAAATTGTGGTGGCCCACCGGCACCGGAACCGGGACGTTCACGCCCTGCATGCCGGCTTCCACCTCCATGTAGAAGCGCTGCGCCGCGCGGCCGTTGCGGGTGAAGATCACCGCGCCGTTACCGTATTCGTGCGCGTTCACCACCTCGATCGCCGCGTCAAGCGAGTCAACACGCATCATGCCGCGCACGGGGCCGAAGATCTCTTCCTTCCACATCTGCATGTCGGTGGTGACGTTATCCACCAGCGACGCGCCGACATAGAAGCCGGACTTGCCGGCGACCTGCGCGCGGCCGTCCACCACCAGCTCCGCGCCCTCTGCGACGGCACGGTCGATAGCGGCTTCGACCGTGGCCTTGGCGGCCGCCGTCACGAGCGGGCCGAAGTCGGCGGACTTGTCGTTGTAGGACCCGACCCGCAGCTTCTCCACCATGGGCACGATGAGCGCGCGCAGCCGGTCGGCGGTCTGGTCACCCACCGCAACGAGGAGCGAGATGGCCATGCAGCGCTGGCTCGCGGAGCCGTAGCCGGCGCTGATGAAGGCGGCCGCGGCGGCTTCGAGGTCGGCGTCCGGCATCACCACCATGTGGTTCTTGCCGCCGGTGTAGGCCGCCACGCGCTTATTGTGGGAACAGCCCTTCTGGTAGATGTATTCGCCCACGCGCGTGGACCCGACGAAGCTGATGGCGGCGATGGAGGGGTGCTCCAGGATCGCGTCCACCACCTCGGCATCGCCGTTGACCACGTTCCACACGCCGTCCGGCAGGCCGGCCTTCTTCCACAGCTCGCTGACAAGGGCGGTGGCGCCGGGAACGCGCTCGGATGGCTTCACCACCACCGCATTGCCCACGGCCACGGCCATCGCGCCCATCATGAGCGGCACCATGACGGGGAAGTTGAACGGCGCGATGCAGCCGACCACGCCCACCGGCTGGCGGATGGAGAAGGTATCGATGCCGCCGCCGACGTTGACGGAGTATTCGCCCTTCGTCACCTGCGGGGCGTTGGTGGCGAACTCCAGCGCCTCGACCGCGCGTCCGATCTCGCCTTTCGCGTCATCGATGGTCTTGCCGTGCTCAAGACCGGTGATCTCCGCCAACGCGTCGATGTTGGCGATCACCAGTTCGCGCATCTTGAAGATGACCTGCAGGCGCCGCGTCTGCGACTGGCCGGCCCAGGCCCGGCCGGCCGCGACGGCCACCTTGGCCACCTCGTCCACCGTGCCGCGGTCGGCATAATTGCAGCGGTAGATTTCCTCGCCGGTGGAGGGATTGAACACCGGGCCGGAACGGGTGCCGGAGCCGCGGCTGAACGTGCCGCCGATGTAGTGATCGATGCCGTACACGGGATGAACTCCTTGGATTGGGGAAGACCGGACTCAGGCCTGATGTGTGTTCTGGTGCGTGTAGAGGGTCTGGATGCAGGAGAAGTCCAAGGCGGGCGCACCGGCCTCCTTGGAGCGCAGCGCGTAGAGGCTCTGCGCCAGCGCCCCCAGGGGCACGGCGGCGCCGTTGGCCCGGGCGCTGTCGAGCGCGAGGCCGAGATCCTTGAGCATCAGGGCCAGCTGGAAGCCTGCGGCGTAGCCCTTGCTGGAGGGCGAGTCCGGCAGCACGTGCGGCCAGGGATGCCAGCGCTCCAGGAAGAAGTTGCCGCCGGAGCTTTTCTGCATGATGGCGGTGAGGACGGCGGCGTCGAGGCCGTTGCGGGCGCCGAGTTCCATCACTTCGGCGGTCGCAGCCATGGTGACCGCGGCGAGCATGTTGTTGCAGATCTTGGCCGCCTGTCCCGCCCCATTGCCACCGGCATGGAAGATGAACCGCCCCATCTGCTCCAGCACCGGCCGCGCCTGTGCCAGCGCGTCATCCGCGCCGCCCACCATGAAGCTCAGCGTGCCTTCGGCGGCGCGCTGCACGCCGCCGGAGACCGGCGCATCGAGCATGCTGAAACCGTCCCGCCCGGCAGCGGACGCAAGATCGCGCGCCACCTCCGGCGCGATGGTCGAGCAGTCCACCAGCAGGGGGCGCCCCTCAAGGCGCGCAAGAAGGCCCGTGGGCCCGAGATAAAGATCCGCGACCGCGCGGCTGTTGGGCACCATGGTGATGACCATGTCGGCGCCTTCTGCCGCCGCAAGCGGGCTCTCCGCCGCCCGCGCGCCCAGCGCCGCGAGGCGCTCCAACGCCCCGGCGGAGGGGTCGAATGCGCGAACCTCGTGGCCGGCGCGCACAAGGTTGGACGCCATCGGAAAACCCATGTTTCCGATGCCTAGAAAGGCAATTCTGGACATAAACCTACCGCTCCCTCGGTCCGTCCGTTGTCAGCCTCCGCATTGCGTCGGCCTGAGCGTCTGGCGGGTGTCGCCGCTGCGCTCGATGGATCGGTACCCAGGGGAATTGGTAACACGCAGGCCGTCCGCTTGAACTGCCGCTGGATGTGAGGCTAGTGTGCAAATTTGCACATCATGAGTCCTCGGCATGGAATGGGACGATCTGCGGTTCTTCCTGGAGCTGGCGCGCACGCGCACGCTGACCGAGGCGGCCCGCCGGCTGGACGTCAAGCACACCACGGTCGCCCGCCGAATCCAGCGGCTCGAGCTGGCGGTGGGCGCGCCCCTCTTCACCCGCACCCACACGGGACATGAGCTGACATTGCGCGGGCGGAACCTGCTGGTGGAGGCGCAGGCCGTCGAGGACCTGTTCCTCAGCATGGACGAGGAGAAGACGGCGCCCGCCCAGTCGGTCTCGGGCATCGTCCGGGTGGGCTGCACCGAGGGCTACGCCGCCGGCGTGCTGCCGCACGATCTCGCCGAGCTGCGCCGGCAGCATCCGAACCTTCGGGTCGATCTCATCGTTCAGCCCCGCCCGGTCCTTCTGGCGCGCAACGAGGCCGATATCGTCATCACCATCGATAGGCCCGAGCGCGGCCCCTACCTCATCACGAAGCTTTACGACTACACGCTGCGTCTCTATGCGGCGCCGTCCTACCTCGCGACCCACGCCCCCATCACGCGCCTTGCGGACCTGAAGGACCACCACCTCGTGAGCTACATCGAGGAAAGCGGCCCGGCCAAGGGCCTGCCGGTGATCTGGGATCTGGTTCAGTCCAGCTGGCCGGGCATCCGCAGCACCAGCATTTTCTCCCAGATGGCGATCGTCGCTTCGGGTGGCGGCATCGCCATCCTGCCGTCCTACCTCGTGGGCCAGGACGAGGCCTTCAGGCCGGTGCTGGGCAGCGAGGTGAGCTTCCAGCGGACCTATTGGGTGATGATGCCGACCGAGCTGAAGCGCATCGCCCGCGTGCAAGCGGTGTGGCAGTTCCTGAAGCGGACCACCCGCGAGCACAGCCAGCGCCTGATGGTCTAGGCGCACGCGGCAAATCCGGGCCGATCGGCGGGGCTTGCGCCGGCTTCCTGCGCGGTCGGGCTGGCGGAGCGTGGACGCGCTATCGCTGCGGTCCCGGTGCCGCCAGCACGCTCGGCCGATGCCGCACGAAGCGGGGGGAGAGGTCGACGCCCGCCCGGGACAGAGCGGTTGCGAGCCGGGCGATGCCCTTGCGGATCGCCTCCGGCGTCAGCGCCGCATATCCCAGCACCACGGCGCGGGGATAGCGGAACGGGACGATCTCGTGGGCGCCCGCCGCCTCCAGCGTGTAGATTCCGACCCCCGCATCGGCAGCGATCCGCGCCACCTCGCGCACCGGCGGGAAATGGTCCGGCAGCGTCCACATGACGTGCATGCCGGCATCGGCACCGGAGATGCGCGCAGGCCCGAAATGGGTGTTCAGGCTGTCCACCAGGGCCTGCCGCGCCTCGCTGTAGGTCTGGCGGATGCGCCGCACGTGCCGGGCGAAGCGGCCCTGATCGATGAAGTCCGCGAGCACGATCTGGTCGAGCCAGGGATGGCCATAATTGGCGAGGCTCTTGGCTTGCCGCACGGGCCTGACCAGTTGCTTGGGAACCACCATGTAGCCGGTGCGGATGCCGGCGCCGACGGACTTGGAAAAGGTGCCGAGATAGATCACCGAGGTATTGGCATCGAGCCCCGCCAGCGCGGCGAGCGGGGCGCCGTCATAGCGGAAATCGCTGTCGTAATCGTCCTCCACCACATAGGCGCCGCTGCTGCGGGCCCAGGCCAGAAGCTCGCGGCGGCGCCCGAGCGACATGGTGACCCCGGTGGGGAACTGGTGGGAGGGAGTGACATAGGCGAGTGTCGCGCCGCAGCCCCCCAGATACTCCGTGCACAGGCCGTGCGCATCCACCGGCACCGGCACCAGAGCGCCGCCGAAGCTGGAGAAGACATGCGCCGCGCCGGCATAGCAGGGGTCCTCGATGGCGATCCTCACCCCCGGCTGCACGAACAGGCGGCTGATGAGATTGAAGCCCTCCTGCGCGCCGGCGGTGATGATGACCTGATCCGGCTCGGCCGGAATGGCGCGGTTTGCCGAGACATGCCGGGCGATGGCGCTGCGCAGCTCGACCGCGCCTTCCGGCGAACCGTAGCCGGACAGGTTGCCGGAGGCGCGCGACAGGTTCTCCAGCAGCAATTGCCGCCATTCACGGAGCGGAAAATTCCGGCTGTTGGCGCTGCCGTACCAGAAATCCACCTGCATCCCGCTGGGGCCGGTCTGCACCATGCGCAGCGGCGCCGCGCGCAGCAGCACCGGCGGGTGCACGACCGCGGGCTCGGGTAGACGCGGCGCGCGGCTCGTTGCCTCAGGAATAGGCGATTCGGACAGGCCGACGCAGGCCTCCGGCAGCACCTCGCACACGAAGGTGCCGGCGCCCGGCCGCTTCACGAGGTAGCCTTCCTTCGCGAGCCGCTCGAACGCAAGCACGATGGTGTTGCGCGACACCTTGAGCGTGCGGGCCAGTTCCCTCGTCGAATGCAGTGCCGCGCCCGGCGGCAGCGTGCGGGCGAGAATGGCCGCGCGGACCTGGTCGTAGACCTGCTCCTGGAGCGTGACGCCCGCGGCAGGGTCCAGATGCAGTGGAATCATGTGCCTGCTCGATCCTTGCCCCTGGGGCAGGAAAAGCAATTCATGTGCCATCCACTTGCTCCAAATCCCCCTGCTCCAAATCCCCCTCACGCAAGGCCGGAAGCCACCTGACGGACCAGCGGGTCCGCCCGCGCGGCCGCCAGGCTGCCGCGGAAGACGATCTCGCCCCGCTCGATCACATAGATGAGCGAGACATAGTGGGGAATATGCTGGACGTTGGATTCCGCCATCAGGATCGCCCGCCCCGAGGCGCGGATGGAGGCGATGCCGGCGGCGATGGTGGGGATGATGGCGGGCGAGAGCCCCTCGAACGGCTCGTCGAGCAGCAGCAGGTCGGGATCGAGGGCCAGGGCGCGGGCGATGGATACCATCTTGCGCTCGCCGCCGGAGAGTTCGGCACCGCCGCGCGCCATGTAGGTGACGAGCTTGGGAAAGACCTCATAGGCGAAGGCGATGCGGTCGGCCGCAGGGCGCTCCCGCGAGGGCCGCGTCCAGGTGCCGAAGGCGATGTTCTGGGCCACCGAGAGGCTTGCGAACACCTCGCTTTCCTCCGGCGAGAAGCCGATGCCACGCCGGGCGACCTCGTGTGGCGGAAGCCCGGCCAGCGCCTTCCCGCGCCACAGGACGACCCCGGCGCGGGGCGCGAGCTGCCCCATGAGGGTCCGGAGCAGCGTCGTCTTGCCGGCCCCGTTGCGGCCGACGAGGCAGACGATCTCGCCCGCCGCCACGTCGAGCGAGATGTCGCGCAGGATCGACGTGCCTGCGATATCGACGCTGAGGCGATCAACCGAGAGCATTGTGGGGCACCTTGCCGACGAGGGTGTCGATCACCTCCGGGTCCCGGAAGAAAGCATCGGGCGGCATGTCGGCGACGAGGCTGCCGGCCTTCAGGCCGATGACCCGGGTGGCGTAGCGCGCGATCAGAGCGCCAGCCCGAAGGGCGAGGAGACGATCAGGGCCATGAGGAGGAACATCACGGAGAACAGCCCGAGCGCGTACCAGTAGAACGGCCCCACCAGGAAAGCGGTCTTGCTCATGGAGGCGAAGCTGGCCCCGAACAGGCTGGGGCGCGGCACCGAGATGCCGGATTCTCCGCCTGTCAGATCGTAGAACTTGAACAGGAAGGAATGGAAGATCAAGCCGAAGGCGGCACCATGAAGGCGCGCGACAGATCTCCGGAGGAATCCTTCATGCCCACCAGCGTCGGGATCGACGAGAGCTTCTTCACCAGGGCCGGGGTGAGATCGATGCCGGCGAGCGGCGGATTGTTGTAGAGCCACAGGGGCAGGTCGCTGGCCGCGGCGACCGTCTCGTAATGGGTGATGATCTCGCGCTCGGTCGGCTTCCAATAGTTGAGCGGCACCACCAGCACCGCATCCGCGCCATGGTCGGCCGCGTGCTTCGCCAGGCGGACGCTCTCCGCCGTGGTCATGGCGCCGATGCCCGTCATCACCGGGACCCGCCCGCCCAGATGGGCTGCGATCTCTTCCAGAGCCTTCATCTTCTCGGCTTCGGTGAAGTAGCCGTTCGCGCCCGTGCTGCCGAACAGGGTGACGCTGTGGATGCCGGCCGCAAGTGCATCATCAAGATGTTTCTTCCACCGCGTGTAGTCGATGGAGCCATCGGCCGCGATCGGCGTCACTGAAAACAGAACAACACCTTCGATATTCATCCTGGTCATGCCTCGGCTCTCCGTCTTCATTATGAAGCCTGAGCCCGGGCGATGCGGTTCACAAGGCATGCGATGGTTCCGCTTTGAGAAAAATCGATAGGACCAGCTCAGGGAGGGCTTAGGAGCCGGGGGCCTTTCGCATAAATTGTCTCTGCGAACCGGCCGGTGCGGGCGGTCGCGACCGCTCTTCCCTTCACCAGAACGAGGCCGGCCAGCGCCATGGCGGACGAGGACTTCATCAAGACCACTTGCCCGAGGGACTGCTACGACGCCTGCGGGATGATCGTGGGTCGCCGCGACGGCACGATCCGGAAGGTTCTCGGAGACCCTGACCACGCCGTCACCCGGGGCGCCCTCTGCGGCAAGTGCGCCATCGCCTACAACGGCAGCTGGCGCGCGCCGGATTTCAGGCTGGCGACGCCGCTCAGGCGCGTCGGGGCCAAGGGCGAAGGGATGTTCAAGCCCATCGACTGGGACGAGGCGCTTTCACTGATCGCCCGGCGCTTCGGCGCGCTCAGTGCCGAAGGCGCGGCCCGCACCATCCTCCACACCCATTACACCGGCACGGTGGGGCTGGTGGGCGGCTGGTTTCCCATCCGCTTCTTCAACCGCCTCGGGGCGACGGAAGTCGACCCCGACACCGTCTGCAACAAGGCAGGGCATGTCGCGCTGGAAATGACCTTCGGCAACTCGCTGGAAGGCTTCGACCCGCGCACCGCGCGCGATGCCCGCACCATCCTGGTGTGGGGCGCCAATCCCTCCTTCTCGGCGCCGCACCAGAACAAGGGCTGGCTGGCGGACGCGCAGGCGGCGGGCACGCGCGTCATCGCCGTCGATCCGATCGCGCACGACACGGCACGCGCGGCGGACCTGCATCTGCAGCTGCGGCCCGGCAGCGATGCGGCTCTCGCCTTCGCCTTGATCCATGTGCTGCGGCGGGACGGGCTGGATGACCCAGATTTCCTGAGCGCCCACGTGCTGGGGGCGGAGGATCTCGCCCCGACCATCGCCGCCATGACGCCCGAGCACGCGGCGACGCTGTGCGGCGTGCCCGCGGAGCTGATCGAAGAGGCGGCACGCGCCTATGGTGCGGGCCCGTCGCTCCTGTGGCTCGGGCAGGGCGTTCAGCGCCAGCCCTACGGCGGCAATGCCTTCCGCGCGCTGGCGGCGCTGGTGGCGTTCTCCGGCAATCTCGGCAAGCCCGGCGCCGGTTTCCTCTACATGAACGGCCCCGGCGGGCGCGGCATCGACATGGCGGCGCTGACCTGCCCCGCGCTTGCGACCAACGCGCCGCCTGCCATCAGCCACATGGACCTCGCGGCGACGCTGGAGGATGCGAGCTGCGCGCGTGCCTTCGTGAACTGGAACAACAACCCCGCCGCCTCCTCGCCGGAGCAGGCCCGCCTGCGTCGGGCGCTGGCGCGCGAGGACCTGTTCCATGTGGCGGTGGAGCTGTTTCACACCGACACCACCGCCTATGCCGACATCGTGCTGCCGGCGGCAAGCTTCCTGGAATGCGACGACCTGGTGCTGTCCTATTTCGACCTCACCGTCTCGGCGCAGGTGAAGGCGGGCGATCCCCCCGGCACGGCGCTGCCCAATTCGGAGATCTTCCGGCGGCTCGCGACAGCCATGGGCTTCACCGAGCCGGAGCTGTTCGAGAGCGATGCCGACCTCATCGCGCGGCTCCTCGCCCAGACACCCTTCGAGGGCACCTTCGCGGATCTCGCCGCCGTGGGCACGGCCACCGTCTTCCCCGAGCCGAAGGTGCAGTTCGAGGGCCTCACCTTCGGCACGCCGTCGGGACGGATCGAGCTTGCGAGCGAGCAGGCGGCCGCCCTCGGCCTGCCGCGCCTGCCGGTGGCCCATGCCGACGCGCCGCCCGCCGATGGCCGGATGCGCATCCTGTCCCCCGCCTCCCAATGGCAGATGAACTCGAGCTACGGCAATGATCCGGTGATCCGGCGCCGGCTCGGACCGCCGACCGTGGCGCTTCATCCGGACGACGCGGCGCGCGAAGGCCTCGCGGAGGGCGATCAGGTGGTTCTAGCCGCCGGCGAGGGCCGGGTGCCGGTCGCCGTCGCCATCTCGGACCGCACCCTTCCGGGCGTGGCGCTGATGCACAAGGGGCGCTGGCCGAGCCTCTCGCCGGGCGATGCCAACGTCAACGCCTTGGTGCCGGGCCGCAAGAGCGACATCGCCGAGAGCACCACCGTCCACGGCACCGAGGTGCGCCTGATCCGCCCCGAGGCCGCGGAATGAGCCGATCGCGGACGTTCGCCGTGTGGTGCGTGTCTCTGGCGAGCTAGCAGGCGGACTCATAACGCGTGATCCAGATAGGTGTTGCAGCGAGGTTGAGGGCTGCGAGGCGGAAAGCGCCAGAGCATGCCGTTGATCACTCGGCGGTCATCCACCCGCGGCACGCCACGCAGCTTGTTCGGCAGCAGCGGCGCGATGATCGCCCATTCCTCGTCGGTCAGCTCGTTACGGGCATCTGTTAACCTCCCAGTGCGGGAGCTTGCATCACGACACGCTCACGCGCGCGAATTCATGGGGCCACGCCCGGGGCAGCTCACTCCGTCGGTTGCGGGAGCTGGCTCCGCTCCGCCCGGCTGCGCAGGAGATGGGCCTTCGCCAGCATTTGCGCGCTGACGGGAGCGGTGAGGAAGAGAAACAGGGCGATGAGCAGCTCGTGAACGGAGAAGCCGCCCCGTGTCGCGGTGAAATAGATGATCGAGGCGATCAGCAGGGAGCCGATGCCCAGCGTGGTCGCCTTGGTCGGTCCGTGCAGGCGGCGCATCATGTCCGGCAGGCGGGCGAGGCCGAGGGCACCCACTAGCAAGAAAAAGGCGCCGATGAGAATGAGCGCGGCGACGAGCGCCTCGACGATCGGGTTCATGCGCCCTTCCTATTCGATCACGTTGCCGCGCAGCAGGAACTTGCAGAAGGCGACGGTGGTGACGAAGCCGACCATGGCGAACAGCAAAGCCGCCTCGAAATACATGCCCGTGCCGTAAGCGATGCCGAGCAGCACGATGAGCGCGATGGTCTCGATCACGAGCGTATCCAGCGCCAGCACCCGGTCGGTGGCGTCGGGCCCGACGGCGAGGCGGTAAAGGGTGAGGCCGATGGCGAGGCTGATGGCCCCCGCCGCAATGGCGATGGCGATGGCGATCATTCGAATATCCTCTTCAGCCGGCTTTCGTAGCGCGCCTTGATGGTGGCGACGGCACCGTCCGGGTCGCTGGCGTCGAGGCAGTGCACCAGCAGGGTCTTGCCATCTGCGCTGAGGTCAGCGCTCACCGTGCCCGGCGTCATGGTGATGGTGCCGGAGAGGACGGCGATGGCCTCCGGCGTCTTGAGGTCGAGGGGCACAGTCACGTAGCGGGTGCGCAGGCGGTTGGCCGGCCGGAACAAGATGATCCATGCGACCTCGATGTTGGAGACAATTATGTCCCACAGCACGATCAGCACGTAGCTCGCGATGGTCAGCGGCGCCTTCAGTTTCGGTCGTCCTGGCCAGAACGGCGCGGTGAGGAGCGGGATGATGACACCGAGGACGATGCCGAGCACCACCACGCCCGGCGTTACCTCGTTCATCAGGAAGATGAAGACGAGGATGAGGAGCAGCGTCAGCAGGGGATGGGGGAGAAGGCGTGTGCGCATGTCACTTCTCCGGCGTGGCGGGCGGCAGCACGGCCTGGATGTAGGCGTCGCGGTCGAGGGCCTGCCGGGCGGTGAGGCCAAGCGCCTGCGTGGCCGGGCCTGCGGCGAGCGTCCAGCCGATGGTGGCCGCGAGCAGCAGGATGACCGCCGCAAGCCCCGCCAGCGCGGGCACCGGCTTCGGCTCAGAGACCGGCCCGCTGGCCCAGAACAGCACCGAGCCCGCCCGCGCGAAGCCGAAGGTCATCAGGAGGCTGGCACCGAGGATGGCAGACCAGATCCACGGCCAGATGGCGGAGGTGCGCACGGCCTCGAGGATCATCACCTTGCCGATGAAGCCCGATAGAGGCGGCAGGCCGACGAGGGCAATGGCGGCGAGGAAGAACAGGGCGGCTAGGAGCGTCTCGCCCCCCATGGCCGGCGCCGGGATCAGCCGGTCGCTGGCGGCACCGCGCTGCTCCTGCACCATGCCGGCGATGAGGAACAGCGCCGCGCCGGCGAGCGTCGAGTGGACGAGATAATAGAGGCCGGCGGACAGCCCCTCCACATCGAAGAGGCCGAGGGCGATGAGCAGCGTGCCCATGGAGGCGATGACCGCGAAGGCGCTGAGATCGCGCAGCGTCCGGCTCCCCACGAGCCCGACCGTCCCCACCACCAGCGTCGCCAGTGCGGCGGGGATCACGAATGGCGCCGCCGCCAAGGCAACGGACCCGGCCCCGGCCCCGAAAACGAGGCCATAGACGCGGATGATGGCGTAGGCGCCGACCTTGGTCATGATCATGAACAATGCGGCGCACGGCGCCGACGTGCCGGCATAGGTGGCCGGCAGCCACCAGTGCAGCGGAACCAGCGCGGCCTTGGTGGCGAAGACGAGGAAGAGCAGAAGTGCGCCGGCCTTCAGCAGGCCCGCATCCGCCGGCTGGACCTGCGGCACCTTCACTGCGAGGTCCGCCATGTTGAGCGTTCCGGTGACGGCATAGATGAGGCCGACGCCCACCAGGAAGACGGCGGACACGAGCAGGTTGATGGCCACATACTGGAATCCCGCCTTCAACCGTCCGGGGCCGCCACCGTGCAGCATCAGCCCGTAGGAGGCGATCAGCATCACCTCGAAGAAGACGAAGAGGTTGAACACGTCGCCGGTCAGGAAGGCGCCGTTGATGCCCATGAGCTGGAACTGGAACAGCGGGTGGAAATGCCGCCCGCGCCCGTCTACCCCGCCGGCTGCATAGATCAGCACGCAGGCGGCCAGAACGGCGGTGAGGAGGAGCATGGTTGCCGAGAGCCGGTCCAGCACCAGGGCGATCCCGTAGGGCGCCGGCCAGTCGCCGAGCCGGTAGGCGCGGACTGTCCCGTCCGAGGCGAGCGCGAACAGGAGGACCGCCAGAGCCAGCAACAGCCCGGTCGCAGCGATGGAGGCGATGCGCTGGCCCCGCAGGTGATGGCGCAGCGCAAGCACGAGGAAAGCGGCGGTGAGCGCTGGCAGCAGCACCGGCAGGATGATGGCGTGGTCGAGGGCGGAGATGGCGGGCGTCACGGCGCATCTCCCTTGTCGCCGCGCGGCGCATCGAGGTGGGAGCCGTCGGAGCCGGTCTCCAGGAAGCCGCGCAGTGCCAGCACCACGATCAAGGCGGTCATGCCGAAGGAGATGACGATGGCCGTCAGCACCAGCGCCTGCGGCAGCGGGTCGGTGTAGCCGGCCGCATCGGGCACGGTCACCGGCGGCCGGTCGATGGTGAGACGGCCCATGGCGAAGAGGAAGAGGTTCACCGCGTAGGACAGGAAAGTGAGGCCGAGGATCACCGGGAATGTATGCGCCCGGAGCACCAGGTAGAGCCCGACGGCGGTGAGGATGCCGATGCCGGCGGCGAGGAGAAGCTCCATGCCTCAGCCCTCCCGCGCCCGGGAGGCGGACGGCTCCAGCCGGACATCCATCGGCTCCTGATTGTCCGGGGCGGGATCAATCCGCCGAGAGACCCGGGAGAGCTGGGCGAGCGACAGCACCATCACGCCCACCACGGTCAGGAATACGCCGAGATCGAACGCCATGGCGGAAGCGACCTCGAACTTGCCCACCACCGGCCAGGTCAGATAGCCAAAGGTGGAGGTGAGGAAGGGCCGCCCGAACAGGAAGGCCGCCACACCCGTGAGGCCGGCAATGGCGACGCCCGCGCCGATATAGGATTGCGCATCCACCCGCATGCGCGCCGCCGCCCAGCCATAGCCGGAAGCGATGTATTGCATGATCAGGGCGATGGCGACCACGAGGCCGGCGACAAAGCCGCCGCCCGGCTCGTTGTGGCCGCGCAGGAAGATGTAGGTGCCCACCACCAGCGACAGCGGTAGCAGCACGCGGGTCGCCATGACGAGCAGCAGGGGATGGGCGTCCAACGCCTCCTCGTGGGGGAGCATCGCCTTGATCCGGCGCACGGCGGCGCCCTTCAGGGCGGGGTCGAGCAGCGCATAGATGGCGAGGGCGGCGATACCGAGCACGATGATCTCTGCGAAGGTGTCGTAGCCGCGGAAGTCCACGAGGATCACGTTGACCACGTTGGTGCCACCGCCGCCGGGCTTCGATTCCGCGAGGTAATAGTCCGAGATGGAGGTGCCGTCGCGGGTCATCACCCCATAGGCGAGACCGGCGACGCCGAGGCCCGCGAGACCGGCCAGGAGACCGTCGCGCCATCGCACGGCACGGCTCTCCTCACGCGGCGTCGTCTTCGGCAGAAGGTTGAGGGCGAGCAGCATCAGGATGGTCGTCACCACGTCCACGGAAATCTGCGTCAAGGCAAGGTCGGGCGCGGAAAACTGGAGGAAGGCGAGGGCCACGATGACGCCCACCACGCCGGTGAGGATGAGCGCAGTGAGCCGATCGCCATGGCGCAGCAGGACCATGCCGCTGGCGAGGAGCAGGGCCAGGAAGGCGGTCGCGGCCGGCAGGCTCACCGGCAGCAGCGGCCGGCTTCCGGCCGCATGCGTCGCGCTCCAGAAGCCGTAGCCGCCGACCGCCACCAGCGTGGCGAGGATCACCCCGGCATAGCGCGGCAGCGACCCGTCATGAACCGCTGCCACGGCGCGGCGGCTGGCGACAACCAGGCCTGCGCTGGTCGTCTCGAACATGGCCTTGGCATCGAGGCGCGGCAGGCGAAGGCGGAGCGCGTCGGCGCGGGCGAAGCCGAGCAGGAGCAGGGCTGCTCCGGCGAAGGCGGCAAGGCTCATGACAAGGGCGGGCGTGATGCCGTGCCAGAGCGCGAGATGATACTCCGGCAGCGGGCCGCCGATCACCGCACCGGCGGTCAATGCCACCAGCGGGCCGGCGACGGCACCGGGCAGGATGCCGATGGCGATGACCGGCACCACCAGCACGGCCACCGGCAACCACATGCCGAGCGGCGGATCGTGCGGATGGTGGGGATAATCGTCCCGCGCCTTGCCGAGGAAGGTGCCGATGGCGAAGCGCGCCGAATAGGCCACCGAGAACAGCGCAGCCACCGTCGCCAGCACGGGGAACAGGAAATCGAGGCCGAGATAGGCGGTGTGGGCGGCCTCCTCCAGCATCATCTCCTTGGACAGGAAGCCGTTGAACAGCGGCACGCCGGCCATGGAGGCCGACGCCAGAAGCGCCAGCGTGCCCGTGACGGGCATCAGCCAGAGGAGGCCGCCGAGGCGGCGGATGTCGCGCGTGCCCGTCTCGTGATCGACGATGCCGGCGCTCATGAACAGGGCGGCCTTGAAGGTCGCGTGGTTGATGATGTGAAACACCGCCGCAACCGCGGCCATGGGCGTGCCGAATCCGAGCAGCATGGTCATGAGCCCGAGATGGCTGACCGTGGAGAAGGCCAGCAGTGCCTTCAGATCGTCCTTGAACAGCGCGATCACCGCGCCGATGAGCATGGTGGCGAGCCCCACCGGCGCGACGATGAGAAACCAGGCGTCTGTGCCGGCAAGCACCGGCCACAGCCGTGCGAGCAGGAACACACCCGCCTTCACCATGGTGGCGGAGTGCAGATAGGCCGAGACCGGTGTCGGCGCCGCCATGGCGTGGGGCAGCCAGAAATGGAACGGGAACTGGGCCGATTTGGTGAAGGCGCCCAACAACACCAGCCCCAGCGCCGGCAGGTAGAGCGGCGAGGCGCGCACCACGTCGCCCCGCGCCAGGATGTCCGACAATTGGTAGGAGCCCGCAGCCTCGGCCACCAGCAGCAGCCCGGCGATGAGAGCGAGCCCGCCGCCGCCTGTCACAACCAAGGCCATGCGCGCGCCCTGCCGCGCGTCGGCGCGCTTGCGCCAGAAGCCGATGAGCAGGAAGGAGGTGAGGCTCGTCATCTCCCAGAAGACGAGCAGCGCGACGACGTTGTCGGAGAGCACCACGCCCACCATCGCCCCCTGGAACAGGAGCAGATAGGTGAAAAAGCGACCCATGGGATCCTCGCGCGAGAGGTAATAGCGCGCATAGATGATGACCAGGAGGCCGATGGTGAGGATCATCGCCGCGAAGAAGAAGCCGAGCCCGTCCGCGAACACCGAGAATGACAGGCCCATGGCCGGGACCCATGGTATTTCGGCTTTCGGTACCTCGCCGGAGAAGACGGCCGGCGCGTGGCTCATCAGCAGCGCGAGAGCGAGCAACGTGACGGCCGCCGTCGCCATCGCACACGTGTCGCGGCCGGAGCGGATGACCAGCGGCGGCAGCAGCGCGCCGAAAAACGGAACAAGGACAACGAGGAGGAGTGTCATGCGGTCGAGGCCTCGTCTCGCCTGCGGATGTCAGGTGGATGAGGCCGAAGCCCCGCGGTGCCGCCGGGATGCGTCGGCGAGGGAAGTGACCGCCCCGCCTCAGTGATACAGGAAGATACAGGTTTTCGGCAGGCCCACGACGGTCTGCGTGGTGGAGCCGAAGATGAACTCCCTGAGTCCGCGCCGCCCGTATGCGCCCATCACCAGGAGCTCGAACCCGTCCACCACATGGCTATCGATGACCTCAGAGGGATGGGCGCCTGAGGTGATGGGCCTGGTCGACACCGCGTAGCCATGCCGGCTCAGATAGGTCTGAGCATCGGTCGCGAGGCGTTCCGCCGTCTCGCTCTGCGTATCCACCGAAACGACGGTGATGCTGCGGTCCGCCCAGCACCCCAGAAGGACGAAAAGCTGAAGCGCGCGCATGGCGGGAAGGCTGCCGTCATAGGCCACCAGCACGTCGCCGCCGGCTGGCGCCACGTCCGGGCAGACCAGCACCGGCCGCGGCGCAGCTTGCAGAAGCTGGCTCAGCGTATCCGAATTGCGCTCTCTGCCGGTGCCGCGGAACGTCACGTCGTGGCCGGCGACGACGAGATCGCAGAGCGCGCTGGCCGCTGTGACCTGATCGAAGGGATCTCCCTTGAAGGCAAGCTGGGCGGCGGGGATGCCTTCCCGCGCGCAGTCCCGCGCGAAGGCCTCGGTCAGGGTGTTGCTGGCCCGCTCGGCCGCGCTCTGGAGGCCGCTTTCCATCCGCGCATGATAGGCGGCGCCCCCGATGGTCCCCAGCATGGGAGCTTCGATGTAGGAGAGATCGATCCCGGCCAGTGCTGTCAGGGACACATCGCCGCGTCGGGCAAGCCCTCTGGCATACGCATTGGCAACCGCGCCAGCGGGGCTTTCCCCCAACAGAAGCAACAGATTTCTTATCATCGTAACGCCTCCGTCGTCTTCCTCCGGTCGCGCGCCGCGGGTGCGCGCCGCTTCTGCTCGTAGCACATTACGTAAGGTCAATACGGCGCGCACATGGTCGCGCCGCACTCGGCGCGCCGGTGCGATCGTGGATGCCATCACCGCGCTCTCGGCGGAGGGGCGGCCAACGGGTCGTGAGTGGCCGAGCTAGCCCGACACCGATCCAATTGCCGGCCAGTCGTCCTTTTCCGGGACATCTCACGATCCGTCCGCCCCGAGCGTGGCCATGCGGGCGCGCAAGCGCGGGGCGGTCCAGTCCAGGAAGCTGCGAACCTTCAGAGGCAGCACCTCGGCCTGCGGATAGATGAGGCTCACCGGAAGCGGCTCCGGCGCAAACTCCGGGAGGAGGACCTGCAACTGGCCGGACTTAATCTCGTCCGCCACTTGATAGGACAGGACGCGGATGACCCCGAGACCGGCACACGCCGCCTGAATGGCGGCCTCCGTCGTGTTCACGGACAGTCTTGGGCGCGGCTGGACGGTGAAGGCGGCACTGTCGCGCCGGTAGCGCCATTCGGGCGCGGCGGCGAAGCCCTGGAAGCTGATCCCGTCATGGGAGGCGAGATCCTCCGGCCGAGACGGCGTGCCGCGTCCTGCGAGATAGGCGGGGCTGGCGCAGATCACCCGGCTGACGCTGCCGACACGGGTGGCAATGAGGGTGCTGTCCGTCAGGTGTCCGATACGCAGGGCAACGTCGACGTGCTCGTCCACGAGACTGATCTGCCTGTCGGCCAGCATGAGGCGCAGACAGATGTCGGGATATTGCGCAAGAAATTCGAGTGCGACGGGCAAGAGATGGCGCTCCCCGAAGGCAATGGGCGCGGTGACATGCAGCGTCCCGCGCGGGGTGCTGAATTCGCCGGCCGCTTCCCGCTCCGCCTCCTCCAATTGGCCGACGATGCGGCGGGCCGCCGCCACGAAAGCGCGGCCGGTTTCAGTCAGCCGCAGTCCCCCGCGACTGCGCACGAACAGCGGGGTTCCCAGGTGATGCTCGAGTTCGGAAACCTTCCGGCTCACCGTCGCCAGCGGCGCCCGCAGGTGCCGGGCGCCGCCCGAGAGGCTGCCTGCCTCGACGACGGCCAGCAGCACGGTCATAGCATCGAAGCGGTCCATCGTACCTTCCGAATTTTGAGAGGATAGCTCCCGGAATGGCCCGGTTACTGCGTGGGCGTTAGATATCCTAACGTCGTCCGGAGACCGATGGAGAGTCCAGATGGCCTCCCCGCCCGTCGATCACCATACGGATGCTGCCATGGCCAACCTTTCCCGCCGCGCCCTCGCGTTCGGCCTTCCTCTGGGTCTTGTCGGGGGCAGCGCTCTCCAGATCCTCACCACCGGCCACAGTGCTGCGGAAGCCCCGGCGGCCGGTCCTGCCCCCAGTCCCGTCGCGGCCCGGGTGACTCCGCTGGCGCAGATCAGGGTCGGCCGCTTCACCGTGACGGCGCTCACGGACGGGTATGCGGACATGCCCTACACCTTTTTCCCCGGCCGGACGGCCGCCCAGGTCGAGCAGGCTGCCGTGTCGCAGTTCGTCGCGCGGCCGAGCGGCGTCCGCTTCGTCTTCAACCAGTATCTGATCGAGGATGGCGCGCGCCGCATCCTTCTCGATACGGGCCCGGCCGGCTCCATCGGTCAGACCGGCGCGCTGCCGCAGGCGCTCGCAGCCACCGGGCTGCGCCGCGACCAGATCGACGCGGTCATCGTGACTCACATGCACGAGGACCACATGGGCGGCCTGGTGGTCGGCGGGCAGAACAACTATCCCAATGCTGAACTCTACATCGATCAGCGGGACGTCAAGCATTGGACTGATCCGGCCAAGCGCGCTGGCGCCCCCGATTATCTTCAGAACAGCTTCCGGATGGCATCCGAGGTGGTGAAGCTCTATCCCCGGCTCCAGGCGATCGACGGCGAGCGTGAGGTGGCGCCGGGGGTCTCGATCGTCGACCTGACCGGGCACACCCCCGGCCACATCGGCGTGCGGGTCGCCGATGCCGGGCAGAGCCTCATCATGGTCTCCGACATGCTGTTCCCCGTGGTGCATCCGCAGGCGACGGACGTGGGCTTTCTGTTCGAGCAGGATCGCGCCGCCGCAAAGGCCATGCGCGACCGCTTCTTTCCCCTCGCAGCCTCCGAAGGCGCCCTGATCGCCGCGACCCATATGCCCTTCCCCGGGCTTGGACGGGTCGTGCTGGACCGTGGCCAGATGCGCTGGCAGGTGGCGGACTGGGCCCTGCAGTCCTGAGCCCGCGGCACGGCCGCTGTCGGCGGCCCAGGCTAGGGCTGCCCCCTGCACGCCTCGGGCCGGCGCCGGGGCCTACCCCACAATCAACCGATGCGCGGTCCTTGAGCGGCGCCATCCACAGGGTCGATTTGAGTCCACAGCATCGGTGCGTCAATCCCGGAGGCCCGAAATGACACCGTCGCCCAAGAAGACCAGCGTCCTCCCGAGCGGAGGGGGTGCCGCGCTGATGAACCCTTCGGATACAGTCATTCTTCTCCTCGATCATCAGTCCGGCCTATTCCAGACCGTGAAGGATATTCCTGTCGCGGACCTGCGCCGCAATGTGGAGATGATCGCGCGGCTCAGCACGCTTCTCAATATTCCGGTTATCACGACCGCCTCGGAGCCCGCCGGAACCAATGGCCCGCTGATGCCGGAGATTCACCAACTCGCGCCCCATGCCGTTTACGTTCCGCGCAAGGGCGAGGTGAACGCCCGGGACAATGACGGCTTCGTCGCGCAGGTCGAGGCCACGGGCCGCAGGACGCTCGTCATGGCCGGCGTCTGGACCAGCGTCTGCGTGATGTTTCCCGCCCTTGATGCCAAGGTCGCGGGATATGAGGTCTATGCGGTGGTGGATGCCTCGGGCGACCCCAGCGAGATGGCTTCCCGCACCTCCCTGGCCCGCTTCGTTCAAGGTGGCGTGAAGCCCGCATCAACGAATGCCCTCCTGTCGGAACTCCACAGGACATGGGCGCGACCGGAAGCCGCCAGCCTGGCCCAGCTATATGGACTTGTTGCGCCCAACTATGCTGCCGTACCTTCCCGCTCTCCGCGATCACGCTGTCCAGTTCGGACTCTGCGGTCGCATCTGGTTTCTCGGTCGGACGAGCGGAAGCTTCAGCGGTGGTCATGGCGCGATAACGCGCCGAATTCGAATGTTCCTGAGACGCTTCAGCTTACGTTGCGTGAGCACCGGGTGCGGTATTGGGCTTGCCCCCTTCATGGTGAAGCGGATTTGGACGACGCCACGGAGCTTGCTCCGGTAGGTTATGGCCCCCGAAGCGCTCCACCTGTCCGCGAGCGGCTCTATTTCACGCCGTGGACGGGGTCCGGGTGTCCGTCGATCCGCATCTGGAAAACGAAATAGGTGGGCGAGCAGAAGCCGTTGTCGCGCGCGATGGCCGCGACGCCGGGGATGCTGGCCGGCAGGGCCTGGCACATGAAATCCTCGCGGCAGAAGCGGCCCATGCCACAGGTCGGCCGATTGCCGCGCACCACGCTCGCGTCCATGCACTTGGCGAAATTGTCGGTGGCGACGCACAGATCGAACGCCTTGCCGCCCACCAGCGCGCAGATTTCCGCCGGCGCCCGGCCGGACGCGAAGCCCGCGAACGCGCGCTCAGACGGCGTGCATTGGCGGTAGGCGGCCCCGCCCGGCACGCCGAGCTTCGCCGGCCGGCAATTGTAGGCGGTGGGCGAGACCGAAGGCGCACGGCTGTTGATCTGGCGCAGGATGCGGAAGCGGTCGAGATAGGGCGCCCTGCCGGGCACGATCTCCCCCGAGAGGCACGCCATGCCCGAGACGATGCCCGTCTCCTGACTCGGCATGCACTGGCCGGTCGCGACCGGCAGGCGCGGATTGTGGGCGATGGCCTCGCAGGCGAGGCCCCCGCCGCAGGCCCATGTCTCCTTGAACGGCGCCATAGCGGCGGGCAGGAGGCAGGCCATTGTGGCGGCGGCTGACGCCGGAACGTGCGATGCCGGTTCGCCCCATATCGCGGGAGGGGCGATGGAGAGCGGCCGGAACGTGTCGGCCTCCCGCCCTGCCGCCAGCGCCGCCACATAGGCGCGCCGCCGCGCATCCTCGGCATGGAGGTGGGGCGAAATGGGCACCTTCACCACGTTGAAGGGGGCGGAATCCGGCTCGTCATGGCCGATGAGATGGAAGCCGGCGGTCGCGGCGCCCTGGTGGCATCCGGTGCAGGTCCCGTCATCGAGCCGCGCGATCAGTCCGGCGGAAGAGCCCAGATAGGATAGCTGTGCATAGGGAAGGCCGGCGAAATCCGCCTCGGTGAACAGGCTGGCGAAGGGATGGTTGGCGGTCCGGGCGCTGCCGAAGGTCGAGAAGGAGAGGACCTTCTCGGCGAGGAATTCGTCCGGGATCTGGTAGACGCCGCGGTCGACCTCGGGCAGATGGGTGCGCACATACTCCACCAGCCGCGCTTTCAGCGCCGCATCGGAGGCAAGACGGCCGACATCCGGCGTGTTCTCCAGCGGCTTCGGGATCACCCGGTCGCCCTCGGCGCGGAACACGCGCATCAGGTAGATGGCCTGTCCACCCAGCTCGGTCTCCATGCCGGACGGCAGGCGGACGACCTGCGCATTCACCTCGATCTGCCGAAGGCGAAGGCCGGACAGGGGACCGGATGCGAGCCAGTCCGCCATGGCGGTCGCATCCATGTCGGCGCGCGGCGGTGTCCACCGGCCGGCGAGATCGGGACAGGGGGCGTCCGCCGGGACCGGCACGTCGAACACCGCATTGAGGTTCACCGGCAGGCGGGAGGCGTAGGTGGTCGCGCCGCGGCGGAAGCGGTAGGCGAGGCGATAGACGAGCCGCACCTCGCCGCAGGATGGCTGCGATGTCAGCGCGGTGAAATCGCGCCGGTCGGTGCGATTGACCACGCCGACGAGGCGGAAGCTGGCGAGCGGCGAGGCGAGCCAGCGCAGGTCGATGATGCGGCCCACATTGTCGTCCGTCACCTCGAACAGCCGGCGCCTGTTGGCCGCCATGTCCGCCCGCAGCGCCTTCACGTCGTCGCCCATCTGGCGTGCGAGGTCCGCATAGAGCGGGCTTGCGGCCTTCAGCGCCTCGAGTGTTGCCGCGCCTGGCGCGCCCATGAGCGCGGGGAACGACCGGTCGCGGGCTTCGATCAGGGTCAGGACGGGCCGGTCCAGCACCATCCGCACCGGCTCCCGGCGGGCAGCCTCCGGCGTTTCCGGGGCTTCGGCCGAGGCGAGTGCGGCGGTGGCGAGTGTGGCGGCGGCGATCACCGCGGCTGCCGCCACCCCCAGGACACGGCCGGCACGGTTCCAAAGCAGCGGTCGCAGGATGGCCGACGCCATGCGCCGCATCAGACCCCGTCGCGGTTCCTTTCGCACCTGCGCCTCTCCTCCTCGTCCCGCTCCTTCGGGCGGGCTTCTGGGCAAGCCTTGCAGGACCTGCATGCCGCTTTTCCGGGCGCGGCGCTAGGGGCGCCCGTTGGGGCGGGCTGGACCAACGAATTCTGCCCCAACGCTCGCCCTAACGCAAAATTACGCTGTTGGGGTACATTGCGAGACGCAGAGGAACACAAAGGCCTGCGAAAAAACATTATCAGCGTTAGAATCTGGAGCTTTTGGCGATGTCCTGAAACAGAGGTCTGGCGGAGAGAGCAGTCGATAGCGAACTGAACCGCCCCGAGTTTTCCAGACGCCCTCGGCTCGCGCTTTGTGCTGCCGTTCGAACTCGATGGGCGACAGCATCCCATTCCGTGCGTGCTTGCGGGTGGGATTGTAGAACATCTCGATGTAATCGAACACGTCCCGGCGTGCCTCGTCGCGCGTTCGGTAGACCTTTCGGCGTATGCGTTCGCGCTTGAGCAGGTTGAAGAAGCTTTCGGCCACTGCGTTGTCATGGCAATTGCCCCGACGGCTCATCGAGGGCTGCAGATCGTGGTGTTTCAGGAACGAAGCCCAGTCCAGGCTCGTGAACTGGCTGCCCTGATCCGAATGCACCAGCACACGGCCCTTCGGCTTGCGTCGCCAGACGGCGGCCAGCAGCGCCTGAAGCACGACGTTGGTCGTCTGTCGGGCTTGCATCGACCAGCCGACGACGCGGCGCGAGAAGAGGTCGAGCACAACCGCCAGGTATGAGAAGCCCTCATGCGTGCGGATGTAGGTGATGTCGGTCACCAGGCCTTGTCCGGCGCCTCCACGTCGAACCGGCGATCGAGCGTGTTGTCGACGGCCAGGGACGGCTTGCCGGCATAGTGGCCGGGCCGGCGCTTGTAGCCGATCTGCGCCCGGATGCCAGCCAAACGCGCGAGACGCGCCACCCGGTTCGGGCAGCAGCTCTCGCCCATGTCCATGAGGTCGTCGTGGAGCTTCCGGTAGCCGTAGACCTTACTGCTGTCGCGCCAGGCCGTGCGGATGAGCTCGGTCTGGCGGCGATCGTTCTTGGCGCGGCGGCTCAGCGGCTCCTTCAGCCAGGCGTAGAAGCCGCTGGGCTGGACACGCAGGCACCGACACATGGCGCGGATCGAAAACAGCAGGCGATGCTCGGCGATGAACGCGTACTTCACTTTGCATCCTTGGCGAAGTACGCGGCCGCTTTTTTTAAGATGTCGCGCTCCTCCGTCACGCGCTGCAGCTCGCGCTTCAGCCGGCGGACCTCGGCGGCATGATCGTCATCGCGGACCACGGCGGCAGACTTGGCATACCGTTTCCTCCATTCGTAGAGCGAGTACTTGCTGATCCCCAGCCGCGCAGCCACCTCTGCGACCGGATAGCCCCGCTCGGTGATCTGAACGACCGCGTCGCGCTTGAAGTCCTCGGTCAAGTTCGCTTTGCCCATCGAGGCCTCCTTGCCTAAAAATTTAGGGAAGAAGGCGTCCAGGAATCCAGGGGCGGTTCAGTGGCAGCCCCTCCCGGCCGCCTCCCTGAAAACCTACGGTCTTGCTTCGATGATCATGTTGAACGGTGTTGATGCCGCCTGCCGGAAGGTCGAGAACCCGCCGGATTGGACCACCTCAGCGATGCGCCGCGGTCCGGCCTGCGCGCCGAGCGCAGTGCCCCCGTCCTGGCTTAGAGCGGTGGGCACGCAGATGTGGGTGGATCCAGCATAGTAGACCCGTCCCACCGGGTTCAGGTTCTCCGCCAGGCTGTCACCGGCTGCCGGCTCCACCAGCATGAGCGTGCCGTCGCCCTTGAGGACGCTGCGGATATGCGTGGTGGCACCGACGGGGTCGCCCATGTCGTGCAGCGCATCGAACAGAGTTACGAGATCATAGTCCCGCCCCCCGAAATCCTGGGCGCGGCCGACCTCAAAGCGGACATTGCCACGGCCCTCGACCAGCCCGTTCGCATGTGCAATGGAGGCGGCATGATAGTCGACACCGATGAACTCGGAATTCGGAAAGGAGTCCGCCATCAGCAGCGTTGAGGCGCCGTGACCGCAGCCGACATCCGCCACCCTTGCACCGCGCTGGAGCTTCTCCACCACCCCATCGAGCGCCGGCAGCCATTCGGCGACGAGGTGCCCGCGGTAGCCGGACCGGAAGAAGCGCTCCACGCCGCAGAATAGGCAGGTGCAGTGCTCACCCCAGTGCATGCCCCTGCCGGTCCTGAACGCCTCTGCGAGCTTGGGCTCGTCGTGGTAGACGGCGGTGAGCATGGCGAAGCCGCCCGCCATGGCGACAGGGCTGTCGTCATCCGCAAACACTGCCGCCTGCTCAGGCGAGAGCGAGAAGCAGCCAGTGGTGGCGTCAAATTCCACGAAGCCGGACGCGGCCTGGGCGGACAGCCATTCGCGTACATAGCGCTCGAAGGTGCCGGTGCGCGCTGCCAGTTCGGCCGGCGTTGCCGCGCCCAGCGCCAGCGCCCGGAACAGCCCGAGCTTATCGCCGAGGATGACCAGCGCGGCGTTGGATGCCGCGCCCAGCTCATTCACCACCTTACCGAGCAAGGCGTTCAGCTTGTCTGCATTCACGTCCATGGTTCCGTCTCCCGAATGGATAGGCGCCTGTCGCGCCGTCGGGGGCGGTCGTATCCTTGCGCCGAAGGAAGCGTGAGGGGCAGAATGGCCAGATCCGGGCCAGTTAAGCCAAACGCGCCTTGAGACAAGCGCGCCAGAGGCTCCCGCGAACGGGGGTGCCGATGAGCCGGCCGCGTATTCGGGTCAGCATTCCGATCTTCGCCGAATGCGATCCCTCCATCATCTATGGGGTGTTCGACACGCTCTGGGCGGCGGGACGCCAGTGGGAGCATGTGCTGGGCGGCGGACCGGAGGGGCTGTTCGAGCCGCGCCTCGTCGCCGTGAAGGTGGACCCGATGGAGCTCATCACCGGCGTGCGCATCGTGCCACAGGACACCATCGACGCGACGCCTTCGACCGACCTCGTCTTCGTGCCCAACGTGGTCATGGGGGCAGGCCAGTCCCCGCATGACCTCGACAGAGACCTCATCGCCTGGATCCGGAAGATGAACACGGCCGGCGTGCCCATCTATGCGGCCTGTGGCGGGTCCATCGTGCTGGCCGAGGCCGCCCTGCTCGATGGCCACGAGGCGACGACGCATTTCTCCTATGCCCCGCTGTTCGAGGCCTACTATCCAAGTGTCCGGCTCAAGATCGAGCGCATCATGGTCCAAACGGGTCCGAACCAGAGCCTGTACTGCGCCGGCGGCGCGTCCTCCTGGCAGGACCTCGCGCTTCTGATCATCGCCAAGTATGGCGGCATGCAGGAGGCCATCCGCATGTCGAAGATCTTCCTCTATCAGTGGCATCGCGACGGACAGCTGCCTTACGTCTCCATGATCCGGAACGTGAACCATGGCGACACCGTGATCCTGAACTGCCAGCAATGGATCGCCGAAAATTACGACCGCCAGGACATCATTGCCGAACTGGTCCGCCGGTCCGGCCTGCCCAAACGCAGCTTCGACCGGCGTTTCAGGGCGGCGACGGGCTATTCGCCTCTGGGATATGTGCAGACGCTTCGGATCGAGGAGGCAAAGCACATCCTGGAGACGAGCGACGACGTTGGTGCGGACATCGCACGCCAGGTGGGTTATGAGGACGAGGCGTCGTTCCGCCGCCTGTTCCGGCGACTGACTGGCATGACACCGAGTACTTATCGCCGAACCCTGCGCCCGCCTAGGGCTCTGCTTTTGTAGCAGGCCTGTCTCAGATCAGATACCGCCCTGTCAGGCCCGGCGACAGGATAGCGCGCGGTCCGGGCGGGGGCGAACGGGCAGGCAGCGGAGCGCCGCTGACGTTGCCCCCAACTTCTATCCAGCGGTGAGTTCGTTCTGGCGGTTGGGTTTGCCTTCTCGGGCGTGTGGAGCGGCGGGGGCAGATGCGGAGCCGTTCATGTTGCGGAGCGTCTGATCCCGCCGCGGGTGGAACGTTGAGGCGAAGGCGCTTGGCGTCTGCCATCCGAGCTTCGAGTGCGGCCGGTCGGTGTTGTAATCGACCTGCCATCGGGCGAGGGCGGCCCTGGCCTGGGACAGGCTGGAGAACAGCGTCTCGTTCAACAACTCGTCCCGCAGGCGGCCGTTGAAGCTCTCGATGAAGCCATTCTGCATCGGCTTGCCGGGCGCGATGTAGTGCCACTCGACCCGGGCCGCGTCGGTCCAGGCCAGAATGGCATTGGAGGTGAACTCGCTGCCATTGTCGCTGACGATCATCTTGGGCCGGCCGCGCTCTGCCAGAAGCCTGTCGAGTTCGCGAGCGACCCTGACCCCGGACAGCGACGTGTCCGCCACCAGCGCCAGGCACTCGCGAGTGCAGTCGTCCACGATGGCCAGCATCCGGAAGCGCCGGCCATCGGTCATCTGGTCGGCGACGAAGTCGAGTGACCAGCGCTCGTTCGGTCGCAGCGGGATCATCATCGGCGCCCGCGTTCCGATGGCCCGCTTGCGACCGCCGCGCCGGCGGACCATCAGCCGTTCCTCACGATAGAGCCGGAACAGCCGCTTGTGGTTGACCCGGAAGCCCTCCCGCCTGAGCAGGACGTGGAGACGGCGGTAGCCAAACCGCCGTCGCTCCCGGGCGATGGCCTTCATGCGCTCACGCAGCGAGGCGTCATTCCCGCGCGTGGCTTCGTATCTCATGGTCATGCGGCAGAAGCCGGTGGCTTTACACGCCCGCCGTTCGCTCATCCCATGGACTTCCATGAGGTGGGCGACAGCCCTGCGCTCGGCAGCGGACGTCACCACTTCTTTCCCAGCAGATCCTTCAGTGCGACGTTGTCCAGCATTGCGTCGGCGAGCATGCGCTTCAGCTTGGCGTTCTCGTCTTCGAGCGCGCGCAGCCGCTTGGCCTCCGATACGTCCATCCCGCCGAAACGGGCTTTCCACTTGTAGATGCTGGCGTCACTGACCCCGTGCTTGCGACACAGGTCCGAGACCGGCACCCCGGCCTCGTGCTCCTTCAGGATGCCGATGATCTGCTCCTCGGTGAAGCGGCTGCGCCTCATGTTCTGGTCCTCTCATTGGGCCAGAACGAACTTCAAACTGGATTAGCCAGGAGGGGCAACGTCACTATCACATGCGGGAGGCGGCCCATGTCTGAGCTTCGCACCTCCCGCCGTTCCCTGCTGAAGGGCACCGGCGCGCTGGCGCTCGTGGGCCTGCCTGCCACCGCCGCCGCTGCCCAGCCTGCCGATCCGCTCTGCACGCTCGTTACGGCCTACCGGGCCGAATGCGCCGCGCTCAACGCGACCGAGGGCGACATCCCGGACGCCACCCCCCTGCCGATATGGGACGCCCTCAACGAAGGCCGCATCCCGGCCGCCGCCAGCAATGCGGGGGCCATGGCCGCCCTGAGGCTGGCGGTGGAGATGTGCGAGGATTTCGCCGGCGCCGATGCCATCCCGAACCTCATGCAGGCGGCCCTGGCCTTTCTGGAAGGAGGTGAAGCATGACCCGCCGCACGTCAGCCGGGCGCCCTGGCCGCGCCCTCGCCATCTCGCCCCAGCTTCCGGCTGTCCAATTTGAGCACCAGCCCGAGCTGCGCGCCCTGATGATCCTGCCGACGCTTCCGCCGGGACACATGACCTTCCCGGTGGAGGATGACGCCTTCTATCCGCACCTTCGCCGCGGCGAGTTCGCGGTGGTGGACCTCGCCGACCACCTGCCGGCGCGGGGCGAGCTGTTCCTGATCTCCTTCTCCGACCCGCGGGTGGAGAGCGGGCTCGCCTTCGCACTCTGCATGATGCGCGGCTCGCATTGGTTCCGGCGAGCCGATGGCGTGAACGTGCGCAGTCCCGAGCCCGGCGCTGAGCCGGAGACGACGTGGACAGCCTGCTTCTGGATCCCACCGGAATCGCGGGACGAATACCAACGTCTCTTGCAGGCCGGCCGGATCGGCACCTGTGACGGGCCGATGCGGGAGGACTATGCGGCCGAAAGGCTGGTGGGGCGCGTCGTCGGGGTGTGGGTGCCGGGTCCCGGCTTCTAGCCGACACGATCAAGAGAAGTCGAAGAAGTCAGCAAGGATCCTCACGTTCCCCGGCTCCGCACGATGCCCACTGCGGCGAGAATCTATCGTGACGACTTCGACATCGAGCGCCCGCAAACCATCGACCTCCGCGACGCTAAGATGGCTGTTGTTGGTGCCGGCCTGGTCAGGATCAATACACACCACTCTGATCCGCTCCGGCAAGAACGCTTTTTGCAAGCCCCTACATGTATCAACGATACCCGGCATATTGTTCGCGGCCTTGGGCTGTACAGCACTCACATAGTTGATGCGCCAGAAGTTCGACCGTCGCGCCGCGTCACAGGCTTCGTCAATTTTGGAATGGAAGTCCGCCGGCGTCTCCATCGCTTCATGAGGCGACATAACGCGTCCTGCGATGCATCGCTCACGAGAGAGGGGCCTGATAGGCAATCGGCCCGACGTTGGGACTGTGCCCCCTAGCCTCCTATCGCTGAACATCTCGCGGATAAGGCGACTCTTGCCGGCATTTCTGTCGCCACAAACGAGGAGGAGGCGCTCGAGGTGCGCCCGTGTGCGATTCGCCTGTTCGATTTGCACCTCCCCGAATTCCCGCCCATTCTGCATGATCCCGGTCAAAACCGCCTTAGTCCACCACGGACCACCACGACCTAACGCACGTGCTAGGGCAGATGCTGGGGCACGATTTCGTGCCACATCAAATATCGCTTTATTTTCAGATGATTAGTTGTTGAAACTGGCGGAGAGAGAGGGATTCGAACCCTCGATACGGTTTCCCGTATACACGCGTTCCAGGCGTGCGCCTTCAACCACTCGGCCACCTCTCCAGCCGCATGCGACAGGCGCACGCAGAACTTTACTCAAAGACCACCGACGATGGCGGTCTATGCAGGAGATGACGATCCTGCTCCGGGCTGGTTGAAGGCCCGCAATTCCGTCGCCCCTGTTTCCAGCCATCGCCGCAGGGGCGGGGCCGGGTCTCGCCGGTCGTCTCCAAGATGGCTCTGGGAAGGGAGCGGGCCGCGAGGGCGTCGCATCCGGGCGAGGCGGCGGAATATAGCGGCTCGGCCTTGGTTGGCAAGCCGGAATCTCCGCCTTGCCAACAGGTCGCATCCGTCGCGCCACGGCCCCGGCGTGCCGCCGGGAAAATCCCTTGGCGGCACATCTTCCGGGCCCTCCCGAACCGGCGCGATCTCAGTCGCGCAGGAGGTCGTTGATGGAGGTCTTGGAGCGGGTCTGCGCGTCCACCCGCTTCACGATCACCGCGCAATAGAGCGAGGGGCCGGGGGTGCCGTCGGGCAGCGGCTTGCCGGGGAGCGCGCCGGGCACCACCACCGAATAGGCCGGCACCTCGCCGATGAATATCTCGCCGGTCTGCCGGTCGATGATCTTGGTGGAGGCGGAGATGAACACGCCCATGGAGAGCACGGAGCCGCGGCGCACCACCACGCCTTCCACCACCTCGGAACGCGCGCCGATGAAGCAGTCGTCCTCGATGATGACCGGGCCGGCCTGGAGCGGCTCCAGCACGCCGCCGATGCCGACGCCGCCGGAGAGATGCACGTTCTTGCCGATCTGCGCGCAGGAGCCCACGGTGGCCCACGTGTCCACCATGGTGCCCTCGCCCACATGAGCGCCGAGGTTCACGAAGGAGGGCATCAGCACCACGTTCGGCGCGATGAAGGCGGAGCGGCGCACCACGGCGCCGGGCACGGCACGGAAGCCGGCGGCGCGGAACTCGGCCTCGCCCCAGTTCAGGAACTTGGAGGGCACCTTGTCCCACCAATGGGCGCCGCCGGGGCCGCCGGGGATGGCTTCCATGTCGTTGAGGCGGAAGGAGAGCAGCACCGCCTTCTTGAGCCACTGGTTCACCGTCCATTGGCCGTTGGCGCCCTGCTCGGCCACGCGGGCGGCGCCGCTGTCCAGCAGCGTCAATGCCTCGTTCACCGCGTCGCGCACGGCGCCGGTGGTCGAGAAGCCGATCTCGGCGCGCTTTTCGAAGGCGTCGTCGATGGTGGCGGCAAGGGCGGACAGGCGGGCGGCGTCGGTCATGTCATCCTCCGGACGGGCAGCGTCGTTACGCGCCCTCTGATCGTTACGGGAAAGGGGTCAGCCGCGTTCCTTGACGGCCACGAACTTGAGCTTGGGCCATTCCTCGATGGCGCGGTCCAGCACCCACTGGCTGCGGGCGAGATAGACCGGCGCCTCGTCGCGGTCGCGCGCGGTGGAGGAGCGGTTGGTCTCCAGGAAGCGGTCCACCTCGGCCCGCTCGCCGACGATCCAGCGGGCGGTGACGAAGGAGGTGGTCTCGTAGCGGATCGGCACGCCGTATTCCTTCTCGAGGCGCGCGGCGAGCACGTCGAGCTGGAGGGTGCCGACCACGCCGACGATGGGGGCGGGATCATTGACCAGCCGCAGCACCTGCACCACGCCCTCTTCCGCCATGTCCTGCAGCGCCTTCTGCAGCTGCTTGGCCTTCATGGGATCGGAGAGCAGCACGCGGCGCAGGATTTCCGGGGCGAAGTCCGGCAGGCCCTCGAACCGGATGCTCTCGCCCTCGGAGAGGGTGTCGCCCACGCGCAGCATGCCGTGGTTGGGAATGCCGATGATGTCGCCGGCCACCGCCTCGTCCACCGTCTCGCGCTCCTGGGCGAAGAAGAAGATGGGGTTGGCGATGGCCATGTTGCGCTTCTCGCGCGGGTTGAACAGCTTCATGCCGCGCTTGAAGCGGCCGGAGCACAGGCGCACGAAGGCCACGCGGTCCCGGTGGTTCGGGTCCATGTTGGCCTGCACCTTGAAGACGAAGCCGGAGACGAGATCCTCCGCCGGCTCCACGGTGCGGTCGCCGGCGGCGGTGCGTGGCAGCGGGCTCGGGCCGACCGCGCCCAAGCCGAACAGCAGTTCGGCCACCCCCGCCTCCTTCAGCGCCGAGCCGAAGAAGACCGGCGAGAGATGGCCCTCGCGGAAGGCGGCAAGATCGAACGGCGGCAGCACGCCCAGCGCCAGCGTCAGGCTCTCCACCGCCTCGTTGAGGATGCGCTCCTCCACGCCGTCGAGACCGATGAGGTCTTCGGGTTCGTTAAATGGCACCTCGCGCACCAGCGGACCGCCGCGCTCGGTGGCGAGCAGCGCGCGCTTGTTGGCGATGTCGATGAGGCCGCGGAAATCCACGCCCATGCCGATGGGCCAGGTGAGCGGGGTGAGGTCCAGCGCGAGAGTGGAGGACACCTCGTCCATCAGCGCGATGGGGTCGAGGCTTTCCCGGTCCACCTTGTTCACGAAGGTGAAGATGGGGATGTCGCGCAGGCGGCAGACCTCGAACAATTTGCGGGTCTGGCTCTCGATGCCCTTGGCGGCGTCGATCACCATCACCGCCGCGTCCACCGCCGAGAGGGTGCGGTAGGTGTCTTCCGAGAAGTCCGAGTGGCCGGGCGTGTCGAGCAGGTTGAAGACGATGCCGTCGCGCTCGAACGTCATCACCGAGGAGGTGACGGAAATGCCGCGCTGCTGCTCGATCTCCATCCAGTCCGACCGCGTGCGGCGGCGCTCGCCGCGCGCCTTCACGTGGCCGGCCATGCGGATGGCGCCGGAGGCCAGCAGCAGCTTTTCCGTGAGCGTGGTCTTGCCGGCGTCCGGATGGGAGATGATGGCGAAGGTGCGCCGGCGGGCAAAATCGGGCAGGTCCGCGAGGGCGGCGTTGGGGGTCTGGTCGAGCATGGGCGCCTTATAAGGGCAAATCGCGCGCCATGAAATGGCGGGATTGGCCCCCGAAGCCGACGGGTTTCAAGGCGCGTAGAGCCGCCCCATGCGCTCCAGCGTCTCCTGCACCCGCGCCCGCAGCTCCGGCGGCTCCAGCACCTCCGCCTCGGGGCCGAAGCGCATCAGATCGCTGGTCGCCTCCCAGAGCGCGCCCACGCGCAGCGTGACGACCCTGTAGCCATCAGCATCCGGCGCGCCCGCCTCCATCCCCGCCCGCGAGACGGCGGAGGTGACATGCTCCAGCATCCGCTGGCCGAGGGGCGAGAGGCGCACCGTCGCGCGGTTGGGATACATCTCCGCCTCCAGCCGCCGCGCGCTCGCCGCCCAGAAGGTGGCGAGGTCGAAGCCGGGCGGCGGCTCGAACCGCTCGGCCAGCGCCTCCAGCTCCCGGATGCGGCTGATGCGATAGGTCCGCACGCTGGCCTCCACCGCGCCGACGAGGTACCAGGCGCCGCTTTTCAGCACGAGGCCAAGCGGCGCGACCCGCCGGCGCTTCTCCGCCCGCCACGACTGGTAGCGGATCTCGATGAGGTGCTGCTCCCACGCCGCCGCCGCGACGGACTGGAGGAAGGGCGGCTCCTCCGCCTCATGGAACCAGCCCGGCGCATCGAGATGGAAGCGCGCGCGCATCCGGGCGGCGGCGCTGCGCAGGTTGGCCGGCAGGCCGGCCGTCACCTTGGTCTGCGCCGCCGCGAGCACCGCGCCGAGGCCCAGCGCGGCGGCCGCGTCGCCGAGACCCGAGAGGAACAGCGCCTGCGCCTCCTGCGCGGAGAGGCCGTTCAGCCGGGTGCGGTAGCCCTCCAGCAGCCGGTAGCCGCCGCCGGCCCCGCGCTCGGCATAGACGGGCACGCCCGCCGCGCTTAGGGCATCGATGTCGCGATAGATGGTGCGCAGCGAGACCTCGCATTCCTCCGCGAGGGCCTGGGCGGTGACCGCGCCGCGGGCCTGGAGGACCATGAGAATGGAGAGGAGGCGGCTGGCGCGCATGGGGATAGAGCTATCAAACCTGACAGAAGGTGTCAGCCTCGGCCGTTTAGAGGTGTGGCGTCACCCCTCCCGACGACAGGAGATCTCATGACCGCCGACGACACCATCACCCTGTTCCACGCACCCCACACCCGCTCCTCCTGCGCGCTGACACTGATCGAGGAGCTGGGGGCGCCCTATCGCCTCCATGTGCTGAACATGAAGGCGGGCGAGCAGCGCCAGCCGGCCTATCTCGCCGTGAACCCCATGGGGAAGGTGCCCGCCATCCTGCACCGGGGCGAACTCGTGACCGAGCAGGTGGCGATCTTCATCCATCTCGCCGATGCCTTCCCCGAAGCCGGCCTCGCGCCTGGCCTGGGTGCGCCGGGGCGTGGCCCCTATCTGCGCTGGCTTGCCTATTACGGCGCCTGCTTCGAGCCCGCCCTCACCGACCGCGCGCTGAAGCGCGAGCCCGCCGCGCCCGCCATGTCGCCTTACGGCGACTACGACACCATGCTCGACACCGTGACGCGCGAGCTGGCGGCGAAGCCCTATCTTCTGGGCGACCGGTGCACGGCGGCCGACATTCTGTGGGGCAATGCCTTCAACTGGGGCGTGATGTTCAAGCTGGTGCCCGAGACGCCGGTGATCGCCGATTACGTCGCGCGCATCATTGGCCGGCCGTCGGCGCTGAAGGTGGCGGAGCTGGATGCGCGCCTCGCGGCCGAGCATCAGGCGGCGGTGGATGCCGCTGCGACCACCGGCTGAGCAGCGGGTCCGCGACAGGCGCTCCCCTCCCCTGCGAAAGCCCGGCTTTGCAAATGCCGCATTTCCCGCCAGAACTGGCGGCAAGAGCGTCGGCGCCGCATCCCGCGATGACGGTACCGGGCGATAAGCAGCGGGAGGCGCGCATGGTGTACAGGTCGGACCGCAGGCAACCCGAGGGGGCCGCGCGGCAGGCGCTCCGCCATACCCTCCGCAACACCGCCCTCGCCGGCCTGCTGCTCCTCGGTGGCGCCGCGCCGGCGCTGGCGCTGATGTCGCCGCAGGTCTATGCGAGCGCCCGGGAGGGGGCGAAGAGCGTCATCGTGGTGGCGGTGGAGGGGGTGACCCTCACGCCGCGCGCCTTCGGCACCTGCGCGGTGGCGGGGACGGTGAAGGTGGTGGAGCGCGGCGAGGCCTACACGGTCGGCCAGAAGGTGACGCTCGACATTCCCTGCGCCAAGCCCAACGCGCTGCCGCCGCTGGGCGGCACCATCTATCAGGAGACCGACAGGCTGCAGGCCGCCAAATTCGGCCGCGCCTATCTCGACGCCGACGGCAAGCTGGTGCTCTCGCAATATTTCCAGCTGGAGGCGCTGCCCTGAGGGGGGTCCCGTCAGCTTTCCGTAACCCTGTAGAAATGCCCTGAAATCGGTTCAACGAACATTTCCATACGGCAAAGGTCCCTGTCTCCGCGCAGAAGCGGGCACGGGTCGCTCAGGACCGCGTCGGTTTCGTCGAAGATGATGCTCTCGAAAAGGGTTGCCGTCACGAACACGGAAAGGTCGCGGTTTTCCAGAACCAGCCGGGCAGGAGTGCTATCGGGGTGCCGAGCGCGCCATTCGGCGATGCGCGCTTCATAGGCGGGAAGGTTGACCTTGAACCTGACGTAGCGCGACGCGTCTCCAAGCGTCGGGACGCTGAGGACAGTCAGGGCCAGCATGCCGATGCCGAGAAGATGCGACACGGCCCTGCGCCAGCGCCCGGTCACCAGGAAGACCAGCGCCGCAATGCTGCCGTAGGCGAGGCCGCACGCCCCCAGAAGAAGCAGCAGGGGAAAAGCGAGCCCAAGGACCACGACAGCGCGCTCGGAGAATTCGCCGAAAAACACCGTCAGGGCCAGGAGCAGACACCAAGCCCCGCTCGGAGCCAGCGCCAACCACGCCCATCGGTCGCGACGGCCCGAGGGGTGTCCCGCCGCAGGAACCTGCTGCATGCCGGCTCGACCTCACTGCCCAATTGCATCCGGAGCGTGTATAGCTGGTCTCGACAATGTTGCCAGAGACCGCAGAACTGCGCCGGGCGCCTGTCGCGCCCAATGGCCCCTCTGGCGAACATCGGAGCGCGGGTCCGCCCCCATCCCTGCCGAAACCAGCGTGAGATTGCGCACACGGCGGCGAGCGCACATCCTGGGATCAGTCGCCCTGGCCGGGCAGATCTTGGCTCAGTCGCCCTGGCCGGGCTCCGGGGAGAACAGTTCTTCCTTGCCGGGCTTGCCGTCCCATTCCTTGGCGTCGGCGGGGGCGTCGCGCTTCAGGGTGATGTTGGGCCAGGTCTTGGCGTATTCGGCGTTGAGCGCGAGCCACTTCTCCAGCCCCGGCTCGGCATCCGGCTTGATGGCCTCGGCCGGGCATTCCGGCTCGCAGACGCCGCAGTCGATGCACTCGTCGGGGTGGATGACGAGCATGTTCTCGCCCTCGTAGAAACAGTCCACCGGGCACACGGACACGCAATCCATGTATTTGCAGCGGATGCAGTTCTCGGTGACGACGTAGGTCATGGGCAATCCCTTTCGAGGGGCTCGGGTAGCGCAGGCGCACGCGCCACGCAAGCGGCGGCAGGCCAAAGGCCGATAAAACTGGGCGCGCCGCAGTCCCTAAATCCCGTCACGCTTCTGTTATTTCCTCGAAAAGCGCGAGAGCGGATGTAGCATCTCCCCGGCGTTCCGCAAAGGCTGTCACCCGCAGCACCCGCACCTGCCGGTCGAGGGCGATGGTGAGCACCTGCCCCGCCCGCACCATGTGGCCGGGGCTGGTGACCCGTGCGCCATCGAGCCGCACATGGCCCGAACGGACGAGATCGGCGGCATCCTCGCGGGCGCGCACCACGCGGGCATGCCAGATCCAGCGGTCGAGCCTCTGCCGCTCCGCCGGATCGCTCACGGCTCAACCGCCCTTCTTCTCCGCCTCCAGCCGCGCCTTGAGGGCGGCGAGGGCGGCGAAGGGGCTGTCCGGGTCCGCCGGCTTCTCGCGGCGACGCTCCTGATGGGCGGGGCGGTTGTCCGCCCGCTGCTCGGGACGCGGGCCGCGATGGCCCTCGTTACGATGGCCCTCGTTCCTGTGCTCGCGATTGCCCTCGCCTTCGCGCGGGCCGCGGAAGGGACGGTCGCCGCGCGGCGGACGCGGGGCGCGCTCACCCTCGGGGGCACCGGCCTCAGCGGGCGCCTGCTCGGGACGGCGGTGGGGCGGACGGCCATCACGACGCTCGCCGCGTCCGCCACCCTTCTCGCCACCGCGCTCGCCGCGATCTCCGCCCGGACGATCGCCGAAGCGGCGGCCTTCGCCGGCCGGGCGCTCGCGACGCGGCGCGCCGGGCGGACGGCCGGGACGCCACACCTCGATCAGCTCGGGCTCGGCGGGAGCGGCCTCGGCGGCAGCACCTTCGGCAACGATTTCGGCCGCACCTTCCACCGCCTCGGGACCACCGGGGGCGGCAGGCGCCTCCACCTCGGCCGCGACTTCGGCGGCGGTGGGATCGCCGGACACCTCGACCGCCTCGGCGGCAGCCTCGGCCTCGGCCGCATCGGCGAGAACGACGTCGGCGGGGGTCTCTTCAGCGGGCGCGTCCTCGGCAGGCGCCTCGACAAGCGCCTCGTCCACCGATTCGGCCGGCTCGTCCGCAGGGGCCTCGGCCGGCGATTCCGCCGGGGCGTCGAACAGCAGGTCGGCCTCGATGGCGCCTTCCGGCAGCGGGGCGAGTTCCACGGGAGCCGCTTCCGGCGCGGCGGCGGGGGCCTCGGCCTCCGGCGGCGGCGGGGGGCGGCGCTCCATGCGATAGCCGAGCGACTTCAGGATGGAGGCGAAATCCTCCCCCGAGCAGCCGGCGAGCGAGGTCATGCCCACGGTCACGGTGAAGCCGCGCCCGTCCACCGCTCCGGCCGGCTTGGGGCCGGGGGAGTTGGGCCGCCACGCCAGCGCGGGGCGGATCAGGTCGGCGAGGCGCTCCAGAATGTCCACGCGCACCGCACGCTCGCCGCACACGCGGAAGCCGACGGCGCGGTAGAGCCCCTTCTGCACCTCGTGATCCACGGGGATGGAGGTGCGGCCGGAGGCGGCGAGGTGCGGCAGCTCGTCGAGGCCCTTCTGGGCGAGGCCGCCGTGCTTCAGCGCATAAAGCTCCGCCGCCAGCGCGCGCGGGGCGGGCTTCAGCAGCGCCGGCAGATAGATGTGATGGGCGCCGAAGCGCACGCCATAGCCGCGCAGGGTGGCGCGGGCGGCCTGATCCAGCCCCTTCACCTCGTCGGCGACGCGGGCGCGCTCCAGAACGCCGAGGCTCTCGACGATCTGGAAGGCGATGCCACGGGCGATGCCGGTGATGTCCTCGGCGGTGCCGAGCTTGGTGAGCGCGCCGAGCAGCTTCTCGATATGGGCGGCGATCCACAGCGTGAGGCGGGCTTCCACCTGGTCGCGGGCGGGGCCGGTGAGATGCTCGTCGGCGATGATCTTGAAGCGCGGCTTCAGCACCTCGTCGCCGGGGATGAGCTTGGCCACCGCCTCGCCCGTCCAGCGGATGGTGCCGTCGAAGGTGAGGACGAACGCCTCGTCCACCGCCTGCGACAGGCGCTGGGCGCGCTGCTCGATCTCGCCGGCCAGCGCCTGCTGGGCGGCTGCGCGCAATGCCTTGGCCTCCTCGCCACCGGCCGCGGCTGCGGGATCGGGGGCGAACTGGAAGCCGTGGAGGTGGCCGATGACGTGGCCTTCGACGGTAACGTCACCGGTCTTGCTGATTTCAGTTTCGAGCATCGTGTTCTCTCGCAGGCGCCGCATGAGCACGCTGGTCCGCCGATCCACGAAACGCTGAGCCAGCCTTTCGTGCAACGCATCCGACAGCTTGTCCTCGACCCCTCTCGTGACGCCTTGCCAGTGCTCCGGATCCCTGAGCCAGTCGGGCCGGTTCGCGACGAAGGTGAGGGTCCTCACCTGCGCAATCCGGTTCGACAACGTGTCGATGTCGCCTTCTGCGCGATCGGTCAAGGCGATTTGACGCGCGAACCAGTCATCGGGGATGCGGCCACCCCCCTTTATGTGCCCGAAAAGGGTGCCCACCAGCTCCGCATGGGCGCCCGGGGAGACCTTGCGATAGTCCGGCACCTGGCAGGCATCCCACAGCCGTTCCACGTCGGCGGCGCCGTCGAGACGGCCCGTCACCTCCATGTCCCGGCTCATGATTTCAAGCACCGCAACGTCATCGGCGGTGGGCGCGCGGGTCAGCCCCTCCTCCTTCGGCAGGCGCGAAAGGGAAGCGAGGAGCGCGGCGGGCGACTGGAAATCGGCGACGGCGTTGCGCCATTGCAACACCTTCGCGGTGTCGAACACATGCTCCTCCAGCCGGGAGACCAGTTCCTCCTCGAACGGTGGACAACGCCCCGTCGTGCCGAACGTGCCGTCCCGCGTCGCGCGGCCGGCACGGCCGGCGATCTGCGCCATCTCGGAGGCATTGAGCTTGCGATACTGCCAGCCGTCGAACTTGCGGTCCGAGGCGAAGGCCACGTGGTCCACGTCGAGGTTGAGACCCATGCCGATGGCATCGGTGGCGACGAGATAATCCACATCGCCGGACTGGTAGAGATCCACCTGCGCATTGCGGGTACGCGGCGAGAGGGCGCCCATCACCACCGCCGCCCCGCCGCGCTGGCGGCGGATGAACTCGGCGATGGAATAGACCTCGTCCGCCGAGAAGGCGACGATGGCCGAGCGGCGCGGCAGGCGGGAAATTTTCCGCTCGCCGGCGAAGGTGAGGGTGGAGAGGCGCGGCCGCACCACCACGTTCACCCCGGGAATGAGCTTTTCCACAAGCGGGCGCATGGTGGCCGAGCCCAGCAGCAGCGTCTCGTGCCGGCCGCGCCGGTTCAGGATGCGATCGGTGAAGACGTGGCCGCGATCGAGGTCCGTGGCGAGCTGGATCTCGTCGATGGCCACGAAGGCCACATCGAGATCACGCGGCATGGCCTCCACCGTGGAGACCCAGTAGCGGGCGTTCTCCCCATGGCGGCCCTTGGGCTTGATCTTCTCCTCGCCGGTGATGAGCGCGACCTTGTCCGCCCCCACCCGATCGACGATGCGCTGGTACACCTCGCGCGCGAGCAGGCGCAGCGGCAGGCCGATGATGCCGCTCTCATGGCCGAGCATGCGCTCGATGGCGAGGTGGGTCTTGCCCGTGTTGGTCGGGCCAAGGACCGCGCTCACCCCCCGCGCCCTCAGATTGCGCGGCAGCACGGCCCATCGGGTGACGTCGTCCATCGGCTCTGGCGCAATCCACGTAAAGGAGGGGTGTTCCTGTATCATATCGGGACGCGAGGGCGATGGCGAAAGGGGGCGCGCGGACATTCGCCGAACGGGAGGGGAGCGAATCAGTTTGCGGGCGGCGTTCGCGGGGTGTTCTCCGGCGGGGCGGGCTGAAGTCGTCCCCTCGCCCGTACCCGACGCTTCTCCCCTCTCCCCTCGAAGTCGGCTTCTGCCGACTTCGACCTGCACGATCCGAACTCGGCAACAGCCGAGTTCGGGCGGGAGAGGGGCCGGGGGTGAGGGGGCGCGCCGAGCCGAGGCGCCCCGATGCCGCGCCACACCCCTCACCCGTCTCGCGGCGGAGCCGCGATCCACCCTCTCCCGCAAGGGGAGAGGGGTAGCCCTTGGGCCGAGGCCCGCGTTGCCGCCCAGACCCTTGACATCATGCGGCTTTTCCTTCCCATGGAGGTAGGGTGGCGCGGCAGCACGCGCCGGGCGGCGTGGAGGCGGACGGTGTTTCTGAAATGGGCTGAACTTTCCTCACCGGCCCTCGCGGCACTGGACAAATCCCGCATGGTCGCCGTTCTGCCCGTCGCCGCCGTGGAGCAGCACGGCCCGCATCTGCCGCTGGGCACCGACCTGTTCATCGCCGAGGCCTATGTGGAGCGCATCGCCTTCATGGTGCCGCGCGAGGTGGATGCGGTGTTCCTGCCCGTGCAGGCCGTGGGCAAGTCCGACGAGCACATCTCCTTCGCCGGCACGCTGACGCTCTCGCCCGCCACCGCCATCGCCGCCTGGGTGGAGCTGGGCCGCAGCCTCGCCCGCGCCGGGGTGCGCCGCCTCGTGCTCATGAACACCCATGGCGGCAACGTGCCGGTGATCGATCTCGTGGCCCGCACCCTGCGGGTGGACCACAGGATGCTGGCCGTCACCTGCTCCATGCACCGCTTCGGCTATCCGGTGGGGCTGTTCTCCGATCACGAGCGGGCGCACGGCATCCATGGCGGGGAGATCGAGACCTCGCTGATGCTCGCGTTCCGCCCTGAACTGGTGGATATGAGCCACGCCGGGCCGTTCCCGCCCTATTCCATCGCCATGGAAACCGAGTTCCAGCGCCTGCGCGCCAACCACCCCGTCGGCTTCGGCTGGCTGGCCGAGGATCTCAGCCCCGACGGCGCCATGGGCGACGCCACCCATGCAACGGCCCTCAAGGGCGAGGCCGCCTACGAATACGGCTCCCGCGCCTTCGTGGAGCTGCTGAAGGACGTGGCGGCGTTCGATCTGGCGCGGCTGGAGCCGCATGCGTGAGGGGTAAGGACGGGGACGGCAGGCCAAAGCGCCTGCTCCCCATGTCACTGCGTCATCCCCCGGCTTGTCCGGGGGATCCACGGTTGGGCTGGATCCGGCTCTCGAACATGGCTCAGGCGACGCAGTGTATCGCCCGGACGAGCCGGGCGATGACGGCGGGAAGGGAGCGCTTTAGTAACCCGTCCCTGACGGCGCAAAATCGCCCTAGCCCCGCTCCGCCGCCGCGATCAGCTCCGGAAGCCGGGCGCGGTTGAGCGCCAGCCATTGCAGCGCCAGAATAAGAAATCCGTTGATGCAGCGCCCCGCGCCGATGGCGGCGAGGGCCTCGTCAACCGGCACGGCGAAGGGGCGGGTGGTCTCCGTCTCCGCCGCCGATCCCGCCCGCTCGGGCAGGCCGGACGCATCGAGGATGCCGAGGTAGAGCTGCGCCATCTCGTCCGTCACGCCGGGCGTGGGGGTGAAGGCGAGCATGGGCACGAGGGCGCGGGGCGCAACGCCCGCTTCCTCCACGCACTCCCGCCGGGCGGCGGCTTCCGGGTCTTCCCCCTTTTCCACCATGCCGGCGACGATCTCGATGAGATCGCCCTTGCCCCCCGCGAGGTGCGCCGAGAGGCGGAACTGGCGGATCAGCACCACGAGGTCGCGCTCCGGATCATAGCCCAGCACGCCCACCACCCGCCCGCCGCGCACGATGTCACGCACTTGGCGGTCGCTCGTGCCGTCCGCGTGGTGCAGGACGAGGTGGTAGCGCTCATAGGGGCGGAAGCCCTTGGCCAGAAGCTCCGGCCCGTCCACGTCCACACGGGCGGGACGATCCTCCATCACCGTCACTGGCGCACCACGCCGTGGCCGGCGGTGTCGAGGTTGAAGGCGGCGGCGAACAAAGCGCGGGTGTAGTCCTCCCGCGGATGCTCGAACACGTCGTGCGCCGGCCCCTCCTCCACCATCTTGCCGTTGCGCATGACGAGGATGCGGCTCGCCAGCGCGGACACCACGCGCAGATCGTGGGAGATGAACATGAAGGTGAGGTCGCGCTTCTTCTGAAGCGCGCGCAGGAGATCGACGATCTGCGCCTGCACGATCATGTCGAGCGCGCTCGTCGGCTCGTCCAGCACCACGAAGGAGGGCTCCAGCGCCATGGCGCGGGCAATCGAGATGCGCTGGCGCTGCCCGCCGGAAAATTCGTGCGGATAGCGGTGCCGCGTCTCGGGATCGAGCCCCACGTCGGCGAGGGCCGCGATCACCCGCGCCTCGCGCTCGTCGGCGGACAGCTTGCGCTGGTGGACGAGGAGCCCCTCCTCCACGATTTCCGCCACCGACATGCGCGGCGAGAGCGCGCCATAGGGGTCCTGGAACACGATCTGGAGGTCGGACCGCAGCGGCCGCATGGCCTTGAAGCTCAGTCCGTCGATGGGCTTGCCGAGGAAGGCGATGGGCCCGGAGCTGGAGATGAGCCGCAGCAGCGCGAGGCCGAGCGTGGTCTTGCCCGATCCGCTCTCCCCCACCACGCCCAGCGTCTCGCCCCGGCGGATGGCGACGGAGACCCCGTCCACCGCCTTCACGTGCCCGACCGTCTTGCGCAGGATGCCGCGCTTGATGGGGAAATAGACCTTGAGGTCGTTCGCTTCCACCACGATGGGCGCGTCGGGGGCGATGGGGGCCGGGTCCGGCTTCGGCTCGGCCTTGAGCAGCGCCTGCGTATAGGGGTGCTTGGGGTGGAGGAAGGTCGCCTCCGCCCCCCCCTGCTCCACGATCTCGCCCTTCTGCATCACGCACACCCGGTCCGCGATCTTGCGCACGATGCCGAGGTCATGGGTGATGAACAGCATGGCCATGCCGAGCCGCGCCTGAAGCTCCTTCAGAAGCTTCAGGATCTGCGCCTGCACGGTGACATCGAGCGCCGTGGTGGGCTCGTCGGCGATCAGCAGGTCCGGCTCGTTGGCGAGCGCCATGGCGATCATCACGCGCTGGCGCTGGCCGCCGGACAATTGGTGCGGAAAGGCGTTGAGCCGCTCCTCCGGCTGGGGGATGCCCACCTCGGCGAGCAGCTCCAGCGTGCGGGCGCGGGCGGCGTGGGCCGACATGCCGCGATGGAGGATCAGCATCTCCCCCACCTGCCGCTCGATGGAGTGGAGCGGGTTGAGCGAACTCATGGGCTCCTGGAACACCATGGTGATGTTGTTGCCCCGGATGCCCCGCAGCTCCCGCTCGGGGACGGTGAGCAGGTCGCGCCCCTTGAACAGGATCTCGCCCGAGGGGTGGCTCGCCGAGGGATAGGGCAGCAGCTTCAGCACCGACAGCGCCGTGACCGACTTGCCGGAGCCGGACTCGCCAACCAGTGCCAGCGTCTCGCCCTTGGCGAGGTCGAACGACACAGTCTTCACCGCCAGAGCCGGCGGCGCGCCATCGCCACGGCGGAAGGCGACGGAGAGGTCGCGGACGGAGAGGAGGGGTGTGGTCATTTGGGATTGACGATGTCGTCCACGGTGAAGGGAGAAAGAGGCAGTCGCGCCATGCCAGTCGGCACGGCGATCCGCTCGTCAGCAGAAACAAAGAACCCACAGCCCCCCAGTTGCGCCGTCGCGACATGGATCGCGTCCGGCAGCTTGAGGGAGGCGCGGCCGGCACGAAGCCGCGCGGCGGCGACCAGAACAGCCCGGTCGACCGGAAGCACATCGAAGCCGATGGAGGGCGCGATCATGCCCTGATAGGCTTCGACCACAGCGTCGGCTCCACGCTCCAGGGGTTTCACCAGCACCTCGGACAAGGTCAGTTCGCTGGTCACCCCCGCGAAATCCCCCGCCTCAAGTGAGGACAAAACCCACCAGGCATGATCGGACCGTGCGCCCGTCTGCTCCATGGCGGTGATGAAGACGTTCGTATCGAGATACACGCGAGGCACCGTCATCGACGATCCCATTCGTCCCGCAGCGCCCGGACATGATCGACGATCTCGTCGGTCGTCAGGAACTCCGTCCGGCGCAAATGCTTCCACCGCGTGAAATGACCTGCGGCAGGAGAGATATCAGGCGCTTCCTCTTCCAGAGACACCGTGACGGACGCATGCGTGATCCCGTCCCGCAAATCCTCGGGCAGCTTTTCCACCGGGTAGTTCTGGCGCACGATCCTGTTCATCTCAGCCAACCTCGCGCATTCATCCTACCACACCCTCCCCCTCACCCGAACGTCTTGCGCGGGTCGAAGGCGTCGCGCACCGCCTCGCCGATGAAGATGAGCAGGCTCAGCATGACGGCCACGGTGAAGAAGCCGGTGAGGCCCAGCCAGGGCGCCTGGATGTTGTTCTTGCCCTGCGACAGCATCTCGCCCAGCGAGGGCGAGCCGGGGGGCAGGCCGAAGCCGAGGAAGTCCAGCGCCGTCAGCGTCATCACCGAAGAGGAGAGGATGAAGGGCAGCATGGTCAGCGTCGCCACCATGGCGTTGGGCAGCATGTGCCGCGTCATGATGGTGAGATTGCCGACCCCCAGCGCCCGCGCCGCCTGCACGTATTCGAAATTGCGCGCGCGCAGGAATTCGGCGCGCACCAGCCCCACCAGCGACACCCAGGAGAACAGGAGCAGGATGCCCAGCAGCACCCAGAAGCCCGGCACCAGCACCGAGGAGATGATGAGCAGCAGATAGAGCGAGGGAATGGCTGTCCAGATCTCGATGAAGCGCTGGAACAGCAGGTCCACCCAGCCGCCGAAATAGCCCTGCACCGCCCCGGCGGCGACGCCCACCACGGACGAGACGATGGTCAGCGCGAGGCCGAACAGCACGGAGATGCGGAATCCGTAGATGAGCCGGGCCACCACGTCGCGGCCCTGGTCGTCGGTGCCGAGCCAGTTCATCTCAAGGCCGGCGCAGCCGGAAACGCCCTTCTTCTCCGCCGCCGCCTTGCATTGCTCTTCGGTGAGCATCCAGGTGGGCGGCGAGGGCGCGGGGGTGGGCAGGTCCAGATTGTGGGTGGAATAGGAGAAGCGGATGGGGGGCCACACCATCCAGCCGCCCTTCTCGGCGATCAGCTTCTGGAGGAAGGGATCGCGATAGTCCGCATCGGTCTCGAAATCGCCGCCGAACGCCGTCTCCGGATAGGCCTTCACCACCGGGAAGTAATAGCCGCCGTCATAGGAGACGAGGATGGGCTTGTCGTTGGCGATGAATTCGGCGCCGAGGCTGAGCACGAACAGCACCATGAAGACGACGAAGGCCCAATAGCCGCGCCCGTTGCCGCGGAAATTGGCGAGCCGCCGCCGGTTGAGCGGAGAGAGGGCGAACCGCCCTTTCGGCCGGCCCTCGCCGGGGGGCGGCAGCGCGCCGTGGGCGGTGTCGCGGGCGGCGGGCACGTCGGTGGGCGCGCCGGGCTGGAGCACGGGAACGGCATCCATGGCTCAGACCTCCCGCGTCTCGAAGTCGATCCTGGGATCGACCAGCATGTAGGTGAGGTCCGAGATGAGGCCGACGATGAGGCCCGCCAGCGAGAAGATGTAGAGGGTGGCGAACACCACCGGATAGTCGCGGTTGAGCACGCTCTCGAAGCCGAGCAGGCCGAGGCCGTCCAGCGAGAAGATGGTCTCGATCAGGAGCGAGCCGGAGAAGAAGGCGGCGATGAAGGCGCTCGGGAAGCCGGCGATGACGATGAGCATGGCGTTGCGGAACACATGGCCGTAGAGCACCCGGCTTTCCGAGAGCCCCTTCATCCGCGCCGTGGTGACGTACTGCTTGCGGATCTCCTCCAGGAACGAGTTCTTGGTCAGCAGCGTCATGGTCGCGAAGGCGCCGAGCACCATGGAGGTGAGCGGCAGCGCCAGATGCCAGAAATAATCGACGATGCGCTCCGGCCAGCTCATCTGCCAGAAATTCTCGGAGGTGAGGCCGCGCAGCGGGAAGAGATCGAGGAAGGAGCCGCCGGCGAACAGGATGATGAGCAGGATGGCGAACAGGAAGGAGGGGATGGCATAGCCGACGATGATGACGGCCGAGGTCCACACATCGAAGCGCGAGCCGTCGCGCATGGCCTTGGCGATGCCGAGCGGGATGGAGATGAGGTAGGTGATGAGCGTCATCCACAGGCCGAGCGAGATGGAGACGGGCATCTTCTCGCCGATCAGCTCCAGCACCGAGATGTCGCGGAAATAGGACTTGCCGAAATTGAAGGTGGCATAGTCCGTGATCATCTTCAGGAAGCGCTCGTGGGGCGGCTTGTCGAAGCCGAACTGCTTCTCCAGCTCCTTGATGAAGGCGGGGTCGAGCCCCTGCGCGCCGCGATATTTGGACGACATGTCCGCCGCCGCCCCCGCCTGCGCCGCCGCGCCCGCCCCGCTGAAGTCGCCGCCACCGCCGGACACGCGCTGGGTGGCGGAGACATCCTCGCCGGTGAGCTGCGCGATCACGCGCTCCACCGGCCCGCCGGGGGCGAACTGGATGACCACGAACGACACCAGCATGATGCCGAGAATGGTCGGCACCATGAGGGCGATACGGCGGACGATGTAGGCGAGCATCAGGCGTCCCGTTGCGGCACTTCGTTCAGGCTAGACCATATTGGCGGGAAAAGGTTGCCGCTTCACATGAAGATTCATCCATATGGCGGGGCGCCCCTCACCCTCAGCGGGCAGGCTCGGTGCCGGTGCTCCACCAGGTGTCGAGCACGCCCAGCTCGTAGCGCGGCTTCACCGCCGGCCGCGCGAACTGGTTCCAGTAGGCGATGCGGTTCTGGCCCGAATACCACTGGGGAATCCAGTAGCGCCCCGCCCGCAGCACCCGATCCAGCGCGCGGCAGGCGGTGACGAGGGCGGCCGCGTCGGCGGCGGCCAGCGCATCGTTGATGAGGCCATCCACCGCCGGGTCGGCGATGCCCGCCACATTGTAGGAACCGCGCGTGCGTGCCGCCTCGGTGGAGAAATAGGCGCGCAGCTCGTCGCCGGGATAGGGCGCGAAGCTGTAGCGGCGCACCACGAGGTCGAAGTCGAAATTCTGCAGCCTCTGCTGGAACTGCGCCGGGTCCACGATGCGGAAGGAGGCATCGATGCCCACCTTCTTCAGATGGCCGATGAAGCGGGCGGTGTGCCGCTCCATGCTGCCGTCGCTGTCGAGGAACTCGATGGTGAAGGCCTCGCCTTTCGCATCCACCAGTTTGCCCTGCTGCACGGTATAGCCCGCCTCCTTGAGGAGGTTCAGGGCCAGCCGGCGCAAATTGCGGTCCTCGCCGGAGCCGTCGGAGGGGGGCGGCACATAGGGCTCGCCGAAGACTTCCTCCGGCAGGCGGTCGCGATACGGGTCGAGCAGCTTCAGCTCCGCCGGGGAGGGCAGGCCCTGCGCCATCATCTCCGAATTCTGGAAGAAGGAGACGGTGCGGTTGTAGCTGTCGTACATCAGGTTCTTGCGGGTCCAGTCGAAATCGAACAGGAGCCCGATGGCCTCGCGCACGCGGCGGTCGAAGAATTTCGGGCGGCGGGTGTTGAAGAACCAGCCCTGCACGCCGGAGAAGCTCTCGTCGGTGAGGGTATCGATCTTCACCCGCCCCTCGCGCACGGCGGGGAAATCGTAGCCGGTGGCCCACTCGCGCGCGGTGAACTCCTCGCGGAAGAGATAGGCCTTGGCCTTGAAGCCTTCGAGGCCGGCCACCCGGTCGCGGAAATATTCGTAGCGCACCTGATCGAAATTGAAGCGCCCCTTCATCACCGGCAAATCGCGACCCCAGTAATCGGGCACGCGGGCGTATTCGATGTAGCGCCCCTGCTCGAAGCGGACGATGCGGTACGGCCCCGAGCCGAGCGGCACCTCCAGCGAGGACTGGCCGAACGGGTGCTTCGCCAGGAACGCCTTGGAGAAGATGGGCAGGCCGGAAACGGTGAGCGGCACGTCCCGCGCGCGGCCGGGCCGGAACCGGAACACCACCTCGTTCGGCCCGTCCGCCTCGAAGGAGGTGACATCGCGCAGCGCCATGCGGATGGTCTCGTAGCCCTCCGCCTTGAAGGCCTCGAAGGTCGCCACCACGTCCGCCGAGGTGAGCGGCGTGCCGTCATGGAAGCGCGCCTCGCGCCTCAGCTTGAAGCGGTACGTCAGACCCTCGTCCGAAATCACCACGGACGAGGCCAATCGCCCGTACATGGCGCTCTTCTCGTCGCCGGCGGCAGCCATCAGCGTGTCGTAGATCAGCTCGACGCCCTGCGCACCGTTGCCCCGCTGGTTGTAGGGGTTCAGCGTGTCGAAGGTGGTGAGCGCCTGATTGTAGAAGGTGGCGCGGCCGAGCTGGGAGAAGGGCCCGCCCTTGGGCGCGTCCGGGTTCACATAATCGAAATGGGTGAAATTCGGCGGATATCTGAGATCGCCGAAGAAGGAGAGGCCGTGCCGCTCCACCGCGCCGGCCGAGACGCCGCCCTCGGTCGCGGTGGATTCCGCCGCGGAGGGCATGCCCTGTGCGCGCGCCAGCGCGGGCAGCATGAGGGCGCAGGAGGAAGCGAGCGAGGAGGCCAGCAGGTCGCGGCGCGTCAGGCTCATTTGGCCGCTCCCCCGCCGGCCTTCGACGCCTTGGCCGGGTCGAACCACCAGATGTCCGGGAAGGCGTAGGAATAGGTGGGCAATTGCGCGGGATGAGCGAAGCGGTCCCAGCGGGCAGTGCGGGTATAGTTCAGCCCCCAGGCGGGGATGACGTATTCATTCCACAGCAGCACGCGGTCGAGGGCGTGGGTGGCGGCCACGAGGTCGGCGCGGTCGGAGGCGTAGATCACCTTCTCGATGAGCGCGTCCACCGCCGGGTCCTTGATGCCGGCGAGGTTGCGCGAGCCTTCGCGGTCGGCCGCCTCCGAGCCCCAATATTCGCGCTGCTCGTTGCCCGGCGAGAGCGACTGGCCCCAGCCGGAGACGATCATGTCGTAGTCGCGCGAGCGCACGCGGTTGATGTATTGCGAGGTATCCACCATGCGGATGCTCACCTCGATGCCGAGGCGCTCCAGCGCCGGGCGGTAGAACACCGCGACGCGCTCCATGGCGGGGCTGGAGAGCAGGAACTCGATGGTGAAGGGCTCGCCCTTCGCGTTCACCAGCTTGCGGTTCTTGATCTCATAGCCGGCCTCCTTGAACAGGCGGGCCGCCTCGCGCAGGTTCGCCCGCCGCGCCTCCTCCGATCCGCTCTCGGGATTGGTGTAGGCGGTGGTGAACACCTGCGGCGGCACCTTGTCCTTCAGCGTATTGAGGATCTCCAGCTCGCGGCCCTGCGGCAGGCCGGAGGAGGCCAGCTCGGTGCCGGAGAAGAAGGAATTGGTGCGCTTGTACTGGCCGAAGAAGAGGGTGTGGTTCATGCCCTCGAAATCGAGCGCGTAATTGAGCGCGCGGCGCACGCGCGGGTCCTTGAACTTGTCGCGGCGCAGATTGGGGATGAAGGCCTGCATCACGCCCGAGGCGCGGTTCTCGAACATTTCGAGGATGACGCGGCCATCGGTGCGGGCCGGGAAATCATAGGCCGTCGCCCAGTTCTTGGCCGAGGATTCCACGCGGAAGTCATACTGGTCGGCCTTGAAGGCTTCCAGCATCACCGTATCGTCGCGGAAATACTCGTAGCGCATCTCGTCGAAATTATCCTTTCCGACATTCACATTGAGATCCTTCGCCCAATAGTCCTTCACCCGCTCGTAGGTGATGGAGCGGCCGGCGATGAAGCTCTTGATGCGGTAGGCCCCCGAGCCCAGGGGCACCTCCAGCGTGCCCTGGGCGATGTCGCGGGGCTTGCCATTGGCGTCCGTGCCGGTCCACCAGTGCTTCGGCAGGATGGTCAGCTGGCCGACGATCTGCGGCAGCTCCCGGTTGCCGGCCTGGTCGAACGTGAAGGTCACGTCCCGCTCGCCGGTCTTCTCGGCTTTCACGACGTGGCTGTAATAGAAGCGCTGGTTGGGGTTGTTCTTCGTCAGCGCCTCGAAGGAGAACACCACGTCTTCCGGCGAGATCGGCTTGCCGTCATGCCAGCGGGCGTCGGCGCGGAGCCGATAGGTGACGGAGGAGAAATCCGCCGGATGGCTCACGCCCTCAGCGATCAGGCCGTACTCGGTCGCCACCTCGTCATAGGACGAGGCCATGAGCGTGTCGTAGATGAGGTTGAGGCCCGTGGCGGGCGTGCCGCGCGGCACCACGAAATTGAAGCTGTCGAACGTGCCGTCCTCGGCAAGGCGCAGCTGGCCGCCCTTGGGGGCGCCGGGATTCACATATTTGAAATGGGGAAACCCAGGCGGATAGGCCGGCTCGCCCATGAGCGACAGGCCATGCTTGAACACCGGCGTCGCGGCGGCGGTGGAGGCGGCGGAAGAGGGCGCGGCCGGGTCCGGCGCCGGTTTCGCCTCCTCCGCGCTGCGGCCGGGCGCCGCGAAGGCGAGGCTCAGCGCGGCGGCGAGGGCAAGGCGGCGGGCGAGGGACGCAAGCATCGGCAACTCCGGTTGGATCGCGCTTCGATCCGGGAATAGCCGATTATGGCACCCGCCGCGACGGCAGAAACATGGCGAGAGCGGGCGACAGAGGGCGTCGGCGGCGAGGGGCCGGGGTGGGCGGGATGACAATGGCGTGAAACGTTGAGACCAAGCCCATGTCTCACACCGCCGTCATGCCGCCCTCAGGACCGTCATCCCCGGCCGGGCGGATTCCGTCACCATCGTCATGGCCGGGCTTGTCCCGGCCATCCGCGTGGTTGGGCAGGGAATAGCTGTCGCGCATCCCCCTTTCGGCCCGACGTGGATACCCGGAACCCGCATGTTTGCGGGTCCCGCTCTCACGGGCGGACGTCGGAAACAGCCGACTTCCGGGACAAGCCCGGGCATGACGGGCGGATGGGGTGACCGATTGCGTGGAAGCCCAGCGAAGGCGACGCCATCCAACGGCGAAGGCGCTTCGCCAAAAGAAAAAGCCCTCTCCCGCAGCCGGGAGAGGGCTTCAATCGTTCAGTCGACGGACCCGCGCCGTAACGCTCGGGTCACCGCCCCGATCAGATCACTTGTGCCCGGCGGGCGCCGCGGCAGGCGCGTCTGCCGGAGCCGCAGCCGGGGCGGCGGCTGCGGTCGGCAGCGGCTTCGGGCTGTGGGACAGGGAGTTCAGATAGGCGATCAGGTCGGCGCGCTCGCCTTCCTTGCCGATGCCGGCGAAGGCCATGGCGGTGCCGGGCACGTCCGCCTTGGGATTGGTCAGGAACTTGTTCAGCGCCTGGGGAGTCCAGTCGCCGCCCTTGGCCTTCAGGGCCGCCGAATAGCCGAAGCCGGCGGCGGAGGCCACGGGGCGGCCGACGATGCCGTAGAGGTCAGGACCAACCTTGGCGCCGGCGCCTTCCTGGAAGTTGTGGCAGGCGGCGCACTTCTTGGCGGCGGCCTGGCCCTTCTCAATGGAGGCGGTGGCGAACAGCTGCTCGATCGGCACCTCGGCGGCCTTGGGCGCGCCGGCGGCGGCGGCGGCGCCTTCCTGCACGGCGATCTCGAAGCCGGGCTTGGCCGGAGCCTCGGGGGTGAACAGGATTTCGGACACGATCCCGAGGCCGAGGGTCAGCGTGAGCGTTCCCAGAACGGCACCCGCGATCTTGTTCAATTCAAAACTGTCCATCGGCGCTACGCCCCTCGGAGGTCCTGTGTCCCACCGGGCGCTGCACCTGAAACGGCGCGCAGCCCGGCCCCAAGCATGTCGATGAATGGCGCGCGGGGGAGCCCCGTGCACCGTCGGGGACACTAAGCACTTTGAACCGGTCGAAGCAACCCGTATAAGGCGCGCCCCAATGCCACTCCCCGCGTCCGTCCCGGCGCGGCCTTCCGGACCCCGCCGAGGATCCCGCCATGCCGGCCGACACCCCCTCCCCCGCTCCAGCCCCGGCAGGGCTTTCGGCCGGGCGCGTGCTCGTGCTGATCCCCGCCCGCATGGCCGCGACGCGCCTGCCCGGCAAGCCGCTCGCCGACGTGGGCGGACGTCCCATGATCGTGGAGGTGGCGCGGCGCGCGGTCGCAGCCGGCATCGGCCGGGTGGCGGTCGCCACCGACGCGCCGGAGATCGCCGCCGCGGTCACCGCCGCCGGCCTCGAGGCGGTGATGACGCGGGCGGACCACCCCTCCGGATCGGACCGGATTTTCGAGGCGCTCACCGCCCTCGATCCGGGGGGCGAGGTGGAGATCGTGGTCAATGTGCAGGGCGATCTGCCGACGATTCGACCCGACATCATCCGAACCGCGCTGATTCCCCTCTCGGAAACCTCGGCTGACATCTCGACACTGGCCGCCGAAATCACCCTTGCCGAGGAGCGCACCGACCCCAACGTGGTCAAGGTGGTCGGCTCGCCGCTGGCGCCGGGACTGCTGCGCGCGCTCTATTTCACCCGCGCCACGGCCCCCTTTGGCGAGGGACCATTATACCACCACATCGGCCTCTACGCCTACCGCCGCGCCGCCCTGGAACGCTTCGTCTCCCTGCCGCCGTCGGCGTTGGAGAGACGGGAAAAGCTTGAGCAATTGCGCGCACTTGAGGCCGGCATGCGGATCGACGTGGCGGTGGTTGACGCGGTGCCGCTGGGGGTCGATACCCCCTCCCATCTGGACAGGGCACGGGCCCTTCTCGCGCAGGAAAAATGAGCATGCCCAAGAATGGCCCATCTGCCCGCCGCATCACGTTCCAGGGCGAGCCCGGCGCCAATTCCCACATCGCCTGCCGCGAGGTCTTCCCCGACTTCGAAGCCGTCCCCTGCCCCACCTTCGAGGACGCCTTCGCCGCCGTGGAAAGCGGGGCCGCCGCTTACGCCATGATTCCAATAGAGAATTCGGTGGCCGGCCGGGTCGCGGACATCCATCATCTGATGCCGCAGTCGAGCCTTTCCATCGTCGGCGAGTACTTCCTGCCCCTCTCCCACCAGCTCATGGCGGTGAAGGGGGCGAGCCTTTCGACCCTCAAGACGGTGCAGAGCCACGTGATGGCACTGGGCCAGTGCCGCAAGGCCATCCGCACCCTCTCCCTCACGCCGATTATCGGTGCAGATACAGCAGGTTCCGCCCGCGAGATCGCCGAGGCAAACGACCCCGCCCGGGCCGCCATCGCCTCCCGTCTGGCGGCGGACATCTACGGCCTCGACATCCTCGCCGAGAACATCGAGGACGAGGCCCACAACACCACCCGCTTCATCATCCTGACCCGCGGCGCCGACTGGGCCCCGGCGGGGCGCGGGCCAGTCATCACCACCTTCGTCTTCCGCGTCCGCAACGTGCCGGCGGCGCTCTACAAGGCCATGGGGGGCTTCGCCACCAACGGCGTGAACATGACCAAGCTGGAGTCCTACCAGCTCGACGGGCAGTTCACCGCCACCCAGTTCTACGCCGACGTGGAGGGGCATCCCGACGACCGCTCCGTGAAGCTGGCGCTGGAGGAGTTGGCCTTCTTTTCCAGGGAGATGCGCATCCTCGGCGTCTATCCCGCGCACCCCTATCGGGCGCGCTTCGGGGATGCCGATCCGGTGATCTGATAAGCCCGCGCGGCGCTTGAGCGAAGGCAACGCCCAAGCCCGCGCGGCGTCTGAGCGATGAGACGCTCAATGATCGAACCGAACCAGGATGCGGGCGCGGCCGCCGGTGCGGCCGAAGCTCACGTGGTCGGACAGATGGGTGAGCATATAGGCGGCGAAGGAGGCCTGCTCCTGGGCATCGCCAAGGAGCGCCTCTGGCGAGGGCCGCTCCTTCGGCGCCTCCATGACGATGCCGTCATAGACGACGGACACATCGAGATGGCTCTCGTCGAAGCGGGCCCGCAGCTCGATCGGTCCCTCGGCGATGCCGCTGTCGGCCACCAGTTCCAGGGCCTGGGCAACGGTCGGGATGGCGGCGGCGATCACATCGCGCCGGGCACCCCAGTTATCTCCCTGGTTTTCAAGAAAATCCCGCACGAAAGGAAAGGCGTGGGCGCCTTCGGGCACCCGCTCCACGGCCTCCTGTGCGATGCCGATGCGGAACAGGAGATTGAGGATGATGGCGCTGAGCGCGCCGACGGTGAGGGGCGTCGAGAACAGGGGCTGAAGCATCAGCGGCAGTTGCCGCGTGATCGGCAGCAGCGCCACGGAAAGCCCCGCCAGCACCGAGAGGCCGACCACGAACACCCTGCGCTCGCTGAGGCGGCGAGAGGTCACGAGATCCATGCCCGCGACCACCAGATAGGCGGAGGTGTAGAGCAGGATGCCGCCGATGACCGGCGAGGGGATGAGGGTGAGCGCCACGATCGCCTTGGGCACGAAGGCGATGGCGAAGATCATGATCCCGGCGGTAAAGCCGATGATCCGCGCGGTGGACTGGGTGGCGAAGGCGAGCCCGACCGAGGACGAGGAAAGGCCGGACTGGAAGCCGGAGGTGAGCCCGTTCAATATGTTGCCGATGCCGCAAGCGGTCACGGCCCGCTGCGCCGCCGGCATGTGGGCGCGGCGCCAGTCGGCGTCGTTCATCTTCTCCAGCGAGACGGTGACGGAGAGCACGTCCACGAGGTTCATCACCACGAGGAGCGCCATCAGCGGGAACAGCGCCGGCGCGAATTCGAAGGACGGCAGGGTCAGCGTCGGCAAGGCGAGGAGAGGCGCGGCGGCGATGGCGGCCGGCGCCTCCGGCCGGCCGGCGCCGAGGGACAGCGCGACGATCCAGCCGATGCCCGCCCCCGCGAATACCGCGAACAGCTTGAGTCGTCGCGGCGCGAACACGGTAATGGCAACGATGATGCCCACCGTCGCGAGGCTGGAGAGGATCGCATTCTCCTCAACCATCATGCCGTGGTCGAGGCCGAGCGCGCGCCGCAGCGCCGGGGTTGCCAGCGAGACGCCGAGCATGCTCACCGCCACGCCGCAGACTTCCGGCGGCAGCAGCACCCGCAGCGGCCGGACCAGCCGGGCGATGAACAGTTGCGCGATGCCGACAAGCAGCGTCGTGGTCGCCATCAGCCCCAACCCGCCCAGCGCAAGCGCCTGCACTGCCAGCGGAATCGCTCCCGGCGCCGGGATGTGGACCGCGAGGTAGCCCGAGCCGAAGCGGGTCCGCATGCACTGGATGATGGTGGCCACGCCGATGCTCATGGCGCAGGCTGAGACCATGGCGGAGATCTGCTCGGCGGGCAGCTTCGCCTCGGTCGCGGCCAGCACGGGATAGATCAGAAAGGTCACCGCCAGCATGGCGTGCTGGGCGGCGAGCGGAATCAGGGCTGAGGCCGGTACCGGATCATCGAGACCATAGACGAGGGACGGCGGGCGGCGTCCGGTCCGCATGCCGCGTCGGGAATCGGGAAAGAAACGGTCGAGGAGATGCGTCAGGCGGGCGAGGCGCGCCGGGCGGGGCGCGTCTTCGGGCGGCGCCGGCTCAACCATGCCCACCCTCGATGAAGCTGCGGATGAGATGATGCGCAATCGCGATGGGCGGCGGCACGAACAGCCCATCCGGATGGGTGCGCATCAGCATCTCCGCCACCTCGTCCCGGGCGAACCAGCGCGCATCCTCCAGCTCGTTGCGGTCGATGACGAGGTCTTCGCTGGTCGCCGTTGCGATGCAACCGATCATCAGCGACATGGGGAAGGGCCAGGGCTGGCTGGCGAAATAGCGCACGGCTCCGGTCGTGACCCCCGCCTCTTCCAGCGTCTCGCGGCGCACCGCCTCCTCGATGGTCTCGCCCGGCTCCACGAAGCCGGCGAGCGTCGACCACATGCCGGGCGCGAAATGCGGCTGCCGGCCGAGGAGGCAGCGGTCGCCGCGCTCCGTGAGCATGATCACGACGGGATCCGTGCGCGGGAAGTGCTGGGCGCCGCAGGAGGGACAATCGCGCCGCCAGCCGGCGTCCACGATGCGCGAGGCGGCCCCGCAATTGGCGCAGAAGCCATGCCTGCCGTGCCAAGCCCGCAGCGCCTTCCCGCAGGCGACAGGCCCGAGGTGATGGGGGGCGATCAGGCCGCTCACGGCGATGCTGCGCAGATCGGTGACGGTGAGCCCATCCGATTCAAGGCTCTCACGCAGGCCGGGATCGAACCCCAGGGCGAAGCGTGGCGCGCCGTCGCCCTCGATGCCGAGGAACAGGGGCTCGCCACGTCCGCGCGCCTCCGCCTGAGCCCGGGTGAACAGGGGATCGAAGACCGGCCCCGGACCGTTCAGCGCGACCAGTTCGCCGCCCAGAAGGTAGAAGCGGGCTTCGGCATGCCCGAGGAGATCGGCTGCACCGGCGCGCAGGTGGCAGGCGCGGTCGAGCGGGCTGTCCACATAGCCAAGAGTTGGCCAGGCGCCGAGATCGGGACGGGTAATCAAGGACATGGACCAGGCGACCCCGGAAGGCGGCAGGCTGAGGACGGACGGCGACCGTCGCACGCAGTCGGGACGGAGGCAAGGCTGTCGCTTGCCTGTCCCGCCGGCAGGATAGGCGCGGAAAGGCCCTATTAGCCGGGAATGCCCAGCCCCGCGCGCAGCGCCCGCAATCGCGCCGCCCGCTCCACATCCTCCAGCGGCTCGCGGGCGCCGGCACCGAACACCACGCCCGGCCAGGCGGCGTCGCCGGGGTTTCGCGCGATAATGTGGACATGGAGCTGGGGCACCATGTTGCCGAGCGCCGCGATGTTCAGCTTGGCGCAGGCGCTGGCGTGCTTCAGCACCTCGCTCACGCGGGCGATCTCGTCCATCAGGCGGCCACGGTCCTCCGCATCGAGGTCGAACACCTCCGACTTGGCGGCCCGGCGGGGCGTCAGCGAGACCCAGAAGAAGCGCCGGTCCTCCACCAGCCGGACATGACACAGCGGCAGGTCGCCCACAGCCGGGCCGTCCGCGGCAAGGCGAGGGTCGAGCGCGAAAGCGGAGTCGGTCATGGCTGGCTCCCGTGGCACGGGGGACTTGATGCCCGCGCGCTCCTCCCGCCGCAAGCTTTGGCGCGAGGTTGCGCTGGGCGGTTGCCCCGGCCCGCCGTTGCCGCTATGGAGGCGCCCCAACAGCCGCGCGACTTCAAGAACCCCGCGCGCAAGGACTTCAGGGATGTTCCGCTCGGCCACCTTCGCCCCCCCCGCATCGCGCGCCCAGCTGCGCCGGCGAAAATGACGCGGGTCCGAAGCCGGCGGCCGTGATCGGCGCCGCACGCGTGCAATCCTCGGGACATCAGGCGAAGAAAGGCACGAGCGATGGCTCGGCTTGTCATGAAGTTCGGCGGCACGTCCGTCGCCAATATCGAGCGCATCCGCAACGTCGCGCGGCACGTCAAGCGCGAGGTGCAGGCCGGCTACAAGGTGGCCGTCGTGGTCTCCGCCATGTCCGGCAAGACCAACGAGCTGGTCGCCTGGTGCAAGGATGCGTCCTCGCTCTACGACGCGCGTGAATATGACGCGGTGGTCGCCTCCGGCGAGCAGGTGACGAGCGGCCTCCTCGCCATCGCCCTCCAGGAACTGGGCGTTTCCGCCCGGTCGTGGCAGGGCTGGCAGATCCCGATCTCCACCGACGACGCGCACGGCTCCGCCCGCATCATGGACATCGACGGCGACCGGCTGGCGACCTCCATCGAGGGCGGCGAGGTCGCGGTGATCGCCGGCTTCCAGGGCATCCACCTGCCCACGGGGCGGATCACGACGCTTGGGCGCGGTGGCTCGGATACCTCGGCGGTGGCGGTGGCTGCGGCGCTCAAGGCCGAGCGCTGCGACATCTATACCGACGTGGACGGCGTCTACACCACCGACCCGCGCGTGGTGCCCAAGGCCCGCCGCCTCGACCGCATCGCCTTCGAGGAGATGCTGGAAATGGCGTCCCTGGGCGCCAAGGTGCTGCAGGTGCGCTCGGTGGAGCTCGCCATGGTGCATAATGTGCGCACGTTCGTGCGCTCAAGCCTCGTCGACCCCGACGCGCCGGAGATGCGCGAGGTCGAGAAGGCCGGAACCCTCATCTGCGACGAGGAGGAAATCGTGGCAAGCCAGATGGAATCGCAGGTGGTCACGGGCATCGCCTTCTCCAAGGACGAGGCCCAGGTCTCCATCCGCCGCGTCGCGGACAAGCCCGGCATCGCCGCCGCGGTGTTCGGCCCGCTGGCGGACGCGCACATCAATGTGGACATGATCGTCCAGAACGTGTCGGCGGACGGCTATACCGACATCACCTTCACCGTGCCCACGGCCGATTTCGAGCGCGCCAAGGCGGTGATCGAGACGGCCCGCGACTCGATCGCCTTCCAGTCGCTTGAGGGCGCGGGGGACGTGACCAAGGTGTCGGTCATCGGCATCGGCATGCGCTCCCACGCCGGCGTCGCCGCCAAGGCGTTCGAGGCGCTGGCGGGCCGCGGCATCAACATCCGCGCCATCACCACGTCGGAGATCAAGATCTCCTTCCTGATAGACGCGGCCTATACCGAACTTGCGGTCCGAACTCTCCATTCGCTATACGGGCTGGACAGCTGAGGGCGGAACAGGAGACGGTGGCTACGCGGGGGCGCGCCGTACCGATGGATTGCCCCGCGGGCGCCTGAGCCCGATCATTTTTAAGGATGCGGCCGATGCGTGGCGCGCTCGGCGGTCCGCGCGTGCTTCTCCGCCGCCTCCGCGAGGTGATGGCGGAGCCGGTCAGCGCGCAGGACCGCCTCGACAAGATCGTGGTGCTGATCGCCGCCAACATGGTGGCGGAAGTCTGCTCGGTCTACGTGCTGCGCGTCGATCAGACCCTCGAGCTGTACGCTACGGAAGGCCTGAACCGCGATGCGGTTCATTTGACCGTTCTGAGCGTCGACGAAGGCCTCGTCGGCCACGTCGCGCGCGAGGCCGAATCGCTCGCTCTGCTCGACGCCCAGTCCCACCCTGAATTCTCCTACCGGCCGGAGACGGGCGAAGAGGTCTACAACTCCTTCCTGGGCGTGCCGATCCTGCGCGGCGGCAACACGCTCGGCGTGCTCGTGGTGCAGAACCGCGCGCGGCGCACCTATACGGAAGAGGAGATCGAGGCGCTCCAGACCACGGCCATGGTGCTGGCCGAGATGATCGCCTCCGGCGAGCTGACCGCGCTGGCCAAGCCCGGAGCCGAGCCGGCGGTGCGCCGGCCGCTGCATCTGAAGGGTGTGGCGCTGGCGGATGGCCTCGGCCTCGGCCACGTCGTGCTGCACGAGCCGCGCATCAAGGTGACCAACGTCATCGCCGACGACGTGGTGAAGGAGGCCTCTCGTCTCGACGCCGCCATCGGCAAGCTCAGGCACTCCATCGACCTGATGCTGGAGGACGACGGCCTCTCCAAGGCCGGCGAGCACCGGGACATTCTCGAAGCCTATCGCATGTTCGCCCACGACCGGGGCTGGATGCACAAGATGCGGGAGGCCGTGCTCTCCGGTCTCACCGCCGAGGGCGCGGTGGAACGGGTGCAGTCCGATACCCGCGCCCGCATGATGCGCGCCTCGGACCCTTACCTGCGCGAGCGCCTGCACGACCTCGACGACCTCGCCAACCGCCTCCTGCGCGAGTTGATCGGCCGCGCCCGCGGCATGGAGCGGGAGGCGATGCCCGAAAACGCCATTATCGTCGCCCGCAACATGAGCCCGGCCGCGCTGCTGGATTACGACCGCAGCAACATCCGGGGACTTGTCCTTGAGGAGGGCGGCACCACCAGCCACGTCACCATCGTCGCCCGCGCCCTCGGCATCGCGGCGGTGGGGCAGGTGGAGAATGCCGCAGGCCTCGCCGATCAGGGCGATCCGGTCATCGTCGACGGACAGAACGGCGAGGTCCATCTGCGCCCGCCCGGCGACGTCGAAGAAGCCTATGCCGAGAAGGTGCGCTTCCGCGCCCGCCGGCAGGCCCAGTATGCCGCGTTGCGCACCCGCCCTTCCGTAACGAAGGACGGCGTGCATGTGGACCTGAACCTGAACGCCGGCCTGCTGGTGGACCTGCCGCACATCGCCGAGACAGGCGCGGCGGGAATCGGCCTGTTCCGCACCGAGCTTCAGTTCATGATTGCCTCGGCCTTCCCGCGCATCTCGGAGCAGTTGAAGCTCTACCGCGCGGTCCTGGATGCCGCCGGCGAACGTCCCGTCACCTTCCGAACACTCGACATCGGCGGCGACAAGGTGCTGCCCTACATGCGGACGGTGGAGGAGGAAAACCCCGCCCTCGGCTGGCGCGCCATCCGCCTCGGCCTCGACCGCCCGGGCCTCCTGCGCAGCCAGATGCGCGCCCTGCTGCGCGCCGGCGCCGGGCGGGAACTGCGGGTCATGTTCCCCATGGTGGCCGCGGTGGACGAGTTCGATCGCGCCAAGGCGCTGGTGGAGCGCGAACTGACGCATCTCCGGCGCCACGGCCACGGCCTGCCCGAGCGGGTGTATGTGGGCGCCATGGTGGAGGTGCCCTCCCTGCTGTTCCAGCTGGACGAAATTCTCTCCCGCGCCGACTTCCTGTCGGTGGGGTCCAACGACCTCGTGCAGTTCCTCTATGCCGCCGACCGCGCCAACATGCGGGTCGCCGACCGCTTCGACCCCCTGTCGCCGCCCGCGCTCCGCGCGTTCCGGATGGTGGCGGAGGCCGGCATCCGCCACGGCAAGCCCGTCACCCTGTGTGGCGAGCTGGCATCCCGCCCGCTTGAGGCCGTGGCACTTGCCGCCTTGGGATACCGCTCGCTGTCGGTTTCGCCGGCCGCCATCGGCCCGGTGAAGGCCACGCTGCTGGAGACGGATGTCTCCGCCGCCCGCAAGGTGCTCCTGCCCTTGCTGGAGGATCGGACCGGCGCGGCCGATCCGCGCGCCGCGCTGACCAAGTTCGCGCGGGACTGCGGCCTGCCGCTCTAGCCGGCGCGCGCCCCGCAGCCTCGGCTCCCGCCCTTCTCCCGAAACCGTCCGGACTCCAGAACCGCGCCCTGATGAACACGCTCCCCCTCGCCAAGCTCGACCAGTTGGTCGCCCGGCACGCCGAGATCGAGGCCGCCCTCTCCCACGGGGCGGAGGGGGAGGAGTTTGTCCGTCTCGGCCGCGAGTTTTCCGATCTCTCCCCAGTGGTCGAGCAGGTGCTGGCCCTGCGCGGCGCGACGCGTGACCTTGAGGGGGCGCAGGAGCTGCTGGCCGATTCGGCCGGAGACCCGGACATGCGTGCCCTGGCCGAGGCGGAAGTGGAGCGGCTGGACACCCGCATCGCCGAGCTGACGACCGCCGTGCGCCTCGCGCTCCTGCCCAAGGACGCCATGGACGAGCGCGGCGTCATCCTGGAGGTCCGCGCCGGCACGGGCGGCGACGAGGCAGCTCTTTTCGCCGGCGACCTCTACCGCATGTATGCGCGTTATGCCGCCGACAAGGGCTGGAGCGTGGAGGTGCTGTCCGAGAGCGAGGGCACCATGGGCGGCTACAAGGAAATCGTCGCCGCCGTCCACGGCAAGGGCGCCTATGCGCGGCTGAAGTTCGAAAGCGGGGTCCATCGGGTGCAGCGCGTGCCCACCACCGAGGCCGGCGGGCGCATCCATACCTCGGCGGCCACCGTTGCCGTGCTGCCGGAGGCGGAGGATGTGGACGTGGACATCAACGAGGCGGACCTGCGCATCGACGTGTACCGCGCCCAGGGGGCCGGCGGACAGCATGTGAACAAAACGGAATCGGCGGTGCGCATCACCCATATTCCCACCAACACGGTGGTGGCGGTGCAGGACGAGCGCTCCCAGCACCGCAACAAGGCCCGGGCTATGGCGCTTCTGCGCTCCCGCCTGCTGGACGAGGAACGCCAGCGCAAGGAGGCGGGCCGCGCCGCCGACCGCAAGGGGCAGGTCGGTTCCGGCGACCGCTCCGAGCGCATCCGCACCTACAACTTTCCGCAAGGTCGGGTGACGGACCATCGCATCAACCTTACCCTCTACAAGCTGGAGGAGGTGATCGCGGGCACCGCGCTGGACGACATCATCGAGCCGCTGCTCACCGAGCATCAGGCGGCCCTGCTGGCCGCCGCCGAGGAGGCGTGAGCGGTGGACGGTCCCGGCGATAAACCCGAGGCCGAGCCGACCATCGCCCAGTTGCGCCGGCAGATGACCGCGCGCCTCGCCGCCGGAGGCGTTGAGACACCGGAGCTGGATGCCCGGCTGCTGCTGGCCCACGCTCTCGGCTTCGCGCCGGGGGATTTTCTTTCGCGCGGCGAAACGTCCGTACCATCGAGGCTGCACTCTGCCGCCGACACTCTCCTTGCCCGACGGCTGGCCGGCGAGCCAGTCGCCCGTATCCTCGGGCACAAGGAATTCTGGAGCCTCACCTTCCAGCTCTCTGCGGAGACGCTGGTGCCGCGCCCGGATACGGAGACCGTGGTGGAGGCGGTGCTCTCGCTCACTCCCGACCGCGCGGCGCCGTTGCGCATCCTCGATCTGGGCACGGGCACGGGCGCCATCCTCGCTGCCATCCTCACCGAGCGGCCGGCCGCGACCGGCATCGCCGTGGATTATTCGGAAAGCGCCGCCCGCACCGCACGGCTGAATTTCGAGGCGAACGGCCTGTCCGGGCGCGTGGCGGCCCTTGTCGCGGACTGGGGGACGGCCGTCGCCGGCGGGTTCGACCTCGTCGTTTCCAACCCGCCCTATATCGCCGAGGGCGAGATGGCGGGGCTTGCCGTCGATGTGCGCCTGCATGATCCCCGGCGTGCGCTGGTCGCCGGTGCCGACGGGCTCACCGCCTATCGCGCCATCGCAGCCGACCTTCCGCGCCTGCTGAAGCCCGGTGGCGTGGCTGTTCTCGAACTCGGCGCGGGGCAGGAACCGGCTGTCGCGGACCTTGTTCAACAGGCAGGATTGAACGTGCTCGGACCCGCGCGAGCGGACCTCGCGGGCATCCCGCGCGCCCTGTGTGCCCGGTGGCGGGGAGCCACCCAAGACCCGGCGGACGAAAAAAGGCTTGGAACCTCCGAGGGAAATCGCTAGTGTCAGTCGCAGGAATCGAACCGGAGCATTGGTCCAGAGGGCTGATGCGGGCTTCCGAAATCTCAAACGGATGTTTCGGTCGCTGGGGATGCGAGAGCGTCGAGCGCGCGATGGTGCTGCTCATGCAAGCATCCTGCGGTTGGATCGGTTCACGGTGTTGAACACGCGCAACCTTCGGAATGGCCGTGGCTTCTCATGCGATGGCGTCTTTGCCGCTGAGGCGGATGGCGATGAGGTCTCGAACGACGGGATCGCGGGTTGCGGCATTTCGTGCGGCGGCACCCGTGCTGGGGGCACGGAACGGGGCTCGATGATCGGACTGATCCGGACTTCTTGACGATTTTCGCTTTGATCCAGCGCGGATGCCGGCGCAGGCGGCTTCCGCGGAACTGACGGTGTTGTCCTGCGCACAGAGCAGCGTGCCGCGGCGTTTTTCTCCAGACGGAGGGGCCTCCGCAGGTTCGTTTCATGAGGCGCGCGCCGCCGGAGCGGGAAGCCCGGCGGGATATGCGGATTGTACCGGCGCGATGCGGCCGGGCGCAGACGGCGGCGTGAACGCCGGGCGAGTAGAGATTGATCCATATGAGAAATGGTCAGCAGAAGCGCATGCGCGGCCGCAACAACAACCGGCGCAGCTCAAACCCTTTGACGCGGGTGTATGAGTCGAACGGCCCGGATGTGAAGGTGCGCGGAACGGCCCACCACATTGCGGAGAAGTACCAGCAGCTCGCCCGTGACGCCCAGGCCTCCGGCGACCATGTGGCTGCCGAGAACTATTTCCAGCATGCGGAACACTATCTTCGCCTCATCGCCTCGTTGCAGGGCCAGTTCGCCCCGGCGAACGGCTTCGGCCGCGATGACGAGGGCGACGATGATGAGATGGACGACATGTCCTCTCTCGACGCGCCCCAGCCCTATGGCGGCCGCAACGAGCAGCCTTATGTCCGCGACGAGCAGCCCTATCAGGGACGCGGCCAGCGGGACGATCGCGGCAACCGCGACGAGCGAGGCAACCGCGACGAGCGAGGCCAGCGGGATGACCGTGGCCAGCGGGATGACCGTGGCCAGCGGGACGACCGTGGCCAGCGGGACGATCGTGGCCAGCGGGACGATCGTGGCCAGCGGGACGATCGTGGCCAGCGGGACAACCGGCAGGGCAACTTCCGCCGCAATCGGGATGAAGACGAGGGCTATCAGCCCCGCGAGGCGCGCGACAATCGGGAGCCGCGAGAGAACCGCGAGCCGCGCGACAACCGCGACCCACGCGACCAGCGCGAGCCCCGTGAACAGCGCGAACAGCGCGAGCCAAGGGAACAGCGCGAGCCGCGCGAGTTCCGCCGCCGCAACCGCGACGACAACGGCGATGGTTTTGTGCCCCGCGCGGCGCGTGCGCCCCGCACCGACGACACCGACCAGCCGCGTCTGCATCGCGCGCCGCGCAGCGAGGAGATCGAGCAGCCCCGTCCGCCGCGCGCGCCCCGCGCCGAGGAGCAGGATCTCGGTCTACCGTCCTTCATCACCGGCGCTCCGGCCGTGACCAAGGAGCGCCCCGAGCCCAAGGTCGAAACGAAGGCCGAAATGAAGGCCGAGGCGAAGAGCGAGCCGAAGGCCGAGCCCCGTGAGCCCAAGGCCGAACCGAAGGCTGAGGCCAAGGCAGAACCGAAGGCCGAACCCAAGATCGCTGCCGATGCGCCGCGCGAGGAAAGCGCGGAAGCCGCCGAGGCGGCGGACGCCCCGCGTCCCCGCCGTCGTCGCTTCCGCACCCGGGCCGGCGAAGGCACCGAGGCCGCCGCTGAGGCGCCCGCGCCCGAGCAGCCGGTGCTGTTCAACGAATAGGACAGGCCCTGCCACCCCTGAACAAAAAACCCCGCCGGTCGCCCGGCGGGGTTTTTCTTTGCCTGCGTGACGTGGCGCCGGCTCAGCTTTCCTTGAAACCGTACTCGGGGATGCCCTGTTCGTTGCCGTAATATTTGTAGGGCAGGAACTTGCCGGACATGGTGATCTGCACGCGGTCGCCCTTGGGGTTGGGCTCGCGCACCATCTCCATGTTGAAGTCGATGGCGGACATGATGCCGTCGCCGAACTCCTCCTCTATCAACGCCTTCCACGCCGGGCCGTTCACCATCACCAGCTCGTAGAAGCGGTAGATCAGCGGATCGGTGGGGGGCATGGGCGTGCCGGCGCCGCGCATGGGCACCTCGTTGAGCATCCGCTCCTCCACCTCGGAGAGGCCGAACAGCTCGGCGGCCTTCTTCGCCAGCGGCTTCACCAGCTTCATCTGGCCCAGCAGCGCGCCGACCACGAGCACGGGCGACATGCCGCCGATCTCTTCGCAGATGTATTTCCAGGTCCAGCCCTTCTCGCGCTTGATGTCGAGGATCTTCTCGGTCAGTTGCTCGCGCTTCATCTTCTTATGGTCTCCGCTTGGGATCGGTCGAAAGAGAGTCAGTCCCGCGCCTTGGCGATGGCGGGGAAGGGAATGGTGTTGGCCGGCGCGAGCGCGGGCTCCGGCTGGCGGCCGAGACGCACCCGGGGCGGGTGGCGGCGGTCGTAGCCCGCAGGCATCTCCGCCTTGAACGTGCGGCTGCGGGAGACGAGGAAGTCGACGAGGTGATTGCGCACCGCGTAGTAGTCCTCTTCCCGGTGGATGGTGTCGCGGGCGCGCTCCATGGGCAGCGGGTTCTCCACCACCTCGGCAATCATGGCGTCCGGACCGTTGGTCATGAGCACGATCTTGTCGGCGAGGTAGATGGCCTCGTCCACGTCGTGGGTGATCATGACCACGGTCTGCCCCGTGGACTTGCAGATGCGCCGCACCTCGTCCTGAAGCGTGCCGCGGGTGAGGGCATCCAGCGCCGAGAAGGGCTCGTCCATGAGCAGGATCTTCGGCTCGATGGACAGCGCGCGGGCGATGCCCACCCGCTGGCGCATGCCGCCGGAGAGTTCCGCCGGCCGCTTCAGCTCGTTGCCCCTGAGGCCGACGAGATCAATGAAGCGGCGCGCGCGCTCCTCCACCTCGCCACGTCCCGCCTTGCGCCAGCGGGAGGAGACGGCATAGCCCACATTGCCGATGACGCTCTTCCACGGGAGCAGCGCATGGCCCTGGAAGATCACGGCGCGGTCGAGGCTCGGGCCGGAAATGGCCTGGCCATCCACCACCACCACGCCGTCGGACGGCTCCTCCAGCCCGGCGAGGATATTGAGCACGCTCGTCTTGCCGCAGCCGGAATGGCCGATGATGCAGACGAACTCGCCCCGCGGCACCGGCAGCCAGAGATCCTCGAAAATGGTTGTGGACCCGCCGCCCGCCGCCGGATAGCGCCGGGCGATGCCCTCGATGGAGATGAATTTGGGATCGATCTCGGTCTTGGCGTTCTCGGTCTTGGCGTTCTCCATGCCCCTCACTCCGGAAAGGTCACGCGCTTCTGGAAGCGCGCGAGAATGAGGTCGAGCACCATGCCGACGACGCCGATGAGCAGGATCCCGACGATCACATTGGCGATGGAGAGGTTGTTCCACTCGTTCCAGACGAAGTAACCGATGCCGGTGCCGCCCACGAGCATCTCCGCCGCCACGATCACCAGCCAGGCGATGCCGATGGAGATGCGCATACCGGTGAGAATGGTGGGCGCCGCCGCCGGCAGGATCACCGTGAAGGCGCGCCGCCATGGGCCCACCTCCAGCGTGCGCGCCACGTTCAGCCACTCCTTGCGCACCGCCCCCACACCGAAGGCGGTGTTGATGAGCATGGGCCACACCGAGCAGATGAAGATGACGAAGATGGCAGAGAGGGAAGAGTCCTTGATGGTGTAGAGGGCCAGCGGCATCCAGGCGAGTGGCGAGATCGGCTTCAGCACCTGAATGAAGGGATCGAGCGCCCGGTAGGCGAGCGGCGACATGCCGATGAGAAAGCCGACGGGCACCGCCACCAGCACCGCCAACCCATAGCCGATCGCCACCCGGCCGATGGAATAGAGCAGCTGAAGGCCCAGCCCCTTGTCGTTGGGGCCGTTGTCGTAGAATGGCCGCTTGAGGTTGTCCCAGAGCTTGCCGGCCACATCGAGCGGCCCCGGCATGGCCGACTTTGCGCCCTCGGTGGCGATGCCCATCAGCTTGGCATATTCGGGATCGAGCGCCGGCCCCGAGCTTGCGCTCGGGGTGACGGCGATCTGCCACAGCGCGCAGAAGGCGACAAACAGCAGCACAGAGAGGAGGCCGGCGCGCGCGCCGAGGCTCTTCATCCCATCAGCTCCGCTTGATGGCGAAGGAGTTCACGTATTCGGCGGGCTTGGCCGGGTCGAAAACCTTGCCCATGACAGAGAATGACTTGGAGGTGGTGGTGGGCGGGGTGAGGCCCATCTCCTTCATCACCTTGGCGGCGTCGGTGGCGAGGAACACCTCGTTGGCGACCTTGGTGTAATCCACGTCGCCCTTTATCTGGCCCCAGCGCTTCATCTGGGTCAGCATCCACACGGCGAAGGAATCCCACGGGAAGGGATCGAAATCGACGCGCTTGGGGTCATCCTTGATGTTGCCGAGGCCGTCCGCATACTTGCCCACCAGCACCTGCTCCAGCACGATCGGCGGCGCGTTGAGATAGGCAGCCGGCGCGATGGCCTCAGCGATGGCCTTGCGGTTCTCCGCCTTCGAGGCATAGCCGGTGGCGTCCACGATCGCGCGCAGCAGCGCCGCGTAAGTATTCGGCATGGTGGAGATGAATTCCCTGCTGGCCGCGAAGGAACAGCAGGGGTGGCCGTCCCACATGGTCTTGGACAGGGAGTGAATGAAGCCCACGCCGTCGAACACGGCGCGCTGGGCCACGTTGTCCGGGGCGAGGAAGCCGTCGATATTCTCGGCGCGCAGGTTGGCCACCATCTCCGGCGGGGGCACCACGCGAAGCTGGACATCGGTGTCCGGATCGATCCCGTTCTCGGCGAGGAGATAGCGCAGCAGGTAGTTATGCATGGAGAAGTCGTAGGGAATGGCGAGCTTCATCCCCTTCCACGACTTCACGTCCATCTTGTCCTTGTGCTTGATGCCGAGCGTGAAGGACTGGCCGTTGATGTTCTCGATGGCCGCCGCGACGAACGGGATCGGGTTCGAGCCCAGCCCCTGCGAGATGGCGAGCGGCATGGGCGCCAGCATGTGCGCGGCGTCGTATTCCTTGTTGATGGTCTTGTCGCGCACCACCGCCCAGCCGGCAGTCTTCACCACCTCCACGTTCAGGCCGTGCTTCTTATAGAAGCCCATGGGGTGGGCCATGATGATGGGCGTGGCGCAGGTGATGGGGATGAAGCCCACCTTGAGGTCGGTCTTCTCCGGCTTGCCGGTCTGGGCGAAGGCCTCGGTGGCGGCGTCGAGCGGGAAGAAGGTCGCGAGCGCGGCTGCCGCCGTGGAGGTGCCCACGGCCTTCAGGAAAGCGCGGCGCTTCATGTCGTTCGGGAAAAGCGCCCGCATGAGGCCGGAGGCGACCACCTCCTTGTAGCGCGCCTCATCGGAGAGCGCCGCAGCACGCTCCGCTGCCGCATGTTCCTCCGCGCTCGCGTGCCGCCCGCACAGGCAGCGGCGCAGCGTGGACTTCAGCGAGAACGGGTTGGAAAACATCGACATCAGGGCTCTCCATGAGGGCTTGCGATGGACCGGGCGAACGTGACGCTGGGATAGGGCAATGCCCGTGCCACGCTCACCCGGGAACGGGCACGGGTGGTGGGGTGGCGAGCGCCTTGCGCGCCAGCATGTGGCTTTTCGGATCGTTGACGGAGGCAACCGCGACGAGGCGTTCCCCCGCGAAATACCTGACGCAGAAGCGCGCGGCGGCGATGTCGCCCTCGCATTCGGTGCGGTCGTGGCCGTCGAGAAGGCCGGCGATCTGCAGCTTCACATCATACTGATCGGACCAGAACCAGGGGATGGGATCGTATACAACGTAATTACCAGAGATGATTTTAGCGGCAGCCTTCGCCTGATCGATCGCATTCTGCACGGATTCAAGGCGAATACGCCGGCCGTACAGACGGCTTGGAAAACTGGCCACGTCTCCGGCAGCATAGATATTGGGCGCACTGGTGCGGGTCGCCGCGTCCACGCGGATGCCGTTCTCCAAGGCAAGGCCAGCATCTGCGGCGATTTCTGCATTGGGGACCGCGCCCACAGCGGACAGAACGAGATCCGCCTTCAGGATGCGGCCGTCCGCCAGTTCGACACCGGTAACGGCATCCGTGCCCAGAATGCGGGCGACGCCGATGCCGGTGCGCACGATGACGCCGTGTGCCTCGTGCAGGTCGCGGGCGAAATCAGAGATGGTGGCGCAGGCGACGCGGGCGAGAAGCCGCGGCGCGCCTTCCACCACGGTGACATCGAGCCCGAGCGTCTTCGCCTTGGCGGCCGTCTCCAGCCCGATATAGCCGCCGCCGATGATGACCATCCGCGCGCCCGGCTGCGCCGCCGCGCGGAAGTGCTTCACATCGTCGATGCTGCGGATGGAGAAGACGCCGGGCAGGTCGGCGCCCGGCACAGGCAGCGCGCGGGCACGGGTGCCGGTGGCGATGAGCAGCGCGCCGTAGGTGAGCCGGCTGCCATCGGAAAGCTCAACCTCCCTGCCCGCAGGAAAGATGCGGGCGGCGCGGGTGGAGAGGCGAATCTCGGCACCGGCCTCCGCATAGAAGGCGGGCGCCTTCAGCTCGAGCCGGTCCTCGGCCATCTCGCCGCCGAGATAGGCCTTGGAGAGCGGTGGGCGCTGGTAGGGCAGATAGGGCTCGTCGCCGATGACGATGATGGGCTTCCCATAGCCCTCGGCCTTGAGCGAGGTGACGGCCTGCGCCGCCGCCTGCCCGGCCCCGATGATGACGAGCGGGGCGCTCACGACAGATGCTCCGGCGCGACGACTTCCTGCGCGACACCCAGCGCGGCGGCGACGAACAGCAGCCGGTCCTGGCCGAAATACATCTGGCCATCGACGAGATAGGTGGGCGAGCCGAACACGCCCGCCTCAATGGCGGCGGCGGTGTTGCGCGCGATCTTGTCGGCCGCCTCCACGCTGTCGGAAAGGTCCGCCAGTTTCTCGCCGTCCAGCCCCACCTCATTGGCGAGGCGGACGAGGTTGTCCCTCTCGGAAATCTGGATGTCGCGCGCCCACACGGCGGAGAGGCACGCGCCGATGAGATCGGCGGGGTCGATGCCCTCAATCTGCGCGGCCGCGATGAGACGGCAGGCGGGCAGCGTATCGGTGGGCCAGAATTTCGGCTCGGTGTTTATCGGGATGTCGCGCACCTTGGCCCAGCGCACGATGTCCTCTTTGCGATAGGCATTGCGCTGGGGCGACTGCTTCGCCGGGGCGGTGGAGCCGCCTTCGGCGAAAACCTTCAGGATATCGACGGGACGCCAGAGAATGTCGGCGCCCGCCGCGCGCGCGATCTGGCGCAGGCGGCCGTGTCCCAAATAGGCATAGCCGGACTGGGGGCTGAAATAGCAGATGATCTCGGACACGGCGGGGCTCCTTTGGCTCGGTTCAGCCGAGGGCCGCGGCCGGATGCCCCTCCTCGATGGGCAGCGACGGATCGCGCGACCACTCGTTCCAGGAGCCAAAATACATCTTCACGTCCTTCACCCCCGCCTCTTTCAGCGCGAGGAAGGTGTTGGAGGCCCGCGCCCCTTTGAAGCAGTAGAGATAGACGGGGGTCTCGGGCGAAATGCCCACGGTGGCGCACTCGGCGAGAATCTCGGCGGAGGACTTGAAGCGCGGCCCCTCGGCGGTGGGCTTCATCATGCGGTACCATTCGATCCACTTGGCGCCGGGGATGCGGCCCTTGCGCGGACAGAAATCCTTGCCATAGGGCGAGGAGCTTTCGCCGATCCACTCGTCCACGTCACGCACATCGAGCTTCGCGACGGCCGGGTCTTCCACCGCCTTCAGCATGGCAGCGGCATCGATGATGAGTTCGCCGGCGGCCCGGTCCACGGGGAATGTGGCGGCCTTGGGCTCGGGCATGTCGGTGGAAACGGGAAGGTCCGCGGCCGTCCAGGCGGCGAACCCGCCATGCAGCACCTTCACCTTGGGATAGCCGAGGAAGGTCAGCAGGAAATAGCCACGGCAGGACTGGCCGAAGCCGGAATTCATCGACTGTTCGTAGATGACCGCCGTCTCCTTGCCGGAGAGGCCGGCCTTGCCGAAGGCGTCGGCGAATTTATCCCTAAGCTCGGCGTAGCCCTCGGGTGTCGAGGTGGCGAGGAAGGTGAAGATCTCGTGCAGGTTCACCGCGCCGGGAATGTGCCCGGCGGCATAGCTGGCCGGGTCGCGGGTGTCGATGACGACCGTGGGCTCGGACAGGATGAGGGTGGACAGATCGGACGGCGAAATCAGGATTGTGCTCATGGTGATCCCCTCTGGTGGGTCGGATCTTGCGGGTCGCAAGGACACGTCTTCGGAAGGCAACGGGGGCTTTTGCCCCTCATGTTTTGAAACGGGCGGCCGGTGTCAGGCGGGCATCTGGTCCAGCATCAGCTTCAGTTGCTTGGTGGCCGGCGTGACGATGGCGACGAAATAGGCCTCGCGCAGGCGCCGCTGGCAGCGCGAGGCGCGCACATAGCCACGGGCGCCGCAGTGGAGCATGGCGTAGTGCGCCGCCTCGACGCTCTTCTCGCCGGCCAGCAGGCGGGCGGAGACGACACGGCGCCAATAGTCCGGGCTCGGATCGAACGGCGTCTCGGCGAGGGTTTTCACCTCCGCCTCCATGGCCGCCAGCGTCTCGGCCATCTGGTCCGGCTGGACGTCGAGATAGCGGTTGACGTGGCCGAGCGGCTCCTCCACCTCGCGCATCATGGCGATGCAATCGCGGATCAGGCCGATGGCCATGCCGGCCTGGAGCAGGATGAAGCCGGCCCGCATCTTCTTCACGAAGGACGGAGCGTCGTGCGCCAGCACCATGTCGTCGGGAATGAACAGGTCGCGCACCTGCACGGCGTAGGTGCCGGTGCCGTCCATGCCGAGGAACGGCTCGCAGGGCTTCAGCGTCACCGCCGGCTCGGCACAGTCGATGATGGCCATCACCGGCGCGGCGCCGTCCACGGCGAAGATGCAGCCGAAGAAATGGTCGGGGCCGAGGTTGGACACCCAGGGCAGGATGCCCCTTACCTTGTAGCCGCCCTCCACCCGCGTGCCCTTCAGCTTCAGCGTCTCGATGCCGAAGAAGGACTTCATGGGATTGGACAGTGCGGTTCCGCCGAGTACGTGACCCGTGGCGACGGCGGCGAGATACTTTGCGCGCGGCGCCTCGTTCTCGGAATTGATGATGTACCAGACGAGCGTGTTCTGGCACCAGGCCATGAAGCCGGTGGCGGCGCAGACCTCGGACACGCGCGACATGCCTTCGATGCTATTGCCGAGCTGATGCCCCTGAGAGAGATGCAGCCGGAACGCCCCCGCATCGGCGAAGCGATGCAGCAGCGTCGCCGGATAGGTGCCCTCGTCGATGGCCCGCGCCCAAGCGGAAAGGTCGGTCCGCGCGATCTTGCCAATCTCGTCCAGCGCCACGCCGGCATCGAGATCGGCCGCAGTGAGGTCATGCGGCGACAAGGCGGTGACGGCGGTGTGCAGCACAGACAGCGACATGGCGATCCTCGATGGGGAGAGGGCGGGAGCCTGCCCGGACCGTCGCCGGGCAGGGATGCGGCCGAAGACGGCCGGATTGGTCGGCGTCGGCGGGTCAGCCCAGCGCCACCTCGAGGTTCACCGGCCGGACGAAGGTGTTGGCCACCGGCGACCACTTGGTGACGTGGGAGATGAGCGCCTCGACCTCCTCCTTCGGCACGCCGTCGCATTCCATGTCGACTTTCACGCGCACGTCGGTGAAGCCGACCGGCTTCTCGCTGACGTCGCCCGTGCCCCACACGGCGGTGATGTTGAGATCACCTTCGAGCTGGAGTTCGAGCTTCCGCACGGTCCAGCCGCGATGCACCGCATTGGCGTGGAGGCCGACCGCGAGGCAGGAGCCGAGCGCCGCGAGGGAGGCCTCGGAGGGGTTCGGCGCGGTGTCGTCGCCGAGCAAGCCCGGGGGCTCGTCGACGATGTAGGGCTCGAGGTTGCGGATGTAATTGGCGTGGCGGAAGCGACCCTCGGCGACGGTCTTGCACTTCAGGGTCTTGATGACCTTGGGGTCCGCCTTGCCGGCCGCGATCAGCTTGGCGAGGCCCTCCTTGTCGATGGGCGCAAGGCAGCCCGTGGTCGCTTCTGGCGCGAGGCAGCCGGTCAGTGCGGTCTGGGGCGCAGTCATCAGGATCTCCTTGGGTCGTGTAGACAGACCGGTCTGTCTTATGCACGCCCTATGCCAAATCCGCCGAAGCTGACGACTGACTGCAAGAGAAGTGCATTTCCTCATGAGAAATAAGGAGCTGCGGGAAAAGTTGACGCCGCTTGTTCGGCACGGTTCGTGCCTGTAGAAAACAGACAGGTCTGTCCGAGTGCACGCGAAAGCGGCACATTGGTGAGAAGCGATGCAGCACACGAAGGCAAGCCGCCCCAGGGCCAATCCCCACGCCGCCCCGGACGTTGGGGAGGCGGAGCCGAAGGCGCGCGAGCGCATCCTCCAGGCTGCGACGCGGCTGTTCTGCCAGCACGGCATCAATGCCGTGGGCGTGGACGCCGTAGTGGCCGAGGCGGCAACGGCCAAGGCGACCCTCTACAAGTCGTTCGGCTCCAAGGAGCGGCTGGTGGAAGCGGTGCTGGAGCGCGAGGGCGCGGCCTGGCGCGACTGGTTTCTCGGCGAATTGCTGAAAGGAGAGGCAACCGCGCAGATGCGTCTGCGCCGCATCTTCCCTGTGCTGCGCGAATGGTTCGGCGACGCCCGATTCTTCGGCTGCCCCTTCATCAATGCGGTGGCGGAGCACGACAAGGCCGACGACCGCATGCGCCAGATTGCCCTCGCCCACAAGAAGGTGGTGCTGGAGACCATCACCCGCCTTGCCGCCGAGGCCGGCGCGCGCGACCCCAACGGCGCCGCACACCAATTGGGCGTGCTGATCGACGGTGCCATCGTCGCCGCCATGATCACCAAGGACGCCAACGTCGCCCTTCTGGCGGGCCAGACGGCCGACCTCCTGCTGTCGGGCATGGCGGCGGAGGCCGCCTGAGGCGGCCGGAAAGGAGCGCCGCCGCCTCCCCTGCGAAATGCGCAGCCTCCCGCGCTTGACGCTCCGCCCCATCGCGTCCGAAAACGCGGTAACAGCATCGGGAGGAAAAGATGCAGATCCGCGCCGCCGTCCTGCGCACGTCTCCGGTCAGCAAACCCTACGCGGACACGCGCCCTCTGACCATTGAAACGGTTCACCTTGCGCCGCCCCAGGCTGGCGAGGTGCTCATCAAGGTGGCGGCGGCCGGCCTGTGCCATTCGGACCTCTCCGTCATCAATGGCGACCGTCCGCGGCAGTTGCCCATGGTGCTCGGCCACGAGGCGGCGGGCGTTGTGGTGGAGACGGGCGCAGGTGTCGATGATCTCCATGCCGGCGACCATGTGGTAATGAGCTTCGTGCCCACCTGCGGCACCTGCCCTTCCTGCATGGAAGGCCGGGCGCAACTGTGCGGGCCGGGACAGGCCTCCAACGGCGCGGGAACGCTGCTCGGCGGTGGCCGCCGGCTGAGGTGCGACGACGGGACCGACGTCTACCATCTGTGCGGCATCGCCGGTTACGGCGAGTATGCGGTGGTCTCGCGCCGTTCCATCATCAAGATCGACAAGGAGATGTCGCTCATCGACGCCGCCTTGTTCGGCTGCGCGGTGATGACCGGTGTCGGCACGGTGGTGAACACGGCCGGCGTGCGGCCGGGCCAGAGCGTCGCGCTGGTGGGCCTCGGCGGCGTGGGCCTTTCCGCGGTGATGGGCGCGGTGGCGGCGGGCGCAGACCAGATCGTCGCGCTCGATCTGTCGCCGGCCAAGCTCGACCTCGCCCGCCAGCTCGGCGCCACCGACACCTTCCTCGCCAGCGACGCGGACATCGTGGAGGCGGTGAAGGAGGCGACCCGTGGCGGCGTGGACCACGCCATCGAGATGGCCGGCTCCGCCCCCGCCTTCGAGCTCGCCTACAAGATCACCCGCCGCGGCGGCACCACCACAACGGGCGGCCTCGCCAATCCCAATGCCCGCATCTCGCTGCCGCCCGTGCACCTCGTCGCCGAGGAGCGCACCATCAAGGGCAGCTATATGGGCAGCTGCGTGCCGCCGCGCGACATCCCGCGCTTCATGGCGCTCTACAAGCGCGGCAAGCTGCCGGTGAACCGCCTGCTTTCCTCCACCGGGCCGCTCGAAACCATCAACGAGAATTTCGACCGCCTCGACCGCGGCGAGGTGGTGCGGCACGTCATCGTCTATTGAGGAGAGAAGGGGCCGCGGCGGCGCGGCCCCTTTCCTTCCCCGGCGGATCGCCTAATCTGCCGCGAGTTCCCGAGGAGAAGTCATGCGCGTCGCCATCCGTCTCGCCGCCGTCGCCGCGCTGGCCATCGCCGTTTCCGGCTGCGACAAGTGCGGCAACTGGTTTGGCCAGGGCACCCCGGTGGGCAAGCCCGGCGCCTGCCAGTCGTCAACGCCTCGCTAAGCCCTACCGCGCATTTGGATTGGGCACGTTGCCGCGCGTCGCCTTCAGCCGGTTGATTTCGGCGCGGATGGGGGCAAAGGGGCCGTATTTGTGCTGGCTCGGAGGAAAGGTGTCCGCATAGGGGCCGTAGGCCGTGTCCACGGGCTTCTCCAGCAAATCCGGAAAGTCCGCCGCAAAGGCCTCGCGCGATGGGCGGGGCTGGCTGACCACATAGGCCGCCACATCCCACGCGTCTTCCGTGGACAAGACCGGCATCAGCCAATCGGTACCATTGGGCATGTTGTCATGCACGAAGTTGGCGATGGAGATGAGGCGGTTCATGCCGGCACCGTCATTGAAGCTGTCGGGGCCCCACAAAGGCGGCACGCCATAGCCGAAGCTCGCATCCACCGGATTGCGCCGCAGCCCTTCCCCGCCCGAGCGATGGCAGAAGACGCAGTTCTGCGCGTAGACGCGCGCGCCGCGCTGCGGATCGGCGGCGCGGTCAAGCTCCGGAAGGGCCCCAGCCCCCGCACCCTCGATGCGCGCATCCTTCGGCAAAGCGGAGGAGAGCACGCGGAGATAAGCCACCAGTGCCTGCATGGGCCGGGCATCCCGTGGCATGGGCCGCCCGTTCATGGAGCGCATCATGCAATTGTCGAGACGATCCTCCAGGGTCGCGACCTGCCCCGTGCGCGTGGAATAGGCCGGGTAGTCCGCGGACGCCGCAACCAGCGGCAGGCCGAATTTCTTAAGCCCAGCGTCGAGGTGGCAGTTCGCACAAGCGAGGTTGTTGCCGGCGAACCGCATGGCCGGATCCGCGGCATCCGGCCCGATATGGCGTGCGCTCGCCTCCAGCACCGAGCGACCGTAGCGCACCAGTCGGCCATAATCGTCATCGGGCAGGAGGTCCACGTCCGGAACGTCCCACATGGCGATCCGGGCATTCGCGGCGGCTGCACTCGCCGCCTCCCTGCCGGGCGGGACCGGGGCCTGCTGGGCAACAGCCGCACCCGTGGCGAGCGTCAGCGCGAGCAGCGCGCTGGCCCATCCGATCCGTCCCCTGGTGACGCGGCTCCAAGCCCTCATGGCATCCCCCCGCCGGGCGCAAACGCCCGCAATTGTTGCGTTGGCGCCGCGGCGCCGCTATAAGCGCGCCTTCGTCCGCGGCATGCGCCCCCCTGGAGGCGTGCCGACGGTCGAAGGCGTGTGTCCGCTGTGTGAATCACGCGCCATTCTCGGACCCATATCGAAGTTAGGACAAGTGCCATGACTGCCATCAAGGAACTGAAGGCTGTGGCGCGCCCGCGGGCCGGCAAGGGGGCCGCCCGTGCCGAGCGCCGCGCCGGGCGTGTGCCCGCCGTGATCTACGGCGAGAAGCAGGACCCCATCACGATCTCGCTCGACTTTATCGAGATCAACAAGATCATCTATGCCGGCCACTTCCTCACCACCCTGTTCGAGGTGGACGTGGACGGCAAGAAGCACCGCGTCATCCCGCGCGACTACCAGCTGGACGTGGTGAAGGACTTCCCGGTTCACGTGGACTTCCTGCGCGTCTCCAAGGGCGCGACCGTGACGGTCGAGGTTCCGGTGCACTTCGTGAAGCAGGAAGCCTCCCCGGCGCTCAAGGCCGGCGGCACGCTGAACGTGGTTGCCCACACCGTCGAGCTTGAGTGCGATGCGGAGAACATCCCCGCCGCCATCGAGGTCGATCTCACCGGCGCCGAGTTCGGCGACGCCTTCCACCTCTCCGCCCTCAAGCTTCCGGCTGGCTCCAGCTGGGCCGGCCAGGGTGACGACACGCTCGCCACCATCGTCGCCCCCGTGGGCGCCGAGGAAGAGCCGGCGGCGGAAGAGCCGAAGGCCTGAGCTGATCGCTGACCAGTACCGGGCGCCGCGCTTGCTTAAAGCCGCGGCGCCCCGTTTTCCGGGCCGGAGATCCGCCTCATGTTCCTGTTCGCAGGGCTCGGCAATCCCGGCCCGAAATATGCCGGCAACCGGCACAATGTGGGCTTCATGGCGCTCGACGCCATCTGCCGCCGCCACCGTCTCGGCCCCCTGCGGCGCCGCTTCCAGTCCGCTGCCGCGGAAGGCGAGATTGCCGGCGAGAAGGTCATCGCGCTTTTTCCCGAGACCTTCATGAACGAGAGCGGACGGGCCGTCGCCGAAGCCCAGCGCTTCTACAAGATCCCCCTCGACCACATCTTCGTCTTCCACGACGAGCTGGACCTGCCCCCCGCCAAGCTGCGGATCAAGAAGGGCGGCGGCAACGCCGGCCATAACGGGCTGAGGTCCATCACCGCCCAGTGCGGCAACGATTACTGGCGCATCCGCCTCGGCATCGGCCATCCCGGCGACAAGGCGCTGGTGCACGCCTACGTGCTCAACGACTTCGCCAAGTCCGAAAAGGGCTGGGTGGATGCCGTGAGCGACGCCTGCGCCGATTTCTCCGAGCTGCTGGTGAAGCAGCGCCCCGACGAGTTCCAGAACCGCGCCCACCTCTTCCTCGAAGCCCAGGGCTTCGGGGAGCAAAAAAGGGTCGGCGAGAAGGGCTGAGACCCGGCGCAAGCTTCGGCGGGTTGCGCACCCAAGGCCCGAGGGGCTATGCGATCCCCCAACGGCCGCCGCGCGGCCCGATCCTTATCTCCATCCTGCAGCCGCCCCGGCGGGCGGGTGCAACTGCTGAGCGTTCCATGGGCTTCAAATGCGGCATCGTCGGGCTTCCCAACGTGGGCAAGTCCACCCTTTTCAACGCGCTCACCCAGACGGCGGCGGCGCAGGCGGCGAACTATCCGTTCTGCACCATCGAGCCGAACGTGGGTGACGTTGCGGTGCCCGACCCGCGCCTCGACACGCTCGCGGAGATCGCCGGCTCCGGGCAGATCATCCCCACCCGCCTCACCTTCGTGGACATTGCAGGCCTGGTGCGCGGCGCCTCCAAGGGCGAGGGGCTCGGCAACCAGTTCCTCGCCAACATCCGCGAGTGCGACGCCATCGCCCATGTGGTGCGCTGCTTCGAGGATGGAGACGTGACCCATGTGGAAGGCAAGATCGCGCCGGTCAACGACATCGAGACCATCGAGACCGAGCTGATGCTCGCCGACCTCGAGAGCCTGGAGAAGCGCGTCACGGCGCTGGAGAAGAAAGCCAAGGGCGGCACCGACAAGGAAGCCAAGGAAACCCTCGATCTCGTCATGCGCGCCCTCGTTCTGCTGCGCGAGGGCAAGCCAGCCCGCCTCGCCGAGGTGAAGCCGGAAGAGCGCAAGCTCTTCAACCAGCTGGGCCTCCTTTCTGCCAAGCCGGTGCTTTACGTGTGCAACGTCGAGGAAGCCTCCGCGAAGGAGGGCAACGCCCTCTCCGCCGAGGTCTTCAAGCGCGCCGCCGAGGAAGGCGCCAAGGCGGTCGTCGTCTCGGCCAAGATCGAGAGCGAGATCGCGGTGCTGCCGCCCGACGAGCAGAAGGAATATCTGGAGGCCATCGACCTCGACGAGCCGGGCCTCAACCGCGTCATCCGTGCCGGCTACGAACTGCTCCAGTTGCTCACCTATTTCACCGTCGGCCCAAAGGAAGCCCGCGCCTGGACCATCACCGCCGGCACCAAGGCCCCGGCGGCGGCGGGCGTGATCCACACGGATTTCGAGAAGGGCTTCATCCGCGCCGAGACCATCGCCTTCGACGATTATGTGAAGTTCAAGGGCGAGGCCGGTGCGCGCGAGGGCGGCCGCTTCCGCCTGGAAGGCAAGGACTATGTGGTCGCCGATGGCGACGTGCTGCACTTCCGCTTCGCCAACTGAGGCTCCGTGATGGTCGGGGCCGGGCCGCAGTTACTTGGCCGCTTCACCTTCACGGCCGAGGAGATCGTACGCTTCGCCCGCGCCTACGATCCCCAGCCCTTCCATGTGGATGCGGCGGCGGCCGCCGCCTCCCCCTTCGGCACCCTCATCGCCTCCGGCTGGCATACGGTCTCAACATGGATGGGCCTGTTCGTGCGCGCCCACGGCGCCACGGCTGAAGCCCTCCCCCCCGACCATGCGGCGGCGATCGCACCCGTGGGCGTCGGCTTCGGCCTGACGGATCTCAAATGGCTCGCTCCAGTCCGAGCCGGCGACACCATCACCTTCTTCACCGAAATCCTCGACGCCCGCCCCAGCGGCAGCCGCCCAGGCTGGACCATCTACCACCGCACCGGCAGCGCCCGGCGGGAGGATGGGACCGAGGTGATGCGCTTCGCGCTGAGGCATCTGGCACCGGATGCGCGATAGCTCGGCGACCGGCAGCACGCCTTGGTCAACACGCGCTACCGCGCAACCTGTCCGAATATCACGACGACGGCTTGCTCCCGGCGCTCCATCGTGAAGGCGGCTATGGATTTCCGGTCACCCCGACCATCCGCGACCTTCTCGTGGGGCGCGACAAGGACCTCTTTTGAGCCTGACGCGCCGGTATCCCCACGCCCAGCTTGACGTTTGCGTCATCCTCGCCTTCCATCGGCCTCCAACGACAGGGAGGCCGCCTTGCCCGACATCTTCTTCGAAGATTTCATCATCGGTGAGGTGAAGACGTTCGGCTCGCACAAGGTCACGGAGGAGGAGATCCTCGCCTTCGCGCGGGAGTTCGATCCCCAGCCCATGCATCTCGATGCGGCGGCGGGCAAGGCGTCCCTGCTTGGCGGGCTGGCGGCATCCGGCTGGCATTCCTGCGCCATCATGATGCGACTCATCTGCGACGGCTTCCTGCTGCGCACCGCCGGCCAGGGCTCGCCCGGCGTCACCGAGAACAAATGGCTCGCGCCGGTCTTTCCCGGTGATGTGCTCACGCTCCGCCGCACCGTGCTGGAGAGCCGAACCTCCAGGAGCAAGCCCGACATGGGCCTCGTGACCTTCCGCTTCGAGCTTCTCAAGGCCGACAAGAGCGCCGCGGTCGATCAGACCTGCGTGTGCATGATCGGCCGTCGCAACCCGGGAGCGCGCCTCGCATGATGTATTTCGAGGAAGTCGAGGCGGGCGCCACCGCCGCGCTCGGCAATCACACCTTCACCGAGGCGGAGATGCTGGCCTTCGCCCGCCTCTACGATCCCCAGCCCTTTCATGTGGACCCCGAGGCGGCCCGGCGCAGCCCGTTCGGGGCGCTGGTGGCGTCGGGGTGGCATACTGCAGCCATGTGGATGAAGTGCTTCGTCGCCTCCAACATGGCCCTGCCCATAGAGGCGTCGAAACCCGGCGAGGAAAGCGTGCCGGGCGGCGGCTCCTTCGGACCGGCCTCGGGCTTCACCAAGCTACGCTGGCTGAAGCCGGTCTATGCGGGCGATACGATCTCGTTCGCCACCGAGGTCCGGGACAAGATCACCATCAAGTCCCGGCCCCAATGGGGCTTCCTGCGCACCTACAATTCCGGGGCGAACCAGTACGGTGATCTGGTGATCGACTTCGAGAGCACCGTGCTGATGCGGCGCCGCCCGTGAGGGCGGCCTACCCTTCCAGTTCCTCCTTGAGGATTTCGAGCCGCAGCCATTCCTCTTCCGCCGCATCCAGGGCCGCCTGAGTTTCGGCGAGGGCCGCCGAGGCCTTGTCGAAGCGCGCCGGGTCGCGGGCATAGAGCGCGGGGTCGGCGATCTCGGCGGCGAGCTTCTCCAGCCTGGCGCGCAGGTCGTCCATGGTCTTCGGCAACGTCTTGAGCGCGTGCTGCTCGTGGAAGGAAAGCCTGCGCTTGGCCGCGCCGGCGGGCGTCCTGCCGGCCTCGGGCTTGGACTCGCCGGCCTTGGCCTTCTGCGCGGGCGCGCCCTTGTCGCGCGCCTCCACGCCCCGGCCGCGCTGGGACAGCATGTCCGAATAGCCGCCGGCATATTCGCGGAACACGCCATCCCCTTCCGCCATGATGACGCTGGAGACGGTGCGGTCGAGGAAGTCACGATCGTGGCTGACGAGGATGACGGTGCCGGGATAGTCCGCCACCATCTCCTGCAGGAGATCGAGGGTTTCGAGATCGAGATCGTTGGTGGGCTCGTCCAGCACCAGCACGTTGGAGGGCAAGGCCAGCGCCCGCGCCAGCATCAGCCGGCCGCGTTCGCCACCGGAGAGGACGGAGAGGGGTGCGTTGGCCTGCTCAGGGGTGAAGAGGAAGTCCTTCAGATAACCCATCACGTGCTTGGGCACGCCGCCCACCTGCACCTGGTCGGAGCCGCCGCCGGTGAGGGCGTCGCGCAGGGTGGTGCCGGGGTCCAGCGCCGCGCGCTTCTGGTCGAGGCTGGCGACTTCGAGATTGGTGCCGAGTCGCACCGTGCCCGAATCGGGGGCAAGCTCGCCGGTGAGCAGCTTGATGAGGGTGGTCTTGCCGGCGCCGTTGGGGCCGATGATGCCGATGCGGTCGCCGCGCAGGATACGGGTGGAGAAATCCTTCACCACCGCGCGGTCGCCGAACGACTTGGCGATGTGCTTCGCCTCGATGACCAGCTTGCCCGAGGCCTCGGCCTCGCTCACCGCCAGCTTGACGTTGCCGACCGCGCGACGCTCCTCGCGCCGGTCCTTGCGCATGGAATGCAGAAGGCCGAGGCGCCGCACGTTGCGCTTGCGCCGGGCGGTGACGCCGTAGCGCAGCCAGTCCAGCTCCGCGACGATCTTGCGGTCGAGCTTGTGGCGCTCGGTCTCTTCCTGCTCCAGCACGTCGTCGCGCCACGCCTCAAAGGCGCCGAACCCCTGCTCCAGCCGCCGCGTCTGCCCGCGGTCGAGCCACACGGTGGCGCGGGAGAGGGTTTCCAGGAAGCGCCGGTCATGGCTGATGAGCACCATGGCGGACTTTAAGCCCCTCAACTCGCTTTCCAGCCATTCGATGGCCGGCAGATCGAGATGGTTGGTGGGCTCGTCCAGCAGGAGCACGTCCGGCTCCGGCGCGATGACGCGCGCCAGAGCGGCCCGGCGGGCCTCGCCGCCGGAGAGGTGAGCGGGGTCTTCCTGTCCGGTGAGGCCCAGCTCCGTGAGGAGATATTGGGCGCGATAGGCATCGTCGCCCGGCCCGAGACCAGCTTCCACATAAGCGAGCGTCGTCGCATAGCCGGCAAAGTCCGGCTCCTGCGGCAGATAGCGCACCGTGCAGCCGGGCTGGAAGAAGCGCGTGCCGGAATCCGGCTCGATCAGCCCCGCCGCCACCTTCAGCAGCGTGGACTTGCCCGAGCCGTTGCGACCGACGAGGCACACCCGTTCGCCCGCCGACACGGAAAGCTCCGCGCCGTCGAGCAGGGGGGTGGCGCCGAAGCGCAGATGGATGTCCTGGAGGAGAACGAGCGGAGGAGCCATGGGGCCGGATTAAAGCCCAATGGCCCGGAACGCAAAGGCCGTTCGCGCGGAACGCCGCTTTGCGCCGCTCGTCTCACAGGACGCAAAGATGAGCGCGTCGCACCGTATTACACGGGCGGCGAGCACATCTCGCGAACCATCAATGTACGGTGGACGTCGGATTCAGCTTCGACATCTGGTCCTTGAGAACCAGCTTCTTGCGCTTCAGCTCTGCGACACGAAGAGGATCCGAGGCGGGGCTGTTCATTTCGCGGTTGAGCTCCTGCTCGATGGCCGCGTGACGCCGCTTCAGTTCCTGAAGGTGCGACTGGATGGACATTCTTAGCCACTCCCTGTCTGCAACACGACATCAGTCTGTCATGGAGCCAACCAAGAGTCGACCGCCTTGTCGAGCGACTTCTCAAGCCGCTTTCCGCCCCTCCGGCGACCTCCCATCTTGCGGCGCGGCAAGCCCGTGCCATAGTCATTCCAAATGGGGGCGAGTGGGCGGCGGACCCGCACGCCGGTGACAGGACCGGGCATGACGAGCGACGAGGAACGGGATCTCAAGGTCCACCTGGAACGCCTGAAGCAGGAGCATCGCGATCTCGATGCAGCGATCGAGGCGCTCACCAGCGTGTCGGGATCGGACATCCTGCAGATTCAGCGGCTCAAGAAGCGCAAGCTGCAGCTGAAGGATCGCATCGGCCAGATCGAGGACGAGTTGTTCCCCGATATCATCGCCTGAGCGGAGGCGTGGGGCGGGCGCGAGGCCGGGCCTCCTGAGGAGGCGCCGGTGCGCGGACGCCGGGCGTGCCCGGCATCCGTCAGTCGCACGGAAAATCAGAGCTGGGCGAGCAGCGCGGTGGCGCCGGAGGCGTCGGCCTTGGAGGGCACGTCCTCGACATTGAGCGTCTTCACGACGCCATCCTCAACCACCATCGAATAGCGCTTGGAGCGCACGCCGAGGCCGGCGGCCGAGCCGTCGAAGGTGAGGTCGAGCGCGGTCGCGAAGGATGCATCGGGATCGGCCAGGAACAAGATCTTGCCGTCGGAGCCGGACGCCTTCTCCCAAGCGCCCATGACGAAGGGGTCGTTCACCGAGACCACGGCAATGGCGTCCACGCCCTTGGCCTTGATGGCGTCGGCCTCGTGCACATAGCCCGGCAGGTGGTTCTTGTGGCAGGTGGGCGTGAAGGCACCCGGCACCGCGAACAGCACCACCTTCTTGCCCGTGAAGATCTCGTCGGTGGTCTTCGGCACCGGGCCGTCCTCGGTGGGAACACGGAAGGTGGCGTTGGGCAGTTTGTCGCCGACCGAAATGGGCATCGTCTTCTCCACATATTTGGGCGTTCGCGCCCGCGCCGACAATACGGCCTTTTGACCGGGAGAAAAGCGCCCGCGCAGGCTGAAGCGTCCGAACTCAGCGCGGCGGAATGGGCGGGACGGGAACGGTCGTGACGATGGCCTTCGGGCCGTCCACGAGGGTCAGGGTGAGCGGCGCGCCTGAGGGCTCGGTCCCGGCGGGAATCCCGTCGAGAGGCAGGTCGAAACGGGCGGCGCCGTCCGGCAGCATGGTCTTCTGCGGCAGCGGCAGCGCCCAGCGCGCGGGCCCCTCGGCAAAAAGGTCAGCCTTGGGGTTCTGCGCCTTCACCTCGATGACGACACGGGGCGGCGTGGCGGACGCATCGAGCGCGACCGCTTGAATGGATGTGGGCTCCGCCACGCCAAGCGGGCGCTCCACCGGGAGGGCCGCGCGGGCCGCCGCGATGCGAGTCGCCTCGGCCCCCGCATCGCCGCCGAGGGCAATGGCGAGGTCGGCGCGCGCGGGCATGCACAGCGCCTCGCACACCGCGAAATCCAGCGCGAGAGCAAGCCGGGCCGGCTTGTCCTTGTCCTTCAGTTCCACCTTGAGCGGGAACAGCACCGACCCCTTGTAGCCGATGGCAAAGCCCCCGCCCCCGTCGGCGAAACGCTTGGGCGCCGGCCATTCCATCGTCACGCGCGCGATGTTCTCCGAGCCGCTCCAGTCCAGCGTCGGGGGCACGCCGCTGTCGCCGGGATAGCGCCAGTAGGTCTTCCAGCCGGGCGCGAGCTTCAGCTCGATGCCCGCATCCGCGTTGATGCCGGAGACGGCACCGGCCATCAGGATCACATCGGCGCCCGGAACCTTCACCGGCGGCGCGCTCGCGGCCCGAGAGGCAGGCGATAGGACAGCAAGCATCGCGCAGGCGAGGGATGCGCGGGCAAGAAGGCGGCGAGACGGGCCGCGAGACGATGATGAGAAGGCGGCCGCGCGCAAGGCGCCGGGGAAGCGCGGAGGGGTCGATGTCATGACCTTCCGGGTACCTTCTCGCGGCCCCGACGCAAAGCCCCATGCCGTCCCCATGGCGCGCACAAGCGTGTGAGCCGCCCCGGGCAGCCGCGCCGGCGGGGCGCGTCAAAGCCGCCGGCGTTGCAATCCGCATTTCCAAGACGGCCGAACGGCGGTACCCTTTCTCCATGACTGCGAGCCAGAACCACACGATCGACGGCGGGGGGTCGGGTTTCCTCGATGGGCAGATGCTCATCGCCATGCCGACCATGCGCGACGAGCAGTTCGCCCGCACCCTCGTCTACATGTGCGCCCACTCTCCGGAAGGAGCCATGGGCATCGTGGTGAACCAGCCGGCGAGCCACATCGACTTCACCGACCTCCTCGTCCAGCTGGACGTGGTGCCCGCCTCCGAGCGCATCCTGCTGCCCAGGAGCGCAGGCACCGTCAAAGTGCTGCGCGGCGGGCCGGTGGAGACGGGACGCGGCTTCGTGCTGCATTCGGCAGACTATTTCGTCGAGAATTCCACGCTGACCATCGACGACGGCATCTGCCTCACCGCGACGCTGGACATCCTCAAGGCCATCGCCGGCGGGCACGGACCGCGCAGCGCGGTGCTGGCGCTCGGCTATGCCGGATGGGCGCCGGGCCAGCTCGAAACCGAGATTCAGGCCAACGGCTGGCTCAACTGCCCGGCCGACGCGGACCTGATCTTCGGCGCGGGTGTGGAGACGAAATACGACAGCGCGTTGCGCAAGCTCGGTATCGTGCCGGGCATGCTCTCCAGCGACGCCGGCCACGCCTGACGGCGCCTCGCGCGGGGTTTGTCGCCTTTTCGCTCAAGCGCCGCGCAGGCTTCTTGCGTTGCCTCGCTCAAGCGCCGCGCGGGCTGGAGGGGGCGCCGCTCAGGCCGGAAAGCGGGCATAGCTCAGTAGCTGTCGCCCCAGCGGCGCGGGCGGTAGAAGGTGTGGACGCCGATCTTGTCCAGCTTCCGCATCTCCCGCACCCAGCTCGGATGCACCCAATAGGCGTGGTAGTGGGTGGCGCGACCGATGGAGGCGAGCCAGAGCTTGCCGTCCAGCATGTCGGCGGCGATGTCCTTGGCCTGCACCCACATGTCCGGCTCGCGCACCACATCCTTCACGTCATCGCAGGCGAAGGTGAACTGGCAGGCGAGGTGCCTGTGGGCGTTCTGGTAGACCGCCCCACACACGTCGTTGGGGTAATAGCCGGAGAACACCCGGTTCACGATGACCTGCGCCACCGCGATCTGGCCCCGCTTGGGCTCGCCGCGGCTCTCGAAATAGATGGCTTCCGCCAAACACTTCTGGGCCCGCGCCAGCTTCTCGCCACCGAGCTCCAGCCGCTGGGCCGGCGAGGGCCAGATGCCGTCGCTGGGCGCGGTCTCCAGTTCCACGGTGCTGTCTGGCGAGACGAGGTCCGCCTCGCCCTCGGCATGCGGGGACGGATGCGGCACATAGCCTTGCTCGGCGAGGGCCGCATACTGGAACGCCAGGGCCGGAAACAGCACCGGATCGCGGCTGAACACCGCCACCGGGTCCTGATGCGGCACGGGACGCACGAGTTCCGTACCACCGCCAAAGTCGTTGATCGCGTCTTCCGGCGCATCCTCGCGCGCCAGTGCCTCGGCAGCGCGGCGGGCCCGTTCCAGATCAGCCGGCACCTCTTCCGCCGCGGCGACCCGCGCGGCATCCTGGATGAGCGGCAGTTCGAGGACGATGTCGAGCGCCAGCTCAAGATAGGCGCCCGACATGTCGTGGTGGCGCGGCGGCTCGGCGGTTTCGCTCTCCGACAGAACCAGCGGCGGGGGAAAGGCGAAGGCGTCGTCATCCGCCGGGCTGGCGGCGGGCGATGAAGAGAAAGAAGCGGAGGCCAGCGCGGGCGCGATGAGGTCGGACGGTTCGACGCCCGTTCCCACGCCTTCCCGAGCACCATCCTCGCCCGCAACCTCCATCACCGGCTGGGCGGCAACGGCCGCGGCGCGCGCACTGTCGTCGGAGACCGGCGCGAGGGAGGCAGTGACGATGGCGCCGGGTGCGACAACACGGCGCGCCGGCTTTGCGGCCTCGGCGCGCGCCTCCTTCGGAACCTCCGGCAGGCCGGTACCGACCGGCTGGGGCAGATCGAGCGTGGCGAGCTTCAGCGCCCGCGCGGAACCCGGCCAGAGGCCGAGACCTGAGCCCGCCGTCGCGCCCTTCGGCGCCCGGCCGGATGCATCGTCAGCCCCTGCCCCGCAAGGCGTTGCGATGATGAAGGCGGTGGCGACGAGAAACGGCGACAAAGCCCGTCCGGCCCTCGGCCATCGATCCCGACAAATTCCCATGCGCCAGCCCTTGCCGAGACTTCATGTCCCCAATAGGGCGCCGGACCGTTGCCGGCCGGCGACACGCAAGAGCATTGTCCAATCAGTCTTGCCTGGAGGTTAATTCCCGCGCCAGCTCCGCTTCGCGGGCGAACGGGCCTTCCGAACGCCGGGGGATTTTGCGTGCCCGTGCAAGGCCATGAGTGCCGAAGCGCACGCGCACCGCCTCCTCCACCCATTTGTCCTCCTGCAACGCACGCTGCGCCGCGCGGCGGTCTCCCGCGTCGAGAAAGGCGCCATGGGCCGCGACCGCCGCCTCGAAGGCGTCGAGCCCCTCCCCGGTCGAGGCCGACAGGCGGATCACCGGCACCGTCCAGCCGGCGGAGGCGGAACCGGCCAGCGACAGCGCCCCGGCAACCTCGGAGGCGGCGCGGCGGGCAACCTCGGTCATGTCGGCCTTGGTGACGACGATGATGTCGGGCAGTTCCATGACACCCGCCTTCATGAACTGAAGGCTGTCGCCCGAGGCCGGCTGGATGCACAGCACCACCGTGTCGGCGACGAGAGAAATGTCCGCCTCCGACTGGCCAACGCCTACGGTCTCGACGATCACCAGATCGTAGACGGCACGCAGCAGCACCACGGCGGCGATCGAATCATCGGAGAGGCCGCCGAGCCGGTCGCGCGCGGCCATGGAACGCACGAACACGCCCCGGTCGTCGGGATCGGTCTTCATCCGCGCCCGGTCGCCGAGCAGCGCACCGCCGGTGCGCCGCGACGACGGGTCCACCGCCAGCACAGCCACCGTGCGACCCGCCGCGCGGGCGCGGCGGACCAGTGCGTTGGTCAGGGTCGATTTGCCGACGCCGGGCGGCCCCGTAAGCCCCAGCACGTCAGCCCGGCCGGCGCTGGCGGCGGCATCAAGCAGCGCCACGAGGTCGGGCTGGCCGCGCGCCGTCTCCACCAGCGCCAGCGCGCGGGCGACGGCGCGTTTTCCCCCGGCGGCCAGCGTGGCGAGATCGGGCACGATGGAGGTGCGGGGGCGGTCTGGGGCGTCGGCGGGAGCAGGCTCGGGCGGCATGGCGTCAATCTATCTGCCGCACTGCGGGAGGCAACACAGCCGTGCCCGCGCCAACGGAAAAAGGCGCCGGCAAAAGCCGGCGCCTCTCCCACTGATCGGATCCGTGCGGGGGAACGGAACCGATCAACAGTCCTGAGATCGAAGATCAGCCGCAGTAGCCGCGCGACACCTTGACCACGTTGCCGTTGGTCTGGCGCAGGTAGCAGCGGCCGTTGTTGCCCCAGAAGTAGTAGGCGCGGCGCTGGTCCTGCTGGTTGCCGATGATGGCGCCGGTGGTGCCGCCGATAATGGCACCGGCCGCGGCGCCGCCGGCATTGCCTGTCACCGCGCCGCCGATCAGCGCGCCGGCCGTGCCGCCGATGAGCGCACCGCCCACGGTGTTGTTCTGGGCACTGGCGGTGACGGCGGAGCCGGCAAGGAGGGCCCCGGCCAGGGTGAAGGCGGTGAACGCGCCGAAGGCGGCTTTACGGGTCGACATCTTGATCCTTTCCGCATCCGCCGGGCGTCGGCCCGCGGCGTGCTGCGATGGCACCTGATCTAGCAAAGGCCACATGAACGCCAGATGAGCGGGTCGTTCGGGCGGCATGCAGCTTCGTCCAAGGTTCGAAGCCCGGCAAGCCGGCCTCGGGCACCTCCCCGGCGCAGCGGCGCGGCCAAGTGCGGGAACAGCTCTTGCATCTGCAACAGCTCTTGCATCCGCAAGGCGCTCCGGGCAGGCTCGCGCGCCCGGTACGAACCGGCTCACAGCTTCGTGTTCAGGACAGGTCAATGAGTGAACGCAACCCCTTCGGCGGGACCATCAGCCACCTCTCCCCGTCGGAGGTCCGACAGGGTCTCGCCGATGGCAGCATCCTTCTCGTGGACGTGCGGGAGCCGAACGAGATTCAGGCCGAGCGCATTCCCGGCGCCGTCAGTTTTCCGCTGAGCACCTGGAATCCGGCCGCTCTGCCCGACCCGGCGGGCAAGCGCCTCGTCTTCTCCTGCCGCTCCGGCCAGCGCTCGCAGCAGGCCGCCGCGGCCGCGCAGAAGGCGGGGCTCGCCTATGAGGAGCACATGAAGGGCGGCATCCTCGGCTGGCGCGAGGCCGGCTTCGACGTGGAGCGCGGCTGAGGCGCGCGCTGCTTTGACCCTCCGGACGGGCCGGAGGGTCAAAGCACTTGGAATTGGAGCACGACCGCTCAGGCGGTCGCGGCGTCCAACTCGGCGATGATGGCCTTGCCCATCGCCTCGGTGCCGATGGTCTCCATGCCGGGCGCGGCGATGTCGCCGGTGCGCTTGCCGGAGGCGAGCACGCCCGCGATGGCCTGCTCGATGCGGTCCGCCACGGCGCCCTCGTTGAACGAATAGCGCAGCGCCATGGCCAGCGAGCCGATCATGGCGATGGGATTGGCGACGCCCTTGCCGGCGATGTCGGGGGCGGAGCCGTGCACCGGCTCGTAGAGCGCCGCGCGCTTGCCGGTCGCCGCATCCACCGCGCCCAGCGAGGCGGAGGGGAGCATGCCGAGCGAGCCGGTGGCCATGGCGGCGAGGTCGGAGAGGATGTCGCCGAACAGATTGTCGGTGACGATCACGTCATACTGCTTGGGCCAGCGCACGAGCTGCATGGCGAGCGAATCCGCCAGCGCGTGCTCCAGCTCCACATCCTTGTAGGCGCGGGCGTGGAGGTCGGTCACCACCTGCTTCCAGAGCACGCCGGAGCGCATCACATTGTGCTTCTCGGCGGAGGTCACCTTGTTGCGGCGGGTGCGGGCCAGCTCGAAGGCCACGGCGGCGATGCGCTCGATCTCGTAGGTGTCATAGACCTGCGTGTCGATGGCGCGCTTCTGGCCGTTGCCGAGATCGGTGATGGTCTTGGGCTCGCCGAAATAGACGCCGCCGGTCAGCTCGCGGACGATGAGAAGGTCGAGCCCCTCCACCACCTCGCGCTTGAGGGACGAGGCATCCGCCAGCGCCGGATAGCAGATGGCCGGGCGCAGGTTGGCGAACAGCTGGAGGTCCTTGCGCAGGCGCAGCAGGCCCGCCTCGGGGCGCGCCTCATAGGGCACGTCCGCCCACTTGGGGCCGCCCACCGCGCCGAGCAGGATGGCATCGGCCGCCTTGGCGCGCACCATGGCGTCCTCGGAGATGGCGGCACCGTGCGCGTCATAGGCGCAGCCGCCGACCAGATCCTCCTCGATGGCGAAGGAGGCGAGGCCCGCCTGCTCGAGCCACTGGGCCACCCGTTTCACCTCGGCCATCACTTCGGGGCCGATGCCGTCGCCGGCGAGCAGGAGGAGCTTGTGGGTGGCCATGGGTCGTTTCCTCGGGTCTTGATTTACGCTGCGGCATCGCGCCGTTTTTCAGGCCGCCCTGAGGGCGGCGGCTCGGCGCGGAGTGCTAGGGCCTCGCCGGGCCGATGGCAAGGAGGATCACGTCCGCCGGCACTGTTCAGACCCCTTTCACGAATGCGGCGAAAGCCTCCGCATGGTCCTTGTGCCAGCGCGACAGCGGCGGCCGGTTCTCGATGATGTCGCCGGCCGCCCAGGCGATGCGCTTCTCGTCGAGCGCGCGAGGCACGTCATTGTCCGGGCAGAGGATGTAGAAATCCCCGGCCTCCAGCTTCTCCAGCAGGAAGTCCACGGTCTGCGCGGCGGTCCAGGCCCCCGCCGGCTTTTCCGTTCGCCCGCCGGCCGCCAGCGGGGTGAAGACGAAGCCGGGGATGAACAGGCGGGCGGACACCAGGCAACCCGGCGTGTTGCGCAGTTCGTGCTCCAGCGCCTCGGTGAAGGCCTTCACGCCGGCCTTGGACACGTTGTAGGCCGGGTCGCCCGGCGGGGTGGTGATGCCCTGCTTGGAGCCGGTGTTGACGATAAGGCCCGGCCGGCCCCGTGCGATCATCTTCGGCCCGAACGCGCGGCAGCCGTGGATGATGCCCATGAGGTTCACGCCCAGCACCTTCTCCCAATTGGCGAAGGGGCCGAAGATGGCACTGCCCGGCTGCAGGCCGGCATTGTTCATGAGGAGGTCCGCGCCGCCGAAGCGCCCGGCGACGATTTCTTCCAGCCGCTCCAGATCCTCCGGCCGGCTGACGTCGGTGGCGACGGCGAGAACGTCGCCGGCCCCGCCCGGCGCCACGGCCGCCACCCGAGCCGCGGCGGCATCGAGCTTTTCGCCGGGCAGGTCGGCGATGGCCACCTTCAGCCCGCGCGCGGCGAGCTTTTCAGCGGCAGCGAGCCCGATGCCGGAGGCACCGCCGGTGATGACGGCGACGGCGCCGGACGAGAGCGCGGGATGGGTCATGGCGGGTCTCCGTTCAGGTTCGCGCGGTCAACGCCGTGTGGCGACGAAGGCTCCGCCGACGATGAGCGCGCAGGCCACCGCCAGCGCGAGGGACGGCGCCGAGAAGCCGGTTGCAACCAGCAGCAACGTGGACAGCACCGGCGCCGCATAGGAGGCGACACCCAGAAGGCGCACGTCTCCCCGCTTCATGCCGATGTCCCAGGTGTAGAAGGCGAGCCCCACCGGACCGATGCCGAGCAGCACCACCGCCGTCCATTCCCCCGTCGAGGCGGGCCACACCGTCTCCTCCCACGCGAGATGGCAGAGGCCGGCGAGCACCGCCGTGGCGAGGCAGAAGCCGGCGACGGCCTGGGTCGGCACATCGGCGAAATGGCGCGAGGCGACCGAATAGGACGACCAGATGAAGGCGCAGGCGAAGGCGGCGAGATAGCCCGGCAGGAACCGCATCTCGATGCCGGTGAAGCCGCCCTTGCCGGCGAGCAGCACCACCGTTCCGGCGAAGCCCATCAGCGCGCCGATCACATGCACGCGCCTCAGCCCGCCGCCCGGCAGGAAGGCGGAGAGCAGCACGATCAGCAGCGGCCAGAGATAGGCGATCAGCCCCGCCTCGGCCGCAGGCGCCAGCTTCAAAGCGGTGAAATAGAGGAAATGGTACCCGAACAGCCCGCCCACGCCGTGGAGATAGGCCAGCGGCCGCTGCTTCAGCACGGAAAGCCCCGGCCCGGCGAGCGCCGCGCCCAAGCCGACCGCCCCGCCGATGCCGAAGGTCAGCGCCGTCAGCAGAAAGGGCGGCACCTTCCCGGTCGCTGCCGTGAAGAAGGCGAGCGTCGCCCACAGCAGGATGGCGAGGAAGCCGATACGGGTCGCCGTGGCGGAGGACATGCCGGAAGACATGGAGCGATCAGGGGCCGAGGAGGTCGATGAGCGCGGGAATCAGCGGCTCGTCGGCCGGCGGCATGGGAATGTCGCGCAGGCGGCCGGCCCGCAGCCATTGCAGCGCCTGATGCTCCTTCTTCTGGATCACGCCCTCCCAGCGGCGGCAGATCCAAAGCGGCATCAGGAGGTGGAACGTCTCGTAGGGGTAGCTGGCGAAGGTGAGGGGCGCGAGGCAGGCCTCCTTCACCGTGACACCCAGTTCCTCGTCGAGCTCGCGGATGAGGGTCTGCTCCGGCCGCTCGCCGGGCTCGACCTTGCCGCCGGGGAACTCCCAGAGGCCCGCCAGCGCCTTGCCCTCCGGCCGCTGCGCCACCAACACGCGGCCGTCGCCGTCAATGAGGGCGCAGGCGGCAACAAGGGTGATCTTGAGAGGGGGGGGCGGCGACACGGCTTCGGGTCACTCCAGAAGGGTGGACAGCTTGGCGAGAACTTCGTCGACGATATGGGCCGGTGCCGCCTCCACCCGCTGCGCACGGCGGGCGCGGAAATCGAGCGAGCGGGCCTGATCGCAGCGGACAATGCCGGTCGTCTCAAGCCCCGCGCCGGTGAGTGAGACGGAAAAGCCGATGTTGCGGGCAAATCCGCCACCCGTGGTGATCGGGACCACCAGGGGTGTCCCCGTAAGGCGGTTGAACTTGCCGGGCGAAATCACCAGCACGCGGCGAAATCCCTGCTGCTCGCGTCCCTCGATAGGATCGAGCGAAACCTTGTAGATGTCGCCCCGCTCCATCAGATCAGTTCATCGCCGTGAGGACCATCCGAAGTCCAGTCATCAGTGGGCTCAGGGAGCCGGCAGGCGAGGACTGGCCCTTCCGCCTCATCGCGTGCTCGGTCATCCGCCTCCTCCGCAAGAAGCTGGTCCAGCGTGTAGCGCGGGCGACGGGAGCGCACGACGAGCGCCTCGCCCTCTACCGCAAGCTCCACGCCGGCGCCCTCGGCGAGGGAGAGCTGATCGAGAATGGCCGGCGGAATGGCGAGCATCACCGAGCCGCCGACCTTGCGCAGGTTTGCACGGGCCATGGGGAAAACCTCAGTTATATAGAAATATAACTCACTCCCAACGGCCCGCAACCCTCACGAACGGTAATCCCCGTTGATCGCCACATACTCCTTGGTCAGGTCGCAGGTCAGCACCCGGTCGGTGCCGCGCCCCAGGCCGAGGTCGACGGTGAGGTCGATCACCGCGTTCTTCATGTATTCGGAGACCGCAGCCTCATCGTAATCGGGATCGCGGGCGCCCTCGTTCGCGACGCGGATGTCGCCGAAGGAGATGGAGAGGAGGTCGCGGTCGGCGGGCTCGCCGGCCTTGCCCACCGCCATCACCACGCGGCCCCAGTTGGCATCCTCGCCGGCCACCGCCGTCTTCACCAGAGGCGAGTTGGCGATGGACATGGCGATGCGCCGCGCCGACTTGTTGGAGACGGCGCCCGTCACGGTGATGCGCACCAGCTTGCGGGCGCCCTCGCCGTCGCGGGCCACCTGCTCGGCGAGGTCCGCGAGAAGCTCGGTGAGCGCGCGCTTGAACGCCTTCAGCGCGGGATCGTCGATATCCTTCACCGTCTTCGCGCCGCGGGCCTTGGCGGCGCCGGTGGCGAACAGGAGGAGCGTGTCGGAGGTGGAGGTGTCGCCGTCGATGGTGACGGCGTTGAAGGTGGTCTTCACGCCCTTGGAGAGCAGCTTCTGCAGCACGTCGGCGGCAATCGGCGCGTCGGTGAAGACGAAGGACAGCATGGTCGCCATGTCGGGCGCGATCATGCCGGCGCCCTTGGCGATGCCGTTGATGGTCACCGGCACGTCGCCGAGCAGCACGGTGGCGGTGGCGAGCTTGGGGAAGGTGTCGGTGGTCATGATGGACCGCGCGGCATCAAGCCACGGCCAGTCCACCAACTGACCCGCCGCCTCGGTGAGAGCCGCCTCGAACTTGGTGGCGTCCAGCGGCTCGCCGATCACGCCGGTGGAGGCGAGGAACACCTCGGTGGGCTTGCAGCCGAAGGCCTGGGCGGCGAGGTCGGCGGTGAGGCTCGTCGCCTCCCGCCCCTTCATGCCGGTGAAAGCGTTGGCATTGCCGGAATTCACCACCAGCGCCCGCGCCTTGCCCTTCTTCAGTAGCTCGCGGCACCATTCCACCGGGGCGGAGGGGCAGAGCGAACGGGTGGTGACGCCCGCCACCGTGGTGCCGGGCTCGAACGCCATGGCGAGGACATCGGTGCGCCCCTTGTAGCGGATGCCCGCCGCCACCGTGGTGAAGGTGACCCCCGGCACGGGCTTGAGCTCGGGCACGAACGTCGGTGCGAGGGGAGACACGGTGGTCGACATGGGCAGTCCCCGTTGATGGCGCGTCACCTGTGCCGCAGCTTAGGGCGATAGGCAAGGGAGACGAGAGCGGGGGAGATGCCGGAGAGCACCGCCACCGCGCGTCCTCCGGGTCCTTTAGCCGCCGATCTTCTTGCCCGCCGTCCAGCAGTCCTGCACGGCACCGATGGCCTGGCCGGCATCGGTCATGTCCCAGTCGAAGGTCTTGCCGGCGATCTTGAGCGAGACCTTGCCGCCCTGCCGCAGCGCATTGAGCACCTCGTCCGTGATGAAGACCCGCTCGCGGACCCCCGGCTGGCTGGCGACGAGCTCGACCGGCTGCGACGCCTTTCCGATGTCCAGCGATCCGGAGACCTTGCTGCCCGGCTTCAGGCTGAGGTCCGGAAAGGCGATGGCCCACTTGCCGTTGGGATAATAAAGCAGCCCGACAATGCCGCTGTTGGTCTTGGTGATGCCCCGGCACAGGAAGAACTTGCCGTCGTCCAGCACGGTCTCGACCTTCCACTGGCCGAACGCACGGAACTGGGTGTTCGTCTGCTTGCCGGCCTCGGCTGCCCCCGCGGCCACGACTGCCGCCGCAACGATGGCCATTCCCCAGAAACGCATGTCATTCCCCTGAGCATCTGCCCGCCGCACCGGACCGGCGCGCCGGAGCCTGGTCGATGGCCAGGCGCGTTGCAATTCATCCTCCAAATTTGCCCGTATCGTGTCGGGGCCGGACGTCGTCCACCGTCCTTCTGGCATCGAGCCCATCCAACCTTGAGGAGAGCGACATGCGCGTGATGGTCATCGTGAAGGCGACAGCCGACAGCGAAGCCGGGCTGATGCCCGCGCCCGAGCTGCTGGAGGCCATGGGCCATTTCAACGAGGAACTCGCCAAGGCCGGCATCATGCGGGACGGCGCCGGCCTCAAGCCGTCCGCGCAGGGCAAACGCATCGGTTTCGATGGCGCCTCCCGCATCGTCATGGACGGCCCCTTCGCCGAGACCAAGGAACTGATCGCCGGCTACTGGCTGTGGGAGGTCAAGGACATGGAGGAGGCCGTCGCCTGGGTGAAGCGCTGCCCCAACCCCATGCCCGGCCCCAGCGAGATCGAGATCCGCCCGCTCTACGAGATGGAGGATTTCGGCGACGCCGTGACTGAGCAGTCCCTGGCGCCGCACGAGCGGGCGCGGGAGATCCTCGCCGGACGCGACGGGGCTCAATAGCCCCGCGTCGGGTCCACCCGGTTCAGCACTTCCTCGCCCGCCTCCACCCGCCGGATGTTTTCCGCGATCTGGGCGGCGGCGCTGGCGGGGATGGCGATGGAGGCGAGGTGCGGCGTCACCAGCACGTTGGCCATGCCCCAGAGCGGGCTTTCGGCCGGCAGCGGCTCCACCTCGAACACGTCCAGCGTCGCCTCGGAAATCTGGCCGGAGCGCAGCGCCGCGATCAGGGCGGCCTCATCCACGACCGGGCCGCGGGCGACGTTGATGAACTTTGCTCCCTTCGGCAGATGGGCCAGGCGCTCCGCATTCATGAGGTGGCGCGTCTCGCCGGTGAGCGGCAGCATGACCACGAGGATATCCGCCTGCGCGAGGAAGCCCGGCAGCGCATCGACCCCGTGGCAGGTCTTCACGCCCTCAAGCGGCTTGGGCGAACGGGACCAGCCCCGCACGTCGAACCCGTGGCGCACCAGCTCCAGCGCGGCCGTGGAGCCGAGTTCGCCGATCCCGAGCACGCCGACGCGGGTTTCTTCCGCGGTGCGCGGATGCACATAATGCCATCGCCCCTCCCGCTGCGCCCGCTCGAAGGTCGGGATGTCCCGGGCATGGCGCAGCACGCAGAACAGCACGAAGGAGGCCATCATCCGCGACATGTTGGGGTCGGACAGGCGGGTGATGGGAAGGTGCGGCAGGTCATCGCGGGCGACCAGCGCATCGACGCCGGCACCGAGATTGATCACCAGCTGGAGATTGGGAAAGCGCGCGAAGAAGCCCTGCGGCGGCTTCCAGACGAGGGCATAGCGGATGTCCGCCGCATCGCCGTCCACGGCGCCGCTCGCCACGTCGGCGATCCGCACGTCGAGGGCAGGCATCGCCGCCTGCAGGGCGGCTTTCCACTCCACGGGATCATCGAACGCGCTGTAGAACACCATCGCTCCGCGCGAATCCCGTGCCGTCACGTGCCGCCTCCCCTTGCGCTCGGTCCCAGCCGTGTCGCGCCGATCACGCGTTCGTAACCCAGCGCGCCGATCCCTGCCACAACGCCGATGACGGTCTTCTGCGCAAGCGAAGGACGGCGGCGCGGGACCGCAGAGGCACCCAGGGTCGGCGCCGAGGGCCGACGACGAGGGGCGACGATGAGGATCGGATGACAGTCTAAAGATATTGAGCGGGACTGACGATTTGACCCGCTGTATCGGGGAACCGAAGCGCGGCCCGGGCGTTTTCAAGCTGCACCTTGGAGTGGGGGGCCGCGGCGTTCTCAAGCTGCATCCTGGAATGGGCCAATGAAATGACACTTGGGGAAGCCCAGCCGATGGCGGAGCCGGTTTCTCTCACCGTGCTGTTGATCGAAGACGACGCGCTGGTCCGTATGGTCACGGCTTCCGAGCTTCGTTCCGCGGGATTGCTGGTCATCGAGGCCGCGTCGGCGGAGGAGGCGCATCAGGCTATTCTCGCCGGTCTGCACGTGGATGTGGTCTTTTCCGACGTGCATACCGAGGGCGCGCTGGACGGCTACCAGTTCGCGCTGCTGCTGAAGGCCGAGCGGCCGAACCTCCCGGTGATCCTGACCTCCGGCCAGTTCGACCGCACCGTTGCGGCCGTGGTCGCGCCGTTTCTGGCCAAGCCCTATCAGGTGGAGACCGTGCTGCAGATCATCCAGGCACAGCTCCAGGGGAAGGCAGGCTCATAAAATTCGGGATCGAGGAAAGGCGAGTGATGAACGATAACCGTCCGAACGAGCTTCCGCCCGTCGTTCTCGTGGTCGAAACCGAGATTCTCGTCCGCCACGTCATCGCGGAATATCTGCGCAATTGCGGCTACGAGGTGCTCGAAGCCGCGACCGGCGCCGAGGCCGAGATCATCCTCGAGGTCGAGGCCGAACGGGTCGAGGTGGTGCTGGCGGATGCGTCCGCCACCGGCGACCGCGAGGGCTTCGCCCTCTCTCAGTGGCTGCGCGACGCGCACCCGGAGATCGACGTGATACTGGCCGGCTCCACCGCCATGGCGGCCGCCCACGCCACCAACCTCTGCGAGGACGGTCCGGGCGTCGACAAGCCCTACCAGCCCCAGCAAATCGTCAACCGTATCAAGTGGCTGAAGTCGCGCCGCGACTCGCGACGCTGACATCTCGGTGATGAAACGAAACGGGCGGCCGAAGGGCCGCCCGTTTGCGTTTGGGTCAGGTCGTCCTCACTCCGCCGGAGCGGGATGGGACGGGGGCGGCGCTTCGGCCGCACGGCGCTTGCCGAGGGACGCGATCCAGCGCGCGAAGACGTAGAACACCGGGGTGAAGACAAGGCCGAACAGCGTCACGCCGATCATGCCCGAGAACACCGCCGTGCCCAACGCCTGCCGCAGCTCGGCGCCGGCGCCGGTGGCCCACACCAGCGGCACCACGCCGAGAATGAAGGCCAGCGAGGTCATGATGATGGGACGCAGGCGCAGCCGCGCCGCCTCCACCGCCGCCTCGCGCCGGCCGTGTCCCTGGTCCTCCAGCTGCTTGGCGAATTCCACGATGAGGATCGCGTTCTTCGCCGCGAGGCCGATGAGCACGATGAAGCCCACCTGGGTCAGGATGTTGTTGTCCTGCCCCCTCAGGATCACGCCGATCAGCGCCGCGACAAGGCACATGGGCACGATGAGGATGACCGCCAGCGGCAATGTCAGGCTCTCGTACTGCGCCGCCAGCACCAGGAACACGAACACCACGCCGAGCGCGAAGGCGAAGATGGCGGTGTTGCCGGCGCGCTGCTGCTGGTAGGCCAGCGCCGTCCATTCATAGGAGAAGCCCTGCGGCAGCACCTTGGCGGCCAGATCCTGCATGATCTGGATGGCCTGGCCCTGCGAATAGCCAGGAGCCGGGGAGCCGTCGAGCTCGGCGGTGGGATAGAGGTTGTAGCGCGGCACGCGGTAGGGGCCGGAAATGTCGCGCACGGTGGTGAAGGAGCCGAGCGGCACCGTCTGCCCGTTGGCCGAGCGCACCCGGATCGAGAGCACGTCCTTGGGGTCGAGGCGGAACGGCGCGTCGGCCTGCGCCTGCACCCGGAAGGTGCGGCCGAACAGGTTGAAATCGTTGACGTAGGACGAGCCGATATAGGTCTGCAACGCCGAGAACACGTCGGCGACGTTGACCTGGAGCAGCTGCGCCTTCTGCCGGTCGATGTCGAGGAAGAGCTGGGGCGTCGAGGTCTCGAACAAGGAGTAGACCTGCATCAGCCCCGGCGTTTGCGCCGCCGCGCCCATCATGGCGTAGGTGGCATTGCGCAGAGCGAGGAGACCCGCGCCGGAGCGGTCCTCCAGCATCATGCGGAAGCCGCCGGCATTGCCGATGCCCTGCACGGGCGGCGGCTGCACCACGATCATCTGGGCTTCCTGGATGGACGCCACCTTGCCGAACAGCACCTTCTGGATGGCGGCCGCCGTCTGGTCGGGATGCCCCGCGCGCGAAGTGAACGGATCGAGGATCACGAACATGGCGCCGGCGTTCGGGGCATTGGTGAAGGTGGCGCCCGAGAAGCCGGCGATGTTGACGATGTGGCCGACGCCGGGCGTGCCCAGCACCAGATTGCCGGCGCGCTTCATCACGTCTTCCGTGCGCTGCATGGAGGCGCCCGGCGGCAGCTGCGCGACGACGATGAGGTAGCCGCGATCCTGCTGCGGGATGAAGCCCTGCGGCGTGGTGGCGAACAGCCAGCCACCGAAGCCGACGATGCCGGCGTAGACGATGAGCACGAGGGCGACGAACCGCACGAGGCGGGCCGACATCCAGGCATAGCCGTTGCCGACCTTCTCGAAGCCCCGGTTGAACAGGCCGAAGAAGCCGACGATGGGCCGGGCGTACCACGCCGGCTTCTCGTGCTTCGACCGGTGCGGCTTCAAGAGCAGCGCGCACATGGCCGGCGAGAGGGTCAGCGAGACGAGGAGCGAGATCAGCGTCGAGCCCGCGATGGTGAGCGCGAACTGGCGGTAGAACTCGCCCGAGATGCCGGTGATGAAGGCGGTGGGAATGAACACCGACGACAGCACGAGGGAGATGGCGACCAGCGCCCCGCCCACCTCGTCCATGGTCTTGTACGCCGCATCACGCGGGGAGAGCCCCGCCTCGATGTTGCGCTCCACGTTCTCCACCACCACGATGGCGTCGTCCACCACGATGCCGATGGCGAGCACCAGGCCGAACAGCGAGAGGTTGTTCAGCGAGAAGCCGAACAGCGCCATGACGAAGAAGGTGCCGATGAGCGAGATCGGGATGGCGAGGATGGGGATGATCGCCGCCCGCCACGTCTGCAGGAACAGGATCACCACCAGCACCACCAGCACGATGGCCTCGCCGATGGTGTGCACCACCGCATCGACCGACTGCTGGATGAACTCGGTCGGGTTGTAATAGATCGCGTACTTCAGGCCCGCCGGGAAGGTCTTGCCGATGCGGGCCATCTCCGCCACCACCGCGTTGCCGGTGGCGAGCGCGTTCGACCCCGGCCGCTGGAAGATGCCGAGGTTGATGGAGATGTCCTTGTCGAGGAACGAGGTGGACGCATAGTCCTGCGCCGCGATCTCGACCCGGCCCACATCCTTCAGCCGCACCAGCGCCTGGTCGGTCTGCTTGATGACGATGTCGGAGAAGGCCTGGGGATCGGACAGGCGGCCGAGAGTGCGCACCGCGATCTGGAACGCCCGCTGGTTGGGCACCGGCGGCTGGTTGAGGATGCCGGAGGCCACCTGCACGTTCTGCGCCTTCAACGCCGCCACGACATCCGTGGTGGTGAGGTTAAGGGCGGAGAGCCGGTCCGGATCGAGCCAGATCTGCATCGCATATTCGCGCGAGCCGAACACGGTGATGGAGCCGACGCCGTCGATGCGCGACAGCACGTCCTTCACCTCGATATTGGCGAAGTTCGAGATGAACAGCGGATCGCGCGAGCCGTCCGGCGAATAGAGGCTGACCACCAGCAGAAGGTCGGGCGAGGCCTTGGCCGTGACGACGCCCACCTGCTGCACCTCGGCCGGCAGGCGTGGGGCGGCGATGGCAACGCGGTTCTGCACCTGCACCTGAGCGATGTCGAGGTTGGTGCCGATGTCGAAGGTGACGGAGATGGAGAAGCGACCGTCCGCCGTCGAGTTCGACGACAGATAGATCATCTTCTCGACGCCGTTGATCTGCTGCTCGATGGGCGCGACCACCGTCTCGGCGACGATTTCCGCCGAGGCGCCGGGATATTGGCCCGTGACCGTGATCACGGGGGGAGCGATATCCGGATACTGGGCCACCGGCAGGCGCAGGTAGGAGACCGCGCCGAGGATGATGACCACCACCGACACCACCGAGGCGAAGATGGGACGGTCGATGAAGAAGTGGGAGAAGCGCATGAGGGCTTCTCCTTACTTGGCGGCGGCGTTGGCGGAACCGGCCGGCGCACCGGCAGCGGGCTGGGCCCCGGCGGCCTGCGGCGTCACCGTCACCCCGGGACGCACCCGCATGAGGCCGTTCACCACCACCTTGTCGTCCGGCGCTAGCCCCTCGCGGATCACCCGCATGTCGCCCTGCAGCGGACCCAGGGTGACAAACTTCTGGCTGACCTTGTTCTCCGGCCCGACCACATAGACGAACTTCTTCACCTGCTCGGTGCCGATGGCGACATCCGGCACCACCAGCGCCTGATAGGGGTCGGACGACTGGAGCCTCAGGCGCGCGAACATGCCGGGGCGGAACAGGCCGTCCTTGTTGTCGAACACCGCGCGGCCGCGGATGGTCCCGGTCTCGCGGTCGACGACGTTGTTGAGGAAGTCGAGCTTGCCCTTGTGGACGAAGTCCTTGTCGTCGATCAGCCGCAGCGTCACCGGCTCGCCCTTGAAGTCGGTGCCGCCCTGGCGGCGGGTCAGGCGCAGCAGCGAGGCCTCGTCGATGGTGAACTCGAAGCGGATCGGGTCGGTGGAGACGATCACGGCCAGAAGCGTGGGAGTGCCGCCCGTGCCGCCCGTGACGTAGTTGCCGACGGACACCCGGCGGTCGCCGATCTTGCCCGACACCGGCGCCTTCACCTCGGTGAAGCCGAGGTCGAGCTGGGCGGAGCGCACCTGCGCCTCCTGCGACTGCACGATGGCGGCGGCGGTGCGCTCGGCCTGGGTGCGCTGGTCGAAGGCCTGCTTGGAGATGGCGTTGGAGGTCTTGTCCTCCAACAGCGTGCGGGCGCGCTCGAGGTCCGCTTTGGTGAAGTCGAGATTGGCCTTGGCCTGGGCGAGATTGGCCTGGGCCTGATCCACCGCGATCTTGAACGGGCGCTGGTCGATGGTGAAGAGCACGTCGCCCTCCTTCACCATCTGGCCGTCGGTGAAGCCGATCTTGTCCAGATAGCCGGAGACGCGGGCCCGCACGTTCACTTCATCGATGGCGACGAAGCGGCCGACATATTCGTCGGTGTCGGTGACGTTCGCGGACGTGGGGGTAGCCACCGTCACCTGGGGCGGCGGGGGGGCACCCTGCTGCTGCGCGGTGGGCTGGCCGCAGCCGGCGAGCGCCAGCGCGAGTGCGAGCACCGGAACGGCCGCAGCGACGGACACGGCGGGACGGGGCAGGGAAAGACGCGGGGCAGGCGACATGGGCATCCGGCTCCTGGACGGACGGGTGTCCGCGCTTGTTCATTTCGGAGAAGGTTCGGCACCTCCCGCAACCGATGAGCCGAGACCGGAAAATCGGCGGATCGATAGCACAGCGCGGGTGCGTTGCAAAAGAGACGATTTGTTGACCGTCCATTTGGAACGGCTCCAGCGGATCAGGCTTTTGGCGGCGCAGGCCTCCTGCGGCCGATGACGCCCGCGATGAATCCGCGCCCGAGCAGCAGCCACAGGCCGGCCAGATAGGCGGCGCCGCCGCCCGTCACCACCAGCGCCAGCATGATCTCCTCGCGCGCCCACAGGCCGGCCGGCAGCGCCGCCGCGGCCGCCGCCTGCGCCCCCACCAGCGCCGCGCCCACCACCACAAGCAACGCCGCGAGCCGCACCAGATGGCCCCCGAGCGCCGCATCGCCCACCGGATAGCCCCGGCGGATGGCGAACAGCACCAGCAGTCCGACATTCAGCCAGCCGCCCACGGCGGTGGCGAAGGCGAGCCCCACCTGCGCGAGGCTGCCCATGAGCGCGAACTTGAGCGCCACGTTGAGCGCGACGGCGCTGAGGGACGCGATCATGGGCGTCTTGGTGTCGCCCCGTGCATGGAAGGGCGCGATGAAGGCGCGGACCACCACGAAGGCGAGAAGGCCGAAGCCGTAGGCCCGAAGCGTCGCGGCCGCATCCGCCGCATCGGCCACCGTGAAGGCGCCACGGGCGAACAGCGCCCGCATGGTCAGGTCCGGCACGAGAAGGGCCGCGGCAACGAACGGGATGGCGAGTAGCGCCGCCAGTTCGATGGAGCGCGCCTGCGCGTGCGCGGCGCCCGCATCGTCCTTGGCGGCGAGGCGCCGCGACATCTCCGGCAGCAGCACGGTGCCGACCGCGATGCCGACCACGCCGATGGGCAGTTGGTTGATCCGGTCCGCGTAATAGAGCGCGGAGAGCGCGCCCACCGGCAGGAAGGTGGCGATGATGGTGTCGGCGAACAGCGCGATCTGCACCCCGGCCGAGCCGATGATGGCCGGCCCAAGCGCCTTGAGGAACTGCCGGGTGCCCGGATCGAGCTTCGGCCGGGCGAAGCGCAGCCCGATGCCGTGCCGCTCCGCATCCACCCCCACGACGAACAGCTGCGCCACGCCCGAGATGAGCACGCCCCAGGCCGCCGCATGGCCGGCGGTGGGGAACAGCGCCGCACCTAGCAGGGTGCTCACCATGCACACGTTCAGCAGGATGGGCGCGGCGGCCGCGACGGCGAAGCGGTCGGAGGCATTGAGCGCGCCCGTCACCAGCGTCGCGATGGAGATGAGCGCCAGATAGGGGAAGGTGATGCGGGTGAGCGTGACCGCGAGGTCGAAGCGTTGGCCATCCTCGGCGAGGCCCGGCGCCAGCAGCGAGACGAACTGCGGCGTGAAGCCCAGCGCCAACGCCAGCAGCACCAAATGCACCAGCGTCATGGCGGTGAGGATCTCGTCGGCGAACCCACGCGCCACCGGCACCCCGTCCTGCTCCCTGAGCCGGGCATAGGTCGGCACGAAGGCGGCGTTGAAGGCCCCTTCGGCGAAGATGGCGCGGAAATGGTTCGGCAGACGGAAGGCGATGAGGAAGGCGTCGGCCACCGGCCCGGCGCCGAGCACCGCCGCCATCACCACGTCGCGGATGAAGCCGGCGAGGCGCGAGAGCAGCGTCAGGCCGCCGACGGAGAGAATGTTGCGGAACATGGGGTGCGGGCGGCCGGCGGTCTGGCGAAGGGGTGGCCGGACCCTAATGGCCCGCGCGCGGCAAGGAAAGCCTCAGCCCGCCACGTTGCATCGCCCCCGGTCGGAAAGGTGAGCGGGTCGGAAAGCTCGGCCATGGTGAGGCTTGCCGCGATCTCCCGCAGGCCGGAGCCGGCCAAGCAGCAGCCCCCTACCCGCCGAGGCGGGCCTTCAGCTTGAACGGGGCCATGCCCTCGCGGGCGAGTTCGTCGGCGCGCTCGTTCTCGGCGTGGCCGGCGTGGCCCTTCACCCAGTGCCAGCGGATCTCGTGCCGCTTGAGCGCCTCGTCCAGCCGCTCCCAGAGGTCCTGGTTCTTCACCGGCTTCTTGTCGGCGGTGCGCCAGCCGTTGCGCTTCCAGCCGTGCATCCACTTGGTGACGCCGTTCCTCAGGTACTCGCTGTCGGTGTGGAGATCGACCGCGCACGGCTCCTTGAGTGCCTCAAGGGCAGAGATGGCGCCCATCAGCTCCATGCGGTTGTTGGTGGTCAGCCCTTCGCCGCCGCAGAGCGGCTTCTCGTGCGCGCCGAAGCGCAGCAGCGCGCCCCAGCCGCCGGGGCCGGGATTGCCGGAGCAAGCCCCATCGGTGAAGATTTCCACGGACTTCATGCGGCGAGACCGTAATCCTGCGCCCGCTCCACCGCCTGGTGGAAGCGCAGCTTCTTCAGATATTCCAACGGGTCCTTGGGCCGCACCAGCGCCCCTTCCGGAACGTTCAGCCAGTCCACGAGGCGGGTCAAAAGGAAGCGCAGGGCGGCACCGCGGGCGAGGCGCGGCAGCGCCGCCTTCTCGGGCTCGGACAGAGGCCGCACGGCTTCATAGCCGGCAAGCAGCGCCCGCCCCTTGGTGACGTTGTAGGCCCCATCCGCCTCGAAGCACCAGGCATTCAGGCAGATGGCCACGTCATAGGCGAGGAAGTCCGTGCAGGCGAAATAGAAGTCGATGATCCCCGAGAGTGCGTCGTCGAGGAAGAAGGCGTTGTCCGGGAAGAGATCGGCATGGATCACGCCCGAAGGCAGGTCCTGCGGCCAGCCCGTCTCCAGCACGGCAAGCTCGGCCGCGACCGTGGCGGACAGGCCCGGCGCCACCGTGTCCGCCGCCGCGCCGGCCGCCTCGAACAGCGGCCGCCAGCCCGCTACGGACAGGGCATTCGCCCGCTTCAGCGGAAAATCAGCACCGGCCAGATGCAACTGGGCAAGGCCCCGTCCAAGCTCTGCGCAATGGTGGGCGGTGGGACGGCGCACCGAGACGCCCGGCAGGAACGTGACCATCGCCGCCGGCCGCCCCGCGACTTCCGCGAGGATCGCGCCGGAGCGCGCCGCCACCGGCTCCGGGCAGGAGAGCCCGCGCGCGGCGAGGTGCTGCATGAGGCCGACGAAAAACGGCAGATCCTCGCGCTTCACCCGCTTCTCGTAGAGGGTGAGGATGAAGCTTCCGGTGGTGGTCTGGACCAGGAAGTTGGAATTCTCCACCCCCTCGGCGATGCCGTGGAAGGAGGTCAGCGTGCCGATGTCGTAGCCGGAGAGGAAAGCCTCAAGCTCGGCCGGCGCCACATCCGTATAGACCGCCACGCTCTACTCCGCCGCCGCGTCGGGCCGCAGCACGCGCGGCAGGGGAAAAAAGACGTCTTCTTCCGAGGAGGTCACGGTCTCCACGTGCACGTCGTAGCGCGCTGCGAAGGCGTCGATGATCTCCTCCACCAGCACTTCCGGGGCCGACGCACCGGCGGTGACGCCGAGGCTGGAGAGGCCGGAGAATACGGACCAGTCGATGTCGGCCGCCCGCTGCACCAAAGCCGAGCGGGGGCATCCGGCCCGTTCCGCTGCCTCGCGCAGGCGCTGGGAATTGGAGGAATTGGGTGCGCCCACCACGATCAGCGCATCCACCTTCGGCGCGATGACCTTCACGGCCTCCTGCCGGTTGGTGGTGGCGTAGCAGATGTCTTCCTTGTGCGGCTCGGAAAGCTTCGGAAAGCGCCGGCGCAGGATGGCGACCATTTCCGCCGTGTCGTCCAGCGACAGGGTGGTCTGCGTCACATAAGCGAGATTTTCAGCGTCCGGCGGCGTCACCCGCTCGGCCTCCTCGGCCGTCTCGATCAGCGTAAACGCGCCGTCCGGCAGTTGGCCGATGGTGCCCACAACCTCCGGATGGCCCTTGTGGCCGATGAGCAGGATGTGACGGCCCCGCTTGAAGTGGACCTGCGCCTCGCGATGCACCTTGGTGACCAGCGGGCAGGTGGCGTCGATGGCGAAGAGGTTGCGGCCTGCGGCCTCCTCCGGCACCGACTTCGGCACGCCGTGTGCGGAGAAGATGACCGGCGCTGTGGTGTCCGGAACCTCGTCGAGCTCCTCCACGAAGATGGCGCCCTTTCGCTTCAGGTCTTCCACCACGTATTTGTTGTGCACGATCTCGTGCCGCACATAGACCGGCGCACCATAGAGCTTGAGCGCCTGCTCCACGGCATCGATGGCGCGGACCACGCCGGCGCAGAAGCCGCGCGGCGCCGCGAGAAGGACTTTCAGCGGCGGCCTTTCGGCGGGCGCGGCATCATGGTCGGGCACGATGGGAGTGTCGGACATGGCGCGAATTGGCGACCTCCTTTGGCCGGTGTCAAGCTTCGGCGGCGAATTCCTGGCCCGGCACGCCACGGCAATTGCAACTTCTGCCCCGTCGCCTTATGTTGGCGCTATCCCGGACACATGCGATGCATTCCGCGGTCCGCCCCGAAGCCGGGGTGGCCAGGCGAAGACGCATATGCCCGGCCCATTCTTTCCATGACCGGCGCGTCCCAGTCCGACGGGCCCGATAGACCAACAAGCCGAAGAGGCCGTCATGTCGAACGTACCTTTGATGCCCAAGGCCACCGCCGTCTGGCTCGTGGACAATACGGCGCTCTCCTTCGAGCAGATCGGCGACTTCTGCAAGCTCCACCCGCTTGAGGTGAAGGGCATCGCCGACGGCGAGGTGGCGCAGGGGATCAAGGGGCTCGACCCCATCTCCACCGGCCAGCTCTCCCGCGACGAGATCACCCTCGCGGAGAAGGACCACAACCGGCGGCTCCGCCTGCTCGACCCCAAGGTGCGCCTGCCCGAGCAGAAGAAGCGTCGCGGCCCGCGCTATACCCCGGTGTCGCGTCGCCACGACCGGCCCAACGCCATCCTCTGGCTGCTGCGCAACCATGCCGAGCTGAAGGACGCGCAGATCATCCGTCTGGTCGGCACGACCAAGGCGACCATCCAGTCCATCCGTGACCGGACCCACTGGAATTCGCCCCAGCTCTCCCCCATGGACCCGGTGACGCTCGGCCTGTGCAGCCAGATCGACCTCGACCTGGAAGTCCAGCGCGCCGCCAAGGACCGTCCGGCCACCGCCGGCCATGAGGATCGCGGCGCCACCCTGCTGCCCGCCGATGTGACCACCGGCCATGACGAGCATGAGGAAGAGCCGCGCAAGGGGCGCGAGAGCCTCGACCTCGAGACCGTGTTCGCCAAGCTCGGCGGCTCCAAGAAGAACGAGGCCGAGGACGACGAGGACTGATCCTCGCCCGGACACCTCTGTGCATACGAAAATGCCCCGGCCAAGGCCGGGGCATTTTTGTTTCGGTCCGGTCTGAGCGGCCTCAGTGGGCCATCAGCACCGGGACCGTCATGGTGTTGAGGATTTCCCGCGTGACGCCGCCGATGATCATCTCGCGCAGGCGGGAATGGTTGTAGCCGCCCATGACCACGAGGTCGGCGCCCTGGTCGGAAACCTCGTTCAGAATGGCCGAGGCCACGGATTCACCCGAGCCAACGGGCAACTTCCGCACGGTGGCGGTCAGGCCATGGCGCGACAGATGGCGGGCCACGTCCGCACCGGCGACGTCCTCGTCGTCGGGATGGGTGACCACGCGGAAAATCTCCACCACCTTGGTGCGGTGCAGCAGGGGCAGGGCCTCGGCAAGGGCGCGCGCGGCCGGGCGGCTGCCGTCCCAGGCCACCACCGCCCGCTCGGCGGTGAAGGGCTTGGTCTGCACGTAGGGCACGACGAGCACGGCGCGGCCGGACTCCATCAGCACCGTCTCGGAGATCACCTCTTCCGGGCCGGGCCGGTCGGGATCGGGCTGGGCAACGACCGTGAGGTCATAAAGCCGCGCCAGTTCCGCGAAGCTGTTGGCGGCGACCCCAAGCGAGGCGGACAGGCTGCGCACCTCGTGCGACAGGCCCGCGGCCGCGGCGGCGGCGGAGAAGCGCGCAGCCGCCTTTTCGGCGGCGGCCTGGTTCTCCAGCACCTGGGCATCGATGAAGTCTGTCGGCAGAGCGCCCATGTAAAAGGGCGGCACGTCGATCTCATAGGCCACCGACAGGCCGGTGAGGTGCGCACCGAAGCTGGCGGCAAGGCTCGCCGCGTAGTCGCAGGCGACGTCCGTCTCGACCCCTTGGGCGAGATTGACCAGAATGTCGCGAATCATATGGGAAGGCCCCCGTTCGGCCGTTTGAACGACGCGACCTTACCCTAAACTCGCCCAAAGTCTCAGGTCTTGATGTGGCGCAATCGGCTCCGGTCTTCGGGGCCGCGTGAGCGCGGCAGGAAATGACCGGATCAGGCCCATGCACCCCAGAAATGACGACGCGGCCGCTTTGGGGGAAAGCGGCCGCGCCAATGGCACGATCACTTGGGGGGGATGATCGCGCTGATGAGGAAACGCCGGCTTCGACCTGCGGTTCCCGCCCATCCAAAAAATTTTTGCGCAAATTCGCGCAGGCCCGGCTACATGCGGTTTCAATCCCCGGCGCGGGATCGATGGCAGTATCATGACACCAGACTTGAGCATCGTAATACCGCTCTATAATGAGGCGGCCGGCCTGCCGGAGTTCCACGATCGCGTCACGTCGATCGCAGCGGCAGAGGCCGAGCGGCGCGGGATGCGGATCGAGATCGTCTATGTGGACGACGGCAGCCGCGACGGCTCAGCCGCGATCGCCGCGTCCCTCCCGCATGAACGGGTGGACGTGCAGGTGGTGGCGCTGAGCCGCAACTATGGCAAGGAAGCCGCCCTCATGGCCGGTCACGACCATGCGCGAGGCGACGCGGTGATGTTCATGGACGGCGACGGCCAGCATCCGCCGGAGATGATCCCGACCTTCATCGGCCTGTGGCGGGATGAGGGCTGGGACGTTGCCTATGCGGTGAAGGCGGATCGCTCCGACGAGGCCGCGAGCCGGCGCACCTTCGTGCGCATCTTCTACAGACTGCTGAATTTCGGCGCCGCCACGCCCATTCCCGAAGACGCGGCCGATTTCCGCATCCTGTCTCCGCGTGCCGCGGCGGCCTTGCGGCGGATGCCCGAGCGCAACCGCTTCTTCAAGGGACTGACCAGCTGGATCGGCTTCCGGCAGGTGGCCGTGCCCTATCGCCCGGCCGCCCGGGCGCATGGCTCGACCTCGTTCAATTTCCTGCGGCTGCTCGGCCTGTCCATGGAGGCTTTGACCTCCTTCTCCCCTGCCCCCCTCCGGCTCGCCGCCCTGTTCGGCGCGGCGCTGGCGGGCCTCGCCCTGTTTTACGGCGGCTGGATCGTGGTGGAGCGCCTGGTGTGGGGCATTCCCTTGCCCGGCTATCCGTCCATCGTCGTGGGCCTGATGGTGATCGGCGGCACGCAATTGCTGGTGATGGGGCTGATGGGCGAGTACATCGCCCGCATCCTGTCCGAGATCAAGGCGCGGCCGGTCTATTATGTGGCCGACCACGTCTTCAACCGCGCGCCCGAGGCGGGGCTAGAGCTGCCCGGGCATGGACAGGCGCAGGTGATTTCCCATCCGGCGGTGCTTGCCTCGCGGGGGGAGCCATGAAGCGCGTCATCCTCTGCGCCGACGACTACGCGATTTCTCCCGGAGTCTCCGAGGCCATCGCGGCGTTGATCGCCGATCGGCGGATCAACGCCACGTCAGTGATGACCGTGTTCGACGGCCTCGCCCCCGCCGCGCGGGCGCTCGACGATGCGGCGGCGGACACGGGCGCCAGCATCGGCCTGCATGTCACCCTCACCGGGGCCTTCGCGCCGTTGACCGCCGGCATGGCCGAGCCATCCGGCACCTTCGCCTCCCTGCCAAAGCTGCTGCTCTCGGCACTCTCGCGCCGGCTCGATGCCAAGGCGGTCGCGGCCGAGGTGGAGGCGCAGTTCGCCGCCTTCCACGACGCCTTTGGCCGCCCGCCGGACCATGTGGACGGCCACCAGCACGTCCATGTCCTACCGGTGATCCGGACGGCGGTGATTGCCGCCACCGCCCGCCACGCCCCCCACGCCTTCCTGCGGGACGTGACGCCCGCGCGCGGCGCGCTCAACGGCCTCGACATCAAGGGCCGGCTGATTGGCGCCTTCTCCGCCGGCTTCGCCCGCGATGCGGCCCGCGCGGGGCTCGCCACCAACCGGGGCTTCGGCGGCGCCTACGATTTCTCCGGCGACCATGATTTCGCGACGCTGCTCGGCCATTTCCTCGCCGGCGTCCCGGACGGCGGGCTGGTGATGGTCCATCCGGGCCGGGTGGACGACCCGCTCGTCGCCCGCGATCCCCTCACCCACCAGCGGGAGGTGGAATACGGCGTGCTGCGCGGGCCGCAGTGGCGCGCCATCCTCGATGCCGCCGACGTGAGCCTCGCTCTGCCGGATCTTGGTATCGCCAGAAAAGCCGCCTGAAGCTCCCCCAAACGAAAAAGGCGCCCCCGAGGGCGCCTTTCCGAACCGTTCTCGTGGCGCGCGATCAGGCGAGCCCGACCTCGAACTTCGCCTCGGTCTTGGCCTTGATCTCGTCGAGGGTGACGCCCGGCGCCAGTTCCTTCAGCACCAGCGTGCCGCCACGCTTGGTAAACTCGAACACGGCGAGGTCGGTGATCACGAAGTCGGTCACATGCGTCCCGGTGAGGGGCAGCGTGCAGCGCGTGACCAGCTTGGGCGCGCCGGACTTCTCCACATGCTCCATGAGCACGATGACTTCCTTGGCGCCGGCCACGAGGTCCATGGCGCCGCCCATGCCCTTCACCATCTTGCCGGGCACCATCCAATTGGCGATGTCGCCCTGCTCGGACACCTGCATGGAGCCGAGGATGGAGAGGTCCATGTGTCCGCCGCGGATCATGGCGAACGAATCGGACGAGGAGAAATAAGAGGTGTCCGGCACCTCGGTCACGGTCTGCTTGCCGGCATTGATGAGATCGGGGTCCTCCTCGCCCTCATAGGGGAAGGGGCCGATGCCGAGCATGCCGTTCTCGCTCTGGAAGCTCACGGTCATGCCGGGCGGCAGCGCGTTGGCGACGAGGGTGGGGATGCCGATGCCGAGGTTCACGTAGAAGCCGTCGCGGATCTGCTGGGCGGCGCGGGCCGCCATCTGCTCACGGGTCCAGGCCATCACTTCACCTCTTCACGCTTGCGGGTGGTCACCTTCTCGATTCGCTTCTCGGCGCCGACCTCGACCACGATGCGGTCCACATAGATGCCGGGGGTGTGGATGTTCTCGGGATCGAGCTCGCCGATCTCCACCAGTTCCTCCACCTCGACGACGGTGATCTTGCCGGCGGTGGCCATCATCGGATTGAAGTTCCGCGCGGTCTTCCGATAGATCAGGTTGCCTTCCTTGTCGGCCTTCCACGCCTTGATGATGGAGAGGTCGGCGACGAGGCCGGTCTCCAGCACGTAATGCTGGCCGTTGAACTCGCGGGTCGGCTTGCCCTCGGCGATGATCGTGCCGTAGCCGGTCTTGGTGTAGAAGCCGGCGATGCCGGCACCGCCGGCGCGGATGCGCTCGGCCAGCGTGCCCTGCGGGTTGAATTCCAGCTCCAGCTCGCCGCCGAGATAGAGCTTCTCGAACAGCTTGTTCTCGCCCACGTAGGACGAGATCATCTTCTTGATCTGGCCGTTGGCGAGCAGGATGCCGAGGCCGAAATCGTCCACGCCGCAATTGTTGGACACCACGGTGAGGTGCTTGGGGCCGAGATCGCGGATCGCCGCGATCAGGTTCTCGGCGATGCCGCACAGGCCGAAGCCGCCCGCCATGACCGTCATGCCGTCCGAAACGATGCCCTCCAGGGCACTCTTTGCGTCCGGATACACCTTGTGTCGCATCACTTCCTCCTGGGCGCTCCCTGGGGCGCTGGCATCGAGATGAACTTATTGGGACATGAGGCGAAGCGGAAGCGGGTCCGCAGCGCAATCAAAGCGAGGAGACGAGGTGGCCGCCGTCGACCACCAGCGTCGTGCCCGTCACGTAGGCAGAGGCATCGGAACTGAGGAACAGCAGCGGGCCCTCCAGATCAGCCAGAGCGCCGAGCCGCCGGGTGGGAATGCGCCGCACCAGCGCCTGCCCCGCCTCGGTGGCGAAGAAGTCGCGGTTGAGGTCGGTCTCCACATAGCCCGGGCACAAGGCATTGGCGCGGATGGAATGGCGCGCCCATTCCAGCGCCATGGACTTGGTGAGCTGCACCAGCGCCGCCTTGGATGCCGCATAGGCCGCCACCTGCCCGGCGACACGCAGACCGAGGATGGAGGCGACATTGATGATGGAGCCGCCGCTCTTCGCCTCGGCCATGGCCCGCGCCGCCGCCTGGGCGACGAGGAAGGAGCCCTTGAGGTTGGTGTCGATGATGCGGCCGAAATCCTCGGCCGTCTCGTCCATGAGCGGCGTGGTGCCGGTGACGCCGGCATTGTTCACGAGGATGTCGAGGCCTCCGAAAGCCTTGACCGTGGCGGCGACGGCGGCGGGCGCCGAGGCGGGGTCGGTCACGTCCAGGGCGACGGCGATCGCCGTGCCGCCGGCGGCGTTGATTTCGTCGGCGAGGGCGGCGCAGGCCTCGGCACGGCGCGCGGCGAGCGCGACCTTCGCGCCCGAGGCCGCCAGCCGGCCGGCGAAATACGCACCAAGACCGCCGGACGCTCCCGTCACCAACGCGGAGCGCCCGTCCAGCGAGACGCGGAAATCCATGAAGTTATTCCCGGTAACGTTTCTCTCACCTGCGCGGGGACCGTTTGCCGGTTCTTGAAAAGCGAGCGTCCGTTTTCATAGACGCGGCCGATGCCGCGGCGCAAGGGGTCCGGGGCGGAAGGGGGCCGGAGCGGAAGCGCTCAAGGCCGGACGGTGTGGCTGCCGGATCACGAACGCGACATATGCTTAAGATTGAGCTTACCATTTTATACACTTAATGATTGCATGGCCGTTGGGACGCAACAGGGGGCACCCATGGCTTTCACCATCGACCAACGTCACCGGCTGATCGAGAACGGCCGGCTCGTCACGCGGATCATGTCGCCCGCGCAGAACACCGGCGGCGCCTTCGCACGCCAGCCGTCGATCCTCATCATGCACTTCACCTACGGGGCTTCGGCGAAATCCAGCGCCGAGTGGTTTCGCGACGGCCCGAAAAAGGTCTCGGCGCACGTCGTGGTGGATCGCGACGGCACAGTCATCCAGTGCGTGGATTTCGACACGGCCGCCAATCACGCCGGGAAATCCTCCTGGGGCGGGCTCACGTCCTTCAACAACAAGTCGTTCGGGATCGAGCTCGCCAACTGGGGCTATCTCAAGCGCAGCGGGGCGGGCTGGTCATCCTATACGGGCGTGCCCATCCCCGAGCCGTTCATCGCCCCGCACAAGAATGGGAACCCCTACCTGCCCACGGATGCCCCCATCGGCTGGGAGCCCTATCCGCAGGCGCAGATCGCCACCGCCATGGGCATCGCGCGGGAGTTGGTGAAGACCTACAGGGTCGACACCATCCTCGGTCACGACGACATCGCCCGGGATCGCAAATGGGATCCCGGCCCGGCGTTCGACATGGCGCGCTTCCGCAATCAGCTGCTGGGCGACCGTGCCGTGGATGGGCCGAACACCCTGACCGTGCGCTCGCCTTCCGGCCTCAATCTGCGCAACGGACCCGGCGTCGGCTCCGGTGTGCTGGAGTTGCTCGCCGACGGCACCGTCGTGGAGCCCGTGGAGCGAAGCGGCAATTGGGTGATGGTGAATGTGCTCGACGAAGCCGGCATCGCGCAGAAGACCGGCTGGGTCCACGGCGCCTTCCTCGTGTGACCCCTACCCCCGCCAGCGGTCCGCGGCCGCGTCGTCGCTGGCCTTGGCCTCGACCCAGCCGGCGGGGCGGGCGGCATCGGCCGGCTCCTCCTTCTTCCAGAAGGGGGCGCTGGTCTTCAGCCAGTCCATCAGGAATTCGGCCGCGGCGAAGGCGGCGGCGCGGTGGGACGAGGCGGTGGCGACGAACACGATGGGATCGCCCGGCTCCAGCCGCCCGTGGCGATGCACGACGATGGCCCCGGTGAGCGGCCAACGGCGGCGCGCCTCTTCCAGGTGGCGCTCGATCTCTTCCTCCGCCATGCCGGGATAATGCTCCAGCGTCAGGGCGGCGAGGCCCGTCCCGTCCGGGCCGGTATCGGCGCGGCAGAGGCCGGTGAAGGTGACGATGGCGCCAACATCCGTCCGGCCGGCCGCCAGCGCGGCGCTTTCCGCAACGGCGTCGAAGGGCTCACGCTGGATGCGGACGGCGAACATGGGCCTCAGCCCCCGGTCATGGGCGGGAAGAAGGCCACCTCCCGCGCGCCGGCGATGGCGGCGTCGGGCTTCACATGGCGGCGGTCGATGGCGGCGCGCACGATGGCGGGATTGTCGAAGGCGTGGGCATGGGCCTCGTCCCGCCCCGCTAGCCATCGGGCGAGGTCGGAAACGGTGGCAACCTCGGCCGGAGGCGCAACGTCTTCCTCGGCAAGCCCCACGCGTTCGCGCAGCCAGGCGAAGTAGAGCACCTTCACCGCTCGTCCTCCACCAGATGGCGGGCGCCGGCGCGGAAATAATCGTAGCCGGTGTAGAGCGTGAGCACGGCCGAGATCCACAGGAGTGTCAGACCCACCAGCGTAACCCCCGGCAGCACCGCCTCGCCCGCCGTGCCGGTGATGAGGACGCCCACCGCGACGAGTTGGAGCGTCGTCTTCCACTTGGCGAGGCGCGAGACCGGGACGGACACCCGAAGCTCGGCCAGGAACTCACGCAGGCCGGAGACCAGGATCTCCCGGCACAGGATCACGATGGCCGCCCAGAGCGACCAGCCCCGGATGGTGCCGTCGGATGCGAGCATCAGCAGGCAGGTGGAGACGAGCAGCTTGTCGGCGATGGGATCGAGCATCCGCCCGATGGCGGATTGCTGCGACCAGGCGCGCGCCAGATAGCCGTCGAAGAAATCGGTGATGGCTGCCGCCACATAGATGAACAGCGCGACCCAGCGCAGCCACACCCCGCCGGCGAGGATATCCGACCAGAACAAGCTGGCGGCCACCAGCGGCACCGCCACGCAGCGCGAATAGGTGAGGATGTTCGGCAGCGACAGGGCATGCCCGCGTGAACGCCGCTCGGTCGCGGGCGGGGCATCGGATCGTGTCGCTGCGTCGGACATGAGCACCACTTGAGAAAGCACGGCGGCGATGGAGCGCATCGCGCCGGCCATCGTCCCTATTTAGGCCGGGCGGGCGGCCGGCGAAAGCCTCGATGGGATTTCATGATGAAGGTCGCTCGTGGAAATAATCGTACACCGCCTTGGCCGTACCGGCATTGATGCCCGCCACCTGTTCCAGATCGGCGAGCGAGGCGCGCTCGATGGCCTTGAGTGTGCCGAAGTGGCGCAGCAGCGCGCGCTTGCGGGTCGGACCCACCCCCGGAATGGCCTGAAGCCCGGCTTCCGTGATGTCCTTCTTGCGCCGCGCCCGGTGGGAGCCGATGGCGAAGCGGTGGGCCTCGTCGCGCAGCCGCTGGATATAATAAAGCACCGGATCGCGCGGCTCCATGCGGAACGGCGTGCGCCCGGGCAGGAAGAACTGCTCGCGCCCCGCCTCGCGGTCGAGCCCCTTGGCGATGCCCACCAATGGCACGTCGGTGATGCCCAGTTCCTCCAGAACCTTCCGCGCCGCATTGAGCTGGCCGAGGCCGCCGTCGATCAGCACGAGGTCCGGCCAGGGCGAGGCGCCGGTGGCGTCGGGCAGGGCGTCGGGCTCGTCTTCGCCCTCAGGCTCGACGGGCACCTCGGCAACGGCTGGGTCTTCACCCCTCACCCCGACCCTCTCCCGCAAGGGGAGAGGGGGCTCGAGCGGCTCTTCGACCACTGCGGTGGCCTCAATCGTTGCCGTATGGTCTTCGGTGTTCCCGCCCGTCACACCCGGAACGCCCTCTCCCCTCGCGGGAGAGGGCGGGGGTGAGGGGGATGCGGCTTCGGTGGCCGCAGCCATACCCTCCCGCGGCGCCTCCTTCAGCAGGCGGGCGAAGCGGCGGGTCAGCACCTCGCGCATCATGCCGAAATCGTCGCCCGGCACGAGATCGGCCGACTTGATGTTGAACTTGCGGTATTGCGCCTTCCGGAACCCTTCCGGCCCGGCCACGATCATGCCGCCCACCGCATTGGTGCCCATGATGTGGGAATTGTCGTAGACCTCGATGCGCTGCGGCGGCGCCTTGAGGCCGAAGGTGGCGGCGACGCCCTCCAGCAGCTTCGCCTGCGTGGCGCTCTCCGCCAGCGTGCGGGCCAGCGCCTCGCGGGCATTCTGCATCGCATGATCCACCAGATCGCGCTTTTCCCCGCGCTGGGGGACGGCGATCTCGACCCGGTAGCCGGCCTTCTCGGACAAGGCCTCGGCCAGAAGCTCCTGCTCCTCCACCTTGTGCGACAGCAGGAGAAGGCGCGGACACGGCTTGTCCTCGTAGAATTGGGCGAGGAAGGCGCCCAGCACCTCGGCCTCGCTCAGGGAGCGGTCGGCGCGGGGATAATAGGCGCGGTTGCCCCAGTTCTGGCCGGTGCGGAAAAAGAACACCTCCACGCAGGTGGCGCCGCCCTGCTGGTGGCAGGCGAACACGTCGGCCTCCTCCACCCCGCGCGGATTGATGCCCTGCGAGCCCTGCACGGCCGAGAGCGCGGCGAGACGGTCGCGCAACCGGGCCGCGCGCTCGAACTCCAGTTCCTCGGCGGCCTGCTCCATCTCCTTCGCCAGCTCTTCCTTGATGGCGCGGGAGCGGCCGGAGAGGAAGGCGCGGGCCTCGCGCACCAGCTCGGCATAGTCCTGGTGGCTCACCTCGCCGGTGCAGGGGCCGGAGCACCGCTTGATCTGGAAGAGAAGGCAGGGGCGCGTGCGGTTCTCGTAATAGCTGTCGGAGCAGGAGCGCAGCAGGAAGGCGCGTTCCAGCGCATTGATGGTGCGGTCCACCGCCCAGACGCTGGCGAACGGCCCGTAATAGTCGCCGGGCCGGTTGCGCGCGCCGCGATGCTTGGCGATCTGCGGCGAGACGTGATCGGCCGTGATGAGGATGTAGGGGAAGGATTTGTCGTCCCGCAGCAGCACGTTGAAGCGCGGCTTCAACTGCTTGATGAGGTTGGCCTCCAGCAGCAGCGCCTCGGGTTCGGTGCGGGTGGAGACGAACTCCATTTGCGCCGTCGCGGCGATCATGCGGGCGATGCGGTTGGTGTGGCCCACCGGGCGCGTGTAGCTGAGCACGCGCTTCCTGATGCTCTTGGCCTTGCCCACATAGAGCACGGTGCCGTCCGCCGCGATCATGCGGTAGACGCCCGGGCCGCCGGGCGCGTGCTTCACCGCGCGGACGATGGCGGCGCGCCCCGTGGCAAGGCTCTCCTCGCCGGGGACGGCCTCTTCCGCCGCGTCGATCTCGAGAAGGACGGCCTCTTCCGTCTCTTCGGACGTCCCCTCCCCCGCTCCGGGCGGCAAGGCTTCGCCTGGCGCATCGCCATCGGGACGGGCAAGGGCAATCTCGGGCGGGTCGGAGGGTCGGCGGCGGATCATGGAAGGGTATGTAATGCGCCGGGCGCCCGGAGGGAACGGCACGGCCTCGCCGCCTCTCTTCATCCGCCGTCAACCATAGGAAAATTCGAACGCGGGCCGGGACGCGCGACAGCTCCGCACAAGGCCAAAAATCCACATTCAGCGCAATGTCATAGATGGTTACCCCGGCATCAACCATGTGCGCGAAGGAGAGCAACCGCAGAGAAAGGGGCAAGTTTCCCCTGCGAGGGTGCGCGAAACGCCGGGCGCGACCGGCCGGACCCTCGGAGGGATGATCATGCGTATCCGTCTGCTTGCTTCCGCCGCTGCAGTGGCGGGCCTCGCTCTCGCCTCACCAGCCGGGGCGGCCGACCTCGGCTATCCGGCGCCCTATGCGCAGCCCGTCGCCGCCTTCACGTGGACCGGCTTCTATCTTGGCGCCAATGCCGGCTACGGCTGGGGCTCTTCCTCCTTCAGCAGCCCCGGCGGATTCCTGGGCGGCTTTCAGGCCGGCTACAATTTCCAGTTCGGCAGCCCCTTCGTGCTGGGCGTCGAGACTGATTTCGACTTCGCCGGCATGTCGGCCGGCGCCTACAGCCTGAACAATCTCGGCACTGTCCGGGCCCGCCTCGGCTATTCGTTCGACCGCGTGCTGGTCTACGGCACCGGCGGCTTCGCCTATGGCCAGGGCAGCGCGGATTTCTTCAGCCTGACCTCCTCCTCCACCCAGACCGGATGGACTTTAGGCCTCGGGGCGGAGGTAGGATTTGACCGGAATTGGTCCGCGAAGCTCGAATATCTTTATGTAGACTTGGGCAGCGCTACGTTTCCCACTGCAGTCGGTCCCGTTACTACTGGCTTTGACGCCAATATTCTTCGGGCTGGTGTGAATTATCGTTTCTAGCAGGGAACGTAACGTAAGGAAAAGAAATGCGGCAAAACATGGGAACCATCCCAAATCTGCCGCGTTTACGCGCCATTGTGTCGCGGAGATTAAGAAAAGTTAGGAAAAGGCCACATCTCTGCCCGGTTTGATTTTCCCGGTGTGGCCCGAACGCTACAGACGGCACCCAGCGGGGGCTGTAAGAAAGAACCACCCGACGGCGACCTCCTCCGGGAGGGGGCCGGCGAAACCACAAAGGTAGATACTCATGTTGAAGCGTGCACTTCTGGGCGCCACCGCCCTGGTTCTCCTCGCCGGCACCGCCTCCGCGGCCGACCTGGCCACCCGCTATCCGGTGAAGGCCGCCCCGATCCCCGTGCAGGTCTTCTCCTGGACCGGCTTCTATATCGGCGGCAACGTCGGCTGGGGCTGGGCTGACAACACCTACGACTACACCCCCTTCGCCTCCCCCACCTACAGCTACAACCCCGGCACCTCCAACGGTTTCACCGGCGGTCTGCAGATGGGCTACAACTACCAGTTCGTTAACAACGTCGTGCTCGGCGTCGAGACGGACTTCAACTGGGCCGACATCAACACCAGCGGCGTGCTCCTCGGCGGCCCGCTCGGCGGTGGCGTGATCGACCAGAAGGTCGACTACTTCGGCACCATCCGTGCCCGCCTCGGCTATGCGATGGACCGCTTCCTGCCGTACATCACCGGCGGCGTGGCCTATGCCAACACCAAGTACACCGACCCCTTCGGCTTCTCCGACAGCAACCTGAAGTGGGGCTGGACCGCCGGTGCTGGCCTCGAGTACGCCATCACCAACAACTGGACGGTCAAGGCCGAGTACCTGTACCTCGGCTTCGACAACAGCAAGACCAACTACTCCAACGGCGATCAGCTGTCCGTCGGCAGCAACATCCAGACCGCCCGCGTCGGTGTGAACTACAAGTTCTGATCCGAAGCACCCCCCTTGCAAACTGGCCCCCGGCATCGCCCGGGGGCCTTTTTGTTTGGGGGTGACGCCTTGAAGCGCCCCTGCGTTGCGGCTTCGGCTTCCGATGCGGCAGAGCGCCCGACGCAAGAGGCGGCGCTCCGCCCTTGCCGGGGCGGACCGGTAACACGGGGATGCAATTCTTGAACGGTGCCGGAGGCCGGATTTGACCCGCCTCCTCGCCTTCTTAACTACGATCGTGCTAGAGCGCGCAATGGTTGAACGGCAGAAGAGGGCTGAAATGGCTCATCCGGCAGCGCCCGCTCAGGAGCGCGCCTCGAACCGTCCGGTACGCATCGGCGTCACCGGCATCGGCATCATGGGATCGAATCACGCCCGCGTTCTGGCCGAGCTTCCCGGCGCGGAACTGGTCGCCGTGGCGGATCCCGACCAGGCTCAGGCCCAGCGGGTCGCCAATTTTCTCGGCTGCCAGGCGGTGGGCGACCATCGCGACCTCCTCGCCCTCGGCCTCGACGCGGTTGTGGTGGCGGCCCCCACCCACCTGCATCATCCCATCGCCCTCGACGTGATCGCCGCCGGCTGCTCGGTGCTGGTGGAAAAGCCTGTCGCCTCCACCACCGAGGAAGGCCGCGAGATCGTGGCCGCCGCCCGCGACAAGGGCGTCACCCTCATGATCGGTCATGTGGAGCGGTTCAACCCGGCGGTGCGTGCCATCAAGGATGCCATCCGGGACGAGAACCTTCTGTCCATCGCCATCACCCGCGTCGGCCCCTTTCCGCCCCGCATGTCCAATGTGGGCGTGGTGATCGACCTCGCGGTGCATGACATCGACCTGATTCGCTGGTTCACCGGCTCGGACATCCTGGAAGTGCAGCCGCAGACCCGCGCCGCCATCGCCGAGCGCGAGGACATCGCCCTGCTCCAGTTCCGCACCGCCACCGGCGCGCTGGCGCACATCAACACCAACTGGCTGACGCCCTTCAAGGCGCGCACGGTGCACGTCGCCACCTCCAAGAAATACGTGATCGGCGACCTGCTCACCCGCCAGGTGACCGAGCATTTCGACTATCGCCCCGACGGCTCCTACTCCACCCGGCACCTGCCGGTGGCCTATGCCGAGCCGCTGCGCGCCGAGCTTGAGAACTTCCTCTCCGCCGTGCGCACCGGCCGGCCGCCGGAAGTGACCGGCGAGGAGGGCGTGGCGAGCCTAGAGATCGCCATGTCGTGCCTGCCCGGTGCCGCCGCCTCAGCGCGGGGCTCCGCCACCAAGCGACGCGCGGTGGGCTGAGCCTGCCCTTGAACGTGCGGCCGCGCCGGCTCCAGGCCGGCGGGCGGGCGCGCGCCTGCGAAACGCCCGGCGACCGGGCCTTCTGAAACGGACCAGAGATGACCTCTCCCGCGTCGGGCGCCAGCGCCCCCATCGCCTTCATCGACCTTGCCGCCCAGCGCGCCCGCATTGGCCGCCGCGTGGACGACGCGGTGCAGGCGGTGCTCGCCTCCTGCCGCTTCATCAACGGCCCGGAAGTCACCGAGTTCGAGCAGAAGCTCGCCGCCTTCGCCGGAGCAAAATACGCTGTCTCCTGCTCCAGCGGGACGGATGCGCTGGCCCTGCTGCTCATGGCCTGGGGCGTGAAGGCGGGCGATGCCGTGTTCTGCCCGGCCTTCACCTTCTGCGCCACTGCCGAGGTGGTGCCGTGGGTCGGCGCCACGCCGGTGTTCGTGGACGTGAAGGAAGACACCTTCAACATGGACCCGGAGAGCCTGGAGCAGGCCATCCAGGTCGCCATCGAGCAGGGGCTGGAGCCGCGCGTGGTGATTCCGGTGGACCTGTTCGGCCAGCCCGCGGACTATGACGCGATCCTGCCGATCGCCGAGACCTATGGCCTCAAGGTTCTGTGCGACACCGCGCAGGGCTTCGGCGGCACCTGGAACAACCGGCGCACCGGCTCCATCGGCGACGCCACCGCCACCTCCTTCTTCCCCGCCAAGCCGCTCGGCGCTTACGGGGACGGCGGCGCCATCCTCACCGACAACGAGGAACTGGTGACCATCCTCAAGAGCCTGCGCGAGCACGGCCAGGGCGTGGACAAGTACCAGAACGTGCGCATCGGCATGACCGCCCGCCTCGATACGGTCCAGGCCGCCGTCCTGCTCGAAAAGCTCGCCATCTTCGAGGAGGAGATCGCGGCGCGCGAGAAGGTGGCGCGGCGCTACAATGAACTGCTCAAGGACGTGGCCGGCGTGCCGGTGGTGGACCCCCGCGCCACTTCAGTGTGGGCCCAATACACCATCAAGCTCGCCCCCGGCGTGCGCGACGGCCTCGCCGAGAAGCTGAAGGCCGAGGGCGTGCCCACCGCCGTCTACTACCGTCTGCCCATGCACCTGCAGCCGGCCTATCGCCACTATCCCTCCGCCGGCGCCATCCTGCCGGTGTGCGAGGCGCTGGCGGAAGAGGTCATCTCCCTGCCCATGCACGCCTATCTGGACGAGGCGACGCAGGACCGCATCGTCGACGCGGTGAAGCGGGGGCTGAAGGGCTGAGAGGCCCGCACGGCACACCACGAAAAAGGCCGCGGGAGATGCCTCTCGCGGCCTTTTCATTTTCAGATGCCAATGGGCTGGCGGGCGCTCCGCCTGCCGATCACTTCCCGCGCTTGAAGGTGTTCCAGGTCTTGGTGATGACCCGCTGCACCGGCGGCTCGTTGGTGGTGACGATGAAGAGGCGGTCGAAGACCTCCTTCGTCGGATAGATGGACGGGTTGTCCATGATCTCCTTGTCGATGAACTTCTGCGAGGCGAGGTTGCCGTTCGCGTAGGAGATGAAGTTGGTGTTCTTGGCCGCCACTTCGGGCTTCATCATGTAATTGATGAAAGCGAGGGCGTTGTCGATGTTCTTGGCGTCCTTCGGGATGGCGAAATTGTCGAACCACATGAGCGCGCCTTCCTTGGGCAGCACGTAGTCCACGTTCACCGGCTTCTTCTTGGTCTTCTTCGCGGCTTCCTGGGCGCGCGCCTTGGCCTGGTAGACGTCGCCCGACCAGCCGAGGGCGATACAGATGTCGCCACGGGCGAGGGCGTTGATGTAGCCCGAGCTGTCGAACTTCTTGATGAAGGGCCGGATGGTCATCAGCAGCTCGCCGGCCTTGGCGATGTCGTCCGGATTCTTGGAATTGGGATCAAGCCCCAAATACTTCATCGCGGTGGGGATGACCTCTTCCGGACCGTCCAGCACGTAGACGCCGCAGTCCTTCAGCTTGGAGAGGATTTCCGGCTTGAAAATGATGTCCCAGGTGTTGAGCGGGATGTCGCCAAGGCGCTCCTTCACCTTGTCCACGTTGTAGCCGATGCCGGTGGTGCCCCACATGTAGTTGACCGCATGGGCGTTGCCGGGGTCGTACACGGCGAGGCGCTGCGACACCTCGGGCCAGGCATATTGCAGGTTGGGGAGCTTGGCCTTGTCGAGGGGGATGAACACGCCCGCCTTGATCTGCCGCTGCAGGAAGGAGCCCGACGGCACCACCACGTCGTAGCCGGTCTTGCCCGCGAGCAGCTTCGTCTCCAGCACCTCGTTGCTGTCGAAGACGTCGTAGCGGACCTTGATGCCGGTTTCCTTGGTGAAATCTTCCAGCACGGTCGGATCGATATAGTCCGACCAGTTGAAGACGTTCAGGACCTTGTCCTGAGCCGTCGCCACGCCGGTAAGGCCGAGCGTGGCGACGACGACTGCAGCTAGCGTTTGGCGAAGCATCCGCCGTTCTCCTCTTGCGCGGGGCGGGCTTATCCTGCCGTCCCCGGTGGTGGAAGGCTATTGCGTCGCGGCACACCGCTCAACAGGAAACGGGTGCGCCGCGGTGCTCACAGGTAAGTGTCGTATTCGAGGGGCAGGATCTGCCGGGTGAAGGCGGCCAATTCCTCCCGCTTCATCACGCCATAGATGCGGCGATAGTCCTCGCCGAAGGCGCGGGCGATGAAGTCGGAGGCAAAAAAGCGCCGCACCGCCTCCTCCATGGAGGGCGAGAGCCGCTCTGCCTCATGCTCGTAGGCATTGCCCGAGAGCGGCGCCGGCGGCTCGATCTCCCGCTCCAGCCCCTCCAGCATGCCCGCGAGGATGCCGGCGAGCACGAGATGGGGATGGGCCTCCGCTCCGGCGATGCGATGCTCCAGCCGGCGGGCGGCGGGCGGCCCGTTGGGCACGCGCACGGCCACCGAGCGGTTGTCATAGCCCCAGCTGATGGACACCGGCGCGTAGGAGCCCGGCACGAGGCGGCGGTAGCCGTTGTAGCTCGGCACGAACAGAAGGGTGGAGTCCGCCATGGTCGCGAGAAGCCCGCCGGCGGCGTGCCGCAGCGCCCGGTCACCCACCCCGTCCGGCCGCGCGAAGAGATTGCCCCCGCCCGTTTCCATCAGGCTGACGTGGACATGCATGCCGTTGCCGGCGAAATCCACGAGGGGCTTGGCCATGAAGCTGGCGCGCAGGCCGTGGCGCCGGGCCACGCCGTCGATGAGCCGGCGCAGCAATATGGCGTCGTCCGCTGCCGCAAGGGCATCCACGCGGTGGTAGAGATTGACCTCGAACTGGCCGGGCGCGGCCTCGGAGATCACCGTGTCCGCCGGCAGCCCCTGCTGCTCGCAGGCGGCCCGCATGTCGTGCAGCACCGGCGCGAAGGCGTCGAGGTCGGACATGGAATACATGTTCTGCCGCGCCTGCCCGGTGACGGGAAACACCGGCTCCGGCGGCGCGCCCGGCACGTCGGACGGCTTCAGCAGGTAGAATTCCAGCTCGAAAGCGACGCAGGGGGCGAGGCCACGGGCGGTAAAACGGTCCACGATGCCGGCAAGCTGCTGGCGCGGATCGAGCTTCCACGGCGCGCCTTTGGCCGAGCCGTCCGGCTCGTGCATGGTGATGAGCACCTGCGCGGTGGGCCGCGGCGCCCAGGGCACCGGCTTGAGCGTGCCCGCCACCGGCCAGCACAGGCCGTCCTTGTCGCCGGTCTCCAGGTGGATCTCGGTCGCCTCCACCTCGCAGCCCCAGATGTCTAGGCCGAAGATGGAGAGGGGAATGGCGACCCCGTCCTTCCAGATCTTGGTGATGGACCGCCCGGGGATCCATTTGCCGCGCAGCACCGCTGATGTATCGGGCAAAAGAACTTCCACCACCTCCGGCTCGCCGTAGGTGGACAGATAGGCCGCAACCTCGTCGGCAGACTCTGCTGCGGCAGAGGCCTCCTCGGGTCGACGGCCGGGGATTGTGACCGGCATGATACTCCGTCTTCAAAAAAGCGACGTTCAAGCCGCATCCAAGCGCGAAGGCGTGGAACCTTCAAGCGAGTCCGCACTTATCACCCCTGGAGTTGGCGCGCATTGACCCAAAAGAGGTTTCAATTTACCGCGCGGCCGGAGAGGCGGGACGAAATGGGAAAATGGGCGGTTCGCCCCCTCGGCGAGGCGGCCTCCGCGAGCGGGACAAAACCTGCCCGCGCGGCCACGTGCGGCCGGCTGACGTCTTTGCGCGCGTGCCCGTGTCCCAAGCCGGATCTTTCCCTGTCATGACACAGCCCGCGCCACGCGCCTGGCGGCATCAGTTCGCCACGCCCGGCCCGACGCTTCTCCTTCTGCTCGGCTTTGCGATCCTCGTCGCCATCAGCGCGTCTTCGATAACCCTCATCCACCGCGCGCGGTCGGATGCGGAGAGCGTCGCGCACACGCTTCAGGTGATGAACGCCGTATCCCAATTGCAGGTTCTCATCCGTCGCAGCGAAAGTTCGGAGCGCGGCTTTCTCATCACCGGTCGCGAGGGGTTCGCCCGCTTCTTTGAGCAGTCCAAGGCGCAGACCGGACCCACTCTTGAGCAGATCGCCGCCCTCACCGCCGACAATCCGGAACAGCAGCAGCGGGTGGCGGAAGCCCGCGACCTGATCGCCGAACGCCTCGCCTCCTATGAGCGATCCATGGCGCTGCGGACGGCGGGCGACCTGGACGGCGCCTTCGCGGACCTTCGCGCCGACCGCACCGAGGGCGCCATGACGCGCCTCGGTACGCTTCTCGTCGAGATGAAGCAGGTGGAGAACAAGCTGCTGGAGGAGCGCACCGGCGCCTCCCGCGACAGCACGGTCTGGCTCACCGTGGTCAGCCTCTCGGGCCTCGCCGTGGTGCTGGCCCTCGGCGCCCTCGCGCTGACGCTCAATCGCCGTCAGATCAACGCGCTGCAGGCGGCTCATGGTGAACTTGAGGCCGCCAACCAGGACCTCGAGAAGCGCGTCGCCGAGCGCACCGCCGATCTCAAGGAAGCCAACGACGAAATCCAGAGCTTCGCTTACATCGTCAGTCATGATCTGCGCTCGCCCCTGGTCAACATCATGGGCTTCACCAGCGAGATCGAGGCCATGCGCGGCGACCTGTTCGATCGTCTCGCGCAATTGAGAGCCCAGGCGGGGGACGCACCGGAGAGCGATGCGCAGCTCGCCGCCGATTTCGAGGAGGCGCTCGGCTTCATCAAGACGTCCATCAACCGCATGGACCGGCTCATTCACGCCATTCTCGCCTTGTCGCGCGAAGGCCGGAAGGAGTTCATGCCCGTGGACGTGGACATGGGCCAGCTTTTCGCCAGCCTGCGTGACAGCATGACCCACCAGCTTCACGAGGCGGGCGGAGAGATCGCCATCAAGCGCCTGCCGGTGATCCAATCCGACCGGCTGGCGCTGGAGCAGATCTTCACCAACCTCCTCGATAACGCCTTCAAATACCGCCGGGACGACGTGCCGCTGCGCGTGGAAGTGAGCGCCGTGGACACCCCCGGCTTCGTGACCTTCGTGATCGCGGACAACGGCCGGGGCATCGATCCCAAGGATCGCGGCCGGGTGTTCGAGCTGTTCCGCCGCTCGGGCCGGCAGGACCGCCCCGGCGAAGGCATCGGCCTTGCCCATGTGCGTGCGCTGGTGCGCCGCATGGGCGGACTCATCTCTCTCGATTCCAAGCTGGGTGAAGGCTCCACCTTCAAGGTGACGGTACCGCGCCGCCTGCCCACGGAGACCGGAATGAAAGACCATGGTTGAACACGTCACCATCATCATGATCGAGGACGACGAGGGTCACGCCCGACTCATCGAGAAGAACATCCGGCGCGCGGGCGTGAGCAACGAGATCATGGCCTTCAGGGACGGCACCAGCGCCGTCAATTTCCTGTTCGGCGCCGACGGCAGCGGCCGGGAAAGCAGCGGGCGCGCGCTTCTCGTGCTGCTCGATCTCAACCTGCCCGACATGACCGGCGTCGATATCCTCGCCCGTATCAAGCAGAACGAGCATCTCAAGCGCTCGCCCGTGGTGGTGCTCACCACCACCGACGACAAAGTGGAGATCCAGCGCTGCTATGATCTCGGCGCCAACGTGTATGTGACCAAGCCGGTCAATTACGAGAATTTCGCCAACGCGATCCGGCAGCTGGGCCTGTTCTTTTCCGTCATCCAGGTGCCGGAGACCGACTGATGGACTGCGCCGTGTCCGACCCCCTGGCATCCCAACCGGACGCGGCATCCGCCCCGCCCCTGCCGCTGCGCGTGCTCTATGTGGACGACGACCCCGCCCTCGGGCGGCTGGTGCAGCGCCAGCTTGGCCGCCTCGGCTTCGAGGTGGTCCCCGCCTTCTCCGGCGAGGACGGGCTGGCCCGCCTCGGCACCGAGCGGTTCGACGTGGTGGCGCTCGACCATTACATGCCGGGACAGGACGGCATGGTCACGCTGCGCGCCATCCGGGCGCTCGAAAACCCCCCGCCGGTGGTCTACGTCACCGGCGCGCAGGATGGCCGCCTCGCGGTGGCCGCCCTCAAGGCGGGTGCGGCCGATTATGTGGTGAAGGAGGTCCAGGCCGACTTCATCGAGCTGCTGCGGGCCGCCTTCGTCGCGGCGGTGGAGCAGGTGCGCATGCGCCGCGCCCACGAGGCGGCGGAAGCCGAGATCCGCGCCGCCCGGGACCGGTTCGAGGCGCTGGCCGCCGAGCGGGCGCTGCTGCTGCGCGAGATGAACCATCGCGTCGGCAATTCGCTGCAGATCATCGTGTCGCTGCTCAACGTGCAGGCCGGCGCCACCGATGAGCCGCGGGTCAAGGAAGCGCTGAATTCGGCCCGCAACCGGGTGTCCGCGGTGGCGCAGGTTCATCGCCGCCTCTACACCTCCGACCAGATCGCCACCGTTGCGCTCGACCAGTATATCGGCTCGCTGCTGGACGACTTGCAGGTGTCTGCGCACCGCGAGCACGGCGGCATCACCCTCGCCTATGATGCCGATCCCATCCACATCGACCCCGATCGCGGCGTTGCGCTGGGCATCATCGCCACCGAACTCGTCATCAACGCCATGAAATACGCCTATCCCGATGGCGAAGGGCCGGTGCGGGTGAAGCTGCGACGGGTGGGCGACAGGCTCGACTTCACCGTGGAGGATGACGGCGCCGGCATCTCTTCGGAAAAGCCTGCGAACTCGACCGGCCTCGGCAACCGCATCGTCAGGGCCATGTCGATGAAGCTCGGCTGCGAGCCGATCTTCGACCCGCGCGAGCGCGGCACCTGCGTGCGCCTCACCTTCCGCCTCGCCGATCCCGGCAAGGCGTGAGGCGCTGGTCCTGACACCACCTTCCACCTGATCGCGCGGCCTTCAAGCGCCGCGGGATTTGGTGTTGACTCTGCCTCCGGCGTTAAGGCGCCGTCATCCCCCGGCTCGTCCGGGGGATCCACTTCTGCGCCTGCCCGGATCGCCGGAGAATTGTCCCAGCCCGACCGTGGATCGCCCGCACGTGGCGGGCGATGACAGACCGAAGGAATCGCCGCTCGGGCTCGGATCAGATGCGCGGAACGATGATCAGGCGCTCCACCGGCTTACCGCCGAGCAGATGCGAGGACACGATCTCGTCGATGTCCTCGGGGGTCTTCGGCGTGTACCAGATGCCCTGCGGATAGACGACCATGATCGGCCCCGCCTGGCAGAAGCTCAGGCAACCGGAGGAGGTCATCGCGATATCGCGGCGGCCGGAGGCCTCCAGCTTCTTGCCGAGACGCTCCCAGAGGGGCTGCGCGCCGTTGGCGCCGCAGGAACCGCGCGGGTGCATGGGCGGCCGCTGGGTGAAGCAGCAGAAGACGTGATGGGTGTAGACCTGCGGAATGTCGAGGACTTCGGCTTCGGCGGCTTCGGACATGACGGCTCGCGGCTCGGTGGCGTTCCTTCGAGCCATTCAAAATGCATGCCGACCTATTCCAAACTTAGAAAAGTCTCGTTTAGCCATCAGCTTAGAACACACAAAAGCGCCGACGCCCCCGAGGGACGCCGGCGCCTTATCGGTGGACTGGCGGGAATGCGACACGAGCGCGGATGGCTCGCGCCCCTCTCACGCCGCCAGAGGGATCATTTGCCCGCGAACAGGCTGTCGAGCTTGCCGCCGGAGGCGAAGTGTGTGGCCTGCACCTTCTCCCAGCCGCCGAACACGTCCTCGACCTTCACGAGGCGGATGGGCGGGAACTGGTCCTTGAACTCGGCGACCACCTTCGGGTCCACCACCCGGTGGAAGGCTTTCGCTGCAAGCGTCTGCCCAGCGGGGGAATACAGGAACTCGAGATAGGCCGTGGCCGAGGCGCGAGAGCCGCGCTTGTCGACCACCTTGTCCACCACCGCCACCGGGAACTCGGCCAAAAGGCTTACGGGCGGCACGACGGTGAGCAGCTTCCTGTCGGGATAGAGCCCCTCGATGGTGCGCGTCTCGGCCTCGAAGGTCACGAGCACGTCGCCGGTATCCCGCTCGACGAAGGTGGTGGTGGCGGCCCGGCCGCCGGTATCGAACACGGGGACGTTGGAGAGCAGCTTCTTCACGAAGGCATCGGCCTTGGCGGCGTCGCCCTTGTTCTGCTCCAGCGCGAACGCATAGGCCGCGAGGTAGGTGTAGCGCGCGTTGCCCGAGGTCTTGGGGTTCGGGAAGATGACCTTCACATCATCGCGGACGAGATCTGACCAGTCCTTGATGTTCTTCGGGTTGCCCGCGCGCACGAGGAAGGCCGGGAAGGAATAATAAGGCGAGGCGGAATTGGGGAACTTCTTCGCCCAGTCCTTCGCCACATAGCCGGCCCTGGCAAGAGTATCCACGTCGATCACCTGGTTGAAGGTGACCACATCCGCCTCCAGCCCCTCGATGACCGCGCGGGCCTGACGGGACGAGCCGGCGTGGCTCTGGTTCACCGTCAGCTCCTGGCCGGTCTTCGACTTCCAGAAGGGGATGAACTCCGCGTTGATGGCCGTGAACAGCTCGCGGGAGATGTCGTAGGAGACGTTCAGGAGCGTGTTCGGCCCCTGCTGGGCCAGGGACGGCGCGGCGCCGAACGGAGCCACGGCCGCGCCGGCGAGCGCGGTGGCGAGGAGGGCGCGGCGGGTGATCATGGAACTGGCTCCCGAATTTACATTTCACATATGGTGAAATATGATTTTTACATGCACCGTGTCTAGCATGTGAAATCGGGGCTGTGAACCTGCGCAGGAGCGATACGCCTTAGAAAGTGACGTTCGGGAAGAGCGCGGCCCGCGACAGCGCCGCGGGCCGCAGGATCGACCGGCGATCAGAGGTTCAGCATCGCCATGGCCGCCGCCGGATAGCGCGTTCCCGCGATCGCATCCGGCGCGAACAGCGCGTCCAGTGCGGCGATCTCGTCCGGCGAGAGGCGAATGCGGGTCGCCGCCACATTCTCCTCCAGATACTTCTGCCGCCGGGTGCCCGGAATGGGGACGATGTTGTCGTCCTTGCCGAGGATCCAGGCGAGGGCGATCTGGGCGCTGGTCACGCCCTTGCCCGCCGCGAAGTCCTTGAGCGCTTCCACCAGCGCGAGGTTCGTCTTGAGCGCCTCGCCGCTGAAGCGGGGGTTGCTCCGCCGGAAGTCATCGTCCGCCAGCGCGTCAGGGCTGCTCACCGCGCCGGTGAGGAAGGAGCGGCCGAGCGGGGAATAGGCGACGAAGGCGACGCCCAGTTCGCGACAGGCCGCCAGCATCTCCTCTTCCGGCTCGCGGCTCCAAAGGGAGTATTCGATCTGCACGGCTGTGATGGGATGCACCGCATGGGCCTTGCGGAGCGTCGCCACCGAGCATTCGGACAGGCCGAGGAAGCGCACCTTGCCGGCCTCCACCAGCCCCTTCATGGCGCCCACCGTCTCATCGATGGGCGTGTTGGGGTCGACGCGGTGCTGGTAATAAAGGTCGATGGTGTCGATGCCGAGCCGTTCGAGGCTGGCATCGCAGGCGGAGCGCACATAGTCCGGCGTGCCGGAAACACCGAGGCGCTCGCCGTTGGGGCCGCGCACATTTCCGAACTTGGTGGCGAGGACGACGCTGTCACGCCGCCCCTTCAGGAAGCGGCCGAGCAGGCGCTCGTTGTGGCCGACGCCGTACATGTCGGCGGTGTCGAAGAAATTTATGCCGAGGTCGAGAGCGGCTGCTAGGGTCGCGAGCGACTGTTCGTCGTCGCTCGGACCATAGAATTCGGACATGCCCATGCAGCCGAGACCGATGGCGGACACGGACAGGCCCGAACGACCGAGGGAGCGTTGGTCCATGGGGGACCTCATATGAAGGGGAGTGTAGGGATGCACAGCCAAGCGGATCCGCGCTGGCCATGAATGTAAACTACACCGTATAGTGTACTTATGTCAAGTGACATCCCCTCCCCGCCCCGCGCCGCCGGAGCCGCTCCGGCCGACGGCCGCCCCCCACGCGACCGCCGCACCACCGTGCCGCGCATCCGCGGAGCCGCGCGCCGTTTGTTTCTGGAGCGGGGCTACGAGGGCACCTCCATGGATGCCGTGGCGGCGGCGGCGCCCGTCTCCAAGCGCACGCTCTACCAGCACTTTCCGGGCAAGGCGGACCTGTTCGCGGCGGTGATCGACGACGCCTGGTCCCATTTCACCCGCGCGCCCATCCTGCCCGGCGACACAGGCGGCGACCCCCGAGCCGTTCTGCGCGCCTATGTCGGGCGCCTGACCGAGCATTGGGAACGGCCGGACGTTGTGCCATTGCTGCGGCTGGTCATTGCCGAGGCTCCCCGCTTTCCGGAATTGTCCCAGGCCTATTTCGCCGTTGGGAAGGAGCCGGCGCTGAAGGGGCTCGGGGCCTACTTCGCGGCGCTCGCCGCCGAGGGCCGCCTCGCCACGCCGGACCCGCAGCTCGCGGCGGCGCAATTCCTTGGCGCCATCAAGGAGCCGCTGTTCTGGCCGCGGGTGCTTGGCGTGCCGGTGGCCTTCGATGCCTCCGCCGCCGTGGAGCGGGCCATCGACGGGGTGCTGAAGGACCGGTGAAGGCAGGGCATTTCGCCCCTTCCCTTGCCCCTTGGGCGCCCCCCTGCTAAGAGCCGCGCCATCCGCGGGATGCTCGCGGCATTCCTCTTCCATGAACAGACAGGACGGTCCCCCATGGCGATCGAGCGCACCTTCTCGATCATCAAGCCCGACGCCACGCGTCGGAACCTCACCGGCGCCATCAATGCCGTCATCGAGAACGCGGGCCTCAAGATCGTGGCCCAGAAGCGCATCCGCATGACGCGCGAGGAGGCCGAGACCTTCTACGCCGTGCACAAGGAGCGCCCCTTCTTCGGCGAGCTCGTGGCCTTCATGATCTCCGGCCCCGTTGTGGTGCAGGTGCTCGAAGGCGAGAACGCGGTTGCCAAGTACCGCGAAGTGATGGGCGCCACCAACCCGGCGAACGCCGCCGAGGGCACCATCCGCAAGCTGTTCGCCGAGTCCATCGAGGCCAATTCGGCCCACGGCTCCGACAGCACCGACAATGCCAAGGTGGAGATCGCCCAGTTCTTCTCCGGCAATGAAATCGTCGGCTGAGCTGGTATTCGATTAGGATTCCGCGGCGCGCGATCGAATTGGTGCGCCGCGGCATCCGGTTTTTGTTGAGCCCGCCCCACGGGCAGAATACCGTAGCGTCAAAATCCAAAATACGGCGCACCAGACGCAGAATACAATCTCGCGGTGACGCCGACGCTCTTTTGGCCCGGGGTAGGGAACATGGCGCTCGATTCACCAGTGCTCTGGCTGGCGCTGCTTCAGATCATTTGGATCAACGTCCTCTTGTCAGGCGACAATGCGGTGGTCATTGCGCTCGCCTGCCGCTCGCTGCCGCAGAAGGTGCGCCGCACGGGCATCGTCCTCGGTGCCGGCGTGGCGGTGGGACTGCGCATCATCTTCACCGGCATCGTCGCGACGCTGCTGGCGCTGCCCTGGCTGAAGCTCGTGGGCTCGCTCGCGCTCATGTGGATCGCGGTGGACCTCGCCGGCCCCGAAGAGGCGGGCGAAGAGGCCATCCAGTCCAGCGACAACCTCTGGAAGGCCGTGGGCACGGTGGCCGTGGCGGACATCGTCATGAGCCTCGACAATGTGGTGGCCGTGGCCGCCATCGCCGACGGCGACTGGTTCCTGCTGATATTCGGCCTGGCCATTTCCATTCCCCTCATCATCGCCGGCTCCTCGCTGGTGATGGCGCTCATCAATCGCTTCCCGCTGCTGGTCTGGGCCGGGGCGGCGCTGCTGGGCTGGGTGGCGGGCGACATGCTGCTGGGCGATGTCGCCATCATCGAGCGGCTGGGCGAGGCAACCACCCACCACCTTCACCGCATCGTCTCGGCCGCCGGCGCCGTCCTCGTGGTGGCTGTGGCCCTTGGCCTGCGCTGGTACAAGGGTCGGCGCGCGCCCCACAACGACCTGCCGGCCTGAATTGATTTTGAGGGAAAGGGGTCGCACGAGGCCCCTTTTTTCTGTCTCCGGTTTGCCGTAACGGAAGTTCTATCGCGTCATTTATGCGACGCGACATCATAGCATCCGTGCCCGCCGAACCGCCCCGAACGATAGCCTTACCGCCTGCACCCAATGGAGTGGACGATGGATTTCACCGCGCCGACCTTCTGGGTCGCCCTTCTGCAGATCATCTGGATCGACCTGCTGCTGTCCGGCGACAATGCGGTGGTCATCGCGCTCGCCTGCCGCTCGCTGCCGCAGAAGCAGCGCAAGTGGGGCATCCTGCTCGGCGCCGGCGCGGCGGTCGGCCTGCGCATCCTGTTCGCGCTGGCGGTCTCCTACCTTCTCGGCGTGCCGTTCCTGAAGGTGGTCGGCGGCCTGCTCCTGTTCTGGATCGCCATCAAGCTGGTCACCGACAACGGCGGGGATTCCCACGAGGTCGCCGCATCGGACAGCCTGTGGAAGGCCGTGCGCACCATCGCCATCGCCGATGCGGTCATGAGCCTCGACAATGTGGTGGCCATCGCCGCCGCGGCGCGCGGGCACTGGGAATTGTTCGTGTTCGGCCTGCTGCTCACCATCCCGCTCATCATCTTCGGCTCGCAGCTGCTGCTGTCGCTGCTCACCCGCTTCCCCATCCTGATCTGGTTCGGCGCGGCGCTGCTCGGCTGGATCGCCGGTGAGATGCTGGTGGGCGACGTGATGGCGCTCAGCTACCTGCAGCAGATCAATCCGGCGCTGGTGAAGGTGGCCGAGGACGGACTGCACCCGGCGGCCCTGCCCCACTATGTGGCAAGCACCATCGGCGCGCTCTTCGTGCTGGGGCTCGGCTACATCCTGCGCAACCGCAGTCGCGACCGCGCCACCGAGGCCGGGCACGGCGCCTGAGCCTTCCCTAGATAAGGTCTGAAAAGGGGGCGACGCCGCGCGTCGCCCCCTTTATTGTCTCTCGGCCATGAACGTCCATGCCCCGAACGCCTCGCACGCCGCCCACAGCCCGGTTGCGACCCACCCGTCCGTCTGTCCTCATGACTGCCCGTCCGTCTGCGCCCTGAAGGTGGACGTGATGGCGGACGGCCGCATCGGCCGCGTGCATGGCTCGAAGGACCAGCCCTATACCGCCGGCGTCATCTGCGCGAAGGTCGCCCGCTATGCCGAGCGGGCGAACCACCCGGACCGCCTCACCCATCCCCTGCTGCGCACCGGCCCCAAGGGGTCCGGCCAGTTCACTCGCATTTCGTGGGATGAGGCGCTGGACCGCGTGGCCGAGGGCCTCCTGAAGGCCGAGCGGGCGCATGGGGCAGAGTCCGTCTGGCCCTATTATTACGCTGGCACCATGGGCCTCGTGATGCGTGATGGCATCAACCGGCTGACCCATGTGAAGCGCTATTCGCGCTTCTTCTCCTCCATTTGCGTCAATCCCGCCTGGAGCGGCTACATGGCGGGCGCCGGCCGCATCTCCGGCGTGGACCCGCGCGAGATGGCCTCGTCCGGCCTCATTACCCTGTGGGGCACCAATGCGGTGTCCACGCAGGTCAATGTGATGACCCACGCCATCCATGCGCGGAAGAAGCACGGCGCGAAGATCGCGGTGGTGGATGTCTATCGCACGCCCACCATGGAGCAGGCGGACATCCCCCTGCTCATCCGCCCCGGCACGGACGGGGCGCTGGCCTGCGCGGTCATGCATGTGCTGTTCCGCGACGGCCTCGCCGATCGCACCTATATGGACACCTACGCCCGCGACGCCGCCGCGCTGGAAGCCCACCTTGCCGCCCGCTCGCCGGAATGGGCTTCGGCCATTTCCGGCCTGCCGGTCGCCGAGATCGAAGCCTACGCCCGCCTGGTGGGCACGACGCCCGCCTCCTACTTCCGCATCGGCTACGGCTTCTCCCGCAGCCGCAACGGCGCCCTGAACATGCATGCGGTGGCCTCCATCCCGGTGGTGGCCGGCAGTTGGCAGCATGAGGGCGGCGGCGCGCTGCATTCCATGTCCGGCACCTATGGCTGGCGCAAGAAGATGATCGAGGGGCTGGACCGGCTCGATCCCACCGTGCGCGCCCTCGACCAGTCCCGCATCGGCCCGATCCTGATGGGCGAGGAGGACGCGCTGGCCGGCGGCGGCAAGGTGGCGGCGCTCCTCATCCAGAACACCAATCCGGTGGCGGTGGCCCCCGAGCAGGAGAAGGTGAAGCGCGGCTTCGCGCGGGAGGACCTGTTCGTCGCGGTCCACGAGCAGTTCATGACCGACACCGCGAAAATGGCGGACATCGTGCTGCCCGCCACCATGTTCACCGAGCATGACGACCTCTATGGCGCGGGCGGGCATCCCCACATCCAGATCGGCACCAAGATCGTCGAGCCGCCGGGCGAATGCCGCACCAACCATGACGTGATCTGTGCTTTGGCATCCCGCCTCGGCGCCGAGCATCCCGGCTTCGGCATGACCGCGCGCGAACTCATCGACTGGACCCTGCGCGAAAGCGGCCGTGGCCCGGTGGAGGCGCTGGAGGAGGCCCGCTTCATGGACGTGGCGCAGGATTTCCGCGCCGCCCACTTCCTCGACGGCTTCGCCCACCGCGACAAGCGCTTCCACTTCGCGGTGGACTGGGCCAACCTCTCCTTCCCCGCGCCGGGCAAGTTCGGCCCCGTCGCCGAGATGCCGGCTTTGCCGGACCATTGGGCGGTGATCGAGGAGGCGGATGCGGAGCATCCCTTCCGCCTCGTCACCGCGCCGGCGCGCAACTTCCTCAACTCCTCCTTCACCGAGACGCCCACCTCGCAGGAGAAGGAGGGCGCGCCCTCCCTGCTGCTTCACCCGGAAGACGCGGCAACGCTGGGCGTGGCCGAGGACGATCTCGTGGCGGTGGAGAATCCGCGCGGGCGGGTGGAGCTGCGCGTCCGGCTGTTCGAGGGGCTGCGGCGCGGCGTCGTCGTCTCCGAGCAGATCCAGCCCTCCGGCGCCCACCGCGGTGGGCGCGGGATCAATACGCTGACGGGCGCCGATCCGGTGGCGCCGGTGGGTGGCGCGGCGTTTCACGACAACAAGGTGCGGGTGGTGAAGATCGGGGCGTGAGGCTCTCACGCCCGGCGACCGCATAGCGTCAGCACAAAGGAGAGCGGGCACCCCGCTCGTGAACTACACCCCCGGCGAAACCAGCGGCGGGAGGCCGCCCATGGCGCCGGTGATCTCCACCCGTTCGTCGGCGACCTTCAGGCGGCCGGCGGCCAGAAGCTCCAGTCCCTTGGGATAGATCACATGCTCCTGCGCCAGCACGCGGGCGGCGAGGACGTCCGGCGTGTCGTCGGCCTCCACGCCCACTGCGGCCTGGAGGATGATCGGGCCCTCGTCCATCTCGGCGCGGACGAAATGGACGGTGCAGCCGTGCAGGCGCACGCCGGCCTCCAGCGCCCGCTCGTGGGTGTGGAGGCCCTTGAAGCTCGGCAGCAGCGAGGGGTGGACGTTGATCATCCGGTTGCGCCAGCGCTCCACCAGCCAGGGGGTGAGGAGACGCATGAAGCCGGCGAGGCAGACGATCTCGATGCCCTCGGCCTTGAGATGTGCGTCGAGGGCCGCGTCGAAGGCGAGGCGGTCAGCATAGCCCTTGTGCGAGAGCACAAGGGTGGGCACACCATGGTCCTTGGCGAAGTCGAGGCCGGCGGCGTCCTCCCGGTTGGAGAGGACCAGCGCGATCTCGGCCGGGAAGTCCGGCGCCTCGGCCGCCTTCACCAGCGCCGCCATGTTGGAGCCGCGGCCGGAGATGAGGATCGCGGTGCGTTTCGGCGCCGCCTCGCTCACGACGCGAACCCGAAGTCGGCGGCCCCGTCATAAACCACATGGGCCGCGCCGGTGCCCGGCTCGATGACGCCGAGGCGGATAACCGTCTCGCCCGCGGCGGCGAAGGCGTCGGCCACCTCTTCCTCGCGCTCCACGGGAACCACCACGGCCATGCCGACGCCGCAGTTGAAGGCGCGCAGCATCTCTTCCGGCGCCACCGCGCCGACGGAGGCGAGCCAGCGGAAGACCGGGGGAACGATGAGGTTGGACAGGTCGATCCGGGCGATGGTGCCGGCCGGCAGCACGCGTGGCAGGTTCTCGGTGATGCCGCCGCCGGTGACGTGGGCGAGCGCCTTCACCGCCCCGGTCGCGCGGATGACGGAGAGCACGCTCTTCACATAGAGCCGGGTGGGGGTGAGGAGTGCGGTGCCGAGGTTCTGCCCCTTGTGGAAGGGCGCCTCGTCGGTCCAGGCGAGGCCGGAGCGCTCGACGATGCGGCGCACCAGCGAATAGCCGTTGGAATGCACGCCGTCCGAGGCGAGGCCGAGGATCACGTCGCCCGGCCCCACATCCTTCTTCGGCAAAAGCTCGGTGCGCTCGACGGCACCGAGGGAGAAGCCGGCGAGGTCATAGTCGCCGTCGCGGTACATGCCCGGCATCTCGGCCGTCTCGCCGCCGATGAGCGCGCAGCCGGCCGCCTTGCAGGCCCGCGCGATGCCCGCGACGATGTGCGCGCCCACCTCCGGCGCGAGGCGGCCGGTGGCGAAATAATCGAGGAACAGCAGCGGCTCGGCGCCCTGCACCACGAGATCGTTCACGCACATGGCCACGAGATCGATGCCGATGGTGTCATGGACACCCGTATCGATGGCGATCTTGAGCTTGGTGCCCACGCCGTCGGTGGTGGCGATGAGGAGGGGATCGGCAAATCCCGCCGCCTTCAGGTCGAACACGCCGCCGAAGCCGCCGATGTCCGCATCGGCGCCGGGCCGGGCGGTGGCCTTCACCAGCGGCTTGATGAGATCGACGAGCCGGTTGCCCGCATCGATGTCCACGCCCGCGTCGCGGTAGGAAAGTCCGTCCTGAGCCATAGGATCCCCGTCTTTGGGCGGGGCTTAGCCGCGAACGCGGGTCAAAGCAAGGCAGAGCGCCGGTCTTCGCCGTCTTGCACAGCCGGACGGCAGGCCCGAACCATGGCGGCGACCTGCGCCACGTCGTCCCGGAACGGCAAAGTCCGCCGCCAGACGAGGCCGATGGTGCGCGACGGCGCGGGATGGGGAAAGCGCAGCAGCCGCACGCGCGGGATGCTCCCGCCTTCGGAGGCGACGAACATCTGCGGCAGCAGCGTCACGCCCTGCCCGTTGGCGACCAGCTGGGCCAGCGTGGAGAGGCTGGAGGCGCCGAAGCGCCGCAGCTGGCGGGCATCCACCTTGCGGCAGACGTTGAGCGCCTGGTCCCGGAAGCAGTGGCCATCCTCCAGCAGCAGGAGGTCCGCGGCGAGGATGTCCTCGGCGGCGGCGGTCTCGCCCGAAAAGTCCGCCGAGCTTTCGGGAACGGCGAGGAGGAATGGGTCCTCGAACAGCGCCAGTGTCTCCAGCGCCGCATGCTCAACCGGCAGGCTGAGGATGACGAGATCGAGATCGCCATGGGCGAGATCGTTCACCAGTTGCTCGGTCTGGCTCTCCCGAAGCGCGATCTCGACGCCGGGCCAGCGGCCCGCCATCTCCGGCAGCAGGCGGGGCAGGAGATAGGGCGCGATGGAGGGGATGACGCCGAGACGCATCCGCCCTTCCAGCAGCCGCCCCCGGTCGCGGATGGTGCGCTCCATGTCGGCGAGGGCCGCGAGCACGCCCCGGGCGCGGGAGGCGGCCTCCTCCCCCACCGGCGTCAGGCGCACCCCGCTCCGCCCCCGCTCCACGAGGCGCACGCCGAGGGCCTCCTCCATCTCGCGGATCTGCATGGAGAGGGCCGGCTGGGTCACGGCGCACTCCTCCGCCGCACGGCCGAAATGGCGGTGGCGGGCAAGGGCGTCGAAGTAGCGAAGCTGACGGGTGGAGAGCACGCGATAAGTTTATCTTATCAAAAATTCAATGCAATCTGATTTGTCCTTATTCCAACTGACGGCCATGCTGCGCCCCGGTTGATCCGCAGCCGTCACGGCGCAGGTCCAAGCAGGGAGCCCTTCATGACGCGACCCACCCTCACCACCACGGCCGGCAATCCCATCGCCGACAACCAGAATTCCCTCACCGCCGGCCCGCGCGGCCCGGTGCTGATGCAGGATTACCAGCTCATCGAGAAGCTGGCGCACCAGAACCGCGAGCGCATTCCCGAGCGCGTGGTCCACGCCAAGGGCTGGGGCGCCCACGGCACCCTCACCATCACCGGCGACATCTCGAAATACACCAAGGCCAAGGCGCTCCAGCCCGGCGCGCAGACGCCCATGATCGCCCGCTTCTCCACGGTGGCCGGCGAACTCGGCGCGGCGGACGCCGAGCGCGACGTGCGCGGCTTCGCGCTGAAGTTCTACACACCCGAGGGCAACTGGGACCTCGTGGGCAACAACACGCCGGTGTTCTTCGTCCGCGACCCCTACAAGTTTCCGGACTTCATCCACACCCAGAAGCGCCACCCCAAGACCAACCTGCGCTCGCCCACCGCCATGTGGGACTTCTGGTCCCTCTCGCCGGAGAGCCTGCACCAGGTGACGATCCTGTTCTCCGACCGTGGCCTGCCCGTGGGCGTGCGCAACATGAACGGCTACGGCTCGCACACCTATTCCTTCATCAACGAGGCCGGCGAGCGCTTCTGGGTGAAGTTCCACTTCAAGACCCTGCAGGGCCACAAGCACTGGACCAATGGCGAGGCCACCGAGGTGGTCGGCCGCACCCGCGAATCCACGCAGGAGGATCTGTTCAGCGCCATCGAGCGCGGCGAATTCCCCAAGTGGAAGGTGCAGGTGCAGGTGATGCCGGAGCTGGATGCAGAGAAGACCTCCTACAATCCCTTCGACCTTACCAAGGTGTGGCCGCACGGCGAGTATCCGCCCATCGACATCGGCGTGATGGAGCTGAACCGCAATCCGGAGAATTATTTCAACGAGATCGAGCAGGCGGCCTTCTCGCCGTCCAACATCGTGCCCGGCATTTCCTTCTCGCCGGACAAGATGCTGCAGGCCCGCATCTTCTCCTACGCGGACGCCCACCGCTATCGCCTGGGCACGCATTACGAGCACCTGCCGGTGAACGCCGCCAAGTGCCCGGTGCACCACTATCACAAGGACGGCGCCATGCGGTTCTTCCCGCAGATGACCGGGAACACCGACGCCTATTACGAGCCCAATTCGTTCAACGGCGCCGCCGAGGATGCCAAGTATGCCGAGCCGCCGCTGGCGATCTCCGGCGACGCGGAGCGCTACAGCCACCGCATCGGCAATGACGACTTCTCCCAGCCGCGCGCACTGTTCGAGCTGTTCGACGCCGGCCAGCGCCAGCGGCTCTTCAGCAACCTCGCGGCCGGCATGTACGGCATTCCGCAGGAGATCGCGGACCGGCAGATCGCGCTCTTCACCAAGGTCCACCCGGAGTATGGGGCGGGCGTGAAGGCGGCGCTGGAGCACGAGACCCGCGCCAAGGCGGCGGAAACGGCGCAGCAGCAGAAGAACCCGTCCGGCCCCGTCGCCGCCGAGTGAGGCATCCCGGAGCGGGGGTTTGCCGGGAGCCCTGACCCGGCAAACGGAAAGGGGGCGCGCCTTGCCGGCGCGCCCCCTTTTTATGCATCCAGATGGGGAGCTCAGTCCTCGAGCACCTTCAGCTTGAAGAGAAGGCCAGCGAGATAGGCGCCCACCAGCGGCACCACGATGAACAGCCACAGCTGGGAGATCGCCTTGCCGCCGGCGAACAGCGCCGGACCGATGGAGCGGGCCGGGTTCACCGACACGCCGGTGACGGGGATGAAGACGATGTGGATCATCACCAGCGACAGGCCGATGGCGAGGCCAGCCGCCTGGGTGATGCCGGCCTTGGAGGTGGAGCCGAGGATCACCACGAGGAAGATGAAGGTGCCCACCAGTTCGGCGAGGATCGCCGCGCCGAGACCGTAACCGCCGATATAACCCTCGCCCCAGCCGTTCTGGCCGAGGCCGGCGGTGGCGACATCGAAGCCGGCGAGCTTGCCGGAGGCGATCATGAACAGGATGGCGGCGCCGGCGATGCCGCCGAGGATCTGCGCGATCCAGTATTTGGGCACTTCCGAGGTGGGGATGCGTCCCGCAGCCCAGACGCCGATGGTGACGGCGGGATTGATGTGGCAGCCGGACACATGGCCGATGCCGTAGGCCATGGAGGTCACGGCCAGGCCGAACGCAAAGGCGATGGCGAGCATCCCGATGGGCGCGGAGCCGTAGCCGGTGAGCACGGCCGAGCCGCAGCCGAAGAGAACAAGAACCGCGGTTCCGATGAACTCGGCGACATATTTGTTCATGCCAAGGTCTCCCCCCGCGCGCCACGGCCCGTCGCGACCGGGCACCGGCACGCATCCGTCTCAGGTTCGAGGGCCGAATTCACCGCCTGTCCGATCGCAACCGGCGGATCCGGCTCCAGCGCCCAAACGCGGCGCAGCTTCAGCCAACTCCTGCCCAAGGCGGAGATCAAGTCTGCAATCAGCAATAGGAAAAATGCTCCACCGCCTTTTTGGCGTGCGCAATCGCAATATTTTCCACCGCACTCGCGAAAAGATGAACGACGGGTAAACCCGCCTGTCGGCACGGGTTCAGCCCCGGCGTCGTACAAGGCGAAGGAAATATCCTCCATTGAGGGGACGACCCGCCGCCGTCCGGCGTTCTAAGCCGGCGACGCGACGTCCTGCTCCGAGACCTGACCCATGAAGACCTCCTCCGTGATCGCGGCTGCCGCCACCACCTTCATCGCCATCGCCGCCTGGGGCGGCGGGGATCTGGTGCGCGCCTTCCCCGGCGATGCCCCGGCCATGGCGCATGCGGATGCGCCGGCGACCAAGGCCGCCTACCAGTGGCGCGACTACTGGGACCGCGACGGTACGTCAGCCGCGACGCGCGCCTGTCCGGCGCGCAAGAGCGTCAGCCTGTCCTGGGAGGGACCGCGCCTCTCCTGGCAGCGCAACTGCGACCGGGCGGGCTGAGCGCCATTTCCGCTGCGCCATTCCATTGCGTCATGTTCAACGTGTCTTGAGCATGGCGCTGGCCTGTCACGCTGACGTTGGTCTGCGAACATGTTAGGTGTGCCCCGCCCCGGCGTTTCGGGGAGGGAGGCAGTTCATGAAGCGACTTTGGACCGGCGCCTCAGCTGCAGCGCTGGTTGCAGCGGCGATGCTGTGGCCCGCGACGGCCGACGCCCAGCAACCCCAGTCGACACCTCAGGCGCAGGCCCAGCCCGGGGCCACGCCCACCGCGCCGCCGACCTGGCCGCGCGTCTTCGATCTGCCCGACAACCAGGTGCTCCAGCTCTATCAGCCGCAGATCGACGTCTGGAACGGCGACACCATGTCCGGCCGCGCCGCCGTCGCCATCGGCGTCAAGACCGGCGCGCCCACCTACGGCATGGTGAAGTTCTCCACCCGCGTCGCCATCGACAAGCCGGCGGGCCTCGTCCATTTCGCCACCTTCACCATCGATAACGTGCAGGTGCCCACCGAGCCGGCCAAGGCGAGCGAGATCCGCTCGGCCCTGCAGACGCGCCTGCCGCCCGATGGCATGACCATCCCGCTCGACCAGCTCCAGGCGAGCTATGCGGTGAACCAGGAACTGGCCAAGGTTCAGGCCCAGCCGGTGGACAACACCCCGCCGCAAATCCTGTTCGCCACCACCACGACCGTGCTTGTTCCCGTCGCCGGCCAGCCGGTGCTGCGGCCGATCAAGGGCGTGAGCGGCTTCCAGCGGGTCATCAACACACAGCCCCTGCTGCTGAAGGATGACGCCGGCACCTATCACCTGGAGGCCGCCGGCCACTGGTATGAGACGCCGGACCTCGGCGGCACCTGGATCGTCACGCCCCAGGTCTCCGACGCCCTCGCGGCGGCGGGCAAGGCGGCCATCGCCGAGATCCCGGCCGATCCGCTGCTCAGCAACGACAAGAAGCCGATCAACCCGGCCCCGGCCATCATCGCGGTCACCAAGCCCTCCGAGCTGATCCAGACCGACGGCCAGCCGCAGATGCTCCCGGTGGCGGGCACCAACCTGCTCACCATGAACAATGCCGACCACGCGGTGTTCATGGAGACCACCTCCAATTCCTATTATGTCCTCATCTCGGGCCGCTGGTTCAAGGCGCCCGACCTGAAGGGCCCGTGGGCCTTCGTGGCCAGCAACGCGCTGCCCAAGGACTTCTCCAAGATCTCGCCGAACGATCCCAAGGCCAACGTGCTGGTCTCGGTGGCGGGCACGCCGCAGGCCAAGGAAGCGGCCATCGCCGCGACCATTCCGCAGACGGCGACGGTGAAGCGGGATGTGCAGCTCAAGGTCGCCTATGAGGGCGCGCCGAAGTTCGAGCCCATCTCCGGCACCGCCCTCGCCTATGCCGTGAACACCGCGACGCCGGTCATCCGCCTCGCGCCCGACCGCTTCTACGCGGTGAACAACGGCGCGTGGTTCGTGGCGGTCGATCCCGCCGGCCCCTGGCGCGTCGCCGACGCGGTGCCGGACGTGATCTACACCATCCCGGTGTCCTCGCCCGTCCACTATGTCACCTACGTGCGCATCTACGGCGCCACGCCGGAGGCCGTGGTGGTGGGCTATACCCCGGGCTACATGGGCGTCGTGGTCGCTCCGGGCGGCACGGTGGTCTACGGCACCGGCTACAATTGCGTGGGCTACGTGGGCTTCACGGACTGGTATTCGTGCCCCGTCACCTACGGCGTCGGCGCCGGCTTCGCGCTGGGCCTCGACACCGGGTTCGCCTTCGGCTTCGCCGCCGGCTGGGGCTGGGGCACGGCGGTGTATCCCTATTGGGGGCCGTACTGGCATCCCTATGGTCCCTATGGACCTTACGGACCGTGGGGCGGCCACTGGGGCTACACCAACCTGAACCAGACCAACCTCTATGGCCGCTGGGGCGGCGCGGCCACGGTGAACCATGCGTGGGGCACCACCTGGAACGGCACCGACTGGTCGGGCCGCGACTGGCGCGGCACCACGGCGAACGGCACCAATTTCGCCGGCCGCTCGGGCGCCGCGTTCAATCCCTATTCCGGCAATTATGCCGCCGGCCGGGAGAACGCCCGCTACAACCCCACCACCGGCGCGCGTGGCGAAAGCCGCGCCGGTGTGGAGGGCAACGCCTATACGGGCAATGCCGCCGCCGGCCGTGAATCCGCCGGCGCCAATCCCACCACGGGCACCTATCACGCCTCCCAGACCGGCGTGACGGAGAAGAACGGCAACGTGAACGTCGACAGCCGCGGCGTCGCCGGCAATGCCAAGACCGGGAACGCGGTGGCGTGGGACAATGGCCACGTGGCGGTTGACCACGACGGCAATGTCTACCAGCACAACGACAATGGCAGCTGGAGCCAGCACACCACCTCCGGCTGGCAGAACACCAGCCGCGACACATCGAGCCTCGACCGCGAGGAACAGGCCCGCTCCTATGGCAATCAGCGGGTGTCGAGCTACGGCGGCGACGGCTTCGGCGGCGACGCCTATGGCCGCGGCGACAGCTTCGGCTCCGGCGGCTTCGACCGGGGCTTCGGCGGCTTCGGCGGCGGCGACCGCTTCGGCGGTGGCGGCGGTTGGGGTGGCGGCGGTCGCGGATTTGGCGGCGGATTTGGCCGGCGCTGATCTCATCCATCGCACTTGAACGAAAGGCCGGGCGCGCGCGCCCGGCCTTTTCTTTTGCGCGCCCGTTCAGGCCGCCCGGCGGGCCTCAAAGCGCTCACCTACCAGCAGAAGCTGCACCCGGCTCGGGGCGAACTCCTCCGGCACCGCGCACAGGCCGAGACGCACGCACAATTGGCCGAGACGCGGGTCAGCGGTGGCCATGGTGAAGGGAATGGCGAGCACATAGCCCGCCAGAACCGGCGCCGCCCACAGCGCCAGCACCGGCTGCACCGCCAGGAGCGCGATGAGCACCGCGAGACCGAACAGCGTCTGCGGCCAGAAGGCCAGCGCCGCATGGGCGAAGTCCACCCCGTGGCCATCGCGCGCCTGCGCCCGCCAAATAACCCTCTTCCCCCACGACGCCCGCACCCGGCCGAGCAGCAGCCGGAGCATCTCCAGCGTCACCGCCATGGCGGTGATGGCGCTGAGCAGGAAGGAGAACACCAGCTCCACGGCGACCGACGCCGCAAAGCGCAGCGCGCCGCCATAGCGGGCGACGCCGCCCGTGGTCAGCAGGACATCCGCGACGCCAGCGAGCTTGGGCAGGAGCGCCATCGCCATCATGCCCCCATACAGCGCCAGCGCGAGGCCGACCGGATAGGCCGGCCCCGCCTCCGCCGCCGCCAGAGGCAGGAGCGCCAGCAGCGCCGGATGGGCGGGCACCGTCACGAACATCAGGATGGCCCAGACCAGCTGGAACCGGCTCATGGGCTGAAGGCTCGCCGCAAGGCCCGGCACCGTCAGCAGGCGCAGATACTGGAGATTGCCGAGGCACCAGCGCAGGTCGCGCCCGACGAAATCGGTGGCGGCCGGCGGGTTCTCTTCATAGCTCTCGCTCTCCACCGGCAGCACGCGCACCTCATAGCCGGCGCGGCGCATGAGCACCGCTTCCACCTGATCGTGCGAAAGCACGGGTCCGCCGAAGGGCGGGCCGCCGGGCAGCGCGGGCAGGTGGCAGGCGTCGCGGAAAGGGGCGACGCGGATCACCGCATTGTGCCCCCAGAACGGGCCGCAATCCCCCGCCCACCAGCTCGCACCCAAAGTGTAGCTGCGCATGCCGTGGCGCATGCCGAACTGGAAGATGCGCCCGAACGCGCTCTGGGAGGGCAGGCCCACCACGAGGCTCTGCAGGATGCCGAGGCGCGGATAGGCCATCATCAGCCGCACCATGGAGAGGATGGTATCCGCGCCCATCAGGCTGTCGGCGTCGAGCGGCAGCATGAAGTCGTAGCGCTCGCCCGCGTCGACGCAGAAGGCGCGCACGTTGCCGGCCTTGAAGCCGGCATTGTCCGTTCGGCGGCGGTAGAAGATGCGGGCAGAGCCCTCCTGCGCCCGCCACGCCGCCACCAGCGCTTCCTCGGCGGTTGCGATGTCGGGCCGCGAAGTGTCGCTGAGAACGTGGAAGTCGAAGGCGGAGCCATGGCCGGTGAGGTCGAGGTCCGCCTTCACCGCCTTGAGCCGGTTGAGCGCGCGGGCGGGGTCCTCGTTACGCACGGTCAGGAGGATGGCGGTGCGGGAGGTGATCGGGCCTTCGGGCAGCGGCGGCGCGAGGAAAGGCGCTGCCGCCTCTATGCCCCTGCGCCGGCCGTGCAGGAGGTAGAGACCCACAGCCGCATTCCAGAAGCCGATGGCATTCCACGGTGTGATGGCGAGCGCGCAGACCAGCAGGAGGCCATCCACCAGAGAGAAACCGTCATGCGCGCCCAACGCCACCATCCCGGCGAGGACGAGGGCCACCGTCGCCAAATTCGCGACCAGCATGAACAGACGGCGCCGCCGAAGCGTTGAGAGCGGCTGGATCAGCGCCGGCGTCAGCGTGGCCGAGGCGGGCGCGGGTTTTTCCGGAAGCGAGGACAGTGGACCGGACCTTGAAGACATGCATAGCTCCCTGGGTGCCGGCGGCCCGCGGCGATGAAACCCCAAGCCTATACGAGAGCCGAGACATGGCCGTTCAACCTGCGTCAACTTGCCACGGCTCCGTTTTCACCCGCGCCCTCTGGTACGTGGCGCCGGGGGCCTGCGAGCTGCGGCCGGGCGTGCTGCCGGCCATGGACGAAGGCACCGCGCAGGTCCGAACCCTCTACAGCGCGGTCAGCCGCGGCACGGAGCGTCTGGTGGCGGCGGGCCTCAACGATCCCGCCCATCGCGCGCGGATGCGCGCCCCGATGCAGGAGGGCGAATTCCCCTTTCCTGTGAAATACGGCTATTGCGCCGTCGGCGAGGTGGAAGCCGGCCCGCCCGAGCTGATCGGCCGCCGCGTCTTCTCCCTCGCGCCCCACCAGGAACGGTTCGTCGCGCTGAGCGAGATGCTGGCGCCGGTGCCGGATGCCGTGCCGGCGCGGCGCGCGACGCTCGCGGCCAACATGGAGACCGCCCTCAACGCGGTGTGGGACGGCGGCGCCGGCCCCGGCGACCGCATCGTGGTGGTGGGCGCAGGGCTCGTCGGGCTTCTGGTCGCCTATCTCTGCGCCCGGCTCCCCGGCGCCGAGGTGACGGTGGTGGACACCGATCCCGCCCGCGCCGCCGTCGCCGCGACCTTCGGCGCGAGGTTTCTCCCCGCCGAGCCGGGCCCGGCCGATCTCGATGCCGATCTTGTCTTCCACACCTCGGGCTCCTCGGCCGGCCTCAACGTCTGCCTCGCCTGCTGCGGCGACGAAGGCCGGGTGATCGAAATGAGCTGGTACGGCGACCGCCCGGTGGACGTGGCGCTTGGCGGCGGCTTCCACCACAAACGCCTCGCCATCCTCTCCTCGCAGGTGGGCGCGGTGAGCCCCGCCCGCCGCCCGCGCTGGAGCCGCCGCCGCCGCCTCCTGAAGGCGCTGGACCTCCTCGCCGACGACCGGCTGGACGCGCTCATCACGCAGGAGGTCGCCTTCGATGATCTGCCGGCCCGGATGCCGCGTATTCTCGGCGCCGGTGCGGAAGGAATCGTCACCGTCGTGCGCTACGGCTGAGGCCGGACCACCGGACAGAAAGGACATTCAATGTACGCGGTAGAGGTGCGGGACCACATCATGATCGCTCACTCCTTCCGGGGCGACCTGTTCGGCCCGGCGCAGGCGCTGCACGGGGCGACCTTCGTTGTCGATGTGGCCTTCTATCGCGAGGACCTGACCGAGGAGGGCGTGGTGGTGGACATCGCCCGCGCCCATGACGCGCTGAAGGGCGTGCTCGGCCCGCTCAACTACAAAAACCTCGACGAGGTGCCCGCGTTCGCCGGCCGCAACACCACCACCGAGGTGCTGGCCCGCCACGTGTTCGACCACATGGCCGCCGCCGCCCGCTCCGGCGAACTCGGCGCCGGGGGCGACGGCATCGTGCGCATCCGCGTGTCGCTGCACGAATCCCACGTTGCCCGCGCCTGGTACGAGGCCGACATCGGCCCCGCCGCGTGAGCGGTTCCGCGCGGCCGGCGGTGGCGCTGGTCCATCCCGGCGACATTAATACGCCCAGCGGCGGCTATGCCTATGACCGCCGCATCCTCGCCGGCCTGAAGGCGCAGGGCTTCGCGGCGACGGCTCTCTCGCTGAAGGGCGGCTTCCCCTGTCCCTCGCAGGGCGAGATTGAGGCGGCGCTGGCCGCCCTCGCCGCGACGCCGGCCGGAACCGTGCTGCTGGCCGATGGCCTCGCCCTCGGCGCCTTGCCGGAGGAGGGATTGCGGCGGATCGGCCGGCCTTTGGTCGGGCTGGTGCACCACCCCCTCGCGCTGGAAACCGGCCTTGCCGAAGACGTGGCCGCCCGCCTGCTGGAGAGCGAGGCAGGCGCGCTCGCGGCCGCATCCGCCGTCATCGCCGTCAGTCCCGAAACGCGGCGGATGCTGGTGGAGCGCTACGCCGTGCCACCGCAGAAGGTCACCCTTGCGCTGCCCGGCACCGCCCCGGCCGACCGCGTGCCGGCGGACGGCGATCCGCCGCGCCTCATCGCGGTGGGATCGCTGACGCCCCGCAAGGGCTATGGCGTGCTGCTCGACGCCCTCGACCAGCTCGCCGATCTCGACTGGACGCTGACCATCGTCGGCAGCCCGGAGTTCGAGCCTGAGACGGCGCGGGAGATCGCCGCGCGCGCGGCCGGCTTCGGCTCCCGCATCCACCTCGCGGGCACGCTCGATGCGGCGGCTCTGGATGCGGCCTATGCTGGCGCCGACATCTTCGTCCATCCCTCCTTTTATGAGGGCTACGGCATGGTGCTGGCCGAGGCGCTGCGGCGCGGCCTGCCGGTCATCTGCACAACCGGCGGCGCGGCGGGCGAGACGGTTCCGGACGGGGCCGGCCTCAAGGTGCCGCCCGGCGATGCGGATGCCCTCGCCAGCGCGCTCCGTGCCCTTCTCACCGATCCCGCGCGGCGGCAGAAAATCGCCGATGCCGCCTTTGCCGCCGGAACTGCCTTGCCCGACTGGTCCGATACCGCAGCTGTCATCGGCCGGGTGCTGATGGAGGTCGCCCACCGATGACCGAGCTTGCGCCCCTCCCCGCCGCCACCTTCTCCGCCGACTGGCTCGCCCTGCGCGAGGTCGCCGACCATTCCGCCCGCTCGGCGGCGATCGAGGCGAAGCTGGCCGACCGGCTGTCGTCCCTCACCGAGCAGCGCATCGTCGATCTCGGCGCCGGCTCCGGCTCCAATCTGCGGGCGCTCGCGCCGAAGCTCGGTCCGCGCCAGCACTGGGTGCTGGTGGATCACGACGACGCATTGGCCGAGGCCGCCCGCGCCGCCTTCCGCGCCTTTGCGGACGGCTGGCGGGAGAACGGCGAAACGCTGGTGCTCGATCTCTCGGGCAAGGAGGTGACGGTGGAATTCGCCCTGCGCGACATCGCCGCCGATCCGGCCGCGCCGCTCGCCTTCCGGCCCCATCTCGTGACGGCCTCGGCCTTCTACGACCTCGTTTCGGCGGACTGGTGCCGCCGCTTCGCGGCAGCCTTCACTGGCAGCGGCGCGGTGCTCCATGCGGCGCTGACCTGCGACGGAAAGGACGTGTGGTCTCCGCCGCATCCGGCGGACGACGCCATCGCGGACGCGTTCCGCATCCATCAGGGCACAGACAAGGGCTTCGGCCCCGCCGCCGGGGCGGAGGCCGGCGCGATCCTGGGCGCGGCGTTGGCGTCCGCCGGCTACGCCGTCGAGACGGCGGACAGTCCCTGGCGGCTCGATGCCGGAGACCGGCAGCTGATCGCCGAGCTCGCCAAGGGGACCGCGCAGGCGGCGGTGGACAGTGGCCGCGTGCCGGCCGAGGTCGCCGCCGAATGGCATCGGGCACGGGCGATGGCGCAGGGATGCGTCATCGGCCATGTGGACCTGCTGGCGCTGCCGCGCGGCTGAAAACTCAGCTGCAGTTCGTGACTTGATTGGAGCAGATGCCGCGCCACCAGCCGCGCTTGCCATCCCGGCTCTTCGTCAGCGCCCAATTGGCGGAGCAGGCGTAGAGGCGCTCCAGCGTGCCGTCGATGGGTAGATTGCCGGAGGGATCGGCCGCGTCATCGCCGGGCGGAATATCCTTCGCATCGACGTTGGGCGCCTGGTGCAGGCGCATCACCGGCATCTGCGTGTTGGCATAGGCGCCGCCGGCCTTGTCCGCCGGAATCCAGCCCGCCCCCCTGTAGGTCTTGGGGTAGGAGCGGGGCGGCGGATCGTCATAGGGCGCGCCGGGCGGGGTGGCATTGCGGATGCGGAACCAGCCGTCCTTGTAGCCGGTGATCTCGAATTCAACGTGCCAGCTGTCGTCCTCGCCCTGCCCGGACTCGGGCGTCCGGCGCGGTGGAGCGAGGGTGCCCACCACCTTCGCCGTCGCCGAAGGCGCGGCGCGCACGGGCAGGCCCTTGCGACTGGTGTCGATGGACCACGCCCTGAGCCGGCAAGGCTCCACACCCGGCTCCGGCTTTTGCTTCGCGAGGCTTGCGAGAATTTCCGCCTGATCCTCGGCGAACGGGTCATCCCCCGCCGGATCCTGCGCCGTGCGGGGGCGCACTACGGCGGAGACGACGCGGCGGGCATCGCCCTCCGGCGCCAGCGTCACCTCCAGTACCTGCACGGACGTGAAGGCGCTGCCCGGCGTCCTCGGATCATCCGCGCCGGCGGGAAAGATGGCGATCAGCGCCGTCTGACCCAGTTCGCCCGTGCGCAGCACGCGGCCGGCGACCAGCGTCTTCGGCAATTGCGCCGTGGCGGCGGCAAGCCACGCCGGGTCTTCCGCGCGCGCCTCGGCCGCCGGCAAAAGCGCAACGAGGGTGAGGGCGGCGAGGCGCCTCATTGCGGGGCGATGATCTTCAGCGGCGTCGTGTAGGGCTCGACCCGCAGGCTGTCGTTGCTGAGGATGCTCACGCGCGCCACCGGCGCCTGCTCCAGCGCGCCGTCGGCGCCCTTGCGCACGGCGTAGCGCCAGAGCGTCACCTCGCCCTTCGCCTTGAGTGCCCGGCCGATGGCGGTGACATCGCTGCCGCCGATCGCCGCCGCGTCCTGCGGCGAGAGGCCGACGACGATCTCGTCCTTCACCGTGACGATCTTGAACAGCGGCGTCGTCTCCGCCGCCGAGGCCGATCCGGCGAGAGCCAGAAGGCTGCCGGCAACCAGCGACAGGGAGAACAGGCGGCGGGTGGGAGGGGTCATTGCGGCGATCCTCGGGACGGCGCACGGCGGCGCTCAAGACCGAGATTCCCCGAGGTTGCACGGATTTTCAACCGCCGCGTACCGAATGGCAGCGAGGCGGCAGATAGCTACCGCCAAAGCCCGTCCAGCCTCACTCCAACCCGGCAATGGCCCGTGCGAAATCGCGCGCCGCGAAGGGCTGGAGGTCATCCTGCCCCTCGCCCACCCCGATCAGATGGATGGGCAGTTTGTGCTTCGCCGCGATGGCCACGAGGATGCCGCCCCGCGCCGTGCCGTCGAGCTTGGTCATGACGAGGCCGGTGACGCCGGCGGTGCGGGCAAACGCTTCCACCTGCGAGAGCGCGTTCTGGCCCACGGTGGCGTCGAGCACGAGGAGCACCGCGTGGGGCGCGGTGGGCTCCTGCTTCTTGATGACCCGCACCACCTTTTCCAGCTCCGCCATCAGCTCGGCGCGGTTCTGCAGGCGGCCGGCGGTGTCGATCATGAGGATGTCGGCGTTCTGGGCGCGCGCCTCGGTGATGGCATCGTGGGCGACGCCCGCCGCATCGGCCCCCTGCTCGCGGGCGATGACGGTGGCGCCGGTGCGCTCGCCCCACACCTTCAGCTGCTCGATGGCGGCGGCGCGGAAGGTGTCGCCGGCGGCGAGCACCACCTTGCGGCCCTCCGCCCGCCACTGGGCGGCGAGCTTGCCGATGGTGGTGGTCTTGCCGGAGCCGTTGACGCCCACCATCAGCAGGATGAAGGGCTTGTGCGCCGTGTCCACCACCAGCGGCACGGCCACAGGGGCGAGGATGCGCTCGACCTCGGCCGCAATCAGGCTTTTGACCTCCTCGGCCGAGATCATCTTGTCGTGCCGGCCGCGCCCCACCTCCTCGACGATGCGCATGGAGGTCTCGACGCCGAGGTCGGCGCGGATCAGCACTTCCTCCAGTTCCTCAAGCGTCGCCGCATCGAGCTTGCGCTTGGACACGAGATCGGTGATGCCCTGCCCGAGGCTGGACGCGGTGCGCGCGAGGCCGGAGGCGAGCCGGCTCCAGAAGCCCTTGCGCGGCTCCGGGACCGGCGCAACGGCGACGGGTTCGGGCGGCGGCGGGGGAAGCTCCGGCGCCGGAGCTTCGGGCACCACGACCGGAGCGGGCTCAGGCGCGGCGGTCTCGACCGGCTCGGGGTCCGTATTCGGCTCCGGCGCGAAGGCAACAGGCGGCTCGGGTTCGACGGGCTCGGGCGCAGGTGCTTCCAAAGTCTCGGGCGCAACCAGCTCGGGCGCGACCGGTTCGGGCGGCGCGGCAGGCTCCGCCGCCGCGCTCTCCACCGGGGTCGTTAGCGGCCTCTCTGGCGCGACCAGCGGGGGCGCGGTGTCCGCCGCAGCGGGGACAGGCGCATCCGGAGGCGTCACCGGCGTCTCAGCCGCCGGCTCGCCGGTCAGCCATCCCCAGAAGCCGCGCTTCTTCTTGTCGTTTCCGCCGTCCTGCTGGCTCATGCCGAAGATCCCTGAAAATGCGTCACGCCGCGATGAGCCGCGCGCCGTCGTGCCCTGCGATCCTGAGATCGGCGAGGCTGCCGCGCACCGCCGCGCCGGAGAGGCGCACCGGGGTGAAATGTTCGGTGTGTCCGCGCCCGCCGGCTTCCACCAGCACCGTGCGGCGGCGGCCGATTTCCGCCGAAAGATGCCGGCGCAGCAGGCCCGCCCCGGTCTCCCGGAGGCGCGCCGCCCGCTCGGCAACCAGCGCCGGGGGAAGCTGCGGCATGCGGGCCGCCGCCGTGCCCGGCCGGGCGGAATAGGGGAAGGCGTGGAGGAAGGCGAGGCCCGCCTCCTCGGCGAAGTCGCGCGTGGCGCGGGCCTGCGCCTCGGTCTCGGTCGGAAAGCCGGCGATGATGTCGGCACCCAGCACCACGTCAGGCCTCGCCCGCCGCAGCGCGGCAATGAACGCCAGCGCCTCGGCCCGGCTGTGGCGGCGCTTCATGCGCTTCAGGATGAGGTCGTCGCCGGACTGGAGCGAGAGGTGCAGATGCGGCATCAGCCGCTCTTCCTCGGCGAGGGCACGCATCAGTTCCGCATCCGCCTCCACCGCGTCGATGGAGGAGAGACGCAGCCGCTTCAGCTCCGGCACACGCGCGAGCACCGCCCGCACCAGCCGCCCGAGGGTCGGCGCGCCCGGAAGGTCGGCACCATAGGCGGTGAGATCAACGCCGGTCAGCACCACCTCGCCATGGCCGCTTTCAACGAGCCGCGCCACCTGCGCCACCACCGCGCCCATGGGCACGCTGCGCGAGGGGCCACGGCCGAACGGGATGATGCAGAAGGTGCAGCGATGATCGCAGCCGTTCTGCACCTCCACGAAGGCGCGGGTGTGCCCCTCGAACCGGTCGGCGAGATGGGGTGTCGCCGCGCGCACGGCGGCGATGTCCTGCACCCGCACCTTCTGCTCGGCGCCAATGCCGAAATCAAAGTCTCGGCGGGCGTGGGCCCAGCTCGCGGCGGAAATCTTCTCGGCATTGCCGAGCACGAGGTCCACCTCCTCCATGGCGGCGAAGGTGGCGGGCTCGGTCTGGGCGGCGCATCCGGTGACCACCACGCGGAGCGCGGGATCGCGGCGGCGGGCGCGGCGGATGGCCTGGCGCGCCTGCCGCACGGCTTCCGCCGTCACAGCGCAGGTATTCACGATGAAGGCACGCTCCAGCCCGGCAGCCGTGGCGGCGCGGGCGATGCCGTCGCCTTCCAGCGCGTTCAGGCGGCAGCCGAAATTGACCACCTCGACGCCCGCTGCATCCGCCATCAGGCGGCCTCATCCAGCATGGCGGGTGTGAGGGTGCCGGCGAATTCGTGCTCCACCGGCCCGGTCATCAGAACGTGGCCATCGCTCTCGCGCCATTCGATCTCCAGCGGCCCACCCGGCAGCGTCACCGTGACGGCGCGGCCCGTGCGGCCCGTGCGGACGGCGGCGACACCGGTGGCGCAGGCGGCGGTGCCGCAGGCCTGCGTGCGACCGGCGCCGCGTTCCCAAACATGGAGCAGGATGCGGTCCGGCGCGGTGAGGCTTGCGAACGAGATGTTGGCGCGCTCCGGAAAGAGCGGATGGTGCTCCAGCGCGGCGCCGAGGCCTTCCACGTCCATGGCGTCGGCATCATCGACGAAGAAGATGGCGTGCGGATTGCCCATGCTCACCATCACCGCCGGCCCCAGGCTCTCGAAGCCGGGCACGAGGACCGACGCCGTGTCGCCCACATCCTGCGCCAGCGGGATGTCCTGCCAGCCGAGGCGGGGGGCGCCCATGTCCACCTTCACCTGACCGTCCAGCCGCACGGTGCAATCGAGCAGCCCTGCCTCGCTCTCGAACAGCACATGGGGCGTGCCGGTGCGCTCGGCCTCCAGCGCGGCGATGCAGCGGGTGCCGTTGCCGCAGGCGGCGGAGAGGGAGCCGTCATTGTTGAGGATGCGGACGAAGGCGGCGGTGTCCGCGCGGCGCGGCGGATAGAGCACCATGGCCTGGTCGAACGGCAGCACCGAGGGCCGCGCCAGCGCCCGCGCGGCGGCGGGCGGCACCTCCACCGGATCGGTGCGCAGGTCGAGGACGAGGATCTCGTTGCCGAGACCGTTCATCTTCACAAAGGGGCGGTGGCTGAGCGGGTTCACGGGCGTCCGGGCTGGTCCTGAAGGATCTTTGCCTTATATGGCGTCGTTCCGTCCATCACACCACCCCCGCGCCGCCCGCAAGGCGCCGCAATCGCGCCGAACTGCGGCAGGAGAACATGCTAGACAGAGTGCGTCGCGGCCCTTCGGCCCGCGGGAGGATGGACGATGACGGGCGTTTGGGGGACGAGGCTCGGGCGGGCGGCGGCGGTTTTCGGGCTGATGATGGCGCTGGTGGCGCCCGCGGCCGCGCAGGCGCCGCAAAAGTCACAGGACTCGCTGACGCCTCCGCCGGTGGTGGACCCGAAGACGGTGGAGACGACCCCCGTCACGCCCGCTCCCGCCACCTTCTCGGCGGACGAGGTGACGCTGACGCCCGTGCCGGTGCTCACGATTTCCGGCTCGTCGTCCTGGGAAGACGCCTATGACAAATTGGTGGAGGCCGTCCGCAAGGCGGATGGCGAGGTGAAGCGGCTGGGCCTAGTGCGGGCCGGCGACGTGTTCGTCATGTACAATACCAGCGACGACCGCGGCTTCGACTATGAGGTGCAGATGCCGTTCTCCGGCACCACCACCCAGAAGCCGGCCGAGCCGATGAAGCTCGGCGGCTCCTTCGCCGGCAAGGTCTTGCGGTTCGTGCATACCGGCTCTTTCGGCGACATGGACAATACCTACGAGCAGATCGCCAATTATCTCGACGAGAAGAACGTCGAGCAGAACGACCTCTACATCGAGCGCTATCGGACAGACCTTCTGACCGCCTCGCCCGAGGCGCTGGAGATCGAGATCCTCGTCCCCCTGCCCTGAGCAGGCCCTGAAAAAATAGAGAAACATCAAGGACACGGCGGCGTCGACCAGTCTAGCCTGAGGTCAGAACGCCGCCATAAGGAGGGCCGCATGGGTGGCATATCCATAAGAAACTGCGTCAAGGGGAGGACGGGAAACCTGTCGCGCATCGCCGTCGCGGCGGTGTTCGGCTGGTCCACCATCTACCCGGCTCTCGCCCAGACCCCGCCGCCTGCGCCGCAGGGCCAACCCGCGCCGCAGGGCGACCAAGGCTATCCTCAGGGCCAGCCGCTGCCGCAGGCGCCTCAGGGGCAGCAAGGCCCGCAGGGCCAAGCCCTGCCGCCGCCCCAGCCGGGCGATCGGGTCCAGCCCGCCTATTCCCTGTCTGAGCTCGAATACCTGCTCGGGCCGGTGGCGCTCTATCCGGATCCGCTGCTCGCCATCCTGTTCCCGGCGACGCTGTTCCCGGAACAGCTGGTGGAGGCGTACAACTGGATCGTCGCCAATCCCAATCCGGTGCAGGAACGCAACTTCACCGCGGTGGATGCCTTCAACTGGGATTCCTCGGTGAAGGCGCTGGTGCGCTTTCCGGAGGTGATCACCCTGCTCCATGAGCACATGGAGTGGTCGGAATCCCTCGGCCTCGCCTTCTCGACCCAGCCGCAGGATGTGTCCAACACCATCCAGTTGCTGCGTGCCAAGGCGCAGGCGGTCGGCAATCTGCAGTCCACGCCGCAGCAGGTGGTGACGACGCAGGACGCGCCCGCGAGCAGCGGCAGCGGCGGCCCCGCGCGCACCATCTATATCCAGCCGGCCGATCCCGAGCGCATCTATGTGCCGGCCTATGACAGCTCGGAGGTCTTCACCACCTTCGCCACCGGCGCCCTGGCGTTCGGCGCCGGCGTGCTCGTCGGCTCCTACTGGAACAACAACTGGGGCTGGAACAACCGGCCGTGGAACTCTGTGTGGGTGGTGCCGCCGCGCTGGGTGCGCCCGCCCTATTGGGGTCCCGGCTGGGGTGGCCGCCCGCCCGTCTGGGGACCGGGACCGTGGGTGCCCGGCCGTCCCGGCGTTCGGCCCCCGCCGCGTCCCGGCTGGCCGGGTGGTCCCGGTCGTCCGGGTTGGCCCGGCGGTCCCGGTGGTCCCGGCGGTCCCGGGTGGCCGGGTGGACCGGGTGGACCTGGCGGTCCGGGACGTCCCGGCTGGCCGGGCGGCCCCGGCTACCCCGGTGGTCCCGGTGGTCCTGGAGGTCCTGGAGGGCCCGGCCGTCCCGGCTGGCCCGGTGGACCGGGTGGACCCGGTGGACCCGGTGGACCCGGCCGTCCCGGAATGCCCGGATATCCGGGGGGACCGGGCGTCGGTCCCGGCCGTCCCGGAATGCCTCTCGTTCCCGGTGCCCCCGGCCGTCCGGGTTATCCCGGTGGTCCGGGTCGTCCCGGCACGCCCGGCTATCCCGGTGGACCCGGCGTCGGTCCCGGTCGTCCCGGAATGCCCGTTGTTCCCGGTGCGCCCGGCCGGCCCGGATATCCCGGTGGTCCGGGCATGGGACCGGGTCGCCCCGGCTATCCCGGCACCCCAGGCGTCGGACCCGGTCGCCCCGGTCGCCCGGGCATGCCCGGCAACATCCCCGGCCAGCCCGGCGCGGGTCCCGGCCGTCCCGGATATCCCGGCACCCCCGGCGTCGGCCCCGGTCGCCCCGGCCGGCCCGGCCAGCCCGGTGTTCCGGGGGCAGGACCGAACCGTCCCGGTTATCCCGGCGCCGGCCCCGGCCGGCCCGGCGGACCTGGCCGGCCCGGATATCCGAATGCCGGTCCCAACCGGCCCGGTTATCCGAACGCGGGTCCCAACCGGCCCAACCGGCCCGCGGTCCAGCCGAACCGGCCGGCCAATCGGCCCGCCAACGTGCGGCCGCAGAACCGGCCGCAGCAGGTGCGACCGCAGCAAAGGCCCCAGCAGCGGCCGCAACAGATGCGTCCGCAGCAGCAGCGCCCGCAGCAGATGAGGCCGCAGCAACGCCCCCAGCAGATGCGGCCGCAGCAGATGCGACAGCAGCCGAGGGCCATGCCGCAGCAACGGGCGGCGCCGCAGAACCGGCCTCGGCCCGGCCAGCGCTGAGGCCCGACAGACCCATCCGCCCGGCTTCGGCCGGGCGGTTTGTTTCCGAACCGCCGAAGGCGCGGCAGAGCCCTTTCCTTCGGGGCGCGAATCTCCTTCACTGCACGGGCTGGGCCTGCGGTAGCGCCGCGGTCGCTCGTGAGACCGGCACTATCCCGCCGGCCATCGCGGAGGGTTCAATGCCGCGACTGTTCACCGCCATCGAGATCCCCCCGGAGGTCGGGCTCGACCTGTCCATGCTGCGGGGCGGTCTGTCCGGCGCCCGCTGGATCGATTCCGAGAACTATCACGTCACCCTGCGCTTCATCGGCGACGTGGACGACGCCACCGGCCGCGACATCATGCTGATGCTGGGGCAGGTGCGACGACCCGCCTTCGACATCGCGCTGGACGGGCTGGACCAGTTCGGCGGTCACAAGCCGCGCGCGGTGTTCGCGGCGGTGAAGGCCAATGCGGCGCTGATGGAGCTGCAGGCCGAGCAGGAGCGCATCATGCAGCGGCTCGGCCTCGGCGCGGAGCGCAACTACAAGCCCCACGTCACCCTCGCCCGGCTGCGCGACGCATCCTCGCGGCAGGTGGCGGACTATCTGGCGGCGCGCGGCTCCTTCCGCACCCCGGCGTTCCGCGTGCCGCGCTTCGTGCTGTTCTCCTCGCGGGATTCGGTGGGCGGCGGACCCTATCTCGTGGAAGCGGCCTACCCGCTCCTGTAGGGCGCCCGGCCTCTTGCGGCGCTCAGCGGGGTCCCCATCTCATGGTGCATGACTACGCACACGCTGAACCCCGACGAATTCGACCGCCTCTCCGGCGCCGAGCGCGACAAGGCCGCGCAAGACGAGGCCAGCGTGCGCAAGGGCTTCTGGCGGAAGTTGCGCGGCGCCGCCCGCCACGTCCCCTTCGCCGAAGACGCGGTGGCGAGCTATTATGCTGCGTTCGACCGCCAGACGCCGCTGCGGGTGCGCGCGACCCTGCTCGGTGCCCTCGCCTATTTCGTCCTGCCCTTCGACCTGACGCCGGACCTCCTGCCGCTGATCGGGTTCGGAGACGATGCGGCGGTGCTCATGGGCGCGCTCAAGCTGCTGTCGGGCCATGTGAAGCCCGAGCATTATGAAGCGGCCAAGGCCGCCTTCGACCCCGACCATCAGGCGACCGGGGAGGACGGCCGCCCGGCCTGAGGTTCAGTCGGCGACGGTGAGCACCACCTTGCCCTTCACCCGACGCCCGGAAATCTCGCCGAGGGCCTCGGCGCAGTGTTCCAGCGGGAAGGTCTTGTCCACGTGGGCCGAGATGCGGCCGTCCCGCGCGTAGCCCATCAGCTCGGCCACCGCGTCGCGCAGCCAGACGGGATTGGCCCGGGCATGGGAGCCGAAGGCGACGCCGCGCGCATCGCAATTCTTCACCAGCAGCAGGTTCAGCGGGATCTTCGGGATCTCGCCGGCGGCGAAGCCCACCACCAGGAAGCGGCCGAGCGGGCCGAGCGCCCGCAGTGCCTGCTCCGCCATGTCGCCGCCCACCGGATCGTAGACCAGATCAAGACCCGTCCCGCCGCCGAACGCCTTCAGCGCAGCCTTGAGGTCACCGGAGGCATAGTCGAAACCTTCGTCCGCTCCGTGATCCAGCGCGAAGCGCACCTTCTCCGGCGAGGAGGCGCAGGCGATGATCCGCGCGCCGAGCACCCGGCCCAGCTCCACCGCCGCGAGCCCCACCCCGCCCGAGGCACCGAGCACGGCGAGCCGCTCGCCCGCCTTCAGCTCGCCGCGGTCGCGCAGCGCATAGAGCGCCGTGCCGTAGGTGACGATGAGGCCGGCCGCCTTCACGAGGTCGAGGTCGTCCGGAACCTTGGCCAGGAACTGGGCCGGAGCCGCGACATACCCGCGCGCCGCGCCGTGGGTCTGGTAGCCGCACACGCGCTCGCCGACCGCAAAGCCGGTGACGCCCTCGCCCAGCGCGGCGACATGGCCGGCATATTCGGCGCCGGGGGAGAAGGGCAGCTCGGGCTTCACCTGGTAGAGATCGCGGATGATGAGCGTGTCGAAGAAATTGAGGCCGATGGCCGCGACCTTCACCAGCACCTCGCCGGGACCGGGCGAAGGCACGGGCAGATCGCGGATCTCAAGGGTCTCGGGGGCGCCATGGCGCGCGCACACCACCGCTTTCATGAGGTCTCCTTCTTCACTGGAACGACAGGAACGGATTACCAAAAATTAACCCAACAGGGCGGAAGCACGGGGTAAACACGCCCTTCCGCGACGGCACCGGCGCCATCAAGAACCCACGCCTTGCGCCACGCACGGCGGCCGGACAGTCTCGCGAAGTCCCACGGCGCAACGAATCGGGCGATTTCACCCATCCTGCGCATTGAGCGGAGCCGAGCCTTTGGTTTAGGAAAACGCAAGACGACCCCGCCATTTTTTTGACCGCCTGCGTCGCTACCCGACAGCCGGCGGCCAAGCACGATGTCCGATTGCCTTACGGGGCCCCAGCGATTTAGGAGAAGCCATGACGCTTCCTCGTGTCCATCCTGCTCTCCTGGGCATGTTCCTCGCCTGTGCCGCAGCCGCCCCGGCCGCCGCGCAGGGCCAGCCTCAGTCGAAGGCGGTGGCGCAGTTCGGCGACTGGAGCGTCTACGTCTCCACCTCCAGTCCCAAGGTCTGCTACGCCATCTCCCAGCCAAAGACTCGCGCGCCCGAAGGGCTGAAGCGCGATCCGGCCTATTTCTTCATCTCCACGCGCCCCGGCGAGAACGTGAAGAACGAGGTGACCGTCACCGTCGGCTTCCCGCTGAAGGAGGGTTCGGACGCGACCCTGACGGTCGGCAACGCGACGCTCCAGCTCTACACGAAGGATGAGGGCGCTTGGGTGCGCAACGTGGCCGACGAGTCCAAGCTGGTGGACGCCATGAAGCGCGGCAAGGACCTCACCGTCGCCTCGACCTCGCTGCGCGGCAACGTGACCACCGACAAATACTCGCTGGTCGGCCTGGCGCAGGCGCTCGACCGGGTGGCGCAGGAATGCAAGTGAGCGCGATCAAGTGAGCGCGATCGAAGTCGTGCTTTGAAGGTGCTGAAGGGACGGGCCCGGCCCGTCCCGGCAATCACCGCCCGGGCAGATCCAGCACGCCGTTGGGGCTGAATCGATCAATGATGGCCGGCAGATGCTTGGCGAGAAGCTCGGGCAGCATCTCCGGCTGGAGGCCGAGCCCGTTGGCGATGGCGGTGAGGGGCTCGGCGCCGAGCGCGTTGACGATCTCGTCCGCGCTCACCGGCACGTTGGGGCCGCTGGAAAGCCAGCTGTCCACCTCATGGGCGAGGCCAGCCTCCTGCAATTGCGCCAGCACGCCCTCGATGCTGCCATAGGGCGTCTTCGCCAGCGCGCCATCGAGGATGCCGGGCAGGGCCGAGGCCATGGGGCCGCTGAGCAGCGTGTCGATGAGGGCGCCGGCGCCCTCGGGGCCGGCACGGCCGAGCATGTTGGAGAGCATGCTGCCCGCCATCTGGTCGAACAGGCCCATCCCCGTCTCCTCCCGCTGCTGCGCTGCACGATGCGGCGCGCCGTGGGTTGGTGTACCGGATCACCCTCGCGGTGTCGATCTGGCGTGGATCGGTCACGAACGCCTGATCGCCTGCGGCTCCGCGCCGCTGGGACGGCGTGTGGCCTATGCACGAGGATCGTCAGCCGCTAACGGCTCGCAGGTGATGATTTCACTCCCTCTGTTCACGGCCCTCGCCCTCATGACCGCCGTCGCGGCCCTCGCCGTGCTGTGGCCGCTGTCGCGCGCCCGCACCCTGAAGGCGACGCGGGAAGCGGACCTTGCGGTCTATCGCGACCAGCTGGCCGAGATCGCCCGCGACGCGAAATCCGGCCGCCTGCCCGCCGCCGAGGCGGAAGCCGCGCGCATCGAGGTGGCCCGCCGCATGCTCGCCGCCGATGCGGCGGCCGACGCTGCGTCCGCCGATCCCGCCGTGGCCGGCCGGCGCCGGCGCGCGGCGGCCATTTTCGCGCTCCTCTTCGTGCCGATCTGCGCGGCGGCGCTCTATGCCGTGATGGGCTCGCCAGGCCTTCCCGGCGCGCCGCTGGCCGAGCGGATGGCCGCGGCGCCCGATCGCAGCGACGTGGCGATCCTCGTCCGGCGCGTGGAGGAACACCTCCAGAAAAATCCCAATGACGGGCAGGGCTACGAGATCCTCGCCCCCATCTATCTGCGTCTCGGGCGGCCGGAGGATTCCGCCCGCGCCTATGGCGAAGCCATCCGCATCCTGGGCCCCAGCGCCGAGCGCCTGTCCGCAAGGGGCGACGCGCTGGTGGTGGCGGCGGACGGCCTCGTCACCGCCGATGCCGCCAAGGCCTTCGCCGCCGCCCTCGCGCTGAACCCGAACGAGCCGCGCGCCGCCTATTTCCTCGGCCTCGCCGCCGAGCAGGATGGCCGCGCGCAGGATGCCGCGCGGATCTGGGGCGATCTCCTCGCCAGGACGCCGGCCTCCGCCCTTTATCGCCCCATGGTGGCGGAGGCGCTCGCCCGCGTCGGCGGCACGGTGCCGCCCGCAGCACCTTCCCCTGCGACACCCGGTCCCAATGCCGCCGATGTCAATGCGGCCGCCCAAATGTCGCCGCAGGACCGGAACGCCATGGTGCGCGGCATGGTGGAGCGCCTCGCCGCCCGGCTCGACCAGGAGCCGAACGACATCGACGGCTGGGAACGGCTGATCCGCGCCTATGGCGTGCTCGGCGACAAGGACAAGGCGGATGCCGCGCTCAAGACCGCGCGCGCCGCCTTCAAGGACGATCCGGCGGCCCTCGCCCGTCTCGACGCGGCGGAGAAGGCCCTGCCGACAGGAGGAAAAGGATGACGCGGAAGCAGCGCAGGCTGGTCCTCATCGGCGCCGGGCTCGGCGTGCTCGCGCTCGCCGCCGGCCTCATCCTCTCGGCGCTCAACGACACCATCGTTTTCTTCCGCACGCCCACCGAAGTGGCACAGAAGCAGGTGTCGCCGGGCGCGCGCCTGCGGCTTGGCGGGCTGGTGGAGACCGGCAGCGTCGTCAAGGCCGGCACGCTCACCACCTTCTCCATCACCGACGGCAATGCCACGGTGAAGGTGGCCTACCAGGGCATCCTGCCGGACCTGTTCCGCGAGGGTCAGGGCGTGGTGGCCGAAGGCGCGCTCCAGCCGGACGGCGCGTTCAAGGCCGACAGCGTGCTCGCCAAGCACGACGAAAAATACATGCCCCGCGAGGTCGCCGACGCCCTCAAGCAGCAGGGCCACTGGAAGGACGGCGCGCCCGCGCCCGGCGCCGCCTCGCCCTCAACCCGCCAGCCGGGGAGCTGAGGCATGATCGCCGAGATCGGACAATACGCCCTCGCCCTCGCCTTCGCGCTGGCCCTGGCTCAGGTGATCCTGCCGGCCTGGGGCGCGGAGCGGCGCGATGCGGTGCTGATGGGTTCCGCCGGGCCGATCACCCTCGCCGTGTTCGGCTTCGTCGCCTTTGCCTTCGGCGCTTTGGTGCAGCTCTACGTCACCTCCGACTTCACGGTGGTGAACGTGGTGGAGAACTCCCACTCCCAGATGCCGCTCGTCTACCGCGTGACCTCCACCTGGGGGAACCACGAAGGCTCCATGCTGCTGTGGGTCTTCGTGCTCGCCCTCTTCGGGGCGCTGGTGGCGGTGTTCGGCTCGAACCTGCCGGACCGGCTCAGGGCGCTGGTGCTGTCGGTGCAGGGGGCGGTGGCGGCCGCCTTCCTCTCCTTCATCCTGTTCACGTCCAACCCGTTCGCCCGCATCGTGCCGGCCCCGGCGGAGGGGCGCAGCCTCAACCCCATCCTTCAGGACCCCGGCCTCGCCATCCACCCGCCCCTGCTCTACCTCGGCTATGTGGGGCTCTCCATCTCCTTCTCCTTCGCCATCGCGGCGCTGATCGAGGGGCGGATCGACGCCGCCTGGGCGCGCTGGGTGCGGCCGTGGACGCTGGCGGCCTGGGTGTTCCTCACGCTGGGCATCGCGGTCGGCTCCTACTGGGCCTATTACGAGCTGGGCTGGGGTGGCTGGTGGTTCTGGGACCCGGTGGAGAACGCCTCGCTCATGCCCTGGCTCGCCGCCACTGCGCTGCTGCACTCCGCCGTGGTGATGGAGAAGCGCGACGCCCTGAAGGTGTGGACCATCCTCCTCGCCATCCTCGCCTTCTCCCTGTCGCTGGTGGGCACCTTCCTGGTGCGCTCGGGCGTGCTGACCTCGGTCCATGCCTTTGCCACCGATCCGGCGCGGGGCGTGTTCATCCTCGGCATCCTCACCTTCTTCATCGCCGGAGGGCTGGCGCTGTTCGCCTTCCGCGCCTCCGAGCTGAAGCAGGGCGGCCTGTTCGCGCCAATCTCGCGGGAGGGGGCGCTGGTGTTCAACAACCTGTTCCTCACCGCCGCCACCGCCGCGGTGCTGGTGGGCACGCTCTATCCGCTGGCGCTGGAAGCCTTCACCGGCGCGAAGATCACGGTCGGCCCACCCTATTTCAACCTTGTCTTCGGCGGGCTGATGCTGCCCCTCGTCTTCGCCATGCCGTTCGGCCCGCTGCTCGCCTGGAAGCGCGGCGACATCCTCGGCGCCGCGCAGCGGCTGATGCTCGCCGCCGGCCTCGCCATCGTGGCGGTGGTGGTGACGGCGGCCGCGACCACCGGCGGCCCGGTGCTGGCGCCGCTGGCGGTGGGCCTTGCCGCCTTCATCATGCTGGGCGCCCTGACCGACCTCGCCGAGCGCGCCGGCCTCGGCCGCGTGGGGGCGAAGGTGGCGCTTGCCCGGCTCGCCGGCGTGCCGCGCTCGGCCTATGGCACGGCCATCGCCCACTTCGGCGTGGGCGTCTGCCTGCTCGGCATCGTCTGCGAGACGTCGTGGAGCCTTGAGAAGATCGCCGCGGTGAAGCTCGGCGATACCATCACCATCGGCTCGCGCACCCTGACCCTGGACCGGCTGGAAAGCCGGACCGGGCCAAACTTCCGCGCCCGCACGGCGGTGTTCTCCATCCGCGACGGCGGGGTCTCCGAGGGCAATATCGAGGCCTCGCGCCGCACCTTCGCCGCGCGGCAGATGGCGACCACCGAGGCGGGCCTGCGCACCTTCGGCTTCAGCCAGCTCTATGTGAGCATGGCCGAGGAAAGCCCGGACGGCCACGTCTCCGTCCGAGCAACCTTCAAGCCGTTCGTGACGCTGATCTGGCTCGGCGCGCTGGTGATGGCGCTGGGTGGCGGCCTCTCCCTCGCCGACCGGCGCCTCAGGGTGGGCGCGCCCCGCCCGGCGGCGAAGAAGCAGCGGCATTCCGTGGCGCCGGCGGAGTGAGCGCCATGGCACCGAACCTGCGCGCGCTCCTCGCCGCTCTCCTCATCCTCCTCACCCTCGGCGCCCCGGCCTTCGCCGTGCAGCCGGACGAGGTGCTGGGCGATCCGGCACTGGAGAGCCGGGCGCGGACGCTCTCGGCGGAGCTGCGCTGCATGGTCTGCCAGAACCAGTCCATCGACGATTCCGACGCACCGCTGGCGAAGGACCTGCGCCTCATCGTGCGCGAGCGGCTGAAGGCCGGCGACAGCGACAGCCAGGTGCTGGACTTCATGGTGGCCCGCTACGGCGAGTTCGTGCTGCTCCGCCCGCGCATGTCCTGGCGCAATGCGCTCCTTTGGGGCGCGCCGATCCTCGTGCTGGTGCTGGGCGCCCTCGGCGCCGTCCTCGCTTTGCGTCGCCGCAGCGCCGCCCCCCCGGCACCGCGGCTCTCGGCGGCCGAGGAGGCCCGGCTGAAGGCGCTGCTCGCCGAGGGCGACGGGGCCGGCTCGACCAAGCCCTGAGGCAGACGCGGGGCGGCTCCCGCATTCTTCCCGTGGAAACGCGGCCCGCGAGGGATTATGTGTGGCGGATGATGCCCACGCTCGAAACCATGCCTGAAGCCACGCCCGCGCCTGAAACCGCCCTGCCGCCCATCGCGTCCGAGGCCGCGCCCGCACGCGCCTCCCTCATCGGCCTCGACCGGGACAAGCTGGGCGACGCGCTCGATGCCATCGGCGTGAAGGGCTCGGACCGGCGCATGCGCGTCAACCAGCTCTGGCACTGGATCTACCTGCGCGGCGCCCAGGACTTCTCGGAGATGACCAACGTCTCCAAGCACCTGCGCGCGCGGCTGGAGGAGGCCTACACGCTGGCCCGTCCCGAGATCGTGGCGGAGCAGGTCTCGCAGGACGGCACCCGCAAATGGCTGCTGCGCTTCCCCGCCGATCACCCGGGCGAGCGGCCCCATGACATCGAGACGGTCTACATCCCCGAAAGCGACCGCGGCACGCTTTGCGTGTCCTCGCAGGTGGGCTGCACCCTCAACTGCTCCTTCTGCCACACCGGCACCCAGCGCCTGGTGCGCAACCTCACCGCCGCCGAGATCGTGGCGCAGGTGATGGTGGCCCGCGACCGGCTCGGCGATTATCCCGGCCGCGACCGCGCGGTGGGTCCGGGCCTGCCCACCGAGGGCGACCGGCTGGTCACCAACATCGTCTTCATGGGCATGGGCGAGCCGCTCTATGCCTATGACAGCGTGAAGGAAGCCATCGAGACCCTCTCGGACGGCGACGGCCTCGGCCTCGGCAAGAGGCGCATCACCGTCTCCACCTCCGGCGTGGTGCCGGAGATCGAGCGCCTGGGCTCGGAAGTCGGCCCCATGCTCGCCATCTCGCTGCACGCCGTGCGCGACGACCTGCGCGACGTGCTGGTGCCCATCAACAAGAAGTATCCCATCAAGGAGCTGATGGAGGCCTGCCGCACCTATCCGGCCGCCTCCAACGCCAAGCGCATTACCTTCGAATACGTCATGCTGAAGGGCGTGAACGACTCGCCCGCCGACGCGCGCGCATTGGTGAAGCTGCTCGAAGGCGTGCCAGCCAAGATCAACCTCATTCCGTTCAACCCGTGGCCCGGAACGCAATATGAGTGCTCGGACTGGGAAACCATCGAGCGCTTCTCGGACATCGTGTTCCGCGCCGGCTACGCGAGCCCGGTGCGCACGCCGCGCGGGCGCGACATCCTCGCCGCCTGCGGCCAGCTCAAGAGCGAGAGCGAGAAGCTCTCCGCCCGCGAGCGCCTCGCCTATCGCGCCATGATGGCCCAGGCGGAGGAGTAGTCCCCGCCCCTTCGGAGACGCTGCCATGCTCGACCATGTGGGGATTTCGGTGCACGACGTGGCGCGCTCCCGCGCCTTCTATCTCGCGGCGCTGGCCCCGCTCGGCTATGGCATCCTCATGGAGGTGAGCCCGCCGGGCGGGCATACCTATATCGGCTTCGGCGTGGTCGGCTCCGGCAAGCCGGACTTCTGGATCGGCGATGCGCCGGTCTCCACGGGGCACCTGCATCTCGCCTTCGCCGCGACGGACCGGGCGGCGGTGGATGCCTTCTACGCCGCCGCCCTCGCCGCGGGCGCGCGGGACAATGGCGCGCCGGGCCTGCGCCCGCATTACCATCCCGATTATTACGGGGCGTTCGTGTTCGATCCGGACGGGCTCAACGTGGAGGCCGTCTGCCACCTGCCCGAGGCTGCCTGAGCCCATGGACAACCTCGTCCGCCTGCTGCTGCGCCTCGTTCTCGTGCCGCTCGGCTATTTCGCCTCGGTCATCGCGGGGGCGTGCGTGATCCTCATCGGGGAGTGGCGCATCGGCTCGCTGTTCACCGCCGCCGATCCCGGCGACCGGGCGCTGGGCTTCATCGTGGCCATCGTCACCACAGTGGTGGTGCTGTTCATGCTGCTGATGCTCATGTGGCTGGTGGCGGCCGTGGGCATCCTGTTCTCGGAGGCCTTCGCCATCCGCTCGTGGATGTTCCACGTGGCCAATGGCGTGGTCTCGGCCTGGATCGGTGCCCAGCTCTTCGCGCCGTCCGACGGCTCGGCTCTCGTGGCGAGCGATCCCTTCTATGTGGTGGCGGCCGGCCTTGCGGGCGGCCTCGCCTACTGGCTGGTGGCGGGCTCCACGGCGGGCTTCTTCAAGCCCATCCTGCGCTCCCCCGCCGAGCGGGCCGGCGCGCTGCCGCCGCCTCCGCAGCAGCCGCGGCTTCCTCCCCCCTCGCCTGAGTCGCCATCCCGATGAGCCCAGCCGCGGACGAACCGGGTGCGCCGCGGCGCATGGTTCGTCTGGTGCTGGCCTATCTCGCGTCCGTCCTCGTCACGGTGAGCCTGCTGCCGCTGGTGGGCGCCGCCATGGACCGGCTCGCGCCCGCGCCCGGCGCCCCTGAAGGGCTGGCGCTTTATTATGGTGTTGCGATCGCCTCCGCCGGCTTCGCCTATCTGCTCGCCGCCGTCTGCGGGCTCCCGCCGGCGCTGGTGTGGATCGCCGTTTCGGAACGCCATCGCCTGCGTCACCCGCTGGCCCATGGGGCGGCCGGCGCGATCTGGGCGGCGGCCGGCTGGCTGGGTTTCTCCCTCGTCACCGATTCTCTCGGCGACCCGCTGCTGGTCCGGGTGACGGCCGACCTCCTCATCGCCGGTGTCGGCGGAGGCCTTGCTTACTGGGCCGTGGCCGGGCGCAGCGCGGGCGGCGACACGCCCCTCCGCTGAAAGCACCCACGACGAAAAACCGCGGACGTTGCCGTCCGCGGTTCAAAACGTCTCGGAAAACCGAAGGCTCAGGCCGCGGCAGCGGCGGCGACGGCCTTGGCGATCTGGCGCTTGAGGTCGAGGGCGACGGGAGACAGCTCCTCGTCGCGCGCCTTGACGAGGAAAGCGTCGAGGCCACCGCGATGGTCCACGCTCTTCAGCGCGTTGGCGCTGATGCGCAGGCGCACGGAACGCTTCAGCGTCTCGCTCTCCAGCGTCACGTTGCACAGGTTCGGCAGGAACCGGCGCTTGGTCTTGCGGTTCGAGTGGCTCACGAGGTTGCCGCTCTGAACCCCCTTGCCGGTCAGGTCACACCGCCGGGACATGGCGAAAGTCCTTTTTTCTTCGTATGGCGCGGGGAACGCGTCGGGGCCAGCAGACCCGCGTGCACTCACCCGCTCTATCGGGAAGCGGCTCGTATAGGGGGAGAGGGGAAGCCAGTCAAGGTGCGGGGCATATCCTCCCCCTGCGAAGCTTGGTATGGAAGCGCGCCACGGCGAAGCTGGGGAACATGGCAGCATCGGCCGCGTGGCGTGGAATTGGGGGATTTCATGAAATTCGGTGGATGGCTGTTCGCCGCCGCGCTGTCGATGGCGGGGCTCTTCTGCGCGGGCGAGGCGAGCGCTCAGACAAGGTTCATCGTCAACCAGCTGTCCGGCAAGTGCATCGACGTGTCCGGCGCCCCCGGCGTCAAGAATGGCGCGCCGCTGATTCTTTATACCTGCGAGTTCGGCGCGCTGAACCCCAACGGGTCGCCCACCGACCAGATGTGGGAGGTCCTGCCCCAGGGCTTCATCCGCAATGCCCTCTCCGGCAAGTGCATCGACGTGCCCGGCGCCCCCGGCATCAAGGCCGGGACCGCGCTGATCCTTTATGATTGCGAGATGTCGGGGCGGAACCCCAACGGCTCGACCACCGACCAGCAGTGGCAGTTCACGAAGGAAGGGCTGATCCGCCACAAGTTGTCCGGCCTGTGTCTCGATGTGCGCGGGGGCCCCGCCACCGCCAACGGCGCGCCGCTCCAGCTTGCGACGTGCGAGGTGGCCGGAGGGCCGTCCGACCAGTATTGGCGCCTGAAGTAGCGCCGTCCTCACCCCGGCATCAGCACCGCGCGCCCCTTCTGTGCCGCCTCGGCGATAAAGTCGGCGGCGACGCGGATGCGGGCGAGGTCGCGGGTGTCGGCGTGGGTGAGAAGCCAGAAGGTGCGCGTCAGGCCCACCTCCTGGGGCAGGATGGGGACCAGCGCGTCCGGCCCCGTCCCCGCGAACAGGTCGGCCATGAAGCACGGGAGCACGCACACGCCCGCCCCCGCGCGCGTCGCCGTCATCTGGGCAACAAGGCTAGAGCTTTTCAGCCGCACGCGTAGGTCCTTCGCCACGAGGGGCACATAGTCCAGCTCCGGCGCGTAGATCAGATCATCCACATAGCCGATGAAGCGGTGACGCTGGAGCGCCGCGCGGCTCTCGATGGCCCCATGCTTCTCCAGATAGGCGCGGGCCGCATAGAGGCCGAGCCGGTAGTCCGTGAGCTTCCTCGCATGCAGCCGCCCCTCCTTCGGCCGCGACAGCGAGATGGCGATGTCCGCCTCGCGCTTGGACAGGGAAAACAGGCGGGGCATGGCGAGGAGCTGGATGTCCAGCCCCGGATGAAGATCCGACAGCGCCCCTATGCGCGGGGCGAGGAAGAAGGTGCCGAACCCGTCCGGCGCGCCGATCCGCACCGTGCCCGAGACGCCGAGGTCCGCGCCGGCGATCTCCCCCTGGGCGGAGAGGGCCAATGTCTCCATGCCCTCGGCGGCGGCGAGCAGGCGATCCCCGGCCGCGGTGAGCGCATAGCCGTGGGGATGCCGGTCGAACAGCTTGGCCCCCAGCGCCGCTTCCAGCGCGGCGATGCGCCGGCTCACCGTGGAATGCTCCACCTTCAGCCGCGCCGCCGCCACGGTCAGCCGCCCGGCGCGCGCCACCGCGAGGAAGAAGGTGAGGTCGGACCACTCGAAATCGCTGCCGGGCATGGCTCTCGGGACTGTGAAAGGGTGCACATCAATGGTGCGGAGATTGCCGTAGCTGTGCACAAAAAGATAGGGCAGTGTGCCGGCCAACGAACGCTGCCGGGAAGCGGCGGCCCTCGTCTGGAAACGCATTTCCCAAGAAGGAACCGCATCATGCGCGAGATCGGCCATTTCATCGGCGGCAAGCAGGTGCCCGGCACGTCCGGCCGCTTCGCCGACGTCTACCAGCCCATGACGGGCGAGGTGATCGCCCACGTGGCCCTCGCCTCGACCGACGAGCTGAATGCCGCCGTCGCCAACGCCAAGGCCGCGCAGCCCGCCTGGGCCGCCACCAATCCGCAGCGCCGCGCCCGCGTGCTCATGAAGTTCCTGGAGCTGGTGCACCGCGACTACGACCTGCTGGCCGACCTGCTCGCCCGCGAGCATGGCAAGACCGTTCCCGATGCCCGCGGCGACATCCAGCGCGGCCTCGAGGTGATCGAGTTCGCCATCGGCATCCCCCACCTCATGAAGGGCGACTTCTCCGACAGCGCCGGCCCGGGCATCGACATCTATTCCATGCGCCAGGCGCTGGGCGTCGTGGCCGGCATCACGCCGTTCAACTTCCCGGCCATGATCCCCATGTGGAAGTTCGGCCCCGCCATCGCCTGCGGCAACGCCTTCATCCTCAAGCCGTCCGAGCGCGATCCCGGCGTGCCCATGCACCTCGCCCAGCTGATGCTCGAGGCGGGCCTGCCCCCCGGCATCCTCAATGTGGTGAACGGTGACAAGGAAGCGGTGGACGGTCTTCTCGACCATCCCGACGTCCACGCCATCGGCTTCGTCGGCTCGTCCAGCATCGCCCAGTACATCTATGCCCGGGGCGCGGCCAACGGGAAGCGCATCCAGGGCTTCGGCGGCGCCAAGAACCACATGATCATCATGCCCGACGCGGACATGGACCAGGCCGTGGACGCCCTCATCGGCGCCGGCTACGGCTCCGCCGGCGAGCGCTGCATGGCCATCTCGGTCGCGGTGCCGGTGGGCGAGGACGCGGCCGAGCGGCTGCTGGAGAAGCTCGTCCCCCGCGTCGAGAACCTGAAGATCGGCCCCTCCACCGACGGCTCGGCGGACTTCGGCCCCCTCGTCACGCGCGAGGCGCTGGAGCGCGTGCGCGGCTATGTGGACCTCGGCGTCCAGGAGGGCGCGAAGCTGCTGGTGGACGGCCGCGGCTTCAAGATGCAGGGCTATGAGAACGGCTTCTACATGGGCGGCTGCCTGTTCGACCATGTGACCGCCGACATGCGCATCTACAAGGAAGAGATCTTCGGCCCCGTCCTCTCCGTGGTGCGCGCGCCGGACTACAAGGAGGCCCTGCGGCTTCCCACCGAGCACGAATACGGCAACGGCGTCGCCATCTTCACCCGCGACGGCGATGCGGCGCGCGACTTCGCTTCCAAGGTGAATGTGGGCATGGTGGGCATCAACGTGCCGATCCCGGTGCCGCTTGCCTACCACACCTTCGGCGGCTGGAAGCGCTCCGGCTTCGGTGACCTGAACCAGCACGGCCCGGACGGCGTGCGCTTCTACACCAAGACCAAGACCGTCACCTCCCGTTGGCCCTCGGGCATCAAGGACGGCGCGGACTTCGTGATCCCCACCATGGGCTGACACGCCGGATCAGCTGCCCCGTCCTCAGGGCGGGGCGGCTCTGGCATCGGCGGGTCCGTCGGGTGCATATCTCGGCGGGCACTGGATGGCTCGCACGAAGGCGCCCACGCATGTTCACGCTCTCCGAGGACCAGATCGCCATCCGCGACATGGCGCGCGATTTCGCCAATGAGCAGATCGCGCCCTACGCCGTGGAATGGGACGAGAAGAAGCATTTCCCCGTCGAGCAGTTGCGCGCCGCCGCGGCGCTCGGCATGGGTGGCATCTATGTGAAGGAGGATGTGGGCGGCTCGGGCCTCACCCGCCTCGATGCGGCGCTCATCTTCGAGCAGCTGGCCACCGGCTGCCCCGGCACCTCGGCCTATCTATCCATCCACAACATGTCGACCTGGATGATCGACCGTTTCGGCGACGACACCCAGCGCAGGAAGTGGGTGCCGCGCCTCGCCAGCATGGAGCATTTCGCCTCCTACTGCCTCACCGAGCCCGGCGCGGGATCGGACGCGGCGGCCCTGAAGACCAAGGCGGTGCGGAACGGCGACCATTACATCGTCGACGGCCAGAAGCAGTTCATCTCCGGTGCCGGCTCCTCCGACATCTATGTGGTGATGGTGCGCACCGGCGGCGACGGGCCGAAGGGCATCTCCACTCTCGTCATCGAGGCGGGCGCGCCTGGCCTGTCCTTCGGCGCCAACGAGCGCAAGATGGGCTGGAACGTGCAGCCCACCCGCACCGTCACCTTCGAGGGCGTCAAGGTGCCGGTGGAGAACCGGCTCGGCGAGGAGGGCGAGGGCTTCAGGATCGCCATGGCCGGGCTCGACGGCGGCCGGCTGAACATCGGCGCCTGCTCGCTGGGCGGGGCGCAGGCGGCGCTGGAGAAGGCGCTGTCCTACATGCGCGAGCGCAAGGCGTTCGGAAAGCGGCTCGATGAATTCCAGGCGCTGCAATTCCGTCTCGCCGACATGGCGACCGAGCTGGAATGTGCCCGCACCTTCCTGTGGCGCGCGGCCTCGGCGCTGGACGCCAAGGCGCCGGACGCCACCCAGCTCTGCGCCATGGCCAAGCGCATCGCCACCGATCGCGGCTTTGAGGTGGCCAATGACGCGCTGCAGATGCACGGCGGCTATGGCTACCTGTCCGATTACGGCATCGAGAAGATCGTGCGGGACCTCAGGGTCCACCAGATCCTCGAAGGCACCAACGAGATCATGCGCCTCATCGTCGCCCGCGCGCTGATCGCGCAGGGGAACTAGCGAAAACCTCCCTCTCCCCTTGCGGGAGAGGGACGGGGTGAGGGGTATGTCTGCGCCGTCCCGCAGCCAGTTATGCGGATACGGCCGGCCCCTCACCCCCGGCCCCTCTCCCGCAAGGGGAGAGGGGAGCATCCGGCAGGGAGGAAACCATCATGGCCACCATCGCATTCATCGGCCTCGGAAACATGGGCGGGCCCATGGCCGCCAATCTCGTGAAGGCGGGGCACACCGTCACCGGCTTCGACCTCGTGCCCGCCGCGCTGGAGGCGGCGAAGGTGAAGGGCATCGCCATCGCCGACAGCGCCAAGGCGGCGGTGGCGGCCGCCGATGCGGTCGTCACCATGCTGCCCTCCGGCAAGCATGTGGTGGGCGCGACCACCGGCGCGGACGGTCTGTTCGCGGCGGCGAAGCCCGGCACGCTGTTCATTGATTCTTCCACCATCGACGTTGCCTCCGCCCGCGCCTTCCACGAGGCCGCCAAGGCGGCGGGTCACGCGAGCGTGGATGCGCCGGTCTCCGGCGGCGTCGGCGGGGCGGAAGCGGGCACGCTCACCTTCATGGTCGGCGGCACGGACGAGGCGTTCGCGGCGGCAAAGCCCATCCTGGAACTGATGGGCAAGAAGATCGTCCATTGCGGCGGCGCCGGAGCCGGGCAGGCTGCGAAGATCTGCAACAACATGATCCTCGGCATTTCGATGATCGCCGCCTCGGAAGCCTTCGTGCTGGCGGAAAAGCTCGGCCTCTCGCACCAGGCGCTGTTCGATGTCGCCTCCACCTCCTCGGGCCAGTGCTGGTCCATCAACGCCTATTGCCCGGTGCCTGGCCCCGTGCCCACCAGCCCCGCCAATCGCGGCTACCAGCCGGGCTTTGCGGCGGCTTTGATGCTCAAGGATCTCAAGCTCTCCCAGGAAGCCGCCGAGACGGCCGGCGCCGCCACCGCGCTCGGCGCGGCCGCGACCGCGCTCTACACCGCCTTCGCGGCGGAGGGGAACGAGGGCAAGGACTTCTCCGGCATCATCGAGTGGATCCGCACGCGGGCGGACGAGACCTGATCCCGGAGCGCTCCGAAGCCCGGACGTGAAAAAGGCCCGCCGCAGGATGCGCGCGGGCCTTTCTCATTGGGCCGGAGGCTCAGCGGGCCGGCAGCAGCGGCGGCCCGTAGGCGTTCGGCTCCCGCTGGGAGGGCTGCACCCACCAGAACAGGAGCACGAAGAAGCCGAACGGGATGAACAGGATCAGGAACCACCAGCCGCTCCGCCCAACGTCATGCAGCCGCCGCACCGCAACCGCCAGCGAGGGCAGGATGAGGGCGAGGTGGACAGCCGCCGAAAGCCAGTTGGGTCCGGCGAAGAAATACAGGGCGTCGAACTGGCCACCGCTGACCTGCGTCGCGGTGATGGACCCCGCGAGCAGCATGGTGCCGATGACAAAGGCCGCGACTTCCACCAGCAGCGTGAACACCCAGAACCACCAGAACTCGCTGCGCGGCGCCCGGCCCTGAAAGCCGGCATATTGGCTGAGGCAGCTGCGGACAGCTTCGGTGAATGTCATTGGCCCCTCCTCGCGCGCCGTGACCCCGTGGCTGCGCCGGGGTACCTATAGCGGAAGCGTTCGGGCGCGGCCAACCGGCGCGCCAAGCCAATGCCGCGGAGCGCCGACGCCATGGGACTGACCCTCGCCCTTCTCGCCACCCTGGTCAGCCTTGCAGTGGCGGTGGTGGTCGCCCGCAGGTTCAAGGCGGCGCGCGAGCGGGCTATCGCGCGCGTTGCCTCCGGCAGCGAGATCGCGCCGCTGGCCGGCGGCGCGGTGGAATATGCCGACCGCGGTGTCGGCCCGGTGCTGCTCACCATCCACGGCGCGGGCGGCGGCTTCGACCATGGCCTGTTCTTCGCCGACGAACTGATGGGCGGCGGCTTCCGCCTCATCTCGCCCTCGCGCTTCGGCTATCTGCGCACCGGCACGCCTGCCGCAGCGGTGGATGAGCCGGACGGGGGCGTCGCCGCGCAGGCGGATGCCCACGCGGCGCTGCTCGACCATCTCGGCCTCGACAAGGTCATCGTGATGGGGCTTTCGGCCGGCGCGCGATCGGCGGCGGCGCTGGCCGTGCGTCATCCGGAGAAGGTCCGCGCGCTGGTGCTGCTGGTGCCGGCGCTCGACGCCCCGCACAGCCCGGTGGCGACCGACCCCACCGGAGGCAGCCGGCTCGCCTTCGCCATCGTGAAGGCCGGGGGCGATTTCTTCTGGTGGCTCATCGGTGCCCTCGGCCCGAATATGGTGATCCGTTTCGTGGGCGTGCGGCCGGCGTTGCTCGATCAGGCGGGAGCGCAGGAGCGAGAGCGGGTGCTGAAGATCGCCGCCGCCATCGCGCCGGTGTCGGAGCGCGCCGCCGGCATCCGGCTCGACAGCGCCTGCCCGCACCCGGTGCTGCCCCTGGAGCGCATCACGGCGCCCACCCTCATCGTCTCGGCGCGGGATGATCTCTTCAACACGTTGCCGGCGGCGGAGGTGGCGGCGGCGCGTATCCCCGGCGCCCGGCTCATCGCCTATGATACCGGCGGACACCTGCTCGTGGGGCGGGCCGCGCAGACGCGCGCGGCGGTGCGCGCATTTCTCGATGAAGTCGCGCCGTGAAGAGGATGGGAAGGCGGGGGATGGATGGTAGCAGCGGGTGGATTTGAACCACCGACCTCCGGGTTATGAATCCGGCGCTCTCACCGACTGAGCTACGCTGCCACAACACACATCCGACGCAAGTTGCGTCGGGAGACGCGCATATAGAGGCGGGGCCACGCGGGTGTCAAGAATCCCCGCGCGCCCTGTGAACAGAAGGCTTGCGGCCGAAAGGCTCAGGCCGCCTTCTTCTTGATGCGCACCATCTTGAAGAAGCCCACCGGGAAGACGGGAGCGATGCTCACCACTTCCATGTCGGGATACTTGGCCGCCCAGTTCCGAAGGCGGCTCGCCTTGAAGGCGATGCTCCAGCCGATCTTCTTCACCAGCGGGGCGAGCGCCGCCTCCACATGCATGGTCGCGCCCTCGTCCGCGCCGAGCTTGGAGGCGACGACGATCTCGCCGCCGGGGCGCAGCACGCGGTACATCTCGTCCAGCGCACCTTCCGGATCGGGCACCAGCGTGATGACGAAGGGCACGGTCACGGCGTCGAAGCTGTGGTCGGCGAATCCGAGCTTGCAGGCGTCCATGGCGCAGAGCAGGCCCACCTGCTTCAGGCCACGCTCGACCTTTTTCTCCACCGCCTTCTGCAGCATGTGGAAGGAGAGGTCGATGCCGGTGACACGGCAGTGAGCGGGATAATAGGGCAGCACCAGCCCGGTGCCGACGCCCACTTCCAGAATGTCGGGGCCGCACGCGGCGGCGGCGGCGGAGGTCTTGCGCTGCGCGTCGGCCAGCAGCTTCACATAGACCTTGTCATAGATGGGCGCCCATTTGGCATAGGCCTTCTTCTGGCCTTCGAGATCGTACTGAACCGCCATTCCGTCTCTCCCGCCCCAAGTCCCGAGGGCAACCCGCGCCTCAGGCGACCTCTGCGACCGCCTTCGCCACCCGCTCCGCCTTCACGATGGTGCCACCACCGAGAAGGCGGGCACCGGCGCCGGGGGCATCGTAGAGCACGCAGGCCTGCCCCGGCGCAACGCCTTCCTCGCCGAGCGCGAGATGCACCGCCGGGGCGCCGTCCGCCGTCCGACCCAGGCGCGCCGGTACCGGGGGACGGGTGGACCGCACCTTCACATAGACCTCGGTCTCGGCATCGAGCGCCGCGTCGAAGGGGAGGTCGCCCAGCCAATTCACATCGGCCATCGAAATGGCCCGCACCGCCAAAGCCTCGCGGGGGCCGACGCGCACCTCGCGGCGGCTCGCGTCGATGGAGATCACATAGAGCGGCTCGGGCGTGGCGATGCCGAGGCCCTTGCGCTGGCCGATGGTGTAGTGGAGCACACCCTTGTGGCGGCCGAGCACCCGGCCGTCCAGATGCACGATGTCGCCCGCCTCACCGGCCTCGGGCCGCAGGCGCTGCACCACCTCGGCATAATCGCCGCCCGGCACGAAGCAGATGTCCTGGCTGTCCGGCTTCTCGGCGACGGGAAGTCCAAACTCCGCCGCCAGCGCCCGAACATCCGCCTTCTGCATCTCGCCGAGGGGGAAGCGCAGCTTGTCGAGCTGGGCGGCCGTGGTGGCGTAAAGGAAATAGGACTGGTCCCGCGCCTCCTCCGCCGCCCGGAACAGGCCGCGCCCGCCCCCCGGCAGCGCGCGGCTCGCCACATAATGGCCGGTCGCGAGATAGCGCGCGCCCAACTCCTCGGCGGTGGCGAGCAGGTCGCGGAACTTGACGGTGCGGTTGCAGTCCACGCAAGGGATGGGGGTGACGCCGGCCGCGTAGCTCGCGGCGAAGCGGTCGATCACCTCCTCGCGGAAGCGGCTTTCATAATCGAGCACGTAGTGCGGGATGCCGAGCGTGCGGGCGACCTCGCTGGCATCATAGATGTCCTGTCCCGCGCAGCAGGAGCCGGCGCGATGCGCCGCCTCGCCGTGGTCGTAGAGCTGGAGGGTGACGCCCACCACGTCATAGCCCGCGCGGGCGAGCAGCGCCGCGACCACGGACGAATCCACCCCACCCGACATGGCCACGACGACGCGGGTCGTCGCCCGCTCGGCACGGGTCGCATCGGAAGCATCGAGATGGAGGTCGTCGGTCATCTTGGATCGCGGGGCCGGAAAGGAGCGCGGCAGAACGTATGCCGCACCGTCGCCTCATGCAAACGATTGGCATCTGAGCCATGCGAGCGCGGCGAAAAAACGGCCTTCCCGCCCGCGCCGCGGCGCCCCGTCACCCCCGCGCCACCCGGCGGGCCGGCTCCTCGTCCTCCACGGGCCCCTCGAACACCGAGACGAGAGCGCGGCGGATGGTGGATTGGCGGGCGGCGCCGGTGATCTTCGCGCCCATCAGGTCGGTGACGTAGAACACGTCCACCGCTCGCTCGCCGAAGGTGGCGACATGGGCCGAGGCGATGTTCAGGTTGAGCCGGGACAGCGTGTTTGTGAGCGCGAACAGCAGGCCCGGACGGTCGAGGCCGGAGACCTCCATGACCGTGTGCCGGTTGGACCAGGAGTTGTTCACCGTCACCTCGGGCTCCACCGTGAAGGTGCGGCGGCCCTTGGGCAGCTTCTTGGCCATGACTTCCGGCAGGCGCACCTCGCCGGTCAGCGCCTGCTCCACCGCCTCGCGGATGCGGTTGGCGCGGCGCAGCTCGTCCTCGTCATGGTCGAAGGCGCGGCGGATGGCGATGGTATCGAGCGCCAGCCCGTCCGTGGTGGTGGAAATCTGTGCGTCCACGATGTTGGCACCCGCCGCGGCGCAAGCGCCGGCGATGATGGACAAGAGCTTGGGATGGTCCGGCGCCAGCACGGTGAGCGTGGTGATGCCGCGGCCCGGCTCCAGCGACGCGTGGGTGGCGATGGAGCAGCCCGCCGTCTCCGCCTCGTCCACGAAGCGGGCATGCCGCAGCTTGGTCTCGAGGTCCACGCGCAGCCAGTAGGGCGGATAATGGCGCGCCACATAGGCCGCCACCTTCTCGTCGTCCCAGTCGGAGAGGGCCGAGCGGAACTGGGACTGGGCGGCGGTGACGCGCTTGCCCCGGTCGACCTCGGAGAAGCCGCCGGTGAGCACCGGCTCGGTCTCGTAATAGAGCGTGCGCAGGAGCTGCGCCTTCCAGCCGTTCCAGGTGCCCGGCCCCACCGCCTTGATGTCGGCGGTTGTGAGGATGGTGAGCAGCTTCATCCGCTCGAGGTTCTGCACCACGGCGGCGAAATTCTCGATGGTCTTGCGATCGGAGAGGTCGCGGGACTGGGCGACCGTGGACATGACGAGGTGCTGCTCCACCAGCCAGGCCACCGTCTCGGTCTCCACGGGCGAGAGGCCGAAGCGCGGGCAGAGCTTGCGGGCGATGCGGGCGCCCGCCACCGAATGATCCTCCGGCCGGCCCTTGGCGATATCGTGCAGCAGGAGCGCCACATAGAGCAGGTTGCGGTTCTTCACCGTGCCCATCAGCTCGTTGGCGAGCCCGTTGTCCGGGTTCACCTTGCGCTCGATCTCCGACAGGATGCCGATGCAGCGCAGCAGGTGCTCGTCCACCGTGTAGTGGTGGTACATGTTGAACTGCATCATGGCGACGACCTTGCCGAACTCCGGCAGGAACCGCCCCAGCACGCCCACCTCGTTCATCCGCCGCAGCACCGTCTCGGGCGCGTCCTTCGAGGTGACGATCTCCAGGAACAGGCGGTTCGCCTCCGGATTCTCGCGCACGCTCGCATCGATGAGGCCGAGGGAACGGGCGGCGAGCTGGCTGGCGTCGGGATGCAGCGCGAGGTTCCGCTTGTCGGCCACGTGGAAGATGCGGATGAGGTTCACCGGGTCGCGGTTGAATGCCTCCGGGTCCGCCACATTGAGGCGGTCATGATCCAGGATGAAATCCGGCGTGTCCTTCAGCGTGATGCGCCGGGACCCGGCGCGGAAACGCTCCACCATGCCCTTGAGGCCCGGCACCGGCTTCTCGTGCCGCTCTTCCAGCGCGGCGGAGAGGATGGCGGTGAGATCGCCCACATCCTTCGCCACGAGGAAATAGTGCTTCATGAAGCGTTCCACGTCCTTCTGGCCGGGATGCTCCGTATAGCCGAGGCGCAGCGCCATCTCCCGCTGCAGGTCGAAGGACAGGCGGTCCTCGGCGCGACCGGTCAGGAAATGCAGGTGGCAGCGCACCGACCAGAGGAAGTCCTCGCACCTCTTGAAGAGGCGCGCTTCCTCCCTCGTGAACACGCCCTTGGCGACCAATTGGCTCGCGGTCTGCACCCGGTAGACGTATTTGGCGATCCAGAAGAGGGTGTGGAGGTCGCGAAGGCCGCCCTTGCTCTCCTTGACATTCGGTTCGACGAGATAGCGCGACTGGCCGGAGCGGCGAAGGCGATCCTCACGCTCGGCCATCTTGGCGGCGACGAATTCGGCGCCCGTGCCCTCGACCACTTCCTTGTCGAAGCGCGTCTCCAGATCTTCGAACAGCGCCTTGTCGCCAACGAGGTAGCGGGCTTCGAGGATGGAGGTGCGGATGGTGAAGTCGGCCCGCGCTTGGCGCAGGCATTCCTCCACCGAGCGGGTGGCGTGACCCACCTTCAGGCCGAGATCCCACAGAATGTAGAGCATGGCCTCGGCGACGCTCTCGCCCCAGGCCGTCTGCTTGTAGGGCAGCACGAACAGGATGTCGGTGTCGGAGCCCGGCGCCATCATGCCCCGGCCGTACCCGCCCACCGCCGCCACGGCCATGCGCTCGGAGCGGGAGGGGTTGTCCACCGGGTAGAGGAAGGTGGTGGCCACCTCATAGGCACTGGTGATGATTGCGTCCTGAAGCGCGGAAAGGCGCATGGCGCAGCAGCGGCCGCAGCCATCTTCCAGAAGCAGGCGCTCGGCTTCCGCGCGGCCCTCCTGCATGCCCTTCTTGAGCCGGGCGACGACTGCATTGCGCAGATCGAGGTCGCGCCCCTTGTGAGCGGAAGCGATTTCCCTGATCTCGGCCTTGAGGGCCTGGCCTTCGAAGGGTTCGCCGATGACGCGGTTGACCTTGGAGGAACGGACGGTGGGCATTGCTCGGCGATCTGGAGGCACGAAGGACAGGAGCCTGTATCTGTACCGCAATCGGCGCCCGGCCGCGAGCGTCGTTGAGGGCTGCCCCTCGAAACCGCCGGTGCGAAACCTATATGTCGGTCATGGACCACATGCCGGCCGGACAGCACCCTACGAGAGGTGCCCTGACATTCCGTAACGTCATGCGCGGCGTCGCGGCGCTGGTGATCGCCCTTGCCCCGGCCGGAGCCTTGGCCGGGACGGGAATCGGCACGCCCATCGTCGGGGGAGCGGCGGTGATCCCGCCGATCCAGCGGCCGGCGGCCCGTCCCGTGGTACGGCCCGCCCCCGTCGTCCCGCGCGCGCCCACCGTGGTGACGCCGCGCCCGAAGCTGCCGGCGCCGAAGCCGGTGGTGCCGGCGGACCCCACCCCCATCATCCAGTCGCCGCCTTTCCGCGCCAACACGCCCATCGGCGCCCAGCCGGGCTCCGGCGCACCGCTCGGCGTGCTGCCGGGCGGACTCGCGACGCCCCTCGTCGGCCCAGCCCCGGCGCCGAACACCTGCTGGTTCTACACGACGCCGGCGAAGACCGTGGGCTACTGGAGCAGGTGCCCCTGAGGGCGGAGTTCACATCCGGTTCTCGATCACCACGAACCAATTGGCGGATTTGTCCGCGAGCTGCCCGCGAGCATTGAGCTTGACCTGACGGCGTGTCACCGACTGGCTGACGTTGCCGCCAATACTGTAGGCATAGCTGTCGTCGACCTCGACGACGATGTCCGTATGGCTCTCGTAGTAGCCGATCCGCCGGGCGGTATCGAAACTCACTTTGGTATCGCCGCGCCAATAGCCGATCAGGTCACCGACCTTGAGCTGATAATCGCCCAGCCGGTGCGCCACGATGGGCGCCGTGGACCTGCCCTCGTCGGCGTTGCGGATGGCGGCGTTGATGTAAGTGGCGTGGGCTGCGGCATAGGGAAAGCGATCCTTCGCCCCAGCCTCGTGGAAGCAGAAGGAGACGAACGCCGCAGACCATGGATAGCCGCGGTCCTTGCCGGTGAGGTTTCGATAGGCGCCGCCGAGGAAGCGCCAATAGTCGCCGACACGCTGCCACGCGCCGTCCTGATACTCCTTCTTCCCGTCCTTGACGGTGCCGTCGAGGTTGATCTGCCCGCCGCCGAAAAACGTCCATTCCGCCAATGCCACCTGCACCAGCGCGGGAATGATGGTCGCCATCTTTGCCTCCTAAAATTGTTTATAATCATAAATACAATTCTAAATTGTATTTCCGTCAACACGTCGGCTTCCTTAACGCCACTTTCAGTCTGAGCGCGTTATGTCGCCCTGGTTCATTTCCGCCCAATTTGTGTGGTCGGAAACGGGGGACCGGAGCAGACTACGGAAGCAGCAGATGGCAGTGCGTGGACGGGGGGACGGCATGAGGCGCGAGCCGCTCATGGAGCGGCCCGAATCCCTGTTCGACATCCGCCTCGATCCCCGCGACCGTTCCGCCGCCCCGCCGCCCGAGCCGCCGGCTCCTTCCCGCAAGCCGACCCCGCGCCCCAAGGCCAAGGCTGAGCCCGACATGCGTTCCGCCCCCGCCCCGCGCCGTGGCCGCTCCGATCCGCCGCCCCGCCCGCCCCGTCGCGGTGGCGGACGCGTCCTGTTCCGGCTGGTGAAGTGGGGCCTCATCCTGGGCGTGTGGGCGCTGCTCGCCCTCGCGGGCGTCATCGCCTACGAGGCGTCGAAGCTGCCGCCCATGCAGACGCTGATGATCCCCAAGCGTCCGCCCACCGTCACCGTCCAGGGAGCCAACGGCAAGACCATCGCCACCCGGGGCGACATGGGCGGAGTCGCCGTGCCCATCGGCGAGCTGCCGCCCTACCTGCCCAAGGCCTTCGTCGCCATCGAGGACCAGCGCTTCTACAGCCATTTCGGCCTCGATCCGGAGGGCCTCGCGCGCGCCCTCGTCACCAACCTCACCTCCCGCCGCCTGCGGCAGGGCGGCTCGACGCTGACGCAGCAGCTCGCCAAGAACCTGTTTCTCACCCAGGAGCGCACGGCATCCCGCAAGATGCAGGAGCTGGTGCTGGCCCTGTGGCTGGAGCACAAGTTCACCAAGGACCAGCTGCTCGACCTCTACCTGAACCGTGTCTATTTCGGCGCCGGTGCCTATGGCGTCGAGGCGGCGTCGCAGCGCTATTTCGGCAAGTCGGCCCGGCAGGTGACGGTCGCCGAGGCGGCCATGCTGGCCGGTCTCGTCAATTCCCCCTCCCGCCTTGCGCCGACGCGCAATCTCAAGGGCGCGCAGGCCCGCGCCAATCTCGTGCTCGCCGCCATGCGCGACCAGAAGATGATCACCGCCGACGTGGCGAGCGCCGCACAGGCGCGCCCGGCGCAACTCGCCCGCGCCGGCATGCCCGATTCGTCCGGCTATGTGGCCGACTGGGTGATGGACCAGCTTGATTCCGTCCTCGGCGACGGCGAGCTGCCCGGCGACGTGGTGGTGCGCACCACCATCGATCCCGCGCTGCAGAAGGCAGGCGAGGCGGCGCTGGAGGACACGCTGGCGAAATCCGGGGCCAAGTACGGCGTCGGGCAGGGCGCGGTGGTGGTGCTCGATCCGGATGGTGGGGTGAAGGCGCTCATCGGCGGGCGCTCCTATGCCGATAGCCAGTACAACCGCGCGGTCACCGCCCGCCGGCAGCCCGGCTCGGCCTTCAAGCCCTTCATCTACCTCACCGCCGTCGAGCACGGCCTGACGCCGGAGAGCGTCCGCGACGACGCGCCGATCCAGCTCAAGGGGTGGCGACCCGAGAACTCCACCCGCGAATATCGCGGACCGGTGACGCTCACCACTGCGCTCGCGTTGTCGCTCAACACCGTGTCCGTGCGCCTCGCGCTGGAGTTCGGCCCCAAGGCCGTGGTGCAGACCGCGCACCGCATGGGCATCAGTTCCAATCTCGATCCCAACCCGTCCATCGCGCTGGGCACATCCGAAGTGTCGGTCCTGGAGCTGGCGGGCGCCTACACCCCGTTCGCCAACGGCGGCCTCGGCGTCATGCCGCACGTCATCGACAGCGTGATCGGGCCGGACGGCAAGCCGCTCTACGAGCGCAACGTCACCGGCATGGGCCGCGTTGTCGCCTCCGAATATGTGGCGATGATGAACCACATGATGACCCAGACACTGGCCGCCGGCACCGCGCGCCGCGCCGATCTTCCGGGCTGGGAGGCCGCCGGCAAGACCGGCACCTCGCAGGACTACCGCGACGCCTGGTTCGTCGGATACACGGCGAAGTACGTCACGGCGGTGTGGCTCGGCAACGACGATTCTTCGCCCACCAAGAAGGCCTCCGGCGCCAATCTTCCGGTGGAGGTCTGGAGCCGCGTCATGAAGGCGGCGCACCAGGGCGTGCCGGTGGCGGAGCTGCCCGGCGGCCTCAGATCCTACGGCTTCGGCGGCAACGGCTATGGCCAGCCCGGCGGCACCTACCTGCCGCCCGCCGACCTGCCGGACGACCGGCCGGCCGCAGTGGTTGGCCAGATGCCGCCGCGCCCGCCCCAGCAGGAACCGCCCATGACGCTTGACCGCTGGTTCGCGGAGACTTTCCTCGGACAGGGCCGGCGCTGATCGCCAGCGCCGCTCCATTCCCCGACGTGAGCATTACGACCAAAGGCGAGGACACTGCACCCCTCACCCGAAAGTATTAGGCACCCCTCCCGCCCGACACGATCGTTTCCCGCCCGGAAAATCCTCGCGCACGCGACGTAATCAGCGGTCGAAATCGGTGGCAAGTATTTGCAGATCATCGATTCTCACGCGCTTCCTGCAAGCCCGCGACGCGCTGCACAATACATTCGGCGTATGGCCGAAAGTACGGGGTTTCCTCAACTAGCGCGCGGCCTCGGCTCTGGTACAGAGTGCGAGATGACAAGGCCGGCTGAGGCCAGGTCGATCACGAAGATAACAACCGGGGCCCACGGGTACCGCGGGCTTTCAGGGAGGGCGGGACCCATGGACACTTCCGTGGCCGCACGCATTGCGGCCGATCCCAATTACCAGGCGCTAAAGTCGCGCCGTTCGCGCTTCGGGTGGATTCTCACCCTGGCGATGCTGGTCGTCTACTACGGCTTCATCCTGCTCATCGCCTTCCGCAAGGATGTGCTGGCCGCGCGCATCGGCGACGGCGTGATGACCTGGGGCATTCCGATCGGCTTCGGCGTGATCGTGTTCACCATCCTCATCACCGCCGTCTACGTCCGCCGCGCCAATGGCGAGTTCGACGAACTCTCCGAGAAGATCAAGCAGGAGGCGCTCAAGTGACCGCGACGCTCCAGACCTCTCTTGCCGGCCGCGCGCTCGCCATCGCCGCCGCCGCCGCGCTCGTCCTCGCCCCCACGCTGGCGCTCGCCGCGGGCGGCGATCTTGGCGCGGCCGAGAAGCAGTCCACCAACTGGACCGCGATCACCATGTTCGCCGTGTTCGTGATGGGCACGCTCTACATCACCAAATGGGCCGCGGCGAAGACCAAGTCGGCCGCCGACTTCTACACCGCGGGCGGCGGCATCACCGGCTTCCAGAACGGCCTCGCCATCGCCGGCGACTACATGTCGGCCGCCTCCTTCCTCGGCATCTCCGCCGCGGTGATGACCTCCGGCTATGACGGCCTCATCTATTCCATCGGCTTCCTCGTGGGCTGGCCGATCCTGACCTTCCTGATGGCCGAGCGCCTCCGGAACCTCGGCAAGTTCACCTTCGCCGACGTCGCCGCCTTCCGCTTCGCCCAGACCCCGGTGCGCGTGTTCGCCGCCTCCGGCACGCTGGTGGTGGTCGCCTTCTACCTCATCGCCCAGATGGTGGGCGCCGGCCAGCTCATCAAGCTGTTGTTCGGCCTCGATTACTGGATCGCGGTGGTGATCGTCGGCGCGCTGATGATGGTCTACGTGCTGTTCGGCGGCATGACCGCCACCACCTGGGTGCAGATCATCAAGGCCTGCCTGCTGCTCGGCGGCGCCACCTTCATGGCCGTGATGGTGCTCTGGCGCTTCGGCTTCTCGCCGGAGAAGATGTTCGCCGCGGCGGTCGAGATCAAGACCAACCTCGCAGCCGCCAAGCCCGGCACCACGCCCCAGGCCGCGGCCGCCGCCGGCCAGGCCATCATGGGCCCGGGCACCTTCATCAAGGACCCGATCTCGGCCATCTCCTTCGGCATGGCGCTGATGTTCGGCACCGCCGGCCTGCCGCACATCCTGATGCGCTTCTTCACGGTGCCCAGCGCGAAGGAAGCCCGCAAGTCCGTGATGTGGGCGACCGGGTGGATCGGCTACTTCTACCTGCTCACCTTCATCATCGGCTTCGGCGCCATCACCTTCGTGCTGACCAACCCGGCGTTCCTCGACGCCAAGGGCGCGCTCGTGGGCGGCAACAACATGGCCGCCGTGCATCTGGCCTCGGCCGTGGGCGGCAACGTGTTCCTCGGCTTCATCTCGGCGGTGGCGTTCGCGACCATCCTCGCGGTGGTGGCCGGCCTCACGCTCTCGGGCGCCTCGGCGGTGTCCCATGACCTCTATTCGACGGTCATCAAGAAGGGCAAGGCGGACAGCGCCTCGGAGCTGAAGGTCTCGCGCATCACCACGCTGTGCCTCGGCATCCTCGCGGTGCTGCTCGGCATCGCCTTCGAGAAGCAGAACATCGCCTTCATGGTGTCGCTGGCCTTCGCGGTTGCCGCCTCGGCCAACTTCCCGGTGCTGTTCATGTCGGTTCTGTGGAAGGACTGCACCACCAAGGGCGCGGTGATCGGCGGCTTCCTGGGACTCCTGTCCTCGGTGCTTCTGACCGTGCTGTCGCCCTCGGTCTGGGAGGCCACCCTCGGCAACCCGGCCGGCTCCGCGCCGTTCCCCTATACCTCGCCGGCGCTGTTCTCCATGACCCTCGGCTTCGTCGGCATCTGGCTGTTCTCCATCCTGGACAACAGCCAGCGGGCGAAGATCGACCGGGCCGGCTATCCGGCGCAGCAAGTGCGCTCCGAGACCGGCATCGGCGCGGCGGAAGCTTCCGGGCACTGACCCCGTGCTAGGCTGAAACCATGCCACGGCCGGACGACATGACCGGCCCCCCGAACGGGGACCGCCGGGACGACGATCTCCGGGCCTACACGGCCCGGGGAGCGGTGCCCCACGGTCCCGAGGACGCCCCCGCAGCGTCCGGCCCGCCCGCCCCCGGGCGGGCCTCGCCGTCTGAGCGGGACCGGCGCGAGCTGGTCTCCCTCATGACCTCGCGGGTGCGGGACGTCTATCTGCGCAAGCCTTTCTTCGTGGACGGGGCGACCGACCTCGTCACCCTCTGCCGCGACCTCTCCGCCCGCCGCCTCAGCGAGGCCGTGGTGCGCGATGGCGGCCGCATCGGCATCTTCACCACCACCGACCTGCGCGACGCGCTCACCCGCGACATGCCCCCCTCAGCCCTCACGGTGCGCGAGGTCGCGACCTTCGAGCCCTGGTGCATCGCCCCCGACGCGGAGCTGTTCGAGGCGCTCATCCTGATGCTCCGCCACCGCATCCACCGTCTGCTCGTGCGCGAGGGCGGCGGGCGGGCGACGGGAGCGGATGGCATCGTCGGCGTGCTTGGCCAGCTGGACCTGATGGCCTTCGTCGCCAACCATTCCCACTTGATCGCCCTTGAGGCCGCCCATGCGTCGAGCCTCGACGAGCTGAAGGCCGCCGCGCGGCAGATCGACAGCATGGTGGCGGTGCTCAGCGCCGACGGGGTGCGGGTGGAGGTGATCGCCGCGCTGGTGGGAGAGCTGAACGCCCAGATCTTCCGCCGGCTGTGGGAGCTTCTGGCGCCGGAGGACTTGCGCGCCAATTCCTGCCTCGTGGTGATGGGCAGCGAGGGGCGCGGCGAGCAGATCATCAAGACCGACCAGGACAACGGCCTGATCCTCGCCGACGGCTTCGTTTTCGAGGGGCTCGATGACATCACCGCGCGCTTTACCGCGGCGCTGATCGATTTCGGCTATCCCCCCTGCCCCGGCGGCGTCATGCTCAGCCGGCCCACCTGGTGCCAGCCGCTCTCCGCTTTCAAGGAGACGCTGAAGGACTGGATCCACGGCGGCGTGCAGGATGGCCCCATGAATCTCGCCATCTTCCTCGATGCCGTGGCGGTGGCGGGCGACGCCTCCCTGCTCGCGGCGGCGCGGGCGCATGTGGATTTCCTGATGATGGGCGACCACGGCTATTTCGCCCGCTTCGCCCAGGCGGTGGAGCGCTTCGGCGACGGCGGAAGCTGGTGGAGCCGCCTGCCCGGCCTCTCAGGTCGCGGCGCGGCGGAGGTGGATCTGAAGAAGCTCGGCATCTTCCCGCTCGTCCACGGCGTGCGGGCGCTGGCGCTGGAGTATCGCATCACCGCGCTTGGTACTGCCGACCGGCTTGCCGCGCTGGTGGCGGAAGGGCGCATGGAGGAGGGCTTCGCCCGCGATCTCGCCGATGCGCTGCGTCTGTTCATGGGCATGAAGCTCGCCAGCAACCTCCGGCAGATCGCCGGCGGCCGCCCGCCCAGCAACGCGCTCCGCCTCGCCGATCTCGGCACGCTGGACCGGCAGGCGCTGAAGGAGGCCCTCGCCATCGTGCGCGGCTTCAAGCAATGGCTCTCCCGCCACTACCGGTTCGACGCCTTATGACCCCCCGAAGCGCCGAGCCGCCGGGAGGGCGCGGGCCGGACCGCCAGGTGCTGATCGCGCTGGCGGCATTGGGAATGCTCGCCTTCAATTTTCCGCTGCTGGCGGTGTGGGATAGCGAGGCGACCGTCTTCGGCCTGCCGTTGCTGCCGGTGGCGCTGTTCGCCATCTGGGGGGCGCTGATCGCAGCCCTGGCCGTCGCCAGCGAACGCCGGGGGCATGGCGCGGCCGGACCCTTCCTCCCCGCCGAACCGGACGAGCCCTGAGGCGGCGCGATGGCACCCGCTTCCTTCCCCGCTCTCTCACCCGCCCTGGTCATCGGCGCCGCCGCGCTCTATCTCGCGGCCCTGTTCGCCATCGCCGCCTTCGCCGACCGGCGCGCGCGGGAGGGCCGCTCGCTGATTGGCAATGCGTGGGTCTATGGCCTGTCGCTGGCGGTCTATTGCACCGCCTGGACCTATTTCGGCAGCGTCGGCCGGGCGGCGACCACGGGCGTGTGGTTCCTGCCCATCTATCTCGGCCCCACGCTGGTGATGCTGGTGGCCTGGGTGGTGGTGCGCAAGATGATCCGCATCGCCCAGACCTACCGCATCACCTCCATCGCCGATTTCATCGCCTCCCGCTACGGCAAGAGCCCGCTGGTGGCGGCGGTGGTGACGCTGATTACGGTGGTCGGCATCGTCCCTTACATCGCGCTGCAGTTGAAGGCCGTCTCGGCCGGCTACACGGTGCTAACCGCCACAGGCGCACAGGCGCCGGCGCCGAGCTGGTGGCAGGACGGGACGCTGCTGGTGGCGCTCGCCCTCGCGCTGTTCACCATATTGTTCGGCACCCGCCACCTGGACAGCGCCGAGCGCCACGAGGGCATGGTGGCGGCGGTGGCGGCAGAATCCCTCGTCAAGCTCGTGGCCTTCCTCGCGGTCGGTGCCTTCGTCACCTACGGCCTGTTCGGCGGCTTCGCGGACGTGTGGGCGCGCGCCTCGGCGCTGGCGGGGGTGAAGGGGCTGCTCACGCTTTCCGGCGCGGGCAATTTCGCCTGGGCGCAATGGTTCAGCCTCACTTTGCTCTCCGGCCTGTCCGTGCTGCTGCTGCCCCGCCAGTTCCAGATGATGGTGGTGGAGTGCGTGGATGAGCGGCACCTCAAGCGCGCCGCCTGGGTCTTCCCGGCCTATCTCCTCGCCATCAACATCTTCGTCCTGCCCCTCGCCCTCGGCGGGCTCGTGCTGCTCGGCAAGGGCGCGGACCCGGAGACCTTCGTCCTCACCCTGCCGCTTGCGCACGGGGCCGGCGGACTGGCGCTCATCGCCTATGTGGGCGGGCTCTCGGCGGCGACGGGGATGCTGATCGTCGAGACCATCGCCGTCTCCACCATGGTCTGCAACGACCTGGTGATGCCGGCGCTGCTGCGCCTCAAGCTCATCCGCGCGGACGGGGGCGACCTCACCCGTCTGCTGCTCAATATCCGCCGCGCCGCCATCCTCGGCGTGCTGCTGCTGGGCTATCTCTATTTCGTCGTGGCGGGGGAGGCCTATGCGCTGGTCTCCATCGGCCTCATCAGCTTCGCGGCGGTGGCGCAGTTCGCCCCGGCGCTGCTCGGCGGCATGTACTGGCGCGGCGCCACGCGCCTCGGCGCGCTGGGCGGGCTCCTCGGCGGCTTCGCGGTGTGGGCCTATACGCTGATGCTCCCCTCGGTGGCGAAATCCGGCTGGATGGACGGCGCCTTCCTCACCCACGGTCCGTTCGGCATTGCCGCTTTGGCCCCCGAACGGCTGTTCGGCCTCTCCGGCCTCGACAATCTCTCCCACGCCTTGTTCTGGAGCCTGCTCGTCAACGGCGTGCTCTATGTGGGGCTCTCGCTCTGGCGCGCGCCGTCCGGGCGGGAGGCGAGCCAGGCGCTGCTGTTCGTGGACGTGTTCGCCCGCGGCCGCAGCGCCGCCGATCCCGTCTTCTGGCGCGGACGGGCACGGCGCGCCGACCTGGAAGCCCTCGCCCGCCGCCTGCTCGGCGCGGAGGCCGCCCGCCAGATCTTCGAGGCGCACGCCCGCGATAGCGGCACCGGCGACGTGACCGACCTCACCGCCGACGCCCGCCTCGTCGACATCGTGGAACGCCGCATCGCCGGCGCCGTCGGCTCCGCCTCGGCCCGCGTGCTGGTCGCGGCGGTGGCGGACGAGGAGCCGCTCGATGCCGGCGACGTGATGGACATCCTCAACGAGGCGTCCCAATTGCGCGTCTATGCCCGCGCGCTGGAGGAGAAATCCCGCTCGCTGGAGATCGCCTCCGCCGAGCTTTCCGCCGCCAATGCCCAGTTGCGCACGCTCGACGAACTGAAGGACGACTTCATGTCGTCCGTGACCCACGAATTGCGCACCCCGCTCACGGCCATCCGCGCCTTGTCCGAGCTGATGCTGGACACGCCGGACATGGAGGAGGCGCAGCGGCAGGATTTCCTGCGCATCATCGTTGCCGAGAGCGAGCGGCTGGGCCGGCTGGTCAACCAGGTGCTGGACATGGCCAAGATCGAATCGGGCCATGCCGAGTGGCACAGCACCGACGTCGACTTGCGTACCCTCGTCGCCGACGCGGTGAAGGCAACGGCGGAACTCGCCCGCGCCAAGGGCGCGGAGATCGTGCTCACCGCGCCCGATACCGTGCCGGCCATCAAGGCCGATCCCGATCGCCTCACGCAGGTGATGCTGAACCTCATCTCCAACGCCGCGAAATTCGTGCCCGCGCAAGGCGGACGCATCGACGTGCGGCTCATCGCCGATGCCGATGGGCTGGAGGTGCAGGTGGAGGACAACGGCCCCGGCGTACCGCCCGCCGATCGGGACACCATCTTCGAGAAGTTCCGCCAGGGCGGCGACGCCCTGAACCGCCCGCCCGGCACCGGGCTCGGGCTTCCGATCAGCCGCCGGATCGTGGATCATTTCGGCGGCAAGATCTGGCTGGATCAACGGGAGGGGAAAGGCGCATGCTTCGCCTTCCGGCTGCCGCTCCGGCGAGACGGGGCGAACGCCCCGAAACAAACAAATTCGGCAGAAGCCGAAGAGACCACATGAGGAGGAAACGCCATGGACAGGGAGATCGCAGTGGAGACGGGACCGACGCCCGCGCCCTGCCCCCAGGGGGCCAAGGTGCTCATTGCCGATGACGAGCCGAACATTGTCGTCTCGCTGGAATTCATGATGAAGCGCGAGGGCTTCGCCGTGCTGGTGGCGCGCGACGGGCGCGAGGCGCTGGAGACGATCCGCCGCGAGCATCCCCGCCTCGTGCTGCTGGACGCCACCATGCCCGGCATGAGCGGCTTCGACGTGTGCGAGGCGGTGCGGGCGGATGCCGAGGTGCGCTCCACCCGCATCGTCATGCTCACCGCCAAGGGCCGCGAGACCGACATGGCCCGCGGCGTGGGGGCGGGGGCGGACGCCTATGTCACCAAGCCCTTCTCCACCCGAGAGCTGATGCAGAAGGTGAAGGACATGCTGGCCGAGCCGCCCGCCGGGAGCCTGCCCGCATGAGATTGCCGCGGGGGACGGGTGCCGTTCTGGCCATGCTGCTGCCGGGGCTCGCCCTCGCTGTGTGGCTGGGGCTGGGCGCCGTCTTCCTGCTGATGGCGCTGGACGGCGCGGCACGCTCCACGCTTCTGGGCGCCCTCGCCCCGGTGGCCGACAGCCACGGCATGGTTCTGGTGCTGTGGTGGGTGCTGTTTTCCGCCGCCTCCGGCCTGCTCGCGCGGCGGTTCTACACGGCCCATGTGGAGGGACCCGGGCGCCTCGCCGATGCGGCGCGGGTGCTGGCGGGCGACCCCTCAGCTCCTCCGGTTCCCGCCACCGGCCCGGCGGGGCTGAAGGCCTTGGGCGAGGTGGTGAACGATCTCGCCGCCCAGCGCCGCGCGCTTCAGGACGACATGGCCCGGCTCGTCGCCGAGGCGAGCCGCGACGTCGCCTTCCAGCGCGACCAGCTCGCCGCCTTGATGGCGGAACTGGAGCAGTCCGTGGTGGTGCTGAACCTCGAAGGCCGCATCCTCCTCTACAACGCCCGGGCTCGCACCCTCTTCCGCCGCCTGTTCCGCACGCCGGGAACGGGCGAAAGCGTGAGCGCCGATCCCATCGGCCTCGGCCGCTCCATCCACACCGTCATCGACCGCGCGCTGATCGACCATGCCCGCGAGCGCGTTGAGCGGCTGATGGGGCGGGGCGAGGCGCGGCCCTCCGCCCGTTTCGTCACCACCACGCCGCTCGGCCATCTGGTGCGGGTGCTCCTCGCCCCCGTGCGGGCCGAGGCCGGGGGCGCGGTGACGGGCCAGCAGATCACCGGTTTCGTGCTTCTGCTCGACGACATCACCGACGAGTACGAGGCCCGCGCCCGGCAGGACCGCACCCTCATCGACCTCTCCGAATCCGCCCGCGCCTCGCTCGCCGCCATGCAGGCGGCGCTCGACATGCTGGACTATCCCGACCTAGACGCACCCGACCGCGAGCGTTTTCAGGCCGTGGTGCGCGACGAGGTGACGGGCCTCGGTACGCGCCTGTCGCTCGCCGCGGAATCCACCAGCTTCACGGGCGCCCGCTGGCCCCTTCAGGACATGCTGGGCGCCGACCTTGCCGCCGCCGCCGCCCGCCGCATCGCCGCCGACACCGGCCACCCGGTGACGACGGACGACTTGGATGCGGACATTTGGCTGAGCGTGGACAGTTTCGCCCTCATCAGCGCACTCGCCTTCCTCGCGGCCCGCGTGGCCGAGGCGGAGGGCGGAGCCGATCCGGGCTTCGCGCTGCGCCTCGCGCGGGCCGGCGGGCGGGTGCATCTCGACCTCGCCTTCGCCGATGCCCATGCAGCGGCGGGCGGCGCCGGCTGGCAGAGCGCGCCCATAGGCGGCGCCGCGCAGCTTTCCGTGCGCGATGTGGTGGAGCGCCATGGCGGAGAACTCTGGCTGGAACGCCCGCGCACCGGCCTCGGCGCCTGTTTCCGCCTCCTGCTGCCGGCCGCCTCCGAGGGCCGTGCCGAAACGACTGCCCCGGCGGAAAGCCGGCCTGCCTTCTTCGATTTCGATCTGTTCGCCGCCAGCGCCGGCAGCCATGCCAGCGACGAGCGCCTTCTGAGCGAGCTCGCCTATACGGTGTTCGATACCGAGACTACGGGCCTCGACCCGGCGGGCGGGGACGAGATCATACAGATCGGCGCCACCCGCATCGTCAACGGCCGCATCCTCGGGAGCGAATGCTTCGACCAATTGGTGGACCCCGGCCGCACCATCCCGGAGGCGGGCATCGCGGTGCACGGCATCCGGCCGGAGATGGTGCGCGGCAAGCCCCGCATCGGCGCAGTTCTGCCGGCTTTCCATGCCTTCGCGGCGGAGACGGTGCTGGTGGGCCACAACGTCGCCTTCGACATGCGCTTCCTCGCTCTGAAAGAGGAAGCGAGCGGCGTCGCCTTCGACCAGCCGGTGCTGGACACCCTGCTCCTCGCCGGCCTTGCCCATCCGGGCGAGGAGAGCCACAGCATGGAGGCCATCGCCGGCCGCCTCGGCGTCACCGTCGCCGGCCGCCATACGGCGCTGGGCGATGCGCTGGTGACGGCGGAGATCTTCCTGAAACTGCTGCCATTGCTGCGCGCGCGCGGCATCCGCACGCTGGGCGAGGCGCGGGCGGCGGCGGCGACATCCTATTATGCGAAGCTGAAATATTGAGGCTTCACATCAGTCCGATATTTTATAGTCAAATACTGCACAAAACATATCTAACGCACGTTCAACTTCGTCAGCCACCATATTTAGCGCTTTCAAGATTTCTTCATTTTTAAATACTCCAGAGGCGAATACAAGCCGAAGAGGCGCCGCCGTCGCGCTCGGAACCCTTGCACCCTTAAAATAAATTGCTGGCCGCGATCTATCGTGCGCTAGAGCAATAATGTCTTGGTGTTTATCAACAATATCCAGCTTGTGGAGGCCCCACAGCAACCGATTCCCATCGGCTCCACCGTGAGGTCTTAAATTGATAAGAAGTTCTACAGCATCCTTGCGCGCCCAATTGAACCGGTGCTGCTCAATAACGCCGCGCTTCCCCCCCACTCCAGTCAGCTGCTCATGCGTCTCGCCGAATGGAAACTGAACTCGATCGGTCTTTCCTCCGCTCCGCTCAACCGCTTCTACAGCCATCAAATCGAGCGCAGCCCTTAGATTGTGGGCCGCATCACCCACGCAACAGGCGACTTCGTCCAAATGTCGTTCCTGAATTGGTAATTCCGGCACAATGCCACGGTGAAGTCTTTTGGCCCAGACAGACGCGCTGAGACCGACCATTTGCGCATTGTGCTGCCTAAAGATGGCGTCGACCGCAGGCATCATCTCGGCAATGTGATGGCGGCCGCGACGAACCTTTACCCTTGCGGTATGGAACAATTCTGCGCTCAATCAATAGCTCCCGACCCACCCGATTTCCGCCACCAACGAGCCCACTTAGAATATAGCGGACAACATCAATCGTAAACGATGTGGACGAGTGAAGCAGCCTTCCACCGGCGCGGCAATGCGGATGAATTGCGCCGGCCACGCGCCTCCCTTAAGCCTGCGGAACCGACGAGAAATGGCGCGATGATGGCGGACGAGACCACCACACTGAAGGACTTCGCCCTCGCCCTCTATGGCCGGGAGGGCGTGCCGCCCGCCTGCCTCGCCTTGCAGGAAAGCGCCGGCATCGACGTCAACATCCTCCTCTTCGCCGCCTGGCGCGGGGCGGTGCTGCGGCGCGAGGTGGGGGCCGCCGACATCGCCGCCGCGCGGGCGCGCGTGGCGGAGTGGCACACGGACATGGTGAAGGCCCTGCGCGCCGTGCGCCGCCGCCTCAAGAGTGGCCCTGCCCCGGCGCCGGACGCGCGCACCACGAAACTGCGCGCGCAGGTGCAGGCCGCCGAAATCGCCGCCGAGATCATCGAGCTGGAGGAACTCGGCGCCCTCTCCGCGGGAGCGCCTGCGCCCGCCGGTGCCGATGGCGCCGCCCTCGCCTTTGCCGCCATGGCGCAGGTGGTGTCGTCGTTCGCCGGCCGGCCGCCCACGCCGGAGGAAGAGGCTGCCGTTCGCGCCATCGCGGGCGCGATCTGAGCCTCAGCGCGCCCGCAGCACCTTGCCGGGGTTCATGAGCCCGTGGGGATCGAGCGCCGCCTTCACGGCACGCATCAAATCCAGCTCCACGGCGGATTTGTAGTGCTCGGCTTCCGCGACGCGCAGCTGGCCGAGCCCGTGCTCCGCGCTGATGGAGCCGCCGAGGTCGGCCACCACGTCATGGACGATGCGGTTGATCTCGCCGGCGCGCGCCCGGCGCTGCTCCTCGGTCCAGTCGGCCGGCATCACCGGATTGTAGTGGAGATTGCCGTCGCCCACATGGCCGAAGGTGAAGGGCAGGATGCCGGGAAAGCGCGTGGCGAGCGCCGCGTCGGCCCGTTCGACGAAGGCGGGGATGGCGGAGACGGGCACGCTGATGTCGTGCTTCACGCCCTTGCCGGCATGGGCCTGCGCTTCCGCCTGCGCCTCGCGCAGCGCCCAGAGATTGCGCCGCTGCGCGCCGGATGCGGCGATGACGGCATCGAGGATCAGGCCATCCTCGAGTCCCTCGCCAAGCAGCGTCTCCAGACCTGCGGCGAGGCTTTCGCCGCCCTCCTGCGCGCTCGCTTCGATGAGCAGAACCCACGGATACGCCTCAACGAAAGGAGAAACGAGGCCAGGTACGGCGGCGATGGCGTGGGTGAGGCTCGGCGCGCGCATCAGCTCGAAGGCGGAGAGGCTATCGCCGAGCCGCGCCTTCGCCTGCCCTAGCAGCGCGATGGCCGCCGCCGGATCGGGGATGGCGGCGAAGGCAGTCGCGATGGCGCGGGGGCGCGGGAACAGGCGCAGCACCGCCGCGGTGATGATGCCGAGCGTGCCTTCCGAGCCGATGAAGAGCTGCTTCAAATCGTAGCCCGCATTGTCCTTGCGGAGGCCGCGCAGGCCGTCCCAGATGCGCCCGTCCGGCAGCACCACTTCCAGCCCGAGGGCGAGCGCGCGCATGTTGCCATAGCGCAGAACCTGCGTGCCGCCGGCATTGGTGGCGAGATTGCCGCCGATGCGGCAGGAGCCTTCCGAGGCGAGGGTGAGCGGGAACAGCCGGTTCACCCGCTCCGCCTCCGCCTGCACCTCGGCCAGGGTCACGCCGGCCTCCACGGTGAGGGTGTCGTTGGCCACGTCCACCGCCCGCACCTTGCGCATGCGATCGACGCTGAGGATGACGGCGGCGCCCGATCCGTCCGGCTGGGCGCCGCCGGCAAGGCCGGTATTGCCCGCCTGCGGCACGATGGGAATACGCGCCTCGGCACACAGGCGCACCACCTCCGCCACCTCCTGCGTGGAGGCCGGGCGCAGCACGAGGGCCGCCGCGCCGCGGAAGGTCGCGCCGACGGACGTGCGGAAGGGTTCGGTGTCGGCGGGGCTTTCCAGCACGCCCGCCGGGCCGACCGCCTGCCGGAGGCGATCGAGGACGGCGGCGTCGGGATGGGCCGTCACGGCCGGAACACGAAGGCTTGTTCGTGGCGACGCTCCACGCCCTTGAGCGAAGGGAGGTCGCGCACGCCGAGCTGGCCCATGGCGACCTGGACTTCCTCGGTGAGCATCTCCGCCACATAGTCCGCGCCGCCGTCGCCGATGCCGGCGAGGCCGATGAGGAAGGCGCGGCCGCAGAAGGTGCCCGCCGCCCCCAACGCCAGAGCGCGGGCCACATCGAGGCCGGAGCGGATGCCGCTGTCATAGAAGATGGTCGCCCGGTTCCCGACAGAGGCGGCGATGGCCGGCAGCACGTCGATGGCCGCGGGCGCGGCATCGAGCTGGCGGCCGCCATGGTTGGAGACGAGGATGCCGTCCACGCCGATGGAGATCGCCATCTCCGCATCGGCGGGATGCAGGATGCCCTTCATCACCAGAGCCCGCGGCCAGGCATCGCGCAGGCGCTTCACGGCCTCCCACGAAAAGGTGCCCTTGATCTCGCTCTGCACGAAGCCGGCGGTCCTGGGCAGCGTCGCGGGCGCTTCCACATAGGGTGCCATGTTGGCGAATTGCGGCGTGCCCGCCTTCGCCAGCGCGAGCGCCCATGGCAGGGCCAGGGCCACGTCGCGCACGGTGCGGACCGTGGTGCGGAAGGGGACGACGAGGCCGTTGTTCAGATCGCGCGGGCGCTTGGAGCGCACGGGGGCGTCGAGGGTCGCGACGAGGGCGCGGGCGCCCGCAGCCTCGGCCCGGCGCACCAGATCGATCGTGACGAGATGATCGCGGCCCGGCAGACCATAGAGCTGGAACCAGGTGCAGTCACCGGCGAGCGCCGCCACCTCCTCGATGGAGGCGCTGGCGAGGGTGCCGACCACATAGGGAATGCGCGCCTTCGCCGCCGCCTTGGCGAGGAGCTTTGTGGCGCCGGGCCAGACCAGGCCGTCCACGCCCACCGGCGAGATGCCGATGGGGGCGCTGTAGCGGGTGCCGAAGAGATCGACGCCGCAATCCACCGGGCCGGGCGCGCCATAGCGCGGCACCAGCTTCACGGCGTCCAGCGCAGCGCGGTTCTCGGTGATGCCCACATCGGCGCCGGTTCCGCCTTCGAGGAAATCCCAGGCGAAGCGGGGGATGCGGCGGCGGGCGGCGCGTTCCAGATAGTCCAGCGTCGGCATCCGCTGCTTCAGCCGCGCGGCGGCGCTGGTGCCGGAGCCGGCGCCCCAGGCGGCCGCAGGCGGTGAAGCTGCGGCCGGCGAGGCGGCGGCGGGTGGAACGGTCCCGGCGCTCTCGCCACGTTCTCTTGCCACGTTTGCCATGGCGTTTCCTCGTCTTGTCTCGTTAGCGCTGTGGTTAAGCGCGGGGGGCCATCACCGCAAATAATTACGGGTTATCGGCCAGATCAGCGCGACTGATCTTGCCCCGTCCGCGCCGCCGCGCGGGCGGCACGGGCGCCGCCGCGCGCACGAAGGTGGCGGCGGAGGTGGCGGCATCCACCAGATCCTGCCGGATCACCTCCACCACCGCATGGGCCGCCGCCGAGATGGCCCGGCGCGGGTGGTGCACCACGGCGATGGACCGCGTGAGCGGGGCGGCGAAGCGATGCCCGCGCACCCGTCCGGCCGCAAGCATCTGATGCAAGGCGATGGTGGGCAGCACGGTGGCGAGGTCCGTCGTCGCCACCACCTCGCAGATGGCGGAGAGCGTGTCGATCTCGATGCGCGGCTTCAGCTCGATGCCGGCCTCCGCCGCCTGCGCCTCAAGGATCGCCCGCAGGCCGTGGCGCTTGGACGGCAGCACCAGATCGAGCCCGCCAAGATCGGCAAAGCCGAGGCCTTCCGGCACATTGATGGGGGAATCGGTGCGCGTGGCGAACACCATCTCTTCGTCGAGAATGTGCTGGGACGCGAGCCCCCTTTTCTGCCGTGGAACATTGATGATGGCGAGGTCGAGCTGGCCGGTCGTCACCCAGTCCATCATGGTCTCGGTGTAGCCCTCGCAGGCGGAGAATTCCACGTCCGGGTAACGCGCGGCGACGGTGGCGGAGGAATTCGCCAGCGTGCTCTGCGCCACCGAGGTGATGAGCCCCACCACCACCCGGCCGGACACCCGCCCGTCGAGCCGGGCCATCTCCTGCATGGCGTGCTCCACGTCCCGCACGATGGGCGAGATGAGCCGCGCCAGCGCCTCCCCCGCGGGCGTGGTGGAAACGCCGTGGGCGGTGCGGTCAAAGAGCTTCTTGCCGAACTCCGCCTCGAGCTTGGCGATCTGCATGCTGAGCGCCGGCTGCACGATGTTGAGCTGGCGGGCCGCCCGGGTGACGTTGCCGGTCTCCGCAAGGCACAGGAAATACTGCATCTGCCTGAGATCCATCGCGGATTGTCCTTCGCGGCCACGCCTGAAATCAGTCGTAATGATGGCGCCGATAATCATTCATTATTTGCAGTGATTACGACCTTTGTCTATGACTCGATAACCGGCTCATGGAGCCGTCGCCCAGAAGGCCGAAACGGCCCGTGGCGGGGAGGGATCGTCGGCAAGGCCGGGCGCATGGCGCCCGAATGATGCGCCTTGCCTTTCCCCACATCTCCCGTCCGGCCTCGGCCACACGTGCGGCAGCACGCGGAGGAGATGCCATGCAGGATCACAAGCGTCTCGTCGTCGGCATCTCCGGCGCCTCCGGCGTGATCTATGGCGTGCGGATGCTGGAGCTTCTGCGCGCGGCCGGCATCGAGACGCACCTCGTCATGTCCCGCACCGCCGAGATCACGCTCGCCCACGAGACCGACCGCAAGGTGGCGGAGGTGAAGGCCCTCGCCAGCGTCTGCCATTCCAACGACGACATGGCGGCCGCCATCTCCTCCGGCTCGTTCCGCACCATGGGCATGGTGGTCGCGCCCTGCTCCATGCGCTCCATGTCGGAGATCGCGTCCGGCGTCACTTCGAGCCTGCTCAGCCGCGCCGCCGACGTGGTACTGAAGGAGCGCCGCCGTCTGGTGCTGATGGCGCGCGAGACGCCGCTGCACACCGGCCACCTGCGCACCATGACTGCGGTGTCCGAGATGGGCGCCATCATCTCCCCGCCCATGCCGGCCTTCTATTCGCGCCCCGCCAACCTCGAAGAAATGATCGATCACACGGTGGGCCGGGTGCTCGATCTGTTCGACATCGAGGTGGGGGCCGTGCGCCGCTGGGGCGAGGCGAGCGGCCCGCGCCGCCGCAAGGCCCCGCTGCGCCAGATCGCGCCCGCCAGCTGACCTCCCGAATATCCCGACCAGCGGAACCTGAAAACATGTTGGAACCCCGCCCCCGTCCCGCCGCCCAGACCCCGCCGGATCTGCGCACCTGGCTCGCCGACCTCGCCGCGCATGGCCGTCTGGCGGTCGCGCGGGAAAACCTGCCGCTGGCCGACAATCTCGCCGCCGTGGCGAAGCGCACCGAGCGCGACAAGGCCGTGCTCTTCCCCCATCCGGTGGGCGTGGACGGCAAGGCTCACGACATGCCGGTGGTGGTGAACCTCTTCACCCAGCGCGCATGGGTGGCCGATTCCCTCGGCGTCAGCGAGGACCAACTGCTGCCCCACTTCCTCGCCGCCGCCGCGAAGCCGACGCCATGCGTGGAAGTCACCTCCGCCCCGGTGCAGGAGGTGGTGCACACCGAGGTCAATCTCCTCGCCCAGCTTCCCATTCCCTCGCACAACGAGCTGGACAGCGGCCCCTACATCACCGCCGGCCTGCTGATCGCGCGCAATCCCGTCACCGGGGTGCAGAACGTCTCGATCCACCGCTGCCAGATCAGCGGACCGAACCGCATCGGCGTGCTGCTGCTGCCCCGCCATACGCTCGCCTACTACCGCATGGCGGAGGAGGCCGGCGCGGCGCTGGAGATCGCCATCGTCATCGGCGCGCACCCCGCGCTGCTCCTGGCCTCGCAGGCCATCTGCGCGCTGGATGAGGACGAGATGGAAATCGCCGGCTCGCTCCTCGGCCGCCCGGTCGAGGTGGTGAAGTGCAAGACCAATTCCGTGCGCGTGCCGGCCGCCGCCGAGATCGTGGTGGAAGGCCGCATCCTGCCCACGGTGCGCGAGCCGGAAGGCCCGTTCGGCGAATTTCCGCAATATTACGGCCCGCGCGCCGCCCGCGAGGTGATCGAGGTGGATGCGGTGACCCATCGCCGCCACCCCATCTACCACACCATCGTCGGCGGCTCGTTCGAGCATCTGGTGCTCGGCGGCGTGCCGCGCGAGGCGACGCTGCTGCAGCACCTCAAGCGGTCCTTCCCGAACGTGCTGGACGTGCGCCTCACCCGCGGCGGCACCTGCCGCTATCACCTCGTCGTCAAGATCGACAAGCAGCGCGAAGGGGAGCCCAAGAACATCATCCTGTGCGCCTTCGGCGGCCACTATGACGTGAAGCAGGTTGTGGTGGTGGACAAGGACGTGGACATCTCCAGCGCCGAAGAGATCGAGTGGGCGGTGGCGACCCGTTTCCAGGCCGATCGCGACATGGTGGTCGTCGCCGGCGCGCTCGGTTCCAAGCTCGACCCCTCCACCGACGAGGCCGGCATCAGCGCAAAGCTCGGCCTCGATGCCACCGCACCGCTCTCCGACGATCCCCTGTCCTTCCGCCGAATCCACGTGAAGGGCGAGGAGAGCGTGGACCTTGCCGAGGCGCTGGTGAAGGACCCAAATGCCGCCTTCGCCCGCATCGTTGCTCAGGTCTCCTGATCCCAAAGCAGCGCGGACGGCGTCCGCGCCCCAACACAGAAGCCGGGCGCCCCGCGCACCGGCCGCCAGCCCGGGAGGATTATTGATGTTCAAGACGACAACCCGCCGCCTCTTCTGCGCCGGAGCCTTTGCCGTCGCCTTCGCCGCCGCCGGCAGCGCGCAGGCCGCCGACAAGGTGAAGGTCGGCATCAACAATGTGGTGTCGGACGTGGTGTTCCACCTCGGCGTCGAGCGCGGCATCTTCGCCCAGGAAGGTCTGGAGGTGGAACTGATCGCCTTCGATTCCGGTCCGAAGATGGTCGCCCCGCTGGGCTCGGGCCAGATCGACGTGGGCGCCGGCGCCTCCTCCGCCGGGCTCTACAATGCGGCCGCGCGCGGCATCAACATCAAGGTGGTGGCGGACAAGGGCTCCACCCCGGTCCATTACGACTACATGCCCCTCATGGTCCGCAAGGAGCTGGTGGACTCAGGCAAGGTGAAGACCATCGCCGATCTCAAGGGCATGCGCGTCGGGTCCGTCGGCCCGGGCGCGGCGACCAACGCCAAGATGGCGCACATCCTCGCCAAGGCCGGCCTTACCTACAAGGACGTGAACCACAACTACATCGGCTATCCCCAGCAGATCGCCGCCTTCACCACCGGTGCCATCGACGCCGCCATCACCACCGAACCCTCCGTCACCCAGGCGGTGAACAACGGCGTCGCCGTGCGCTTCCTCGTGGACGGCTATCCCAACCAGCAGGTGGCCGTGCTGCTCTACGGCGGCGATTTCATCGCCAAGCGCCGCGACGTCGCCCAGCGCTTCATGAACGCCTATGTGAAATCGGCCCGCATCTTCAACGACGCCACCGCGGGCGGAAAGTTCGACGGCAAGGGCGCGGACGAGGTCGTCAAGACCATCATGCGCACCACCGGCCTCAAGGACGCCGAGCTGTTCAAGACCATGATCCCCAACGGCATCGACCCCGATGGCAAGGTCGATACGCAGAGCATGGCGGAAGACCTCAAGTTCTTCACCGAAAACGGCTATATCGAGCGCCCGGCCAAGGTCTCCGACGTGGTGGACACCTCGTTCGCGGAAGCCACCCTGAAGGCGCTCGGCCCGTACAAGGCCGCCCAGAACTGACGCGCACGCGGCGCCCTTGCGGCGCCGCCCCATCCGGCATCCGGAGGAAGCATTCATGGCCGTGGTGAGCATGTTGAACGTGAAGCCGAGCCCCGCGGAAGCGGCGCCGCCGGTGCAGATTTCCATGCGCGGCTTGCGCAAATACTTCGGCTCGTCCGGGTTCGTCGCGGTGGACGGCATCGACCTCGATATTCCGCAAGGCCAGTTCTTCGTCATCGTCGGCCCATCCGGATGCGGCAAGACCACCCTTCTGCGCATGCTCGCGGGTCTCGAGAGCGTCAGCGAAGGCACCATGAAGCTCAACCGGACCGACCCCAGCCGGCCGGAAAACTCCATGATCTTCCAGGGCGACAGCCTGTTCCCCTGGATGACCGTCTACGACAACGCCGCCTATGGCCTCAGGATGCGCGGCGTTGCCGAGAAGGACGTCGCGGAGAGCGTGAAGCTCTGGCTGGAGCGCATTGGCCTCTACCGCTTCCGCGACCGCTATCCCAACCAGCTCTCCGGCGGCATGCGCCAGCGCGTCTCCATCGTGCGCGCCTTCGCCAACGATCCGGAAATCCTGCTCATGGACGAGCCGTTTTCGGCCCTCGACGAGCAGAACAAGATGCTGCTGCATGAAGAATTGCTGCGCATCTGGGAAGCCACCAAGAAGACCGTTGTCTTCATCACCCATTCGGTTGACGAAGCGGTGACGTTGGGCGACCGCATCATGATCATGACCGCCAATCCGGGGCGCGAGAAGGCCATCATCGACGTGCCCTTCGCCCGCCCCCGCAACGTGCTGGAGCTGCGCCACGATCCCGCCTACGGCGATCTAGTGTTCCACATCTGGGAGCAGTTGCGCGACGAGGTGCAGCGCGCCCGCATGAGTGCCGAGGGAGGCAAGTGATGGCGAAGAGATCCGGCTTCATCGGCGAGCGCTTCATCGGGCTGCTGACACCCCTCCTTCTGCTCGGCCTGTGGGAGGCGGCGGCACGCATGGGGCTCGTCGATGCCCGCTTCTTCCCGCCGCCCTCCAGCATCGTCCACACCTTCGGCGCGCTGGTCGCTTCCGGAGAATTGTGGACGAACCTCCTCGCCAGCCTGCGCCGCCTGTTCCTCGGCATGCTGCTCGGCGGCGTGCCGGCGCTGTTCCTCGGCCTCGCCATGGGCATCTCGAAGCCCCTGCGCGCGGCCATCGACCCGCTGATCTCGGCGACCTACCCGATCCCGAAGAGCGCCATCCTGCCGCTGGTGCTGCTCATCTTCGGCCTCGGCGAGATGTCGAAGGTGGTGATGGTGGCGCTGGGCGCCTTTTATCCCATCCTCATCAATACGGTGATGGGCGTCGCCAACATCGACAAGATCTATCTGGACGTCGGCCACAACTACCGCGCCAGCCGCTGGCAGGTGTTCCGCACCATCGCGCTGCCGGGGGCGCTGCCCTCCATCATGGCCGGAGTGAAGCTCGCAATGGGCATGGGCCTCATCCTCATCGCCATCTCGGAGATGGTCGCCGCCTCGGACGGCATCGGCTACATGATCTGGAACGCCTGGCAGGTGCTCACCGTTGACACCATGTATGTGGGGCTGTTGGTTATTGCGCTGCTCGGCTTCGTCTTCTCCGTCATCCTCGACGAGATCGAGCGGATGCTGATCCCCTGGAAGGCGAAAGCTTGACCGGAAGATGAAAGTCTAAGCGGAGATACAGGCCGGATGTCGAACGCACTCCGGATCGCGCACGGGGCCTTCGGGCGGGTCGCCCTTCTGGACATGGACCGCCCGCTGGTGCGCCACGCGCATCCGCACTGCCACGTGCTCCTCAAGGTCGAGGGCGCGGACACGCAATTCGCGGTCTGTGAGGGGCTGGTTCCCCTCACAGACCGTTCGTGCGTCCTGGTGAACGGCTGGGAGCCCCATGCCTATGTGCATGATCCGAGCCGGCCGAAGACCATCATTCTCGCCCTCTATATCGAGCCGGGCTGGCTGAAGACCTTCCGCCCCGGCTGGGTCGCGTCGGGGGGCGCCGGCTTTTTCGAGCAGCCGGGGGGCGAGGTGTCGCCGCGCATCCACCGTCTCACCCACGACCTCGCCGCCGCCATGATGGCCGAGCCCGACGCCAAGGCAGTTCACGAGGCGCTGCTGGCCGACCTGATGATCGCCGTGGTGGAGCGCTTTACCCCCTGGCGCAGCTTCTCCATCCGCGCTTTGGACGGCCAGCGCCGCATGGACTGGCGCATCCGCCGCGTGGTGGACGCCATGCGCGCCAACCTCGCCGAGGAGGTGGACACGGCCACCCTCGCGAAGGAAGCGGGCCTCTCCCGCGCGCACTTCTTCCGCCTGTTCGAGGCCTCTACCAACGTGCCGCCGCGCATCTATCTCAACGTGATGCGGGTGGAGGCGGCGGTCGCGGCCGTCACCGCCGAAGACGGCAGCTTCACCCACATCGGCGAGCGCCTGGGCTTTGCCGCGCCCTCCCATTTCACCCGCTTCTTCCGCGACCACACCGGCGTGACGCCGAGCGAATTCCGCGCCATCTCCCGCATTGCAATGTGAGGTCGGCGTCGCGGGAAGGCGTTGCAGGCGCTCAACTCAAGAGGCGCTCGCCCCCTCTTTCTTCCCGCCGCACCGCACAACGCCGAATGAGACTCCTCGGTAAAAGCTGAGACGGCTCGGCATGGTCCGCGCCGCCCTCTCCCGGCACCTTCCCCCCAACCAACGCACCGCCTCCGCGGCGCGAATAAGGGAAGCGCCGGGATGCTGGATACGCCGCACGACAAGGCGGGGGAATGGGTCGGCCGCGCCATCGAGCGCGTGGAGGATGCCGCCCTTCTCACCGGCGGCGGCCGCTATCTGGACGATCTGGGCGTGAAGCCCGGCACCCTCCACATGGCGATCATGCGCGCGCCCCACGCCCATGCCGACATCGTCTCCATCGATACAGCTGCCGCCAGGGCGCTGCCCGGCGTCGCCGCCGTGCTCACCGGGGCCGATGTGGCACAGCTCACCACCTCCCTCGTGGTGGGGGTGAAGGCGCCGGTGGAATGCTGGCCCATGGCGGTGGATCGGGTGCGCTTCGTCGGCGAGCCGGTGGCCCTCGTGGTCGCGCAGGATCGCTACGTGGCGGAGGATGCCCTCGACCTCATCGAGGTCTCCTACGAGATGCGTCCCGCCGTGGTTGACCCGCTCGCCGCCATGGAAGAGGGCGCGCCGCTGCTGCACGACGGCTTCCCCCGCAACATCGCTTCCGACCGCACCTTCCGCTATGGCGACCCGGAGGCCGCCTTTACGGAGGCAGCACACCGCATCGCCATCTCGGTGCGCTATCCCCGAAACTCCTGCACGCCCATCGAGACTTATGGGCTCGTCGCCGAATACGACCCGCACGAGGATGCCTATGACGTCCTCGCCAATTTCCAGGGCCCCTTTTCCATCCATGCGGTGATCTCGCGGGCGCTGAAGGTGCCCGGCAATCGCCTGCGCCTGCGCACGCCCCGCGACAGCGGCGGCTCGTTCGGCATCAAGCAGGGGATCTTCCCCTACATCGTGCTGGGGGCCGTGGCGGCGCGGGTGTCCGGCCGGCCGGTGAAGTGGATCGAGGACCGCCTCGAACACCTCATGGCGTCCGTCTCCGCCACCAACCGCGCCACGACGCTCACCGCCGCGGTGACGGCGGACGGGCGCGTCACGGCGCTCGACTACGATCAGGTGGAGGATTGCGGCGCCCATCTGCGCGCGCCCGAGCCGGCGACGCTGTACCGGATGCACGGCAATCTCACCGGTGCCTACGACATCCGAAACCTCACCGTCCGCAACCGCGTGGTGGTGACCAACAAATGCCCCACGGGCCTCAATCGCGGCTTCGGTGGCCCGCAGGTCTATCTCGCCCTCGAACGGCTGATGCAGCGCATCGCCGTGGAACTGGGGCTCGACCCGCTGGAGGTGATCCGCCGCAATCTCGTGCCGGCGGACGCCTTCCCCTATCGCACCGCCTCCGGCGCGCTGCTCGATTCCGGCGATTACCCGAAGACGCTGGAGCTGGGCCTTGAGGCCGGCGATCTCGCCGAGCTTGTGGCCCGGCGGGAGACGGCGCGGGCGGAGGGCCGCATCTACGGCATCGGCTATGCCGCCGTGGTGGAGCCGTCCGTCTCCAACATGGGCTATATCGCCACCGTCCTTACCCCCGCCGAGCGTCACAAGGCAGGGCCGAAGAACGGCGCGCAGGCGACCGCCACCATCGCCATCGATCCGGTGGGTTCGGTCACGGTGCATGTCGCCTCCGTGCCGCAGGGCCAGGGCCACCGCACCGTGCTCTCGCAGGTGGTGGCGGACGTGCTGGGCTTGAAGCCCTCGGACATCCGCGTGAATGCGGAGATGGACACGGCCAAGGACGCCTGGTCCATCGCCTCCGGCAACTATGCCAGCCGCTTCGCCGCCGCCGTGGCGGGCGCTGCCAAGCTGGCGGCAGACCGCATCGCGGCGCGCCTCGCCCGCATCGCGGCCGCGCAGCTCAACGTGCCGGCCGAGGACGTGATGTTCTCAGGCGGCAGGATCGCCGCGCGCTCCAATCCCGCCAATGCGGTGCCCTTCTCCCGCGTCGCCGCGCTCTCCCACTGGTCGCCGGCGCAACTGCCGGAAGGGGTCGCGCCCACCATCCGCGAGACGGTGTTCTGGACCCCGCCGGAACTCACGGCGGCGGACGCGGGCGACCACATCAATTCCTCCCTCTGCCACGGCTTCATCTTCGATTATTGCGGCATCGAGATCGACCGCGACACGGGCGAAATCCGCATCGACCGCTACGTGACCGCGCATGACTGCGGCACCATCCTCCACCCCGGCATGGTGGACGGGCAGATCCGCGGCGGCTTCGCCCATGCGCTCGGCGCCGCGCTGCTGGAGGAATACGCCTATGGCGCGGACGGCAGCTTCCTGACCGGCACCTTCGCCGATTATCTCGTGCCCACCGCCATGGAGGTGCCCGAGCCGGTCATCGTCCATATGGAGACCCCCTCCCCCTTCACGCCGCTCGGCGCCAAGGGCGTGGGCGAAGGCAATTGCATGTCCACCCCCGCCTGCCTCGCCAATGCGGTGGCCGACGCGCTGGGCATCACGGACGTGCGCCTGCCGCTCGTGCCCTCCGCCGTCGCGGCGCTGATCCACGACGCGGAACCGCCCGCCCCTGCAGGCGCCCGCGCGATGCCTGCCCCAGCCCCGTCCGGCAAGGGCGAGCGGCTCATGCGCGGCGAGGGCAAGGCCCACGTTGCCGCCGTACCCGAAGCGGTGTGGGCCATGCTGCTGGACCCGGACACCCTCGCCACCATCATCCCCGGCGCCCACGACGTGCGCAAAGTCTCGGATACGAAATTCACCGCCGACGTGACGCTGGGCATCGGCCCGGTGAAGGGGCGCTACAAGGCGCAGGTTGCCCTCTCCGACCTAGATCCGCCGAAGGCCGTGACCCTCTCCGGCAAGGTGGACGGCAACCTCGGCTTCGGCGGCGGCTCCGGCCGCATCACGCTCACGCCGGACGGCGCGGGCGGGACGGAGCTTTCGTACACCTACGAGGCCTTCGTGGGCGGCAAGGTGGCGAGCGTCGGCGGCCGCCTGCTGGACGGCGCGGCGAAGGTCATCATCGGCCAGTTCTTCGCGGCCCTCGCGCGCAAATCGGGCGGCGGCAGGGCGCCGGAGGGTGGGCTCGTCTCCCGGCTCCGCGCCCGGCTCTCCGCACTGCTGGGGAGGGACGCGCGATGAAGCCCGCGGCCTTCGATTACGTCCGCGCCGAGAGCGTGGAGGAAGCGCTCGCCGTGCTGCGCGCGGAGGGTTCGGACGCCCGTATCCTCGCCGGCGGCATGTCCTTCATGGCCATGCTCAACATGCGCCTCGCCCGGCCCAAGGTGCTGGTGGACATCATGCGCGTCGCCCCCCTCGCCCGGATGGATGAGGAGAAGGGCGCGCTGAAGATCGGCGCCGGTGTGCGGCAGGCGCGGCTGCTGGCCTCCGACGGGCTGGCGCAGGCCGCCCCGCTCATCGCCAAGGCACTGCCCTTCACCGGCCACGCCCAGACGCGCAGCCGCGGCACCGTATGCGGCTCCGTCGCCCATGCTGATCCGAGCGCGGAGCTGCCGCTCTGCCTCGTGACGCTCAAGGGCCATGTGCATCTGAAAAGCGCAAAGGCCAGCCGCAAGGTGGCGGCGGAGGATTTCTTCACCGGCATGATGGCCACCGCCAAGGCGGATGACGAGATGATCGAGGCCGTCTCCTTCCCCACTGCGAAGGGCGAGGGCACCGCCTTCCGCGAGATCGCCCGCCGCCATGGCGATTTCGCCATCGTCGCCTGTGCGGCGCTGGTTTCGGAGAAAGGCATCCGCCTCGGCGTGGGCGGCGTCGCCGACATGCCGGTGGCGCGCGATTTCCCGCTCCTCGACGGCACCGCGCTGGACGACGCCCTGAACGCCTTCGCGTGGGAGCTGGACGCCCGCGACGACGTGCATGCCACCGCCCGCTATCGCCGCGAGCTGGTGCGCCGCATCGGCCGCGCCACCATCGAGGAGGCCAAAAGATGCCGCGCCTGAGCGCCGCCGCGCGCCACATTGTGCGCTTCACCCTCAACGGCCGCCCGGTTTCGGGGCAGGCCGCCCCGCGCACCCTGCTCTCCGATTTCCTGCGCCACGAGATCGGCGCCACCGGGACGCACGTCGGCTGCGAGCACGGCGTGTGCGGCGCCTGCACCGTGGACGTGGACGGCATGCTCACCCGGGCCTGCATGACCCTCGCCGTGCAGGTGGAGGGATGCGCCATCCGCACCGTGGAAGGCCTCGCCCCGGCGCCGGAACGCCTTTCGGTGCTGCAGGCCGCCTTCCGCCGCCACCATGCGCTGCAATGCGGTTTCTGCACTGCCGGCATCCTCATGTCGCTCGACGTGTTCCTGAAGGCGGAGCCCGACCCGAGCGAGGAGGCCGTGCGCGACCTGCTCTCCGGCCATCTGTGCCGCTGCACCGGCTACACGCCCATTGTCCGCGCCGCGCTGGAAGCGGCGGCGGAGCTTAGAGACGCCCAGGGGGAACCCGCCCATGCTTGACCTCGGCACCAGCTTCCTCGCCAGCGTGGCGCGCGATCCGGGAGCCATCGCCATCGTGGACGGCGACCTGCGCCTCACCTATCGGGACTGGCTGGCTAAGATCGGCGCGGTGGTCGCGGCCTTCGACCGGCTGGGGCTGAAGCCCGGCGACCATCTGGTGAGCGTGCTGCAGAACCGCTTCGAGGCGGCGACGCTGCACTGGGCCTGCCAGTTCGCCGGCATTGTCATCACCCCCATCAACTGGCGCAGCAAGGCCGACGAGATCGACTTCGCGCTGGAGAATGCCGAGGCCAAGGCGCTGGTGTTCGAGGCGGTGTCGGCCGAGGCGGTGCAGGGTGCCACGCGCGCCGCCGGGCTGCTCACCATCGCCGTTGGCACGAGCCTGGAAGGCGCCGTGCCTTTCGCCGAACTTCTGGCCGAGGCGACACCGGACCCGCTGCCACGGGCAGGGGCGGATGCCTGGTCCATCATGCTCTACACCTCAGGCACCACATCTCGCCCCAAGGGCGTGCCGCGCCGCCACCGGGCGGAGCGGGCGGCGGGCATCGCCCATGTGGCGCAGAACCTCTACCGGCTGGGCGAGGTGACCCTCGGCGTCATGCCGCTCTATCACACCATGGGGGTGCGCTCGCTCATCGCCATGTCGGTCATCGGCGGCACCTTCGTGTGCCTGCCGCGCTACGACACGAAGAGCGCGCTGGCGCTGATCGAGCGCGAGCGCGTCACCAACCTCTATCTGGTGCCGACCCTCTACCACGACCTCGTGCACGACCCCGCCTTCGCCTCTACCGACGTGTCGAGCGTGCGCAAGCTCGGCTTTGCCGGCGCCTCCATGACCGACGGGCTGCTGAAGAAGCTCGATGCCGAGTTCAAGCCCGAGCTGTTCGTGAACCATTACGGCTCCTCGGAAATCTACACCTTCACCATCGACCAGAAGGCGATCCTGAAACCCGGCTCGGCGGGCCGCGCGGGCATCAACCAGATGGTGCGCGTGGTGCGCCTCGGCGCGACCTCCGCCGAGGAAATCGCCGCCGAAGGTGAGGAAGGCGAGATCATCGCGCTGCTGGCGGGGGACGAATCCTTCGAGGGCTACTGGCGGCGCCCCGAGGCGGACGCGAAGTCCTTGCGCGACGGCTGGTACTTCACCGGCGACACCGGCTTCCTCGACACGGACGGCGACCTGTTCGTCACCGGCCGGGTGGACGACATGATCATCACCGGCGGCGAGAACGTCTCCCCAGTGGAAATCGAGAGCTGCCTCTCGCTGCACCCCGCCGTTTCCGAGGTGGCGGTGGTGGGCCTGCCGGACGAGAAGTGGGGCAAGATCGTCGTCGCCTTCGTCAAGCGCGCCGCGCCGGTGGAAGCGGAGGCGCTGGACGCCTGGTGCCGCACCTCGGGCCTCGCCAATTTCAAGCGCCCGCGCCGCTTCGTGTTCGTGGCCGACATCCCGAAATCCCCGGTAGGCAAGCTGCTGCGCCGCCAGCTCGTCGCCGGCGAATACGTGGCCGAGGCGGACGCCGCCCACTCCGCCGCCTGACCTCTTCTTGCAAATCCCCGATCATCCAGAAGGAAGTCCAAGATGGCTGTTGCCTACACCTTCGCCGACCCCCGCCTCGCCAAGCTGGACGGGTTCGGCGTCGAGATCGATGAAGCCCGCGAGCGCGCCGACATCATCCTGAACCGCCCGCCCTTCAACATCGTCTCCATGCCGGAGCGCGACCAGCTGCGCCTCGTGTTCGAGACGCTGGACGAGGATGACCGCGTGCGGGTCATCGTGGTGCGCGCGGTGGGCGAGCACTTCTCCTCCGGCGGCAACATCAAGGGCTTCATGGAGGCCTCTCCCGAGACCGTCTCCAAGCTTGCCTGGAACATCGCTGCGCCGTTCCGCGCGTCCAAGCCCGTGATCGCCGCCAACCGAGGCTTCTGCTTCGGCGTCGGCTTCGAGCTGTCGCTGGCCTGCGACTTCCGCATCGTGACCGACACCACCCAGTACGCCCTGCCCGAGCAGAAGCTCGGCCAGATCCCCGGCTCCGGCGGCTCGGCGCGCCTGCAGATGATGGTGGGCATCACCCGCACCAAGGACATCGTGATGCGCTCCAAGCGCATCAGCGCCCAGCAGGCCCTCGACTGGGGCATCGCCACCGAGAAGGTGGCCGACGCGGACCTCGAAAAGGCCACCGACGCCCTCGTGGATGAACTCCGCGCCTTCTCGCCCATGGCCCAGCGCACGGCGAAGAAGCTGCTGAACGACACCGAGGATTCCCCGCTCTCCATCGCCATCGAGCTGGAAGGCCACTGCTACAGCCGGCTGCGGCAGTCGCACGACTTCAAGGAGGGCGTCGAGGCCTTCCACGAGAAGCGCAAGCCCGAATTCAAGGGCTTCTGAGAGCCCAACACGCCCCTCAGGGGCCGGGAGGAAACAATAATGTCCGCTCAAGACGCTACTGACACCGCCGCGATCGCGGTGGGGAGCCGCCAACGCAACAGCGCGATCATCGCGTCCGTTCTCGGCTGGTCGCTCGATCTGTTCGACCTGTTCATCCTGCTCTATGTGGCGCCGGTGGTGGGGCAGCTGTTCTTCCCCTCCACCCATCCCACATGGTCGCTGGCGGCGGTCTATGCCTCGTTCGCGGTGACGCTGCTGATGCGGCCCATCGGCTCGGCGCTGTTCGGCCACTATGCCGACGTGCACGGCCGCAAGGGCGCCATGCTGGTGGCCATCATCGGCGTCGGCCTCTCCACCGCCGCCTTCGGCCTGCTGCCCACCATCCATCAGGTCGGCGCCATCGCCCCCGTCATCTTCCTGCTGCTGCGCCTCGTGCAGGGCGTGTTCGTCGGCGGCGTGGTGGCCTCCACCCACACCATCGGCACGGAATCGGTGCCGCCCAACTGGCGCGGCTTCATGTCCGGCCTCGTGGGCGGCGGCGGCGCGGGCATCGGCGCGCTGCTGGCCTCCATCGTCTTCCTCATCACCTCCACCCTGTTTCCCGGTGACGCCTTCGCGGAGACCGGCTGGCGGGTGATGTTCTTCTCCGGCCTCCTCTCCTCCTTCCTCGGCTGGTTCATCTTCCGGAACCTCGAGGAATCTCCCTACTGGAAGGAGATGCAGAAGCAGAAGGCGGCGAAGAAGGCCGCGGGCACCGCAAGCCAGGCGCCGCTCAAGGCCCTGTTCGCCGGCGGCTATCGCAACGTGCTCCTGGTGAACCTGCTCATCACCATCGGCGGCGGCGCGGGCTATTACCTCACCTCCGGCTACATGCCGACCTTCCTGAAGCTCATCAACCAGCTGCCGAACCAGACCTCGTCCTACATCCTGATGGCCTGCTCGGTGTCCGCCCTCGTCTCGGCGGTGCTTGTGGGCACGCTCAGCGACATCATCGGCCGCAAGAAGACCTTCCTGCTGGTGGGCGTCGCCGCCATCGTCCTCCTGCCGACCTTCTATCTCGGCATGGCAAAGACCACCGACCTCTCCTCCATCGTGCTTTATGCCCTCGGCATCGCCTTCGTGGGCAATGCGGGCTACGCGCCGGTGCTGATCTTCCTCAACGAGCGCTTCCCCACCGCCATGCGCGCCTCGGGAACCGGCCTGTCGTGGAACATCGGCTTCGCCATCGGCGGCATGATGCCCACCTTCGTCTCGCTGGCCAGCCCGACGCCCGCGGACCTGCCGCTGTCGCTCTCTTTCTTCGCCGGCGGCGTGTTCGTGCTCTACCTCATCGGCACGCTCATCATCCCGGAAACCAAGGGCAATTTCCGCTAGGCTGAGCCTCCCTCAAACGCGCGAGTCGCGCCGAAAGGCGCGGCCTCGCCCCCCGGAAAGAGCCGGGCAAGACCACACACGGGCAGGACCATGGCGAACACGAAGACCTTGCGCTCCGGCGGCGAAATCCTGGTGGAGGCGCTGAAGATCCATGGCGTCGAGCGCGTCTTCTGCGTGCCCGGCGAGAGCTTCCTCGCAGCCATCGACGCCCTCGCCGGCGCGGACCGCGCGATCCAGACCATCGTCACCCGCCACGAGGCCGGCGCCGCCAACATGGCGGAGGCCTATGGCAAGCTCACCGCGAAGCCCGGCATCTGCTTCGTCACCCGTGGCCCCGGCGCGAGCCATGCGGCGATCGGCGTCCACACCGCGTCGCAGGATTCCACCCCGATGATCCTGTTCATCGGGCAGGTGGGCTCGCACATGCGCCAGCGCGAGGCGTGGCAGGAGGTGGACTATCCCGCCATGTTCGGCGGCATGGCGAAATGGGTGGTGGAGATCGACCGCCCGGAGCGCATCCCGGAGCTGGTCTCCCGCGCCTTCCACGTCGCCACCTCCGGTCGTCCCGGCCCGGTGGTTGTGGCGCTGCCCGAGGACATGCTGGCGGCCGAGTGCGAGACGGCGGATGCGGAAGCCTATCGCCGCGTCGCCGCCCATCCGGGCGCGCAGGACATGGCGCGGCTCGCCGCCATGATCGCGGAGAGCGCACGTCCGCTCGTGCTGGTGGGCGGTGGCGGCTGGACGAAGGCCGCCTGCCGCGACTTCGCGCATTTCGTGGAGGCATTCGATCTGCCAGTGGCGGCCGGCTTCCGCCGTCAGGACATCCTCGACAACAACCACCCCAACTTCATCGGCCACGCCGGCCTCGGCCCGAGCCCGAAGCTCGTCGCCCGCATCCGCAACGCCGACCTGATCATCGCGGTGGGCGGACGGCTCGGCGAGACGACCACCAATGGCTACACCCTGTTCGACCTGCCGCGCCCGGCGCAGCGGTTCGTGCATGTGCATGCGGACCCCAACGAACTGGGACGGGTCTATCAGTCGGACCTGCCCATCAACGCGGGCATGCCGGAGTTTGCCGCCGCCGCGGCGGCCTTGAAACCCAAGGGTCCGACCGGCTGGCGCTCCCGCATGCCATGGAGCGACGAGGTGCGGGTCGCCCGCTCGGCCTATGAGGCGGACCAGACCCCCGGCCCCATGCCCGGCCGGCTCGATCTCGGCGCGGTCATGATGCATCTGCGCGAGGTACTGCCGAAGGATGCCATCCTCACCAACGGCGCCGGCAATTACGCGATCTGGGTGCACAAGTTCCACCGCTACGGCGGCTTCCGCACCCAGCTCGCGCCCACCTCCGGCGCCATGGGTTATGGGCTGCCGGCGGCCATCTCGGCCAAGCTCCACGATCCCGCGCGCGAGGTGATCTGCTTCGCCGGGGACGGCTGCTTCCTCATGAACGGGCAGGAGCTGGCCACCGCCTGCCAGTACGGCGCGGGCGTCGTGGTGCTCGTCGTCAACAACAACATGTACGGCTCCATCCGCGCCCATCAGGAGCGCGAATATCCCGGCCGCGTCTACGCGACGACGCTGGAAAATCCGGACTTCCCGGCGCTCGCCCGCGCCTATGGCGCGTTCGGCGAGAAGGTGGAGGAGACGGCGGCCTTCGCCGATGCCTTCGCCCGCGCCCGCGCCTTCGCCGCCGAGCACAGGAAGCCCGCGCTGCTCGAACTCGTCATCGACCCCGAGGCCATCACCCCTTCGACCACGCTGACCGCGCTGCGCGAGGCGGCGCTCAAGGCGGGTCACGGTTGACCAATAAAGGCCGTCACGGACGGCCGGGAGGACAAATGAACGCCATCGCTCCGCTCGCGGCCCAGAACCTCATCGACGGCATCTGGCAGGGCGCGCTCTCCGGTGAGACCGCGCCGAGCTTCGATCCCGCGACCGGCGCCGTGCTCGGCCATTTCCCGGCGAGCGGCGCGGCGGACGCCGAGGCGGCCATTGCCGCCGCACGGCGTGCCTTCGAGCGGCCGGAATGGTCGCAGGCCCCGCGCCTGCGGCAGATGGTGATGCTGCGCTGGGCGGACGCCATGGAGAACAAGGCGGACGCCCTCGCCCGCCTGCTCACCGCCGAGAACGGCAAGCCGCTCGCCCAGTCGCGCGGGGAGATCGCGGGGTCCATTTCGGAGATCCGCTATTATGCAGGCATCACCCGCTACATCCCCGGCCATGTGTTCGAGGTGGAGCCGGGCGCCTTCTCGACGCTTCTGAAGGAGCCGGCGGGCGTCGCCGGCCTCATCATCCCGTGGAACGCACCGGCCGTGCTGCTCATCCGCGCATTGACGCCGGCCCTCGCGGCCGGCTGCACGGCGGTGGTGAAGCCCGCCGCCCAGACTGCCCTCGTCACCGCCGAGATCCTGCGCACGCTCGCCGAGGTCGAGGGGCTGCCGCGCGGCGTCCTCAACCTCGTCACCGAGACGGGGCACGACGTGGCGCGCACGCTGGTGGCCTCGCGGGAGGTGGACGTCATCTCCTTCACCGGCTCCAACGCCACCGGCGCGCGCATCATGGCCGATGCCGCGCCCACCATGAAGAAGCTGTCGCTGGAGCTGGGCGGCAAGTCCTGCTGCCTCGTGTTTGAGGATGCGGATGTGGAGGCCGTGGCGCCGAAGCTCGCGGCGGCGGCCACCATCATCGCCGGCCAGCAATGCACGGCGGCGCGGCGCATCCTCGTCCACGAGAGCCGCTTTGAGGCCATGAAGGCGGCGCTGAAGGGCGCTCTCGCCAGCCTCAAGATCGCCCCCGGCGCGGCGGAGGGCAGTCAGATGGGTCCGCTCATCGACGAAGCCTCCCGCGTGCAGGTGGAGCGCAAGACGGAAGAGGCCATGGCGCTGGCCGACGAGGTGGTGCTCGCCGGCAGCCGGCCGGGTGGCGCGCTCGAGATGGGCACTTTCCTCTCCCCCACCCTGCTGGCCCATGCCGACACCGGCGCCTTCTTCGTACAGGAGGAGATCTTCGGCCCGCTCGTGGTGATCGAGCGCTTCACCGACGAGAAAGACGCCGTGACGCGCGCCAACCACACCGACTACGGCCTGTCCGCCAGCGTGTGGACGCGCGACGGCGCGCGGGCCATGCGGGTGGCGCGGGCGCTGCGCAACGGCACGGTGTGGATCAACGACCACAACAAACTGTTCGCCGAAGCCGAGACCGGCGGCTATCGCCGGAGCGGCCTCGGCCGGCTGCACGGCTATGACGCGCTGATCGACTTCATGGAGATCAAGCACATCTACCAGGAGGCCGGGGTGGTCTGATGCCCGGCCACGCCCCCATCCCCGACATGCTTTTCTTCGACACGGTGATCGTCGGCGGCGGCTCCGCCGGCTGCGTCATGGCCAACCGGCTCTCGGCCGATCCCGCCCACAGCGTCCTGCTGATCGAGGCCGGCGAGGACACCCCGCCCGGCGCGGTGCCCGAGGCCATCGCCGACAGCTATCCCATGGGCCTGTTCCAGGGCGACCGCTTCGTCTGGCCCGGCCTCTCCGCCTTCACCGCCCGCCGGCCGGACGGCTCGCGCGGGTCGCGGGCCTATGAGCAGGGGCGCGTCATGGGCGGCGGCTCCAGCATCAATGTCCAGTCCGCCAACCGCGGCCTGCCGCGCGATTATGACGAATGGGCCGCCCTTGGCGCCGCCGGCTGGGGCTGGGACGACGTGCTGCCCTACTTCATCAAGCTGGAACGCGATCTCGATTGCGGTGGGCCGCTGCATGGCAGGGACGGCCCCATCCCCATCCGCCGCATTCTGCCGCCCGGCTGGCCCCCCTTCGCCGATGCCGCGACCTCGGCCTTCGCCGCCAGCGGGCTGCCGCGCCGGCTGGATCAGAACGGGGAAGTCGGGGACGGCATCTTCCCGCCCGCCTTCAACAACGAAAACGACAGCCGCGTCTCCGCCGCCATCGGCTATCTCGATGCCGCCGCCCGCGCCCGCCCCAACCTCGCCATCTGGCCCCGCACGCGCGCGCTGCGCCTGCGCATGACTGGCGCGCGGGCCTCCGGCGTGCAGGTGGAGCGGGACGGGACCGTCACAGAGGTGGCCGCCGGCCGCATGGTGGTGACGGCGGGCGCGTTGCAGACGCCGGCCATCCTCATGCGCGCCGGCATCGGCGACGGGGTGGCACTGGCGGCGCTGGGCATGCCGGTGGCAATCCACCGGCCGGGCGTGGGGCGCAACCTGCGCGACCACCCCACCCTCACCTTCTGCCAGTATCTGCCGGAGCGGCTGCGCCTGCCCATGACCTATCGCCGGGCCAGCTTCGCCGCCCTGCGGTTCTCCTCCGGCGTGGAGGGGGGCGAGGCCTCGGACCTCTACGCCACCGCCTCGGCGCGGGCGGGCTGGCATGGGCTGGGCCGCCGGCTCGGGCTCTATTTCCTGTGGTGCAACCGGCCGAGATCCAGCGGCTCCGTGCGCCTCGTCTCGCCCGATCCGAGCGTCTATCCCGAGGCCGACCTCAACCTGCTGGACGATCCCAGCGACCTCGCGCGGATGAAGTCGGGGGTGCGCACCCTTTTCTCCCTCCTCGTCTGTGAGGCGCTGAACCCGGACGCGGGGGATGTCTTCCCCGCCGCCTTCTCGCCGTTCGTGAAGCGCCTCAGCCGCGTCTCCCGCGCCAATGCGGTTGTCGCTGCGGCGCTGGGGGCGCTCCTCGACGTGCCGGCGGGCCTCCGCCAGATGGCGCTGAAGCGCTTCATGTCCGGAGGCCTGTCTCTCGCCGAGATCGTGGAGGACGATGCGCGGCTGGAGGCGTTCGTGCGGGCCAACGTGTTCGGCGTCTGGCACGCCAGCGGCACCTGCCGACTCGGCGCACAGGACGACCCCGGCGCGGTGCTCGATCCCACCGGCCGCGTCATCGGCAGCGAGAACCTCTATGTGGCTGACGCCTCCGCCATGCCGCGCCTGCCTACCGCCAACACCAACATTCCGGTGCTGATGATCGCCGAGAAGATCGCCGCCGGCCTCGCCCGGCGTTGAGCCGGGCCGAACAGGCGACACTGGGCGACGGGGGAGGACAAGTCTGGAGGGCGCCTGTAGAGTCGCCTGCGACGCAAGCGAAGCGCAAACCCTCCAGACATTGCCAAATGTTCCCGAATTTCATTGCCGAATCTTCCCGAGCGTTCCCTGGAAGACACACCCCGAAAACCTAAGAAAATTCTCAGCCCTCTGTCCGATTGACGGCATTCTGGGCGCGCCTATGGTTTTCAGGTGGTAGAATTCTGGTGTGACGACCCACACGGTTTCCCTGAGCTTTCGCGGGTCATCTCGGCGACGTCACACCGCCAAAAAAACAGCCCCGGTCGGACGAGGGCTGAAAGGGGCGGGACATGCACGGGGAGCGCGAGAGCGGGGCCTCACGGCACGCACAGCCGCAGCGGGTTGCACCCCGCCGCGCGTCCGGACAATCTGCGGCGGGCAGCGCGTCGTGGCGCGCGATGGCGGTGGCCCTCGGCCTCTCCGCCGCCGCAGTGCCGGTGGCGCTGCTCGCGGCCTTCCCGGCACGCGCGCAAGAGCAAAGCGATGCATCCGGCACCCTCCAGCTCGGCACCGTGGAAGTGGTCGCCACCACCCCGCTCTCCGGCACCGGTATTGATGCGGACAAGGTGCCGGGCTCCGTCACAATCATCGGCGCCGATCAGTTCGACCGGCTGAATTCCTTCGCCGTCACCGATGGCCTGTTCCAGTACACGCCCAGCGCCAACACCTCGGATGTGCAGGGCAACGCCTTCTTCCAGGACTTCCGCTATCGCGGCTTCGCCGCCTCGCCGCTGCAGGGCACGCCGCAGGGCATCGCCGTCTACCAGAACGGCATCCGCCTCAACGAGGGCTTCGGCGACACGGTGAACTGGGACCTCATCCCCGAGGTCGCCATCAACCGGGCCGAGGTGTTCTCCAACAATCCCGCCTTCGGCCTCAACGCTTTGGGCGGCGCCGTCTCCATCGAGATGAAGAACGGCTTCAACTATCACGGCTTCGAGGGCAGCATTCAGGGCGGCTCCTTCGGCCAGATCGGCGGTAACATCCAATACGGCGGCGAGAAGGACGGCTTCGGCGTCTATATCGCGGCCGATGCGGTGCATTCCGACGGCTGGCGCCTGCAGTCGCCCGCCGATCTCGCCCGCTTCTACAGCGACTTCGGCTGGAAGAACGACAAGACCGAGGTCCATCTCGTCGCCAGTGCCGCCACCACCAATCTCGGCGTGGTCGGCCCCACCCCGGTGGAGATGCTGAACCAGAACTGGAATTCCATCTACACCTGGCCGCAGACCACCGAGAACAACGTCGGCCTCCTCGCCCTCAACGGCCGCTATGACCTCACCGACACCTGGCAATTGCAGGGCAACCTCTATGCCCGCAAGTTCAGCCAGACGCATGTGGACGGCAACGACGCCGACCTCGAAGCCTGCTCCAACACCTGGAACCCCGGCGTCGGCAATACCAAGATGTGTCTTGAGGAGGACCAGTTCACCGGCCCGGCCGGCGGCGGCAATCCGATCACCAACCCCACCTACGCCGCGTTCCGCAGCCAGATGGTCCTCTACGATCAGAACGGCAACACCATTCCCTTCACCGCGCTCGGCCCCAACCAGCTCTACGGCGTCATCAACCGCACCTGGACCGACACCACGACCTATGGCGGCTCGGTGCAGGCGACCAGCACCGACAAGCTCCTCGGCCACGACAATTACTTCGTCGTCGGCGGCAGCGTGGATTCGAGCCAGATCAATTTCCGCTCCAATACGGAGCTTGGAATTACGAACACCAATACGCTGGAAGTGGTCGGCCTCGGCAAATACCTGCACAACATCCCGAACTATTCCCTGCCGGAGCAGTATCAGGTCTTCTATCTGCCGGTCGACCTCAATGCCAGCGCCACCTATTACGGCCTCTACGCCACCAACGCCTTCGACATGACCGACCGGGCAACCCTGACGGTCGGCGCGCGCCTCAACATCGCGAACATCTCGATGCAGGACGCCACAGGCACCAGCCCCCAGCTCAACGGGGACTACACGTTCGCCCGCATCAACCCGCTGATCGGCCTCACCTATAAGCTCACGCCCGAGGCGACGCTCTATGGCGGCTATTCGGAATCCAACCGCGCGCCCACCCCGCTGGAGCTGAACTGCGCCGATCCCAACCGCCCGTGCCTGCTCGAAAACTCCCTGGTGGCGGACCCGCCGCTGGAGCAGGTGGTCTCCCACACCTACGAGGCGGGCCTGCGCGGCGGCGGCGCGCTGTTCGGCGGCAAGGTGAACTGGAAGCTCGGCGTCTATCGCGTCGACAGCGACAACGACATCATCGCGCTGGCCAGCCAGCAGACCGGCTACGGCTATTTCACCAACGTTCCCGCCACCCGCCGCCAGGGTTTCGAAGCGGAGATGCAGTATGTGAACGGGCCGTGGAAGTTCTACGCCAATTACGCCTATCTCAACGCCACCTACCAGTTCACCGGCTATCTCGCCTCGCCCAACAATCCCTATGCGGTGGATGAGCAGGTGCTGGTGACGCCGGGCGACACCATCCCCGGCATCCCGGCCCAGACGCTGAAGTTCGGCCTCGACTACATGGTGACGCCCAAATGGAAGGTGGGCGGCGACGTCATCGCCGTTTCCAGCCAGTATTATGTCGGCGACGACGCCAATCAGGCCCCCATGCTGCCGGGATACTGGGTCGCCAACATTCACACCTCTTACCAGGTGACGGACAACATCCAGGTGTTCGGCTACATCAACAATCTGTTCAACGCGAAGTACGCCACCTACGGCACCTTCTTCGACACGGATTATCTTGGCCTCAGCAATCCGCAGATGCAGTCACCGGGCCAGCCTTTCTCCGCTTATGCGGGCCTGAAGGCGACCTTCTGAGGCGGCGGGCACGCCTTCATCTGCGCGAGTGGGCGATCGGCGGGCGCGGGGGTTCGCCGATCGTCAGTCTCAGGGCGGACCCGGGGCGCATACCGGGTCCGCCCCCTGTTTTCTCTTCCGGGCAGTCTTCTCTTCACCGACCGCCGGGCACGCGCTACCTTCCGCGCCCCGCGTGGGCCTCTGCTGGCCTCTCGCGTGCCTCTCCGTTGCCGGTGATGTCTGCCCCTATGCCCGATTCCGCTGCCCCTCCCCCTGTCGGACAGTCCCTCTCGGCCGAGGAGGCGATCCGCTCGCGGCGCTCCATCCGCGCCTTCCTGCCGACGCCGGTGCCGGACGAAACCGTCGCGCGCATCCTGGAGCTTGCCGCCCGCGCGCCCTCGGGCTCCAATATCCAGCCCTGGCGCGTGCGGGTGCTGCGCGGCGCGCCGCTCGCCACGCTGACGGCCGAGCTGCACGCGCTGTCCCTCTCCGGTGATGGCGGCGCCGAGGAATATGCCTATTACCCCCGCAAGTGGCGCGAGCCCTATCTCGCCCGCCGCCGCAAGGTGGGCTGGGACCTTTACGGCGCGCTTGGCATCGGCAAGACCGACACCGGCCGCATGCGGGAGCAGCACGCCCGCAACTTCCTGTTCTTCGATGCGCCGGTGGGCCTCATCTTCACCATCGACCGCGACATGGAAGCGGGCTCCTGGCTCGATTACGGCATGTTCCTCCAGAACATCATGATTGCCGCGCGTGGCGTGGGCCTCCACACCTGCCCGCAGGCGGCCTTCATGCTCTACAGCACCGTGATCGCGGAGCGCCTTGCCATCCCCGACACCGAGATGGTCATCTGCGGCATGGCCCTCGGCCACGCCGACCCCGCGGCGCCGGAAAACAGGTTCGAGACGGTGCGCGAGCCGCTGGAGAACTTCGCGCACTTCATCGACACCCTCGCCTGAGGCGAGGCCGCCTCAGGCAAGCCCCGCCTCCGCCGCGGTGACGACCTTCGTCTTCGAGCAGATGGCGTTGAGGGCGATGCGGTGGACCACCTCGATGGGCGCCGTGCACAGGTCGCCCACCACCGAGACCCGGTAGGCATCCGCATCGCGCGACAAGGCGGTGAAGACGACGCAATTCTGCGTCATCATTCCGCAGACCAGCAAGTCGTCCGTGCCCGCGAGATGGTGGGCGAGGTCGGTCTCCTGAAAGGCATCGGCAAAGCGCTTGGTGACGACCGGCGCGTCCCCGGCCGCGGCCAGGATGGCCGGGCGGATGGCGATGCCTGGCCCATCTGCCGCGAACAGGCCCTTGGGCGCGCTGGAGACATGGCGGACAAGCACGATGCGGTCGCCCGCCGCCCGAGCCGCGACGATGGCCGCGACGATGCGCGCCTCGGTCTCTTCCGCCTGCCAGAGCGGCAGCACGCCGCCGGGGAAATAATCCTGCTGAATGTCGATGACGAGAAGGGTGCGGCTCATGTCGGGCTCCTGTGGCGCCATCCTTCTAGAGGTGCACGATACAGGCGTTCAGTGGCCTGATGGACAAGATTGATGTAGATCGGGCCAATGCGCCTTGCCATTCTCGCCTATGACGGCATCAGCCCCTTCATGCTGTCCACGCCCCTCGCGGTGTTCGGCGAACCCTTCCTCGCAGGAGGCCACGGCGTGGACGTCTGCGCCGAAGCGCCCCGCCTGTCCGCTACCGGCGGCCTTGTGATCGAGGCGCCGCATCCTTTGTCCGCCGCCCGCAAGGCTGACGTGGTGATCCTGCCCGGCTGGCGGGATGCGGACGAACCGGTACCGGATGCCCTGATCGCGGAGCTTGCGGCGGCGGAAAGGCGCGGCGCGCTGGTGGTGGGCCTGTGCCTCGGCGCCTTCGGCCTCGCGCAGGCGGGCCTGCTCGACGGCCGGCGCGCCACCACCCACTGGGCGCGGGCTGAGGCCTTTGCCGCGCGCTATCCCGAGGTGCGGGTGGATGCCGGCGCGTTGTTTGTCGATGAAGGCCAGGTCCTGACCTCGGCCGGCATCGCGGCGGGGCTCGATTGCTGCCTGCACCTCATGGCGCGGCTCTCGGGCGTGGGCGAGGCGAACCGGGTGGCGCGCCATCTCGTGGTGGCGCCCCAGCGGGCCGGGGCTCAGCCGCAGATCATCGCGCGGCCCACCATCGCCACATCGGCCGACAAGAAAGTGACCGATCTGCTGGAAGACCTCAGGGCCGATCCCGCACAGGCGCCTGCGCTCGACGATCTCGCAGCGCGCATGGGCATGAGCCGGCGCAGCCTCACCCGTCACATCCGCGCACGCACGGGCGGAAGCCTCGGTGATTGGCTGAAGCGGGCACGGCTGGCGCAGGCCCAGGATCTGCTGGCCTCTGGCGCCCGCGGCCTCGAAGCCATCGCGCAGCGCTGCGGCTTTGCGGACGCGCACGCTTTGCGCAGCGCCTTCCGCGCGGAACTTGGCACCACGCCGCGCCAGTGGCTGGCGCGGCAGAGGCTGGATTGAGCGGGCGCCATTCCGGGGGAATAGCGCCCCCTGGGACTCAGACGCCCTTGAGCGCGGCCTGAAGCTTTTCTTCCTGCTCCTTGGAGAGGCTGGTCTGCAGCACGGTGCCGCCGAACTGGGCCATGTCGGCCACCACCTTGTCGGCGGTCACCTTGCCCACCAGCACGCAGAGCGCCGCCTGGTTCGGACCGAGCGCGGAGCTTGCCTGCTTGATGAAGTCGTCATTGATGCCGACATCGGTGAACTTGCCGGCGAGCGCGCCGGCGCCGGCGCCGATGGCCATGCCGAGCAGCGGGTTGAGGAACAGAAGGCCGACGAGCCCGCCCCACAGGCCGCCCGAAGCGGCGCCCGCGACGGTGGTGTTGATCATCTGGTGCAGCTTGATGGAGCCGTCTTCCTGGCGCACCGCCACCACCGCGTCGCCGAGCTCGATCAGATATTCCTTCTGGAGCTTGAGCAGCTCCTGCCGCGCAGCCTCCGCCTTGGCCTCGGAATCATAGGCAATGATGATGAGGTCGGCCATCTTGGTCTCCAGCTCCCGTCGACGGGCATCGCGTTGCACCCGCCGCCTTCTCTACAGGCCAAGTCGCGCCAATGCGCAACCCCCGCCTCACTTCGGGACGGCCCGGAGCGCCCCCGCGCATCTTGCGCCTCCTGCCTCCTCCAAATGGAGGTGCGGCGGGCCGCCGCAGCAGAAGAGACCATCGCGGTGAAGCCTTGACGACCACCTTAGGCTGTATCTCGCTAGGTCAGGGTTGGGGGCGACCATGACAAGACGAGACATCCTGCCGGTCATCGACACGCTTTACGAGGCGGCGCTGCACCCGGAAAAATGGGCGGGTGCGCTCGCGGCCCTGTCCGATGTCATGGGCGCCATCGGAGCGACCATCGTTCCCATCGGAACCTGGACGTCCGTCCGCAGCATCGCCTCCAGGAGCCTCGAAGAAGCGAACCTCGAATACCAGCAGGGGTGGTGGCAGCACGACACGGCCACCGCTCGCGTCATGGCGCGCGGCATCCGCCCCGGCACGGTCGGGACCGATCGCACGGTCATGACCGAGGAGGAAATCCGCCGCGATCCGTTCTACAACGAGTTTCTCCGGCGCCACGGAATCCAGCAGCCCCTGGCCGCCATAGCGCGGGTGCAGGAGGATCACCTTGTGGCGATCTCGGTTCAGAGCGGCCTGAATCGGGAACTGTTTCAAAAGGACGATCTGGACGCCATGACGGCCCTCTCGCCCCACCTCGGGCGGGCGGTCGCCATAACCACGTCGCTGGTCGAGGCGCGTGAGCTGACGGCCGACCTCGCCGAGGCGCTCCAGCGCGTGGACCTCGGCCTGATCCTGCTCGATCGCCACGGCAATGTCCGCCACGTCAATCTCATGGCCGAACAGCTCCTCGGCGACGGGCTCGTCGTCACGAACCGGCGCGTCCACGCATCATCCCGGCGCGACGATGCGCGCCTTCAAGGCGCGATCCGCAACGTACTGCCGGGCCATGCGCTTCCTCCGTCGGGCGGCGTGGTGCTGCGCCGGCCGAGCGGCAAGGCGCCGCTCCACATCGAGCTGGCTCCGGTCAGGCCCCGATCGGATGTGATGGAAGCCATCTCCTTCGGCGGAGGCGGCGCGATGCTGCTCGTCCGAAATCTCGAGCCGAAGCTCAAGGACGTCCAACACCACCTGCGGGCGCTCGGACTTTCCCCGGCCGAGGCCAGGCTGGCCGAAGCTGTCGGCCAAGGTGTCACGCTGCGCGATTTTGCCGAGATACAGGGCGTCTCCTACGAAACCGCCCGCACGCACATGCGCTCCATATTCGCCAAACTCGGCATCGGGCGCCAGGCTGAGCTGGTCGCGCTCGTGACGCGGCTGGCATCCAGCGTGGGAGGACAGAAGTAAGGAGCCGAGGCGGACTGGTTCGGGCGCGCACTTCGTCGCAAAGTCGGAGGCGCGCGGAACAAAGCCAGCGGGACCAAGCGCGCTGGCACGCCATCGATGCTGACAATCGCGCCATCATGCAGCGCGGGTACAACCTGACCTCAGCGGATCCGGAGAGGCGCTTATGGAGCCATAAGTCTATGATTTCGCATCTGCTTCAGACGTGCTTAGACGTCTCTGGATGCTGAAATGGTGCCAGGAGAGGCAACGAATAAATTCATCAACCATCTGATATCAAACAAAATAATATTTTGACGAATTTGTGATGCCCCCAAATGTACCCCCAATTGCTCAGGCTACCCCCTCGGCAGCCCATCGCGCGGGCCAATCATACCCCCTTGTCCCATCCCGGAAACAGTTCCTTGAGCCGCTCCACCGTGTGGCGCCATTTCGGGGTGCGGGGGGCGCAGACGGTGTTCTGGTTGCCGAACATGCCGGTCTCGTTCACCGCCTGAGACAATGGCCGGGTCGCGAGCCATTCCATGGGCACGAAATATTCGCACCGCTCCGGGTCGTCGGCGACAGAGCGGTAATGGCCCTTCATCACCTCCAGCGCCGGGCGCTCGACGCCGGTCTCGTCTTTCACGGTGAAGTCGGAGGCCGGGACGGAACTGCCGCGCGCGCGACCGACGCCGACGAAGCCGTAGCCGGGCGCCTTCACCCACACCAGATCGCCATCCTTCAGCAGCTTGAGCGTGCCCGTGTACCAGGAGCCGCCGCCCGCGCTGATAAAGCCATAGCGGCGGGCGTCTTCCCAATCGCGTTCGCCGTCGTGGCCGAAGCTGGCATAGAACTCGCCGTTCCACGGCTCCTTTTCGCCGGAGGCGCTGCTGCTCGATGCGGCCACCTGCGTCTCGACGGGATCGAGCAGCCAGGCGCGGCTCAGCAATTGGCCGGCATCGGTCTCGAACACCTGAAAGCAGAGCACGTTGATGGGAATGTCGCGGCGGTTGAGATAGCCGACAATGCGCTCGCTGGCGGCATCCAACTCGGATGCGACGATGACGATCTGATGGTTCTGGTTCAGCGTGTCGGGATCGAGCTTCTGCCCGAAGCGGCGGGCGAAGGCCGCGTCGAGGCTGTCGCCCTTGGCGAAGCGGGCATAGATGCGATTGAGGTCCTGCGCCTCCAGCCCTTCGGCCCAGGTGGCATAATCCAGTGCCTGCGCCACCACTTCACGAGGGGTCTTGCCGCGCTTCAGCTCGATCAGGATCAGCGTGCCGTCGGGGGCGAGGGCGAGGAGGTCGATGCGGCCGGAAAAGCCGGTGTCCTCCTGCCGGCCGATCATCATCCATTGCCGGGAAAGGATATCCGGCGCAGCGACGATCATCTCCTCCAGCAACGCCTCACTCGGCAGGCTCGCCTCAGCCAGCCGCGCCGGTTGTGCGCCGACCCGCCAAAGACTGTGATGGATGGGCATGAGGTCTCCTCGCAGCGTAACGTGCTTCTGTCTAAAGCTTACGAGTTACTCTATCTCCGCGTCTGGTTGCCCTGCCAGGAGCGCGTTGATCCAGGCCAAAGCCAAATCCCGACTGCGATATTGACCATATTTCGCCACCTCGTCTCGTTCCACTATAGGGAATGTCGAGAAAATATATCGGATATCGTCGCGACTCTGCGCAGGGGAGGCGGAATCAAATAGGCCGTAGAGGATGAAATAGAGAGCATCGAGCTTAGCGCGCAGCTTGAGACGGCGGCCCTCATTCCACCTGAAGGGCGGCAGCACTGCGCCTGACGCATCCACATGGCCCATGTCGCGCGCAAAAAGCGCAATGTCGTGCGCGGTGTAGGTCAATTCGAGCACGGCATCACGCACGATCGCCGCTGCCGATTTGGGGCCGAAATTCCGAGCGTACGCCACGGGAGGCAGAATTGGGAGTTGCTCAAGGATATACTTGTTCAGATTACGGCTTTGAATTTTGTTTCGCGCAAAGTAGTCACATGGTATCGAATTCAGATTTCCAATCAATAATGCTGCTTCCGGCGCATCTAGACCATCTAGAATTGGAAGTTTATTTCCGGCCGCTACATGCGGAACAATAGCAGCAATCAACGACCGCGCATTATTGGTATTGCAGACGTCATTAAATCCAATGGCGTAGCCACGCCTGATCGCATCGACCTTACTAGCGCTTACCCAGTAGCGAGGTGTGGGCAAAAATTCAGGCGAAGCAAGCTCATCAAGTGTTGAGTGTATTGCCTGCCCTTGACCACTAATTGACCCGACTGGCGTAACAATAGAAGCGTAGCGATGATTATAAATTTGTACGCTCTTCCCCTCATACAATGGCAGCCAAACACCATTGCTAGATTGAAAGCGTTGATTTCCAATATACCATGCGCCTTCCTCATTCTCGAGTTCCTTCTTGTCCCGAAACAACTTACTGTCATTTGTCATATGAAACATAGTAAGGTATCGCGTGTTCCAGTCGCATTGATCGCCTTGACCCGATTTTCTTACGAAAACTGGCGTCCGTGCATAAGCCGCCGAAACAAGGCGAGCGTCTTCAGCCGAACGGAATATTGGAACAGTTCCAGTATTTGGATTTACAGCCTTGAGCGTTTCAGCATCCATCATGACAGTTGGATCTGACTTTTCATTTGGCATAACATGTAGTTTTACGGCATATCGAAACCTAGAGTAGCGCCGCCCTGGGTTAGATGAGACAATAATGGTAGGCTGATCCTCCGCATGGACGTCTTTAAATAGCCAGCGGCGTTTGTTTTCAAACGCAAGAAACGCTTTAAGCTGCTGATTCTCGGTGATGTTTGAAATGTAGTCTGCACTGGTTTTGTCAGCGCCGATGCCGATAGGAACTAAAAGTCCCACCATACCGTTTGATTTTACCAACGCATGGGCGCGCTCCACAAATAGGCTGTAGAGATTGATGTCACCCCCACTTAACAGAGGGTAATGGTCCGAAGGAGCTGCAGTTCGTTTTCCACTCTCGGTTTTTTTTAGTGATTTTCCGCTGCTGTGCCGAGCCATCCGCAGCATATCGTTTGCTCGTTGCTCGGCAATGAGGAATTCGGAAGCTAAGGGATCGCCAGATTCAACCAACTCATCGACGCGTTGCTTTCGATCTGCCGCGCGCGGCTCAGAGGCAATATCTGGCCGCCGCGCGGCGAACCATTCGACCTGTTGCAACTTGATCCGATCCCAAGGCGGATTGCCCACCACCGCGTCGAAGCCGCCTTCGCGCTCCCTTTCTTCCCAGTTGGACCACACTCCGGGAAAGGCGATCTGCCAGTTCAGAAAGCGCTCTTCGGCGATTAGTGCGTGGGCGCGCTCCAAAACGGCAGAAAAGCGCTCCCCTTCCTCGCGCCGCGCACGGTCGCGTATCGGTCGCGCCCTGCCCAAGGCAATTTCAATTGGATTACCGAACTGGCCATCGAGCCACGCCCGCACAGCCGCCTTGTCTTCACGCGCCTTCAGATCCAGCCAGTCCAGCGCGTGGAGCAAGGAAACGAAGGCGTCGAGCGGGCCAACCTGCGCCTTGATGCCGAAAAAGGTAGCCGCGGACTGGTGGGCCTCGGCAATTTCGACGTCTACCGCCCGCTCGATAAGTTGCATGGCAGCGGCGGCTGACTGGGCCTCCTTCAATTCCTTGACGTAGAGCAATTCTCCGCCGCCCCAGGCCGCTGCCTTGTCGATGGCGTCGCGCACCCACAAGCCGAACAAGCTGTCGCCTGCGCGCAGATGATGGTCGATGAATGAGAGGGGCGCACCGACTGTGAAGGTGTGGAGCCAAAGGGCGACCTTCGCCAACTCGACCGCCATGGGATTCTTGTCCACCCCATAGATGCAGCGCTTGAGGACCATCCGTCGGACAATATGCCGGTCATCGAGCTGAGCTTCGTCGATTGCCCATTTCGCTGCGCGGGCGTTGCGCAGGATGGTAGTGCGAATATCCTCGATCTTTTCCGCGAGCGGCGAAACATAGCCAAGGCTCCTGCCCTGCGCTGCCGCTTCCGCCATGGCATCGAGCACATGGTCAGCGAGCATATCCACGAGGCTCACCAGGAAGTGGCCGGAGCCCATGGCGGGGTCACAGATGCGCAGCCGCAGGATCGCCTCGGCCGGGTCGACCTCTCGTAGTTCGCGGCGGCGCACCAATTCAGATTCTTCCGGGTCGAGTTTATTTAGCGCCGCGTGGAAGGCCGCAAGCCGCTCTGAGATTAGTGGCTCCAATGTCTCACTGAGGATTAGACCCACGAGGTCATCCGGCGTGTAATAACTTCCGCTGTTCTTACGGGCGAACAAATTTGGACGCACTGAGAGAGTGCCGCCGTCGCCACGGAACAGCTCGAACTCTAATAGGCGTTCATAGATTGAACCAAGTTGCTGCACCGATAGGTCGCGATAATTGATATATCGCCGTTCTCCGGTGGAACGCTCGAAGGAAATGGCATCGAGGGCACCAGCCATAACGGCATCGCCGATGCTCACTCGCGCGAGAAGGGGCGCCCCCTCGGTAGCGAACAAGCCGCCATTGTAAGGCGGAATGCCAACGCTGGTATCGCCCCGGTCGATGATGCGCGCCAAGTCCGCCACATGCCCGAAAATGCGAGTGGCACTCGTGGAGAAGGCATCACCATTCGACACACGCCTGCCCACGTCGAGCCGCAAATTGCGCAAGGCATAGTCGTCATAGCGTTTGTCGTTCACCGGCAACAGCGCGCGGTCTTCAGCATAGAGCAGGAACAGCAGTCGATAAAGCAGCACCAGCGCAGCGTCCCGCACCTCGGTTAGAGGTGCGTCTGGGGCGGCTTCGGCGATGGCACTGGCTAGGTTGGGGAAAACGGTGGTGAACACCAGCTCCGACAGGCTAGAGGCGACCTTCTCCTCATAGAAGGCAGCATCCGCGCGGGCGCGCTCGTGGAAGGTTCGCCGATCGACACCTGTGCCGAGGAACGCTTCACGCGAGAACAGGACGGCAAACACGCGCAGCCAATGCTCGCGATCCGCATCGCTGGCGAAGAGGTCAGCACCATCGAGCGCGAGGACGCGGGAAAGGTCGATCTCCAGAAACTGTTCTGACACCGAGCGCGCACCAGCCCAGTAGAGCCGCCACCGCGAACCGTTGGTAAGGATACCCCAACGCAGCCGGCCAGCGGTTAGGTCGTCGATGCGCCGCAAATATCGCAGCATCTGCGTGGACGGCGCGGTGGTCTCATCCTTACCTGATGCACGGTCAAGGGGCCGAGCCCACCGCTTGCACTCCACCACGCAGAGGCCATGTGCATATCGGCGCCATTGTTCGACCTGTGCATTGGCCGCCAGCTTCGATGCGGCATCGGCGAACAGCAGACCGTCCGGTACATCGTCCCGGCCGCTGGCGGTCAGATTCTGTTGCCGGAGGCTATCGGACCAGCCAAGGGCACCGAGCACAGGCCATATGAAGTCGTCTTCGGTCTGGCTTTCGTTGGTTCGGATGCTCTTGGGGAACGGAACAGCGATTTCGGCCAAACGGGCGCGAAGGCCGGCAGCGTCAACGGAGCGATAGGCTTCAGTATGCTTGATCGCGTCCGCGAGGTAGTCGGTCGTGAACAGCGCGCCGGAAATGAACGAGGCTGAATCGGACAAGGCTTCCCCCTGCATCAACCCGCTCAATACCCGCAGACGCCCGACCGGCAAAGCGCATTATGTTTCGATGCTTCCAACCTATCTCAATCAAGGCCTGCGCCTAGGCGACCAAATCACTCCCTCTTCGCCTGGCCAGCAAGGCGCCGATCTGCGCCAGCGTATCATCGTCGCCGATGGGGGCTTGCTCTCCCATCCGCCCCATCACCTCGCCCTGCCGGTGGGGGTCGATTCGGCCGTAGGAGGTGAGCGTGGTGGCGATGTTTTCGTGGCCGAGGTTCTGGCTCCAGGCCTTCAGCTCCTCCGGGGTCCGGCACATAGTTTGCGCCAGATGGCCGAGGGTGTGGCGGAAGGCGTGGGGCGGGAAATAGGGCAGGCCCGCGCGCTCGAAGGCTTTGCGGAAAATCTCCCGCACCGGCGATGCGTTGCTCCAGTGCTCCCGCTCGATGCCCACCGGCGCGAAGCCGCCACCGTCGCCAAGGCCCATGCGCGTGCGGGGAAAGAGCGGGTCGGCCGGGCCGAACAGGTGGACCTTGCGCAACTCCTCGATCCAGGCGAGCGCGATAGCGGCGAGGTCCTCGCCCACTGGGAAGAAGTAGGTGACGATGGCCTTGGCGAACTTGGTCTCGACGCTGTTGGGGTCCTGCGTCACCACCGGAGCCTTGCCGGACGTGTCCACGTGGCGGAGCGACAGCGACACCAGCGCACGGTCGCGGATGCCGGTCAGGAGCGTGAAGGCGACCAGGGCGCGGTTGCGCCGGTCGATGACCGTCTCCCCCGGCATGGCGGCAACAGTGGCGCGCACCTGTTCGAGGCTGGGGAAGGCCCGCAACATCGCCGCCTTGGCCCGCGCGGCATCCTTGTTCGAGGGCGACAGATAGTCGATGTCCGCCATGTGGACCTTGGACTTGAAGCCGGGTTGCCACGACAGCCAGGTGAAAAAGTCCTTCAGTGCGGTGAGCGTGCTGGCCTGCGTGGACGCGCTCAGGCCCTCGCCGGTGCGCACACCCTCGGTCTCGGCCAACCGGGTCTTGAAGCCGATGGCCTGTTCGCGCCGGAAGGTCTTGAAGTCCTTTGCGGCCGTGTATGCCTCATAGCGGGCGAGGGCCTTGCGCACGGCATCGAGCGTCGCCTCGCTCTTGCCCTTGGCTTCCTTCAGATAGCGGATATAGTCCCTCTTCAGGCGCTCATTGGACGGGTTCAGTCTCGTCATCGCGTCACACCTCCTCGAAAGCACGGTTTGCATTGGGGTCGGAACAACCATTCATTCGTTCCGGCGCCAGCGTGTGCAGATCGATCAGGGCGCCGAGGGCCGGCAGGTCGGCCCGCCGCACGGTGCGGTGCATGGGGGTTCCGCAGGAGGCGCAGAGGGCCGCAAGGCGGGCGACCTTCTCATTGCGGAATGACAGGTCCGCCGTTCCGCCCCACGGCGCGCGCGGCACCCGACAGCGGAAGCAATAGAACTCGCCGGGGCGGCATGTGTGGCGCCGGCTCACCCGCCGCTTGGCAAGGAAAACCTTGAGGGCAGAGCCATGGATCAGAAGGGGGCGCCGGTCATCGATCGCACCGAGCCCCTCCTTGAGCCACCGCCGCACCGTGTTGCGGTGGATGCCGAGGAGCTTGGCAACTTCGGCCACTTCATAGGTGGTGCCCTGTTTCACCCTCTGCGGCGAGCACCGGCGCGGCTTGCGGGCGCGCATCCCCTTCACCCCCTCCGCCCCGTCGCGATGCGGTCGGCAATCCAGCCGTCGATCTCCGCCTCGATCCAGGCGACGCACCGCTCGGTGAGGGCTACCGGCTGCGGAAAGCGCCCCTCCCGCATATAGGCGTAGATGGTGCTGCGGCTGAGACAGGTGCGGGCCTTCACGGCCTCCAGGCGCAGGAGAGAGGGGCGGGTCGTCGTGTCGTTGCTGCTCATTGGCTCCATCCGGGTCCGAGTGGACATGGACGGAAGGATGGGCGCGACGCGGGCGCTAAAATAGCCGGGCGAATTTGAAAAAACGTAGGTTGTTCAGTCGATTAATTTGGCCGAGAGATACCCCAAGTCCCCTAGAAAGGTATCTCGTCGTCAAGGTCGGAACCGAACGAACCAGAGTAGGGGTTTTCCTGATCCAAGGGGCTGGTTTGACTAAACCCACCCGGAGGTTCTGGCGCATCCTCAGGGGTAGCCGGAGCGCCGCCGTTGGGCCGCCAGTTCGCGACCTTGGCAATATCCTCGATGCCGGTGGCGTTCGGCTTGCCCTTGTGAAGAAGCCCGTATTCGGCGGCGTGCTCTTCGAGCCACTCCTGCAAGGCCTGCTTCACAGATTTGCCCCGCAGGCGCTTGGGGTCAGCGGTCACGGCCCGCCAAGCGGCATTCGCAGCGGCGAGCTTCGGCGCATAGAACAGACCTCGCGGATCATCGACCTCATGAGCAGGTTTAGGTTTAATCCTGAAGAATAAATCATACATATCATGCTCAAAATACCATTGATGAATCCGCTTACTGTGGATTAGACTTTCTGATAAATCTACATCATTTCCAAAAGAATCGCAGTACACCTCCCTTACAAGGGGGATAGTTCGATCAAATATCGCGTGTTTAAGAGCGTTTATTGTCGGAAGCGTCGCATGGCGCACCGAAACGGGCCACCGCTCAAATTCGATTCCATACACCGACGCAGGATCGTAGCCGTGGCTAAGAAGAGCGGCCTGATAAATGGTGAACTGCTTTACGAGGCGCCAACGCTCCAGATCGGACATAGCCGTACCGCCAGTTGATTCGCTGGCATAGTTTCCGTCTAACGCGCAGCAAGTCCAACGCCGTCCGGCGAAGCCATGCACAATCCGATGCAATCAGCGGAGGTCTGATTGGTTCAGTCCGCGGCCTCCCGCAGCGCATCCAGATAATCCGCCCACCACGCCATCATCCGCACCCGCTCCTCCCAATGCTCGCCCCGCAGGTACGCCCGGCGCACCTCATTGTTCTCCGCATGGGCGAGCTGGCGCTCGATAGCGTCGGCATGCCACCGCCCACTCTCGTTCAAGAGCGTCGAGGCGGTAGCGCGGAAGCCGTGGGCGGTGGCGATACCCGGGCCGAAGCCGAGACGGCGCAGGGCGAAGTTGAGGGTGTTCTCGCTGATCGGCTTCTTCGCCGCGCCGATGCAGGGGAAGGCGAAATCCTCCTCCGCCGTCACCGCGTGAAGCTCGCGCAGGATGGCCACCGCCTGCGGCGGCAGCGGGATGCGGTGGGGCCGGCGCATCTTCATGCGTTCGGCCGGAATGGACCAAATCGCCTTGTCGAGGTCGAATTCGGACCACCGCGCCGCGCGCAGCTCGCCAGGGCGGGGGAACAGCAGCGGCATAAGCCGCAGCGCGGCGCGCGTCGCCGGCTGCCCTCCATATCCGTGGATCGCCTTGAGGAGCTTGCCCAGCTCGGTCGCGGTGGTGACAGCAGATCGATGCTGCACCTTCGGCGTGGTCAGGGCGCCGCGAAGGGCGAAGGTCGGGTCGTTCTCGATTCGGGCGGTGGCGATGGCGTAGCGGAAAACCGAGCCGATGACGGAACGCATCCGCCGCGCCGTCTCATGGTGGCCCTTGGCCTCGATCTCCCGCAGCGCCACCAGCACGTCGGCCGAGCTGACACCGCCGATATCCCGGTCCCCGAAATGGGGGTATGCGAACCCAAGCAGCCAACGCCGCTTCCCCAGCGTGATATCAGCAAGCCCCTCGCGCTCCAGCTTGGCGAGGTGTTCCTCGGCCACCGCACGGAAGGTGTTGGCCAGTGCCGCCTTCGCCTCCTCCCGTGACTGCTTCTTGAGGGCGGAGGGGTCGGCGCCGTCTATGATCGCCTTCTTGGCGTCGTCGCGCCGCTCCCGCGCCTTGGCCAGCGTCACCTCGGGATAGGGGCCTATGGCGAGGAGCTTCTCCTTGCCCTCGATCCGGTACTTCAACCGCCAGAGGCGGGAGCCGGTCGGATTCACCAGGAGATAGAGACCGCCACCGTCCGCCAGCTTATAGGGCTTGTCGCCGGCCTTGGCCGCGCGGATGGCCGTGTCGGTCAGGGGCATTGGGGGTCGCCCTCAGTGGGGGTACGTTTCCGATACCCCCAAAAATACCCCCAAATTTGCCGGCTGCCAACGGATACCCCCAGACACCCCCGGAACCTACTGGACCGGAGAATCGAGTGTTTGTAAGGGTTTTCGGAGCTTTTGGGACTTATCCGGAAGGGTAAATGGTGCCCAGGAGAGGATTGGCCCTAATCCAGCCATCCATCATTGATTTTACTGGGTTTTTAGCCGCCACGAGGAGGCCGATGTGTACCAGTGAGGTGGCCACGTCGCAAGCTGCATGAGTTCGAGTCCTAACAGCGCACTCGAACCAGCGTACCCCCATTGCCTCAGCCACCGGCCAAGGAGACTGGCGACTGACCATGAGCTTATGATGAATGGCAATGGGGTTGACTATGCAGTGGCAGAAAACGCCACCCCAGCTGTCTATCTATCGGAGTGCATGAAGGCGCAGGCCATGAGGCAATCTCGATGAGAACTAAGAGCCTCAAGCTCTCATCGAAAGGTCATCACGATAAGGACTCTATCTAGAATGGAATTTATATTCCAATTCAAGAGAGCAAACTCACATTCAATCGATACGATACCTTATAGGTAGAGCTCCTCTGGACCTTGTCAAGAGGTATTTCTCAAATAAAATTGAGGTGTGTCTCTCAGTACCCATATGGGGACTTCGTTCCCTGTCGTCCCGTGTACGGGTTCGTGTTTCCTTGGGTTGACCAGTTGTTATACGGGTTGCTGTCGGGAGCAGAGCGGTAGTGTCCCTGCACGCTGGTTCCGTCGTTCCTCGTATAGGGGTTCACATGGACAGGCCCAGTGCTTCGGCCATAGGTGGACGACCCGTAGCTGTACGGGTTCTGTACATTGAGACCGCTCTGGGATCGCGCTGGAGTGGCCAGGACGGCAGCGGCGAGTGCGATGAGGCCCAAAGTAGCCAGCTTCACGGATATCCCCCATTCCCTAAAGGAAGCATGTGGTTAGCACGGGGCAGACTTCGCGGCCAAGTTGAAAATTGGAGTCCGATCTGCGGACATATGTTCCCCCAACGCGAAACCGGAGCGCCCCCCGTACCCCGTTGACATCATGGACACCGGGAAGCCTTGAGCGTCGCCCTAGAATGCGCCTTGGTCCAGCCTCCACGCCCATCCCTTAACCTACCAACTAGAAATAGTCCCTCGGGTGGACTGCCGCTAACGCGCGGTGCTAGGTTCCTGACCTCATTTCGGGGGCGGGGATGTCCAGTAACAAGTCAGTGGTAATGGCCGCTATCTTGGCGGCTGTGGTGGGAGCGTGCGCCAAAAGCGCCGAACAGGTATCGGCAGCATACGTCTCGCCAATCCAGTTCGAGAGTTACACCTGCTTGCAACTCGCCCAGGAGGCTGAGCGGGTTTCGGCGCGAGCCATCATCCTGACTGGCGCCCAGAACAAGCAGGCCACAAGCGATGCAGTCGTGACCACCGTAGCTGTCGTCATCTTCTGGCCCGCCGCATTTATGGTCGGAGGCGACAACGCCCAGACGGCTGAACTTGCCCGCCTCAAGGGCGAGATGGAAGCCATCGAACAGGTATCAATCCGAAAGAAGTGCGGCATCGTCTTCCGCGCCGAACCACCAAAGACGGAGGAGGCGAAGGCCGACGCCCAATAGACCTTGCCCATGCGGACACGTCCGGAAACGCCCCGCATCGCGTCCAATAGGATGGGCTTGACATTCTGGACGGATGGGACTCTCATCTCTAGACCTTTTGGACACTGAAGGTCGGGAGACAGGGCACATGGGGATGTTGGTCGGATATGCGCGGACCTCCACCACCGAACAGGAAGCAGGGCTTGAAGCCCAGCGACGCGACCTCGACGCGGCGGGTTGCGGCAAGGTGTTTGCCGAGCATGTGTCCTCGGTTGGGGAGCGGGACAGGCTGAAGCAGGCCCTGGAGTTCGTGCGGGAGGGTGACACCCTCGTCATCACCAAGATCGACAGGCTTGCCCGCTCCACCATCCACTTGTGGGAGATCGTCCGCGACCTCGACGCGAAGGGCGTGGGTCTCCGGGTGCTGAACCTCGGTGGCGAGGTGGTGGACACCAAGAGCGCGACGGGGCGATTGATCCTCACCATCTTCGCAGGCTTTGCGCAGTTTGAGCGGGAGATGATGCTGGAGCGGCAGAGGGAGGGTATCGCCAAGGCGAAGGCCGAGGGGAAATATCTCGGTCGCAAGCCCACCGCGCGGGCGAAGTCGGAAGAGGTGTTGAAGCTCCACCGCGAAGGGAAGACACCCACGGAGATCGCTGCGGCTGTTGGGATCGGCCGGGGGAGTGTCTACCGGATCGTTCAGGGTCAGGGAGCAGAGGCATGACCGAGCGGAGGGAGGATGAGATACCGCGTCACCTTCGGCGCTATGTCCCGTCAGACCTTGGACCGAGGGGGCTGAACCCCGCCGACCGAATAGGGCTGTGGGCAATTGCCGGTCATGTCATCTTCTTCATTGTCGCCGCTGTGTTGGTGCTCGGACGATAAGGCCACAGATCGACTCAGAGGCCCGCAGGAGTCGATCAAGCTTGACGTGGCAGGTCACGTCGCGGGGCACGACCAAACGAGTCTGGCGGCGCTCGGAAGGCAAGCAAACGCTCTGACCACCTTCCAGACGCCCGCCTTCGGGCACGACGGGAACACCTACCACATCCGCGTGGTGGACATCGGGGGAGAGCCCTGGTTCGTCGCGGCGGATGTGTGCCGGGCTCTGGGCCTGAGCATGGATGCTGGTGCCGTGAGACATCTCGGCAACCTCAGTCAGGATGAGGTTGCTCGCTGGCGTCCCACAGAGGGGAAGTACGGCGGACGCCCCAACGCCATCATCTCCTAGTCCGGCCCCTACAAGCTGATCCTCCGCTCCGACAAGCCCCAGGCCAAGCCGTTTCAGGACTGGGTCACTCGCGTCGTCCTCCCCGCCATCCGCAAGGACGGTGGGTACATCCAGGGCCACACCCATCGCCATGCCATCGAAGCTCGGTCATCATCCTCACGGCTTCACAGAGGAGGGCCGGGAATGCGCCGCGCTTGCACCACGGCTTTCGTACTTTTGGCTGTTAACGCTGCATCCACAACTTATGTGATCGCGGAACCGAGCGGAGCCGACATGGTGCGGCAACTCAAGCTCTCTCCCGAACTAGCGCGAACATATATTGAAGGTTTATCTAGTGGAATAGACTGGACCAACACGGCTATTTCCACGATGAAAAAGGGGTCTCCACTCTTCTGCCCTCCGCCAAATATTTCTATAACCATTGAACAAGTTGAGAACATACTTATACGATATTTGGCGAACAAGCCCTCTGAAGCTCAGTACCCCGTTGGCTTTGTCATGCTAAAGGCATTCCGAGACACTTTCCCCTGCCCGTGACGAGCCCCTATCTCAGCGCCCCTTCTGCGGCCACCGGGGAACCGAGCTGGTCGACGAAGCGACCGGCACGCGGGTCCGCTTCTTCATGTTCAACGACGAGGCGTCGGCACGAGAGCACCGGATTTCCGGCCTGTGTCAGCCCTGCCAGGACGGAGTGTTCCACTGATGGGAGACCTCGTCACCGCTAAGCCCATCGTGAGGACGGTGGGCCGCTTCGTGGTCGCCAGCTCGAAGGACGTCGCCGCATACTTCGGGAAGCGGCACGATCACGTCCTCAGGGACATCGACACGCTGATAAGTGAGGCTCCGTCATGTGCCCCCAATTTTGGGGCCACGTCGGAAACCGTTGTAATGCCTCGCGGAGGAACCCGTCAGGTTCGCTCCTTCGACATGACCCGTGATGACTTCACGCTGCTCGCCATGGGCTTCACCGGAGCCAAGGCGCTCAAGGCCACGCCCGCAAGATCGACACGGCCCACCGTGAGGTCATCTACGCGGGAAGGTCCATGCTCCGCTGGGCAGAGACTGCCGGTATCCATCTCCTGAAGGTGAAGGAGAAGGTCCAGCATGGGGAGTTCAAGGCGTGGATCGAGGCGAACTGTGAGGCGCCCTACGACACCGCAGTCCAGTACATGCGTGTTGCGAAGATCGCCACATCCAAAAATGTGGAGGTCCACAATTTTGACGGAGGCATCGACGCCTTCCTCGAAGCTCACTCCACGCCCCGCCCCAAGACCCCCTGTCCCACCGTCACGACCATCGACCGGGACGACGCGGCTCACGCCCTGAAGCTCCAGGCTCTTGTCGAGCGTGGGACCACCGAGGCTGAGCGCGATGTAGCCCAGCGGAAGAGGCACCCTCTCCCGTCGCCTCAGACGGCCGCTAGAGTCGATTGGGTGCGACCGAGCCACCCACCTACCGGCGACAGCCCGCAAGACTCCCACGCCCTTCTCTGCGCATCTTAGGCACCCCTATTTATTGCCTCCTACTGCCCTGGGGGTGAGAAAGATTAACTCTATGTGTACTCATAGAGTCCCACATCAGGGCCACCTGATGACCCCGGATAGCCATACCTGCTTAGAGGATCAGAAACGAAGTTTCCCTCCATCAGGAGTTCTCTATCTCTCCGGTTCACCTCGGGATCACAGAGGGAACATCTCGACACCCTGAGCCCTCGCCATCACCCGATGGTTTGCTGTCATTTCTTCTCTCCTACTGGAAAGACATACCGCCTCGCTCAGGATCACACAGCGAACACCCTGCCGGTCTGGTCGGGTGGGCGGGCATCGTTTTTTCGGAACACGGCGACACACCGGAAGGCTGACACCCGCCCCGCTCGCATGACAGTGAGTCGGTCGGGACGGGCAGTCGGCCTTCCGGTGTGCAGCCGTCACGACCCCTTTCCCATGTCGCCCCGCCCACCACGGGCCACACCCGACGACATGGCGCCCCTTCACAGAGCGTTTCGCTCGAAGGTCGATGTCTGCGACGACCGAGGGGCATTGCCTTCCCGACCCAAGACCAGACCGGAAGCGTCTCTCCGACGCCACCGCCGTCACTGAGCGCACGTCCGCCGCTCGGGATGCCTCCGGTCTGGCACCCCCATCCCCTTCACCGCCCCCACCCATAATCCCCACTCACGAGGCACACCATGAGCACCACCGCGAGACAGCGCAGGATCGAGACGACCCGTCGTGCGGAGGCCGCTCGGCTCCTCGCCAGCGCCCTGAAAGACATGCCCGTCAGGAGCCTCCTTGAGGGCGATGACGATTATGGATTTGTCACCGCTGTCCTGACCCCGCGCCACCGCGTGATCCTCGCCAAGGGTGGTTCGTCCTGGCTCATTCAGCGCCGCGACGTTGCCGTGGGGACTGTCTCCCGCCGCGCGTGGCGTAAGCTCAGCGCCCATGCCACGCGGGACGATCTGTTGGCAGCTGTCGACACCCTTCACTTCAATGTCGACCCCGCCGTGATGGAGACGCTGCGGGCGCTTCCCAACTGGGCATCCATGGCACCGTCCCTGTTCACTGAGATCGGCATGGGCGGCCCTCCCAGCCCCGACACCAACAGGGGACCGGACACCCTGTCGGAGCTGATGGCCCGCCGCCGTGGCCGCTTCCAACCTGTCGCAGCGCCTGCCCCTGGCGGAAACAAAGAGACCGAAGACCTGTACCGGAAGGGGGTCTGTCGCCTGAATGACGGCTGGAGGGTCATCCTCACCAAGGATCGAGCCCAGTTCGCCCTTCAGCGTCGCGAAGGGAAGACACCGGACGGGTTCCCCCGGTGGACCAGCCGCAGCTTCTGCAAATCCAAGGCTGTGCTGCTCAGGGACGTGACCCGGTTCGCCGGGAAGGTCGACCCTATGGCCCGGCTGGTGCTGGACGCTCTGCCCACCGAGGCGACCCACGTCTACGTCCACGCCTGAGACCGGCTCAGATCGAATAGGAGCCCCGTAGGAGTCAATGGAGCGTCGTCAGGCTATCGGAACTAGCCGAGCGATCGCTTTGGACTCCTACGGGCTTCTGAGCCGCTCTGATCCGCGCGCCTACTTCCGCGCCCCTGTTTTTCAGTAACACAACATATAGCGCAAATTTTTCGTAACACACCATATCTAGGAGACCACACAATCACCCTCAACGCCTACCCCCACCATGTCACAGCGCGCCTCGACGCCACCGACATGTCCACCATCCGGGACATCCACCGCGTCATCCGTCCCGGCAAGGTTACGTCCTTCACCGATGTGCTGCGCTTCCTCTTGTCGGAATGGCGGAAGGCCCATCGCGAAGGCGCCTCCCAGTGACCACCGCCCCGCATTATCGCGGCGTCTCGTATGACAGACTCTATCGCCGTTGGACTGCCCACATCCAGGTCAACGGGAAGCGCCTCTTTCTCGGTGCTTTCGACACCCCTGAAGCTGCCGCAGAGACATACGACCTAGCTGCCACTGAGCACCACGGCAGCAAGGCGAAGCTCAACAAGATCACCCAGGAGCTTGCAGCCTGATGGCCAAGGAAATCCGTTCGGGCCGCACACAGGTCCAAACCCCCGGTCTCCCTTCCGGCCCCAGTGAGCGCTCCAAGCTGGTCTCCCAGCCGGTTCCCGAGTTCAAGTCCAGCCGCCTCGGCCTTGACGGGCTCACCCAGTCCTTCGCCAACTTCTTCGGCGCGACCAACAAGGCCGCCGAGACGTTGATGCAGGCTGTCGAGCTGGGCGACCGCAAGCGGATCGAACAGGAGAACATGGCGCAGAAGCGTCAGGCCGTGGGTGATGCCCTGACGGGCAAGACCATGGATCAGGCTGGGTCCGAGGACTACGACTACTACGACACCTACCGCACGGTCCTCGCTGAGAAGACCGGATCGGAGGCTGTCCGCGAGTTCAAGGACTGGTACCAGAAGGACTTCCTCCAGAAGACCCCTGACGCCGACCTTGCCCAGGCGCGCCAGGAATGGGCGATCAAGAACCTCACCGGGTCCAACGATCCGGAGTTCGAGGGCATGTCCCTTTCGGCCTTCTACAAGGGCACCGAGACGATGCTGGGGACCCACATGGAGTCCCGGCTAAAGGCTCAGTTCGCCAAGGGCAGGGACAACCTGGAGGCCGTCATCGACGCTGATGCCGGCAACGGGACGATCTCCCCCGAGCGCATCGCCTTCTACATCCAGTCGGCCCAGAAGCTTGACCCCCTGAACGCCCACGAGGCGGCCCCCATGGTGGCAAACGCGCTGGCGACCGCCGTGCAGAACCATCCGGACAAGTCCCAGGCCATCCTCTCGGTCCTCGACCGGGAAGGCACGGGCATCAACGGGAAGTCCTTCGCGGCCTCCTTCCCCGACTCCTACGCCAAGCTCCAGCAGAAGGCTGTCACCAGCTTCGAGCAGACGAACACGATGGCGGAATGGGAAGCGGTGAATGGCCTGCGTGAGCGCGCCATGAAGCTCAAGGAGATGAACGACGACGACCTCGCGGCCTTCGGTGAGGACCTGATCCGGACCCGGAACCGCTATGGCGCCGCGAACGACATCCAGGCCATCCAAGGTCTCCTGGGCAAGGAGGCAGAGCGTCGTGCGACCGAAGGGGCCAACTTCGCCCATGTCCAGCAGATGCTCATGGGTGCCACTCCGACCGACGTCAGCGTGCTCAAGAAGGTCCTGCCGGACTACATGAAGAAGGTCATGGGGGTGGACAACATCCTCAAGGCCGATCCGGTCCAGGTGAGCCAAATCCTGGTCCGCGCTGGCACCGTCGTGCCGGAGGACTACAAGGCCCAGGTGTCTGGTGCCCTGGTCAACTTCGACAACCCGGCCGGTCAGATGGCTGCTGCGAACCTCCTGTTCGCCATTGAGAAGCAGCGGGATCAGAAGTTCGCGGCCAACTACCTGACCGACGAAGCGTACCGCTATTACAAGCACATCTCCGACGAGAAGATGCTGACCAGTGAGCCCATTGAAGCCACGCTTGCGCGTGTCGGAGAGCTGCGTCGGAATGCCAAGCCCGTGGAGTCCTGGTCGGCTGTCGTGGGTAAGCCCCCCGGTGAAGCCAAGGTGGAGGTCGACAAGAAGGTCAACGCGGCCATCAAGTCCACCTTTGGTGGCTCTGGGTTGCTGGGCACGGGCTTCTTTCGCGAGAACATCACCGTGCCTCCGGACCTCCGGGAGCGGATCACCGACTACGCCATGGCGGTTGTCTCCGAGCGCGGCGCCCAGGGCGTCGAGTGGGGTAAGGCTGTGGAGGAGGCGGTGGGTCGCATGGCGAACAGGGCGTCTGTGATACCGCAGAACGGTCGCTACGTCCTTCGGTTCGATGACACCCCCAATCCCGCCTACACAGAGAATGGCATGACCGTGCCTAGGATCAGGTTGGGCCTGGAGGTCTACAACCCGAAGACCGGCGACAACGTCAGCACCGTGAAGGTCTATGAGAACCAGCTCGACGAGTTGGTCCAGAAGGCCCCGTTCTTCCTGAAGAATGGCACGGCCGACGATGTGTCCCTGATCGAGCACCCCTTCGCGGTCTCCAAGGGTGCCTATGCGGTCGCCCAGAATGGCAACTACCGGGTCTTCGAGCCGGGTGACAAGGTGAGCATCTGGTCTCGCGAGATCAGCATGACCGATGGGCGATGGCAGACGGTCAAGGAAGGCAAGGAGGTTGTCATCCCGGACAACGAGGTGGACCTGAATGCCATGTTCGAGGGCCATCTGCCCAGCAAGGGCTTCGGCTTCGTCCGCATCCCCCTGAGCGACGACAAGACGGGCTGGATGCTCGCCTATCGTCCTAACTTTGGGGCCGACGAAGGGATGACCCTGGAGGAGCGTGAGAAGGCGTTCCAGCCTCCTGCGGCACCTCGCCAGACTCCACAGGTGGTGTTCCCACCTAAGACGCCATCCCAGGTCATCAAGGAGCGCGCTCCAAGAATGTGACAAGGAAAAACTCAAGTAAATCGGACAGTGACATTTGATGGATACAAAAATGTCGCAGGCGAATACGCTTGATGCTCAGCTCAAGCTGGAGTCGTATCCCCCTCGTTAACTGAGGGGAAACCACGATGTCGCGTACGAAGTTCGTTGCCGCCGCCCAGGAAGTCGCCACCACCGTGGAACTGGTCAATCGCCAGTTCCCGGCATGGAAGTTCGAGGCTCATTCCGATGAGACCGGCGCGTCCCTGATGGCGTGGCTTCCGTGGCTGTCGCCCGACGATCACGACTATACCCTGTCGTTCGTCTCGACGGATCAGGGATGGCAGGCGGTCACGGCCGAATGGCAGGAGGTCGGCAAGCCGAGGGAGAAGCTGGTGGAGGCGGTCACGAAGACACTGGAGCGACTGACGGCAACCGACCGACTGGCGGCGTGAGAGGTCAGACCTCGGTTTCGATCTGATACCTCGGGAACTTGGCGATGCCATCCGCCCGCGCGTTCAACGTCACGTCCCCGTAGGCGGCTCCCACCGTTCGCGGGGCGTGACCACAGATGGCATCCAGCACCCGTTCCGAAACGCCCGCTTCCAGCCCCACCGTCTTGAACCGGTGGCGCCATCCATGGTTCGGGGCAACATTGGGGTCTTTGACCACCTCACGGGCAAACTCGGCAAGGCGGTTCTTCACGCCCTGAAGCGGACCCAGGACGTCCCCGCTCCGACTCGGAGTGAGGAACAGGTGGCCATTCTCCGCCTGCCTCACGAACTCCGGGAAGCCCATCTCGACAAGGTGCGGATGCAGGGGGACTTCGCGCGCCTCCTTGTTCTTCACCGCGCCCGCTTCGGGCGTCAGGGTGAGCACCCAATGGTCGCCTTCCTGCCGAATATCCTGTTTACGGAGTTGGGCTATCTCACCCACTCGCGCCCCGGTGTAGGCGCAAAGCCATGGCACCCACCGCTTGGCCGCGAACGTCTTCGGACGCTCCTGCCCTCGCTGGTGGCGGGAGGCGGCTGCAAGAATGGCGGCTGCTTCCTTGTCAGTGAGCCCCTTTCCACGGAGTTTCAGCGCCTTCACCCGCTTCACGGTGATGCCCTCGGCCGGGTTCGCGGGGAGCAGCCGGTTGGCAACAGCCCATCCGAAGATGGCCTTGAGCCCCGCAAGGTCGCTGTCCTTGACCGTCTTGGGGCTCACCCCGGCGGCAAGGCGCGCGCTCTTCAGGCCGATGATGTCGTCTGCCGTGATCCGCGCGGCGTCGCTGTGCCCGACATGCTCGGCAAGACGGTCCATCGCGCTGGCGTAGGCTTGGTGCGTCTTGCGGGAGAGGCCCGCCGCCTCACCCTCCTTCCACCAGCCCGTTACCAAGCTCGCGAAGGTCACAACCTTTGCGCCCTCCGCTGCCGCCCCCGTCTCCGGAGTGAGCACGAATGGTCCGCCGAACCGTACCGCATTCGGGTCCGGCCGGTAGTCTCCAGCCACATTCCGGTCCAGCTTCAGCGCAGCGTCCTTGAGCGCCATTGCAACGTGAAACAGGAGCGCCTTGCGGCTGGTTTGGTCAACCTCCAGATGATGAGCGGACAGCACACGGTCGGCCAGCTTGCCGAACCGCTCTTCCAACAGGATGTCTCGGCGCTCCTGCTCGTCACCGATGATGAGCACATGGCCACCGCCGCCGACAGGCCCGGCCATCGCTTCGGCGATGCCATCAAGGACAGCATCCCACAGCTTGGTTGAACCGGGGTCGTCTTCCATGCCATCGGCAAAGAGCCGGTAGACCTCCCCCGACAGGGCGATGGTCTGCTTATGGGTGAGAGAGACAGGCCCCTTGCGGATGGCGTCCCAATGCTGAGCAAGGAACGACTCGGCAAAGCCGGTTCGCGCTCTTGCGTTGACCGGGTCGCGCGCCTTGAGGGAGAACTTGATCTCTGGGCCTATCGTGAACGTGGCTGTTCGCTGCCCTTCGCTATCCGGCGGGAACGCGATGGTGACGACCTGTCCCTTGGCCTTGGCGAGAATGTCCTTGGGGGTGCGCTTGCGGAACGTCAGGAACGACGACTCAGGGCGCCTTGTGGGGCGTGTCATAGGAAGAGCCATGTGGCCGCTCATGTGTACCAGTTTGAGCGGCGAGAAACACAGCTACATCAATATGTTCTGAAGCGTCAACGCTCTAGGGGAGCGATGGTGCCCAGGAGAGGACTCGAACCTCCACGGCTTTCACCACTGGTACCTGAAACCAGCGCGTCTACCAATTCCGCCACCTGGGCCCCGTCCGGTTGGGGCCGGAAGGGAGCGCGACACATAGAGGGGGGGCGGCTTGCTTGTCAACACGCTCCTTGCGCTCTTCCGTGGAAAGATGGGGAAGGCGGGTGCGGCCGGTGGGGCGGCACCCGCGTGGTCGTCAGGCCTTGAAGTCGGGGGGGCGCTTTTCGATGAAGGCGCTCATGCCTTCCTTCTGGTGCGGAAGGCCGAACTGGGACTGGAACACCCGGCGCTCGAAGCGGATTCCCTCGGCGAGCGAGGTCTCATACGAGCGGTTCACCGCCTCCTTGGTCTGCATGGCGACGGGCAGCGACATGCCGGCGATCACCTTGGCCACCTTCAGCGCCTCGGTCATCAGATCGGCGGCGGGGATGATGCGGGAGACGAGGCCGGAGCGCTCGGCTTCCACCGCATCCATCAGCCGGCCGGTCAGGCACATCTCCATGGCCTTGGACTTGCCGACGAAGCGCGTCAGGCGCTGGGTGCCGCCCGAGCCGGGCATGACGCCGAGCTTGATCTCCGGCTGCCCGAATTTCGCGGTGTCGGCGGCAAGGATGAAGTCGCACATCATGGCGAGCTCGCAGCCACCGCCCAGCGCGAAGCCGGCGACCGCCGCGATCACCGGCTTGCGGGTGCGCGAGAGGCGCTCCCAGGAGGTGATGTAGTCGTCGAGATACGTGTCCGGATAGGTGAAGTTCTGCATCGCCTTGATGTCGGCGCCGGCGGCGAACGCCTTTTCCGAGCCGGTGAGGATGATGCAACCGATGTTGCGGTCGGCCTCGAGCCCGTCGAGGGCGGCGTTCAGCTCGTTGATGAGCTGGGCGTTGAGCGCGTTCAGCGCCTGCGGGCGGTTCAGCCGGATGATGCCGACCCGCTCGTCCACCTCCACCAGGATCGTCTCGTAAGCCATCCTCATCTCCTCCTCAGCCGGCGTGACACCGGTCGATGTCCTCAGCCGCGCCTCGCGCGCAGGGGTAACGTGCTCTACCGTGCCTCGGCATTGATGCGAAGTGGCAGCCTCGCACAGTCGCCGTGCGGGGCTGCGCCTTCTCTGCGCGGCTATCTCTGGCAGGTTGGGCAGAAGAAGGTGGAGCGCCCGCTCTGCACGATGCGCTGGACCGTGCCCTTGCAATGCCGGGTGCGGCAGGGCTCGCCCTCGCGGTCGTAGACGCGGAAGGTGTGCTGGAAGTAGCCCAGCTCTCCGCTCACCTGCTTGTGGTCGCGGAGCGACGAGCCGCCGGCCTGGATGGCCTCGCGCAGCACGTCGCGGATGGCGGTGACGAGACGCTCCGCCCGTTGGGTCGGCCTGCCGTCCTTGGTCACGATGGTGTGGGCGAGGCGCCGGGGCGAGAGGCCGGCGCGGAACAGCGCCTCGCACACATAGATGTTGCCTAGTCCCGCCACCAGCTTCTGGTCCAGCAGCGCCGCCTTCAGCGAGGTGCTGCGGCGGGCGAAGGCGCTCGCGAGATAATCCGCATGGAAGGCGTTGCCCAGCGGCTCGGGGCCGAGGCCGGCGAGGAGCGGATGGCTCTCCAGCCGGTCGTAGGGCACGATGAGGATGGCGCCGAAGCGGCGCGGGTCGTTGAAGGTGATGGTAGTGCCGCCGGCGAGGTGCAGCACCACGTGGTCGTGCGGGCCGGCCTCGGCGCGGGGATAGTGGAAGACACCCGTCCGGCGCGCGTGCGCGCCCTCCACGCGGATGGATCCGGACATGCCGAGGTGCAGGATCATCACCTCGCCCCCGTCGAGGTCGGCGAGCAGATATTTGGCGCGGCGGCCGATGGCCTCCACGCGGCGGCCGGCCAGGCGTTCGGCGAAGTTCTCGGGCAGCGGCCAGCGCAGGTCCGGGCGGCGCGCCTCGGCGCTTTCGATCACGGCGCCCTGCAAGACGGGCATCAGGCCGCGGCGGACGGTTTCCACCTCGGGCAGTTCAGGCATTTCGTCCTTAAAGGTCACGGGCGCGCCACAACCGGCGCGATTCATCTCGGTCTCCAGCATCCCGCCTTGGATGCCGCTGCGCAAGATGGCACAGCCCTCCGGGAGGGGCGCATCAACAGCCCTCAACCCTTGCGCAGGATCTTCTCCAGCGGGCGCCCGCGCGCCAGCTCGTCGATCAGCTTATCAAGATACCGTATTTCCCGCATGGTCGGCTCGGCGATCTCTTCCACGCGCACGCCGCAGACCACCCCCGTGATCAAAAAGCGGGCGGGATTGGGCGCGGGCGCCTCGGCGAAGAAGGTCTCGAAATCGGTGGTGCCGGCGGCGATGGCGGCAAGCTCGGTGTCGGAATAGCCCGTCAGCCAGCGGATGATCGTATCCACCTCCGCCCGGGTGCGCCCCTTGCGCTCGGCCTTGGCGACATAGAGCGGATACACGCTGGCGAAGCTGGTGGTGGTGATGCGGTGTTTCGGCATGGCTGCCCTCTCACTCGGTCGGCGCTGAGGGCGCCGGGCCGGGCGCGTCGAAATCGAGCTGCTCCAGCCTGAGGCCGCGCCGGGCGATCTTGTCGGCGGAGATGATGACGCGCTGCACGTCGTCGCCCACTTGCGCGAAATGCTTGGCGAGGTCGCCCACCCGCTCGCGCAGGCGGCTCACATCGTCCACCAGCGCGCCGACCTCCGCCCGCACGCGGTCCGCCTCCTCGCGCATGCGGGCATCCTTGGCGATGGCCTGCACCACCTGCACCGCCAGCATCAGCAGGGAGGGCGAGACGAGCACCACGCGCAGCCGGTACGCCTCCTGCACCACGCCGTCGAAATGCTCGCTGATCTCGGCGTAGACGGATTCCGACGGCACGAAGATCAGCGCCACGTCCTGCGTCTCGCCGGGGATGAAATAGCGCTCGGCCACGTCATAGACGTGCTTCAGCAGATCGTTGCGCAGGCGCTGGCCGGCAGCTTTTCGGTGCTCCGGGGACGGCGCCTCGCGGAAGGCGGTGACGGCCTCCAGCGGGAATTTGGAATCCACCAGCAGCGGGCGCTGATCCCCGGGCAGGAAGATGGCGCAGTCCGGCCGCTTGCCGTTGGAGAGGGTATACTGGAAGGCGAAGCTGCCGCGCGGCAGCCCGTCGGCGACGATGGCCTCCATGCGCGCCTGCCCGAAGGCGCCGCGCGCCTGCTTGTTGGCGAGCGTCTCGCGCAGCGACACCACCTGCGCGGAAAGATCGCCGAGCGTGCGCTCGGCCGTCTCTACCATGACGAGCCGCTCGGCGATGCGCGTCAGGCTCTCATGGGTGGCGCGGGCGGCGGTGGAGAGGGTCTCTCCCAGCCGGTGGGAGGTCTGGTCGAGGCGGTCGGAGACGGCGCGGGCGAGTTCGCTCTGCCTTTGGGCGAGGATCTCCGTCATGCTCTGCACGCGGCCGGCGGTCTCGGACTGGACGCGGACCAGCTCGCGCAGGCGGCGGTCCATCTCGTCGCGCCTGAGCGCCTCCTCGGACGCTGCGGCGGCGCGCGCTCGCGACTGTCGGACGAGCGTCACAAGAACGAGGAACAGCAGCAGCGCCAGCACCCCCGCGGCGACCGCAGCCGCCTCAGCCAAGGTGAAGGACCGCCCGCCCAGGGTGAAGAGCACAACCGGCATGGCTTTACTTACGCGATTCTCTCCTCTGAACAAACGGCGAACATGTTGACCTGTGCGGCAGCTTCGCTTATCTCGCTCGAATGACGATCCGGCCCATCCTCATCATCCCCGAGCCCAAGCTGCGCACGCTTTCCGCCCCGGTCGAAAAGATCGACAGCGAGGTGCGCAAGCTGGTCGAGGACATGTTCGAGACCATGTACGACGCCCCCGGCATCGGGCTGGCGGCCATACAGGTGGGCGTGCAGCGCCGCGTCATCACCATCGACGTGGCGCGCGACGGCGAGAACAAGAAGCCCCTCGCCCTCATCAATCCGGAAATCATCGCCGCCTCGGAGGAAACCTCCATCTACAGCGAGGGCTGCCTCTCCATCCCCGAATATTACGAGGAGGTCGAGCGCCCGGCGAAGGTGGCGGTGCGTTTCCTGGACGTGGAGGGCAAGACGCGGGAGGTGGAGGCCGAGGGCCTGTTCGCCACCTGCGTGCAGCATGAGATCGACCACCTCAACGGCGTGCTCTTCATCGATCACATCTCCAAGCTGAAGCGCGACCGGGTCATCAAGAAATTCACCAAGCAGGCGAAGCACAAGGCCGAGGCCTGAACCCGCCGCGGCGGGCGATCACGGGGCACGAGGGTCAAACACCGAGGGTTCATGCGCATCGTCTTCATGGGCACGCCGGATTTCGCCGTGCCCACCCTCTCGGAAATCGTCGGGCGCGGCCATGAGGTGGTGGCGGTCTATACCCGTGCCCCCGCCCCCGCCGGCCGGCGCGGGCTCGACCTCACCCCCTCGCCCGTCCATGCGGTGGCCGAGCGCTTCGGCCTGCCGGTGTTCACGCCGAAGAGCCTGCGCGGGGAAGAGGCGGCCGAGACCTTCCGCGCCCATGGGGCGGACGTGGCGGTGGTGGTGGCCTACGGCCTCATCCTGCCGCAGGCCATCCTTGATGCGCCGCGCCTCGGCTGCCTGAACCTGCACGGCTCCCTCCTGCCGCGCTGGCGCGGCGCCGCGCCCATCCAGCGCGCCATCATGGCCGGCGACCGGGAGACCGGCGTCGCGGTGATGCAGATGGAGGCGGGGCTGGACACCGGGCCCGTGGGCCTCGTCGAGCGCATCCCCATCGGGCCGGACATGACCGCCGGCGAATTGCACGACCGCATGATGGTGATCGGCGCCGACCTCATGGGCCGGGCGCTGGCCGCGCTGGAGCGCGGCGGCCTCGCCTTCACGCCCCAACCGCCAACCGGCGTGGAATATGCCGCCAAGATCGAGAAGGCCGAGACCCGCATCGACTGGTCCAGGCCCGCCCAGGAGGTGCACGACCGCATCCGCGGCCTCTCCCCCTTCCCCGGCGCCTGGTTCCCCCTCGGCTCCGAAGAGGCGCGGGTGAAGGTGCTGCGCTCCACGCTGGCGGTCGGCTCCGCCGCGCCCGGAACGGTGCTGGACGACCGCCTCACCATCGCCTGCGGGACGGGCGCGGTGCGGCTCGTGGAACTGCAGAAGGCCGGCAAGCAGCCCATGGGGGCGGAGACGTTCCTGCGCGGCAATGCCGTGCCCCCCGGAAGCCGGCTCGCCTGACGGCGGCCACCCGCCATGCCCCGCTACAAGCTTACCATCGAATATGATGGCACCCCCTTCGCCGGCTGGCAGATGCAGGCCGAGCTACCCACCGTGCAGGGCGTTCTGGCCGAGGCGTTCGAGCGCTTCTGCGGAGAGAAGGTGACGGTGGCGGGTGCCGGCCGCACCGACGCCGGGGTCCATGCCACCGGGCAGGTCGCCCATGTGGACCTGAGCAAGGACTGGCGCACCGACACGGTGCGGGACGCCATGACGGCCCAGCTTCGCCCCCATCCGGTGGCCGTGCTTGCCGCCGAGCGTGTGCCGGACAGCTTCGACGCCCGCTTCTCCGCCACCAAGCGGCATTACCTCTACCGCATCGTCAACCGCCGCCCCGATCTCGCGCTCGATCGCGACCGGGCCTGGCGCATTCCGCAGAAGCTCGATGCAGACGCCATGCACGTCGCGGCTCAGCGCCTTCTGGGTCGGCACGATTTCTCCACCTTCCGCGCCGCCGAGTGCCAGGCCGCCTCGCCCATGAAGACGCTGGACCAGCTCGACGTGACCCGCCACGGCGACGAGATCCGCGTCGTCACCTCGGCGCGGTCCTTCCTGCACCATCAGGTGCGTTCCATGGTGGGCTCACTGATGCGGGTGGGCGAAGGCCGCTGGAGCGCGGACGATCTTGCCGCCGCTCTCGCCGCCGCCGACCGCACCCGCTGCGGCCCCATGGCGCCGGCGGCCGGGCTCTATCTCGCCGCGGTCAGCTATTGAATCTGCGCGATTCCGCCAGCTTGAGCCTCGCACTGGGCAACTTCCTGTAAACGTTCATCGCGTCGCAGGTTGGAACGGTCCGGCCCTCTAGAGCATTTCCACTGGGAAGACACCTCAGGGGCGATAGAGGACGACGAGTCCGATGTTCAGTTTCCGTATGCCACGCTGGCAGCCCACGCGCCGCCGCGTCCCCCTCTCCCTCGCCCATGTGATTGCCCGTTCCGTGCCGGGTGCGCCATGCGGGTGGGTCTTCTTCGACGGTAGCGAGACGCGGATCGATACGCAGGACGGCGAAGCCGTGATCATTCCCGGCGGCGCCTTCTTCCCCCGCGAGGCCCATCGCTTCGCGAGCGAGGGAGAGGCGCAGGCCGAGGCCTCAAGGCTGAACGATGCCAGCCTCTGCCTCGACCGGCCGTGGCGCGTGCGCGCCGCCTCCGCATTCACGGTGGAGCGGGTCACCGCCGCGGGCAAGCTCATGGCCAGCCTCGGCTGACACGCTCCATCCCCCAACGCAAAAAAGCCCCCGAGCCGGGGGCTTTTTCGCGTTTCGGGACCCGAAGTGGTCAGATGGAGCCGTTGATCCACTGCACCAGCTTGGCCTTGGGGGCGGCGCCCACCTGGCGGGAGGCGATCTTGCCGTCCTTGAACAGGAGCAGGGTCGGGATGGACATGATGCCGTACTTGGATGCCGTCTGCGGATTTTCGTCCACGTTCAGCTTCACGATGCGGACTTTCTCGCCCAGCTCGCCGGAGACTTCCTCCAGAATGGGGGCAACCATGCGGCAGGGGCCGCACCACTCCGCCCAGAAGTCGACGATGACCGGAGCGCTGGACTTCAGCACGTCCTGATCGAAATTCTGATCGGAAACTTTCTCGACGGCCATGACATACCTCGTAGGGCAGAACGGGGAGAACCACTGGATGTTGGGGGAGAACGTAGGTACCCCCTCCCCTCTCCGTCAAGGCGGCTTCACGCGCCCTTGACGCTCGGCGTCATGAAAGATGGTGAGGAAACACCGAGCCGGGCCAGCGCGGCCTCCAGCCGGTCGGGGAAGAGCGGCACCACACGCGGCCCGGCCGTATAGACGATCCGCGCCTCCACGGGACGCCCGCCGAACGCCTGCGACAGAATGGCGCCGTAGATTGCGAGCTGGGAAACATAGCTTTCACCGGCCTCGGCGGGGTCGGAAGGCGGCACCCGGTCGGTCTTGAAATCGACGACGAGGATGCGGTCCGGGCGCACGACCAGCCGGTCGATGCGGCCGCTGACGGCGAACACCTCCCCACCCGCCCCCGAAATGCGCCCGATCACCGGCACCTCGGCCCGGCTTCCGGCGCCGAACAGCTCCGCGAGCGGCGCATGGCCGAGCACGGCCAGCGCCTCAGCGAGAATCACACGGTGCGCCGCATCGTCCACCCCGTCGGCCGCATGGCGGAGCAGGCGCAGGCCGGCGGCCTCCCGCTCCGCTTCGGCCACCTCCGGCAGACCGGCCAGCAGGCGGTGGATGAGATCGCCGCGCAGGAGCGGCGGCAAGGCGCTCTCGGGCAGCGGCGCGGGCGCGGACGGGCGGACGGGCACAGCGCCACTTTCGATGCCGGATGGGCGCAGCCGCCGCATCACCGCCTCGGGCGGCGGGGGATGGGGGAAGGAGAGGGCTTCCTCTGGCTCGACCGCTGCCGGCACCGCCGCACCACCCGCCACCTTCAGCCCCGGACCCCGGCGCCAGCGCAGCACCTCGCCCTCGAAGCCCAGCGCTGGCCCGGCGTCGGCCTCCGGCTCCAGCGCCGCGCGGGCGAGGTCGTACCAGCAACCCTCGGGCCGGGCGTGGGGCTTATCCTTGGCCGGTGAACGGGTCTCGGCGCCGCAGATGACGAGGGCATCCTCGGAGCGGGTGAGCGCGACATAGAAGAGCCGGCGATATTCCTCCAGCTCCCGCGCGGCGGCGGCGGCGCGGGCGGTGGCGAGCACCTCCGGGTCTTCCGCCTTGCGCGGCGCCAGCACGGGCACGCCCTCCCCCGGCAAAGTGAGGAGGCCGCCAGCGATGCGAGGCCGGGGCATGTCCACCGTGTCGGCGAGGATGACGAGGGGCGCCTCCAGCCCCTTGGCCCCGTGGGCGGTCATCACCCGCACCTCGTCGCGCCCGCTCTCCATGTCGCGCTTGGTCTCGGCCCCGCCGCGCCTGAGAAAGGCGAGGAAGCCGGCGAGGCTCGCGGGCTCCGCCCCCTCATAGGTGCGGGCGAGGGCCATGAATTCGTCCAGCACGTCCGCCGCCTCGGGGCCGAGCCGCGCCAGCATGGCCCGCCGCCCGCCGTCGCGGCCGAGCACCCGGCCATAGAAGTCGAACGGCCGCAGCCCCTCCGCCTCCGCCTTCCAGCCGGCGAGCCGGGCGGCGGCGGCGCGGTGGCGTGCGTCGTCCGAGGCGGCGAGCACGGAGGCGAGCGTCCCCTTGCGCTGCGGGCACAGGCGCATGAGATCGTCGTCGGTGAAGCCGAACAGCGGGCTTTTCAGCACGGACGCGAGCGAGAGATCGTCGTGCGGCGAGAGCAGCGCATCGCCCAGCGCCATCAAATCGAGGGCGGCGATGTGCTCGGGCACCACGAGCCGGTCCGCGCCGGCCACCTGCACGCGCGGGTCCTTCAATTCCTTCAGCGCGCGGATGACCGCCTCGAACACCCGCCCGCGCCGGCGCACCAGCACCAGAACATCGCCGGCCCGCATGGGCCGCCCGTCACGGGAGGGCATGGCGAGGCCGTTCGCGATACCCGCCTGGATGAAGCTCGCGATGCGCGCGGCAAGCCGGCTGACGGGATCGTCGGTGGGCACCTCGTCCAGCGGCCGGCGCCAATTGTCGGGCTCGGGATGGGGCTCGGGCACGGTGGTGGGCCAGATCTCCACCAGGGCGGGCGCATCGGCGCGGATGGCGGCGTGGACGGGGCCCACCCCATCCAGCGTAAGCCCCGCATGCGCATCGGCGCTCTTGAAGATGGCGTCCACCGCCTCCAGCACGCCCGGCGCCGAACGGAAGGAGTGGGGCAGTTCCACCCGGCGGAAGCCCTCCGCCCCCACCTTGCGCTCGAAGGTCGCGCGCATGGCGCCGAAGGCGCGCGGATCGGCGCCCTGGAAGGAGAAGATGGACTGCTTCTCGTCGCCCACCACGAAGATGGTGCGCGTCACGCCCGCCCGCGCGCCCGCGCCGGAGAAGAAGTCGGAGGCGAGGCCCTCCACCACCTTCCACTGCTCGGGGCTCGTATCCTGTGCCTCGTCCACGAGAATGTGGTCGATGCCCTGGTCGAGCTTGAACTGCACGAAGGTCGGCTGCTCGGCGAGCAGCGCCGCCGCCTTGGTGATGAGGTCGTCGAAATCGAGCAGCCCGCGCGCCGCCTTCGCGGCCTCGTAGGCCCGGCAGGCTTCGGCGCCGAGGGTGAGGGCCGCGCCGGTGCGCTCCAGCGTCCAGGCGGCCTTGAGCCGGTCGTCGAGCCCCGCGAGGCGGTCGCGCTCGGCGGTGAAGCGGGCGAGAAGGTCCGGCTCGCGCGTGCCCATGCCCTTGGTGATGAGGTTCTTGTCCGAGCGCGGGCCATCCGAGCCGAAGAATACGCCGCGATAGGCGACAAGGGCCGAGGCGTCATCGCCCGCCGCAGCGGCGGCCGCGAGGTCGTCGGCGCGCTTGCGGTCGGTGGTCTTGTCGGAGGTGGCGAGCGTCGCCGCCACGCTCTCCCATTCGGAGCGCGGCAGATGCGGGCTCGCCAGCATCTCGGCTTCCACATCGGCAACCGTGAGCCCCGCCGGAAGCCCCAGCGCCCGCGCCACGGCGGCGCGGCGGGCGGCGGGGGTGTCGCCCAGGGGCAGAATGCGCGCACGCAGCGCCACCGCCGCCTCGATGAGGCTGGTGAGGCCGCTGTCGGACATTTCCTCCGTCAGCCGCGCCAGCGCCTCGCCGGCCGGGGATGCGGGGGCAAGGCTCGCCGCCACCACGAGGTCGGCGCGGATGCGGGCCATCAATTCGCGCCGGGCCACCTCGTCCAGCTCGCGGAAGCCGGCCGCCACGTCCGCCTCGAACGGGAAGCGATGCAATAGGCCGCCGCAGAAGGCGTGGATGGTCTGGATCTTCAGCCCGCCCGGCGTCTCCAGCGCCGCCGCGAACAGCCGGCGCGCCCGGGCGCGCAGCGCGGCGTCCGCCGGCTCGCCCACCGTCTCGGCGATGGCGGCATCGAGCGCGGCGTCATCCATGCGCGCCCAGCGGCCGAGGATGGCGAGCACGCGGTTCGCCATGTTGGCCGCCGCCGCCTTGGTATAAGTGAGGCACAGGATGCGCCCCGGCGGCGTGCCGGCGAGCAGGAGGCGGATGACGCGCCGCGCCAGCACATGGGTCTTGCCCGAGCCGGCATTGGCCGAAACCCAGGCAGACACGGCGGGGTGCGACGCGTCCGACTGGCGGCGGGTGGCTTCCGCCTTGGGGCCGGTGGCGAGAGGAGTGGCGCCGCTCATTCGCTTTCCTCCCCGGCCAGCGCCCATTCGCGCACGCGGGCGAGGTGGTCGTAATCCCCATAGCGGCCGGACCATTGCGGCGCGGCGAGGGAGCGATAGCCCTGCGCCAAATTCTCGAATGCCTTCAGCAGGCCTTCGAGGCCAGCGAGGGCATCCTCGGCGAGATCGTGGGTGGAGCGGTCCTTCACCTTCACCGGCTTCTCCGCGCCGCCCTCGGCCCCGCCCTTCAGCTCCACATAGGTCAGTTCCTCGACCGGCGCCCCGGGCACACCTTCGAACCCGCCGCGCCGGGCCATGGCCGCTTCGAGCGGCAGTTGCGGGGAGAGGGAGGCGGCCTGTTTCGCGCTCGGCGCGGTGCCGGTCTTGTAGTCGATGATGGCGAGCGTGCCGTCGCGCTTGATCTCGATGCGATCGGCGCGCCCGGTGAGGCGGAAGGTGGAGGCAGCCAGCGGAATGTCCAGACTTCCCTTCGTCTCGGCGACGATGCGGTCGAGATCCGCCCGCCGCTCGCGCTCGAAAGCGACGAGGAAGGCCGCCGCCCGCTCGAACCGCGCCCACCACAAAGCATGCTCGGCCGGGAATGCCTTCAGCGGCGCGAAGGCGCGGGCGCCTTCCTCGATCAGCCGCGCCAGCGCGTCGGGGGGCAGTTCGTCCGGGAAGGCGGTGGTGAAGCGGCCCACCGCCTCGTGCAGCGCCATTCCCCGCTCCGCCCCGCCCGGGGGGGCGTCCAGGTCGTCCAGCGGGGACAGGCCGAGAACGTGGCGGGCATAGATGGAATAGGGATCGCGCAGGAACGTCTCGATCTCCGTCACCGAGAGCCGGCGCGGGCGCAGCTCCAGCGGCGGGGCGGGCGCGGGGCGGGTGGCGCGGGGCACGGCCGGCGCCTCGTCCAGCCTTCGGGCGGCGCGGACGAAACGGGTGCCGCGCGCGCGGGCGACGTCCCACTCGGCCTCCCCCGCCACGGTCTTCAGCCGCTGCACGAAGCGGGAGGGCACGCTCTGGGTTCCGCCCACCTTGGCGGCGAAGCTGAGCACCAGCTCGCGCGCGCCGAAGCCTTGCGCGAAATCGTGGGCGGACAGGCCGATGCGCCGCTCCGGCAGGTCAAGCCCCAGTTGCGCCCGCATCGGGCGGCTGAGCCATGGGTCGGTCTCGGGAATGGTGGGCCAGGAGCCCTCCACCAGACCGCCCAGCACCATGCGGTCCACATGGACGAGGCGCGCCTCCAGCGGGCCGAGGATGCGGATGCGCGCATGGGGCTCCGCATGCGGGCGCACCATGGTGTCGGAGAAGAGCGCGCCCGCCGCGTCGGCATAGGAGGACAGGTCGAGCGCCGGGCCGTCGCCGGCGGCGCTTTCCAGCGTCTGGAAGGTCCGGGCCAGCGCGGCCGTGGCCGCATCCTCGGCCTCGGGATCGAGCCGGCCGGCGGCGGCCTCCACGGCGGCGCGATGGGCGGCGACCAGTTCCGCGAGCGGCACCGCGCCGTGCCGGTCGCCGATCGCCAGCAGCGGGCCGAGCGCGCCCTCCAGCCGCTGCACCAGATCGCGCGCGGCGGCGATGGCCGGACCGTCGATGCGGCTGCGCGGATCGGAGCGGCGGTAGCCTTCGGGATTGTGCGCATCCAGCGCCGCGCGAAGCCCGGCGATGCCGGCAGCAGGGCGTGGTCCGCGCAGGGCCGCCAGCTCCAGCGCGGCCACAGCTTCGGCCTTGCCGTGCCCATCGAGGCCGAAGCACGCCCGGGGATGGGTGAGGAGGGCAAACAGCGGCACCGGCGCCAGCGCTTCCGCCGCCGCCGTCACCAGCAGGCCGGCGAGGCGCCCGGCCGGGGCATCGGCCAGCGGCGTGCCGGCGGAATCGTCCAGCGCCACGCCGAAGCGCGCCATCTCCGCCGCCACCCGCCGGGCGAGATCGCGGTCCGGGGTAACGAGGGCCGCCGTCTCGCCCGGTCGCTCCAGGCTGTCGCGCAGCAGGAGCGCGATGGCCAGCGCCTCGGCGCGCGGATCGTCGGCCTCCACGACGCTGATGCCGGCCATGGCGGCGGCGAGAGCGTCCGCCGGCAGGCGGTCGGCAAGGGTCGCCCAGAGGTCGGTCGTCTCCGCCTGCCGCAGCGCCTCGCCCATCAGCCGCTCGCGGCCGAACGGGGCCGGCTCAGCCAGCGGGATCACCTCCCCCCGCTCTACCCCGAGCGTGCCGAGCAGGCGGGCGAGGCCGTATTGCGGATGGTCGGGCGCGCCGAGCACCGGATCGGCGAGCCGGTCGAAGGACGGCGCATCGAGGTCGAGGTCCAGCCCCGGCAGCACCACGGCGCCATGGGGCAGGCTGGCGATGGCCTTCAGCAGGCGCGCGGTGGCCGGCATGGAGCCGGTGGAACCGGCGGCGATCACCGGCCCGGCCGCCGTGCCCAGCGCGATGAGGCGGCGCGCCTCCGCATCCACCAGCGCGTCGCGGCGGGCGGCGGGCTCCACGAGGCCCTCCTCAGCGAGATAGGCGGAGAAGGCACGCCGGGCGATGCGCACGAAATCCAGCCCCACCTTGAAATAACGGTCCAGCTCGTCCGGCACGAGCCCGTCCATGCGCTCGACGCCGAGGCCGGCGGTGGTGAGGTCGTCGAACAGCGAACCCAGCGCATCCGCAAGGGCAAAGGTGGAAGCGGTGCCGGCGGCGACCGCCTCCCGCTCCACCGTCTTCGAGAGCGTGTCACGCCAGTGCGCGACCAGCCGCGCCAGCACGAGCCGGCGATGCACCGGCGCGATGGCGTGGGGCGCGGCCAGCACCGGGGCGTCCTCGGAGAAGGCGAGCGCATCCTCGTCCACGTCGCCAAGGGGCACGATGCGCGGCAGCAGCAGCGCCGTTCCGCCCGACGCTTCCAGAAGCGCCTCTGCAAACAGGCGCCCAGCGCGGCGGGTGGGCAGGAAGACGGTGGCGCTGGCCAGCGCCAGCGGATCGTGACGCGGGGCGAATCCTTCCACCAGCGCGCCATCGAGCAAGGCGCGCGCGAGCACCGGCAGAAAGGGCGCGGAGGGCGGAATGGTCAGCACGCGCGGCACGGCTTCACTCCCAGTCCCGCCAGAGGAAAAACCTCAATCGCTCGACCGCTCGATAGCCTCCTCGGCCAGGGCGATGGCGTCCGGCGTGCCCACATGCATCCAGATGCCGTCGAGCCGCAAGCCGAACAGCCGCTCCGCCGCCGCCGCGCGATCGAACACGCGGTTGAGCGAGAAGGCCCCCTTCGGCGCATCGTCGAACAGCTCCGGCTTCAGGATGGCGGCGCCGGCATAGACGAAGGGGGCGATGGTGCGCTCGCCCCGGCGCTCCAGCCGGCCGAGCTTGTCCATCTGGAAGTCGCCCATGCCGTCATAGCCGATGGAATGGGCGGCGGAGGCCAGCAGCAGCAGCGCGTCCATGCGCTCGGGATCGAACTGCTCCATGAGCCGCACGAGGTTGGGGCGCATGCCCTCGATCCAGATGGTGTCGGAATTGATGACGAGGAAAGGCTCCGCGCCGATCAGCGGCAGCGCCTTGCGCACGCCGCCGCCGGTCTCCAGCAGCAGGCCGCGCTCGTCGGAGAGGATGATCTCGGGCGCGCCGGCGCGGGCCTTGAGATGCGCTTCCAGCATGTCCGCATGGTGGTGCAGATTGACGATGGCGCGCGGAATGCCCGCGGCAGCGACACGATCCAGCACATGGTCCACCAGCGCGCGCCCCTCCACCACCACCAGCGGCTTCGGGCGGGTGTCGGTGAGCGGCCGCATGCGGGTGCCGAGGCCGGCGGCGAGCACCATGGCGGTGGTGATTCGGGCGGCATCGATCCGGACGGTTCCGGCGGCGGGCGCGTCTACGAGCGTGGCGGGGGCAGCGGTCACGCGGAAAGATCCTTCGATGGCAGCACGGCCTCATACCACATGCGCAGCGAGCCCAGTTCCTCATGGGCGAGGCACCGGGCGAGGTAGCGGCGGATGCGCGGCAGGTGCTTCAGATAGTGCGGCTTGCCGTCGCGATCGTTGAGGCGGGTGAAGATGCCGAGGATCTTGCTGGCGCGCTGGACGCCCATGAGCGCATAGGTGCGGGAGAAGCCGCGCGGGTCGAAGGCGGGGTCCGCCTCGCCCCGCAGCGCCACGTAGCGGCGCACCAGATCGATCTCCAGCTCCTCCGGCACGTCCACCCGCGCGTCCTGCGCCAGCGACACCACGTCATAGGCCGCCGGCCCCATCACCGCGTCCTGGAAATCGATGAGGCCGATGCGGCGCAGGCCCTCGCGGTGGGGCAGCCAGATGAGATTGGGCGAGTGGTAGTCGCGCAGCACCCAGGTGGGCGGCTCCGCCATGGCGGAGTTGAGCGCGCTGCGCCACAGCAGGCGGAACTCCTCCCGCACCACGCCGTCGAGCCGGATGCCGCGGGACGGCAGATACCAGTCCAGCATCAGGTCAATCTCGGTGAGCATGGCGGCGACGTCGTAGGACGGCAGCGCCCGCTCCACCCGTGGCGCGATGTTCAGCGTGCGCGGCAAGGGGCGGCTGTGCAGGGTGACGAGCACCTCCACCGCGAGGCGATAGCGCTCCGGCACCGGGGCGGGCGGGGTGCCGGCCACCACGAACTGGGAGCCGAGGTCCTCCAGCACGAGAATGCCCGCCTCCAGATCCGCCGAATAGATCAGCGGTGCGGAGAGCCCCTGCGCCAGCAGGGCCCGATCCATGGCGACGAAGGGCTTCACGTCTTCCGCCAGATGCACGAGCTGGCTGTAGGGCAGGCCGCGCTTCAGCGGCGGCCCGTCCGGCTGGCGCGGCGCGTTCATGACGATGGCGGAGCGGTCGCCGAGCACGAGGCGGCTGTAGGAGCGGGCGGAGGCGTCACCCTGCAGGAAGCGGTGCGCCGCGTCGGCGAAGCCGCTCTGCTCGATGAGCGATTGCGCGATCATCAGCCGGTCGAGCCGCGCGCCGAAGCTGCCGTAGCCGGTGACGATGGCGATGCGCGCCTCCGGGCCGAGATCGGCGGCGTCCCGTGTGCCGGCGGCAAGATAGAGCGCCACGTCGAGGCGGTCGGCCGGCAGGCGCTCCTCGGCGCGCTCGGGCCATTCCACCATGAGCAGCGCGTTCTCGCGCATCTCGTCCCAGCCGAGTTCGTCCAGTTCGTCCGGCTCCTGGATGCGGTAGAGGTCGGCGTGGACCACCCGGCCGCGCGGGAAATCGTAGGAGATCAGGATCGGGAAGGTGGGGCTCGGCACGTCCACGCCGGGATCATCGGCGAAGGCGCGGATGAGCGCGCGGGCCAGCTCCGTCTTGCCGGCGCCGAGGTCGCCGGTGAGGGTGATGGTGTCCTTGCCCCCGAACCAGCTGGCGATGAGGGCGGCAAGGCGGGTGGTGGCGGCGAGGTCCTTCAGGACCACGCGGCAGGCCACCGGCTTTCCTTCGAGGCGTTCGAGCAGGATGCTCATTCGGCAGCCTCCCGCCGGCGCTCGTTGTCGAGCGGGAAGATGCAAGTCGCAATCGTACCCACAGCGAGGGTTCCGGTCGCGAGCGCTCCGCGCGCGGAGGACGCCGGCCCCACCGTGACCGAGCCGCCGTGCAGGCTCACGAAGGAGCGCACGATGGCAAGGCCAAGGCCCACCCCGCGATGGCGCGGCCCGGCGCTGCGGCTCTCGAAGCGGTCGAACAGCGTCTCCCGCACTTCCGCCGGCACGCCCGGCCCCTCGTCGCGCACGGTGAACACCAGCGCCCCGTCGCGGCGCGCGGCCCCGAGCGCCACGGTGCCGCCCTCGGGCGAGACGGCGATGGCATTGGAGAGGAGGTTGAACAGAATCTGCCGCAGCCGCCGCGCGTCGGCGACGAAGGTGCCGGCGGCGGGATCGATATTGACCGCGAGAACGAGCCGCGCCTCCTCCACGCTGTCGCGCACCGCCTCGGCGACGGCGAGCACCAGCTCGCGCACGTCCACCTCGGCGAGGTCCAGCTCCATGGCGCCGGCGTCGATGGTGGCGAGGTCGAGGATGTCGTCGATGAGCGCCCGCAGCAGGTCCGAGGACTGGTGCATGTGGTCGAGATAGTCGCGCTGGCGGTCGTTGAGCGGGCCGGCGAGGCCCTCGCGCAGCATGTCGGCATAGCCCATCAAGGTGTTGAGGGGCGTGCGCAGGTGGTAGGAGACGTGGCCGACGAAGGCGTTCTTCAGTTTGTCCGCCGCCTCCAGCGCCTCGGCGCGCTCGGTCAGCGCCCGCTCCACCTTCACGCTGTCGGTGACATCGCGGAACGTCACCATGGTGCCGCCGTCCGGCAAGGGCTGGGTGGCGCCGTCGAGCACCCGGCCATCCGGCCGCTCGAAGCGCAGGGTCATGGCCTCGCGCGGGCCGATGGCCGTCACCGCCTGCCGGATGCGGGAGAAGGCGGCCGTCTCGCCATAGAGCGGGCGGCACATGGCGGCGACGGCATCCACATGGGGCTTGTCGCCCATGGCCTGGGCGTCCAGGGACCAGAGCGCGAGGAAGGCTTCGTTGTAGAGGTTGAGCCGCCCGTCGGCGCCGAACACCGCCACCGCCTCCGCAAGGCCGTCCAGCGTCTCGCCCTGGATGCGGATGAGGCTGTTGTAGCGGCTCTCCAGTGCCAGATGCTCGGACAGATCGTCGAACAGATAGGTGATGCCGCCTTCGGCATTGGGGGTGATGACCACGCGCAGCATCTGCCCGCCGGGCAGGTGCCACCAGTCGTTCACCGGCTCGATGGCCCGGTAGGCCTCGCGCAACTGCGCGCGCCACGCCCGGAAGTCGGCCTGCTCGGGCACCTTGCGGCGGCGGCGCAGGTCTTCGAGGATCTCGCTCTCCGGCGGACGCTGGTCGAGGAAGCCGGGGGCAAGGTCGAACAGCCGCTCGTAGGCGGCATTGTGGAAGACGAGGCGCTCGTCGGCGCCGAAGATGGCCACGGCGGTGGTCAGCTGGTCCAGCGTGCGCTGGTGGGCGGCCACCGTGCGGGCGGTCTCGGCCTTCGCCGCGTCCTCCGCCGTCACGTCAATGGCGATGCCGGCTGTGCCGAAGGGGCCGGCCACCTCCACCACGTCCATCTGCCGGCGCTGGCCGCTTGCCACCGCCTTCACCCGCTGGCGGAAGGTGCCGGCCGTGCCTTCGGCGGTCAAAGCGGCGCTGCGGATGCGGGCGTCGAGCAGGTCGAGACCGGCCGTGCGCGCCTCCTCGGCCGAGGGCGCGCCCACGGCAGCGGCGAAGGCGGGGTTCACATAGATCAAATCACCATCCGGCCGCCGCAGCCAGGCCGGCGCAGCCGCGGCATCGAGGGCGGCGGCGAGGCCGTGCGCCATCCGTTCCGCCTCTGCGAAACCGGTCGTCGCGGCTTGCGCGGCTGGGTCGGGAGCGTCCGCCGGACGCACGAGGAGGACGCCCGCGCCGCCGAGGCTGCGGCCTTCCAGCCGCACCGGGCCGGCCGGCGTCTCCACGGCAACCGACACAATGCCATCTTCCCGGCGCAACTGCTCCAGCGCCGTGTCGAGCGCCGTGGTGGCGGGGCCGAGGCCGGCGCGCAGGCCTTCCGGCGTCGTGCCATGCACGTCCACCGGCAGGGTCCGGCCGGTCCAGGCCATGAAGGCGGGAGCGCCGGCGGCAAGCAGGGTGCGCGCGGCATGGGCTTCCGCCCGCGCCCGGGCGGCGGCGGCGGCGGCATCGCGGGCCTCGGCCTCGGCCTTGTCCATGCGGGCGGAAAGCGCGGCCGCAACGCTCCGCGATCTCAGGGCGATCAGCCCGGCGACGGCGCAGGCGGACAAAGCGATCACCGGCCACAACGCCTCGGCCGCGCCGACGGCGACGGTCCAGCCGCTGGCAAAGGCAGGCGAGCCGGCAAGGGCCGTGGAGCCGAGGAGGGCGGAGCCGAACAGCGCGGCGCGGGTGCCGACGCAGCGGTTCGCGCGTCCCGTCGCCGGGGCGGGCGCCAGCCTGCGCCCACGCGCCGGGCGCCGCGCGCCGCTCATCCGGATGCGCTCCGCCATTCGCCCCGGTGTCCTTCCCCTGCCCTGCGGCTGCCGCAGCCTTTCCGTGGCGCGCCGCGAATCACTCTCGAAGAATAACGGAGCGCTTGCCGGCATTGAAAGAGCCGAGCGCCGCCGGCCCACAGCCGGCAAACCGGCGGCGGGCCGCTACACATAGGCCACGGCCTCGATGCGCCAGCCGTCCGGGTCCATCAGGAACGCAGCGTAATAGCCGGGGCCGTACTGGGGCCGGAGCCCCGGCGCGCCGTAATCCGTGCCGCCCGTGGCGGTGCCGGCCGCATGGAAGGCTTCCACCGCCGCCCGATCCGCCGCGCAGAAGGCGATATGGGTGCCCGGTGGCGGCGTCACCGGACCGTCGCGCAATTGCACCCAGAAAGGCGCCGCGCCCGGCACGCCCTCCGGCGCCGGCAGGGTGCCGGGCGGTCCCCAGCAGGCGGAGGCGCCTTCCGGCTCGTCATAATCCGCCACCCGCACGAGGCCGAGGGGGCCCAGCACCGCATCGTAGAAGCGTACGGCACGGGCGAGATCTACCGTGGTGACGGAGAGATGCTCGATGACGGGGCGGATGGGCGTGAACGTCATGCGTCAGCTCCTGTTCATGCACGCGCCCTGGGATGCGCGGCGCGCCAGGCGTTCATGAGGGCCGCCCCATCCACCTGCGTGTAGATCTGCGTGGTGGATAGCGAGGCGTGCCCGAGCAATTCCTGGATCGCGCGCAGGTCGCCGCCGCGTGAGAGAAGATGGGTGGCGAAGGAGTGGCGCAGCGCGTGGGGCGTCGCGCTGTCGGGAAGCCCCAGCGCGCCGCGCATCCGCTCCACCGCCAATTGCACGATGCGCGGCGAAAGCGGCCCCCCCCGCGCGCCGCGGAACAGCGGCTTGTCCGGCGCCAGCGCATAGGGGCAGAGCGCGCGGTAGGCTTCCACCGCCGTGAGCACGGGGGCGATCAGCGGCACCATGCGCGTCTTGTTGCCCTTGCCGGTGACCGTGATCTGCGTCGTGCCCGGCGCGAGCGTGCCCGCCGTGAGACCCAGCGCCTCGGAAATGCGCAGGCCCGCGCCGTAGAGGAGGGTGATCACCGCCGCATCCCGCGCCAGCACCCATTGCTCGCGCGCCTCCCCGGCCCGTGTGTCGGGATCGGAAAGCGCGCGGGCGGCGGTGACGGAGACGGGCTTCGGCAGGCCCTTCGGCACCTTCGGCGCGCGCACCGCCGTGAGCGCACCGACCTTGCCCTGCCCTTCCCGCTCCAGATGGCGGCCGAACGACCGCGCGGCGGCGAGCAGGCGCACCAACGTGCGCGGCGCCACGCCCTCCGCGCGACGCGAGGCGAGCACGGCGCGCACGTCCGCCGGGGTGAGCGCCGCGAGGTCGGCGAGCGTCGGGCGGCGGCCGAGGTGGTCCGTGAGCCGCAGCAGAACGACGGAGAGATCGCGCGCATAGGCCTCCAGCGTCTTAGCCGAGAGGCGGCGCTCATGGGCGAGCCGGGCCAGCCAGCCCTCCACCGCCTCCGCCACATCCGGCGCGGCGGCTGACGCGAGGCCGTGGGCGGCGCGGGCGGCTCGGTCCTGATCGGTCATGGCCATAAGGGAACACTCCGGCGATCCGGCCGATCCTGCAAGCGCGGGCCTTCAGAAAGCCTGAACGGAATTTTCGGAAGGCCCACTTGCGCGTCAGATATATCGAACGATATAACCATGGTCGCTATATCTAACGACATATCTAAGGAGACTTCCGAATGTTCGGATGCAAACGAGACTGGCGGGACGCCCGCCGTGGCCGCGGCTTTGGCGGCGAAATGGGCGGTGAGTTCGGCCGCCGCGAGATGGCAGAGCATGAGTTCGCCGGCCATGGCCATGGCGAGTTCGGCGGCCATCGTGGCGGCGGCGGACCGGGTGGGCGCGGCGGGCGCGGCGGCGGCGACATGTTCCGCATCGGCCGCATGCTGGCGCAGGGCGACCTCAAGCTTCTGGCGCTTTCGCTCATCGCCGAGCAGCCGCGCCACGGCTACGAGATCATCAAGCTGATCGAGGAGAAGACCGCCGGCTGGTATTCGCCGAGCCCGGGCGTGGTCTATCCCACCCTCACCTTCCTTGAGGAGGCGGGCTACGTGACCGCCGAGGCGGATGGCTCCAAGAAGCGCTACACCATCACCGAGGAAGGCCGCGCCTACCTCGCCGAGAACCGCGACTTCGCCGACGCCATCATCGGCCGGCTGTCCGAGATCGGCCTCAAGATGGGCCGGGTGAAGAAGTGGATGGGCTGGAGCGAGAACGGCCCGAGCCACGGCGCCGAATTGCCCCGGCTGGTGGAGGCCGCGCTGGAGAATTTGCGCGACGTGACCCGCGAGAAGCTGGAGCAGAACCGCGGCGCCGAGACACGGATCGTCGAGATCCTCGCCCGCGTGGCCAACGACATCCGCGAGGCGTGAGCCTCGCAAGGAGGGCGGGCGCCGACCCCCTGCGCCCGCCCTTGCGCTCGCCCCTGCGCTCGCCTTGGCGGTAATATGATGTTTTAAACATCACTAATAATGCTTGATCGCTTAATAGACCGGGTGTAAGCAGCATTAGTCACGCTTTACACCTGCTGTTGACGATCATGATCACTGCCGCCCAGCTCCGTGCCGCCCGCGCCCTTCTCGGCCTCGACCAGCGCGCCCTTGCCGGCCTGTGCGGCCTCTCGCTCCCCACCATCCAGCGTATGGAAGCCAGCGACGGCGTGATCCGCGGCAATGTGGATTCGCTGATGAAGCTGGTGGGCGCGCTTGATGTCGCCGGCGTCGATCTCATCGGCGAAGGCGCGGTGAGCGACGGCGGCGGACGGGGCGTGCGCCTCAAGGCGCCGGCCCACCGGCCATCGGGGGACTGAGATGGCCCTCGCCCCCACGGTCCAGCTTCTCGCCGCTCTTTCTGCGGTTGCCGCGCTGCTGGTGCTGGCGGCGGGCGGGGTGCTGCTCGCGCGCGGGCCTTTCGGGCGGCCGGTGGTCTATGGCGGCGCGCTGGCGGTGACGCTGCTTGCCGCCGCCTCGGCCCTTACCGCCATCGCCGCGCCCACGGGCGGGCTGGTACTGCCGCTCGGCATTCCGTGGATCGGCGCGAACCTGCGGCTCGATGCGCTCTCCGCCGTCTTCCTCTTCGTGGTGAATCTCGGCGGCGCGGCGGCGAGCCTCTACGGCCTCGGCTACGGCCGGCACGACCATGCGCCGGAGCGGGTGCTGCCGTTTTTCCCCGCCTTCCTCGCCGGCATGAGCCTCGTGCCGCTGGCGGCGGATGCCTACACCTTCCTCCTCGCGTGGGAATTCATGTCGCTGGCCTCGTGGGCGCTGGTGGTGTCCCACGACAAGGAGGCCGGCAACGTGCAGGCGGGCCTCGTCTATATCCTCATGGCCTCCTTCGGCACGCTGGCGCTGATGCTGGCGTTCGGCCTTCTCGCGGCGGGCGGCGGGGGCTTCACCTTCGAGGCCATGCGGGCGAGCCCGCCCACCGGCTGGGCCGGGGCGGTGGTGCTGGCGCTCGCCATGCTTGGCGCAGGCTCCAAGGCCGGCCTCGTGCCGCTGCACGTCTGGCTGCCCCTCGCCCACCCCGCCGCGCCGAGCCATGTCTCCGCCCTCATGAGCGGGGTGATGACGAAGGTGGCCGTCTACGGCTTCATCCGCATCGTGTTCGATCTCGCCGGCCCGCCGGACTGGTGGTGGGGCATCCCGGTGATCGTGGCGGGCGCCATTGCCGGCGTCGTCGGCGTCCTGCAGGCGCTGCTGCAAAGCGACACCAAGCGGGTGCTCGCCTTCTCCACCATCGAGAATATCGGCCTCATCTTCGTCGGCCTCGGCCTCGCCCTCGCCTTCAAGGCCTCGGGCTTCGGCGGCGCGGCGGCGCTGGCCTTCACCGCGGCGCTGTTCCACGTGTTCAACCACGCGGCCATGAAGAGCCTCCTCTTCTTCGGCGCAGGCGCGGTGCTCACCGCCACGGGATCGCGGGTGATGGACCGCCTCGGCGGGCTCATCCACCGCATGCCCGTCACCTCTGTGGCCATGCTCATCGGCGCGGCCGCCATCTCGGCTTTGCCGCCGCTCAACGGCTTCGCCTCCGAATGGCTGGTGTTCCAGGCCATCCTGCTCAGCCCCGAGCTGCCGGCCTGGGGCCTGAAGCTCGCGGTGCCCGCGGCCGGCGCCCTGCTGGCGCTGGCGGCGGCGCTGGCGGCGGCGTGCTTCGTGCGGCTCTACGGCATCGTCTTCCTCGGCCGCGCGCGCAGCGATGAGGCGGCAAACGCCCATGAGGTGGACGCCTTCTCCCGCGCGGCGATGCTCGCCCTCGCAGCCATCTGCGTTCTCGCCGGCCTGTTCCCCGGCCTCGTCATCGATGCGCTGCAGCCGGCGGTGACGGCGCTGGTCGGGGTGAGGATGCCGGCGCAAAGCGAGGTGGCGTGGCTCTCCATCGTGCCGGTGGCGGAAAGCCGATCGTCCTATAACGGCCTCCTCGTCTTCCTCTTCATCGCCTCCTCGGCGCTGCTCACCGCCTTCATCATCCACCGCCTCGCCACCGGCGCGGTGCGCCGCGCGCCGCCGTGGGACTGCGGCTTTCCCAATGCCGATCCGGTGACGCAATATTCCGCCGGCTCGTTCGCCCAGCCCATCCGCCGGGTGTTCGCCCGCTCCCTGTTCGCCGCCCGCGAACGGGTGGAGATGCCGCCGCCGGGCTCGCTCGCCCCGGCGCGCATCGAGATCACCGCCCGCGATCCCGCCTGGGCCTTCCTGTTCCTGCCGCTGGCCGGGCTGGTGGAGCGCATCGCGACGCGGGCCAACCGGCTGCAATATCTCACCATCCGCCAATATCTGGCGCTGGTGTTCGGCGCCCTCGTCCTCCTGCTCCTGGTGCTGGCACTATGGACATGATGGCGAACCTTCTGGTGCAGGGCACCCAGATGCTGCTGGTGCTGGCGCTGGCGCCACTCCTCACCGGCCTCGTGCGCAAGGTGAAGGCGCGGCTCACGCGGCGACGCGGCGCCTCCGTGTTCCAGCCCTACCGCGACCTCGCGCGGCTCCTCAACAAGGAGGCGGTGCTGGCCCACAACGCCTCCTGGCTGTTCCGCGCCGTGCCCTACCTCCTCTTCGCGGCGACATGGGTGGCGGCGGCGCTGGTGCCCACCTTCGGCACCGGGCTCATCTTCTCCTGGTCGGCGGACCTCATCGTGATCACCGCGCTGCTCGGCTCGGCCCGCTTCTTCCTCGCGCTGGCGGGCATGGATGTGGGCACCAGCTTCGGCGGCATCGGATCGAGCCGGGAGGTGATGATCTCCTCCCTCGCCGAGCCGGCGATGATCATGATCGTCTTCTCCCTCGCCCTCGTCGCCCAGTCCACCCAGCTCTCCACCATCGCCTCGGTGATGGTGGCCGGCGTCGGCCTGCGCGTGTCGCTGGCGCTGGCGCTGGTGGCGCTCGCCATCGTCGCGGTGGCGGAGAACGGCCGCATCCCGGTGGACAATCCCGCCACCCATCTGGAGCTGACCATGGTCCATGAGGCTATGGTGCTGGAATATTCCGGCCGCCACCTCGCGCTCATCGAACTGGCCGCGCAGCTGAAGCTGCTGCTCTTCATCTCCCTCGTCGCCTGCGTGTTCGTGCCGTGGGGGCTGGCGCCGGCCGGGGCCGGGGCGGGCGCGCTGGTGCTCGGCATGGCGAGCTATGGCGCGAAGCTCGCGGCGGGGGCGGTGCTGCTCGCGGTGTTCGAGACATCCATCGCGAAAATGCGGGTGTTCCGCGTGCCGGACTTCCTCGGCGCCGCTTTGATGCTGGGGCTGCTCGGCACGCTGCTCCTGTTCGTGTCGAGGATGCTCTGATGGACCGCGCGCTCGCCCTCCCGCACGGCTCGGCCCTCGACGCCGCTTTGTCCGCAAGCCTCGTGTTCGACGTGGCGCACCTGTTCGCCGGCGCGCTGGTGCTCATCAGCTTCCTGATGCTCTATCAGGATCGGCTCTATGCCCTGCTGAAGGTGTTCGCCCTGCAGGCGGTGGTGCTCGCCCTCTCCGTGGGCTGGCAGGCGCTGGCGCAGGATGCGCCGCACCTTTATGTCACCGCCGCCATCGCCCTCGTGTTCAAGGCGGTGGTGATCCCGCTGGCGCTGGCGCGCATGGTCAAGCGCCTCGGCATCCACCGGCAGGTGGAGACGGTGGTTTCCATCGGCCCCACCATGCTCGCCGGCATCGCTCTGGTGGCGCTCTCCCTCGTGGTCATGCTGAAGGCCACCGCCGACGTGGGCGGCGCGGCGGATGCGCTGGCGCGCGAAGACCTTGCCTTCGCTTTGTCCGTGGTGCTGCTCGGCCTTCTGATGATGGTGACGCGGCGCAATGCCGTCAGTCAGGTCATCGGCTTCATGTCGCTGGAGAACGGGCTCATCCTCGCCGCCACGGGGGCCAAGGGGATGCCGCTGGTGGTGGAGATTTCCGTCGCCTTCTCGGTGCTCATCGCCCTCATCGTCATCGGCATCTTCCTGTTCCGCATCCGCGAGCGGTTCGACACCGTGGACGTGGACGCCCTCGACCGCTTCCGGGGAGGGCGTGCGTGAGCATCCTCTCAGGCCCCGCCCCCCTCCTCGTCGCGGTACCCGCCATGAGCGCGGTGCTGCTGGCGCTGGTGCCCTCCTATCGCGTGGGCGCGCTCCTCAATGTCGCCGCCTGCGGCCTCACCTTCGCGCTGGCGCTGCTGCTGCTCGGCGCGCCGCGGATCGCCGGGCCGTTCCTCATCGTGGACGATCTCAATATCGTCTTCGTGGTGCTGAACACCTTCGTCGCCTTCACCACCGCGTGGTTTTCCGCCGGCTACATCGCCCACGAGCTGGAGACGGGGCGGCTGACGCCGCTCAATCTGCGCTTCTACCACGCCATGTATCAGGTGCTGCTCGGCGCCATGACGCTGGCGCTCATGTCCAACAATCTCGGCGTCATGTGGGTGGCCATCGAGGTGGCGACGCTCACCACGGTGCTCATGGTCGGCCTCTACCGCACCGAGGCCGCCATCGAGGCGGCGTGGAAATATTTCATGCTCGGCTCGGTGGGCATCGCGCTCGCTCTGTTCGGCACCATCCTCGTCTACATGGTGGCGCAGCCCGTCGTGGGCGAAGGCGCGGGCGGCATGATCTGGAGCGTGCTGATGAAGCGGGCGCGGGATTTCGACCCCGCGCTGCTCAATGTCGCCTTCGTCTTCCTGCTGCTCGGCTACGGCACCAAGGTGGGCCTCGCGCCGCTCCATGCCTGGCTGCCGGATGCGCATTCCGAAGGCCCCACCCCCATCTCGGCGGTGCTGTCGGGCCTGCTGCTCAACGTGGCGCTGTTCGCGGTGCTGCGCTTCAAGTCGCTGCTCGCCGCCCATCCCGGCACGCTGGCGCCGGGGCCGCTGATGATGGCCATGGGCCTCGGCTCTTTGCTGCTCGCCGGCTTCATGCTGTACCGGCGGCGCGACATCAAACGGTTGTTCGCCTATTCCTCCATCGAGCACATGGGCATCATCGCCTTCGCCTTCGGGCTCGGCGGGCCGCTGGCGAATTTCGCCGGGCTGCTGCACATGACCATGCACAGCCTCACGAAATCCGCCATCTTCTTCGCCGTAGGCCACGCCTGTCAGGTGAAAGGCACGCAGGAGCTGGCGAAGATCCGGGGTCTCACCACCTCCCACCCGCTGCTGGGCTGGAGCCTCGTCGCCGGCGTCGTCGCCATCGCCGGCCTGCCGCCGTCCGGGGTGTTCATGAGCGAGTTTCTGGTGGTGACGAGCGCGTTTGCCGCCCGGCCGTGGCTGGCGCTGATCCTCGTCCTCGGGCTGCTGACTGCTTTCGGCGCGCTGATGGTGAAGCTTTCCGGCATCGCCTTCGGCGAGCCGAGCCCGGGCACCGATCCGGTGAAGGCGAGTTATGTGCCCATGGGCGTCCACCTCGCTCTGGTCTTCGCCGCCGGGCTTTATCTGCCGCCGGAGCTGGTCGCGTGGTTCCGCCACGTGGCCGCGGTGCTGGGCTAGGAGGGCGGCATGGTCAACCTCTCCGATCTCTTCGCCCGCAACGGCTCCGCCTGCCGCCCCTGGCCGCGCGTGAGCGTGAACGAGGCGGAATGGTCCGCCCTCTGCGCGGAACTGGCCGCCGGCCGGCTCACCCTCTCCGCTCTGTTCGGCGACAGCGCCACCGTCCACATGGCGCTGCTGGACGAGACCACCGGCCGCCTCGCCCTCGCGAGCCTCCCCTGCCCCGCCGGGGCCTTTCCCTCCGTCGCCCGCCACCACCCGCCCGCCGCGCGGCTGGAGCGGACCATCCGCGATCTCTTCGGCCTGACGCCCGTGGGCGCGCCGGATGATCGCCCGTGGCTCGACCATACCCGCTGGGGCGTGCGCGCGCCGCTCGGCGCCGCCAGTCCCGATGCGGGCGCGGGCGCAGCCTATCCGGTGCTGCCGGTGGAGGGCGAGGGCGTTCACCAGATCCCCGTCGGCCCCGTCCATGCCGGCATCATCGAGCCCGGCCATTTCCGCTTCTCCGCCTATGGCGAGACGGTGGTGCGGCTGGAGGAGCGTCTCGGCTATGTGCACAAGGGGATGGAAGCCCTCATGGCCGGCCGCGCGCCGGAGGAGGCCGCCCGCATCGCCGGGCGCCATTCCGGCGACGCCACCGTGGCCTATGCGCTCGCCTTCTGCCGCGCCGTGGAAGCCGCGCGCGGCGTCGCCATCCCGGAGCGCGCCCATGCGTTGCGCGGGCTGATGGCGGAGCTGGAGCGCCTCGCCAACCATCTCGGCGACATCGGCGCCATCTGCAACGATGCCGCCTTCGCGCTCATGCTCGCCCATTGCGGCGTGCTGCGCGAGCGCGTGCTGCGCGCCTCCGCCCGCGCCTTCGGCCATCGGCTGATGATGGACCGCGTGGTGCCCGGCGGCGTCGCGCAGGACATACCGACGGATGCCATTGCGGGCGTGAAGGCGATGGTGGCCGAGGTGCGCCGCGCCTTCCCCGCCCTCGTCCGCCTCTACGACGAGACCGCCTCGCTGCAGGACCGCACGGTGGGCACCGGCTTCACCAAGCCCGAATACGTGCGCCAGTTCGGGGCCGGCGGCTTCGTCGGCCGCGCCTCCGGCCGGCCCTTCGATGCCCGCCGCGCCTTGCCCTATCCGCCCTACGACCGCCTGCCCTTCGAGGTGCCGGTGCGCACGGATGGCGACGTGAACGCCCGCGTGTGGGTGCGCATCCGCGAGGTGGAGGAGAGCCTCGGCCTCATCATCCGCCTCCTCGACACGCTGCCCAAAGGCGACATCCTCGTGCCCGTGCCGGCCGGCGGCGGCGAGGGGGTGGCGCTGGTGGAGAGCTTCCGCGGCGATGTCTTCGCCTTCGTGGCGCTGGCGGCCGACGGGCGCGTGCGACGGGCGCACCTGCGCGATCCCTCCTGGTTCCAGTGGCCGCTGCTGGAAACCGCCATCGAGGCCAACATCGTCGCCGACTTCCCCCTCTGCAACAAATCCTTCAACTGCTCCTATTCGGGCGTGGACTTATAGGGGCCGATGATGCGCAAGCTCCTGCTCCAGGGCCTGCTCAAGGCCCCGCTCACCGAAAAAGGCCCCGATGACGCGGCGGTGGAAGCGCTGGCGCGCGAGCTGGACGCCGCTGCCCGCGCCCGGCTGGGCCGCAGCCTGTCCATCCGCGAGGTGGATGCGGGCTCGTGCAACGGCTGCGAGCTGGAAATCCACGCGCTGGGCAATGCCTTCTACGATCTCGACCGCTTCGGCATCCGCTTCGTCGCCTCGCCCCGCCATGCGGACGTGCTGCTGGTGACCGGCCCGGTGGCGAAGAACATGGCCGAGGCGCTGAAGCGCACCTATGACGCGACGCCATCACCGAAATGGGTGGTGGCGGCCGGCGACTGCGCCATCAACGGCGGCCTCTTCGCCGGCAGCTATGCGGTGACCGACGGCGCCGCCGCCGTCATTCCGGTGGATCTCAAAATCCCCGGCTGCCCGCCGACACCGGTGGACCTGCTCACCGGGCTTCTGGCGTTGCTGAGGGCGGGCAAGGCGTGAGGATCCTCACGCCGGCCGCCACACCGCCGTGCGCTTGATTTCCATGTCCTCCAGCTCCCGCGTCACCGGGACGGAATATTCGGCGAGCTTTTCCAGCCGGTCCTTGGGCAGATAGGTGCGCCCGGGGTCGCCGATGAGCACCGTGGCGCCGCGCCCGGCGAGGGCGAGGAGCCAGGCGAAGACTTTTTCCGCAAGGTCGCGCTCATAGGCGATGTCGCCGGCGAGCACCGTGTCCCAGCCGTCGTCCCGGCCGATGAGGTCGTCCTGAGTGGGCGAGAGCGCGACGCCGTTCGCCGCCCCGTTGAGGGCGATGGCGGCCACCGCGAAGGGGTCGATGTCGGCACAGGTCACGCCCGCCGCCCCCGCCTTCATGGCCGCGATGCCCACCAGCCCGGAGCCGGAGGCGAAATCCAGCACGCGCTTGCCCCGCACCGCGTCGGGATGGTCCAGCACGTGCCGGGCCAGCGCCTGCCCGCCGGCCCAGGCGAAGGCCCAGAAGGGCGGCGGCAGGCCGAGCTCGCCCAGTTCCTCCTCCGTGCGATGCCAGATGGGCACCGCCTCGTCGGCCACATGGAGCGAGATTTCCGGCACCAGTGGCACCGGCCGCAGGCGCGTCTCGGCGCGGATGAAGGCGGCGTCAGGCCGGGCGCGCGGCATCGTATGCGCGTTCGAGGAGCGGGTGGGAAAAGCGAGACTCGATCAGCGCCAGCTCGAGGGGGATCAGCAGCAGGAGACTGAAGAAGGGTACGATGTATTGGGCGCCGTGGTCGCCAAGGTCCGGAATATTCTCCGTCTCAAGCTCGCCTTCGATGTCGATGCGCACGCCGTCCGTGGTCAGCTGCGACCGTGAGAGGCACGACTTGATCGTCTGCGTCGCCGCGCCCCCATTGTCGGCCGCGTTGTAACCGTTGATGTGGCTGACCTCTCCGCCTTCGATGCGGACGGGATAGCGCTTCTTGAGTTCCGGAGCGCTCGCGTCCCGGATGAGTTGTCCGAGATCGGATCCCCAGAGCTCGAATCTCGGCGGCCCCCAATCCACCGAGACCGCATTCGGCTCGATGCGCATCACATCCACGGAGAGGCGAAGGCGCTGGGTGCTGGCGCGTAGCCACCGGGTCGGCTCCGGCGCGACGCCGTCCTTCAGGGAAAAGCCGCCGCGCACGACAGCGCTTCCCTGATCGACCAGATAGTCACCCATGTCGAAGGTATGCTGGCCGATCTTCCGGAGCGGCCTCAGCCGGTTCACTTCACGCCGCCCATGGCGCAGACGAGCGCCCATTCCTCATCCGTCACCGGCTGCACCGAGAGGCGGGAGAATTTCATCAGCGCCATTTCGGAGAGCCGCGGCTCGGCCTTCACGGCGGCGAGGGTGACGGGGGTCTTCAGCGGCTTCACCGCCTTGATGTCCACCATCACGAACTTGCCGGTGGGGTCGGAGGGGTCGGGATACGCCTCCTTGATGACCTCGACGATGCCGACGATCTCCTTGCCCTCGTTGGAATGGTAGAAGAAGCCGGTGTCGCCGATCTTCATGGCGAGCATCTGCTGCTTGGCGAGATGGTTGCGCACCCCGTCCCAATGGGTGCCCTTGGCGCCGGCCTTCACCTGCATCTCCCAGGACCATTTGAAGGGTTCGGACTTGTAGAGCCAGTGGGCCATGGCAATGCTCGCGCTCGCAATCGATGGGTCCGGATGTGCCGTGTCCCGCCTGTCTTGGCAAGGTTTCTTGTCACTTGCCTGAGACGCGCGAGGCCTTAATCTCCGCCGCCGACGGCGCGGACGGTCGCCGCATCTCATCAAGGAAGCGCACATGGTCTATGAGGTTGCCACGCTCGACATCAAGGAAGGCTCCGAGGCGGCCTTCGAGGCGGCGGTGAGGGAGGCGGCGCCCCACTTCCAGAAATCGCGCGGCTGCATCGGCATGTCGCTGGCGCGCGGCGTGGAGACCCCCACGCGCTATACCCTGCTGGTCACCTGGGAGAGCGTCGAGGATCACATGGTCCATTTCCGCAACTCGCCCGAGTTCCAGGAATGGCGCCGTCTCGTCAGCCCCTATTTCGCCAGCCCGCCGTCCGTGGAGCACACCACCGGCGTGGCGACCTACTTCTGATCGCCTGCTTCTGACGCCCCGCCCGCCCTCGCCGAACGGGGCGGGCGGGCGCTCTACGCGGTTTCCCGGACTTGTCGGCTATTCCCGATTGTACATAGCTTGTTCCATCTCAATGCTCCGGCTCCGGCTTTTGGCCAGCGTTCCGGTTCGCCCGTTTGGGGCGCGATGCATTTTTGGAGGCTTGCCGTGGCGATCGCTTCTGAGCCGGAGACCGCAGCCGACGGCCCCGCCGCCTTCTTCCGCGCCCAGCACGCCGCCTTCGGCGCGACGCTTCAGGCCCATGGCGGCTCGATCGAGATCGTCGATCGCCTCTGGATGCAGGCCTTCTCCAGCTACGCGCACAATGTCACCGAGCAGACGAAGGATCTGCCGCCGCTCGCCTGCCACAAGGGCTGCGGCACCTGCTGCCGCATCCAGGTGGCGGCGACCATGCCCGAAGTGCTGATGGTGGCGCGCTATGTCCGCGCCATGGCCGAGGGCTTCCGCAAGGTGGGCATCGATCTTCCCGCCCGCCTCGCCGCCGCGCAGGGGGCGAACCCCGCCACCTCCGGTACCATGGCGCTGGGTGCGGAATGCCCCTTCCTCGCCGAGGGCATCTGCGTGATCTACCCGGTGCGGCCGCTCGCCTGTCGCGGCCACGTCTCCTTCGATGCCGAGGCCTGCATCGCCGCGCTGGAGGGGGAGGCGGACGAGGTGCCGGTCTCCGAATCCCACCGCACGGTGCGCGCGCTGGTGCAGGGGGCGCTGCAATCGGCCCTGCGCGATGCCGGCAAGCCTTGGGCGCTCTATGACCTCCTTGGCGCGCTCCGCATCGCGCTCGCCCACCCCGACGCCGAAGGCGCCTTCCGCGCCGGCGCGGACGTGCTCGACCCCGCCATCATTTCCCATGTGAGCCGCGCGGAGATGGGCCGCACCTTCGACCGGCTGAAGGCCTGAAGCCCGCGCGGCGCCTGAGCGAAGACCGCGCGCCAAGCCCGCGCGGCGCCTGAGCGAAGGCAGCGCGCAAAGCCCGCGCGGCGCATGAGCGAAGGCAGCGAACAAAGCCCGCGCGGCTTCATCCCCTCTGTCATCCCCCGCCTTGTGCGGGCGATCCACCGAGACGCCAGAAGAGTGCCCGGCCTGCGAGAACCGGACGCGCGGATGGGTGGATCCCCCGGACGAGCCGGGGGATGACGCCTGTGAAGGGGCGATGACGCGGGGAGCAGCGAGCCGGGGGATGACGGCTGTGAGAGGCGGCACGGGCTCCGGCCTCCCCCCTTCGCTCACTCCGCCCGCTGCGGCCGGGCCATCAGCGCCTCGATGGCGCCGTCGATGCCGAGGCGGCCGGCGAGCACGGCGTCCACGGCGGCGCTGACGGGAACATCCACGCCCTTGGCCGCCGCCATCTCCACCAGCACGCTGGCGGTGAAGGCGCCTTCCGCGAGCTTGCCCGCGCCCGCCTCTCCCGCCCCCAGCGCGCGGCCGAAGGCGAAGTTGCGCGATTGCGGGCCGGAGGTGGTGAGGATGAGGTCGCCGAGGCCGGAGAGGCCGGTGATGGTCTCCGGCCGGGCGCCGTAGGCGGCGCCGAAGCGCATCAGTTCGGCAAATCCCCGCGCCACAAGAGCGGCGGCGGCGCTGGCCCCCAGTTTGCGCCCGGCGACGATACCGGCAGCGATCGCCAGCACATTCTTCGCCGCCCCGCCGATCTCGGCGCCGCGCACATCGGTGGAATGATAGAGCCGGAGCGTGGAGGAGCCGAGCGCCTGGGCGAGGTCCTTCGCCAGCGCGCCGTCCCGCGCCGCCAGGGTCACCGCCGTGGGCAGGCCGGCCGCGACATCGCTTGCGAAGCTGGGACCGGAGAGCACGGCGGGCAACGCCCCGGGCAGGGCCTCGGCGATCACATCGCTCATGAAGGCGCGGGTGCCGCGCTCGATGCCCTTGGCGCAGGAGATCACCGGCATTCCCGCCCGCATGCGGCTTCCCAGATGCCCCAGCGCCTCCCGGCAGGCCTGCGCCGGCACCACCAGCAGCACGGCGTCGCAATCGGCGATCAGGTTGAGGTCGGAGACCGGCGAGACGACGGGATCGAGGGCGATGCCCGGCAGATCGGCCCGGTTCTCGCGGGCCGCCGCCATGTCGGCCATCGCCCCAGCATCGCGGCCCCACAGCACCACCTCGCGGCCGGCACGGGCGGCGGCGTTGGCGAGGGCGGTGCCCCAGGCGCCCGCCCCCATCACGCCGATGCGGCGAAAGCTGGAACCCGACACCGTTCAGGCCCGCGCCGAGGCCGAGGCAGCGGCCGCCGGATCGAGCGGCCAGCGGGCGCGCGGGCTCACGTCCAGTCGGTCCCGGATGCCACGGGCGAGGCGCTCGGCCCCGGCCCAGGCGATCATGGCGCCATTGTCGGTGCACAGCACCGGGGCCGGCATGGCGAAGCGGGTGTTCAGCTCCGCCGCCACCTTGGCGAGGCTTTCGCGGATCATGCCGTTGGCGGCGACGCCGCCGGCGACCACCAAAGCAGTCGGGCCACGCCCCAGCCGGTCGCGGAAGGCGCGGGCGCCGGCGCGCACACGGTCGGCGATCACCTCCACCACCGCGGCCTGGAAGCTGGCGCAGAGGTCCGCCACGTCCTCGTCGGAGAGGGGTGCCAGGCGGTCCGCCTCCAGCCGCACCGCGGTCTTGAGGCCGGAGAGGGAGAAATCGGGCTCGCGCCGGCCCAGGAGCGGGCGCGGGAAGGGGAAGCGGGCGGAATAGCCGTGCTTGGCCTGCTCCTCCACCTGCGGGCCGCCCGGATAGGGCAGGCTCAGCATCTTCGCCACCTTGTCGAAGGCCTCGCCCACCGCGTCGTCCAAGGTGGTCCCCAGACGGGTATATTTGCCCACATCCTCGATGGCGAGGAGCTGGGTGTGGCCGCCGGAGACGAGCAGCAGCAGATAGGGGAAGGCGACGCCATCGGTGAGGCGGGCGGTCAGCGCATGGGCTTCCAGATGGTTCACCGCCACCAGCGGCTTCTTGGCGGCGAGCGCGATGGCCTTCGCCGTGGTGAGGCCGACGATGACCCCGCCGATGAGGCCGGGACCGGCCGCCGCCGCGATGCCCGAAAGTTCGGAATAATCCACGCCCGCCTGCCGCATGGCCTCGGCGATCACATGGTCCAGCACCTCCACATGGGCGCGCGCGGCGATCTCCGGCACCACGCCGCCATAGGGCGAGTGGATCTCCACCTGCGAGCGGATGACGTTGGAGCGGATGTCCGACGCGCCAGAGGGCGAGCGCGTCACCACCGCGGCGGACGTCTCGTCGCACGTGGTCTCGATGCCGAGCACCATCAGGTCGGGCAAACTCTCATCCTCCCAAGGGCGCGCGGGCCGGATTGCGCGCCGCCATTGCGCTGCGCCGCAACGCCGCCTATCCCGTTTCGAATCCCTCGCGCATTCTACGCATCCCTGAACGAGAATACGAAATTGGAAGAAATGTCCGGCGGAAATTCTCCAATCCTGCGCATCGGCACCCGTGGCAGCCCGCTCGCTCTGTGGCAGGCCCATGCGGTGCAGGCGGCGCTGGCCGCGGCGCTGAAGGTTGAGCCGGCTCAGGTCGCCATCGAGGTCATCCGCACCACCGGCGACCAGATCCAGGACCGGGCGCTGTCCGAGGCCGGCGGCAAGGGGCTCTTCACCAAGGAGCTTGAGGAAGCGCTGCTGGATGGCCGCGTGGACCTCGCCGTGCATTCCGCCAAGGACGTGGCGACCTATCTGCCCGAGGGCCTGCACCTCGCCGGATACCTGCCGCGCGCCGACGTGCGCGATGCGCTGATCCTGAAGTCCGGTGCCGGGCTCGCCGATCTGCCGGCGGGCGCGCGGGTCGGCACGGCCTCGCTCCGGCGCGAGGCGCAATTGCGGCGCCTGCGGCCGGACCTCAAGGTCGAACTGCTGCGCGGCAACGTCCACACCCGCCTCGCGCGGGTGAAGGACGGGGATTTCGACGGCACGCTTCTCGCGCTCGCCGGCCTCACCCGCCTCGGCCTCGCCGATGTGGCGAGCGCGGTGCTGGCGACCTCGGACTTCCTTCCGGCGGTGGGTCAGGGGGCGGTGGCCATCGAATGCCGGGTGAATGACCCGGCCACCAACGCCGCCATCGCCGCCGTCGCCTGCCGCGACACCGGCATCGCGCTCGCCGCCGAGCGGGCCTTTCTCACCGCGCTTGACGGCTCCTGCCGCACCCCCATCGCCGGCCTTGCCAAGGTGGAGGGCGATCAGGTGCGCCTCTCCGGCCTCGTCATGACGCCCGATGGCGCGGACGCGGCGGAAGCCTCCGGCGCCGCTCCCATCGCGGACGCGGCGGCGCTGGGCACGGCGCTCGGCACCGAGCTGCGCGCCAGCGCCCCGGCCAAGGCGCTGGGATTGTGAGTTGCCGGCGCGGCCCTTGCCGCGTCCTGTTTTTCAGCGCGGCGGCCCTCGTGTCTGGCTCCCGCGTCTGGCCGTTGTTCTGCCCCGTTCTTCCGTTCGATTGATTGCTGAGATGCATGTTCTCGTCACCAGGCCGCTGCCGGCGGCGCACCAGACCGCCAAGCGCCTCAAGGCGCTGGGGCATGAGGTGACCGTCGATCCCATGCTGCGGATCGGCCCCACCGGGACACCGCTGCCGGATCGCGTCTTCGATGCGGTGGCCTTTACCTCCATCAACGGGGTGACGGCCTTCGCCGCCGATCCGGACAGCAGGCGCTTCCTGCATCTGCCCGCCTTCGCGGTGGGGCCGCGCACGGCGAAGGAGGCCCGCGCGGTCGGCTTCGCCCAGGTGACGGACTGCGACGGCGACGCCACGGCCCTCGCCGGACGCATCGCTGCGGTCCTTCCTTCCGGCGCGCGGGTGCTGAATCCGGCCGGCGAGGACCGCGCGGCCGATCTCGCCGGGCTCCTGGCGGCGCCGGGCATTTCATTGGAACTTGCCATCGTCTATGCGGCCGAGCCGGCGGATGCCCTCTCCGATGACGCACGCGCGGCGCTGGCGAGCGGAACCGTGACGGCAGCGCTGCACTTCTCTCAGCGAACGGTGAAGACACTGCTGCGGTGCGTTGCCGCCGCCGGGCTTAACGACACGTTGACCGGTGTGCGGGAACTGTGCCTCTCCGAGCAGGTGGCCGAGCCGTTCGTCCGCAGGGGGCTGGCGGTGGAGGTTGCCGCCGCGCCCAATGAGGACGCACTGTTCGCGCTGCTGTGACGCGGCTGTGAGGGACGGGGGCGGGCGGCGCGGTTGCGGCCCGGCCCCGGCCGGTCTATCCCGGTCCCGACGACGGGTCCGAACCCAATAGGGAGGCACGAGCGACGCCGATGGCCACCACTACGCCGGCGAGCGACGATCCGAAGGCGGAGAACTTCTCCTCCCGAACGCCCCGCATCCCGCCCACGCTTGACCTGAAAGCGCAGGAAGTCGCCTCCGGGCCGGCTCCGGCCGGGTCGGGCGCAAAGGCCCCCGTGCCGGGACAGGCCCCCGCCTCCATCACTGATGCGCCCTCAGGCGCGGCCGGCGAGAAGAGCGCCGAGCAGGTGGCCGAGACCGAGGTGCGGCAGGAGGCTGACTCCAAGGCTGAGGCCAAGGTGGAGGCCATCGCGGAAGCCAAGGCCCAGGCTGCTGCCGAAGCCGCCACTGAGGCGGCCGCCGAGGCTCCGGCCGCTCACCAGCCCCCCCCTGAAACCCCGCGCAAGGGCGGCGGCGGCACCGTGTTCGCGGCGCTGATTGCCGGCCTCATCGGCGGCGGCGCGGCGGCGGGCGGGCTGTGGTACGCCTTGCCGATCCTCTATCCCCCGGCCCCGGTGGCCGCGCCGCAGGTCGATCTGTCGCCGCTCCAGTCGCGCATCGCCGCGCTGGAGGCGCGTCCGGCGGTCGATCCCCGGGCCATCGCCGCGCTCTCCGAGCGGCTCGACCGCGACGAGGCGGCGCTCAAGGCGGTACAGGACGCCCTCGCCGGCCTCAGGGCCGCGCCGGCGGCCCCGTCTTCCGCCACCCCGTCCGCCGCTCCGGCGGCGCCCGCCATTCCCCCCGCGCTTGTGAAAAGCGTGGACGATCTCAAGACCGCGACCGAGCAGGCCCGCGAGGCGCTGGCCGGCCTGCGCCGCGACGTGGATGCCCTGAAGGGTGGCGAGGGTACGCTGCGCACCGCCGTCGCCGCCGCCACCACAGGCGCCCGCGAGGCCAACGCCAAGGCGGAGGCGCTCGCCCCCAAGGTGGACGCTCTCGCCCCGCAGGTTCAGGCGCTCATCGGCGCCACCCAGTCGCTCGGCCCGCAGCTGCAGGCTCTCGCCACCCAGACGCAGGCCCTCGGGCCTCAGGTGCAGGGGCTGGAGAAGCAGGCCGAAGCCATCGGCCCGCGCTTCGACGCGCTGAAGAAGCAGATCGACGACACGAGCGCCGCCGCCACGCAGTTCAACCGTACGGCGTCCAGCCTCGTTGTGGTCGCCGCCTTCCGCGATGCGGTGGTCTCGGGCCGTCCGTTCGCGGCGGAACTTGCCGCCGCCCGCGCCACGCTCGGTGCCAACGCCGGCCAGCTCGACGCCTTCGCCGGCGCGGCCGAAAAGGGCTTCGCGCCCGCCGCCGCCCTCGCCGCCCGCCTCGCGCAGGAGGGCGCCGCCGCGCTCGGTGCATCCGCGCCGGCCCCGGCGGATGCGAGCGCCTCGCTGATGGACCGGCTGATGTCCTCGGCCGAAAACCTCGTGAAGGTGCGCCCCGCCACCGGCCCCGGCTCGGTGGATTCGGAAGGACTCATCGGCACCGCCGTCACCCAGGTGCGCGCCGGCCAGCTCGACGAGGCCCTGAAGACGCTCAAGCAGCTGCCGGAAAGCGTGCAGCAGCGCCTCGCCGTGATGCGTGACATCGAGGCGCGGGCCGCCGCGGTCAAGGCCGCCGGAACTCTCTTCCAGCAGCAGCTGGCCGCCATTTCGGGGAAGGTGCCGTGATCCGCCTCATCCTGCTCCTCATCCTCCTCGCCGCCGCCGCCTTCGGCGTTTCCTGGCTCGCCGACCGGCCGGGCGAGATCGCCGTGGTGTGGGAGGGATGGCGGGTGGAAACCACCGTGCCGGTGGCCCTCGCCGTCATCGCGGTCGTCTCCGGCGTGCTGCTGCTGCTGTGGCGGCTGCTCTCGCTGCTCATCCGCTCGCCCAGGCTGATCGCCGCCTTCTCCCGCCGTCGCAAGCGCGAGAAGGGCTGGCAGGCGGTGTCACGCGGCCTGCTCGCGGTGGGCATCGGCGACAATGCCGCCGTGCGGCAGGCACGCCATGACGCCGCGCGGCTCCTGCCCCATGAGCCGCTCACCCATCTCCTCACCGCCCAGGCCGCACAGCTGGACGGCAAGCCGGAGGTGGCCATCGCCGCCTTCCGCGCCATGGTGGACGACCCCTCCACCCGCCTCCTCGGCCTGCGCGGGCTGCACATGGAAGCCCGCAAGGCCGGCGACAAGGGCGCCGCCTACGCCATCGCCGAGGAAGCCGCCTCCGCCGCGCCGACGCTCGGCTGGGCCGCCGATGCGGTGATCGAGGCGCGCTGCGCCGCCGGGGACTATGCCGGCGCCCGCGCCGTGCTCGAACGCCAGATGGCGCAGAAGGGCATCGACAAGGCCCAGTACCGCCGCCGCCGCGCGGTGCTGCTCGCCGCCGAGGCCATCGCGCTGGAACAGACCGACCCGCTGGTCGCCCGCGAGAAGGCGGTGGAGGCGGTGCGCCTCGCCCCCACGTTGGTACCGGCCGCCGCCTGCGCCGGCCGCCTGCTCGGCGCCGCCGGGGAGCTGCGCAAGGCGGCAAAGATCGTCGAGACCGCCTTTGCCGCGAACCCGCATCCGGAACTCGCCGACGTGGAGGCGTACCTCCGCCCCGGCGACGCGGCGCTCGATCGCCTCAAGCGCATCCGCACCCTCGCCAACAAGGCGCCCTCCCAGCGGGAAAGCGCCATCGCGCTCGCCCGCGCGGCCATCGACGCGCAGGAATTCCGCCAGGCCCGCCTCGTGCTGGAGCCGCTCCTCGCCGATCCCAGCCAGCGGGTGTGCCTGCTGATGGCGGAACTGGAAGCGGCCGAGCATGCCGACATCGGCAAGGCCCGCGAATGGACCGCCCGCGCGGTGCGCGCCAACCGCGACCCGGCCTGGATCGCCGATGGCGTCGTCTCCGACCGCTGGGCGCCAGTGTCCCCGGTGTCCGGCCGGCTCGACGCCTTCGTCTGGGAGGTGCCGCCCGGCGTCTCCGCCACGCCCATCCTCGAGCATGAGGCCGAGCGGGTGAAGGCCGCCATCGCCGCTGTGCGCGCCAGCGAAGAGGCCAAGATCGCCGAGCAGAAGAAGATCGCCGAGCAGAAGGCAGCGGAAAAGAAGGCCGCCGAGGTGAAGGCGGCTGAAGTGAAGGCAGCCGAAGCCGCGGCGGCAGAAGCGAAGGCGGCGGAAGCCGTCCCGGTTGCCCCCGTGGAGGTGATCGTGGAGGTCCCGGCGACGCCGCCCGAGACGCCCGCCCCGCCGAAGGCGCTCGAGCCCAAGGCCGCTAGCCCCGTCAAGGACGCGCCGAAAGAGACGACCAGGGCAGCGCCTGCCGAGCCCGTCCCCGTCATTCTCGCCCCGCCGCCGGGCAACGGAACCGGGCGCGGACGCACCGCCGAAACCGGCAAGAAGCCCGACGCCATCGTCGCCCTGCCGCCTCTGCCGGACGATCCCGGCCCCGAGGCGGACGCGACGGAGGATTCCGAGCCCACACCCAAGTCCCGCCGCCTCATGGGGCTGTGAGCCACCCGTTTCCCTTCTCCCCTCGCGGGAGAAGGTGGCACGCGGCGCGAGCCGCGTGACGGATGAGGGGGCTGGCTCCGAGCCTCACAAGGTGCGGCAACCGGAGAGGCATACCCCTCACCCCGGCCCTCTCCCGCCCAAACTCGGCTGTTGCCGAGTTTGGCTCGTGGAGTTCGAAGCCGGCAATCGCCGGCTTCGAGGGGAGAGGGGGCGCCGAGCGGGGCGTGTGGCTCTCCAGGAGACCAAAGACGGGCAGCGGCCCGCGCGAGCCGGCCGTTGCGTGTCCCGGCGGGACCCTAATCGCGCCTTCGCCTTGTGGCCGCCCCCCGCCGATGCTATGCGGCCCGGATGACCGCCACCGCCCAGAAGCACATCCGCAACTTCTCCATCGTCGCCCATATCGACCACGGGAAGTCGACCCTCGCCGACCGCCTCATCCAGATGACCGGCGGGCTCTCCGAGCGCGAGATGACGGAGCAGGTGCTCGACAGCATGGATATCGAGCGCGAGCGCGGCATCACCATCAAGGCGCAGACGGTGCGCCTCTCCTACAAGGCGCAGGACGGCGAGACCTACGTCCTCAACCTCATCGACACCCCCGGCCACGTGGACTTCGCCTATGAGGTGAACCGCTCGCTGGCCGCCGTGGAAGGCTCGCTCCTGGTGGTGGACGCCTCCCAGGGCGTGGAGGCGCAGACGCTCGCCAACGTCTACCAGGCCATCGACAACAACCACGACATCGTGCCCGTCCTCAACAAGGTGGACCTGCCCGCCGCCGAGCCGGAGAAGGTGAAGGCGCAGATCGAGGACGTGATCGGCCTCGACGCCTCCGACGCCATCGGCATCTCCGCCAAGACCGGCCTCAATGTCGATCAGGTGCTGGAAGCCATCGTCACCCGCCTGCCGCCGCCCATGGGCGACCGCGAGGCGCCGCTCAAGGCGCTGCTGGTGGATTCTTGGTACGATACCTATCTCGGCGTGGTCGTCCTCGTGCGCATCGTCGACGGCGTGCTCAAGAAGGGCCAGCGCATCAAGATGATGGGCTCCGGCGCCGTCTATGACGTGGACCGGGTGGGCGTGTTCACCCCCAAGATGGTGACGCTCACGGAGCTTGGCCCGGGCGAGATCGGCTTCCTCACCGGCTCCATCAAGGAAGTGGCCGACACGCGCGTCGGCGATACCATCACCGAGGACAAGCGCCAGACCGACGCCGCCTTGCCGGGCTTCAAGCCGGCCCAGCCGGTGGTGTTCTGCGGCCTGTTCCCGGTGGATGCGGCGCAGTTCGAGGATCTGCGCGCCGCCATGGGCAAGCTGCGCCTCAACGACGCCAGCTTCTCGTTCGAGATGGAGACCTCGGCCGCGCTGGGCTTCGGCTTCCGCTGCGGCTTCCTCGGGCTCCTGCATCTGGAGATCATCCAGGAGCGGCTGGAGCGCGAGTTCAACCTCGACCTCATCGCCACCGCCCCCTCGGTCATCTACGAGATCCAGATGACGGACGGCTCGGTGATCGACCTGCACAATCCCGCCGACATGCCGGATGTGGTGAAGATCGAGGAAATCCGCGAGCCGTGGATCCGCGCCACCATCCTCACCCCGGACGATTATCTCGGCTCCGTGCTCAAGCTCTGCCAGGACCGGCGCGGCACGCAGATCGAGCTGACCTATGTGGGCGCGCGCGCCATGGTCACCTATGACCTGCCGCTGAACGAGGTGGTGTTCGATTTCTACGACCGGCTGAAGTCCATCTCCAAGGGCTATGCCTCGTTCGACTACCAGATCACCGAATACCGGCCCGGCGACCTCGTGAAGATGTCCATCCTCGTCAATTCCGAGCCGGTGGACGCCCTCTCCATGCTGGTGCACCGCGCCCGCGCCGACGCGCGCGGCCGGGTGATGTGCGAGAAGCTGAAGGACCTGATCCCCCAGCATCTCTTCAACATCCCGATCCAGGCCGCCATCGGCGCCAAGATCATCGCCCGCGAGACCATCAAGGCCCTGCGCAAGGACGTGACCGCCAAGTGCTACGGCGGCGACATCTCGCGCAAGCGCAAGCTTCTGGACAAGCAGAAGGAAGGCAAGAAGAAGATGCGCCAGTTCGGCAAGGTGGAGATTCCGCAGGAAGCCTTCATCGCCGCGCTGAAGATGGACGAGTGAGGGCAAGGCTTACCGCCCACCTCACTCCGCCGGCATCGCCTTCGTCCGGGCGTCGGACGCCTTCCCCGCCCGCGCCTTGGCCTTGCGCCCCACGCGCCCCTTGCGCTTCATCCACCACACCGCGACGCCGGTGATGGCGAGGCCGGCGATGACCACGCCCATCACGGCGATGAGGATGCGCCCGGTGAGGCCGAGGATGCGCCCCGAATGGATGGGGAACTGAATCTGGATGAAGACGTCCCCTGCCGTGCCGACGCCGGGGATGATGGCGTTCCGGAAGGCCGCCGTCTCGCCGTCGAAATAGAGCCAGCGCGTGTCCATGGGGTCGTCGTGGTCGCCGAAGGCGACGCCGAATACGCCGTAATGGGGCGAGAAGAAGATCTCGCTCGCCGGCTCCTGCCAGCCGCGGGCGCGGGCTTCCTTCAGTCCCGTCTCCAGCATGGTGTCGAAGGAGAGGGTGCGCTCGGCGAGCTTCTCCAGCGGCGGGTTGGAGAAGGGCGTGGGCGTGAGCTGCGAGAACAGGCTCACCACCGGCTCCACCACCTCGCGGCGCAGGTTCATCGCCACCGAGGAGATGGCGAGGATGATGAGCAGCACGAACAGCCAGAGCCCGGCCGCGCGATGCCAGTCGAGATTGAGGCGGAAGGCGCTGCCGCCCTTGATGGCAAAGGCCGCGCGCCATTTGGCGAGGAACGGCTGACCGCGCGGCAGGGTCAGCGCGAAGCCGACGAAGCCATCCACCAGCCAGAGGATCGCCACCCCGCCCATGAGCAGGATGCCATAGACGCCGGGCAGGCTGAGGTTGTGGTGGAATTCGTAGAGGAAGGGGATGATGTTGAGCGAGGAGAAGCAGCACGCCCCCCACAGACGGGCGGCCAGCACCTCGCCACTCACCGGGTCCACCTGAAAGACGTCGGCGGGGATGGGCACCGCCTCGCCGGTGGCCGGATCGATGCGGCCGAGCGCAGCGGCGTTGGCGGCATGGCCGGGCTCGGTTTCCAGCGTCATGTACCAGACGCGGCGGTCGGGATGGCCGGCCTCGATGGCCCGCGCCAAAGCCTCAGGCCCGAGCGGCGTGCCCGCCGCGGTGGCGCGGTAGGCCGAGGGGTTCAGCCATTCGTCCAGCTCGTGGTGGAAGGCGAGCACGCTGCCGGTCAGACCGGCGATCACCAGGAACAGCGCGGTGGACAGGCCGAGGATGCGGTGCGCCCACACCAGCGCCGGCCGCAGGCTGAACCGGCGGGCGGCGGCGGGCCGTGCGGGCCGGCTCACCAGCGGACCTTGGCCGTGGCCATCACGGTCCGCCCCTGCTGCCAGTACCAGTAGCCCTCGTTCAGGAGCGCCTGCTCCTGGCCGAAGACGTTCTTGCCATTGAGCTGCAGGCTCCAATTGTCCTTCGCGTAATAGAGCGCCGCATCCACCGGGAACTGGGCGGGGTTCTGGTAGACGTTGTCGTTGCTGGACCAGAACCCACCCACGTAGCGGATGCCCGCGCCGAGGCCGAAGCCCTTCCACGGGCCGTCCTGGAACGTGTATTTGAGCCAGAGCGAGGCCACGTTGGACGGCATGTTGATGGGCGTCTTGCCAATGGTCGCGATGTTGGCGCTGTCGATGATGGTGCCTTGGGTGAAGGTGTAGGCTGCGGTGAGGTCGAGGCCCTCGGCCATCTCCACCAGCGCCTCCGCCTCGAAGCCGCGCACCCGCACGTCGCCCACCGCGCTGTAGACGAAGGTGTTCGGGTCGGGCACCGCATAATTGTTCTGGGTGATCTGGTAGGCGGCGAGGGTGAAGAAGCTGCGGCCGCCCTTGGGCTGGAACTTGATGCCCACCTCATACTGCTCGCCGGTGGAAGGCTGCAGCAGCTGGCCGTTGGCGTCCACGTTGAGAGAGGGCAGGAAGGACGTGGCGTAGCTCACATAAGGCGAGACGCCGTTGGCGAATTCGTAAAGCAGGCCGGCCTGCCAGGTGAAGGCGCTGTCATCGCGCGAGGCGGTGGTGAGGCCGGCATAGCTCTGGTCGGTGGTGGCGAAGTCCTGCCGGCCACCCAGGGTGAAGTGCCATCCGTTGCCGAACGACACCTGATCCTGCGCATAGAGCCCCACCTGCGACAGCGCGCCGCCCGACGCGATCGTGTTGGGCGGCATGACCACGAGGTTCGGCACGTTGGCGTTGAGCAGGTTGATCGGCACCGTGTTGTAGCCGGTGTCGTACCAATAGGTGGATTCGGCGAGGAGGAAGTCGACCCCGCCGATGACCTTGTGGTTGAACCCGCCGGTGGCGAACTTCGCCGTCACCTGATTGTCGGCCTGGAAGGTGTCGAGAATCTCGCGGTAGTTGCTGGCGGAAATCTCCACCAGCGGCCCGTTCTGCACGCCGGTGGGGAACGCCCAGAAGCTGTGGTTCTCGATATGGCCGTAGCGCACGTTCTGGTGCGCGCTGAAGACATCGTTGAAGTCGTGGTCGAGGATGTACCCGACCTGCTCCTGCGTCTGCTTCAGGGCGTTGTAGGTGGTGCCGATGGGAATCTTCGTGAGCAGCGTCGGCGTCTGGTAGTAATAGATGCTTGATGGCAGCCGGATATCGAGGATGTTGGCCAGCACCGTGAGGCGGGTGCTGTCGTCCTTGAAGGTGATAGCCGGCGCCAGGAACAGCTCGTTGTTGGTGGTGTAGTCGATGGGCCCGTCCGCGGCGCGCGCGACGCCGGTGAGGCGGTAGAGGACGTTGCCGTCCTGCGTCGCCTTTCCGCCCACGTCGAAGCCGGCCTGATACCAGCCCGGCGCGCCGATCTGCCCCTCCACCTCGGCGAAGGGCGTCTCGACCGGCATCTTGGAGATGCGGTTGATGAGGCCGCCCGGCACCGTCTGCCCGTAGAGCACGCTCGCCGGGCCCTTGATGACGTCGATGCGCTCCAGCCCGTAGGTCTCGGTGCGCCAGTAGGCGAAATTGCCGGAGCCCTGGGACAGGCCGTTGAGGAAGTCGCCGCGGGAGGTCACCGAGAAGCCGCGCAGATAGATGTCGTCGAAGCGCGGGTCATAGCCATAGGCGCCGGTGACGACGCCCGCCGTGTAGGAGACCGCGTCGATCACGTTCTGCACCGCGCGGTCGTCCATCTCCTGCCGGGTGACGACGGAGATGGAGCGCGGCGTCTCGATCAGCGGCGTATCGGTCTTGGTGCCGGCGGCGGAGCGGGTCGCCACATAGCCGTCCACCGGACCCCAGGCGGTCTCGGCCACGCCCTCCACGTTCACTGTGGGCAGCGCGACGGAGGGTTCGGCCTCCTGCGCCCGCGCCGCACCGGAAGCCAAGGGCATGACCAGCGCCGAGGTCGCCAGCAGTGATCCGGCCGTCAGCGCAAGCGTCGAGAACCGTCGTGCCGCCAGACGAGGCCGGCCTGCGCCAGCAGACGAACTCTTCCCCGGGCGATGTCGGACATTGGAAACACATGTAAAGACGGGCATCGCGGGGCTCGACACAATTAAGACTACTAAGCTCGGTTTTATTAACCCCCTACCTTACGGGCAATATGCGGTGGAGCGTGGCGGGAAATATTAGATTTATTCAAAACGATAACTGTTCTGATGCATTCCAGAATTTGAAATAGACTAATTCCATTCGAGGCCGGTTTCTCCTTACGGCGCAACCGTCTGCGCGGACGCGATCGCGCGCCATGGCACGTCTCCTGCTTGGCTCGTCTTGTGCTTGGCTCGTCGCCAGCACGGTGCGACACAGGGTCCGCGATCGCGGTCGGCATCCGCTGGACCGCAAGGGGGAAGAGGATGGATTTGAGCCCGACGCATGCGGCTTCCGCCGAGCCGGCCGGCTCCGGGCTGGAGACGGTGGTGCGGCATACTTTTGAGCGCAGCCGCGCCGACACCTCCGGCGCGCTCGCCGATTACATCCCGGAACTGGCGCTGGTGGATCCCGACCGCTTCGGCATCGCCGCAGTCTCGGTGACGGGCGAGGTGGTCGCGGTCGGGGATGCCGGCGTGGCGTTCACCATCCAGTCGATTTCCAAGGCATTTGCCTTCTGTCTCGCCCTTGAGGTGGCCGGGCGGGACAAGGTGCTCTCCCGCGTCGGCGTGGAGCCCTCCGGGGACGCCTTCAACGCCATCGTCTTCGACGCCGAAACCAACCGACCCTTCAACCCCATGGTGAATGCCGGGGCCATCACCGTCTCGGGGCTGCTGGTGGAGCAGCTCGGCGACGCGGCGCTGGATTTCGTGCTGGATCGCTTCTCGGCGGCGGCGGGGCGGCGGCTCGCGGTGGACGAGGCGGTGTTCCGCTCCGAGGCCGAGACGGCCCACCGCAATCGCGGCATCGCGCATCTGCTCGCCAGCGTCGGCGCGCTCACCGCCGACGTGGATGCGACGCTGGACCTCTATTTCCGGCAGTGCTCCATATTGGTGACGGCCGGCGACCTCGCCCGCATGGGCGCGACGCTCGCCAACATCGGCGCGGATCCGCTCACCGGCACGACGGTGTTCGCGGTGGATGCGGTGCGCTCGACCCTCGCCGTGATGTTCACCTGCGGGATGTACAATTTCGCTGGCAACTGGGCCTTCGACGTGGGCGTGCCGGCCAAGAGCGGCGTGGGCGGCGGCATCCTCGGGGTGGTCAACCGGCAGCTCGGCATCGCCACCTATTCACCCCGGCTCGATGCGCGGGGCAATTCCGTGCGCGGCATCGCCGCCTTCCGGGAACTGGCCGAGGAACTGGGCCTGCACGTCTTCGACCCCACCAACCGGGGGTCGGCCGTGCTCAGCGCCCTCGGGCGCTGAGCAGAGCGTAACCTTGGCGCCCTGGGGCGCTGAGCGTCAGACTGTAAAGGGGCGGCGGGCGCCCTCCCCTCACGCGCAGCGCACGTACACCATGGTGCCGTAGCGCTTGGCCACTTCCGGATCGACGAAGCGCAGCACCAGGATGTTGTTGTCGAAGCGCACCACCTGACGGTCGCGCTCGCCGCCGGCCGGGTCATCGGGCGGGCCGATATAGACCGGGCCGTTGCCCACCTGCTTGGAGACCAGTTCGGTCAGCTTGTTGTCATCGGCGAGATACATCATCACGCCGCCATTGGTGCCGGCGGTAATGACATAGGGCTGGTTGCCGCAGGAGGACTTGGCCTGCGCCTCGGTGCGGGTGGCGTCGTCCGGACGGTGGTAGGCGGCGAGGCCCCAGCGGCCGACGAGGCGGTCCGGCGGGATCGGGCTGGTATAGACCGGGCGCGCGGGCGGCGGCGGCGCGGGTGGCGTGGTTTCGCAGCCGGCGAGGCCCAGCGCGAGCACCGTAAGGGCGGCGCCGGCGAGGGCGGCGCGCTGCCGCCCGAAAACAGAACGCCCGAAAGCAGAACGCCCGAAAGCAGGCCTGGATAAAGCAGACTTGGATTCCGCAACCATCTTCGTCATGTGCTTTCCGAGGCCTCCCGCCGCCTGGAACAAGAATGCGACCACCCAGACAGTCGCCTGACCATAGTCGCCCCGACCATAAAGGCTTGCGTCGTCGGCGTCGATGCCGTCCGCATCCGCCACCATCCGCCGTCAAGCCCCAGCTCCCGATGAGCTTATCCCACGGCTCGTTACCGCTTTGCTAGCCTGCCAATTGCTGCACCGCGCCTTGACGCGGGGGGGACGCGCCCTTATCTCCGCGACGAGCTTGGCACTCTTCATCCGGGAGTGCCAGAACGGCGGGCCAAGGCTCGCGCTCCCCCGAAAGAGGTAACGACCCATGTCCTTCCGTCCTCTGCACGACCGCGTGGTCGTCAAGCGCATCGAAGCCGAGCAGAAGACCGCCGGCGGCATCATCATCCCCGACACCGCCAAGGAAAAGCCCCAGGAGGGCGAGGTGATCGCGGTGGGCGCCGGCGCCCGTGACGAGAGCGGCAAGCTCGTCCCCCTCGACGTTCAGGCCGGCGACCGCGTGCTGTTCGGCAAGTGGTCCGGCACCGAGGTCAAGATCGACGGCCAGGACCTGCTCATCATGAAGGAAAGCGACATCCTCGGCGTCATCGCCAAGTGAGCTTGGCCAAGTGATGTGTCGTCCGCGCTTCTGAGCCGGTCCACCGAAACAGAATCACAAGGAGGCCGTTATGGCTGCCAAAGAAGTAAAGTTCTCCTCCGACGCGCGCGAGAAGCTGCTGCGCGGTGTCGACATCCTCGCCAACGCGGTGAAGGTGACCCTCGGCCCCAAGGGCCGCAACGTCGTCATCGAGAAGAGCTTCGGCGCCCCCCGCATCACCAAGGACGGTGTGTCGGTGGCGAAGGAGATCGAGCTTGAGGACAAGTTCGAGAACCTCGGCGCGCAGCTCGTGCGTGAGGTCGCCTCCAAGACCAACGATCTCGCCGGCGACGGCACCACCACCGCGACCGTGCTGGCCCAGGCCATCGTGAAGGAAGGCGCCAAGGCGGTTGCCGCCGGCATGAACCCGATGGACCTGAAGCGCGGCATCGACCTCGCCGTCGCCGCCGCCATCGCCGACATCAAGGGCCGCGCCAAGAAGGTCTCTTCCTCCGCGGAAGTCGCGCAGGTCGGCACCATCTCCGCCAACGGCGATGCCTCCATCGGCGAGATGATCGCCGGCGCCATGCAGCGCGTGGGCAACGAAGGCGTCATCACCGTCGAGGAAGCCAAGACCGCCGAGACCGAGCTCGAAGTGGTCGAAGGCATGCAGTTCGACCGTGGCTATCTCTCTCCCTACTTCATCACGAACGCGGAGAAGATGATCGCCGACCTGGAAGAGCCCTTCCTGCTGATCTTCGACAAGAAGCTCTCCGGCCTCCAGCCGATCCTGCCGGTCCTCGAGGCCGTGGTGCAGACCGGCCGTCCCCTCGTCATCATCGCCGAGGACGTGGAAGGCGAGGCGCTGGCCACCCTCGTGGTCAACAAGCTGCGCGGCGGCCTGAAGGTCGCGGCCGTGAAGGCTCCCGGCTTCGGCGATCGCCGCAAGGCGATGCTTGAGGATATCGCCATCCTCACCGGCGGCACCGTGATCTCCGAGGACCTCGGCATCAAGCTCGAGAACGTCACCATCGCCCAGCTCGGCCGCGCCAAGAAGGTCATCCTCGAGAAGGAAAAGACCACCATCGTGGACGGCGTCGGCGAGAAGGCCGACATCGAGGCCCGCGTGAACCAGATCAAGGCGCAGATCGAGGAGACCACCTCGGACTACGACCGCGAGAAGCTCCAGGAGCGTCTGGCCAAGCTCGCGGGCGGCGTCGCGGTGATCCGCGTCGGCGGCTCGACCGAGGTCGAGGTGAAGGAGAAGAAGGACCGCGTTGACGACGCGCTCAACGCCACCCGCGCCGCGGTGGAAGAGGGCATCGTCCCCGGCGGCGGTGTCGCCCTGCTCCGCGCCAAGGCGGCGGTGGAGAAGGTCACCTCCGACAACGCCGACATCAAGGCTGGCATCAAGATCGTCCTGCGCGCCCTCGAGGCCCCCATCCGCCAGATCGCCGAGAATTCCGGCGTGGAAGGCTCCATCGTGGTGGGCAAGGTGCAGGAGTCCAACGATCCGTCCTTCGGCTTCAACGCCCAGACGGAAGAGTATGTGGACATGATCGCCTCCGGCATCGTCGATCCGGCCAAGGTCGTGCGCACCGCCCTCCAGGACGCCGCCTCCATCGCGGCCCTGATCGTCACCACCGAGGCGCTCGTCGCCGAGCTGCCCAAGCGCGATAGCGGCATGCCCTCCATGCCCGGCGGCGGCATGGGTGGCATGGGTGGCATGGACTTCTGATCCATCCTCCCATCCGGGAATTGGGAAAGGGCGCGGCTTCGGCTGCGCCCTTTTCTTTTGGGCCGCGCATTTGTCTCTGCGTCGCCCTTCTTTTCCGGCGTCGCCCTCCGACTTGATCGGAGGGTCCATCCCTCCGCCGGAGCGGGCGGCCCAAGGGGGGGGCAAACGGCGCCTTGGGTCCTCCGATCAAGTCGGAGGACGACGGCCATGTGGGTTCTGTGCCCCGGACAGGTGACGGCGCAGGCGGAGCGCCGAGCCGGGGTCCAGCGGCAAAGTCTGCCGCATCGGGCCATGCTCCCCTCTCCCCTTGCGGGAGAGGGGGCTTAGCCGTTCAACGCGGAGAGAGGCCCCTCACGTCCCGCAGAACGTGCGGTACCCCTCCATGGACGGCGGCAGCTCCGCATAGGCGGCGAAGTCGGGCTGCTCCGCATAGGGCCGCGCCAGCACCGTGTTCAGCCGCTCGAAGGGACCGAGGTCGCCGCGTTCGATGGCGGCGGCGATGACCTCTTCCACCAGATGGTTGCGGGGGATGAAAAGCGGGTTCACCGCATCCATCCCGGCGCGGATGTCGGCGCCGGATCGGCCGGTTTCGGCGAGGCGCGCGCGCCAGCGCTCCGCCCAGGTGTCGAAGGCCACCCGGTCGAGGAACAGGTCGCGCACTGGCCCGCCCGCGTCCGCATCCTCCGCCAGCGCGCCGAGGCGGCGGAAGGTGAGGGTGAAGTCAGCCTTGGAGCCGATCATCACGTTGAGGAGGTCATGGGCAAGGGCCACATCCTCTTCGCCCGCCTCCGGCAGGCCGATCTTGGCGCAGAGGCCGGCGTGATAGGCCGCATAGAAGCGCGCGGGGAAGGTGCCCAGCGCTGCATTGGCGGCGGCGATCGCGGCCTCCCGGTCCTCGCCCATGATCGGGATCAGGCATTCGGCGAGGCGGGCGAGGTTCCAGTGGGCGATGTCCGGCTGGTTGCCATAGGCATAGCGGCCCATCTCGTCGATGGAGGAGAAGACCGTGTTGGGGTCATAGGCGTCCATGAAGGCGCAGGGGCCGTAATCGATGGTCTCGCCCGAGACCGACATGTTGTCCGTGTTCATCACCCCGTGGATGAAGCCGACGCACAGCCACCGCGCCACCAGCGCCGCCTGCCGGCCGATCACGCCGTCGAGCAGGGCGAGATAGGGGTTCTCCACCCCCACAAGGTCGGGATAGTGGCGGGCGATGGTGTAGTCGGCGAGCTGCTTCACCGCGTCGAAGCTCTTGCGCGCGGCGAAGAACTGGAAGGTGCCGATGCGGATGTGGCTCGCCGCCACCCGCGCCAGCACCCCGCCGGGCAGCGCCCGGTCGCGCAGCACCGGCTCGCCCGTGGTGACAGCCGCGAGCGCCCGCGTGGTAGGGATACCGAGCGCCGCCATGGCCTCGCTGACGATGTATTCGCGCAGCACCGGCCCGAGCGCGGCCCGCCCGTCGCCCCGGCGCGAGAAGGGGGTGGGGCCGGAGCCCTTCAGCTGGATGTCGCGGCGCAGCCCGTCGCGCCCCACCACCTCGCCGAGCAGGATGGCGCGGCCATCGCCCAGCTGGGGCGAGAAATGGCCGAACTGATGCCCGGCATAGGCGAGCGCGATGGGCTCCGCGCCCTCCGGCACGGCGAGGCCGGCGAACACCGCCACGCCTTCAGGCGTCGCGAGATCGGCGGGGTCGAGGCCCAGCAACTCGGCCAGCGCGGTGTTCACCTTCACCAGCGCCGGCGCCTCCACCGGGGTGGGCAGGACGGGCGCATAGAAGCCGGCGAGGTCGCGGGCATAGGAATTGTCGAACGGGAAGGCGGGTGCGGCCTTCATGGTCGGCTGTGTGCTGGTCATCGCGGCAATCTCCGCCGGGCTCGAAATGGGGCAGTCCCGGACCGAACGATCAGAAAAGGGTGCCGGGTCCGCAGGTCCGTGTCCAGCCTGGTCCCTGTCCAGCCTCCAGCCTGGCGGCGGGATGGCGTGGGTGCGACACCATCCACCCCCGCGCGGCTTGCCGGCCGGCGGATGTGGTCTTAAGCCGATACCCATGCTCCGGCCTCCGTCACGGCTTCCGATCTGGCGCCGCGCCCTCCTGCCTCTGGCGCTCGCCTATCTGCTCGTCGCCCAGCTGGTGCTCGGCGGAGCGGCGACGGCGGAGCATGCCGGCCGGGCGTTGGCGACCGACGTGGGGCTCCTGTGTGCCGGCGGGACGCCCGACGGTCCGGACGGATCCCATGCCCCGGATGCGCTGTGCTGCGTGCTCGGCTGTGCCGCCTCGGCACCGATGCCAAGCCTCGATGGAGCGGCCGGGAGCCTGACGAAGCCGCTTTTGCGGATCAGCGCAGCCGTCTTCGCCGTGCGCGACGGGCTGGGGCGCGGCGGCAGCGTCTCCCTTGGGTTCCACGCCACCGGGCCGCCCGCCCGGGTCTGAGCGACAGCCGAACGCCGCCCGTTGCTGCACCGCCCGCCGCGCCAGACGCGCGCGCGTGCCCGATCCCAAGGACACTCCATGACCCGTTTTTCCCGTCTCGGCCCGGCGCTCGCCGCGGCCGTCCTGCCGGTCGCTCTTCTTGCGACGCCCGCCGCCGCCCATGTCACGCTGGAAAAGGCCGAGGCCCCGGTGGGCAGCTATTACAAGGCCGTGCTCAAGGTCGGCCACGGCTGCCAGGGTTCACCCACCACCGCGCTCACGGTGACCATCCCCGATGGCCTCGTCGCCGCCAAGCCCATGCCCAAGGCCGGCTGGACGGTGAAGACGCAGGCCGGCCCCTATGACCGCGCCTATGCCTTCCATGGCAAGGAGGTGAAGGACGGCGTGCGCGCCATCACCTGGAGCGGCGGCGCGCTGCCGGATGATTTCTACGACGAGTTCGTCTTCATCGCCTACCTCGCCCCCGAAGCCGGCGCCCGCCCGGTGCCGATCCCCGTGGTGCAGACCTGCGAAAAGGGCGAGCACCGCTGGGTGGAAGTGGCGAAGGCCGACGGCGAGAAGCTCGCCAGCCCCGCGCCGGTGCTCCGCATCTCCGCGGCCAATGCGGCGACCTCCGCCGCGCAGGTGAAGGCCGGGGCGCTGGTGATCGAGGCGCCGTGGAGCCGGGCGACGCCCGGCGGCGCCAAGGTGGCCGGCGGCTTCCTGCGCATCACCAACACCGGCACCGCGCCGGAACGCCTCACCGGCGGCACCTTCGCCCGCGCCGGCGAGGTGCAGGTCCACGAGATGGCCATGAACGGCGGCGTCATGACCATGCGCCAGCTGGCGAGCGGCCTCGAAATCCCGCCCGGCAAGACCGTGGACCTCGCCCCCGGCGGCTATCACCTCATGTTCATGAACCTCGGCGCGCCGCTGAAGGAGGGCGAGGTGGTGACGGGCACCCTCACCTTCGAGACGGCCGGAAAGGTGGATGTGAGCTATCAGGTGCGCGGCCTCGGCGCCAAGGCGGGCGATCCGGCGCCGGCCGCCGGCGGCCACCAGCACTGAGGCTTGCCGAAGATGTTCGAGGCTTGCCGGGCATGCCCCGGCAAGCCGGGGCGCCTCACGCCACGGCGTAGAGCGGATGCTCGCGCCGCAACTCCTCCTGCAACACCTCCTCCACCTTCTGGAGGGCCGGCGGGCGGGTGCCGGGGCGGGTGTAGAGCAGGAATTCCATGTCCGGCAGCGCCGCGCGGTCGAGGTCGGCGACGATGGCGAGGTCGGGCCTCAGTGCGCGCGGCGAGCGCACCGTGACGCCCATGCCCGCCCCCACTGCCGCCATCAGGCCCGGCAGGCTGGGGCTGGTGAAGGCGATGCGGAAGGGCCGCCCGGCGGCGTTCAGCGCGGCGATGGCCGCCGTGCGGCAGGAGCACGGGTGCTCGAACAGCACGAGGGGCACCGGCGCCTCCCGGTCGAGGCGCAGCTGGCGCGCGGCGATCCACACCATGGGCTCGCGCAGCAGGAGGGAGGCGGGCAGCTCGCTTTCGCTGCGGAAGCCCACGGCCACGTCCAGCTCCTCTGCGCGCAGCATGTCGAGCATGGTGGAGGTGGTGCAGATGCGCACGGTGATCGGCGCCTGCGGGAAGCTCGCCGAGAGGCGGGAGAGGATGCGCTGGAGCACCTGCTCGCCCACGTCCTGAAGAAAGCCGAGCCGGAGCGGCTGGGCGAAGGCGCCGTGGACGTGCTGGGTCAGCACCCGGTCGTTGAGGTCGAGCAGGCGGCGCGCATCCTCCAGGAAGGCGGCGCCGCGCGGGGTCGGCGACACCGCCCGCCCGCGCCGCTCCAGCAGCGCGAAGCCCACCGATTCGGCGAGGCGATCCATCTGCAGGCTCACCGCCGACTGGCTCCGCCCCACCTTGCGCGCCGCTGCCGAGATGGAGCCGAGGTCCACCACGGCGGCGAAGCTGCGGATGAGGTCGAGGTCGAGATTGCGGATCATGGTATGAGGTTAGCAAATCTCTGGGATTTTAGAATTCAATTTTTCTCATGAGTTGGGGCGGCGTACAAGAAGCCATCGCGGCCGATGCCGATGCATCGCGCCGATGGAGGTCAAAATGCCCATCCTGAACGTCAAGCTCTCCGGCGCCCCGGACGACGCCCTCGCGGCCAAGGTCGCCGCCACCTTGTCCGATCTCACCGCCCGCATCCTGCGCAAGGACCCGAAGCTGACGGCGGTGGCCGTCTCCTTCGTGCCGGCGGAGCACTGGTTCGTGGGCGGGCAGGCGCTCAACGCCAAGGGGCGCTCGTCCTTCTCGCTCGACATCCTGGTGGTGGACGGCACCAACACCAAGGACGAGAAGGCGGCCTATCTCGAAGCCGTCTTCGCCGCCATGTCCGGCCTGCTGCCGGAGCTGGATGAGGAGAGCTACATCCTCGTGCGCGAAGTGAAGGCGGATGCCTATGGCTATGGCGGGCGCACGCAGGAAAGCCGCTATGTGGAGAAGAAGCTCCGGGCGGCCTGAAAGCCCGCGTGGCGCCTGAGCGGGAGCAACGTCAAAGCCCGCGCGGCGACTGAGCGGGAGCAACGAGAAAGCCCGCGCGGCGCCTGAGCGAAGGCAACGAAAAAACCCGCGCGGCGCCGGAGCGAAGGCAACGAGAAAACCCGCGCGGCGCTTGAGCGAAGGCAAACCAAACAAAAAGGCCGGCGCAGTGCGCCGGCCTTTCAGCGTCGGAACATCGAAACTCACTTGCCGGCGAGCAGCGGGGCCAGCTCCTTGTCCCATTCGGCCATGCCGAGGGCGCCGGAGAGCTTCTTGCCGTTGACGAAGAAGGTGGGGGTCGCGTTCACGCCCAGCTCCTTGTTGGCGTAGAGGGCGCTTTCCTGCACCTTCTCGCCGAGCTGCTGGTCGGTGAGGCACTTCTCGAAATCGGCCTGGCTCATGCCGGCCTGCTTGGCGACGGCGAGGAGGCCGGCGGCGGGGTCGGTGCTGTAGGCCCAGGTCTTCTGCGTCTCGAACAGGGTCGAGACCATGGGGAAATATTTGTCCTCGGGCACGCAGCGGGCGAGCATGAAGGCCGCGGTAGCCACCGGCTCGAACGGGAACTCGCGGAAGATGAAGCGCACCTTGCCGGTGTCGATGTACTTCTTCTTCAGCTCGGGGAAGGTGCCGGTGTGGAAGGCGGCGCAGTGGCTGCACGTCATCGAGGCATATTCGATGATGGTGACCGGCGCCGTGGCGCTGCCCAGCGCCTTCTCCGGCAGCGGGCTCGCCTCGGGGGCGATCAGCTTGGCCTGCTCCACGGTCTGGGCCGCGGCCGGTTCGAAGGAGAACGGCAGGCCGAGCCCGGCCGCCATCGCGGCGAGGCCTGCTCCGACCAGGAAACGGCGGCGATCGACAATCATGGACATCTCCGAGTGGTCCGGCGGCTGGCGACCGGCGTTCGCCGGTCTTGGCCGCATCGCCGGTTCCGTAGGGTCATCAGAACGGGAAACGGAAGCAGTCCGGCACCGCACCGCCGAACCTGCGTGAAAGCCTTCGCGCTCTATCATGTCGCCCTTATGGCGGGAAAGACCCGTGCCGCGCGCCGGAGATAACGGACGGGTGAACGTCCCCTATCCGCCGCCGCGCTCGCGCCGCACCAGCGCGCCGAGCCTGGCGAGGGAATCCGCCAGCGCCTCGTCCTCGAACGCGCCGATCTCGTGTCGAACGGCGGCGACGGTCGCCTTGTCCGGCTTCGGCGGCACCGGCGGCGGCGCGTGGCGCTGGGGCACCGGGCCCTGGCGAAGCATCAGGCGGCCGACGCAGCGCCAGCCGAAATAGGCGTTGATTCGCTCCACCACGATGCCGGCGGCATATTGCAGCTCGATGGCATAGGCGCCTTCCACCCGCACCACGAGGGTGGCCGCAGCCCCCTCCTCCCGCGGCCATTGCAGCTTGAGGGGGATGCAGCGGGGCGCGAGGTCCGGGCCGACGATCTCGTCCCAATGGGTCACCACCTCCACCACCGAGAAGCCGGCGCGGCCGCACAGGTCGCTGATCCCCGGCGCGACGAAATCGGCGAGGGGGCGCGGGCCACGGTGGCGACGGGTGAAATTGGTGTTCAAGGCGTCTCCGGTTGCGATGAGAAATGGCGAACAGATGGGTGGGCGAGGCTCTTGCCCCGGCACGCGGGCGCGGCCACCTTGGCCGCATGACATCCTCCCCCGCCGCTCGCTCGGCCGCAAGCGGTGCCGGAAAACCCGGCGCCAAACCCGGCACGCCTGCCCCCGCCGCGCTCCTCGCCTGGTATGATCGCCACCGCCGCCGCCTGCCCTGGCGCGCCGAGCCGGGCCGGCAGGCGGACCCCTATCACGTCTTCCTCTCCGAGATCATGCTGCAGCAGACCACGGTGAAGGCGGTCGGGCCGTATTTCACCGGCTTCCTCGCCCGCTGGCCAACGGTCTCGCACCTCGCCGCCGCGCCGCTGGAGGAGGTGCTCTCCGCCTGGGCGGGGCTCGGCTATTACGCCCGCGCCCGCAATCTCCACGCCTGCGCGCAGGCGGTGGTGGCGCGCCATGGCGGGCGCTTTCCGGACGACGAGGCGGCCCTCCTCGCCCTGCCCGGCATCGGCCCCTATACGGCGGCGGCCATCGCTTCCATCGCCTTCGACCTCAAGGCGAGCCCGGTGGACGGCAATATCGAGCGCGTCGTCTCAAGGCTTTATCGGGTGGCCGAGCCTCTGCCCGGCGCCAAGCCCCGCATCAAGGCGCTGGCCGCTGCCCTGACCCCCGCGCAGCGGCTGGGCGATTTCGCGCAGGCGATGATGGACCTTGGCGCCACCATCTGCACCCCGCGCTCGCCCGCGTGCTCGCTCTGCCCGTGGATGGAGCCGTGCGCGGCGCGGGCGGCGGGGGATGCGGCGCTCTATCCGGTGAAGGCGCCCAAGGGCGAGAAGCCGAAGCGGGAGGGCGCCGCCTTCCTCGCCGTGCGGGCGGATGGCGCGGTGCTGCTGCGCACCCGGCCGGACAAGGGGCTTCTGGCGAAGATGACGGAGGTGCCCTCCACCCCGTGGGGGCCGAAGCCGGAGGCACCGGAGGCCCATGCGCCGCTCAAGGCGCGCTGGCGGGCGTTGCCCGGCGCGGTGGAGCACGTCTTCACCCATTTCGCGCTGACGCTGAAGGTGCTGCGCGCCGATCTGCACGCCACGGCGCCCGCGCCGGAGGGTCACCGCTGGGTGACGCCGGACCGGTTCGATGCGGAGGCGCTGCCCTCGCTCATGCGCAAGGTGCTCGCGCATGGGGGCATCGAATAAACCAAAGCCCGCGCGGCGGTTGAGCGTAACCCGCTCGGTATCGGTCGAAGACCGAGACCGACGGTAAAATGCTTACTCCGCCGCGATGCCCATCTCGGCCCTGAGGCGGGCGCGCAGGATGTCGATGGGGTGGCGGCGGCCTTCCTCTTCCACGTGCCAGAAGGTCCAGCCGTTGCAGGCCTCCGCCCCCTGGGCGAGGGCGCCCACGCGGTGGATGGAGCCCACGTTCGGGCTGTCGGCGAGGGAAATGGTGCCGTCCGCCCGCACCACGGCGCGGAACCGGCCCTTGGCGTCGGTGAGTTCGGCGCCGGGCGTGACGAAGCCGCGTTCCACCAGCGCCGAGAAGGCGACGCGCGGCGCTTCGCGCGCACTCGGCGGGGCGACCAGCGCCTCTTCCGGCAGCGGCTCCACGGCGGCGATGCGGGCCCGCGCAGCCTCCGCATAGGTCTCCTCGCGCTCGATGCCGATGAAGGAGCGGCGCAGCCGCTTCGCCACCGCGCCCGTCGTGCCGGAGCCGAAGAAGGGATCGAGCACCACGTCGCCGGGCTTCGTGGAGGAGAGCAGCACGCGGGCGAGCAGCGCCTCGGGCTTCTGGGTGGGATGGAGCTTGCGGCCCTTCTCGTCCTTCAGCCGCTCCTGCCCGGTGCAGAGCGGGAAGAGCCAGTCGGAGCGCACCTGCACATCCTCGTTGCCGGCTTTGAGCGCCTCGTAATTGAAGGTGTATTTCGAATCGGCGCTGCGGGCGGCCCAGATCAGGGTCTCGTGCGCATTGGTGAAGCGCCGGCCCCGGAAGTTGGGCATGGGGTTCGCCTTGCGCCACACGATGTCGTTGAGGATCCAGAAGCCCAGATCCTGCATCAGCGCGCCGACGCGGAAGATGTTGTGATAGGAGCCGATGACGAACATCGTGCCGTTGGGCTTCAGCGCCCGCCGCGCGGCCAAGAGCCAGGCGCGGGTGAAGGCATCATAGGCGGCGAAGCTCTCGAACTGGTCCCAGTGGTCGTCCACCGCGTCCACGCGGCTTTCGTCCGGCCGCTTCAGCTCGCCGCCGAGCTGGAGGTTGTAGGGCGGATCGGCGAAGACAAGATCCACCGAGCCGGCGGGCAAAGCCGCCATCTGCGCGATGGTATCGCCGATGAGAATTTCATTGAGGGGGAGAGCACGGTCCGAAACCGCTCCCGCAGGAACCGCTCCCCGAGGGGCGGCCGGTGGGGCCGCCAAGGGGGCGATTGCGGGATACTCCGGACGACATAGACGCGCCGTCCGCCCGGCCGCCCCCTTGGCCACACTACGCATGACGCAACCCTACGCAACGCTTACTTACGAGACGCAGGATGGCGGCAAGGGGTTAAGGTCGGGTGAAGGGGGCGCGGCGGGTTCCGCGGTGTCTGCGGGACGTCGCGCATCGCGCAACCCGGCGCGCGCCTACGCGGCCTTCACCTCGATCTTCTTCTCCTGTTTCTGGGCCTCTGCCGTCTTGGGCAGCGTTACGGTGAGGACACCCTTTGCAAAGCGGGCCTCCACCTTGTCGGCGTCCACGCCTTCAGGCACCTGGAAGGAGCGGGTGAAGGCACCATAGCGCCGTTCGGACAGGTAATAGTCCTTCTCCTTTTCCTCCCGCTCTTCCTTTTTCTCGCCGCGGATGGTGAGGAGCCCGTTGGCGAGCTTCACCTCCACATCCTTTTCGTCGAGGCCGGGGAGTTCGGCGCTGATCTCGTAGGCCCCCTCCCGCTCGGCCACGTCGACGGCCGGCGCGAGCGTCAGCGCACCGAGGCGCGGGAAGTCGAAATCCATGACGCGGCGCGCGAAGGGAAAGCCCAGCGTGCCAATGCGGAAGTTGTCGAACACCTGTTCGATCTCGCGCCGCAGGTGATCGAACGGCGTGGCCGGCGCAGCAGCGGCCACGGGTGTGGATTTCGGCTCGATTTTCACGGGAATCTTGGTCTCGGCCATGATCGTCTCCTAAAGCGGACAATGGACGGACGGAGGCTCGCGCGTCCATCGGATGCGCCTCTCGGCGCCTTCGTCTCATCGGCTTTCGCGCGCCGGAACCGCCGCGCAGGAAGTCGAAGCTCGATCACTCGCCGGCATCGAACGCGCCAGCACTGCGAACCTGCACCCGGAAAATGGCGGTCCTGTGCCGCGACCCCATCTGGGCATGCGGCACTTCCCCTGCTGCCACCTCAGATTGCAGGCGCAATGTTGTTAATATGTGGTCGATGGCGCGCTGGCGCGTTGACGTGAGTCAAGGCAGGTCGGCTCCTCACCCCGCCCCCTGCTTGCGCTCCAGCACCGTCGGCAGGCCGTTCATCTGGGCCAGCACATCGGTGATCTGCGGCACGTTCTTCCCGCCGTTGCCGAGGCCCTCGGCCGCCGCATAGAGGTTCTTCACCGTGGCGCTGATGAAGGCGGAGGCGCCGGTGTTGGTGGCGAGGTTGGTGACGTAGCGCATGTCCTTGTGGGCGTTGGTGATGGTGAAGCGGTGGGCGTTCACGTTGCCCTCCAGCACGTAGCCCATGAAGGTCTGGTAGAAGCCGCAATCCATGCGCGAGCCGCGGATGACGCTGTCGAAGACCTCCGCTGTGACGCCGACCTTGCCGGCGATGGCCAGCGCCTCGGCATAGATGGCGCCGTAGCCCAGCGACAGGAAGTTGTTGAGCAGCTTCATGGTGTGGCCCGCGCCCGGCGCGCCCACCCGGACGATGCGGCTGGCGAAGGCCGCAACCACCGGCTCGATCACCGCGAACGCCGCGTCTTCCGCCCCCACCATGGCGGAAAGGGCGCCTTCCTCCGCCTGGATGGGCGTGCCGCCCAGCGGCGCGTCGCATAGGAAGATGCCATCCTTGGCCAGCTCGGCCGCCAGCGCCATGGTCAGCGTCGGCTCGGAGGTGGAGGTGTCGATGATGTGGAGGCCGGCCTTTGCACCCTTCAGGATGCCGTTCTCGCCGTTGAGTACCTCATTCACCTGCGGCGCGCCGGTGACGCAGAGCACGATCACGTTGCACTGGGCCGCCATCTCGGCCGGGGTCTTCACCTCGGTGGCGCCACGGGAGACCAGATCGTCCACTGGCGCCCGGTTGCGGTGACCCATGACGGCGAGCGGAAAGCCCTTGGCGAGGATGTTCTTCGCCATGCCGTGGCCCATGAGGCCGACCCCGATGAATCCAACCCGCGTCCCTGCCATGGCGTCCTCCCGGTTCGTATCGTCGCGGCTGTCGTTGCCGTTGCCGCTAAATCGTTTAGCATGGTCGAAAGGACGGCGCGAGACGCGACAGATCCGCTATAGGGATGGCCCATGGACGAGACGATTCCTCCTCCGCCGGGTGCCGCTCACACCGGTGCATCTCCCGCCGGTGCGCCCATCGGCAAGGTGACGCTTCAGGGCCTCGCGCGCGAGCTGGGGCTGTCCACGGCCACCATCTCGCTGGCCCTGCGCGACAGCCCCATGGTCGCCGAGGCGACGCGCCTGAAGGTGCAGGAGGCGGCGCGGGCGCGCGGCTATGTGGCCAATCGCGGCGCCGCGGCGCTGCGCACGGCCCGCACCAACATCGTCGCCCTCGGCCTGCATGACATCGTGAACCCCTCCTTCACCGAGCTTCTGGCGGCGGTGGAGGATGCGCTTTCCGAGGCCGGCAAGACCGTGCTGCTCGGCGTCAGCCAGGAGGATGTGACGCGCCAGACGCGCACCCTCGGCACGCTGGCGGAATATCGCCCCGACGCCTTCCTCGTCTCGCCCGCCGCCCATTCGCGGGTGGAGGATCTCAAGGCGCTCGCCTCCACCGGCATCGCCGTGGTGCAAGTGACCCGTGAGATCGAGGGCTCCGGCTTCGATTTCGCCGGCTCGGACGACGTGACGGGCGTGGCGCTGGGCGTCGCGCATCTCGTGGAACTGGGCCACCGGCGCATCGGCATGATCGGCGGCTTCGGCGCCATCTCCACCGGCCGCAAGCGCTTCGCCGGCTACAAGGCGGGCCTCGCCGCCGCCGGCCTGCCCCTCGATCCCGCGCTGGTGATGGAGGGGCCGGGCCTGCGCGCGGAAGGCCGCAAGGCCATGGCCCGCCTGCTCGCGCTGGACGAGCCGCCCACCGCCGCCGTCTGCTTCAACGACCTCTCCGCCTTCGGCGCACTGATGGAATTGCAGGCTGCCGGGCTCATGGCGGGGCGCGACTTCTCCCTCGTCGGCTATGACGACATCGAGGAGGCGCGGGTCTGGCACCCGCCGCTCACCACGGTCCACACCTTCATTCCCGAATATGGCCGGGCGGCCGCGACGCTGGCCCTGAAGCGCATCGCCGATCCCGGCCGTCCGGTGGAGCGGGCGGTGATGACGCCCGAGCTGGTGGTGCGCGCCAGCACCTGCGCGCCCGTGCCGGTGAAGCGCCGGCCCCTATGATCGTTCCCGTGTCCGAGGCCGACGATCCGCGCATCGCCGGCTTCCGCGCGGTGCGCGAGCGCGATCTCGTCGGGCGGCAGGGCGGCTTCATGGCCGAGGGCGAGGTGGTTCTGCGGCTGCTGGCCGGCCGACTGGGCACGCGCGGCGGCCATCGGCTCACCTCCGTGCTGCTGTCAGAGGGGCAGGCGGAGCGCCTCGCCGATCTGGTTGCCGGGCTGCCGGAGGAATTGCCCGTCTATGTGGCGCCGCAGGGGGTGATGGACGCCATCGTCGGCTTTCCCATCCATCGCGGCATTCTCGCGCTGGGGGCGGCGCGGCCGCTTCCGGAGGTGGGCGCGCTGCTCGATGGCCTCGGGCCGCGCGCGCTGGTGGTGGCGGCCCTCGGCCTCACCAATCACGACAATATGGGCGGCATCTTCCGCAACGCCGCCGCCTTCGGCGCCGATGCGGTGATCTTGGATGAGGCGTCCTGCGATCCGCTCTATCGCAAGGCCATCCGCGTTTCGGTGGGCGCGAGCCTCGTGGTCCCCTTCGCACGGGTGCCGGATGCGGGCGCGCTCATCGCGCTTCTCGGCGCGCGGGGCTTCGAGGCGGTGGCGCTCTCGCCTTCCGGACGGGAAACGCTCTCCCGCCTCGCCCGCCCGCCGCGCGTCGCCGCTTTGTTCGGCACCGAGGGGCCGGGCCTTCCGCCGGACGTGATGGCGCGGGTGCGCACGGTGGCCATTCCCATGGCCGCCGGCTTCGACAGCCTCAACGTCGCCACCACCTCGGGCATCGTGCTGCACCATCTGGCGGGGGTGTAAGGGCGGCGCCGGAATGCAGGCAACGCGCCACCGCCCCGCCTGCCCTCGGGCGGCCGAACCACCCTCTCCCCCGTCATCGCCCGCCTTGTGCGGGCGATCCACGGTTCAGCGAGAGGGGTGCCCTCGACGAAGACCGGACAAGCGGAGGGGTGGATCCCCCGGACGAGCCGGGGGATGACGGTGAAGAAAAGGCGATGACAACGCGAAGCCGGGGATAACGGTGCGGTTGTCCCCCACCCCTCAATGCCCGCGCGCGGCGAGGTGGCGGTGGAGGGTGGAGCGGTGGATGCCCAGGCGGCGGGCGGCGCGGGAGATGTTGCCGTCGCATTCCTTCAGGGCGGCATCCATCGCCGCGCGGGTGACGCTGCCGAGATCGCCGGTGAGGGCGGCTGTATCCGCCGCCGCATTGGGCGCGGCAGGGGCGGCAAAGGCGTCTGAACCCGCGTTGCCCATCGGCAGCGTGGCGCCGCGCAGTTCGCTGGTGCGCACGTCGGCGGGCAGCGCCTCGAGCCCCACCGTCTCGCCCGGCTCGGCGAGGGCGAGCAGCACCTTGAGCACGCCAGTGAGCTGGCGGAAATTGCCGGGCCAGGTATGGCGCGCCAGCGCCTCGCGGCACTCCGGCGAGAGAAGCGGGGCATCCGGGCCGGGGCCGGACATCTCGCGCCACAGCCGCTCCACCAGCGCTTCCCGGTCCGCGAGGCTGCGCAAAGGCGGCAAAGTGACGGTGTATTGGGCGATGCGGAAATAGAGGTCGGCGCGGAAGCTGCCCTGCTCCACCAGCATCTTGAGATCGCGGTGGGAGGCGCAGACGAGGGCGAAATCCACCTTCACCGCCTTGCCGCCGCCGAGCGGCGTCACCTCCCGCTCCTGCAGCACGCGCAACAGGCGGCTCTGGAGGCCGAGCGGCATGTCGCCGATCTCGTCGAGGAACAGAACGCCGCCGTCCGCCTCGCGGAACAGGCCCTTGAAGCCGGCGCGGCGGGCGCCGGTGAAGGCGCCGTCCTCGTAGCCGAAGAGTTCGGATTCGATGAGGCCTTCCGGCAGCGCCGCGCAGTTCACCGCCGCGAAGGTGCGGTCGGCACGGGGGCCACGGGCGTGGATCTGGCGGGCGAACACCTCCTTGCCGGAGCCGGTTTCGCCCTGGATCAGCACCGGCACGCCGGCCGTCATCAGCCGGATGGCCCGGCCGAGCGCCTGCTCGGTCTCGGCATCGAAGCGCGGGCCGGGGTTGACCGCCGCAGCGGCGGGGGCGGGCACAGGTGCGGCTCGCACGGGGGCCGGCGCCTGCCGCTCCAGCCGCAGCATCACGGCACCGTTGGGCGTGCGGGCGCGGCGGGCATCGCCCGGGCGGCCGAGGCTGCCCTCGAACAGTTCGGAGAAGCGCCGCGCGCCCAAGGCGTCCCAGCCGAGGCCGAGCAGCGCGAGGGCCGGGCGGTTGGCGGCCACGAGGCGATGGTCCTCGAACACCAGCACGCCCTCGCGCGCGGTACCGAGGAAGGAGGGGTCGGCGTGGAAGCGCACCACGTCGCGGCCGGGGAAGGCGCCCTCGAACAGGCGATGCTCCACCTGCCCCACCGCCAGCTCCACCAGCGCCAGCGCATGGAGGTGCGGCACGGCGGAGGGGCCGGAGAGGTCGAGCAGGCCGACAAGCTCGCCGAACGGATCGTGGATGGGCGCGGCGGCGCAGGTGAGGATGCCGTGCGGCTCGGCATAATGCTCGGCGCCGCGCACCTCGATGCCGCGCCGCTCGATGAGCGCCGTGCCGATGGCGTTGGTGCCGCTGTCCGCCTCGCTCCAGCTCACGCCCGGGCGCAGCGCCACCTGCGCGGCGCGGTCGGCGAAATCGGCGCTGCCCACCGTGTCGAGCACGAGGCCGGTGGGATCGGTGAGGATGACGATGCCGCCCGCGGCGCTGGCGCTGAGGTGCAGCGCCTCCAGCTCCGGCCGGCAGCGGCGGCGCAGCGCCTCGTAGCGCTCGCGGCGGACGGAGAGTTCCCCCTGCGTCAGCGGCTCGGCCTTCAGCCGGCCGCCCACGGGCAGGCCGCGCTCGGCGCAGCGGGTCCAGGAGCGGATGATGGGGAGCGCGAGCGCCTGCTCCGCCCCGGGCGCGCCGGAAAAGAACCGGCGGCGGGCGGTGATCAGCTCGTCCGGCGGCGGCACCGGCGAGAGCGGCGGAAAGGGCGCAGGCATTCGTCCCTCGGCTTGTTTCGCGTCCCTGAACCTGTTCTTCGATGCCGACTGTCGCACTTTGCGACAGGTGTCGCGACACCTTGTTCTTATGCGCGACAGTCTCGCACGACACTTCGTCGCGCGTAAAGTCGGGCTTCTGCGTAGGTCCGCCGGTCGCTGATAAAATCAAGACACGGCAGCATCTTCCCGCGCCGCAAATAAAGGCGTGCGGCGCACATTCGAGAACTGGCACGGCCGCTGCAAATCCTCCGGCACCACCAACGGGAGGAAAAAATGAACAGCCCCGCCTTTCTTTCGAGCGCCCACACCTCGCCCTTCAAGCCGCGCTACGGCAACTTCATCGGCGGCACCTTCGTCGAGCCGGTCAACGGCCGCTATTTCGAGAACACCTCCCCCATCACCGGCAAGGTGATCTGCGAGGTGCCGCGCTCCGACGAGCATGACATCGAGCGCGCCCTCGACGCCGCCCATGCCGCCAAGAAGGGCTGGGGCCGCGCCTCCGCCGCCGACCGCGCGCTGGTGCTGCTGAAGATCGCCGACCGCCTGGAGGCCAACCTCGACCTCCTCGCCCGCGCCGAGACCTGGGACAACGGCAAGCCGATCCGCGAGACCACCCTGGCGGACATTCCGCTCGCCATCGACCATTTCCGCTATTTCGCCGCCTGCGTCCGTGCCCAGGAAGGCACGCTGGGCGAGATCGATCACGACACCATCGCCTATCACTACCATGAGCCCCTCGGCGTGGTGGGCCAGATCATCCCCTGGAACTTCCCCATCCTGATGGCCGCGTGGAAGCTTGCCCCGGCGCTTGCCGCCGGCAATTGCGTGGTGCTCAAGCCCGCAGAGCAGACCCCCGCCTCCATCCTCGTCCTCGCCGAACTCATCGCCGACCTCCTGCCCCCCGGCGTGCTCAACATCGTCAACGGCTTCGGCCTGGAGGCCGGCAAGCCGCTGGCCTCCTCGCCGCGCATCGCCAAGATCGCCTTCACCGGCGAGACCGGCACCGGCCGGCTCATCATGGGCTATGCCGCGCAGAACCTCATTCCGGTGACGCTGGAACTGGGCGGCAAGTCGCCGAACATCTTCTTCTCCGACGTGGCGGCCGAGGACGACGACTTCCTCGACAAGGCGGTGGAAGGCTTCGTCATGTTCGCCCTCAACCAGGGCGAAGTCTGCACCTGCCCGAGCCGCGCGCTGGTGCAGGAGAGCATGTTCGACAAGTTCATGGAGAAGGCGCTCGCCCGCGTCGCCGCCATCAAGCAGGGCTCGCCGCTCGATCCTTCGACCATGATCGGCGCGCAGGCCTCCTCCGAGCAAATGCACAAGATCCTGTCCTACATCGACATCGGTCGCGCGGAAGGCGCGCAGGTTCTGGCCGGCGGCGAGCGCAACATGCTCACCGGCGAGCTGGCGGACGGCTTCTACGTGAAGCCCACCGTCTTCCTCGGCAAGAACAACATGCGCATCTTCCAGGAAGAGATCTTCGGCCCGGTGGTCTCCGTCACCACCTTCAAGGACGAGGAAGAGGCGCTCCACATCGCCAACGACACCCTCTTCGGCCTCGGTGCCGGCGTGTGGACCCGCGACGGCTCGCGCGCCTATCGCGTCGGTCGCTCGATCGAGGCGGGCCGCGTGTGGACCAACTGCTACCACGCCTACCCGGCCCATGCGGCCTTCGGCGGCTACAAGCAGTCCGGCATCGGCCGCGAGACCCACAAGATGATGCTCGATCACTACCAGCAGACCAAGAATTTGCTGGTCAGCTATTCGCCCAAGAAGCTCGGCTTCTTCTGATCCGGCTTTCGTTGCGACGCGTTTTCTTCAGGCGAACCGGTCTCCCCTTCGCTCGAAAACGCGCCAGACTTGCCCCCTCCCGGGGCTTCACCGGGGGTGGCCGTGGCCCCGCGCGCGTTTAGTTTCACCGTCCCATCGGCGCGCGCGGCGGCCTCGAACAGCGGCCATCCCCGGCTTTTTCTTCCAGAGCGTGCAATAAAACGGAGGGCCGACAGCCATGCGCTACGACCGTAGACCCGTTTCCCCCGGGTCTGCGGCGTCGGTGCCTGGGTGGCCCGAGACGTGCCCTGCCCCGGCCAAGCCACGCCGACCGCGAAGCGCTGATCCAGGAGCCGGCGCCGGGCCATGACACTGCGCCGACGGCACCGCGCCGACGGCACCGCCCTCAGCACTCCACCCGCCCCGGACAGAAGGCCTTGTGAAGCGCGGCGATCACCGCCAGCACCTCCTCCCGCGCGATGCGATAGAACACGCTGGTGCCCTCGCGGCGCGCCTCCACCAGCCCGTCCGATCGCAGGCGCATGAGCTGCTGCGACATGGGCACCTGCTCGATCGCAAGCTCATCGCGCAGCTGCGCCACCGATTTCTCGCCATCCACCAGCGCGCACAGAACCAGCAGGCGCTGGGGGTGCGAGAGGCTGCGCATCAGTTCGGCCGCGCGCTCGGAGGCCGGGATCATATCAATAACATTCATAGTCTTGAATTTATGATAATTGAATGTTAGATGCAATGCCAACGCGGGGAGGCCCGCACGAACGGGGCGCCCGGAGAGGCGCCCACCGGAGCAGGATAATGTCTGTCGATCGCATCGTCATGATGTTTGCGGGTTTCATGGTGCTGGCGTCGCTCGGCCTCGGCCTCACCGTCTCCCCTTACTTCTTCTGGCTGACCGCCTTCGTGGGCGCGAACCTGATGCAGGCGTCCGTCACCGGCTTCTGCCCGGCGGCCATGCTGCTCAAGAAGCTGGGCGTGAAGCCCGGCGTCGCCTTCACCTGATCCGTTAGTTCAGACCCCCGCCCGGCGCGAGGCCGGGCAGAGAGAGCCACCATGTCCCTGCGCTTCATCCCGCCCGCCGCGGCCCTTGCGGCGGCGATGGCCGCCCTTTTGCCCGTCGCCGGAGCCACCCAGACCGCCCGAGCCGCCGACTTCACCGTGCGCAGCGTGGAGGTGCCGGAGCTGAAGGGCGTGTTCGGCGAGGTGAAGAGCCGCACCGTGGTGCCCGCCCGTGCCCGCATCGGCGGCACGGTGCGCGCCGTCTCCGTCTCCGAGGGCGACAGCGTGAAGGAGGGCGACGAGATCGCCCTGGTGGTGGACGACAAGAACGCCCTCACCCTCAACGCCGCCGACGCGAAGATCAAGGAGCTGAAATCCCAGCTCGAAAACGCGAGGACCGAGCTGGACCGCGCCCAGCAGCTCCTCGCCCGCGGCGTCGCCAGCCAGGCCCGGCTCGATACCTCGAAGACCCAGTTCGATGTCGCCACCAACCAGGTGACGGCCGCCGAAGCGGACCGCGCCGTGATCCTGCAGCGCGCGCGCGAGGGCGCGGTCATCGCCCCCGCCGATGGCCGCGTCCTCACCGTTCCGGTCACGCCCGGCAGCGTGGTGCTGGCGGGCGACGAGATCGCCCGCGTCGCCTCCGGCCCCTATTATCTCCGGCTGTCCTTGCCCGAGCGGCACGCCACCTCCATCCGCGAGGGCGGCACGGTGCGCATCGGCGAGCGCGGCATCTCGCAGGACAAGGCCGGGACGCCCGCCACCGCCCGGCCCGGCCGCATCGTGAAGGTCTATCCGGAAATCTCCGGCGGCCGCGTGATGGCCGATGTGGAGGTGGATGGCCTCGGCACCTACTTCGTCAACGAGCGCACCCTCGTGTGGGTGGAGATCGGCAAGCGGGCGGTGCTCGCCGTCCCGGCCGGCGCCGTGCGCACCGCCCACGGCATCGACTATGTGACGCTGGTGACGGCGCGAGGGCCGCTCGACGTGCCCGTCATCCTCGGCGCGCGCTTTCCCGGCGATGACGGCGAGCGGGTGGAAATCCTCACCGGCCTCAAGGACGGCGACGTGATCGCCACGGCGGGGCGCTGACCATGGGCGAGACCTCTCACGACAACCGCCCCCTCGGCATCGCCGGCGTGCTCACCCGCGCCTTCATCGCCTCGCCCTTGACCCCGCTGCTGCTCATCGCGGCCTTCGCCTTCGGCCTCATCGCGCTGGTCACCCTGCCGCGCGAGGAGGAGCCGCAGATTTCCGTGCCCATGGTGGACATCCGCGTCTCGGCCCAGGGGCTGAAGGCGGAAGACGCGGTGAAGCTCGTGACCGAGCCGCTGGAGACCATCGTCAAGGCCATCGACGGGGTGGAACACGTCTATTCCAACACCGAGGACGACGGCGTTCTCGTCACCGCCCGCTTCCTCACCGGCACCAGTCCGGACGCCGCCATCCTGCGCGTCCATGAGAAGGTGCGGGCCAATCTCGACCGCATCCCCGTGGGCATCACCGAGCCGCTCATCGTCGGCCGCTCCATCGACGACGTGGCCATCCTCGTGCTCACCCTCGTGCCCAAGCCCGACGCGGCCTCGCGCTGGACCGCCAACGACCTGACCCGCGTGGCGCGGGAGCTTCAGGCCGACATCGCGAAGCTGCCCGACATCGGCCTCACCTACATCGTCGGCGAGCAGCCGGAGGAAATCCGCGTCGCGCCCGATCCCGAGCGCCTGTCCCTCTACGGCATCACCCTCGCCCAGTTGCAGGGCAAGCTGGAGGGCGCCAACCGCACCTTCAACACCGGCACCGTGCGCGAGGCCAATGGCCAGCGCACCCTCGTCGCCGGCCAGACGCTGCAGACTCCCTCCGAGATCGGCGCCATCCTCCTCACATCGCGGGACGGCCGCCCCGTCTATGTGCGCGACGTGGCGGACGTGAGCCTCGCCACCCAGCCGGCGGAACACTACGTCACCCATATCGAGAAGGGGCCGGACGGCCTCACCCGGCGGCCGGCTGTGTCGCTCGCCATCGCCAAGCGCCCCGGCACCAATGCGGTGGTCATCGCCGAGGCGGTGCTCCGCCAGATCGAGGCCGCGCATGGCTCCGCCCTCCCCGCCGACGTGGAGGTGAAGGTCACCCGCAATTACGGCGAGAGCGCCAACGAAAAGGCCAACGAGCTGCTGCTGCATCTCGGCCTCGCCACCGTCTCCATCGTCGTGCTGGTGGGCTTCGCCATCGGCTGGCGCGAGGCGCTGGTGGTGGCGGTGGTCATCCCCACCACCATCCTCCTCACCCTGTTTGCCGCCCGCCTGATGGACTACACGCTGAACCGCGTCAGCCTGTTCGCGCTCATCTTCTCCATCGGCATCCTGGTGGACGACGCCATCGTCGTCATCGAGAACATCGCCCGCCACTGGGCCATGAAGGATGGGCGTTCGCGGGCGCAAGGGGCCATCGACGCGGTGGCGGAGGTGGGCAATCCCACCATCGTCGCCACCCTGACCGTGGTGGCTGCCCTCCTGCCCATGCTGTTCGTCTCGGGCATGATGGGCCCCTACATGAGCCCCATCCCCGCCAACGCCTCGGCGGCGATGGTCTTCTCCTTCTTCGTCGCCGTCATCCTCACCCCCTGGCTGATGCTGAAGATCGCCGGGCGGGCGAGCGGCGATCCCGGCCACGGGGAGGCCGCCGATGGGGGCCGGCTGGGGCGCTTCTATGTGCGGGTGGCGAAGCCCATCCTCTCCTCCCGCGCCCGGGCGGGGGCCTTCCTCGCCACCGTGGGCGTGGCGACCCTCGCTTCCCTGAGTCTCTTCTACACCCACGCGGTGACGGTGAAGCTGCTTCCGTTCGACAACAAGACCGAACTCGCCGTGATTCTCGACATGCCGGCTGACACCTCCGTCGAACGCACCGATTCCACCCTGAACACCCTGGTGAATGCGCTCTCGAACCTGCCCGAATCCGTCTCGTTCGAGACCCATGCCGGCACCGCAGCGCCGTTCAACTTCAACGGATTGGTCCGCCACTACGGCCTCAGGTCCGCTCCGAGGCAAGGGGACATCCAGATCAACCTGAAGGCGAAAGGGGAGCGCTCCCGCAGCAGCCACGAGATCGCGCTCGATGTCCGCAACCGATTGAAATCAATCGAACTTCCTTCGGGCTCCTCGCTCAAGGTGGTGGAGCCGCCGCCCGGTCCGCCGGTGCTCTCGACCCTCCTCGCCGAGATCTATGGCCCGAACCCCGAGACCCGCCGCGCGGTCGCCCGAAAGGTGCGTCAAGCTTTTGAAAACGTTCCCTTTATCGTGGACGTGGACGACAGCTTCGGCACCCCGGGAGAGCGCGTCCGCCTCGCCATCGATCAGGACAATCTCGAATTCTACAAGGTGGAACAAGGGGATGTGTACGACGCCATCCGCACCATCTTCGCCGGCGGCACCCTGGGCTATTCCCACCGCGGCAACGGCCGGGCGCCGATCCCGATCCGCCTCGAAATGTCAAAGGGAAACAACGTCATAGACGAGCGAACCCTGGCGACGCCCGTCCCCGCCAACACCCTTCCCGGCGGCCGTGGCGTGGTGGAACTGGGCGACGTCGTGAGCGTCGTCCGGGAACCCGCCTCCTACCCCATCTTCCGCCACAACGGCCGCCCCGCCGAGATGGTCACGGCCGACCTCGCGGGGGCTTATGAAGCGCCTGTCTACGGCATGCTGGCGGTGTCCAAAGCCTTGGCGGATATGAATTTCGGCGATCTGCCGAAGCCGGAGATCGCCCTCCATGGACAACCCTCCGACGAGGCGAAACCGACACTTCTGTGGGACGGCGAGTGGGAGGTGACGTGGGTCACCTTCCGCGACATGGGCGGCGCCTTCATCGTCGCCATCCTCGGCATCTACATCCTGGTGGTGGCGCAGTTCGGCTCGTTCAAGCTGCCGCTCGTTATCCTCACGCCTATCCCCTTGACATTCATCGGGATAATGACCGGACACTGGCTGTTCGGCGCGCCCTTCTCGGCCACATCCATGATCGGCTTCATCGCCCTCGCCGGCATCATCGTGCGCAATTCCATCCTCCTGGTGGACTTCATCCGCCACGCCCGCGCCCCCGGCCGGCCGCTGGAGGAGGTGCTGCTGGAGGCGGGCGCCATCAGGTTCAAGCCCATCCTCCTCACCGCTCTGGCGGCGATGATCGGCGCGGCGGTGATCCTGACGGACCCCATCTTCCAGGGCCTCGCCATCTCCCTCCTGTTCGGCCTCGCCTCATCCACGGCATTGACCGTATTGGTGATTCCCGCGATCTACGTGGTGCTGAGAGGCGGGCGCGCAGGAGGCTCGCGGAACGCATGACGCGGAACGGTGGATAGCCCGTGAATCCCGTCCTCTCGCGGATCATCCCCGCTTGACAGCATGGGCCCCCAAATCATAAATGGCGCCTCCCAAGGTTCGGGGCCGTAGCTCAGATGGGAGAGCGCTGCAATCGCACTGCAGAGGTCAGGGGTTCGATTCCCCTCGGCTCCACCAGTTAAATTTCATAACAAACTGAAATATAACGAAAATCCTTCCCTGCAGCAATTTGTGCCCCAGCACGGGCGTTAGCTCGTGATGGTCCATGGTGGGCACAAGCGGGATTAGCCCGGCTCCCATACCGGGTTCTGGATCTGCGCGGTGAGCGCGCACTTGCCCTGTGGCAGGACCGGGCCGGGGTGGTTCGCGATCATCCTGCCCGCAGGAGTGGCGCGGCAATCAACTCGTAAGACCCGGTGTCAAGCAGCTTGGGGGACCCGCCAGCCTGGGATCCGCCCCCGCACCTGGCCATTTTGGAAGCTCGTCTTCCAACAGCAAGGCAATTGGGCGTGGCAACACACCAGCGGACAAAAGGTCTCTTCTCAAAGGCCAGAGCCCCCCTGTTCAGGGGCCGGGCACGAGATAGGACATGAGCGCGCCATTCACCATCGTGTGGAGCGCGATCTGCGCGGGCTCCTGAACGATGCGGAAGCCTGACCCCACGGGATCGAATTCGAACTGATGTGCGGCGGCGGGGGCGATGAAGGCCCGGTGCCCTGCAAAGATGCCGCCGATCGCCCGATGCACATGGCCGCTCAGGATTGCAAGGATGTCGCTGCGCCCTTCCAGCAGCGTCCGCAGCTCGCCTGCGCCTTCCTGAACCCCGATGGCATCCATGGCGGCAATGCCGGTCTGGAACGGCGGGTGATGCGTGAAGATGAGCGCAGGCTCCCCATCGACGCCGCCCAGCACGCCCTTCAGCCATGTCAGTTGCGCCGGTCCGATCGCCCCGTGGCCGTGCCCTTCGACCAGCGTGTCCAGGCCGATGACACGCATTCCCGGAAATCCGACCGCGAGGCCCAGGTGGTCCTGCTCCGTCCCGACATGCCCGGCCAGACCGCGGCGCATCGGCGCGCGCAGATCGTGATTGCCCGGAACGGCGAGGAAGGGGATACCCAGCCCGCGCAACCCCGCCCGCACGAAGGCGTATTCCTCTTCCGTGCCCGTCTCCGTGAGGTCCCCGCTGACGAGCAGGAGGTCGGGTCGAGGCCGGAGGGCGGCGACACGGGCCATGAGGGCGCTGAAGGCCGCGCGCGTGTCGATCTTGCCTCCGACCCTCTCGCCGGCGACCGTGACGTGGAAGTCGGTGAGCTGCGCGATCAGCATTTTTTACTCCAACACGCGCCGCGCGAGAGCGGGGCTCTGGCCACATGAACAGACGGTCGGAGTCTAGCCATCCCGCCTCTGTCGGTCGATGACGATGAGGGAAAATGTGGTTATTTGTGCATCTTGCCCAATTTATGGTCTCGATTTCCAACATTCCCTAAAGTTACAGTCGCATCACTGTCACGGTCCCGATCCAAAAATGCGCCGCGCCCAGGTCCAATGCGACGCAGCGGCGCCTCCCTCGGGAGTTCTGTCACAAGGCTTACCAGCTGCCGTTCGGCAGCCGGAGATGTTCGCCTCCTCGATGCCCCCATCGCCCTGAGAGGAAAGAGATGTCGGTTATTTCAACATTTCCCCACATTTCCCGGCGCGGCCTTCTTCTCGGCGCGGCGGCTGCCACGGTGACCGGCCTCGGCGGCCGTGCCGCGTCCGCTGCGGACAAGGTGAAGCTGCAGTTCATGTATCCGGTGGGGGTGTCGGGTGACATCAACCGGATCGTGACGGGAATGATCTCCAAGTTCAACGCTGCCCATGAGAACATCGAAGTAGAGGCGATCTACGCCGGCAGCTACGACAACACCGAGCAGAAGGTGATCACGGCTCTGGGCGTCGGCGACCCGCCCGCCACCTGGCTGCCCATCAACTCGGCGCTGCAGACGTTCCTCGGTCTCGATGCCCTCGCGGACGTGACGGGCAAGGCCAAGGCGGCCGACATCTATCAGGACTTCCTGCCCGGCTTCCTCGAAACCTGCGTGTCCGACGGAAAGCTCTACGGTCTGCCGTTCCAGCCGTCGACGCCGGTGCTCTACATCAACAAGGCGGCCTTCAAGGCGGCCGGCATCGAGAAGGCGCCGGTCACCTGGACCGAGCTCCTGGATGTCGCCAAGGCCCTCACCGTTCGGGAGAATAACGAACTGAAGCGCTGGGGCCTGACCATCGGGGGCGGCTGGCACGACTGGATTTTCGAATGCTACTGCCGCCAGAACGCCCTGGTGCCGTGGACCAAGGACAAGGTGCTGTTCGACAAGCCGGAGGCCGTCGACGCGCTCGAATTCTGGGTGAAGATGGTTCAGGCGGGCGTGATGCCCCCGGCCTCCACCTGGGAAGGCTCGGCGAACGACTTCATGGCCGGCCGTACCGCGATGCTCTATCATTCCACGGGTTCGCTGACCAACCTGCGCAAGTCCGCGCCTTTCGAGGTGGACGTGGCCTTCATGCCGAAGAACAAGACCTTCGGGGCCTGCCAGGGCGGCGGACCCATCATGATCGCCAAGAAGCAGACCGACGCCCAGATCGAGGCCTCCTGGACGTTTGCCAAGTGGATGACCTCCACCGAAGTGCAGTCGCAGTGGGGTCGCGACACCGGCTATCTCGCCGTGCGCAAGTCGTCTTGGGAAACGCCTGAAATGAAGGCGTATCTGGAGCAGGTGCCGCAGGCCAAGGTGGCGTTGGAGCAGGCCGCCTATGCCGGTGCATTTCTCCAGGTGCCGGGCTATCACAAAGTCCGCGAATATCTCAAAAGCGCTCTCGACCGCACGCTCGCCGGCTCCATCAAGCCGGATGCGGCATTGAAGGAGGCGGCGGACAATTCCAACCGCGAGATCCAGCGCCTGTTGCGCCGGCGCTCCTGACACGACCAACGCGCCCCCCGGTGGGCGCCAACTCCTGCCCGTTCAGCCCCGCATGAGGATCGGCATGGTCACAGGTCACGCACTGCGAGCCCGCGTTTCGGAGGCCGGGCTCGCCTATCTGCTGCTTCTGCCCTCGCTGATCTTCCTCTGTGCCTTCACCTATTGGCCCATCGTCCGGTCCATATGGTTCAGCTTCCATGACGTCATGCTCGGGTCCGACAAGATCTTCTTCCTCGGACTTGAGAACTACCAGCGCCTGTGGACGGACGGCCTGTTCTGGAAGTCGCTCGGCAACACGGCCTTCTACACGCTGGTGACCATTCCCAGCGCCATCGCCTGCGCTCTCCTGCTGGCGGTCGCCCTCGACAGCAAGCTGCGCGGTATGACCTTCTACCGCTCGGCATTCTTCTATCCGGTGATGATCCCTTCGGTGGCTGCCGGCATGGTCTGGGTGTTTCTCTATGCCCCAGGCTACGGGCCCATCAACGATGTTCTTGCCTTGCTGGGTCTTCCTAAACTGGAGTGGCTCTACAACAGCAACACCGCCATGATCGCGATCATCATCATGAGCATCTGGAAATATTCCGGCTACTTCATGCTCATCCTGCTCGCGGCGCTGCAGATGGTCCCCGATGACCTCTACGAAGCGGCGCGGCTGGACGGCGTCTCCGCCTGGCACCGCCTGGTGCACATCACCATCCCGCTCATTTCGCCGACGCTCTATTTCGTCATCATCATAGGGCTTCTGCACTCCTACCAGATCTTCGACTACGTCTACGTGATGACGCAGGGCGGACCGGCGGACGCCACCAACGTGCTGACCTTCTACATCTACCAGAACGGCTTCCAGTATCAGGACATCGGATACGCCTCGACGCTGGCGAACGTGCTGCTGTTGTTCGTGGGCGGCCTCATCTCCCTCGTGGCGCTGGTCTTCGGCCGGCGCGTCCATTATCTCGGGCGCTGAGGCGGGCCATGGCGACCATGCAGGATCCCATCGAAATGTCGGCTGCCGCAGGTGGCTCCCGCAGCTTGTCCGGCGTCCTCGCTGCCGTGAAGAGGAACTGGCTGCACTTCGTTCTTCTGCCGCTGCTCGCCGTGTGGGCCAGCCCGCTGGTGTGGATCGTCGTCACCTCCCTGAAGACGAGAGTGGAGGTCTTCGATCCCAACGCCGGCTTCCTGCCCGCCGTGGCGCAGTGGAGTAACTATCCGGCCGCGCTGGCCGTTGCCCCCTTCGGCACCTATCTCATCAATTCGATACTCGTGACAGGCGGCATTCTCGTCTGCGAGCTCATCACGATTACGCTCGCGGCCTATGCCTTCGCGCGGCTGAACTTCCCGGGGAAGAACATTCTCTTCACCCTGTTCCTGCTGCAGATCATGTTTCCGATCTACGCCACGTTCCTCACCAATTTCGTGACGGTGCGGGAACTCGGCATCCTGAATTCCCTGCCCGCCCTGGTCGTACCCTTCGTCGCCTCGGGCTACGGCACCTTCATGCTGCGCCAGGCATTCCGGCAGGTGCCCACCGAGCTTGCCGACGCGGCACGACTGGACGGCTGCGGACATCTCGGCATCCTATGGCACGTCTATCTGCCGCTGGTGAAGCCGACGCTCGTCGCCTTCTCCATCATCGCCGTGGTGACGCACTGGAACGACTATATGTGGCCGCTGCTCGTCACCAATTCGGAAAGCGTGCGCACGTTGCCCATCGGCCTCGGGCTGCTCGCCAAGTCCGACAGTGGCGCCGACTGGACGCGGCTGATGGCGGCGACGGTCGTGGTGGTGTCGCCGCTCCTGATCTTCTTCGTCATTTTCCAGCGCCGCTTCGTGGACAGCTTCATGCACGCGGGTCTGAAGTAGAGGTTGAGCATGGCCGAAGTCGTTCTTCAGGGGGTCAGTAAGTCCTACCAGGGCCGAGCCACCGTGCACGGGCTCGACCTTGCGGTGGCGGACCGGGAATTCATGGTGCTTGTGGGCCCGTCCGGCTGCGGCAAATCCACAACCTTGCGCATGATCGCGGGCCTTGAGGAGATCACCTCGGGCCGGCTGCTCATCGACGGGCGCGACGTGACCCACGCCGAGCCGCAGAAACGCGACATCGCCATGGTGTTCCAGTCCTATGCGCTCTATCCGCACATGTCGGCGTATCAAAACATGGCATTCGGCCTGTTGAAGACGTCGAAGCTGCCCAAGGCGGAAGTGGACAAGCGCATCCACGAGGCCGCGGAGATCCTTCACATCACGCACCTTCTGGACCGCAAGCCCAACATGCTCTCCGGCGGCGAGCGTCAGCGCGTGGCCATTGGCCGGGCACTCGTGCGTCAGCCCAAGGTGTTCCTGTTCGACGAGCCGCTCTCCAACCTCGACGCGAAGCTGCGCACCCACATGCGGGCCGAGTTGAAGCGCCTGCACCGCGAGCTGGGCCTCACCGTCATCTATGTGACCCATGACCAGATCGAAGCCATGACGCTGGGAACACGGGTCGCGATCCTCTCCGAGGGGCGGCTGCAGCAGCTCGGTGCGCCCATGGAGCTTTATCTGCGCCCGGCCAACACCTTCGTCGCCACCTTTATCGGCTCGCCTGAGATGAGCCTCCTGCGCTGCGCGCTGCTCCCCAATGGAACGGGCAGTGTCATCCAGCATGCCTCTTTCGGCGCCCACGTGCCAGCGCGTGCGGATGTCAGCGAGGTCTTCCTCGGCGTCCGCCCGGAAGAGGTACTCCTCGGCGCCGCCGACGGCACCGCCATGGCGCACGGGAGGGTGGAGCGCACGGAGCTCATCGGATCGGAGGCACTGACCGAGATCCTCGTGGGCGACGATCGCTTGATGGCCCGAACGGCGGTCATGGCCGCGCCGGCTATCGGCGCGACGGTCGGTGTGAGCTTCGACATGGCGCGCGCCCGCCTGTTCGACGCGGCCTCAGGCCGCTCCCTGCCGCACTAGGAGGCGAGACGCTCCATGGCCCAGACCGTGCGGCAACAAGAGATCGTGGATCTGCTTCGCGAACGCCGCTCCGCCACCATCACCGATCTTGCCGAACACTTCGCGGTGTCGGACGAAACCATCCGGCGCGATCTCAGGGCGCTGTCCGAAGCCGGCATGGTGGACAAGTTCCACGGCGGCGTTCGCCTCAACGTCGCCGATTGGGAGGCCCCGTTCGACCGCCGCCTGCGGGAACAGGCGGCAGCAAAGCGGCGTATTGCCCACGCGGCGGCGGATCTGGTGGAGGAGGATGCCACCATCCTCCTCGACAATTCCTCCAGCTCCTGCTTCCTCGCGCAGGCGCTGGCACCGCGTGCCCGGCGGCTCACCGCCATCACCTTCTCCGTGGAGGTGGCGCAGATCCTCTCCTCCGCCGGCCGGCACCATCGCGTGATCCTGCCGGGCGGGGAGCTGCGCGCCGAGGACCGCACCATCGTGGGCCCATCCGCCATCGATTTCGCCTCTCAGTTCACGCCGAGCCTGTTCGTGATGTCGGTGGCCGCCGCCAATGCATCGCGCGGCTGCATGGATTTCGACCTGTTCGAGACGGAATTCAAGCGCGCCATGATCCCGCTTGCGGACAAGGTGATGCTGCTGCTGGACAGCTCGAAATATGCCAAGCCGGGCCTCATCCAGGTGTGCGAGTGGAGCGCCGTGAACATCCTCGTCACCGAGGAGGGGCCACCCGCCGCCGTCCGCGCCGAGTTGAAGCATGCCCGCATCGTCCCCGCCCCGCCGCTCACGGAGAATGGCGACGGCCATGGTCGCAGGCCCGCCTATGCCGACTAGCAACCGCCCTGAACTCGTCGCCTTCGCAGGCCAATTGGCTGACATCGCGCGACCGCTGGCGATGGCGCACTTCCGCACCCCCCTCGGCATCCAGTGGAAGGCGGACGCGAGCCCCGTCACGATTGCCGATCGCGCGATCGAGCGTGCGCTGCGCGCGGCCATCGCCCGCCGCTTTCCCGCCCACGGCATCCTCGGCGAGGAGGAGGAGACCGTCGGCCTGGAGCGGGAATTGGTGTGGGTGGTGGATCCCATCGACGGGACCAAGAGCTTCATCACCGGGCTGCCCCTTTTCGGCACGCTCGTCGCCCTCCTGGTGGCGGGGCGACCCCACGTCGGCGTCATCGAAATGCCGGCTCTCGGTGAGCGGTTTGTCGGCGCGAGAGGTGAGGACACGCGGTTCAACGGCATTGTGTGCCGAACCAGCGGCGTGACGCGGCTCGGCGATGCGCGGCTGTGCGCCACCGCCCCCGACATGTTCGACAGCATCGAGGCACCTGCCTTCTCCGCCTTGGCCGACAAGGTCGGCCTGCAACGCTTCGGCGGCGACTGCTACGCCTATGGGCTGCTGGCCTGCGGCCATGTGGATCTCGTCGTGGAGGCGAGCCTCAAGCCCTATGATTTCATGGCGCTGGTGCCGGTGGTCGAGGGGGCCGGCGGCGTCATCACCGACTGGGACGGAGCGCCACTCACGCTCTCCTCCGGGGGAAGGGTCATTGCTGCGGCCAATGGCGCCCTTCATGCGCAAGCCCTCGCAATTCTGAGCGCAGCCCGCGAACCGGGCTCGCGTCTCGCGGGTTGAACAAGGATGTCCCTTCCACGCGCACATATTGCAGCGCAATATAGGTGGCTAATATTCTGAGATTCCGTTCTGGCGTGCGCGTCCTGACTTCGCCTGCGCCGGGAGACGAGGTCATGTGAACGGAGGTCGCCATGAGCTCCTCGATGAGCTTTTCCCTCACGCTGATCGACCTCGCGGGTTTCGCTGCCCTGTTGCTGTGGGGCATCCACATGGTCCAGAGCGGCGTGATGCGAGCGCTCGGGCCGCGGCTGAAGATGGTGCTCGGCCGTGCGCTGGCGGGACCGCTCAAAGGCTTCTGCGCCGGTGCGCTGGTCACCACCCTTCTACAGAGCTCAACCGCAACCGCGCTCATGGTCTCCGGGTTCGCTGCGGCGGGCCTGGTGGCGCTGGTGCCAGCGCTGGCGGCCATGCTTGGCGCCAATATCGGCACCAGCCTGATCGTGCAGGTTCTGTCGTTCAACGTCGCCGCGCTCGCGCCGGCGGCGATCCTCGGCGGGCTCATCCTGTTCCGCAAGGGCGTCGGCACCAGCATGCGCGATCTCGGGCGTGTGCTGATCGGGCTGGGCCTGATCGTGCTGGCACTGCACGCCCTCGTGGACCTGCTGCGGCCGCTGGAAGACGCGCCGAGCATCCGGATGCTGCTCGGCGCCCTGGCGACCGTGCCGGCGCTGGACGTGATGCTCGCGGCCATCCTGACATGGGCGGTGCATTCCTCGGTCGCCGTGGTGCTCATCACGGCCTCGCTGGCAGCGCAGGGGGTGGTGCCACCAAACGCAGCAATCGCCCTCGTGCTGGGGGCGAACCTCGGCAGCGCCATCGCGCCTGTGGTGGAAGTGATGGGCAGGGACGATCCCGCCGCCAAGCGCCTGCCCATGGGCAATCTGATCAACCGCGCCGTCGGCGTCGCCGTGGGCGTGGCCTTGATCGAGCCTATCGGCCGCCAGATGGTGCTGTGGCAACCCGACCTCGCGCGGCTCGCCATCGACTTTCACACGCTCTTCAACGTTGTCACCGCGCTCGTCTTCCTGCCTCTGCTCGGTCCGTTCGCGCGGCTGCTCGAGCGGCTCTTTCCCGACCGCGATCTTGCCGACGATCCGACCCGGCCGCGTTACCTCAATCCGGCAGCAACCGAGACGCCGGTGGTGGCGCTGGGCGCCGCGACTCGCGAGGCTCTGCGCCTTGCCGACGCGTTGGAGGAGATGCTCGACACCGCGGCCCGCGCCCTTCTGAGTGGAGAGCGGCGGCATATCGCCGAGACGCGGCAGGGGGACGACGTTCTCGATCGACTCAACCGGGAAATCCGCTCCTATCTGGCCTCCATCGATCCAGACGATCTGTCGTCCGCCGACAGGCGGCGCGTGGAGGAGATCCTGACCTTTTCCGCCAATCTGGAGCAGGCGGCCGACGTGGTGTGCGGGCGGCTGATGGCCGAGGCGGGCAAGCGTCTCAAGCGCGGCATCTCCTTTTCGACGGCGGAGGAAGGGGAGATTGCCGCCCTCATCCAACGGCTGAAGACGAACGTGCGCCTCGCCGCCTCACTCTTCATGACCGCCGATCCCCGCGCGGCGCGCCTGCTCGCCATGGAGAAGGCCGCCTTTCGGGAAAGCGAGACCGCAGCGGCACGTCTGCATTTCGACCGGCTGCGTCATGGTCTTGCCGCCCACGCCGAAGCGAGTGGTCTCAGTGCCGACATCGTGCGCGACCTGAAGCTGGTGAACTCTCATGTGGTGGCCGCGGCCGCCTATCCCGTTCTCGCCCGCTCGGGGGAACTGCGCGACAGCCGGCTGGCTGAACCTGGCTCTGCGCTGAGTAGCGGGTAATAGCTTCGGCGGGAGGGTTAGAGCATCATCAAGGCGCGCAGCTCGGGCTAGTCTGCTCAAAACTGGACAGCCGGGAGCTGGGGCATAACACAACGAAGGTTTGCCGGATCGATTCCAACGCGACAACCCGATTGGAGGTAGCCGAAGGCAATTCGCATCGGAAGCGGAACAATACGCGTTGCGCGGAGTCTCCTCACCGCCTCCAGGCCCACCGATGGGGACGGAAAATGCGCTTTGCCGTGCGATCAAGCCTCCAGTACGACGTGAAGTCTCCCGCCGTTTTCATTCTGAACGTCGAGGCGGCCGCGCTGCATCGCCAGCGCATCATCGTCGAAAGCCTCACCCTCAATCCCGCCTTCCCCATCGAACGCTTCGCGGACGATGAGGGCGGAAGCCGGTTCATCCGCGTGAATGCCGAGCCCGGGCCGTTTCATGTCAGCTACCACGCGGTCGTCGAGGTCGACATGATCGACGAGGCGCCGGAGAGCATTCAGGAACTGCCGGTGGGCGATCTGCCGCTGGACATCATGCCTTATCTGTATCCGAGCCGCTTCTGCCAGTCGGACCTGCTCGGCCGCTTCGCCCGTCGCGAGTTTGGCGAAATCGAGCCCGGCCACTCTCGCGTGACCGCCATCTGCAACTGGATTCACGACCACGTCGACTACGTGCGCGGATCGAGCGATTCCCAGACCTCGGCCTATGACACCATGGTCCTGCGGGCCGGCGTATGCCGCGACTTCGCGCACCTCGGGATCGCTTTCTGCCGCGCGCTCAACATTCCCGCCCGCTTCGCCAGCGGCTATGCGTGGCAGCTCGATCCGCCGGATTTCCATGCGGTGTTCGAGGCCTATCTCGGAGGGCAGTGGTATCTTTTCGATGCGACGCGGCAGGCCGCGCTCCAGGGTCTGGTTCGCATCGGGGTCGGTCGCGACGCGTCGGACGCGGCTTTCGCGACGATCTATGGCGATGCCGAATTCAAGGGCATGTCGGTCGGCATCGATGCGGTCGACGGCGATGCCGAGGCCGAAGAGCCGACCACCCGCGCCGTCAGTGTCGCCTAGCAAAATGACCGCGCGAGGCGGCTATTCCGCCTCTTCGCCGCTGGCCAACCGGCCACCCGGTGCACTACGCCGCAGGCGGCTCGGGGACGTCTTGGTCCAGCGGCGGATGGCGCGGCTGAAACTGGCGTTGGAGCCATAGCCGACCTCGGCAGCCACGACCCGGATGGCGCTGCCGTCAGCCGTGAGGCGGGCGATGGCCTGCTCGGCCCGCACCTTGTCGATCAATCCGGACAGGCTCGTGCCTTCGGCCGCCAGCCGCCGCTGCAGCGTGCGGCGGCTCATGAACGCGAGGTCGGCGATGTTGGCGAGGTCGGGCTCCGCGCCGGCCTCCATCAAGGCCGGCAGGATGGTGGTGATGGAGCCGGCCAGTGTGCCGTCACCGCGGATCACGGCCGAACCCGGAGGGACGACCGCGTCGGCAAGCTGGCGGCCATTTAGATAGGGCCGGTCGAGCACCGCGTCGGAGAAAAGCATGGTCACCGTCCGGTTGGCCGCCGGCATTGTCTCGCATCCGAACTGGGCGCTCATGCCGTCCACGCCGTGATGCGGATGAGGGGTCAGCTCGACCCACTCGACACATGGCCCCGCATGGCCGGTCCGCAGGACCACGGTGCGGATCAGCGCCGCCACATATTGCTGCACATAGCACAAATGCTCGGGGTCGACCGGCACACGGAAGGCATGGCGCACCGCGCCGCCGCCGGGATGGGGCGTCAGAGTGAACAGCTCGTGCGAGCCGTGGTGCTGATAGGCGCGCTCCACCTTGGTGAAGGCCTCGCGCGGGGTGCGGGAGGACATGACCAACTGGCCCAGCAGACCCAGTTCCTCGATCCCGGCATGGGCGACCATGCGGCCGGGCACGTCGTGGCCCTCGCGCCGGACAACATCCATCAGCAAGCGGATTCCCGCCATGAGGGGGATCGGACGTTCACGATCCTCGATCAGGCCGGACGGCAATCCGGCAGCACGGAGCATCGGGTCGAGCGGATGTCCGCCATCGCGCAGCCAGACCATGATCGGTGCGATGGCGCCAGCGCGCACCAGGGGCAGAGTGGTGGTCACGAACGAACTTCTCTCGCTCTCTTTGCGCCGAATAGGCTCCACCCTTGCGCGCCCGGCACCGGTGGGGCGGTCTCCGCTCAAGCTGATCCGTGACCAGAGTGTTCACACGCTTTCATCGTGGCGTTCAAGATCAAATCCGGCCTGCCGTCCGGGCGCGGGTTCAAACCCACGCGAATTGGAACGAGGTGACCAAACGTCAATGATTATAACGACGCACGCGAGAGGCCGCTGCCCACTTGGTCGGCTCCGGCGCGAGCCGTCCCGCCGTGGCGTTGGAGCCACACTTCGGCGCCATCAGCGCGGGCGGGGCAGTTAAGGACGCGCGGCTGCGCTAGGATGCGACGAATGGCGGGTGGGGGCCTGCCGCAAACGCTGCCAACGGCATAAGCTCGACACGGGGGAATGATGGTCCGGGGGTATCAACTGGAAGCCGAGGTCGTGGGTGGCGCGACTGGGAATGGCCTGTCCGGCACGGGCCGTCGCCGCGCGGAGGGGCGTCGGGCCATGGGGCTGCGGACGGCGATCGCCCTGCTGGTCGCCGGCGCGGTGCTGGCCATGGCGCCGGACCGGGCCGCCCGCGCTGCGGATCTGGGGGCCGCGGCCGCACCGGCGCCGCAGCCTCAGGCGGAGTCGGGCTGGCAATATCAGGCGACCTTTTACCTCTGGGCCACCGGCATCGATGGCGACGTCGGCATCCGGAATCTGCCGCGCATCCCGGTCAACATCACCTTCGGCGACGTGATGGAGAATTTCCAGGGCGCCATCATGGGCAATTTCCTCGCGAAGAAGGACAATTGGACCCTTTTCGCGGATGTGTTCTGGTCGCAGCTGGGCAGCAGCAAGACCCTGTCGACCGCCGGCGCGCCGGTGGTGGACTTCAACCAGCGCCTGTTCATCCTGTCCGGAGCCGCCGGCTACCGGCTGCCCGTCGGCGATGCCGATTTCGACCTTTCCGCCACGGCCGGCTTCCGCTACCAGCGCCTGTCGGCCAACACCTCCATCACCTCGCTTTTCGTGCCGTTCGCCGTCTCGGAAGCCGACAGCAAGGACTGGCTGGACCCGACCTTCGGCCTCGCCCTCCAATGGAAGCTGAACAAGCAGTGGTTCGTGAACGCCCTCGCGGACGTTGGCGGCTTCGGCCTGCCGGCGAGCTCCAAGCTCTCCTCGCAGGGACTCATCGCCGTCGGGTACAACTGGAATGACTCATGGTCGACGGCGCTGGGCTACCGGGCGCTGTACACCGACTATCAATCCATCACCTCGCCCACCCGCGACTTCCGCTACAACACCACCATGCACGGGCCGTTCATGAGCATCGGCTACCATTTCTGAGCCGCGCGACCGCCCGGGTGACAGCGTGGCGCCCGGGCGCCATCCGCCGCTTTCCATCGCTCCGTCTCTTGCGCTGCAGCGAGACTTGGTCTAGCTAGCCCGGCCTTCCGCACCCGCATACGGCAAGGAGGCCCGATGAACGCCTGCGGCCTCGATTTCGGCACCTCCAACACGACCCTCGGACTGAACGGTCCCAACGGCCCGCGCCTCGCGCGGCTGGAGGGCGCATCCGACACCCTGCCGAGCGCCATCTTCTTCCCCTGGAGCGGCGCGCCGCTGGTGGGCCGCGCCGCCATGGCCGCCTATGTGGGCGGCGAGCAGGGCCGCCTGATGCGGGCCCTGAAATCGGTGCTCGGCACCTCCCTCATCGAGGAGACGACGCCGGTCGGCCGCCGCCGGCTCGGCTTCAAAGGCGTCATCGGCGAATTCCTTGCCGAGGTGAAGGCGCGCGGCGAGGCCGAGGCGGACGGAGCGCTGAGCGCGGTCGTCCTCGGCCGGCCGGTGCATTTCGTCGATGGCGATGCGGAGGGCGACAAGCGCGCCGAGGAGACGCTGGGCGCGATCGCCCGCGACATCGGCTTCACTGATCTCTCGTTCCAGTTCGAGCCCATCGCCGCCAGCCTCGATTACGAGCGGCAGGTGGCGGGCGAGGAATTGGCGCTGATCGCGGACATCGGCGGCGGCACCTCGGACTTCTCCATCGTGCGCATCGATCGCGGCCACCAGAACCGCGCCGACCGCGCCTCCGACATCCTCGCCAACGAGGGCGTGCGCATCGGCGGCACGGATTTCGACCGGCAGCTTTCGCTCGCCGTGGTCATGCCCCTCCTCGGCCACGGCAGCCCGCTGAAGCGCCAGGGCCTCGCCATGCCGGCGGCGCTCTACCACGACCTCGCCACCTGGTCGGCCATCAACCGGCTCTATGACGGGCGCACCGCGCGCTCCATCCGCGAGCTGGAGCGCGCAGCGGCGAAGCCGGAACTCGTTTCCCGCCTCGCCCGGGCGGTGGAGGAAGAGCGCGGCCACGGCCTCGCACTCGATGTGGAGGCGGCGAAGATCCGCGTCGCCGAAGATGGCGCCACGGAGCTTGATCTCGCGGTGCTGGAGGCGGGCCTTTCGGTGGGCATCTCCCACGCCGACCTCCTCGCCCACACCGGGCTCCTCGCCGAGCGCATCGCCGGGCGCATCGCGTCCTGCCTCTCGGCTGCGGGGCTCGCGGCGGACGCCATTGACGCCCTGTTCCTCACCGGCGGCTCGACGCGCCTCGCCCATGTGCGCGCGGCCATCTGCGCGTGCGTCCCGCAGGCCCGGGTGATCGAGGGCGACACCTTCGGCTCGGTCGGCACCGGCCTCGCCATTGAAGCCGCGCGACGCTACGGCGGCTAAGGGTCCGCGCCGCCCACAGGTTGCGCGCCTCGTTTCAACAGCCATGCTTCCCTTGGGCGCGGGGGCGTGCTGTTCTCTCCTCCAGACGGCGGCGATGACAGAGACCGGCCGCAGGAGGAAACATGAGGTATGCCATAGCCTTGGGCCTCGCGCTCGCCGCGACGGCCCTGTCCACGACCACCCCTGCCGCCTACGCCCAGACGCCCGCCGCGTCGCAACAGCCTCTCACCGGCGTCTGCTCCCAGCAGAGGCTTTGCCAGCTCAAGAAATTCTACGAGGTTGCCAACTTCCGCATCGGCGGCCGCTATGATCTGTCGAGCCCGGACAAATGGGCGAACGGCGGGGAAGGCGGCACGACGCTGGAATCCCTCGGCGCCGGCCCGGCGAAGACCGCCTACATCGCGCTCGGCACGCCGAAGCGCAACGCCGCGGGCGAGATCACCAACGCGGTGGTGATCAACTCCTTCTATTCCGGCGACGCCACCGACATGTACGCCCAATGGGTGGAGGGCACGGCGCTTTCCGGTGGCTCGGTGATCGGGCCGGGCAAGCCCATCGATACGGATCAATATTACGTGGTGTTGGTGGACGCCCTTGGCCTCTGGGGCACCAGCAAGCCCTCCGAAGGGCTGGGGCAGAAGCTTCCGCAATACAGTTACCAGGACATGGTTCAGGCGAACTACCGGATGCTGCGCGACCATCTGAAGGTTGCCCGTGCCTCCCTCGTCACCGGTGTCTCCATGGGCGCCACCCAGACCTATGTCTGGGGCGTGATGCACCCGGACTTCATGGACGGCCTCATGCCCATCGGCGGCACCAGCCAATCGGACGGCGAGGATCCGGTGGGCAACTGGACCTTCCAGCTCATGTCGGCGGCCATCGAGAGCGATCCGCAGTGGCGCGCCACGGGCGGCAATTACTACAACCTGCCCAAGGACAAGCACCCCAACCAGGGCGTCGCCTTCGGCTGGTCGATCCTCAACCTCACCGGCTTCGACTTCCAGCACCGCTCACAACAGGACTGGTCGACGGTGCAGCGGGATGTCTTCTACTGGAACCCGCCCAATCCGCAGGCGGGCGCCGCCATCGCCGCCCGATCGCTGCTGTTCGATGCGGTCGACCTGCTGTGGCGCAACCGCGCCGGCGAGACCTACAACATCAATGCCGAGCTGAAGCGCATCAAGGCGCGCACCCTCGTCATGCATATCGAGAACGACCAGTGGCTCACCTTCGACCGCGCCAAGCGCACGGTGGAAAAGGTGCCCGGCGCGGACTTCGTGCATGAGAAGAGCCCGGTCGCCCATTACGGCGTCTTCCCCATCCTGAAGAACCGCCAGTTCGATCCCACCGTGGCCGCCTTCCTCGGCGACGTGTCGCGCCTCACCCGTAATCGCGAGATGGCGGCCAAGACCTACCGCACCCCCTCGGTCGCGTCCGACATCACGCCCGACAAGTCCTTCTGGAATACGTTCGTCACCTATCCCTTCCCGGTGAAGAAGACCAAGGCGAAGGACGGCCGCGGCGTCGAGTGGGACATCGGCTATATGGACGAATATGCCGGCACGGCGGCCAATCCCGACGTACTGGTCATCGTCCACGGCAAGGGCGCGTTTGGCGGCCACTACGGCAACATCATGCGCATCGCGCTGGAGCGCGGGCTGCGGGTGATCGCCGTGGACATGCCCCATTACGGCATGTCCGGCCCCGGCAACCTGGACAAGAGCCCCGCCCGCACCCTGCAGGACATGCGCGACGTGCTGCACGCGGTGGTGGTGAACCAGCTGAAGGTTCCCAAGGCCGCCTATCTCGGCCATTCCATGGGCGGGCAGATCGTCCTCGGCTATGCCCTCACCTGGCCGGATGCCGTCACGAAGCTGATCCTCGAAGCCCCGGCCGGGCTTGAGGAATATCCCCGAGAGGTGACGGTCGCGCCGGGCAAGAAGCTTGATCTGTTCGATCCGGCCTTCGCCCATGATTTCGACGCCTGGAAGAAGGCGTGGGACCAGACCGGCCTGCGCGAGCGGGAGAAGAACCTCACCGCCCAGCAGATCGACGACTTCTACCACTTCCGCAGCCGCGATCCCGTGACCGGGGCGGTCACGCCCCAACGCAACGGCTACTTCCTGCGCGACAGCGAATATGCCCGCCTCCACACCGCCCAGCGCATCGGCATGATCAAGGGCGATCCGCGCGAACTGCAGCAGTGGGTGGATGTGTTCACCTTCGATATCTACGCCATGGTGGCGGAGTTGCAGGAGAAGGATCCGCAGAGCCTCTACAAGCGGCTGACCGACATCAAGGTGCCCATCTTCCTCGCCTTCGGCGACAAGGAGCCCTTCATCCCCGGCACCGCCTTCAACGGACTTACGGACCTCTCCCGCCAGCTCGTCCTGCCCTTCATGCGCCGCATGAACACGGCGGGGCGCGACGTGCAGGTGAAGATCTATCCCGGCACCGCCCATTTCATCCACACGGACGAGCCGGTCGCCTTCGCCGAGGATGTGGTGGACTTCGTCGAGACCGGACGCGTCCCCACCGGTGCGCCAGCGAGCATCGACCGCCTCATCCACGGTGCGCCCGCCGCCGCAGAGGCCGCCCCGGCCAAGGCAGCTGCGCCGACCGGGCTGAACAAGTAGACGAGCGGTATTCGGTTTGCGCGCCATCCCGGGGGCGCGAACCGCCCTCGGCACGCATCTGACGGAGGGCTCATGCAGACGCTTGACGCGAACGGCCTTCGCCTCGCCTACCGGGAATGGGGCTCGGGGGACACGATTGTCCTCTTCATCCACGGCAATCTCGCCAGCAAGGAGTGGATCGAGCTGGCGGCCCCGCATTTCCCGCGCGGCGTGCGCACCGTGGCGGTGGACTGGCGTGGCTGCGGCGACAGCGACAAGCCCGCGCCTGCCGCCGATTTCTCCAACTATTCCATCGCCCAGCATGCCGATGACATGATCGCGGCGCTGGATGCGCTCGACATCTCCTTCTGCCACCTTGCCACCCACTCCACCGGCGGCATCATCTCCACGCGGATGATCCTGAAGCAGCCGGACCGCTTTGGCCGGGTCTTCTCTTTGTCGCCGGTCGGCCCTCAGGGCATCGACTTCAAGCCCGAGCAGTCGGCCTTCTTCGGCCAGATGAAGGAGAGCTACGACGTCACCCGACAGGTCATGGCCATGACGGCGCCGAGCCTGTTCGTGGACGAGACGCTGGCGAACGGACCCGCCCGCTTCATTGCCGACGCCGGCGCGCGGGCCGGCCTGTTCGACCGGATCGTAGATCAGGTCTGGGCGGTATCTGACGGCATCTGGTTCGGCACGCCCGACACGCTCACCAAGGAGGCGAGGAGCGGCGAGCTGAAGGGGAAGATGGGTTCCATCCGCCATCCTCACCTCGTGGTCTGGGGCATGCGCGACGGCGTGATCCAGGAGGCGGACATGACGGAGATGGCCACGGTGATGCCCGATTGCCGCTTCGTGGCCGTGCCCGGCATCGGCCATTGCATGAATCTGGAAGCACCCAAGCTCTATGCCGGCTATTTCGGTGCATGGTTCGGCGGGTTCTAGCTGCACGCCAGCCCACCGCGCAGCACCGTGGCGCGTGGGGCAAAGACGCCGGCTGCCAGAGCCGGCGACTCATGGCATCCCTGGTGCAGGCTCAGCCCTGCCGTGCGCGAGGGCCGCGCGCGTGCGGCGCGCCCCCACGACAGCTTGCCCGCACGAGGCGCGGGCATAGCGGCTCCACATCACAATCAACAGGAGATATGCGGTCCATGCAGCGTTTAACGGTCCGGGCACGTCACGCCCTCGCTCTCGCCGCCGCGCTCGTGATGGCCGGCTCGGCCGCTGTCGCACAGGAGGCGGCCAAGCCGGCCGCGCCGGCGCAGCACGTCCCGCTCCAGAAGGTCATCGGCACGCCCCATGCCGACCGGCCGATCCCCTCGCTTGCCGTCATAAATGCCGCCGGCGCCAAGCTGGACGGCGGCAAGCTCACACTCACCGGGGTTGCCGCCAACACCATCGTCTTCGCCGACAGGCCCGTGCGCGCAGCGGGGCATGAGACACTGGTGCAGTTCCTGATGCAGTGGGACGAAGGCAAGGACAGCTTCGCCGTCGATCCGCCCAACGCCACCGTGTCCGTGCTCGGCGGCAGACCCGGCGAGGTCTCCGATGCCGTCGTGGTGCTCAAGGCGCCCAAGCTCGAGGGAACGACGCTCACCTTCGACGTGAAGGTGCTTGAGGGCAGCCTCACGCCCGGCGGCCCGGTGGCGCTCTTCATCGATGCCTGGGCCGTGCGTGGCCCCTATGGCGGCGGCGTCGCCCATGTGGGCGGTTATGGCTACCATGGCGGAGCTTATTACCACGCGCCGGTCTATCACGGCGCCTGGTATGCCCATCCGTACCCGGTTGCCGCCCCGGTCTATCCGGCGGGCGCGGCGGCGGCGGGTTTTGCGGCGGGTGCGGCCATTACCGCGGGTGCTGCGGCAGCGGCCGCCGCTCCGCGTTGCGGCTATTATCCCTACCCGCCCTGCTACTGATCAGGATATCGGAGGCCGCAGGAGGACCTTGACCGCCGGGCACCGCATGGCCTTCATAGCCGTGCGGGCCGGGGGGCCGGCGGTGGCGGGAGACCGTTTCGACCGCCGGACCATCTGCGCGCGCGTCATGCGCCCGCACCGGAGCGAGAACCTGATGTGGGACCGTCATCCGATCCGGCTCTCGCTCGTCCACATGCTGCCCGCCATCGCCGATGACCACGGGGTGCCGCTGGCGCCTCTGCTGGGGCGAGCCGGTCTCCCGGATGCAGCTCCAGCCGAACAGCTCCTCGGCGGGGATCGCGTCGTGGCCCGCGGCCAGGTCTCGACGCTGCTGTTCCATCTCGCCCGGCGCAGCGGGGACGCTGCCATCGGGCTCGACCTCGCGGCCGCCGCCGATCCCATGCGCCTCGGCCTCGCTGGCCGCGCGCTGTTTGCCGGCCGAACGCTGCGTGAGTGCTTTGACGCCCTGCATCACCAGATGCCGGACCTGCAAGGTGGCGTCTCGGTCGCCATCGAGGAGCGGGACGGCGTCGCCCGCTGGCGCCATCGGCTGGTGGACAGCGACCCCGATCATGCGCAGGTGCTGAACGAGGGCATCGGCGCGTTCACCCTGGAAGCACTGCGCGCCATCACGGGTGGTGATGCGGCGCCGGTCAACATGCGTTTCGCCCACCGGGCGAAGGCGCCGGCGACGCTCTACGAGGATCGGCTCAATGCCGGCGTCAGCTTCGGCGCGGGCGAGGGCATCGAGATCATGTTCGATGCCCGATGGCTCGACCAGCCGAACCTGCTGTATGCCCCGGCCCCCCAAGGCGCCGCCGCGAGCTTGCCGCCCGCGCCCGTGGCTCTCGACGACGATGCCCTGATCGCCATGGTCGATGCCCTGTTCGACAGCGCTGCGCTGTCCGGCACCCTCTCGCTGGTGGATACGGCCCGAAGCCTCGGGCTCTCCCCACGCACCCTGCAGCGGCGGCTCGCCCGGCTGGGCACCTCCTACGAAGTGCAGCTGGACAGCTGGCGGCACGCGCAGGCGAGGCTGCATCTGGGCGGATCGTCGGTGCCGGTGGCCTCGGTGTCGCGCGCCTTGGGCTATGGCCATCCGGCGCATTTCGTTCGGGCCTTCCGGCGCTGGGAGGGGCGCACGCCGCTCGCCTTCCGGTCCGCCGCAGGGCTGGAGCGGTGAGGCGCGATGGCGCGAAATGGCAATTGAGGACCCACCGCCCCAGCCGCTAGAGCAAGAGCCGGCTAAGACCGTGGCATGCGGGGGACATGAACGGGCGCAGGCCGAGAGCGGAACGGGCGCAGGCGGAGAGGTCATGCACGGGCAGAACGACTGCACCGTCGCACATCAGGGGACTGGCTCCGTCGAGCACGCACCAGCCGCGGCCGGCGATCCGGACATGATCCGGATCGCCGGCGGGCTGTTCCGCATGGGCTCGGACGATCACTATCCCGAAGAGGCGCCGGTCCATCAGGTGCATGTGGACGCCTTCCTCATGGACCGCACCCCCGTGACCAATGAGGCCTTCGCCCGCTTCGTCGCGGCCAGCGGCTATGTCACGGTGGCCGAGCAGGCGCCCCGTCCCGAAGACTATCCCGGTGCCGACCCCGCTCTGCTGGTGCCCGGCTCTCTGGTCTTCCGCATGCCCGCCGATGGAGGCGATCCCGACGATTGGACCCGCTGGTGGCAGTTCGTGCCCGGCGCATCCTGGCGCCACCCGCAGGGCCCCAGCAGCGATCACCTCGGCATCGAGGACCACCCCGTCGTCCACGTCTGCCACGCTGACGCGGCGGCCTATGCGGCATGGGCCGGCAAGGCGCTGCCTACGGAGGCGGAATGGGAGTTCGCGGCGCGCGGCGACCTTGACGGCGCGGCCTTCGCCTGGGGCGGCGACGAACTGGCGCCGGGCGGCATCCATCGCGCCAACACCTGGCAGGGGCGCTTCCCGATGGAGAACCTCGCCGAGGACGGCTTCACCGGCACATCGCCCGTCACCGCCTTCCCGGCCAACGGCTTCGGCCTCCTCGACATGATCGGCAATGTCTGGGAGTGGACCGACGACTGGTATCGCCCGCGCCATCCCGCGCCGGCGGCCAAGGCCTGCTGCCTGCCGCGCAACCCGCGTGGCGGGACGATCGAAGACAGCCTTGAATGGGCCAACCCCGGTCTCGCTTTGCCCCGAAAAGTGCTCAAGGGCGGCTCACACCTCTGTGCGCCCAGCTATTGCCGACGCTATCGGCCCGCCGCGCGCCAGCCCCAATCCCTCGATACCGGCTCCGTTCACATCGGCTTCCGCTGTGTGCGGCGCTTCACCAGCTGAGAGGTTTCAAGTGACCGAGCGTGATGAGAGGATCGATGCGTCCGCCCCGAGCCGGCGCGACGTGCTCGCCGGCAGCGCCGGCTTCCTCGCCGCCGTCGCCGGCCTGTCCCTGCTCGCACCGGGCGCGCGGGCGCAGGGCGTGCCGCGTCCGCACATCCTCTACATCCTCGCCGACGACCTGGGCTTCGCCGACGTGGGCTTTCACGGCTCGGACATCAGGACACCGAACCTCGACCGCCTCGCCGCCGGCGGCGCGAAGCTCTCGCAATTCTACACCCAGCCCTTGTGCACGCCGACCCGCGCGGCGCTGATGACCGGACGCTATCCCATGCGCTACGGCCTGCAGGTGGGCGTGATCCCCTCCGGCGGCACCTACGGCCTTGCCACCGACGAATTCCTGCTGCCGCAGGCGCTGAAGGACGTGGGCTACCGCACCTCCCTGGTCGGCAAGTGGCACCTCGGCCATGCGGATCGCAAATACTGGCCCCGCCAGCGCGGCTTTGACAGCTTCTACGGTCCGCTGGTGGGCGAGATCGACCATTTCAAGCACGAGGCGCACGGCGTCACCGACTGGTATCGCGACAACACGCTGGTGAAGGAAGAGGGCTACGACACCGACCTGTTCGGCGCCGAAGCCGTGCGGCAGCTGAGCGCGCATGATCCGAAGATCCCGCTCTTCCTCTATCTGGCCTTCACCGCGCCGCACACGCCTTACCAGGCGCCGCAGGCCTATCTCGACATGTACGCGCACATCGCCGACCCCTCCCGGCGGGCCTATGCGGCGATGGTCACCGCCATGGATGACCAGATCGGCAAGGTGGTGGCGGCGCTTGAGGCCCGCGGCATGCGCGAGAACACGCTCATCGTCTTCCATTCGGACAATGGCGGCACCCGCAACAAGATGTTCGTGGGCGAAGGCGCGCTGGCCGGCGATCCACCCCCCAACAACGCCCCCTATCGCGACGGCAAGGGCTCCCTCTACGAGGGCGGCACCCGCGTCGTGGCGCTGGCCAACTGGCCGGGCCGCATCAAGCCGGGGCAGGCGGATGGCGTGATGCATGTCGTGGACATGCTGCCCACCTTCGCCAAGCTCGCGGGCGCGGACCTCAAGCAGGCCAAGCCCCTCGACGGCAAGGACGCCTGGGCCGCCCTGACGGCCGGCGCCCCCGGTCGCGACGAGCTGATCTACAATGTGGAGCCGACGACCGGCGGCGTGCGCCAGGGCAAGTGGAAACTCGTCTGGCACGTGCTGCTGCCGCCGAAGGTGGAGCTGTTCGACCTCGACGCCGACCCGGAGGAGAAGACGGACCTCTCCACGCAGAACCCGGCGAAGGTGGCCGAGCTGAAGGAGAAGGTGGTCGACCTGGCGCGCACCATGGCGCCGCCCCTGTTCTTCTCGACCGCCCTCAAGGCCACCCTCTCCGCCCCACTCGCGACGCCCGACGCCGGCCTCTATCAGATGGAGATGGAGGACGACTGAGGCATTGCCGCCGCTGTCGACGCGGGCTAACACCCGGCCGGGGCCGATGCCCGGCCCGCGGCGGCGGCAATGAGTTCGTTCAGGATTCTTCTCTGGAACGTCCAGTGGCAACGCGCCCGCACGGATCGCGGCGCGGCGATCCGCTCCATTATCGCCGCCCATGACCCGGACCTGATCTGCCTCACCGAAAGCAATCTCGACCTGCTCGACGAGACGGGACGCATCGTGTCGGATGCGGACTTCGGGTACCCCATCCGGGAAGACCGCAGAAAGGTTCTCCTCTGGAGCCGCTGGCCCTGGCAGGCGATCGACAATTTCGGCGATGCCGCCCTGCCCAAGGGGCGCTTCGTGCGTGGCCGCCTTGCAACGCCGTATGGACCGCTCGACGTGATTGGCGTCTGCATTCCCTGGAGCGCCGCCCATGTCAGCACCGGGCGACGCGATAGCCGCCCCTGGCAGGAGCACACCCGCTACCTCGACGGCCTCAGCCACATCCTCGACCGAGCGGACGCCCCTGCCCGAACCATCCTGCTCGGCGACTTCAACCAGGCCATTCCGCGCCGCCACGCGCCGATTGCGGTGTTCGAGCGGCTGGAGGCCATCATGAGACCGCGTTTCGCGATTGCCACGGCAGGCGCGATTGCCGGTCTTCCCACCGCCGCCATCGACCACGTGGCGCACGGCCGCGACCTCGCACCGATCTCGGTCACTGTTCTGCCCAACCAGACCGATGACGGGCGGCGCCTTTCCGACCACACAGGCCTGCTTGTCACCCTCTCGCTTGAAGCTGTGCAGCTCCCGGCCTCAGGCCGCTCCTGATCCGGAGCCGACTGTCGGCAGCACGATCTTCGCACACAGGCCGCCGCCGGGGCGGTTGGCGAGGGTCAGCTCGCCGCCGTGGGCCTTGACGATGCTGCGGGCGATGGCGAGGCCGAGGCCAATGCCGCCGGTCTCCGTGCTGCGCGAGGGCTCCAGCCGCACGAAGGGCTGAAACGCCTCCTCGAAGCGATCTTCCGGAAGGCCGGGCCCATCGTCCTCGACCCGGATCGCGACCGTGCCGGCGACCGGCGCCTGAACGGACACCACAGCTTTTCCGCCATAGCGCACCGCATTGTCCACGAGGTTGCGGAGCGCCCGCCGCAGGGCGACCGGGCGGCACGGCAGGAGGATGGGCGCCGAAAGCACGCCGGCGGCATGCTCCGCCATCTCGGCATCGGCGCCGACGCCGGCAAATTCGTCCACCACTTCGGCGCACAGCTCCGCGATGTCCACCGTGCGGGTTTCCTCGCTCGTCGCCTCCGCACGGGTGAAGGCGAGCGTCGCCTCGCAGATGGCGACCAGTTCGTCGATGGTGGCGATGATGTCGTTGCGCACCTCCGCGTCGTCCACGAACTCGGCCTTGAGACGCAGCGTCGTGAGCGGCGTGCGCAAATCGTGGCTGATCGAGGCAAGCAGGCGCATCCGGTCGCGCATGAACTGGCTCAGGCGCTGCTGCATGGTGTTGAAGGCGCGCGTCGCCGCTGCCACCTCGGTCGGCCCGTGCACATCGAGGGGTGGAACGGTCTCGCCCCGGCCGAAGCGCTCGGAGGCATCGGCCAGCGAGCGCAGGGAGCGGGTCTGCAACCGCACGCAGGCCACCGTCACCAGCGAGACGGCCAGCGCCGAGATCAGGAAGGAGAGCACGATGGGCCGGCTCCAGATGCCCGGCAGGCCGACCACCGCATCCATGTGCAACCAGCGCTGACCGGAGAGCGGTACGCTGAGCGCCACCACGCCCAGTCCCGGCCGCAGCGGCTGGACAGGCCCACCCGTGCCGCGGCGCAGCCAGGGGAAATCCTCGCTGCTGCGCTCGGGGCAGCGGCGATCCCAGAGGCCATCGGTGCGGATGCGCACGGCCGGCGGTCCCTTGCCGACGCCATGCAGGCGGCGCCCCAGCAGGCGGGCGAGGCCCTCTTCCGTCAGCGTCATTTCGTGCGGATCGGGCGGATCGTCGGAAACCCAGGCGCAGGTGCCCCGCGTCGTGAAGGCGCCGGCGAGCCGGTCGGCCTGCTCCTCGGGCATGGATTCGATGAGGCGGGTGAGCGTCACCGTCTGGCTGAGGGCCTGTCCGCGCACGATGCCGGCGACCACGGCGTCGTGCTCGCTTTGCAGCACCAGCACGAGAAGCCCCTGCGCCAGCGCCAGCGTCGCCACCAGCAGCAGCACCAGCCGCCCCGCGAGACTGCCCGGCCAGATGAAGCGCAGCAGCCGGTTCCGTGCGCTCACGCCTCCACCTCCACCGGCGCGGCGAAGACATAACCGTCGCCCCACACCGTCTTGATGAGGGCGGGGTTCTGCGGATCGCGCTCGATCCGGCGGCGCAGCCGGCTCACGAGGTTGTCGATGCTGCGGTCGAATACCTGGGCCGGCCGGCCGGCGGTGATGTCGAGCAGTTGGTCGCGCGAGAGCACCACGGACGGCCGGGTCACGAAGGCGAGCAGCAGCCGGAACTCGGCGCTGCCGAGGCGCGCCTCGCTGCCGGTCTCGTCCAGCAGAACGCGCCGGCCGGGGTCGAGCTGCCAGCGGTCGAAGCGATAGAGCGTGGGCTCGCCCTGCTGTGCCCGGGCCGGTCCCTGCGCGCGGCGCAGGATGGCGCGGATGCGGGCGAGCAGCTCGCGCGGGTTGAACGGCTTGGTGACGTAATCGTCCGCGCCCAGTTCCAGCCCGACGATGCGGTCGGTCTCTTCGGCCACGGCGGTGAGCAGGACGACCGGAATATCACTCCCCTGCCGAAGCTGGCGGCACAGGGTGAGGCCGTCCTCCCCCGGCATCATGATGTCCAGCACCACGAGGTCGAACGTACCGGTGCGCATCTGCTGGCGCATGTCCACGCCGCCGGACGCGACGCTCACCCGGAGCCCGTTGCGTGTCAGGTACTTGGCGAGGAGCTCGCGGATCTCGCGATGGTCGTCGACGACGAGGATGTGCGGCGTGCGTTCCATTTGCCGTGGGGTTTCTGGTCTCTCTTGGGAGCGGGATGCGGATGCCGGCCGCGCTGCCCGCCGGCGACTTGAGCCGACAGGCCGGCGCGCCGCCACCGCGAATTTGTATCCAACTGTATCAGCCGCCCCGCATGGGACGAACATTTACGAAGCGACCGCCGCGGGACAAATTTTCCAGACGCGGATAAGGCACAACATCCGCAACGAAGCCTAGCCAGACCGCCCCGCGCGTCCAGCCAGCACGCTCAGGTTCCGTCTGGAGCAGCGAAGATGTCCTTTGCCACCGTGCGCCGCACGCTGATCTTCCTCCACCGCTGGATCGCGCTGATCCTCACGCCGGTCTTCCTCGTCATCATCCTCACGGGGGCGGTGCTGTCGTTCCGCCCCATCCTCAATGACGCGCAGGGACCGCGCCCCGGCGCCTCCGTGGACGTCGCGGCCCTCGGCCGGCTCGTCGGCGCCGTCGAGAAGGCGGGACAGCCCGGCGCTATCAGTGTGGTTGAGGGCGGCCGCGCGCTGCGGGTGATGGGGCAGGATCCTGCCGTCGCCGGCCGGTGGGACATGGCCACCGGCGACCACACGCCCGCGCCTGCTGGCGGCATCGATATCTTCCGCACCGCGGAGGGACTGCACAAGACACTGCTGCTCGGCCTCGGCCTCGTGGTGGAGGTGGCGAGCTTCCTCATGCTCGGGATCATGATCGCAGGGCCGTTTCTGGCCTGGCTGCGCTTCCGCAACAGCCTGATGGGCTGGCACACCGCCGTGGGCTGGCTCCTGCTGCCGCTCACGCTCACGTCGCCGGTGACGGCGGTAATGCTCTCCCTCCACATCGGCACCGGATCGCGGCCCGAGCTGCCGCGGACCAAGCGCCCCGTGACCATCAGCCAGGCCCTCGACATCGCCGGGCGCGATCTCGACATCAGCCGCCTCGCCGGGGCCCGCAGGTTTCGCGGCGGCACGGTGATGCTGCAGCTCGCGCCGGATGCCGCCGGCCGGAATGGGGGCGGTTTCGTGGTGACGGATCAGGGCGTCACGCCCCTCGTCGGCGGCCCGAGCCTTGTGAAGCAGATCCATGAGGGTACGTGGGGCGGCGCTTGGTCGGGCGCACTGAACTTCGGAATTTCGCTGGCACTTCTGGGGCTTACGGTCACCGGCCTGTGGTCCTGGGTGCGCCGCAAGGCGCGCAACCGGACGCGGCCGGTGAAGGCCGGCGGGGACATCCTCGTCGCGCATGCCAGCCAGACCGGGACGGCGGCGCGGCTCGCCAAGGCGCTGTTCGAGGGGCTGGTCGCGGGCGGCGAGAAGGCGACGCTGGCCCCCATCGGCGGTTTGAAGCCGGTGGATATCGCCCGCTTTCCCCTCGTCCTCGTCGTGGCCTCCTCCACCGGGGAGGGGGAGGTGCCGGACGGGGCGCGCGCCCTGTTGAAAAGACTGAAGCCGAACGATTTCAAGGGGATGCGCTTCGCGATGCTCGCCCTCGGCGACCGCAGCTACACCCATTTCTGCGGCGGTGGCCAGAGCCTCAGGACAGCGCTGGTGGCGGCCGGCGCGGTGGAGGCGCTGCATATGCGGGAGGCCGACGGCGATCCCTCTGCCGCCTTCCTCGCCTGGGCGGATACGGTGCGCGGCGAACTCGCCCTGAACTGCGACATGGCCGGCCTGCTGCCGGTCTCCGCGCCGGTCGCCCTCACGGTGGCGGAGCGCCAGCGCCTGGATGCGCCGGATGCCGCCAACACGCAGGAAACATGGAAGATTTGGCTGGAAGGGACGCAGGATCTCGCCTTCCGCCCCGGGGATCTGGTGCGGATAGCGGCGGGTGCGGGGGAGCGGCCGCGCTCCTATTCGGTGGGCAGCTCCAGCCGGATCGACCCGCGCCGCATCGCCCTGACCGTGCGCCTGCACGACTGGACCGAGGATGGTGCGCGGCATTACGGGCGCGTCTCCGGATTCCTGTTACGTGAGGCAGAGCAAGGGGTTACGGTGGAAGCCCAGATCGATCCGCATCCCGCCTTCAACCCGCCGGACGATCCCGCACGCGCCATCGTGATGATCGCCGCCGGCTCGGGCATCGCCCCGTTCCCGGGCTTCATCGCGGAGCGGCGGGCCTCGGGGCGGGCGGGACCGGCGTGGCTGATCTTCGGCAACCGCCATCGTGACGGCGATTTCCTGTGGCGGGATGCCTTCGAGACGGCCCTGGCCGACGGCACGCTAACCCGCATGGACACTGCATTTTCGCGCGATCCCGATGACGGCGCCCGGGTGCAGGACCGGCTCAGGGAGCAGGCCGCGACCGCGTTCGACTGGCTCGTGGAGAAGCAGGCCATGGTCTACATCTGCGGCCGCAGGGCCATGTCGGAGGCGGTGCTGGCGGCGCTTGCGGACGTGCTGGTGACGGAGGGCGGACTGAAGCCGGAGGCGGCGCGGGTGGAGATCGAGCAGTGGATCGGCGCGGGGCGGGTCCGCATGGACACGTTCGACTGATGCCCCATAGTGGCGCAGTTTCACCGGGTTTCCGGTGGGTGTCAGGCCGGCGTTCGGGTGCAGGTTCGGGTTCAGATTCGAATCGAGGTTTGGATTCGGGGCGGGAAGGCAGGTTACGCGTGCATCGTTTCGAAGGCCGATCTGGCCCGGCGACCGCCGCCGCGGCCGGACGCTCCTCCGGGAGACCCCTCCGGGTCGCCCCGGGCAGCCTCGCCCTCGTCCTCGCGGCCCTCACCCTCTCCGCCTGCGCGGTGGGGCCGGAATATGACACGCCGGCGCTCACCCTCCCCAGCCAATGGGGCGCGACGGCGAAGACGGGGGAGGCCGCGCCCCAGCTGAAGGCATGGTGGCGGCGCATGGGCGATCCCATGCTCGATGCTTTGATGGCGGAGGCGGTCGCCGGCAATCTCGATGTGGCGACCGCCAAGGCCAATGTGCGCGCCGCCCGCGCCTCCTACCGCCAGCAGGTGGGATCGCTGTTCCCGCAGGTCACCGGCAACGCCTCCGGCACGCGGGGCGACAGCGGCGGCGGGGTCTCCACCGGCGGCGACGTCACCGTGGACAACAGCTACGGTCAGTATCAGGCCGGCCTCGATGCCAGTTGGGAGATCGACCTGTTCGGCGCCAACCGCCGGGGGGTGGAGGCGGCGGCCTACAATGTGGATGCGGTGGTCAACGACCTCGACGCGGCGCTGCTGACGCTGGTGGGGGATGTCGCCTCCTATTATGCGGACGTGCGCGGCTATCAGGCGCAGATCGCGCTGGCCCGCCGCACCGCCGCCTCGCAGCGGGAGACGGAGGCGCTCACCCGGCGCAAGCTCGATGCCGGCGCCGCCTCCGCCGTGGACCTCGCCAACGCCTCCGGCCTCGTCGCCTCCACCGAGGCCAACATCCCGGAGCTGGAAGCGTCCCTCGCGGCGGCCATCCACCGCATCTCCGTGCTCACCGGCCAGCCGCCGGCGGCGCTCATGCTGCGGCTGTCGCGGGTCAAGCCCGTCCCCTCCCCGCGCCTGCCGGTGCCGCGCGGCATTCCGGCCGATGTGCTCACCAACCGGCCGGACGTGCGGGCGGCGGAGCGCCAGCTCGGCCAGTCCACCGCCCTCATCGGGCAGGCGGAGGCGAACCGCTACCCGGCCATCAGCCTCTCCGGCAACATCGACACCACCGGCTCGCAGCTCGGCAATCTCGGCCGCGCCTCGTCCATCAGCTGGGCCTTCGGGCCGACGCTCACCGTGCCGATCTTCACCGGCGGGCAATTGAAGGCACTCGTGGATGTGGCGGAGGCCAATCGCGACGTCTCCTTCATCGCCTACCGGGCGAGCGTGCTGACCGCGCTGGAGGATGTGGAGAACGCCTCCGTGTCGCTGACCCAGCAGCGCCTCAAGACCGGCAAGCTGACCATTGCCGCCACCTCCTACCGGGAGGCGGCGCGGCTCTCCCGCGCGCTCTACGAGAACGGCTCCACGAGCTTCCTCGACGTGCTCACGGCGGAGCGCTCGCTTTATTCGGCCGAGACGCAGCTCATCCAGAGCCGGGTCGCGACCACCAAATATTACATCGCCCTCAACAAGGCGCTCGGCGGCGGCTGGGACGGGGTGGTCGATACCTCGAAGCCCGAAGTGGTGGACCAGAACACCGGCCCCCACTTCGCCCGCATCGTGCCGCCCGCGAGCAGTGACGGGAGCGCCCGACCGTGAACGCCATGCCGCCCCTCGACGAAACCCGCGCGGCGCCCGCCGCCACGGGCACGAAGAAGAAACCCCGGCGCCGCCTGTGGCGCTGGCTGGCCCTCATCCTCCTCATCGCCGCCGGCGCCTATGGCTACAGCCGCTACACCGCCCCTGTGCCCGGCGCCGGGCTGATGAGCGCACCCGTCACCCGCGGCAATCTGGAGGAGACGGTGCTGGCTTCCGGCACGCTGAAGCCCTCCAACCTCGTGGCGGTGGGCTCGCAGGCCTCGGGCCGCATCCTCGCCATCAAGGTGAAGCTGGGCGACACGGTGAAGAAGGGCGACCTCATCGCCCAGATCGACTCGGTCACGCAGGAGAACGCTTTGCGCACGGCGGAGGCCTCCCTCGCCAACACCCGCGCCCAGAAGGCGGAGAAGGAGGCGACCCTCGTGCTGAACGAGCAGACCCTCGCCCGCCAGAAGACCATGGTGGCGCAGAAGGCGGTCTCGCAGGCGGACTTCGAGGCGGCCGATTCGGCGGTGAAGGTCACCCGCGCGCAGCTCGCGGCGCTCGATGCCCAGATCATCTCCGCGCAGGTGGCGGTGGACACCGCCCGCGCCAATCTCGGCTACACCCAGATCACCGCCCCGGCCGATGGCACCGTGCTCGCCCTGGTGGCGCAGCAGGGCCAGACCCTGAACGCGAGCCAGACGGCCCCCACCGTCGCCATCCTCGGCCAGCTGGACGTGATGACGGTGCGCGCGGAGATTTCCGAGGCGGACATCATCAAGGTGGCGCCGGGAATGCCCCTGTGGTTCACGGTTGTCGGCGCGCCGGACGAGCGGCACACCGCCAAGCTCGGCTTCATCGAGCCCGCGCCGGAGAGCCTGAAGAACGACAGCAGCTTCTCCACCACCAGCAGCAGCTCTTCGTCCTCCTCGTCCTCCACCACCTCGTCGGCGATCTATTACATCGGCGTGTTCGACGTGCCGAACCCCAAGGGACGGCTGCGGACCTACATGACGCCCGAGGTCCACATCATCCTCGGCCGCGCCGAGAATGTGCTCACCGTGCCATCCACCGCGCTGGAGCGGGCCGGCAAGGGCTGGCGCGTGCGCGTGCTCAATGCCGACGGTTCGGTGGAGCGCCGGCGTGTGGAGGTCGGCCTCAACGACAAGGTGACCGCGGAGATCCGCTCCGGCCTGCAAGAGGGTGAACGCGTGGTGACGGGCGAAGCCGTGGCCGGCGGTGGCGCCGGTGGCCCGCCCCGCCGCCCGCCCATGGGCGGGCTGTGAGGGAGCCGCCGGCATGAACATATCCCTTGCTCCGCCCGTGGCCGGAACCGGCGAGGCGCCGCTCATCCAGCTCAAGGGCGTGTGGCGCGAATATCCCTCCGGCGAGGGCACCATCGCCGCGCTGAAGGGCATCGACCTCGACATCGCCCGCGGCGAGATGGTGGCCATCGTCGGCGCCTCGGGCTCCGGCAAGTCCACGCTCATGAACATCCTCGGCTGCCTCGACCGGCCCACCTCCGGCAGCTACCGGGTGAGCGGCAAGGAGACGGCGGCGCTGGAGCCGGACGAGCTGGCGGCGCTGCGGCGCGAGCATTTCGGCTTCATCTTCCAGCGCTACCATTTGCTGGGCGAACTCTCCGCGCTGGGCAACGTCGAAATTCCAGCCGTCTATGCCGGCGCCAATGCCGAGGCGCGGCGCGAGCGGGCGGAGGCCATCCTCGCCCGGCTCGGCATGGCGGATCGCACCGGCCATCGGCCGGGCCAGCTCTCCGGCGGCCAGCAGCAGCGCGTCTCCATCGCCCGCGCGCTGATGAACGGCGCCGACGTGATCCTCGCCGACGAGCCCACCGGCGCGCTGGATTCCCGCAGCGGCGCCGAGGTGCTGCGCATTCTCGACGAGCTGAACGCGGAAGGCCGCACCATCATCATCGTCACCCACGACATGAAGGTGGCCGAGCGGGCCCAGCGCGTGATCGAGATCCGCGACGGCGAGATCGTCGCCGACCGCCCCTCGGCCGCCGCCCGCACGCGCATCGTGAGCGAGCCCAAGCCCGCCGCCGCACCGGCCTCGCGCCTCGCCCGCTGGCGCGCCTTCGGCGACCGGCTCTATGAAGCCTTCATCATGGCGCTTCTGGCCATGAACGCGCACCGGCTGCGCACCTTCCTCACCATGCTGGGCATCATCATCGGCATCGCCTCGGTGGTGTGCGTGGTGGCGCTGGGCGAGGGCTCGCGGCAGAAGGTGCTCGCCAACATCTCCAGCCTCGGCACCAATACGCTGGAGATCTTCGCCGGCCGCACCTTCGGCGACACGCGCTCGGGCCGCATCACCACGCTGGTGGTGGCGGACGCCGACGCCCTCGCCCGCCAGCATTATGTGGCGGCGGTGACGCCGACCGTCTCCAAATCCACCACCGTGCGCTACGGCGGCACCGAGGCCAGCGCCCTCATCAACGGCGTCGGCGACGGCTATTTCGCCGCCAAGGGCGTGCGGCTGACGCAGGGCCGGCTGTTCGATGCCGACAGCGTGCGCGGGCGCGAGCTTGATGCGGTGATCGACGAGAACACGCGGCGCACCCTGTTCCAGGACGTGCCCGGCGGGCCGCTCGGCAAGGTGATCCTCATCGGCGACGTGTTCGCCCGCGTGGTGGGGGTGGCGGCGCCCCAGCAGGGCGGGTTCGGCTCCAGCCAGAACCTCTCCGTCTATCTGCCCTTCACCTCGGTGCAGACGCGCTTCGTGGGCTCCAACTCGCTGCGCTCCATCACCGTGAAGGTGGCCGACGACGCGCCCATGGATGTCGCCGAGCAGCAGGTGACGCGCTTCCTCACCCAGCGCCACGGCACCAAGGACTTCTTCATCATCAACACCGACGACATCCGCAACACCATCACCGCCACCACCGAGACCATGACGGTGCTGATCGCCGCCATCGCGGTCATCTCCCTCATCGTCGGCGGCATCGGGGTGATGAACATCATGCTGGTGTCGGTGTCGGAGCGGGTGGGCGAGATCGGCGTGCGCATGGCGGTGGGGGCGCGGCAGAGCGACATCCTCAACCAGTTCCTCATCGAGGCGGTGCTGGTGTGCCTCGTGGGCGGTGTCAGCGGCATCGCGCTGGCGCTGGGGTTCGGCGTGCTGTTCGCCTATTCGGGCTCGAACTTCACGCTGATCTATTCGGCAACCTCCATCGTCGCCGCCGTGGTGTGCTCCAGCCTGATCGGCGTGGGCTTCGGCTATCTGCCGGCGCGCAATGCCTCGCGGCTCGATCCGGTGACGGCGCTGGCGCGGGACTGAGATGGGCGGGCCTCACCGCATGCGCAGCCAACGCCCGAAGCCGCGCCGCGGGCGGGAGCTGCGGGCGGCGGCGCGCGCTGCCGCCATCTCCTGCGCCGCCCGCCGTTCGGCCTCCGCCTGCGCCGCATCGGCCTGGCGCACCCGCTCCGATGCGCGGTCGGCGATCGCCTGAAGCGCCGGATCGCCGGACGCGCTCAGGCCCTCCGCCGCCAGCCGGCAGAAGTCCGGGACCCCCGCCTCGATGGAGCGCGCGAACCAGACGCGCGCCTCCTCCGCCGCGCCGTCCTCATAGCGCGTGCGGGCATAGTCGAACTGGCCGCGATAATCCCCGCCCAGCGCCGCGCGGCGATACCAGCGGCGCGCGGCGACGGGATCGGCGGGCCGGCCCCACCCCTGTTCGAGGAACCTTCCGATCATGGCCATGGCCTTCGGATTTCCCTGCCGCGCCGCCCGCACGAACCAGTGGAGGGCGCGGGCGGGATCGGCGGCGAAATCGTCCGCGTTCACCAGCAGCGAGGCGAGGTTGAACTGCGCCCAGGCGTGCCCGTCTCCCGCCGCCGCACGGTAGCGGCGTTCAGCCTCGGCGAGGTCGCACGGCACGCCCCAGCCCTTCTCGTGGCAGCGGCCCACCATGTTCACGCCGTCGAGGCTGCCGGCATCGGCGGCGATGACGAACCAGCGGCACGCGGCCTCGGCATCGCGCGCGACGCCCGTGCCGTCGAGCAGCATCTGGCCGAACACCACCTGCGCGCTCTTGATGCCATTGTGCGCCGCCGCCCGCACCAGCGCGGCGCTCCGCCCCGGCTCGGCGGACAGCCGCGCGCGCAGCTCATCCGCGCTCATGCCCTTCAGGGCGCTGTAGGAAATCCGCTCGTCGCTCATGCCCGGCCCGCAAAGGGTATATCACGCGCGATAGACCGCCGGTGCGGCTTCCGATGTCAACCATGCGCGCGCAGTTCTTAAATGGAACAGTTCTTGTTTTGAACAATTTTAGATCATGTCGCGAAATGTATCATTCAGTATTGCAATATCACAATTCGCCACTTTTCCGCCCACCTTGGACCAGATCAAAAACATAATTGTTGCGCTGCGGAACGGCGGGCCTTTATACCTCCCGTAACAGAATGATGACTTCCAAAGTGGCGCGTCCAACGGCTGATGTTCGACGCGCCCCAAACCAGGCTTTGCTCGTCATGGTCCGCAACAGACCTTAGAACAGTTTTACTTCGAACATTATTGCAGACACCACCCTGACGCACGTTCCGTCAGCGGTCGACTATTGCCGAACTCGGCCCGCCGGAAGCATCTCCGGGCCTCTCACCATACGGGGAAAGATCATGGGCGCACTGAGCACACTTCGGCCCGTCATGGCACGCTCGACGGTCGGCGCCGGCCTTGCGATGACCCTCTCGGCGGTGCCGCTGGCGGAGGCCTTCGCGCAGCAGGCCACCACGCCCGCCCCGAACGCCGGGGACATGGACCTGCCCACCATCGTGGTCGACAGCGAGGGCGAGCCGGTCAATTCGCTGGAGGCGACCACCGGCCTCTCGCGCCTGCCCGGCACCCTTCAGGACACGCCGCAGACCGTCACCGTCATCTCCCAGCAGACCATGCAGCAGCAGGGCGTGACCACGCTGGAGCAGGCGCTGCGCAACGTTCCGGGCGTCACCGTCGGCATCGGCGAGGGCGGCGGCGGCATGAACGGCGACCAGTTCCGCATCCGCGGCTTCCAGGCCAAGGGCGACGTCTTCGTCAACGGCCTGCGCGATTTCGGCGTCTATGTGCGCGACAGCTTCGCATATGAAAACGTTGAGGTTTTCAAGGGCCCCAGCTCGGAAAGCTTCGGCTCCGGCACCACGGGCGGCGCCATCAACATGCAGTTGAAGCAGGCACACCGCGGCGACAAATATGACGTGGACGGCCAGTTCGGCTCCGGCCCGCTCTATCGCGGCGTGTTCGACTTCAACAAGCAGATCGACGACACCACGGCGGCCCGCATCGTCGGCATGTTCAACGCCCAGGACGTGGTGGACCGCGACCATGTGGAGGCGAACCGCTGGGGCCTCATGGGCTCGCTCGGCTTCGGCCTCGGCACCAACCAGACGCTCTATCTCAACTATCTCTACCAGCACGGCGACCGCACGCCGGATTATGGCGTGCCCATCGTCACCCCCCTCTTCAACGACGTGAAGAAGTTCGGCTCCCTCGGCCAGCCGGTGACGGAATGGGGCGTCCCGCGCTCCAATTTCTACGGCAAGGAGACCGACCGCGACCGTACCGACACCAACATGTTCACGTCCAACTACAAGAACGAGATCAACGACTGGCTGACCTTCACCAACGACACCCGCGTCGGCTACTACACGCGCGACTTCGCGACCTCGGTGCCGGGTTGCAGCAACGGATCGACCAACACCGTGCCCGCCACCCCGGCAACCTACGCGGCGAGCTGCACCGGCCAATTCTTCGCAGGCAATAACCCGGCCATCACCTTCGGCGGCGGCAATCCCGGCTATCTGCAGGAGAGCTTCGCCGCCGAGAACGTGGCGACCATGATCGCCAAGTTCAACACCGGCTTCCTGCGGCATGAACTGGTGGCGGGCATCGACTATTACTTCGTCGACGACAACCGGACCGCGCTGTCGGTCTCCGGCACCAAGGGCCTGTCGACCATCTGGTTTCCGGTCTACGCGAATACGACGGGTTACTTCCTGTATGAAAATCCGCGCGGCAACAACGGCAAGAAGATCAGCAACACCACGGATTTCGGCGCCTTCGCCAGCGACCGCATCTGGTTCACCGACCAGATCTCCATCCTTGGAGGCATCCGCTGGGACAATTATTCCACCGAATACGATTACTGGTGCGTCGTGACCACCGGCGTCTGCCCGGGAACGAAAGACAAGAAAAAGGCGTGGGTCTATACCGATGCCGACACCCGCTTCTGGAGTCCCAAGGCCTCGCTGATCTGGGAGCCCACCAAGACCCAGACCTATTACGTCTCCTACGCCAAGTCCTTCACCCCGCAGGGCGCCTTCCCCACCAACGACGTGACGGTGGTCAGCCCGACGCAGAACGACCTCCAGCCGGAGGACAACGAGACGTGGGAAGCCGGCGCCAAGGTCTCGGTGCTGGACGGCAAGCTCGGCCTCACCGGCGCGATCTTCCGCGTGAACAAGAGCAACGTCTTTTATACAGACCCCGTCACCGGCAACCCGGTGGAGACGGGCGAAACCCAGCGGGTGCAGGGCATCGAGCTGGGCGTGACCGGCAACATCACCGACGCCTGGACCATCCAGGCCGGCTACGCCTATTACGCCACGACGATCCTCACCTCGCCCACGCTGAGCTATGTGGGCAACGAGGTGCCCTTCGTCTCGCCCAACAACTTCACCCTGTGGACCACCTACGACCTCATCAAGGGCGGCGTGGTGCGTCAAATTCCCGGGCAGCTGCTGGTGGGCGGCGGCATCACTTATGCCGATGGATACTTCACCAACAGCGCCAATTCGTCGATCATCCCCGAGACCTTCTCGCTCGATGCGCTTGTCTCCTACAAGCACGACAAGTATCGGGTGGCGCTGAACGGATACAATCTCACCAACGCCCTGAACTTCTCCTCGGGCTGGGGCAACCGCGCCATTCCGGCGCCCGGCCGCTCGGTCACCCTGAGCGTCGGCTACACCTTCTGAGGCCCTTCACAGGACCCGACGACCACGGCGGCGCGGCTCTGAGCTGTGCCGCCGTTCTCCCGTTCCAGGATGCGCGATGCTCGTTGAAATCCCTGAACTCCTTACCGCCGCCGAGGTCGCCCATTGCCGCCGCGTGCTGGAGGCCTCGCCCTGGGTGGACGGCCGCGTGACGGCTGGCGAGCAGGCGGCGAAGTCCAAGCAGAATTTGCAGATTCCGGTGGAGTCGGCCGAGGCGCTGGAGCTGGGCGATCTCATCCTGCGCGCGCTCGGCCGCAACCCGGTCTTCAATTCGGCGGCGATGCCGCTTCATGTGTTGCCGCCCATGTTCAATCGCTACGACGTGGGCATGAAGTTCGGTGCCCATGTGGACGGCGCCATCCGCGCCGTGCCGGGCGCCGGGCGCCGCATGCGGGCGGATGTCTCCACCACCGTCTTCCTCACCGATCCCGCCGACTACGATGGCGGCGAACTCCTCATCGAGGACAGCTACGGCGTCCACGCGGTGAAGCTCCCCGCCGGCCATGCGGTGGTCTATCCGGCGAGCAGCCTGCACAGCGTCAACGAGATCACCCGCGGCAGCCGCTGGGGCTCCTTCTTCTGGACCCAGTCCATGATCCCGGACGATGGCCGGCGGGCGCTGCTCTACGACCTCGACCTCGCCATCATGGCCGTGCGCAGCCGGCTGCCGGACGACGAGGCGGCCGTGCTGCAGCTCACCAACGTCTATCACAACCTGCTGCGGAGCTGGGCGCAGATGTGACCTGAAGCCCGCGCGGCGCCAGCAGCGCCTACTGGTTGATCTCCGGCTCCACCAGCCGCGCCAGATTGCGCAGCGACTCCTGCCAGCCGAGATAGCAGGCCTCGACGGGAATGACGTCGGGGATGCCGCTCTGGGAAATCTCCAGCTCGGTGCCCATGGCGACCTTCTTCAGCGCGATGGTCACGTGGATGTCGCCGGGCAGAGCGGGCGTGTCGAAGCGGTCGGTGTAGCGCACAAGTTCGCCCGGGATCAGCTCGTGGAACTCGCCGCCGAAGGCATCGCTCTGCCCGGTGGTGAAGTTGCGGAAGGACATGCGGAATGTGCCGCCCACCACCGCGTCGAGGTGATGCACCGTGCAGGTGAAGCCGTTGGGGGGCAGCCATTTGGCCAGCGCATCGGCCTCGATGAAGGCGCGATAGACCTTCTCCGGGCTGGCGGTGAGGATGCGGTGCAGGCGGACGGAGCCGGGCATGTCTCTTCTCCCTGTCAGAGGCGGCGGCGCCGCCCGTCACGTGAATGACGGACGGCGCGCGACGCACCCGACACCTGCGCCGGCGTTTTCCCGCTCACCCCACCTCGGGCAGGCGGTGGATGTATTTGTCCAGGGTGATGGGATAGTCGCGCACCCGCACCCCCGTCGCGTTGTAGACCGCGTTGGCCACCGCCGCGCCCACCCCGCACAGGCCGAGCTCGCCCACCCCCTTCGCCTTCATGGGCGAGGAGATGGGATCTGTCTCGTCGAGGAAGATCACCTCCTGGTGCGGGATGTCCGCATGCACGGGCACCTCGTATCCGGCGAGGTCGTGATTGACGAAGAAGCCATGGCGCGTGTCCACGGCAAGCTCCTCGAACAGCGCGGCGCCCACCCCCATGGTCATGGCGCCGATCACCTGGCTGCGGGCGGTCTTGGGGTTGAGGATGCGGCCGGCGGCGCACACCGCCAGCATGCGGCGCACCCGCGCCTCGCCGGTGGCGGCATCCACCGCCACCTCCACGAAATGGCCGGCGAAGGTGGATTGCTGGTAGCGCTTGCCGAGGTCGCCATATTCGATGGCGTCCTCCGCCGTCAGCCCCTCCGCCCCCGCCGCCTGCGCCAGCGGCACGGCCCGGTTGCCGGCGCGCACCTCGCCGTCGGAGAACGTGGCTTCCTGCGAATTGAAACCGAGCTTGCGGGCCACCTCCTCGCGTAGCTTCACGCACGCCGCGTAGACGCCGGAGGTGGCGTTGTTGGCGCCCCACTGGCCGCCCGAGCCGCAGGAGGCCGGCAGGTCGGAATCGCCCAGTAGAACGCGCACCTTGTCGAGCCCCACGCCCATCATCTCCGCCGCCGTCTGGGCGAGGATGGTGTAGCTGCCGGTGCCGATGTCGGTCATGGCGGTTTCCACCGTCACCCGGCCCTCGCCATCGAGCCGCACCCGCGCGCCGGACTTCATGAGGAGGTTGTTGCGGAAGCCCACGGCCATGCCGAGACCCACCAGAAGGTCACCCTCGCGCACCTGTCCGGGCTTCGGATTGCGCCGGCTCCAGCCGAACCGTTCCGCACCGAGGCGCAGGCAGGCGACCAGCTGGCGCTGGGAGAAGGGGCGGTCGGGGTTTTCGGGGTCGCGCTCGGTGTCGTTGAGGATGCGGAACTCCACCGGGTCGAGGCCGAGCCGCTCCGCCATCTCGTCCATGGCGATTTCCAGCGCCATCATGCCCGGCGCCTCGCCGGGCGCGCGCATGGCGTTGCCCTCGGGCAGGTGCAAGGTGGCGAGCCGCATGGCGGTGAGGCGATGGGCGCCGGCGTAGAGCAGGCGCGTCTGGTTCACCGCCGTCTCCAGCCCGCCGCCGGGCAGGTCGCCGGACCAGCTCTCGTGGCCGATGGCGGTGATGCGCCCGTCCCGCCCCGCGCCGATGCGGATGCGCTGGATGGTGGCGGGGCGGTGCGTGGTGTTGTTGAACATCAGCGGACGATGCAGCGCCACCTTCACCGGCCGCCGCGCCGCCCGCGCGCCCAGCGCCGCCAGCAGCGCATCGGCCCGGACGAACAATTTGCCGCCGAACCCGCCGCCGATGAATGGCGAGATCAGGCGCACCCTGTCCTTGGGCAGGCCGAGCATCCTGGCGAGATCGCCCCGGCCCCACTCGATCATCTGGTTGGAGGTCCACACCGTCAGCCGGTCGCCCTCCCAGGCGGCGGTGGAGGCGTGCGGCTCCATCATGGCGTGGGCCTGATCGGGCGTGGAATAGGTGGCGTCGAGGCGCACGGGGGCGGCGGCGAAGGCACCGTGGAAATCGCCCACCATTGTGTCGGCCGGCCCGCCCATGCCGTCGCCCTTCTCGGGCTTCACCGCGCCGTCCATGGCCTTGGCGAGGTCGAAGGCGCCCTCGGCCGGCGCATAGTCCACCTTCACCAGAGCGGCGGCCGCGCGGGCCTGCTCGAAGGTCTCGGCCACCACCAGAGCCACGGCCTGGTGATAATGCTCCACCTCCGGCCCGGCGATGAGGTGGGCAGTATTGAAATTGCCCTTCTTCAGCGGCCCCGCGTTGGCGGCCGTCACCACGGCGAGCACGCCGGGCGAAGCCTCGGCCGCCGCCGTGTCGATGCCGGTCACGCGCCCCTTGGCGATGGTCGTGCCCACCACGAAGCCGTGGGCGGCGGTGGGGGCCACGTCGTGCCGCTCATAGGCATAGGGCGCGGTGCCGGTGGTCTTGAACGGCCCGTCGATGCGCGGCAGCGGGTGGCCGATGACCTTGAGCTGGTCGATGGGATTGTCGGCGGCAGGGGTCTCGAACTTCATGGCTCAGGTCCTCCCGTCCGCCAGCACGGCGCCGATGGTGCGTTCCACGAGCGTGATCTTGAAGGCATTGTCGTGGGTGGGCCTGGCGCCCGCGAGCAGGCGCTCGGACACGGCCTTCGCGCCGCGCGGCAGCTCGGCCTCCGCCGCCTCCACCCGCCACGGCTTGTGAGCCACGCCGCCGACGGCGATGCGCCCGGTGCCATCCTCCTGAACCACCGCCGCCACCGAGACGAGGGCGAAGGCGTAGGAGGCGCGGTCGCGCACCTTGCGATAGACCTGCCGCCCGCCCAGCGGCTTCGGCAAGGTGACGGCGGTGATGAGCTCGCCGGGCTCCAGCGCGGTCTCGATGTGCGGCGTGTCGCCGGGCAGGCGATGGAAGTCGGCGATGGCGATCTGCCGCGTGGTGCCGGTGGGCTGCACCGTCTCCACCACCGCATCGAGCGCGCGCATGGCCACGGCCATGTCGCTGGGATGGGTGGCGATGCAGGCCTCGCTCACGCCGATCACCGCGAGCTGGCGCGAATAGCCGCCGAGCGCGGCGCAGCCGCTGCCGGGGCTGCGCTTGTTGCAGGCCTGCGCGGGGTCATAGAAGTAGGGGCAGCGCGTGCGCTGGAGCAAATTGCCGGCGGTGGTCGCCTTGTTGCGCAACTGGGCCGACGCCCCGGCGAGAAGCGCGCGGGAGAGCACGGGATAATCCCGCCGCACCCGCGCGTCGGCGGCAAGGTCGGTGTTGCGCACCAGCGCGCCGATGCGCAGGCCGCCGTCGTCGGTCGCCTCGATGCGGTCGAGGCCGAGGCCGTTCACGTCGATGAGGTGGCTCGGCGTCTCGATCTGCAGCTTCATGAGATCGAGGAGGTTGGTGCCGCCGGCGATGAAGCGGGCGCCGGGGTTCGCCGCAGCCGCGCCCGCCGCGTCGGCGGGCGTCAGGGCGCGCTCGTAGGTGAAGGGCCTCATGCGCGCCTCCCGGCCTCGACGATGGCCTCCACGATGTTGGAATAGGCGCCGCAGCGGCAGATGTTTCCGCTCATGCGCTCGCGGATTTCCGCCTCGGTGAGTTCGACGGGAACGGTGAGGTCGTCGGTGACGTGGCTTGGAATGTCGGCCTTCACCTCGGCGATCACCGCCACCGCCGAGCAGATCTGCCCCGGCGTGCAATAGCCGCACTGGTAGCCGTCATGCGCCACGAAGGCCGCCTGCATGGGGTGGAGGTCATCGGGCGTGCCAAGGCCTTCGATGGTGGTGACGTTCTGGTGCTCGTGCATGAGCGCGAGGGAGAGGCAGGAATTGATCCGCCGCCCGTCCACGATCACCGTGCAGGCGCCGCACTGTCCGTGGTCGCAGCCCTTCTTGGTGCCGGTGAGATGGAGGGTTTCGCGCAGGAGGTCGAGCAGCGTGGTGCGGGTATCCACCTCCAGCTCGCGGATGACACCGTTGACGGTGAGGGAGACCGTGGCGCGGGTAGGCCCTGCGCCCGCCGGAGGCGCGGCGGCCTGTGCCTCGGCACCGCCAGGAAGGGAAGAGGCGACCGCCGCGGCGGCCCCGGCGAGGATCACGTCGCGCCGGTTGATATCAAGATCGGGGGAGCTCGCCATGGGTGCCTGATCCTCCTTCGGACGGGTGCCTGTGGCTGTTGGAAACGGATGTGGAGCGGCGCGAGCGTGGCCGTTGTCTGAGCATGCGCACGGATAGGTCCGAGCGGCCAGTAGGTCGCCAGCCGAACCGGCGTCCAACGCGGCCGCGACCGTGCGGTTCCGCAATGCGGGATCACGGAAACGTCAGGCTGTCGCGGGATGGAGGGCCGGCGGCGGAGCGCCGGAACCACTCAGTGGCCCCCGCCCCCTCCGGCGCCGGGTTTGGGCCGGCGCATGAGCGGCGAGGCGATGACCAGCGCGCAGAACAGGAAGGTGAGCAGGTAGAAGACATCCCCGAAGGCCATCACCAGCGCCTGCTGGCGCACGATCGCGGCCATCTGCTTCAGCGCGGCGGCCGAGGCATCGGAGCCGAGCTTGGCGAAGCCGGCGGTGATGGTGTCGAGCCGTTCCACGGCCGCCGCGCTCGCCCATTCCACATGCTCGTGCAGGCGGGCGAGGTGCAGGTCCCAGCGGTTGTTCAGCACCGTGTTGATGAGCGCGAGGCCCACCGCGCCGCCGAGGTTGCGCATGAGGTTGAACAGGCCGGAGGCGTTCTTCATCTGCGCTGGCGGCATGGTGCCCAGCGAGATGTTGTTGATGGGGATCATCGCGATCATCAGCCCCACCCCGCGCAGGATCTGCGGGATGAACAGTTCCCAGAAATCCCAGTCCTTGGTGATGAAGGTGACCCACCAGGTGCCCACCGCGAAGGCGGCGAAGCCCGCGCCCATCATGATGCGCGGGTCGATCTTGGTCATCAGCCGCCCGGCGATGGGAGCTGTGAGGAACATGGCGATGCCGGTGACGAACATGGTCTCGCCGATCTGCAGCGCCGAGTAGCCGCGCACCCGCCCGAGGAAGACGGGATAGAGATAGGTGAGGCCGTAGAGCCCGATGCCCATGATGAAGCTGAAGGCCGAGCCGATGGAGAAATTGCGGTTCTCGAACGCGCGCAGGTCCACCACCGGATGTTCGGTGGAGAAGACGCGCGCGAAGAAGGCGAGGGACGACAGCCCGCACACGATGGCGAAGGCGACGATGTACTGGTCCTCGAACCAGTCGTTGGTGGGCCCCTCCTCCAGCACGAATTCAAGGCTGCCGAGGAAGCCCGCCATGAAGAGGAGGCCCCACCAGTCGAACTTGTCGAGGAGCGAGAAGTCCGGCTCGTCGAAGTCGATCAGCGTCACCGCCGCCAGCACCACGAAGATGCCGGGGATGACGTTGATGAGGAACAGCCAGTGCCAGGAGAACAGGTCGGTGAGATAGCCGCCCACCGTCGGCCCGATGGTGGGCGCCAGCGTCGCCACGAGGCCGATCATGGGCGCCACGATGGGCTGCTTCTCGCGCGGGAACACCGTGTAGGCGGCGGCGAAGACGGTGGGGATCATGCCGCCGCCCAGGAAGCCCTGCAGCGCGCGGTAGACGATCATCTCGTTGATGGAGGAGGCCGTCGCGCACATGAAGCTCATGAGCGTGAAGCCCGCCGCCGAGGCCGCGAACAGCCAGCGGGTGGAGAGCGCCCGCGACAGGAAGCCCGACAGCGGGATCATCACCACCTCGGCGATGAGGTAGCTGGTCTGCACCCAGGAGATTTCATCGGACGACGCGGCAAGGCCCGCCTGGATCTCGGCCAGCGAGGCGGAGACGATCTGGATGTCCAGGATCGCCATGAACATGCCGAACACCATGCACAGGAAGGCGAACATGCGCCGCCCGTCCACATGCGCGGCGGGGGCGGCGTGTCCGCCGGCGCCGGCGCCGGCCTGGGATGGCTTCAGGGTCAGGGTGTCGGCCATGGCCGCCTCCTGTCGAGGCTCGGGATGCGCGCGTCAGGACGCGGGCGAGGGGGTGGGCGCGGCGGCGGTGGAGGTGGACGGGGAGGACTTGGTGTCCACCGTCGCGGTCACCGACATGCCGGGGCGCAGCTCGCGCTTGGCGAGCACGCGGGGATCGATGGCGATGCGCACGGGAATGCGCTGCACGATCTTGGTGAAGTTGCCGGTGGCGTTCTCCGGCGGCAGCAGGCTGAACACGGAGCCCGAGGCCGGCGACACGCTCACCACCTTGCCGGTGAAATCGTGGTCCGGATAGGCGTCCACATAGACATCCACGCTCTGGCCGGGCTTCAGGCGGCCGAGCTGGGTCTCCTTGAAGTTGGCATCCACATAGACGCCCTCCAGCGGCACCACGGCGACGAGGCGCGTGCCGGTCTGCACCAATTGTCCCACCTGCACCGCGCGGTTGCCGACCACCCCGTCGATGGGCGCGCGCACCACGGTGAAATCGAGGTCGCGCTGCGCCTGATCGCGCGCGGTCTTCAGCTCGTCGAGCACATGGGACGCCTCCGTGCGCTGGGCGGCGAGCACCACCACCTGCGCCTCGGCCGAGGCGATGGCGGCCTTGGCGGCCTCCACGCTCGCGGCGGTCTTGTCCTTGTCGGCGCGGGCATTGTCGAGGGTGGAGCGGCTGGCGAAGTCGGAGCGGGCGAGCTTGTCCTGCCGGTCGAATTCCGCCTGCGCGCGCTTCTGGTCGGCCTCGGCCGAGGCGAGCTGCGCCTTCATCTGGTCGACGGTGGCGCGGGCCGCCGTCTCCTGCTGGTCGAAGCGGGCCAGCGTCGCCTCCTGGGTGGCGATCTTGTTCTGGGCCGCCTGGAGGGCGAGGCGATAGTCGCCGTCATCGATGCGGGCGATCACGTCGCCGGCCTTGACCCACTGGTTGGTGTCCACGTCCATGCTCTTCACGTAGCCGCCCACCTTGGCCGCGATGATGGAGGTGTCGGCCGCCACATAGGCGTCGTCCGTCGACACCTGGAAGCGGCCCACCTGCCACCAGTGCATGCCATACCAGCCGCCGGCGGCGACCGCCGCCGCCAGCACCGCGCCGAAGATGAGGGGCTTGCGCGAGCGCGCCTTGGCGGGGTCCTTGGCGGGCGCCGCTGCCTCGGCTTCCGCCGCCGGCGCGGCGGGAGGGGTCTCCTCCCGCCGCGCCTTGAGCACGGTCACGCCGGCCGCGGGGGCTTCGGCCAGCGCATCCGGCTGCGGTTCGGGGGTAAGGGCGGGCGCTGCCGCCTCCACCCTGCTGATCTGAGCCACCTTGCATTCTCCCGGCCAGCTGGGGCCTGACTGAACGGTTTAGTCAAAATCTGAGGGGAGTATATTGAACTGAACGGTTCAGTCAATTACTTTGACAAAAGGCTGCATCGGCCCCATGCAGGAGATTGTCGAAGGAGAGGACATGAACGAGGCACTTGAACGCGCACCCGAGGCGCGTGGGACATCCGGGACCGCCGCTGATCAGGATGTGGAGGCGAAGAAGCGCCTCGACATCATCGACGGCGCGCGCCGCGTGTTCTTCCACAAGGGCTTCGACGGCGCGAGCATGGACGAGATCGCCCGCGCCGCGTCCGTCTCCAAGGCCACCATCTACGTCTATTTCCAGAGCAAGGCCGATCTGTTCCAGGCCCTCGTGGAGGCCGACCGCCGCCAGTCCGCCGAGCGTCTGTTCGAGTCCGACGAGACCGACGCCGACGCGGAGAGCCTTCTGAAGCGCATCGGCGTCTCCTTCATGAGCATGATGATCCGGCCGAACCATATCCGCCTCGTGCGCATGGTGTTCGGCGTGGCGGAGAAATTTCCCGCCATCGGCCGGACCTTCTTCGAGACCGGCCCCTGCCAGGGCGGGCGCCGGCTCGCCGAGTTGCTGCAGCGGCAGGTCGAGGCGGGCCGCCTGGACATCGACGATTGCGAGGCCGCCGCCTTCGAGTTCTTCAACCTGTGCCAGGGCAACCAGGTGAAGGCGCTGATGTTCGGCCTCTCCGAGGGGCCGACGCCGGAGGACATCGAGCGCACGGTGGGCCGCGCCGTCCGCGTCTTTCTCGCCGCCTACGGGCCGAAGAGCCAGCCCGCCGGCTGACGCCGCATCCCGGTCTTTCCGGGTGGGTTCGCCAAGCGCCCTTCCCTATGGGTTGGCGATCAACCTGCGCGGGAGGACCTCATGTCCGGAACGCATCGCCGGAACCGGGTGACGCCCTTCGGCACGTTCGAGGCGGTGGCCGAACGCGGCCTGTTCATGGGCAACCGAGGCAATCTGCGCCGGCCGGACGGCACGCAAAAAGGCTGGCACGCGCGCGGCTGGGTGTGCTGCGTCACCTCCTTCCGGGGCCGGCGGATCGACCTCGACGATCCGCGCCGCTACACGCCGCTCTTCTTTACGGACGAGGCCGTCGCCCTCGCCGCCGGCCACCGGCCCTGCGGGGAATGCCGGCACGCGGACTATCAGGCCTTCAAGATGGCGTGGCGCCGGGCGTTCGGGCTCGTTGACGATGCGCCCCTCACCGCCGGGGACATGGACCGGGCGCTGCACGCGGCCCGCATCCGCCGTGGCCGTCAAACGACCTTCCGCGCCGCCCTGCACGATCTGCCCGCCGGCACCTTCGTGGCGCTGGACGACCGGCCGGGCGAGGCCTTCCTGGTCGATCACCGCGCGCTCCACCGCTGGAGCCAGGCGGGCTACGGCCCGCCCCTCCCCGTGCCGGGCACAGACGGCACCGTGCTCACGCCCCGACCCACGGTGGCGGTGCTGCGCGCCGGCTATGCGCCCCGGCTGGCGGCGCGGGGATAGAGCCAGCCCAAGGCCGCGCCCTCTCACTCCGCCGCGGCGGAGAGGTGCTTGAGCGGCTGCTCCACGTCGCGCACGAGGCTCTCGCGGGAGATTTCCGAGAGGTTGCGCGCGCCCGTGAGGGTCATGGCCACGCGCATTTCCTTGGCGAAGAGGTCGATGAGGTTCTCCACGCCCTTCTGGCCGTGGGTGGCCAGCGCATAGACGAAGGCGCGGCCCAGCAGCACGCCGTCCGCCCCCTGCGCCACCATGCGCACCACGTCGAGGCCCGAGCGGATGCCGGAATCGGCGAGGATGGCGAGGCTCCCCTTCACCTTGTCGGCGATGGGCGGCAGCGCGCGGGTCGAGGAGAGCACGCCATCGAGCTGGCGGCCGCCATGGTTCGACACCACGATGCCGTCGGCACCGAAACGCACCGCATCCTCCGCGTCCTCCGGATCGAGAATGCCCTTGATGACCATGGGCCCCTTCCAGAACTCGCGGATCCATTCCAGATCGCGCCAGCCGATGGCAGGATCGAAATTGGCGCCGAGCCAGCCCACATAGTCTTCCAGCGTGGTCTTGTGGCCGCGATAGGCGGAGACGTTGCCGAGATCGTGCGGCGTGCCCATCAGGCCCACGTCATACGCCCACATGGGATGAAGGGCGGCCTGCACCATGCGGCGCACGGCGGCGTTGGGGCCGGACATGCCCGAATGGGCGTCGCGGTAGCGCGCGCCGGGCACCGGCATGTCCACGGTGAAGACCAGCGTGCGGATGCCCGCCGCCCAGGCGCGCTCCAGCGCATTCTTCATGAAGCCCCGGTCCTTCAGCACATAGAGCTGGAACCAGAAGGGCTTCTCCACCTGCCCGCGCACCTCCTCGATGGGGCACACCGAGACGGTGGAGAGGGTGAACTGGATGCCCTTGCCGAGCGCCGCCTTCGCCGCCTGCACCTCGCCGCGCCGGGCGAACATGCCGCACAGGCCGATGGGGGCCAGCGCCATGGGCATGGCGAGGTCTTCGCCGAGCAGCGTGGTGGAGAGATCCACCTCGCCCACGCTGCGGAGCACCCGCTGGCGCAAAGCGAGCAGCGTGAGGTCCGAGACGTTGCGGCCGAGCGTCGTCTCCGCATAGGCCCCGCCGTCGATGTAGTGGAACAGGAAGGGCGGAAGGCGCCGACGGGCGGCTTCGCGATAGTCCGAGGCGGAGGAGATGATCACGGCGTCAGGTCTTTCTCGGTTTGGCGTTGGGCGACGCGGGAGGCACGACGGCGGCGCGCCGCGTCGTCCTCGATCCCGCGCAGGGTGTCCTCGACGAATTCCAGATGCAGCAACGCGGCGGTGCGCGCCTCTTCGGGCCGGCCCTCGATGATGGCGGCGGCGATGGCGCGGTGCTGGTCGTCCAGCGCCTGCGCGGTGCTGGGGATGAGGTAGAGCTTTTCGAGGCTGCGCGAGATGGAATGGCGCAGGAGGTCGAACAGCCCCGCCATCACCTGCCGCATGACCGCATTGTGCGAGGCTTCCGCCACCGCCATGTGGAAGGCGGAATCGGCTTTCGCCTGCGTGGCCGCATCGGTGGCGCCGGCGGAAACGACATGCTCCAGCGCCGTGCGCAGGCGCGCCTTGTCCTGCGGGCCGGCGCGCAAAGCGGCATGATAGGCCATGTCCGCATCCAGCGATTTGCGGATCTCCATCACGTCGTGCCAGTAGCCCGGCTCCCCCGCCGCCGCCAGCGGCGCCAGCGCGCCCGCGAACGGCGCTCCGGCGAACGACGTGTCTGCATCCGTGGGTGGCGCCACATAGGTGCCCCCGCCCCTGCGGGTCACCAGCCGGCCCCGGCTCGACAAATGCCGGATGGCCTCGCGGAGCTTCGGCCGCGACACGTTCAGCTCCGCCGCCAGCGCCCGCTCGGCCGGCAGGCGCGCGCCGGGCTGGAGGCCACGTTCGGCGATGAGGGCTTCGATGGTGTCGGTCAGGTCGGCCAAAGGGCGGCTCCCGCGATAGGGAGATATTGGTCAGTCCAATATGCTCTCTGGCGCCGGAAATCTCTATGACTGGAGATTGGTCAGGCCGCAAGCGGAATTTTGGCCTGACCAATTTGCGCGCAATGCCGGCCTCAGTCCGCCCATTCGGGATCGGTGGTGAAGGCGATGGTCAGCCAGCGGTCGGGCGTGTCGCTGCCGATGGCGGCGCCGATCTCGTCGCGGATCACGTCCCACTCTTCCAGCCGCATGGCCGGCCAGCCGCGCGGGACGATGAAATAAAGCTCGATCTGCCGCCCTCGCCCCACCCGCGCGACATAGGAGCGGAAGGAGAGGAAGCCGTAGCGCGCGACGATGCCGGCGGCGACCTGATCCACATGCTCCTTCAGCGCCGGCGGGGTGACGAGCAGGATGTCCGCCAGCGCCTGCTTCACCGTGGCGAACGGCAAAGGGATGATGACGAGGCAGACCACCGCCAGCGCCACCGGATCGATATAAGGCGAGATCCACGCGCGCGGCGTCCCCTCCACCGCGAAGCCGACGAGGAAGGCCACCAGCAGCGCCGCGGTCAGCCCCGCCGACATCATCCAGGCCTTGGCATCGAGCGCGAGGAAATCAGATCTGATCGTCCGGTTCGCGCGGCGCACGAACAGCGCCATTGCGAGCGCCACCGCCACGGTGATGACGGCGTAGAGGATCGCCTGGTCGAAATCGAGCGGCCGCCCGCCGGACATGACGCTGCCCACCGCATTGATGAGCGCATAGACCGACGCGCTCATGAGCAGGATGCCGTTGAGGCCGAGCACCATGGGCTCCAGATGCCAGAAGCCCATGGTGAAATGCGCGACGAAGCCCTTCGCCGGCGTTCCGGGCGCGGTGGAGGTCGCGATGAGGCGCGCCACCACGAGGGCCAGCACCGTCATGCTGGCGTCGGTCATCGCATACACGCCGTCGAACACGATGGCGTAGGAGCCCGACATCAGGCCGAACACGATGCCCAGCAGCGCCAGCAGCAGGGTGACCCCGATGGATATGCGCAGCACCCCCTGCTCGGTCATCCCGCCCCTCCCCCGCCCGTGTTCGGACGCCACACTATCGCGCGCGGGCGCCAGCCTGAAACCGCCCTGTTCAAGCCGGCACCGCGCGGCCCGGCGCCGCGCCACGTCAGAGGCGCTTCCGTTCCGGCTTAAAAATGCGCTATAAACAATTTTGTTCTGTATGCAAATTTTCGTTGACGACATGCGGGATTCGCAAAAAGATCGCGCCCGTCCAGGCCGGCCAAACGCCGGAGACGCATCAATGCGCAAGATGGGGACTCTCATGATCGCGAACACGCTCCGCTCACAAGCAAACACATGGTGGTCCCGGCTTGCCATCGCGGCAGCGATTGCGCTGCAGGTAAACTGCGCCGCCGCCGAGCCGCAGGTGAGCGGCGACGCGGTGAAGATCGGCATTCTGAACGACCAGTCGGGCCTCTATGCCGACCTCGCCGGCCCCGGCTCGGTGGAGGCCGCGCGGATGGCCATCGAGGAGTTCGGCGGCACGGTCCTCGGCAAGAAGATCGAGCTGGTCTTCGCCGATCACCAGAACAAGGCGGACATCGGCGCCGCCAAGGCGCGGGAGTGGTTCACCAAGGACGGCGTGGACGTCATCGCCGACTTCTCCAACTCGTCCGTGGGCTTCGCCGTGCAGAGCCTGGCGAAGGATCTGAACAAGATCGCCCTCATCACCGCCGCCTCCTCGGATTTCACCGGAAAGGCCTGCACCGAAACCTCCGCGCAATGGGTTTACACGAGCTATTCCAATGGCTTCGGCCTGGCGAAGATCATGGCGGCTGCGGGCTATGACAGCTGGTTTCTCGTCACCGTCGACTATGCCTTCGGCCATGCGTTCGCGAACGATATCCGCAAGGCGGTGACGGCAGGCGGCGGCGCGGTGCTGGGCGAGGTTCGCTTTCCCCTGAACTCCGCCGACATGAGTTCGTTTCTCCTTCAGGCGCAGAGTTCCAAGGCCAAGGTCGTCGCCTTCTCCGCCGCCGGCAGCGACATGGCCAACGCCATCAAGCAGGCCGCCGAATTCGGCCTGAACCAGCAGAAGACCCTCGTGGCGCCGGCGGTTTTCCTGACCGACATCCACGCGCTCGGCCTCGACAAGGCGAACGGCCTGCGGTTCATCACCGCTTTCTATTGGGACCGGAACGAGGCCACGCGCGCGTGGTCCCAGCGGTTCTACGCGCGCCGCAACGCCATGCCCACCATGACGCAGGCCGGCGTCTACTCGGCCGTACGGCACTATCTCAAGGCCGTGGAAGCCGCCGGAACCGACGATGCAAAGATCGTGATGGCGAAAATGAAGGACCTGCCGGTCGATGACATGTTCAGCCAGGGCGGGAAAGTCCGCGCCGATGGCCTCATGGTCCACGACATGTATCTCGTCGAGGTGAAGAAACCTTCGGAATCCAAGGGTCCCTGGGACTATTACAGGATTATCCAGACCATCCCGGGCGACCAGATCTTCCAGCCCCTGTCCGAGAGCGCCTGCCCCCTCGTGCGATCCTGATCGCAGACGGCGCCGCCACCCCGGTGGCGCCGTTGGCCTGCTTGCGCTGGAATTGAAGTTTCTCTACATGCATCAGGGAGAGCATCCGAGGGCGGAATGGACCAGGTACGCTTTGTCGCTCGCCAGATTGGCCAGCGTATCCGCGGGGCGCGGTCCGCGCGCAAGATGACCCTGAAGGAGCTCGGCGAGAAGAGCGGCCTGTCGGCGGCCTTCCTGTCCAGGATCGAGCGCGGCGAGGCCGCGACATCCATCGCCAACCTGATCGCCATCGCCACATCCGTCGATATCCCGCTGCGGGATCTGTTTGAAGAAAACCAAAGCGTGGCGGCCGTCAAAGGCTACAACATCTTCCGCAAGTCGGACCGGCAGAGCGGCCAGCTTCTGGAAGCGAATGGCTATCAATACCATTCCTTGTCTTCGACGGTCCCCGAGCCTCTGCTGAACACCTTCCTGCTTGAATTCCCGGTCACGAACGAGTCTTCGGTGAGCCTTCTGACCCACGAGGGGGAGGAAGTGCTGTACATCATCGAAGGCCGGATCGAGTTCCAGATCGGAAGCGACAGCTTCGTGCTGGAAGAAGGGGATTGCGTTCATCTCAAGGGCGACCGCCCGCACATGGGCCGCAACGTTGGCACCGGCCCGGCGCGCATGCTGATGGTGGTCACGCCGTCCCACGCTGTGGAGCACCAGGCCGAAAGCGCGACCCGGGCGGATTGATTCAATCGGGCCGGCGACCGCGCTTCGCAAGAGAATGAGAACGCGCCGTAACGCGCGCGTTGGAACAGGCCGGGGCAGGACACGGACCGGCGCAAAAAGCAGACATCGCCGGCATATTGATTTGCACCGTATGCAAATATGTGCACGATGCACTTCGCGCCCGGCCATTCCGGGCGCGGATCGATGAAGCCGTGAAGGATGGGAATTGACCGATGACCGATGCCGTTCGGATGTCGCTGGAAGAGGTTCATGCCGCGGCCAAGGCTGCGATGCTCGGTCAGGGATTTGCCGAGAACCACGCATCCGCCATCGCCAACACGGTCACGGCGGCCGAGCGCGACGAGTGCCGCCATCACGGCCTCTTCCGCCTGCCCTTCTATGTGAACGGCCTGCGCTCCGGCCAGGCCTCGCCGGACATCGAGCCGGTCCTGACCGAGCTGTCGCCCAGCGTGATCAAGGTGGACGCCGGCTATGCCTTCTCGCCGCTCGCGCTTGAGACCGGCGACGCGCCGCTTGCCGAACGCGCCAAGGAATTCGGCATCGCCGCCCTCGCCGTGACCAACGCGCTCAACGTCGCGGCCCTCTGGCCCGAGGTGGAGCGGCTGGCGGTCCGCGGGCTGGTCGGCTTCGCCTTCGTCTCCTCCAGCCCCTACGTCGCGCCCGCGGGCGGCATGAAGCCCCTGTTCGGCACCAACCCGATGGCCTTCGCCTGGCCCCGGCTCGACAACCCGCCGATGGTTTTCGACCAGGCGTCGAGCGCAAGCGCCCGAGGCGAGATCCAGCTGCGCCTGCGCGACGGCGAGGCGCTGCCCGATGGATGGGCCATCGACAACGAGGGGCGCCCCACCAACGATCCGCAGCAGGCCCTGCTCGGCGCCCAGCTGCCGTTCGGCGGCTTCAAGGGCTCCAACATCGCCTTGATGGTGGAGCTTTTGGCCGGCCCGCTTCTCGGTGACAAGATCAGCTTCGAGCAGGCCGCGCACGACAAGGCCAATACGGGCGCCCCCTGCGGCGGCGAGCTGGTCATCGCGATCGACCCGGCGAAATTCGTCGCGGGCGGTGATCGCGCGGCGCAGCTGCGGCATGCCGAAACCCTTTTCTCCCGGCTGCTGGCGCAGGATGGCGCCCGCCTGCCCTCCGGCCGGCGCTATGAGGCGCGCAGGCGCACCACGGCCGAAGGCGTCATGGTGCCCCGCTCGCTCGTCGCCTCCATCGAGGCTTACGCCGCAGGTCGGCAGGTGACAGAACGCGCCACCTATGAAGGCGATCACATCACCGCCGGCGCCGCATCGGCATAGAGCGCGATCCGACCGGATTGAAACAATCCGGTCGGTGAATCGCCCGCTAACTTAATGATAGAGAACGCGTTATCCGATCTGATTGCGAGGCAATCGGATCGGCGCGTGCTCTAAGGAGCTTGAGATGAGCGAGATCCAGCCCACGGAGCGAACGAAAATCCGGCGGCGGCCGGAGCGCGGCGTGTTCGACCGCGCGGCGGTCTATGCCATCATCGACGAGGCCCTGGTGGCCCATGTCGGGGTCAGCGTGAACGATGAGCCCCGGGTCATTCCCACCGCGATCATCCGGGTGGGGGACCATGTCTACATCCACGGCAGCCAGAGCAACCAGCTGCTGTCCACCCTCGCGGGCGGGGCGCCGGCGTGCATCACCATCACGCTGGTCGATTCCATCGTGGCCGGCAGGTCCGGCTTCGGCATGAGCATGGACTATCGCTCGGTGGTGATCTTCGCGAAGGCGGAGGTGGTTGAGGACATGGCGGAGAAGGAGCGTCTCGTGGCGGCCTTCATCGAGGACATCCTGCCCGGCCACGTCGTGCGCCCGCCGAAGGCCAAGGAACTGAACGCGACCGTCTTCCTGAGATTTCCCATCGAGGAAGCCTCGGCCAAGATCCGCGACAAGGGCGTCGTGGACCCCGCCGACGACATCGCGCTGGATCTGTGGGCGGGCGTCATTCCGCTCCGGATGACCGCCGGCGCCCCTCGGAACTGCAAGGACCTGAGGCCCGGCATCGAAACACCGGACTATGCCAAGACCTACGCCCGGCCGAGAGGCTGAACCGGCCCGACCTCCGGGGGATGCCCCAGCGCGTGCAGAATGCCGCGCAATTCCGCCAGCCCCCGCATGCGCCCGATCGCCGGATAGCCCGGCGTCACGGTCTTTCTCAGATCGTCGAGCATGCGGTGCCCGTGATCGGGCCGAAAGACGATGGTCTCGCCGGGCGGCCGCTTCAGGTCTTCCTGTATCAGGCCCTTGAGAACACCAACCATGTCGGTGTCGCCGTCGAGATGCGCGGATTCATGGAAGCTGCGCGGATCGGCCTCGCGGCGCGTGTTGCGCAGGTGGGCAAAATAGATGCGCGGGCCGAAACGGCGGATCATCCCTTCCAGATCGTTGTCCGCGCGGGCGCCCAGGGACCCGGTGCAGAAGCACATGCCGTTGACGGGCGAGGGGACCGCATCGAACAGGGCGGCATAGTCGTCTTCCGTCGATGCGATGCGCGGCAGCCCGAACAGGGGGCGCGGCGGATCATCGGGGTGAAGCGTCAGCTTGACCCCGAAGCTCTCGGCGGCGGGCACGACGGCTGCAAGAAACTCGATCAGATTTCGGCGCAGCCGAGCGGAATCGATGCCACGATAGTCTTTCAGTTTCTCGCGAAACCCGGGAATCGTCATCGATTCAGTGGTCGAGCCGGGCAATGCGCTGGCAATGTTGCGCGCGATTTCCGCCTCGGCGGCGGCGTCCATCGCCTCATAACGCGCGCGGGCCTGCAGGCGTTCTTGTTCGCTGTAGTCGCGCTCGGCGCCCGGCCTTTGAAGGATATGCAGATCGAAGGCGGCAAAGGCCTCGAATTCGAAACGCATCGCCGTCGCGCCGGTGTCCGTGACGTAATCAAGCTCGGTGCGGCACCAGTCCACCACGGGCATGAAATTGTAGCAGACGATCTTGATGCCGGCCTGCCCGACGCTTTCGAGGCTGGCAATCCACGCCTCGATCTCGGCGGACGCTTCGGCGCCGCGGCGCTTGATGGGGTCGGGAATCGGGATGCTCTCCACCACCGACCAGGACAACGGGGCGCGACCGGGCGGCGTCGTCTCGATCAGGTTGCGCCGCGCCTCGACCATTCCTCGGGTCCACACCTCGCCGATCGGCACCTCATGAAGGGCGGATACGACGTCGGTCGCGCCAACCTGGCGCACCTCGTCCAACGTGACCGGGGCGTCCGGCCCGAACCATCTCCAGCCCTGGCGCATGCGTTTCTCCCGTGATGCTCGACTGTCGGCGTCGCTGCCGAATGTTCTTGGGGCTAGACGGCGCGGCAGCAGCCGCAGTGCCAGGATTTCCCCCTCGGAAGCTCGAAGAGCTGCATCCCCGACGGGGTCCGCCGCGTCGTGGGCGCATGCCTCCCGGTCGCCGATGATGGCGGAGCGGAGAGCGGATTGAGCGTCATTGAGTCATCTTCCGAACGCCTGGATTGAAATACTAATATACTAGTTGATGGAAGGTGCCAATTCGGCCGCCAACGCCGTCGCGGCGCAGACACGCGTCGACGCGGCCTTGCTGCCCCAGATCGAGCGCGTGTTCCGAGAGTTCGAGGGGTGCGGGGCACGCAAGGTCCGGCGGCAGATGGTGCGGGCTCTGCGGAGATCGACGTTCGAAGCCATGACGAGCCGAGCGAGCCGGATGTGACATGCCCATGTCGGGACCGCCGATGAGGTCGGCGCCGCCGTCTTCCCAAGATCGACATTGGGTTTGCCCGTCCTTGCACCCCGCCGGATCGACGGGGTGCAATTCCAAAACGGCGGGAAGGGCCAGCGCCGAACCGGGCCTTGAAAGCCGACCTGCCTACATTTTCTTCACCAGCGGGCATTCGCTTTCGGCGAGGGGACGGAAGGCCTTGTCGCCCGGCACGGTCGCCGCGAGCTTGTAATAGTCCCATGGCGCCTTGGATTCCGCCGGCGTCTTCACCTGGAACAGGTACATGTCGCGGATGACGCGGCCGTCCTCGCGGACCTTGCCGTCCTTCGTCATGAAGTCGTTGACGGGCGTCTCCTTCATCTTCGCCATCGCAGGCCCGGCCGCATCCGTCTTCGCCGCCTTCACGGCCTTCAGGTAGTGCGTCACGGCGCCGTAGACACCGGCCTGGTAGAAGGTGGGCATGGCCTTGCGCTTCTCGTAGAAGCGCTTGGCGAAGGCGCGGGTGCCGTCATTCATGTCCCAGTAGAAGGGCGCGGTCAGGCGGATGCCCTGCGTCGCCTTCAGCCCGAGCGCGTTGACCTCCGTTTCGGCGAGGAGGAGCGCCGCGATGGTCTTGCCGGATTCCGCAAGGCCAAACTCGGCGGCCTGCTTGATGGCGTTCTGCGTGTCGAGGCCGGCCGTGGCGAGGGCGACGACCTCGGCCTTCGAGCTTTGGGCCTGGAGCAGGAAGGACGAGAAATCCGGCGCATTGGCCGGCATCCGCACCGAACCGTAGACCTTGCCGCCGGCCGTCTGGACCACCGCGCTGGTGTCGCGCTCCAGCGCGTGGCCGAAGGCATAGTCGGAGGTCAGGAAGAACCAGTTCTTCAGGCCGGAGGCCACCACGGCATCACCGGTCACATGGGCCAGCGCGTAGGTGTCATAGGTCCAGTGGATGCCGTTCGGCGAACAGGCCTTGCCGGTCAGGTCCGAGGAGGCGGGAGAGGAGAAGATCGCGATGCGATCCTTCTCCCGCGTGATCTGCTGCACCGCCAGCGCCACGGCGGAATTCGGCACGTCCATGATGGCGTCGACGCCGTCCACCTCGTACCACTTGCGGGCGGTCGCGGCGCCGATGTCGGCCTTGTTCTGGTGGTCGGCGGAGATGATCTCCACCTTCGCGCCCTCGATGGGTCCGAAGTCCGCCACCGCCATTTCCGCAGCAAGGATGGAGCCGGCGCCGGTGGAGTCGGACAGCTGGCCGGACAGGTCTGTCAGGATGCCGATCTTCACCACGCCGTCCGAATAGGTCTGAGCCCGGGCGCCGGCGAGCGGCAGGGCAATGGCCACCGCGCATGCGGCCGCCAGCATCGTCTTTTTCATTGTTGTCCTCCCTCTTGTATCTGGTTCAGAGCGCCGTCTTCAGGCGTGGTGCGAGGCGGGCCGCGGCATCGAGGCCGGCGAGACGGCCGAACACGGCGCCGCGCAGCACGGAGGTCGAGCCCGTATAGACCTGGTGATAGAGACCGACGGTCTCGCCCGCGGCGTAGAGGCCGGGGATGATCTTTCCATCGCCATCCAGCACCTGGGCCGAGGCGTTCACCTTCACGCCGCCGAAGGTGAAGCACGCGGTGGAGATGATGGGATAGGCGCGGAACGGCGCCGTCTCGATCCGCCGGCACCAGTGCGACTTGCGGGGCTCAAGCCCCGTGGTCGCCCGGTGGTCGATGGCGAAGGGCGTGAAGTCGCCGCCCTCGTCGGGACAGGCGGCATTGAAGGCGGCGATGGTGTCGAGGGTCTCGCCCGGCAGCCCCAGCTTTTCCACCAGTGCTTCCAGCGTGGGCGCCTCCACCGCCGGAACATCCGAGCGGATGGAGGTGCGCCAGCGCGGGATGTCCTCCACCTTGGCGTCGAAGATGACCCACGAGATGCCGCCCGGCTGGTCGGCGATGGCCCGGCCGATATTGTCGTAATGGGCATCCACCGTGCCGGGCGCCTCGTCGAGGAAGCGCCGTCCGTCGCGGTTCACGAGCACGCCATAGGGATAGATGAACACCACCGCCTCGGCCTGGAGCGAGCGGGGATCCACCGGCTCGGCGTGGTAGGAGCCGAACTCGCCGGCAGGCGCGGCGCCCGCCTCCAGCATCATGCGGATGCCCTCGCCGCGATTGTAGTAGCCGCCGCGGGCCACGGGGCGGATGTTGGCCGCCTTCTGGCCGATGTAGCGCGTCATCATCTCCGGGTTGCCCTGGAAGCCGCCAGAGGCGAACACGGTGGCGCCTGCGCGGATTTCTTCCCGCCGCCCGTCCGGGTCGGTCACGGCAACGCCCGCCACGCGCCCGTCAGCATCGCGCAGCAAAGCGGTGGCGGTGGTGCGGAAACGCACCTCAGCGCCGAGCCGCTTCGCCTCGGCCATCAGCCGCTCGATGAGCGCGAGGCCGCCCCCCTGCGCGGCGATGCGCGTGGTGTTCTGGGTGAGCAGGTAGATGGGCTGGGGGCCGAACTTCAGGCCGAAGCCCTTCAGCCAGGCGATGGTGGGCGGCACCTCGGCGGCAAAGGTGGAGATGACCTCGGGGTCCGGGAAGGGATGGGCCTTCACCACCGCCGGCCAGTCCGCATAGGCGCGGGCCACGTCGGTCAGCACGTTGGGATCGAGATTGGGGCCGGCATTCGCGGCGAAATGCTCCTCGAAATCGTCGGAGATCTCGCTGTCGTTCTTCATGCGCATGTAGGCTTCGGTCCAGCGCGTGTTGCCGCCGAACTCCTCTTCCGGCGCGCGCTCGAGCAGCGTCACCGAAAGTCCGCCTTCCAATGCGGACACCGCCGCGCTGAGCCCGGCGATGCCGCAGCCCACCACAAGGAGGTCCGGGCCTTTTGCTGTCGTTGGCATGTTCTCCTCCCGGAGTTTGATTGTCGTTGTTCGGCTTCAGCGAGACGCGGTGACGCCCATGGCCACCACGCCGTCGCGCGCCAGGGCGGCGATGGTGTCCGGCGCGTAGCCGAGGGCTTCGAGCACGTCGGCCGTGTCGGCTCCCACCTCCGGCGGATCGCTGCGCAGCGAGAGGTCCGCCTCGGCCATATGGATGGGCAGGCGCGGCAGGCGCGTTTCCACGCCGTTGGGCAGGCGCGTGGGCATCAGCCCGCCGGTCGCGGCAAGATGGGGATCGTGGAACAGATCCTCCGGCCGGGCGATGGGCGCGAAGGGAATGCGCGCCTTCTCACACAGCGCCACCGCCTCGTCCTGTGTCAGCGACCCGAACAGGCAGGCAAAACACGGCAGGATGCGTCCGCGGGCGGCGACCCGGCCGTTATTGGTGGCGAGGCTGGCGTCGGCCAGCATGTCCTGCCAGCCGACCAGCGCGCAGAAGCGCTGCCAGTGCCCATCGGTGGTGATACCGACGAAGATCTGTCGCCCGTCTTTCAGCGCAAAGGGCTCGTACACAGCCCAGGCCGAGACGCGCTCGGGCATGGGCGGGATGGGCTCGTTGGTCTGCGCCGCATAGGCGAGATGCTGGCCCATGAGGAAGACGGTGGTCTCGAACAGCGCCGCCTCCACCACCTGTCCCTCACCCGTCGCCTCGCGCTCGCGCAGCGCGGCGAGGATGGCGATGACGGCGAACATGCCGCCGGCGATGTCCACCACCGATGTCCCCGCCCGCAGGGGCCGGCCGCTCGGCCCGGTCATGTAGGCGAGGCCGGACATCATCTGCACCACCTCGTCGAGGGCGAGGCGATGGGCGTAGGGACCATCGAGGAACCCCTTCAGGCTGGCATAGACGAGCCGGGGGTTGAGGGCGGTGGCCGCCTCCGCATCGAGGCCGAGACGGCCCATGGTGCCGGGGGCGAAGTTTTCCACCACCACGTCGGCGCCCTTGATGAGGCGGTGGGCGATCTCGCGGCCCGCATCGCTCTTCAGGTCCACCGCCAGCGAGCGCTTGTTGCGGTTGAAATAGCCGAAATAGCCCATGCCGAAGCCCTGGAGCTGGCGGGTGGGGTCTCCGCCTGGAGCGGGCTCGATCTTCAGCACGTCGGCGCCGAGATCGGCGAGGATCATGGCGCAGGACGGGCCCATGACCGTGTGCCCGAAGTCGAGCACGCGGATCCCGGCAAGGGGCAGGCGCTTCTCACGGATCATGGCGTGGTCCCTCCCGCCGAGGCGGTGGTCCGGGGAAGCGCACGCGGCTCCGCTCCGTCGTAGGTGTAGGCAATCCCCGGCGGCATCGGCCCCTTGATGCGGCCGCCCTGCGCCTTCTGCTCCATGGCATGGGCCAGGATGCCCACCGAGCGGGAAAGGATGAACAGCCCGCGCCCCTCGTCCGGCGCGAAGCCAAGTTCCGACAGGACCACGGCGGTCGCCCCGTCGATATTCATGGGCAGGCGCTTGCCCTTGGCGGCGGCGAGGGCCTCCTCCACCGCGCGGCCGATGGCGGCGAAGCGGCCCCCGACGGCGCCGCGCGAGGCGGCATCATCCACCAGCGACAGCAGGCGTCCGGCGCGCGGGTCCACCGGATGAAAGCGATGGCCGAAGCCCGGCACATGCTCGCGCCGCAACAGGCGGGCGCCGATCTCGGCACCGGCGGCGGCATTGAGGGCGATGCCGTGTCCGGCCCGGCCATCGACGGCGGCGTACAGCTCCATGCATTGCTGGCCCGCGCCGCCATGGACGTCGCCCAGCGCATTGACGGCCGACGCCATGGCGTTGTTCACGCCCACGCCGCAGGTCATGGCCATGCGGGCGATGGCGATGGAGGGCGCCTGCGGGCCATGGTCCACCGCCGCCACAAGCACCGCGCCGAGCAGCGCCGCTTGATCGGCGCTCGGCAGGTCGCCGCGCAGCATCAGCCAGATCATCTCCGGAAAGGAGACGGCGCCGATGAGGTCCTCGATGGCGTAGCCCCGCACACGGATGGTGCCGGGCGCGATGTCGATGATGGCGGTGCGCCACCACTGGCCGGGATCGGGAGAGGATGCCACGGCGCGCCTCAGCCCAGGATGAAGGGGTTGGAGCGGTTTGGTTTGGTGGTGATCCACACGCTCTTGGTCTGGAGATATTCCTTGATCGCCTCCACGCCGCCCTCGCGGCCGAGGCCGGAGCGCTTGTAGCCGCCGAAGGGGGTGGCGAAGCTGGTGGAGCGATAGTTGTTCACCCACACGGTGCCCGCCTTCAGGCGGTCGACGCACCACAGGGCGCGGTGCAGGTCCTTGGTCCACACGCCGGCGGCGAGTCCGAATGGCACGTCATTGGCGATGGCCAGCGCCTCGTCCTCGTCCTTGAACTTCAGCACGCAGACGACGGGCCCAAACACTTCCTGCTGCGCGATGCGCATGTCGTTGCGCACGTCGGTGAAGATGGTGGGCGCCACGAACTGCCCCTGGCCGTAGTCGGGGCCGGACAGGGCATAGCCGCCGAGCGCGAGGGTCGCGCCATCCTCCTTGCCCATCTCGATCATGCGCAGGATCTTCTCGTACTGCGCGCGGGTGGCGATGGGACCGACCTGGGTCTCCATCAACGCGGGATCGCCGATCTTCGCGTCCTTCACCACATCGATCAGGCGGGCGAGGAAGGCGTCGTGGATGCTCTCCTGCAGCAGCAGGCGGGAGCCCGCCATGCAGGTCTGGCCGGAGGCCCCGAACACGCCGGCCACCGCCCCCTTCACCGCCTGCTCCAGGTCGGCATCGTCGAACACGATGTTGGGCGACTTGCCGCCGAGTTCGAGCGTCACCTTCTTCAGGCCGGGCGCGGCCGCCTCGTTCACCTTCTGCCCGCCGATGTCGCCGCCGGTGAAGGCGACCTTGGCGGTGAGGGGGTGGCGGACCAGGGGCTCGCCCACTTCGGGGCCGAAGCCGGTCACAACATTCACGACGCCCTTCGGAAAGCCCGCCTGCTCAGCCAGCTTCGCCAGCTCCAGTAGGGAGGCGGAGGTGTATTCCGAGGGCTTGATGACGATGGTGTTTCCCGCAGCCAGGGCGGGCGCCATCTTCCAGGTGGTGAGCGCGAGGGGAGAATTCCATGGCGTGATGGCCAACACCACGCCCAGCGGCTCGAGCTTCGTATAGTTGAAGACGTCTGCCTTGTTGATCGGCACCACGTCGCCGCCGACCTTGTCGGCGAGCCCCGCATAATAGTGGAACCACTGCGCCACGTTGCGGACCTGCCCCGCGACCTCGGCCATGAGCTTGCCGTTGTCGCGCTGCTCGATCCTGCCGAGCAGGTCCACATTCTCCTCGATCAGCCCGGCGAGCTTGCGCAGCAGCGCGCCGCGCTGGGTGGCGGTGAGCGAGGACCATTCCGGCGAGAGGAAGGCGCGGTGGGCCGCCTCGACGGCGCGGTCGGCATCGGCGGCGCTGCCGCGGGGGATCAGCGCCCAGGCCTCGCCCGAGAAGGGCTCGCTCGTCTCGAACCACGCGCCGGACGCCGGATCACACCATGTGCCGTCGATGAAGAGCTGATAGCGCTCCACTCACGCCTCCCTGAAAATTCTGCTAGACAGAACTAGTTTCTTTCTAGTAGAACTATCGCCACAAGCCGGGCGTGTCAACCGCCGCCCGAGCGTGCGTCGGCATGGACGGGGGGGGGGGGGCGGTATGTCTTCAGACGGGGAGAAGGACGCGAAGTCCGCGGGCGGAGTGGAGGCGGTAGACCGCGCCTTCCGCATCCTCGGGGCGTTCCGGGATGGCGACACGGCGCTCAGCCTGCACGAGCTTTCCGAGCGGACGGGCTTCTACAAGAGCACCCTCTTGCGCCTTGCCGTGTCCCTGGAGCGCGCAGGATGCCTAGTGCGGATGCCGGACAAGACCTACGCGCTGGGCTTTGAGGTAATGCGACTCGGCAGCCTCTATCAGCGCAGTTTCAGGCTCGACCGGCACGTCCGCCCCATCCTGCGCGAGCTGGTGCGGGAGACCGGGGAGAGCGCCTCGTTCTTCCATCGCGACGGGCCGGTGCGGGTCTGCCTGTTCCGGGAAGATTCCAATCAGCCCATCCGCGACCACATCCGCGAGGGCGACGTGCTTGCCCTCGACAAGGGCGCCGCCGGGCATGTGCTGACGGCTTTCTCGCGCTCCCGGGACGTGGCGGAGCGCCGGGCGCTGCTCGCAAATCTGCCCTTGGTCTCTCAGGGGGAGCGGGACACGGAAACAGCGGCGATCTCGGTGCCGGTTTTTTCCGGCGGCATCGCTCTTGCGGGGGCGTTGACGATCTCGGGCCCGCGCACCCGTTTCACACCCGCTCAGATCGCGATCATGTCCCCCGTTCTGCTTGCCGCCGGACAGGAGCTGACAGCCATCCTTGGCGGCCAATGGCGATAGAGCGTGTTCATGTTTCGCTGAATTACCAATATTAGCCAGGCCTATTCAAGCTGGCGCTCCGAGAGTGCTGTCGGCAGCATTTTCGGAGAACAGCGACGTCTTCCCCAAGTCGGCGTATTGGCGCCTCTTTATTTTCACCCAAGGTTCCGACGCCTCGAAAGACCCGGTGGAACAGCCACCCGGTCTGAGAGAAATGTCCGCAGTTGGGCGGCAGGTGAAGGTCGCTCTGAACCGCCCCGTTACTGAGGCGGCCATTTTCATGGGCTACATCGGCGGGACTGATCCGGGGCAGGTGTCGCTTCTGCCGGCGCGCGTCGAGGATCACGCGACCCGGGATGCGCTGCTCTGCAACGTTGGTTTTGAAGCCAGTTCGGCCATCAGCATCCCCGCCTAATGGCGTTGAGGCGCAGCGCCAAATGAATGTCGAGCGTGCGTCCAGCTTCGCTCCAGTTCGGAGCGATCTCGCCGATGCTTTCCAGGCGCTGCCGCATGGTGTTCACGTGGATCCCCAGCGAGGCGGCGGACTTATGAAGGCTGTGGCCGTTGTCCATATAGGCAAGCAGCGTCGCGGTGAGCCTGCTCTTCCGCCGGAGGTCGTGTTCGATCAGCGGGCCCACTGCGGACATGACGAACTGCTCGATGGCATCTTCGCCTTTTTGCTCGAACAGCAGGGCGTAGATGGAGAGCGTCTTCTCGAACATGATCTGCCCCGATTGTCCGATCGTGTGCATCAGTGCGCAGGCGCGGAGTAGGGCCTGGTAGGCGGCCGGGACGCCGTCGAGTTCGGGAACGGGCGCGGAGATAACGATGCTGAAGCGCGTTTGAAACGCCTCGTCCAGCGCTTCCGCAGCCCGTTCGGCGAGACCCGAGGGATTGCTGACGCTGGTCACGATCACCACGTCGCCGTTGAATTCAGCCAGGATAGTATCGCGGCCGCCAAGCCCGGAGCGCAATGCGGACGAGATTCGGGTTGCGGGCACATCGCCCGCGTCTACCAGCAGGAGGGTTATCGGCCATGATAGAGCGACCCCGCTCGGCAGCCGCCGCGCGCATTCCGGCGTGAAAGGGTCCGTGGCGCCACGCAGCAAGGCTGCGACGATGTCCGAGACGTTCCGGTAGGTGGCTTGAGCCACCCGCTCCAGTGACATGAGGACAATACCGGAAACAAGGGCGCTGCGTTCAAGCGTGCGAACCTCCGATTCTGAAAGTTCCCGCTTTCGGGTCAGGAGCAGCGCTCCCAACCGCGCCGAGCCACCCATCACCGCCGCCACGCGGGTCATATCGCCCTCGGCACTTCGCAGGGAGACCGAACGGCCAAGCACCGCACTGTCTCGGATCGCCTTGGCAAGGTCCTCATCGGCCAGATCCTCCGGCAACTGGCCACAGGTGAGGCGACGGCGGTCGTCCAGCATGCAGGCATCGCCCTTGAGCAGATTGGAGACCCGTCGGGTTAGGTCCTCCAGAGAACCGCCGCGGGCAATCAGTTCGGTCAGTTGCTCGTGGGCGACGGCCGCTTCTTCCACATCCTCCGCCTTGGCCGTGAGAGCCGCGTTGGCCTGCTTCGCGATGCGCAAGGCGCGCCGAGCCTCTTCCAAAAGTCGTGCATTCTCGATGGCGAGCGCGGCGAACGTGGCGAGCGAGGACAGCACGGCGATCTCATGCGGCGTGTAAGAACGCGCGTAGCGGTCGCCGACAAACAGCACGCCAATGACCTGGGTCTCCAGCGCCAACGGAACGCCCAGGATGGAGACAATCCCCTCTCCGGCGGTGGCGCAGTCGATTCCGCGGTCATGGTCGAACTTCGTATCGGCCGGATAGTTGCTGGACTGGAATGGGCTGCGGCTCTTGGCGACGCTCCCGCACACGCCGATGTTCCTTGGAACGCGGATCGTGGCGAAGTCGCGCGAGATCACGCCCTCGGTGGCGCGCACATAGAAATCGCCATGCTCCTCGTCGGCCGCCGAGAGGTAGGCGATGTCGCTTCCCGAAAGCTGCTTAGCGCGCTGGACGATGGCGCGGAGCACCTGGTCGGTATCGCGCAGCCCCGCAAGGTCCCTCGCGGTCTCGTTCAGCGCGGTCAGTTCACCCTCGCGCTTGCGCTTCTGCTCGGCGCTATCGCGAAGGCGGGTCGCGACGGCGATGTCGGAGAGCAATTCCCGGGCGGCATCAGCATTGCGTACCTGGCGCCGAATATCGTCAGCGAGACGCTCGAAGCTGGAATTGGCAGCGTTCTCGTTGAGAAGGCGGAGGAGATTTCGGTAATATGAAACCGAATCAGGCGCCGCGTGAGCCGCAGCCCTCGTGAGCTGGATCGACATCTTTTCCTCCCCGGGGCGCACGTCTTCTTGGCCGTTTCCAGCCCGGATGCTAGCCCACTCTCGCACGAACAAATGGTACATGAATGGTGATAATGCACATCATTCGCACTTCCAAATGTGCCACAGCCATATTTCTCCGTCCCGCGAGCCCCCCCAAACTGGCAGGCTGAACAATGGACCGAAGCGCCGGGCGCTATCGCCGTGAGACCGCCTGAGACGCGGGGGTGTCGGACGGGGTTGGAGCGTGCTGAAACTGCAGGGTCGGCGCCGGGGCCGAGATCAACAAGGGCGCGGGACAACCTCGCCTGGGGAGGTAAGCATGCCGCTCGATTTTCCATCTGCCACGGGGACCAGTTGCACCCCGGCTGATGCACCGCGAGGGCCTCTGGCGGGGCTGAAGGTGCTGGACATCACCCGTGTGGTCGCGGGTCCATACTGCGCCATGCTCCTCGCCGATCTCGGCGCTACCGTCATCAAGGTCGAGCACCCCGACGACCCCGACTATGCGCGCACGTTTCCGCCTTTTGTGGCCGGCGAGGACGCGGGGTTGAGTGCCTTCTTCACCCAGTTCAACCGCAACAAGCTCGGCATCTCGCTGAACATGAAGACGGAGGAGGGCAAGGCGCTGCTAAAGCGTCTGGTGCGCGAGGTCGACGTGCTGGTCGAGAATTTCCGGCCCGGCACTATGGAAAAACTCGGCCTCGGCTATGAAGTCCTTCGGCTGGAGAACCCGAAGCTCGTGTACACCGCCATCAGCGGTTTCGGACGTACCGGTCCGAACTCCTCCCGCCCAGCGTTCGACAATACAGGTCAGGCCGCTGGCGGGCTCTGGTCCATGAACGGCTATGCCGATCGACCGCCAGTGCGGGTCGGGACAATCATCGGCGATCTCGCCGCCTCCCTCTATGCCGCCATCGGGACGCTGGCTGCGCTCCGGGTGGTCGAAAAGGGCGGCGAGGGCCAGGTGGTCGACATCTCCCAGCAGGACTCGGTGTTGAGCCTCACCGAAAATGCCGTAGTGCGCTACACGACCAAGGGCGAGGTCGCCACGCCGCTCGGCAGCGAACATCCCTTCGTGCGCCCCTACGGACAGTTCCCCTGCAAGGACGGATACGTCTTCTTCGGCGGCTATACGGACAAGTTCTGGCGCCTCACCTGCCAGATGTTCGGCGAGCCTGAGGTGGCCGCCGATCCGGCCATCGACACGATGGAGAAAAGGTTCGACCCGGTGGTGGCCGAAACGCGGGTACGGCCGATCCTCGAGCGCTGGTTCAGCACATACACCAAGGCGGAACTGGAAGAGATGGCGGGCGACACGATCCCGCTGAGCGCGATCAAGACGATTGCAGAGGTGGTCGAGGATCCACACATCGCGGCGCGCGAGATGATCGTGAATGTGCCTCTCGGGGCCGAGATGGTCCGCATGTTCGGTCAGCCCGTGAAGCTCTCCGCAACGCCCGCTACGACCTTTGCCAAGGCGCCCGACGTCGGCGAGCACAACGCCTTGGTCTATGGCGACCTCGCCGGCCTGTCCGCCGAGGACCTGGCGCGGCTTGCGGATCAGGGAGCGATCTGACGTGGCGATCGAACTCACCAAGGACGGCAACGTCGCCACCATCCGCATCGCCAGACCCGACAAGCTGAACGCGTTGTCGCTTCAGATGTACGAGGATTTAGGCAAGGCCTTTGCCGAAGCGCGGGACGATGACACCGTCCATGCCGTGGTCCTCACCGGTGCAGGGACGCGGGCCTTCTGCGTGGGCGCCGACCTGACCGAGTCCATTCCCGCCCTTGCGAGCGGCCGCTTCGACATCAGCGCCTGGGATCCGGCCCACCTCAAGGGGCAGCGCTTCCACAAGCCCCTCGTCTGCGCCGTGCGCGGGCTCTGCATTGGCGGTGGCTTCGAAATCATGCTCGCGAGCGACATCCGCATCGCCTCTTCGGACGCGGTGTTCCAGTTGCCGGAGCCGGTTCATGGCTTTGTGCCCGCCGGCGGCACACTGGTTCGCCTCGTCCGGCAGATCGGCTATGCCCACGCCATGGAGATCATGCTGACGGCGAGGCGCTTCTCTCCGGATGAGATGGTCCGGTTCGGGGTTGTCAATCAGGTCGTTGCACCCGAGGTGGTAGAGACCCGCGCGCACGAAATTGCCGACGGGATCGCAGCGCTCAGCCCGACCGCCATACAGACCATCAAGGAGGCGGCGCTGACGCTTCAGGACGCGTCCTGGGACGAGGCCTTCGCACGCGAGGCGGCTCTCGGCCAGCGGACCTTCACGAGCGAGGACGCCAGGCGGGGCCTCGCCGCGTTTGCCAGCCGTGCGGAACGTGGCAAGCACTGAGCCCGTTTCCAACGGAGGTATGTGGGATGGGCACAGCACTGGGCTCAACCCAGTGGCTTTCCCACATTGTGTCCAAGGATCGGCCACCCGTAAGATTCCGCAGCCGCCGCAGAGCTTAGCGCCCGAATAGGTGCGGCCCACAATAAATTCAAAGGGATGGATCAATGGCCAGTCGTGGGATGAAACGTCTCCGTCACGCTCTCACCGTGTCGGCGGCTCTTGCGCCGATGGCGCTCGTCGCGGCCTCGCTCGCCGCCGCACAGACACCGAAGATCTCCGACGATGTGGTGAAGATCGGTCTGATTGAGGATATGTCGGGTGTCTATGCCGATATTACGGGGATGGGAGCTGTAACGGCCGCGAAAATGGCGGTCGAGGAGTTCGGCGGCAAGGTACTCGGAAAGCCCATCGAAGTGGTTTTCGCCGATCACCAGAACAAGGCCGACATCGGCGGCGCCATTGCCCGTCGCTGGTTCGATTCCGAAAACGTTGACGCGATTCTGGATGTCGCCTCTTCCTCACCGGCGCTGGCAGCGCTTGAAGTGGCGAAGGACAAGAAGAAGATCATCGCCCTCAGTTCGCCCGGCTCGATCCGCATCACGAACGATGCCTGCGGTCCCTATGTGATTCACTGGGCGTATGATTCCTACGCGATCGCGAACAGCACCGGCACGGCCCTGGTCAAGCAGGGGAATAACAGCTGGTATTTCATCGTGGCCGACTATGCGTTCGGACACAGCCTCGCCAAGGATACGGGCGACGTGGTCACCGCCAACGGCGGCAAGGTCCTCGGCAGCACGCGGCTACCGGTCGGCACGACCGATTTCGCGTCCGCCCTGCTGCAGGCGCAGGGCTCTGGCGCCAAGGTGGTGGCGCTGGCAAACGCCGGTGCCGACACCATCAACTCCATCAAGCAGGCCGCCCAGTTCGGCATCACGCAAAGCGGACAAAAGCTCGCCACGCTCGCCGGATTTATCAACGACGTCCACGGCCTGGGGCTGAAGGAGGCGCAGGGCCTTACCATCACCGAGGCAAGCTACTGGGACATGAACGACGACACGCGGAAATGGTCCCAGCGCTTCTTCGAGAAGATGAAAGCCATGCCCAACATGCTCCAGACCGGGACCTACTCGGCGACCTTGCATTATCTCAAGGCGGTCGAAGCAGCCGGGACGGACGAGACTGAGGCCGTCATGCGCAAGATGCGCGAGATTCCGGTCAATGATGTCTTTTACAAAAACGGGAAGATCCGCGTGGACGGCCGCATGGTCCACGACATGTATCTGTTTCAAGTCAAGACGCCCGCGCAATCGAAAGGCCCCTGGGACTACTACAACCTGATCGCCACGATCCCGGGCGACCAGGCGTTCCAGCCCCTTTCCCTCTCGACGTGTCCTTTGGTTACAAAGAAGGATTGAGGCTCGCACTAGGCTCCAGATCTGGCGCCTAGTGCGAGGCGACTCTCCAGGCGCGTCGGCGAGCATGCGCTTCAGCTTGGCGCTCTCGTCCTCGAGCTCGCGCAGCCGCTTGGCCTCCGACACGTCCATCCCGCCGAAACGGGCCTTCCACTTGTAGATGCTGGCATCGCTGACCCCGTGCTAGCGACACAGGTCCGAGACCGGCACCCCGGCCTCGTGCTCCTTCAGGATGCCGATGATTTGCTCCTCGGTGAAGCGGCTGCGCCTCATGTTCTGGTCCTCTCATTGGGCCAGAACGAACTTCAAGCTGGATTATGATCCTCCCCCGTTTTTGTGGATACACAAACAAAATGTGGGGCAAATTGAGGGGGTCGCGACCACGCGTCGAATTAAGTCTTTGTTTTGTTGGGTTTTAAAGGTATCTGGCGGGCCGCGAGCGACCAAGAAGAGAACTACGTGTACGCCATAGCCCTATGACCGCGTCTGCGCGTGCGGGTTTCCGACCAGTTCACGCGCGCGCCCCGTCCGTGGCCGTTACGGCGAGGAAGGCGGCCCACCGTCGGTCGAACAGCAACGTCAGCACCTCCCCGTCATCCTCCTCGACGGGTGCGAGGCGGAGGCGGTTGTTCACGCCTTCGAGCAGATCGATGAGGAGCCCGGTAATCTCGGCGGGGCTCTCTGCGCGCAGCAGCCCGGCCTCCTGAGCCGCGCCGATCGCCTTGCTCAGCGGCTCCAGAGCCCGTTCCGACCAGAGGGCGAGGCGGTGCCTCAAATTGGCGGACAGGGCCGCCTCGGCACAGACGGACAAATAGAAGGCGGCATATTCCCGGCGGCTGCCGATCTCGACATAGCGGTGGGCCACGCGGCGGAGCGCCTCCAGCGGATCCCCGGTGTCGCCGTCGACCGACGCCGCCAGCAGCGCCTCGCGAAAGGCATGCATGTCGCGTTCGACCACGGCATCCAGCAGGGCCTGCTTGCTCGCATGGCGGCGATAGAGAGTGTGCTTGGAGATGCCGAGACTCGTGGCGATTTCTTCCAGCGAGGTGTTCGCGATGCCCTTTCGCCCGAACGCCGCCCGGGCGCCGTCAAGCAGCCGGGCATCCAGCGCCGCGGCCTGCTGTCGGCTGGGCCGCCCCCCCGGCCTTGGCGGTGAGTTCATCCTGTGCTCCTGGTCGAAACGGCACGGTATCGTTGCGTTTTCGGCGCCCACCTGATAACAGCACGATATCGTGTCGTTTTCTAGAGGCATCCGAACGTGGCATCAATCCGCCTCGCCGGGCTCACCTGGCTCACCCCGGCCGGGCAGCCGCTCTTTTCCGGCCTCGATCTTGTCTTTGGCCAGGAGCGCACGGGGCTTATCGGCCGCAATGGGGTCGGCAAATCCACGCTGCTGAGGCTCATTGCGGGTGAACGGACGCCGGCGGCGGGATCGGTGCATGTGGATGGCACGGTGTATTTTCTCCGCCAGACGGTACGGCCGCCGACCGGGCAGACGATCGCCGATCTGTTCAAGATTTCCGATGCGCTGGCGACGCTGCGGCAGGCGGAGGCCGGCCGGGCGGAAGCGGGCGAACTCGCCGAGGTCGATTGGCTTATCGAGACGCGCATGCAGGAGGCGCTGGGCCGCATGGGGCTTGACGCGACTGCCGACGCCCGGCTGGATCGATTGTCAGGTGGTGAGCAGACCCGCGCGGCGCTCGCCGCCGCGCTGTTCGCCGCACCGGACTTCCTGCTGCTGGACGAGCCGACCAACAATCTCGACCGGGCGGGTCGGCAGGCGGTCGTGGAGCTTCTTCGCGGCTGGCGATCCGGGGCGATCGTCGTGAGCCATGATCGCGACCTGCTTGCACATGTCCATGCCATCGTCGAACTGTCATCGCTCGGCGCGACCCGCTATGGCGGCAATTGGGACCTGTACCGAGCGCGCAAGCAGAGCGAAGCCGATGCCGCGCAGCACGCGTTGGCCGAAGCTGACAAGCAGGTTGCGCAGGCGCGCCGCAAGGCGCAGGCGGCGCTGGAACGCCAGGACCGCCGCGACGCTGCCGGTGCCCGCGATGGCGCGCGCGGCGATCTTCCACGCCTGCTGCTGGGGGCGCGCCGCGAACGGGCCGAGGCCAGTCGGGGCCACGGGTCGCGCCTCTCCGACCGCCGGCTCGCGGAAGCGTCCGATGCGCTCGCGGAGGCGCGCTCGAAGGTCGAAGCCTTCGACAAGCTCCGTGTCGTTCTGCCGTCGACGCAGTTGCCGGCGGGCCGGCAGGTTTTGCGGCTTGATTCAGTCACCATGGGGCACGAGGTGGATCGCCCCCTGCTTACGTCCCTCTGCTTCGCGATGGTCGGCCCGGAGCGGGTCGCCATCGTCGGGCCGAACGGCGCCGGAAAAACCACTCTGCTGAAGCTGATAGCCGGTACCTTTCCTCCTCTGGAGGGCGGCGTGGATCTGGGTGTCTCCATGGCCATGCTCGACCAGAACGTCACCCTGCTCGATCCCGACCTGACCATCCGCGATAATTTCATGCGCCTCAATGCCGGGAGCACCGAGAATGCCTGTCGCGCCGCCCTTGCCGCCTTCCAGTTCCGCGCGGACAGCGCGCTGCGGCAGGTGGGGACGCTGAGTGGCGGACAGACGCTGCGCGCCGGGCTCGCCTGCGTGCTCGGGGGGCCTCACCCACCCGCACTGCTTGTCCTCGACGAGCCGACCAACCACCTCGATCTCGATTCCATCGACGCCGTTGAGGCCGGCCTGCGCGCCTATGACGGCGCTCTGCTCGTCGTCAGCCATGACGAGCATTTCCTCGCCAGTATCGGCATCGAGCGCCGGCTGGAACTCGGCGAACCGAGCCGGCGCACCTAGGGGCGGCGGGCGTCGCCTCGGGTGCATTTTGCCGGGCTTTCCGGCCATCGCGGCGGGCACGGCGGGCCTAGGCTCATGAGAGCCGGCGATCTGGCCGACGATCCCGATCCCTGGTCGCGGCGCCTTGGGGGCCGCATCCAATCAAGGAACACAGCATGCGAATCATCAGCACGGCCTATATCGCGGGCCGCTTCGTCCCGGTTCAGGGGCGCGAGTGGCTCGACGTCGTGGATCCCGCGACCGAGAGTGTCATCGCCAAGGCCCGCCTCGCCGACCGGGAGGATGCGCAACGCGCGATCGAGGCAGCCCGGCGGGCCCAGCCCGACATTGGACGGAGCAGCAAACAACAGCGCATCGAGATGCTGCGGCGGCTTGAGGCCGCGCTCGCGGCCCGGTCCGCCGATATCGCCGAGGCCACTATCGCCGAATATGGCGCTCCCGCCGCGCGCATCGGCTTCGTCACTCAATACGCCTCGCAGGTCTTCGGGTCGATGGCCCGGATCCTGGAGGACTACAGCTTTACTCGAGAGATCGGCGATGCCTGCGTGCGCCTGGAGCCGGTCGGCGTATCGGCGCTCATCGCGCCGTGGAACAGCGTCGCCGGAACGATCTGCAGCAAGCTCGCCTCCGCCCTCGCTGCGGGCTGCGCCTCGGTCATCAAGCCGAGCGAGTTCAGTCCGCTCCAGACGCAGGCGGTCACGGAAGCGCTGCATGGCGCCGGCCTGCCGGATGGCGTGGTCAATGTCGTTACCGGCCGTGGCGCCGATGTCGGCGATGAACTGGCCACTAACCCCCACGTCGCACGGATTTCCTTCACCGGATCGACCGCTACCGGCAAGATCATTGCCCGTGCGGCGGTTGACAGCATGAAGCGGGTCAGCTTGTCGCTGTCGGGCAAATCCGCATCGATCATCCTCGACGATGCCGACCTTGCCATCGCCGTGCCGCTGGCGCTTAATGGCGGCTTCAACAATAATGGCCAAGCCTGTATCGCGGGAACCCGGATCCTCGTTCCGCGCAGCCGCCTCGCCGAGGTGGTTCAGTTGGTGGGGTCGACCATCGCCGGCTTGCACGTTGGCGACCCGCGCGATCCCTTCACCACGATCGGTCCCGTCGCCAGTCAGGCGCAATATGATCGCATCCAGCGATACATCGCCCGCGGGCTGGAGCAAGGCGCCAGAATCATTGCTGGCGGCGAAGGCCGGCCCGAGGGGTTTCAGAGAGGCTATTTCGTCAGGCCCACCATCTTCGCCGATGTGAGCAACGACATGGACATCGCGCGGGACGAGATCTTCGGCCCGGTGCTGTCAATCATCGCCTATGACGACGAAGAGGAAGCGATCGAGATCGCAAATGATTCCGCCTATGGTCTCTATGCCTATGTCTTTTCCGGCCATCGCGAACATGGGCTGAAGGTGGCGGATCGGCTGCAGGCCGGCACCGTGCTCGTTAACACTCTGCGGCCCGAGCTGATTGCTCCCTTCGGTGGCGTCAAGCAATCCGGCATCGGCCGCGAGTTCGGGGTCTTCGGCCTTGAATCCTTTCTGGAGCCGAAAACGGAGGTCGCGGCGTAACGCAGCTCAACGGCGATCGTGGAGTTCTGACGTCAACCGAGCCGAAGCGTCGCCGCGAGCCCGCCTTCCGGGCGGTTGGCAAGGGTCAGCGTGCCGCCGATCGCCTGCGTCAGTTGTTGGGCGATGGCGAGGCCGAGACCGGTGCCGCCGGAATCGCGGTTGCGCGAGTGTTCCAGCCGGTAAAAAGGCTGCATTACGGCGTCGATCTTGTCCGGGGGAATTCCGGGGCCGTCATCCAGCACGGCGATGGAGACGATCCCGCCGGCGGTGCTTCTCACCTCAATCTGCGCCTCGCCGCCGAATTTCAGCGCGTTATCGATGAGATTTGTCAGGATGCGGCGCAGCGCATGCGGCCGTGTCGTCACCACCAAATCAGCCGCTTCGACAAGGCGCACCGCTTTCCCGATGTCCTGATAATCGAAAACGAGGCTCTCGATGAAAGAGCGGAGGTCGATGCGGGCCGGCTTTTCGTGATGGCCATGCGCGCTGCGGGCATAGGCGACGCCTTCGCGCACCAGCCGCTCGATCTCCGACAAGTCGGTTGTGAGCTTGTCTTTCTCGGGACTTTCCTCCGCCATCTCCGCGCGCAGCTTCATGCGGGTGATTGGTGTCTGGAGATCATGAGAGATGGCAGCGAGAATTTGAACGCGCTCCTGCAGGTAATGAGCGATCCGGTCATGCATCGCGTTGAAGGCGCGGGCGGCATGGGCCACTTCATGCGGCCCGCCTTCTTCCAGCCGATCGGCATCGCGAGCCGGATCGAGCGTCTCGGCGGCATTGGCGAGGCGCCGCAGCGGCTGGATCGCGAGACGGACGGCGAACCATGTGCTGAGGATGAGAAGAACGAGCTGGAGCGCGAGCACATAGGGCAGCCAGTTCGCCAGCGGCATGAGACTCGGCAATATGTCGATCGTCACCACTGAGCCGTCACTCAGAGTGACATGGGCCTGCAGGTGTTCCCGCCCCTCGCCGGGGAGACTGTCGACGCGCACCGGGAAGCGGCTTCCGGCCGCGGCATTGATCGTTCGGGCGATCTCGGTCGCGCGCGCGCTCAACTCCGGGACGCCGGGCAAACCAGCCCCTAACTCGTAGTGATAGTTGTTCCGGGCCAGAACGGGCAGCCATGTCTCGCGTTCATCGGCGGGTAATCGGTCGAGCAGGGCGATGGAGGTGGCGACGTCATATTCGAGCGACGTCAGCATCGCCGCCCTGGCGCTGGTCGTGCGTTCATAGAACAGCACGGCGAAGGAGAGCGCATGCGCCGCCGCGAGGCCGGCGAACAGAATAAGGAAGAGCCGCCAGCGCAGGGTTCGCGGCAGACGCGGCAGCGCGCGCAGGCGGGCGCCGCCCTTCATCGTCGCGCCTGTGTTATTTCGACCGGCATCGCCAGCACATAGCCTTCGCTCCGAACGGTCTTGATATAGGCCGGCTCGCGCGCATCGTCGCGCAGGCGCTGGCGCACTCGGCTCACCAGCAGGTCGATGGAACGCTCGAACAGCTCAGCCTCGCGGCCCTGCGTGAGGTTCAGCAACTGGTCGCGGGACAGCACCCGCTGTGGGTGGTCGAGGAACACGCGCAGCAGCCGGTACTCGGCTCCGCTCAATGCCACCGCCGTGCCTTCGCCATCCAGCAGATGGCGCGCCACGGTGTCGAGGCACCACTCGCCGAAGGTGAGCAACTGCCCGGCCTCGGTGACTTGGAGATTCGGCGGCAGCATGCGGGCGCGGCGTAGCACCGCCTTGATGCGAGCAAGCAGTTCGCGCGCCGCGAAAGGCTTGGCGAGATAATCGTCGGCTCCCATCTCCAGGCCGACGATGCGATCTGTCTCATCATTGCGGGCGGTCAGCATCAGCACCGGCGTCGTCTTGTGCCGGCCTGCGCGCAGTTCGCGGCACAGGACCAGCCCGTCATCCCCCGGCATCATGATGTCGAGCACGATGAGATCGACGCGGTCGGCGTCGAGAAAGGCACGCATCTGCCGGCCATCGGCGGCGATGGTGACGCGAAGGCCGTTCTTCCTGAGATAGCCGGACACCAGATCGCGGATTTCGCGGTCGTCATCGACGATGAGGATGTGGTCGATATGTTCCATTGCGGCTCAACCCCGTCTTCCGCCCCCTTCTAGTGGGGGCGCGCCCTTGATGCGGAAGCGATTTGTATCCGCATGTATCCGGCCGCGACCGCGTTACGTGCGCAGACAACTTCGGGCGGAGGTGAACAACTCCCGCCTACATACCCGTTGTACCGACCCTTCATTGAATTTAACCCAATGAAGGAACCCGCCCATGCCTGTCCGCACGATTCCCGCCGCCATCGCCTTAGGCCTGATGGTCGCCGTCGCCCCGTTCCCGGCGTTTGCCGAACCTATCAAGAACGTCGTGATCGTCCACGGCGCCTTCGCCGACGGCTCGGGATGGCGCAAGGTGTCGGACATCCTGTCGGCCAATGGCTATCGCGTTTCGATCGTGCAGGAGCCGGAGACCTCGCTCGCCGACGATGTCGCGGCCACCCGTCGCGTGCTGGCATTGCAGGAGGGTCCGGCCGTGCTGGTCGGGCACAGCTATGGCGGCATGGTGATCACCGAGGCCGGCCGGGACGACAAGGTCGCTGCGCTGGTCTATGTCGCCGCTTTCCAGCCGGAACGGGGCGAGACCCTCGCCGCGCTTGGTGCCAGCAAGCCGGTGCCGGGTGCCGACCCGCACGCGATCAAGGCGACGCCGGACGGCTATCTCTATCTCGATCCCAAGGCCTTCCCGGCCGCCTTCGCCGCCGATCTTCCGAAGGCGGAGGCCGATTTCCTCGCCCGCTCGCAGGTTTTCACCGCCAAGGGCGCCTTCACCACCGCCGTCGGCGAGCCGGCGTGGAAGGCAAAGCCGAGCTGGGCCATCGTCGCGACGCAGGACCGCTCGATCAATCCCGATCTCGAACGCGAGATGGCCAAGCGCGCGGAAAGCCGGGTGCGTGAAGTGGAATCGAGCCACGCGGTCTATCTCTCACGCCCCGAAGCCGTCGCCGAAGTGATCGCCGAGGCAGCGACGGCGCCCGTCAAGTAGCGCCGCGCCTTCCGGCGGCCCCGCGAAACCCCCTTTCCTCGCCTGCCGCGCGCCGCGCGGCAGGTTCCGCCGCGGGTGCCCGCCCGCCGAAACCGGACGAGGCCCCCCATGCTCCTGTTTGCCATCTCCTATCTCGCCGGCGGGCTGACCCTCCTCAGCCCCTGCATCCTGCCCGTCCTGCCCTTCGTCTTCGCCCGTGCCGAAGCCTCGTTCTGGCGCGGCATCCTGCCGATGCTGGCGGGCATGGCGGCCACCTTCGCGCTGGTTGCCACTCTGGCCGCTGCGGGCGGCGGCTGGGTCGTGACTGTCAATGAGATCGGTCGCGCCGCTGCCGTGGTGGTGCTGGTGGTGCTCGGGCTGTCGCTGCTTTCCCCCGTGGTGGCGACCATCGTCGCCGCGCCCTTCGTGGCGTTGGGCATTCGCCTCTTGCCCAACCACGAGACCGGGGAGGTGAATGTCGGCGGTTCGCTGCTCCTCGGCGTCGCGACCGGCCTGCTGTGGGCACCGTGCGCCGGCCCCGTTCTTGGCCTGGTGCTGACCGGTGCCGCGTTGAACGGCGCCAATGGCCGGACCACCCTTCTGCTCGTCGCCTATGCCGCCGGTGCCACCACGTCGCTGGCGGTCGCGGTTCTTGCGGGCGGGCGCGTGCTGGCCGTGATGAAGCGCTCGCTCGGCATTGGCGAGCGGATAAGGCAGGCACTCGGCATCGCGGTACTTGCCGGTGTGGTCGCGATCGCATTCGGATTCGATACCGGCGCTTTGGCGCGTCTTTCCTACGCCAGCACTGCCGGCATCGAGCAATCGCTGCTGGAGCGCTTCGGCGCTTCTCCTGCCCCCGTCAGGCAAGAGGGTCTGGCTCTCAACGACGCGACAGTGCCGGCTTATCAGAGCCGCCTGCCGGTCGAAGGCGCGCTGCCCGCGCTCGACGGTGCGACGGCCTGGCTGAACTCCGCGCCGCTGACCACACAGTCACTGCGCGGCAAGGTCGTGCTGGTCGACTTCTGGACCTACTCCTGCATCAACTGCATCCGCACGCTGCCCTATCTGCGCGCCTGGGCCGAGACGTACAGGGAGCAGGGCCTCGTCGTCATCGGCGTGCATTCTCCTGAGTTCGCCTTCGAGAAAAAGATCGACAATGTAAAAGGGGCGATTGACCGCTTCGGCATCACCTATCCGGTGGCGGTCGACAATGAATTCCGCATCTGGCGCGCCTTCCGCAACAATTACTGGCCGGCGCTTTACTTCGTCGATGCGGAAGGCCGCATTCGCCACCACCAGTTCGGCGAGGGTGGCTATGAGCGATCCGAGGAGGTGATCCGCGAACTGCTGGCCGAGACCGCAGGTCATCGCCCGGCACAGGCAGACGAGGTGGCGCCTCACGCCTCCGGTGTCGAGGCCCCGCCGGACCTCGCCGCGCTTCGATCGGGCGAAACCTATCTCGGCTACGCGCAGGCGACCGGCTTCAGATCCCCGCAAGGTCTCGGCATGGATCAGCCGCGCAACTATACGATCGGCGATCTGGCGCCGAACACATGGGGGCTGTCCGGCACCTGGACCATCGCCTCCGACCATGCGGAAGCCAAGGCGCCCGATGCGGCCCTCGCCTATCGCTTCGAGGCGCGCGACCTGCACCTTGTCCTCGGACCCTCTGCCGATGGTCGGCCGGTCCGTTTCAGAGTGACGTTGGATGGCAGCCCGCCGGGTGCCGACCATGGGGCGGACACCAATGCTGACGGCTATGGGGTGATAGCGGACACGCGGCTCTATCAGCTCGTGCGCCAGTCCGGCTCAGTGCGCGTGCGCCGCTTCGAGATCCGATTCCTGGCGCCGGGCGCGCATGCCTATGCCTTCACCTTCGGCTGAAGGCGGCTCGATACAGTCGCAGACAAATCGGCGGCTCGCCGGACACATCGGGGATACGCCGTCCCTTCAGCCTCTCCCCTGTAACGGAGGCTGACATGCCTGATATCAAAGACGAACTCGCCCCGTATTTGCTCGACTGTTTCCATGTCGGCGGGGAATGGATCACGCCCCATTCGCACCGGCGGATCGCAGTCGTGCATCCGGCGACCGAAGACTCGGTATTCGAGGTCACCCTCGCCGACACGAGCGACATCGATGACGCCATTGCCGCCGCTCGCACCGCCTTCGAGGACGGTCCATGGCCACGCATGAGCGGCGCTGAGCGCTCGGTCTACATGCGGCGCCTGCTCGAGCGACTGGAATTGCGTTCCGATCTGCTGGCCCGATTGGCCACGGCGCAGGTCGGCATGCCGATCGCCTTCGCCGAGATGCTGGTGAAGACTGGCCTTGCCCGCTACCATTACTACGCCGAACTCGCTGGCAGCTATGTGTTTGAGGACCGGCGGCCCACCATGCGCGGCCATGCCCGCGTGCGGCGGGAACCGGTCGGCGTCGCGGCGCTGATCTCGCCCTGGAACGCGGTTTTCCCGATCACCGCCCATAAGGTGGGCGCCGCCCTCGCAGCCGGCTGCACCATGGTCGTGAAGGCGCCGATCGAAAGCCCGATGGAGGGGTTGATCCTCGCCCAATGCGCGGCTGAGGCCGGCCTGCCTCCCGGCGTTATCAATGTCGTCACGGCCGATCGTGATGAGAGCGCCCATCTTGTCGCCTCCCGCCAGGTCGACAAGATCAGCTTCACCGGCAGTGTCGCCGCCGGCCGGAAGATCGGCCTGAGCGCAGCGGATCGGATGGCGCGCACAACGCTGGAACTCGGCGGCAAATCGGCGGCGGTCCTTCTGGAAGACGCCGACCTCGCGACGGCGCTGCCGGCGCTCGCTCCCTTCACCATGCCGTTCGCGGGGCAGATCTGCTTCTCCCAGTCGCGCATCCTGGTGCCGAACGCACGCCTCGGCGAGGTGGTCGATGCCTATGCCGGCATCATCGGCAAACTGCGGCTCGGCGATCCCTGGGACCGGCAGACTCAGGTCGGGCCGGTGCTGAACCCTCGCCAGCGCGACCGCATCCTCGCCCACATCGCCCAGGGTGTGGAGGACGGGGGGCGTGTCGTTCTTGGCGGTGGGCGCGCCGCACGGTTCGACCGAGGTTACTTCATCGAGCCGACCATCTTCGTCGATGTCGCCCCGCAGATGACGATCGTTCGCGAGGAGATCTTCGGCCCCGTCGTCACCATCCAGGGTTATGGCGATGAGGACGAAGCCATCCGCCTCGCCAACGACAGCGATCTCGGTTTGAGCGGCAGCGTCTACAGCCGGGATCCCGAACACGCCTATCACCTGGCCTGCCGGATCCGCACCGGTCAGGTCGGGATCAACGGAGTGGAACTGGCGCCGTCCGTGCCGTTCGGCGGTTACAAGCTCTCGGGGATCGGGCGCGAGGGCGGGCCGGAAGGTCTGGAAGCGTTCCTGGAGACGAAGTCGGTCTTTATGCCGACGCCCGCCTAGTCCGTGTTGCTTGAACTGGACCCTTCAGCAAACACGGCCCAGTCAACCGGAGGCAGGTCAGCACCAACAACAAGGGAAACGGTTATGCGAAGCAACGTCACGTTTCTCAGTTCGGGCCTGAAGATTTGGGCCCATCTATATACACCGGAAACGTCCAATGGCAGGACCATTATCGTAGGCCATCCGGGTTCTTCGGTTAAGGAACAATCTCCAGCACTTTACGCGCGAAAACTCGCCGACAATGGCTTTCGTGTCCTGACCTTTGATGCGGCATATCAGGGTGAAAGCGAGGGGCTGCCCCGGTTTCTCGAAAACCCGGCGCAGCGGGTCGAAGACTTCAAGTCTGCCGCCTCATATTTGTCGAACAGGCCTGACGTCGATCCAGAACGGCTGGGAATTTTGGGCATCTGTGCTTCCGGTGGCTATGTCGTGTCGGCCGCGGCCGGTGATCGCCGCATCAAGGCGGTAGCGACAATAGCTGCCGTCGATGTCGGCTTGCAGATCCGCGCAGGAGCGGATGGAAAGCAAGATCCGTCGGTGCTGGATGGACTCTTGGAGACTGCCGCAAGGGAGCGGACCAAGGCGTACAGCGGAGGTGAAATGGGTGGCTTCCCGATATTTCCAGCCACTGAGGAGGAGGCCCGCGCCGGCTCTCAGCATCTCTTCGAGGGCTGGGAATATTATTGTACTTCACGAAATTGCCATGAACGTTCGGCCAAAACGCTGACATGGGACAGCATTGATCGCCTGGCTACGTTCGACGCGTTCCGGTTCATCAAAATGATTTCTCCTCGCCCGCTTCTCATGATTACAGCAGAGAAAGCAGTGACGGCCTGGATGACGCACGACGCATTTGCGAAAGCTGGACAACCCAAGACTCTGTACAGCGTGCCGGACGCCACACACGTTGATCTCTACGATCGCGAACGCGCAGTGGCTTACGGGGTGGAGCAAACCACAAATTTCTTTTTGAATTCGATCTGACATGGCGGCGCGGCATCCAGAGTTGCCACGCCAACTGGAAGTCCTGCTAACGAATAAGGGTCGCGTTCGGGCTCGAGGGTGATTCAACGTCGCTTCGGAGGGCGGCGATCCGATTGGGTCCGGAGGCGCTCCGGGAAACTTGCAGGGACGTACAGAGAAAGAGAGTTCGATGCGCATTCTCATCATCGCTCTCGCAGTGCTTGGGCTGGCGGCACTGCCCTGCGCCTGGGATTCCAACCCCGATGACGTGCCGCCGGTGGCGGCGATCATCGCAGTCCATGCCGCTCTTCCGGCCCCCATCGGCCGGTAATCGGCCAATCAGCAGTGACCAAGGCGCCGGCGCCTCCCTCGGCGCTTCCTGTCAGGCAGCGAGCGCGACCTTGGTATCGCCGCTCGTTGCCTTTCAGTGAGGGGCGGGCCTGGTGTGCCCAGGCCGCGAGCCGCCGGCCTCGCAAAGGCCCCGGTACGCATTTCGATACCTACACGTTTCAAATCGACCGACTGCCATGCCTTGTGCGTGCATTCGAGACACCCACCCCGCGATTTGTATCGCAATGTGTGCCTTCGACGAAAGTCTACACGCGCTTTCAAATCCGGCGCCGTCCCACACAGGCCAGATACGTCACGGCGTCATTCATCAGCGCGCATCAACACGCTGGAGACCTGACATGACCAACGAAATCGACCGGCAGAGACGCGGCCTCCTCAGCATCACCGCGCTAGGGTTGGCTGCTATGCCCTTCGGTGCCATTTCCGTGGCGGCGGCCCAGTCCAGGACGGACGAGCCAAGTTCGTCGCCACCCGCTGCCTCCGCGCGCGCCACGCACGCCGGTTTCTCCCCCCTCAAACATATCCATGCCGGCGAGCTTGACGTCGCCTACGCCGAGGAAGGCCCTGCCGATGGCCCGCCGGTGCTGCTCCTGCACGGCTGGCCCTACGACATCCATGCCTATGTCGATGTCGCCCCGATTTTAGCAGCGGCCGGCTATCGCGTGCTCATTCCCTATCTTCGCGGCTATGGCGGCACGCGCTTCCTCGCGGAGAAAACGCCGCGCAACGGCCAGCAGGCAGCGCTCGCCGTCGACGCCATCGCCTTCCTCGATGCACTGAAGATTGACAAGGTCGTGCTCGGCGGCTTCGACTGGGGTGCCCGCACCGTCAACATCATCGCGGCGCTTTGGCCCGAGCGCTGCAAGGGCATGGTATCGGTCAGTGGCTATCTGATCGGCAGCCAGGAAGCCAACCGCACTCCGCTTCCGCCCAAGGCGGAACTCGCCTGGTGGTACCAGTATTATTTCGCCACCGAGCGCGGCGAGAAGGGCTACCGCCAGTACACGCACGACTTCGCGCGTCTGATCTGGGAATTGGCCTCGCCCAAATGGGCCTTTGACGAGGCCACCTTCAACCGTTCCGCCGCCGCTTTCGACAACCCCGACCATGTCGCCATCAGCATCGACAATTATCGATGGCGGCTCGGTCTCGTGCGCGGCGAGGAGAAGTATGATGCGCTGGAACGGAAGCTAGCCACGCTGCCGACCATCGGCGTTCCCGCCATCACCATGGAAGGCGACGCCAATGGCGCGCCTCACCCGGCACCCGAGGCCTATGCGAAGAAATTCACCGGCCCCTACGAGTTCCGGCTCATCACCGGCGGAATAGGGCACAACCTGCCGCAGGAAGCGCCGGAGGCTTTCGCCAAGGCGATCGTGGACGTTGATCGGGCGTGAGGCGAGCGCATGAAACGCTTCTACGCACTTGCCGGCCTTGTCGCCATCGCGACGCCGCTGGCTCTGTCGGTGGCCAGCCGGGCCGCCGACGATACGCCGGCAGACGCCTCACCAGTCTAGGGGGTGACGCTGCCGAACGGCTATCGGAGCTGGGAACTGATCGCACCGGCGATCGAGGCCGCGCCGCTCGACGAGCTGCGCGCGGTTCTCGGCAACCAGACCGCGCTCGATGCCTATCGCTCCGGCACATTGCCGTTCCCGGACGGAACTGTGCGGGCTTTAGGTCAGCATGCTCTACGCCGTTGTAGCTGTTTTGTGCCATCCGCCGAGCGCCAGAACCGGAAGTTCGCCGCGGCGACGACGAATGGCCGGTTTGGGGCCGAAAGCTGACCTTCGCTGACGCGAAATGCCCCGTCAGGTCCCGCCGACATTGCTATCGCTCCGGGGATCGGATCGTGCCATCGAAACTTCCCGTTCACAGGTAACCGGGGGCCATGATCGACCACTCTGTCCCGCGCCCGAAGAGCAGATTCTTCACATTCCGCAGCGAGAGTGGGTAGCGTACATACATCACCACCACGCGGCGGATGACCTCAGGCGATGAGTTGAAGGACCGGAATAGGCTGGCGAGCTTGCAAGGGCGAAGCATCTCTCTTCCCTACCCTGTCACCCCATCAGCGTCAGCGTGCATTTGCCCTGATGGCACCCTGCGAGATCTCCGCTTGGATGCGCACGCGTGCTCCCTCTGGCGGAAAGTTCACGTCCACGACGCCGCCGAATTGTCCGGCCAGCACGCGCTCGAGCAAGGTCGACCCGAAGCCGCGGCGGGTCGGGGGCGTGACGAGAGGGCCATTGCTTTCGACCCAATCCAGATGGAGCCTGGTGCCGCCCTCCGTCCGCTCCGTCGTCCAGCTGACGGTCAATCGACCGTTCGGAACCGACAGTGCGCCATATTTCACGGCGTTCGTGGTCAGTTCGTGCATGGCCATCGCGAACGGGACGGCGAAATCGACGGGAACACGAGAGGTCGCTCCTTCCAGCGCCAGCCGTTTGCCGTCGTCATAGGGTTCCAGCTCCGCACAGATGATCTCCCGGAGATCGGCGCCGTCCCATTCGTTGTCGATCAGGAGGGTGTGGCTGCGGGCGAGCGAGGAGAGCCGGCCGGACATCCCCTGCCGAAACGCTTCCATATTTTGCGACGTGCGCAGGGTTAAGTTCATAACAGATTGGACGGTGGCCAGCATGTTCTTGACTCGGTGATGCAACTCGCCGATCAGCAGAGTCTGGCGTTCCTTCGCCGCCTTCTCGCTTGAGATGTCGCGCACCTCGATTATGGTTCCCACCGTCTTGGCGGCCTCGTCCCGGATCGGGCTCGCAGTGAACGCAATCGGGTAGAAGCTGCCGTCCTTGTGGACGAACACCTCCTCCCCCTGCTCCTTGTTGTTCTCGGGGAAAGCGCGATCAATGGCACATTCCTCGATCGGGAACGGGCGACCGTCAGGATAGCTGTGGTGCACCACATCGTGCAGCGGCCGTCCTTGCGTTTCCGCCAGCGTGTAGCCCGTCAGCACCTCGGCGGCCGGGTTCATGTAGGTGCAGTGCTGGCGCTCATCCATGACGAATATGGCGACGGAGGCATTTTCCAGTACGGTGTTGAGCCGCCGCGTCGTGTCGCGCAGGCGCTCTTCGGTGCGCTTTCGGTCGGTGATGTCGAGGACGAATTCGAAGCCCGTGCCGTCGGGCAGCAGTTTGGCGGCGAACAGGGCCCACCACCGGGAGCCGTCCTTGCGGATGTATTCTTTTTCGTAGGGCGTGGTGTGGCCCATCTCCTTGAGTTCGGCGAAGGCACGCTCGGAATCCTGCATCCACTCGGCAGGGGTGAGGCGCTGCCAGGTAAGGCGTCCCGATTCCAGATCCTCCCGGCTATAGCCGCCCATTCTCAGAAACGCGTCGTTGGCATCCGTGAGCAGCCCGTCCATGTCGAAATAGATCGCGCCGACCGTCCCGATCTCCAGAGCCGTGCGGAACTTCGCCTCGCTGATACGGAGCGCCTCTTCGGCACGCGCCCGCTCTACCGCCGCCCAGGTGCGCTCCGCCACTTCCTCTACGAGCTCGATGTCCTCCTCGCTCCAGCGACGTGGTTCGGCCGAATGCACGAACAGGAGCGCAATCAACTGTCCCGCCTTGAGCAGTGGCACCGCGAGTTGCCCGCGGACACCGAGTGCGCGATGCGCTTCGGCCGCTGGTTTACCGGCGGTGCGCGCGTCGGTGTCGAAATCCCCGATGGCGATCCGCTGGCCAGACCGGTACGCCGCAGCGAGGTCGGGGCCGTAGCCCTCGAGATTGTGACGCCCCGCGACCGAGGTCACTCCTTCTGCCCGCCAGTCCTCCTCGATATGAAGGTGGACGCCGTCCTCTTCCATCTCCGAATAGCCGACGCGGATTGCCCCGAGATACCGGCCCAACAGCTCGGCTGCGGCCATCATGACTGCGCGCGGAGCGGCGATCTCGCGCAAGCGATCGCTGAAATCGAGTAGGAAATGGGCGGAAGTCTGCGTCTTCAAGCGACGTGCGCTCCGCGACTGGACTGCTCCACCAAGGGCGATCGCGCATGCGCCTTATAGATGTCATTCGACCGTGCATGCGGGTAGGATCGCGACAATGCTAAGAGCGTGGCATTGTAGTCCATTGAATATTCCATGTGCGGTCGGCGATGCGCATCCTAACAGCAGGAATTCCGAAACTGAAGCAAGAAACCCTGACGTTGTGACGTTGCCCCTCCTGGCTAATCCAGTTTGAAGTTCGTTCTGGCCCAATGAGAGGACCAGAACATGAGGCGCAGCCGCTTCACCGAGGAGCAGATCATCGGCATCCTGAAGGAGCACGAGGCCGGGGTGCCGGTCTCGGACCTGTGTCGCAAGCACGGGGTCAGTGACGCCAGCATCTACAAGTGGAAAGCCCGTTTCGGCGGGATGGACGTATCGGAGGCCAAGCGGCTGCGCGCGCTCGAAGACGAGAACGCCAAGCTGAAGCGCATGCTCGCCGACGCCATGCTGGACAACGTCGCACTGAAGGATCTGCTGGGAAAGAAGTGGTGACGTCCGCTGCCGAGCGCAGGGCTGTCGCCCACCTCATGGAAGTCCATGGGATGAGCGAACGGCGGGCGTGTAAAGCCACCGGCTTCTGCCGCATGACCATGAGATACGAAGCCACGCGCGGGAATGACGCCTCGCTGCGTGAGCGCATGAAGGCCATCGCCCGGGAGCGACGGCGGTTTGGCTACCGCCGTCTCCACGTCCTGCTCAGGCGGGAGGGCTTCCGGGTCAACCACAAGCGGCTGTTCCGGCTCTACCGTGAGGAACGGCTGATGGTCCGCCGGCGCGGCGGTCGCAAGCGGGCCATCGGAACGCGGGCGCCGATGATGATCCCGCTGCGACCGAACGAGCGCTGGTCACTCGACTTCGTCGCCGACCAGATGACCGATGGCCGGCGCTTCCGGATGCTGGCCATCGTGGACGACTGCACTCGCGAGTGCCTGGCGCTGGTGGCGGACACGTCGCTGTCCGGGGTCAGGGTCGCTCGCGAACTCGACAGGCTTCTGGCAGAGCGCGGCCGGCCCAAGATGATCGTCAGCGACAATGGCAGCGAGTTCACCTCCAATGCCATTCTGGCCTGGACCGACGCGGCCCGGGTCGAATGGCACTACATCGCGCCCGGCAAGCCGATGCAGAATGGCTTCATCGAGAGCTTCAACGGCCGCCTGCGGGACGAGTTGTTGAACGAGACGCTGTTCTCCAGCCTGTCCCAGGCCAGGGCCGCCCTCGCCCGATGGCAGGTCGATTACAACACCGACCGGCCGCACTCGAAGCTCGGATGGCAGACGCCAAGCGCCTTCGCCTCAACGTTCCACCCGCGGCGGGATCAGACGCTCCGCAACATGAACGGCTCCGCATCTGCCCCCGCCGCCCAGCACGCCCGAGAAGGCAAACCCAACCGCCAGAACGAATTCACCACTGGATAGAAGTTGGGGGCAACGTCAATCTCGCCAAGGCGCATTCCCGTGAACAGCCCAATAAGGGGAACCCAGAATTGGCCATCCCGGACAACGACAGAGCCCGGCGTCGATCGGCGGGCGACAGACTTCGCTCCGGTAAAAGCCGGAGACGAAAACAGTAAGTCGAGTTGCTCGACATTGAAGGAGAGCCTCGCATCCTGCTGCTCCTTCAATGATGGTTTCGCAACTTGAACCATCGCCCCAGGACGCTTGGCGATAATTTCCTCGTTCTCCAGCCAAATCAAGAATGAGTTCGATAGTGCGAAATATTTTTGGACCGTTTTGGCGCTTAGTCTCTGGAAATCCCTAGGCAGTTTTGAGTGGACGTCGGTCCCCGGCTCATTGACGATTTTTCGCTTAGCAGCATGGGCTGGAAGATCGACCAAACGATCTCTGAAGGCCTTCACATCGCTTGTCGTGAGGGAGGTTACGAGTCGATCACCCCCGACGACGTTGATAAACAGATCCAACACCCTTCTGTTATCGAGATAGGTTTTCTGAACCCATTCTTTGCCCTTCTTCTGCGCGCAGTATTCGTCTGCGGCCCCTTTTATGGTCAGGCCCAGGGTCTCGGCGCTGCAACTCTCAGGACCGAGAGCGAGTGCAGTTGACTGCAATGCGGCAAAGAGAGGGTCCGCCGGCTTCGCTCCGGCCTCATCCCCTTTCAAGCGCGCGGCATAAATGCGGTGGTGCTCGATCTGAGCGCGGACAATCGCTTCCCTTATTAGGTCCCGACTGTCGAGGGAGAGCTTATCCACTGGAAGGCCGGTAGCCTGGAGCGCCTCCGCTGCATCGGCCCAAACGGTGCCGTCAAACGAGTGATTGGCGAGCGCGTCTTTGAGCTTTCGGGCTGCATCCAGCGAGTCGGCTGCCTCGAAATCCTTATCCAGAGCGCGATCGAGGCGCGCAGCCCATACGTGCTCATTCACGCGCTTGAGGCCTTCGAGGAAATAGGCTCTCGCTGCCTTTTCGATATCGGCGGGCTTGAGATCGATCATCGCTTCGACGCTTGCAATCAATTGCACGCAGAGCGCGCTTACGCTTCGGCATCGAAGCCTAGCGATTCGCGCGTCGCTTGTCCTGAGGCTTATTTTCAGCTCGGTCCGCCCGAGAAGGCGCCGAAGATGACGCGGCACAGCCATTCGGAAGCCGTAGGCTGCCTGACCTCGCACAAGATGGGGAAGCTTGTAATTGGCCACCGTGCTGTACCGCCTTGCTGTACCAAGGACGGGCTGCGCGAACGTGCTGGCCGATTGGCACCCGTGAAATCAGGCACCTAAGGAGAAACTGGCGGAGAGGGAGGGATTCGAACCCCCGATACGGTTGCCCGTATGCCGCATTTCGAGTGCTGCCAATTTGGCTGCGTACTGTTTCGCGACGTTTTGCACAATGTCGTTTTTGAGATCATTTTCAATGCATTATGCCTCCCTTTGCTACGCGCTCGCCATCTCGCGCTTGCGCGTTTTTGCGTTCTCATGCTGACTTGGCGCTGACTTGGATTTGAGGGCGCCATGCCGAAGCTGACGAAGAAGGTGGTCGATGCTGCGGCGGCGGACCCGGCCCGGAAACTCATGGTCTGGGATGGAGAGCTAAGGGGATTCGGACTGCGCGTCACCCCTGCCGGCGTTAAGAGCTATGTCGTCGCCTATCGAACGGCTGAGGGACGCCAGCGCGAGTTCACGATCGGCAAGCACGGGTCTCCCTGGACGTGCGATCAGGCGAGGGACAGGGCGAGGGAAGTGCTCCGCGCCGTTGCCGATGGCGTCGACCCGCTCGCCGAGAAGTCGGCCGCGCGCTCGGCCATGACGGTGGCCCAGCTGGCGGATCTCTACCTGGCTGAGGGCCCGGCCGAAAAGCCGAACAAGAAACCGCGCTCGTGGGAGACAGATGGCGCACTGCTGAAGGCACATGTCCGCCCGCTCCTCGGGTCGCGAACCGTCAAGGGGCTCACCCGCGCCGATATTGGGCGGTTTCAAATGGATGTGGCCGAGGGGAAGTCGGCGCGGAAGACCGAGGCCAAGCGAGGCCGCAGGAGGGTCATTGGCGGGAAAGGCGTCGCCGCGCGCGCCACAGCGACCCTAAAGGCGATGCTCTCCTTTGCGACCAGCCGGAAGATCATCGCCGACAACCCGTCCTCCGGCGTGCAGCTCCTTAAGCAGGAGAAGGTGGAGCGGTTCCTCTCCGAGAAGGAGGTGGCCAAGCTCGCCGAGGTCATCACCGGGCTCGAGGACGAAACCATCATCGCGCCCGCCTATGCCGGCATCTTTCGCATGCTGATGCTCACTGGGTGCCGCGTCGGCGAGATGGAGAGCCTGCAATGGGATTGGATCGATGCCGAGCGCGGCTTGATTCGATTTCCGGATAGCAAGACCGGGGCGAAGGTGACGCCGCTGCCCTCGCCGGCCGCCGAAATCCTCACGCTCTTCCCGCGACGCGTGGGCGATCCATACGTGTTCCCTGGCACCCGCGGACGGTGGGGCCGCATCTCCGCTCTACCGAAAGCGTGGGATGAGGTTCGCGCGGCGGCCGGAATGCCAGAGCTGCGCTTGCACGACCTCCGACACAGCTTTGCATCGTTTGCTGTGGCTGACGGCGCATCCCTCTACCTCGTGGGAAAGGTGCTCGGGCACAAGCAGGCAAGCACGACTGAGATCTATGCCCACCTTCGCGATGATCCCCTCAAGGCCGTGGCGGACGCTACAGCGCAAAGGATTGCCGCCGCGATGAGGGGAAAACGGGCATAACGAATCGGTCGAGAGCTTGAACATGAGCTTTGACTCAGTTCAATATTTCGCATGCTTGTCTTCATCGATGAGTCGGGCGACCCCGGCTTTAAACTGACCAAGGGCTCATCGCCGTTCTTTGTGGTTGCGCTCGTCGCCTTTCCTGAGGTCGACCAGTCTGTCAGCGCCGCGCAAGCGATCGATGATGTAGCTAAAAAGATCGGGGTAAAGAATGAATTCAAGTTTAGTAGCTCACGACCTGAAGTAAGGGATGCCTTTTTTGCGTGCGTAATGCCGTTTCACTTCTGTGTCCGCGCCATCGCAATTGAGAAAGACAAGATATATAGCCCTCATCTTAGGGCTGAGAAGGACGCGTTCTATGCCTTCTTTGTGAAGTCTATGCTCAAATTTAATGGGGGCCTTCTGAAGAACGCGAAGGTAATTATTGACGGATCGGGCGACCGGATTTTCAAAGCCGAAATAGCATCGTACTTGAAGCGCCATGTCGCGGAAGGCGCCATTCGCTCGGTTCGATTCTCCAACTCCAAGAATGATAGGCTTGTCCAAATGGCGGACATGTGCACTGGCGCCATTGCGCGCTCATATCGCACGGACCGCGCGGAAGCGGATCGCTGGCACCAGCAATTACGGCCAAAAATCGAGGATGTCTGGAATTTCAAGTGAGGGGTGCGTCCCGCCTGCCTATCTTAGCGAACGCTAAGCACGCACACCATCCGGTGACAGTTCGGCAAGGCGGGACGACTTTGCATCTCTAAAATGGCTCGGGAAGCTCAAATGTCAAGGGCTGAGGCGACCTACGTTCATTGAGTTCACAGAATGTCAAGGCCCTGCTAGATGTTGTGCCTGATATTCTCAAATACCACCTAGCTATAGCGCCGCCTTCCGCATGCGCACGCCTGGCCCCTCACCATTCTCCTCGACGAAGATCACGCCAGCGGACTCTAAGGCGCCGCGAACGGCCGCAACGTTTGCAGCGGTCATACCGACCGGCCCATCCTCTCCTTCGGCGCGCCTGACCGTGGCGACACCGACTTTTGACGCATTGGCCAAGTCCTCTGCGCGCCAGCGAAGGAGCGCGCGGGCTGCCCTAATCTGTGCGCCTGTGATCGTTGACATATCGTTTGATTGCCTGTTGATCGCTCGATGAGCTTATGATATCTCCCATATCATAAGATCAATGAGTCACCAACCGGAGTAGACAATGCCTCGCACCACCGCGGCGGCAAATGCCGCCCCTTTGCCCGCAATCATCCATGCGCCCTTCGAGCACCAGCCGGAGCTGCGCGCGCTCATGCTCTTTGACGAAGTGCCACCGGGCCACATGACGTTCGAAGTGCCCGACGACAGCTTCGCCCCTCACCTGCAGCAGGGCGAATTCGCCGTTGTCGACCTGTCGGACCACAGACCATGGGACCGTGAGCTGTTCCTGATCTCCTTCACGTCGCCGCGGACGCGCGCCGGCCTCTCCTGGCGCATTGTGCAGATGCGTGGCCGCAAGGAGTTCAGAAGACCAGAGGGCGGCTTTACCCTTCAGCCTGAAGGGGGCGCGGTGCCTGCCATGTGCTGGACGGCCTGCTTCTGGATTCCCCCGGACGATCCCGCCGAATATGCGCGCCGGCTCCATGCTGGCCTGATTGGCACCTCCAACGGTCCCTACACGACCGACTACGCATCGGAATGCCTCGTCGGGCGCATTGTCGGCGTGTTCGTGCCGCAGGTGCGTGATGCCCGCGCGGGAGGGCGTCGCCATGGGTGAGGCCATCTCCAACCGCCGCGCTCTGCTTACGGCCGGTGGCGCCCTCGGTGTCCTTGCCGCTTTGTCGGCGCCCGCCGATCTGCTGCCGAAGGCCGAGGTGGCCGGCATTGGCCAAGCAGGACCTCTAACTGACCTCATCCGGGCATACCGAGCCGGCGTTTCCGCGTTCGAGGCAGACCCCTGCACTAGGTCGCTCGACAACGAGCTTATAGCGCAGCGATCGCGTGAGACATGGGAACGGCCGTTTCACGAACTCAAAGCGGCGGCGCCGCCAGCGCGTACCCGAGAGGAGGCTATGGATGCGATTCTCCTCGCTCAGGAGGAATTGGCCGACGAAGGCGGGTCCGGAATCGTCATGCCTCTCCTGGATGCGGCGCTCGCCTACCTCGATGGCCAAGGCGGTTCTTAACTTCCTCCAATGGTGGAAGTTCGTTCACGCCACGGTTTGCGGGCCGTTCGACGGTTCGCTTCACGCTCATCCTGTCGCTTGTCAAGGATGCAGCGGCAGTAGCGCGAGGCGGGCCTGTCTCGCGCTGCATTCGGCATTCACGAACAGGCGCCGGTGCTTTTGCGCTCCCTAAACGGGGGAGCTCAAGTGAAGGCAGCACGTTCCATTTCGTGGATAGCGACGAAAATAGTTCGCGCGGAGCATTTCGTGTGCTATGCAGAAATGGAGCTTTCACTGGTCCCATTGTCCCATGGCCTCCGTCCACAGCCTCAATGAAGCGCTCGCCAAGGTGCGAGGCGTTCCTCTGGGAACGATCGAAGCGTATTCACGCGCACTGCGACAGGCCGGCGTTCTGCCGCCGACCAAGCGGGGCGTGGGGGCGGCGCCGCTGACTCCGATCATGGCAAGCCACGTGCTGTGCGCCGTGTTGGGTGGCTCACCCACCGAAGCGGGAAAGAATGCCCGCGCCGTTGGCGGACTTGTTGCGGCCTCATCGGGAGATGCCTTGATGGAGCCAATCTTGGCAAGGCAGCTGGATGCCTTGGGTTGGACTGATGGGATTACGTTTTCCGAAGCCATCGCATGGCTTATCGAGAGAACTCTGGATGATTCATTGGATCGGTATCTGCCGGCGAACGAAAATATCCAGATCGGCGCAGACCGTTATTCGTCTCGTGCGTGGTTAAGCTGGAACCCTACCAATAAAATTATTGACGCGTACATCAAAGGATATCGCGAAGCGTTTCAAACTGAAGATGGGCCGATTATTCCGGCTCGGTGGGCAAACGGCGCTTTGATTAAGCCGATGGAAATCGAGTTCAAGAGTCCAAGGTTGCACGAAGTAAAGATCGCCTATCTTGCTGGGGAGAAGGAAAAAAATCGTACGGCCCGCCGGCTTTTTTGGGAAGAGCAAGAGGCCGCCCGTCCGGGAGACACCTGGGGTTCTGAATTCGTGACAAGGAAAACGCTTATTGCAATCGGCGAGGTGTTCAAGTGAGCGCGCCCGATCGCCCCCTTCGTACCTCCAAGCAGATCGCCCACGAGTTGGGCGTCAGTCAGCGCACGGTCACGCGCTGGACACAGAAGGGCATCTTGCCCGCCGTCAAGACCGGCTCTGGAGGGCGCACCAGTCCGCTTGTCGTCGACCGCCGTGCCCTTGAGAAGTTGAAGAAGAGGGTTTGAAGAATGTCACCGATCATCCGCCATCATGTCATCAATACGCGCATGGCCGCAGAGCATGGCGTCCGGATTGCTGATGTCGGCAGCTTGATCGCTGGCCGTAAGCTTATGCTGCCCGCGCACAACGGATCGAACATGACCTGTAGCGATGGGCGGCGGGTGCGCACCTATTACTGGGTGTTCGAGCCGAACGGCATGAACCGCCGCTCGGCAAAGAAGCATTCAAAGCGCGCCCATGGGCGGGAGGTTTGAATGGACGCCTATCTGCCTTCTCTGGGCGCTATTGCTGCGGAGCCGATGAAGCTTCCGCCGCACCTGTCCCGGCCGTGGCTGCGGCCCGAAAATGCGGCCGAGCTGGTGGAGTTCCTCACCGGTGCGCCGTGCTCCCCCCGCACCCTTTCGACGTGGCGCTCCCGCGGCGGCGGGCCGCCCTTCCGGAAGATCCGCTCGCGCTTCGTCATCTACGGATTTCAAGACCTTGAGCGGTGGTGCGCCGAGACGATGAGCGGCCCCGCGCAGAGCACCAGCGAGCTCACGCCCTGATTGGCGCCGAGGCCTGCGGACCGGTTTGATGGCGGAAACGGCGACATGATCGAGATGACATCTGATCGGCCGAAAGACGGGGCCACAGAGATTCTGGACATCATCAAGAGCGCGAGCGGCGGAGCCACGGGGCTTCCGAGGCGCCGCGCAGGCGCGAAGACTGTCCGCTCGTCCACCTGGCTCGACGACTGCACGAAGGACGACAGGGGAAACCCTATCGCCAATCTGGCGAACACCCTGTGTGCTCTGCGGAGCGATTGGCCGCTCGTCGATCTCCTGAGCTTTGACCAGATGGCTGGAGCCATCATGCTTAATGCGCCAGTGCCGCAGGCGGCCGATCCGACTGCCCTTCCCGACGATGACTTTCGGCGGCGAGAATTCACCGACACGGACCTGATTGCCCTGCAGGAGTATTTGCAGCTGGTGGGGCTTCCGCGCGTCACCAAAGATACGCTGCACGACGCGGTGGCGAGGCGCGCGCAGGAGTGTGCATTCCACCCGGTGCGAGACTATCTGGATGATCTCACGTGGGATGGGCAGCCGCGCCTAGTCTCCTGGCTGCATACCTACGCCGGCGCCGAAGACACGCGCTATGCGGCGCTGGTTGGCAAGATGTTCGCCGTTTCCATGATCGCGCGGGTTTATGAGCCCGGATGCAAGGTCGATCATATGCTTGTGCTTGAGGGGCCGCAGGGCGCGATGAAGTCGACGCTATGCAGTATCCTTGGTGGAGAGTGGTTTTCCGACTCCATGCCCGATGTGACCGCCGGCAAGGATGTCAGCATCCATTTGCAGGGCAGATGGCTCATCGAAGTTTCCGAGATGTCTGCTCTCAGTCGGGCTGAGGATGCGGCCCTCAAGGCCTTTCTGACTCGCCCGGTGGAGCGGTTCCGACCTCCTTATGGCCGCACTGAGGTGAGCATCCCGCGTCAGTGCGTGTTCATCGGCACTACGAACAAGGCGGCCTATCTCCGCGATGAGACGGGCGGACGCCGATATTGGCCGATCAGGGTCGGCAAGATCGACCCTGACGCCCTCGCCCGCGACCGCGACCAGCTGCTTGCGGAGGCGCTGCAGAACTACCGCGATGGCTTCCCATGGTGGCCGAAGGCGGATTTCGAGCGCGAATGCATCCGGCCGGAACAGGAAGAGAGGTACGAGGGCGACGCGTGGGAACCGATCATCGCGCGCTACCTCGCAGGATGCCAGCGCACCACGCTGCAGGACGTTGCAATGGGCGGCCTAGGCTTCGATAAGTCGAAGATCAGTCGCGCTGACCAGAACCGTATTACGGCATGCCTTGAGCGGTTGCGTTGGCGGCGCGGCAAGCGGGGCGGACCGGCGGGAGAACGTTGGTGGATACCGCCCGACCCGCCACCTACTGACGGACACTGACGCACAATAATTGTGCGTCAGTTCATAAGCTATTGATTTGAAATGCTTCTGACGCACTGACGGACACTGACGCACTTTTCAAAAGTCCTACGGGCGCGCGCGCACATTACCCTTTTTATCAAAATGTCTGTCAGTGTCCGTCAGTGCGTCAGAACGCCTTTACTTACAATGACATGCGAACTGACGCACAATTAGTGTGCATCAGTGTCCGTCAGTGTCCGTCAGTCGCAGCCTGGTGCGGGGGTGGTTCACGACTTGGCACCGTGGCTTAAGGACCGGCGGGTCTCCACCGCGCGCGATGGAGGCTGTATGGTGTTTTTTGCTTATGGATTAGTTAGTTAGGCGGTGATGCGGCGATCGATGGCGTGTCCGAAGATGTCCGAAGTGGCCCTCTAGCGACGGCGCGCGGCGCGGCTCATAAAATTGAGGATGAGAAAGGCCCTCGCCCGCTTCACCTCCTTCCTGGCTCCGCAGCGCAAGTCGCTGGCGGCGCCCGACGCCGACCTGTTGGCGCTGTTCGGCGCCTCGGCGCCCACGGCGGCGGGCGTGAGCGTCGGGCCCGGATCTGCCCTGCAGGTGCCGGCCGTTGCGTGCGCCGTCCGCGCGATCTCCGAGGCCGTGGCGACGCTGGACGTGAAGGTGATGCGCCGCGACGGTGCGGCCGAGGTGGAGGCGCCGGAGCACCCGGTGGCGGGCCTCCTGCGCGATCGCGTCAACGACTGGACGGCCGGCTTCGAGTTCCTGCGCGACCTCGTGGCGTCCGCGCTTCTCCACGATCAGGGCGGCCTCGCGTGGGTCAATCGCGTCGGTGGCCGGCCTGTGGAGGTCATCGCCTATGACGCCGCGCACCTCACGGCGCAGCGCCACGAAGACGGCACCGGTGCGTTCCGCTACTTCCTGAATGGGCGCGAGGAGCCGGCGGCCAACATCGTGCATTTGCGCGGGCCATTCGGCCGCTCGCCGGTGACGTTGGCGCGGGAGAGCATCGGCCTTGCCCTGACGCTCGACGCCCACGCGGCGCGGCTGTTCGGCAACGGCGCCAAGCCCAGCGGACTGTTGAGTCTCACGGGGAAGGCGACGCCCGAAACCATCAAGCGCATCCGCGAGGCCTGGCAGTTGGCCCACGGCGGCGGCAAGTCCGGCGGCACCGCCATCGTGGATGACGGGGCGTCGTATTCGTCGCTCACGATGACCAGCGTCGACGCCCAGTTCATCGAGCTGACCGGCTTCCAGATCCTGCAAATCGCCCGCGCCTTCCGCGTCCCGCCGCAGATGCTCTTCGATCTGGAGCGCGCCACGTGGTCGAACAGCGAACAGATGGGCCGCGAGTTCCTGACCTACACGCTGGAGCCCTGGCTCCGCGCGGCGGAAAGCGCCCTGCGCCTCGCGCTGTTCTCGCCTGAAGAGTACCCGACGCACCGCGTCATGTTCGAGCGCGACGACCTCACCCGCGCCGACCTCGGCGCCCGCGCCACGGCCTATTCGAGCCTCATCGCCTCCCGCGTGGTGAACCCCAATGAGGTGCGCGCGTGGGAAGGCCTGCCCGCCTATGAGGGTGGCGCCGAGTTCGCGAACCCCCACACCGGCAGCAATCAGGCCGGCGCTGCCGCGCCGCAGGATGGGGGCATCTGATGGACCGCCTGTTCCTCGAAACCAAGATCCTCGTGGACGAAACCGGCGCTATCGAGGGCCTCGCATGGCCCTTCGGCACGCCCGACCGCGTGGGCGACGTGATCGAAAAGGGCGCCTTCGCCTCCGCCCGCGTTCCGCTCCCCATGCTCTTCGGCCACGACCCGAGCGATCCCGTTGGCGTCTGGACCGAGGCGACCGAGGCACAGGACGGGCTGCGGCTGAAAGGCCGGCTCCTCGTCGACGAGGTGGCCCGCGCCCGCGAGGTGCGCGCCCTGGTGAAGTCCGGGGCGGCCGGCGGCCTCTCTATCGGGTTCGTCACCAAGAAGGCCGAGCCCCGCAAGGGCGGCGGCCGGACCATCAAGGCGCTGGATCTGGTGGAGTGCTCCATCGTCTCCATCCCCATGCATCCCGGCGCCCGTGTCACCAGCGCCAAATCCGCCGCGGCGGCGCTCGCCATCGCCGGGGCTCTCCATCGCGCCGCACTGGCGATCAGCAAGAAGGGTTAGACCGATGTACCACGACCACGCGGCGCCGCTGGGCACGCTCGAAATCAAGGAAGCTGGCGACGATCCGGCCGCCGCCGTCACCGCCGCCCTCGATGCCTTCAAGGGCGAGGTGATCGGCCGCATCGAGAAGCTGGAGGCCGGCGCCAAGCCCGACACGAAGGGCGATGGCGCGCCGGAGACGAAGGGCTTCGACAAGCTGAACGACCGCCTCGACAAGATCGAAGCGAAGATGAACCGCCCAGCCGGCGGCGAGCGCAAGGATGAGCCCAGCGCCGAGCGGAAGGCCTTCGGCACCTACCTGCGTCTCGGCGCGGCGGCGCCGGCGGACGACCTGAAGACGCTCACGGTCTCCAGCGACGCGCAGGGTGGCTATCTGGCGCCGGCCGAGATGTCGACCGAGTTCGTGCGCAACCTCGTCGAGTTCTCCCCCGTCCGCACCCTCGCCAGCGTCCGCGCCACCTCCTCCGCGAGCGTGCAGTATCCCAAGCGCACCGGCGTGACCAACGCGAAGTGGAAAGGCGAGACGCAGACGAGCGAGGCCAGCGAGCCCACGTTCGGGCAGCAGGAGATCGTCATCCGCGAGGTGAACACCTTCGTCGACATCTCCAACGCCCTCCTCGCTGACAGTGCTGGCGCCGCGGAGGCCGAGGTACGCCTCGCCCTGGCGGAGGACTTTGGCCAGAAGGAAGGCCTTGCATTCGTGAAAGGCGACGGCGTGCTCCAGCCGATGGGGATTCTGAGCGATCCCGGCATCGGCTACACCGCCAACGGCCACGCAACGGCGCTCGCGTCCGATGCACTTATCGACCTGATGCACAAGCTTCCGGCGGCGTATCGCCAGCGTGGCACCTGGTTGATGAACGGCAGCACCCTCGCCACTATCCGCAAGCTGAAGGATGGACAGGGCAATTACCTGTGGCAGCCGGCCTATGCCGCCGATGTGCCCGAGACCATCCTTGGCCGGCCCGTGGTGGAAGCGGTCGACATGCCGGACGTGGGCGCCGATGCCTATCCCATCGTCTTCGGCGACTTCGCGACCGGTTATCGCATCGTCGACCGTCTCGCGCTCTCCATCCTCGTCAACCAGTACATCCGCGCCACGGACGGCGTGACCCGCATCCACGCGACCCGCCGTGTCGGCGGCGGCGTGGTGCAGGCCGCCGCGCTCCGCAAGCTCAAGATGGCCACGAGCTGACGCCCTCGCGCCGCAGCTCTGGCGGCTGCGGCTCCCCCGCTCTCCCGCAGAAGGAATCCGCGCCATGCGCGACCTCGCTTCGAACATCGCCATCCGCGCCGTCATCGCCCCCGCCGTGGTGTCCGACAACACCGCCGCTGTGGGCGCCGTCATCGATCGCCGCGGCTTCGACAGCCTCACGTACCTCATCGCCACCGGCACCCTCGCCGACGCCGACGCCACGTTCACCGCGCTTCTCGAGGAGAGCGACGCCTCAGGCTCCGGCTTCACCGCCGTGGCGGATGCCGACCTGATCGGCACTGAGGCTCTGGCGAGCTTCACGTTTGCGGATGATGGCGCGGTGCGGAAGCTCGGCTACATCGGCCACAAGCGCTACACCCGACTCACCATCACGCCCGCCGCCAACAGCGGCAGCGCGCCGTTCTCGGCCGTCGCTGTGCTGGGCCACGCGAGCGCGCGCCCGACTGCCTGATCCCGTTTCGGCGCCGGCATGTGAGGGCGCGTAGCGGCCCGCCCAACAGCGGGAAGTCCATCTCCCTGGCGCCACCGGCTCGCCGGCAAATTGGGGGTCAAGGTGGGCAAGGTCGCGAGCACCGGCCGTCATCTCCGGCGGCGAAGGGCTCACGGGCGGGGCTTCGCGATGAAGCTCCGCCCATCATCATAGAGGAAGGAACCCATGCCCGTTCGTGCTCCCCGGATCTGCGGCTGCGGTTACCGCATCGCAAGCGGCGAGCGTTGCCCCTGCGAGCGGCGGCGCAAGGCTGAGGCGGACGCGCGCCGGCCCTCGGCGCGTGAACGGGGATACGATTCCAAGTGGGATACGGAACGAGCGGCATACCTCAAGGCGCACCCGAAGTGCGTGCGGTGCCCCGCCCCGGCGACCGTGGTGGACCACATCGTCCCGCACAAGGGCGACCGGAAACTGTTCTGGTCTCGCTCCAACTGGCAGCCGCTCTGCGGCGCTTGCCACAATCGGTGGAAACAGAGCCAAGAGCGGAGGGCGACGCCGTGACCGACACGCTGGATATCCTGCCCCTCGCCGATCTTAAGGAACATCTGCGCCTCGATTTCGCGGATGAGGACAACCTCCTGATGGGCGAGCTTGAGGCGGCGCGCGGCTATGTCGAAGGCTGGTGCGGCCCTCTGGATGACTTCACGGATGGCGTCCCGCCCGCCCTGGTGCAGGCCATGCGCATGTACGTGGCTCATCTCTACGCGAACCGGGAGGCGGCGGGCGGAACCTCCTTGTCCGAAGCGCCCATGGGCTTCTTCGACCTTATCGACCCGCACCGCCTTCGGGCCTTCTAGGGAGGCATGCGATGCGCGGAAGCAAGGCCGGAATTGAGCCGCACGACGAACAGCAACCGGACGATCTCCCGGCGCCGCCGGAGTGGCTGGGAGACGATGCACGCGAGGAGTGGCTGCGCGTATTGCCCATCCTGCTCGGCGAGCGGCGGACGCTATCCATGGCCGACCTCTCCATCTTCGCAAACTACTGCGTTGCAATCGGACAGGTGGCCGAGGCGAACCGCATCCTCAAGGAGGAAGGCCTCACCTTCTCCGGGCCGAGCGGGCCGAAGCGGCATCCCGCCGTAGCGGTGCGCTCCGATGGCATGACGCAGGCGCGCCAGATGGCGGCCGAACTGGGCCTCACGCCCGCTAGTCGCGGCCGGCCGGGCATTAAGCCGGGAAGCGGTGATGGCGACGAACCCGGCCTCTTCGGTCTCTTCGGAGGGCATGGGTTGTGAGCGAGCGTGCATCGACCTTTCCGAGCTGGATCTTTGATGGGTCGGAGATCCCAGACCCGCTCGGCCGCGGCGAGGCGGCGGTGCGCTGGCTGCGCGCCCTGCGGCACCCCAAGAGCCGGGCGCCGCGCAATGCCTTCCAGTTGGACCCCTGGCAAGAGCGGATCGTTCGCCGCATCTATGGCCCGTGCCACGAAAGCGGCGCCCGCATCGTCAAGACTGTGGTGATGCTGCTGCCACGCGGCAACCGCAAAACCTCGCTCTGCGCCGCCCTGGCGCTCCTGCACACCTATGGCCCTGAGCGAGTGAACGGAGGCGAAGTCATCTCCGCCGCCTCCGACCGTAAGCAGGCGCGCATCGCCCTGGATGAGGCGTTGGGCATCATCGGTATGGTGCCGCAGATCAAGCAGATCACCGCGGCGCAGGAGTACAAAAACCGGATCCTCAACACCAAGCGTCGCAGTTTCTACGAGGCGATCTCCTGCGATGCCGGGACGCAGCACGGTCGCACGCCCGTGTTCGTCATCGCCGACGAATTGCACGCCTGGAAAAAGCGGGACCTGTGGGACGTCCTGAAGTCAGGCCTCGTGAAGACGCCCGGCTCCCTCCTCATGGTCGCCACCACGGCAGGCCGAGGGCAGGAGAACATCGCCCACGACATCGTGGAAGACGCGCGCAAGGTGGCGAGCGGCGCCGTCGATGACCCGTCGATCCTGCCCATCCTCTTCGAGGCGGAGAAAGACGAGGACTGGCGTGACGAAGCCGTATGGTACCGCGTCAACCCCGGCCTCGCCCACGGCTATCCGGACATCGAGGGCCTGCGCCAGCTGGCCCGCGAGGGCGCCCGCCGGCCGGGCGACCGTGAGGCCTTCCGTCAGTTGAACCTCAATGTCTGGCTGGATCACTCCGCCGACCCGTTCGTCGACATGGGCGTCTATGACGAGGGTGCCGCGCCGGTGGACCTTGACGCCCTGGAGGGCGAACCCTGCTGGCTTGGCGTTGACCTATCCTCCAACGGCGACCTTACCTGCATCGTCGCGGCCTGGCGCGATGGCGAAGACGGCTACATCGTCCACCCCTGGTACTTCTGCCCGGCGGACAACCTGCGCGCCCGCGCCGAGCGCGATGGCGTACCCTACCCGGTATGGGCGGAGCGGGGTTTCATCACGCCCACGCCCGGCAACGTGGTGGACTTTCGCGCCGTGGAAGACACCATCCGTGACCTCTGCACCCGCTTCCGCGTGCAGGAGATCGCCTTTGACCCGCATCTTGCCCGCAATACCCTGAACACCCTCCTCGAGGAGGGGTTGCCGGCGGTGGAGATGCGGCAGGGCTGGGTCACCATGGCGCCAGCAGTGAAAGAGCTGGAGCGTGCCATTGTCGGCACCCGCTTGACCCACGGCGCCCACCCGGTGCTGCGCTGGAATTTCGAGAACATCGCCGTCCACACCGACCCGGCCGGCAACAGAATGTTCCACAAGGGCAAGAGCCGCGACCGTATCGACGGTGCCGTGGCGTGCGCCATGGCCGTGGCACGGGCCGCGGCCGGGGACGGCGGATCGTCGGTCTATGAGAGCGATGAATGGTCGGCCGAGATGATGGTGCTTTGATCTTCGAAGGATCGACGCGCGAGGGCCAATAGGAAATAAGTCTTGAGGCATGACATGACAGCAGTCATCTCAATTGTGCAAAGCGACGCGGTCCATTTTCTGACCGATGGCGTTGCCTTCGACTATGACGGATCATCGTCGCCAATCCAAAAGGCCGTGGCCATTGCTCACATGCCGGCCATCATCGCGGTGCGCGGGCCTGCCGCGCTCGCGACATTGGCGGGGGCGGAGCTGTCGATGTGTGCTTCGTTCGATGATCTATGTGCCCAGTTGGTGGCGATGCTCCATCGGATCGAGCGCTCCGCAGAAGCCTGGCTCAAAGCGTCGGCCGGTGGCGTCTCATGGGACATCTACGTTGCCGGCCGACGAAAGAGGGAAGGATGGCGCGCTTACATGGTGTGCAACCATTTCAGATATGGCGTCGATCCGTTCAGCCTCACTGAGATGCCCGGTGTCAGCTACGCTCCGACCTATGGGGCGGTTGACGAAGCGTTCGGCGAGATCTCGGCCGGGCTCTCTCCCGACGATTTCAATCCGGCCACCCATGGCTTGCGCCTCATGCTGGCGCAGCGAGCAGCCGGCGGCCCGACCTTCGCCGGAGGATTCTGCCAGTGGACCATGGCGTCTGAAGGTGGGTGCCGCACCCGCATTCTGCAGCGGTGGCCTAACGATTTTCGAGGAGCCCTGACATGAAGCATCAGAGACCACCAGAGGGCGTTCCCGTCTATTCCGTTTCCTATGGCGGCCCATTCATGGGGGTCTATGGGCGGTGCTATTTTGAGGAAGGCCCCACCATCGAAGAGTTAGTGGCGCGCATTCCCGACCTTCCTCCCAGCTTTGAGCGCTACGGCGAGGTACAGATCAGTGGCCACCAGATCCCGCGCGAGCACTGGAGCCGCGTCCGGCCGCGCTTGAGTGCGTCGGGCGCTCCTACTTATGTCACGCTGCACCTGGCCCCGCGGGGCGGTGGCGCCAGCGGCGGCAACAGCGGCAAGGCGGTGATTGGCATCGTGGCGGCTCTGGCGCTCACCCTGGCCACGGCGGGGATTGCTGGAGGCTTCCTCGCCAGTGGTGTCGGAGCCCAGCTGACAGGCGGTCTATTTGCCGCCAATGGCCTCTTCTGGGAAGGGGGTGCGCTCGCGTTCCTCGGCACGGGCATCGGCGCAAAGGCCCTGGCGCTCGGGGTGCCGCTTTGCGGAGGCCTACGTCTAGGGAAATGTGCCCCTAAACCAGAATTCTCGAGGGTGGAGAAGAATGGTCAACTCACCGCCAGATCGGCTTCACAGCGACTCGACGTATGGCCTCAAGACATCTACAGTCTCGGTTAGGCCTGCAGCTTCCATTTCGAGCAGCAATTTCGCCGCGTTCATTTCCTTCCGCTTTAGTCGCTCTCTCATTCTTTTTATCGCTGCAACGGCCTTGCCTGGATCAAGCGAAATCGTATCGGCGATGAACGCATCTGCCGTTTTTACTTCCATATTAAGTAACCACAACCTATCAGCAGGGAAATCTTTTATATTCTCGGTTACAATAGTGGAAGCCTGCGTTTTTAGAGCAGCGGCAACGACATGAACATCGTCTTTATCCGGCCATCCTTCACAGACGCACATGAATTCATCGTACTCGACGACCATAGCTTCTTCGAAAGCACGTTCCATACTACGGCAAGCCGCGGAGGCCCGCTCTTGCGCATCTCCCTTGCCTGAATCGGAAAGGATGCGTTGAATTGCCCGCTCCGTCTCGTCTAAAACCTCACGAGACCAACGCACTCGAAAGAACTCTGCCTCTGCCAACGTCAGAAGCAGGTTCCGTCTTAAGACGCTCGCCAGCGTGCAGGCGTCTATAAATGCAGTGAAGCGGTTTGCGAACAAGGTTAAAACATCTCCGCATCCATCTCTGCCAAAGCAGACAATGCATCCGCACGTTTTTCATCGCGAGAGCGCTTGTAAGCAAACAAATGCTCTGCCTTTATTCTCCGATGTCTACCCACCAGCGTGTATTTTATTTCCTCTTTCTCTAGAAGAGAAATAAGAAATGGGCGAGACACATTGAGTATATCGGCAGCCTGCTGCGTCGTGAGCATCTGACTGACCGGCACCAAAGTGACCGCATCACCACGCCCGATATGTCGCAGCAGCTCCATCAAAACATGGGATAAAGCAGGCGTCAGCGTGATCTCAGATGTTTGTTTGTCCTCATCGACAAGCCGCAGCTTGGCGCCATCAGCCGACTGGGCTGCAATTATCTTCCGCAACTGGTTTGCTGCCGCCTTCTCGCTTGCTGACGGCAGGCGGCCGCCGAGTTCCTCGGCGCAGGCTGGCATGGTCATGGTGGTGTCTCCCCGTTGCATTGGCTTATATCCGCTATTCGAAATATTCGCAATAGCTGAATTATTCGCAAAGGATTTGGTTCCATCATTCCTTTAGAGCGGATGGACAAATGAGCAGACCCGTTGCCGAGAGAATAGGCACAACCAACTCGGCGACCACAGCAGGCCGCGGCGCTGACTTGGCGCTGACTTACGATCGAAGGCCGGTGGATGTATCTGGCCATCCACGCCCGTAAGTCATTGAAATATGGCGGAGAGGGAGGGATTCGAACCCCCGATACGGTTGCCCGTATGCCGCATTTCGAGTGCGGTGCATTCGACCACTCTGCCACCTCTCCGCAGAGCCGGCGCCGGAGGAGGTCCGCGAGGGATCCGTGGGCGCCGGTGGCGTGGTCCTGCGCTTCTAGCGGACGTTGGAGCGAAGGACAAGCGGTCGCGCAAAGGTCCGTCGCGGAGACACGAACCGGTCTTCACGGCGGACACGGGGAGCCGCCGCTGGGCCGCAAGAGTCCAGCGGCGCTATGGGGCGCCGCGCCTTCACACCGCCTTCAGGTGCCGCAGCGGCCGGCCGGAGGAGATGCCCTGGGCGGCGGCGATGATGGCGGCGGTGTCGAGGCCGTAGTGGGCGTAGAGGTCGGCCAGCGTTCCAGTCTGGCCGAAATGCTCGACGCCCAGCGCCCGCACCCGGTGGCCGGCGACGGCACCGAGCCAGCCCAGCGTCGCGGGATGGCCGTCGATGACGGTGACGAGCCCGCAATGGCGCGGCAGAGGCGACAGCAGCCGCTCCACATGGCTGGCGGCGCCGGCAAAGCCGCGCTCGCGGGCCCGGGCGGCCGCGGTCCAGCCGGCGTTCAGCCGGTCCGCGGAGGTGACGGCCAGCAGCCCCACGTCGCGCCGATCCTCGGCGATGAGCGCCACCGCGTCGATGGCCTCGGGCGTCACCGCGCCCTGCACCGCAATCACCACGTCGCAATTGGGGCCCGGCTCGCGCAGCCAGTAGGCACCGTCCACAATGCCACGCTTCTGCCCTTCGGTGAGGACACGCTTCGGCTGCTCCAGCGGGCGGGTGGACAGGCGGAAATAGATGGAGCCGCCGGTTTCGTCGCGCAGCCAGTTGCGCTCGTCCGGCGCGCCATCCCCGTCGCGCTGCACATAGTCGAAGGCAAATTCCATCAGCACCGCCAGCTCATCCACGAACGCCGGCTCGAAGGCGGCAAGGCCGTCCTGCGCCATGCCGATGAGCGGCGTCGAGATCGACTGGTGCGCCCCGCCCTCGGGCGCCAGCGTGATGCCGGAGGGCGTCGCGACCAGAATGAAGCGGGCATCCTGGTAGCAGGCATAGTTCAGCGCATCGAGCCCGCGGCAGATGAAGGGATCATACAGCGTGCCCACCGGCACGAGGCGGGCGCCGAACAGGGAATGGGAGAGGCCGAAGGCGGACAGCGTCAGGAACAGGTTCATCTCGGCGATGCCGAGCTCCACATGCTGGCCCTTGGGCGAGAAGTCCCAGGCGAAGGTCGAGGGAATGCGCTCGCGCTTGAACACGTCGGCGAGGGCTTCATGGGCGAACAGGCCGCGCCGGTTCACCCATGGGCCGAGATTGGTGGAGACGGTGACGTCGGGCGATGTGGTGACGATGCGGTCCGCGAGCGGGCTGTCGCCCTTGGCCAGATCCTGCAGGATCAGGCCGAAGCCTGCCTGCGTCGAGATGGTGGAATTGGGCGGCGGCGCCAGGGCCGGCACGGCGAGGGCGGGATCGGTGAAGCGACGCGGCCCCGCCTGAAAGAACGGAACCCGGTCGAGGAAGGCCTGCAGCTCCGCGGCGGGGCGCTTGAGCCCCTCGAACGGCTCCCATTCGCGCCCCGTGCCCACGTTCATGGCGGCCCGCAGCGCCTCCATCTGGGCGGGCGTCATGAGGCCGGCGTGGTTGTCCTTGTGGCCGGCGAGCGGCAGGCCGAAGCCCTTCACCGTGTAGCAGAGGAAGGCCACCGGCCGGTCGTGGTCGATGGCGTCGAAGGCGGCGATGAGAGAGGCGATGTCATGGCCGCCGAGATTGGTCATGAGCGCCGATAGCTCGGCGTCCGTGCGCCGGGCGATGAGGGCGGAGACGTCGCCCTGGTCGCCGAGGTCGTCCATCAGGCGCTTGCGCCAGGCGGCGCCGCCCTGGAAGGTGAGGGCGGAGTACTCGGCGTTCGGACAGGTGTCGATCCAGCGCTTCAGAGCGGCGCCGCCCGGCTCGGCAAAGGCGGCCTGCTGGAGGGTGCCGTATTTCAGCACGACCACCTGCCAGCCCATGGCCTCGAAGATGCCGGTGAAGCGCTCGTAAAGGCCTTCGCGCACCACGCCGTCGAGGCTTTGGCGGTTGTAGTCGATGATCCACCAGGTGTTGCGCACCTCGTGCTTCCAGCCCTCCAGCAGGGCCTCGAAGACGTTGCCCTCGTCCAGCTCCGCGTCGCCCACGAGAGCGATCATCCGCCCCTTGGGCCGGTCGCCGGCGAGGCCGTGGGCGTGGACGTAATCCTGCGCCAGGCTGGCAAACAGGGTCTGCGCCACGCCGAGGCCCACCGAGCCGGTGGAGAAGTCCACGTCGTCGGCATCCTTGGTGCGCGAGGGGTAGGATTGCGCGCCCTTGAAGCCGCGGAAATTCTCGAGCCGCGCGCGGTCCTGCCGGCCGAGCAGATACTGGATGGCGTGGAAGATGGGGCTCGCGTGCGGCTTCACCGCCACCCGGTCCTGCGGGCGCAGCACGTGGAAATAGAGCGCGCACATGATGGCGGCCAGCGAAGCGGAGGAGGCCTGATGTCCGCCGACCTTCAGGCCGTCCGCGGCGGGCCGCAGATGGTTGGCGTTGTGGATCATCCAGCTCGCCAGCCACAGCACCTTCTTCTCCAGCTCGCCGAGGATCGCGAGATCGGCGGCCGAGGGCGGGGCGGGTTGGGCGCGCAGGACGGGAGCGGTGGAACGGGGGGAGGCCATGGCGTTTCCTCGGGCGGAATTCTTCCGGGGCCGCAGCATCGGCCCGGTCACGAGTTTAGCGCGGGCCAAGCGGCGTTTCCGGTCAAATCGCCCTTACGTTGCCGTAGCTCGCGCCATAAAATGCTACTAGACGCACCCGATGGAGCGGATTCATGCGCCTCGATGCCATCGACCGGAAAATCCTCGCCGCCCTGCAGGCCGATGGCCGCAAGAGCATTGCGGAGCTGTCCGGCGAGGTCGGCCTCTCTCCCTCGCCCTGCCTGAGGCGGGTGAAGGCGCTGGAGGAGGAAGGGCTCATCGCCCGCTATGCGGCGGTGCTCGACCAGCGCAAGGCGGGGCTGCCGGTCAGCGTGTTCGTCTCCATCAAGCTGGAGCGCCAGCAGGAGGAGGCGCTGGATAGCTTCTCCGCCGCCATCCGGGGCTGGCCGGAGGTGCTGGAATGCTATCTGATGACCGGCCCGCGCGATTACCTTTTACGGGTGGTGGCGGCCGATCTCGACGCCTATGAGCGCTTCCTGAAGGAGAAGCTCACGCGGCTCGACGGCATCGCCTCCATCGAAAGCTCCTTCGCGCTGGAACAGGTGAAATATTCCAACATCCTGCCGCTGCCGTGACGGCCGGATGCGAGAGGAGCATCAGATGGCCATATGCGTCGGCATCGGCGGCTGGACGTTCGAGCCGTGGCGCGGCGTCTTCTATCCCGAAGGCCTGCCCCACGCGAAGGAGCTGCGGCACGCGGCCTCCGTGCTGAAGACCATCGAGATCAACGGCACCTTCTACCGCACGCCCTCCGCCAAATCCTGCGCCGACTGGGCCGGACAGGTCCCGGACGGCTTCGTGTTCGCGCTCAAGGCGACGCGCTACGTCACCCAGCGCCGCGTGCTGGCGGAGGCGGAGGAAAGCGTCGGCAAGTTCATTTCGAGCGGCATCGTGGAGATGGGCGACCGGCTTGGCCCCATCAACTGGCAGTTCGCGGCGACGAAAGCCTTCGATCCGGACGACATGGCCGCCTTCATGGCGCTGCTGCCGAAGGCCCATGAAGGCGTCGCCCTGCGCCATGCTCTGGAGGTGCGGCACCCTTCGTTCGTGGTGCCCGAGTTCGTGGCGCTGGCCCGCAAGCACAACGTCGCCATCGTCTACGCGGACCACGAGACCTATCCCGCCATCGCCGACCTGACGGCGGACTTCACCTATGCCCGCCTCCAGCAGACCCGGGAGGAGATCGAGACCGGTTATGGCGCCGAAGACCTCGCGCGCTGGGCGAAGGCGGCGAAGGACTGGGAGGCCGGCAAGGTACCCGAGGGCCTGCCGCAGGCGGGGACACCTGCAAAGGCCGCGAAGGGAAAGAAGGCCGACACGCGCGATGTCTTCCTCTACCTCATCGGCGGTGCGAAAGTGCGCAACCCGGCCGGCGCCATCGCCTTGCAGCGGGAGGTGGACGGCGAGTAAACAGCCGTTGACCTCAATCAACGCCAGACGTGTGCGCTGCGGTAAAGTGTTGACAGAGACGGTTCCCGACGCCCCGCGGGAGTGCCATTCTCGATCGGCATCGCGGGGGCGTGCCAGCCCCCTGAAGGTGTCCCCATGAAGCGCTCCGTTGCCATCCTCGCCGTCATCGTCGCCCTTGCGGCCGCAGGCGGTGCGGGGGCGTGGTATCTCGCGCATCGCAGCCGCGCCCTGCCGCCCGGCTTCGCCGAGGGCAACGGGCGCATCGAGGCCACCGAGGTGGACGTGGCCACCAAGGCCGCCGGCCGCCTGCTGGACGTGCTCGCCGAGGAAGGCGACTTCATCAGGCAGGGGCAGGTGGTCGCCCACATAGACGTCTCGGACCTCGAGGCGGCCCTGCGCACGGCGGATGCGCAGGCGGCGCAGGCGCGCCAGTCCCGCGACACCGCCTTTCATGTGGTGGAGCAGCGCAAGGGCGAGCTGGACCTCGCCACCAAGGAACTGGAGCGGCAGGAGACGCTGGTTTCCAAAGGCTTCGCCACCGAGCAGAAGGTGGACCAGTATCGCACCACCAAGCTCACCGCCGCCGCCGCGCTCGCCGCTGCCCAGTCCAGCCTCGCGGCGAGCGAGAGCGCGATCCGCGCGGCGGAAGCCGAGGTTGACCGCCTGAAGCGCCTCGTGGCCGACGGCACCCTCATCGCTCCCAAGTCCGGCCGGGTCATCTACCGCCTCGCCGAGCCGGGCGAGGTGCTGGGCGCGGGCGGCAAGGTGCTGACCTTCATCGACCTCTCCGACGTCTACATGACCATCTTCCTGCCTGCCGCGGACGCCGGGCGCATCGGCCTCGGCACGCCGGCACGCCTGCTGCTGGAGCCCCTGCCCGACCGCGCGGTGCCGGCCGCCGTCTCCTTCGTCTCGGCCCGCGCCCAGTTCACCCCCAAGCAGGTGGAGACCCAGCGCGAGCGCGACCGCATGATGTTCCGCGTCAAGCTCCGCGTCGCCCGTCCGCTGGTGGAGAAATATCTGGAGCACGTGAAGACCGGCGTCACCGGCGTCGGCTACGTGCGGCTCGATCCCGCCGCCCAATGGCCCGCGTGGCTCGAGTCCGACCTCGTGCAGGAATTCGGCGAGCCCGCCAAGGAAAGCGGAGCGAAGGATACGGGAGCAAAGAAGTGAGCGAGGCCGCTCCGGCGGCACGCCCGGACGCCGTCCGGCTCGCCGGCATCCGCCACGCCTATGGGAAGACGCAGGCGGTGGACGGGGTGGACCTCACCATCGCGGAGGGCTCCGCCGTCGCCCTCGTCGGGCCGGACGGGGTGGGCAAGTCCACTCTCCTCGGCCTGATTGCCGGGGCGAAGCGCATCCAAAAGGGCGGGGTCGAGGTGCTGGGCGCGGACTTCGCGTCGCGCAAGGCACGGGAAGAGGCCCAGCCGCGCATCGCCTTCATGCCGCAGGGGCTGGGGCGCAATCTTTATCCCAATCTCTCGGTGGCCGAGAACATCGCCTTCTTCGCCCGCCTGTTCGGCGAGGACGCGGCGACCAAGGGCGCCCGCGTCGCCCCGCTGCTTGCCGCCACCGGGCTCGACCCGTTCGCCGACCGGCTCATGCGCAAGCTCTCCGGCGGCATGAAGCAGAAGCTGGGCCTGTGCTGCGCACTGGTGCATGACCCGGACCTCCTGCTGCTGGACGAGCCGACCACCGGCGTCGATCCCCTCTCCCGCCGGCAGTTCTGGGACTTCGTGGACACCATCCGCGCCGACCGGCCACACCTCACCCTCCTCGTCGCCACCGCCGACATGGAGGAGGCCGCCCGCTTCGGCCGCGTGGTGCTGATGGACCAGGGCCGCATCCTCGCCGACGCCAGCCCGGCCGAGCACCTCGCCCGCACGGGCCAGCCGACGCTGGAGCGCGCCTTCATCGCCTTGCTGCCGGACGGGCAGCGCGGCGACGGAGAAGCCTCGCTGCCCGTCGCCGCCATTCCGCCGGACGCACCCATCGCCATCGAATCCCGCGGCCTCACCCGCCGCTTCGGTGACTTCGTGGCGGTGGACGATGTGAGCTTCACCATCCGCCGCGGCGAGATCTTCGGCTTCCTCGGCTCCAACGGCTGCGGCAAGTCCACCACCATGAAGATGCTCACCGGCCTGCTGCCGGCGTCCTCCGGCGAAGCGCTGCTCTTTGGCGTGCCGGTGGACCCGAAGGACATCGAGACCCGCCGGCGCGTCGGCTACATGTCGCAGGCCTTCTCGCTCTATGGCGAACTCACCGTGCGGCAGAATCTGGAGCTGCACGCCCGCCTGTTCGCTTTGCCGGAGGACGCGGCGGCAAAGCGCATCGCCGATCTCGTCGCCACCTTCGACCTCACCGACCATCTGGACGACCTCTCCGACGGCCTGCCGCTGGGCGTGCGCCAGCGCCTGTCGCTGGCGGTCGCGGTGCTGCACGAGCCGGAGGTGCTGATCCTCGACGAACCCACCTCCGGCGTCGATCCGGTGGCCCGGGACGGCTTCTGGGACCACCTCCAGCGGCTTTCGCGGGACGAGGGCGTGACCATCTTCGTCTCCACCCATTTCATGGGGGAGGCGGAACGCTGCGACCGCATCTCCTTCATGCACGCCGGCCGTGTGATCGCCACCGGCACGCCGCAGGCGCTGAAGGAGGCGCAGCACGCGGCGAGCCTCGAAGAAGCCTTCGTTGCCTATATGGAGATGGGCGGACGCGCCGCCGGCACCGAAGCCCGCCTGCCCCCGCCCCAGCCGCGGCCCGCGGGGCGGCCCTCCGCCTTCTCCCCGCGCCGCCTCGCCGCCTATGCCTGGCGCGAGACGCTGGAATTGAAGCGCGATCCGGTGCGCCTCGCCTTCGCGCTGCTGGGCACCGCGTTCCTGATGATCATCTTCGGCTACGGCATCACGCTGGACGTGGATCGCCTGCGCTTCGCCGTGCTCGACCGCGACCAGACGCCGGAAAGCCGCGCCTATATCGACGGCTTCGCCCACTCCACCTATTTCCGCATCCAGCCGGCGCTGACCTCGCCGGACGATCTCGACCAGCGGCTGAAATCCAACGCCATCGCCTTCGCCATCGAGCTGCCGCCGAGCTTCGGCGCGGATCTGCGCTCCGGGCGGCAGACGGAGGTGCTGGTGACCATCGACGGCGCCATGCCGTTCCGGGCCGAGACCATCAAGGGCTATGTGGAGGCGGTTCATACCCTCTTCCTCGCCGATGCGGCGCAGGCGGCCGGGCGCGCCTATTCCACCTTCGCCGGGCTGGAGATGCGCTACCGCTACAACCAGTCCTTCCGCAGCCTCGACGCCATGGTGCCGGCCAACATCGCGCTGATGCTCATCTTCATCCCGGCCATCCTCACCGCGCTGGGGGTGGTGACGGAGAAGGAGCTGGGCTCCATCACCAACCTTTACGTCACGCCGGTGACGAAGCTGGAATTCCTGCTCGGCAAGCAGGCGCCCTATGTGGGGGTGGCGCTGTTCAACTTCGTCATCATGGTGCTGATGGCGCTGTTCCTGTTCGGAGTGCCGCTCAAGGGCTCGTTCCTCGGGCTGGCGCTCGGGGCCTTCGCCTATGTGCTGGCGACGACCGCCATCGGGCTCGTCTCCTCCACCCTCACCAACACCCAGGTGGCGGCGCTGTTCGGCACCGCCATCGGCACCATGATGCCCTCCACCCAATTCTCCGGCATGCTCCAGCCGGTGGCCTCGCTGGAGGGCGGGGGATGGGTGCTCGGCACCTTCTTTCCGACCACCTATTTCATGCGGGTGAGCGTGGGCGCCTTCACCAAGGGGCTGAGCTTCACCGAGCTTGTGCCCTTCATCCTGGCCACCGCCGCCTTCTGGCCGGCGCTGCTCGCCATCGCCTTCCTCATCCTGCGCAAGCAGGAGGCCTGACATGGCCGCGCCCGCCCCCTCCGCGAAAACCAAGGCACCGCATCGCCTGCCGCTGGCCAACGTCCGCTGGCTGGTGGGCAAGGAACTGCTCGGCCTGTGGCGCGACCGGGCGCTGCTGGTGCTGGTGGTCTATGCCTTCACCGCCGCCATCGTGCTGCAGGCGAACGGCATGAAGCACGACCTCAACCGCGCCGCCGTGGCGGTGGTGGACGAGGACAATTCCGCCCTCTCCAACGCCATCCTCGACGCTCTGCTGCCGCCCTCCTTCCAGCGGCCGGTGCCCATCGCCCCGCAGGACGTGGACCCGGTGATGGATGCGGCGCGCTACACCTTCGTGCTGAATTTCCCGCCGAACTTCCAGGCGGACGTGCTCGCCGGCCGCAGCCCCGAGGTGCAATTGCTCATCGACGCCACGGCGCTGATGCAGGCCGGGCTCGGCGCCAACGACATCTCCGCCATCTTCCAGACCGAGGTGAACCGCTTCGTGCTGCGCCATTCCGAAGGGGTGGCGAGCCCGGTCAATCTCCAGATCCGCGCCGCCTTCAACCAGGGGCTGGAATCCTCCTGGTTCACCGGCACCATGGGCCTCATCACCAACATCACCATGCTCTCGGTGCTGCTCGCCGGCGCCGCGCTGATCCGCGAGCGCGAGCACGGCACGCTGGAGCACCTGCTGGTGCTGCCGGTGCGTCCCTCCGAGATCATGCTGGCGAAGGTGGTGGCGAACGGGGCGGTCATCCTCGTCGCCACTCTGGTCAGCCTCATCGTGGTGCTGAAATGGGTGCTGGGCGTCGCCATCGCGGGCTCGATCCCGCTGTTCCTCGCGGGGGCCGCGCTCTACCTGTTCTTCACTGCATCGCTGGGCATCTTCCTCGGCACGCTGGCCGGGTCCATGCCGCAGTTCGGGCTGCTGTTCTTCCTGGTGGTGCTGCCCATGAACATGCTGTCGGGCGGGTTCACACCGCTGGAGAGCATGCCGCAATGGCTGCAGGTGGGAATGCAGGCCTCGCCCTCCACCCAGTTCGTGGCCTTCGCGCAGGCCATCCTCTACCGCGGGGCGGGGCTGGAGACGGTGTGGCCGCGCTTCGCCGCCACCTTCGGCATCGGCGCGCTGTTCTTCGCCGTGGCGCTGGCCCGCTTCCGCACCTTCCTCGCCGCGCAGCAGTGAGGAAAGGGCCATTCGGCCCGTCATCCCCCGGCTGGTCCGGGGGATCCACTCCGCCGCGCGTCCTGCCCCGGCAATCGGGCGCCCTGGCGGCCCCACGGTGGATCGCCCGCACAAGGCTCGCGATGACGACGGTCAGGGATTGAGGGTTGGCTCGCCTCCGCTCAGGCGCCGCGCGGGCTGGGGGCCTTGCCTTCGCTCAAACGCCGCGCGGGCTTCAGATGTAGTCCACGAAGGAGGCGAGCTGTTCCTGGGACAGGTCGCGCATCTGGGCGAGTGTGTAGGTGTCGAGCACCGTGCCCATGGCGTCGCGCACCCGCACCATCAGCAGGCGCACCTCACAGGTGGCGATATCGCAATCCTCGCACGGCTCGTAGGCGTTGCGGCTGGCGCAGGGAAAGGGCGCCAGCGGCCCGTCGAGGGCGCGGATCATCTCGCCGACGATGATGTCGTCCGCCGGCTTCGCCAGCCGGTAGCCGCCGAGCTTGCCCTTCTTGGACGAGAGGAAGCCGGCGTTGCGCAGCTCGCCGAGGATCACGTCGAGGAATTTCTTCGGGATGTTGTTGGCCTCGGCGATGTCCGCCACCTGCGTGGAGCCGCCCGGCGGCAGGCGGGCCAGGTGGACCGCCGCCTTGAGACCGTATTTTCCCTTTTTCGTCAGCATTGTGCGCCCTCTTTCGGGCTTATGGGGACAGAGCGCGCCGCCGTCAACGGCGGGCGTTAGGAAAATCCCGCGGCTTCAGTCGGTGCCGGCGCCGTCCTTCAACTCGTAGCGGCTCATGAGCGGCGCCTGGGCGAAGGCGAAGGCGAAGGTCAGCGGCAGATAGCCGAAGGTCTTGAAGGTCACCCAGGTGTCCGTGGAGACGGTGCGCCAGACGATCTCGTTCAGCACCGCCATCACCAGGAAGAAGAGGCCCCAGCGGATGGTCAGCTTGCGCCAGCCCTCGTCGGTGAGCTTCACCATGCCGTCGAAGACATACGGCAGGAGTGGCTTCCTGAAATAAAGGCCGCCCAGCAGCAGCACGCCGAACAGGGCATTCACCATGGTCGGCTTGAGCTTGATGAAATGGTCGTCCTGCAGCCACAGCGTCAGGCCGCCGAACACCATCACCACCAGCGCCGAGACCAGCGGCATCACCGCGATGCGGCGCGCCAGCACCCACATGGCGCCGAGCGCCACCAGCGTCGCCACCATGAAGACGCCGGTCGCCACATAGATGCCGCCGCGGCCGTTGGCGACAAAGAACAGCACCAGCGGGCCGATCTCCAGGCCGATCTTCAGCCAGGGGTTCATCTTGCGGGGGGCGGACGCGGACGCGGGCGAAGGGGCTTGCGATTGGGTCATTCAGGCGGGCCGGCAGGAGGAAGTTACCGCCGGGCACGGCGGGTTCAGCCGGAACGGCGCGACGTCTCCCATGTGGCGCGTGTGGCGCCAACAATCAAGCGGCGTGCGGGTTCAGCGCAGCTGGCCGAGGCAGGCGACGAGTTCCGGCCCCTCCTTGGGCACCCGCGCCTGAAGGCGGGACGCGAGCCGCTGGACGCCGGCGGTGGGATTGCCCGCATCGCGCCGGTGCGGATTGGGCAGCATCACCGCCAGCAGCGCCGCCTGCCGCGCATCCACCTGCGCGGCAGAAATGCCGAAGGCGCGCTGCGCGCCCGCCTCCACGCCGAATTCGCCATTCGGCCCCCATTCGGCGATGTTGAGATAGATCTCGATCAGACGCCTCTTGCTCACCACCAGATCGAGCCAGATGGCGAGCGGCATCTCGATGGCCTTGCGGATCAGCGCCCGCCCCGGCCACAGGAACAGGTTCTTGGCGATCTGCATGGGAATGGTGGAGGCGCCGCGGGTGTCCTCGAGTTCGTCCGCCTTCTCGATGGCCTCGCGCAGCTCGCCGAAGTCGATGCCGACGTTCTGGCAGAAGCTGGCATCCTCCGAGGCGATGACCGTGCGCACCAGCGCCGGCGACATCTTCTCGATGGGCGTCCACACGCGCTCCACCCGCTCGCCGGTGATCCAGCGGCCGATCATCAGCGTCGAGACGGGATTGATGACGTTGTAGAGGACCGAAAGCACCAGCGGGATGGCGGCGAGGATGAGCACCACCCGAAGCACCAGACGGATCATCCTCCCCCCTCCCTGCCGCCATGCGGCTTGACCTTGACCCCTGGTTGAGGCACCCGGTGGCCCCCGTCAACGGTGCGCCCTCGCCGGGCGTTCCACCTTGCCCTTCTCAGCCACGCTAGGCCACCCGGTGACCTCTTCCCTCAAGGATCGTCTCGACGCCGCCGCCGCCATCACCGAAACCCGGCTCGCCGCCGCGCTCGGCGGTGCGGCGCTTGCCGGCGAGCGGCTGCGGCCGGAGCGGCTCATGGCCGCCATGCGCCACGGGGCTCTGGGCGGCGGCAAAAGGCTGCGGCCGTTCCTGGTGATCGAGGGCGCCGCCCTGTTCGGCCTTCCGGCCGAAGCCGCCGTGACCGCGGCCACCGCCATCGAGTGCGTGCACTGCTATTCCCTCGTCCATGACGATTTGCCGGCCATGGACGACGACGACCTGCGCCGCGGCCGGCCCACGGTTCACAAGGCCTATGACGAGGCAACCGCCATCCTCGCCGGCGACGGGCTGCTCACCCTCGCCTTTGACCTTTTGGCGGGTGAGGACGCCCACCCCGACCCCGCCGTGCGCATCGCGCTAGTGCGGGCGCTGGCGCGGGCGGCGGGCATCGGCGGCATGGTGGGCGGGCAGATGCTGGACCTCGCCGCCGAAGGGCGCTTTTCCGGCGGGGCGCCTCTCGCCCATGGGGAGGACGCCATCCGCGACCTGCAGGCCATGAAGACCGGCGCCCTGCTCGCCGTCTCGGCCGAGGCGGGGGCGATCCTCGGCGGCGCGGATGCGGGCCAGCGCGCGGCGCTGCTCGCCTACGGGCGGGCGCTGGGGGCGGCGTTCCAGATCGCCGACGACATTCTGGATGTGGAAGGAACGGCCGAGGAGGTGGGCAAGAAGGTGGGCAAGGACGCCGCCGCCGGCAAGGCGACGCTGGTCTCCCGCCTCGGCCTGCCCGAGGCGCGCCGTCTGCTGGACCGTTTGGTGGCAGAAGCGGCGGACGCCCTTGCGCCGTTCGGCGCGCGCGGCGAGATCCTCGCCGAAGCCGCCCAGTTCGTGGCCGCGCGGCGCAGCTGAGCGCATCTTGGAGGGGAGCGGCCGGCGAACCGGCCGCGGCCTCAGGCGTCCTCAGACCGCGAGGTCGCGCCGGTCCTCGACGGTGGAATCGGCGCGCATCCGATAGACCATCGGCACGCCGGTGAGCACCTCGCGCTTCATGATGCCTTCGGGAGACAGCTTCTCCAGCACCATGATGAGGGCGCGCAGCGAATTGCCGTGGGCGGTCACGATCGTGGTCTCGCCCCTCAGCACGCGCGGCAGGATCTCCTGATTGTAATAGGGCAGCGTGCGGGCCACCGTATCGCGCAGGCTCTCGCCGCCGGGCGGGGGGATGTCATAGGAGCGGCGCCACACATGCACCTGCTCCTCGCCCCACTTGGCGCGGGCGTCGTCCTTGTTGAGGCCGGAGAGGTCGCCATAGTCCCGCTCGTTCAGCGCCTGGCTGGCCATCGTCTCCACGCCCTCCTGTCCCATCTCGCCGAGCACCAGCGACAGGGTGCGCTGGGCGCGGGAGAGGAGCGAGGTGAAGGCGACGTCGAACGTCAGGCCTTCGGCCTTCAGGAGCGCGCCCGCACGCTTCGCCTCCGCGACGCCCTGCTCGGTGAGGTCGGGGTCACGCCAGCCGGTGAAAAGGTTCTTGAGGTTCCACTCGCTCTGCCCGTGACGGACGAGGACGAGGATGCGATCCGACATGAAAAGTCTCCAGACACTCAGAAATCGGCGAGGCCGAGCACGTCGGCCATGGAATAGAGCCCGGGCTCGCGCCGGGTCTCTCCGCATTTCGTCCAACGGGCGGCGGTGAGCGCGCCGTTGGCGAAGATCATCCGGTCCTCGGCCTTGTGGACCAGCTCGATGCGCTCGGAGGCGCCGGCGAAGATCACCATGTGCTCGCCCACCACGGAGCCGCCGCGCAGGCTGGCGAAGCCGATGTTGCCCTTCACGCGCGGGCCGGTGAGGCCGTCGCGGCCGCGATCGGAGCATTCGTCGAGCTTGCGGTTGCGGCCGGCCGCCGCCGCATCGCCCAGCAGCAGCGCGGTCCCGGAGGGCGCATCGACCTTCCGGTTGTGATGCATCTCGACGATCTCGATGTCGAAGTCGTCGCCCAGCGTCGCCGCCACCCGGCGGGTCAGGGCGGCGAGCAGGTTCACACCGAGGCTCATGTTGCCGGACTTGACGATGACCGTGCGCAGGGCCGCGTCGGCGATGGCCGCGTTGTCCTCGTTGGAGAAGCCGGTGGTGCCGATGACATGGGCGATTCCCGCCTCGGCGAGGCGACCGGCGAGGCGCACCGTGGCGGCGGGGGTGGAGAAGTCGATCACCACGTCGGCGCCGTTCAGCGCCGGGGCCACGTCGCTCTCCACCGTGATGCCGTTGGGGCCCGTGCCCGCCATCAGCCCGGCATCCTCGCCGAGATGGGCGGAGCCGGCATATTCGAGGGCGCCGACGAGCTTCAGCCCCTCGGTCTCGGCGATGGCGCGGATGAGCGTGCGGCCCATGCGGCCGCCGGCCCCGGCGATGACGATGCGCAGATCGGTCACGGGTAAAGTCCTCTTGGGCATTTTCAAGCGAAGGGGATACCGGTTCGCGTGAAGAAAATGCGTTAACTCAATACCGTCGATCGCTTCGCCGATTTAGCGAGTCGGGGAAAGCGATCGAGAATGGTCGCGCTCAGGTGGGCGCGGCCTCGTGCCCGGTATAGCCGGAGATGAGGATGACGTCGGCGACCGACGCCTCCCGCCGGATGGCCAGCGCCTTCTGGTACCCCGGGGAGAAATAGCAGGCGCGCGCCGTCGCGACATCCTTGAACGCGATGACCACGTAGCGCGAGCGGCCATGGCCCTCCAGAAGCTGGTTGCGCCCGCCCCGCACGACGAACCAGGCGCCGTATTCGGCCAGCGGCTCGGCATTGGCGGCCACGTAATCCTTGTAGCGCTCGGGATCGGTCACATCCACCTTGGCCATCCAGTAGCCGCGCGGGTTCTCGGGCGTGCCTTCGGGCGGCGGTGCCGACGAAGGCTGTGGCCCGTCATAACCTTCGACAGCGGCGAGATCGGCGATGGCGGTGGAGCGGCGCAGATCGCGCACGTGCTGGTATTCGGGCAGGGTATAGGTGCTCAGGGCGTCCTCGTAGGAGGGCAGTTCCACCAGCACGTTGCGATGGCGCTTGATGCCTTCGAGCTGCTCGAAGTCGCCACCGCGGATCACGAACCGGAAGCCGTGCGACCGCGCGAAGGCGTAGTTCGCCTCGCGGTAGGTGATGTAGTCCACCGGGTTGACCACATCGAGATTGAGGAACCAGTAGCCGTTCGCCATCGCCGCCCCCGTCACGCGCCCTGAAGTTCAGCAAGGATCGCCCGCGCCGCCGCGACCGGGTCTTCCGCCGCCGTCACCGGCCGGCCCACCACGATGCGGTCGGCGCCCGCGGCCAGCGCCTCGGCCGGCGTCGCGATGCGCTTCTGGTCGCCCACGGCGGCGCCCTTGGGCCGCACGCCCGGCGTCACCACGCGCATGTGAGGGCCAAGAATGCCGCGCACCATGGCGGCGTCGGTGGGCGCGCAGATGACGCCGGCGATGCCGGCCTCCCGCGCCTGCCCGGCGCGCAGGCGCACGGTCTCGGTGACGCCCCCGGCGACGCCGGTGGCGGCGAGATCGGCATCGTCATAGGAGGTGAGCACCGTGACGCCCAGCACCTCCAGCTTGCTGCCCGCAGCCCCGCGCGCGGCGGCGGCCATGGTCAGGGGATAGGCGTGGACGGTGAGAATGTCGAAGCCCCGCTCGGCGGCGGCAGCGGTCGCGCGCTCCACCGTGTTGCCGATATCGTGGAGCTTGAGGTCGAGAAACACCTTCTTGCCGGCGGCGATGAGGTCGGCGGCAAGGTCGATGCCGCCCGAGACCGCCAGCTCCAGCCCGATCTTGTAGAAGCTCACCACGTCGCCAAGCTGGGCGACCGCGGCCTCGGCGGCGGCGACGGAGGGATAGTCGAGGGCGACGATGAGCTTGTCGCGGACATCCGCGCGGATCGGGGTGCCCTGAGCAACCTGCATCATGCCGTCTCCTCCATTGCGCGCCAGCGGTCCGGCCGCCGCGCGGGACCGGCGCGGAACCAGCAGCCGCCCCCGACCGGTGGCTGGTCGTGGACGCGGGAAATGGGGTAGCCCGCCAAGTGGCACAGAAGCAAGGTGCCCACGCCGCCATGGCCGACAAAGAGCAGGCGCTGCCCCGTCCCGCCGTAAACCGCCAGCGCCGCCTCCACCGCCGCGACGATACGGGCCTGCGCGTCCACCGCGCGCTCCCAGCCGCGCACGCTCTCGGTGGGGCGGGCGAAGAAGGCGTTGGCCATCTCTTGAAATTCGGCTTCGGGCAGGTAGCCGGTGGCGGAGCGGTCGTTCTCCTCCATGCCGTCGCGGATGACGACCGGCAGCCGGAGGGGCGCGGCGATCAGGGCGGCCGTCTCCTTCGCCTTCTCCTCGGTGGAGGAGATGACTTGGCTGATGGCGGAGAGATCGAATCGCGTGGAAAAGGCCAGCGTGCGCTGACGCCCCACGGGCGACAGACCCCAGCGCGGCACGGGGACGGCAGGGTCCACCTGGACCTGCGGATGGGTCAGATAGAGGAAATCCGTCACGGGCGGCACCGGCAGCATAAGGCCGGCGCCGGACCGGCCAAGATGAGGATCAGGGCCGGCGATAAGCCCAGACGCGGGCCGGGGGGATGTTGCGCCACACCCGCGGCGAGCGTTCGCCCTCGATGGCGCCCGGCAGCAGCGGCACGGGCGAGACCACCGCATAGGTGAATTGCACGAACGGCGTGCCGGGGTGGGAGAGGTCGAACGCCTCGTTGACCATCCGGTGGCGCTCGGCCTCGGGCATGGTGAAGAGCGGCAGCGAGGAGATGGTGCCCGCCGCCTTGCCGGGCAGGCGATCCTTCAGCGTCTTGCCGAGCTGGTAGGCATCACCGTTGATGACGGTGGCGCCGGGATAGCGCAGGCGCAGCAGGGCGCAGAATTCCGGATTGTACTCGATCAGGAACAGGCGCTCGGGGGCAAAGCCGCGCTGGATCAGCGCCTTAGTGACCGGGCCGGTGCCCGGCCCAAGCTCGATGACCGGGCCGTCCATCTTGGGATCGAGATAGCTCGCCATCATCTTGGCAAGCGCCGGGCTCGAGGGCGCGACCGCGCCGGTCTTGAGCGGATTCTGGAACCACGACTGCAGGAAACGCACCTCGTCCTTGAGGTTCGGCTTCTGGAGCAGGGGCTTTTGAAGCGGCCTGCGGTGGTCGTGGGACTGGAGCATCAACTGCACCTCGGGCGCCCGAGCGGGTCGGATATCAGGCGCTTAGACGGGAAAGGGGGCGGGGTCAAGGTTCGCTGGCCTCGCGCAAGACCCCGTGTAGCAGGTTGTCGAGCGCTGTCGAAAGGAGATCCTCCTCGGGAGCCACGAGAAAGGCCGAGCAGGTCAGCTTCAGGCTGACCATGCCGTGCAGGAGGATCCAGAAGGTCAGGGCGAGGCCCTCCGGGTCAAGCCCATCCCTCAGCCGACCGGCCGTTGCGAGATCCTGGAACACCCCGCCGATGAGCGCAAACGCCGCCGCCCCGGCCGCGTCCTTCCCCCCCAGCGCGGTGGCCGCGAATCCCGGCTCCATGAAGATCAGCCGGTAGGTTTCGGGCTCGGCGCGCCCGAACGCCGCATAAGCGAGGGCCAGGGCCTTGAGCCGGTGCAGCGGGTCCGCGCTCTTCCCGGCCTCGGCGAGGCCTTCGAGCAGCGCGCGCATGCCGGCCTCCCCGAGTTCGCGGGCGATGGCCTCGCGATTCTCAAAGTGAAGATAGAGCGCCCCGGCGGAATAGCCGGCGGCCTCGGCGATGCGGCGCATGGTGAGCGCCTCAAATCCCTGATCCAGAACGATCCGGCGCGCCTCGGCAAGGATGCGCGCACGGGCATCCTCCTTCCGCCTGGCGCGGGGCGAACCGCCCGGGGGTGGCGCGGACGATTTCAATTCTGACACGACAGACCCTTGTCGCTTGACATGAACGATGTTCAGTTTATGAACGATGTTTAGTGAACATTGTTCAGGACGCCACTCTAATGACCTCTCCCGCTTTCCCGCAAGTTGCCGGCGCCCCCAGAATTGCGCTGCTGGGCGCGACCGGCGCCATCGGCGCCAGCATCTCCCAAGCCCTGAGTGCGGCCGGCACACCGTTCTCGGTCGTCGGGCGCTCCGCCGCCGGCCTCTCGACCGCCTTCGGCGCCTGTCCTCTCGCCACCCAGCGCATCTGGAACCCGGACGATGCCGCAAGCCTCCGCGCGGCGGTTCGGGGCATGGATACGCTCGTCCACATGGTGGGGGTGCCCTATGACGCCTTCCACCTCCACCCCCGCCTCATGCGGGCCGTGGTCGAGGCGGCCGAGGCGGAGGGTGTGCGGCGGGTGCTGCTCATCGGCACCGCCTATCCCTTCGGCCGGCCGCAGGCGCCGCGCGTGGACGAGAGCCATCCGCGCGACCCACACACCTTCAAGGGTCGCATGCGCAAGGAGCAGGAGGACATTCTGATGGAGGCCGACGCGCGCGGCGCGCTTCAGGGCGCCATCCTGCGCCTGCCCGATTTCTACGGACCCGGCGTGGACCGCAGCTTCCTCGCCGACCTCTTCACCGCCGCGGCGGCGGGGCGCCGGGCGAGGGTGGTGGGGCCTATCGACACCCCACACGAGTTCGTCTTCGTGCCGGATGTGGGGCCGGTGGTACGGGAATTGTTGCGGCGGGAGGACACTTTCGGCCGCACCTACAATCTCGCGGGCGCGGGCACCATTACAGTTCGGGAGGTAGCCCGGCAGGCCTTCGCACTGGCGGGAGGCCCGCCCAAGCTGATGGTGGCGGGCAAGACGATGCTGCGCCTCGCCGGCCTGTTCGATCCGCTCATGCGCGAACTCGTGGAGATGCACTATCTGATGACCGAGCCGGTCATCTTCGACGGCAGTGCCCTCGAACGGGCCATCGGCCCCGTCGCGAAGACGCCCTATGCGGACGGCATCGCCCAATGCATGGCCGCGGCCCGCAGGGGCTGACCGCCGGCGGGGATCACGCCCCCTCGCCGGCCGCGCCCTGGAAGAATTCCTTCACCTTGGCGAAGAAGCCGGCGGATTCGGGATGGGTCTCGCCGGAGCTTTCCTTGTCGAATTCGGCGAGAAGCTCCCTCTGCCGCTTGGTCAGCTTCTGCGGCGTCTCCACCACCACCTGCACATACATGTCGCCGGAGGAGCGGGAGCGCAGGATGGGCATGCCCTTGCCGGAAAGGCGGAAGCGCTTCTGCGACTGGGTGCCCTCCGGAATTTTCACCTTGGTCTTGTCACCGTCGATGGTCGGCACCTCGACCGCGCCGCCGAGCGCCGCCGTGACCATGGAGATGGGTACGCGGCAATAAAGGTCCGCCCCCTCCCGCTGGAAGAAGGCGTGCGGCTCGATGGAGAGGAAGATGTAGAGGTCGCCCGCCGGTCCGCCGCGCACGCCGGCCTCGCCCTCGCCGCCGAGGCGGATGCGGGTGCCGTCCTCGACGCCGGGCGGAATCTGCACAGAGAGGGTGCGCTCGCGCGTCACGCGCCCTGCGCCGGCGCAGGCGCCGCACGGGTCCTCGATGACGCTGCCGCGGCCCTGGCAGGTGGGGCAGGTGCGCTCCAGGGTGAAGAAGCCCTGCGCGTGGCGGATCTTGCCGGCGCCGCCGCAGGTGCGGCAGGCCTTCGGCTGGGTGCCGGGCTTGGCGCCGGAGCCGTTGCAGGCCTCGCAGGCTACGGAGGTGGGGATCTTGATCTGCGCCGTCTTGCCGACGAACGCTTCCTCAAGGGTGATCTCCATGTTGTAGCGCAGGTCCGAGCCGCGACCGCGCTGCTGGCCACCCCCGCCGCCGCGCCCGCGGCCCATGGAGCCGCCGAACAGGTCGTCGAAGATGTCCGCGAAGGAGGAGGCGAAATCGTTGCCGAAGCCGGGGCCGCCGCCGCCATTCTCGAAGGCGGCATGGCCGAAGCGGTCATAGGCGGCCCGCTTCTGGGGGTCTTTGAGGACCTCGTAGGCCTCGTTGACCTCCTTGAACATCACCTCGGCTTCCGCATCGCCCTGGTTGCGATCGGGATGCCACTTCATGGCGAGCTTGCGGTAGGAGGCCTTCAGCACCGTCTCGTCGGCGCCGCGATCGCAGCCGAGGGTTTCGTAATAGTCGCGCTTGGCCATGACCTCAGAAAACCTCACTCAATTTCTCCGGCAGCGTCCGCTCTACGACAACCACATCGGGCCTTTGCTCGCAGCGCGCCATCTGTTGCCGATAGTTGATCCAGGCGCTGTTGGCCATACTTGTCGGCGAGGTGCGATTAGCGACGTGCTCATGTGCGGCTAGGGCAACCACCGCCAGCGACACAATCAACCCGCCGCAGAAGATGCCGCCCTCGTCCACCACCGCCTTGCCGCGCAGCACATCGAACTCGTCGAGCAGCGCGTTGTGCAATATTAGGAGACGGCGCGGCTTGTTGTTCTGGATCGCGTCGAGGAGCACCATCTCCACGGTGATCGCCCGGTCATAATGATATTGCGCCGTCAGGCGTCTCGGCTGGTCCGCGCTCGCCGATGAAACAAGAAGGGCGCCTGCTGCGGCGCCCATGATGACCTTCGCCGCGCCCTTCATCGTCCCACCCGATGCGATGCCTGCCCCGGCAAGGAACCGGGCCAGGCATCATATTGCCATCACCTTCGCTCTGGGCGAAGGGATCAGGCCGACTTCTTCTTGTCGTCGTCGACCTCGGTGAACTCGGCGTCCACCACGTCGTCCGCCGGCTTGGCGCCCGCCTCCGCGCCCGGCTGCTGGGCCGCGTACATGGCCTCGCCGAGCTTGAGGGAGGCCTGGGCGAGGGTGTTGGTCTTGGCGGTGATGGCCTCCACGTCGTCGCCTTCCAGCGAAGACTTGAGGTCATTGAGGGCCGCCTCGATGGCACCCTTCTCCGCCGCGCCGACCTTGTCGCCATGCTCGGCGACGGCCTTCTCGGTGGAGTGGACGAGGGCTTCCGCGTGGTTCTTGGCTTCCACCAGGGCCCGGCGCTTCTTGTCCTCGGCCGCGTGGGCCTCGGCGTCCTTCACCATCTTCTCGATGTCGGCGTCATTCAGGCCGCCCGAGGCCTGGATGCGGATCTGCTGCTCCTTGCCGGTGCCCTTGTCCTTGGCGGAGACCTGCACGATGCCGTTGGCGTCGATGTCGAAGGTCACCTCCACCTGCGGCACGCCGCGGGGCGCCGGGGGAATGCCCATGAGGTCGAACTGGCCGAGGATCTTGTTGTCCGCCGCCATCTCGCGCTCGCCCTGGAACACGCGGATCGTCACCGCGGTCTGGCCATCCTCAGCCGTGGAGAACACCTGGCTCTTCTTGGTGGGGATGGTGGTGTTGCGGTCGATGAGGCGGGTGAACACGCCGCCCAGCGTCTCGATGCCCAGCGACAGCGGGGTCACGTCGAGCAGCAGCACGTCCTTCACGTCGCCCTGGAGCACGCCCGCCTGGATGGCAGCACCGATGGCGACCACCTCGTCCGGGTTGACGCCCTTGTGGGGCTCCTTGCCGAAGAACTGCTTCACCACTTCCTGCACCTTGGGCATGCGGGTCATGCCGCCGACGAGGACGACCTCGTCGATCTGCCCGGCGGTGAGGCCGGCATCCTTCAGCGCGAGCCGGCAGGGCTCGACGGTCCGCTGGATGAGGTCGTCCACCAGCGCCTCGAACTTGGCGCGGGTGAGCTTCATGGTGAGGTGCTTCGGGCCGGTCGCATCCGCCGTGATGAAGGGCAGGTTGATCTCGGTCTGCGTCGCGGACGACAGCTCGATCTTGGCCTTCTCGGCGGCTTCCTTCAGCCGCTGGAGGGCGAGCTTGTCGTTGCGCAGGTCGATGCCCTGCTCCTTCTTGAACTCATCGGCGAGGTAGCCGACGAGGCGCATGTCGAAATCCTCGCCGCCGAGGAAGGTGTCGCCATTGGTGGACTTCACCTCGAACACGCCGTCGCCGATCTCCAGCACCGACACGTCGAAGGTGCCGCCGCCGAGGTCATAGACCGCGATGGTGCCGGCCGACTTCTTGTCGAGGCCATAGGCTAGCGCCGCCGCGGTAGGCTCGTTGATGATGCGCAGCACCTCGAGGCCGGCGATCTTGCCCGCGTCCTTGGTGGCCTGGCGCTGGGCGTCGTTGAAGTAGGCGGGAACGGTGATAACCGCCTTCTCCACCTTCTCGCCCAGGAACGACTCGGCCGTCTCCTTCATCTTCTGCAGGATGAAGGCGGAGATCTGCGAGGGGGAATACTTCTTGCCGTCGGCTTCCACCCAGGCGTCGCCGTTGTCGGCGCGCACGATCTGGTAGGGCACAAGGTTCTTGTCCTTGGCGACGGTGGGGTCGTCATAGCGGCGGCCGATGAGGCGCTTCACCGCGAAGAAGGTGCGCTCGGGATTGGTGACGCTCTGCCGCTTGGCAGGCTGGCCGACGAGACGCTCGCCGTCCTCCGTGAAGGCGACGATGGAGGGCGTGGTGCGCGCGCCCTCGGCGTTCTCGATGACTTTCGGGGTGGACCCCTCCATCACCGCGACGCAGGAATTGGTGGTGCCGAGGTCGATACCGATGATCTTGGCCATATGATTCTCCTTGCCGGCAGGCCGACCGGGCCCTTGCGGCGCCCGAGGTGGATCGTCGCGAGCCCCTCCCGCGACCGGTCCGCCGGCCCCCTGAAACTTAGAATTGGGGTTCGCCGCGAAAACGGCGATCGAGGCGCATATAGGGGGGGTGATTTGGCCCCGCAAGGCATGGTAGCAGGCGGCACGCTCCATTTTTCACAGCCGCGCGAGGAAACGGATGGCCCCTTTGAAGCCAGCCGCCGGGTCGGGTCCCGGCGTCGATCCGCGCGCCGCCCTCATCCTCGTCGATCTGCAGGTGGACTTCCTGCCCGGCGGCGCCCTTGCGGTCCCCGGCGGTGATGAGGTGGTGCCCCTCGCCAACCGGCTCGCCGCCGGCTTCCGCAACGTGATCCTGACGCAGGACTGGCACCCGCGCGGCCACATCTCCTTCGCCTCGACCCATGCGGGGCGCGCGATCTACGACATGATCGACCTGCCCTACGGCCGCCAGATCCTGTGGCCGGACCATTGCCTGCAAGGCACGCCGGGGGCCGCCTTCGCGCCGGGCCTGGAGGTACCGCACGCGCAGCTGGTGGTGCGCAAGGGCCACCACAAGGCCATCGACAGCTATTCCACCTTCTACGAGGCGGATCGCACCACTCCCACCGGCCTCGCCGGATACCTCCGCGAACGGGGGATCGATACGGTGTATCTCGCCGGCCTCGCCCTCGACTTCTGCGTGTCGTGGTCGGCGGTGGATGCCGCGCGGCACGGCTTTACCACCTATGTGATCGAGGACGCCTGCCGGTCCATCGACGTGGACGGCTCGCTCGCGGCCGCCCTTGCCGACATGGAGCGGGTCGCGGTCCGCAGGCTGGCGGCGGCGGACCTTTTGGCCTGAGCCCGCCTGCCCCGGTGTCAGATCATCCCTGCTCGGCGGCGGTCATGATACCGAAGGGCGCGCCGGTGGCGTCGCTGACGATGGCGATGCGGCCGATGCCGGGGATCTCGAACGGCTCGCGCAGCACCTGGCCGCCGGCCGCCTTCAGCAGTTCCACCCGCGCCGTCACGTCGTCCACATTGATGTAGCTGAACCAATGGGGCGGCACCTGGGGCGGCAGGATGTCGGTCTTGTCCATCATCCCGGCCACCGGCTCGCCGCCGAGGGTTGCGACGTAATATGCGTGGCCGCCCCCGGTGGGCATCTCGCTGAAGGTCCAGCCCAGCGTCGCGGAATAGAAGGCCTGCGCCTTCTCCACATCGTCGGTCAGAAGCTCGTTCCAGTAGAATTTCCCGTGCGGGCCCATCAACGCCTCCCTCGAACCGGCCGGATGGCCGGCGGCACTATGCCCGAGGCACGGCGCCGCCGCCACGCGGGGCGGGGTTTACTCCACGATCAGGATGATCCGGCGCGAACGCGGCTCCACCACCGCCGCCTCATTGCCCGGCAGCGTGACGTAGCGGTATTGGGAGAGGCCGGCCCCCGGCGCGTATCCGGCCTCGTCCAGCGTCTGGTAGCCGTCCTCGTCATCGAAGCCCGGATCGTAGCCCTGCTGGCCATAGCCCGGCTGCGCCACTGCCTGCCCGTAGCGGCCATAGGGCTCCGGCGCGACGCCGAAGCGGCGCAGGTCGACATCGGGTGGCACCACCGCCCCCACCTCGGCGACGAAGCCGCCGGGGATATAGGCCGGCGGGACCGGGTGGCGCACCACATAACTCTCGATGTAGCGCCGCTGCACCGGCGTGAACGTGACATACCCGCCCGGCACCGCCACCGTGGTCTGGGCGACGGCCGGCGCGACGCTTCCAGCGACGACCAGCGGGACGAAAGCGACGGCGGCGAGGCCGGACAGCGCGACGCCGCGAGAGACAAGACCAATCGACAGGAGATGATTGCGCATGACGACAACTCCTCTTCCCGAACCCCAGCACCGGGAAGGCATCGTCCGCGTGGAATCTGTCGGCATATGGCCGAAACTTCAGATGAAATATATAGTTACTACCTTGTTAAAATCGGCGCCGGGACAAGGGAAAGCCACCATGCCGCTGCCGCGTCCTCTTCAATTCGCCAAGATCACAGCGTCCAGCCGATGACGGGATCTTTGGCGGGCGCGCCGATGCCGCTCGAACTCCAGCCCGGCGCCCTGTGGTTCCGCGAGGCGCTCGACCGGGCGGCGCAGGCGGCGCTGCTGGCCGAGATCCGCGCGGTGCTCACCGAAGCCCCCCTCTTCACCCCCACCATGCCCCGCTCCGGCCAGCCCTTCTCCGTGCGCATGAGCAATTGCGGGCCGCTCGGCTGGGTGTCCGATGTGGCCGGCTACCGCTATCAGAGCTTTCATCCCGAGACGCGGCGGCCGTGGCCGGCCATGCCCCCGCGCCTGATGGACCTGTGGAATCGCCTCGCCCCGGAGGCCGCGCCGCCCGAGGCCTGCCTCATCAATTATTATGCGCCCGAGGCCCGCATGAGCCTGCATCAGGACCGCGACGAGGCGGACTTCACCGCACCTGTGCTCTCCGTCTCGCTGGGCGACACCGCCGTGTTCCGGGTGGGTGGCGAGACGCGGCGCGGGCCGACGCGCTCCATCCATCTGGCGTCGGGGGACGTTTTCCTGCTGTCGGGGCCGAGCCGCCTCGCCTTCCACGGCATCGACCGCCTGTTGCCCGGCACGTCCCGGCTCGTGGACGAGGGCGGGCGCTTCAACCTTACGCTTCGGCGCGTCACCGCCGCGTGATCCGCCACTTTTCCGCCACGCCATTCACAGAAAAGCCGGATTGACGCCCGACACAGGCAGACCGGCCCGCAGGCGAAGGCCCGCTTTGGCCGCGTCCCGCCGGAGCCCTCGATGCGCCTCGCCTTCACGTCCGCCTTTCTTTCCGCCGCCTTCGCTCTTCTCCTCGCCGCAGCGCCCGCCGTGCCGGCCGGCGCAGTCGAATTGATGTATCCGCGCGGCTCGGCCATCGGGCTGGTGCCGCCGCCGGGCATGGTGGAGAGCGAGCAGTTCGCCGGGTTCGAGGACGATGCCACGAAATCCTCCATCCTGGTGGTGGACATGCCGGCCGAAGCCTATGACCAGCTCGTCACCGGCTTCAGCGAGCAGGCCCTGACCACGCGCGGGGTGACGCTGGAAGACCGGGAGGACTTTCCCCTCAAGGGCGCCAAGGCGATCCTGCTGATCGGCCGGCAGACCGCCGGTCCGGTGAGCGTGCGCAAATGGGTGCTGCTGGTGGGCAGCGAGAGGGGCACCGGCATCGTCACCGTTCAGGTGCCGGAGGCGGGCGCTGCCGCCTATCCTGACAAGGTGGTACGGGAGGCGCTCTCCAGCATCACCTTCCGCAACGTGGCCGATCAGGCGGGCTCGCTGCCCTTCGCGGTCACCAACCTCGCCGGCTTCCGGCCGGTGCGGGCGCTGGGCGGCACGACGCTCCTGCTCACCGACGGACCGAAGGATACGCTGGACGGCCCGGACCAGCCGGTGTTCGTCGTCTCCATCGCCGGCGGCGCACCGCGCGACGACGAGCGGCGCCAGTTCGCCCTGCGCGCCCTGTCCACCATTCCCGGCGTGAAGGACCTCAAGCTCGACCGCGCCGAGCCTCAGCGCATCAACGGACAGGCCGGCTTCGAGGTGATGGCCACCGGCGCCGACGCCCGCACCGGCGCGCCCATCAAGGTGGTGCAGTGGATCCGCTTCGGACCCACCGCATACATCCGCATGGTGGGCGTGACCAAGCTCGACGCCTTCCCGGATGTCTATGACCGCCTGCGCGCGCTCAGGGACGGCGTGGAGGCGCGCTGACCCCTGCATTGCGCCGGGACGGCCCGCGGGATTACCCTTGCCGTCCCTTTCTCCGCCGGGAACCGCCCATGCCCACGTCCGGGCGTCAGGATATGCCGAGCGACCTGCTGCCCGACAGCCCGCTTTCCCTGCCCCGCGCGGGCACGGACTTCGGCGCCATCGACGCGGACGAGGCGTGGATCGCCGTCATCCGCAAGATGGACGAGACCTATGCGGAGCTTGTCCGCCAGCAGGTGGAGCTGGAGGCCAAGAACACCGCGCTTGAAGAAGCGCAGGGCTTCATCGCCGGCCTCCTCGGCTCCATGACCGACGTGCTGGTGGCGTGCGACCTCTCCGGCCGGGTGGAGCAGGTGAACCTCGCCGCCGAGCGCGCCTTCGGCCAGCGGGCCGACGCCCTCCTCGGCCGCCCCCTGTCCGATCTGCTCGATGCCTCCTCCGAGACCACCGCGGCAGACGTGCTCGCCACCGTCGCCCGGCGCCAGCGCATCGCCGACCGGGAATTCACCCTCGCGACCCCCGACGGGCCGCTCGCCATCGCCGTGAATGGCGCGCTGAGGTTCGATCCGCGTGGGCGGGCGGTGGGCATCGTGCTGGTGGGCCGCCCCATCGGCGAGCTGCGCGCCGCCTACGGCGCCCTCGCCAAGGCCCACGAGCACCTCAAGCGCACCCAGCAGCAATTGGTCCATGCGGAAAAGATGGCCTCGCTCGGCCGCCTCGTGGCCGGCGTCGCCCATGAGCTGAACAATCCCATCTCCTTCGTCTATGGCAACGCCCATGCGATGAAGCGCTATGCCGAGCGGCTGATCGCCTATCTCGATCAGGTGCATGCCGGCGCGGACGGCGCCGCGCTCGCCAAGGCGCGCGGCGAATTGCGCATCGACCGGGCGCTGTCCGACATCCCCGCCACCCTCTCCGGCATGCTGGAGGGGGCCGAGCGCGTGCGCGACATCGTGGCGGACCTGCGGCGCTTCTCCTCCGACCGGCGTGAGGCACAGGAGGTGTTCGACCTCGCCGGCGTGGTGCGCTCGGCGGTGGACTGGGTGGCGAAATCCCAGATGCCGGACCTGCCCATCACCGTCGCCGTACCCGAGGGGCTGGAGGCGGTGGGGCATCCCGGCCATATCCATCAGGTGATGATGAACCTCGTGCAGAATGCCGTGGACGCCATGGAAGGCCGCGCCGACCGGCGGCTGGAGATCACCGGAGAGCGGATCCAGACGGCCGACGGGCGGCAGGTGGCGGTGCGGGTGCGCGACACCGGACCGGGCATTCCCGACGCGCTCATGGATCGCATCTTCGATCCCTTCTTCACCACCAAGCCGGTGGGCAAGGGCACCGGCCTCGGCCTCTCCATCTGCTACCGCATCGCCGAGGAGCACGAGGGGCGGCTCGAAGCCGGGAACCACCCGGAGGGCGGCGCCATCCTCTCCCTCGTGCTGCCGGCGGCGCCATGAAAGCAGCCCCCTTTACCGTGCTCTGGCTGCAGTCGGGCGGCTGCGGCGGCTGCACCATGTCGCTGCTCTGCGCCGAGGCGCCGGACCTTGCCGCGACGCTCGCCTCCGCCAACATCCGCTTCCTGTGGCACCCCACGCTCTCCGAGGAGACCGGGGACGAGGCCATCGCCCTGTTCGAGGCGGTGCTGTCCGGCGCCATCCGGCTCGATGCCCTGTGCATCGAGGGCGCGCTGCTGCGCGGCCCGAACGGCACCGGTCGCTTCCACATGCTCGCCGGCACTGACACGCCGACCATCGAATGGGTGCGCCGGCTCGCGGGCGTAGCCGAGCATGTGGTGGCGGTGGGCACCTGCGCGGCCTATGGCGGCGTGACGGCGGCCGGGGTCAATCCGGCCGACGCCTGCGGCCTGCAATATGACGGGCGTCGCCCCGGCGGCGCGCTGGGCGCCGAATTCCGCGCCCGTGCCGGCCTGCCGGTCATCAATGTGGCCGGCTGCCCCACCCATCCCAACTGGGTGACGGAAACGCTGATGCTGCTCTCGGCCGGCCTGCTGCACGGCGGCGATCTCGACAGCTACGGCCGCCCGCGCTTCTACGCCGACCACCTCGTGCACCACGGCTGCCCCCGCAACGAATATTACGAGTACAAGGCCAGCGCCGAGAAGATGAGCGACCTCGGCTGCATGATGGAGCACCTCGGCTGCCTCGGCACCCAGGCCCATGCGGACTGCAACACCCGCCTGTGGAACGGCGAGGGCTCCTGCACCCGCGGCGGCCACGCCTGCATCAACTGCACCGCGCCCGAGTTCGAGGAGCCGGGCCACGCCTTCATCGAGACACCCAAGATCGGCGGCATCCCCGTGGGCCTGCCCACCGACATGCCCAAGGCCTGGTTCATCGCCCTCTCCTCCCTCGCCAAGGCGGCGACGCCCGAGCGCCTGCGCCGCAACGCGGTGAGTGACCATGTGGTGACACCGCCCGCCGTCCGGGACATCAGGAAGCGATGAGCGACGGCACGAAACGGCTGGTGGTCGGCCCCTTCAACCGCGTGGAGGGCGACCTGGAGGTGCGCCTCGACGTGGCGGACGGGGCCGTGAAGCAGGCCTTTGTCTCCTCGCCCCTGTTCCGCGGATTCGAGCGGATTCTGGAGGGTCGCGACCCGCGCGACGCCCTCGTCATCGCGCCGCGCATCTGCGGCATCTGCTCGGTGTCGCAATCCCATGCGGCGGCACTGGCGCTGGCGGCTCTGGAGGGGGTGGTGCCCACCGACAACGGGCGCGTCGCCACCAACCTCATCCTCGCCACCGAGAATGTGGCCGACCACCTCACCCATTTCCACGTCTTCTTCATGCCGGACTTCGCCCGCGCGGCTTATTCCGACCGGCCCTGGTTCGCGGAGGCCGAGCGACGGTTCAAGGCGTCGCATGGGCTGAGCGTGCGCGACGCCCTCGCCACCCGCACGACACTGTTGCACGTCATGGGCCTCCTCGCCGGCCGCTGGCCGCACACGCTGGCGCTCCAGCCCGGCGGTGTCGCCAAGGGGGCGGACGCGCGGGACAAGATGCGCCTCTTGGCCACGCTGGGCTCCGTGCGAGCGGACCTTGAGGCGCGGCTCTACGGCGCCCCGCTGGAGCGCGTCGCGGCGCTGGCCGACGCCGAGGAGTTGGACATCTGGCGCCGCACGGGGCCGGACGGCGATTTCAGGCTGTTCCTCACCATCGCCGAAGACCTCGACCTTGCCGCACTGGGCCGCGCCGACGATCGCTTCCTCTCCTACGGCGCCTATCCGCAGGAGGAGGGACGGCTCTATGCCGGCGGCACCTTTTCGGCGGGGCGCCTAGGCTCTGTCGATCCCTCCGCCATCGCCGAGGATCATTCCTTCGCCCGTATGGAGGGGCGGGAGGCGCCGCACCATCCGTTCGAGGGCTCGACCTTTCCCGACGGCGCGGACGAGACCGGCTACACCTGGTGCAAGGCCCCGCGCCTCGCAGGCTTGCCCTTTGAGACCGGCGCCTTCGCCCGGCAGGTCATCGCCGGCCAGAAGCTCGCCCGCGATCTCGCGGCGAAGGAAGGCGCCAATGTGCGCTCGCGCGTCGTCGGCCGGCTCATCGAGACCGCGCGCACGCTCATCGCCATGGAGGGCTGGGTGAAGGCGCTCAGGCCCGGCGAGCCGTGGTGCGCGCAGGGCGCATTGCCTCAAGCAGGCCGCAGCTTCGGCCTCACCGAGGCGGCGCGCGGGGCGCTCGGCCACTGGATGGTGGTGGAGCGCGGGCGCATCGCCCGCTACCAGATCATCGCCCCCACCACCTGGAACTTCTCCCCCCGCGACGCGTCCGGCCAGCCGGGACCGCTGGAGACCGCCCTCGTCGGCGCGCCGGTGCGCCAAGGAGAGAAGACGCCGCTTTCCGTGCAGCACATCGTGCGCTCGTTCGATCCCTGCATGGTCTGCACGGTGCATTGAGCGGCCATGGAAGGGGCGGAATTGGACGGGTTCGCGGGCGAGATCATCGAGATTTCCGGCATCGTGCAGGGCGTGGGCTTCCGGCCCTTCGTCTATCGCCTCGCTTTGCGCCTCGGCCTCGACGGCACCGTCTCCAATGCCGGCGGGCGGGTCCTGATCCATGCGGGCGGGCCGCGCGCGGGCCTCGACGCCTTCGCTGCCGCCCTGACAGCGGAGGCGCCGCCGCTGGCGCGCATCGAGCGGGTGGAGCGCCATCCGGCCGCCTTGCCGGAGCCGGGCTTCCGGATCGTGGAGAGCGGGGCCGGCACGGTCTCCATCGGCGTTGTGCCGGATGTGGCGACGTGCCCGGCGTGCCTTGCAGAGATCGCCGATCCGAAGGCACGGCGGCTCCGCTACGCCTTCACCAATTGCACCGATTGCGGCCCGCGCTTCTCCATCGTCGCCGGCCTGCCCTACGACCGGCCGGCGACCACCATGGCCGGCTTCGCCATGTGCCCTGCGTGTCGCGCGGAGTATGAAAACCCTGCGGACCGGCGCTTCCACGCCCAGCCCATCGCCTGCCCCGATTGCGGCCCACGCCTGTGGCTGGAACGGGAGGGGGCGGAGATCGCGTCATCCGATCCGATCCTCGATGCCGCCGAGCTGTTGCGGGCGGGCGGCATTCTCGCAGTGAAGGGCATCGGCGGCTTCCACATCGCCTGCGACGCCACGAACCCCGAGGCCGTCGCGCTCCTGCGCACCCGCAAGCACCGCCCCACCAAGCCTCTGGCGGTGATGGCCGACCTTGCCACCGCCCATCGCCTCTGTGTCATCAACCCGGACGAGGAGGCTGCTCTTCAGGCTCCTGCCGCGCCCATTCTGCTGCTGCCGATGCGACCGGACGCCGGTCTCGCCCCCGGCCTCGCGCCGGGCCAGAGCCACCTCGGCCTCATGCTGCCCTATACGCCGCTCCACCATCTGCTGCTGAAGGCGACCGGCTGCCCGCTGGTGATGACCTCCGGCAACCGCTCCAGCGCGCCGCAGATCTTCCGGAATGAGGAAGCTCGAACTGGCCTCGCCGGCATCGTCGATGCCTTCCTCATGCACGACCGCCCCATCGCCCGCCGGCTCGACGACAGCGTGGCGCGCTTCGCCGCCGGAAGGCTCCGCGTGATGCGGCGCGGGCGGGGCCTCGCGCCGCTCCCTCTCGCCTTACCGGAGGATTTCGCCGACGCCCCGCCGGTGCTCGCCATGGGCGGCGAACTGAAAAGCGCGCTCTGCCTCACCCACGGCGCCCGCGCCCTCCTCTCCCACCACCTCGGCGACCTCGACGAGCCCGCCACGGGCGACGCCTTCGAGACGGCGCTGGCCGATTATTCCGCCCTCTTCGCCCATAAGCCGCAGGTGATCGCGGCGGACCTCCACCCGGACTACCGCGCCAGCCGCCTCGCCGCCGCCCTCGCCGAGGCGCGCGGGCTCCCGCTGGAAAGCGTGCAGCATCATCACGCCCACATCGCCGCCGCCATGGCCGAGAACGGCTGGCGGCGCGCCGACGGCAAGGTGGTGGGCATCGCCCTCGACGGGCTGGGACTGGGCGAGGACGGCACCGTGTGGGGCGCCGAGGTGCTGCTCTGCGATTATCGCGAAAGCCGCCGCATCGCCTGCCTCTCCCCGATCCCCCTCGCCGGAGGCGATGCGGCGAGCCGCGAGCCGTGGCGCGTGTTGCTCGCCCATCTCGACCGGGCATTCGGCCGCGCGGCGGTGGACGGCGATGCCCACCTCGCCGCGCTGTTCGCCGGAAAGCCGGTGCCGACCCTGCGCGCCATGATGGACAAGGGCCTCAACGCCCCCTTCGCCTCCTCCGCCGGACGCCTGTTCGATGCGGTGGCGGCGCTCCTCGGCCTCGCGCCCGACCGGCTCTCCCACGAGGGCGAGGCGGCCATGGCGCTGGAAGCCGTGGCGGCGGGGGACGCCGCGCCCTACCCCTTCGACATCCGCACGCAGGGCGACCTCATCGAGATCGATCCCGCCCCGCTTTGGCGCGCCCTCCGCGCCGACCTTGCCGCCGCACGGCCGTTCCCCGAAATGTCCGCCGCCTTCCATGCCGGGCTGGCGGAAGCGTTCGTCTTGGTCGCGGCGCGGGCGGCGGAGGAGGCCGGCACCCGGGCCGTCGCCCTGTCCGGCGGCGTGTTCCAGAACGCGCGCCTGCTGGAGGAGACAGCCGCCCGGCTCGGCGCGCGTGGCCTCACCCCCCTCATCCCCGCCGAGGTGCCAGCCAATGACGGCGGCCTCGCCTTTGGGCAGGCGGTCGTCGCCGCGGCGCGACACATGGCGTGAAGCCATGCAGGCGGGGCCGTTCCCGTCCGGCGCGGGCGGGACTATGGTGGGGCCATGACCACGCCCCATCGTCCGCATCCGCACAGCCGCCCCGAAGGCCGCGCCGCGGGTGCCGTGAAAACCTTCCTCCTCGCCGGCTCAACCCTGCCCGCCCCCGGCCTCGCGCCCGGCCTGCACGTGGTCGCGACGCCCATCGGCAACCTCGCCGACGTGACCGTGCGCGCGCTGGAGACCTTGGCGGCGGCCGACGTGATCGCCTGCGAGGACACCCGCATCTCCCGCCGGCTGCTCGACCGCTACGGCATCCAGACCCACCTCATGGCCTATCACGACCACAACGGCGCCAGCGCCCGGCCGAAGCTGCTCGCTCGCCTCGCCGCCGGCGAGCGTGTCGTGCTCATTTCGGATGCCGGCACGCCGCTGGTGTCGGACCCCGGGTTCAAGCTGGTGGTGGAGGCCGCCGAGGCGGGGTTCCGCGTGTATCCGGTGCCGGGAGCCTCCGCGCTCCTCGCCGCGCTGGTGGCGGCGGGCCTGCCCACCGACTGCTTCCTGTTCGACGGCTTCCTGCCGCCCAAGGCCGGCCAGCGGCGCAACCGCATCTCAGCGCTTGCCGCCGTGCCGGGCACGCTCGTCTTCTACGAGACCGGCCCGCGCCTCGCCGAGAGCCTCGCGGACCTTGCCGAGGTGCTCGGCCCCCGCCGCGCCGCCGTGTGCCGCGAGCTCACCAAGGCGTTCGAGGAGGTGCGGCGCGCCGATCTGTCCGCCCTCGCCGCGCACTATGCGGACGCAGAAGACCCCAAGGGCGAGATCGTCCTCGTCATCGGCCCGCCACTGGAAGAGGCGGCCGGCGACGCGGACGTCGACACAGCGCTGTTGCGCGCCCTGAAGGACGCCTCGCTGAAGGATGCGGTCGCGGCCGTCGCCGGCGCCACCGGCCGGCCGAAGCGGGACGTCTACGCCCGTGCCCTCGCCCTCACGCAGGCGCGGGGTGCCGGGGAGCCGGAGCCGGGCGGGGATGCCTGAGGCCCCGGCCGGCCCTCCGCCGGACGCGGGGAAGCTGCGTCGCCGTGCAGCCCACGATCGCGGCCTCGCGGCGGAAGAGCGCGCCGCGACGCTGCTCAGCGCCCACGGCTTCCTTGTGCTTGCCCGGCGGGTGCGCACCAAGGCGGGCGAGATCGACCTCATCGCCCGGCAGGGCGACCTCCTCGTCTTCTGCGAGGTGAAGCTCAGGGCGCGCCTCGCGGACGCCGCCTTCTCCCTCCAGCCCCGCCAGCGGCGGCGCATCGCGGCGGCGGCGGAGGCCTACCTCGCCGAACACCCCGAGCTGTCCGCGCTCAACATGCGCTTCGACGCGGTGCTCCTCGCCCGCACAGGCGAGGCCGAGCACCTGCCCGGCGCCTTCGAGATGGACGTGTGAGCCGAGTGGCGGCGGGCGCCGCCCGCCTATAGATAGAGCCGACAGATAGCGTGGCCTGAGAGGCCAGCGGGAGATTGCCATGGCCCTGAAGGTCGCGGTCCAGATGGACCACATTGCCAGCATCAATATTCAAGGCGATTCCACCTTCGCCCTCCTGCTGGAGGCGCAGCAGCGCGGCCATGCGCTGTTCCATTACACGCCCGACCGCATGGCCATGCGCGACGGCGAAGTGTTCGCCGCCGTGGAGCCGCTCACCGTGAAGGACGAGGCCGGCGCCCACTTCACCCTCGGCGCGCGCGAGCGCATTCCGCTCACCGAGATGGATGTGGTGCTGATGCGCCAGGATCCGCCCTTCGACATGGCCTATGTCACGGCGACCCACCTGCTGGAGCGCATCCACCCGAAGACGCTGGTGGTGAACGACCCGGCCCATGTGCGCAACGCGCCGGAGAAGATCTTCGTCACCGAATTTCCGGACCTGATGCCGCCGACCCTGATCTCGCGCGACCTCACCGAGATCAAGGCCTTCCGCGCCGAGTTCGGCGACGTGGTGATGAAGCCGCTCTACGGCAATGGCGGCGCCGCCGTGTTTCGCCTCACCGCCGACGACCTCAATTTCGGCTCGCTCTACGACCTCTTCTCCGCCACCTTCCGCGAGCCGTGGGTGATCCAGCGCTTCCTGCCGGCGGTGAAGCATGGTGACAAGCGCATTATCCTGGTGGACGGCGAGGCGGCGGGCGCGGTGAACCGCGTGCCCAGCGAGGGTGACCTCAGGTCCAACATGGTGCGCGGCGGCGCGGCGAAGCCCACCGACCTCACCGACCGTGAGCTGGAAATCTGCGCCCGCATCGGCCCCTCCCTGCGCGGGAAGGGGCTCATCTTCGTGGGCATCGACGTGATCGACGGCAACCTCACCGAGATCAACGTCACCTCCCCCACCGGCCTGCGGGCCATCAAGCGGCTGGGCGGGCCGGACATCGCGGCCCAGATCTGGGACCGCATCGAGGCCCGCCGCGCGGCCTGAGCGCACGCCTTCCCATCAGGACCGACGCGGCACCATCGGCTCGCCGCGCGAACCGCCACGCGTCCTCGGGCGTTAACCAGCGGAACGCACAGCGGCACATGACAGGACCGATCATGGCACAGCCCTTCACCGCCTCCATTCCTCACCGACTCGGCAAGGCCGAGGCGACGCGGCGCCTGCAGGCGGGGCTGAGCGGCGCGCGCGAGCGCTTTTCCCGCCACATCTCCATCCTCGAGGAAACCTGGACGGGCGAGCACCTCGACTTCCGCATCGCCGCCCTCGGCCAGACCGCCAGCGGCAAGCTTCAGGTGGCGGATGACGCCGTGCACCTCTCCGTGGAGCTGCCCTTCATGCTGGATCTCGTCGCCCGCAAGGCGAAGGATCTCATCCAGAAGCAGGGCCGGCTCATGCTGGAGAAGAAATAGGCCGGTTCAGGCCGTCTCCAGCTCAAGGGTGAGCGTGTCGATGGAGAAGGAACCGTCCGGCTCGAACTCGAAATGGGTTGCCACGTCCGCGCTCGCGCCGGCCATGAGGGAGCGTATGGCGGCCACGTGCAGTTCCGGCGTGCGGATGCGCGCCACCCAGGACGCGAACTCCAGCCTCAGGCGACGGTGCGCCGTGCGCACCACCCGAAACCCCGCCTCCTCGGCGGAGCGGGTCCATTCGGAGGCGCTGTAATCCCGCCCGTGGGAGGGATCGCGCAGCAGTTCGACGGTTTGCAGGAAGGTGTCGGCCACCGGCCATTCGGGGGCGATCACATCCATCATCACCACCTGCCCGCCCTCTTTCACCACCCGCCGCACCTCGGCGAGGGCGTGGGGCACGTCGCGCCAGTGATGGGCGCTGTAGCGCGAGGCGACCATGTCGAAGCTGGCGTCGGCGAAGGGCAGGCGCTCGGCGACGCCCTGCCGCGTGGCGATATTGGCTAGGCCGCGCGACTTGGCCTCGGCGGCGACGGCGCCCAGCATGTCCTCGGACAGATCGTAGGCCAACACCTCGCCCGCGAACGGCGCGGCGGTGAAGCTCACATGACCGCCGCCGCAGCCGAGATCGAGCAGCCGGGCGGGGCGCGCCTCTTCCACGAGGGCCTTGAGCGCATCGAGGTCGGCGCCACGCGCATGGACGGCGCTCGCCACATAGGCAGCGGCCTGGGGGCCGAACATCTCGACCACATGCGCCTCGTGACTGCGCGCGCCTGCACCTTCGGCGGCCATGGCTGATCTCCCGTTTCTTCCGCCAGCATAGCCGCGGCGCCGCTCGGCGCAAGCGCGATTGTTCCGCTTTCGTTCTTGCAGAGCAAAGCGGGCTTCGCTACCTTGGGATGCAGACGGGCAGCAGGCAGGGGGCGGCTGTGATCCAGCGGGTGGCAACAGTCGCGTTCGAGGGCGTCGAGGCGCGTCCGGTGGATGTGCAGGTGCATGTGGCCGCGGGCCTGCCGGCCTTCACCATCGTCGGTCTTCCAGACAAGGCGGTGACCGAGGCAAAGGAGCGCGTGCGCGCCGCGCTGATCGCCTCCGGGCTCGCTTTGCCCGCGCGGCGCATCACGGTGAACCTCGCTCCCGCCGACCTGCCCAAGGAAGGCTCCCATTACGATCTGCCGATCGCGCTCGGCCTGATGGCCGCCATCGGCGCCATTCCCGGCGATGCGCTGTCCGGCTTCACGGTGGTGGGCGAGCTGGCGCTGGACGGCGCCATCGCGGCAGTAGCCGGCGTGCTGCCGGCGGCGATCGGCGCCAATGCGCGCGGGCACGGCCTCATCTGCCCCGCGCCGTGCGGCGCGGAGGCCGCCTGGGCCAGCCCCGACATGGAGATTCTCGCCCCGCAGTCGCTGATCCAGCTCGCCAACCACATGACCGGCCGCCAGGTGATGAGCCGGCCCGAGCCGCGGATGAAGCCGCCCGGAGACACCATGCTCGACCTTCGCGACGTGAAGGGCCAGGAGACTGCCAAGCGGGCGCTGGAGGTGGCCGCGGCGGGAGGCCACAACCTCCTGTTCGTTGGCCCGCCGGGCGCGGGCAAGTCCATGCTCGCCCAGCGCCTGCCCTCCATCCTCCCGCCTTTGTCGCCGGCCGAGATGCTGGACGTGTCCATGATCGCCTCGGTGGCCGGCACCATCGAGGATGGTGCCCTGATGGACCGCCGGCCCTTCCGCGCGCCGCACCATTCGGCCAGCATGGCGGCAATGGTCGGCGGTGGCGCCAAGGCCAAGCCGGGCGAGGTCTCGCTCGCCCACAATGGTGTCCTCTTCCTCGACGAACTGCCGGAATTCACGCCGCAGGTGCTCGATTCCCTGCGCCAGCCGCTGGAGACGGGCGAGGTGCTCATCGCCCGCGCCAACCATCGCGTTACCTATCCGGCGCGCTTCCAGCTCATCGCCGCCATGAACCCGTGCCGCTGCGGCCGCGCCGGGGAGCCCGGTTTCACCTGCAAGCGCGGACCGCGCTGCGCCGACGAATATCAGGCGCGGCTCTCCGGGCCGTTCCTCGACCGCATCGACATCCATTTGGAGGTGCCATCGGTCTCAGCCTCCGATCTTGTGCTGCCGGCGCCGGCCGAAGGCTCGCGGGAGGTGGCGGCGCGGGTCGCCATGGCGCGGGAGATCCAGCTGGAGCGCTATGCCGCCCTTGGCCGGCCGGATGTGCGCACCAATGCCGAGGCCTCAGGCCCGCTGCTGGAAGCTGTGGCGACGCCCGATTCGGCCGGCGCGATCCTGCTGCGCGATGCCGCCGACGCCATGCGGCTGAGCGCCCGCGGCTACCACCGCGTGCTGAAGGTGGCGCGCACGCTCGCCGATCTCGACGGCGCGGACGGGGTGGGCCGCCGCCATCTGGCGGAAGCTCTCGCCTATCGCGCCGCGGCGGAGCGGCCGCGGGCTGCGGCATAGATCCGGGGCGGGGCCGTTGGCCAGCGCCTTGCGCAGTCCGCACCGCGGAGCGCGCTCTCCCGGCACCGTCCGATGCCGGGAGATCGCTCTGAGGGTCCTCCGCCTCAGCGCATGGCGTTGACGGCAAGGCCCTCGATATAGGTGATCTGCGCGAGATCGCCCGGCCGCACGTTCTGCACGTCCGCCAGCACCTTGTCGTTGGCGGCGCGGACCACGCGGACGTTGCCGTCCGGCCCCTCGAAGGTCACGGTGCCGGCTGCCGGGTCGAGGCCCACGAAGATGGAGGTCAGCTTCACCTCGCGGATGCCGAAGCCCTCCGGCCAGCCCGGGAGGCCGTCGTTGATGGCAACCTCCGCCATCACTTCGCCCGGCCGGCCCTGGTGCGCCTTGCCGAGGGCGGTGACGACGCCCGGCGCCACGCGGATGAGCAGGTTCTCGCCGACCCGGTAGAGCGAAAGGTCGCCGAGCAGCGGGGGCGCAATCACCGCCCAGCGGCGGCCGGCGGGATCCTCCAGCACCACGCGGCGGGTGGCGGGATCAGCCGAGACGAACTTGGCCTTGTAGGCGAGCACGTTCACCTGCCCGATGCCCTGAACGAAGACCTGCGTCACCTCGACCGGCGCCGGGCGCTGCTGCGCCTTGAGGCCGGCCGGCGCGAAAAGGACGAGCCCGGCGAGGAGCACGGCCGAAAGATGCGTGCGGTTCGAAATCATCTGGTCCCCCAACGAATCACGGGCGCTGACGCGCCGGAAACCTGCCGCTACCATCCGAGGCACCGTAGCGGCAAGGCGCGTCCGCGAGGCTTTGGCGTGAGCGGTCCACCCATTGTCACAGTGGCGTCGGAAAACTATGGTGATGCTGGCGTTCAAGTCCTGGGCACCCGCCTTAAGCGGGGCATCTTCCAGGTCGCTCCTCGCAGCCCGTGCGGCGCGTCGGCCGGGTAGCTGCCCCGGACGGCGCTCGGGCGGCAGGGCGATACCAAGCGTTGGTTGCGGCACGCCTGCCAGCGGCGGCGGCCCGGAGTGGGGGTCGTTGCGATGAAACGGATGGGACAACCGGATCCCGGCTTCAACCTGCCGGCCCTGTTCGGCCGCGGTTTCGATGTCGCCCGCGACGCCGCACGGGATTTTGCCCGCGATTTCGCCAAGGACCTGAAGAAGGACTTCGGCCGCGAGGGGGCCGTGACCCCGTTCGGCACCGAGCCCGGCGCCTTCCCCTTCCTGCGCGCCCAGCAGGCGACGCCCGCCGGCCGCCCCGCGCTCCCGGCCCCGCAAAAGCTGGTGACCGACCTGCGCGCCTATTCCGGGCTGCGCCACCGCGATGCGGTGCCGACCAAGCCCGAGAGCATCGTCCTCGGCCGCCTCGGCGCGCTGGAGGTGCGGCTCGCCCGCACCGCGCGCGACGTGCGCCGCGCCCAGCGCCTGCGCTACAAGGTCTTCTACGAGGAGATGTCGGCGACCCCCGACGCCCCGGCGCGCCTCGCCCGGCGCGACATGGACAGCTTCGACACCATCTGCGACCACATCCTGGTGCTGGACCACGACGCTGGAAAGATCGTGCTCGGCCGGCGCAAGCCCAAGGTGGTGGGCACCTACCGGCTGCTGCGGCAGGAGGTGGCGAACCGCCACGGCGGCTTCTACACCCAGGGCGAGTTCGACGTGGGCGGGGTCATCGGCTCCCACCCGACCCTGCGCTTCCTGGAGCTGGGCCGCTCCTGCGTGCTCAAGCCCTATCGCAACAAGCGCACGGTGGAGCTGCTGTGGCACGGGGTGTGGACCTACATCCTGCGCAACAAGATCGACGCCATGTTCGGCTGCGCGAGCCTCGAGGGCACTGATCCGACGGAACTCGCCCTGCCGCTCTCCTTCCTCCACCACAATGCCCTGGCGCCGGAGGAATGGCGCGCGCGGGCGGTGGAGGGGCGACACGTCTCCATGGACCGCATGGCCAAGGCCGACATCGACATGAAGAAGGCGCTGCAGGCCCTGCCGCCCCTCATCAAGGGCTATCTGCGGCTGGGCGGCTTCGTCGGCGACGGCGCGGTGGTCGATCATCAGTTCGGCACCACCGACGTGCTCATCATCCTGCCCGTGTCCGTCATCAGCCCGCGCTACGTGGAGCATTTCGGCCCCACCGCGAACCGTCACGCCATCTGAGCGTTGGCAGGCCGCGCAGGGCGGTGCATAAGCGGCGCCCTCAGGAGAGGGCGCCATGATCGAGATCACGCCCCGCATCGCCATCGCCGAGGACGAGATCGAACTCGCCTTCGTGCGCGCGTCCGGGCCCGGCGGGCAGAATGTCAACAAGGTGTCGAGCGCGGTTCAGCTGCGCTTCGATGCGGCGCGCTCGCCCAATTTGCCCGAGGGCGTGAAGATGCGCCTTGCCCGTCTCGCCGGCCGGCGCATGACGCAGGATGGAGTCATCGTCATCCAGGCCCAGCGCTTCCGCACCCAGGAGCGCAACCGCGAGGACGCCATCGAGCGCCTCGTGGAGCTGCTCCGCGCCGCCACGGTGGTGATGCCCGTGCGGCGGCCGACACGGCCCACCCTCGCCTCCAAGGAACGGCGCCTCGCAGCCAAGGACCGGCGTGGTCAGGTGAAATCCATGCGGCAATCGAAGCCCGACGCGGACTGAGAGGATCTAGCAGCCCGTCAGCGCGCCGCCTTCAGCAGGCGGTCGGCGGCGGCGCGGGCTTCCTGGGTCACGGTTGCCCCGGCGAGCATGCGGGCGATCTCCTCGCGCCGGGTGCTGGCGGTAAGCGCATTGACGCGGGTGGTGACGGGCGCATCGGGATCCACCACATCCTCAACGCTCGCCTTGGCGATGAGGAGGTGGTTGCGCGCGCGGGCGGCGACCTGCGGCGCGTGGGTGACGCACAGCACCTGCACCCGCTCGGCGAGGCGGCCGAGCCGCTGGCCGATGGCGTCGGCCACCGCGCCGCCCACGCCGGTGTCGATCTCGTCGAAGATCAGGGTGGGTGCCGAGCCGCGATCCGCGAGCACGACCTTGAGCGCCAGAAGGAAACGCGCCAGTTCGCCGCCGGAGGCCACCTTCATCAGCGCGCCCGGACGGGTGCCGGGATTGGTGCGCACCCAGAATTCCACCTGGTCCTGCCCGGCCGGTCCTGCCGCTGCGGCATCGCTGGTGACGCGGGTGATGAAGCTCGCCCGCTCCAGCTTCAGGGGCGGCAGCTCGGCGGCCACCGCCTTGTCGAGCACGGCGGCGGCGCTGTGCCGGGCGCGGGAGAGATTTTCCGCCGCGGCGCGATAGGCGCCCTCCGCCTCGGCCACGCTCGCTTCCAGCCGCGCCAGCGTCGCGGCGCTGCGGTCGAGGCGCTCCAGATCGGACTGGTAGCGGGCAGCCAGGGCCGGCAGATCGTCGGCGCTGACGTGATACTTGCGGGCGGCGGCGCGCAGCGCGAACAGCCGCTCCTCGATGCGCTCCAGCTCGCGCGGGTCGAAATCGGCATCGGCGCGGGCGGCTTCCAGATGCTGGCGCGCGGTCTCCAGTGCATCGAGCGCGAGGTCGATGGCCTCGACGGCCGGGCGCACCAGCGCCTGCGCGTCGCCGGCCCGGCGCTCCAGCCGGCGCACGGCGGCGGCCAGCGACGGCACGGGCGAGCCGCCGCCGGAGATCGCATCCAGCGCCTCGTCGAGATCGCCGGCGATCTTCTCGGAGCGCATCATGGCGGTGCGCCGCTCGGACAGCGCGAGTTCCTCGCCCGGCTCGGGACCGAGCGCGCCAAGTTCCTCCACCGCGTGGCGGATGAAATCGGCCTCGCGGGCGGCGATCTCCAGCCGTTCCCGCTCGTCCTTCGCCTCGGTGAGCGCGGTCCGCCACGCCCGCCATAGCTCGCCGACGGCCGCGACCTGCGGGGCAAGGGCGCCGAAGGCATCGAGCAGGAGGCGGTGGCTCGCGGCATCCACCATGGCGCGGTCGGCGTGCTGGCCGTGCAGCTCGATGAGGCTGGCGCCGATGAGGCGCAGCGTCTGCACGCTCACCGCCTCCTCGTTGACGCTGGCGCGGGTGCGCCCGTCCGCCATCTGGATGCGGCGAATCACCAATTGGTCTTCGTCGGGCAGTTCGGCGGCGGAGAGGATGGCGTGGGCGGGATGGTCGGGTGCGAGATCGAAGGTGAGGGTCACCTGCCCCTTGGGCTGGCCGTGGCGCACCAGCGCGCCATCCCCCCGCCCGCCGAGGGCGAGGGACACGGCATCGAGCAGTATCGATTTGCCGGCACCCGTCTCACCTGTCAGGACCGTGAGGCCCTCGGACAAGGTGAGATCGAGCTTCTCGATGAGGACGATGTCCCGGATCGAGAGCGTCGCCAGCATGGATCGTCAGCCGAGCCCCATCTTCTTGAACGCCTGGCTCATCCAGGACGCCTTGTTTTCCTGCGGCTCGCCCCCTCCGGACTGAACCAGCCTGTAGGCGTCCTTATACCACGTACTGTCGGGGAAGTTATAGCCAAGCACGGCGGCGGCGGTCTGCGCTTCACCGATGATACCCATGGCCATGTAGCACTCGGTGAGGCGGTAGAGGGCTTCCTCAACCTGGCGCGTGGTCTGGTATTGCGTCACGACCACCTTGAAACGGTTGATGGCCCCCGTGTAATTGCGCTGCTCCAGATAGTAGCGGCCGATGGCCATCTCCTTGCCGGCGAGCTGGTCGCGGGCGACCTCGATTTTCTTCTTGGCGGTGGCGGCGTATTCCGTGTTGGGATACTTGCGGACCACGTCTTCCAGCGCATCGAGCGCCTGACGCGTCTTGCGCTGGTCGCGGGTGATGTCGGGAATGTTCTCGTAGAGCGCCGAGGCGACGAGATATTGCGCGTAGGCGGCGTCCGCCGAGCCGGGGTAGAGCGCGATGTAGCGCTTTCCGATGCCGATGGCCTCGTCGTACTTGCCGGCCTCGAAATAGGAATAGGTGGTCATGAGGAGCGCCTTGCGCGCCCACTCCGAATAGGGATGGGACTTGTCCACATCCTCGAATCGCCGGGCGGCCTTTTCCGGCTCCTGCCGGCGCAGCAGGGTCAGGCCCTCGTTGTAGATCTTCTCGGCCGGCTCATCGGGCGGAATGGTGTCGTCCTTGTCGCTGGCGCAGCCGGACACCAGCAGGCCCATGGCCACCGCCAGAACCAGCGCGCCGCCGCGCAGCAGACCGAGCGCCAACGCGCCGCCGCGGAAAAGCGTGCGCGTGGGCAGGACATCATTCAAGAATCGCATCACGGTTCAGCTTCCGTCCCGCGCCTTACGGCGTCGCTTGTACCCGAAGGACCGCACCGGGGAAAACCGCGCGGCCGACAGACCGCCGACCGGGCGCCTCCGCCCCATTCCTCGGCACGCTCCCTGCTCGTTCCCCCTCGTCCGAGCCGCCGCCGGCGATGCCCGCGCCCGGTCCGGATGCCCTGGTCCCCGCACCCATGGCGACGGCAGGAAAACAGCCCCTCCGCGCTATCGGTGCTTTCGGTCGGCAATGTGGCGGCGGACGCTCCGCGGCCCGTTCCGTGGCCCGGGTGTGGCCACCCCGCCACGCCCGCTCCCGCAATCGCGGGCGCCGACGGGCATCTAAATCGGGATGGGGTTAATACTTCGCATGCGAACGGCCGCTTGAGACCGCTGGGTCATCTCGAAAGAATCCAGACCCCGAAAAGCAAAACGGCGCCCGCAGGGGCGCCGCCGCAAATAAGTGCGGAAAACTCAGATCTCCGGGGCGAACACCGGCACCGGGCTGGACACGCCGATCTCGGCACCGACGGTGTCGCGGACGGGCCGGACCGGAGCCTCGACGATGGCATAGTTGGCGCGGTCAGCGAGGAGGGCGTCCACCACCTGGAAGTTCAGCTTGTGGCCGCCACGGAAGGAGCGGTAGCGGGCCAGCAGGGGCATGCCGGCGAGGGCGAGGTCGCCCACCGCGTCGAGCGCCTTGTGGCGGACGAATTCGTCGGAGAAGCGCAGACCCTCGGGGTTCAGCACGCCGCCCTCATCAAGGCAGACGGTGTTTTCCAGGGCGGCGCCACGGGCGTAGCCGGCGGCGCGCAGGCGCTCCACATCCTTGAGGAAGCCGAAGGTGCGGGCCGAAGCCAGCTCACGGCGAAACACGGCCGGAGACATGGTGGCGGCGAAGCGCTGGCGGCCGATCATCTCGTGGCCGAACTCGATTTCGACCTCGAGGCGGAAGCCGGCCTCGTAGGGGAGAAGCTCGCCGAAGGACGCTCCATTCTCGACGCGGACGGGCTTGAGCACCTTGAGGAACTTGCGGCGGCCGCGCACCTCGGCGACGCCGGCGGCGTCGATGGCGGCCACGAAATCGCCCGCGCTGCCGTCGAGGATCGGCACTTCGGGGCCGTCGATCTCGACCGTGGCATTGTCCACGCCGAGGCCGCTCAGGGCCGCGAGGACATGTTCGACGGTGGAGACAAGAGCGCCGGAGCGATCGCCGAGCACGGTGGCGAGGTCGGTGGCCTGGACGGAGCGGCGGCTGACGGTGGCCTTGCGGGGCGCCTGATCGGCGAAGGAGCGGATGAATACGACACCAGTGTTCGCGGACGCGGGCTTAAGGGTGATGGTCGCCTCGACCCCGGCGTGTACGCCGACACCCTTCAGTGCAATCTCGCGAGCCAGAGTGGTCTGCATCTTTGGTGCGTCCCGTTTCGGGGAAGTTTCCGGCTAACAGGTGTGACCCGCTTGCCGCACTCCTTCCCTCAAACCTTCACCTTGGGTCCCAACTTTCGCCCCGGTTGTACAAAGAAAGTGTCAACACGGTCGGCGAGTCGGTCCCTTAGGATGGGTGCACCCTAGTCGTCACGGGGGGTGACGCCAAATCACGCTTGCTTACCCTCTGTTACGAACCCTCATTTTCAATTTCTGATTAACTATCAAATAGTTAGCGGCGAATTTAAAGGTGCCGGAGAGGCCCGTGTTACAGCCTTCCGGAGGGTTGGAAGCACACGAATCAGGACAGATGTTGCGCAGATGCCACAGGGTACAGGCCATTCGAGGCCGCCCCGCGCCGGGCATGTTCGCTGCCACCGATCGGCCTTGAAAACGGCCCGGGGTGGACGCGACCGGCGCCGGGAACACCGGCACCGGCCAATCCTTCGTCACACTTTCAGGTACCGGACTTGGTCCGAGACCCTCAGTTCGCCTGGCGGCGCAGGAACGCCGGGATTTCCAGCTGGTCGTCGTCATGGTGCGGGCCGGGACGCGAGGGCACCTCGGCGGCCGGCCGCATGGGCGGGCGCTTGGCGAACTCGGACACCGGCGGCTCACCACCGCGCGAGGGCATGGTCGGGCGGGCATCGCGGGGCTCGCCGCGGCTTTCGGCGCGGGGATCGGGGCGCTGCTGCTCGGGACGGCGCTCGGGGGCGCGCATGCTGGGCTGCTCGCGGCGCGCGGGCTCGGGTTCCGGCTCCTCGCGGCGACCGACGTGGGCGAGACGCTGCAGCAGCGTCATGCGCTTCTTGTCGGGCTGGGCCTGCTCCACCGGCGGCTCGCCCCGCTGGGCGCGGATCTGGTTCTGCGCGGGCAGCGGCAGCTCGTCGACGCGGGGCATGCGCGGGGACCGCGGACGCTGGCCGGCCGGCGGGATGTAGGGGGCGAACTCGTCCTCCATCATCGGCGCGGGCTGGGGCGCGGGCTCCGGCTCGGCGAAATAGGTGGGCTTCGGCGGCGCGGTGCGGATGGTCACGTCGTCAATGGCGACGGCGCGTTCGGCCGGGGCCTGCTGGGTCTGGGGGGCATAGGCCTGAGACGCGTACCCCTGCGGAGCCTGCGGGGCATAGCCCTGCGGCGCCTGCGCCTTCTGCGCGGCGTCCTCCATGGCGATCAGGTCCTCGGCCTGGATCGCGGCGACGGCGCTGCGGATCTGCGCCTCGCGGGTCGCCTCGACGGCAGCCCGGCCGGCGTTGGAGATCTTGCGACCGGCGAGCTCGGGGAAGCGGTCGGCGACCGGCTGGAGCTGCTCGGGGATCACCGCCGGATCGATGCCGGTGGCCACCACCGAGACGCGGATGATGCCGTCGAGCATCTCGTCGAAGGTGGCGCCGAGGATGATGTTGGCGTCGGGGTCCACTTCCTCGCGGATGCGGGTCGCCGCCTCGTCCACCTCGAACAGGGTCATGTCCTTGCCGCCGGTGATGGAGATCAGCAGCCCGCCGGCGCCGCGCATGGAGGTCTCGTCCAGCAGCGGGTTGGCGATGGCGGCCTCGGCAGCCTGGATGGCGCGCTTGTCACCGGAGGCTTCGCCCGTGCCCATCATGGCCTTGCCCATGTCGCGCATCACGGCGCGGACGTCGGCGAAGTCGAGGTTGATGAGGCCTTCCTTCACCATCAGGTCGGTGATGCAGGCGACGCCCGAATAGAGCACCTGGTCGGCCATGGCGAAGGCGTCGGCGAAGGTGGTCTTCTCGTTCGCCACCCGGAACAGGTTCTGGTTCGGGATGACGATGAGGGTGTCGACGCTCTTCTGCAGCTCGCTGATGCCGTGCTCGGCGACGCGCATGCGGCGCTGGCCCTCGAAGTGGAAGGGCTTGGTCACCACGCCGACGGTCAGGATGCCGAGCTCGCGGGCCGCGCGGGCCACCACGGGGGCGGCGCCGGTGCCGGTCCCACCGCCCATGCCGGCGGTGATGAAGACCATGTGCGAGCCGGACAGGTGATCGCGGATCTCGTCGATGACTTCCTCGGCGGCGGCGCGGCCGACCTCGGGCTGGGAGCCGGCACCGAGACCCTCGGTCACCGCGACACCCATCTGCACCACGCGCTCGGCCTTGGTCAGGGCGAGGGCCTGGGCATCGGTGTTCGCCACCACGAACTCCACGCCGTGGAGCCCGGAGGTGATCATGTTGTTAACGGCGTTGCCACCGGCGCCGCCCACACCGAACACCGTGATCCGGGGACGAAGCTCACGAATGTCGGGCATCTGAAGGTTGATCGTCATGCTATTGCTCCGTCCCGATCGGCCCTGTCCGCCGCTCGCGAATCCTTGATGACCTCTTTGTTACGGCAGCTTTCGTTAACCATGTCTAAAAGCTGTCCTTCAGCCAGCGGCCGACGCGACCGAAATAGCCCGGTCCCTCGCCCACTGCCGCCTGCCGCCGACGCGGCTCGAAGTGTTCGAGCCCTGCCACCTGCGGATAGACGAGAAGACCTGCCGTCACCGCGAAGGCCGCGCCGCGCGCCGCCTCGGGAAGACGGGAAACCCCAAGCGGGCGGCCGATTCGCACCTGCGGGCCGATGACCCGCGCCACGAGATCGGCAAGCCCCTGAAGCTGCGCCGCGCCGCCGGTGAGCACGATGCGCCGGCCGGCATCCCCGGCATGGCCGGAGGCCCTGAGGCGATCGCGCAACAGTTCGACGATTTCCTCCGCCCGTGGCCGCACGATGGTGACCAGACGGGACTTCGGGACCATGTGCGGCTGGTCGCGCGAATCACCCGACAGGGGCGGCACGGTCAGCATGTCGTGATCGTCGGAGGAGACCGCCACCACGGCACCGTGCAGGGCCTTCAGGCGCTCGGCATCGGCGAGGCGCGCGGGCATGCCGCGGGCGACGTCGTTCGTGATGTGCTGGCCGCCCAGCGCCACGCCGTCCACATAGAGGCAGTGCCCGCCGGCGACGATGGAGAAGGTGGTGGTGCCGGCGCCCATGTCGATGAGCGTGACGCCCAGCTCCATCTCGTCGTCGGTCAGCGAGGAGAGCGCCGCCGCATAGGGCGCCGCCACCATGGCCTCGATGGAGAGATGGCAACGTTCCACGCACAGGACGAGATTCTTCAGCGCGGTGAGGTCGGCGGTGATGACGTGCATGTCGGCGCCAAGCTCGCGGCCGAGCATGCCGCACGGCTCGCCGATGCCCCTGCGGCCGTCCAGCGAATAGCCCACGGGGAGCGCGTGCATCACGGCGCGGCCGTCGCCCACCGCATATGTGGAGGCGGCCTCCAGCACACGGCGGATGTCGAATTCCTCCACCGCCGGGGCGGAGAGGCGCACAGCCGCCTCGTAATGCTGCGAGGCGAGCCGGCCGCCGGAGACGCCGACCACCACGGAGGCGATCTGCACGCCCGAGGCGCGCTCGGCCATGTCCACCGCCTGGCGGATGGCAAGTTCCGCCTTGGCCATGTCCACCACCGCGCCGCCCTTGATGCCGTGGGCGCGGGTGTGGCCGATGCCGAGCACGTCGATGGCGTGGGTGCGCCGCGTCAGCACGTCGGAGGCGCCGCGCGGCTTCAGGCGGGCGATGGCGCAGACCACCTTGCTGGTGCCGATGTCCAGCACCCCGACGATGCCGCCCTTCTTCGGCGGCAGCGGGCGCATCTTCGGTGCGAAGCCCTGGGCGAGCCGTCCCCTCATGCGGGGCCTCCCTTCTTTGCCTTGGCGCGGGCCTTGAGCATTTCGGCGCGGGCGGCGGCAGCAGCTTCGGACTGCCGCACCACCACGCGATCCGGCAGGCGCAGATCCACGATGGTGATGTCGCGGCTGAGCAGTTTTTTCTCGCGGTCGAGATCCATCAGCGAGACGAGCGCCGCCTCCAGATTCTGTTCCGGCAGGCGCACGTCGATGCCGTTGCGCGTCTTCAGCGTCCAGCGCCGCTCGGCGACGAAGATGGCAGCGCGCACCTGCTCCTTCAGCGCCGGCAGGCGCGCAAGCACGTCGACGATCTCGCCCACATGGTTCTGCGCCCCCTCGCCCACCACGATAGGCAGTTGCACGTAGCGCGGATCGTCCGAATAGGGCGCGATGGGGATGCCGTCGCGGGCGATCACCTTGAGCTCGCCGTTGATCTGCCACAGCGCATAGGCCTGGCGCTCGGAGACCGCGATCTCGATCCGGTCGGGATAGAATTTGCGCACGCTGGCGCTGGCGATCCAGGGCATCGCCTCGAGGCGCGTGCGCATCTCATCCGCGTTCAGGAAGAGGATGGAGGTGGAGGACTTGATGCCCGCCGTCTCCAGGATCTGCGCCGGCGTGACGTGATTGTGCCCGGAGATGTTGACTTCCTTCACCTTGAAGCCGGCCACGTTGCCCGCCGCGTCGGCCACGTCGAGGGCGATGGTCTTCGCCTCCTCCACATGGCCGCCGAGCACGGTGCCGTAGGCGGAGAAGCCGCCGATCACCGCGATGGCGAGCAGGCTGGCGCTGCGCCGGCCGAGGCGCGAGGTGGACATGCGCACCGAAAGACGACGCAGGAGAAGCGCGAGGCGGCTGGCCGGCCTTGTATCGATGGCGAGGCGCTTGTGCCGCCCGGGCGGCGGCGCAGCGGCGCGGGGCGCGGTGTCCGGCCGTGCGCCGTAGCCCGCTCCTTGGCGCTCGCCTGGGCGCTGCGGGGGTCGCCTGCCCGCGCCGGGGCGGGGTCCTAGCGATCCAGCGACGCGTCCTCCACCATCCATGTCACAAGCTCGCCGAATGAGATGCCCGCGTGAGCGGCCAGTTCCGGCACCAGAGACGTCTGCGTCATGCCAGGCTGGGTGTTGACCTCGAGACAGACGAGGCCGGAGGCATCGCCCTTCGATGGATCGAAGCGAAAATCGCTCCGCGACACCCCCCGGCACCCGAGAGCTCGGTGTGCCATGAGGCTTAACATCTGCACCCGTTGGTAAATTTCGGGTAAAATACGCGCGGGAAGGATGTGGCGTGATCCTCCCGGTGCATACTTGCTTTCGTAATCGTAAAACGCCTGGGTCGATTCAATTTCAATGACATCAAAGACCTTGTCGCCCATCACGGCGCAGGTCAGCTCGAGCCCGGCAATGAATTCCTCCACAAGAAGATTTTCTCCGTGGGGCCAGTCCTCGCGCGTGAGTTCCTGCGGCGGGTGGGCCTGATCCTCGCGCACGATGAACACGCCGACGCTGGAGCCGCCCGCATTGGGCTTCAGCACATAGGGCGGCGCCATCACATGCGCCTTCGCCGCCTCGGCGCGGCTGACGATTCCGCCCTTCGCCACCGGCACGCCGGCCGCGGCCAGCATGATGCGCGCCTGCGCCTTGTCCATGGCCAGCGCCGAGGCGAGCACGCCGGAATGGCTGTAGGGGATGCGCAGGATTTCGAGGATGCCCTGAATGGTGCCGTCCTCGCCCGGCGCGCCGTGCAGCACGTTGAACACCACGTCCGGCTTGAGGCGGGCCAGTACCTCGGCGACATCGCGGCCCACGTCCACCGGCGTCACGCGGTAGCCGGCCCCTTCCAGCGCGGCGGCGCAGGCGGCGCCCGAATTGAGCGAGACTTCCCGCTCGGAGGACCAGCCGCCCATCAGCACCGCGACGTGTTTCGCCATCGACGTCATTCCCGTTCCGAATCCGGCGCGCGCCGGCACCCGCCCTGAAGAGAGCAGCTTTGCGCCAGCACCATGGCGCGGTCCGGTTTTAGGTTTTGCTAACGGCTCAGGCGGGAGAGAGGGGAAGCCCGATCCTCTTGATCTCCCACTCCAGCGTCACGCCGGACGTCTCCTTCACCCGCCGCCGCACCTCCTCGCCCAGCCCCTCGATCTCGGACGCCGTGGCGCCGCCGAGGTTGATGAGGAAATTGGTGTGCAGCTCCGACACCTGCGCGCGGCCGATGGTGAGGCCCCGGCAGCCGGCGGCGTCCACCAGCTTCCAGGCGCTGGTGCCGGGCGGGTTCTTGAAGGTGGAGCCGCCGGTGCGGCTCTTGATGGGCTGGGTCGCCTCCCGGCTCTCGGTGATCTTGGCCATCTCGGCCGCGATCTCGGCCGGGTCGCCAGGGCGGCCTTCGAAGGTGGCGCGGGTGAAGATCACGTCGTCCGGCACGCCGCAATGGCGGTAGGTGAAGCCCATCTCGGCGTTGGTGAAGCGCACCTTAGCGCCGGCGCGGGTGACGCCCTCGGCCTCCACCAGCACGTCCTTGGTCTCGCCGCCGTAGGCGCCGCCGTTCATGTGCAGCGCGCCGCCGATGGCGCCCGGGATGCCGCGCAGGAAGGAGAAGCCGGCAAGTCCCGCATCCGCCGCCGCGCGGGCGACCTTCACGTCCGGCACGCCAGCGCCCGCGACGATGCGCGTGCCTTCGACCGCGACATCGGTGAAGCCGCGGCCGAGGCGGATCACCACGCCGGGCACGCCGCCGTCACGCACGATGAGGTTGGAGCCGAGGCCGATCACCGTCACCGGAAGATCGGCCGGGATATGAGCCAGGAGATAGGCGAGGTCGTCGGCATCGGCCGGCAGGAACAGGAGCTGGGCCGGGCCGCCGACGCGGAACCAGGTGAAATCGGCCAGCGGCGCATTGGCCGTGAGCGTGCCGCGCAGCTCCGGCAGGAGCGGCCGCAAGGCGGGCAGAAGATCAGGGAATGCGGCGGGGGCCGCCCCGCTGGTCTCGGCCATGCTCATGGTGTCACCGGTCCTTCGGGCGTGCCTCTCCCACACATGCGGCGGCAGGGCAAGCCGGGCGATTTCCCCATGGCCTCCGACGTGGCATCATGCGGCTCCGTTCGCCTGGAGCTGCCCACCATGAGCGAAGACGCGCTTCCGCCCGACACCAAGCTCACCACCACCAAGCAACGCTGGGCCGAGGAAGGCCGCTTCCTCACCGGCCGCGTCGCCCGCCCCGACGCCGAGCGCCTGCCGCCCGGCCAGCATCTGGTGCGCGACTGGCCGGTGCTCGACCTCGGGCTCCAGCCGGTGGTGACGCGCGAATCCTTCCGCCTCGACGTCACCGGCGCGGTGGAGACCACCCTCTCCCTCGACTGGGCCGCCTTCTCGGCGCTGCCGCAGAGCCGCAGCCTCAGCGACATCCACTGCGTCACCACCTGGTCGCGCTATGACAATACCTGGGAGGGCGTGCTCACCCGCGACCTGCTGGAAGCCGTGCGTCCCGCCCCCCACGCGGCGGCGGTGATGCTGCACAGCTATGACGGCTACACCACCAACCTGCTGCTGGCCGACTTCGCCGCCGAGGACGCCCTCATCGCTCACAGCTGGGACGGCCGCCCGCTGACGCAGGAGCACGGCGCGCCCGCGCGCCTCGTGGTGCCGCACCTCTACTTCTGGAAAAGCGCCAAGTGGATCAAGGCGATCGAGTTCATCGCCCGCGACAAGGCCGGCTTCTGGGAAGAGCGCGGCTACCACATGCGCGGCGACCCATGGGCCGAGCAGCGCTATTCGGACGATTGAGGGCGCGCCACCCTGAGGCGCCCCTCCCCGAGCACCGTCATGGCCCGGCTTGTCCGGGCCATCCACCCCGCCGCGGGACACGTGCCCGCAAGCCGTTGACCGCTCTGGCCGAAACGTGGATCGCCCGCACAAGGCGGGCGATGACGGGGTGAGAGGAAGCGGGAAAGAGGAGCGATTGAGGTCGCCCTCACGCCGCGCGGCGGCGCGTGACCTCGGAGCGGGCGAAGAGTTCGGCCACCCAGTCCACGAACACGCGCAGCCGGCTGGTGAGGTGGCGGCTGGGCGGATAGACCACATGGATGGGCATCTCGCCCGCCTCCCAGTCCGGCAGGATGGGCACCAGCGCCCCGGAGGCGAGGTGCTCCTCCACCTGGAAGGTGGGCGACATGATCGCGCCCATGCCGGCCAACGCCGCCGCGATATAGGCGTTGCCGTCATTGGTAGCGACGTTGTAGCGCCCGGTCAGTTCCACCACCTCGTCGCCACGGGTGAAATCGAAGGGGTGGTAGCGCCCGCTCTGCTGGCTGAAATAGCGGACGAGCTTGTGCGTCTCCTCGAAGTCGAGCGGATGCTTCGGGACGCCGTAACGCGCGAGATAGCCGGGCGACGCGGCCAGGACGAAGCGCAGCACGCCAATGCGCCGCGCCACGAGGTTCGGATCCCGAATTTCGCCAACGCGGATAACGCAGTCCACATTCTCGCTTAGAAGGTCGACCGGCCGGTCGGTGCAGCCCACGTCCACGGCGATGTCGGGATAGCGGTCGACGAAATCCGGCAACGCCGGCATCAGCAGTTGCGTCGCGAGCGAGGGCGAGATGTCGATGCGCAGCTTTCCGCGCGGCACGGCCTGCGCCGAGGAGAGCGAACCGTCGAGCTCATCGATGTCGTGGAGGATGGCGAGCGCCCGCTCGTAATAGGCCGCCCCGTCCGGCGTCACCGTCACCCGCCGCGTGGTGCGGTTGAGGAGGCGGGTCTGCAGGTGCGCCTCAAGCGTCTGGATATGCTTGGTGAGCGTCGCCTTGGGCATCCGCAGGAGATCGGCGGAGCGCGTGAAGCTCCCCGTCTCCACAACACGGGTGAATGCGCGCATTGCAGCAAGCTGGTCCATCCGAAGCCCTCAAATGCATCATTATTCCCATAAGTGAACAATGAACTCATGAACTGGCGGTTTATCCCCTTCTAGATCGCCAATATGGTTTCCGCATCGCACAAGGGCGTGACGGCCGAAGAATGGCTTACCGCCCGAAAGGACGAGGCAGATGACTCCCACCAGCCAGACCATAACCCTCGAGACCGGGACCGGCACGCTGCCGGCGCGGCTCTACGGGTCGCGTCCGGCGAAGGGGTCCGCACCGCTCGTCTTCCACCTGCACGGCGGCGCCTTCACCGGCGGGACGCTGGAGTGCGGAGCCTATATCTCCGGCATTCTCGCGGCGGCCGGGGCGGTGGTGGTCTCGGCGGACTATCCGCTGGCCTGCGAGCACCCGTTTCCCTTCGCGCTGACCGCGCTGTTTGCCGCCGTCACAGAGGTCTATCGCCGCCGGGCCGAACTCGCCGGGCGCGGCGCACCGCTCTATCTGGCGGGGGAGGAATCGGGTGGCAACCTCGCCGCCGGCCTCGCCATGATGGCGCGTGACCAGCGCTCCCCTCCCATCGCCGGGCAGATCCTCGTCTCGCCCATGCTCGACCCCAGCCTCGCCACCGCCTCCATCCGCCGCGCCGACGCCGGCAGTTGCGGCTGCAAGTGGGCGGACGGCTGGCAGACCTATCTCGGTTCGCCCGAGAAGGCGGCCCATCCCTATGCGGCGCCCCTCGCCTCCTCCCGCCTCGGCGCTCTGCCGCCGGCCCTGGTGGTGAGCGCCGAGGACTGCCCCATGTGCGACGAGAGCCGGCGCTATGCCGGCGCGCTCGCCTCGGCCGGCGTTCCGACCTGCGTGCACATCCTGCCGGGGCCGACCGAATGGCCCGACAGCATCTCGTGTCCGGCGCCGAAACCGGCCGCCTGGACGGGCGCGATGCGCGACCTGTTCCGCGATTTCTTCGTTTCCACGCGTCCCGCTTCACGGACCGGTCGGCTCAAGGCCGATCCGGCCGTCCTCTGACAGACCGACCGCCAAGGACTGCCCCGCCATGACCGCTCCGAACTCCGCTCCGAACGTTACGCCCCCCACCCCCGTGTCGGCCGCCGACAAGCCCGCTGCCGCGAAGAAGTCCCGCCTCCGGGAGGCCCTGCTGCTGGGCACCGCCGCGCTCCTCGCGGTGTTCGGCGTCCTCTATGGGCTGCCCAAGGAAGGCGGCGCCCACGCCGACAAGCCCGCCGCCGCGACAGCCGCCCCGCCGGCCGTTCCGGTCTCGGTGGCCACGGTCGAGCAGCGCGAGGCGCGCCTGTTCGACACCTTCTCCGGCCGCCTGGAGGCGGTGGAGCGGGTGGAGGTGCGCTCCCGCGTCGCCGGCGCCATCAAGGCCGTGCATTTCCGCGAGGGCGCGCTGGTGCGGGAAGGCGAACTCCTCGTCTCCATCGATTCCGAAACCTATGAGGCGGACGTGGCCGAGGCCGAAGCGCAGGTTGCCTCCGTGCAGGCCCGGCTGGACCTCGCCCGCAGCGAGCTGGAGCGCGGCGAGAAGCTGTTCACCACCAAGACGCTCTCCCAGAGCACCCTGGACGAACGCCTCAACGGCCAGCGCGCCGCCGAGGCCGGCCTGAGGGCCGCGCAGGCGAAGCTCGCGGCGGCGAAGCTCAATCTCTCCTACACCAAGGTCCGCGCCCCGGTTTCGGGCCGCGTCGGCAAGTCGGAGATCACAGTGGGCAATCTCGTTGCCGCAGGCCCCGGCGCGCCGGTGCTGACCACGCTGGTCTCGGTCGATCCCATCTACGCCAGCTTCAGCGCCGACGAGGGCACCGTCGCCCGCGCCCTCGCCGGCCTCGGCGGCGGCGGTGACGTGGCCGACCGGCTCGACCAGCTCCCTGTCCTGATGACCGTCGCCGCCGGCACGCCGCCGGTGGAAGGCGTCATGCAGCTGGTGGACAATCAGGTCGATCCGCGCACCGGCACCGTGCGTGTCCGCGCCCGCTTCGCCAATCCGGACGGGCGGCTCCTGCCCGGCCAGTTCGTGCGGCTGGAGATGGGCCAGCCCAAGGCCGCGCCCGCCGTGCTCGTCAGCGAGCGCGCCGTGGGCACGGACCAGGACAAGAAGTTCGTCTTCGTGGTCGACGGCTCGAACACCGCAGTGTGGCGCGAGGTGACCCTCGGCGCCCCGGTTGACGGCCTGCGCGTCGTCACCAACGGCCTCTCGGCCGGTGAGCGCGTCGTTGTCAACGGCCTGCACCGCGTGCGCCCCGGCGCGGCGGTGACGCCGGAGCCCGTCCCCATGCGGGTGAGCGAGGCTGCAACCTCGACCGTCCGCTAACCCTGGCCCGTCATGGCCCGGCTTGCCCGGGTCATCCCCCGGACACGCCGGGGGATGACGGCTGAAAATTCCCCCTCGCCCCCTCCCCGCACGGAGGGGGTCGGGAGAGGGCTGCGCCGGGCGTAAACGCCCCCTCGCCCGGTGCAGCCCCTCACCCCCATTGCCGGACATATTCCCGCGCGCACCGCAGCGGGGGTACCGGCTGCGTTCCGCGTTTCGCCCGTTTTCATCCAGCCGCCGCGTGGCGGGAGGGTTCCATGAACCTGTCCAGATTCTTCATCGACCGCCCGATCTTCGCCGGCGTGCTCTCCGTCCTCATCTTCCTCGCCGGCCTCATCGCCATGCGGGCCATGCCCATCTCGGAATATCCCGAGGTGGTGCCGCCGCAGGTGGTGGTGCGCGCCACCTATCCCGGCGCCAACCCCAAGGTGATCGCCGAGACGGTCTCGACCCCGCTGGAGGAATCCATCAACGGCGTCGAGGACATGCTCTACATGTCGAGCCAGGCGACCACCGACGGCATCATGACGCTGACCGTCACATTCAAGCTCGGCACCGACCCGGACAAGGCCCAGCAACTGGTGCAGAACCGCATCTCCCAGGCCGAGCCGCGGCTGCCGGAGGAGGTGCGGCGCCTCGGCGTGACCACGGTGAAGTCCTCGCCCGACCTCACCATGGTGGTGCACCTCATCTCCCCCAACAACCGCTACGACACCACCTACCTGCGCAACTACGCGGTGCTGAACGTGAAGGACCGCCTCGCCCGCATCGAGGGCGTCGGGCAGGTGCAATTGTTCGGCGCGGGCGACTATTCCATGCGCATCTGGCTCGATCCGCAGAAGGTGGCCGAGCACGGCCTTTCCGCCGCCGATGTGGTGCGCGAGATCCGCGCCCAGAACGTGCAGGCGGCGGCCGGCGTGGTCGGCGCATCACCCGGCGCGCCGGGGCTCGACCTTCAGCTTTCCATCAACGCACAAGGCCGCCTCGCCAACGAGGAGGAGTTCGCCAACATCGTGGTGAAGAGCGGCACCAACGGCGAGATCGTGCTGCTGAAGGACGTGGCGCGCATTGAGCTCGGCGCATCCGAATATGCCCTGCGCTCGCTCCTCAACAACACCCAGGCGGTGGCGGTGCCGATCTTCCAGGCGCCGGGCTCCAACGCCATCCGCATCGCCGACGACACGCGGCGGGTGATGGAGGAGATCAAGCAGAACATGCCGGAGGGCGTGGACTATTCCATCGTCTACGACACCACCCAGTTCGTGCGCGCCTCCATCGACGCCGTGGTCCACACGCTGCTGGAAGCCGTGGCGCTGGTGGTGCTGGTGGTGATCGTATTCCTCCAGACCTGGCGGGCCTCCATCATCCCGCTGCTCGCGGTGCCGGTGTCCATCGTCGGCACGTTCGCGGTGATGTACGTGTTCGGCTTCTCCATCAATGCCTTGACGCTGTTCGGCCTGGTGCTCGCCATCGGCATCGTGGTGGATGACGCCATCGTCGTGGTGGAGAATGTGGAGCGCAACATCGAGGGCGGCCTCTCCCCACGCGAGGCCACCTACAAGGCCATGCGGGAGGTGTCCGGGCCCATCATCGCCATCGCCCTCGTGCTGATCGCGGTGTTCGTGCCGCTGGCCTTCATCACCGGCCTCACGGGCCAGTTCTACAAGCAGTTCGCCCTCACCATCGCCATCTCGACAGTGATCTCGGCCGTCAACTCGCTGACCCTCTCGCCCGCGCTCTCGGCGCTGCTGCTGAAGGGTCACGACGCGCCCAAGGACCGGCTCACGCGGGTCATGGACTTCGCGTTCGGCTGGTTCTTCCGCGGCTTCAACAAGGCCTTCGTGCGCGGGTCGAGCGCCTATGGCTCGGTGGTGCGCCGGACCATCGGCCACAAGGTGCTGATGCTCGGCCTCTATATCGTGCTGGTGGCGCTGACCGGCGTGCTGTTCAAGGCGGTACCGCCCGGCTTCGTGCCGGGGCAGGACAAGCAGTATCTGGTGGGCTTCGCCCAGCTCCCCGACGGTGCCACCCTCGACCGCACCGAGGAGGTGATCCGCAAGATGAGCGACATCGCCCTGAAGGAGCCGGGCGTGAAGTCGGCCATCGCCTTCCCCGGCCTCTCCATCAACGGCTTCACCAACTCGTCCAACTCCGGCATCGTCTTCGTCGGCCTCGACGAGTTCGAGGCGCGGCGCGACCCGGGGCTGAACGGCAATGCCATCGCCATGAAGCTGAACGGCAAGTTCGCCGGCATCCCGGACGCGATGATCGCCATGTTCCCGCCGCCGCCGGTGCAGGGGCTCGGCACCATCGGCGGCTTCAAGCTGCAGATCGAGGATCGCGCCGGCCTCGGCTATGCCGCCCTCGACGCGGCGACCAAGGCCTTCCTTGGCGCCGCCCGGCAGGCGCCCGAGCTGGCCGGCCTGTTCTCGTCCTATCAGGTGAACGTGCCGCAGCTCTTCGCCGACATCGACCGGGTGAAGGCGCGCCAGCTGAACGTCGCCGTCACCGATGTGTTCGAGACCATGCAGATCTATCTCGGCTCGTCCTATGTGAACGACTTCAACAAGTTCGGCCGCACCTACACCGTGCGGGTCCAGGCCGACGCCCCCTTCCGCGCCCGCGCCGAGGACGTGGGCACGCTGAAGGTGCGCTCGGCCACGGGCGAGATGATCCCGCTCTCCGCGCTGCTCAAGGTGCGTTCGTCGGCGGGACCGGAGCGGGCCATGCGCTACAACGGCTTCCTCTCCGCCGACGTGAACGGCGGCGCCGCCCCGGGCTTCTCCTCGGGCGAGGCGCAGCAGGTGGTGGAGCGCATCGCCAAGGAGACCCTGCCCAAGGGCTTCTCCTTCGAGTGGACCGAACTGACCTACCAGGACATCCTGGCCGGCAATTCGGCGGTGTTCGTCTTCCCGCTCGCCATCTTCCTCGTGTTCCTGGTGCTGGCGGCGCAATACGAAAGCCTCGTCCTGCCGCTCGCCATCATCATGATCGTGCCGACGGGCCTCTTCGCCGCCATGACCGGCGTGTGGCTCGCGGGCGGGGACAACAATGTCTTCACCCAGATCGGCCTCGTGGTGCTGGTGGGGCTCTCGGCGAAGAATGCGATCCTGATCGTGGAATTCGCCCGCGAGCTGGAATTCGAGGGCCGCACGCCGGTCCAGGCCGCCATCGAGGCAAGCCGGCTCCGGCTGCGGCCCATCCTGATGACCTCGCTGGCCTTCATCATGGGCGTGGTGCCGCTCGTTACCTCCATCGGCGCGGGTGCGGAGATGCGGCAGGCCATGGGCACGGCGGTGTTCGCCGGCATGATCGGCGTGACGGTGTTCGGCATCTTCCTGACGCCAGTGTTCTACGTGATGCTGCGCGGGCTGGCGGGGAACCGGCCGCTCACGCAGCACGGGCACGCCCCGGCGGGCGAGGAGCCGGCCGCACACGCGCTCCAGCCGGGGGAGTGAGATGAGATCCCCCTCTCCCCTTGCGGGAGAGGGCCGGGGTGAGGGGTATTTTCTGCCGTTGGCACAACGGCCGGAACTGCGGCGCCAGCCCCCTCACCCCCAACCCCTCTCCCGCGAGGGGAGAGGGGAGCCGCAGCCAAGCAAGAGGATGTGAGGCGCCCCCCTGGGCGTCCGCCTCAGACGGCCACACCCATCATCGCCAACGCCTTCGCGAAGAAGTCCGGCCCGCCGAAATTGCCGGATTTCAGCGCCAGCACCATGGGTTCGCCCGGTTGGCCCTCGGTGCGCAGCAGCGGCACGCCGGGGGCGATCTCCGGGCCGACAAGGAAGGCGGGGATTTTCAGCCGGTCCACGCTCGCGCCGGAGGTCTCCCCGCCGGCCAGCACGAGGCGGCGCACGCCGGCCGCCACCAGCCCTTCGGAAATCGCCGCCGTGCCGTGCTCGATGGCGACGCCCGCCGCATGGCGGCCGAAGCGGGCCTGCACCTCCGCCACCTGCTCCGGCGCTCCGCTCGCGGCGATGAGCACCGGCCCGGACGCGAGGCGCGCCTTCGCCCAGTCCAGAGCGGCGGCGACCTCCGCCTCGGGATGGGTGACGAGGCGCTCGGCGGAGAGCCGCAGCACCGGCATCTGTCCTTCCGCAATGGCAATCTGCTCCAGCGTCGCCTTCGAGCAGCTTCCCGCGACCACGGCCGCATACCCGCCGATGCCCGCCGCCAGCGCCGCGCCGTCGCTCGCCTGCCGCAGCACCCGCCCGTCCGCGATCAGCGCCCGCGCCAGTCCGAGGCCGAGGCCCGACGCGCCGGTGGAGAGCGGCAGGGCCGCCGCCGCGACGCCAACCGCCTCCAGATCCCGGTCGAACACGGCATCCACGATGGCCGCCGTGCGTCCATCCAGCGCCAGATGCTCCAGCCGCGCGGACACCGCATCTGCGCCCGCCGCCACATCCTTCAGCGGCACCAGTCCGACCCGGCCCGCGCTCTGGCGGGCGAGCACGCGCTTCAGGTCCGAATCGGTCATGGGGTTGAGGGGATGGTCCTTCAGTGGGCTCTCGTTCAGCGGCACGTCGCCGACGAAGAGATGGCCCATGTAGACGGTGCGCCCGGTCTCCGGGAACGCCGGGGTCACCGGCACGATGGCCGCGCCGGTGGCGAGGCGCAGGGCATCGGTGACCGGCCCGATATTGCCCGCGTCGGTGGAATCGAAGGTGGAGCAGACCTTGAACAGGATGTGCGAGGCCCCCCGCGATTTCAGCCACTCATAAGCCGCCAGCGACACCGCCACCGCCTCATCCGCCGGGATGGAGCGGCTCTTGAGTGAGACGACCACGGCATCCGCATCGGGCAGCGCCAGCGCGGCATCGGGCACGCCGATGGTCTGGACCGTGCGCACGCCCTCCTTCGACAGGGTGTTCGCGAGGTCGGAGGCGCCGGTATAGTCGTCGGCGATGACGCCGAGGGTGAGGGGCATGGGAAATCCCTTGGGCTCTTGGTGTTGGGGCCTGAGCCCTAATCGTTTCGATTAGAGCGCCACGCCCGTCCCGGCGAAAGGGGCATCGGAAGAGAACGGAGCGGGAAAATCGGGCGCGAAGCGATTCGGTCACGCCCCGTTCCCCCTCCCGACCCCGCCTCCCCGCCGATGTGTGCCGGAACGGGACAGCCCTCGGCCGCCTTCACCCCGAGTTGCGCAGGCCGGCCGAGATGCCGTTGATGGAGAGCTGGATGCCGTGCAGCACCTGGTCGTCGCCGGGGCTGGCGCGGTGCTGGCGCAGCAGTTCCACCTGCAGGTGGTTCAGGGGGTCGAGATAGGGGAAGCGGTTGCGGATGGAGCGGTCCAGCAGCGGATTGCCCTCCAGCAGCTTCTGCTGGTCCATGATGGCGAGCAGGTGCTTCAGCGTCAGCTCGTATTCGGCGCGGATGCGGCCGAAGATGGCGGTGCGCAGCTCCACGTCCGGCACAAGTTCCGCATAGCGCGAGGCGATGGCGAGCGAGCTTTTGGCCAGCACCATGTCCATGTTGGACAGGAGCGTGCGGAAGAAGGGCCATTCGTGTTGCATGGCCTTGAGGAAGGAGAGGCCATAATCCGGCCGCCGCGCCACGAAGGCCTCCACCGCCGTGCCGAAGCCGTACCAGGCCGGCAGCATCAGCCGGCACTGGGCCCAGGAGAACACCCACGGAATGGCGCGCAGCTTCTCGATGGAGCGCGTCTTGGCGCGCGAGGCCGGGCGCGAGCCGATGTTCAGCGTCGCGATCTCGTTGATGACGGTGGAGGACCAGAAATAGTCCTCGAAGCCCTCGGTCTCGTAGACGAGATTGCGATAGGCGGCGAAGGCCGTGTCCGAGATGTCCTCCATGGCGGTGAGGAATTCGGTGCGCGGCGCCTTGTATTGCGGCTGGAGCAGGGACGCCTCCAGCGTCGCCGAGACCAGGATTTCCAGGTTGCGCCGCCCCACGTCCGGGTTTGAATATTTGGAGGCGATGATCTCGCCCTGCTCGGTGATGCGGATCTGCCCGTTCACCGCCCCGCCCGGCTGGGCGAGGATGGCGTCATAGCTCGGCCCGCCGCCGCGCCCCACCGAGCCGCCGCGCCCGTGGAACAGGCGAAGCCGGACCTTGTGCGCCCCGAACACCTCGATGAGGCCGATCTCCGCCTTGTACAATTCCCAGCCGGAGGTGACGAAGCCGCCGTCCTTGTTCGAATCCGAATAGCCGAGCATCACCTCCTGCTCGGCGCCGCGGCTTTCCACCAGCTTGCGATAGGCGGGAATGGCGAAGGCGCGGTCCATCACGCCGGCGCAGGCCTTCAGGTCCGAAATGGTCTCGAACAGGGGGATGATGTTCACCGCGCTGGCGAGACCGCCCGCCCCGTCGCTGGAGACGAGGCCGACTTCCTTCAGCAGCAGCGCCAGTTCGAGGAGGTCTGAAACGCCCTCGGCCTTGGAGATGATGGCGTTGGGGATTACCTCGCGCCCCAGCGCTCGGTGCGCGGCAGCCGCCTCGCGCAGGATGTCGAGCTCCGAGCAGGTCTCTTCCGAATAGGCGATGAAGGGTGAGGCAAGCGGGCGCGGTGTCGCCAGCTCCCGGAGGAGCACGGCGATGCGGGCCTCCTCGTCGAGGCCCGCATAGTTCGTGCCGGGCACAGCCTTTTCCAAGAGCTCGGCGATGACGCGCTCATGCACGTCCGAATTCTGCCGGAGGTCGATGCAGGCGAGATGGAAGCCGAAGCAGTCCGCCGCCCGCCGCAGCAGGCGCAGCCGCCCGCGCGCCAGCACCTTCGAACCGTTGGCGACGAGCGACTCGTCGATCACGTCGAGATCGGCGCGGAACTCCTGCGCCGTCACATAGGGCGCGAGCCCTTCGGCCGACAGGGGCTCGCCGCGCAGTTTGCGAGCGGTCTGGCGCAGGCGCTCCAGCACATAGGCGAGGGCGAGGCGATAAGGCTCCTCCCGGTGCTCCTGGGAGCGGTCCGGGGAGCGGGACGCGAGTTCGGTGAGGGCCTCGGAAACGCTGACGAGGCGCTGGGCGAGGGACAGTTCCGCCCCGAGCGCGACCAGCTCCTCCTCGTAATGGGCGAGGATGCGGTCGCGGTGCAGCCGCACCGTCTCCTTCAGCACATGGGCGGTGACGAAGGGATTGCCGTCGCGGTCCCCGCCGATCCAGCTGCCGATGCGCAGGAAGGAGGGCAAATCCAATTCGCCGCCCTCTTCCGCGAGGCGATCCTCGATGGCGCAGTAGAGGCGCGGCACCTCGGTGAGGAAGGTGTAGTCATAATAGGAGAGGCCGTTCGCCACCTCGTCCAGCACGGTCAGCTTGATGCGGCGGAGCAGCGCCGTCTGCCACAGGGTCAGCACCGCGCGGCGCAGGATCTCCTCGCCCTCCTCCCGCTCCTGGGGGGTGGGCACCACGCGCTCGCGGCGGTCGAGCTCGGCGGCGATCTCCATCTCCCGGTTGAGCGTGCTCTTGCGCCGCACCTCGGTAGGGTGAGCGGTGAGCACAGGGCTCATGAGCGCCCCGGAGAAGAAGTCCGCCAACGCCGCGCGGCCGATCCCCATCTGCTCGGCGCGGGAGAAGGCATTGGCGAGGCTGCCCGCGCGCGGCGCCGAGCCGGCGATGGCATGGGCGCGGTTGCGGCGGATGTGGTGCTGGTCCTCGGCGATGTTCGCGAGGTGGGAGAAATAGCTGAAGGCGCGAATGGTATCGAGGGATCGGTCCGCCGGCAGGGCGCCCAGCAGGGCGCCCAGTTCGTCGCGGGCCGCCTGGTCGTCGTCGCGGTGGAAGCGGATGGACAATTGCCGGATGCGCTCCACGAGGTCGAACACCTCGCCGCCCTCCTGGTCGCGCACGGTGTCGCCGAGGATGCGGCCGAGCAGCCGGATATCGTCACGCAGCGGCTGGTCCTTCACATCCTCAGCGCGCGGCGCGACGCCGCTTGATCGTGCCAAACCCGTCATGGTCTTCCCCCGAAACCGGCCGCGCTGCGGCGCACATCTCTTTCGACCTTAGTCTTAAGGAAATTGTGCAGGAGCGAAAGCTCGTTCCGGGCGAAGGTGATTTCACGAGACGCGAAGACGGGCCTCGGCGGCGCGGGCGGCCCCGCCCATCACCGCGAAGATGCAGGCGAAGAAGCGCTCCAGCGCGTCGCGACCGAGGGGCGAGAGCCGGCCGGTGCCGCGCGCGCCCCGCTCCACCAGTCCGCGCTCCTCGCTGAGCCGCAGCAGATCGAGCACATGCGCCCGCGACAGGTGGAAACGACGCGAGAGATCGGCGATGGAGGGCGGCTCGGTGCCGGAGCCCTCGGCGGTCAGCAGGGCGATCAGCACCATCAGTCCGCCGTCGCGATCCACCAGATCCTCCAGCTCCATCGCGGCCGAGACGGGCCGGAAGCCGGCGATGAAGGCCTCGCCCAACAGGATCGCGAGACACCGCGTGAAGGTTTCCTCATCCAGCCGGGGAGCGAGCCGGGCGAGTTCGGGATCGAGCGCGCTGCCGGCCTCGAAGACGAGACGCCAGCGCTTGTGCTGGAGCGCGACGAGCTTGGCCTGCGGCATCAGCGGCTTCACCCGGCGGTCCTCGGTCGGCGCCGCCGACGCCAGATAGCCGCCCCAGCGCATGAGGGCGAGCATCGCCTTCGCCCGGCCCCGGCTGCAGACGCCGGTGGCGGTACACAGGGCGACGATTCGCGCGGCGGTGAGCCCGCCGCCCTCCGCTGGCGGCAGGGCATCGAGATAGAGCACCAGCAGGCCCAGCATGTTGCGGCCGCGATCGCTGAGCAGGCGATTGAGCAGGCGGTTGCCGCTGTATAGCGCGCTGATCTCGCCGACGAGGCGCGCCACCGCCGGCCGGAAGGCGGGATGGGCGGCGAGCGCAGCCCGCGCCTCCGGTCCGCACGCGTCATCGATCCAATCCACCGCCGGATCTACCCGCACCACCAACCGTTCCGGCACCCGCGCCTCCGCTTCGTCGTTCCGCGGCGACCCGACGTCAGTCAGGCCAAGAATCGCCATTGCGGTATGACAGGATGGCGTCTAGGTCACCGGGAGTCACCTCGGCGCGATGTCACCCCGGGCGTCACGCACAGGTGTCTTCTGAGGATGCCGAGGCCGCCCATGCGACTGCGCCTGCTGACACGTTCCGCTTTCCTTGCCGCAACTCTCGCCGCGCTGCCTCCGGCCGCCGTCGTCACGCTTGCGACGACCGCCCCGGCCGGTGCCGTGGTCTATTGCAGGGCGGTTGGTGTGCCGAAGGGCTGCGTCGCCCGTCCGGCGGCCCCCGCGGCGCGCGCTGCTGTCTATTGCACCCGGCCCGGCTATCCTGCCGGCTGCGTGCCCGGTGCAGGTGCACCCGGCGTGGGCGTCACCCCCGGCGTCGGCGTCGGTGCGCGCGGTGTCGGCGTCGCGCCCGGAGCCGGCGTGAATGCCGGCGGCCCGGTGAACCGCGTCGGCGTGCGCTGATCGCGCGTGTTCTGAAATCCACTGGAGGCAACACCCCATGAAGTCCCTGCTCTGCGCCGCTGCCCTCACCCTCGCCTGCGCCGCCCCGGCGCTCGCCGACAAGGCGGCCGCCGACCAGTGCGCCGCCGGCCTCGGTGCCGACGCCAAGGCGATCTATGCCGCCGCTGCGCCGGGCTTTGCCGGCGCTTCCGACCCCCGCGCGCTCGTGACCGAGAAGACCAAGGCCCTGGTCCAGTCCGGCGCCGTCTCCATGAGCAACGCCCGCCCCGCCGCCGAGGCGGCCGGCGCCTGCCTCACCCAGCTCCGCTGATCCAACAGGCCGCCGGCTCCGCTGGAGCGGGCGGCCGATCAGGGGTCCTTAAGCCGGTAGTCGGCTTGCCCGAGGCGGCGGGACGGGTCTAAGGCTGGCTTCCCCTGCCTCCCGCCCCGACCGGCCCATGACCCAAAAGTCCGACACGCCCCACACGCCCGATACCCTTCTCGCTTTCCTCGCGCAGAACGACATCCCCGGCACCACCTATGATCACCCGCCCGTGCATACGGTGGCCGAATCGCAGGCGCTGCGCGGCGACATTCCCGGCGCCCACACCAAGAACCTGTTTCTGCGCGACGGGAAGAAAACCTATTTCCTGCTGACGCTGGCCGAGGACACCCCGGTGAACCTCAAGGCGCTGCGCGGGCCGCTCGGGGCAAAAGGCTCGCTGTCCTTCGCCTCGCCCGAGGCGCTCATGGAGCATCTCGGCATCCTGCCCGGCTCGGTGAGCCTGCTCGCGCTCGTCAACGACACCGACGGCCGGGTCCGCTTCGCCATCGACGCCGCGCTCATGCGCGCCGATCTCGTGGGCTGCCACCCGCTCACCAATGCCCGCACCACCGTGCTCACACCGGACGCCCTGCGCGCCTTCTTCCGCCTCACCGGCCACGAGGCGATGGAGGTGGAGATTCCAACGGCCGAGGAGGCCTGAGCCCCGCCTGACGGGCGCAGGGTCTCAGTTTTGGCAGGGTTTCAATTTTCGCAAGGCTTCATGGCGCTCTCGTCCGAGCCGGCCTGGGCGAGCAGCCCGCGAAGGTCGATGTCCTGGATCAGCGTCACGAAATTCCCGCCCGGCTTCAGGCGGAGATAGGTGCTGAGCAGCAGCGGCCCGGCCGGCAGGGCGCCGCGCACGCAGCCCTCCGCTGACACCGCGAGCGACCCGCTGGCGCGCCGCCCCTTCGCCAGCTCGTCCGATTTCAGCGCCAGCGCCGCGCTGCGCGCCGCCTCCAGCTTGCGCCGGCCCTCGTCCGTCAGCCGGAAGACGGTGATGCGCATGCCCGCCCGCTCCTCCTCCTTCAGCGCCGCGAGGGCCTTCGGGTCCGTCTCCACCTCCAGCGTTGCCTGCACGACGGTCTTGCCGGCCTCCTCGCCCTGTCGCCAGTAAGACATGACGACGAACGCCCCGCCGGGCACCGGGGCGATCTCCTTCGGCGCGCGCACGGCCGCACGCAGGACGGTGAGGTCCGCCGTCTCGAGATCGAGCGTGGCTAGCTGCGGCAGGGAACTGATCGGCACATGGGAGCAGGCCGCCACCGAGAGAACAGACATCAACAAGGCGAGCGGCCGCAAGGAGCGCGCAAGGGCGGGAAAGAAACGCATTCGATCTCTCATTTTGGGTTGAATAATTACTGTTTTACGATAAAAAATGAATGCGTCAAGGAAAGGCCACGCATGTCACCTCCGCCCCTCGATCCCAGACTCCACCGCGTCGTGCGCCTCGGCCGCGCTCTGTCCGTCGCCACCCTTGTGGTCCTGCTGCTGCTGGTGGCGTTCGGCCTCGGCATCTGGCTGTCGCCGGGGCTGGTGGAGCGGGTGATCGTCCCGCGCGTCGGCCTCGCCGGGCATCCGGTGGCGCTCGATGGCGCGAGCCTCGCCGCCGGCCTCGCGATTTCCGCGATCCCGCTCGGCATCCTCGCCTACGGCCTGCTTCAGGTGCGCCAGATCTTCCGGGATTTCGGGCGCGGCGAACTCATCTCCGCCGTGCTGGCGGTCCGGCTGGAACGCTTCGGCGCTGCCGTGGCGCTTCAGGGGCTGATCGCGCCCTTCATCGGGGTGGCGCTGAGCATCGCCCTCACCCTCGGCAACCCGCCGGGCGCGCGGGCCATCGCCATCTCGATCTCCAGCCATGACGTGGTGGCGGTGATCGTCGGGCTGCTCGTCATCGGGGTGGGCGCGGTCATGCGCGAGGCGGCGCGGATCGCCGAAGAAAACGCGAGCTTCATCTGAGCGGGGAGGCTATGGGAGCACCATGCCCATCATCGTCAATCTCGACGTGATGCTGGCGCGCCGCAAGATGCGCTCGCGCGAGCTTGCCGAGCGCATCGGCATCACCGAGCAGAACGTCTCATTGCTCAAGTCCGGCAAGGTTCGCGGCGTGCGTTTCGATACGCTCGCCCGCATCTGCGAAACCCTCGGCTGCCAGCCCGGCGACATTCTGGAATTCGTGCCCGGACCGGATGCGGCGGAGGAAAGCGAGGGGGATTAGAGCCCCGCTTCGCCCCCCGCCCGGGCGTCATAGGCGGCCTGGGCGGCCAGCACCGCATCCATGTTGTGCTCGGCCCAATGGGCGATGGCTGCCACCGCGTCGGTCAGCGTGCGACCGAGGGGCGTGAGCGCATATTCCACCGTGACCGGCACCGTGGGGAAGACCGCCCGCGAGAGGAGGCCGTCACGCTCCAGCTTCTTCAGCGTCTGCGACAGCACCTTCTGCGAGATGCCCTTGATGTCCCGCCTCAGGTGGTTGAACCGCACCGGCCCCTCGCGCAGACGGTCGAGGATCAGGACCGCCCATTTGTCGGCGATCCGGTCCAGCACCATGCGCGTGGGGCATTGCGCCTCGTAGACGTCGAACGGCCAGGCAAGGCGGCAGCTGTCGTCGCCCCGCATCTGGATGTCCTGCGGTTTCCCGGAAGTGACCATGTGAGTTCGAAGTGCTCTCTTTTGGGCTCTGTCACACAAGAGTATGTATCCGATCGGAAGCTGGTTTCAAATTGAAACCTAACCTTGGGCGCCGCGCCACCGCTGGCCGGCCAGCAGGAGAGCCATCATGTCCGGTCAGATTCTGGTTTTCGCCGCCAATGGCAATGTGGGCCAGCCGCTGGTGGCGGCCCTCCTCGCGAAGGGTGAGCAGGTGAAGGCCGCTTCCCGTACGGGCACGGCCGTTGGCGGAGCGCTGGGCGTGGCGGTCGATATGGACAACCCGTCCACCTTCGCGACTGCCTTCGAGGGCGCGGACCGGGTGTTTCTTCTCGCCCCCACCGGCTCCCTCGACATCACCGACCGGCTCCTGCCGGTGATCGAGGCCGCCGCCGCCCGCAAGGCGAAGGTGGTGCTGATGACCGCGCTCGGCGTCGATGCGGACGAGGCCATCCCCTACCGGCAGGTGGAGCTGGCGCTGGAGCGCTCCGGTACGCCGTTCGTGATCGTGCGGCCGAACTGGTTCGCGGACAATTTCCACACCTTCTGGAAGCCCGGCATCGACCATGGCGTGATCGCGGTGCCCGCGGGCGACGGCAAGACGAGCTTCATCGACACCCGCGATATCGCCGAAAGCGCCGCCGCGGCCCTCACCACGGACCGCTTCGATGGGCGCGCCTTCAACCTCACCGGCCCCGAGGCGCTGAGCTATGGCGAGGCGGCGGCCGTCCTCTCGCGGGTGACGGGCAAGGCCATCGCCTATACGCCGGTGGACGACGACGGTTTCGTCGGCATCCTCACGGGCGCAGGCGTTCCGGAGGCCTATGCGCGCTTCCTCGCCACGCTCTTCCATCCCGTCCGCGAGGGATGGACGGCGCGCGTCACCGGCGATGTGGAGACCCTGACGGGCCACGCACCTCGGTCACTCGCGACCTACGCGCAGGACAACGCCGCCCGGCTCGCCTGAAGCGCCGGGTCACGGCTCCATGCGGGAGCGGACGAAAGCGGGAGCGGACGAAAGCGGGAGCGGACGAAAGCGTCCGCTCCCAGCTCGATTGAAGGGACCTTCGTCGCCCGCCGCGCTCAGTTGCCCCCGTCCAGCAGGCGGCGGGCGATGACCTGCGCCTGGATCTCCGCAGCGCCCTCGAAGATGTTGAGGATGCGCGCGTCGCACAGGATGCGCGACACCGGATATTCCAGCGCGAAGCCGTTGCCGCCGTGGATCTGCAAGGCGTTGTCCGCCGCCGCCCAGGCGACGCGCGCGCCGAGCAGCTTGGACATGCCGGCCTCGAGGTCCGTGCGGCGCCCCTCGTCCTTGGCGCGGGCGGCGAAATAGGTGATCTGGCGGGCGATCATGGTCTCCACCGCCATCATCACGATCTTGTCGGCAACGCGGGGGAAGTTGATGAGCGCCTTGCCGAACTGGATGCGCTCCTGGGCATATTTCAGGCCGACTTCCATGGCCGCCTGGGCCACGCCCACGGCGCGGGCGGCGGTCTGGATGCGGGCGCTCTCGAAGGTGGTCATGAGCTGCTTGAAGCCCTGCCCCTCCTCGCCGCCGAGCAAGTTCTTCGCCGGCACGGTGAAGCCGTCGAAGCCGATTTCGTATTCCTTCATGCCGCGATAGCCGAGCACCTCGATCTCGCCGCCGGTCATGCCCTCGGCCGGGAACGGGTTCTCGTCCGAGCCGCGCGGCTTTTCGGCGAGCAGGATGGACAGGCCCTTGTAGCCGGGCTCCGCCGGATTGGTGCGCACCAAAAGGGTCATGATGTCGGCGCGGACCGGATGGGTGATCCAGGTCTTGTTGCCGTTGACCTTGTAGACGTCACCCTCCTTCACCGCGCGGGTGCGCAGCGAGGCAAGGTCCGAGCCGGTGTTGGGCTCGGTGAACACCGCCGTGGGCAGGATCTCGCCCGAGGCGATCTTGGCCAGGAAGTGGCCCTTCTGTTCATCGGTGCCGCCGGCGAGGATCAGCTCCGCCGCGATCTCCGAGCGGGTGCCGAGCGAGCCGACGCCGATATAGCCGCGCGACAGCTCCTCGGTGACGACGCACATGGCCTCCTTCGGCAGGCCGAGGCCGCCGAATTCCTCAGGGATGGTGAGGCCGAACACGCCCATCTCGGAGAGCTGGGCGATGATCTCCAGCGGGATGTAATCGTTCTTCAGGTGCCACTCATGGGCGTGGGGGGCGACCTCCGCCTCCACGAAGCGGTGCATCTCGGTGCGCATCGCCTCGGTGGTCTCGTCGAGGCCCGCTTCGCCGATGGTGCCGGCGAGATGCGCGTCGCGGATGATGTCGGCGAGCGCGGCGCGGCTGGCCGCCGTGTTGCCGTTCTCCACCAGCGCCGCGATGGCCGGCTCGGCGGCCAGCGCCGCAATGGTTGCGCCGGAGACGTAAAGATCGGGCAACCGCACGATCTCGCCCTGGCTCATGGGAATGCCGCCGAGGATCTGCGCGAGATACTCGCCGAGGCCGATCTGCACGATCAGCTTCTCGGTGTCGCCGAACTTGCCCATCTCGGTCAGGCGGTCGGCATAGTGCACCAGCTCGCGCACGGAGAAGACATAGGTCGCGAGCCAGGCGAGACCGTGGGTGGCGCGCTGCTCCTTCTCCAGCAGGACGGAGGAGATGCGCCCGCCGTCCGTCACCTTGGCCTTCACCAGGGAGGTCGCCTCGGCCAGCAGCTTCTCCAGGCTGTCGGTGGCGGCCCGCCCGAGCGCAACGGCGTCAAACTCTTCTGTCGCGACGGACTGAACGGCAGCGCTGGCGGACATGAACTCTCCCCCTTGATTGTGCATTGCGCAATTGACCTATCCTTGCCCCGGAACCGGGCCAAGGCAACGCCTGATTACGAAAGCCGGGATCGGCCCGGATCAGGTGCCGCGCCGCAAATGGTGCGGCGCATGCGCCTAGATACGGCATCCGCCGCCGCGGTCGATCCGACTTTCGCCGTGAGCGGGCGAAGCGGGGTCGCCCGGTCAGGGGGCCTCGCCCTGCACTTCGGCGAGGCGGGCGGACAGGTCCTCCAGGTTCTCGCGCATGTGGACGCAGGCCGAGACCGCCGAGAAGAGGGCGGTCAACGCCTCCGAACTCACCCCGCCCAACGCGCCTTGCGTGTTGAGCTGCTCGATGCGCGCCTCCAGCGCCGCCACCGCCGCCCCAGCCGCATCGGCGCGGGTGGAGAGATCAGGCGCGGGCTGGCCGTCGAGCCGGTCCGCGATGGCCGTCATGTGGGCCGAGAGGGCCATCGTCGCAGCGGTGAGGGCGGCGGAGACGAGGCCCGCGAGGGGCTCGTCCAGCGGCCGGTCCGCATTGCGCAGCAGGATGATGGCGGAATGCCACAGCCGCCGGGCGCCGCGCACCACGGGTGCGGGATCGGTCTGGGTGGTCAGGCGACCGGCCTGCTCGGCCCGCACCTCCACCAGCCGCAGGTCGGCCGCGCGCAGGGCAAGGCGCGCCCCGGCGTTGAGCCGGTCGATGGCCGAGGGGTCGAGCCCTTGCCCCAGAAGCCCGCCGCGCCCGAGGTCCAGCAACTGGGCAGTGAGACGCAGCGCCTTGGCGCAGTGGGGAAAGAGTTTCCCCAGCGCACGTTCGGGCAGGATGAGGATGGCGCACAGCAGCCCCACGACGCCGCCGAGCGCGATCTCCGCCACCCGCGTCAGGCCGGAGATCCAAGGCGCCACGTCGCCGGGATGGGCGAGCATGACGATGACCACCGTCACGGGGGCCAGCTTGAAGCTGGTCGAGCGCGCCGCCAGCGCCGCCGCGATGAACACCGCCACCGCGAGCACGAGCACCGTTTCGAGCGGCGACCCGCCCGCCAACATCGCCCCGGCCACGCCGACGACGCCGCCCGCCAGCGTTCCCAGCGCCCGGTCGATGGCCACCGACAGGCTGGCGCCCAGCGTCGCCTGCACGACGAGGATGGCGGTGAGGACCGCCCAATAGCCGTTGGGCAGGGAAAACTGCTCCGCCAGCAGATAGGTGACGATGCCGGCGATGGTGGCCCGCAGGGCGAGCTTGAGATGGCCCGGCGCGATGAGGGTGCCCATTCGCTCCCGCAGCGTGGGAACGCGCGGGGCGTCCAGCGGCGTTGCATTCAAAGACGCGGCCGGAGAAGGCGCGGCCCCGGGGGCTTCAGCCGGGGGTGGGGCCGGGGGCGGATCAGCCGGGGACTCGGGCTGGCGCGGCATGGGGATCTCGGCGGGGTCCGGGCACCGGAGGGGCGGGCGACCTGTCCTCGCTGTTTAGCCGAAGGGCGCCGCCGCCACCAGCCGGGCGGTGGACAGGCGGCCCGGGCGCTTGCCATTCCGCCCGGAAAGCCCGATGTGACTTGAAACGGGAGACCACATGCTGCGGCGCATCTACCATATCGTTCTGGATGCGTTCTGGACCTTCTCCGCCGACGACGGCTGGGCCATTGCCAGCCATATCGCCCTGTCGGCGCTCATGTCCCTGTTCCCGTTTCTCATCTTCGTCACCGCGCTCGCCGGCTTCCTCGACCTGCGGCCACTGGCGCAGGAAACCATCCAGCTCATTCTGGAGACGTGGCCGGAGCAGGTGGCCGGCCCCATCTCCCGCGAGATCTACAATGTGGTGAACCAGGTGCGCACGGACGTGCTCACCTATGGCGTGGTGCTGGCCCTCTATTTCTCCTCCAACGGCATCGAGAGCCTGCGCATCGGCCTCAACCGTGCCTACGGCATGAAGGAGATGCGGGCCTGGTACTGGCTGCGGCTGGAATCGATCGGATACGTGCTCATCGCCGCCGCCGCCATGCTGGCGCTCTCCTTCCTCGTCGTGCTGGGGCCGCTCTTGTGGCAGACGGCTGTGGCGCAGGTGCCGGCGCTCAAGCGTTTCTCAGGCACCATCACCGTGCTGCGCTTCGGCGCCACGTCCATCATCCTGGTGGTGTCGCTGCTGGTGGCGCATCTGTGGCTGCCGGCCGGGCGGCGCAAGCTCGCGGAGGTGGCGCCCGGCATTCTGGTGACGCTGGTGATGTGGCTGGTCGGCGCGTCGGCGTTCGGCTTCTATCTGGCGGAATTCCCGGCCAACTACGTCACCACCTATGCCGGCCTCGCCTCGGTGATGATCGCGCTGGTCTTCCTCTACCTCACCGCCTCCATCTTCGTGTTCGGCGGCGAACTCAATGCCGCCATCAAGCGCGCCTTCGCCCCCGAGCCCACGCATGACGAGGCCGAGGCGTTGAAGGCGGCGTCCTGAGGCGGCCATGCGCGCGCTCCCGCCCGACCCCCGGCCGGATGGCCGCCAGTCGGAGACCGCCCGGGCGGTCCAGCGCGGCGTGCTGCGCCATCTGGCGCTGTCGGGCATGGCCGGGCTGCCGGAATTCTCGCTGGTGAGCGGGCGGCGGGCCGACATTCTCGCTTTGGGTGCGAAGGGCGAGATCACCATCATCGAGATCAAGTCGTCGGTGACGGATTTCCGCACCGACGCCAAGTGGCACGAATACCGCGATTTCTGCGACCGGCTGATGTTCGCCGTTCCGATGGATTTCCCGGTGGAGATCCTGCCCGAGGACACCGGCCTCTTCGTCGCCGATGCGTTCGGGGCCGAATGCCTGAGGCCGGCCCCGCTCCATCCCCTGCCGGCTGCGACCCGCAAGGCGCTGACGCTGCGCTTCGCCCGCGCCGCCGCCACCCGCCTTGCCGTGCTCTACGACCCGGATCTGCTGCGGGCAGACCTGTAGCCCGCTCGCTCAGCCGACGGAAACCGCTACCGCGGCGCCCACGCCCTTGCCTTGGCGGGAGCCGCTACCGCGGCGCCCACGCCCTTGCCTTGGCGGGAGCCGCTACCGCGGCGCCCGCTTGGCCAGAATCCGCTGCAGGGTGCGGCGGTGCATGGACAGGCGGCGGGCGGTCTCGGACACGTTGCGGCCGCACAATTCATAGACCCGCTGGATGTGCTCCCAGCGCACCCGGTCCGCCGACATGGGATTCTCGGGCGGGGTCGGCTTGTGATCGGCATTGGCGAGGAGCGCCGCCACCACGTCGTCCGCATCGGCGGGCTTCGCGAGGTAATCCACCGCGCCCAGTTTCACCGCCGTGACTGCGGTGGCGATGTTGCCATAGCCGGTGAGGACTATGGCGCGGGCACCGGGGCGGTGCTTCTTCAGGGCCGAGATCACGTCGAGGCCGGTGCCGTCACCGAGGCGCATGTCCACCACGGCGTAGGCCGGGGCCGAGGCTTCGACGCGGGCGAGGCCGTCCGCCACCGTCTCGGCGGTGGCCACCTCGAAGCCACGGGCTTCCATGGCCCGCGCGAGGCGCTGGAGGAAGGACCGATCATCATCGACGATCAGAACCGATCGGTCTTCCCCCACCTCAGGCATCTCGTTCATCGCGTCTTCCTCAATCCCTCATCGGCAATGCCGGCAAAACAAGCTCGGGGCTCTGCGGCTTTTACGCCGATATCCCCGTAGATTAATCCGATCCGCGTCCCTTTGTCGCGTCCCCATCCACTTCGATCGCCAACGCATTGCGCGGCCAGTGAATGCCGATGACCGCGCCGGTGGCCGGCGGAGGGCGATTTTCAAAGGTCAAATTGGCCCCGGTGCGCTCCAGAAGCGTCTTGGCGATGAAGAAGCCGAGGCCGAGGCCGCTCTCGGCCTCAAGGTCCGCATCCTGCCGCTCGCGGGCGCGGGAGGTGACGTAGGGCTGGCCGATGCGGCCGGAAATCTCCGGCGAGAATCCGGGGCCGTCATCGGCGACGACGATGTCGAGGCCCGACGGGGTCCACTGGGCGCTGATGTCCACCCGGGTCGCGGCGAAATCGACCGCATTCTCCACGAGATTGCCGAGGCCGTAGAGCAGCCCCGGATTGCGGGCGATGACCGGCGCGTCCGGATCGTCCTTCACCGAGACGGCGATGGTGATGCCGAAATTGCGGTGCGGCTCCACCACCTCCTCCAGCAGCAGGGCAAGGGGCATGCGGTCGAACGGCGCATCGCCGGACCTGAGTGAGGTGAGCGTCTGCAGGATGTCACGGCAGCGTGCCACCTGATCGCGCAACAGCGCCACATCCTCGCTGTAGGGGCTGTCGTTGCCGATGGAGCGATGCATCTCCTTCACCACCAAGGCGATGGTGGAAAGCGGCGTGCCCAATTCATGGGCGGCGGCGGCGGCGAGGCCGTCGATGGCGGTGAGGTGCTGTTCGCGGGCCAGCACCAGTTCGGTCGCCGCCAGTGCGTCGGCAAGCTCCCGCGCCTCCTCCGCCACGCGCCACGCATGCATGCCGATGAAGCCGACCGCCACGGACAGAGACACCCATATACCGGCGAGATACAGGTCCGGCAGCACCGGCACATCGGCACCGGCCCATGGCAGCGGGCGGGTCCACAGCCCCACCGCGCCGGCGCAGGCGACCGCGAGGATGCCGAGCAGCACGGTCGTGCTCCAGGCGAGGGCGGTGGCGGAGATCATCACCGGCGCCAGATAGAGCAGGACGAACGGGTTTTTCAGTCCGCCCGTCAGATAAAGCAGAGCCGTAAGCTGGAGCACGTCATAGGCGAGCAGCGGTCCTGCCGCTGCGTCCCCGAGCCGGCGGGCCACGGGATATTTCACTCGCAGCAGGACATTCACCAGCGCGGAGAGGCCGACCACCGCAAGGCAGGAGGTCAGCGGCAATGGGAAGCCGAGGCCGAGATTGACCACGATCAGCGCCGCAATCTGGCCCGAAATGGCCAGCCACCGCAGGCGAATGAGTGTGTCGAGGCGCAGGCCGAACGATCTGCCGTTGGGCGGCGTTATAAAGGCTGTGGTCATGGGGTAGCGATTCCGGTGTCCCGATGCAGGTGAGCAAGCCTCTGGAAAGGGAATAGTGACCCTAGTGCCATAGCAGCCGAACAATAGCGGCCTATGTCTTTTGTCGGCATTGACCAACCCTGGAAGTCGGCTCACGCTTGCGTCAACGTGCCGCCTTTCTAGGCAGGCAGTAACGGTGAGGACCACTCATGGCAATCGGCGAGTTCGCAAGTGCCACCCGGCTGCCGCGCCAAGGCGACGTCGGGCTCTCGACGCCGCTCTACTGGATGTACGAGATGGGCTATGCCGCGCTCAACCCGTCCCGGGCGATGGCTGACGCCAGCCGTATGTTCCTGAAGAACCCGATCAACCCCGTCTCGCATACCACCATCGGCAAGTCCATGGCGGCCGCCTGCGAGCTGTTCGAGCGCACCACGCGCCGCTACGGCAAGCCGGACTGGGGCATCACCCATACCTCGGCCGGCGGCCAGAATGTGCCGATCCACGTCAACACCGTGTGGGAGCGCCCCTTCTGCCGGCTGCTGCATTTCGAGCGCGCGTTCGAATATCCGCCGCGCCGTCCGCAGCCGCGCCTGCTCATCGTCGCCCCGGTGTCCGGCCACCACGCCACGCTGCTGCGCGGCACGGTGGAGGCCATGCTGCCGACCCACGACGTCTACGTGACCGACTGGATCGACGCCAAGCTGGTGCCCATGTCGGAAGGCCGCTTCAACCTGTCCGATTATGTGGACTACCTCATCTCCATCTTCCACCGCATGGGCGGCAACTGCCACGTGATGGCCGTGTGCCAGCCCGCGGTGCCTGTGATGATGGCCATCGCCCGCATGGAAGCGGAGGAAGACCCCTTCGTGCCGAGGTCCATGGTGCTCATGGGCGGTCCCATCGATACGCGCGAGGCGCCGACGGCGGTGAACGCCCTCGCCAAGGACCGTGGCATCGACTGGTTCCGCCGCAATGTCATCACCACGGTGCCGTGGCCGCATCCCGGCGCGCTGCGCGAGGTCTATCCGGGCTTCCTGCAGCTGAACGGGTTCATGTCCATGAACCTCGACCGGCACCTTCAGGCCCACTGGGACCTGTTCCGGCACCTGGTGAAGGGCGACGGCGATTCGGCGGAGAAGCACCGCGACTTCTACGACGAGTACCTCGCCGTCATGGACCTCACCGCGGATTTCTACCTGGAAACCGTGGAGAATGTCTTCATCACCCATGCCCTGCCCAAGGGCGAGATCATGCATCATTCGCAGGTGGTGAAGCCGGAGGCCATTCACCGCGTCGCGCTGATGACGGTGGAAGGCGAGAAGGACGACATCTCCGGCATCGGCCAGACCAAGGCCGCGCACAAGCTGTGCCCGCGGATTCCGGAGGATATGCGCGCCCATTGGGAGCAGCCCGGCGTCGGCCATTACGGCGTCTTCAACGGCTCGCGCTTCCGCTCGGAGATCGCCCCCCGCATCTCCGATTTCATCCTCTCCCAGGAATTCCGCCGCGACGGTCGCGCTCGCCCCATGCCGGACCGCCCGGCCCCGGAAGCCGCCGGAGAGGAAGAGCCGGACGTGTTCGCGCTCAACAAGAAAGTGACCGCGCTTTATCCCCGGATTGCGCCGACTTAGTACTGGCGGGGGGGCGCAAATCTTGTGAAGATGCCGGAGGTAACTTCGCTCCGGCTGTCCAATGCTGTTTCGTCGCCAGACTCGCAATGAGGACCGCAAGACGCCGCTTTCCACCGGCGCCGAGACCATCGAGCTTGAGCTCGATGACGAGTTGCTGCGCGTCATGGTTCGGCGCCATCCGCAGGCGCGCCGGCTGACGCTGAGGGTCCGCGCCACCTCCCGCGACGTGACCCTGACGGCGCCGCCGCACGTCGCGCTGTCCTTCGCCCGCGCTTTCGTGGAGCGGCATCGCGAATGGGTCCGGGTGCGCCTCGTGCGCCTGCCGGAGGCGGTGCCGTTCGTGGACGGTGCCGTCATTCCCCTCCGCGGCGAGCCGCATCGCATCGTCCATCGCCCCGATGCGCGCGGCACGGTGTGGATCGAGCCCGGCCGCGGCATGCCCACGCTCTGCGTCGCGGGGGAAGCGCCGCACATCGCCCGGCGCGTGCAGGACTTCCTGAAGAAGGAGGCGCGGCGCGATCTCGCCGCCGCGGTCAGGCATTATACCGGTGCGCTTCGGGTCGAGGTCGGCCGGCTGACGCTGCGCGACACGGCGAGCCGCTGGGGCTCGTGCTCGGCGCGCGGCGACCTCTCCTTCTCCTGGCGGCTGATCCTCGCGCCCGCGTTCGTGCTGGACTATCTCGCGGCGCACGAAGTGGCGCATCGCCTGGAGATGAACCACGGGGTGCGCTTCTGGCGGCTGGTGGAGCAGGTCTGCCCCAACCGGAAGGAAGCGGAGGCGTGGCTGAGGCGCCACGGCTCCGAACTTCACCGCTACGGGGAAGGCTGAGCGGCCCGTCCAGGCCGCATCGCCTCTTCAGCCGACCTTCTTGCCGCCGATGGCGATCGCGCCGGGGCCGGCCGCGAAATAGATCAGCAATCCGCCGATGATGCCCACGTTCTTGAGGAACTGGGTCTGCTGGGCCGCCTGGGCAGCGGCGTCGGGGAACGTCCAGAACAGGTGCGAGACCATCGTCGCGACAACGGTGAAGCCGGCCATCCAGATGGCGGTCGCCCGCGGAAAGAGCCCGACGATCAGCAGCAGCGGCCCGACCACCTCGGTCGCGGCGGCGATCGGCGCAAGCACCTGCGGTACGGGAACGCCCTTGCCGGCCAGGAAACCGGTGAAGCCGGAGAGATTGCTCAGCTTGCTGATGCCCGAGGGCAGGAACAGGGCGGCGAGAAAAAGCCGGCCCACGAGCAGGGCGAGATCATCAAGGATACGCAAGGCGTCATCTCCAACACGCACTTCACCATGCGGAAGCGTGGCGAGTGTGTGCTGTCGGTAACGGGGCGCCGCAACCCCGCAGAGGGAGGTTTCAGGACACTATTGCGTGTGGTCCCGCCCTGCCTCCTCGGCGGCGGCGAACATCGGCCGGGCCGCCACCGGCAGGGCCACCGACAGGCCGGCGAAGCGGAACAGGTGGTGCGCGCTCATGAAGGCCGGGTCGTAGCCCATGGCGAAGCCGAGGGCCGTCATGGCTTCAAGCGCGCCGGGCGCGAAGGCAGTAACGAGCTTGCCGAGATCGTCCCCCGTCAGCCAGGCGGCGAGCACGGCGAACAGGGTGGAGATCGCCACCGCCACCAGGAAGGCCCCCAGCGAGGCGAGCACATAGGCCCGGATGGTGGTGAGCGACGTGCCGATGAAGCGCACGCCCACGCTGGCGCCCAGCACGACGAATGCCGGGATGAGCAGGCCCGAGGGCAGCACGGCGGTGGACAGGCTCGTGGCATGCAGTACGGCACTGCCGGCCAGCGCCCCGAGGATCAGCCCGCCCGGGAGCTTGAGCCGCGCCGCGAGCAGCGCCGCGCCGGTACAGACGACGATGAGGACGACGATCTCGCCCAGGGTCGAGATATGGGGTGGCGGCGGCACGCCACCCGCCGTCAGGCCGAGCGCGGCCAGAACGTTGGGAAGGGCCGCCACCAGCAGGAACAGGCGCAGCGTCTGGGCGAAGGCCACCTGCCGCAGGTCCGCGCTGGTATCCGCCGCCATGGCCACGACCGTACCGAAGGCGCCAGGCGCGGAGGCCCAGAAGGCGGTCTCCCGGCTCCAGCCCGCGATACGGGTGAGAAACAGCGTTGCACCCGCCATGGTACCGAGCACGCTGGCCCCGAGGCACGCCATGCTCACCGGCCAGGTGGCGGCGCGGGCGAAGGTCTCCGGCGTCAGCATGGTTCCCATGGAGGTACCGAGCACCACGAAGGCGAGGAAGCGCAGCCATTCCGGCAACACGATCCGCACGCCGGCCAGCGCGAGGCCGATGCAGGCGACGAGCGAGCCCGAGATCCATGCCGCCGGCAGGCCGAGCAGCGCGAAGGCGCCGCCGCCAAGAGCGCCGGCCCCCAGCGTCACCGCCGCCGAGGCGGCAGACCGCATCCGGAAGGGCAAGCCCCTCACGCGGCGTCCGATCCCGGCGGCCGGGTCCGCTCCAGCCAGTTCACGAGCCGCCGGCTCGCCTCGGCGAGCTGCGCATCGCCACGCGCGAAGCACAGGCGCATGAAGCCCTCGCCCCCGAGACCGAAAGCCGTGCCGGGGGCAAGGCCCACGTTGGCCTCGTCCACCAGCGTGAGGCCCAGGCTGCGCACGTCGCGCCGGCCCTCGATGCCGAAGAACAGGTAGAAGGCGCCGGGCGGCTTCACGAGATCCACCCGGCCGGTGGCGAGCAGCGCATCGCCTACGAGATCACGGCCGCGCCGGGCGCGGGCGATCTGCTCGGCGACGAACGGCTCGCCCTGCTCGAGCGCCGCGATGGCACCGCGCTGCATGAAGGCGGCGACGCCGGAGGTGGAATACTGGATGAGATTCTCGATGATCTGGCCGAGGCGCGGATGCGCTTCCAGCCAGCCGATGCGCCAGCCGGTCATGGCCCAGTTCTTGGAGAAGGTCTGGACGAAAAGGATGTGGTCCTCCTCGTCCATGATGTCGTGGAAGGACGGCGCCCGCCCCGCCTCGCCATAATAGAAGCGGCCGTAGATCTCGTCGGCGATGATCCACAGGCCATGGCGGCGGGCGAGCGAGAGCACCGCCCTGAGGTCATCCAGCGTCGCCACGAAGCCGGTGGGATTGGCCGGGGTGTTGAGGAAGATGGCGCGGGTCGCGGGTGTCACGGCCGCGGCGAGGCGGTCATGGTCGAGGGTGAAGCCTTGGGGGCCATAGTTGAAGGGCACATAGACGGCGCGCGCGCCGGCCTTCTGTGCTGCCGCCGCGGCGTTGGGCCAGGTGGGGGAGGGAATGAGCACCTCGTCCCCCGCCCCGGCCACCAGCGCCATGGCCACATGGATGGCCTGCATGCCCGATCCGGTGACGAAATAGCGCTCCGGCGCTTCCGGCACGCCGTAGAGCCCGCCCATGTAGCGGGCGATGGCGGCGCGCAGCTCCGGCAGGCCGCGCTGCCAGGTGTAGAAGGTCTCGCCCGCGTGGAGGGCCGTCGCCGCCGCCTCGCAGATGAAGGGCGGGGTGGGCACGTCGCCCTCGCCGGCCCAGAGCGGGATCATGCCGGGCCGGTCGCGGCCGTAATTCATCACCTCCACGATCCCGCTCTCGGGCAAAGCGCGCACATGCTCGCGCACGCGCTCCAGATAGGGATCCTCAACGGGCAAGGCGGGGACGGGCGCAGCAGGGGACATCATGGCTTGCTCGCGGGCATGAAGCGGGGTGGCGGCGCGGCGAGACAGGCCCTGCGCCGGCGCGACTTATAGAGCCTCGGCGCGCCCGTGCGCCATCAAATGACGTGGCAGGCGCATCAGCATCGATGATGAATCCCGCCTCCCGTTGCGGCATTGCACAAACGCAATGGCCTCTTGCGAAGCGAGGCCGTTGCCGGCGGGGACGCGCGGTCCTACGTCCTTTGCATCACCAACGCACCTCCGTGCGCCCGCCGGTTCAAATTGGATGCCCCCCATGTCGCAGACCGTCACTCCGGCCATTGATGCCGCCGCTATCGACCGCCTCTTCCTCGCCGCCCGGACCCAGAACGCCTGGACCGATGCCCCCGTCAGCGAGGCGGAAGTGCGCGCGCTCTATGATCTGGTGAAGTACGGCCCGACCTCCGCCAACACCGCGCCCGCCCGCTATGTGTTCCTCACCACCCCGGAAGCCAAGGAGCGCCTGCGCCCTGCCCTGCCGGAGAGCAACCACAAGATCCTCGCCGCGCCGGTGGTGGCCATCATCGGCTACGCCCTCGACTTCCACGACAAGATCCCCGAGCTGTTCCCGCACTATCCGCAGTTCCGCGACCTGTTCATCAACAATCCCGGGATGATCGAGCCCCACGCCTTCCGCAATTCCTCGCTGCAGGGCGCCTATCTCATCCTCGCCGCCCGTGCGCTCGGCCTCGATGTCGGCCCCATCTCCGGCTTCGACGCCGCCAAGGTGGATGCGGAATTCTTCCCCGGTGGCACCACCAAGACCAATTTCATCGCCGCCATCGGCCATGGCGATGCCTCCAAGGTGATGCCCCGCCTGCCGCGCCTCGCCTTCGAGGACGCCGCGCAGATCCTCTGATCGCGCTCCCGGAACGAAAAAGGGCGCCCCACGGGGCGCCCTTTGCGTTTGGGGAGAAGGCCTCAGTTGAGGCCGATGGTGGTGAGGTCCTGGAACCAGTGCTGGGCCTGCACGAAGCTCTTCACCTTGGGGGAGAGGGCGTGCGGGTTCACGTCGTGCACCACCCAGACCAGAACGGCGTCGTCCACCACCTGCTGATGGACCTGGGCGAGCAGTTCGTCCTGCTTCTTGGTGTCGAAGGTGCGCTTTGCCTCGTCGATGAGGGCGTCCACCTTGGGGTTGGAATAATAACCCCAGTTCACGCCCACCGGCGCCACCTGCCGCGAATCGAAGAAGCGGATGAGGGCGTAGAGCGGGTCGGAGGTGACATAGGCGATGTTGTTGGAGGTGATGCCCTCGTTCATCGGGTCCTTCGCCCCCTTGCGCCAGGCGGTGTAGAGCGCCTCCAGCTCCACCACCTTGAACTCCACGTCGATGCCGATCTCCTTGAAGCTCGCCTGCAGGAACTCGTTCATGGGCAGGGAGAGCATCTGGCCGGTGCCGCCGGCGGCGATGATGAAGGTGGTCTTGAGCGGCTTTTCCTTGGAGTAGCCCGCCTCCTGCACCAGCTTCTTGGCGGCCGCTGGATCATACTTCAGGTCGAAGCTGGGCTTGCCGAACCACGGGCTCGTCTTGTCCACCTGCCCCTTGGCCGGCTGGGCTAGGCCGTTCATCAGTTCGACCACCCCGTCACGGTCCACCGCGAGGTTCAGCGCCTTGCGCAGGCGGACATCCGTCCACGGCGAGCCGGGCAGCACGGAGAGGTGGTAGTTCCAGACATGCGGCGTGACGTTGGTCACGATCTTCATTCCGGCCGACTTCAGTTGCGGCACGGCGTCCGGCGCGGGGGTCTCGATCAGGTCCACCTGTCCGGCGAGCAGCGCATTGGTGCGGGTCAGCGCCTCCGGCATGGGGATGAGGATCATCCGGTCGGTCTTGGGCAGGCGGGACTTGTCCCAGTAGTCCGGGTTCTTCACCAGCTCCAGCCGCTCGCGGGGTACCAGCTTGTCCTGCTTGAAGGGGCCGGTGCCGGAGGGGTTCTGGGCGAACTTGTCCCAGTCCTTGCCGAGCTTCTCGTACTGGGCCGGGCTCGACACCAGGAACCACAGCATCTGGTACGGGAAGAAGCTATCCACGTCCTTGGTGGTGATCTCCACCGTCATGTCGTCCACCTTGCGCCAGGAGGCGATGGACGGCAGTCGGGTCTTCACCTGGGCGGACTGGCGCTTGTCGAAGTGGGGTGCCTTCTCGTCCAGCACCTTGTCGAGGTTCCAGACCACCGCATCGGCGTTTAAGTCCGAACCGTCGTGGAACTTCACGCCCTTGCGCAGGGTGAACAGCCACTTCTTGGGATCGGCCGGATCCACCTTCCACTCGGTGGCAAGGCCGGGCACCAGCTTGCCGGGCCGATCGGCCACGTTCATTTCCCAGGCGACCAGCGGATCGTACAGGGTGTAGCCGGTGAATTGATAGGCACCTGCCCCACGATCAGGCTGACCGGTGGTCTGCGGAATGTCCGCCATGGAGATGCCATAGCGGACCACGCTCTCCGCCCCGGCGGGCGCCGCTCCGGCAAGACCGAGGAAAAGCGCGGTGGCGAGAGTGGTTCGAAGCGCGCGGAAACGCAGCATCTATCGTCCTTCCGTGAGTAAGCCCCACGGAAGGAAGGCAAGAGATATGCCGTATGCTTCGCTTTTGCGAAACGGGCGTCAGCGGCTGCGCCGGGGCGGACGGCCGGAAGACTTGCCAGCGGACTTGCCCCAGTTGAACACGCGGTGCGGGAACACCTCGCCATTCTCGCCGTCGCCGATGGCGATGAGCGCGCCCTGGCAGGACACGGCCACATGGCCCTCGACGATGGGCGCGTCGCGGCCACGCAGGATGATGCTCTGGCCGCAGCGCAGGCGATGGGCATCCTGGGGCGTGACGCTCAGCTGGGGGATTTCCTCCAGCGCCACGGCCACCGGATCGAGGGCGTCCATCAGCGCCTCTTCGCTCGCCTCGGCGCGGTCGCGCAGTTCGTCGAGGGGAACGAGGCGCTCCTCCAGGAACGGCCCGACGCAGGCGCGGCGCAGCTGGCAGATGTGGCCGCGCGACCCGAGCATCCGGCCGAGGTCGCGGGCGATGGCGCGCACATAGGTGCCCTTGCCGCACTCGGCTTCCAGCACTGCGTGGTCGGCGTCCGGGCGCTCCATCAGCTCGATGCGGAAGATGGTGACGGGGCGCGCCTCCAGCTTCACTTCCTCGCCCTCGCGGGCGAGGTCATAGGCGCGTTCGCCGCCGATCTTCAGCGCCGAATAGGCCGGCGGCACCTGCATGATCTCGCCCCGGAAGGTGGGCAGGGCCGCGATGATCTCCTCGTCCGAGGGGCGCAGCTCCGAGGTCTCCACCGCCTTGCCCTCGGAATCGTCCGTGTCCGTTTCGACGCCGAAGCGCACGGTGAAGCGGTAGGTCTTGCGGCCGTCCATCACATAGGGAACGGTCTTGGTGGCTTCGCCGAAGGCGATGGGCAGGCAGCCCGAGGCGAGCGGATCAAGGGTGCCCGCATGGCCGGCCTTCTTGGCGCCGAAGATGCGCTTCACCACCGCCACCGCCTGGGTGGAGGTCATGCCGGTGGGCTTGTCCAGCAGCACCCAGCCGTCGAGGTCGCGCTTGGGCGCGCGGGGGCGGTTGTCCTGCTCGCGGCTGGGGCGGGGCCGTTCGTCCGTTTGGGGCGCGGCGGCCGCGTCAGGAGCGATGGCGGTCTCGGCAATGGCTTCAACGATGGGCTCGGCGGCGGCTTCAGCCGCGGCTTCGGCAATGGCTCGGACGGTCATTCGGCGTCGGTCTCTTTGTCGGTCGAAGTCGGGTCGGTCGCGTCCTCGGAGCCGCTCTCAAGGGCATCGAGGTCGCGCTGCACCACGGGCGAACGCAGGAGCGCATCCATGCGCGCGCCTTCATCGAAGGAGGTATCCTTGCGGAAGCGCAGCTCGGGGACGCTCTTCAGCTCCACGCGCCGTGCCAGCTCGCCGCGAATGCGGCGGGCGTTGTCGGCCAGCGCCTTGATGACGGGCGTGATGTCCTTGCCGCCGAGCGGCATGACATAACAGGTCGCGATCTTGAGGTCCGGCGACATGCGCACCTCGGGCACCGTGATGATGTGCCCGGCGAGCACCGGATCGATATGGTCGCCGCGGGACAGCACGTCGGCCAGGGCATGGCGGACAAGCTCGCCCACGCGCAGCATGCGCTGGGAGGGGCCGCCTCCCGTGCGGGTGTCGGGTTTCATGGTGTCTTCTGCTTCATTCGGCGCCGGCAAGGCCGTGGCGCCTCTCCTCGATTATGGAGCGGACGGGCTTGGACCGTTCCGTTCCGGTTAAGCGCCGGCGCCTCCGGCCCTCTTCCGTTCAGGGAAAAAGGATCGGAGGCGGAAACGCCGAGCGATGGGCTCGTCGTCAGGTCACAGCGAGCGCTGGATCACCTCGACGCGGAAGCACTCGATCACGTCGCCAGCACGCATGTCCTGGTAGTTCTCGAAGGACATGCCGCAGTCCTGGCCCGCATGGACGGTGTTCACCGCATCCTTGAAGCGGTTGAGCGTCGCCAGCTTGCCTTCGTGGATCACCACGTTGTCGCGAATGAGGCGCACGTGCTGGCCCTTCTCCACGACGCCGTCGGTGACCTGGCAGCCCGCCACCTTGCCCACCTTGGAGACCAGGAAGATCTCCTTGATGAGGGCGTTGCCGAGCATGGTCTCGCGGTTGATGGGCGCGAGCAGGCCGCTCATGGCCTTCTTCACGTCATCCACGAGGTCGTAGATGATGTTGTAGTAGCGAATCTCGATACCCGCCCGGTCGGCCGCGTCACGCGCTTCCTTGTTGGCGCGCACGTTGAAGGCGATGATCGCGGCGCCGGAGGTCTCCGCCAGCGTCACGTCGCTCTCGTTGATGCCGCCCGCGCCCGCGTGGATGATGCGCGCCTGCACCTCGTCGTTGCCGACCTTCTCCAGCGCGCCGATGATGGCTTCCACCGAGCCCGACACGTCGCCCTTGATGATGAGGGGGAATTCCTTCCGCCCGGTCGCCTTGACCTGGCTCATCATCTGCTCGAGCGAGCCACGCACGGTCGCGGACCGGGCCGCCGCCTTCTCGCGCTTCTGGCGCTGACGGTAGTCGGTGATCTCGCGGGCGCGGGCCTCGTTTTCCACCACGGCGAGGCGGTCGCCCGCCTCCGGGGTGCCACCGAAGCCCAGCACTTCCACCGGAAGGGACGGGCCGGCGGTGTCCACATTGGCGCCGGTGTCGGAGATGAGGGCGCGTGCGCGGCCCCATTCGGCGCCGGCCACCACGATGTCGCCGACCTTCAGCGTGCCGCGCTGGACCAGGACGGTGGCCACAGGGCCACGGCCGCGATCGAGCTTGGCTTCCACCACGGTGCCCTCGGCCTCGCGGTTCGGATTCGCGCGCAGGTCGAGCAGTTCCGACTGGAGGGCGATGGCCTCCAGCAGCTTGTCGAGGTTGAGGTGCTCCTTGGCGGAGACCTCCACCTCGAGCGTCTCGCCGCCCATGCTCTCCACCTGCACTTCATACTGAAGCAGCTCGGAGCGCACGCGCTCGGGCTTGGCGCCGGGCTTGTCGATCTTGTTGATCGCCACGATCAGCGGCACCTTGGCGGCACGGGCGTGGTTGATGGCTTCCACGGTCTGGGGCATCACGCCGTCGTCCGCCGCCACCACCAGCACCACGATGTCCGTCACCTTGGCGCCGCGGGCACGCATGGCGGTGAAGGCGGCATGGCCGGGGGTATCGATGAAGGTGATCTTCGAGCCCGAAGGCGCGGTCACCTGATAAGCACCGATGTGCTGGGTGATGCCGCCGGCCTCGCCGGACACCACGTTGGCCTTGCGCAGGGCGTCCAGCAGCGAGGTCTTGCCGTGGTCGACGTGGCCCATGATGGTCACGACGGCCGGGCGCGGCAGCAGGGTCTCGGGGGCGTCCGGGGTATCGAACAGGCCTTCCTCGACGTCGCTTTCCGAGACGCGGCGCACCGTGTGGCCGAGATCGGTGGCGATCAGCTCGGCCGTGTCCGCGTCGACCACATCCGTGATCTTCAGCATCTGGCCCTGCTTCATCAGCATCCGGATCACGTCCACGGCCCGCTCCGACATGCGGTTGGCGAGTTCCTGGATGGTGATGGTCTCCGGCAGGATCACCTCGCGCAGGATCTTTTCCTTGCTCTCCTGCTGCCGGTGACCGGTCATGCGCTGGGTGCGGCGGCGGAACGACGCCAGCGAGCGCTGGCGCTCCTCCTCGCCCGACTGGGCGGTGACGAGCGTCAGGCGGCCGCGCTGCTTCTCCTGGCCGGCGGGCGCACGGGGCACCTTGACCGGGGCGACCGGGCGCGCGCCCGGTCCACGGCGGACCGCGCCGCCACGGCGCTCCTCTTCCTCGGTACCGCCCGGGGCCGGGGCGGTGGTGCCGGCGGGACGCGGGGTGAGCGGGCGGGCGCTGGTGGCGCCGGCACCGGCACCGGCAGGACGGGCGCTCGCGCCCTGGTCCTCGCCGCCGAAGCGCTTGCGCGCTTCCTGCTCGGCCTTGCGCTTCTTGTCTTCTTCCTGGGCGCGGCGGGCCTCGTCCTCGCGCTTGCGGGCCTCGGCGGCCTCGCGCTCGGCGCGCTCGGTGCGCTCACGCTCGGCGCGGCGACGGGCCTCCTCCTCGGCGGCGCGGCGCTCCTCGGCCATGCGCTGCTCTTCGACCGCACGGACGCGGGCGTCGGCGAGCGCGCTGGCGCGGGCGTTGCGCTCTTCCTCGGTCAGGGTGCGCAGCACCACGCCGGAACCGCCGGGACGCTGCTGGCCGGGACGCGACGGGGCGCCACCGCCACCGGGGCGACGGTCACGATCCGATCCGGGCCCGCCGGAACGCGGCGGCTGTCCGGGACGCGACGGCGCGCCAGGGCGCGACGAGGACTGGCCCGCGGAACCGGGACGGGACGTCTGGCCGGAGGCGGAGCGCGGTCCCTCGGAGGGACGCGCGCCGGCAGGCGCCGACGGCCGGGACGCGGACGGAGCGGGCGCCGACGGAGCGGCCGGCTTCGGCGCGGCAGGAGCAGCAGCGACCGGGGCGGGAGCAGCCTCGGGCTTGGCGGGAGCCGGCTCGGCGGCGGCAGGCGCCGGAGCAGCAGCAGGCGCAGCCGGGGCCTTGGCCTCCACCGGAGCGGCGGGAGCCGGAGCCTCGGAAGCCGGAGCGGGCGCAGCCGGAGGGGCCGGAGGCGCAGCCGGGGCCGCCGGAGCCTTGGCCTCCACCGGAGCGGCGGGCGCGGGAGAAGGCGCTGGCGCAGCCGGGGCCGGAGCGGCAGCGGCGGGAACAACCGGAGCGGGCGTAATCGGTGCGGGTGCGGCAGGACGGGCGGGCGCGGCCGGAGCGGCAGGCGCCTTCGCCTGCGCAGGCGGGGCCGCCGGAGCCGGCGCCGCGGGCGCGCTCCCATGGCCAGCCTCACCTGGGGCGATGACGCGGCGCTTCACCTTCTCCACCACGACCGCCTTCGAGCGGCCATGGCTGAAGCTTTGGCGCACCGTTCCCTGCTCCACCGGGCGCTTCAGCGTGAGCGTCTTGCCGGGGGCGGGATGCAGCGTCTTGTCGCCTGGGGTCTTGGTGTCGTTCATTCCGTATCCGTTCCTTGCATCCGGCCGGGGTCATGCGGGAGATCAGCACCATGGCTCAAATCATTGCCATGGCTGGGGTTTGGACCCTGCCCGGGCGTCTCGCCGAGGGACGTACCCGTCCGCCAGCGCGAGAGCCTGTGGCAGCGCTCCAGAAACCCTTTGGCCGTCGGATGCGCGAGTAGCGCCGCATGTACCACATTTGACCGCCCCAACGCCAAGTCCAAATCGATGCCGGGAAAGCAATCGACCGTGTGTACCGCACGGAAACCGGCGGCCTCGACCTGTCGCAGGAGGGCATTGAGCTTGCGCACCCCGTCCGGGCGCGCGTCATTGGCGTTGAGGACGACCAGCACATCGCCGGTGCCCAGGGCCGCCTCGACCTTGGTGAACCCCGTCACGACCCGTCCCGCCTTGTTGGCGAGGGAGAGGGCGGCGAGGGCATCCTTGTAAATGAGCCGATCCACCAGATCGGCGAGATCGGGCGCCGCCTTGCCACGGCCCTTGAAGGCGCGGCCAAAGGCCTTCTTCTTCAGCGCCGCGTCGAAATCGGCGCGCGTGGCCCCCACCCAGGCACCACGGCCGGGGAGCTTACGCGAAAGATCCGGGATGATGGCGCCGTCCGGCGCCACCACGAAGCGGAGCATGTCGGCCACCGGCAGCACCCGCCGCGTGGCGAGGCACAGGCGCGACAAGGGTGCCCGCGCCGCAGCCAGGCTGCGCGGCCCCTCGTCCGTCTCGTCCTCGTCCAGTATCGCGGGCACCAGTGGTCATCTCCTTGGCTCAGGCGTCTTCGGCCGGGGCGTCTTCGCCCTCGGCTTCAGGCTCGGCCTCGATCCAGCCCGCGGCGACGCGGGCCTGCATGATGAGGGCCTCGGCCTCCTCGCGGGAGAACTCGAAGCCGTCCAGCGCGCCGGCATGGCGGATGGTCTCGCCGTCCTTGCGCTCGCTCCAGCCGATGAGATCGTCGGTGGCGCAGCCGGCGAGATCCTCGACGGTCTTGATGTCGTTCTCGCCGAAGGCCACCAGCATCTTGGAGGTAACGCCGGGCACGTCCTTCACCTCGTCCTCGACGCCGAGTTCCTTGCGGCGGGCATCGAGCGCCTCCTCCACCTCGGCGAGGTGCTTGAGGGCGCGGGACTGCAGCTCGGTGGCGGTGTCCTCGTCGAAGCCTTCGATGGAGGCGAGCTCGGAGATCGGCACGTAGGCGATCTCCTCCACCGAGGTGAAGCCCTCGGAGGTGAGCAGCTGGCCCATCATCTCGTCGAGATCGAGGGCCTCGGAGAACATCTTGGTGCGCTCGGCGAATTCCTTCTGCCGCCGCTCGCTCTCCTCCTGCTCGGTCATGATGTCGATGTCCCAGCCGGTGAGCTGGGTGGCGAGGCGCACGTTCTGGCCGCGGCGGCCGATGGCCAGCGACAGCTGGGCGTCGGGCACCACCACCTCGATGCGCTCGCGGTCCTCGTCGAGCACCACCTTCACCACCTCGGCGGGGGCGAGGGCATTGACGATGAAGGTGGCGATGTCCGGATTCCAGGGGATGATGTCGATCTTCTCGCCCTGCAACTCGTTCACCACCGCCTGCACGCGCGAGCCGCGCATGCCGACGCAGGCGCCGACCGGGTCCACGGACTGGTCGCGGGAGATGACGGCGATCTTGGCGCGGGAGCCGGGATCGCGGGCCACCGCCTTGATCTCGACGATGCCGTCGTAGATCTCCGGCACTTCCTGCGCGAACAGCTTCGCCATGAACTGGGGATGCGTGCGGGACAGGAAGATCTGCGGGCCGCGCGGCTCGCGGCGCACGTCGTAGATGTAGGCGCGGATGCGGTCGCCGGTCTTCACGGTCTCGCGCGGGAGCAGCTCGTCGCGGCGCAGGATGCCTTCGCCACGGCCGAGGTCCACGACAACGTTGCCGTACTCGACGCGCTTGACGAGGCCGTTCAGCACGTCGCCGATGCGGTCCTTGTATTCGTCATACTGCCGGTCGCGCTCGGCCTCGCGCACCTTCTGCACGATGACCTGCTTGGCGCTCTGCGCGGCGATGCGGCCGAAATCGAAGGGCGGCAGGGTGTCGGCGATGGTGTCGCCCACCTGCGCCGCCGGATTGTGGCGGCGGGCGCCGTCCAGCGTGATCTCGGTGGCGGTGTTCTCCACGTCGTCCACCACGAGCAGATGCCGCGCGAGGCGCAGCTCGCCGGTGCGCGGGTTGATGTCGGCGTGGATGTCCGTCTCCTGGCCGTAGCGCGAGCGCGCGGCCTTGGCGATGGCGTCCTCCATGGCGGCAATCACGATGCTGCGGTCGATGGACTTCTCCCGCGCGACCGCATCGGCGATCTGCAGGAGTTCCAGCCGGTTTGCGCTGACGGCGACCATCAGTGCCTCTCCTTCACGCTGCTGGCGTTGGCCGAGGAGGCGGCCGTCTCGAGGCCCGCCTTCTTCTTGGCATTGGATTTCTTGGACACGGGTTTCTTGCCCGCGACCTTGGATTTCTTGGCCTTCTTGCCGGCGACCTTGCCAGTGGCGCCCTTGTTGGCGACGGGGCCGCGCGCCGGAGCGGCGGGGGCCTCGTCTTCATCGCCGTCCAAATCGCCCGGCTCGAACGTGTCGTCGGCTTCCAGAGGATCGACGGTGTCGAGGAAATCCTCGGCATCCTCGTCGATCTCGTCGTCCACCGCCTGTCCGGCCGCCTTCGCCGCGCGCAGCGCCTCGCGGACCAGCGCGTCGGTCAGCACGAGGCGGGCATCGTGGATGTCGCGGAGTGGCAGGCGGACGGTAGGCTCCTCGTCGGCGCGCGCATCGGTGCGGCGCACCAGCGCATCGCCGTCCTCGGCGCCGGTGAGAATGCCGCGGAAGCGCTTGCGGCTGTCCACCGGCACGCTCATCTCCACCTTCACCTCATGGCCCGCCCAACGGACGAAATCCGACAGCCGCACCAGCGGCCGGTCGATGCCGGGCGAGGACATTTCCAGGCGGTAGGCGCTGGCGATGGGGTCTTCCACGTCGAGCACCGGCGAAAGGGCGCGGGAGGCGGCCTCGCAATCGTCGATGGACATGGTGCCGTCGGGACGCTCGGCCATGATCTGCACGGTGCCGCCGTCGCGGTTCGTCACCTTCACGCGCACCAGCCGGTAGCCGAGGCCGCCGAGCACGCCGGAAGCGATGGCGGCGACGCGGGCCGCCACGCCGGTCTCGGTGATGAGGCGCGGCTCGTTGGGATCGTCCAGCACGGCGTTGATCTCGGTCATGTCACTCCGGGCGCGGACTGTTCGCATCGGCTTCCACCATGCGCCGTCCGCTGGTTCATTTGCGCCGGACGCGGCGGCTTGGCACCGGCGCCCGAAATTCTTCTTCAGCCAGCAGCCCGCCCGACGCCCGAGGGCGCATCCGATGTCGATGGACACCGGATAAGCAGAAAAGGAGCGGGTCCCGACCGGGGCCCACTCTCATCACCTTCGACTGCGATGGCGCTGAGGCATCCCCATGGGGGACGGCGCTAATATAGACGGAAATGACGCGCACGCAAGTCCGGCGTTCGCGTCCGTGCTTTGCCGGCAACGATCTGCGATTCGCGCATGGCACGTCCGCCGATCCCGAACCGCATCGCCGCAATTGCGCCGCACGGGGGGTGTTCCTGCCCGCCGACCGCGTTCCGCCTCGACCCGTCGATGGCGACACCCGGCGCTGAAGCGCTCGTCATCGCCGCGATGACGCGTCCGCGCCCGATCCGCCAAAGCTGCCGGATCAACCAGACATTCGAACCGCCGTCCCGAGCGAGGATATAGTCCTTGCGTTTCTCGTTCGGGCCGCGCGACCGCCGGGAGGGAGCGATCCGTCCCGGCGGTGCATCTTTTCAGGCGAGCCCGTCCAGCTCCTGATCGGTCAGCGCCCCCGGCACGATGGTGACCGGGATGGGAAAGCGCGCCGCATGGCCGGCGGCCAGCGACGCGACCAGCGGCCCCGGCCCTTCCTTCCCCGTCCCGGCCGCGAGCACCAGGATGGCGATGTCGCGGTCCTCGCGGATCACCGCGCCGATGGCCTCGGCCAGCGCACCTTCGCGGATCACCGTTTCCGGGGCGATTCCGGCCACCTGCCGCGCCCGTGCGACATATTTGGCGAGCCGGGCCTCCATCTCCTCATGGGCCTCGGCCCGCATCAAATCGGCGACGCCCAGCCATTGCTGGCTGACGCCTTCAAGCTCCAGAACGCCCAGCATCACCACCCCGCCCTCGGTACCGGCGGCGCGGCGGGCGGCGTAATAGACGGCGCGATCGCATTCGGGCGTATCGTCCACCACCACCAGGAACTTGCGGCGATGCCCGGGCTCGCGGCTCTGTCGGGTCGGGATCATGTCGGCGCTCTCCCGGATCGGCTCTCTGGGGCGGGGCGCATGGTGGCACGGCGGCGGGGGCGCAGGGGAGAAGATTCTCGGCGTCTCCCTCCCGGTTCGCATTGACCGCCGCTTAGTTTAGAGGGAGGCGTCAGAGGCAATCGCGACGCCGCCCGGCGTCCGAAGGGGAAAGGACCAAGCCGTGTCGGAACTCAAGCTCGAACAGGCCCAGACCATCGTCACGACGGCTCTCGCCCATGCCCGGGCGGGCGGCATGAACCCGCTCGCCATCTGCGTTCTTGATGGGCGCGGCGCGCTCAAGGCGGCCGGCTCCGAGGACGGCACCAGCCTCAACCGCATGGATATCGCCCTCGGCAAGGCCAAGGGTGCGCTGGCGCTGGGCATGGGCTCGCGCTCCCTGTTCAAGCGGGCGAAGGACCAGCCCTTCTTCATCGCCGCCGCCACCTCCGCCATCGGCGGCTCGCTCATCCCGGTACCGGGCGGCGTGCTGATCCGCTCCGGCGACGGCAAGGTGATCGGCGTGGTCGGCATCTCCGGCGACACCTCCGACAATGACGAGGCCTGCGCCATCGCCGGCATCACCGCCGCCGGCCATGCGGCCGACCAGGGCGCAGACTAACAATCCGGCCGACCAGGGCGCTGACTGAGCCGCCGGAGGCGGCGAAACATTCCGCTGGCCGGGCGCGGAAATTTAGCTATAGTCCGCCGCGCGGACGGTGCCCCTCGGGGCGCCGCGTTTCCCGTTGGCAGCTTAATATGCTGACGGCAATACGGAAACGGCAACGGATGGTCATTGGACCGATCCCGCGTTTCGCACAGCTTCGACCGTGCTGGACGACATCCCGGCCCGGCCGAACGGAGATCGAGAGCCCGCCGCTACCTCTACGAGGGACCCGGCACAAGGGCTTCCGCCTCCTCCCCACTCTCTGTTGAAAGGATTGACCGATGTCGATCACGGCGGAGCGCAAGCAGGCGCTCATCAAGGACTTTGGTGCCAAGGACGGCGACACGGGTTCGCCCGAGGTGCAGGTTGCGATCCTCACCGAGCGCATCACCAACCTCACCGAGCACTTCAAGTCCCACAACAAGGACAACCACTCGCGTCGCGGGCTTCTCAAGCTCGTCTCGCAGCGGCGCAGCCTGCTCGACTATCTGAAGAAGAAGGACGAGGGCCGCTACAAGTCCCTCATCGGGCGTCTGGGCATCCGCCGCTGACGCCGGTTTCCGGTGCCGGCCGGGCGACAGGCTGGCGCCGCGCGCCCCCGCCACGGGGGCGCATATACGCAGCGGGCATGGGGCCTGCTGCGGGTCCGTGAATGGAAGAAGCCATGGCAGGATCGCCGGACGCAACCGTCGGAGCCCCCGTATGAGGGTTTGGCTTCGCGCGGCGCGTCCGGCCGTCTTGCTCATGGCTTTTTTCGTTCGCGCCTGAACTGAAAGAGCAAGACATGTTCGACATCCACCGCGAAGAGCTGGACTGGGGCGGAACCACCCTCACCCTCGAGACGGGCAAGATGGCCCGCCAGGCCGACGGCTCCGTGCTCGCCACCTACGGCGACACCAAGGTTCTCGCCACCGTGGTTTCGGCCAAGGAGCCGAAGCCCGGCCAGGATTTCTTCCCGCTGACCGTGAACTATCAGGAAAAGACCTACGCGGCCGGCCGCATCCCCGGCGGCTATTTCAAGCGCGAAGGTCGTCCGTCCGAGAAGGAGACGCTGGTCTCCCGCCTCATCGACCGCCCGATCCGCCCCCTGTTCCCCGAGGGCTACAAGTGCGACACCCAGGTGGTCGTCACCGTGCTGGCGCATGACCTCGAGAACGATCCGGACGTGGTCGCCCTGGTCGCCGCCTCCGCCGCGCTGACCCTCTCCGGCATCCCCTTCATGGGTCCGGTGGGCGCCGCCCGCGTCGGCTTCATCGACAATGAATACGTGCTCAACCCCACCGTCGACGAGGTGAAGGAAAGCTCCCTCGACCTCGTGGTCGCCGGCACGGGTGACGCGGTGCTGATGGTGGAATCGGAAGCCAAAGAGCTGCCCGAGGAGATCATGCTCGGCGCCGTGATGTTCGGCCATCGCCACTTCCAGCCGGTGATCCAGGCCATCATCAAGCTCGCCGAGAAGGCCGCCAAGGAGCCCCGCACCTTCGCGCCGCTCGACGTCTCGGAGATCGAGGCCAAGGTGAAGGAGATCGCCGAGCACGATCTGCGCGCCGCCTACAAGATCAAGCAGAAGCAGGACCGCTACGCCGCCGTCGGCGCCGCCAAGTCCAAGGTGAAGAAGTATTACGAGGAGCTCGCCATCGGCGGCACGTCCGTGCCGAACCCGCAGGTGGTCTCCGAGGTGTTCAAGGCGCTCGAAGCCAAGATCGTGCGCTGGAACATCCTCGACGACGGCATCCGCATCGACGGCCGCGACGTGCGCACCGTGCGCCCGATCGTCTCCGAGGTCGGCATCCTGCCGCGCGCCCATGGCTCCGCGCTGTTCACCCGCGGCGAGACGCAGGCCCTCGTGGTCGCCACCCTCGGCACCGGCGAGGACGAGCAGTTCATCGACAGCCTGGAAGGCACCTACAAGGAGCACTTCCTGCTGCACTACAACTTCCCGCCCTTCTCCGTGGGCGAGACCGGCCGCATGGGCTCGCCCGGCCGCCGCGAGATCGGCCACGGCAAGCTCGCCTGGCGCGCCATCCACCCCATGCTGCCCGCCAAGCACGAGTTCCCCTACACCCTGCGCGTGGTGTCGGAGATCCTCGAGTCCAACGGCTCGTCCTCCATGGCCACCGTCTGCGGCACCTCGCTGGCGCTGATGGATGCGGGCGTCCCGCTGCGCCGTCCGGTGGCGGGCATCGCCATGGGCCTCATCCTCGAGGATGAGAAGTTCGCGGTGCTCTCCGACATCCTCGGCGACGAGGATCACCTCGGCGACATGGACTTCAAGGTGGCCGGCACGGAGCAGGGCGTGACCTCGCTCCAGATGGACATCAAGATCGCCGGCATCACCGAGGAGATCATGAAGGTCGCCCTCACCCAGGCGAAGGACGGCCGCGTCCACATCCTCGGCGAGATGGCGAAGGCCCTCACCACCGCCCGCGCGGAACTCGGCGAGCACGCCCCGCGCATCGAGGTGATGAAGATCGCCGTGGACAAGATCCGCGAAGTGATCGGCTCCGGCGGCAAGGTGATCCGCGAGATCGTCGAGAAGACCGGCGCCAAGATCAACATCGAGGACGACGGCACCATCAAGATCGCGTCCGCCAATGGCGAGGCGATCAAGGCCGCCATCAACTGGATCAAGTCCATCGCTTCCGAGCCGGAAGTGGGCCAGATCTATGAGGGCACCGTCGTGAAGGTGGTGGACTTCGGCGCCTTCGTGAACTTCTTCGGCTCCAAGGACGGCCTCGTCCACGTGTCGCAGATGGCCAACGAGCGCGTGGCCAAGCCCTCCGACGTCGTCAAGGAAGGCGACAAGGTGAAGGTGAAGCTCATGGGCTTCGACGAGCGCGGCAAGACCCGCCTGTCCATGAAGGTGGTCGACCAGGCCACCGGCGAGGATCTGGAAGCCAAGGCCAAGGCCGAGCGCGAAGCCGGCCGCACCGCCTCCGAAGGCGAGGCCGGCGCGGCGGAGTAATCCGGCCTAACCAGCGATGTTTGCGTGACGGGGCGGCCGAAGGGCCGCCCCGTTTTCGTTCCGCCCCTGCGGGAGGCCGAGACGGAAGAACACCCAAAACCGCAGCTGACGTTTCAATTCGATCTTGGAATCTGCGCAATTATAATTTCAATTTTGATCTCTATCAATAAATGTGGTGTCGGGCATGGTAATTATCTACTTGCCCATTTTATTTATGAAATCTCGGGCAAATTTTTATTTCATCGTCAAGCAACTTTGGCGCTGCGTATTTTCTTGACGGCGATTGATCCTTCGACAATTGGAAAACTGCAATGCCTATCATCACCTTTCGGTCGACCACGACCAAGGACAAGCGCGCCTACGCGACCGCCGGTGACACGGGGACCATTCTGACCGTCGCCCGCGCGGCCGGTGTGAAGATTCCCTTCGAATGCCAGGAGGGCGAGTGCGGCTCCTGCCTCATCCGGGTGGAATATGTCGAGGGCAAGCCGCGCATGGCCATTTCCCTGACCGAGCGCGAAAAGACCAAGCTGAAGGAACTGGGCAAGATCACCGAAGCTCAGATCAAGGACGCTGAAGTCAATGACGTCGCTCCGCCCTACCGCCTCGCCTGTCAGTTCATCGCCCGCGAGGAAGAGGTCATCATCCATTACGAGCATTGCCCAGCCGAAGCCTGAGCCGCAGCGCAGCATGCGCGTTTCGCGCACGCGCAGCCGGCAGACGCGGCTCCTACGATCGGAGGGACGACATGGACACCGTTGAAGAGTTCCTCGCCTACGCCGTCAAGCTTGAGGAGGAAGCTGCGCTGCGCTTTGGCGAGCTGTCCGACGTGATGCAGACCTGCGGCAATGGCGACGTCGCCAAGCTCTTCCGGCGCCTGTCGGACTATTCCCGCCTGCACCTCGCCGATGCGCGGGCCAGGGCAAGTTTCCGCGACCTGCCGGAGCTGAAGGCCGAGGAATATGCTTGGCCGGACCTCGAAAGTCCGGAAACGGCGGGGATCTGGGCGGCAGATCCCCTCATCGGGCGTGGGCAGGCGCTGGAGATTGCGCGCGAGGCCGAACAGGCCAGCCTCGATTACTACAAGTCTGTCTTCGAGACGACGCAGGATCCTGAAATCCGGGTGCTCGCGAAGGAGTTCTTCGAGGAGGAATCCGAGCACGTCCGCGAAATCAACAAATGGATCGCGGCGCACGCGGACGGCCAGAGCTTGCCGATCGACTGATGCGGTCCCGGCGGGCTGCGGGCTATAGCGGCCCCGGCCGGGGATCAGGCATGTACGGTCCGAAACCGGACTGCCCGTTTCCCGATCGCGTGTTTACGCGAAGCAGGCCCTCAGAACAGCTTCAGCCCCGGCGGCAGCGCCAACCCGCCGGTGAGGGACTGCATCTTTTCCTGCATCACCCGCTCGGCCTTGCCCCGCGCATCGGCCAAAGCGGCGACGATGAGGTCTTCGAGGATCTCCACCTCCTCCGGTTTCACCAGCGAGGGGTCGATGCGCACCGCCTTGCATTCGCCCTTGGCCGTGACGCGCACCGAGACGAGGCCGCCGCCGGAGCTGCCTTCCACCTCGACCGTCTCCAGCTCCGCCTGCATCTGCTGCATGCGGTCCTGAAGCTCCTTGGCCTGCTTCATCATGCCCATGAGGTCGCGCATGGTACTCCTATCCCTTGCTTGAGCAATTCCAGCGAAAGTGCGAACCGGTTTCGCGTCCGGAATTGCGTAAAAACAAACAAATAGAGCACACCCGGTGTGCTCTAGAATTCGATCTCGTCGTCGGCGCCCGGGCCGGCGAGGTAATCCTCCTCCGAGGGTGCGAGGCCCTCGTCGGCGGGGGGCTCCTCGCGGGTGCGCACGTCCACCACTTCGGCGCCGGGGAAGCGGGCGAGCACGGCGGCCACCAGCGGATGGGCCTTGATGCCCTCCTCCCGCTCGGCCTTCACCGCCGCATTCTCCTCCGCCAGCGTCGGCCCGCCGGACTGGGAGGAGACGGAGACCATCCAGCGCCGGCCGGTCCAGTCGTTGAGCTTGCGGGAAAGATCCTGAATGAGGCTGCCCGGCGCGCCGGGCACCAGCGCCACCTCGATGCGCCCGTCCTCCACATGCACGGGGCGCAACTGCGTCTCGATGCCGTGCTTCAGGGCAAGGTCGCGACGGGCCGCGGCAAGGGCCGCCACGTCGGCGAGGCTGCCGAGGCGCGGCCCCTCGGCCGGCAGCGCCGCGCGGGCATCGGTGCGAATCTCTTCGCGCGGCTGCGGCCGGGCTTCCGCCGGGCGGGGCGCGAGGGAGAGGCGCGGACCGCCACCACCACCCCCGCCGCCGGAGGGCAAGGACGGCGCGGCGGGCGCGGGGACCGGCTGGTCCTTCAGCCGCCGAAGCGCCTCGTCCGGGGTCGGCAGGTCGGCGGCATAGGCGAGGCGCACCAGCACCATCTCCGCCGCCTGGGCGGGCTTCGGCGCCTGCTGCACCTCGCCGATGCCCTTCGAGAGCATCTGCCAGGCGCGGGCCAGCACCCGCATGGAGAGGCCCTGGGCCATCTCGGAGCCACGCACCCGCTCGGCCTCCACCAGCGCGGCGTCGTCGGCCGCATCGGGCACGATCTTCAGGCGGGTGACGAGATGGGTGAAATCGGCGAGGTCTGTGAGAATGACGGCGGGGTCGGCGCCGGAATCGTACTGGTCGCGGAATTCCGCCAGCGCACGGGCGATCTCGCCCTTCATCAGCGCCTCGAACAGGTCGATCACGCGCCCCTTGTCGGCGAGGCCGAGGAGGCGCCGCACCTCGTCCGCGCCGACCGTGCCGCCGCCGTGGGCGATGGCCTGATCCAGCAGGGACAGGCTGTCGCGCACCGAGCCCTCGGCCGCGCGGGCGACGATGGAGAGCGCCTCCGGCTCGATGGTGACGCCCTCGCGCGCGCAGATGCCGGAGAGGTGCGCGGCCAGCGTGCCCGCCTCCACCCGGCGCAGGTCGAACCGCTGGCAGCGGGACAGCACGGTGACGGGCACCTTGCGGATCTCGGTGGTGGCGAAGATGAACTTCACATGCTCCGGCGGCTCTTCCAGCGTCTTCAGCAGCCCGTTGAAGGCCGCCGTGGAGAGCATGTGCACTTCGTCGATGATGTAGACCTTGTAGCGCGCCATTACCGGGCGGTAGCGCGCGCTCTCGATGATCTCGCGGATGTCGTTGATGGAGGTGTTGGACGCGGCGTCCATCTCCATCACGTCCACATGGCGGGATTCGATGATATCGCGGCAGTGCTTGCCCATCACCGCCAGATCGAGGCTCGGCCCGCCGGCGGCGCCGTCCGCCGGCTCGTAGTTCAAAGCGCGGGCAAGGATGCGGGCGGTGGTGGTCTTGCCCACGCCGCGCACGCCGGTGAGGATATAGGCCTGCGCGATCCGCCCCGAGGAGAAGGCATTGCGTAGGGTGCGGACCATGGCCTCCTGGCCGATGAGGTCCGCGAAATTCTGCGGGCGGTATTTGCGCGCCAGCACCCGGTAGGCGCCGGGGGAAGCCTCGGTGGGTGCGGTCTGGGCGGGCGCTGGGGCGGCAGGCGTCGGCGCAGCCTCGGGCAGGCCGAGGTCGAAGCCCGGTCCGTCCTGCTGGTCGTCGATCTGCTGCTCGTCGCTCATCTGGCTGCCTTCGGGGCCGTCGCTGGCCTGTCCCATACATAGCATCGCGCGCCCGCACGTCGATGGCCGCTGCGCCAAATCCCCGCCGTCCACGGCTTTGCAGGCCGCAGAGCCGAGAATGCTGGCGTCCGGAGCCCGGCCGTGCTTACACCCGGTCGCCCCCAAACCTTGGACCAGATCGTGACCCAGCCTTCCCCCTACATCGCCATCGTCGGCGCCGGCCCCGCCGGGCTCGCGGCCGCGGAGGTGTTGTCAGCGGCGGGGATGCGGGTGGCGCTCTACGACCGCATGCCATCCGCCGCGCGGAAATTCCTGATGGCGGGGCGCGGCGGGCTCAACCTCACCCATTCCGAGCCGGCCGACGCCTTCCTCGCCCGCTACGGCACGGCGGCGGAACGCCTCGCCCCCGCGCTGGCCGCGTTCCCGCCGCAGGCCCTGCGAGACTGGGCGGCCGGGCTGGGCGAGGAGACGTTCGTCGGCTCCAGCGGCCGCGTCTTCCCCAAGAGTTTCAAGGCCTCACCTTTGCTGCGCGCCTGGCTGGGCCGGCTGGCGGCAAACGGCGTCACCTTCCATCCCCGCCATGACTGGCGGGGCTTCGACGCCGCCGGTGCCCTGCTGTTCGAGACGCCGGACGGCCTGGCCGAGGTGAAGGCGGATGCCGTCATCCTCGCCCTCGGCGGCGCCTCCTGGCCGCGGCTGGGATCGGATGGCGGGTTCGTTCCGGCGCTGCGCACCCTCGGCGTGGCGGTGAAGGATTTCGTGCCGGCCAATATGGGCGTTCTCGTCCCATGGTCCGAGGTCTTCCGGCAGAAGTTCGCCGGCACGCCGCTGAAGCGCATCGCCCTCACCTTCAACGGCGTGACGGTGAAGGGCGAGGCCATGGTGAGCGCGTCCGGGCTGGAAGGCGGGGCCGTCTACGCCCTCTCTGCGCCGCTCCGGCGGGCGTTGGCGGACGGCCCCGTGATCCTGCACGTGGATCTACGGCCCGACCTCGACGGCGCAGAGCTGGCGAAGCGGCTCGGCGGCGGGCCGGGCAGCGCCTCGCTCTCCACCTTCCTGCGCAAGGCGGCGGGGCTCGCGCCGGTGGCGGTAGGTCTCATCCGCGAGGCGACCGGCCCCGCGCGGCCTGATCCGGCAATGCTGGCCCGCCTCATCAAGGCGCTGCCGCTGACCGTCATCGGGCATGCCGGGCTGGAGCGGGCCATCTCGTCCGCCGGCGGCATCGCCTGGGATTGCATCGGCCCGGACTTTTCGCTGCTCGGACTGCCGCCCCATCTGCCGCCGGTGTTTGTTGCCGGCGAGATGCTGGATTGGGAAGCGCCCACGGGCGGGTATCTCCTTCAGGCCGTCATCGCCACGGGCCGGGCCGCCGGTGCCGGCACACTGGCGCGCCTCAGCCGCTGAAGCCGCCGTTCGCGAGATAGTCTGCCTCTTCCGGCGTGGTCGCGCGGCCGAGGATGACATTGCGATGGGGGAAGCGGCCGAACCGGTCGATGCACTCCTGGTGGATGAGCGCATAACGCAGCCCGTCCTCCTGCCCCAGCCCTTGGTAGAGCGCGACGCATCTCGCCTGCGCCGCCCGGTCCTCGGCATGCATGAAGGGCAGATAGAAGAAGCTGCGCAGCGCATCGGGAATGGACGGGTCCTTGTCGAACCCCCGATCCAGCGCCTTCTGAGCCGCCGCCAGCGCCATGGCATCCGTGGCGAAGGCCTGCGGCGTGCCCCGGAAAACGTTCCGCGGCACCTGATCCAGCAGGATGATGCGGGCGAGCGCGCCGGGCGCAGTGCCCTGCCAGCCGTCGAGAGCGCTTGCCGCCGCCGCCTCATGGGCTGGCAGCAGGGCGTCGCGGACCTCGGCGTCGAAGGCCGGGCCGCCGCCGAACCACTTCTCGCGGCCGGCGGCCTGCCAGAAGGAGAGCACCGCTTCGGATGTGGGGACGCGGGCGCTCATCGGGCCATCCCCGGAGGCGCCAGCGGGTTGTCGGTGAGCGCGGCACGATCCGGCATGTCCACCTGCGGGATACCAAGGAAGGCGTTGAACAGGCGGGCGATCACCTGCGGGTCGAGGTCGCGCACGATCATCACGAGGCGGCTCCTGTGGTCGTCGTCGGGCCAGCCGGGAAGGCGGGCGGGCGGGTGCATCACATGCTGCACGGCATGAAGCACCACGGGCGTCTCCGGTTCCTCGGCAAGCTTCACGATGCCCTTCATGCGCAGCAGGCTGGCGCCATGGGTCGCCCGCAGCAATTCGAGGAACAGGTCCAGCGTCGCGGCCGGAATGGCGGCGTCGGTGGCAAGGGTGAAGGCGCGGATGCGGCTGTCGTGCCGGTTGGGGTCGAGACCCGAGGGATCGACCTCGGCCTGCGCCGCCGCCACGTCCTCGGCGGCGAGCCAGCGGGCGACATCCGGGATCCGCGTCTGCGCATCGAACAGGCCGGCGCCGAGCAACGCGGCCGCCGTCGCTTCCCCCGCCGCCGCATCGACGATCTTCGCCCCCGGGGCGAGCCGATGGAGCCGCGTCCTCAGCGCGTCGAGGGCTTCGGTGTCCGTGACGAGATCGGTCTTGGTGAGGACGATGCGGTCGGCCACCGCCGCCTGCTTCACCGCCTCGGCATGGGCGTCGAGGGTAGCGTCGCCGTTCACCGCGTCGACCACGCAGACGATGCCGTCGAGCCGGTAGCGCAGGCCGAGATAGGGATGGGTCATCAGCGTGTGGATCACCGGCGCCGGATCGGCAAGGCCGGTGGTTTCGATGACGACGCGGGAGAAGGGCGGCAGGCGATCGTTGTCGCGGCCGCGCAGCAGATCCTCCAGCGCGGCGACGAGATCGCCCCGCACGGTGCAGCACAGGCAGCCGGAGGACAGCATCACGATGCCCTCCTCCACCGACCGCACGAACAGATGGTCTAGCCCCACCTCGCCGAACTCGTTGATGAGGACGGCGGTGTCGGCCAGCGCGGGATCGGCCAGGAGGGCGTTGAGCAGGGTGGTCTTGCCGGCGCCGAGAAAGCCGGTGAGCACGGTGACGGCGATGGGCGCGGGCGGGCCGCGGCGCGGCGTGGCGGCTTCTGGTTCGGAAGCGCCTTGCTGTGGGAAGGCGTCGGAGGAGCCCGGCATGGGACGTTTCCCGGCAGGAGGGATGGATTGCCTCCCTGCCTCTACGAGACGATCTGCGGGGTCAAGAGTGCGGTTGGCAGCAGGCGAAGACCTGCCGCCTTATGTCGCCGATGTTCTGCGAGGAACCGGCGACCAGCGTCTCCGAAACGCCAGGGTTAGCCGGCGATCTACGTCGCCGGTTTGGGGGCCGGTGCGGTTGCCTCGGGTTTGGCGGGCGCGGGGGCCGGCTTTGGCTTGGGCTTCGGCGTGGCCGTGCTTCCGGCAGCGACGGCGCCCTGCGGCTGCACCTGCTTCTTTTCGGCGGAGGCCGGCTTCTTCGCATCCCCGCTGGGCTTGTCCCCGCTGGCCTTGGGCTTGTCGGAGGTGGCGGCGGACTTGCTGTCGGGCTTCGATCCGGCAGCCGCCTTGGGCTTCTTCGGCGGATCGGGCTCGTAGGCGGTGGCGTAGTCCTCCACCGCGTTGCGCGTGCCCACATAGACCGGAACGGGCGGCATGGAGGGCGGCAGGGTCTGCAGCAGCTCGGCGCCGGACTTGGGCAGCGCGGGCGTCGCGAAGGAGAAGCTGGAGCTCGCCTGCGGATCGGGCTCGTCGTCCGCCTCGGACGCGGTCACGGCGCGCTTGCCGCCGCACACCTCGGCCCGCATGTCATAGATCGGCCCGCTGCTGTTGGGGATGGCGGACAGGAGCGGGGCGGCCGCGCCGAACACCGACCACGACGACTGGAAGCCCTTCTCGAACAGCAGCGCAGCCTGCTCGGTGCGGGCGGTGCCGGAGCGGGCGCCGAGGATGACGGCGATGAGGCGCTTGTTGCCGCGCGTCGCGGTGGCGACGAGATTGTAGCCGGAGCCGCAGACGAAGCCGGTCTTCATGCCGTCAGCGCCGGGATAGCGGTCGATCAGGCGGTTGTAGTTGCGCAGAACCACCTTGCCGATCTTGATGGCGGGGATGCGGAACAGGGCCTCCTGCTCCGGGAAATGATAGATGATGGCGCGCGCCAGGATGGCGAGATCGCGGGCCGTGGTCACCTGGTCGGGGTCCGGCAGGCCGTTGGGGTTCTCGAAATGGGTGCCGGTCATGCCGAGGTGGGCGGCGGTGGCATTCATCTCGGCGACGAAGGCAGGCATGGAGCCGGCGACCCCCTCGCCCACCAGCCAGGCCATGTCGTTGGCCGACTTCACCAGAACCATCTTCAGGGCGTTGTCGAGGGTGACGACGGTGCCCACCTTGAAGCCCATCTTGGACGGCTGCTGCGACGCCGCCGCCGGCGAGACGGGGATGGGCGTATCGAACTTCAGCCGGCCGTTGCGCACGGCGTTGAGCGCCACATAGACCGTCATCAGCTTGGTGACGGAAGCGGGATGCCAGGGGCGCCCGGCCTCCTTCTGCTCGATCACCCGGCCGGTATCGGCCTCAACCAGCAGGATCGGATTGGCACGGGCCGGCGCGGCGGCGGCGAGCGCGAGCCCGAAAACGGCCAGCAGGCAGCCGATAAACGAGGCTCGGAGGGCGAAACGTGATGTCGTGGGCGCCAACCGATCCGCTCCCTGTTGAGAAATCGCGCGCAGGAACTGCCCTTCCATAACCGGTTTCGCTTGCGCGGAAAAGGCGCAATGGGGCGCACGGCCGATGCGGCACAGGTCGAAGCCTCGCCTAGTCTGCCACAATTCTGCCCTACTCCTTTAATGCGCGAAACCTTTACGACGAAGACTTCAGCTTGTCCTTGACGGTACGCAACCCCGAGCCGCCGCACCCGTTCAGGTTTCGGCGATCGCCGCCGACGCCGGCCGCTCGGTCTCTTCCGCGCCTGCCATGAACTGTGCGCGGGCGAGCGCCGCGAAGCGTCCACCAAGGCGCACCAGCTCCTCGAACGTGCCGGCCTCCACCACCTGCCCATGCTCGAACACCAGGATGCGGTCGGCATTGCGCACGGTGGCGAGGCGGTGGGCGATGACGAAGGTGGTGCGGCCCTTCATCACCTCGTCCAGCGCCGCCTGCACCTTCACTTCGGTGGCCGCGTCCAGCGCGCTGGTCGCCTCGTCGAGGATCAGGATGGGCGGGTTCTTGAGCAGCGCGCGGGCGATGGACAGGCGCTGGCGCTCGCCGCCGGAAAGCGCGCGGCCGCGCTCACCCACCACCGCCTGGAGGCCGAGCGGGTTGCGCTCCACCAGCTCCAGCGCCTGCGCGCGGGCCAGCGCCTCGCGCATCTCCGCCTCGGTGGCGTCGGGCTTGCCCACCCTGAGGTTGTCGGCGATGGAGCGGTTGAACAGCAGCGGCTCCTGGAACACCACGCCGATGGCGTGGCGCAGGGAGGAGAGCGTGACGTCCCGGATGTCCTCGCCGTCGATGCGGATGGCGCCCGATTGGGGGTCGAACACCCGGTGCAGCAAGGCGAGGGCGGTGGACTTGCCCGCGCCGGTCGTGCCGACGAAAGCGAAGGTCTGGCCGGGCTCGGCGTGGAACGACACGTCCGCCACCGCCGTGCGCTTGCCGTCATAGGAGAAGGACACGTCGTCGAATGTCACGTCGCCCTTCACCGGCGGCAGCGGCTTGGCCCCCGGCCGGTCGCGCACCGCGCCCACCGTGTCCAGCACATCGAAGAACTGGGCGAGCTGCGGCGCCGACATCATCAGCCGGTTGAAGAAGGACACGGTGTGGTCGAGGCGGCCGATGAGCATGTTGGCGAAGGCGACATAGGTGACGATGTCGCCGATGTTGGCGAGGCCCTGCATGTAGAGCCACGTGCCGATGAGCAGGATGGCGAGGATGGTGAGGGTGGTCGCCGCCTTGGTGGCCATGGACACCATGGCCCACCACGACAGCACCGGAATCTGCACCGCCAGCACCCGGTTCACCGTGTCGCGGAGGCCCGAGACCTCGGCCTCGGTGCGGGTGTAGCTCTGGATCACCGCCACGTTGCCCAGCGCGTCGGAGGTCTGCTCGGCGAGGTCGGAATTGTATTCCTCCACCTGCCGCTGCATGGCCTCGGTGCGGCGGATGACATAAGCGGTAACGGCGCCGAACACCGCCATCAGCACGATCAGCACCAGCCCCAGCCGCCAGTTGAGGTAGATGCCCACCGGAACGAGGATGATGAGGGAGAGGATCGCCGCGCAATCCTCCCGGAAGAAGGACAGCCAGAGCCCCCACAGGGCGTCGACGCCTTCCAGCATCACCTTCAGCAGGCGGCCGGAATGGGTTTCCCCGTGGAAGCTCAGCGGCAGTTGCAGCACATGCTCGAAATATTGCGTCAGCACGCCCAGCCGGCGCCGGTGGGAGAGGCGGTCGGCGTGGAGCGAGATCAGCACCCCGGCGCCGATGTTGAACAGGCCGAAGCACACCCAGGCCGCGAGCAGCGGCACGAGGTCGTCGGTGTGCGGCAACCGCTGGGCGGCCTGGGCGGTGGCCAGCGCATCGATGATGCGGCCGAACAGGATGGGCTCGGCGAACTGGGACACCGCCAGGGCGAGGTTCGAGCCAGCCAGCAGCGCCCCCAGCCGGGCCTCCGGTCCGAGGAGGCTGATGGTGCGGGCATAGACGCGCAGAAGGCTCATGCGGACGGGCTCCGGTCCCTTTGCGCCACAAAAGCGAAGGCGGGGCCATGTTGCAAGGGGATGGGACAAATGCACCCGTGCCGCGCCCGGGCAGGCAGCGCCTCGCTTGACATTCGGCGGGCCGCCCGCAGTCTGCGGACAGCTTTGGCGGGGGTCTCGATTGGGCGAGGAACAGGCGACGGACGCGCGGATCGCGGCATCCCCATTGGCATCCCCGGCGCCGGATCATTCCCTCGAGGCCAGCGCCGCGCGCATCCTTGCCCGCCATCGCGACACCATCAAGGTGCGCAAGCCGCATCTTGCGGTAGCCAATCTCGCCCGCATCCTCGGCGCGGCGCTGACGCTCGCCAACCGCCACGGCTTCCACGCCATGACGCTGCGCCAACTGGCGGAGGAATCCGGCCTCAGCATGGGCGGGCTCTATTCCTACCTCGACAGCAAGGACACGCTGCTCCTCATGATTCTGGAGGAGGTGGCAGAGGCGGCGGAAGGCGCCCTCGCCGGAGCGCCGCAGGCGGTGCGCGCGGACCCGGCCCGGCACCTCGCCTGGCTCGTCGAGCGGCACATCCTCCTGACCGAGGCCATGCACCCCTGGTTCGTCTTCGCCTACATGGAGGCGAAGGCCTTCCCGCCCGAAGCCCGCAAGCGCGCGGTGGAGAGCGAGCGCACCACCGAGCGCATCCTCGCCGACGCCATCGCGGAAGGCATGGGACAGGGCACGTTCGCCGCGGGCGATCCGCTGTTTGCGGCGACGCTCATCAAGCCGCTGCTGCAGGACTGGTATGTGAAGCGCAGCAAATACCGTGAGCGCGGCATCGAGGCTCCGGCCTATGCGGAAAAGGTCAACGCCTTCGTGCTGAAGGCGCTGGCCTGACGCTCAGGTGAAGGCCGCCGCCCGCGCGGCGAAGGCTTCGGCGAGGCGGCCGGTATCTGCCGCGCCCTCGGCCGCCGCATTGCCGGCCCTGGCCCGCGCTGCGATGCCTTCGAAGATCACCGCCCAACGGAATAAGGCGAACGCCATGTGGAAGGCGGTCAGCTGCGCCCCGTGGGTCGCGGCGGCCTGATAGGCCTCGACGAAATCGGCACGGGCGGGAATGCCCAGCGCATCGAGGTCGAGCCCGTCGATGCCGCCATATTCCTCCGGCCGCGACACCCAGGCCATGGCGCAATGGGCGAGGTCCGCGAGGGGATGGCCGAGCGTCGACAATTCCCAGTCCAGCACCGCCACGACCTCGGGCCGGGTGGGATGGAACATGAGGTTGCCGATGCGGTAGTCGCCATGGGCGATGCGACTGGTCTCGTCCGCCGGCACATGCTCCGGCAGCCAGGCCACGAGGCGGTCGATGTTGGCGTCCTCGCGGGTCTTGGAGAGGTCCCACTGGCGGGTCCAGCGGGCGATCTGGCGGCTGAAATAATTGCCGGGGCGGCCGAAGTCGGACAGCCCCACGGCAGCAGGGTCCACATTGTGCAACGCTGCCAGCGTCTGCGCCATGGCCGCGTACATGGCCCGACGCTCCTGCGGCGACACGCCCGGCAGGGTGCAGTCGTGAAAGACGCGGCCGTCCACCTTCTCCATCACGTAGAAGAGGGTGCCGATGACGGACCTGTCCTCGCACAAAGCGAGCACGGGCGGCACCGGCACGCCGGTTCCGGCCAGAGCGTGCATGATGCGGTATTCGCGATCCACCGCATGGGCGGACGGCAGAAGCTCGCCCGGTGGCTGCTTGCGCAGCACGAGGGCGCGATCGTCATAGGTGACGAAGAAGGTGGGGTTGGATTGCCCGCCCGAAATGGCCTCGAAGCGCGGCGCGCCGGAGAGGCCGGGCACGCGGGCCTTGAGCCACGCATCCAGCGCGGCGGAATCGAAGCCGGGGGAGGAGGCAGGCGCGCTCACGCGGTTTCTCCCGCCACCGGCCAGTTCCAGAAATCATCGCCTTCCTTGTCCAGGAAGCGGTTGAGCACCATCTCGTGCACCGCATCCGCCCCGTCCACGATGCGGGCCTGCCGGGCGTAGCGGTAGATCCACTCCAGCACCGTGTCCTTGGAATAGCCGCGCGCGCCGTTGATCTGGATGGCGGTGTCGGCGGCGAGATGCAGGGTGTTGGCGGCCTTGATCTTGGCCATGGAGATTTCCTTGCGGGCGAGCCCGCCGCGGTCCAGCTCGAAGGCCGCCTTCATGACCAGCAGGCGACCGATCTCGATCTCCATGGCAATGCGTCCAAGCATGGTCTGCACGCTTTCGCGATCGGCGAGCCGGATGCCGAAGCCCTCGCGCACCGCCGCATAATCGCGGGCGATGGCCACCGAGCGCATGGCGAGGCCGAGCCAGCGCATGCAGTGGGTGAGCCGCGCCGGGCCGAGGCGAATCTGGGTGACCTTGAGGCCATCGCCCTCCTTCATCAGCACGTCCTCGGGCGGGATGGTGAGGCCGTCGAACTCCAGCTCGCAATGCCCGCCATGCTCTTCGGGCCCCATGATGGGAATGCGCCGCACGATGCGCCAGCCCGGCGCGTCGCGATGGAAGGCGAAGGCGGTCAGGCCCTTGCGCGCATCGTCCGAGGTGCGGGCGACGATGATGAAATGCGCCGCCTCCTCCGCGCCGGTGATGAACCATTTGCGGCCGTAGATGCGGTAGGAGCCGTCCGGCTGCTTCTCCGCCCGGGTGAGCATCATGGACGGGTCGGAGCCGCCGCCGGGATGGGGCTCGGTCATGACGAAGGCGGAGCGCACCTCGCCGCGGGCGATGGGGGCGAGCCAGCGGGCCTTCTGGTCGGCGGTGCCGACCTGCTCCAGCACCATCATGTTGCCGTCGTCGGGGGCGGCGGAATTGAACACCACCGGGCCGAAGATGGAGCGGTTCATCTCAGTGTAGCACACGGCCATGCCCATGCGGCCGACACCGAGGCCGCCATTCTCCGGCTTCAGCTGGAGGCACCAGAGCCCTTCCGCCCGCGCCTTGGCACGCAGGCGCTCCAGTGGCGCGGCGGCGATGTTCTCGTGCGCGTCATAGGCCGACGGGTCGCTCTCAAGCGGGATGATCTCCTGCGAGACAAAGCCGGCGATGCGGCTACGGAGGTCTTCCAGGGCCGGCGAGATGGTGAAGTCCATGGATGCGCCCTCAGGTGCGATCAGAAAAACGAGCGAGCGCTCGCTTTTTATATCGGATGCACGGCGTTGGCAACGGCTCCGGCGGCCATGCCGCCGGTTAACACCGGCAAATCGGACGTTGAACTTGCCTACTCCGCCGGCGTCTTGGACGCGGCAGCCCTTGCTTCCGCCTCGGCCTCCGCGGCGGCGGCCTGCTCCTTGCCGGCCAGGCGCAGGCTAAGTTCGCGCGCGCCGAGCAGGGTCAGGGCGAAGGCGAACGGCACGATGTAATAGAACAGCCGGAACACCAGCAGCGCGCCGAGCAGTTCCGCCTTGTCGAACTGCGGCAGGGCCACCAGCAGCGCCGCGTCGAACACCCCGAGACCGCCCGGCGCGTGGCTCGCGAAGCCGAGCAGGGTGGCGGTGACGAAGATGACCGACAGGCTGATGGGGTCGATATAGGGCGAGGCCGGCATCAGCATGTACATGGCGGCCGCGCACAGGCTGAGGTCGAGGATGCCGATGCCCACCTGCAGCAGCGTGGTGGGGCCGCGCGGCAGCGTGACGAACCAGCTCGAGCGGCCGATGGTGCGTGGCGCCAGCGACACCCAGGTGATGTAGGCCACCAGCGCGCACAAGGCGCCGACGCCGATGAGCCGGTTCACGAAGGGCGGCAGCTGGTCCACGGCGGTGGCCGCCTCGGGGTGCAGCGTGATGCCGAGGCCGAGCACGGCGATGTTGCCGAGCCAGAAGGTGAGGCCGGCCACGAAGCAGATCTTCGCCACGTCGATGGCGCCGAGGCCCCAGGCGGAATAGATGCGGTAGCGCACCGAGCCGCCGGTGAAGACGGTGAAGCCCACGTTGTGGCCCACCGAATAGGAGCAGAAGCCGGCCAGCGCCGCCGTGCGATAGGGCACATGGCCCTTGCCGATGGTGCGCAAAGCGAACCAGTCATAGAAGGTGAGCGTCAGATAGGCGCCGGCCACCAGGAAGAAGGCGATGGCCACGTCGCGCGGGTTCTTCTCGCGCAGGGCATCCAGCACATCCGACCATTTGAGGTTGTGCAACATCCGGTAGAGCACGACCGCCGCGAAGGCGATCACGATCAGGCTCAGGATGAAGCCAAGGCCATGCAGGCCCACGCGCTCCTTGAAGAACGTCGATACTCTCACCGCCAGAGTGCGCGCAGCCATATCGTCACCGTTCCCCCCGCCCGCGACGACGTCGGACGCCCCTGTTGTAGTTTGGTCCCCTGCCCTATGGGGAGCCTTTTTTTGAGGCGCGTCGATCGCGGTCAGGCCGTCTTTCGGTTCGTGAAACACTATAAGCCCTGCCTGAGGCTGGGATCGGACGAGCCGCCGGTGCCGGAGCGGACGCTCAGAGCTTCACCGGATAGCCGATCTCCACCGTCCGGGCGCGCGGCAGGCCGAAACGGTCGACCGAGCGCTCGGCATTGCGCGCGAGGAACGCGAAGACGTGGGCGACCACGTCCCTCAGCTTGATGACCTCATCGGGCGGGATGATCCGCTCGTGGCCGATCACATAGATCGCCGCGTCCGGATCGATGCCCCGCGCGCTCAGCGCCGGACCCAGCACCGACGGCACGTCGATCTGCTGCATGTAGCCGAACCGCAGATCGACCCGCACGAACCCCTCGTTGAGGGTGGTCACCTTGACCCTGTCCTCCACCGACACCCGCGGACGGGCGGCGATCCAGACCGAGACGATGACCGCCTTCTCGAACCGGACCTTGAGCAGGTCCGCCATTCGGGAAAGGGCCACGGGCGTCATCGCACCCGCACGAGACAGAAAGATGGCAGTGCGCGGCGCCTCGACATCGTTCACCCGGTCCTTGCGGGCGACGAAATTGTCGAGAGGTTCGGTGAAGCGCACCTGCTGGGCCACCACAGCTTCCAGGCCGCGCCGCCAGCTGACCATCACGAAGATGATGACGGCCGCGATGGAGAGCGGCAGCCAGCCACCGTCGTGGATCTTCGTCATGTTGGCCGAGGCGAAGGCGAGGTCCACCGTCAACAGGCCGGCCGCCATGGCCCACACCGCGAAGGAGGGCCAGCCCCACGCCCGCTTGACCTGGGCGATGAACAGGATGGAGGTCGTCACCATCGCGAACGCCACCGCGATGCCGTAGGCCGAGGCCAGCCGCTCGGAGGCCTCGAAGCCCAGCACCACCGCGATGCAGGCGATCATCAGCAGCCAGTTCAGCCGGCCCACATAGATGTGCTGCTCGTTGTGCTCGGAGGTGTAGCGGATACGCATGGGCGGCAGGTAGCCCAGCTCGATGGCCTGCTTCGCCAGCGAGAACACGCCGGTGATGATCGACTGGGACGCGATCACCGTGGCCGCCGTCGCGAGGAACAAGAGCGGCACGTCGAACATGTCGGGGCAGAGGTCGTAGAAGGGATTGCGGACCGCGCTCGGGTCCACCAGCAGGATCGCGCCCTGCCCGAAATAATTGAGTAGCAGCGCCGGCATGGCCACGAACAGCCAGGCCCGCGCGATGACCGGCCGGCCGAAATGGCCGAGGTCCGCATAGAGCGCCTCGCCGCCCGTCACCGCCAGGAAGCAGGCGCCAAGGATGACGCCGGCGAGCCCGGGATGCTCGACCATCAGCATGATGCCGTGGCGCGGATCGAGGCCGGCGATCACTTGCGGCGCCTGGACGATGCCGTAGACGCCGAGCGCCGCCAGCGATCCGAACCACAGCAGCATCACGGGACCGAAGAAGGAGGCGATGCGCTCGGTGCCGAGCCGCTGGGAGAAAAAGATGGCGAGCAAGACCAGGCAGGTGAGCGCCACCACCCAATGCTCCAGCTCCGGCGAGATGACCTGCAGGCCTTCGATGGCCGAGAGCACGGAGATGGCCGGTGTGAGCACGCCGTCGCCGATGAGCATGGCGGCACCGAGCAGGCCCGCCGCAAGCAGGTACCACCTCAGCCCAATGGCGCTGCGGTGGAGATCGAGCAGCGTGACGAGCGCGAGGATGCCGCCTTCGCCGTCGTTGTCGGCCCGGAGCACGAGGAAGACGTACTTCACCGTCACCGAGAGGATGATGCTCCAGGTGATGAGGGACAGCAGGCCGAGCACGTCGGCGCCGATGAAATTGGTTCCGCCCACGGCCAGGACGCCCTGCTTGAGGGCGTAGAGCGGGCTCGTGCCGATATCGCCGAAGACGACGCCGAGGGCGCCGATCTCCGCAGCGAACGGCAGGGTGCGCGAACGATCGCGGGAAAAGCTGGTGGACATGGAGGGCGGCTGCCTCTCAGCCGGGCGCGAGCGTCAGGGGTGCGCGCGGCGAAACGCAGCCGGAGCACCGGCCAGCGGTAGGATGGGCATCGCAAAGAGATGCATCGCGCAGAAAGGAGTCTCGCGAGAGTCGCACGTAACCGTTCAAGGCCAAGCCCCCGCAACTAGTCCCCTCAACACGCCCCGCTGCAGATCTCCGCCTCGAGCATCCTGAGGCCTGAACCCGCCCCGGTCCTTGCAGGAAGCCTTCGCTCCGGAACGCGGCATGCCCCGGATCGAACGTCCCGACGACACGCCGCATGGCGACCGTGGAACCGCTTCCCGCGCGTCGCGGGCCCCCAACACCTATCTCCGTTCGCAGGTGAACACAATGCGGTGCCGCACGCGGCGTGACCACCCGGCCTCCAACGCAGAACGCCGGCCCGAGGGCCGGCGTTCGCGAGAACCGGGGACCGACGCGGGACGCGGCGATCAGTAGCGGTAATGCTCGGGCTTGAAGGGGCCCTGCTGCGCCACGCCGATATAGGCCGACTGCACGTCCGAGAGCTTGGTGAGCTTCACGCCGATCTTGTCGAGATGCAGCGCCGCCACCTTCTCGTCGAGGGACTTCGGCAGGGTGTAGACCTTCTTCTCGTACTGGCCGGGCTTGGTGAACAGCTCGATCTGCGCCAGCGTCTGGTTGGTGAAGGAGGCCGACATCACGAAGCTGGGATGGCCGGTGGCGTTGCCGAGGTTCACGAGGCGCCCCTCGGAAAGCAGGATGATGCGCTTGCCGTCCGCGAACTCGACCTCGTCCACCTGCGGCTTCACATTGTGCCACTTGAAGTTCTTCAGGCCGGCGACCTGAATCTCGCTGTCGAAGTGGCCGATGTTGCACACGATGGCGCGATCCTTCATGGCGCGCATGTGCTCCACGGTGATCACGTCGAGATTGCCGGTGGCGGTCACGAAGATGTCGGCGCGGGGGGCCGCGTCCTCCATCGTGGTGACCTCATAGCCTTCCATCGCCGCCTGGAGGGCGCAGATGGGATCGATCTCGGAGACCATCACGCGGCAGCCGGCGTTGCGCAGCGAGGCGGCCGAGCCCTTGCCCACGTCGCCGAAGCCCGCGACCATGGCCACCTTGCCGGCCATCATCACGTCGGTACCGCGGCGGATGCCGTCCACCAGCGATTCACGGCAGCCGTAGAGATTGTCGAACTTCGACTTGGTGACGCTGTCGTTGACGTTGATGGCGGGCCACAGGAGCGTGCCCTTCTTCTGCATCTCATACAGGCGATGCACGCCCGTGGTGGTCTCTTCCGTCACGCCCTGGATGGACTTGGCGAGCATGGAATACCAGCCGGGCTTGTGCTTCAGGCGGCGCTTGATGGCGGCGAAGAGGACTTCCTCCTCCTCGTTGGTGGCACCTTCGAGGAAGGCGGTGTCGCCCTCTTCCGCGCGCTTGCCGAGGTGGACGAGCAGGGTGGCGTCGCCGCCGTCGTCCAGGATCATGTTCGGGGCGCCGCCGTCGGCCCACTCGAAGATGCGGTGGGTGTACTCCCAGTATTCCTCCAGCGTCTCGCCCTTGACGGCGAAGACGGGGGTGCCGGCGGCGGCGATGGCGGCCGCGGCGTGGTCCTGGGTCGAGTAGATGTTGCACGAGGCCCAGCGCACGTCGGCACCGAGCGCCTTCAGCGTCTCGATGAGCACGCCGGTCTGGATCGTCATGTGCAGCGAGCCGGCGATGCGCGCGCCCTTGAGCGGCTGGCTCGGGCCGTATTCGGCGCGGGTGGCCATGAGGCCGGGCATTTCGATTTCGGCGATGTCCAGTTCCTTGCGGCCCCAGTCCGCGAGGTTGATGTCCTTCACCACATAATCGTTGCTCATGGATCGCTCCGCTTGAGATCGTCTCGGGCGGCGGGCGTGAAGCCGCCGGTCATGGCGCGCCATTTAGCATGGCACGGGAATGGGGGCAATAAGGATATAAAGAAATGCTTATATGAGGGAGTCGACCCGGACGACGGCGCGACGCTGCGGAATGCTCCCTCGTGCGCCGCAAGTCAGCACGCAGTGAAGGACCAGTCGTCGCGCAAGTCCCCGCCCCTCGCCCGCGTAGGTAAGGTTGGCGACATGCGCGCTTTGATTCCGACAAAAATTGTGATATACGTGACTTTACAGTCGATTGCTTCCACTACCAGCCACATCGCGCCCGCAATGTGTTCGCGCATGTTCTAGGGCGCATTCTCGGGAACAAAGGGGCGAGAATATTGTGCCGGCCGTCTTCATGCGGCGCGGCGACATGGCTGTCTTTGCATCGTCTGGCAGAGCGGGGTAGCGGGCGTTCCGGCCGCAACCCATATCCGCAGCTGAAGGTGCGCGCCGTACCGGGACCGGACCGGCCGGCCGGCGCACCAACAGGTTCGGCCCCGTTTTTCGCGGGCCGGATCAGGAGTGTCAAGAGCATGTCGGCAAAGAAGAACGCGCAGGCCCGTCTCGGCTTCAAGACGGGCGAGCACATTGTTTACCCGTCCCATGGTGTTGGCCGGATCATGGCCATCGAGGAACAGGAAGTCGCCGGTTTCAAGCTCGAACTCTTCGTGATCTCGTTTGAAAAGGACAAGATGACGCTGCGGGTGCCCCTCGCCAAGATCGCCAGCGTCGGCATGCGCAAGCTCTCCGAGACCAACATCGTCGAGAAGTCGCTCGAGACCCTGCAGGGTCGCGCCCGCGTCAAGCGCACCATGTGGAGCCGCCGCGCGCAGGAATACGAAGCCAAGATCAATTCCGGCGACCTCGTCGCCATCTCCGAAGTGGTGCGCGACCTTTACCGGTCCGAGGCCCAGCCCGAGCAGTCCTATTCCGAGCGCCAGCTCTACGAGGCCGCCCTCGATCGCATGGCCCGCGAGCTTTCGGCGGTGCAGAACATCACCGAGACCGAGTCGGTAAAGCTCATCGAGCAGAACCTCCTCAAGGGTCCGCGCCGCGGCGCCGCCAAGGTGGCGGACGAGGCCGACCTCGACCAGGACATGGAAGCCGAAGAGGCCGCCTGAGCGTCCACGACTGCCAGTTTTACACGGCGAGCGACAGGAACCCGGCTTCGGCCGGGTTCTTTTTTCTAAGATGACGCACCCGGCTTCGGCCGGCTTTTTTGTGCGGACGCCCACCCCGGCGCCTGTCCAGATCAAGTTTTCGCGCGGCAGCCTGGGCGGGGTGTACGCCGCCTCCCGGCACGCTATGATGACAGTGCTGAGCAGGCGGGGGCGCCGGCATGGAGACGTCTCATGCTCCCCCAAAGTCCGCTCCCCAAAGCCCGCGATCGGCAACATCCCAAGCAAGATCAAGAAAGCCCCGCCGGGGTCCGGCGCGCCAGCACCTGCGGGCGCGAAGGCCGGGCTGCGTGCGTGGCACCGAGCAAGGAGGTCAAGTTGACGTCAAGACCTAGCAGCGGCGCGATCTGCGTCGGGCTGTGACCCGTGCGGCGCCGCGGGCCCTGCCCACCGGCGCAGCCGAAGCTCCCCGGCTGTCGTCTTCCCCGGACGGCAGCCGGATTCATGTCAGGCCCGAAAGGCCGACCTTCTCCCGGCCCCTCCCCGGCCCCTCCTGGACTCAGCGCAATTCCAGCGCGATCTCCCACACATGCGGCCAGCACTTGCCGGTGACCAGCAGATGGCCGGTGGCCTTGTCGAAGGCGATGCCGTTGAGCACGTAGGGATAGACCAGCTTGGCCGGGTCCGGATTGAGGCCGGACAGGTCGATCCAGCCGAGCATTTTCCCATCCGCCGGATCGATGATGGCGATGAAATGGCTCTGCCAGACGTTGGCGTAGAGCTTGCCGTCCGCATATTCCAGCTCGTTGAGGAAGCCCACCGGCGCCACCGCATCGGATATGAAGATGGTGCGCACCCGCTCGAAGGTGGCGGGATCGCGGAAGACGATGGAGGACGAGCCGTTGCTGGTGATGAGGTGGGTGCCGTCATGGGTCATCCCCCACCCCTGCTCGGTGTAGCGGAAGGCACCGATCCGCTCGAACGTCCTGCGGTCGTAGACGTAGGCGTGGTTGTCCAGATAGGTGAGCTGGTAAATGCGCTCGCCCATCACCGTCACGCCCTCGCCGAAGACGTTGGGGCCCAGCGCCCGCTCCCGCAGCACCCGCCCGGTCGCCAGCTCCCACTCGATCAGCCGCGAGCGGCCGTAGAGGCCGGTCCCCTCATAGATGGTGCCGCCCTCCAGCACGAAGCCCTCCGTGTAGGAGGAGGTGTCGTGCGGATGCACCTTCACCACGCGGTAGCGATAGACGGGGATGGCACTCTGCCCCAGCACGCGCTCGGACGTGAGCTGCACCGGCCCATGGGTGGGCGGCTCGCCGGAGAGCGTCTGCTCGCCCGCCGCATGGGCCCGGCCGGCGGCCAGCGCCGCGAGGCCGAGGCCAGCCATGCCCTTCATCACCGACCGTCGCCCGATTATTTCCCGTGCGATCCCGTCCCTCCCCACCATGGGCGCCGCTCCCGATTGTCTTTATTGGCGGACATGGTCGGCGTGCAGCGCGTCGGGCGTCAAGCTCAAGCCGTCAGACGCCCGCCGCCCCGCCGTCCGCGCGCGGATCGTGGGCCCCTTCCAGCTGGCCGCTCGGGTGGATGACCACGCCACCGGCATGCCCCATGGTGTCGGAGTAATCTTCCGGCAGAACCACGAGTTCGTGCCCAACCGACAGCAAACGATCGACGATATTGCCGTCGAAGCGCGCTTCAAGCTTGAGGTTGGTCTCCTGGTCGCCCCAGGTGCGGCCCAGGAGCCAGCGCGGCCGGGCGATGGCCTCGCCCAGCGGCACGCCGAACAGGGCATGGCGGGTGAAAACCGCCGCCTGCGTCTGCGGCTGGCCCTCCCCGCCCATGGTGCCATAGGCGAGGATGCGCCCATCCGCGAGTTCCGCGAGCGCGGGGTTGAGGGTGTGGAACGGGCGCCGGCCCGGCAGCAGCGGGTTGAGCGACTTCGGGTCCAGCACGAAGCTGGAGCCTCGGTTCTGCATGAGCACGCCGGTGGACGGCAGCACACAGCCCGAGCCGAACTCGAAATAGATCGACTGGATGTAGGATACCGCCAGCCCCGAGGCGTCTGCGGCGCCCATCCAGATGGTGTCGCCCGGCTTCGCCTCGTGCGGCCACGGCAGCGCCCGCTTCATGTCGATCTTCGCCGCCCGCTGCGCCAGCGACTTGGGATCGAGGAAGGAGGCGGGATCGTGCGGCAGGTGTTCGGGATCGCACACCACCTGCTGGCGCACCAGAAACGCGCGCTTGGTAGCCTCCACGAGGCCGTGGATGTGCTCGAAGGTCTCCGCCCGCGCCACCTTGAGCTGGTCGAACAGGCCGAGGATGAGGAGGGAGGCGAGGCCCTGCGTCGGCGGCGGGGCGTTGAACAGACGGGCGCGGCCAATCTTCATCTCCAGCGGCGGCCGCTCGCGGGCGGTATAGCGCTCGAGATCGGCGCGCGTCACCGGGCTGCCGATGCGCTCCAGGTCCGCCGCCATCTCGCGCGCCACGTCGCCCCGGTAGAAGTCCGCGAGGCCGGCGGAAGCGAGGTGGTCCAGCGTATCGGCAAGGCGCGGCTGGCGCTGCAGCGATCCCTCCTCCGGCACTTCTCCGCCCGGCAGGAACACCTCGGCGAAGCCGGGCGCGCTCTCCAGCTCCGCGCGCTTCTCGCGGGTGAGCCGCGTCTGGGAGCGCGTCACCGCCACGCCTTCCCGTGCGAAACGAATGGCCGGCTCCAGCAGCCGGCGCAGGGTCATCCGCCCGCCATGGCTGCGCGCCGCATCGAGCGCCAGAGCCCAGCCGCCCACCGCGCCGGGCACGGTGACGGCGGCGTTCGGGCCGCGGGTGGGGATCGTCTCGAAGCCGAGGTCATGGTAGCGGGCGATGGTGGCGAGGCTGCCCGCGAAACCGCACGCCTCGATGTAGCGCACCCGCCCGGACGGCTCGCGGATGAGCCAGAAGCCGTCGCCGCCCACATGATTCATGTGCGGATACACCACGGCGATGGCCGCCGCCGCCGCGATCATCGCCTCGACGGCGTTGCCGCCTTCCGCCAGCACCTCCTGCCCGGCCGTGGCGGCGAGGTGATGCGGCGCGGCGACGATGCCACGGGCGGCGTGGGTGCTTTCATACTCTTCGGCGGCCAGCATGAGGGTCCTCGGGGCAAAGCGGGAGGGGACCGGGCCGGCCGGACTTGACCCGGCGCCGCGCCCAGCGCAGTTTCCGCCCTATATAGAGCAGCGGCCGGCGAAAGACTCCAGCGTCCGACGCCCGCCGCGCGGTTCGGCGGGAATCGCGCCGAGCGGTACAGGAGACTGGAATGGCGGGTTCGGGTGTGGGCAAGACGGGGGGCGGCAGCCTGTTTACCGTGGTGAGCGCCACGACGCTGGTTGCGACCCAGGCCGTCGCCACCGCCATCGCCGCGGGCTGGGCACTGGCCGGCCTGATGCATCTCGGCGACATCGGCGAATATGCCCTGATGGCCCTGTTCAGCCTCGCCGCCCTGTACATTTCGGTGAAGTACTTCCGCCGCGCCTATGCGGTGGAAATGTCGCTGGGCTGAGCTGCGTCAGGCGGTCCATCGCGTCACCACATCGGCCAGCAACGGTCGCGGACGATCCTCCACCCGTGCCGCCGGCCGGCCGATATGGATGAAGCCGGCCACTTTCTCACTCGCTTCGACCCCGAGCAGCGCGGCCGCGGCGGGATCGCGCCCCGGCCATTTCAGCAGCCACAGCGCGGAAAAGCCCAGCGCCGTCGCCGCCACCACCAGATTCATCGCGGCGGCTCCGGCCGAGAGAATCTGGTTAAGCTCCGGAATTTTCGACGCCGGGTCCGCACGGCTCACGACCACGACGGTGAGCGGTGCCCGCATCAGGTAGTCCCGCCACATGCGCGCCTTGTCCGGTGCAAGGCCGGGGTTCTGCTCCGCATAGAGGGCATCGAGCCGCACGCCGGCCGCCTCCCGCGCCGCCCCCTCGATGACGATGAAGCGCCAGGGCACCAGCCGGCCGTGGTCCGGCACCCGCGCAGCGATGGCAAGCATCCGGTCCAGTTCCTGCGGAGTCGGGCCGGGCGCGAGCAGCGCGCGGAGCGGGAGGGAGCGGCGTGTCTCCAGCAGTTCCAGGGTCTCCGCCGAAACCGGAACATCCGCCAGCGGTGCCGCGTAGGCCGGTGCCGTACCATGGGCGTGCGGGCGCGGCACGGCCTCGCCAAGGGCGGATTCGGATGCGGCGGGTTCGGCCATGCTGGCTTCCTGTGACGGGGGCGCGGGCGGGCTCATGAATAGATGCGCCGCCGCAAAATAGAACGAGGTACAATCAAACTAGAAGTCTTCCCATCGCCCTGCGGCCGGCCCGACCACCGCCTCCGCCGGCGAGGCCCGGCAGGACAGAACGGCCGTTGCGGCGCGGCATCATCATCAAGCAGCGCCGTCGTTCAACATTCATGTACCAAAGCGGGAGAGATGTGTTAGTCTGCATGTTGGTCGGAGCCGTGCGCCCGAGTGCGTGGGCATGTTTTCCGACCTGTCATATAGGCTGCGAGGCGAGACGCGGGTGGCTGGAACAGGCGTTGTGCGAAGGCGGATTTCAAGACGCCCGAAACGTGCAAGTTAAAGTGTGGCACGTAGAAACGCATCATTGTCCAGCAGTGGTGGATGGCCCTAAGCCAAAATTGGCGACTGACCTCAACGGAAATACACATGAGCCGTAACCGAGACTTCCGAGAGCCGCGCCGCCGTGGCTTTGACGACGACTTTGCGCCGCCGCGTGACCGCGGCTTCGGAGGGGACCGTCCTTTTTCCTCGCCCAGCAGCAGCTTCAGCGCCCCCGCCCCTTCCGGCCCGACGATCGACGCCACCGTGAAGTGGTTCAACCCTGAGAAGGGTTTCGGCTTCGTCGAGCTGTCGGACGGCTCGGGCGACGTCTTCCTCCATGCCCGTGCCCTCGAGGCCGCCGGCCAGGAAAGCGTGCCCCCCGGCTCCAAGCTGTCGGTGCGCGTCGGCCAGGGCCAGAAGGGCCGTCAGGTCACTGAAGTGCTCGAAGTCGACACCTCGACCGCGGAGGCCGCCCCGGCCCGCCGCAGCTTCGGCGACCGTCCCGGTGGTGGTGGCTTCGGCGGTGGTGGCGGCGGCTTCGGCGGCGCCCCCCGCGCCGGCGGCGGCCCCCGTGCTGCGACCGGTCCCACCGAGGAGCGCGTGGGCACGGTGAAGTGGTACAACCCCGAGAAGGGCTTCGGCTTCATCGCGGTGGAAGGCGGCGGCAAGGACGTGTTCGTGCACGTCACCGTCATCTCCCGTTCCGGCCTCAGCGACCTCGCCGAGGGCCAGCGCGTTGTGGTGCAGGTGGGTCAGGGCCCCAAGGGTCCGGAAGCTCGCGGCATCGAGCTCGCCGACTGATTTCGCATATTCCTTCGCCGCCGGCCGGCTCGTCCGGGCGGTGGCGAGGCGCGATGCAACCAGCGGTGCCGGGCGAAAGCGCGGCACCGTTTCCATTTCTGCCGCTTCCGCAGGCGCGGCCGCGGACGTTCCCGGAGTTGAACACGAACATGGCGCAACAGGCCGAGGCCAACCTCGCAAGCCTTCTCGATCGCCTCAAGGCGGCGCAGCGCGAGCTGATCCTCACCGCAGCCAGGGGCTCCACCCTCCCCTCCGACGGTATGCTGCGCAAGATTTCCGAGCTGGAAGGCGCCATCGCCGCCACCGAGGCTCTGATGCAGGAAGAAGGCGTCCGGCGCTGATCCGATCGCCTGATCCGCTTGCCTGATCCGATCGCCTTTTCCGCTTCAAGGTGCCCGGCTAACCGCCGGGTGGACCTTCCGCCCCCGAGCCTGTAGCGTGCGCCGCAACATAAGGATTGGGGCGGAAAGGCACGGGTCGGGATGCTGGCGCACAGCACGGGCGCTCCGGGATCGGACGCAGAAACCAGCGCATATGAGCGCCGGCGCCGGGCTTTCCTCTGGATGGTTCCGGAGCGCTACAACATGGCGGTGCACGCCTGCGACGCCATCGCGACGCAGCATCCGAACCGTCCGGCGCTCTTCCTGCCCTCGGGCAACGGCTTCGCGCCCGTCTCCTACGGTGCGCTGGCGCGGCTTTCGAACCGTCTGGCCCATGCGCTCGTCGCCTCCGGCATCAAGCCAGGCGACCGGGTGGCCATTCTCCTCCCCCAGTCGCTGGACGTGCTCGTCACCCATCTCGCCGTCTACAAGATGGGCGCCATCGCGGTGCCGCTCGCCGGCGCGTTCGGCGTGGATGCCATCGCCTATCGCCTGCTGGATTCCGGCGCCCGCGCCCTCGTCACCGACGATGCCGGCCTCGCCAAGCTGCTCGCACGACCCGAAACGCTGGACCTCGTGATCAATGTGGACGGGCCACGGGACGGTGCCGTCGGCTTTTCCGATCTGGTGGAGGCCGCCTCGGACCGCCCGCTTCCCATCGCCTCCGGCCCGGATGATCCGGCGCTGATGATCTATACCTCCGGCACCACGGGACAGCCCAAGGGCGCGCTACACGGCCACCGGGTGCTGCTGGCCCATGTCAGCGGCGTCACCTTCACCCATGACGGCATCGGACAGCCGGGCGACCGCATGTGGACGCCCTCGGACTGGGCCTGGGCCGGCGGCCTCCTGAACACCGTGCTGCCCGCGCTGGCGCTGGGCGTGCCTGTCGTGGCGCAGCCGCGCGGCAAGTTCGATCCCGAAGCCGCATTCGCCTTGATGAATCGCGCCGAGGTGCGCAACGTCTTCATCCCGCCCACCGCGCTGCGCATGATGCGGCAGGTGCGGAACCCGCGCGCAAAGTTCGGATTCGACCTGCGCACGGTGGGCTCGGCCGGTGAGGCGCTCGGGGCGGAGACGTTCGAGTGGGGCCGCGAGGCCCTCGGCGTGCCGGTGAACGAGTTCTACGGCCAGACCGAATGCAATTACGTCATCGGCTCCTCGGCAGCGCTGGGCGTCGCCAAGGCGGGCGCCACCGGCAAGGCGGTGCCGGGCCATGAGGTGGCGGTGCTGGGCGAGGACGGGCGTATTCTGCCGCCGGGCCAGATGGGCCAGATCGCCGTGCGCACGCCCGACCCGGTGATGTTCCTGAATTATTGGAACCGCCCCGAGGCCACCGCGGACAAGGTGAAGGACGGCTGGCTCCTCACCGGCGATCTCGCGACGCGGGACGAGGAGGGCTATTTCCACTTCCTCGGCCGCGACGACGACGTGATCACCTCGGCCGGTTACCGCATTGGCCCGGCGGAGATCGAGGACGTGCTCTTGAAGCACCCCGCCGTCGCCATGGCCGCCGCAGTGGGCAAGAAGGACCCGCTGCGCACGGAGATCGTCAAGGCGGTCATCGTGCCCATGCCCGGTGTGGAGCCGACGCCGGAGCTGGAAGCCGAGATCCGCGACTTCGTGCGCACGCGCCTCGCGTCCTACGAATATCCCCGCGAGATCGCATTCGTGGACGAGCTACCGCTGACCACCACCGGCAAGGTCATCCGCCGCATGCTGCGCGAGTAAAGGCCGTCAGACTTTGTATTGCTTCGCCAGCGCATCGGCGCTGCGGGCGAACAGGGCCGCATCCACGCCCACGGCGGTGAAGACCGAGCCGGCCGCCATGTAACGGCGGGCCAGCGCCTCGTCTCCCACCACCAGCACGCCGCCGCGATTTCCGGCGGCCGTGATGCGCTTGAGCCCGTCCTCGATGGCCTCCACCACCTTCGGGTGGGTGGGCTGGTGCAGGAGGCCCATGGAGGCGGAAAGATCGCCGGGGCCGATGAAGATGCCGTCCACGCCCGGCACGGCGGCGATCTCCTCCACCTTCTCCAGCGCCTCCATGGTCTCCACCTGCACCAGCACGCACATCTCGTCGGCATAGCGGGTGAAGTAATCGCCGATCCGGCCGAAGCGGGTGGCGCGGGAGGCCACCGCATAGCCGCGGATGCCGTCCGGCGGATAGCGCGTCGCCGCCACCGCCGCGCGCGCCTCCTCGGCGTCCTGCACCATGGGGATGAGGAAGCTCTGGGTGCCGATGTCGAGGAAGCGCTTCAGGGTCACCGCATCGTTCCACGGCACCCGAACCACCGGCTGGGTGGCATAGCCCACCATGGACTGGAGCTGGTTGAAGACGTTGGGCAGCTCGTTGGGCGCGTGCTCGGTGTCCAGCACCAGCCAGTCGAAGCCCGCGCCGGCGAGGATCTCCGAGACATAATTGGACGGCACGGCGCACCACAGGCCGATCTGCTGGGTGCCGGCATGGAGCGCGCGCTTGAACGGGTTCTCGGGCAGGTGCATGGGGTTTCCTCGGGGATTCTTATTCGGGCAAAGCCTCACTCCGGCCGCAGCATATCCGGTACCTCCTCGCCCAGCACCATGCCGGCGAGCATCTCGCCCAAAGCCGGGGCGAACTTGAAGAGGTGGCCGCCGGCGAAGAAGTCCACCGCGCCACGCCGCACCACTTCCAGCCGTTCGGATTCCCACGGCGCGCCGTCGTCGGGATGCTCCAGCGAGGTGGAGACGCAGCTCTCGATGGTGAAGCGCGCGGTGTCGAGGCCGGGCAGCGTCTGCGCCGCCAGCGCCAGCGTGTGCTCGATCACCTGGTCGGGATGGCCGCCGCCGCTGCGGTCGGTGTCGCTCGGCTCCAGCCCAACGGCGAACAGGCCGTCATGCAGCGCCGGCAGGCCGTAGGTGTAGAGCACGCCGTGGCGGTGGTCGCTCTTGTCACGGAAGGAGACCATGGGCCGTGCGGCGAGATCGCCGGTCATGGGGAAGAGCAGGCGCTGGTGGACGCTGTAGACCTGCGGCACCTTCACGCCCATGGCGCCGGAGAGCATCGGCGTCTGCATCCCCGCCGCCACCAGCACACGCCGCGCCCGGTAGATGGCGCTGCGGGTGGAAACCAGCACATGCCCGGCGCGCTGGGTGAGGCCCAGCACCGGCGTATGCTCGTGGAGCGCATCGCCCAGCGTCGCGGCAAGCCATTGGATGCTGTCGCGGGCGCGGATGGTGCCGGCCTCTTCTTCCAGGATCACCGGCCGGTCCCACGGGCGGTGCACCGGCAGCAATTCTTCCTGCTCGGCGGGCGAGACGAAGCGGACCTTGAGGTCGAGCCCGGCGAGGCGCTTCAGCTCCGCCTCGGCCTCGGAGACGATGAGGAAGGAGCCGGTGCGCTCGATGAGGGGGCGGCCGGCCTCCTCCTCCCACCGTGCCCAGCCCATGCTCGCCTTCCGCGCGAGCCAGAGCATCTTCGGGTCGTTATAGGCCGCGCGCATGATGCGCGAGCCGCCCGCCGACTGCGCGCCGCCGGCCGCTCCGGCATCGAAGCAGCACACGGAAATGCCAAGGCGCGTCAGCACATGGGCCACCGAAAGCCCGACGATGCCCGCACCGACGATCGCGATCTCGGTGTCCTGGAACGGCGGGCGGGGGGTCGGTGCTGGCATGAGGGCTCCTCGCGATTCGGCACGCGGCCCCTCGTAACATGCTGACCATGGCCACGCTTTACGCGTCGCAGCAGATTTTCGCCCACTCCCCACCTGTGGCCTTCGGTGCTATCCAAGGCGTCCTTTTTGAAAGCGGCGCACGAGACGCCGCGCGCCCGAGGATCTGCCGGCCATGCTCACCACCAATCCCGCCTTCGACCGCATCGGCGAGGAGAATGCCTTCGCCGTTCTGGCCCGCGCCACGGCGCTTCAGGCGGAGGGGCGCTCCATTCTCAACCTCGGCATCGGCCAGCCCGACTTCCAGACGCCCGCCCACATCGTCGAGGCGGCGGTGAAGGCGCTGCGCGATGGCCAGCACGGCTACACGCCCTCGGTGGGCATCCTGCCGCTGCGCGAGGCGGTGGCGGGCGATCTCAACCGCCGCTACGGCGTGGAGGTGGACCCGAACCTCGTGATGATCGTGCCCGGCGGCAAGGTCACCATGTATGCGGCCATCCGCCTGTTCGGCGAGCCCGGCGCGGAAATTCTCTATCCCGATCCCGGCTTTCCCATCTACCGCTCCATGATCGAGCACACCGGCGCGACGCCCATCCCCGTGCCGATCCGCGAGGAGAACGGCTTCGCCTTCTCGGCCGAGGAGACGCTGGCGCTCATCACGCCGAAGACGCGGCTGCTCATCATCAATTCGCCGGCCAACCCCACCGGCGGCGTCACCCCGGCCGCGGAGATCGACAAGCTGGTGAAGGGCCTTGCCGCCCATCCCCATGTCGCGCTCATGTCGGACGAGATCTACGACCGCTTCCTCTTCGACGGAGAAGAGCACCGCACGCTCCTCGCCTATCCGGAGATCCGCGACCGGCTCATTCTGCTCAACGGATGGTCGAAGACCTATGCCATGACCGGCTGGCGCCTCGGCTATTCGATCTGGCCGAAGAGCCTCTACGATCAGGTGCGCAAGCTGGCGGTGAACTGCTGGTCGTGCGTCAACGCCGCGACGCAGTATGCCGGTATCGCCGCCCTCGAAGGTCCACAGGATGCGGTGTTCGCCATGACCGCCGAGTTCGACGCCCGTCGCCGCATCGTCGTGGAGGGGCTGAACGCGCTGCCCGGCGTCACCTGCGCGACGCCCAAGGGCGCCTTCTACGCCTTCCCCAACATCACCGGCACCGGCTGGACCTCGGCCAAGAAGCTCGCTTCCGCGCTGCTGGAGGAGGCGGGCGTCGCGGTGATCGGCGGGCCGGATTTCGGCATCCATGGCGAGGGCTATCTGCGCCTGTCCTACGCCACCTCGCGGGAGAACATCACCGCCGCGCTCGGCCGCATGGGCGATTTCCTCGCCGCCAACCGCAAGGTGGCCTGAGGCGTGGGGATGGCGCGGCGGCGACCAGGGCGGCGGGCGCTTCTCGCCCTTGCCCTCGTGCTGCTGGCCTTTTCTCCCGTGCTGCTGGTGCTGACCCGCCCGCCGCCGAACGGTCCCGCCCCCATGGTGGCGCCAGCATTGCCGGAGCCCGAACCGGCGCCGGGCCATTCCGCCGACACCGACCCGCAGCCCGGAGCCACTTCGCAGCTGACCGCGCCCGCCGTCCGAACCGGCGGCGATGCGGCGATGCCGGAGCGCGCGAAGGTGGTCGTCGCTTGCCCGCGCGAAAAGGTCTCCGGCGGGCAGTACAATCGCTGCCTTTATGATGTCACCCGCACCTCCGAGCAGGCGCTTGAGGCGGAGCTGGCCAACGCCTTCACCGTGATCGAGGCGCGGACCGACCTGCAAGGCACCCAGCGCGCCCGCTGGAAGACGCAGCTCGACGAGGCGCAGTCGCGATTCCTGCTGTTCCGCAATCTCGATTGCCAGGGCGTCGCGCCATTCGAGGGGCCGCGCGGCATCGGCAATTTCGAGCAGCGCTCCCTCTGCCTCATCGCCGCCAACCGTGCCCGCGCCGCCGACCTCAAGGCCCGCTATGGCGCGCCGCAGGCCACCTCCGACGGTGCCAAGGCCGGCCCGGGCGTCTCCGGCCCGAGCGGTCCGGCGCCCCGCGCGGGCACCTGGACCCACGCGGTGCCGCCGCCGATGGAATGAGCCTCGCCCTGTGATAGGGTCCGGCGCCAGGCGCAGGGCGCGATGAACGGAGGCAGCCGTGGCGAAAGTGGTCTGTGTGGGCGAGGTAATGGTGGAACTCGCCCGCGGTTCCGACGGGCGCTTCGGCCTCGCCTTCGGCGGCGACACCTTCAACACGGCGGTCTATCTCGCCCGCGCCGGCGCGGACGTGGCCTATGCCACGGCGCTGGGTGACGACGCCTTCTCCGGCGACATCCTCGCCCTCGGCGCGGCGGAAGGCGTGGACATGAGCCTGGTGCCGCGCGCCAAGGGCAAGGTGCCCGGCCTCTATCTCATCACCACGGACGACGCCGGCGAGCGCAGCTTCCATTACTGGCGCGACACCTCCCCCGCCCGCTCCCTCTTCGAGGCGGATGGCTGGCAGGACGTGGCGGCGGCGCTGGTGGGCGCGGGTGCCGTCTATTACTCCGGCATCACCCTCTCGCTTTATTCCAACCAGGGGCTCGGCCGCTTCCTCGCCGCGCTGGAGATGGCGGGCGGGACCGGTGACAGCCGCAGCGGACCGCCGGCCTGGCGGGTATTCGATGGCAATTTCCGCCCGCGCGGCTGGGGCGGTGATCTCGCCCGCGCCCGCACCGTGTTCGCCGAGGCGCTGAAGCGGTCCTCCATGGCGCTGCCCACCTTCGAGGACGAGGCGGCCCTTTGGGGCGATGCCTCGCCCGCCGCCACCATCGAGCGCATCACCACCTACGGGGTGAGCGAGGTGGTGGTGAAGAACGGGGCCGGCGGCGCGCTGGTCCATGCCGAGGGGCGCACCGTGGAGGTGCCGGTGGAGCGCGCGGTCTCCCCCCTCGACACCACGGGGGCCGGCGACAGCTTCAATGCCGGCTATCTCGCCGCCCGCATCGCCGGCGCGACGCCCGAAGCCGCCGCCCAGGCCGGCCACCGCCTCGCCGCCGAAGTCATCATGCACCGCGGCGCCATCATCCCCCGCGCCACCCAGGAGGGCGCCACGGCGCATTGAGGGGATGGCAAACAGGACCAAGCGCAAGCCGGCAGGGGTCGGCGAAATCCTCGTGGAGGAGTTCATGGAGCCGCTCGGCCTCACCCAGGCGGCGCTGGCCGAGGCGATGGGCGTTCCGAGGAAGCACGTCACGAACTGTGCAACGACCGTCGCTCCGTCACGGCCGCGACGGCGCTCATTCTGGCGCGGGTGTTCGGCAACAGCCCGGATTTCTGGCTGAACGTCCAGCGCCGGACGGATCTCTGGCAGACGCTGAACTCGCCCGAGGAGCGCGCGCGGATCGAGCGGGCGAAGCCATTGGCTCCGGCCGCCTGATCCACGGCACGCGATACCGCCTCAGATCGTCTGGTTGTATTCGCCGATGCCGGGGTGCTGGCGCAGCACGCCGTCGATCTCCTTGAACATCTCCCGCATGCGGGCCTCGGAGACCGGGCTTTCCACCACCACCACCAGCTCGGGCTTGTTGGAGGAGGCGCGCAGCAGGCCCCAGGAGCCGTCCTCGCAGGTGACGCGCACGCCGTTCACCGTCACGAGGTCGCGGATCTTCTGGCCGGTGACGGTGGCACCTTCGGCGGCCAGCTTCTCGTAATGCTCCACCACCTTGGCGACGACCCCGTACTTGACCTCGTCCGCGCAGTGGGGGGACATGGTGGGCGAGGACCACGTCTTGGGCAGTGCCTCGCGCAATTCAGAGAGCTTTTTGCCGGGGTTGCGGTCCAGCATGTCGAGCACGGCGATGGCGGAGACGAGGCCGTCGTCATAGCCGCGGCCCACCGGCTTGTTGAAGAAGTAGTGGCCGGACTTCTCGAAGCCCACCAGCGCGCCGGTCTCGTTCACCCGGCGCTTCATGTAGGAATGGCCGGTCTTCCAATAGTCCGCCTTCACGCCGAGCTTGATCAGCTCTGGGTCGGTGGCGAACAGGCCGGTGGACTTCACGTCCACCACGAAGGTGGAGTTGGGGTAGATCTTGGCGAGGTCGCGGGCAAGCAGCACGCCCACCTTGTCGGCGAAGATCTCCTCGCCGGTGTTGTCCACCACGCCGCAGCGGTCGCCGTCGCCGTCGAAGCCGAGGGCCACATCCGCCTTGTGCTCCAGCACCGCGTCCCGCATGGCATGGAGCATCTCCATGTCCTCGGGATTGGGATTGTACTTGGGGAAGGTGTGGTCCAGCTCGGTATCGAGCGGCACCACCTCGACGCCCAGCGCCTCCAGGATCTTCGGAGCGAAGGCGCCGGCCGTGCCGTTGCCGCAGGCGACCACCGCCTTGATGGGGTGCTTCAGCTTCGGCCGGTCGGTGAGGTCCTTGATGTAGACCTCGGGGAAGTTCTCGACGAACACGTAGGCGCCGCCGCCCTTGAGGTCGAACTTCGCGCCGAGCACGATTTCCTTGAGCCGGGTCATCTCGTCCGGGCCGAAGGTGAGGGGACGGTTGACGCCCATCTTCACGCCGGTCCAGCCATTGTCGTTGTGCGAGGCGGTGACCATCGCCACCGCCGGCACGTCGAGGGCAAACTGGGCGAAATAGGCCATGGGCGACATGGCAAGGCCGATGTCATGCACCTTGATGCCCGCCGCCATGAGGCCGGACACCAGCGCCAGCTTGATGGAGGAGGAATAGGAGCGGAAGTCGTGTCCGGTGACGATCTCCGGCTTCACGCCCATCTCGTGCATCAGCGTGCCGAGGCCCATGCCCAGAGCCTGCACCCCCATCAGGTTGATTTCCTTCTGGAACAACCAGCGGGCGTCATACTCCCGGAAGCCGGTCGGCTTCACCATGGGCTCGGATTCGTAGGCGTAGGTGTTGGGCGTCAGGACCGGCTTCGGCGTCGGGAACATGGGCACCATTCCTTCGCAGCACGTAATTTCGCGGTCGCGAGATAGCACGGATTCGTGACCGAACGAACGGCTGCGCTTGGGATTAGTTCCCCGCGCCGCGGCGGCACGGTGACGCCGCCGTGGCGCTCACGCGATCTTCCGTGTCTTTTCCGGGAGCATGCTGCCCTCCTCCCGCGCCCGCACATGCCAGGAGAGCGCCTCCTCGATGATGTGCGGCGTGTGCCCGCCGCGCGCCGTGGCGCGATCGAAATAGTCGGACAGCGCATCGCGATAGAGCGGATGCACGCAATTGGCGATGATGGTGCGCGCCCGCTCGCGCGGGGCCAGCTCCCGCAGGTCCGCGAGGCCGACCTCGGTGACGAGGATGTCCACGTCATGCTCGGTGTGGTCCACATGGCTCACCATGGGCACCACGGAGGAGAGCGCGCCGCCCTTGGCGATGGACTTGGTGACGAACACCGAGAGATAGGCGTTGCGGGCGAAGTCGCCGGAGCCGCCGATGCCGTTCATCATGTGGGTGCCGCCCACATGGGTGGAATTCACGTTGCCGTAGATATCGAACTCCAGCGCCGTATTGATGCCGATGAGGCCGAGGCGGCGGATGATCTCGGGATGGTTGGAAATCTCCTGCGGCCGCAGGATCAGGCGCGACTTGTAGTCGGTGATGCGCGGCATCACCTGGTCGTACTTCGCCTTGGACAGGGTGATGGACGAGCCCGACGCGAAATTCAGCTTGCCGGCGTCGAACAGGTCGAAGGTCGAATCCTGCAGCACCTCGGAATACATGGTGAGGTCGCCGAACGGGCTCTCGATGAAGCCGTGCATCACCGCGTTGGCGATGGTGCCGATGCCGGCCTGCAGCGGCTGGAGCCGGTTGGTGAGGCGGCCGATCTTCACCTCGTGCTTCAGGAACTCCATGAGATGGCCGGCGATGGCGGCGGTCTCGGCGTCCGGCGGTAGCACGTTGGAGGCGGAATCGAGCTTCCGCGTCACCACGATGGCGGCGATCTTCTCCGGGTCGATGGGAATGAAGGGCAGGCCCACCCGGCTTTCCGGCGTCACCACCGGGATCGGCTCGCGGAACGGGCGGCGGGTGGGGATGTAGATGTCGTGCAGGCCCTCCAGCTCCGCCGGCTGGGTGAGGTTGATCTCGACGATCACTTTCTTCGCGAGAATGGCGAAGGTGGCGGAATTCCCCACCGAGGTGGTGGGAATGATTCCGCCGGACGCGGTGATGCCCACCGCCTCGATCACCGCCACATCGATCGGGCCGAGCTGGTTGGTGCGCAGATGCTCCACCGTCTCGGACAGGTGCTGGTCCACGAACATCACTTCGCCGGCGTTGATCGCCTTGCGCAGCGCGGGGTCCGACTGGAACGGGATGCGGCGGGAGAGCAGGTGCGCTTCCGCCATCTGCTTGTCGAGGTCGTTGCCCAGCGAGGCGCCGGTGATGAGGGTGATGCGCAGCGGCTCGCCGCGCGCATGGGCTGCATTGGCGCGGGCGGCCAGCGCCATGGGCACGGCCTTCGCCTCGCCGGCGCGGGTGAAGCCGCTCATGCCCACGATCATGCCGTCGCCGATGAGCGCAGCGGCCTCCTCGGCCGGGACAATCCTGTCACGCAAAGACGAGAGGCGGATGCGGGTCTCGGGCATGTCGGCAATTCCGTCGAGAGGACAATCCCTTGCGCATAGCGAGGCGCGCGGGACCACCGGAATTCGACTTAAAGGGAAGGCCGCTCAGGCGCTGATCGCCACCGGCAGGCCAAAGGCGTCGCGCGCGGGCGGGTCGGGAAAGCGCAAGGCCTTGCCTTCCAACACTCTTTTGGCGGTGACGGCGCAGGCGCAGGCATCCACGAGGTCATCCAGCCCTGCGCGCAGCGCAGTCGCGGTCTTCGCGTGGAGCAGATCGACCGGCACGCCCGCACGGGCGAGGAGGCCGATGCGCAGGTCGAGGCCGGGGCCATGCGGCCGGTTCTTCACCTTCTTCGCCACGTCCAGCGGAGCGCCGTTCATGATGCGGAACGACACCTCCGGGTGACACTCGATCAGCCGGTCCCGCAGTTCCAACCGGCGCAGCAGCAGCTCGTCCAGCTCCGCGATCTTGGGGAAGAGGTTGAAGCACTGGATGGAGACCTTGCGCGGCGGGCTCGAATGGGCGAGGGCGGCGGCGCAGGCGGCGGCGAACCGCTCCCGTTCGTCCCCCGGTCCCACGCCGGCCATGACCGCCGCGCGCGCCGGGACGGAGAAGACGGAGGATTGCCGCCCACCGAGCAAAGGGCGCACCGCACGCTCCGCCTCCCGGCCGCCGATCTCGCTGGTCTCCGGCAAGCCGATGGGCATGTCCACGCAGGCGATGGCGGGCGCATCCGGCGCGTCGAACAGCTCTTCCACGCGGGTGCGGCGAAAGAGCTGGAGGTGATCGCCGCCGTCCCATTGCGCGATCACCCAGCCGCCCCGGCAGCCGTCGATGCCGGCGAACGGCAGATCCGCGCGCGCTGGGCGTGACATGCGCTCAGTCCTCTCCGGCCTTGGCCTTGGGCAGCGGGATGGTCGAGGGCTGCGGAATGGGCGCGGTGTAATATTTCCGCTTGATGGAGCCGGTCTCCGGATTGCTGTTCGACGAATAGGACATAGGCACGCCCTGCGGCCCCACCTGCCAGCCGGGCGGCAGGCCTTGAGGCGCGCCCTTCGTCTGGGACGGCGGCGCCGATGGCGGCGGCGCGGCGCGGGCGGCGGCGGGCGGCGGCGCGTGGCCGACGGACGCGGGCGGATAGTTCGACGGTGGGTAGCTGGGCGAGGGATAGCTGGGGGCCGGATACCCGGCAGGGGCCGGTGCCGGCGAGGCGATGATCTGCGTCTCGGGCGGGCGCATGCTCTGCAGCGGCGGCAGGGGCGGCGGCGGCTCGGCGGCAACCGGCTCGGGCTGCGGCTGCTGCGCCGGGCGCGGTCCGCCGAACAGCGTGGAGAAGAAGGACGGCTGCTCCGCCGGGGCGGACACCTGCTGCGCCGGCGGCGCGTAGACCGGCGGGGCCTCCGCCACGGACGGTGCGGGCGCCACGGGCTCCATTGTGGAGACCATGGGCGGGGCCTTCGTGGGCATGGTCGGCGCGGGCATGGGGCGCGGCGCCGGCTTGCAGATGGTCCGCCCCTTGGCGTGGCGCATCAGGTCCACATGGATGTGGTCGTAATGAAACATGTTGGAGCCGGGCGCGAGCACGGTGGTGAAGCGCTCACATGCGCCCGCCTGCACCTGAAGCAGGAAGCCGCGCTCCTCGGACGAGCCCTTCCAGCCGTTCTTCACCGTGATCCAGCGACCGTCGGCAGTCCGGAAACCGCCGATATCGAGCGCGTTGCCGAACGCATGCTCGGAAATCTTCGCATTGGGATCGCCGTTCATGCCGCGGCAGGAATAGGCCGACATCTGGCTGATGGCGACAATCGGCTGGCCGAGCCACGCCAGCGCCGCCGGCTGCACCACCTCCTGAACCCACATGTCCACCTGGTAGATCACGGGGCAGGCCAGCCGGCCGGCCGGCTCCAGCATCACATTGCCCTGCGCCAGCGCGCTGACGCGGAATGGATGGTCCATGCCGCAGGCGCCCGGACCCTGGACGGCGGGAACCGGCTCCATATAGGCGGATGCCACCACGGCCTTGGCGGCAAGGCATTGCTCCTCGGCCTGGGAGCGCCACGAATCGCGTTCCTCCAGGCCGAAGCGACAGCCCGAGAGGGCGCCGGCCAGAAGAAGGAGGGCGAGGAAGATGCGGGGCGTGTCGCGCGACATGGCCCCACCTTGCGGAGCCGGCCTTGCAAAGGGGTTAAGGCGCACCGCCGATGACCGCAAAAATGATCGCAGCCCATTGAAAAATATAACCCCCATGCCCTTCCGCTACGCAATCGCAAAGCGGAGGAAATGGGGGTCCAGGACGATTTCAGAAAATGATTCAGGCGGCAGGGATCGTCGCCGATCGCGCTGCCGCCAGAACTGGGATCAGAGCCTTGCCGCAGAAACGCCCGCAGCGATCAGGGCCGGGCCTAGTCCTTCTTCGGCTCGGCCGCCGGCTGGGCGGCGCCATCGGCGGCTCCGGCTTCACCGTCGGGCTCCCGACCCTCGAAGGCCGCCTGAAGACGCTCGGCAAGATCCTGCAGATCGTCCGGCATGTCTTCCTGCGTGTAATCGTCGAATAACTGGCGCAGCTCGCGGCCCAGCAGATCCTGACGGGCGGAGATGTCGCGGCGGTGAGGCGTTCGCATGCCGCCTGCCTCTTTCTGGTGCTGCGTCGTCATGGGGGTATCGAGGGGGCCTTGGAAGCGAGCCGATCTCATGGCGAGGGTCTTCTGACAGACGCGGGCGAGCTCAAGATGAGCCACGCCCGCGTGCGTTGCAATAAGGTTCTGGCATCGGACATCATTCGCGATACAGGCGCGAGAGATGCGCGGTGTCAGGGTGTGTTTCGGGGCCGTCCGCATTCACGCCCGGACCATCGTCCATATCGTGCCGCTTGTCCGGCCCCTCGAACGCCGCGCTGATCTCCTTGAGCAGCCGACGCTCCTCATCCGCGCCACGCTCGCGGCGCGGGGGGAAATCGCGGCGGCTTTCGCCGGGACCGAACTCGACCGGATCATAGCCGTGAGGAGAGGTATCCACGCCCGCCAATGCGCCTTCGCCGGCACCTTCATGGCGACGCGCGCCCGTGTTCCGCAATGCGGAATCAACCGGCAGGGATTCGTTTCGCAATTCGCTCATCCGCCTCCTCCTGCGTGTCCAGATCGCCGAGAAAACGCGGGGCGAGCGGATTTGTTCCGCCCTTCGTTCACCAAACGTCGCGCCACCGGCAATGCGTTCTTTGCGGGGGATCGGCGGCGAAGACAGGGAACAAGCGGAGCCATTGGAAGTTATTTGCCCGTGTAACAACTGCACGTCGGCGAGATATGATCTGGTCCACCCACCCTCTTCAGCCGGCGGTGCACGATTATCCCGGTAAATAGCAAGGAGACACGGCAATGATGAGCTGGGCGATTACCTTTCTTGTCGTCGCGCTGATCGCCGCAGTCCTGGGCTTCGGCGGAATCGCGGGCACGGCGATCGAGATCGCGAAGATCATTTTCTTCGTCGCGATCATTCTGTTCGTCATCTCCGCGGTCATGGGGCTGATGCGGCGGGGACGAGGCCCCGTCTGATCGGGGAAAGCGAAGGGGTAAAAAACAGGGCGGTCCGATTGGGTTCGGGCCGCCCTGAAGTCACTTGGAGATGCCTCGGTCATAAACCGCTAAGGTAAAGAGCGACCTAATGGCGCCGCTATGGCGGTCAGAAGAAACGCAAAAGGCGCCCTTAGGGGCGCCTTTCGTTTTTAACGGTGCGCCCCACGCCAGAACCAGCGCGGGGCAGCCCCTCAAATCAGGGACACTGCACGCGATAGCGGTTGCCATAGGCATCGCGCGCCCAGCAGGCGCGGGGGGTGGTCTCGGCGCCGATGATGGCGCCAGTGCCGGCGCCGATGAGGCCGCCCACAAGGGCGCCCGTGCCGGTGCCGGTGGCAGCCGCGCCGATGAGCGCGCCGGTGCCCGCGCCGATGGCAGCACCGCCCACCGCGCGATCCTGCCGCGAATATTCGCTGCAACCGCCGAGCGCGAGCGCCATCACGCCAATCATGAGAGCCGCTTTCATCTTTTTCTCCCTTGCCCTGCCGGCGGCATGCCGGACATCCATTCTAACCCTTGACCGGCTCCGGGCCGGAAAGGCGATCCCATGTGCCTCGACGCAGGCGCGTCAGAAGCTGTTATCCACCGTCTCAGGCCCTTGCTCGCGCGCATCCGTGCGCGCGCCGCGAGCGGTCCGGCGGCCGCGCGACGTAACGGCATATAGCACGCACCCGACTCCGACGCCCACCGCCACCGCTGCCGCGATCACCGGCAGGGCTGAAGCCTCAGCGCGGAATGGGCGATGGGGCAGCGCCGGGAGATGCCGGCGCAGGCTGTCGAAGGACAGGCTCGGCAGCGCTTCCGCCCGCTCAGCCACCCAGTCGTGCGCATCGGACGCGACGTTCGACGCAAGCCGCCCCCATTCGCGCTCCCGCTTGTGAAACGACGATTGAAGGGTGTCGAGTTCGTCCCGCAACGCCGAAAGGCGCCGGGAAAACCCGTCGGTCGAACTCCTGTGCAAGCCAAGCATATGCTGTCTCCCGTAACGCCGAGACGAACGCCGCCGAACCGCTCCGGTTCCGCAGTTAAAGCCGAAGCCAAGCTGTTCGCGCCTCCCTGTGGCGGCATTGAGTCGAAGCTGAGGGGGAACCGTGGCGCCGCAGAGGCGTTATCTTACCGGATATTCCAAAGGTCTGGCTCGTGCTCGGTATGCCCAAAGGATCGCTTCCCGCCGTGGATTCTGAAATTCCGGGAGCCTTTATGGCCCTCGATCCTGCGACTCACGCCTTTTTCCTCGACGTGGATGGCACCCTGATCGACATCGCCCCGCGGCCGGACGCCGTGGTCGTGCCGAGCGGCCTGCCCGACACCCTTTTCGCCCTGGCCGCTCGCGCGAAGGGGGCCTTGGCGCTGGTGAGCGGGCGTTCGCTCGCCTCACTCGATGATCTGTTCGGCGCTGGCCGGTTCGCTGCCGCGGGCGTTCATGGCGCGGACATTCGCCTTTCCGCCGGGCGACCCTCGGAGCGCGCGCCTGCCCTTGACGAGGATCTGCGCCACGACCTGCGCACCACCGCCGCCGAGTTCGAGGGCGTACTGGCCGAGGACAAGGAAAACGCGGTGGCCATCCATTACCGCGCCCGGCCGGAAATCGCGCCGGTGCTGAAGCGCGCGCTGGCGCAATTGGTTGGTCGGCGGCAAGGCATCGAGATCATGCCCGGCCATTGCGTTTTCGAGGTGCGCCGGCAGGGAATCGACAAAGGCGCGGCCGTGGGGCGTTTCATGGCCACCACGCCTTTCGCCGGTCGCCGGCCCGTCTTCATCGGCGACGACGTGACCGACGAGGCCGGCTTCCGCGCGGTGAACCGCGCCGGGGGCATCGCCGTCGCTGTCGGTGTGCCCCGGGACGGCGCCCAGGCCCTGCTTCCGAACCCGCGCTCGGTGCGCGCTCTTATCACCCATCTCGCGGCCGAGCCGCGACAACGAAGGAGGTGACCTCCGTGTCCCGCATCGTGGTCGTATCGAACCGAGTGGCTCTCCCCCAGAAGTCCGGCGCGCCGGCCGGGGGTCTCGCCGTCGCCGTCAACGCCGCCCTCAAGGATCGCGGGGGCATCTGGTTCGGCTGGAGCGGCCGGATCTCGCCGGACCCCTCCGATACACCCCAGGCAACGAACCAGGGGGGCGTCACCTATGCGGTGGTGGACCTGGCCAACGAGGATTATCAGGAATATTACAACGGCTTCGCCAACCGCGTGCTGTGGCCGGTCCTGCACTATCGGGTGGACCTGTCCGAATTCTACCGCTCCGACCTGTCCGGCTACATCCGCGTCAACCGCATGTTCGCCGATCATCTGGAAAAGATCATCAAGCCCGACGACATCCTGTGGATTCATGACTACCACATGATGCCGCTGGCGAAATACCTGCGGGAGCGGGGCCACAACAACCGGATCGGCTTCTTCCTGCATATTCCGATGCCGCCGGCCGACATTATCCAGGCCCTGCCCCAGCATGCGGATACCGTGGGAGCGCTGGCCTATTACGATCTCGTCGGCTTCCAGACGGAGGGCGACCGGGAGAACTTCGCGCGCTACCTCGAGACCCGCGGCGGCCAGTCGACGCCCGATGGCACGGGATGCGACATCGGCGGCCGTCGCGTTCGGCTTGGCACCTTCCCCGTGGGCATCGAGACGGGCGCCTTCGCGCGGCGGGCGCGGCATGCGAGCCGCACCCGCTTCGTGAAGGCGTTCGACGAAAGTCTCTCCGGCCGCAAGCTCATCATCGGGGTGGACCGGCTGGACTATTCCAAGGGCATTCCCAACCGGCTCGATGCCTACGAGCAGTTCCTGCGCAAGGAACCGGATTGGCACGACCGCGTGACCTTCGTGCAGATCACGCCCAAGAGCCGGACGGACGTGCCGGAGTACCAGGACATGGATCGGAACGTCTCCCACAAGGCGGGCCAGATCAACGGCGCCTACAGCGACGTCTCGTGGACGCCGCTGCGCTATGTGAACCGCACCTATTCCCGCTCGGCGCTCGCCGGCTTCTACCGCCGCGCCAATGTGGCGCTGGTGACGCCGCTGCGCGACGGGATGAATCTCGTCGCCAAGGAATTCGTTGCCGCCCAGGATCCGGCCGATCCCGGCGTGCTGCTCCTCTCCCAGTTCGCAGGGGCGGCCAGCGAACTCGGCACGGGTGCGCTCATCGTCAACCCGCACGACACGGAGGGCGTTGCCGTCGCCCTCCGCCGGGCGTTGGAGATGCCCCTGGTGGAACGGCGCGAGCGGCACCGCCGGATGATGCGGGTGCTGGAAGCCCACGACATCAACCGCTGGGCCGAGGATTTCCTGGCCGCGTTGGTGCCGGACCCGCAGCCGGAACGCCGTGACATCGCGTTGCCCCGCGCCGCGATGCGCAGCATCGTGCGCCTGCCTGTGGGCTGGGGATCGAGCGCCGTGCCGCGCGGCGCCTGAGTCTGTTTGCGGCGACCGACACCGCAAGCACCGACATCCGGGGCGGACGGGCGACAGGCCCGCCGCTTTCCTGTTGGCGCCCGGCCGGCAAGCCTATAAAGAGGCTTCGGCTGCGGGCGTGGCGGAATTGGTAGACGCAGCGGACTCAAAATCCGCCGTCCTCACGGATATGTCGGTTCGAGTCCGACCGCCCGCACCATCTTCGTTTTTCGCAATGCCGCAAGCAGACCCGCCGCACGGCCGCGCGGCGGCACGTTCGCGCATGCGAGCGCCGCTTGCATCCTCATCCGACCACGCTGAACCAAATCGCCCCGCCGGCATTGACTGCAGGATGCAAGCTGGAGCGACGACGCCATGGCCGAGATGACACTGGATGAAGTGGTTGAGAAGATGCGCGACATCGATTTCACCACCCTCTTCACCAAGACCGAGGCCGGCGCGCTGGCCGGTCGGCCCATGAGCAACAATGGCGACGTGGATTACGACGGCAGCAGCTTCTTCTTCGCGCAGGAGGACGCCCGCGCGGTGAGCGAGATCGCCCGCGATCCCAATGTGGGCCTCGCCCTCCAGGGCACGAGTGGCATTCTCGGCCAGCGCCCCTTCTTCACCACCGTGGAGGGGAAGGCGCAGATCATCCGCGATAAAGCCGCCTTCGAGGCGCGCTGGACCTCCGATCTCGACCGCTGGTTCCCCGCCGGCATCGATACACCTGGCCTCGTCCTCATCAAGGTCGCGGCCCAGCGCCTTCATTGGTGGAACGGCGAGGACGACGGCGAACTCGTTCTTTAGAGATCGTCCATCCCTTGCGTCGGGCGTCGCTCAGGGTGGAGGATCGCCGCAAGGAGGAGCCTCATGGCCGCACAGCACACGCTCGACGCCCGCGTCGGGGAAATCACCGAGCGCATCGCAAGGCGCAGCCACGATGCCCGCCGCCGCTATCTCGATCGCATCGCGGCGGCAGCCCAGCGCAGGCCCCAGCGGCAGGCGCTGGGATGCGCCAACCAGGCCCACGGCTTCGCGGCCTGCGGTCCCTCGGACAAGGCGATGCTGCGCGCGGGCGACGGCCCTTCGCTGGGCATCGTCACCGCTTACAACGATATGCTTTCGGCCCACCGGCCCTATGAGCGCTATCCCGAGCTGCTGCGCGAGGCGGCGCGCGAGGCCGGTGGCGCGGCGCTGGTGGCGGGCGGCGTGCCCGCCATGTGCGACGGCATCACCCAGGGCGAAGCGGGGATGGAGCTTTCGCTGTTCTCCCGCGAGGTGATCGCCCTCTCCACCGCCGTGGCGCTTTCGCACCAAACGTTCGATGCGGCCGTCTTTCTCGGCATCTGCGACAAGATCGTGCCGGGTCTCGTCATCGGCGCGCTGTCGTTCGGCCATCTGCCGGCGGTGTTCATCCCCTCCGGCCCCATGACCAGCGGCCTGCCCAACAACGAGAAGTCCCGCATCCGCCAGCTGTACGCGGAGGGCAAGGTCGGGCGCGACGCTCTGCTGGAGGCGGAAAGCCAGTCCTACCACGGGCCCGGCACCTGCACCTTCTACGGCACCGCCAACACCAACCAGATGCTCATGGAGATCATGGGCCTGCATTTGCCGGGCGCCTCCTTCGTGACGCCGGACACGCCCCTGCGCGATGCCCTCACCAAGGCCGCCGCCCAGCGCGCGCTCGCCATCACCGCGCTCGGCAACGACCATATCCCCGCCGGCCGGATGCTGGACGAGAAGGCCTTCGTGAACGGCATCGTCGGCCTCCACGCCACCGGCGGCTCCACCAACCACACGCTTCACCTCGTCGCCATGGCGGCGGCGGCGGGCATCGCCTTGAGCTGGGACGATTTCTCCGCACTCGCCGAGGTGACGCCGCTGCTCGCCCGCGTCTATCCCAACGGCTCGGCGGACGTGAACCACTTCCACGCAGCGGGCGGCGTGCCCTTCGTGGTGCGCGAGCTGCTCTCCGCCGGCCTGCTGCACGCCGATGCCGAGACCATCCTCGGCCGCAGCCTCGCAGCCTATACCCGCGAGCCGGTGCTGGCGCCCGACGGCTCCCTCGACTGGCGGGACGGCGCGGCGACAAGCGGCGACGACAAGGTCTTGCGCGGTGTCGAGGCCCCGTTCCAGAGCACGGGCGGGCTCAAGGTGCTGGACGGCAGCCTCGGGCGCGCGGTCATCAAGACCTCAGCGGTGGCGCCCGAACGGCATGTGATCGAGGCGCCAGCCAAGGTCTTCCATTCTCAGGAGGAGCTTCAGGCCGCGTTCAAGGCGGGCGAACTCACGGGTGATCTCGTGGCCGTGGTGCGCTTCCAGGGGCCGAAGGCGAACGGCATGCCGGAGTTGCACAAGCTCATGCCGCCGCTCGGCGTGCTGCAGGATCGCGGGCAGAGGGTGGCCCTCGTCACCGACGGCCGCCTCTCGGGCGCATCCGGCAAGGTGCCGGCGGCCATCCACGTCACGCCGGAGGCGCTGGACGGCGGCGCCATCGCCCGCATCCGCGATGGCGACATGATCCGGGTCGATGCGGTGGCGGGCCGGCTGGAGGTGCTTGTCCCGCCCGGCGAATGGGCGGCACGACCGAGCGCTACGGCCGATCTTTCCGCCAGCCATGTGGGCGTCGGCCGTGAACTCTTCGCCCCCTTCCGCGCCGCCGTGGGCGAGGCGGAGAACGGGGCGTCCATCTTCGCGGGGGTCTGAGGAGACAGAGCGCCATCATCCCCCGGCTCGTCCGGGGGATCCACTCCGCCGCTCGACCGGCTGCTCGCGGTTTGAAGCACCCTTGCGGCCGGCCCATGGATGGCCCGCACAAGGTGGGCAATGACGGCAGGCTTCAGACTCAGCCCAGCGCGGTCCCGTTGGCGGCGAGTACGGCGCCGGCCAGATACAGCGAACCGGCGATAAGAACGCGCGGCGGCGGCACCACGGCTTCCCGCGCTATGCCATCCAGCGCGCCGGCGACATCCCGCGCCACGCTCGCCTTCATGCCGAGGCCCACGGCGGCGGCCGCCACGTCCTCCGGCTTCAGGCCCGCATGTTCGCCGGGAACAGGCACGGCGATGGCTTCGCGCACGAGGCCGGCGAAGGGCTGGAGAAAGCCGGTGACATCCTTGGTGCCGAGCATGCCGAGGATCAGCACGAGGGGCCGCGAATAACGCTCCTCCAGCTCGCACAGGGCATGAGCGAGGGCGGCGCCGCCGGCAGCATTGTGCCCGCCGTCGAGCCAGAGCTCCACGCCCGCCGGCGCACGCGCGGTCAGCGGGCCGGGCGCGAGGCGCTGGAGGCGCGCCGGCCAGTCGGCCCTCAGGATTCCGGCCTCGGGGGCGGCGGGCAGCTTCACCGCGCGCAGCGCCGCGACCGCGAGCCCGGCATTGTCGATCTGGTGCGGCCCGACGAGGCGCGGGCGCGGCAGGTCGAGAAGGCCGTCCTCGTCCGCATAGACGAGCCGGCCGCCCTCCTCCTGCACATTCCACTGCTGGCCGCGCACGAACAAGGGCGCGAGTTTCCGTGCCGCCGCCCGCTCGATCACGGCGAGCGCCTCCGCCGTCTGGGCGCCCACCACGACCGGGCAGCGCGGCTTGATGATGCCGGCCTTCTCCCCCGCGATGGCCTCGACCGAGGTGCCGAGGAAGTCCACATGGTCGATCGAGACCGGGGTGATGACGCTGGCCAGCGGCCGGTCCACCACGTTGGTGGCGTCAAGCCGGCCGCCGAGGCCCACCTCCAGCAGCAGCACGTCCGCCGGATGCTCGGCAAACAGCAGGAATCCCGCCGCCGTGGTGATCTCGAACAGGGTGATGGGGGCGCCGTCATTGGCGGCTTCCGCCCGGTCGAGGGCCTCTGCCAGCGCCGCGTCCGAGACGAGCCGCCCGCCGTCCCGGGCGCCGAGGCGGATGCGCTCGTTGAACCGCACCAGATGGGGCGAGGTGTAGACATGCACGCTCTGCCCGGCCGCCTCCAGCATGCCCCGCATGAAGGCGATGGTGGAGCCCTTGCCGTTGGTGCCGGCGACGTGGATCACCTTCGGCAGGCGCCGCTCGGGATGGCCGAGCGCCTCCAGCAGACGCTCCATCCGCGCGAGGGACAGATCGATCTTCTTCGGGTGAAGCGCGGCGAGGCGGGAGAGAATCTCGTCCGTGGCGCGGGCGGGCAGGGGCAGTGCCATGGTGCGTCGAGCCGGGGGCCCCGTAAGGCCCGCGTTCAGGCCTCCCTCACGCCGCCGCCTGGGGAGCCGGTAGCCGGCCCTTGGGCGGCAAAGCCGGCGCCTTGGTCAGCATTCGGCACAGGCGGCCCAGCGTGTCGCGCATCTCGTGGCGATGCACCACCATGTCGAGCATGCCGTGGTCGCGCAGATATTCAGCGCGCTGGAAACCGTCCGGCAGCTTCTCGCGGATGGTCTGCTCGATCACGCGCGGGCCGGCGAAGCCGATCAGCGCGCCGGGCTCGGAGATCTGGATGTCGCCCAGCATGGCGTAGGAGGCTGTGACGCCGCCGGTGGTCGGGTTGGTGAGCACGACGATGTAGGGCTTCTTCGTCTCGCGCAGTTCCTGGATGGCCGCGGTCGTGCGCGGCATCTGCATCAGGGAGAGGATACCCTCCTGCATGCGCGCGCCGCCGGAGGCCGCGAACATGATGAAGGGGGTGCCGCGCTCGGCCGCCGTCTCCAGCCCCTTCACCACCGCCTCGCCGGCGGCCATGCCGAGCGAGCCGCCCATGAAGCCGAAATCCTGCACGGCGATGGTGACGGGCAGCTCGGTGAGCATACCGGTCGCGACCTTCACCGCGTCCTGGTAGCCGGTCTTGGTGCGGGCGTCCTTCAGGCGGTCCACGTAGCGGCGCTCGTCGCGGAACTTGAGCGGGTCTGTCGCCACCTCGGGAAGGGTGACCTCCTCGTAGGCGCCGTCATCGAAGGTATTCTTCAGCCGCGTCACCGCATCCATGCGCATGTGGTAGCCGGACGCCGGGATGACGTAGAGGTTCGCTTCCAGATCCTTGTGAAACACCATCTGCCCGGTCTCGGGGCATTTCACCCAGAGGTTCTCGGGCACCTCGCGCCGCGCCAGGAAGTCGCGGATCTTCGGGCGGACGACGTTGGAAATCCAGTTCACGGGATCATCTCCGGTACGGAGGGGCGCAGCGCCACGCTGCGGCGCACATAGTCCCCCCTCCGCCCTAATGGCAAGTCCGACACGGCGAAAGTACGGCAGCCGCCGCTATTCCCGGCGATCATACCACCTTGCTGACGCTGGGTCGAAGCCGGCTCAGCGCCGCACGCCGCGCACCGCCTCGGCCAGCTCGCTGACGAGGGCTTCCACGCCGATCACGGTGTTGGACGTGGCCTTGCCCTCCTCGTCGAGGGTGCGGCGCACCACCTCGACCAGCGCCGAGCCCACCACCACGGCGTCGGCGCCGGCAGCGATGGCGGCCGCCTGCTCGGGGGTCTTCACGCCGAAGCCAACGGCCACCGGAAGCGCGGTGTGGCTCTTGATGCGCGCCACCGCGGTCGCCACCGCATTCGCGTCCGGCGTCGCCGCGCCGGTGATGCCGGTGATGGAGACGTAGTAGACGAAGCCCGCGGTGTTCGCGAGGACGGTGGGCAGGCGCTTGTCGTCGGTGGTCGGGGTGGCGAGGCGGATGAAGTCCAGTCCCGCATTCAGCGCCGGAATGCAGAGCTCGTCGTCCTCTTCCGGCGGCAGGTCGACGACGATCAGGCCATCGACGCCCGCAACCTTGGCGTCCACCAGGAAGCGATCCACACCATAGACGTAGATGGGGTTGAAGTAGCCCATCAGCACCACCGGCGTCTTCTGGTCCTCCTCGCGGAAGACGCGGACCATCTCCAGCGTCTTGGCCAGCGTCTGGCCGCCCTTGAGCGCGCGCAGCCCCGCCGCCTGGATGGCCGGGCCATCGGCCATGGGATCGGTGAAGGGCACGCCCAGCTCGATCACGTCCGCCCCCGCGCCCGGCAGCGCCTTGAGGATGGCGAGCGAGGTCTCCCCGTCCGGGTCGCCGGCGGTGACGAAGGTGACGAGGCCCGGCCGGCCCTCTTCCTTGAGGGCGGCGAAGCGGTCGGAGATGCGGGTGGTCATGGGCCTGCCTGGATGAGAGGAGATGCGGCGCTCTATTTCTGCCCGGCCAGCGTGCAGGTGGCGCGGGTGGCGTTGGTGCCGCCAAGGAAGCGCACCTGATCGGTACCGGTGACGCCGCCGACAATGGAGAAGAGCTTGGTGGATGCCTTGCCGAGGGAGCGCTTGCCGGCGAAGAACTCGCACGAGACCTGCACCTCGCCCACCGTGTCTGTGCCGGTGTTCTTCACCGCCACAGACACATAGGCGCCGGCCGCGTCCGTGTAGATCTTGCCCGGCGTCAGCTCGAGGCCGGCCGCCTGCGCAGCGCCGAGGCTGGCGGCGACCGCCGCGCCGACGATCGCGAACGACCCGACTTTCCCCCAGATGCCCTTCATGGTCATGCCCCCAGACGCGTTCCGAGAATTTCCGCCACCTGGGGGACATCCTTGTCCCCACGGCCGGAAAGGTTGACGACCATCAGGTGGTCCGCCGGCAGCTTGGGCGCGTGCTCGATCACCTTGGCGATGGCATGGGCCGTTTCCAGCGCGGGAATGATGCCCTCGAGCCGGGTCAGCACCTGGAAGGCGTCGAGCGCCTCCTGGTCGGTACAGTTTAGGTAGGTGACGCGGCCCACGTCGTTCAGCCAGGAATGCTCCGGCCCGATGCCGGGATAGTCGAGGCCGGCCGAGATGGAATGGGCTTCGGTGATCTGGCCGTCGCCGTCCATGAGCAGGTAGGTGCGGTTGCCGTGCAGCACGCCCGGGCGCCCGCCGGCGATGGAGGCCGCATGCTCGTGCGTGTCGATGCCACGACCCGCCGCCTCGACGCCGTAGATCGCGACGCCCGGATCATCGAGGAAGGGGTGGAACAGGCCCATCGCGTTCGACCCACCACCGACGCAGGCAAAGAGGCTGTCGGGCAGGCGCCCTTCCATCTCCAGCATCTGCTCGCGGGTCTCGCGGCCGATGATGGACTGGAAGTCGCGCACCATGGCCGGATAGGGGTGCGGGCCGGCCACCGTGCCGATGCAGTAGAAGGTGTCGTGGACGTTGGTCACCCAGTCGCGGAGCGCCTCATTCATGGCGTCCTTGAGGGTGCGCGAGCCGGACTGCACGGGCACCACCTCCGCACCCAGCATCTTCATGCGGAACACGTTGGGGGCCTGCCGCTCCACGTCCACCGCGCCCATGTAGACCACGCACTTCAGGCCGAAGCGGGCGCACATGGTGGCGGTGGCGACGCCGTGCTGGCCGGCGCCGGTCTCGGCGATCACCCGCTCCTTGCCCATGCGGCGGGCGAGCAGGATCTGGCCGAGCACGTTGTTCACCTTGTGGGAGCCGGTGTGGTTCAGCTCCTCGCGCTTCAGGTAGATCTTGGCGCCGCCATCGCGGCCCTCGGCCGCGGCATGCTCTCGCAAATGGTTGGTGAGGCGCTCGGCGAAATAGAGCGGCGAGGGGCGGCCCACGTAATGGGTGAGGTAGCCGGCCATCTCCGCGTGATAGGCGGGATCGACCCTGGCGGCCTCGTAGGCCTGCTCCAGCTCCAGGATGAGCGGCATCAGCGTCTCCGCGACGAAGCGGCCGCCATGGATGCCGAAATGGCCGCGGTGATCGGGGCCGGTGCGATAGGAATTGAGAACGGTCACGACGCGCGGGCCTTCGATAAGGGGTCTTGCAAGGATGAGGAGGATGCGGCGCGCCGCGCCGCAGCGACGAAGGCACGGATCTTGTCGGGACTTTTCACGCCGGGCGCGTCCTCCACGCCGGACGATACGTCCACGCCGTCCATCCGGACCAATCCGAGGGCCTGCGGCACGTTGTCGGCGGTAAGCCCTCCGGAAAGCATGAGAGGCCGGTTGACGTCAAGGCCGGCGACCAGCGCCCAGTCGAACGGCCGGCCGTTGCCGCCGGGCAAAAGCGCGCCGGGATCGGGCTTGGCGTCGAACAGAATGCGGTCCGCCACCGCCGCATAGGCGGGCAGGACGGCAAGGTCCTCGCGGCGGGCCACGGGCAGCGCTTTCATCACCGGCAGGCCGAAGCGGGCGCGGATGTCGGCGACGCGCTCGGGCGTCTCATGGCCGTGCAGCTGGAGAATGTCCGGCGTCACGGCGGCGATCACGTCCTGAAGCAGCGCGTCGTCCGGGTCCACCAGCAGCGCCACCTTGCCCGCCCGACCGGCGGCGCGGGCGACGAGGGCCGGTGCATCGGCCAGCGCGAGGTGGCGCGGGCTTTTCGGAAAATGCACGAAACCGACGAGATCGGCGCCCGCCTCAAGGGCGGCATCGAGGGCCTCCGCCGTGCGGATGCCGCAGATCTTGATCTCGAAGCGCCTGTCGTCGCCAGCCATGGATGAACCTGCGGTAAGCCTGCCGGTCGTGAACCTTCACACCGTGGAGGTGAGGGCCGCCATTGCGATGGCCCCGCGCGATGCGTCGGGAGCGACCGGCGCGCCGGTCAGGTCTCGACGCGGGTGAACTGGCCCGCCTTGCGGAACCGCCAGAGATAGGTCGGCAGCACCACGGCGAGGGAGGTGGGGGTCAGGCCGAGGCCGGCGAGGGTCCGGCCTTCGGCGATCGCAGCCTGCGACACCACATTGTCGGAGCGCAGCATCTCGACCTGATCGACGGTGAGCGGCGCGCCGGGGGCCCACTGGGTCAGCTTGGCCATCAGCGTCGCGAGGCCGAACGGCAGGTCCACCAGAACCCGCTTGGCGCAGATCTCAGCGAGCATCAGCTCCATCAGCTCGCGGAAAGTGCGCACCTCGGGGCCGCCCAGCTCATAGGTGGTGCCGGCCTTGGCCTTGCCATCGACTGCGGCGAGCACGGCCGCCGCCACATCGCCGGCAAACACCGGCTGGAACTTCGTCACCCCACCGCCGATCAGCGGCAGCGCCGGGGACAGGCGCGCCATGGCGGCGAAGCGGTTGAAGAACTCGTCCTCCTGCCCGAACACCACGGAGGGGCGGAAGATCACCGCATCGGGGACCGCGGCGCGCACCGCAGCCTCGCCGGCTGCCTTGCTGCGGCCGTAGCCGGAGGGGGAATTGGCATCGGCGCCGATGGCCGAGAGATGCACCAGCGGCACACCCTGGGCCGCGGTCGCCGCCGCCACGGCGCGAGCGCCGAAGGCATGCACCGCGTCGAAGGACTGCCGGCCGCCCTCGGCCAGCACGCCCACGAGGTTCACCACCGCCTCGGCGCCATCGACCGCGCGGGCGACGCTCTCGGGATAGCGCACATTGGCCTGGGAGATCTGGATCTGGCCAACGAAGCCCAACGGCTGGAGGAAGCCGGCCAGCTCCGGCCGACGCACCGCCACGCGCACGCGATAGCCGCGCATGGCCAGCGCCCGCACCACATGCCGGCCGAGAAAGCCGGAGCCGCCGAAGACCGTCACCAGGCTGTCGTTCACCGGACGATCGGTCACCGTCACATCGCTCATGCCGAACCCCCGCCTTGATGCGCCGCGCCGGCCTCAGCCTCGCGCTGCCGACATGCCATCCTGCCGGCATGCCATATATAGAGTGCGCGCAGCACATACGCGATGCCGGCGGGTTCCGTAAAGCCGCCACGGCGCCACGCTTGCAGGACTTTTCCGCACAACGTGTTGACGCGGACGCCGCGCGACCGTATAAGCCCGCCACCTAGCTGGCGGCATGGGCTGCCGGCTTGTTCACTCATTCATGCGCGACGCGAAGTGGCCAGATGGCCGTGCCGCCGGGCGCGAACCAGCAAGGACGGCCGATGGCCAATACGCCTTCCGCCAAAAAGGCGGTGCGCAAGATCGAGCGCCGCACCGAAGTTAACCGCTCGCGCCGTTCCCGCGTGCGCACCTACCTGCGCAAGCTTGAGGACGCGCTCGCCACCGGCGACGCCACCGCCGCTTCCGCCGCGTTCAAGGCGGCCGAGCCGGAGATCATGCGCGCCGTCACCAAGGGCGTCATTCACAAGAACACCGCGTCGCGCAAGGTCTCCCGCCTTGCCGCCCGCGTGAAGAAGCTCAGCGCTTGATCTAGATCAATCAAGTAGACTGACTGATCTTGAAGGCCCGGCTCTGCCGGGCCTTTTTGCTTTGGCTTGGCCGTGAAAGTCTCTCGACGCGCATGTGGCGCGCGAGTCCCGATTCTCTTCCCGCGTCAAGGGCGCAGCGACGTGGGAGACGGCGGAATGCGGGGATTTCTCTCTGTATGGCGGGACTTTGAAGGCTGCCGCCAGAGCCGTCCCGACCGATCAGAAAAACCCGATCCAAGAGAACGGCTTAGAGGCCAAAGCCCGGAAGGCACCAAACCGGCCCGTTTTCTGGAGTATCCGGAAACCTTCTCACCGCGCGGGACGGGGCGTCGCATTTGCTTTGCCGACGTGCCGATTCTCATTGTCGCGACAGAGGTTTGCCGGCTGATGGGAATTCGGGGGTGTGGCGCGGGCGCACCGGCTTTTGCCCGCTATTCCGCGGCCAGGGTCAAAGGCGTTGCACCCCCCAAACCGGCTGTGTATGTTCAATCTCACTCCGGGAGCGACCTCGGGGTTCACCGATAGAATGAAGTTTTCACGGCTCTTCGTGGATGAGGAGGGGATGTATCGTGTCTGATTTCGTTCACGTACTCCTCATCTCGGGCCGTACCCGTACTCTGCGTTACCTTCATTCGTTGGAGCCATGCTAAGGGCGGACATCTGCTCCACCCTGCAGCATCTACAAGACCAAACAAAAAACTGGTTTATTCCAACACCCGTCGATGGTTCGCATCGTCGGAGATGGGGCGGCTATGACTTCGGGCACATGCGCGGCAGCGGACACAGGATCAGGTCCTTTGGGCAATACGGTTCCGCGTTGCGTTCGAGCCTTCCGGAGCACCGTGTTCCGCTCCAGTTGCGCCCCGCCGCCCTGTAACGGCCAGGAGAGCGCATGACGGTGGACTGACCCCCGTTGCGCTTGTGCCGTGGGTGCCGTAGCACCCGTTTCTGAAACTCCCCATGAGACTGCGGCCGCGCTGCCCGCCCCAGGGCGCGGAAGGCTTTTGCGTCTCCAACCAGGGAACCGCGTTCCACGCGGTCGCGATCTTTATGCTCAAGCCTCATGCGCCGGTTGCCGCGCGCACCGTTCCTTTTCAGTCGACCCTTGCGGAGGCCGCCGAGATGGATTGCGCACCGACGTCCAGCGCGCCCTCTGCCCCGTGGGACCGGGTGCTGCAGCGCCTGCGCGAGGAGATCGGCGAGGAGAAGTTCACGAGCTGGTTCGCGCGCATGGACCTCGACGCGCTGACCGCGGACGTGGTGCGCCTGTCGGTGCCCACGCGATTCCTCAAGTCCTGGATCCAGGAGAATTATCTGCCGCGCATCGCCGACATCTGGGCGGAGGAGACCGGCGCCCGCCGCCGCGTGGATCTCGCCGTGCGCAGCGCCTTCGCGCGCCCGGTGGCGCTGAAGGCGTCGACCCCGCGCGAAGTGGTGAGCGAGCGCACCGAGCGTCCCGTCGAGACGAAGCCGGCGCCGCGCGCCGCCGAGCCGCGTGGCGAGGTGCGCGAGATGGTCGCCACCGGCGGTGACGTCGCCTCCGGCTCGCCGCTCGACCCGCGCCTCACTTTCGAATCGTTCGTGGTGGGCAAGTCCAATTCGCTGGCGTTCGCCGCCGCGCGCAAGGTGGCGGAAACCCCTGCCGGTGCCGCTCCCGTCTATAATCCGCTCTATCTCCACGCGGCCGTCGGCCTCGGCAAGACGCACCTCCTCCAGGCGGTGGCGCGCGCCGGCGCCGCCCATGGCCGGCGCACCACCTATCTCACCGCCGAGCGCTTCATGTACGGCTTCGTGTCGGCGTTGAAGTCCCATTCGGCCATCGCCTTCAAGGACACGCTGCGCACCATCGACACGCTGGTGATCGACGACCTGCAGTTCCTGAAGGGCAATAATCTCCAGCAGGAATTCTGCCACACCCTCAATGCCTTGCTGGATGGCGGGCGGCAGGTGGTGCTGGCGGCGGACTGCCTGCCCGGCGAGCTTGAGCACCTCGACGAGCGCGTGCGCTCGCGCCTCGCCGGCGGTCTCGTGGTGGATCTTGCGCCGCTGGAGGAAGACCTGCGCCTCCAGATCCTGAAATCACGCTACCAGACCCTCGCCGAGCAGCACCAGGGTTTCGCCGTGCCGGCGCCGGTGCTGGAATTCCTCGCCCGCAGCGTCGGCCAGTCCGGCCGCGACCTCGACGGCGCGCTCAACAAGCTGCTCGCCTTCAACCAGCTCACCGGCGAGCCGGTGACGCTCGACATGGCGGAAAATGCGGTCAAGGACCTCATCCGCCCGACCGATCCCAAGCGCGTGCGGGTGGACGACATCCTGCGCGTGGTGGCCAAGCACTACAACGTCTCGCGCGCCGACCTCTTGTCCCAGCGCCGCACAGCGACCGTGGTGAAGCCGCGCCAGATCGCCATGTATCTCGCCAAGACGCTGACACTGCGCTCCCTGCCGGAAATCGGCCGCCGGTTCGGTGGGCGCGATCACACCACCGTGCTCCACGCGGTCCGCAAGATCGACGGCCTCGTCGCCACGGACCGCGCGCTCGCCGACGAGATCGAGGTGCTGAAGCGGCTCGCCCTCGAAAGCTGAGCCACGCGCCTGTTGGTGAGGTGGAAGGGCGGCGCCGTACTGGTGCCGCCGGCCTTTCCTGCGCGAAAAGCCGGCCCTTCATCCCCGCCAACCAAAATCTCCCCGCGAGCCCTTGCCTTGCGCCCCTTGGGGCGGCAATGTCGGCGGCCCGGCGCCCGTACCCTCGGACGCCTGACGGCGCGCCCTGCGCCGTCGCGCCACGCCACACCGGCGCACGCGCCCCTCGCCCGCACCGGCGGATGAGGGGTTCCGCGGGCGTCATCCTTAGAATGTCGAGACGGACCCACCGGTGGGACATGCGATCCCGCGGCAGGCCGGCTCGGAAGCGAAGAGTGAACGGGCCAGGACGATGAAGGTCACCGTCGAGCGCGCCGAGCTTCTGAAATCGCTCAGCCACGTCCACCGCGTCGTCGAGCGGCGCAACACCATCCCGATCCTCGCCAACGTGCTCATCAAGGCGGCCAAGGGCACGCTGGAGCTGAAGGCCACCGACCTCGACCTCGAAGTGGTCGAGAGCGTGCCGGCCGAGACCGGCCAGGCGGGCGCCACCACCGTCCCCGCCCACGTGCTCTACGACATCGTGCGCAAGCTGCCCGACGGCGCGCAGGTGCAGCTTGAGGCCGGCGGCGAGCGCGGCACCCTCACGGTGCGCGCCTCCCGCGCCCGCTTCTCGCTCCAGACCCTGCCGGAAGCCGATTTCCCGGATCTCGCCGCGGGCGAATTCTCCCACACCTTCAAGGTGAAGGGCGCGGAATTTCGCCGCCTCGTGGACAAGACCCAGTTCGCCATCTCCACCGAGGAGACGCGCTATTATCTCAACGGCATCTACCTGCATGTGACCGAGGCGAACGGCAAGGCGATGCTGCGCGCTGTCGCCACCGACGGCCACCGCCTCGCCCAGGCGGAGCTGGAAGCCCCCGCGGGCTCGCAGGGCCTGCCGGGCGTGATCGTGCCGCGCAAGACCGTCGCCGAGATCCAGAAGCTCTTGGAGGACAAGGAAGCGGAGGTCACCATCTCCCTCTCCGCCACCAAGATCCGCGTGCAGGTGGGTGCCATCGTGCTCACCTCCAAGCTGATCGACGGCACCTTCCCGGACTATGGCCGGGTGATTCCCCAGGGCAACGACAAGACCCTCATCGTCGACAAGGACGAGTTCGCCGCCGCCGTGGACCGCGTGTCCACCGTGTCCAGCGAGCGCGGCCGCGCGGTGAAGCTGTCGCTGGGCGACGGCAAGATGGTGCTGTCCGTCACCAATCCCGATTCGGGCAGCGCCACCGAGGAGCTGGAGGTGGACTACACCGCCGAGCCTCTCGATATCGGCTTCAACTCCCGCTATTTGCTGGACATCACCTCCCAGCTCGAAGGCGACACGGCCGAGCTGAAGCTCGCCGATCCCGGCTCGCCCACGCTGGTGCGCGATTCCACCAAGACGGATGCGCTCTACGTCCTCATGCCCATGCGCGTTTGAGACTGCGGGTGTGGGGCGCACAAGGGCCTGTCCGGCAGCCGGCCGGGCGTGCCTGACGCCGCGGCGATCGTGACACCATGCTCCACGCCGGCATCCTGAAGCTGTCGCTCACCGGTTTCCGCTCCTATCCGGCGGCTCAGGTCGCGGTGGAGGCGCGCGCCATCGTGCTCACCGGGCCGAACGGCGCCGGCAAGACCAACATCCTCGAAGCCCTCTCCTTCCTCTCCCCCGGCCGCGGCCTGCGCCGGGCGCAGCTCGCCGACGTGGGCCACCGCCCGCTTGGTGCCCACGCGCCGGACGCGGACGGCGCGCCCTGGGCAGTCTCGGCCTTCATCGAGGGTGCGCTGGGCGAGGTGCGCCTCGGCACCGGCTATGATCCGGCGCAGGAAGGCGGGCAGCGGCGCTGCCGCATCGACGGCGAGGCCGTGCCCTCGGCCAACGCCTTCCTCGATCATCTCAAGGTGCTCTGGCTGACCCCGGAGATGGACGGCCTGTTCCTCGGCCCGCCCGGCGACCGCCGCCGCTATCTCGACCGGCTGGTGCTGGCGGTGGATGCCTCCCACGGCACACGGGTCAACGGGCTGGAACGCGCTCTGCGCTCCCGCAACCGCCTGCTGGAGGAGAACGGCTCCGCCCGCTTCCTCGACGCGATGGAGCACGAGGTGGCCGAGCTGGCGGTGGCGGTGGCCGCCGCGCGGCTGGAGACGGTGGCGCGCCTCTCGGCCGAGATCGCCGCCCATCGCGACGAGGCCTCGCCCTTTCCCTTCGCAGAGATCTTCCTCGACGGCGCCGTGGAGCGGCTCATCGCGCAGCATCCGGCGCTGGAGGTGGAGGACCGCTATCGCGCGCTGCTGCGCGACAACCGCCCGCGCGACCGTGCGGCCGGCCGCACCCTTGAAGGTCCGCACCTCACCGATCTCTCGGTAAGTCACGGCGAGAAGCGCCTGCCCGCCGCGCGCTGCTCCACCGGCGAACAGAAATCCCTGCTGATCGGCCTCACCTTGTCCCACGCCCGGCTGGTGGGCAGCATGCAGGGCTTCTCCCCCGTGCTGCTGCTCGACGACGTGGTGGCCTATCTCGATGCCGCGCGCCGCACCGGCCTGTTCGAGGCGCTGGCCCGCCTCGGGGCTCAGGTCTGGATGACCGGGGCCGACCCCTCCGCCTTCGCCGCGCTGGAGACGGCGGCGCGCTTCACCGTCGCACCGGGTGCGATCACGCGGGCCTGACCTTTCGGCAAGCTTGGCGGACGCGCGGCGGCGTCTTAAAAGAGGGTATGCCGATCCGTCCTACCACCCCCGCCGACATTCCCGCCATCACCGCCATCTATGACGAGGCGGTCCGCAATGGCACCGCCTCCTTCGAGCTGGAACCGCCGGGTCCCGAGGAGATGGCGCGCCGGCAGGCCGCCCTGATCGAGGGCGGCTATCCCTATCTGGTGCTGGAAGAAAATGGGAAGGTACTGGGCTATGCCTATGCCAGCGCCTTCCGTCCGCGCGTCGCCTATCGCTACACGGTGGAGAATTCCATCTACGTGGACGAGGCGGCCCGAGGAAAGAAGGTCGGCCGGCGGCTGCTCGAAGCGCTGATCGCCGAATGCGAGGCGCTGGGCTTCCGCCAGATGGTGGCGGTGATCGGCGACAGCGGCAATGCCGGCTCCATCGCGCTGCATCGCGCCTGCGGCTTCGGCTCCATCGGCACCCTGCCGGCCACCGGCCTCAAGTTCGGCCGGTGGATCGATACGGTCCTGATGCAGCGCGCCCTCGGCGAGGGCGCGAGCACCATTCCCGCGGACGCCGACCTCCTCAAGGGCTGAGGTCAGCGAGTGATGAGCGTGCCGGCGCCGTGGTCGGTGAGCAGCTCCAGCAGCACGGCGTGGGGCACCTTGCCGTCGAGAATCACGACGCCCTCCACGCCCTTCTCCAGCGCGTAGATGCAGGTCTCCACCTTGGGGATCATGCCGCCCGAGATGGTGCCGTCCGCGATCAGCGCATGAGCCTCGGCGATGGTGAGCCGGGGGATCAGCTGCTTGTTCTTGTCGAGCACGCCCGGCACGTCGGTGAGCAGCAGGAAGCGCTTGGCGCCCAGCGCACCGGCGATGGCACCGGCGAAGGTGTCGGCATTGACGTTGTAGGTGCCGCCGTCCACCGCCGCCGCCACCGGGGCGAGCACGGGAATAAGCTCCCGGCCGAGGATCTGGTCGAGCACGGTGGTGTCCACGGTGTCGGGCTCGCCGACGAAGCCGAGGTCCACCTCCTGGGCATCGTCACCGGAAGAGACCACGACACGGCTCGCCTTGCGGGCGCGCACCATGTTGCCGTCCTTGCCGCACAGGCCGATGGCCTTGCCGCCCGCCTCGTTGATGAAGCCGACGATCTGCTTGTTGATCGAACCGGCCAGCACCATCTCGACGATCTCGACGGTAGCCTTATCGGTGATGCGCAGGCCGGCCGCGAATTCCGACTTGATGCCGAGCTTGGCGAGCATGGCGCCGATCTGCGGGCCGCCGCCATGCACCACCACCGGATTGATGCCCGACTGCTCCATGAGCACGATGTCGGAGGCGAACGTGCGCGCCACGTCCTCGCTGCCCATGGCGTGGCCGCCGTATTTCACCACCACGATCGCATCGTCGTAGCGCTGCATGTGCGGCAGCGCCCGCGCCAGCACTTCGGCCTCGTGCTGGGCTTCCGACACGGACTGGGAACGGGGCTCGGTCATGGGGGGCTCGCAGGTGGTGCTCGCGGGGGCCGGCGGCGGGACCACCGGGCGGCGCCCTTCTAGCGGTTTCCCTTGAGCGGTGAAAGGCCCGCCCGTCCGAGGGCCACGGCCGGCGCGGCGGAAATCTTCCGGGCAGCCTTTCTTCGCTCGCGAAAAGGTGATGATAAGCGGACCCGGCCGACACAATGGCGGCGTCAACGCCGGTCACCCGTTCGCCCGCCACAGCCCTCACCCGCCGCTGCTCCAGCCGTCGCCAGAGAGACCCGGCCTTCATGACGCCCCCGATTCTGCCTGCCACGCATTCCACGAGCGCCGCTGCGCACGCCCATCACCCGCCGGAGCGCCGGCCGCACGATTTGCGCGCCACGCAGATCCTGCTCCTGTTCGTGGCCTGTCTCGGGCTCGTGTCCATCCCCATCCTGACCCATCCGCTCCCGCCGCTGTCGGACTATGTGAACCATCTGGCGCGGATGCACGTGATCGCCTCGATCCCACAGGATCAGGACCTGGCGCGCTTCTACACGCTGAAATGGTCGATCCTGCCCAACCTGATGATGGACCTCCTGGTCCCGCTCATCGACAGGGTGGTCGACATCTACACCGCCGGCGAGATCTACACCCTGATGTGCTTCGCGCTGATCGCCGGGGGCGTCATGACGCTGAACCGCGCGCTGTTCGGGGTGTGGTCGGCGCTGCCGCTCCTGGCGTTCCCGCTGCTCTACAACGGCATCTTCCTCATCGGGGTGATGAACTATTATTTCGGCATCGGTCTGGCGCTGTTCGCGCTCACGGCCTGGGTCGCGCTCAGGGACAGATGGTGGCCGTGGCGCTACCTCGTGTCGGCGGCGTTCGTGGTGGCGCTCTTCTTCTGCCACCTGTTCACGGCGGGCATCTACGGCATCGGCATCCTCGCCTACGAACTCGACCGCCTGCGCCTCGGCCGCGGGCCGATCTGGCCGCGGATCGGCGTGTTCGTCAGCGGAGGCCTGCCCTTCCTGCCCATACTCCCGCTGCTGGTGGCGAGCCCCACCTGGGGCCTCAGCGGACAGAATTACTGGGAGCCGCAGGGGAAGATCGACGGCATCGAGATGATCTTCAACGTCTACGTCGACCATGTGGCGGTCGCCGTGGCGGCGATCTTCATCCTGGCCGGCGTCTGGGCGGCGCGGCATCGGCTGCTCCACGTCCACTCCATCATGCTGCCGCTGCTGCTGGTGGCGGGGCTCGTCTATCTCGCCATGCCGCGCGTGGTGTTCGCCACCTACATGGCGGACCAGCGCCTGCCCGTGGCCATCGCCTTCATGGTGCTCGCCGCCATGCGGGTCGACCTGCGCCACCGCCTCGCCCGTCGCGGTTTCGCGGTGGTTCTGGTCCTGATGCTGGCGGTGCGTGTGGGCGAGGTCCAGGTGGTCTGGGACCGCCTCTCGCAATGGACGGTGGCATTTCGCGAATCGGTCGCTCAGATCCGTCCGGGCTCCCGGGTACTCGTCGCCTACGCCGACATCCAGGGCGGCAACGATCCGACCGATCTCGGCCTGATGCACGCCGCCTGCCTCGCCATGATCGAGAAGTCGTCCCTCGTCACCACCGCCTTCACGGTGGAGGGCAAGCAGATCCTGCGTGCCCGCAAGCCGTTCAACGCGCAGGTGGACACCGAGGACGGGACCCCGCCCCAGATCGAGCAGCTGCTGATCACCGAGGAAGACCCGACGCCCGATGGCCCGCGCTACTGGGACCTGTGGCCGTCGAAGTTCGACTATGTGTATCTGCTGTTCACCGAGCGCGGCGCGCGCAACCCCGACAGCGACCACCTCAAGCTGGTCGCCGAGGGAGAACGCTTCCAGCTCTACGAGGTGGTGCCGCGCCCGCCGGCACCGCCCGCCCCGCGCTCCTGAACGGTTTCGCTCAACCCGGGCGACGTCACCCGGGTGTCACGATAGGGTGCAACGCAGAACATCCGCGGGCCCGGCCGGAAGGCCGGCCCGCGCATCTTTTTTGACGACCCTGCTCCGGAGCCCCGATGGATACCGTTCTCACCAACGCCCGCCTCGTCCTCGACGATGCCGTCGTCGCGGGAACCATCACGCTGCGGGATGGGCGCATCCTCGCCATCGACGAAGGGCGCGCCACCGCGCCGGGCGCCGTCGATTGCGACGGCGATTTCATCGCCCCCGGCCTCATCGACCTGCACACGGATGCGCTGGAGGGCCATTTCGTCCCGCGGCCCAGGGTGTTCTGGCCGGACGCACGGGCGGCGGCTTTGGCTCATGACGGGCAGACCGTGGCGAGCGGCATCACGACCGTGTTCGATGCCATCTGCGCGGGTGGCTTCGACCAGGCGAAGGCAGAGCGGCGCGACCTGTTCGGCGTCATGCTCGATGCGGTGGAGCAGGGCGCGCCCCTGTTCCGGGCGGACCACAAGGTCCACCTGCGCTGCGAGATGACCGACCCGGATCTGCTCGAGCTCGTCGAGCCGACACTGGCGCGCCCGGGCCTCGCCTTCGCCTCGCTGATGGACCACACCCCCGGCGCCCGGCAGTGGCGCAACGTGGAGGTGCTGCGCAACTTCCTGCTGGGCATCGGCAAGGATGCCGTCGAGGCCGACCGCGAGATCGGCGAGCGCACCGCCCGCGGCCGGGCCAATGTGGCGCGCAACCTGCCCCCGCTGGTGGAGATGCTGGCGGCGACTGGCCTCGTTTTGGCGAGCCACGACGACACCACCGAAGACCATGTGGCCGAGGCGCGGGCCGCCGGCTGCACGGTGAGCGAGTTTCCCACCACTCGCGGGGCGGCTGCGGCGGCCCGCGCGGCTGATCTCGCCACCATCGGCGGCGCGCCGAACGTGGTGCGCGGCGGCTCCCATTCCGGTGGGGTCGCCATGGGCGCTCTGGCGCAGGAGGGGCTGATCGACGCCCTCGCCTCGGATTACGTGCCCGCGAGCCTGCTGCAGGCGGCAACGCGCCTTCACACGGTGGACGGCATGCCGCTGCCGGAGGCCATGGCCCTCGTGACCCGCAACCCCGCGCGGATGGCGGGCCTCGAAGATCGCGGCCGGCTCGACGCCGGTCTGCGGGCAGACGTGGTGCGCTTCCGCATCTTCGAGGGCACGCCGGTGGTGCGGCAGGTGCTGGTGGAAGGCGAGCGCGTCTTCTGACGCGCCGCTCTTTCTTGAGTGTGAGGGCCATCCACCGATCAAGTTGTCTCAACTTGATCGAATCGCTCTCTAGAACAGCGGCGGCACGATCCCCACCGGGAAGCCGGCGAGCTTGAGCGTGCCGGCATCGAAGGACAGCGCGAACAGCGCGCCCTTGCGGCCCTCCACCTGTCCCGGCTTGCCCACCATGGCGAGCGCGCCCACGATGGGCGCGACCTCGCGCGGGATCGCGCCGGCCCGGTCGAGGCCCTGCACCACGTCGTTGAGCCCGGCGAAGCCGAGGTCCAGCTTGCCGTTGAGCCGGCCCTGGGGGTCGAGCGCCACGATCCCGGTGGCCGACATGGCCACCTTCGGCGAGGTAATGTGGAAGCGGTCGAGCCGGGCGACGCCGCCGGCATCCGCCCACGCCCGCAGCCGCTGCGCCACCGGCATGGGGCGCAGGTCCGCCGACGCCGTCACCGTGCCCTGGAGCGCCATCTCCACGGGCCCCTGCATGCCAAGCCCATTGAGCAGCGCGCTCTCGCCGCCGGTGAGGCCGGAAGCATAGTCGACGCCATCCGGCTTGCCGTCCTTGCCCGCCGCGCGGCGGGCATGGAACTCGAACAGATGGGCGGACAGCAGCGCCACCGGCTGCGTCCCGGTCGCAGCCGGCTGCTCCAATTTCAGGTCGTGCGCCTGCAGCGAGAAGCGCTCCGGCCGGCCGGAAAGATCGCCCACGCCGCTCATCTGCAGCAGGGACCACACGGCGACATAGGATTGTCCGGTATTGAGATCCTCCACCCGCGCCGGGCCGGCGAACTCGGCGACGATGTGATTGGGCGCCCACACCTGCGCGACCGCCTCGGCCGAGGCGGCGGTGAAGCGCATGGCGTCGCCGCCCCGCGTCTCAAGCTTCGGCGACAGGCAGCGCAGCTCGAAGCGGAAGGGGAAGCCGGCGAGATGGCGGTCGGTGCAGGACCAGATGCGCCCGAGCTTCGCCTCGCGCCCGATCCAGGCGTCGATCTCCCGCTCGGCGCGGCCCGCCGCATAGAACCACAGGCCGCTCCAGACGATGGCGGCGACCACCACCAGCAGGAGGGGCACGATGACCAGCCACGGCTTCGGCCGGCTGGCGGGCGTTTCGGGAGACGGTGCTACGGGGGCGGACGGAGTGGGCGCGGTCATGGACATCCTTGCGGCTGGCCACGGTCGCCCGCGGCTTGCGATGGTCCTTGCCGGCTGTTAGGCGACGGTCCGGCGTTTCTGTCAACGCCGGGAAGGTGTGGCAGGCCCATGGCGGACGAGCGGTCGGCGAACGGAGATGGCGGGGCGCCGGCGGGGGCGGGGCAATCGGTCACGCCCGGGGCATCGCCCGCGAGCATCAAGGGCGATGTGTGGGTGTTCGCCTATGGCTCGCTGATGTGGAATCCGGGCTTCGCCTTCGTCGAGCGCTGCGAGGCGCGGCTCGTTGGCGCGCACCGCACCCTGTGCGTCTATTCCTTCCATCATCGTGGCACGCCGGAGAAGCCGGGGCTCGTGCTCGGCCTCGACCTCGGCGGCTCGTGCAGGGGCATCGCTTATCGGGTAGCGGCCGCGGACTGGCCGCAGACCCACGCCTATCTCACCGAGCGCGAGCAGATTTCCGGCGTCTATCGCGAGGTGATGCGGCGCGTGCGGCTGCTGGACGGATCTGGACGCGACGCGGCGGCCGTGGCCTATCTGGTCAACCGCGCCCATCCCCAATATGCGCGCGGCCTGACCCTGGACGACCAGCTCGCTCTGGTGCGCCGCTCCCACGGCAAGTCGGGGCCGAACACGGACTATGTGGTGGCGACGGTGAAGGCGCTGGAAAGCCTCGGCATCCGCGATCCCGGCCTCAGCTATCTCACGCAGCACCTGACGGCGAGCCATGCCCTGCCACCGGTGTTGCCGGACGATGCCGAGGGAGAAGGCTCACCCTGAGCCTCCGCCTCAGGCCGCGTGGCGGCGCGCGGGCAGGCAGAGCACCTGTGCCACCGGGCGGGGCAGCGCGGACGACGCCTCGGTGCGCTGCATGAGACGGCGCAGCGCCGGAGCGTTCTCCTCGCCGAACACATGGATGTGGATTTCATCGCCGCGCATGCGCAGCGCCGCCGTGCGGGCGTTGCTGGCGGGACCGGCCCACATGGCGATGGAGCCCGCGGGCGTGCGCCGCGAAACCACCGCGAGGGCGTCCGGATAGTCGGGGGCGGCGTCCGGCCGATAGACCGAAAACACATGGCGCACGCCGTCTTCGTCGCGCCAGAAACGGTAGCGCGCGCCGAGGGCGTCGTGCTTGAGGCCGTTCAGGCCACCGGCGTCCACAAGGGGGACAAGGAGCGAATCAGTTGCGTTCATGAGAACGAAACTAGAACGATCTCCGGCACTCGATCAAGAGTTTTCCACAGGGGTGGACAACGGGGAAGATTGGACCGTCTCGCGACCCCTCAGATGGGCCGGCGCGCGGGGTCCGAGTTCGGCCAGTCCCTCGGCGAGCAGGCGGTCGCTGGCGCCCTCGATGTCGGCCTGAAGTCGCTCCATGAATTGCCGGCGCGGCAGGCCCGGCGGAAGCGCCGGCAGGATCTCCACGAGGATGGTGCCGGGCCGCTTGAGGATGGATCGCCTCGGCCAGTAGAGGCCAGAATTGAGTGCGATGGGCAGGCAAGGCACACCGAGGCTGGAATAAAGATGCGCCACGCCGAACTTGTAGTCCGGCGGTGCCCCGGCTGGGCGTCGCGTACCTTCCGGGAAGATGAGGATCTGCCGGCCCTCGGCCATGTCGGCCTGCGCTCGTCGCGTCATCGCCTTCATGGCGGACGAGCCGCCCTTGCGGTCCACCGGGATCATCCGCGCCCGCGCCGCGAACCAGCCGAAGACGGGGATCGACATCAGCTCGCGCTTCAGGATGAAGGCCGGGTCCGAGAACAGCGGCAGCAGCGCCAGCGTCTCCCACGCCGATTGATGCTTGGACGCGAGGAGGAGCGGGCCGTCCGGAATGTTCTCGACGCCCCTGATCTCGGCCCGCGTGCCCACGATGACCCGCAGCAGGAACATGATGGTGGCCACCCACCACATCACGCCGGTGCGCCACAGTCCTCTGCGCGACAGGAACGGCAGCGCGGGCAGGAAGGCCAGCATGTAGAGGATCGTCACCAGATAGAAGGCGATCTGGAAGACGAGCGAACGCAGGAAGGTCAAGGTGGTCTCCCTGCCCCGCGGCCGGGCGGCCGGGAGCGCATGATCAGTGCGGCGCGGAAGACCCGCCGGCCGACGGCGCGGTTTCGGCCTGAGGGCCGGCCACGGCCTTGGCGGGGCGGATCTTCACCGTGGCCATGATGTACTTCAAATACTCCTTCACCAGCAGCTTCAGCGTTCCGGTATCGCTCCACCAGTTCTCCGGCTCCGTGCGGCTGGTGACGACGGGATAGGCCACCAGTTCCACATCGGGAAGGGCGCGCGACAATTCCATCATGGCGCGCGGCATGTGCCAGGAGGAGGTCACCACCACCAGCGACCGGAACCGCCGTTCGCGGGTCCATTCGGCCGCCTCCAGGGCATTGCCCCGCGTGTTCAGCGCCTTGTGGCCGAGATCGATGCAGCAATCCATCAGCCGCTCGCCATCGGGCAGGGCGCGGCGCATCTCCTCCGATGAGATGGACTTGTTGACGCCGGTGATGAGCAGGCGCTGACCCAGCCCCTCGTTCAAAAGGGAGACGGCATCGACGATGCGCGAGGGGCCGCCGGTGAGCACGACGATGGCATCGGCCGGCTTGACCCCCGCAGGCTCGTGCCCCGCGATCTGGGTGGTGAAGGCGATGAAGCCGATGCCGCCGACGACTGCCCCGAGCCCGCCCAGCGCCAGCATGCCAATAAAGAGCCGGCGCATGAGGCCTCGGCGCGGCACCGGGGTGCCGGTCGCGCCTTTGCTGGCTCCGCTTCTGGCAGCGCCGGTATCGGATTGCCCGGGACCGATCCGCGCCTGCGTCCTGCGCTCGGTGCTCGACATGGTCATGCAGCCGAGGATGGCGCCGGAATGCGGCAGAGGCGAGGTGACGCACCCCCGGCCACCGCCACATCGATCGCCGCACGGCCGATCATGTGATCGTCCTCAACGTGCGGTAAACGGTGACGCGCGAGGTGAGCGCCGTCGCCAGCGCCACGATCGCCACCGACACGGCGATGCCGAAGAATCCCAGATAGCCCGGATTGAGCCAGCCCAGCACGGTCGGCAGTTCCGGATCGCCACCAAGGCCGAGGCGCGGGAGCGCGGCCAGCGCCCCGAACACTGCCGCCGCCGAAAGGCCTCCGATGAGGCCGCCTTCCGCACCGATCTTCAGAAAGTGGCGCTGGAACTGCGCGGCAATGAAACCGTCGCGCGCGCCGACGAAATGCAGCACCTCCACCACCGAACGGTTGGTGGCCACCGCCGCGCGGGTGGCGAAGACCACCGAAAGAACGGTCGCGAGCCCCACCAGCACGAGAAGCACCACCGCCACCAGCATCACCCCGTCCGTGACCGCCACGAGCCGGCGCGACCAGCCGCGGTGATCGTCGAGCGTGGCGGTGGGGATGCGGTCGGTCAGCGTGCGCTTGAGCCGGGCGAGATCGGGCGGGCTCGCGCCATCGAGGCGCACCACCATCACCCGCGGCACCGGCAGGTCGCCGAGGTCGAGACCGGAGCCGAGCCACGGCTCCAGCAGCCGGGAGGTCTCCTCCGGGGTGAGGATGTGCACGTCGGCGATGCCCGGGGTCTTGCGGGCGATGTCGGCGGCGGCCTGCACCTGGGCGTCGGTCGCCTGCTTCTCGCCGGCCCGGATCTGGATGGTGACTTCCTGCGTCACGTCGGAGCGCCACTGGCTGGCAGTCGCCCGCACCGCCACCGCCGTGCCGATGGTGAGGCCGGCAAGGAAGGTCATGATGGCCACCACCGCCACCAGCGCCCGCCCGGCGATGGTCGAGGACGGCACGATGGAGGCCAGCGCCCGTGCCTTGGCACGCGGCGCCTCGCCCCCCTCGGCCGGCGGCTTCTTGGGCTGCGGGTTCTGCGGCTGGGCGCCGGCGTCAGTCGTAGACATAGAGGCGGCCGTCGGCGATCACGAGGCGGCGGGCGTCGTACTGGTCCATGAGCGCGATGTCATGGGTCGCCAGAAGCACCGACGTGCCGGACTTGTTGAGTTCGATGAACAGGCGGAGCAGGCGGCGCGCGAGGGTAGGGTCCACATTGCCCGTGGGCTCGTCCGCGAGCAGGAATTCCGGCCGCCCGATGAGGGCGCGGGCGATGGCGGCGCGCTGCTTCTCGCCGCCCGAGAGCACCGGCGGCAGAACGTGCATCCGGTCGCCGAGGCCGACCCAGCTCAGAAGCTCCGTCACCTCGCCGCGATAGCTCGCCTCCTCCTTGCCGAGCACCCGCAGCGGCAGCGAGACGTTCTCGTAGGTGGTGAGGTGGTCGAGAAGGCGGAAATCCTGGAAGACGATGCCGATGCGTCGCCGCAGCACGGCCACCTCGTCGGGATCAAGCGACGACACGTCCCGCCCGAACAGAGTGATGAGCCCGCGCGTCGGCTTCAGCTGAAGGAACAGCAGGCGCATGAGCGTCGTCTTGCCGGCTCCCGACGGGCCGGTCAGGAACTGGAACGAATTGGGCTCGATGCCGAAGGACACATCCTTCAGCACTTCCGGACCCATGCCGTACCTGAGGCCGACGTTCTCGAACCGGACCACGCCCCAACCCTTCACCCGAATCGCGCCGTGGCGCCCCACCACACCATAAACGAAGCGGCAGGCGTCGCCACGGGGGGCGCGGCACGGGCGCCCCGCGCGGACGGAAGGGCTGTCCCGCATTGCGCGCGCCGGGCACGGGGGCTATCTCGGGAGGGCGCCCGCGGCCGCGATGGCCATGTTCGCGCTCTGGCGAAGAGGGATCATGAACCTGCCGAACGTCAGCGTCCTTTATGACGAGAACCGCATCGCCGCGCGCAACCATGCGCTGGCGGTTGAGATCGCCGCGTTTGCGCCGGAGCGGCTGCTCGCGGTGGCGGTCCTGAAAGGCTCCTTCATCTTCGCCGCCGACCTGCTGCGCGCCATGCACACGTCCGGCCTCGCCCCGGAAGTGGAGTTCATGCACCTCTCGTCCTATCGCGAGGCGACCATCTCCTCCGGCCAGGTGGAGATCCTGAAGGACGTGGAGAGCGACGTGCGCGACCGCGACGTGCTGCTCATCGACGACATTCTGGAATCCGGCCGCACCCTCGCCTTCGCCAAGGACCTGCTGATGGCGCGCGGCGCGCGGCGGGTGCTGGTGTGCGTGCTTCTGGAGAAGCCGGGAAAAAGGGCGGTGCAGATCGAGGCCGATTTCGTCGGCTTCACCTGCCCGGACCTGTTCGTGGTGGGCTACGGCATGGATGTCGCCCACGCCTTCCGGCAACTGCCCTTCATCGGGCATGTGGAGGGGCTGGAGTAGCCGGCGCGCCGTCGCGCCCGCCGCGCTTACCTCTCAGCCCTTCACCTTCAGCCGCGCCTGGATCTGCTGGCCGATGTCGAAGGCCCGCTGCTCCAGCAGGACGGGCGTTTCGCAGACATAGGTGAGCGACTTGGCGCGCTCGTCGAAGATGCGGGTGTCCCAGTGGAGCTGCTCGTCGAGCTTGCGGCTCTCGGGTGTCTCCGGCGCGGTGATGGAGCTGCGCACCTTGCTCAGCTCGTCCGCCTCGTCGCGGATGCGGTCGGCGAGACGCTGCTGCCCGCGCGCATAGCGCTCGATGCCGTGCATGAGCTTGGTGCGCTGGTCGTTGATGATCTCGTAGACCCCCGCCATCACCCGGAGCAGCCCCTTGTCGGCCTCGGCGCCGGCCTCCTTCACGAAGCCGTCCAGCAAAGGCGCGAATTCCTTGGCCGGCGTGCGGCGGGAGGAGAGCTTGACCGCGAGGGCGGCGGCGTCCTGATCGTCCGTCCATTTGCCGACGGAGGCGGGATCCGGCCCGTTCCACACCTGCGCGAGGTCGATCTCCGGCGTCTTGCGCTGCGGGCAGGGCCAGTCGGGGTCGGCCTTCGGCTGGGCGGCGAGCGGCGCGGCGCAGAACAAGGCCACGGCCGAAAAAAGCAGAGCCGTGGCCGATGCGGCGGCAAGCGAACGGATCACGCGGCTTCTCCTTTTGGTCCGCCCCGCCGCCCCATGATGCCGCGGCCCGGATCGTAGGCGACGACGGCGAGGGCGAAGAAGACGATGGTGGTGCCGGCGACGACCGCGAAGGCCTGCGGCTCGAACACGCCGTAGAGCGCGTTGCGCACCAGCTCCACGGCATGGGTGAAGGGGTTGATGAGGCAGACGATGTAGAGCGTCTCGCTGGCATCGCGAATGCGCCACAGCGGGTAGAGCGCGGACGAGGCGAAGAACATCGGGAAGATCACGAAGTTCATCACGCTCGCGAAGTTTTCCAGCTGCCGGATCAGCGAGGAGATGACGAGGCCGATGGATCCCAGCATCAGCCCGGTGAGGATGAAGGCGGGCAGCGCGGTGAGATAGCCCATGGGCGGGATGTCCACCTCCCACAGCCGGGCGATGGCGAGGAAGACATAGACCTGCGCCAGCGACACGCTGACCCCGGCCACCAGCTTGCAAAGCAGCAGATACCAGCGCGGGAACGGGCTCGTCAGCAGCACCCGCATGGAGCCCACCTCCCGGTCGTAGACCATGGAGAGGGACGACTGCATGCCGTTGAACAGCTGGATCATCACCGCGAGGCCCGGCGTCACATAGACCTCGTAGAGCACGTAGGTCTCGTAGGGCGGGATGATCGAGACGCCGAGCGTCGAGCGGAAGCCGGCGGCGAAGATGAAGAGCCACACCAGCGGCCGCACCAGCGCCGAGAGGAAGCGCTCCTTCTGCTGCACGAAGCGCGTCAGCTCGCGGCCGACGATGCCGGACATGCACACCAGATAGCCGGAGGGGCCAAGGTGGCGGGCCGGCGCGGCCGGCGCTTTTTCAAGCGCAGCCTCGCTCATGCCGCGTCCTCCGCCCGTGCCGCCGTCATGGCCCGGAAGGCGGCCTCCAAAGCCGCCGTCGGGCCTTCGGGCGCGCGCGCCTCCGTCGGCCGCAGATGCGCGCCGGTTACCTCGCGCGCGGTGCCGTGGGCGATGATGCGGCCCTTGTCGAGCACATAGATGAGATCGTCGCCCCGCACCTCGTCGAAGATGTGGGTCGCCCACAGCACCGCGAGATGTTCTTCGTCCACGAGGCGGCGCACGATCTCGACGATGGCCGTGCGCGACGGCAGATCGAGCCCCACCGTCGCCTCGTCCAGCAGCAGCAGGCGGGGGCGGTGGATGAGCGCGCGGGCGATCTCCACCCGCCGCGACTGGCCGCCCGAGAGGGTTCGCACCTTGTCGTCGATGCGGTCGGCGAGGCCCACCAGCGCCAGCAGTTCGGCGATGCGGGCCTTCACCTCCCGTCCCGCCATGCCGTGCAGGGCGCCGTGATAGGCAAGGTTCTGCCGCACCGACAGATCGAGATCGAGGGTGCGGCTCTGGAACACCACGCCCAGCTCCGCCAGCGCGGCGGAGGGCGCGCGGGAAAGGTCATGGCCGAAGATGCGCACCCGGCCCTCGCGCGTCGCATAGAGCCGCGTCGCCAGCGAGAACAGAGTGGTCTTGCCGGCGCCGTTCGGCCCCAGCAGCGCGACGAAGCGGCCGGCTGGAACGGTGAGCGAGACGCCATCCAGCGCGCGGCGGGCGCCGAAGGCGTGGCTCACCGCCTCGATCTCCAGAGCCGCAGCCTGTGCCGCAACCTGCGCGCCATCGTTCATTGCGGCGAGACCACCACGCCCCACGGCGCGCCGCCGACCTTGATGGACTTCACCACCTTGAGATCCTGAACGTCGATCACCGACACGTCGTTGGAATTGCCGTTGGTGGTGAAGAGCAGCTTCTCGTCCGGGGTGAAGGCGAGCTGCCACACGCGCTGCCCCACGAGGAGATATTTCTGCACCTCGAAGGTCTCGGCATTCACCACCGCCACGCGGTTCGCCGGGCCCAGCGCGACGAAGGCGGTCTTGCCATCCCGGGTCAGGCGCACGCCCACGGGCTGGATCGCCTCCTTGGACACGCCGGGGATCTGGAACGTGACCTTGTGGATGATCTTGCGCGTTTCGGGATCGATCACGGACACCGTGCCGCCGATCTCGGCCGAGACCCACAGGCGCTTGCCATCCTTGGAGAATTCGGCGAAGCGCGGCCGCGCGTCCACCAGTACGTTGGCGATGATCTTGTTGGTTTTGGTGTCGATGAAATGCGCCATGCTGGTGGTTTCGGACGTGGCGACCAGCGTCGCCCCGTCCGGGCTCACCGCCATGCCTTCCGGCTCGGTGCCTACGGGTACCTGCGCCACCACCTTGTTCTGCTCCACATCGAGCACGGTGACCTGGTTGTCGTCCTCATTGGCGATGTAGAGCGGATTGCCCGAGGGATGCAGGGCGAAGAGTTCCGGATCGGGACCGGACTTCAGCTTGCGCGTGACCTTGAGCGTCGCGGGATCGATGGCCAGCACCGCGTGGTCGTCGCTGGCGCACAGGAAGAGCACCTTCCCGTCCGGGCTCATGGTGATGCCGCGCGGCCGGCGGCCGATCTTCACCGTCTGCTTGGCTTCCAGCGTGGTGGAATCGATGACGGTGATGGAATTGCCGCGCTCGTTGGAGACGTAGACCGTATAGGCCGAGGCCACATCCGCCGCCGTCAGCGCGGCGGCGCCGGCGAGAAGGGCAACGAGGCGGCGCGGGACGGTCGGGATCATCGGGCTTCCTCCAGAATTGGCGCGCCTGCCGCGCTTTTGGGCCGGGCTCTCACTTCAGCCGGCATTTGGATTCCCGCTCGTCCACCCCGAGGGTGTCGAGCGGGGTGCGCTGGTGCAGGAAGCCCTCCTCCGGGGCCACCGAGACGATGCCGAGGGGCTGGGCGATGAGGAGCGGCTGGCGCACCTGCTGGTCCCATGGCCGCACGCTGACCGGCACGCCCTTGAAGGCGGCGAGATTGAAGTCAGGCGAGCGCATGAACTTCGCGAGTGCCACCGGGTCCGTGGTCTTGGCGCGGGTCGCGGCCTCGCCCACCATGCGCACGGCGAGCCATGCCTGATAATCGCTCGCCCGCATGGGGCGGTTGGTGGCGCGCAGGAAGCGGTTCTGCAATTGGGCGGAACCCCACGCATCCTGCGCCGGATGCCAGGTGCCGGCAGTGAGGCCCTGCGTACCCGCCACCAGGCGGGGCTCGAAGGTGCGGTAGGGAATGTAATTGCCGAAATCGTTGGCCTCGTCCGCCACGACGAGCACGTCGGCGTCCACGCCCCGGCTGAACACGAGGGCGTCGGAGCGGGTGATGCTGTCGGAACGGTCGCGGCCGAGGGGACCGAAGGTCCACGGCTTGTCGGCGACGATCTTGAGCCCGAACTTCTTCGCCGATTTGCGCAGCGCATCGGCATAGAGCTGGTCGCCGGGGTTCGGCCCGACGATGAGGAACAGCTTGCTCCAGCGCTTCATGGCCAGGAACTGCATCAGCGCATCCGCCAGCATCGCCCGGCTCGGCGCGACGTGGAAGATGTCGGCCCGGCACTGTTCGGCGCGCAGCGCATCGTCGGTGGCTGCGATGTTGAACAAGGTGACGCCCCTGCCCTTCACCGCGTCGTCCACCTTGAGGAGGTCCGCCGCCGGCAGGTTGACGATGAGAAGCTTGATGCCGCCGTCCGCGAGCTTGCGCGCGGCGGCGCCCGCATCCTCGTCCTCGGCCAGCGTAACCGGCTCCAGCGCATAGCTCTGGCCGGTGAACTGGCCGGTCGTGTTGTTGTCCTTGATGGCCAGCTCCGCGCCCGACACCGCATCGTCTGCCGGCACCGCCAGAAGATCGTAGAGCGGCGGCGGGGGCACCTCGCGGGTGAGAAGGCCGAGCCGCAGCTCCATCGGAGCCGGCGTGGCATCCGGAGGGGGCGCCACGGCCGGCTGCGCCGACACCGGACCGCCCATGCCGAGAATGCCCGCGCATAGCATCGCGGCGCAGGCGGCGGCGAGGAGACGGCGGGACCCACCCGGACGCATCCAGTCGCGGCGCCGGGGAAGGCTCATGGGAAGGCGCATGGGCAATCGGGGCTCAGTCGATCCGGGTCGTCACAAGGGGAAGATGTAGCCATCATCAGCCAAAAACGGCAACCGAATAGACATAAGAAAACAATAAGATGATCTCTCCTTGCCAGCCGCGGGGAGGCTGTGACACCCTTCGACCTACCAAAGGTTCCCGATGATGTCCGGCGCCCGTTTCGTCTTTGTCCTGCTTCTCGCAAGCGCAACATTTTTCGGCGTGACCGGCCGCAGTATTGCTGCGCCTGCTCCCGTTGCGATCTTCGGCTTTGAATTATTTGATGATACGGCGGACCAGCGCGACAGCATCCGCGCCGAACAGGCCGCCCGGCTCAAGCTCATCAATGCCGAGCTGGAGCGCCTCGTCGTGGAAACCGGACAGCTCACGCCCGTCGATCTCGCGCCCTTCGCCGCGCGCATCGAGGAGGCATCCCCCTTCTTCAAGTGCAATGCCTGCGAGAACGAGATCGCCGCCGCCGCCGGCGCGCGGTTCGAGGTGATGGGCGTGGTGCGCAAGGTGTCCAACCTCATCCTGTCCATCGAGCTGCAGGTGAAGGAGGTGGACCTCAAGGGCGTGGACGGCAGCGCGAAGGCAGTGCGCGTCGGCGTGGTGGACATTCGTGGCAACACGGACGAATCCTGGACCCGCGGCGTGCGCTATCTGGTGAAGAACCGCATCTTCGCCCCCGGCCTGCCGGACCTGTCCCAATGACGCGGCCCCAAGGCCCGACGGAACGACAAGACACTGTTGGAGGAAATTGTTCATGAGGCAGATGATTGCCGCCGCTGCGGCCCTTGCGATGGCGATGGTTCCGCTCGCCGCCGATGCCCACGGCCCCACCCGCAAGAAGATCACCGAGAGCGTCGAGATCAACGCGCCGGCCGACAAGGTGTGGGCCGTCATCGGCAATTTCCAGGACATGAGCTGGCACCCGGCCGTCGAGAAGAACGAGGGCAAGGGCGGCAACGCCGTGGATGCCACGCGCCTGCTCACCCTCAAGGGCGGCGGCACCATCGACGAGGTGCTGGTGAAGTATGAGCCGGAGCAGAAGAGCTACGCCTACCGCATCAATGCAGTGGACGTGAAAGTGCTGCCGGTGACCAACTATTCGTCCACCATCGCCGTCATCCCGGTCGATGCCACCCACACCAAGGTGGAATGGCGCGGCGCCTTCTATCGCGGCTACCCCAATAACGACCCGCCCCCGGAACTGAGCGACGAAGCCGCCATCGCCGCCGTGACCGCCGTCTATCGCGGCGGGCTGGACGCCCTCAAGGCCAAGGTCGAAAAGGGTTCCTGATGGCCTTCAACCGGCGCGCGGCGGCTGCGGCGATCCTCGCCGCGGCGGCCGCGCTGCTCGTCTCGCCCCGGCCTTCGACCGCGGCGGAGGCCTTCATCACCAATCAGCCCGGCAATGAGGTTGCGGTGGTGGCGCTGGATGGTGCCGCCGCCCCGCCCAAACTCGTCGCGCGCATTCCGGTCCCCGGCGAGCCGGCCGGAATCGCCGTGTCGCGGGACGGACGCCGTGCCTTCGTCACCAGCCCCGAGGGCAAGGCCCTTTCGGTGATCGATGCCGCGACCCGCAAGGTCGAGAAGCGCATCCCTGTCGGCGGCGGCCCGCTGGGCGTCGCGGTCGCGCCCTCCGGCAAGCCGGTCTATGTGGCGGACTGGTATGCGGCGCGCCTCGTGGTGGTCGATCCGGACAAGCCTGACGACCTGCGTGTCGCCCGGACCGGCGCCTCTCCCTCCGGCGTGGCGGTAACGCCCGACGGCGCCCTCGTGCTCAGCGCCGACCGCGACGACGATCAGGTCTCCATCATCGATGCCGCGACGCTGGAGCGCGTCGCCGTGGTGAAGGTCGGCACCCGCCCCTTCGGCATCACGCTGTCCGAGGACGGCCGCACGGCCTACACGGCCAATGTGGGCTCGGACGACGTGAGCATCATCGATGTCGCCGCGCGCCGGGTGATCGGCACGGTGAAGGTGGGCAACAGGCCCTATGCGCTGGCGCTGGCCGGCCCCCTCGCCTTCGTCACCAACCAGTATGGGGGAACGGTGAGCGTGTTCGACACCGCGACGCGCGCGCCGCGCGCCACAATCTCCGTGGGCGAATATCCGGAGGGCATCGCTGCCGCGCAGGACGGGCGCGCGGTCTATGTGGTGAACTGGTTCGACAACACCATGAGCGTCATCGACACGCAGACGCTGAAGGTGGTCTCCACCCTCGAAGTGGGCGACGGCCCCCGCGCCTTCGGCCTCTTCCTGCGCCAGTCGCCCTGACGACGGCTTTCACAAGAGCGACCTCAAACGAAAACGACCGGCGGGAGCACCGCCGGTCGTCGTTCTTTTGGCCTCTATCGCAGAAAGATGGCGGCCAACCGCTGGAGCAGACCCTTCGGCATGGGCGGAGGGTCGCCGCTCTGTCCAGGGTGGTTTCCGCTCTAGGCCGCGAAGGGGTGCTTGGCTTCGTTGCGCTTGTCGGTCGCTTCCTGGGCGGTGGGGGTACCGGCCACGGCGCGCGCGATGGAGAGCTTGGTCGCCTCGTAGTTGTACTGCTGGATCTTGGCGTCGTCCGCCGCCTCCCAGTGGATGAACACGCCGACGCAGATGAAGAGGTCGTCGGCTTCCTCGACCGGGATGACGCCTTCCGCCACCGAGTCCTGCACCGCCTTGGCGACGCCGTACTGGGCGGGGCCGAACATCTGGACGGCCTGGCGGGCGTCCTTGATGGTCACCTTGTTGAACATCACGGTGTTGGGCTTGCAGGGCAGGTTCGGCGCGAGCACCGCGAGGAGGGACGTGAAGCCATCCTTGTTGTTCGTCAGGCTGGTGACGAACGCCGTCTCGGCCGCGCTGCCGCGCGGACCGATGATGAGGTCGATGTGGGCCACCTCGTTGCCGTCCCCGACGAGCGCCTCACCAACCAGAACCTTGCTAATCTTAGCCACCTTCTGTCCTCCCTCGTAGATCGACTAGGGATGACCGCCCCCGAAGACATTTCCGGACGGCGGTCCTATGCCGCCTACCCTTGTTGTCAGCGCTCGGCGCGGAAGGCCGAACCGGTTCACCAGATAGCGCGCGGAGCCTAGCCGCGCGGAGGCTCGCCCGCAAGCCGCCGCGATCGCGAATCCATGCCGCGCCGCAGCGTGAAAAATGCGCCGGCAAAGGGCTCGCGGATCGGCCTGTCAGCGGCGCGAGGGACCGGCATGCGACCTGCCCCAGCGGCCTCAACAGGAGGCCCGGAGAGGAGGGATGTATTGGCATAAGGCGGTGGGAAGTATTGCGGTTGTTTAATACCAATCTTCTCGCCAAGGCTTGCCGAACATTCCTGTTGGCACTCTGCTTGCTTCTTATTTTTTGCACAGATGGCCCACGAGAAGGCAGCCTGCCGGGCAGTACAGCGTCGAAGGCAAGCGAAGGTTTGTCGCAGCGGGACGGAAGCAGGGGGTGGCACGCGCAGCGCCGAACTCGGGAACCCTGGTCATGTTCATTGTTCTTTACGCCTGCCTCATCAGCGCTCCGGCGACGTGCCGGGAAGAGAAGCTGAGCTTCTCCCTGGAAGCGAGCGCGCCCATGACATGCATGATGTCCTCCCAGCAGGCCATTGCGCAGTGGAGCGAGAGTCACCCCCAGTGGCAGATCGGCCGATGGAAGTGCGTGGCCGCCGACCGCCTCATGCGGGACATCTGACCCACACGGCAGCCCTCCGACACGCAGCCCACGACACGACGGCCCCGGATGACGCAACGGCATATCGGCCCTTGAACGGGGCGAGGTGGCTTCCCATCCTCTAGATCAAGGTCCGCGTCCTGTGCGCGGCACCGGGAGGGATGGATGAATCACCTGAAGACGGCGATCCTGCTCGCAGGCATGACCGCCCTGTTCATGGCCGTCGGCTTCGCAATAGGCGGGCGCGGCGGCATGATGATCGCGTTCGTCGTGGCGGCAGGCATGAACCTGTTCAGCTACTGGAACGCCGACAAGATGGTCCTGCGCATGTACGGCGCGCGGGAGGTGGATGAGCGCACCGCGCCCGAGTTCGTCGGCATGGTGCGCGAGCTGGCGCAGCGGGCGGACCTGCCCATGCCGCGGGTGTTCATCATGGACAACCCCCAGCCCAATGCCTTTGCCACCGGCCGCAATCCGCAGAACGCCGCGGTCGCCGCCACCACCGGCCTGCTGGAAACGCTGACCCCCGAAGAGGTGGCGGGCGTGATGGCGCATGAACTGGCGCACATCAAGCATTACGACACCCTCACCATGACCATCACGGCGACCATTGCCGGCGCCATCTCCATGCTCGCGAACTTCGGCCTGCTGTTCGGCGGCGGAAACCGGGAGAACAACAACCCGTTCGGCTTCATCGGCACAATCCTGATGGTCATCCTGGCCCCGATGGCCGCCATGCTGGTGCAGATGGCCATCTCCCGCTCCCGCGAATACGAGGCCGACCGGGGCGGTGCGGAGATACTGGGGCGGCCCATGGCCCTCGCCTCGGCCCTGGCCAAGATCTCCGGAGCGAGCCATCAGGTGCCGAACTATGAGGCAGAAGCGAACCCCGCAACTGCCCACATGTTCATCATCAACCCGCTGTCGGGGGCACGGATGGACAATCTCTTCTCCACGCATCCGGCAGTGGAGAACCGCATCGCCGCTTTGCGCGACCTGTCGCAGCGGATGGGCGGCGGCGGCTTCACAGCGCCCCGTTCGGCCCCGGCGCAGCCGCGTCGGGGACCGTGGGGCTAAGCTGAAGGCGCGCGTCCGGAGCGTCAGCCCCGGCCCGGCCGTGCGGAAGGCACGCTCTGGGCTTCCCGGGTGCGCACGAAGGTCCAGATGACGCGCGGCGTGCGCGCTACCTCTCCGGTGAGCACGAGCTGGGATGTGCGACGCGGCCCGCCGCTGGCGGCGAGGTCCACGCTTTCCTCCACCACGAGGGGCAGATGCGGCGCGGCAAAGGCCCAGGCCTCGCCGTTGGGCAGGCTGAGCAAGGCGGTATGGGGATCGTCCAGCCGCTCCACGGTCACGGACGGGTGCAAATGGAATCGGATGGCGAAGGTCTCCGCCGGCAGCGCGCCGCCCTCCCCCGCCGGCTTGAAGATGTCCTCGCCGTCGAGCCGGTTGCCCTCCAGCGCCAGCCGCCATGAGCGCTGGTGCAGAAGGTTGAAGGCCTCGGCATAGCCGTCATGGCTGGCGCGCAGCAAAAGCGCGTTGTTCCGCGTGCCGCGCTGCACCTCCACATGCTTCGGGCCGGCCACGATGGGCGCGCCGAAGATGCGCGTCATGGAGCCGCCCTGCAGGAAGCGGCAGGACGACGTGTCGGCGATCACCGCGGTGGAATGCGCCGCGGTGGAGCGCGCCACCTGCCGCCACATCTCCCGATGCACCTCCGGCACGCCGCAATTGATGACGATGCGCTGGCGGGCCGAGGAGAATTCGAAGGCGAGGCAGCTCGCGTGCGCCTCCCAGCTCGCCACGGCGGGCGGCGGCGGGCCGGTGTCGGCGATCAGCATCAGCGAGCGGGCATCGAGCCGCTGGTAGCCGGAATAGGGCGCGTTCGCCACCGGCGCACCGCGCGCGTCGTCGAAGGCGAGGATGGTGGCGAGCTGGTCCGCCGCCGTGTGGCCCATGCCGTGGAAATGCGCGAAGGCGCCGTCGCCATGCCGGAAGAAGCGCAGCATGGGCATCATGCGGTCCACCGCATTCATCAGCGCGGCCGGAGCCTGCTGGTTGCGGGCGGTGAAGGCCTGGCGCAATGGGAGAAGATCCAGCAGCAGCTCGATGAGCATGCCGGGATTGCGGGTAAGCGGCCCGCCATCGGGCAGGATCTGCCGGTCCAGCTCCTCGCCGAGGCGCTTCTGCGCCGCCTTGAGGAGGCGCGGCTGGTCGGACATGCACAGCCCGGCGAACACCAGCGCGACGATGGAGATGAGGCGGGGATAGCCGTCCGGCGCATCGCTGGCCATCCGGCGCAGCTGGCGCACCTGCTTGGCCAGCGAGCGCATGAAGCGGCGGTAGAAATCGTGGTCGGCGTCCTGCAGCAGGAAGGTCGCCTGGGTGAGCCAGGAGATGATGCGCCGCGCCGCCACGTCCGGACGCGCCGCCACCGCCTTGGCCTTGCCGGGATCGCGGATGAAGTCACCGACAAGGGCGCGGGCATTGGCCCGGGCGATGGTGGTGTTGGCGGCTTTCAGGTGCCGCAGCCACCCGAACCCGTGCAGCGCTTCGGCCCATTCCACCGAGGGCGGCACCAGCTCGAACGCGGTGCGTCCATCCAGCGCCATCACCTTGCCGGCGAAAGCGAAGCGGCCGGAATAGATCTCGCTGGCGACGGTGGCGTCGCCGGTCCTCAGGTCCTGCGGGGCGATCAGGAGGCGTTCGGGCACCGGCACCGGCACGTAGCCGAGCGGCACCGCGCGGCCGCCGATGCGCGCAAGCACCGTCTGCGACCACAGCTCCACCAGGAGGGTCGCCAGTTGGGTGCGCTCTTTAAGCCCGCCTCGGCTCACGGCGCCTCCCGTCGGCTGCGCGTGGCTCTTCCCGGCCAGCGTGCCGAACAGATTTCTGGCCACGGCCTGAAGGGGGCCCGCCGATCCATTCCAGATACCCATGCGCCTGTCTTCACCAGCCTCGTGACCTAGAGGGCGGCTGACGGCGCCTCAGGTCATCCCTTGCGCCGCAGACGGGCGGCAAAGAAGCCGTCGAGACCCGACCGCTCCGCCTCCCCCCGCATCCACTGACTTGGAAGAGTGCGCACATCCCCTTGAGGAGTTATGAACAAATCGAGGCCATCCACCTCTTCGGCGCCAAGCGGTGCCCGCTCGACGTCGCTGCGGGCGGCCAGGAGGCGTTCGACCTGCGCCTCGCCCTCCTCCGGCTCCAGCGAGCAGGTGGAATAGACGACGAGGCCGCCGGGCTTCACGAGGTCGATGGCGTGGTCGAGCAGCCGCGCCTGCAGGGTGGCGAGGGTGGGGATATCGGCCGGGCGCTTGGACACCGCGATGTCCGGATGCCGGCGCAGGGTGCCGGTGGCCGAGCAGGGTGCATCGAGCAGCACCGCATCGAACGGCCCTCCGGCGAAGGTCGCGGCATCGCCCTCCACCACGGTCGCGGAGAGGCCGAGCCGCGCCAGATTGTCCCTGAGCCGGGTGAGGCGGGCGCCGGAGCGGTCCACCGCCGTCACCTCAGCGCCCGCGGCGACGAGCTGCGCCGTCTTGCCGCCAGGGGCGGCGCACAGGTCCGCCACCTTCAGCCCCTGGACTTTGCCGAGGAGCCGGGCGGGGAGCGCGGCGGCGGCATCCTGCACCCACCACGCGCCTTCCGCGAATCCGGGAAGCGCGCGCACCGGTCCGGCCTGGAGAATGCGCACGGTGCCGGTAGGCAGCACCTCGCCGGAGAGCTTCTGCGCCCAGTCGGCCGGATCGGCCTTCACGGTGATGTCGAGGGGCGGCTCCACCCGATGCATGGCGGCCATGGCGCGCGCGGTCTCGGCCCCATAGGCCTTGATCCAGCGTTGGCGCAGCCAGTCGGGCGTGTCGGCGAAATCGGGATCCACCCCGGCCATCAACGCCTCGCCCTCCCGCGCCACACGGCGCAGCACGGCGTTGACGAGGCCGGCGAAGCCCACGGTGGAGCGATCGGCGCGGGCAAGGTCCACGCTGAGGCCGACCGCCGCATGGCTCGGCACGTCCATGAACAGGATCTGCGTCGCCCCCGCCAGCAGGATCGATTCCAGCCGCGGCGCCGACTTGGGGAAGCCGCGCTCCATCAGCTTGCCGAGCACCGTACGCAGCGTGCCGAGGCGCCGCAGGGCAGTGGCGACGATGCGGTAGGCGAGTGCCCGGTCGCGCGGCTCCAGTGCCGGGCCGTCCAGCGCCTCTTCGAGCGCGGCGCCCTGCCGCAGCAAGGCTTCCAGCGCATCGACGGCGACGACGCGGGCGGACAGGCCGGGGGTGGCGGCAACGGGCTTGGGGCTGCCGCCGGGGCGGCGGGACGGAGCGGGAGCGCTGCGGGGAGTCTTCATCGGGGAAGGTAGAGCACGAACCGGGGCCGCCCGCCAACGCTCCAAAGGGTCTCCCCGGCGCGCCTTGCCACGATGCCGCCCATTGCTACCGTCTCGCGAACGCGGTCCGCCCCGCAAACCTTGCCTCGCAAGCCCCGATCCCGTAAGACGCTTGCGTAACGCCCCGGACTTGAGCCGGGGCTTTCCTTTGTGCGCGCGGGCGTGGTCCGAACCGCCGGCGCCGGGTTAGGAGGCACCACCGCGTGGCCAATGTGGTCGTGGTCGGCTCTCAGTGGGGCGACGAAGGCAAGGGCAAGATCGTCGATTGGCTCTCCGAGCAGGCGGACGTGGTCGTCCGCTTCCAGGGCGGCCACAATGCCGGCCATACGCTGGTCGTCGGCGGCGTCACCTATAAACTGTCCCTGCTGCCGTCCGGCGTTGTGCGTCCGGGCAAGCTGTCGGTCATCGGCAACGGTGTCGTGCTCGACCCGCAGGCGCTGGTGGACGAGCTGGCGCGCCTCGCCGCCCAGGGCGTCGAGATCGGCCCCGACCGGCTGCGCATCGCCGAGACCGTCCCGCTCATCCTGCCGCTGCACCGCGAGCTCGACGCCCTGCGCGAAAGCGCGACCGCCGAGGGCGCGCGCATCGGCACCACCAAGCGCGGCATCGGCCCCGCCTATGAGGACAAGGTCGGCCGCCGCGCCATCCGCCTCGTGGACCTGACCGACCCGGCGACCCTGCCGGCCAAGGTCGACCGTCTCCTCACCCATCACAACCTCATCCGCCGCGGTCTCGGCATGGAAGAGGTGGACGGCGTCGCGCTGGTCTCCGAGCTGATGGCGCTGGCGCCCAAGGTCCTGCCCTTCATGGACCGGGTGTGGGAACTGCTGGACAAGGCGCGCCGCGACGGGAAGAAGATCCTGTTCGAGGGGGCGCAGGGCGCGCTGCTCGACATCGACCACGGCACCTATCCTTACGTCACCTCGTCCAACACCGTCGCCGGCTCGGCGGCGAGCGGCACCGGCATCGGGCCGGGCGCGCTCGATTATGTTCTGGGCATCACCAAGGCCTACACCACCCGCGTGGGCGAAGGCCCCTTCCCCACCGAGCTGCTCGACGAAGTTGGCAAGACGCTGGGCACCAAGGGCCGCGAGTTCGGCGTCGTCACCGGCCGCGCCCGTCGCTGCGGCTGGTTCGATGCGGTGCTGGTGCGCCAGACGGTGCGCACCTGCGGCATCCACGGCATCGCCTTGACCAAGCTCGACGTGCTCGACGGCTTTAACGAGTTGAAAGTTTGCGTCGGCTACAAGGTTGACGGTAAGGAAATCGACTATCTGCCGGCGGAAAGCGGCGCGCAGGCCCGGGCCGAGCCCATCTACGAGACCATGGAAGGCTGGCAGGATTCCACCGCCGGCGCCCGCTCGTGGGCCGACCTGCCGGCCGAGGCGGTGAAATACGTGCGGCGCGTGGAAGAGCTGATCGGTTGTCCGGTGGCGGTGCTGTCGACCAGCCCGGAACGCGACGACACGATCCTTGTTCACAACCCGTTTCAGGCATAATGCCGATCTGACGGCTCAAGGGGAACATCACCGCTCCGATGGCTGACTACTATCCCCTCCTGGTCCGCGCGATCTCCAGCCTGCCCCAGAAGACTGGGGAGAGCCGGCGCGCCGTCTATGATCGTGCCCGCACTGCCTTGATGCGCCAGCTGCGCGGGGTGGACCCGCCGCTGCCCGAAGGCGAGATCACCCGCGAGCGCATGGGCCTCGAGGAGGCAATCCGACGGGTAGAGGCGGAATTCGCCCAGCAGGACAATACGCCCGAGCCCGAAGACGATGACGAGGTGTTCGAGGACGAGGAGGCTGCTCCCCCGCCGCCCCCGGCCCGGTTCGAGCCACCCAAGCCCCCGGCCGCCCCCATCGAGGAGCCCGCGCGCCCGGCTGCCCCATCCGCCGCAGATCCGGACGGCCGCGCACCCGCCGAGCCGCCGGCCCGGCCCGACCGCCGCCTGCCGCCCCGCCAGCGCAGCGAAGACGAGACCGAAGGCGATCGCCGTCCACCGCTCCGCCGCGGCGAGGTCCGCAGCCGCGGCGCCGCCGCCAACGGCGGCCGTCGCGGGAACTCGGAAGGCGGCGCCTCCTGGAAGAAGTTCGTTCTGATTGCGATCCTCGCGCTGGTGGTGCTGGGCGGCATCGCTTTCGCCGTCGTCAATCGCGACCGCTTCTTGGGCGGCAGCGAAGGAGAGCCGCAAGCGGCGGCGCCCGCCGCGTCCAGCACCGCGCCGTCCGATCAGGCGAAGTCCGCCGACCGGATGACCCGGACCTCCAGCGATGCCGCGCGTCGCGCGCCGACCCCGCGCCCCGGCACCGCCTCGGGCAGCGCCCGCGCCGTGCTGATCGAGGAATCGCCCGGCAGCGCCCAGCCGCAGACCTTCGAGGGCACCATCACCTGGCGCACGGAAACCGTGAACGCCGGGCCGGGCCTGCCGCCCGATATCGGCCTGCGCGGCGACCTCACGATTCCCGAGCGCAAGATCGCCATGACCTTCGTGCTCCGGCGCAACACCGACCAGACACTGCCCGCCTCCCACACCATCGAGATCGGCTTCAAGCTGCCGGACGACTTCCCCTTCGGCGGCATCGCCAATGTGGATCAGGTGCGCTCCAAACCGAACCAGCAGTCGCTCGGCACGCCGCTGGCCGGCCTCGCGGTGCGGGTCAACCCGACCCTGTTCCTCGTGGGCCTTTCGGAAAAGGCGGCCGACCGGCAGCGCAACGTCGCTTTGCTTCAGGCTTATCCCTGGCTCGACGTGGTCGTCACCTACACCAACAACAAGAAGGCCGCGCTCGCCTTCGAGAAGGGTGTGGCCGGCGAGCAGGCATTCAACGACGCCTTCTCCGCCTGGGGCGAATTGCTCCAGCGTCCGCAGGCCGCCCCAGGCCAGTCAGACGGCAGCAGCAACTGAGGGTGACGGCAGGCAGGGGTGCGACCCCGCGACCCTAGTGGTCGCGCCGCAGACCCTTCAGCCGATAGAGCGCGTCCAGCGCCTCGCGCGGGCTGAGCGCGTCGGGATCGAGATCATCGAGCGCGCCGAGCACGGCCTCGGCGGCGGGATCGGCCTGTGCCGCTTTCTCGGCCGGCTTCGGGCGCGCCGCGAACAGCGGCAGGTCGTCGATCAGCTTCTGCGCCGGCGAGGCGCGCTCCGCCGCCTCCAGTTCCGCCAGCACCGCCTTGGCCCGCGTGATGACGGCTTCCGGCAGGCCCGCGAGCTTCGCCACCTGGATGCCGTAGGAGCGATCTGCCGCCCCCGGCACCACCTCGTGCAAGAAGATCACGTCGCCGTGCCATTCCGTCACCTTCACGGTGGCGTTGGAGAGGCGACGGCAGCGCTGGGAGAGCGCGGTCAGCTCGTGGAAATGGGTGGCGAACAGCGCCCGGCAGCGGTTCACCTCGTGGAGATGCTCAAGGCTCGCCCAGGCGATGGACATACCGTCGAAGGTGGCCGTGCCGCGGCCGATCTCGTCGAGAATGACGAGGGAGCGCGGCGTCGCCTGATTGAGGATGGCGGCGGTCTCCACCATCTCGACCATGAAGGTGGAGCGCCCGCGCGCCAGATCGTCCGCCGCGCCGACGCGGGAGAACAGCCGGTCCACCACGCCGATGCGGGCGCAGCGGGCCGGCACGAAGGCCCCGGCCTGCGCCAGCACCGCGATCAGCGCGTTCTGCCTGAGGAAGGTGGATTTACCCGCCATGTTCGGCCCGGTGACGAGGACGATGCGGCCGTCCCTGTCCCCCTCCGGCGGGGAGAGGTCGCAATCGTTGGGCACGAAGGGGCCGCCATCTTTGGCCAACGCCTGCTCCACCACCGGGTGGCGGCCGCCGACGATGGCGAAGGCGACGCCCTCCTCCATGTGCGGGCGCACGTGGGCCTCGGTGGCCGCGAGTTCCGCAAGGCCCGAGGCCACATCCAGTTCGGCCAGCGCATTGGCGGCGGCACGGATGGCCTCCGTCTCGGCCACCACGGCGGCGGACAGGCGCTCGAAGATGGCCTGCTCCAGCGCCAGCGCCCGTTCCCCGGCGCTGGAGATGCGGCTTTCCAGATCGCCCAGCTCCACGGACGAGAAGCGCATGGCCCCCGCCATGGTCTGGCGATGGACGAAGACGCCATCGTGCGGCGGCTCGCGCAGGCGGTCCGCATTCTGCTGGGATACCTCGACATAATAGCCAAGCACCGCATTGTGCCGGATCTTGAGGGCGCGGACGCCCGTCTCCTCCACATAGCGGCGCTCCAGCGCGGCGACGACGCGGCGGCTCTCGTCGCGCAGGGCGCGGGTGGCGTCGAGCTCGCCGTCGCAGCCCTCACGCACGAAGCCGCCGTCGCGGCGGTGGACGGGCAGGTTGTCCGCCAAGGCCGAAGCGAGGTCCAGCGCCACCGCATGGGGCGCATGGGAGAGGGCGCGGGCAGCGCGGGCAAGATCGTCCGGCGCATCGGCACCGATGAGGCGGGCGATGGAGAGCGCGCCGTCGAGGCCGTCGCGCACCGCCGCGAGATCGCGCGGGCCACCACGCTGCAAGGCGAGGCGGGTGACGGCGCGGGCCATGTCGGGGGCGCGGGCGAGCGCCTCCCGGAGCGCGCGGCGCAAGGTGCCGTCCTCGCACAGATGCCCTACTCCGTCGTGCCGGGCGCGGATGGCGTCGAGGTCGGTCAATGGCTCGGCGATGCGGCGGGCGAGAAGCCGCGCGCCGGCCGCCGTCACCGTGCGGTCCACGGCGGCAAGCAGCGAGCCGCGCCGGTCGCCGGACGTGGTGCGCACCAGTTCCAGATTGGCGCGGGTGCCGGCATCGATGGCCATGATGCCGCCCTCCGCCTCCCGCACCGGGCGGGCGAGGAGGGGCTTGGCGCCGAGTTGGGTACGGTCCACATAGGCGACCACCGCCGCCGCCGCGATCAGCTCCGCGCGGGAGAAGGCGCCGAAGGCGTCGAGCGCCGCCACCCCATAGAAGTCCGCGAGCCTTTTCTCCGCCCCGGCCCCGTCGAAGGACTGGCGGGGCAGCGGCGTCACCGCCGGCAGGTCCCGCAGCATGGCGCGCAGCTCGGCGTCGTCCATGAGCGCGTCGGAGACCAGCAGTTCCGCCGGGTCCACCCGCGCGAGATCGCCCGAAAGCGCGGCGCGCGTTGTCCCCGCAACCCGGAAGGCACCGGTGGACATGTCGGTGAAGGCGATCGCATAGGCGAAGTCCTCCGCCGCCGAGCCGGCCCGCACCCGCGCCAGCGCGGCCAGCACGTTCTCGCGGCGGGCGTCGAGCAGCGAGTCCTCGGTGATCGTGCCGGGGGTGACGAGGCGGGTGACGTCGCGCCGCACCACCGATTTGCCGCCGCGCTTCTTCGCCTCGGCTGGGTCTTCCAGCTGCTCGCACACGGCGACGCGGAAGCCGAGGGCGATGAGCTTGTGCAGATATTCCTCCGCCCGGTCGATGGGCACCCCGCACATGGGGATGTCCTCGCCCAGATGCTTGCCGCGCTTGGTGAGCACGATGCCCAGCGCCTGCGAGGCCTGCTCCGCATCTCCGAAGAACAGCTCGTAGAAGTCCCCCATGCGGTAGAACAGGAGGCTGTCCGGGTTCGCCGCCTTGATCTCCATGTATTGCGCCATCATGGGCGTAACCCGCGTCTCGTCCGCCTTCGCGGGCGCGGGCTTGGCGGGCGCGGGGGCCTCGTCCGCGGGCGTCTCTTCGGAGGCGGGCTTTGCAGCGGTCTTGGTGGCGGTCGGGCGCATGGCCGCACGGTATCGGGCGGGGCCGCGCCTGTCAGCGCGCCGGAGCCGCGCATCGACAGGAAATGCGCACGGCCGCACCCCTTCCGGCCGCGCATGCCGCCCGCCGATACCGGCCATGCGCGCACAACGGCCCGCGCGGCTGGCGAGCGGGCGGCTTTCCTGCTAGGCGAGCGGCAATCTATTCCCGGAGCCAATCGATGACCGCCGACATCCGTCCCGTGACCCGCGCCCTCCTCTCGGTGTCCGACAAGACGGGGTTGGTGCCGTTCGCGACCAGGCTCGTCGCCCACGGCGTGGAGCTGGTCTCCACCGGCGGCACCGCCAAGGCCATCGCCGACGCCGGCCTGCCGGTGAAGGACGTGAGCGAACTCACCGGCTTCCCGGAGATGATGGACGGGCGGGTGAAGACCCTGCATCCCAAGGTCCACGGCGGCATCCTCGCCATCCGCGCCGATGCCGGCCATCAGGCGTCCCTCGCCGAGCACGCCATCGCCCCCATCGATCTCGTGGTGGTGAACCTCTATCCGTTCGAGGCGACCGTCGCCCGCAAGGCGGATTTCGAGGAGACCATCGAGAACATCGACATCGGCGGCCCCTCCATGATCCGCGGCGCCGCCAAGAACCACAACGACGTGGCCGTGGTGGTGGAGGCCGTGGACTATGAGGCGGTGCTCAACGAGATCGCCGAGCATGGCGGCACCACCCTCGCCTTGCGCCGCAAGCTGGCGCAGAAGGCCTATGCCCGCACCGCCGCCTATGACGCGGCCATCTCCAACTGGTTCGCTCGCGAGCTGAAGGAGGAGGCCCCCGCCTTCCGCGCCTTCGGCGGCAAGCTCATCGAGGCGCTGCGCTACGGCGAGAACCCGCACCAGTCGGCCGCCTTCTATGCCTCCGACGAGATCCGTCCCGGCGTCGCCACCGCCCGTCAGGTGCAGGGCAAGCAGCTCTCCTACAACAATATCAACGACACCGACGCCGCCTTCGAGGCGGTGGCCGAGTTCCACCCCGCCCGCACGGCGGCGGTGGTGATCGTGAAGCACGCCAATCCCTGCGGCGTGGCCGAGGGCGCGGACCTCGCCGCCGCCTATGCCAAGGCGCTCGCCTGCGATCCGGTGTCGGCCTTCGGCGGCATCATCGCCGTCAACCGGACGCTGGATGCCGACGCCGCCCGGGCCATGGTGGAGATCTTCACCGAGGTGATCGTCGCCCCCGACGCCACCGAGGAGGCCATCGCCGTGGTAGCCGCCAAGAAGAATTTGCGCCTGCTCCTCACTGGCGGCCTGCCCGACCCGCGCGCGCCCGGCCTCACGGTGAAGACCGTGGCCGGCGGCCTTCTCGTGCAGGGCCGTGACAATGCCAGCGCCGACGATCTGGAGCTGAAGGTCGTGACCAAGCGCGAGCCCACCGAACAGGAGCTGACCGACATGCGCTTCGCCTTCCGCGTGGCGAAGCATGTGAAGTCCAACACCATCATCTATGCCAAGGACCTCGCCACCGTGGGCATCGGCGCCGGCCAGATGAGCCGGGTGGACAGTGCCCGCATCGCCGCCCGCAAGGCGCTGGACGCGGCCGAGGCGGCGGGCCTTTCGGTGCCGCTCACCAAGGGCTCGGTGGTCGCCTCGGACGCCTTCTTCCCCTTCGCCGACGGCCTGCTGGCGGCGGTGGAGGCGGGCGCCACGGCGGTGATCCAGCCGGGCGGGTCCATGCGTGACGCCGAGGTGATCGCCGCCGCCGACGAGGCCGGCCTCGCCATGGTCTTCACCGGCGTGCGCCACTTCCGGCACTGAGCCGAGGTTTTTAGCGGCTCCGCTCAAGCGCCACGCGGGCTTTTGCGGGGCTTCGCTCAAGCGCCGCGCGGGCTTCTAGGCGGTTTCGCTGAGGCGCCGCGCGGGCTCTGGGGGGCTCTGCTCAGGCGCCGCGCGGGTCGCGCCTCGCCGTCAGCCCGCCATCAGCTGCTGAACGATGAGGCGGTCCACGTAATGGGGACCGTCGAAGACGAACACGTCGAAACCCGCATAGGCCTTCAGCTGCGGCAGCAGCTCCGCCGCCGTGGCGGCCCGGAATGTGCCGGTGCCGGCGGGACGGAAGGCTTCGGCGATCAGCTTGAAGCGACGCGGCCCAAGGCGGCGGGAAAGAACCTCCGCATAGCTGCGGGCCGCTTCCGGCGTGCGGGTGTAGACGCCGCACCCGTCCTGAAAGAACAGGCCCACGTCACGCGGCAGCCACAGATCGATCCAGTCCGCCAGTGCCTCGGGGCCAACGTTGGAATTGTCGTAGCAGCTCACCCAGAGCGGGCGCGGAATGGGGGCGAGGGCCTCGCGCATGCGCGAAACGTCTTTCCAGGTGGGGTCAGCCTCCACCGGGAAATAGAAGCCGGCCGGCCGGAACGGCAGCTTCTGCCGCGCCACCTTGGCCGAGAGGGCTCCGAGCTCCACCACATTGGCCCGCGCCTTGGGCTCGGAGAAATCGCCGGCGAGGCCCGCGATGATTCGGCTTGCCCAGGGCTCGCGGACGATCCGCTTCCAGTTGGGCGCGTCGGGGATGAGCTTCAGGCCGAGCTCCGGCAGCGGCACGAATGAGGTGCCATCGGCCACCAGCCATTGCAGAAGCAGGCTCCGGGCGCCAATGAAGTCCCAGTCGCCGCGGGGATCGAGCGCGCCCCCGTGGATCTGCCAGACCACCCCGTCGATGAGGCCTTCGGGACGATGGTCGCGTGCAACGAGGGCAAGGTCGACGCCGACCAGGCCCGCTCCCGCCACGGCGGCGCCGAGCCCGAGGGCCGCGCGCCGGCTCAGACGCGCCATGGCGTCCATCCCGGCGCGGCCCGCCATCCGCGTTGCGCGGAAGCAAAAGTCGCCCGGCCAGAGGCCGCCCGGCAGCGGGCCGGATGGATCATACCGGCGCCAGCGACGCGGCGACGCGGCGCTCCTGCTCGCGGATCGTGGCGCGCAGGGCGTCTTCCGTCACAACGCCACAGCGCACGAGATACTCGCCGATGCGGCCATCCTCGTCCGGGCGGTAGTTCTCCATGGCCGCCTCGAACGCCTCGCGCCGCATCAGCCCCTTTTCCAGCAGCAGGTCGCCCAGCAGCGGCGGCGACTTCTGGCCGTCCACGTTGCCGGTGCCGGCCCCGCGCAGCAGGCGCAGGCCGTCGTTGATCTCGCTCTCGCGGGCGATGCGCTGGAGCGGCTCGTCGCCGATGGCGCGGCGCAGCTCCTCCAGCGCCTTGTCGCCCAGCGGCGAGGGCACCGCCACGATGAGGCGCCCGCCCGGATCGCGTCCGATGGGCAGCACGCGACGCCGCACCATCAGGTCGATGGGCAGGAGATCGTTGAACTGCCGCACCATCTGCTCGGTGACCACGGTGCGCGGCAGGTTGGACTGGAAGGCCATGGCCTCCGCCAGCGTCTCCTCGTCGAGCCACCCGCGCGACACGAGGATGCGCCCCAGCGGCTGCTGCCGCTCGGCCTGCAGGGCCAGCGCCTCCTCCACATGCTCCGGCAGCACCGCCTGCCAGGTAAGCAGAAGCTCGCCAAGCCGCTGGCGCTGCTGGCCCAGCTCCCGCGCATCGGGGAAGTCGTGGGCGGTCTTGTCCCAGACGATCCGGCGGCCGAAGAAGGTATGGCCCAGGAACAGCTTCCAGGCGCGGATGGTGGCGGCGAAATTGACGAAGTTCGCCATCACCACGCGGGGGACGGACATCAGGCCCTGTTCCCAGCCATAGACCTTGGCGACGAAATAGTAGCGTTGCGCCAGCCGCAGCGCGAAGGCGATGGCGTTGCCCGTCAGCACCGCCAGCAGCCAGGTCTCGGTGGCGAAAATCGAAGGATAGCGGGCGGGCAGCAGGTCGAGCTTCTCCGCGCCCATGAAGATGAGGAAGTGCGCCGCGACCACATAGGCCAGCACCGCCACGAGGGAGGTGACGATGCCCTTGCGGTCACGGAACAGGAAGTATTTGGTCGCCCAGTTGCCGCGCCAGCCCATGGAGCGCCAGCCCTGGAAGGCGATGCCCAGCGCCCAGCGCGCCTTCTGGCGGTAGGAGGTGCGGAAGGTGTCGGGAAAGAACTCGCGCACGCACAATGGCATGGAGAGCAGGATTTCCTTCTCCTTGCCGAAGCCGAACAGGCTCTCGCGCCTGACGATGTATTCCACCGGCAGGCGGGCGATGATGGACTGCATGTGCGCCGCGGCGAGGCGGGCGCTGATGTCGTAGTCCTCGGTCAGGCTCGCGGTGTTGAACACCTCGCCCGTGCCGTCGGAGAGGAGATGCAGCATCGCCCGGCGCGAGAAGCAGGTGCCCACGCCCGCGGACGGGACCGAGCCGGCGACGCTCTCGCGGACCACGAGGTCCTTGGCGTGCCATTCGGCGAATTCGTCCATGTAGATGCCGGCCACCAGCTCCGACCAGTGGCGCTCCAGCGAGAGCACCGGCACCTGGATGAGATCCTTGCGCGGCAGGAGATAGCTGAAATAGCGCAGTTCGAGCGGATGGAGCACGTCCTCGGCGTCGTGCAGCACCAGCCCGGCGAACTCCACGCCGGTCATCTGCTCGTGCTGGAAGATGGCGCGCACGACGGTGTTGAGGCAGTCCGCCTTGTTGGTGGGGCCGGGATTGCGCGTCTCCACCCGCACCAGCTGCTTGTAGCGCCGGCGCATGCGCTCGACCTCGGCGATGGTCTCCGGGTCGTTGGGATAGGTGCCGACGAAGATCACGTAACGCCGGTAGTCCAGCACGCTCACCATGTTCTCGATCATGGCCGCGATCACGGGGGATTCGAGCCAGGCGGGAATCATGATGGCCAGCGGCTGCTCGTCCTTCTGGTAGAGCGCGGCCGGCGTGAGCGGGCGGATGAACGGCTCGATGACGAAGCGGCGGTAGATCCGCCGCCCCCAGTACCAGGCATCGACCAACAGATCGTCGATGGACGAGATCAGGATGATGACCGCCACCACGGCCGCCACGTATTCGACGAAGCGGATGTAATCGGCCAGGAGAAAGGGCCAATAGAGTGCCATGGGGGCGGTCCCGATCCGGTCAGTTGCCGCGGCGCCGCACCTGCGAGGCGCGGATCAGCAGCAGGAAGAACAGGGCGGCGGCGCCGATGCCGAGCGGCAGGCCCCAGTCCGACGAGTTCTGCCACAGGCGCTGAAGGGTGCCGGCCGGGCCGTCGGTGTCGGCGACACGGACGGTGCCGGGCGCGGCGCCCGAGGCGGTGAGTTCGGTCAGCGTGCCGTCGACACCCACAAGGGCCACGTCACCCTTCGACAGGCGCACCGGCTTGGCGGGCGTCATCGCCACCGGCCCGATGCTCTGCCACAGGATGCCGCGGGCATCGTCGCCGCGGACCGCCTGCACCAGGGCCACGTTCCTGAGGCCGGTGATGTCGAGCAGGCGGGCCCGCTCGTCGGTGCCGACGATGAGACGGTCGCCGTCCACCTTGGCCTTCGCCGTCACGCCCTGGACCGGCACATCGAGGGCGAGGAAGCCGCCGGTGGCGCGGAACGGGGTGCCGAGGGAGGCCACCTCGAAGGTGCTCGTGCCTGCGGGCATGCCGGCCGCCGCGGCGGCGCGCACCACGCGCGGAAGGCTCGCCTTGGCGGTGGCGAGATAGGAGTCCGGCACAAGCAGCTTGCCGCCCGCGGCCATGGCCGAGATCACGCCCAGGAAGTCGCCGCTCGGAGCGGCGCCGCCCAGCTCGAAATGGCTGGTGGGCAGCACCGAGACCGGGAAGGCCTGGGGCGTCTCGCGGCAGCGGTCGCTCACCGGCTGGCGCTGGAAGGTCACGCGCAGGACGTTGCGGGCGGCCAGCGCGTAGGGCGGGACGGCGGCGGAGATGTGCTCGGGGTGGCCGTTGGCATCGAGCCGCTTGGCCGCCAGAAGCACGTCGTTGAGGAAGACCGCCGCCACCGGCTCCGAGGTGGAGGCGCCGGGCGCGGCCGCGACATCGAGATTGAGGCGGCTCGGCAGGCTGCGGCCACCGGTGGCCGCGGCGAGATCGAACGTCACCACCCAGTCGCCGCGGGCGAGAACGTCGAGATTGCCTTCGGTCGGGCCGAGGGTGTTGAGCAGCACGGAGGAGGGCCGGTCGGCGCCCGCGTCCACGGCCCGGATCATGACCGAGCCGGAGGTCAGCGAGGTCCGCCAGAAGCCGTCGAACAGCTGGGTGGCCTTGCCGCCCGCGGCGCCGCCGACCGCGATGATCGGACGTCCGGCGAGGAACTGCAGGCTCACCTCATCGGGAGCGATGGTCGCGGAGCCGAGGCTCGCCGACTTGCCACGCCATTCGGTGAAGGCGGCGGAGGCCGTCCCCAGGCGCGCGCCGAGGGCGTCGAGGGCACCACGGATGCCCGAGAGAAGGGCCACGTCCGCCACCGCCACGTCCGCGCCGAGCGGCGAGCCGGGCAGAACCAGCAGAGCGCCGAGTTCGGACGCGTCGCGGATGCGGTAGCTCCTGACGCCGACGAAGCTGGAGAAGGGGGCGACGGCGCGCAGCGACGCCGGCACGTCGAGATTGGAAAGGTCCACCTCGTCGCCGATGGAAGGCAGCGTCTTCACCACCAGGCGCTTGCCGGCGGTTTCGAGCGCGAGGCCGAGGCGCCAGGCGGTGTCGTAGGTGTCCTTGGACAGGGTGCCGCCGGCCACCAGAAGCGCGCCCGAGCCGGGCATGCCACTCCAGGCGGTGGCGAGGGTGCGCACCTGCCCGGCGTCAAAGCTGTAGGTGAAGCGGGTGGAGGGACGCAGCTTCAGCACGTTGCCGATGCCGCGCTCGTCGGCGCAGAGCGCCTCGCCGATCACCGACGACCAGGCGGTGCCGAAGCGCACGAAGCCGGTGTCGCGCGGCCGGTTGTCCACCGCCACCGTGGCGCTGGCGCTGCCGGTGTCGCCTTCCAGGCGCCGCGAGTAGACCGGCGTGCCGTCCACCGAGAGCACCATGGTGGTGCGGCCGCCGTCGCCGCGCAGATACTCGCCGTCGACCGCGATCGAGGCATTTTCGAGCGCAACGCCGGCGGGCACGGGCAGATAGATGTCGCGGCGGGCGTCCATGCCCTGCAGCACGACGGGTCCCTCGATGCCCAGGTCTCCGAGGGTGACGGACCGTGTGACGCGGCTGTCGGCCGCCCGCTCCTGGATCGCCGAGAGGATCGGATCCATCGGCGGCACATAGGCCGGGACCGGCTGCGGCACGATCGGCATCTGCGCGGCAGGCGCCTGCGCGACGACGGGTGCCGGCGTGCGCGACTGGGCCGCGGCCGGCCAGGCCGCAAGCAGGGTCACCGGCAATACGAGCGCGGCGGCGAATGTCGGAATCCGCCGCGCGGCGCGGCCCCGGGCGGCCCCGCCACGGGCGATGAGGGAGGGAACGTGTCGCATGTCAGTCTCTCACGAGCAGGGCGTCGAGGCCGGCGGGGCGCCGAGGGGCGGACGCGGCAGGCGGGAAGGGCAGAGGGGAAAATTCCTGCACCGGCCGCCCGCAGATGCAGTCCACGATCCGGCGGCAGGCATGCCCGTCGCCGTAGGGATTGATGCGCCCGGCATAGGCCGCATAGGCCGCCGGGTCGTCGAGAAGACGGGTCACCGCGTTGACGATGTCGGCGCGTCCCGTGCCGACGAGCTGGACCGTGCCGGCATGGACCGCCTCCGGGCGTTCCGTCACCTCGCGCATGACGAGGACGGGCTTGCCCAGCGCGGGCGCCTCCTCCTGCACGCCACCGGAATCGGTGAGCACGAGATGGCTGCGCTGCATCAGCCGCTGGAACGGCAAATAGTCGAGCGGCGGCACGAGATGCACGTTGGGCCGGCCGGCAAGCGCCGCCGTCACCGGACCCTTGACGTTGGGATTGAGGTGGACGGGATAGATAATTTCCACGTCGCCGCGGTCGGCGATCTGGTCCAGGGCCTCGCAGATGGTGCGGAAGCCCTCGCCGAAATTCTCCCGCCGGTGCCCCGTCACAAGCAGGATGCGATGGCGCGGATCGAGCAGCGGCAAATCGGCGTCGAGGGCGGCACGCAGGCCGGGATCGGCGTCGAGGCGGTGCTGAATCGCCTGCAGGGCGTCGATCACCGTGTTTCCGGTGACGAACACCTGCCCCTCCAGTTGCTCCGACAGGAGGTTGTCGCGGGAGCCGGGGGTGGGCGCGAACAGGAGGTCGCTGCACAGATCGACGATGCGGCGGTTCATCTCCTCGGGGAACGGCTGGCCGAGGTGATAGGTGCGCAGGCCCGCCTCCACATGTCCCACCGGAATGCGCCGGTGGAAGGCGGCGAGTGCGGCGGCCATGGCGGTCGTCGTGTCCCCGTGGACGAGCACGCGGTCGGGCCTGACCTCATCGAGCACGCGGTCGATGGCGGTCAGCGCTCCACCGGCCAGATCATTCAACCCCTGATTGTGAGACATAAGGCCAAGATCGAAGTCGGGCGAGAGGTCGAAAAGGCGCAAAACCTGGTCCAGCATCTCCCGGTGCTGTCCGGTCACACAGACGAGCGACTGCACGGCCGGTTCCCGGTTCAAAGCCTGAACCAGGGGCGCCATCTTGATCGCTTCGGGCCGTGTTCCGAAAATCGATAATATTTTCAAAGGTTGTACCAATGATTCGATCTTGACTTCGCGTGTAGGCACACGCTGTCAAGAGCAAGATATACCAGCTCCGGGCGCGCAAATGAAACATGAGTGAAAGGAAGGTAAACGGCACCACGGCACCCGAGGGCCGCCCGCACGGAGATTCCCCATCCCTCAGGTTGCAGCGCTACTGTGCCGCCCGAAGGTTGCAAGAGATTTAAGCGGGTCGATATTTTAGCAGATTGGGAATGGCCGGGCGCCCGGAAATAGGTATCCTAATCCGCCCCCGCTCCAGCCTATCGGGCGGCACCGGCATCGGCGCGGCCGGCCCCGATGGCGGCTTTCACCAGCGCCTCGGCATCGGCACCGCCCCATTCCGCCGGGCCGGCGAGATAGGCCATCTCGCAGCCGTTGCGGTCGATCAGGAGGGTGGTGGGCAGGCCGAAGCCGCGCCCCACCCCGCGCAGGGCCTGGAATGTCTTGGTGGCGGGATCGGCATAGAAAGCGAGGCTGTTGACGCCGATCTCTGAGAGGAAGGCCTTCGGCTTGTCGGGGTCGCGCGTATCCAGATTGACCGCCACCACGGCGAAGTCAGGCCCGCCGAGGCGCTTCTCCAGATGGTCGAGAGCCGGCATCTCCTTGCGGCAGGGCACGCACCAGGTGGCCCAGAGATTGAGTAGCACCACGCGGCCCTTGAAGTCGGCCAGCGTCACCGGCTTGCCGGAAGCATCGGCGAAGGTGAGGGGCGGCAGGCGGCGCGGCTCGGTGGCCAGCGCCAGCGCGGCCAGCTCGCCCTTCGCGAGGGGCGCGAAGGCCCGGACCCGCTCCACGGTTCCGGCGCAGGCGGGGTCTGCGGCACCAGCCGACGGGGCCGCCGCCGGTACGTTCGCGACGCTCTGGCCCTGCGGTGCATTGCCGGGAAGGCGGTTCATCCCGTATAGGGCGAGCGCGCCGGCCACGGCGCCTGCGAGCGTCGCCAGCGCGACCACGCCGATCGTCCTCACCGCGGAAGAGCGCCTCGCCACCGGCGCGCCCGGCGCGGGGCCGGTTGCCGTGTTCTGAGGGTCTGTCGCGCGGCTGTCGTCGGCATTCGTCATCACCGGAGGGTCCGTCATGAGCAACAAGATGTGGGGCGGGCGCTTCAGCACTGCCCCCGACGCCATCATGGAGGAGATCAACGCCTCCATCGGCTTCGACCAGCGTCTTTATGCGCAGGATATCGCCGGTTCCAAGGCGCACGCGGCCATGCTGGCCGCCCAGGGCATCGTGGCGGCGAAAGATGCCCAGAAGATCACCAAGGGTCTAGACACGATCCTGTCAGAGATCGAGGCGGGCAAGTTCTCCTTCCGGCGCGAGCTGGAGGACATCCACATGAACGTGGAATCGCGCCTCGCCGAACTCATCGGCGCCCCGGCGGGGCGCCTCCATACCGCCCGCTCGCGCAACGACCAGGTGGCCACCGACTTCCGCCTCTACGTGCGCGACACGGTGGACGCCCTCGATGCGCAATTGGCCGACCTCCAGCGCGCGCTGGCGGAGAAGGCGCTTGAACACGCCGCGACCGTCATGCCCGGCTTCACCCATCTGCAGACCGCCCAGCCGGTGACCTTCGGCCACCATCTGATGGCCTATGTGGAAATGGTGGCACGCGACCGCAGCCGCCTCGCCGATGCGAGGAAGCGCCTCAATGAATGCCCGCTGGGCTCGGCGGCGCTGGCCGGCACCTCCTTCCCCATCGACCGGGAGGCGACCGCCGCCGCGCTCGGCTTCGACCGGCCCACCGCCAATTCGCTCGATGCCGTCTCCGACCGCGACTTCGTGATGGAGACGCTCTCGGCGGCGTCCATCTGCGCCATCCACCTCTCGCGTTTTGCCGAGGAGGTGGTGATCTGGACCTCGCCGTCCTTCGCGCTGGTGAAGCTGTCGGATGCCTTCACTACCGGCTCGTCCATCATGCCGCAGAAGCGCAACCCCGATGCCGCCGAGCTGGTGCGCGCCAAGGCCGGGCGCATTATCGGCGCGCTCACCGGCATCCTCGTGGTGATGAAGGGCCTGCCTTTGGCCTATGCCAAGGACATGCAGGAGGACAAGGAAGGCGCGTTCGATGCCTTCTCCGCCCTCTCCTTGGTGATCGCCGCCTCCGCCGGCATGGTCCGCGACATGGTGCCCGACGAGAAGCGCATGGCCGCCGCCGCCGGCCAGGGCTATTCCACCGCCACCGACCTCGCCGACTGGCTGGTGCGGGCGCTGAACATCCCGTTCCGCGAGGCGCACCACATCACGGGACGCATCGTGGCTCTGGCCTCGGACCGCGGCATTGCGCTGCACAAGGTGTCGCTCGAAGAGATGCAGGCGGTGGACAAGCGCATCACCGGCGACGTGTTCTCCGTACTGTCCGTGGTGCGCTCGGTGCGCAGCCGCACCAGCTATGGCGGCACCGCGCCGCAGCGGGTGCGCGCTCAGGCGCGGCGCTGGCTGAAGCGCCTCGGGGCCGCCCCGGACGCGGCCTGATGCCGGCCGGAGGAAGCCCCCGCTGCGCCGGGGGCTCGCCTTTGCCGCAGCGCGGGCTATAGTGTCGCCAACATTGATGCCAATGGCACGGACGAAGATGCGATCCCTTGCGACCCTTATGGCCCTCTGCGGCACCCTCGCCCTCGCGGCGTGCGGGGTGAAGGGTCCGCTGGAGCCCCCGCCCGGCGCCCATGCCGCCGCCCCCCCGCCGAAGCCGGCCACCACGGCAGCGGCTTCGGGCGATGCGAACACCTCCTACACGGCCCCCAAGACCGCAGCGGAATTCAACGAGAGCGCCGTTCCGCACGCCTCCTGGGAGAAGAAGAAGACCACCGGCACCAACAGCTCCCAGAAGCTGCTGCAGGGCATCGATCGCCCCGACCAGCCGCTCCTCATCGACGGCCTGCTCTGACCCGCAGGCCGGAAGGCCGGGCCGAACGGCCCTTCCACACAGCAACCCTTCCTCGCCCACCCGCGCACGCCTGACGGCGCCGCCCCCGGCCGGCGCGCGGAACGAGCCTTCGACAAGCCGCCCCGATGCACCATTTCGATTATCGCAACGGCCGCCTCCATGCCGAGGACGTGGACCTGACCCGGCTCGCCGCCGAGGTGGGCACGCCCTTCTATTGCTATGCCACCGCCACGCTGGAGCGGCACTACCGCGTGTTCATGGAGGCGTTCGCCGGCCGCGACGTGCTGCTGTGCTACGCACTGAAGGCCAATTCCAACCAGTCGGTCATCTCCACCCTCGGCCGGCTCGGCGCGGGGGCGGACATCGTTTCCGCCGGTGAGCTGATGCGCGCGCGCGCCGCCGGCGTGCCCGGACAGCGCATCGTCTTCTCCGGCGTCGGCAAGACGCGCGAGGAGATGGCGCAGGCGCTCGATGCCGGCATCCTGTGCTTCAACGTGGAGAGCGAGCCGGAGCTTGACGCCTTGTCGCAGGTCGCGGTCTCGAAGGGCGTGAAGGCGCCGGTCTCCATCCGCGTCAATCCGGACGTGGACGCGAAGACCCACAAGAAGATCTCCACCGGCAAGTCGGCCACCAAGTTCGGCATCCCCATCTCCCGCGCCCGGGAGGTGTATGACTACGCCGCCCGCCTGCCCGGCCTCGCCATCACCGGCGTGGACATGCACATCGGCAGCCAGATCACCGACATGGCGCCGTTCGAGAATGCGGTGACGCTGCTGGCCGAGCTGGCGCGCGACCTGATGGCCGCCGGCCACAGGCTGCACCACATGGACCTCGGCGGCGGCCTCGGCGTGCCTTACGCGGCTTCCGACCCCATCCCCCCCTCCCCCGCCGCCTATGCCGAGGTGGTGGGCCGGGCGCTCGGCGACATCAAGCTGCCGCTGGTGTTCGAGATGGGCCGCATGCTGGTGGCCAACGCGGGCATCCTCGTCACCCGGGTGATCTATGTGAAGAAGGGCGAGGGCAAGACCTTCGTGGTGGTGGACGCTGCCATGAACGACCTCATCCGCCCCACGCTTTACGAGGCCCACCACGACATCCTGCCCGTGACCGAGCCTGCGGCCGACGCGGCGCTGGTGGTGGCCGACGTGGTCGGGCCGGTGTGCGAGACCGGCGATTTCCTCGCCCTCGACCGGCCGCTGCCGGAGGTGCAGCCTGGCGACCTCCTCGCGGTGATGACGGCGGGCGCCTATGGCGCCGTCCAGTCCGGCACCTACAACACCCGCGCGCTCGTGCCCGAAGTGCTGGTGCGCGGCCCTGAGGCGGCTGTCGTCCGTCCTCGGGTCGATCCGGCCGCGCTGATCGCGCTGGATCGACCGGCGCCATGGCTCGACTGACCGGAATTCGCCCGCCGTTCTGCGCGTGTTCGCAACGGCCGGACGGCGACGGCGGGGAAAGAGCTTGAGCCCTCAGCTCGCGAGGCGCCGCTCGGCGATATAGGCGCGCAGCGCCTCCTCGGTCATGGGGCGGCCGAGATAGAAGCCCTGCACCTCGTCGCAGGAATCGGCCTTGAGGACGGCGAGCTGCGTCTCCGTCTCCACCCCTTCCGCCACCACCTGCATGCCGAGCGCCCGGCCGAGGCCGAGGATGGCCTGCACGATGGCGAGCGCGCCTTTGCTCTGGTCGAGGTCGCCGACGAAACGGCGATCGATCTTCAGGGCATCGAAGGGGAAGGTGCGCAGATAGCCGAGCGACGAATAGCCGGTGCCGAAGTCGTCCATGGACAGGCGAACACCCAGCTTCTTGAGCCCCTCGAGGATGTCGAGGGCCTTGTCCGTATTCTCGATGAGCACGCTCTCGGTGATCTCCAGCTCCAGCCGGTGGGCCGGCAGGCTGGTGGCCCGGAGCGCGGATTCCACGGTGCCGACCAGTTCGCCGTTGCGGAACTGCACCACCGAGACGTTCACCGAGACATTCAGCTCCGGCAGGCGGGAGATGGTGTCGCAGGCCTTGCGCAGCACCCATTCGCCGAGCGGAATCACCAGCCCGCTCTTCTCGGCGATCGGCACGAACTCGTCCGGCGCGAGCCGGCCGAGCTGGGGATGATCCCAGCGGATCAGGGCCTCGACGCCCAGCAGTTCCAGCGTGCGCGCGTCGCAGCGCGGCTGGAACAGCAGCACGAACTCGTCCGACACGATGGCGCGCCGGAGGTCGCCTTCCAGCGTCCGGCGCCCGGCCATCTCGTCGTTCATGTCGGCGGCGAAATAGCAGCAGGCGCCCGGCCCCTCGTCCTTCGCCCGGTTGAGAGCAAGCTCGGCGCAGTGCACCAGACGGTCGGGTTCCTGCGCATCCAGCGGCGCGAGGGCGATGCCCATGTCGGCCTGCGGATAGGCGACGGCGCCGGACGGCAGGGCAACAGGAACGCTCAGCGCGGCCTGCAGACGGCGCTGAAGCCCGTCCACAGCCTTCGTGTCGGCGAGACCCGTGGCCACCAGCACGAACTCGTCGGCGCCCACGCGGGCAACGAGGTCGTTGTCGCGCACGCAGCGGCGCAACCGGCGGGCGGTCTCGGCGAGGATCAGATCACCGGAGGCCAGGCCGTACATGTCGTTCAGCTGGCGGAAATTGTCGATGTCGAGCGCGAACACGGCAAGCGTCCGCCTGCCTTCCTGCGGCGAGCTGAGCGCGCCGGACAGGAACTCCATCATGAGAAGGCGGTTCGGCAGGCTGGTGACGGGATCATGCAGCGCAAGATACTCCGATTGCCAGGGCCCTCGCGCTACTTCATTGGCATCGCTCACGATTCACTCATGCAGATCATGGCGACGGCGTTCCCGTTCCTTGCCACCAGACTGGTGGCCGGGCGGCCTCCGGCGCATCTTCTCCTCCCCCGAACCCTTCCGGCGCTCGACGTCGCCGGTTGTCCGAATTCGGAAACCAACGGTATCGTGGGCCTTGCCTGAACGGGTGGCAATAGGGATATCGCCGGAACGGTCACAGCCGTCAAACCTCCAACGGTACACTGGCACCAACAGCCGACGGCATGTCGAGATTGAGCACCACCCGCATCACGGAGGGATCCTCGCTGCCCGGCGTCACCTTGAAGCCGAGGTCCTCGGCGAGGCGCAGCATCGGACCGTTCTCGCGCATCACGTCGCCGAACACCTGCCTCAGTCCCCGCTTCCGCGCATGGGCGAGAATCTCGCTCATCAGCTGGAAGCCCAGGCCCTTGCCCTTGAAATCCGACCGAACCATGATCGCGTATTCGGCGGCGTCGTTGTCCGGATCGGCGATGATGCGCACCACGCCGCAGATGTCCCCATTGTCCTCCTGCGCCACGAAGGCCATCTCGCGGTCGTAGTCGATCTGCGAGAGGCGCGCCGCCATCAGGTGCGGGAAGTCCTTCACCGAGCCGAGGAAGCGCATCCGCACGTCCTGCGGATCGGAGCGATGCACCACATCCACGAGGCCCGGCTCGTCCTCCGGCCGGATCGGCCGCAGGGCCACCGTCGAACCGTCCGTCAGGTCCAGCCTCTTCGACATGTCGGAGGGATAGGGCTTGATGGCGAAGCGGCGGGTGCCCTCCACCCGCGTCGGATGCACGACGATGCGGGCATCGAGGGCGAGGACCCCGTGCTCGTCGGCAAGCAGCGGGTTGATGTCCAGCTCGGCGATCTGCGGCAGGTCCGCCAGCAGTTCGGCCACCTTCACCAGCGTACAGGCGACCGCGTTCATGTCCGCCGGGGGATGGTCGCGATAGCCGGCGAGCAGCTTGGCCACGCGGGTACGCTCGATCATCTCGCGCGCCAACACACCATTGAGCGGCGGCAGAGCCACCGCCCGGTCGCCGATGACCTCCACCGCCGTGCCGCCCTGCCCGAACAGAACCACCGGGCCGAAGGTCTCGTCATAGCCGATGCCGGCGATCAGCTCCTGGGCATTGGGCCGGCGGATCATCGCCTGCACCGTGAAGCCCGCGATGCGGGCGCCGGGGCGCTTCTCCGCCACCGAGGCGATGATGGCCCTGCACGCGTCCTCGACTGCGGCGCAGGTGCGCAGGTCGAGCCGCACGCCGCCCACGTCGGACTTGTGCGTGAGATCGTGCGACAGCACCTTCACCACCACCGGGAAGCCGATCTCCGCGGCGAGGCGGCCCGCTTCCTCCGGGGTCGTGGCGATGCGGGTGTCCACCACCGGGATGTCGTAGGCGGCGAGCACTGCCTTCGCCTCCACCTCGGTGAGGGCGGAGCGTCCGGCGGCGAGAACCCCCTCCACCAGCCGGCGGGCGGCGGGACGGTCCGGCTCGTCGAAGGAGCGCGCGGGCGGGGTTTCCATGAGAAGGGTCTGGTTGCGCTGGTAGGCCACCAGATGGCCGAACGCGCGCACCGCCTCGTCCGGCGTGTCGTAGGTCGGGATGCGGCGGCCGGCGAAGCGGCGGCGGGCATTGGCGGCCGCGCTCTCGCCGAGCCAGCAGGTGAGCACGGGGGCACGGGGGCGCGTTTCCAGCACGGCCATCACCCCCTCGGCGGCGGCACTGCTGTCGGATAGCGCGTTCGGCGCGTGCAGCACCAGCACCGCGTCGGAGCCCTTGTCGGCCAGAAGCGCCTTGAGGGCGGCGCCGTAGCGCGCCCCGTCCGCATCGGCCTGGATATCCACCGGATTGGAGCGGGACCAGGTGCGCGGCAGGGCTTTGTCCAGCGCCTCGACCGTCCCCGGCAGGAGGGTGCCGAGCCGGCCGGCGCTGCCCTCCAGCGCATCCACCGCCACGACGCCGGCCCCACCGCCATTGGTGAGGATGGCGAGCCGCTCGCCGGCCAGGCGGATGCCGGCGGAGAGCGTCGTCACCGCCTCGAACAGTTCGCGCATCTCGTGGACGCGCAGCATGCCGGCGCGCCGCAGGGCGGCATCGAACACGAGATCACTGCCGGCAAGCACGCCGGTGTGGGACAAGGCAGCCTGCGCCCCGGCCACGCTGCGCCCGGCCTTGATGACGATGACCGGCTTGGCGCGCGCCGCGATGCGCCCGGCCGACATGAATTTGCGGGCATCGGCGATGCTCTCGACATAGAGCAGGATCGCGCGAGTGGTGTTGTCGAGGGCGAGATAGTCGAGCAGGTCGCCGAAATCCACGTCCGCCTTCTCGCCCAGCGCCGCCACATGGGAGAAGCCGATACCGCGGGCATGCGCCCAGTCCAGCACGGCCGCCGTCATGGTGTCGGACTGGCTGACGAAGGCGACATCGCCCTTGGCCGGCATCAGGTGGGCGATGCTGGCGTTGATGTGGGCGCGGGTGGAGATGAAGCCGAGGCCGTTGGGCCCGATGATGCGCAAGAGATGCGGGCGCGCCGCATCCAGCAGCGCTTGGCGCTGCTCCGCCCCCTCGAACTGCTCGCCCGGCCCGTAGCCGGCGGGCAGCACCACGGCGGCACGGCAACCCTTCTCGCCGAGCTGGGAGATCACCCCCGGCACCTGGTCCGGCGGCGCGGCGACGACGGCGAGGTCCACCGGGATCGGCAGGTCCGCCACCGAGGCGTAATTGAGCGAAGAGCGGATCGCCCGCTCCTTCGGGTTCACGGAGAGGATCGGTCCCTCGAACCCCGCCTCGAACAGGTTGCGCGCGGCCAGCGCGCCGACGGTGCCGGTGCGGTTGCTGGCGCCCACGAGGGCGATGGCGCGGGGGTGGAAGAGGGCGTCGAGATTGCGCGTGGTCATGGCGGCCTCGATGCTTCGGGCACGGAGTCAGGCCGGCCCGCTGTCCGTCGATAACGCTAGGGAATACGAAGCGTCCGGGAAAGGTGAAATCGTCAGCAGGGGCGCGAGCGGTCGAAGCTGTCGCGCACCGCCTCGGCTAGTTGGTTGCCAAGGAGCGGCTTCTCGATGATGGCGACCCCCTGGTCGGTGGCGCGCCGACGCACATGAAGCGCCGGATTGCTGGTGATGAGGAAGGCCGGGAGATGAACGTGCCGCCGGTCCAGCTCCCGCAGGAGGTCGAGGCCGTTGATGCCGGGAAGATTGTAGTCCACAATCATGCAACCACCGCAGGACAGGTCGGCCGCGAGCACTTCCTCCGAGCGCGCATAGGTCTGCACGTTGAAGCCGTCCACTTCCAGGGCGAATTTCAGTGAATTGCAGACCGCCGGGTCATCGTCGACGATGTGGACGACGAACGCGGGCGGCTCTTCCAACGCCATCATCCCAAAACATCTCCCACGACCCGCTCGCGGGTCCGCGTGGTCGCCGGGTTACAATCTACTTTGGGAGGGGGTCGAGGGGCCTTGCGCTAGATCAAGACGATTCGGGCCAAGCTCGCCAGAGCGCGCGGAACGGTAGCCCGATCACGCCTGACGCGGCGCGATGCCGGCGAGCAGCGCCATGCGCACCAGCTCTGACAGGCTCTGCGCCTTCATCTTGGTCATCACGTTGGCGCGGTAGACCTCCACCGTTCGGGGGCTGATCCCAAGCTCGTAGGCGATGGTCTTGTTGGCCTGTCCGGCAACCAGACATTCCAGCACCTGCCGCTCGCGCTGGGAAAGGCCGGAGATGCGGTCCACCACCTGCCCGCGCATGGCGTCGTGCTGGTTGGTCTTCTGGCGGCGGTCCAGCGCGGATTTCACCGTGTCGAGGATGGCCACGTCGTCAAACGGCTTTTCCAGGAAATCGGCGGCGCCAAGCTTCATCGCCTCCACCGCCAGCGGCACGTCGCCATGGCCGGTGACGACGATGACCGGGACGCTGGAGCCCTTCTCCTTAAGGTGCTGAAGCAGATCGATGCCTGTCATGTCCGGCATGCGCACGTCGGTGATGATGCAGCTCGCGGAGGGGTCCGCGCCGGGCAGCCCCGCCTCCACGAACAGCCGGGCGGATGCGTGCTCGTGAACCACGTGGCCGGCGGTCGAGAGCAGGAAGGCGAGGGATTCGCGCACCGCATCGTCGTCGTCGATGACGTGGATCACCGCTGTCTCCTGCTCAATCATGCACCGCCTCCGCATCGCCCACGGCGCGGAGGGTGAATCGGAATACGGCGCCGCCGCCGGGATTGGGCTCGGCCCAGATGCGGCCGCCGTGCGCCTCGATGATGGTGCGGGAAATCGACAGCCCCACGCCCATGCCGTGCCGCTTGGTGGTGACGAACGGCGTGAACAGCTGCGCCCCCATTTCGGCGGAGATGCCGTGCCCGGTGTCCGAGACGCTGACCATCACCATATCGTCCTCTACCGCCTCGGTCCGGACCAGAAGCTGGCGGCGCGGCGTCTCCATCATTGCCTCCAGGGCGTTGCGCATCAAGTTCAGCAGCACCTGCTGGACTTGAACCTTGTCAGCCAGGACGAGATCGCACTTGGGATCATAGAGGAAACGCACCTGAATACCATGCTCCTTGGCTCCGACCAGGGCCAGGGCGCTCGCCTCCTCCACCAGCTTGGCGAGGCTCTCCACCCGCCGCTCGCTTTCCCCGCGGGACACGAAATCCCGGAGGCGGCGAATGATCTGGCCGGCGCGCAGGGCCTGCTCGCCGGCTTTCTCCAGCGCCCCCTGCAACACCTCCACCTGCACCGTCCCGCTGTCGAGAAGGCGACGCGAGCCCTTGATGTAGTTGGCGATGGCCGAGAGCGGCTGGTTCAGCTCGTGGGCCAGCGTCGAGGCCATCTCGCCCATGGCCGTGAGGCGGGAGATGTGCACAAGCTCGGCCTGAAGCTCCTGCAGGCGTGCCTCGGTCTGCTGCCGCTCGGTCAGGTCGCGGATGAAGCCGGTGAAGAATCGCTCCGAAGTGGAGCGCATCTCGCCCACCGCCAGCTCCATGGGAAAGGTGGTGCCGTCCTTGCGCTCGCCCACCACCACCCGCCCGATGCCGATGATCCGGCGCTCGCCCGTGGTCAGATAGCGCGTGATGTAGCCGTCGTGCCCTTCGCGATGGGGCGAGGGCATGAGCACCGAGACATTCTGCCCCACCGCCTCGGCCGCGGTGTAGCCGAACAGGCGCTCCGCCGCCGTGGAGAAGGAGCGCATGATGCCGCGCTCGTCGATCACCACCATGGCGTCCGGCACGGTGTCGAGAATGGAAGAGAGGTGCGCCTCGCGCGCCAGCAGGTCGCGGTCGCGCGCGACGGCAGCGAGGCGGGTGCGGCGCAGCCGCTCGCCGAGCACCGCGATGCCGAGCCCCACGGCCAGGAACAGCGCCGGTGCCGCGAGGTCCACCCGGGCGTCGATGCCGGAAAGACCGCGCAACGCGATGCCGCCGGCAAAGGCGACGGCCACCGCCGCGCCGCCGGCGAAGAGCCCACGCCCGGACACGAGGATGATGACCGCGAGCTGGAGCAGGAGCGCGTTTCCGCCGAGCGGTTGCAGGCCGGCGACGCGGCACAGCAGCAGCGCCACGAGCCCGGCGCCGGCGCCGCGCGCGGCATCGCCAAGCATTTCCTTCCGCCCGCGCGTCAAAGGCACATCCCCCCACCACTTGAATTCTTTGGGCCAGTTTATGCGACCTCCGGCCGCTACGTAATAGTACCTAAGGGGACCGACTTAAGTGTTCGATCCGAATTTTTCCCGTGCGTTCCGCCGGTTATCCCTTTCCCAACACCGATGGAAGGGTCAACCGATGCCGAGCCCCGCAGCAGCGATCGCCCACAAGCCCTACGCCCAGTCCCGGACGTATGACAGCAAGTCCTACGCAGCGCCCCTGTCTTCCGCACGGCCCGCCCATCGCTGGACCGAGGAGGCTAACACGCGAACCCCCACCGAAGTGGTCGCGCGCCTCGGAGTGGTTGCGAGCTACGCCCGCAACGCGGAGATTTTCGGCGAGGATCAGCCGGCCGAAAACCTCTACATCGTCCTGTCCGGCGCGGTGCGCATCTGCAAGCTGCTCGGCGACGGCCGGCGCCAGATCGAGACTTTCTGCCTGCCCGGCGACGTGTTCGGCTGGGAAATGACCGGCCGTCACCGCTTCTCCGCCGAGGCGGTGAGCGAATGCAAGATCGTCCGGGTCAAGCGCTCGATCCTCTTTTCCCGCGCCTCCGACGATACCGAGCTCGCCCACGCCTTGTGGGCGCTGACCGCCGCCGAGCTTGGCCGCGCGCAGAATCATCTTCTCGTCCTGGGCCGCAAGACCGCCCAGGAACGGGTCGCCACCTTCCTCCTGGACATGGCCGAGCGCGCCGGCGCCGGCCAGGGTCCGAACGGGACCGAAGTCACGCTGCCCATGTCGCGGCAGGACATCGCCGATTTCCTCGGCCTCACCATCGAGACCGTGTCGCGGACCCTGACCCATCTGGAAGAGATTTCCGCCATCGCCCTGCCGTCCTCGCGCCGGGTGGTGCTGCGCGATGGCGCGACCCTGAAGCGCCTGAACTCCTGAGTTCTTCCCCCGGCACGCTGCATCCTCTCCGATCAGCAGCGTTCCCCCTTGGCCCGCTCCCGGCCCACCGGCCCCGGCGGGCCTTTTCTTTTGCGTCAAGAGGTGAGGTCGGTCGGATTCCGGAAGCGCCGGTCTGCTGACATCGCAGCCGGGGACGCGGCAGCTCGAGCGCGATCCGATCAAATTGATTCAATTTGATCGGTGAATCGCCCTCTCACTTATGGATAGAGAACGCGTTATCCGATCAGCTCGCGTTGCACGCTGATCGGCGCGTGCTCTAGACTGCGGCCGCGTGCCGCTTCTTCTCCGGCGCTGCCGCCCGGCTGGCGGAAAGGCGGGCGTCGAACACGGCGCACACCACCCGGGTGAACGGCCGCGCCGCCTCCGGCACTTCCACCACGCCACCACGCCGCACCGCCAGCCCGTCGGCGATCAGGGGCTCCAGCGCCGCCATCTCGTGCGCGAACGTGTCCGGCGGGAAGCCGAGGCTCCCACAGGCGGCATCGAGATCGACGGCGAGGTCGCACATGAGCCGCTCGATGACATGGCGGCGCAGCCGGTCCTCGTCGCTCACCGCGATGCCCCGCGCGATGGGCAGCGCGCCGCCCTCCACCGCCTTGTGCCACTGGGGCGTGGCGGAGAGATTCTGCACATAGCCTTGCGGCAGCGCGCCGATGGCCGAGGCGCCGAAGCCGATCAGCACCGGGGCGTCATCCGTGGTGTAGCCCTGGAAATTGCGCTTGAGCGAGCCGTCGGCCGCGCGCCGCGCCATGGGGTCTTCCGCCTTGGCGAAATGGTCGAGCCCCACCGCCCGGTAGCCGTGCCCCGCCAGGATATCGGCGACCAGCTCGGCCTGGGCGAGGCGCTCGGCCGCGCCGGGCAGGGCCTGTTCGGGGATGAGGGCCTGATGCTTCTTCATCCACGGCACATGCGCATAGCCGAACACGGCGATGCGGTCGGGATCGAGCGCCAGCGCCGCCTCCGCCGTGCGGCGCACGGAGGCCTGATCCTGATGCGGCAGTCCATACATGAGATCGAGGTTCAGCGCGCCGATGCCGGCCGCCCGGAGCGCGTCCGCGACCTGTTGCGTCTCCTCCAGCGACTGGTGACGGCCGATGGCCTCCTGCACCTTCGGGTCGAAATCCTGCACGCCGAGGCTGGCGCGGTTGAAGCCCTCCCGGGCGAGCACCGCCACCTTGTCCGCATCCATCACCCGCGGATCGATCTCGATGGCGATTTCGGCATCGTCCGCGAAGGCGAAGACATCCCGCAGCGCCAGCATAATCGCGGCAAAGTCCTCGTCCGCCAGCATGGTGGGCGTGCCGCCGCCGAAATGCAGATGGGTAAGCGTCATCCGCCCCGGAAGATGGCGGGCGACGAGGCCGATCTCGTCCACCAGCCGGTCGGCATAAGCCTTCACCGGCGTGCGGCTGCGTGCCACGGCGGTCTGGCAGCCGCAATACAGGCACAGCTCGGCGCAGAACGGCACGTGGATATAGACCGAGACCGTTCCGTCCGGCCGCAGCGCCTTCAGCCAGCCTGCGTAGGTCGCGGCATCGACCTCGGGCGAGAAATGGGGGGCGGTGGGGTAGCTGGTGTAGCGTGGCACCGGCTGCCCGTAGCGGGCGAGGAGGGTGTTCGTATCGGGGCAGGTCATGCCCCGACCATGCCGCCCCTCGGGAGCTTGCGCCTTGATGTGGCGCAAGCCCTTGTTTCCCAACACCCTTGCTGCGTCTTCCGGCTCAGTAGGAGAGGAAGGCGCCGGCGAAAATGCCCTGGGCGCGATCGTCGCCCGCAAGCTTGAAGCGATACTGGAGCGTGAAGTCGAGATACGAGCGCGGCGCCGTGTATTCGTCCTCATTGAACCAGTAGCGGGCGGTGAGACCCGGGCCGATGCCCATGGCGAACGGCGTCGCATAGCCGGTGTCGTAGCCACCGCCGATGGCGAGATAGGGCCACAACACCAGATGGTCGGAGATCGCGTCCATCCGGAAGGCGTGGCCATAGCGCCCCTCGAAGGTGGCGATCGTCTGCGGCTGGCTCACGAAGTAATTGTAGTCGGCATAGATCTGCCAGGCCCGCCAGTTGTCCACGTCGACCCGAAGATCCGTGCCCTCCGCCTTCGAATAGGCGGTGCGCAGCAGCATGTCGTTGCGCGAGAACTGGCCAACCGGGAAGAGATAGGAAATCTCGAACACCAGGTTCTCGGTCGAGAAGGGCTTCCAGCGCGCACCCACCGAGCCCTGGATGGTGTCGAAGCCCGTGGCCCCGCCGGCGTCGGAATAGAGCGTGCCGAAGCCGCGCACGAACAGTTCGAAGATCGAACCGTCGCGATAGCCGATGCCGGGGGGGCGCCAGTAGATTTCACCGCCCGCGCCCAGCGTGTTGTTGGCGCCGTTGGACGTTTGCGGAACCAGGAACGAACCGGGCGCCACGCCCACCGGGCCGTAGCTCACCGAGGCGTAGGCGCCCCAGGTGCGCGTCAGCTCGGCGACCTCGCGCCTCAGACCGAACAGATATTGCGGATCGAGCTGGAGCTTGCCCTCCCGCGCCTCGTCGATGGCGGACTTGAAGTAATCGACCGCCTCGGCGTTGTGATAGGTGCGGCGCGCATTGTAGGCGGCATTGATCAAATTGGTGCCGCGCAGCCGCCAGCGGCTGTTGGCTTCGGAGAAGTATTCGTAGGCAAGCTCGTCCTCTCCCGCCTGGCTGGCCAGAACCGCGAGGTCCACCGGCTTCATGCCGCGCAGGGCGCCGCTGTTGTAGGCCTGCTGGAACAGCGCGCGCGCCTCGTCCTTGCGGCCGAGCTGCGTGAGCACGCTGACGCGGGCGGTGAGCATCGCCATGCGCTCCTGCGGCGTGCGCGCCCGCGCCGCCGCGCGGGTGAAGGCATTGAGCGCGCCCTCCTTGTCCTCGAGCGCGAGGGAGGCGAAGCCGAGGCGGGCCTGAACTTCGTAGCTGTCCTCGTTGGCGTAGGGCTGGAGGGCCCAGATGGCGACCTCCGGCTGCTTGGCGTTCAGCGCGGCGTCGGCGAGACCAAGGCGCACGATGCGCACCTGGGCCGGCGGCAGGTTGGGCGAGCCGAGCGCCGCCTTGTAGTCGGCGACGGCTCCGGAGAAATCCTTCGCCTGCAGGCGCAGATTGGCCCGCTGCACCAGCAGGGTGGCATCGCGCGGGCTCGCCGCCAGCAGCCGGCTGGCGACCGCCTCGGCCTCGCCGTAGCGGCCGGCGGAGGACAAGGCGTTGAGCAGCAGCGTCTGGTAATTGCGATTGCCGGGGTCGGCATCCACCGCGCGGCGCGCCTCGGTGATGGCGGTCCCGTAGTCCTTCCGGGCGAATGCGGCATAGGCGGCGGTGGCCGCCGCATAGCCCGGCGCGCCCGGATTGAGACCGGCCACGCCCGGCGCCTGCATCTGCGGATTGGCGAACACCGAGCAGATGACGCCATAGCTCGTCGGCTGGCACAGTACGGCCGGCTGCTGAAGCGCGGGCTTGGCGGCGTTCGGCGCCTTGGCCTGGGCCTCCGCCTGCTTGCGCAGGACGCCGACCTCCTTGTTCTTGGCCGCGTCGAGGGGTTCGAGCGCCTTCAGCGCCTCCTCGGGCTTGCCGTCCGCCATAGCCGCGTTCGCCGCGATCAGCCGGTAGTTCAGCTCCTCCAGGTCGGTGAGGAGGTTGCTGTTGAGAACGGTGTCGAATTCCCGCGCCGCTTCCTCGCGCTGGCCGGTCTTCTGCAGCAGCCAGGCGCGCAGGATGTGCGGCAGCGGCTCGTTGGGATTGTCCGCGACCGCGCCGGTGGCGGCCGTCTCGGCGTCCTTGAACTGGTTCGCCGCCATCAGCGCATTGATGAGCACGATGCGGAAGATGAGGGCGTCGGGCGCCCGCTCCACCGCCTGCCGGGCGGAGGTGACGGCGCTCGCGGCCTTGCCGCGGCCGATGTCCTTGATGGCCTGCACGGCCATGGGCTCGGCGAGGCGCTTGTCGTTGGCCGCGCGGAGCGCGATCAGGGCCGGATCGTTGTCGCCTTGGCTGATGGCCTCGCGCAGGACGACATCCAGCTCCTTGTACTTCTTCGAGCGATCGAGCGAATCGATCAGCAGCCGGCGCCACTGGGCATTGCCGGGGTTTTCCTTCAGCGCCTCACGGATGCGGGCCTCGGACAGATTGTCGTTGCCCTCGCGATAGGCACCGAAGGCTTCGAGCGCGGCGTCGTAGCCGGGCGTGTCGCTCACGCCCCCGCCGGGCGGCGTGGTGGCGGGGATGAGGCTACAGGAGGGGCCATAGGGCGTGTCGATGCACTTCTGGAACGGCACCGGCAGGGTCTGGGCCGCATTGGCGGGAACGGTCTTCGGGTTGCGCTCCTGCGCGCGGGCGACCCGCAGCCGCGCCTGGACCGCCGCATCGGGCTCGACCGATTCCAGAAGCTTGAGCGCCCGCTGGGGGTGGTTCGCGGCAATGGCGGCGTCGGCCATCACCACGCGCGCGTCGCGGGCGGTCGGCCCGGAGAGCACCTCATCCTTCAGGGCGGCGTCGAAATCCTGTTCTGCCTCCGCCACCTTGCCGAGGCGCATGCGGACATAGCCGCGCAGGGTGCGCGGCAGGAAAGACTGGGGATCGACCTGGATGGCTTCGCTCGCCGCCTTGTCGGCCGCGTCCAGCTGGCCGTCGGCCAGCAGCGTGTAGATGAGGAGCACGCGATAGCTGAGATCGTCCGGCACCAGCGCGATGGCCTTGCGCGCCTGCTCGATGGCGGCCTTCGGGTTCTGGGCCTCCAGCGCCTTGTTGGCGGCGACGGACGGTTCCTGCGCCAGCACGCGGCTCTGGGAGCGGACACGGGCCGTGAGCGCCTGATCGGTGATGCCGGCGGCGATCGCCTCGTTGCCCACCACCACCGCCTCGGCAGTCTTGCCCTGGGCGTCCAGCGCATCCATCAGCAAGAGCCAGAGCCGCGCCACGTCGGGGCGCAGCTTCAGCGCCTCGCGGGCATAGGTCACGACATCCGCGTATCTTTTCTCCCGCTGCGCGGCATAGGCGCGATCAGCCGCCACCCACGCCGCCCCCGTCAGCTCCGGCGTTCGCGTGGCCTGGGGCGCCGGCTGGGCCTGCGGCGGTTGCTGCGCCTGCGGCGCTGGCTGGGTCTGGGCCCCGGCGGGGGTCGCCGCGAGCGTCAGCGCGGCGGCCGAGGTCGCCAGCACGAGGCTGAGCGCGATGCCGCGCGAAAGCCTCTTCCGATCCCGGTCGAGGGTGGGGGCAAGGCAGGTGCGGAAATGAATCGCGGTGCTCATGGCCTCACCATGGCACCGACTACTTAAACCACAGTTAACCTTAACGAGACCCGATAATATTCGCCCGCGTAAACGAATTTTTTACTTCGCCGCCCCAGACGTTACCCGATCGTAAACAAAAACGGCGCCCGAGAAGATTGCCTCCGGGCGCCGTTAACACTTCTGCAGGGTTTATTAACCGAACCCTATCTGCGGATCGCCGCCAGCATCCGCTCCCGCCAGGTCTGGGGGGGCATGATGGAGGGGACGTCCCATTGGTCGGTCGCCTGCGGGCCGCTGTGGAACGGCCCCTCGTTGAACTGCCAGAGCAGCACCTGCGGCGGGCTCTTCGCGAAGTCCGGAGATCCCACATATTGCAGGAAGGTCGCCCAGGGGCCGACATTCCCCGGATTCCAGGTCAGCGACACCGGCCGGTCGAGGGCGTTGGAGAGCTTCTGCGGAAACCCGAGATAGGGCTGCACGAAGCTGTTGCCGATGATGTGGACCGGCGCTGGCGCGGAATCCACCAGCGAGGCCTTGGCCGGTGCCGGCGTGCGGACGGTGTAGAGGTCCGGTCCAATCTGCTTCTGCTGGTCCGGCGTGAGAAAGCGCTGGGCAAGATCGCCGAGATGGCGCTGCGTGACCCATTCGCCGAGCTTGTCGCCGGGCGGGCTGCCGGCGAGCTTGCCCACCTTCGCCTTGATGGCCTGCGCCACCGCGTCCGCCGCCGCCTCGGATGCCCAGGCGGTCCAATGGTAGTCGGCGCGGTAGAAGCTGGTCTGCTTGCCGGTCTGCACCGATTTCATCGCCGGGCGCAGGTCCACCGTGTCGATGCCAGCCTTCCTCAGCTGGTCGAGGATGAAGTCATACTGGCCGGCGACGTCGGCCGAGAGCGTCGTCCCGTCCGGCAGCTTCTCCCTGTAGAAGGGCGCCTTCATGGGAACCACCATGACCATCAGCGTCACGTTGCGGGCGGCAAGCGCCGCCTTCGTCTCCTGCATCAGCATGACGTTGGCGGTAATGCCCGAGCGGTCGAGGACGGAGATGCTCTCCCAGCCCGGAAACAGCCAGCCGTCCTTGCCGGAAATGATACCGCTGTTCTGCGCCGCCGCTGGGGTGGACAGGCCGGCGATGCCCGCCGCCAGCAGGCCGCCCAGCATGCTCGTCGCCAGGAAGCCGCGGCGGGTGAATGCGCGTCCAGCGCCGGCGACCTTCATCATTTCGCATCTCCCAGAAAGCGGCGCTCGACATCCGTCAGCGGCCGGGTGAGGGCTCGCATGGGGAATTCCCACACCACGAGGCGGGTTTCAGCCAGAATCTGCGGCTCGTCCATCAGAAGTTCGAGAAGCTGGCCGGCAAAGCCGGAGCCGTCGCGGCTCCTCTGCGCGACCTCGGTGCCGGAGGCGGCCTGAAGATATTCGAGGAAGCCGGAATTTCGGGAGAAGGAGGAGCCGGCGAGCACCACCTGCGGTCCCGGCACGTCGTCCAGCAACCCGCCGGTGCGGGCGATGGCGGCTGACACTTCCGGCTCCTCGTCCGGCTGCGGGCCGGACCAGCTGTACGTGCGCTCCAGCCCCGCGAGACGCATGAGGTCGCCCACGCGCGCCTTGGGTGGGCTTTGCGAAAGGGTGATCTTCTGCGTGCCCGGACCGATGCGCCTGCGCACCGCATCCCCTACCCGCCCGGCGGCGAGCTTGGCGCCGGCGACGTTCCAATGGGTGTCCGTGCGCAGGAAGCCGTCCGCGCCGGGAAAGCCGGGCGCGATCTCCACCTGATCGAGCCCGAGCGCACCGCTCTGCGCCCACCACGCCTGCGACCGCCAGCGCGCCTCGCCGGAGACGGGGGCGCCGCACAGATGCTCCGCCGCCAGCAACGCCTTGTCCGGAACGGGGAGCACCACGAGGGCGAGGTTTCGCGCCGCGAACGCATCCCGGATCTTCGCCGCGATCTTCAGCCGGGTTTCGAAATTGGCTCGTGCGCCCCGCGTCTCGATCAGCTCCTCGCGGTAGAACAGCCAGCCGGGGCAGCCGGCGCGCACGAGATCGCCGGCATCCCCCAGCACCTTGTAGGCGAGGCCGGAGACCACATCCTCAAGCCCTGTCAGCTGGGGCAAGGCGGCGGTGATCTGCTTGTCGAGCACGGCGGTGAAGCGGCCATCCAGCACATTCTCGCGGGTCGCCGCTGCCGCGAGCGCGGTGCGCGCCTCCTCACCCCTGAGATGCACGGCGACGAAGCCGAGGCCGGTCAGCATCAGCGCCAGGAAGGCGAGGGTCGCGAGGGCGCGGGCGAGATGCGGCATCGTCCCCCCTCAGAACTGGAAATAGAGGAAGGGCACCACCATCCGGCCCTGCAGCACCAGCACGGCGAACAGGAACAGAGGCAGCGCCGCCCAGGCCCTGAGCCAGTGGCCGGGATTGGGCGCGGACGGATCGATGCGTAGAAGCTTCGGCAGGTAGATCAGGCCGATGCCGAGTACGAGAGTCGCGATTTCCACCGGGCGGATGGCCGCGCCCATGGACGGGCTCAGCGCGACGCCGTTGCTCCCGGTCAGGCCGGAGAAGATCACCCCCGCCTCGGCCCAGCTCTGCGCCCGGAACAATGCCCAGCCGACCATGACGAAGGCGAGCGTGAGGACGTGGCCGAGCCATGCGCCGGTCCCCGGCAGGCCGAGATTCTTCCACACGCGCCCCACCATGAGACCGAAGCCGTGCCACAGGCCCCAGATGAGAAAGGTCCAGCTGGCCCCATGCCACAGGCCCCCGAGCCCCATGGTGATGAGAAGGTTCGCGGACACGCGGCCCGTGGACCCGCGATTGCCGCCGAGCGGGATATAGAGATAGTCCCGCAGCCAGCTCGACAGCGAGATGTGCCAGCGCCGCCAGAACTCCGCCAGCGAGGTGGAGAGATAGGGATTGTCGAAATTCTCCGGGAACTTAAGGCCCACCATGAGGCCGAGGCCGATGGCCATGGCGCTGTAGCCGGAGAAATCGAAATAGAGCTGGAGCGTGTAGCCGGTAACGGCCAGCAGCACGTCCACCGTGGTGGGATGGGCGATGGCATAGCCCGCATCCACCATGGGAGCGAGCGTATCGGCGATCAGCACCTTCTGGGCGAAGCCGAGCATGAAGCGCTCGACGCCGAACATGAACTCGGCCCGGTGGAAGGTGCGCTCCTTCAGGCGCTGCGCCACCCATTCGTAGCGCACCACCGGGCCGGCCACGAGGTGGCCGAACATGGACTGGTAGGTGGCATAGTTCACGAACGAGGGCTCGGCCTTCACCGTCCCGCGGAACACGTCCGTGGAATAGGAGATGGCCCCGAAGACAAAGAACGAAAGCCCGATGGGCAAAAGCACGTCCGGCCAGCCCCAGACCGAGGCGGTGAGCACCTCGGCCGAATGCACCAGCATGTTGGCGTACTTGAACCAGACGAGGGACGCGAGCGGCCAGACGATGCCGATGAACAGCGCCCATCCCCGGGCCCTCCCCTCCGCGCGGGAAATCCAAAGCCCGGTCGCCCACGACCAGATGGCGATGGAGACGATGAGGGGGAGGAAGTCCGCGCGCCACCAGGCATAGAACAGCCAGGAAAAGGCGAGGATGACGACGTTGCGCGCGAGGCCCGGCGTCAGCGCATAGACGATGAGGAAGACCGGCAGGAACAGGAACAGGAAGCTGTCGGAGGCGAAGACCATGGGGCCGGATCAGTTGCCCGGACCGCGATAGGGCTCGGTCTCGTCGCGCTGGCCGGCGAGCTTCGGCCCGTTCGCGCCGGGCAGCAGGAACAGGCTGTAGTGGTCGCCGGCCTTGAGCGGCGGCAGCTTCAGCGGCTGCGACACCGCGGCGCCGCAGGTGGCGGCCAGCACCGCCTCGATGGGGTTGATGGCGCGCTGGCGGGTGTCGTTGGTGGCGACGCCCTCGAACACGACGGGGCCGCCGTCCGCCACCGTCACGCTCGCGGCGCAGCCGGGCACCAGATTGTAGACGCGCAGCTGCGCCTTCAGATCGTTACGGCCCTCGGTGGGATCGGTGATGACCACTGCGGGCCCCGAGGCCGGCACGATGACGGTGGAGAAGGCATCGGCCGCCGGCATGATGCTCCCTTCGGCCGGCCTGCCGGCAAGGCTGACCGAAAGCGGCGCGCCGCCCTTCACGATGCGGTAGATGGTGGCGGTGTCGCCGGCGGGGATGGGCGCGGCCGGCGCCGTCCCGATGCCGATGGGTGCGCCGCTCGCGGAAAGGTCCACCACCCGCACATAGGCCGAGCCGGTGGGCGGCTTCGGCGCATAGAGGCGCGTCAGCTCCTGCGCAGCCGCAGGGGTCGCGGCGATGGGGGCGGCGAGAACGGCGAGCGCGGACATCACCGCGAGGCGCCGCACGGTGCGGCCTGAAACGGTCAAAGCGGCACTCGACGCAGACATGAGCGCGACCCCGGACTGACCGGCAGACCCTGCGCCGGATTTACCTTCGACAGTTAGGGGCTGCATCTGGCCAAGGCAACGGAGCCGCCCCTTCAACTGCCATTAAGGTTACGGGATAAGGGGAACCAACGCCACCGGCCCCGCTTCAGCAGGGCCTAACGCACACGGCCTCACGCACATGTCGCAGCCAGCGCTTGCGCCACCTTGGAAGCCGGCGCTCGGCCGAGCGCCGCGGTGATGGCCCGCCCGGCCGCCGCGAGGCGATCGAGATCAACGCCGGTCTCGATGCCGAGGCCATTCAGCATGTAGACCAGATCCTCGGTGGCGAGATTGCCCGACGCCCCCTTGGCATAGGGACAGCCACCGAGCCCGGCCACCGCCGAATCCACGGACGACACGCCGATGTCGAGACAGGCCAGCACATTGGCCAGCGCCTGCCCGTAGGTGTCGTGGAAATGGATGGCGGTGCGCTCCAGCCCGATGCGGTCGGCGACAGCCCCGGTCACCGCCTGCGCCTTGTCCGGAGTACCGACGCCGATGGTGTCGCTCACCGACACCTCGTAGCAGCCCATGGCGGTGAGGGCTTCCGACACCTCCACCACCTTCGCCACCGGCACCTCGCCCTGATACGGGCAGCCCAGCGCGCAGCTCACATAGCCGCGCACCGCGACGCCGCGGGCGCGGGCGAGATCGATGAGCGGGGTGAAGCGCTCCAGGCTCTCGGCGATGGTGCAGTTGATATTCTTCTGCGTGAACGCCTCCGAGGCCGCGGTAAACACCGCCACCTCCTCGATGCCGCAGGCGAGCGCCAGCTCCAGCCCCTTCAGGTTTGGCGCCAGAACGGTGTAGCGCACGCCGGGCCGGCGATCGATGGAGCCCAGCACCTCGGCGGTGTCGGCCATCTGCGGCACCCACTTGGGCGAGACGAACGAGCCGGCCTCGATCATCCTCAGCCCGGCGTCGGCCAGGGCGTCGATGAGCGCCACCTTGGCGTCGAGGGGCACGATGCCGGGCTCGTTCTGGAGCCCGTCGCGGGGGCCGACCTCGACGATACGGACGGATGCGGGGCGGGCCATCAGGCGTCCTCCAGAACCAGAAGCTCGGCGCCCTCGTCCACGAGGTCGCCGACGGCGAATTTCAGCGCCTTGACCTTGCCGTCGCGGGGCGCGGCGACGGTATGCTCCATCTTCATGGCTTCCACAACGACGAGGGCGGCGCCCTTGGTCACCTCCTGCCCTTCCTCCACCGCGATGCGGATGATGGTGCCGGGCATGGGCGCGACGAGCCGGCCGGCAGTACCGGTGGCGGCCTGCGAGGCGAGGCGCGGGTCGATGAAGTCCACCGCATATTCTCCGCCGCGCACGAACACGGTGAGGCGGTTGCCGGTGCGGATCACTCGCGCCGACAGCGCCACTCCATCGAGCCGCACGCGCAGGCTGCCATCCGCCTCCGCATCGCCCTCCACCGCCACGTCGCCGCCCGGCAAAGCGAGGACAAAGCCGTGGGGGCGGAAATGGGCGCGGATGTCGATGCGGCGTTCCCTGTCCGCAAAGGTCAGGTCCACATGGGCGTCGCGGTTGAGCCGCCAGCCGGGCGCGAGGCCCCAGGGCGACCAGGGATCGGCGGCATCCACCGTCTCGGCGGACTGGCGCGCCTCCTCCTTCAGGATGAAGAGGGCGGCGAGCGCGAGCACGGTGTCGTCCACCGGTGCCGGGCCGGGGAGCAGCACGTCCTGATGGCGGGCGATGAAATTGGTGTCCAGCTCCGCCGCCGCGAAGGCGGGATGGGCGGCGATGGCTTTCAGGAACACCCGGTTGGTGGCGAGCCCGACGACCTCGGTGGCGGCCAGCGCCGCCTCCAGCCGCCGCACTGCCTCGAGGCGGTCAGCGCCGGAGACGATGATCTTGGCGATCATCGGGTCATAATGGATGGAGACCGTATCGCCCGCCCGCACGCCGGTATCCACCCGCGTGTGGTCGAGGTGGGACGGCAGCTGAAGATGGTCCAGCCGGCCGACCTGGGGCAGGAAGTCCCGCTCCGGGTCTTCCGCATAGAGCCGCACCTCGATGGCGTGGCCCTCAAGCGGGATCTCCTCCTGCGTCAGCGGCAGGGTCTCGCCCTGCGCGACGCGGAGCTGCCATTGCACGAGGTCCTGCCCGGTGATGGCCTCCGTCACCGGATGCTCCACCTGGAGGCGGGTGTTCATCTCCATGAAGTAGAAATGCTCGCCCTCGGCGATGAACTCCACCGTGCCGGCGCCGCGATAGCCCACGGCCTTGGCGGCATCCACCGCCGCCTTGCCCATGGCCGCACGACGCTCCGGCGTCATGCCGGGGGCGGGGGCCTCCTCCACCACCTTCTGATGGCGGCGCTGGATGGAGCAGTCGCGCTCGTGGAGATAGACGCAATTGCCGTGGCTGTCGGCGAAGACCTGCACCTCGATGTGACGGGGGGTAGTGAGATATTTCTCCACCAGCACCTTGTCGTCGCCGAACGCGCTCTTCGCCTCGCGCTGGGCGGAGGCGAGGGCCTCGGGAAACTCGTCCGCCGCGCGCACCACCTTCATGCCCTTGCCGCCGCCGCCGGCCGAAGCCTTGATGAGCACCGGGAAGCCGATGCGCTCCGCCTCGCGGGCGAGCAGCGAGGCGTCCTGATCCTCGCCGTGATAGCCGGGCACAAGCGGCACACCGGCCGTCTCCATCAGCGCCTTGGCCGCGCTCTTGGAGCCCATGGCGCGGATGGCCGAGGCCGGTGGGCCGACGAAGACGATGCCGGCCTGTTCGCAGGCATCCGCGAAGGCGGCGTTTTCCGAGAGGAAGCCGTAGCCGGGATGGATCGCATCCGCCCCGCTCTTCTTCGCCGCGTCGAGGATGGCATCGATGCGCAGATAGCTCTCGCGCGCCGGGGCCGGGCCGATGGGGTAGGCCTCGTCCGCCACCGCCACGTGCAGCGCGTTGGCGTCGGCCTCCGAATAGACCGCGACGGTGCGCAGGCCGAGCGCCTTGGCGGTGCGCATCACGCGCACGGCGATCTCGCCGCGATTGGCGACGAGCAAGGTGCGGATGGGACGGATCATGCGGCCCCCCAATTGGGTTTTCTCTTTTCGAGGAAGGCGGTGACACCCTCGCGGCCGTCGGCGCTGGCGCGCTGGTCGGCGATGCGGCGGGCAGTGTCGGAGATGACCGCGTCGTCGAGCGGCCGGTCCACGGCGGCGACGAGGGCCTTGGTGGCGGCGATCGCGGCGGGGCTCGCCGCCTTCAGCGCCTTGAGGTGACGGGCGATGGCGGCGTCCAGTTCTTCCGCCTGTACCACCTCATGCACGAGGCCCAGATCCAGCGCGGTCGCGGCGGAAAAGCGTTCGGCGGTGAGGAAATAGCGCCGTGCCTGTCGTGCCCCCATGGCCCGCACCAGATAGGGGCTGATGACCGCCGGGATCAGGCCGATGCGCACCTCGGTGACGGCGAATTCCGCCTCCGGCACCGCCACCGCGATGTCGCTGGCCGCGATCAACCCGGTGGCTCCGGCGAAAGCAGAGCCATGGATGCGCACGAGAGTCGGCTTGGGCGCGCGGTCGATGGTGCGCATGAGCGCGCCCAGCCGCTCCGCGTCCGCGAGGTTCTCCTCCCGCGAATAGCCGGCCATGCGGCGCATCCAGTTGAGATCGCCGCCGGAGCAGAACACCGGGCCATTGGCGCGCAGCAGGATGGCGACGGCGGCAGGGTCTGCGATGGCCGCCTCGTATGCGTCCGTCAGCGCGGCGATGAGCGCATCGTCGAAGGCGTTGCGCACTTCGGGCCGGTCGAGGGTGAGGACGGCGACGCCATCCTCGGTGGTGCGGGTGAGGCCGGTGCTCGGGCTCATGCCATCCGCCTTTCACGCAGGATATCGCCACGCCCCTCTCCCCTCGCGGGAGAGGGGACGGGGGTGAGGGGGCTGTCGCCACCGGGAACGACTCTGGCCGAGCCATACCCCTCACCCGTCTCGCGGCTGAGCCGCGATCCACCCTCTCCCGCAAGGGGAGAGGGGAGCAGCCCGATAATTGCGACCCGCCCCATCACATGCGGAACACGCCGAAGCGTGTCTCCTGCTCGGGGGCGTTCAGGGCGGCGGACAAGGCGAGCGCCAGCACCATGCGGGTGTCGGCGGGGTCGATGACGCCGTCGTCCCACAGCCGGGCCGAGGAATAATAGGGATGACCCTGCACTTCGTATTGGTGGCGGATGGGGGCCTTGAAGGCTTCCTCCTCCTCCGTCGGCCAGCTGCCGCCGCGCCCCTCGATGCCGTCGCGCTTCACCTGCGCCAGCACCCCCGCCGCCTGCTCGCCACCCATCACCGAGATGCGGGCGTTGGGCCACATCCACAGGAAGCGCGGATCGAAGGCGCGGCCGCACATGCCGTAGTTTCCCGCGCCGAAGGAATTGCCGATCACCACCGTGAACTTCGGCACGCTCGCGCAGGACACGGCCGTGACGAACTTCGCCCCGTCCTTGGCGATGCCGCCGCTCTCATACTTCCGCCCGACCATGAAGCCGGTGATGTTCTGCAGGAAGACAAGGGGAATATTGCGCTGGCAGCACAATTCCACGAAGTGCGCACCTTTGAGCGCGCTCTCGGAGAAGAGGATGCCGTTGTTGGCGATGATGCCCACCGGATAGCCGAAGATGCGGGCGAAGCCCGTCACCAGCGTCGGACCATAGAGCGGCTTGAACTCGTCGAACTCGGAGCCGTCCACGATGCGGGCGATGATCTGCCTCACGTCGAACGGCTGCTTCGGATCGGCCGAGACGATGCCGTAGATCTCATTCGCATCGAAGAGCGGCGGGCGCGGTTCACGGATGTCGAGGGAATGGGCCTTCGTCGTGTTGAGATCGGCCACGATGGAGCGGGCGATGCCCAGGGCATGGGCGTCGTTCTCCGCCATGTGATCGGCGACGCCGGAGGTGCGGGTGTGGACGTCCGCGCCGCCCAGCTCCTCTGCCGTGACGACCTCGCCGGTGGCCGCCTTCACCAAAGGCGGGCCCCCGAGGAAGATGGTGGCCTGATTCTTCACCATGATGGACTGGTCGGCCATGGCCGGGACATAGGCGCCGCCAGCGGTGCACGAGCCCATCACCACCGCGATCTGCGGGATGCCGGCGGCGGACATATTCGCCTGATTGAAGAAGATTCGGCCGAAATGCTCGCGATCGGGAAAGACCTCGTCCTGGTTTGGCAGGTTGGCGCCGCCGGAATCGACGAGATAGATGCACGGCAGGTGGTTTTCCTGCGCCACGCGCTGGGCGCGCAGATGCTTCTTCACCGTCATGGGGAAATAGGTGCCGCCCTTCACCGTCGCGTCATTGGCGACGATGACGCATTCGCGGCCCGAGACGCGGCCGATGCCGGTGATGATACCGGCGGCCGGCACCTCGTCGTCATACATGCCGTAGCCGGCGAGCTGGCTGAATTCCAGGAACGGCGAGCCGGTGTCGAGCAGGGTGCGGATGCGGTCCCGCGGCAGCAGCTTGCCGCGCTTCAGGTGCCGCTCGCGGGCGACGGTCCCGCCGCCTTCCGCCACCTTCTCCACGACGGACCGAAGCTCCGCAACCGAGGCTTCCAGCGCCTCGCGATTGCGGCGGAATGCGTCGGAGCGGCGGTCGACCGCATCCTCGATGATGGCCATGAGCGATCTCGCCCCAAATGTTCGGGCGCGCTGCCGCCGGATCGACAATCCGGCAAGGCCTCACGCCCTCTCGCCTCAAGAGAAGCAGCCTCCGCACGGATCGACGATCCGCAGGAGCCCGGCTCTCGCGAACCGGCAGCGGGGCAGCCTGGGAAAGACGCGCCAAGGCCGGCGCAAACGGGCGCACGGCGGCTCGGGCGTCATCCTCGGCGCCGGTCGTTGCCGGCTTGGAAACGATCGTACGTTTTTTTAATGCCGGTGCAAGGGCTTTCGCGATGTCGTCGGACGGCGCCGGATCAGGCGTTCTATCAGGCCCTTGCGGCCTTGCGCACCGGCTTCCCGCGCGCCGGAAGATCCGCGGGAGCAGCGACGGGGGCGAGAGGCGCCGAAAGAGATTCGGCCAGCGGCGTCCCGCCCGTGACACCGCCGATGACGAGGGCGGTGTAGGCGTCGACGATCTCGTCCTGGCTCAGCCGCCCGCCCGGCAGGTACCACATGCAGATGCCGGTGAGCATGGAGATGATGGCGTAGGTCGCGACCTTGGGCTCGCGCACCTCGAAGACGCCGAGTTCCGCCCCCTGGCGCAGGATGCCCTCCAGCAGCCCCTCATAGCGCCGGCGCAGGCCGACCACGACCGCGCGGTGGGCCTCGTCGAGGCTGCGGATCTCCATGTTGGCAATGAAGACATGGGCGAGCCGCGTCATGTGATAGCGCAGATGGAAGGCGCAGAAAACCTTGAGGCGGGCCAGCGGATCCTCGACTCCAGCGAGATCCGCCTCGGCCTTGCCGAGCAGATCCTCCATATGGTCGCGCACGATATCGAACAGCAGGGACTGCTTGTTGTCGAAATATTTGTAGAGCGAGCCGGACTGCAGGCCAACCTCAGCCGCCAGCTGCCTGAGGCTCATGGCCTCGTAGCCGTGCCGATAGATGAGCTGGACGCCCGCCTGCCGAATGGCTTGTGCGGTACGGGCGCCGTTGGAACCGATGGTGCGCGCCATTGCCTTTGAACGCTCAAGGTCCGGCCTCGGCTCAATCGGCGCAGGAGCTGACGTCGAAACCCGGTCCGGACGGAAACCGCGATGGCGGACCAGCTTCCCGGCCACCAGATGGAACGATATCTTGCGACAAGAGCCGGCGCTTGGCCAGATTGAAAAGAACGTTCGATTTTTTATCCCGCCCGGCGAACGGCCCGGACATTTTTCACCGCCGCCATCATCCCTGCCATCATCCCTGCATGGAGATCGCGTGGGACGCGCGCCCGCTGTAGTGCACGCAGCCGTCCGCATCGATGTGGCCGGTATCTCCGAGGATGAAATAATCGTCGCCGAACCTGAACCGCGCCTTAGTTCCCGGATCGTCCTTCCTGTAGCCGCGGAACCAGAACAAGGGCGACCGTCGGATATCGATCGCCAGCGTGCCCTCGGCCCCCGCGCCGAGCACGGCGCCGTCCGGGTCGAGCACCACGAGGGAAAATCCCGGCGCGATCCGGCCGACCGAGGCATGGCCGAGGGCGCGCGGATTGTGCGGATCATGCCGCATGCCCATGATCATCCCCGTTTCCCGCTGCCCGTACTGGTTCACGAGGGGCACTTCCAGCTTCCGCGTGACCCACGAAACGAGATCGGACGGCAGCGGCTCCCCGCAGACCGAAACCAGCCGGAGCGCGAGCCGGTTCGGCGCCCGGGTGAGGTCCCTGCGCCGCCACGCCTTGATCTGGGACGGGGCCGCCGTGAGGTTGGTCACGCGGAACTTGGACAGGACGCGATAGCCCTGCGACACGTCATAGGGGCCATCGCAGAACAGGATCGAGCAGCCGATCAGCAGCGGCCCGACAAGACCATAGAAAATCCCGTACTCCCACCCCTGGTCCGCCATGTTCCAGTAGACGTCCTCGTCCCGGACATCGAGCCCGACGCGCATGCATTGCTCGAATTCAGCCAGCGCCCTCACCGGTATCATCAGGCCCAATTTTGCTGCTATCGATTTGGGCGAATATGTCATTATGAATGGATCATTCTCACCATACATGGCGACGTCATCGAGCGGCTCTGTTGAATAAATCGATGACCAGAACTGCTTGACGATACCGTCAATGCGGTTGATCTGCTCTCCTTCTATGAGAAAGACCGGAGTGGACGAGTCGATATAATTCCGAGCCCGATCGACGAGTGTGCGGGTTGCAACGATGGCCTTCACCTCCCCCGACTCCAGCCGGGAGTTCACGGCCGACGTGGCATAGGTGGAAAACAGCGGCATATAGACCGCCCCGACACGCCAGATCGCCAGAGCGGCGATGACCAGCTCGACCCCCTTGGGCAGCATGACCGCAACGCAGTCGCCTTTCCTGACCCCCACGGATGCCAGCACGCGCGCAAAGCGCGCGGAATACTCAGCCAGCTTGCCGAAGCTCAGTTCCGATGTCTGGCCCGAAACGGTTTCATGGATCATGGCGGGATGCGCGCGCTTGCCGGGCAGATGCCGGTCGCAGAGCAGATGGGCGAGAGCAATCGCATCCCCGCCGTATTCCGGCCGCTGGTACAGGCTCGGGTCGGGGGCGTGATCGGCTTCGGCCACGCTGCCGGCCGCCCCCCCGCCCGCGCGACTTCCGGCATCCAGCAGGAACTGGCCGAGGCCGTAGTATCGGCTGGCCGGATCGTAGGCGAGCAGGCCCTCGTGGACGAGCGCGGCCGCCAGGCGATGCGCCGTCGCCTTGGACAGTCCGGTGCCCTTCACCAGATCGGCAAGGCGCGCGCCCTGCGTCGGCGCCGCCGCCACGACGCGCAGCACGGACACCGCACGGGAAAGGCTTTGGGCGCCCCTGGGAGAGGCGGCATCCATATCCGAAGAAGAAGACATATCTCAATATGTGAGACGTTTTTGGCGAGATCGCAATATTTTTCTCCATTGCAGAAAGATGCTCTTGAAAGATTCAAACGGTCGTTCGATAATGAATGCAATTAGCGTCTCATAATATGAGATACGGCTCGCAGAAGCCAACCCGCAATGCGGGATAGGGAGGGGATCATGTTGCAACCTGCCGCTTCGGCCGGGGCTGCCACGGGCGCGTCTGCCCTGCTTGATGTCCAGAATATCTCGCTGCGTTTCGGCGGCCTGAAGGCGCTGTCGGACGTCAGCTTCCATGTGCGTCCCAGCGAGCTGTTCTCCATCATCGGCCCCAATGGCGCTGGCAAGACCTCCATGCTGAACTGCATCTCGGGTCGCTACACGCCGAGCGAGGGGCGAGTGGTCTTCGACGGCGCCGACGTGACGAAACTGAAGCCCAACCGCCGGGCAGAGATCGGCATCGGCCGCACCTTCCAGAATCTCGCGCTGTTCAGCCACATGAGCGTTCTGGACAACATCATGGTGGGCCGCCACCACCTCTTGAAGAACAACTTCTTCACCGGCGCGCTCTACTGGATCGGCGGTGCGCAGAAGGAAGAGCTGGAGCATCGTCGCAAGGTGGAGGAAGTTATCGACTTCCTCGACATCCAGCATGTGCGCAAGGCCACCGCCGGCACCCTCTCCTACGGCCTGCGCAAGCGCGTGGAACTTGCCCGCGCGGTGGCGCTGGAGCCCAAGCTCATCCTTCTCGACGAGCCCATGGCGGGCATGAACCTCGAGGAGAAGGAGGACATGGCCCGCTACATCGTCGATCTCAACGAGGAATGGGGCATGACGATCATCATGATCGAGCATGACATGGGCGTGGTGATGGACATTTCCCACAGGGTGATGGTGCTCGACTTCGGTCGCAAGCTGGTGGAAGGCGAGCCCTCCGCCGTGCTGGCCGATCCGCACGTTCGCAAGGCCTACCTCGGCGAGGAGGATCTTGAGATCGAAGAGGCGGCGCCCGCCGCCGTGTCCGCATGATGCGGCAAGGCTGAGGCGCACCATGGCTCCCGTTCCCGCCTATCCGGACGTTACGGTCCACGACACCCTGCCGAAGCTGCTGCGGCTCCACGCGAAGGCGCATGCCGACGAGACGTGGCTGCGCGAGAAGGACCTCGGCATCTGGATTTCCTACACCTGGGGCGAGGTCGCGACCCGCGTGCGCGACATGACCCTGGGCCTCGGCACGCTCGGTGTTGCCCGTGGCGACGTGGTCGGCCTCATCGGCGACAATCGCCCGGAATGGCTGATGGGCGAGATCGCAGCCCACGCGGTGGGCGGCCTCTCCCTCGGCATCTATCGCGACGCGCTCGCCGACGAGGTGGCCTATCTCGTCACCTATGCAGACGTTGCGGTGATCTTCGCCGAGGACGAGGAGCAGGTCGACAAGCTGCTCTCGCTGGAAGAGAAAATTCCCACCGTCCGGCACATCGTCTATTCCGACCCGCGCGGTATCCGGAAATACGACGACCCGCGCCTGATCTCGCTGAAGGAGCTTGAGGCGCGGGGTGCCGAAGTGGCCGCCCGCGATCCCGGCGCCTATGACCGCCTCGTGGACGCCGGCGAGGGCGAGGACGTCGCCATCCTCTGCACCACGTCGGGCACCACCTCCCACCCCAAGCTCGCCATGCTCACGGGCGGCGCGCTGCTGAGGCACTGCCGCGCCTATCTTGAGATGGACCCAAGGCTCGCCACGGACGAATACGTCAGTGTTCTGCAGATGCCGTGGATCATGGAGCAGATCTACGCCTTCGGTCAGGCGCTCATCTCCCGCATGAAGGTAAACTTCGTGGAGGAGCAGGAAACGCTGATGGCCGACATGCGGGAGATCGGCCCCTCCTTCGTGCTTTTCGCCCCCCGCGTGTGGGAGCAGATCGCTGCCGACGTACGCTCGCGCATGATGGATTCCTCCGCTTTGAAGCGGGCCATGTTCGACCTTGGCATGAAGCTCGGCCTCAAGGCGCTGGACGAGGGCCGCCGCTCCCCGCTCGCCGACTTCATCCTGTTCCGCGCGTTGCGCGACCGCCTCGGCTTCTCGCACCTGAAATCCGCCTGCACCGGTGGCGCCGCGCTCGGACCCGACACCTTCCGCTTCTTCCTCGCGCTGGGCGTGCCCATGCGCCAGCTCTACGGCCAGACCGAGCTGCTCGGCGCCTATACGCTGCACACGGAGAAGGACGTCGATTTCGACACAGTGGGCGTGCCGTTCGAGGGCGTCGAAATCCGCATCGACGACCCCGATCCCAACGGCCTCGGCGAGGTGGTCACCCGCCACGGCAACATGTTCACCGGCTATTTCCGCAACGACGAAGAGACCAAGAAGTCCTTCGCCGAAGAGGGCTGGATGCGCACGGGCGATGCCGGCTATTTCAACAAGAAGGGCCATCTCGTCGTCATCGACCGCATTCGTGACATGGCGAAGACCTCGCACAACGACCGCTTCTCGCCGCAATACATCGAGAACAAGCTGAAGTTCTCGCCCTACGTGGCCGAGGCCGTGGTGCTGGGCGACGGGCGCGACAGCCTCGCCGCGCTCATCTGCATCCGCTTCTCCATCGTCTCGAAATGGGCGGAGAAGAACCGCATCGCCTTCACCACCTATACCGATCTTTCCGCCAAGCCCGAAGTCATCGCGCTTCTGAGGAAGGAAGTGGAGGCGGTGAACCGCACGCTGGCGGAAAAGCAGCGCATCGGCCGTTTCCTCCTGCTTTACAAGGAATTGGACGCCGACGACGGCGAGCTGACCCGCACCCGCAAGGTGCGCCGCGGCGTCATCAACGAGCGCTACGGCACGATCATCGACGCCATGTACGAGGGCCAGAAGGTGATCGACGTGGATACCACCATCACCTTCCAGGACGGCACCCGCCAGCGCATCAAGACCAAGATCGACGTCATCGACCTCGGCGCCCCGCCGCCGGTGAAGGACGACGGCAAAAGGAGGGCCGCATGATGGCTCGACGGCACGACAGCCGGCCTGCCCCCTCTCCCCTCGCGGGAGAGGGATGGGGTGAGGGGGTGTTCGCGCTAAGTGCGCCGCCTGCTCTCTTCCCGGCAGCCTCACCCCTCACCCCCGACCCCTCCCCCGCAAGGGGAGAGGGGAGGCGTCCTGCACCCGTCATGGGGAGCCTCTGATGCAATCCCAGCTCCTGCTTCAACTCATCATCAACGGGCTCATCATCGGCACGCTCTATGGCGTGGTCGGCATGTGCTTCGTGCTCATCTACAAGGCCTCGCAGGTGGTGAACTTCGCCCAGGGCGAGTTCCTGCTCATCGGCGCCTGGACCTGCTGGTGGCTGCTCACGGCGTGGAACATCCCTTTCTTCTGGGGCTTCCTCATCGCGGTCTGCTTCATGATGGTGTTCGGCATCGCCGTGCAGATGGTGGTGCTGCGGCCACTCATCGGCGAGCCCATCATCTCCGTCATCATGGTGACGATCGGCCTCTCCATCTTCTTCCAGGCGCTGATGAAGTGGATGTTCGGCACTTTTGCCCAGCCGTTCCCGCCCATCTTCCCGGTGGCGCAGGTGAACATCCTGGGTCTGCAGGTACAGACGGCCTATCTCATGTCCACCGCCGTCAGCCTCGCGATCATGGCCGGCTTCGCCTGGTTCTTTAAGTATTCGCGCCTCGGCCTCGCCATGCGGGCGACCGCCTTTTCCCAGCAGGTGGCGCAGTCGCTCGGCATCTCGGTGCGCCAGGTGTTCGCCCTGTCCTGGGGCATCTCGGCGGCGGTCTCGGCGGTGGCGGGCGTTGTGGTGGGCATCGTCAACGGCGTGTCGTCGGCCCTCTCCTACTTCGGCATCAAGGTGTTCCCGGCGGTGATCCTCGGCGGCCTCGACAGCGTGTTCGGCGCGGTGGTGGGCGGCCTGATCGTCGGGCTTCTTGAAAACCTCGGCCAGTACGTGGACAGCCAGTATCTGAAGTGGGGCAATCTCTACGAGATCATCCCCTTCTACGCCCTGATCATCATCCTGATGATCAAGCCCTACGGGCTGTTCGGCACCCGCGACATCGAGAGGGTCTGAGGCCATGGCGCTCACCACCATGCGGCCGTGCGGCGACTACCGCACCAGCTACCGGGCCGACCAGACCATCTTCCAGACGCGGCTGACGCTGATCTTCGTCATCCTCGCCATCGTGGCCCTGTGCTGCGCGCCGCTGTTCGCCTCGCGCTACGCGCTCTCCCTGATGATCCAGATCGGCTATCTCGGCATCGCCGCTTTGGGGCTGAACATCCTGGTCGGCTTCTCCGGCCAGATCTCCATCGGCCATGCCGTGTTCTTCGGCTTCGGCGGCTTCGCCTCGGCCTTTCTCGCCGACAAGGGCGTGCCGGTGCCGCTCGCCATCGTGCTGGCCGGGCTGTGGACCACGGTGGTGGGCCTCATCTTCGGCCTGCCGGCGGCGCGGGTGAAGGGGCTTTATCTCGCCATCGCGACGCTCGCCGCCCAGTTCATCCTGCAGGACTTCTTCGTGCGTGCCGAGTGGTTCACCGGCGGCACCCACGGCGCCATGGCCGCGCCCTTCACCCTGTTCGGCTTCGACCTGTCCGGCGATGACAAGTATTTCTACGTGGTGCTGTTCTTCGTGGTCATCGGCTACGTGGGCGCGACCAATCTCATGCGCTCGCGCGACGGACGGGCGCTGATCGCGGTGCGCGACCATTATCTCTCCGCCGAGATGATGGGCGTGAACCTCACCAAATACCGCACCATGGCGTTCGGCATCTCGTCCTTCTATGCCGGCATCGGCGGGGCGCTCTACGCGCACTATGTGGGCTTCATGTCGGTGGAGGGGCTCGATATCCTGTTCTCCATCCAGTTTCTCGGCATGATCATCATCGGCGGGCTTGGTTCCATCATGGGCACGCTCATGGGCACCGTGTTCATGGTGCTGCTGCCGGAGGCCACCGGCTGGCTCGCCTCCGCCCTGTCGGGCAGCGTCATCGACCAGGTGCTGCACCTCAAGGACGGCATCACCTACATGCGCGAGATGCTGATCGGCGCCACCATCATCCTGTTCCTGATCTTCGAGCCGGACGGGCTCGCCCACCGCTGGCGCCTTATCAAGGCCTATTGGAAGCTCTACCCCTTCTCCTACTGACGCGTTGCAGTCCCCGACGAAACCCGAGCCGAGGCGGCGCAGACCGTCCGGTGCAAGAGGCAACCCAAGGAGCCACAGATGAAGCGATTGACCCTTTCCCTCGTCTCGGCGCTGGCGCTCGCCGCCGCGACGCCTGCGCTCGCGCAGTCGATCAACATCGGCCATCTCGCCGATTATTCCGGCGGCACCTCCGACGTGGGACAGCCCTACGGACAGGGCATCCAGGACACCATCGCCTGGATCAACGCCAACGGCGGCGTCAACGGCAAGAAGATCAATTCCGACTTCAACGAATATGGCTACCAGGTGCCGCGCGCTCTGGCCGCCTTCAAGAAGTGGGTGGGCTCCGACAAGGTGGTCGCCATCCAGGGCTGGGGCACCGCCGACACCGAGGCCCTCGTGGGCATGGTGACCAAGGAGGAGATTCCCTATTATTCGGGCTCCTACTCGGCGTCCCTCACCGATCCCAAGGGCAAGGTGAACGCCAAGAGCGAGCGCGCCGCTCCGTTCAACTTCTTCTACGGCCCGTCCTATTCGGACGCCGCCCGCGCCATGGTGCAGTGGGCCGCCGACGACTGGAAGAAGAAGGGCAAGACCGGCAAGCCCAAGTGGGTGCACATGGGCGCCAACCATCCCTATCCCAACTCGCCCAAGGAAGCGGCGGCCGAATACGCCAAGGAACTGGGCTTCGAGGTGCTCGATCCCATCACCTTCGCCCTGACCCCGGGTGACTACACGCCCCAGTGCCTGACGCTGAAGCAGTCCGGCGCCAACTACGCCTATCTCGGCAACACCGCCGGCTCCAACATCTCAGTGCTGAAGGCGTGCAAGACCGCGGGCGTGGACGTGCAGTTCCTCGGCAACGTGTGGGGCATGGACGAGAACGCCATGAAGGCGGCGGGCGAGGCGGCCAACGGCGTCGTCTTCCCGGTCCGCACCGCGGTGACCTGGAGCGGCTCGGCGCCCGGCCTCGCCACCGCCAAGGAGATTTCCAAGATGTCGGATGCCTCGGGCGCGGCCTACCGCCCGGTGCACTATCTCGCCGCCATGTGCACCGCGCTCTACATGAAGGAAGCCATGGAGTGGGCGGACAAGAACGGCGGCGTGACCGGCGTGAAGATCCGCGACGGCATGTACCAGAAGAAGGACTGGGTGCCGAAGGGCATGGACGGCGTGTGCAATCCCTCCACCTGGACCACCAGCGACCACCGTCCCACCACCCGCGTGGACCTCTACCGCTCGGTGGTGAGCGGCCCGACCGATGCGTCCGTCTCGGATCTCGTGAAGTCGGGCACCATCAAGCTGGAAAAGGTCGCCACCATCGACCTGCCCCGCAAGACCGAGCTGCAGGGCTGGTGAGGTCACGGAGGCAGGTTCGCCTGCCTCCCGTTTGATCGACGTCATGCCCCGGCTTGTCCGGGGCATCCACTCATCCGCCGCAGCGGTGATCGTCCTTCGGGGACGGCCCTGCCACAGAGGTGGATCCCCCGGACAAGCCGGGGGATGACGGTCTGGCAAGAAACCGGAGACCGCCATGGCCGAGGCCGCACTGAAGTTCGAACCCGCCGCCGAGACCGCGCCGCCGCTGCTGTCGGTGGACAATATCGAGGTGGTGTACAACGACGTCATCCTCGTCCTGCGCGGCCTGTCGCTGAAGGTTCCGAAGGGCCAGATCGTCGCATTGCTGGGCTCCAACGGCGCCGGCAAGTCCACCACGCTGAAGGCGATCTCCGGCCTGCTCAAGACCGAGGACGGCGAGATCACGCGCGGCGACGTCACCTTCATGGGCGAGCGCATCAACGGCATCGAGCCGGACCGGATCGTCCGCCGCGGCATCTTCCAGGTGATGGAGGGGCGCCGCATCATCGCCGACATGACCTGCCTCGAAAACCTCCGCCTCGGCGCCTACACCCGGCGCGACAACGAGGTGAAGAGCGACATCGAGCGCGTCTACGACTATTTCCCCCGCCTCAGGGAGCGCACCGGCCTTGCCGGCTATCTCTCCGGCGGCGAGCAGCAGATGCTGGCCATCGGCCGCGCCATCATGTCCCGCCCGAAGCTCATCCTCATGGACGAGCCCTCCATGGGCCTGTCGCCGCTTCTGGTGAAGGAGGTGTTCTCCATCATCAAGAAGCTCAACCAGGACCTCGGGGTCACCATTCTGCTGGTGGAGCAGAACGCCCGCGTGGCGCTCTCGGTGGCCGACTACGGCTACATCATGGAGCAGGGCAAGATCGTCCTCGATGGCAGCGCCGAAATGCTCGCGACCAACGAGGACGTGAAGGAATTCTACCTCGGCCAGGGCGGCGGCGAGGAGCGCAAGAGCTTCAAGAACCTGAAGAGCTTCAAGCGCCGCAAGAGATGGCTGTAGCGCACGCTAGCGAACACTGGCTGGGAGCTGTCGGGTCAGTGGAACACTGTTGTCTCGCAGCATTCTCGTGCCGCTGTCATCGCCCGGCTCGTCCGGGCGATCCACTCTGCGGCCAGGCTGGCGCTTAGCTTCGAAGAGCGCCGACACCGATGAGTGGATGCCCCGGACGAGCCGGGGCATGACGGCCCATGGAACATCATCTTTGCTCCCCGGCCAGCTTCTGACATGAGCCCGACCATGACCGATCCGAACCGCCACTACGACGCCAGCGAGACCCGCGATCCTCAGGCGCGCGAGCAGGCGCTGTTGCAGGCGCTGTCCGCCCAGGTGGCCCACGCCAAGGCGAAGGCGTCCTATTTCGCCGCGCTGTTCAAGGACGTGGACCCGGCCGCCATCACCTCGCGGGCCGCGCTGGCGCAACTGCCGGTCACCCGCAAGTCGGACCTTCTGGAGATCCAGCCGAAGAGCTACCCCTTCGGCGGGCTCAACGCGACGCCGCCGGGCAAGCTCGCGCGCATCTTCATGTCGCCCGGCCCCATCTATGACGTGGAGGGCCACGGCCCCGATTTCTGGCGCTTCGCGCGCGGGCTGTTCGCCGCCGGCTTCCGCGCCGGGGACATCGTGCACAATTCCTTCTCCTATCACCTGACCCCCGCGGGTTCGATGGTCGAGAGCGGCGCCCACGCGCTGGGCTGCGCCGTGGTCCCGGCCGGCGTCGGCCAGACCGACCTGCAATTGCGCGCCATCGCCGACATCCGTCCGCAGGGCTATGGCGGCACGCCCTCCTTTCTCAAGATTCTCGTGGACAAGGCGCGCGAGACCGGCACCGACATCTCCTCCCTCACCAAGGCATTGGTGTCGGGCGAGGCGTTCCTGCCGGCCCACCGGGCCGAGCTGAAGGCCGCCGGCATCATCGCCCGCCAGTGCTACGGCACGGCCGATCTCGGCCTCGTCGCCTATGAGAGCGAGGCCGAGGATGGGATGATCGTGGACGAGGGTTGCCTTGTCGAAATTCTCCGCCCCGGCACCGGCGATCCGGTGGAGACGGAGGGCGAGGTCGGCGAGGTGGTCGTCACCCTGTTCGAGCCGGACTATCCCCTCGTGCGCTTCGCCACCGGCGACCTCTCCGCCGTGATGCCGGGCACCAGCCCCTGCGGGCGCACCAACATCCGCCTCAAGGGCTGGATGGGCCGCGCCGACCAAACCACGAAGATCCGCGGCATGTTCGTGCATCCCGTGCAGGTGCAGGCGGCGGTGCGGAAGCATCCGGCCGTCGCGAAGGCCCGCCTCGTGGTGGATCGCGCGGGCGACCAGGACGACATGGCGCTGGAGATCGAGGTGGCCGACGCCGCCGCACTCTCGCAGGACGCCCTGCTGGAGGACATCCGCTCCGCCACCAAGCTGCGCGGCCGGCTCGTGATGCTCTCGCCCGGCACGCTGCCCCCCGACGCCAAGACCATCGAGGACCGCCGCCCGGTGTGAAGCTCAGAGCGAAACGCACTCACCCCGACTCCCGTCATGGCCCGGCTTGTCCGGGCCATCCACCCGTCCGCCCCACCGGTTCACGGCCTCCGGGCACTCGCCTCGCGTTGCGGTGGAGCCCCCGGACGAGCCGGTGGATGACAGCCTGACAAGACCTTGAGACGGCGCAAGCCCACCACATATTTGGGAAGATTGCCCCCTCTGCCTTCTTAAATTCCTCTCAGAAAAGCCGTTTCTTTTCATATCGTTATGGACACTTCTTCCCGGCGCGGCCACAGTGGCGCGCATCGGGCGGGGTCGCGGGCGCGGCGCCGGCCGGAGGATTTCGGGAGGAAGGCCATGCTCACGCGCCGCCGCCTGCTGGCGCTCTCGGGCGCCGCGCTCTCCGGCGCTGCAGTCGCGGGTATCGGGTGGCACTCTCCCGTAAGTGCGGCCTCGCCGCCCATCCGTCTCGGCATTCTGCAGTTCGGCTCGGCCGCCTGGGAAATCGCTGCCATGGGTGCGCTGGGGCTCGATGCCGCCAACGGCATCACGCTCGATGTCACCCGCTATGCCAACAACGATGCCGGGCGCGTCGCCTTCATGGCGGGCGCGGCGGACGCCATCGTCAGCGACCTGCTCTGGGCGGCGCGGGTGAAGGCGGACGGCCGCGATCTCGTCTACATCCCCTTCTCCTCCTCGGAAGGGGCGGTGATGGTGCCCAAGGGCTCCCCCATCCGCTCCGTCGCCGACCTCGCCGGCAAGAGGCTGGGCGTCGCCGGCGGCCCGTTGGACAAGAGCTGGCTGATGCTGAAGGCGACCGCGCAGGAAAAGGCGGGGCTCGATCTCCAGACCGCCGCGCAGCCGGTGTTCGCCGCCCCGCCCCTGCTCGCCGCCGAGCTGGAGGGCGGCAACCTCGATGCCGCGCTGATCTACTGGACCTTCGCGGCCCGCCTCGAACCCAAGGGCTTCCGGCCGATGCTGACCGTCGAGGCCATGGTGAAGGGCTTCGGCCTCGCCCATGAGCCGACGCTGGTGGGCTACGTGTTCGACGGCGCCTTCGCCCGCGCGAACCCGGGCACGGTCGCCGCCTTCGCCGCCGCCTCGCGCGCCACCAAGACGGCGCTGGCTGAGCCCGATCCCGCCCGCTCCGGGCCCGGCTGGGCGGCGGCGCGGGCGCAGATGCAGGCGGGCGACGAGGCGACATTCGAGGCGCTCCGGCGCGGCTTCCTCGCGGGCATTCCGCGCCTGTCGCTTGCGGAAGAGCAAACGCTCGCCGCGCAGCTTTATGCGGTGCTGGTCAAGCTCGGCGGCGCAAAGCTGGTGGGCAGCGCCACGCGCCTGCCGGCGAACCTCTATTTCCAGGCACCGGCGGCGCGATGAAGTTCCTCTCCTCGGGCACCGCGGCGCGGGCAGCCTCGCTCGTCCTGCTGCTGCTGGCCTGGGAGATCGCGGCGACGGCCGCACACAGCCGTTCCCTGCCGGCACCGCACGCGGTGTTCGCCTTTATCGCGCGGGAGGCGACAGGGGGCGATCTCGTCTCCAACATCGCCATCACGCTGGCGCGGGTCGTCGTTTCCTTCCTCGTGGCCATGGCGCTCGGCTGCGCCATCGGCGTCGCGCTGGGCCGTTCGCGCAAGCTGGACACCGCCTTCGATACCTGGGTGATCGTGCTCCTCAACACGCCTGCCCTCGTCATCACCGTGCTCTGCTACATCTGGCTGGGGCTGACCGAGGCCGCTGCCGTGCTCGCCGTGGCGCTCAACAAGATCCCGACCGTTGCCGTGCTGATGCGCGAGGGGGCGCGTGCGCTGTCGCCGGAGCTCGACGAGATGGCGAGCGCCTTCCGCCTGTCATCCCTCGACCGGCTGCGCCATGTGGTGATCCCCCAGCTTCAGCCGCACATCGCTGGAGCGGCCCGCTCGGGTCTCGCGCTGGTGTGGAAGATCGTGCTGGTGGTGGAGCTGCTCGGTCGCCCCAACGGCGTCGGCTACGCCATTTCCGTCTATTTCCAGCTGTTCGACGTGACCGCGGTGCTCGGCTATTCGCTGGCCTTCATGGCGGTCATGCTGGCCATCGAATACGGCATGCTGCAGCCCTATGAAGCCTATGTCCGACGCTGGCGCCTCACCGCTCATTGAGGCGGTCATCCGCGCCAAGACCTATCGACGGCCGGACGGCGCCACGATGGAGGCCGTGCGCGGCGTCACGCTCGCTGTGAGGCGCGGCGAATTCGTCTGCCTGATTGGCCCCTCGGGCTGCGGGAAGACGACGACATTACGGATTCTCGCCGGGCTCGACCGCGTCTTCGAGGGTGAGGTGACGCCAGACCCGGCGACACTCTCTATCGGCGTCGCTTTCCAGGAGCCCCGGCTTCTGCCGTGGCGCACGGTGGAGGAGAACATCCGCCTCGTGCTGCCGAAAGCGCGCCGGACCATGGACCTCGCTTCGCTGATCGACCGATTCGGCCTTACGGCCCATGCGGCGCGCTATCCCGGGGAGCTGTCGCTGGGCCTCGCGCGGCGCGTCTCGCTGGCCCGTGCCATGGCGCTGGAGCCGGACCTCCTCGTGCTCGACGAGCCCTTCGTCTCCCTGGACACCCAGGCGGCGGCCGACCTGCGCCGCTACGTGGCGCTGGCGGCGGATGGCGGCACCAGCGTGCTCATGGTGACCCACAATGTGCGCGAGGCGCTGGAGCTGGCCGATCGCGTGGTGATGCTGGCGCCGCGGCCGACCCACGTCATCGAGGAGGTGTGTCTCGCCGTGCCCCGCGCGATGCGCGATGGTCCGTGGATCGAGGCCGAGCGCGCGGCGCTGGCGGCGCGTTTTCCCCTGTTGCGGGAGGGTTGAGATGCAACGTCCCGGAGCCAGCCGCTGGCAAGGGCTCGTCCTTTTTGCGCTGGCGTGCGTCGCCACGCCTGCTGCAGCGCAACCTCAACCGGAACCACTCGCGGTGCGCGAGATCGCCCCCGGTGTGTTTGTCCATCAGGCACCCTATGCCCTTGCTTTGCCGAAGAATCTCGGCTTCGTCGGCAATGCCGGCTTCGTCGTGGGCAGGGATGCGGTGGCGGTGATCGACACCGGCGGCAGCAAGGCGGCGGGGGAGGCGCTGAAGGCGGCCATCGGCGCGCGCACGGCGCTGCCGGTCCGCTACGTCATCAACACCCACATGCACCCCGACCATGTGCTCGGCGATGCCGCGTTCGTGGGACCGGGCGTGACCTTCATCGGCCATCACAACCTGCCGGAGGCGCTCTCGGCGCGCGCCGCCTCCTACCTGCCCGCCACCGCGCGGCTGATCGGGCCAGAGGCGGCCGAGGGCACGCGGGTGATTCTGCCCGACGAGACCGTGGACACCGTGCGCACCATCGATCTCGGAGCCCGGCCGCTGCGCCTGGAGGCATGGCGCACGGCCCACACGGCCACCGACCTGACGGTGTTCGACGAGACGACCGGCACCTGGTTTCTCGGCGATCTTCTGTTCCTGGGGCATGTCCCCGCCCTCGACGGAAAGGCGCTGGGCTGGATCGCGATCCTGGAGGAGATGAAGCGCCGCCCGGCGGCCCGCGTGGTGCCGGGCCACGGTCCCGCCTCCGCCCCCTGGCCCGAGGCGGCGGCGCCCACCGAGCGCTATCTCAACCGCCTTGTCGCCGATGTGCGGGCCAGCGTGAAGGCCGGCGGCACCATGGCGGAGGCGGCCCGCACGGCCGGTCGTGAGGAAGCGCCGCACTGGCAGCTGTTCGACGATTTCAACGCGCGGAACGCGACGTCCGCCTATCACGAGCTGGAGTGGGAATAGCGCCGCCGGCGTGCAGAACGCCAATATTGCTGCATCGCAATATTACCTTCCGCAACTTCGCGCATGCAGTATAAATCGCCGCGTCAACGGGACATTTGGCGTATTGCCTTGGGCGAAAACATTGCTTACGTTCCTCACAGCTTCGGCTTCAACAACTCCGTGCGGGGAACGCGGGGTTGGTTCGCAGGCCTGCGGGACGCTCTTGTCACCGCAAGGCTTCAGGGCATCACGCCGGTCGTGACACGCTGCCGAAGTAGATGGAGTCCCCCAAGGCGAAAAACAAACGCTCAGTGCGTTGACGCTCCACATGCGCGTGGACGCGGACCCGCATCCATCGGAGGAAGCCCGGATGAGACGTCTTTTGGTTTTGACCGCCACGGCGGCGGCAACCGCATTTTTCGGCGCGCCCGCCAGCGCGAATGACAGCGTTATGAAGCTGACCCAGGACCCCAATCAGTGGGTTCTGCAGACCGGCGACTACGCCAACACCCGCCATTCCAAGCTCAAGCAGATCACTGCCGACAACGTGAACAAGCTCCAGGTCGCCTGGACCTTCTCCACCGGCGTGCTGCGCGGCCATGAGGGCTCCCCGCTGGTCGTGGGCGACGTCATGTACGTCCACACGCCCTTCCCGAACATCGTCTATGCCCTCGACCTCAACAACGACGGCAAGATCATCTGGAAGTACGAGCCGAAGCAGGATCCCGCCGTTATCCCGGTGATGTGCTGCGATACGGTGAACCGCGGCCTCGCCTATGCCGACGGCAAGGTGTTCCTGCATCAGGCCGACACCAAGGTCGTGGCGCTCGACGCCAAGACCGGCAAGGTGGCCTGGTCCGTGGTGAACGGCGATCCCAAGAAGGGCGAGACCAACACCGCCACCGTGATGCCGGTGAAGGACAAGGTTCTCGTGGGCATCTCCGGCGGCGAGTTCGGCGTGCAGTGCCACGTCACCGCCTACGACATCGCCACCGGCAAGCAGGCGTGGCGCGCCTACTCCGTCGGCCCGGACAGCCAGCTTCTCTTCGACGAGAAGACCACCGCGCTCGGCAAGCCCGTGGGCAAGGATTCGTCCCTCGCCTCCTGGCAGGGCGACCAGTGGAAGACCGGCGGCGGCTGTACCTGGGGCTGGTATTCCTACGACCCGCAGCTGAACCTGATCTATTACGGATCGGGCAACCCCTCGACCTGGAACCCCAAGCAGCGCCCGGGCGACAACAAGTGGTCCATGACCATTTTCGCCCGTGACGCCGACACCGGCGTCGCCAAGTGGGTCTATCAGATGACGCCCCACGACGAGTGGGACTTCGACGGCATCAACGAGATGATCCTCGCCGACCAGCAGATCGGCGGCCAGAACCGCCAGACGCTGGTGCATTTCGACCGCAACGGCTTCGGCTACACGCTGGACCGCAAGACCGGCGAACTGCTCGTGGCCGAGAAGTTCGACCCGGCGGTCAACTGGGCTTCCAAAGTGGACATGGACAAGAACAGCCCGACCTATGGTCGTCCGCTGGTCGTGGCCAAGTATTCCACCGAGCAGAACGGCGAGGATGTGAACTCCACGGGCATCTGCCCGGCGGCCCTCGGCACCAAGGACCAGCAGCCCGCCGCCTACTCGCCTGACACCGGCCTGTTCTACGTGCCCACCAACCACGTGTGCATGGACTACGAGCCGTTCAAGGTCAGCTACACCCCCGGCCAGCCCTATGTGGGTGCCACGCTCTCCATGTTCCCGGCTCCTGGCAGCCATGGCGGCATGGGCAACTTCATCGCGTGGGATGCCAAGAAGGGCAAGATCGTGTGGTCCAACCCGGAGCAGTTCTCCGTGTGGTCCGGCGCGCTCTCCACCGCCGGCGGCGTGGTGTTCTACGGCACCCTCGAAGGCTACCTGAAGGCGGTCGATGCCAAGACGGGCAAGGAACTCTACAAGTTCAAGACCCCATCCGGCATCATCGGCAACGTCATGACCTACACCCACAAGGGCAAGCAGTATGTGGCTGTGCTCTCGGGTGTCGGCGGCTGGGCCGGCATCGGCCTCGCGGCGGGCCTCAACGACCCGAACGCCGGCCTCGGCGCGGTGGGCGGCTACGCGGCCCTCAGCAACTACACCGCCCTCGGCGGTCAGCTGACGGTCTTCGCCATCCCGCAATGATCGGGCGGCGTTAAGGCCAGGCGCATCCCGCATGCGCATTCGGGCCGGCCTGGGGAGACCCCCGCCGGCCCGATCCTTTTCCAGGGGGCAGGAGCGCTTTGCCGGTCAACGCCGGAATGCGGACCTGTGCCCGAATCCCGGTGAGCCGTGCCGATCGGAAGGCCGTTCACCCGGGACCATTCCCTTCGGCACCGGCCGTGTCCGCGCAACGGGCCGCCGGCTCAAGGCTCTACTCGCGAAACCGTAGACGGGCCGGTTGCCATGGCAGCGCCGTCTTCGCCCTTCGTCCGTCGTTTTGGAGAGATCGTGTGGTTTCTTTCGTCCCCCCGACCCGCGCCGGCGCCTGCTTCCTGGCCGCGTTCTCGTTCGCCCTTGCCAGCACCGCCTCGCTCGCCGAGACCACCAAGCCTGCGGATCCGAAACCCGTGAAGGAGGAAGGTGGCCGCTATTTCGACGTCGCCGGCGCGCCCACCTACAACATCAAGCCCGATGGGCAGGTGGACTGGCTGACCTATTCCGGCTACCGCCGCTACCACGCCGAATGCCACGTCTGTCATGGCCCCGACGGCATGGGTTCCACATATGCGCCTTCGCTGGTGGATTCGCTCAAGACCATGAACTTCGACCAGTTCAGCGAAGTGGTCGTGGGCGGTCGCCAGAATCTCGGCGGCGGCAATGACCGGGTGATGCCCTCGTTCGGCCTGAACAAGAACGTCATGTGCTACCTGGACGACCTCTACGTCTATCTGCGCGCCCGCTCCGACGACGCGATCGGCCGTGTCCGACCCGCCAAGCGTGACGAGAAGTCGAAGGAGATCACCGATGCCGAGAAGGCCTGCCTCGGCGAGTAGGGAACGGTTCGCGCCCTTGCTGGCGTCGCTCGCGACGGCAGCTCTCGCCGCCATCCTGCTGCTGAGCCCCTCCGGGGCCGGCGGACAGCAGATCCCCGATCAGGTTTCGGCGGATGCCCTCCGGGTGTGCGCCGATCCCGCCAACATGCCGTTCTCGAACGCGGCCGGCGACGGCTTCGAGAACAAGATCGCGGCCATCGTCGCGGACGAGCTCAAGGTGCCCGTGCGCAATTACCTGATGCCGCAGGGTCCCGGCTTCGTGCGCAACACGCTCGGCCGCCGCCTGTGCGACGTCATCATCGGCTACGTCGCCGGTGCCGATCTCGTGCTGCACACCAATCCCTACTACGAATCGGTGTTCGTGCTGGTGGTGAAGGCCGGGGGCCCGCTCGACGGCGTGACCCAGCTGTCAGACCCGAAGCTGAAGAGCGCGAAGCTCGGCGTCATCGCCGCGACCCCGCCCGCCGACCACCTGCTCGAGCTTGGGCTCATCGGCAATGCCCGCACCTATTCGCTGCTCGTTGACCGGCGCTATGCCTCTCCGGCCGAGGAGATGCTGGCGAGCCTTGATGCCGGCGAGATCGACGGCGGCCTGCTCTGGGGTCCGACCGCCGGCTATTTCGCCGCGCGTTCCACAACGCCGCTCAAGGTGATTCCGCTGGTGAAGGAGGCTGCGCGGCCGGCGCTGGCCTACCGGATCACCATGGGCGTGCGCCCCACGGACCACATCTGGAAACAGACGCTCAACACCGTCCTGCGCAAGCGCGCCGACGACATCGAGAAGGTGCTCGTCGCCTATCATGTCCCGCTGCTGGACGAGGACGGACAGCCGATCCCGCCGCCCGCTGGGACGCCGGGCCAGTGAGCCGGAGCACGCAGAACGTGGGCGGGAGCTGCCGTTTGGCTCTTGCGATCCTCGGCGCGCTCGCGCTGATCACGCCGCCCGCCCTTGCCCAGCCCGCTGCGGCACCCGCCGCATCTCCTGCCTCGGCCGCTGCTGCACCCGCCGAACCCGAGGGCTACCGGCTGGAAGCCTATCGTGCGCCGGTGCCGGCGACGCTCAGCGGCGCCCGCGTGCTTGATGCCGTCGCTGCGGCGGCGCTGTGGCGCAAGGGCGGGGTCGCCTTCGTAGACGTGCTGCCACGCCCACCAAAACCTGCCGGCCTCCCGGCGGGAACCGTGTGGCGCGACCAGCCCCATTCCACCATTCCCGGTGCCGTCTGGCTGCCCAATGTCGGCTTCGGCGCGCTCAACGCGGAAACCGACGGCTATTTCCGCGCCGGCCTTTCCGCCGTCACGCGCGGCGATGTGAATGCGCCGCTGGTGATTTTCTGCCAGCGTGATTGCTGGATGTCGTGGAACGCCGCCAAGCGCGCCCTCGCCTACGGCTACACGGACGTTTTCTGGTTTCCGACCGGCGTGGACGGCTGGGGCGACGCCGGACTGCCGCTGGAAGCGGTGGAGCCACGCCCCTAGGGCCTTTTCGAGCGAAGCGGATACCGGTTCGCGAGACGAAAATGCGCTTCAGGGCGAACCGGGTGAGCCCGCGCCGCCGACACGCGTGGCACGGACGAGAAGGCCGAAACGGCCATGATGGACTTTTGGGAGGCAACGCCATGAAGCGCTCAAACCTGCGCTCTTCCGCCCACACCGCGGGCGCTGTGCTCGCAGCCCTGCTCGCGGCAACGCCGCTCGCCGGGATGCTGGCCAGCCCCGCCGCCGCCCAGTCGGCGCAGGCCGACCCCGACAGGCCGGAGGCGACCTGGGCGGCCATTCGCGGCGACATCTTCCCTTCGGCCAAGATCGCCGACGCCGGCAATGCGGTGCGGATCGACGCACCGGGCCGGGCGGAGGACGCCGCCCTCGTGCCGCTCACCCTCGCCCTCGACCTGCCGAAGGACGATCCGCGCACGCTGAAAGCGGTGACGCTCATCATCGACGAGAACCCCGCCCCCGTGGCCGGCCGATTCGCCTTCGGCGACGGCATCCGTACCTTCTCGCTGTCCGTGCGGGTGCGCGTGAATTCCTACAGCTGGGTGCGCGCCGTGGCCGAGACGAGCGACGGCGCCCTCCTCATGACCAAGGCCTATGTGAAGGCGGCCGGCGGCTGCTCCGCGCCAGCCACCAAGGACACGGCGGAGAGCATCGCCAGGCTCGGCGAGATCCGCTTCCGCTCCTTCGCCGAGGCCGGACGGCCGGAGGCGCAGGTGCAAATCCGCCATCCCAATTTCTCCGGCCTGCAGATGGATGAGGCGACGCGCGGCTACACGCCGGCCTGGTTCGTGCGGGAGGTTCAGGTGAAGCAGGGGGCCAAGCTCATCTTCGCCATGGAGGGCGGCATCTCCATCAGCGAGGACCCGACCTTCCGCTTCAGCTTCACCCCCTCCGCCGCGCCCGTCTCGGTCCGCGCCGAGGATACGGAAGGCAAGGTCTTCGCCCGCACCTTCCCGGGCAACGGGAGCTGATTCGCACGCGCCGCCTTGCCGACGCCGCATCCCTGCTCTAGCTCCGCCGGAACGGATGCGGAGGATCAGGTGGCTTACGGTCTCATCGGCGGGGCGGGCATGGGTTTTGCGCTGGGGGGGCCGCTCGGCGCCCTGCTCGGGGCCTTGGCGGGGCATGTGCTCGACCGCGTGCTGCTGGCCCCCGCGCCCAAGCCGGCCGCCTTCTCCATCGCCCTCATCGCCCTGTCCGCCAAGATGGCCAAGGCCGACGGCGTGGTGGTGCCGGCGGAGGTGGAGGCCTTCCGCGAGGTGTTCGACATCCCGCCCGAGGATCTCGATGCGGTGGCACGCGTCTACAATCTCGCCAAGCAGGACACCGCCGGCTTCGAGGCTTACGCCCGTCAGGTCGCCGACATGTTCGCCGACGCGCCGGACACGCGGGAAGACCTGCTCGACGCCCTCTTCCACGTCGCCAAGGCGGACCACGCGCTGCACGAGAAGGAGCTCGTCTTCCTCGCCGAGGTGGGCCGCATTCTCGGCTTCGAGGGTCCGGCCTATGAGCGCATCGAGGCGCGTCATGTGCGCCGGCCGGGCGATCCCTACGCCGTGCTCGATCTCGATCCGGACGCCGGAGACGACGAGGTGAAGGCCCATTGGCGCGCGCTCGTGTCCGCCCACCACCCCGACCGTCTCGCCGGCCGCGGCCTGCCGCCCGCCGCCATCAAGCTCGCCAACGACCGCGTGGCGGCGCTCAATGCGGCGTATTCGGCCATCGCGCGGCAGAGGGGGCTGTGATGGACGCGCCAGCCCTTCTCGCGTCCGATACCGCGCTGGTGGACGCTCTCGTCCCCTCCCCCAATTTCGGCGTGCGCAAGGCCGCCGTGGACATGCTGGTGCTGCACTACACCGGCATGGAGAGCGCCGATGCCGCCATCGAGCTGCTGCGCACGCCGGCGGCGGAGGTCTCCTGCCATTATGTGGTGCGCGAGGACGGCAGCATCGTGCAGATGGTGGCGGAAGGCGCGCGCGCGTGGCACGCGGGCCTGTCGTCCTGGGAAGGCATCACCGATACCAATTCACGCTCCATCGGCATCGAGATCGTCAACGGCGGCCACGATTTCGGCCTGCCGCCCTTTCCGGAGGCGCAGATCACGCGGGTGATCGCCCTGTCGCGGGACATCATCGCCCGCCATGGCATCCGCGCTGATCGGGTGGTCGCCCATTCGGACATCGCCCCGGCGCGCAAGCGCGATCCGGGCGAGCGCTTTCCGTGGGCTGCGCTCCATGCCGCCGGGGTCGGCCATCTGGTGCCGGAAGCGCACATCACCGGTGGGCGCTTCTTCATGCTGGGGGATTCAGGAGAGCCGGTGGCCGCGCTCAAGGCGATGCTGGCCTATTACGGCTACGGCATCGGCCTCGAGGATACCTATGATGCGGTTACGGCCGAGGTGGTGGCCGCCTTCCAGCGCCATTTTCGCCCCTCGCAGGTGGACGGTGTGGCGGATGCCTCCACCCTGCTCACCCTGCGCAACCTGATCGCGACCCGGCCGGAAAGCGCGATCCCGGTCGCCTGAGGCGACGCGGGATATGCCTCCGCTCACGTGCCGCGCGGGCTTGAGCGGGCGCACGGCGCCAGTTGGTCAGGCGATGCCGGTGAGCAGCAGGTCGTGGATGTGCAGCACGCCAACCGGCGCCCTGTCCTCCACCACCAGAAGCGCGGTGATCTTGCGCGCGTTCAGGATGTTGAGCGCCTCGGACGCGAGCTGATCCGGCCGCACCGTCTTAGGCGCGGGGGTCATGATCTCGTCCACCGGGCGGGCGGCGAGGTCGTTGGCCATGTGACGCCGCAGGTCGCCATCGGTGACGATGCCGGCGAGGGCTCCGTCCTCGCCCACCACGCCGACGCAGCCAAGGCCCTTGGCGCTCATCTCCACCAGCGCCGCGCCCATCTGCGTCCCGCTGCGCACCAGCGGCACGGCCTCGCCCGCGCGCATCACGTCGCGCACGAACTTCAGGCTCGCGCCGAGCTTGCCGCCCGGATGCAGCTGGCGGAAATCGAGCGCCGTGAAGCCGCGGCTCTGCAGCAGCGCCACCGCCAGCGCATCGCCCAGCGCCAGCTGCATGAGGGTGGAGGTGGTGGGGGCGAGCCCGTGCGGGCAGGCCTCCGGCGCCACCGGCAGGGTCAGCACCACGCTCGCCGAGGAAGCGAGCGCGCTGGTGGCGTTGGACGTGAAGGCGATGAGCGGCACGTCGAAGCGGCGCGAATACTCCACGAGGTCGCGCAGCTCCACCGTCTCGCCGGACCACGACAAAGCGACGATGACGTCGTCGGTGGTGATCATGCCGAGGTCGCCGTGGCTGGCCTCGGCGGGGTGGACATAATGGGCCGGCGTGCCTGTTGAGGCGAGCGTCGCGGCGATCTTGCGCGCGACGTGCCCGCTCTTGCCCATGCCGGTGATGATGACCCGGCCGTGGGAATTCTGGATGGTCGCCACCGCCACGTCGAAGGCGGCGCCGAGCGGCCCGGCCATGGCCTTGGACAGGGCTTCGAGCCCGGCCTTCTCGGCATCGAGGGTCGCGAGCGCGGAGACCACGGACGCGGGATGGACATGGGGGACGGGCGCCATCTCGCCAGAGCCGTCGGGAGCGCTGTCGGAAGGGGCCTTGTTCGCAGGAGAACGCATCATCGTCGATGATTAGCACCGTTCCGCGCCGAAGGGGAGCGGCCGGGCGCGGGCGGTATTTGGCTGGCTGACGACCGGCCCTCAGCCTTCGTATTTCTCGAGAAACGCCTCGATGGGCAGGTTGCGGAAGTCCGGCAAAGCGGCGCGGAGCTGCGCGTGGGTCCAGTCCCACCAGCCGAGCGCCTGCAGGCGGGCGGCGATCTCCTCCGGGAACCGCCATTTCACGAGGCGCGCGGGCACGCCGGCGACGATGGCGTAGGCCGGCACATCCTTTGACACCACCGCACCCGCCGCCACCACCGCCCCGGTGCCGATGCTGCGGCCGGCCAGCACCACCGCGCCATGGCCGATCCAGACGTCGTGCCCCATGGTCAGCTGCTGGTCGCGCCGCCACTGGAAGAAATCCGTCTCGTCCTCCTCGCCCGGGAAATAGGCGGAGGCGCGATAGAGGAAGTGGGATTGGGACGCCCGCCAGGTGGGGTGATTGCCCGGATTGAGCCGGGTCATTGCGGCGATCGAGCAGAACTTGCCGATGCGCGCATAGGCGATGTCGGAATCGTTCACCACGTAGGAGTAATCGCCCATCTCCACTTCGAGCAGCTTGGTGCGCGGGCCGACCTCGGTGTAGCGGCCGAGGGTGGAGGCGCGCACCTGTGCGGTGGGATCGATGAGCGGCGTCTCGCCGAGCTGCTTCACTGGGTGGCCCCCAGCGGGAAGCGGCGCAGCAGCCGGAATCGGGGCGCGCCCGGCTCCTGCACATAGAGCGCGAGATCGGTGACGAGGGCCGGAACGTCCGCCCCGCTGGCGGCGAAGGCGGCGGCCAGTGCGTTGAGTGCGTGTCCCCGCTCCAGCTCCGGAAGCGGGCCGGTGAGCGTCATGTGGAAGCGGAATTCGTCGAGGACATAAGGATAGCCATAGGCTTCCAGATAGCCGATCTGGCGGGCCGAGAGCCGTTCGGGCCGGCGCCGGGCGATCTCGGCGGCGGAGAGCGGCGCGCGCAGACCGTCCAGCTCCAGCACGGCCGAGCGGGCGAGATCCTCCAGCTTCGGTGCCGGCACCGCCGGCACCAGCGCCACGAAAGGTCCGATGGCGCGGACCTCCAGCGGCGGCATCTCGAACGCATGATGGCCGGCGGCGCACCGAGCCATGAGCTGTGCCAGATCGTCTTCGGCCACGCCGTCCGCGAGCCGGAATGGCGCCTTCAGCGTGCCGTGGAAGCCATAGCGGCGTGGCTCGGCCGTCGCCTGTTGCCAGGCCTCCGCGTCGAATCCGGCGATGTCGGGAGCGGCCGGCGCGTCGCCGGTCTCCGCATCATAGCCCAGCACCGCCGAGCCGAACCGCCACAGGGCACCGTCGGACGGCGGCGCGACATAGACGGCGTAGCGGCGCTGAGCGGTCACGGGCGGGCTCCTGAGGATCAGCGCAGGAAGGGGTTGTGGGCTTTTTCGTCGCCGATGCTCGTGACAGGACCATGACCGGGCAGGCAGACCATGGTGTCGCCGAGCGGCAGCAGCTTTTCCCTGATGCCCTTGATGAGCAGGTCGGGATCGCCATAGGGGAAGTCGGTCCGCCCAACCGAGCCGCGGAACAGGGTGTCGCCGACGATGGCGAGACCCACCGGGCGATGCACGAACACCATGTGGCCCGGCGTATGCCCCGGCACGTGCAGCACCTCGAGCGACACGTCTCCGACGGTCACCGTGTCGCCCTCGTTCAGATAGAGGTCCGGCGTCACCGACCGGGCGCCCTCGATGCCGTACTTCTGGGCCATGCGGGGGATGTCGTCGATGATGAACTGGTCCTCGGCGCCCGGGCCCTCCACCTTCACGCCGAGGCTCTCGGCCAGTTCGGCGGCGCCGGCGGCGTGGTCCACGTGGCCGTGGGTGAGCAGGATCTTCTCAATCGTCGCGCCGGTCTCGGTGATGGCGGCGCGGATGCGGTCGAGATCGCCGCCGGGGTCGATCACCGCGCCCTTCATGGTCTTGGTGCACCACAGGATGGAGCAGTTCTGCTCGAACGGCGTCACCGGCACGACGGCAATCTGGATGGGCTGCATGAAAGGTCCGTTCTGAGGTGTCGTCCGCCGGTCACTGGGAGATGGCGCGGGCCATCTCCACCAGCCGGCGCACCATGTGCGAGGTGGGATCGGCGAGCGCGTCCACCACGGTGAAGTGGTTGGCGCCGGGCACGTCGAAGGCCTGCGCGGCCACGCCCCCGGCACGCCAGCTGGCGGCGAGGTCATGGGCCTGACGCAGGAATTCCGCGCTCTCCGCGCCGCCGACGAAGGCATCGAAGCTGCGTCCCGCAGGCACCGGCCAGAACGCCGGGGAGAGGCGGCGGGCCTCTTCCGCGTCGAGGCGCAGCGCCTTGTTGATGGAGGTGGGTATCAGCGGCTCCAGCTCATAGACGCCCGAGATACCGAGCCCCGACGGGATAAGATCGTCAGGCGTGTCCACGTCGATTTCGCGCCAGGAGGTGGCGGTGAGTGCCGCCGCGAGATGGCCACCGGCGGAGTGGCCGCACACCACCAGCGGACGCCCGGCGAGGCGGTAGAGGGTGATGGCCGCCGCCCGCGCCTGGGCGAGGATGGTGCCCACCGGCACCAGCGGCGCGAGGTCGTAGCCGGCGAACGCCATGGCCACCCCGTGGGCGAGGCAGCCGGCAGCGGCAAAGGTGAAATCGCGCGGGTGCAGGGACTGGAAGTAACCGCCGTGGATGAACAGCACCACCGGCGCCTGCCGGTCGGTGCCGGGCCAGATGATGTCGAGGATCTGCCGCGGCCCCGAGCCATAGGGCGCGCCGAGGTCGGCCGCCACGGCCGCGCCGCGCATGACGGCCGAGCTGTGCGCCCAGCGCTCGAAGATGGCGGGATGGTCCGGCACGCGGGCGCGGTTGTTGTATTCGACCTCGTGGTCCATCGGCCCTCCCCTGACCCTTTCAATCCCCGTGGCTCAATCCTCGTCGCCGTGTGCGCTGCGGATGCGCCGCACCACGGACCAGACACCCAGCAGCGCCAGCGGCACCGCGGCGGCCGTCACCAGCCCGACGTCGAGGTGGATGCCCAGCGTCTTCACGTCGACACCGCTCTCGTGGATGCCTTCGGCGAGATGGTGCACGAGGCTGACGACATAATAGGAAATCGCCGCGACGGACAGGCCCTCGACCGTGCGCTGAAGGCGCAGCTGAAGGCGGGTGCGCTCGTTCATGGAGGTCAGCAGGTCGCGATTCTGCTGCTCCAGCTCCACGTCCACGCGGGTGCGCAGCAGGTCGGCGGCATTGGCGAGCTTTTGGGCGATCTTCTCCTGCCGCTCCTCCAGCGTGAAGCAGGTGCGCATGGCCGGCGCCATGCGGCGGTCGAGGAATTGCTGCCAGGTGGGAAAGCCCGGCACCGACATCTCGCGGATGGTGGCGAGGCGCAGGCGCACGATCTCCATGTAGGCGCGGCTGGCGCCGAACCGAAACAGCGAGGCGGTGGCCCCCGCCTCAAGCTCGGCCGCGAGCGCCACCAGCTCATCCAGCAGGCGGTTGTTGTCGCTGAGGCCCTTGGCAGACATCATCTCGGTGGCGGAGCCGGCCAGTCGCTGCTCGATCCGCGCCACCTCGGGGGCGAGGCGCTGCGCCTCCGGCAGGCCGAGAAGGGCGAGCGTGCGGTAGGTCTCGATCTCCAGCACCCGCTGCACCAATGCGCCGCACGCATCGGCGCCGAGGCCACGGTCGCGCACCAGGATGCGGACGAATCCGGACGGATCGGCCACGAAGTCGGTGGCGATCTCGGCGAAGCCGTCGTTCACGTCGGACCGTGCGAGGCTCGATCGGTCGAATACTTTCTCGAGGAAGAAGTCCTCGGCGGTGTCGCGCAGGAGGTGGAGGTCCACGGCCACCAGCAGCGGGCCGGGCTGCGCCAGCTCGCCGAAGGGGCTGGCCAGCGTCACCGCTGGCGGCTGGAACGGCAGCGCACCGGGCTGAAGGTCAACGGATGGCAGGTCCCAGGTGTAGGTGCAGAATTCGGCATGGCTCTCCCAGCGCAGCTCGGCGCCGCCGAAGGAGACATGGTGATACTTCGCCCCCGGTGCCGGGGCCGGAAGTCCGCGCGCGACGCACAGGGCGGCGAGCGCGGCGCGATCGGCCTGGGCGCCCGCGGCATCCAGCAGGAAGGCCGCATGCAGCATGCGGCGCGGCGCCGAGACCGGCACGAAGGGGCGCGCATGCAGCTCCCTGAGGACAGCCGCGCGCAGCGGGTGGGCGCTCAGCGCCCGCCCTTCGCCGATGACGAGATCCGCCTCGCCTTTTGTCATGATGGCGCCCCCTGCCGTTTTCTCCGTGCTTGCACGGCAGCGCCGCCCGATCAAGCGTGCGGCGCCCGTCCTGTGGTCGCAGCGGACCGGCAGAGGCGCACCTGCTCCTGCGTCAGCGAGGGGCTGGCCTCACCGGCAGACGCGCACCGGACCCCACGGGCCGGGGCGCCACCAGCAGTAGCGCGGGCCCCAATAGGGGCGCCAATAGTTGGGGCGGCAGCCGCCCCAGGGGCCGCGATGCCAGCCGATGCCGCACCCGCCGGCGACCGTCTGGACTGTCCCGAGCCGGTCGAGGGGCTGCGGCGCCGGGAAGGCGGCGGCCGCACCCATGCCGAGCCCGAGGAAGCCGGCGGCGGCAGCGGCGATCAGGATCTGTTTGCGCATGAAGACTCTCCAAATGCCGAGAGCGGGGCGGCGCAAGACGCCGCCGTTTCCTGACGCGAGAGGCAGGACGGCGGACCGGCCGCCGTCCGGAAAATGCTTCAGCGGCGCTTCAGTTGCAAACGCGCACAGCGCCGTAGGGCCCCGCCCGCCACCAGCAGCGCGGCACGGGCGCCACCACCACCGGAGCCGGCGCGACCACGACCGGACGCGGCGCCACGACAACCGCGCCCGGGGCCACATAGACGGCGCCGTTGGGACGGCAGCCGCCCCACGGACCGCGATGGAAGCCGATGCCGCAGCCGCCGGCGACGGTCTGCACGGTCGCGACATCAAGGGCCCGCGGCGCCGGGAAGGCGGCGGCAGGCGCGGCCAGCGCGCCGAGCGCCGGCGCGACAAGGGCGAGAAGGGTCAGCGCGCGCATCATTCCTCCTCCTCGAAGATCCACAGCTCGGAGGTGTTGGGCTGCTGGCCGTTGTCATGCACCCCGAGGAAGGTGGGGATGCGGTTGCGCTGGGCGGGGGTCAGCGAGGCCACGAAGGGCTTGGCCGCCTCGACAAAGCTCGCCAGCGCCTTGCCGCGCGCCTGCTCGGCGGCGGCCACGTTGGCGAGCACGTCGAGCACGGTGGCCGGAGGCGGCGCGGAGAGGCGCTTTTCGCGGCGCTCGATGGCGCCCTTCACCGCGTCGCGGATGGAGGCTTCCACTGGCGGCCAGAGCTTCTCCTGGTCGGGGGTCAGACGCAGCACGGTCTTCAGCGCGGCCAAGCGGGCGTCCAGCACGGCCGCCGCGTCTTCGGCGGTGTAGGGCGCGGCGTCGGGGGGAGCGGCGGGCGCCGGCTGGGCGGCCGCGATGCCGCTCGCGAACACCGTGCCGAGGGCGACGGCGGTCGCCGAGGCGAGGGCGAACTGACGGAAAGAGCGCATGTCGTTTGCTCCCTGTGCGGTCCGGCGGAGTGCCGGCCGGTCTGTCCGGGATCGTGCCGGACGCGATGCTCATCCGGTGCCGCGCCGATTCGCGGGGCGTGGTCACGGTGCCATTTTGGTACCATTCCTTCGCGGGCGGGGGTAAAGATTTCGTGGAGCCGGCGAAGAACTCATCACGTCAAATACTTCGCTAAAGGTGCCTCAACACCCGGGCCGGCGGTGCCGAGAGGGCCTTGAGCGTGCCCAGCAGCCCCACCACCAGCGTCACGGCCAGCGCCGCCCCCACCGCGCCGAAGGCGGCAAGCGGCGCGAAGGTGAAGGGGATTTCCATCACCTGCGTGACCACGCCCCAGGCCGCCGCCGTTCCCGCCGCGGTCGCGACGACGGCGGTGGCGAAGCCGAGCCCGGCGTATTCGAGGCCATAGGCGAGGGTCAGCCGCCCACGGGTGGCGCCCAGGGTCTTGAGGATCACCGCATCATAGATCCGCCGCTCCCGCCCGGCGGCGAGCGCACCCGCCAGAACGAGCACCGACGTGATGAGCGTGACAAGGCTCGCCGCGCGGATGCCGAGGGAGAGGTTGTCCAGCATCTTCTGCGCCTCCTCCAGCGTCTCCTTGACCCGCACGGTGGTGATGGCGGGAAAGCGCGCGGCCATGGCTTTGAGCAGCGCGATCTCCCGCGCCGTGTCGCCCCCATCGGGAAAGGCGAGGGTCGCCAGCACCGTATAGGGCGCGCCGGCGAAGGTCGCGGGCGAGAACACCATGACGAAGTTGATGCCGAGCCGCTCCCACTTCACCTGCCGCAGATTGGCGATGCGGGCGGTGACGCTGCGACCGAGCACGCTCACCGTCACCGTGTCCCCGAGCGCGAGCCCGAGGCCTGCGGCGAGCTCGCTGTCGAAGGAGACGAGGGGCTCGGTTTCCTCGCCCGTCCACCATTTTCCGGCGACCACGGTGGAGCCGTCGGGAACCGCGGCAGACGAGGAGATGCCGCGGTCGCTTTGCAGAACCCAGGCGGCGTCGGGACGCGGCTTCACCTCCTCGGCGGGCGTGTCCTTCACATGGGTGATGCGGCCGCGCAGCATGGGCACCGACTTCACCACCGCCCCCGGTGCCTGTTCGGCGAGGAAGGCGCGGAAGTCCGCCTCCTCGCTGTTGGGCACGTCCACGAAGAAGAAGCTGGGCGCGCTCTCGCGCACGGGACCGTTCAGCTCGCGGTTGAGGCTGGCGTCGATCAGCGAGATGCCCACCAGCAGCGACAGCCCAAGCCCGAGCGAGAGCACCACCGACGGCGTCAGCGCGCCCGGCCGGTGGATGTTGCCGAGAGCGAGGCGCGCCGTCGCACCGCGCGGGCGGGGCGCCCGCCGGGCCAGAGCCATCAGGCCGGAGGCGACCAGACGCAGCAGGACGAACACGGCGGCGGCGGCGGCGAGGAAGATGGCGGCGGCCCTTTTGTCGTCGGAGGTGAGGAGGGCGAGCACCACGAGCGCCGCTCCGAGGCCGCCGACCAGCAGCAGATAGGGCAGCGCGATGCGCCGCCGCATCTCGCCGATGCCATCCCTGAACAGCGCCGAGACCCGCGCCTCCTGCGCCCGCGCCAGCGGGATGACCGAGAACACGCCGGCCACCAGCAGCCCATAGAGCGCCGCCCGCATCAGCGCCGCCCCGTCGAGGGTCGGGTTCAGCGGGAACGGCACCAGCGCGCCGATGGCGGCGGCGGCGCCGAAGGGCAGCGCCGCGCCCAGCAACAGGCCGAGCACGATGCCGCAAGCGGCGATGAGGCCGATCTCCGCCCCATAGGTCAGAAACACGTCGCGGCGCGTCGCGCCCACGGCCTTGAGGGTGGCGATCACCTCCAGCTTGCCGGCGAGATGGCTCGACACCGCATTGGCGACACCCACCCCGCCCACCAGCAGCGCGGTGAGCGCCACAAGGGTGAGAAACTGGCTGATGCGCCCGACATTGCGGGCAAGCTGAGGCGTCGCGCCGTCGCGGGTGCGCACCTCGAAGCCGGCGCGGCCCATGGGCTCGCGCACCTCCTCCATCACCGCCTTGAGCTCTTGCGGCGAAGCATCATCCAGCAGCAGGCGATAGCTCCAGCGCACGAGGCTGCCGGGCTGGATGAGGCCCGTGGCCGGCAGCGCCGCCTGGGAGATGAGGAGGCGGGCACCGAGGCCGACACCGGAGGACAGCTTGTCCGGCTCGCTGGTGAGCGCGGCGCGGACCTCGAACGTGGCATCGCCCACGCGGATGCGCTCGCCGACCTTCAACCCCAGCCGGCCCAGCAGGACGGGATCGGCGACGGCGCCGTACACGCCGCCGTTCTCCCGCAGGGCGTCGGCCACGGACAGGGGCGGATCGAGCCCGACCGTGCCGACGAGAGGATAGGTGCCGTCGACGGCCTTGAGTTCGGCGAGGGTGGCATCGCCCGCCTCGGTCCTGGCCATGGCGCGCAGCAGGGCAACGGAGCCCAGCGTGCCGTGGCGGTCGAGGCTGGCGCGCTCCTCGTCCGTCATCTCCCGCTGCACGACGCTGAAGCCGGCGTCACCGCCGAGGATGGCGCGGCCCTCCCGCTCCAGCCCCTGGGTGAGCGCGCCGGCGAAGGAGCCGATGCCGGCGATGGCGGCGACGCCCAGCACCAGGCAGCCGAGGAAGATGCCGAAGCCGCGCCGCGCCCCGCGCAGCTCCCGGAGAGCGAGGCGCAGCGGCACGGGAAGCCGCGAGGAGGAAAGGCTCATCGGGCGGCCACCTCAAGAGCCACCTTCGTATCCTCCTCGATCACCCCCGAGCGCAGGCGCAGCACCCGGCTGCACCGGCGGGCGAGCGCTGCATCGTGGGTGACGAGCACCAGCGTCGTGCCGCGCGCGCGGTGGACGGAGAAGATGAGGTCCATCACCTGCCGGCCGGTGGCCTCGTCCAGATTGCCGGTGGGCTCGTCCGCCACGAGAATGGGCGGCTCCGGCGCAAGCGCGCGGGCCAGCGCCACGCGCTGCTGCTCGCCACCGGAAAGCTGGCCCGGATAATGCTGTGCCCGGTCGGCGAGGCCCACGTTGGCCAGCTCCTGCCGGGCGCGCTCGAAGGCGTCGGCGCGGCCCGCGAGTTCCAGCGGCACCGCCACGTTTTCCAGCGCGGTCATGGTGGGGATGAGGTGGAAGGACTGGAAGACGATGCCCACATGCCGGCCACGGAAGCGCGCCAGCCGGTCCTCGCCAAGCCGCGTGATGTCCGTGCCGGCGACGCTCACCTGCCCCGCATCCACCCGTTCCAGCCCGGCCATCACCATGAGCAGCGTCGATTTGCCGGAGCCGGACGGACCGACGAGGCCCACGGCCTCGCCTGCCCCGATCTCGACAGAGATGTCCTTCAGGACATGAACCCGGGCCGCCCCCGCCCCGAGGGAAAGGTCCACATGCTTCAGCGCGATGGTGCGAAGCGGAGAGGAAATATCATCCATGCGTGGGTTTGCCGTGCGTCCGGAGCTGCGTTGGGTCGGGCAGGAACGAAGGAAGCACCTGCCGGGTGCGTCATGGGAACGGGCATTTAAGGCGGTGGCGGGGCTGATCGCCGCTTTCCTCGTCTTCACGTTCGCGTCAGGGGCGGAGGCGGCGACCCTGCGCATCGTCGCCTTCGGGGACAGCCTGACGGCCGGCTATGGCATCGCGCGCTCCGCCGCATTCCCCGCCCGCCTCGAAGCCGCGCTCAGGGCGAAGGGGCTGGACGTGAAGGTGGAGAATGCCGGCGTCTCCGGCGAAACGGCGAGCCAGGGCCTCGCCCGCCTCGACTGGTCGGTGCCGCAGGGCACGAACGCAGTGATCGTCGAACTCGGCGCCAACGACATGCTGCGGGGGCTCGACCCGGCGGTGACGCGCAAGGCACTCACCGAGATCGTCCAGCGGCTGCGCAAGCGCGGCATCACCGTGCTCCTCGCGGGCATGAAGGCCGCGCCCAACATGGGCCAGCCCTATCGCGAGGCGTTCGACAGGATATTCCCGGACATCGCCGCCGCCGAGGGCGTGCTGCTCTATCCCTTCTTCCTGGAAGGCGTTGCTGGCGACCGCGCGCTGAACCTACCGGACGGGCTCCACCCAACTCCCGAGGGTGTCGACCGCATTGTCTCCGGCATCCTGCCCACGGCGGAGCAATTGGTGGCGCGTGCGCGGGAGGCGAAGGCGCAGTAGCACCGAAGGAATCTGCTCAATTATCGGGCGATATTTTCCCGACCGCGCAACGCTTGACTATTTCGCGATCACCCATCTAGATTTCGCCGCTTTTCAGCGGGTCTGCCCCGCCAGTCCAGTTGCGTCCCAGCGTATTTTTCAATGACAGCAGTGAGAAACGATAATGGTCCGGGAATTTGAGTATCAGGGAGAGACCTTTCGCGTCACCGCCCATGGCATCCATGGCCACGAAGAGATCTTCATCGTTCATATCGAGGATGGTGGCGTGGAGGGCGGCGAAATTTCCATCGACCGCATGACCGAGGAGAACGACACCAGCGCGCCCCTCGAAGACATCCTCGTGATGCTCTGCGACAAGCTCATTCCCCAGAGCGACATCAAGGTGCAGGATTCCAGCGCCCCGTTCGCCTGGCGGGAGGGCAACGTGGTGTTCGAGGTCCACGACGGTCTGCAGAGCCACGACTGACGCCTTGGGGCATGGCCGCCCAATCTTTATTGCGGGAAAAAGCAAACGGCCGCCCCGGTTTCCGGAGCGGCCGTTTCACATGAAACACGGTTAACGGTTCCTGAAGCGCCGCCCTCGCCTGCCCCGGCGCGGTGTGCGCCGGGCGTCCGGATCAGGCCGGAGAGGCGGGAGCGGGAAGCCCCGGACGCGCCGGGGCCTGGCCTCACTTCTTCTTGGCGGGCGCAGCAGGCGCCGGCGCGGCCGCGGGAGCGGCTTCCACCACGGTCTTCCTCGGCGGCAGCAGCTGGAGGGTCTGCACGGCCTGGCCGGCGAACTGGTTGAGCAGCGCATTCTGCTCCGCCACCGAGGTCTTCACCTGCGCCACCGTCCGGCAGTAGGACGCGATGAGCGCGTTGGCGACATCCGCCGGCCGCGCCTTCGGGTTCTGCTGGTAGAGCGTGGTCGCCGCCGAGGCGATGGCCGCGCCCTGCATGGGGGGCTTCACGCCGGTGAGCAGCTTGGCCGCCCCCGCCGAGAGGTCGGCCGGCACCGCCTTGCCGTCATCGGCCGGGCAGGCGAGCTTGTCGGCGAGGCTGGCGGGCTCCTTCAGCACGAGGCCGGGGCCGACCGGCAGCGCCCAGGCGATGGGCTGGCTGTCCACCGGGCCGGACACGGTGCGGCGGGACACTTCCATGGCCGCCTGGAGGGTGAAGCGGCGCAGCTCCGCCGTCTTCTGCCAGTCGGGCGCTTTGCTCTTGGCCACCACCGGGCAATAGGCGGCGGTGAGGGCATCCACGATCGTGCCGGAGCCGGACGAGCCGGAGGCGGCCTTGTAGGTGTCCACCATCATGGGAATGGAGCGCTGGCCGCCCGCCATCATGGCCGAGAGCGCGGCCACCGCCTTCGCATCGGGACCATCCGAGCCGGGGGCGCCGCCCACGTCCGGGCAGGTGAAGGCGGAGGCGGCCTGCGTGCCGTAGTCCGGCACGTTGGCCGTGGCGCGCCAGGCGGCGACCATGGAGGCGTTCACGTTCGGCGGGGCGGTATTGCCCCACGAGGTGCGCACGTAGTTGGCGAGGTCGGCGATCTGCTGGTCATCCAGCCGTCCGGCGAAGGAGGGCATGGCGCCGTAGGTGCCGCCAGGGGGCAGGCCGCCGAGCACGGCCATGATGATGTTGTAGGGCTCCGCCGCGACCACGGCCGGATTGCCCGCAAGCGCGGGGATGGTGTCGCCGCGACCCGCGCCCTTGTCCATGTGGCAGACGGCGCAATTGTCGATGTAGAGCTTGGAGGCCCGCGCATAGACGTCAGCCGAAAGCGGCGACGCCTTCTGCACCGCCGGCTTGTCGGCCGGGGGCGGGGCATCGAACAGATAGGTGACGAGGGCGGCGCGGTCGTCCGCGGTGAGCTTGCTCAGGGAATCGTGGATCACCTCGGCCATGGGGCCGAACACCGAGGTCTTGCCCGGCGCGGAGCCGGAGGCGAAGAAGCTGGCGAGGGTCTCCGGCGTCCAGGTCTTCTTGAGCGAGGCGGTGTCGATGTCCGGTGCCCAGAAGCCGTCGATGTCGGCGCCCAGGAAGGCGGCCTTGGCCTTGGTCGCGCCCATCAGGTTGCGCGGGGTGTGGCAATCGCCGCAATGGCCAAGCGCGTTGACGAGATAGGCGCCGCGATTCCACGCATCGCTCTTGCCCGCGGTCGGGTGGAAGCGGCCCTGGTCGAAGAACAATTCGCGCCACGCCAGCATGCCGAGGCGGATGTTGAAGGGGAATTCCAGCTGGTTGTCCGGCGGGGTGTTGGGAACCGGCGGAATGGCGCGGACATAGGCCCACAGGGCCTTCATGTCGTCGTCGGTGATCTGCGTGTAGGCGTCGAACGGCATGGCCGGATAGAGATAGGCGCCGTCCTTGCGGATGCCGTTGCGCACGGCGTTCACGAACTCATCATAGGTCCACTTGCCGATGCCGGTGGAGCGGTCGGACGTGATGTTGGGCGAGTAGATGGCGCCAAAAGGCGTATTGAGCGCGAGGCCCCCGGCGAAGGGCTTGGACTTGTCGCCCGTATGGCAGGGCATGCAGTCCGCCGCCTTGGCGATGTACTCGCCACGCGCGACCAGCGCCGGATCGGCCGAGGGGTCGGGAGCAAACTGCGCCAGGGCCGGCGACGCGGCGCCGAGAAAGGTGGCGGCGGCAAGCGCCGCGAGCCGGCGCGTGTAACGGGACACCCTGACCATTTCATCCCCCATGTTCATCCCCCATGTTCATCCCCCATGAGATTCGCTTCGGCGTACCTTAGACATTTTTCAGGAAGGCGACATTGATCGAAAATCGTCCAGCGAGATTGAACGAAACTCCGGCGGAGTGGATATAGCTCAAGCCCCCGCCGGCGACGGCGGCCGCCTTCCGGGAACCGCCGACGATGACCAAGCCCGCCTTGCCCCTACGTTCCCTGAACGTGGAGGATCTCTCTCCCTCCGACGCCGCCGCCGAGCACGCGGCCCTCGCCGAGGAGATCAAGGGCCACGACGCGGCCTATTATCGTGAGGACGCGCCCCTCGTCTCCGATGCCGAATATGACGCCCTGCGGCGCCGATACGAGGCCATCGAAGCGCGCTTTCCCGGCCTCGTGGGCGAGGACAGCCTTTCGGCCAAGGTGGGCGCGGCGCCCTCCGAAAAGTTCGGCAAGGTGGTGCATGGCGTGCCCATGCTCTCCCTCCAGAACGCGTTTTCCGACGATGAGGTCGAGGAGTTCGTCGCGCGGGTGAAGCGTTTCCTCGGGCTCGGGCCGGAGGAAGAGGTGGCCTTCACCTCCGAGCCGAAGATCGACGGGCTCTCCTGCTCGCTCCGCTACGCGGAGGGGCGTCTCGAGGTCGCCGCCACCCGCGGCGACGGATCGGAAGGCGAGGATGTCACCGCCAATGTGCGCACCATCGCCGACATCCCCAACCGGCTCCATGGCCCCGGCGTGCCTGATATCATCGACGTGCGTGGCGAGATCTACATGGCGAAGGCCGATTTCGAGGCCCTGAACGCCCGGCAGGCGGCGGCGGAGGAGAAGGTGTTCGCCAATCCGCGCAATGCGGCGGCCGGCTCCCTGCGTCAGCTCGACCCCGCCATCACCGCCTCCCGGCCTCTGAAATTCTTCGCCTATGCCTGGGGCGAGGCGACGCCGCTGCCGGCCGAGACCCAGCACGGCATGGTGGAGGCTTTCGCCCGCTGGGGCTTTGCCACCAACCCGCTCATGGTGCGCGCGACCAGCGCGGCGGAGCTGATCGCCCATTACCGCTCCATCGAGGCGCAGCGGGCGAGCCTGCCCTATGACATCGACGGTGTGGTCTACAAGGTGGACCGGCTCGATTTGCAGCGCCGCCTTGGCTTCGTCTCCCGCTCGCCGCGCTGGGCCATCGCCCACAAGTTTCCGGCCGAGCAGGCGACCACCGTGCTGGAGGCCATCGACATCCAGGTGGGTCGCACCGGCGCCCTCACCCCGGTGGCGAAGCTGATGCCGGTGACGGTGGGCGGCGTGGTGGTGGCCAACGCCACCCTGCACAACGAGGACGAGATCGCCCGCAAGGACATCCGCGTCGGCGACACGGTGGTGGTGCAGCGCGCCGGCGACGTGATCCCGCAGGTTGTGCGGGTCATCACCGAGAAGCGGCCGGCGGAATCGAAGCCGTACGAATTCCCCACGCTCTGCCCCGCCTGCGGCTCCCATGCGGTGCGCGAGGTGGACACGAAGACCGGCAAGGTGGACGCGGTGCGCCGCTGCACCGGCGGCCTCATCTGCCCGGCGCAGATGGTGGAGCGGCTGCGCCACTTCGTGTCGCGCAACGCCTTCGACATCGAGGGATTGGGCGAGAAGCAGGTGCGCGCCTTCTACGACTGGGACCTCATCAAGTCCCCGGCCGACATCTTCACGCTGGAAGCGCGCAACAAGGAGGGCCTCCAGCGGCTGGAAAACCGGGAGGGCTGGGGCAAGACCTCGGCGGCCAACCTGTTCGTCGCCATCCAGTCCCGCCGCAACGTGGCGGTGGACCGCTTCGTCTTCGCCCTTGGCATCCGCCATGTGGGCGAGACCAACGCCAAGCGCCTCATGCGCCATTACGGCACGGTGGAAGCACTGGAGGCCGGCGCGCTGGCCGCCGTCATCCCCGGCGAGGAGCACCCCAAGGGCAATGACGCCTGGCAGGAGATGCTGGCCATCGACGGTGTGGGCGACGTGGTGGCGGAAGCCGTCATCGAGTTCTTCCACGAGCCGCGCAATCGCGACGTGGTGGCGGCCCTGCTGGCGGAAGTGACGCCTGCACCCATGGAGCGCGTGGCCGCCGAAAGCCCGGTGGCGGGCCAGACCGTGGTGTTCACCGGGTCGCTGGAGAAGATGACCCGCGACGAAGCCAAGGCCATGGCCGAGCGGCTGGGGGCGAAGGTGGCGGGCTCCGTTTCCGCCAAGACCGATCTCGTGGTCGCCGGGCCCGGCGCTGGCTCCAAGCTGGAGAAGGCGCAGGCGCTGGGGGTGAAGGTCATCACCGAGGACGAGTGGTTCGAGCTGGTGGGGTGAGGGAGGAAGTTCTTGACGCCCCGCCCCTGAACCCCCATTCCTCCCCGACCAGCCGGCCGGGCGGCCGCGGCATTTCGGTGTCGAGGAAAGTCCGGGCTCCACGCAGACACGGTGCCGGATAACGTCCGGCGGGGGCGACCCCAGGGAAAGTGCCACAGAAATCAGACCGCTCGCGCGTGCGCGAGTAAGGGTGAAACGGTGGGGTAAGAGCCCACCGCGCGACCGGCAACGGGAGCGGCACGGCAAACCCCACCGGGAGCAAAGTCGAATAGGGACGGCACGGGCAACCACCCCTGTCTACGGGGCGCCGTCCGGGTTGACTGCTAGAGGCGCCGGGCAACCGGCGTCCCAGAGGAATGGTCGCCACGCGGGCGGAAACGCCCGCCGTACAGAACCCGGCTTACAGGCCGGCTGGTGTTTTCCCGACCGGCCCCCGTCACTGCTACATGCCGCGCGGCGGCTCCAGGCGCACGAAGCGGCGGCGGAACCAATCCTCCAGCATGGCCGTCTCGAACGGGAAGCGCCCCGCATTCCGGGCGGAGGGATTCATCATGTAATTGATGTCGGTCACCGTCTCGGTAGCGGCGAAGACGACCTTGCCCTTTTCGCGCAGCGTGTAGCGCATCTTGAACCGCGGTGGAGTGATGTCGCGCAGGATGCGGACCTCACCCCAGCCGCCCCGGCGCCAGGGCTCGTATTCCCCGGCGAGTTCGATGTCGAGAACCTCCAGGGCAAGGGTCTGGTCCGGCTTGAGATCGCGCGCGCCGAGCCGCGCGAAGAGGCTCGCAAAGCTCGCGATGATGCTCTCGCGCTCGGCGGGGAGGCGGAAATCGCCGTCCGAATAGCGCTCGGGGTGGACAAAACGCACCGAGATGCCCGCCGCCGCCGGGGCCGCGGGCAGAAGGATGGCGAGCGCCGCGAGGAGCACAATCATCCGCATCTTCATGGCCACACCTCCTGCGGCGGGCCGGGACGTGCCTCACACGTCCACGCTGGCCCTGAGCGCATTCTCCTGGATGAACTCGCGGCGAGGCTCCACCGTGTCGCCCATCAGGCGGCTGAAGAGGTCGTCGGCGGCGTCGACTTCCTTCACGCGCACCTGGAGGAGGGAGCGGGCGTTGATGTCCAGCGTCGTCTCCCACAGCTGCTCGGGGTTCATCTCGCCGAGGCCTTTGTAGCGCTGCAGCGAGAGGCCCTTGCGGCCGGAATCGGTGACGGCGTCGAACAGGTCCACTGCGCCGAACAGAACCTGCTCGTCGCTGCGGCGCTTCAGGGTCGCGGCGGCGGCGAACACGCCGTCGAGGTCGCGGGCGAGGGTGTCGAGCCGGCGCGCCTCGGGGGAGGCGATGAAGGCATGGTCGAGCCGCGCCACCTCGGCGACGCCGCGCACCGTGCGGGAGAAGACATAGCCGGTCTCGTCGCAGAGGCCGGTCCAGCCGCGCTCGGTCTCGTCCGCCAGCGCATCGAGGCGGCGGGCCACCTCGGCCGCGGCGGCGGAGCCGGTGGCGGCGTCTTCCAGCGCAGCGGGGGCGAAGGCTCCCGCCAGCGCCGCCTGCTCGGCCACCGCACGGTTGTAGCGGGGATGGAGCGCGGAAAGGGCGCTGCGCAGCTGGCGCGACACGTCCACCACATGAGCGAGGTCGGCGCCGGTGCGCACCTCGCCGGAGGCGAGATGGAGGGAGGCTTCCTCAAGCCCGGTGGTGATGAGGTAGTCCTCCAGCGCCTTCTCGTCCTTGAGGTAGGTCTCGGACTTGCCGCGCGCCACCTTGTAGAGCGGCGGCTGTGCGATGAAGAGGTGGCCCGCGTCCACGATCTCCGGCATCTGCCGGAAGAAGAAGGTGAGCAGCAGGGTGCGGATATGGGCGCCGTCCACGTCGGCGTCCGTCATGATGATGATCTTGTGGTAGCGCAGCTTCTCGAGATTGAAGTCGTCCCGGCCGATGCCGGTGCCGAGCGCGGTGATGAGCGTGCCAATCTGCTCGGACGACAGCATCTTGTCGAAGCGGGCGCGCTCCACGTTTAGGATCTTGCCGCGCAGCGGCAGCACGGCCTGGAAGGCGCGGTCGCGGCCCTGCTTGGCGGAGCCGCCGGCCGAGTCACCCTCGACGATGAAGATCTCGGACTTGGCCGGGTCCTTCTCCTGGCAGTCGGCGAGCTTGCCGGGGAGCGAGGCCACGTCCAGCGGGCTCTTGCGGCGGGTGAGGTCGCGCGCCTTGCGGGCGGCTTCGCGGGCGGCGGCGGCTTCCACCACCTTGCCGATCACGCTCTTGGCCTCGACCGGATTCTCCTCGAACCAGTTGGCGAGTGCCTCGCCCACGAGGTTCTCCACCACCGGACGGACCTCGGAGGACACGAGCTTGTCCTTGGTCTGGGAAGAGAACTTCGGGTCAGGCACCTTCACCGAGAGCACGGCGGTCAGGCCCTCGCGGCAATCCTCGCCGGTGGGGTCGACCTTCTCCTTCTTGGAGATGCCGGAGGTGTTGGCGTAGCCCAGCACCTGCCGGGTCAGCGCGGCGGCAAAGCCCGTGAAGTGGGTGCCGCGGTCACGCTGGGGGATGTTATTGGTGAAGCACAGCACGTTCTCGTGGTAGCCATCGTTCCACGAGAGCGCGGCCTCCACCGTGATGCCGTCCTTCTCGGCGCGGATCACCACGGGCTTGGCGATGAGGGCGGTCTTGTTGCGGTCGAGATACTTCACGAAGGCCTCGACGCCGCCCTCGTAATGCAGTTCCTCGCGCTTCGGCTCGGGGCCACGCGCGTCGGTGAGCACGATCAGCACGCCGGAATTGAGGAAGGCCAGCTCGCGCAGGCGGTGCTCCAGCGTCGCGTAGTCGAACTCGATGCGGGTGAAGGTCTGCGGGCTCGGCGTGAAGGTCACCTTGGTGCCGCGCTTGCCGGCCGGCGCCGGCCCCACCACCTTCAGCGGCGCCTCGGCGTCGCCGTGGCGGAAGCGCATGAAGTGCTCCTTGCCGTCGCGCCAGATGGTGAGGTCGAGCGTGGTCGACAGCGCGTTCACCACCGAGACGCCCACGCCGTGCAGGCCGCCGGAGACCTTGTAGGAATTCTGGTTGAACTTACCGCCCGCGTGCAGCTGGGTCATGATGACCTCGGCGGCGGAGACGCCCTCCTCCGGGTGGAGGTCGGTGGGGATGCCGCGGCCGTCGTCGGTCACGGTCACGGAGCCGTCGGCCTCCAGCGTGACGGTGACTTCCTTCGCCCAGCCGGCCAGGGCCTCGTCGATGGCGTTGTCCACCACCTCGTAGACCATGTGGTGCAGGCCCGAGCCGTCGTCCGTGTCACCGATGTACATGCCGGGACGCTTGCGGACCGCATCGAGGCCCTTGAGCACCTGGATGGACTGGGCGCCGTAGTCGTCGGGGGACGCGGCGGGCACGGGTTCGACCATGGAAACTTCCGATTCGGTTCTGGTGCGTGTTGCAAATCTAGCGCAAAGCGGCGGCTATTTGGTGGCGGTCGCGCTTGTTTTCCTGCGTTTTCCAAGGCTCGACGGCCATTTAGGGGCCATTCAGCCGGCGCTGTAGCGTGCAAATCCATCCGCGCGCAACCTGCAGGCGGGGCATTCGCCGCAGCCGTAGCCCCAGGCGTGGCGGTGGCCGCGGTCGCCGAGATAGCAGGTGTGGGTCTCCTCGACGATGAGATCCACCAGCGGACGCCCGCCCAGATGCTCGGCGAGGCGCCAGGTCTCGGCCTTGTCGATCCACATGAGCGGCGTGTGGAGGACGAAGCGCTTCTCCATGCCGAGGTTGAGCGCCACCTGCATGGCCTTGATGGTGTCGTCCCGGCAGTCGGGATAGCCGGAGAAGTCCGTCTCGCACATGCCGCCAACGATGTGCCGCAGTCCCCGGCGATAGGCGAGGGCGGCGGCGAAGGTGAGGAACACGAGGTTGCGGCCGGGCACGAAGGTGTTCGGCAGGCCGCTCGTTTCCATGTGTAGGGCGACGTCCCGGGTGAGCGCCGTGTCCGAGATCTGGCCGAGTACCGGCAGGTCCAGCACATGGTCGTCGCCGAGCCGCGCGGCCCAGAGCGGGTTGAGGGCGCGGAAGGCGGCGCGCAGCACGGGGCGGCGCTCCAGCTCTACCGCGTGGCGCTGGCCGTAGTCGAAGCCCAGCGTCTCCACCCGGCCGAAGCGCTCCAGCGCATAGGCGAGGCAAGTGGCGGAATCCTGCCCGCCGGAGAAGAGGACGAGCGCGCCCTCCTCCCGATGCAACGCGGCCTCAGCCATGGGCGGCCAATCCCTTGACCGGCTTCAAGGTCATTCGCCGGGGGCCTTGGCCTCGATGGCGAGGGCGTGCAGGCCGCGCGCGATCTCGCCCTGAAGCAGGCCGTTGACGATGCGGTGGCGCTCCACCCGGCTCTTGCCGGTGAAGCTCGGCGAGACGACCCGCACCCTGAGGTGGGTGATGCCGCCGTCGCCGCGGTTGGCGCCCTTGTGGTCGTGCATCACGCCGGCATGGCCCGCGTGCTTGTGGCTCTCGTCCTCCAGTTCGAGGGCGAGGGGGGTAAGGCCGGCCTCAAGGGTCTGGCGGATGGAGGCAAGAGACGTTTCGGTCATGATGAAAAAGCTTCTGTGCAATGGATATGGACCAAAGGGGCGGCCGGTTATGGCGCTCCCGCGTGAGCGGCATTATATGGGGCTTGTCGCGGCCTGCCACCCTCGGCCGTGACGAGGCCGGCTCAGCCGTCTCACCGCCCCGACCCATTGCCCCGAACGCATCCCCTGCTACCCCCGTGGACCTGCGCTTTCTAAACGCGCTGCACCGCAATTCCTTGCCGCGTCGCGGAACGGCGCCCATAATCGACCAGCCATGAAACTCGACTCCCCCCTTTTCGACCGCATCCGGGTCAAGCCCGCCGACGAACGGCCCCGTAGCCGGATGTCGCTGACGGGCTGCCAATGGCCGGGCTGCACGGCGGAGGGCTCGCACAAGGCGCCCAAGGGGCGGCATCAGGAAGGCCAGTACTGGTCGTACTGCCTCGACCATGTGAAGGCCTACAACCAGTCCTACAACTATTTCTCGGGCATGACCGACGATGCGGTGTATGCTTACCAGAAGGATGCGCTGACCGGCCATCGCCCCACCTGGAAGATGGGCATGAAGGGCGCCGGCGGCCGCCGGGCGGGCGCGGAAGCCACCGACGGCATGCGCGACCCCTTCGGATTCACGGCCGAGATGGGCGCCACCTTCCAGGCCGACCGGCCGGAGCCCAACGGCAAGATCGTGCGCACCGCGGAGCGGCGGGCGCTGGAGGTGATGGGCCTCGAAATGTCGGCCAGCCCGGTCGAGATCAAGGCCCGCTACAAGGAACTGGTGAAGCTGCACCACCCCGACGCGAACGGCGGCGACCGTTCCTCGGAGGATCGCCTGCGCAGCGTCATCCAGGCCTACAACAGCCTCAAGCAGGCAGGATTCTGCTGAGCGGTCCTCAGGATCGCCGGCGACGCGGAGGCGGCCCAAAAGACCGCGCCGTGATGGACATGGGACACGAAAAGGGGCGCGCGGGGCGCGCCGACGGAGGAGTTATGAGCGGTTTGGAGACCACTGCCCCGATGCCGGACATGAAGGTGTCGGTTCGCCAGACGTTCGGCATCGATATCGACATGGAGGTCCCGGCCTACTCCGAAGCCGACCCGCATGTGCCGGAGCTGGACCCGGACTATCTGTTCGATCGGCCGACCACCCTCGCTATCCTCGCCGGCTTCGCCCGCAACCGCCGCGTGATGGTCACCGGCTTCCACGGCACCGGCAAGTCGACGCACATCGAGCAGGTGGCGGCGCGGCTGAACTGGCCGTGCGTGCGCATCAACCTCGACAGCCACATCTCGCGCATCGACCTGATCGGCAAGGACGCGATCGTGGTGAAGGATGGCCTGCAGGTCACCGAATTCCGTGACGGCATCCTGCCCTGGGCCTACCAGAACAACGTCGCCCTCGTGTTTGACGAATATGACGCCGGCCGCCCGGACGTCATGTTCGTGATCCAGCGCGTGCTGGAGTCTTCCGGCCGCCTGACCCTGCTGGACCAGAGCCGGGTGATCCGCCCGCACGGCGCCTTCCGGCTGTTCGCCACCGCCAACACCATCGGCCTCGGCGACACCACCGGCCTCTATCACGGCACCCAGCAGATCAACCAGGCGCAGATGGACCGCTGGTCCATCGTGACCACGCTGAACTATCTCGCCCACGACAAGGAAGTGGACATCGTGCTCGCCAAGGCGAAGCACTTCCAGAACGTGGAAGGCCGCGACACGGTGAACCGCATGGTGCGCCTCGCCGACCTCACCCGTCAGGCGTTCATGAACGGCGATCTCTCCACCGTCATGAGCCCGCGCACGGTCATCACCTGGGCCGAGAACGCGGACATCTTCCGCGACATCGCCTTCTCGCTGCGCGTGACGTTCCTCAACAAGTGCGACGAGCTGGAGCGCCCGCTGGTGGCAGAGTTCTACCAGCGCTGCTTCGGCCAGGAGCTGGCCGAGAGCACCGTCAACGTCGCCTTGTCCTGAACGGGTGCGGCTCAGCCGCGCCTCGCATTGAACAGGCTGCGCCATGGCGCAGCCTGTCGCCCCGCAAGAAGCGCCGCTTGACGGCGCAAGAGCCGAAGAAGCACGCGCCATGGCCACCAACCGCACCACCGGCAAGGCCCCCAAGGAAGCTCCGTCCGAGCCGTTCAAGCGCGCCGTCACGGGCTGCTTCAAGGCCATCGCCGGCGTCTCCGAGTTCGAGGTGTCCTTCGCCTCCGAGCGCCCCGCGCTGGGGCCGGACCGGGTGCGCCTGCCCGAGCCGCCGCGCCGCTTCTCGCTCCAGGATGCGGCCATCGTGCGCGGCCATGCGGACTCGCTCGCCTTGCGTCGCGCCTGTCATGACCCCGGCGTCCATCGCAAGATGCTGCCCCAGGGCGAGGTCGCGCGCGGCGTGTTCGAGGCGGTGGAGCAGGCCCGCGTGGAAGCCATCGGCGGCAACCGCATGCCGGGCGTGAGGCGCAATCTCGCGGCCATGCTGCAGGATCGCTACCACCGCGCCAATTACGCCGACATCACCGAGCGCTCCGAGGCCCCCATCGCCGATGCGGTGGCCCTGATGGTGCGCGAGCGCCTGACCGGCGAGCCGCCGCCGCCCGATGCCCGCCGCGTGGTGGACCTCTGGCGTCCCTTCATCGAGGAGCGGGCGGCCGGCGACCTCGCGCGGCTCATCGACAGCATCGAGAACCAGAAGAAGTTCGGCGAGGTGGCCCGCGATCTCCTCGCCTCCCTCGACATGGGCGAGGAAAGCGGCCTCGACACCGAGCAGGAGCCCGAGGAGGCCGAGAACGAGGGCGGCGCCGACGAGCAGGGCGGCGAGAACGGTGAAAGCCGCGAGGACGACAGCCAGCAGGGCGCGACCGAGATGGAGGCCGAGCTTTCCGAGGAGGAGATGCCCGACTCTGCCGCCCAGAGCGAGGCCGCGCCCCCCGCCGACGTGCCGGACGGCACCGAGATGGGCGACAGCGAGGAGCCGGCCGAGCCGTGGTCGCCCCGCCCGCCGGTGACGCACGACAATCGCGGGCCGGAATACCACGCCTTCACCACCAAGTTCGACGAGGAGACCTCCGCCGAGGACCTGTGCGATCCGGAGGAACTGACGCGGCTGCGGTCCTATCTCGACAAGCAGCTCGCCAATCTCCAGGGCGTCGTGGCGCGCCTCGCCAATCGCCTTCAGCGCAAGCTGCTGGCGCAGCAGAACCGCGCCTGGGAATTCGACCTGGAAGAGGGGGTGCTCGATCCCGCGCGCCTGCCGCGCGTCATCATGGACCCCATGGCGGCGCTCTCCTTCAAGCGCGAGCGCGACACCGACTTCCGCGACACGGTGGTGACGCTGCTCATCGACAATTCGGGCTCCATGCGCGGCCGGCCCATCACCGTGGCCGCCACCTGCGCCGACATCCTCGCCCGCACGCTGGAGCGCTGCGGCGTGAAGGTGGAGGTGCTGGGCTTCACCACCCGCGCCTGGAAGGGCGGCCAGTCCCGCGAGGCCTGGCTCGCCGCCGGCAAGCCCGCCGCCCCCGGCCGCCTCAACGACCTCAGGCACATCATCTACAAATCGGCCGACGCCCCGTGGCGCCGGGCGCGCCGCAACCTCGGCCTGATGATGCGCGAGGGCCTGCTCAAGGAGAATATCGACGGGGAGGCGCTGGACTGGGCGCACAAGCGCCTGCTCGCCCGCACCGAGGCCCGGCGCATCCTGATGATGATCTCCGACGGCGCACCGGTGGACGATTCCACTCTCTCGGTGAACGCCGGCAATTATCTGGAGCGGCACCTGCGCCACATTATCACCGAGATCGAGACGCGCTCGCCGGTGGAGCTGATCGCCATCGGCATCGGTCACGACGTGACGCGCTATTACCGCCGCGCCGTCACCATCGTGGATGCCGAGGAGCTGGGCGGGGTGATGACCGAAAAGCTCGCCGAGCTGTTCGAGGAGACGCCCGGAGGTGCCGGCCGGGGAAGCGCTGGCCGGGCGCCGGGGCGCGGCGGCCGACTGCATTGAGGCGTCGCCTGCGTTTCGCAGCTTTCGTCGCCGCCGGGCTTCTCGGCGGCGCATTCCTGTTCAATCTCGCCTTCTCCAAGCCGGGCACGCTGCCGCCCGAGCCGGTCGCGATCACGGTCACGGCGCAGCCTGTCGCCGCCTTCAAGCGGGGGGACGAACTTGCGCAGTTCGGTCCGCTGCGCTTCCTCGGCGGTCTGGTGCTGACCTCCCCCTTCCCCGGCTTCGGCGGCATCTCCGGCTTCGCGCTGGAGCAGGACGGGCATTTCCTCGCCATCACCGATGCCGGCCTGTTCCTTTCCGGCCGCCTGGCGACGGAGAATGACCGCCCCACCGGGCTCGCCGACGTCAAGGCCGCAGCGCTGCTCGATGCCGAGGGGCGGGTGCAGGCGGACAACGCGCGCGAGGATGTGGAATCCGTCACACTGGCGCCCGATGCCGCCTATGTGGCGATGGAGACCATCAACGAGATCTGGCGCTATCCGCGCGATCCCCTCGGCAAGCGCGGCACGCTGGTTCCGGCACCGGCCATCAAGGGCCTGCGGCGCAACACCGGCCTCGAAAGCCTTGCCTACATGCCCTCCGGCCCGCTCAAGGGCGCGCTCGTCGCCATCGGCGAGGAAGGAGCGAGGAAGGCCGATGATCTGCCCGGCTTCATCATCGGCGGGGCGGCGCCCGGCACCTTCACCGTCGCCAAGAGCGGCCCGTTCGACGCCACCGACCTCGCCTTGGGGCCGGACGGTAATTTCTACCTCCTGGAGCGCCATTACACGCCGCTGGACGGCGTGAGCATGCAGATCCGCCGCTTCCCCGCCGGCGAGGTGAAGCCCGGCGTGCGCATCACCGGAGAGGTGCTGGGCCGCTTCGACTTGGGCTATGAGATCGATAATATGGAAGGCCTCGGCGTCACCCGTGCCGCCTCGGGCGAGATCCTGCTGACGCTCATCTCCGACGACAATTTCAGCCCCCTCCAGCGCACCATCCTGCTGCGCTTCGCGGTATCGGGCGACTGAGGCTCCCCTGCTCCCCGGTCCAGCGACGGCGCAGCCGGAGCGCCGAGCCGGGGTCCAGCCCAAGACGCCCGCGCAGCGGACAATCGCCCCGGGGATCGGCCCGCCTTTCACCCCGCCTTCCGCCTCGCCTTGTGCCGCGCTAGGCTCCCGCTGTCGCAACGGAATCCGCCTGCCGCATGTGGTCCCGCCTCTACTGGCTCGCCGTCGGCGGCCCCCTTGCCGCCGGCCTTCTGGTGATGGGGGCCGATCCCACGCCGTTGCAGGACCTGCGCAACGGCCTGTTCGACCTCTACCAGCGCGCCGCGCCCCGCGCGTATGACCCCGACCTGCCGGTGCGGGTGGTGGACGTGGATGACGCCTCCCTCGCCCGCGTGGGTCAGTGGCCCTGGCCGCGCACAACGGTGGCGGAGCTGACGCAGAAGCTCACGAGCCTCGGTGCGGCGGCGGTGGCGTTCGACATGGTGTTCTCCGAACCCGACCGGCTCGATCCCGCCGCCGTCGTGAAGCTCCTGCCGGCGGAGGCCCGCGCCCCGGCCGAGGCGGCGCTGGCCGGGCGCGACAGTTCCGACCGGCAGTTCGCCACGACGCTGGCCGCCACACCCTCCGTGCTCGGCGCCATCCTCACCCACGGAAAGGGCGCCGCCTATCCGGAGAAATGGGGCATGGCCAGCGCGGGCGATGACCCGCGCGCCTTCGTGCCGCGCTTTTCCGGAGCCGTCGCGCCCTTGCCGGAGCTGGCGGCAGCCGCGCAGGGCATCGGCGCGTTGAACTGGTTGCCCGACCGCGATCAGGTGGTGCGCCGCGTGCCCATCCTCCTCGGCCTCGACGGCAAGCTGGTGCCGAGCCTGTCGGCGGAGGCGCTCCGGGTGGCGCAGGGCGCGTCCACCTATGTGGTGCGTGCCTCCAACGCCAGCGGCGACCAGGCGTTCGGCACCAGGTCCGGCATCACTGCTGTGAAGATCGGCGCCCTCGACGTGCCCACCGATGCCTCGGGCGAGGTGCGGGTGCGCTTCACCCCCACCGATCCCCGCCGCTTCCTCTCGGCCGCCGATGTGCTGGACGGCCAGGTCGCGCCCGCCGAGCTGGAGGGGCGCATCCTCCTCGTCGGCTCCAGCGCGCCGGGGCTGATGGACACGCGGGCGACGCCCCTCGATGCCGCCGTGCCCGGCGTGGAAGTCCAGGCGCAGCTCATCGAGCACATCGTCGCCGGTGCCCGCCTCGTGCGGCCGGACTGGGCGCGCGGGGCGGAGATCGTGCTGACCGGCCTCCTCGGCCTCCTGCTGGCGCTGGCCCTGCCCCGGGTTTCGGCGCCCGTGGCCGGGGCGCTCGGACTCGTGGTGGTGGCGGCGCTGGGCGCGGGGGCGTGGCTGGCCTTCACCCGCTTCGATCTCCTGCTCGACCCCATGGGGCCGGGGGCGGCGGTGCTCGCAATCTACGGCATGGGGGTGCTCGCCCTCTATCGCGACGAGCAGCGGCAGAAGAAGTGGGTGCGCTCGGTGTTCGGCCGCTTCGTCTCGCCCAAGGTGGTGGAGCGCCTTGCCGAAAACCCGGAACGTCTCGTGCTGGGCGGCGAGACCCGCGAAATCACCATCCTGTTCTGCGACCTGCGTGACTTCACCTCCTTGTCGGAGACCATGGACGCGCAGGCCCTCACCCGCTTCATGAACGCCTATCTCACGCCCATGACGGAGGTGGTGCTCGCCCACGGCGGCACGATCGACAAATACATCGGCGACGCCATCATGGCCTTCTGGAACGCGCCGGTGGACGATGCCGCCCACGCCCGCAACGCCGCGCTGTGCGCGCTCGCCATGTCGGCGCGGCTGGAGGCGCTGAACGCGGAGTGGCTCCGTGCGGCGGAGGCGGAGGGGCGGCCGTGGCACCCCGTGCGCTGCGGCATCGGGCTCGCCACCGGCCCCTGCTGCGTGGGCAATCTCGGCTCGGCGCAGCGGCTCGAATATTCCTGCCTCGGCGACGACGTGAACCTCGCCTCCCGCATCGAGGGCGCCACCAAGTCCATGCGGGTGGACATCCTCGTCTCCGAGGCGACGCGCGAGGCGGCGGGCGACCTCGCCTTCCTCGAAGCCGATCTCCTCATGCTCAAGGGCAAGTCGAAGGCGAGCCAGCTTTACCTCCTCGCGGGACCCGCGGACTTTTCCCGGTCGGACGACTTCTCCCGGCTGGAGGAGCGGCACGGCGCGCTGATGGCCGCCTACGGCGCCGGCCGCTTCGGGGAGGCGGCGGCGCTCGCGGAGGCGCTCGCGGCGAGCGCGCCGCCCCGGCTCTCCCGCTTCTATGGCCTGTATGCCGAGAGGTGCCGGGGTGCGGCGGACCCGGCGGCCGCGCCTGCTGCTTCCGGCTGAGCCCGCCGGCCGGCAATCGTTACCCCTTGCCAACACGCTAGACCGCCTGCAGAAAAGCCGTGATGAACGGCACGGATCGAGCCTCCCCCCACGGTGGAACGGCCCCGGCGACGCGGGAGGCGCTCCCGCGCGACGTGCTTACCTATCTGTGGCGGGCCGAGCCCGCCGCCCACATCAAGCTCTTCGCCCTCGTCCTGCTGCTGCTGCCGTTCAACTACGCCTCGCTGGAACTGCCGCGCCTCATCGTCAACGGCGTCACCGATTCCATCGGCGGGACGGTGCCCAAGCTGTTCGACTTCGATCTCGCCTGGCCGAACTTCCTGGGCGGCGGGGTCATCATCGACCTGACCGGTTACGAGGTCTCGGCCTTCGGGCTCCTCGCCGGCCTCGCGGCGCTGCTGTTCGCGCTGCAACTCATCCAGCAGCACATCTCGCGCCTCATCGAAATGGCGAAGGCCCGGCTCGGCGAGCGCATCCTGGTGGAGCTGCGCCGCCAGCTGTTCGACGTGATCCAGCGCCTGCGCCCCGAGGCGCCGATGAAGAGCAAGGCGATGGAAGTGGGCAACATGCTGCGGTTCGAGGTGGGGCCGATCTCCCCCTTCGCCGGCATGGCGTTTGCCCAGCCGCTGAAGTCCGCCGGCCTCATCGGGTCGGCGACGCTGCTCATCTTCACCCAGAACGCGGCGCTGGGCGGCTGCGCCCTCGGCATCCTCGCGCTCAATTACGTGCTGCTCGGCATCCAGCGGCGCGACAATGCCACCAAGCTGCAGATCTACCAGCGCGAGGCGGTGGCGCTCGGCAAGAGGGTGATGTCGGGCATCGAGCGCCTGCCCCTCGTCCACGGCTTCGCCACCAGCCCGTGGGAGCGCGCGGCGGTGGACGGCCGGCTCGCCGTGGTGTCCGAGGCGAGCCTCGACCTCAAGCGGCAGAATTTCGTCGACCGGGTGCTGAACCTGCTGATGTCGGACGTGCCGACGCTGGTCTTCTATTCGGTCGGCGGCTGGCTGGCGCTGACGGGGGCCATCAACATCGGCCAGCTGGTGGCGGTGGTCGCGGCCTATGGCCAGATCCCCGAGCCGCTGAAAGAGCTGATCGAGTGGGACGAGAAGCGGGTAGTGGCGCAGGTGCGCTACGATTTCGCCCGCTATTATCTCGAGACGCAGGAAGTCTGGCCCAAGGGCTCGCAGGATGACACGGGCTGGGAGGGCGTGGCCTTCGACGGCGGTCTGAAGATCGCCGACCTCGGCGTTGTCGACCCGGCCGGCAGCATCCTTCTCGATGGCGTGAGCCTCGACGTGCCGGCGGGCACGGCGGTGGCGCTCAAGGGGCCGGATGCCGGCGGCAAGCATGCGGTGGCGCGCGTCTGCGGCCGCGCCATCTCGCTCTTCAGCGGCTCGGTGCGCATCGGGGGGCACGACCTCTCCAGCGTGCCCGAATCCGTCATCGGCCGGCATGTCGCCTATGCGGGCGGCGACCCCATCGTCCTCAACACCTCTTTGCGCGAGAACATGCTGTGCGCGCTGGAGCGCCACCCCGGCCGGCCGGCCGCGGGCGCCACCGAGCCCGAGCCCGAGCCCTCCGACCTCGCCGACGCCGCCCAGCTCGACCGGTCGATCCTGTCCGCCCTTGCCCTCGCCGGGCTCGGCGACCTCGTGGTAAGGCTCGGCCTCGAACGCCGGCTCGATCCGGAAGCGAGCCCGGCGCTGGCCGAACGCATCGTGACCGCCCGCGCCGCCGTCACCGATGCCATCTCCCGCCGCCAGCAGGAAACGGGCCGCGTGCTCATCGAGCCGTTCCGGTTCGCCGCCTTCAACCGCTTCATGACGCTGGCGGAGAACATCCTGTTCGCCGCCCCGCTGAACGACACCCGCGGCGCCGCCTCGCTCCTGTCCGATCCAGGGCTGATGCCCGAGCTGGAGCGGCTCGGGATCGCCGACGATTTGGCGGGGCTCGGCCTTCGCGCTCTGCGCACCCTCGCCGAGCTCGCCGGCGGGGCGGAGGCCATCGCCGATATCGACACCAAGGGCCTGCTGCGCGCCGAGGAGATGACCGCAGCGCGCGCCCTGCTCGCCCATGCAGGCACCGGCGCTGGCGACGCGCTGGCGCCGGACGAGCGCGCGCTGCTGCTGCGCGTCGCCGGTCGCTATTGCGAGCCGCGCCACCGCTTCGGCCTCATCGACGAGGAGTGGCAGCAGCGGGCACTCGCCACGCGCGCGCAGCTCGCCCACCTGAAGGCGGTGTCCGGCACCCCGCTCGCGCGCTATCAGCCGGACAGCTACTGCCGGGCGCTGACCGTGCGCGACAATCTGCTGTTCGGCCGCATCGCCGCCGACCGCGCGGGCGCCGCCGCCGTCGTGGACGAGGTGGTGCGCGCGTGCCTGACGCAGGACGGCTTCATCGCCCAGGTGCAGCGGCTGAGCCTGGATGTGGCGCTGGGCGAAGGCGGCCTGCCGCTCTCGGCCGCCGAACGCGGCAAGCTGACCCTCGCCCGCTGCCTCCTGGCGGCGCCCGACCTGCTCATCATCGACGACGCTTTGGTTCCGCTGGCGCCGTCCGAGCAGAGCCGGCTGATCGAGAGCGTGCTCGCCAGCCGGGCGGGAGCCACGACGCTGGTCGTGCTCGATGCCGCCGAGCCGCTCGACCTGTTCACACAGGTGATCGTGCTGGCCCACGGGCAGGTCGAGCGCATCGAGGGGGCGGAACTCGCCGCCACGGGGACGTAGGGGAGCGACAAGGATCAGGTCATGAGCATTGAAGACGAGGCGCGCGTCCTCTCCCGCATCCCCATGTTCCGCGATCTGGAGCCGAGCCAGCTCCGGCTGCTCGCCTTCTCCGCGACGCGGCTCGACGTGGCGCCGGGCGATGTGCTGTTCCATCAGGGCGAGGCGCCCGATGCCACCTATGTCATTCTCGACGGCACCGCCGTCATCGAGGTGACGGCGGGCGGCGCCACCCATGAGATCACCCGCCTCTCCAAGGATACGGTGGTGGGCGAGATGGGCGTGCTCACCGGCGAGGCGCGCAGCGCCACGGTGCGCGCGGGCGAGGCCATGAGCGTGCTGCGCATGGATTCGGACCTCTTCCTTTCGCTGCTGGACAAGACGCCCTCCCTCGCTCGGTCCGTGCTGCGTGACCTGGCGCTGCGGCTTCAGGAGACGACGCGCGCCCTGGTGAAGGCGCGCGGCTGATCCCGACGGCCGACCAGCAAACCCCTGAGCCGGATCATGTTTTCACCGCCGCGCCGACGCTCTGGCCGCTTGCATCCCGCAAGGTAAGGCGCCACCATGGCGCACCAATCAGAAGGTCCATGGGGGTCGCGCATATGAGAATGATGAAAGCCGCAATCGGTCTCGCCCTGGCGCTGAGCCTTGCCGCCTGTTTCGAGGGCAAGCCCGGCCCGGCCGGCCCCGCAGGTGCGGCAGGCGCGCAAGGTCCGGCCGGTGTCGCCGGTCCCGCTGGTCCTGCGGGTGCGGCAGGCCCCGCCGGTCCCGCTGGCCCGGCCGGTCCGCAGGGCGCCCAGGGTCCGGCCGGCCCGGCCGGAGCCGCCGGTGCGGCGGGCGCGGCCAACATCACGCTGCGCGCCGCGGCCTGCCCGGAGGCCGGCTGCCTTGCCTCGTGCGAGACCGGCGAAAGCGTGATCGGCGGCTATTGCGTGAACACCGATCGCGGCCTGCAGCACATCGCGGTGTTCTCGGCGCGCGGCGACAAGACCGAGGTGGAATGTCTGCATCCGGTGAAGCAGGTGGTGGCGGTCTGCCTCAAGCCCTAGGCGGCAGTCTCGCCCGCCGAGAGTGAGAGGGCGCTTTGCCGGGCGGATTGATTCAATCCGCCCGAATTGCGCTCTAGCCGCGGCGGCGCAGGATCTTGAGCCGCCCCAGCAGCTCGGCCACCGCCTCCTGCGGCAGGTGGCCGATCTCGCGGGCGAGCAGGTTGGCAAGCTCGGTCGCCTGCGGCGACAGATCGGCGGTGTCCACCACCACCCGCGGCTGCGACAGTTCAGCGAGGCGCTGGAGATCCTCCGCCTCGTCCCAGATCACATTGAAATAGGCGATGATGCGCTGGGTCAGCGCCCAGGTCGGCTTGCCGCGCTTGCCGGTCTCCAGCGCCGAGAGATAGGTGGGCGTGACGCCGATGGCCCGCGCCATTTCCGTGAGGGTCACGCCGCGCTCGGCGCGCAGGTCGCGCACCCGGCGTCCGAAGGGCGTCATGCCGAGGTCCTTGTGGCTTCCGGTCTTTTCGTGGGCCGCGGGAAGGCTTGGAAGCCGGCCCGCGCGCCCGATCCGGATAGCCCCATCGGCGCCTGCGAGTCCATGACGAACCCTGCCCGGCAAACGAAAACGGCGACGCAGAGCGCCGCCGTCGTCATTGATCGGTCTGTCGGGGGATGTCAGGCCCAGTTGCTGTCGTCGCCGCCGTCGTCCCAGCCGGCCTCATCGCCGATGTCGTCATAGCCGGTGTCTTCCGGGCCGGCCTCGGTCTCGCCGGCATCCTGCTGGCTGGCGCCGTTCCAGAAATTGTCGGTGCCGGCATTCTGGCCGCCCAGCGCCGCCTGCGCATCCTGTCCGAGGTTGCCAGTACCGGGGGTCTCCGGCTTGCCGAGTTCCGCCGCAGCAGCCTGGGCCACCGCGCCACCACCGCCGGTCATCATGTTCTTGATGCCGTCATAGAGGAGCGCGCCACCGGCGACGCCCGCTGCCGTGGCGAGCGCGCCCTGGAGGAACCCGCCGCCGCTGCGCTGGGGCGCGGCCTGCTGGGCCCAAGGCCCGCCTTGCGGGGAGTACCCGCCTTGCTGGGAGTAGCCGCCCTGCTGGCCATAACCCTGCTGCGGATACCCGCCCTGCTGGGCGTATCCCTGCTGGCCGTAGCCCGTCGGAAGCCCCATGGGCTGACCGGGCTGCTGGCCGGCGGGCTGGCCCCAAGCCTGACCAGCGACCTGACCAGCGGCCTGACCGGAGGGCTGGCTGGCATACTGGCCGCCATCGCGCGCGCCAGCGGACGGAACGGACGAGCGCCCGCCGCCGAACAGGCCGCCGAGGAAACCGCCGGAGCCCGACTGGCGCTGCTGCGCCTCGGCCGCGCGGGCCTCGGCATCGGCGAGCTGGGCTTCCAGATCCTGGATGTGACCATAGGCCTGCTGCAAGGCGTGCTCCTGCACCAGCACGCTCTGGGCAAGGGCGTAGGTCGCGTGGGGTGCCTCGGCGACGCGGCGCGCGATGAGCGCCTCGGCCTCCGCATCGCGCGGCTGGCTGGCAACACTGCGCATGCGATCGAACAGGCCGTCGATCAGGGCACGTTCCTCGGGGGTCATTTCCGCCTCCGGTAAGAGATGGCGGGGATATGAGCAGGCCACCGTGGCCGGGAAAGGGCCTCCCGGATGAAATTTTTGTAACGCGCGGGGCGCGGCCCGATCACTCCGCCGCGTCGGCCGGGGTGCCACTCTCTACCGCGCTCGTCCCGCCGCCGATGCCGAAGCGCTTCTCCACATAGGCTTCCACCAACTGGCGGAATTCCTCCTGGATGTTGGCGCCGCGCAGGGTCACGGCCTTCTTCCCGTCGATGAAGACGGGGGCGGAGGGGGTCTCGCCGGTCCCGGGCAGCGAGATGCCGATATCGGCATGCTTGCTCTCGCCCGGCCCGTTCACGATGCAGCCCATCACGGCCACGTTGAGCGTCTCGACGCCGGGATATTGCGCCTTCCACACCGGCATCCGGGTGCGGATCATGTCCTGCACGCTCTGCGCCAGCTCCTGGAACACGGTGGAGGTGGTGCGCCCGCAGCCGGGGCAGGCGGCCACCAGCGGCACGAAGGTGCGCAGGCCCATGGTCTGCAGGATTTCCTGCGCCACCTGCACCTCGCGGGTGCGGTCGCCGTTGGGCTCGGGGGTCAGCGACACGCGGATGGTATCGCCGATGCCCTGCTGGAGCACCACGCCCATGGCGGCGGTGGAGGCGACGATGCCCTTCGATCCCATGCCCGCCTCGGTAAGACCGAGGTGCAGGGCATAGTCCGAGCGGCGCGCCAGCTCGGAATAGACCGCGATCAGATCCTGCACCGCCGAGACCTTGGCGGAGAGGATGATGCGGTTGCGGCCGAGGCCGATCTCCTCCGCCAGCGCCGCAGACAGCAGCGCCGAGCGCACCAGCGCCTCGCGGGTGACCGCCCGCGCCTCGGCGGGCTGCGGCAGGGCCGCGTTCTCGTCCATGAGGCGGGTCAGCAATTCGCCGTCCAGCGAGCCCCAGTTGGCGCCGATGCGCACCGGCTTGTCGTGCCGGATGGCGGTCTCGACGATGGCGGCGAACTGCCGGTCCTTCTTGTCGCCGAAGCCGACATTGCCGGGATTGATGCGGTATTTCGCCAGCGCTTCCGCACAGGCTGGGTGATCGGCCAGCAGCTTGTGGCCGATGTAATGGAAATCGCCCACCAGCGGCACGTCGATGCCCATCGCCAGCAGCTTCTCGTGGATATGCGGGACGGCGGCGGCCGCCTCGTCGCGGTCCACGGTGATGCGCACGATCTCGGATCCGGCGCGGGCCAGCGCCGCCACCTGCCGCACTGTACCGGCGATGTCGGCCGTGTCGGTGTTGGTCATGGACTGGACCACCACCGGCGCCCCGCCGCCGACCATCACCCGGCCGACCGGGACGCCCACAGTCACATGCCGCCGGGCCGGGCCGGCCTCAAGCAGATCGACGGGAACCACGGGCGCGGCGCTGGAGAGGGTGTCGGCGCTGGTCATGGGTCAGGTCCTCGAACGACGGGCGATCCGTGGGTGTACGGCGCCGGGGCAGGCGTGGACCGCGAGGCAAGCGGAGGATGCGGTCGGGCTTCGAGTAGGCCGGGGGCTGGAAAGAATCAACCGCCGGCCGTTTCGGGGGTGACCGGCGGGAGCGCGGCTGCCGCCTCGCGGCAATGGGCGCATGAGCCCGCCACCTCCAGCACACGCTGTCGCGGCTCAAATCCCGCAGCCCGCGCCGCCCAGGCGAGATCGCGGCCGATGGCATGGGAGCCCACCTCCCGCGTCAGGCCGCAGTGCTCGCAGATGAGGAAGACCACCACGTCGGTATCATCGTGAGTATGGGCGCAAGCGAGATAGGCGTTGCGGCTCTCGATGCGGTGGGCCAGCCCCTCCGCCACAAGGAAATCCAGCACCCGATAGACCGACATGGGCGGCGCCGGGTCGCCGGCGTCGGACAGCTTCTGCACGATCTCGTAGGCGCCCAGTGGCACATGGCTCTCCGCCAGCGCCTTCATGACGTTGCGCCGCAGGGGCGTCATGCGCAGGCCCTTGCGCGCGCAGCACTCCTCCACGCGCGACATGGCGCCTGCCACGCATTGGCCGTGGTCGTGGTCCTTGGTATGGGCGTCGGTGCGGGTCACCCTGCAAATCTAGTGGATGTCCCCCGTTTCCGCCACGGGTCGGGCGAACGAAGGGAAGGGGAAGACCGGCCCGCCGCATTGCACCGCACCGGACGGCGTTGCAATCTGCCGTCGGCAGGCGTCCTCGGGGATGCCTGCGCGTGACAGCAGCGTCACACCGTTCCGCTACACCGTGCCGCCGGTCCCACAGGGGCCGTGCCGCTTTTTCGGGGATAAGCCATGCTCAAGGGGAAGGTCGCCGTCGTCACCGGGTCCACCAGCGGAATCGGCCTCGCCTATGCGCGGGCCTTCGCCAAGGAAGGCGCGAACGTCGTCATCAACGGCCTCGGCGACGCCGCCGCCATCGAGAAGGAGCGCGCCGCCATCGAGAGCGATTTCGGCGTGAAGGCGCTCTATTCGGCGGCCAACATGCTGAAGGCGGACGAGATCGAAGGCATGGTGAAGCTCGCCGAGACCGAGCTCGGCGCCTGCGACATCCTGGTCAACAACGCCGGCATCCAGCACGTGGCGCCGATCGAGGAATTCCCGATCGACACCTGGAACATGATCATCGCCATCAACCTGTCGGCGGCCTTCTTCGCCATGCGCGCGGCCATTCCCGGCATGAAGGCGAAGAAGTGGGGCCGCATCATCAACACTGCCTCGGCCCATGCGCTGGTGGCCTCGCCCTTCAAGTCCGCCTACGTCTCGGCCAAGCACGGCATCGCCGGCCTCACCAAGACCGCCGCGCTCGAGACCGCGACCTTCGGCATCACCTGCAACGCCATCTGCCCCGGCTACGTCTGGACCCCCCTGGTGGAGAAGCAGATTCCGGATACCGCCAAGGCGCGCGGCATGACCGAGGAAGAGGTGAAGAAGAACGTGCTTCTCGCCGCCCAGCCCACGAAGGAATTCGTGACGGTGGAGGAAGTGGCGGCGCTGGCGGTGTTCCTGTGCTCCGACAACGCCCGGTCCATCACCGGCTCCATGCAGCAGATCGACGGCGGCTGGGTGGCGGAGTGACGCCGGGGCTGGTGCCGTGACCCGGCGCGACGGCGTCAAGCCGCTCAGCCTCGCGCTCCAGGGGGGAGGCGCCCACGGCGCCTTCACCTGGGGTGTGCTGGATCGCCTGCTGCAGGACGAGCGCATCGCCATCGCCGGCATCACCGGCACCAGCGCGGGCGCGATGAACGCGGTGGTGCTTGCGGCCGGCCTCGCCAAGGGCGACCCCGGGGAGGCGCGCCACGCCCTCTCCCAGTTCTGGAAGGACGTGTCGCGGGACGGGCGCATGTCGCCCATCCAGCGGTCGGCGTTCGACCGGCTCATGGGCAACTGGTCGCTGGCGAACAACCCCGTCTATCTCGCCTTTGAGGTGGCCTCGCGCTTCCTGTCGCCCTACGACTTCAATCCGCTGAACATCAATCCGCTGCGCGAGATTCTCGAGGCCCATGTGGACTTCGAGGCCATCCGCACGTCGCAGGTGAAGGTGTTCATCTCCGCCACCAACGTCCATACCGGCCGTGCCCGCATCTTCGGGCACGAGGAGATGACGGCGGACGCGGTGATGGCCTCCGCCTGCCTGCCCTTCCTGTTCCAGGCGGTGGAGATCGACGGCGTGCCCTATTGGGACGGCGGCTACATGGGCAACCCGCCGCTCTTCCCGCTCTATGAGATGGCGGACGCTGACGACATCCTGCTGGTCCAGATCAACCCGGTTGTGCGCGACACGACGCCCCGCACCGCCAGCGAAATCCAGAACCGGATCAACGAGATCACCTTCAACGCCTCGCTGCTTGCGCAGCTTAGGGCGATCGACAATGCGGCGAAGCTGATCGAGCAGGGGCTCATCAGCCGCTGGACCCTGGGCGGCTCGCCCTTCCGCCGGGTGCGGCTGCACCGCATCGGCGGCGAGCATCAATTGGCGGCGCTCGACGCCACCTCCAAGCTCAACGCGGAATGGTCCTTCCTCCAGCATCTGCGCGACCTCGGCCGGGCAGCGGCAGAAAGCTTCCTCACCGAGCATTTCGACGACCTCGGCCGCCGCTCGACGCTCGATCTCAGGCTGGAACTGGCAGATTGAGGCAGGCCCGCCGGAGCGGACCTGCCAGGTTCATCAGCCGCGAGAATCCTTTTTGGCCTGCGCCACCGCCACGAACTTGGTGACGCGCCCGGCCTCGCCGGAGGCGGAGCCGATGCGCTGAAGGCGCGTGCGCTCCTTCGGATTCATCCCCGTGTTGGGGCGCGGCAGGTTGGCGGGGCGCTTGGCGCGCTTGGAATCCCGCTTCAGCTCCAGCGCCTTGTGGGCATTTTCCACCAGCTCTACCCGGGCCGCCTGGGTGCGGCGGCGGGTCTGCTCGCGGCGGGCGCGGGTAAGGGCATCGGTGAGAACGGAGGCCTTCTGGCGGTTGCCGGAATCGGCCTTGTCGAACGTCACCTCACCGCGACCACCCTTGCCGCGCAACGCGCGCCGCTGGTTGTTGGCGATGGTGAGGGCGCGATCCCGGCGCTCGCGCAATTGGGCAACGAGGTCGTTGACCTCGCCGTCGCCGAGGGCGGTCACCACGGGCTGGCGGGACTTTTCCACCAGCTCCACTTCCGATTCCGTGAGAAGGCGGCGTTCCGTCTTGCGGGGATGGGCCATGGGGCGGATCTCCTTCTTGTTTTCCGACCCCTATGGCTACGCCACCGATTGTGAGGATTGTGAGACGTCAGGGAGCTTCGACCATGAGCCGATCAATGGCCCCCGATGGCGCGGCACCCCGCGGCCCCGCGGCCTGCGAGGTGATCGTCGCCGATATCACCCGCCTTGCCACTGACGCCATCGTGAACGCTGCCAACGCCTCCCTGCTCGGCGGCGGCGGCGTGGACGGCGCCATCCATCGGGCAGCCGGGCCGGAGCTCGTGGCCCATTGCCGAACGCTGGGCGGTTGCCTCACCGGTGAGGCACGGCTCACCCCCGGCTTCCGGCTGCCGGCGCGCCATGTGATCCATACCGTCGGTCCGGTCTGGCGGGGCGGCGGCGCGGATGAGGATGCGCTGCTCGCTTCCTGCTACCGGGAAAGCCTCCGGCTGGCGGACGAAGCGGGCCTTGCCTCCCTCGCCTTCCCCGCCATCTCCACGGGCATCTATGGATTCCCGCCGGAGCGCGCCGCCCCACTGGCGGTCGGCGCCGTCCTCGACCATCTTGGTCGCCCCGGCAGCGTGACCCGCGTGGTCTTCTGCTGCTTCTCGCAAGGCTCCGCCGACCTCCATCATGACGCCCTCCGCGCCCACGGCATCCCAGCCCGCTCCTGACACCGGGCGCGATCTCCCCCTCCTCCACCGCGACGGGCTGATGCTCATCATCGACAAGCCCTACGGCCTGCCCGTCCACGCCGGGCCGAAGGGTGGGGAGACGCTGGCCGATCATCTCGACGCTTTGCGCTTCGGCCTGCCCCGCGCGCCGGAGCTCGCCCACCGGCTGGACAAGGACACGTCCGGCTGCCTCGTGCTCGGCCGCCATACCAAGGCGCTGGCCCAGCTTGGAAAGCTGTTCGCCAGCGGGGCCGTGGGGAAGACTTATGTCGCCGTCACCCTCGGTGCGCCGACGGCGGACTCCGGCCGCATCGACCAGCCCCTGGCCAAGCGCTCGCCGCATCGCGGCTGGTGGATGCAGGCGGTGCCCAAGGGCTCGCCCGGTGCACAGGAAGCGATCACCGATTTCCAGGTGCTGCACCGGGCGGGCGATCTTGCCGTGATCGCCCTCTCGCCGGTCACGGGGCGCACTCACCAGCTGCGCGCGCACCTCTCCCATCTTGGGACACCCATCCTTGGCGATGCGATCTATGGCGGCGCCTCGCGCCTGCCGGGCGGGCCGAAGCTGCACCTGCATTCGCGCCGCGTGGTGGTGCCGCTCAAGGCGGGCGCGCCGCCGGTGGACGTGAGCGCCCCTTTGCCGCCGCATATGTGCGAGACGCTTTCCCTCCTCGGCCTCGATCCGGCCGCCGTGGGCTTGGCCGCCGATCAGGTCGCCTTCGCCAAGGTCGCCGGGCACATCCGGCCCGCGCGGGCGGATCACGAGACAGGTCACGGTGCGTGACCAATTTGTGAAGACGGTTCCGCAAGGGCAATCTGGCTCGGGACTTGCTGCGTGTTAAGCTGCCGGCGACGGGACAGGAAAGGGAGAGGGTGTGAGCGCATCTCGCGACGGAAAGCTCCCGCGCAGGCCCGAGGACCGCACCCCGGAAGACCACGCGCGCGAGCTTCTTGACCGCGCCATCGGCCGCGCTCGCTACGCTCTGTTCTGGGAACGGGCCTGGCCCGCCTTGGCCCGCGCCGGTGTGCCGCTGGCGCTGTTTCTCGCGGTTTCCTTCGCCGGCGTCTGGCTTTCGGCGCCGATCTGGGCGCGCATCGCCGGCGTCCTCCTGTTCGCGCTCGCCATCTTGTTCGCCGCCCGCCCGCTGCTGGCCCTGCGCTGGCCCAGCCGGGAGGAGGCGGTGGCGCGGCTGGACGCCAGGAGCGCCCTCGCCCACCGCCCCGCCACCGCCATTTCCGACAGCCTCGCCACCCGCCCGGACGATCCGGTCGGCGCGGCGCTGTGGCGCGCGCACCTGAACCGCGCGCTCGCCGCCGCGCGGACGCTGAAGGCCGGCACGCCCGCCCCCGGGCTCGCCCGTCTCGATCCTCGCGCCTTCCGCGCGCTGGCGGTTCTGGCGCTGGCGGCCACGGTCTTCATGGCACCGGGGCAGCATCTGTCGCGCATCGGCGCGGCCTTCGACTGGAAAACCATCGTCCCGCCCCCGCCCTACCGGCTGGATGCCTGGATTGATCCGCCCGCTTATACCGGCCGCCCGCCCGTGGTGCTGCCGGGCCTGCGCTCGGACGACCCCACCTCGCTCAACGCCGCCGCCCTCCAGGTGCCGGCGGGCAGCACGCTGGTGGTGCGCGGCTCCGGCATCGACACGGCCGCCCTCAAGCTCGAAGGCGGCATAACCGAGACGAAGCCCGAGGGCGATACACCTGCGCCGGCCGGCGAGAAGCGCTACGTGATCCGCGAGGATTCCGATGTCAGCTTCCTCGGTCCCGACCAGCGCCGCCTCTCCTGGCACTTCAAGGTGCTGGCCGACCAGAAGCCCACCATCAGCTTCGCCAAGGATCCGCAGCCCGGCCAGCGCAACACTCTGGTGCTCGCCTACCGGATGGAGGACGATTACGGGGTGAAGGAGGCCGAGGCGCTGTTCGCGCCTTTGCCGCCCGAGCCGCCCCTCTTCCCCCGCCCCGGTTCGACGCCGCGCAAGATGGCGCAGCCGCTGGTGCCTCCGCCCGAGTTCAAGCTGACCCTGCCGGCCGGCGGGCGCACCGGCGCGGCGCAGACCTCCAAGGATCTGGTGGCGCATCCCTGGGCCGGTGCCCGCGTGGAGGTTCATCTCAAGGCCCGCGACGACGCCGGCAACGAGGGCGTGAGCGAGACGAAGACCGTCCGCCTGCCCGCCCGCGCCTTCTCGAAGCCCGTCGCCAAGGCGCTGATCGACGAACGCCGCCGCCTTGCCTTCGACGCCAGCAACCGGCGCCGGCTGGTCACGGTGCTGGAAGGCCTCACCATCGCGCCGGCGCAGTTCACCCCCGGTGCCGGCGAATATCTCGGCCTGCGCACGGCGCTCGCCCGGGCGAAGAACGCCCGCAACGACGACGATCTGCGATCGCTGGTGGACTATCTCTGGGAAGTCGCGGTCCTGATCGAGGACGGCACCCTCTCGGATGCCGAGCGCGAGCTGCGCGCCGCCCAGGAGGCGCTGCGCGAGGCGCTGGAGCGCGGCGCCAGCGACGAGGAGATCAAGCGCCTCACGCAGGATCTTCGCGCGGCCATGGAAAAGATGATGCGCCAGCTGGCCGAGGAGGCGCGCCGCGACAGCGGCACGGACGCCCGCCCGCTCGATCCCAACGCCCGCATCGTTCGCCCGCAGGACCTGCAGAAGATGCTGGACCGCATCGAGAATCTCGCCCGCTCCGGCAACAAGGACGCGGCCCGCGAACTGCTCGACCAGCTCCAGGCCATGATGGAGAACATGCGCCCCGGCAGCCGGCAGGCCGGCCGCCAGCAGCAGGGCCAGCAGCAGCAGAGCGAAATCGGCAAGATGATCCAGGAGCAGCAGCGCCTGCGCGACCGCACCTGGCGTCAGAACCGCGAAGGCCAGCAGGGGCAACAGGGTCAGCAAGGACAGCGCGGCCAGCAGGGGCAGCAAGGTCAACAGGGTCAGGGACAGCAGCCGGGCGAGAACGGCTTCTCGGAGTTGCAGCAGGGCCAGCAGGAGCTGCGCAAGCGCCTCGGCCGCATGCTCGACCAGATGCGCCGGATGCAAGAGGGCCAGGGGCAAGGCCAACAGGGACAAGGCCAGCAGGGTCAGGGGCAGCAAGGCCAGAACGGCGAAGGCGGCGAAGGCGACGCCATGGGCCGGGCCGGCGAGGCCATGGGCCGCGCGGAGCAGGCCATGCGCGAGGCGGAGGAAGCCCTCGGGCGCGGCGAGGGCCAGGGCGCGCTTGATGCCGAGGGCCGCGCCCTCCAGTCGCTCCGGCAGGGCGCGCAGGCCATGGCCGAGGCGCAGCGCGGCCAGCAGGAGGGTCAGGGTCCCGGAGGTCCCGGCGAGGAGAGCGCCCAGCGCACCGACCCCCTCGGCCGCCCGCTGCGCAGCCAGGACTATGGCGACGATTTCACCGTGAAGGTGCCGGACGAGGTGGACGCCCAGCGCGCCCGTCGCGTGCTGGAAGAGCTGCGCCGCCGGCTGGAACAGCCGGAGCGCCCGCAGATCGAGCTCGACTATCTCGAACGTCTGCTGCGCGGGCTGAACTGAGGCGAACGGTGGGGAGGCGTCAGCCCTCCACCGGCTCAACCTTCAGCGTCGCGCCGTCGGCGCCGGTCACGCGCACGTCTCGGCCTGCGGCGACATCGGGGCCTTCCACGCGCCACACCGTGTCGCCGATGCGCACCCGCCCGGTGCCACCCATGATGGGAGCATCGAGCGTGAACACCCGGCCGACGAATTCCTCTGCCCGCCGGTTGAGAAAGGGTCGGTCGGAGGCCTTGCCCGGCGCCGGGCTGATGCGCCGGCCGATGAGGACGGCGACCACCGCCAGCGCGGCGAACACCAGCACTTCCACTTGCCACGCGAGCGCGATCCCATAGGCAATCGCGCCGGTGACCAGCGCCGCGAGCCCGAGCCACAGCAGGAACGCCCCCGGCGCCGCGATCTCCGCAACCAGCAGCACGCCGCCGAGGACGAACCAGGCCCAGGGGCCGAGATGGGTGAGGAGCATCACGGCTCAGTCCTCCCGGGGCGGCACGGTCGCGGGGCCGGTGGGCCGGCGGCCAGACGGACGCGGAGCGGATACGCCCTCCGCCCCGAAAGCGCCCTTGGCGATCTCGCCGATGCCGGCGAGGGAAGAGAGCAGCGCCGTGCCCTCATAGGGCATGAGCACCACCTTCTGGTTGGGCGCCGCGCCCATGGTCTCGAACGCCTTCACGTATTTCTCGGCGATGTAATAGTTGAGCGCGGCCGGATCGCCGCTCGCCACCGCGACGGACAGCATCTCCGTGGCCTTGGCATCGGCCTGCGCGAGCCGCTCGCGGGCTTCGGCGTCCCGGAACGCGGCCTCGCGGCGGCCCTCGGCCTGCAGGATCTGGCCCTGCTTCTGGCCCTCCGCCTTGAGAATCTCCGACTGGCGCTGGCCCTCGGCCTCGAGGATCACGGCGCGCTTCTCGCGTTCCGCCTTCATCTGGCGGCCCATGGCGTTCACGAGGTCGGCGGGCGGCACGATGTCCTTGATCTCGATGCGGGTCATCTTGATGCCCCACGGCGAGGCCGCTGCATCCACCACCGTCAGCAGGCGCACGTTGATCTCGTCGCGGTGGGACAAAAGCTGGTCGAGGTCCATGGAGCCCATGACCGTGCGGATGTTGGTCATGGTCAGCGCGAGGATGGCGGTGTCGAGCCGCGCGACCTCATAGGAGGCGCGGGCGGCGTCGAAGACCTGGAAGAACACCACGCCGTCCACCGTCACGGTGGCATTGTCCTTGGTGATGACCTCCTGGCTCGGAACGTCGATCACCTGCTCCATCACGTTCACGCGGTTGCCGATGCGATCGATGAACGGAACGATGAGGTTGAGGCCGGGCATCAGCGTCTTGGTGTACCGGCGGAAGCGCTCCACCGTGTACTGGTAGCCCTGCGGCACCGTCTTCACGCCGGAGAAGACCACCGCCACGGCCAGCACCAGCAGCACCAGCACGAACAGATTGGGACCGATCTCGATCATGGGGCGCCCCTTCGGCCGGCCCCCTGCGGCCGGTGGCGCATATGGCCATGGGCAAGGGGGCAGGGGCAAGGCGCGCGCAGGAGGGGCGGAACGCGACGGAACGGAAGGGGAAGACGGGACTCACTCCGATTCGCGCGCGATTCGTTCGCGCGATGTTCCCCTTGAGCCGGGCGACCGTCCCGTTTCGGGACGGCTCTGCCCATGCCGTTTCGTTGACGGCCCATGCCAGCCCATGATAACCCATAAGCACCCATGAACAGGATGGACGGCCGTCGCCGTCATGCGGGCGGCCTTGAGCGGCGCCCGCCGCAACACGAGGGCACCCGGGCGCCATGGACCGCTTCGTGTCCACCTACACGATGCGCCTTGACGCCAAGGGCCGGGTCTCCATCCCCGCGCCCTACCGGACGGTGCTGATGAAGGACGGCGCGGACGGCCTCTATTGCCATCCGAGCCTCGCGGAACCGGCGCTGGATGCCGGCGGCAACCGTCTGGTCGGCGAGATCGACGCGCTGATCGGCAGCTACCCGCCCTATTCCGAGGCGCGCGAGGAGCTGGCTGCCGCCCTCTATGGCACCAGCGAGACGCTGCGCATCGACCCGGAGGGCCGGGTGGTGCTGACGGAGACATTGAAGGCCCATGCGGCGATCACCGACCAGGTGGCGTTCGTCGGGCTAGGACACAAGTTCCGGATCTGGGAACCGGAGCGGCTGAAGGCACATCTCGCGGAGGCCACCCGACGGGTGCGCGAGCTGCGCCAGGCCATCGGCTCCCGAGCGGAGAACCCGAGGGGCGAACGGACATGACGACGGGCCACGGGGTCGGCCCCGCCGACGCCGCTGGCGGACCGGCCCGTCATCTGCCGGTGATGCTCCGCGAGGTTCTCGCGCACCTCGCGCCGAAGGACGCCGGCCATTATGTGGACGGCACCTTCGGCGCGGGAGGTTATACCTCCGCCATCCTCGCCGCGGCCGACTGCCAGGTGCTCGCCATCGACCGCGACCCCACGGCGATCGCCGCCGGGCAGACGCTGGTGGAAGCCTCCGGCAAGCGCCTCCTCCTCGTGCAGGACCGCTTCTCCCGGCTCGACGAGATCGCCGCCGAGCAGGATTTCGCCCCGCTCGACGGCGTGGTGCTGGACATCGGCGTCTCCTCCATGCAGCTCGACGAGGCCGAGCGCGGCTTCTCCTTCCGCCGCGACGGGCCTCTGGACATGCGCATGGGCGCGGACGGGCTCTCGGCCGCCGACCTCTGCGCCACGCTCGATGAAGTGCGCCTCGCCCATATCATCTGGACCTTCGGCGAGGAGCGGCATTCACGCGCCATCGCCAAGGCCATCGTGAAGGCGCGGGAGGAAGCGCCCATCACCCGCACGTCTCAGTTGGCGGAAATCGTGTCCCGCGTGGTGTGGGCGAAGCCCGGCGAGATGCATCCGGCCACCCGCACCTTCCAGGCCCTGCGGATCGCCGTGAACGAGGAATTGTCGGAGCTTGTGGAGGCGCTGGCCGCCGCCGAGCGGGCGCTCAGGCCGGGCGGGCGGCTGGTGGTCGTCACCTTCCATTCGCTGGAGGACAGGATCGTTAAGACTTTTCTGTCACACCGGTCAAAGGCACCGTCCGCCTCGCGCCACCAGCCGCAAGCGGAAGGGCCGGAGCCCTCCTTCCGCCTCGTGGCGAAGGGAGCGGTAGAGCCCGGTCCCGACGAAGTGGCAGGCAACCCGCGCTCCAGGTCCGCGAAACTTCGCGCGGCCGAGCGCACGGACGCCCCGGCGCATCCGGGCGGTGACCTGATGGGGCTGCTTCCGCCTCCATCACCGCAACGCGCAGGGCGGAGACGCTAGTCGAGATGTTTCGGGTCGCCAATGTCGTGATGGTCGTCGCGCTTCTGGTGACCGCCGCGGTGGTCTACCAGCTCAAGGTCTCGTCCACCGCCGAGGCCGAGCGGCTCGCCACCCTGCGCACCCAGATCCGCAAGGAGCGCGATTCGATCGCGCTGCTGCGCGCGGAATGGGCCCGCCGCACGTCGCCCATCTATATCCAGGGCCTCGCCGAGCGGCATCTCGACATGAAGCGGCTCGATGTCGATTCGATTTCCAGCCTCGACGATCTGCCCGCCAAGCCCGCCTCCGGCGGCGACGGCATCGGCGGCATGATCGAGGCACTGGTGGACGCACCTCTCGTCACGTCCTCGGCCGGCTCCAAGCCGACAGCCTCCACCACCGCGCCCACCAGCTCCGGCGGCGCCACCGTTCCGGCGACATCGGCGCTGCGCCCGGCGAACGCGCCGGTGGCGAAGCCGGTACCGAGCGCGTCGGCGACGCCCCGTCCCCCAGCCGCGCCGCGGCCCCTGCCCCCCATGCAGCCGGCGCCGGTCGCCGCCGCACCGGCCCCGCCCCCGGAGCCGACCAATCCCCTCGAAAAGCTCTCCGGATTCCTGGCCGGTTTCCGCTGACGAGGTCCGAAATGGCTGATCTGTCTTCCATCTCCGCCCGCCTCGCCCGCATGTGGGCCGGCATCGTCGCCGCCGTCGGCCCCGCGCTGCGGGACGCCGATGCCTCCTGCGCGGTCCTGCTCGATCGCCTTGGTGCCGGCAGCAAGGCCGCCGGTCGCGCCACGGCGCGCGCCTCCGCGCGGGCCGCCGTCGCGAGCTGGAACGTGGTATGGCCGTTCGCGGTGCATCTCGGACACCTCGCCTGGCGCGGTGTCCGCCACGTCGTGCGTGGCCTGTTCGGCCTCGACCGGGGCGATCCAGATACCGTGGCGCGCGGACGCATCAAGCTGGTGATGTTCGCGTTCTGCTGCCTGTTCGTGGCCATCGCGGTTCAGCTCTCCCACCTCGCCATGACCGCGGACGGCGGCGGCGGGCGCGGGCGCGGCTCGGATGCGGTGGCCTCCGCCCGCCCGGACATCATCGACCGCAACGGCGATATCGTCGCCATCGACGTGAAGTCCCCGTCCCTGTTCGCCGAGCCGCGCCGCCTCATCGACCCCGACGAGGCGCTGGAAGGCCTGCTCAAGGTGCTGCCCGACCTCGATGTCGAGGAGGCGCGCAAGCGCCTGAATTCCGGCAAGGGCTTCGCCTGGCTGAAGCGCGAGATCACGCCGGCGCAGATGCGCGCCATCCACCGGCTCGGGATTCCCGGCATCGGCTTCCTCAAGGAAAACCGCCGCATCTATCCCGACGGTCCCATCATCTCCCACGTGATGGGCGGCGTGAACGTGGACAACCAGGGCATTTCCGGCATCGAGAAGTGGATCGACAGCCGGGGCCTCGCCGAGCTGCATCTCGCCGGCTTCGCCACCGACCGGCAGCAGGAGCCGGTCCAGCTCTCCATGGACGTGCGCGTGCAGCACGCCGTGCGCGACGAACTGGTGAAGGCCAAGACCAAGTTCCAGGCGCTGCACGCCATGGGAATGGTCACCGATGTGAATACCGGCGAGATCATCTCGATGGTGTCGATCCCGGACTTCGACCCCAACATGTCCGGCAACCCCAAGGACGACGCCTATCTCAACCGCCTCACCACCGGCGTCTATGAGATGGGCTCGACCTTCAAGGCGCTGTCGTTCGCCATGGCGCTGGATTCGGGCAAGATCGGCCTGAATTCGAGCTTCGATGCCCGCGGCGCGCTGCATTTCGGCAAGTTCGCCATCCACGACTACCACGCCGAGAACCGCGTGCTCACCGTGCCGGAAATCTTCCTCGTCTCGTCCAACGTGGGCACGGCGAAGATGGTGCTCTCCCTGGGCGTGGAGGCGCACAAGGCGTTCCTGAAGAAGATGGGCCAGCTCGACCGGCTCAAGACCGAGCTGCCGGAAAGCTCAGAGCCCATCGTGCCGAAGCGCTGGGGCGAGCTGAACTCGGCCACCATCGCCTTCGGCCACGGCCTCTCCGTCGCCCCGCTGCAGGCGGTGATGGCGGTGAATTCCATGGTCAACGGCGGCTTCCTCATTCCGCCCACCTTCATCAAGCGCACGCCGGAAGAAGCGCAGAAGGTGGCGGTGCGCGTGCTCAAGCCCGAGACGTCGGACAAGATGCGCTACGTCATGCGCCTCAATGCCGAGAAGGGCTCAGCCAAGAAGGCCGAGGTGCCCGGCTTCCTCGTCGGCGGCAAGACCGGCACCGCCGAGAAGGTGGTGAACGGGCGCTACGCCAAGAACAAGCTGCTCACGTCCTTCACCGCGGTCTTCCCCATGGACAAGCCGCGCTACCTCGTTCTGGTGATGCTGGACGAGCCCAAGGCGACGCCCGAGACCTATGGCTACGCCACCTCGGGATGGAACGCCGCGCCCACGGCGGGCAAGATCGTCGAGCGCATCGCGCCCATGCTCAACATCGCGCCGCGCCAGAACCTGCCTGACGCGGAGCAGCTGCTGCGCATGCCGCTCAAGGTCGCCGACCGCAATTAACGTCACCGGTGCGGGATCACGTTACCGCCACCGCAGCGGCAGCCCGCGCGGGGTGACAACCGGGGCGGGCGAATGCCAGAAAGGGGTCCGATGACCATGCATTCCCTCGGACAGCTCCTTCCCCTCGGACAGATTCTGGACGGCCACGCCCGCATCCTGACGCCGGACGGCGCGCAGGAGCCCATCACCGGCCTGTCCTCCGACAGCCGGCGCATCACGCCCGGCGATCTGTTCGTCGCCATCCCCGGCACCCATGCGGACGGCACGCGCTTCATCGCCGACGCCATCGCGCGCGGGGCCGCCGCCGTGCTGATGGAGCCGACCGCCCCCGCCCCGAGATTGCCGCCGCAGGTCGCCCTCGCCTTCACGCTGGATGCCCGGCGCTCGCTGTCGCTGGCCGCCGCACGCGTCTATCCGCGCCAGCCGCAGACCATCGCCGCCGTCACCGGCACCGCCGGCAAGACCTCCGTCGCCTTCTTCCTGCGGCAGATCTGGGAGCGGCTCGGCCATCGCGCGGCGTATCTCGGCACCATCGGCCTGGTGAAGCCGGACGGCGCCACCTATGGCAGCCTCACCACGCCCGACCCGGTGGAGCTGCACGCCACCCTCGACGCGCTCGCGGGCGAGGGCGTCACCCACATGGCGCTCGAAGCCTCCTCCCACGGCCTGGACCAGAAACGGCTCGACGGTGTGCGCCTATCCGCCGGCGGCTTCACCAATCTCGGCCGCGACCATCTCGACTATCACCCGACGATGGACGCCTATTTCCGCGCCAAGCTCCGCCTCTTCACCGAGGTGATGCCGCAGGACGCCGGCGCCGTCGCCGTCACCTCCGCCCCCTTCGCCGCGACGGCGCTCGCGTGGGCTGAGACGCGCGGGCTCAGGCTCCTGCCCATCGGCGAGGGCCGGTCGGACGGCATCGACATCGCCGCCGCGACGGGTTCGCCCGCCGGACAGAAAGTGATGTTCGCGGACGGCTCCAGCGCCGTGGTGCCGCTGGTGGGGCGCTTCCAGCTGGACAATGCGCTGCTCGCGGCCGGCCTCGCCATCGCCTGCGGGGCGGACCGGGCGGAGGCCTTCGCCGCCCTCGCCCACCTCACGGGCGTTCCCGGCCGGCTGGAGCGTATCGGCGATGACCCGCGCCGGCCGGTGTTCGTGGACTATGCCCACAAGCCGGAAGCGCTCGCGACCGTTCTCGACACGCTGCGCGCCGCCATCCCCGGCCGGCTGGTGGTGGTGGTCGGCTGCGGGGGCGACCGCGACCGGGGCAAGCGTCCGATCATGGGCGCCATCGCCGCGATGAAGGCGGACGTGGTGATCGTCACCGACGACAACCCGCGCAGCGAAGAGCCGGCGGCGATTCGCGCGGAGGTATTGGAAGGCGCGCGCGGCGCCGGCCGGGGCGACGTGCGGGAGATCGGCGACCGGTCTGAGGCGATCCGGGCCGGCGTCGCGCTGCTGGAAGCCGGGGATGCACTGCTCGTTGCCGGCAAGGGTCACGAAACCGGCCAAATCATCGGCGACCGGACATATCCATTCTCGGACGCGGCGGAAGTCCTCGCCGCCCTCAAGGAGGTCGCGGCATGAGTGCGGACGCGGGTACGGCAGAACAGAAGGGCCGCATCCTCCACAGCGTCGCCGAGATGGTGGCGGCCATGGGGGCGGAGGTGCGCGGCGCGCCGCGCGATGCCACCGGCATCTCCATCGACAGCCGGTCGCTCGCCCGCGGCGACGTCTTCTTCGCCATCGCCGGTGAGAACAGCGACGGCCATGCCTATGTGATCAAGGCGCTGGAGGCCGGCGCCTCCGCCTGCGTGGTGGCGCGCGACAAGGCGGATCAGTTCCCGTCCGACGCCCCCCTCCTCGTGGTGGACGACGTGCTCGCCGCCTTGACCGACCTTGCCCGCGCCAGCCGCGCGCGTTCCAACGCCGGTATCGTTGCCGTGACGGGATCGGTGGGCAAGACCACCACCAAGGAGGCGCTGCGCATCGCCCTCGGCGCCGACGGCGAGACCCACGCCTCCGCCGCCTCCTACAACAATCACTGGGGCGTGCCCCTCTCCCTCGCCCGGCTGCCGCGCGAGGCGCGCTACGGCGTGTTCGAGATCGGCATGAACCATCCCGGCGAGATCACGCCACTGGTGCAGCTGGTGCGCCCGCAGGTGGCCATCATCACCACGGTGGAGGCGGTGCATATCGCGCACTTCTCCGGCATCGAGGAGATCGCCGACGCCAAGGCGGAGATCTTCCAGGGCGTGGAGCCGGGCGGTGCGGTGGTGCTGAATCTCGACAACCCGCTGTTTCCCCGCCTCAAGGCGGCCGCCGAGGCGCAGGGCATCGCCCGCATCGTCACCTTCGGCGAGACGGCCGGCGCCGACGTGCGGCTGAAGGAGGCGGCGCTGCAATCCTATTGCTCGGTGGGCGTCGCCGACGTGATGGGCACGCCGGTGACCTTCAAGGTCGGTATGCCCGGGCGCCATATCGTGCAGAACATGCTGGCGGTGCTCGCTGCGGCGAAGCTGGTGGGCGCCGACCTCGCTCTGGCCGGCCTCGCGCTCTCCCGCATGAAGGCGCCGGCCGGACGCGGCGTCGCGCTGCGCCTTCAGGTAAAGGGCGGGCAGGCGACGCTGCTGGATGAAAGCTACAACGCCAATCCCGCCTCCATGCGCGCCGCCCTCGACGTGCTCAGCCGCACCCCCGTCGGCCCGCGCGGCCGCCGCATCGCGGTGCTGGGCGACATGCTGGAGCTCGGCGACGACGGCGACGCCCACCATGCGGAATTGGCGGAGGCCGTGCGCGCGGCGAAGATCGATCAGGTCTTCTGCTGCGGGCCGCACATGCACGCGCTCTGGCAGGCCCTGCCCTCCGAGCGGCGGGGCGGCTACGCGATCCACGCCTCCCACCTCGAGCCCATGGTGGCCTCCGCCATCCGGGCCGGTGACACGTTGATGGTCAAGGGTTCCAACGGCAGCCGCATGGGACCGCTGGTCAAGAGCCTCGCCGAGCGCTTCCGCGCCGGGGAGGATGCGCTGCTCGAAGGATAGAATTCAGATGCTCCAGTGGCTTGCCGATCTCCACCAGTCCTTCACGGCCTTCAACGTCTTCCGCTACATCACCTTCCGCACCGGCGGCGCGGTGATGACGGCGCTGCTGTTCGTGTTCCTGTTCGGCCCGGCGATGATCTCCATGCTGCGGCTGAAGCAGGGCAAGGGCCAGCCCATCCGCACCGACGGGCCGCAGTCGCATCTGCTCACCAAGAAGGGCACGCCCACCATGGGCGGGCTGATGATCCTCGCCGGCATCGCGGTGGCGACGCTGCTGTGGGCGAACCTCTTCAATATCTACATCTGGGCCGTGCTGCTGGTGATGCTCGGCTTCGGCATGATCGGCTTCTATGACGACTACCTGAAGGTGACGAAGCAGACCCACAACGGCCTCTCCGGCAAGACGCGCCTCGCCATCGAGGCGGTGATCTCCGGCGTCGCCGTGGTCATCATCATGACCATGGGCAAGTCGGGCCTCTCCACCTCGGTAGCCTTCCCCTTCTTCAAGGACCTGCTGCTCAATCTCGGCGTCTTCTTCGCCATCTTCGGCATGTTCGTCATCGTCGCGGCCGGCAATGCGGTGAACCTCACCGATGGTCTCGACGGCCTCGCCATCGTGCCGGTGATGATCGCGGCCGGCACCTTCGGCCTCATCGCCTATCTCTCCGGCAACGTGCGCTTCGCCGACTATCTGCAGATCCATTACGTCGCCGGCGTCGGCGAGCTGGCGGTGGTCTGCGGCGCGGTGATGGGGGCCGGCCTCGGCTTCCTGTGGTTCAACGCCCCACCCGCCCAGGTCTTCATGGGCGACACCGGCTCGCTGGCGCTGGGCGGCCTGCTCGGCACGGTGGCGGTGGCCACCAAGCACGAGATCGTCCTCGCCGTGGTGGGCGGCCTGTTCGTGCTGGAGGCCGTCTCGGTGATCGTGCAGGTGGCCTCGTTCAAGCTCACCGGCAAGCGGGTGTTCAAGATGGCGCCCATCCACCACCATTTCGAGCAGCTCGGCTGGACCGAGCCGCAGGTGGTGATCCGCTTCTGGATCGTCGCCGTGGTGCTGGCGCTGGCGGGCCTCGCGACGCTGAAGCTGCGGTGAAGGGCGGTATCGACGAACAAAAAGGCCCGTGGGAGCGCCTCCCGCGGGCTTTTTTCAATCAGTCGTCGGGCGCCTTCACCCCCGCCCACACGTATTGATGCCCAGCAGCGGATAGGCCGGGCAGAAGCGGAAGGCGGCGGTGAGCAGCATCACCACGCCCACGGCGCCGATCAGCCAGGTCCAGTTGCCGAGCCCGCCCAGCGCCGGCACGGAGGGGGCCACGAACGGCACCAGGATCAGCACGATCCCGGCGACGAAACGCAGCACGCGATCAAATCCACCCACGTTTGCGACCATCTCGTTCTCCCAAGGTTGGCGCGGCAATCCCGCGTGTCCGTCTCCTACATTCAATAGTATGAATGTCATCCACGGCAAGCAGGGGATTTCCCTTAGGGCGCGCCCCGCCGGCCGTCTGCCTACGAAAGGGGTTCGCACTTTTCCGCATCATGCTCTAGACGAAAGCCCGGAGTGCATTGCCACAACGGACGATTTTACCGCCATGATCCCCGTCACCGTCTTCAAGGATGCCACCATCGCCCTTTTCGGGCTGGGTGGCTCGGGCCTTGCCACAGCAGAGGCGCTCAAGGCCGGCGGCGCCACCGTCGTCGCCTATGACGATTCAGAAGCCTCGCGCCGCAAGGCCGGAGAGGCCGGCATCCCCGTCCAGGATCTGCACGACATCGACTGGACCATCGTCCAGGCCCTCGTGCTGGCGCCCGGCGTGCCGCTGACCCACCCCGAGCCGCACTGGTCGGTGAAGCTCGCGCAGGCGGCGGGCGTCGAGATCATCGGCGACATCGAGCTGTTCTGCCGCGAGCGGCAGGCCATCGCGCGCCGTTCGCCGTTCGTCGCCATCACCGGCACCAACGGGAAGTCGACGACCACGGCGCTCATCACCCACATCCTGCGCGTCGCCGGTCGCGACGTGCAGATGGGCGGCAATATCGGCACCGCCATCCTCTCCCTCGCCCCGCCGAAGCCCGGCCGCGTGCATGTGGTGGAGTGCTCCTCCTACCAGATCGACCTTGCCCCCGGCCTCGACCCCTCCGTGGGCGTGATGCTCAACATCACCCCGGACCATCTCGACCGCCACGGCACCATCGAGAACTACGCGGCGGTGAAGGAACGCCTCGTCACCGGCGTCGAGCAGACCGGCACCGCCGTGGTCGGCGTGGACGACGATTTCTCCGCCGCCATGGCCGACCGCACGGAGCGCGCCGGCAAGCACGTGGTGCGCATCTCGGTCAGGCGTCCCCTGCCCGACGGCATCTGGCGCGAGGGCGAGACGCTGGTGGTGTCCGAAGGCGGCGCCGAGGTGTTCCGCCTGCCCCTCGGCGGCATCGGCTCCCTGCGGGGAACCCACAATGCCCAGAACGCCGCCGCCGCCTATGCCACCTGCCGCGCACTGGGGGTCGCGCCCGAGGTGATCGCTGTGGCGATGAAGCGCTTTCCCGGCCTCGCCCACCGCATGGAAGAGGTGGGCAACAAGGGCAAGGTGCTGTTCGTCAATGATTCCAAGGCGACCAATGCGGACGCCGCCGAGCGGGCGCTGACCAGCTTCACCGACATCTTCTGGATTGCCGGCGGCAAGCCCAAGGCCGGCGGCATCGAACCGCTCGCGCCGTTCTTCGATCGTGTCGCCAAGGCCTATCTCATCGGTGAGGCGGCGCAGGACTTCGCCGCGACGCTGGGGGACGCGGTGCCCCACGAGATCGTCGGCACCCTCGACAAGGCGGTGGAAGCCGCCGCGCGGGATGCGGAGGCCTCCGGCCGCGCGGATGCGGTGGTGCTGCTCTCCCCCGCCTGCGCCAGCTTCGACCAGTATCCCAATTTCGAGGTGCGGGGCGACGCCTTCCGCACGCTGGTGCAGGCGCTGCCCGGCATCGAGGCCCGGACCCGCTCCACCACGCCGGTGGCGCAGAAGGAGCCGCCAAAGGGCGGCGGCCATCCGCACGGAAATCCCCATGGGGGAGGCGGCGGGCATCCCCATGGCATGGGGGGTCATGGTGGGCAGCACGGCGGGCATCCGGGCGGCCATCCCGGTGGTCACCCCGGCAAAGGGCATCCCTGATCCGGCCCGCGCTTCACCGCCGACCTGCGCAGAGCGCGGACCCGCCGGGCGCCCCGGCCTTGTGATTCAAGGCCTTCCATGGCACCTGTGCGCCGCACAATGGAGAGACCGATGGCCGAGACCGGCACCCGCCACCCCCTGCACGCCCCGCCGCTGGTGGAGGGCCTCTCCGCATTCTCCGGTGACTACGACCTGATCCTCTGCGATGTCTGGGGCGTGCTGCACAATGGCGTCGCGGCCTTTCCCGCCGCCTGCGAGGCGCTGACGAAGGCGCGGGCCGGCGGCGCGACCGTGGTGCTGGTCTCCAACGCGCCGCGGCCCAACCGCTTCATCATGGGCATGCTCGACGGCCTCGGCGTGCCGCGCACCGCCTATGACGCCATCGTCACCTCCGGCGACGTGACGCGCGACATGCTTGAGGCGCGCCCCGGCGCCCGCGTCTATCACCTCGGCCCCGCGCGGGACGTGGGCACGTTCGACGGGCTGGACCTCACCCTCGCCTCCCTTGAGGACGCGGACCTCGTGGTCTGCACCGGCCTCCTCGACGACGACGTGGAGACGCCGGAGGATTATGCCGATGCCCTCGCCGCCATGAAGGCGCGGGAGCTGCCGTTCATCTGCGCCAATCCCGATCTCGTGGTGGAGCGCGGCGACAAGCTCATCTTCTGTGCCGGCGCCATTGCCCAGGCCTATGAGCAGATCGGCGGCAAGGCCTATTGGTGCGGCAAACCCTACCGGCCCATCTACGACACCGCCTTCGCGCGCGCCGAGGTGATCCGCGGCGAGGCGGTGGAGCGCAACCGCGTGCTCGGCATCGGCGACGCGCTGCGCACAGACATCGCCGGCGCCAACGACGCCGGCTTCGACAGCCTCTTCATCTCCGGCGGCATCCATGCGCAGGAGCTGAAATCCATCGACGGCGCCATTCCAGACACCGAATCCCTCGCCGATCTCTTCACCGGCCACGCCCATCCGCGCGGCGTCATGCCCCGCCTCGCGTGGTAGCAGTGCGTTTCTTGTACCGGCGTGCGGTTTGACCGATCCCGAAGGCCGAATATCCTGTCCCGGTGCCGCCGAGGTTCCGGGCATTCCGCAGAACACCAAGGCAAGGCTTGCGCCCGCCGATGACCGTGTCTCTTCCCCCTGATTTCGTGCTGGTGCGTGGCGGCGAACACCTGCCGCCGGCGCTGGCGCGCCCCGTCATCGCCATCGGCAATTTCGACGGCGTGCATCGTGGACATCAGGCGGTATTCGCGGCAGCGCGAACCATGGCGGCCGAGGCGGGCGGGCCGGCGCTGGCGCTGACCTTCGAGCCCCACCCGCGCACCTTCTTCAATCCCGCCGCCGCCCCCTTCCGCCTGACTCCGGCGGCGGAAAAACTGCGCTACATCGCCGACAGCGGCCTCGACGGGGCGATCGTGCTCGAATTTGACGCCGCCCTTGCCGCCATGGAGGCGGAGGATTTCGTGCGCGCGGTGCTGGTGGGCCGCTACGGCGTCGCCGGGATCGCAGTGGGTTTCGATTTCCATTTCGGCCGTCATCGCGCCGGCTCGCCCGCCTTCCTGAAGGAGGCCGGCGAACGACACGGCTTTGCGGTGACCGTGGTCGAGCCCATGCGCGACGAGAACGACGCGATTTCATCCACCGCCGTGCGCAAGGCGCTGGCGGCGGGGCAGGTGGGCCACGCTGCCCACATGCTGGGGCGGCCCTTCGCGGTGACGGCCGAGGTGATCCACGGCGACAAGCGCGGCCGCACCATCGGCTTTCCCACCGCCAACCTCGCCTTGCCGCAGGATCTGGAACTGGCGTTCGGCATCTACGCCGTGCGCGCCGTCACGCCGGCCGGCCGGTTCGACGGCGTGGCGAACTACGGGCGGCGCCCCACCTTCGACAACGGCCGGGCGCTTCTGGAAGTCCACCTGTTCGATTATTCCGGCGACCTCTACGGCCAGTCGCTGGAGGTGGAATTCCACGCCTATATCCGGCCGGAGCTGAAGTTCGACGGCATCGACGCGCTTGTCGCGCAGATCAAGGCCGATGCGCGACAGGCGCGCGAGGTGCTGGGGCATAAAGTCTGACGGATCGCCGGGTTAAGTTAGCCACACCTTAACCGGCTGGTCCCATTCTGGAGCGGATGACGAAGTCCGCCAGAAAAGACCGCAAAGCCGTGCCACCCGCCCCCGCTGCTCCCCCGGAAGACCGCCGCTCGCCCTTCATCCGGCTTGCCGACCTCCTCGCGGGGATCGAGCCGGGGCGCCAGCCGCTGAGCGCCGCCGTGGGCGAGCCGCAGCACGCCATGCCGGATTTCGTCGGTCCGGTCCTCAACAGCAATCTCGCCGGCTTCGGCCGCTATCCGCGTGCCGAGGGCACGCCGACCTTCCGCGCCGCGGCCGCCAGCTGGCTGGCGCAGCGCTACAGGCTGGCGAAGCCGCTCGATGCCGACCGCGAAGTGCTGGCGCTGAATGGCTCCCGCGAGGGCCTGTTCTCCGCCGCCATCGTCGCCCAGCGCCTGGCCGATCCCGCGAAGGGCGCCAATGGCAAGCCGGCCATGCTGCTGCCCAACCCCTTCTATGCCGCTTATGCCGCGGGCGCGGAAGCCGCCGGCTGCGAGGCGGTGGTGATGCCGACCACCAAGGAAAGCGGCTGGCTGCCCGACCTCGACGCCCTCGATCCGGACCTGCTGAAGCGGACGGTCGCCCTCTACATCGCCTCCCCCGCCAATCCGCAGGGCGCCATCGCCTCGGCCGAGTATCTCGGCAAGGCGCTGGAGCTGGCACGGCGCAACGGGGCGTTTCTGTTCTCGGACGAGTGCTATTCGGAAATCTACCTCGGCGCGGAAAGGCCGGCCGGCATCCTTGAAGTGGCCGGCACGGATCTCTCCCGCGTCGTGGCCTTCAACTCCCTGTCCAAGCGCTCCTCCCTGCCCGGCCTGCGCTGCGGCTTCTGCGCCGGTGATCCGGCGTTTCTGAAGGACTTTCTCGCCTTCCGCTGGGTCGCAGCGCCGCAGGTGCCGGAGCCGTTGCAGGCGGTGGCCGTGGCCGCGCTGGAGGACGAGGCCCACGTCGCCCGCTCCCGCGACCTCTATGCCGCGAAGTTCGACCTCGCCGACCGCATGCTCGCCGGCCGCTTCGGCTATGAGCGCCCGGGCGGCGGCTTCTTCCTGTGGCTCGACGTGTCCCACCTTGCCGACGACCACCTGACCGGCGGCGAGGCGGCGGCGGTGAAGCTGTGGCGCGAGCAGGGCCTGCGCACGGTGCCCGGCGGCTATCTCGCCCGTCGCGACCTCACCGGCGCCAACCCCTCCGCCGGGTTCCTGCGCGTCGCGCTGGTCCAGGATCTGCCCACCTGCGAGGAGGTGCTGAAGCGCCTCGTCGCAGCCCTCTGAAGGGAGCCGCGCCGATGCCCATGGCCCGCCGACGCCCGAAGGCAGCCACCGCCGATGCCGTCATCAACAGCCGGATGGATGCGCCTCATCACCATGCGCACCGGCTCGAACTGATCCCGGAGAGCATCCGGCTGGTGGTGCGCCGGCGCGGGCGGGAGATCGTCGGCACCGGCCTCATCCTCGCGACGCTGACCTCCTTCGTGGCGCTCGGCACCTGGTCCGCGACCGACCCGAGCCTCTCCAACGCCACCCATGCCCCGGTGACAAACCTGCTGGGCCGGCCTGGCGCGATCATCGCCGATCTGCTGGTCCAGCTGTTCGGGCTCGCGGCGCTGGCCGTGCTGCTGCCGCCGCTCTATGCCGGCTGGCGGCTCGTGACCCACCGACCCTTCGCTCGCGAGCGGCTGCGCATCACCTGCTGGCTCATCGGCGTGCTGGGCACCACCGCATTCCTCGGCGCCATCCCCCAGCCCGAGCATTGGCCGGGCCTCACCGGTCTCGGCGGCGCTTTGGGCGATCTCTTTCCACGCGCCTTCGGCGTGATGCGGGGCGGCGCGCTCGCCGGCCTCGATTCCATGCTCATCGGGGCCGCCGGCCTCGCGATCGGGGCCGCCGGCCTGTTCTTCGCCCTGAGCGGCGGCCGGCGCACGCCGCTGAAGCTCGCTCCCGCCTCCGAGCTGCCGGGCGAGGTGGGCGACGAGGACGAGGAGGACGACGGCACCGCCGTTTCCCTCGGCGCCCTCACCCATACCTTCCTGTCGTGGAAGGCGCGCCTCTCCGGCGCCGGCCTCGCCCGCCGGCCCCTGCCCGCCGCCACCTCGGCCGCGCCCGCCGAAAGGCCGGGCCAGCGGCAGGAGCCGCGCCTGGAGGGTGCCATCGCGCCCGCGCCCCACGATCTCCCCGATGCCCCGCTGGAGGCCCCGCCCGAAGGCGCCGCCGCCCGCCGCCGGGCCGCCCGTCGTGGCGGCCGCCGCGCCGGCTACCAGCATCCCTCCCTCGATCTGCTGACGCCCGCGCCCCCCGCCAAGGCCCCCGCCATGAGCCCGGAGGCCCTCTCCGGGACCGCGCGCGAGCTGGAGGCGACGTTGCAGGACTTCGGCGTGCGCGGCGAGATCGGCCAGGTGCGCCCCGGCCCGGTGGTGACGCTCTATGAGCTGGAGCCCGCGCCCGGCATCAAGTCGTCCCGCGTCATCGGCCTCGCCGACGATATCGCACGCTCCATGAGCGCCGTGTCCGCCCGCGTCGCGGTGGTGCCGGGCCGCAATGCCATCGGCATCGAGCTGCCCAACCAGAAGCGCGACAAGGTGCTGCTGCGCGAGCTGATCGCCACCAAGGATTTCGGCGATACCGGGCACAAGCTCGCCATCGCGCTGGGCAAGACCATCGGCGGCGATCCGGTGATCGTCGACCTCGCCCGCATGCCGCACCTGCTGGTGGCCGGCACCACCGGCTCGGGCAAGTCGGTGGCCATCAATACCATGATCCTGAGCCTGCTTTACCGGCTGAAGCCGGAACAGTGCCGGCTCATCATGGTCGATCCCAAGATGCTGGAGCTGTCCGTCTATGACGGCATCCCCCATCTTCTTGCCCCCGTCGTCACCGATCCGAAGAAGGCGGTGGTGGCGCTGAAGTGGGCGGTGAAGGAGATGGAGGACCGCTACAAGAAGATGTCGAAGCTGGGCGTGCGCAACATCGACGGCTTCAACGCCCGGGTGAAGGACGCCAGCGAGAAGGGCGAATCCATCGCCCGCACGGTGCAGACCGGCTTCGACCACGAGACCGGCGAAGCCATCTACGAGAGCGAGGAGATGAACCTCGAGCCCCTGCCCTACATCGTCGTCATCGTCGACGAGATGGCCGACCTGATGCTGGTCGCCGGCAAGGACATCGAGGGCGCCATCCAGCGCCTTGCCCAGATGGCCCGCGCGGCGGGCATCCATCTGGTGATGGCCACGCAGCGCCCGTCCGTGGACGTCATCACCGGCACCATCAAGGCGAACTTCCCCACCCGCATCTCCTTCCAGGTGACCTCGAAGATCGACAGCCGCACCATCCTCGGCGAGATGGGCGCCGAGCAGCTGCTGGGCCAGGGCGACATGCTCTACATGGCCGGCGGCGGCCGCATCAGCCGCGTGCACGGCCCCTTCGTCTCCGACGAGGAGGTGGAGAGCGTGGTGAAGCACCTCAAGGCCCAGGGCGCGCCCTCCTACGTGGAGGCGGTGACCGCCGAGGATGCGGAGGATGAGGACGGCGACGGCGCCGTGTTCGACAAGGGCGGCATGGGCGACGAGGGCATGGACCTCTATTCCCAGGCGGTGGCGGTGGTGATGCGCGACCGCAAATGCTCCACCTCCTATATCCAGCGCCGGCTTCAGATCGGCTACAATCGCGCGGCTTCGCTGGTCGAGCGCATGGAGAAGGAGGGCCTTGTCGGCTCGCCCAATCACGCCGGCAAGCGGGAGATCCTGCTGCCCGAGCAGGCAGCCGAGTAGGCGCGTTGCGTCACATTCCCGCGTGAGCGGTTCCCGGTTCCGGTTGCAGCTTCGGCCGAACCGGAACACAAGCGGCGCTGGGCGGTTTTCCCGGGCGTCGGCAAGGCCACAGGTTCGCCATAGCCCGGCCGCAAGTTGCGTATTAGACCCCTGTCCATCCGATCAGCCCGCGCGGGGCGGGATCGGAGCGTCGGGAATGACCTTCCTGCCCGCGACACGCCCTGCGCCAGAGATGCCCATGATGCTCATCCGCTCCGCCGCCACCCGCTTCACCCCCCGCGAGGCCCGCGTCCCGTCGGCGAAGACGCGCCGCGCCGGCGCCGCCGGCCTGCTGCTGGCGCTGGGGCTGGTCGCGGCTGTTCCTGCCGTCGCCCAGACGGTGCAGCCCCCCGGCGACCTCATGCGACCCCAGGGCCAGGCGAAGGGTGCGGCTCCCGTTGCCGTGGCGCAGCCGGCCGATGGCCGCGCGCCGAAGGCGACCGTGGAGCGCATCACCAGCTACTTCAATTCGGTGCAGTCCATGACCGGCACCTTCACCCAGATCGACCCGGACGGCTCCAAGCGCACCGGCGACTTCTACATGCAGAAGCCCGGACGCGTGCGTTTCGAATACGATGCGCCGAGCCCGGTGGAGCTGATCTCCAACGGCCAGTCGGTGGCCGTGCGCGACCGCAATCTCAACACCCAGGACATCACGCCCCTGTCGCAGACGCCGCTGCGCTTCCTGCTGGCGGAGCGCATCGACCTCGGCACCGAGCCGCATGTGACCGGCATCTTCCAGGACGACCGCTTCGTGACTGTGGTGATGCAGGAAACCGTGCCCATGTTCGGCACCTATCGTCTGCTGATCCTGTTCGACGCCAAGACCTCGGCGCTGAAGCAGTGGGTCGTGACCGATCCGCAGGGCTACGACACGCAGGTCTCGCTGTCGAACGTGCAGGTGAACAAGCGCCCGGACCCCAAGCTGTTCGTCATCAATTTCGAGCGGATGCTGCAGTGAAAGCTGGGGAAGACTGACACTCCGCCGATCACATCTGCGTGCGTGCGCGGATGGCGGCGGAGAGGGTGCCTTCGTCCAGATAATCGAGTTCGCCGCCCACGGGAACGCCCTGCGCGAGGCGGGTGATACGGGCGCCGGTGTCGCGCAGGACATCGGTGAGGTAATGGGCCGTCGTCTGCCCGTCCACCGTGGCGCCGAGCGCCAGGATGACTTCCGAGACCTCCTGTGCGTGCACGCGGGTGACGAGGCTGGCGATATTCAGGTCGTCCGGCCCCACGCCGTCCAGCGGCGAGAGAACGCCCCCCAGCACATGATAACGGGCATTGAGAACGCCAGCGCGTTCCAGGGCCCAGAGATCGCCCACGTCCGCCACCACCACCAGCGTGCGCCCGTCGCGCGAGGGGTCGGTGCAGACCGTGCAGGGATCCGTCACGTCCACGTTGCCGCACGTCCGGCAGGTGACGATCTTGCCGATGGCATCGCCCAGCGCCGTCGCCAGCGGCGCCATGAGCGCCTCGCGCTTCTTGATGAGGTGCAGGGCCACGCGGCGCGCCGAACGCGGCCCAAGGCCGGGCAGGCGGGCCAGAAGCTGGATCAGACGCTCGATCTCGGGTCCGGCGACGGCGCGTGGCATGGCATCCTCGTCCCCGCCGGGCGGGCGACATTGCACGGCCGATGCCGCTTCGGGAACCGCATCGACCCTTGAACGGTGGCCGCCCCGGCCAGGGCGGAACGACCCCACCTAACCCGGTTCTGCGCGCCACACCAGTGGCCGGGTCCGGAAGTCTCGGCTACGCCAGCGGCAAGCTCAGGCGCGTGATGCGTTCCGTCAAATCAGGACGGCGCCGGGGCGCCGACGTGACGGAAGCCTCGACCGTCTGCCGCATCTGGAAGTTGTACAAATCGGGGCATGTACTTGTTGTCGCCGGCACAGAAAAACAGCGCGCGAAGCCATCGGGCTAGTATCTCCCCGGCTATGGACGCACTGGCTTCGCGGACCATGCACCGGGAACACTTCCCATGGCCGATGTTTTCATCTGTCGAGGCTGCGATTCGCTGATCTGGCATGGATCATTTCGTTCGACGGAGCCGGGCAGGGCCCCTCATCGACCGCCGCAAACTGGCTCTATTGCTCACTTTCCAAGAGTTTTTGGCAGCCGATTGTATTTATAGGACGAGGTGCTATAGATAAACCGCGTAACTTAATCAGCCGATGCGGCGTCTGCCTCGGCGGAGCATGTGGCCGAAGCCATACCGAGCCCGGTCGCATTCCAACCGCTCCCCGCATTGCCAGCTCGCTTTAGCGAAGAACAGAAAGGGACTCCCGTGAGCGACTCCGCGTCCAATACTCCGTCGCCGACCTTCATCGACTTCACCGCGGACATCGTCGCCGCGTATGTGAGCAACAACAGCGTCGCGGCCGCCGAGCTTCCCGGTCTCATCGAGTCCGTCTACCGCGCCCTCGGCCAGCTCGGCACCCCCGCCGCGCCGCAGGTGGAGGAGCAGAAGCCGGCCGTCCCGCTCAAGAAGTCGGTGACGCCCGAATACATCATCTGCCTGGAAGACGGGAAGAAGTTCAAGTCTCTGAAGCGGCACCTGCGCACCAGCTACGGCATGACCCCCGAGGCTTACCGCGAGAAGTGGGGCCTGCCCAAGGATTATCCCATGGTCGCCCCGGCCTATGCTGCGGCCCGCTCGGAACTCGCCAAGAACATGGGCCTCGGCCAGACCCGCAAGAAGGCACCCGTCGCCCCCGCGAAGAAGACGACCCGCCGCAAGGCCGCCGCCTGATTTCAAGATAAGGCCGCGCCTGCGCAAGAAGACGCGGGCCTCATCTTGGAACGCAAAAAAGGCCGGGCAACACGCCCGGCCTTTTCTTTGTCAGCTGCGTTGAACTTCAATCCAGCCCAAGGCGGCGGCAGATCTCGTCGAGCTGGTCGAGGCTGGCATAGCGGATGCGCAGCTCGCCGGCCTCGCCCTTGCCGTCAAGGCTGACGGACAGACCGAGCGCATCGGTAAGCCGTTTCTCCAGCGCCCGCGTATCCGCGCTCTTCCGTTCGGAGGCTGGCGCAGGGACGCCACGGCCCTTCTCCGGCACCACCGGCGGCTTGGCCCTGGAGAGCGCCTCCACATCCCGCACCGTGAGCCCCTTGGAGATCACCTCGCGGGCCACCTTCTCCGGGTCGGCCACGGAGAGGAGCGCGCGCGCGTGGCCGGCGCTGAGCCGCCCCTCCGCCAGGTGCCCCTTCACCGAATCGGGCAGTTTCAGCAGGCGCAGCGTGTTGGCGATGTGGCTGCGGCTTTTGCCGATGACCTTGGAAAGCTCGTTCTGGTTGTATTCGAACTCGTCCATCAGGGCTTCATAGCCCTGCGCCTCTTCGACGGCGTTGAGGTCGGCGCGCTGGACGTTCTCGATGATGGCGATTTCCAGCGCCTCGCGATCGGTGAGCTCCAGCACCACCACGGGAACCTCGTGCAGGCTCGCCCGCTGGGCCGCGCGCCAGCGGCGTTCGCCGGCCACGATCTCGAAGCTGTCCGATCCCTTCAGGGGCCGCACCACGATGGGCTGGATGATGCCCTTCTCGCGGATGGAGGCGGTGAGGTCTTCCAGCCCCTCCTCCAGGAAGGCGCGGCGCGGATTGCGCGGGTTGGCCTTCACCTGCTCGATGGGCACGCGGCGCGGCCCCCCGCGCGGGCCGGAGCTGCGGGCCGGAGCGGCCTGCGGCTCCCCCATCTCGCCGATCAACGCGGCAAGCCCCCGCCCGAGCCGGGAGCGCTGTTCGTCCGCCATCTTGGTCCTGTCCCTCTGGTCTTCCGTCAGGCCGCAGCCGCCGCGCGCGCCGCCCGCTCGCGCTGGATCACTTCCGAGGCGAGCCGCAAATAGGCCTGAGATCCCAGGCACTTGAGATCATAGAGCAAAACCGGCTTGCCATAGGACGGTGCCTCGGACACGCGGACATTGCGGGGAATGATGGTCTCATAGACCTTGTCGCCCATGAATTGCCGCACGTCCTGCACCACCTGTTCCGACAGATTGTTGCGGCCGTCATACATGGTCAGCACGATGCCGTGGATGGTGAGGCTGGGGTTGAGCCCCACCCGCACCTGCTCCACCGTCTTCATCAGCTGGGAGAGGCCCTCCAGCGCGAAGAATTCGCATTGCAGCGGCACGACGATCGCGTCCGCCGCCGCCATGGCGTTCACGGTGAGCAGCGAGAGCGACGGGGGGCAATCCACCAGGACATAGGTGAAGCGCGGCGCCTGTGGATCCGACGCGAGCGCCCTGAGCGCGTCCCGCAGGCGAAAGGCACGGTCGCGCTCCGCGGCGATCTCCAGCTCAAGGCCGGAAAGGTCGAGAGTGGAGGGAGCCACATACAGTTGCGGCACGCCCGTGGGCATCACCGTCTCCTGCATGGAGGCTTCGCCCACCAGCACGTCATAGGTGGAGAGGTTGCGCGAGCGGCGGTCGATGCCAAGACCGGTGGAGGCATTGCCCTGAGGGTCGAGGTCCACCACGAGCACGGTCTCGCCGATGGCCGCGAGGGCGGTGCCGAGGTTGATCGCCGTCGTGGTCTTGCCGACGCCGCCCTTCTGGTTGGCCAGCGCCAGCACGCGCGGGGCGCCCGCCGGCTTGGAAAGATCGGCTTTCGCGGAATGGTCAGCCTGGCTCATGGCCCATGGTCCCCTAGGATCTGATCCCGCGAGCGCGGGCCAGCGGTGTCGAACGTCCACTGAGCGGCGCCGGCCCTATGGGCGCGCCTTCCCGGTGGGGCGGCTACTTGCTGTTGCGCCGGGCGCTTCGGACGAGAAGAACCCGCGCCTCTCGGTCGCTGACGCTGGCGCGAAGATCGCAATCGAGTGTCCAGCCTTTACGGGCCTCGGTCAATTCGCGTTCAGCGTCGCGCCCCTTGGGAAATACCCCGAGGGCGCCGGCGGTGAGGAAAGGCTCAGCCAGCTCCAGAAGCTTGGGCAGGGGCGCCAGCGCACGGGCGGACACCACCTCGGTGCCCGGCGCAAGCATTTGAGCCACCTGCTCGATTCGGTGGGCATGAACCGTCACCGGCAGTTCCGCCACCCGCGCCACCTCGCGCAGGAAGGCCGACTTGCGCGTGTCGCTCTCCACCAGATGAACATCGGCCCCCGGCCGCTCCGAGAGCGCGGCCGCCACCACGAGCCCGGGAAATCCGCCGCCCGAACCGAGGTCCACCCACCGTGTCGAATCGGCTGCAACATGGTTAATCAATTGCAGCGAATCGGCGATGTGGCGGCTCCACACCTCGGACAACGTCGCCGGGGCAACGAGATTGATGGTCTTCTGCCATTTGCGCAGCAGCTCCACGATGAGGCCGAGACGGCGGAATGTTTCACGTGAAACCGCCGCCTCGACAGCCGCGCGCGCGGCATCGTCTGCGACTGCCCCGGTCGGCTTCATGCACGTGCCTCCATCCCCATGATCCACAGCACGCGCGAGACGTTCATGCGGAGCGTCCGCCCGCCCGACGCGCGTGGGTGGCAATGAGGGCGAGGGCTGCCGGGGTCATCCCCTCCATCCGCCCGGCCTGACCGACAGTCCTTGGCCGCACGCGCTCCAGCTTCTGCTTCAGCTCGTTGGAGAGACCAGGCAGGTCGATATAGGACAGCTCCTCCGGAAGAGCGAGCGCCTCGTCCTTGCGCAAGGTCTGGATGTCGGCCGCCTGCCGCTCCAGATAGACCGCGTACTTCGCATCGATCTCCACCTGTTCGGCGATGGCCTGGGGCAGAGCCTTCAGCTCGGGCCAGATCGCCGCGAGGCGGTCCATGTCGATGTCGGGATAGGCGAGAAGGTCGAAGGCCGACCGGCGCTGGCCGTCTCGGTTCAGGGCCAACCCGTGCCGCGCACCCTCCGACGGTGTCAAGGCGAGGCTGCGGGTGAGCGCACGCGCCGCCTCCAGCGCCTGGGTGCGCCCGTCGAAATGCGTCAGCCGTTCGCCCCCGACCAGCCCCAGTGCGGCGCCACGGGCGGTCAGGCGCTGGTCGGCATTGTCAGCCCGCAGCGTGAGCCGATACTCGGCGCGCGAGGTGAACATGCGATACGGCTCGCTGACGCCGCGCGTGACGAGATCATCCACCATCACGCCCAGATAGGCCTCGGCGCGGTCGAATACGGTGCCGTCTGACCCGCCGGCCCGACGCGCCGCATTGACACCGGCCAGCAGACCCTGCGCGGCGGCTTCCTCGTAGCCCGTTGTCCCGTTGATCTGCCCGGCGAGGAAAAGCCCGGCGACGCGCTTCGTCTCGAGCGTCGGGCCAAGCTCGCGCGGGTCCACATGATCGTATTCGATGGCATAGCCCGGCCGCATCACCTCGACCCGCTCCAGGCCGGGGATGGTGCGCAGGAAGGCGATCTGCACATCGGCGGGCAGGGAGGTGGACAGGCCGTTCGGATAAACCGTGGGATCGTCCAGCCCCTCCGGTTCCAGGAAGATCTGGTGGCCGTCGCGATCGCCGAAGCGGACGATCTTGTCTTCGATGGAGGGGCAGTAGCGCGGCCCGGTGCTGCCGATGCGACCGGAATACATGGCCGAGCGGGAGAGGTTCTCCCGGATCAGCGCATGCGTTGCGTCCGTCGTGCGGGTGATGCCGCACTCGACTTGAGGGTTCGGCAGGCGGGTGGTCAGCGCCGAAAAAGGCTCGGGCGGATCATCGCCCGCCTGCATCTCCAGGCTGGCCCAATCGATGGTGCGGCCATCAAGCCGGGCCGGCGTGCCGGTCTTAAGCCGGCCGAGGGCGAGGCCGAGGCGCGCGAGGGCAGGGGAGAGGCCAAGCGCCGGCTTCTCGCCCATGCGGCCGGCGGGAGTGCTCTCCTCGCCGAGATGGATCAGCCCATTGAGGAAAGTGCCCGTGGTGAGCACCACTGCGCCGCATGTGAGCGCCCGGCCATCGGCGAGGCGAAGTCCGGCCACGCGGCCTTCCTTGACCAGAAGGTCGTCCGCCTCACCTTCGATCACCACGAGCCCCGGCTGCTCGGTGAGCGCCTGCTGCATGGCCCGCGCATAGAGCTTGCGATCGGCCTGGGCGCGCGGCCCGCGCACGGCCGGACCCTTGCGGCGGTTGAGAACGCGAAACTGGATACCGCCCTGATCCGCCACGCGGCCCATCAACCCATCCAGCGCATCGATCTCGCGGACCAGATGGCCCTTGCCGAGCCCTCCGATGGCGGGATTGCACGACATGGCGCCGATGGTGGCGAAGGCATGGGTGACCAGCGCCGTGCGCGCGCCGACCCGCGCCGCGGCAGCGGCGGCTTCGCATCCGGCGTGTCCGCCACCAACGACAATGACATCGAAGGCGAGCGGCGGGGGCGTTTCGGTCATGGCGGTCCGCGAGAGAAGAGACGTGCCCTCTGGAAACGCCGGTTCTGGGGCGGCGTCAAGGCGGGGGTGAATGTTTCACGTGAAACACCCTCGGGCGTCGCTATTTCCCGATGCAGAAGGTGCTGAAAAGGGCGTCCAGCACGTGCTCCACATCCACCCGGCCGATGGTCTCGTCCAGCGCCCGGACCGCGAGCCGCACATCTTCTGCCCGCAATTCCTCGTGGCCGCCGAAGTCGCCCGTCGCACGCGCCAGATGGTGCGCGGCCCGCTCCAGAGCGAGCCGCTGGCGCTCCCGCGTCACCAGCGCCGGTTCGCGTCCGCACAAGGCCTCGGCGCGTGCCGCGAGAGCTTCCACGATGTCTTCGAGGCCGCGATCGGTGGCGACCGACAGGCCGATGAAGCCTTCCGGCACCGGCCCGCCCCGGTCGATCTTCGTCCGCACCCGGATGGCGGAGGCGAAGGCGGCGGGCGGGTTTTCTCCCGTTTCGCTCAGCCACAGCACGGCGTCGGCGGCCTCGGCCCGGGCGAGCGCGCGGCGCACGCCTTCGGCCTCCACGGCGTCCGCCGTCTCGCGCAGGCCGGCGGTGTCGAGGAGGGTCACAGCCTGTCCGGCGAGTTCCAGATGCACCTCCAGCACATCACGCGTCGTTCCCGGAATGGGGGAAACGATGGCCGCCTCCCGCCCTGCGAGGCGATTCAGCAGGGTCGATTTCCCCGCATTGGGCGGCCCCGCTATGGCGACGACGAGGCCATCCCGCACCCGCTCCCCGCGCTCGGCATCGGCCAGCGCGGCGCCAAGTTCGTTTCCCATGGCGCGGAGGATATCCAGCGCGGGCCGGGCCACATCCTCCGCCACGTCCGCCTCGTCGGAAAAATCGATGCCCGCTTCCAGCAGGGCGAGGGCGGAGACGAGCTTACCCCGCCAGGCCGCCACGCGGCCGGAAAGCACGCCGGAGGCCAGCGCCAGGGCCTGCCGGCGCTGGGCCTCCGTCTCGGCGGCGATGAGGTCGGCGAGCCCCTCCACCTCGGCGAGGTCGAGCTTTCCATTCTGGTGAGAGCGCCGTGTGAACTCGCCCGCCCCGGCCGGACGCAGGCCGGGAAGCATGCCGAGGGCGCGCAGCACCGCCGCCACCACGGCCCGCCCGCCGTGAAGATGAAGCTCCACCACATCTTCCCCCGTCGCGCTGGCGGGGCCGGGGAAGAAGAGCACCAGACCGCGATCGAGCGGCTCACCGCTCGCGGGATGATGGAGGGCGCAATAGCGAGCCACGCGGGGCGGGGGCAGGGTACTGGACAGGGCCAGCGCGGCCGCCGCAGCCTCAGGCCCGGAGACGCGCACCACGGCGACGCCGGCAGGCAGGCGCCCGGAGGACAAAGCGAAGATGGTGTCACTCGTGGCGTCACCGGGCATGGCCTGATCCTCCGGGCGGATGGCTGCGGATTTGCACGGTGCAGCCAAAGCCGCCATGCGTCGTGTGTTTCATTGCCCGAACCATTATCCCGCCAACCCGTTGCCTTCAAAGCCGGTCCGAAGCCGAAGGATTCCCGACATGAGCCTCAATCGCCTCTCCCGCGAGACGAGCCCCTACCTGCTCCAGCATCGTGACAATCCGGTGCATTGGTGGGCGTGGGGGGACGAGGCGTTTGCAGAGGCGCGCGCCACGGGCAAGCCCATCCTCCTGTCCGTGGGCTACGCCGCCTGCCACTGGTGCCATGTGATGGCCCACGAGAGCTTCGAGAATGCCGAAACAGCGGCGGTGATGAATGCGCTGTTCGTGAACATCAAGGTGGATCGGGAGGAGCGGCCGGACGTGGACCAGATCTACATGTCCGCGCTCCAGCAGCTGGGGCAGAGCGGCGGCTGGCCGCTCACCATGTTTCTCGATCCGGCTGGCCGGCCGTTCTGGGGCGGCACCTATTTTCCGCCCAAGGCGAGCTATGGACGGCCCGGCTTTGTCGACGTCCTCCGGCAGGTCTCGGCCGTCTTCACCGAGAGCCCGGAGAAGGTGGAGAAGAACGCCCAGGCCATCCTCGCGCGGCTGAAGACGGCGGGCCAGCCGACGAAGGGTGCCGCCATCGGCATCGACGATCTGGACGATGCCGCCCGGCGCCTCGTGCCGCTGATCGATCCCGTGCACGGCGGCCTGAAGGGCGCGCCGAAGTTTCCGCAATCGGGGCTGCTCGAACTTCTCTGGAGGGCCGGCACCCGCAATCGCGACGACGCCATGAAGGCGCTCGTCGCCCTTACCCTCAACCGCATGTGCGAGGGCGGCATCTATGATCATCTGGGCGGCGGTTTCGCGCGCTATTCCGTCGACGAGATCTGGTTCGTCCCGCACTTCGAAAAGATGCTCTACGATAACGCGCTGCTGCTGGAGCTGCTGGCGCTCGCCCATGCCGACACCGGCGACGCGCTCTTTCTCCAGCGCGCCCGCGAGACGGTCGGCTGGCTCAAGCGGGAGATGCTCGCCCGCTCCGGCGCCTTCACCGCCAGCCTCGATGCCGATTCCGAAGGGCATGAGGGGCGCTTCTACGTCTGGTCGCTGGCGGAGATCGAGGAGGTGCTGGGGGCAGAGGACGCTGCCTTCTTCGCGCGCATCTACGACGTGACCAAGGCCGGCAACTGGGAGGCGGGCAACATCCTCAACCGGACCGATGCCGGGGTCGTCTCCGCCGCGGACGAGGCGCGGCTGCTCCCCCTGCGTGAAAAGCTGCTTGCGCGCCGCGCGGAGCGGGTGCGGCCGGGGCGGGACGACAAGGTTCTGGCGGACTGGAATGGCCTCATGATCGCCGCGCTCGCCCGCGCCGGCGCCTTCCTGGGCGAGGACGAGTGGGTCGATACCGCACGCACAGCCTTCGGCGCTGTGACGGCGCATATGGTGGAGGGTGGGCGGCTCGCCCATTCGTGGTGCGGCGACAAGATGGTGGTGCCTGGCCTTGCCTCCGACCTCGCGGCCATGGCGCGGGCGGGCATCGCGCTGGCCGAGGCCACCGGCGACAAGGCACCTTTCCGGCTGGCTGGCGTGTTCCTCGACACGCTGGAAAAGCACCATCTCGATCCGGCGACCGGCACCTATTTCCTCACCGCCGATGACGGAGACAGCCTCATCGTCCGGCCCTCGGCGACCCATGACGAGGCCGTGCCGAACTACAATGCCGTGGCCGCCGACGCTCTCATCCGCCTCGCGGCGCTCACCGGCGACGACAGCCTGCGCACGCGCGCCGACCGCATCCTCGCCGGCCTGTCGGGTGCGGCGGCGCGCAATGTGCTCGCCCATGGCGCGACTCTGAACGCCATCGCAACGCGGCTGGGCCTCGCCGAGATCGTCACCACCGGCGCGAAAGGGGAGGCCTTGGCGAAGGCTGCGCTCAAGGTGCCGTTCCCGCTTCGGGTGGTGGTCCGCGCCGAAGGCGTCACGGCGGTCGCCGGCAGCGTCATGGCGGCCCGGATCGCGTCGGCGCCGGACGGCGGAGCGGCCTTCGTGTGCGTCGGAGAGCGCTGTTCGCTTCCCGTGACCGAGCCGGACGGGCTGGCGGCGGCAGTGTCGGTGATTTTGGCCTGAAATGGTTCTCGTGAGCACGCGGAGTGAGATGGTGCCCTTTCAAATCACTTCAGAGGGCGACTGGCGGCCAATCAAAATCGGATGACCGATGAGCCGGACCCGACATCATTTCGCCGTCAGCGGCCTTCCTAATCGATCAACTTTTAATTGAATTTCAGTTGTAATCGTAATCATGGGATGCAGCGCCGACCGGTCGACAAATCAGCTTGCCGTTTTCTCAGCCGCGGGCACCTCGGCGTACTTCAGCCAGATCGCCTTGTCGCCGAGCGCCGCGACGAAGGCGGCATGGGCTTCTGATTCGGCGGCACTGATGCGCGGGGGCAGGGGAACGGGACGCGGATGCGCCGCGCGGGCCTCCACCACGAGGCGGGGCGCTTCCGTCGTCTCCTCCACCAGGCCGATCAGGCTCGCCTGCCGCCCGCCGAGCAGCTCGCTGTAGACCTCGGCCAGCAGCTCCGCATCGAGGAGCGCCCCATGCTTCACACGGCGGGACGAATCGATGCCGTAGCGGTTCATCAGATCATCAAGGCGATTGCCGCCGCCGGGATGCTTGCGGCGGGCGAGCGCCAGCGTATCGATGACCCGGTCGCGGGCGATGGTTGGGCGGCCGAGACGCTCCAGCTCTGCGTTCAGGAAGCCGATGTCGAACGCCGCGTTATGGATGACCAAAGTATCGTTCTGGATGAACTCCAGGAATTCATCGGCAACCTGCGAGAAAATCGGCTTGTCGGATAGAAATTCCGACGACAGGCCGTGCACGTTGAACGCCTCCTGCGGCATGTCCCGCTGGGGGTTGATATAGACGTGGAAGACATTGCCGGTGAGGATGCGGTTGACCATCTCGACGCAGCCGATCTCCACCAGCCGGTCGCCGCCATAGGCCTCAAGGCCCGTGGTCTCGGTGTCGAGAACGATCTCGCGCATGACTTCCTCTCAGCCCTTCCCCTCAACCCTGCCGCCGACCCGGCCCGGACAGCGCGCGCACGATGCCCTCCACCTGATGCGAGGCGGCGGCAAAGCCGCGCCCGGTATCGATGACGAAATGGGCGCGGCGGCGCTTCTCCGCGTCCGGCATCTGCTTTGCGAGAATGGTCGCGAATTTCTCGTCCGTCATGCCCTCGCGGGCGAGCACCCGCTCGCGTTGCACAGCTTTCGGCGCGCTGACCACAGCCACGGCATCGACGCGCCCGTCGCCGCCCGTCTCGAAGAGGAGAGGGATGTCCAGCACCACGAGGCGCGCCCCGCTCGCCCGGGCCTGTGACAGAAACTCCGTCTCGGCCGCGCGGACCAGGGGGTGCACGATCGCCTCCAGCCGCTTCATGGCCGCGGCATCGCCGAGCACGCGGGCGCCCAGCGCCGCGCGGTCGATGGCGCCATCTCGGGTCACGCCCGGAAATTCTGCCTCCACCGGTCCCACTGCCGCGCCACGGTAGAGCGCGTGGACGGCGGCATCGGCGTCATGCACCGGCACACCCAGCGCGCGAAACATGCGTGCGGTGGCCGACTTGCCCATGCCGATGGAGCCGGTAAGGCCGAGAACCCACATTCCTCAGGCCTCCAGCTGCCCCTTGGCGCGCAGGTCTTCCACCAAAACGGCGCGCAACTCCGGCGTCACCTCCGGCGTCACGCCGAACCAGCGCCGGAAGCCGGGCACGCCCTGGTGCAGCAGCATGCCGAGCCCGTCCACGGTGCGGAAGCCGGCCGCAGAGGCCGCCTTCAGGAGCGGCGTCATCAGCGGCACGTAGACGATGTCGCTCACCACCGCCTCGCCTCGGAGCTTCTTGAGATCGAGCGTGAGCGGCTCCGAGCCCTTCATCCCCAGCGAGGTGCAGTTCACGAGGATATCCGCCTCGCCCATCACCTCGGCGATCCGATCGAAAGCGAGGGGACGCACGGTCGGACCGAACAGCGCCGCCACCGTTTCCGCCCGCTCCAGCGTGCGGTTGGCGAGCACAACCCGGTCGAAGCCCCGGCCGACCAGCGCATGGACTACGGCGCGAGACGCACCGCCGGCGCCGATCACGAGGGCACAATTGCGCGCGCCGTCCCAGCCCGGAGCGGACGCGTCGAGATTGGCGATGAAACCATAGCCGTCGGTGCTGGCGCCATGCAGCTTGCCGCCCTCCAGCCAGAGGGTGTTGGCCGCGCCCAGCGCCGCCGCGCTCTCGTCCGCCTCGTCGAGCACGGAAAAGGCGATCTCCTTGTTGGGCAGTGTCACGTTGCAGCCGGCATAGCCCCGCGCGGCGAGGTTCCGGTAGAAGTCCGCCGCTGTCTCGGGAGGCACCTCCTCGCGCTCATAGGCGCCGTCGATGCCATAGGCCTTGAGCCAGTAGCCATGCAGCAGCGGCGAGCGGGAATAGGTGACGGGCTGGCCGGTGACACAGGCCCGGATCGTCATGGCAGCAGCCCCTGTTCCCGGAAGAAGGGCAGAAGCTGCAGCAGGGGCAAGCCGAGGATGGTGAAGTGATCCCCGTCGACACGGGTGAACAGATGCACGCCCACTGATTCCAGCTGATAGGCACCCACCGAGGTCAGCACGCGCGGACCCGCAGCGGCGAGATAGGCGGAGAGGGTCTCATCGGTCATGGGGCGCATGGTGAGGAAGGCGCTCACCACGGTATCGAACAAGACCTCGCCGTCGAACGCCACCGCGACCGCCGAATGCAGCGCGTGGGTCTGGCCGGCGAGTTCCAGGAGCTGCTTGCGCGCGGCCTCCACCGACACCGGCTTGTGGTAGATCTTCGGCCCCAGCGCCAGGGTCTGGTCGGCGCCCAGAACCAGGCGTCCCGGCGCCGCCTTTGAGCCGGACAACGCCTTGGCCCGCGCGAGGAGAAGGGCGATCCCGGCCGGATCGGTGTCACCGGCAGCGTCCTGAAGGGCGCGCTCGTCCACGTCGGCAGCCACGGTTTCCACGGGCACGCCCGCATGCACGAGAAGGGTCAACCGGGTCGCGCTCTTGGACGCGAGCACGAGCGGCTGTTCGCCACGCCACACGATCGTCTCTCCTCTGTTGCGCTGCCGTCAGAAAATGACGCACTGCGCTGATCTCACGCCTGCGCCCGCGATGCAAACCTTGAGGCCGCCCGATAAGGTGCCGCCTCAGGTTTCGGCGATGGAACGGCGCCTGTGGTCGCTGTAGAGGCTGAGAATGTTGGCCGCCGTCTCCTCGATGGACCGCCGGGTCACGTCGATCAGCGGCCAGCCGTTGCGCGCGCACAGGCGGCGGGAGAAGGCGAGTTCCTCGGAGACGGCCTCGCGGTCCGTGTAGGTGGATGAACCCGTCTCGACGGCATTGAGCCCGAGGAGCCGGTTCTGACGGATCTCGACGATGCGCTCGGGGCTGGCGACGAGGCCCACCACCAGCGGTTTTTTCAGCTTCTCGATGTTCGGCGGCAGCGGCACGTTGGGCACAAGCGGGATGTTCGCCGCCTTGATCCCGCGATTGGCGAGATAGATGGAGGTCGGCGTCTTGGACGTACGTGAGACGCCGAGCAGCACCACGTCCGCATGCTCGAGGTCGTCGGTGAGATGCCCGTCATCGTGCATGACGGTGAAGTTGAGCGCGTCGATGCGCTTGAAATAGCTCGCATCGAGAGCGTGCTGCCCGCCCACCCGCGGCGTCGGCTCTCCACCGAGATAGGACTGGAACAGCCGCACCACCGGCGCCATCACGGACAGATGCGGCAGGCCCAGTTCCTCGCAGCGCTGCCGCAGCCGGGCGCGGATGTCCTTGTCCACGAGGGTGAAGAGGACGATGCCCGGATTGGACTCCACCTCGCTCAGCACCCGTTCCAGCTGCTTCATGGAACGAACCAGCGGATAGACGTGTTCGATGGGCAGCACGTTCGCATATTGCGCGCTGGCCGCCCGGCCCACGTTGATGAGGGTTTCGCCCGTGGCGTCCGACACGAGGTGGAGGTGGAAATAGGCCTCGCCCGGCTTCGACTGAGTCACTTTGTCCACCGCTCCTGTGGAAGGCTGTTGAGGAAGGCACGCGCTTTAGCCCCGTGCAAGGGCGGCCTCTGGATAAGTGCGAAATCCATCCACACGATCACCTTGCGGGAGAGATTCCCGTCCCGCCCTGTGCGTCGATGTGGACGGCCTTTCGCAGGGGGTGCGTTAATCCTTTGTTAACCTGCCTTTCGCCGGCTTCGCATCCGCGGCAAGTCGCGTGTCGGCTATGGGTTCCGCTGTGGATCGGTTGTCGGCGAGCCGGCAACTGGTTAATCAACCGTTAAGACAACAAAGACTCTCTCTTTTAAAAATATCTCTCTTTGATTGAAGGGACGGGATGGACCGCTCTCCTGCCACGCGATCGCGCTTTCTCTCGGTTCTCGACGGCACGATCCAGGACCCGCCTCCGCTCTGGATGATGCGCCAGGCCGGCCGCTATCTGCCGGAGTACCGCGCCGTGCGGGCTGAGGCCGGCGACTTCCTGACCCTTTGCTACACCCCTCGCCTCGCCGCCGAGGTGACGCTCCAGCCCATCCGCCGCTATGGCTTCGATGCGGCCATCATCTTCTCGGACATCCTCGTCATCCCCCACGCGCTCGGCACCGGCTTGCGGTTCGAGGTCGGCGAGGGTCCGCGCCTGACGCCGGTGGCGGACCGGGCTGCGCTCTCGGCGCTTTCGCAAACGCTCGATCCCGCCAAGGTGGGCCCGGTCTATGAGGCCATCGCCGACGTGCGGGCGCAGCTCTCCCCGGAGACGGCGCTCATCGGCTTCTGCGGGGCGCCATGGACGGTGGCGACCTACATGGTGGCGGGCCAGGGCACGGACGATCAGGCCCCCGCGCGGCTCCTCGCCTTGCGCGAGCCGGAGCTGTTCCAGGAACTGATCGACCGTCTGGTGGATGCCTCCATTACCCATCTGTCCGGACAGGTCGAAGCCGGCGCCGACGCGGTGCAGATCTTCGACACCTGGGCCGGCGTGCTTGATCCTGCCTCGTTCGAGCGCTGGTGCGCCGAGCCCCTGCGCCGCATCGTCGCGGGGCTGAGGGAGCGCCATCCCTATGTGCGGATCATCGCCTTCCCCAAGGGGGCGACGCTGGAGGCGCTGGAACAGATCGCCGATGTCGGGATCGACGGCATCGGTCTCGACTGGTCCGCCGATCGCCGCGCGGCGCGGCAAAGGCTCTCTGATGACGTGGCCCTGCAAGGCAATCTCGATCCGCTGCGGCTGATCGCCGGCGGTGCCGCGCTGGAGGAAGAGGTGGAGCGCATCCGCGCCGATTTCGACGGGGTGCGCCACATCTTCAACCTCGGCCATGGCATCCGTCCCGAGACGCCGCTGGAGCATGTGGAAAAGTTCGTCGAGCTGGTGCGCCGCGTTCGCTGAACGAAACAGATAAGGCTTTGGTTTCAATGCTGTATGAGTGGATCAAGGCGCTGCATATCATCGCCGTCATCGCCTGGATGGCGGGGATGCTCTATCTGCCGCGCCTGATGGTCTACCACTGCGCGGCCGAGGTCGGATCGGTGCAGTCGGAGACCTTCAAGGTCATGGAGCGCCGGCTGCTCAAGGCCATCATCAACCCGGCGATGATCGTCACCTGGCTCGCCGGTCTGTGGCTGGTCTATGAGGGCGGCTGGTACAGGGCCGGCTGGTTTCACGCCAAGTTCGCGCTGGTCCTGGCCATGTCCGCGATGCACGGTTTCCTGGTGCGCTGGGTGCGCGACTTCGCTGAAGACCGCAACGTCCGGCCGGCGCGCTTCTACCGGATCGCCAATGAGGTGCCGACGGTGCTGATGATCGGCATCGTCATCCTGGTTGTGGTCAAACCGTTTTGATACGACCCTCGCCTTAAGGGGGACTTGCGCGGCCTTCACGGCGCGCCTATCTTGCGCGTGCTTTCCCAAACGCAGGCGAACGCGCTTCCTTTCGGTCCGGCATCCGCTCTTGGCGTCGTCTTGAAGACGCTGTCCTGGTGGAGCCGTCTTGGTCCGTCCGGCGCGTCAGGCGGCGAGCTGCGTGCCCCGGCTTCCCCTGAAGACCTGCGATCCCGTCCTTCCCTCCACCAGCCGACCCCGATCCTGACCGATCGGCTCCCGGCCCCCCAATACCCATCGAGGCTTTCCCTTATGCGGGAAGTGAAACTTCAAGACCTCAAGTCCAAGACCCCCGTCGAGCTCCTCGCCTTCGCCGAGGAGAATGAGGTGGAAAACGCCAGCACGCTCCGCAAGCAGGAGCTGATGTTCGCCATCCTCAAGCAGCTGGCTGCCACCGAGACGGAGATCATTGGCGAGGGCGTCGTCGAGGTGCTGCAGGATGGCTTCGCCTTCCTGCGCTCCCCCGAGGCCAATTATCTGCCCGGCCCCGACGACATCTATGTCTCCCCCTCCCAGATCCGCCGCTTCGGCCTGCGCACCGGCGACACCGTGGAGGGGCAGATCCGCTCTCCCAAGGAGGGCGAACGCTATTTCGCGCTGCTCAAGGTCAACACGATCAATTTCGAGGACCCTGAGAAGTCGCGGCACAAGATCAATTTCGACAATCTCACGCCGCTCTATCCCGACGAGCGGCTCAAGCTCGAACACGATGAGCCCGCGGGCAGCAAGAAAGACTTCTCGCCGCGCATCATCGACATCGTGGCGCCCATCGGCAAAGGCCAGCGCGGCCTCATCGTCGCGCCGCCCCGCACCGGCAAGACGGTGCTGCTGCAGAACATCGCCAAGTCCATCACCGCCAACCATCCGGAATGCTTCCTGATCGTGCTGCTCATCGACGAGCGGCCCGAGGAAGTCACCGACATGCAGCGCTCGGTGAAGGGCGAGGTGGTCTCCTCCACCTTCGACGAGCCGGCCGTGCGCCATGTGCAGGTGGCCGAGATGGTGATCGAGAAGGCCAAGCGCCTTGTCGAGCATGGCCGCGACGTGGTGATTCTCCTCGATTCCATCACCCGCCTCGGCCGCGCCTACAACACCGTGGTGCCGTCCTCCGGCAAGGTGCTGACCGGCGGCGTGGACGCCAACGCCCTCCAGCGGCCGAAGCGCTTCTTCGGCGCGGCGCGAAACATTGAGGAAGGCGGCTCCCTCACCATCATCGCGACCGCCCTCATCGAGACCGGCTCGCGCATGGATGAGGTGATCTTCGAGGAGTTCAAGGGTACCGGCAATTCGGAAGTCATTCTCGACCGCAAGGTCTCCGACAAGCGCGTGTTCCCGGCCATCGACATCACCCGGTCCGGCACCCGCAAGGAAGAGCTTCTGGTCCCCGCCGACACGCTCAAGAAGATGTACGTCCTGCGCCGCATCCTCAACCCGATGGGCACGGTCGACGCCATCGAGTTCCTGCTCGACAAGCTGCGGCAGACGAAGAAAAATCAGGACTTCTTCGATTCCATGAATACCTGAGGGCGCTTCCGCGCCCTCACTCGACGGGCCGGGCCTGTCCCGGCCCGGTTGGTCAGGAACGAACAGGCAACGAGACCCGGCGCGTGATTCGCGCCCCCTTCGTTCCGCTCCCGTTCGGCGACGCTCAGGCAGGGCGTGTCAATTCGGGACGATCCCGGATCGCTCCCTTCCCGTTTGGCGGCGTCCTCCCTATCTTGGAAGAAACCGGCGGGTTTTCCCCGCGCCGTTTCTTTTGAGGATTGGCCATGTTCATCCAGACGGAAACCACGCCGAACCCGGCGACCCTGAAGTTCCTGCCCGGCCGTTCGGTGCTCGGCGAGGGTGTTCTCGACCTGCGCTCGGCCGAGGACGCCGATCTCTCCCCGCTCGCCCAGCGGCTCTTCGATGTGCGCGGCGTATCGGCGGTGATGCTGGGCTCGGACTTCGTGACCGTGACCAAGGCCGACAGCGAATGGCCGCAGCTCAAGCCCGCCATCCTCGGCGCCATCATGGAGCACTTCATGTCCGGCGCCCCGGTGCTGTCGGAGGGGGTGAAGCCGGAGGTGGGCGACGGCGAGGAGTTCTTCGACGCGAAGGATGGCGAGATCGTCGCCACCATCAAGGAACTGCTGGAGACGCGGGTGCGCCCGGCGGTCGCCAATGACGGCGGCGACATCACCTTCCGCGGCTTCGAGGATGGCGTGGTATTCCTCAACATGAAGGGCTCCTGCTCGGGCTGCCCCTCCTCCACCGCCACGCTCAAGAACGGCATCGAGAACCTGCTGAAGCATTTCGTGCCGGAAGTGGCGGAAGTCCGCGCCGTCTGAACCCCGCGAGGCGGATCAGTGGTATTTGGGAACGGTAGCGTTAACCTTTCCCGAAAGTGAGCGTGCCGGGCCGCTTCCCCCCGCCACGGTTTCGGTTGATCGTGGCGGCGATCGGGGTGCCCGCGTTCATGTATGTCCTCGCCATAGACACGGCGCTTGCCGCCTGCTCCGCCGCGGTGCTCGACACCGAGACGGACAGCATCGTCTCGGGCGATTCGCTGCTCATGGAGCGGGGACATGCGGAAACGCTCATCCCGCTCGTCGAGCAGGTGATGAGCGCCGCCGGCATCGATTTCGAGCATCTCGCCCGCATCGCGGTGACGGTAGGTCCCGGCAGCTTCACCGGGCTGCGGGTGGGCCTGTCGGCCGCCCGTGGCTTCGGCCTCACCGCCAATCGGCCGGTGCTGGGCGTGACGACGCTGGCCGCGCTCGCAGCGCCCTATCTCGCCCATGACGATGCGGTGCCCGTGGTCTCGGCCATCGATGCCCGCCATGGCCATGTCTTCCTGCAGATGTTCGGCGTCGGCGGGCGTACGCTGATCGCCCCGCGCATCACCAGCGTGCGGGAGGCAGCGCGGTCCGTGGCCATCGGCGCGGTGCGCATCGTCGGCTCGGGGGCGAATCTCGTGGCCGATGCCTGGCCGCCGGCCGAAAAGCTGCCGGAGCTGGTCGACGACACGCCGGCGCCCGACGTGGCGTGGGTCGCCCGGCTGGGCTCGGTGGCCGATCCCGAAGCGGCCGAGCCGCGCCCGCTCTACCTGCGGCCACCGGATGCCAAACCGCAGGACAAGGCCCGCATCGCCCGCCGATGAAGCGCCTGCTCGACCGTCTGTTTCCGCCCCGCCCGCCGCTGCTGCGGGTCGCCACGGCGGCAGACATTCCCCAGCTCACCGCAATCCACGCCCGCGCCTTCGCCCGGGGCTGGGATGCCGACGAGTTCGAGCGTCTCCTCGCCGACCGCGCGGTGCGCGCCCATGTGGCGACGCTCGGCCCCCGCAAGCCGCCGGTGGGCTTTATCCTCTCCCATGCCGTGCCGCCCGAATCGGAAATCCTCACCGTTGCCGTGGTCACCGACCGCCGCCGCCGCGGGATCGGACGGGCGCTGGTGTCCTTCCATCTCGCGCGCCTCGCCGTGGAAGGCATCTCAACCTCCTTCCTGGAGGTGGAGGCGGGCAACGCCGCCGCCCGCACGCTCTACGCCCGCCTTGGCTATACAGAGGTCGGCCGCCGGCGCGGTTATTATGCGGGCGGGGCCGACGCGCTGTTGCTGCGTCGTGACTTCTGAGTTGCGGCAACCGAGCATCGGCGAGCCTTTGTCCGCCCCCTTGCGGCGCTGAAGCGGCGGCGCGATAAGGCAGGGGAAAGTCCCCGGGTCGTCGCGGAGGTCCGCTTGAGCGGAAAGATCAGCCTCATTGAGGAAGCCTGCCTCGCCAAGGGCATGCGGATGACCGAGCAGCGCCGGGTCATCGCCCGCGTGCTGTCGGGCGCGCAGGATCATCCCGACGTGGAGGAACTGCACCGCCGCGCCGTGGCCATCGACGACAACATCTCCATCTCCACGGTCTATCGCACCGTGAAGATGCTGGAGGATGCCGGCATCATAGAACGGCACGACTTCGGCGACGGCCGCGCCCGCTACGAACAGATGCCCGACGAGCACCATGACCATCTGATCGATCTCAGGTCCGGCCAGGTCATCGAATTCCGCTCCGAACAGATCGAGGCGTTGCAGGAGCAGATCGCCCGCGAGCTGGGCTTCAAGCTGCGGGGCCACCGCCTCGAGCTTTACGCGGTGCCCCTCGACGAGGACGAGAAGCCGTGATGTCCCCCGGCGGGCCGCCCGCGGCGCCCGCTCCCAGCGACGGTCAGTCCCATCCGCCGGCGGGACTCGCGCCCCTCGGTCCGGAACAGCCCGGCGTCTCGCGCCTGATGGACCGCCTCCGGCTCGCCGGTGTGCTGTCGGTCGTCGGCGCGGTGACCCTGGCGGGCATTCCCGCGCAATGGATCTCGCTCAAGCTCGGCCTCGATGCCCGCCGCCACATCCCGCGGCTCTATCACCGCATCCTGCTGCGGATGATCGGCGTGCGCGTGCATGTGCGCGGGACGCCGGCCGCCGACCGGCCGCTACTGATCCTCGCCAACCACGCCTCCTGGCTCGACATTCCGGTGGTCGGCTCCCTGACGCCCCTGTTCTTCGTGGCGAAGAGCGAAGTGGCGGGCTGGCCTCTCATCGGCCTTCTCGCGAAATTCCAGCGGACCGTCTTCGTTGATCGCCAGCGCCGCCACGCCACGGGCGCGGTGAACCGGGAGATCGCCGGCCGCCTCGCCGACGGTGACCCCGTGGTGCTCTTCGCGGAGGGAACGTCGAGCGACGGCAACCGCGTGCTGCCGTTCCGCACGGCTCTGGTGGGTGCCGCGCGCGAGGCCTTCGCCGCCGGGACGGAGGTGGTGGTTCAGCCCCTGGCCGTCTCCTACGTGCGCCTTCAGGGCCTGCCGATGGGCCGCAGCCACAGGCCAGTGGCGGCCTGGTTCGGCGACATGGAGCTTGCCCCTCACCTGATGGACGTTCTGCGCCACGGTGCCATCGACGTGGAGGTGAGCTTCGGCGCTCCGGTGCGGCTCGATGCCGCCCATGACCGCAAGAGCGTCACGCGCGAGAGCGAGGCGACGGTACGCCGGCTGTGCGCCAGCGCCCTCGCCGGGCGGGCGGACGATCAGGCAACGCCTCAGCCAGTGCAGCAGCTCTTGCCCGATACGCCCACCTCCGGCATCAACGGGTCATGATCTCGCTTGCCGCCATCGGCTTCGGCTATTGCGCCCGGCACCTCTTGGCCGAGGATCGGGCCGCCTTCGGCCGCGTCATCGGAACCGCGCGGGATGCGGCGCGCCTGTCCGCCTTTCCGCGGGATGTGGAGGCGTTCGTCTTCGACGGGAAGACGCTCGGCCCGGAGCTGGCCGCCGCTCTTGGCGATGCGCGGATCCTTCTCGCGTCCGCTCCTCCGGACGAAACCGGCGACCCGATCCTGTGCTGCGGTGCGGAAATTCTTGCCGCCGGCCGGCTGAAGCAGGTGATCTATCTCACCACGCTCGGGGTGTACGGCAACCACGATGGCGCCTGGGTCGATGAGACCACGCCGCCACGCGCCGGCAGCGCGCGCCTCGAACGCCGGCTGAGGGCGGAAGCCGACTGGCAGGCTTTCGGCCTGCGGCACGGCATCCGCGTGGCGGTGCTGCGTCTGGCCGGCATCTATGGTCCGGGCCGCAATGCGCTGGTCCAGCTGCGGGCCGGTGAGGCGCGGCGCATCGACAAGCCCGGGCAGGTGTTCAACCGTATCCATGTGGACGACATCGTCTGCGCCATCCGCGCGGCCATCGCCCACCGCTATGACGGGGTCATCAACGTCACCGACGACCTGCCCGCCCCGCCCGGCGATCCCATCGTCTACGCCGCGAGCCTGTTGGGCATGGAGCCGCCGCCGGCCATTCCGTTTGATCAGGCAGCGCGGGAGATGAGCCCCATGGCGCTCTCCTTCTGGGCCGGCAACAAGCGCGTCGGCAACGCCCGGCTCAAGGAAGAGCTCGGCGTCATTCTGCGCCATCCGACCTATCGCGAAGGCCTGTCCGCGCTTCACACCGCCGGTGAGTGAGCGCCTGCCAAGCGCCGCACGAACTAGCGCCGCACGAAGGTGAGGTAAGTCGGCACGCGGCCGTGCGCCACGGCCTTCGCCTCGTAACGCGTACCCGGCCAGAACGGATAAGGCGTGCGCCAGTCGTCGGCGCGCTCCGCCTGCCATGTGAATGCGCCGTGCGCGCGGGTATGGGCGAGCGTCCAGCCGACATAATGGGGAACGTCGGAAGCGAAGCGGAACACGCCGCCGGGGCGGATGACCCGGGCGAACCGGTCGAGATTGTCCGGGCGCACGAAGCGCCGCTTCCAATGCCGCTTCTTCGGCCAGGGATCGGGATAGAAGAGGTCCACCCCATCGAGGCTTCCCGTGGGCAGCCGGTCGAGCAGCAGTGCCGCGTCGAGGTCGAAGACCCTTACGTTCGCGAGGGCCTGGGCATCGAGATCGACCAGCATCCGCGCGAGGCCGTTGAGGAACGGCTCGACGCCGATGAAGCCCATGTCGGGCCGCCGCGCCGCGTGGTCGATCAGGTGCTCGCCGCAGCCGCAGCCGATCTCCAGCCAGTACCCTTGCCTTGGCGCGGTGAAGAGGTCGGCCGGTGCGACGGCCGCATCCAGGTCGAGCCTGTAGCGCGGCAGAAGATGCGCGAGCGCATCCTGTTGCAGGCCGCGCAGCGTCTTGCCGATGCGCCGGCCGTAGAAGGCGCCGCGCGCCTCCGCAGCCTCGGCTCCGGCGAGGAGGTCCGTGGGTCCGCCTCGATCGTCGGGGTCTGCGCGGTGCTGGGTCGGGTCTGGGCTCATGGGCGTCATGCTGAAAAAGGCACCGGCCGGACTGCGGGGCAATCCGGCCGGCGGGTCAACTCAGGTGCCATCAAGATGCGACGTGGCAGCCCTTGAGGCTCAGGCCACGGCCGACTTGAGCGCGTCGACGAGATCGGTCTTCTCCCAGGAGAAGCCGCCGTCCGCTTCCGGCGCGCGGCCGAAATGGCCGTAGGCGGCGGTGCGGGCGTAGATCGGCTTGGTGAGGCCGAGATGCTCGCGGATGCCGCGGGGGCGCAGGTTCATCACCTCGCGCAGCACCTTCTCAAGCTTCGCCTCGTCCACCTTGCCGGTGCCGTGGAGGTCTACATAGACCGCCAGCGGGTCGGACACGCCGATGGCATAGGCGAGCTGGATGGTGGCGCGGTCGGCGAGGTCGGCGGCGACCACGTTCTTGGCGAGGTAGCGCGCGGCATAGGCGGCCGAACGGTCCACCTTGGTCGGGTCCTTGCCGGAGAAGGCGCCACCGCCGTGCGGTGCGGCACCGCCGTAGGTGTCCACGATGATCTTGCGGCCGGTGAGGCCGCAGTCGCCGTCGGGACCGCCGATGACGAACTTGCCGGTGGGGTTGACGTGCCAGACGGTGGCGTCCGTCACCCAGCCGTCCGGCAGGGTCTTCTTGATGTAGGGCTCGACGATGGACTTCACGTCGTGGGACGTGAGGTGCTCGTCCATGTGCTGGGTGGACAGCACGATCTGCGTCACGCCGACCGGCTTGCCGTTCTCGTACTGCACGGTGACCTGGCTCTTGGCGTCGGGGCCAAGCGCATGGGTCTCGCCGGAGTGACGGGCGTCCGCCAGCACCTTCAGGATCTTGTGGGCATAAAAGATGGGGGCCGGCATCAGCTCCGGGGTCTCGCGCACGGCATAGCCGAACATGATGCCCTGGTCGCCGGCGCCCTCATCCTTGTTGCCGGCGATGTCCACGCCCTGCGCGATGTCCGCAGACTGGGCATGCAGCAGAACGTCGATGTCGGCGTTTTCCCAATGGAAGCCGTCCTGCTCGTAGCCGATGTCCTTGATGGCAAGGCGCGCGGCGTGGGAGAGGAGATCCTTGGTGATGGACGACGGGCCGCGGGTCTCGCCGGCGATCACCACCTTGTTGGTGGTGGCCAGCGTCTCGCAGGCAACGCGAATCTGGCTCGGGTCCCAGCCTTCCGTTTCCGCAGTGCGGAAGAAGGTGTCGACCACCTCGTCGGAAATCCGGTCACAGACCTTGTCCGGATGTCCCTCGGAAACCGATTCGCTCGTGAAAAGATACGATTGACGCGCCATAAGACGGCCCCTGTTTCGCCCGCGCCACGGTGCGGCAACCCTTTTTCGCAACGCAGCGGCGGGCGGTCAAGGTCGTCAGCGCGAAATCGTTCGCCAAAACGAACGCTTCACGCCTCCGTTTCGCCGGCGATGGCGATCACCAGATCGACGATGCGGCGCCGCACGCGGGCGTCGGAGATCCGCATGAAGTTCCGGGTGAGCGTCAGTCCGTCGGACGTGGCGAGGAAGTCGGAGACATAGGCGGGGGACTGTTCTTCCGAGAAACCCTCACCTTCCGGGCCGACGGTGGGAGCGCCTTCGAAGAAGAAGGCGACGGGAACGCCGAGGACAATGGAAATCTGCTGGAGGCGGCTCGCGCCGATGCGATTCGTGCCCTTCTCGTACTTCTGGATCTGCTGGAAGGTGATGCCCAGATGCTCGCCCAGCTTTTCCTGGCTCATTCCCACCATCATCCGCCTCATGCGGACACGCGAGCCAACGTGCTTATCAATAGGGTTCGGCGCCTTCTTGACCATGGTCTCTCCGGCTATGTCGGAAAAGATTACTCGATACTTCGCATCGCGAAGGCTGCCCTGATTGCCGGCGAACATAGGCATACAATCGGTATGCGTCGATCAACCTTTGCGTGTAATGCAACCGCAAAGCGGTATGGCCGCTAAAATGAGGGCCGCGGCCAGAAGAGCAAAAAGAATTATACCGCCAAGCTTGGCAGCGAGAGAAACCGTTTCCAGCGCCTTTGGCAGGGGACCGTCCACCAAGCCCTCCCGGCCGAGACCAAGTGATGCGACAATACGCCCCACGGGATCAATGATGGCTGAGATGCCCGTGTTCGCCGCCCGCACCAGCGGCAGTCCCTCCTCGACCGCGCGCATGCGGGCCTGAGCGAAATGCTGGTACGGGCCAGGCGTCAGGCCGAACCACGCATCATTGGTCAGGTTGAGCATCCAGTCCGGCCGCGGACCCCGCGGAACTACCTTTCCGGGAAAGATAATTTCGTAACAGACAAGCGGCGCGGCGAGGGGTAGTCCCGGTATCCTGAGGGGGACCAGCTCCGGACCGGAGGAGAAACCGCCGCGCACACGCGTAAGTTGCTCCAACCCCAGCGCCTCAAGCTCAGCCTGAAACGGCAGATACTCCCCGAACGGCACGAGATGCACCTTATCGGTGTTCTCCAGCACCCGCCCCCTGTGGTCCATCACCCTGATGGAATTGAAGAAAGGCGATCGCTGGCCGGGCGGCGGCAGGTCGTAGCGCACCGCCCCCGTCACCAGCGTCACGTTGGGCGGCAAAACGGCGGCAATGGCCTCGGCAGCCCAAGGTTCGCGCTCATAGATGAAAGGAAACGAAGATTCCGGCCAGATCAGCGCGGTCACGTCGGCGAGCCCGGCAGGATAGGTGTCGCTCTTCCTGGCGCTGAGCGCGAGATAGTCTTTCACAATCTGTTCGCGCCGGTCGTAGGCGAATTTCTTGTCCTGCGAGAGGTTCGGCTGCATCACCCGCAGCGCCACCCCGGGAACGGTCTCAACCGGCGTCGTCGCGAGCCGCCAGCTGCCCCACGCCGCCGTGCCCGCGAGGAGAAGCCCCGCCGCCGCGACCACAGCCAGCCCGCGCCGGCCAGGCACCAGCAGCAGCGCCGGCGTCGACAGCAGCAGCACGCAGAAAAAGGTGAGGCCCCACACCCCCACCACCGAAGCCGCCTGCATCAGCAGCAGGTCGTCGGAGAAGGCATAGCCGTAGGTGTTCCAGGGAAAGCCGGTGAGGACATGCCCGCGCAGCCATTCCGCCAGCGTCAGGCCGAACGTGAGCGCGAACAGCCGCAGGCCGCTTTTCGACCACAGGAGGCGCGCCACCGCCGTTCCGAACGCCGTGAACAGGGCCAGGCCCGCCGGCATCGCCACCACCGCGAACGGCAGCAGCCAGCCGAACACATCCGCCTCCACCAGGAAGGCGGCGCCGATCCACCAGAGCGAGGCGAGAAAATAGCCAAAGCCGAACCACCAACCGACGCCGGCGGCCGATAAGAGCCTGGTCCTCAGATCCCCCCGGCAGCCGTCCAGCAGCAGCACGAGGACCGGGAAGCTGAGCGCCAGCACCGGCCACAGATCGAACGGCGGCATGGCGAGAGCGCCGGCCGCGCCTGCCGTCCACGCGACACCGCGCCGCCGCCAGCCGGTGAGGAAGCGCAGCATCAGGATGCGCGAACGCCATGTCGGCACGGTCAGGGGCGCGCCGCGGCGGGGGGCGCCCTTTGGGAGGGAAGCCACCTTGGGGGGAAAAGCCACGCGGCGGATCAGGCGTCGGAGGACCCGGCATGCCCGGCGGCGGAGCCGTCGAGATCCCGGGGCGGGATGATGCGCAGCTTCTTCAGCCGGCGCGGATCGGCCTCCACCACGTCCACATCGAAGCCGCCCGGCAGCGAAATCACCTCGCCGGTCTTCGGCACCCGGGAAGCGATGCGCACCACCAGGCCGCCAACGCTGTCCACCTCCTCCATCGCCTCTTCCGAGGCGAAGGCGGTGCCGAGCACTTCCACCGCCGCCTCAAGCGGCGTCCGGGCGTCGGCGAGATAGCTGCCGTCGGGCTGGCGGGTCAGGAGCGTTTCGGCCGCTTCGTCGTGCTCGTCCTCGATCTCGCCGACGATCTCCTCCACCACGTCCTCGATGGAGACGAGGCCGTCCGTGCCACCATATTCGTCGATGACGAGGGCGAGATGGGTGCGGGCCGCCTGCATGGAAACCAGCAGGTCCACCGCCGGCATGGACGGCGGCACGTAGAGGATGCGGCGGATGAGACCGGCGGTCTCCAGCGTCGCGTCGAGATTGACCTTGCCGAGGTCGATCTTGCCGCTCTCGGAGGCGAGGTCGCCGGCGAGAAAGGCGATGAGGTCGCGGATGTGGACCATGCCCACCGGATCATCGAGCGTGTCGTCATAGACGACGAGCCGGGAATGTCCGACGGTGACGAACAGCTTCAGCAGTTCGCCCAGGGCCGCGTCCTTGCGCACGGCGACAATCTCGGCGCGGGGCACCATGATGTCGCCGATGCCCACCTCCCGCAGGTGCAGGATGTTGCGCAGCATCTTGCGCTCTGATGGGGTGAACTCTCCTTCCTCCTCGGGTGTTTCCGCCGCGGCGAGCACCTCCACGAGGTCGGTGCGCAGGGAGCCGTGCGGGCGGAACGCGCCGAGGAGGGCACGCAATCGATCGAGAAAACTTTGCGGCTCGGCGGAGCTGGTCTCGGTCGGCTGGTCGATGTTGGACATGTCTTTATCTAGCCGCTGTCGCTTCAGTCCTGCGGCAGGCCATAGGGATCAGCGATCCCCAGGCCCGCGAGGATGTCGCGCTCCAGCGCCTCCATTTCCTCTGCTTCGGTGTCTTCGAGATGGTCGTAGCCCATGAGGTGCAGCGTTCCGTGCACCACCAGATGGGCGAGATGATCGGCCGTCGCCTTGCCCTCCGCTTCGGCCTCGCGGCTGAGCGTCTCCAGCGCGACGATGATGTCGCCGAGAGGCTGGGGGGCGTCGATGTCGTCCGGCAGGTCCGGCTGGGGAAAGGACAGGACGTTGGTGGCCTTGTCCATGTCCCGCCAGTCGCGGTTCAGCACGCGGATGCGCGCGTCGTCGGTGAGGGTGATGGCCACCTCGCAAGGCTCCGGCACGTCCTCCGCACAGGCGGTCAGCGCGGCCCGGCAGGCGCGGATGGACACGGCCTCGGCGTCCGGTATGAGGGACCAGCCCTCGGCCTCCACGGCGACATCGATGTCCGCGTCGATCTCGGGGGTCGGCGCGACGGGGGCGGGTGCGGCCATGGCTCAGTTCCCGGCCTTGCCGGCGAGGCGGGCGGAGGCGGCCTCGATCTTGGCGGCGTCGAGCCGCTCGTAGGCGGAGACGATGCGCTGCACCAGCTCGTGGCGCACCACGTCCTCCGCCTTGAAGTGGCAGATCCCAACCCCCTCGACGCCTTCCAGCAGCCGCACGGCTTCTGCAAGGCCGGAGACCTGTCCGCCGGGCAGGTCGGTCTGGCTCGGATCGCCGGTGACGATCATGTGCGAATTCTCGCCCAGGCGGGTCAGGAACATCTTCATCTGCATGGAGGTGGCGTTCTGCGCCTCGTCCAGGATCACCGCCGCGTTGGAAAGGGTGCGGCCACGCATGAAGGCGAGCGGCGCGATCTCGATCTCGCCGGACTGCAACGCCCGCTCCACGAAGGGGCGGTCCATCAGGTCATACAGCGCGTCGTAGATGGGTCGCAGGTACGGATCCACCTTCTCCTTCATGTCGCCGGGCAGGAAGCCGAGGCGCTCGCCGGCCTCCACGGCGGGACGGGAGAGGATGATCTTGTCCACCATCCGCCGCTCCAGCAGATGGACGGCGTAGGCCACCGCGATCCAGGTCTTGCCGGTGCCGGCGGGGCCGTTGCCGAACACCAGGGTGTGCCGCTTCAGGGCGCGGATATAGGCATCCTGCGCGGCAGTGCGGGCGCGCACCGGGCGGCGGCGCAGATGAATCTCGTCGAACGACTGGCGCTGCTCGGCCGGGTCGAAATCGAAGAGGGAGCCCTGCGAGGTCACCTCGCGGATGGCTCCTTCCACGTCGCCCTGGCTGATGTCGCGGCCCTTCCGAAGCGCCTCATACAGGTGCTCCAGCACGGCGCGGGCCTGCTCGCAGGCATCGCGCTCGCCTTCCAGCGTCACGTGGTTGCCGCGCGAATCCGCCTTCACCCCCAGCTTGCGCTCGATGAGGGCGAGGTTGCGGCCATAATGGCCGAACAGCTGGGTGGCGAGCCGGTTGTCGTCGAAAGCCAGCACCACGTGGGCGGCCGGAGGCTCGTCCGGATTGGCCCAGGGGGCCGTCACCGCCGCGCGGGCGGGTCCGTTGGAGGCCTGCGGCGCGGACGCCGCCAGGGGACGATCACGGTTGTCGCTGCCGGATCTGCGCAAGCTCAGGCCTCCATGGCCGCAAGCGGCCGGGAAAGGACGGGGGAAGGGGGCGTCTCGGCCGTAACGCCGGCAAGGCTGTTCGGGCCGACATCGGTGATGGTGACGGTGAGAAGCTCGCCGATGCCGACGGGCGGATCATTCACCACCACGCTCTGGAGGTAGGGCGAGCGGCCGATGAGCTGGCCCGGCTGCCGGCCGGGCTTCTCCAGCAGGATATCGAAGGTGCGGCCACGGCAGGCGGCATCGAAGGCCGACTTGGAGGCTTCCAGCAGCTTCTGCAGCTCGGCGAGGCGTTCGGTCTTCACCTCTTCCGATACCTGCGCCTCATGATCGGCGGCGGGGGTGCCGGGACGGGCGCTGTATTTGAAGGAGTAGGCGCTGGCGAAGCCGACCTCGCGCACGAGATCGAGCGTGTCCTCGAAGTCGCGGTCGGTCTCGCCCGGGAAGCCGACGATGAAGTCGGACGACAAAGCGAGGTCCGGCCGCACGCCGCGCATCTTCTCGATGAGGGAGAGGAACAGGTCGCGGCCATGCTTGCGGTTCATGGCGGCGAGGATGCGGTCGGAGCCGGACTGCACCGGCAGGTGCAGATAGGGCATCAGCTGAGGCAGGTCGCGGTGGGCGGCGATGAGGTCGTCGCCCATGTCGCGCGGATGGGAGGTGGTGTAGCGCAGCCGCGCCAGCCCCTCCATCTGCGCCAGCCGCTCCATGAGCCGGGCAAGGGTCCAGACCTTGCCGTCCGGCCCCTCGCCGTGGAAGGCGTTGACGTTCTGGCCGATGAGGGTGATCTCGCGCACGCCCTGGTCGAGAAGGCGGGCGGCCTCGTCGAGGATCTTGGTCACCGGGCGGGAGACCTCGGCGCCGCGCGTATAGGGCACCACGCAGAAGGTGCAGAACTTGTCGCAGCCTTCCTGCACCGTCACGAACGCCGTCGGGCCGCGCTTGCGGGTGGCGGCGCGGGTGGGCGCGGGCAGGTGGTCGAACTTGTCCTCGGCGGGAAATTCGGTGTCCACCACCCGCTTGCCGGCCTTGGCCTCGGCCAGCAGCTCGGGCAGGCGGTGGTAGCTCTGGGGGCCGACCACCACGTCCACCACCGGCGCGCGGCGCATGATCTCGGCGCCCTCGGCCTGTGCGACGCAGCCGGCGACGGCGATCATGGTGTCGGAGCCCGCTTCCTGCTTCTGCTTCCTGAGGCGCCCGAGCTCGGAATAGACCTTCTCGGCGGCCTTCTCGCGGATATGGCAGGTGTTGAGGATCACAAGGTCGGCCTCAGCCGGATCCTGCGTCTCCACATATCCCTCGCGCGCCAGCGTATCCGCCATACGATGGGAATCGTAGACGTTCATCTGGCAGCCGAAGGACTTCACATAAAGCTTGCGGGGCTCGTGCATGTCGCCTGTTCTGTCGCCGTCGATCTTCGCGTGTGGGCGCGACGCGATCGTGACGCCAGCTCTTGTCGCCCCCTTGATGGTTCCGTGAGCTTTCGATCCTACCGGCAAACCCGCCGGATGGAAATGGGCGGCGGGTCTCAGGCGTGCGATGCGGCTGTTCTCCACTCTGCCGATACCGCTATATCCGCCTCCGCCGAAAGGTGCGCGGCCGCCAGCCGCGCCAAAGTCGCCGGGTCCGCCAGCCGCCCCAGCGCCCACACCGCAGCACCTCTTACCAGAGCGGACTCATCCGCCAGCCGCGCTTCCACCTGCGGCAAGAGCCGCGCATCTCCCGAATTGCCGATGGCGATCAGCACGTTGCGGATGAAGCGGTCGCGCCCGATCCGTTTGACCGGGCTTTTTGGGAAGCGGGCGCGGAAGGCGGCATCGTCCAGCGCCACCAACTCGGCCAGCGGCGGGGCGTCGTTCTCCGCGCGGGCGGCGAGCTTCGCCTCCTGGCCCATTTGCGCGAACTTGTTCCAGGGGCAGGCGGCGAGGCAGTCGTCGCAGCCATAGATGCGGTTGCCCATGAGCGGGCGCAGCTCTGCCGGGATCGGTCCCTTGTGCTCGATGGTGAGGTAGGAAATGCAGCGCCGCGCATCGATGACGTAAGGCGAGGGGAACGCGGCGGTCGGGCAGGCGTCGAGACAGGCGCGGCAGGAGCCGCAATGGTCCTGTTCCGGCGCGTCCGGCCTAAGCTCCAATGTCGTCGCGATGGCACCGAGGAGCAGCCAGGAGCCGAAGTCCCGCGAGACGAGATTGGTGTGCCGCCCCTGCCAGCCGAGGCCTGCCGCGGCGGCGAGCGGCTTTTCCATCAGCGGAGCGGTATCCACGAACACCTTCACGTCGGCGGTGACGCCGCGCCGGCCCGCCTCCGCCAGCAGCGCGCGGGCAACGCGCTTGAGCTTCGGCTTGATGATGTCGTGATAATCCTCGGCGCGAGCATAGACCGAGATGGCGCCAGCGTCGGTTTGGCCCAGCACGGCGCGCGGGTCTTCGGCGGGGCCGTAATTGAGGCCGAGCATGATGACGCTGCGCATGTCCGGCCACAGCGTCAGCGGATCGGCGCGGCGGTCCAGCGTCTCGGCCATCCAGCCCATGTCGCCATGGGCGCCGTCCGCGACCCAGGCGCGGAGCCGTTCCCCGGCCGGCCCGCCCGCCTGCGGGCTCGCGATGCCGACGGCATCGAAGCCCTCGTCACCGGCGAGGTGGCGGACGATCTCCTCCAGCCCGCCGGCGCCCGGCGTCAGAAATCGAGGTCCGCGTAGGTCTTGGAGGGGGGCATGCCCGGGATGCTCTCGGTGAGCAGGGCGCGGAAGGTCGGGCGCGACTTGATCCGCGCATACCAGTCCCTCGCGTGCTCGTCCTCGTCCCACGGTACGTCGCCCAGATAGTCGGCCACCGAGAGATGCGCGGCGGCGGCAAGGTCGGCCTGGCTCAGTCTCTCGCCAGCGAGCCATTTGCGGCCCTTGGCCAGCCAGCCGATATATTTCAGATGATAGCGCAGATTGGCGCGCGCCACCCGGAGCGATGTCGCATCCGGAGAGCCGCCGCCCTGCTCGCGGGTCATGTAGCGCTTGTGGATGCGCTCCCGCACCAGCGGCTCGGTCGATTCGACATACATCTTCTCGTTGAACCACTGGGTCAGCCGGCGCACTTCGACGCGGCCGGCGGGGTCCTCCGGCAGGAGACGGTGGTTGCCGAGGGCGAGGCCCCGGGTCTCATCGAGATATTCGGCGATGATGAAGGCGCCCGGCACCGAGGCCGCCATCTCCTCCACGATCACCGGCGTCTCCCCCGACGGATTGAGCGCGAGGAAGCCCGGCCGTCGCTCCCACACGCGCTCCTCCACCAGCTCCGGCTCCAGGCCGTATTCGGCGAGCAGCAGGCGGACGAATCGGGAATGGGGGCAGAAAGGGTGATGATGCAGATACATGGGCCGATTTCGCCGGGGGTCGAAGGGAGGGGGCGAGGCACCCGGCGTTGCCTATGATTAGAAGCCGAACCTTTCCGATTGGTTCCTCCCTGCTGCGGCGCAGGGGCGGGGCCGGAGGCTCCCGCAGTCCCCAGTCCGATCATGGTGAAGCGATCGTTAAGGCGCCAATCTCAGCTGCCCCAAGGTTATTTTCGGGCGTGTGGCGATGCGGCCACAGCGTGGCCGGAAACGCGCCGGCCGCGCCGGCCCTCCCCTTCCGCAGCGGCGCGCCACATTGCACCCGCGAAGGCAAGCGGAGAGGATGACGCCCGTCTCTTCCCGCCTCCCGGATTTTCTGACCCATGACTCTCGGCGACATGCTCGAAGCGCTGATCCTCGGCCTCCTGGAAGGGCTGACGGAATTCATCCCCGTCTCCTCGACAGCCCATATCCTGCTCGCCGGACACTTCCTCGGCTTCGAAAGCAACGGCCACACGTTCGAGGTGCTGATCCAGCTCGGCGCGGTGCTCGCCATCCTCACCGTCTACTTCCAGCGCTTCCTGCGCGTCGCCCAGCAACTGCCGACGAATCCGGGGGCGCGGCGCTTCGTGATGGGTGTCGTCATCGCCTTCCTGCCGGCGGCGGTGATCGGCGCCATGGCGCACGGCTTCATCAAGAGCGTGCTGTTCGAGACCCCGACGCTGATCTGCGGCACGCTGATCTTCGGCGGCATCATCCTGCTGTTCATCGACAAGGTGGTGCCGGAGCCGCGCTACAACAACGCCATGGGCCTGCCGTGGCACATCGCGCTCGCCATCGGCTTCTTCCAGTGCCTCGCCATGATTCCGGGCATGTCGCGATCGGGCTCGACCATCGTCGGCGCCATGCTGCTGGGCGTGGACAAGAGGGCGGCGGCTGAGTTCTCGTTCTTCCTCGCCTTGCCCACCATGTTCGGCGCGTTCGCCTACGACCTCTACAAGAACCGCGGCAACCTCTCCATGGACGATGGGCTGCTCATCGTCATCGGCTTCGTGGCGGCGTTCTGCGCGGCGGTGGTTGTGGTGAAGTCGCTGCTCGATTTCGTGTCGAAGCACGGCTATGCACCGTTCGGCTGGTGGCGCATTGCGGTGGGCATCGCCGGCCTCATCGGCCTCGCTCTGGTCGGCTGAGGTGCCGTCAGAAGTCGGTGGCGATGCCGCCGACTTCCCAGTCGCCGTAACGCACGGGCTCCGGTCCGTTCCGGCCGTTGATCTCCTTGGGCCGGTCCTTCTGGGCGGCGTCGATGGCCGCACGGCGGGCCTCGGCCTCGGCCAGCGCGCGCTTGGCGGCCTCGCTCAGCGGCTTGCGTGGCGGGATGGTGGTATCGTCCATGATCCTGTCTCCAAACCTGTCCGGGAGGCATCCTTCCGGTTGAAGGCCGGGGTGCCTCACCCGTTCGCGTCCTTGCACCGGTTGCGGAAAGCGTGCTAGCAGCGCCGCGCTTTCCGGTCGTGCCCGCGGGGCCGACCCAACACCCCACGGATGGAGATGCGCATGGCCTCGCAGAATGGCGGCCCCAACCCGAATGCGGCGCCGTCGCTGAACGTGCTCGCGCAGTATATCAAGGATTTCTCCTTCGAGAATCCGAACGCGCCGCGTTCGCTTGCCGCTCCCCCGGCGCAGCCCGACGTCAGCATCCAGATCCACGTCAACGCCAAGCCCGGCGGCAATGGCGAGTTCGAGGTCGAGCTGAAGATCGACGGCGGCGCGAGCGTCGAAGGCAACACCCTGTTCGCCTTCGAGCTGGTCTATGCCGGCGTGTTCCGCATCCTCAACATCCCCGAGCAGAGCCTGCAGCCGGTAGTGCTCATCGAGTGCCCGCGCCTGCTGTTCCCGTTCGCCCGCCAGATCATCGCCGACGCCGTGCGCAACGGCGGCTTCCCGCCCCTGATGATCGATCCGGTGGACTTCGCCGCCCTTTACCAGCAGCGCCTCCAGGCGGAAGCCGAGCGTCTCCAGGCCGGCCAGGCCTGAGCCTCAAGCTGACCTGATCGCCGAAGAGCCCGTCGCCGCGACGCCCTGCGCCTGCGGCGACGGGCTTTTTTGCGCGGTCCTTTTCCTTTTGCCCGCGCGCTTTCGTGTGGCAGGCTCCGCCGCGCCGGAGCGGGCCAGGGGTGGCGCCGCCGGCAGGGGGCGGGAGGCATCCGCGCGGCGATGCGATCCATCCGTTTCAAACTGGCCGCGCTGGCGGGCGCGACAGCCGTGCTGGCGGTGCTCGCGGGCCTGAGCGTGCTCATCGCCTTGCGGGCCGTGGACGGGGCGCTGGAGGCGGCCATCTCGGCCCAGCAGCGCCTCGACGTGCTGACAGAGATCTCGGCCCGCTTGTCCGATTACGGCCTCGCCGCCATCGCCGCCACCGAAAGCCCGACGGTGAGCGCCGGCCGGCTGGAGGACACGCGCTCGCGCGTCTCGGCCCTGCTGGAAGCCTCGACCGTGAAGGCGGCGCAGGCGGCGCCCGACACGCAGAACGGTCTGAGGCCGCAGGAGCGACTGCTGGCCCGGCTGCGGGCGGACTTCATCTCGCTGGACCGTCAGATCACCGCCGCGACCCGTGATCCTGATCCCGCCCGCCGGGGCGACCGGGTGCGCGGCTCCCTCAATGCGTTTGCGGCCTCGGCCGGGCCGACGCTTTCCCTGCTTGTGGAGAGCGAGCGGCGCGGCGTCACCGCCGCGCGGGAGGAAGCGGTGGCTCTGGCCGACCGGCTGCGGATCGGCGCCGTGGCCATGGCGCTGGCGGTGTTCGCGGCGGCGCTGGTGCTGTATCGCGCGCTGGCCCAGCCGCTGCTCGGCCGGCTGCGGGAGATCGACCGGGCCGCCGCGGCCATCGGTCGCGGCGATCTTTCCGCCCGCCTCGCCATCGGCCAGCGCGACGAACTGGGCGTGCTGACGGCCCGCTTCAACCGCATGGCCGCCCTGCTGGCGCGGCGCGAGCGCAAGGTCGCGCAGGACCGGGCGGAGCTGGAAAAGACCATCACCGACCGCACGGCGGACCTGACCGAGGCCAATGCCCGCCTGGCCGCCATCGATGCCTCCCGACGGCGCTTCTTCGCCGATGTGAGCCATGAGCTGCGCACGCCGCTGACCGTCATCATCGGCGAGTGCGACGTCACCCAGCGGGCGCCGGCCATCCCGGAGAGCGTGAGCCGCACGGTCCTCGCCACCATCCGCAAGCGCGCGGGCATGCTCCACCGCCGGGTGGAGGATCTGCTGCGGGTCGCCCGCTCCGAGAGCGGGGAGATCGAGCTGGTGTTTCAGGACACGCCCCTTGCACCATTGCTTGCCGACGCGGTGGCGGGGCTGGAGCCGGTGGCGCGGCGGCAAGGCGTGGCGCTGGTGCTGCACGCGCCGGAGCCGGCGTTTCTCGTGCATGCCGATCGCGAATGGCTGCGGCAGGTGGTGGAAGGGGTCATCGACAACGCCTTGCGCCACGGCCGCCCGCTCACCCGCGTCACCGTGGCGGTCACGCACGGGACGGATGCGGACGGGCATGGGGTGGACACCATCAGCATCACCGACGACGGGTGCGGCATTGCGCCCGACGCCCGGACCCGCCTGTTCGCGCGCGGCGCGCGGCTGGGCGCTGGCGAGGGTTTCGGCCTGGGCCTTGCCCTCGCCGATTGGGTGGTGACGCGGCACGGCGGACGTATCACACTGGAGGACGGGGAGAAGGGTGGCACCCGGGTGGCGATCGCGCTCCCGCAGGCCGCCGCCGCGCCCGGCGAGCCCGCAGCCGAGCCCCGACCGACCGCGTGACCGGCCGCCGGCAGTCGCGACCCTCTGCAGAGGGCCGCGGGCAGCCGCGCCAACGCCGATGAAGCACTGGAGGAACCATGAACATCCTGGTGGTGGAAGACGACAGCGACATTGGCGCCATGCTGAGCCGCGGCCTCTCCGCCGAGGGGTTCGACGTGACCGTCGTGGGCCGCGCCGACGAGGCCCTGGAGACGGCGCGGCAATACAATCCCTGCGCCGTGGTGCTCGACATGATGCTGCCGGACGGCTCCGGCATCGATGTGTGCCGGGCGCTGCGCAGCGCGGGCCACTCCGGCCCCATCCTGTTCCTGAGCGCCAAGGATGAGGTGCATGACCGTGCCGAGGGCCTCGGCGCCGGGGCCGACGACTACATCGTCAAGCCGTTCGTGTTTGGTGAGCTGGTGGCGCGGCTGCGCACCCATCTCCTGCATCGCCTCGGCGAAAGCCACGCCGACCGCGTGATGGCGGGGCGGCTCGTGCTTGATCCTTCCACCCGCACGGCGAAGTTCGGCGAGGTGCATGTGCGGCTCACCGAGCGCGAGGCTGACCTTCTGGCCCTGCTCATGGCCAGCCCCAACCGCCCGATCGCCCGCGGCGAGATCTTCGACCGGCTCTGGGCCAGCCAGGGCGGCGCCTCACTGAACGTGGTGGACGTCTACGTGGGCTATCTGCGCACCAAGCTCGCGCCGGTGGGGCGCGCGGGCGGCCCCCAGGTGGCGACAGTGCGGGGACGCGGCTTCATGCTCGACCTGTCCGCACCGTCACCGCACTGATGTGCTCCAGAAGTATTGCAATGCACCATCAGATTTCACTTGCGGGAACCGATTCGGCTGCCAATATTCGACTCCGTTGTAGCGAAAAACCTCGTTACATCAATTTCTTATGATCTTCTTATAAGGATCGTAAGAGCACACAGGAGGAAAGCATCATGCGCTGGAACAAGCCCCAGGTCTGCGAAGTCTGCGTCGGCATGGAAGTCACTGCTTACCTGCCGGCCGATTTCTGATCGACCGAGGTCGGGAGCCGCGAGCGATTGGGCAGGAGCGTTTGTCGCGTCATGCAGGTGATCGTTCTCGGTTCAGCGGCCGGCGGCGGCGTTCCCCAGTGGAACTGCCGCTGTCCGGTGTGCCAACTGGCATGGATGGGTGATCCACGGGTCACACCCAGAACCCAGTCGAGCATCGCCGTCTCGGAGGACGGTGCCTCGTGGGTGCTCCTGAATGCCTCGCCCGATCTGCGGGCCCAGATCGCCGCGACCCGGGCGCTTCAGCCTCGGGTGGATGGCCGAGACAGCCCCATTCGCGCCGTCGTCCTCACCAATGGTGACGTGGACCACATCGCCGGTCTGCTGACCTTGCGGGAGCAGCAGGCGTTCGAGGTATACGGCACGGCCGACACGCTCACGCTGATCGCGCAGAACCAGGTCTTCGACGTGGTGTCCAGGGCGCTGGTGCGCCGGGAGCCCGTCTCGTTCGACGTGCCGTTCTCGCCGGTGCCGGGCCTGACCATGGAATTCTTCACCGTGCCCGGCAAGGTGCCGCTCTGGCGCGAGGATGCTTCTCTCGTGATCGGCGAGGAATCCGGCTCCACCGTGGGTGTGACGATCACGTCCGCCGGACGCCGTCTCGTCTACGTGCCTGGCTGTGCCGCCGTGACGGATGGCCTGCGCCGGCGCATCGCCGGGGCCGACCTTCTGTTCTTCGACGGCACGCTCTACCGAGACGACGAGATGATCACCGCCGGTATCGGCACCAAGACGGGCGCGCGCATGGGGCACCTCTCCATGTCCGGCGCGGATGGCACGGTGGCGCTGCTTGCCGATCTGCCGGTGGCGCGCCGGGTGTTCATTCACATCAACAACACCAATCCCGCGCTGATCGATGGCTCCGATGAGCACCGCGCCGTGGAAGCGGCCGGCTGGACGGTCGCCCGGGATGGAATGGAGTTCACCCTATGAGCGCGCAAGCCACCGTCCGGGTGCTGGCCGAAGCGGCCGATCTTCCCGCCGATTTCCCGCCTTTGCCCGCGCCGCAGGAGCCCCTCTCCCCAGAAGGGCTTGAGGCGGCCCTGCGCGCGGTGGGCGCGACGCGCTACCACAACCTCCACCCCTTCCATAGGCTGCTGCATTCCGGCCGGCTGAACCGCGATCAGGTCCGCGCCTGGGCGCTCAACCGCTACTGTTACCAGTCCGCCATCCCGCGCAAGGATGCGGCGCTGATGGCCCGCTGCGACGACCGCGAGCTGCGCCGGGAATGGCTGCACCGCATCACCGACCATGACGGCTTCGGCGCGGATACGGGCGGCATCGAGCGCTGGCTGGTGCTGACAGACGGCCTCGGCCTCGACCGGGATTATGTGGTCTCCAGGGAAGGCGCCCTGCCGGCCACCAAGTTCGCGGTGGAAGCCTATGTGCGCTTCGTGGCGGAGAACACCTTGCTGGAGGCGGTGGCCTCCTCGCTCACCGAGTTGTTCGCGCCGGGCATCCATGCCGAGCGCATCTCGGGGATGCTGGAGCACTACGATTTCATCAACGAGACCGTCGTCGCCTATTTCCGCCGCCGCCTCGACCAGGCGCCGAAGGATGCGGACTTCGCCCTCGAATACGTGAAGCAGCACGCCCGCACGGCGGCCGAGCAGCGCGCCGTCATCCGCGCCCTCACCTTCAAGACCGAGGTGCTGTGGGCGCAACTCGACGCGCTCTATCTCGCCTATGTGGCGCCGGGCTGGCCGGCGCCGGGCGCCTGGCGACCGGGCGTCGCCATCGTCGGGGAATGACATGCGCGCCGAGGAAACCGACGTTCCGCGCCTGCCCCGTGGCGTGAAGCTCAAATACGATCAGGTGCGCGCCCGCCATGTGCTGCTGGCGCCGGAGCGGGCGTTCGACATCGACGAGATCGCCGCCGCCGTGCTGGAACTGGTGGACGGAAAGCGCACCTGCGCCGAGATCGTGGATGCCCTCGCCGCCCGCTACGACGAAAAGCGCGAGGTGATCGCCGATGACGTCAAGGACATGATCGGCAGCCTCATCGCGCGCCGGGTGATCGAGACATGAGCGGGATCGGCAGCGATATCCGTACCGAGGTGCGCGAGGCGCCCCGCCCGGCGGTGGCGCCCCCGGTCGGCCATCCCATCGGCATCCTCGCCGAGCTGACCCATCGCTGCCCCCTGCGCTGTCCCTATTGCTCCAACCCGCTGGAGCTGGAGCGCCGCGAGGCGGAGCTGGACACCGCCACCTGGAAGCGGGTGCTGAGCGAGGCGGCGGCGCTGGGCATCCTCCACGTCCACCTCTCCGGCGGCGAGCCGACCGCCCGGCCAGACCTCGTGGAGCTGACCGCCCATTGCGCGGCGGAGGGGCTCTACACCAACCTCATCACCTCCGGCATCGGTCGCGCCTCCGGCATGATCGACGCGCTCTCGGATGCGGGGCTCGACCATGTGCAGCTCTCCGTGCAGGGGGCGAGCGCCGAGACCGGCGACCGCATCGGCGGATACAAGGGCGGCCACGCGGCGAAGCTGGAATTCGCCCGCAAGGTCACCGACCTCGGCCTGCCCCTGACGCTCAATGCCGTCATCCATCGCGGCAACATCCATGAGATGGAGGACATCATCGCCCTTGCCGTGGCGCTGAAGGCCCGCCGGCTGGAGGTGGCGCACACCCAGTATTACGGCTGGGCCTATGCGAACCGCGCTGCCCTCATGCCCGCCCGCCCGGACGTGGATCATTCCGTGGCGCTGGTGGAGGAGGCGCGGCGGCGGCTCGAAGGCATCCTCGTCATCGACATGGTGATCCCGGACTATTACGCCCGCTATCCCAAGCCCTGCTCCGGCGGCTGGGGGCGGCGCACGCTGAATGTCACGCCCACCGGCCGGGTGCTGCCCTGCCATGCGGCGGAAAGCATCCCGAACCTCGAATTCTGGTCCGTGCGCGACCACGCGCTGGGCGATATCTGGCGTGCCTCGCCGGCCTTCAACGCCTTTCGCGGCACCGACTGGATGCGCGAGCCCTGCCGCAGCTGCGACCGGCGCGACATGGATTTCGGCGGCTGCCGATGCCAGGCCATGGCGCTGGTGGGTGATGCGGCGGCGACCGACCCGGCCTGCTCGCTCTCGCCCTTCCACGCCCGCGTCGAGGCGCTGGCGACGGGGGAGGCGGCGGCGGTCGCCCCGGATTACGTCTATCGCACCATCGGCGGGGCGCCCGCGAAGACGCCCGAAGGAGCCGCATCGTGAGCCTCAATCGTGCGTTGGGCCTCTGGCTCGTCTCCATGGCCGCCCTGTTCTCCGGCGGCGCCCTCGTGATGCCGCAGGCGGCGAGCGGTGCCGAGGCGCAGGCCGCCTCCCAGCCGGCCACCCCTGACGCGGCGACGCTGCTGTTCGAGGAGCGGCAGCTCGCCAACACCAAGGCCGGCCAGACGCTCACCTATCGATATGCCCGCAAGGTGGCCAATCCCGAACTCGGGGCGACCTTCGAGGATCGCGTGGTTCTCATGATCGAGACGAGCGCGGGCGGGGGCGATGCGCGTGACGTGAAGGTCGATTTCTTCTCGCCGGAGCGCCACCACGCCGCCGGGCCGTTCGAGGGCGTGACCACCAACCCCATGCTGCTTCTTTTCCTCGAGAACCACCTCGGCGACCTGTCGGGGCGGCTCAAGGGGAATCCCCGCTACTTCAAGACCGCCATCCGCACTGCTTTGCGCGATGCCGCCACCGTCACCGCAACCGACCTCACCGTGGGCGGGCAGACGGTGAAGGGCTGGCGCGTCGCGGTGAGCCCGTTCAAGGGCGATCCCAACGCCGCGCGGATGCGCGGGCTCGAAACGCTCGTCTATACGTTCGAGGTGTCGCCGGAGGTTCCCGGCCAGATCGTGCGGCTGGCCATCAAGGCCGAGGCGCCGGGCGGCGCCCTGTGGGAGGAGAGCATCGGTTATGATCCGACGGGCCATTGAGGCCGGCGCCCTGCTGCTCACCCTCTGCGGGGCGGCGGCTGCGGCGAGCGCCAGCGACAACGATTATCCCACCTCCGCGCGCGTCGATTACGTGTTCGGCTGCATGGCCGCCAACGGCCAGACCCGGGAAGCCATGGCGCGCTGCTCCTGCTCGGTGGACACGCTCGCCTCGATCCTGCCCTATGACCATTATGTCGCGGCCGAGACCATTCTCTCCATGCGGCAGGGCGTGGGGCAGGCGGCGAACATCTTCCGCAACACGCCCCAATATGAAGACACCATCGCCGAGCTGCGCCGGGCGCAGGCGGAAGCAGAAATCACCTGCTTCAAGTAAATCGTTTCCGCGCCGCACAAATCCTTCTCGCAGGCGCCGCACATGTGACGGGTTTCCGGCTCCGCTTCGCTGTGTTAGCGTCCCCGCCAAGAACAGACGCATGGCGCACGGATCTTTCCGAAGCGCACTGCAACGACAAGCGGGCAACCGCCGCGGCGTCTTGATTGGGTCCATCAATCCCAAGGCAAAGCCATGGCCAGTTACCGCTTGAGTCCCGTTCTCTTCCCGCTTGACCCCCGTTTTGGAGCCGGCTTCGCGCCGATGCTGGGCTTTTGTTCGCCGGCCGTGCCGTGCGACGCCTCTTCCGGGCAGGGGTGAGCCTCATGTCATCGGGCGAAACGACCGAAGCCGATGCCCCCCGCATCGTGCGAGACGTGGTGTGCGGGTTCTGCGGCCTCGGCTGCGACGACATCGAGGTGGCCGTCGCCGGCCGCGTGGTGATGCCGCGCAAGGCCTGCGCCGATGCCGCCCGCCTCCTGGCGCGCGGCGACGTGCCTCCCCCTTCTCCCCGCGTCAACGGCGCGCCCGTAAGCCTTGCCGAGGCTGCGGCGGCTGCGGCGGGCCACCTGAAGGCGGCGCGCGCGTCCGTCTTCTCCGGGCTCGGCGCTGATCTCGAAGGGCACCGGCGGCTCTACGATATCGCCATGACGGCGGGCGCGAGCATTGACCATTCCGCGTCGGCCGGGCTGTTCGCCAATCTCGACCGCCTGGCGCGCCGGGGGTGGATCGCCGCGACGCTCGCCGAAGTGCGCAACCGCTGCGACCTGCTGGTGGTGTTCGGCGATGATCCCGCCGCGAGCTTCGGCCGCCTGTTCGAGCGCATCATGCCGGTGCGCGCGGGCGAAGGCGGCGACGCCGCCCCTTTGTTCGCCCCCTCCGCCCGCCGGGTGGTGATGATCGGCGCGCCGTTCTCGGACGCCTCGCGCAAGGCGCTCGCCGGCCATGAGCTGAGCGAAATCCTCGTGCCGCCCGAACAGGTGGCCACGGCCGGCGCGATGCTGGCGTCCGCCCTCGCCGGCCGCGACATCGGCGCCGTTCCGGTGCTGCCGGGCCTAGCCGGAGCCTCGCTGGCGGAGCTTGCAGACCTGCTGCGCGCGGCGCGCTACAGCGTCTTTACCTGGAACGCCGCGACACTGCCGGCTTCAGATGCGGCTGCTGTCGCCGGCTCCGCCGCCGAAGCGGTCGACCTCCTCTCTCCCACCACCCGTGCGGCGGTGCTGCCTCTTGGCGGACGCGACAATGTGACGGGCGCCCACCAGCTTGCGCTCTGGCGCTTCGGCTATCCCCTGCGCACGGTGATCGGCGCCGGCACCTCCCGCCACGCGCCGGACCTCTACGCGACCGAAACGGCGCTGGAGGACGCGGACCTCCTGCTCCACGCCAGCGCCTTCCGGCCCGATCCGCCCCCGGACTTCACGGCCGGTCCGGTCATCGCCCTCGCCCATCCCGACACGTCGTTTGCCCGCGAGCCGGACGTGTTCATCCCCGTCGGCACCCCCGGCGTCGATCATCCGGGGCATGTCTTCCGTATGGATTCCGTCGTCTGCCTTCCGCTCCAGGGCCTGCGCCCCGCCGAGCTTCCCAGCGTCGCCGAGGCGGCCTCCGCCATCCTCGCCAACCTTGGGAGGGGCGCATGAGGACGCGCGTCACCGGCGGGCGGGTGTTCGATCCCGCCAACGGCATCATCGACCAGGTGCGCGACGTGGTGGTGGATGACGGCCGCGTCATCGCCGATCCGGGGCCGGGCGGCAGCGAGGAGGTGGTGAACGCCTCCGGCTGCATCGTACTCGCCGGCGGCATCGACCTGCACAGCCATATCGCTGGCGGCAAGGTGAATCTCGGCCGCCTCCTCATGAACGAGGACCGCGCCCTTTTCCCCGAGCCGTTCGGCGATTTCTGCGGCTGCGGCGGTGGACGGGCGGCGCCGACCACCCACGCCACCGGCTGCCGCTATTCGCAGATGGGCTATACGGCGGTGTTCGAGCCGGCCGTGGTGGGCGCCAACGCCCGCCATGCCCATCTCGAGATGGCGGACATCCCGAACATCGACACCGGCGGGTTCCTGGTGCTGGGCAATGACGACTTCCTGCTGCGCCTGATCGCCATGGGCGAAGGCCAGCAGGCGATCAATGACTATGTGGCCTGGATGCTCAAGGCGACCCAGAGCTGCGCCATCAAGATCGTCAATCCCGGCGGCATCAACGCCTTCAAGTTCAACGGCCGAAACCTCGATCTGGACGAGGCCGGCCCCTTCTACGACATGACGCCCCGGCGCATCCTCAATACGCTGCAACGGGCGGTGACGGAGCTGGGCGTTCCCCATCCCATCCACCTGCACGGATGCAACCTCGGCATTCCGGGCAATGTGAAGACCACGCTCGCGACCATGGGGGCGACGGAGGGCTTTCCCCTCCACCTTACCCACATCCAGTTCCACTCCTACGGCACCGAGGGCGACCGCCACTTCTCTTCCGGCGCCGCCGAGATCGCGGAAGCGGTGAACGCCATGCCGCACATCTCGGTGGACGTGGGCCAGATCATGTTCGGCCAGACGGTGACCGCCTCGGCCGACCTCATGTCGCAATACCGCAACCACAACATCGCCGATCCCAAGAAGTGGATCGGCATGGATATCGAGATGGATGCGGCCTGCGGCGTGGTGCCGTTCAACTACCGCGACACGTCCTTCGTGAACGCCCTGCAATGGGCCATCGGGCTTGAGCTGTTCCTGCTCATTGAGGACCCCTGGCGGGTCTACCTCACCACGGACCATCCCAACGGCGGCCCCTTCACCTCCTATCCGCACCTCATCCGCCTGCTGATGGACAAGCCGTTCCGCGACCATCACCTGCGGCAGATTCACAAGGCCGCGCGCTCACACACCCGGCTTGAAAGCATTTCCCGGGAGTACACGCTGGAGGAGATCGCCGTCGTCACCCGCGCCGCGCCGGCCCGCACTTTGGGCCTCAAGGATCGCGGCCATCTCGGCCCCGGCGCGCGGGCGGACGTGGTGCTCTATGAGGATCAGGCCGACCGCGAGGCCATGTTCGCCCACCCGCGTCTCGTGATGAAGGACGGCGAGGTCGTGGTGGTGAATGGCGAGATCGTCGCCCTCACCGAAGGGCGCACCTATGCGGTGCATCCGCCCTCCGATCCGTTGATGGACAAGCGTTTGGAGCGGTGGTTCGACGAGGCGGTGGGCCTGAAATCCAGCCATTACCAGATCGCCGACAGCGAAATCCGCGGCGGCCAGGGCCCCGAGATCGTGGAGCTGAAGCCGTGAGCGCGCCGGCCCCCCTCATCATCAACGGCGTCGAGATTCGCGACAGCTTCGCCGAGGCGTTTCCCATGGCGGGGACGCGCCTGATCATCACCGCCGATACGCCGCGCTGGGCGCATACGGCGGCGGCGAGCCTGACGGGGTTCGCCACCTCGGTCATCGGCTGCGGTTGTGAGGCGGCTATCGAACGGGAGATTCCCGCCGCCGAGACGCCGGACGGGCGCCCCGGCTATGCCGTGCTCATCTTCGCCATGTCCCTCAAGGACCTGAAGAAGATCGTGCCGCTTCGGGCCGGCCAATGCGTGCTCACCTCGCCCACCTCGGCGCTTTATGCAGGCCTTCAGGGCGGCGCCGCCGTGCCGCTCGGCAAGGCGCTGCGCTATTTCGGCGATGGCCACCAGATATCGAAAAACCTTGGTGGTAGCCGCATTTGGCGCATTCCCGTGATGGAGGGCGAGTTCGTCTGCGACGAGATCGTCGGCTCGACCACGGCGGCGGTGGGGGGCGGCAACTTCCTCATTCTCGCCCGCTCGCGCCCGGCGGCCCTTGCGGCTGCGGAGGCTGCGGTGGCGGCCATGGGGCAGGTGCGCGGCGCGATCATGCCCTTCCCCGGCGGGGTCGTGCGCTCCGGCTCCAAGGTTGGGTCCAAATATGCCGGCCTGATCGCCTCCTCCAACGAGGCCTATTGCCCGACCCTGCGCGGCATCGCCAAGACTGCTTTGCCGGCTGAAGTTGAGAGCGTGCTGGAAATCGTCATCGACGGCCTGAGCGAGGGCGAGGTGGCGGACAGCATGCGCGCCGGCATCACCGCCGTGTGCGGCCTCGGTGCCGCGGGCGGGGTGGTGGCGGTGGATGCCGGCAATTACGGCGGCAACCTCGGACCCTTCCATTTCAAGCTGCACCAACTGATGGCGCCGGTTTCCGGCGCGGCCCCGGAGGCGGGACGATGAGCGGATTCCGCCTGACCTTGAAAGCCCCCCTCGCCGCGCGGGTGGATGCATCGAGCCTTCTGCCCGCGGCGCTGGCGGATGCAAGCGTGACCGATGTAGCGGCCCGCACCCTGCCGTTCGGAACCGGCATTGCTCCGGTAGGTGACCTGTTCGCGGTGGAGGCCACCGAACAGGACGGGCTCGTCATCTCCGGAGATCGGCGGCTCGACCATGTGGGCGCCGGCATGACCGCCGGTGAGGTTCGGATCGAGGGCAGCGTCGGCGCGGCGGCGGGCGCGGGCATGAGCGGCGGGCGTCTCACCATCTCGGGAGATGCCGGAGATGGGCTCGCCGCCGGCCTAAGTGGCGGGCGGATCGAGGTTTTCGGCAATGCCGGCGACCGCGTCGGCGGCCCGCAGCCGGGCGAGCGGCAAGGCATGCGGGGCGGTGTCGTTTCCATCGCCGGCTCGGTGGGGGACGGTCTGGGCGCGCGGCTGCGTGGCGGCCTGATCCTGGTGGGCGGCAATGCCGGGACGGGTGCGGCTGACGGCTTGTTAGCCGGCACATTGGCGATTGCGGGACGGCTTGGCCCCGGCGCGGGGCGTGGCATGAAGCGGGGTACCGTCCTCGTGGCCACCGCTCCCGATGTCCTGGCGCCGGGCTTTATCGAGGCCGGCCCTCAGGATTTCATTGCCTTGAAGCTGCTGGCCAGACGAGTGCCGGACTTAGCTGCGCTGTTCGGCGGGCAGTTGTCAGGCAGGGCGGTGCGGCTCGTCGGCAACCGGCTGGCCGGCGGAGAAGGCGAAATCCTCGTCCTGAATTGAGCCGACAAAATATCTTCGACATAAACACAAAGAGGAACGCCCCGATGCGCGCACTGCTCGTTTCCGCAGCTCTGCTTCTCACTGCAACTGGCGCGGCCCATGCCGATCCGGATGTGGCCAAAGGCGAGACGATTTTCAAGAAATGCATGGCCTGCCATGCGGTTGGCCCGGATGCGAAGGTCAAGGTGGGGCCGCCGCTGAACGGAATCGTCGGGGCCAAGTGGGCGCACTTCGAAGGCTATGCCTATTCCCAGGACCTCAAGGACGGCGCCGCCGCCGGCAAGGTGTGGGACAACGCCAACCTGAACGACTATATCGAGAACCCCAAGCATCTGGCGCCGAAGGGGAAAATGGCATTCGCCGGCATCAAGAGCGAGCCGGAGCGGGCAGACCTCATTGCCTTTCTCGCCCAGTTCAAGCCCGATGGCAGCAAGTGACGATATAGCCGGCTAACTGAATGCGAGCCGCGCCACGGCTACGGCCGGGGCGCAATCGGCGGCGAGGCCTGCCAGACGGGTGTCGCCCGACAGCAGCAGCCCGGCGTGCAGATAGGGGCGACCCACCCTCTGGGCCAGTCTTCCGACCAGGAAGCGGCCCACCCCCGCCCCGATCAAGGGCGCATCCGGGGACACGCCTCCGGCCGAGAAGACCTGCGCGAGCGCCATGTGAAGGCGGTGCATTTGCACCTCCGCCGCCGCCGCCGCGAGGGCCTTTGCCTCGGCCATCGTCGATGGTCCAAGATCGCGCCCCACCATGCGCAAAAGCCTGCGGGCGCTGGCCTCGCACGTCTTCTCCCCGCCATCGGCGGCAGGATGAAGGTCCGCCCCGTCCGGCAGTTCGCCCGTCAGCCGATGCATGTCGGCCGTGGTCGCGAAATGCTCCGCCATGAGCGGAACCAACCGCCCGCGAAACGGCAATGACTGCGCCAGCGCCATCACCGGCGTGCGCGCGACGCCGGAATAGACCAGCTCTCCCGTCTCCAGCCGGGCGGCATCCGAATAGCCACGAAAGCAAAGTTGCGAGCCGGCAAAGGGAATGAGGTCGGTTGTCGTCGATCCGATATCGGCGAGGACTCCGTCCCCTGCGATCGCGGCCAAGGCCGCAGCGGTGGCGTGCCAGTTGGCGGAGGCGATATCAGAGGTATTCAGATGGGCTTCGGACAGGCTGACAAAACCGGCTCGACCCGCATAAATGCGGGTGTCAGCTCCCAGTAGCACCCCCAATTCGGTGGCGATATCGATGACGCCGGTGGCCCTGTCAGGCCAGAGGTCGACGAGTTCGCCCGTCATCGTCACCACGGACCGTCCGGAGACGGGGGGCATGCTCGCCATCGCCGACCGCAGCCGGTCGAGACCCTGCCAGAGGGCGCAGGGTGCGAGGTGAATGGATACCAGCGATCCATCGGGCGCCAGGACCGCCCGCTTGAGGTGGGCGCCGCCCACGTCCCAGCCGATGAGGAGGTTGCTCATGTAAGGGCCAGCTCCACGGTCACGGCAGGACGGGACGCCCCAGCAGCACCGGCCGCGAAGGTCGCGAAGGTCGCGAGGAGGGTGGCGGGGTTCAGTCCCAGCGCCCGGCCGAGGCCGGCATAGGCGGTGGTGAGGCGGGGGTTGATCTCCACCACCACCGGCCCGGTTTCGGTGAGGAGGATGTCGATGCCGATGAAGCCGTCGAGGCCGGGGCAGGCTGCGACCACCTGCCGGGTCAGCCCGGCCAGCTGGCCATCGTCCGCCCACGCGCCCACGGTGAGGCCGGAAAGGGAGAGGCGGCCGTCCTGGACCACGATGTGCTGCCGGTTCACGGTGAGGAGGCGTGCCTCCCCCGCCTGCACCAGAACGCAGAGGCTGGCGGCCTCCCCTGCCACATAAGGCTGGATCACCACGCCCGCCGTCGCCTCCGGGGTGGCCGGCACGCCGGCGGGCCAGAGGAAGGTGGCGTCGCAGCCGGCGCCGTCGTCCGGCTTGGTGATTCGGGCGCCGGGAATGTCGGGTGCCTCGGCCAGAGGATAGGTGGGGATGTGCGGCACGCCCGCGGCGGCAAGGCGACGGGTCGTCTCCAGCTTGCTGGTCGCGATCAGGATGGCCTCGGGTGTGGAGGCCAGAACCGGCTTGCCGCTCGCCGCCAGCATGCGCACCAGATCGGCGAGGATGCCGCCGGTCTCCGGCGCTACCGGCCAGATGACATCCGCCTCGTCCGCGAGCTGCCGCCACAGCACCCAGGCGCTGGTGTCGAGCCCCACGCGAATCGCGCCCGCCCGCGGCAGGCGCTCGTCGCAGGTGGTGAGGATGTCCGGCGGCGCGGGCAGGGCCGCGAGGTCGGCCAGCATGGCGTCGCGAATCAGCGCCGCCTCGGCGGCAAGGCTGGGCGGCAGGGTCTCTCGCCGCATGCCGCCCGCGGTCACATATTCCAGCACCAGAACGCGCATGTCGGTCTCCGGCGCCGCTCAGGCGCTCACCCGCTCACCGATGAGGCAGGCGGCCAGCGGCTCGGCCATGTTGCGGCCGGTGGCGTCGAACAGGCCGTGCCAAGCCGGCATGGAATTCACCTCCAGCACCTTCAGCCGCCCCTCCGCATCGCGGATGAGGTCGACGCCGGCATAGCTGGCACCCACGGCCGCCGCGGCGCGCACGGCATAGTCCGCCAGAAGTCCCTCCGCCGCCACCTCCGCGCCGGTGGCGCCCTGATGGATGTTGGTGATCCAGCCTTTCGCCCGGCGGGCCATGGCTGCCTCGGCCCGGGCACCCACCACGAACACGCGGAAATCCTCGTGGATCGTGTCGTGGACCGCATCCGGCCCGCCCTGGGCCGGGGCCGACACGAAATCCTGCAAATAATAGACGCCGCCCACCTGTTCCGGCTCCGGCAGCGCGCCCTTCGGCGGAATGCGCTCCAGCCCGCGACCCTGCGCGCCGAACAGTGGCTTCAGCACGCTGTCGCCGGGGGCTGAGTCCACCAGCATGCGGGCGGTGGCGGCGTCTTCCATCACGAGGGTGCGGGGCGTCGGCAGGCCCGCATGGGCGAGCAGGAAGGTGGTGGCGCTCTTGTCCACGCAGCGCTCGATGGCGCGGGCATCGTTCATCACGCGGACCCCCAGCGCGGCCAGCGCATGCAGCACGCCGAGCCGGTGGGTCACTTGCTCCAGCGTGCCGGCGGGCACCGAGCGCACGAAGCAGGCCTCCGGCAGATCGTCGCCGAAGCCGGGCAGCAGGAGCCCGTGGGCGGTCTCGCCTACGGCGAAGCCGCAGGCGCGCAGGGAGACGATGCGGGGCTTCACGCCGCGCGCCTTCAGGGCGGCGACCAGCGAGCGGGTGTGCCAGTCCACCCGCTCGGCGAAGATCACGTAACCGGCCACCTCACACCCCGAAGGAGCGGGCGATGAGGTTGGCGTCGAAGCCGCCGGCGGTGAAGCTGGTGCCCTGCTCCATGGCCGTCACGGTGACGCGGGCGGGGGAGAACAGCAGCGGGTCGACCTTGTAGAAGTCGCAGTCATAGCCCGCGAAGATCTCGGCGAAGGGCCGGCCATAGTCGCGCGAGGCCAGCGACGGCAGGCGCCTGGCGAGATCCTGCGCGGCCTCGGACGACCCGCGCACGAAGAGCTGCACGTCGCCGCCATAGAGCACCGCGTCGTTGGTGCGCCCCATGGCGGTGAGGAAATCCGGCGAGGGCGGCGCCACCGGGGCGGAGCCGATGCCATCCACGATGTGCTCCAGCGGGAAGTGGAGCGCGTGCGCCTTGTGCAGCGCCACTTCCAGCACGCGGGCGACGATCTGCACCGTGCCGGCGAGCGACGAGGTGGGGGTGAGGATGAAGGTGACGGCCTCCGGCGTGACGCCGCAGCGGCTCGCCACCTCCTCCACCACCTCGGCGGGCGGGGCGACGCCCGTCTCCAGCACCAGTGCGACGTGATCGCCCCGGTCCCGGCAGCCGAGTTCCGCGAACAGCGGCTCCACCGCCGCCATGGCCCGGCCGGGACCGGAGCCAAGGGCGAAGAAGTCGCCGTGCGACAGGCTCCAGCCGGCATACTGGCTGGCAAGGCACGCGGTGACGGGATCGGTGGTGGTGACGCTCACCAGCGTGTCGAAGGGCGAGAAGCGCCCGCCGGGCACGAGCGCCACCTTGCCGAGGCCGCCGAGGCAGATCTCGGCGATGCGCCGCCCGGCCTCCAGCGAGCCGGGCACCGAGATGCCGGCATCGACGATGCGGCAGCCGAGCGGGCCGGTGGAGACGGCGAGCCGCAGTTGCGTGGCATCGGCCACCAGCGCCTCCACAAGGGGCGCGACCTGATGGGCGAGGCTGATGCCGCCGGGAAGGGGTGCGTCAGCGGCAGGGACGATGGGTTCGGATACGGTCATGGCCGCACCTCCTGTGCGCGGCAAACGCCGGCGCGCCCCGCGCGGCGGGCGCGGAGCCGGCGGGGGGAAGGAATGATCGTGCGCATGGGGCTCAGGCGTCCAGGGTTCTCGCCAGCTCGAACACCACCGGAAGGTCGATGAAGAGCGGGGTGGTGGTCTCGCACATGCGCTTCAGCAGGGTGTGCTGGACCGCGTATTTGAGATTGCCGATGGCGAGGGCGCCGATCCCGATGCCATGGGGCAAATGAGCCGCCGCATCATGGGCGCCGATGCCGGCGATGCCGGCGGGGGGCACGGCGTTCACATCCGCCGCCACGATGAGGTTCTTCGCGGCTTCGAGGTGCGCAGCGTTGAGGATCTGAACGCCCGCCTTGCCCGTGGCGAGGATGACCTCGGCGGAGGGCACCAGCGCCGCCTTGTCCACATCGGTCACGGCGGCGGTGCAGGCGACGTCGAGGCCGAAGCGGGTCTTGATGTCCCGCGCCTTCTCCTCCACCGCCGCGACCTCGCGATGGCTGACGAGGGTCACGTCCGCCCCGGCGCTCGCGGCGATCACGGCGGCCACCGAGCCCACCACGCCGGTGGCGCCGTAGATCTGCACCTTGGCGCCCTTCAATCCGTCGGGGCGGACCTTCACCAGCGCCCGCTCCACCTTGGCGATCATGGCGGCCGCCGTGGTGAAGGAGCCGGCTGGATCGGGGAAGATGGAAATCTCGAAGGGCGGGAAGATGGAGGCCTTCGCGGCGTCCGCCATGTCGAAGGCGAGCGCGGCATCCTTGCCGCCGATGAACAGGCCGGTGCGCGGCGCCGCCTGCGGGGCGCGGGAGAACATCATGTCCTGCGTCAGGTCGCGGACTTCCTCCAGCTTCACCCGCGAATATTGCGCGATGGTGAGGTAGCCGGCGTCGGCGGCCATGTTCACGTCGAACGGGCTCACATGCGCGAGCGGCGTGATGATGTGGAGGATGGGGGGAATAGAGGCGGAATCCGCCATGGGTCAGCTCCGTGCCAAGGGAAACATAAGCGGGTGGCTTCGCTCCTGAGCTTTGGAAGCTGAGGAGCGCCGCGGTTGTTTCCCCGCACGCAAGTCAATGTAGGGATTGTTTAATCATACGCAGGGCCGGCGCAAGCCCTGCCGTTTGGCGCCCGGCAGGAATCGTTGCTGCGGTGCGGGAGGGCTTGCGCGCGAGCGGGCCTGCGACGGCGGCTTGGGCATCGCTGCGCTGCGGTGGGGTCGGCAAGGACATGCCGCCGCAGGACGCGCCTATCGCCCGCCCCGATAGGCCGTCTGGTCGATGCCGTGGCGGCGGAGCTTGTCGTAGAAGGTCTTGCGGGGGATGCCGAGGGCGGCGACGGTGGCCTGCACGTCGCCCTTGCTGGCCTCCAGCGCGGCGCGGATTTCCTGCGCCTCGAAGGCGTCCACGCGCTCCGGCAGGGTGCCTGTCCCGCCGGCGGTTTCGGCCGGAGCGGCGGCGGGCTCCGGCTCCACCAGCCCCAGCGCCACCCGCTCGGCATAATGCACCAGCTCGCGCACATTGCCCGGCCAGTCGTGCCCGGCGAGGTGCCGGAGCACGCCGGCGTCCAGCTCCGGCGGGGGGCGGTTGAAGCGCTCGGCGGCGCGGGCGAGGAAATGGCCGAACAGCAGGGGCACGTCGCCCCGCCGCTCGCGCAGGGCCGGAATGCGCACGGCGGCGACGTGCAGGCGGTAATAGAGGTCCTCGCGGAAGCTGCCCTGCTTGACCAGCGCCGGCAGGTCCACCTTGGAGGCGGCGACGACGCGGATGTCCACCCGCCGCGTCTCGTTGGTGCCGAGCGGGGCGATCTCGCGCGCTTCCAGCACGCGCAGCAGCTTCACCTGAAGGGCCGGCGACATGGCCTCGATCTCGTCGAGGAAGAGCGTGCCGCCGTGGGCGTGCTCGATGCGCCCCACCCGTTTCTTCAGCGCCCCGGTGAAGGCGCCGGCCTCGTAGCCGAACAATTCGCTCTCGATCACGCTCTCCGGCAGGGCGCCGCAATTGACCGCCACCAGCGGGCGCGTCGCGCGGCGGCTCCAGCGGTGGAGGGCGGTCGCCACCACCTCCTTGCCGGAGCCGGTCTCCCCCTCCACCAGCACGTCCACGTCGGCGTCGGCGATCTGGCGCAGCATCTGGCGCAGGCGCGCCATCACCGCGCTGGTGCCGAGCAGCGGCAGGTCGTCCTGCGCAGTGGCGACGGCGCGCTTCAGCTCGCGGTTTTCCAGCACCAGCCGACGGCGGTCGAGGGCGTGGCGGATGCTGGCGACGAGCCGCTCGGAGGCATAGGGCTTGGCGAGGAAGTCGTAGGCACCCTCGCGCATGGCATCCACCGCCATGGCGATGTCGCCGTGGCCGGTAATCAGGATGACCGGCAAGTCGGCGTCGCGGACCTTCAGCCGGCGGAACAGCTCCAGCCCGTCGATGCGCGGCATGCGGATGTCGGTGACGACGACGCCGGGAAAGTCCGCGTCGATCACCTCCAGCGCCTCCAGCGCCGAGCCGTAGCCGGCGACGGTAAGGCCGGCCAGCATCAGCGCCTGCACGTTGGCCGCGCGCAGGGCCGGATCGTCGTCGATGAAGGCCACGTCCACGGGATTATCGGTCATGGGAGAGCGGCTCCAACCGCGCGGGGCAGGGTGATGGTGAAGACGGCGCCGCCGTCGTTCTCCACCCGGAGCGTGCCGCCGCACTCGGCGATGATGTCCTTGGAGATGACGAGGCCCAGTCCCAGCCCCTGCGGCTTGGTGGTGTTGAAGGGCAGGAAGAGCGCCCCCAGCATCTCCTCCGGCAGGCCCGGACCATTGTCGGCGACGGTGACCACCACCGTGTCCGGCCGTGTCTCGACCCGGATGCGGATTTCCCCGTCGCGCCGTGTGCCGATGGCCTCGGCCGCATTCTGGATGAGGTTCACCAGCACCTGCTCCAGCCGCATGCGGTCGCCGGTCACCGCCACGTCCGGGCGATCGATATCGAGCACGAGGGCGATGTCGGTCTGCAACAGGCGGTAGCGCATGAGCAGCAGCGCCCCGTCGATGACCGGGGCGAGCGCCACCGGCTCGATGCGCGCGGCGGACTTGCGGGCGAAGGCGCGCAATTCGCCGGTGATGGCGCCGATGCGCTCGGTGAGCGCGGCGATGGTGTCGAGATTGGCGGCGGCGGCGGCGGGCTCGCCGCGGTCGAGGAAGACGCGGGAGTTCTCCGCAAATGTGCGGATGGCCGCCACCGGCTGGTTCACCTCATGGGCGACGCCGGCGGCGATCTGGCCCAGCACGGCGAGCTTGGAGGCCTGCACCAGCTCATCCTGCAACGCATCGAAGGCGAGGCGGGCGCGGCGGCGCTCCTCCATCTCCGTCACCAGCTGCGCATTGGCGGCGGAAAGCTCCGCCGTGCGCTCGGCGACGCGCTCCTCCAACGCGCGGCGGGCCTCGGCTTCCCGCGCCAATGCCCGCACGCGGCGGCGGCGGCGGGTCCACCACACCCCGGCCGAGCCGAGCCCGACGACGCCGGCGAGCGCCGCCGAGGCGCGCGCCGCCGTGGTGGCGAGGCGGGTGGTGGCGGCGGTGGGGGCGAGCACGGTGAGCGTCCACGAGGTGGAGGGCACGGGCATGTCCACCGCGACGAAATCCTGCGCCGTGCCGCGGCCGGGCAGGCGCAGGCGCAGCACGCCGCCTTCCTCCGGCGAGGGGCCGAGATCGAGCCGCGTCAGCGGCGAATCACCGAACTGGAGGCTTTCGCGGATGGCGTCCCGCTCCACCGGATCGAGCGCCACGGTGGTGCGGAAGCGGAAATCCGGCTCGGACGCGATCAGCACGATGTGCCGCTCGTCGGTGACGAAGGTGGGCTCGGCGAAGCGCCGCCATTCCGCCTCCAGCGCGTCGAACTCGGCCTTCAGCACCAGCACGCCGAGCGCCCGGCCCTGCGCCTCCACCCGCTGCGCGAGATAAAGGCCGGGCTTGCGGCTCACGGTGCCGAAGGCGAAATGCTCGGCCTGCCCCGTCGCGAGGGCGACGCGGAAGTAGGGGCGGAAGGCGTAGTCCGAGCCGAGGAAGCTCTCCGGGGTGCGGTAGTTGCTCGCCGCGACGGTGTGGCCCTCGGCGTCGATCAGGTAGATGACGCCGGTGCGCGCCTCCTGCGCCAGCGCCTCGAGCCGCCGGTCGAGGGCGTCGAGGCGGGCCGGGGCCGGTGCCTCCAATGCGCCGCGCACGTCCGGGTCCTGCGCCAGCACCACCGGCAGGGACCGCTGCTTGTCGATCTCGCTGCGCAGCACCGCGACGCGCAGCGCGGCGGCGGTCTCGGCGGCAGCGGCCACCTGCGCGACCGCCCAGCGCCGCGCCGCATAGTCCGCCCCCCGGTCCAGCGCGACCATGAGCGCGAGCGCGGCCAGCGCCGCGCCGCCCACCGTGAGCAGGCGCCGGCGCGACGGTGGTTCGGCCCGCGATGGGACGTCCGAATCGGCCAAGCGGGGGTCTCCGGATGTGCGGATTTCCGCACAGGTCTGCCGGGCAATGTGCGCCTGACCGCACGCCGAGTCGAGAGGCCTTTCCGGGCGTGGATAAAAAATGCCGCCAAATCAGCCTGTTGCGACTGCCCCGCGTGCGACTCGGAACTGGCATGCGCCTTGCGCAGGGGGAGACGTCGAGGCGCGCTGCGCCGTCCCTTAACGAAGCACCCGATCCTGAAGTGCCCTGGCCGGTTCGGCCGAAAGAGGCACCAATGGCCCGGCGGAGGAAGGTCCAAGATGGCCCATGCGATACCGGCGCATCACGCGTCCAAGCCCCATCATGCCCGCAAGTTCTACCACCACCTCTATTTCCAGGTGATCGTGGCGATCATCGCCGGCTCGCTGCTCGGCCATTTCTATCCGGATTTCGGCGCCAGCCTGAAGCCGCTGGGCGATGCCTTCATCAAGCTGGTGAAGATGGTCATCGCCCCGGTCATCTTCCTCACCGTCGTCACCGGCATCGCCGGCATGCGCGACATGGGCAAGGTCGGCCGCGTGGCCGGCAAGGCCATGATCTACTTCCTCACCTTCTCCACGCTGGCCCTCATCATCGGCCTCATCGTGGCGAACGTGGTGCAGCCCGGCGCCGGGCTCAACATCGATCCCGCCAGCCTCGACCCCAAGGCCGTCGCCACCTACGCGGCGAAGGCGCATGACGCCTCCATCATCAACTTCCTGATGGACATCATCCCGGCGACGCCGGTGTCCGCCATGGCCAATGGCGACATCCTGCAGGTGCTGTTCTTCGCCGTGCTGTTCGGCATCGCACTCGGCGGCGTGGGCGATCTCGGCACCCCGGTGCTCAAGGTGCTCACCGCGGCCTCGCACGCCATGTTCCGCCTCGTGGCCATCGTGATGAAGGCGGCGCCCATCGGCGCATTCGGCGCCATGGCCTTCACCATCGGCAAGTACGGCATCGGCTCGGTGAAGAACCTCGCCTTCCTGATCGCCACCTTCTATCTCACGGCGGCGCTGTTCGTGTTCATCGTGCTCGGCCTCGTGGCGCGCTACAACGGCTTCTCCCTGTGGAAGCTGCTGCGCTACATCCGCGAGGAGCTGCTCCTCGTGCTCGGCACCTCCTCCTCGGAAGCGGCCCTGCCCGGCCTGATGCTGAAGATGGAGCGCGCCGGCTGCGCCAAGTCGGTGGTCGGCCTCGTGATCCCCACGGGCTATTCGTTCAACCTCGACGGCACCAACATCTACATGACGCTGGCGGCGCTCTTCATCGCCCAGGCCACCGGCATCCATCTGTCGCTTGAGGAGCAGGTCCTGCTGCTGCTGGTGGCCATGCTCTCCTCCAAGGGCGCGGCGGGCATCACCGGCGCCGGCTTCATCACGCTGGCCGCGACGCTCTCGGTGGTGCCCTCGGTTCCGGTGGCGGGCCTCGCGCTGATCCTCGGCATCGACCGCTTCATGTCCGAGTGCCGCGCGCTCACCAACTTCGTCGGCAATGCGGTGGCCACCATCGTCGTCGCCCGCTGGGAAGGCGAACTGGACCGCGCGAAGCTGCTGCGCGTGCTCGATGGCGAGCCGATCTCGCTGGAAGACGAGTTCGACGACGGCCTCATCTCCACCGCCCCCGGCGTGAAGGCCGTGGCCTGAGGTCACCGCGCGCTGCGCGACACGGGTCCTCCCCAGCTGCCCGCCTCCACGGAGGCGGGCTTTTTTGTTTGCCGCGCCGCGCTTGACCGGCCAAGGCGGCGATGACATCCAGACCCTCTGGAGCGGGAGCTGACCATGGCAGATGAAGCGGTCGAGACGCCGGAAGGCCGTTCGGTGGGCTCTCCCGGCGAGGTGTTCCGCGCCTTCCTGAAGCTCGGGCTCATCTCCTTCGGCGGGCCCATCGCCCATCTCGGCTATTTCCGCGCCGAGCTGGTGGAGCGCCGCCGCTGGATCGACGACGCCGGCTATGCCGACCTCGTGGCGCTCTGCCAGTTCCTGCCCGGCCCGGCCTCCAGCCAGGTCGGCTTCGCCCTCGGGATCATCCGGGGCGGCGGCTTCCTCGGCGGGCTCGCGGCCTGGGCCGGCTTCACGCTGCCCTCCGCCATCCTGCTCGCCGCCCTCGCGCTGCTCTCCTCCTACACGGGAATCAACGCCCTCACCGGCGGCGTCATCGGCGGCGTCCTGCACGGGCTCAAGCTCGTCGCCGTGGCCGTGGTGGCGCAGGCGGTGTGGGGCATGGCGCGGACGCTGACCCCGGACCAGGAGCGCGCCGGCATTGCGCTCGGCGCCATCGTCATGGTCACGCTGGCGGCGGGCAGCTTCGGACAGGTGGCGGCCATCGCCATGGGCGCCATCGCCGGGCTGTTCCTGTGCCGGGACGCGGGCGCGCAGGCCGGGAGCCCAGCCGCGACGCCCGCCCCCGGCCATCTGCCGGTGCCGCTCAAGCGGCGCACGGGCGCCATCCTGCTCGCGGCCTTCGCCGTGCTGCTGGTGCTGCCGCCGGTCTTCAAGGCCGCATCGCCCTATATCGGCGTGTTCGAGTCCTTCTACCGCTCCGGCGCGCTGGTGTTCGGCGGCGGCCATGTGGTGCTGCCGCTGCTGCAGGCGGAGGTCGTCACCACCGGCTGGGTGCTGCCCGGCCAGTTCCTCGCCGGCTATGGCCTTGCCCAGGCGGTGCCCGGCCCGCTCTTCACCTTCGCCGCCTGGCTCGTCGCGGTGATGGCCCCGCCCGCCGGCGGGGTGACGGGCGCGGCGGTGGCGCTGGTGGCGGTGTTCCTGCCCGGCCTGCTTCTGGTGACGGGCACGCTGCCCTTCTGGAGCACGCTGCGCGGGCTGCCGCTGGCGCAGGCCGCCATGCGGGGTGCCAATGCGGCGGTGGTGGGCATCCTCGGCGCCGCGCTCTACACCCCGGTCTTCACCGGCGCCGTGCTGCGGCCGCTGGATTTCGCCGCCGCCGTCACCGGCTTCCTGCTGCTCACCGTGTGGAAGGTGCCGCCGCTGGTCGTGGTGGTGGTGCTGGCCGTGCTCGGCCCGTTCCTGGCGGGGCTCTACTAGAGCTTTTGCCCAAAGGCTCGCGCAAGCCTCGGCGGCCATCCTGGGAAAAAGTCCCCGCTCGATCGACACGAGCGGTGGAGCGCCTGCGCGCCTCCACAAGTGGGCACCCGGAGGAAGCAAGTCACCCATGGCGACATCCAGCACGGCCCGGACGCCTTCCCCATCATCCGCGAACTCGCAAGGCGATCTTGAGGGCGACGTGGCCACGCTCGGCCCGGCCGTGGACATCTCGGCCAGTCTCAACGAGATCCTGTGCCTGATGGCCTGGTCCAACGGCAATGCGCGCAAGCTGGCCGGCGAGACCACCTCCGCCTCCTCCGCGGTGGCGCAGATCTCCGCCACCATCGAGACCATCGCCCAGCTCGGCGCCGATGCGGGAACGACGGCCGGGGATGCCCTGCGGCTTGTCACCTCCGGCACCGCCAAGACGCGCACCGCCGGGCAGGCGATGACCGGCATCGCGGAAGCCTTCGGCGAGCTGGAGGCGCGGCTCGCCCAATTGAATGCCGCGACGCGCTCCATCGGCGGCTTCGCCACGTCCATCGGCTCCATCTCGCGGCAGACCAAGCTGCTCGCGCTGAACGCAACCATCGAGGCGGCGCGGGCGGGCGAGGCCGGGCGCGGGTTCGCGGTCGTCGCGGCCGAGGTGAAGGCCCTGTCCGAGGAGGCCTCGCGCACCACCGACCTCATCCGCGATCAGCTCCAGGCCTTGTCGGAGGTGGTCAAGGACATGATGGAGGCCATGGGCGCCGGCGCCACGCGGGTGGAGGATGGCCGTGCCATCGTCGAATCGGTGATGACCGACATGGACGGCATCGAGACCCGTGTCAGCGCCTCCACCGACGGGGTGGGCCGCATCGCCGTGATGCTCGGCGAGCGGCGCGCGGCGCTGCGCGATCTCGCCGACCGGCTGGGGGAGATCGCCCGGCTCGCCAACCAGAACGAGACCGATTCCGCCACCGCCGCCGGCCTTCTCGACCGTGCCGACGCCATCGCTGGCGACCTCATCTCCCGCGCCGCGTCCGGGGCGGGCGCGGTCGCCGCGGTCTGTCGCCTGAAGTCGGACCACATGGCGTGGAAGCGCGGCCTCGCCGAGTGCCTGGCCGGGGTGACGCGGGCCGATCCGCGGACATTCCAGGTGCGCAACGCGCCCTTCGGCAGCGGCTTCGCCGGCATCCATGCGGCGGATGTGAAGGATCCGGCGGTTCTGGCCCAGCTGGCGGGGCTTGGGCGGCAGCTCGCCGGCTGCGGCGAGCAGATCGTCGCCGGCACCGCCTGCGGCGACATGGGCGGTGCCATTGACGCCTACATGGCCATGGATGCCCTCTCCGCCGAAGCCCTCACGGCGATGGCGCGCCTTGCCGCCCGCATCCGGCCCGGCGCCTCCGCTGCGGCGTGAGGCGCAGGCCGCAGCGGCAATCGCTCAGCGCCGGCGGCGCTGGCGGTGCTCTTCCAGCTTCACCCGCACGCCGTCGAGGGCGCGCAGCGTGCCTTCCAGCCGGCGGGCGATGGCGCGGCGGAACTTGGCGGTGACCTCGGGATAGCGCTCCAGCACGCGCGTGAACACCTCCTGCGGCAGGCGGATCAGCACCGTCTCCTCGCCGGCCACGGCGGTGGCCGGGCGCGGGGTGGCGATGATGAGGGCGGTCTCGCCGACGAGGGCGCCGGCGGTGACTTCCTTCAGCAGGCGCGGGGCGTCGGGAATGCGCTCGTCCATCATCTTCAGCCGGCCGGACACCACCACATAGGCGCCGTTGGAGGTCTCCTTGGCGCGGAACAGCACCTCGCCCTCGGCGAGCCGCACCTCCTCGGCGCCCGAGGCGAGCATGCGCACGGCGCCGTCGCTGAGCAGGTCGAAGGTGGCGACCCCCCGGAGCAGCGCGATGTCCCTGTCGATGCTCACGGACGGCGTTTCCTCAAATGGCTGTGCATGATGGTCAGGCCAGGCCGTCAGGGCACGAGCTTGTAGCCCCCGGCCTGGGTCGCAAGAAGGGTGGGATTGGAGGGATCGGGCTCGATCTTCTGGCGCAGGCGGTAGATGTGGGTTTCCAGAGTATGCGTGGTGACGCCGGAATTATAGCCCCACACCTCCTGCAGCAGCGTCTCGCGCGGCACCGGGTTTTTCCCGGCGCGGTAGAGATAGCGCAGGATGGCCGTCTCCTTCTCGGTGAGGCGGATCTTGGAGCCGCGCTCGGTGAGGAGGAGCTTGGCCCCCGGACGGAAGGAATAGGGACCGATGGCGAACACCGCGTCCTCGCTCGCCTCGTGCGAGCGCATCTGGGCACGCAGGCGGGCGAGCAGCACCGCGAAGCGGAACGGCTTCACGATGTAATCGTTGGCGCCGGCCTCGAGCCCCATGATGGTGTCGCTGTCGGTGTCGTGGCCGGTCAGCATCAGGATGGGCGCCTTGAAGCCGTTGCGGCGCATCTGGCGCACGGCGTCGCGCCCGTCCATGTCGGGCAGGCCCACGTCCATGATGACGAGGTCGATGGCCCCGTTCTTCGCCTGCTCGACGGCGCCGCCGGCGGTGTCCGCGCCCACGGGTTCGAATTCGTCCTGGAGCGCGAGCTGCTCGATCAGCGCATCGCGCAGCTCCGGGTCGTCCTCGACCACCAGGATTTTCCACGCATTGGGCATCAATTCCTCCTGCGCCCTTGCGGACGCGCGAATCGCGCAAGTAGAGCATGGACATGGCTCTGCGCAAATTTCCATCCGGGGACGGCTGTGGAGAGGTATCACACTAAGTTATGAAGCAGGCTAATCCTGTGGGCATCTCCCGCATCGCCGTCCGCCGCCGCCCCGGCACGCGACATCTGGGGATATTGCGGGCGGGCGGGCTCAATATTCCGGTGGCGCTGGGGCGCTCCGGCATTGGCTTCGACAAGGCCGAGGGCGACGGGCGCACCCCCGCCGGCCGCTGGCGAATCCTCGCGTTGCTCTACCGGCCCGACCACGGCCCGCGCCCGGTGACGCGCCTTGCCGCCCGCCCCATCCGCCCGGATGACGGCTGGTGCGACGACCGGGCGGACCGGCGCTACAACCACCCGGTCACGCTTCCGCTCGGCGGGGCGCGCAACGTGTCCCACGAGACCATGTGGCGCGACGAAGCGCTCTACGATCTGGTGCTGGTGATCGATCACAACCAGCGTCCCCGCATCGCCGGGCGCGGCTCGGCGGTGTTCGTGCATCTCGCCCGGCCGGGCTTCAGGCCCACAGAGGGCTGCGTCGCGCTGAGGCGCGGAGACATGAAGCGCCTGCTGGCGCGGCTCAGGCCGGGGGCGGTCATCGATATCAGGTGAGGGGGATCGCTCACGGGCCTGCGGCCCCGCCCGTCATTTCGCCGTGCCGGGGTGCAGTGCTATAGAGCCGTTCCAATCAGCGGCGGGCGTTTCACGCCCGATCCAACGCACGGGGCATCATGACCGCGCACTTTCCGCCCGATGCGGCGCGCCCTCCACGGGTGGGCCTGTTCTCCACCTGCCTCGTGGATACCATCCGCCCCTCGGTGGGCTTCGCCGCCGCCAAGCTGCTGGAAGACGCCGGCTGCGAGGTGGACGTGCCGCCCCAGACCTGCTGTGGCCAGCCCGCCTTCAATTCCGGCGACCGCGCCACCACCCGCGCGCTGGCGGAACAGATGATCGCGGCGTTCGAGTCCTTTGATTACGTCGTCGCCCCCTCCGGCTCCTGCGCCGGGATGATCAAGACCCATTATCCCGAGCTGTTCGCCGGCGAGCCGGACTGGGCCGGGCGGGTGGAGCGCTTCTGCGCCAAGGTGTTCGAGCTGACCGCCTTCCTCGTGGACGTGCGCGGCGTGAGCGCGGTGGATGCCACCTATCCCGGCACCGTCACCTATCACGACAGCTGCTCGGGCCTGCGCGAGCTGGGCGTGAAGGACCAGCCGCGCCGGCTCCTCGCCTCGGTGGAGGGGCTTGAGCTGGAGGAAATGAAGGACGCCGACACCTGCTGCGGCTTCGGCGGCACCTTCTGCGTGAAGTATCCCGACGTCTCCAACGCCATCGTGGAGAAGAAGTCCGCCAACATCGCCGCCACCGGCGCCGGCACGCTGCTCGCGGGCGACCTTGGCTGCCTCATGAACATGGCCGGCAAGCTCCAGCGCGAGGGGCGTCCGGTGCGCGCGCTCCATGTGGCCGAAGTGCTCGCCGGCATGGGGGATGAACCCGCCATCGGCGAACCCGCTGAAAAGGGGGCGAAGCGATGAGCGTCGAGATCACCACCCCCCGCTTCAAGGCCAATGCGAAGGCGGCTCTGGCGGACCTGCCGCTGCAGGGCGCGCTCTCCAAGGTCGGTCCCGGCTTCATCGGCAAGCGCGCGGCGGCGGCCGAGAAGCTGCCCGAGTTCGACGCGCTCAGGGATTCCGCGCGCGACATCAAGAACCACACGCTGGCCCACCTCGACCTTTATCTTGAGCGGTTCGAGGCCAAGGCGAAGGAGGCCGGCGGCCATGTGCATTTCGCTGTGGATGCGGCGGACGCGCGGGCCATCGTCACCGACATCTGCAAGCGCCTCGGCGCGCGCACCGTGACCAAGGGCAAGAGCATGATCTCGGAAGAGATCGGCCTCAACGACCATCTCGCGGCGGCCGGCATCCAGCCGGTGGAGACGGATCTCGGCGAATATCTCATCCAGATCCGCGGCGAGGCGCCCTCCCACATCATCGCGCCGGCCATCCACCTCAACAAGGATCAGGTGGAAGCCGACTTCCGCCGCGTCCACGCCCACCTGCCGCCGGAGCGCGACCTCTCCGAGCCCACCGCGCTGCTCGCCGAGGCGCGGGGCGAACTGCGCCAGAAATTCCTCGCGGCGGACGTGGGCATCACCGGCGCCAATTTCCTGGTGGCGGAAACGGGCACGTCCATCATCGTCACCAACGAGGGCAATGGGGACCTCACCCAGACCCTGCCCAAGGCGCATATCGTGCTCGCCTCGCTGGAAAAGCTGGTGCCGACGCTGGAGGACGTGAGCCAGATCCTGCGCGTGCTGGCCCGCTCGGCCACCGGGCAGGACATGAGCGTCTACACCACCTTCTCCACCGGCCCGCGCCGCCCCGGCGATCCGGACGGGCCGGGGGAATATCACGTGGTGATCCTCGACAATGGCCGCTCCACCATGCTGGGCGGACAATTGCGCGAGGTGCTGCGCTGCATCCGCTGCGGCGCCTGCATGAACCATTGCCCGGTCTACCACGCGGTGGGCGGGCATGCGTATGGCTGGGTCTATCCCGGCCCCATCGGCTCGGTGCTCACCCCGGCGCTCATCGGCGTCGAGAAGGGACGCAACCTGCCCAACGCCTCCACCTTCTGCGGCCGCTGCGAGGAGGTGTGCCCCATGCGCATCCCCCTGCCCAAGCTGATGCGGCACTGGCGGGAGAAGGAATTCGAGCGGCACCTGACCCCCGCCACCCAACGCTTCGGCCTTTCCGTGTGGGGCTTCTTCGCCCGGCGCGGCTGGCTCTACCGGCCGGCGACGCGCCTCGCCATGGGCGCGCTCTCGCTGTTGGGACGCACAAAGGGGCGCTTCGCCTCCCTGCCGCTTGCCGGCGGGTGGACGCAGCACCGCGATTTCCCGGCGCCGCAGGGCGGAACCTTCCAGGCGCAATGGCGTGCCCGGCAGGCCGGGCGGCGCGCGGCGCGGACGCAGGGAGCCGGCCGATGACATCTTCCCGAGATACCGTCTTCGCCTCGATCCGGGCGTCCCTCGGCGTCACGTCGCAGGAGGCGCCGCGTCGGCAGGCGGTGGCCGACCGGATCGCCTCTCATCCACGAGGTGTCATTCCGGCGCGAGGGCAGTTGCCGGAGGCCGGGCGCCTCGCCTTGTTCCGCGACATGGTGATCGGCGCGGCGGCGACCATCGATCATCTGCCCTCCACGGCCGAGGTGCCGGAGGCCATCGCCGCCTATCTGAGGTCCCGCAACCTGCCCATGACCATCCTGCGCGGCGCCGACGCGCGCCTCGCCGCTCTGCCATGGGAGCGCGCCCCGGCGCTCGACGTCTGGATCGGCCCCTCGGACGGGCGCCAGCTCGCCGGCCTTTCCCACGCCTTCGCGGGCGTCGCGGAATCGGGCTCGCTGGTCATGCTGTCCGGCCCGGACAATCCGTCCACGCTGAACCTCCTGCCCGATCATCATCTGGTGGTGGTGGACGCGGCTGACGTGGCGGGGGATTACGAGACGGTGTGGGACCGCATTCGCGCCCGCTTCGGCGCCGGCGTGCTGCCGCGCACGGTGAACTGGATCACCGGCCCGTCGCGCTCCGCCGACATCGAGCAGACCCTGCTGCTTGGTGCGCACGGCCCGCGCAGCCTGCATGTGCTGCTGGTGGGCGGACCGGCTGCGGCCTAGAGCACGCGCCGATCTGATTGCATCGCAAGCAGATCGGATCACGCGTTCTCGTTCCAAAAGTCAGAGCACGATCCGAGCGGATTGATCCGATCCGCTCGGATCGTTCTCTAGTCGGAGAAGCGCATCGCCCAGATGCCGATGCCGACACCGAGGGGCAAAGCGAGGAACAGGGTGAGCGCGACGGTGAGGTAGCCGCCGAACAGGAGGCCCATGACCGCGCCCGACAGGCCGGACATCAGGGCGAGAAGCAGGATTCCGCCCGGCGGCCGGTCCTGTCGCGCGCCGGCGTCCGGCGGTCGCGCCGGGGAGGGGTGGGGCGTGCTGGGCTCCGGCCGCGCGTTCGCCAGCGCGGGCACGGCAGGCACGAAGGCGAACCCGCGCGGCCCGCGCGGATTGCCCCCATCGAAGGCGAAAACGGGTGTCAAAGGTGTCGTCCTCATCCTGACCTGAGGGAGCGCACTCTCGATCTTATACAACTCCTGCGAAGCTATGAACCGATCCAAATCAAGCGTGGCTGTACTTTTTCGCATTTTGCACGTTGATGCAGGCGCGACACGGGGCGGGAAAAAACGCCTTTGCCGGCCATCCCGCTGTGCCGGATAAGCAATCCGGTATTGCCCGGCCGACGTTTTGTCGGCAGTACTCGGTCACTTTTCAGGAACGGTGAGACAATGAAAGTTGGCTTGCGCTTCGTCCGGGCGCTGTTCGCGGCGTTCGCCGCCCTTTGCGTCGTCCTCTGCGTCGCCCCGCCGGCGATGGCCCAGCAGAATCGCGGCCACGTCTACCTTCTCAGGGGGCTCGCCAACGTCTTCTCGCTGGGGATGGACGATCTCGCCAAGAAGCTGAACGCCCGCGGCATCCCTGCGACGGTACATGAATACGGCCAGTGGGCCTCGCTCGCCGATGCCGCCGCCGCCGAGAGCCGCGCCACCGGCAATTCGCCCATCATCATCGTCGGCCATTCGCTGGGCGCCGACGCGGCGGTGGAGATGGCCGAGCGCCTGACCGCGCTGGGCACCCCGCCCAAGCTGGTGGTGACGTTCGATCCGGTGGGCGTGACGCAGGTGGGCGCGTCCTCCGGCTATTTCGTCAACTACTACCAGTCCAACAACGGCTACGGTAAGCGCCTGACGGCCGGCGCGGGCTTCCGCGGCAACATCGTCAACCGCAACCTCAATTCCATCGGCGGCATCGACCACTTCAACATCGAGAAGTCGCCGCGCCTCCACGACGAGGTGATCACCCAGGTGCGCTCCATCACCGCGCCGAAGCCCAAGCCGAAGCCCAAGCCGGCGGACCCCGCCGCCACCCCCTCCGCGCCCACCGCCTCCCCCGGCACGCAGGCCGCGGCCAGGCCCGGCGCGCCGGGCTGAAGACCGGATTTTCGGACCAGGAATTCAGCGGCGGGCTTCGGCCCGCCGTTTTCGTTTGGGGGCACGGCACCCGTGTTCGCCGTCATCGCCGGCCTTGTGCAGGCGGTCCACGGAGGGTCTGAAACGGCGCCGCTTTCCCGGACCGGGGCGTCGCGCCGCGGGATGACGCTCGAAGGACCGCGCCTGCCCCTCACCCCCAGAAGGCCCTGATCCCTGCCGCCACGGCCATGGCCACCACCACGGCGAGGAGATCGCTGCGGGTGAGGCGGGTGACGACGAGGGCGGCGGCGAGGCCGCCCAGCATGCCCATGTCGCCCTTGACTGCACCCTGCACGGCGCCGGGCACCAGTAGCGCGACGAGCACCGCGCCGGGCAGGCAGTCCAGCACGCGGCGCACGCGGGGCGTGACCGGCACGAGCCGCATGAGCCAGAAGCCGCCGGCGCGGTTGAAGGCGGTGGCGGCCGCCATCACCAGGATGGCGGCGAGGGTGCCGGGATCAACGGTCATCGTCGGTGAACCCGCCTGCGAGCGCGCCCGCCACGGCGCCGATCACGATGAACCACCAGCCCGGCAGCACGAACGACACGGCGGTGGAAACCGCCGCCGCCACGCCCCAGCCCACCGCCTCGCGCTTGCCCTTCCAGTTGGGGAGCAGCATGGCGATGAAGAAGGCGGGCACCACCAGGTCGATGCCCACCGCCTTCGGATCGGGAATGCCGCCGCCCACCACATGCCCGAGGGCGGTGGCCAATACCCACACGAACCAGGTGATGAGGCCCGAGCCGACGAAATAGCCCACGTCGTTGCCGCCCTCGGCGCGGTAGCGCAGGGCGGCGGCCCAGTTGTTGTCGGCCATCATCATCAGCGCCGGATAGGATTTCCACGCCGGCAGCGTGCCGAGCCAGGGGCGCAGCGAGGCGCCCATCAGCACATGGCGCATGTTCACGGTGAGGGTGAGAAAGCCCAGTGCCAGCAGGGAGCCGGCGGTCCAGTGCTGGGTCCAGCCCTCCAGCGCCACCATCTGCGACAGGCCGGCGAACACGATGGCGCTGGAGAGGGTCGCCTCGATGAGGGAGAAGCCCTTTGGAATGGAGGCGGCGCCGAAGGCCATGCCGAACGCGGTGATGCCGGGCATCAGCGGCAGCATGGCGCGCGCGCCTTCGGCCACGCCGGCGAGGGTCAGGGGTGCGGGGTGGGGCTTGGTCATCTGGAGCGGAGCAATCAACAGTCGCTAAGCGGAAATACCGCCCTTATGGACGCCCCCGCCGGAAAGGCCAACCCGATTTCCGCTTATGGGCGGATGGGAGGGGCGCTCCCCATCCGGAGCATGACGGCGTGAAAATCACCCCACCGGCTCGGGCTCGAACAGGCGCGAGAGGCCCTCGTCCCAGGGCGGGATGCCGCCGTGGCCCTGGCCGTAGAGGGCGGCGAGGTGGTCGATGAAGACGCGCACCTTCTGTGGCAGGAAGCGGCGGGAGGGATAGACCGCGAACAGGCCCACCCGGTGGGAGGCGCGCCAGCGCGGCAGCACCACCTTCAGCGTGCCGGAGCGCAGTTCCGGCCCCACGTCCCAGGTGGAGCGCAGCGCGATGCCCACCGAGGCGAGCACTGCCTCGCGCACCACCTCGTTGGAATTGGTGCGCAACTGGGAATGCACGCGCAGCGTTACCGGCCCGTCCGGCCCCTCCAGCTTCCACGGGTCCTGTCCGTGGGTGGCGATGAGGACGTGGTCGGAGAGTTCGGAGATGTGCTTCGGCTCGCCGGCGCGGGCGAGATACTCCGGCGTCGCGCACAGCACCCGGTGGACCGGGGCGAGGCGGCGGGCGACGAGGCTGGAATCGTCGAGGTCGGCGATGCGCACCGCCACGTCGAAGCCTTCGCCCACGATGTCCACGAAGCTGTCCGACAGTTCGAGGTCGATGGTGAGGTCGGGATTGGCCGCCATCAGCGGCAGCAGGTTCGGCGCGATGTGCATCCGGCCGAAGGAGGTGGGCGCCGACACGCGCAAGAGCCCCCGCGCCTCGGTGGACTTGCGGGCAAGCTGGCTTTCCGCCTCCTCGATGGAGGCGAGGATGGTCACGACGCGCTCGTAGAAGCCCTGTCCCGCCTCGGTGAGGGCCACCTTGCGGGTGGTGCGCTGGAACAGCCGGGCGCCGAGCCGCTCCTCCAGCCGCTGCACCCGCTTCGACACCACCGGCGGCGACAATCCCATCTCCCGCCCGGCGGCGGAGAGGCTGCCGGCGGTGACGATGCGCGCGAAGATTTCTAGATCGCCGAGATTGCCGATCATCGATCGACGCTCCTCCTGGCCGGGGTGAACCGCACCGGCCGATTGTTTTCTCTTCCGCCGCCGACTTTATCCGTCAGGGAAAGAATGGGCGACGTTTTTTCCCGAATGAACCGATTATAGTTCCTCCAACAAGAACGGCTCAAAGGGACGCCGACATGACGGGAACCACTCCGGGCCTCAGGCTGCCGGAAGCGGATGCTCGGGTGCTCGCCCGACGGGAGGACATCATCGCCGCGCTCCGGGCCATCGTGCCCGGCGAGGGCGTCATTTCCCACGAACGGGAGATGCGGCCTTACGAATCCGACGGCCTCACCGCCTATCGCCAACTGCCCCTCGTGGTGGTGCTGCCGTCGACGACGGAGCAGGTGGCCGCCGTCCTTAAATATTGCCATGACAACGAGATCCGCGTGGTGCCGCGCGGCTCGGGAACCTCGCTCTCGGGCGGTGCGCTGCCGCTTCAGGACGCGGTGCTGCTGGGCCTCGGCAAGTTCAACCGCATCCTCGACATCGACACCGCCAACCGCGCCTGCGTGGTGCAGCCGGGGGTGACCAACCTCGGCATCTCCAAGGCGGTGGACCATCTGGGCTTCTATTACGCCCCCGACCCCTCCTCACAGATCGCCTGTTCCATCGGCGGCAATGTGGGGGAGAATTCCGGCGGCGTGCACTGCCTGAAATACGGGCTGACCACCAACAACGTGCTGGGCGTCGAGATGGTGCTCATCACCGGCGAGATCGTGCGCCTCGGCGGCAAGCACCTCGATGCCGGCGGGCTTGACCTTCTCTCTGTCATCATCGGCTCGGAAGGGCTGCTGGGGGTGGTGACGGAAGTCACCGTGCGCCTCCTCAAGAAGCCGGACACCGCCCGCGCGCTCCTCGTCGGCTTCCCCACCTCCGAGGATGCCGGCGAGTGCGTGGCGCGGATCATCGGCGGCGGCATCATCCCGGCCGCCATCGAGATGATGGACCGCGACGCCATCGCCGCCGCCGAGGCCTTCGTGAATGTCGGCTATCCGCTGGATGTGGAGGCCCTGCTCATCGTCGAGCTGGACGGGCCGGAGGCGGAATGCGCCCACCTGCTGGAGGAGGTGACGCGCGTCGCCGAGGGCTGCAATTCGGTGACGCTGCGCGTCTCCACCAGCGAGGCCGAGCGCCTCGGGTTCTGGGCCGGGCGCAAGGCCGCCTTCCCGGCGGTGGGGCGCCTCTCGCCGGATTATCTCTGCATGGACGGCACCATTCCCCGCCGCCAATTGCCCTATGTGCTGTCGCGCATGCGCGAGCTTTCCGCGCAATACGATTTGCGCGTCGCCAACGTCTTTCACGCGGGCGACGGCAACCTCCACCCGCTGATCCTCTATGACGCGAACGCGCCGGGACAGCTCGAAGCGGCGGAGAATTTCGGCGCCGACATCCTGCGGCTGTGCGTGGAGGTGGGCGGCGTGCTCACCGGCGAGCACGGCGTGGGCGTGGAGAAGCGCGACCTGATGCCGACCATGTTCAACGAGGTCGATCTCGCCCAGCAGCTGCGGCTGAAATGCGCCTTCGACGACAAGAGCCTGCTCAACCCCGGCAAGGTGTTCCCGACCCTGCACCGCTGCGCCGAAATGGGCCGCATGCATGTGTCGGGCGGCGCGCTGCCCTTCCCGGACCTGCCGCGCTTCTGAACGCGCTCCTCCCGATATCCCAAGGCCCCAGATCATGAGCGACATCATCGCAGCGCGCGACGAGCAGGAGGTCGCGGAGGCGGTCTTGACCGCCCTCGGCGCCGGCAAGACGCTGGAGGTGCGCGGCCAAGGCTCGCAGCAGGCTCTCGGCCGGCCGAGCCAGACCGACCTCACCCTCGACCTTTCCGCCTTGTCCGGCGTCACCCTCTACGAACCGGAGGAACTGGTGCTCTCCGCCCGCGCCGGCACCTCCCGCGCCGACATCGAGGAGATGGTGGCGGCGCGCGGACAGATGCTCGCCTTCGAGCCCATGGACACCGGCCCGCTGCTCGGCGGCGCGGCGGGACGCGGCACGCTCGGCGGCATGTTCGCGGTGAATTTCGCCGGCCCCCGCCGCATCAGCCACGGCGCGGTGCGCGACCATGCCCTCGGCATCAAGGCCGTGTCCGGCCGGGGCGAGCCGTTCAAGTCCGGCGGGCGGGTGGTGAAGAATGTCACCGGCTACGATTTGCCCCGCCTGATGGCCGGCGCCTTCGGCACGCTCTGTGTCGCCACCGAGATCACCCTGAAGGTGCTGCCGCGCCCGCCCATGGAGGAGACGGTGATCGCCCGCGTCGCCTCGCCCGGCGAGGCGGCGGCGGCGCTCTCGGCGGCCATGGGTTCCTCCTGCGAGGTGTCCGGCGCCGCCTTCCTGCCGCAGGGCGTGGCGGGACGCCTCCCGGGCCTCTCCGGCTCGCCCGCGCTGGTGGCGCTGCGCATGGAGGGCGTCGCGCCCTCCGTCACCGCGCGGCGCGCCATGCTGCTCAAGGTGCTCGCCGGCATCGGTCCGGCCGAGGTGCTGGAAACCGAGACCTCCCGTCCGCTGTGGCAGGCGGTGCGCGACGTGATCCCCTTCGCCGGCTCGGGCGAGCGGGCGGTGTGGCGCATCTCCACCCAGCCGAAGGTCGGCCCGGAGCTGGCGGCGAAGCTCGCGGCCGACCTCGGTGGCGAGGCCTATTGCGACTGGGCCGGCGGCCTCATCTGGCTCTGCCTGCCGGGCGAAGCCTCCCACGCCGATCAGGTGCGCGCGGCCCTTGCCCCCCATGGCGGCCACGCCACCCTGATGCGCGCCAGCGCGGCCGAGCGGGCCCGCACGGCGGTGTTCCAGCCCCTCGACGGGGCGCTGGCGGCGCTGACCAAGCGCGTGAAGGAGAGCTTCGATCCCGGCCTGGTGCTCAACCCCGGCCGCATGCATGCGGGGATGTGAGATGGCCCGCACCCCCGTCCCCTCGTTCCTCCGTCACGGCTGAGCGCCCATGCAGACCAACTTCACCCTCGCCCAGCTCGCCGATCCGCATGTGGAGGCGGCCAATTCCATCCTGCGCAAATGCGTGCATTGCGGCTTCTGCACCGCCACCTGCCCCACCTACGTGCTCTTGGGGGACGAGCTGGATAGCCCGCGCGGGCGCATCTACCTCATCAAGGACATGCTGGAGAACGACCGGCCGGCGACGCAGGAGGAGGTGAAGCACATCGACCGTTGCCTCTCCTGCCTCTCCTGCATGTCCACCTGCCCTTCGGGCGTGAACTACATGCACCTCGTGGACACCGCCCGCGTCCATATCGAGAAGACCTATTCGCGCCCCGCCCCCGACCGGATGATCCGGGAGGTGCTGGCGAAGGTGCTGCCCTATCCCGACCGCTTCCGCCTCGCCCTCATGGGGGCGCTCGCCGGCAAGCCGTTCGCCGGGCTGTTCGCCAAGGTGCCGGCGCTGAAGCCGCTCGCCGCCATGCTGCGCCTCGCCCCCGGCCGACCCCATGGTCGCGCGGCGGATGACAAGGGCGGCGTGCATCCCGCCCACGGCACGCGCCGGGCGCGGGTGGCCCTGCTCAAGGGCTGCGCCCAGCCGGTGCTGAACCCCGGCATCGACGAGGCCGCCATCCGCCTCCTCACCCGGCAGGGTGTGGATGTGGTGCGGGTGAAGGGCGAGGGCTGTTGCGGCGCGCTGGTCCATCACATGGGCCGCGAGGAGGAGGCGCTCGCCTTCGCCCGCAACAATGTGGACGTGTGGATCAGGGAGATGGAGACGGAAGGGCTGGACGCCATCCTTGTCACCACCTCCGGCTGCGGCACGCCCATCAAGGACTATGGCTACATGCTGCGCCTCGATCCCGCCTATGCCGAGAAGGCGGCGCGGGTCTCGGCCATCACCCGCGACATCAGCGAGTTTTTGCCCACCCTCGACCTGCCCAAGGCGGAGACGCCGCGCGGGATGCGCGTCGCCTATCACTCCGCCTGCTCGCTCCAGCACGGGCAGAAGGTGAAGACGCCGCCCATGGACCTCCTGCGCCGCGTCGGCTTCGAGGTGGTGGAGCCGTTCGACCCGCATCTGTGCTGCGGCTCGGCCGGCACCTACAACATGCTCCAGAGCGACATTGCCGGGCAGCTCAGGGACCGCAAGGTGGCGACGCTGGAGGCGCTGGCCCCCGACGTGATCGCAGCCGGCAACATCGGCTGCATGACGCAGATCGGCTCCGGCACCGGCATTCCCATCGTCCACACGGTGGAACTGCTGGACTGGGCCACCGGCGGTCCGGTGCCCTCAGCTTTGGCCGGACGGGCGAAAGCGGCCTGAGGATTGTTGCCAAAACGGCAAAGACCCATGTGCGATGCGGTCAATAGACCTTCGTCGCATGCGACGTTTCGCACCGAAGCGCATTGAGCTAAGGGAGCGGGGCGGCTTACGCTGCGCCGCAGCACGCCCCGCACCATGAGCACCTGATGTCCCGTCCCTTCGACCTGACCCTCTATCTCGTCACCGACCCGCGCCTCGTTGCCGAGCGCGGTCTGCTGGCGACCGTCGAGGCGGCGGTGAAGGGCGGCGTGACCCTCGTGCAACTGCGCGATCCCGACGCTCACGGCCGCGCCCTGGTGGAGCAGGCCCGCGCGCTCAAGGCGCTGCTCGCCCCCCTCGGCATCCCGCTCATCGTGAATGACCGGGTGGACGTGGCGGTGGCGGCGGATGCCGACGGCGTCCATCTCGGCCAGGACGACATGTCCCCCGCCGACGCCCGCGCCCTTCTCGGACCGGAGCGCATCCTGGGCCTCTCGGTGGGCAATCCGGCGGAATTCGCGGGCTCCAGCAGCGGCATCGACATCGGTGCCGTGGATTATCTCGGCGTCGGCCCGGTGAAGGCCACCGGCACCAAGAAGGATGCCGGCGCCGCCATCGGCGCGGCCGGTGTCGCTGCGGTGCGGGCGCTCACCCGCCGGCCCATCGTCGGCATCGGCGGCATCGACGGCGCGCTCGCCGGCGAGGTCATCCGTGCCGGGGCGGACGGGGTGGCGGTGGTGTCCGCCATCTGCGCCGCCCCCGATCCCGAACACGCTGCGCGCGCGCTGCTTTCGGCCGTCACGGCCGCGCGCTGACGCTTTCCATCCCGCTTCGGGGCCGCCACGGCTCCGGGGTGGTTCCTGCCTGCGGCGACGCCACGCGCTTCAGGCTTCCTCAAGGAGAACCGACATCATGTCGTCCCCTGCCCTGAAGACCGCCCCCGTCGCGGGCGTCGAGATCACCGGCGCGCTCGGCCCCCGCTTCGACGAAATCCTGACCCCCGAGGCGCTGGCCTTCGTCGCCGACCTGCATCGCGCCTTCAATCCCACCCGCAAGGCCCTTCTCGCCCGTCGCGCCGAGCGGCAGGTGACGTTCGACGCCGGCGAGCTGCCCGACTTCCTGCCCGAGACCAAGGCCGTCCGTGACGGCGACTGGACCATCGCCGACCTGCCCGCCGACCTGCTCGACCGCCGCGTGGAGATCACCGGGCCGGTGGACCGCAAGATGATCGTCAACGCGCTGAACTCCGGCGCCAAGGTGTTCATGGCGGACTTCGAGGATGCCTCCTCCCCGGTGTGGGAGAACATGATCGAGGGCCAGATCAATTTGAAGGACCGCTGGGCCGGCGCCATCGACTTCGTCGACGCCAACAACGGCAAGTCCTACAAGCTCGGCGCGAATCCGGCCGTGCTCATCATCCGCCCGCGTGGCTGGCACCTGCCGGAAGCCCATGTGCTGGTGGACGGCGAGGAAGTCTCCGGATCGCTGTTCGACTTCGGCCTCTACGTCTTCCACAACGCCAAGGCGGCGCTGGCGCAGGGCTCCGGCCCCTATTTCTACCTGCCGAAGACCGAGAGCCACCTTGAGGCCCGGCTGTGGAACGAGGTGTTCGTCGCCGCGCAGACCGCGCTGGGGCTCCCCGTCGGCACCATCAAGGCCACCGTCCTCATCGAGACGCTGCCCGCGGTGTTCGAGATGGACGAGATCCTGTTCGAGATGAAGGACCACATCGCCGGCCTCAATCTCGGCCGCTGGGACTACATCTTCTCTTTCATCAAGCGCCTCGGGAAGAACGACCGCTTCCTCACCCCCGACCGCAGCCGCATGGTGATGAGCGAGGCCTTCCTGAAGGCCTACGGCATCCTCCTCGTGCGCACCTGCCACCGCCGCAACGCTTTCGCCATGGGTGGCATGGCCGCGCAGATCCCGGTGAAGGGCGATGCGGAAGCCAATGCCGCCGCCTTCGCCAAGGTGAAGGCGGACAAGGAGCGCGAGGCCAATTCGGGCTGCGACGGCACCTGGGTGGCCCATCCGGACCTCGTGCCGGTGGCCATGGAGGTGTTCAACCGCTTGATGCCCGCCGCCAACCAGCGCGACGCCAAGCCGAGCGACGTGCCGGTGAGCCGCGATGACCTGCTGGAAGTGCATCAGGGCACCCGCTCGGAAGCCGGCTTGCGCGAGAATATCCGCGTCGGCGTGCAATATATCGAGGCATGGCTGCGCGGCCGTGGCGCGGTGCCGCTCTACAACCTCATGGAAGATGCGGCCACCGCCGAGATCAGCCGCGCGCAGGTGTGGCAGTGGATCCACCTCGGCGCGACGCTGGATGACGGCCGGACGGTGACGCCGGAGCTGTTCCGCGCCCTGCTGGACGACGAGATGTCCAACCTGCGCTCGGTGCTCGGCCCGGAAGTCTATGATTCCGGCCGCTTCCCCGAGGCCATCAAGCTGTTTGCCGACATGACGCTGGCCGACAGCTTCGAGGAATTCCTCACCCTTCCGGCCTACCGCCTGATTGCCTGAGGATCAGCCCGCACACGTCATGCCCGGCCGCGCGCCGGGCATGATCTTGGTCTAGAGCAATTCCGGCGAACTCCGGTTCACCGGAATTGCTCTATGTCTCTGAGTCTTCGCATTTTCTTCACGCGAACCGGATCCACTTCGCTTGAAAATGCTCTACCCCAGCTCCAGCGACGTGATGCCGTAGATGCGGACGAGGGGCAGGTCCGGGGCCGGGCCGCGATACATGCGGGCGGTCTCGAACACCGGAACGAGGCCGGCCGCCGCGGCCATGGCCATGGCCGCCGCATTGGGCTCCGGCACATCGATGAAGACCGCTTCTCCCGCCGCCGTCCGGATGCAGGCGGAGAACAGGGCGCCGGCCGCCTCGGCATCGTCCGCGAACAGCGGGCCGATGCGAAAGCCCGTGCGACAGCGGCGGACCACCGCGACGCCTTTCACCTGACCATCCGTAACGAAGGCTAGCGCCCGGCCATGAGGCGGGGCGAGCCAGACGGCCAGGAAATCCGGCCGGGCGAAGCCGAAGCAGGCGCGGTCGAGCGCCGCCACGGCGTCCCGGTCGGCCGCCGCGATGTCCACCACCCGCGCATCTTCCGGCCCGGCCGCCGCGACTCCACCGTGGCGCACGTTGCGATGGGCGAGGACGAAGCCGGAGCGCGCATAATTGTGCTGCTGCGCCACCACGCCATCGAGACCCACCGTGCCTTCGAGCCCGGCGAATGCCGCCTGCCAGACCGCGAGGCCGAGCCCGCGTCCGCGCAGGTCCGGCCGGCAGATGTAGAAGCCGACGAAATGGAAGCCGCCCGCATACCGGGTGGCGGAAATGATCGACGCCAGCTCATCGCCGAGGAACAGGCCGAAGAAGGCATCGCGATCCTGCGCGAGGAAGGCGGTGGCATCGGCGAGGCCGGGATTCCAGCCCTCGGCCGCCGCCCAGTCCACGGCGGTGAGCACTTCGGCGGGGGTGAGGGTGCGAATGGTGGGTGTGGTCATCGTCACTCCGGGTCCACCGGCAGCGGCGGGGGCAGGTCGCGGGCGACGGTTTCGAGGAAGCCGGCGAGGTCTTCCGTGACGTGGTTCACATAGGCGTCCTCGCGGCCCTCGAACTCCCAGCCTTCGCGCGCCGAAACCGTCTGGCCGGGGGGCACCACCAGCACCGTCACCATGCCGAGGCGGTGGGGCACCTCCAGATTGCGGGCGAGGTCCTCGAACATGGCGGCGCGGGTCGCCTCCACCCCATGGGCGCGCAGGAAGCGCTCATAGGCTTCCTCGGTGGGCTTGGGGTGGAATTCGGCGGCCACGATGTCATGGACGGCGGTGAAATGCGCGTCCATGCCGAGCTTTTCCAGCACGTTGCGGGCATGGCGCTCGGAGCCGTTGGTGTAGACGAGCTTCTGTCCCGGCAGCGCCTCGATGGCGGCGGCGAGGCGGGGGGAGGCGTCCAGCGTGGTCAGGTCCACGTCGTGCACATGGGCGAGGAAGGCCGCCGGCTCCACCCCGTGCTCGATCATCAGCCCGCGCAGGGAGGTGCCGTAGCGGCGGTAATAGTCCTTCTGGATCCGGAACGCCTCCTCGGGCGCGATGCCGAGGAGGTCCGAGATGTACGCCTTCATCCGGGCGTCGATCTGGCCCCAGAGGTCGTGCTGGGCGGGATAAAGGGTGTTGTCGAGGTCGAACACCCAGGTGTCCACGGCCTCGAAAGCCGACGATGCAAGCGCCGCGGGGGAAGGGGAGATCATCGCCGGACCATGCCTCAGAACGGGCCGCGGGAATAGATGTCGGAGAGCATCCCCTCGATGGCGCGGATGCGGGTCTGGTAGGCGTTGGAGATGCAGGCCGCGTCGCCCTTGCAGCTCGCGCGCTCCACCAGCCAGGCGCGCTGGTCGTCCTGGATCATGCCGCGCTGGCCCATGCCGACCAGCTTGGTGATGACGCCATAAAGCGTCGCCATCTTCACGTCGAGCTGGGCGAGATCGCAGCTCTTGCAGATGGCCACCTCGTCGGGCGCGCTGACACCGGCGCAGCTGAAGCTGGCGGCGGAGGCGGGGACGGTGAGCGAGGCCGCGAGGGTGACCGCGAGGAATAAGGATTTCAGGCGCATGACGGTTCTCCCGAAAACGACGAATCAGTCGGCGGCGGGGCGGATGGTGTCGCCCACCTGAACCCGGCCGGAGCGCACCACCTTGGCATAGATGCCGCAGTCGGCGTGGCCGTAGGCGGAGACGAGCCCCTTCACCACATTGAGGTCGCGGACGGCGGTCGCGGGGTTCACATTCACCGCCGCGCAGCGCTCGGTCCGCTTGAGGATGGCGATGCGCGCCGTGCCCACATCGAGCCGCGCGCCGGCCAGCTCCAGCTCCGCGCCCGCCGGCCACCCCTCCAGATGCAGGTTCATGCGGAAGCGGCGGGGGTCCAGCTCCGCCCCCATCCGCGCGCCGAGATCGCGCACGCTTTCGAGGTTGAGCAGGGAGAGAAAGCCTGAGCGCAGCGAATCGGTGAAGCGGAAGCCCTCCGGCGCGGTGAGCAGCTTCAGCGGGCCGCGCGCCTCCTCGCCCATATAGAAGGTGAGGAAGGCCTCCACCTCCGCCCTTCCCTCGGGCGTCGAGAGGTTTGCGGCCACCACCTCGTGACCGTCGAGGGACAGCGTGAGCGTGCCCGTGGCTTCGTCGTAGCGGGAGGCGAGGGCGGCGAGGCGGGCGTCCCGCATCAGCATCAGGAAGGCGGTCTTCTGCCGGTAGGACGGCGCGGCGGGATCGAAGCCGCTGGGGCCGTTCTCCACCGCATAGAGCCGGTCATTGGGGAAGAAGGCGCCGGCGGTCAGCTCCACGGCGTCCAGCGCCTCGGGCGTGAGCCCCTTCACCGGATGGCGGTAGAGCGCGGTGATGGTGGCGGGCGGCAGTGCGGCCGCCGGAACTGGGGCGGCGGAGGTGGCGGACGGCACGGGCATGCGGGGCGCTCCTTCGGGTCCGGAGGCCTCGGCGTCCCATGCCGCGCCTGCTTGGTCAAGGGCGGGAAAATTTCGCCTGGATCAAGGCGATGGCGGCGCGCCGGACCTAGCCTCCCTGGAGCGGAGGGCGGTGGCGGCGCGGTTCGGCCCGGCCGGCTCGAAATCGTTCCGTCACCCCCTTCCGTTGCCGCGGGGCCACACCCACATGAGGCACGGCGCAGGTTTGTTCCGCCTGCGTGACGGTAGCCGGGGATGCCGGGACCGTGTCCCGCCGTGCCCCTTATGCTTCTTGGAAGGTATCGGGCGCGGGAAGGAGGAGAGACAGATGAATTTTGAGATCTATACCGAACGCGCGCGGGGCTTCGTCCAGTCCGCCCAGTCGCTGGCGGTGCGGGAGGGCAACCAGCAGTTCACGCCGGAGCACCTCCTCAAAGTGCTGATGGACGATCCCGAGGGCCTGTGCTCGGGCCTCATCCAGCGCGCGGGCGGCAATCCCACGCTGGTGCGCGCCGAGGTGGAAGCGGCCCTCAAGAAGCTGCCGAAGGTGTCGGGCGGCTCGGGACAGGTGTACGTGTCCCAGCAGCTTGCGAAGGTGTTCGAGACCGCCGAGCAGGCGGCCAAGAAGGCGGGTGACGGCTACGTCACCGTCGAGCGGATGCTGCTTGCCCTCGCCATCGAGAAGGACACCGACGCCGGCAAGCTGCTGGCGAAGGCGGGCGTGACCCCGCAGACCCTGAACGCGGCCATCGAGGCCCTGCGAAAGGGCCGCACCGCGGACACCGCCACCGCCGAGAACGCCTATGAGGCGCTGAAGAAATATGCCCGCGACCTCACCCAGGCCGTGCGGGACGGCAAGCTCGACCCGGTCATCGGCCGCGACGAGGAAATCCGCCGCACCATCCAGGTGCTGGCGCGCCGCACCAAGAACAACCCCGTGCTCATCGGCGAGCCCGGCGTCGGCAAGACCGCCATCGTGGAGGGCCTCGCCCGCCGCATCGTGGATGGCGACGTGCCCGAGAGCCTGAAGGACAAGAGCCTGCTTTCGCTCGACATGGGCTCGCTCATCGCCGGCGCGAAGTATCGCGGCGAGTTCGAGGAGCGCCTGAAGAGCGTGCTGTCCGAGGTCGAGGCGGCCGAGGGCGGCATCATCCTGTTCATCGACGAGATGCACACCCTCGTCGGCGCCGGCAAGACCGACGGCGCCATGGATGCGTCCAACCTCCTGAAGCCCGCCCTGGCCCGCGGCGAACTGCACTGCGTCGGCGCGACCACGCTCGACGAGTATCGCAAGCATGTGGAGAAGGACGCGGCGCTGGCCCGTCGCTTCCAGCCCGTCTTCGTCTCCGAGCCCACGGTGGAGGATACCGTCTCCATCCTGCGCGGCCTGAAGGAGAAGTACGAGCTGCACCACGGCGTGCGCATCACCGACTCGGCGCTGGTGTCTGCGGCGGTTCTCTCCAACCGCTACATCACCGACCGCTTCCTGCCCGACAAGGCCATCGACCTTGTGGACGAGGCGGCCTCGCGCCTACGCATGCAGGTGGATTCCAAGCCCGAGGAGCTGGACAGCCTCGACCGCGAGATCATGCGTCGCAAGATCGAGCAGGAGGCCCTGAAGAAGGAGACCGACAGCGCCTCCAAGGACCGCCTGAAGCGCTCCGAGAAGGAGCTGGCGGACCTTGAGGAGAAGGCTTCCGTCCTCACCTCCAAATGGAAGGCCGAGAAGGAGAAGCTCGGCGAGGCGACCACCGTCAAGGCCAAGCTCGACCAGGCGCGCGCCGACCTTGCCACCGCGCAGCGGCAGGGCGAATACCAGAAGGCCGGCGAGCTCACCTATTCGGTGATCCCGCAGCTGGAGAAGAAGCTCGCCGACATCGAGAAGGCGGGCAATGCCGGCCAGATGGTGGAAGAGGCGGTGACGCCCAGCCACATCGCCGGCGTCGTCTCCCGCTGGACCGGCGTGCCGGTGGACAAGATGCTCGAGGGCGAGCGCGAGAAGCTGCTGCGCATGGAGCTGGAGCTGGCGAAGCGCGTGGTGGGCCAGTCGGAGGCGGTGGCCGCCGTGTCCACCGCCGTGCGCCGCGCCCGCGCGGGCCTGCAGGACCCGAACCGGCCCATCGGCTCGTTCCTCTTCCTTGGCCCAACGGGCGTCGGCAAGACGGAGCTGACCAAGGCGCTGGCCGAGTTCCTGTTCGACGACGAGACGGCGATGGTGCGCATCGACATGTCGGAATACATGGAGAAGCACTCCGTGAGCCGGCTCATCGGCGCCCCTCCCGGCTATGTGGGCTATGACGAGGGCGGCGCCCTCACCGAAGCCGTGCGGCGCCGGCCCTATCAGGTGGTGCTGTTCGACGAGGTGGAGAAGGCGCATCCGGACGTGTTCAACGTCCTCCTGCAGGTGCTCGACGACGGACGCCTGACGGACGGGCAGGGCCGCACGGTGGACTTCCGCAACGTGCTCATCATCATGACCTCGAACCTCGGCGCCGAATTCCTCGCCGATCCGCGCCAGCCCATGGGCTTCAAGGTGCCGGGCCACGAGGGCGAGCAGGTGGTGTCGGACGAGGAGGCCTACGACATGGTGATGGGGGCCGTGCGGCGTCACTTCCGCCCGGAATTCATCAACCGGATCGACGAGATCGTCATGTTCCACCGCCTCAAGCGGGACCAGATGGACCACATCGTGGACATCCAGCTGGGCCGGCTGCGCAAGCTCCTGGAGGATCGCAAGATCACCATCGAGCTCTCCCCCGAGGCGCGCAGCTTCCTCGCCGAGAAGGGCTACGACCCGGCCTATGGCGCGCGTCCGCTGAAGCGCACCATCCAGAAGCTGGTGCAGGACCCGCTCGCCGAGAAGATCCTCGGCGGCGAGATCCTCGACGGCGCCAAGGTGACGGTGGGGCTGGATGGCGGGCACCTCACCTTTGCCAGCGAGGCGGCGAAGGTGGATCAGGCAGCCTGAGGCCCGCCCGACCTGTTCTGAAGACAAGGCCCCCGGCGTCCCGCGCCGGGGGCTTTTTCATGGTGGCGGCTCCGGCAAAGTCCGTGGGCGACGGCGGCGCGCGGCCAAGCTAATCTCGCGCCGGTCCGGAGAGCGGGGGGCTCTTCCGGCGACGGGAAGGCCCATCATGCTGTCCAAGCGTCATTTCCTGAAGATCCTGGCCGCCGGCGGCGTTGCCGGCCCTGCGCTCTCGCTGGTGCCCGGCCTGATGCCCGGCGCGGCGCAGGCGGCGGACCGCCCCGGCTTCTTCAAGGCGCGGGATATCGCCGAGGCGGGCTTCGTCTACGGCCTGCCCATCGTGATGAATTACGGCGTCATGTACGAATATGCGGTGGACCGGAACTCGGGGCAGTTCAAGGCGCCGTTCAACCAGATGTTCAACGACGCGCAGGTCTTCACCTGGCGCGACACCTCCATCCCCACGCCCAACAGCGACACGCCCTATTCGCTGGCCTGGCTCGACTTGCGGGCCGAGCCCATGGTGATCTCCGTGCCGGCGGTGGACCCCAAGCGCTATTATTCCGTGCAGCTGGTGGACGGGAACACCTTCAACTACGGCTATATCGGCAGCCGCGCCACGGGGAGCGCAGCCGGCGACTATCTGGTGGTGGGGCCGGGCTGGAACGGGGAGACGCCGCCCGGCATCCGCAAGGTGTTCCGCGCGTCCACCCAGTTCTCGCTCACCATCTTCCGCACCCAGCTGTTCGACCCCGCGGACATGGACAATGTGAAAAAGGTGCAGGCGGGCTATCAGGTGCGCCCGCTCTCCGCCTTCCTCGGGAAGGCCGCGCCGCCCGCCGCGCCGCAGGTGGACTTCCCGAAATTCTCCAAGGACCTCGCCCGCACGGAATTCTTCGAGTTCCTGGACTTCGCGCTCCAGTTCGCCCCGGCGCTGCCGGAGGAGAAGGCGATCCGGGAACAGCTCGCCAGCATCGGGGTGGGCGCCGGCAAGACCTTCGAGTTCAAGAGCCTGTCGCTGGAGGACAAGGCGGAGGTGTTGCTGGGCCTCAAGGCCGGCCTCGCCAAGGTGACGGACGCGGTGGCCGCCTTCGGCACGGATGTGAACGGCTGGCGCGTGGGCTCGCCCGCCGGGGACGCCGCCTTCTACAACGGCGACTGGCTGCTGCGCGCGGTGGCGGCGCAGGCCGGCATCTATGGCAATGACGCGGCGGAGGCCACCTACCCCTTGACCCGCCTCGACGCCGAGGGCCAGACCCTCGACGGCTCCAAGGCCAACTACACCCTCACCTTCCCGGCCGACAGCCTGCCGCCGGTGAACGCCTTCTGGTCCGTCACCATGTATGACGGCAAGACGCAGCTGCTCATCAAGAACCCCATCGACCGCTACCTCATCAACTCCCCCATGCTGCCCGGCCTGAAGCGCAACGCCGACGGCTCGCTCACCCTCTACATCCAGAACAAGACCCCCGGCCCGGACAAGGAGAGCAACTGGCTCCCCGCCCCCGACGGCCCCATCTACATGGTGATGCGCCTCTACTGGCCGAAGGACACCCCGCCCTCGATCCTGCCGGCGGGGAAGGGCACGTGGAAGCCGCCGGGGGTGAGGAAGGGGTGAGGGATGAGGGGAATTTCGACCTGTTTAATGGTTAGCTGCCGATCGAGCCTAGCGTAGGGTTATGCGCACCGATGAAATGGCTATTTTGTCAAAGACAACAATTTTTTGCTCGAAAAAACCTGTCTGACGACCTCTGTTAAAAGTACTTCTGCAAAGTCGACAATAAAATCTTCATCAGAATCCTCGAATAAAAACTCGCTGATCCGACTATGAGCAATTGAGCTCCTAACCCGGTAAATCCAATACGCAGAAATATTTGAGATCAGGCGACTGTATGGTAAATCTTTCTGGTTACAGAGTTTTATTTTTTGAAAATCGGCTTCTGTAGTTTGACCGGCTCGACATGAGGCTAAAATATCAGCCCACTTTTGAGGTGAAGCAAGCGGATTGCCATCCTTTGTATAATCTTGGAAGACTTCATGAGATCTTATTGCAAAATTTGAGATTCCTGTGAATGTTTTTGCTATGCCTTCGCAGTCGTCACAATATTCGAAAATAATATATCGTAGACGTTCAATTTCAGAACGATTGTGTATTGCGCGATTTATGACGCTAAACCCGACCATGTCATCCTTCAAGTTTTGGATGGATTTCATAATTACAAAATCAAATATCAGCTCCAAACTGTGATAGAGTTTTAGGAA